>NZ_JAUSVO010000001.1 GCF_030814715.1 Kaistia dalseonensis
CAGCCAGCCCTCTCTCCCCGCAGGGGGGAGAGCGGGAGAGGGGGCGGCGGGCCAGATCTCTGTCTTTGATGACCTCCCACCGCCGGAGCGTGGGGACCCCCTCCCTTACCCTCCCCCCTTCGGGGAGAGGGGGGCGGCGACGGCACGGCTTGCGTCTGCGGTCCCGGTTTCCGCCGCCGATGAAGCCCTCAGCCAGCCCTCTCTCCCCGCAGGGGGGAGAGCGGGAGAGGGGGCGGCGGGCCAGATCTCTGTCTTTGATGACCTCCCACCGCCGGAGCGTGGGGGCCCCCTCCCTTACCCTCCCCCCTTCGGGGAGAGGGGGGCGGCGACGGCACGGCTTGCGTCTGCGGTCCCGGTTTCCACCCCTGATGAAGCCCTCAGCCAGCCCTCTCTCCCCGCAGGGGGGAGAGCGGGAGAGGGGTCCTTCGGCCAGGTCTCTGTCTTTGATGACCTCCCGCTGACTGATCGTGGGGGCCCCCTCCCTTACCCTCCCCCCTTCGGGGAGAGGGGGGCGGCGACGGCACGGCTTGCGTCTGCGGGCGCGGTTTCCGCCCCTGATGAAGCCCTCAGCCAGCCCTCTCTCCCCGAAGGGGGGAGAGGGGGAGAGGGGCAGTTTCGGCTCGCGACGTCGCTCGGTGCGCGTACCAGCCGTTCGGCTTCCCTGCTTGTCGCCGCGCCGGAGCTTTTCGCGCGCGAATTCGGCGCGCTCGACCGGCCGGCCAATCCGCTGGTCGGGCCGGCCATCGCCAGGCTTCGAAGGAGAGACCCATGATCGCCGCGCTCGACCTGCAGACGGCCCTGATCGCGCGGCTGCGCACCGATCTCGATCTCGCCGCCCTCGTGGGCGCGCGCATCCATGATGTCGCGCCGCGCGGCACGGCCTTTCCTTATCTGACCCTCGGCGATGCCGGGCAGGCGGATTGGTCGAGCGGCACGGAGGCGGGCGGCGATATCCGCCTTTCCCTACATGTCTGGTCGCGCGCCGCGGGAAAACGCGAGGCCTGGACGATCGCCGGCGTGGTGATGCGCATCCTGCACGACGCGCCGCTGGCGCTCGACACGCATCAACTGGTGCTGCTCCGCGTCACCTATGCCGAGGTCCGCCGCGACCCCGACGGGCTGACGCAGCACGGCGTGGTTCAGCTCGCCGCCCTGGTGGAGGGATGAGCGCGCAGTCCTTCCCAGTCCGGGCGGAGGATCGCCATGATGGTCTCGTCGCGATGGTCGCCATGGAAGAAGGCGCTGCCGCGCGTGATGCCCTCGGTCTGGAAGCCGGCGGCCTCATAGGCGCGGTGGGCGCGGGTGTTCTCGGGGAAATGGCCGAGCGACAGCCGAAAAGCCTGCGTCTCGCCGAAGACCCGGTCGAGCAGCGCGGCGAGGAAGGCCTTGCCATGGCCCCGGCCGGGCTCGGCCATGGCGATGCGCTTGATCAGCGTCACCTGCTCGGGTGAATCCCAGTCGCGCAGCAGCGCGAAGCCGACCGGCGCGCCGTCGAGCTGGCCGATGAAATAGGCATAGCGCGCCTCGGCCATGGCGGCGCGGTGCTGCGCCTCCTCCCAGCGCCCGACCAGCGCCTCGAAACCGGGGCGGCGCTCGGTCGCCATGATGAAGGGGATATCGGCGAGGCCGCCGCGGACGAGATCGAGTGCCGTCATGACGGACCTTCGCGTGAATCGATGATGTTCCACGATAGCGCAGGCCGAGGCCTGCTTCCGACCAGAAAGGAGCGGCCATGACCGCGCAGAAGGGCAAGGATCTCCTGCTCAAGATCGATACCAGCGGCGGCGGGGCGTTTACGACCGTCGCCGGGCTCAGGACGCGGCGCATCGCGCTCAATGCCGAGACGGTCGACATCACCGATACGGATTCCGCCGGCCGCTGGCGCGAACTGCTCGCCGGCGCCGGCGTGCGCCGCGCCAGCATTGCCGGCTCCGGCATCTTTCGCGATCAGGCGAGCGACGCCGCGTTCCGCACCGTCTTCTTCGACGGCACGATCCGCGACTACCAGATGATCGTGCCCGATTTCGGCACACTGTCCGGGCCGTTCCAGATCACCGCGCTCGATTATGCCGGCGAGCATGACGGCGCGCTCACCTATGAGATCGCGCTGGAATCGGCCGGTGCGCTCACCTTTGTGGCGGGGTGAGCCATGGCGAACCGCATCAGGGGCGAGGTCGAGGCCGTTCTCGACGGCCAGAGGCATGTGCTCTGCCTGACGCTCGGCGCGCTGGCCGAGCTGGAGGCGGCGTTCGGCGCGGAGGATCTTTCCGCGCTCGCAGCCCGCTTCGGCGCCGGCAGGCTCGCCGCGCGCGACGCGATCCGCATCATCGGCGCCGGCCTGCGCGGGGCGGGGGCCGATATTGACGACGACGCCGTGGCGGCCATGCGGGCGGAGGGAGGCGCGGCCGGCTTCGCGCGCATCGTCGCCCACCTGCTCACCGCGACCTTCGGCGAGGCCGCATGATGGTGCGCCCGTTCCCCTGGCGCGACGCGATGGCGATCGGCTTCGGCGTGCTCAGGCTGTCGAGCCGCGATTTCTGGGCGCTGACCCCGCGCGAACTCGCCGCCGCGATCGAGGGCCTGTCCGGCCGGACGCACCAGCCGATGGACCGCGCCGCCTTCGAGGACCTGGCGCGGCGGTTTCCGGATTGAGGCGCGAGGCGCGCCCGTATTTCCTTCACGGCCCTGCCACACGAGGTCCGAATGCCCACTCCGATCGACGAACTCTCCGTCACCATTTCGGCCGATACCGCGCCCTTCGAGGCGTCGCTCGATGATCTCGCGCGGCGGGCCGACGGCTTCTCCGCCGCGATCACGCGGGCGTTTCGCAGCGCGGTCACGGGCGGCAAGGATTTCGACGATGTGCTGAAGGGCCTCGCGCTCAGCATCTCGTCCATTGCGCTCAACGCGGCGCTGAAGCCGCTTTCGAGCGGGCTCGGCAGCCTGATCGGCGGCATCGCCACGACGGCCTTCGCCAAGGGCGGCGTGGTGCCGTTCGCCGATGGCGGCGTGGTGGCGAGCCCGACCTATTTTCCGCTCGGCGGCGGGCTCGGACTGATGGGCGAGGCCGGCGCGGAGGCGATCATGCCGCTGAAGCGCGGCGCCGATGGCAGCCTCGGCGTCGCCGCGGGCGGCGGCCGGGCGGTGACCGTCAATGTCGCGATCCAGACACAGGATGTCGCGAGCTTCCGCAGATCCGAAGCCCAGGTCGCGGCGACGCTCGCCCGCGCCGTCGGCCGCGGCCGGCGCGGGCTTTAGGTGGGCCGGACGGGCCCGACGCGCACCGCTTCCTTCTCCCTCTCCCGCTTGCGGGGGAGGGTCGGGGAGGGGGTCCACACGCACGGTCTCTCGGGTTTGTGTCGAACCGCCCCATGTCACGGCGGCAGGCCCCCTCTCCAGCTCTCCCCCGCTTCGCGGGAGAGAGGGCGGATCGCGCGCTTCATGTGGGGCGGTGGCATCGCGGGCCGGGCTTCATTCCGGCCGCAGCCATGTCGGGCTGGGCTGCACACCGGCCGGGCGGGGCGCTCGTTCTTCTCCCTCTCCCGCTTGCGGGGGAGGGTCGGGGAGGGGGGCCACGCGCTCGGTCCGTGGGGGGCTATGTCGAACCGCCCGATGTCACGGCGGCAAGCCCCCTCTCCAGCTCTCCCCCGCTTTGCGGGAGAGAGGGCGGGCCGGCGTCTTGTGCCGGGCGTCCGGGCCAATCGTGCAGATCATGTCGGCCGACGGGCCATGGCGAAACCAGCAAGCAGGCGAGATTTCCATGCCACTCATCCCATCCTTCCACGAAATCCGCTTTCCCACGGCGATCGCGTTCGGGTCGTCCGGCGGGCCGGAGCGGAAGACGGAGATCGTTGCGCTCGGCTCCGGCGCCGAGGTGCGCAATGCGCGCTGGGCGCAATCGCGGCGGCGCTATGAAGCCGGCTATGGCGTGCGCTCGCTCGCCGATATCCATGCCGTGATCGCCTTCTTCGAGGAGCGGCGCGGCCGGCTGTTCGGCTTTCGCTGGCGCGACCGGACGGATGACGCCTCCGGCCCGCCGGGCGCCGAGCCGACGCCGCTCGACCAGCCGATCGGCATAGGAGACGGCGCGACGGCGGCGTTCCAGCTCGCCAAGACCTATGGCGGCGCGCATGCGCCCTATGTGCGCGCCATCGCCAAGCCCGTCGCGGGCTCGGTCCGCGTCGCGGTCGATGGCGTCGAGCAGGTCGAGGGCGCGGCATTCGCCATCGATCCCACGACTGGCCGCGTCACCTTCCTGCCCGGCCACGAGCCGGCGGCGGGTTTGGCGGTCACGGCCGGCTTCCGCTTCGACGTGCCGGTCCGCTTCGATACCGACCAGCTCACCATCAACCTCGCCGCCTTCGAGGCCGGCGAGATCCCGTCGATCCCGATCGTGGAGATCCGCCCGTGAGGACGCTCAGCGAAGGGCTCGCCGCCCATCTCGCCGGCGAGACGACGATGCTCTGCCATTGCTGGCGCGTGACGCGGAAGGACGGCACGGCGCTCGGCTTCACCGATCATGACCGCGACCTCGTCCTCGACGGCACCACGTTCGAGGCGGCGACCGGCTTTGCCGCGAGCGAGGCGACGGCGGAAGCGGGCTTCGCCACGGGCGGCATGGAGGTCGCGGGTGCACTGGTCTCAGACCGGCTCTCCGAGGACGAGCTCGCCGCCGGAACCTATGATCACGCGCGGATCGAGACCTTTCTGGTCAACTGGTCGGATGTCGGCGAAAGGCTGCTGCTGCGCGTCGGCCATGTCGGCGAGGTTGTGCGCGAGGATGGCGCCTTCCGCGTCGAGATCCGGGGCCTGATGGCGGCACTCGACGCGCCGCGCGGGCGGAGCTTTCGCGCCGCCTGCGATGCCGATCTCGGCGATCAGCGCTGCGGCGTCGATCTCGGGCCGTTCACGGTCTCGGCCATAGTGCTCGCGGCCGAGGGTGGACGGCGGATGACCGTCTCGGGCCTCGACGGCTTCGCCGCCGGCTGGTTCGAACGCGGGACGGTCCGCTGGCTCTCCGGCGCCAATGCCGGGCGCGGCGGCGTGGTGAAAACGCATCGCCTGGTCGAGGGCGTCGTGACGGTCGAGTTCTGGACTGCGATGAGCGGCGCGATCGCTGCCGGCGACGCGTTCGAGATCGTCGCCGGCTGCGACAAGCGCTTTGCGACCTGCCGGGAGAAATTCGCCAATACGCTGAATTTCCGTGGGTTTCCCCACATGCCCGGCAATGATTTCAGCCTCGGCTATGCCCGCAGCGGCGGCGACAATGATGGCGGGCCGGTGGTGGTCTGAACGGCCAGTGGCCGGCTCGTCTCCTTCTCGCGCGCGATCACGAACAGAACCGGGATGATCCTCATGCCCTCACGCCAGGCCGTCATCGCCGCCGCGCTCGCATGGCGCGGCACGCCCTATCGCCATCAGGCCTCGCTCATCCATGTCGGCTGCGATTGTCTCGGCCTGGTGCGCGGGGTCTGGCGTGAGCTTTATGGCGGCGAGCCCGAGGCCGTGCCGGGCTATACGCCCGATTGGGCCGAGGCGCGCGGCGCGGAGACGCTGGCCGAGGCGGCCGGGCGGCACATGGCGCCGATCGCGCCAGCCGGGGCGGGGCCGGGCGATCTGCTGCTCTTTCGCTGGCGGGATCATTTGCCGGCGAAACATGCGGCGATCCTGGTCGCGCCCGATCGCTTCATCCACGCCCATGACGGCGCCGCCGTGGCGCTGGCGAGCCTTTCGCCCTGGTGGCGGCGGCGCATCGCCTTTGCCTTCCAATTTCCGGGAGTGACCGACTGATGGCGACCCTCGTTCTCCAGGCGGCCGGCGCCGCGCTCGGCGGCCTGTTCGGGCCGATCGGCGCCACGATCGGTGCTGCCGCCGGCGCGCTCGCCGGCTATGCCGTCGACCAGGCGCTGTTCGGCCAGACGGTCGAGGGCGCGCGGCTCGCGGATCTGAACGTGCAGCGCTCGGAAGAGGGCGCCGCGATCCCGCGCGTCTATGGCCGCGCCCGCCTCTCCGGCCAGGTGATCTGGGCGACGCGCTTCGAGGAGGTCCGCAGCGAGGAGGGCGGCGGCAAGGGCGGGCCCTCGGTCGTCAGCTACAGCTATTTCGCCAATTTCGCGGTGGCGCTCTGCGAGGGGCCGATTGCGCGGATCGGGCGCTGCTGGGCCGATGGCGAGGAGATCGACCTTTCCGACGTCCAGTATCGCCTCTATCTCGGTCACGAAGACCAGCCGGCCGACAGCCTGATCGAGGCCAAGCAGGGTGGCTCGCTGACGCCGGCCTATCGCGGCAGGGCGATGATCGTGTTTGAACGGCTGCCGATCAGCGATTACGGCAACCGCCTGCCGCAGCTCGCCTTCGAGATTTTCCGTCCCGTGGGCGGCATCGAGGCGGATATCCGCGCCTTCGTCATCATCCCCGGTGCCTCGGAATTCGCCTATGACCCGCTGCCCGTGCATGAGAGCGCCGGCGCCGGGCAAAGGCGGACGATCAACCGCCACGTCAATGGCGCGGCGACCGATTGGCAGGCCTCGATCGACGAGATGCAGGCGCTCTGCCCGCGCCTCGAGCGCGCCGCGCTGACTGTGTCGTGGTTCGGCGACGATCTGAGCGCCGGTCATTGCAGCGTGACGCCGCGCGTCGAGGCGCATGGCACCGCGACCAGCCCGACGGAATGGAGTGTTTCGGGTCTTTCCCGCGCCGCCGCCCGCATGGTCAGTCAGATCGATGGTCGCCCGGCCTTTGGCGGCACGCCCTCCGATGCGAGCGTCGTCCGCGCCATCACCGATCTGAAGGCGCGCGGCCTCGGCGTCACCTTCTATCCCTTCCTGATGATGGATATTCCCCCCGACAACGCGCTGACCGATCCCTATGGCTGGGGCCTGCAGCCGGCCTATCCGTGGCGTGGTCGCATCACCGCCTCGATCGCGCCGGGGCTCGCCGGCACGCCCGACAAGACCGGCGCGGTCGATGCCGAGATCGCCGCCTTTGTCGGCACGGCGGCGCGGACGGATTTCGTCGTCTCCGGCGGCGCGGTGCATTATTTCGGGCCCCTCGAATGGTCCTATCGGCGCATGGTGCTGCATGCCGCCCATCTCTGTGTCGCGGCCGGCGGCGTCGAAGCCTTCCTGATCGGCTCGGAACTGCGCGGCCTCACCACTTTGCGCTCGGCCGGCGGAACCTATCCCTTCGTCGCGGCCCTGAAGGCGCTCGCGGCCGATTGCCGAGCGATCCTCGGGCCTGCGACCAAGATCAGCTATGCCGCCGACTGGAGCGAATATTTCGGCCATCAGCCCGCCGATGGCAGCGGCGACGTGCATTTCCATCTCGATCCGCTCTGGAGCGATGCCGCGATCGACGCGGTCGCCATCGACAGCTATGTGCCGCTCTCCGACTGGCGCGACGGCGATACGCATCGGGATGCCGCGATCGGCGAAAGCGGCCATGACGCGGCCTATCTCGGCGCCAATATCGCGGCCGGCGAGGGGTTCGACTGGTATTATGCGAGCGATGCCGACCGACTTGCGCAGCTGCGTTCGCCGATCAGCGACGGTGCACACGGCAAGCCCTGGGTATTCCGCTACAAGGATCTGAAATCCTGGTGGAGCGAGCCGCATTTCGACCGGCCGGGCGGCGTCGAAAGCGCGACGGCCACGGGCTGGGTGCCCGAAGGCAAGCCGGTCTGGTTCACCGAGATCGGCTGTCCGGCGATCGACAAGGGCGCCAACGAGCCCAATGTCTTCCCCGATCCCAAGGTCGGCGGCGCGCGGCTGCCGCATTATTCGAATGGCGGCCGCGACGCGCTGATGCAGGAGCGTTTCCTGACGGCCGTGCTCGGCTATTGGGACGATCCGGCGCATAATCCGCTCTCCCCGCTCTATGGCGGGCGGATGGTCGATACGGCGCGCACCCATGTCTGGTCCTGGGATGCGCGGCCCTATCCGGCCTTTCCCCATCGCGACGATCTCTGGTCGGATGGCGGCAACTGGCAGACGGGCCATTGGCTGAACGGCCGCCTCTCCGCCGTGCCGGTGATCCGTCTCGTGGAGCGCATCCTGCGTGATCATGGCATCGACAATATTGCGGTGCACGATCTCGACGGCATGGTCGACGGCTTCGTCATCGGCCGTACCGGCTCGGCCCGCGACGCGCTCGCCGAACTCGCCGATGCGCTCGGCTTCCTCGTCGCGGAATCAGGCGATCGCATCCGCTTCGTGCGGCGCGGCCTGCCGAAGGCGGTGATCGGCACCGACGATCTCGCCGAGGATGGCGCGCGGCCGCTCGTCACTATCCGCCGCGCGCAGGAGACGGAGCTGCCGGGCGAGTTCGCTTTCGGCTTCATCGACGGGCTTTCGGATTATCGAACCCGCGAGGTCGCCTCGCGCCGGCTCGAAACGGCGAGCCGACGGCAGGCGCGCCTCTCCAGCGCGATCGTAACCGATGACGGCATCGCGACGACGCTGGCCGATGGCCGGCTGCAGGATCTCTGGGACGGTCGCGAGACCTATTCCTTCGCGCTCACCGGCCATCGGCTCGATATCGAGGCGGCCGACATCATCCGCCTCGACCGCCCGGGCGGCAGCGTGAAGCTGCTCGTGACGCGGATCGAGGATGAACTGGTGCGGCGGATCGAGGCGCGGACGATCGATCCCGCGACCTCGTCGGCGCCGGCCGCCGCTGGCACGGGCCAGCCGCCGGACTGGGTCGGCGATCCCGGCCCGCCCGATATGGTGGTGATGGACTTGCCCACGCTCTCCGGCGCCGAAAGCGGCGCGGCGGCGCGGATCGCGCTCTTCGCCGAGCCATGGAACGGGCCGCTCGGGCTCTCGATCGGCTCGGCCGGTGCGGGCTTTTCGCTGCGGCAGTCGGTGGCGCGGGCGGCGACGATGGGCATGATCGCAGCCTCCGTTCCGCCGGGGCCGATCGCGCGCTTCGACGAGGCGACGGTGATCGAGGTGACGCTGCCGGCCGGTTCGCTGGCGTCGCTGCCCATCGAATCGGTGCTGAATGGTGGCAACATCGCCGCGATCGGCAGCGAGGCGGCGGGTTTCGAGCTGATCCAGTATCGCCGCGCCGAACTGGTCGGGAGCCGGCTCTGGCGGCTTTCCGGCCTGCTGCGCGGGCAGGGCGGCACGAGCGACCGGGCGGCCATGGGGCATGCCGCCGGCGCGCGCTTTATGAAGATCGACGCGGCGACGCCGCTGATCGATCTCGACCCGTCGGAGATCGGGCTTACCCGCACGCTGCGCGCCGGTCCGCTCGCCATCGCCTTCGATCCCGACCGCTTCGCCGAGCGCGATATCGTGGTGGCGGGACGGGCGCTCATCTGCCTGCCGCCGGTGCATCTGAAGGGCGTGCGCGATGCGGCCGGGGCGGTGGCGCTCTCCTGGATCCGCCAGACGCGGATCGGCGGCGATGGCTGGGATCAGGTCGAGGTGCCGCTCGGCGAAGCGAGCGAGGCCTATCGGGTCGAGCTCCTCGAGGGCACGACGCTGCGCGCGACCTACACCGTCGAAAGCCCGGCGCTCGGCCTGTCGGCCTCAACGCTCGCGGCGGTGCTGAGTGCCCCCGGCGCAACCTTCATCGCCCGCGTCGCGCAAATGAGCGCCACGGCCGGGCCCGGCCTTGCAACGGAGATCACGATCCATGGCTGACCTCGAGACGCCGCATCTGGCGCTGCCCTTCCTGGCGGCGGCGCAGGCGCAGAAGCATGTGACGCATAATGAAGCGCTGAAGCGGCTGGACGGCATCGTGCAGCTCGCGGTCGAGGCGCGCGGCGCCACCACGCCGCCCGGCGCGCCCGCCGAGGGCGCCCGCTATCTGCTCGGCACCACGCCGACGGGCGCCTGGGCGGGCGCGGGCGGCCAGCTCGCGGTCTTCAATGACGGCGCCTGGTGGTTCGCGACGCCCGAGACGGGTTGGCTCGCCTATGACCGGGCGATCAACCAACTCGTCGTGCTGAAGCCGGCCGGCTGGACCGTAGTCTAGCCGCAGGCTCGCCCTGCGGGCCGATTTCCCGAAACATTCCAACGCGGAGCAACAGACATGGTCGATCCCTTTGCCGGGGCGGCGTCGGGCCAGACGGGGCCGGCGACACGCCATTTCGCCATCACGCCCTCGGATACGGTCGATTTGCCGATCCGCCCGCGCGCGCTCGTCTTCCAGACGGCCGGCATTGCCGTGCTGCGCGACGAGACCGGCGCCGATATTGCTTATACCCGCTATGCTGGCGACGTCCTGCCCCTGCGGGCGGTGCGCGTGCTGGCGACGGGGACGACGGCGACGCTCATCGGATGGGTTTGATGGAAACGGCGGCGATCAAGATTGCGGGAGACGGGCAGGCCGTGCGGCGGATCACGCCGCCGGACGGATTTCCGTTTCCGTTTTCGACCTATCCGCTGGCGATCACCCGGCGCGGCGGCCGGTTCGCGACCGATTTCGACCCGGAATCGCGCGCGGGCGCAGCCCTTGCCGGGCCGGCCTATTATGTCGACATCGCGACCGGCAACGACGCCAATGCCGGCACGAGCGCCGGTGCTCCGCTCAGGTCGATCCACAAGGCGACGCAACTCGGCAATGCGGGTGGCGTGCCGTTCCAGGTCCGCGTGAAGAGCGGCACCTATCCGCGCGCCAATAATTTCACCAATAACGGCACCATGGTGATCCCGACGCAGCCCGTGGCCTATCTCGCCGAGGGCGGCCGGGTCACCTCATGGTCCGGCAATGATCTGGTCTGGCCGGCCACGCCCGACCCGACCTATCCGAACTGCTATGTCGCCGCGCGCGGCAATGTCACCTTCGTGCTCGACCTTCTCGCCAACACGGCCGACGGCGACCGGGACGAGTTGAGGAAGGTCGCCGATCCGGCGGCCTGCCATGCGACGGCGGGGAGTTGGGTGGTGGTCGGTTCCAGCCTCTATGTGCATCGCGCCGACGGACTCGCGCCCACCAACGCCAATACGCGCGTGCTCCTCGTGGTCGACAGCTTCGCGCTCGATGGTACGGCCAAGTCGGTCTATCTGCGCGGCTTCGATTTCGAGGGCGGTTCGAATGGCGGCGTCTTCGTTCATGATGCGGCGACGCGCGACCTGATCTTCGTCGATTGCTCGGCGAAATATGCGGGCGGGCCGTCCAATCCCTTTGACGGCTTCCGCATTCTCGACACGACCGGCCTCGTCGCCTTCATCCGCTGCACGGCCGCCGCAGCCGCCAAGGACGGCTTCAACCTGCATTGGTCGCTCGGCGGGACGCCGGCTTTGTTCCATCTCTCGGTCGATTGCATCGGGCGCAATAATGGCCGCTATAGCGGTGCATCGAACAATGGACTGACGGGCCATGACGGCCTTGTCGGCATCGATATTGGCGGGCTCTATTTCGGCAATTTCGGCCCGAACGTCGTCTCGATCGGCGCCTCGCGGCTCTGGTGCGTCGGCACCCGCGCGCGCGACAGCCATAGCGACGTCTCGCTCGGCGGAATCGGACCGTCCTGCGATTTCAACACGCAGGACACGACCATATTCTGGCTGGAGAGCACGGCGTCATCCGGCTCGACGCTGACGCTGGTCGCGGACGGCCAGTCGACCATCCGCACGCGCCATCACGCATCGGGGCCCGGACAGGGTTATCAGGTCGGCGTGAGCGCTTCGATCCTGAGCTTCTGAGGCTCAGAAAAAGATGAGCCCGCCGTCGGGGGGTCGGCGGGCTCTCCGGTCACTAACCGGATCGAGACGCCGGGGCGCCTCGAAAGACCAACCCGCTCGCCCGCAATTGGTTCCGTGTCCCTTCGGGATCACACAGCGAGGGCGCCGCCGACCAGCATGGCGAAGGAGCCGACCGTATCCAGCATCGCAAACACGCCGACATCCGTTTCGGGCGGCAGGTGGTGACGGGCGGCCTCCACACCGGTCTCGGTGAGGATCAACGCCATGATCAGGAACAGGGCCCGCCAGCCATTGCGGACGGAGTGGCCCGACAGGATGCCGCCAATCGCGGCTACGATGACTGCTTTCAACATGAAGCGCCTCTCACTGCCCCCCGGCACGATCACGCTGCACCGCGATATCGGCGAAGCCGTGGCGAAATCATGGTCACGGGCGAACGACTTCAACATCGATCGAAGGAGGCCGGAATGGCACGGACGAGTGCGGCCGGGCTGAGACAGCTCGTGGCTGAAGAAGGCGAGGTGCTGCGCGCCTATCGCGATATTGCGGGCGTCTGGACGATCGGCGTCGGGCTGACCCGCGCCTCGGGCGTGGTGGTGCCCGTGGCCGGCATGGTGATCAGCCGCGAGGAAAGCGCACGGCTGCTGGCGCTGGCGCTTCAGAAAAACTACGAGCCCGCAGTCGACGAGGCGATGCCCGGCGCGAGCGCGGCGGCCTTTGACGGCGGCATGTCGTTTCACTTCAACACCGGCGCGATCGCGCGGGCGGGCTGGGTCGAGGCCTGGCGGCGCGGCGATGGGGCGGCGGTACGCAGCCGCCTGATGGCGTGGAGCAAGGCCGGTGGACGAACGGTCGAGGGGCTCCGCCGGCGCCGGGAGCGCGAGGCGGACCTGATCGTCAACGGCCATTATG
Source organism: Kaistia dalseonensis (assembly GCF_030814715.1). Taxonomy (GTDB): domain Bacteria; phylum Pseudomonadota; class Alphaproteobacteria; order Rhizobiales; family Kaistiaceae; genus Kaistia; species Kaistia dalseonensis. The sequence continues at coordinate 12,570 of NZ_JAUSVO010000001.1, forward strand.
CGGCCGATGCGGCGCCGGCCGCGCTGGCCCATGGTCAGACGGGCGAAGCCGTCCGCGCCCTGCAGCAGGATCTGATCCGGCTCGGCCTGCTGGAGGGCGCTGCCGACGGCGTCTTCGGGGCTGCGACCGAGGCGGCGGTGCGTCGGTTCCAGCGCGCTCATCCGGATCTGACGGTCGATGGTCTCGCCGGCCGCGCGACGCGGGCCGCCATCGCGCGGGCGCTCGCCGCCCGCAACCGGCTCGCCACCATCGCGCTCGGCGGTGCCGTGGCGGGCGCGGCGCCGGTCGTGGCCGAAGGGATGCTGCAGCCTTCGGCAGGTCTGCCCGATCCGGTGCCTGCCGGTCCGGTGCTCGCAAGCCCGCTCCTCGTTCTGGCGCTCGTCGCAGGCGCCGTGGCGCTGGTCGCGCTCGCGATCACGGGCTGGCGCTATCGCGACGATCTCCGCTCCCTGTTCAACGCAAGAAGGAAGGACTGACCATGGCGAAGCTGAATGCCCTCGATATCCTGCTCGGCGCCGTATCCGGCGCTGTCGACCGCGTCGCCGATCGCAACGATAATCCGCTGACGGCGCAGGCGGCGCCGGAGGTGGCCAAGGCGATCGTCGCCGAGGTGACGCGCGATCCGGCCGTGCTGCATGCGGTCAATGGCGAACCCTGGTACGCCTCGCGCGTGACATGGGGCGCGATCATCGCGGCCTTCGCGCCGCTGCTCGGCCTCCTGCTCGGCCATGCCGTGGATGCCGGCGAGCAGGCGGCGATCGGCGAGATCGCCACGGCCGCCGGCACGCTGATCGGCGCGGGGCTGGCGCTTTATGGCCGCTGGGTCGCCAGGGCGCCGCTCGGCTCCGCGTAACCGGTCTCGCGATCACCTGCCGTAGCGATTGTCTCGCGCGCGCCGACGCGATACCCATTCAGTCGGCGTTCATTCGGGGATGGCTAAGACGGGGGCATGTCGAAGCACTTCACCACGATCCTGTCGCTCGCAACCGCCCTGGTCCTCGCCGGACTGGGCGGCATCGACACGGCACGGGCGCAGGGCTGCCTCTCGCAGGGCGAGGCGCGGCAGGCGGTCCAGAGTGGTGAAGCCGTTTCATTGAGCCAGATTCGCGGCGGGATTCCGGGAGAGGTCGTTTCGGCCCAGCTCTGCCGGGCCGGCGGCGGTCTCGTCTATGTCGTGAGCGTGCTCGGCCATGATGGCGGCGTAAAGCGCCTTCAGGTCGATGCGCGAAGCGGCGCCATTTCCGGGAATTAACTCATGCGCATTCTGGTCGTCGAAGACGATCCCGATCTCAACCGTCAGCTTTCCGATGCCCTGAAATCGGCCGGCTATGTCGTCGATTCGGCCAAGGACGGCGAGGAAGGCCATTTTCTCGGCGATACCGAGCCCTACGATGCCGTCGTGCTCGATATCGGCCTGCCGCGCATGGACGGCATCAGCGTGCTGGAGGCCTGGCGCCGCGACGGCCGCAAGATGCCGGTGCTCATCCTCACCGCGCGCGACCGCTGGAGCGACAAGGTGCAGGGCATCGACGCCGGCGCCGACGATTATGTCGCCAAGCCCTTCCACATCGAGGAGGTCCTGGCGCGCATTCGTGCGCTCGTGCGCCGCGCGGCGGGCCACGCCACCAACGAGATCGAATGTGGCCCCGTCCGCATCGACACCAAATCGGGCCGCGTCACCGTCGACGGCAATCCGGTCAAGCTGACATCGCATGAATACAAGGTGCTCGAATATCTGATGCACCACCGCGACCGCGTCGTGTCGCGGACGGAGCTGATCGAGCATCTCTACGACCAGGATTTCGACCGCGATTCCAACACGATCGAGGTCTTTGTCGGCCGCCTGCGCAAGAAGGTCTCGCCCGATATCATCGATACGGTGCGCGGCCTCGGCTACCGGATCGTCACGCCGGGCGGGAGCTGATGCGTTTCAATTCGCTCGCCTTCCGCCTGATCGCCGGTGCGTCGGCCTGGGCGGCCGTCGCCCTTCTGGTGGCGGGCGTGATCCTGACCTCGCTCTATCGCGACACGGTCGAGCGCGCCTTCGACGAGCGCCTCAACGTCTATCTGAAGACGCTGGTCGGCAATCTCGCCGCGCAGACCCCCGGCCAGCTCGGCGACCCCGGCAATCTCGGCGAACAGCGCTTCGAGCTGATCTATTCGGGCTGGTACTGGCAGGTGCGTCAGGCGGGTGGGCCGGTGCTGCTCGCCTCGCGCTCGCTCGCGACCGATACGCTCGATCTCGCCAGCGCGACCAAGCACACCACCGTCGACGGCATGATATCGGCCGCCATGACCGGCCCGGACGGCCAGCAGCTGCGCGTGCTCCAGCGCACCATCACCTTCGACGCCGATCACCGCTATGACGTGCTGATCGCCGGCAATGTCAGCGATCTCGAAAAGGAGATCCGCGCTTTCCAGGCCACTGTGGCGCTGACATTGGCGATCTTCGGCATCGGCCTCGTCGCGGCGACGGCGTTTCAGATCCGCTGGGGCCTGCGCCCGCTCGACCAGTTGCGCCACGGCCTCGCCGAGCTTCGGAGCGGCCGCGAACAACGCTTCGAGGGGCCGCTGCCGGCCGAATTGCAGCCGCTCGTCGCCGAATTGAACGCGCTGATGGATTCGAACCAGGAAATCATCGAGCGCTCGCGCACCCATGTCGGCAATCTCGCCCACGCATTGAAGACCCCGCTCAGCGTCATCACCAACGAGGCGCGCTCGGGCCGGGGGCCGCTCGCCGACAAGGTGGGCGAGCAGGCCGAGATCATGCGCACGCAGATCAACCATCATCTCGACCGCGCCCGCATCGCCGCCCGGTCGAAGGTGATCGGCGCGATTACCGAGGTCGAGCCCGTGCTGGCCCGACTCGCCCGCGCGATGCGGCGCATCCATGGCGACCGCGATCTCGAGATCGATCTGGCCATGCCGCCCGATATACGCTTCCGTGGCGAGCAGCAGGATCTGGAGGAGATGGTCGGCAATCTCGTCGACAATGCCTGCAAATGGGCGAAGAGCGCGGTGCGGATCGAGGTCATCGCGGGCGCCGGCCCGGATGGCGCCTTCACGATCCTGATCGACGATGACGGTCCCGGCCTGACGGAAGACGAGATGAAGGAGGCGACGCGGCGCGGCAAGCGGCTCGACGAGAGCAAGCCGGGCTCGGGCCTCGGCCTCTCGATCGTGACGGAACTCGCCGGGCTCTATGGCGGCGCGCTCACCATGGCCCGCGCCCCGCTCGGAGGCTTGCGGGCGGAGCTTCGCCTGCCGATGGTCTGATATGCGTACAGGGCGCTTGAAACGGCCGGTGGAATCGCGAAGACCTCTGTTTCGGTCATTCGTGGCGGCAAATCATGCGTCGGGCAGGGCGCAACCCAATTTCCGCCACTGTGTTGTTGCATCGCGCAATTATGTTGAGCCCTCGGATACCGAGGCCAAAAATCGAGAGGTACCATGCGGTTCGCTAGCTTCGTCGTTATCGGGATCACCGGTCTTGCCCTGGCGGGCTGCCAGACGCCGACCAATCAGCAGATGGGCATTGTCGGTGGCTCGGCCGTCGGCGCTCTGGTCGGCAACCAGTTCGGCTCGGGCTCGGGCAAGGTCGCGGCGACGATCGCCGGCGGCCTCGTCGGCGGCCTGATCGGCAATGCGATCGGTGTGAGCATGGACGCCCAGTCGCAGCAGCGCGCCCAGGCCGCGGAATTCCAGGCACTCGAATATGGCCGCCCCGGCGCGCCGGTCGACTGGTCGTCGCAGGGCAATCGCGGCGAGGTCACGCCCGGCCCGCGCTACCGCGTGAATTCCTACGAATGCCGTGACTACACCCACGAGATCTGGATCGACGGCCGGCCGCAGACGGCTCGTGGCACGGCGTGCCGCCAGCCCGACGGCACCTGGCGTCCGGTCAACTGATCGCCTTCCGCGACAGAATGCGGGATGCCAAGGCTTTCCCGAACCGCTAGAACCGGCTCGGGAAACAATTGATGCTGTTCTGGATCGCCTTGGCCGCCCTGACCGCGGCCGCCTCGCTCGCCGTGCTCGTTCCTCTGGGCAGGCCGGCGCGCGAGCATGCCGCGGGCAGCGAGGCTGCCTCGATCTATCGCGACCAGCTCGACGAGCTGGCGCGTGATCGCGAGCGCGGCATCATCGGGCCGGCGGAAGCCGAGGCGGCGCGGGTCGAGATCGCGCGGCGCCTGCTGAAGAGCGACGCCGATGCCGGGAAAGCCTCCGTCGCAACGCGGCGTGGGCGCGTCATCGCCATCGGCGCGGCGATCATCGGCCTTCCCCTCATCGCCATTGGAACATACCTCGCCGTCGGGTCGCCCCTCCTGGTCGATCAGCCGATCGCCAGTCGCGCCGGCCAGTCGCCGCAGGACGAGGTCCAGGATCTCGTGCGCCGGGTCGAGGAGCACCTAGCCGCCGAGCCGGAGGACGGCAGGGGCTGGGAGGTGATCGGCCCGATCTACATGCGCCTCGGCCGTTTCGACGATGCGGCGCGGGCCTTCGACAATTCCCGCCGCCTTCTGGGCCAGACCGCCGACCGTGACGCGCTCTATGGCGAGGCGCTGACGCGGGCGCATGGCGACATGGTGACGGCCGATGCGCGCGCCGCCTTCGAGCGAGCGCTGGCGCAGGACCCGGCCAATATCCGCGCGCGGTTTTATGTCGCGATGGCGCTCGGCCAGTCGGGCGACAAGGAGAAGGCGATCGTCGCCTGGAACGCCTTGATCGCCGCCGCGCCGGCCGATGCCGCCTGGCTGCCGACGGCGCGTGCGCAATTGGCGACGCTGCAAGGCCAGCCTGTTCCCGCCGCGCCACCAGCAGCAGCGGCCGCGCCCGGTCCGACGGCGGCCGATGTGGCGGCGAGCGCCAGCCAGACCCCGGAACAGCGCCAGCAGATGATCGAGGGCATGGTCGCCGGCCTCGCGGCACGACTCGACCAGGCGCCGGATGATGCGGAGGGCTGGGCGCGGCTTTTCCGCGCCTATATTGTGCTGGGCCGGCCGCAGGATGCGGCGAGCGCGCTTTCGCGTGCCCGCACCGCGCTGGCCGACAAGCCGGCGCTTCTGGCGGCGGTCGAAAGTGCAGCGCGTGAGAACGGGATCACCAGCAATTGACCGATCGAGCTCGACCCGCCGATGACGCCCGGCCGCAGCTGACGGCCTTTTGGTCATGACGCGCAAGCAGCGCCGCCTCACCCTGATCGGACTGGCAGGCCTCGTTCTGGCGAGCGCCGTCGGCCTCATTCTCTATGCGCTCTCCGACGGCATCGCCTTCTTCGCGACCCCCTCCGAGATCGCCGCCAATCCGCCATCCCCCGATCGCAGGCTTCGCCTCGGCGGCCTCGTCGAGACGGGCAGTCTTGCCAAGGAGGATGGCGGCGTGGTCCGCTTCGCCGTGACGGATGGCAAGGCGGCGGTTCCGATCCATTATGTCGGCATCCTGCCGGACCTCTTCCGCGAAGGGCAGGGCGTCGTGGCCGAGGGCACGGTGAGTCCCGCCGGCGTGTTCGAGGCCGATACGATCCTCGCCAAGCATGACGAGACCTACATGCCGAAGGAAGTGGTCGAGGCGCTGAAGAAGAGCGGCGAGTGGCGCCCGGAGGCGTCGGCCGAAGGCCCGGCACCCAAGGCCGTGACACGATGAGGGCGGTGGCACGATGATCGTCGAACTCGGACATTACGCGCTGGTGCTGGCCCTGGCGCTGGCGATCGCCGGCGGAACTTTGCCCTTCTATGGCGCGCTCAGGGGCGACGAGCGGTTGATGGCGATCGCGCCCTCGACGACGATCATGCAGTTCGTCTTTGTCGCCTTCTCCTTCGCCGCGCTGACCCACGCCTATCTGGTCTCGGATTTCTCTGTCCTCAACGTGGTCGAGAACTCCCATTCGCTGAAGCCGCTCCTCTACAAGATCACCGGCGTCTGGGGGAACCATGAGGGCTCGATGCTCCTCTGGGTGCTGATCCTGGCGCTGTTCGGCGCGCTGGTGGCGCTGTTCGGCAACAATCTGCCGCTCAAGCTGAAGGCGCTGGTCCTCTCGGTGCAGGCCTGGATCGGCGTCGCCTTCCTCACCTTCATCCTCGCGACCTCCAACCCGTTCATCCGCCTGCTGAACCCGCCGGTTGAGGGCAACGACCTCAATCCGGTGCTGCAGGATATCGGCCTCGCGGTCCATCCGCCGCTGCTCTATCTGGGCTATGTCGGCTGCTCGATCTCGTTCGCCTTCGCCATCGCAGCGCTGATCGACGGGCGCATCGACGCCGCATGGGCGCGCTGGGTGCGGCCCTGGACGCTGACGGCCTGGCTGTTCCTGACGCTCGGCATCGCGATGGGCTCCTACTGGGCCTATTACGAGCTCGGCTGGGGCGGCTGGTGGTTCTGGGATCCGGTCGAGAATGCGAGCTTCATGCCCTGGCTCGCCGCGACCGCGCTGCTCCATTCGGCGATCGTCATGGAGAAGCGCGAGGCGCTGAAGATCTGGACGATCCTGCTCGCGATCCTGACCTTCTCGCTCTCGCTGCTCGGCACCTTCCTGGTGCGCTCGGGCGTGCTGACCTCGGTCCATGCCTTTGCGACCGATCCGACGCGCGGCATCTTCATCCTCTGCATATTGTGCCTCTTCATCGGTGGCGGCCTCGCGCTCTTCGCGCTCCGCGCCGGGACGCTGTCGCAAGGGGGGCTCTTCGCGCCGATCAGCCGTGAGGGCGCGCTCGTCTTCAACAATCTGATGCTGACGGCCGCCTGCGCGACCGTGCTGGTCGGCACGCTCTATCCGCTCGCGCTCGAGGCGCTGACCGGCGAGAAGATCTCCGTCGGCGCGCCGTTCTTCAACATGACCTTCGGCCCGCTGATGGTGCCGCTCCTGATCGCGGTGCCGTTCGGGCCGTTCCTCGCCTGGAAGCGCGGCGACATCATCGCGGTCGGCGAGCGGCTGCTCTTCGCCTTCGGCGCGGCCGTGCTGGTGGTGGTGATCGGCCTCGCGCTCATGGGCTTCTCGGCCGCCATGTCGCTGCTGGGCCTTGCGCTCGCCGTCTGGCTGATGGTCGGCGCGGCATCGGAAATCGCGTTCCGCATCAAGCTCTTCCGCGCCCCGCTCATGGAGAGCTGGCGGCGCGGCGTCGGCCTGCCGCGTTCGGCCTGGGGCACGGCGGTGGCGCATTTCGGGCTCGGCGTAACGCTGCTGGGCATCATCGCCTCGACGGCCTGGAACACCGAGATCATCACGACCATGAAGCCCGGTGACACGGTGACGATCGGGTCGCGCACGCTCACCATGGATGGCTTCCTGCCGGTCTCCGGTGGCACCTATCGCGGCACGGCTGTGCGCTTCACGCTGCGCCAGGGCGGCGCGGTCGTCACGACGCTCGAACCGGAAAAGCGCCTCTACACCGTCCAGAACACGCCCACCACGGAAGCCTCGATCAAGACCTTCGGCTTCTCGCAGCTCTATGTTTCGCTCGGCGATATCGGCGCGGATGGTGCCACCACGGTTCGCATCTACTGGAAGACGCTGATCACGCTGATCTGGCTCGGCGCCATGGTCATGGCCGGCGGCGCCGCGCTCTCGCTCTCGGATCGCCGCCTGCGCGTCGGGGCGCCGAAGCCCGCCCGCCGCGCCGCGCCCGCCACCGCCGTGCCGGCGGAGTAGCGCCATGCGGCGGATCACGGCGCTTTTCCTGCTTCTCGTCCTGGCGCTCACGCCCGCGCTTGCGGTGCAGCCGGACGAGATGCTGAAGGATCCCGTGCTCGAAAGCCGCGCCCGCGCGCTGTCGGAAGAACTGCGCTGCCTGATCTGCCAGAGCCAGTCGATCGACGAATCGGACGCGACCATTGCGCGTGACCTGCGCATCCTGATCCGCGAGCGGCTGACGAAGGGCGACAGCGACGCCGCCGTGAAGGCGTTCCTGGTCGACCGCTACGGCGAATATGTGCTGCTGAAGCCCGCCTTCGCCTGGCACACGGCGCTGCTCTGGGCGACGCCGGTGGTCGTGCTCCTGATCGGTGGCATCCTGGCCTTCGGTGTCATGCGCCGGCGGCGTTCGACGGACCCGACAGCGCTCTCGGCGGACGAGGAAGCGCGCATCGAGGCGCTGCTGGCGCGCGACCGCTAATCTTCGGAAACATTTCGCAACATTACCAACAATTCATGCGGGTGACAGGGCGCAGTAAGGTGCGCGGCCCCATCTTCATCGTCATGAGGTGCCCCACACCGGCGTGGCCCCCTCAATGAAATTCCTGGTGGAGATAGCGATGACCGAACAGAATTCCGCTCCGAAGAAGACCTCCCTGCTGACCCGCTTCCGCAATCACGCCCTGCTCGGCACTGCCGCCGTGGCCGTGGTCGTTGGCGGTCTCGCCGGACAGGCGGTCGTCGGAAGCCGCAGCCCGGCCTATGCCGATGCCGTGCGCATCCAGCCGACCACGCAGATGCCGAGCTTTGCCGACCTCGTCGACAAGGTGAAGCCCGCGGTCGTGAGCGTCCGCGTCAAGGCCGACGTCGCCGACGACGTTTCCGATGAAGGCGACGGCAACGGCTTCTCGTTCCCCAACCCCGGCCAGTTCCCGCCCGGCTCGCCGATGGAGCGCTTCTTCAAGCAGTTCCAGGATCAGCAGCGCAATGGCCAGAACGGCCCGAACGGTCAGCGCAAGCCGCAGATGCACAAGTCGGTTGCGCTCGGCTCGGGCTTCTTCATCTCCGAGGACGGCTATGTCGTGACGAACAATCACGTCGTCGACGGCGCCAGCGACTTCACGATCACCGATTCGGCCGGCAAGGAATATACGGCGCGCCTGATCGGCACCGATCCGAAGACCGACCTCGCTTTGCTGAAGGTCGACGCCAAGGAGAAGTTCACCTATGTCGAGTTCGCCCCGGGCGAGACGCGCGTCGGTGAATGGGTCGTGGCGGTCGGCAATCCGTTCGGCCTCGGCGGCACGGTGACGGCGGGTATCGTCTCGGCGCTCGGCCGCGAGATCGGCGCTGGTCCCTATGACGACTTCATCCAGATCGACGCTTCGGTGAACAAGGGCAATTCCGGCGGCCCGACCTTCAACCTGAACGGCCAGGTGATCGGCATCAACACGGCCATCTACTCGCCGTCGGGCGGCAGCGTCGGCATCGCCTTCGATATTCCGGCCGCGACGGCGCAGCGCGTCATCGCCGACCTGAAGGATCATGGCGAGGTCGTCCGTGGCTGGCTCGGCGTCCAGATCCAGCCGATCACCCCGGAACTGGCCGACAGCCTCAACCTGAAGGAAGCCAAGGGCGCGCTCGTCGCCGAGCCGCAGGATGGCAGCCCGGCACTCAGCGCCGGCATCAAGTCGGGTGACGCGATCCTGACGGTCGATGGCAAGACGGTCGATGATGCCCGCAACCTCGCCCAGATCATCGCCGGCTATTCGCCGAACTCCACGGTGAAGCTGGGTATCTGGCGGAACGGCAAGCCGGAGACCGTCGATGTCAAGCTCGGCAAGCTGCCCGGCGAGCAGAAGCAGGCTGCGGCCCAGGAAGACGTGAAGCCGGCCTCGGTTGCCGATCTCGGCCTCTCGCTCTCCCGCTCGCCTGACGACAAGGGCGTCGTGGTTTCCGATGTCGACCCGAACGGGACGGCCGCGGAGCAGGGCATCCAGGCAGGCGACGTGATCCTCGCGGTCGGCGGCAGTGAAGTTTCGCGTCCCGGCGATGTCGAGCGTGAAGTCGTCGATGCGAAGAAGGCTGGCATGAAGGCCGTGCTGGTGCGTGTGAAGTCGGGCGACCAGACCCGCTTCGTCGCACTGCCCTTCGGCAAGGCCTGATCAAAGCGCCGGTCGGGGTCGTTCTCCGATCGGCGCCCCCTTTCGTCGGAAGCCGCCGCGTGCAATTTTCCGCGCCGCTTCCCTCGACACCGGCAGGCGGGTTCGGCCCGCCTGCCGTTTTGCTGTCGGAAGACCGCGCAAGGCTGCTTCCCGCCCCCAAAAATCGGCTATCGTTCGATCATGCGAATCCTGCTTGTCGAAGACGATCGTGAAACCGCCGCCTATCTGCTGAAGGCGCTGAAGGAGGCCGGCCATGTGCCCGACCACGCCGCCGATGGCGACGAGGGCGCGTTCCTGGCCGATGCCAATGGCTATGACGTGATGATCGTCGACCGCATGCTGCCCAAGAAGGACGGGCTGACGCTGGTCGCCGAGGCGCGCGCCAAGGGCGACGATACGCCCGTTCTGATCCTCTCGGCGCTCGGCCAGGTCGATGACCGCGTCACGGGGCTGCGCGCCGGCGGCGACGATTACCTCGCCAAGCCCTATGCCTTCGCCGAGCTTCTCGCCCGCATCGAGGTGCTGGCCCGTCGGCGCAAGCCGGGTGAGGCGGAAACCGTGCTGCGCGTGGGCGATCTGGAGCTCGACAGGCTGAGCCATACGGTGCGCCGCGCCGCGACCAATATCCCGCTGCAGCCGCGCGAATTCCGCCTGCTCGAATATCTGATGAAGCATGCGGGCCAGGTCGTGACCCGCACCATGCTGCTCGAGAATGTCTGGGACTATCACTTCGATCCGCAGACCAATGTGATCGACGTCCATATCTCGCGGCTGCGCTCCAAGGTCGACAAGGGCTTCGCCGAGCCGCTGGTCCATACCGTGCGAGGCGCCGGCTACATGGTCCGGGCGTCGCAGTAATACCGGTCGAACAGAAGCAGCCGAGTAACGAACAAAGGCCGCCAATCGGGCGGCCTTTTCTTTTTGGCTTTTGCTGCTGGTGGCAGACCATCGCCCGGGTTCGAGCCCCGCTCACCCGCAAGCCCGCGAGACTATCTAGATCGGGTGGCTCTCGGTAATGCGCCAGCCGCCGGCCGCCTTTTCAAGCAGCAACGACCTGATCACCAATTCGCCATAGCGATGGCTGTCCCAGATCACCTCGCAGCGCACGCCATCCGCATCGCCGACGGTCTCGCAGCGCGAGACCTCGATGTCGGACGCGCTTTGATCGAGCGTGCTCTGGACAAGTTGCTCGACCATGTCGGCTGACGGTGTTGTGCTGTTCGCCGGCAGAAGGAGCGACAGCCCGAGGGCCGCCGCGGCTCCGAAGAGGGCCGAATAGACCACCAGTTCACGCCACACCCGCCCATCCCTCAGCCTGTTTGCCGCTCTCTGGAAAGAGACGGATGCTCCCGGGGGAACCCACCCGGGAGCATCCGTCCGAGCCACGCGCGTGGGGCGACCGGTGGCTCGTTTCCAACTCGCGGGCGGACTGAGATAATCGTGTCTGCAGGTCATGTGGGATTATTTCCCACACAATCTCCCGGCTGTCAAACGCGGAAATTGCCTCGGGGACAGCGCCTGCCGCGCGGCATGCGAGACCTTTCCTGGCCGTAATGATCCGGCAATGGTCGCGTATGTCACGGCGGTGCTAGATGGGGGACAGGGAGGTGGTGCGGCTCGCAATCAAGAGCATGGTTGCGGCGTGTGGAGGGGGACGCGAAACTGGAGCCGCGCGTCTGTCGCATCAGGAAGAGCCCAAGCCCCGCCTCATCTCCATAGAGCCGAATCGACCGAGAACCGACGATCATGTGTGAAGAGACAAGCCCGACAGCAGGATGCAGGCTCCGTGACGGCACTCGGTAAGGTCGTCCGCACGACCGCGTTCAAGCTGTCGGCGATGTATTTCGTCGTCTTCTCGGTATTCGCCGTCGTCTTCGTCGGCTGGATCTCGCGCGAGACCGACGCGATCCTCACCCAGCAGGTGAAGGATTCGATCGAGGCCGAGATCGGCATTCTCGCCGATGAGGGCCTGCGCAACGGGCTGACCGGCATCGTCGCCGCGATCGAGCAGCGAAGCCGGGCGCCGGGCGCGAGCCTCTATGTGATCACGGATTCCGACGGTCATGTCGTGGCCGGCAACGTGACCGAGGTTCCGCCTTCGCTGCTGAAGCTTTCGGGCCTCGACCCCGTGACCGTGCCCTATAAGCGGCTGGAGGCCGATACGGGCCGCCATGTCGCCATGGTGCAGGTGCTGCCGCTGCCCAATGGGCTGCGCATGCTGGTCGGCCGCGACATCAGCGAGATCGAGCGCATCCGCTCCGTCGTCGGGCGCGCCATGGTGCTCGGGCTCGGGCTGCTGATCTGCCTTGCGCTCCTGTCCTGGTTCTTCGTCAGTCGCCGCGTCCTGAAGCGGATCGACAGCGTCTCGGCGACGAGCCGTCAGATCATGGCGGGCGATCTCTCCGGCCGGCTCGAAGTGACGGGCACGGGCGATGAATTCGACCGTCTGGCGCAGAGCCTGAACGCCATGCTCGACCGGATCGAGCATCTGCTCTACGGTCTCAAGGATGTCTCCGACAATATCGCCCATGATCTGAAGACGCCGCTGACGCGCCTGCGCACCCGCGTCGAGGCGACGCTGGCAGGCCCCGAGCGGACCGAACCCTACAAGGCGGCGCTCGAAGCGACGATCGAGGAATCCGACCAGCTCATCCGCACCTTCAACGCGCTGCTGATGATCGCGCGGATCGAGGCCGGGTCGCCGGACGGCGCCATGGGGCCGATCGACATGGCGACGATCGCCGCCGAGGTCGCCGAACTCTACGAGCCGGTCGCCGAGGAGGCCGAGGTCTTCCTTGCGCTCTCGCTCGAGGAGCCCTTGCCTATGACGGGCAGCCGCGAATTGATCAGCCAGGCGCTCGCCAACCTGCTCGACAATGCGATCAAATATGTGAAGAGCGGCGATGAGCGCGAAGGCCACGGCACGGTCGGCGTCACGGCGCGGCGCGAGGGCGACGAAATCGTCGTCTCTGTCCGCGACAATGGCCCGGGCATTCCCGCCGAAGACCGCGAACGCGTGCTGCAGCGCTTCGTCCGGCTTGAAAAGAGCCGCTCGCAGCCGGGCAGCGGCCTCGGCCTCAGCCTGGTCGACGCCGTGACAAAGCTGCACCATGGTGCCATATCGCTCAGTGATGCCGGACCCGGATTGATTGTGACGCTGCGGTTCCCGGCCTCCGACTGAGGGAGGAAGCCATGGCGGCAGGAAAAACGGAACGGAAGGCGGCAGAGGCCGGCGCGGCGCTGTCGCTCGCCATACGCCCGCTGGTCCGCCTGCCGCGCGCGCCTTTGCTGCGCGCGTCGCTGCAGCATATCGCCGAAGCCGCCGATCTGGCCGGCTTCGGGGCCGAATGGGCCGATTTGCGCAGCCGTGACGCCGTCCTCGCCGATTTCCTCGGCGCCGTCTTCGAAGCCTCGCCCTTCCTGCGCGATACGGCCTTCATGGATTTTGGCCGCCTGCTCGCGATCCTCGCTGCCGATCCCGATCTCCGCTTTCGTGAAATCTGCGAGACGGTCGGCGCCTCCTGGCGGACGGGCGATCTCGACCATCTGATGTCGGGCCTGAGGCGGGCGCGGCGCGAGGTGGCGCTTCTGGTCGCGCTTGCTGATCTCGGCGGCGTCTGGTCGGTGGAACAGGTGACGGCGGCGCTGACCGGCTTCGCCGATGTCGCGGTCTCGGCCGCGGTCGCTTTCCTGCTCGCCGAGGCGCATGCGGCCGGCACGATCCGCCTGCCGCATCCCGATGAGCCGGCCCGTGATTGCGGCTGGATCCTGCTCGGCATGGGCAAGTTCGGCGCCGCCGAGCTCAATTATTCGAGCGACATCGATCTGATTGTCCTGTTCGATCCCGACAAGGCCGATGTCGCCGATCGCGACGAGATCGGCACGTTCTTCGTCAAGCTGACGCGGCGGCTGGTCAGGATCCTGCAGGAATATACCAGCGACGGCTATGTGTTCCGCACCGATCTGCGCCTGCGCCCCGATCCGGGCTCGACGCCCGTCGCGATCTCCACCGTCGCCGCCTTCCAATATTATGAAGGACGCGGGCAGAACTGGGAGCGCGCGGCGCTGATCAAGGCCTGGCCCGTCGCCGGTGATCTCGCAGCCGGCCAGTCTTTCCTCGCCGAGCTCGCGCCCTTCATCTGGCGCAAATATCTCGACTACGCGGCGATTGCGGATATTCACTCGATCAAGCGCCAGATCAACGAACATCGCGGCCATGACCAGATCGCGGTCGCCGGCCATAATGTGAAGCTCGGGCGTGGCGGCATCCGCGAGATCGAGTTTTTCGTCCAGACCCAGCAATTGATCGCCGGCGGCCGTGATCCCGAGCTTCGCGGCCGGCGCACGCTGGAGATGTTGACGGTGCTGGCGCGCAAGGGCTGGATCGCCCCGGAGGCCGAGCGCGATCTCGCCAATGGCTATCGCTTCCTGCGGCAGGTCGAGCATCGCCTGCAGATGATCGCCGACGAGCAGACGCATACGCTGCCCGATAGCGATGAGGGCCTCGACGTCATCGCCCGGCTGATGGGCGAGAAGACGGTAAAGTCCTTCTCGAAGGTGCTCGTCGCGACGCTCGAAATGGTGCGCGAGCACTATACCCACCTCTTCGAGGCGGCGCCTTCGCTCTCATCGACGCTCGGCAGTCTCGTCTTCACCGGCGACGACGAAGACCCCGAGACGGTCGCGACGCTCGCCGGCCTCGGCTATGCCAATCCGCGCGAGGTCAGCCGCACCATCCGCGGCTGGCATTTCGGCCGCTATCCCGCGATGCGCTCGGCGGCCGCGCGCGAACGGCTGACGGAGATCACGCCGGCGCTTCTCGAGGCGCTGGCGACGACCGACAATGCCGATGCCGCCTTCAACGCGTTCGACCGCTTTCTCGCGCGGCTCCCGGCCGGCGTGCAGCTCTTCGCGCTGCTCGGCTCCAATCCGGGGCTGCTGAACCTCCTCGCCACCATCATGGGCACGGCGCCGCGGCTGGCCGAAATCGTCACCGCCCGGCCCCATGTGCTCGACGCCGTGCTGGATCCGGCCTTCTTTGGCCGCCTGCCGGATCGCAAGATACTCGCCGCGCGGCTCGATGCATCGCTCGGCGAGGCGAGGGCGCTGGAGGAAGTGCTCGATCGTGCCCGTATCTTCGGCAAGGAACAGGCCTTCCTGATCGGCGTGCGCGTGATCACGGGAACGGTTGGCGCGCGGGCGGCGGGCTTTGCCTATGCCGACCTGGCCGATCTGCTCCTTTCCGTGCTGCTGGATCATGTGCGCAAGGAATTCGAGACCGTTCACGGCCGGATGAAGAAGGGGCGCGTTGCGCTCGTCGCGCTCGGCAAGCTCGGCGGCCGCGAGATGACGGCGGCCTCCGATCTCGATCTGATCCTGCTCTATGATTTCGCCGAGAGCGCGGTCTCGTCCGATGGCGAGCGGCCGCTGTCCGGCAGCCAGTATTACGCCCGGCTGACGCAGCGCCTGATCACCGCGATTTCGGCGCGCACGGCGGAGGGATCACTCTACGAGGTCGATTTCCGCCTGCGTCCCTCCGGCAATGCCGGCCCGCTCGCGACCCATATCCGCGCCTTCGCCGAATATCAGGCCAAGGCCGCATGGACGTGGGAGCACATGGCACTCACCCGCGCGCGGCCGATCGCGGGCGACAGGACGCTGATCGCCGAGATGACGGCCCAGGCGCGCGCCGTGCTGACGGCGCCGCATGACCGCAAGAAGGTGACGCGCGACGTGCTCGACATGCGCGCGCTGCTGCAGGCGGAGAAGACGGCCGAGGGTCCTTGGGACCTCAAGCAGGTGCCCGGCGGCCAGGTCGATATCGAGTTCATCGCCCAATATCTCCAGCTCGTGCATGGCGCGACCCATCCCGACTTGCTGAGCTTCGAGACGGAGGTCGTGCTGGCGAGCGCCGCCAAGGCCGGCCTGCTGCCGCCGCCCGAGGCAGAGATCCTGCTGCCCGGCCTCAGGCTCTACCAGCGGCTGGTGCAGATCCTGCGCCTTTGCGTCGTCGGGCCGTTCGAGGCCAAAGAGGCGCCGCGCGGCCTGCTCGACCTGCTCGCGCGCGCCGGCGACCTGCCGGATTTCGCCACTCTCGACGCCCATCTTCGCGCGACGGAGAAGGACGTGCGCGCGTCGTTCGAGCGGATTATCGGGAAGGTTCCGCCGAAGCCCCGAGCCTGAGCGCCGCGCCGGCCGATGCGCCGGTCGGCGGCACGGGCGTATCGGCGCGATCGAGCGGCAGGCGGATCGAGACGATCGTGCCCTTGCCCTCATGGCTGCGGATCCGCATCGCGCCGCCATGCAACTCCGCCAGCGACCGCGTGATCGCCAGCCCGAGGCCCGAGCCCTTGTGGCTCTTGGTGAACTGGTTCTGCACCTGTTCGAACGGCCGGCCGAGCTTGCGCAAAGCATCCTGCGGAATGCCGATGCCGTTATCCTCGATCGAGAGCGTCAGCGCCGATCCGATCCGCCGGGCCCGCACGCTGATATGGCCGTTCTCCGGCGTGAATTTCACCGCATTGGAGAGCAGGTTGATCACCATCTGCTTGACGGCGCGGCGATCGGCATAGAGGCCGATCTCGTCCTCCACATCCGTCTCGATCGTCAGCCTGCGCGCCTCGGCCTCCGGCGTCATCACGCGCTTGGCCTCGTCGATGATCTCGTCGAGGTCCAGCTTTTCCTTGTCGAGCGTCAGCCGGCCGGCCTCGATGCGCGCCATGTCGAGCACGTCATTGATGACGTTCAGCAGGAAATTGCCGCTCTGGTGGATGTCCTGGCAATATTCGACATATTTCGGCGAGCCGAGGGGGCCGAACAGGCTCGTCTGCATGATCTCGGAGAAGCCGATAATGGCGTTGAGCGGCGTGCGCAGCTCATGGCTGATATTGGCCAGGAACTCCGACTTGGCGCGGTTCGCCGCCTCGGCACGATCCTTCTCGCGCGAATAATTGCCGGCGAGGTCTTCCATCTCGCGCGCCTGCTGCTCCAGCTTCTGGCGCGACAGGCGCAGGTCGGCGATCGTCGCCATCAGCCGCCGCTCGCCGTCGATCAGCTTTTCCTCATGGCGCTTGATCGTCGTGATGTCGGTGCCGACCGAGACGAAGCCGCCATCCTTGGTGCGGCGTTCGTTGATCTGCAGCCAGCGTCCGTCGTTCAACTGCGCCTCGAAGGAGCGCGCGCCCGCCTCGGGCCGTTCGTCGGTGGGAACCTGCGAGCGCACGACGGGCTGTCGGCCCGACGCGATGATCTCGGCATAGGGCGTGCCGGCCTGCAGGACGGAATCCGGAATGCCGTGCAATTGCTGGTATTTCGAATTGCACATGACGAGGCGGTTCTCGGTATCCCAGAGCACGAAGGCCTCGGAGATCGTCTCGATCGCATCGCGCAGGCGGATATCCGCCGTCTTGGAGCTTTCCGCGAGGCGCATCTGCTCGGAGACGTCGACGGCGATGCCGATCAGATGAGGCTCCGGCGTGTCGGCATCGACCAGCTCGACGCGGATGCGCAGCCAGACGAAACCGCCATTCGCACGGCGCATGCGGAACATGCGGTCGACCGTGGTCTCGTTCGCCTCATAGAGCGCCTCGACCAGATCCATCAAGTCGCCATCGTCCGGGTGGACCAGCTGGTTGACCTCGCCGAAGCCGAGCAGCGTGTCGCGCGGTGGAAGCTCGACCAGCTCGAACATGGATTTCGACCAGAACAGCCGGCCGCGCGCGACATCCCAGTCCCAAAGGCCGCAGCGGCCGCGGCGGAGCGCGGTATCGAAGCGGTCATAGGTCTCCTGGTAGATCCGGTCCGCCTGCAAGGCACGGGCGGATTGCGCGAAATAGCCATAGAGGATCACGAGCAGGATCGCGCTCGTGCCGACGAAAACCGACACGTTCATCGAGACGTCGGCGCGCCAGTCGCTGTAGACGGCGGGGAAGGGCGTTACGATGGCGACGAAGCCGAGGCGGCCATCGAGATGGCGCAGCGTGGCGAAGGCCGAGGTGCCGTCCTCGAGCGCCACCTGCAGCACGCCGGCGCGATCGCCGAAGATCACCAGCGGCTGCGCATTCGAGACCAGGTCGTTGAAGTCGCGGCCCTCATCGCCGCTGGCGCGGGGCGCGGTGGCGATGACGCGCCCGGTCGTATCGGCGACGTAGATGCGTCGTCCGTCTGCCGCGCCGCCCTCGGGCAGGGTGTTGTCGAGCGCGCTCTGCGCGGCCAGCGCGAAATTATCGGTCGGCAGGCCGGGTTCCGCTTGCGTCAGCGCATAGCCGAGCAGCGACGCGACCATGCTCATCATGTCGCGCGCCTGGTTCTCGCGTTCGACGCGCACGTCGTAAAGATGAATGGCGCGCGAGAAGGCGACGATGACGAGGAAGATTACGATCAGGACGGGTATGCATCTGCGAAGAATAGGCTCTGATGCGACAAGCTTTTCGTAAGCCGGTTGAGCGATCAGCCTCGCATGTCCCTTGATCGTCTGCTTGCGTCGAAACAACTGCTTGGCGATCGACAAATGCTCACTCGCAGACGCACTGGCCAATTCTGCCCGCGCCATATAGGCCCCCTGATGTCCGCTGTCATCGGGATACGCCAACACCCCGAATCACCCTCATTTGAATCGAGGCGAATCGTGATGTCCAGAACGAATTAGGGTTTCGTTAATCATATCCGTTAACCATGTGGAAAGGTCATCTTCCACCATGGCCGGGCGCTTCGTAAAGCGCCCGGAAACCGCCATTTCGCGTCAGGCGAGCGTGCGGGTCACGATGTCGAGCGTATCGGGCGAAAGCCCGTCGCGGGCCGCGATCCGCTTCAGCGCATTCTCCGCGCGGGCGCGCCGTCCGGCTTCCAGCGCGCGCCAGGAGCGGAAGCTCACCAGCAGCCGCGCGGCGGTCTGCGGATTGCGGCGGTCGAGGTCCAGCACGAAATCGGCGAGGAAGTCGTATCCGGCGCCGTCGGGGCGGTTGAACTGCGTCTGGTTGGCGCCGGCGAAGCTGCCGACGAGCGCGCGGACGCGGTTCGGATTGCCGATGGCGAACGAGGGATGGTGCAGGAGCAGCTTGATGCGGTCGAGCGTCTCGTCGGCAGGCACGCTCGCTTCCAGCGTCAGCCACTTGTCGAGCACGAGCGGGTCGTCGCGGTAGCGATCGTGGAACGCGTCGAGCGCGCGCTGGCGCTCGGGCAGGGCGGCATGGGCGAGCGTCGACAATGCGCCGAGCCGGTCCGTCATGTTGTCGGCCGTCTCGAAATGGTCGAGCGCCGCCGTGATCGCGGCACGGCTGCCGCCGGCCACCATCAGGTCGAGCAGCGTGTTGCGGAGCGCCCGGCGCCCGGCGCTGCGGGCGTCCGGCGTGAACTGGCCACCGCCGGACAGCAGGCCGTAGCGGACGAAGAGCGTGTTGCCGAGACCTTCGCAGACCGCCAGGCGCAAGCGCTTCCGCGCGGCCGCGATGGCGTCCGGGTCGACATCATGGCCGATCTCGCGGGCGACGTCGGCTTCGCTCGGCATCTGCAGCGTCTGGGCGCGGAAGGCCGGCTCGAGTGTCTCGTCCGACAATATGCCTTCAAGCGCCGCGACCAGCGCCGGCTCGACGGTCGGGCTGCGCCCCGCCGCCACATCGCCGGAACCGGTCACCAGATTGCGCATGGCGAGCGTCTGCACCGCCTGCCAGCGGTTGAACGGGTCGCTGTCGGTGCGCGCCTGGAACAGCAGGTCTTCCGCCGAAATGTCGATCGCGAGCCGCACCGGCGCGGAGAAACCGCGCAGCAGCGAGGGCACGGGGCGCGCGCCGACACCACCGAACACCACCGTCTGGCTCGCCTCGGTCAGATGCAGCACATCGCCCTCGACGCGCGCGCCCGAAACCTCGTCGAAGGCGATATCGGCGCCGTTCGGGCCGATCAGGCCGAAGCGGATCGGCGTGTGCATCGGCTTCTTCACGAGTTGGCCCGGCGTCGACGGCACGCTCTGCGCGAGCGTCAGCTTGTAGACCCGCGCATTGGCATCATACTGGCCCTTGGCCACGATCTGCGGCGTGCCCGCCTGCGCATACCAGAGCGCGAACTGCTCGAGATCGGCGCCGGTCGCATCCGCAAAGGCGGCGAGGAAATCCTCGATCGTCGCCGCGTCGCCGTCATGGCGGTCGAAATAGAGATCCATGCCGGCCCTGAAGCCGTCCGGCCCCAGGATCGTCTTCAGCATGCGGACGACTTCCGCGCCCTTCTCATACACGGTCGGCGTGTAGAAATTGCTGATTTCGTGATAGATTTCGGGACGGACGGGATGGGCGAGCGGGCCGCCGTCCTCGGGAAACTGCCGCGCCTGCAGCGTGCGCACATCGGCGATGCGCTTCACAGGACGCGAGCGCATGTCGGAGGAGAATTCCTGGTCGCGGAAGACGGTCAGGCCTTCCTTCAGGCAGAGCTGGAACCAGTCGCGGCAGGTGATGCGGTTGCCGGTCCAGTTGTGGAAATATTCATGCGCGATGACGCCCTCGACATTGGCATAATCCGCATCGGTCGCGGTGTCGGGATCGGCCAGCACATATTTGTCGTTGAAGACGTTGAGGCCCTTGTTCTCCATCGCGCCCATGTTGAAATCCGACACGGCGACGATGATGAAGATGTCGAGATCGTATTCGCGGCCGAAGGCGGTCTCGTCCCAGCGCATGGAGCGCTTGAGCGCGTCCATCGCATAGGTGCAGCGTCCTTCCTTGCCGTGCTCGCAATAGATGCGCAGCTCGACCTCGCGGCCCGACATCGTCGTGAAGCTGTCGGTGATCACGCCGAGATCGCCGGCCACCATCGCGAACAGATAGGACGGCTTGGGGAAGGGGTCGTGCCAGACCGCGAAGTGGCGGTCGGTGCCGGGAATATCGCCGCTCTCGCCCGGATTGCCATTGGCGAGCAGGATCGGCGCTTCGCTCTTCCGCGCCTCGATGCGCGTCGTGTAGACGGCGAGGACGTCGGGACGATCGAGGAAATAGGTGATGCGGCGGAAGCCCTCCGCCTCGCACTGCGTGCAATAATTGCCGCTCGTGCGATAGAGTCCCATCAGCTTGGTGTTGGCCGAAGGGTCGATGATCGTCTCGATCGTCAGCGTGAAGACCGTATCGGGCACGTCCTCGATGACGAGCAGCGACGGCGTGGCGTGATAGCGGCCGGGCGCGAGCAGGGCGCCGTCGAGGCTCACCGACTTCAGCACGGTCTCGTCGCCGACCAGTTCCAGCCGGCCGAGCACCGCCTCGGCGCTGTTCGGGCGGATCGAAAGCGTGGCGGTCAGATGGGTCGCGACCGGGTCGAGCTTAAAGTCGAGCAGCACCGTATCGATCGTGAAAGCCGGAGCGCGATAGTCCCTAAGCCGGATCGGTGCCGTGGCGGTCTTCATGGGCGTTCTCCCTGAGACACTGGGCTTCTTCTTCGCCCTTCATTGTAATTTATCTAATTGTTTTGGCCCGTCGCTGCCACGTTAAACAATCGTCATGTTGCGCCGAAGCGACCCTTTCCCCCAAGGAATGGGCGCGGCCGTCCGCACCGGCCGCAGCGGCACGTGGATTGAGTTGCCCACCTCAGTTTCTGATGATAATGCATCATCAGGGAGGAATTCTCGTGGCCAAGACGACGCTTCAAGACGTCGCCCGCGAGGCTGGCGTCAGTCTAGCGACAGTCGATCGCGTGCTGAACGGGCGTGCCGGCGTGCATGCGCGCACGGTCGAGCGCGTGCAGGCGGCCATCGACCGGATGAATTACCAGCCCGATCGCCTTGCTTCGCGCCTGGCGCGCGGCCGCGACTATTGCTTCGAGATCGTGCTGCCGACCGGCGCCAACGAATTCATGCGCATGCTGGAAGCCGAGTTCCGCGCCACGGCCGATCGCTATGCCCATGAGCATGTGCGGCTGAGCTTCAGCCATGTCGACGTGTTCGATGGCGAGGTGCTGGCGGCTGCGCTGGAGAAGCTCCCCCATGATCTCGACGGCGTCGCCGTCGTGGCGCTCGATCATCCGGCCGTCGCGGAAGCGATCAACGTGCTCGCCGATCGCGGCATGACCGTGGTCACGCTCGTCTCCGACCTGCCGGGGACACGGCGGGCGCATTTCGTCGGTATCGACAATTATGCCGCCGGCCGCACCGCCGCGAGCCTGCTCGGCCGCTTCCTCGGCCATCGCAGCGGCAAGGTCGGCCTCATCGCCGGCTCGCTGGCGCTGCGCGACCATATCGAGCGGCAATATGGCTTCGAACAGGTGATCGCGCGGGAATATCCCGATCTCGAACTGCTGCCGGTGCGCGAGGCGCGCGACGAGGACGCGCGCGTCGAAATCGTGACGGAGGCGCTGCTGCGCGAGCACGCCGATCTGGTCGGGATCTACAATGTCGGCGCCGGTACGCCCGGCATCGTCACCGCGCTGGAGGCCTCGGGCCGCTCGCGCGAGATCGTGTTCATCGCGCATGAGCTGACGCCCTTCAATCGCCGCCATCTCATTCGGGGCACCATCGACGCCGTGATCAACCAGGATCCCGGCCACATGGCGCGCAGCGCGGCGCGCATCCTGCTCGCGACGCGCGAGGGCATGCCCATCGTGGCGGGGCAGGAGCGCATCCGCATCGACATCTTCATCAGGGACAATGTTCCCTAGAGCGCCATTCAGCCAACCCGAACCGGGCCATGCCCGAACACCCAAGCTTCTCGAGGAGGACTTCCATGAAGACGATCAAGGGACCGGCCATTTTCCTGGCCCAGTTCGCGGGCGATGCCGCGCCGTTCAATTCGTTCGACGCGATCTGCGGCTGGGCCGCCTCGCTCGGCTACAAGGGTGTGCAGATCCCGACCTGGGACAGCCGCCTGATCGATCTGAACAAGGCCTCGGACTCGAAGGACTATTGCGACGAGCTCGCCGGCACCGCCGACAAATACGGCCTTGAGATCACGGAGCTCTCCTCGCACATCATCGGCCAGCTCGTCGCCGTTCATCCGGTCTATGACGAGCTGATGGACGGCTTTGCCGTTCCGGCCGTGCGCGGCAATCCGAAGGCGCGTCAGGAATGGGCCGTCGACCATCTGAAGCGCTGCGCGCGCGCCTCGAAGAACCTTGGCCTGAAGGCGCATCCGACCTTCTCCGGCGCGCTCGCCTGGCCGTTCCTCTATCCCTTCCCGCAGCGCCCGGCCGGCCTGGTGGAAGAGGCCTTCGCCGAACTCGGCCGCCGCTGGACGCCGATCCTGGACGTGTTCGAGGAGAACGGCGTCGACGTCGCCTATGAGATCCATCCGAGCGAGGATCTGCATGACGGCATCACCTTCGAGATGTTCCTCGAGGAGGTGAAGAACCATCCGCGCGCCAACCTGCTCTACGATCCCTCGCACTTCGTGCTGCAGCAGCTCGACTATCTCGACTACATCGACATCTATCACGAGCGCATCAAGGCGTTCCATGTGAAGGACGCCGAGTTCAACCCGACCGGCCGCCAGGGCGTCTATGGCGGCTATCAGAGCTGGGTCAATCGCGCCGGCCGCTTCCGTTCGCTCGGCGACGGCCAGGTCGATTTCGGCGCGATCTTCTCCAAGCTCACCGCGTATGACTATGCGAGCTGGGCGGTGCTGGAATGGGAATGCGCGCTCAAGCATCCCGAAGATGGCGCGCGTGAAGGCGCCGAATTCATCAAGGCCCACATCATTCGCGTCTCCGAATACGCGTTCGACGATTTCGCGGGCTCCGGCACCGACGAAGCCGCCAACCGCCGCATCCTCGGCATCGCGTAGTCGCACTGTTCTGAACCCGCCCCTTGCGGGAGGGTCGAGACCGGCTTGCCGGTTTGGGGGAGGGGCGCTCGGCCCCCGGGCAAGAAGCACCCTTTCCCAAAGCTGCTGCGCGCCTTTGGCCTCCCCCCATTGGGGGAGGTTTGGAAAGGCAGAGATTCCCAATTCAGTCTCCAGAGGGAGAACGCACATGGCCATTGAAGCCAGCAAGGAAGAAGCCGGCGGACATCGCATCCGCCTCGGCATGGTCGGCGGCGGGCAGGGCGCCTTTATCGGCGCGGTCCACCGCATCGCCTCCCGCATTGACGACCAGTACGAGCTGGTCGCCGGCGCGCTGTCCTCCGATGCCGCCCGCGCCAAGGCGTCGGCCAAGGATCTGGGCATCGCCGATGACCGCGCCTACACCTCCTTTGCCGAAATGGCGAAGGCCGAGGCCGCGCGGCCGGACGGCATCGAGGCCGTCTCGATCGTGACGCCGAACAACACCCACTTCCCGGCGGCGAAGGCCTTTCTGGAAGCCGGCATCAACGTGATCTGCGACAAGCCGCTCACCACGACCGTCGCCGAAGCCGAGGAACTGGTGGCGCTGGTGAAGAAGACCGGCAAGGTCTTCGCCGTCACGCACAACTACACCGGCTATCCGATGATCCGGCAGGCCCGCGCCATGGTCGCCGCCGGCGAACTCGGTGAGATCCGTCTGGTCCAGGCGGAATATCCGCAGGACTGGCTGACGGAAAAGGCCGAGGCCGATCCGAACAACAAGCAGGCCGGCTGGCGCACCGATCCGGCCCGTTCCGGCGCCGGCGGCTGCATCGGCGATATCGGCACGCATGCCTATAATCTTGCCTGCTTCGTCTCGGGCCTCGAACTTGACCAGCTCCTCGCGCAGCTCTCGACCTTCGTCGAGGGCCGCCTGCTCGACGACGATGTCCAGATCCTGCTGAAATGGAAGGGCGGCGCCAAGGGCATGCTCTGGGCGAGCCAGGTCGCGGTCGGCAACGAGAACGGCCTCAAGCTCCGCGTCTACGGCACGAAGGGCGGCCTCGAATGGACGCAGGCCGACCCGAACTATCTCTGGTTCACCAAATTCGGCCAGCCCAAGCAGTTGCTGACCCGCGGCGGTGCCGGAGCATGGCCGGAGGCGGCCCGCGTGACGCGCGTCCCCAGCGGTCATCCGGAAGGCTATCTGGAAGGCTTCGCCAATATCTACACCGAGGCCGCCCGTGCCATCCGCGCCGCGCGCGAGGGCAAAGAGGCCGGTGCCGAGGTGATCTTCCCGAGCGTCGAGGACGGCCTGACCGGCATGAAGTTCATCGATGCCGCAGTGAAGTCGTCGCAGGCGGGCAACGTCTGGACCAAGGTCTGACATGGCGACCGCCTTTGCAAACGAGACCGCGACCCCGTCGGATCGGCCTCTGCTGGAGGCGGTCGGCATCTCCAGATCGTTCGGCCCCGTCGAGGTGCTGTCGAACATCAACCTCGCTTTGATGCCGGGCGAGGTTCACGCCATCATCGGCGAGAATGGTGCCGGCAAGTCGACATTGATGAAGATCCTGGCCGGCCATCTGCCGCCGACCAGGGGCACGCTGAAGATCGACGGCGAGCCGGTGGCGTTCACCGGCCCGGTCGATGCCGAACATCGCGGCATCGTGCTGGTGCATCAGGAAATCCTGCTCGCCCCCGATCTCACCGTGGCGCAGAACATCTATCTCGGCCGCGAGATCCGAAAGGGGCTCACGCTCGACGATCGCGCCATGAACAAGGGCGCCGCGCAGGCCGTGCACAGCCTCGGCGCCGATATCGAGCCGACGACGGTGGTGGGCCGCCTCTCGATCGCCAAGCGCCAATTGGTGCAGATCGCCCGCGCCCTGCTGGTGCCGCAGCGCGTCGTCATCTTCGACGAGCCGACGGCCTCGCTCACGCTGACCGAGACCGACGCGCTGCTCAAGGTCATCGGCGAGATCCGGCGCCGTGGGGCGGCCGTGCTCTATATTTCTCATCGCCTGCCCGAGGTGAAGGAGATCGCCGACCGCGTCACCGTGCTGCGCGACGGCAAGCTGATCACGACGCGCGACGCCGAAGGGCTCGAGCCGGTCGACATGGCGCGGCTGATGGTCGGGCGCGATGTCGCCAAGCTCTATCCCGATCGTGTCGCCGCGATCGCGCCGACGCTGGCGCTCGAAGTCGAGGGCATGAACGTCCCCGGCTATGCCGAAAATGCGAGCTTCGTCCTGAAGAAGGGCGAGATCCTCGGCTTTGCCGGCCTTGTCGGCGCCGGCCGCACCGAGCTTCTCGAAGGCGTGGTCGGGCTCCGGCGCGGCAGCGGCAAGGTCAAGCTCAATGGCCATCCCGTGCATTTCGTCACGCCGCGCGACAGCATGCGCGCCGGCATCGTCTATTTGAGCGAGGACCGGAAGGGCAAGGGCCTGCTGCTCGCCCAGGACCTGCGCATCAATGTGACGCTGGCGGCGCTCGGCCAGTTCGTGCGCGGCCTCCTGATCGACCGGAAGAAGGAAGCGGCGGCGCTCGACGGCGCGATCACGGAGTTCGACATCCGGACGCGGCGCAAGGACCTGCTCGCCGGCCAGCTCTCGGGCGGCAACCAGCAGAAGCTGCTGCTCGCCAAGATGATGCTCCTGAACCCCGATATTGTCGTGATCGACGAGCCGACGCGCGGCATCGACATCGGCACGAAGGAGCAGATCTACAAGTTCATCGCCGATCTGGCGGCGGGCGGCAGATCCGTGATCGTCATTTCATCGGAGATGCCTGAACTGATCGGAATCTGCGACAGGATCGTCGTGATGCGGGGCGGGAGGATCGTCGGCGAAGTCACCGGCGACCGCATGACCGAGGACGAGATCGTCGTTTACGCCACGGGTGTGACATCGAGGGAGGCCGCCTCGATGGCGGGACATGCATGAGCGATACGACCACGACTGCAGGCGAGAAGCGATCGCTGCGCGACATTGACCTGAGGGCCGTCGCCCCCTTCGTGGCGCTGGCCGTGCTGCTGGTGCTCGGCGCGCTGGTCAATCCCAATTTCCTCGGCATGGACAATCTGCTGAACGTCCTGACCCGCAGCGCCTTCATCGCGATCATCGCCGTCGGCGCCACCTTCGTGATCTCGGCCGGCGGCCTCGATCTCTCGGTCGGCTCCATGTCGGCCTTCGTCGCCGGCGTGATGATCCTGTTCATGAACTCGGGCGCCGTCGCTGGCATCTTCCCGATGCTGGCGGCCGCCATGCTGCTCGCGGTCGTCGTCGGCGGGCTCTGCGGCCTCGCCAATGGCACGATCACGACGGTCGGGCGCATCGAGCCCTTCATCGTGACGCTCGGCACGATGGGCATCTTCCGCGCGCTGGTGATCTGGCTCGCCGAGGGCGGCTCGATCGCCATGAAGGCGCCGGATCTGCGCGCCGCCTACCGGCCGGTCTATTTCGGCAATGTACTCGGCGTGCCGATCCCGGTTCTCGTCATCATCGCGGTGGGGCTGATCGGCGCCTTCATCCTGTATCGCACCGCCTTTGGCCGCCATGTCATCGCGGTCGGCTCGAACGAGGATGTCGCGCGTTATTCCGGCATCCCGGTCAACCGGGTGCGCACGCTCACCTATGTGATCCAAGGCGTCTGCGTCGCCATCGCCGTGCTGGTCTATGTGCCCCGCCTCGGCGCCGCGACGCCGACCACGGGCCTGCTTTGGGAGTTGCAGGCGATCACCGCGGTGGTCATCGGCGGCACGGCGCTTAGGGGTGGCGTCGGCCGCATCTGGGGCACGATCTGCGGCGCACTGATCCTCGAGGTCGTCGGCAACATCATGGTGCTGTCCGATCTCGTCAGCGAATACCTCATCGGAGCCGTCCAGGGCGCGATCATCATCATAGCGATGCTGGTTCAGCGTTCCCTGATGCGGCGGCGTTGAGGCCAGTGGAGGATTGAACCCACCTCGTTTCGCGGGTTCGCAATAGGGAGAGAACATATGAGGAAGCTTCTACTCGGATCGGTCGCCCTGGGCTTGATGCTCGCGGCCGGTGTCGCACAGGCACAGGAAAAGAAGACCATCGCCGTTTCGATCCCGGCCGCCGATCATGGCTGGACCGGCGGCGTCGTCTATCATGCGGAACAGGAAGCCAAGGCGCTCGAAGCCCGCTATCCCGGCCTCAAGGTGATCGTCAAGACGTCGCCGGATGGCGCGTCGCAGGCCAATGCGCTCGAAGACCTGACCACGCAGGGCATCGATGCGCTGGTGACGCTGCCGCATAATTCGGACGAGCTCACCGACCCGATCCGACAGGTCAAGTCGAAGGGCGTGTTCATCACCGTCGTCGACCGTGCGCTCACCGACAACACCGTCGCCGACCTCTACGTCGCCGGCAACAATCCGGCGCTCGGCCGCGTCGCGGGCGCGTACATCAAGGAAAAGCTGAACGGCAAGGGTAACGTCGTCGTCATCCGCGGCCTGCCAATCGTCATCGACGAGGAGCGCAACAAGGGCTTCGACGAGGGAATCGCCGGCAGCGACATCAAGGTTCTCGATCGCCAGTTCGGCAATTGGAGCCGCGATGACGCCTTCAAGATCATGCAGGACTATCTGTCGAAATATCCGCAGATCGACGCTGTCTGGACGCAGGACGACGACATGGCCGTTGGTGTGCTCGAGGCCATCAACCAGGCCAAGCGCACCGACATCCAGTTCGTCATCGCCGGTGCCGGCATGAAGGACATGATCAAGAAGGTCATGGATGGCGATAAGATGATCCCGGTCGACATCCTCTATCCGCCGGCGATGGTCGCCGTCGCGATGGATCTGACGGCTGCCGGTCTCTACGACAAGCTCCCGGTGCGCGGCAGCTACATCCTCGATGCCACGCTGGTCACCAAGGAAAACGCGTCGCAGTTCTATTACCCGGATTCGCCGTTCTGATCGGATGATCCTGGAAGACGGGGAGGGGCGCCGCGGCGCCCCTTTTCACGAGCCGTCGACGGGCTCTGTGGCGTCCTGCCCAACGGCGTCGGCCGCGACACGGCCGGACGCCTGCACGGCGAGCGATCTGACGCCGAGCACGCTCGATAGCGTCGTTGGCACGGCGGCGGTGGCCGTGCCCGAGAGGCCGCCGGCCTCGATCTGGAAGCTGCGGCTGGCGATCTGCGCGATCGATTGCGGTGTATCGGCATCGAAGACGGCCTCCGCCGTCGCGACGCGCCTTCCGGCCGGCGCCAGCGCGGCCTCACGCAGCGCGGTGTCGAGCCGCTGCTGCAGTTCGCTCTTGGCGAGCACGCGACGCGAGAGGTCGATGGCGCTCCCCGTAATGCCGACCAGCGCGATCGAACAGACGGCGAAGATCACGGCCATGTCGGCGCTGTTGGCGCGACGCATGGTCCTCAGTTCAGCCTCCCGTCCGACGCGGGATCGATAGGGGGCATTGAGACGGCGTATCAACTCGGCAAGCCTCGGCAATCCGGCCATCAGCGGCCAATTCGTAAACATCTACGCAGCCGCGGCTTAAGCCTTCCTGAAATGGCACAGCGAGAGAGTCTTAACGTCGATTAAGGATATCGGCCGGGAATGAGCCTCAACGCTCGGGAACGTCCCGAGTGCATCGCCATTGTAGCGGCGGGGCCGATTGTCTTATGCTTTAGGGAACGTGACGTGGCGTTAAGAATTTGCCATCGTTGTGCGCCGCACTTGATCTGCTATAAGCACGCGCGGCCGCCGGTGGGAGCGGTGAACCAAATGGCCAGTCGATGTCTCTGAACATGCCGGGACCCAGTGCGGGGGCGCCAGCTCCTGCGGCGGCAATAGCGAGCCCGTCGGGAGCCCAGTCGGAAGAGCAGAGCGCGACGGTCCATGCCGGTTTCTGGACGCTCGCCCTCGGTTCGGTCGGCGTCGTCTATGGCGACATCGGCACCAGTGTCATCTACGCGCTGCGCGAAGCGCTGCACGCGGCCAACCATGCCCACGGCCAGATCGTGCGCGAGGATGTGATCAGCATCATCTCGCTCATCATCTGGACGCTGACGATCATCGTCACGCTCAAATATGTCGTCATTTTGCTCAGGGCCGACAATAATGGCGAAGGCGGCACGCTTTCGCTGATGGCGCTCGCCAGCCGGACGATGGGCAAGTCGGCGCCGGTCGTGTTCGTGCTCGGCGTCGCCGGCGCGGCGCTCTTCTACGGCGATGCGGTGATTACGCCCGCCATTTCAGTGCTGTCCGCGGTGGAAGGCCTCAAGCTCGTCACGCCCTCGCTCGACAGCTACATCATCCCGATCACGATCGCGATCATCGCCGCGCTCTTCCTCGTCCAGCGCTACGGCACGGCGCGCGTCGCCTCGCTGTTCGGCCCGATCACGGCGGTCTGGTTCGTGGTCATGACCATCGGCGGCTTCATGCACATAGCCGACGATCCCGGCATCTTCGCCGCGCTGAATCCCTACCACGCCGTCCGCTATATCTGGGTCAACGGCTATACCGGCCTCATCGTCATCGGCGCGGTCTTCCTGTCCGTGACGGGCGCCGAGGCGCTTTATGCCGATCTCGGCCATTTCGGGCGCAAGCCGATCCAGGCCGCCTGGCTCGGCTTCGTCTTCCCCGCGCTCGCGGCAAACTATCTCGGCCAGGGCGCTCTGGTGCTCGCCAATCCGAAGGCGATCGAGAATCCCTTCTTCCTGCTCTTCCCGGAATGGGCGGTGCTGCCGGTCGTCATCCTCGCCACCATGGCGACGGTCATCGCCTCGCAGGCGGTCATCACCGGCGCTTATTCGATGACGCGCCAGGCGATCCAGCTGAAGCTGCTGCCGCGCATGGATATCGAGCACACCTCCGAGCACCATGCCGGCCAGATCTACATGCCGCAGGTCAACACGCTGCTGATGGTTGCCGTGCTGATGCTCGTGATCCTGTTCGGCTCGTCCTCCAAGCTCGCCACCGCCTATGGCATCTCCGTCACCGGCGAAATGGTGATCACGGCCTGCCTCGCCTTCATCGTGGTCTGGCGCTTCTGGCATTGGCCGATGTGGGTCGCCGCCGCCCTGATCGCGCCGTTCCTGGTCATCGATCTCGTCTTCCTCGGCGCGAACCTGATCAAGATCACCGAGGGTGGCTGGGTGCCGCTGCTCTTCGCCTTCTCGATCATGGTGATCATGCGGTCCTGGGTGCGCGGCACCAAGATCCTGTTCGACAAGAACCGCCGCAACGACGTGCCGCTGAACGAACTCGTCAAGAACCTCGAGAAGAGCAGCGTCGTGCGGGTTCCCGGCACGGCCGTGTTCCTGACCAGCGATCCCGAGACGGCGCCGTCATCGCTGCTGCACAGCCTGAAGCACTATCGCGTGCTGCATCAGAAGAACGTGCTGCTCACCGTGATTTCGGCCAATGTCCCGCGCGTCGACGATGCCGACCGCGTGCGGATCGAGCCGATCAACGACAGCTTCACGCGCGTGTTCATGACGTTCGGCTACATGGAGACGCCGAACGTGCCGAAGGCGCTCGGCCTCTGCCGCAAGCAGGGCTGGAAATACGACATCATGTCGACGTCGTTCTTCCTGTCGCGCCGCTCGATCAAGCCCGCCAATGATCGCCTGTTCTCGCGCCTGCAGGACAAGCTGTTCATCAAGCTCGCCATCAATGCGAGCGACGCGACGGAGTATTTCCATATTCCGACCGGCCGCGTGGTCGAAATCGGCACGCAGATGACGATCTGAGGGCTGCCGGGTTCAAGGCGAGTCGGGGACCGCTCGCTTCGCGCGCGGCCGCGCGAGGAACACCAGCAACGCGAGGAACCCGGCGGCCACCGCCACCGGCAGCGCCTCGGCGCCGAACAGGTCGATCAGATAGCCGATCGGTGTGGCGCCGATGACGGAGCCGGCCGAATAGGCCATGCCGAAGCCCGTCGAGACAATCGCCAGCCGCTGGCCGCGAAAATCCTGCCCGATCAGGACGATGCCGAGCGTATAGACGCCGGCGATCGTGCCGCCCGCGAGAAACAGCGCCGGCTCCAGCAGCAGCGGCCGCCCCATTGCGACGGGCAGCAGCGCGGTCGTGACCGTCGCGATCAGGGTCGCGCCGATCAGCACGATCCGTCGCCCATGCCGATCCGCCAGCCAGCCGAGGCCCAGCACCAGCACGGCCTCGCCGAGACTGAACGTCGCGACGAGGCGCGAGGCGGCGGCGTCGGAAAGGCCATGGGCAAGGCCATAGAGCGGCAGCAGGCTCTGCATGGCGGTCTCGCCGATCCCCGACATGAAGGCGACCAGCATCAGCGAGCCGGCAAAGGCGATCGCGATGCGGAAATTGCCCGCGCCTTCCAGCCCATGCTCGTCGAGCGTCGTGTCGGCCTCCACCTCGGTCGAGGGAATGAGCATCGAGACGATGGCGCCGACCGCCAGCGGCACCATGGCGACGACGAGCGGCAGGCTGCCGGTGACGCCGGTGAGACCGAGCGCCAGCGGGCCGACGAACTGGCAGATCGCATAGAGCGTGCCCGAGCCGGCGATGATGCGGCCGCGGCTGCGATCGTCGACGGCGCCGTTCAGCCAGATCTCGGTCGTTGTCCAGACGGCGGAAAAGCACGTCCCCATGACGAAGCGCGCGGCAAACCAGACGCCGACATGGTCAAAGGCCAGGATGGCGCCGAACGAGAGGAAGGGAATGGCGAAGAGCAGGGCGACGAGCCGGCCGATGCCCAGCCGATCGATCACCTTCGGCAGGAAGGGCCCGACGAAGAGGATGCCGATGCCGGCGAGCGAGGCGTTGAGGCCGATCAGCCAGTTGGCAAGCTCGCGCTTTTCGAGCGCCAGCGAGAAGAACGGATAGCTGTAGCCATAGAGCAGCGCCTCGGCGCCGATCAGGAACAATATGCCGGCGACGCGCCAGATTCGCATGGGCCGGAATCTCCGATCGATCTGCGTGTGGCGCCGCCGCGGGCCCGCGCCTAGAGACGCAACGCGCCGGCAATGTCGCGGAAGTCGACGAAGCTGCCGCCGGACTGGCCGTCGCGGCCGGGCCGGTAGCTCGCGCCGTCGAAGAGGGCGGAGAGCCATTTCTGGCACAGCCGCTCGGCATAGACGACCGGCATTTCGTGGCTATGCATTTCCTTCACCGTCTCGGCGAAGACCGGATCATTGTGTGGCGCCAGCCAGGATTTGCGATCTTCGGCCAGATGAACGGCCCGCTCCGGCCGCGCCGCGATCTTGTTGTAGCCGGTGATGGTGTTGATCGACATGTTCTGCCAGGCGGCCGCGCATTTCTGCAGCAGCCGCTCGAGATCATGCCGGTTCTGCACTTCATAGGGCTCGCAATGGAAATGCCGTTCGCAGAGGTCCTTGACCAGCATGCCGAAGGCGAAGGCGTCTGATGTCGTGTTGATCGCCAGAAACGGCGAACTCAGCGACGGATCATAGAGAGGGTCGGCCACGACCGCGGCATGGCGGCAGAAGGCGACCGGGAAGAATTCGTAGATCGCCATCATGCCGGTGACGGGGCAGGGCAGCTCGAACGGCACAGCCACGGTTCCGCCGTTGATCAGCGCCCCGGCGCTGTCGGCGAGACCCGCATCGACCATGATCTCGCCGAGCCGCCGAAGCTCTGAGAGCGAATCCGGGAAATCCTCGGCGACGCTCGGCACGATGGCGAGGAAGCCGGTCTTGCGATGCGCCTCCGCCTCGTGCCGGAAGCGCTCGAGCGCGTCGCTGAACTGGTAGCCGTTGCGCACATGCTCGACCATGTAGCGGCCGAGCTGGAATTCGCGTTTTCCCGCAGAACAGCGCACGTCATTGTCGCGCCAGACCGCGAAGGCGTCCGGCGACACGGCTCCACGGCCATGTGGAAAAGGGCATACCGCACCGGCCGACTGGTCTGCCGTCGGTTCCCCGTTGCTCGATGCCCGCCGCATCAGATGCTCCCAATACGCATACACAGAAACACCCAAAGTTGCATCGAAACAACTTGAGTATAATTATTAACACTTTGTAAACCATAATTGAGGCGAGTGACGAGTTCAAGAAACCGTTTACGCTGTCAGGACAATGGGAAGCGGAAAGGCATCGTCAGGCGGCCTGATCAGCGCGAGAGGCCGTGATTCAGCCGGCAAATCGGACATGACCCTAAAAACAGGGGATATGTCTTAAGCCTATGTCAAATTTTCCGGACGATCCTCCCGGCGCATCGAACGAGGTCGTGCCTATGTCGCACCCCATTGCTGGCCGGATTACGCTGAACCTCGTTATCGGGATCGTCGTCACGATTCTGACCGTGACGATTGCCGTCTGGTGGATGGCGGAGAAGCAGAACGCCCAGGCGCAGGCCAATACCGCCACCATGGTCGTCGGCGGCATCGTCGCCATGGAAGACAACGTCAAGGCGTTCGCCAACGACTATGCCTGGTGGGAAGCCGGCTACAACGCCTACATGGCGCATGACGAAGCCTGGGTCGACGCCAATTTCGGCTCGGGCATCCGCGATACGCAGATCTCCGACATTCTCGTCATCATCGCGCCCGACGGCACCGTTCCCTATGCCTGGGCGATCGACGACGATCACGGCAAGCCGCGCGAGATCTTCTCGCCGGATATCCGCGCCAAGATCAAGAAGCTGGCCGAAGGCATGCCGGTCGAGAACGAGGCGGCCCGGCCGGCCTATTTCAGGATCGGCAACGACATCCTGCTGATCGCGGTAGCGCGCATCGCGCCGGTCTCGCGGGCATCGGAAGTCGACCCGGCAACGCTGCCCTTCCTGGTCCAGGGCGTCTATCTCAAACATGAGCGGCTGCACACGCTGGGCAAGCAGTTCCTGATCGAGGATCTGGGCCTCGACATCGAATCCCCCGACGATTCGGTGGCGGCCGGCTTTCCGCCGATCAAGGATTTCAACGGCAATGTCATCGGCGCCTTCGTCTGGACGCCACCGACGCCCGGCTTCGCCGTGCTGCGCAACGTGCTCGCGCCCATCGCCGGCGGCCTGCTGGTGTTCTGCGTGATCGCCATGATCACGGTGCTGCGG
Source organism: Kaistia dalseonensis (assembly GCF_030814715.1). Classification (GTDB taxonomy): domain Bacteria; phylum Pseudomonadota; class Alphaproteobacteria; order Rhizobiales; family Kaistiaceae; genus Kaistia; species Kaistia dalseonensis. The sequence continues at coordinate 47,109 of NZ_JAUSVO010000001.1, forward strand.
GCCCGCAAGCTGGCGCTTTCACAGGCGCGGAGCGAGCGCCAGGCGATCGAGGCGGCCCGCACGGACAGCCTGACGGGGCTCGTCAACCGTTTCGGCTTCAACGAACTGAGCGAGAGCGCCCATTTCGAGCAATCCTGTGCGCGGGGCGAAGCGGCGATCATCTATCTCGATGTGAACGGCTTCAAATCGGTCAATGATTCCATCGGCCACCAGGGCGGCGACGAACTCGTGACGCGACTGGCCGAGCGCCTGTCGATGATCATGCCGCCGGATTCGCACTTTGCCCGGGTCGGCGGCGACGAATTCGCCCTTGCGCTCACGGGGCGGACCGCCCCGCAGGCCGTCGCCGGCATCGCCTCGGCCATGGTGCATTCGCTCGATCAGCCCTTCTCCGTCGCGGGCTTCCAGTTCCAGGTGACGGCTGCGGTCGGCTATGCGATCGCGGATAATCCCGAGGTCGATCCGGCCGAACTGCTGCGCCGCGCCGATCTCGCCATGTACCAGGCGAAGAACGCGGCCGAACGCGATGCCGTGCCCTATCATTCGGGTCTGGAGACCGGGGCGCTGCACAAGAAGCGTCTCGGGATGGCCTTGCGCAATGCGATCGAGGCGAATGAGCTCTCGGTCGCCTATCAACCGATCGTGCGGGCTGGCGATCTCGCTGTCGTCTCCGTCGAGGCGCTGGTCCGCTGGAACTCGACCGAGTTCGGCCGCGTCTCGCCGGCCGAGTTCATCCCCGTCGCCGAGGAAACCGGGTTCATCCACGATATCGGCCGCTTCGTCTTCGATCGCGCCTGTCGCGATCTCGTGGATTGGCCCGGGCTGAAGGTCTCGATCAATGTTTCGCCGGCACAGCTGCGCGATCCCGATTTCGCCAACGATCTCGGCCTGATCGCCCGTCGTCACGACATCGTGCCGAACCGCTTCAAGCTGGAACTGACCGAGGGACTGCTCGTCCGCAACCCGACCATCGCCAAGCGCAAGCTCGCGCGTCTGAAGTCGATGGGCTTCGGCCTGTCGCTCGACGATTTCGGAACGGGCTTCTCGTCGATCGGCTATCTCCGGCAATTCCCGTTCGACTGGCTGAAGATCGACAAGTCCTTCATCGCGGAGCTCGGAACCAATCCGACGGCGAACGCGCTCATCCAGTCGATGATCGCGCTTGGCGACGCGATGGATATCGCCGTCGTGGCCGAGGGTATCGAGACGGCCGAGCAGCTCAACCTGCTGCGTCTGCTCCAGTGCGAATATGTTCAGGGCTATCATCTGGCCAAGCCGATGGCGGCGGGCGAGATCACCGCGCTGCTGGCGCGCCTCGGCGATAGCCGCCGCATGTTCGCCGACGCGGCGACGGCAGGCTATGTGGCCGAGCGTGGAACAACGTCGCTGAAGAACTGACGTCTGCGACATCTGGCGGGTCGGCGAGGGGCCTGCGATAAACATCGCATGAGCGCGCTGCCGGAATCACACGCCCACGACATATCGGCCGACGAGGCCCGCCGCATCGCGCTGGCGGCCCAGGGCTTCGGCGTCCGGCGCAGCGAGGCGCCGTCGCGCTGGCCGCAGATCGAGGCCTGCGTCGGCTGTATGGGCCTGTTGCAGATCGATTCCGTCAACGCGCTGGTGCGATCGCATTATCTGCCGATCTTCAGCCGCCTCGGCGCCTATCCGCGTTCGGCCTTGGAGGCGCGGGCCTTCGATGGCGGGCGCCGGCGAACGATGTTCGAATATTGGGCGCACGAGGCGTCGCTGTTGCCGCTCTCGCTCCATCCGCTGATGCGCTGGCGCATGCGCCGTGCCGCCGCGGGGCAGGGCATCTATGGCGGCATCGCCCGCTTTGCCCGCGAGAACGTGGCCTATGTCGAGGCTGTGCGCGACGAGTTGGCCGCGCGGGGACCTCTCTCGGCGTCCGAACTCGAGGATCCAGGCCAGCGGAGCGGTCCCTGGTGGGGCTGGCACAAGGGCAAGACCGCGCTCGAATATCTGTTCTGGAGCGGTGTCGTGACCACGGCGTCGCGGCGTGGCTTCGAGCGCGTCTACGATCTTTCCGAGCGGGTCATCCCGTCGGCGATCTGGGATCTGCCGACGCCCGACGAGCCGGACGCCATCCGCGCGCTCGCCCTCCACGGAGCGGAAGCGCATGGCGTCGCAACAGAGATCGATATTCGCGACTATTTCCGCCTTCCCGTCGCCGAGGCGCGCCGTGCGATCGCCGAGCTCGTCGAAGCGGGGGATATCCTGCCGGTCACGGTCGAGGGCTGGCGACAGCAGGGGTTCCTTGCCCGCGCCGCCGCAAGGCCCGCGCGGATCACGCCGTCGGCACTGCTCTCGCCCTTCGATCCGCTCGTCTGGCATCGTCCACGGACGGAGCGCATCTTCGATTTCCACTATCGGCTGGAGTTCTACACGCCGGGCCACAAGCGCAGTTTCGGCTATTTCGTCATGCCCTTCCTTCACCGTGGCCGCCTGGAAGGCAGGGTCGATCTGAAGGCGGACCGCGCCGGCGGCGCGCTGCTCGTGCTCGGCGTGTTTCTTGAAGAACGCATCCGCAAGACCGAGCCGCTTCTGAATGAACTGGCACGCGAATTGCGGCATCTCGCCGGCTGGCTGGAACTGGGTCGGATCGAGCTTACGGGCGAAGGGCCGCATATGGCGCTGCTCGCACAGAAGATTGAAACGGAATGATCGGGGTGAATTCCGCGTCCTGCTTCATGTGTCCTTAAACGTCCCATGTTCCTATCGCATGGGGGAGAATCGTAGGTCTGATGGTGGCATGACGGCTCCAAATCGATCGAAGTGGTTCTTCGCGACGCGTGTCGTGCTGCCGGTGTTCTTGGCAATCGTCTGCTCGTTCACCTTCATCATCATCGCGCTCAGCGACATCGCGGACGAAATCGACTCGATCGACTCGACGGCCACCCACCGCACTGTGGAATCGGCGCTGCAATCGGCCTCGCGCCGGTTGCGGGAAGTCCATGGCGACTATGCGGTGTGGGATGACGCGGCGCTGCACCTCTACGGCACAATCGACCAGGCCTTCGTCACGAGCAATTATCGTGAAAGCACGCAGACGGGGGTGATGTTCGATGGCGCCTATCTGCTCGACGAAGCCAACCAGCAGGTCTTCGGCTTTCAATATGGCAGCGAGGCGCTCCGGAGCGTCTTTGGCGAGTTCGGGCAGCCGCTCGCCAGACTGATCGCGTCGGTCAGGGGCGATTACCGGCGCTTTGACGCCCAGGTCGGCTTCATGGCCGATCACGTTGGCGAGGTTGCCATCGTCGCGGTCGGATCGGTCGTTCCCTCGACAGCGGATCAGCCGCTTCCGTCCAAATCGCGCCTGTTGGTCCTCGTGCATCACCTCAATGCAGCAATGATCGGGCGGCTCAGCCACGACTTCACCATACCCGGCCTGCAGATGATCAAGCCCGACGAGGCTGGCAGCAATTCGGCCGGCCTGATGCTGCGCAATCCGGGCGGCGATCCGATCGGCATGCTCATATGGCAGGCCCGCAGCCCGGGGCGCGAGGCCTTCCTGCGCATCGCGCCGACCGCCTTCCTGATGATGGCGCTGATCGGCCTGACGACGCTCTTCCTGCTCTGGACGGCTTATCGCAGCTTCATGGACGTCCGCCGGCGCGACCGCCTGGCCATCGAGGCCGCCAATCGCGACAGTCTCACAGGGCTCCCCAATCGCGATGCGCTGGTCAAGGCGCTGGAAAATGCCGTGCAGAATGGGTCCCGAAAGGGGCAGCGCGTCGGGATCATCTATCTCGACCTCGACCGCTTCAAGGAGGTCAACGACGCGTTCGGCCATGCGACCGGCGATATCCTGCTGCAGCAGGTGGCGGCGGGCTTCAACGGGATCTGCCGGCAGGTCGGGCTGCTCGCGCGTGTCGGCGGCGATGAATTTGCGCTGCTGCTCGACCGGGACGTGACGGTTCAGGGCGCGCTGGCGCTGGGCGACCGCTTCGTGCATTTCTTCGACGAGCCGTTGTCGGTCGACGGCCATTCGGTCTCGATCGGCGCCAGCGTCGGCATCGCGCTCGTCGACGACCATGCTGTTGACGCGGGCGAGTTGCTGCGGCGCGCGGATGTCGCCATGTACGCCGCCAAGAATCTCGGTCGAAACCGCGTCGCCCTCTATGATCTGTCCATCGACGCCGCCCGGGCCGAACGGATGCGGCTCGCCGACGATCTGCGCGGCGCGATCGAGGGCAACGCGCTCGACGTCGTCTATCAGCCGATCTTCGACATCACGACCATGCGCCCGACCGGCGTCGAAGCGCTGGTGCGCTGGCTGCACCCGACCGACGGCCTGATCGGACCCGACCGGTTCATCCCGATCGCCGAGGAGGACGGGATGATCGAGGAGATCGGCGAATGGGTCATGCGGCGCGCCTGCCAGGACGCGATGGACTGGCCGGCCGAGGTCAAGCTCTCGGTCAACGTCTCGCCGGTCCAGTTCCGCAATCCGCGTTTCGATACGCTGCTCGGCTCGGTCCTGGCCTCGATCGGCTTCCCCGCCAAAAGGCTCGAGATCGAGATGACGGAAACCCATCTGGTCGCCGATCCCGAGCGCGCGCAGGCCATCATCGAGAGCATCCGCGCGCTGGGCGTCGCCGTCTCGCTCGACGATTTCGGCACCGGCTATTCGTCGATCGGCTATCTGAGGCGGTTCTCGTTCGACAAGCTGAAGCTCGATCGCTCGCTGGTGCACGGCATTGCGCATGATCGGTCGACGCGCAGCCTCTGCGAGGCGACGATCGGTCTCGGCCGGGCGCTCTGTCTCCAGGTGACGGCGGAGGGCGTCGAGACCGAGGCCGAGGCGACGATCCTGCGCGCGGCTGGCTGCCACGCGCTGCAGGGCTATGCCTATGCAAGGCCCATGACCGCCGAGGCCGTCGGCGGCTTCCTGACCATGATGGTGACGCGCCCGGTCACCATGCCCTGGCCGATGTGACGCTCAGGCGAGCGAGCGGACCTTTTCGCCGATCGCCCGGCCCAGAACCTGGTGCGCGTCGGGATCGAAATGAACGCCGTCAAAGGCGCTGCTGCGAATGAGCGGGCCGGCATCGAGGAACGCGACATCGTTCGCCTTCGCCACGGCGGCATAGGTTGCGCCGAGCAGAAGCGATTTCTCATAGCCGCCTTCGAGCATGGCGGCGAATTCCTGACGTTCGCCATGGAAATCGAGCAGTGGCGGCGGCGCCACCAGCAGGATGTTCGGAACGCCCGCAAGGCGGCCCGCCTCGGCCTGGCGGATCACCTTGATCAGGGCGGCGGCACCTGCGGCGATGTCCTGCGCCGGCACGGAGAAGCGCGCCTTCAGATCATTGGTGCCGAGCATGATGACGACGACATCGAGCGGCCTGTGGCTGCGCAGGCAGGGCAGCAGGTAATCCTTGCCGTTCATGTGGGCGCCTTCGACCGGGTCGGAATGGACCGTCGTGCGCCCCGGCAGGCCCTCCTCGATCAGCCGCCAATCCGGGCCCAGCGTCGCCTGGGCAATTCCGGTCCAGCGCTCCTCGAAACTGTAGCGCTCATCGGGACGGGGCACGGTGGCCGCGCCCCATGTATTCGAATCGCCATAGGCGAGAACCGTCTTCATCGCGTCTTCCTCCGCACGAATCGTTTGTTTCGACCACGATCGCCGGGCGGAGCGATGCTTGTCCATGGTGCTTTTCCTGCATTGCACGCCGGGGCATGCCCTCGTCATCGATGGCGTCTTCTCCCGCTCCCGTCATCGACTAAGATCGGCGCGCCTCTCCCTCGTGAATGGACTGCCCGATGCGCAAACCTGCCCTGACCGAAGTTCCGATCCTGCCCGTCATCGCCGAGCGCTGGAGCCCGCGCGCATTCGATCCGGAGCGGACGCTTTCCGAAGACGATCTGAAGCCGCTCTTCGAGGCGGCGCGCTGGGCCGCATCCTCGGGCAACAGCCAGCCCTGGCGCTTCGTCTATGCGTTCCGTGGCGAGCCGGCTTTCGATGCGCTGCTCGCCTGCGCCGCCGAGGGCAACCAGGCCTGGGTCAAGCGCGCTTCCGTCCTCGCCTATTCGGTGGCGAGACTCCACTCCGATAGCGGCCGCTCGCTCTGGCACAACCGGCACGATACGGGCATGGCGCTCGCCCACCTGCTCCTGCAGGCCACCGCGAACGGCCTCGCCGTGCATCCGTTCGGCGGTTTCGACAGCGACAAGGTCATCGCCGCTGCCGGCATACCCGCCGATTTCGAACCGTGCACCGGCGTCGCCATCGGCTATGCCGGCGACCCGGCCCTGCTCGGCGAGAAGGACGGACCGCGCGAATATGCCGAGCGGCAGCGCCGGCCCGTGTCGGAGTTCCTGTTCCACGGCCGCTGGCCGCAATAGCGTTTCGCGCTGCGATTTCGCGGCGGCGGGTTGGCCTGCGGACTTTCCCGCGCCGCCCGCCGCCGCATGCAGAAACCGCTTCCGGGATCGTTTGATAGAATTCCGGAAAAGTAATGTTCCGAAGGAGGCCCGTTCGAGGGCGTGCACTGCAGCATGTCAATATATTGCGTATATGATGCGATCGATCTGCCATATGTTGTTAATTTCGGAACCCTGGAGAAAGGATTGAGCGGACAGCCTGTGGCGGCTTGACAACCCGCGCCCTGACATTCCTAATGATCCCGGAATTGAGACGGATGAACGCGCTCTGTGTGTCGCGCGGGAGGAGACGGCTATTGGCCGTTCCGCCCGGCACATCGGGCGGGATCCGGAAAAAGGGGAGGATCAGATGAGAAAGATGAACGTACTGGGATTCGGCGCGCGGGCCGGTGGTCGCTTCGCGGCCGCGCTGGTTGGTGCCGCGCTGCTCGCGAGCACGGCCTTTGTCGGCGCCGCATCGGCGTCGGAGCTGACGGTCTGGTGCTGGGACCCGAACTTCAACATTCCGGCGATGAGCGATGCCGCCGCGCGCTACACCAAGACGCATCCCGACACGACGTTCAACGTCGCGAACATCACGCAGGACGAGATCAACCAGAAGCTCCAGACGCAGTTCCTGGCCGGCGTCTCCGACGGCCTGCCGGATATCGTCCTGATCCAGGATGACAACGTCCAGCGCTTCCTACAGTCGTTCCCCGGCTCCTTCGTGCCGCTGTCCGACTCCATCGATATGTCCAAGTTCGCGCAATACAAGGTTGCCGCGGCGACCCATGACGGCAAGTCCTATTCGCTGCCCTTCGATTCCGGCGTTGCGGGCCTGTTCTATCGTTCGGACTATCTGGAGCAGGCCGGCTACAAGCCGGAGGACCTGCAGAACATCAGCTGGAACAAGCTGATCGAGATCGGCAAGGACGTGCTCGCCAAGACCGGCCATCAGCTGGTCTCCATGGATTATAACGGCGACGATCTCGTCATTCTGATGATGCAGTCGACGGGCCAGTGGTATCTGAAGAACGGCAAAGAGCCGAACATCCTCGATAATCCCGCTCTCAAGACTGCGCTCCAGACCTTCCAGACCATGGCGAAGGACGGCCTCATCAAGCCGGTCTCGGGCTGGACGGACTATACGGGCTCCTTCACCTCCGGCCAGGTCGCCGCGGTGCCGCAGGGCGTGTGGATTACCGGGACGATCAAGTCCGTGCCGGACCAGTCGGGCAAGTGGCGCGTGGCGCCGATGCCCATTCTCGAAGGCGTGGAAGGGGCGACCCACTTCACCAGCAATGGCGGTTCGAGCTGGTATGTGCTCGCATCGTCCAAGCATCAGGACGAGGCTGTCGACTTCCTCAAGACCATCTGGGGCGCCGACGTCGACTTCTATCAGGGCATCCTGGTGAACCAGGGCGCCGTGGGCTCGCTTCTCGCGGCACGCGAAGGCGCGGCCTATAAGGCGAGCGATCCCTTCTTCAATAACGAGCCGGTCTGGCAGAACTTCTCCGATTGGCTGGCGAAGGTGCCGACCGTCGACTACGGCACCTACACGCCGGAGGCACGCATGGCTGTCCGGGCGCAGATCCCCGCGATCGCCAATGGCGGCAATATCGACGAGGCGCTGCAGGCGATCGACGCTCAGCTGCGCCAGCAGATGCAATAAGCGCGACCTTTCCGGGGGTGGGCTCGCGCCCGCCCCGATCCTGCACGGCCATCCGGACGGCGCATGCCGCCGCCCGGATGACGTGCGACATCCATAGTCGGAAGGGCGCATGGCACAAACACGTTTAGACCGCGGCGAGCAGTTCAACGGCTGGGCTTTTGTCATGCCTGCGCTGGTCCTGCTCGGCCTGTTCATGATCTATCCCATCATCTGGTCGCTCTGGATGAGCTTCCAGGTCGGACGCGGCGCCAACACATCCTTCGGCGGGCTGGCCAATATCCAGCGGCTGGCCAATGATGCGCTCCTTATCAAGGCGCTGATCAACACCAGCATCTTCTTCGTCATCCAAGTGCCGATCATGATCGTTCTGGCGCTGCTGTTCGCGGTCGCCCTCAACGATCCGACGCTGAAGTTCAGGGGGTTGTTCAGGACTGCCCTGTTCCTGCCCTGCGTCACGTCGCTCATCGCCTATTCGAGCCTGTTCAAGTCGATGTTCTCGACCGACGGCATCATCAACCAGGTCCTGCTGACGCTGCACGTCATCGGCACGCCGATCCCCTGGCTGACCGACCCCTTCTGGGCGCGGATCGTCATCATCAGCGCGATCACCTGGCGCTGGACCGGCTACAACATGATCTTCTATCTGGCTGCGCTGCAGAACGTGGACAAGTCGATCTACGAGGCGGCCCGGATCGACGGTATCCCGGCCTGGGCGCGGTTCACGCGCATCACCATACCGATGCTGAAGCCGGTGATCCTCTTCACCACCATCCTGTCGACCATCGGAACGCTGCAGCTCTTCGACGAGGTCAACAACATCACGCAGGGCGGTCCCGCCAATGCAACGATGACGCTCTCGATGTATATCTACAATCTGAGCTTCCGCATGATGCCCAGCTTCGGCTATTCGGCCACGGTCTCCTGGGTCATCGTCGTCATCGTCGCGGTTCTGAGCTTCATCCAGTTCATGATCGCGCGCGACCGCAGGAGGGCGTCATGAACTTCGCCCCCCTGCGCCGGGCGGGCGTCTACGTCTTCCTCTCGCTTGCCGCGTTCATATCGGTCTTTCCGTTCTACTGGATGGCGGTCGGCTCGACGAACCAGTCTGTCGACATCGTCCGGGGCAAGCTCGGATTCGGCGGTAATCTGCTGGTCAATTTCCAGCACCTCATGAGCCAGGTCGACCTCTACCGCGTCTTCGGCAATTCGTTCCTGATCGCCATCATCTCGACAGTGCTGACGCTCGCCATCTCGTCGCTCGCCGGCTACGGCTTCGAAATGTTCCGCTCGCGCATTCGCGAGCGGATCTTCGAGCTGCTGCTCCTGCTGCTGTCGATCCCGTTCGCGGCGCTGATGGTGCCGCTCTTCGTCATGATCTCGCGCGCGCAGCTGACCAACACCTTCACCGCCGTCATCCTGCCGGGCATCGCGTCGATCTTCATGATCTTCTATTTCCGCCAGGCGACGAAAGCCTTCCCGCGCGAATTGCGCGACGCCGCCCGTGTCGACGGGCTCAAGGAATGGCAGATCTTCCTCTATGTCTACATGCCGACCATGCGTTCGACCTATGCGGCGGCGACGATCATCGTCTTCATGAACGCCTGGAACAATTACCTCTGGCCGCTCATCGTCCTGCAGACGCCGGACAACAAGACCATCACGCTGGTCATCTCGACGCTCACCGCAGCCTATACGCCCGACTACGGCGTCATCCTGCTCACCACCGTGCTCGCCACGGCTCCGACCCTCATCATCTTCTTCGTTCTGCAGCGGCAATTCGTGCAGGGAATGCTGGGAGCGGTCAAATGAGGAACGCATCATGACCAGCCTCAGCCTCAAGGGCATCCGCAAGTCCTACGGGACGCTTCCTGTCATCAAAGGGGTTGATCTCACCATCGACTCGCGCGAGTTCGTCGTTTTTGTCGGCCCGTCCGGCTGCGGCAAATCCACTTTGCTCAGGATGATCGCGGGCCTTGAATCGATCACTGCCGGCGATCTCGAGATCGGCGGCAAGCGCATGAACGATGTCGATCCGTCAAAGCGCGGCATCGCCATGGTGTTCCAGTCCTATGCGCTCTATCCGCATATGACCGTGCGCGACAATATGGGCTTCGCGCTCCGTTTCGCCGGCAAGCCCAAGGACGAGATCGCCCGGCAGGTCGCCGAGGCGGCGCGCATTCTCGAGCTCGGGCCGTTGCTCGATCGCCTGCCGGGGCAGCTTTCGGGCGGTCAGCGCCAGCGCGTCGCCATCGGCCGCGCCATCGTGCGCCATCCGGACGTGTTCCTGTTCGACGAGCCGCTTTCCAATCTCGACGCCGAGCTTCGCGTTCACATGCGCATCGAGCTCGCGCGGCTGCATCGCGAACTGCAGGCGACCATCATCTACGTCACGCATGATCAGGTCGAGGCCATGACGCTGGCCGACAAGATCGTCGTGCTGCGCGAGGGCGAGGTCTCGCAGGTCGGCACCCCGCTGCAGCTCTATGATGATCCCGACAATCTGTTCGTCGCCGGCTTCATCGGCTCGCCGAAGATGAATTTCCTCGCCGGCGAAGTCGTCGACAGCGGCGCGGGTTCGGCGACGATTGCGCTGGTCAATCATGGCGGTGTCCGTCTCACCAAGCCGCTCGGCGGCCGCCTGCCGCAAAAGGGCGAGCGGATCACGATCGGCATCCGTCCCGAGCATTTCGGCGAGGCAGGCGAGGGCACGGACATCGTGCTCAACGTCGATGTCGCCGAGCATCTCGGCTCGACCACCTATGTTTACGCCAATGCAGGCGGCGAACAGCTGATCATCGAGCGGGAAGAACGACATATGGGAGATACCGACACCCTGGCGGTCTCCATTTCCCCCGAGGCCGCATTGCTCTTCGACAGCGCCGGCAAGCGGCTGCGCTGATCCCCGAACACGTTTTTCAATTCATCGACCAAAGAGGACTGCCGTGACTATCCAAACTCTGCGCTGGGGCATTATCGGGCCGGGCGCCATCGCCAAGGATTTCCGCCGCGGCGTGCTCGATTCCCGCTTCGGCAAGCTCGAAGCCATCGCCACCCGCAATCCCGGCAAGCCTGGCCTTGCCGAGGATTTCCCCGAAGCCCGCATCCTCGATGGCTATGACGCCATCCTGAAGGATCCCAATGTCGACGCGATCTACATCGCGACGCCGCATGTCGGCCATGCCGAATGGGCGATCAAGGCGGCCGAGGCCGGCAAGCACGTTCTTGTCGAGAAGCCTTTCGCGCTGAGCGCCTTCGAGGCCGATGCCGTCTTCCACGCCCATCGCAAGGCCGGCACGTTCGCCGCCGAAGCCTTCATGTATCGCCTGCATCCGCAGACCAAGGCGATCTACGATCTCGTCGCCTCGGGCACGATCGGCGAAGTGCGCTCCATCAAGTCGAGCTTCGGCTTCCAGATGCCCGGCTTCATGCCGGATCACCGCCTCTTCGCCAGCGCGCTCGCCGGCGGCGGCATTCTCGATGTCGGCGGCTATCCGGTCTCGATGACCCGCTTCATCGCCGGCGCGACGGCGGGCAAGCCCTTCCTCGATCCCGTCAAGGTATCGGGCATGGCCAATCTCAACGCCGAAGGCACGGATAACTGGGCCTCGGCGCTGTTGCAGTTCGAGAACGGCATCATCGCCGAGGTGAGCTGCGCCGTCATGGCCAATCTCGACAATGTGCTGCGCATCATCGGCACCGAAGGCCGCATCGAGGTTCCGGATTTCTGGTTCGCCGATGGCGACCGCACGGGCGGCGAGGGCCGCATCGACATCATCAAGGGTGGCCAGACGGAGACGATCCGCACGGGCAAGCAGCGGCATCTCTATTCCTTCGAGGCCGATGCCGCCGCCGAGGCGATCTTCGCCGGCAGGCAGCAGCTCGATTCGCCCGGCATGAGCTGGGCCGATACGCTCGGCAATCTGCGCGTCCTCGACAAATGGCGCGCCGATGCCGGCATCGAATACAGTGTCGAGAAGCCCGCCAACCGCAAGTTGACGCTTTCGGGCCGACCGCTCAAATCCGGCGGCACCACCGTGCCGCGCCGCAAGCTGGCCGGCATCGGCAAGGACATGTCGATCGTCGCGCTCGGCTTCGAGGATTTCCGCACCTTCGCCTCGGGCACGATCCTGCTCGATGCCTTTTACGAGGCGGGCGGCAATCTCTTCGATACGGGCTGGGTCTATGGCAGCGGCTATACGGAGAAGCTGCTCGGCGAATGGCTCACCAATCGCGGCGTGCGCGAGCAGTCGGTCGTCATCGGCAAGGGTGCGCATAGCCCGCTCTGCTATCCCGACGTGATCGGCAAGCAGCTGACGCAGACGCTCGACCGCCTGCAGACCGATTATGTCGACGTCTATTTCATGCATCGCGACAATCTCGACGTACCGGTCGGGGAGTTCGTCGACGCCATGGATGCCGAGGTCAAGGCCGGCCGTATTCGCGGCATTTTCGGCGGCTCCAACTGGACGCGCGAGCGGTTCGACGAGGCCGTCGCCTATGCCGAGAAGAACGGCAAGCAGAAGCCCGGTGCGCTTTCCAACAATTTCGCGCTCGCCGAAATGCAGGATGTGATCTGGGCCGGCTGCGTCTCGTCCTCGGACGATGCATGGAAGGCCTGGTTCCGTGATCGCCAGGTGCCGAACTTCGCCTGGTCAAGCCAGGGCCGCGGCTTCTTCACCGACCGTGCCGGCCGCGACAAGCGCGACAATGAGGAACTCGTCCGCGTCTGGTACAATGAAAAGAACTTCGGCCGCCGCGATCGTGCGATCGAACTGGCTGAAAAGCTCGGCAAGAGCCCCATCCATGTGGCGCTCGCCTATGTTCTTCACCAGCCGTTCCCGGTCGTTCCCCTGATCGGCCCGCGCACGCTCGGCGAACTCGATGACAGCCTCAAGGCGTTCGACATTCGCCTGACACCGGAACAGGTCGCCTGGCTCGATCAGGGCTGATCGCTCGAACCTGAAGGAAAAGGGCGGGACATTGTTCCCGCCCTTTTTCATGCGCGTGTGAGCGGCAGAACGTCTCGGAGCGAAGTGGGGACCGGTTCGGTCGCGTGAAGAAAACGAGACAAGTCAAACAGATAGATCGTTTCCGGGAAACGATCCCGACGCTCAATCCATGTCCGAATCGCCGCCGCAGGGCTCCGTCCGACGGCCGCGTGGCGTGGGCGCCTTGGCGTGGAGCAGTGCTGCCGCCAGATGCGGGTTCAACGCCTTGTACTGGTCCTGCAAGCGTTGGTCGCGCGCGCGGTCGATGCGATCGGAAAGGTTCGGCTGCTGCGGGGACATGGATAGTTCTCCTCTCTTGATGGGGCTGCGCTCAGGCGCAGCGATCTCGTCGTTCGGCTTCAAAGGCTGCCGGCGCGTCGTCCGGCTCGGGTCCAATCGGCAGATCGGCCAGTTCGTGCGCGCTCATGCGCCAGAGCGCGTTCTGGTTCTCGTTGGCGTAGTCGGTCGTCGGGCGTTCGGCCCAATCGACGATGGCGCGATAAATTCCGCTGACGCTGATCTTGATGCTCATGGGTCTACTCCTCGGCTTTCGCCGTTGAAGATGGTCCTAGACCGTTTGCGGCGCCATCGACATGATCTCGGTCACACTATAGAAAATCTATATGGCGAACCCTTTCAAAGTCCCGCTGAACGCGATCCGCGCTATAGAAATTCTGGCACGCGGAGGAACTTTGCCCGTTGCCGCCGCCGAACTGGGCGTGACGCCGGGAGCCGTAAGTCAACATGTGAAGCGGGCCGAAGAGCGGCTTGGTTATGTTCTTTTTGAGAGAACGCCCTCGGGATTGCGGCCGACACCGGCGCTGGAGGCGGCACTTCCCTTCTTCGCGGCCGGATTCCAGTCCCTGGCGGATGGGGTCGCGGCGATCGAGGCCGAGCATCGCTGCACGCTGACGCTTTCGGCGGCGCCGACCTTTGCGGCGCGCTGGCTGGTGCAGAGGCTGGTCCGCTTCACGCGCGAGCATCCCGAGATCGAGATACGTTTCATCGCCTCGGCGACGCTGACCGATCTCAACCATTCCGATGTCGATTGTGCGATCCGCCTTGGCCGCGGGAACTGGAAGGGCGTTGATGCGGAATGCCTGCTGCCGCAGCCCTTCTTCCCCGTCTGTGCGCCGGATTGGCGCGACCGGCTGAAGAAGCCGGCCGATGTGGCGAACGTCCCGGCGATCACCGATGAAGGCGCCATGGTAGATTGGGCGGACTGGTTCGCGGCATGCGGCCTGCCGATGCCGACGCTGCACGGCCCGCGCTATACCGATCCCGGCCTTGCGATCGAGGCGGCCCTGTCGGGGCAGGGCGTGATGCTGGCCTGGGACATGGTCGCCGCCGATCTTCTCGCCAGCGGCCGTCTCGTGCGGCCCTTCCGCGAGGAGGCGAAGAGCGACCTCGCCTATTGGTTCGTGACCACGGCGGCGCGCGGCAAGACGCGCAAGGTGAGATCCTTCCTCGACTGGCTGAAACGGGAGGTACATGCCGAGCGAGGCGTCGCGCCGGGCTGATCGGCAGCGCCGAATCGGCTGCTGCTGGCGGCCCGATCGGCTAGAAGACGCTGATCAACGAAGGAACTGCGCATGACCGACTGGAACGACCGCGTTCGCCTCACCGAATCGAAGCTGCTCTCGGACAATTGGGGCCGGCTCCATCGCAATGTGTTCGACTATCGGCGTTCCGACGGGACATGGCAGACGCAGGTCCGCGAGACCTATGACCGGGGCGATGGCGCCGCGGTGCTCGCCTATGATCCTGATCGCGGCACGGTGCTGCTGATCCGGCAGTTCCGCTTTCCCGCCTGGAAGCGCGGCCATGCCGAACCGCTCATCGAGGTCTGTGCCGGCCTGCTCGATGCCGACGACCCTGTCGCCTGCATCAGGAAGGAGGCGGAGGAGGAGATGGGCATCCGGCTCGACCAGCCGGTGCGGGTCATGGTGTCCTTCATGTCGCCGGGCAGCGTCGTCGAACAGCTTCATCTCTTCGTCGCGCGCTATACGCCGGGCGACCGCAACGGCGCGGGCGGCGGACATGAGGATGAAGGCGAGGACATCGAAGTCCTCGAACTGCCCTTCGCCGAAGCGCTGGCCATGATCGATGATGGCCGCATCTGCGATGCCAAGACCATCATGCTGCTCCAATATGCGGCGCTGAAGGGTCTTCTCCCGGCCTGATCGTGGCGGCGGAGCCGGCACCCGTTCCCGGGGCCGGCTTCTTGTTGCGACGCCCGCCGATCGAGGCGCTCTATTCGATCACGATGCGCGGTGCCGGTTTCGCGCCGGCGCCGCCATTGACCGCATCCCAGATGCGGGCCGCGATCTGCTTGTAGACTGCCGCATGCGCGCTCTCCGGCGCCGTCGCGACGATCGGCCTGCCGCTGTCCGATGTTTCGCGGATGGCGAGATCGAGCGGCACCTCGCCGAGGAACGGCACATCCAGTCGCTCCGCCTCGTGCCGCGCACCGCCATGGCTGAAGATGTCGGAGCGGGTGCCGCAATGGGGGCAGATGAAATAGCTCATATTTTCGACGATGCCGAGCAGCGGCACATTCACTTTCTTGAACATCGCCAGTCCCTTGCGCGCATCGATCAGCGCCAGGTCCTGCGGCGTCGAGACGATCACGGCGCCGGCGAGCGGCACCTGCTGCGCCATGGTGAGCTGCGCGTCGCCCGTGCCGGGCGGCATGTCGACGACGAGAATATCGAGCGGCGCCCAG
Source organism: Kaistia dalseonensis (assembly GCF_030814715.1). Classification (GTDB taxonomy): domain Bacteria; phylum Pseudomonadota; class Alphaproteobacteria; order Rhizobiales; family Kaistiaceae; genus Kaistia; species Kaistia dalseonensis. The sequence continues at coordinate 62,881 of NZ_JAUSVO010000001.1, forward strand.
GCGACCTCGCGCAGCATCTGCGTGATCGCCGACATCACCATCGGCCCGCGCCAGATCATCGGCGTCTCTTCCTCGACCAGGAAGCCCATCGACATCGCCTTGATGCCATAGGCCGACATCGGCTTCAGCGTGCGGCCGTCCACCGTCTCGGGCCGGCCGGAGAGGCCGAGAAGCCGCGGCACGGAGGGACCATATATATCGGCGTCGAGCAGTCCGACCCGGAGGCCGTTGGCGGCAAGGCCGAGCGCGATGTTGACGGCCGTCGTCGACTTGCCGACGCCGCCCTTGCCCGAGGCAACCGCAATGATCGCGCCGACGCCCGGAATGCCCGGCTTGGCCGCTGCCGGCTTGGCGGCTGGGGCCGGGCGCGCCGCGGCGGCAGCCGGCGGCGCCGGGCGGGGCGCGTCGGCCGAGCCGCCCTTGCGCTCAGCCGTCAGGATCACCAGCGTGCTTTCGACGCCCGGCAGGCCGCGCACGGCGGCGGCCGCCTGTTCGCGCAGCGGCTCGAGTTCGCGGGCGCGTTCCGAATCGACCGTGATCGAGAACATCACCTTTCCGCCATTGATCAGGATGTCGGAGACGAGGCCGAGCGAAACCAGGTCCCCTTTGCCATCGGGACCGGGAACCGATCGCAGCTTTTCGATGATCGTGTCGCGATCGATGGCGGCCATGGCGGCATTCCTTTTGGTGGCGAACTGTTTGTGGCGAAGGCTGGCGACATTAGCGCCGGATGATGGACGATCAAGCCCGATGGCCTGGGCATGGCGAAAGCCGCGGCCTGCCGGGCTTTCCGTTGATTGCACGGTCTGATCGGGACGAAGTCGTTACCAAGTCCTTACCTGGAAACGCTCAATGATCGACGGCTCTGTTGCATTTCTGTCATAGCGCGTGGGTGAGGTTTCGTTATGATCAAAATCACGGAATCACGAGATGCGGTTCCGGTTGCTTTACCGGCCACCCAGGGGTGGGGGCCAAAAAAGGTAGACGCAGCTGAACGGGGATAGGACGGACTTCGGCGGGCCAGTCGGCGAGAAGACCCTAGGGCTTCTCCAAGGCGACGAGAAGAATGAAATTTCTCCTGGTATAACCTTTTGGAGGTCAGGACATGAACTTTAAGACCCTTCTCCTCGGCTCTGCCGCTGCGATGATCGTGGCTGGCGGCGCTCAGGCGGCGGATCTCACGGTCGCCGAGCCGGTCGACTACGTGAAGGTCTGCGACGCTTTCGGCACGGGCTTCTTCTACTCGCCCGGCACCGACACCTGCATCAAGGTTGGTGGCTACGTGAAGTTCGGTACGTCGTTCGGCGACACCGATTTCGGCTACTACAACAACACGTACCCGGGCTCGAGCTGGTCGAACTTCTACACGGAAGCTTCGATCCAGCTGACCGCTTCGTCGGTCACTGAATTCGGTAACCTGACCGGCTTCTTGGACTTCCGCGCCCAGACCGGCAACACCGGTGGCTTCAGCCAGTCGCTGACGCAGGTTGTCAACTCGGCCACGAATTCGGCCTACGTCGACAGCGCCTACCTCGAGCTCGGACCGCTCAAGGCTGGTCGTTTCACCTCGCTCTATGACTTCGGCCGTGGCTACACCGACACCGGCGCCTTCGGTTCGGATTCGACCACTGACCACATCCAGCTGACCTATGCCGTCAATGGCTTCGGTCTCGCAGTCTCGATCGAAGACCAGCGTGATCGTGGCGCCGCCGGCGCTGCTGCACCGTATGACCCGATCGTGTACGGCGTGAATGATACCATCACCGGTGGCCAGGACAACGTTCCGGACATCGTCGCTGCTGTGACCTATGCTTCGGGCATCTTCTCCGCGAAGATCGCTGGCGCCTATGTCAATTCGGCGGTTAACCAGGTCATCACGCAGACCGGCCCGAACGCCTACAACTACGACTACCAGGCCAAGAGCGGCTGGGCCATCGGTGGCGGTCTCGAGATCGCTCTCGACAACTTCTCGGCTGGCGACAAGTTCTTCGTGTCGGCTTCGTATGGCGACAACGCCAACTCCTACACCGGTATCGCTGGCGGTACCTCGGTGGCTGGCCTGACCGGCGCGCTGTTCGGCTCGACGGCTGGCGCGATCCCCGGCACCAGCTGGAGCGCCTTGGCTTCGTACAAGCACGTTTGGACCCCCCAGGTCTGGTCGGCGATCTCCGGCGGCTATGCCGAGTTTGACGGCGACGGCAACAGCGTTGGCTGGTATGACGGCAACGTCGAAGCTTGGCGCGCTGTCTTCTCGACCGGCTACACCCCGGTCAAGGGTCTCGACCTGATGCTCGACGCCGTGTACTCGGACGTCAGCGACGACAGCAGCACCGTCTATGACGGCAATGCTTGGGCGGTCAATCTCTGGATGAAGCGCTCCTGGTAATCCGAGTCTCTCGGTTATCTAAAGAACCCGGCGGAGCAATCCGCCGGGTTTTTCTTTGTTCGCGTCATGCCGCATCCGGCGCGCGATGGATGGGATCGTCGGGCTCCCGCGGTTTCGCCTCTGGCCGGGCGACTGGTTCGGCTTCAGATCGCCATGCGCTCTGTGGATACCAAGAGGCGATCCATCGCTTTGTTCGCGCATCGGATCGACCCGAGAACCGGATTCCACTTTTTCTGTACGATGCCTTAATCTGATCGCATGGAATGGATTGATCAGGGCATCGTCCTCGGCACCCGACGCCATGGCGAGGTGGATGTCGTGCTGGAACTCATGACCGCGAGCCGAGGCCGCCATCTCGGGCTCGTGCGCGGCGGCCGTTCGCGTCGCCTGGCGCCCGTGCTCCAGCCGGGAAATCGCCTGCAGGCCGTCTGGCGCGCACGTCTCGACGAACATCTCGGCTATTACACGGTCGAGCCCATTGCGCTTCGTGCGGCGCAATTGTTCGAAACTCCGGGATTGCTCTACGCCTTGCAGACCCTGACGGGTCATCTGGGCCTGCTCGCCGAGCGTGAATCCCATCCGGGGCTTTATGGCGCGGTCGACCTGGCGCTCGACAGCTTTGCCGGCACGTCTCCACCTGAATTGTTCGAGCTCTGTGCCTTCATCGCGCGCTTCGAACTCGCCTTGCTCGATGAGCTGGGCCTCGGCCTCGATCTCTCGCAATGCGCACGCACCGGGATGCGCGACGACTTGGCCTATGTCTCGCCGCGTTCCGGCCGGGCGGTCAGCAGGGCAGGGGCGGTGGGATATGAAGACCGGTTGCTGCCGCTCGCCGGCTTCATGGTCGGGCGGCATGGCTCCAATAATGGTCCGGCCGAGATCAGGGACGCGTTCCGCCTGACCGGCCATTTCCTGCAGCGCGACATCTATGCCGCGCGCGCGATTTCCGAGCCGACGGCGCGCAAGGAATTGCTGGCCCTGGTCGATCGTCTCGACCGGGCCGAATAGCGGTTTAAGCCGCGGCGACCGCGATCACGCGCTAGCGCCATATGCCGTTGGCTGGCAGCGGCGCCCGCCCGGTCAATGACCCCAGCAGAACATCCGCACCTTGGGCGAATAGCGCCACGGCATGACGGTGATGTTCTGGCGGCAGCGGTTGTTGACGGCAAGCTGGGTGCGCGGGTCGAGCGAGGCCTTGAAGGCCATCAGTGATTCGACATCCCCGGGCACCGAGGTCAGGTCGAAGCCGAAAACCTCCCAGTCCGGCAGCGGCGCCGAATGGCTGTCATAGTAGCTCGGATCATTGCCACGATCATCGGCGAAAGCCGGAAAGGCGCTCCCGGCCAGCACGCCGATGGACGCCGCGATCATTGCAAGGCGAGCCAGGCTTCTCGGGAAACGCTGCATCGTCGCGAAGGAGCGCATCGGGGCGTGGGTCGTTTCTGAATGTCTCATCGGCTTGATCCTGTCTGGCCCGGGCTCCCCGGAACATCCGTGCTGCCATCATATAGCGTCGGGCGCCGCAGGACGATCTTAATCGTGAACATGGCTTGGCGAATGCTTTCGACGGGATGGACCCATGATCGTTTTGTCACGCAGGCCGGCTAGATGTGAAGGCTTGAACAAATACACTGCCCCTCCCGCCGTCGCTGTTCTATCCATTCACCGGGAATTCGGCTTCCTATGGTGGGCGAGGTGGGGCGCCTGCCATCGTGATTCGACTTGGATGCTGAGAGAGTTCCGTGCGCTACGCCATCTACGCTACACCTGCCGCCGACCATCCGCTGACACGCGCCGCCACGAGCTGGCTCGGTCGCGACGCTTTTGACGGCGCGGTCGGCCCCTTGCCGTCGATCGAGGGCCTGGCGGCCGGATCGATCGAGGAATATCTGGCCGATCCCGCGCGCTATGGCTTCCACGCGACGCTGAAGGCGCCGTTCACGCTCGCCGAGGGCAGCGATCCGGCCGAGCTGGTCGCGGCGATCGACGCTTTCGCTGCGATCTCGGCGCCGATCCTCTTGCCCGAACTGGTCATCCGGAGGCTCGGCCGCTTCTTCGCCTTCGTTCCGAACGAGCCGGTCAGGGCGCTCGACGACTGGGTGGCCGAGATCGTGACGCATTTCGAGCCGTTTCGCGCCCCGCTCTCGGAAGCCGACATTGCCCGGCGCAAGGCTGCGGGATTGACGCTCGCCGAAGAAAACAACCTGCTGCGCTGGGGCTATCCCTATGTCTTCGATGCCTTCCGCTTCCACATGTCCCTGACGGGGCGCGTGCCGAAGGAGGATATGGAGCGCGTCGATCAAGCCTTGCGGGCTCATTTCGCTGCATTTGACGGCCGTCCGCTGCTGATCGACCGGCTGGCGCTCTTCATCGAACCGGAGCGCGGCGCGCCGTTCCTGGTGCATCACGTCGGCTTGCTCGGCAAGGCCGGTCCGGGGGAGGGGTAGGCGGTCCCGGGCGCAGCAATCTGGACCGATCGCGGCGCGTGGCGTAGCGTAAATGCACGGTATGGCAATGGTCTCGGGGTTATCATGAAATCAACGGTTCTTCTCACCCTCGCAATGGCGTTCGTCGCGGCGCCCGCCTTCGCGGATGGCCCGCGCCTGACCGGCCTGCCGGCCAAACTGCTGTCCGGCGACGCGGCGCAATTGACGACGCATGAAGTGCCGACCCCTCCTGTCTCATCGATCAAGGCCGGGCCGCTCGCCGTCGAGCTCGAAGTGACGACGCTCGCCGATGTCCAGAAGCAGTTCGGCGGAACGATCAGCAACGCGACCGATGGCGGCGTGTCCGTCGATTGGGTCTGCTATGTCATCCAGCGCACCTCCGGCGCCGGCCATATCTGGTTTCTCTCGGATGGCCGCATCGGCGGACCCGACCATGTCGTGACCATGGTGGCGAGCGATTTCGATCTGTCCGAGCATTCAGGCTGCACCGATGCCCCCGCCAGCCTGACGGCGATCGACTACTCCGTGCCCGGCCTGCTCACGAGCGAAAGCGACGTCGTCGCGCGCTTCGGCCCGACCGACGCGCTGGACAATGTTGTCAGCTATTCGAACCAGACGACGTCGACCACGACGCCGCTGACGACGCTTCAGGTGCTGAGCTACCATTTCAAGGATGGCAAGGTCGACGCGATCGCCGTCAATCAGCTGACGACGAACTGACGACCGAACGCTAGATCATTTCATCGTTTCATGGAAACGCCGAAATGATCTATCTATTTGATTTGTCGCGCTTCCTTCACGCGAACCGGTGCCCACTTCGCTCGGAAACGCTCTAGCGTCGGGCGAGCCGCTGGGCGGCTCACTCGTCGACTTGCAGCGGCGGCAGCGGGCGCGGCTTGCGGTTCGCGTCGATGGCGACGAAGGTGAAGGTCGCATGCGTGACCTTGGTGATGTCGTCGCTCTCGCGATTGCGGCGCCAGGCCTCGACGAAGACGCGCATCGAGCTGCGGCCGTTCGAGACGATGCGGCCATAGATCGTCACCTCGTCGCCGACAAAGACGGGGCTCAGGAACGACATGCCGTCGACGGACGCGGTCACGGTGCGTCCGCGGGCGCGCCGCGTGGCGATCGTGCTGGCGCCGAGATCCATCTGCGACATCAGCCAGCCGCCGAATATGTCGCCGGCCGGGTTGGTGTCGTGCGGCATGGCGATGGTGCGGATCACGGGGATGGTGGTGTGATCGGGCAGCAGCTCGGTCGGAGCCGGGGTCGCCACGGTCGGGGAAGTGGTGGGAGTGCTGGTCACGCCGGCTCCTGACATATTGTTCCTGTGAGGCGCGTCATGCAGATCGCGCGCCATTTTCATCGCCTTCACCGCCCCGCCGCGATCCCGATGGATCGCCACGTGGGAAACCAGATCACTCTAGCGGATTGATATCGGTCGAGCTTCGCAAAGAGCGGGACCCTGATGCTCGATTTTGTGCCTGCTGATCCGTCGGCAGAGTAACGCCGATGCCGCGGCAGGCAAAGAAAAGCCCGGCCGGGAGCATCGTCCCGACCGGGCTTCGATAGGTCTGTACCATGGATGCGGGACCGGGATCACGCATCGGCAAAGGCCGAATTTAGACCGAGTAATACATCTCGAACTCGATCGGATGCGGCGTCATCTCATACGCCATCAGCTCTTCCCACTTCAGTTCGATATAGCTCTCGATGAAATCCTTCGAGAACACATCGCCTGCGAGCAGGAAGGCGTGATCCTTGCGCAGCGTCTCCAGAGCCTCGCGCAGCGAACCGCAGACCGTCGGGATCTTCTTCAGTTCCTTGGGCGGCAGGTCGTAGAGGTTCTTGTCCATGGCTTCGCCGGGATGGATCTTGTTCTTGATGCCATCGAGACCAGCCATCAGCAGCGCCGAGAAGGCGAGATACGGATTGGCGGTCGGATCGGGGAAGCGGACTTCGAGGCGCTTGGCCTTGGGCGAGGTCGTGTAGGGAATGCGCACCGAAGCGGAGCGATTGCGCGCCGAATAGGCGAGCAGCACCGGCGCCTCATAACCCGGGACCAGACGCTTGTAGGAGTTGGTCGACGGATTGGTGAAGGCGTTCAGCGCCTTGGCGTGCTTCAGGATGCCGCCAATGTAGTAGAGGCAGGTCTCGGAGAGATCGGCATACTGGTTGCCGGCGAAGACCGGCTTGCCGTCCTTCCAGATCGACTGGTGCACATGCATGCCCGAGCCATTGTCGCCGAAGACCGGCTTCGGCATGAACGTCGCCGTCTTGCCATAGGCCTGGGCGACCTGGTGGATCGCATATTTGTAGATCTGCAGGTGATCGGCGACCTTGGTCAGCGGCGCGAACTTGATGCCGAGTTCGTGCTGGGCCGAGGCCACTTCGTGATGGTGCTTCTCGACCGTCACGCCCATGGCCTGCATCTGGGCGAGCATTTCGCCGCGCAGGTCCTGGTAGGCGTCGATCGGCGGGACGGGGAAGTAGCCGCCCTTCTTCTTCACATGGTGGCCGAGATTGCCGCCTTCATAATCCGTGTCGCTGTTGATCGGCAGCTCGGCATCGTCGAGCTTGAAGCCCGTATTGTACGGGTCGACCTTGTACTTGACGTCGGAGAAGATGAAGAACTCGGCCTCGGGGCCGAAATAGACGGTGTCGCCGATGCCCGTCTGCTTGAGGTAAGCCTCGGCCTTCTTGGCGATCGAGCGCGGGTCGCGATTATAAGCCTCGCCCGAGATCGGGTCGATGATGTCGCCGACGATGACGAGCGTGGTCTGCGCGAAGAACGGATCGATGAACGCCGTCTCCGGATCGGGGACCAGCGTCATGTCGGACTCGTTGATCGCCTTCCAACCAGCGATGGACGAGCCGTCGAAAGCGGTACCCTCGGCGAAGATCTCTTCGTCGATGAGGCCGATATCGAACGTCACATGCTGCCACTTGCCGCGCGGATCCGTGAAACGGAAATCCACATACTTTACATCCTGGTCCTTGATCAGCTTCAGGACGTCCTTGGCGGTCGTCATAACGCTTGTCCCTTCTATCCGATGATTTTGCCCAGACGCTATCGCAGGCACGAAACCGACCCGTCCCGTCCTCGTACAAGCACGAGGGCGGGCCAGCGGATCATAGCGTCATAGGCAAGAGATCGGACCGCGGCAAGGGACCAGATCAAGGGAAGGCATCGGATCGTAACGAACGATCCGATTCCCGGGGGTCAGATCGCGTCCAGACCGCTTTCGCCGGTGCGGATGCGGACGGCTTCTTCGATGTTGGAGACGAAAATCTTGCCGTCGCCGATGCGGCCCGTCTGCGCCGCCTTGCGGATCGCGTCGACCGCACGCTCGACCATGTCGTCGCCGAGCACGATCTCGACCTTCACCTTGGGGAGAAAGTCGACGACATATTCGGCGCCGCGATAGAGCTCGGTGTGTCCCTTCTGGCGACCGAAGCCCTTGGCCTCGGTAACCGTGATGCCCTGGAGGCCAACTTCCTGCAGCGCTTCCTTCACTTCATCGAGCTTGAACGGCTTGATGATCGCTTCGATCTTTTTCATTGCCTCCGCATCTCCGAATGCTTGCCTGGCATGCCTGCCTCATTTGGCCGAGGCGTCGGCCCAACGACGCGCTTGCAGGCTCCGTGCCATATCCGCCGACATTCGAAAACGCCGGAAAATTGAGCTTAAAGCACCGCATCGTCGCGCCTTAATCAACGAAGCATACCAAGTGATGTCTAAACAGTGAGCAAATGCCTAGAAAATCGACAAGAAACATCCTGCCGATGCATGTGCACGTCGTTATTCTAGCGAGGTTTCCAATCTCCGATAGGTCCTTCCTCCAACGACGGGGCACGCTTTGATCGAATTGCTGACGCCGGCCGAGATGGCCGAGGCAGACCGCCTGACGATCGCATCCGGCACGCCGGGCATGGCGCTGATGGAGAAGGCGGGGAGGGCGGTCGCCGATGTCGCGGCGCGCCAGCCGCTCGGAACGCGGGTCGTCGTCGCCTGCGGTCCCGGCAATAATGGCGGCGACGGCTTCGTCGCCGCGCGCGTGCTGGCCAAGCGCGGCTATCCGGTGCGGCTCGGGCTTCTGGGTAGCCTCGACAGGCTGAAGGGCGATGCGGCGGAGGCGGCGGCCGGCTGGAAGGGCGAGACGGTCCCGATCGCCGCGCTCGACTATGCCGATGCCGGGCTGATCATCGATGCCCTTTTCGGCGCCGGTCTCGACCGCCCGCTCACGGGCGAGGCAGCGGAAGCCGTTGACGCCATCAACGCCGCGCCCGGACGCGTGATCGCGGTCGATCTCCCGTCCGGCATCCATGGCGGCACCGGCGCGATCATGGGCGTGGCGGTCAGGGCCGATGAAACCGTGACCTTTTTCCGCCCCAAGCCCGGCCATGTGCTGCTGCCGGGGCGTGTGCATGCCGGGCGGCTGACCGTCGCCGATATCGGCATCGCCGCGGACGTGCTCGATACGATCGCGCCGAAGACGGTGCTGAACCGCAAGCCGCTCTGGCTGCCGGCCCTGCCGGTTCCGGCGATCGAGGGCCACAAATATGGCCGTGGCCACGCCGTCGTGGTCTCGGGCGGCATGCTGCACACCGGCGCGGCGCGGATGGCGGCGCGGGCGGCGCTCAGGATTGGCGCAGGGCTCGTCACCGTCGCTTCGCCGCCGGACGCGCTCGCGACCAATGCGGCGCATCTGACCGCGATCATGCTGCGCCGCATGGACGGCGCGGCCGGTCTCGCCGAAATTCTCGCCGACGAGCGCTTGAACGCCGTCATTCTCGGCCCGGCGCTCGGCCTTGATGCCGCGACGAAGGACATCGTCAGGGCGGCGCTCGGTTCCTCTGCGGCGGCCGTGATCGATGCCGATGGCATTTCCGTCTTTCGCGACGAGCCGGAGGCGCTGTTCGCACTCATCCATGCGCGCACGGCGCCTGTCGTGCTGACGCCGCATGATGGCGAGTTCGCGCGCCTCTTTCCCGATCTCGCCACGCTGCCCGGCAAGGTCGAGCGGGCGCGAGAGGCGGCTGCCCGCTCCGGTGCGGTCGTGCTGCTCAAGGGACCGGATACGGTGGTGGCCGCGCCGGATGGCCGGGCGGCGATCGCCGACAACGCGCCGCCGCATCTGGCGACCGCCGGCTCGGGCGACGTGCTCGCCGGAATGATCGGCGGATTGCTCGCCCAGCACATGCCGCCTTTCGAGGCCGCTTCGGCCGGCGTCTGGCTTCATGGTGAGGCGGGGGCCGTTTTGGGGCGTGGTTTGATCGCCGAAGACCTGCCCGAAGCGCTTCGCCAAGTGTTTTCGCGGCTTTTCGATTGACCGGCCCGGCCCTGATGCTATAGAGGCCGCGCCTTGGCCGCCAGTGCGTCGCGACCGGCCGCGGCGGGCGTGGTGGAACTGGTAGACACAACGGATTTAGGTTCCGTCGGCGCAAGCCATGGGGGTTCAAGTCCCTCCGCCCGCACCAGAACCGCGCGGCGTCCGAGAACCGACAAGAACGATTGAGAAAGCGCTGAACATGCAGGTGACCGAGACCCTCTCCGAGGGCCTGAAACGTGAACTCAAGATCGTGGTCCCGGCGACCGAGCTCGACAGCCGCCTTTCGGCGCGTCTCGAAGAGATGAAGGGCCAGGTCCAGCTCAAGGGATTCCGTCCGGGCAAGGTGCCGGTCGCGCATCTGCGCCGCATCTATGGCAAGTCCGCCATGGCCGAGATCGTTCAGAACGTGCTGAACGAGACCGCGCGCAAGACGCTCGAGGAGCGTGGCGAGCGTGCGGCCATGCAGCCGAGCTTCGATCTGCCCGAGGACGAAGCCGAGGCCGGCGACGTGCTGGCCGGCAAGAAGGACCTCGCCTACACGATGACGTACGAAGTGCTGCCGAAGTTCACGCTCGGCGACTTCCGCGGCATCAAGGTCGATCGTCCGGTCGCGGAAGTGACCGACGAGGAAGTCGACACGCAGGTCAAGCAGCTCGCCAATGATTCGAGCGAGTTCCAGCCGAAGGAAGGCGCCGCCGAGAGCGGTGACCGCCTGACGATCTCCTATGTCGGCAAGATCGACGGCGAGCCCTTCGAGGGCGGCGCCGACGAGAACGGCCTCGTCCAGATCGGCACTGGCCGCTTCATCCCCGGCTTCGAGGATCAGCTGATCGGCGCGACCGTCGGCGAAGAGCGCGTTCTGAACGTGACCTTCCCCGAGGAATACGGCGCCAAGCAGCTGGCCGGCAAGGCCGCGACCTTCGACGTCGTCGTCAAGGAAATCTCGGCCCCGGTCGCGACCACGGTCGACGACGAATGGGCCAAGAAGTTCGGCATCGAATCGCTCGAGAAGCTGCGCGAGACGATCCGTGAGCAGATGCAGGGCCAGCTCGGCCAGGCGACCCGCACCAAGGTCAAGCGCCAGCTCCTCGACGCTCTCGACGAGCGCCACACGTTCGAACTGCCGCCGACCATGGTCGAGCAGGAGTTCCAGAACGTCTGGAACCAGGTCACGCAGGATCTGGAGCGCGCCGGCCGCACCTTCGCCGACGAGGACACGACGGAAGAGGCCGCCAAGGCCGATTACCGCAAGATCGCCGAGCGCCGCGTGCGCCTCGGTCTCGTGCTCTCGGAAATCGGCGAGCAGGCCAACATCCAGGTCACCGACGAGGAAGTGCAGCGTGCGCTGGTCGAGCGCATCCGCCAGTTCCCGGGCCAGGAGAAGCAGGTCTACGACTTCTACCGCGAGAACCCCGAGGCGCTCGCCAGCCTGCGCGCCCCGATCTTCGAGGAGAAGGTCGTCGACTACCTGCTCGAGCTCGCCGACGTCACCGACAAGACGGTGACCCGCGAAGAACTCATGAAGGAAGACGAGGACGACGCGAAGGCGTAAAGCCTGACCGGCAGAAAACGAAGGGTGCGCGGATCCTGGATCTGGCGCGCCCTTTTTCGTTTCGTGGTGATGGTCGGGCGGCCTTGGCGACGTGGTCGCGGCCCGCAATCCGGTGATGCTCGGATCGGTGGCGCGCGGCCCCTTTCGAAGCCGGACGTCGTACCATATGTATGGAACTTCCAACGCCCCGGGAATCGGTCGTTCCGAGTGAGGTCGGCCGGGGCGCCGAATTAACCTGTGGCAATCCGAAGCGCCGAAGGAAGATCATGAGAGACCCTATCGACCTCTATATGAACACGCTTGTGCCGATGGTCGTCGAGCAGACCAATCGCGGCGAGCGCGCCTATGACATCTATTCGCGCCTGCTCAAGGAACGCATCATTTTCCTCACCGGTCCGGTCGAGGATTATATGGCGACGCTGATTTCGGCCCAGCTCCTCTTCCTGGAGGCTGAGAACCCGAAGAAAGAGATCGCCATGTACATCAACTCGCCGGGTGGCGTGGTGACGTCGGGCCTGGCGATCTATGACACCATGCAGTTCATCAAGCCTGCCGTGTCGACGCTGTGCATCGGCCAGGCGGCCTCGATGGGCTCGCTGCTCCTGACCGCCGGCGAGAAGGGCATGCGCTTCGCGCTGCCGAACGCCCGCATCATGGTGCACCAGCCCTCCGGCGGCTATCAGGGCCAGGTGACGGATATCCTGATCCACGCCAAGGAAGTCGAGAGCCTGAAACGGCGCCTCAACGAGATCTATGTCCACCATACCGGGCAGAGCTACGAGGTGATCGAGAACGCGCTCGAGCGCGACAACTTCCTCGTCGCGGAGCGCGCGCGGGAGTTCGGCCTGATCGACCAGGTCTTCACGAACCGCGAGGCGCTCGAGGCCGTCGTCAAGAAGGATTGACCCGGCTAAGCCGAAAAGTCCAAGGTTGGAGCCGGCCTTTTCATCGCCGGCTCCGATATTAAGTATATCTTGATCAAGCCCCAATTAGCATGTTTGGATTGCAATCAGCCGATTGCGTCCGTCGGCAGGGGCGGCAGGGGCCGAACTTTCGGCCATCGGTTCGGCGTTGCCGTTCCGGATTTGAGACACGAATGGTCGTTCCGCAGCCCCGAGCCGGACGACAGCGAGGTAGACGGATGAGCAAAGTCAGCGGCGGCGACACCAAGAATACGCTCTATTGCTCGTTTTGCGGCAAGAGCCAGCACGAGGTGCGCAAGCTGATCGCAGGTCCGACCGTGTTCATCTGCGATGAATGCGTCGAGCTCTGCATGGATATCATCCGCGAGGAATCGAAGTCCTCGCTGGTGAAGTCGCGCGATGGCGTTCCCACGCCGCAGGAAATCTGCGCGGTCCTGGACGATTATGTGATCGGGCAGCGTCACGCCAAGCGCGTGCTTTCGGTCGCGGTCCACAATCACTACAAGCGCCTCAGCCACGCCTCGAAGAACAACGACGTGGAGCTGGCGAAGTCGAACATCCTCCTGGTCGGCCCGACGGGTACCGGCAAGACGCTGCTCGCGCAGACGCTCGCCCGCATCCTCGACGTGCCCTTCACCATGGCGGATGCCACGACGCTGACCGAAGCCGGCTATGTCGGCGAGGACGTCGAGAACATCATCCTGAAGCTGCTGCAGTCGGCCGACTACAATGTCGAGCGGGCCCAGCGCGGCATCGTCTATATCGACGAGGTCGACAAGATCAGCCGCAAGTCCGACAATCCGTCCATCACGCGTGATGTGTCGGGCGAGGGCGTGCAGCAGGCGCTGCTGAAGATCATGGAAGGCACGGTCGCCTCCGTGCCGCCGCAGGGCGGCCGCAAGCATCCGCAGCAGGAATTCCTGCAGGTCGACACGACGAACATCCTGTTCATCTGCGGCGGCGCCTTCGCCGGTCTCGAGCGGATCATCTCCGATCGCGGCCGTTCGACGTCGATCGGCTTCGGCGCTCGCGTCGCGGGTCCGGAAGATCGTCGCACGGGCGAGCTGTTCCGCCATGTCGAGCCCGAGGATCTGCTGAAGTTCGGCCTCATCCCCGAATTCGTCGGCCGCCTGCCGGTGCTCGCAACGCTGGAAGATCTCGACGAGCCGGCGCTGATCACGATCCTGACCGAGCCGAAGAACGCGCTGGTCAAGCAGTATCAGCGCCTGTTCGAGATGGAGAATGTCGACCTGACCTTCCATCCCGACGCGCTCTCGGCGATCGCCAAGAAGGCCATCGAGCGCAAGACGGGCGCGCGCGGCCTGCGTTCGATCATGGAAGCGATCCTGCTCGAGACGATGTTCGACCTGCCCGGCCTCGACGGCGTGCAGGAAGTCGTGATCTCGGCCGATGTCGTCGAAGGCAAGGCCCGTCCGCTCTACATCTATGCGGAACGCCAGGAAGAAATGGCGGCGAACGCCGGCGCCTGAGGCGCTGCTCATTCTGCTGCTGACGTAAAAGAGGCCCGGCGGAGATATCCGCCGGGCCTTTTTCGTTTCCGCCCGTCGCGACGGGGGCGGTTCGGTCTCGCGACCCCGTTATGGCTGCGGCACCGGCATGAAGGTGAAGGACGGCGCCGCGACGAACTTGTCCGCGACATTGCCGGCATAGATCTTCGCGCCCGCGATGGTGAGCGTCTTGACCGGCGCGCCGGGCTTCAGGTCGAAATCGGAGAGCGGCACCCAGAAGGCGTTCGGGCTGGTCGAGCTGTCGAAATAATAGACCTTGTCCTTCTGGTCGGCGACGGTCCGCCAGATCGTTGCGGCGAGGTTCGGCTGGCCGGGCGTGATCAGGCCGAGCGGCACCGAGATCGACCGCATCACGCTGAGGACGCTGGCGACGGCCTGGTTGGCGTAAGTGTGTGCCGGCACAGCGGGCAGATATTCCGGCGCGGCCTTGGTCGGGATCGCCTGGATCAGATAGGACGTGCGCGCGAAGCGGTCGGCGGCGCGGATCGTGCCCGGCAGGAAGGTCTGCCCGCCAATATCTTCCCAATAGGCGTTGAGGGCCAGCTGCTGGTCATAGCTCGGAGAATTGGTCATGACGCGATATTCGCGGCCATGATGGATGACGAGCTTGCCGCCAATATACTCGAAGATGGCGGAATCGCCGGTCGCATCCGATATCGCCAGGTGGAGCTGTGCGGCGCGCCCGTTCGGGAGCGTCGCGGTGACGACGCGGAACGGCTCCTTCTCGAGCGCCGCGACCGCCTCGGCGACGGTCGCGTAATTATCGAGCGCATATTGCGCCCACAGGCTGATCGAGAGCGTCGGCCGCCCATCGGATCCGCCATAATCGGATTCTGTGAGATAGAGCAGATTGGCGACCAGACCCGCCTCGTTCATGCCGTCGGCCGTGCCGACATCATAGCCCGATGCGATCACGCTGCCATATTTCGACGTCCATTTCGGCGTGTTGGTCCCGGCGGCCCCGTCGCGCTCGATCCCGCGCGGGAAGACCCAGAGATTGGTCCGCATATCCTCGGCCCAGTCCATGGTTCGGCCGGTGATGACGACGTCGTCGGAGCCAATATAGACCGCGCGCGTGCAGGCATCGGCCGGGAGGAGGCTGGTGGCGCTGAGGGCGAGGACCGCGACGGTCGCGACGAGGGCGGATTTGATACGCTTCATGGTTGATCTCTCCAGTGGCGGGTACTGCGATTCGGTGCGGACGCGGTACCAATAATGGAAAGACTAGGACCCTCGGTCGGCGCAAGGCATGACGCAGGTCAAGCAGAAGCCCGGCAGCATGAACCGCCGGGCCCTGTGATCATGTGCGCCGTGTCGTCGACGCCTGGATCATCTCATCGATTCATGGAGACGACGAACCGATGCATCTATTTGATGTGTCGCGCTTCCTTCACGCGAGCCGGTGTCCGCTTCGCTCGGAAGCGCTCTAGAGTCCCGTCGAGGGCAGGAAGGTGAAGGCGGGCGTGGCGACGAACTTGTCGGCCGCGTTGCCCGAATAGACCTTGCCGCCGGCAATCGTCAGCTTCTTGACCGGTGCGCCTTCCTTGAGATCCAGATCCGCCAGCGGGACCCAGAAGCCGTTCGGGCTGGTGGCGCTGTCGAAATAGTAGATCTTGTCGGTCTGGTCGGAGACCGTGCGCCAGAGCGTCGAGGAAATGTTCGGCTGGCCGGGCGTCGTGATGCCGAGCGGCACGCCGACGCTGCGCATGACACCGAGCACGCTCGCCGCCGCCTGATAGGCGAACTTCTGGTCGGGAAGCGCGGTGATATAGGCCGGATCGACCTTCTTCGGGATCGCGTCGATCAGGAACGAGGCGCGCGCGAAGCGGTCCGCGGCCCGATTGGTGCCGGGCAGGAAGGTCAGTCCGCCAATGCCCTTCCAGTAGGCGTTGAGCGCCAGCTGCTGGTCGAAGTTCGGCGAGTTGGTTATCACGTTGTACTGCTTGCCGTGATGGATGACGAGCTTGCCGCCGATATATTCGAAGATGGCGCTGTCACCGGAGGCATCGGAGATCGCCAGATGCAACTGCGCACCCTGGCCGTTCGGCAGCTTCGGCGCGACGACGCGGAACGATTCCTTGGAGAGTTCGTCGACCGCCTCGGATACGGTCGCGAAATTGTCGAGCACATATTGCGCCCAGAGGCTGATCGAGAGCACGGGCTTGCCGTTCGGCTGGCCGTAATCCGATTCCGCCAGATAGAGCAGGTTGGCGACGAGGCCGGCCTCGTTCATGCCGTCGGCGGAGCCCACATCGTAGCCCGCCGCGATCAGGCTGCCATATTTCGACGTCCATTTCGGCGTGTCGGCGCCGCCGGCACCATCCCGCGCTATTCCCTTCGGGAACGCCCAGAGATTGGTGTGCATGTCCTCGGCCCAGTCCATCGACCGACCGGTGATGACGAGGCCGTCATCGCTCACATAAAGCGCGCGCGTGCAGGCGGCGGCCGGCTGCAAGGCCGTGACGCCCGCGACGAGCAGCGCCGCCGTGCTGCGTAGGATGGATTTGGGCAGTTTGAGCGTCATATTGGTTCTCCCGTGTGGCACAACTCACCATACGCAGAGTGTGATTGATGTAACACGACGTGAATGAATGATTGCGCCGGACACCCGTGCAATCTTCGAAGGCAGTTAAGAAAGGCCTCGAAGGCGCGGGCGGGGCTTGATCGAGCCCGCATGATCCATGCGGGTCGTGATCCCGCTATTCCCGGCCCTGGCCCGGAGGCGGCCTCGCCGGCCGACAGACCCGCCACCCGCCCGGGATCGTGTCGAAAACGCAGTGGCGTCGTGGTAACCTGTTGAGATAAAAAGATAAAAAATAAATCTATCCCCGCCCTATGCAACCGGCCGCATAATCACCCTGTTCCCGCCCATGGAAGAGGGCGAACCGGTCGTTCCGAGACGCGGGCGGGAATACGGGAAGCTGTCGTTGATCCGGCGTCACGAACCGGGTGAGCGGCGGCGGCCAAGCTCGATACGCCTGCCCTGGAACGCAGGGCACAGGACGACGCCGCGGCACTTTCGCGGCGCGCGACATCGTCGAAGGGGTGGCCCAAGCAACGATACACCCCGGGTCGATCGAGAACAGGCTGGAAAACATCCCGTGCGCGGGGCCGCGGATCGCCCGACCAGGTGGTTCCAGGCACATGACCAAACCACTTTTCGCCGGCGCCCGCCTGGATGCCGGCGGTTCGATGCGCCCCGCGCTTCCTCTTCCAGCCTGCCTCGAAAGGGGTGGGAACGCGCCGTCCTGGCCAGAATCTTGCTTCGCTTATTTCGCGATGGCACCCACGCTTGACACCCTTACAGTGCGACGCCACCTAATGGACAACACGCCGCAAGGCGTCGATATCCTCCGAGTCGATCTAGGCCATCCCTTCCCACGCCATAGTTCGCCTCAACCCCGCGCGGTGCCTTCGGGGCCGCGCCGGTCGCGAAAGGAATGACGCATGACTGCCGAAACAAAGCGTTCGATCGGCCTTCCCACAGGCGACGAACTCTACCCGGTCCTTCCCCTGCGCGACATCGTCGTCTTCCCGCATATGATCGTGCCGCTTTTCGTCGGCCGCGAGAAGTCGATCCGCGCCCTCGAGGAGGTGATGCGCGCCGACAAGCAGATCCTGCTTGCCACGCAGCAGAACCCCAGCGACGACGATCCCGCGCCCGACGCGATCTATCCGATCGGCACGCTCGCGACCGTCCTGCAGCTCCTGAAGCTGCCCGATGGCACGGTGAAGGTGCTCGTCGAGGGAATCGCGCGCGCCGAGATCGTGCGCTACACCGACCATGAAGATTATTTCGAGGCCTATGCCCATCCGCTCATCGATGCCGATGGCGACAAGGTCGAGGTCGAGGCGCTCGCCCGCTCGGTCGTCACCGAGTTCGAGAACTATGTGAAGCTCAACAAGAAGGTCTCGCCCGAGGTTGTCGGCGCGGTGACGCAGATCGACGACTATTCCAAGCTCGCCGATACGGTTGCCTCGCATCTGGCGATCAAGATTCCGGACAAGCAGGCGATCCTGGCGCTGCCGACGGTCGGCGAGCGGCTGGAGCGCGTGCTCGGCCTGATGGAGAGCGAGATCTCGGTCCTGCAGGTGGAAAAGCGCATCCGTTCCCGCGTCAAGCGGCAGATGGAGAAGACCCAGCGCGAGTACTATCTGAACGAGCAGATGAAGGCGATCCAGAAGGAGCTGGGCGACCAGGAGGACGGCAAGGACGAACTCGCCGAACTCGAGGAGCGCATCACCAAGACCAAGCTCTCCAAGGAAGCCCGCGAAAAGGCGATGGGCGAGCTGAAGAAGCTCCGCCAGATGTCGCCCATGTCGGCCGAAGCGACCGTCGTGCGCAACTATCTCGACTGGCTGCTCGGCATTCCGTGGGGCAAGAAGTCCAAGGTCAAGAACGACCTCGTCTACGCGCAGGAAGTTCTCGACGCGGACCATTACAGCCTGGAGAAGGTCAAGGACCGCATCGTCGAATATCTCGCCGTGCAGAGCCGTTCCAACACGCTGAAGGGCCCGATCCTCTGCCTCGTCGGCCCGCCCGGCGTGGGCAAGACCTCGCTCGCCAAGTCGATCGCCAAGGCGACCGGACGTGAATATGTCCGCATGTCGCTCGGCGGCGTGCGCGACGAAGCGGAAATCCGCGGTCACCGGCGGACCTATATCGGCTCGATGCCCGGCAAGGTCATCCAGTCGATGAAGAAGGCCAAGAAGTCCAACCCGCTCTTCCTGCTCGACGAGATCGACAAGATGGGCCAGGACTTCCGCGGCGATCCGTCATCGGCCCTGCTGGAGGTCCTGGATCCGGAGCAGAACTCGTCGTTCAACGATCATTACCTCGAGGTCGATTACGACCTGTCGAACGTGATGTTCGTGACCACGGCGAACACGCTCAATATCCCCGGCCCGCTGATGGACCGCATGGAGATCATCCGCATCGCCGGTTACACCGAGGATGAGAAGCTCGCCATCGCCAATCATCACCTCCTGCCCAAGGTGGTGAAGAATCACGGCCTGGCGGACAAGGAATTCTCGATCGACGATGAGGCGCTGCGCTTCGTGATCCGTCGCTATACGAGGGAGGCGGGCGTCCGCAGCCTCGAGCGCGAGTTGGCGACGCTGGCCCGCAAGGCGGTCAAGGAGATCCTGCTCACCAAGAAGAAGTCGATCAAGGTCACCGAGAAGGTCGTCGAGGAATATCTCGGCGTGCCGCGCTATCGCTACGGCGAGGCCGAGCTCGAGGATCAGGTCGGCGTCGTGACGGGCCTCGCCTGGACGGAAGTCGGCGGCGAGATCCTGACGATCGAGGGCGTCATGATGCCCGGCAAGGGCCGCATGACCGTCACCGGCAATCTGCGTGACGTGATGAAGGAATCGATCTCTGCGGCGGCCTCCTATGTCCGCTCGCGCGCGGTGGATTTCGGCATCGAGCCGCCGCTCTTCGATCGGCGCGACATCCATGTGCACGTGCCGGAAGGCGCGACGCCCAAGGATGGTCCGTCTGCGGGCATCGCCATGGCGACGGCGATCATCTCGACGCTGACCGGCATCCCGGTCCGCAAGGATGTCGCGATGACCGGCGAGATCACGCTGCGCGGCCGCGTGCTGCCGATCGGCGGGTTGAAGGAAAAGCTGCTGGCGGCGCTCCGCGCCGGCATCAAGACGGTGATGATCCCAGAGGACAACGCCAAGGATCTGGCGGAAATCCCGGATAATGTGAAGAACGGCCTCGAGATCATCCCGGTCTCGCGCGTCGACGAGGTCTTGAGCCACGCGCTCGTGCGCAAGCCGGTGCCGATCGTCTGGGAAGAGGGCAAGGTCGAGGCCCCCAAGGCCGTCTCTTCTGAGGATGACGCCGCGACAGGCTTGACAGCCCACTGAGCCGTCAAAGATGCAAAAATGAAACGCCCGCCCGGTTTGGCGGGCGTTTCCGTATGGAAATTCACCGAATTATCGGCAGAAATCGCGGAATTCAGCCATTTTCGCTTGCCACAGCCGCCGATTTCAGGGATTTGTCGCGCCACAGCCGGGGTCATGCGAATCGTGACATCGGCTCGAGACCTGAGAAAGGATCATCCATGGCTAATAAGAACGATCTCATCGCATCCGTCGCCGAGAAGACCGGTACGTCCAAGGCTGCTGCGGCTGAGGCTGTCGATGCAACGTTCGACGCGATCACCGAGGCGCTGAAGTCCGGTGACGAAGTCAAGATCATTGGGTTTGGCAATTTCAGCGTCGCGGCCCGCGCCGCGAGCGAGGGTCGCAATCCCCGCACCGGCGAGACCATCAAGATCGCCGCTTCGAAGACGCCGAAGTTCAAGGCCGGCAAGGGCCTGAAGGACGCGGTCAACTAAGTCGACTGCTGATTGTCGAGTTTTGGCGGCCTTGCGCATCATGCGCGAGGCCGTTTCATTTCAGGGCGTTCCGCATGCGGGCGCTTGAAAAGCGGCCGGCGTCCGCCTAAACGTCTTCGCGATGCAGTGCGGCCGGGTCGTTCCCGTGCCTGCGGGCGGTTAGCTCAGTTGGTAGAGCGCCTCGTTTACACCGAGGATGTCGGGAGTTCGAGTCTCTCACCGCCCACCATTCATCCCGCCACGGGACGCCCCGCGCGCCGGCGGTCTCGATCCAGCCCAAGACCTCTTCAGATCATCCATGCGCGTCGCCAGCTATTCGGGCGCGTCGCGGGCCTGTGTCTGGAGCCCGGCGACGCCTTCGGTCCCGATCGGGCGACGTCCGCTTCGATTCGCGTGGGTGATGCGCCGTCCGACGCATCGCGGCCGATATCCAAAACTCCGCAGCGCCGGCTCGATCGCCGCGGCCCCGAAGCGCCCATGGTGAAGGCGCATTCGCTTCGCCGGCTTGCCGATCGCGCGGCGCGCAAGGCCTCCGCAAGCGTCTCCGGCGCGGCCTTATGTTATCCACATGTCACCTCGCAAGCGACGCTTGACTTGGATCAGCCGGTGCCGTACTTCACCGCCACACGACGCGGTGACCACCGCATCGGCCCTGGAAGGGGACCCCAGCGGGGGTGTAGCTCAGTTGGTTAGAGCGTCGGCCTGTCACGCCGAAGGTCGCGGGTTCGAGCCCCGTCACTCCCGCCATTTATCTCCCGGACTGCATGAACTATCTTGAAGAACCCAGGCATTCGCCTCGGGTTCTGCCACGTCAGGCCTTCGATCGGCGCTTGTCGATGAGCGAGCGGGCGAGGTCGTAAAAGCCCACGCCGATGCCGGCGGCGATCGCGCCGATCAGCGTGTCGGTCAGCCGCTCCTTGAGCAGGATCGACGCCATGGCATGGTCGGTCGTCGACAGTTCGATCATCAGCAGCACGAAGACGGTGAGGCAGAAGACGCCGAGCGCGTTATGAACCTGCTGCGCCGGCCAGCGCACGAAGGCGGCGATGCCCATCGCGATCACCAGCGTCCGGTGTTCGGCGTAATGGCCGATCAGCACCGCGACGAGAACGCCGCCGAATGTGCCGACGACGCGCTCTATGGCGAGGCGGACGCTGCTCGTGATCTCCGAGCGCAGCACCATCAGGATGGTCAGGCAGGCCCAGGACGGGCGGACGGAGCCGGTCAGTTCCGTGATCACCAGGGCGAGGCCGATCGCAAGGGCGACAGAGGCGGCGAAGAGCCAGCGGTTCGGCACGGCGCGCTCGATGCTCGGCATCACCTCGGCCCAGCCCGGCACGTTGAGCGGTCGCAGCTTGCGGTCGCCGAGGTCGAGCGCGAGGGAGAGCGCCCAGGCGAACAGCAGCATGGCCGCGATCGCCCAGTAGTCGATGGCGATGGCCGGGCTGACGAGGCCGGCGAGCACGATGCCGAAGGCGAAGAAGCGAGTCGCCAGCAGCAGGTGCGGATGCGCCGTCTCGACCAGCCCGTAAAGCAGCCCCGCCGTCATCGAGAGAATGATCACGAATGGCGCATGGCCGATCGCCAGGGACCCGAGCACCAGACCGAGGGCGAGCGCGGCCGGCCCGGTCGCCATCCAGCCGAGCCGCGCCAGCGGTGGCCCGCCGGCGTCGCCGGCAAAGGCCACGATCGCGGCGACGATGGCATAGAGCAGCCATGATTGCGGGCCGGTGATCATCGTCAGCGCGATCGGCGCCATGACGGTCAGCGTGAAGCGGATCGACCGCTCCGCCATGGCACCATCCATGCCGAACTGGGCTGCAATGGCGCCTTCGCCGCTACGCGGGGCTTCAGGGGAGGGCATCGATTCTCCACGCGAATTTGCCTGAGAAGACCAGAATCGGACGGCAGGAAAAAGACGGCTGTCGAAACTCCGCTGCGCCCGCGCCGGTGCAATCGCGATCCGCCCTTCCATTCGCGGGATCGCGACACATCTATGGAGACTGAAGTCCATATTGCGTTGCAAAATCCGCACAACAGCGAGAACAGATCCCGGGCCGGTGATCCCGTTCACCGCCATCCGGGCGACCGATCGGCGGGTTGGACCCGCGACCAGGCGATGAACGCTGGCAAACGGGCGATTTCGACAGGGCGCGGCGGGGCTTCCGATTTTTCTTGTGGGGACGCGGAATGGCGATTGCGGTTCTCACTATGGCCGATTGCAAGGCGCGGTCGGGACATTTCGCCGCGCGCATCCGTGTTTTCATTCTTCCAGTTCTAATTTTCGTCGGTTTTCGGCCATGATGTCTGTACCGCATGGTCTTTTCCCGCGGTTCGAGGCGTGGCACGGGGCTTGCCACGCCTGCCGGCCTCCGCTAAGCCTCGCCTCATGTTTTCGACCGCCGCTCCGGCGGAATGCCGCGTTGCAGCGGCCGGCCGATATGGTAGTCGAGTGAAGCGCTTGGCGGCATTTTTGCGCCGCACCATCGGCAGCACCGCCGAGGGAAGCAACGGAGCCGGATCATGGAAGACCTGTTGCGCGAATATCTTCCGATCATCATCTTTCTCGGCATAGCGATGCTCATCGGCGTCGCCTTGCTCGTGTCGCCTTTCCTGCTGGCCTACCGCAATCCGGATCCGGAAAAGCTCTCGGCCTATGAGTGCGGCTTCAACGCCTTCGACGATGCCCGCATGAAGTTCGACGTGCGGTTCTATCTCGTCGCGATCCTGTTCATCATCTTCGACCTCGAAGTGGCCTTCCTGTTCCCCTGGGCTGTGACTTTCGGCAAGCTCGGCTGGTTCGGCTTCTGGTCGATGATGGCGTTCCTCGGCGTGCTCACCATCGGCTTCATCTACGAATGGAAGAAGGGAGCGCTCGAATGGGATTGAGCCAGTCCTCCGATAACGCGGCGCCGCGCACGCTCGTCGCGCAGCAGCCCAAGGGCCTCGTGGACGGCTCCGGTCGCCCGATCGGCCATGACGATCCGTTCTTCACGGACGTCAATGCGGAGCTCGCCGACAAGGGCTTCCTCGTCGCGGCTGCGAGCGACCTGATCACCTGGGCCCGGACGGGTTCGCTGATGTGGATGCAGTTCGGGCTCGCCTGCTGCGCCGTCGAAGGCCTGATGCAGGTCTCCGGTCCGCGCTACGATCTCGAGCGCTTCGGCGTCGCGCCGCGCGGTTCGCCCCGCCAGTCCGACGTCATGATCGTGGCCGGCACGCTGACCAACAAGATGGCCCCGGCGCTGCGCAAGGTCTATGACCAGATGCCGGAGCCGCGCTACGTCATCTCGATGGGCTCCTGCGCCAATGGCGGCGGCTACTATCATTATTCCTATTCGGTCGTTCGCGGCTGCGACCGCGTGGTTCCCGTCGACATCTATGTCCCGGGTTGCCCGCCCACGGCCGAGGCGCTGCTCTATGGCGTTCTGCTGCTGCAGAAGAAGATTCGCCGTACCGGCACGATCGAGCGCTGAGGCCCGGCATGGACGAGACCCTGAAAGAACTCAGTGACTACATCGTCGCCGCCAAGAGCGATGCCGTCATTGCGAGCAAGATCGCGTATGGCGAGCTGACGCTCGACATCGAGCGCGCCGCGATCGCCGATGTCGTGTCCTGGCTGGCCAGCGACCCGAAGACCGGCTTCGTGAGCATCATCGATGTCTGCGGCGCCGATTATCCGGAGCGAGCCTATCGCTTCGACGTGGTCTATCACCTGCTGAGCCCGACGCGGAACCTGCGCATCCGCCTGAAGGTCCAGACCGACGAGGTCACGCCCGTGGCCTCCATTACCCCGATCATGCCCGGCGCCGACTGGTTCGAGCGCGAGGCCTATGATCTCTACGGCATTCTCTTCACGGGCCATCCCGATCTGCGCCGCATCCTGACGGATTATGGCTTCGACGGCCATCCGCTGCGCAAGGACTTCCCGCTGACCGGCTATGTCGAAGTGCGCTACGATGACGAGCAGAAGCGCGTCGTCTACGAGCCGGTGAAGCTCGCGCAGGAATTCCGCGACTTTGACTTCCTCTCGCCCTGGGAAGGCACGGATTATGTGCTGCCCGGCGACGAGAAGGCCAAGGAAGCACCCAAGACTGAACAGAAGCCGAGCTGAGGCACGGAAATGTCAAAAGCCGAGGTTCGCACGTTCAACATCAATTTCGGGCCCGAGCATCCCTCGGCGCACGGCGTGCTGCGCCTTGTGCTTGAGCTGGATGGCGAGATCGTCGACCGCGCCGATCCGCATATCGGGCTGCTGCATCGCGGCACCGAGAAGCTGATCGAGCACAAGACCTATCTTCAGGCCGTGCCCTATTTCGACCGGCTCGACTATGTCGCGCCGATGAATCAGGAGCATGCCTTCGCGCTCGCCGTGGAGAAACTGCTCGAGATCCAGGTGCCGAAGCGCGGCCAGCTGATCCGCGTGCTCTATTCCGAGATCGGGCGCCTGCTCTCGCACATCATGAATGTGACGACCTGGGCACTCGACGTTGGCGCGATGACGCCGCCCGTCTGGGGCTTCGAGGATCGCGAAAAGCTCATGATCTTCTATGAGCGCGCGTCCGGCTCGCGCATGCATGCGGCCTATTTCCGGCCCGGTGGCGTGCATCAGGACCTGCCCGAGGCGCTCATCCGCGACATCGGCGATTTCTGCGACTCCTTCCTGAAGCAGCTCGCCGATATCGATCGCCTCGTCACGGGTAACCGCATCTTCAAGCAGCGCAATGTCGATATCGGCGTTGTGACGCTGGAAGAGGCGTGGAAGTGGTCCTTCTCGGGCGTCATGGTCCGCAGCGCCGGCGCGCCCTGGGATCTGCGCCGCTCGCAGCCCTATGAGTGCTATTCGGAGCTCGAATTCGACATTCCGGTCGGCACGCATGGCGATTGCTACGATCGCTATCTCGTCCGCATGGAAGAGATGCGCCAGTCGGTCCGGATCATGAAGCAGTGCGTCGCGCGCCTGCTTTCGACGGAGAAGAGCGGTCCTGTGTCCTATACGGACAATAAGATCGTCCCGCCGAAGCGCGGCGAGATGAAGCGCTCGATGGAAGCGCTCATCCACCACTTCAAGCTCTATACCGAAGGCTATCACGTGCCGCCTGGCGAGGTTTACGCGGCCGTCGAGGCGCCGAAGGGCGAGTTCGGCGTCTATCTCGTCGCCGATGGTTCAAACAAGCCTTATCGCTGCAAGATCCGCGCTCCCGGTTTCGCGCATCTCCAGTCGATGGATTTCCTCTGCCGCGGCCACATGCTGGCCGACGTCTCTGCGGTCCTCGGCTCGCTCGATATCGTGTTCGGAGAGGTTGACCGCTGATGTCCGTTCGTCGTCTCGCTTCCGAACAGCCGTCGAGCTTCGCGTTCACGCCGGAAAATCTGGCCTGGGCGCAGAAGCAGTTGCTGAAATTCCCCGAGGGCAAGCAGGCCTCGGCCGTGATTCCGATTCTCTGGCGCGTCCAGGAGCAGGAGGGCTGGGTCTCGGAGCCGTCGATCCGCTGGGTCGGCGAATTCCTCGACATGCCCTTCATCCGCGTGCTCGAAATCGCGACCTTCTACACGATGTTCCTGCTCGCCCCGGTCGGGAAGAAGGCGCATATCCAGGTCTGCGGCACCACCCCCTGCATGATCCGCGGCGCGGGCAGGCTGCTCAATGTCTGCCGCGAGCGCATCCATCACGATCCCTTCCACATCTCGGCCAATGGCGATCTGTCGTGGGAAGAGGTGGAATGCCTCGGTGCCTGCGTGAACGCGCCGATGGTGCAGATCGTGCCGGATACCTATGAGGATCTGACCGTCGAGAGCTTCAACAAGCTGATCGACGATATCGAGGCGGGCGTCCCGCTGAAGCCCGGTCCGCAGATCGCGCGTCATTATTCCGCGCCCGAGACGGGCTTCCGCGTCCTGACGACCGAGTCGCTCTATGACGGCTCGATGATCGGCCAGGGCGCCGGTCTCGCCGCCGCGCGCGACGCGATCGCCGCGCGCGCCGCCGCCGAGGCGGAAGCCGCGAAGGCCGCGGCTGAGGCTGCCA
Organism: Kaistia dalseonensis; assembly: GCF_030814715.1. GTDB lineage: Bacteria > Pseudomonadota > Alphaproteobacteria > Rhizobiales > Kaistiaceae > Kaistia > Kaistia dalseonensis. The sequence continues at coordinate 89,432 of NZ_JAUSVO010000001.1, forward strand.
AGGCAGCCGCCGATCCGGCGCCGGCCGAGGCGCCGGCTGCGCCCGCCGTCAAGGCGCAGGCCGAGGCCGACAAGGAAAAGGTTCCCAATATCGCGCCACAGAACGTGCCGGCGTCGGACCCTGCGGTCCGGCCCGATGCGGGCAAGAAAGAGTAGGGGGCGGACGATGCTTGCTGACAAGGACCGCATCTTTACGAACATTTACGGCCATCATGATTGGGGCCTGAAGGGCGCGCTGCAGCGCGGCTCCTGGGATGGCACCAAGACCATTCTGGAAGCCGGGCGCGACTGGATCATCGACCAGATGAAGGCCTCGGGCCTCCGTGGCCGTGGCGGCGCAGGCTTCTCGACCGGCCTCAAATGGTCGTTCATGCCGAAGAAGAACGACGGCCGGCCGCATTATCTCGTCATCAATGCCGACGAATCCGAGCCGGGCACCTGCAAGGATCGCGAGATCCTGCGTCATGATCCGCATCATCTGGTCGAGGGCGCGCTGATCGCCTCCTTCGCCATGGGTGCCCATGTCGCCTACATCTACGTCCGCGGCGAGTTCATCCGCGAGCGCGAGCATCTGCAGGCGGCGATCGACCAGGCCTATGAGGCCCGGCTGATCGGCAAGAACAATGTCCATGGCTGGGACATGGACATCTATGTCGCTCATGGCGCCGGCGCCTATATTTGCGGCGAGGAAACCGCGCTGCTCGAAAGCCTCGAGGGCAAGAAGGGCCAGCCGCGCCTGAAGCCGCCGTTCCCGGCCAATGTCGGCCTCTATGGCTGCCCCACCACCGTCAACAATGTCGAGAGCATCGCGGTCGCCCCGACCATCCTGCGCCGTGGCGCGGCCTGGTTCTCGTCGATCGGCCGGCCGAACAATGTCGGCACCAAGCTCTTCGGCATTTCCGGCCATGTGAACACGCCCTGCATCGTCGAAGAGGCGATGGGCATTCCGTTCCGCGAGCTGATCGAGAAGCATGGCGGCGGTGTCCGCGGCGGCTGGGACAACCTGCTCGCCATCATCCCCGGCGGCGCATCCTGCCCGATCATCCCGGCCAAGGATTGCGAAGAGCTGATCATGGATTTCGACGGCACCCGCGCGGTGAAGTCGAGCTTCGGCACGGCCGGCGTCCTCGTCATGGACAAGTCGACCGACGTGATCAAGGCGATCGCGCGCATCGCGTCGTTCTTCAAGCATGAGAGCTGCGGCCAGTGCACGCCGTGCCGCGAGGGCACGGGCTGGATGTGGCGCGTGATGGAGCGCATGGCGCGCGGCGAGGCCGAGAAGCGTGAGATCGACATGCTGCTGCAGGTGACGACCCAGATCGAAGGTCACACGATCTGCGCGCTCGGCGATGCGGCGGCCTGGCCGATCCAGGGCCTTATCCGCCATTTCCGCCCGCTCATCGAAGAGCGGATCGACCTCTATTCGGCCAATCCGAAGCCGGTCGAGCGCGAGATGATGGAAGCGGCGGAGTAGGGCCATGAAGCTTGAGGGCGTCATTGAGAAATTGGAGGTCCACGGTTCGACCCTCGCGGGTTCGAGCTTTGTCGACGTCAATATTTCGGGCGCCTCCTTCGACGATGTGAATATGTCGGGGTGGACGGCAAAGAACGTCAACCTGACGGGCCTCTTCGTCGAAGACGCGAATATTTCGGGAGCGCGCATCACCGACGTGAACCTGTCGGGCGCGAGGCTGTCGAAGGTCAATCTGATGGGTGTCTCGATCGAGGGCTGCCGGCTTGACGGCGTCACGATAGACGGCATTCCCCTATCCGAATTGCAGGCCGCCCATCGCGCGGCGCAAGAGGCGAAGTAATGGCCAAGATCATTGTCGACGGCATCGAAGTGGACGTGCCTCCGGACTACACGCTCCTGCAGGCGGCAGAGGCTGCGGGTGCCGAGGTGCCGCGCTTCTGCTTCCATGAGCGCCTGTCCATCGCCGGTAATTGCCGCATGTGCCTCGTCGAGGTGAAGGGCGGTCCGCCCAAGCCCACCGCGTCCTGCGCGATGAATGTCCGCGATCTCCGCCCCGGCCCGAACGGCGAGCCGCCGGTCATGCTCACCAAGTCGCCCATGGTGAAGAAGGCCCGCGAAGGCGTGATGGAATTCCTGCTGATCAACCATCCGCTCGATTGCCCGATCTGCGATCAGGGCGGCGAATGCGATCTGCAGGACCAGGCCATGGCCTATGGCGTGGACAAGAACCGCTTCTCCGAGAACAAGCGCGCCGTCGAAGACAAATATATTGGCCCGCTCGTCAAGACGTCGATGAACCGCTGCATCCATTGCACGCGTTGCGTCCGCTTCACGACCGAGGTTGCCGGCATCGCCGAGATGGGCTTGATCGGCCGCGGCGAGGATGCCGAGATCACCACCTATCTCGAGAAGGCGCTCTCCTCCGAACTGCAGGGCAATGTGATCGACCTCTGCCCGGTCGGCGCTCTGACCTCGAAGCCCTATGCCTTCCACGCCCGCCCGTGGGAACTGGTCAAGACCGAGTCGATCGACGTCATGGACGCGGTCGGCTCCAACATCCGCGTCGATGTGCGCGGCCGTGAGGTGATGCGCATTCTCCCCCGCCTGAACGAGGCGGTGAACGAGGAGTGGATTTCCGACAAGACCCGCTTCATCTGGGATGGTCTCCGCACCCAGCGTCTCGATCGCCCCTATGTCCGCGTCGGTGGTCGGCTGAAGGCTGCATCATGGGGCGAGGCCTTCGCGGCGATTGCCACCAAGGTCAAGGCCACGACGGGCTCGAAGATCGGCGCGATCGGCGGCGATCTCGCCTCGGTCGAGGACCTGTTCGCGCTGAAGTCGCTGCTCGTTTCGCTCGGATCGTCGAATTTCGACATCCGCCAGGATGGCGCGGCGCTCGATCCCGCGCTCGGCCGCGCGAGCTACATCTTCAATCCGACCATTGCCGGCATCGAGCAGGCCGATCTGATCCTGATCGTGGGTGCCAACCCGCGTAAGGAAGCCTCGGTGCTGAACGCGCGCATTCGCAAGCGCTGGCGCGCCGGCGGCGTCAAGATCGGCGTCATCGGCGAGCAGGTCGATCTGACCTATCCGCATGATTATCTCGGCGCCGGAACCGAGACGCTGGCCGATATCGCCGCGGGCAAGTTCGCCTTCGGTGAGGCGCTGGCCGCAGCCAAGCGTCCGATCGTCATTGTCGGGCAGGGCGCGCTCTCGGGCGCTGATGGCCGCGCCGTTCTCGCGACCGCAGCCGCCATCGCCGCTGCTCCGGGTCGTGACGAAGGCTGGAACGGCCTCGCCGTCCTGCATAATGCCGCCTCCCGCGTCGGCGGCCTCGATATCGGCTTCGTGCCGGCTTCGGGCGGTCTCGACACGGCGGGCATGGTCGCTGCCGCAGGGCAGGGCGCTCTCGACGTGCTCTTCCTGCTCGGCGCCGACGAGATCGACACCAGCGCGCTCGGTTCGTCCTTCGTCGTCTATATCGGCACGCATGGCGATGCCGGCGCCCACCGCGCCGACGTCATCCTGCCGGCGGCCGCCTATACCGAGAAGTCCGGCACCTATGTGAACCTCGAGGGCCGCGTGCAGCTTTCCAACCGCGCCGCATTCCCGCCCGGGGATGCCCGCGAGGACTGGGCGATCCTGCGTGCGCTTTCGGACGTGCTCGGCCATCGCCTGCCGTTCGATTCGCTCGGCGAGCTCCGGAAGGCGCTCTATGGTGCCTATCCGCATCTGGCCCGCATCGACGCGGTCCAGCCGGGCGCGTTTGCCGATGTGGCGGCGCTCGCCGCTTCGGCCGGCTCGCTTGGCAAGACGGCTTTCGTCAATCCCATCAACGATTTCTACCTGACCAACCCGATCGCGCGCGCGTCTGCCATCATGGCCGAATGCTCGGCGCTCGCGCTTGGCCAGGTTGCCGCGGCGGCGGAGTAAGGCGGAATGGACGGTTTCCTGCATACCTACCTTATTCCCGGCGTGATCATTGTCGCGCAGAGCCTGCTGCTGCTGGTTCTGCTGCTGATCTCGATCGCCTTCATCCTGCTGGCCGATCGCAAGATCTGGGCGGCGGTGCAGATGCGGCGCGGCCCGAACGTGGTCGGTCCCTTCGGCCTGCTGCAATCCTTCGCCGATCTGCTCAAGTTCGTGCTCAAGGAACCGATCATTCCGTCGGGCGCCAACAAGGGCATCTTCCTGATGGCGCCCCTCGTGACCGTGACGCTGGCGCTCGCCGGCTGGGCGGTGATCCCGTTCGATGCGGGCTGGGTGATCGCCAACATCAATGTCGGCGTCCTGTTCCTGCTCGCCATCTCGTCGCTCGGTGTCTACGGCACGATCATGGGCGGCTGGGCATCGAACTCGAAATATCCGTTCCTGTCTTCGCTCCGCGCCGCGGCGCAGATGGTGTCCTATGAAGTCTCGATCGGCTTCGTCCTCGTCGCCGTCCTGCTCTGCGTCGGTTCGCTGAACCTGTCGGATATCGTACTCTCGCAGCAGACGGGCCTCGGCACCAAGGTCGGGCTGCCGGGCAGCTTCCTCGACTGGTACTGGCTGCCACTCTTCCCGATGTTCATCATCTTCTTCATCTCGGCGCTCGCCGAGACGAACCGCCCGCCCTTCGACCTCGCCGAAGCGGAATCGGAGCTCGTCGCCGGCTTCATGTCGGAATATGGCTCGACGCCGTACATGATGTTCATGCTGGGCGAGTATGCTGCCATCTGCCTGATGTGCGCCCTGACGACGATCCTGTTCCTGGGAGGCTGGCTGCCGCCGATCAATGTGGCGCCGTTCACCTGGGTGCCGGGCATCGTCTGGTTCGCCCTCAAGGCTCTCCTCGTCTTCTTCATGTTCGGCATGGTGAAGGCGTTCGTGCCGCGCTATCGTTACGACCAGTTGATGCGTCTGGGCTGGAAGGTGTTCCTCCCGATTTCGCTCGGCATGGTCGTCGTGGTCGCCGCGGTTCTTCAGATCATGGGATGGGCACCGTAATGCGCCTCGACCAGTCCGCGAAATCGCTGTTCCTGTCGGAGTTCGTCTCGGCGTTCTTCCTGACGATGCGCTACTTCTTCTCGCCGAAGAAGACGCTGAACTATCCCTTCGAGAAGGGCGCGGTCAGCGCGCGCTTCCGCGGTGAGCATGCGCTGCGCCGTTACCCGAACGGTGAAGAGCGCTGCATCGCCTGCAAGCTCTGCGAGGCGATCTGCCCCGCCCAGGCCATCACCATCGAGGCCGGCCCGCGCCGCAATGACGGCACGCGCCGCACGACGCGCTACGACATCGACATGGTGAAGTGCATCTATTGCGGCTTCTGCCAGGAAGCCTGCCCGGTCGACGCCATCGTCGAGGGCCCGAACTTCGAATTCGCGACGGAAACGCGTGAAGAGCTCTACTACGACAAGGAGAAGCTCCTCGCCAATGGCGACCGTTGGGAACGCGAAATTGCCCAGAACATCTCTATCGACGCGCCGTATCGGTGAGGGATCATGATACTCCAGGCCCTCTTCTTCTATCTCTTCTCGGCGATCACGGTCGCCTCGGCGCTGATGGTCATCGGATCGCGCAACCCCGTTCATTCGGTGCTGTTCCTGATCCTCGCCTTCTTCAACGCAGCCGGGCTGTTCCTTCTGCTCGGAGCTGAATTCCTGGCGATGCTTCTCGTCGTCGTCTATGTCGGCGCGGTGGCGGTGCTGTTCCTGTTCGTCGTCATGATGCTCGATGTCGACTTCGTCGAGCTGCGCCAGGGCTTCCTGCAATATCTTCCGGTGGGCGGCCTCGTCGGCCTGGTCTTCCTGGTGGAATTGCTGCTCGCCTTCTCTGGCTGGGTGTTCGCGCCCGAACTGGTCTCGCAGCCGGTCACGCCCATTCCCCCGCTCGCGACGATGACCAACACGGCCGCGATCGGTCAGGTGCTCTATACGCACTACATCTTCTTCTTCCAGATCGCCGGCTTCGTCCTGCTCGTCGCCATGATCGGCGCGATCGTGCTGACGCTGCGGCACAAGCCGAACGTCAAGCGCCAGGTGATCGCCGATCAGGTCCACCGGTCGCAGATCGTCGAGATTCACACTGTTGAGCCCGGCAAGGGCATCTGAGAGAGACGGGAGCCAAAATCATGGAGATCGGTCTCTCCCACTATCTGTCGGTCGCGGCGGTCCTGTTCACGATCGGCGTGTTCGGCATCTTCCTCAATCGGAAGAACGTGATCGTCATCCTGATGTCGGTCGAGCTCATACTGCTCGCGGTCAACATCAACTTCGTGGCGTTCTCATCCTTTCAGGGTGACCTCGTCGGGCAGATCTTCGCGCTTCTCGTGCTGACCGTCGCGGCGGCCGAGGCGGCGATCGGGCTTGCCATTCTCGTCGTCTACTACCGCAATCGTGGTTCGATCGCGGTCGAAGACATCAACCTGATGAAGGGCTGAGGCCAGCCATGTATTCGGCGATCGTCTTTCTTCCTCTCCTTGGCGCCATCCTGGCCGGCCTGATCGCGCTCATCGGCAGCTATCGCGCCGCCATGGTCGGCGCGCCGAAGGAGGGCACGGCCGACGGCCATCACGATCATGCGGCGCATGACGCTCACGACCACGCGCATGACGACCATGGTCATGATGATCACGGCCACGGCCATGACGATCATCATGCCTCGGCGCCGGGTTCGCGTCCGGCCGAGATCATCACGACCGGCTTCCTCTTCATTTCGGCCATCCTGTCCTGGATCGCGTTCCTGACGATCGGTTCGCCGGAAGGCCAGACCGTGCACCAGAAGGTGCTGCCTTGGGTCACCTCGGGCACGCTCTCCTTCGATTGGGCCTTCCGCGTCGATACGCTGACCGCGATGATGCTCGTCGTCGTGACGACGGTCTCCTCGCTCGTTCACCTCTACTCGATCGGCTATATGAGCCATGACGAGCACAGGCCGCGCTTCTTCTCGTATCTGTCGCTCTTCACCTTCGCCATGCTCATGCTGGTGACGTCGGACAATCTGGTCCAGATGTTCTTCGGCTGGGAAGGCGTCGGTCTCGCCTCCTACCTGCTGATCGGCTTCTGGTTCAAGAAGCCCTCCGCGAATGCCGCGGCGATCAAGGCCTTCGTCGTCAACCGCGTCGGCGATTTCGGCTTCGCGCTCGGCATATTCGGCGTCTTCGTGCTGTTCGGCTCCGTCGATTTCGACACGATCTTCGCCAATACCAGCACGGTCGTCGGCACGAAGATCCACTTCCTGTCGTGGGATTTCGATGCGCTGACCACGGTCTGCATCCTTCTCTTCATCGGCGCCATGGGCAAGTCGGCGCAGTTCCTGCTGCACACCTGGCTGCCCGACGCGATGGAAGGCCCGACCCCGGTCTCCGCGCTCATCCATGCCGCGACCATGGTGACGGCCGGCGTGTTCATGGTGGCGCGCATGTCGCCGCTGTTCGATCTCGCCCCGACGGCGCTCACCGTCGTGACGCTGTTCGGCGCGACCACCGCCTTCTTCGGCGCGACGGTCGGCCTGGTCCAGAACGACATCAAGCGCGTCATCGCCTATTCGACCTGTTCGCAGCTCGGCTACATGTTCGTGGCGCTCGGTGTCGGCGCCTTTGGCGCGGGCGTGTTCCACCTCTTCACGCACGCCTTCTTCAAGGCTCTCCTGTTCCTCTGCGCCGGCTCGGTCATCCATGCCGTCTCGGGCGAGCAGGACATGCGCCTGATGGGCGGCCTCAGGAAGAAGATCCCGATCACCTACTGGACGATGATGATCGGAACGCTGGCGCTGACCGGCTTCCCGCTCACGGCCGGCTATTATTCGAAGGACGCGATCATCGAGAGCGCCTTCATGGGTGACAACCCGCTCGCTGGCTATGCCTTCGCGATGGTGGTCATCGCCGCGCTGATGACGTCCTTCTACTCCTGGCGCCTGGTGTTCATGACCTTCCATGGCAAGCCGCGCGCGTCCGCGGAAGTCATGAGCCATGTGCATGAATCGCCGCTCGTGATGACGGTGCCGCTCTTCGTGCTGTCGATCGGCGCGCTGCTCGCAGGTGCGGTCTTCTCGGGTTGGTTCATCGGCGAGGGCTATGGCGAGTTCTGGAAGGGCGCGCTGTTCACCAATCCCGACAACCACATCCTGCACGAGATCCACGAGGTTCCGGCCTGGGTGAAATACTCGCCCTTCGTGATGATGGTGATCGGCTTCCTGATCGCGCTCTGGTTCTACGTCCTGTCACCGTCGACGCCGAAGCGCCTCGCCGAAGAGCAGCCGATTCTGTACCGCTTCCTGCTCAACAAGTGGTACTTCGACGAGCTCTACAACTTCCTGTTCGTTCGCCCGGCCAAGTGGCTCGGTCGCTTCCTCTGGAAGAAGGGCGATGGCTGGCTGATCGACGGCTTCGGCCCGGACGGGATCTCGGCGCGCGTCGTCGACGTGACCAACCGCGTCGTCCGCCTGCAGACCGGCTACGTCTACCACTATGCCTTTGCCATGCTGATCGGCGTCGCCCTGCTGATCACATGGATGATGTTCGCGCGCTGAGGATTTGACCGACATGACCGACTGGCCGATCCTTTCGACCGTCACTTTCCTGCCGACGGTCGGCGCGTTGCTCCTGCTTCTGATCAGGGGCGACGATGCAGCCGCACGCCGCAACATCTACTGGATCTCGCTCTGGACCACGCTGATCACCTTCGTGATCTCGCTGCTGATCTGGCGCGATTTCGACCACGCCAATACCGGCTTCCAGTTCGTGGAGCGCGCCGGCTGGCTCAGCAGCAGCATCGGCTATTCGATGGGCGTCGACGGCATCTCGATGCTGTTCGTCATCCTGACGACCTTCCTGATGCCGTTCTGCATCGTCGCCTCGAAGCTCTCCGTCCAGAAGCGCTTCCGCGAATACATGATCGCGTTCCTGATCCTTGAAACGCTGATGATCGGCGTGTTCTGCGCGACCGACCTGATCCTGTTCTACGTCTTCTTCGAAGCCGGTCTGATCCCGATGTTCCTGATCATCGGCATCTGGGGCGGACCGCGCCGCGTCTATGCCGCGTTCAAGTTCTTCCTCTACACGCTGGCCGGTTCGGTCCTGATGCTGCTGGCCATCATGGCGATGTACTGGCAGGCCGGCACGACCGACATTCCGACGCTGCTGAACCACGCCTTCCCGGCTGGCATGCAGACCTGGCTCTGGCTCGCCTTCTTCGCCTCCTTCGCGGTGAAGATGCCGATGTGGCCGGTCCATACCTGGCTCCCCGACGCCCACGTCGAGGCGCCGACCGCGGGCTCGGTTATCCTGGCCGGCGTGCTGCTGAAGATGGGTGGCTACGGCTTCCTGCGCTTCTCGCTGCCGATGTTCCCGCTGGCGTCGGCCGATTTTGCGCCGTTCATCTACACGCTCTCGGTCGTCGCGATCATCTACACTTCGCTGGTCGCGCTGATGCAGGAGGATATCAAGAAGCTGATCGCCTATTCGTCGGTCGCCCATATGGGCTATGTCACGATGGGCATCTTCACGATGAACCCGCAGGGCGTCGAAGGCGCCATCTTCCAGATGCTGTCGCACGGCATCGTGGCGAGCGCGCTCTTCCTCTGCGTCGGCGTCATCTATGACCGCATGCATACCCGCGAGATCTCGGCCTATGGCGGCCTCGTCAACCGCATGCCCTTCTATGCGGTCGCCTTCCTCGTCTTCACCATGGCGAATGTCGGCCTGCCCGGCACGTCGAGCTTCGTCGGCGAGTTCATGACGCTGCTCGGCGCCTTCCGCGCCAACACCTGGGTCGCCTTCTTCGCGACGACGGGCGTGATCCTGTCGGCATCCTATGGCCTCTGGCTCTATCGCCGCGTGGTGTTCGGCCCGCTCGACAAGCCGAGCCTCAAGGGCATGTTCGACCTGTCGCGGCGAGAGATCGCGATCCTGGTGCCGCTGATCGTCCTGACGATCTTCTTCGGTGTCTATCCGACGCCGGTCTTCAACGTGACGTCGGCCTCGGTCGACAATCTCATCACCAACTATCAGGCCGCCCTGTCGGCGGCCGGCAAGCTCGCCCTGGCGGCGCAGTGACGGACAAGCAGCTGAAATGATGGACATCGCCACGCTTCCTTCGCTGACCCCCTTCCTGCCGGAGCTGATCCTGGGCGTTGGCGCCCTGGTGCTTCTGATGGTGGGCGTGTTCTCCGGCGCGCGCGCGACCTCGCTGGTCTCGACGCTCGCGGTCCTGGTGATCATCGCGGCCGGGCTTGCGCTGCTGTTCAAGACGCCGGATGGCGAGACCTTCAACGCGGCCTTCGTGCTCGATCCCTTCGCGCGCTTCTTCAAGATCCTCGCGCTGATCGGCTCGGGCTTCGCGATCGTCATGTCGTCGAGCTTCATCAAGCGCGAGAAGTTCGAGCACTTCGAATATCCCGTGCTCATCCTGCTGGCGACGCTCGGCATGATGCTGATGATCTCGGCCAATGACCTGATCTCGGTCTATCTCGGCCTGGAGCTTCAGTCGCTCGCGCTCTATGTGGTTGCCGCAATCAACCGCGACTCCGAGAAGTCGACGGAAGCGGGCCTGAAATATTTCGTCCTCGGCGCGCTGTCCTCGGGCATGCTGCTCTATGGCGCCTCGCTGGTCTACGGCTTCACCGACCATACCCAGTTTGCCGGCATCGCCACGGCTCTCGCCGCTGGCCCGATCTCGACGGGCGTGGTCTTCGGCATCGTGCTCTTCATCGCGGGCATCGCCTTCAAGGTTTCGGCCGTTCCGTTCCATATGTGGACGCCCGACGTCTATGAAGGCGCGCCGACTCCGGTCACGGCGTTCTTCGCCGCTGCGCCCAAGGCTGCCGCCATGGCCATGTTCGTGCGCGCGCTCGTGGGCCCGTTCGGTCCGGCGATCGGCGAGTGGCAGCAGGTGGTGACCTTCATCGCGATCGCGTCGATGGTTCTCGGTGCCTTCGCCGCGATCGGGCAGACCAACATCAAGCGACTGATGGCCTATTCGTCGATCGGCCATATGGGCTTCGCGCTGGTTGGCCTCGCCGCCGGCAACGAGGCGGGTGTGCAGGGCGTGCTGATCTACATGGCGACCTATCTCGCCATGACGCTCGGCTCCTTCGCCGTGATCCTCTCCATGCGCCGCAATGGCAAGATGGTCGAGACGACTGCTGATCTCGCCGGCATGTCGCGCACCCATCCGGTGACGGCATTCATCTTCGCGATGCTGCTGTTCTCGCTCGCCGGCATTCCGCCGCTCGCCGGCTTCTTCGCGAAGTTCTACGTCTTCCTGGCCGCGATCGATGCGCATCTTTATGCGCTGTCGGTGATCGGCGTGCTGTCCAGCGTCGTCGGCGCCTATTACTATCTCCGCCTCGTCAAGATCATGTATTTCGACGAGCCGGTCGCAGCCTTCGAGCCCATGTCGGGCGAGTTGCGCGTCGTCCTCGGCCTCTCCGGCGCATTCGTCATCCTGTTCGTGCTTTTTGCCGGCCAGATCGGCGCGGTAGCGGGTCTGGCGGCGAAGACGTTCTTCTGATCGATGGCGTTTCAGCTCGGATCAGGAGCGCTCGCGGGCGGCTACAGGCTCGACGTCTTCGATACGGTCGGATCGACCAATGCAGAGGCGATGCGCGCCGCGCGGGCGGGCGATGCCGGTAAGCATTGGTTCGTGGCCCACCGCCAGGAGCAGGGCAGGGGTCGGCGTGGCCGGCCCTGGGTCATGCCGGAGGGCAATCTGGCGGCGAGTCTGTTGCTTGTGTGCCCCAACGACCCGGCCACGGCGGCGACGCTCGGTTTCGCCGCAGGGCTGGCGCTCGATGAGGCCTTGCGGGCCGTCGCCCCGGATCTGACCTTTCATGTCGGCCTTGATGGCTTCGAGGGAGAGGGTGCACCGGGCAGCAATGATCGCCTTCGGCTCAAATGGCCGAATGACGTGCTGCTCGACGGCGCAAAGCTCGCGGGGATCCTGCTCGAAGCGGAGCCCGTCTCGGGCGGCAAGCTCGCTGTGGTGATCGGGATCGGTGTCAATGTGCGCGCGACTCCGGCCGATCTGCCCTATCCGGCAGCGTCCCTCGCGTCGCTCGGTGTCGGCCTCGACGCGCCGCTCCTGTTCCGCGCGCTCTCGGATGCCTGGGCCAGTGTCGAGCGCGTCTGGGACGGTGGCCGCGGATTTCGTGCATTAAGGCGGCTATGGCTCGACCGGGCGGCCGGACTAGGCGAAGATGTTGCCGTTCGAGTCGGTGGGGAAGTCTTCTCCGGTATATTCGAGACGATCGATGATGAGGGCAGGCTCATCATCAGGTCGCGTGAGGGTGTAATCAGGACGATCGCCGCTGGCGAGGTCCATTTTGGTGCGGTGGCTTCGTCCCGATAATGAATTTAGACAAATCCGGTACCGACGAACTCGTGTTCCTGCCGCTCGGGGGCGTCGGCGAGATTGGGATGAACCTGAGCCTTTACGGCTTCGGACCCGCCGAAGATCGGCAATGGCTCGCCATCGATTTCGGCGTGAGCTTTGCCGGGCCGGATCTGCCGGGCGTCGATCTCGTCCTGCCCGATATCCGCTTTCTCGAGGAAGAACGCGGATCGCTGCATGGCATCGTGATCACCCATGCCCATGAGGATCATTTCGGCGCGCTGCTGGATCTCTGGCCGCGCATCGGCGTGCCCGTCTATGCGAGCGCTTTCACGGCCGGCCTGCTCGAGGCGAAGCGCAGTTCGCATCCCGGCGCGCCGAATGTTCCGGTCCAGATCGTCTCGGCCGGCCAGCGTATCCAGATCGGCCCGTTCGACGTCGAATTCGTGGCGGTGACCCATTCGATCCTGGAGCCGATGGCGTTGGCGATCCGCACGCCGATCGGCACCGTGCTCCACACTGGCGACTGGAAGCTCGATCCGGAGCCGGTCATCGGGCCGCAAACCGATTCGGCCCGACTCGCGGCGATCGGCGATGAAGGCGTCCTTGCGCTCGTCTGCGATTCGACCAACGCCATGCGCGAAGGCCGCAGCCCGAGCGAAGGCGATGTCGCGCGTGAACTCATCAAGCTGGTTGCCGAAGCCGAGGGCCGTGTGGCCTTCACGAGCTTCGCCTCCAATATTGCGCGCATCAAGTCGATCGCGCTCGCGGCCGAAGCCGCCGATCGGCAGGTTGTCATTGTCGGCCGCGCACTGCGTCGCGCGATCGATGTCGCCACCGAACTTGGCTATCTCGAAGGCTTGCCGCCATTCCTCGATGAGGAATCCTATGGCTATCTGCCGCGCGCGAAATGCGTGGCGATCGTCACGGGCAGCCAGGGCGAGCCGCGGGCAGCGCTCGCGCGCATTGCGGCCGACGATCACAAGTTCATTGGTCTATCGCCCGGTGACACCGTGGTGTTCTCGGCCCGGCCGATTCCGGGCAATGAGAAGGCGATCAACAGCATCGTCAATTCGCTGATCGAGCAGGGCGTGATCGTCATCACCGATCGCGACCGCCTCGTGCACGTCTCGGGTCATCCGCGGCGCGAGGAACTGGCGGAGATGTATGGCTGGATCCGGCCGGAGATTGCCATTCCCGTTCACGGCGAGCCGATGCATCTGCGCGCCCATGCGGAATTCGCCCGCGAAATGGGCGTGCGTCAGGTCGTGCAGATCGAGGACGGCGCGATCGTGAGGCTCAAGCCCGGTGTCGCCGAGGTGATCGACGACATCATGGTGAGCCGCCTCTACAAGGACGGCTCCATCGTCGCCGATCTCGATGGCGTGGGCATACCGGAGCGGCGCAAGCTCGCCTTCGCAGGCCATGTCTCGGTTGCCATCGTGTTCGATGGCAAGGGGACGCTGATGACGGATCCCGAAATCGGCCTGATCGGTCTGCCCGCACGAGGCATTGCCGGCCATGCGTTCGACGATACCGTCATGACCGCCGTGCTCGGCACGATCGACAGCATTCCGCGCGCGCGGCGTCGCGATGGAGAACTGATGCGCGAGGCGGTGCGCCGCGCCGTCCGCGCGGCCGTGCGGGAAGCTTGGGGCAAAAAGCCCATTTGCACAGTCTTCGTCGCGATCGTATGACGGACCCGGTGGGAATGATCGACGTCCGCACGGTGTCGATCGTCCCCCTGCTGGCAAAGGCATCGATGTGATCGGTCGACTGAACCATGTGGCGATCGCCGTCCCCGATCTCGAGGCGGCCGCCAGGACCTATCGGGACGTGCTCGGTGCGCGGCTCTCGGAACCGCTGGCATTGCCCGAACATGGCGTGACGACCATCTTCGTCGAACTGCCCAACACCAAGATCGAGCTGCTGGAGCCGCTCGGGCCGGATTCTCCGATCGCGCGATTCCTGGCGCGCAGCCCGGAAGGCGGTGTCCATCATCTCTGCTACGAGGTCGCCGATATCCTGGCCGCCCGTGACCGGCTGATCGCGACGGGAGCGCGGGTTCTGGGTGACGGCACGCCCCGGATCGGCGCCCATGGCAAGCCGGTCCTCTTCCTGCATCCCAAGGACTTCCAGGGCACGCTCGTCGAACTCGAGGAGGCGTGAGCCTTGCGGATCTACAGCCTGATCGCGATCTACTTCATCATCTGGTGGCTGGTGATCTTCATGATCCTGCCCTTCGGCATCCGCACGCAGGCGGATGAGGGGGATGTCACGCTCGGCACGGCGCATAGCGCGCCGATCAGGCCGATGCTCGTCAGGAAGGCGATCATCACCTCGGTGGTCAGCGCCGTCTTACTGTTCGCCTTCTGGTATTCCTATGCCGTGCTGGGCTGGACGCCGGAACGGCTGAGCGAACTGTTCTGAACCCGAAAAGCAAAAGGCCCCCGGTGGTGTGACCGAGGGCCTTCGGGATGGTGTCTGATCGAACGTGTCGTTGGACTACTGTTCGACGATGATCGCCGTGCGCGCCATGCCGACGCTGGCGACGGCATTGAAGAAGACCTCCGCATTCGCCTTGTCCAGGCGCACGCAGCCATGCGAGGCCGGCTTGCCGAGGCGCTTCACTTCGGTCGTGCCATGGACGGCGATGCCGTCATTGAAGAACACGGCGAAGGGCATCGGCGCATCGTCATACTTCTTGGAGCGATGATCGGCCGAGAGATAGTCCGGACGGAACTGGCCGGGAGGCGTCTCATAGCCCTTGCGGCCCGTCGAAACCGGCCAGCTGTACTTGTCCTGCTTGCCATCGCCATGGTTGACGACCACATCAATCGTCTGGTGCGAGAGCGAAACCTTGGCATAGACGCCGGCGGGGGCGGGGAAGAGCGTGTTGGCCTGGCTGGTGGAGGCAAGGCCGACGACGAGCCCTGCGGTCAGGGCGATGGAAGCGACGAGACGTGCGATCATGGCTGTTTTCCGGTTCGGATACCTGCGCCGTGCCCCAGCGCCGGTTGGTTCTTTGATGGTTTGGAACTGCGCCGGCTAGGCGACCGTCCATGGAAGCTGTTCTAGCCGAGAGACCTTTTAAGGTCAGTGAAGATCGTCACAAAGCCGGGCTCTCTCGTCGGAATTTTCTACTGTGTGATTTCTATGCGAGTGTTCTGCATCCCGTTCGCCGCGACGATCTGGAAGAGCATGCGCGCATTGTCGGGATGAAGCCGGACGCAGCCATGCGAGGCCGGGCGGCCAAGCGAGCGGATATGAGGCGTGCCGTGCACGGCATAGCCGCCGAGGAAGAAGATCGCATTCGGCATTGGCGCATTGTCGTATTTCTTCGAGTACCACATGCGGTGCATGCGGGTCGGGCGCCAGCTTCCCTTCGGGGTGCGATAGCCGGGACGGGCGGTGGAGACGGGCCAGTCATAACGCGGCATTCCGTCGATGTAGACCACCATTTCCTGAGCGGAAAGACTGATTCGCGCGACGACTTCGGCGCGCGCTGCTGCCGGAAATGCCATCAGCAGCATGGCAAAGGCTGCGCCGAGATAGAATCGATGGAACGCAAACCTCATGCGCATGGAAACCTCACCCACAGGCTCGATGGAATGAAGTGGACCATGCCCGACAGAGTTGAACAACTGGTAAGCCGCCGTCGCGGAATACGGTCGGAACCGTCGATCACAATCACAAATGCTTGAAAGGAAGGGCGGAGGCGCCCAGTGCCGCGTGGCCGTCGAAAGGCGC
Source organism: Kaistia dalseonensis (assembly GCF_030814715.1). Lineage (GTDB taxonomy): Bacteria > Pseudomonadota > Alphaproteobacteria > Rhizobiales > Kaistiaceae > Kaistia > Kaistia dalseonensis. The sequence goes on from NZ_JAUSVO010000001.1 coordinate 105,463, forward strand.
GGCGAAGCGTGCTAGGGAAGCGCGGTCTCAGGCGCCGGAGTGCGCCGCGTTTCGATAAGGCGCGCCTGCGCCGAGGGAGAATGCCAATGTCCGTCCAGGCCCCGGTCCGCCGCGTGACGGCGATCGACATCCGCGCCCGCAAGGGCGGAGCGCCGATCGTGTCCCTGACGTCCTATCACGCCCATACCGCGGCGATTATCGACCGTTTCGTCGACTTCATCCTGGTAGGCGACTCGCTCGGCATGGTCATGCACGGCCTCGAGACGACTGTGCCCGTGACGCTGGAGATGATGATCCTGCAGGGGCTCGCCGTGATGCGCGGGTCCTCGCACGCTCTGGTCGTCGTCGACCTGCCCTTCGGCTCTTATGAAGAAAGCCCGGCGGCAGCGTTTCGGTCGGCCGCGCGCGTCATGAAGGAGACCGGTTGCGGCGCCGTGAAGATGGAGGGCGGCGTGCGCATGGCGGAGACCGTCCGCTTCCTGGCCGAGCGCGGCATTCCCGTCATGGGTCATATCGGCCTGACGCCACAGTCGATCAACACGATGGGTGGGTTCAAGGTCCAGGGCAAGAACGACGAGAGCGCCGCCGCGGTGCTTGCCGACGCCAAGGCGATCGCCGAGGCGGGCGCCTTCGCCATGGTGGTCGAGGGGGTCGTCGAGCCGGTGGCGCGCGCTGTCACGCAGGCGGTCCCGATTCCCACGATCGGCATCGGTGCCTCGCCCGATTGCGACGGTCAGATCCTTGTTCTCGAAGATATGCTCGGCCTCTCGCCACGCGTGCCGAAATTCGTCAAGCGCTATGGCAGCCTGGCTGGCCTGATCGAGGAGGCGGTCTCGTCCTATGCCGACGAGGTCCGTGCGCGGACGTTCCCGACTCCGGAGAACGTTTACAAGGTCAAGAACTGAGCCGGGAGACGAAAACGAAACAAGCCAACGGCCGCGCGTTGCGCAGTCGGCGCCTCGTGGCGTGGGCGCAGATTTCTGCCGACTCCGCGTGCATCTGCGCTATTTGCCAGCGCAGGGCCGCTTCTATATGGTGCGCGCCGCTGACGGTGCCGGAACGGGAACAATGACGGACATATTTCACGAAGTCGAAGAGGACCTGCGCCGGGAAAAGGCCAAGAGGCTATGGAACCGCTTTGGGCCCTATGTCCTGGCGGCGGCGGTCCTCATCGTCCTCGCGACTGCCGGCTGGCGTGGTTGGGAATATTGGCGCGAGAAGCAGGCTGCCGCGACCGGCGACCGCTTCCAGGCCGCCATGCAGCTCATCGAAGACGGCAAGCATGACGATGCGATCAAGGCGCTGAACGACCTCGCCGCGACCGGCACGGGTGGCTATCCCGTCCTCGCGCAGTTCCGTGCCGCGTCCGAGCTCGCCGCTGCCGGCAAGACCGATGATGCGGTGAAGGCCTTTGACGCGATCGCGGCGGATGGCAAGACGCCGACGTTGTTGAAATCGCTGGCGCGGCTGCGTTCGGCGCTGCTTCTGGTCGATACGTCCGATCTTGCAGCCATGAAGGCGCGGATCGACGATCTGGCGGCAACGGGCGGTCCATGGCGCAACAGCGCGCGTGAATTGCTCGGACTGACGGCCTGGCGTGTCGGCGACATCTCGGCTGCCGAGGGCTATTACAAGGCAATCAGCGACGATCCGACCGCCTCGCAGGCGATGCAGAGCCGGGCGCAGCTGATGCTGGAACTGATCCGTGGCAAGACGGGCGAGCCGGCCCCGGCGGCGAAGAGCTGAGGCCGGGCGGAGCGTCACTGACACGTTGAGACCGTCATGCCCGGGCTCGTCCCGGGCATTGTCGTTGATAGAGGCCAACCGTTTCTGCGCGGTCCGGGTCACAGTCCGGGGGAACGCGCATCTTGGCGTTTTCGAGCGACGGGGATCACGGACCGCGTGAAGAAAATGCGACAGAACAAAGCGATAGAGTATCTTGAGCGGACTGCAGTTCGCGGAAATGCTCTAGAGATGACCCAGGAGCCTGAAAGAGGCGCATCATGAGTTTTACCGCCGCCATTATCGGACGACCCAATGTCGGCAAGTCGACGCTGTTCAACCGGCTCGTCGGCTCGAAGATCGCGCTCGTCGACGACACGCCCGGCGTGACGCGTGACCGTCGCCCCGGCGAGGCGCGGATCGGCGATCTCTATTTCACGATCATCGACACGGCTGGCCTCGAGGAGGCCGACCCGGCGAGCCTCGAAGGGCGCATGCGCGCCCAGACCGAGATGGCGATCGCCGAGGCCGATGTCTCGCTCTTCCTGATCGACGCCCGCGTGGGCGTGACGCCGATCGACGAGCATTTCGCGGAACTGCTGCGCCGTGTCGGCAAGCCCGTGATCCTGGTCGCCAACAAGGCCGAGGGCAAGGTGGGCGAGGCCGGCGTGATGGAGGCGTATAGCCTCGGCTTTGGCGAGCCTGTGGCGCTTTCGGCCGAGCACGGCGTCGGCATGGCCGATCTCTTCGCCGCCCTGCTGCCCTTCGAACAGCTCGAAGAAGCCTTGGAGGATGAGGGCGAAGGCGATGACGACGTCATCGATCCCAGCGCCCTGGAAGAGGAAGTCGAGCAGGTCGATCCGACCCGCCCGATCAAGGTCGCGATCGTCGGCCGGCCCAATGCCGGCAAGTCGACATTGATCAACACCATGCTGGGCGAAGACCGCATGTTGACCGGCCCCGAGGCCGGCATCACGCGCGATTCGATCTCGGTCGATTGGGAATGGCAGGGCCGCCCGATCAAGCTGTTCGATACGGCCGGCATGCGCAAGAAGGCCCGTGTCGAGGAGAAGCTAGAGAAGCTCTCCGTTGGTGACGCGCTCCGCTCGATCCGTTTCGCCGAGGTCGTCGTGCTGACGCTCGATGTGACGATGCCGTTCGAGAAGCAGGACCTGCAGATCGCCGATCTCGTCGCGCGCGAGGGCAGGGCGCTGGTTATAGCGCTCAACAAATGGGACCTCATCGAGGATCGCCAGAAGGCGATGGCTGAACTGCGCGAGATGGCCGAACGGCTGCTGCCGCAGGTTCGCGGCGTGCCGCTCGTGCCGATCTCCGGCCTGACGGGCGCGGGCATCGACAAGCTGATGGCCGAGGTGCTGCGGGTCTACGCGACGTGGAACCGCCGTGTGCCGACGGCGGCGCTCAATCGCTGGCTCGCGAGCGTGCTCGAGCATCATCCGCCGCCCGCAGTGTCCGGCCGCCGCATCAAGCTGCGCTACATGACGCAGCCAAAGGCGCGCCCGCCGACCTTCGTCGCCTTCTGCTCCCGCCCCGAGGCGCTGCCGGAATCCTACACGCGCTATCTGCTGAACGGACTGCGTGAGACCTTCAAGCTCGACGCCGTTCCGCTGCGGCTGACGCTTCGCAAGGGCGAAAATCCCTATGAGGACAAGGCGAAGAAGCGCTAGCGCTTCTTCGCCCAAACGAACTTATTCGCGGAGCCGTCGGCGATGAAGACCATCCGTGTCCTGATGACTGGCGACGATCTGGTCGACGCCGCGAGCAGGATCCTCGAACCCGCCGGTGCAAGTCTTGAGACGATGAGCGGGCCGATCGACGAGGCTCGCATGGTGAGAGCACTCTCCGGAGGCGGCTTCGACGCGCTGCTGGTCCGCGCCAATCCACCCCTGAGTCGCGCCGTCCTCGCCGTCGCCGATGGCCTCGCCATGATCTCCAAGATGGGTGCCGGCGTCGACAGCGTCGATCTCGCTGCCGCCACGGAGCGGGGCATCCCGGTGATGACGGCCGGGGACGCCAACGCTGATGCCACGGCCGAGATGACGATCGCGCTGATCATGGCCCTCCGGCGCAACATTGTCCGGCTCGATGGCCGCGTGAAGGCAGGGATCTGGGACCGTGGCGCCTATCTCGGGACGGAACTGCGCGGGCAGACGCTCGGCATTATCGGGCTTGGCCGCATCGGGCGTCGCGTGGCCGCTATCGCGCAAGCGCTGGGGCTCAGGGTCATTGCGTCGGGTCGTCCGGATGCCGCTCCCAAGGCTCGACCTGATGTGACGATCGTCTCGACGGAAAGGCTGCTGGCCGAAGCCGATATCGTCAGCCTCCATTGCCTGCTCAATCCGGCGACGCGCGGCTTCATCAACGGCGCGGCGATCGCGATGATGAAGCCGGGTGCGCTGCTGGTGAACACGGCGAGGGGCGCCTTGATCAACGAGGCCGACGTCGCCGACGCGCTCCGCTCCGGCCGTCTCGGCGGCGCGGCATTCGACACGCTTTCGACGGAACCGCCGACGGAAGCCAACCCGCTGCTTGCAGCACCCAATACAATCATCACGCCACATATCGCGGCGGAGACGGCCGCCACGCTCGATCGCATGGCAGTGCTCGGCGCCGAGAATATCGTGTCATGGTTTGCGCAGCGGTCGATCGTGCTCGACCGGCTGGTGAACCGCGATGTGCTGGAGCGGCTTACGGACGTCAATGCCGTCGGCGCAGTCAGCGAATAATACCGACCTAATCGAGGAAGTGCGTCACCGAATTGGTCGGGAATTCGAAGCGTGTGCCGTGATCGTGGAATTCCGGCGACAGCATGCGGACGAGGTCGGGCGCCACGGCGCTCGGGTGTTTCAGCGTCTGCGGATCCTCGCCCGGTCGTGCCTTGGCGCGCATCTGCGTGCGCAGCGGCCCCGGCTCGAACAGATTGACGCGCACGGAGGTCGAAGCGACTTCCGCCGCATAGGTGCGCACCAGCGCTTCGAGCGCCGCCTTCGATGTCGAATAGGCGCCCCAGAACGGTCGGCACTTCTCCGCCGCGCCCGAGCTCAGGAAGAGCGCCCGCCCGGCGTCCGAACGCTGCAATAGCGGATCGAGAGAACGGATCAGGCGATAGTTCGCCGTGACGTTCACCGTCATGACGTCGTTCCATTCCTTGGGGTCGAGATGGCCGACAGGCGTGATCAGACCGAGCAGGCCGGCATTGCCAAGGAGGCCATCGAGCTTGCCCCAGCGCTCATAGATCGAAAGGCCGAGCCGGTCGATGGCGTCGAGGTCGCGCAGGTCAAGCGGCACCAGCGTCGCGCTGCCGCCCTTGGCCCGGATGGCGTCGTCCAGTTCCTCGAGCGCGCCGACGGTGCGGGCGATGGCGATCACATGCGCGCCGGCCGCGCCGAGCGCTACGGCGGCATTCCAGCCAATGCCGCGCGAGGCGCCCGTGACGACGATGATGCGGCCGGATAGATCGGGAGAAGCCATGGAAGGGTCCAGAGTCGGGAAGATGAAACGCGGGACCCTCCTTTACCTCTCCAACGGGAGAGGCAAAAGCAGGATCAGCTGGCCTCGGCGAGGCGGGGCAGGGTCTGGACCTTGCCGCGATCCTCATAGTCGGCGAGCCGGGTCGGATAGTCGCCGGTGAAACACGCATCGCAGAACTGCGGTGCATCGCCGTTGCGCTTCGCTTCGCCCACGGCACGGTAGAGCCCGTCGATCGAAATGAAGGCGAGGCTGTCAGCCTTGATGTAGCTCGCCATTTCCGGGATCGTCATATGGGAGGCGATCAGCTTCGACTTCTCCGGCGTGTCGACGCCATAGAAGCACGAATCGGTCGTGGGCGGGCTGGCGATCCGCATATGGACTTCGGCCGCGCCGGCCTCGCGCACCATCTGCACGATCTTCATCGAGGTCGTGCCGCGCACGATCGAATCATCGACCAGCACGACGCGCTTACCCTTGAGCACGCCCATATTGGCGTTGTGCTTCAGCTTCACGCCCATATGGCGGATCGCGTCGGTCGGCTCGATGAAGGTGCGGCCGACATAGTGATTGCGGATGATGCCGAGATCGAAGGGGATACCGGAGGCCTCGGCATAGCCGATCGCGGCCGGAACGCCGGAATCCGGCACGGGCACGATGACATCGGCGGGAATGCCGCTCTCGCGGGCGAGCTCGGCGCCGATCTGCTTGCGCACGGCATAGACGCCGCGTCCATCGACCGAGGAATCCGGCCGGGCGAAATAGACATACTCAAAGATGCAGAAGCGTGAGCGGCTCTTCTCGAACGGAAACAGGCTTTCAATGCCTTCATCCGTGATGATGACGACTTCGCCCGGCTTGATGTCGCGGACATAGTTCGCGCCAATGATGTCGAGCGCACAGGTCTCGGAGGCGAGCACCCAGGCTTCATCCAGCTTGCCGAGGACAAGCGGACGGACACCAAGCGGGTCGCGGCAGCCGAGCATCTTCTTCTCGGAGAGTGCGACGAGCGAATAAGCCCCTTCAATGCGCCGAATCGCATCGACGAAACGGTCGAGCAATTGGCCATGGTTCGAGGTCGCGATCAGATGGATGATCGTCTCGGTATCGGAGGTGGACTGGAAGAGCGAGCCGCGGCGCTGCAATTCGCGCTTCAGGATCATCGCATTGGTCAAATTGCCATTATGCGCCACGGCGAAGCCGCCGCCGGCGAACTCGGCGAACATAGGCTGGACGTTACGCATGCCGGCGCCGCCCGTGGTGGAATAGCGATTATGGCCGATGGCGCGTCGACCGGGCAGGCGATCGATCACAGCCTTGCGCGTGAAGGTGTCGCCCACCAGGCCGGCATGGCGCTCGATCGAGAACCGACGGCCATCATGGGCGGCAATGCCGGCGGCTTCCTGGCCGCGATGCTGCAGGGCATGCAGTCCAAGCGCCGTGAGCGCCGCGGCGTCGTCATGACCGAACACGCCGAACACGCCGCACTCTTCATGAAGGCGGTCGTCATCCGCCGCCATAGGCAGCATCGAGAAATCGTCCATATCCATCCTCGTGACGGACGAAGCGACTGGCGCGCTTCGCCTCAAGGTTTGGGTTGCCCCTGGCTCGTTCCCTGGTCCGGTTCTTCAGCCGGTGGCGTGTCGTTCCCATTGCCGATCAGATTGTCCAGATTCTGGCGTTCGGTCCCGCCATAGCTCGGTGCCGGCTGGTCCGCCGCACCACCCGGTGTCGTGGCCGACCCCGATGTGTCTGGCGAATCCGCGGGTGCCTCTGCCGGCGGCGTCGCTTCCTCGCTCGCGCCGTGCAGTCGTTCCTGGATCGTCTTTTCGATATCTTCCGGCAGCGCGGCGACCAACTGATCACCGAGCTTCTTCAAGATAGGAGCGCTTTGGGCATTTGCCACCCAATCGGGCTGGCGATCCGACAGAATCCAGTTCAGAAAACTGAACGCTATGACAACCAAAAGCACGCCACGGGCGAGGCCGAACACGAAGCCCAGCGTGCGGTCGAGCAGGCCGACGCGGCTGTCGATCACGAAGTCGGAGATCTTCATCGCGATGAAGCTGGCGATCAGCAGCGCGACGAAGAAAATGCCTGCGGCCGTGGCGATGATCGCGATGTTCTTGTTCGCGATATAGGGCTCCACATAGGGCAGGAGCGATTTATAGAAATAATAGGCGGCCGCAGCCGCCAGAACCCAGGAGACGACCGACAGGACCTCGCGCACGAAGCCGCGCACCATGGCCAGCATGGCGGAGATCAGGATTACGACCAGGACGACGCCATCAAGGATGGTGATCGACATTTATACGGTGACCCCTCCGCCTGCGCGCCGTCCGCTTCGCGCTCTCTTCAATCCGCCACTTCGGCGACGGTCGGACGTCGCCTGACCGGCTCATCCGGTACGGCCTTCTGGGCCGGCCGCGAGCCCGAAGCGGCGATCGATGCGACGAGTTCGGCGAGTTGGCTGATGCCCTGCGATCCGGGATCGGCGTTCGTCGTCTTGTCCATCGATGCGGCCGGCAGGACGGCACGGGCAAAACCAAGCTTTTGCGCCTCTTTCAGGCGCTGCGCGGCATGCACGACCGGCCGGACGGCGCCCGACAAGCTCACCTCGCCGAAATAGACGCAATCAGCCGGCAGAGCAATACCGGAGAGCGAGGATACGAGCGCTGCGGCGACCGCGAGATCGGCAGCCGGCTCAGCGATTTTGAGGCCGCCGGCCACCGCAAGATAAACGTCATTCGGCCCGAGCCGCACACCGCAATGCGATTCGAGCACGGCGATCACCATGGCGAGGCGGCCGCTGTCCCAGCCGACTACGGCGCGCCGTGGCGTGCCGAGCGGCGAGGGGGCGACGAGCGCCTGGATTTCGACGAGGACGGGGCGGGTGCCTTCCATCCCGGCGAAGACCGCCGCGCCGGGCGAGGAAGCGTTGCGTTCGCCGAGAAAGAGCTCCGACGGGTTTGGTACTTCGCGCAGGCCGCTGCCCGTCATCTCGAAGACGCCGATCTCGTCGGTCGCGCCGAAACGATTCTTGACTGCACGCAGGATGCGGAAATGATGGCCGCCTTCGCCCTCGAAATAGAGCACGGCGTCCACCATGTGCTCGACGACGCGCGGACCGGCAATCTGGCCGTCCTTGGTGACGTGTCCAACCAGGACGACGGTTGCGCCGGATTGCTTGGCATAGCGGATCATGGCCTGCGCCGATGCGCGGACCTGCGTCACCGTCCCCGGCGCCGAATCGGCCTGCTCGGTCCAGAGCGTCTGAACGGAATCGACGATCACCAGTGCCGGCCTCGGGCCGGCCTCCAGCGTCGTCAATATGTCTTCGACCGACGTCTCAGCCGCGAGCGCGACCGGTGCACGCGCAACGCCCATGCGCTCGGCCCTGAGGCGGACCTGCGCGACGGCTTCTTCGCCCGATATGTAGATGACCCGCTGCCCGCGCTCGGCCAGCGCCGCCGATGCTTGCAGCAGCAGCGTCGATTTGCCGATGCCGGGATCGCCGCCGACGAGGAGCGCCGATCCGCGCACGAAACCGCCACCCGTCACGCGGTCGAGTTCGGCAATGCCGGTCGGGACGCGAGGCGCCTCGGCGCTTTCGCCATGCAACGGCTCGAGCGGCACGACGCGGCCTTTCCGGCCACTCCGCGCGGGTCCGCCGCCGATGCCGCCGGCCGCATTCTCCTCGACGAGGGTGTTCCACTCGCCGCAGGATTCGCAGCGCCCCTGCCAGCGCGGGCTGGCGGCACCGCAATTCTGGCAGATGAACTGGAGCTTGGCCTTGGCCACTACGCGCCTCCGACATAGTGGCGCTCATAGCGATCGCCGAGACTGGTCATGAACTCATAGCCGATGGTGCCGGCCGAAGCCGCGACCGTATCGATCGCGATGTTCGGGCCGAAAAGCTCGACGAAATCGCCGCGTGCGGCGTCGGGTATGTCGGTCAGGTCGATCGCCATGAGGTCCATGGAGACGCGTCCGAAAAGCGGCGCCGACTTGCCATGGACAAAGACGCTGGCGCCCGGCCGCAGATCGCTGGAGCTTGCGGCGCGCAGATAGCCATCGGCATAGCCCGTCGAGAGAATGCCTATCCGGCTGGTCCGTCTCGTCGTCTGCGTCGCGCCATAGCCGACGGTCTCGCCCTCGGGAACGACCCGGACCTGAATGATCCGCGTCTCGACGGTGATGACCGTGCGAAGCGGTGCTTCGTCCCGCATGAAGGCGCCGCCATAAAGCGCGATGCCCGGCCGGACGAGGTTGAAATGATAGTCGGACCCGAGATGGATGCCGGCAGAATGAGCGAGCGACGCCGGGACATCCGGGAAGAGAGCCGCGACCGCACCGAAATGGCCAAGCTGGCGCGCATTCAACGGGTGATCCGGCGTATCGGCGCAGGCGAGATGGCTCATCACGAGGGAAAGGCCGAGCGAGCGTGCGCTCTCCGGCAATTGCGCCAGCGCGCCAGCCTGGTCGAGCGTCAGGCCGAGCCGGTTCATGCCCGTGTCGACATGAAGGGCGGCGAGGCCGCGCCCGCCGCCGGCGCGATAGGCGGCCCATTCCTCGATCTCGGCGAGCGAGCCGAGCACGGGCCTCAGGTCCTTATCGGCGAGGGTGTGGGCTGATCCTTCGGCAAGGCCGTTCAGGACGTAAATCGTCGCCTCGGGAAGTGCCGCCCGCAAGCGCAGACCCTCTGCCGGCAGGGCGACGAAGAACGTGCGGCAACCGGCGGCAGCGAGCGCGACGACAGCCGGCTCGAGTCCAATGCCATACGCATTGCCCTTGACCGCGGCTCCAGTCTCTGCGCCGCCGGCGCGCTGCGCGAGCACGCGCCAATTATCGGCGAGCGCGCCGAGATCCACGGTCAGGCGGCCGCCCGCTATGGAGCGCGACGAGGTATCGGCTTGGTGCAGATTGTTCATTGGAGCAAGCTTATGTGATTCCATCAGCGGCCGGCAGATCGGCATCGATACTGTCCGCTTTAGCACTATGATCGCTGCTCTTCGCGGCTTTCTCGCGACGATGATGCGGAGGCCGTCATTGCAGCAGACTGCTCGTCATCTCGGCTACGTCACCCTCGTCGTAGACGACTATGATCGCGCCATAGCCTATTTCACCGGCGTGCTGGATTTCGACCTGGTCGAGGATACGCCGCTCGGACCAGACAAGCGCTGGGTTCTGGTTGCGCCGGCCGGTTCAGACGGCGCGCGGCTTCTGCTGGCCAAGGCCGCCAATGAAGCCCAGGCCGGACGCATCGGCGATCAGACCGGAGGCCGCGTCGCCTTCTTCCTGCATACCACTGATTTTGAGCGCGACTTCGCCTTGTTCACCGCGCGCGGTGTCTGCTTCCTCGAAGCTCCCCGCCAGGAAAGCTACGGCACAGTCGCCGTCTTCGAGGACATTTTCGGCAACAGATGGGATCTGCTCGAGCTCAAGCGCTGACGCGCGTCATTCATAGCTTTCCGGCAGATGATCGCGGCGGACGAGGTTGGAGAAGCGCGTCACTTCGGCCTCGAATTGGAGCGGCACCGTGCCGGTCGGGCCGTGACGCTGCTTGCCGATGATGACCTCGGCGATGCCGGCGACCTGCTCCATCTCGGCTTGCCACTTGAAGAACTCTTCGGTTCCTTCCTTCGGCATCTTGCCCTTCAGATAATATTCGTCGCGATAGACGAACATCACCACGTCGGCGTCCTGCTCGATCGAGCCGGATTCGCGCAAGTCCGAGAGCTGCGGCCGCTTGTCGTCACGGGCCTCGACCTGGCGCGAGAGCTGCGACAGCGCGATCACCGGAACGGCGAGTTCCTTGGCCAAGGCCTTGAGGCCGGTCGTGATTTCGGTGATCTCCTGCACGCGGTTGGCCTGTCCCTTGCCGGAACCCTGCAGCAGCTGCAGGTAGTCGATGACAAGGAGATCGAGGCCGCGCTGGCGTTTCAGCCGGCGCGCGCGGGCCGTCAACTGGGCGATCGAGAGACCGCCCGTCTGGTCGATATAGAGCGGTATGCGCGCCATTTCGCGCGATGCTGCGACGACACGGGCGAACTGGTTCTCGTCGATCGATCCGCGGCGGATATGCGAGGAAGAGACGCCCGACTGCTCGGCGATGATACGGGTCGCGAGCTGTTCGGCCGACATTTCCAGCGAGAAGAAGCCGACAATGCCGCCATTCACGGTCTTCATCGAACCATCAGGCTGCAATTCACCGCGATAGACCTTCGCGACATTGTAGGCGATGTTCGTGACGAGCGATGTCTTGCCCATGGCCGGGCGGCCAGCGAGCACGATCAGATCGGAGGGCTGCAGGCCGCCCATCTGCTTGTCGAGGTCGTCGAGCCCGGTTGCGATGCCCGACAGGTGGCCGTCGCGCTGATAGGCGGCGCTCGCCATGTCGATGGCGTTCTTGAGCGCGTCTTCGAACGAGTGGAAGCCGCCATCATAGCGCCCCGTCTCGGCGAGCGCGAACAGCCGACGCTCGGCATCCTCGATCTGCGCGCGGGGCGGCATGTCGATTGGCGCGTCATAGGCGATGTTGACGACATCCTCGCCAATGCCGATCAACGAGCGGCGAATGGCGAGATCGTAGATCGCGCGACCGTAATCCTCCGCATTGATGATCGTCGTCGCCTCGGCGGCGAGGCGGGCGAGATATTGCGGCACGTTCAGATCGCCAATGGCGAGGTCGGGCGGCAGGAAGCTCTTCAGCGTGACCGGCGTCGCCACCTTGTTCTGGCGGATGATCTGCGACGTGATCTCGTAGATCTGCCGATGAATCGGCTCGTGGAAATGGCCGGCCTCGAGAAAATCCGAGACGCGGTAGAACGCCTCATTGTTCACGAGGATGGCGCCGAGGAGCGCCTGCTCGGCCTCGATGTTATGCGGTTGCTGCCGATAGAGTTCGACAGGCTGAGATTGTATCGCACGCGCTGGCAGGTTCATCGTTCTCGCCCTCAATCCCCGGCAGGTAGTTAGCGGCAGGGGCCGACGCGACTCAAACGCTCATATCAATCGTACACGTTATCAACAGAGGCGGCTCAAGCCACATGCTCTCTCTTGCATTGAGCAAAACTGCGGCAATGGACCGATTCTCTGCCCCATGTTTCCACCCCTTATCCAGTTTATTTGAACAGCGCGCGTAGGGTTCGCCGGCGCGTGGCGTGCTGGGGTCATGGCTGGGGTGCCGGATCATCATGGGAGCACGGCATGGACGCGGAAAGCGCAAGGACCGCATTGCACCGTTTCGGCCTCGGCCCGAGGCCCGGGGACATCGAGAAGATCGCGAGCGACCCTCGCGGTGCTCTGCTCGCAGAGCTCGGGACAACGGATATCGCCATCCTTGACGATGCCGACCTGCCGAATACCTCGCAGGGTTTCATCGCCATCCGCGACTATCAGATGGATCGGAGGCTCAAGCGCGACACCGAGAAGAAGGTGCAGGCCGAAATGGCCGCCATGAGCGCCACCGGGCCGAGCGGTGCGCCCGTCGCGCCAATGCCTGGCATGACCGCCATGGCTGCCGGTGAAATTGCGAGCGCTGCGCCAAAGCCAAAGGCCGACGTCCCGACGCCTCCCTCCGTGCCGCAGGCTTATTATCGCGACGAGATCGATGCCCGAACGGCCCGCCAGCGTGCTGTCTCGATCGGCTTCGTCGAGCGACTGGTCTTATTCTGGACCAACCATTTCGCCGTACAGGCGGATAAGGATGAAATGGTCCGTGGTCTTGCCGGCGCTTTCGAACGCGAAGCGATACGGCCCTTCGTGCTTGGCCGCTTCGAGGACATGCTCGTTGCAGCGACCCGCCATCCGGCGATGCTGCTGTCGCTCGACAATGCCGGCTCGATCGGCCCGGATTCGCGGGCCGGCAAGAAGCGCGACCGTGGCCTCAATGAGAACCACGCACGTGAGCTTCTGGAACTCCACACGATCGGCGTCGACGGCGGCTACAGCCAGTCGGATGTCACCGCCTTTGCCCGTATCCTGACGGGCTGGACCTTCGAGCGGAATGTCGAACGCGCCGATGCCGGCGTCTTCCGCTTTCAACCCAATCTGCATGAGCCCGGCGACCAGACCGTCATGGGCAAGGTCTACCGGGCCGATGTCGACTATCCCGTCGGGAATGAAGGACAGGGGCTGTCGATCCTGCATGATCTCGCGGTGCATCCGGCAACCGCCCGTCACATTGCCGGGAAGCTTGCCCGTCATTTCGTCGCGGACGACCCACCACAGGCATTGGTGGACCGCATCGCCGCGAAGTTCACCAGTTCCGGCGGCGATCTGAAGGCCATTGCCGAAACACTGGTACGGTCCGACGAGGCCTGGGCACCGGGCCGGAAATTCACTACGCCGCAACGCTTCCTGACGGCCTCGATCCGAGCGCTGGACGTCGATCTCGAGGCACAGCGCGTCATCCAGTTCCTGAATGTGCTGGGCCAGCCCTATTGGACGCCCCCATCCCCCGAAGGCTTCCACGACGACGCCGGAACATGGCTGGCACCGGACGGGCTGACGAGTCGGCTCGATATTGCCGATCGCCTCGCACAGCAGGCCGCGCTCGCGAGCGATCCCATGGCTTGGACAGTCGACATTCTGGGCGTCGGCGCCTCGCAGGAGACGGTGCAGGCCATCCGGCGAGCCGAATCGGCCAGGCAGGCTGCGGCCCTGCTCGTCATGTCGCCCGAATTTCAGTGGAGCTGATCCGATGGAACACGCGATGAATGCTAATGACGGTCTGCTGCGGCCGAGCCGTCGTCTCTTCCTCGCCGGAGCCGGCGCCTTCGTCGCCTGGGCCCAGATGCCGCGCTTCGCCTTTGCCGGCACGCGCGACCCGCGATTCGTCGTGGTGATCCTGCGGGGCGCGCTCGACGGTCTTGCGGTGGTGCCTCCGATCGCTGATCCAGAGTATCCGGAGCTGCGTGGCGATCTCGCCATTGGCAGTCCGGGGCAGGGCGGCACGCTGCCGCTCGGTGGCTTCTTCGCCCTCAATGACGCCATGCCGAACCTCCACGCCCGCTATCAGAAGCGCGAAGCCCTGATCGTGCACGCGGCGGCCTCGGCCTATCGCGACCGTTCGCATTTCGACGGTCAGGACGTGCTGGAGAGCGGCATGGCAGGGCCTCGCATGAGCCGTGACGGATGGCTCAACCGGGCGGCCGACGCCTTACCGAAAGGTGGGGCGGTTCGGCCGACCGAAGGATTGGCGGTGAGCGCCACTGTGCCGCTCGTGCTGCGCGGTCGTGCGCCCGTCTTCACATGGATGCCGGCGGGGCTCCAGCCGGCGGGCATGGACACTGCCGACCGGTTGATGGACCTCTACACCCATGCCGATCCCGAGCTTGGCCGGGTCTTTTCGGCCGGGCGCATGGTCGACAAGATGGCGGCCGGTGGATCACAGATCAAAGGCGGTGGGCTCGACGTCAATTTTCGCCGCATTTCGGTCGGCGCCGCACGCCTGCTCGCGGAAGAGGACGGGCCGAGGCTCGCCGCGCTCAGCTATGATGGCTGGGACACGCACGCCAATGAAGGACCGGAGGATGGCCGCCTCGGCAAGTTGCTCGCGGCATTGGACGGCGCGCTCGATGGCCTCGCCGCGGAACTGGCGCCCGTCTGGAGCGACACGGTCGTCGCGGTGATGACCGAATTCGGCCGTACCGCGCGAACAAACGGCACCGAGGGAACCGACCATGGCACGGCGACCACGGCCTTCCTGATGGGAGGCGCCGTCAAGGGCGGTCGCGTGCTCGCCGATTGGCCGGGCCTCAAGCCGAGCCAACTCTATCAGGGGCGAGACCTCGCCGCGACGACCGATCTGCGGGGCGTCCTGAAAGGCGTACTGCGCGATCATCTCGGAATATCAGAGGCGACGCTCTCGACCCGCATCTTCCCGGACAGCATCGGCGTGAAGCCGATCGACGACCTCATCGCATAAGACTGGAACTGACGCGCTGCCTCCCGTCATCGACGCGACGATGAAGGGGGGCAGCGTTGTCTGTCTATTCCCCGGCGATCTTGAGGGAAGGGCGCTGGCCGGCCTGGTCGCGGCGCCGCAACGCCTCTTCCGCCTGCCAGATATAGTCGCGTGTCAGGGGCAGCGCGTTCTGGTCGCGAACGAGCTGAATCTGGAAGATCATCATGTCCTGATAGCGGAAGGCGGTCTCGGACGCGGCGAGATAGAACTCCCACATCCGGCAGAAGGCCTCGTCGTACAGCGCGAGCGCTTCGTCACGCCGCGCCATGAAGCGTTCGCGCCACGCACGAAGGGTCTCCGCATAGTGAAGACGAAGAATCTCGATGTCGGTGACCTTGAGGCCCGCCTTCTCGATCGCTGGAAGCACTTCGGAGAGCGATGGAATGTAGCCGCCCGGGAAGATGTATTTCTGAATCCAGGAGTTCGTCTCGCCGGGCATGTCGAACCGGCCGATCGAATGCAGCACCATGACGCCATCATCGGCGAGCAAATCCCGCGCCTTCTCGAAATACTCCGAGAAATGGCCGACACCGACATGCTCGAACATGCCGACAGAGATGATGCGGTCGAATTTGGGCTTCAGCGACCGGTAGTCCTGCAGCAGGAACCGGGCGCGATGAGCGAGATCCTGCTCCTGCGCCCGCGCGTTCGAGACCTTGTGCTGTTCCTCCGATAGCGTCACGCCCGTGACGTCGATATCGGCACGGCTCGCGAGATAAAGACCGAGACCGCCCCAGCCGGAGCCAATGTCGAGCACGCGCTGACCCGGCGCCAGAGCAAGCTTGGCGGCCAGATGGCGCTTCTTGGCGAGCTGCGCCTCTTCCAGCGAACTGTCCGGCGTCTCGAAATAGGCGCAGGAATATTGCTGGTCGCTGTCGAGGAAGAGCGAATAGAGCCGTCCGTCCAGATCATAATGATGGGCGACGTTCTGCCGCGAACGGAACGGCGTATTCCACTGGCGGAAGCGGCGCGTCCAGACACGGAAATGGTAGATGACGCGCCACCACCACGCTCGTCCCGTGCCGCCCATATTCTGCAGCACGACCTCAAGGAAATCGTAGATCGAGCCTTGGTCGAGGACCAAGCCCCCATCCATGAATGCTTCGCCGAGCTTCAACTCGGGATTGAGGACCACGCCGCGCTCGGCGGACTTCGATGTGAAGCGCGCTCGAACATGCTGGCCGGTCCCGTCGCCGAAGCGGTAGACCGTTCCTTTGGCGTCAACCAGTTCCAAGGATCCCTTCTTGAGGGACTTGGAGAGATAGTCGGCGAGCAACCGGTTCATGATGATCCGCCGCCCTTTCTGTGGGGGGCCCGGATAGCCGGGCTCGGCTTCGGTTGAGAACTTGGCATCATCTGCCTGTCACAAACGATGGTAGCCCCGATTTCGCCGTAATTTCAAGCGGGTGGGCGTGACCTTAAAACAACACTTGGAGGAATGAAAAAGAGGCGCGCCGATTGCTCGGCGCGCCTCCCAGAAAAACTAAGGCTTCCTTTGGGTATTGGATACCGTCAGGCTTCCTCGGCTTCGTCCTCGAAGCCTTCTTCATCCTCGAGCGGCTCGAGCTCGAAGGTCTCGCGAACGGTGAGATCCTCACCCTTCTCCTGGCGGGCGGCTTCGTCGGCGCTGCGGGCGACGTTGACCGTCACGGTCGATTCGACTTCCGGATGGAGGGCGATGATGATCGTGTGCAGGCCGATCGTCTTGATCGGCTGCTCGAGCACGACCTGATTGCGGCTGACGCTGAAGCCGGCCTCGGTGACCAGATCGGCAACGTCGCGGCTCGACACGGAGCCGTAGAGCTGGCCCGTCTCGCCGGCCTGGCGAACGACGACGAAGGACTGGCCGTTCAGCTTCTCCGAGATCGCCTCGGCGTCCTTCTTGCGCTCGAGATTGCGGGCCTCGAGCTGCACCTTCTCGGCCTCGAAGCGCTTCTTGTTGGCTTCGGTGGCGCGCAGCGCCTTACCCGTGGGCAGCAGGAAGTTACGGGCAAAGCCGTCCTTGACGCGCACGACTTCGCCCATCTGGCCAAGCTTGGCGACGCGTTCCAGCAGAATAACGTCCATTTGATTGCTCCTTTAATTGCGTTTGTTGCTGTTGTTGTTGAATTCACGGCATGCCGGCGCGACCGGCGAAACGGCGCGCACGGAAATGGAAGAAGGTGTCAGCGACGCCAAGCGCGGCCATCAAGGCGATGGGCAGCACGAAGACGAAGCTGAGCGCGTAGGCGACGAAAAGGATGGCCGAGCGTAGCGGACGTCCGATCAGCAGTGCATGGAGGCAGCCAAAGCCGGTCAGCGCGAAGCCGAAGCCGATGGCGCCCGCAATCGCGGCCGCCGAATGTCCGATGCCACCGGGGAGGACGAAGCTCGCCACCAGGGCCGCCCCGAGCGCGCCCGCGGCCACGGGCGGGAGGACCACGGTCCAGACTGGAGCCCAGACACGCTGCAGCATGCCGGACATCTTGACGATGCGCGCGCCGGCCCAGGCATTCAGCACGAGAATGCCGAGCGTCAGGCTGGCGGCGGTAAACGGCATCAGGGTGATGTTGAAGCGGACCAGCGGCTCGAGTTCGGCCCGCGATGGCGCGCTGCCGCCTGCATCCTGGGCGAGCCATGCCTGGATCACGGTCAGCGTCTGGTCGATCAGCGTCTCGGGATCATAGCCGAGCGCGTAACCCGCGATCACGATCGCGACTGCAACTGCCAGGCTGAGGCGCAGCAGCGTCGCGTCGAGCGGGAACCACTCGCGCACCGGAGGCTCGCCATCGAGCGTCCGTGACAGGCCGATCAGATGCGCCGCCCAGGCAATCGGAGCTGCGAACAATACGAGATAGAGGCCACCGGCGATCGGTCCGATGGCAGCGCCGATCAGCGCCGAGGCGAGCGCCGCGCCGACCACGCCGGAGAGCGTGCCGAAGCCGAGGCCCGCAATGGCGATGGGCAGCGGTGAAAGCATGAAGAGGGGGAAAGCGAGCGCGGTCCCGCTGATCAGCGCGGCAAAGAGCAGTGCCGCCGCCAGACCGGCCCCGAGGCCTATGAGGATATTGCGCGCCATATGATCGCTGTCCCGCTGCGAGAGCGGTTAGAGACGGATCCGGAAACCGGTCTGCCCCAACCAAGTCTTGCCTTTGAAGGCCCAAGCCTTGCCCGTGAAGGCATACGTCAAGCCCGAAAGGGCTCAAACTTTCCGCCTTTGGTGGCAAATGGCGAGCCGGCGACAGGGCCGCCGGCTCGCTCAAATCGCAAATCGACCGCGCGAAGCGGCCTTTCGCTTACTTGATCACGTAGGGCAGGAGGCCCAGGAAGCGCGAGCGCTTGATCGCCTGAGCAAGTTCACGCTGCTTCTTCGCCGAAACGGCGGTGATGCGGGACGGAACGATCTTGCCGCGCTCGGAGATGTAGCGCTGCAGGAGGCGAACGTCCTTGTAGTCGATCTTCGGCGCATTCGGGCCCGAGAACGGGCAGGTCTTGCGGCGACGGAAGAACGGACGACGCTGGCCGCCCGACGAAGTGCTGGTGGTGCTACCGAACTCAGCCATTATTCAGCTCCTTCGCTGTCTTCGCCACGCGGGCGACGCTCGCCACGGAAGCCGCCGCCACCGCCATCACGGTCGCCGCCGCGGAAGCCGCCGCTGCGCGGACGGTCGCCACGATCGCCGAAGCGGCCGCCACGATCGCCATCGTCGCGATCGCGCTTCTGGAGCATGGCCGACTGGCCTTCCTCGAGCTCTTCGACGCGGATGGTGAGAATGCGAAGAACGTCTTCGTTGATGCGCTGCTGGCGCTCCAGCTCGGCCACGGCGGCTGCCGGGGCGTCGATGTTCATCAGCGTGTAGTGAGCCTTGCGGTTCTTGCGGATGCGGAACGCAACCGACTTCAGGCCCCACTGCTCGACCTTGGCGACGGAGCCGCCATTGGCCTCGAGGATGCCCTTGAAGGTCTCGGTCAGCGCTTCGACCTGCTGGGCCGAAACGTCCTGACGGGACAGGAACACGTGTTCATAAAGCGGCATATTGCCCTTCCTTTTCGCTTCCCGGCGCCAAGCCTCACCGAAGCCTTCGAGAAAGGCTTGATCGGTACGTACTTCGAGAGCGGAGACACGGGAAGACGGGATCCTGTGATCCCTGCGGTATGCACCGCCTTCCGTTCAACCCCCGGCCGGGTGTCATGACGACGGGGGGTGCATATACGGGAAAGGACGGAATGGCAAGGGTTGCCGATAGACCGCCGCCAGATCGCATCCGGCGGCGGTCATATCGCAATGGAACCTCAGCCTGCCTTCGTGACCGGAGGGATGACCCAGGACCCGTCGATGATCGAGGGCTTGTTCTCGTCCGGCCAGTAGAGGCGCAGCATCAGGTGGAACTTGCCCTTGGGCGCGGGGAGCCAATTGGCTTCCTTGTCTGGACCCGGGCTTTCATTCTGGATGTAGATGACCAGCGATCCATCGGCCTCGTATGTCGGATTGGTCCGCAGGCTCATCGAATAGCGGTTGATCGGGTTCGCGACGAAGAACATCTGTTCGTCATACATCGTCAGCGACCAGAAGCCCTTGACCGGCGGCAACTGCCCCTTGTCGAAGCGCAGCGTATATTTGTGCTTGCCCTCATAGTCCTCGAGCAGCGAAGGCTTCAGCGATGTCGGGTAGACGGCGTCCTCCGGCCGGTTGGCGCCCAGGCCGATGGCGGTAATAAGAGCACGCTGGATGTAATTGGTGCCGTAGAGGCCCGTCTTGGTGGTGTAGTTCCAGCCGTTCTGACGCGTCATGTCTCCGTCTTTGGACGCGAAATGCAGCATGACGCGATCATAGGAAAGTGCGGGCACGCGCTTGTCCCATCGCCGGTCGATGAACTTCGGATCGAAATCCTTGCCGGCCTCGAGGCCGATCAGCTTGAACTGCTCCAGTGCCGGTGCGTCTTCGGGCGCGGGGGGATTGCGCTTCAGCAGATCGGCGAGCAGCTTGAAATACTCCGCGGTGGGCATGTGGTTGACCTGATCACGCACGGCCGTCTTCATGTCGATCGACGGGTCCACCTTGCCGGCGGGCGGCGTATAGTCCTTGCCCCAGGTGCTCAATGGCTGCAGCTTGAACTGGTCCTGCAACGCGTGGACCTCCGCATAGTCCTCAGGTGTACCGGTGCAGTAGATGCGTCCGAGCAGCCACACGATCGCGGTGGGGGACTTCAGCTCCGACATGCCGTCCGGAATCGTTCCCGTCCAGCCGGGTCCGGTGATCAGGAAGGTCTGGGCCTTCGTTCCGGTCGTGCGGCTGCCTGGCACGGCGAAGACGTCGGTCCAGCCGCTGAGGAATGGCAAAAGGAAATAGCGGTCCTTCATGTCGGGAACGCTCAGAACCCACGGTTCATCGCCGACGTCGAAAAAGGCCGTCGTGTAAAGCGTGTCGGCATTCGGCGCCGTCACGTCGCGGAAGCTCGCATCGGGATACTGGCGCAGTTTGATGATCGTGCCCATCGGCCCGCGTGTGCCGACCGGCTCCGCCACGTTGGTGACCACGCGCCGGGTCATTTCCATTGTGACAAGCGGATAGCCATAGATATAGGCGTCGGAGGCGATCGAGAAATCTTCGCTGTCCTCGGAGATGTCCATCAGCGGACCATCGAACGCGAAGCTGCGGCTCGGCATGGCGGCAGCCGTCATCAGGCCCAGACCGCCGAGCGCCAAGGCGCGCCGTGTAAGCCGAATTCTATCGAAGACGTTTCCTAAGTCTGACTCCGGACGAACTCGACTTTCGCTGAAGGGGGGCTTGATTGTGCGGGTCATGGGCGAATCTCCATTGAGCTTGGTGGCGGTCTGCGTCGCCTCATTGGATTTTAGCCGAGTGCCCGTTAGTCTGATGCCCAATTTTGGGCAGGCAGAATGATGAAAAACCGCATATCCGAACGCGCCGCTCCGTCGGTGGCCCGATGGGAGAACACGCTTCTCCAATATGGCTGGCTATCCCGCGTGGCGCCGGATTTCCGGAAGGAACTGCTGGCGGAGGCAAACTGGCGGCGGTTCGATGCCGGGCAGCACGTCACGCTCTCGGGCGAGGGAGGGGACGAACTGCTCTGTCTGTGCGAGGGCGCGCTTGCCATCACAAGCGGTCTCGGCACGTCCGACACGCCAACCATGCTGCATCTGGCGCGCCCTCCCTTCTGGCTCGGCTATGGACCGCTGATGACGGGCGAGCCGCGACGGGCCACGGCAACGGCGCGGACCAGTGGCTGGCTGGCACAGATTCTTGGTCGACGGCTCATGGCCATGCTGGCCGCGACGCCGGCCTGGTGGCCCAACATGTTCTTTCTGGCGGCAAGCTATGGCGACCTGGCGGCCCTGATTGCGGCCGACCTCGCGATCCGCGGCAGCGAACGGCGGCTCATCGCGGTGATCCTGCGCATGAGCGGCCACCGGACGCCGGCGGCCGGCCCGCCGCTGACCTTGCTGCCGATCAGCCAGGGCGAACTGGCCGCAGCCGCGAACATGTCCCGCAACACCGCCGGCACGATTATCCAGCGCCTTGCGTCGCGCGGCTTGCTGGTCGTGACCCCTCAGGGCCTGGTGGTCGAGAACCCGGGCGGACTGGCGAGCCTGCTCCTGGCATAGACGTCCGCCGCAGACCTGCGGGCCGTCGAATGCCGAGCATTCGCGCCCAGATTTCGTCGGCGCTTTCACATGCACGTCATGCGTACGTCCTAGTTCCGGTCTGTCGGCCGCGGACGCGGTCACCCCAATTGATGAGGTTTCCGATGCGCAAGATGCTGCTCGCCCTTGCGGCGACGACCATGCTCACCGGCGCGGCCCAGGCTGCGACCGTTTATCCGCTCGATCGTGCCACGATCCTCGCCGGCTCGCCCTTCGACTTCAAGGTCGAGTTCAAGGAGAATGTGAAGCCCGAAGACGTCAAGATCACGGTGAACGGCCAGGACTACAAGGCAGTCTTCGGCTCTGACGTGACCTTCACCGAAGCCGAAGTCGGCAAGGATGACAAGAAGCTCGGATCGGCCGTCACGCTGCGCAAGCTGATGATCGCAGCGCCCGGCGAATACACGGTCGAAGCCTCCGCTGGCGACGAGAAGAAGGCGGTCACCTGGACCGTCTACGCCACGCCGGCCGAGCCCAAGGTCAAGAACGTCATCTTCATGCTCGGCGACGGCCTTTCGGTCGCCCATCGCACGGCCGCCCGCATCATGTCGAAGCACATGACCGAAGGTAAGGCCGACGGTCGCCTGAACCTCGACGATGTCGACCTGCGTGCCTTCATCGGCACCTCGGCGACCGATTCGATCGCCACCGACAGCGCCAACACGATGTCGGCCTACATGACCGGCCACAAGACGGCTGTGAACGCGATTGGCGTCTATGCCGACCGCACGCCCGACAGCCTCGACGATCCGCGCGTCGAGAACATCGCCGAGGCGCTGCGCCGCACCACCAAGAAGTCGATCGGTATCGTCACCGGCGCCGAAGTCGAGGACGCGACGCCGGCCGCCGTCGTCTCGCATACGCGCCGCCGCGCCGACAAGGCCGACATCGTCGGCATGCTCTATGACGTCAAGCCCGAAGTCCTGCTCGGCGGCGGCTCCGCCTATTTCCTGCCGAAGGAGACGCCCGGCTCCAAGCGCAAGGACGACAAGGACTTCGTCGCCATGTTCAAGGACGCCGGCTATGCGCTGGCGACCGACAAGAACGAACTGGAAGCCGCGTCCGGCACCAATACCGGCAAGATCCTCGGCCTGTTCCATACCGGCAACATGGACGTGACGCTCGATCGTGACTTCCTCAAGAAGGGCACCGTCGACAAGTTCCCGAACCAGCCCGGCCTCGTCGAGATGACCAAGGTCGCGCTCGGCGAACTCTCGAAGAACCAGGACGGCTTCTTCCTGATGGTCGAGGGCGCATCGGTCGACAAGATGTCCCATCCGATGGATTGGGAGCGTGCGATCGTCGAGACCATCGAGTTTGACAAGACGATTGGCCTCGTCCGCGAGTTCATCAAGACCCATCCCGATACGCTGCTTGTTGTGACCGGCGATCACACCCACGGTATCTCGCTCATCGGCACGATCGACGACGAGAAGCCTGGCGACGACATGCGCGAGAAGGTCGGCGTCTACGAGAAGGCCGGCTTCCCGAATTACAAGGACGAGAATGGCGACGGCTATCCCGATAGCGTCGACGTCTCGCGCCGCCTGGCGATCTTCGCGAACAACTTCCCGGACTATTACGAAACCTTCCGTCCCAAGCTCGATGGCCCGTTCCAGCCTTCCGTCCAGAACGAGAAGAAGGAATATGTCGCCAACGAAGCCTACAAGGACGTTCCCGGTGCTGTTCTGCGCATCGGCAACCTGCCGCGCTCGTCCGACACCGCGGTGCATGCGGTCGACGACGTCGTGCTGCAGGCCGTCGGCCCGGGCGCGGACGAGTTCAAGGGCTACATGGAACAGAGCGATGTCTACCGCGTCCTCGTCGACGCCATGGCGCTCGCTCCGGCCAAGAACTGATCGTCCGGTGCCGTCTGACGTCTCGTCGGCCGGCATGGTCTATCGAAGCAAGGCTCCGGGCATCTGTGCCCGGGGCCGCCTCCATGAGTGGAAACCGATGACGAAAACGGCTCCGATATCACGCCGCCTAGTTCTCGGCGGTGGCCTTGCTGTGCTGTCGGGACTGTCGATGACGTCGCGCCCGGCGCTTGCCGCTCCGCCGATGCTGACCTTCGATGAGCTCTACGGCTCGGTTGGCGTTCTCGGGCTGAAATTCTCCGACAAGGTCAAGGCGCTCGCCGGACAGACCGTGGCGATGCGCGGCTTCATGGCGCCGCCGCTCAAGGCCGAGGCGTCCTTCTTTGTCCTCACCGAAATACCGATGTCGCTCTGCCCGTTCTGCTCGTCCGATGCCGATTGGCCCGACAACATCGTGGTCGTCTATCTCGACGCGAAGCAGACCTTCGTGCAGCCCAACACGACGATCGAGGTCGTCGGCACGCTCGAATATGGCTCCTGGACGGATCCGGAGACGGGCTTTGTCAGCCTGCTGCGCCTGCGCGGAGCCGACTTCGAGGCGGTCTAGATGGCTTTGCTGGGCCTGCGCATCGCCAATGTGAGCGTGTCGTTTACCGGCCTGCCGGTGCCTGTGCTGTCACTGCCGGCGCTGGAGATCGCGCCGGGCGAGCGCGTCGCCGTGACCGGCCCCTCCGGGTCTGGAAAGAGCACGCTGGTCAATGTGATCACCGGCCTGGAGCGGCCGTCGAGCGGGATGGTTCTGTGGGGCGAGATCGATATTGCGCGACTGCCGGAAGGCAAGCGTGATCGCTGGCGGGCGGAGAATATCGGCCTCGTCATGCAGGATTTTCATCTCTTCGCCGGTCTCTCTGCCCTCGACAATGTGCTACTGCCGGTGCGCCTCCGGATGAAAGGCGCCGCGCGTTTCGCCGAGCGCGCCCATGCACTGATGAACCGCGTCGGGCTCTCCCGTCATGATCAGCCGGTCGCCACCATGTCTCGCGGCGAGATGCAGCGTGTCGCGGTCGCACGCGCCTTGCTGCGCCAGCCCGGCGTCGTGATCGCGGACGAGCCGACGGCAAGCCTCGATCCGGAGAGCGGGGCGGCCGTCGCCGAACTGCTGCTGGAGCTTGCGGTGGAGGAGGGCACGACGCTCCTGGTCGTCTCGCACGACGAGCGATTGGTCGCACGAATGGATAGGCGCATCAGGCTGTCCGCCGGTCGCGTCGCGGTCGATCCGAACGTAGAGGCTGCACCATGATCCGCTTCGTGCTGGCGGATCTCCGCCGCCTCTGGGCAGGCTCGCTCGTCGTCATCCTGCTCGTCGCGCTCGCGACGGCGCTCGGCATAGCGGTGACGCTGCAGGAGCGCGCGCTGCGCCTCGGCAGCGCCCGGGCCGCCGACAAGTTCGATCTCGTCGTCGGAGCAGCCGGCAGCGAGACCCAGCTCGTGCTTTCCGCCGTCTTTCTGCAGGCCGCGCCGCTGCCGCTCGTTCCCGGCAAGGTGCTGCACGATCTCTCGGCCGATCCGCGCGTGACTTGGGCGGCGCCCGTCGGCTTCGGCGATTCGTTCCGGGGCTTTCCGATTATCGGCACGACCGTGACGTTGATCGCGGGCGCCGGTGGGGGCATCGCGGAGGGAAAGGCCTTCGACGCGCTCGATCAGGCGGTCGTCGGCTCCGCCGTGCCGCTCGCGATCGGCCAGCAGGCCAAGCCCATGCACGGCATGCCGGGCGAGGGCGGGCACGTCCATGAGGGGCTCACCTATCACGTCGTCGGCCGCATGGCCCCGACGGGCACGCCCTGGGACCGGGCGATCCTGGTCCCGATCGAGGCAGTCTGGAAACTGCACGGCATGGAAGAGGCGGAAGACCACGACCATCACGATGCGGATCATGACGAGGCTGATCGCGCGGATCATCACGATGACGAAGCGGCGCCCGTAGCATTGGGCGGCCCATGGAGTGATACGACGCCGGGCGTGCCGGCCATTCTCGTCAAGCCGAAGACGATCGCCGATGCCTACAAGCTTCGCGGCGACTATCGCTCCGGCTCGACGCTCGCCGTCTTTCCCGGCGAAGTCCTGACCCGGCTCTATGCGACGCTGGGCGACGCGAAGGCGGTGCTGAACTGGGTTGCGATCGGGGCGCAGCTTCTGGTCGCCGCCGCGATCGCCCTGGTTACCATCGTCCATGTCAGCCAGCGGCGGCGCCAGATCGGTGCCCTGCGTGCCTTCGGCGCGCCCCGACTTGCCGTGTTCGGGATCGTCTGGATCGAACTGTTTCTGCTGGTCGGTATTGGCATTCTGGCCGGCTTCGGTCTTGGCTATGGCGCTGCGCGCATCATGTCGGCGCTGTTCACCCGGGAAAACGGCGTCGTTCTTCCGGTGGAGTTCACACTGGGCGACGTCCGGCTCGGCCTCGTGCTGATGGCGGTTTCGGCGCTGCTGGCGGCCTTGCCGGCATGGCTCGCCTATCGCGAGCCGCCGGCCGCCGCACTGCGATCCTGAGGCCAGGCATCGCTAGAACCACTGGATTCCGTGTCCGAGCGCGTTCCTGATGACCGTCACGACGATGCCGCTGGAGGTGACGAGAAGGCCGAGCAGGAAGCGGTTCTTGGCCCGGCGATAGACGGGCACCTCGAGCGCGTCGATTTCGAGCAGTTCGGCAAGGCTCTTGATCTGCAGGACCAGGCCGGCGAGGAGCGGAGCGGCGGCGACGAGATCCAGTTTCTGCCAAGGCGTTGGGTCGTCCGCCCACTGCACGGTGAAACCGAGCGAAAAGCCGAGGACGATACCGACGGCGGTGATGGAGCCGTTGCGGAACGCCGCATCGAGCTTCTGGACGGGCGCGGCGGGGGCCTGCGGGTCATCATTCATGTTGAGCCTGCCACGGAGAGCGCTTGACCTCGGATGTCCTCTGTCTCCGAAGGCGGACGCGTGGTCAAGTCACCATCTTGGCGGCGCCCCGTCGCCGCCTTGCAAACCCGCCCGGTGTCCTGGCAACGGCATTGCGAAACCGTTGCGAAAACCAGCGGAACCATCAACTTCCGTTGGCTTCGCATCAATTTTTCGCAGCTTTTATTTCCCATTCGGTCAAGGCATAGTGCGGGTCCTTCGCAAGACCCTCGGAATCGTGAGCCTGCGCGGCAACCCCTTCCTCGGTCGTCATCATTGGGACATTGGACGTGAGTGAGAGCGCGCAAGCCTTCACCGAGAGCGAGCAGGCCCTGCGCCCCGCTCCGACGAACAGCATCGCCGAGCGGACTGCCTTTGGCATCCTGATCGCCATCAGCATGTCGCATCTGCTGAACGATCTGATGCAGTCGGTGATTTCGGCGATCTATCCGATCCTGAAGATCGAGTTCAGTCTCGATTTCAGCCAGATCGGCATCATCCAGCTGGTGTTCCAGCTGACCGCATCGATCCTGCAGCCCATTGTCGGTCTCTATACCGACAAGCGGCCCTTGCCCTTTTCGCTGCCGATCGGGATGGGGTTCACGCTGGTCGGCCTGCTCCTGATGGCGTCGGCGTCGAGCTACGCGGTCCTGTTGGTCTCTGTCGCGTTGATTGGCATGGGCTCGTCGATCTTCCATCCCGAATCCTCGCGCGTCGCCCGCATGGCCTCGGGTGGTCGCCATGGCCTCGCGCAATCGTTGTTCCAGGTCGGCGGGAATTTCGGCTCGGCCATCGGACCGCTGCTCGCCGCCTTCATCGTGCTGCCGCGTGGGCAGGGGGCCGTTGCCTGGTTTGCGCTGGTGGCGCTCGCCGGCATGATCCTCCTGAGCCGCGTCGGCTTCTGGTACCGCGATCATCACCGGACCCATGGCGCGCGCAAGAAGGTCGTCAGCAACGTCAAGTCGCTACCACGCTCCGTCGTCACGCGGTCGATCCTGATCCTCGCCGCATTGATCTTCTCGAAGTTCTTCTACATGGCGGCGCTGACGAGCTACTACACCTTCTACCTGATCGATACATTTGGCGTTTCGGTCCAGAGCTCGCAAATCTACCTGTTCGTGTTCCTCGGGGCGGTCGCCGTCGGAACGATCGCGGGCGGGCCGATCGGCGATCGATTCGGGCGGAAGTTCGTGATCTGGTTCTCGATCCTCGGCGTGCTGCCGTTCACGCTGCTGTTGCCGCATGCGAACCTGTTCTGGACGGTCGCGCTGTCGATCATCATCGGCCTGGTGCTGTCCTCGGCCTTCTCCGCCATCATCGTCTATGCGCAGGAATTGATCCCCGGCAAGGTCGGGCTGGTCTCCGGCCTGTTCTTCGGCTTCGCCTTCGGCATGGGCGGCATCGGCGCCGCCGCGCTCGGCGAACTGGCGGACCGGACCTCGATCACCTTCGTGTTCCAGCTCTGTGCCTTCCTGCCGCTGATCGGCCTCCTGACCGCCTTCCTGCCCAATGTCGGAGAACCGCACCGTCGCTGAGCGGCTGTCTGGCTCTCTGCGACAAGGAGGCACGCCGATCGCGGGCGTTTGCCTTGTTCTTGCCGCGTTCGGGTCGTCGAGCATGGTGCATGAAACGCTCCCTGCTCGCCCTTTTCGCCCTTCTTCTCGTCCCGGCTTCCGCCTATGCCGATCCGCCGGCAGCATGCTGGCCGGCGGCGAGCCTTGCCGGCTCGGCTGCGGAGAAGGCGTCGCGCCGCGCGGGCCCAGCCGACGCCGTCGCCATGCCGGTTCCGCTCGCTCTGCCCGTCGCGGCGGCCGGAGCCGGCCCTGCCGGCGTCGTTCGCCGGGTGAACCTGCCCAAGGGCGAGAAACTGGTCGCCCTGACATTCGATCTCTGCGAGGCCGGGCGCGAAGTCGCCGGCTATGATGGCGGCGTCGTCGATACGCTTCGCGCGCAGCAGACACCGGCCACCTTCTTCATGGGCGGGCGCTGGGCCCAGAGCCATGCCGATCGCGCCATGCAGCTTCTTGTCGATCCGCTCTTCGAGGTCGGCGACCACACCTATGACCACGCCAATCTCGACCACGCCGATGCGGCGAAGGTCGCTGATGAAATCGGCAAGACCGAAGCGGTCCTGAATGCGATGCGCGAGCGGGCGACGCAGATGTGCCCTGCGGCCACGGCTCCGGCCCCGTCCAGGCTGTTCCGCTTTCCCTATGGCTCATGCTCGCCGGAAAGCCTCGCGGCCGTCTCCGCCCTCGGCCAGACCCCGATCCAGTGGGATGTCGTATCGGGCGACCCGTCGGGCATCGCAGCCGCGCCGATGGCCAAGGCCGTCCTCGCCGAGGTCAAGCCGGGCTCGATCATCGTCATGCACGCCAATGGCCGCGGCAAGCACACGGCCGAGGCACTTCAAACCATCATTCCGAAGCTGAAGGCTGCCGGCTACCGATTCGTCACCGTCAGCGATCTGATCGCGGCCGGAAAACCCCAGACCGCGGCGGCCTGCTACATCGAGCATCCCGGCGATACGGCGCGCTATGATGCCGCCGCGAAGAAGGCGAAGACAAAGGGGGCCGACATTGTGCCGGCTCCCGTTTCGCAGGGTGTCTACTAGAAGTCAGTCCTGCTGGCCGCTGCCGTCGAACTGGCCGGTGTCCTCCTGGAAGCCGACAGTGTGGCTCGGGCTCACGGTCACGATGACATGCTCGCCGGGATTGACGCCGTTCAGCAGCACCGGATTGGAGATCGTGTAGCTGTGTCCGTCATCCAACTGGATGGCGCCCGTCTGCGCGTTCATGCCCATGATGCGGCCCGCGTCGGTCTGGTATTCGTCCGCGAAAGCGGCGGCTCCGCTCAGCAGGAATGCGGCAGCGGGAACGAGAATCGCAATCGTCTTCATCTGTTCTCTCCTTCAAAGTGCCCCTCAATGCCCATTGGGTGAGGACACATCTTGGACATGGAGCGGTCGCGATTGCTGGCAATGGCGGTCAGGATTGATGAACGGAATTTAATAAGGCGGCCATGTTTTATTCATGCTTTGAGCGAGGGTGGATCGTGTGAAGGCCAAGGGGCATCGGCACGAAATCCAGCCTGAGGCTTGACTTCGAGACGCCGAGAGGCGATTAGCCGCCGCCGAACAGCCGGCATTTTTTCGCGCGGGAGCAAAGGCGTACCGAGATGACAATCGCTCTCACTTTCCCTGGACAGGGCAGCCAGGCCGTCGGCATGGGCAAGGCTCTGGCGGATGCCTATCCGGAAGCGCGCGCGGTGTTCGCCGAAGTCGACGACGCGCTCGGAGAGAGCCTTTCCGCGATCATCTGGGATGGTCCGATCGAAACGCTGACGCTGACCCGCAATGCGCAGCCGGCCCTGATGGCGGTGAGCCTCGCCGTCATTCGCGTGCTTGAGTCGCAGGGTGTCTCCGTCGGTAAGACCGCATCCTTCGTCGCCGGGCATTCGCTCGGCGAATATTCCGCGCTGGCGGCGGCGGGCAGTCTTTCCCTTTCCGATACAGCGCGCCTGCTGCGCATTCGCGGCGAGGCGATGCAGGCGGCCGTTCCGGTCGGCGAGGGCGCCATGGCGGCATTGCTCGGCCTTGATTTCGACGCCGCCCGCTCGGTCGCCGAGCAGGCGGCCGAGGGCGATGTCTGCGAAGCGGCCAATGATAATGGCCCCGGCCAGGTCGTCATTTCCGGTTCGAAGGCGGCGGTCGAGCGTGCGCTGGAGATCGCCAAGGCGGCCGGCGCCAAGCGCGCCCTGCTGCTGCCGGTCAGTGCTCCGTTCCATTGCCGGCTCATGCAGCCGGCCGCCGACGTGATGGCCGAGGCGCTCGCCAGTGTTTCGATCGCGGCGCCCGTCGTGCCGCTCGTCGCCAATGTCCTGGCCGCGCCGATATCCGATCCGGCCGAAATTCGCAGCCGCCTCGTCGAGCAGGTGACCGGAATGGTGCGCTGGCGCGAATCGGTGGGCTGGCTCGCCGCTAATGGCGTTGATCTCCTGGTCGAGGTCGGCGCCGGCAAGGTTCTGTCGGGCCTTGCCAAGCGTATTGCACCCGAGGCGCAGACGCTCTC
Source organism: Kaistia dalseonensis (assembly GCF_030814715.1). GTDB lineage: Bacteria > Pseudomonadota > Alphaproteobacteria > Rhizobiales > Kaistiaceae > Kaistia > Kaistia dalseonensis. The sequence continues at coordinate 136,110 of NZ_JAUSVO010000001.1, forward strand.
CGTGGGAACGCCGGATGATCTGGCGGCCGCGGTCGAGCGGCTCCCCTGATTGAAGGTAGCGGAAGGAAGCGACATGTTCGATCTGACCGGCAAGCGCGCGCTTGTCACAGGCGCCAGCGGCGGCATCGGCCGGGCGATCGCCCAGGCCTTTCACGCGCAGGGCGCGACGGTTGCGCTGAGCGGCACGCGTCGCGAAGCGCTCGAGGCACTGGCGACGGAACTGGGCACGCGGGCCTATGTCCTGCCGTGCAATCTCTCTGTCGCGGAAGAGGTCGAGAAGCTCGTCCCCCGCGCCGAGGAAGATCTCGGCGGTCTCGATATTCTGGTCAACAATGCCGGCATCACGCGCGACATGCTCTTTGCCCGTCTCTCCGACGAGGCGTGGCAGGAAGTGCTCGACGTCAACCTGACCGCTGCCTTCCGCCTGACGCGGGCCGCGCTGCGCGGCATGATGCGCCAGCGTTCGGGCCGCATCATCTCGATCACCTCGATCGTGGCCGTCACGGGCAATGCCGGCCAGGGCAACTACACAGCGTCCAAGGCGGCGCTGATCGCGATGTCGAAGTCGTTGGCCCAAGAGGTCGCGAGCCGCAACATCACGGTCAACTGCGTCGCCCCCGGTTTCATCGAAACCGCGATGACGGATGCGTTGAACGAGAAGATTCGCGCTTCCCTGCTCGAACGGGTCCCCGCGAAGCGGCTCGGCACGGGCGAGGACATCGCCGCCGCCGCGGTCTATCTCGCCTCGAACGAGGCGGGATATGTCACGGGCCAGACGCTTCACGTCAATGGCGGTATGGCCATGATCTAAAAGGAGAATTCCACGGCCGATCCGGCAGCGCATCGCGCCTCCGGAGCCGGTCGTGGCCGCTGGTCAAGGTCCATAAACTATGTTAGGACCGCGCCACATCGACGCCTTGCCTCGCTGTTTTCAGATGTCGAGGACGAGGTGGATTGACGATCGTGGAAGACTAGTGACGATATCGCGGTCCGCGTTTGGAGATATCCGATGCGACCGGGTTCCGGCGTGCGAAAACTTCGCCGCAGCAAGTGACACAAAACAGTCGAGGTTTGAGAAATGAGCGATATCGCTGACCGGGTTAAGAAGATCGTGATCGAGCACCTGGGCGTTGACGCCGACAAGGTGACCGAAGGCGCGAGCTTCATCGACGATCTTGGCGCGGACAGCCTCGACACGGTCGAGCTGGTCATGGCCTTCGAGGAAGAATTTGGCGTCGAGATTCCCGATGACGCCGCCGAGACCATCCTGACCGTCGGCGACGCCGTCAGCTTCCTGGAAAAGAACGCCGGCTGATCTGGCTGACGATTTCTGATCCAGCTTAATGAAAAAATGACCGGACCCGTTCGGGTCCGGATCTGGGGAAGCGCATGAGACGTGTCGTCGTCACCGGGATGGGTATGGTCTCGCCGCTGGGATGCGGTGTGGAGCCCAGCTGGGCCAATCTGATCGCTGGCAAGAGCGGCGCGTCGCGGGTCTCGAATTTCGAGGTCGACGACCTGCCGTGCCAGATCGCCTGCCAGATCCCGCGTGGCGAAAAGGCGGACGGGAAGTACAATCCCGACGACTGGATGGAGCCGAAGGAACAGCGCAAGGTCGATGATTTCATCGTCTACGCGATGGCCGCGGCTGATCAGGCTGTCCATGATTCCGGCTGGCTGCCCACCGAGTACGAAGACCAGATCAGGACCGGTGTCCTGATCGGCTCCGGTATCGGTGGTCTGCAGGGCATCGTCGAAGCCGGCTACATGCTGCGCGACAAGGGCCCGCGCCGGATAAGCCCCTTCTTCATCACGGGCCGTCTCATCAACCTCGCTTCCGGCCAGGTTTCGATTCGCTTCGGCTTCAAGGGGCCGAATCACTCCGTCGTCACCGCCTGCTCGACCGGCGCGCACGCCATCGGCGATGCGGCGCGCCTGATTGCGCTCGACGATGCCGATGTGATGGTGGCCGGCGGCACGGAGAGCCCCGTTTCGCGGATTTCGCTCGCGGGCTTCGCCGCCTGCAAGGCGCTGTCCACGAGCTATAATGACACGCCCGAAAAGGCGTCGCGGCCCTATGACCGGGATCGCGACGGCTTCGTGATGGGCGAGGGCGCTGGCATCGTCGTGCTCGAGGAGCGCGAGCATGCGCTGGCTCGTGGCGCGAAGATCTATGGTGAAGTGATCGGCTATGGCCTCTCGGGCGACGCCTATCACATCACCGCCCCGTCGCCCGAGGGCGATGGCGCCTATCGCGCGGTCCAGGCCGCCCTGAAGCGCGCCGGCATCGCCGCCGCCGACATCGACTATGTCAACGCGCATGGCACGTCGACCATGGCCGACACGATCGAACTCGCGGCGGTCGAGCGCGTGCTCGGCAATGCGGCGGGCGCGGTCTCCATGTCCTCGACCAAATCGGCCACCGGGCATTTGCTGGGTGCTGCCGGTGCCGTCGAGGCGATCTTCTCGCTGCTGGCGATTCGCGACAACATCGTTCCGCCGACCATCAATCTCGACAATCCCTCCGTCGAGACCGCGATCGACCTGGTCCCCCATGTCGCGCGGCAGCGGAAAGTCGACGTTGCGCTGTCCAATTCCTTCGGTTTTGGCGGCACCAACGCGTCTCTCGTCTTCCGGCGGCATGTGGTTTGAGCCGCTACTGCCGGTCGCCTTCCCGCTTTCGCCATAATCCTCCATACAGTCGCCATGCCCCCTCGGGTTCTGAGCCGCGGGATGCTGGGTCCAGAAGTGGGATGTGATGAACGAAACGAACCTCACGGGAGGCGAGGACCAATCGGCCGGTGACGCGACCGAAAGTCGGCTGCCCGAGTTCAACAATCGCATCAATCCGCGCAGTCCCGGCGAGGCCCTGCGGCCCGAGCGCGTGCCGCCGCCACCGGCCCGGTCGAATCAGGCCCGCCATCCGATCGTCATCATCATGAATTTCGCGATGACGATCTTGGTCGTCAGCGTCCTGGGTTCGGCTGGCGTCTTCTTCTTCGGCAAGATGCGCTTCGAGGAGCGGAGCCATTTCGACCAGCCGCGCACGATCGTCGTCGATCGTGGCAGCGGGCTCGCCGACATCGCCGAGCAATTGCATGATCGCGGCCTGATCTCGTCCAAATGGATTTTCGTCGGTGGCGTGCGCGTATCGCGCCTGCAGAACGAATTGAAAGCCGGCGAATATCTGGTGCCCGCCCATGCCAGCATGCGCGACATCATGAACATGCTCGTGAGCGGCAAGGCGATCGTCTATTCGGTCACCATTCCGGAAGGGCTGACCAGCCAGCAGATCGTCGACCGCCTCAACGCCGATCCGATCCTGCTCGGCGAGATCACGGCCATACCCGAAGAAGGCAGCCTGCTGCCCGACACCTATCGCTATTCCCGCGGCGACACCCGGCAGAACATCATCGACCGCATGCTGCGCGAGCATGACCGCGTCATGACGTCAGTCTGGAACAGCCGCGACAAGGACCTGCCGATCCAGACGCAGGAACAACTCGTGACGCTCGCCTCGATCGTCGAGAAGGAAACGGGCATTGCCGATGAGCGCAGCCGCGTCGCGGCCGTCTTCATCAACCGGCTCAAGCACAATATGCGCCTGCAATCCGATCCGACGGTGATCTATGGCGTCTATGGCGGCGCCGGCCTGCCGTCCGGCACGCCGATCACGCGCTCCGATCTCGATGCCGAGAACGACTACAACACCTACAAGATCGCCGGTTTGCCCAAGGGGCCGATCGCCAATCCGGGCAAAGCCTCGCTCGCCGCCGCGGCCAATCCGTCACGGACCAAGGATCTTTATTTCGTCGCCGACGGAACGGGTGGCCACGCCTTCTCGGAAAACTATGACGACCACCGCAAGAACGTCGCGCGCTATCGCGACGCGCTCGCCAAGCAGAAAGCGGCGGACGGCGCTGCGGCCGCTGCAGAGGCGGCCACGGACGCGCCGGGCGCCGGCCCTGGAGACGCCGCCAACGACGCCACCGACCCGCCTGCGGCCAATGCGACGTCGGCTGCCGACGGCACCGGCCCGCCGATCGAAGGCGAGCCGGCACCGGGCATGCCGACCCCCATTCCCAAGCCCTGAGCGGGGCGTCCTGTCCCTTGAGCGCGCCCGGCGGGCGGACTACTGTCGCCGCTCGATCACGAATGCTGGAGAGCGGTGCATCCATGGCGCTGATGAGCATGACCGGCTTCGCCCGGATCGCAGGCGCGGGTTTCGGCTATCGCTGGACCTGGGAGCTGCGCAGCGTCAACGGCAAGGGCCTCGACATCCGCCTGCGCCTGCCCGCAGGCTTCGACCAGCTCGACCAGGCGGTGCGTGAGCGCGCCGGCGCCATGCTGAGCCGGGGCAGCGTGCAGATCGGCCTCAGCCTGCAGCGCGAGGCGAGCGCGACGGCCCTGAGGGTCAATGAGGATCTGCTCGCCTCCATCCTCGATCTCGTTCGCCGCATCGAGGGCACCGTTCCGGCCGCGCCGCCGACGCTGGACGGCATTCTCGCGATCCGCGGTGTGCTGGAGACCGTCGAGGTCGAAGACGATCCGCAGACGGCCGCAGCGCTCGGCGAGCGGCTCATGGCCGATCTTGAAATCGCGCTCGGCGAGATGGTGGCGGCCCGCGCCCGCGAAGGCGCGGCGATCGGCGCGGTGCTGATGGCGCGCATGGACGAGATCGACCGTCTGCGTTCCGAGGCCGAGGCGGCGCCGGCGCGCAAGCCGGAGGCGATCCGCAGGCGCCTGGCCGAGCAGGTGGCGACGCTTCTCGACGCCTCCTCCAGCTTCGATCCCGACCGGCTGCACCAGGAGGCGATCCTGCTCGCCACCAAGGCCGATATTCGCGAGGAACTGGACCGGCTGCAGACCCATGTCGCCGCCGCGCGCGTCCTGCTCTCCGAGGGCGGTGCAGTGGGGCGCAAGCTCGACTTCCTGGCCCAGGAATTCAACCGCGAAACCAATACGCTCTGCTCCAAGGCGAATGACCGCTCGCTGACGGCGATCGGCCTCGATATGAAGGCCGCAGTCGACCAGTTGCGCGAACAAGTCCAGAATCTCGAATAGGAAAGCCGATGTCCGTTTCCGGAAAGCCGCCGCGCCGCGGTCTGATGCTCGTCTTGTCCTCGCCCTCGGGCGCGGGCAAGTCGACCATAGCGCGCCACCTGATGGAACAGGACAAGGACATTGTGCTGTCCGTCTCGGTCACCACGCGCAGCCGCCGGCCGAGCGAGATCGACGGCGTGCATTATCACTTCATCGACCTGCCGACCTTCAACCGCCTGCGCGACCAGGGCGACCTGCTCGAATGGGCCGAGGTGCACGGCAATTGCTACGGCACGCCGAAGGCGCCGGTCGAGCGCGCGCTCTCCTCGGGGCTGGATGTGCTGTTCGACATTGACTGGCAGGGCGCCGATCAGGTCGCGCATGCCATGCCGGAAGATCTGGTGCGCATCTTCGTGTTGCCGCCCACCATGAAGGAACTCGCAGCCCGCCTCGAGCGCCGCGCCGAGGACACGCCGGACGTGATCGCCAAGCGCCTCGCCAATGCCCGCGCCGAAATCCGGCATTGGCGCGATTATGACTATGTGCTGATCAACAAGGACCTGCAGACCTCACTCGAAAAAGCCCAGGCCATCCTCTACGCCGAACGCATGCGCCGCGCCCGCACGACCTGGCTCGAAGGCTTCGTGGAGAGCCTGCTAGAAGAGGCGTAGCTGCCGTGCCGCAATCTTCGGAAGCGGGAAACTGCTCCTCGGTGCCGACTATACTGTCTTGCCGAGTTCGCATGAATTTCTCGACCAGAGTTTGACCGTCCTGCCATTCGGCGTGCGTACGGACTCGATCACCGAGAAACCCAGGTTCTTCGCCGCTGTTTCGAGAGCTTCGAAATCAACGGCTGGGCGGATATCACCGATAGTTCCGTCTGCCGACAACAGCAGGCAACTCGGCGAAGATTGAAGCCAAGCTTCATAGTCCGAAATGGTGCCTGGAAACGGTGGTGATCCATCGACAGGGAGACGTACCGGCGACGACATGGCGTTCGCCAGTGAGATCGTATTGCCGTTCAGCAGGTAGGTCCGAAATCCCATCTTGACGACAGAGTCGGGAGGGTTCCTGTCGTGAGCTAAGGCGTACAATTCGGTGCTGAGCTGAAACCATTGATGAGAATCGTCCGTCGATATGGCCGTCGGAATATCCGGGTTCCCGAGTTCGCTCTCCAGGCTGTACCAATGAATCGGTGCTCTCGAGGAGAAGGCGGGTATTGTTCCTATTAGGGGTAATGTCGTGCGGGAGTTCTCGTAATAGGGAGGCTCCATGCTGAACAAAGGATGCACGCTAACCAGGCAAGCAACCGCAATGGCCGCAGCTCCGATAAATCTCAATGGTTCAGTGCTCAGCAAAAGCCGAAATCCATACAGTGCGATGATAGCAAGAGCGGGAAACAAGGGGGCTGAGAAACCCGTGCCTTTGTTGGACGAGCTCATCAAGGCAAATATTGAGAAGGTCGAAAATATCAAAACAGGCGATACTAGCGAAGCCGTTACCCTATTCAACGTTAATATTATACCATTTTTTAGACTGAATATAAGTACATAGATCAGCAGGGAGGCGATGCCGAATATGATCAATAATGTATCTGTTAATTGGGTGTAATATATAAAGAGTTGTATCGTTGCATAAGCGCTTTGCCAGAGCCCCGCAGGACCATAGCTGGTAGCTTTATCGCCATAGCCATATTGGAGCAGATAGTCGAGCACCGGTCTCCAGCTGAAGAATAGCCAGCTTGCGGCGGTGATGAGCGCGACGACGCCGGCCAGCAGTGTGTTGGCAAGGGCCTTGGCGATAGCGTCGCGACGCGTGAACACGCACCAGAGCACCGCCAGGGCGATCGCCGGATAGAAGGAGATCGTGACTGTTCGCGACAGCGCCATCATGCCGACGCACAAACCCAGCAGGATGGCCCAAGGCGTTGAGCGCAACCTGTCCGAATAGAGCAGACACATCAGCGCGGCCGTTGTGAAGAAGGTGGCGGCCATCGCAAAATTGAATGTGCGACTATAGTCGACGATGATCGGCGACGCGGCGACGATGAGCGAGGCCAGCAGGGCGAACCAGTCGCCGGCTATTCGTCGGGCGAGGAAGTAGGTCACGATCACAGATGCCCCGCCGAACAATACGGGCACAAGAAAGCCGACCGAGAGTTGTGGCCCAAAGATAATGAAGAGAATCGACGCGGTCGCAGTGGTTACGGGCGCCTGGATTGTCGGTAGCAGGACTTCGTTGAGCCAGCCGCGCAGACCACCGCTCATCCAGGCATGATAATCATACAAGGCAATCGAGAAGTATCCAGCTTCATCGATGTCGACCGCCTGATTCAGCCGGTAGCGGGCTATCCACGATGCATTCACGAGGACAAAGGAGACAGCAATGATCGCCATGCCCACCATGGGAGCCAGGCGAGTTATTTTGTTCGTGTTCGCTGTTCCGCTCATTGTCCAATATCTATCTGAAGCTGAAGGTTCCGGATGAACGTCTGGATCGGTTGTAACGCTTATAGATATCCAGCCTCGCTACGTATAGTTCCCAGTCGTGCGTGTCACCAATCCCAGCGACGTGCGAGAATTGTGAGGATTGAGAAGGGCATGCGGCCGTCGGTTCCGGCAATCGGCGTCAAAGTGGTTGACTCGAATGCCGGGCCGGTTTGCTGACACCGTGGCCACGGGGGCGCAAAGGATGTCGAGGGCGGATGCGGACTCGCTCCCCGAGCGCCGACGACGCAGAGCGGATGGTCGGCGGGGCCGCCGCCCCGCAATTCGAGCCGTTGGGACCGTGATCTGGGTGACCCACCCGCCCTTTCAGGGCAGGGCGTTGGCGAGGCGGACGAAGCCGGGGACGTCGATTTCTTCGGCGCGGGCGGTTTCATTGATGCCGGCTGTCGCGAGGAGCGGCAGGGGATCGACGCCGAGCGTCTTCAGGCTCTGGCGCAGCATCTTGCGGCGCTGGCCGAAGGCCGCCGCCGTGACGCGTTCGAGCTTCGCCCTGTCGCAGGGGAGGGGTGTGGGGCGCGGGCGGAAGTGGACGACGGACGATGTGACTTTCGGCGGCGGCGTGAACGCTTTCGGCGAGATGTCGAACAGGATCTGCGCCTCTGTCCGCCAACCCGCCATGACGCCGAGCCGGCCATAGGCGTCATCGTCCGGCGTCGCCACGATGCGCTCGGCCACCTCGCGCTGGAACATCAGCGTCATGCTCTCATAGAAGGGCGGCCACGGCTCGGCCTGCAGCCAGCCGATCAGTAGCGGCGTGGCGATATTATAGGGCAGGTTCGCGACGATGCGGACGGGGCCCGGCGCGAGTGCAGCCATGTCGACCGCCAGCGCGTCACCCTCGATCACGTCGAGACGGCCGGGATAGTGAGCGGCGATCTCGGCCAGAGCATCGAGGCAGCGGCGATCACGTTCGATCGCGATCACCTTCGAGGCGCCCTCGGCAAGCAAGGCGCGGGTCAGGCCACCGGGGCCGGGACCGACCTCGATCACAGTGGCGCCGGAGAGCGGCCCGGCGGCGCGGGCGATCCGGCCGGTGAGGTTGAGATCGAGCAGAAAATTCTGGCCGAGCGCCTTCACGGGCTGCAGGCCGTAGCGGGTGATCACATCCCGCAGCGGGGGAAGGCCGTCCTGTGCGATCACGCGATCCGCCGGTCAGCTTCGGCTGCGTGTTCCGCAATATAGTCGGCCTCGTGGCGGGCGAGTTCGTCGGCGAGCCGCAGGGCGGCCGCAAGGCTCGAAAAATCCGCCGCGCCCGTTCCTGCTATGTCGAAGGCCGTGCCATGATCGGGCGATGTCCTGATGAACGGCAGGCCCAGCGTGACATTGACGGTTTCAGCGAAGGCGATCGTCTTGGTCGGAATGAGGGCTTGGTCGTGATACATGCAGAGCGCAACGTCGTAGCGCGCGCGAGCAGCGGCATGAAACATCGTGTCGGGCGCGAGCGGGCCGACGGCGTCGATCCCTTCGGCCCTCAGCCGTGCGACGGCCGGTCGGATCACGGCGTCGTCTTCCGTGCCCATCACCCCGCCTTCGCCGGCATGCGGATTGAGCCCGGCGACTGCGATCCGCGGCGTTGCAATGCCGAAGCGGCGGCGCATGTCGTGGTCGATCGTGCGCGCCGTGGCGACGATGGCTTCTTCGGTCAGGAGCTTCGGCACGGCCGAAATCGGCACATGGATGGTGGCGGGGACAGCGCGGAGGCCGGGACCGGCCAGCATCATCACCGGCCGCGCCGGCATACCGCTCCAGGCGGCCGAGAGCATGCCCAGAAACTCGGTATGGCCAGGATGCTGGAAGCCGGCGTCATAGAGCGCCTTCTTGTTGATCGGATTGGTCACGATCGCTGAAGCGAGGCCGGCACGCACGTCACCCACGGCGCGGGCGATCGCCTCGATGACGCCATGCGCGGCGAGACGCTCGGGCTGGCCGGGCGCCGCATCGGCCTTTCCTTCCAGCCGCACCACCGGCAGCACGCGATCAAACGCTTCAACGGCCTCGTCCTGCGCCACGGTCTCGATCGGAACGTCGAGGCCCAGCAAGGCCGCGCGGTGGCGCAGCGCATCGGGATCGGTCAGGCAGTAGAACGCCGGGAGATCGCGCTCACGACGCGCGAACCAGGCGGCCAGCGTTACATCGGGCCCGATCCCCGCTGGCTCTCCCATGGTGAGCGCGAGCGGACGGAGAGGTGCGGAGATAGCCATAATTTCAATTGTAGACGATCTTGGCGTTCTTGCGAAGTTCGGCCTTAAAGTCCTTCTCGATGTCCTGGTTCTGAGCGGCGCTTAGCTTCTTCTCGACCTGGGCGCGCACGCCGGCCGTGCTCTGGATTTCCTTGACCGAGCAGATTGCGATCACCTCGACGCCGCGATCGGTAATCTCCGGCTTTAGGGTGCCGCCGGCGGGGGTGCTGCTGAGTGCGTCGGCCATGTCGGTATCCATCTGCGAGGTATCGCGGCGGCCTGCATTGATTACGACGACGCCCTTGAGCGATTTGGCGAGATCGAGGCTGCCGTCACAGCCGGGAAAGCGCTTGCGGAATGCCTCGGCTTCGCCCAAGCGGCGCTGCGCCGAGCCGGGGGGAGATGTCTTGGGAACAACGAAGACGATCTGCTGGAGCTTGAATTCCTTCATCGTCGCCTGCTCCATATTGACGCCTTCCTTGGCCAGTTCGGCCTGAATGTCAGCCTCACTCACATTGGATTGCTGGCTGCGAATCTTGGCGCGCATGAGGGTTGCCCAGGTCATCTGGGCACGGAAGAGCTTCTTGAGTGTCTCGGGTTCGACACCGGCCTGTTGCAGCGCCTTGCCGAACTGCGGCAGCGGCAGCTTGACCTGCTTGGCGATGGCCGCATAGCGCTCGTTCACGCCCGCCTCGTCCGGCAACATTTTGCGCGGGGTCGCGAATTGCTGCACGATCGCCTCGTCGATCAGATCATCGAGCGCGCTCTTCGGGGTCGCCTTCTGATGAAACAACGCCATCAGCTTGACGCGTTGATTGACGTCGTAGCTCGTGATCGCCTGATCGTTGACGGTGGCCTTGATCGTCGACTGCGCGCTGGCAACCGACGGCAGGAGCGCGAGGCCGAGTCCGATGCTGAACAGGGAGAAGACGAGTGTTCTGAGCATGGTGCGCATGATGGAGTTCCGAGCCCGGTTGTCGTCGATGGCCGATGGCGGCCTTCGACGATCAAAAGTTGCTTCGCTTCAAGCTCTCTAAATCCGGTAAATCCGGCGAAAGCATGAATCGCAGGCGAAGTATGAGCCGCTCGGCGCAGATCAGTTCAAATTGCCGATATTGCTGCTGAGCGAGGTCCCGCCGAGCGTGCGCAGTTGCAGGCTGACGAGAAGGGTCTTGGAGGTATTGAGGTCGGTATAGGCCTCGCGGATCTCGGTATAGGCGATCGAGAAGGTCGTGCACTCGTCGTCATAGGCGATGCCCACGCCATTGCCGGCCATCTGGTCCTGCTCGATGTCCCACGCGATCGATCCAAACACGCGCCAGCTCTCCGTGAACTGCCATGACGCGCGGCCGCTGACCGTGTTGGTCGTTTCAGTCTGGTCGCTGCTGCCGATCGCGGGAACGTCGCGCATGTAAAGATAGGAGGCCGATGCCGTCACGTCGCCGAGCTTGCCGGTTGCGACCAGCTGCGCCTGGTTGACGTCGAAGGTCTCGGCATCGACGCGGCCGCGTGCGGTCAGGAAGTAGCCCATGCCGCCATCAAACGTCATGCTGCCCACATAGTCGGACACATTGTCCTGCAGGCCTGACACGGTGCCGGTCTGGGTCAGGTCCTCGACCGCGAAGGAGTTGAGACCGGCCACCTGATAGGACTGACCGACGACGCCCTGCACGGTTGCGACCGAGCCTATATTCGCGAGATAGCGGAAGCCGGCATTGATACGGGTGCCACCTTCGACACGGTCATAGCCGGAGAATTTGTCCCAGGCGAACAGCGTCGAATCGTCGAAGACAAGGCTCTGCGCGTCTTCGTTCGGCAGCTGTCCTGCCATGCCTTCGTTCGGGCGCACAATCATCTGCGCGATCGGCTCGAAGACGAAGGAGGAGGACATGGCCGAGGCCATGATCGGCCAGCGCCACTCCATGCCCACCGCCGGCATGGCGCGGGAATAGGAGCCCTGGTCGCTGATTCCCGGGATGATCTGGTCTTCGTCGAGATAGAAGGCGTCCGCCTGCAGATAGGCAAAGGGCTTCAGCACCATGCCGACAGGACCCATGACCGTGCTCTGCCACGTCCAGTTCGTGCTGGCACGGTTGAAATTGCCGGAAAGGCCGAGCACCGGGTCGCCATATTGATAGACGCCGGTATTGGCCTGGTCGATATAGTCGAGCTCCGAGCGCTGCAGGCTGGTGACGTTGTTCGTCATGGTCAGCTGGCCGCCGAGGATCGTCTTGTCGAAGATGTAGTTCTGATCCATCACCGGGCGCACGATCGCCTGGCGGCCCTGGTCATAGCTCGGGTCGGTGCTGTTGGTCAGGACCTCGAAATAGTAGCCGCGCAGGTCGAGATAGTTGCGCTCCGACATGCCGGTGAGGTGAACCGTCGAAATCGCGACGTCCGACGCGCTGTTGAGCACCTTGTAGTCGCGGCTGAACGTGCGGTCGCTCAGGAGCGTAGCATCCCAGCCGAAGGCCCACTGACGGTTCAGGTAGAATTCGCCAGTCGTCCGCGCGCCGCCACGCCATTCCACGTCGCCCGAATTGCGGGTGCCGCTGGCGATGAAGGCTTCGGGATTGCGCTGATGAATCCCGGCCATTTCGAGGGTGTACTGTCCGTAATCGAGGCGATGACGCCACTCGGCATCGAGCAGGAAGCCCTGGTTCGTATAATAGGCCGGCGAGAAGGTGATGTCGTAATTGGGGGCCAGCGCCCAGAAATAGGGCGTCTTGGCGAAGGCGCCGAGGGCCGAGGTGTAGCCGGCCGACGGGAACAGGAAGCCGCTCTTGCGCTTGACGGTCGGATCGGGCGCCGAGAAAGCGGGGAAATAGGCGACCGGCAGGCCGAAGAACTCCAGCCGGGCACTCTTGAAATAGATCATGTGCTCGTTGTGATCGGCAATGATGCGCGCGGCCTTCACCTGCCAGATCGGAGCTTTCTTCGGGTTCTCGCGGCAGGGTTCGCAAGCCGTGTAGACGCCGCGATAGAATGTCGTCGTCTTGCCCTGGTCGCGATAGGCCTTCTCGGCCGCAAAATGGGTCTGCGTCGGCGTATCGAGGCGGAGCGCCGTGACGAAACCGGTCGCAAAATCCTCCGTGATGTCGATCGTGTCGGCCGTCACGATCGCGCCCGTACGGTCGACAATCTTGACGCGGCCGTCGGCCGTCATCTTGCGGTTCTTCTGGTCGTATGTGACCCGGTCGGCCTCAAGGGTATAGCCGTCATAATACATCTTGACCCCGCCGACCGCGGCGACGGTCGACTTGTCATAGTCGTAGACGAGCTGGTCCGATTCGAGCAGCATCTGCGCGCCCTTGGTGGGCGTGGGCATGCTGTCAACGGCGAAGCCGAGCGTGCCGGGATTGGCCTGCGCGAGCGCCTCGCCCGAAAGCGGGCCCAGGACTGCCAGCGCGGCCAGCGCCACGAGCGCGAACGACTTATTCCTCAGGCGGGAGAAGGTACGCATCACAGGCCCGAGAGGTGCGGAAATACGACTCATCCGTCCTCCCGATAGAGCAGCACGGTGACGCTCGCGAGCGTTGCGACAAGCGAAGGGGTCCAAGCAGCAACGGCAGGCAACACAGTGCCGCTCCTCCCTAAACCATTGGCCAATTCGGTCACAACATAAAGCACGAAGCCCACGATCACGCCAGTCAGAATCACCTGCCCGAGATCACGCGAACGGGAGAAGCGGAGCGACACGGTTGCCGCCACCAGCACCATGGCGAGGAAGAGCAGCGGCTGTGCCAGCAGGGACTGGTAACGCATCTCGTAGCCGTCGCTCGGAACGCCCGATTTGTTTGATATTTCAATGAATTGCGGCAGGGACCAGAACGAGATCGTATCGGGATCCGCGAGCTGCTGGCTGACCTGATCGGGCGCCAGATCCGTCGGCAGATCGAAGGTCGCGACCGGTTGTGGCAGGATCCCGGTCTGCGTCACGGTTGCGTCGTGAAGGACCCACTTATTCCCAGAAAGTTCAGCCGAGCGCGCGTCCACGCGCTTGTCCAACCGCCCGCCCGGATCGAAGACAAAGGCGGTGACTTCGACAAGCGACAGGCCGCGATTGAAACTGTTCTTGGCGCCGAGAATCGAGCTGCCTTCGAGCCCCGATTGTCGGAGCCAGATCGGCTTCTGCTGAGTCGCCCCGCCAATGTCCTGAACTCCGACGCCCGCCGTCAGCTGATTGAAGATCGCGACCGACTCTTCCTTCAGCATCGTCGCGAACGGGTTGAACAGCGTCGTCGCCATGATCCCGAAAATGACGGCGACGCCGCCGGCCGGCAACACAAACTGCCAGGCCGAGAGGCCCGAGGCGCGGGCGACGACCAGTTCGAGCTGCCTGTTGGCCATGACGAAACTCGCCATCGCCGCAAAGAGGATCGTGAAGGGCAGGGCGCGTTCGATCACGGTCGGGACGCGTGAGAGCGAGACGAGCAGATAGATGAGGGGATCGAAATTGTCGCGCTTGGCCGCGCGACGCGCGAGTTCGAGATAGTCGATGAAGGCGATCAGCACGAAGACGACGATGAAGATGATGATCGCCGTCTTCGCGAAGCGGCGGGCGAAATAGAGGGTGAGGGTCGGGTTGCGCATCATTCGCGATCAGGCCTGGCCACGAGCCTGGCGCCGCTGCGCCCGCCGCTCGAAGAGATCGCCGATGAGGGCCGAGATGCCGTCGAGGGCCGAGAAGCGCAGTCCGCCGAGAATGGCGCCGAGGACGAGCACGATGGAAATGATGGGTAAGGCATAGAGCACCGGAAAGAGCCAAGGCTCGGTGGCCGAAAGACCGGCGAGGACGAGCCCGCCGATTCGCAGAAGTGTAGCGACGACCACGGTCACGAGCATGACGACGCCGCGGCCCTGGCGCGTCGTCTGCGCCTGTCCCATCGTGGCGACCGGCAGCAAGGCGAAGAGCAGGGCATAGAGCGGGCTCGACAGGCGATCATGGAACTCGGCCGCAAAGGAATCCGGCCGCTTCTGGTACTCGGGATCGTTCGGCTCCGGTGAGAGCAGATAGGCCGTGTCGCGCTCGCCGGGCTTGAACGCCGGCTGCTGGCTCGCCGCGCCGAAGGTCGACATGTCGAAGGCGTAGGATTCGAACTCGATGATCGACATCGAACCCTTGCTGACCGAGCGCTGCTGGATCGTTCCGCTCTGCATGACCAGGAAGGTGCCGAGCGGGTTCTTCAGGATCGTGCCGCGATTGGCGATGTAGACGGAGCTCTGGTCGGGGTCGCGCTCGTCCTGGATGAAGATGCCTTCGAGCGTGCCATCGGGCCGGCGGTCGCGAATATGGAACACCAGGCTGTCGCCGATCGGCATGAACGCACCTTCCTGGATGAAGGACGAGATCAGGTCGGTATTGATGCCCGCGAGCATGGTCCGGAACGACTGCATCGACCGGGGAACCAGATAGATCGACATGATGGCGACGACGACCATCGCCAGGAGCCCGAGCGTCGCCGCCGGCTTCAGCAGCGTCGCTTGCGAAGCGCCGCTCGCATTGATGATCACCAGTTCGGAATCGGCGTTGAGCTGATTGAACGTGTAGATGACGCCGATCAGCACCGCGACGGGGCAGACGATCAGAAGCAGCCCGGGAAAAATGAGGCTCGAGACCTGAAAGAAGGTCACGAAACTCTGGCCCTTGGCCGTCACCAGGTCGAGTTCGCGCAAAGCCTGGCTCAGCCAGACGGTTCCGCCGAGGCCGCCCAGGCTCAGCAGGAAGGCGCCGAGCATGCGCTTGAATATGTAACGGCCGATCAGCTTCATCTCAGCTTCGAACGCCTCGTGATCCGGAGCCCCGCACGGAATTATCGGAGGAAGCACGGCAGAAAAAAGTCGACGCCGATTCGTGGCGCTCGGATGCGGTCTTGTGCACGCTCATGGGTGAAGCATTTTGGTGAATGAACCCCCAATGAAGAGCGTTAACGGTTCGTGAACATCTACCGCGAACGCTCCGGACTTGCCAGACCCGCCGATCGAGGCACATTGTCGTTTCCCGAAGCCTGTTGCCGGCAAAGTTCGCACCGAACTTTTCGTGATTGCCGCCCCCGATATCTAATGACCCCCCAGTTCCAAGAGAGTCCCTGAATGACCGAGCGTCCCTCCATTTCATTCCACAAATCCGCCACGCCGGAGGCCGGCACTGTGGTGCTGTTCACGGACGAGACGCTGGCGCTCGGGCCGTCGGCTGCGACGCTCGGCATTGCGGAGCTTTTCGCCAAGGCGGCTGCGACGGCGGAGTTCAAGGGCAAGAGCCTCTCCGTGCTCGACCTGCTGGCGCCGGCCAATGCAGCCTTCGATCGTCTGGTGGTGGTCGGTCTCGGCAAGGCCGCCACACTGGCTGAGCTCGATTGGGCGCGCCTCGGCGGCGTGATCATCGCCGCCCTGCGCAAGGGTGAATCGGCGCTGCTTTTCGCCGAAAGGCCTGACGGGACAGCGATTTCGCCGGACCAGCTGGCCGATATCGGCCTCGGCGCCGTGCTGCGCGCCTATACGTTCGATCGCTACAAGAGCAAGAAGAACGGCGAGGCCAATGGCAATGGCGCGGCCACCAAGCCGCCGGCCTCCCTCGGCATCATCACGCCGGATGCGTCGAAGGCCAAGAAGGTCTGGGCGAGCCGCTCCGCCGTTGCAGATGGTGCGATCCTTGCTCGCGATCTGGTCAATGAGCCGGCCAACGTGCTTGGCCCAGTCGAGTTTGCCGAAAAGGCCGCGGCGCTCGAGGCGCTCGGCGTCACGATCGAGACACTGACCGAAAAGCAGATGAAGAAGCTCGGCATGCGCGCCCTGCTCGGCGTCGCGCAGGGGTCCGTCCGTCCGCCGCGCCTGGTCGCCATGCGCTGGAACGGGTCGAAATCGAAGGACAAGCCGATCGCTTTTGTGGGCAAAGGTGTCGTATTCGACACAGGCGGCATTTCAATCAAGCCGGCCGGCGGCATGGAAGACATGAAGGGCGACATGGGCGGTGCCGCCGCGGTGGTCGGGCTGATGCATGCGCTTGCCGCGCGTGACGCCAAGGTCAACGCGATCGGCATTATCGGCATCGTCGAAAACATGCCCGACGGCAATGCGCAGCGCCCCGGCGATATTGTCGAGGCCGCGTCCGGCGTTACCATCGAGGTGATCAACACCGATGCGGAAGGCCGCCTCGTGCTCGCCGACGCGCTCTGGTACGTCCAGAAGGAATATGAGCCGCGGGTCATCATCGACCTCGCCACCCTGACCGGAGCGATCATTGTCGCACTCGGCCATGACCATGCCGGCATGTTCGCCACTGACGATGCGCTCGCGGCCGCTCTCTCCAAGGCTGGCGAGGCGACGGGCGAGAAGGTGTGGCGCATGCCGCTCGGCGCCGCCTATGACAAGCAGATCGAGTCGAAATTTGCCGACATCAAGAATACGGGCGGCCGCGACGCCGGTTCGATCACGGCGGCGCAGTTCCTGAAGCGGTTCGTCACCGATGGGACGGCCTGGGCGCATCTCGACATTGCCGGCACTGCGATGGGCTCGCCGCAGAGCGAGATCAACCGCTCCTGGGCCTCGGGCTGGGGTGTGCGACTGCTCGATCGGCTCGTCGCCGATAATTACGAGGGCTGAGGCGGCCGAATCGCCCAGCGGAAATGTACGGCCGGCACCTTGGATGCCGGCCCGAAGGGCGCCGTGACTTCGCCGGTTGCGGTGAAGGGGCCGAGCGACTCATAAGGCATGAATGGATAGGGCAGCGCGGCGTTCCAGACGACCAGGACGCCGTCCCTGGCGATGCGCTCGGCATCGACCCAGGGGTTGATCCGCGGAATGGCCTGAACGAAGACCGAAGGCGCGTCGGGCGAATAGGTCGAGACCAGACCGCTCTCCCAGGTATCGCCGGCGACGAGCTTGAGCGGCTTGCCGGTCTCCTCGCGCCAGATGGCGGTGAGCTGTTGCGCCAGTTCGGGTGACGGCCAGGCGGTGCGGAGTGGCGCTGCGCCGATTGCCGGCCCCAATAGGCTTGCGAAGCCCAGCGCCAGCGGCGTCGCCACGAACAGCGCGAGCCATGCGCCGAGCATGGCGGGCAGGCGGCGCTGGACATAGACTGGTCTGATCCAGAGCAGCAGCGCCAGGCTGAGCCAGACGATCATGGGCGCCCCCCACATATCGCGGAGGCCTTCGCCCGTGACCGTCGAGATCAGCGCCGATATGCCGATTGGCGCGACGGCCAGTACGGTGACGTAGCGTCGGATCGAGGGCTCGGCGGTGAAGCTGACCGCACCGACGGTCGATCGGCCGGCCCATGCGCCGCCGCCGATCGCGAGAACCGCGAGCGCCGCAATGTGATCCAGGATTTGCACCGCCGTGAAGCCGATCGGCCGCATGAATCGGCCAAGCGCGCTCAGTTCGTCCGCCCGCTCGACCGCATAGGTCACCGGCAGCCAGCCCGACTGCCAGAGCCAGTAGAAGTGTGGTGCGCTGAGGAGCAGCGAGATGGCGGTCGCCAGATAGGGTCCGGCGCTGCGCAGTCGCGCGCGCCCCAATGGCTGCGTCAGACCCGCCACGATCAGCGTCAGGACCAGGATGGCGGCGGAATATTTGGCATAGACGGCAAGGCTCAGCAGCAGGCCGAGCAGCACCCACCAGCCCATCCTGTTGCGCTCGATCGCGCGCCAGAAGACGAACGCGGCCCAGGCCCAGATCGGCAGCTGGACGATATTCGCGTTGAATTCCGGCGCGGCGATGTTGGCGTAGAAGACCAGGCTGAACAGCAGGACGGCGAGCAGGCCCGCGCGCTCGTCTCCGATCTGTCGGCCCATCAGAAAGATGGGAATGAAGGTCGCGGCGATGGCGGCGGGACCCAGAAGGAAGAGCGGCCAAACGGCGCCGCCGAAGACACGAAGCCCCAGCTCGACGGTCCAGACCTGAAGCGGCGGATGCTTGTAATAGCCGAGCTGCAGGTCGCGGCTCCACGCGATGTTCTCGATCATGTCGAGCGACTGCGACCGGAACAGCAGGACAGGGATCAGCGTCCACAGCAGGACCTGGCCAAGCAGGACCCAATAGAAGAACTGCAGCGGGCGATGCTCGAAATACCAGGCGAGCCGACCGCCGAGGCCGGTCGGCATCAGATCAGCGCGAGGCGCATGGTCGAGCTGAACAGTCAATTGAGGCCTCGACACATCAAACACGATACCCGGCAAACCGATGCTGTGCCCGGCAATCCAGCGCTACGCAGTCGGAGAGATACCCCACGCGTGACCCATACAACGCTTTCCGGCTGGAGGGCAGGGGGCAGGTGCAGGAGCCGAGTGTTCGCTCCCGCGTCGCGGTGCTAGGGTCCCGACATGACCGACGTGCTGTTCTACCATCTGCAGCGACAACCGCTCGAAGCCGTGCTGCCGCCGCTCCTCGAAAAATGCTTGGAGCGGCGCTGGCGCGTGGTTGTCGCGACGGGTTCCGTCGAACGCTGCGACGCGCTCGACGCGCTGCTTTGGACCTATCGCAGCGAATCATTCCTGCCGCACGGAACCTGGCGGGATGCGGCTGCTGCGCTCCATCCGGTTGTGCTCGCGGCACAGACCGTCAATCCCAACCGGGCGAATGTGCGATTCGCCGTTGATGGCGCCCCCCTGGGACCGGTCGGCGATTTCGAGCGCGTGGTCGTCCTCTTCGACGGCAACGATCCGGACGCGCTGGACCAGGCGCGCTCCGCCTGGCGCGAAGTGAAGACGGCCGGCCATGCGGCGACCTATTGGCAGCAATCCGAGCACGGCCGCTGGGAGAAGAAGGCCTAGGCTGGAACGCCCCAGCCTCGACCCCATTCGCGAGCGAACCGGCTCAGTCGGCTTCGACCGCAGCGGCTTCCTCTTCGTAGCGCGTCGAGAGCTCGAGCCAGGTCTCTTCCTGCTCGCCGAGCTTTCGCACCGCATCCGCCCTGTCCTTGGAGAGGAAGGCGGCCTTGGTCGGTGCGCCGCTATAGAGGGATGGATCAGCCAGCGCCGCGTCGAGACGCTGAATCTCTTTCTTCAGCTTCTCCATCAAGGTCTCGATATCCTTGATCCTTTTGCGCAAGGGGGCGAGCCCCGCACGGCGCTGCGCCGATTCGCGGCGCCGCTCCTGCGCCGAGGGGCCCTTGGCGCTTTCGCCGCCGCCACTCCTGGACCGCGAATCCGATCCCTGGACGATCAGGCTGCGATAATCATCCATATCGCCTTCGAAATTCTCGACGCCGCCATTGGCGACCAGCAGGAGCCGGTCGACGGAGGCCTCGATCAGGTGGCGATCATGGCTGATCAGGATGACGGCGCCCGGATATTCGTTGAGCGCCTGCGTCAGCGCCTCGCGGCTGTCGATGTCGAGATGGTTGGTCGGCTCGTCGAGGATCAGGAGATTGGCGCCGCGGAACGTGGCGATGCCGAGCAGCAGGCGCGCGCGCTCGCCGCCGGAAAGGTCGCGCGCCGGCGTATCCATCTTGGCGGTGGGAAAGCCCATCGCGCCGACGCGCGAGCGCACCTGGGCCTCGCTCGCGTCGCGCATCAGCATCCGCACATGCTGCACGGCCGATTCGGCCGGCTGCAGATCGTCGAGCTGGTGTTGGGCGAAGAAGGCGATCTCGAGCTTGTCGGCGCGGCGCATGGTGCCCGAGAAGGGCGCGAGGCGGCCGGAGAGGAGCTTGGCGAAGGTCGACTTGCCATTGCCGTTGGCCCCGAGCAGGCCGATGCGATCCTCGGTATCGATCCGCAGGTCGAGCCGCTTCAGGATCGGCTTGTCGGTCTCATAGCCGACCGAGACGTTGTCGAGCGCGATGATCGGCGGCGCGAGGATCCTGGCGGGCGGCGGGAACGAGAAGGGCGTGACGTCCGAATCGACGATGCCGGCGATCGGCTGCATCTTTTCCAGTGCCTTCATGCGCGATTGCGCCTGCCGTGCCTTGGAAGCCTTGGCCTTGAAGCGGTCGACGAAGGCCTGAAGATGCTTGCGCTGGTCGTCCTGCTTCTTCTTCAGCTTCGATTGCAGCGCCTGCTTCTCGCGGCGCTGGCGATCGAAGCTGTCATAGCCACCGCGATAGGCGACGAGCTTGCCCTGGTCGAGATGGACGATCATGTCGACGGCGCGGTTCAGCAGGTCGCGATCATGGCTGATCAGGAAGACCGTGTGCGGATAACGCGCCACGTAGTTTTCCAGCCACATCGTGCCTTCGAGATCGAGATAGTTGGTCGGCTCGTCGAGAAGCAGCAGGTCCGGCTCCGAGAACAGGACGGCGGCGAGTGCCACGCGCATGCGCCAGCCACCCGAAAAGGCGGAGCACGGGCGCAACTGCGCCTCGGCGTCGAAGCCGAGGCCCGAGAGGATGGTTCCGGCCCGCGCCTCTGCGGCATGGGCGCCTATATCGGCGAGGCGGATCTGGATCTCGGCGATGCGATGCGGGTCCGACGCTGTCTCGGCCTCCGCCATCAGCGCGGCGCGCTCCGTATCGGCCTGCAGCACGAACTCGATCAGCGATTGCTCGGTGCCCGGCGCTTCCTGGGCGACCTGGCCGATCTTCACGCCGCGTGGAAGGCCGATAGTGCCGCTCTCCGGCGCGATATCGCCGGTGACGAGCTTGAACAGCGTCGTCTTGCCGGTGCCATTGCGCCCGACAAAGCCCGCCTTGACGCCATCCGGCAACGCGATACTCGCGCCGTCCAGAAGGGTGCGGCCGGCTATTCGATAGGTGACTTCATTGACGTGCAACATGGCCGGCTATGTGCCGTGCCACGGCGATGAGCGCAAGGCCGGATGCCGATGAATCCGACCGGCTAGTTGCGGTTCTCGATATCGCGGATGATGAGATCGCTGTGATAGGCGGAGAGCTCGTAGCAGAGCACCAGCTCGTTATGGGCCGCATCATAGAGCGACGTCACTGCGCCGCAGCTCTTGGCCCGCACGGTTGGCGGCGAGGGCAGGGCGAAGTCACGGGCGAGGCGGTCGGCCACTTCTTCCAAAACGCGGTTGTCCTGCAGGATGGTCGCCTCGACGCTCTCGCCATCCGTCGGCTCGTCATAAGTGACTGCAATGGTGGTTGCAGCCTGGCCATCGACATGGCGGAGCGGCTTCAGCATGTCGGTCCAGCGTGACCGGACAGTCTGGTACGACGTCGCGCAGCGCGCACGCGCCGCGCTGTCGAGCCCGGAGGCATCGGCGACATCGGAAAAGCCCTGCGGGTCCGCGCCGACCATGTCGCAGATGATCGCGTCGGTCCGCTCGCCATCGAGCGCGTGCCGGTCGGGCAGCGCGACGTCGATCCCGTTGGCCGACGCCGTCTGGTGACTGGAAAGATGCCAGCTGTCGATGGCGTCGACCAGGGTCTGGTCGCCCGCTCCCGATCGCGGTTCCAGCAGCGTCACGGTCGCGAACTGATCGGCGCCGCTCTCGCCATTACCGGCTGCAATGCCATAGCGTTCCATCATCATGTGGCCCGCCTGATGGTAGAGCGCGAAGACCGCATTTCCGACGACGAAATCGACGATCTCGGCCTTGTCGCTATCGCTCAGCTCGCGCGGCGAGGCGATATCGACAATGGGGGCAGCGGCCTGCGCAGCCGTGGCGACGAGGCCGACGGCCAGGACGGCGGAGAGGCGGAGCCATGAGATTCGCGATCGCGTGAACATCCCTCATAGCTGCTCCGGCGGTCGGCCTGAATCAAGCGATGAAGGTCACATCCCCCGATAAAATTCGGGCGCCAAATGCAACGGCCCGGCGTGACGCTTCGTCAGCCGAGCCCCATTCTCGTCGCGCGCTGGAACACGATCAGGTCCAGGCTCTCGCACGCATCCCGTCCACCGACCCGCGTCAGAATGGCCGTCGCCTGCCCGCGGTGGTGGGTCTGGTGATTGAAGACATGGAGGAGCGCCGAGCCGAGTGGCTGGGTGACGTCGACCGGGTTGCTGATGGGCTGGTAGGTGAAGTTCCCCGCGAGTTCGGCTTCGCCCAGCCGATCGATGAACGCGATCATGCGGTCGTCCTCCGCCTGCCGCAACTCTGTCAGCGTGGCGATGTCGTCCGTCAGGATTTCGTCCAGCCGGGTCTGCACCGGACCGTCGCCGGTCATCCGGCGAAGCCAGATCCGATCGGTAACGACGAGATGGTTGAGCGTGCCGTTCAGCGAATGGAAGAACGCTCCGTGATCGGCGAGATAATCGTCGCGCGAGACCGCCGCAGCCGCCGCATAGAGCCGAGCATTGGCCCATTTGTTATAGGCGGCGAACATCGCGAAATGGGCCTTCATGGCGCTCCTCCCCCAGCAGTGTCGTCGGCAAACTCACGTTTGCGGTGCTTTGCGTTCTACGAATGCGGATCATCTCCCGCAAGCGGCACTCTTGCCGGATTCCGGCCGCGCAGCTATACACGCCGCGACTTCACCCACCCCAATAGATAGGACGGACTATGGCGATCGAACGCACCTTTTCGATGATCAAGCCCGATGCGACCAAGCGTAACCTGACCGGCAAGATCACCGCGAAGCTCGAAGAGGCGGGACTGCGCGTCATCGCTTCGAAGCGCGTATGGATGTCGCGTGCTCAGGCCGAGGGCTTCTACGCCGTCCACAAGGACCGTCCGTTCTTCGGCGAACTGGTCGAGACGATGACAGCCGGCCCGACGGTCGTGCAGGTTCTGGAAGGCGAGAACGCCATCCTGAAGAACCGCGAAGTCATGGGCGCGACCAATCCCGCCAACGCTGCCGAAGGCACGATCCGCAAGGAATTCGCCCTTTCGATCGGCGAGAACTCGGCTCACGGCTCGGATGCTCCCGAGACCGCCGCTCAGGAAATCGCCTACTGGTTCTCCGGCGTCGAACTCGTCGGCTGATCAAGTCGCTCTAGAGCTATTCATCGTTTCTTTGAATCGATGGATAGCTCTAACTCTTTGGTTGATCGCGTTTCCTTCACGCGAACCGCATTCCACTTCGCTCGGAAACGCTCTAGAAGATGAAACGGCCGGGCATTGCCCGGCCGTTTTTGTCAGTTCTGCCTGTCGTCGCGCACCGTGCGACGGTGGACCCAGCGGTCGATGATGTTGAACGTCAGGTCGTTCACGTCCTTGTTGAACGTCTCGACGCGGCTTCCTAGCAGCAGGAAGCGTCCGCGCAGTGCAGCCTTGATGACCGGAACGCGATCGACCTTCGGGCTCTCCTGAATGCGCATTCCGTCATTGAGCCCGCGGCGCTCGTTCATTTCCAGTCGATAGTCGTCATAGGCCGATCGCAGAAATGCGATCACCATGCCCAGTGCGCCGCTCAGGAATCCGGCCAGGATCGTGCGAAACTGGTAGTCGTTGAATCCCTCGACGTCGGAATAGAGCGCCCAGGTCGTCAGGGCTGCCACGAAGCTGGCTGCGAGGCCGGACACGAAGGCAAGCCAGAAGCTTCTCGTGAACAGCCCGACGACGACCGCAATCACGGCCGATACGATCATCTCGTCCTCTCCTTGCCCCCGGCCAAAAGAATGCCGCATTCAATGTGAGGCGCCAAGATGGGAGCAAGAAATTGAATAAAGGTTACCAACAACTTAGGATCTAGGTTAGAGCTGTCATGACCGCCTTTTGGTAGGCTGGGCGTGTCGCCAGCGCCTGATACCAGGCGGAGAGATGAGGCAGGTCCGGGCGCTCGATCGGCATGGCGAACCAGCCATAGATGAAGCAGCCAAGCGGAATGTCGCCGATGCCAAATGCGGCGCCGGAGAGGAAGGGCTGCCGCGAAAGCGCTTCATCCACGATCGCGAGCAACTTGCCGCAACGCTCAAGTCCCTGTGCCACGGCCGCCATGTCCCGCTTTTCTGGCTCGGTCCTGACCATGTTCCAGAAGACATCGCGGAACGAGGCGGCAAACGAGCTGGTCGTCCAGTCCATCCAGCGATCGCCCTCGGCGCGTTCGGCCGGATCGTCGAGCCAGAGCGTCCCGGCGCCATATTTCGCGGCCAGGTATCGGACGATCGCATTCGATTCCCAGAGGATGAGATCGCCGTCGCGAATGGTCGGCACGAGGCCGTTCGGGTTCATGGCGCGATAGGCGGCGTCATCGACGATGCCGAAGGCGCCACCGGCCGGGATATGCTCATAGGCAAGGCCAAGTTCCTCCAGGCACCAGAGCGCCTTCTTGACGTTGTTGGAATTGCCGCGGCCCCAGATGGTCAGCATGGTCGGTCTTTCATTGTTGCGTTGTCGGCCTAGGTGACCGCGATCTCGTCGAGGAACTCATCAAGAAAGCGGCGGAGACGATCCTGCCGGGTCGCGGCCAATCGGGCGCCGGCCATGGTCTGGAACCCGCTTGCGAGCTTCAGCAGCTTGGTCTCGAAATGATCGATGGCAAAGCGTTTATCGTCGAGCGGGCGGTGCTCCGCCCTCGGGTCTGCCGGATCATAAAGGCCGCTGCCGAGCCGCCCGGCAATATAGAAGCACCGTGCGACGCCGACCATTCCGATGGCGTCGAGCCGGTCGGCATCCTGCAGGATCTTCGCCTCTATCGTCTCCGGCGGGATACCGGCTGAGAAACTGTGGGCGGTGATGGCGTGCGCGACGGCATCGATCACTGTCGGTTTCCATTCGAGCGCGGTCAGGATTTGCGTCGCCTTCTCCGCCGCAAGCCGGGACGCCTGCGATCGCGATGGCGCATTCTTTTCGACCATGACGCAATCGTGCAGGAGCACGGCGGCGGCGAGTATAGTGCGGTCGCCCCCTTCCTCGGCCTGGATCGCCGCGGCGCTCTTCCAGACCCGTGCGAGATGGGCGACGTCATGCGAGCCGTCATTGCCCGCGACGGCATGGGGCAGGAGTTCCGCGGCCAGTGCCGCGTACGGGTTGAAGAGCGCGGCCGATTGCTCAAGCGAAAACATGGTCAGATGGGGTTCTTCCAGCGCGCTTCGGCGTCGTCGTCGCTCGATTTTGCCGCAACCCAGCCTGATGGACCGGTCGCCTTATGCTCCTTCTTCCAGAAGGGCGCGTGGGTTTTCAGGAAGTCCATGATGAACGAAGCGGCCTCGAATGCAGCCTGCCGGTGCTTCGACGCGGTTGCGACGAGAACGATGACCTCTCCGGGCCTCACTTTGCCGTAGCGATGCCGTACGGCGATGGTATCGACGTCAAAGCGCGCCGCCGCACTTTCGGCGATCCGCGTGATCTCGGCCTCGGCCATGCCAGGATAATGCTCGAGCTCGAGCGCCTCAAGCGTGCCGCCTTCGTCGCGGCAAAGGCCCGTGAAGGTCACGACCGCGCCGATATCGGTGCGGCCTGCGGCAAGCTCAGCGGTTGCGGCAGCCAGATCGATCGGTTCGGCCACGACCGCAATGCTCAGATGGGCCACGATCTCAGCCCCCGGTCATCGGGGGGAACAGGGCGACCTCGCGCACGCCTGCGATGGAAGCATCGTGCTCGGCGTGAAACTGGTCGAGCGCCACGCGCACCGCCGTGGGATCGGTCAAAGCCTGTTCATAGGCATCGCCGCGCGTGCGGAGCCAGCGCAGCAGATCGCCGACTGTCTCGACGGTCGCTGGCGGCTCGATCGTCTCCTCGGCGGCGCCGATGCGCTCGCGGACCCAGGCGAAGTAGAGGAGCCTCATGGCTCCTCCTCCAATATGTGGCCGAGCCCGGCGCGGAAATAGTCATAGCCGGTATAGAGGGTGAGGAGCGCCGACAGCCAGAGCAGGACGAGACCGATCGTGCTCGTATAGGGGAAATAGACGTCTCCGGCGGGACCGGCGAGCAGGAAGCCGATCGCAACCATCTGCGTCGCGGTCTTCCACTTGGCGAGCCGCGTCACAGGCACGCTGACGCGGAGCTCGGCCAGATATTCCCGCAGGCCCGATACCAGGATCTCGCGCGAAAGGATGATGACGGCAGCCCAGATCGCGACGCCGCCGATCGTGCGCTCGAAGACGAGAGCCAGCAGGCAGGCCGCGACCAGAAGCTTGTCGGCGATCGGATCGAGCATGCGGCCAAGCGAGGATTGCTGGTGCCAGATGCGCGCGAGATAGCCGTCAAGATAGTCGGTGATGCTCGCGATCGTGAACAGCGCCAGTGCAATCCAGCGCCAATTGTCCTGGCCGCCGACGACACAGAACACGACGAGCGGCACGGCGACGATGCGGCCGTAGGTCAGAATATTGGGGAGCGACAGCAGCAAGGCCCGCTGCGGCCGTTTCGCCTCGAAGGTGCGAATTTCGCTCATGGATGCTCCGGCGTTCGAACCCTCATATCGCATCCGGGCCGGCACCTGCCAAGCGGGTGCGACGCGATAGGGCACGATCGGCTCGTTTCAGCGTGGAGTGTAGACTCGCAGCCACCGAATAAGCCATCAAGAACGTTCCAAGTCGGCCGGTTCGGCCCGGGGGTCAGCGATTAAGGGGTTCGAGGAGATAATTCCGCCATGCGCCATTGGATCGAGCATCTGAGAGCGTCCTTGGGATGGTCGATATCAGGCGTCATCATTCTGTTCCGGGGCGAGGTGTCGGCGCGGATGGAATTCGCCGCTGCGATTGTCTGCCTGCTCTGGCTGACTGCCATCGGACGATCGCTGGCGGAAATCGCTGTCTTCGTAATCTGCGCCGGCGCCGTGCTCGCGCTTGAATCGCTGAACAGCGCCATCGAACTCATCGTGGATGACGTCTCGCCCCAGCGCTCGGAATTTGCACGCCGCACCAAAGATCTAGGCTCGGCTGCCGTCTTCTTCATGCTGACGGCAACCGGTCTTTACGTATTGGCGCTCTCGATCGGAGCGTTCGTCGCCGGAGTCTGATCGGGCTCAGGCGCTGCGGAGCGGCTTCAGCGCTTCGCTCCACTTGATCAGTTCGTCGAGCATTCCCTTGGCGCTCGCGATGATCAGATCGTTCGGGACCAGTTGGCCCTCTGCATTGATGAGCTGCCCGACCATCGGGATCGCGACGCCTTCGGCGAGCGGCACCACGCCGAGCGTGGTCATGAGCAGCTTTTCCGACTGGGCTGCGCGCAGGCCGCCCGAAACGCCGCCATAGCTGACGAGCCCGGCCGGCTTGTATTTCCATTCCTTGAACACGTAGCTGAATGCATTCACCAGCGCCGGCGGGGCGAAGTAATTGTATTCCGGCGTCACGAAGAGGAAGGCGTCGGCGGCATTGACGGATGCGCTCCAGGCCTTGGTGTGCTCGTGCTGATATTGCTGCAGCCGCGGGTGATGCGGCTCGTCATAGACCGGCAGGTTGAAATCGGCGAGGTCGACGAGGACCGGCTCGAACTTGCCGTGCTCCTTCGCATACTCGAAGATCCAGTTCGCGACCTTGGGGCCGACGCGGCCCGGACGCGTACTGGCGATGATGATGTGGAGCTTATGCGCCATGGCGGAGCATCCCTGGAAATGACGAGTGAAACGAAGGGTAGGTGACTGTCAGCGCTGCAATGCAACACGACTAACTAGACTGTGCCTATCGCTTCGGACAAGGCCCCGCGACGGAGCTGGTAGCACCGATGCGCCGCTCTCCTTCCCCGGCCGATCCGATGCGATGATCACGACAGCCGGTTGGCATGTGAGCGCCGTCTGGCTATGTCTGCCGGTCTGAACACGCATTTCACCGTGAGGACATCATGACCGATACGCTTCCCGACCGTCTTTCGAGCGATCCCCGAAGCCCGTTCTACAATGCCGAACTGCTCGAGCGCGGCGTTGGAATCCGCTTCAAGGGCGTCGAGAAGACCAATGTCGAGGAATATTGCATCAGTGAAGGCTGGGTGCGCGTTGCGGCCGGCAAGGCGCGCGATCGGTTCGGCAACCCGCTCACGATCAAGCTGACGGGAACGGTCGAGGCCTATCTCCGCGAGGAAGATGCGCCGGCACAGGAGACCTAGGCGCCGGCGTCGCCTGGATCCAGATCGCTGCTCGGCCGCTGAACAAGACCGTGGCCGAGCGCGATGCGTTCGTCGAACACGAAGCACTCGCCGCGCCAGAGGCTCTCCTCCTCCGGCACGGTCTCGAGATATTTGAGTATGCCGCCCTTCAGGTGGAAGACTTCCTCGAAGCCCTCGGCGAGCAGGTAGGAGCTCGCCTTCTCGCACCGGATTCCGCCCGTGCAGAACATGGCGACGCGTTTGTGCTTCCCGGGGTCGAGGGTGCGGCTGACGAATTCGGGAAACTGCGAGAACTTACGTGTCTCCGGGTCGACGGCCCCGGCAAAGCTGCCCATCTCGACTTCGAAGCGATTGCGCGTATCGATGAGAAGGACGTCCGGGTCGCTGATCAATGCGTTCCAGTCCTCCGGCTCGACATAGGTGCCGACCCGGCGCGTCGGATCGACCTGCGGCTTGCCCAGGGTAACGATCTCGTCGCGCAGCTTCACCTTGAGCCGCTTGAACGGCATGGTCACGGCGCCGGAGAACTTGATCTCCATGGCGCCGAAGCGCCCGCCATAGATCGGATCGCTGCCGAGGGCGGCCAGAAAGCCGTCGATCGCCTCGGCCGTCCCCGCGATGGTGCCGTTGATGCCTTCTTCCGCAATTAGGAGTGTGCCCTTGATGCCAAGGCCACTGCATAGCTCGAGCAGGGGTGCCTGCAGAGCCTGATGGTCGGGGAGGGAAACAAACTGGTAGAGGGCGGCGACCCGAAAGGTCGTGGTGGCATCGGTCACGGTAGGGATTTTCACTTCGATATTGGCTTCAGCGTCTCCATAACACGGGTCCTTTTGGCACGAAATCGGCGCTACCCCTCAAAATCCGATCCTGCGCTTCCTATATCGCGATCACGTTGCCCTTCGATGGGCCTATGAGATTGGGGAAGAGTGATGGGTTTTCTGAAGCGTTCCACCATGGTTGTCGCTGCACTCGCGCTCGTCATGAGCATGGCAGCCGTGGGTGACGCAGAGGCGAGACGCGGCGGCAGCTTCGGCAGTCGTGGCGTTCGCACCTATCAGGCGCCTCCTGTGACAGCGACTGCGCCCAAGGCTGCGGCGCCGGTCCAGCGCTCCGTGACGCCGCAGAGCCAACAGACCAATGCGGCTGCGGCTGGTGCGGCGCAGGCGGCACGCCCCGGCTTCTTCGGAGGCTTTGGCGGCTCGATGTTGCGCGGCCTGATGATTGGCGGCCTGATCGGCATGCTGCTCGGCCACGGGTTCGGCGGTTTTGCTGGCGCGCTTGGCATGATCGTGCAGATCGCGCTGCTCGCGCTCGGTGCCATGCTGCTGATGCGGTTTCTGGCCAATCGCCGCCAGCCGTCTCCCGCTGGCGGGCCCTCCTTTCTCGATTCGTTCGCGGGTGCAGGCCTCGGCGCCAATCCGCTCGGCGTTGGGGCGGGAGTCGGAGCTGCTGCACCGCGCGCCGCTCCGGCGCCGTCCAAGGGCGGTGACGAGATCGGCCTGAATCCGGCCGACTTCGATCGGTTCGAACAGTTGCTGGCCGAAATCCAGGGCGCGTTCGGCCGCGAGGATTATGCGGCGCTGCGCGAGCGCACCACGCCGGAGATCATGTCGTTCCTGGCCGAGGAATTGAGCCAGAACGCGACCAATGGGCTGCGCAACGAGGTCTCCGACGTCAAGCTGTTGCAGGGGGATCTTGCCGAGGCCTGGCGCGAGGGCGACGCTGATTACGCGACGGTCGCAATGCGTTATGAGAGCCGCGATCTGATGCGCGAACGCGAGGGCGGGCGAGTCGTTGCCGGCAACGCTGATGCCGTCACCGAGACGACCGAAATCTGGACCTTTGTCCGTCGAAGCGGCGGCGATTGGAAGCTGTCGGCGATCCAGGAGACCTGATCGTTCGATCTCGAAAGGGCAGGCCCGACGCAGTGTCGGGCCGGTCGCAGTAAATTGATGGTTGGCGTGTGTTTTTCTGCGCCATTTGCCAACCGATGTGCTAACAGAGCGCCCTTGGAGCGCTGAATCGGGCGCAACACGCGCGGGTCTATGCGATCCGCTTCAAACAGGATTGGATACGACTTGCAGGTTTTGGTTCGTGACAACAATGTCGATCAGGCGCTCAAGGTCCTGAAGAAGAAGATGCAGCGCGAAGGCATCTTCCGCGAGATGAAGGCGCGCAGCGCCTACGAGAAGCCGTCCGAGAAGCGCGTTCGCGAGAAGGCCGAGGCTATCCGCCGCGCCCGCAAGCTCGCTCGCAAGCAGGCGATTCGTGAAGGCCTGATCGCTGGTCCGAAGCCGAAGCCGCGTACGGCTGCCGGCGCTGGTGCGCCGCGTCGCTAAGATTGTCGCCGTGCCCTGACGGCGACGTTCATTCTCGTCGCCGCAGGTCGAAACGAGCGAATGCAAGCAGTTCGACCGGGGCTTGAAAGGTACGATATGGCCGAAGCAGAAGGTGCGCGCGAACGGGCGGAAGCCAGGTTCGAGAAGACGCAGCAGAATGCACGCGAAGCTGCCAAGGCGTCGGCTGAGTATGAGGCCGAGGGTCGTGCTCTTCGTAACCGCACCGCCGCTCTGCGCGAATTGCGGATGGCCAAGGAGGCGGCCGATCAATTGGTCGCCGACGAAAAGAAGGCGGCCAAGGCGCCCGTGAAGAAGCGGGCTCCGAAGAAGGTCTGATTGGCCGAACTGACTGAAATGAAACAAGGGCGCTTCTGGCGCCCTTTTTCTTTGCCCGTTTGGTCCGGGTTGCTCGTGTCGAATTGGTCCGGGTTGCTCGTGTCGAATGAGTCTCGGGCCGGTCTGTCGCCCGAGCCTCATCGAACGGGCCAATCAACCGTCGTGATTCGTCGGCACCGTCCGGACACAAAAAAGGGGCGCTCGAAGCGCCCCTTTTCCAACCTGCCGTGCCTTACGGCACGAAAGACTTACGCCGCGCGGATGTTGACCGCGTTGGGCTTGCCCTTCTTGGGGTCCATCTTGGACTCGAAGGAGACCTTCTGGCCTTCGCGCAGCGAGCTCATGCCCGAACGCTCGACTTCCGAGATGTGAACGAAGACGTCGGCGCCGCCGCCCTCGACCTCGATGAAGCCAAAGCCCTTGTCATTGTTGAAGAATTTCACGGTACCATTTGCCATTTGTAAGCTCCTGTCACGCCAAAGCGTTCTTTGTCGACGCCCGATGCGCCAACTCCAATCCGAATTCAGCGATGTCCTGCGAAGCTGCCGCAAACGGCAGAAATGAAGGCAATGCCTGTCGAACGTTCGTCACCATACGCGCAAACGATCCCAGGAGCAAACTATCCTTGGTCGAAAGGCATTTTAACCCCGGGATCCGTCGATCGTGTATTTCGGCAGCATGACGTGGATCCCCTTGTTGACGTCGACGGTCTGCGTGACCGCGAGATCGGCGGCGATGCTGCACAGGCTGTAGGCGTCCTCGCGCGACAAGGTCGTGCGCGAGACGATGAAGGCGATCATGGCACGCAACGCCTGCTTGGCGGCATCGTCCAGATCCTCATCAAAGCCCATCGTCATATAATGCGTCGGGGTCTCGGCCCACGGGAGCTGCAGACCGGTGCCCTTCTCGACGGTCAGCCGCATGGTCCCTGATAGCGCTGTCTCGATTGCCGTGACGCAGACCTCGCCATTGCCCTGCATGGCATGGCCGTCGCCAACGGAGAACAGGGCACCGTCGTTGAAGACAGGAAGATAGAGCGTCGTCCCGGAGACGAGTTCCTTATTGTCGATATTGCCGCCGAAGGAGCGGGGAACAACGGAACTGACGCTGCCCCAGGCAGGAGGGGGCGCCGTTCCCATGACGCCGAAGAAGGGGGCCGCGGGCAGCTCGAGACCCCAGGGCATGCTGACCACGCCGCGCTCGCGGTCGATGCCGGCATGGAGCAGGCGATAGGTGTCGAAATCCTCCTGCAGCGTGCCGAAGAGCGGCGCGATGACGTTCCAGCCCCAGTTCTGGCGCAGCTTGATGTCGAGGATTTCGACCTTCAGCGTATCGCCCGGCTCTGCACCCTCGACGAAGAACGGACCCGTCATGAAGTGCGGGCCGGGGCCCTCCGGCATGTTGTCCAGCACGGCGCGGTGATCGGCGAGGACTTCCATGGCGGGATCGGTCGGCAGATAGGCCGCGTCACCGGAGAGCGTATCGACGGTGATCGTGTCGCCGGACCGGATGCGCTCGATCGCGGGAATCTTGGCGTCGAAATAGCCCCAGTGAACGGTTTCGCGTGTGGCCGCGATCGAATGGTTCCGAGACATGGGCACCTGGCTGGATGGACGGGAGAGGGAGAGCGGAGCCCATCCTGCGTGATCCTTCGCATTGCAGCAAGACCGCCACCGCCACGGCGACACGCGCCCGGCTGGCGCGCGCGACTGTCGCGCACTAACTTCAGATCATTCCAAATTGACGTTCAGACGAGTCTGCCATGTCCGCCAATCCCGTCGCATTGTCCGCCATCGGCTTCGATGCCGACGACACGCTCTGGCAGAATGAGCACTTCTACAGATTGACCGAGGGCCGGTTCACCGAATTGCTGGCCGATCACGGCGAGGCGGCGGATATTTCAAGCCGATTGCTCGAGGCCGAGAAGCGCAATCTCAAGATCTATGGTTTTGGCATCAAGGGCTTCACGCTCTCGATGATCGAGACGGCGATCGAGCTGACGGATGGGCGGGTTTCGGCGTCGGTGATCCAGAAGATTCTCGATGCCGGGCGCGACATGCTGGGCCATCCGGTAGAGACGCTGCCCCACGCGCGCGAAGCTCTGGAGCGCCTTTCCGGCAGCTATCGTATCATCCTGATCACCAAGGGTGATCTGTTCGATCAGGAGCGAAAGCTGGCGCAATCCGGTCTCGGCGATCTGTTTGATGCGGTCGAGATCGTCAGCGACAAGACGGCTGCAACCTATGAACGGATCTTCAGCCGTCACGCCAACGGTCCGGCCTCGAGCATGATGGTCGGCAATTCACTGAAATCCGACGTGGTGCCGGCCATCGAGGCCGGGGGATGGGGCGTCTATGTCCCGCATGCTCTGACCTGGTCGTTCGAGCATGTCGAGCCGCCGGCCACCGAACCGAGATTTCGCGAGATTGCCGATTTGGGCGAACTGGCCGCGCTCGTCGGCCGGATCGCCCATCCGGACTGAGATCACTCCGCGGCGACGAAATCGGCGCCCGGCATGAAACCGCCGGTAGCTGGTGCCTTCGGGTCACCCGGAGCGGTTTCCCACCCGAGATCCGGCAAAACCGCCGCGCGATTGCCCCGGATATCGACGCGCAGGACGATGTGATCGGTCTTCTCGAGATGCTTCAGCCGGCTGCGTGCGCGCCCGGCTGAATGCGTGCCGCAGCGATGGGCGAGTTCCAGGTCGGACGGGCAGGGGGCATGCGTCAGGGCGGCGCCGGCCATGATCATGTAGATCATCTGCGTCTCCTCGGGCAGTTGCCGTGCGATCTCGATCGCACGCTCCCAATCCGACGGGTCGACCGAATCATCGTCTATCCCCGCCCGCGCGACGTTCAGCAGGAATTTGAACTCGGCCAGGGGCAACGGAGCCCCGCCAATGCGCTCGATTCGGCCCCGGACCAGGAAGTCCTGATAGAGCGCAGCCTCGGTCCGGAACGTCGCCTCCGGTTCGGCGATGATCGCGCGGATGATCGAACGGAACGCCGCCGCACGTTCCTCCGGTGGCAGGCCGGGCGCAATCTCCTCGGCGGCGGCCGCCGGGCGCTCGCGCACCAGCTGCTCCAGGATCTCGTTCGTCGTCGGCGCCGGAGGCGAGGGAGGCCGGCGTTCGATCTGCGGCCGCGCCGCCTCGACGGGAACCGGCGCGAGAATGAGTTCGCGCGTCTCTTCGGTCGACTGGCCTGGCAGCGGCGTCAGCTTTGGCGTGCCGGCGCGCGGCTGCGTCTCAACCGTGCCAACCGAGATCGGCAGCGGCCGGCGGGAGAGGGCTGGACCGAGCGCGACAAAATGGCCGCGCTCCAACTCGCGGAATGTCTCCGCCTGCCGCCGCTCGAGTCCGAGCAGATCGGCGGCGCGCAGCATGTCGATATCGAGGAAGGTGCGCCCCATGAGGAAGTTCGATGCCTCGGCGGCGACGTTCTTGGCGAG
The DNA here is from genome assembly GCF_030814715.1 of Kaistia dalseonensis. GTDB lineage: Bacteria > Pseudomonadota > Alphaproteobacteria > Rhizobiales > Kaistiaceae > Kaistia > Kaistia dalseonensis. Next base: position 170,790 of record NZ_JAUSVO010000001.1, read on the forward strand.
CTTGGCAAGGCGTTGCGTCGCGATGATGCCGGCCAGACCACGCTTGCGTCCGCGGCACATCAGATTGGTCATCGCGCCGAGCGAGAGCTTGCGCGCTTCCTCCGACACCTCGCCCGCGACAGCCGGCGCGAAGAGTTGCGCCTCGTCGACGACGACCAGCATCGGATACCAATAGTCGCGCTCGATATCGAAGAGCGCGTTCAGGAAGGTTCCTGCGGCGCGCATCTGCATATCGACGTCGAGGCTCTCCAGATTGAGCACGGCAGAGACGCGATGTTGCCGCACGCGACGCGCGATCGTGTCGAGTTCGGCCAGACCGCGTTCAGCGTCGAGGACGACATGGTTGAACTTGTCGGCGAGGCTGACGAAATCCCCCTCGGGATCAATGATGACCTGCTGGACGTAAGGGGCGCTCTGCTCGATCATGCGCCGAAGCAGATGCGACTTGCCCGAGCCGGAATTGCCCTGGACGAGCAGGCGCGTCGCCAGCAATTCCTCGACATCGAGCAGTGCCGGAGCACCGGCGCCCGGCGACGCGGAAGTCCTGCCCAGCTCGATCTTCATGCCCGTCCTTCTTCGTTGGTATCCAACCGAAAACACCTATCACGCCGGCGGCCCCGATCCCCAGAAGGTTGGGCACTGAGTCCACAGGATCGGTCAACCTTCTTGGTGATTCTCGTGCCGCGTCACCTTGGTCACTCAGGATGAGCCCCGGCGAAGGGGAGGCATCGCGCTCCGTCTCATGCGGGCGCATAGTCGGAGACGATGGCCCGGCTCCGATGGATCGAAGGCTCAGGCGTGAATTGATCCGTGCGGGCAGTGATGGAGAGGGAGACTCAGCATGGTGCAAGTCGTCGGTATCGACCACCTCGTGATCCGCGTCGGTGATTACGAAAAATCGAAGGCCTTCTATGGCCGCCTCTTCGCCTTCCTCGGTTTCGAGGTTTTGGGCGACTATGGCGACATGATCGGCTGGACCAATGGCAAGACCCGCTACTGGATCGGCGAGGCCGATGAGGAGGGGAAGAAACACAAGCATCGCATCGGTAATATCGGCTTCCACCATTATGCGTTCGAGTTGCGCAGCCGCCAGGATGTCGACGATCTGGAGGCTTTCCTCAAGCAGGAGGGCACGACGATCGTCGATCCGGCTGCGGAATATTACGAAGACTATTACGCTGTCTTCTTCCTTGATCCCGACGGGCTGAAGCTCGAGGGGATGAAATATGGCGAGCTGACCGCCAAGGCGGCAAAGACGGTGGGCGATTAGCCGCTATTCCGGGCCCTGGATCGATTGCGAGGGCTCCCAGCGAGGGCGCCACGCGGCTAGTCCTTGGTCTCGTGGAAGAAATCATAGATCACCTGCGCCATCTGCTCGGATATGCCGGGCACGCCGAGCAGGTCGGGAATGCTGGCGCGTCCGACGGCCTTTGCCGTGCCGAAATGTGCCAGCAGGGCGCGCTTGCGGGTCGGACCGATGCCATCGATCTCGTCGAGCGGATTCTTGCCGAGGGCCGCCTTGCGTTTCGCCCGATGCGAGCCGATCGCGAAGCGGTGAGCCTCGTCGCGCAGGCGCTGCACAAAATAGAGCACGGGGTCGCGCGGCTGCAGCATGAAGGCCTCGCGACCGGGGATGAAGAACTTCTCGCGGCCCGCATCGCGGTCCGGCCCCTTGGCGATGCCGACCAACGGCACCTCTTCGGTCAAGCCCAGTTCGTCCAATATGCCACGTGCCGCCGAAAGCTGGCCCTGGCCACCATCGATGAAGACCAGATCCGGCCATGGCCCGAAGCCATCCTCGTCGCGTGGCGCGGCCTCCTTGCTGCCGACCTCCTTGACGAGGCGGGAGAAGCGGCGCGTCAGCACCTCGCGCATCATGCCGAAATCGTCGCCCGGCGTGATCTCCTCAGAGCGGATGTTGAACTTCCGGTACTGGTTCTTCACGAAGCCGTTCGGGCCGGCGACGATCATGCCGCCGACGGCATTCGTGCCCATGATGTGGCTGTTGTCGTAGACTTCGATCCGGCGCGGCGTCGCGTCGAGGCCAAAGGCCTGAGCGACCCCCTCAAGCAGACGCGCCTGGCTGGATGTCTCGGCGAGATTGCGGCCGAGCGCCTCGCGCGCGTTCAGCAGCGCATGGTCGACGAGATCCTTCTTCTCGCCGCGCTTCGGGACGGAGATCTCGACCTTGTGCCCGGCATGCTCTGAGAGCGCTTCCGCGATCAGCTCGACTTCGTCGACCTCGTGGCTGAGCAGGATCAGGCGCGGGACGGGCTTGTCCTCGTAGAACTGGGCCAGAAAGGCGCCAAGGATCTCGGCCGCGCCCAGACTCTTGTCCGCGCGCGGATAGAAGGCGTGGTTGCCCCAGTTCTGGCCGGTCCGGAAGAAGAAGACCTGGACGCAGTTCTGGCCGCCCTCCTGATGGACGGCGAGCACATCGGCCTCGTCGACATTCTGCGGGTTGATGCCTTGATGCGCCTGCACATGGCTGAGCGCGGAGATACGGTCACGATAGATCGCGGCCCGCTCGAAATCGAGTTCGGCGCTCGCTTCCTCCATGGCACGGGCAAGCTCAGCCTTGATCGCCGACGACTTGCCGGAGAGGAAGCCCTCTGCCTCCTTGACCAGCTTCGCATAGTCGTCGAGCGCGATCTCGCCGGTGCAGGGCGCCGAGCAGCGCTTGATCTGGAACAGAAGGCACGGCCGCGTGCGGCTCTCATAGACCGAATCGGTGCAGGTCCGGATCAGGAAGGCACGCTGCATGGCGTTGACCGTGCGCCCGACGGCGCCGGCGGAGGCGAACGGCCCAAAATAATCGCCCTTGCGCGCCCTCGCGCCGCGATGCTTGACGAGTTGCGGGGCCTCATGGTCCCCGGTGATCAGGATGTAGGGAAACGACTTGTCGTCGCGCAGCAGCACGTTGAAGCGGGGCCGCAGGCGCTTGATTAGATTGGCTTCCAGCAGCAGCGCCTCGGTCTCGGTGCGCGTGGTGACGAATTCCATCGTCGCCGTCTGCTGGATCATGCGGATGATCCGGTTCGACTGCATGCCGATCCGGGTATAGCTCGTCACGCGCTTCTTGAGATTTCGCGCCTTGCCGACATAGAGGACGGTGCCATTGCGGTCGAACATCCGATAGACGCCGGGCGCATTCGGCAGGCGCGTGACGAAATCGGCAATGACCGCCGCGCCCTGGCCGCGCGGTGTCAGTTCTCCGCCGGGCTCGAACGGCGTATCGATCTCGTCGGGAACCTCGGAGGTGGCGGTTTCCGGCGTATCGGTGATGGTCGGTGTCGTGTTCACTCTTTGATCCCTACGACATCAGGCGTTTCCCAGGCAAGGTGCTGGCCACCGTCGAGCGCGATCATCTGGCCGGTGATCGAGCGCGTCTCATAGAGGTAGCGGATCGTCCGGCCAAATTCCGCGAGATCGGGTCCTCTACGGAGCGGCACCGCCTCGGCCTGTTTGCGGAATTCAGCCACGTCCTGGCGCGGCGAGGGAAGCGTCGGACCGGGGCCGATAGCATTCACGCGAATGCGCGGTGCCAACGCCTGCGCGAGGGTCCGTGTGGCGACCAGAAGCCCGGACTTTGCAAGCTGATAAGATAGGAAATGCGGCGTGGTTTTCCAGGCGCGCTGATCGACCATGTTGACGATCAGGCCTTCCCGGTCCGGTGGAAGCCCCGCTGCAAAGGCATCAGCGAGGAAGACGGGCGCAGCGAGATTGATGTTCGATTGGCGCTGGAAGCGCTCGGCGTCCAGCGCGCCGATGCCGTCCGCCTCGAAGATCGATGCGTTGTTGACCAGAAGCGCTACAGGCCCGAGCGCCTCGGCCGCGAGACGCGGCAAAGCACGCGCGGCTTCAAGGTCGGCGAGATCGGCCATGACGACGGTTGCGCGGCCACCTTCGGCACGCAAGGCCGCGGCGAGGTCTTCGGCGTCGGCCTTCGACTGGTTGCAATGGATCGCCACGGCGAAACCGTTCCGCGCGAGATCCTCCACAATGGCGCGACCGATCCGCTTGGCACCGCCGGTGACGAGCGCCACGCCTTTTTCATCTGCCATGGTCGCTCCGTCCGCGCTGGCCGTTGGGAGAGGGAAGATAGGGTGTCGGGACCAATTCGGTAAGCCTTCATTAGGCTTCGTTAAGTTCGATCAACACCTGCGTCGGCTTTGTGTCGAGCCTTCGAGGCCTCAAGCCGCGGCGAGATCGATTCCGATAGATGATTCAGGGTCGTAGCGGCAGTGTGCGACTTCTGCGCCACAGGACGGCCGTGCCACGTGAACGCCCTAATTCCCGTCTTTTTCCGCCGCATTCCGGCGCTTTATTGGAACCATCGGATCGGGCGAAAGAACAGCTTCTCGATCCCCTGCTTTGTAGCGTTTGTACACTGGAGACTAAGATGCTGCGTATCCGCACCCTCTCCCTGAGCGCCGCCGCGCTCGCCCTCAGCACCGCATCGGTCCTCGCCGCCGACCTGACCTATGAGCCCGCACCGGCTGCGATGGCCGCTCCGGTCGGCTTCTCCTGGACCGGTCCCTATGTCGGCGCCATCGTCGGCTATGGCTGGGGCGATGCCACGGCTCATCACACCTTCTACAATAACTCGGTCAACACCGACGGCGCCCAGATCGGCGTCTATGGCGGCTACAATTTCGACCTCGGCAATCAGATCGTGGTCGGCGCCGAAGCCGATGTGAACTGGGCCGACACCACCGGCTACAACGCACCCGACCGCTTCAAGGAAAACTGGGATTCGACCGTGCGCGCCCGCGCCGGCTACTCCTTCGGCCGTGTGATGGCTTACGGCACGGGCGGTATCGCCTTCGCCGGCGGCAAGGTCGAGACGGCGGCTGGCGACGACAGCAACGCCCATGTCGGCTGGACCGTCGGCGCCGGTGTTGAAGCGGCCGTGACCAACAACATCACCGCCCGCCTCGAATACCAGTACGCCGATTACGGCAAGGAAACCTACAACATCGGCGCCACCAGCACGCCGGTCGACTTCAACACCAACGTGATCCGCGCTGGCGTCGGCTACAAGTTCTGATCCATCCGATCGTATCGATCTGGATCGCAGCGCCGGTGGGGAAACCTACCGGCGTTTTTTGTTGTTGGCAGCGAGGAAACGTCACGCCACCTCCGCGAGGCGACGTGACCGCTATCCCCGGCTTCAGGCGCCGTATTCGGTGCCCTTGAAGAACGCCGCCTGAAGAGCTTCCCAGCTTGCCTTGTCGGGCGCGTAGAGAAGGCCACCATCGCGGTGCCCCGGCAGATAGGGGCTGCCATCGAAGCGGGCCGAATAGCCGCCGGCCTCCTTGTGGATGATCCAGCCGGCCGCGTGATCCCAGAGATTGATCTTCGAGAACAGCGCGAAATGGCTGAAACCGCCGGAGATGAGCCGGTATTCATGCGCAGCGCAGCGATAATTGGCGGCCGAGCGTGAGCGGGCGAGATTGGCGCAGAGCGTCGAGCGGAGCGGCTCCGGCAGCGTCGACCACGAGGCCGTGCCCGACATCTTGTTGACGGCGAGCGGCTCCTCGACCTTCAGGTCGATGCGCACGCCCTCGGGATTTTCCGTCCAGCTGCCTTCCCCGCGCACGCCGATCGTCCAATCGCCGCCGACCGGGTCGAGGATGATGCCGGCGACGATCTCGCCGCGCACGATGACGCCGGCCATGGTACCGAACAGCGGCAGGCCGGAGGCGAAGTTCTTGGTGCCGTCGACCGGGTCGACGGAGAAGGCGAGTTCGGCCCCATCCAGTTCGTCGAGCAGGGCAGGGCGCGCGGCAACGCCTTCTTCGCCAATGATGATCGCGCCCGGAAATGCCGTCCTGAGCGCCGCAGCGATGACCTTCTCCGCGGCCTCGTCGGCATCCGTGACCAGGTCCTCCGCCGAGGACTTCTGCCGGATCGCGCCGGCGCTGAGATGACGGAAGCGGGGCATGATTTCCGTCCTGGCCGCTTCGCGCAGGATTTCAGCGACTGTTTGCGCGTCGCGCACGGTAAAGCTCATCGAGCGTCTCCTTCTGGGGCGAATTCAGGCGGCCGGGCGCGTGGCGTCAAAGGCGGGAACCCGGGCGGCGAAATCGTCGAGAAAAGCGACGAGCCCCGGATAGTCACCGCGCCACGAGCCGGCGAAACGGAGGTCGAGATAGCCGAGCGCGCAGGCCACCGCGATGGTGCCGACATGGATCGGCGCGCCGGGCCCGAGTTCGCCGAGTGCGTCGAGCCCGCGGCCGACCTTGCCGGCATGATGATCGAGCCAGGCGGCGCTGCGCAGCGGTTCTTCTCGCCAGCGCTTCTCATAGACCTGCAGCAGGCTCGCATCCATGATGCCGTCGGCAAGCGCCTGCATCACGAGGGCCGGATAGCGCTCTTCCGGGGCGGCCGGGATGACGATGCCGCCGCCCGCAAGATGATCGAGATAGTCCGCGATTACGCGGGAATCGTAGATCACCATGCCGTCTTCGAGGATGAGCGCCGGGATCTTGCCGAGCGGGTTCTGACTGCGCAGCGTGTCGCCGGGATCGGCCGTATCGGCGGCGACGATCTCGATCCCGTCGATCAGGCCCAATATGCGCGCGACGATCTTGACCTTCCGGCCAAAGGGCGAGGCGGGAGAGCTGCGCAGAATGAGCATGGATGGCCCTTGATGTTGTTCAGCGAACAGGTGGCATGACAAGGCGATCGCGGCGACAGGCGCCCCGGTCGACCTCAGGACAGGAACGGAAGCGCAGGTCGCGCGTGAGGCAGATCCGCACTTCCTTCAGCCGGCGCGAATCGCAGGCGACTGCGATGCCGTCCTTGCGCAGCCCCGGATTGGCAGCGATGAACGCGCCTTCGACCGAGGCCGGCGAGACGTCGAGATAATCCGTGGGATCGACGAAGGTCTCAGGAATCGTGATCGCCGCCTTGGCGCGGCGAACGAGTTCGAAATAAGCGGGCTGCGACAGTCCCGTGCAGGTACCGTGCTGCTGCCATTCATGGCGGATGAGCGACGGGCTCGGCATGATGTCGAGCATCCTGGCGACCGTATCGCGCGGCACGAAATTCTGCAGGTTGCTCGGGCAGTCACGCGGATAGCCGCGCTCATATTGCGGCCAGAGACCATGCACGACGAATGCGAACGGCCGGCCACCGCACTGGACGCGGTCCATCCGGCCCTGATCTTGGCAATAGGTCGGCGACCAGGACAGCGACAGCACGTAGAAATCGAAATCGCCCGGCGTATCGGCCCGTGCCGCGACTGCAGAAAACGAAACCAGCAACGCGCAAAACAATGCGCGCCAGCCGGTTTCAATCCAGCAGCGCCAGCGAGGACTCATCGCTGCAATCAGTTGCGCAGCGTGCGGCAGTTGCCGTCATAGACGCGCCAGGGATCCTGGCCGGGAATGCAGAACTCGACGCCCCAGCCGATCGACGCGAAACCCTGCCGCTCTTCGATCAGATAGTAGACATTCGCCTCGCGACCGTCCGAGACCGCGACGCGGGCATGGCAGAAGCGGCGGTCGATCAGGCCGGGATAGCCCGGCTTGAAGCTGGTCTGGTCGATGCGCTGAAAATCGCCGATCGAGAGGCCGGTCTTCCAGGTCACGTCATTGGCCCAGTTGACGCGCTTGGTGATGTCGTTGGTGACCGAGGGGTCATCGCAGAGCGGGACGCGGCCCCGGTCGAGGCTGCCCGCCTGGGCGGCGCCGGCGGCAAGTATCAGCAGTGCAGACGCGAACAGAGCGCGGATCATGGCATCGATTCCCCAAGGAGCCCATATTGGAACGATGCGCCAGCGGCGCCTTCACGGTCAAGCGCCACCGTCGGCAACGGTGAACAGTTTGTCGCCCTGTGTCAGTCTGGCATCGGCGGCCACGCGGCGTCACATGAGGGCCAACAGATTTTTTCGGAGCAGTGACATGGGACTTCTGGTCGACGGCGTCTGGCATGACGAATGGTATGACACGAAAAAGACGGGCGGCCGCTTCCAGCGCAGCGTCGCCGGCTTCCGCAACTGGGTGACCGCCGATGGCAGCCCCGGGCCGACCGGCGTTGGTGGCTTCAAGGCCGAGGCGGGGCGCTATCACCTCTATATTGCGCGCGCCTGCCCCTGGGCGCATCGCACCATGATCTTCCGCGCGCTCAAGGGCCTCGAGGACGTCATCGACTATTCGGTCGTCAACTGGCTCATGCTCGAAAACGGCTGGACCTTCGATCCCGGCCCCGGCGTGACACCCGACGTGCTGAACGGCGCGCATTACCTCTATGAGATTTACCGGAAGGCCGATCCCGACTATACCGGCCGCGTCACCGTGCCCGTCCTCTGGGACAAGCAGACGCAGACGATCGTCTCGAACGAATCCTCCGAGATCATCCGCATGCTCAACACCGCCTTCGACGGCATTGGTGCGAAGGCAGGCGACTATTACCCCGAGGCGCTGCGCCCCGAAATCGATGCGCTCAATACCCGCATCTACGACACGGTCAATAACGGTGTCTACAAGGCCGGCTTCGCGACGACGCAGGCCGCCTATGAGGAGGCCGTGAAGCCGCTCTTCGAAAGCCTCGACTGGCTCGAAGCGATCCTGTCGAAGCAGCGTTACCTGACCGGCAACCAGCTGACCGAGGCCGACTGGCGGCTCTGGACCACGCTGCTGCGCTTCGATCCGGTCTATGTCGGCCACTTCAAGACCAATCTGAAGCGGCTCGTCGACTACCCCGCGCTCTGGTCCTATACGCGCGAGCTCTACCAGATGCCGGGCATTCGCGAGACGGTCGATTTCGACCATATCAAGAAGCACTATTACCAGAGCCACAAGACGATCAACCCGACCGGCGTCGTGCCGATGGGGCCGATCCTCGATTTCGACGCGCCCGGCACGCGCGGCTACTGAGATCCCGCCGGTCGCGCTCTCTCGAGCGAGAGCGCGATTCGGCCGGACTATTCCTCGCCGCGAATCCACCAGACGCGGCGGCCGGCCTTGTCGGTCTCGCCCAGGATCGGGGCGAGGCCGGTCAGAAGGTCGTCGATCGTCACGTCGAGCTGCCAGGGCGGATTGACCAGGATCAGCCCCGTGCCGTTGAAGCGATCCGGCGTGGCGCGCTCGCGGATCCAGAGCTCGGCCGCCAGGATCTTGGCGATCCCGGTATCGAACAGCCGCTTGTGGAAATTCTTCACCGCGCCGATATCCTTGATCGGATACCAGAGCGCGTAGGTGCCGGTCGGCCAGCGGCGATAGGCCTTCTCCAGTCCCTCGACCATCGTCTTGAATTCGTCCGGCTGCTCGAAGGGCGGATCGATCAGCACGAGGCCGCGCCGCTCCTTGGGCGGCACGAAGGAACCGAGCGCCAGCCAGCCGTCGAGCTCGATCGCCTTGACCTGGATGTCGCCGGCGAAGGCTTCCGCCAGCGTCTTGTAATCCTCCGGATGCAGTTCCACCGCCGTCATGCGGTCGATGCCGCGCAGCGAATGGCGGATGATCCAGGGCGAGCCCGGATAGGTCTCGAACGTGCCCGGGCGGTTGGCCGCCGCGATCGCCGCGAAATAGGGCGCCAGCGCCTCGGCGAGCTTGCGCGTCAGCGGCGTCGCCGGCTTGCCTTCGCTGTTCATCAGCCGGCCGATGCCGTTCTTCCATTCGCCGGTCTTCGCCGCGAGCGGGCCGTTCAGGTCGTATGACCCGACCCCCGCATGCGTGTCGATGACACGGAAGGCCTTGTCCTTGGCCTTCATGTGCTGGATCAGCAGCGCGAGGATGGCGTGCTTGACGACATCCGCGTAATTGCCGGCGTGGTAGGCGTGACGGTAATTCATGCCTGCTCTTACCAGAGGACACCCCCGGGAGAAAGCCACGGGATCGCGGCGATCCGCACGGCCGCCGCATCCACGCGTCGCGCCCGCATCAGCCGCCACTCCGCCGCGAGCGCCGCGGCCATGGCGGCGAATATCACGACCGCTGGGCGACCGGCAGCCGCGCCATGCGGGCGACATTGACAGGCCTCGTCATACGGGCGCGCCCGCGCGGGCCTTGCGGCCGGCGGCGCGGGTTGTCCCGGCGCGGGCCGGGATGGCCCGGCGATGGCCCGGGGGAGGCGGATGCGCGAGAAGCACCGCTTGGGGGTATTTCCGTATATGGCGCTTATCGCGCATCCGCCGCGGCGGTTTCTGTCCTGCGATCGGCCCTGGCGGGGGGGAGACGGCTCGACGCGCGCAGCGCGAAGGCACTCGGACGTCCGTGCTCCTGGCCGGGGTTGATCGCGGCGGAGGAACGGACCGATCTCCAACCCTGGTGCGCGGCACGATGGATGCCGCTCACGACGGATCATAGTGTCCGCTGGCATGATCGCAGGCCTCGCGGAGACGAAGGACCGGTTTCCCCCGCCTGCACGCGCCGCTCCCTTCGGACGCATCAGGCAAGGACCGGATCCAGGCCCGCCCCCGGCGCGTCACGGGATGAAGGGAGCATGCCGGAAAGGGGAGGGATATGTCAAGGAAATTATTCCTATGTCGAGGCCCATGCACTGGTGGACGCCAATCGAAGGACGGCGCGGCCCGCTCCCCGCACCAGTATCCCTCTCCAGTGCCGTCATCCCCGCGCAAGCGGGGACCCATTCAGCCGGAGCATTGGGAAGGACAGCGGCCCGGCATCACGGCTGGATGGATCCCGGGTCTCCGCTACGCTCCGCCCGGGATGACGGCCTGTGGCCGGGTTTGGCGGTTCATCCGAACCGTCATGGCCGGGCCTGTCCCGGCCATCCACGCCTTGCTGTTACCTGCTCAGGCGCATCACGGTCGCAAGCAAGACGTGGATGCCCGCAATGAATGCGGGCATGACGGCTTTGATGTTGGACTGCCCATGACGCCCCACACTCCGCTGAACCCGCCCCTTGCGGGCGGGTCAAAACCGCGAGGCGGTTTTGGGGCGGGGGCGGGTTGCAGGGGCCGGATACCGGCTCTTCAGAACGCACCGAAAGCAAGAACGCCTCGGCTTCGCCAAGGCTAACCCCGCCCCGAAAACGCGGGGCGCTTTCGACCCGCCCGCAAGGGGCGGGTTAAGGGGAGCTACGCCCTGCCGCTTCTGCCATCCTCTCGACCTGGCGCGGCCCCTTTCCAGCGCCGTCGTTGGCCCTCCAGCGCCGTCATCCCCGCGAAAGCGGGGACCCATTCAGCCGGAGCATTGGGAAGAGCAGGCGTCCGGCATCACGGCTGCATGGGTCCCGGGTCTCGGCTGCGCTCCGCCCGGGATGACGGCGTTCGGGGAGGGCGCTCTCCGTCCCCGAGGCCGAGCCCACGGCACGCGCCCGACAAGCCGCACCGTCAACGCCCCAAGCTCGGCCCAAACCCTCCCCCCGAGGGAGGGTCAAAACCGCAAGGCGGTTTTGGGGAGGGGGCACGTTGTCGAGGCCCGGCCTCCGCCGTCTCCCCGTCCCGCCGACGCCCATACCAAACTCTGGCATTGCCGGGCTCGACCCGGCAATGCCAGTGCTGAGCGTCGAGTCGGCGGCCATTTGGTCGATCTAGCGAACCGGGCGACCTGCGGCTATGGTCATGCCAACGCGTCTTCATCAAATAAAGAGCCCCTAGATGAACCCTGTTATTCGTGCTCAGTTACGTGACTTCGCTAAGGCAAATTCCATTACAGCTTACTCACCCGAAAAACAGTTCGAGATTTACAGCATATTTTCAATAATGAGTGGCTTGCTCGGGGAAAACATCGACGCGTACGATGTTCATCTAGAAGGTGATGAATTTGGTGTTGATGGTATTACTGTAGTAATACAGGGTGAGGCCGTTCAGACGCGCGCGGAAGCGGAGGAAAAGCTTGGTGCAATTCAGAACGCATCTGTCGAATTCATTTTCTTTCAATCAAAGACGAGTACAAGTTTTGACTATGGTGAAATTTCGAAGTTTTTCGATGCGATACTTGGATTCTTTAAAGGGGATCTTGGAGGTGAGAGTGATCAAGTTGATGATCTAATTGGTGCGATGGATGCTGTATATGAAAATGGCGTGGGGAAACGCAATCCGAAGCTGAGTTGCTACTATGTGGCGACTGGAAACTATGAGGAGCCCGTTAGGATTGAAAAACTGCGCGCGAATTTCCGGGGGCAACTTGAGGAGTTGAACATCTTCGATGCGAAGACGATCACTATCGAGATGGTTGGGGCGCGTAATCTGCAACAGTGGTACCGAGCGGCAACTTCCGCCGTGGAGGTCGAAATCGACTTTCCGCGGAATGTAGTCATGCCCAGTAACGGGCATGTCGAGGAAGCTTATATCGGCTACATTGATGCCGCAAATTTGCTAAAACTTTATATATCGAAAGATGCTGACAACAAGGTTGTTGGCATAAATCGGGCCGTATTTTTTGATAACATTCGTGATTATGACGCTAAATCGAAGATAAATCGGGCAATAAAAGACAGTGTTCGTGTGGGTGGCGGCGCGGAGTTCGTCTTTAGAAATAACGGAATTACGGTGGTTTCGAAGAATATCGATCGAACCGGCGATAGATTTCGTCTTGAGGACTTTCAGATTGTAAATGGATGCCAAACGAGCAATGTCATTTTCGATCTCGTCTATGGCGATCAAGGAGCGGAGGGATCTGGTGATCAGAGTTTAGTTGCTTCGATCCAGGTTCCATTTCGACTTATTGGATCAAGGGACGATGAATTCGTGTCGTCAATTATCGTCGGTACCAATAGACAAAACCCAGTACGGGATGAGCAGTTTTGGGCGTTGCGTCCATTCATGAAGAGTTTTGAGGAGTATTGCAGGAGCCTAGATTCAGAGGAGATTATATATTTCGAGAGGCGAGACAACCAGTATCGTAATCAGGCAATAGAGCGAACCCGTGTAATGCAACCGTCAGTATTGATGAAAGCGGTTGCGGCTTGTTTGCTGTTTCAGCCACAAAGGGCCGCGCGAGATTATAGGGGTATACTATCTGAATATGAAAATATTATATTTCTTGATGATCAAGATGTTAGAATATATCATGCCGTGGCATATTTATACTATCGTCTTGAGTTTTTGTGGCGGAACCAGCGCATCGAGAGTAGTTACAAGACATTTAGGTACTATATATTGGCGGGTATTGGCCTCAAATTGACTAATTCGACCAATGTGTTTTCCATGAAGAAAGGAAAACTAACGGCTGTGGCTGAGTCGCTAATTGAGACTTGCAAGGATGAAGAAGTTCTGAAGAAGGCTGTTGAGGAAGTCGTTGGTATTGTGCATGAGCGATTGAAGGCGACAGGAGTCACAGGGCAAGAGAGAATTCGTGATGCGATTAGGTCTGAAGGGTTTGCGTCTGCATTTCGTGAGAAATATGCGCATCCAGGTGCGTCGGTAAAGAAATAGACCCGTCATTTGCTGTACGGATGTGCGTGGACGCGCGTTCTATTCGATAGAATAGTGAACGAGGTCCAGCTGGCGGCTTGTATCCTCTCCAGTGAAGGATCGAGGCTGTACGAATCGACGGTGATCGGTCGACGTGTCCCTGGCTCCTCCATCTCTTGGCCAACTCATGCTATCCTCCACCCATCATCCGGAGGCCGCCGCCATGCCCCCAGACCCGTCACCCCCACACATCCCCGGCCCGGTTCGGGCTGATCAGGATCGGTTTGGCGCGTCGTTTCCCTTTCTGAACGGCCGGTTTGATTGCAAGATTTCGGCGCTGGATACGGCAGGCGGGATGTGTGCCTTCGATACGCTGCGCTTTGAGCGTGGCGGGCCGCCGCTGCATATCCATCATGATCAGGACGAGTGGTTCTTCGTGCGCGAGGGCGAGTTCCTGTTCCAGGTCGGGACGGAGCGGTTTCGGCTCGGGCCGGGCGACAGCATTCTGGGGCCGCGCGGCGTGCCGCACGCCTTCGCCAATTGGAGCCCGACGGGGCGGCTCATGGTGCTGTTCCAGCCCGCAGGCCTGATGGAGGCGTTCTTCCGGGCCGGCAGCGCGATCGGCAAGGCGATGACGCCGGAGCGCTTCGCGACGCTCTCGCGCGAGCACGGCATGGAGGTCGTCGGCCCGCCGCTCGTGATCGGCTGAGGCGAGCGGGCGTCCACCCGCTGGCGCCGGGCGCCGGGGAGGGCGCTGGCGGAGGCGGCGGGAATGGTGCGGCTGGGCGGCGTGGCGCCGCCGGTTTTTCCGCCCGCGCCGGGCGCTCGCGGCGCGCCTGTCGGGCCGGGTCGTCGCGCCGGCGCGCTTGCCCCCTCGACCGCGTCGCTGCATCGCGTCATAAACGGGCGATCAGCACGGAACCCCACGCCCCATGAACGCTCCCGTCTATCCCCGCACCGGCTTTTCCGCCTGCCCGCATGATTGCCCCTCCACCTGCGCGCTCGATGTCGAGCTCTTGGCGGAAAATCGGATCGGGCGCATTCGCGGGGCCAAGGACAATGATTACACCAAGGGCGTCATCTGCGCGAAGGTCGCGCGCTATGCCGAGCGGATTCATAATCCGAACCGCCTGACGCAATCCCTTCGCCGCAAAGGCGAAAAGGGCTCCGGCGAATGGCAGGTGATCGATTTCGAGGATGCGCTGGACGAGATCGCGGAGGCCTTCCTGAAGGCCGAGGCGCGGCTCGGCGCCGAGACGGTCTGGCCCTATTATTACGCCGGCACGATGGGCCTCGTGCAGCGCGACGGCATCAACCGGCTGCGCCACGCGAAGAAATATTCCGGCTTTTACGGCACGATCTGCACCAATATGGCCTGGACGGGCTATATCGCCGGAGCGGGCGCGATCGCCGGCTCCGATCCGCGCGAAATGGCGAAAGCGGACTGCGTCGTGATCTGGGGCACCAATGCGGTCGCGACCCAGGTCAACGTCATGACCCATGCGATCCAGGCGCGGAAGGATCGCGGCGCCAAGATCGTGGCGATCGACATCTACCAGAACGAGACGATGAAGCAGGCCGATCTCGCGCTCTGTCTGAAGCCGGGCACCGACGGGGCGCTCGCCTGCGCCGTCATGCATGTGCTCTTCCGCGACGGGCTGGCGGACCGCGCCTATCTCGCCGCCTATACCGACGCGCCGGAAGCGCTCGAGGCGCATCTGGCGGAGAAGACGCCGGCATGGGCTGCGGCGATCACCGGGCTTTCGGTCGCGGAGATCGAGACCTTTGCGCGGCTGGTCGGCACGACCAGGCGCACCTTCTTCCGGTTGGGCTACGGCTTTTCGCGGCAGCGGAACGGCGCGGTCGCGATGCACGCCGCGCTCTCCATTCCCGCCGTTTCGGGCGCCTGGCAATATGAGGGCGGTGGCGCGTTTCATTCCAATAGCGGCATCTTCCATCTCGACAAGACCGCGATCGAGGGGCTGGACCTGCTCGATCCCACCGTGCGCCAGCTCGACCAGTCGCGCACCGGGCCGGTGCTGACGGGCGATGCCGACGCGCTGAAGGGCGGGCCGCCGGTGACGGCGATGATCGTGCAGAACACCAATCCGGTGACGGTCTGCCCCGACCAGACGCTGGTGAAGCGCGGCTTCGCGCGCGACGATCTCTTCGTCGCCGTGCACGAGCAGATCATGACCGATACGGCGAAGATGGCCGATATCGTGCTGCCGGCGACGATGTTCCTGGAGCATGACGACATCTACAAGGGCGGCGGCCACCAATATCTGATCCTGGGGCCGAAGCTGGTCGAGCCGCCCGAGGGCTGCCGCACCAATCATCAGGTGATCGCGGGCCTGGCGCGCCGGCTCGGCCTCGATCATCCGGGCTTCGCCATGAACGAGCGCGAGCATATCGACGCCATGCTGCAGCGCTCCGGCTGGGGCACGCTGGCGGATCTCGAAGAAAAGCGCTGGATCGATTGCCAGAGCGATTTCGAGACCGCGCATTTCCTGAACGGTTTTGGCCATCCGGACCGGAAATTCCATTTCCGCGTCGACTGGGCCTCGGTCAATAACGAGAATTACGGCCCGGTCGGCCCCGTCGCCGACATGCCGACGCTGCCGGATCACTGGGCGGCGGCGATCGAAGCGGCCGATGACGCGCACCCCTTCCGCCTCGCGACCTCGCCGGCGCGGCAGTTCCTCAATTCCTCCTTCAACGAGACGCCGAGCTCGATCGGCCGCGAGGGACGGCCGGAATTGATGATCCATCCCGAGGACGCCGCTTCGCTCGGCATCGCGGCCGGCGATCTGGTGGTGATCGGCAATGCGCGCGGCGAGGTCCGCGTGCATGCGCGGCTCTTCGAAGGGCTGAAGCGCGGCGTGGTGATCTCCGAAGGGCTCTGGCCGAACAGCGCCTTCGTCGGCGGCAACGGCATCAACACGCTGACCGGCGCCGACCCCGTCGCCCCCTTCGGCGGCGCGGCGGTGCATGACAGCAAGGTCTGGGTCAAGGCGGTTTAGACCGGGACAGGCTCAGCGTCCGCTCCCGCAGGCGGGAGAGGGGCGGCCGTTGCGGCCGCTCCTCCTTGCCCTGTGCCGGTTATTCCGGGGTCTTGATCGGACGGGTGGAGGCGAGGTTGATGCCGGGCTCGGCGAGCTTCAGCAGGTGCAGGTTCCACTTGTCGACGATCTTGTCATAGACGCCTTCGGCATAGACCGCCTTCAGGGCCGCGAGCATCGCCTCGGCGAGCTTGGTGTTCGACTTGTCGACGATGGCACCCAGATAGATCTTCGGCAAGAGCGGGCTCTCGATCACCTTGATGGGTTGCGTGGCCTGCTTCTGGATGTCGTCCACCGCCGCCGCGTCGCTCAAGGCGAAGTCGATGCGATTGGAGTAGAGCGCGAGCAGAACCTGCGAGGCGGCCGGGAACTCGGAGACCTCGATCGGTGGCTTGCCATTAGCGACGCAGTGCTTCGAGAAAATGTTGCGCACCATGTCGCCGAAATCAATGCCGGTCTGGACGGCGGTCTTGAGACCGCAGAGCGAGAGCGGATCTTCGGTGATCTTGGAATTGGCCTCGACCGCGTAGATCGCCGCGGCGCCATACCAGAAATTGATGAAGGTCACGACCTCTTCGCGCTCGGGCCGATCCGAAAGGCAGGCGAAGGCGGCGTCGGTACGCTTGCTCTGCACGCCGGGAATGATGCCGCCGAAATCGATCGAGCTGGCCTCGACCTTGAGGCCGAGTTTCTGCGCGATCGCAGTCCAGACATCAGGCTCGAAGCCTATGATCGTCTTTCCGTCTTCGGCAAAGAACTCGCAAGGCGGATAATGCGCGTCGGTCGCGACCGTCAGCACGCCGCTCGCGCGGATGTCATCCGGCAGCATCGCATTGAGCGCCGGGTCCATCTGGAGCGTCGGAATATCGCTGGCGGCATGGGCCACGCTCGCGGCAAGGGGGAGAAAGCCCATCAGCAGGGCGAGTATCTGGCAGATCAGTCTTAGTCGCATCGGGATCTCCGGTTCTGTGTAGGTCTCACTTCGGTGCCGCGGGGCGGCAGCCGGACGGGGAAGGCCGGTGCGACGCTCGCGCGTCGCTTCGGTAGATGCGCTTGGCCATGAGCAATCTCGTCTCTGGCGCAATGCCAACGGAAGATGGATAGCAAGTGACATGCCATCGCTTGGAATTAAGCGAACGTTCAATTAAATCAGGACGAATAGTGTCGTTGCTGCCGCCGCCGCGATCCATCTGTCGGAGGAATGCGCATGGCGATGATCAGATTTTGCGCAGTCCAGGCTCGATCACTCGCAAGCTGCGACGTGAGGCATTCAACCCACTTCCGGCCGGAGCGACGCCATGGCGGACGCCGGATTGCCGGAAAACCTCCACTTCGCCGCGGAATTGCCGGCTCGGAGAGGGAGGAGGGGCGTGCGGTCACCGTGCCCGCATCGATCGCTGGAGCGACGGTTTCATCGGATGACGCGGCGACCGTCCTTCATCGAGCGCCCGAATGCGGAGGTCTTGACGTCGTTCGCGCACGGACCGTATGGTCGCATTAATCAAATGTTTAATTAGCATGGCGCCTCGGTGCAGGCGCTCGCCTCATGGAAGGATGCGGAATGACAGAGCGCGTCGATATCGCCGGGACGGACTCGGCTCCGGAGCAGGGCTATGTGCCGACACCGGAGGACATTGATGCCTTCCATCGCGATGGTGTCGTCTGCCTGCGTGGCGCGCTGTCGCCGGAATGGATCGCCACGATCGAGCGCGCGATCGATGCCGTCCTCATCGATCCGGGCACCGGGGCCAAATACGCCGACGCCGCACAGAGAGGCTTCTTCCAGGATTCCAACAATTGGCGTCGCATCCCGGCGCTGAGCGATTTTGTGTGGCGATCGCCGGCCTCGCGTATCGCCTCCGCCTTGCTCGGGTCGCGCAAGATCAATTTTCTGCAGGATCACATCCTCGTCAAGGAACCGAATACGGACAAGCCGACGCTCTGGCATCAGGATCAGCCCTACAGCCCGATCGACGGGCCGGACTTCCTGACGATGTGGATCGCCGTCGACAGCGTGCCGCTCGATCGCAGCCTCCGTTTCGTCCGTGGCTCCCATGCTCCCGGCGTGTGGTATCGTCCGCGCCATTTCGCGACGGGGGCGCTGCGCGACGGCGATGATCCACGATGGGTGCCGACGCCCGATATCGATGGCGATCCGGAGGCCTTCCCGGTCATATCGTGGCCGGTGGAGCCGGGTGATATCGTCGTCTTTCAGGGGCTGACGCTGCACGGAGCGAGCGGAAACAACTCGGCGAGTGCGCGGCGGCGCGTGCTGTCGGCGCGATGGACCGGGGACGATGCGCGCTTCGTGCGCCGTGCCGGACCCATGTCGCCACCGCCGCCGGAAGCCGATGCACCGATGGATGGCGCCGCAGTTGACTGTCCGGCGTTCCCCGTCGTGCTGGGCCATTAGCCACGCGATCCGCCCATTCGGCCGAACGCTCTCTACGCCCGGAATTGCGCAGGATCCGTCTCCGTGGTTCCGTCAGCGCCGATGACGAGCGCCAGCGCATGCCTTGGCATGTCTGGCGCGAGCATGGGCGCAATCAACGGGAGATGGACCGTGGGGCGAGACCTGAAAGGAAAGACTGCGCTCGTCACCGGCGCGAGCCGGGGCATTGGCAGGGCAATCGCAGCGCGGCTCGCCGCCGACGGTGCGCGGGTGGGCATTCACTATGGCCGCAGCCGCGATGCGGCCGGCGCGCTGGCTGATGAAATCGCCGCTGCCGGTGGCGCGTCCTTTCTGGTCGAGGGCCGGCTCGAAACGCTTGAAGGCGTCGAGGCGCTCGCCGCTGGCGTCGAAGCGGTGCTGGGGGACGGTGGTGCGCTCGATATCCTCGTCAACAATGCCGGCCATCAGCTTCCCGGCGGCCCGCAGGCGACGGAAGAAGCCTTTGACGGCCTGTTCGCAGTCAATCTGAAGGCGCCGTTCTTTCTGATTCAGAAGCTCGGGCCCCGGATCGCCGATGGGGGCCGCATCATCAACATCTCCTCCGGCCTCTCGAAGAAGGCGATCCCCGACGTGATGCTCTACGGCATGACCAAGGCGGCGCTGAACGCGATGACGCGCGCCTTCGCCAAGGAGTTTGGCGCGCGCGGCATCACGGTCAACGCCGTCCTGCCCGGCATCATCCGCTCCGACATGAGCCGCTGGGTCGACCAGCCGGCCGGCGCCGAAATCGCCAAATCGCGCTCGGTCTTCGACCGCGTCGGCGAGCCCGAGGACGTCGCCGACATCATCGCCTTCCTCGCCTCGACGGATTCACGCTGGGTCACGGGCGAACTGATTGACGCCAGCGGCGGGCAGTTCGTGGTGTGAGGGGTGGGAGCGGGCAGATGTCGGCCGTTAAGTCGGTCGATGCCGTGCAGCGTCTTGTAAACCCGCCCTACGCAGATCTCGATTTCACGACATTGGCACGTTGGATCGTGGCATGGAAACAGAACGAATTGCCGAGGCACTGAGCCCCCTCGCTCTGGGTCGCATCCTTGCGATCAAGGAGATGGCTGGCGGCCAATCTCCGATCTACAAAATCGAATTCGCATCCGGCCTCGCTGTCATTCTCAAGGGGTATCCGGATGGCGACCCCTATCTCAGTTCGCCAGACAAGGACGCCTTTGCTTTAGCCCAACTGGCCGACTTCCGTGGCCCGATAAGCCGTCAGCTCCTGAGCGATACGAGCAAGCAAAGGCTGCCATTCTGCTTTGCCGTGACCAACTATCTGCCGGGCATGCCGACGGGCAGCTTCTTGAAGCATCCTGACATTGCCAGCATGTACCGTCAGATCGGAAGCTTGCTGCGCTCGCTGCATTCGGTGGCAATGCCTGCCTATGGTTCATTTGATGGTCAGGGCATTGTTGCGCCGGTGTCGTCCAACGCCGCCTATGTCGGCGGATGGATCGAACATACTTTCGAGCGGTTCTCGGCCATGGGGGCCGACGCCATGCTCACCAAGCGGCTTCGCGAGGCTGTCGAGGAGAGATTCGAGGCGGTGGTGCCGCACAGCAAGGGCGCAGCATTTTGCCATGACGACCTGCATCCCAACAACGTCTTGGCAGTGGAGAACCAGGATGGAACGCTCACGCTCAGCGGCTTGATCGACTTCGGGAATGCTCGCGCCGCGGATCCGGTATCCGACTTGGCAAAGTGCCTGTTCTGTTCGGAGCATGATGCGCCCGGCAGCAGCCCGCATATCCTGGATGGATACGGCCCTATCGACCATCCGGCCCCGAAGGCAGCGCTCGAGTATTACACCTTGCTGCATCGAATGGTCATGTGGTGGTGGCTGCGCCATGTCGGGACCATTCGAACTCCGGATACGCCCACGACGCTCATCGACGATCTTTGGAACGCGTGCGGCGTCGGCGTGGCGGAGGCGAGGTAGGCCTGCGCCAGACCGGACGACCAGACGGCGGCCGTCATGGCGGTGCTCTCGCGCGCCTCGGGTCCGCTCGATGCGGCGACGCTGGCCGCATCCTTCCGGCAGGGACGGCGGATCGAGCCGAAGGTCGCCGCGATCCTCGCAGCCCTGGCCCGCACCGGCACGGCGCTCTCCTCCGATCGTGGCCGCAGCTTCTGGGCGCGCCAGGCGGCATAAGGCGCGGGACTGTGGCATGACGGCTGCTGCCGGCGCCCGCCGCGCGCGATAACATGCTGCCGGAGACCATCATTTCCGGCGAGGACGAGCATGACTGCAACCAGCGAGACCACCGGATCGTGCCTTTGCGGCGCGGTTCGCTACCAGATTACCGGCCCGTTCGAGCGGTTTTTCCTCTGTCATTGCTCGCGCTGCCGCAAGGGCTCGGGATCGGCGCATGGGGCGAATATCTTCTCGTCTCAGGCGACGCTCGCCTGGCTCTCGGGAGAGGACAGCATCCGCACCTATCGGGTGCCCGAAAGCCGGCATGCGAGGAGCTTCTGCGTCGAATGTGGGTCCGGGGTTCCGCAGGCCAAGGGCAATTGGCTGATGGTGCCGGCCGGCAGCCTCGACAGCGCGATCGACATCCGCCCCGACGCCCATATCTGCTGTTCCAGCCGCGCGGAATGGGACGCGCATCTGGAAGACGTCCCGAGCGTCGACGGCATGCCGGGATAGCGTTTTGGGCGGCGACGGCACGCACGGCAAGCTCTCTCCCCGCTCGTGGGGGAGAGTTGGAGAGGGGGCCTCGCCGGGCGTGGGGTGGTATTCGAGCCGGATCGCATCCGGAAACCCCGCACACGGCCCCGGCGCTCCCCCTCCCCGGAGAAGGGAAGGCGGCGCTCAGGCGCGGCGGGAGGCGAAGGAAGGCTGCTCCGCCCGGAGGAGAGGGAGGGGCGTGCCGTTCCGATAGGTTGACCAAGGAAGGGCGGTCGCCACGTGTCTGGCGACGGAAAAGGTCTTGGCCGCCTCAGCCTTCGATGGCGGGGGCGACGAGCATGTCGGACATGTCGAGGGGCAGGGCGGAGTGCACCACGAGGCGTTCGTCGCGGACGTGGACGAGCTCGCCGGCGACGAGGGCGAGCGCCAGCGGATAGAGCTGATGCTCGGCCGCGAGGACCCGGCGCGCCAGCGTGTCGGGCGTGTCGTCAAAGGCGATGGGAACCGCCGCCTGGCCGATGATCGGGCCCGAATCCATTTCCGCCCGCACGAAATGCACCGTGCAGCCGGTCAGCCGCATGCCGGCCTCGATCGCGCGCTCATGCGTGTGGAGGCCCGGAAAGAGCGGCAGCAGCGAGGGATGGATGTTGATCATCCGGTCGTGCCAGGCGCTGACGAAATCCGCCGTCAGGATGCGCATGAAGCCGGCGAGGCAGACGATGTCGATGCCCTCGACGCCGAGCCGCGCATTGACGGCGGCATCGAAGGCGGCGCGGTTCGGATAGGCGCGATGGTCGACCACGGTGGTGCGGATGCCGGCGCGGCGGGCGCGTTCCAGGCCGACCGCATCGGCCCGGTTGGAGAGGACCAGCGCGATCTCGGCCGGATAGGCCGGGTCGCGCGCCGCCTCGATCAGCGCGGTCATGTTGCTGCCGCGGCCGGAAATCAGGATCGCGACGCGCTTGCGGATGGTCGTCACAGCGCCAGCGTCCCGCTGAAGACCACGCCCTCGCCGTCGCGGGCGGTGAGGCTGCCGAGGCGCATCACGCTCTCACCCTGCTCGGCCAGCACCGAGGAGACCGCGTCGACGGCGTCGGGCGCCACGACCACAATCATGCCGACGCCGCAATTGAAGGTGCGCAGCATTTCGCGCGTCTCGACGCCGCCCGTCCGCGCCAGCCAGCCGAACACCGGCGGCACGATGACCGCGTCGAGATCGATCGCGGCGGCGAGATGGTCGGGGAGCACGCGGGGGATGTTGTCGATGAAGCCGCCGCCGGTGATGTGCGCCATCGCCTTGACGCCGCCGGTCTCGCGGATCGCCGCCAGCATCGGCTTCACATAGATCCGCGTCGGCGCCAGCAGGGCGCGGCCGAGCGAGAGCTCCGGCGCGAAGGGGGCGGGCGCCTCGAAGGCGAGGCCGGAGATCTCGACGATGCGGCGCACCAGCGAGAAGCCGTTCGAATGGACGCCCGAGGAGGCGAGGCCGAGCAGCACGTCGCCCTCGGCGATATCGGCGCGCGGCAGCAGGCCGGTGCGCTCGACCGCGCCGACGGCGAAGCCCGCGAGATCATAATCGCCCGCCTTGTAGAGGCCGGGCATCTCGGCCGTCTCGCCGCCGATCAGCGCGGCGCCGGCCTGCCGGCAGCCCTCGGCGATGCCGGCGACGACGGTCGCGGCCTCGACGGGCTCGAGCTTTCCGGTCGCGAAATAATCGAGGAAGAAGAGCGGCTCGGCGCCCTGCACCACGAGATCGTTGACGCACATGGCGACCAGGTCGATGCCGACCGTGTCGTGGATGCCGGTATCGATCGCGACCTTGAGCTTGGTGCCGACGCCGTCATTGGCGGCGACGAGGAGGGGATCGGTGTAGCCGGCGGCGCGGGGATCGAACACGCCGCCAAAGCCGCCGATCTCGGCATCCGCGCCGGGACGGCGGGTCGCCTTGACGAGCGGCTTGATCAAATCGACGAGCCGGTTGCCGGCGTCGATATCGACCCCCGCATCGGCATAGCTGAGGCTGTTTCGGGCGGCGGGTTTGTCGGTCATCGATCGGTCCAGCTTGCGTTGCCGAGGGAGGATCACGAGACGGTGGCCGCCGTCAACCGATATTCGCCGGGAAGGGCCGGCTTGCCGCGACGCCGCGCGCTTGACCCCCCTCCGGCCGAGGCCCTATCTGGAGCATGGTATGCGTGCTCGGCCGGCGAGCCGCGAGAGGTCGGGAACGGAGCGCGCGACGATGAGCCTGCAGCGTCATATCGGTTTCTGGCTGGGGACGCTGGCCATCTTCCTGCTCTTCCTGTTCGTTTTCCGCGGCGTGCTGCTGCCGTTCATCGCCGGCATGGCGGTCGCCTACGGCCTCGATCCCGTCGCCGACTGGTTCGAGCGGCGCGGGCTTTCGCGGCTGGCGGCCTCGCTGGTGATCCTCGTCATCTTCATCGTGTTCCTGGTGCTGCTCTTCGTGCTGTTCGTGCCGATCCTGGCCAATCAGCTCGCGGGCTTCATCGAGCGCATCCCGAGCTATGCGCAGCAATTGCAGGGGCTCGCGACCAACCTGCTCGATACCCGGCTCGGCCAATTGGTGCGGATCGATCCCGACCAGCTCAAGAGCTCGATGGGGCAGTTCATGACGCAGGGCGCGAGCTGGCTCACCAGCCTGCTGCAATCGATCTGGAGCGGCGGCTCGGCGCTGATCGACGTGATGTCGCTCCTGGTCGTCACGCCCGTCGTTGCCTTCTATCTGCTGGTCGACTGGGACCGCATGATCGCGCGCATCGACAGCTGGCTGCCGCGCGATTCGCTGGAGGATGTTCGCCAGATCGCGCGCGACGTCGATACGGCGGTTGCCGGCTTCGTGCGCGGGCAGGGCCTGCTCTGCATCATCCTCGGCACGTTCTACGCCGTGGCGCTCGCCGCCATCGGGCTCAATTTCGGCCTGTTGATCGGCTTCGGCGCCGGCATGCTGAGCTTCATTCCCTATGTCGGCTCGACGCTCGGCTTCGTCGTCTCTGTCGGCGTGGCGGTGGTGCAGTTCTGGCCGGAATGGCCATGGGTGGCGGTGGTGGTGGCCATTTTCGCCATCGGCCAATTCTTCGAGGGCAATATCCTGCAGCCGCGCCTGGTCGGGCGCAGCGTCGGGCTGCATCCGGTCTGGCTGATGTTCGGGCTGTTCGCCTTCGGTGTCCTGTTCGGCTTTGTCGGCCTGTTGATCGCGGTGCCGGCGACGGCGGCGATCGCGGTCTTGATGCGCTTCGCGCTCGCGCGCTATCTCACCAGCCCGATCTATCGCGGGGATGGCATTGTCGACGACGAGGAATAGCCCGGCGCGCCAGTTGGCGCTCACGCTGCCGCATATGGCGGCGCTGACGCGGGCGGATTTCCTGGTCGGCAGCGCCAATGAGGCGGCGGTGCACCTGATCGACCGTTTCCCCGACTGGCCGAACCGCGTCGCGCTGCTGATCGGGCCGGTCGGGTCCGGCAAGACCCATCTCGGCCAGATCTGGCGCGAGGCGAGCGGCGCGAGCGAAATCGCGGCGCGCGATCTTGGCCGCGCCGATTTCGACGCGCTCTTCGCCTCGGGCCGCGTGCTGGTGGAGGATCTTCACGCCGGGCCCGTCGACCAGGCGGCGCTGTTCCATTTTCTCAACTTGGTGCGCGAGCGCGAGGCCCATGCGCTGCTGACCAGCCGCGAGAGCCCGGCCGCGCTCGGCTTCAGCCTGCCGGACCTCGCCTCGCGGTTGCGCGCGGCCGTGCCGGTCGTGTTGCAGGAGCCCGATGACGAGCTCCTGGCGCGCGTCATCGTCAAGCTCTTCGCCGATCGCCAGATCGCGGTCGATCCGCCGCTCGTCGATTTCATCCGCCGCCGCATGGATCGCTCGCTCGAATCGGCGAACCGCCTCGTCGCCCTGCTCGACCAGGAGGCGCTGGCCGCCGGCCGCCCGATCACGCGGCAATTGGCGGCGAACGTGCTGGCCCGCGAGCTGGGCGAGGCGCCGGAATCGGATCTCGACTGAGGTTCGGTGAGCGGCGCGCTGCCCAAGCGATCGAAATGCCGGGAAAGCGGCCCGCCAAATCCGCAATGCTCCCCAAGTCTGCTCAAAACCGTTACAATTCGGGTATATGCTTCGTGACGATGCGGCCCGACGTTGGAAGGATGCGATGGATCAGAATAACCCGGAGGCTCAAGCGGCGCTCGCTGTCGCCAATGCTGCCGAGAAGGATGCCAATCGCCTGCGCCACAGCCCGGAGCGTTTCATTAATCGCGAGTTGTCGTGGCTCCAGTTCAACCGGCGCGTGCTGGAAGAGGCCGGCAACGGCAATCATCCGCTGCTGGAGCGGCTGCGCTTCCTCTCGATCTCGGCCAATAATCTCGACGAGTTCTTCATGGTGCGCGTCGCCGGCCTGCGCGGCCAGCAGCGCGAGGGCCTGGGCCTCACATCCGATGACGGGCTGACGCCGAGCGAACAGCTCGTGCGCGTCAACGAGGAGGTCTCCAAGCTCGCCAGCGACCAGCAATCGCGCTGGAAGGAGCTGCGCGGCGAGCTGGCGGCGAGCGGCATCGTCGCGACCGATCCGGCTGATCTCAACGAGCAGGATCGCAGCTGGCTCGAGACCTATTTCCTCGATTCGATCTTCCCGGTGCTGACGCCGCTGGCGATCGATCCGGCGCATCCGTTTCCCTTCATCCCCAATCTCGGTTTCTCGCTGGTGCTGCAGCTGTCGCGGCCCACGACCGGCGCCCAGATGACGGCGCTGCTGCGCATTCCCATGACGCTCGACCGCTTCATCAAGCTGCCGTCGGAGCCGGGCGCGGATCGCTACATCAGCCTGGAGCAGACCGTCTCGCTCTTCACCGGCCGGCTGTTCCCGAGCTATCAGGTCCAGGGGCAGGGCGCTTTCCGCATCATTCGCGATTCCGATATCGAGTTCGAGGAGGAGGCGGAGGATCTGGTCCGCGTCTTCGAATCGGCCCTGAAGCGGCGGCGCCGCGGCGAAGTGATCCGCCTCGAGATCGAATCGGCGACGCCGGACAGCCTGCGCAGCTTCGTCGCCGGCGCGCTGGCCGTGCTGCCGGAGGAGATCTTCCTCGTCGAGGGCATGCTGGCCCTGAACGACCTTTCGCAACTGGTGGGGATTGATCGGCCGGGACTGAAGTTCCCGCCCTATCAAGCCCGATTTCCCGAACGCATCCGTGAGCATGGGGGCGATTGCTTCGCAGCCATCCGCCAGAAAGACCTGATCGTCCACCATCCCTACGAGACGTTCGACGTGGTGGTGCAATATCTGCGGCAGGCGGCGCTCGATCCCGACGTCGTCGCGATCAAGCAGACGCTCTACCGCACCTCCAAGGACAGCCCCATCGTCAAGGCGCTGGCCGAGGCGGCCGAATCCGGCAAGTCCGTCACCGCGCTGGTCGAGCTCAAGGCGCGCTTCGACGAAGAGGCGAACATCAAATGGGCGCGCGATCTGGAGCGCGCCGGCGTGCAGGTCGTCTATGGCTTCATCGAGCTCAAGACGCATGCCAAGCTCTCGCTAGTCGTCCGGCGCGAGGGTGGTGCCCTGCGCAGCTATGTCCATATCGGCACCGGCAACTACCATCCGATCACGGCGCGCGTTTATACCGATCTCTCCTATTTCTCCGACGATCCGGCGATCGCCCGCGATGTCGCGCGGATCTTCAACTACATCACCGGCTATTCGGAGCCGGCCGAGATCGAGCGGCTTTCCACCTCGCCGCATTTCCTCAGGAAGCGCATTCTCGACCTGATCTATGCCGAGATCGACCATGTGAAGGCCGGCCGGCCCGGCGCGATCTGGATGAAGATGAACTCGCTGGTCGACGCGCAGATCATCGACGCGCTCTATGATGCGAGCCGGGCGGGCGTCGACATCGAGATCGTCGTGCGCGGCATATGCTGCCTGCGACCGGGCATTCCCGGGCTTTCCGAGCGCATTCGCGTCAAATCAATTGTGGGTAGGTTCCTCGAACATGCCCGCATTCTCTGCTTCGGCAATGGGCACGGCTTGCCCTCTCCGGAGGCGATTGTTTATATCGGCTCTGCGGACATGATGCCCCGCAACCTCGATCGTCGTGTCGAAGCGATGATCCCGATGCTGAATCCGACCGTGCACGAACAAGTGCTCGACCAGATCATGGTCGCGAACCTGAAGGACAACCAGCAAAGTTGGGAAATCCTCTCGGATGGCTCGTCACGGCGGATCGTTCCGCGCAAGGGCGAAGAAGTCTTCAACGCCCATCAGTATTTCATGACAAATCCGAGTCTCTCAGGGCGTGGAAAATCTCTCAAGACGAACTCGCCGCGCTCGATCGGCAACCGTTCCAGCAAGCATTGAGCCGAGCGCCGAATCTGTTCAGCCGATCGTGGTGTCCATGACTGAAGGCGAAGAGCATGCCCCCGGCCGTCTCAACGGCTCGGGTCCCGTGGCGATCATCGATATCGGATCGAACTCGGTCCGCCTCGTCGTCTATGAGCGCATGAGCCGCTCGCCCATGCCGCTCTTCAACGAGAAGGAACTGGCCGGGCTCGGCCGCGGCGTGGCGACCACGGGCCGCCTCAATGAAGACGCCGTCCAGGCGGCGCTCGCCGCCATCCGCCGCTTCGTCGGCCTGTGCGGGCAGATGCGGGTCAAGACCATCCATGTGCTCGCGACGGCGGCGGCGCGCGAGGCGACCAACGGCCCGAGCTTCCTCGACGAGGTCGAGACGATCACCGGCGCGCCCGTCTCGCTGCTGAGCGGACGCGAGGAGGCGCGGCTCTCGGCCATGGGCGTGCTCTCCGGCATCCACAAGCCGAACGGCATTGCCGGCGATCTCGGCGGCGGCAGCCTCGAGGTCGTCGACATTGTCGGCCAGGAAGTCGGCATCGGCGAGACCTTCCCGCTCGGCGGCCTGCGGCTCGAGGAAGCATCCGAGAAGACGCTGAAGAAGGCGGCGGCGATCGCCGCCGAGGCGCTGACGCGCTCGACCGTGCTGCCCAAAGGGCAGGGACGGCCCTTCTATGCCATTGGCGGCACCTGGCGCTCGCTCGCCCGCCTGCACATGCGGCAGAAGGGCTATCCGCTGCATATCATGCACGAATATGCCATTCCGGCCGACGAGGCGCTCGATTTCTGCCGCATGGTCGCACGACGCGATGCCGAATCGCTCGATTCGATAGAGGCGGTCTCGAAGAGCCGCCGCAACCTGCTGCCCTATGGCGCGATCGTGCTGGAGCAGGTGATCCGCGCCATGAAGCCGTCGGAGATCATCCTCTCGGCGCTCGGCGTGCGCGAAGGCCTGCTCTATGACCTGCTCGACGCGGAAACCCGGGCAATCGACCCGCTGATCGCGGCCTCGGAAGAGCTGGCGATCCTGCGCTCGCGCTCGCCCGTGCACGCCCGCGAACTCGGGCCCTGGACGGCGCAGGCCATGAGCGCCATGGGCTATGAGGAGAGCGATGACGAGGCGCGCCTGCGCATCGCCGCCTGCCTGCTCGCTGATATTGGCTGGCGTGGCCATCCCGATTATCGCGGCGAGCAGAGCCTCAACCTGATCTCGCACGGCGCCTTTGTCGGCATCGACCATCCCGGCCGCGCCTATCTCGCGCTCGCCACCTATTATCGCCATGAGGGGCTGGCCGACGAGCACATTTCCTCGCGCATCCGCGAACTGGCCTCGACACGGCTGATGGAGCGCGCCCGCGCGCTCGGCGCCGCCTTCCGCGTCGCCTTCCTGGTCTCGGGCGCGATGGGCGGCATCATCCCGCAAACCCGGATCGAGGCCCGCGGCGACCAGCTGACGCTGGTCCTGCCGGAAGACCGCGCCATCCTCGCCGGCACCCGTCTCGGCCGCCGCGTCGCCCAGCTCGCCAAGCTCGCCGGCATGAAACCGGCGATCGTGCTGGAGTAGGGAGCGGATGCGGGGGTGAGGCAATGCCCCAGCCCGTGCATGCGACGAAGCAAGGAATTGCGGAATATTGAGGGGCGGTCGTCGAGGGGGGGCGCTTTGGCTCCTCCTGCGCCTTTTTGGGTCGTGCGCGCTCGGCTGCTCTATGCCGTCCATGCTTGAATTGATCATGAGAGGCAGTCAGGGACCGCGCTGCCTCGCACGTCAGTTCCTTTGTCCGACGCTCCCGCTGGTGCCTATCTGCGCTCGTTCACGTGCTTCGAAGAACCGCTGTGGCAACCGACTGGCAACATAGAGCGCGCCTTCAGTCGTCAAATGCCCGTAGTCCCATGACATGAAACTCGCCGGCTCCGACGTGGCCCGCGTCTGGCAGCCTTGGGGATTGCACAAGAGGTCAACGAGAGAGAAATACTCCACGCTCATCGATGCTACGAACTCCTTCATTTTGAGATCAACGGTTCTGATCACAGGGTTGAGCCCATAGCTCATATAAAGAGGCGGCGGAACTTCGTCATTGTCCCACGCATATTTCAGGACAGTGTCCGGTAGTGCACCAAGCCATTGCGGGTTCGGTCCGACGAGAAGGATATCTTCTACTCCAGCGGCCCTGATAGCTCGGATGGTAGCCTTAAGTTCAGAATAGAATCTATCGTTGTGAAGCTGGTCGTTCCAGTTTTCATTGTAAACATTCCAGACGGCGAACATTATAACGGTGTCTGGTTTGTATTGTTCGATCAGTGAGATAATGTATTCATTGCCGTTCCTGCAATTGTCATAACCAATTCCAAGGATTGGGGCGCAGCCATCTCGATTCAGGGGCGCCATTTCCGCTTGCTCGCCAAACCGCAGGAGCAGTCCGGGAAAGAGCCTTGCGGCGTGTGAGTCTCCCCAGACCAGGACTCTGGGCCGATTTCTGTCATCGGGCTTCAAGGCATCGGTGCAGGATGGGGCGAAGTCATTCTTCTGGCCGGCCCTCATCCAGCATTCGACCCTGGCATCCTTCGTATAGTCATACTTGTATGTCGCGATCGGCCTTAAATCCGGGGGCAATCGAAAGGCCGCCCCGTTCGTGCTGAACACGATGGAGGCCGCGGTTGCTACAAGCGCCATCATTGCCATTGAGACGAAGGCTGGCCGTGCTGGAGAGCGCGTGGTTCGTAGAGGACGCTCGATCAGACGGTAGGTGATCCAGGCGAGCAGAACGGATAGCCCAGCGATGGCGACACGCGTAGCAGGGGAAAGCGGTCCCGCCTCGACTATGCGCGCCAAGGACAATAGCGGCCAGTGCCAGAGATAGAGCGGATAGCTGATCAGCCCGAGCCAGATCATCCCGCGGTTTGCCAGGATGTGCCTGTTGAAGAAGTTGGACGGGCCGGCAGAGAGCACCAGCACGGTGCTGGCGACTGGCAGTAGCGCCCACCACCCGGGAAACGCCATGTTGCTGGCCAGGCAGAAGCCAGAGCCCACTATGCCGCCGAGCCCGACGAGTGAGGCGGCCAGGCTGAGCCATTGCTTTGACCGCGCATTGCCAAAGCGCGACAGGGCGTCCTTGGGCTGAGATAAGGCGCGTACTGCAAGCCAGCCACCCGCCAGCAATTCCCAGAATCGCGTCTGTGGCAAGAAGAATGCGCCGACCGGGTCGCTATCGATCATGGTGACATTCAGGCCGAACGAGATGAGTGCCAGAGCACCAATCGCCATGCCTGGACTTACCTTAAATCGATTTGCCAAGATCAATAGTGCCGGATAGATTAGATAAAACTGTTCCTCAATAGATAAAGACCATAGGTGCATGAGCGGCTTGGTCTCGGAAGCAGTGTCGAAATACCCAGATTCACGCCAAAGCGATAAATTCTGAACGAATATAGATGAGAATATAGTCGCTTGGGCAAGATTCTGGAAATCCTTCGGCCAGAGAGCAAGCCATCCAATAAGGAGCGTGGTCAAGAGCACAAGGATCAGTGCTGGGAATATTCTCCGAATGCGCCGCCAGTAGAAAATATAAATGTCGAATACATTGCGGACGATTTCGTTAAATATTATGCTCGTAATAAGAAATCCTGAAATTACAAAGAAGACGTCTACGCCAATAAATCCGCCCGGTGCCTGTTGTGGAAATAAATGAAAGACGACGACGAAAGCAATCGCAAGGCCACGAAGGCCATCTATATCGGGCCGATATTTCATATTTCCACGCAAGGTTGCGAATGGTATTCGCTCATGCTGGCATCACTTCGCGATCTGTCGCGTCGCACTTGGCGAAGTCGCGACGGCGGTGCACAAAACCTGACCGCAGAGAAGTCGGAGATTGGAAGAGGCTTGTCATCTGACGACAGAATCGGGTTCTTAGATGGGATGCGGGGATGGGCCGCCGTTGTGGTTGTGCTCTATCACGTTTATTGCGGCGGGTTCCCGTTCAGCGAGCGATTTGCAGTCGTTTTGGTGGCCTTGCCGCCATTTAATGGCGGCCTCGCAGTCGGGATATTCTTCCTCGTTTCAGGCTTCGCACTGAGTATAGCGTTTCAAACGACCGGCAGTGGTGCATCCCTGGTTCGGATAGCGGCGGGGCGCTATGTGAGGCTTGCGGTGCCAATCTTTGTTGCGTGCGCAATCATGCATGCTTTCCTTGTCGCCGGAATTGTCGATATCTCCGCCTTGCCGCGAAAGTTTGACGGAATGTTCGAATTTCGACCGACAATCGAACATCTGCTTCGTGCTTCGCTGTTCGAGAGTTTCTTTTCTTACTCCTACTCGACGAGCTACATCGGCCCTCTTTGGACGATTCCTATCGAGTTTGCTGGTTCATTTCTCGTAATCGCTGTTCTCTTGGCTGGTTGGAAGCGCTCCTTGACCTGGCCGGCCTACGCGTCGATCTTCGCATTATTCTTGTACATGGAGAGCGTTTACACGCTCTTTGTTGCAGGTGTGATGCTCTGCAGGCTCTACTGCAATGGCTGTTTCGATCGGCCCGTTGTCGCGAAGCTTGGACCAATCGCGATCATGGTCGGGATTGCCATTTCAATGGTGCCGCCCCTCGACTTCAATTTCCAACTGCTGTTCGGGGCGATGCTGCTGTCCTTTGGCGTCATCGCCACGCCAGCGACTCGGAAATTGCTATCGGCGCCTCTTAGTCGACGGCTTGGAGATTGGTCCTTCCCGATCTATCTGATGCACACAGTGACTCTCGTGGTGATAGGCGTTCCCATCATGAGATTCGTTCAGGCAAGCTATCCAGGGTCTCTTTCGGCCTATCTTCTCGCAACGGTGTTTCTCGTCTTGGCCTCTATCGGTAGCGCGGCGCTACTGATCCCCAGCAATCATCTCGCCATTGTCTGGTCGCGGCATTTGGGTCGGCTGGCCGATACGGCTCAAAGAACATTACGCGCGAGATTCTGGCCCAAAGGGGCCGCGGAGACCGATGCGTGCAAATAGGTTCCGTGGTCGCAATTGCGCCCGACTGGAGCGGACCTCGAGCTAAGGCATGGCCCATCGCGGTTCGTTCAAGGCCGTAGTCGGTCGAGTTCCAGTGTGCATTTGCTACCAGGTCGAGCCGGGCGCGCGCAGGCCCGCAATGCTGTAGGATTGCGACGCCGTGACGAAGGGCACGATGCGCTCGATCGCATGCAGCAGGCTGCCATCATAGGGCACCGGCTCCTTGGGATAGTCTTCCCAGGCTAGATCGAGATCGAACAACGGACGCAGGGCCTCTGGCCGGAACCAGAACATGGTGCCGAGCGGGAAATCGAAGAACTCCGGGAATTCGGACGAGAGCCCCATCCGTTCGGCGAGCGCTTCGGCATTCCGGCGATTGCCATCCCATCCGACCAGATGGGGGTCCTCGGCGAAAGCGAGCCCGAGATCCGGGTTGGCGGCGAAAGCGGACGCCGCCACGTCGAGCATGGGAAATTCCCGGCCGATCAGATTGTCCCAGGCAAACGTCCGCCAGATGTCGCCGAGGTCCGCATCAGCAGAGGCAGTCGAAGCGCTCTTCTTGCCGTGGACATGACCCCAGAGATCGTAGGCCCCGGAGGCGATTTCCTCGCGGAAGCCGGTCAGCATTGGGCCGATATCGCGACCGAGGTTAGGCATGACGCGAATTGTCACCGCACCATCATGCTCGGAGAAGGCGCGCTGCAAATACTGCGCCTTGGCTTCCGTGTCAGTGGAGATGAACAAGTCGCATGGGGTACCATTCCCGTTCAGTCTCAGGGCCAACTCGCCGGCATGATCGGTATAGTGGAAGTGCGCGTGCAGAGCGACGCGGAGCGGTTGTGTCACCTTGGCCGGCTTGTTATCAGGCGAAAACACCGGATGCAGCCAGGAGCCCTTCGGGCGGCCTTGCCTGATCCAGTGTGCAGTCGGATCCTGTCCGCCGGGACCGCAATCCTCAATATGGTCGACAGCGTAAGCCTGCGGATGGAAGCCCGGTATCGCGCGGCGGAAATAGGCGTTCCTGTGCTGATCCGGGCTCAGGCCGACAACGGTCGACTGCACAAGAACGATCTGTTCGACAGATGCCGACTCAGGCAGAGGCAGTGCCGCACGCCGTGGCAGCGCGAGTTCAGGTTCGACCGCGCCGGATTTGAGCAGGGTTTCCAAATCAGCGGCAGACAAAGCGGCGGCAGCCTCGCGACCCCATGTATCTATCTTGGTTGCGTAGACCTCACCATTGAAGGCGCTGCGGCCCACGCGTTGAACCGCGCGCCTCATGGTCTGCAGCAAGGCCGGATCGGTCGCGAGCTGGCAAATCGCCTGAGCGGCGGCTTCCACGTCGAGATGTGGGACCACCAAGGCGCGTGTTTCGGGATCGCTGGCAAGAACCTCGCCCGTGCCGCTGGCGCCCTCGAAGCAAATCGTCGGAAGCCCAAGTGTGATCGCGTCGATACCCACATTGGGCTGCGGATCGAGCCGTGACGACATGAAAAAGACGTCCGCCGTCCGATAGGCCGGTTCAAACTCTGAAACGTGATCGAGGAAAACGACGGAGTCGTCCAGGCCCGATTTGTTGATCTGCTCGCGGAGATAGACCGAATAGGAAGCATCCTCATCCGGCTTGTAGCCATCGCCCACCCAGATGAACTTGAAGCGAACACCTGGTGCGTGCCGTCGTGCAGCGGCAGCGACCGAAAGAAACAGGTCGACACCCTTCCGAATGTGAACGTATCCGGCGCCGAGGACGATGAACGTGTCCGCCTCGTCCGCCGATCGCATCACTTCGCCGATATCGGGTTCGGCCTCGCCCTCTGCCTCGGATGTCCCGTCCGGCACGAGCTGGCGCCCTTGGGCGAGAACGTGGACGCCGCGACGCATCTCGAAACCCGGGAAGTTCTCGTAGGCGGACTTCGCCACGACATGCGCGGGAAATACGATGTGCGCCGCCCAGTCAAGGGCGGGGCGCATCCAGCTGAGCGGGCGTGTATAGGACGCAAATTCATGCACGAGCGCGACCGAGGGGACGCCCAAGGCGGCGAAAGGGGGCACCAAGGGGCTTGTCACGATGCTGTTGGCGACGGCGTAGAGGGGCTTGTAGGCTTGGGCGATGCGCTCTGCGAGGAATGCGAATTCGGCGGGATGCCATTCCTCTTCCGTCAAAGGTCCGACAACCAGATCGCTTTCGGCGGCGAAATCGTCCTGCAAGGCGCCGCCACGCATGAGCAACGTGATGACCGGATGCTTCTTGCGCAGATCGCGAACGAGGTTCCACCCCAGGATCGGCGCGCCGGTCCGAGATGCTTCGTGGCATATGACCAGGATCGGCTGCCGCTCGTCCTGCAACGGCGCGAAGCTGAGCCGCCGCGTCGATTGCACGCCGCGGCGGCCTTCGGCTCGTCCATAATTCTGGAAGTGCAGGAGTGGGGTGACTTTTGCCACCTTCAGGTCCGGATATCGTTCGAAATAGAACTTGGGATCGAAGGAATCCGAGGGTGCCCAGCCCAGGTTTTCGCCAACGATGACATAATGCAGCGCCGCGTCCATATCGCTCGGCAACCGGCGGCCGTAGAAATCGGCGTCGAAATACGGACTGACGCGGACTTCCGCGGCCATCTGTTTCGCCTCTGCGATGGTGGCGGGAGGCGCAGCCCCGTTCTCTGACAGCTTTCGCCAGATACGAATGGGATTGCCGATCTGTCCGGCGGCCGCATAGAACGGCCGGACAAAGGCGGCATCGACATGGGGGCCTGCGCTTCGCAGGCGGCGGCCTTCGCTGAGGCCATGTCTGAGAAAGTGAAACAGCGGGTTCATGGTCGACGCTGCAACGTCGGGATTGGCCAGCAGGTACTGCTTGGTGTCGAAGATCGGCCCGGGATTTCGCGCCTCGGCTGCACCGAGACCCAGATAATGCAGGATCGGGTCTAGCTGCAGGGCGGCCACATCGGGATAGGTCGCAAGATACCATTCGGCGTCGAAGAGATGCGACGACAGGATGAGACGGTAGGTCCGGGCCAGACGCCGTTTCCGCTTGATGATCAAACGGCTAATACCATCCAGTTCACGCGGAAGCTTGGCGCCGGCGGCCGACTGCATTCTTGTGAACAGCCGGAGCGATTGTTCCTGGAATTCGGTCCGCAGATCTGAATCAAGGTCTGCCAAGGCAAGAGCGTGCTGAGCGTGTAGCCGCGCGATTGTCGCTTGTTCGACATCGAGTTTCGCTCTTGTCTGCGTGAGCGTGTCCTGCGCGGCAGCGAGTTCTGCCCGTATCCGTGTGGCCGTCGCCTGCTCCTCCGCCAGATTCGCTCGCAGGGAGGCCTCGATAATTGCCATGTTCTGGCGGGACTGTTCGGCCTCGGCCAGATCCGCTCGCAGGGAGGCTTCGATAATCGCCATGTTCTGGCGGGACTGTTCGGCCTCGGCCAGGCGCCTGTCGATCTGCTCCCGGTAGAAGTCGGCGTGGAGGACGCTGGGAGATGCGGGAGGAATCGGGACGCGCGCCGCGAGAGCAAGGAAATAGGGCGCTTGCGGCACGCCGGCGACCCGCTCAAACAACTGGCCGTCACGTGTGGTGTAGCCTTCCACGCCGCCGGCCTGCTCTCCGGGAGGCGGCAAGATAACAGAGCCGATGACGGCAGCCTGCTCGAACAGACGGACATGCGGAAAGCGGGTCGACAGCAGGTCGACGAATTCCTGCCTGTTCAGTTCGTGAACATGGAAGGGGTTCTGGTAGTCCTGAGCATCCGAGTAGATCTCCCGGTTGGGCGAGGACATGATGACGATGCCGCCCGGCCGAAGGACACGATCGATCTCGGCGATGAACTCCGACTGGCCCGCAAAGTGCTCGATCGTCTCGAAGCTGACGACGACATCGACGGAGTGGTCATCGATCGGAAGCTTGGTGGCATCGCCCCGCCGGTAACTCACGCGCTCGGAGATATAATTCTTGTTGGCGAAATCGACGGTCTTCTGGTCGATGTCGACGCCGATTACACTTCGTGCGACCTGTCCCAGCAGAAAGCTGCCATAGCCTTCCCCACTAGCAACGTCCAGAACGTTAAAATCGGCACAGTAGCGCAGAGCGAAAAGGTAACGATGATAGTGTTCGCGCTGAATGGTGCCTTCAATTCCTGATGTATACCGTTCGCCATCAAATGGCATCACCTGTTCAGGATGGGGGAACTTGAAGGTCGAACGATTCATGAAGTCCTCTTCGGCCAATCCGTTCGGCACGATTTGCGTTCGTAGGCCCAATCAACGATCAGTGTAGCGTCATCAAGGGCAATGATACCGAGTTCGATAATGGCTCAATGGTCTGCATGAACACGCCCAATGTCTTTCCTTCGATATTGTTGCTTCAGCGACGCGCCAATCCAGTAAGCCGCACCGCCTCCGTATCCGAGTTGTCGCAAGAGCTTCATCTACATCAGTCGCGCACCAAAGGCCTTGGCTGCCTCGTCGGAACCACCCCTGGCGGCATCGGTTCGGCGCGGCCACGGCACGACGCGAATGGCATGGACCCGAACCGTCGGTCCAGCCTTCGGCAGGCGTCGTGCTGTCGACATGTTGCCACCACCGAGCGTGTCGGAACTCCCCTCAACTGACCATAGTCGTGCCTTCACTATCAGAATTGATGCCCAGACCAAGGTCACAGTAGTGTTGGAGCGCTCATTTCCATGGACAAGACAGGACCATGTCTCCGTGGGAAGCGGTATCATCGCGCTGGCGGCACATTCAAGAAGAACTTCGTCAGCGCTAAAAGTCTGTCCAGTTCAATCAGTCGCCACGATCCGCGGTCTGGTGGCGGTGTCGGACCTGGATTCTGGGTCGCAATCCGGCCGCGACGATCGGGGCGCGCTGCTGCTGATCTCGGCGCGACACGATCGTGTGTCAAACTAGGACAGCGGGCGCCATTGCGATCAGGGGAGCCGGATGTTCGAAAGCTGGGAACAGAACGATCGCGGCGAAGACTCGCGTCCTCACTCTCTATACAACAGCAAGAGCCGATCGGATGGCTGACCCGGCCGGCTAGGTCAACTCAATCTGCGTATTGCTTCTTGAGACAGTCAGCCTGCGCTCTTGCCGCCACCGCCCGCATTGGGAGTGACCTCGATCACACGCACGCAATATTATGGTGCCATGGGCTAGCAACACCGGATAGGGTGGCGCGATAAGTGCATCGAGCTT
The DNA here is from genome assembly GCF_030814715.1 of Kaistia dalseonensis. GTDB lineage: Bacteria > Pseudomonadota > Alphaproteobacteria > Rhizobiales > Kaistiaceae > Kaistia > Kaistia dalseonensis. Next base: position 208,779 of record NZ_JAUSVO010000001.1, read on the forward strand.
TCCAAGAACGTGCTAGGGCATTGGGTGTTCACCTGGACGAAGAAGAGATAGATGATCCTTATTATCGGTGGTTCGGGTTTTCTTGGTCGACATTTTCGTGATCTCCTCGTGGCAAGAGGCGAGGAGAGCATCATCGTCACGCGAAACGTTGCTCGCGCCAGGGAATATGCGATGGCGGGGGAACGCTTCGTCAGCTCCGAGGAGTTCGGCGGGCGATATGCGGAGGATATCGTTTCCGATGCGAGCGTGATCGTCTATCTCGCGACGGGATCCACGCCCGCGACATTCGCCGATCGGCCATGGCTGGAGATTCCGCAGGTCGTCGCACCCGTGTCGGAGTTCATGCTCAGATTCGCCTCCGTCAACCCGACGGCCAAGCGGATCTTCGTCTCATCGGGGGGGACGATCTACGGCAATCCGCAGGTCCACCCGGTCGATGAAGACCAGCCGAGCATGCCCATTTCCGCCTATGGCATGGGCAAGCACATGATCGAGGAGTCCGTTCAGTTCGCTGGTCGCACCTACGGGCTGAACTACAACATCCTTCGTGTTTCGAACCCCATTGGCCGTCATCATCAGAGCGCGGCCCAGGGCGTTGTGTCTGCCGCCATCCGCAGCCTTGTGACGGGCACAGAGTTCAACATGTATGGCGATGGCACGTCGGTCAGGGACTACGTCGATGCGGACGATGTCGCCGAAGCGATATGGGCCGCTTGCCGTGATACGTGTTTCAACGATCGCATCTGGAACGTGGGGTCCGGCGTCGGCCATTCGCTCACCGACATCCTGGAACTCGTGGAAGAGGTCACCGGTCGGAAGCTCAGGGTGAAGCACATTCCGAGCCGGAAGATCGACGTGCAGAAAGTGATCCTGAATTGCAGCCGGGTGGCGGCTGATATTGGCTGGGTCGCGCGGCGGGACATCGCGCGCACGATCGAAGATATCTGGATGGGGCATATCCGCAGCATGGACTTGGACGAGCGACGGATTGCCTACGCCATTCCGGGGCGCTTCTGACGCGCCTCAGACAGGCGAGGGGACGGAAGACGTTCGCCTGGCTTCCTCCAGATTGGGCGGAACCCCTCGAGCAAAAGCATAGATCTTTGAAGGGCTCGCGCTTCCGGCAGGTCAGATCTCAAGCATGCCAGGCGAACCGGCCGCCCCGGGGGACCGTGTCTGTCGGTCCATCGCCAATGCATCCGTATTGAAACGCCCGGGTCATGGCGGCAAATCGGGGAGGGCGAGGCCGGCATATGGCAGGCCCGGCTCGCGACGGAGCCTTACAGTCCACGGCTATTTGCCTTCATAGACAGGCAGCGCGGCTTGCGATCGGCCCAGTTCATGGGGAGCGCAAGATCATCGCCTCTGTTTGTCTGCGATCGCATCCTCGCCAAGGTTGTCCTGTTTCCTCGTAGCGCTCAGCAGAGCTTTGAGTTCCTCAAGTTCGGCTCGTAGTGTCGCGTTTTCGCCGAGTACGGCGGCAAGCATATCGTGTGCGGCGTTTCGTTGGCCGGAAATCGTCTCGATGATCGTTCTCGTTCTCAGATCCATCACTCGTTACCTGTATCGTCCGAAATAAGGCCCAACGCGTCCAACGCCGCGAGCAATTTCTTAAGTGTCGCGCCGTACTCGATTTTTCCTGATATCGACGGTTTTGGTTGCGGGGAGGCTCCGAAGAAGCCGACACCTTCAACGCCCACGCTCAGCCCGATCGTGCCGTCACCCACAACTTGCAGCGCGCGCGCATCGGCTGCATAAACGACGCGACTGCGCCCAATGCTGGCGGCATGCCAGCGGTGCATTGGATGAATGGTCTCGTCCACGCTCCCGTCGAAATAGACGCCGTCGCCGCGCTTCAATACAAGCGCCGCACCCTCAAAGCCAGGGTATTCGAAGTATGCCTGCGTTAAGTCGATCCCGACTCGCGAGTGGCCGTACGCAGTGTAGAACACATTCCATGGTTTGGTGCCGTCAACCGATTTGGCAACATAGCCCATCCAGACCGCGTGATTTGCACCTGTGTCATTGGTTCGCACGCCACGCGTTACATGGCCGACATAACCGACATCATGCCCCTCGTCGAAGCCGAGGACCTCATATGGCTCCAAGAATACGCCATCTGCCCTCGCATGAACCTGACCATGGATGATATGACCTGACGCATTGGCCAGGAAATCGGTAGATCCTGGCATCCGGCCCGACACGTTAATATACGCGCTATAGGCGGCGGCATCGCCTTGTCCAAATTGATCCAGCTTGACGTGATGGGCCGCCGCCACGGTTCGTCCCAGCCCATAATCGGGATAGTCGTTATATCCGCTCTTGTTGAGCAAATAGGTGAAGTGCGGATAGGCTTCAGGCGTATAGAGCCGATCCCATTCCATATCACCGAAGCTCTTCCATGATGGCGTTCCGAGCGTGTCTTTGCCCGAGATGATATGTTCCGTGGCGAACTGTATGTGTGACACGTCGCCGTCGAACGCCGTGTAAATAGTTGTCTGATCGCCTGTCTGAGGGCGATCAGAAACTTGGGAATAGAAGGGCGCTGTCTTTCCTGTTGTCGTCTTAATCTGCCCGAGGCCAAGAAGCCGAGACCTCAGCTCGTCCACGGGCTTGTCGAAGTGAAATATGCCGGGTGGAATGAAGAGGATGTGATCTGCGGGCAAGGTCGCATGCGTGCCCGACCGCACCTCCGTATTGGCGCGTCCAAACGACCCGAACTCGACAATATTGTCTAGCCAGGAGGTGGTGTTGCCCCCGTCTGACGCCGCCGGTTCTGCAAGCGCCGATGCAACCGGGGCGGCCGTGCCCAGAGCAAGGAGGCCCCATATGTCCCGTCTATTCAGCATCGGTGAATCCATAAGAGAATCAGGCCACGTCTCCGGGCCGCCTGGTCGAACGCTAATCGACGGTTAGGTCCTCAACCAAGTTTAATTCAACCAGAGCGCCTATCACCGCGCCAAGCAGTCGGCCAGTGTCGGACCTGCTTCCCGATATCTTGGGCTGCGACGCCGGCGGAGCTCCAAACAGGCCAAGATTTCCAGTGAGAGCCAAACCGTCCTGGCTGAGGCTAAGCGTCGATTGATCACCGTTTCTGATCGTAATCGACTTATCTGCTGAATCGTAGCCTATCCAAATATCGCCAGGATCCTCGCATTTCCAGCGGCTTTCCGCAGGAATGTTCATATCGAGATGGCCATCGAAATAGATCCGTTGGCCGCTGGAAAGGACCATCGCAGCGCCCTCGAAGCCCTCGGACTCAAAATACGCCTGAGTAAAATCAATGCCGATCTTCGAAGAGCCATAGGCTGTATAAAAGACGTCCCAAGGCTTGTCGCCACCAACCGATTTCGCAACGTAGCCAATCCAGTTGGCGTACTTCTCTCCGGTATTGTTTGTGCGCCGTCCGAGCAGCAGATGCCCTACGGATCCCACATCAAAGCCCGAGTCCGTGTAGGCGGATTCAACAGGCAGAAGGAATACGCCATCGGCCTGCGCTCTGATCTCGGAGACAAAACCCATGCCCCAGGCATTGTTGATCACATGCTCGGAGTCCGGGTTTTGGCCGGAGACCCGGCTGCGGGCAACGTAGGCGGCGGAATCGCCGCGGCCGAGATGCACAACATCCGTAAGATGTGCGGTCGCCATTGTGGCGCCGCGCATATCAGTCCTGCCACCGAGATCTCGACTGCCACTCTCATTGTGAAGAAAAGTGACCGTCGCGTAGGCTTCCGGAGTGTAAACGCGAAGGACGTCGGGAGAGCTGTCGGATGCATGACCAAGTGTGTCAGCCCCTTTGATCACATGACCGACAGCGAAATTCACGCGCGATATATCGCCTTCGAATGCGGATCCGATCGTCTTGCCATCAACAGATTGCGGGCGTTCATCAATCATCGAGTAGTATGGTGGCGTTACGCCATCCGTCGCTCGAATCTGGCCCAAGCCATGAAGGCGTGACCGGATAAATTCCATGGGCTTGTCAAACAGGAACTCGCCATATGGAACATAGACAGGGGACGGTTGGCCAAGATTTGAGAGCACATCTACTGTGTCCTCTCCATCTCCCTGAGTTGCTGTATTCAGATTGGCGACAAGGACGGGGTCGACAATCAGAGGTTCGGCTGCTGCAACTGTCGAAAATAGATAGTTTTCGGAGACGGCGGCGATTGAGCCCAGTGCCAGCGCGTCAAGTATCTGGCGCCTATTCTTCAGTATCTGCGAGCCGAGCATAATAGAGGATCCAAACTACACGGTAAGGAGAAGCAGGAGTTGACAACAGCAGGCGCCGCCCAGGATGGCACGCGATCGACCATCAAGGATTGCGCTCCCGGACTTGAATAGCAAGCTAGACTGCGTGCGTGTGCTTCATTGTGTGCGGTTTCGCGCTCAGCGTGCCCGTCGACGTCGGCGCTGGCTATCCGGTATTGATTGGGCTTGGTGCGGGGCGATACGGGGGGCAGCTGTTTGGTCCCCGGACTTTGATCGTGCACTCTCGTTGCAGGAATTGAGCGATGCACTATGGGCCAGGTTCCACACGGGGGGGCACAACGACAGCGGCGGTCCATCAAGCGATACCGCATAGCCAAGAGAGCCTGAACGCCGCAGCAATTGGCAGGTCAGCACTCTGGAAATCGCCGGCCATGATGCAGCCGAGGTCAGGCGCGAGCAGATCGACATCTGAAGGCTGTTGCGCGGCTAAACCCTGATCGCCTCGCCCACGACCGAAACGCGTCGGCCTTCCAGGCGGAGCGCGATTTCGCCGCGTTTCAGGCGGAGCGCGTGCTCGCCGAAGAGTTCGCGACGCCAGCCATGGAGCGGGGGGACGTCGGCATTGTCGTCGCCGGCGATCGCTTCCAGCTCGTCGACTGTCGCGATCACGCGCGCGGCGACGCCGTGCTCCTCGCTCGTCATCTTGAGCAGGACCTTCAGCAGGTCGACGGCCGCGCCATTGCCGTCCGCGGCCGGGCGGGACTTGGGCAGGCGGGGGAGCTTTTCCTTCGGCAGCTCGGTCGCGCGCTTGACGGCGGCGAGGATCTCCTCGGCCGTGCGCGAGCGTTCGAAGCCCTTGGGAATCGTGCGCAGGCGTCCGAGCGCGTCCGGCGTCGTCGGATGCTGTTCGGCGATCTCGTAGATCGCGTCATCCTTGAGCACGCGGCCGCGCGGCACGTCGCGGCCCTGCGCCTCGCGCTCGCGCCATGCGGCGACTTCCATCAGCACTGCGAGCTGCAGCGGCTTCTTGATCCGCATCTTCAGCCGCTTCCAGGCGTGCTCGGGCTCGACCTGGTAGGTATCGATCGAGGTCAGGATGTCCATCTCCTCGCGCACCCATTCCGAGCGGTGCTGCCGCTCGAGCTTGGTCTTCAGCGCGAGATAGACGTCGCGCAGATGGGTCACATCGGCGATGGCATAGTCGATCTGGTGTTCCGTCAGCGGGCGACGGCTCCAGTCGGTGAAGCGCGAGGATTTGTCGATCGGATGACCGGTGATCCGGCCGACCAGCTGGTCGTAGCTGATCGATTCGCCGAAGCCGCAGACCATGGCCGCGACCTGCGTATCAAAGATCGGATGGGGGAGAATGCCGCCCAGATGCCAGACGATCTCGATGTCCTGGCGCGCGGCGTGGAAGACCTTCATGACCTTCTCATCCGCCATCAGCGCGAAGAAGGGCGCGAGATCGAGCCCGGGCGCCTCGGCATCAATGATGACGGCTTCCACGGTACTGGCGATCTGAATGATGCAGAGCTTCGGCCAATAGGTCGTCTCGCGCATGAATTCGGTGTCTACGGTGACGAATTCAAACTGGGCGAAACGTTCACAAGCAGCGGCGAGGTCGGCAGTCGTAGTAATTATGTCGGTCATGGAAACTTCTAATAGCGCAGCCAGACCAGCTTGTCGCGGGGGGAAAAAGAAAGCCCAGGCTCCGGTGACGAGGAGGCAGGAGATACCTCGCTTCATCAGCTACGGGCCTGGGCGATCCGAATTCCGCGCCAACGTCGGCGGCTTTCCGGAAAAGCCGCCAACAGACCGGGCCGGAGTACATCCGTCCTGACCCGATCATGAGGGAAGCGGCGCGTTACCGCGCGCATTCCCGTTTCTGCTGGCTGGGATAGACGATAAATGGTGTGGGCGGACGCCATTGCAAGGGCTGGACGGCGCAAAAGCGCGGCTTGCTTGACAAAGGCTGACCCCCATGCGTTTTTCCGCGCGCGTATGCGACAATCGCAGCAGCGCCATGCCTTTTCGAAGACCCAAGTTCCGGATCCAGCACCATGCACCGCTACCGCTCCCACACCTGCGGCGAACTTCGCGAGACCCATGCGGGCGAGACCGTCCGTCTCTCCGGCTGGGTCCATCGCGTGCGCGATCATGGCGGCGTGCTGTTCATCGATCTGCGCGATCATTACGGGCTGACCCAGGTGGTCGCCGATCCGGATTCGCCGGCCTTCAAGGTGGCCGAGACGGTCCGCGCCGAATGGTGCATCAAGATCGACGGCTTCGTGAAGAAGCGCACGCCCGAGACGGTGAACCCCAACCTGCCGACCGGCGCGGTCGAACTGTTCGCGACCGAGATCGAGGTGCTGAGCGCGGCCAAGGAGCTGCCGCTGCCGGTCTTCGGCGAGCCCGACTATCCGGAGGATATCCGCCTCAAATATCGCTTCCTGGATCTGCGCCGCGAGAGCCTGCACGCCAACATCGTCAAGCGCACCAAGATCATCGCCGCCATGCGCCGCCGCATGGAGATGATCGGCTTCACCGAATATACGACGCCGATCCTGACGGCCTCCTCGCCGGAGGGCGCGCGCGATTTCCTCGTGCCCTCGCGCATCCATCCCGGCAAGTTCTATGCGCTCCCGCAGGCGCCGCAGCAGTTCAAGCAGCTGCTGATGATGGCGGGCTTCGACCGCTATTTCCAGATCGCGCCCTGCTTCCGCGACGAGGACCCGCGCGCCGATCGCCTGCCGGGCGAATTCTACCAGCTCGATCTCGAAATGAGCTTCGTCACCCAGGAAGACGTCTGGAACACGATGGAGCCGGTGCTGCGCGGCATTTTCGAGGAGTTCGCCGAGGGCAAACCCGTCACGCAGAACTTCCGCCGCATCCCCTATGATACGGCGATCCGCACCTATGGCTCGGACAAGCCGGACCTGCGCAATCCGATCGAGATGCAGGAGGTCAGCGAACATTTCGCCGGCTCCGGCTTCAAGGTGTTCGCGCGCATGCTGGAGAGCGACCCGAAGGCCCAGGTCTGGGCGATCCCGGCCAGGACCGGCGGCAGCCGCGCCTTCTGCGATCGTATGAACTCGTGGGCGCAGCAGCAGGGCCAGCCGGGCCTTGGCTACATCTTCTGGCGCACCGAAAACGACGCGCTCGAGGGCGCCGGCCCGGTCGCGAAGAACATCGGCCCGGAGCGGACCGAGGCGATCCGCCTGCAGCTCGGCCTGGAGGAGGGCGATGCCGTCTTCTTCGTCGCGGGCGATCCGAAGAAGTTCTACAAATTCGCCGGCGATGCGCGCACGCGCGTCGGCACGGATCTGAACCTCGTCGACACCAACCGCTTCGAACTCTGCTGGATCGTTGATTTCCCGTTCTACGAATGGGACGAGGAGGCGAAGGCGCTCGACTTCGCGCATAATCCCTTCTCTATGCCGCAGGGCGGCATCGACGCGCTCAACAGCCAGGATCCGCTGACGATCAAGGCCTATCAGTATGATGCGGTCTGCAACGGCTTCGAGATCGCCTCGGGCTCGATCCGCAACCAGCTGCCCGAGACGATGATCAAGGCGTTCGAGCTGGTCGGGCGCTCGCGCGAGGATGTCGAGACGAATTTCGGCGGCCTCTACCGTGCCTTCCAGTATGGCGCCCCGCCGCATGGCGGCATGGCGGCCGGCGTCGACCGCATCGTCATGCTGCTCTGCGGCGCGCAGAACCTGCGCGAGATCACGCTGTTCCCGATGAACCAGCAGGCGCAGGATCTGCTGATGGGCGCACCGAGCGAAGCGACGCCGAAACAGCTGCGCGAGCTCAGCATCCGCCTCAATCTGCCGAACTGAGCCGGGAAAGAATTCGAATGGCCTGTGGATGAAACGAGATTCTTCCATTCCGGGCTTCTCAAAGCCGGATAGGCCCACTATATCACCACTGCGCGACGACGAAAGACGCCGCGCTTGCCGCGGGATGGAGCAGCCCGGTAGCTCGTCAGGCTCATAACCTGAAGGTCATAGGTTCAAATCCTATTCCCGCAACCAACGCTCCCATACTTTTACGGCCCTGTTCTTCACTGAACAGGGCCGTAATCGTTTAAGGGCCGCGCCCGGCGCCATCCATATTCATCGTCATTCGAATGATCGTGACGCCTCCGATTCCGGCGCTGATCCTCCTGCAATCGCAGACGTGATCCGCATCTGATTGGGAGCCGTTCCGCTTCGCCGATCAACCTGATTTGACAGGCAGGTAATTACCTGCATATTATGCCTCCACGGATGAGCGAGATCGATGGACGCTGACAAGGTTTTCAAGGCGCTGGGTGATCCGACTCGCAGGAAGCTGCTCGATCTCCTCTGTGAGAGGAACGGCCAGACCTTGGGCGAGCTCTGCGAGAATCTGGACATGGCCCGGCAATCGGCCACGCAGCACATCGAGATCCTGGTGGCGGCGAACCTCGTGAGCACGGTCAGGCGTGGCCGGGAGAAGCTGCATTTCATCAATCCCGTGCCGCTGCACGAGGTCTATGAGCGGTGGGTCAGGAAGTTCGAACGCCAGCGGCTGAGCCTGCTGCACGATCTGAAGCGAGAACTCGAAGGAGAGCAGGAATGACCAGGGAGACGACCAGCTTTGTCTATGTGACCTATATCCTCTCGACGCCGGAGAAGGTGTTCGAGGCGATCACGCGGCCGGAGGTCGCCCGGCGCTATTGGGGACATGAGAATGTCTCGGACTGGAAGCCCGGCTCGAAATGGGAGCATGTGCGCGCCAATGAAGGGCGCAGCGTCGAGCTCGTCGGCAAGGTCATCGAGATATCGCCGCCGAAGCGCCTCGTCATCTCCTGGGCGAATGCCTCGCAGGCCGATGATCCGAACAGCGCCAGCCGGGTGACGTTCGAGATCGAGGACTATGAGGAGATGGTGCGGTTGACCGTCACCCATGACGAACTGGAAGCCGGGAGCGGCATGGCGAACGGCATCAAGCGCGGCTGGCCGGTTGTCCTCTCCAGCATGAAATCGTTCCTGGAAACCGGGCGGGCGATCGACGTCTTCGCCAAGCCCAAGGCGGCTTGATCGCGATGTTGGTCCAGCCTTCCGACGCGGGAGCGAGGCGATGACGGGGCTCTATGCCGGCGGATGCGCCTGTGGTTCGATCCGCTATGAAATCGCGAGCGAACCGATCGCCGGGCTCCATTGCCAATGCCGCCATTGCCAGATGCGCAGTGGCACGGGGCACAGCTCCTATCTGGTCTTCGCCGGGCGGTCCGACATGGCGAGCACGGGCGAGCCGAAGAGCTGGCGGGTCGCGGGCGACAGCGGCAATGAGAAGATCCATGCCTTCTGTCCGGATTGCGGCACACCGGTCCACCTGACCTTCGCCGCCATGCCGGATCTGGTCGCCGTTCACGCGGCGAGCCTCGACGACGCCAGCCGCTTCATGCCGCAATTCGTCACCTACGGCATGCGCGGCCTCGCATGGGATATTCTGGATCCCGCTTTGCCGGTGTTCGAGACGATGCCGCCCGGCTGAAGCCGGACGGCCGGTTGCTTGCCTGTCGCCCGCCTCAGCGCGGAAGCAGGTTTTGCTTGGCGAGGTCGATGACTTCGTCGCCGCGACCACTCATCACCGCGCGGAGCAGCCAGAGGCTGAAGCCTTTCATCTGCGCCGGCTCGATCGTGGGCGGCATGGAGAGCTCGTTCTTCGCCGTGACGACGTCGAGCAGGGCAGGGCCGTCATGGGCGAGAATATCCGCCAGGGCCTTGGGCAGGTCGCCCGGGTCCTCGACACGCAGGGCATGGATGCCCATGGCGCGCGCCATCGCCGCGAAGTCGGGGTTTTCCAGATCGACGCCGGTATCAACGAAGCCGCCGGCCTTCATCTCCATGGCGACGAAGCCGAGCACGCCATTGTTGAGCACGATCACCTTCACCGGCAGCTTGTGCTGGGTCAAGGTGATCAGATCGCCCATCAGCATGGTGAAGCCGCCATCGCCGCTGAGCGAGATCACCTGGCGCTCCGGCTGTGCAGCCTGAATGCCGATCGCCTGCGGCATGGCATTGGCCATGGAGCCGTGCGCCAGCGAGCCGACCAGCCGGCGATGGCCGTTCATCTTCAGATAGCGCGCGGCCCAGATGGTTGGCGTGCCGACATCGAAGGTGAAGGCGGCGTCCTCGTCGGCGGCCTCGCTGACGAGCCGGGTCAGATATTGCGGATGGATCGGCTTGCGTCCCGGCGTTCCCTCGGCCAGATCGTCCAGCCCCTTGCGCGATGCCGCGTAGCGCTGGAGCGCCGTATCGAGGTGGAAGCTGTCCGATTTCGGCTCGATGTTCGGCAGCAGGGCGCGCAAGGTCGCGCCGACATCACCGACGAGACCGAGATCGAGCCGCGCGCGGCGACCGAGATTTTGCGGCCGGATATCGACCTGCGCGATCTTGCAGTCGGTCGGCAGGAACTGCTTGTAGGGAAAATCGGTGCCGAGCATCAGCAGCACATCGCAGGCATGCATCGCCTCATAGCCCGAGGCATAGCCGATGAAGCCGGTCATGCCGACATCATAGGGATTGTCGTATTCGACATGTTCCTTGCCGCCGAGCGCGTGCACGATCGGCGCCTTGAGCGCTTCGGCGAGCTGCATCAGCGGCTCGTGCGCGCCGGCGCAGCCACGACCGCAGAACAAGGTGACGCGTTCGGCGCCGTTGAGCAGTGCGGCCAGCGCATCGAGCGAGGCAGCGTCCGGCACGGCGGTCGGCGCGGATGGCAGGAGGCTCTGCGGCGTCGAGAGGCCGCGATCGGGTGCCGTCTTCAGCGCCACGTCGCCGGGAATGACGATGACCGCGACGCCGCGCTGGCCGACTGCGGCGCGAATGGCGTTTTCGAGCACGAAGGGCATCTGGCTGGGATCGGAGACGAGCTCGCAACAATGGCTGCATTCGCGGAAGAGATCCTGCGGATGCGTTTCCTGGAAATAGCCGCTGCCGATCTCGGACGAGGGAATCTGCGCCGCTATGGCGAGAACCGGGGTGCGGCTGCGATGGGCGTCGTAGAGCCCGTTGATGAGATGGAGATTGCCGGGCCCGCATGAGCCGGCACAGACGGCGAGCGCGCCGGTGATCTGGGATTCGCCCGCTGCGGCGAAGGCCGCGACCTCCTCATGGCGTACATGGATCCAGTCGATCCCGCCCTTCTGGCTCAGCGCGTCGGTCAGCCCGTTCAGGCTGTCGCCGACGACGCCGTAGATGCGTTTCACGCCCGCCTGCTGCAGGGTATCGACCATGAGTGCGGCAACGGTCTGGCTCATGAAAGTTCCTTCGATCAACGATTGGGCTGGGTCGGGACGGCAAGGCAAGGCAAGGGCTTCGACTGTCGCGGCAAGGCGCCAGATCATCTCGCGATCCGAAGGCACGCATCGGCCTGACAGTGGCGCCGCATCGCGTCTGGACGCGGCGTGTTTTCTTGGGAAGGCCGACAGCGACGTCGGCCAGGTCCATGTCGCTTCTGCGAGCGGGGCTCGCTCAGGCGGTGGTGCGGCTCGCCTCGAACAGGAACCAGGTGCGGCGCTCGGCCTCGTCCAGCCAGTTCTCGATCAGGCTGGTGGAAGCATAGTCATTATGCTCCTCGCAGACTGCGTGGGCGGCGCGGAGCAGGCTCGCAAAGGTCCGGTTGTCCTGCGCGAGTTCGGCCAGCATGTCCTCCGGCGTCACATAGGCCGCGTCATTGTCGGGGATGCGCTGTTCGCGGGCGATCTGGCCGATCGAGCGCAGGGTCGTGCCGCCGATCTTGCGGCAACGCTCGGCGACATCGTCGGTGATCGCGAAGATCTGGTCGCCCTGATCGTCGAGCAGCAGGTGATAGTCGCGGAAATGCGGTCCGGACATGTGCCAGTGGAAGTTCTTCGTCTTGAGATAGAGCGCGAAGGCATCGACGAGCACGCCGGTGAGGGCGGCCGAGATGTCCTTGACGGCGTTCTCGCCGAGATCGGAGGGCGTGCGAAGGGGAGCCGTGCGAACGCGCACAGCGTCGGAGCTGGTCATGGTCGTAGTCCTTTTGAAGCGGTTCGGTTCAGTGCGTCGGATCGACGGGGTTGATCCTGTCGACGATCAGGGGGTCCTGCTCGACAAGCGGGAACTGCGGCAGGTCGGGCTCGTCGATCCCGAAGGTTGCCGCCAGTACGTCCCGGGAAAACAAGCCGACAAGGGTTCTGAAGCCGATGTCGCCCGGGTTGGCGCGATCGAAGAAGATCAGAACGTGGAACGTGCCCGTCCCGATATCCTCGATGTGGTGCGGATAGGCGCGGGGGATGAAATAGACGTCGCCCGGGCCGATTTCATAGGTGTCGATGCTGCCATCCGGGTCGAGGATGGTCATGCGTGCGCGGCCTTCCAGCACATAGCCCATCTCGGCCGTCTCGGGGTGCCAATGCGGCTCCCGCATGCCCCGATCCGTGATGCGGACGGAGAACATCGCAATGTCTTCGAGCACCGGCCACAGGGCCGATTTCGTCACATGGGCGCTGCCGGCCGGCGAGGCGATCTGGGCCGGCGTCGCCTCGGCACTGTATTTCAGCGTCGCGACATGGCGTGCCTGCGGCTCGATCTCCGGCGCGGCGCCGAAGGCGAGGATCTCGGGCGCGGCCTTTCCGCTGGCGATGGTGCTGAGGGCCGCAAAGGATGAAGCCGGCGCGTCGAAAGTGTTGCCGAGAACAGAAGGAGTCATCGCGCCGAAGGACGCGCGCAGGCCGAAATCCTCCGGCCGCTCATGGGTGAAGGCGAGGACGAATTCCGCCGTCTCGTCACCGACATTCTGGATCGCGTGCAGGCTGCCGGACGGCGCGAAGAACATTTCGCCCGGGCCGACCAGGAAGCTCTCGCGCCCGGCATGGTTGGTGCCGATCGTGACGAGCGCCTTGCCGCGGACGCAATAGGTCAGCTCGTGGGCATTGGCGTGCCAGTGCGGCTCGCGCAGGCCGCCCCGATCGAGCAGCAGGTGGCGGATCGAAAGGCGCTTCAGGATCGGGAGCGTATCGGCATCGACGTGGCGGACGGTACCCTTCGGACCTTCGAAGCTCGGCGCCTGGCCTGCCAGGCTGACGACGTGCGGTGATGTCTGCCGTGTGCCGCTCATGAGCTTCCGCCGGTTTCTTTCTGTTTCGTTGGGGAGAGGCTATGCGTCGAAGGAACGGGACGCAATCTGATGCATGTTTCGGTCGCGTCATACCTGCGTATAAGTGGCACGATCCGTCTGCACATGGCAGTCCTCGCATACGTCGTTTTCTGCGATACAGGCGGACACATGGTTCTTGGCATCGGGCCCATATGGACGTCGACGCCAAACTTGACTGTCCGGACCCGAAGCACTGGAGCTCGGCTTGGAACTGCATCGCAAGGCCCCGTTTGCGCCGTTGGCCGCCACGGCAATCGCCGCGGCGATCTTTGCCATCGACACGCTGACGTCGTTCGATGTTGCGATCGCCGTGCTCTATGTCTCGGTCGTCATGCTGTCGCTCAGCTTCGCCGACCGGCGCGGCATGCTGCTGATCGCGGCGGGCTGCATGGGGCTGACGCTGGTCAGTTTCGCCATCTCGCATGGCTTCGGTGCGTCGACCGGTGCCTACGCGCGGTGCGCGGTCAGCCTGGCGGCCATCGCCATCACGACATTGCTGGCGCTCCAGGTCCGTGGCGGCATCGCCGTGCTCGGCCGTAGCGAGCAGCGCTATCGCAACATCTTCCTGGCGAGCGGCACCGCCATACTCGAGATGGATTTTTCCGAGCTGGCCGATGCGCTCGATGGGTTGAAGGCGGCCGGCTTCGTCAACATGCAGGGTCTGCGCGAGGCACAGCCGAGCTTCGTCCGACGGGCGCTCGGCCTGATGCGGCTCTCCAATGCGAACGACACCACGCTGAAGCTGTTCGGCGCGGCGAGCGTCGAGGAACTCAGGGCCGCCTTGCCCAGCCTTATCCCGTGCGAGGTGGAGGAAACGATCTGGCTGCTGCTCGAGGCGATCTGGGAGGATCGCACAAGCTTCGAGGCGGAGAGCAGCATGCAGGCGCTGGACGGTCGGCGGCTCAACGTGGTCGTCACCGTTGCCCTGCCCGAGAGCGTGCCGAAGCTCGGCCAGGTGCTGCTCAGCATCATGGATGTGACGGCGCGGCGCGAGGCCGAGGCCGCGCTGCAGGCGACGCAGACCGAACTGGCCCATGTCGCGCGCATCTCGACGCTGGGCGAGCTGATGGCGTCGATCTCGCACGAGGTCAACCAGCCGCTCGCGGCGATCGTGACCAATGGGCAGGCGGGCCTGCGCTGGGTCAGTCGCGATGTTCCCGATATCGCCGAGGTGCGCAGCTCGCTGGAGCGCATGATCGGTGATGCGAAGCGCGCGGGCGAGGTCATCCAGCGCCTTCGTGCCCTTTCGAGCAACAGCGCGCCGCTGCAGACGCCGGTCAGCCTCAACGAGATCATCGAAGAGACCCTGACGCTCGTCCAGCGCGAGATCCTGGCGCACCAGATCATGCTGCGCCTCTCGCTTCTCGAGGACGCGCCGCCCGTCATTGGCGACCGCGTGCAATTGCAGCAGGTTGTCATCAACCTGGTCGTCAACGCCATCCAGGCCATGTCGTCGGTCGACGAGCGCGCACGGACCCTGACGCTGCGCTCGCGCAGCGCCGACGGCATGATCGTGCTGTCGATCGAGGATACGGGGCCGGGCTTTCCCGGAGGCGTGCCGGCGAAGCTGTTCACCCCCTTCTACACCACCAAGGCGAATGGCATGGGCATGGGCCTCTCGATTTGTCGTTCCATCGTCGACGCGCATGGCGGCCGCATTCGCGCCCGCAGCGGCGCCGTCGGTGGAGCAGTCTTTGAAATTGAACTTCCCAGCTATCAAGAGGCGGCATGAGCGCAGAATCCATCCAATCGCCGACCATCTTCGTCGTGGACGACGATCAGTCGCTGCGCGAGGCCCTGAGCAGCCTTTTCCGGTCGGTCGGCATGCGCGTCGAACTGTTTGCGTCAGCGGCCGAGTTTCTCGCCCGCAAGTCGAGCGAGACGGAAAGCTGCCTCGTTCTCGACGTGAGGCTGCCGGGTTCGAGCGGGCTCGATTTCCAGGGCCAGCTCGCCAGGCTCGGCAACAATATTCCGATCGTGTTCATGACCGGCCATGGCGACGTGCCGATGTCTGTCCGCGCGATGAAGGCCGGCGCCACCGACTTCCTGATCAAGCCGTTCCGCGATCAGGACATGCTGGACGCGGTCGCCAATGCGCTGGCGCACGACCGCGAGCGCCGTAAGGCCGAAGGTGAACTTTCCGCGCTGATGGCGCGTTATGAGGGCTTGACGGCGCGCGAGCGGCAGGTGATGGCGCTGGTGACGCGGGGGCTGATGAACAAACAGGTCGCGGGCGAACTCGGCGTCAGCGAGATCACGGTCAAAATTCACCGCGGGCACCTGATGGAGAAAATGGGCGCGCGATCCCTGGCCGAACTCGTCAAAATGTTCCAGGCGCTGGAGCCGAACCTTGATAAGTAGCTTGTCGTAAACCTCTGTATGATTTTCGCATGACACTCGACAGCGTAGATCAGCGTTGAAAGGAGGGCGACTCTTTGCGTCGCCCAAAGGAAATGCAGTGCCTCATGATGCCAAATGCATAGCGATCGTCGATGACGACGCCTCGGTCCGCGACGCCACGGGCAGTCTCATCCGGTCGCTCGGCCTCAAGGTTCGCACCTTCTCTTCGGCTGCGGATCTCCTCGCGCTGCCGGATCGGGATGCGATCGACTGCCTGATCACTGATGTCCAGATGGATCCGATCGGCGGGGTGGAACTGTTTCAGCGCCTGCGCGACGAAGGCATCGCCATGCCGGTGATCTTCATCACCGCCTTTCCCGACGCGCGCATTCGCGACCGGATGATGACTGCCGGCGCATTGGGCTTCTTCGCCAAGCCGTTCGACGCGCAGGCTCTGATCGACTGCGTGGAGGCGGCGATCGCGCCATAGGCGCAATCTCGCAAACACGAGAAAGCGGCGCGCCGTCGGCGCACCGCTTCTCCTCATGCCCAGGACGCTCCGCTCCCGGGACATCTCGATCGGCTAGAGGCCGATGACGACCTTGCAGAGCTTGACCAGACCGTCATCGAAGGCGGCAGGGTCGCGCAGGATGGTCGGGCAGCGCTTTTGCGCAGCCTTCATTTCCGAGTGGCTGATGCCGCTGGCGCCGGCATCGCCGGCGAACGAGATCGGGAGCCCGGGCCTGTTGCCGGGGCGGCCCTCATCGCCGTTGCCACGATTATTGACGATGATCGCGCCACCATTGTTGCCGCCGCCATTATTCCCCCCGCCGGCATTGCCGCCACCATGACCGCCGCCGCTGTTGCCGCCCGTCCGGGCGGTTGTCCCGCAGGAGCCGCCGACGCTGAGGCAAAGGTTGAGCAGCGTGGACGGGCTGAGCACGGCGAGCCTGGTGTCGATTGCGCCCTGCACCTGGCTGCGATTGCCATTGCCGCATGTGCTGCCGCCGCCGGCATTGACGCAAAGCCGCGCCAGCTCATCCCGCGAGAGCACCTTGGCCTTGGCGTTGATGTTGCCGATCAGGTTCGACCGAACCCGCGCATTGGCGACCTCCTTCGGGCTGAGCACCTTGGCGGCGACCTTGGTGGTTCCGGCCTTCGGCTGGGCGCAGCTTGCGCCGATGCTGACGCAGGCATTGGCGAGCTGGCGCTTGGACAGGAGACCGAGCCGTGCGTCGATCAGCTTCTCGACCTGCCGCCGCTCGCCGCCACATCGGGGCCCGCCGCCGACATTGAGGCAGAGGCGGACCAGCTCGCTCTTGGTCAAGACAGCAAGCCGCGCATCGATCGCGCCACGCAAGGTCGATCGCGATACGCCTTTGAGCGCGCTGTCGCTGATCGCGCCATCCGATGCGGCGCCCCCGGCATCGCCGGTGCTCGCAAACATGCCGAGCAGTCCGTAGCCTGAATTGCCGGTGCGAGGCGCGCTGCCGCTCGAATTGCTCGCGGAGCCGCCGAGCGTGTTGCCGACGGAGCTGGTGAGCGTATTCACCGTGCCGCCGGCGCCGCTCGCTACCGTGCCGACCGCCGTCCCCGCGCCCGAGGCGACATTTCCAACGGTGTAGCCGACCGAGCCGGCGGCATTGCCGAGCGCATTTCCGGCATTCGTCGTCACCGTGTTGACGCCTGGGCCGGCCGTATTTGTAACGGTGCCAATCGTATTGGCGATGTCGGCGAGCGTATTGCCGAAATTGTTGGTGGGGCCCCCCACCAAGCCGCCGATCAGCCCGTCGGCATGGGCGGCCAGCGGCGCACTGCCGGCCAGGAACAACGCAATTGTCGCCCTTAAAATCAGTTGCATCATCAGCCTCCCAATCAATAGTTCTATTGACCCATCGATATAAGCGCTAACCAATCTGCCCTTTGATTGCCCCAACGTAGCGTGGCGCCAATAGGTTTCGTCGTGAAGTAAAAAAACTGAGAGAAATGCAAATCGGTCAAATAATTGGTTTAGTTACACTGAAATTATTGGTTAAGATTGGATCAATCAGCCCGAGTACTGCGAAATGATCGTTGTGCATCGCAAGAGCCATGCAGATTCCACGCGTCTCCGTGCCGCCGCGGGTTTTGGCCCACGGCGCTGGATTTTTTCGGTGTCGCCTTATGGGCGCGTGGCGATGAGGGCTGTCGATGAGACGATCTCGGTCAGCAGGCCATTCGCGGCAAAGGGTGCCATCTCGACACGGATCGCAGCCGCGAGCTCATCGGCTCGTGCGCCGAGGCGGGCGGGCGCGGTGCTCGACATCGAGTGGGCCCGCAGCACCAGCGTCTCGATATCGATCTGCCGGCGCTCGAACACGGCGATCTGGTCGAGCGAGGCAAAGGGCGAGGCGAGCAGGACCCCTTCATGGCTGACCCAGTCGGCGCGGATCTTCTTCTCGGCCTGGTTGGTGGCAAAGCGCTCGATGATCGCCTGATAGGGTTGGTACCAGCCATTGTCGGGTACGGCGGGGTGGGTATCGCCCATGAGCACCACGGCGCCGCCCGGCTCGGTCATTCCGTCGAGCCGCTTCAGCGTATCGACGCGATCCATCCAGTGAAAGGAACGGCCCATGGTCACGAGGTGGAAGCGGCCGAGCGTCGGGGAGAGATCATAGGAACTGCCTTCGATCCAGTCGATATCGAGACCGGCAGCCTCCGCGCTGTCGCGGGCGATGGCGAGCATGTCCGGTTCCGGATCGAGGCCGACGACCCGCCCGGCATAAGGCGCCAGCGCGATCGCGATCTGGCCGGGGCCGCAGCCGAGATCGAGCACGCCGTGCTGTTGCTCGAGCCCGCACCACGCGGCGAGCCGGCGAAAGAGCCGCGCCGAATAGGCCGGTCGGCCGGCGAGATAGACCGACGCGGCCGATTGAAAGCGGCGGGGGGCAAAGGGAATGACGGCGTCGGATGACACGGATTCAGACGGCATGGCGCTCGCTCGTGCTGGCGGGAGATGGCGGTTCGGCTGGGGACAGTCTAGGCGCCATCCAAGACGCTTTGACAAAGCCGAGCACGACCGTGCTGCGCCGCCACGGCGAATTCGGGGCGGTGAAGCGCATGAGCGCCGAGCGGAGCCTAATGCAGGAGGCTGATCGCAACCCAAGCCAGCACGCCGGAGCCGGCGACGCCAAGCGGAAGCCCGCGGCCGTCGAAAACCAGCAGCGTCTCGCCCGCCACGAGCGCATGGCTCGTCCCGTCGATCGCGACCGTCCACGCGCCGTCGAGCGCCAGAAACACATTGCGGTCCGCAAGCGCGCCGTCCGCCGTCCCGTCCCTGTGGATGGTGAGCTCGGCCTGGGCCGCGCCGCGCGCGACCATGACGTTGAGATCGCGCGAGGCGCCGCGGACATTCTCCGCCCGCGTCGCCCAGTCGCCGGAAAAGCGCACCGGAACCAGCGGTTCGATCGGCGCGATCCGGCCATGCGGTCCGAAATCAAGATCGAAGCCGGCGCCCTCGACCAGCGTCAGGATACGGTCCAGCCCCGGGAAGGGCGAAAAATCACCGTCCTCGTTTACGTCGGCCTTGGAAACCCGCCAGAGCATCGCGCCGGAAGGTTCGTCCTCGCGCGCAATCTCGACCGTGGTGCCGCGGCCGTTGCGCCAGGGCATGACCCGATAGTCGTTCAGGCGAAGATGCCGGATGACCGGCGCCGCGCCGCTCGCGCTCATTTGCCGAGCATGGGCAAGTCGAGGCCCTGCTCGCGGGCGCAGTCGATCGCGATCTCGTAGCCGGCATCGGCATGGCGCATCACGCCGGTCGCGGGATCGTTGGTGAGCACGCGCTTCAGTCGCCGATCGGCATCCTCGGAACCGTCGCAGACGATGACCATGCCGGAATGCTGCGAATAGCCCATGCCGACGCCGCCGCCATGATGCAGCGAGACCCAGGTCGCGCCCGAGGCGCAGTTCAGCAGCGCATTGAGGAGCGGCCAGTCCGAGACGGCATCCGACCCGTCGCGCATCGATTCCGTCTCGCGGTTCGGCGAGGCGACCGAGCCGGAATCGAGATGATCGCGGCCGATGACGATCGGTGCGGAGAGTTCGCCGCTCCTGACCATCGCGTTGAAGGCGAGGCCGAGCAGGGCGCGCTGGCCGAGGCCGACCCAGCAGATGCGGGCCGGCAGGCCCTGGAAGGCGATACGCTCGCGCGCCATGTCGAGCCAGTTGTGCAGATGCGCATTATCGGGGATCAGCTCCTTGACCTTCGCATCTGTCCTGTAAATGTCCTCCGGATTGCCCGAGAGCGCGGCCCAGCGGAACGGCCCGATGCCGCGGCAGAAGAGCGGGCGGATATAGGCCGGCACGAAGCCCGGAAAGTCGAAGGCGTGCAACTCGCCCTCGTCCTTCGCCATCTGGCGGATATTGTTGCCGTAATCGAACACCGGCACGCCCATGGCGTGGTAGTCGAGCATGGCGCGCACATGGGTTTTCATCGAGGCCTTGGCGGCGGCGGTGACGGCCTCGGGTTCGGTCTGTGACCGCGCGCGATAATCTTCCCAGGTCCAGCCGGCCGGCAGATAGCCGTTGAGCGGGTCATGGGCCGAGGTCTGGTCGGTGACGAGATCGGGCCGGATGCCGCGCTTCACCAGCTCGGGCAGGATTTCAGCCGCATTGCCGAGCAGGCCGATCGAGATCGCCTCCTTGTTGGCGCAATGGGTCGCAACCAGCGCCAGCGCGTCGTCGAGCGAGGCGGCCTGCTTGTCGAGATAGCGGGTGCGCAGGCGGAAATCGATGCGCGACTGCTGGCATTCAATGTTGAGCGAGACGGCGCCGGCCATGGTCGCGGCCAGCGGCTGCGCGCCGCCCATGCCGCCGAGGCCGGCGGTCAGCACCCAGCGACCGGCCAGGCTGCCGCCATAATGGCGCCGCCCGGCCTCGACGAAGGTCTCGTAGGTGCCCTGAACGATGCCCTGCGTGCCGATATAGATCCAGGAGCCGGCCGTCATCTGGCCGTACATCATCAGGCCTTCGCGATCGAGCGCGTTGAAATGCTCCCAGTTCGCCCAATGCGGCACGAGGTTCGAATTGGCGATCAGCACGCGCGGCGCGTCGCCATGCGTCTTGAAGACCCCGACCGGCTTGCCGGACTGGACGAGCAGCGTCTCGTCCTCCTCCAGCCGTTCCAGCGTCTTGACGATCATGTCGTAGGAGGCCCAGTCGCGCGCCGCGCGGCCGATGCCGCCATAGACGACGAGTTCCCTCGGATTCTCGGCGACGTCAGGGTCGAGATTGTTCATCAGCATGCGGAGCGGCGCTTCGGTGAGCCAGCTCTTGGCGTTGAGCGTGGTGCCGCGCGGGGCACGGATTTCGACATCGCGATAACGGGAATTGCTGAGCATCATCCGATCTCCTGACTTGCCTATACAAGCTAGGCAACAGTTTGGCGGATTGTCAACGTCAAGCTTGCGGCAGGACTCAGCCCTGGCTCGGCCTCTGGCGGCTGCGCAGCCGATAGCGCCCGCCGGGGATCAGCAGGCGGACGGCGGTGACGACGCGCTCGCCGACGAAGGTGCGCCTGCGGATCAGCATGCACGGGTCGGTGCGGCTCATGGCGAGCAGGCGTGCTTCCCATGCCGCCGGCAGCACGGCCTCGATCTCGTGCTCCGCCTCCGTCCAGGCGACGACCTCGCTCAGGAAGCGGTTCGGCGTGATCTGCGTGAAGTCCTGGCGGATATAGTCCGGCGCGATCCCGGTATTGACATAGCGGTCCTCGAGCTGGACCGGGATCTCGTTTTCGAGATGCACGATGATCGAGTGATAGACCGGCTCGCCCACGTCGATATCGAGCGATTCCGCGATTTCCGGTGATGCGCGCAGCGTGTCGAGCACGATGATCCTGGCCGAATGCTGGTGGCCGCGCTCGGCGATCTCGTCGGCGATGTTGCGCACCTCGACGATGCTCGACTGCCCCTTGCCCTCCGCGACGAACGAGCCGAGACCCTGAACGCGCACGATGATGCCTTCGAGCGAGAGCTCCCGCAGCGCGCGATTGACCGTCATGCGGCTGACGCCGAGCTCGCTCACCAACTCGTTTTCGGAGGGGATGCGATGGCGCGGCGGCCAGTCGCCGTTTTGGATCCGGCCGAGGATCATCTGCTTGACGCCGGCATAGAGCGGCGCCGTTCCGGCCCGCTCGGGGGCGGCGCTGTCGCCCTGATCCGTTCTGCTCACTTCTTCATCACTCCGGCCGTCTGAATAATTGGCAGTCAAGAACGCTTGCGTCCAGCCTGATTTTGAATATCATACTTGTATGTACAGGTGATGGTGCCTTGAACAGATGAATCAGTCTAGTCCCCGATCCATCTTCGCCGAAAGGGCGCTCCTGCCGGAAGGCTGGGCGGTGAATGTCCGTATCGACATTGCCGCCGATGGATCGATCGGCGCCATCGCCGTCGACGCCGCGCCCGAGGGCAGCGAGATCGCCGCCGGCCCTGTCATCCCCGCTATGCCGAACCTGCATTCGCACGCCTTCCAGCGCGCCATGGCCGGACTCGCCGAGATCGCGGGTTCGGGAGAGGACAGTTTCTGGACCTGGCGGGAGGAGATGTACCGGACCGTCGGCCTGCTCTCGCCCGAGGATGTCGAGGCGGTCGCGACCCGGCTCTATGTCGACATGATGAAGGGCGGCTATGGCGCCGTCGCCGAGTTCCATTATCTCCATCACGATGCGTCCGGAAGCGCCCATGCCGATCCGTCGGAGATGTCGCGGCGCATCCTGGCTGCGGCTTCGACGAGTGGCATCGGCCTGACGCTGCTTCCCGTCTTCTATGCCCATGCCAATTTCGGCGGTGCGCCGCCGAGCCCCGGCCAGCGCCGTTTCGTCCATGATGTCGACGGCTTCCTGGCCTTGATCGAGGCGCTCCGCCCGGCCGCATCCGAAACGGGCGCGACGCTCGGCTGCGCCTTCCATTCGCTCCGTGCCGCGATGCCCGAGGAGATGCGCGCGATCCTCGGCGGACTTCCGGCATCCGGCCCGATCCATATCCATGTGGCCGAGCAGCAGCGCGAGGTCGATGATTGTCTGGCCTGGAGCGGCCGTCGTCCGGTCGCATGGCTGCTCGACGAGATGCCGGTCGATCATCGCTGGTGCGCGATCCATGCGACCCACATGAATGATGACGAGACGCGGCGCCTCGCCGCGAGCGGCGCGGTTGCGGGCCTCTGCCCGGTGACCGAGGCCAATCTCGGCGACGGCATCTTTCCGGCCGTTGCCTATCAGGCGGCCGGCGGGCGCTTCGGCATCGGCTCCGACAGCGAGGTCTCCACCAGCGTCGCGGAAGAATTGCGCCTGCTCGAATATGGCCAGAGACTCCGTGACCAGCGCAGGAATAGGCTGGCGCGCGGGCCGGGCCGTTCGGTCGGGCGCGATCTCTTCGATGCGGCCTGTGCCGGCGGCGCGCAGGCGCTCGGACAGAAGATCGGGGCGATCGAGCCGGGCAGGGCGGCGAGCCTCGTCGTGCTCGATGGCGCCGACGCGTTCATCGCGGCGGCGACGGGCGATCAGGTGATCGATCGCTTCCTGTTCGCGCTCGGCGATCGCGCCGTTCGCGATGTGATGGTTGCGGGAACATGGCAGATCCGGAACGGGCGCCATGAACGGGACGAAGAGATTGACCGCGCCTTTGCCGGCGCGGTTCGAAGACTGGCGCAGGGCTGAAGGCCCGGCCGAACAGAGGGGAATTCATCATGAAAGTCACGAAGCTGATCCTTGCCGGCGCCCTGGCGCTCGCGGCCTTCGCCGGTGCTCCGGCGCAGGCGAAGGAATGGAAGACCGTCACCATCGCGCTCGAGGGCGCCTATGCGCCCTGGAACCTGACCAACCCCGACGGCACGCTCGGCGGTTTCGAGCCCGAACTCGCCAAGTATCTCTGCGAGCATGCCAAGGTCGAGTGCAAGCTGATCACCCAGGATTGGGACGGCATGATCTCGGCGCTGAACGCCGGCAAGTTCGACATCATCATGGATGCGCTGTCGATCACGCCGGAGCGCAAGGAAGTCATCGCCTTCACCGTGCCTTATGCGGCGACGCCCGCCGCCTTCGCGACGCTGAAGGACAGCCCGCTCGCCAACCTCGCCGGCACCGGCACGACGATCAAGCTGACGGCCGACGTGGCCGAGCAGAAGAAGGCCGTCGAGGCGCTGCGCACGGCGCTGACCGGCAAGACCATCGGCATCCAGGCCGCGACCGTCTATGCCAAGTTCATCTATGACAATTTCGGCGATGTCGCGACGGTGCGCGAATACAAGACCTCGGCGGATCGCGATCTCGACGTGGTGGCCGGCCGCATCGACGTCGCCTTCGACGACGGCGTCTACCTGATCTCGGCCTTCGCCAACCCCGACACGGCCGATCTCGCCTTCACCGGCCCGGAAATCGCCGGCTCGATCTGGGGCGAGGGCGAAGGCCTCGGCCTGCGCAAGGAAGACACCGAGCTGAAGGCCAAGTTCGACGAGGCGATCAAATCCGCGCTCGCCGACGGCACGGTCAAGACGCTGTCGCTGAAGTGGTTCAAGGTCGACGTCGCCCCGTAAGGCGGCACTGCAGTCCGCGCGGCTCCGGCCAGCTTGAGACTTCGTCGTCTTCCGTCATCCCGGGCGAGGCGCAGCCGAGACCCGGGATCCATTCGGCCTGAGCCCCGATCATCTGCGCCCCGGGCTGTATGGATCCCCGCTTTCGCGGTGATGACGGAAAGTGGGGGCGGGGATGACGGCAAGTGGGGGCGGAGATGACGAAAAACGGGGCGCAGCGGAAAGCGAGGACGGGGCGGGAAGCCGGGCGGGGGCGGGACGTCAGTCCGCCGGCAGCCGGAGGGCCGAGCGTCCTCCGCCCGTCCGTCCGCCGCCCGTCCGTCCGCCGAACACCATCCTCTCCCAACTCACCGAGGAGCGTCTTGCATGGCCTTCATTGAAACGCTCGGTTTCGGTTCGACCGGCTGGGGCGGCCTGCTCCTGATCGGCGCGCTGACCACGCTCGCCGTGACGCTCGCATCGCTTGGCGTCGGCGCCGTGCTCGGCACGCTCGTTGCCTGGGCCAAGCTTTCCGGCAATCGCATCGCGGGTTTCGTGGGCGATGCCTATACGACGATCTTCCGCGGCGTGCCGGAATTGCTCGTCATCTATCTCGTCTATTTCGGCGGTTCGCATGCCGTCACCTCCGCCGGCAAGGCGCTGGGCTTCGAGGGGTTTCTCGGGCTTCCCTCCTTCCTTGCCGGCGCGATCGCCGTCGGCGTGATTTCGGGCGCGTACCAGGCCGAGGTCTATCGCGGCGCCTTCCTCGCCGTGCTGCCGGGCGAGATCGAGGCGGCGCGCGCGATCGGCATGCCGCGCTTGCTGCGCTTTCGCCGCATCATCGTACCGCAGATCCTGCGCTTCGCGCTGCCGGGCCTCGGCAATGTCTGGCAGTTGAGCCTGAAGGATTCCGCGCTCGTCTCGGTAACGGGCCTTGCAGAGCTGATGCGCACCTCGCAGGTCGCCGCCGGTTCGACGCGCCAGTATTTCCTGTTCTACATCGTCGGTGGCTGTCTCTATCTCGTGCTGACCAGCTTCTCCGATCGCGCCTTCGGCGCTGCGGAAGCCCATACCGGCAAGAGCTTTCGCCGCGGCCTCGGGCGGGCGTGAGGGCAGGCCATGGATTTTCCCTTTCTCATCGACACGCTCGGCAAGCTGATGGCGGCCCTGCCGACCACGCTCGGCCTGTTCTCGCTCTCGGTCACGATTGGCGGCCTGCTGGCGATCGGCATCGTATGGATGCGCGTCAGCGGCCATTTCGTGCTGGAGCGCTTCGCGCGGGCCTATGTCTTCGTCTTTCGCGGCTCGCCGCTGCTGATCCAGATGTTCCTGGTCTATTACGGCCTCGGCCAGTTTCCGGCCGTTCGCCACAGCCTGTTCTGGCCGCTGCTGCGCGAGCCCTTCGCCTGCGCCGTGATCTCGCTCGCGCTCTGCACGGCCGGCTATACGGCGGAGATCTTCCGGGGCGGCCTGCTCGCCGTGCCGGCCCGCGAGGTCGAGGCGGCGCGGGCGACCGGCATGTCCGGCTTCCTGCTGCTGCGCCGGATCATCGCGCCGATCGCGCTCCGCCAGGCGCTGCCATCCTATTCGACCGAGATCGTGCTGATGGTGAAGTCGACAGCGCTGGCGAGCCTCGTCACCGTCTGGGAGGTGACAGGCGTGGCGCAGCGCATCATCTCGCAGACCTATCGCACGATGGAAGTCTTCCTCTGCGCGGCCGCGATCTATCTCGTGCTCAACTTCATCATCGTCCGCCTGATCGGGCTCTGGGAACATCGCCTGTCGCGCCATCGTCGCGGTATGCCGGTATCGAGCCTGTCCAAGCCGCTTCAAGCCGGCGGAAACCTCGGAGACGCCTCATGACCGCTACGCCTCCGACCGCCCTGACCGTCAGGGATCTGCGCAAGAGCTTCGGCGATCTGCCGGTGCTGAAGGGCATCTCGCTCGATGCCCGCGAGGGCGACGTCATCTCGATCCTCGGCGCCAGCGGCTCCGGCAAGAGCACGTTCCTGCGCTGCATCAACCTGCTGGAAACGCCCGATTCCGGCGAGATCACCGTCGCGGGCGAGACGATCGCGATGAGAAGGCGCCGCGATGGGCACATGGAGCCCAGCGATCGCAAGCAGGTTGATCGCATCCGTTCCGAACTCGGCATGGTGTTCCAGAATTTCAATCTCTGGTCCCACATGACCATCCTCGAAAACCTGATCGAGGGGCCGATCCATGTGCTGAAGCGGTCCCGCGCCGAGGCGATCGCAGAGGCCGAGGTGCTGCTGGAAAAGGTCGGCATTGCCGATAAGCGCCATCATTATCCGGCACTGCTCTCGGGCGGACAGCAGCAGCGCGCCGCGATCGCCCGCGCGCTCGCCATGCGGCCCAAGGT
Organism: Kaistia dalseonensis; assembly: GCF_030814715.1. Lineage (GTDB taxonomy): Bacteria > Pseudomonadota > Alphaproteobacteria > Rhizobiales > Kaistiaceae > Kaistia > Kaistia dalseonensis. The sequence continues at coordinate 235,417 of NZ_JAUSVO010000001.1, forward strand.
AATGCTGTTCGACGAGCCCACCTCGGCGCTCGATCCCGAACTCGTCGGTGAGGTGCTGCGGGTTATGCGCGCGCTTGCCGAAGAAGGCCGCACCATGCTGGTCGTGACGCATGAGATGGGCTTTGCCCGCAATGTCTCGAACAAGGTCATGTTCCTGCATCAGGGGCTCGTCGAGGCGGAAGGCTCGCCTGGCGAGGTGTTCGACGAGCTGAAATCGGATCGCTTCCGCCAGTTCATTTCGGGCTTCAAGAAGTAGGCATCATGCGGACCATTCTCCTCGACCAGCCGCTCGGCTGGCGCGATATCGCCGCCATTGCCGAGGGCGCGGACATCCTGCTCGCCGATCCGGCCCGCCAGCGGATCGCCACGGCGCGCGCCATCGTCGAGACCATCGTCGCGCGCGGCATTCGCGCCTATGGCGTCAATACCGGCGTCGGGGCGCTCAGCGATGTCGCCGTCGATCGCGATCATCAGCGCCAGCTCTCGCGCAATCTGCTGATGAGCCATGCCTGTGGCGTCGGCGAGCGGCTCGGGGCGCGCGAGGTTCGCGCCATCATCGCGGCGCAGGTCAACAATTATGCTCATGGCCATTCCGGCGTGCGGCCGGCGGTGGTCGATGGGCTGATCGCGCTGCTCCAGCATGATTGCATCCCCGATGTTCCCGCGCGCGGTTCGGTCGGCTACCTCACGCATATGGCCCATATCGCGCTGGTGCTGATCGGCGAGGGCAGGGCGCATCTCGGTGGCGAGGCGCTCAGCGGTGCCGAGGCGCTGGCGCGGATCGGTATCGAGCCGCTGGTGCTGGAGGCGAAGGAAGGCCTCAGCCTCGTCAATGGCACGCCCTGCGCGACGGGCCTTGCGTCGCTCGCGCTTGCTCGCTCGGAGCGCCTGCTCGATTGGGCCGATGCAACTGCGGCCATGAGCTTCGAGAATCTTCACGGCCAGCCCAACGCCTTCGACGCGGTGCCGCTGGCGCTCCGCGTCTCGGCCGGCCTCGCCGAAACGGGACGGAACCTGCGGGAGCGGCTGGCGGGCAGCGAGATCCTCGCCGCGACGGCCGGCGCGCGCACGCAGGATGCGCTCAGCCTGCGCGCGGTGCCACATGTCCACGGCGCCGCCCGCGACAGTCTCGCCCATGTGGGACGCGCCATCGACCAGGAACTCGCCTCGGTGACGGATAATCCCGCCATCGCCGGAACGCCCGAGGCGCCGCTGGTCTATTCCGAGGCCCATGCGGTCAGTCCCGCGCTCGGCCTTGCCATGGACAGCCTCGGCATCGCCGTCGCAGAAGTGGCCGCCATGGCGGAGCGCCGGCTCGACCGCCTCGTCAATCCGCTGGTGAGCGGCCTGCCGGCCTTTCTCGCCGGCAATAGCGGCGTCGGCTCCGGCTTCATGATCGCGCAATATACCGCTGTCGCGCTCGTCAACGAGAACCGACGCCTGGCGGCACCGGCGAGCCTCGATGGCGGCATCACCTCGGCGCTGCAGGAAGATCATTTGAGCCATGCGACGCCGGCCGCGACCAAGGCGCTGGCGATCCTCGACAATGCCGAGGCGATCGTCGCGATCGAGCTGATGGCCGCCGCGCAGGCCTATGAATTCCAGGAACCGGCGCTGAAGCGCGCGCCGGGCACGGATGGGCTCTACCGCGCGGTCCGCGCCATCCTGCCGCCCTATGCCGATGACCGTCCGCTGGCCGACGACATGGCCAAGGCGCGCGCGCTGATCCGCCAGGCGCGCCCTGCCGCCGCCCCGCCCTTGGCTGCATCCTGAGGACATCATGGAAACGCTCTATCGTAACGCCCGCATCGCGACGCTCGCGCCCTTTGCCGAAGGGCTCGGCATCATCGAGCATGGCGCGATCCTCCTCTCCGGCGAGCGCATCGCCTGGGTCGGGCCGATGGAGGACCTGCCGACGGGCATCAATCCAGCCCGTTCGATCAATCTGGAGGATCGCTGGGTTACGCCTGGCCTGATCGATTGCCATACCCATCTCGTCTTTGGCGGCGACCGCGCGCAGGAGTTCGAGATGCGCCTCGCCGGCGCCAGCTATGAGGAGATCGCGCGCGCCGGCGGCGGCATCGTCTCGTCGGTGCGGGCGACGCGGGCGGCAAGCGAGGATGAACTCGTCGCCGCCGCGCTCCGCCGCCTCGATGCGCTGATCGCGGAAGGCGTCACCACGATCGAGGTCAAATCCGGCTATGGCCTCGATATCGAGACCGAGCGCCGCCTGCTCGCCGCCGCGCGCCGGCTCGGCCGGGAGCGCGACGTCACGGTGCTGGCGACGTTCCTTGCGCTGCATGCCCTGCCGCCCGAGGCGCGGGACGATCGCGCCGGCTTCGTGCGCATGATGTGCGATGAGGCGCTGCCGGCCTTCGCCGCTGACGGCCTCGTCGATGCGGTCGATGCGTTCTGCGAAGGCATCGCCTTTTCGCCGGAGGAGACCGCGCGGCTCTTCACGGCCGCGCGCGCCCTCGGCCTGCCGGTCAAGCTGCATGCCGACCAGCTTTCCAACCTGCATGGCGCTCGGCTCGCGGCAGAATTTGGCGCGCTTTCGGCCGATCATCTTGAACACACCGACGCCGACGGCGCGGCCGCCATGGCCGCTGCCGGCACCGTCGCCGTGCTGCTTCCCGGCGCGTTCTATTTCCTGCGCGAGACGGTGAAGCCGCCAGTCGAGGCGTTTCGCGCGCACGGCACGCGGATGGCGATCGCGACCGACTGCAATCCGGGAACCTCGCCGGTCACCTCGCTGCTGACGATCATGAACATGGCCGCGACGCTCTTCCGCCTGACCGTCGACGAATGCATCGCCGGCGTCACGCGCGAGGCGGCGCGGGCGCTCGGCAAGCTCGGCGAAACCGGGACGATCGAGCCCGGCAAATTTGGCGACTTGGCGATCTGGGACATAGAGCGCCCGGCCGAGCTCGTCTACCGCGTGGGGTTCAACCCGCTGCACAAGAGAATCCGGAGGGGACGATGAAAGAGCTGATGACACTGGAGCCGGGGGCGGTTTCGCTCGCCGCATGGCGCAGCATCTATTTTGGCGCCGAGGCCGTGCTTGATCCGTCCTGCCGACCGGTGGTCGAGGCGAGCGCCGCCACGGTCGAGGCGATCATCGCCAAGGGTGAGCCCGTCTATGGCATCAATACCGGCTTCGGCAAGCTCGCCAGCGTGCGCATCCAGGACGCCGATCTCGCGACCTTGCAGCGCAATCTCGTGCTGTCGCATGCGGCCGGCGTGGGCGAGGCCCTGCCGGTGCCGATCGTGCGCCTGATCATGGCGCTGAAGCTCGCGAGCCTGGCGCAGGGCGCCTCGGGCGTGCGCTGGTCGACGATCGTTCATCTCACGCAATGTCTGGAGCGCGGTCTCGTCCCGGTGGTCCCCGGGCAGGGCTCCGTCGGCGCCTCGGGCGATCTCGCGCCGCTCGCGCACATGACCGCCGCGCTGATCGGCGAAGGCGCCTTCATCGTCGATGGCGTGACGCTGCCGGCCGGAGAAGCGCTGGCGGCGGCCGGCATGGAGCCGCTGGTGCTCGGGCCGAAAGAAGGGCTCGCGCTGTTGAACGGCACGCAGGTCTCGACCGGCCTGGCGTTCGCCGGCCTGTTCGAGGCGGAGCGCGTGTTCCAGGCGGCGCTCGTCACCGGCGCACTTTCGACCGATGCGGCGCGCGGCTCTGATGGGCCGTTCGATGCCCGCGTCCACGCCGTCCGCCGGCATCGCGGCCAGACCGAGGTCGCGGCGACGCTGCGGGCGCTGATGGCCGGCAGTGCGATCCGCGCCTCGCATCTCCTGGGCGATGAGCGCGTGCAGGATCCCTATTGCCTGCGCTGCCAGCCGCAGGTGATGGGGGCCTGCCTCGATATATTGCGGCAGGCCGGCCACACGTTGCTGATCGAGGCGAATGGCGTGTCCGACAATCCGCTCGTCTTCGCGGCCGAGGGCGAGGTGATCTCCGGCGGCAATTTCCACGCCGAGCCGGTGGCCTTCGCCGCCGACATGATCGCCATGGCGATCTGCGAGATCGGTTCGCTCACGGAGAGGCGGCTCGCCATGCTGGTCGATCCCGTACTCTCTGGCCTGCCGGCCTTCCTCGCGCCGAAGCCGGGCCTGAATTCCGGCTTCATGATCCCGCAGGTGACGGCGGCCGCGCTCGTCTCGGAGAACAAGCAGCGCGCCTATCCCGCCAGCGTCGATTCGATCCCGACTTCCGCCAATCAGGAGGATCACGTCTCGATGGCGGCGCATGGCGCGCGGCGGCTGCTGCCGATGGCGGAGAACGCCGCGAACGTGGTCGGCATCGAATTGCTGGCGGCCGCGCAGGGCTGCGATTTCCACGCGCCGACGCGTTCGAGCGCCGCGCTCGAGCGGGTCCGTGCGCGACTGCGCGACGATGTCGCCCATCTCGCCGATGATCGCTTCTTCGCTCCCGATCTCGCCGCCGCCACCGCGCTGGTGCGGTCCGGCGTTATCGCCGCGACGGCCGGTGCCGACCTGCTGCCCGATCTGGCCGAGGCCGCATGATGAACGCGACTGAAGAGACAATCGACTGGCTCACGATCCGGCGTGGCGCGGCGCCGCTGCTGGTGAGCCTGCCGCATACCGGAACGACGCTTCCCGACGCGGTCGCCGCACGGTTGCTGTCGCGCTCGCGCGCGCTCAAGGACACGGACTGGTGGATCGACCGGCTTTATGATTTCGCCGCCGCGCTCGACGCCACCATCGTGCATACGGCGATTTCGCGCACCGTGATCGACGTGAACCGCGACCCTTCGGGCGCCTCGCTCTATCCCGGCCAGGCGACGACGGGGCTTTGCCCGACGACGACCTTCGACGGCGATCCGCTCTACCACGCCGGTCAGGAGCCCGATCAGGCCGAGATCGAGCGTCGTCGCGACGCCTATTTCGCGCCCTATCATGCGGCGCTCGCGTCCGAGATCGCGCGGCTGCGCGGAAGCCATGAGCGCATCGTCGTCTATGATTGCCACTCGATCCGGTCCGAGGTGCCGCGCCTCTTCGAAGGCACGCTGCCGAATTTCAACATCGGCACCAATGACGGGCGGAGCGCTGCACCTGAATTGACGGCGCTGGCGGAGGCGATCTGCGACGCATCGGGTTTCTCGCGCGTCACCAATGGCCGCTTCAAGGGCGGCTGGATCACGCGGAGCCTCGGCGATCCGGCAGGAGGCGTCCACGCCATCCAGATGGAGCTCGCCTGCCGCGGCTATATGGACGAGCTTGCCGGCGACGAGCCCGCTCCCTATGACGCGGACCGCGCCGCGCCGATGCGGGCGGTGCTGGTCGAACTTCTCACGGCCCTGAAGGACTGGGCCGGGCGCTGAAGCGTCCCCGGCCGCGAGGCGGCTCAGCCCTCGCTGGCTTCGTGGATGACGATACGATCGCGCCCGGCCGCCTTGGCGCGGAAGAGCGCGAGATCGGCCGCGTTGATCAGTTCGTCGGGCATGCCGTCCGCCTCGGGCGTCGTCGTGGCGACCCCGATGCTGACGGTCAGGCGTTCCGTTCCGTGCTGGATATCGAGCGCATGCACCTCGCGCAGCAGCCGCTCCGCAACCTGATGGGCGCCGGCGGCCGTAACGTCGTTCAGGATCACGACGAATTCCTCGCCGCCAAAGCGCGCGGCGAGATCGCTCGAGCGGATCACGCCGTCCTTCAGCACATGGGCGACCTGCTTCAGCACTTCGTCGCCGGCCAGATGGCCATAGGCGTCGTTGTAGCGCTTGAAATTGTCGACATCGATCATGAGCACGGAAATCGGGCTGCCCGAGCGCAGCGCGCGCTTCCACTCGGCCGCGATGTATTCGTCGAAATAGCGCCGGTTGCCGAGGCCGGTCAGCCCGTCGATCCGGGTCAGCCGCTCCAGCTCGATATTGGCCCGCATCAATTCGCGCTGGCTCTCGCGCAGCGCGCGATAGGCCTGGTCGCGCTGGAGGTGATCGAGATAGGCGCGCGTGTGATAGCGGATGCGCGCGATCAGCTCGATGCGGTCCGGCAGCTTGACGAGATAGTCGTTGGCGCCCGCCTGGAACGCCGCGCTCTTGGTCGCCGGATCGTCCTTGGTCGAGAGGACGATGACCGGCACGGTGTGCGTCGCCTCTTGCGCGCGATACTGGCGAACCAGATCCAGCCCGTCGACGCCGGGCATGACGAGGTCCTGCAGGATGACCGTGGGCTTCACTTCCTGGGCCACGCGAAGCGCATCGAGCGGCTCGGTGCAATAATGAAAATCGAGGTCCGACTGGTTGGCGAGCGCGCGACGCACGGCCTCGCAGACCATCACCTGGTCGTCGATCAGCAGCACCATGGAGAGATAATTATCGGCGGGAGGCGGCACGGCGGTGTCACTCGAATCGGACGCACTGGTCATGGGGGGCTTTCAGTGAGAGCGTTCGCTGAGTTCGATGAGGCGTGGTGCTATCGATGGAAGCGGCAGGATTTCAACTGCTGCACCGATCGCCGCGGCGGCTTTCGGCATGCCATAGACGGCACTTGTCCCCTTGTCCTGAGCAATCGTCAAATGACCTTTATCACGGAGTGTTTTCAACCCCTTTGCGCCATCTCGCCCCATCCCGGTCAACAGCACGCCCGTGACGTCGCCTGGCCACCAGCGCGCCGCGCTCTCGAAGAAGACGTCGATCGATGGCCGGTACACATAGTCGCGCGGCTCGGCTGTATAGCCGAGTTCCGACGTCGATTTTAAGACGAGATGGTCGGCCGTCGCCGCCACGAACACCGTGCCGGGCTCCAGATGGTCGCCCTCTTCGGCCGAGCGGATCGAAAGCCCCGAATGCGCGCCCAGCCAGGTCGTCAGGCCAGGCACGAATTGCGGATCGACGTGCTGGACGAGAACGAAGGCGGCGGGAAAGTCGGCCGGTATGGTGGCGAGGAGGGCGGCAACGGCAGCCGGCCCGCCGGCCGAAGCGCCGATGGCGATCAGCGAGCCGGCAGCGGCCCGCGCCGGGCGCGCCGTCGGCCGGATCCGCGGAGCCATCGGGCTGTCCTTGGAGAGCTTGCCGATCATCGCGATCTTCGCGAGCAGCGGGCCGGACTGGATGGAGGCCGCGCCGCCGGGACCAGCCGAGGGCATGTCGACGGCGTCGAGCGCGCCGAAGCCCATGGCCTCGTAGACGCCGGGCACATTGGCATCGATGCTCGCGGTGACCAGCAGGATGGGGCAGGGCGTCTCCGCCATGATGCGCCGGGTCGCCTCGACCCCGTCCATCTCCGGCATGGTGATGTCCATCAGCACCAGGTCCGGCAGGTCGCGGCGGCACGCGCTCACGGCCTCGCGCCCATTGCTGGCGATCCAGGCCACCTGATGCTCGGGCACGCTGCCCAAGGCACGCCGCAGCACTTCCACCGCGATGGGAAGATCGTTGACGATGCCGATCCTCACCGGGAATGCCTTTCGATGCGCTTCATTCGGTCGCTTCGCCAATAAGGTCGCCCACGGCGTGGATCAGGGTCTCGTCGTGAAAGCTGCCCTTGGTCAGGTAGTAGTCGGCTCCGGCATCGAGCCCGCGCCGACGGTCTTCCTCGCGATCCTTGTAGGAAACAATCATGACTGGAATGGCGCGCAGTTGCACGTCCTTCTTGATGAGTGTCACCAACTCGATGCCGTCCATGCGAGGCATGTCGATATCGGTCACCACGAGGTCGAACGGATCGGAGCGGACGGCGTTCCACCCATCCATGCCATCGACGGCGACATCGACCTGATAGCCGTGCTGCGACAGCAGCTTGCGCTCGAGTTCGCGCACGGTGAGCGAATCGTCGACGACGAGGACGCGCTTGCGCCGCGCCTTGCCGGCGTCATGCGCCTCACCCTGGATCGACCGGACCCGGCCCAGGGAAGCAAGCTTCTCGACCGAGCGGACGAGGTCGTCCACGTCGATGATCAGGAGCGGCGAGCCGTCCTCCATCAGCGCCGCCGCGCTGATGTCCTTGACCTTGCCGAGGCGCGGATCGAGCGGCCGGACCACGAGTTCGCGCTCGCCCAGGAAGCGATCCACGATGACCCCATAGGCATCGTCATGCTCGCCCACGACGACGACCGATATTTCGCCTTCCCCCGAGTGCGGCTCGCTTCGCTCCAGAAGTTCATGGGCGGTGACGAGGCCGATCTGGCGGCCCTCGAAACGGAAATGCGGCCGGCCTTCCAGCACTTCGACCTCGGCATGTCCGAGCCTGAGTGTCCTGATGATGCCGGCGAGCGGAAACGCATAGGGCTCGCCATCGACTTCGACGATGAGGGTGCGGATGACCGAGAGCGTCAGCGGCAGTTCGAGCTGGAAGCGCGTGCCCGCGCCGAATGTCGAGCTGACGCTCGCAACGCCGCGCACCTGCTTGGCCATGGCCTGGACGGCATCGAGGCCGACGCCACGGCCGGAAATGTCGCTGACCGTCCCCTTCATCGAGAAACCCGGCAGGAAAAGGAACTCGAGCAGCTCCGCCTCGCTCAGCTGCGTTGCCGCTTCCGGCGTGATCAGGCGGCGGTCGAGCACCGCGGTGCGCAACTGATCGAGATCGACGCCATGGCCATCGTCGGCCACGATAATCTGCAACAGCCCGGCATTGTGGCGCGCTTCGAGGCGGATGACGCCTTCCTCCGCCTTCCCGGCCCGGCGCCTTTCCTCTGGCGTCTCGAGGCCGTGGTCGACGGCGTTGCGGAGCAGATGGCCGAGCGGCGCGTCGAGCTGGTCGAGGATGTCGCGGTCGATGCTGGTCGATCCGCCGATGATCTCGACACGAACGCGCTTGCCGAGCGCGCGGCCGAGATCGCGCACCATGCGCGAGAAATGCCGCACGCCGTCCTCGAACGGGCGCATGCGACTTTCGAGCGTTTCGTCGTAAAGCCGGTTGGCGAGGTCGGTGGCGCGACGGTCGAGTGCGTCGATCTCGGCGAGCCGCTCGACCAGATAGTCCTGGCTGCGGCGCAGCCTTTCCTCGACCTCGGTAAGCGCCTCCAGCGTTCTCTCGTCCACGCCGCCGGCCGGCAGGAGCGTGCGGACCGCGTCGAACGACTTGGCGACATCAGACTGCAGCCGGCGCAGGCGGAGCAGGCCATCGCTGAAGGGGCGAATGCGGCGCGCCTGCATGAGGGATTCGCCGGCAAGACCAAGCAGCCGGTTCAGGCTTTCGGCCGTCACGCGCACCATGCGGTCATTGCCATGGTTGCCGGCCAACGGTCCAACCGGATCGCCGGCCTCGACCAGAGGCAGCACGGAGGGCAGGTCGAACTCCGGCTCGGCGACTGGCACGACCGGAGACCGCAGGGTCGAAGGGGGCTCGCTTGCCGGCGGTGCCGGCTCGGACGCGAGGACCTCGTCCAGGGTCTTCAGGAAAGCGTCGACGTCCCTTTCCGCCTTGGCTTCATCCAGCTCGGGCGCCGAGGCGATCGCGACGAGCAGGTCGAGCCCCTTCAACAGCGCGTCGATATGGCCGTGATGCAGTTTCAGCCGGCCATGCTGGGCGGAAACCAGGCACTCCTCCATCGCATGCGCGACGCGGACGGCCGGTGCCAGATCGATGATCCGAGCAGCACCCTTCAGCGAATGGGCAGCCCGCATGCAGGCTTCGAGATGATCGGCGGCGATGGGGTCGCGCTCCAGAGCGAGCAATCCGCTGGTCAGCGCCTCCGACTGCGTGTCGAGTTCGGCCTTGAACAGGTCGAGCATGGAAAACTGGCTGAAATCCTCGTTGCTCATGCGAGGCTCCGATCGAATGCCGCGAGCAGCCGTGCCTCGTCGAGGCAACCCACCGTCTGGTCTTTCCAGGGCAGGGCAGCGATCGAGAATGCCGAGGGAGTCTTGCCAATGGTCGCCGGCACAGGCCGCAATTCGCTTCGGCGATGGCGGAGGATGCCGTGAACCTCGTCGACGATGAACGCCATGCGCCCTTGGTCATGGCCGATCACGACCAGTCGCCTGAAGCCATTGGCGCGCGCACTGCGCTCGGTGGCGCCCTGTTCGTCGATGCCGATCAGCGCGGCGAGCGAAGCGCAGACGATGAGTTCGCCCCTCACATTCACGATGCCGAGGATCGCCTTGTTGCGGCGATGCGGCAGCGAACGGATCGGCCGTGGCTCGGCGATTTCCTCGAAGATCGCCGTTGGCAATGCCAGCCATTCATCGCCGAGCCGGAAGACAACGACCGTCTGGAGCGCGTCTTCCGCGTCGCCTGTACCAGACCCACCCGTCTCCGGGTTTGCATAATGCCGCGCCCATTCCTCGCGATATTCGGCCGGCAGCGGCCGGTCGAGCAGGCGCCTGGCGGCCGCCTCGTGCACCGGGCAGTTGCGGCAATGAAGATGCTCGGCCAGCTTGGGACACGAGCGATCGCCACTGACACCGATCCGCCGCCAGCAAGCATCGATCGGCTGGTCCAGCCGGGTTTCGTCCGCGCCTGTCCCCGTCATGCCGGGCTCCCATTGCCGATCCGCCCGAGGCGGCTGCTCAGCGTCTTCGCCCCGGCAATGTCACCCCGGCGCCTCAGCAGCAGCGCGAGCTGGGCGAGCGTTTCCGCATGGTTCGGCGCGAGATAGAGCGCCTTGCGGTAATATTGGACGGCCTCGTCGGAGGCATCGGCCGCCTCATGGGCGAGGCCAAGCAGATAGAAGATCTCGGCCGAAGGGCCGAAGGCTTCGAGATGGGCGAGCGCCGCTTGCCTCGCCTCGGCGATGCGCCCGGCATTGGCGGACGCCTCGATGGCGGCGAGGCTTGCAGCCGGCAATTCCGGCGCGGGCGCTTGCGCCACGACGGGGGCAGGGCGGGGTCGTGGTGGAGCTGTGCGCGGTATGGGAACGGTCCTGGTCCCGGCAGGCCTGCTCGCCTTCGCGACCCCGATCGCCTTGGGCGGGGTGGCAGCCGGCTTCGCAGCCAGCGGCTGAGTGATTATTGCCTCGGCCTTCCGGAAGGCAAACGCCATCGGCAGGCGTGCGGACACGAAGCCATGGGACGCCGGCAGGCCGGATTCGGCAGGGCCGACGAAGAGCAGTCCGTTCGGCGCGAGCAGGGCGCGGAGGCGCTCGAGGGCGCCGGCCTGTGTGTCACGATCGAAATAGATCAGCAGGTTGCGGCAGAAGATGACGTCATAGGGGGCCGTCCCGGCAAGGAGCGCCGGGTCAAACAGGTTGCCCGCCCGGAAGCGGACACGACCGCGCACCGTTGCGACAGGCGTGTGTCCACCCTCGACGGCTTCGAAATAGCGATCGCGGAAATCGAGATCGGCGCCGCGAAACGAGTTGCGCCCATAGACCGCGCGCTCGGCCTCAACGAGATTGTGGGTCGAGACATCGATGCCGTCGACGGTGAAATCCGTCTCTGCGAAACCGGCGTCGAACATCGCCATGGCGATCGAATAGGGTTCCTCTCCGGTCGAGCAGGGGAGGCTCAGGATGCTGATCGGTCGTCCGGGCACGCGCTCGGCGCGCGCATGGCGCACCATCGCGGCAAAGGCCTCGCGGTCGCGGAAGAACCATGTCTCCGGCACAATAGTGGCGTTGATCAGCTCCTGCACTTCGTGCCGCGACGCCTTCAGCAGGTCTCGATAGGCGGCGATTTCGGCAATGTCGCAGGCGGCCATGCGCTTGCGCACGGCATGGCGGATGATCGAGGGGCCGACCGTGCGGCTGTCGAGCCCGATCTCATCCTTGAGCAATCGTTCGATGGCCGACAGCATGCTCAATCCGTCTCCGCCCGCCGGAACAATATGTCACGAATGTCGGCCGGCAGAAGCCGCTCGGTCCTGACGCGCTGGATCAGTCCGCGCGCGTCGGAGGCGACCGGGCCGAGATAGGCCGGTATGCCGGCCTCGACGCCCGAGGCGACGAAATCCGATGCCGCGCGCTCGATCGTCTCCGTCGCGCGCTCGGCGATGAGCCCGAGGAGATGGATATCACCGTCGGCCGCCGGATAGCGCACGAGGATGATGCGCGTGCTCAGCACCGCCGCGGCCGGGCGGCCGAGCGTCAGCACGTTGAGATCGATGAGCGGGACCGGGCGGCCGCGATAGTTGATCGCGCCGACGACGCCCCTCGGGGCGCCGGGCAGGGCCTTGGTCGCCATCAGCGGCAGGATGGCCTCGACTTCGCCCGCGTCGAGCACATAGCGATCCGTGCCCAGGCTGAACATGAGAAACAGCATCATGCGGCTCCGGCCGGGTGGTGCGGGCGTCTCATGCCCTGACTTTGAAGCGCGAGATGCTGCTGCGCAGGCCGCTCGACACCTGGTTGAGCTCGTCGATGGTGATCGTCGATTGCTGCAGGGATTCGACCGTCTGCTGCACGGCCTCGCTCAATTGCGACAGCGCCTCGCTGATCTGGCCCGCGCCGGTTGCCTGCGCCTGCATGCCTTCATTGGCGATCTCGAAGCGCGGCACGAGGCCCTGGACCTGCTGGATGATCTCGGAGAGCTGATCGCCGACCTGCTGCATGTCGAGCATGCCGCGCCGGACTTCCTCGGAGAACTTGTCCATGCCCATCACGCCCGCCGCGACGGCCGACTGGATGTCCTTGACCATCTGCTCAATGTCGAAGGAGGACACCGCCGTCTGGTCGGCGAGGCGGCGGATCTCGGTCGCCACCACCGCGAAGCCGCGGCCATACTGACCGGCTTTTTCCGCCTCGATGGCGGCGTTCAGCGACAGGAGGTTGGTCTGGTCGGCGACCTTGGTGATGGTGGTGACGACCTGATTGATGTTGCCGGCCTTCTCGCTCAGCACGGCGAGCTTCGCGTTGATGGCGCTGGCCGCCTCCATGACGCGGCGCATGGTCTCCTCCATGCGTGACAGGCCTGCCTGGCCGCCGCCGGCGAGCGTGGCCGTCTGTTCGGCGACGTCGGAGACCTCGTCCATCGTGCGCACCAATTCGTGCGAGGTGGCTGCGATCTGCTTGGCCGTGGCGCCTATCTCCGTCGTGGTCGCGGCGATCTCGCTCGCGGTCGCCTGCTGCTGCTTCGATGTAGCCGCGACCTCGGTGATGGAGGTGTTGACCTGGATGCTCGACCGCTGCACCTGCCCGATCAGCAGCATCAGATCGTCGGCCATCGCATTGACGCCATCGGCGAGCGTGTTGAATTCGTCCTGGTTCTTGAGCTGGAGCCGCTCGGTGAAATCGCCCTTGCGCATGGTGGCGACGATGTCGACCAGCCGCCCGAGCGGGCGCGTGATCGTGCGGAACAGCATAAAGCCGCAGAAGAACGAGAGCAGGAGCGCCGTCGCCGCGCCGATGAGCAGCCCCGTCTCGGCCGAGCGCACGATCGAGACGATCTTCTGCGTCGAGCTATCCGCCTCGGCGCGGTTTAATTCCACCATGGATGTGAGCGCCGCCCGGATCTGGTCGGTGATCGGATTGAGCTTGTCCTTGATCGCGGCCTTCTGGTCATCGCTCTGGAGGCTCGCGAGTGCGCGGCGCTTGGCTTCCAGGATCGCGTCCTCGACCGGAACATAGTTGGCCGAGAGCTGCTGGACCGTGACGAGATTCTGGCGGTCCTGGTCCGTGTCGACGGTCTTGTCGAAGGCGGCCGTCAGATCCTTGAGCCGCGCGCGATTGGTCTGGATCGCCTCGCCGACCTTGTCCATCTCCGCCGGATCGTCCTGGACGACGAATTCCTGCAGCAGGCTCTTCGCCTCCATCCAGCCGGCCATCAGCTGCCCGCTCAGATAGAGCGCCGGGACGGTGTTCTGCTCGACGCTGGTCGCCTCGCGCTCGGTCCTGAGGAACCAGCGATAGGTGACGGTGGCGATGGCGCTCAGGACCAGAAGGATCGCCAGGAAGCTCAATATGATGCGCTGACGTATCGTCACATTCTTCATCGGCTCAATCCGTGGTCGAGGCTTTGCGTGGAACGGCCACGCTCCGCGGCACCCGGCCGGCGGATCGTCGCGGCTGGATGTCCCGGAGGGCCGAAGGACAGAGTGCTCAGCCTAGAAGGGAATTGTTTCATCTCCGTTGAGGCGTGGGATACAGGGCACTTGAAATCCGGCCCGTCTCCGGCCATCTGGTCCGGCGCATCAACGGACGAGGACAGCCACGATCATGACGACCGCCGAAGCAGCCCCCGAAAGCCGCAGTTTTGAGGCTGATGTCGCGAAGCTTCTGCACCTGATGGTGCACTCGATCTATTCCGACAAGGATGTGTTCCTGCGCGAGCTGATCTCGAATGCGGCTGACGCCTGCGAGAAGCTGCGCTACGAGGCCGTCACGACGCCGGCCCTGCTGGGCGACGATCCGCAGCCGCGCATCACGCTCGCCATCGACGCCGAGAAGCGACTGCTGACGGTCGAGGACAATGGCATCGGCATGAGCCGCGACGAGATGGTCGAGGCGCTCGGCACGATCGCCCGCTCGGGCACCAAGGCGTTCATGGACCGCCTCGAGGCGGCGCAGGGCGCCGAGGGCGCGCAACTGATCGGCCAGTTCGGCGTCGGCTTCTATTCGGCCTTCATGGTCGCTGAGCGGGTCGACGTGATCTCGCGCCGCGCCGGCAGCGATACCGCCGCGATCTGGTCCTCGGACGGCAAGGGCGCCTATACGGTCGCCCCGATCGATCTGGACGCGGCGCCGGCGCGCGGCACGCGCGTCGTCCTCCATCTGATGGAGGATGCCACCGACTATACCGAGCGCTTCACGCTGGAGCGCACCGTCAAGGCGCAGTCCGGCCATGTGCCGGTGCCGATCTCGATCATCGAGAAGCCGGGCGCCGAGCCGGAGCAGATCGCCGATGGCGCCGCCCTCTGGACTCGCCCGAAGAGCGAGATCACGAAGGACGAATACACCGATTTCTATCGCAGCGTCGCCGGCCAGTTCGACGAGCCGGCCCTGACCGTGCATTACCGCGCCGAAGGGCGACAGGAATATAGCGCGCTCGTCTTCGTGCCGGAGACGCGGCCCTTCGATCTGTTCGATCCCGACCGCAAGGGCCGGGTGAAGCTCTATGTGAAGCGCGTCTTCATCACCGACGATACCGAGATCCTGCCGCGCTATCTGCGTTTCGTGCGCGGTCTCGTCGATTCGGCCGACATCCCGCTCAACGTCTCGCGCGAGATGATCCAGCAGAGCCCGATCCTCGCTGCGATCAAGAAGGGCGTCACCAACCGCGTGCTCGGCGATCTCGAAAAGCTGGCACAGAGCGATGCCGAGGCATTCGAGAAGATCTGGGAGACCTTCGGCGCCGTCATCAAGGAGGGGCTCTATGAGGACTTCGAGCGGCGCCAGCAATTACTGTCGCTCGCCCGCTTCAAGACGACCGGTTCGGCCGGAAAATGGCGCACGCTCAAGGACTATGTCGGCGGGCTGAAGGAAAACCAGACGGCGATCTATTATATCGTCGGCGATCCGGCGCGGCTTGAATCCTCGCCGCAGCTCGAAGGATTCCGGGCGCGCGGCATCGAGGTGCTGCTGCTTTCCGACCAGGTCGACAGCTTCTGGGTGACGGCGGGCATCGATCACGAGGGCAAGCCGTTCAAGTCGGTGACGCAGGGCGCGGCCGATCTGAAGCTGATCCCGCTGACCGACGCCAAGCCTGAGGAGCCGGCCGAGACGAAGGAGACCGTCACGGCCTTCATCGACTTCGTGAAATCCACATTGGGCGAGGATGTGTCGGATGTGCGCGCATCGGACCGGCTGACGACGAGCGCCGTGTGCCTGGTGGCTCCGGAGAGCGGTATGGACCGGCAACTCGAGCGACTGCTGGCTGAAGCCGGTCGCGGCAATCTCGGGCCGAAGCCTGTGCTCGAGATCAACCCGCGCCATGATCTGGTCGTTGCGCTTTCGGGTCTCGGCGAAGGTGATTCTGTGTTTCGCGAGGATGCCGCCCGGCTTCTCTATGACGAGGCGCGCGTCCTCGATGGTGACAAGCCGCTTGATCCCGCCGCCTTCTCCGAGCGGCTGATGCGGATCATCGAACGCGGCATTCGCTAGGCGGCACGAAGCCCGGCTCCGGAGCACACGCGAAGGGTTCGCGAGAATGCTCCGGGGTGGGCGCGGCGGGGCCGGGCATCACGAAGATCGTCACCCCAGAAACGGCGAAGCCCGGCATCTCGCGATGCCGGGCTTCAATTGGGCTGTGGTCCAAGCCCTTCGCGTGACGAACACTGCCCCCCGGCAATTCGTCACCCGCCGCCAATGCACCTGATCGGTCACCGGACGCCTGATTACATATCAGCCGGCCACCGACTCCCGCTGCTAGTCGGTACAGGTGCATGTGCTGGCCGACCAAGCCCAATATGTTCTTGGCAGCCATACCAAGATGGCGTTGGCCGGATGAGCGCGAGATGAGGCATGTTGGAACATACCCTGCTCGAAATGCTCGTCCGCACCGCCGACCCCCCGATAAGGAACAGATCCGCGGCAAGCTGCTCTATTGAGTCCTTGCCGCTCAAGAACTCTGGCGCGGGCTCGGCTTGCGGTCTACCTACAAATGATCAGGAATTCTTTCAAATCCTTGCAGGTCGATGCGGCCGCTATGTCGACCGGCGATCGAAATAAAGCATGACACGGCCGCCCTTGGCGTGATTGCCGATCCAGAGCGTGCCGCGATGGGCTTCCGCCGCCCGGCGCGCAAGATAAAGGCCGAGGCCCATACCCGGCAGGGACGGCCGTGTGGTGCCACGGAAGAAGGGCGTCGCGAGATAGACGATGTCGTCGACCGGGAAGCCGGGTCCTTCATCGTCGACCGTGATCTCGAACCGTTCCGGGCCAGCCTCGATTCGGACCCGGACCGGCGAGCGCGCCGGCGCAAATTTGAGCGCGTTGCCGATGATGTTTGAGAGCGCCAGCTTGAGCAGCATGGGATCGGCGAGGATGCTGCCATCCGGATCATTCGTTGAAATCCGGATCCGGGCCGCCTCATACCGGTCGAGCTCGAGCGAGCGCACGATCCCCTCCACGGCGGCGGCGGAGAGCGGAATGGGCTCGGCCTCCAGTTCGCCGCGTTCGAGCGGGCCTGCGGCCAGGAAGCGGCTCACCAGCCCGGCCGCATCGCCGGCGCGGGCCTGCATGTTGACGATGCGCGCCTTCTGCGCAGCAGAGAGGCCATCACCACGATAGAGCAGCATCTGCGCCGAGCGCACGATGGTCGCGAGCGGGGTGCGGACCTCGTGGGCCAGCATGGCGAGCATGTTGCGCTGGTTGGCCCGCAGCATGCGCTCATCCGCAAGGGCTCTTGTCAGTTCCTGCTGGACGGCCGTCAGCGTGGCGGTTCGCTCGGCGACCGTCGTCTCGAGCCCGCTCTGCGCGTCGACAAGGGCCTGTCGCGCCGCCTGTCGGTCGGCGGCGAAGCGATAGAGCTGCCAGGCGAGAGCGAGGTTGAGAAAGGCGAGTTGCCCTGCAGATCCGATCAGGAAGCCGAACACGGAGAAGCTGCTGACCGGCAGCGTTCCGGTCTGATCCAGCCGCTGGATCGTGAAGGCGACAATCAGGGTCGCAAGGCCGAGCCCGAAAAAGATCAGGTCGCCTTCGGCTTCGTGACGGATCCAACGCCGGATGATGATGGCGAGCGTCAGGATCGCGATCAGGGCGGCAATCACATAGGCGTTGTTCGATACGGGAACGTACCAGCGGGTACCGATCAGGCAGTAGACACTGGCGAGAACCAGCGGGGCGGCGAGGTAAATCGTGCGAAGGATCCGCTGTGACGGCTTCAGGTCGAGGATCTGCCCGCAGAGCGCCGCGCCCAATATGGAGCAGGCAGGCAGGGCGATGCTGGCGAAGAGTTCGTTTGCCGACTGGCTGTTGATTCCGGTCAGCGACGGAAAGAACCCGATCTGCACCGCCGCCACGCCCGCGACCGATACGAAATAGCCGGCGCTGAAGAGGGCGACACGATTGCGAAGGGCAACGCCGGCAATGAGATGGATGAAGGCGAACAGCAGGGTGACGCCGAGATAGATGCCGCTCCATATCTGCGACGACAGCTGCTGCGCTACGAAGGTTTCGAGCGGCACGGCACGGCCGATCAGCACCTTGGCGCGCATGCCGCTCAGCCGGATGAGGACAAGCGATGTCCTGCCGCCGGGCTCATCGATCAGGAAGGCGTGGCGGATGCGCGGCATCGCCTGATTCTCGACGATCGTTTCCCGGCCTGGTCCGGTGGCGGTGAAAACCCGGAGATCGTCCAGGAAGGCCGGCATCAGCCGGAGCACCCAATCTTCCGGCTTGCCCGGTGGCGGCGCCAGTTGGAAGGCGAGCCAATAGGTGTGTTGCGACAGCCAGGCCGAAAAGAAGCCGGGCAAGGGCGTGAAGGCGCCTTCGCCAAAGAGCGCCTTCGCCTCCTCCGGATCCAGCTTGCCCTCGGGGTCATCGAGCACGGAGAGATGCCCCGCGAGGCTGCCGGGCGCCATCAGGGCGGCTACCGGCGCCGAGGCCAGCGCATGTCCGGCCCAACCGATCAGGACGAATGCGAGAGCGAGCCGCCCGAGGCCGGCGAGCACGGTATCGCGAAGGGGGCAACAGCGTCGGCTCATTTGGATTTCGTAAGGGAACGACGTTAGAATGCGTGGCAGTTCATCACCCCAGCGCGGCCTGTAGCGAACGTGTCAGCCGGAATCGTTGTTGTCGAGGACACTGTCTCGTTACGGGAGGATCTCGTCGAGTTCCTGCTCGATCGTGGCTTTGATGCTTTCGGGGCCGGGGATGGCCGCGCGCTCGATGCGGTCATGGCCAATCATGCCATCGATCTCGTGCTGCTCGATCTGAACCTGCCGCTGGAAGGCGGGTTCAGCATTGCGCGGCGGCTGCGCCAGACATCGGATGTCGGCATCGTCATCCTCTCGTGCCGCGATGCCGATCGCGACCGGGTATCGGGCATAGAGGCAGGGGCCGATGCCTATCTCGTCAAGGAAGCGAGTCTCGAACTGATCGAGGCGACGTGTCGCGGCGTGCTGCGGCGTGTCCGTCCGGGCCGGCCGAATATCGCTCCCGCCGACCATGCCGTGCCATGGCGGCTGGAGACCACGGGATGGCGGCTCAGCGGCCCGACGGGCGGCGCGGTCCGCCTGACCGGCTCCGAATTCGAGCTTCTCGCGGTGATCATGCAGGAACCCGGCGCGACGATCGCGCGCGAGGAGATCCTGAGCCGCATGGGCCGCGTGCCGACACGCGAGAACGAGCGCGCGATCGAAGTTCGAATCAGCCGGCTGAAGCGTCGCGTCGGCGCCGAGATCGGCCAGCCGCTGCCGTTGCAGAGCATTTATGGCCGCGGCTACTGCTTCCAGGCCGCAGCGCTCGTGACGCCGTAGCGGCAAGTGCCGGCCTCAGTCGTCGAGCTGGAGTTCGTTGCCGACCGTCGGCGACATGAAGCGCTTCAACTGGCCGATAATCTGCTCGGCGTGCTGTCGGCCCAGCTCGTCGGCGCGGCGCATGTCATGCGCCTCGATCGCCTCGATGATCTGCTCATGTTCCTTGACGTATTGCGGCGGCAGGTGATCCTCGAAGATCGCGTAATAAAGCCTGAGCAGCCGTGTCCCCTCGTTGAGCAGGCGCGCGAACAGCTCGATATAGTACCGGTTGCCGCCGGCCTCGGCGATGGCGAGGTGGAACTGTCGGTTCCGTTCGATCATGGCGATGGCATCGGCCTCGTCCACAGCGCGGGCGAATTCGAGCTGCCGGGCATGGATTTCGAGGAGGTCGGCATCGCTGCGGCGCTCGGCGGCGAGTCGCGTCGTCACGCGGTACATCAGCATGAGCGCGTCGAGATAGGCCGGCAGCTCCGCATAGTCGATCGCGGAGACAATGGTGTTGCGGTTCGGCAGGGTCGTTGCGAGCCCTTCCGAAACGAGCTTCACCAGCGCCTCGCGGATCGGCGTCCGCGACAGGCCGAAGCGAAGCGCCAGGCCGGTCTCGTCGAGCTGGTCGCCGGGCGCAATCGTCATGTCGAGAATGTCGCGCTTCAGCGCTTCATAAACCGTCGCGACGCCCGCACCGCGCCGCGGCCCGACCTTTTCCGGTCCGGGTTTTCCAGCCCCGGTCTTCCCGTCTGTCTCGCGCTTCACCCCGACACCTCAAATCTGGCACGGCGCAGGAAGAGCACAGAGCGGGGAGGAAGCGCAATCATTTACCCGACGAACGGCGCCGTCGACGCGCTTATGCCGCGAGGCCGATCAGCCGCCGGTCATGCTCATATGGCGGCCGACCGCCGGGCGCTGATGATCGCGGTCGATGATGAAATCATGGCCCTTGGGCTTCCGGAGGATCGCCTCGTCGATCGCCGCGGCGAGCAGTTCATTACCCTCCGAGGCGCGAAGCGGCGCGCGCAGGTCCTTCGCGTCCTCCTGGCCGAGGCACATGAAGAGCGTTCCCGTGCAGGTCACGCGTACCCTGTTGCAGCTCTCGCAGAAATTGTGCGTGAGCGGCGTGATGAAGCCGATCCGGCCACCCGTCTCCGCCACTTCGACATAGCGCGCGGGGCCGCCCGTCCGGTACCCGATCTCGCCGAGCGTCCAGCTTTTCGAAAGGCGATCCCGCACGGTCGAGAGCGGCAGATACTGGTCGGTCCGGTCTTCGCCAATTTCGCCGAGCGGCATGGTCTCGATCAGCGTCAGGTCCATGCCGCGACCATGCGCCCAGCGAATCATGTCGTCGAATTCGTGCTCGTTGACGCCCTTGAGCGCGACGGCGTTGATCTTGACCTTGATTCCGGCCGCCAGGGCGGCATCGATCCCGGCCAGCACCTTGCCCAGATCGCCCCACCGCGTGATGGCGCGGAAGCGGTCCGGATCGAGCGTGTCGACCGACACGTTGATCCGCCGGACCCCGGCCTCGGCGAGTTCGCCCGCATAGCGGGAGAGCTGCGAGCCATTGGTGGTCAGCGTCAGTTCCTGGAGCGCGCCGCTTTCGAGATGCCGCGACAGCGAGCGGATCAGGCTCATGATGTTGCGGCGGACGAGCGGTTCGCCGCCGGTCAGCCGCAGCCGTCGGACGCCTTTCTCGATGAAGGCCGAGCAGAGCCGGTCGAGCTCTTCCAGCGTCAGCACGTCGCGCTTCGGCAGGAAGGTCATGTCTTCCGCCATGCAATAGACGCAACGGAAATCGCAACGATCGGTAACCGAAACGCGCAGATAGCTGATCGTTCGCCCGAACGGATCAACCATCGGGGCCTGCCTGGGGGAAGGAAGCGGCTGGTTCATGCTGTATCCCTGGCTGCCGTAAACATGACCGCCTTCTCCTCCTATTTAGAGGACTATGGGGAGCGTTCAAAGTGCCACCGCATCGGATTTTGCCATGAGGGTCGCTCTGACCTTTTCGGCGCTGTGCACACCGGCCGTTGCGATCGTCGCGGGGAAGGCTAAACAGGAGCCCGACCGGGTCGCCATGACCCAAGGAGATCGCCATGTCCGAGACTGCCCCCTGGCCGACGGAAATCCGTCTTTCGCCTGACAAGCGCACGCTGACCGTCGCCTTCGAGGACGGTCAGAAATACGCGCTTTCAGCCGAATATCTCCGCGTGACCAGCCCTTCGGCCGAAGTGCAGGGCCACACGCCGGACCAGAAGATCACCGTGCCGGGCAAGATCAACGTAGCGATCCGCTCCGTCGATCCCGTGGGGAACTACGCCGTGCGCCTCAATTTCGACGACGGTCACCATACCGGCCTCTATTCATGGACGTATCTCGCCGAGCTCGGGCGCGATCATGCCAGGATCTGGGGCCAGTATCTGAGCGAAGTCGAGGCCAAGGGTCTCTCGCGCGCGCGGCTCTGACGCCGCGCGATCTACTTCTTTTCAACCCGATAGGTCGCGAGCGAAGCGATCTCGACGTCGCCGAACCGTCTTGTGAGATCGCCCACGAAGACGGGCGTCCCGAAGGAGAGGCCGAGCGCGGCGCCGGCGTCGTCAGGGCTGCCGACGAGTAGCCCGACGCCCGAGACGCCTGCCGGCGACCGTCCGGCCATGGATCCATAGCGCTCGGGCTCGTTCGCCTGCAGGACCGTCACGCCGGGCAGGTTGCGCACCAGTTCGGCGTTGAGCTGGTAATTGTCGGTCAGCACATAGGCTGCGCCAATCTCCCGTCGCCGTTCATCGACAGCGGCGGCCAGTTCCGGCCAGCCTCGCGTCATCCGGATGATCGGGTCATGCTCGCCAAACAGCGTGACAGGCGTGATGCAGGCCTGGATGATGCCGAGGGCGAGAATGAGAGCGGCCAGCGGCAGAGCAATGGTCCTGGCCGTTCGGAAACGCACGACGTCGCTCTGAAAGGCGCGCAGCAGCGCGGTCGCGGCTGTGATCGCCAACGCCGGATAGAGGAAGCCCGGCCAGTTGCCTTCGACCCGCGCCCGCAGGGCGTGGAAAGCGAAGTAAGCCGCGGGCACGAGAATGAGGCAGAGCAGCAGACGGCGCTTCTCAGGTGTCTCGTAAAGGAACCGGCATGCCGGGCCGAGGCCTGCGAACGCGAAAACGAGGATGAGCGGAGAGGCGAGGCCGAGTTGCGCGCCGAAGAGTTCGAGCAGGTATTCCGGAGCGAACGTCCAGTGTTGCGCCGCGCGGCCACCCTGCTTGGCGAACGTCGCCCATTCGTGCTGCGCGTTCCACAGGATATTGGGCGCGAAGATCGAACACGCCACCAGCAGGCCGATCCAGGGCCAGGGACCCGCCAAGCGTCGCCGCCAGGCCGGGATGGTCAGCAAGGCCAGGACCAGGCCGGCCGCCAGGAGAGCGGCTGAATATTTCGATTGCAGCGCCAGGCCGGTTGCGAGGCCGCCGGCAATCCAGAGACCGCTCGCGCCGTCTTCATCGACGAGGCGCGCGGCGCAATAGACCATCGCGGAAGAGAAGAGCAACAGTGGCGCATCGGGAGTGGCCAGCGCCATGCCGAAGAAGCCCATCGGCGTCAGGTTGAAGATGAGCGCCGCCAGCGGACCGGCGCGCTGGTCATCCACGAGCCGCTCTGCCGCCTGCCAGATGAACCAGCTCGCGGCCGCAGCGCCGAGCAGCCCGAGCAGGCGGACGCCGAGCGGATTGTCGCCCGCGATCGTGATCCCGGCGCGAATGAACAGAGCGATCATCGGCGGATGATCGAAATAGCCGAAGGAGAGGTTATGCGCCCAAAGCGCGTAATAGGCTTCGTCGGGTACGAGCGGCACGCTGGCCGCGACGAACAGGCGCGCGAGCTGCAGCATCGCCAACATGAGGAAGACTGTAGCCCTGACGTCGAATGTGAAGGCAAAGCCTGCCCGGCCCCGTCCTTCTGCGAGATCGGTCATGCGGCGATCCAGAGAGGCGTGGCAGTCTGTTCACGCGACAACGCGCCCACTGCGATCGCTGCGAATGGGGCGTTCACGGGGTTGGCTCGCGACGGTGCGCCGATCCGGGCCCGCACGAAAGAAGTGTTCCTGAGCATGAATATGACGCGCTGACCTCGCTCTGCACAGCACGGTGCTAGGGCAGCCGAATTAGCCGGGAATTAGCCCCGCACAGAGATGTCGAGGCGCGCGACGAGCCCGGGTCCGGGCGTTCGGTTGGCGAGCGTGATGACAGCCTTGCTTCGCTCGGCCGCGGCTCGGGCGATGGCGAGGCCGAGCCCGCTTCCCTCAATGTCGGGCGGCGCCGCCCGGTAGAAGCGCTCGAAGACGTGTTGCAGGGCGGCTTCGTCTATACCCGGTCCGGTATCGCGGATCTCGATGCTCGCTCCGTCGGGCGCCGCGATGATTGCCACATCGACCGTTCCGCCCGGCGGGGTGTAGCGGATCGCGTTATCGAGGAGATTGTCGATTGCCACGGCCAGATCGGCCGCAGATCCCATGATCTCGGCCGCATCCTGTCGAACGACGCCGAGATCGATCCCGCGCTGTTCGGCAACCGGCGCGATGCGGGCGATGCAATCGAGCGTCAAGGCGGTGAGATCGAGGGGCGTCATGGCCCCACGAATCTCGCTTGCATCGTAGCGAGCGAGGCTGAGCAACTGGCTCACAAGCGCCGAACTGCGCTGGACGCCTTGATCGAGTTCCGCCAGGCGAGCGCTCAATTCGGTCGGTTTCGCCGTCTGCAGCCCGCCGATCTGGATGCGGAGCGCGGTCAGGGGCGTTCGAAGCTGGTGCGCGGCGTCGGATACGAAGCGGCGCTGACGTTCGAGGCTCGTCCGCAGCCGGGCGAGCAGGACATTGATCGATGTGACGAACGGGATGACTTCCTGCGGGACGTCGTCCAGCGGGATCGGCGTGCCGTCGGACGGGTCGCGCCGGCCGACAGCGAGCGCCAGCTGGTCGAGCCGTCCGATGACCCGGCTTATGATCCAGTTCAGGATCAGCCAGGATAGCGGGATCAGCAGCGTGGTCGGGATGGCCGCCTGCACCGCGGCACTGGTCGCAAACTCGTTCCTGACCGTCATTTGCTGCGAGATTTGGACGGTTCGGCCTTCATCGGCGAGCGTGTAGACGCGCCAGGTCTCGCCCGAGGCCGATGCGCTCGTGAAACCCGTCAATGTCTGGCGGGGGATCGAGATGCTCGGATCAGAGATCCGGATGAGATCGCCGTTCCTGTTCCAGACCTGGACCAGGAAATCATCGTCCGGATCGTTCTCGTCATCGGATGTCGGGGGCGGCGCGGTCGATTTGGGCTCGCCATCGCCGACATAGATGGCGATGCGCCGCAACTGACCATCGAGAAAATCATCGGCCTCGGCCCGCATCAGCCCATATGAAACGATCGCGGCAATGAGCCCGATGATCGTCATCAAGGCCGCGAGCCAGAGGAATGCCGTGGTCTTGAGCGACATCAGGCCTTGCCTTTGGCGACCATCCAGCCGGCGCCGCGCACATTGTAGATGATGTCCTTGTCGAACTTCCGGCGCACATAATGGATCAGGACGTCGATCGCATTGCTTTCGACCTCGTCGCCCCAGCCATAGATGCTCTCCTCGAGCTGAGTCCGGGAGAGGATCGTGCCCGGTCGCTTGAGCAACGCGTGCATCAACGCGAATTCGCGAGCCGGCAAGATCTGCGTCTGGCCGCGATAGGTCAGTTCATGGCTGGCGAGGTCGATCTCGATTTCGCCATTGCCGATGACCGAGGCCGCCTGGCCGGCATGCCGGCGGACGACGGCGCGGATGCGGGCCATCAGTTCCCTGAGGTCGAACGGCTTCGCCAGATAGTCGTCGGCTCCGAGATCGAGGCTTGCGATCCGGTCGTCCAGCTCATCGCGCGCCGTGATGACGAGAACCGGCGTCTTGTCGCCGCTTCCTCTGACCGTGCGCAATATCTCGGTTCCGTCGCGACCGGGCAGACCGAGATCGAGCAATACGATCGCATAGTCGCCAACCGTGATCGCTTCGGCACCCATCTGGCCGTCGCGGACCCAGTCCACCGACATGCCGGCGTCCTCCAGGCTGCGGCGGAGCCCTTGCCCGATCATCGGGTCGTCCTCGATCAGCAGAATGCGCATGATGCAATTCTATGCCGGGCCGCGCCGGGAAGACAGTCGCCCCGGGCGTATTGATCGCTTCGGGCCGCCAAATGAACCTCGGCGCAGGCACATCCAATTGGATGGTCATATTGCTGGCTCGCTTTGGCGCTACCATGTTCGGCATGGGTGATCGATGGGGCGCGACTATTGTCGAGCGGATCGGGCGCCTCGGGAAAGATCAATGAATCAGCCAGATAGCAGCGGCCGAAAGGCCTTCTGCATTGGGAGTATCATGCGCGGCATGGTCCGATGACACACTGGGTCCAGGTGATCATCGACCTGATCGCGCAACATCCGCATTGGACGAACTGGGCGGTCTTCTTGACCGCGATGACCGAATCGCTCGCGATCGTGGGCATTTTCGTGCCCGGAACAGCGATTCTGATCGCGGTCGGCTCGGTCGCGGGGCTCGGCCATGTCAGCCTCGGCGCCGTCATCTTCTTCGCGATTCTGGGCGCGATCATCGGCGACGGCATCTCCTATTGGCTCGGCCATCGCTACAAGGCGTTGATTCCGACCGTCTGGCCGTTCCGACAGCGCCCCGGAATCCTGGCCCTGGGAGAGGCTTTCTTTCGCAGTCATGGCGCGAAGAGCGTCTTCATCGGGCGCTTCGTGCCGACGATCCGCGCGATCATACCGCTGGTCGCCGGAATCGTCGGGATGAAGCCGGCGCGATTCTACGTCGCCAACGTGCTGTCAGCGGCTGTGTGGGGGCCCGCCCATATCCTGCCGGGGGCCTTTATCGGCCTGTCGCTGGACTGGCTGGACCTGCCGGCCGACCGGGTCGTGCCCTGGTCGATCGGCGCGATCGTGGTGGCATTGCTCGGCTATGTGCTCTTCAAGCTCGTCGCCCGGCGTTACCAACGGGTTGGCCGCGGCTAGCTCTCCGTTGCGTTGGCGTTGCCTGCCGTTGCGTTTCAGCGCAGGAACGTGCGCAGCCGGTCGAGCCCGTCCTCGATCTTCTCCGGCGCGGCCGCGAAGCACCAGCGCAGCCAGCCATCGCCCTCAGGCCCGAAGGCGCTTCCCGGCGCCAGGCCGAGGCCGACCTTCTCGACGAGACCGCGCGCGAGCTCCATGCAGTCCGGCCGGCCCTCGATCCGGAAGAATGTGTACATCGCACCATCCGCCTCAGGCACATCCACCGAACCGAGCGCGCGCAGCCCGTCGACGAGGAGCGCGCGCGAGCGGGCGAGGTCGGCGCGGAAGCGAAGCACCTCGTCCTCGCTGCGGGGATCGCTGACCGCGGCGATCGCGGCATGCTGGGTGAAGTCGGGAATGCAGGAGGTATTATATTCGATGACCTTGGCGAGATCGTCCATGATCGCCGTCGGCGCAGTGATCCAGCCGACGCGCCAGCCGGTCATGCGCCAGGCCTTCGAGAAGCTGTTGACGACGATCAGCCGGTCCTCGGGATCGGCGAGGCTCAGCATGGACGGCGCGGCATTGAGGCCGGGCCGGAAGACGATCCGCTCATAGACATCGTCCGAGAGGATCCAGATGCCATGGCGCCGGCAATGGGCGAAAAGAGCGGCCTGGTCCTCGGCCTCGATCGTCCAGCCCGTCGGGTTGTTGGGCGAGTTGACGATCAACATGCGGGTATCCGGCGTCAGTTCCTCGATCAGCCGTTCGACGTCGAGGCGCCAGCGGCCATTCTCGATAACGAGGGAGTGGCGGACCACGTCGGCGCCCATGATCTTCGGGATCTCGGCGATGTTCGGCCAGATCGGCGTGACGACGACGACGCGGTCGCCGGGCGAGACGATCAATTGCGAGGTCAGCATCAGGCCTGAATCGCCGGAGGCGACGGCCGCAACGCGGCCTTCGTCGATCGAAATCCCGTGCAGGGCGCTGCTATAGCGGGCAATGGCGCTCCGCAGCGCCGGGCGGCCGAGATTCTGGCTGTAGAAGGTCTCATGCCGTCGCAGCGAGGCGATGCCGGCCTCGGTGATGAAATCGGGGGTCGGCTGGTCGCTTTCGCCGAACCAGAACGCGGCCATGTCCCGCCGTCCCATGGCGGCATTGGCGATGACGCGAATGCGGGAGGCGGCCAGCGCGCCGATGGCGGGGCGGGCGGTCGGCGGGAAGGCGGAAGTCTCACGCGTCATTCGGGATCTCCAGATATCAGGAGGGGCCGGTCGTCCGACCGGCCCCTCGCTCTTTGGCATTGGCTGCGTCGGGCGATCAGCCCTTGCTGCAATCCCACCAGAAGTTCGAGAAATTCAGGTCCCAGCTCATCATCGGCACCCACTGGTAGCCCTGCAAGCACTTGTTCGCCGCATAACGCTGCGATTCCGCGAGCATATAGACATCGCTCTGCCGGTCGACCAGCTTCTGCTGCAGATCCTTGTAGATCGCGTTCTGCGCCGGCACATCCGTCGTCTCGCGGGCCTTGTCGATCAGCGCGTCGATCTCCGGATCTTCCAGCCACTCCATCGACGACCAGGTGCCCTTGGCCTTGGAATGATACTGGACGTAGAAGATGCTGTCCGGCGAGGGATAGGTGGCGCCGTTGAAGACCTGCGTCGTGTTCGGCGTGGTCTCGGGCTTGGCGGCGAGCTCGGTGATGCGGTTCCAGGGCTCGGGCTGCAGCGCGACCTCGAAGCCGATCTGCTCGAGGTTCGACTTGAACATCAGGCCAATCTCATCCTCGAAGCCGAGGCCGGCGACATAGGCGTGGCTGATCTTGATGGGCTCCTGGCCGGCATATTTCGACAGCGCGACTTCGGCCTTGGCCTTTTCGAGATCGAAGACCGGCGCGGAGAGCGTGTCGAGATAGGCGCCCTTGAAGGTCGAGGCGAGCGGGCCGTTCAGCGGTGCGCCCGGGAAGATCACGTTGCGGATCGTGTCATAGTCCATGGCGAGCGCGATCGCGCGGCGGATATGGACGTCGTCGGTCGGCGCCAGCTTGCTGTTCAGCTTGATATAGAAGCCGGTCGAGGTGGCGTGCTCGAGGATCTTGTAGTTCGGCAGCGCGCCAATCGCGTCGAAGGTGGCGCTGGTCAGCGTCGAGGAGGAGAGGCCGAGTTCGCCGGTCTGGGCGAGCGCCTTGGCGGTGGCGTCGTCCGAGGTGATGACGAAGCGGATCTCGTCGATCGGCGTGCCCTTGGTCCAGCCGCCATGATAGCCCTCGTAACGGCCGATCACGAGTTCCGAGCCGCGGGTGTTCTTGATCAGCTTGTACGGACCGGCGCCTGCGGTGGCGTCCGAGAGATAGGCCTCGCCCCAGGTGTCCTTGCTGTTCGCCTTGACCAGCTTTTCATTGACCACGAGGATCAGCGGCGTCGATGCGATGAACGGCGCATAGACCTTGTTCAGCGTGATCTCGACCGTCTGCGGATCGATCGCCTTGACGCTCTCCGGGCCGATCAGGCCGGCGAACAGATAGGACGGGCCTTCATTGAGCGCGAGCAGGCGTTGGAGCGAATAGACGACGTCGGAGGCCTGCACCGGGGTGCCGTCCTGGAAGGTGGCGCCGGGCTTCAGCTTGAAGGTGTAGGTCTTGTTGTCGGGCGAGACGGTCCAGCTCTCGGCGAGCTGCGGGATGATCGTGCCGTCCGGTGCGACGGTGGTGAGCCCGTCATAGAGGTTCACCGCGGCCATGTAGCTCGTATAGTCGGTGACCTTGGCCGGATCGATCGTGCCGAAGATCTGCGTCGCATTGACCGTGATCGCAACCTTCTCGGCGGCGAGCGCGGGCGGGGTCAGGCTGGCGGTGCAGGCGAGGGCGAAGAGCCCTGCCGCAAGAAGCGTCTTTCTCATCGTCGATTCTCCTTTGGTTCCCCGGTTTGCGGGAGTCATTGTCATTGTCTGGAAGGCAGTTGACGTCAGGGATGCAGGGCTTCGACCGGCGTGAACGGGTGGTCGTAGCCGAAGTATTTCGGGCCCACGAGATCGAGGCCGGCCGGCGTGCGCCATTGCGGATTGGCGGGCAGGCCGATGAACGAGACCGCGAGGCCGAAGCGGAGCTGTTCGGTGGTGACGGGCAGGCCGCCATCGGCGTCGAGCGCGCAGATCAGGTCCGGCGTGGTCGCGAGCAGGCGGCCTTCGCCATCCTTTGCGACCAGGAACTCGTTCTGGAAGTCGATCGAGAAGGTCCGTCCCGCATAGGCGTCGACGCCCTTGAAGATCGCCTTGCCGCGGGCAAAGCCGCCCGTGGTCGCCCGCTCGATGTCGGTCACGCGGCCGGTGAAGAGCTTGCGGCCGTCGAAGCGCCTGGTCAGCACGTCGCCCGGGTGGCGCTTGGCGTCGCGCTCCGACTTGATCGTCTCGCCGACACCCTTGATGAGCGAGAGCGTGTCGTGCAGCAGCCCGACCTTCATCTGCGCGCCGGTCATGGGGTAGGAGGCGATCAGCGCCGCCCCGCCCATCTGCACCGTCTGCGCGCGGGCGAGCCGTTCCGTCCACAGATTGGAGACGGTGTTCAGGATCGAGGTGTTGCCCTTCTCGTCGGCGAGCACCAGCGGCGTCGCCTTGATGCCGTGCATGGTCAGGCTGACCATCTGCAGCTCCGGGAAGGCCCGGCCCATGCCGTCGCCATCGATCAGCGGCAGGCCCGTCGCGGCCGCGACCGCGAAGGGAATGGTCGAGTTGAGGCCGCCGGCCTCGATGCAGATCAGCGCATCGGCCTTCTTGCCGAGGAAGCGCTCCAACTGGCGCAGCGCTTCCAGCGCCTCGTCGCCGCGCGGCAGCTTTTCCAGCATGACCGTCGGCGCACCCATCATGGCGACCGGCACGCAGAGCGCGTCATCCGCCACATCCATCGGCGAGATCACCGTGACGGGGCCGTGCTCGCGGATCGCCTGCTGCGCCATCAGCTTGCCGATATAGGGATCGCCGCCGCCGCCGGTTCCGAGGAAGGCACCACCGAGCGCGATGGCGTCCATGTCCTCGGCGTTGATCAGAACGCTGCTCATTGTCCGTTCCTCAATTCTCGGCCATCGGGCGATAGATCATGTCGTGGAAGCCGAAGGCCTTGGGGCCGACGACTTCGAGCGCCGCCGGTGTCCGCATCAGCGGATGGCAGGGCAGCGCCAGGATCGCGACGCGCTGGCCATAGCGCAGCATTTCCGTCGTGATGGCCGTGCCGGTGTCGATGTCGAGCACGATGATCAGGTCGGGGACGACGACTTCCATCTCGCCATTGCGGTGGAAGACGAGGTTCTCGTTCTGGATCAGGACGGAAGCCTCGTCGCCGGCATAGGCATCGAAGCCCGTCAGCAACGCTTCGCCGAACACGAAGCCGCCGCGCATATGCCGCTTCAGGTCCGTGATCTTGCCGCTGAAGATCCGGCGGCCGCCTTCCTGCTCGCAGATCGCCGCGATCGGATCGGCATGGGTCCGCTGCGCTTCAAGTACCGCGCGGCCGAGCGCGACCGCGTGGGTATAGGCGTGCGGAATGCCGAATTTCTTGACGAAGGCCCCGCTCATCGGTGCGCTGGCCAGCGTCGACGCGCCGCCCTGCGAAACGACCAGCGCGCGCGCCATGCGCTCGTGCCAGAGTTCCGAGGCGGCATGGTCGAAGATCACGACATTGCCGTGCAGGTCGCACATGACGCTCGGCGTCGAGCGATGGCCATAGATCGAATAGGTCGTCATCTGCATTTCGGGGAAGGCGCGGCCCATGCCGTCGCAATCGACCACCGGGAGGCCCGCCTGCGCGGCCGCGATCAGCGGCTCCATCGCATTGGCGCCGCCGATTTCCTCGCAGCCGATCGCGTCGATCTTGATCTGCAGCCGCTCTTCCAGCGCGCGGATGCAGCGCACGCCCTCGCGGCCTTCCTTGATGCGCTCATAGGCCACGAGCGGGGCGCCGATGCCGCCGAGCGAGACGACCTTCGCCTCATCCGGCACCGCGTCGAGCGGCAGGATGGAGAGCTTGTGGCCGTTGCGGATCGCCTCGCGGGCGCGGAGCTTGCCGATATAGGGATTGCCGCCGCCGCCCGTGCCGAGGATCGCCGCGCCGACTTCGAGCGCGTCGAGATCGGCCTCGGTCAGCACCCACAACTTTTCATTGTCGATCAGTGCGCTCGCATCAGACATGGGTGCCGCCCATCTCGCCCACGACCTTGACGTGGATGCGCGTGGCATTGCCGGGCAGGTAGGCGAGCGGCACGTCTTCGCGTTCGAGAACCTGGATGGTCTCCAGCACCGCGCCGGCGGCGATCGCCTTGCCGGTCGCCTCTTCCTCCGCCTGCTTCAGGCAGATTTCGCGCGTCAGGCCGTTTTCGAGCGCATAGACGCGGTCGACCTCGCCGGAGATCTGCGCGATCGCGGCACCGACCGCGTTGGCGACGGCGAAGTTTTCCGGCCGGATGACGGTCAGGTCGCCGAGCTTGTCGGGCATGAGGATCGAGCCGCCGCCGACCGCGATCACGGGGATCAGGTCGGGCGAGATGCGGCTGCGCTCCACCGAGGTTTCGAGCAGGCGCACGATTTCGGCCAGCGCGGCTTCGACGAGCGCGCGGTCGACATTCGCAACGCGCGAGGCATCGCCGACATCGGCCTTGCCGAGCGCGACGGCTATATCGGTCGCCGTCAGCGTCTCGCCGCCGAAGACCATGGCTTCCTTGGTAATCCGGTAGCCGACCGATTGCGGGCCGACCGTGACCTTGCCCGAGGGCGCCGTCCGCACCAGCGAGCCGCCGCCGAGGCCGATCGAGAACACGTCGGGCATGCGGAAATTGGTGCGCACGCCGCCAATGTCGACGACCGTCGCCGCCTGGCGCGGGAAGCCCAGATGCAGCGCGCCGACATCTGACGTGGTGCCGCCGATATCGACGACGATTGCTTCCTTGACGCCGGTCAGGAAGGCGGCGCCGCGCATCGAATTGGTCGGGCCGGAGGCGAAGGTCAGCACCGGGAAGGCCTTGACCGTCTCGGCCCCCATCAGCGTGCCGTCATTCTGCGTGATGTAGAACGGGCAGGAGAGGCCGGCATCCTTGAGCGCCTTGGCGAAGGCGTCGACGGTGCGGGTCGAAAGCGAGAGCAGGCTCGCATTCATGATCGCGGCGCTTTCGCGCTCGAGCAGGCCGATGCGGCCAATATCGCTCGAGAGCGTCACGGGCAGGTCGCAGCGCGCCTCGATGATCGCCTTGGCGCGCTCTTCCATCGCGCGGTTGATCGGACCGAAGACGGAGGTGATCGCGACGGCCTTCATGCCCTTGGCGTTGATGTCGCCGGCGATGCGCTCGATCTCGGCCTCGTCGAGGGGCGCGATCGGGTTGCCGTCGAACTCGTAGCCGCCGCGGACGAGGTAGCCATTATAGCCGACGGCCTCGCGCAGATCCTCGGGCCAGTCGACCATGGGCGGCAGGCACGCGGTCGCCGGCAGGCCGAGCCGGATCGCGGCGACGGGGTTCAGATGCTTGCGCTCGATCACGGCATTGGTGAAATGCGTCGTGCCGATCATGACATTCGAGATCTTCGACCGGTCGATGCCGGCCTTTTCGATTGCGCCTTCCAGCGCCTCGATCACGCCCGACGTGACGTCCTCGGTCGTCGATGCCTTGACGCCGGCCAGAACCGTCGAGCCCTGCATGACCACGGCATCGGTATTCGTGCCGCCAACGTCTATTCCCAAACGGTACAACAAAGCTCTCCTTCGAAATGCCTCTCAGCCCGCTTGGCGGACCAGGAAACGTTCTCTTTCTTCGCGTGTGACTTGGGGCTTCTCGCGCTCTTCCGCGTCGCTCATGACGGGGATCGCGGCGATCAGGGCCTTGGTATAGGGGTGCTCGGGCGCGGCGAAGACCTTGGCCGGCGTGCCTTCCTCGACGATCTCGCCCTTCAGCATGATGGCGATGCGCGAGCAGAAATTGCGCATCAGCGAGAGATCGTGGGAGATGAACAGATAGGTGAGGCCAAGCTCGTCGCGCAGCTTCTGCAAAAGCGCGATGACGTTCTTCTGCACTGAGACGTCGAGCGCCGAGGTCGGCTCGTCGAGCACCAGGATGCGCGGATTGGCGGCGAGCGCGCGGGCGATGGCGACGCGCTGCTTCTGCCCGCCGGAAAGCTCGTGCGGATATTTGTCGAGATAGGCGGCCGGCAGGTCGACCTGGCGCAGCAACTCGATCATGCGGGCCTGGCGCGCGGCACGGTCGAGGCCGGAATGGACCAGCGGCACGGACAGCGTCTGCGCCACGCTGCGCTTGGGATTGAGCGAGGTTCCGGGGTTCTGGTAGACGATCTGGATCGGGCGCAGGCGCGACGCCATCTGCTCGGGCGAAATCGCGACGTCGATCGTGCCGGAGGAGGGCGCGATCATGCCCATGATCATGCGCGCCACCGTCGTCTTGCCGGAGCCGCTCTCGCCGGCGAGGCCGAACACCTCGCCCTCGGCGATCGAGAGGTTCACATCCTTGACGGCGTGATGCTTGCGGCCGCGGCCGAAGAAGCTCTTCTCCTCGAAGATCTTGTCGACGCCCCTAACCGTGATGATCGGCTTGCCGCCGGAGAGCGGCTGGTCCACGACCCGGGGGCCATAGAGCGTCGGGATCGCGTCGATCAGCGCGCGGGTATAGTCCTTCTTGGGTGCAGTCAGGATCTCGTCGATCGAGCCGGTCTCGACGATCTCGCCCTTGCGCATCACATAGATCTGGTCGGCGGTCTGACGCACCACGCCGAGATTATGCGTGATCATCAGGAGCGACAGGCCGTTCTCGTCGACGAGGCGGTTGATCAGCTTGATGATCTCGTCCTGCGTCGTGACGTCGAGCGCGGTGCCGGGCTCGTCGGCGATCAAGAGCTTGGGTTGATGCAGCAGGGCGAGCGCGATCAGCACGCGCTGGCGCATGCCGCCGGAGAGCTGCGAGGGATAGGCGTTGAAGACGCGTTCGGGATCGTCGAGCTGCACCTGGCGCAGCACCTCGAAGATGCGCGCCTGCCGTTCCCGGGCGCCCGACGCGCGGTTCAGGCGCTGGTCGGCGTAATACATCACGTCGTCGAGGTGCCGGCCGATGCGGAACACCGGATTAAACGACGAGAGCGGGTCCTGCATGATGATCGAGAAGGCGGTGCCCTTCAGCGCCTCGCGCTCGCCCGGCGACATCGAGAAGAGCTGGTAGCCGTCATAGGCGATCGAGCCGCCCTCGACGGTCGCGTTCTCCGGCAGCGTGCCAAGGATCGCCTTGGCGGTGACGGATTTGCCGGAGCCGGATTCGCCGATCAGGGCGACGCGCTGGCCCTTCTCGATCGAGAGCGACACGTCCTTCAGCGCATGGAAGCGGCGGCCATAGGTCGTGAAGCCGACATTGAGCTTGTCGAGGCTGAGAAGCGGAACGGCCACGGGCTCAGGTCTCCACATCGAACATGTCGCGGAGGCCGTCACCGAGCAGGTTGAAGCCGAGCGTCGCGTAGAAGATCGCCATGCCGGGGGCGAGGACTTCCCACCATTTCTCCGGCAGGAACTGGCGGCTCTCGGCGATCATCGAGCCGAGATCGGGCGTCGGCGGCTGTACGCCGAGGCCGAGGAAGGAGAGCGTCGCGCCGAACATGATCACGAAGGCCGCGTCGAGCGTCGTCTTGACCGAGATGACCGAGATGCAGTTCGGCAGGATCTCGCGGGTCAGGATGTGGAAGTGGCTGGCGCCGGAGAGCCGCGCCGCCTCGATGAAATCCTCGACCGCCACGGATTTCGCCACGCGATAGACGAGGCGGGCATGCCAGGTCCACCAGAGCACGGTGATCGCGAGCATGGCGTTGACGAGGTTCGGCTCCAGCACATTGCCGACGGCGAGCGCCATGACGAGCGGCGGGATCGCCAGCATCACATTGGTGAAGCCGGAGATGAAGCGCTCGACCGGACCCTTGAAATAGCCGGCGAGCAGGCCGAGCGTGACGCCGATCGGCACCGAAATGCCGAGCACGCCGACGACCAGCAGCAGCGAGACACGGAAGCCGAACAAGACGCGCGTGAAGATATCGCGACCGGCCTTGTCGGTGCCGAACCAGTGCAGCGCATCGGGCGGCAGGTGGCGGGCGCGGAAATCGACCACGGCGCCGACATGCTTGGGATAGGTCGCGAGCAGGGGCGCGAAGATCGCGATCAGAACGACGGAGACGACGATGATCGTGCCGATGATCGCGGCTGGGTTCCGGCTGAAGCGGTACCACGTCATGTAGCGCGCGGTCAGCGCCGGTGCGTCGGTGGCCTCGACGATGGAAATGTCCTCGACCGACATCAGCGTGCCTCCCTGAGGCGCAGCCGTGGATCGAGCAGGGTCAGGATCACGTCGATCACCAGATTGGCGACCACGAAGAAGCAGCCGGAGACGAGCACCACCGCCATCACGGCATTGAGGTCCTTCTGCATGATGGCGGAGAGGCCGTAGGAGGCGAAGCCGCCCCAGGAAAACACCATTTCCACGACGAAGGCGTTGCCGATCAGCGAGGCGAATTCGAGCCCGAGAATGGTGAGCGGCGCGATCGAGGAGAGCTTGAGCAGATAGCGGAACACGATCACCCGCGTCGGCACGCCGAAGGAGCGCAGCGTCAGCACGTGATCCTTGCGCTGGTTCTCGATCATGGCCGAGCGCGTGATGCGCGTGATCTGGCCGATGGAGGCGAGGGCGAGCGCCAGCGTCGGCAGCGTCAGGTATTTGAGCGCGGCCAGGAAGACATCGGGCCGGCCATGCACGATCGAATCGATCAGATAGAGCCCGGTCGGCCCCGTCGGCGGCGCGAGATTGTAATCCATGCGGCCGAGGATCGGCCAGCCGGGCACGAAGCGCGCCACGAAGAGCTGCAGCAGCACCGCGAACAGGAAGCCCGGCATGGTGACGCCGACCAGCGAGAAGAAGCGGCCGAGATGGTCGATCCAGCCATTGCGATAGCGCGCGGTCAGCACGCCCAGCGGAATAGACACCGCGAAGACGAGGATGACGGTCGCGAGCACGAGTTCCAGCGTCGCGGGCAGGAAGGTGGCGAGGTCGTCGCGGACGGGCTTGTGCGAGAGCAGGGATTCGCCGAGGTCGCCGTGCAGGACCTTGCCGATATAGGTGAAATACTGGCCGATCAGCGGCTCGTCGAGGCCCATGCTGATCCGCATCGCATCGACCTGCTCCTGCGTGGCGCGGGGGCCGAGGGCGATGCGCGCCGGGTCGCCGGGCACCACGCGGGCGAGCACGAAGATGATCAGTGAAAGGACGAAGAGGACGAGAACGAAACCCGCAATGCGTCGGAGAAAGAGTTCGATCATTCCGGCGTTCATCGGTTGGGCTCGACCTTCCGTTTCTTCAATCCGGATCGGATCGCCGCCGAAAGAGGCACCGACCGTCCCTGCCTCCCTAGAAGGCCCCATATGAGGCCGCGCCCTCAAGGCGACAGACGGCTAGGTTTTGGAGAAATCAGTCTAGGTTTTGCGCTGGCTAGCCTGCTCAGGCGATGAGGCGGAGGGCGCGGGCGGCGGCGATCGCCTCGCGGCGGCCGGTGCAGCCGAGCTTGCGATAGAGATTGGAGAGGTGAAACTTCACCGTGGCCTCGCTGATGCCGAGGTGGCGGGCGACGAACTTGTTCGAGCCGCCCTCGGCGATCAGCAGCAGGACGCGCGTCTCGCGCCGCGACAGGCCGGCGGTATTGGCCGAGGAGGTCGTGGTCGGCGCGTCGATCGCATCGAGGCGACGCGCGACCTGCCGCGCCATGGGCGAGGATTGCAGGAATTCGCTGACGCGCTTGTCGTCGATCATCTCCTTGAGGAAGACCATTTCCTCCATCAGCGGCGCGATGCAGGCGAGCCGCGCCGCCTCCTCATAGGCCTTGAGCAGCGTGGCGCGCGCATTGGTCAGGTCGCGCTGGCGGCGTGCGACATAGGCGCTCCAGACGAGGAGCGCGATCTTCTGCCGCCGCGTGACGTGATCGTTGATCTGCAATGCCGCGATCTGGCTCTGCAATTCCCGCCGCATCGGCACCTCATGCACGAGATGGCGCAGCCAGGAGAGGACGAGCGCCAGTTCGTCATGGTCGGCGACGCGGACGAGCTGGTCGACGGCGGCCTCGACCCAGGTCCGGTTGATGCGCGACTGCAGGACGGAGAGCTTTTCCGCCGCCTCCAGCCAGCGATTGACGTTCTGCAGGATCGCCGCTTCCCGCATCTCGATCATCATGCGAAACCGGCGGCTCTGCCATTGCTGGATGCGCCAGAGTTCGAGGAAGCTCCGCGCGGCAAAGGTGGAGAGGTGCCGGCTCAGTGTCTGGCTGCCATAATGGATCGCGAATTCGGCGAGGCTCGGCCAGATCTCGCCCATGGCGAAATGATCGAGATCGTCGCTGAGGAAGACGGCCAGTTGCTCGATATTGCCATCCTCATAGGCGATGCAGGCCTCGAGCAGGATGAGGATGCGCCGGTCGGACGGGCTCTCGAAGGGAAGCTTCGCCATGCTGGCGCGGGCGGCGTCTGTGTTCGGGCGTGCCTGCCGGACATTCCCCTGCATCAGCGCGATCGCCGCCAGGAAGATGTGGATGTAGAAGA
Source organism: Kaistia dalseonensis (assembly GCF_030814715.1). Lineage (GTDB taxonomy): Bacteria > Pseudomonadota > Alphaproteobacteria > Rhizobiales > Kaistiaceae > Kaistia > Kaistia dalseonensis. Next base: position 273,289 of record NZ_JAUSVO010000001.1, read on the forward strand.
CGAGGAGATGCGCGTCGATCTGGCGATAGCTGACGAGCGCCCGCTCCGCGATCCCCTCCGCCTCGGCGAAGCGCCGCCGCCGGACATAGATTTCAAGTACGGAATTGTAGAACGTGCCGCGGCGCTGGTGATCATGCACCGGCAGCTCGGCCAATATGCCGAAGATCTGTTCGAGCGTCCGGTCCGAGATCGTGACCTCCTCATAGATCATCGTGATCAGGCGGAAGCAGCGAAAGGCTAGGCTGAACTCGGAATCCGGCGCGAAGACCTTGGTGAGGCTATGGGCATTGGGACCGAAGCGCTCGGTGATCAGCAGGCGCGCGCGGGGCAGGTTGCCGCTCTTCAGCGCCTGCAGGGCGAGGCTGAAGACCAGCACGTCGCTCTCGCGGGCCAACTCGTCGGGAAAGCCGGCGAGGACGCGGTCGAAGGCCTCATAGCCGTAATAGTAGATGTAGTTGAACCCGTGCGCCTCGGTGAACCAGTCGAGGGCGAGGCTGTGGAGCCCGGCCTGCTGCAGCGTGTTGATCGCCTCGGTGATCTGCCCGCCGGAGCGGAAGATTTCCGCGCGCGCTTCGGCCTGCGTCGCCTTTCCCGTCCGCTTCATCGCGGCCGCAACCGCGCTGGCGAGCTCGTGCCGGATCGAGGGAATGCCGAGGCTGTAGCCCGTGCCCTCTGTGTCGGTCCGCACGATCGGCGCCAGCCGCGCGAATTCCGCCGCGACGGTCGGGTCCGGAGCTGCGAAGGTGACGGGGCCAGCCGCATGGACCAGCATGTCGAGCGCCGCGAGCGTGCGTGGATCGAGCTCGGCCAGGATCTCCGCTTCGAGAAAGGCTGGAAGCGCGGCGGCCCGGCGGCCCGCGTCGGCGGGCGGCGCGCAGAGGACGGCCCAGCCGGCCGTCAACGCGAGGGGCAATCCGGTGGCTTCCATGCCGTCAAACGACGGCTCGTCCGGCCGCAGCGCGAGGGCGCCAAAGTCGAGGATCACGGCCTTGCCGTAGAGCACGGCCCGATCGAGGCCGGCGAGCGCCGCGCCGGGCCGTTTCGCGACCAGCGCTCGCCGTCTCGGCTGAGCCTCGACCCAGGCGAAGAGCGCTTCGCTTTCGGCCTCGGTGGGTGCATGCCGGGAGAGGTCCCAGAGCAGTATTTCCGTGCCGTCGGGCAGGGTGGCGGGCAGGGGCCCGGTATGAAGCGGCTGGCCGAGCCGGTGCGCCAGGGCCGACAGCAGCGTGGTCTTGCCCGTGCCGGCGATCGCGCTCAGCACCACGACGCTCTCGGGTCGCGCGAGGAGACCGTCCGCAAGCGTCGGCCGGGCCAGCGGCGATGTCGAAGGGCGCGGGAAGGCGTGTGTCGTCATGCCCGCCATATAGGACAAGAAAGCGGCCGGACGTCACCCGTCAATTGCGACGGGTGACGTCCGGTCTGTCAGTCCTTCAGGAACAGCTCGATGACCGGCACGGTCACGTTCGGCTTCTTGACCGGCAGTTCGAGCGTCAGCGTATCGGCCGCGATCCGCACGCCGACATTGCTGTCGACCGGGGCGTGCGGATCGATCCAGCGCACTTCGCTGGCATCGTGCAGGAGCTGGGCATAGGCGACCTTGCCGCCGAGGCCGGGAATGTGCAGATGCGCGAAGGGCCAGTTGAAGACATGGACATAGAGGCGATTGCCACGCTGCGTCAGCCGGCAGTCCTTCGGTGCCACATAGTCGGAGGCGCCGGCACCGTAGATGGCGCGGCCATGCAGGCGGAGCCATTCGCCATAAACGTCGAGTGCCGCGATCGCGCGATGATCGAACGTGCCGCGCGCCGTCGGACCGACATTCATGAGCAGGTTGCCGCCGAGCGCCACCGCGTCGACCAGGATCTGCACGAGCTGTTCAGGGCTCTTCCAGCTTTCCTCGTCGCGATAATAGCCCCAGGAGCCGGAGAAGGTGTGGCAGCCCTCCCAGGTCGCCTTTTCCCCGTGAATGACGGGCCAGGACTGCGGGACATATTGTTCGGGCGTGGTCACGTCGGGCAATTCGCCCGTCGCATTGATCAGGTCGAGGCGGTTGTTGACGATGATATCGGGCTGCAGCTCGCGCACGAGCCTGAGCAGTTCCTCGCTCTGCCAATCCTCGCGGCCCTTGCCGGCGAGGCCGTTATAGGGCCGGTCGGGATAGGAGAAATCGAACCAGATGACATCGATCTTGCCGTAGCCCGTCAGCAGTTCGCGCACCTGGTCTCGCATATAGGCGGCATAGCGCGTGACGTCGCGGCCTTTATTGAACGCGTCCGGATCGCGGTTGCGCTCGGGGTGGAAGATATCCGCCTTGAAGTCGGGATGATGCCAGTCGATCAGCGAATAATAGAAGCCGATCTTGAGCCCCTCGGCGCGGAACGCCGCGACATATTCCGCCACCAGATCGCGCCCGCCCGGCGTGTTGGTCGCCTTGTAGTCGGTGACCTTCGAATCCCAGAGGCAGAAGCCTTCATGATGCTTGGCGGTCAGCACGACATATTTCATGCCGGCGGCCTTGGCCCGCCGCGCCCATTCCCTGGCGTCGTAAAGGTCGGGGTCGAAATGGTCGAAATATTTCTGGTAGTCGACGTTCGAGATTTCCTCGCGGCTCTTCACCCATTCGTGCCGCGCGGCGAGGCTGTAGAGCCCCCAATGGATGAACATGCCGAAGCGGTCGTGGAGGAACCACGCCTTCTTCTCCGGCGGCAGGAACAGGCTGTCTGGCACGGGCGCGTTCATGAGATCACTCGCTGTTCGCGTCTGCCGATCAGCGCGGTGCCAGATCGGCGGCGAGCAGGCCTTCCGCCACCAGATCCGCCCAGAGCGCATCAGGGATGACGACGTCCATCGAGGCGAGGTTGCGATCGAGGTTGCGCTTGTTGCTGACGCCGAGCAGCACGCTGGCGACAGCCGGGTTGCTCAGCGGGAAGCGCTGGGCTGCGGCGGCGAGCGGCACATCATGGCGGGCGCAGACCGCCTGCAGGCGGCGCACGCGCTCGACGATCTCGGCCGGCGGTTCGGCGTAATTATAGTGCGCGCCCGGGACCGGGCCGGTGGCGAGGATGCCCGAATTGAACACGCCGCCAATGACGAGGCTGGCGCCGCGCGCGAGGCAGGCGGCGATCAGCGGCCGTGCGGCTTCCTGCTCCAGCAGCGTGAAGCGGCCGGCGAGCAGGAACGCGTCGAGATCGGCATGGTCGAGCGCGCGGAGGCAGACCTCGACCTCGTTGACGCCGAGGCCGATCGCCTTGACGTCGCCCGCCGCGCGAAGCTCCTGCATCGCCTTCAGGCCGCCGGAAAACGCGACGGGCTCATATTCGGCGTTCTGTGCCTCGCCATGCGTGTCGGTGCCGATATCGTGCATGTAGAGCACGTCGATGCGGTCGAGCCCGAGGCGGTGCAGGCTCGCCTCGTGCGAGCGCATGATGCCATCATAGGAATAGTCGTATTCCTGCTCGAAGGGCAGCACGTCGACGAAGCCGTAATCGCCCATGACGCGGCCGCGCAGCGGGGTCAGGATGCGCCCGACCTTGGTCGAGAGCACATAGCTGTCGCGCGGCTTGTCGCGGAGGAAATCGCCGAGACGGCGCTCGGAGAGGCCGTGGCCATAGCGCGGCGCGGTATCGAAGAAGCGGATGCCGGCGTCCCACGCCGCCTGCAGCGTCTCGTGAGCGGCCTGGTTGGTCACCGCCTGGTAGAGATTGCCGATGCTGGCGCCGCCGAAGCTGAGCGCGGTGACGTCGAGGCCGGTGCGGCCGAGGGGGCGTGTTGCAATCGTCATGTCAGCCTCGAAACTCGTTGTTGGCAATCGAAGCCGGCTTCATCTCGATCGAGAAGCCGGGACGCTGGGGCGGCATGTAGGCCGCATGGCGGATGTCGCAGGGGTCGATGAAATGTTCGTGCAGATGATCGACATATTCGATCACCCGGCCATCCTTGGTGCCGGAGACGACCAGATAGTCGATCATGGAGAGGTGCTGGACATATTCGCAGAGGCCGACGCCGCCGGCATGCGGCCAGACGGGCCGGCCATATTTCGCCGCCATCAGCAGGACGGCGAAGACCTCGTTCAGCCCGCCGATGCGGCAGGCGTCGATCTGGACGATGTCGATCGCGCCTTCCATGATGAACTGCTTGAAGAGGGTGCGGTTCTGGCACATCTCGCCGGTCGCGACCTTCACCGGCGCCACGCCCGCGCGGATGCGGCGATGGCCGGCGACGTCGTCGGGGCTCGTCGGCTCCTCGATGAAATAGGGATTGGCGAAACGGAGCTTGCCGACCCAGTCGATCGCCTGCTCGACTTCCCAGACCTGGTTGGCGTCGATCATCAGGAAGCGGTCGGGCCCCATGACCTCGCGCACGGCCTTTAGCCGGCGAATATCATCGTCGAGGTCGCGGCCGACCTTCATCTTGATGTGGGTGAAGCCGGCATCGACCGCCTCCTGTGCGAGGCGCCGCAATTTCTCGTCGGAATAACCGAGCCATCCGGCCGAGGTGGTGTAGCAAGGATAGCCCTCGGCGAGCAGCCTGGCCTTGCGCTCCGCCTTGCGGGCGCTCGCCTTGGTGAGCAGGTCCAGCGCCTCGTCCGGCGTGATGCAATCGGTCAGGTAGCGGAAATCGACGATCCGGACGAGTTCCTCCGGGCTCATGTCGGCGACGAACTGCCAGACCGGCTTGCCGGCCTCCTTCGCCATCAGGTCCCAGAGCGCGTTGACGACGGCGCCGGTCGCCAGATGCATCGCGCCCTTGTCCGGCCCGATCCAGCGCAGCTGGCTGTCGCCGGTCAGATGGTGCCAGGCGCGGCCGGGATTCTCGCGCACCCAATCCATGTCGAGGCCGACGACCAGGTGGCGCATGGCGCGAATGGCGGCGCAGCAGACATCATTGCCGCGGCCGATGGTGAAGGTCAGGCCGTGTCCTTCGAGGCCGTCGCGATCCGTGACGAGGATGACGTAAGCCGCCGAATAATCGGGATCCGGATTCATCGCATCCGAGCCATCGAGCGATTGCGATGTCGGGAAGCGGAGATCATGGACGCGAATGTCGACGATGCGGGTCATGGCGATCAATCCGATCTGGAACGAGACGCGTTTTTGAAATGGCGGCGAGACGATGCCCGATGGCGTTGCCGTGGCGGCGTGAAGAGCCGGGCGTATGGCGCTTCCTCATCGTGCCCGGCACGCCGGACACGATCAGGCATCACATCATCGTTCTTCCCCTCCCAGGGCGGCGGCGACGCCGGCTCCGATCCACGCGCTCAGTCAATGATAGATTTAGCATTTGAATGGATTATTTACAGGTAAGCATGAGAGGGCCGGCCGGTCAATCGTGGATATGCTCCGCCGGTCACGTTGCCGGCGGCGATGTGGAAATGTGAAGATCGGCCGGCAGGCAGGGGACGGGACGATGGCGGACGACGACCAGAACGAGAAATATCGCGCGCCGGCGCTCGACAAGGGCCTCGATATTCTCGAGCTGCTGTCGGAGACGCAGGAGGGCCTGTCCCAGGGCGAGATCTCCAAGGCGCTGAACCGGACGCCCAACGAGATCTACCGCATGCTGGAGCGGCTGGTGCGGCGCGACTATGTCGTGCGCACGGCCAATGACAGCTATGAGCTGACGCTGAAACTCTTCGCGCTGGCCCATCGCCATCCCCCCATGCACCGGCTGATCAGCCGCGCCACGCCGATGATGCGGCGCTTCGCGCGCGCCTCGGGACAGGCGGCGCATCTCGTCGTCTTCGATCGCGGCAATGTCGTCGTCATCGCGCAGGTCGACGCCCCCGGCTATTGGAGCCTCGCGATCAAGGTCGGCTCGCATATCGGGCTGATGAACACCGGCTCCGGCCATGTGCTCCTCGCCTTTGCCCGCGACGAGGAACGGCGGCTGATGATCGAGGAACATGAGCGCATGCCGCACGAGCAGGCGCCCGACGATCTCGACCAGATCCTGGAACTGGTCCGCCAGCGCGGCTATGAGGCGCGTGCGAGCCAGCAGATCAGCGCGGTGCAGAACCTGTCCGTGCCGGTGATGGGATCGGAGGGCAGGGTGCTGGCCGCGCTGACCTGCCCCTTCGTCGAGCGCATCGACAGCGCGGCGGCGCCGAAGCGCGACGATGTCCTGGCTCTCGTCATCGAGCTGGGCCAGGACCTGTCGCGCACGATGACCGCTCTCGAAGCCTCCGATCGGACATAGCCGTTACGGCGATCATCGCCCTCCGTCCGCATCGAGAGCGGGGGGAGGGCGACGATCGATCGCCCTGGGGTGGCTACCGGCCGCCCTCGATCTTGCGATGGCGCTGGTCGCGACCGCCGGTGCCATAGGGGTAGTCGGCCCAGGCGGGTGCGCTGACTTCGCTCAAATGCGCGATCTCCTGCGGCGTCAGCACGAGCTTGGCCGCCTTCAGATTGTCGGCGAGCTGCGTCTGGTTGCGGGCGCCGAGAATGACGGAGGTCACGGCGGGCTGGGCCGCGACCCAGGCGAGCGCGACCTGCGCCATGCTGACGCCCCGCGCTTTCGCGATCTCGTCGACGGCGTCGATGATCAGCCAGGTCCGTTCCTGCGCATTGCGGGGCTTGAACGCCTCCATGCCGCGATCGGGATTTTCGCCGAGCCGCGTCGCGCCGCTCGGGCTGGTGTCGCGCTTGTATTTGCCCGTCAGCCAGCCGCCGCCGAGCGGCGACCATGGCAGCAGGCCGATGCCGGCATCGAGCGAGGCCGGCACGATCTCGACCTCGATGTCGCGGACCAGGAGGCTGTATTGCGGCTGCAGCGTCACCGGCGCGGCATAGCCCTGCGCCTTCGCGATATGGACGGCCTTGGTCAAATGCCAGCCGACAAAGTTCGAGAAGCCGTAATAGCCGATCTTGCCGTTGGAGACGGAGTCGTCGAGGAAGCGCAGCGTCTCCTCGAGCGGGGTCAGGGCGTCCCAGGCGTGCATCTGGTAGAGGTCGATATGCTCGACGCCCAGGCGCTTCAGCGAGGCGTCGAGCGCCTGGTTCAGATGCCGGCGCGAGAGGCCGATATCGTTCGGTCCCGGTCCCATCGGAAAGCGGCCCTTGGTCGCGACGACCATCTGGTCGCGCTCGGTCGGGTGGGCTTTCAGCCAGCGGCCGATGATCTCCTCCGAGACACCGGTGCTGTAGACATCGGCCGTATCGATGAAATTGCCGCCGGCGGCGACATAGTCATCGAGAACCGCATGCGACGTCGTTTCGTCGGATTCGGCGCCGAAGGTCATCGTGCCGAGGGCGTAGTTCGAAACCACGGCACCACTTGTGCCGAGCGTGCGATATTCCATGATCATATCCTCCCAGGGATTGGACAGAAGCGACGGGGGCGGAGCCCCCATCGAAGGGGCGCGTCAGGCGCGCTTGAAGACGTCCATCATCATGTTGATGAAGATGTCCTTGTTGGCGCCGAAGGCGACATGGCAGTTCGGGGCAGCGTCGCCGCGCTTGTTGACGTCGAAGACCGTGCGGCCGACCGTGTGGATGCCCTGCGTCTCGATCTGGACATTGACGAATTTGGTCTCGAGCAGGTCGGGGCGAACGAGATAGGCGACACAGACCGCGTCATGCACGGGCGCGGAGCCCAGCGTCTTCATCGGCTGCGTGGAATCATAGCCCTTGATGCGCTGCGCGATGAAGCGCGAGGCGGCGATGCCGGCATTGGTGCCGAGATCCTCGAGCGCTTTGGCCTCCGCGCCGGATACCAGCGCCTGGAAGGTCGCGTCGAGCGGCACCAGCGTGATTTTCCTGAAGCCGGCCGCGAAAACCACGGCGGCGGCTTCCGGATCGGCCCAGATGTTGAACTCGGCCGAGGCGGTGATGTTGCCGGTATAATGGGCGCCGCCCATGATGACGACTTCCGGCACGTTCTTGACGAAATCCGGATCGGCGGCGATCGCGGCTGCGATGTTGGTCAGCGGGCCGACCGGCACGAGGACGATCTCCTCGGTCGCGTTGCGGAAGGTCTCGATCAGGAATTCGACCGCGCCCTTGTCCTGCTTCCTGCTCACCGGATCGGGCAGCGGCAGCACGTTGACATGCATGCCGCCATCCTTCTTCACCGCGCGCGGGATCGGGAAATCGGCGCGGACCAGCGGCTTGGGGCAACCCTCATAGACCGGGATATCGCCGCGACCGATGAAATCGAGCGTGCGCAGCGAATTGTCGGTGCAATAGCGGATCTCGACATTGCCGTTCACGGTTGTGACCGCGATCAGCTCCAGCTCCGGATGCAGGGCCGCAAGCGTGATGGCCACGGCATCGTCAGTTCCGGTATCGACGTCCAAAATCAGCTTGCGAGGCAAGATGCATCTCCATGCGCTGCGGAAAAATTCGGCTCGCCGTCAAGCGGCCGGCCGGGTTTGTGTCGTGGGCGCCCGGCCCAGGGCGATAGTGCCCGCCGACTGCCCCGCTTCAGGCGGCTGATCGGGAGCGGCGTCATGCAGTCCATCGCGCATGGTCTTTCGAAATCGGGCGGCCGATTGCCGATCCGGCGGCGGATCGACGAGCGGGAAAAGGGTGGCTTGCTGCGGCCGAGCGGCGATCCGCGAAACATCGGGCGGAAGGGCTCGAACCTGTCGAGGCGAGCGCATCCTAGCGCATCCGACACAGGATCATAGTCCTTTTGAACCGGTTCATCTCTTCTGCCGCATCTTAATGCGTGCGGCATGCCACCATCGGTCGAAGTCGCAAGCACGCTCTCGTGACGCGCGTTTTCGTGCAGGGAGCGCCGCTTGGCAGACGACATCTCCATGGAGCAACATCAGCACGGGGAACCGGCCGCCGCGAGCGACGTTTCGGATCAGGAGATCCTCATGGCAGGGCGCGCATTCTGGAAGGGCTACCTGAAGCTGTCGCTCGTGACATGCTCGGTATCGATGATGCCGGCGACGACCGACGCGGAGAAGGTGCGCTTTCACACGCTGAACGGCCGGACCGGCCATCGCGTCGTGAGCCAGTATGTCGATGCGGTCACCGGCAAGCCGGTCGCCGAGGAGGACGAGGCCAAGGGCTATCCGCGCGGCGAGGACGACTATGTGATCCTCGAAGAGGACGAGCTGGCATCGGTTCGCCTTGCCAGTGCGCGCACGATCCAGATCGACCAGTTCGTGGATCGCGACAGCATCGACTGGATCTGGCTCGATCGACCGCATTACCTCCTGCCGGATGACGAGGTCGGCGAGGAGGCCTTCTGCGTCATCCGCGATGCCATGGCTTCGAGCGGACAAGTCGGAATTGCGCGGCTCGTGCTCTATAGCCGCGAGCGGGCCGTGATGCTGGAGGCGCGCGACAAGGGCATCGCGCTGTGGACGCTGCGCTATGGCGACGAGGTCCGCGACGCCGCCGACTATTTCGGCGCGATCGGCGAGGCCGAATCCGATCCGCCGGCCGTGGAACTGCTCACCAGGCTGATCGAGTCGCAGACGCGGCCCTGGGACCCGGCCATGCTGGATGATCCCGTGCAGGCACGCCTGCTCGATATGATCGCGGCGAAGAAGAAGGGCCGCAAGCGCAGGCGGAAGCCGGTGGTCGAGACATCGGGCAATGTCATCAACATCATGGACGCCCTCCGCCGCAGCCTCGCCACGGAAGCGAAGGGCAAGAACCCGACGAAGAGCCCGAGCAAGAGCGCCGGCAAGGATCCGGGCTCGGCCCCGAAGAAGCCCGGCCGCTAGGCTGCTTTGCGCCGGCTGGGCTTCGCCGTCACCAGCGGCGCCGCCGCCGTGAAAAAATCGGCCCAGGGGTCGTTCGCCAGCGCGGCGAGACGGGCCGGCATCGACATGACCGTGAAATGCGTCGGGCCTATGCCCGATGCCGCCTCATCCCAGCTGATCGGAGCCGAGATGGCCGCGCCGGGCCGGGCGCGGGTCGAATAGGGCGCGACCGCCGTCGAGCCGCGCTGGTTGCGGAGATAGTCGATCAGGATCTTGCCGCCGCGCTTGGCCTTGCTGATCGTCGCGACGAAGCGCTCGGGACTGTCGGCCGCCATCGCGGAGGCGAGCCCCTTGGTGAACGCCTTGATCGCCGGCCAATCGGCTTTTGGCGTCAGCGGCGCCACGATATGGAGGCCCTTGCCGCCGGAGGTCTTCACGAAGCCGGCGAGCCCGGCATCGGCGAAGCGCTGGCGCACTTCCTGGGCCGCATCGATCACGGCCTGCCAGGCGACGTTTTCGCCCGGATCGAGATCGATGATGATGCGATCGGGCCGTTCCCAATCGGCGATCGTCGAGCCCCAGGGGTGGATTTCGAGCACCGCCGACTGGACGAGGGCGAGCAGCCCGTCGAGATCCGATATGCCGACGAGCGGTTCGCCCGCCTTGTCCTTGGGGTCGCGGATCAGCTGAATCTTCGGGCTGATGCCGGCCCATGCGTGCTTCTGGAAGAAGCTCGGGCCGTCTATGCCATTGGGGCAGCGCAACAGGGCCAGCGGTCGCCCGACAATGTGCGGCGCGATGAAACGCCAGACATCGGCATAATAGTCGGCGAGCCCCGCCTTGGTGATGCCTTCGGCCGGCCAGTAGACGCGATCGGGATGGGTGAGCTTGACGGTCCGTTTCGGCTCCGGGGGATCGCTTTTCGTCATCTTCACCACCTCGCGAACGATATCACGCGCGGGCTTGTCGTCCCTGAGGCCCCTGAACGATGCGTGCCGCAGGTGCCCGTCGGCCGTCCAGGCCCGAAACTCGACTTCCGCCACGCGCTCGGGCCGGACGAAGACGACGTCCCGCGCTTCGTCGGATGTGAGCGGAACGCCGAACGGGCTCGAATCTGTCCGGATGGCATCGAGCGCCTTGAAGAGGTCCGCGGCCACGGCCTGGGTGAAGCCCGTGCCGACGCGGCCGACCGGCTGCAACTCATCACCTTCATAGGCGCCGAGGACCAGCGAGCCGATCGCGTGGCGCGACGTGGTCGACGGCACATAGCCCGCCACGACGAATTCCTGCCGGGCAGAGCATTTCGACTTGACCCAGCTCTTGCTGCGGCCGGACCGATAGGGCGCATCGCGGAGCTTCGAAACCACGCCTTCGAGGCTGAGGCGGCAGGCATGCCGGAGCACCAGCGCGCCATCCTCGTCGAAATGGCCGCTATAGCGCACAAGGCCGTTATCGCTCGGGATGATCCCTTCGAGCGCGGCCTTGCGCCGGATCAGCGGCAGGGCGCGGAGGTCCTGGCCGTCGAGATAGAGGCAATCGAAGGCGTAGAAGACGAACCGATCGCTGCGACCTGCGCTGAGATCGGCCTGCAATGCCGAGAAATCGGAAGAGCCCGTGCTCGTCTCGACCACCAGTTCGCCGTCGATCAGAGCCGTTCGGACGGGAAGGGCCGCGAGCCCATCCATGATCGCCGTGCCGAATTTCGTCGTCCAGTCCAGGCCGCTCCGGGTGAGCAGCTTCACATGGCCCGCCTCGATCCGCGCCTGCAGGCGGTAGCCGTCGAACTTGATCTCGTGGATCCAGCGTTCGCCGGCCGGCGCCGTGGCGACGAGGGTCGCCAGCATGGGCTCGACGAAGGCGGGCAGGGGGCCTTCTTTGGCGCCCTCGATCTTCGTGTCCTTGGTCGTTTCGGCCTCGGTTGGCGCGGGGTCCGTCGTCTTGGGACGAGGCTTGGCTTTGGCCGCTTTCCTGATCGGTCCCGTCCTGGACGACCAGCCGGGCTCTTCGCCCGCCACGTCGGCGAGCGCACGACCGGTCTTGGCCGAATCCGGCAACGCATCGAGAATGTCGGGCGCGCCTTCCGGCTGGGCATAGTCGTCGTCGCCCTTGATCAGCAGCCAGTTCTCGCGCTTCTCCCCCGGCTTGCCGTGCATGCGCACGAGATGCCAGCGGCCGTGCAGCTTCTCGCCGTCGAGCTCGAAATCGAGATGGCCCTTGGCATAGCCTTGATGCGGATCGCCGATCGGTGTCCACGTGCCGCGATCCCAGACGATGACGGTGCCGCCGCCATATTCGCCCTTGGGGATTGTTCCTTCGAAATCGCCATATTGCAGCGGGTGATCCTCGACATGGACGGCGAGGCGCTTCTCGCCGGCGACCAGGCTCGGGCCGCGCGTGACGGCCCAGCTCTTCAGCACGCCGTCGAGCTCGAGGCGAAAATCATAATGCAGGCGGCGCGCATCGTGCTTCTGCACGACGAAGCTGTGGCCGGCCTTGGTGATCTGGCGACCGCGCGGCTCCGACGTCGCCTTGAAGTTCCGTTTCTTGCGGTAGGTGTCGAGCGCCATGTCAGCCAGCCCTGCGCCGTGGCGCCGTCGCGCGGGCTTTTTTCGCCGGCGCCGGGGCAGCGCTCTCGCGCAACGCCTCCAGCAGGCTCAGCGAGCGATCGGCCTTCCGTTCCTTGGGCGGCCGGATCTTCCGCCCCTCGATCTTTGCCTTGACCAGTTCGGCCAGCGCCGCCTCATAGCGGTCGTCGAAGGTCGAGGGATCGTAAGTCCCGTGCTTGGTCTCGATGATGTGGCGGGCGAGGTCGAGCATTTCGCCGGCGATCTTGATGTCCGGTATGCCGGCGAACGCCTCTTCGGCCGGGCGAACCTCATAGTTGAAGTTGAGCGTCGTCGCGACCAGCCCGTCGCCGAGCGGCCGGACCAACAGCGTGCGAACGCGGCGGAACAACACAGTCTGCACGAGGGCTGCGACCTGCTTCCGGCGCATGGTGTCGCGCAGCAGGGCGAAGACCTCATGCGCGTCCGCGGCCGCCGGGGCGAGATAATAGGGCCGGTCGAAATAGACGTCGTCGATCTCGGCACAGGGCACGAAGGCGACCAGCGACAGGGTCTTGTCGCTCTCGGGGACAGCGGCGGCGACATCGTCGGGATCGAGCTGGATATAGTCGTCGGGCCCGACTTCGTAGCCCTTGACCTGATCGGCCGGATCGACGGCCTCGCCCGTCTCACTGTCGACGAAGCGCCGCTGGACGCGGTTCCCGGTTTTGCGGTTGATGGTGTGAAAGGTGACGCGTTCCGAAGTCGAGCTCGCCGAATAGAGCGCGACCGGACAGATCAGTGCGGCGATCTTCAGCTGGCCCTTCCAGTTCGCTCTCGGCTCACCCATGGCTGTCACTCCGGCTGGCGCCAACGAAATCCTGAGCGCGAAGCAAGGTTTGAACGCCAGATCGTGGCGTTTCGTTCCGCTAGTCGAGCTTATACCAGCAGTGATTGCCCGCCATCGATAAAGACCGGTGTTCCGGTGATGTGGCGTGACTGGTCGGAAGCGAGGAAGAGCGCGAGATCGGCGACATCGGCGCTCATCCCCGGCTTGCCGCCGGTCAGCGGCACCTGGCCGTCGGGATAGATCGCGCGGACCCGCGCGGCGTCGGTATCGCGCTGGTTGGTGTTGACGTCGATCTCCGTCTCGATCGCGCCGGGACAGATTACATTGACGCGGATGGCATAGCGGGCAAGCTCCAGCGCCGCCATTTTGGCGAGCGCCACCTGTCCGGCCTTGGAGGCCGAATAGGCCGAGGCGTCCGCCGTGGTGAAGGTGCGCGTGCCGTTGATCGAGGCGGTGATGATGATCGAGCCGCCGTGCTGCATCATGAAGGGGATGGCATAATGCAGCGTCAGGAAAGTGCCGCGCAGGTTGATGGCGATCGTCTGGTCGAACTCGTCAGGCTCCAGCTCATGCAGCGGGGCCCAAACGCCGTTGATGCCGGCATTCGCGAAGACGATGTCGAGCCCGCCGAGCGAGGCGACCGTGCGCTTGATGGCGCTCTCGACCGAGGCGGCGTCCGAGACATCGGCGCTGATCGCCTCCGCCCTGCGCCCATAGCCCCTGATCTCATGGGCGACAGCGTCGATCTCGTCCTGCGAGCGGCTCAGCACCGCCACGTCGGCGCCAGCCTCGGCGAAGGCGAGCGCCGTCGCCCGGCCTATGCCCGAGCCGCCGCCCGTCACCAGCGCCTTCTTGCCATCGAGTCTCGCCGTCATGTCCACCATCCCGCGTCGCACCGTTCCTGATGCAATGGCGTTTGGCGGCGGACGTTCCGTGGCGGCGATGCGCGAACGAAAAAGGGCCTGGCGATCGCTCGCCGGGCCCGCATGTCGAGGCGTGTCGAGATGGCTCGATCAGAGCTTGATCTCGGTGCCGAGAACCTTGAGGCATTCGCGGATGAAAGCGGCCAGCGCCGTCCAGCCCTTGGCCGAGACCATCGTGCCGTCGACATAGGCGTCGGTGGGCGACAGGTCGATATAGGTTCCGCCGGCGAGGATCACTTCGGGCTCGCAGGCGCCGAGCGCCGCGACCTTCTTGCCGCGCACCACGCCGTCGACAGCGATCAGGATCTGCACGCCATGGCAGATCGTGAAGATCGGCTTCTGCTTCTCGTGGAAGTGACGGACGATCGCCTGAACGCGCTTGTCGGTGCGGATATATTCCGGGCCGCGGCCTCCGGCGGCATAGACCGCGTCATAGAGATCGAGCTGCACTTCGGCTTCCGAGAACGTCTTGTTGATGACGACGTTGTGGCCGGGCTTTTCCGTATAGGTCTGGTCGCCTTCGAAATCATGCAGCGACGTCTTGAGGATGTCGCCGGCCTTCTTGTCGGGGCAGATGACGTGAACGGTGTGGCCGACGGCTTCCATCGCCTGCTGGAATACGAAGATCTCGTATTCCTCGGTGAAGTCGCCGGTCAGCATGAGGATTTTCTTGCCAGGCATGGTCTCTTCCTTGTTGCGTCAGGAGGTGGCGGGCGGAACTTGCGTCCCGCCCGCGCCGATCAGCTTCAGAACGGCGAATCGGGGAAATAGTATTCTTCGGCATTCTCTTTGGTGATCAGCGGCGCGTCGAGCTTGACGGCGCCGCGCACCGGCGCATGGCCGACGAGATTGGCGACCGTCATGTAGATCGCAGTCTTGATCATGGACGGCGGGTAGGGCGTCTCGACCGGGGTCATGGCGTCGCCGTCGATCACCTTCTTGATGATCTCCTTCATGCCATTGCCGCCGAGCGCGTATTTGATCTCCGTCCGCTTCGATTCCTTGATGGCTTCGAGCACGCCGAGCAGCATGTCGTCGTCATTGGCCCAGACCGCATCGATCTCAGGATATTTGGCCAGATAGTCCTGCATCAGCTTGAAGGCGTCGTCGCTGTTCCAGTTGGCATACTGGATGTCGAGGATCTTGAGGTCGGAACCCGCGATCCCGTCCTGAAAGCCCTTGATGCGCTCATCGTCGATGACCGTCGGGATACCGCGCAGGACGACGAGGTTGCCCTTGCCGCCGAGCTTGTCGACGAGGAACTTCGCCGTGTTGCGGCCGACCGCGATGTTGTCGCCGGCGACGTAGAGATCCTGGATCGCCGGATCGTTCAGGCCTCGATCGACCACGGTGATGAAGGTTCCCCCATCCTTCACCGCCTTGACCGGCATCGTCAGCTCTTCCGAGGTGTGCGGCAGGATGACCAGCGCGTCGAGCTTGCGCCCGGCAGAGAGGTCTTCCAGCGCGCTCACCTGCGCGGTCGCCGACGGCGAGGTCTTCACCACGACTTCCACATCCGGGAAGGCCGCGTTGATTTCCTTGGCGGCTGCCTGCGCGTGATAGACGACACCCGCCGTCCAGCCATGGTCGGCGGCGGGGATCGAGACGGCAACCACCTTCTTGTCGGCTGCCAGGGCTTGCCCGGCCAGCAGAAGCGCGCCGAGCGTCGCGGCCGCCACCCACTTTGATCTGGTCATTGATTCCTCCCTTGAAATGGACCGATCGAGAACGACACCCGCGTGGTCCGGACGCGGGGCTATTTCGAGAACCTCTGGATGAGCATGGCGATGATGATGATGACGCCCTGGACGGCGGCCACGAGGTATTCGGAGACGAAGTCCGACAGCACCATCAGATTGGCGATGAGCTCGAGGATGACGGCGCCCGCGACCGTGCCCCAGATGTGGCCCTTGCCCCCGCGCAGCGCCGTTCCGCCGATCACGACCGCGGTGATGACCTGCAATTCCCAGAGCACGCCGGTCGTGGGCGTCGCGGCGCCGAGGCGCGGCACGTAGCAGATGGCGGCGATCGCCACGCACGCACCCTGGATCACATAGGCGATGGTGCGGGTGCGGACGATCGAGATGCCGGAATAGCGCGCCACATCCTCATTGGCGCCGGCAGCGGCGCATTTGCGGCCATATTTCGTCTTGTAGAGCACGAAGGAGGCGATCGCGGCGACGGCGAGCGAGATGATGATCGGCAGCGGAATGCCGGCCACCGTGCCGAAATAGACCGGGCGATAGGCCTCGCGCAGCGAGCGGTCGATCGGGATCGTGCCGCCATCGGACATATAGGTGATGAGCGCGCGAAAGATGCCCATTGTGCCGAGCGTCGCGATGAAGGGCTCGATCTTGCCGACCGTGACGATGATGCCGTTGACGAGGCCGCAGGCGATGCCGGCCAGAAGGGCGATGCCCATGCCGGCGGGGATCGACCACGTGCCCATGCTCGGCGCCATCATGTTCATGAACATGATGGTGATGCCGGTGATGAAGGCGGCCATGGAGCCGACCGAGAGGTCGAGGCCGCCCGAGGAGATCACGAAGGTCGCGCCGACGGCGATGATGGCGATGAAGGCGCTGCGGGTGATGACATTGCTGAGATTGGTCGGCGACAGGAAGTCGGGATTGACTAGGAAGCCGATGACGAGAAGAGCCAGCAGCGCCAGAAACGGACCCGCATCGGCCCAGTTGAAGCTGAAATCTCTTTCCCGCCCCAGCCTGGCGGGTTGCGATACGACGCTCATGCTCTTCCTCCCTCGCTCGCGCGTCCGCTGTCCGCCTCGGCGGTGGCGAGCAGCGCGATGTTGCTTTCGGTCATCTGCTCGCCGAAGACTTCGCCGTTGATCCTCCCCTGGCGCATGACCAGGATCCGGTCGCAGAGCCCGATCAGCTCCTGCATCTCGGACGAGATCACGATGCAGGCCTTGCCCTCGCCGACGAGCTTGCGGATGAACGTGTAGATCTGCGCCTTGTTGGCGATGTCGATGCCGCGCGTCGGCTCGTCGATGATCACCACCGACGGGTTGGTCAGCAGGATCTTGGCGAGCAGCAGCTTCTGCTGGTTGCCGCCCGAGAGCTGGCCGGCATTGAGCCTGAGGCTTCGGACACGGATGTCGTATTGGTCGACGGCGTCCTCGAGCGCGGCCGATTCCCGGCGCTTGCGCAGATAGAGCCCCGGATTGAAGCGCCCGAGCGCGGAAAGGGTCAGGTTGGGCGCCAGCCGCTCCTGCAGCAACAGGCCCTTGGCCTTGCGGTCCTCGGTCAGATAGCCGATGCCGGCATCGATCGCCTCGCGCTGCGAGCGGATATTGAGCGGCGCGCCGTTGAGCTCGACCGTGGCGTGGCCGGGCCGCAGGCCGACGATCCCCTCGAACAGCTCCGTGCGCCCCGCGCCGATCATGCCGGCAAAGCCGAGGATCTCGCCCTTGTGCGCCGTGAATGAGACGTCGTCGACATAGCCGGGCACTGTCGCGCTGGTGACGCGCAGCATCGCGTCGCGCGCCCGCGCCTCGGTCTTCGGCGGATAGAGCGCCGAGAGCTCGCGCCCGACCATCAGCTCCGCCATGTCCATCTGGCTCAGCGAGCGGCCGGGATAGGTGCCGATCATCTTGCCGTCGCGCAGCACCGTGACCTTGTCGGCGAGCCGCTGCACTTCGTCCAGCCGGTGGCTGATATAGAGCACGCCCATGTTGCGGGCCTTGAGGCGGAGCACGATATCGAGCAGCCGCTCGACCTCGTCGCCGGTCAGCACCGCTGTCGGCTCGTCGAAGATCACGAGCTTGTAGTCGTCGAGCAGGGCGCGGGCGATCTGCACGAGCTGCCGATCAGCGAGGGCGACATCGCGCACCAGCATGTTCGGCGAGATGTTGCAGCCGAGTTCGGCGAGCTTTTCGCTCGCGATCCGCCGCATGGCCCGGTCGTCGACGATGCCGTTTCGCGTGAGTTCGCGCCCGAGAAAGAGGTTTTCGGCGACTGTCAGCCCTTCCGCGAGCAGGATCTCCTGGTGCACCAGCACGATGCCGGCGTCCTGGGCCTGATGCGGCGTGGTGAAGGTGACGGGCTGGCCGTCGACCACGAGGCCGCCGACGCTCGGATTGATATAGCCCGATATCAGCCGCATCAGCGTCGACTTGCCGGCGCCGTTCTCGCCGATGATGGCGTGGATTTCGCCCGCATTGATGTCGATCGAGATGTTCGAGAGCACGGTCACGGACCCGTACTGCTTGGACAGGTTCTCTGTCCGTACGAGGCAAGTCCCGGCCTTGACGCTGTCGTCGCGCTGCAACGTACGTTCCATGTCCAGATCGTGTGCGGTTGCTGTGTGGGCTTGATTCATTCGAATGCCGGCAGCAGCCGGTCACGCGAATGCTCGATATGCAGGCGCATCGCCCTGGCGGCGGCGGCGGGATCGCGCGCGGCAAAGGCGTCGAGCAGCGCCTGATGCTCGTCCAGCGCCTCGGCGGTGACACGCCAGTGGAACATCAAGCGGAAGATGTGGAAGTGCGTGTGCTGGAAGGTCAGCATCTCGCGGATCAACTGGTTGCCGGCGAACTCCATGATCCGGTCGTGAAAGATCGCGTCGAGACGGGCGAAGGTCGAATAATGGACATGCTCGTCCTTGCCTTCGCGCCCGGCCATGACGCCGGCCGCCTCGCGCAGGATCGCGAGCCTGTCCTCGGTCATCGCGGCCGCCGCCTTGGCGGCGCCGTCCGGCTCCAGCAGCAGACGCAGCTCATAGAGCTCGTCGAAGCGGCGCCGCGTGATCTGCGGCGCGGCGCGATAGCCGACCAGGTGCGTCTTCACGACGAGGCCTTCGCCCTCCAGACGGCCCAGCGCCTCGCGGATCGGCGTCTGCGAAACGCTGAACTCCTTGACGAGGCTGTCGACCGTTATCCGCGAGCCCGGCGGGATCTTCAGCGACATCAGCTGGTTGAAGATCGCCTCATAGACGTCTTCCGCCAGGCTGTTGGCACGATGGATGGTCGTGCTTCCTGGAGTTGTATCGGTGAGCCGGGGTGAGGTCATCGTCGTCCGTCTTTTGCCTCTTGACAGGATCAAGGCCTAGCAGGATATCTGGCGCAATGCAATACGATATCCTATAGGATCTGATATAGAGAGGCGCCGTGAACATTACAGAACAGGCGGCCATGGCGCTGGCGGTCCAATTGCTGGGCCAGCGCAACGTATTGAAAGATCATGCGATCACCCAGGCGCGCGTGCTGGTCGAGGCGGAGTTGAAGGGGCATCCCTCGCACGGGCTGCAACGCCTTCCGCGCGTGCTGAAGCGCATTGAGCGCGGCCTGATTGATCCGCGGACGGAAGGCGAGGGGCGCTGGCGTTCCGGCGTCATACTTGATGTTGACGGGCAGTCGGGGCTCGGCCCGGTTGTGGCCATGGCCGCGCTGCGCCGGCTCGACGAGCGCATCGGCGCGTCCGGCATGGCGCTCGCGGCGATCCGCAACAACAACCATCTCGGCATGCTCGCCTATTATGTCGAGCAGATCGCGGCCGGCGGACGGATCGGGATCGCCATGTCGTCGAGCGAGGCGCTGGTCCATCCCTATGGCGGCACGCGCGCCATGCTCGGCACCAATCCGATCGCGATCGCCGTTCCGACGACCGGCCGGCCGCTGGTCCTCGATCTCGCCACCAGCACGGTCTCCATGGGCAAGATCCATTATCATGCGGCGAATGGCCGGCCGATCCCGCCCGGCTGGGCGCGCGACGCCGACGGGCTGCCGACGACGGATGCGGCGCGGGCCACCAAGGGGGCGATCGCGCCCTTCGGCGGCGCCAAGGGCTATGGGCTCGGCATCGCGATCGAGCTTCTGGTCGCAGCCCTTGCCGGCTCAGCGCTGGCGCCGGACATCCGGGGAACGCTCGACGACCAGTCCATCTGCAACAAGGGCGACGTGCTGATCGCGATCGATGCGCTCGCGGCGCCCGATCTCGCCGGGCGCCTTGCCGATTATCTCGACGCCGTTCGCGCCTCGCCGGCGGCCGACCCGGACCATCCCGTCAGCGTGCCGGGCGATGGCGCCGACAGGCGGCGGCAGGCGTCGCTTTCCCGGGGCTTCGATGTCGAACCACAGCTGTGGGACGAACTGAACGCGCTGTCTCTTTCCGCTTCCTCTGTTCACTAAGGAACATCATTGTGAGCCTGTTTGCAGCCTTGAGGCTTCCGCGCGAAATCCTGTTCGGCAAGGGTCAGCGCCATGCGCTTCCAGCCGTGGCCGGCAGGCTCGGCAAGCGGGCCCTGATCTGCACCGATGAACGATTTGCCGGCACCGAACTGTTCGCCCGCATCGTCGACGGGTTGAAGGGAGCCTCGATCGAGGTGCTCGTGCATGACCGCGTGCTGCCCGATGTCCCGCGCGACAGCGTCGCCGTCTGCGTCGAGGAGGCGAGGGCGTTTCAGCCGGACATGGTGATCGGCGTTGGCGGCGGCAGCTGCCTCGACATGGCGAAATGCGCGGCGCTGCTGCTCGCCCATGGCGGCGCGCTGCAGGGCTATTACGGGGAGTTCAAGGTTCCCGGCCCCGTCACTCCCGTGATCGCGGTTCCGACGACAGCGGGAACGGGGTCGGAGGTGACGCCGGTTGCCGTGATCTCGGACCCGGACCGCACCCTCAAGGTCGGCATATCGAGCCCCTATCTCATCGCGTCCGTGGCGATCTGCGATCCGGAGCTCACCATGAGCTGCCCGCCCGGATTGACCGCGATTGCCGGCGCCGACGCGTTGACCCATGCGATCGAGGCCTTCACCGCGGCGCGCCGTGGCGGCGGTTCTGATCTGGCGCAGCAGCATGTCTTTGTCGGCAAGAGCGCGCTCACGGATCACTTCGCCCTGCTCGCGATCAAGCTGCTCGGCCGGAGCCTGGAGAAGGCCTATCGGGATGGCAGCGACGAGGATGCGCGCGCCGATGTGCTGATGGGGGCGCTCGCCGCGGGTTGCGCCTTCGGCACGGCCGGCACGGCGGCTGCCCATGCCGTGCAATATCCGGCGGGCGCCTTGACCCACACGCCGCACGGCCTCGGCGTCGCCACCATGCTTCCCTATGTCATGAGCTACAACCGCTCGGCCGCGACTGCAGAAATGGCCGAGATCGCGCTGGCGCTCGGCATTGACGGCAACGGCCGCAGCACCGACGAACTGGCGGACGCCGCAATCCAGGAGGTCAGCCGGCTGTTCGCGGCGATCGGCATCACACCGACGCTGGCAGCACTGGGCCTTGCTGCCGACAAGCTCGACTGGACGGCCGAGCAGGCGATCGGCATTGGCCGGCTGATCAAGAATAATCCGCGTCCCATTGGTCTCGACGATATGCGCCGCCTGATCCAGGCCGCCTATGACGGCGACCTCGCAGCTTCCGCCTCCTGACCCGCAAGGTGAACGAACCCATGAACGTCATTCAGCAGAACGCCCAATTCGCAAACGAGCCCGGCGATCTCGGCGCCTTCTCGAAGGGCCTCTATATTGACGGCGATTGGCGGCCGTCGGCGACTGGCGCCGTGATCGCGGTCGTCGACCCCTCGACGGGCGCCACGCTCGCGAGCGTGCCGGACGCTACGCTCGACGATGCCGCCGCAGCTGTAGAGGCCGCGGCCAGGGCTGCCGAGGGGTGGCGGACCACCGCGCCGCGCAAGCGCTCGGAGATATTGCGCCGCTGCTTCGAGCTGATGATCGAGCGCTCGGAAATGCTCGCCACGCTGATCTCGCTCGAAAACGGCAAGGCGCTGCGCGATGCGCGCGGGGAGGTCGCCTATGCGGCCGAGTTCTTCCGCTGGAATGCGGAAGAGGCGGTTCGCATCAGCGGTGAGTTCGGCATTTCGCCGGCCGGCACCAATCGGATCGTCGTCGACTATCAGCCGATCGGGATCTGCGTCCTTGTCACGCCGTGGAACTTCCCGGCGGCGATGGCAACCCGCAAGATCGCGCCGGCGCTCGCGGCGGGATGCACCGTCATCCTAAAGCCGGCGAGCGAGACCCCGCTCACCGCCTATGCGCTCGCGGCGCTCTATGAGGAGGCCGGCGTTCCACCTGGCGTCGTCAATGTGATCACCACCTCCAGCCCCGGCCCGGTGACGGCGGCCATGTTGGCCGATCCGCGCGTCCGCAAGCTCTCCTTCACCGGCTCGACCGGCGTTGGTCGCACGCTGCTGGCCGAGGCGGCCAAGCATGTCATCTCCTGCTCGATGGAACTCGGCGGCAACGCGCCCTTCATCGTCTTCGACGATGCCGATCTCGAGGAGGCCCTCGATGGCGCGATGATCGCCAAGATGCGCAATGCCGGCGAGGCCTGCACGGCCGCGAACCGGATCTATGTGCAATCGGGCATCCATGACGCCTTTGCCGAGGGCTTGAGCCGCCGCATGGCGGCGCTGAAGGTCGGCGCCGGACGGGAGGCCGCGACCGAATGCGGCCCGATGATCACGCGGAAGGCCGTCGACAAGATCGATCGGCTGGTGAAGGACGCGACCGACCGCGGCGCCCGTATCCTTTGCGGCGGCACGGTTCCGGACGGCGCCGGCTTCTTCTATCTGCCGACGGTTCTGGCCGATGTTCCACCGGATGCCGAGATGGCGCGCGAGGAGATCTTCGGCCCGGTCGCGCCGCTCTCGCGCTTCGAGACGGAAAGCGAGGCGATCGCGCGCGCCAACGACACCGAATACGGTCTCGCGGCCTATATCTATACAGGCGATGTCGGACGCGGCCTGCGCGTGGCATCCAGGGTCGAGGCCGGCATGATCGGGCTCAATCGCGGGCTGGTCTCGGACCCGGCGGCGCCGTTTGGCGGCGTCAAGCAGAGCGGGCTCGGGCGCGAAGGCGGCCAGCATCACGGCATCGCGGAGTTCATGGAAGCGAAGTATATAGCGGTCGACTTCTAAGGAGCCCGCCGCCGTGACCAGCGATCCCTTCCGCATTCGCGACCATGTCGCTGATTTCGATGACATTGTGCGCGATATCATCAGGCGGAGCGAGACCACGCGCTCCGTCCTGCCGATGGAAGGCGATATCGCCTATGGGCAGGACCCGACCGAGACGGTCGACCTGTTCTTTCCCGTCGAGCGGCGTCCTGCCATGCCGGTGCACATCTTCATCCATGGCGGCTATTGGCGGATGTTCTCGAAGCGCGACTATTCCTATGTCGCGGACACGGTCACGCGCGCGGGCGCGATCGCCGTCATCGTCGATTACGCGCTGATGCCGAGGGTCAGGATGGCGACGATCGTCGACCAGGTGCGGCGGGCCAAGCGCTGGGTCGTCGACAACATCGCCCGGCATGGCGGCGACCCCGCCCGGCTGACGGTCAGCGGCCATTCGGCCGGTGCCCACCTCGCCACCTTCCTCTTCAATGAGCCGGACGCTCCCTCGGGCATAGAGGCCGCCTTGCTGCTGGGCGGGCTCTATGAGCTCAAGCCGCTCCAGGCCTCCTTCCTCGAGAAAGAAATCGGCATCACCGACGACGAGGTCGCGGCGTTCTCGCCGAGGGATCAACGCCACGACGTCGCCACCAGGGTCACGGTCGCGGTCGGGGCGGATGAGACGCCGCCCTTTCACGCCCAGGCCGATGCGTTTGCGGGCGCGCTTCGCCAGCAGGGCCTCGCTGTGGCGCGAACCGATCTCGCCGACCGCAATCACATGAACAGCGTGCGCGACCTGGGCGTCGCTGATTCAGCGGCGGCTCGCTCGCTGGTGTCGCTCATCCAGAGCGATTGACGGCCCGCGGGCCGGCTGATGCGCTGCCTTGAGGGCGTAGAAGCAAATACGGCAAGTGGTACGACCAATATCGCTTGATCGCGGTTCTTTGCGGGGATATGCAGGCTTTACTTCAGCTCGTACCGTTGTCTGGCTCATAAGTGGTCGGACCTATCGGCGGTATGGGCGAGAATGAGGTGAAGCCGATGGCCTCTCTGGCCGAAAGGATCGAAGCGCTGATTGCCGCCCGCAGCCTCAAGCCGGGCGACCGGATGCCGGCCGAGCGCAGCCTGGCGGCCGAGTTTCAGGTCTCGCGTTCGAGCCTTCGCGAGGCGATCCAGCAACTCGTGAGCCGTGGTCTCCTGATCAGCCGGCATGGTGGCGGCACCTTTGTCGCCGCCCCTGACGAGGCCGAGCCGGTTCGCACCGCCTTGCTGCCGTTGGTATCGCTCGCCCAGAGCGAGGCGGGCTATTGGCGCGACGTCATGGAAATCCGCAAGCTGCTCGACAGCGACACCGCCAGTTTTGCGGCGCTGCGGGCGGATGAAGCCGACAAGGCCCGCCTGGTTTCGGCCTATCAGGCCGTGGCCAATGCGCCGGCGGACGACCCGGAGACGCAGGCGCGCGCGGACGCCGCCTTCCATATGGCGATCGCCCAAGCCGCGCATAATGCCGTTCTGCATCAGATCATGGCGGGCCTGCACGGTCTGCTGGAGATCAGCATTTCGGACAGCCTGCGACGGCTCTACGACCTGCCGGGAATCCTCGATCTGCTGAACCAGCAGCATCGGCAGATCCTTGATTGCATCCTCGCTGGCAATGCCGAGGCCGCGCGCCAGGCTGCCGCCGACCATCTCACCTTTGTTGAAAGTCGCTTGCGGCTCATCGAAGACTCCGCGACGCGCCAGCGGAGATCGTCGCGAGCCCTGCAGCACATTGCCGAAGAGAAAGAAGCCCTGTCATGATCATCTCGTCGCCCCTCGATTATCGCGAGGCCGCCCGTCGTCGCCTGCCGCCGTTCCTCTTCCACTATATCGATGGCGGCGCCTATGCCGAGGAGACGCTGCGGCGCAATTCGGACGATCTGAACAAGCTGGCGCTGCGCCAGCGTGTCCTGAAGGAAGTGGGCGACGTCGATCTGTCGACGCAGATTTTCGGCCAGTCGCTCAGCATGCCGGTGGCGCTCGCGCCCGTCGGCCTGACCGGCATGTATGCACGGCGCGGCGAAGTTCAGGCGGCCAAGGCGGCGACCGCGAAGGGCATTCCGTTCACCCTGTCCACCGTTTCGGTCTGCCCGATCGAGGAGGTGCAGAGCCAGGTGGATCGCCCGATCTGGTTCCAGCTCTACGTCCTCAAGGACCGCGGCTTCATGAAGAACGCGCTGGAGCGGGCCTGGGCGGCCGGCATCCGCACGCTGGTCTTCACGGTCGACATGCCCGTGCCGGGCGCGCGCTATCGCGATGCGCATTCCGGCATGTCGGGCCCGAACGCCGCGATGCGCCGCTATCTGCAGGCCGTGCTTCATCCGCACTGGGCATGGGATGTCGGCCTGCTCGGCCGCCCGCACGATCTGGGCAATGTCTCAGCCTATCTGAAGAAGAAGATCGAGCTCGAAGACTATATCGGCTGGCTCGGCGCCAATTTCGATCCGGCGATCGGTTGGCGCGACCTCGAGTGGATCCGCGAGTTCTGGAAGGGCGCGATGGTGATCAAGGGCATCCTCGATCCGCAGGACGCCCGCGACGCCGTCAAGTTCGGTGCCGATGGCGTCGTGGTGTCGAACCATGGCGGCCGCCAGCTCGATGGCGTGCTGTCTACGGCGCGGGCACTGCCCTCGATTGCCGATGCGGTGAAGAGCGACCTGACCATCCTGGTCGATTCCGGCGTGCGGTCCGGCCTCGACGTCGTGCGCATGCTGGCGCAGGGGGCGGATACGGTTCTGCTCGGCCGCGCCTTCGTCTATGCGCTGGCCGCCGACGGCCAGAAGGGCGTCGCCAACCTGCTCGACCTCTTCGCCAAGGAAATGCGCGTCGCCATGACCCTCACCGGCGCCCGCCGCATCGCCGACATCTCCCGTGACAGCCTGATCCCCGGCGGCCTCGACGCGGTAACAAGCGCCGCATGACGGTTGGCATAAGCGGTTGATGCTGAGAGCACGGACGAGCGCTGATGTTCAGCGCTCGTCAGGAGGGGCGGGCAATCCCGGCGCTGCGCGCTGTCTTTTTCGGCTTCGAGGCCGTTCAGGCGCGAGTCGCCGGTCCTACGTGTCAGTCGCACCCGCCCGGGTTGCCAGCACCTCGTCTCGCATTAGGCGCATCGGGCCTCATGGCTTGAACAGTACCAAGAGAACCCGGTGAACCTCGCTCTTTGTGGGGTCTGCCGGGCCGGAGCCGCCGAAATATCCGCACGAGCGACCTATGCGGGTCCGGTCCAGCCGCCCTGTTCGATCTGCGGCGCTATTTGTTGAATAGCTGAGCGGTCGCCTGGGCGTCCACCGGGCTTCGCTTTCCGTTGGCATCGAAATAGCGGTCCTTGTGGCAGGCTCGCTCCTTCACGTCGCAGAACACGCCGTTTGCAAAGGTGAATTCGCTCGTATCGAACGCCCCTTGCGAGAACAGCTTCGTCGCAACGGCCTTGCCGAGGAATGTCTCGGTCAGCCGCTTCGAGACACCGTTGGCGTCGGCACACATATACGGGTCGCAGAGCACGCCGGCTTGCGGTGACTGCAGGATCTTGCCTGATGCGGCAAAAGCTGGCGTCCCCATCAGAGCCAATGCCAACATTGTCCAAGCGATGGTCTTCATCGGAGTTCGCTCCCTATCTGCGTGATGTTGTTTCGGGCATTTCGCGCCGGTCATGGCCACGACCACCCTTGATCCGTTCGCGCAGTCCCTGAAACACGACATAGAGTGCGGGAATGGCAAAGATCCCTATGAACGATGCGGCGAGCATGCCGCCGAACACCGGGGTCGAGACATGGCGCCGTGCCAGCATGGCGGCGCCGGTGCCGAAAACGAGAGGCACCAGCCCGAGGATGAAGGCGAAGGAGGTCATCATCACCGGACGGAACCGCAAGCGGGCGCCCTCGACGGCGGCTTCCAGCAGCGGTGTTCCATTCTCGCGTCGCGCCTTGGCGAATTCGACGATCAGGATGCCGTTCTTTGCCGCCAGGCCGATCAGCACGATCAGGCCAATCTGCGCGTAAAGGTCCAAAGCCATCCGCCCGATCACCACGGCGAGGAAGGCACCGAGCACCGCAACCGAGACCGACAGCAGCACGGGTACGGGAATGGTCCAGCTCTCGTAGAGCGCCACCAGAAACAGGAAGGCGAACAGCAGCGCGAAGCCGAGGATGATTCCGGTCTGGCCGCCCGCCCGCTTTTCCTGGAACGAGATGTCGGTCCACGCGCCGGCATAGCCGGCCGGCAGGACGCGGGCCGCGACCTCGTCCATCGCGGCCAGCGCCTGACCGGACGAGACACCCGGTGCCGGGCCGCCCTGTACGGTGACGGCGAGTTTATTGTCGTAGCGGATCAGGGCCTGCGGTCCGAGCTCGAGACGGGGTTCGACCAGACTCCGCAGCGCGACCATCTCGCCGGTGCGGCTTCTCACATTGATGCGGTCGATGTCGGTGATCGCCCGGCGGTCGGAGGCTTCCGCCTGCACCTGCACCTGCCAGGTGCGACCGAACAGGTTCATGTCGTTGACATAGCCCCCGCCGAGCGACGTCTGCAGCGCCTCGAAGATCGACGCGATATCGACACCGAGGATCTCGGCCTTGTCGCGATCGATATCGAGGAAGATCGACGGATTGGAGGCCGAAAAGGAGGAGAACACGCCGGAGAGCCGTGGGTCCTGATTTGCCGCCACGAGCAGCCCGCGCAGCGCCTGCGAGAGGGCAGTCGGGTCGTTATTGGACATGGCGCGCAGCATGTAGGTGAAGCCGCCGCCAGTGCCGAGGCCGATGATCGGCGGCGGCGCGAGAGGCATCGAGATGCCGCCTTTGATGCCCATCAGCTTCGGCGCCAGACGCTCGATCACGGCGGATGCGGACTGCCCGGCTCCCTGTCGTTCCTCGAACGGCTTCAGCGTGACGATGAGAAAGGCCGCATTTGGCTGGGAATACCCATCGACGAAGTTGAAGCCGATGATCGAGGAGGTATCGGCGATGGTCGGCTCCTGCTTCAGGATCGCCTCGACCTCCGCGACGGCCTGGCTGGTGCGTCCGACAGATGCGCCGTCCGGCGCCTGCACCACCACGAAGAAGGCACCCTGATCCTCCTCGGGAAGGAAGCCGGTCGGCGTGATCCCGTTCAGCGCATAGATGCCGGCGCCCGAGGCCAGAACCATGACGAGACCGATGACGGCGATGCGCACGAGGCGCGCCACCACCGCGCCATAAGCGTCGCGCACAGCGTCGATACCGCGCATCAGCGCACCCAAGGGCCCGCGCCGGGGACCATGATGCGGCTTGAGCAGGATGGCGCAGAGCGCTGGCGACAGGGTCAGCGCGTTGATCGCGGAGAGCAGCATCGACACCGCGACGGTGACGGCGAACTGGCGGAACAACTCGCCAGTGATGCCGGGGATGAAGGCCACCGGCACGAATACCGAGAGCAGCACCAGCGTGATGCCGATGATCGGCGCGGTGATCTCGGTCATCGCCTCCTTGGTCGCCGCGGCGGGAGAAAGCTCCGGCTTCTGCTCCATCTTGGCCTCGACCGCCTCGACGACGACGATGGCGTCGTCGACCACGATGCCGATGGCGAGAACGAGCGCGAGCAACGACACGGTATTGGCGGAATAGCCGATCGCGTTCAGCACGATGAAGGTGCCGATGAGGCTCACGGGCACGGCGATGGTCGGGATCAGTGTGGCGCGCAGGTTGCCGAGGAAAAGGAACACCACCAGCACGACGAGCACGAAGGCTTCGACCAGGGTGTGCCGCACAATCTCGATCGTCGCGGTGACGAAGGTGGTGGGGTCGTAGGTGACGCTCCAGGTGAGGTCGTCGGGGAACCGGCTCTGCGCCTCGGCGAGCTTCTGCTTCACGGCGGCGAGCGTCGTCAGCGCATTGGCGCCCGGAGACTGATAGATGCCGATCAGGGTCGCCGGCTGGCCGTTCAGCCGGGTCGAACGGTCGAGATTGGCGGCGCCGAGCTCGACGCGCGCCACGTCGGACAGCCGCAGCACCGAGCCGTCGGCGTTGCTGCGGATGATGACGTTGTTGAACTCGTTTACCGAGGCGAGGCGGCCCTTGGTCTGGATGTTGAGCTGGAGCTGCTGATCGTCGGAGATCGGCCGCGCACCGATGCGCCCGACGGCGGCCTGCACGTTCTGGCCGCGGATCGCGTTGACGACGTCCGTCGCGGTCAGCCCGAGCCCGGTCAGGCGGTCGGTCTGGACCCAGGCGCGCACGGCATAGTCCTGCGGTCCGAAGAGAGTCGCTTCGCCCACACCCTGCGTGGAGCGGATGTCGTCGACCAGATTGATGGTGGCGTAGTTGGAAATGAACAGCTCGTCATGGCTGCCCTTAGGCGAAGTCAGCGCGATCACGCCGAGCAGCGCGGAGGACTGCTTCTTGACGGTCACGCCCTGCTGCTGCACGTCCTGCGGCAGCTTGGAGAGCGCCACCTGGACGCGGTTGTTGACGTTGACCGCGTTGATGTCGGGATCGGAGCCGAGCTCGAAAGAGACGGTGAGCGTGTAGCTACCATCATTGCCCGAGACGCTCTTCATGTAGATCGACTTGTCGACGCCGACGATCTGGCTCTCGAGCGGTTGGGCAACGGTTGCCTCCACCACCGCGGCCGAGGCGCCGGGATAGAAGGCCGTCACGGAGACTTGCGGCGGCACGATGTCGGGATATTGCGCGATCGGGATGGCAAGCAGCGACAGGAGGCCGGCGATCACCGTCACCAATGCGATGACGATGGCGAAGCGGGGCCGGTCGACGAACAGTGAGGAGATCATCGTCTCAGCCCGCCTTCGGCTGAAGCATGGTAGCCGGCTGGGCTGAAACCGGCGCGCCGGGCCGGAGGGTGGATATGCCTTCGACGATGATCTGGTCGCCAACCGTGAGGCCGGAATCGACCACGACGCTGGTGCCGATCTCATCGTCGAGCGTGACGCGGCGGATGGCGGCCTTGCCGTCCTCGACGACGAAAACGTAGAAGCCCTGCTGATCGGCGATCAGTGCCGATTGGGGCACGAGGATCTTCTCGATCGGCGTTTCAAGCTGCAGCGTCACCTTCACCAGCTGGCCGTCGATCAGGCGGCCGTTCGGATTGGGGACCACCGCGCGCATGGTGACGCTGTCGGTAGACCTGTTCACGGAGGCGTCGACGAAGTCGATCTTGCCCGGGTGCTCGTAGGGCGAGCCATCCGAGAAATGGATGAGCGCCGCCAGTTCGTCCTTGGCGGCCACTCGATCGGCGCTCCTGAGCGTCAGGAACTCGCGCTGGCTGACGGGAACCGTCACATGCATCGGGTCCTCGCTGACGATCGTGGTCAGTACGCCGCGATCCGGGCCCACCACATTGCCTCGGGTGATATTGGTGCGCCCGATCAGGCCGCTTATGGGCGCTCGGATCTCCGTATAGCCGAGGTCGATTTCGGCGGCCTGCACATTCGCTTCTGCGATCTGCACATTGCCCTTGGCGGTCAATTGCTCGGCAAGGCGCTGGTCGCGCGTGGCGGCACTGCCGGCCTGCGTCTTCAACAGATCTTCGGCGCGCGAGAGCTGCGCGTCGGCGAAGGCCGCCTGTCCGCGCGCCTGTTCGAGCGCGCCCTGGGCACGCGACAGCGCCGCCTGGAACGGCGCCGGCTCGATCCGGTAGAGAAGATCACCTTCCTTGACCGGCTGCCCGTCCTGAAACGACACTTCCTGAAGGAAGCCGGTCACACGGGCCCGCAGTTCCACCCTTTCGCGCGCTTCAATGCGGCCGACGAACTCCTTGCCGGGGTTGATCGGCTGCAAGGTCACCGTCAGCGTGCCCACCCGCACGGGAGGCGCATCCTGCGCCTGAGCGAACGAACCAGGTGCGGTCAGGCAAAGGCCGACCATGAGCGCGACCAACAACCCGCCCGGATGCATCTTCATCATTTGCGATATCCTCGTGAAGAAGGACGGTCGGCACCTGCGGCGGCGCCTATCCCGATGGTCAGAAGGGCAGCCAGCCCGATCACATCCTTCTTCATCGTCCAAGGGACCAGTTCGAAGTGCTCAGGGAGCGCCGCGCGCGGACCCGCCAGAGGCCCGCGCGGCATGCCCGCGCCGTGTTCCAGCTCGGCTGGCGACACTATTGGCGGATCTGGCACGCGCGCGCAGCGCTGCCAGCGCACAGGCGGGAAGCGCGCTCGGCCGTTCCGACGGCAGACGTCACTTCAGGAACAGCGGCAGGTTGCCGGACCCATCCTTGAGCTTCGCGGCCGACTCGCAGAAAGCCTTCTTGTCGAGGTGGGCTTCGGCAATGAAGAGGCCGTAGCGCGCACCGAAGGCGATGAGGATCGCCGCCGTCCTCTCATCCTGCTGTTCGGGAGCCAATTTCTGCTCGGCCTGCGTCAACAGCTTGTCGAGCGCCTTGCCGACGGCGTCCTTGTCCAGCGTATGGCTGTCGCATACGCGCACCACCGCCGTCTGATAGGCCAGACTGGTCAACTGGGTGAATTGAGCGCCGCTGAGAAGGTCGCCCTCGGTCTCGGCGAGATCCGCCCACGCGCCGTTCAGCGGGTCGACCGCGACCGGAGGGGTGTCTTCGGCAAAGCCGGGACCTGCGGTGAGAAGCGTCAAGCCAACACCGGTCACAGCCGTCAAAATGAAGCGTCGAAACATGAGTCAGCCCTCGTCACTGCGCGAAAACACGGTCGGTCCAGGTCCAGTCGAGCAGGCCATTGGGCATGTAGCACTGCCGGCGCGCGGGATAGCAGCTCACACCGGGTGTCGGAGAGAAGGGGGGCGGGGGGCCGTAATAGGTGGTCGCAGGCGCGCCGTAGACGCCCGGGTCGCGGGGACGGGCGCTGTCTGCGACCGCGGCGCCGACGGCGAGGCCGAGAATTCCTGCGGCAATTGCTGCTCCGGTATAATTGTGCGCGGAACTTGGCACCGTCTGAAGCGACAGTGCTACGGCGATCGTTGAGGTCATGATTATCGATCGAACTATATTTGGCATCCTGCACCTGATTGCTGGATAGACTAATATTATATCTAAATTGAACTGCGGACATGCATAAAGGTTTGATACGCTGACATGCGACGTACCATCAGGATCGCGCAGTAAGCGGCGTCAAATCTCCAGGACGCGCAGGGCATTGGTGGTTCGCCAGTTACACGCCGCACCGCTCATCGTCCAGACGTCTGGGAAGCTCCGCCCGGACATTGGGACAGCCGGCCAATGGAAATGGGACGACAGGACAATCCCGGTCCACCTCCACGCGCCGCCCCGCGACGCGAACGAGGCTACGGACGCCGGACGATTCTGGCGTGTCGAATGCTCCGCCTGCGGCGCCTGTGTTGGCGCTCCGGCGACAGACCGTTTCGCTCGCCGTGAGCACCGCTATCTTGACGGTGACGGCATGCCAGAGACAGACTCCCGCACGGCAGGACCGAGCAGGCGGCACACAGAGGACGAGGAATGCCATCCAGGCCGAAGAAGCTCTTTCTATCCTCGGACATGATCGACCCGAAGATCCGGGACGAATACTGGCGTGACGTTTCCAGCGTCATTTTCGAGATCGATCCGTGGGATATCAACGGAGATACGGGGTTTCGCGGAACCGTCGTCTCCCGTCCGTTCGGTTCTCTCACCGTCGGGAATACGACCTTCAACGACCAGAAGGTCTGGCGCACGCGCCGGACCGTAGTGAGGTCGGCGCTGGAGGTGTGCATCGTCCAACTGGTGATATCGGGCGAATCGCAGGGAGACTTCAACGGAGCGGACGTCGCCATCAGGCCCGGTGACATCATGATCCACGACATGACGCAGGTGATGGACTCCCAGGTCACCGCCGGCGCCCGCATCTCCATCGTGATCCCGCGCTCGGAACTGCAGAAATGCGTGTCGCGCCAGACGCTCCACGGCATCGTGCTGCGCGGGGAATGGCCGACGACGCGTCTTCTTGCCGACTACATCAAGGGGCTCGACAAGATTCTCACGGATCTCCCGGTCGACGCCGTCCCGGCCGCTGAGGAGGCCCTGATGATCCTGCTTGCCTCGGCGATCAATGGCCGGGAGGCCGGCTTGCGGGATGACCTGCCCGTCAATCTGCCGATGAAGCAGCGCATAATCGACTACATTGATCGCAGCATCATGGATCCCGAGTTGGGGCCACAGGCGATCATGAAGCGCTTTCGCCTGTCCCGTTCTCACCTCTATCGGACCTTCGCCGCAGAAGGCGGCGTTGCCAAGCTCATCCGGGACCGGCGGCTCGATAGCGCTTACCGGATGCTGAGCAGCAGAAGCACCAACATGTGGTCGAACAAGGAAATCCTGCTTCGCTGCGGCCTGCCGGACGGCGTCCACTTCGCCAGGATATTCAAGGAACGCTTTGGCGTGCTGCCCAATGAAGCGCGGAACCATGAAATTCTCGAATACAAAGAGCGCGTCGGCACCTCCACGCTGCACAGCTATCTCGGTGACTACGTCTCCAAGCTGTAGTGTGCCGGTGGCCGCCTAACCTCCGAGAATTGCGGCGAGCTGAATTTCCGCTCTGGGCACGACCCGGCTCCTTGGTCGCTCGCCCGCGCGGAACAGCGCGGCAAGACCTCCCATGGGATTCGGTGTTTTCATTCATCGGACTGGTTCGATCTGTGACGACAGCCCGTCGGGGCGGCGTCAGTGCCCGCGGCAGTATCTCAGCCGCGTGGAGGCCTTAATCACGTTCCTGCGCCTGTCCGACAGGAACATCCAGGCAACGCACGGGAGTTCCAGCCAGCGCCGTTTCAGCCGATCGACGGCGATCAAATCACAGCACAGAGCGCCGATACGGCTGCGCGGCGGTGCGCAGCAGCTTCCGCTGCCACGCCTGCCCGGGATTGGCTCCGCCCGACGCACCGACCGCACTTTCGTACCGCTCGGGGGGTCTTTCGTCGGGCGGCGCCGCGCGCTCATACGGCTGTAAACCCGCCATCGACCGTCATTTCGGATCCGGTCATGTAGGAGGCCGCATCTGACAGCAGGAAGGCGACAGCCTCCGACACCTCGCGCGGCTGGCCGATGCGGCCCATTGCTGTCACACCGACCAGCATCTGGTGTTTGCTCGGGTCGGCCTCGAACTCCGCCGTCATCGGCGTCGAAATGGTTCCTGGATGGACGGAATTACAGCGGATCTTGTAGGGCGCATAGTCGACGGCCACGCCCTTGGTGAGCAATCTGATGGCGCCCTTGGTGGCGCAATAGGCGCTCATACCCTCCATATTGGCGACATAGCCGGAAATCGAGGACACGTTGACGATCGAGCCCGACCCGGTGTCGCGCATTGCTGGCAGCACATGCTTGCATCCGAGGAAGGTGCCCTTGACGTTGATGTCGAACAGGGCGGTCCAGTCGTCGAGCGTGATCTCGGGTACCGGCTTGCGGATCAGGATGCCCGCATTGTTGACGAGGCCGTCGATCCGGCCGAATTCGGCGATGGCCCAGTCGACGCACTCCCTCCATTGCGTCTCGCTGGTGACATCGAGCGCACGGAAATGCGAATTGCCGCCAGCGGCTTTGATGGCCTCCGCCACGGCCGCTCCCTTCGGATCGAAATCCGTAACCAGCACCGTCGCGCCGCGCTCGGCGAAGAGCTTCGAATGCGACTCGCCCATCCCCTTGGCACCGCCGGTAACGAGGATCACTTTACCGTTCAACATGGTCATCACGTCCCTCCCGGATCAGATGGGGGCGGATCGAGCCCGCCCCCTCACGACCTCATTTCAGAAACTTGTCGGCGTTCTCAGGTGTGACCGCGATCCACGGCACGTTGTACTGCTTGGCCGTGCCGCCATTCCACTTCATGTCGCTCTGCCAGATGTCAGCCTTCGGCTGGTAACTGTCGCCGGCCGCGGCCCGGACCGCCAGGTCCAGCGCGCCCTGGCCTTCATGATGCGCGGACTTGAAGAGCGTGTAGAGGCCATGCGTCTTGACCGCGCGCACGGCATCCTGGATGCCGTCGATTGAGACGACCTTGACCTGCTTCGTAGTCAGACCCTTGGCCTCCAGCGCCTGGATCGCTCCGAGCGCCATCTCATCATTCTGCGCGATCACGCCATTGATCTGATCGCCATAGAGCGACAGCCAGTTCTCCATGACGGCGAGCCCCTCCGCGCGTGACCAATTGGCCGTCTTCGAGGCGAGCAGCTTGATGTCGGGATTCTTGGCAAGGACGGAATCGATGCCCTGGCGGCGCAGAAGCTGCGGCGAGTTGCCGATCGGCCCCTCGAGGATGACGACGTTGCCCTTTCCACCCAGTTCCTCGACCAGATGCTCGGTGATGTTGGCGCCGCCCTCGACGTCGTTCGTGCCGACATAGGCAAAGAGCAGATCGGAGTTCGCGCGGGTCACCGCACCGACCACCGGAATGCCCGCCTCCTGTGCACGGGCAACCGGTGCGGCAGCGGCATCCGCGTCGATCGGCGAGAAGATGATGGCATCGACCTTTTGCGTGATCAGCGTATCCATCTGGTTGCTTTGCACGCTGGCATCGAAACGCCCGTCGAGCACCGTGATTTCGACCGTGCCGTCCTTGACCAGCGGGTGCTGCTGGATTTCGTTGACGAAGGTCGACATGTATTCCGGTAGGCCGAAGGGCATGAGCGCGATCTTGTATTGAGCCGCCCAGGTCACGGTTGTCGACGCCAAGATAGCTGCCGTTGCGGCGAGCATCATCAGTCTGTGTTTCACAGTTGTATCCTCCCAAGGTTGCTGTGATTCTGTGATCGAAGTTCGTGCTAACGCCGGCGGCTGACGTCGAGAAGGACGGCGCCCACGATGATCGAACCCTTGACGACTTGCTGGTAGTATGAAGAGATACCAAGCAGGTCCAAGCCGTTATTGATGGTGCCGATGATCAGCGCGCCGAACAGGGTGCCGATCAGCGTGCCACGCCCGCCGGCGAGACTGGTCCCGCCGATGACTACCGCGGCGATGGCGTCCAGCTCATAGGCGACCCCGGCCTGAGGCAGGGCCGCTGTCGAGCGGGCCGTCAGGATGATACCGGCGAACGCGGCCAGGGCTCCCGAGATGGCGTAGGTGAGGGCCGTGACGCGCCGGGTATTGACGCCATTCGTGATGGCCGCGCGTTCGCTGCCACCGACGGCATAGACGTGACGCCCGAACACGGTGTGGCGCAATGTGAACCAGCAGACCGCGAAGACGACGGCCAGCGCGACGATCGGCACAGGGATGTTGAGGATGGTGCCGTTGCCGAACCAGAGGAATGGCTTCGACAGGTTGGAGATCGGGCGGCCGTCCGTGTAGATGAAGGTCAGGCCGCGTGCGACGCTCAGCATGCCGAGCGTCGCCACGAACGCGGGGATGCGCAAATAGGCGACGAGAAAGCCATTCACCAGACCGGCCGTAAGCCCGGTCGCGAGTCCGGCGATGACGACTAGGCCGATGAAGGACTCGCTCGCCGTCGTCGAGAAGCTGGCGGCCACCGCGCCGCACAGCGCCATCACCGACGCGACCGATAGGTCGATCCCTCCCGCCAGGATCACGAAAGTCACGCCGATCGCCAGAATGCCGTTGATCGCCGTTTGGCGAATGATGTTCGTCCAGTTGTTCCAGGTCAGAAAGAACTCGCTGGACATGCTGAGCACGACGCACAGCAGAATGAACGCGATGAGAATTCCCTGATTCTGAAGGATATTACGCAGGTTAGCCGTAGCTTGCGACAAGGCCGGGCTTGGCGCCGTTCGAATGCTTGGACTGTTCATGGACATGCTCCTCCCCTTCCTGAACGGCGTCGTTCAGGGATGCTTCATGCAACAATGTCTTCTGAGTGGACTGGGCGGCATCGACGAATTTCTTGAGACGCCCCTTCTTGAAGATCGCGACGCGGCTGCACAGCTGCAGCAGCTCCGGGGCCTCTGATGAGCACACCAGCACCGCGCCGCCTGCGGCGGCGAAGTCGCGCAGGAGCTGATAGATCTCCTGCTTGGCGCCCTCATCGATCCCGCGTGTCGGCTCGTCACAGATCAGGACGCGCGGCTCCGAGGCGAGGCAGCGCGCAATCACGACCTTCTGCTGGTTGCCGCCGCTCAGAGATCCGACGTTGAGGCGATCGCTTGCGGCGCGCACGGCGAGGTGCTTCATCATGCGGGCGCTGAGGGCCCTCTCGCGGCCCTGGCGCACGATGCCGAGCCTTGCAAGACGGCCGAGGATCGACAGCGAGATGTTGTGGCGGATCGGAGCTCCCAGCACGAGACCGGAGTCCTTCCGGTCTTCGGTGATCATCGCCAGGCCGCGCTTGATCGCAACCTTCGGCCGCAGCGGCGGCAGCATGGCGCCGCACAGGGTAACGACTCCGCTGCTGCGCGGGCCGATGCCGTAAACGCCATTCAGGAATTCGCTACGGCCCGAGCCCATCAGCCCGTAGATGCCAAGGATATCGCCCTGCTTCAGCGACATCGAAATGTCCTGAAACTGCTTGCCGTGAGAAAGCCCCTGAATGTCCAGGAGAATTTCAGCGTCGGATTGTCCGACATTTGCCGGGCGTCTTTGGTGGGCGACTTCGTGGCCGACGATCTGGTGGACCAGACGGGCGCGATCGATGGTCTTCATGGGACCGGTCTCGACGAAGCGCCCGTCCCGGAACACCGTATAGCGATCCGCAAGCTCGAAGAGCTCTTCGAGCCGATGGCTGACATAGATGACGCCGACGCCGCCTGCGGTCAGTCTGCGAATGGCGGAGAAGAGCACCAGCGTCTCATGCTCGCCGATCGCCGAGGTGGGCTCGTCCATGATCAGGATGCGCGCATTCTGGCTGATGGCGCGCGCGATCTCGACGAGCTGGATCTGCGCCAGCGAAAGCTGGCTCATTTTCCGCGTCGCCTCGACCTCGAAATGCAGTTCGTCCAGCAGCTGTCTCGCCTGTCGCACGATCGCCACGTGATCGACCAGACCGGGCAGGCGCCGGGGCTCGCGGCCGAGAAAGATGTTCTCGGCCACGGTCATGTCACGGATGGGCGACAGTTCCTGCGTGATGATGGCGATCCGCTCGGCCAAGGCATCCGAAGGCGATTTGAAGTGAACCTCCTTGCCATGCACCCGTATGGTGCCGGCATCGCGCTGCAGCAGGCCCATGAGGATATTGAGGAACGTCGACTTGCCCGCGCCGTTGCCTCCGCACAGCGCGTGCACCTCGCCGGCTGCCAGCAGGAGCTCGCCATGGAGCAGTGCCGGCACGCCATCGAAGGATTTGGCGACGCCGGTCGCCTCGACCAGTAGTTCGGCCATCTCTGCCTCGTCGGTTGGATGGAAGCAGGATGGCTGTTCAGGTGGCGAGATAGCCGCCGTCCATGACCAGCTCGCTGCCGGTCATGTAGGCGGACTCGTCGGACGCCAGGAAAAGCACGCCGTTGGCGATCTCTTCCGCCTGGGCCG
Organism: Kaistia dalseonensis; assembly: GCF_030814715.1. Classification (GTDB taxonomy): domain Bacteria; phylum Pseudomonadota; class Alphaproteobacteria; order Rhizobiales; family Kaistiaceae; genus Kaistia; species Kaistia dalseonensis. Next base: position 311,559 of record NZ_JAUSVO010000001.1, read on the forward strand.
GCCGTCCCAGCAGCGATGGACCGAGCAGTGCCTTCGTCGCCACCGGGTCGTTGACGATGTCCTTCGACAGATGCGTGATCGTCAGGCTCGGATGGACCGAGTTGACGCGAATCCCGTCCTTGGCGACCTCGGACGCGGTTGCCTTGGTCAAGAGGCGGACGGCACCCTTGGACGCCACATAGGCGGCTGCATCGGGGAAGCCGACGATGCCCCAATTTGAACTGATATTGATGATCGAACCGCCGCCGCCCTTGCGCATCAGCGGGATCAGGGCGCGCGAACCGAGAAACACACCCTTTGCATTGATGGCGAAGGTCTTGTCCCAGGCCGCGCTGTCGGTTCTCTCGGTCGTGCCGGCGAGATAGATTCCGGCATTGTTGACGAGGATATCAGCCTTGCCGTAGGTCCTCTCGACCAGGTCCGCCAGCTTCGTCCACGCTTCTTCGCAGGCGACGTCAAGTTCGACGAACTGCGCACGACCGCCCTTCGCTTCGATCTCGGCCACGACCTTGTGGCCCTCGTCGGCATTGATGTCCGAGACGACGACGGCGGCGCCTTCTTCCGCCAGCCGGAGCGAGAAGGCGCGACCCATGCCTAGGGCGCCACCGGTCACGACGGCGATCTTGCCGTTGACGCGGCCGTGGCTGGTTGCGCTGGCGGAATTCTCTTGGGTGGACATATCGATCTCTCTCCCTTGCAGCCGTCTATCGATCCGGCGATGCAGGAATGAGAGCAGATTGCGTGCCACTCCAAAAAATATAGTAAAATCAGCAATTTATGGCGAATTGACCGTGTCGCAACGCTGGAGGTGAGCGACAGGTGCGTGTCGCAATTGCGACACGTGGGCTCGCCACATTCGAAGCCGGCTAGTGAGTGTCGCCGACGACACGAGCGAGACCGAAAGCCGAGATGCGTCGATGCAGCGTGGCACGGGATACTCCGAGCCGCTGCGCCGCGAGCTTCACGTTCCAGCCAGTTTGCTGCAGTGCCAGCTCGACCGCTTGGCGTTCGCCATCCGTCGTCTGCGCGGCGCCCCGCGATGCCGGCGACAGCGGGGTAGGGAGATCGTCGACGGTAATGACGGCGCCCTCGGCCAGCGTCGTTGCAAAGCGGGCAACATGGCGCAGTTCCCGCATATTGCCCGGCCATGAATAGGCGAACAGCAGCTTGCGTGCTGCGGGGTCGAGTTGGACCTCCGTCAGACGCGTTTCCGTCGCTTCCTCCTTGAAAACTCGTTCAATCACCGCATGCCGATCGGCCCGTTCGCGCAGAGGCGGCATCGCCAGGCTTGCGCCGTTGAGGCGGAAGTAGAGATCTTGCCTGAAGCGGCCCAGTGCGACCAGGGCGGGAATATCGTGCAGGCTTGCCGAGATCAGCGCGAACTCGACCCGTGTCTGCTCGGTCGCGCCGATGGCGACGAACTCGCCGTCAGAAAGGACTTGCAGGAGCCGCGTCTGCAGCGCGAGCGGCATGTCCCCGATCTCGTCCAGAAACAGGGTGCCACCATGCGCCTCCGCGATCCGGCCCTTGGATCCGCTCTTCGAGGCGCCGGTAAAAGCGCCTGGACGATAGCCGAATAGCTCGCTCTCGATCAGTTCCGCCGGTATTGCCGCGCAATTGATCGAAACGAAGGGGCCATCGGCGTGATCGCTCGCCGCGTGCAAAGCCTTGGCGAGCGCCGTCTTTCCGGCGCCGGTTTCTCCCTGGAGCAGGATCGGCAGCCGTCGGTTGACCAGCTTCTGAACGCGTCCCACCAGCGCACTCATCGTCGGGTCGTCGCCGACCAGGAGGCGTGTATCGGGTGCTTGCGGGCGAGCCCGCGGCAACGCGCGCGCCTTCTGCGCGGCACTGAACTTCGCGGGCGCGGGACCCGTACGCTTGAGAAAGAGCCGGTTGCCATGAACCGTCAGGGAAACGACGCCGTCCGCGAAGATATCATCCCGCTCGAGTTCGCCGACATCCGACAGCGGACGGCCCAGCACGGGCATGTTCGGCCGTGACATCAGGCGTAGCGCATCCGGCGTGGCGTCCAGCACCTTGCCGGACGAGTCGAGAGCGATGCTCATCTCCACGCCCGCATCGCAGAAGTCTTCGTAGCGCGAGACGCGCAGCATTTCTCGGCCCGCATATCGGCGTGCGAAGAACCGGTTTTCGATGCGCCGCGCAGATCTGCGGACGACCTCTCGGACAATCGACTGCGTCGCATGATCGCTGTTGGCAGATGTGCTCACATTGAGCGCCGCGGCGAGCTTGCCACCGCCGCCGAAGATGGGCGCGACCGCGCAGCTGAAGTCGATGAGGCGTGGATCGAAATGATTGTCCATGACGATCGAGATCGGCCGAGCCTCCTTGATGCAGGTGCCGATGCCATTGGTGCCCTGCAGTTCCTCCGACCAAATCGCGCCGAGTTGCAGACCCGACGTCGTGCATTTAACGGCGAACGGGTCCTGCGAGCGAAAGAGGACCGTCACGCCGTTCTCATCCGTCATGGAGACAATGTAGTCATGCTCCACGAAGCGTTCGAATAGGCGCTCCACCTCGGGCATGGCGAGCGCGATCAGGTCTTCTATGGGAGCACGGTAGTTGTTCAGCTCGTTCCTTGTGACGATCGTCGGGTACGCGACCTTGTAGGGTTCGAGACCGTATTTCTCGACGCAGCGCTGCCAGGACGCAATGACGCTCGCCTGGCGCTCCTTATTCGGAACGCCTTCCTCCGATCTGCGACCGACGGCCGACATGATCGTGTCGGCATGGCTTCTTGCGCTCATGACTCCTCCTGTCGGTCGCGCACCGTCACTTGGGCACAGCATCTGTGCGCAGGCGAACCGCCATTTTTAACATGTGCTTAGCCAGCCTGTCATCAGGCGCGGCATGTGTTGCAGATGCGACAGTCCACTGTCTCACTGGCGAAACATTGCGACAGTGATGCAGCCGCAAATGCCCGGATTCTGCGCCGCCTTGCGCTGGCACGATACCTGCGACAGGCGCTTCGCGGCTTTCAATACTGCCGCAAGCTAAAGGCAAGGTAGGGCGGAATGGCTTTCAAGAAGGCTTTGGTTGTCGGCGCATCCGGCGTCATCGGGCATGGCATCATGCGCCATTTGGAGAACCTCGCCGGTTGGAGTGTCGTCGGCATGAGCCGCGGCCTCGCGCCGCGATCGATGGCGGCCATGCCGTGGATCACGGTCGATATCAACGACGCGCGCGCGCTCGAATTGCATCGCGACATGCTGGCGGACGTCACGCATGTCTTCTACGCCGCCTATGTGCCCGACGCCGATCTGGCGCGCGAAGCCGAGGTCAATGCCGCGATGCTGCGGGGGCTGCTGGATGGGCTGCAAAGCTGCAGGTCGCCGCTGCAACGCGTCGTGCTGTTCCAGGGCGGCAAGGTCTATGGCCTGCATCTCGGTCCGGTCAAGACGCCAATGCGCGAGAGCGACCCGCGCCATATGCCGCCCAACTTCTATTACGATCTCGAGGATCTCCTTGTTGAGCGATCGTCGATGAGCGACTGGACCTACACACTGCTGCGTCCGGATATCGTTCTCGGTGCCATACCCGGCCAGCCCCTCAATCTGGCGATGGTGATCGGTGCCTATGCGGCGTTCTGCAAGGCATTGCGCGTGCCCTTCCGTTTTCCGGGAAGTCAGGCAGGCTACCGCGTGCTGATGCAGGCTACGGATGCCGATCTGCTGGCGCGCGTCAGCGTCTGGGCGGCGGAGGCGTCCATTGCCGCTGGACAGGCGTACAACGTCACGAACGGCGATCTGTTCCGCTGGGAGAATCTCTGGCCGGCGCTCGCCGATCATCTCGGCCTCGACGTGGGGCCGCCGATGTCGATCCGGCTCGTCGATCACATGAAGGACAAGGGAGAGCTGTGGGCCGACTTCGCCCGGCGCTTCGGCCTCGTGACGCAGGACTATCGACAGGCCATCGGGTGGGCCTTTGGCGACTGGGTGTTCCACACCGGGTTCGATGTCGTGTCCGATCTGACGAAGCTCAGATTGCATGGCTGCCACGAATTGAGGTCGACCGACGAAGTGCTTGTCGAAAAGCTGGGGCAGTTGCAGGCGCGGCGTCTGATCCCGCCGCTGCACGACGTGGCGTGAACGATAAAGCGAAAGGGAGATTGAATAATATGACGTCGCATTCGGGAACGGAGCGGCCCGCAGCCTTCATCGACTGGGCCGATGATCGCTACGCCGAGCTTCTCGCCAATCAGCGGAACGGGCGCGTTGGCAGCCTCCTGGTTTCAGAGACGGATCGGGTCCGGGTGTGGCACCTGAGCGTCGCCCCAGGCGAGCGTTTGCCGTTTCATCGGCATGTGCTGGACTACTTCTGGACGACGCTCACCGCCGGCCGCTCCCGCAGCCATTATGGCGACGGACGCATTCTCGAAACTGCCTATGCCGCCGGCGACACAAAACACTTCACGTTCGGCCGAGACGAGTACATGCTTCACGATCTCGAGAACATCGGCGATGACATTCTGGTGTTCGTGACGGTGGAGTTGAAGCAGGGTGCCAATGAGCCACTGGAGCTGGCCACCAGCTGAGTCAAGCAACAGGGAAGTTCGCGACGGCACTTTCCTCCTGGGGGCAGGATCTAGAACGGGCTATTCTGCCTTCTCTCAGACTTATACCCAAGATGCGATCGACCGGCTGATCTTGGCTGCAAATATCAGCGACACGACGAGCAACCGGATCTTCACCTGCGATCTGGCCGGCAATATGCTGACCAATTCGGCGGTCGGCACCCCGAGCTATCCCTCGCAGGGCTATGGCGTTGTCAGACCTCATGCGCCGCTCGGCGTGGGCGGCGTCGCGCAGAGCTACAATGGCGATCTTACCGTCGAGGGCGGCCGGACGCTGAGTGGAGCCTGCCCTCCGACTTGATCGGAGGGACGGCGAGAACCGGCTGATCTCGGTCGTCACCGCGACCGGCAGCACGAGCTATGCCTATGGCCCGGACGGCGGACGGGCGAAGACTGTCTCCACCGTCGGTGCCAATCCGGCGACGACGACATGACGAGCAACCGGATGAGGGGCATCCGAGGGCGGGCTGATATATGCGCTGAAATCGCGCAAAACCTTGGCCATCCGTCGTCCCTACGCTTTGCCGTCGCGCCGGATGGGAGAGCGTGGCTCCTGGCCGCCCGCGGCGCTCCCAGCCCGCTTCGCTCGCAAGATCGGCGATGGCTCAGGACGATATCCCACTGAGCGGATTGACGAACAGGCCAGTCGGATCATGACGACGGACGATCGCCTGCAAACGTGCCCGTGCCTCGGGCGCAAAGCATTTGGTTAGGCGGTCGGGGCGGTGGGTCCAGTCGGTCTCGTTGATGAGCGCACCTTTCTCATATTGTTCCAGCCTGGCCAGCGCGTCATCCATCCAGCGCTGGTTCGGCGCGTCGTCACTCTCGGCGTGCCAAGCCGCATCGAGGAAGAGAAAGACGCTCCCGGCGACCGAGCTGGCGAGATTATCGGTGGGCGGTTGTTTCCGACGCACCGCTATGTCGATGAGGCTTAGCGGGGACGGCGCATTCGAGTTCGGCATCGAACGCCGCCACGCGGACACCAGGCTGGACAGATCCCGAAAGGCCGACCGGATCGACATCCGCCGATATCAGCCGGGACAGATCGAGCAGGACTCTATCGTCCTGAACGGCATGCCCGATATGGCTGTGGCCGCCAGCCACGATGGAGACGAGGCGCCCCTCCGAGCGCGCATAGTAGAGCGCCTCGACAATGTCGCTGTCCGATTGCGCCGTCCAGATCACGTGGGGGTGCCGATCCGGCTTCATCGCCTGCCAGACGAGCGACCGGCGACGCGGCTCGAAGGTCACATCCCCATTGCGGCAGATCGGAGGGCCAGTGTTGTATCCACGGATGTCTCGCTGGACAGGCTTTGGAACAGGCGGGCCGAATGTATGCCTCGCGTCAGTCTTCGCTCGACCGCTGCCAGAGATTGATCCCAAGATCGACGGCATGGCGATCGATCTCGGCGAGTTCCGCTGCGTCGAACGACGTCTTGCCCGCTGCCGCCAGGTTTTCCTCAAGTTGGCGGACGCTGGATGCGCCGATGAGTGCCGAGGTCACCTTGTCGTTTCGTAACGACCAGGACAGAGCGAGCTGCGCCAGGGTCTGGCCGCGCGCCGAGGCGATCTTGTCCAGTTCGCGGATGCGGCCGATCGTTTCGTCCGAAAGAAATTCCGGCCGGAGCGATCCCTGCTTCGCGCCGCGCGAATCCGCTGGCACGCCGTTCAGATAGCGGGTGGTCAGCAGGCCCTGGGCCAGAGGAGAGAAGGCGATGATGCCGACGCCGAGCTCGCCGGCCGTATCGATCAGCTCCTTCTCGATCCAGCGATTGAACATCGAATAGGACGGCTGGTGGATCAGAAGCAGCGTGCCAAGCCGCTTCAGGATGTCTGCCGCTTCGCGGGTACGTCGCGGCGAATAGCTGGAAATGCCGGCATAGAGCGCCTTGCCGGAGACGACGGCCTGGTGCAGCGCGCCCATGGTCTCCTCAAGCGGCGTCGAGGGGTCGAAGCGGTGCGAATAGAAGATGTCGACGTAGTCGATATTCATCCGCTTCAGCGACTGGTCGAGGCTCGCCAGCACATGTTTGCGCGATCCCCATTCGCCATAGGGACCTTTCCACATATTGTATCCGGCCTTCGTCGAGACGATCAGTTCATCCCGATGCGCCTTGAGATCGTCGCCGAGAATCCGGCCGAAATTGATCTCGGCGCTGCCGGGGGGCGGGCCGTAATTGTTGGCTAGGTCGAAATGGGTGACGCCGAGATCGAAGGCGCGGCGGACAATGCCGCGCTGCGTTTCGAGCGGCACGTCGTCGCCGAAATTCTGCCAGAGGCCGAGCGAAATAGCGGGCAAGCACAGGCCGCTGCGCCCGACGCGCCGGTAGGGCTGCTGTTCATATCGTTCGCTGGAAGGCTGGTAGGTCATCGGATGCCTGTCGTGAAGGTTCGAGGAGTGGCGGCGACTTCGACAGCGGCGACGTCAGAGGCCGGCTTCGGGAAGCTGCAACTGGAGAAAGGCGGAACGGTAGAAGACGAGCGGTCGGAGGTTGGGGTCCGCCCCGACCCGGCGCACTTGCAGGAGGGCAACCATGTGGTCGCCGGCTGGGAATTCTCCGGCAAAGCTCGCTTCGAACCAGACCGGAGCCCCGGCAATGAACCGCGCCGACGAACCGGTATGGCGGAGTGGCACGTCAGTGAAACGCTCGGCGACGTTTGGCGATGCAATCTGGCGGGCCAGCGCGCCGTGGTCCTCGGCCAGGACCGATATTCCCAGCCTCGCCGCCTGCTTGATCTGCGGCCAGGTCGACGAGGTCTTTTGGATAGCGCAGGAGACGAGCGGTGGATCGATCGAGACGCCAACCGTGAACGACGATGCGATCATGCCCTTCGGCTCGCCGTCGATCTCCGCGAGCAGGGCGATGACGCCCGAGGGAAAGCAGGAGAACATTTCTCGAAGGTGCTTGGGATCGCCTTCGTAATGGGGGAGGTTCGCCTCCATCAGACGACGTTCCGCATCGGGGTTGCCATGGCGCCCACACGCTGGCGCGCCGCCGGGTGCGTCTCGGGCAGGCGTGCTTGGCCTGCGCCGAACAGCCTTTCGCGGAATGTCGAAGGACTGCGCGTGCTGCGCATCAGGCCAATCCGCTGAAGCTCCGGCACCACATGGTCGATGAGATCCGTGTAGGATCCAGGCGTGACGAAGGGCGTGAAGTTGAAGCCGTCCAGATCGGTTTCCTCGACGATGGCGCGGATCTCTTCGGCGGCCTCCGATGGCGTGCCGACCACGATCAGTTCCCGCATGCCGCGACGGATGAAATCGGCCGAGGCGTCGCGCACGGATACGTCTGAATACCGTTCGACCTGCGTCCGGCTGCCTTCGGTCTTGACCGTGGAGAAGGATGCGTTCGGGTCGAGCTTCGCGAGATCGACGCCGGTCATCATGGCGTAATAGGCGCGCGCCGCGTCGGCGTTGACCCAGGAAAGATACTCCTCGAGCTTGTCCTCGGCCTCGCTTCGGGACGCTGCGGTGACGACTGAGAGGCCGGACACCGCCTTCAGCGATTCGGCCTCTCGTCCGGAAGAAACGGCGCGGCTCCTCAGATCGTCGACCTGACTGCGGAGCATCTTGGCGTCCTTGCCTTGCACGAACACCACTTCGACATTCGCCGCCGCAAAAGCCCTTCCCGTTGCCGAAGCCCCAGCCTGCACCAGCACGGGCGTGCGCTGCGGCGAAGGCTCGCTGTTGAAATAGCCATGCGAGGTGAAGTAGGGGCCCTCATGCGAGATCGGGTGGATGCGGCGCGGGTCGGCATAGAGACGACGCGCCTTGTCGACGACGACTGCGCCATCCTCCCATGAGCCTTCGAACAGCTTGTAGCTCAGGTCGAGAAAGTCCTGCGCCATCGCGTAGCGTTCGTCATGGGGCAATTGCCGCGTGCCGAGGAGCTCCGAGACGACGGCGCTGCTCGTGGTGACGATGTTCCAGGCGATCCGCCCCTGCGTCAGATGATCCAAAGTCGCGAAACGGCGAGCATTGGCATAGGGCTGTTCGCAGGTCGTGGACGTCGTGACAATGAAGTTCAGATCGCTCGTGGCGGCGGCGAGCGCCGGAATCAGGAGCATCGGATCGTTCTTCGGAAGCTCCACCGCCTGTTCGAAGGTGACGTCTGGGGTCTCCCCGGAAAGGAGCGGGTATCCGAAGGAATCGGCCAGGAACAGAAAATCGAAATAGCCGCGCTCGAGAAGCTGGGCCAGATCCGTCCAGTAGGACAGTTCCTTGTAGCGATAGGTCGTCTGCTCCGGATGAGCCCACAGCCCCTGGCTCGTCAGGTTGACCTGGTTGATCTCGAAGGCACCCAGGATGATCGTCTTCATGGTTCATTCCCCTTGTCGAGCCACGCGTTGACGCCGCCCAGCAGCCGGTCCCGCGTCCCCATGCTCATTCCGGCAGCTAGCGCCCCTGCCTGGGCGAACGAGGCAATCGCCGTATCCGGGAGGCCCCAGACGCTTCGGGCGATCTCGTACTGATCGGTGATGCCGGCCGAGAACCACAGCGGATCGTCGGCATTCAGCGTGATCGGCACGCCGGCTGCCTGAAGCCGTGGAGCTGGATGGCGTGCGAGATCGGCGACCACGCCGAGCCTGACATTGGATACCGGACACATGTCGCAGCAGATGCGTCCCTCGGCGAGTCGATCGACCAGATCGGAACATTCGATGGCGCGGAAGCCGTGGGAGATGCGCGTGGCGCCGAGTTCATCCAGGGCCTCGCGGATGCTGTCAGCACCTCCCGTCTGCCCGGCATGGCTGACGACAGGCAGCCCCACGGCCTGCGCGATCCGAGCCGAACTGCGATAGCGCCCGAGATTGCCCGGCTCGACGAAGCCGGCTGTTCCAAGTCCCGTCACGCCGCGGCCGGCGTGGTTCGCCGCGATGCGGGCCAGGTCCTCGGCGATCTCGAAGTTCTCGTCGGTATTGATCGTAAGCAGCGCGCCGACTTCGATGCCAGTGTCCCGGGAAGCTTCCGCGAAGGCGTTCAGGATCGTCAGCGTCACTTGCTCCAGCGAGCCGATCCGCGGAGCATAAAGCTGAGGTTCGATGGCCGGTTCGAGATAGATGACGCCTTCGGCAGCTTCGGCATGAACGAGCGCCCGGCAGAGACCGGCCAGATCCTCGTGGCTCTCGACCAGAGCCGGCACGGTCGAATAGGCGTCAAAGAAGGTCCAGACGTCCGGAAAGTCCTGTGGCACGCTGAAAGGAACACCACGCCGTCGGGCCAGCGCCTCAACCGCATAGAACGGATATGAGCCGTCGAGATGAACGTGCAGATGGGCCTTCGGAAGCCGCCTAAGCGAGCGCGGTTCGCGGGGTGTCAGAGGAATAGCGTCCGTCATCCGATCCTTGTCCAGTTCGCAAGCGACTGCCGAGGCGCGCTGCGGCCGAAGCCGCCGCTCTGCCTGAGGGCTCTTTTTTCGTGGGTGGCTGAGGAATGTTAGGTTGACAGGTCGCCACAATCGAGCACTGTCTCGATCGAAACTTATAAGCGCTCGTTATAACCTGGCTGGAGGCGCCTGTTGCGGGACCTTGATCTTCGGCTGCTTCGTTATTTCATCGCGATCGCCGAACATGCGAGCTTCAGCGCGGCAGCCGATGCGCTCGGCGTATCGCAGCCAGCGCTCAGTCAGGGGCTCCGCCGGCTGGAAGATGTGGTCGGTACGCCCCTGATCCGACGGGCGCCGCGGGGGTCGCCAAAGGCGCTCGCTCTGACCAAGGTGGGCGAGGGGCTGCTGGAGGATTCGCGAAGCCTGCTCGCGCATGCAAGCCGTGTCCTGAAACGCGTCGCAGACCATGCCGACAAAACGAAGATTCGGATCGGGTTCGGAACCAGCACGCCGCAGATACTCACCCGCGATATCCTCAGGCGGGCCGGAGAGCTGGGCAATACCGAAGTGTCGCTGGAGTTCGTCAGTTGGGGCGACGAAGTGGGGAGCCTTGAACGCGGCGATGTCGACATCATCGTCCTACAGGCGCGCGACCGCTTCCTAGACCCGCGACTACTGGTCATTCCCCTCATGACCGTCCAGCGCGTTGCGATCTTTCATGTCGATCATGCTCTCGCCGCCCGGTCCAGCGTCGCGATGCGGGATCTCGACGACGTGCCCATCATCGATGCGGCATCCGATCGCGACTACTGGATCGTCAATCCGAGACCAACAGGCCGTGCGCCGGTCACGGTCGGGCCGGCCGCGCGCACGGTAGACGAGATGCTGACCTTCGTATCCGCCGGGCGGGGCATGGCCATCACCAGCGCCACGGTGGCCGAGAAGCACAACTGGCCGGATCTCAGGTTCATACCGATCGCTGATCTCGAACCGGCGACCGTGTTTCTGGCGGGGCTCCAGTCGGAGCGGCGCCGCGAAATCCGAACCTTGATCGAGAGCTTCGCGAAACCAAAGCTCTAGCCGAAGCCAACTTTCGTGGTGGCTCCGCGCCTTTGGTGCGCAGAGCCAGGGGAGTTTCGGATCGATTTCTATCCGCGAACCTTGGTCCAGATCCGGTCATAGGCCCGCGTTGCCGCCTCCGGGCAGACATGCCCGAAGGAAATCTTTTCGTCCTTCGGCGGATTGATTTCCGGCGCTTCCGCCAAGGCCTTGGTCATGAAGGCGGAACTGCCCGTGATCCCGTTTTGCGAGCCGGTGAAGTTGGAGAGCATCGCCGCGTTTTCGGGCTGGAGAAGGAAGTTCAGGAACGCCTTCGCGTTCTCGGGATGCTGGGCGGTCTTCGGCACGACGGCATTGTCGGCCCAGCCATAGACGCCCTCCTTGCCATAGATGTAGTGCAGGCTCGCGCGCTGCTGTCGGGCCTGGTAGGCGGCGCCGCTCCAGGTTTGCGAGGCCACCAGTTCGCCGGCGCCGAGGCGTTCGGCGACACCCGCTGCGTCATAGACCTTCACGAATGGCTTCTGCGCTTCGAGCAGGGCGGACAGAGCCTTCAAATCTTCCTTCTCGCTCGTGCATTGCGGCTTGCCGAGATAGACCAGCGCGAGCGATATGACCTCGCTCATCGCGCCCGACATGCCGATCTTGCCCTGGAGTTCGGCCGGCGGATTGAAGAGCAGCCCGAGGGAATCCGTCGGGCCTTTGTAGACGGCCGTATCGACGACCGCCGAGGTCGTTCCCCAGTTCCAGACGATCGAGTAGTGGTTGCCCGGATCCCACTCGCGCGTCTTCCATTCCGGCGCGAGATGCTCGTAGTTCTTGAAGGTCGATGCGTCGATCGGCTGGATCAGGCCCTGCTCGATCATGATCGGAACGAAGTCGGAGGACGCTACCGCGATGTCGTAACCCGAGGAGCCGGCTGAGAGCTTGGCGAGCAAGGTCTCGTTGCTGTCATAAGTGTCGATGGACACCTTGATGCCAGTCTCCCTTTCGAATTTCTCGATCATGTCGGGGGCCGTGTAGCTCGACCAGTTATAGATCCTCAGTTCCTTCCCTTCCTCAGCATGCGCCGCCGTGGCGGCAGACGATGCCGCGGCGAGCGAGAGGAGGGCTACGGCGACGCCGTGGGACCGTCGTGTGGGGAGACGATGGGTCTTCATGGTTTTCCCTGTGGAATGACAAGCTCTGGTTGGATCGCGGAGGCGCGGCTCGTCGTTCGAGCCCCCGCTTGGGGCGCGACTCAGGCGGAGTTGCGGGGGCGGTTCAGATATTGCGCGATGCCGGCGAGCAGCAGCGAGACGGCAAGGAGGATGGTCGATGCTGCGTTCACCTCGGGCGTGATCCCGCGTCGGATCATGCCGTAGACATAGACCGGCAAGGTCGTCGTGCCGGCATCGCCGACCATGGCGCTCAGGACGAAATCGTCGAGCGAGACGACGAAGGCGAGCACCGCGCCGCTGACGATGCCCGGGCTCAGCAAGGGCAGCGTGACCCGGAGGAAGACCTTGATGGGCGGCGCATACAGATCACGTGCCGCATTTTCGAGTTGGTCGCCCATGCCCCGCAACCGCGCCCGGATGGGCATCATGGCGAAGGCGATGCAGAACACCGTGTGCGCGATGACGAGATTGCTGATGCCCCAGCGCAGATGGATGCTCGAAAAGAACACCAGCGTCGTCACCGCAGTCACGATCTCCGGGACGAGCAGCGGCAGGGCGAACAGGGCGGCGAACGGACCCGCCCACCTCGAAGGCCCGCGCTCCAGCCCAATCGCAGCAAAGGTGGCAATGATCGTGGCGAGGGCTGTCGCCGAGGCGGCCACGATCAGGCTGTTGAGGGCTGCCTCCTGGATGTCGCCATTGGCCGCCGCGATGGCGAACCATTGGAAGCTGAAGCCGGCCCAGACTGTCACCAGGCTTCCAGCATTGAAGGAATAGGCCACCAGCACAAAAAGCGGAGCATAGAGAAAGACGAGGATGAGGGCGGTATAGGGGCCCAGTCCCGGCGTCTTGCGCCAATCGAAATGGCTCTTCACAGCTGGTCCCCCACAATGTCGCTGAGCTTGCGCCGCTTGCCGCGCATAGCGCCGATCATGAGGACGAGCATGACGGCTCCGGTGACGAGGACCGAAAGCGCTGCCCCGAAGGGCCAGTTGCGACCGCTCGTGAATTCGATCTGGATCAGATTGCCGATCATCAGGTTGCGGCCGCCGCCGAGCAGATCGGGCACGAGGAAATAGCCAAGCGCAGGGGCGAAGACCAGGAGGGCGCCGGCCTTCAGGCCGGGGAGGGCAAGCGGAATAATGATCCGCGAAAAGACCTTCGCCCGGGTCGCGTAGAGATCATGCGCCGCCTCGATCAGGCGCGGATCGAGCCGTTCCAGGGCGGCATAGATCGGCAGCACCATGAAGGGGAGGAAATTATAGACGAGGCCAAGGAGGGTCGCCCCGTCATTGTACATGAGGCCGATGGGGCCGGAGGTCAGCCCGCTCTTCTGCAGGGCGAGATTGATCAGTCCCTGGTCGCGGAGCAGCAGCACCCAGCAATAGGTGCGGATCAGGCTGTTGACCCAGAAAGGCAATGTGACGACGAACACCAGCCAGGTGCGCCACTTCGCCGGCTGGCACGCGATGAACCAGGCGACCGGCAGTCCGAGCACCGCGCAGAGGATCGCCGCCGCGGAAGCCAGAACCACCGAGCGAAAGATGATCGCCAGATAGGTGGTCGTGAAATAGAGGCTTTCGTCGAAATCACGCTGGAAGAGTACCTGCTGGTACCCTTCGAACGTGAAGGGCAGCTGGGCGCCGCCATAGGGGCTCGCCGTCAGGAACGAATAGGCGACGCCATAGCCGAGCGGCACCAGCATGAAGATGCCGATGACCAGGAGGGCCGGCAGCGTGAGGAGGAGCGGCGAGGCGCGATGCATCGCTCAACCCTCCAATACGCGTTCGGCCCTGTCCGGCCAGACGAGCCCGACCCGGCGACCTACCGCCTGGCCATGGTTCAGCACCGCGGCGGCGCCGGCCGACCGTGTCCGGATCGCGTTGCCAGCGTCGGTGACGACAGTTAACTCGACCGTTCCGCCCAGGAAGCGCATGTCGGAGATCGTTCCGCGGACGCGGGCAGCGTCGGATTCGGGGGCGATGGCGATGTCTTCGGGCCGCACCATCACCAGCCCGGCTACACCGGCCCGGCCAAGCGCGGACGCCTGGATCAGATTGGCCTCGCCGATGAAATCGGCGACGAAAGTGTCGCTGGGCTCGCGATAGATCACCTCGGGCGAGCCGATCTGACGGACCCGACCATCCTTCATGACGGCGATCCTGTCGGAAAGGGTCAGCGCCTCTTCTTGGTCGTGCGTCACCAGAACGAAGGTGATGCCGGCTTCGCGGTGCAGGCGTTTCAATTCCTGCTGGGTTTCTTTCCTGAGCTTCAGATCCAGCGCCGACATCGGTTCGTCGAGCAGAAGCACCCGCGGCCGGGGCGCCAGCGCACGGGCGAGCGCCACGCGCTGCTGTTGTCCGCCGGAAAGCTGTTCCGTCCGCCGCTCGCCGTAGCTTGAGAGGCCGACCAGCGACAGAACCTCGGGGATCCGCTTCTGGATGGCTGCTGCTTGCCAGCGCAGCATTTCCAGCCCGAAGGCAACATTGCGCGCGACGGTCAGATGCGGGAACAGCGCGTAGCTCTGAAAGACCGTGTTCACCGGCCGCCGGTGTGGCGGAACGCCGGTGATGTCCTGACCGTCGAGCCGGATATGACCCGATGTCGGAATCTGCAATCCGGCCAATAACCGAAGCAGACTGGTCTTGCCGCATCCCGAAGGGCCGAGCAGGGTAAAGAATTCGCCAGCGCGGATATTGATGTTGACGTCATCGAGAGCTGTCGTTGCTCCGAAGCGCAGTGTTATCTTCGAAAGCTCGAGGATCGAATCGACCTGCCCTGATCCGTCAGTTCCACTCGCCATTTTCAAACGACAATCCCCGCTGATGCACACACATCGATTTGTCTCCCGGAAGGCTCGCTGAATTTTGCATTCACGCCGTTTTCGGCTGCGATGAGAGCGAAAGTAAATTGCCGCAGCGCAACAATCGAGGCTTGTTTGCTAGGCATGTTATAATTGCCGCTTATAGCTTGGAGCGGCTCGCTAACAGGCCTGTGGCTGATGCCATGGCAGGCCGGACAAAGAAACCAAGCCTGCCTCGGAGGGGCGTCCTGGCTTCCGCCGTCGGGGGAAGTCGGCGCCCGGCAAGCCATTAACGCTTGCCTCATCTGTTCTTCCCTAAGGCTCGGGTGGAAAACCCGCAGCCAGATGATCGATCAGCGCCCGTACGGCGGGAGGCAGACCTCGCCGCGTCGTGAAGACCAGATGGACGATCCCCTGCAGACCATGCCACTCTGGGAGAATCCGCACGAGCCGCCCCGCCTCGAGTGCCTCGCGGCAGACATGATCGGGCAGGAGCGCCACGCCCAGGCCATCCACGGCCGCGTCTCGAACCGCCGCCATATCCTCGCATCCCAGTCTCGGCTCGACTCGAACGACTTGCCTTCTGCCGTCGCCGGCTTCGAGGTGCCATTCCAAATCATCGGCTGCGTCGTTGGTCGCGAGAGCCGGCAGGGAACGCAACTGCTCGATCCCCGTGATCATGCCGCCGAGCTGAGGGCTGGCAACGAGTATCCTTGTTGATCGCCCGAGCGATCGCATCGTCAGTGCGGCGTCGCTTGTGAGACTGGTTCGAATACGCAGCGCCACATCGATCCGCTCATCGATCAGGTCGACGGCGCGATCTGTCGCCAGGAGTTGCAGCCTCACTTTCGGATAGCGGAGCAGAAAGGAGGAGACCAGATCGGATATGGGCTGCAACATGCCCGTCGGACAGCTGAAACGGATACGTCCGTGTGGCTCGGCCTGCGCGTTCACCACCAACGCCTCGGCCAGTTCAGCTTCCGCCAGCATCGCGCGACATCGCTCGTAAAAGGCCAGGCCAGTATCCGTCACACGGAACCGACGGCTGGACCGCTCGATCAATCGCAAGCCCAACCGGTTCTCCAATGCTGCGACACGCCGGCTGAGCTTCGACTTCGGTTCGCGTAGTGCCCGGCCCGCCGCGGCAAACCCGCCATGGGCGACAACCTCGGCGAAGTAGGCGAGATCGTTCAGATCGGTCCGCATCATCGTTCCTCCCATAGAACGCTAAGTGCCATATCCGTCAACTACACGCATCAGCGTTCTCATCGCATCTACATTGCCCATGGCGCTTCGCCGTGGCGCAAACAGGAGACGGACGATGACGGACCGGTTCAACAACAAGGTCGTGGTGGTGACGGGCGGGACGAGCGGAATCGGGCTTGCAACCGCCAAGGCGTTTGCGGCTGAGGGCGCATCGGTATTCATCACGGGACGACGCCAGGATGCGCTCGACGCCGCATTGAAGCAGATCGGCGGCCAGGTCACGGGCATTCGTGGGGATATGGCCAAGCTCGCCGACATCGACCGGCTCTACGATACCGTCCAACAGAAGCATGCCCAGATCGATGTCGTCTTCGCCAATGCGGGCGGCGGCGAGATGACGGCGCTCGGTGCGATCACCGAGGAGCATTACACGCGCACCTTCGATACGAATGTGAAGGGCGTGCTCTTCACCGTTCAGAAGGCGTTGCCGCTCCTGAAGGACGGCGCTTCGGTGATCCTCACCGGCTCGACGACAAGCATTTCGGGAACGCCGGCGTTCAGCGTCTATTCCGCAACCAAGGCAGCGATTCGCAACTTCGCTCGCAGTTGGATACTCGATCTCAAAGACCGCCATATCCGGGTCAACACGATCAGCCCTGGCGTCACCGACACCGCCGGATTGAACGAACTATTTGGCGGCGGTGCGCAGGCGCAGAACACCCGGGACTATCTCGCAAGCCTTATTCCCGCCGGTCGCGTCGGCCAGCCGGAGGAGATCGCGAAAGCCGTCTTGTTCCTCGCGTCCGATGAGGCCAGCTTCGTGAATGGCGTCGAACTGTTTGTGGATGGCGGCCAAACGCAAATCTGAACATCGACAACAGATCCGGGGCCGGATCGCGATCGAACGCGTCGCGTGCCCCGGCTCCAGCGATCCCTATTCCTCAGAAGGAGAACCGAATGATTCAGCAATCGGAATCTGCGGAGCGCATCCGCGAACTGCTCACCCGCAATCTTCAGGAAGTCTTCGGTGAAGCAGACGAGAACCGCCGACGCGCGGCACTGGAAGAGCTCTGGGCCGCCGACGGAGTCCTCCACGTGCCGCCGGGCTCGGTCGTCGGCCACGAGGCGATCAGCAAGGTCGCAGGCGATCTTCGGGCAACCCATCCGAACTTCGTCTACACGCCGAGCGGCAAGCCGCAGGTCGTGCAAAATGCCGGCCGCTTTGCGTGGGGATCGGGCCCGCGCGGCGAGGCGCCTGCTTATACAGGCTGGGACGTGGCTATCGTCAGGGATGGGAAGATCGCGGCTCTCTATGTCTTCCTGGATGAAACTTCAGGAGAGTTTCATCGCGTCACCGCCCAGTCCTAGGGTTGGCTGTCATCACGTCGCCGCGATGTTGGCTTGGCTCTCTTGGCGTGGCCGTGGAAAATACGTCCCTCTCACGCCATCGAGACGAAGATCTGAACGTCACCGGGCTCGCGTCTGTCGAATGGACCGCTTCGAACTGGACGCCGACTTGTCGCCGCTCGCCATCGGCGACATGCCAGAACCAGCATTGCTGAGGCGAGCCGCCGCCGCAGCCCCATGACATCGTCATCGACGCAACGAAGGGCCACGGTTCCTCGGGCCGATCGGCGAAGAGGATGGGGCTAGGGCGAAAGAGACGATCGCGTTCTGCGAGACGCTGCTGATGCAGGATGTTCTCGACAAGCGATCCACCACCGGCTCAGCGGCGAGCCCCTGACCGAGCCCGGTTCGGCGATACTGCTGTTCTACGCCCTGCAACAGAGCATCCGGCCGCGGCTGCGGCTATCCGATACCGAGATACTCCTGCGCTCGATAAAGTGCGAGGTATGGCCGAAGCGCCGGCTTCTCAAGGTCCTGCATCAGGCCTGGCACGACCTGGGGAAGCCCATGCCCCGCGGCACCGTCATGTCAAATCTCGGCGCTACCCGAAAGCGCCTCGCCTTTCTGGTTGACCTCGCCATCGCCACCAGCGGGGAAAGGATCGACATGGATGCCGAGGTCTCGATCGGCGCCGACAATTGCCCCGAGTGTATTCAAAACTTATGATGAAAGTTAGATAGTTGGGTCGATCTAGGCTAAGACTGGTATTCCGCGCCTGTTCACCGCTCGGCTGCACTTTGGCGACAGCCGTTGCACAGCAAAGGCTTCTCGCTTGGGCGAGACGAGTGCCGCAAACTCGACCTAATAACCCTGTTGAATGGCGACAGCGACGGCGGCGACGTCCGCCCGCGCGGCGTTGTAGTCTTCCAGCGATGGGAACGGTACGTTGTTGACCATTACGCTGTAGGCGAGCCGGCGCCCGCTCCTGGCGTCGATATAGCCGGTCTGGGTGGTGGCCAGCGCGACGAGCTTCCCGGCGGCGCTCCCCGCGACGATGTCGCCGTCCTTGATCCGGACATGGCCTGCCGCTGGGGTTCCGACGCCGTTTGGCGCCTGCGAGCCGTCAACGCCGAGCACAGCCATGCCATCGTGAATAGCAGCTCCCCAGCGGGTGGGCGCGATCTCGCGCAGGAATGTCGCAAGGTCCGACGGCGTCGTTCTGTTGTTGTTGCTTGTCCCCGCGCCATCAAAGATATAGGTGCCGGTTGGCGACATGCCGTGCTCGGCGAGGAGCTTCGAGACTTCATGCAGCCCCTTGCCGCAATCGCGGCTTCCAGCCTTCACCGCGGCGAGACAGACCATGAGGTCGGCGCCGCGGTTGTAGCTTACCTTCAGGATAATCTTGACGAATTCCGACAGCGGCGGCGAGACATATTCCGCCACCCGACTGGCGTCACCGTAGTCAGCTGCGTTTGGAAGTCCGCCGGGGGCACCGAGTGGCGCTGCCGCGACCTTGATGCCGGCCCGGACCAGCGCCTCGATGAAGGCGGTACGTGCGAAGGCGGTGGGATCGGCGATTTGGGAGATCGTCAGAATAGGGGGCTGTCCGAGACAATCTTGCCGTTGACTTGGATCACGCCCGGGCGGGGTGACGTGACTTCGAGCGCCCCGGCCGGCCCGTCGATCGTGGTGACATCGTTCTCGACGCTTATGGCTGCGCTCTTCGGACGCCAGTCGATCTCGGCTTTCTCGCCGGCCTTGGTCGGCGTCACCAGGATATCGATGTTGTTCTCGTTGACCCAGATGGGCGCAATGGCTCCGGCGGAAAACCCCAGGTGAGTCTCGAAAAGCCGATCGTCGATCGCTACGTTGCCGGCGATTTCGTCGATGCCCTCCGCCTTCATCTGGGCCGCCAATGCATCGAGCGCCACGAGCGGGTCGCTGTTCTTGACATAAGCCCCGCCGGGGAAGCCGGTATAGGTCGTGTTGTGATCGACCTCCGGCAGGCTGTTGAAGCCAAGGGTGCCGTCCGGCTGGGTTCGGAGCCCGAAGTTGAAATCGCCCGAGGCGACGAGCACGAGGTCGCCGGCAAGGACGTGATCCTTGACCTCCCCGAGCCTGTACACCGGCGTGCGGAAGCGATAGTTGGCGCCATAGTCATGGAGTGCGGTCGCGACGCTGTAGATCTTCATGACGGAGGCCGGCAGCAGAGATTTTTCGCCCGCCTCGTCGATCAGCACGTCACCCGTGGCGATATCTACCAGGTGAATGCCCCAACTGCTATGGGCGAACACCGCCTTGGCCTGAATATTCCGTATGGCGTCGGCAACGGAAGCCGGAATAGCCCTGGACACCTCCGCCCCGCTGGCGGCAGTCACAGCACTTCCAAACCCCAGCAGGAGGGTGAGAGCCAGCCCGGCGCCTCCGAACTTTGTCGATGCGGGAATGGTCATGCGATGCCCTTCCTTGCGGAATAGGCGCAATCTTCGCATGCTTGTTGCTGCAAGTCGAAGGTGTTCGATGTTCCTTCCGAACACTGGATCTTGCTATTGCACCGGGGAGGTACGGCCGATGTTGCGTCGCCATTCTCTGTTTGTCGCAATTGTTCTCGCCGCGTCCTCTGCCGTGTGGCCGGCTGAAGCACGGAGCAGCGATATTGACGGCCGCTTCGAAATTGGCGGTGGGCGCAAAATGTACCTCGAATGCCGGGGTATGGGGGTGCCGGTCGTCGTCGTCGTGGCGGGCATGCGGGCGTCCGCCGAGGATTGGACCAAGGCCGAGCCGGGGAAGTTGGATGTCTTCTCGGAACTGGCCGGATTCACGCGGGTCTGCGCCTATGACAGGCCGGGAACGCCGGTGGGCGACGCGCCCAGCCGCAGCGACCCGGTTCCGCAGCCCGTCACCGCGGGCGATGCCGTGGCAGATCTCCATGCGTTGCTGGCCGCTGGTGGCATCACGGCGCCGTTCGTTATGGTTGCGCACTCCTATGGCGGTCTGATCGCCCGATTATACGCGATGAACTACCCGGAGCAGGTCAAAGGGATGGTTCTTGTCCATACTCTATCCGAGGGTCTTCAGGATGCGGAGACGCCGGAAGAGTGGGTGATCCAACGCGCCCTCCTGAATGGTGATCTGACGGAGGCGTTGAGGCTCTATCCTCCGATCGAGCGGGCGGATGCCGAACGCAGCTTTGATCAAATCCGCGCTGCCCGACCGCTCAGGCCAATGCCGCTGATCGTCCTTAGCGCCGACCGGCCCTGGGGGCCGCTGATCCCCAAGCTCATCGCCGACGGCGTACTGCCGGCGAGTACGCCTCCTGACTTCGGCTACGTGACCGACAGGGCGCAAAGGTTGGCGCAGGCAAAGCTCGCTGCGCTGGTCCCCGGCGCACGGCATGTGACGAACACGGATAGCGGTCACGAGATTCATAAGGACCAGCCACAATTGGTCGTCGACTCGATCCGTGAGGTTGTCGAGGCAGTTCGACGTGGCAAGGCAAGCCTGGATCGCCAATAGGATGAATCGAATATCGTACGTCGGCTAAGTTCCCCTGTGGGACAGGACCTGGCAGCGTCTGGGCCATGCAGGCGTTGCGATCGGCTAGGTCTGATTGACAGGGTCGAGCGGCGGCGCCCAAATCCATCCCGGATAGTCCGGCCCCGGCAAACGGACCGCGGGATGGGGGCTAGGATGGTTGAATCGCATTCGCGCTTTGCGGGCGGTCTTTTTGGTCTCGGCGGCTACCGTCCTGCTCGTCAATCTGGGATTGACCGCGATCCCGTGTACCGCCGCAGCAACCGAGGATGGCGGGAGCGGTGTTGCCGGCCAGCTCGCGAAATGGTCGCTCGGGCAGGCGGGCGGCTTGGTCGACCGGCTCATCCTCTGCGCCCTGGACCTATGATATGGCCGGGCGGCTTGAATCCATTCCCGGTCTGATCACGTCGATCCGCGACAATCCGGCCGGTCAGGTGATCGCGATCGACTATGCCAACGGCGTCACGACGGAGAACAGCTACAACGCCGCGCGCGACTGGCTGATGAGCGTCACGACCAAGAAGGGCGCGACGGTGCTGCAGAGCATCAGCTACACGCGCGACGCCACCGGCCGGATCACCGGCATGACGACGAGCCCGGCCGGTGAGAACTGGAGCTACAGCTATGACGAGATCGATCGCCTGATCCAGGCGACGAACACGGGCGACACGACGAGCAGCCGCAGCTTCAGCTATGACATGGCCGGCAACATGCTGACCAATTCGGCGGTCGGCACCCTGAGCTATCCCTCGCAGGGCTATGGCGTGGCCAGACCTCATGCGCCGCTCAGTGTGGGCGGCGTCGCGCAGAGCTACGACGCCAATGGCAATCTCACCACCGGTGGCGGCCGGGCGCTGAGCGGAGCCTGCCCTCCGACTTGATCGGAGGGACGGCGAAAACCGGCTCGTCTCCGTCGTCACCGCGACCGGCAGCACCCAATATGCCTATGGCCCGGATGGCGGACGGGTGAAGACTGTCTCCACCGTCGGCACCAATCCATCGACGACGACATGGCTGCTCGGCGGTACCGAGATCGACGATGCCGGGGTCTATACCAAGATCCCGCATCCCGATGTGCGCGTGGTCGGCGCGACCAACTGCTTCGTCCATCGAGACCATCTCGCCACCGTCAAGATGGAGACCACGAGCACGGGAGCGGCGGCGATGACACAGCGCTTCGCACCCTATGGCGAGCGCATCCCGGTCTCCTCCACCGCCTGCGGATCAGAGGCCCGCGGCTTCATCGGCGAGCGGCGCGACGACAATACCGGGCTGATCGATCTGAATGCCCGCTGGTACGACCCCAAGCTCGGCCGTTTCATCACGCCCGACGATTACGACCCGATCGACGCCGCTCAGGCCCTCGCCGGAAATCCCATCGGCTGGCTGAACAACCCCGTCGGAACCAACAAATACGCCTATGCCGGAAATGATCCGGTCAATAAGAGCGATCGGAACGGGCATCAGGTAACAACCGCGGTTGAAATGAAGGCCGCGGAAACTGCGACTAGCACTTTCTCTAAAGCCATCGGAAACGCCATCAGTCAGTGGACGAGCACATTTGCTAGCGCTGGGACGTATGCCGGCAGCGCGGCAGTTGCCGTAGGCACCCGGGCAATCCCTGTCGCCGGCACCTTATTGGCTATGACGAGCTCGACAGCGGCTGATGACCAGCCTTACGCCAATGACTCCGACGTCGCCAAGAATTCGAAGAGCGGCGTGAAGGAAAAAACTGACGCAGAGAACAGCAACGAGAGCTCTGGGCAAAGGCGAAAGAACCGTATCCCTGATCGCGGCTCGCCCGGAACAGTCGAAAGCAATGACCCTGACACGACGAGAAAGAAGTATGGTGAAGACGGTTGGGTTCAAAAGGAATGGAATAAAGGTCATGGGCATAATGCGCCTGTTGGTGAGCAAGAGGACCACGTCCACGACCACAATCCCAATCCGAATCATCCGGAAGGCCGGCCTAATAGGCAGCCTGGTCGACAGCCGACTGCGGATGACCTAAAAGATTTTGGGTTCTAGGGCAAAAAAAATGAGCATCTTGAAACGAAATAGCGAAGCAGTAATTTTTCTAAGCGGAGAGAATAGTCTCCTTGATGCAAGTGTCACTTCGATCAATTGTTCTCGCGACGACGATCAGGTTACGGTTTCAATAAAAGCATTGGCAAGACCAAACGCCACCTTCAAGACGTTGACGCTGGATTTTATGCGCGTTATAGAGTATGGTTTTTATTATAGAAATGATTATAATTTTGGGACGGTAGAGCGATTTAAATTTCTGGAAATTGACCGAGATAAGTATTATATATCGCTGGATCCTGATGAGGCTATTTTTGGTAAATCTAACAAGGATCAGGATTTCATCTTATCGCATTCTGTCCAGCTGATTGCTATCTAGTTCTGCAGAATAATTCTGACCGAAGCTCTCTTTGGCTCTGCAGAGCGCGAAGCGACACCTTGGTTGTCACATCGACCGGTAGCACGAGCTATGCCTATGGTCCGGACGGCAGCCGGATGAAGACGGTGTCGATCGTCGGCACCAATCCGGCGACGACCAGCTTCCTGCTCGGCAAGACCGAGATCGACAATGCCGGGGTCATGACCAAGGTCCCGCATCCCGACATCCGCCGCGTCGGTGCGGCCAATTGCTTCCTCCATCGCGACCATCTCGCCACCGTCAAGATGGAGACCACGAGCACCGGCACGGGCGCCTTCTGTCATACCTGGCTTCCGATCGAGTGGGCGGCACAGCGCCAGACGCTCGGGTTCGAATGGCTGGGCGATGACAGCGCAGCGACAGGATCATGGATCGCCGTTGGATCCTGTCGTCGAGGCTCACTGATTCCCGATCCAGCCCAATTCCAGGCAGGCGCGCTCAAGACTATCGCGGGCATCACAGCTGCCGCCGTTCACACCGCTCCGGCAGCGCTGTTGATTGCGATCCGAAACCAATGTCTGCCCGATCCCACGAGAGTGCCGGACCACTGTCTTCCTGTGCCTCGCCCGCCCAGACCGGCCAGCACGCAGTCTGCGAAACGCTCAGTCCCGGTCCGACCGAGCTTTGGTACTGCCAGCCGGCGGGGAGGCACGGCCGAGAAAGCGGCGCAGAATCGGCGGGGAAAAGGTCTCTCCAAACCCCACCGAAGATGAAGCCGCCGCAATGACGGACTATTCCTAGCGTCAAAAGACAAAAAGAATAACTATATCAAATAGATTGGTTAGTGGCGGAGAGGAAGGGATTCGAACCCTCGAGACGGTTTTAAGCCGTCTACTCCCTTAGCAGGGGAGCGCCTTCGGCCACTCGGCCACCTCTCCGCTGCCGGGTCTAATGGAGAGAAGCGCGGCAAACAAGGGGTTTCTGAGCCCATCCGGACAATCTCCCCAGCCGTGAGGCGATCATGTGCCGCCGTTCACCATGCGGTCAGCCCGGCAGGCGGCGGCAGGAGACAGGCCATGGCCGATCGAATATGGTTCGGCGAAGGAGATTCATCATGTTCAAACCGCTCTTTGTGATCGCATTGCTCGCCGGTACCGGCATCGCCCATGCTTCCGATGATCCGGCCGTGACGGCCTGCGAAATCGCCGTCGAATCCGTGATGCAGACGCCCGCCACCTATGCGCGGATCGGCGTCACGATCGAGAAGAACATCGTCAAGCTGACCTATGATTCGCATGACAGCGCCGGCGCGCTGGTGCGCGACCGGGCCGAATGCACCTTCACCTCGTCGAATGGCAGCTTCCAGATGACCGGGCTGTTCGTGAACGGCAAGAATCTGGAGCGTGAGATCTTTTCCGCGGTCGCACAGCCGCAATGGCAAGCTGCCGGCGTCGACCAGATCGCGCCCGATTTCAGCCAGCTCTCCGACCCCTGATCAGGCTTCGCGGCCGGCGCGGTCCTGTCGCTTTGGCCGGTCGCCGGTTCGTTCCAGCCGTCTTGCGGCCTCAGGACAGCTGATCCGTCCAGCATGCGAGATCGCGCGGCGGGATTTCGGCCGCGCCGATGCGGAGGGCTGGACCGGCCGCCGGGATCGGCCAGGGTTCCGTGCCGTAATTGAAGGCGAAGACCAGATCGCCGCGCCGGCGCAGGCGGATGTGATCGGGCAGGTCTATGACGTCCAGCCCGGCTTCGACGAGCAGCGAGCGGGCGAAGCGGCGCAGTGTTTCGCCCTCGATCCAGGCGCCGAGATAGAGGCGCCGGCCATCGCGGACGAGCACGGGCTCGCCGGCATCGTCAACGGCCGCAGGCGCGAGCGCGGTCTCGATCGTCTCGATCCACCGCCCGCCCGTTCCCGAGACTGCGCCGGAAAGGCCGAATGCGAGGCCGGGTCGCAGCGATGAGACCTCGGCGACCTTGAGCGCGATCAATTCCTGCAGCGGGCCGGGCGGCTGGTTTTCGGGAATGGCGTAGTGGCGGGTCTTCGAGCCGCTGCGTGGGCCGAATAGTATAATGCCGTCAAAGGCCTGGAAGGCGGCAAGCGCTGCCGGCGAGACATGCGGCAGGGTGGGCACGATGACGAGCGCATAGCCGGCGAGCGACGCGCCCGGCGCGACGAAATCGATGTCGACGCCGCAGCGGCGCAGCGCCTCGTACCAGTTATGGACGAGGACGGAATAGTTGAAATCCTGGCCTTGTGGCTGGATCTTCAGGATCCAGGACGCTTCATAGTCGAAGACGATCGCGACTTTGGCTTGCTGCGAGGCGGGCAAGGCGCAGAAATCCGCGATCTCCTGGGCGACCCGGCGCGCTTCCCGGCCGCCCGGCGAGATCTGCCCGTCCGGCCGGTGCAGGCCGGAATGCATCTGCTCCTGCGCCACGCCGAACTGGCGCCAGCGGAAATAGCTGACCGTCTCGGCGCCATGGGCGAAGGCTTCCCAACTCCAGAGCCGCACCATGCCCGGCGCGGGCGCCGGGTTCCACTTGCCCCAATTTACCGGGCCCGGCTGCTGTTCCATGACCCAGAACGAATTGCCGGCCATGCCGCGGAAGAGATCGTGGTGCAGCGCCGACATGTCGGGATGCGAGGTCCGCGCCCAGCGGATGCGCTCGTCGTCGCTGAACGGGAAGCTCTCGACCTTGCCGAGCGGATAGGAGTCCCAGCTCGCGAAATCCAGGCTTTCGGCCATTTTGAAATGGTCGAAATCGTGGAACAGGCTCATGAAATTATGAGTGACGAACCGTCCGGGCGACAGGCGGCGGATGATGGCCGCCTGCATGGCGCAATATTCGGCGAAACGGTCGGAGAAATAGCGGCGATAGTCGAGCCGTGCCGATGGATTGGCCTCGCCGACCGTCCCGACCGGCGCGCCGACATCGTCGAAGCTCGAAACCTCCATCGACCAGAAGACATTACTCCAGGCCTCGTTCAGCGCCTCGGGCGTCTGGTAGCGACCGCGCAGCCAGCGGCGGAATCCAGCAATATCTTCAGGACCATAGGAGAGGATCGAGTCATTGTCGCCGAACTCGTTGTCGATCTGCCAGCCGACGACCTTGGGATGGTCGCCATAGCGCGCCGCCATCGACTCGACGATGCGCGCGCTCTCGCGCCAGTAGGTATCGCTCGAGGCTGTATAATGGCGCCGCGAGCCGAAGCCGCGGACATGGCCCTTCTCGTCATGGGGGAGAATGTCGGGATGGCGGTCAACGAGCCATTTCGGCGGGCTCGCGGTCGGTGTGCCCAGCACGATGTCGAGGCCAGCTTCGGCCAGCGTCCGGATCGCGCGGTCGAGCCATGACCAGTCATGAATGCCGGGCTCCGGCTCCATCCGTCCCCAGGCGAACTCGCCGATGCGGACGTAACGAATGCCGAATTCGCGCATCGCAGCCGCGTCTTCGGCCCAGCGCGCCTCGGGCCAATGCTCGGGATAATAGCAGACGCCGAGGGCGGGGCCGGTGGTCATGGGGAGGTTTCCAAAGGGGAGGTTTTCAACGGTTGTCATTGCCGGGGGCGAGCCCGGCGGTGACAGAGGCCTGTCGTCGGGCGGGACGGCGCGCAGCGCTGTCATCCCGGGCGGAGCGCAGTTGAGACACGGGATCCATTTAGCCGTGAAGCCAGTCGCGACGAACGCTCCGGCTGCATGGATCCCCGCTTTCGCGGGGATGACGCAATTTTTGAGGGCGCTGATCGGACTGCCGACGTCGATACACGGCCTAATAGAGCGAGGGGGCGTGAAGGTCGAAATAAACCCAATAGGGCCAGTCCTTTGGGAAGGAATAGAGCGGCACGAGATAGCGTGTGTGGCGCTCCGGCACGGCGTTGGTGATGCGGAAGCGCGGGCCATCGCCATCCTTGATCAGCCGGGTTTCAAGTGCGGTATCCGGCGCGATGGTCAGTGGACGGCGGCAGCAGGCCTCGTCCTGGGCCAGCACGATCGGGCCGTACATCATGGCGACGCGGTCGGGGTGCTGCTCGTCGATGGGTACGGCGCGGAGCGCCATCGGGATGGTGATGGTCACGCTGTCGGAGGGCATCCAGAGCCGGTCGATCACGGCCCAGTCGCCGGGCCGGGCGGCGACGGGGACCCGCTCGCCATTGACCGCGATCACGGCACCCTTGGCCCAGCCGGGAATGCGGAAGCGCAGCGCGAACTCGGCCGCTTCCGCCATGTCGAAACGCAGGGTCGAGCTGTCACGCTCCGGATAGAGCGTCTCCTGCGTCACCGTGATCGTCTGGCCGCCATGGGTCCAGCTCAGCTGAGACGGCAGATAGAGATTGACGTAGAGCCCGGCCGCATCCTTGAAGAAGACGAGATTGTGGTATTCGGCCATGTCCTGGATGTAGGTTCCTGAACAGCACGGCCATTGCTGCCAGTAATATTCCTTAGCGCCCGCCGATATACGATAATCGCCATAATAGAACGCGGTGCCGTCCTGCTGGACGGGGAGGGCGCTGCCAATTGCATTATAGAGCAGCGTCTCGATCCAGTCGCCATAGCGCGCTTCACCGGTGAAGCTCATTAGATAGCGCGAGAGCTTGAAGCCGGCCCAGGAACCGCATGGCACCTCGGCGTGATAGGCGCAGCATTCGAGCGAACGGCCGAGGCTGCCATTGGGCGGCATCAGCCGCTCGTCGGGACCATAGGCACCCGTAGCGTAGACCTGCGTCTTCTGAATGAAATCATAGCCATGGACGCAAATGTCGAGATAGCGCTTCTCGCCGGTGACGGCATAGGCCATGGCCGCGCTCGAAAAGGCGTTCACATGGCTATAGGCGTGGACGGCTTCAACCGTTTCGGGCGCCTTCCCTTCAGCGAAGGGCGCCCAATAGTCCTCATAGAGCCAGAGGTCGGCGAACTCCTTGAAAACGCTGTCGTTTGTCGCCTGGTATATGCGATAGAACGCCTCCGGCAGGATGTACCATTCCGAGGTGTCACCCGGGCCGGCGCCCCAGAAATCATGCGTATTGGCGAGCGGGCGGGTGCGATCGAAGGTGCGCTCCGCCCAGCCGGTGGTGGCGCGGAGCGCGGGCAGGGCGCTTTCGACTTGGGCGAGCAGATGCAGGTCGATCAGGCCCTGCGCCAGCTTCTCCCAATCATAGAGGCGCATCCTGGCGTTGCCATCGGCGGGCAGGGTGGCGAGCCAGCCCTCGTGCAGGGAAATCGCTTTGTCGACAAGGGCTTGGTTGTGGGTGGCGCGGCCGAGGCGGACCATGCCGGAGACGAGCTGGCCGAAAATCACGGCGCTGTTGGCGGCGCACCAGCCACCCATGGCGTCGCCCGGCGCGTCCTGGCCGGACTGGGCGCGGAAGCCTTTCAGGATCGAATCGTTGGAGAGCGCGCCATAGGTCGCGGCCGCCTCGTCGACCTGGGTGCGGAAACGGCCGGGCAGGAGCGTGACGCTGCCGAAGCCGAACTCTTCGAGGAGGACCTTGCCGCCTGCCGTCATCGCCGTTCTTCCCTTTGATCGTGCCGTTTTCTTGTTGCCGTTCGTTAGCTTTGGCATTGCCTGTGTTGCCTTTGCCGTTCAGGCCGCGCTCTTCTTGCCGCCGCCGAGATAGAGACGGATCACTTCCGGATCGTCGATCATCGCAGCACCCGTTCCTTCGAGTCGGTTGCGGCCCTGTTCCAGCACATAGCCATAATCGGCGATGGCGAGACACTGGCGCGCTCGCTGCTCCACCATCAGGATCGAAACGCCGAGGGCGTTGATCTCGCGCGTCTTGCTGAAGATCTCTTCCTGCACCATCGGGGCGAGGCCGGCCGAGGGCTCGTCGAGGAGCAGCAGGCTCGGATCCGACATCAGCGCGCGGCCGAAGGCAACCATCTGGCGCTGGCCGCCGGAGAGGGTGGCGGCGCGCTTCGACAGCATGCCCTTGATCAGGGGCAGGGCATCGAGCACCCGCTCGTAGCGCTCGGCATATTTGTGCCGCGCGGGGAGGGAGCCCATCTGCAGGTTTTCAAGAACGGTCATGTCGGCGAAGACATTGGCGAGCTGCGGCACCATGTTCATGCCG
Organism: Kaistia dalseonensis; assembly: GCF_030814715.1. Taxonomy (GTDB): domain Bacteria; phylum Pseudomonadota; class Alphaproteobacteria; order Rhizobiales; family Kaistiaceae; genus Kaistia; species Kaistia dalseonensis. The sequence goes on from NZ_JAUSVO010000001.1 coordinate 341,042, forward strand.
AGCGCGGTGATCGCGTTGGAGCGCTTGCCGACCAGCGAGACCGGCTTCTCCTCGGCGTCGAAAAGGGTGACGCTGCCGCCGCGGATCGAGACCAGGCCATAGATGCTCTTCAGCAGCGTCGACTTGCCGGAGCCGTTCGGGCCGATGATCGCGACGATCGACCGGCGCGGCACGCGGATCGAGATGCCGTGCAGGATGTTCTCCTCACCATAGCCCGCCTTGAGGCCTTCGACCTTGAGGACGTCGCTTCTCGCGTCAATATTCATGCGGCGGCTCCCGCGTTGCGGCCGAGATAGGCCGTGATGACCCGCTCATTGGCCTGGATCGCGTCGGGCGGGCCGTCGGCGATGACGCGGCCCTCATCCATGACGATGACGCGGTCGCTGATCGACATGACGAGGTCGATGTCGTGCTCGATGATCAGGACGGTGATGCCGGCCTTCTCGCGCAATTCCTTGATGTGCTCCATCAATTGCTCGCCCAGCACTGGCGCGACGCCGGCCATCGGCTCGTCGAGCAGGATCATCTTGGGCTGAACCATCAGCGCGCGGGCGAGCTCGAGCAGCTTGCGCTGGCCGCCGGAAAGCGCGCCGGCGCGCTCATGGGTGAGGTGGGTCAGGCGCACGAGCGCCAGCCGCTCCTCGGCCTCGCGGCGGATCTCCCGCTCGCGCCGGGACGTGCGGCCGGGCATCAGCCAAGCCGCGCCGAACTTTTCGCCGGGCTGGTGGCGGGCGGCGATCAGGAGGTTTTCGAGCACGGTCATCTGCGTGAACACGCGCGCGGTCTGGAACACGCGGACGAGGCCGTGCCGGGCAACCGTGTGGCCCGAGAGCCGCTCGGTGCGACGGCCGTCGAACTGGATGGTGCCTTCATCCGGCCGCATGAAGCCCGAGACCAGGTTGAAGGCAGTGGTCTTGCCGGCGCCGTTCGGCCCGATCAGTGCGGTGATCGAGCCCTCCTTGACGTCGAAGCTCGCACCCTGCACGGCCTTGACGCCGCCGAACGCCTTGGTGATGCCGTCGACTTTCAGCAGCATCTCACTTCTCCAGGATCTGGCGGCGGTCGCCGAAGATGCCCTGCGGGCGGAACGCCAGGAAGAGCACCAGCAGCAGCCCGACGAGGAACAGGCGGAGATAGGCGCGCTCGCCGGAGTCGAACAGCGTCAGCGGATAGACGTTCAGGAAGCGCGTGCCGGTATAGAGCAGCGTGAACAGGATCGCGCCGACGGGCACCGACCAGATCCGGTTCATGCCGCCCAAGATGATGATCAGATAGGCATAGAAGGTGATGGTCGGCTGGTAGTCGTCCGGGCTGAACACGCCGATCTGCAGCGCGAGCAGCATGCCCGAAACGGCGCCGAGCAGCGCGCCGATGATGAGCGCCTGCATCTTGAAGCCGACAACGTTCTTGCCGATCGCGGCCACGGCCGTGTCGTCCTCGCGAATGCCCTGCATGACGCGGCCCCAGGGCGAACGCTCCATGCGCCAGAGCACGAGGATCGCGGCGAAGGCGAACACCCAGACGACGATCGCCATGGCCGTATCGGGGCGGCCATATTTGCCGAAGATGGGTTTCAGATAGAAGGCGATATCGCCCATGAAGACCTGCCAGCTGCCGTTGAAGGTCGCGATCTTGCCGGGGCCGAGCAGGCCGATCGAGCCGATCGGACCGCCGGTCAGGCCCTGCAGGTTCATGGCGAGATAGCGCACGATCTCGCCGCCGGCGACCGTCGCGATCGCGAGATAATCGGCACGGAGGCGCAGCGCCGGGACGCCGACCAGGATCGCCAGGATCACCGCGGCGACGAGGCCGCCGAGAATGCCGACCGGCAGCGGCAGGCCGTAGCGGGCGACGAGGATCGCCATCGCATAGGCCGCGACCGCCATGAAGGCGACGTGACCGAAATTCGGCAGGCCGGCGAGCGAGAACTGCACATAGAGGCCGAGCGCCATGATGGTGTAGATGCCGCCGGTCGTGGCGACGAAGATCCAGAAGACGGGATTGAAGATATCCATCAGAGCACCCGCTCCTTGCCGAAGAGGCCCTGCGGCCGATAGAGGAGCAGGAGGATCAGCACGACGAAGGCGAGCACGGATTTGAACCGTGGCTCCAGCCCGCCGGCGAACCCTTCCCAGGTCGAAAGCTCCATGACGAGACCGAGCACCACGCCGCCGATCAGCGCGCCATAGGCATTGCCGATGCCGCCGAGCACGATGGTGGTGAAGATCAGGAACAGGATCTGTGTGCCGAGGTTCGGGTTGAATGTGCCCTGCACGATGGCGAGCATGACGCCGCCAATGCCGGCGAGCGCCCCGGCAAGCAGCCAGACATAGGTGCCGATCCGCTCGACATCGATGCCGGTCACGGCGGCGAGATCGCGATTATCGGCGACGGCGCGCATCGACTTGCCGATCGTGGTGCGGGAGAGAAAGAGCGCGACGGCCGGGGCCACGACGATTGCAATGCCGATCGCCAGCGCCTGGCCGGGCGAAATGCGGATGAGGCCGAGATCGAACACGCGCGTCTGGTCGATGTCGAGCGAGCGGATCTGCGGGCCGGCGACGAGAAAGATGACGTTCCGGAGCATCATGCCGAGGCCGACTGTGATCAGCGACATGGCGACGAGGCCGCGACCGCGCAACGGCTTCAGCACGAGGAAATGCAGGAGAAGCGCGAGCAGCGCGCCGCCCGCCATCGCCAGCAACGCGGACGAGACGAGGTCGAGCCCGAAGACGACATTGGCGATGAAAGCAATATAGGCCGCCGTCGTCAGATATTCGCCATAGGCGAAATTGGCCAGGCGCTGGATGCCGAAGACGAGGGTCAGGCCGACGCCGGTCAGGCCGAGGATCGTGCCGGTGATCAGGCCGTTTATCGTGAGCTGGGCGAGTTGTTGCAGCATGGACTCTGTCAATCGTGGCCAAGCGCGGCCTGTTCCCTCTCCCCGAAAGGGGGGAGGGCTAGGGAGGGGCCCAACGCTCGAAGGGTATGTCAATGGAAAGGAGGGAGCCTCAGGAAGCCCACACTCCAACTCTCCCCGCTTCGCGGGAGAGAGGCTTGTCCGGACCCGGTCCACTCAAGCCTTACGGCTTGAACGCGATCGTCTCGATCACGGTCGCGGGCGCATTGTCGGGCTGGTGCTGCCAGACGTCGAAGAGCGAGGCGTTGACGCGGCCGTCGGGGCCGAAGTTCAGCGGGCCGCTCGCGCCCATATAATGGATCTTCTCGCCCTTCAGCACTGCCTTGATGGCGTCGTCGATCTGCTCGTAGGTGTAGGGCGTGCCGGGATCGTTGGTCACGTTCTGGACGTGGTTGGCGATCTCGGTCGGGTCGGAGGACTTGGCTTCGAGAGCCGCCAGGAACACGACGAAGGTGCTGTCGAAGGGCTGCGCCATGGTCGATTCAAAGGGAATGCCCTTGTCGACCTTCTCGGCGAAGAGCTTCTGGAAGGCGCCGAACGAGGTGCCGCCGGCCGCGCTCGCCTGGGTCGCACGGAAGCCCGGATAGCTCTTGCCGCCCTGGCGCGCGCACTGGGCGAGCGAGTCGGCGCCGAAAGACTTGGCCGGATCCCACTTGCCGGTGCGGCCGAGCGGCAGCGCCAGCTTCTCGAAGGTCGGGCAGAAATCGATGAACAGCCAGCCATCCGGCGCGCCGTCCACGAGCTGCTGCGCCTCGGTGTCGAGGGTCGGCTGCTCGGGATTATAGAGCACTTCCTTCGGCACGGTGCCGCCGCCGGCCTTCCAGGCCGTGGTGAACACTTCGGCGAGCGCGGTGCCATAGGCGTCGTTGCGGGCCGCGACGTTGATCTTGGCGTTGGCGCCGAACTCCTTGGCGATGATCTGCGCCAGCACCTTGCCCTGGAGGTCATCGGCCGGCACCGGCTGCCACAGCATGGCCGGCGTCGACGTATTGAGCTTGGAGAGCGCCGGGCTGGTGCCGCCGGTGAAGATCAGCTTGCCGTTCGGCATGGTGACGGCGGTGGCGACGGCGCTGGTGATCGAGGAATAGAAATCGCCGACGATTACGTCGACATTGTCGATCTGCACCAGCTTCTGGGCGCCCTCGACGCCGGCGGCGGGCGAGCCCTGGCTGTCCTGGCTGTCGGTCAGTTCCAGCGTGATGCCCTCGAGGCCGAGGCGATCGATCGAGGCCTTGATCTGGTCGATGCCGAGCTTGGTCGCGGCATTCCAGGCCTGGCCGGCGGGCGCCGATTCACCCGTCAGGCTGACGAGCACGCCATATTTGAGATCGAAGGAGACATCGTCCGCGGCCAGCGCCGGGGCGAGGGTGGCGATGAGGGCGATCGAGCCCAGCAGGCCACGAATGGTCGAGCGGTTGAAGCGCATGGGAACCCCTGTTTGTCTGGATATCGCCCCTTTGGGGTCTTGTTGTCGACAGTTTGGATACGGAGAGAGAATGTGTCAACTGCGTTGCACCATTCGGGCTATAACGAGTTGTGCGTAGCAGCATGACGCGTGTTTTGCCGGAGCGGGGAGGGACTGGCCCAAACGGCGATGAACCGCGCGCCGAACGGTCTCGATGGCACCGGTCCAGTTGCGGTTTGCCGCATTCTTGGTCAAACTGATGTCGTCGCGACCATTCCGTGCGACCCGGTTTTCCGGCTCCGTCAGCCGACGCTTGCCCCGACGTTCCCGATGACATCCTTCGCCAATAATGCCCGCGGCATCATCATGATGACGCTCTCCAACCTCGTCTTCATCTTCAACGATACGCTGATCAAGATCGCGGCCGAGCGGCTGGCCGTCGGCCAGATCCTCGTTCTGCGCGGCGCCATGGCCTTGGTCGTGATCGGCATCCTGCTCTATGCGACGGGCGGCTATCGGGCTTGGCGCATGGCGCTCAACCGGCTCGTGGCCTGGCGCACGGTGGGCGAGGTCGGCGCGGCCGTGCTCTATCTTTATGCATTGTTCCGCATGCCGATCGCCAATGTCTCGGCGATCGGGCAGGTGGTGCCGCTGATGACGACGGCGGCGGCGGCGATCTTTCTCGGCGAGGCCGTGGGCTGGCGTCGCTGGACGGCTGTCGGCATCGGGTTCATCGGCGTGATGCTGATCATGCGGCCGGGCGTCGCCGGATTCGATATCTATTCGGTCGCGGCGCTCGCCTCGATGGGCTTCATCACCATGCGCGATCTGGTGACGCGGCGCTTCGAACCCGGCATTCCGACGCTGCTGGTGATCGCAGTTACCGCCGCGGCCGTGATGCTGTCCGGCCTGGTTGTGGCCGCCGGCGAGACATGGCCGGCGCCGACGGGGACGGAATGGCTGATGCTGCTCGGCGCCTCGACCATGCTGCTGGCCGGCTATGGCACCTCGATCCTCGCCATGCGCTATGGCGAGATGTCGGTCGTGGCGCCGTTCCGCTATAGCGGCATCGTCTTCGCCATCATCATCGGCTACGTGATCTGGAGCGACGTGCCCGACATCTTCACGATCGCCGGAACGCTCATCGTCGTCGCGACGGGCATCTACACCTTCAATCGCGAGCGGCGGATCGCGCAGGCTAAGCGGGCGGAAATCGTCAGCCCGTCCAGCGCGTGACGACGGTCGCGAGGTCCGGGCGGATCCGGTCGGCCGGCTTTTCCGTCTGCCGGCCGAGATGGATGAAGCCCGCCACGCGCTCGCCCGGCTGAACGCCGACCAGCGCTGCCGCCTCGCCATCGCGCCCCGGCCATTTCAGCAGCCATTGCGCGGCATAGCCGAGCGCGGTGGCGCCGTGGATCAGGTTCATGCCGGCCGCGCCCGCGCTCAGCATCTGGTCCCATTCCGGGATCTTGGAGGCGGGGTCGGTGCGGCTCACCACTACGACCGTGACCGGCGCGCGCAGCATATAGAGCGTCCAGATATCCTTCTTCGACGGGTCGAGGCCGGGATTGCGCGCGGCATAGAGCGCATCGAAGCGCTCGCCGGCGACCCGCCGCGCATCGCCCTCGATGACGATGAACCGCCAGGGCACGAGGCGCCCGTGATCGGGCGAGCGCGCCGCGATCTTCAGCATGCGATCGAGCTCGACGGCGGGAATCGGCGCCGGGTCGAAGGCGCGCATCGGCACCGAGCGGCGCATGTCGAGCTTGGCCAGCATGTCCGGCGCGATCTGGAGTTCGAACGCATCATAGTAGATCGGCTCGGGAGCAGGGGCAGGCGCGCCGTGATGGGTCGAGCCGTGGGACTGACTGCCCTGATGATTCGGTGTGCCCTGATGATTCATGACGTGGTTCATGGCGCAGGCCTTCGGAATTCGGGCGCGGTGACGGCGGAGATGTGCGCCCGAGGCCGTGATTTTGCAAGCCGGCCGGGATCGCCCCCGCGTTTCGTTGGGGGGAATGGCTGTTGCATTTGTGTCAGCGGACAGTCGAAAGTGCCGCGCTTGCCGTCGGGGAAGTGGACGAATGGGCGGCGGAGTTCGATAATCGTCTTGAATATTGCCGCATGGGGGGCGATGCGAGATCAGGACGGGACGGTCGCCATGGCCGCCGGCCTCGGTTCGTCCTGTTGCCCATGATCGGCGAGCGTGAAATTTCGTGCCGGGGGGCATTCTCGATGTCGGTGTATCGTGTGGTTCCAGGTCGCGGCGGCGTGAGCGCCACGCGACAGCAGGCATCGCGCTCGGTCTCCGGGCGGCCCGCTCTCTGGCGCCGGCTCCTGGCGACATCGGCGCTGGTTCCGGCCGCCGCCTCCTGTGGCCTGCTGCTCTCCGCGCTCGCGGCAAGCCCCGCGGCTGCGGCCTGCAATGTCACGGGCACCACGACCATCTCCACGTGTGACGCATCCTCCGTCGGCGTGACCATGATACCGGGCACGGGCTCGCTGACCGTCAGCGACATGACCACAGGCTCGGTCGGCTATGCCTCGCCGACGACGACGGGCATTTACGATCAGTCCGTCCTGCTGACGGGCGACCTCGTTCTCAATCGGCCGGATTACAGCGCGCTGATCATGCAGTTCGGCACGAATTCGTCGGCGGAGACGATCCCCGTCACGGTGAATGTCGACATCACGATCGACAGCACGGTCAAGGCCACGGCGAGCGCGGGCTTCGGCACGATCTGGGTCCGCAATGATTATGCCGGCACGATCTCGATCGACAATGCCGGCACGATCGACTGGAAGGGACCGACCTCCTATCCCGGCAGTGCGGCGATCGATGCTTCCACGCATCTCGGCGGGATCACAGTCGTCAATGCCGGCATCGTGACGTCGAACGCCCGCGGCATCTATGCCGACGGCAATTTCTACGGCGCCGACGCTGGCGAGCGGCAGACCGTCTCGGTGACCAACACCGGATCTGTCACCGCCACCACGGCCGGCATCCGCGTGATCGACTATTACGGCCTGGCCAAGATCGTGAATGAGGGCACCGTCCAGGCGACGCTGCAGCACGGGCTCACCGCCTGGTCGGCCGATGGCGATGCTAGCATCACCAATTCCGGCACCGTCACCTCGGGCAATGACAACGCCATATTTGCCGCGACGGAAATGGGCGCCGCCACCGTCTACAATAGCGGCACCGTCACGGCCGAGGGCGACCCGGCGCTGGACGACGCCCATGCCGCGCTCAAGGCGGCGCAAGGCTATAATGGCCTCCGCGCGAACGCCTACATCTCTGGCGACGTGGCGATCACCAATACCGCAACCGGCGTGGTCACCGCCAATCGCGACGCCGGCATCCTGGCCGAGACGCCCAAGGGCGACATCACGATCATCAATGACGGCAAGGTGACCGCGAAAATCGGTATCGCCGCCGATAGCGGCGCGACGACGGGCTATAATGGCGCGGTCGTCGGCATGGTCGATGGCGCGGTCTCGATCACCAATAATGGTAGTGTCACGGCCACGGAACTGGCCGTGCGCATGGATGGCAAGACCAACGGCCTGGTGAACACCGGAACACTCGCCACGATCGACGCCACGGCCGTCAGGATCGGCGACGGCGATACGACGGTCTATAATGCTGGCACGATTTCCGCTGGTTCCGCCGCCGGTACGGCGATCGCGATGGGCGGCGGCAACAATCGCCTCGTGATCGCGGACACGTCCGTCCTCGTCGGCAAGGTGACGAATGAAAGCGCCGGCAACGCGCTGGAACTGACCGGCACGGGCAGCGGCACGCTCGACCTCGGCAGCGTCAGCGACACCGGCGCCTATCAGGGCTTCTCCAACCTGACCAAGTCCGGCTCCGGCCTCTGGGTGCTGAGCGGTTCCGGCGGCAGCCTGACCGGGCCGACCACGATTGACGCGGGCATGCTGCAACTTGCCTATGGCGCCTCGTCGGCCTCGGTCTTCACGGTCAATGGTGGCACGCTCGGCGGAACGGGCTCGATCGGCGGGCTGGTGGTCAATGCCGGCGGCACGGTCGCGCCCGGCTATTCGCCGGGCACGCTGACCGTCAACGGCAATGTCGCCTTCGCCAGCGGCTCGACCTATCTGGTCGATATCGCGACCTCCGGCGCCAATGATCTGATCACCGCGACGGGAACGGCGACGATCTCCGGCGGCACCGTGCAGGTTGCGGCTGAGACCGGCTATGCCGACCCGCTCGCGACCTACACCATCCTGACGGCCTCGAGCGGCGTCAGCGGCACGTTCGACAGCGCGACGACCGATTATGCCTTCCTGACGCCGGTGCTCGGCTATGACGCGAAGGACGTCTATCTGACGATCGCCCGCAACGACATCCGCTTCGCCGCCATGGCCCAGACGCCGAACGAGCGCGCCGCAGCCGTCGCGGCCGAATCGCTCGGGCTCGGCAATCCGGTCTATAATTCCGTGCTGCAATTGACCGCCCTGCAGGCGCCGGGCGCCTTCAACGCACTGTCCGGCGAGGCCTATGCGAGCGCTGTCTCGGTCATCGGGCAGGATTCGATCTATCTGCGCCAGGCGGTTGGCGCGCGTGTCTGGCAGGGTCTCGGCGCCGATGCCGCGCCTGCGGCCGACGGGCCGGCCACGGCCAAGCTCGGCACCGGCCTGACCGTCTGGGGCCAGGGCTATGGCGCCTGGGGCAATATTGACGGCGACGGCAACGCGGCGTCGGTCTCGCGCGACATTGGCGGCTTCTTCGCCGGCGTCGATGGCGCCGTCGCCGATGGCGTCCGCCTCGGCGTTGTCGGCGGCTATGGCCGCTCGAGCTTCCAGATCGATGATCGCGCCTCGTCCGGCGACATCGATACCTATGATCTCGGCGCCTATGGCGGCGCGCGGATCGGCGCCCTCGGCCTGCTCGGCGCCGCGACCTACAGCTGGAACGATGTCTCGGTCAGCCGCACGGTCGCCTTCCCCGGCTATCTCGGCGCCAATAATGCGAGCTTCGATGTCGGCACGACGCAGATCTTCGGCGAGGCCAACTGGCGCTTCGACCTGACCGCGCCCGGCAGCGAGCCGGCCTATGGCAAGGCCTGGCTCGAACCCTTCGTGAGCCCGGCCTATGTCAATCTCGGCTCGGGCGACATTGCCGAGACCGGCTCGAGCTCGGCGCTGACCGGTTCGACGGATGGCGAGGATCTGTTCTATGTGACGCTCGGCGCGCGGGTCGCGACCACGATCAAGCTCGCCAATGATGCGAGCCTGACGCCGCGCCTCAGCCTCGGCTGGCAGCACGCCTTTGGCGACGTGAACCCGAGCGCCAGCCTCGCCTTTGCGAGCGGCGGACTGCCCTTCGCCGTCAGCGGCGTACCGATCGCGCAGAACACCGCCGTGATCGGCGCCGGCGTCGATTACGGCTTCAACCAGACCGTCTCCGCCGGAATCTCCTATAGCGGCCAGTTCGGCGACGGCCTGCAGGACAACGCCGTCAAGGGAACCCTCAACGTCAAGTTCTGACCGCTGCTCGCGGCCCGATCGGCCGCGACCAGCCTTTGTCTCGATCGGGCAGAGCCTTTCATCGGTTCAGAGAAGCCGTTGAAGGCGCGCATCCTATGTCCGGTTGTGCGCAGTTTCGCGCCGGACTTGAGGAGTGACGGGGCCACGAGGCGCCTCGTCGAAGGCAGTCGGCCGCGTGCGACCTCAATCGTGAGCCTCGATCAGGGTTGGCGGGCCTTATGCCGCCCGCGATTCGAGCGCCTGGTCGGCGGTCAGCGCCGTCTCCGGCGTGCCGGAGACGATCAGTTCGAGCACTTCCTGCTCGGTCGTGTGCGCGATGTAGCGATCGCCGACATTCTGCCCGCGCTTCATCACCATGATCCGGTCGCCGACCTCGAAAATGTCGGTCAGGCGGTGCGAGATGATGATCTGCGCCACACCCTGCTTCTTCAGTTCGCTCATGGTTTCGAGCAGCCGTTCGGTGGCCATGACGGAAAGATTGGCGGTCGGCTCGTCGAGGACGACGACCTTGGGGTCGAACGAGATCGCGCGGGCGATGGCGACTGATTGCTGCCGCCCGCCCGAGAGGCTCTCGACCTTCTGGAACACGGAATTCACATCGACCTTGAGGCGCTTCAGCACCTGGTCGGCTTCCTCATACATGCGCCTGCGATCGACGAAGAGGCCGCGCCGGGGCCAGCGGCCGAGGAAGATGTTCTGCGCGATGTCCATGTTCCCGCAGAGCGCGAAGTCTTGGTAGATCATCTCGATACCGTCGACGCGGCTCTCATGCGGGCTCTTGAAATGGGTCTCGCGGCCATTGACGAGCACATCGCCGCTGTCGCGCTGATAGGCGCCGGTCATCACCTTCATCAGCGTCGACTTGCCGGCCGAATTGTCGCCGACCAGCCCGAGGATTTCGCCGGGCGCCAGCGTCAGGTTGATGTCGCGCAGCGCCTGCACGGGGCCGAACGCCTTGGAGATGTTGCGCATCTCGATGAACGGTGTGGGGCGGCTATGATCAGACATGGCGGGCGGCTCCATGGGCCGGGGCACGGCGGGAGAAGAAGCGTCGGCGGATGGTCCCGGCGAGATCGCCCTGTCGGAGCCAGATGTCGCCGACCACGGCAACGATCAGGATGAGACCGATGAAGACGTTGACCCAATGCTGCGGCATCACGAAGGATTGGCCGTTCGAGAGGATCAGTTGCAGCGAGAGCAGCGCGCGGATGAGCGCAATCACGGCGGCGCCGGCGAGCGCGCCGAGCACGGTGCCATAGCCGCCGAAGATCGAGCCGCCGCCGATGATCACCGCCGCGATCGCATCGAGCTCGCGCAACTGACCGGCCGAGGGGTTGAAGCTCCGCAGGAAGGCGACATAGATCACGCCGGCGCAGGCGGCGCAGAGCGCGGAGAAGACGAGGCTGATCGCGCGCACCCGGCCGGAATTGATGCCGGCATATTCGGCCGCGCGGCGGTTGCCGCCGGTCGCATAGACCATCTGGCCGAAGGGCGTCTTGGCGAGCACGATGCCGGCCAGGATCGCCACCACGATCATGAAGATGGTCTGCACGCTGAGCGCGGCGGCGATGTCGTAGACGAGGGTCCCCCGCGCCGGCGCGATGCCGAAATAGGTCAGCGCGTCGATCAGCTTGCGGCCGAGCAGGTTGAAGGTCTCGGAGAAGGAGGAGAGCTGGCGCCCCGCCGTCATCCAGGCGCCGATGCCGCGCGCCATATAGAACATGCCGAGCGTGGCGACGAAGGCGGGCAGGCCGAAGCCGACCGTCAGGAGCGCATTGACGAGACCGGCCGCCGCGCCCGCCATCAGCGCGATGAAGACGGCGGTCCAGGGATCGAAGCCCATCTGCTTCATCAGGAAGGCGCAGGTGGCGGCCGAAAGCGCCAGCACCGAGCCGACCGAAAGGTCGATGTCGCCATTGGCGATGACATAGGTCATGCCGATCGAGAGCAGGCCGACCTCGGTGAAGGACAGCATCAGGTTGAACGAATTGTCGATCGAGCCCCAGAAATCGGGCCTGAGGTAGAGGCCGACGCACCAGAGCAGAATAGCGAGCACGATCGCGGCCGCATCGCGCCGGGCGAGGAAATGGCCGATCGGCCCGCGCGCCCGCATCGCGCTGTCGGAGGCCGAGGAACCCTTGGTCTGCGCGCCCTCGATGGCGACCCCGCCGACTTCGATGATCGGCGGCAGCGGCCGGCCGGTGAGGCGAGCCCAGAGGCGGGGGAAGACGTTGCGGCGGATGATCCACGGCTCGATCAGCACGGCGATGAGCAGGATCAGGCCGAGAAAGGCCGGGACGGCGCCGGGTGGCAATTGCGCCATGCCCTGCACCTGCATGTCGACGCCGCCGACCTTGACGGTGCGAGTCATCGGGATGCCCTCGCGCAGCACCTTGTCGATCAGCACCACGAGGATCGCGCCAAGCGCGCCGCCGAGCAGCCGCCCACGCCCGCCGAGGATCGAGGCGCCGCCGACGATGACGGCCGCGATCACGATCAGTTCCGCGCCCTGGCCATATTGCGAGGTGATGCCCTTGTCCTGCGCGACGTTCATGAGGCCGGCCAGCGTCGCGCAGAGTGCGGAGAGCACATAGCCGCGCATGCGCACGCGCCGCGTGGGGATGCCGGCATAGATCGAGGCCATCTCGTTGCCGCCGGTCGCATAGGTCTCATAGCCCCAGCGCGTCTTGGCGAGCACGATCATGCCGACGATGGTAACGGCGAGGAAGATCAGAATCTGGTTGTTGAAGCCGAGGGCGTTGGTCTCGCCGATCTGGAAGAACCACGGCGCCTCCAGCGCCTTCTCGCTATAGGAGATCGTCTTGCCGCCGGTGAGCCCGAGCACGAAGCCGCGGCCGATGAACAGCATGGTCAACGTCGTGATGAAGGAGGGGACGCGGAGCACCGTCACGAAGAAGCCGTTGACGAGCCCGACGCCGAGGCCGACCAGCACCGCCGCAATCACCGACGGTCCGATGCCGAGATCGTAATAGGATTTGGAAAAGCAGATCGAGAACACGGTCGCGACCAGGCCGAGCGTCGAGCCGACCGAGAGGTCGAGATCCTTGTTGATGATGACGAAAGTCATCCCCGCCGCCATGACGCCATAGCGCGCCGTATCGCGCAGGATCGCCGAGAAGGCGTCGGTCTGGCCGAAGAATTTCGGGTTGATGAAGACGCCGGCGATGTAGAGCAGCACCATGAAGACGATGAGGCCCACCTCCCAGCCGCCGATCAGCTGGAGCGGCAGGCGTCTGCGGGCGGGCGCGGCAAGGGTCGTTGCGGTCATCGACAGGGTCTTTGGGTTCAGGGCGTTGCCGAGGGCCAGGCACCGTCATCCCACGCAGGCGGGACCCGTGAAGGGCGGAACGAGTCCGGCCCTCACGAGTTCCGGGGCAAGCCCGGGATGGCGGCAGCATGTGGGGGCACGTCGCGCCTCATGAAGAGTGGCGACGTGCCCGATCGGGTTTGGCTCAGTTCTCGAAGCGCTTTCCGACGAGATCGACCGTATCCTTCGTCACGAGCTGCGCGCTGGTGTCGAGATTGGCGGCGGAGATGCCGCGGTCGATCTGGAGGTAGAGCTGCGCGACGGGCCAGAAGCCCTGCAGGAACGGCTGCTGGCCGAGCGAGCCGGTCAGCGCGCCGGTGCGGATCTGCTCCTGCTGCTTCGGACCGAGGTCGAAGCCGAAGGCGCAGACCTTGCCGTTGAGCTTGAGCTGGGCCACCGCATCGCCGAGCGCCGGCGTCACGAAGCCATTGGCGGCAAACGCGCCGACGACGTCGCCGCGCGATTCGATCAGCGACACGACCGAATTGGTGATGTCGTCCTTGTTGACGTCGATGCCGATATTCTCCGGGCCGGCATCGACCTTGAAGTCGGCCAGGCGGCCGGCATCGTTCAGCCCCTTGACGGTGGCCTCGAAGGCGGCCGTCACGCGGCGGTTGACCTCTTCATTGCCGAGCGTCGTCGTCGACGGGAAGATGATCGAGCCGCCCTTGGCGCCGCTCGCGAGCACGCATTTGGCGAGCGCCTCGCCGCCGATCGCCGCGGCCTGCGACTGCTGGCCGGTATGGCTGATCTGCGAGCGGTTGGCGATCTTCGGATCGAACGAATTGGTCGTCGCGACCGGAATGCCGTTGGCGAAGGCCTTCTTGACGATGTCGTCATAGGCGCCGGATTGCGGCGTGGTCAGGATCAGCCCGTCGATCGTCGGATCGTTGATGACCTGGTTCAGGATCTCGATCTCGCGCGGAATATCGTCGACCGGGGCTTCCGAGCCGAGCTTGATCAGGTTGATGCCGAAGGCGTTGGCGGCCACCTGCGCGCCGACATAGGTCGGGTCGAAGAAGCCGTTGCCGGCGGTGTGGGTGATGATCGCGAAGGTCAGCTTGCCGTCCTTGGAGTGGAAATCCTTGGTCGTCGGCGCTTCCTTGGCGGCGTCCTCGAACGAATAGCCGCCGACGGCCTTGTCGAGCGTGCCGGACTGGGCATGGGCATAGCTGGCGATGACCGAGACGGCGGCGCCGAACGCCAGCGTCTTCATGAGCGTTTTCATACTATCCTCCCAAATAGCTGATCCCGGACTTCTTTGAAATCGATCCAGGTGGCGGCAGCATATTGAACGGGATCGAGGGTCGCAACGACTCGATGATGTGTTGAAGCGGATTTTGAGGTTCGCTCTTCAAAGTATCGGTCATTGAATACAGGCTGAAAATTCTGATGCACTGCACACATCATTTCACATCATAACGACAAGTCTTCGGTCAATGATGCTGCAACGCGATATTGATTGGAGCGATCCTGCGGCAGTGCATGGCCGACTTTACGTCAGGACCGCCAGCCTGCGGGGCGCTCCCGGTGGACCGTTCAGGCTCGCGCGTGTCGGCATCCGGTTGCGGTCAGCTGATGCCCATGTAGCGGCCGGGCTTGTGGTTCATCGCCAGGATCAGGTTGAGCACGGCGGCGCCGATCATCGACAGGATGACCTTGTCGATCGGCAGCACCATCAGCGCGCAGGCGAGGATCACGCCGTCGACGGCGAGCTGGAAATAGCCGGCGCGGATGCCGTGATGGTCCTGCAGGTAGAGCGCGAGGATGTTGATGCCGCCGAGGCCCGCGCGGTGGCGGAACAGCATCAAGAGGCCGATGCCGGAGAGCGCGCCGCCGATGATCGCCGCATAGAGATCGTCGAGCCGGGCGAAGGAGACCCAGCCGGGCGTCAGCCGCGAGAAGAGCGAGACGAGGGCGACGGCGATGAAGGTCTTGAGCGTGAAGCGCCAGCCCATGCGGCGGAAGGCGAGAATGTAGAAGGGGAGGTTGATGACGAAGAAGATCGCGCCGAAGGAAAATCGGCTGACATAGGAGACGAGCAGGGCGATGCCGGCGGTGCTGCCGGTCAGCAGCATCGCCTTGGTATAGAAGGTGACGCCGAGCGCGACGAGCAGCGTGCCGAGCAGCATCGCCAGCGCATCTTCATAGAGGCGGTGGCGATCATGGGGCGGCGGCACGCCGTCGTCGGTCGGCATGGTTGCTGATGGGCCGGGCAGGGCGGCTCAGAACTCCTTCAGCGTCTGGCGCAGCGTCGGCTGCGTGTAGACGCTGCGGGTCAGGCCGCGGCGCTGCAGCGCGGGGATCAGCCCTTCCGTGACTTCGACCAGATATTTCCGGTTGATGCGGTGGAAGGGCGCGGTGATCAGGAAGCCGTCGCCGCCGACCGCCTCCATGACCTCGCCCATCTGGTCGGCGACGCTGTCCGGCGTGCCGATCAGCTCGACCGAGCCCGACATGCCGCCATCGATCGCGAGCTGGCGCAGCGTCTTGCCCGAGCCCCATTGCTGGAACTTGTCGAGCGAACCCTGCTCGCCATTGGTGACGAGCTTTTCCGGCAGCGGCTTGTCGAGATCATAGACGGAGAAGTCGATATCGGTGAACGAGCCAAAAAGGGCGAGCGCGCGCTTGACGTATTCGGTCGAGTTGACCGCGCGGTCGGTCTTGGCGCGAGCCTCCTCGATCGTATCGGCCAGGATGGGGGCGGCGAGGAACAGCACCTTGATGTCGTCCGGGTTGCGGCCGAGCGCCGCCGCGCGGGCGCGCACGTCGTCGCGATAGGCCTTCATCCCCTCGATGCCGTTCGCGGTCGCGATGATCGAATCGGCATATTTGGCGGCAAACTGCCGACCCTTGGGCGAGCCGCCGGCCTGCACATAGGCCGGGCGGCCCTGCGGCATCGGCGCGGTGTTGAGCGGGCCGCGCGAGGAGAAATACTTGCCCTTGAAATGGATCGGCCGAACCTTGTTGAAATCGGCATAGGTGTCCGTCTCGCGGTCCATGACGATCGCGTCGGGATCCCAGCTTTCGAACAATTGGCCGACGAGCTGGAGATATTCGTCCGCCATGTCGTAGCGCAGCTCGCGCGGCGGCAGCTTCTCGAGGCCGAAATTCTGCGCCGCCGTATCCTCGCCGCTGGTGACGATGTTCCAGCCGAAGCGGCCCTTGGCGATATGGTCCATGGTCGCCGCGAGGCGCGCGAGCAGGAAGGGCGGATAGGCCATGGTCGACATGGTCGTGACGACGCCGAGATTCTTGGTCGCCGCGCTGATCACGGCCGCGAGCGGCAGCGGATCGTGCTTCGGCACCATGATGGCGGCCTTCAGATATTCCTCCGTCGTGCCGCCATAGGCTTCGGAGAGCATCAGCGTATCTTCGAACATGATGTAGTCGAAGCAGGCCCGCTCCAGCGCCTTCGCCATGTCGACATAGAACTCGCCATCCCAGGGCTGGCCGCCGGACGCGAACGGATCGTTCCATTCGTCGATGCCGAAGGTGGTGAACCAGCCGAGGTGAAAGCGTTTAGCCGCCATATCCGAAGTCTCCGCAACAAGATGCCCGTTCCGAGGAGCGAGGATGGAGGGTGGCTTAAGCGTTGCAAAGATTAGATATTCGCCAGATGCGCCATGAAAGAGGCAGCGACCTGCCGCAGATCGGCCCGCATGCGCGCAATGACGCCTGCAATGTGCGTGGCGGGCCGGCAGCTCTGTCGCGGCTCGACGGGAAAGGGGGGCTGTGCGATGGTCCGCCGACTGGCGCCCCGGCGCTTTCGGCGCCTCTTGGCGCATTTGGCTTACGGAACATCATATGACGGATCTCGGTCTTCGCCCTCTTGTCCCGACGCTCTATCAGCTGGCCGAGAGCCCGGTCTATGACGACCGCAGTCACAGGCTGGTGTTCTGCGACATCGTCGACAATGCCGTCCACGCCGTCGATCTCGCGACTGGTGAAGATCGCGTCTGGCGCTTTCCTTCGCTCGTTGCCTCGCTTGGCCTCGCCGAAAGCGGCAAGATCGTCGTGGCGCTCAAGGACAGCGTCATTCTGTTCGATCCCGAGACCGGGACGAGCAAGACGCTCGCCTCCGTCGAGGCCGACAAGCCATCGACGCGGTTGAACGACGGCAAGGTCGGGCCGGACGGCGCGTTCTGGGTCGGCACCATCAACGAAGCGGCCGATCGAGCGCCGATTGGCGGGCTCTACCGCGTCGATGCGGCCGGCCATGTCGAACTCAAGGTCGACGGCATCAAATGCTCGAACGGCCTCGCCTTTACGGCCGATGGCCGCACCATGTTCCACACCGATACGCGCGGCCCCTGGATCGACCGCTGGGATTTCGATCCCGCGACGGGCGCGATTTCCGGCCGCACGCGGATCGCGACGCCTGATGACGCGACGGGGCGGCCCGATGGCGGGGCGGCGGATGTCGAGGGCTATTACTGGAGTTCCGGCGTCTCGGCCGCGCGCCTCAACCGCTACGCGCCGGATGGCACGCTGGTCGAGAGCTATCCGGTCCCGGCGGCGGCGCCGACCATGCCGGCCTTTGGCGGGCCCGACATGAAGACGCTCTTCGTCACCAGCCTGCGGCAGGGGCGCAGCGCCGAGCAACTGGCGCAATATCCGCTGAGCGGCAGCGTCTTCATCGGTGCGGCGCCGGTCGCGGGCGTCAAGGTCTCGCGCTTCCGCGATATCTGAGCCGTCCTGTTCGAGGGCGCGACCTCGCGACGGGCGAGCGCCCTCGGACATGAGCCGCCTAACTAAAACGGGCGCTGGCGAAACGGAGCTGAAAATAAAAAAGCAAGGCCCGTGAGAGCCTTGCTTCTTAGTTCGCGTCCTACCCCTCAAGCCGAGCTTTTCGCCCGATTGGCTTGATCGAGCTCATTAAACGAGCCCGGCGGCAGCAGCCTTACGGCGCGCCAGAGGGGTCTTCCTCCCAAGACTCAGACCGCGATGCCATTTGTTGGAACCGTGCTTGTTCGCCGGTTCCTTTCTTATGGGGACGGACGTTATCCAAGCTTCGAACGCTTGTCATCTATTTGTGCAGCCCCAGCACATTATTTTTGCGTCAGTATGACTGACGTGAATATGGAAATGACGGAATCGAGCCATAGCGAGGTTTGAACGTGCTTTATGCAGACTGCGCAGAATTGATGCAGCGGTCCGGACGTTCTGCGGCGATTGATCTCAAGCGCGCCCTTGTTTTTTCACTCGTCTATGGCTTGATGGCGGCCCATTCGACTCGTCCGGAGCCCCTGACTGATGCGCCTTTCCCGGTCCTTCCTGCCGATCCTGCGCGAAACGCCCAAAGAGGCCGAGATCGTCTCGCATCGGCTGATGCTGCGCGCGGGGCTGATACGCCAGCAAAGCGCCGGCATTTACTCCTGGCTGCCGCTCGGCAAGCGCGTGCTCGCCAATATCGAGCGAATCGTTCGCGAGGAGCAGGATCGCGCCGGCGCGATCGAGGTGTTGATGCCGACGCTGCAATCGGCCGATCTCTGGAAGGAGAGCGGGCGCTACGACGATTACGGCAAGGAGATGCTGCGCATCGAGGACCGGCACGAGCGCGCCATGCTCTACGGCCCGACGAATGAGGAGATGATCACCGACATCTTCCGCAGCTATGTGCGCTCCTACAAGGAGCTGCCGCTCAATCTCTACCATATCCAGTGGAAGTTCCGCGACGAGGTCCGCCCCCGCTTCGGCGTGATGCGCGGCCGCGAATTCCTGATGAAGGACGCCTATTCCTTCGATATCGACGAGGCGGCGGCCCGCCGCGCCTATAACCGCATGTTCGTCGCCTATCTCAGGACCTTCGACCGCCTGGGCGTCAAGGCGATCCCGATGCGCGCCGATTCCGGCCCGATCGGCGGCGATGCGACGCATGAATTCATCGTGCTGGCCGCGACGGGTGAAAGCGCCGTCTTCCTCGACAAGGCCGCGCTCGATACGCCGATCCCGCCCGCCGACGTTGATTTCGACGGCGATCTCACGCCGATCGTCGCCGCCTGGACCGAGAAATACGCCGCGACCGAGGAAATGCACGACAAGGCCGTCTTCGAGGCCCTGCCAGAAGATCAGCGCATCGAGGCGCGCGGTATCGAGGTCGGCCAGGTCTTCTATTTCGGCACGAAATATTCCGAGCCGATGGGCGCCAAGGTCACTGGCCCCGATGGTGTCGAGCACGCCGTCCATATGGGCTCCTACGGCATCGGCGTCTCGCGCCTCGTCGCCGCGATCATCGAGGCGAGCCATGACGAGGCCGGCATCATATGGCCGGAGAGCATCGCGCCCTACCGCGTCGGGCTCATCAACATGAAGGCCGGCGACGACGCGACCGACACGGTCTGCAACGCGATCTATGAGCGCCTTACGAATGCCGGAATCGAGGTCCTTTACGATGATCTCGACCAGCGCGCCGGCGCCAAGTTCGCGACGATGGACCTGATCGGCCTGCCGTGGCAGCTGATCGTCGGTCCGCGTGGATTGGCGAATGGCGAAGTCGAATTGAAGCGACGCGCCACGGGCGAACGTGAGACACTGACGATCGACGCGGCAGTGAATCGGCTCATCGCGGGCTGATCGGCTTTTGAACGGCGCGCTCGCGCCGCGGATAGGACAGGAATGGCGGAGCCGACCGGCACCAAGCCTTTTTCAGCCTTCGAATGGATGCTGGCGCTGCGCTATCTTCGCGCGCGGCGCCGCGAGACGTTCATCTCGATCATTGCCGGCTTCTCCTTCATCGGCATCATGCTGGGCGTCGCGACGCTCATCATTGTCATGGCGGTGATGAATGGCTTTCGCGGTGAGCTGATCGGCAAGATCCTCGGCATTAACGGCCATGTGATCCTGCAGCCAATCGATACGCCACTGACAGATTTCGCCGATGTGAGCGCCCGGCTTGCGATGGTGAAGGGCGTCAAGGCGGCGATCCCCTTCGTCGAGGGCCAGGTGCTGGCCTCGGGCGCCTCGGCATCGAGCGGCGCGCTGGTGCGCGGCATTCGCGCCGAGGATCTGCCGGCGATCCCCGGCGTCTCGAAGAATGTGAAGCTCGGCACGCTCGACAATTTCGACAGCGCCAATGGCGTGGCGATCGGAACGCGGCTCGCGACCTCGCTCGGCCTTTCGATCGGCGACAAGATCACGCTGGTCTCGCCGCGCGGCGCCGTGACTCCCATGGGGGTGACGCCGCGCGTGAAGGCCTATCCGATCGTGGCGATCTTCGAGATCGGCATGTCGGAATATGATTCCTCCTTCGTCTTCATGCCGTTCGCCGAGGCGCAGGCCTATTTCAACCAGGACGACAAGGCGACTGCGATCGAGATCTATCTCGACGATGCCGACCAGACCGGGGCGATGCGCGATGAGCTCGAGAAGGCTGCGGGCCGGCCTGTGCTGCTGAGCGATTGGCGCCAGAGGAACATGACGTTCTTCTCCGCGCTGGAGGTCGAGCGCAACATGATGTTCATGATTCTGACCCTGATCGTGCTGGTCGCGGCCCTCAACATCATTTCCGGCCTCACCATGCTGGTGAAGGACAAGGGCCACGACATCGCGATCCTGCGCACCATGGGCGCGACGCGCGGCGCCATCCTGCGCGTGTTCTTCATCACCGGGGCGGCGATCGGCACCGTCGGCACCTTTGTCGGCGTGATCCTCGGCATGATCGTCTGCCTCAATATCGAATCGATCCGCCAGTTCGTCTCGTGGATCACGCGGACCGAGATCTTCTCGCCCGAGCTCTATTATCTCTCGCGCCTGCCCGCCGACATGAACGCCGGCGAGACGATCTCCATCGTCGTCATGGCGCTGGTGCTGTCCTATCTCGCGACGCTCTACCCGGCATGGCGGGCCGCCAGGCTCGATCCCGTCGAGGCATTGCGATACGAATGAGCGAACAGGCGAGCACCTTGTCGAGACCCACGGCTACGAAGCGCGTTCCCGTGCTGCGCCTTGCCGGCATAGAGCGCCATTACAAGGAAGGCGCGGGGCGGCTCAACATATTGAGCGGCGCCAATCTCTCGGTCTATCCGGGCGAACTGGTCGCGCTCGTTGCGCCCTCTGGCGCCGGCAAGTCGACGCTGCTGCATGTGGCGGGCCTGCTCGAAAAGCCCGATGCCGGCGACGTCTTCATCGACGAGAAGCCGCTCGGCGAATTGAACGACGCCAACCGCACCATCATCCGCAGACTGCAGATCGGCTTCGTCTATCAGTTCCACCATCTGCTGCCGGAATTCTCGGCGCTGGAAAACGTGATGATGCCGCAACTGATCCGCGGCCTCTCCAAGGCCGAGGCGGCGAAGCGTGCGGCCGAACTGCTCTCCTATATGCGGCTCGGCGAGCGCAAGGATCACCGTCCGTCGGAGCTTTCCGGCGGCGAGCAACAGCGTGTCGCCATCGCGCGCGCGGTCGCCAATGCGCCGCGCATTCTTCTCGCCGACGAGCCGACCGGCAATCTCGATCCGACCACCGCCCATTACGTCTTCGACGCGCTCGCGGCGCTGGTGCGCGCCTCGGGACTCGCGGCGCTGATCGTCACCCACAATATGGACTTGGCGGAACGCATGGATCGCCGCATAACGCTGAACGCCGGCAAGATCGTCGAGTTCTAGGCCGACCACAAACGCCAATCCAGGAAGCATCGCATGTCGCTGACCACGCAGGACAAGCTCCTCATCGAGCAGCGCGTGACGAATGAAGGCCCGAACATCGTCGTCGCCTATCTGTTCTGGCTCTTCCTCTGGTTCGTCTCGGCGCACCGCTTCTATCTCGGACGCCCCAAATCAGCAGTGCTGCAGATCCTGAGCTATTTCATCGTGATCGGCTTCGTCTGGATCCTCGTCGACATCTTCCTGATCCCCGGCATGATCCGCGAGCGCCAGCAGCAAATTCGCGACCGTCTGGCGTTCCAGATGCTGCAGGGCTGACGCCACGGCAGGATATCCGCTGATATGGTGCGCCGGTAGAACGACGATCCGCCCAGACGTCTGAAATGGGATTGTCGTTCCTCGAAGTCGCGGTTTTCGTTTGTTAGTTTGCCCGTCCAATCTGGTCGGAGGGTTCGTCCCTCTGCTTTTCGAACGGGGACGACGATGCGCTCGATTTCGATCCTGACGGCTGCGGCCGTCTTCGCCCTCGGCGGTTTCGCCACCGCCTCGGCCGAGGAACCCACCAAGATCCTCAACGCCTCCTATGACGTGTCGCGCGAGCTCTTCGTCGCGGTCGACAAGGCCTTCGTCGAGAAATACGCCAAGGACACCGGCAAGACGGTCACGATCGACCAGTCCCATGCCGGCTCCTCGAAGCAGGCGCGCTCGATCCTGGAAGGCCTCGACGCCGACGTCGTGACCTTCAACCAGACCACCGACGTGCAGGTGCTGGCCGACAAGGGCTTCGTCGCCGCCGACTGGCAGGCCAAGTTCCCGAACCACGCCTCGCCTTATTATTCGCTGCCCGTCTTCCTCGTCCGCGCCGGCAATCCCAAGAACATCAAGGATTGGGACGATCTCGTCCGCGACGACGTCAAGCTCGTCTTCCCGAACCCCAAGACATCGGGCAATGCGCGCTACACCTATCTGGCCGCGATGGCCTATGCGAAGGAGAAGTTCGGCAACGACGACGCGAAGGTCGAGGCCTTCATGAAGAAGTTCCTGTCGAACGTCCCGGTGTTCGATACGGGCGGCCGCGCCGCCACGACGACCTTCGTCGAGCGTGAGGTCGGCGACGTGCTGATCACCTTCGAGACGGAGACCATGGGCATTCGCAAGGAGTTCGGGGACGACAAGTTCCAGACCGTCACCCCCTCCGTCAGCCTGCTGGCCGATTTCCCCGTCGCGGTTGTCGACAAGGTCGCCGACAAGCGCGGCTCGCGTCAGCTCGCCACCGACTACCTCAATTTCCTCTACACGCCGGAAGGCCAGACCATTCTGGCCGAGAACGGCAACCGGGTGCGCAACGAGGCCGTGGCGGCCAAGTTCGCCGACAGCTTCCCCAAGGTTCGTCTGGTGACGGTCGACGAGGTGTTCGGCAGCTGGGCCGACGTGACGAAGAAGCAGTTCGGCTCCGATGGCGTGCTGGATCGCCTGCTCGCCGGCACGTGACCGTCCTCGATCAAGCCATAGGCCGGCCGCTCGCCGGCCCCGCAGCGAGCGCCGTCAAGCAAGGCCGGGTCGTTCCCGGCTTTCGCCTTTCGCTGGGCGTGACGCTGGTCTATGCCGCGCTGGTCATCTGCCTGCCGCTGGCGACGCTGATCTTCGTCGGCGCCGGCCTCGGCTTTGCCGATTACTGGCAGGTCGTGACCTCGCCGCGCGCGCTGGCGAGCTATCGTGTGACGCTGCTGTCGGCGGCGCTCGCGACTGCCTTCAACACCGTCTACGGCTTCATGCTCGCTTGGGTGCTGGTGCGCTATGATTTTCCCGGCCGGCGCCTGCTCGACGCGATCGTCGATCTGCCATTCGCGCTGCCGACCGCCGTCGCCGGCATCGCGCTGACGGCATTGTTCGCGAAGAATGGCTGGTTCGGCGCGCCTCTGCTCGCGATGGGGATCAAGGTCGCCTATACGCCGATCGGCATCGCCGTCGCCATGGCCTTCACGAGCCTGCCCTTCATCGTGCGCACCTTACAGCCCGTGCTGGAGGAACTCGATTCCGCGGTCGAGGAGGCCGCGCGGACTCTCGGCGCCGGCGCGTTCACCGTCTTCCGCCGTGTCGTGCTGCCAATCCTCGTGCCTGCGCTGCTCGCCGGCGTGTCGCTCGCCTTCGCCCGCTCGCTCGGCGAATTCGGCGCGGTGATCTTCATCGCCGGCAACCAGCCCTATGTCTCCGAGATCACGGCGCTCGTCGCCTTCATCAAGATCGAGGAATATGACTATCCGGCCGCGGCGGCGATCGCGACCGTGATGCTCGGCACCGCCTTCATCATGCTCGTCGTCACCAATGCGCTGCAGGCCTATGCGCGCCGCCATGAGGGCGATCGCCGATGAGCATGGTGGCCCATTCCCCGCCGAGCGCCGGACCGGCGCGGCGCCTCGTCGATGGCCGCCGCCTGATCATCGGCATCGTCCTGCTCTTGACGGCGATCGTCATCATCGCACCGGTCGGCGTCATCCTGATCCAGGCCGGCAGCCAGGGGTTCGGCGCGTTCTTGGGCTCGCTGTCGACCTCCGATACCCGCGCCGCGATCGGGCTCAGCCTCGTCACGGCGCTGATCGTGGTGCCGATCAATACGCTGTTCGGCATCGCCGCCGCCTGGGCAATCGCCAAGTTCCGCTTCCCCGGACGCAAGCTGCTGCTCGCCATCGTCGAACTGCCCTTCTCGGTCTCGCCGATCGTCGCCGGCATTGCCTATCTGTTCGTCTATGGCGGGCAGGGGCTGCTCGGCCCGTTCCTCGACGCGCATGATCTGAAGATCATGTTCGCCCTTCCGGGCATCGTGCTGGCCTCGATGTTCGTCACCGCGCCCTTCGTCGCGCGCGAATTGATCCCGCTGATGACGCTGCAGGGCAATGACGATGAGGAGGTCGCGGCGACGCTCGGCGCGCATGGACGGCAGATCTTCTTCCGCGTGACGCTGCCCAATATTCGCTGGGGCCTGCTCTACGGCATCGTGCTCTGCAATGCCCGCGTGCTGGGCGAGTTCGGCGCCGTCTCGATCGTCTCCGGCAGCATTCGCGGCGAGACCAACACGTTGCCGCTGCAGATCGAGCTGCTCTATCACGATTACAACACCGCCGGCGCCTTCGCGGCTGCCTCGGTGCTGACGCTGGTGGCGCTCGTTACGCTGGTGGTGAAGCTGATCCTCGAGGCGCGGATCGGCGAGGGCCACTGACGCTTTTGCCGGCTGATCGTCGTCTCCCTGACGCATACGGATGCCGCAAACGGAACGGCGGCCCAAAACGGCCATAATCTCCGGCTCATCACCACGGCGGGCAGTATGCGGCGTTCGCCGTCAGGGCGTGATGATGGCGGGCGGAATCCGGACAGGTTTCCAACCCGCGAGGAGGTTGGGGAAGTCCTTTCATGACTGCCGACGCGGCACGGCCGCTCAATCCGATTCGCTTCAATTCGTCCGCCATTCCGAAGCACGATCAGTTCGATGCCTGGCGCACCTTTGTCGGCGGCGCGGCGGATATTTCGCTCGTCTCGGCGCCGGAGAGCGGCTTTGCCGCCGACCTGACGATCTGGGACCTGCAGAGCATGGCCTTCATGCGCGCGGAGCTGCCCGGCCAGGGCTATCTGCGCCGCTACCAGAACCGCCAGAAAGACCCGGTCGACCATTGGTGCCTGTTGCTGACGGGCCGATCCGAATCGACTGCAGGCGGGGCGGGGTCCTGGACGCTGCGGATGCGGCCCCTCGGCCTGCCGTTCGACCATGTCAGCGAAGACCCGGAAATGCTGCTGCTCTATGTGTGCCGGGATCTGTTCCCCGGTCTCGAGCAGGCCCTTGATTCCCTACCCGCCGATGTTCCCGATAGCGGGCTCGCCCGCATCGTCGCGGATTATATGCAGATCCTCGCCCGCAACCTGCCGCGCGTGACGGCGGCGGAGCGGGGCGCGGTGACCGAGGCGACGCGGGTCTTGCTCGCAGCCCTCGCCGCGTCGAATCCGGACGCGCTTGCCGAGGCGGAGCGGACGATCGACATGACGCTGCGCGCGCGCATCCGCCGCTATATCCGCCAGAATCTCGGCGCTCCCGATCTTTCTCCGGACGGTCTCTGCCGGGCTGTGGGCATTTCGCGTTCCCGGCTCTATCGGCTGTTCGAGGATCTGGGCGGCGTGGCCGCCTATATCCAGCGCCAGCGCCTGCTTGCAGCGCTTGCGGCGCTGTCGGAGCCCGATCCAACGCGGACGGTTTCCAGCGTCGCGCAGGCGCTCGCCTTCCGGGATCTTTCGAGCTTCAGCCGTTCGTTCAAGAACGTGTTCGGCTTCAGCCCGAGCGATGCGCGCCAGGCCGGCGCCGCCGGCCGGCCGTTGCTGCCATGGACGATGGGCGCCCTCGAACGGGAGCCCGATGATTTCGACATGCTGCTCCGGCGCCTGCAGGTCTGAGCGCGGTGTTTCCGGCCGGCAGCGTGCCTATTCCGGCACGACCTGCCAGTCGGGGCCGGGATTGAAGGCCCGGATCGCCGCAGCCGTCTTGGCCGTTGAAGGGCCGAGATTGCGCTCATAGACATTGCCGCGCTGGTCGCACAGGAACGTCATGATACCGGTCTCGCCCCATTTCTCCGGATAAGCGACGAGCGCATAGCCGGCGAGCAGGCGGCCGTTCACCATGTAGTCATAGGCGCCGCCGGGCGCCTCCGGCCCCTGGCGCGTCAGGATGCGATAGAAATAGCCCTGATAGGAACGCGGCGCGCCCTCGGCCTCGCCGGTCCTGACCGTCGCGGCCGCGATCCTGTCGCCGAGCGGACTGCGATCGGCCTGCGTCTCTGGCTCCCAGAACAGGCCGTCATGCAGCCCGGGCGTGCTGATAAAGTGCTGAGCGTATTGCTGCACCGGCTCGTCATCATGGAGGGAACCGAAATACTCGTTCTGCGCGGCGACATAATCCGCGCAGGCGGCAATGGTCAGCAGTTCGTTGCGGCCGATTTCCCGGTCCGTGACGGCCTGCCGGCCGGCGGCGAGATCGAAGGTCCAGCCCGACGGCCCCGATTTGAGCGGGATCGGGAACGACCACTGGTTCTGCCCGTAGGTCAGCAGCTTCTCCCCGTCCTTGCCGTCGATCACGGCCATGCCCCTGGAGGCGAGATCGAGAAAGGCCGAGAGGCGGTCACTGTCGACGGCGGGATCGCCGGAGGAGAGCAGGTCTTCGCCGCCCGGCCCGAAGATCTTGTCGAGCAGATGGTTGCCGGGCGCCTTGGCCGCCTCGACCAGCGCGGCGGAGGCCGCCTCGGGTGTTGGGAAGACCTGCTGCGCCAGGGCAGGGAAGGCGGCGAGCGAAAGTCCCGCCGCGATAAGGGCGCCGAGAAGCGAAGTGCGATCATTCATCATGGCCATTCTCCTCAACGCCTGCGTCCGCCGCCACCACCGCCGCCCATCTGCCGGCCGCCACCGCCGCGGTTCACGGCGGGCCTGTTGCCGCCTTGAGGCCGCGAGATCGATTGCCGGCTCGCCGCGCCGCGGTTCGACATCGCCCCGGAGGCGCGACCACCATAATCGGCGCCGCTGAAGGCGGTGTCGCGCGCCGGACGCTGCTGAGCCGCCGGTCGCTTGGCCGGGGCGGCGCTCTTCTTGGCTGCGGCAGCCTGCTTTTTCGGCGCGGCGGCCTGCTTCTTGGTCGTCACCTTGCCGCTCGTGGCCTGGCGATTGCCCGCGCCGGCCTCGGCGCGCGCACGGGCCTCGCCGCCGCCGACCTTGGCGCCGGCGCCGGCCGCGCCGAGCTTCGCGCCGCCCTCGCCACCGCCGATCCGCGGCACCGACCCGTCCGGACGGCCTGCGGCGCCGGGACGGGCGGCATTGCTGGTCCGTGAACCGGACGGCCGGTTGGCGAGCGCGGGCTTGCTGCCCTGTCCGGGACGATAGCGGTCATTGTCCGGCCGCCAGGGCCGCGTATTGCCGCTGCCTATATTGATCTCGTTGCCGATATTCACGTTGCCGCCGCCATAGCCCGGGCGATAACCGGGATAGCCGGCCCAGCGCGGCGGATAGACCCAGCCGCGATTCCAGTCCCAGGGATTGTTGACGATGGCGCCGACGGCGACCCCGACGCCGAAGCCGATCACGCCGGCCGCGAGCGCGTCGCCACTGTCGTAATAGACCGTGGCCGGATCGTAGACGGGTACGTAGATCACGCCCGGATCAGCCGGCTCGATGACGACGTAATTCGTCCCGCCCTGATCCTGGACGCTGACTTTCTGCTGCTTGGTCGTCTTGAGGCTGCCCGCCTTCTGCGCCTCGCGGCGCAGGTCCTGGATCATGCTCGCCACGTCTTCCGGCTGGTTGACGAAGGCGTCGCCGAGATCGGTCGTCAGGTCCAGATCGTCGTTCAGCTTGGCGATGATGTCGGGGAAGCGCACGAGCGCCTTGACCGAGGGATCCCAGTTCTGCGTGTCGGCGCTGGAGAAATCGCCCTTGGCGACGGCCGCCTTGTTCTTGTCGATCCAGCGCGCGGCCTGGACGATGTCGACTGGATAGGCGCAGGCGGGCAGCAATTGCGCCAGCAGCGCGTCGGGATAGAGCGCGAAGGGCGCGAGCAGCTTGCGCAGCTCCGCCTGGGTGAAAAGGTCGGCTGCGGGCGCCGCAGCGGCGGCCTGGTCGGCCGGTGCCGCGTCGACGGGCGGCGCGGTTGGAACTGCCGGCGCCGTCTGCGCCGCGGGCGGCGGTGGAGTCTCGGCCGCGCGCCCGATCGACGACATCGTCGTCAAGGATGTGGCGGCAAGCAGAAAAAGTGCCAAACCGTGCGGGCTCTTGATGTTCAGCCGGCCGTACATTGGCGTCCTCCGATAATGTTTGCTGTCATGAGGCATCGTCATGACGTTCGGAACCATCGCCAGATTAGCAGGAAAGCTTGGCGGTACGAAAGAAAGTTCAGCGGTGAAGAAAGCGCGGCATGATGGCGCCGCCGAATTCATAAACTTGTCTCGCCTCGACAAGAATAGATGTCGGCCTCAACAAGCCATGGCCTGGCGTCGCGTTCCCTCGGAACCCGTCAGTGCTGAAGGCGGTCCGTGCGGGCGGCGAGGGATTCGATGGGTGTCCGGTCTGCGACAGCGGTGGAGACCCATCCAATATCTGCCGGAGCTTAGCGGTATTAGCCGGGACTAGCCGGATGACGCCGGACGAGCCCGGATTGGGCCGCTTGCGCGCATCAGCGTGTCGGGAGTTTCCCACTATTGCCTGTCGCTGGCGGGCTGAACGCGTGCCGAAAATTGCAGAATGCAGCGAGAGGGATTGGTCCAAAGATGCGCTCATGCCGGCTTGCTTTGGGGATTGGGCGTCGGCCCGTTCGACGAGTAACCATCATCCGGGCCGCCGCCGACGTGCGACTCTTGGCGCTGCTCTGTGCTGGCCGGCACCGGCTCGACCGGCAATACGAAGACGAATTTCGCTCCGATCGGCGTGTTGGGTTCGACCCATAGCCTTCCGCCATGTGCCTCGACGATCGAACGGCAGATCGCGAGGCCCATGCCCATTCCGCTCGACTTCGTGGTGTAGAAGGGCTCGAAGACCTTCTCCGGATCAGCAAGCCCGGGGCCGAGATCGCTGATCTCGGTGTAAACCTGTTCGCCGACTCGGCGCGCGCGAATGCCGAGCGCGCGCTTGCCGTCTACGGTTTCCATTGCCTCGATAGCATTGCGGATCAAATTGATCACGACCTGCTGCAACTGGACACGGTCGAGGGCCACCGGCGGAAGCCCGGCATCGACTTCGATGTCGATGCGGATACGGCTGCGCATCGCCTCCTCGGACATCAGATTGCAGGCTTCCCGGATGAAGCCGTCGAACGCTGTCGGATGTCTGACGACGCTCGATTGCCTGAACAGCGCCCGGATGCGGCTCACAATGTCCGCGGCCCGATTGGCATCGCGAATGATCCGTTCCGCCGTAGTGACCGCGCGTTCGATGTTGGGCGGCGTGCCGGTCAGCCAGCGGTGGCAGGCATGCGAATTAGCAATGATCGCCGCAAGCGGCTGGTTCACTTCATGCGCGATCGAGGCCGAAAGCTCGGCCAGGCTGGCGGCCTGGCTGGCGCGGGACAATCGCTCGCGGGCAAGGCGGAGCGCTTCCTCGGCGTGGACCTCGCTGTCGATGTCGAGGCAGATGACGTTCCACTGCACGATGGTCCCCGCGGCGTCGCGCATCGGACCGGCCCGCGTCTCGACCCAGCGATAGACGCCGTCGAAGCGGCGCAGACGATGCCTGCGCGCATAGGGTTCGCCGGTCGTCAGTGATTGGGCGTAGCGCTCCTTGACGCCGGCAAGGTCGTCGGGATGCACGCCGGCTTCGAGCGTGCCGGCCAGGCGGGATTTGCCCGTTCCGTCGAGTTCCTCGAGATTGTAGCCGAGGAATTCGCGCAATTGCTGGCTTCGATAGACGGGTTCGCCGTTGGGTGCTGCGCAATCGATCATGGCTGGCAGCGTCTCGACGAGTTGCCAAAGGAAACGCTCGCGTTCACGAAGCGCCTCCTGTGCGCGCATCTCGTCCTCGATGTCGATGGAAACGATGTACCACTGCACGATCGCGCCGGCTGGATCTCGCAAGGCTTGCGCTCGCGCTTCGATCCATCGGTAGAGACCGTCGCTGCACAACCGGCGAAAGCGATTGACGAAAGGCTCGCCCGTCGCAAAGCCGCTCAAGGCTCTGCGCAGCATGACCGGCAGGTCTTCAGGGTGCGCTATCTCCCGGGCGAGCGCCTCGAAGTCCTCCACGCGGGGCGCTCCGACCGTGTCGTGATAGCGTCGGCTGGCATAGGTGAGCCGGCCCGAGGGGGCAAAACTGAGAATGTTGATCGGCAGCGTGTCGATCATCTGCTCAAGCTGCTGCTTGCTCTGGTGCAGTGCCTCTTCTGCGCGCTTTCGTTCCGTCAGGTCCAGGATATAGGCGACGCCCCGCTGGGACTGCCCTTCGAAGCACGCCGCGCCGATCAGGACGGGAACGCGCGTCCCATCCTTTCGGAAGTACTCCTTCTCGCGAGCCAGCATCTTGCCCGTCCTCGCGAGTTCTTCGGCCTCTTCCTGGGCGTGAACCTCTTGCCAATCGGGCGGAGTCATATCGAACCAGTTTATCCCGCGCTCCACGTCCTCGCGGTCGTAGCGAACCATCTTGAGAAAGGCATCGTTGGCATCGATGAGCGTTCCATCCAGATCCCAAATCACGATGCCGATGATGTCGGAATCGACCAGTCGCCGTATCCGAGCCTCACGCTCCGCAACGTCGCTGTAGAGACGCGTCTGTTCGTCGATATCGTGGCAGAAACCGAACCACTGGACGATGTCGCCGCGTTCGTCGCGCAGTGGATCGGCGCCCGCGTCCATCCACCGGTAGACGCCGTCCGCACGGCGCAGCCGGAATTTCATCGAGAAGCGCTCGCCGGCCGCAATTGAGTGCTCGAACGCCGCGCTGACCTTGGCAGCGTCGTCAGAGTGAACCGAGTTTTCGATGAGCCCGGCGAGTCGATCGGTTTGTGGCTGATCGGCGTCGGACACGTCGTAGCCCAAAAACTCTGCGAGGCGTCGATTGAAGAAGTTTGGCTTGCCGCCGGCCGTCAGCCGCCAGAGATAGCTCGGCACCATATTGATCAGATGCGAAAGCTCTCCTTCCCGTCGACGGAGCGCCAGCTCTGTGGCCACCATGTCGTCGATGTCGACATTGGCCCCGTACCAGCGGATGATGCGGCCTGTTTCGTCGCGAAGCGGCTCCGCACGCCCCTCTGTCCAGCGATAGGTTCCGTCCCACCGCAAGTTGCGAAACTTCAGCTCGAACGGCTCGCCAGTGGCGAAGGAATGGCTGAGTGCGCCGAACAGGGCCTCCCTGTCCTCCGGATGCACAATCTTGTCGATCGCGCTCGGCAGTCCGCCTTCGGCCTCGAAGTCGCCGAGCTTGAGGCCGATATAGTTCGCCATGGTCTTGTTGATATAGGCGGGCTCACCTCCCGGTGTGACGCACCAGATCTGGACCGGCACTGTATCAATCAGATGCTGGAGCTCGCGCTTCCCAAGACGGATCGACTCCTCCGCACGGATCTGGTCGTCGATGTCGTGAGAAAGGCCGTACCACTGGACGATATGCCCGGCCTCGTCGCGTAGCGGCTCCGCGCGGCTTGACATCCAGCGATATTGGCCATCGGAGCGCCGCAGGCGGCAGTTCAGCGAGAAGGTCTCGCCATTCGCCAGCGAGTCGCGGAGCGCCGCACTCACCCGCTCGACATCGTCGGGATGGACGATGACGCCGATCAGTTCGGACAGTCGACCGTCATTTGGCCGGTCGAGATCATCCACATCCAGGCCAATGAAATCGATCATGCGCCGATTGAAGAAGTTCGGTTCGCCCCGCTGGTCCAGGCGCCAGACATGGCTCGGTATCATGTAGACGAGCTGGGAGAGCTCACGCTCGCTGCGTTGCAGCGCCTGCTCCGCCTTCATTTGATCATCAATGTCGTGGCAGAGAGCGTACCATTGTACGATATTGCCTGCCTGATCACGCAACGGCTCGGCGCGACTGGACATCCATCGATAGACTCCGTCGGCGCGACGCAAGCGATAGCGCAGGGAGAATGGCTCGCCGGACATCAAGCTGTGCATCAACGCATCGCGGAGCGCCGGAGCATCCTCGGGATGCGCTGCTGCGATCAGAGCGTCGAGCCGCGCCCGGCCCGACGGGCCGAAATCCTCCAGCGTCATTCCGAGATAGTCGATCATGCGCTGGTTGAGAAAAGTCGGCTCGCCCTCGGCCGTCAGGCACCACAAATGGCTCGGAACCATGTTGACGAGCTGTGACAGCTCGCGTTCGCGTTCGCGCAAAGCGGCTTCGGTCCGCTTGTAGACATCGATATCGAGCGAGATGCCATACCAGCCCGTGAGCCGTCCCTGGCTGTCATGTGTCGGACGAGCGCCGACGCGATGCCAGACATAGTCGCCATTGGCGCGCAGGATGCGGTATTCCACATTCCACGCCGTTCCCGTCCGGAGCCCGTGGCGAAATTCGGTTGCCATCTGCTCATAGTCATCCGGATGGACGGTCCGCTTCCAGCCCTGCTCTCCACCGTCAATGAAGTCAGCTCCGCCCGTCGATCGATTGAGATCGTCGAGCGTCATGCCGATGGACGTCTGAGTCGTGGGGGTCGCGTAGGTGAACAGGCCACGCGCATCCAGCGCCCAGGCGCCGCCATAGAGGTTCTCGATGATCCGCGCCGCGCGCACGGCTTCCGCCGTTTCGCCGATCGACGGCGCGGTGGTCCAAGGCTGGTCCTGCATCGCCACCGCGACGCCCGGCTCGACGCTCGCGCCATATGGCGGCTCGATACGCAATTCGGTCCAGCGGTAGCTGCCATCGGGCTGCCGTTGCCGATAGGACGTGACCTGCGGAACGCCGTGGAAGAAGGCTCGTGCCGAAGCCTGGTCGACCGACGATCGGTCGTGGGGATGAACGAGCGCCATGTCCGGCGCTGTATTCGTGCGCGGCGCGGAGGTGCCGTTGGCCGGCCTGACCACGTCGCCCGCCGCATTGCCGTCGAGTACCGTCCCATACCATCCGATGATCCGGGCGCTGCCGTCACGGAGCGGCTGGCCGGAACTCTTCGACCAGACATAGGAGCCGGTCGGCCGCAGCATGCGATGTTCGCAAACATAGCGCTCGCCGGTCTGGAGGGCATGGCGCCATGCGGCGGCGGCGGCGAGATAGTCGTCGGGGTGGATGACGTGCTTCCACCCGAAGCTGGCTCCATCCGGGGGCTCGTTCAACGTCGCGAGCGTGAGGTCGAGATAGTCCAGAGCAGCCGGCGTCACATAGATGAAGCGGCCATGAGGATCGGTCGCCCAGGCGTTTCCGACCACGCCTTCGACGATCCTCGCTGCTTGCAGGATCTCGGCGTCAGATGCACCAGCCATGCTTGTCATGGGCCGTTCCCTCGGGGAGTGCCGCCAATGTGTTCGCTCCGACCTGCCCGCGGTCGACTGGCCTCGCACCCCTGCCTGCTTGAAAGGTACAATCCGATGAAGGGGCTGTCATCCCATGGAAATCCTTGGGTCCCCCGGCATCCGGAGGTCGCTTCGGAGGATCACCCGTGCTGCCGGTTGACCCGAGCGGCCGTCTCGGACCGGCCGGGCGCGCGATCGTGTGGCTGCGGCAGGAACCCATGGATTTCCCGCAGATGCGGCCATGATCGATCGGAACTAGACTCGCCAGCACATGACGGAGCCGGCATTCCCGGTCGGCCGCAAGGTGAGTCGCTTGAGCCGTCTGAGCTCCGTCAGTCCGTGTGGTAGGAGATCAGTCATGAGCGGAGTATTGGCCTGGCGTGCGGGGAACGATCGGCAGGAGCCGCGAACTGCCGCACCCACCTCGAAGACCTCATCATGACATCAGCCGACCATATTGTTTTCATCGTCGATGACGATGCCGCGATCCGGGAGGCTCTTGGGGAGTTGCTTGCATCCCATGGCACCGATTCCGTCGGATTCGAGTCGGCCAGAGCTTATATTGCTGCAGAGAAGCCGGCTCGCCCGGCATGCCTGATCCTCGACGTCGAACTGCCCGATATTAACGGGCTCGACCTGCAGCAGCAAATTGCCGGCGAAGATCATCCGCCGATTGTCTTCATTACCGGACATGGCGACATTCCTTCCTCCGTGCGCGCGATCAAACGGGGCGCAGTCGACTTTCTGACCAAGCCCTTCAGCGATGCCGAGCTGATGACGGCCGTGGCAACGGCGATCGGCGAGGATCGAAGGCAACGGGCCGACAGGGCCGAACTGAGCGGCTTGCGGCAGCGCCTCGACGCGTTGACGCCGCGGGAACGTCAGGTGCTGCAACTGGTGGTCGGCGGGCTGCTGAACAAGCAGGCGGCGGCGGAACTGGGGATCAGCGAGGCGACGCTCGAGTTCCACAGGCGAAATGTCATGCAGAAGATGATGGCTGCGTCCTTCGCCGATCTCGTGCGCATCGCAGGGCGGCTAGACATCCCGATCGCGAAGTCCCGGCGCATAGGAGAAGACCGGGATGGGTAGGCGCAAAGCGGTCGTGGCCGTTGTCGACGACGATCCCTCGGTGATCGGATCGCTTGAGAATCTGCTTGAGTCGTCCGGATATGGTTTTGTGGGCTTTGCCAGCGCCCGACACCTGCTGAATCACGGCGTCTCCGATCTCGATCTCGTCATCACCGACATCGGCATGCCGGGGATGGACGGGCTCGAGCTCCGCGAGGTGGTCAAGCGCACGCGTCCGGATCTTCCCGTCTTTCTCATAACGGGCCGTCATGAGATCGCCGACCGAGAGCGAGCGCCGCGCCTGGGTGCCGTCTTTCGCAAACCGTTCGATGTCGTGGCCCTGCTTGATGCGATCGCCAAGGCTCTGGAGCAACAAGAACTGGAGGGTGAGCATGAGGAATGACCAGGCACTCCCGCCGCGAACCAGCGGGCAGGCAACGTCTCGGCCGAGCGAGACGCATGAGCCACTCGTCACGATCGTCGATGATGATGCTGCCGTCCGCCAAGCTCTTGAGGAGCTCCTCGCATCGGCGGGCTACGAGACTGCCGCCTTTGCGTCGACACGAGAACTGCTCGAGACAGACATACTCGCCCGACCCGGCTGCCTGATCCTCGACGTGCGCATGCCGGGTTCGAGTGGCCTCGACCTTCAGAACCAACTGGTGCGCGACGGGAATCCGAAGCCGGTCATATTCCTGACCGGGCATGGCGATATTCCGATGACCGTCCAGGCGATGAAGGGCGGCGCCGTCGACTTCCTGACGAAACCGGTCCGCGACCAGACGCTGCTCGACGCCGTGGTCGCGGCAATCGCTCTCGACGAGCAAAGGCGCATGGAGGCGTTGGTCGCCCGGCGCAATATCGAGCGACTGGCGACGCTCACGCCGCGCGAACGCGAGGTGCTCGATTTCGTGGCGCGTGGCCGTGTCAACAAACAGATCGCCTTCGACCTTGGCATCAGCGAGGTGACGGTCAAGCTTCATCGCGGCAATGTCATGCGGAAGATGGAGGTGGCCTCGCTCGGCGAACTCATCCGCGCCTGGCAGACACTGCCACATTCCACCTGAAGTGCTTGAGGGCGAGACAAGCGGACGCGGCGCTCGGAGACCCTCAATCCTGCAATGGCAGGGACCCCACAAGGCGCCGACGAGACGTCCTGTTGGCCGGTTCCATCACACGGCCCTGCGCGTTGCCGGCCAGAGCTCCAGCATTCAGGTGAGGCCAAGCCCACCGTCGACGGAGATGACCTGTCCGGTGACCCACGCTCCTGCGGGGCCAACCAAATGGCTGATCCACGCAGCGATATCGTCCGGCGTACCGCGGCGCTTCAAAGGAATCTGCTCCCGTTCTGCCTCTTCGATGACGGCGGCGTGCTCCGGGGAGAGCCCCATCATACCGGTTAGCGCTCCGGACGCCGTCGGGCCTGCGGCAACGGCATTGACCCGGATACCGAGCGGTGCCAGTTCGAGCGCCCAGCAGCGGGTCAGGTGCTCGAGCGCCGCTTTGCTGGCCGCATAGTGCGAGAGGCCGGTGCCGGCCTTGTGGCCGAATGTGCTCGAAACATTGATGACGGAGCCTTGGGTCTCCGTCAGATGCGGAAGCGCTACCTTCGCCAGCAAACTCGGACCGATGACATTTACGGCCAGAATGTCGGAGATTCTGCTGGCCGTCACTTCGTGCAGAGGCAGCAGCGCACCGGCGCCGGCATTGTTGATCAGGACATCCAGGCGGCGCCACTTGCCGACGACAGCGTCGATTGTATGTGCCGCGTCGTCCGGGATGCCAGTGTCGGCCACGATCGCCATCAGGTTGGGATTGCCCGCAACCAAAGCGTCGAGCGCACTTCGCCGACGTCCGGTCACGGCGACCTGCGCGCCCATGCCGGCGAGATGGAGGGCCGTGGCACGGCCGATGCCGGAGCTGCCTCCCGTGATGAGTACGACTTTGCCATCCATGTCGGACATGATGTCATCCTTGCTATCGAAATTGGCTGCAGCAGGCTCCGCCGATTGGCGGCGTCATTCGACAAGCGCAGCGAGAAGACCTTCATGCCGCAGCGCGGCCTCGACCGCAGGCCGGCGGATGAGGCGTTCACGGAGCGACGTCAGGCGCCCGGGGGTCTCCACATCGAACCGCTTTGCCCAAAGCAGCATGACGAAGAGGTAGAAATCGGCGACGCTTGGTCGATCGCCGAAGAGATAGGCGCCGGCGAGGGTGTCGGAGATCTGATTGAGAAGTGCCGAGATTTGGGCGCTGGCGCGCGACCGTTCGGCGTCCGTCGCAGCGTGCCACATCGGCTTGAAGCTCCGGTGGATCTCGGTGGAGACGAATGCGAGCGCCTCGATCAGGCGCGTTCGACCGAGCGGGCCGGCAACGCCGAGAACGGGGTATTCGGCCGCGAGCCAGTCGAGGATCGCGATATTCTCCGTCAGCACCTCGCCCACTGTCGAGGACAAGCACCGGGACATAGGCCTTCGGCGTGATCGTGGCGAGATTGATACCGGATGCGGTTCGCTTCGTCGCGAGATCGACGCGTTCGCGCTCGAAGACGACGCCTGCTTCGAGCAGGGCGATGTGATCGGCGAGGCTGCAGGCGAGGGGGCTATAATAGAGTTTCATCATCATCTCTGCTGGCGAGCGTCGCCGCCAATGCCGCCGTTGAGGACGGCGTCGGCGGCGACTGCGGGGCGCTTCATTCGTCAAAGGGTGTAGTGAGTTCGGTCTCGTCGGTATCGACCACGAAGACCGCCAGCAGTTTGGCCGGCTCGGTCTTGCTGGCGTTCTCGCTGACACCGTGGCGATCGCCGGGGAATTCCGAGAAGGCCTCGCCGGCGCTGTAGGTCGTGACCGGCCCGTTGTTCACCTTGCTGCGGATGGCGCCATCCAGAACGCGTGCGTAGATGAAGGCGGAGTTGGGGTGCGTGTGGCCGGACGACGTACCGCCTGGCGCGTATTCCACCAGAACGACGCGCATGCTCTTGCCGGGGGCATTGGGGAGCTTCTGGTCGTAGACCAGCGTAACCTTGTCGCCGTGGGCTTCGTTTGCCGATGCGGGCAATACCGCGAGCAAGGCGAAAGCTGCAGGAATGATGAGGGCTTTTCTCATGATCGGTTCCATTTTTGCGGGGAGGCGCGGGAGATCGCGGCCGTCGGCCGCGATCGGGCGCTAGACCTTGATGAAGGCGAGTAGATCAGCGTTGATCTGGTCTCGGTGCGTGGCGGTGAGGCCGTGTGGCGCGCCTGGATAGAAGATCGCCTTGGCGCCGCGGATGAGCTTGGCGGATTTCCGGCCTGCATCATCGATCGGGACGATCTGGTCGTCCTCGCCGTGCATGATCAGTGTGGGCACGTCGAATTTCGCGAGATCGGCGGTGAAGTCGGTCTCCGAGAATGCCTTCACGCACTCATAGGCGTTCTTGATTCCGACCTGCATGCACCAGAGCCAGAACTGATCGAGGATGGATTGGGGGATCGTGGCGCCGGGACGGTTCGCACTATAGAAGGCGACGCCGAACTCCCGGTAGAATTGCGAGCGGTTGCTGGAGACGCCGGCGCGGATCGTGTCGAAGACGTCTTTCGGCAGACCCTCGGGATTGGCTGCGGTCTTGATCATGATCGGTGGAACGGCACTGATCAGCACGGCCTTGGCGACGCGCCTGGTTCCATGCCGGCCGATATAGCGTGCCACCTCGCCGCCGCCGGTGGAATGACCGACCATGACGATGTCCCGCAGATCGAGCGCCTCGGCCAGGGCGGCGAAATCGTCGGCGTAGGTGTCCATGTCGTTGCCTGAGGAGGCCTGCTCGGATCGGCCATGGCCGCGACGGTCATGCGCGATGACCCTGAAGCCATTCTGGGCGAGGAACAGCATCTGGCCGTCCCAGGCGTCGGCGTTGAGCGGCCAGCCATGGGCGAAGGTAACGACGGGGCCGCTACCCCAGTCCTTGTAGAAGATTCTGGTGCCGTCTTTCGTGGTGATCGTGTCCATTTTCGTCTCTCCTGATGTTTCGTGGGTATTGAAGGTCCCGTCGGCCGCTGCCGAAGCGGGTGTTGGCAGAGATGCCGCGAGTGCCGCGGCAAGAGCGCCTGTGAGGACCTCTCGTCTCGAGACGTCGACGGCAGGGATGCTGGTTGTCATGGTTTGTCTCCTTCGGATGCGAGGCCGCGCACAGTAGGGGCCGCGCTACCTCGCTCTGCGCGCTAGCGCCGCGTCGTGGCGGATAGGCGGAACCAGTCCTCGAAGCGGATCGACCCGAGCCGCGCGCCGGCGCCGGGCACGAGCGAGCGGTCGTCGAGCTCGGTGCCGAAATAGCGGGCGTGGGGATCGGCGATGACCTGACGCGGATCACCAGTCGCTTTCAGGAACCGGGCCACAAGGTCGCTCATACGCACGGCTTCCGGCCCGCCGATCTCGATCACGCCGTTGACCGGCGGCGCGAGCGCAACATCGGCCATCACATCGGCGACGTCGTCGGAGGCGATCGGCTGGAACAGCGCCGAGGGAACGGTGGCCGTATCGCCGACCGTCCCCGACTGGGCGATCGCGCCAAGAAACTCGAAGAACTGCGTCGAGTGAACGATCGTGAAGGGCAGACCCGACTGCCGGATCAGCTTTTCCTGCGCCACCTTCGCGCGCAGATAACCGCTATCGGGAAGTCGTTCGGCGCCGACGACCGAAAGCGCGATGTGATGCTTCACGCCGGCTTCGGTCTCGGCCGAGAGGAGGTTGCGGCCAGCCGTCTGGAAGAACTCGAGCACGGCCTTGTCCTCGAAGGACGGCGAGTTTGCGAGGTCGATGACAATGTCCGCGGCCGCGAGCGCTGCCGCGAGCCCTTCACCGGTCAGCGTATTGACGCCGCTGTTCGGAGAGGCGGGCAACACGTCGTGGCCCTTCTTGCGCAGCCGTTCGGTGGTCTTCGAGCCGACAAGGCCAGTGCCGCCGATGATGACGATCTTCATGTCGATCTCCTTGTTCTGGTTAGGATTTGGAGGAAGGCAGGGAGGCGTGCTGTCGCATCAGCGCGCCTTGGCGGCGTCCTCAATGAGCGAGGCGACTTCGCGGGGATGCGAGACCATCAGGGCGTGGGAAGCGCCGTCGATCTCGACCGTCTTCACGGCATGGGCGCGCTCGGCCATGAACTTCATGACCGCGGCCGGAATGTTGCGATCGTCCGAGCCGTAGATCACGTAGGAGGGGATGGTCTTCCAACTGGCGGCGCCGGAGGGCTCCGCAAGCGCTGCGGCTTTGATCGGCCGCTGCGTCGCTGCCATCAGCCGAACCTCGGCTGCAGGGAGATCGGCTGCGAACTGAGCCCGGAACTTCTCGGGCCGGATATAGAGGTCCTGTCCACCCTCGGGCAGCGGCACGGAGAGCAAGGCTTTGTCGAGTGTGCTGCCGGGAAACTTGACGGACAGCGACGCGCTGGATTCGCCGGGTTCCGGGGCGAAGGCGGCGACATAGACGAGCGCCTTCACCTTGCTCTTCCCGTTGGCCGCCTCGGTGATGACAGGGCCGCCATAGGAATGGCCGACGAGGACGATTGGCCCTTCGGTCGACGCGATCAGGGACGAAACCGATTGGGCGTCGGACTTCACGCCGCGCAGCGGATTGGCCGCGGCAATCGCGTGATAACCGTCGCGGCCAAGCTGGGCGAGGACGCCGTCCCAACTGGAGGACTCGGCGAATGCGCCATGTACCAGGATGATCGTCGGTTTCGACTCGGCGGCTCTCGCCGCGGCGCTGGCTGCAAGCGCGAACGACGTGCCGAGCAGCAGGGTTCGTAGGATCGAGTGCATTGCTACCTCCATGGCCGGGATGGCCGACGGGTTCGACAATGCGCTCGGGGCTGGCGTTGCAACCATTGGGCGAACGGACAGCCACCGCCATGCCAAGGTCTAGTCGGACCTCGCGACCAGGCGCGGTCGACCGGCCGCGGAGGCGCGGGCTGACTGTCGAGCGGTTGGGCTGATGCCTGGCAGAGGATGGCGACGTGCGGCCGGGTGCAGGTCACGCCAATCCGATCGATCGGCATGACCATCCCGACGTCTTGTCGGTCCTCGCCTAATGCCCGGTCGATTTCAGACGCACGAGATCAATCGCCTCGGTGAACGCGCGATCGGAGACGCAGAGGAGAATTCAGAATGTTCCGCGAGGGGGCAGCGCGCCAGGCGCAATCGCCACGGAGCGGCGGCGGCAACTGCCCGAGGATCACCATTGCTGGAAGATGGACTGAACTCGACCGGCGACCTGCACGACCTCGGCAACTTGATCCAGGTCGCAGCATCGGCGCTTAGTCGTTCCGCGGGTGGGCGCTCAATGGTTGCAGCACCGGCGCTCGGCTCGCTCGTCGGAGCAGCGAGGACCGGGCTGCAGCAACATGTCCGCGGGCTCGAACGACGACGCTGGCCGGGCCGGTATGGTCGCGTCCCTGGTGGACGTCGCGGGGGTTGTTTCCCTGTGATTGTCGTCAGTGTCAGGGATGACGACGCGGGAATGTCGCCGGAGCCGAAGTAGCGCTTCGCCCTCCCGCCGCCGTCCGCTCACTCCGGTGGCCCTGCGGGGCTTGGCAATCGCGGACCGGTCATCGCTATCCGAAGACCGGCCGAATAGCGAGGCGGTGCACTTCAAGTCCACTGCCTCGCGCTCACAGTCTGGTGCCGATTCCGATTGGCTCCGGTCGGCTGGTGCAGACCGGACCAGCGACTGACAGGATTGTTCGTCGCTAGAATGCCGGTGTGAGCTTCTGTGCGATCGACAGACGCAGCCAATCCTCGAAGCGCGTCATGGCAAAGCGTGGATGATCACCGGGCATCAGGGAGTCGTCGTCGAGAATGGCCCCGAAATACGGGGCCTGGCGGTCGGGAATGACAGGTCGCGGATCCTCATTGGCGGTGAGTATCTGCACGGCGAGCTCGTCGAGCCGGAAGCTGTCTGGTCCGACCACCTCGAGCTCCTGATTCTGGGGGCGGCCGAGCGCGATGTCACGCAGAGCGACCGCGACGTCGCCGGCGGCGATTGGCTGAACATATGCCGGCGTGACATGCAGCGCGCTGCCTTCCGGGTCTGCTTCGACGATTGCGCCGATGAACTCGAAGAACGGCGCGGAACGCAGAATGGTATAGGGCCTCTGTGAGCCCCTGACGAGGCGCTCCTGAGCCATCTTGGCGCGAAAATAGCCGCTGCCGGGCAGTCGATCGGTGCCGACCGCCGAAAGCGCCACGTGATGGCGGACGCCGGCCTCCGATTCAGCGGCGAGGAGATGGCGGCCCGATGCCTCGAAAAAGGCGAGAGCTGTTTCGGGATCCTCCGATGGGGAGTTCGACACGTCGACGACGACGGACGCGTCACGAAGGGCATCGGCAAGGCCGGACCCGCTCACGGTATCGACGCCGAGTGTAGGCGAGGCCGGCACGACCTCGTGGTCGGTCAGGCGCAGCAGCTCCACAAGTCTTGACCCGATGAGGCCGGTCCCGCCTATCACGACAATCTTCATGGCTCTCGCCCTTTCCTGGCTTCGCGTGGCGCGGCCTCGCGGCGCCTTCCTTGCGGTTGAGATGAGAGCCGGACGGGTTGGGCGCTCGCCTGCCAGTTCGTCGGCTGCAGAGAGAAACCGGAAAAACCTCTGCACTCGCCATCCCCGTCGCGTCCGGTTGACACGGCTCTCCACCTATCTATCGGCGGATGTCGTGTGATACCGTCGCCATGAAGTATAGATGGGACAGTGTATTGGTGCAGGTTTGACAATCTGGTTCTACAACGCGATATATCTCGGCTTCTGGCGAAGATGGGCTATGATTTTCTGTGATTGATGGAGCTGAATAGGCTGTCGTAGCGGCCGAGCGAAACGATCGAGATCGCGGCATAGGGGTGATATCAGGTCGATATAGATTATCTATACGATGGTCCAGGCGCATCTCCCCGATCTGTTGATTAATCTTGCTGTCGATCTGACACCAACAGAGGACAACCCGATGACCAGGATCATTTCGATGGGCTCTGCCGCCCTTCTTCTGGCCAGCATCCTTCCCGCCCATGCCGAGCAGACAACCGGTGTTGTCAGGTCCGTCAATGCATGGACCGGTGTGCTCACCTTGCAGTCCGGCGAAGCCTTCAGGTTCGACGACCCTTTCCTGCTCAATGGCATCGCGCCGGGCGACCGCGTCGGCGTGTTCCACCAGCGGGGTAACGGCGTCAATGTCTACGATCCCGATCCGGCTATCCGTGACGACATCGATGTCAACTGAGGCGCGAGCGGGAGCCGATACAGCGAATGTTGGCATCCGGGAACGCCACCCGGCGCCCCAATGCAGGGCGCGGCGATCGGAGAGCCCGGTGAGCAAACGAACGACCCATGGAACGAAGGACGGCAATCCTTCGGTATCGGCCGCGGTCGACCAGGAACAGTCTGTGCGCGATGGGACCGACGAGGCAATCCGACCCGAGGCACTGCTCGACCCAAGATCGGGGAGGGGCGAAACCACTCCGGTTCGACCGCCTCGAGGTCCATCGCGGCTTTGGCGCTCTCATTGAATCCCGGCCAAGGGGGGTGGCCCCATGCGCCGCTCCAGGGTCCCGACCTCCATGACTATATTGGACGCGCCCGGCTTTCACGTTGCCCTGCTCGGTATAGCGGGCATCGCGGTCTGGTGGATCATCCCGCGTCGCCGTTCGACGACGCGGCTGTATGTGCAGATTGGCTTCTTCCTCGCGATGTCTGCTTTGCTCCTGGAAGATGTCGTCATTCCCTACGCGCCGGACACTGCGAACCGGGAAGTGATCGCAGCCGCCGTGCTAACGACAGCCAAGCTGTTATGGTGGGTGCATCTCGCCTGGGCGCTGATCGGCATTGTCCGCCTCTATCTCGTGTTCGAGCGGAGGCCGCGCGAAGCACGCCTCATTCAAGAGGTCGTCGTCGGCGTCGTCTATGTCGGCACGGCTCTATCGATCCTGTCATTCGTCTTTGCCGTGCCGGTGGGCACGCTCATCGCCACATCGGGCGCGCTCGCGCTTGTCCTGGGTCTCGCACTTCAGACGACGCTAAGCGACGTCTTTTCTGGCATCGCCCTTACGGTCGGCCATCCCTATGGTCTCGGAGACTGGATCATGCTCGATGACGGCACTGAAGGACGGGTCGTCGAGACCAATTGGCAATCCACCCATCTTCTGACGGCTGGACACAATATCGTCGTGCTGCCGAACAGTGTTCTGGCCAAACTGGCGCTGACCAATGTCAGCAGCCCCGATGAGTCCCACGGTCTCTCTGTGACGGTCAGGATCGCCGCGACGACGTCTCCCGCCGCCATCGTGGCAGTCATGCAAACAGCGCTCTCCAGTTGTGATGTGATTCTCGACGAGCCCGCTCCGCTAATTGTCATTCGCGACATCGATGATGCAGCGGTCGAGCTCGATCTCTGGGCCCGGGTCGCCAATGTCGAGGGCCGGGTCGCGGCCAGAAACGCGATCGTCGATCTCGTCTATCGCCACAGCCGGGCCGCCGGGCTTTCTTTGGCTCCCCCTGCCGTGGCGGCACGAGCGGGCCTGTTCACTCATGTGGCCATGCAACTGCCAGAAGCGCTC
Organism: Kaistia dalseonensis; assembly: GCF_030814715.1. Classification (GTDB taxonomy): domain Bacteria; phylum Pseudomonadota; class Alphaproteobacteria; order Rhizobiales; family Kaistiaceae; genus Kaistia; species Kaistia dalseonensis. The sequence goes on from NZ_JAUSVO010000001.1 coordinate 385,417, forward strand.
GAACTCATCCGCTCCTCTCCGGTCTTTGCTGCGCTCGATCAGGACGAAGCGCGGTCGCTCGCCGCATCCGCGCAATTCCGCCGCTTCCACCGCGATCATGCTGTCGGTCCACAAAGCGTGGCACAGCCATCGCTGATGATCATTCGAACCGGTGTGGCGATCTGGGAGGAAGCCCGCGGGGGAGGCACATTCGCGAGGGGCCATCTGGCGCCTGGAGACGTCTTCGACGCCGCCTCGCCGGCCGCCTCTGGAGACGGTTTCTCGTTGCGCGCAATGACAGAGATGACGGTCTACGAAATCGAGGCCGGACGTGCCGCGCGGCTCCTCGCCGATCACCCCGAGGTGGCCAGAGAGATTTCGGCGGCATTCGAACGGATGCCCGTCTTACCAGAGCCTGCAAAGGTAAGTCCGTCGCAGGGGGCGTCGGGGTTGGCGCGTTCCCTTCACAACCTGCTGCTCTCGAAGTCTCGCGGCGATGCATCCAGCCGTCACGGGCCGCCAGCAGAGCCACGGAGCTGAGGCCGCAAGCTCAACGATTTCCATGGGTTGAACCGCCCCAGTTTCGGTCGCATGCCCTTTGGTTTGAGGCAGGCCGCCAAGGCATGTTCTTTCAGCTCGAGCGTGTGGTGGGCGCCCGCGTGCGGCTCGACATGAAGCTGGAGTCTGGCGGGCAGCCTATGCCGATAAGGGCAACGGCCACGATGCACCGCCACGCGTCGCGAGGGCGACCAGTACCGAGAAGTCCCTCCAATCAACATCGGGCATGCGGATTGAGCACTTGATGCCCGACTGTTTGCGATGGCTCGGCTGTCGAGAGGCAATTGCTGGAATGCCCATCATTCGGAACATTAGCCCAGTTGCCTTCGGGGGGGTGCGGCGGGAGCTGACCTTGCCCATACGGTGATTGACTCACGGAACAAAACGTGAACATATGTGGATATCGCAGTGTTTTCAGAGGATAACGCCATGACGATACTTGTTCGCGATCTCGCCGCTCTCGCAGCCCTCGGTCTCTTCGTCGCCACCGTCAGCCTCTGGTCGGACCTGATCGTCCACATCGTCTGAGGCGGGCGGCTGCGTCGATCCGCTCGTGGAGTGGACGCGGCTGTTGTGGACCTGGCCGGGCGACTCGGAGGACAATGGCGGCTTGTTGCTCGGTCGAGAGGTCAACCGCATGAGCCGTCCGGTCGCAGAGGATCGCCTCGTCAAGGATGTCGGCTTCGTCCATCTGCGCGTGCATTCCGCCTATTCGTTGCTCGAAGGCGCGCTGCCGCTGAAGACGCTGACCAAGCTCGCGATCGCCGACAAGATGCCGGCACTCGCCCTCACGGATACGGGCAATCTGTTCGGGGCGCTGGAATTCTCCGAGAAGATGGTCGAGATCGGCATTCAGCCGATCATCGGCTGCCAGATGGCGATCGACTTCGACGACGGCTTCGAGCCGAGCCGTCGTCCGCTGCCGGGTCAGAAATCGCTCGCCGATCTCGTCATGCTGGCCGCGAGCGAGGAGGGATACTGGAATCTGGTCCGCCTCGTCTCGCGCTCCTTCATGGAGACGGATTCGGGCGACCGCCCGCATATTTCGATCGCCGATCTCGAAGGCGCGCATCAGGGGCTCATCGTGCTGTCCGGCGGCGGCAACGGGCCGGTCGACCAGGCGATCCGGGTCGGGCAGGGTGCCTTTGCGGAGAAGCGGCTGGAGCGTCTGGCCGCCATGCTGGACAACAGGCTCTATGTCGAATTGCAGCGTCACAAGACGCCGGATGAACTGCGCACCGAGCCGGAGCTGGTTTCGCTCGCCTATCGCCACGGTCTGCCGCTGGTCGCGACCAATGAGGCGTTCTTCCCGAAGCGCGGCGATTACGAGGCCCATGACGCGCTGATCGCCATCGCCGAGGGTGCGGTGGTGGCGGACGACAAGAGGCGCCGGCTGACGGCGGAGCATTATTTCAAAAGCCGCGCCGAGATGGTGTCGCTGTTCTCCGACCTGCCCGAGGCGGTCGGCAATTCGGTCGAGATCGCGCTGCGCTGCCATTACCGGCCGCTGAAGCGCAAGCCGATCCTGCCGCGCTTCGCCGGCGCCGATGCCGATGCGGAGGAGGCGGAAAAGGCCGAGGTGGCGGCGCTGCGCCAGCAGGCACGCGACGGGCTGGAGAAACGCCTCGCCTTCCATGGCCGCGCGCCGGGATTGTCGGAGGAAGATTACTGGTCGCGGCTCGAATTCGAGCTCGGCGTCATCGAGAAGATGAAGTTCCCCGGCTACTTCCTGATCGTCGCCGACTTCATCAAATGGGCCAAGGCACAGGGCATTCCGGTCGGGCCGGGCCGCGGCTCGGGCGCGGGCTCGCTGGTCGCCTGGTCGCTCACCATCACCGATCTCGATCCGATGCGCTTCGCGCTGCTGTTCGAGCGCTTCCTCAATCCCGAGCGCGTCTCGATGCCGGATTTCGACATCGATTTCTGCCAGGACCGCCGCGACGAGGTCATCAACTACGTCCAACAGAAATATGGCGCCGCGCAGGTCGCGCAGATCATCACCTTCGGTACGCTGCAGGCGCGCGCCGTGCTGCGCGATGTCGGCCGCGTGCTGCAGATGCCCTATGGCCAGGTCGACCGGCTCTGCAAGCTCGTGCCGCAGAACCCGGCCAATCCCGTCTCGCTCGACAAGGCGATCGAGGACGAGCCGCGCCTGCGCGCCGCCCGCGACGAGGAGCCGATCGTCGCCCAACTGCTCGACATGGCGCAGAAGCTCGAGGGCCTCTATCGCCACGCCTCGACGCATGCCGCAGGCATCGTGATCGGCGATCGCCGGCTGGATGCGCTGGTGCCGCTCTATCGCGACCCGCGCTCCTCCATGCCGGTGACCCAGTTCAACATGAAATGGGTCGAGAGCGCCGGGCTGGTGAAGTTCGACTTCCTCGGCCTGAAGACGCTGACCGTCCTCGAAACCGCTGTAAAGCTCGTCGCCAAGCGCGGGATAAAGCTCGATCTTTCGGCGCTGCCGCTCGACGACAAGCTCTCCTACGACATGCTGACGCGGGGTGAGACGGTCGGCGTGTTCCAGTTGGAAAGCCAGGGCATGCGCAAGGCGCTGGTCGGCATGCGGCCGGACCGGTTCGAGGACATCATCGCCCTCGTCGCGCTCTATCGCCCTGGCCCGATGGACAATATCCCGACCTACAACGCCCGCAAGCATGGCGAGGAGAAGCCGGACTATCTCCACCCCCTGCTGGAGACGGTGCTGAAGGAGACCCACGGCGTCATCATCTACCAGGAACAGGTGATGCAGATCGCGCAGATCCTGTCCGGCTATTCGCTCGGCGAAGCGGATCTTCTGCGCCGTGCCATGGGCAAGAAGATCAAGGCCGAAATGGATGCGCAGCGCGTGCGCTTCGTCGAGGGCGCCGTCAAGCAGGGCCTGACCAAGGAACGCGCCGACACGATCTTCGACCTCCTGGCGAAATTCGCCGATTACGGCTTCAACAAGAGCCACGCGGCCGCCTATGCGCTGGTCGCCTACCAGACCGCCTATATGAAGGCGAACTATCCGGTCGAGTTCCTGGCGGCGTCGATGACGCTCGACATGGGCAATACCGACAAGCTGAACGATTTCCGCCGCGAGGCGATGCGACTCGGCATTACGGTTGAGCTTCCCTCGGTCAACCGCTCGGGCGGCGTCTTCGACGTCGAGGATGGGCGGATCCTGTATTCGCTCGCAGCGATCAAGGGCGTCGGCGGGCAGGCGATCGAGCATCTGGTCGAGGCGCGGGGTGAGCGCCCCTTCAGCGATCTCGCCGATTTCGCCGCGCGCATCAACCCGAAGATCCTGAACAAGCGCACGCTGGAAAGCCTGATCGCAGCCGGCGCGTTCGATGCCTTCGAGCGCGATCGCGCCCAGATCCTGGCCGGTGCCGAGCGCATCCTCGCCATGGGCGCGCGTGTGGTCGAAGGCTCGATGAGCGGGCAGAACGATTTCTTCGGCGGCGGCGGCGCGCAGCGCGAGCCGCTGATCCTCCCGCCGGTCGAGCCCTGGTTGCCCTCGGAGCGATTGCAGCGCGAGCATGCGGTGGTTGGCTTCTATCTCTCCGCCCATCCGCTCGATGAATATGCGCCAGTGCTGCAGCGGCTGCGCGTGCAGAGCTGGGCCGATTTCTCCGAGGCGGTGCGGCGCGGCGCTTCGGCCGGCCGTCTCGCCGGCACGGTCACGGCGCGGCAGGAGCGCAAGACCAAGACCGGCAATCGCATGGGCATCGTCCAGTTTTCCGACCCGACGGGCCAGTTCGAGGCGATTCTGTTCTCGGAGGCGCTGAACGAGTTCCGCGATCGGCTGGAGCCGGGCAATTCGGTGGTCGTGCAGGTCGGTGCGGAAGATCGGCCCGAGGGCATCAGCGTGCGCATCATCTCGGTCAAGCCGCTCGACGAGGTGGATAGTGGGCTCAAGCAACTGCGTGTCTTCCTGCGCGGCGAGGAGCCCTTGCGCAGCATTCAGCGCCATCTCGCGCGCGGCAATGGCGATGGCGATGTCAGCCTCGTGCTGCTGCTCGACCGGGGCGCGCGCGAAGTCGAGGTCCAGCTTCCCGGCCGCTATCAATTGTCGCCGCAGATCGCGAGCGCGCTCCGCGCCGTGAACGGCGTCGAGCATGTCGAGCTGGTTTAGGGCAGGGCTGTTCCTGCCCTAAAGCTCTGTGAGCCGGGTTGCGCGTCGGCCGGCTCTCAAGCCGCCGTCACGACGAGCGCCTGCATCGGCGCATGGAAGGGGCCGGCGCCGAACCGCGCGGTGATCGCCGCCGCCGTAGCGTCGGTCGCCCGCATGAGGCCGTTCGGATCGCGGGCCTCGATCTCGCCCCGCAGCGGCGAGCCCTGGCAGCAACCGGTCGCGGGATGCGTCGCATCCGCCACGGCGCCTTGCGTGCGCGCCTCCTCGATCGTGACCGACCGGAAGCCGGCTTCGCGCAGATCGCGCTCGATCCGCGCCTTGTCATGATAGCCGCAGGGTGTGCGGGCGAGAAAATGCGGCGGGTCCTCCGGAAACAGGCCCGCCACGGTCTCGTCGGCAATCGCCATCAACGGATTGGCGTCGATCCGGTCCCAGACGGTGAAGATGAAGCGGCGGCCGGGCTTGAGCACGCGCTGTGCCTCGCGATAGGCGGCCTGCTTGTCCGGCATGAACATGACGCCGAAAGACGAGACGACGACGTCGAAGGTGGAATCGGCGAAGGGCAGGGCCTGCGCATCCGCCTGCCGCCATGTCACCCGGCCATCAGCCAACCGCGCGGCGGCGACGTCGAGCATGGCCTGGTTGAGATCGGTCGCGACGAGGCTGCTTGCCGGCCAGGCGGATGCGAGCGCGCGCGTGACGATGCCGGTGCCGGCGGCGGTCTCGAGGATCGTCTGGTCGGTCGCGTCGAGCCGGCCGGCGAGAAGTTCGGCATAGGGCTGGAACAGGATCGGCCCGAGATAGCGGTCATAGACCTGCGGGACGGGACCCGCGAAGACCTTGTCGGATTCCATTGGAGCAGCCTCCCAGGAGCATCGCGCCGCCAAGGCGTTCTCCGCCCCGGCTGGCTCATGTTGTTGCGGCGCCTTGATGGGCCTGCATCCCCCGGGAGTTGTTCGTCACGCTGCCGATGGCGCCGTGATCGACCGGCGGGTGGCGAACGCGCTATTCTAGCACGGATCGCAGGCACGGCCGGCATCGCAATGGCGTGTTCCGCTAGAGCCGGGAGACCGCGCGCTGCGGCGGGCGGCACCGGCTCGAGCCGAACAGGGGCTGGACATCGCGGCGCCATGCTTGCCAGCCGCGCCTTGCCTTCTGTGACTTTCGCGACTATAAGGCGCGCATTCCACACGTGGGGCTCGGGTTCCGGCGGCGATCAGTATCGTTTGTCGAAACCCACCGGTGCCGCAGACGCGGCTTTCCCCACGGAGGTTCAACCGGTAAAAGGATACCTGTACTATGGCAGTTCCTGATTTCTCCATGCGCCAGCTTCTCGAAGCCGGCGTGCATTTCGGTCACCAGAAGCACCGCTGGAATCCGAAGATGGCGCCCTATCTCTATGGCGTCCGCAACAACATCCACATCATCGATCTCGCCCAGACCGTGCCGATGCTGCATCGCGCGCTGCAGGCGGTGAGCGACACCGTCGCCGGTGGTGGTCGCGTTCTCTTCGTTGGCACGAAGCGCCAGGCTGCCGAGCCGGTCGCTGCTGCCGCCAAGCGTTGCGCGCAGTATTATGTCAATTCGCGTTGGCTCGGCGGCATGCTGACCAACTGGAAGACGATCTCGCATTCGATCCAGCGCCTGCGTCACCTCGACGAACTGCTGTCGTCGGACGTGCAGGGCCTGACCAAGAAGGAGCGTCTGACGCTGTCGCGCGAGCGCGACAAGCTCGAGAACGCCCTCGGCGGTATCAAGGACATGGGCGGCATTCCGGACCTCCTCTTCGTGATCGACACGAACAAGGAAGCCCTCGCCATCCAGGAAGCACGCCGCCTGCACATTCCGGTCGCCGCGGTGATCGACTCGAATTCCGACCCGGACGGCATTACCTATCCGATCCCGGGCAATGACGATGCCGGCCGCGCCCTGACGCTCTATGGCGATCTCATTGCGCGCGCAGCGCTCGACGGCATCCTGCGGGCCTCCGGCTCGGCTGGTGTCGATATCGGCGCCGAGGAAGAGGTCTATGACGATGCGGTTCCCGCCGAGGAGCCCGTCGCCGAAGTGACCGCCGCCTGAATTTAATCGAGCGGCCGCGCCGATGCGCGGTTGCCCATGACCGAAGACAGACCAGCAGCCGGGCGCCTTTGCCCGGCTGTTCGTTAGAAAAAACAGGAAACGAGGCAGACGATGGCTATTTCCGCTTCGATGGTGAAGGACCTGCGCGAGAAGACTGGCGCGGGCATGATGGACTGCAAGAGCGCGCTGACCGAGACCGACGGCGACATCGAGGCCGCGATCGACTGGCTCCGGACCAAGGGTCTCGCCAAGGCCGCCAAGAAGGCTGGCCGCGTGGCTGCCGAGGGTCTGGTCGGCGTTGCCGTTTCGGGCCCGAAGGCCGTTGTCGTCGAGGTCAACTCCGAGACCGACTTCGTCGCGCGCAATGCCGAGTTCCAGCAGATCGTCCAGAACGTCGCCCAGGCGGCGCTCGGCACTGATGGTTCGGTCGAGGCGGTCGCCGCCGCGCCGTTCCCCGGTTCCGACAAGACCGTCGCCGATGCGATCACCGCCGCGATCGCGACGATCGGCGAGCACATGAATCTCCGCCGCTCGGCCGAAGTCTCGGTCAGCAACGGCGTGGTCGCGACCTATATCCATGGCGCCACCGCGCCGGGCCTGGGCAAGATCGGCGTCGTCGTCGGCCTCGAATCGTCCGGCGACAAGGATGCGCTGCTCGCCTTGGGCCGCCAGGTCGCGATGCACATCGCCGCCGCGAACCCGCTGGCGCTGAAGGCCGAGGACATCGATCCGGCAGTCGTCGCGCGCGAGCGTGCGGTCTATGCCGACCAGGCCCGTGAATCGGGCAAGCCCGAGGCGATCATCGAGAAGATGGTCGAGGGTCGCGTGCGCAAGTTCTACGAGGAAGTCGTGCTTCTCTCGCAGGCCTTCGTCATCAATCCCGACCTGACGGTCGAGAAGGCGGTCAAGGCTGCGGAAGCCGATGTCGGCGCTCCGATCACGGTTGCGAAGTTCGTCTCCTTCCGCCTCGGCGAAGGCGTCGAGAAGGAAGAGAGCGATTTCGCCGCCGAGGTCGCTGCTGTTGCCGGCACGAAATAATTCAATAGTTTCTGAATGAAACTTCGGGGCGCCGGATGACAATCCGGCGCCCTTCGTGTATCCGAAAACGCCTTCACTCAAGTAGCCCGGAGAACAATATGGCGGCGGCAGCCCGGTATCGACGCGTGCTCCTCAAAGTCTCTGGTGAAGCGTTGCTGGGGTCCCAGCCCTTCGGAATCGACGAAAAGGTCATCGATCGCATAGCGGGGGAAGTCGGGCAGGCCGTCGAATCGGGCGTTGAAGTCGCCCTCGTCGTGGGTGGCGGCAATATCTTCCGCGGCATGACCATTGCCAAGGCGGGCGGCAACCGCGTCGCCGGCGATCATATGGGCATGCTGGCCACGGTCATGAACGCGATCGGCATGCATGAGGCGCTGGAGCGCCGTCGCATCTCGTCGCGCATCTTCTCCGCCATTCCGATGCCCACGATCTGCGAGACCTTCTCGCAGCAACGCGCCGAGCGGGCGCTGAAGCGTGGCAAGGTCGTGCTCTTCGCCGGCGGCACCGGCAACCCGTTCTTCACCACAGATTCCGGTGCTGCGCTGCGCGCCGCCGAAATGGACTGCGATGCCCTCTTCAAGGGCACCAATGTCGATGGCGTCTATTCGGCGGACCCCAAGAAGGACCCGAATGCGGTGCGTTTCGACAGGATCACCCACGCTGACGTGTTGGCGCGCGGATTGCAGGTAATGGATGCCGCCGCCGTGGCGCTTGCCCGCGACAATGGAATTCCGCTAATCGTGTTCTCGATCCAGCAGCCAGGCGCCTTCGTCGACGTTCTGCGCGGCGAAGGACGTGCCACGATCATTGCCGACGAATGAACAAGTCCGACGCGGCGGATCGGCAAATAAGAATAAGAGGATGCCATGAATCTCGATGATCTCAATCGCCGCATGCAGGGCGCGATTTCCGTGCTCAAGGGCGAATTGGCCGGTTTGAGGACGGGGCGCGCCTCGTCCAGCATGCTCGACCCGATCACGGTCAACGCCTATGGCACGAACATGCCGCTCTCGCAGCTCGCGACCGTGAGCGTTCCCGAGCCGCGCATGATCAATGTGCAGGTCTGGGACCGCGGCACGGCCCAGGCCGTCGAGAAGGCGATCCGTGAATCGAGCCTCGGCCTCAACCCGATCGTGGAGGGGCAGGTGTTTCGCATTCCGATTCCGGAGCTGAACGCCGACCGACGCAAGGAATTCGTCAAGGTCGCGCACAAATATGCGGAAGCGGCACGCATTTCCGTGCGCCATGTTCGCCGCGACGGCATTGACAGCCTGAAGAAGAGCGAGGCCGATGGCCTCAGCGAAGACGAGAGCCGTAAGCTCGCGGACAAGATCCAGAAGCTGACGGACGAGACCATCGCGGAGATCGACGCCGTTCTGGCGGCGAAGGAAGCGGAGATACTCCACGTCTGACCGGCAGGACAAGGCCATGAACTCGCATGCCGACGATTCGGGCGCCGAGCTTCTGGCGACGCCTTCAGATGCCGACATTGCCTCGCTGCAGATTCCCCGGCACGTTGCCATCATCATGGATGGCAATGGCCGCTGGGCTGTCGGGCGCGGCCTGTCGCGCACCGAAGGCCACCGGCGCGGAATGGAATCGGTGCGCGCCGCGGTCGAGACTTCGCGCGAGCTCGGCGTCGGCTATCTGACGCTGTTCAGCTTCTCCTCGGAGAACTGGTCCCGTCCGCCGCTCGAGGTGCAGTTCCTGTTCGGGCTGCTGCGGCTCTTCATCCAGCGCGATCTCGCCGATCTCAACCGCAACAATGTGCGCGTGCGCGTCATCGGCAGCCGGCTCAAGCTCACCGATGATATTCGCGCGCTGCTCGATCATGCCGAGGCGCTGACGGGGGCCAATACCGGACTCTGCCTGGTGATCGCCTTCAATTATGGTGGTCGCGACGAGATTACGCGGGCGGTTCGCCGGCTTGGCGAGGATGTGGCGGCCGGCCGCCTGGCGCCCGAGGCGATCGACGAGGCCGCGATCACCGCGCGCCTCGATACGGCCGATATGCCCGATCCGGACCTCGTCATCCGCACGAGCGGCGAGATGCGCCTCTCCAATTTCCTGCTCTGGCAGGCCGCCTATTCCGAACTCGTCTTCCTCCCGCTCTATTGGCCCGATTTCGACCGCAGCGCCTATGTGCAGGCCGTGGCCGAATATTCGAAGCGCACGCGCCGCTTCGGCGGGATCAAGGCGCGGAGGGGCGGTTGAAGGTCGTGCAGCCGTCTTTCACGCCCGAGCCCGCGAAACCCCGACGCAATGCCGACCTGGCACTTCGCCTCTGGTCGTCGCTGGTGCTTATCCCGGTCTCGCTCCTCGGCGCGTGGTGGGGCGGTCCCGCCGCCTACGCTCTCGCGGCGATTGTCGCGGCCATCGTGTTTGCCGAATGGGCGACGATCGTGGGGCGATCGCCCTCGATCTGGCCGAGCAACGCTGAGACGGCGCTGGGCACCGCCTTCGTCGTGCTGGCCGCCCTCTTGGCGGGGCTGTACGGCGTTGTCATAGGCCTTTGCGTCATGATCGCTGGCGCGCTCGTCGCGCTCGCTCTGTCGCGCTCGTTCTGGCTGGCGCTCGGCAGCCTCTATGCCGGCCTGCTTGGCGTATCGCTCGCCGCACTCAGGGCCGACCCCGCCTATGGCCTCACGGCCATCGTGGTGTTGCTGGTCGTCGTCTGGGGAACGGACAGCATCGCCTATTTTGCCGGACGCGGGATCGGCGGTCCTAAGCTCTGGCCCCGTGTTTCGCCGAAGAAGACCTGGTCAGGCTCGATCGGCGGCCTGATCGGCGGCGTTGCGCTCGCTCTCATTGCCCCCGTGCTGCTCGGCGTGCCGGTCGGATGGAAGCTGGTCGCGCTGCTCGTAGGGCTTTCCCTCGTTTCCCAGATCGGCGATCTGGTCGAATCGGCGCTGAAGCGTCTCTTCGACAAGAAGGATTCGAGCACCATCATCCCTGGCCATGGCGGCATGATGGACCGTGTCGACGGTCTCATCTTTGCCGGAGCCGCGGCCATGCTGGTCGGCTGGGCTCATGCCGGGCCTGCCGAAATCGGACGAGGAATGCTGCTTTGGTGAGAAGCCCGGTATCATCGAGCCGCGCCATGCGGGCGGAGGCCGGGCCGCGGAGGATCTCGATCCTCGGGGCGACGGGCTCGGTCGGCACCAGCACGGTCGACGTGGTCCTGCAGCAGCGCGCGGCCTTCGAGGTCGAGGTGGTGACGGCGCAGAGCCGAGCCGACGAGCTTGCCGCGATCGCGATCCGGCTGGGTGCGAAGCTTGCCGTCGTGGCTGATCCCGATGCGCATGGAGCACTCGTCGCGGCGCTCTCCGGCAGTGGCATTGCGGCCGCGGCTGGTCCGGCCGCGATCATCGAGGCGGCAGCTCGGCCCGTCGATCTCGTCGTGGCGGCGATCGTCGGCGCCGCCGGGCTTGCGCCGACGCTGGCGGCGATCGAGGCCGGTGCCGATATAGCGCTCGCCAACAAGGAGTGCCTCGTCTGCGCCGGCACGCTCTTCAACCGTCGCGCCGCAGCGGTGGGCGTGGGGGTTCTGCCCGTCGATTCGGAGCATGACGCGATCTTCCAGGCGCTCGAGGCAGAGAATGCGAGTGCCGTGGATCGCATCACCATCACCGCCTCGGGCGGGCCGTTCCGGACCTGGACGCTGGAGCAGATGAGCCGGGCGACGCTCGCCCAGGCCCTGAAGCATCCGAACTGGACCATGGGCCGCAAGATCACGATCGATTCGGCCACGATGATGAACAAGGGCCTCGAGATCATCGAGGCGCATCATCTCTTCGATATCGAATCGGATCGGATCGACGTGCTGGTTCATCCGCAATCGGTGGTGCACGGCTTCGTCGCTTATACGGACGGGTCGGTGATCGCGCATATGGGCGCGCCCGACATGCGCATTCCAATCGCCCATTGCCTCGCCTGGCCAAAGCGCGTGGCCGTCGCGACACCGCGCCTTGATCTGGCGCTCGCCGGCACGCTGACCTTCGAAAAGCCGGATTTGGAGCGCTTTCCATCTCTTCAATTGGCGCGGCGCGCCTTGGAGAGCGGAAACTGGGCCACCAATATACTGAATGCGGCCAATGAGGTTGCGGTTCAGTACTTCCTCGCCGGCGAGATCGACTATCTCGATATTGCGGCGACGGTCGAATCGGCCCTCGATCTTGCGACCGCCACTGTGGGCGGCGCCGAGGTCGGCTCGATCGAGGCGGCACTGACCATCGACGCCGAGGGTCGCCGGCTGGCGCGCGAGACGATTGCGCGCCGGGGCAGGCTCAGGGCAGGCTAGGGCTCCGCAACCGCGTGTGCCCATATTGTTGCAAAGGGTAGGGTGACGATGGAGTTTCTCGGCCATATCGGACAGTTCGGAACGGGCGCGCTCGGCTATCTCATTCCGTTTCTGTTCGTGCTGACACTGGTGGTCTTCGTCCACGAACTCGGCCATTTCCTCGTTGCGCGCTGGTGCGGTGTCAGCGTCAAGGCGTTCTCGATCGGCTTCGGCCCGGAACTGGTCGGCTTCAACGACCGCCACGGCACGCGCTGGAAGATTTCGGCGATTCCGCTCGGCGGCTATGTGAAGTTCCTCGGCGACGAGGACGGCGCCAGCACGCCAGACCGTCAGGCGCTCGACAAGATGAGCGATGACGAGCGCCGGGATACCTTCTTCGGCAAGTCGGTCTGGCAACGCGCGGCCATCGTCGCGGCCGGCCCGATCGCCAATTTCATTCTGGCCATCGCAATCTTCGCCGCCATCTTCACGATCTATGGCCGCGAGACGACGACGGCTCGCGTCGACCAGGTCGTCGCCGGCAGCGCCGCCGATATTGCCGGCTTCAAGCCGGGCGATCTGATTCTCGAAATCGGCGGCTCCAAGATCGAATCGTTCAACGATCTGCAGCGTATCGTCAGCACCAGCGCCGACCTGCCGCTGACCGTGCTGGTCCAGCGCGGCGGCAGCGAACTGACGCTGCAGGCGACGCCGGCGCGGCGCGAGGTCACCGACCGATTCGGCAATGTGCACCGGATTGGCCAGCTCGGGCTGTCGCGCGATGCGTCCGCGGCCAATGTGAAGGTCGAGCGTTTTGCGCTGCCGCAGGCGATTCTCCTCGGCGCCAAGGAGACCTGGTTCGTCGTCGATCGCACCTTCGCCTATATCGGCGGCATCTTCTCCGGCCGGGAATCGGCCGATGAACTGGGTGGTCCGATCCGGGTCGCGCAGGTCTCCGGCCAGGTCGCCACGCTGGGCTTCGTCGCGCTGGTCAATCTGGCGGCTGTTCTGTCCGTCAGCATAGGCCTGCTCAACCTTTTCCCGGTGCCGATGCTCGATGGCGGGCACCTTCTCTTCTACGCGATCGAGGCCGTTCGTGGCCGTCCGCTCAGCGCGCGGGCACAGGACCTGGGCTTCCGTATCGGGCTCGCGGCGGTCGTCATGTTGATGATCTTCACGACCTGGAACGATATCATGCACTTGACATCGCTTTGACATAATTTCGGAAGCCGTGGCGGCTTGGCAACGGACGGTTAAATTCCGTTGTGCCACATTGGGCCTCGACTTGCGGACCCTGGCAAAGCCTGCCACAAACGAATGAGTAGTGCGGCCTTATGAGGTTGATAGCCTCCGGGGTAGGGCCGGAAAGTCGGTATCGAAAAGGGCGTCTGATCCCAATGAATTTCTTCAGGACTTTCACGCGGGGGGGTGTTCGCGCGGCCTTCATGGCGATCGCGGCACTGGCGTTCCTTGCTCAGTTGTCAATCCTGGGTGCCGTCGAGGCTCGCGCCGAGACCGTCAGCAGCATCGTCGTTCAGGGCAATCAGCGCATCGATGCTGAGACCGTCCGCAATTACGTGTCGATCCAGCCGGGCAAGAGTTTCGGCCCGGATCAGATCAACGAATCGATCAAGGCGCTTTATGCGACCGGTCTGTTCTCAGACGTGAAGATCGCCAAGCGGGGGAGCTCGCTCGTCGTCAGCGTCAGCGAGAACAACGTCGTCGGCAGTGTGCGTTTCCAGGGCAACAAGAAGCTCAAGGACGATATGCTGACGACCGTCGTCGAGACGAAGCCGCGCGGCGTGCTGAGCCAGGCCAAGCTTGATGGCGACGTCGAGCGGCTGAAGGAGCTCTACAAGCGCAACGGTCGCGCCGAGGCAGCTGTCACCGTCCAGACCATTCCGCGCGACAATGGCCGCACCGACGTCGTATTCAACATCGTTGAAGGCACGCGCACCGGCATCTCGAACATCACCTTCGTCGGCAACAAGGCGTTCTCGTCCCGTCGCCTGCGCAATGTGATGTCGATCAAGACGACGAATTTCACCAGCTGGCTGTCCAAGCGCGACCAGTTCGACGACGCCAAGCTGCAGGCCGACGAGGAGCAGATTCGTCGCTTCTACATGCGCAACGGCTTTGCTGACTTCCGCGTCGTGTCGACGGACGTGCAGTTCAACGATCAGAAGAATCGCTACTCGATCACGATCACGGTCGATGAAGGTGCGCGCTATCGCTTCGGCAATGTGGCGGTCGACTCGTCGATCACCGATCTGAACACGGCGCCGCTCAATTCGCTCGTCCAGACCAAGAGCGGACGCGTCTTCAACTCGCAGCTCGTCGAGCGCACGACCGAGGCGTTGAACTCGGCCGTGCTTGGTGAGGGCCATTCCTTCGCGACGGTTCGTCCGCGCGGTGACCGCGACTACGCCAATCACACGATCAACATGACCTACATGGTCGACGAGGGCCCGCGGCTCTATGTCGAACGGATCGAGATTCGCGGCAACACGCGTACCCGTGACTATGTCATCCGTCGCGAGTTCGATATGTCGGAAGGCGACGCCTATAACCGCGTCCTGATCGACAAGGCGGAACGCCGGTTGAAGAATCTCGGCTACTTTAAGACGGTCAACATCACGACTCAGCCCGGCAGTACGCCCGACAAGGTTGTGATCATCTGTAATGTCGAGGATCAGTCGACCGGTTCGTTCCAGGTTGGTGGCGGCTACACCACCGATCAGGGCGGCGGCTTCATCGCCACCGTGTCGCTGACCGAGAAGAACTTCCTCGGCCGCGGCCAGTATCTGAAGCTGTCCGTTGGCGGTGGTCAGTCGGACCGTACCTTCAACGTCGCGTTTACCGAGCCCTTCTTCCTCGGTCGTCGCATGTCGCTGGGCTTTGACGGCCTCTATAATCAGGCCGAACAGACGGATTACCGTCCGTACAACATGAATAACTGGGGTGGCACGATCCGCCTCGGCCTGCCGATCACCGACGATTTCGACGTGCAGTTCAACTACAAGCTAGCTCAGCGCGACGTGACGTCATGGGGTACCCAGTACTTCCAGGATTGGGGTGCGTTCGCGCAGCTCTATCCGCTCGGCTCGTGGATCAATTCGTCCGTCGGTTATCAGCTGACCTACTCGACGATCGACAATTATCAGGAGCCTTCGAACGGCGTGTTCGTTCGCCTGGCTCAGGATTTTGCCGGTATCGGTGGCGATGGCCAATTCGTTCGCAGCACGATCGATGCGCGCTACTACAAGGAGCTGATGCCCGAATCGGACATCATCGGCTTGATCAAGGCTGGCGCGGGTAACATCACCGGCCTCGGCCAGGATGTCGCCGTCCTCGATAACTTCTATCGTGGCGGTGAGACGATCCGCGGCTTCCAGTCCTTCGGTTACGGTGGTCGTTACCAGGGCGTCGACGACAGCTACGCCATCGGTGGTACGAACTACTACAATGCCACCCTCGAAGTGCAGTTCCCGATGCCGGTGTTCCCGGAGGAGTTCGGTCTGCGTGGCGCCGTATTCGCCGATGCCGGTACGCTGTTCGGCTATGACGGTCTTGTCGGCCTGCAGATCGAGGACTCCTCGTCGATCCGCTCGTCGGTGGGTGCCTCGATCATCTGGAACTCGCCGTTCGGACCGCTGCGCGCCGACTTTGCGCAGGCTCTGACGAAGGAAACCTACGACCAGACGCAGGTCTTCCGCTTCAGCGCTGGTACGCAGTTCTGATCCTGCCTATAGAATGGCTAGGGGCCGCCGGGACCACCGGCGGCCCTTTTCTTTGTGGATTTGCATGAATGAGCGATCCCGTCTTTTTCCCGCCTGCAGGACCCATGAGCCTTGCCGAGATCGTGACCCTGACGGGCGCGCGCATCGTCAACGGTGTTGCGCCTGAGCGGGTGATCGTGAATGTCGCGCCGCTCGATCAGGCGCGCGCCTCGGACCTGACCTTCATCGACGCACCGCGCTACCTGCCGCTGTTGGCGGAGACGCGTGCGGCCGCCTGTTTCTGCGCGCCGAAACATTCCGCCAGCGTTCCCCCCGGCGTTGCCGCGCTCGAGACGCCGACGCCCTATGACGCCTATGTCGCGGTTGCCCGCAGGCTCTTCGCGGTGGCGCTGCGTCCTGCGCTCGTGGGGCAGGGCGGGATTTCGCCGGCTGCCCATATCGATGCTTCGGCGCGGATCGAGCCGGGCGTTACGGTCGAGCTGGGCGCAGTGATCGGCGCCAATGTCGAGATCGGCCGTGGCACGGTCATTGGCCCCGGTGCCGTGATCGGGCCGGGCTGCCGCATCGGGCGCGATTGCCATGTCGCGGCCGGCGCGACGCTGACCAATGCGCTGCTCGGCAACCGCGTCATCCTGCACCCGGGTGTCCGCATCGGGCAGGACGGTTTCGGCTATGTGATGAGCGGCAAGGGCCACAGCAAGGTTCCGCAGGTCGGCCGTGTCGTCATCCAGGATGATGTCGAGATCGGCGCGAATTCGACGGTCGATCGCGGCGCCAATCGCGACACGGTGATCGGCGAGGGCACCAAGATCGACAACCAGGTCCAGATCGGCCACAACGTGGTGATCGGGCGCCATTGCGTGATCGTCTCGCAGGTTGGCATTTCCGGCAGCGCCGTGCTGGGTGATTTCGTTGTTCTCGGCGGCAAGGTCGGTGTCAACGGCCATGTCACGATCGGTCATGGCGCCCAGGTGGCGGCGACGGCCTCGGTCAAGGACGATCTGGCGCCCGGCGGCCGCTATGGCGGCGCGCCGGCGCGGCCGATCAAGGAATGGTATCGGGAAGAGGTCGCGCTGAGGCGGCTGGCGCAGCGCGACATCAAGTCCGGACCCAAGCATGATGAAGGGAGATGATGTCATGACCGAGGACCAGAAAGTTCTGGGTTCGGCCGATATTGCGCGCCTGCTGGAACTTCTGCCGCACCGCTATCCGTTCCTGCTCGTCGACAAGATCATCGATATAGACGGCGACAATTCGGCGATCGGCATCAAGAACGTGACGTTCAATGAGCCGCATTTCCAGGGCCATTTCCCGCAAAAGCCGGTCATGCCCGGCGTGCTGATCATCGAGGGCATGGCGCAGACCGCGGGCGCGATCTGCCTTGCAGCCCGCCCCGGCAAGCCGCAGCTCGTCTATTTTTTGACAATCGACAATGCGAAGTTCCGCAAGCCTGTCGAACCTGGCGATGTGCTGGAATATCACGTGCGTAAGATCCGCAATCGCGGCAATCTCTGGCGCTTCCAGAGCGAAGCAAAGGTTGCGGGTGTGAAGGTTGCCGAGGCCGATATCAGCGCCATGCTGGTGGGGCAGTAACGGAGTTCCATGACGAACATTCATCCTACCGCCGTCATCGAGGACGGCGCGCGTCTCGGCGCCGATGTGAGCGTTGGCGCGTTTTCCTTTATCGGCCGTGATGTCACGCTGGGCGACGGTGTCGTCATCAACAATCACGTCTCGGTCAAGGCGCATACGACGATCGGCGACGGCACGGTGATCAGCCCCTTCGCCTCCTTGGGCGGCACGCCGCAATCCGTCCATTACAAGGGCGAGCCGGGCGCCATCATCATCGGCAAGAACTGCGTCATCCGCGAGAATGTGACGATCAACATCGGCTCGGTTGGCCCGCGCGAGACGCGGATCGGCGATCGCTGCTTCCTGATGACGGGCATCCACATCGCGCATGACTGCACGCTCGGCAATGATGTGATCATGGCCAATTGCGCCACGCTCGGCGGTCATGTCTCGATCGGCAACAACGTGTTCCTGGGTGGACTCTGCGCGCTGCACCAGTTCGTGCGCGTCGGTGATCATGCGATCGTCGGCGGCCTCTGCCCGGTCTGGCACGATGTCATTCCGTTCGGTGCGCTGCGCGAGGGTATTGAGGGGCTCGGTGGCCTCAACATCATTGGCATGAAGCGCCGCGGCTTCAGCCGGCCGGCGATCCAGGCGCTACGCGCGGCCTATCGCGATCTCTTCTTCGGCCCCGGCCAGTTCGCCGAGCGGCTTGAGCTGGTGACCGAGCGCTATGGCGAGGACGAGAACGTCGCCCATATCCTCGAATTCATCCGCCAGCGCGGCAAGCGCCGGATCACCATGCCCCGCCATGCGGCGGAGCATCACGACGCTGAGGCATGAGGCGGCGGCCGTGAGCGAAGCGGCCCCCACGTCCAACGCCGTATCGGACCTCGGTCCGATCGGCATCATTTGCGGCGGCGGCGCCTTTCCAGTCGCCGTTGCCGAGGCCGCCCGGAAGAGTGGCCGCGGGGTCGTGCTGTTCCCACTCAAGGGCTTTGCCGACGACCCGCGTATCGCGACCTTGCCGCATGAGTGGATCGGCATTGGAATGGTCGGTGCGCTGATGAACGGGTTGCGGCGGCGCGGCTGCCGGCAGGTTGTCTTCGTCGGCATCGTCATGCGGCCACGCATGACGCAGATCCGCTTCGACTGGACGGCGGTGCGCCTGCTGCCCCGCTTCCTGAAACTGCTCAAGGGCGGCGACAATCATCTTCTCTCTGGCATTGGCCGTATTTTCGAGGATCAGGGCTTTGAGCTGCTGGGCGCCCATCAGGTCGCGCCGAGCATTCTCGTGCCGGAAGGCGTGCTCGGCCGTATCCAGCCATCGGCTGCCGAGCTCGATGACGCGCGGCTCGGCATGGATGTGATCCGCCAGCTCGGCCCGTTCGATATAGGGCAGGGTGTCGTCGTCGCGCGCCGGCACGTCCTGGCCGTCGAAGCGGCGGAGGGAACGGATCTGATGCTGGAGCGCTGCCGCGCGCTGCGGTCGAGCGGCCGCGTCAAGCTCGCCGAGCGTGCCGGCGTCCTCGTCAAGGCGCCGAAGCCGTCGCAGGACCGGCGCATGGATCTACCCTCGGTCGGCATCAAGACCATCGAACGCGCCGCCGAGGCGGGGCTCGCCGGGGTCGCGGTCGAGGCGGGTGGGGTGATCGCGGTCGAATCGGAGGCGATGATCAAGCTCGCCGACAAGCACGGGCTCTTCCTGGTCGGTATCGCCGAATGACGGGCGCGCTGGCCAAGCCGCTCCGCGTCTTCATTGTCGCGGGCGAGGAATCGGGCGACATGCTCGGCTCGGCGCTGATGCGCGCACTATCGTTGCGGCTTTCCGGCGCCGTGATGTTTCGCGGCGTCGGAGGCACGCGCATGAAGGCGGCCGGGCTCGATAGCCTCTATCCCATGGACGACCTGACCGCGATCGGCTTTGGCGCCGTCATCGGGCGATTGCCGACCATCCTGCGGCGCCTGCGCGAGACGGTCGAGGCGATCGTGGCCGAGCGGCCGGATATATTGGTGCTGGTCGACGCGCCGGATTTCACCCACCGCGTCGCCCATCGTGTGCGCAAACGCCTGCCCGATCTCCGCATCGTCAAATATGTCGCGCCGACGGTCTGGGCCTGGCGGCCCGGACGCGCACGCGCCATGAGCGGTTCGATCGACCATGTGCTGGCGCTGCTGCCCTTCGAGCCCGAGGTGATGCACCGGCTCGGTGGTCCGCCGACCAGCTATGTCGGCCATCCGTTGCTGAGCGAGATCGCCGCTTTGCGGCCGAACGCCGAGGAAGCCGCGCGCCGCGCCAGCAATCCGCCGGTCATCCTGGTGCTGCCGGGAAGCCGGGGGCAGGAGCTGACGCGGCTCGGCGCCGTGTTTGGCGAAACGCTCGGCCTGCTCGCGAAGCGCGGTCGGCGGTTCGAACTCGTCCTGCCGACGCTGCCGCGCCTGGAGGCTCGCATTCGGGCCATGACGGCGGGTTGGCCGGTGATGCCGCGGATCGTCACGGGGGAGGCGGAGAAGCTCAGTGCCTTCCGCTCGGCCCGCGCGGCGCTCGCCGCCTCCGGCACGGTCACGCTGGAGCTCGCCTTGTCGGGCGTGCCCTTCGTCGGCGCCTATCGCGTTCCCGAATGGGAGGCGATGATCGGCCGCATCATTCTGACCGGCCATTCGGTCCTGCTCGCCAATATCGTCCTCGGCGAAAACGCCGTGCCGGAATTCCTGCAGCAGAAATGCCGTCCCGATCGGCTCGCCAACGCGCTGGAGCCGCTGCTCGACGACGGCCCGATCCGCCAGGCGCAGCTCGACAGCTTCGCCCGCATCGACCGGCTGATGGAGACGGGCGGCGCCCCGGCGGAGATGCGCGCCGCCGATATCGTGCTCTCCCTCCTTCGTGACGGGGCCGCCACGAACTGATCGTTTCATTCGCCGGCAAATCAGATCGTCATCGGCTTGTCATGAATGACGGCATAGCTGATCCGGGGCGTTGATCGGTCCCGGGGCGGTCCTTGGAACGATCGCGGATGAGCGGCGGTCACCGGTGGTCATGCAGGATAGCGAGCTCGAGCGCGGCGCACGGCGCCCATTCTCCGGCATCATCTGGGCCTATCGATTCGATGCGGCCGGGCATGCGCGCAAGGTCGGCCTCGACGAGCCGGTCGCTCCTTTCGACGAAGGCGATGGCTTTCTCTGGCTGCATCTCGACCTGATCGACAGGTTGACGCGCGACTGGGTCGAGAAGCGTTCCGGCCTGCCGCAATCGGCGCGCCAGGCGCTGCTCGGCTCGGACGATCATCCGCAGCTCGAATCCGACGACGCGCTCGTTTGGGGCGTCTTCATCGACAATATGGAAGATCCCGAAGACGAGGATACGCTTCGGGCCGCGCCGCTGCGTTTCGTGCTCGGCGATCGCTTCCTCGTATCCGGTCGGCGCTACCCTGTCCGTTCGGCGGCGCTGATGCGGAGCCGGATCGAGGCGGGGCATCTTGTGGGCGGTCCCGTCGCGCTGTTCGAGCTGATGATCGACCAGTTCCTGCGCGCCACCAGCGACGCCCTGCGCGGCCTGCGGACCGAGGCGGATTCGATCGAGGACAGCGTGCTGGATGATCGGGTGCGCGACGAATCGCGGCGGCTGGCGCCGCTCCGGCGCACCGCCGTGCAACTCCGCCGGCAACTGGCCGGCTTTCGCGGCATCTTGCGTGGTTTCGCGGAGGATCAGGAGGAGCGTGCGACGCATAGCGGCTCGCGCGCGGCGGCGGAGCGGTTGCTGCACCGGATCGAGGCGCTGGAGCAGGAGGTGCTGGAAGTACAGGACCGCGCCCGCTTCCTGCAGGACGAGATCGGCGCGAAGCTCGCCAACACGACCAACCGCCATCTCTATGTGCTGTCGGTCCTGACAGCGCTTCTGATGCCGGCAACGCTCGTTACCGGCATCTTCGGCATGAACACCGGCGGCCTGCCGCTGGAGCAGGGCACTAATGGCTCCGTCTTGGCGCTGCTGCTTGCCTGCCTCGCCTCGGCGCTCGTCTATCTGCTGCTGCGCAAGCTCGGCTTCTTCGACTGAAAAAGAAACCGCCGCGCAGGGGGCGCGGCGGCTTTGTTCCTCAGCAGGGCTGCGAGGCGACGGCTATTTCTTGCCGCTTCGCGCGGGGGCCGTGCCCTTCACCCGATCGTCGCGCAGCTCGTACCACATGGCGTTCAGGATGGCGAAGCTGCAGGCCAGGCTGAGGCCGAGGATCCAGGAAAAATACCACATCGTTTGATACTCCGGCTCAATAGGCGTTGGGGTTCTTGCCGAGGCTCGCGGTCGTGACCTTGCCGCGCATGACGCGGTAGACGAAGGCCGTGTAGACGAGAACGATCGGCAGGAAGACGCAGGTCGCCAGCAGCATGATCCAAAGCGTCAGATGAGAGGACGAGGCGTCCCAGACGGTGAGGCTTGCATTCGGCGCCAGCGAGGACGGCAGCAGGAACGGGAAGAGAGACAGTCCCGCGGTGGAGATGATGCCCAGGATTCCGATCGCCGAGCCGAGGAAGGTGATCCAGGCGAGACGGCCGGAGAAGCCGAGGATGGCGATCAGCATGCCGAGGAAGCCGAGCACAGGCGCGATCATCATCCAGGGATGGGCGCTGTAATTGGCCAGCCAGGCACCGGTCTTCGCCACGACGGTCTTGTTGAGCGGGTTCGACGGTCCGAGCACGTCCTGCACGCTGGTGACGACATAGCCGTCCAGCGCATAGGCGACCCAGAGGCCACCGAGGGCAAACAGCACGATCGTGGCGATCGCCGTGATCCGGCCATAGGTCCGTGCGCGCTCGGCGATCGGGCCGTCCGTCTTGAGCGTCAGCATGGCCGCGCCATGCGTGAGCAGCATGCAGAGGCTGACGAGACCGGCGAGCAGCGCGAAGGGCGTGAGCAGGCCGAAGAAGCCGCCGCGATAGAAGACGCGGAGCGTATCGTCGAACTCGAAGGGCACGCCGCGCAGCACGTTGCCGACGGCGACGCCGAGGATGAGCGCCGGGATGAAGCCGCCGATGAACAGCGCCCAGTCCCAGATCTCGCGCCAGCGCGGATCGGCGATCTTGCTGCGATACTTGAAGCCGACCGGGCGCAGGATGATGGCGATCAGGATCACCATCATGGCGAGGTAGAAGCCCGAGAACGACGTCGCATAGAGCGCAGGCCAGGCGGCGAAGATCGCGCCGCCGCCGAGAATGAGCCAGACCTGGTTGCCTTCCCAGACCGGGCCGACGACGTTGATCACGATCCGGCGTTCGTCGTCATTCTTGGCGACGAAGGGCAGGAGGGCGCCGACGCCGAGGTCGAAGCCGTCCATGATCGCGTAGCCGATCAGGAGGATGCCGAGCAGCAGCCACCAGATCAGGCGGAGTGCTTCATAGTCGAGGGGAATGAAGTTCATGTCCATGGTCCTCCCGTTCAGAGCCGGGGACTGGCGGTGGCAGGGAGCGGCAGGATGCTGGCGCCGTGGGCCGGGCTCGTATCCTCGATCGGATCACGGTCGTGGGGACCCTTGCGGATCGTGCGGACCATGAGGAAGAGCTCGACCACCAGGAGCGTGGTGTAGAGCACCAGGAAGATCGCGAGGCTGAGCGAGAGATCCCACAGCGTGAGGCCTGAGGCTGCATAGAAGGTCGGCAGCACGCCTTCGATGATCCAGGGCTGGCGGCCATATTCGGCGACGAGCCATCCTGCTTCGATCGCGACCCAGGGCAGGGGCAGGCTGAAGAGCGCCAGCCACAAGGTCCAGCGATTGACGCCGAGCTTGTGCCGGGACGCGACCCAGAACGCCGCCGCGAAGAAGCCGATGAAGTAGAAGCCGAGGCCCACCATCAGGCGGAAGCTCCAGAACAGGACCGGCACATTGGGGATCGTGTCGGCAGCGGCCTTGGCGATATCCTCCTCGGTCGCGTTCTCTACATCGGTCCGGTACTGCTTCACGAGCAGGCCGTAGCCGAGATCCTGCCACTTGCCGGCGAATGTGGCGCGAGCGGCCTCATCCTTGGGGTTGGCGCGGACGGCCTCGAGCGCCGCATAGGCCGAGACACCGGCGCGGATGCGTTCCTTGGCGCTGTCGACGAGGTTCACGATGCCCGGGAGCTCAGTGCTGAGTGAACGGGTACCGATGATGCCGAGCAGATAGGGAACCGAAATCGAGAAGCTGTTGTCCTGCTTCGCCTGATCCGGGAAGGCGATGATGTTCATCGCAGCCGGCGCCGGCTCGGTGTGCCACATGGCTTCCATCGCCGCGATCTTCATCTTCTGGTTTTCCGTCGCGACATAGCCGCTCTCGTCACCGAGCACGACGACCGACAGCGCCGAGGCAAGACCGAAGCTCGCCGCGACCGCCATGGAGCGCTTGGCGAACTCGATGTGACGACCCTTGATCAGGTACCAGGCGCTGATCGCCATCACGAACATCGAGCCGGTGACATAACCGGCGCTGACCGTGTGCACGAACTTGGCCTGCGCGACCGGATTGAACAGCACGGCCATGAAATCCGTGATCTCCATCCGCATCGTGTCGGGATTGAAGGTCGAGCCGACCGGATGCTGCATCCAGCCATTGGCGATCAGGATCCACAGCGCCGAGAAGTTGGCGCCGAAGGCGACCAGCCATGTGACGGCCAGATGCCCGACCTTCGACATTCGGTCCCAGCCGAAGAAGAAGAGACCGATGAACGTCGCCTCGAGGAAGAAGGCCATCAGGCCCTCGATCGCGAGCGGGGCGCCGAAAATGTCGCCGACATAATGGCTGTAATAGGACCAGTTCATGCCGAACTGGAACTCCATCACGACACCGGTCGCCACACCCATGGCGAAGTTGATGCCGAACAGCGTGCCCCAGAAAAGCGTCATGCGCCGCCATATATCGCGGCCAGTCATCACGTAGACACTTTCCATGATCGCCATCAGGAAGGAGAGCCCGAGCGTCAATGGAACAAATAGAAAATGATACATAGCCGTAGCGGCAAACTGCAGCCGCGACAGCGTGACCACATCGATATCAATCATGGCTTACACCTTCGAGTCGCTAGGTTTCCACAGTTATGCCTTGATTTGATCAGTCACATTGATCGAAATCAATGCTGCAACGTCGCGCATGTGGTGGATTGGCGCAGTGCACAATAGTCTTTGTGGTGACGGCATCGGATGCTTCGGGCAGGCCAGGCCTGGTCATGATCGATCCCCCTCGCGA
Source organism: Kaistia dalseonensis (assembly GCF_030814715.1). Classification (GTDB taxonomy): domain Bacteria; phylum Pseudomonadota; class Alphaproteobacteria; order Rhizobiales; family Kaistiaceae; genus Kaistia; species Kaistia dalseonensis. The sequence goes on from NZ_JAUSVO010000001.1 coordinate 409,993, forward strand.
CCCGGCATTGCAGGCGATCCCACCAATTGATCGAGCGTCTCCAGCGGCCTCGAAACGGTCGTCCGCGCGTCGAAATCTGAGGATTGTCTGTCTTCCACCCCGATGGGCTTCACCAAGGGTGCGGCGTCGGAATAGGCTTGTCCCGAGATCGGCAAGTCGCGGGATCAGATTGGACCGCGGCCGATGGGCCGGCGGCTCGGGGAGGGCGCAATGAACACCGTCTTGGCTGGTTGGGAACGTCTCTGCGAGGGATCGGCGGTCGCGCGCTTCATCGACATCAATCTGCGTGGCATCGGGCAGGTGATGTTCCAGGACAATCCCCTGACCGGAGCGCTGTTCCTCCTCGCCGTCGCATGGGGCTCGATCGCCGGCGGCGTGCCAGCCGTGGTAATCGGCGGCGTCGTCGCGGTGATGGTCGCGACACTGACAGCGCAATGGCTGCATGTCGATCCGAAGGCGCTCCGCGCGGGTCTCTATGGCTATAATGGCGTTCTGGTCGGGCTCGCTTTGCCAACCTTCCTGGCGCCGGGTCCGATGCTCTGGGTCTATGTCGTGCTGGGCGCCGCCGTGTCGGTCGTCGCGATGCTCGCCATCGCCAATGCGGTCAAGCCGTGGGGTGTCTCCGCGCTGACCTTTCCCTTCGTCCTGATCACCTGGCTGCTGCTCCTCGCGAGCTATGGCTTCGGCGCGATCGAGGGCACCGGATTGCCCCAGGGGGGCGTGGTCGGCGTCGCCGTGCCGATCGAGAGCAATCCGCTGCATCTGATCGATTTTCTCGGCAGCGCCTTGCATAGCATTTCGCAGGTGTTCCTCAAGGGCAGCGCCGTCACGGCTATCCTTCTGGTCGCGGGCCTCGCCGTCAGTTCCATTCCAGCCGCGCTCTTTGCGGTGCTGGGCGCGCTGATCGCCGTGGTCTTCGCCCATCTCTTCGGCGCGGAGAGCGACCTGATCACGGGCGGCCTGCTCGGCTTCAGCCCGGTCCTGACGGCCATCGCGCTCGGCTCGGTGTTCTATAGCCCGAGCCCGCGCGTGGTGGCCTATGCCGTGCTGGGTACGATCTTCACCGTCGTGGTCCAGGCGGCGCTCAATACGGCGCTGATTCCCTTCGCCATTCCAACGCTCACGGCGCCGTTCGTGATCGCCTCATGGCTGTTCCTGCTGCCCCGGCAATATTTCGAGCCGACCGGGTCCTCCGACGGGGCGGCCTGAGCCGGCGTTCATCGCTCCGGCTCTTCCTTGCCTTCTTCCGGCTTGCGAAGCGCCAGGATGATCGGCACGAGCACCGAGGCGACGAGGCCGGCGGCAAAGCCGTTATTGTAGAGATTGAGGCCGCCATAGAGCACGCCAACGCTCTGGGCGACCGAAGAGTGGACGAAGCCGGCGACGATGCCCCAGTGCCAGCCGAATCGGCCGGCAATCGGCGCGAGCGTGGTGCCGAAGAGGGCGGCCAGCACGATCGTCGGATCGGCGATGTTCCATGGCTTGAAGATCGAGCCGAGCACGACGCCGGCCATGATCGGCACGATGTTGCGGGGATGCTTGCCATAGGCGGAGAAGCCGACGATCGTGAACACGGCGCCGATCGTCGGGCCGTTCAGGTCGCCGCCGACGAGCAGGACGTAGCTGGTCCCGATCGCGCCGGTCAGCGCCATGTTGACGAGGGCCGCGCCGAAGCCGGCCTTTTCGGTGAAATCGCTCGGCGATTGGCCCGACAGTCTCATGATGGCGACCACGCCGCTGAAGGCGGTGCGGTCAAACCAGAGGCCGAGCGCGATCATCGAGGTAAAGATCGCATAAAGGAACGCGCCCAGAAGCCAGTTATTGCCCGTCGACCAGACGAAGACGGGATCGGGCAGGAAGCCGTAGGATTTGTAGATCGCCACCACGATCGCGCCGACGACGCCGGCGGTGAAGCCCATATTGTAGAGGCTGAACCCCATATGGGCCTTGAAGAGCTGAGCCGCCGCCGGGACCAGCGCAAAGCCGATGACCAGCATGGTCGCAGCGCCGAGCGGCAGGCTGACGCTGACGGGCAGCGTCGATCCGAAGACGATCTCGGAGAAGATCGGCGAAAGGGCGGCACCGAAAAAGGCCGTGTTGATATGGGCTGCGAAGGCCTCGCCCTTGAACTTCGCATAGAGGAAGACGCCGAGGACGATGAACCAGATGTTCAGCAGGTTCTTGCCGAAGAGGCCGAAGCCGAGAACGAGGAACAGGCAGGCTATCGCCGCGCCGCCGATCTTCGCGCCTGACCATCGGTAGATCAGGACGCTGATCAGCGTGAGCAGGCCGGTGTTGAGGAAGGCGCCGCCAATGCCGCCGACGCCGATATAGTCGGTGATCAGCGTATCGCGCACCACCAGAATGCTGCCAAGGCCGTGCACGGCCTCGATGGGCCCCGACACCAGGAGGCCGAACAGGATGAAGAGCCCGGCATAGGCGCTGATCACCAGCAGGACCTGGTCATTGCTGGCCGTCGCGATAGCGGCCGGTTGGGTGGAACGGCTGGCCGTCATCTGCAGAAGGGCTCCTTGTCCGCGGCGACGATGCATCTCGGTCGCAGACAGAGAGCCGGCGCTTGATGTGTGTCAAGCCGGCAGATGCCTGCAAGCCATAAGGAAGCGCGACCGTCCGCGCGGTGCCGTGGAGTGCGTCGGCGCTGCTACCATCGACCACCTTGTCGTGCCCTTGCTGAGGCGCGAGGATCACTGACGAAACGGCTTTGGGACTTCGGATCGGATGAGCAGCGTCGAACACGACCCCGGACGCGTCACGACGCGCCTCTCCAAGGCCGACATGGCGTGGCTGAGGGCACGAGGCCGCGTCGGCCGCCGCTGGCTTTCGGTCGCGATCATGGCGCCGCTCGTCAGCGGCTGCCTTACGGTGGCGCAGGCCTTCCTGCTCGCGACCATCCTGCAGCGCGCCATTGTCGAGCATGTGCCGAGCCGCGAGCAGGTGCCCGCCATTCTCGGCCTTGTCGGTTTCGTCCTGCTGCGTGCATTGCTTGCCTGGACAGGTGAACGCGCGGGCAGCCAGGCGGCCGAGACGATCAAGCTCGCCGTGCGGCATGACCTCTTCGCCGCGCTGATGGCCCGGCGACCGGCATGGATGCGCGAGAAGACATCCGGCGTGCTGACCAACCAGATCGTCGATCAGGTCGAGGCGCTCGACGCCTATTTCGCCCGCTTCCTGCCGGCGATGATTGCGGCCGCCTTCCTGCCAATCGCATTCGCCGTTATTCTCATGCCGGTCGATCTGGTCGTCGGCGCGCTGTTCCTCATCACGGCGCCCCTGATCCCCGTTTTCATGGCGTTGGCCGGCTGGGGCGCGGAATCGGCCAGCCGTCGTCATATGACCGCGCTTTCGCGCCTTTCTGGTCTCTTTGCCGACCGCCTGCGCGGGCTGCTCGTGCTGAAGCTCTTCGGTCGTGCCGAGGATGAGGTGGCCCGTGTGCGGGAAGCGAGCGACGAGGTGGCCGACCGCACCCTCTCGGTCTTGAAGATCGCCTTCCTGTCCTCGGCCGTGCTGGAGTTTTTCGCGGCGCTCGGCGTGGCCGGCGTCGCGCTCTATGTCGGCCTGACTTATCTCGGCCTCATCGATCTGCACCCGGGAACGCTCACCCTTCAGGCGGGCCTGTTCTGCCTGTTCATGGCGCCAGAGATCTACCTGCCGCTGCGCACGCTCGCAGCCCATTATCATGACCGCGCGGCCGCCAAGGCCGCTGTGGCCGATATGTCGGCCGTGTTCGAAGGTCTGCCGGATGTCGTCGACGGTGCCCAGGCCGCCTCGCGGCCCGCTACGGTTCGGCGTGGCGCGATTGCGGTCGATGTCTCGGATCTCGTCGTCATGGCGCCGGGCCGGGGGCCTGTTCTCGAGGGAGCCGCGATCCATGCCGCGGCCGGCGAACACGTCGCCCTGCTCGGCCCCAGTGGCATCGGCAAGTCGACCCTGATCGACGTGCTGGCGCGATTCAGAGACTGGAGCGGTCGCGTCGAACTCGATGGAGAGGACCTCGCGGCGATCGACGAGACGGCTCTCCGTGCCGATATCGCCGTGCTCAACCAGAGACCGCGTCTCTTTCACGGCACGATCGCGTCGAATATCCGTCTCGGTCGCCTGGATGCTTCCGACGAGGATGTCCGCCGCGCCGCTGAACGTGCCTGCGTGACGGATTTCGCCGATGCCCTTCCCGACGGCCTCGCGACCACGATCGGCGAGCGGGGACGCGGCGTCTCCGGCGGCGAGGCGCAGCGCATTGCGCTCGCCCGCATCTTCCTGCGTGATCCAGGCTTGATCCTGCTCGACGAGCCGACAGCCCATCTCGACAGCGCGACGGAAACGCGGATTGTGGACGCGATCCTCGATTTCGCGGTCGGGCGCAGCCTGATCATCGCGACGCATTCGGTCGCCGTGGCGAACCGGATGGACCGGATCTACCGCATTGCCGGCGGCCAGATCCTCCCCGTGCCGCACCGGCCCACCAGCCGGCTGCCGAACTTGCCGAAGCTCGGAGCGGGAGACGCGCCATGAAGGTTCTCGTTCCGCTTTTCGCCGCGCGCTGGCGCGGGCTGGCACTGGCGCTGCTGCTGGCGGCAACGACCCTTGCTGCCGGCGTGGCGCTGCTCGGCGTCTCGGGCTGGTTCCTGACCGGTGCCGCAATCACCACCGCCGCGGCGTCCTTCAATCTCTTCGGCCCCTCCTCGATGGTGCGGGGCTTCTCTTTCCTGCGCATCGCGTCGCGCTATGGCGAGCGGATCACCGGCCACGCCACCACGCTCGCGATCCTCTCCGATCTTCGCGTCTGGCTGTTCGGACGGCTGATCCCGCTGGTTCCCTTCAAGGGGCAGGACGAGCGGACGGGCGATTTCGTCTCGCGGCTGACCGGCGATGTCGAGACGCTCGATCTCGTGTTCCTGCAGGTGATCGCGCCGCTCGCGACGGCCCTGTTCGCGGCCCTGGGCCTTGGCTTGTTCCTGTGGTTCGTGATGCCGACCGCCATGCCGGTCGCGCTCGTGGGCCTCGGCGTCTCCGCGATCGGCGCGCCGCTGCTGCTGGCGCTGTCGGGTCGCCGGTCGGGTGCGGCCGTCATTCGCGCCATGTCGGACATGCGCATCGCGGCGCTCGATGGCGTCGACGGCCAGGCGGATCTCGTGGCGCTCGGCGCGGTGCCGCTGAGCCGGCAGGCCTTTGGCGCCGCTGCGGCGGATGTGCGGGTTGCACGTCTGAAGCAGGCGCGTGGCGTGGCGCTTGGGGCGGGCGCCGCCCAGTTCGGCGCCGGACTGACCGTGATCGGCGTCCTGTGGACAGGCCTTCAGGCGATCGAGACGGGCGACATTGGCGGCCCGTTGATGGTCGGCGCGCTGCTCGCCGTCATGGCGGCCTTCGAGGTGACGGGACCGATCCTGCGTGGGGCGGGGCGCATCGGCCAGTCAATGGCAGCGGCGCGGCGCATGCAGGCAATATCAGGGGCGGAGCCCGCTATCCGCGATCCTGCGCGCCCGATCGCCTTGCCGCCCGGCGGCGTTCTCGAACTCGAAGGTGTGCGGTTCGGATATAGCGCCGCGCGGCCCGTTCTGGCGGGGATCAATCTCCGGCTGGGGGAGGGCGAGCGCATCGCCCTGGTCGGAGGCAGCGGATCGGGCAAATCGACTCTGCTGGGGCTGCTGCTCAGGCTTTCCGATGTGGATGCCGGCTCGATCCGTCTGGCCGGCCTCGATATTCGCGATATCAGGCTCGTAGATCTGCGCAGCCGCATTGCCTTGCTCAGCCAGGATGCGCCGGTCTTTATCGGCACAGTGCGCGACAATCTCTTGATCGGTGATCCCGCGGCCGACGACGCGACCCTGCATGCGGCGCTACGTCGGGCACGGCTCGATGATTTCGTGCGCGGTTTGCCGGAGGGCCTCGACAGTTGGCTCGGCGAGTCCGGTGCGACGCTTTCCGCTGGACAGGCGCGGCGGCTCTGCCTTGCGCGGACGCTCTTGGCGCCGGCAGAGATCTTGCTGCTGGACGAGCCCACGGCCGGGCTCGACCGCGACACCGAGGCGGCATTCCTGGCCGATCTGGTCACCGCCACGGCGGGCCGCGCCGTCATCCTCGCGACTCATGCAGCGCTGCCGGATGGCGCGGTCGATCGTGTCTATCGGTTCGAGGCCGGGCGTCTCGCTCCGGGGTGACGATCAGGGCTCATGCGCGGCCATGATGTTCTCGGCCATGGCCAGCAGATTGGCGCCGATTCCGTCCGGTCCGGCGCTGCGATAGCTGACGCGCGCGCCTTCCACGATCAGGAAGAGCTGGTCGGCCAGAAGCTCCGGATCGGAATAGCCCGCTGCCTGGCACAGGCTGACGAGCTTGTTGCGATGCGCGCGCTTGCTCTCCTCGACAACCTTGCGTCCGGGGTGGTCGGGGTCAGTGATCTGGATCGCGGCATTGACCAGCGCACAGCCGACGTGGTTGCCGTCCGGCGTGTGCTCGCCGATCGACCGCAGCCACGTCATGATCTGCCCGCGCGGATCATTCGGGCAGGCTGAATCGATCAATGACCAGACGCTGTCGTTTTCGCCGGCGATGCCGCGCAGGCATTCCGCGATCAGCAGGTCCTTCGATTCGAAATGGCGATAGAGCGTCATCTTGTTGGTGCCGGCGGCCTCGGCGATCGTCTCGACGCCAACGCCATGAAACCCGTGCCGAACGAACAACTCCTGCGCAGCTATCAGGATACGCGCGCGCGGAGGCAGCGAGCGATCGTCCATCGCTGGGTGAACAGTCCGTTCATCGGCTCTCGCATCCATGGCCTTGACTCTCTGTTACCGAGTAGTAACATTTACTCATGTTACCGAACGGTACCGCCTGCCGATGCCAACTATCCCATGGATCGGCCCGGCGAGGTTAAGATAGTGAAGGAAGCAGCAATGACCAACATCCTTTTCGTGACGTCAAGCCCTCGTGGCGCCGCCTCTCATTCCACGAAGGTCGCCGAGCAGGTCCTGGCCGGATTGATCGAGCGCGAGCCGGGCGCGAGCGTGGTTCGCCGCGATCTCAGCGCCAATCCCCTGCCGCATCTGGGCGAGGACTATCTCGGCGCCCTGTTCAGTGCCCCTGAAGGCTGGACCGAGGAGCAGCGCGCGCTCGTGGGCATCTCCGACACGCTGGTGGACGAAGTCTTCGCCGCCGACGTGATCGTGATCGCCTCGGCCATGATCAATTTCTCCGTGCCGTCGACCCTGAAGACCTGGCTCGATTATGTGGCGCGCGCCGGCAAGACCTTCTCCTATGGCGAGGCCGGCCCGAAGGGCCTGATTACCGGCAAGCGTGTCGTTCTCGTCGAATCGAAGGGCGGCATCTATTCCGAAGGTCCGATGAAGGCGCATGACCACCAGCTGCCTTATCTTCGCTTCATCCTCGCCTTCCTGGGCATGACCGACGTTGAAGTGATCCAGGTCGAAGGCGTGAACCTCGGACCGGACATTGCGGTTGCCGCCGTCGAGAAGGCGACCACGCAGGCCGGCGCGACCGCCAAGGCGATCTCGGACCAGCGCCAGGCCGCCTGACTGATCGGGACCGCGCCGCGGTCCTCCGGAAACTGAAAAGGGCAGGCGATCCGATCGCCTGCCCTTTTGTTTGTCCGCTCGGGGCGAGTGCGTTTACTTCGCGGCCTGGATATCGAGCGAGAGCAGGTCCGGCAGCTTCTGCGGCGTCGTATTGGCCGTTTCGATCAGCTTCGAGACGGGGACCGGCGGATTGGGCTCGGATGTGATGGTCATCGTGCCCGGCGCCCGAATGAAGGCCTGGAGCGCCGGGGCGAGCTTCGCCTGGAAGCCGGGATTCTTCAGCACCATCATGAAGAGCGGCAGGGCGCCGACGACCTGCTGGCGGAATTTCTCCGGCGTCTGGTTCATCTTCTTCGCCTGCATGCCGATCGCGCGATCGACGACGGAATGGTCTTGCACGACGATCTTGCCGCGCGAGAACATCAGGCTCGGCAGTGCCGCCTGGATCGCCATCGGGTTTTCGATGGTCGAGCGGGTGAGCCCGGTCAGCATGACATCGGCCGAAAGCGAGGCGAGGTCCTTGATGCCGAGCTTGAAATCCTCGAGCCGCAGGCTCTCGTCGGCTTCGCGCCAGATCAGCTTGAAGCCATAATCGGCCTGCAGCCGGTCGTAGCCCAGCCCTTCGATGATCTCGCGGGCGCGCCGGTCATCGACCTGCGACAAGTCAAGATCGAGCCCGCGCATGTCGAGCGCGATATCGGTCGGGACGGGGCCGATATAGCTGCCGAGGTCGAGCCGTGCACGATCGACGCTGCCGAGCTTCTTGCCGGCCTGCTGGACGTCGAGGGCGATGGCCTCGGCATAGCCCATGGTCGGGATCAGCGGCAGCGGGTTGGATTCAATGCCGCTCGTGCTCGCCTTGATCGCCGCGCTGATCGTATCGAGACTCGGGAACTTGAAGCCGCCGACTGCGAGCCGGTCAGCGCCGATCGAGCCGAGATCGCGCGCGGCAATGTCGAGATCGGAGAGCCCGATCTCCCCGAGCCCGTCGCTCGACAGATCGTTGATGTGGAAATCGCCGAGATGGAACCGCTCGACTTCCGGCGAAATGACATCGAGGTCCGAAAGGCGGAACGCGCCAATGCCGAAGAGGCCGATCAGGCTCGGTATGTTGTCGGCTGAGAGCTTCGACAGTTCGTCATCCGGCATGTCCGGATTGGCGAGAATGGCGTCGAAGAACGGAGCGAGGCTGCGGGGAGGCTGGCGAAGCTTGAGGTTCTCGGCCTCGAAGGTGCCGATCCGGATCTTGCCATCGGGAAACTCGACGCTGAAGTTCCGGTAGGTTTCGAGTGCGAGTGCGGTCCGCCACTGGTTGTCGCCGACTCCGCCCACATAGCGGGCCGGGTCGAGCACGGCGATCAGCGCGTCGAGATCATATTTGTGCGCCTCGATCTTCTCGATCCGCATCTTGAGCAGGCCGTCGGCAGCCGGCGATTCCTGCTGCAGCGGACCGGATATGAGCTGGTCGATCTTGCCGTCGGCCATACCGGTCAGCGCATAGCGGCCGAACGAGGTGTGTGTCGTCTCGCCCTGATAGGTCTGGTCGAGTTCGATATTGCCGACCGTCACGCTCTTCGCCGAAGCCTTGGCCGCGATGGCGAGCGCCTGCACGCCCGAAGTGAAGATGTGGCTTTGGTCGAACAGCAGGTTGGCGAAGCTCGGTACCCCGATATTTTCCGCCGTGATGTCGGTCAGCTTGGCGTCGAGGATCGAGCCGTAGACCGCATGGCCTTCATCGGCCTTGATCTCGACCGCGGTGAAGCCGCCATCCGCCGTCTCGTTATAGCCGAGGATCGTGACGGTACCGAAGGTGATCTCGACCTTGGTCGCCAGCGTCTCGCTGCGAATGGTGAGGTTCTTCAGCGTCGCCGTGCGCAAGCCGGCATCATAGCTCAGCTCCGCGAAGCCGGCGACCCAGTTGGGCGAGGCGTCGAGCGAGGAGACCCAACTGCGAATGGCCGTTTCGACCGGCTCGTCGGCTAGAGCGGGCAGGGCACCGAAGGCGCTCGCCGCGCCGAGCGCGATGGCAGCGAACCGCAGGCGGACGGAGGAAGCGATCATGGCGTTGCCTCTCTGGACGAGTGTGCTGATCGTTCGGCATTGAGCCGGGTATGGAAAGGCCCGGGCGGATCATCCGCCCGGGCCAAAGGTCTGCCCGTCAGGGGCCTAGTTGTTGGCCGCGATGCCGACGGAGAGGATATCCGGGATCGTCTGCGGGGCGGTGCCGGCGGCGCCGATGATCTGCATGATCGGAACCGGCGTGCCGGGGGTCGCAGTGATCGTCAGCGACTTCGGATCCTTCAGGAACACCGAGGCGGCCGAGGCGATCTTGTCCTGGAAGCCCTGGTTGCCGAGCGCGCTCAGAAGCAGGGGCAGCGCGCCGCTGATCTGCTCGACGAACTGCTCGGACGTCGCACCCATGGCCTTGGCCTGCATTTCGATCACGCGCTGGACGATGCCGGCATTGTCGAAGCGGATCGTCGCGTTCTGGATCGTCGCGGTCGAGGCGAGTTCCTTCAACTGGTCGGGATTCTGCAGCTTCTGGCGCGGCAGGCCGCCGAAATCGCCGTTGATCGCGAGCTTGCCGACATCCTTGCCGTCGATCGTGATCGTGCGGATCTGCAGCGAATCCTTGGAGCTGTCGAAGCTGCCGTCAATCGCGACGTCGAGCGTCAGCTCCTGATAGCCGAGCTGGTCGACCCAATCCTTGGTCTGCTCGTCCTGGCGCAGCACGCTGCCGGGAATGTTGATGCCGGTCACGGCGAGCTTGCCTTCGTTCGGCGCACCATCGACCACATTGCCCAGATCGATCGAGACCGATCCGATCGTGACCGGATCAGGCGAAGTCTTGTCGGCCGCCTTGATGCTGGTGATGGCGAAATGCGAGAACGGGGTGATTTTTGCCGTCGAGTGCATCTCGGTCGGATCAGGCACGATCGCATCGTTGGAGATACCGGTCGCCCAGGTCACGGTACGTTCGCCGTCGACCATCTGGCCATTGTCGAATGCAATGCTCGTTGCGGTGAAACCGCCGGACGTGCGCTCGACCGGATTGGTGATCACGACCGAGGGAACCGTCGCGTCGCCACCTTCCTTCGAGCTCACCTTGAGGTTGGTGATCGTGACGACGTCGCCATTGGCCGTGGCGCTGTCGAACGTCGCCTTGGCGTCGCCCTTGGCCTGCAGCGCGGCCACCAGGCTGGTCGCGATCTTGGTGGCATCGGGTGCCGCGAACGCCGCGGTCGACAGCAGCAGCGCCGAGACGAGCGTCAGGCCGCGTAGGGCGCCGCCGGAAAAGTGAAAGCTCATTCTGTCCTCCAAGGAACAATAGGGGCTTCGGCAGAAACGCCGAGGCGACGACCGGCCGACATTCTGGACGGACTTCGTGGCGAGAGCAAGCCGGACCCGGATGGGGTGTGACCGAAATCACTGGCGAAAAACCGAGGAATTCAGCCGTTTCTCATGTGTGATTCTGGCTTTGATGTGGCGCCTCGACTTCGGAGTTCAAGCCATAGCCGCGCAGTCGCATCTGGAGCATGACATTCTCCATCTCCGCGTCCGATAGCACGGGTGGCTCGCCCAGCGCGAGCGCATGGATATAGATGCGCGCCAATGTCTCGACTTCATTGGCGAGCCAGAGCGCCTGTTTCAGCGTCTTGCCGAGCGCGATCTGGCCGTGCTGGCCGAGCAGGCAGGCCGTCCGATCCTCAAGCGCCGCGATCGCATGGTCGGAGAGCGCCTGCGTCCCGAAGGTTGCATAGGGCGCGCAGCGAATCGTCGTGCCGCCGGCGACGCATGTCATGTAGTGGAAGCTCGGGATCGCGCGATGATGGCAGGCGAGCGCCGTTGCATGGACCGAGTGGCAATGGAGCACGACGTCGACATCGGTCCGACGCGCCAGGATATCGCGGTGGAAGCGCCATTCCGATGATGGGCGGCGTGGCCCCTGATACCGTCCGTCGAAGCCCATTGCGACGATGTCGTCGGGTTCCATCTCATCATAGGGAAGGGCGGAGGGCGTGATCAGCAGCCCGTCGCCGGACCGGATCGACAGATTGCCCGCCGTCCCCTGATTGAGACCGGTCGCATTCATGCGGCGGCAGATATCGACCATTTCGCGCCGGAGCGCCGCCTCGTCCTGCATCCCCGAACCTCACGCCCGTTCCGAATCCGCCGGCACAATAGAATGACGAGCCTTGCCAGCCTAGGTCGCAGGCGCAAACACGGTAACCGCGCGGCGCAGGAGGGTGAATCGCGCCGGCGTGGTCGTTACCAGCTCGCCATCGGCGTTAACCTCGTGGCGGCGACGCGTCTGGATCGTCAGTTCGGTCGTGTCGAAGGCGCGCACGCGCTTGTCCTCGCCATGTGTTCCAGCGCGCAAGCGTGGCAGGAGCTGGAGGATCTCGCTCCAATGGCCGAGTTCGAGACTGTAGACATCGAGGCGCCCGTCATCCGGCTTGGCGTTGGCCTCGACGGTCATCCCGCCGCCATAATAGCGCCCGTTGCCGACCGAGACCTGGATCGTGCGAATCGGCTCGATCTTGCCGTCATGCTCGATCGTGGCGGTGAAGGGCCGGCTTTGTGAGAGAATTCGCATCGCGCCGAGCGCATAGCCGAATACGCCCCAGCGCTTCTTGGCCTCGCTCGTCAGGCCGCGCGCGAGATGAGCGCTGAAGCCGATGCTCGCCACGTTGAAGAAGGGATGATCGTTGACGCTGCCAAGGTCGATCTGCCGCGTATGGCCTTCGAGGATCAGCTTGGCCGCGGCCAAGGGATCCTTCGGCAGCTCGAGCGTCCGGGCGAGATCATTCGCCGTGCCGAGCGGCAGGATGCCGAGAGGCAGACCCGTCGCCAACAGCCCACGCGCCGAGGCGTTCAGGCTGCCATCACCGCCACCGACGATGACCGCATCGACCTTGTCGCGGTGGTCGCGAATGAGGTCCGCGATCTCACCGGGTTGAAAACCCTCGGGCATGGCGAGCTCGACGCCGCCCTCCTTCAGGAGATCGATGATGGCCTGGATATCGGACCCGCCGTTCCGCGCCTTGCGGTTCACGAGGAAGAGAGCACGTTTGGGCGTCATGGGCACCGGATCCTGCGTCGCCGGGAAGGGGTGGAGGCCTCACATGGCGTGCCGCACCGCAGCGCGCAATATGGTCGCGCCCCATTCAATTGCATTCCCCGGTCGGCCCGATTAATCCTGAGCTCGGGAATGGGGTCTCCCGAAGATCGCCTGGCAATGGCCGGCGATGTTGAACCGCCGGCACCGGCTGATGGCTCCTGCAACGCCCTTTTCGGGGAGCGCGGCAGGATTCCGTCCAGTGGTTCGCCGCGCTGGTCATCGGCACTGGACATCGACCCGTTTGGGCAGATTGCCCGCAGGAGTGTCCATGTATCTCGCAACGATCGTCTTCTTCGGCGCCGGTATTGGCGGCGTGCTGCGCCATCTCGTCAATCTCGGAGCGGCGCGTCTTCTCGGCGTCGGCTTTCCCTGGGGTACGCTGACCGTCAATGTCGTCGGCTCCTTCGTCATGGGCGTTCTCGCCGGCTATTTCGCCTTTCGCGCCGACCAGCCCGGCATGCAGGAATGGCGCTTCTTCCTGGCAACCGGCATCCTCGGCGGTTTCACGACGTTCTCGACCTTCTCGCTCGATCTGGCGGTGCTCTATGAGCGCGGCGCGCTCGGAACGGCGGCGCTCTACGGCGTCACTTCGGTAGCTGTTGCGGTTTTGGCGCTGTTTCTCGGGCTTTTTCTCGTCAGAACCTTTGCCGGGTGATATGAGGCGCCTTCAAGAGAAGGACTTTCATCATGGCGACCGTCGTCACCAAGACTGTAGGGACCGACGAGGCCGGCATGCGCCTCGATCGCTGGTTCAAGGAACATTTCCCCGGCCTGTCGTTTGGCCATCTGCAGAAGCTGCTGCGCTCCGGCCAGATCCGCGTCGATGGCGGCCGCGCCAAGACCAATGACCGGGTCAATCCTGGCCAGGCGATCCGCATTCCACCGCTCGGCGTCGACGATGCCGGCGGCAGCCCGCATGTCGCCCGCCCGGCCGGCGCCCGCGGCAGCGCCGCCGACGCGCTGATGGCGATGGTGATCTACGAAGACGATCACGTCTTCGTCTTCAACAAGCCGCACGGCCTCGCCGTGCAGGGCGGCTCGGGCCTCACGACCCATGTCGACGGCATGCTGGAGGCACTGCGTGACCCGAAGGGCCAGAAGCCGCGTCTGGTCCACCGCCTCGACCGCGACACGACCGGCGTGCTCGTCGTGGCACGCACGCGTCTCGCAGCCTCGAAGCTCGCGGCGAGCTTCCGTGCGCGCACGACCAAGAAGATCTACTGGGCGCTCGTGAAGGGCGTGCCGCGCCCGCCGCAGGGCCGCATCTCGACCTGGCTCGCCAAGGATGGCGGGCCGATGGCCGAGAAGATGAAGGTCGCCAAGCACGGCGACGACGATGCGAGCCATGCGGTCTCGCTCTTTTCCGTCGTCGACAATGCCGGCCCGAACCTCGCCTGGCTGACCATGCGTCCGGTGACCGGCCGCACGCATCAGCTGCGCGCGCATGCCGCCCATATCGGCCATCCGATCATCGGCGATCCCAAATATTTCGAGGCCGACCAGAACTGGGATTTCCCGGGCGGTCTGCAGAACAAGCTTCATCTGCATGCACGGCGGATCATCATGCCGCACCCGGCCGGCGGCACGCTCGACGTGTCGGCGCCGCTGCCGCCGCATATGGTGCAGAGCTGGAACCTGCTCGGCTTCGATGCCGAAATGGGTGATCGCGGAGCGGACGACGACGAATGAACGGCATTTTCGACCCACCCGAGCGGCAGGAGCGCAATGAGCGCCGCGATATTGCGCGGGAGAACGACAAGCGCCCGCTGCCGAAGCGTTTCTATAGTGCCGTCGACTATGCCGCCGATGGCGATCAGTTCCTGATCCGTCTCGACGGCAAGCCGGTGCGCACGCCGGCGAAGAACCGCCTCGCCGTCACGAGCGAGGCCGTCGCCGCCACGCTGGTCGCCGAATGGGCGGCGCAGAAGGATGTCATCGAACCCTCCACCATGCCGGTGACGCGCCTCGTCAATTCGGCGATCGATGGCGTTGTCAGCAATTTCGCCGCGGTCAAGGCCGAGATCGTCCGCTATGCCGGCAGCGACCTGCTCTGCTACCGGGCCGACAAGCCGGAGCGGCTGGTGCGCTGGCAGGACGAGCTCTGGTCGCCGCCGATCGCCTGGATGAGGGAGCGTTTCGATGCGCGCTTTCTCCTCGCGGAGGGCGTCATTCATGTCGAGCAGTTCCCCGAGACGCTCGAAGCCGTCGATGCGGCGATCGGCGAGCCGGATGCGCTCCGTCTTGCCGCGCTGAACACGATCACCGTACTGACCGGGTCGGCGATCCTGGCGCTCGCAGTCGCCTATGGCCGACTTTCGGCCGAGGAGGCCTGGACGGCGGCTCATGTCGACGAGGATTTCGAAATCGAGCTCTGGGGCGAGGATGCCGAGGCGACCGCGCGCCGGGATGCGCGCTGGCGCGAGATGCAGGCGGCGGCACTGGTGCTTGCCGCAGGCTGAGCGACGAATGCTGTTTGAGGCAACATGAATACGGCCTGCGGAGGGCTTTTACGGTGAAGCATGTTCTCGTGGAGCTTGAAGAGCGGCGGGCCGAGGCACGGCTCGGCGGCGGCGAGAAGCGGATCGCGGCGCAGCACGCGAAATCGAAGCTCACGGCGCGCGAGCGGCTCGAAGTCCTCCTCGATGAGGGTTCGTTCGAGGAGTTCGGCATGTTCGTCGAGCACCGCGCCACCGATTTCGGGATGGAGAAGACCAAGATCGCCGGCGACGGCGTCGTCACCGGCTGGGGAACGATCAACGGCCGCACCGTCTTCGTCTTCGCCAAGGATTTCACGGTTTTCGGCGGATCGCTCTCCGAGGCTCATGCCGAGAAGATCACCAAGATCCAGGACATGGCGCTCAAGAACCGCGCGCCGATCATCGGCCTCTTCGACGCAGGCGGCGCGCGCATCCAGGAGGGCGTCGCGGCGCTCGGCGGCTATGGAGAGGTGTTTCAGCGCAACGTGCTGGCATCCGGCGTAATCCCGCAGATCTCCGTCATCATGGGCCCCTGCGCGGGGGGCGATGTCTATTCGCCCGCCATGACCGATTTCATCTTCATGGTTCGCGATTCGAGCTACATGTTCGTCACGGGACCGGATGTGGTGAAGACGGTGACGAACGAGACCGTCACGGCGGAGCAGCTCGGCGGCGCCAGCGTCCACACCACCCGCTCGTCGATCGCCGATGGCGCTTACGACAATGACGTCGAGACGCTGACCGAGATGCGGCGGCTGATCGACCTGCTGCCGATGAACAATCGGGCCGAACTGCCCGAGCTCGACGTCAGTGATCCGGCCGACCGTCTGGAAATGTCGCTCGACACGCTGGTTCCCGACAATCCGAACAAGCCCTACGACATCAAGGAACTCATCATCAAGACGGTCGACGAGGGCGATTTCTTCGAGATCCAGGCGGCGTTTGCGAAGAATATCGTCATCGGTTTCGGGCGAATCGAGGGGCGGACCATCGGTATCGTCGCCAACCAGCCCATGGTGCTCGCCGGCGTGCTCGACAGCGATGCCTCGCGCAAGGCGGCTCGCTTCGTGCGCTTCTGCGATGCCTTCTCGATCCCGATCGTCACCTTTGTCGATGTGCCGGGCTTCCTTCCCGGCACGGCGCAGGAATATGGCGGCCTGATCAAGCACGGCGCCAAGCTGCTTTTCGCCTATGGCGAGGCGACGGTGCCGAAGATCACGGTGATCACCCGCAAGGCCTATGGCGGCGCCTATGACGTCATGGCGTCGAAGCACCTGCGTGGCGATGTCAACTACGCCTGGCCGTCGGCCCAGATCGCCGTCATGGGTGCCAAGGGCGCGGTCGAGATCATCTTCCGCACTTCGAATGGCGATGCCGAGCAGCTCGCGGCGCGGACGAAGGAATATGAGGACCGTTTCCTCTCGCCCTTCGTGGCGGCCGAGCGCGGCTATATCGACGAGGTGATCATGCCGCATTCGACCCGGCGCCGGATCGCGCGCGCCCTCAGGCTCCTCCGCAACAAGGCGCTGGAGAACCCTTGGAAGAAGCACGACAATATCCCGCTCTGACGAGCGATGGCTGGGGAAGAGGCCGCGTCCCGGCTAACGCTGCCAATCCGTCTCGCGCTTGACGATGCCGGACGTGTCGACCCGCGAGATCAGGGTCTTGATCGGCACATCGTCGATTCTGATGTCGGGCGCGATTTCGGCCAGTGGGATCAGCACGAATGCACGCTGCACCATGCGCGGGTGCGGGACGATCAGGCCCAGTTCGTCGATGGTTTCCTGGCCATAGAGCAGCAGGTCGATGTCGAGTGTGCGCGGTCCCCAACGCACGAGACGCTCGCGACCCTCGGTCTCTTCGATGGACCGGCACAGCGCGAGCAATGCGCGCGCTGAAAGCGACGTCTCGACGCCGATACAGGCGTTGAGATAGGCGCCCTGCGGGATCGGGCCCCAGGGGGGCGTCTCATAGAGAGACGAGACGGCTGTCACGGTCACTGAGGGGCTAGACGTCAGCGCCTTGATCGCGCGCCCCATGATCGCTTCGCGGTTGCCCAGATTGCCACCAAGGCCAAGATAGGCGCTAACCACGGCTGCGGCTCCGTTCGATCTCGATGGCGATGAGCCCGGTTGCGATCTGCACCGGCGCCTCCGGCTTAGTGATGCGGACAATGAGGCTGTCGATCCGCGCGAATGCCTCGAAGAGCGACCGGGCGATCGTTTCGGCGAGGGTTTCGATCAGCTTGTAGCGGTGGGTCGTGACAATCCTCTCAACGACTTCGATCACCTGGCCATAATGGACCGTATTCTCGACCTGGTCGGTGCGGCCCGCTTCGCCGAGATCGAGCGAGCAGGTGATGTCGACGCGGAAGCGCTGGCCGAGGCTCGTTTCTTCCGGCAGTACGCCATGAAAGCCAAAGAAGCGCAGGTCCGTAATGATAATGCGATCGGTCATTCGGCCTTGCCCCGTGAGAGGATGGCATCGGCGACAGCGAGCCCGTCATGGTGCGCGGCGACGTCGTGGACGCGGATAATGTCGGCGCCACGCATCGCGGCAATGACGCCCGCGGCCAGCGTGCCTGCCTGGCGCTCCTTGGGTGGGCGGCCGGTGATCTCGCCGATGAAGCGCTTTCTGGATGCGCCTACCAGGACGGGGAAGCCAAGCGCGACGATCTCTCCGATCCGGTCGAGGATCATGAGATTGTCCGCCGTTCCCTTACCGAAACCGAGGCCCGGGTCTAGCACGATCCGCTGGTCGGGGATGCCGGCATTGCGCGCGATGGCGATGGAGCGCTCGAAGTAGCGCTTCATGGCATCCAGCAGGAGCGCGGTACTGTACGTCTCGCGCTCCCAGTGGCTGGCGACGACGGCCGCACCATGCGCTGCGGCGACCATCGCGATGTCGGGCTCACGCTGCAGTCCCCAGACGTCGTTGACGATCCGCGCACCTGCGGCGAGGGCGCGTTCGGCGACTTCGGCCTTGTAGGTATCGATCGAAAGCAGCGCCTCCGGCCTCGCCATGGCGAGGCCGGCAACGACGGGCACGACACGGGCGATTTCCGTTTCGGCGTCGATCTCGACGGAGCCGGGACGCGTCGATTCGCCTCCGAGGTCAATGATGTCGGCGCCTTCGGCAAGAAGCCGCTCGGCATGGGCGATCGCGGGTTCGGTCGTCGCGTGATCGCCTCCGTCGGAGAAGCTGTCCGGCGTGACGTTCACGACGCCCATGATCAGGGTACGCCCGCTTGCGTTGCGGGATAATCGGTCAAGTTGAGCGGTGGCCGGGGAGCGCACGACGATGCCCTTCGGCGTCGATGAAAGAAAGCTCGCTAGAGGACTGAAAACACCTGTCCTGTCAACGCTCCCTCGACGCTTTTCGAGAAGGCGCGGGCGGCGCGTGCAACCGGGACGGGTTCATGCCCCCTGAAGAACGGTCCATAGCCCGCCATGGATTCGACGAAGACGCCCGGGCTGACGCTGTTGATCCGAAGGCCGCGCGGAAGCTCTATGGCCGCGGCGCGCACGAAGCTGTCGAGCGCACCATTGACCATGGAGGCCGATGTGCCGCTCCGGATCGGATCATGCGCCAGAACGCCGGTCGTCAGGGTGAAGGAGCCACCATCGCTGACAAAGCCACGGCCGATCAGCACGAGATTCACTTGGCTCATGAGCTTGTTGGCGATGCCATAGGCATAGTCCTCCGCCGTCATGCTGGCGAGCGGGGCGAACTTGACCTTGCCTGTCGCCGAGACGACGGCATCGCAGGATCCGATCTTCTCGAATGCCGCACGGATCGAAAGTGCGTCGGCGAGATCGATATTGATATCGCCCGAGCTGCGGCCGCCTGTGATGATCTCGTGCCGTTCGCCGAGCTCTGCGGCTATGGCGCTGCCGAGCGTACCGGCTGCGCCGATCAGGAATATCTTCACGTCATTCTCCAGCTTCGAATTTCTACGACCAATATAGCGACGAGCGCGGGATTCGAAGTCCGGCTCGAGGCGGCAGGGCCGAATCCCGCTTGGATCGTCCCAGTTGGTTGTCGCAGGAAGAACCGCTCGCGTCAGCCACCCGCATTGAGGAAGTCCATCATGACCTTGTTGAAGGCGGCCGGGTCTTCCAGCAGGCCGGCATGCCCGACCTTCGGAAGGATGACGAGCTTGGCGCCGGGGATGAGTCGCGCCAGATTGCGGGTGTGTTCAGGCAGGATCGCCTGGTCATGCTCGCCATCGGCGATGACGGTGGGGGTCGTGATGCGGCCGAGTTCGTCAGGCTGGAAATCCGGTTCGGAGTACCACATCGCCATCACGTCATGAACGGTGCGGTCGTGGTCATCGAGATCGTCGACCGGATCGTCGGGGCTCGGATGTGGCTCCCAGGGCGGGGACGGCGCCAGCCCGGCGACATTGTAGTTCGCGCCATAGGCAAACAGCTTCTCAAGGCGTTCGGGGTGATGGATGGCGATATCGAGGCCGATAATGCCCCCGTCGCTCCAGCCGACTATCGATACCTTCTTGAGTCCGAGATGATCCAGGAGGGCCAGAACGTCGGACGCCATCAGATCATAGCCGATGGTCGCCTTGGAGCGCGTGCTTCGACCCTGCCCACGACTGTCGGCGATGATGACCTCATGGCTGCTCATCAGCGCCGGGATCTGCTTGCGCCAGTCATGCGAACTCCCAAGCCCGCCGTGAAGCAGCAGGACCGGATTGCCGCCATGAGGATTGTAGATCGCAAACCACATGCGAATGCCGTTGACCTTGGCGAAGCCGGCCTTGTCGGGGCGTGGCAAGGCTCCCGGCGTGAGTTGCGCGGCGCCCACGAAACCGATCTCGGTCGCGAACACGCCGAAAGCGGCCATTGCTAGCATGCGCAAGGCCAAGAGATGGAGCCGCTTCATCGGGTCGAACGATCCCCCAACGTGATGCGCTGCTCGCCTGGTCGGGTCAGGTCGTGAAACCAAGGGAGCAGAACGATAAGTTAGAACGGCAAAGCATGCTCGCCAAGGGCATCACGCTGAAACGTCGCACCCATGTCGCAACGATCGGTTGGTGCGTTGCGCCCTGCCGATCGGCGGACGTAGAAAGGGGACGACAAAGGCAAGAAGCCGGCTTCGAGGAGCGTCCATGTTCGAGAAGATCCTGATCGCCAACCGCGGCGAGATCGCCTGCCGCATCATCAAGACGGCACGGTGCATGGGCATCGGGACCGTGGCGGTCTTCTCCGACGCCGATCGCGACGCGCTCCATGTCGAAATGGCGGATGAGGCCGTCCACATCGGGCCGTCCCAGGCGGCGCAGTCTTATCTCGTGATCGATCGCATTATCGCCGCCGCCCGTCAGACCGGGGCGCAGGCGATCCATCCCGGATATGGCTTTCTCTCCGAGCGCGCCGCCTTTGCCGAGGCGCTGGAGGCTGAGGGCATCGCCTTCATCGGGCCGAACGCCCGCGCCATCACGGCGATGGGCGACAAGATCGAATCGAAGAAGGTGGCGGCGGCAGCGCATGTGTCGACCGTGCCCGGTCATCTCGGCGTGATCGAAAGCGCGGACGAGGCCGTCACGATCGCCCGGTCGGTGGGCTATCCGGTCATGATCAAGGCATCGGCGGGCGGCGGCGGCAAGGGCATGCGCATCGCCCATGACGACGCCGGAACGCGGGAGGGCTTCGGCCTCGCCCGTTCCGAGGCACGCTCGTCCTTTGGCGATGACCGCGTCTTCATCGAGAAGTTCATCGTCGATCCCCGCCACATCGAGATCCAGCTTCTCGCCGACAAGCACGGCAATGCCGTCTATCTCGGCGAGCGCGAATGTTCGATCCAGCGCCGCAATCAGAAGGTCATCGAGGAGGCGCCCTCGCCATTGCTCGATGAGGCGACGCGCCGGATCATGGGCGAGCAGGCGGTCGCGCTCGCCAAGGCCGTCGGCTACGATTCCGCCGGCACGGTCGAGTTTGTCGCCGGGCAGGACAGGAGCTTCTTCTTCCTTGAGATGAATACCCGCCTGCAGGTCGAGCATCCCGTGACCGAACTGGTCACCGGCCTCGATCTGGTCGAGCAGATGATCCGCATTGCCGCTGGTGAGCGACTGAGCTTCACGCAGGACGACGTCAGGCTCGATGGCTGGGCGATCGAGAGCCGCATCTATGCCGAGGACCCCTATCGCGAGTTTCTGCCTTCGATCGGCCGCTTGACCCGCTACCGCCCGCCGGCAGAGGCGCGGCACGGCGGCGTCACGGTCCGCAACGACACGGGCGTCGTCGAGGGATCCGAGATTTCGATCTTCTACGATCCGATGATCGCCAAGCTCTGCACCCATGCCGCGACCCGCGAGGCCGCGATCGACGCCATGGCGACGGCCCTGGACAGCTTCGTCATCGACGGAATCCAGCACAACATCCCCTTCCTCTCCGCGCTCATGGATCACGAGCGCTGGCGTCGGGGCGAACTGTCGACCGGCTTCATCGCCGAGGAATTTCCAGGCGGTTTTCAGGGCGTTTCGCTCGACGAGGACACGCTGAACAAGCTCGCCGCCGTCGCACTTTCAATGGAACTGCTGCGCAAGGACCGGCTCGATCGCCTGCCGGGGCGGCTCGGCCCGCATCCGGGCTCATGGCGCGAGGACTGGGTGGTCAAGCTCGGCGGCGTCTCGTTCCAGATGCAATGTCCGAGCGGTGTTTCGTTGTCGCCGATCGAGGTCGACATCGTCTTGCCGGGAACGTCGTCGCCCGTGGTCGTCGCATCGAACTGGCGGCCGGGCGAGCCTGTATGGACGGGGACGATCGACGATGAGGTCTTCGTGACGCAGGTGCGCCGTTCGGCGACGGGCTATCGCCTGCTTCATCGCGGCGCTGACGTCGTCGCGCGCGTGCTGTCGCCCCGGATCGCAGCCCTCGACGCGTTGATGCCGGAGAAGCGCGCTGCCGATACGTCGAAATTCCTGCTCTGCCCGATGCCGGGGCTGGTCGTATCCGTAGCCGTATCGGAAGGGCAGGCCGTGAAGGCGGGCGAGACGCTGGCGGTCGTCGAGGCGATGAAGATGGAGAACGTGCTGCGCGCCGAACGCGACCTGACCGTTCAGACCATCAACGCTAAGCCGGGCGACAGCCTTGCGGTCGATGCCGTAATCATGGAGTTCGCGTAAGGGGCGCGGTCACCAGATGGCCGCCTGATCGAAGCCTTTGCGTCGCGGCGGACCGTATCAGTCCGCCTCGACGACCATCAGGCTGTCCTCCTTGACGTTCATCTGGTTGCCGCGCCACTCGAAGCCATTGCCTGATACCGCATTGATCCAGAGCAGCGGCAGGGAGACGTCACGCAGGATCCAGGCCAGGGGCGACTTCCAGGAGCAGTGCCAGTCGAGCCCCTTCGCCATCAGCGCTTCCATGCCGTACCAGAAGACGGCGAGCGCGGCAGCGGACCAGATCGGGATTACGTCATTCGCGGAAAGGAATGCTGCCGACAGGATCGGGAACATGCCGCCGACGAAGAATTCCATGCAGAAGAAGATCGGGAACGTGACGCGCCGCAGCCGCGCCCAGCGGAGCTGCCTGTGCCATACGGCGCGCAGCGAGCGATGGCCGAGCGGCTGCGGGAAGGGGAGATAGACGAGACGCACGTCGAGCCCGCTGCCGCGAATGACCTTCGTCGCCGCTGCATCCTCGGCCGGATCGGCCGCTAGGGCCTCGATGCCGCCATTGCGGTCGAGGTTCTCGCGGCGCCAGAACATCGTCTTGCCCTGAGCAAAGCCGTTGCCGACAGCGTCAGCCGCCAGCTGCCAGCGCGCCTGGAACGTATTGAGGAAGGCGCATTCGAACTCGGCGAAGGCACCGTCTGGCTCGCTGCCGAGCGGCGGCGAGCAGACCAGTCCGGTCGACGGCGACCAGCGGTCGAGCATGCGCGTCAGATAATCGGGCGGCATCAGCACGTTGCTGTCGGCCATCACGACCCAGTCGTGTTCGGCAGCCTGCCAACCCTTGACCAGATTGTTCAGCTTCGGATTGATGCTGATGCGGTCGTCGCCGATCAGGATGCGTGCAGGCACGCCGGAATATTCTGCCATGAGGCGCCGAACCAGCGGGATGACCGGATCGGTCTCGCTGGCGACGCAGAAGACGAGCTCATATTCCGGATAGTCGAGCTCGAAACCGGACCTGAGCGTGCGCTCGATGGCATTCTCGATCCCGCAGACCGGTCTCAGGATCGATACGACCGGTAACGGTCCCGCGGCGCTGGGCGAATTCTTGCCCGCGAAACGGCCTCGGAGCGTCACGAGCGCTATGCTCACGAAGTGAACCAGCGAAGTAACGATACAGAACGCTCCCGCTACCCAAATTGCGGCGGTCATCGCGGAACTCTAGTCAGGAGATGAAGAGGCTGATTCTGCAACAAGGTAAGTTTCGGTCCCAGGGCGACGATTCGTATCGCAGCGCCATGATATCTTCTGGTGGAGCAGACACGTGACGATCTGATGACGACCAAGATGACAATGAACTTGACCTCCGGCGCGCCTGCGCGCAAGCCCCCACGCGAGCGGGTACAGGTTTCAGCAGCACGGACCGGATGACTTCATGACACGTCCCACACCGACGGCCTTGGTCGATCTCGACGGAACTTTGACCGATCCCTATGTCGGGATCAGCAGTTCCATCCTGTATGCATTGGACAAATTGGGCCACCCGGCCGTTGACGAGATCACCTTGCGTGCGGCGATTGGTCCTCCGCTCGAGGCGAGCTTCGCCGCCATGCTCGGCGGTGATCCGGTGCTCGCCAAACAGGCACTCGGCTTCTATCGTGAGCGATATGCACCGATCGGTGCCTTCGAGAACCGCGTTTTCGACGGCATCCCTGATTCGCTTGCTGCCCTGCGCGCAGCCGGCGTCCGTCTCTTCGTCGCAAGCTCCAAGCCGCGCGTTTTCTGCGAGCAGATCATCGAGCGCTTTGGCCTGGCGCCTTATTTCGACAAGGTGCACGGCTCCGAGCTCGACGGCCGCTGGGCCGACAAGAGCGAGTTGATTGCTCATGTGCTCGAATATGAAGCCATCGACCGCGATCAATGCGTCATGATCGGGGATCGTCGCCACGATATACTGGGTGCGCGGGCGAACCAGATCAAAGTGATCGCCGTCGAGTGGGGATATGGCTCGCCCGAAGAGTTTGGGGCCTATCCGCCGGATACGATCGTGGCGGAGGTTTCCGAGCTCGCTCCCGCCGTTCTGCGGCATTTGCGATTGGAGGCAGCGTGAAGAAGCGTTCGGTTCATATTGTCGTCAGCGGCGCCGTCCAGGGCATCGGCTATCGTGCCTGGGTCGAGCGCCAGGCTGTGGCGCGCGGTCTTTCGGGCTGGGTGCGCAATCGCCGCGACGGCACGGTTGAAGCCATCTTTTCGGGCGACCAGCCGGCCGTCGACGCCATGGTCGCGACCTGCTGGCAGGGCCCGCAGCACGCGACGGTCGCCAATGTCGCCATCACCGAAGATATCGCGGTCGAGGACGGCGTGTTCACCATCGCTCCGAGCGAGTGAGCTGATCGCGCGCCGCTGAACCCTGGCGCGCGACGACAGCTGGCGTCCCGCGCCTTGCCGGTGATCGACGTGTCGCGCCCGCGGCATCGTGACATTGGTATCGATGCCGTGGCAGGCCTATGCCTTGGAACGATCCCTCCAGCGCGGGCTTGCCATGTTCTCGATCCTCGGGGTCGTCGCCCCGATCTTTGCGTTGATTCTCGTCGGCTTTCTGGCCGGCAAGCGGAACATCCTCGGTCCGAATGCCGCCGGCGAACTCAATCGCTTCGTCGTCTATCTCGCCTTGCCGGCGCTGCTCTTCGACGTGATGGCGCGGACCAGCTTCGAAGAGATCTACCAGCCCGCCTTCGTGGCGGCCTTCACGCTCGGCTGCGGGCTTGTCTTCGCGCTGACCGTCGTCATTCGCCTGCGCCAGCACCGTCATCTCGCCGACGCCAGCATTGACGGCCTCAATGCCGGCTATGCCAATACGGGCTATATGGGCTTCCCGCTGGCCATGATCGCCTTCGGACCGTCAAGCCTCGCGCCGACCTCGATCGCGGCGATCCTGACCGTGTGCTTCCTGTTCGGCATTGCGATCATCCTGATCGAAGTCGGCCTGCAGACGGAGAGGCATGCTGGGCGGATGGTGCTGAAGGTGGTGCGCTCTCTCGCGCGCAACCCGCTTCTCATCGCGCCTGCCGCCGGCGCCGCCTTTGCGGCCACGGGTATTGCAATGCCCGCGGGTGCCGAGACCTTCCTGAAGCTCCTTGGCGGTGCTGCCTCTCCCTGCGCGCTGGTTTCGCTCGGGCTTTTCCTCGCCACGACGCGGACCGAAGCGACCGGCACCGGGACCGGGCTCGGCATGCTGGTCGGCTTCAAGCTCATCCTGCAGCCGACGATCACATGGCTCTGCGGTCGCTATCTGTTCGGCCTTCAGCCGCCACTGCTTCACATGGCGGTTTTGCTGGCAGCGCTTCCGACCGGGACGGGCCCCTACATGCTCGCCGAATTCTACCGCCGCGGCGCTGCGCCAACGGCGCGCGCGATCCTGTTTTCAACCGTCGGTTCGCTCGTGACGGTCTCTGCCTACCTCGCCTTGATCCGGTAGTCGTCGGAGCCACCCCAGGGCGTTTGCGGGGCAATCGAACCGCAGAGCGGGAGGCACTGGCCGCCGATCTCCCGCGTTCAGTCCGCCACTGACACTGTCGGTCCGAAGAGCGCCTCGAATTCACGCCTCAACACCGAATCGACCTCCGGCGTCGTGACGATGCGGCCGAGGTCGACAAGGCTCGTGACACCATGCTCGCGCACGCCGCATGGCACGATGCCGTCGAAATGGCTCAGATCCGGCTCGACATTGATCGATATGCCGTGAAACGTCACCCAATGGCGAACGCGGATGCCGATCGCAGCGATCTTGTCTTCCGCATCGATGCCCTTTTCGGGCCGGCGCACCCAGACGCCGACGCGATCCTCGCGCCGCTCGCCGCGAACATTGAAATTGTCGAGCGTCTGGATCAGCCACGCCTCGAGAGTCGCGACGAACACACGCAGATCCTGCCGCCGCCGCCTGAGGTCGAGCATCACATAGGCCACGCGCTGGCCGGGGCCGTGATAGGTGTACTGGCCGCCGCGTTTCGCCTCGTAGACGGGAAAGCGGTCAGGCGCGATCAGGTCCTTGAGATCGGCGCTGGTGCCCGCCGTATAGAGGGGCGGGTGCTCGACCAGCCACACGCGCTCCGGCGCTGCGCCTGCAGCGATCAGCGCGGCGCGCGCCTCCATTTCGGCGAGCGCGGTCGGATAGTCCACAAGTTCGTCGCTCACCACCCATTCGACGGGCGCATCGCCACGGACCGGCATCATCGTTGGCGTGATCGTGTCGCGGATATTCATGGCTTTCGCTAGGGACTCGCTGGGTTTGGTGGCTGTTCCGGCCCTGTGCACAACCGAGGTTCATGTCGTGCTCGTTGGAGCTTGTACAAGGGATCCGAAGCGCCGGAGACGATGCTGGCCTACAGAATTGTGGGTGACTTGTCGAATGCCCACGCAGAAGCGCTTGTAAGCTCGGAATCCTTTTGCTACATCGACGCCGCGCCGGTTCGCCGGCTCGGGTTTCGCGGTCGTGGCGGAATTGGTAGACGCGCAGCGTTGAGGTCGCTGTGCCGCAAGGCGTGGAAGTTCGAGTCTTCTCGACCGCACCAAACCCGAAAAAATCCTCACGAAACGGCGACCTTTGGGTCGCCGTTTTCGTTTTGGGCGCCCGGCGTGGCGGACTTCGGTGTCATCCACACGTCAAGGAAAGCGTTTAGCGCTCGCTCCGAGCTTTATCACGGAGAACGTCATGCGCCGCCTCATCGCCGCCAGCCTGCTCGTCGCCGCCTCGATTCTTCCCGCGGCCGCCGCCGTGGAGGGCACGCTGGTGCTCTATACCAGCCAGCCCCAGACCGATGCGCAGCAGACCGCCGACGCCTTCATGGCGAAATATCCCGGCGTGAAGGTCGAATGGGTGCGCGATGGCACGCCCAAGGTCATGGCCAAGCTGCGCGCCGAAATCGAAGCGGGCCAGCCCCAGCCGGATGTGCTGCTGATCTCCGATGTCGTGACCATGGAAGGTCTCAAGAAGGATGGCCGCTTGATGGCCTATCCCGAAGCCGACATCTCGGCCTTCGATCCGGCAGTTCACGACAAGGACAAGACCTATTTCTCGACCAAGCTGATCACGACCGGCATCGTCTACAACACCAAGGCGCCGTTCGTTCCCACGAGCTGGCTCGACCTGACCAAGCCGGAAGCCAAGGGCCTGATCGCCATTCCGAGCCCGCTGACCTCCGGCGCGGCCTTGATCCACACCGTGACGCTGACCGAGAATCTTCCCGAGGGTTGGGCGTTCTACAAGGCGCTCGGCGCGAACGGCGTCCAGGCATCGGGCGGCAATGGCGACGTGCTGAAGGCGGTCGCGGGCGGCGACAAGCTCTATGGCATGATCGTCGACTACATGCCGATCCGCGAGAAGGCCAAGGGCGCGCCGGTCGAGTTCGTCTTCCCGAAGGAAGGCGTCTCCGCCGTCACCGAGCCGGTCGCGATCCTTTCCACGGCCAAGAATCCCGAGGCAGCCAAAGCGTTCGTCTCCTTCCTGCTGTCGAAGGACGGCCAGGAGCTCGCCGCCAAGATGGGCTATATCCCGGCTCGTGCCGATATCGCGCTGCCGGCCGGTTATCCCGATCGCGCCTCGATCAAGGTCCTGACCTTCGACGCCCCGGCCGCGCTCGCCAACGAGAAGGCGAACAAGGAGAAGTTCAGCGAGGCGCTCGGACAGTGAGGGCGGTTCGCCGGCCTTGAGTTCTCCGTCCATACTCCGTCAAGCCGATACGGATCGGACCCGGCCGGGGCCCCAGGCAGTCCCGGCCGGATCGGCCCCGGCTGCCGGCCGGGATGACGGCGGCGATTTGGGCCAGGGCGAGGTAATGCGGGGCGGGGCACTGCCATCGCTCCCGCTGCGCCTTGTCCGGCGGCTCGGCAGTGCCGACGGCGTTCTGGCGCTAATCCTGCTTCTGGTGATCGGCATATTCGCCGCTCTGCCTGTGGGACGATTGATAGCGACGAGCATCGCTCCGGGTGGCGTGCTCGACCTCCCGGCCTTCGTCGATCACCTCGCGCGCCCCTCCGTGCTGCGCGCCACGCTTCATACCCTCGATACGGCGGTGTTCGGCGCGCTGGTCGCCTTCGTCATCGGGAGCGCCTTTGCGCTTGCGACCGCGCTGACCGACCTGCCGGGCCGCAAGGCTCTGAGCTTTCTCATCCTGCTGCCGCTGGTCGTGGCGCCACAGGTGACGGCGCTCGCCTGGCTCCAGCTCGTCGGGCCGTCCAGCGTCCTGCTGAATGCGATCGGGCTGGCGCCACCCGCCGGCACGCCCAATCCGTTGCATGGCCGCATGGGCATCATCCTGCTCTATGGCATCCAGAACGCGCCGATCGTGTTCGTCACGGTGCGCGCCGGGCTGGTTGGCCTGCCGCGCGATCTGATCGAGGCGGCGCGCATGTCGGGCTCGTCGGCGTTGCGCTCGCTGCTGACGGTCGCCCTGCCGCTGGCGCGTCCGTACCTCGTGGCGGCGCTTGCCCTGGCATTCGTTGCCGGGGTGGGCAATTTCGGTATCGCCGCGCTGGCCGGCATCCCCGCGAATTACATGACGCTGACGACGCTCATCTATCAGCGTCTCGCGAGCTTTGGTCCGGACGTGCTGCCGGAGGTGGCGGCGCTCTCGGTGCTCGTTGGCGCCCTGGCGCTGGCCGGTCTCGGCCTGCAGGGGCTGGCGCTCGGACGTCGTGGCCATCGCTATGCGCCGGGATCGCCGACGCGCCTCGCCCTCGGCGCCTGGCGCTGGCCGCTCGCGGCTCTGGCCTGGTTCGCCATCATCATCATGCTCGTCATGCCGGCCCTCGCGCTTCTTTCGACCTCGCTCGTTCCGGCCTTCGGCGTGCCGCTGTCGCTCCATACGGCGACCTCGGTCAACTTCGCCGAGATCCTCGTGCGGCAGGCCTCGACCGTTCGCGCCTTCGCCAATTCGTTCATGCTGGCCGGAGGCGCCGGCCTGATCCTCGGGTTCATGGCGATCCCGCTCGCCTGGTCGCTCACCCGGCGCCACTGGATGGCGCGTCATCTGCTCTCGTCCGTCGCGGAACTGCCCTATGCGCTGCCGGGCGTGGTGATCGGCATCGCCTGCATCCTGATCTTCCTGCGGCCGATGCCGCTGATCGGCAGCCTGTACGGCACGATGTGGATCATCCTCGCTGCCTATCTCATGCGCTTCCTGGCGCTGGCGCTCCGCCCCGTCGGCGCCGCGATGGGCCAGATACCGGGCGAACTCGACGAGGCCGCCGCCATGTCCGGGGCAAGCACGGCCTATCGGCTGCGAACGATCACGGCCCCCATGGCCGCGCCCGCCGCTGCGGCCGGCATGCTGCTCGTCTTCCTGACGGCCTTCAACGAGCTGACCGTCTCGGCGCTGCTCTGGTCCGGCGGGCACGAAACGCTGGGCGTGGTCCTCTTCAGCCTCGAGGAAGCGGGGCTCGGCACGCAGGCGGCGGCGATCGGCGTCGTCACGATCGTGGTCGTGATCGTTCTTCTCGCTGTGCTCGATCGGCTCGGCCGCCGCTTGCCGGCCGGCGTCCTGCCGTGGCGCTGATCAATCCTCGGGGACGATCCAGCCATCGGCGATCGCGAGCCGGACCATCCCGCCCTCGTCCAGCGGCGTGACCTGATCGAACAGGATGGTCCCGCCGTCCTTGAGTTCGGCCTCGATCTCGTGCGAGGCACCGCGATAGGTCGAGCGACGGACGCGCACTGTCAGCCCGGCCGCCGCCGGCTGGACAGCTTCCGGCCTGACCAGAACGCGCACCGGTCCGGCCGCATGGGGTGTCGCGCTGCGCACCGGCACGATGACCTCGCCGATTCTCACTGTGCCCTGTTCGTCGCGGGATCCCGTGACAATGCTGCCCCGACCGATGAAGCCCGCGACATGCGCGTTGGCCGGGGCGCGATAGACATCGTGCGGCGCTCCGAACTGCATCAGCCGCCCGCCCTGCATGACGGCGACACGGTCGGCCAATGCCAGGGCCTCCGCCTGATCATGGGTCACATAGACCATGGTGCGCTCGGTCTTGCGGTGAATGGTCCTGATCATTTCGATCATCTCGGCGCGCAGATGCATGTCGAGATTGGCGAGCGGTTCGTCGAAGAGGATGATCCGGTGATCGGCGACGAGGCAGCGCGCGAGCGCCACGCGCTGGCGCTGGCCGCCGGAGAGTTCATCGGGCCGCCTTTCGCCGAAGCGCGCGAGGCCCACGAGCGCCAGCACCTCTTGCACCCGCCTGCCGATCTCGGCCCGCGGCACGCCATGCGCGCGCAGCGGATAGGCGACATTGTCGCCGACGGTCAGGTGCGGCCAGAGCGCATAGGATTGGAAGACGACGCCGACCCGCCGTTTCTCGGGCGGTATTTGCTGTGTCGAATCGCAGACGGTTGCGCCGTCGAAGGCGATGCGGCCGCTATCCGGCGCCTCGAAGCCGGCGATCATGCGGAGCAACGTGGTCTTGCCGCAGCCGGACGGGCCGAGCAGGGCCGTGAAGGAGCCCGTATCGAGCCTCAGCGACACGTCGGCCAGCGCGGCCGTCTCGCCGAAGCGCTTGCCCAACTGCTCGATCGTGATCGTGGTCATGGCACCTCAGGGTGGAGCACGGCAGCGGTCTAGGCAGTTCGCATGACAGTTGGACGACATGCAGCAAATTGCTGGCGGACCAGAGCCTTTTTCCTTTGAACCGACATGATCGCAGTCTAAAGCTCGGTCCGAGGCTTCCCGAAATCCCGAGCGCGTTCCGAGGGTCCATGGCGGATGAACTGACCATTGAACGCGATGCTCCGAACGGGGACGAATTTCCGCCGCTGCGCGACGAGAACGACAACCTCTCCGCCGCGTTCATGGACGAACTCGTTGCCGCGATCGAGGCGCAGGATGCCGGGCGGGCGCGCGCGCTCACGGCCGATGTGCACGAGGCCGATGTCGGCGCGATCCTCGAGCAGCTCGATCCCGACCAGCGTCCGGCGCTGATCCAGCTTCTGGGCGACGCCTTCGATTTTACGGCGCTGACCGAGCTGGACGAGACGACCCGCGTCGAGATCCTGGAGGAGCTTCCGCCCGAGACCGTCGCCGAGGGCATGCGCGAGCTCGATTCGGACGACGCGGTCTATATTCTCGAGGACCTCGACAAGGAGGATCGCGACGAGATCCTCGCGCAGATCCCGCCGGTCGAGCGGCTGGCGCTGAACCGCAGCCTCGATTATCCCGAGGAGAGCGCCGGCCGGCGCATGCAGACGGATTTCATCGCCGTCGCGCCGTTCTGGACCGTCGGCCAGACCATCGACTACATGCGCGATGCGCAGGACCTGCCGGAGAGCTTCCACGAGATCTTCGTCGTCGATCCCGCGTTCCATATCCTGGGCACGGTTTCGCTCGATCGCCTGCTCCGCGCCAAGCGGCCGGTGAAGGTCTCCGATCTCGTCAATGAGGCACGCCATCTGATCCATGCCACCGACGATCAGGAGGCGGCGGCGCGGCTGTTCCAGCGCTACAATCTGATCTCGGCCGCAGTGGTGGATGAATCCGACCGGCTCGTCGGCGTTCTCACCATCGACGACATTGTCGACGTCATCCAGCAGGAGGCGGACGAGGACATCAAGCGCCTCGGCGGCGTCGGCGACGAAGAGGTCTCCGATCGCGTCTGGTCGATCGCGCGGAGCCGGTTTCCCTGGCTCTTCATCAACCTCATGACGGCCCTGGCCGCCTCCTTCGTGATCGGCCTCTTCCAGGGCGAATTGCAGAAGATGGTGGCGCTCGCTGTACTGATGCCGATCGTCGCGAGCCAGGGTGGCAATGCCGGCACGCAGACCATGACCGTCGCCGTGCGGGCGCTCGCCATGCGCGAACTCGGGCCGCACAATGTTCTGCGCGTCGTCGGCCGCGAACTCGTCGTCGGCATCATGAACGGCTTCATCTTCGCCGCCATCGTCGGCGCCATGGCGGTCTATCGCTTCGGCGTGGCCGATCTCGGCTTCGTCATCGCAGCCGCGATGATGATCAATCTGATCGCCGCCGCGCTCGGCGGCATCCTGATTCCGCTCGGCCTCAACCGCCTCAAAGTCGATCCGGCAATCGCCTCCAGCGCTTTCGTGACGACCATTACCGACATTGTCGGCTTCTTCTCCTTCCTCGGCTTCGCGGCGCTCTGGTTCGGCAAGATGTGAGGCCGCGCTGCGGGCCGACGGGCGGAGTGTCGCGCGATGTTTCCCGGTTGGACAAATTGTGACCGTCTTTTTGCGCGCATTGGTCGACAACGGCTCGAAAATCGTTAGACGAGGACGGGTGATTTTGCGGTGCACGCGTTGTGTTCGGTGCCGCCAACTATGCAGGATGATGTCGGATTGACGGACGGAGCGATCAAGACGGGGGTCATAGGGCTCGGATATTTCGGTTCCTTTCACGCCCGTCATCATGCCGCCAATCCGAAGAGCCAGCTCGTTGCCGTCGTCGACGCGGACGGTACACGTGCAGCCGCAGCCGCGGATCAGCATGGCGCCATCGCGTTCTCCGATCACCGCGACCTGATCGGCAAGGTCGATGCCGTCTCGATCACCGTTCCGACATCGCTTCACCATGCCGTCGCTGGAGAGCTGATCGACGCCGGCATCCATGTCCTGATCGAGAAGCCGATCGCCGATACGCCGACCGCCGCGCGCGACCTGATGCGCCGCGCCGATGCCAGGGGCGTCGTGCTGCAGATCGGCCATATTGAACGCTTCTCGCCGGTCTTCGGCCTGCTGCGCGAGCGGGTCGGCCGGCCGATCACCGTGGAATGCACGCGCATCGGCCCATGGAAGGGCAGGGCCGTCGATGTCGACGTCGTGCTCGATTTGATGATTCACGACATCGATCTCGTGCTGGCGCTGGTCGGTTCCGAGGTCGTCGAAGTCGAGGCGACGGGTTCGCCGGTGCTGGCCCCAACGAACGATTTCGCCCATGCGCAGCTGCGCTTCGCCGACGGCACGCTCGCCTATCTCGCGGCGAGCCGGATCTCCGATCGCTCCGAGCGCATGATCAAGGTCGTGGACGCCGAGCGCTACTGGATGGCGGACCTCGCCGCGCGCACGATCACATCGTTCGGCCGCAATGCCGGCTTTGATAATCGCGACGAAATTTCGGTGCCTCCGAGCGACAATCTGGCGCTCGAGATTGATTCGTTCCTGCAGGCGGTCGCCTCGAAGTCGCGGCCGGTTGTCGATGGCAAGGCAGGGCTCGACGCCCTGACTGTCGCCGACATGATCATTCGACGTATCGCTGAGAAGCCGCGCCAAGCCGCGGCCAGCGCAATTGGAGGTGCACATTGATGGTGTCCCAATCCCGTCCGGCCGTGACCGTCACTTCGGGCCGCGTGGCGTTCTTCGATCTGCAGCGCCAGCAGCGCCGGATCCATGACGATGTCCGTGCCCGCATGGACGCCGTGCTCAACCATGGCCAGTTCATCCTCGGGCCGGAGGTTTCCGAGCTCGAGGCGAAGCTCGCCGCCTATTCGGGCGTGCCGCACGCGATTGCCGTATCGAGCGGCCGCGACGCGCTGATGATCGGCCTGATGGCGCTCGGCGTCGGTCCGGGCGATGCCGTGTTCGTTCCGGCGTTCACCTTCGCCGCCACGGCAGGCGCTGTCTGCTCGGTCAATGCGACGCCGGTCTTCGTCGATGTCGACCCCGATACGTTCAACATGGACCCGGCCGATCTGAAGCGTGCGGTCGACGAGATTCTCGCGGCCGGCGAACTGACGCCGCGCGCCGTGATCCCGGTCGATCTCTACGGCCTGCCGGCGGATTACGAGGCGATCGGCGCGATCGCGGCCAAGCACGGCATGACGGTGTTTTCCGACGCGGCGCAGAGCTATGGCGGCCGCTCGGGCAATCGCCGCGTCGGCGGCATGGCGCCGATTACCGCGACGAGCTTCTATCCGACCAAGCCGCTCGGCTGCTACGGCGACGGTGGCGCGATCCTGACGGATGACGACGCGATCGCCGATGCGGTGCGCACGCTGCGTTCGCATGGCCGCCAAGGCACTGGCGACGTGGCGGTGCGGAACGGCATCACCGGCCGCCTCGACACGCTGCAGGCGGCGGTTCTGCTCGCCAAGCTCACGATCTTCGAGGATGAACTCGAGCGCCGTGACGTGATCGCCGCGCGCTACGACGCCGCCCTCAAGGGAATCGTCGGCGTGCAGAAGCGCCCGCAGGGCTTTTTCAGCGGCAATGCGCTCTACACGATCAAGACCGCAGACCGCGACCGTCTCAAGGTCGAGCTTGATGCGCAGGGTATCGGCAATGCGTTCTTCTATCGCGTGGCCTTGCATCAGCATCCCGCCTTTGCGGCCTATCCGGCCCGTCCGCTGCCGATTTCCGAGCAGCTTGCAGAGACGGTCATCAGCATTCCGATGAACCCCGACCTGACGGATGAGGAAGTCGACCGGGTCATTGCCGTCGTCAAGGCTTTCGCCGGCTGACGATCCGTCATAAGACTTGGCCCGTTTTCCGGCGGAGGCGGCGCAGGGTCGCCGCATTCGCCGCTGGGTCATGTGGCGATGCTTCTGCACGTTCCAACGCTGGTCGTCGTCCTCATAGGTGTCTGTCTTCTGTCGGGCGCGGCCATCATGCTGCGCTGGGCGAGGTCGGGCCGGAGCGACTATCTGCTGTGTTGGTCGCTGGCTCTGCTGGCCGCGGGCGTTGTCTTCAGCCTGCTGATGCTGCGCGGGACCGCGCCGGATTGGCTCACGATCGCCATCGCCAACGCGCTCGCTCTGGTGGCGCTCGGCCTGACCTGGAACGGTATCCGCCTCTTCGACCGTCGCCGGCCGTTCTGGGCGCTGCCGCTCGTCCTGCCGGCGCTGTGGCTCGCGAGTTGCACCGTCCCGGAGATTTATGGCTCGTTTGCCAACCGGTCGTTGGTCGCGTCGTTTCTTGTCGCGGTGGCCTCGCTGGCGCTTGGCTATCAGGTCTGGTTCGGACGCTCCGATTACCTGGCGGCGCGCTGGCCGCTCGCGGCCCTCTGCCTGGTTCATGCAACGGTATCGATCCTGCGGATCGGCTATATCCTCTGGCACGGCTCGGCCGGCGTCGAGGGGACCGATCTCTTCACGTCGCTGGGCCTGCTCGAACTGATTTTCGTGCTGTTCGCGCTCATGATCTTCGGCCTCG
Source organism: Kaistia dalseonensis (assembly GCF_030814715.1). Classification (GTDB taxonomy): domain Bacteria; phylum Pseudomonadota; class Alphaproteobacteria; order Rhizobiales; family Kaistiaceae; genus Kaistia; species Kaistia dalseonensis. The sequence goes on from NZ_JAUSVO010000001.1 coordinate 445,427, forward strand.
GCCTGACGCAGCAGCGGACTGAGGGCGTGCTGCGCCGCCTTGCCTCGGAGGACGGCTTGACCGGCCTGCTCAACCGGACGGCCTTCATTGAGCAATCCGAGGCGATGATCAGGCAAGCCGGCCGGGAGCACGCCAATGTCGGGCTCATTCTCTGCGATCTCGACCGCTTCAAGTCGATCAACGATCATTACGGCCATGCCGCGGGCGATCAGGTCCTCGTAGCCTTCGCCGATATCGTGCGCGGCGCGTTGCGGTCGGATGATCTCGTCTGCCGGCTCGGCGGCGAAGAGTTTGCAGCGCTCCTGATTGGCGTCGACGACACGGTGGCGATCCGCATCGCCGAGCGGATGCGGGCCGACCTGTCCCGTGCACGCATCATGTTCGAGGAGGTTCGGCTGTCGGCGACGGTCAGCATCGGCTTCGCCTCGGCACCCGGGGAGCGGGCGGACCTCGCGTCCCTGATGGCGCGCGCCGACAGTGCGCTCTACAAGGCGAAGCGCAGCGGCCGCGACCTCGTCCAGCCGGCGGCCTGACCGCGTCTCGTCGGCCCGCGAGGGCAGGCGGCCTCGGGCGCATGACGGCTTGACGCTCGCCGGGCGGAATCGGACATTGGCCGCCATAACTCCAATCGGAGTCGATCCATGCACACCGTCACGGCGCACGGCGCGTCCATACCCGCGATCGGTCTCGGCACATGGATGCTGAACGGCCAGCGCTGCGTCGAGGCCGTATCGGCTGCCATCGGCGCCGGCTATCGCCACATCGATACGGCGATCGGCTACAGCAATGAGACCGAAGTCGGCGAGGGCATCCGCGCAGCGGGCGTCCCCCGCGACACGCTTTTCGTCACGACCAAGATTCCGCCGGACCAGCTTGGCGCCGATGCGATGCTGCGCGCGGCCGAGGGCAGCCTTGCCCGCCTCAAGCTCGATCAGGTCGACCTGCTGCTCATCCACTGGCCGAGCCAGACGCTCTCGGCGGCCGAGACGATCCGCTCGCTCAACGCGGTCAAGCGGCGTGGCCTCACGCGCCATATCGGTGTCTCCAACTATACGATCCGCCTGCTCGACGAGGCATGGGCCGCGACCGAGGAGCCGATCGTCGCCAATCAGTGCGAGCATCACCCCTATCTCGACCAGACGCGCCTGCGCGCTGCCACCCATCGGCATGGCATGGCCTTCGTCGCCTATTCGCCGCTCGGCCAGGCCGAGGCGCTGGACGAGCCGGTGATCAAGGACATCGCCGCCAAGCTCGGCTGCACGCCGGCCCAGATCATCCTGCGCTGGCATATGCAGAATGGCAGCGTCGCGATCCCGCGTAGCGCCCATCCCGCCCGCATCCGCCAGAACATCGATGTCTTCGGCTTCGAGCTCAGCGCCGACGACATGGCGGCGATCGATGCCCTGCAGAGCACGGGCACGCGCATCTGCGATTATTCCTTCTCCCCGGAATGGGATGTCTGACGGGCGCGGGGTCGGGACGTGTTCTTCTATGCCGCCAAGCTGATCTGGTTCGTGCTGCAGCCTTCCGCGGCGCTCATCCTGTTGCTCGTGGCCGGCATCCTCGCGATCGGATTGCAGCGTGTTCGCCTCGGCGCCTCTCTGATGGTCGTGGCGACGGTTGGACTGGTCATAGCCGGCTTCCTGCCGCTCGGGCCTGCACTGCTGCTGCCGCTGGAGGAGCGCTTTCCCCGTCCGGTCCTTGACGGGCCGGTGACGGGCATCGTCGTGCTCGGCGGCGGCGTCGATCAGTATATCGGCGAGGCGCGCGATCTGGTCGCGCTGCCCGATGCAGGCGATCGCATGACCGAGGCGGTGGCGCTGGCGCTGCGCTTTCCGGAAGCGCGCATCGTCTTCACCGGCGGCACCGCTGCGTTGGTGCCGGACGGCAATACCGAGGGACAGGCAGCCGCGCGCTTCTTCCGCTCCATGGGCATTCCCGACTCGCGCGTCACGATCGAGGACAAGAGTCGCGACACCGTCGAGAATGCGCGCTTCACGAAGGCTATGGTCCAGCCGAGGCCCGGCGAGCGCTGGCTGCTCGTCACCTCCGCCTGGCACATGCCGCGCGCCATGGGCTGCTTTCGTGCCGCTGGATGGCCGATGCTGGCCTGGCCGACCGACTACAGGACGGCCGGTATGCGTGATCTCTGGCAGTTGATCCCGCGTCCCGCCTATGGGCTGACCCAGGTCGATGTCGGTGCGCGCGAGTGGATCGGACTGCTGGCCTATCGACTGAGCGGGCGAACGGACGCGCTGTTTCCGTCCCCGTGACAGCGTGCCTGCCGTCGGATTAGTGTGGCTTCGTTCGTCCTCGGGAGGCGGCGTCCCGGATTTGGTGCGGCGCGTGCCCCCATATCGAGCGGCCGGGAGGGCCTCATGTCTCCATCCACAGTCACGGAACCGCAGGTCGAGACGCTCCTGACCGGCCTTTTGCTCGGCGAATCCCCGCGCTGGCACGACGGCCGTCTCTGGTTTTCCGATTGGGGCGCCGGCGAGATCATGACGGTCGATCCGGCCGGCGCGCATGAGACGATCCTGCCGGTCCGCGCGCTGCCCTTCTCGCTCGACTTCCTGCCCGACGGGCGGATGCTGATCGTCGCGAACAGCGCGGTGCTCTGCCGCGAGGCCGATGGCGCCGTGCGGCCCTATGCCGATCTCTCGGCGCTTTCCACCAAGCCCTGGAACGAGATCGTCATCGACGGTCGCGGCAATGCCTATGTGAATACGATCAATTTCGACTTTCCCGGCGGCGCGTTCCAGCCGGGCATCGTCGCGCTGGTCACGCCGGACGGCCGGGTTCGACAGGTGGCCGATGACGTGGCCTTTCCCAATGGCATGGCTGTGACGCCCGACAATGCGACGCTGATCCTGGCCGAATCCTATGGCAATCGCCTGACCGCCTTCGATATCGACGCCGATGGCGGCCTTTCCGGCCGGAGGGTGTGGGCGACGCTCGAGGGCTGCTATCCCGATGGCATCTGTCTCGATGCGGAAGGCGCCGTTTGGTATGCCGACGTGCCGAACCGGCGCTGCGTGCGCGTCAGTGCCGGCGGTGCGGTGCTGCAATCGGTGGCCGTCGATCGCGGCTGCTTCGCCTGCATGCTTGGCGGAGCGGATGGCAGGACCCTTTTCATCCTTGCGGCCGAATGGCACGGGGTTACAGATTCGCCGGTGCAGACCGGCGTTGTGCTGACGGCGCGCGTGTCGGTGCCTGCCGCCGGCTGGCCCTAGCCGCGCGGTGGCTCGACCGAAGTTCATGATATGTTCTAATCTTCCTTATGCGAGCGGAGGACGAGCAGAATGACCACGAGGCCTGTGCGGCATGTCAGCATCAGCATCGAGCGACGGCCGGAGGACGTCTATGGCTTCCTGTCCGACCCCGCCAATTTCCCGCAATGGGCGGATGGTCTCGGCCATTCCTTCGAGCCGCTGGGCGGGCCGGACTGGCGCGCCGTGACGCCGATGGGCGCGATGATCATCCGCTTCACGCCGCCCAATGCCTTCGGCGTGGTCGACCACGATGTGATCCCAGATGACGGCGCGCCGATGGCCAATCCCATGCGCGTGATCGCCAATGGCGATGGTAGCGAGGTCATGTTCACGCTGTTCCACCGTCCCGACATGTCGGACGAGGATTTCGAGCGCGACGCGGACTGGGTCGCGAAGGATCTCCGTGTGCTGAAGGCCGTGCTCGAAGGCTGAACCCTCAGGCGGCCTCGGCGCGGCCGATCCGATAGACGCCCTTGAAGTCCTGCGGATCGACCGGGCGGCCCTTGCGCAGGATCGCCACCTTGCCGTCGCCGGCGAGGCGGATCGCTGCATTGCGGATCGGCATCATCAGGAGCCGCCACTGCTTCTCGTCCGTGCCGGCGATCGCGCGGGCGATCTCGGTCGGGTCGATGCTCTTGCCCGGCGGCAGCGCGTCGAGCAGGCGGAGCAGGGTGGTTTCCACGAGGGCGGTGTCGGCGGTCATGAGCGGCCTTTCAGGGCGGCGGCGATGACGCTGCGCGCCGAGGGCGAGAAGAACTGGCGATAGAGCTGAACGGAAAAGACCAGCGTGGTCGTCGCGATCAGCATCCAGGCGTTGATGAACCAGCCGAGATAGCCGACCGCGAAGAAGAAGGCGCGCAGGCCGTGGTTGAAATGCCGGCCGGCGGTGATGGTGAAGACGGCGGCGCGATCGGCGGCCGCGATCGAATCGGCTTCTCCCGCATGTGCCGAGGCGGGCGTCGCGCCGACGAGGATCGAGGCATAGTTGAACAGGCGGTACGACCAGCCGAACTGGAAGAAGGCATAGCCGAAGATCAGCATCAGCCCGATCGCCTTCAGTTCGAACAGGCCGCGCGGCGCCGGCTGGATCAGCGCGATATCGTTCAGCACGCCATAGATCCGGTCCGTCGCATTGAGCAGCGCGAAACTGCCGCCGATCGCCAGCAGCGAGGTCGAGGCGAAGAAGGCCGTCCCGTTCTGCAGGCCGCTCATGATGCCGGTATCGATCATCCGCAAATCGCGGCGCGCCATGGTGTGCATCCATTGATGGCGCTGGAAATCCATGGCCGAGGAGAGCGAGCGGCCGGACCCGGCGAAATGGTTGATCACGCTGGCATAGATCGTCCATGCGACGAGGAACCAGACGACGGCGATGATATCGAGCAGCGAGACACTGAGCACGATGCACTCCCCCGAACCGTGGCGATGGTGCCAGAGCGTGGGAGGCCCGGCAACCGTGGCGGTCAGCGCGCCGGCAGCCGGCGCGCGATCTGATGGCGGAAGATGACGAGCACGGCGAGGCTCACCAGCCCGATGCCGCCGAGGATCGGCGAGCGGATCATCATGCCGGCCGCCGTCAGGACGAGGCCCGTTATGATGCCGACCATGGCGACGCGGCTCGACAGGATCTGAAGCTCGTTGGGTTCGGTACTCATGAGGGTTTCATAGGCCAGTTCTGGTGCGGATCACAATCGTTCTTGTGGAAAGGGAGCGGGTGTGTTTGACCTCCCGTCATCGCGGGAGAATGCTCGTTTCATGACCGTTCATCTGATCAAGCCATGACCCTTCATCTGATCAAGCTCTGTGTCGGTGTCGAGAGCATCGCCGAAGTCGTCGAATGGATCGCGGAGGATCTCGCCCGCCAGCGTGCGCTCGGCCTCGAACCCGAGGATACGCACACGACGCGCATGGTGCCGAAGCGGATCCCGGAACTGCTCGATGGCGGCTCGCTCTACTGGGTGATCAAGGGCCAGGTCCAGGCTCGTCAGCGCCTCCGCGATTTGCGCCCGGTGGTGGGCGCCGATGGTATCCAGCGTTGCCGGATCGTCTTCGACCCGGAGGTGATCCCGACCGAGTGGCAGCCCAAGCGCCCGTTCCAGGGCTGGCGCTATCTCGAGCCGAAGGACGCGCCACGCGATCTCGCCGCTCTCGGCGGCGGGCCGAACGACGACATGCCTGACGCGCTCAAGGCGGAACTGGCCGAACTCGGACTGCTCTGAAAGAAGCGACGCAACGAAAAGCGTTGAAGGCCGACCGGCGACACTTAGCGCGAAGCCGCGCGCGATCCTCGCCATCCACCCAGATGGCCCCCGCTCGCTGCCGTTCAAGCCTCAGACGGCGATATTGTCGATCAACCGCGTCCGCCCCAGCCAAGCGGCCACCAGCAGGCGAAGCGGCTCGGTCGCAAGGTCGACCGGCTCGGCCAGTGTGCGGGCATTGCGCAGCGTCAGATAATCGGGCGTCCTGAAGCCGCTGGCCACGAGCCGCGCCGTGCCGGCCTCGATCAGGGCCGCTGCCGGCTGGCCGGAGCGGATCCCCGCCGCGATCTCCTGAAGCGTGGCGGCGAGGATCGGCGCGACGGCCCGCTCCTCCGCCGTCAGATAGGCGTTGCGGGAGGAGAGGGCGAGCCCGTCAGCCTCGCGGATGGTCGGCAGGCCGATGATCTCGGTCGGCAGGCGCAGATCGGCGACCAACTGTGTCACGACGGCGAGCTGCTGATAGTCCTTCTCGCCGAAGAGCGCGACATCGGGGAAGCCGGCGATCAGCAGCTTCGCCACGACCGTCGCGACGCCGGCGAAGAAATGCGGGCGGAAGTCGGTCTCGAGGCCGAGCGCCGGACCCTTGAGCGTGATCGTCGTGGCGAAGCCGGCCGGATACATCTCGGCCGCGTTCGGCGCGAAGACGGCCTCGACCCCGAGCGCGGCCAGCTTCTCGACATCGCTCGCCTCGGTGCGCGGATAGGCGGCGAAGTCCTCGGTCGGGGCGAACTGCGCCGGATTGACGAAGATGGTGACGATGATCCGCTCGGCGCGCGCGCGCGCCGCCTCGACGAGCGCGAGATGGCCGGAATGCAGGGCGCCCATGGTCGGCACCATGCCGACGCGGAGGCCGGCGCGATGCCATTCGGCGGAGAGCGCCTGGAGCGTGTCGACGGTGCGGATGATGCGGGGCGGGGTCGTCATGTCGACGCTGATCCTCGATGCGGGGCGCTAGACTGCTGGGCCTGACCGCGTGTGGCCGCCCGGCCATTGCGACCACGCTCTAGCAAATGGCGGCGCCGAGGGCCATTGCAGCGCGCCGCCTGCCGCCCCATTAGAGGAAGGGGCCGTGCAGAATCGGCTCGTCCGGGAGAGCCATGGGCCTGATCATTCCACTACTGGGTGTGTTCGTCGTCGCGATCGGTCTCGCCTGGCTGTTTGCCGGCGAGAAAGGGCCTGAGGCATTGGGGCGGGCGGTGCGTCGTGGCGGCGCCTGGGGGCTGGTGGCCGTCGGCGTCGGCCTGTCGCTGGCCGGCCGCATGGCGATCGGCCTGCCACTGCTCGGGCTCGGCGTCTCCATGCTGAAGCCGCAGCGCCTCTTCGAGCACAAGCCCGTCCTCGACGCCAACCGCGTGCTGCGCGGCCGCTTCGCCGGCCGCACGCTCGATTCGCTCGGCCGCGACGAACTGGCGGCCCTCCATGCCGATCTCGCCGGCGCGCCGCGCGATCGCTCAATCCTGGAAGCGCATCTCGATCGCCGAATGCCCGGCTGGCGTGAAGACGTCGAGCGTGATGCGGCAGGCCGGTCGCGCCGCGCGACGGGCGCGGGCACCATGACAAAGGAGCAGGCCTACCAGATCCTTGGCCTTGCGCCCGGCGCTTCCGAGGCCGAAATCACCGCGGCCTACCGGCGGCTGATGAAGGGCGTTCATCCCGATCAGGGGGGGTCGACGTTCCTCGCCGCTCAGATCAACCAGGCGAAGGACAGGCTCCTCGACGGACATCGCTAGCTCCCATACGCGATACAAAGCGGAAGGCTAGAGGGACGGGACACCATCGCGCTCACTGGCGGATGGCGAGGCAGGACACGGAACGCTTGGTCAGATAGGCGCAGGCGGCGCGGGCCTCGTCCTTGCTGTCGAAGCCTGCGAAACGGGCGCGGTAGAAGGTGGCGTCGCCCTTGGTGAAGGTCTCGACCACGGGCGTCGCGTCGGCGAGCACCTTGCCGCCCTTGGACTTGGCGGTATCGAGCATGGAGCGGGCGCCATCCTGGCTCGGGGCGGCGGCGATCTGGATCTTCCAGCCGCTGCTTTCCTGGTCGGGCTGCACGGCGGCGGCGACCGGCGGGCTGTTATCCTCGGTATCGCCCTGGGCGATCGTGCCGCCTTCTTCGGTCGGGTCGTTGTCGGCGGTGGGAACCGGGCCGGCGATGGAGGCCGTCACGACCTTGGGGGTCGCCACCGGCTTGCCGCTCGGGCCGGCCTGGAACACCATGCGCGGGCCGTTGGACGGCGCCGGATCGGCTTCCGCCATGGCGATCGGAGCGACGGAGGCCGTCGCGACCTGGTCCTCGCCATCCTCGCTATTGTCGTCGACGGCCGCGACCTGCTGGACAGCGGGCTGCGGACGAACGCGCGGAGCGGGGGCGGCCGGGGCAGCCTCGGCGACGACCGGCGCCGTATCGGCATCGGCTTCCTCGATCGCCGGGGCAGGGGCAGTTGCGGCCTTGGCGACCATGAAGCCCGGCTTCTTGCCGCCGGCATAGGCCTGCGGCACGTATTTATCGAGCAGGCTGACCATCTGCCGGTCGCGCGCGCCGCCCGAACTTCCGCCCATGACGGCCGCGACGACATAGCGGTTGTCGCGCTTCAGCGAGGTCACGAGGTTGAAGCCGGAGGCGTTGGTGTAGCCGGTCTTGATGCCGTCCACGCCCTCGACGCGGCCGAGCAGCTTGTTGTGGTTGCCGATGGTCTGGCCGCGATAGACGAAGGCGCGGGTCGAGAAATAGCGATAATAGCTCGGATAGCGCTCCTGCAGCGCGCGGCCGAGCGTCGTCATGTCGCGCGCGGTTGTCCACTGGTTCGGATTGGGCAGGCCCGAGGCATTGCGGAAGGTGGTGCGGCTCATGCCGAGCGAACGCGCCGTCGACGTCATGCGGCGGGCGAAGGCGGCTTCGGTGCCGTCGAGATTTTCCGCGATCACCACGGCCGCATCATTGGCCGAGCGGGTGATGAGGCCGAGCATGGCGTCGCGCACGGTCACGGTCGAGCCCGGCTTCAGGCCGAGCTTGGTCGGCGACTGGCGGGCGGCGAAGGTCGAGACCTTGAGCTGGCTCGACATGGAGAGCTTGCCGCTGTCGAGCGCGCCGAACAGCAGATAGAGCGTCATCATCTTGGTCAGCGAGGCGGGATGGCGCGGGCCGTCGGGATCCTTGGCGTAAAGGACCTTTCCAGTCTTGGCATCGACCACGATGGCGGATTGCGGGGCGGCATTGGCTTCGACCGTCGTCGTCGCGATCGTCGCGCCAATGACGAGAAGGGCGGCGAAAGCGCTCCGGATCGTCCGGGCGCCATGCCGTCCGAGGGGGCTGATTGCCTTCAACATGTCGAAAGAATTCTCCGCGTCTCACTGGCCGAAAAAGGAACGCCGGCAGTGCCCATTCGAATCGAAACCCATGACCGGTTCTTTTTTGAGGCAGAGACCGACACGTCGCGCATTTCGCTTCGATGGGAGGATCGAAGGCTTTCGATTGTCGCGCCGTCCGGCTCCGCCGATGGGTTCTGGAGCGCTCTTGCGCCGCGTCGCCCGCCGATCACCAACAAAGGCTAAGGAAACGCCGTTACGAATCCGTAAAAATCGACAATTTGTCCCGGTCCCGTTTTGAGGCGCCGCCCGGGGGCGACGTTAGCGGCGATTTCACTCTTTGTGCAACGCAGCAATTTTGCTTGACTTTGGTGCTGCGGCACCTAATCGTTTCTCGTGGGCAGGCTGGCCATCCCGCCAGTTTCCGTCGCGGAGGGATCTCATGATCAGCGGTTTCGAGGATGTGCAAAAGGCTTCCAAGGAAAATATCGACCTGGCAATGAAGAGCTTCGACGCCATGGGCAAGGGCATGCAGGCCATGGCCCTGGAAGCCGCCGACTATTCGAAGAAGAGCTTCGAGAGCGGCAGCGCCGCGCTGGAAAAGCTGATGGCCGCCAAGAGCATCGAGAAGGTCGTCGAAGTTCAGAGTGAGTTCGCCAAGTCCGCCTATGAGGGCTATGTCGGCGAGATGAACAAGTTCAGCGCCATGATGACGGACTTCGCCAAGGACGCCTACAAGCCGTTCGAGAGCATGTTCGGCAAATATCCGAAGTAAGCATCGGCTCCTTGCCGATCGACCGAAGCCCGGCCTCGCGCCGGGCTTTTTGTTGGCTGCGTCGAAATGGTGCAGCGCGGCGTAAACGTTTTCGGAAGTCACGCCGAGGCGCCCCGTCGGCGATCGCCGCGAGGGTTGCAGGAGGTGGCGCGGGGCGCAGCGAACCGCCGGCGTCCAGGCGGGCGCCGGCGAAAAGTGGTTTGATCATGTGCCTGGAACCGCCTGGTCGGGCGATCCGCGGCCCCGCGCACGGGATGTTTTCCAGCCTGTTCTCGATCGACCCGGGGTGTATCGTTGCTTGGGCCACCCCTTCGACGATGTCGCGCGCCGCGAAAGTGCCGCGGCGTCGTCCTGTGCCCTGCGTTCCAGGGCAGGCGTATCGAGCTTGGCCGCCGCCGCTCACCCGGTTCGTGACGCCGGATCAACGACAGCTTCCCGTTTCCCGCCCGCGTCTCGGAACGACCGGTTCGCCCTCCTGCATGGGCGGGAACGAAGCGATTATGCGGCCGCTCCGGGAGGGCGGGGATAGAATTTAATGAAGTTTATTTTATCCCCGCGTTCCAAACCCGTGTTACGCGCGGGCGCGCGCGCCCGCCCGATGGTTGGGCAGATCGCCCCGCGGGCAGGGCACAGGGCGCTGTCTCGCCGCTCCATCGGACCCGGCTGGCGCGCGGGCGCGACCGGCCCGGGCGATCAGCGGTGGTTGCTGCGGCAGGCGTTGATGTCGTTCGTGCCGCCGCTGCCGCAGGCGTTCGGCGGATTGTTCATCGCGTAAATCGCGGCAGCGTTGTTTGGATCGTAATTCGTCGAACAACCGGCAAGTCCGGCGACGCCGGATGCGACGGCGATCAGGATGAGGAAAGAGCGCATGTTGAGTTTCCCGGAAGCTTGGAATGAGCTGCTTGTACCGCTTCGCTGTCGTCGTCACCCGGGGCCGGCGCCAACCCGTCGTTCAGGCGACGGGTTGGTGACCGGACGGGTTGGCCGCCGACGCGCCGCGATCAGCGGTTGCTGCTGCTGCAATCATTGATGTTGGCCGTGCCGCCAGGGCCGCAGCTGTTCGGCGGGTTGTTCATCGCCTGGATGGCGGGATCGTTGGGATTGGTGGTGCAGCCGGCGAGGCTGGACAGGCCAGTGAGGCTGCCGGCCATGGCGAGGAGGATGATGAAGGAACGCATGTCAGGAATCCCGGGCTTGTCCCTCACGCGAGGGTCATTGCGGATATAGGGTCTGGCGCGCGCCGGACCAGCCGCGCTTTGTCGCACTCGCATGGACCCATGCTCACAAGAGCGCGATGATCGAGATCAATCCTCCGCCGCTGCCGGCCAGAGCCGTTCGTCGAAGCGGAAGGGCCGCGTGCTCGCGATCGCCAGCGCGGCGGCGCGCGGATGGGCCGGGTTGATGAGCAGGTTGGCGCTCTCCGGCACGATGAAGGAGGGCACGCGCAGGATCGGCGTGCGCGCTTCCGCCAGCCAGCGATCGCCGAAGGCGACGGGATCGTCGGGCAGCGTCGCCGCCGTCTCGATCTCGAGCGCGTCGCAATCGATCGCCACGAGCAGATAATCCTCCGGCAGCAATTCGGGCGGCAGGTCGAGATGCACGCGCACTTCGAGCACGGCGAGCGCCGCCGTCTCGGCCGCATAGATCAGCGCCCGGCCGCGCGCATTCCAGCGCCCGCCATAGAGCCGCGCGCCCGCCCCGGAGAGATCGGCATAGGGCGCGCGACAGATGCGCCAGGCGATCATCGCGGCGACGCCGTCATGCTGGTGAGGCTGTCATGGTGATCGGGGATCATGGGCGAGGCCATTCGGGGCGGGCGCCGTCATCGGGCGATGCGATCATGGGCGCGATGCGTTCAGGAGGCCGGACGCCGATGCGGGTGTTGCGCCTCGCGCCGTGACGGTACGCGCGGGGCATCGGCGGACCGCGCCGTCAGGCGGCGATGCCGTGGTCAATGCGGCCGAGCAGCGTCTCGACCTGCAGCGCGCCCTCCGACGTATCGAGCAGCGAGAGCGGCGCGACACCGGCGAGCGCGGTCGTCGGCCGGCGCAGCCATGTCGCCGCCTTCTCGCGCGAGCCGAACGTATCCTCCGCCGCCGCGATCACCCGCGCCGCGCGCATCAGCCGGTCGGACTGGTCGGCGGTCAGGCGGCCGATCTTCTTGCGATGGGAGAGCGTCTTGCGCGGCAGCACGACCTCGTCGACCTCGGCAAGCGTCATCCGCCCCGTCGCGATGACATGATCCACCGCCGCCACCGGCAGACCATGCCGCACGGCCGCAATCAGATCCTGCCCGGTCCGAATGACAAACCCCAGCGTCGGCTCCCCGCCGACTATGTCGAGCGCATGCGTATGGGTCATGAAATTGCCTCCAGGCGATATGCCCGGAATATAGGGGCATATGGCCGGGGAGGGAAGGGGACGCTGTTCAGGATAAGGGTTCCACAGTGGCTAGTTTCACCAGCAGGCGATCCTCTGTGGCAAGCCGGCTGGTGTCAAAATGCCGATGGAAGGCCGAAGCAGTGATGCTATAGGCATCCTCACTCTCCGGCTGGAGGTTAGTGGCAGCGCCCCACCAATCTACGCCCCGATCTGCTTTCAGCGAATATGCGACATAGTTGGCGAGTATGCCCAGATCCATTTTATGCTGGCCTGCGACCTGCCGTACTGTTTGCTTTAGGCTGGCGACGCTTCCATTCGCCCGCTCCACGGCTTCCCTATAGAGCTCTTTGGCATTTCCTCCGAGAAGAACATTGCCCGCAAACTCATTGGCGGCAAGTTCCTCCTCTGACTCCCTTCGGTCAGGATCTGAACCGTCGATGCTGATGGCCTCAAAGTCAGAGCGCGCTTCATCGCCCGCATGGTACAATTCATGAACCAAGTCGAATAGCCATCGTGACTCTGATCTCACTGACTGCTTCAGGACAATGACGTTTCGATCGTTGATACGCCAGCAACATCCGTGGAAACGGATCGGGTCGCTCAACGGAATAACGGCGATACCCATGCCCCAGACCTTGTCCAGTGCGGACTGTAGGGTTAACTCGCCACGCTCGCATAGGAAGTCGCGCATCTGCTTCCAGTCCCGAGGTACTGGCACGCTTTCCGTGTCGATGACGGATGAGACCCGTTCTGCTACATGGTACGCGTATTGGGTGTAGGCTCGGACTCGAACGGGATTGGCGTCTTTCGGAAGCTTATAACGCGCGATATCAACTGCGGCGTAGTTGAAATTATTGGAATCGATGCTCCCGTCTGGGCGAACTACTATGTTCCAAATATTCTGCAGATATTTTGATGCAGCAGCGATTATTTCGTGTGGCTTCGGCCCTGCGTCGGGGACTATCCTCCGTTGGAGAAACTTAAGATCGATGCCGAGCGCACTCAGTGCGCTAGCGCTGCTTCTTGCATTGCTCTGAAACGATATGCTCTCAAGAATTGAGATGTCGAGCGCATCGGCGATTTTGACTAGATTATTGAAGCCAGTGGTTTCGTAGTCAGCATTTTCCCAACGCTGGACTTGTTGAGCCTTGACACCAATGCGATCCGCTAGCTCTTGGTGCGTTAGCCCCCTGACAATCCTTGCCTTGATAATGCCAAGGGGCAACCCTTCAAGCGAACCCACCTCGATCCGATCGACTTTGCCCGACTTCAAACAATGGTACTCGTCGATCTCCCGTTGCAACGTCGAGAGCTGACTTTCCATCCCGTCGATATAGGCCTTCCACATGATTGGGTGAGTGTTCTCAGGGGCATCACGGTGGCGAGCGTCAGCGATCGCTTCTTCGAAGCGGCGGGCCTGCTTCTGCGTGATCCCAAGCTGGCGCTCGTTCTTAATCATGGCAATGTTCCCAAATCGATAACCACAATACCCTTCGGTTTGCCGTCTTTCGTATGTTGAAAGAAGCTTAAATATGGTTCTCCTAACAGTGTCGCCTTACCTTCGGCAAAGAACATCTCGCCGAGATACTTCGCCTTTTGTGCCGCACGTTCGTTACTGAAATCGAAAAAGACAGAATCTAGTTTGGTCGGATCAACTCTCGCAATTTCAAAACAAGCATCCCAATCTCCTGGATTTGCCTTTTTTGTTGCAAAGCTGCCATCGACGTAAACTCGCGTCACTCCGGCCAGCGCCAATGCTCTACAGGCGGCCAAGAGGCCCCCCATCAACATCTTCCGCCGGTCATTATAAGCAAGAAGCTCTTCAGCCTCCGACCAGGTGAGGGTATGGATGCCCGCTGGCAACCTGCCACTAACGCCACCAAATCGCAGCTTCATAACAACCTTTATGTTGTGTTGATTACAGGGGAGTCAAGCACAATCAATGGACGCCTACCGGTGCCAGCTCCGCTGGATTGGTCCCGACAGGTCATCTCCTGTCGGGGGGCGCGCGTGGAGCGAGCTCAATCCCCTACGAACACCCGCTCGTATTCCCGCAGGTGTCGCACTTCAGGCAGGTGCCGTTGCGCACCATGGTGAAGTTGCCGCATTCGGTGCAGCTTTCGCCCTCATAGCCCTTCATGCGCGCGATTGCGGCCTGTTCGGCGGCTTTCGGCTTGGGAGGGGCCGAGGGGGCGATCGGCTCGGCGGCGCCGATGACCAGTTCGGTCGCGGCCTCGGCGGCCGGGTCGCGCTTGAAGGCGGTGGCGACATTGCCGGCCTGGCTCGTCGTGCGCAGCGCCGTCACCGTCGAGCCGGTCGCGGCCGGAGCCGCGGCGGCGCCCTTCGATTCACCGGCGCGGTCGACGATCTTGAAGCGCTCCATCTTGCCGCGGACGAGGCCGTGGCTGACGGGCGCGGGGCGCGAGGTCGGCACATCGCCGCCGCCCAGCGTCGTCGCGGTGTTGTCGTCCGGGATGACATGGGCGAGATCGTTGCGGCCGAGATAGGAAACGGCGAGCTCGCGGAACACGTAATCGAGGATCGACGTCGCGTTCTTGATCGCCTCATTGCCGGTGACCATGCCGGCCGGCTCGAAGCGGGTGAACACGAAGGCCTCGACATATTCCTCGAGCGGCACGCCATATTGCAGGCCGAGCGAGATGGCGATGGCGAAATTGTTCATCATCGCGCGGAAGGCGGCGCCTTCCTTGTGCATGTCGATGAAGATCTCGCCGAGGCGGCCATCGCGATATTCGCCGGTGTGGAGATAGACCTTGTGGCCGCCGACATTGGCCTTCTGGGTGTAGCCCGTGCGGCGATCCGGCATCTTCTCCCGCTTGCGGACCTCGCGCTCGATGATCCGCTCGACAATGCGCTCGGCGATCTGCTCGGCGCGCGCCGCCGGCGTCTTGGCGACCAGCGCCTCGACCGCGTCCTCCGCATCCTCCTCGTCATCGGCGAGAAGCTGCGAATTCAGCGGCTGCGACAGCTTCGAGCCGTCGCGATAGAGCGCGTTCGCCTTCAGCGCCAGCTTCCACGACAGCATGTAGGCGCTCTTGGCGTCCTCGACGGTCGCGTCGTTCGGCATGTTGATGGTCTTGGAGATCGCGCCCGAGATGAAGGGCTGCGCCGCCGCCATCATGCGGATGTGGCTCTCGACCGAGAGATAGCGTTTTCCCAGCTTGCCGCAGGGATTGGCGCAATCGAACACGGCGTAATGCTCGAGCTTCAGGAAGGGGGCGCCTTCCAGCGTCATCGCACCGCAGACATGGATGTTCGCGGCCTCGATCTCCTTCTTCGAGAAGCCGAGCGCCGGCAGGATCTCGAAGGCGGGATCGTTGAGCTGCGCCTCGGTGAAGCCGATGCTCTTGAGGAAATCCTCGCCGAGCGCCCATTTGTTGAAGACGAACTTGATGTCGAAGGCGGAGGCGAGCGTGCCTTCCAGCTTCTCCAGCACCTCGTCGGTGAAGCCCTTGGCCTTCAGCGCGGTGTGGTTGACGCCGGGCGACTGGCGCAGCGAGGCATGGCCGACCGCATAGGCCTCGATCTCGGCGATCTGGTGCTGGGCATAGCCGAGCGTCGAAAGCGCTTCCGGAACGGCGCGGTTGATGATCTTGAAGTAGCCGCCGCCGGCGAGCTTCTTGAATTTGACCAGCGCGAAATCCGGCTCGATGCCCGTGGTGTCGCAATCCATGACGAGGCCGATCGTGCCGGTCGGCGCGATCACGGTCGCCTGGGCGTTGCGATAGCCATGCGCCTCGCCGAGCTCCAGCGCCTTGTCCCAGGCCGCCTTGGCATGGGCGGAGAGCGCCTTGTCCTTGAGCGAGCCATGGTCGAGCGGAACCGGGACGACCGAGAGGCCTTCATAGCCCGTCGTCTCGGCATGGGCCGCGCGGCGATGGTTGCGGATCACGCGCAGCATATGCTCGCGGTTCTTGGCGAAGCCGGGGAAGGGGCCCTGCTCCTTGGCCATCTCGGCCGAGGTCGCATAGGCGGTGCCGGTCATGATCGCGGTCAGCGCGCCGCAGATGGCGCGGCCTTCGGCCGAGTCATAGGGAATGCCGGCGGTCATCAGCAGGCCGCCAATGTTCGCATAGCCGAGGCCGAGCGTGCGGAACTCATAGGAGAGTTCGGCGATCTCCTTCGACGGGAACTGCGCCATCAGCACGGAGATTTCGAGCACGATCGTCCAGAGACGGCAGGCATGCTCGTAGTTCTCGACGTCGAAGCTCTTATCCTCGTTCCTGAACTGCAAGAGGTTCATCGAGGCGAGATTGCAGGCCGTATCGTCGAGGAACATGTATTCCGAGCACGGGTTCGACGCGTTGATGCGCCCCGAGGCCGGGCTGGTGTGCCACTCGTTCATGGTGGTGTTGAAGTGCAGGCCCGGATCGGCCGAGGCCCAGGCGGCGTGGCCGATCTGCTCCCAGAGGTCGCGCGCCTTCAGCGTCTTCGAGATCTTGCCGTCGGTGCGGCGGACGAGGTTCCAGTCGGCGTCGGTTTCCACGGCGCGCAGGAAGTCGTTCGAGATCGAGACGGAATTGTTCGAGTTCTGGCCCGAAACCGTCAGATAGGCTTCCGAATCCCAATCGGTGTCGTAGATCGGGAATTCGATGTCGGTATAGCCCTGCTTGGCGAACTGGATCACGCGCAGGATGTAGTTCTGCGGCACCAGCGCCTTCTTGGCGGCGCGGATCTCGCGCTTCAGGGCCGGGTTCTTGGCCGGGTCGTAGCAATCATCGCCCGAGCCCTCGCAGTTCACGCAGGCCTTCATGATGGCCTTGAGGTGCTGCGCGTTGATCTTCGAGCCGGTGACGAGGGCGGCGACCTTCTGCTCCTCATGCACCTTCCAGTTGATGTATTTCTCGATATCGGGATGGTCGGCGTCGACCACGACCATCTTGGCCGCGCGCCGCGTGGTGCCGCCCGACTTGATCGCGCCCGCCGCGCGGTCGCCGATCTTCAGGAAGCTCATCAGGCCGGAGGACTTGCCGCCGCCGGAGAGCTTCTCGCCCTCGCCGCGCAGCTTGGAGAAATTGGAGCCGGTGCCGGAGCCGTACTTGAACAGGCGCGCCTCGCGGACCCAGAGGTCCATGATGCCGCCCTCGTTGACGAGATCGTCGGAGACGCCCTGGATGAAGCAGGCATGCGGCTGCGGATGCTCATAGGCGGTCTTCGACTTCACCAGCTTGCCGGTCTTGAAGTCGACGTAGAAATGGCCCTGGCTCGGGCCGTCAATGCCATAGGCCCAATGCAGGCCGGTGTTGAACCATTGCGGGGAATTCGGCGCCACCTTCTGCGTCGCCAGCATGAAGCGGTGTTCGTCGAAGAAAGCCTGAGCGTCCGCCTCGGTGTCGAAATAGCCGCCCTTCCAGCCCCAATAGGTCCAGGTGCCGGCCAGACGATCGAAGACCTGGCGCGAATCAACTTCGCCGACATAGCGCTCCTTCTCCGGCAGGCTCGCGAGCGCCTTTTCGTCAGGCACGGAACGCCACAGGAAGGAGGGGACGTCGTTCTCCTCGACGCGCTTCAGCCGCGCGGGAACGCCCGCCTTGCGGAAATATTTCTGCGCGATGATGTCGCTCGCGACCTGGCTCCAGCTCGTCGGCACGGCAATGCCCTCGAGACGGAACACCACCGATCCGTCCGGGTTGCGGATCTCGCTCTTGGTGGTTCGGAACTCGATCCCCGCATAGGCCGATTGCCCCGCTGTCGTGTACCGCCGTTCGATCCGCATTGTCTCAAGCCCTTCGTTGCAAGCGGCGAAGCCCAGCCCGCCGCCGGCCGGTTCAAACGTGACCGACCTTTGTCCTTGCCCAACGCATTACACGTGACGGAGTTCACTGTCTCCATCATCTAGTGCCCAAAATACGCAGGGACTCTAAATATAGTGTTTATGACCCAAAAAGCACAGGTCGGCACACACGAAAAATCGGGCAAGGAGCGGCCCATGCAAGGAGGGACGATGCCCGCTGCCCGCTTGCCGATCCTACCACCGATGTACTGGAAAATCCGGGCTGTGCCGCCCGGCGCGCATTCCACATTCAACAGAGGCGAAACTATTCCGAGTCCGACAAAAGCGTCAAGGAATAGTGGCGCGCAAAAGTTAGACGCCTACATCTGGACAGATGCGCCGGAATGTGTCGCGACCACGACGTGCATGGGCCCGATCGGCGGGTCAAAACGGAGGGGATGAAGATTACCAATATGTTGCGGCGCGCTATGCCCTTCACGACGGGTTCGTGACGGCTGGCCCGGACCGCGCGACGGGGTTTTTCCTGTCCTCAGTTTCCACAGGCAGGTGAATCGGCGGTGGTGGAATTGATGAGACGGCTTGCACGATGCCGATCCGCGGAGACCGCCATCCGAGGGACGAATCGAGTCGGGCTCGACGCTCCCGATCGGGGCGCCGGGGCCGTGCCTGTCATGTCCGGGGGAGGGCGTTTACGGCAGCGGCCGTTCGTCGAGGCGCTCGGCCATCATGACGAGGTAGCCGTTCGGATCGAGCAGGAAGATCTCGCGCTGGCTGCTTTCCCGGTCGCCTGTGCGGCGCCAGACCTCACGCGGGCCGTGATGCAGCGCAATGCCGGCATCGGTGACCGTGGCCTCGACCGCCGCTAAATCGGCGACATAGATCTGGAACATCACGCCCCGGCCGAAGGGGATTTCGAGCGGCCCGGTTTCCCAATTACCCGAGCGCTGGCAGAGCATGATCTGCGTACCCTCGGGCCGTTCGAGATAGACGAAGCCGTGCTCGGGCCGCTGATAGGCGATGGTGAAGCCGAGTATGTCGCGCCAGAAGGCGAGGCTCACCGCAATGTCGGCGACGAGCAGTTCCGGCACCATGGAGGCCCATCCGGAAGCGGGCAAACGGCCATGCAGGTCGCTGGTCAACCGCAGCTCCCAGGGTCGGCAGGCCACAGGACCAATTCAACCATGCCCGCATCGAAGCGGAGCCGGGCGCCTATGGCAGTGCAGCCTCGGGGTTCTAGCTCGGCGTCCAGGCGTCGTAATCGCCGGTGACGCGCGGGCGCTGGTCGGCGCCGATGATCGAGCCCTTGGGGCGATAGGCGGCGGCGGTGCCGGTCGGGTTGGCGCGGTGCGGCTTCTGCCACGCGCGCGGCTTGTAGTTCTGGCTCGGCGGCGGTGCCTCGACGCGGTGGTGCATCCAGCCATGCCAGCCGGTCGGGATCTTCGACGCTTCGGCATAGCCGCTATAGACGACCCAGCGCCGCTCGGGGAAACCACCGGCGGTGCGCGCCTTGTCGGGCGTACGGTAATAAATATTGCCGAATTCGTCGGTGCCGACCTTCTCGCCCTTCTTCCAGGTGTAGAAGCGCGTGCCTATGGTCTGGCCGTTCCACCAGGTAAAGAGCTGGGTCAGCAAGCCGGCCATCGGGCACCTCTCTCGGCAATACGATTGATCACTGCCTTATGCCGCTCCGCCGCCGCCAAGTCAAAGGCGGACAGAGTGGGGCGGGCCGTCGGCGCCGCATTGCGCTCATCCGTCGCGGTTGGCGGACAGCGTGTTCAGCGTGTCGCGCAACGTCACGATCGCGCCACGCAAGGCCTCCGCCTGCTCGCGCGACAGACGCAGGCTGACAGCCATGTCCTCGGTCACGGCGCAGGCGTCATGGAGCAGGGCGCGACCCTGCGGCGTCAGCGAAACGCGCACCTGCCGCTCGTCGGCCGCGTCGCGCCGGCGCGCGATATGGCCGGCCGCCTCCAGGCGCTTCAGGAGCGGGGTCAGCGTGTTCGATTCGAGAAAGACGCGCGCGCCGATGGCGCCGACCGTCATCTCGTCGGCCTCGCCCAGCGCCAGCAGCACCAGATATTGCGGATAGGTGAGGCCGAGCGGATCCAGGATCGGCCGATAGGCGCGGTTGAAGGCGCCATTCGTCGAATAGATCGCAAAGCAGAGCATCTGGTCGAGGCCGATGCCCTCATGGGACGTCGCAGACTGTGCCACGGCCGGGGTCTCCTGTTTGACCCGACAACATAGATCGCGCACGATATAATCGGAAGCGCTCCAGGCGCATGGCTCCCATGCCGAGATGTACATCGTCAACGATTAGATCGTGTGCGATGTAAACCGGGCCGGCGAGATTGCGCCGCACCGATTTCGAAAGGCGCGCAGCCCGCGTGCCGCACCCAGGAGCAAGAGCATGTCCGTTCTCTACACCGCCGCCGCCACCTCGACCGGCAGTGGCCGCGAAGGCCACACCACCAGTTCCGATGGCCGCCTCGACCTGCAGCTCAACGTGCCGAAGGAAATGGGCGGCAATGGCGGCCCGGGCACCAATCCCGAGCAGCTCTTCGCGGCCGGCTATTCCGCCTGCTTCCTGAGCGCGCTGCGCTTCGTCGCCGGCAAGGAGAAGGCCAAGGTTCCCGACGGCACGACCGTCACGGCCGATGTCGGCATCGGTCCGAAGGGCGAGGGCTTCGGCCTCGAGGTGACGATGGAAGTTTCGCTGCCGGGCCTCGATCAGGCGGCCGCCGAGGCGCTGGTCGCCAAGGCCCATGCGGTCTGCCCCTATTCGCAGGCGACGCGCGGCAATATCGACGTCAAGCTCGCCGTCACGGTCTGAGCTTCGGCCAAAACGAAGAGACCCGCGCCGAGGCGCGGGTCTCATCATGATTCTGTCGGGCGATCCGCTCAGAAGAAGGAGCGGCGCTGCCACCAGCCGGAGCGCTTCGGCCGCGTCTCGTCTTCCGCGTCGGGCTCTTCCTCCGGCTGCGGCTTGGTGTCGGGCCCATCGACCATCGATTCGTCGTCGAGCGCCTCCGGGTCGTCGCTGTGGCGCGCCATGTCGTCCTCGGTGGTGACATGGAGGCCCTGCGCCTCGTCTTCCGGCTCGTCGTCCTCGTCGTCACCGACTTCCGGCATGTCGAGTTCGGGCTCGTCGCCGATCTCATCGAGGAAGGGCGCTTCCATCTCGCCAATATCGGCGACGGGAATATCCTCCGCGATCAGCCGCTCGCCGGCATCTTCCGGATCGATGTCGCGAATGCCTTCGTCCTCGACCTCGGTATAGGGGCCGGACTGGACCTCGCCGGTCTCGTCGATCAAGAGCGCCTTGTCGGCATCGTCGACCGGGATCGGAACGCCGGCATCGTCGAGAAGCTGCGGAGCCTCGCCTTCGCCGGCCTCACCCGCCTCGCCACGACGACCGCGGCGACCGCCACGACGACCGCGGCGACGGCGACGCTTGTCGCCATTCTCGTCCGTGCCGTCGCCCTCGCTGCCTTCGGCGCCGTCGGCGGCTTCACCCGCTTCCGTCTCGCCGCCCTCGGCAGCTTCGCCGCCCTCGGCAGCTTCGCCGCCTTCGGCCGTGCCGTCCTCATAATCGCCGGACTCGTCGGAGCCCTCGTCATCCTCGCCTTCGGACTGCTGAGCATTGTCCTGGCCCTCGGATGCCGAAGCCTCGCCACCCCGCCGCCGACGACGCCGCCGGCGCTTGCGCCGTGCTCCGCCCTCGTCGGTCTGGCCCTGCGGCGTGGTCGCGGCGGCCGCGGCCTCCTCGGTCTCGACCTCGTCCTCGGCAACGGCCTCTTCCGGCTCGACCTCGGCCGGCTCGAAGGAGTCCGGATGGATGATCGCCAGCGTCGCGGCCGGAACCTCGCGCGGGATCACGGGCTCGCCGCGCTCCAGCGTGTAATGGGTCGCGGACGTCACGGTCTCGTCGGCGAGCACGGTGATCGACACACCGAAGCGCGCCTCGATCTCGGCCAGATGACCGCGCTTCTGGTTCAGTATGTAGAGCGCGACGGCGGTCCGCGTGCGGATCGTCAGATTATGCGTCGCGCCCTTGAGCAGATTGTCCTCGATCGAACGCAGCACATGCAGCGCCACGGAGGCCGGCGCGCGGACATGGCCGGTGCCATGGCAATGCGGGCAGACTTCCATCGAGCTTTCGACGACGCCGGTGCGGATGCGCTGGCGCGACATCTCCATCAGGCCGAAATGCGAGATCCGGCCGACCTGGATGCGGGCGCGATCGTTCTTGAGCGCCGTCTTGAGCTTGTTCTCGACCGCCCGGTTGTTGCGCTTCTCCTCCATGTCGATGAAGTCGATGACGATCAACCCGGCGAGATCGCGCAGCCGAAGCTGGCGCGCGACTTCTTCCGCCGCTTCCAGATTGGTCTGGTAGGCGGTGTCCTCGATATTGTGCTCGCGCGTCGAGCGGCCCGAGTTCACGTCGATCGCGACGAGCGCCTCGGTCTGGTTGATGACGAGATAGCCGCCCGATTTCAGCGTCACCTGCGGCGAGAACATCGCATCGAGCTGCGGTTCCACGCTGTAGCGCGCGAAGATCGGCGGGCCCTCGCGATAGGGCTGGACGTTCTTGGCATGGCTCGGCATGAGCATGCGCATGAAGTCCTTGGCCTCGCGATAGCCTTCCTCGCCGGCGACGAGAACCTCGTCGATATCCTTGTTGTAGAGATCGCGGATCGACCGCTTGATCAGGCTGCCTTCCTCATAGACGAGCATGGGCGCGGCCGACCTCAGCGTCAGCTCGCGGACATTCTCCCAGAGGCGCAGCAGATATTCGAAGTCGCGCTTGACCTCGGCCTTGGTGCGCGAGGCGCCGGCCGTGCGCAGGATGACGCCCATGCCCTCCGGCACTTCCAGATCCTGGGCGACTTCCTTCAGGCGCTTGCGATCGGCGGTGTTGGTGATCTTGCGCGAAATGCCGCCGCCACGCGCCGTGTTCGGCATCAGGACCGAATAGCGGCCGGCGAGCGAGAGATAGGTGGTGAGCGCCGCGCCCTTGTTGCCGCGCTCTTCCTTGACGACCTGGACCAGCAGCACCTGGCGGCGCTTGATCACTTCCTGGATCTTGTACTGGCGCGCACGCGCCCGGCGCCGCTCCGGCAATTCCTCCAGCGCGTCTTCGGCGCCGACGGACTCGACCTGATCCTCGGGATTCTCTTCGTCGTCGTCGTGGCCGATTTCCTCGACGCTGTGGTCGGAGGCCGGCGCATCGAGCTCGTGATGGTCGTCATGCGCCTCGCCATCGCCCTCGGACGAAGGCGCTGCGGCCTCCGTCTCGGCGGCGTGGGATTCGCCCTCGCCATGGGGCACGGGCTCGCCGGACGTCTCGGCCTCGTGAGCGACGGTCTCGCCTTCGGCCGACGCTTCCGCCGGCGCGCTCTCCTCGGAAGAGGAGGGCTCGGCCGTGACGGTCTCGGCCGGTGCTTCCGCCGGCTTGGAGCGGCGGCTGTTCTTGTGGCGCTGCGTCGCGCGCTCCTCGGCCTCGCGCTCCTCGGCTTCCTCGGCGTCGATCAGCGCCTGCCGGTCGGCGACGGGGATCTGGTAATAATCGGGATGGATTTCCGAGAAGGCCAGGAAGCCGTGACGGTTGCCGCCATATTCGACGAAGGCCGCCTGCAAGGACGGTTCAACGCGGGTGACCTTGGCGAGATAGATATTGCCGCGGAGCTGCTTGCGGCTTGCGGATTCGAAATCGAACTCCTCAACCCGGTTTCCGCGCACCACCACAACCCGGGTCTCTTCCGGGTGGGTGGCATCGATGAGCATCTTGTTTGCCATATTGGAACATCTCCATGGCAAAACCGCGCGAGACTGCGGCCGGCGCATTGCGCCGACGCCGCGCCGATCGCGGTTCTGCCATCGTGGGGGGAAAATGGTGCGCAACCGCCAGCGCCGATACCGCCCATGGCACCGGACCGGCTATGGCCGGGTCCAGTTTGGTGGGGCGGGAAATCGTCGGCGAGAACATGGGTACGCGCTTCGAGCCTCTTAATAACAAGCCCGGCACGGGAACCCGGCCGGAAGGATCGGCTGCAAGCACGGGAGCGCTTGCGGCCGCGGATCGCAGGCGGTCTCGTCATGCGCTCAAGAAAAGGAGTGAGCCATGCGCGGCGAGGATGCCTGTCCCATCCCCTTAACCGTGGGCCGAACTGAGCGCTGAGCATCGCCGAAAGGAAGCATGCCGTTGACCGGCTGCTTCACCTCGGACGCTTCACCGCATCGTGCCGGCGGCGCCATGAAGAGCGGCCTACCGGTTTGGAGGATGAATTCCACCATCTCTTTTATGGAAGGCGACGATTCTTGGCAAGGATATTGGCAAGCCGGCACAGGGCGGGCCTTGCTGCCTAAATCGGCGGCAATCCGCGGCGATGGCCTGGGGAGCATTTGTTTGCGAGCCAATTTATCAACACGGGGTTAACCATTCCTGCCTAATCGTCTACACAGCGGAGCCAGTGCTGGTGGGGCGCCGGACGACACGGGCAGTATGCTGAAACAACGACAACCGAGCTCCGATCGGTGCGTATCCCCCCGATCGATGGCGTTTCGAGCGGTCGCCGCCCTCGCGCTGCTCATCGCCGCGCCATGGGATGGCGGAACCGCCGCCCACGCCGAGGAGACGGCACCGGCCACGACCGAGGCCGCCGCACCCGCCGACACATCTGCAGAGACACTTCCCGCGACACCTCCCGCCGCGATGACGATGCCGCCGGCGCCGCAGAACGTCACGGCGAGCGAGGCGAGGGTGGTCGGCGACGGTGCGCGGACGCGCTTCGTGATGGACCTTTCCGACGCCACCGCGCTCACCGTCTTCCCGCTCGACAAGCCGGACCGCGTCGTGGTCGACCTGCCGGAAGTGCATTTCACCTTGCCCGCCGATGCCGGCAAGACGGGGAAGGGGCTCGTTTCGGCCTTTCGCTACGGCATGATCTCGGCCGGCAAGTCGCGCATCGTGCTCGATGCGACCGAACCCGTCTCCGTCGACAAGGCCTTCGTGCTGCCGCCCGCCGACGGCCAGCCCGCCAAGCTCGTCATCGACCTGGTGCCGTCGACGCGGGCGAAGTTCACGGAAGCCGTCCGGCAATATCGCGATCGCGACCAGCAGACGGTGGCGGCCCCCCCAGCCGAGGCGCCGGCCATTCCCGCGCCTGAGGACGGCAAGCTGCGCATCGTGCTCGATCCCGGCCATGGCGGCATCGATTCCGGCGCCATCGGCAAGTCGGGCACGCTCGAAAAGGACGTCGTGCTCGCCTTCGCGCTGACCCTGAAGCAGAAGCTCGAGGCGAGCGGCCATTACGAAGTGATGATGACGCGCGCCGACGACACCTTCATTCCGCTCGGCGGGCGCGTCGTCTTTGCCCGCGCCCGGCACGCCGATCTCTTCATC
Source organism: Kaistia dalseonensis (assembly GCF_030814715.1). GTDB lineage: Bacteria > Pseudomonadota > Alphaproteobacteria > Rhizobiales > Kaistiaceae > Kaistia > Kaistia dalseonensis. The sequence continues at coordinate 470,577 of NZ_JAUSVO010000001.1, forward strand.
TCGATCCATGCCGATTCGTTCTGGGGCAGCGATATTCGCGGCGCGACGGTCTACACGCTGTCGGAGAAGGCCTCGGACCAGATGGCGGCGCAGATCGCCGAATCCGAAAACAAGTCCGACATCCTCGCCGGCGTCGACGTGCCGGAGGACACGAACGAGGTTTCCGACATCCTGATCGACCTTGCGCGCCGCGAGACGAAGAATTTTGCGGTCGTCTTCGCGCGCAACATGATCAAGGAGCTGAAGCCGGATGTGCGGCTCTTCAAGCACGCGCACCAGCAGGCCGGTTTCATGGTGCTGAAGGCGCCGGATGTGCCGTCCGCGCTGGTGGAGCTCGGCTATCTCTCCAATGCCGAGGACGAAAAGCTGCTGACCTCCGACGATTGGCGCGACAAGACGGCGATCGCGATCAACCGCGCCGTCGACGACTATTTCCGCATGCGGGTCGCCCAGTCCACCACGGGCAGCATCACGGCCGGGGTCGCCGAACCATGACGCGACGGGCGGGACAAGTGTTGCCGCAGCGTCGCGCCGGGGTCGATATCGGACCTCGTCCCTTGCCGTTCTGCGGCTGCGCCCAAGTTTCTCCACAAAGCGACTGGAAGAACGGACGCATCGGGTCTATCGAAGCCAGACAAACTTGCATTAACCGACCCGATGGAGCTGGCCGTTTGCGGCAGCATCGTGCGGGTCGCGGTCGCGTCAGGGACGTGGTCGTGAATGTTCGAGAGCTGCGGCCGTCCCGGCGAAGACTTTCGGACGAATCAGGGAACTCTGGACCGGGGTTCGCTTCGTCGGCTTGAGCGGGACGCCGGCGGGCGGACCAGCGGGGAACGCGAGCGACATGTTTCTGCGACTGATCGGTTACTTATTCGGGATTGGCGCCGTGTTTTTCTTGGTGGTTGCAGCGGGTGTGGCCTGGTACGTCTCGGGCTTGACGGGTGGATTGCCTTCCGTCGAGGTCCTGGCGAAGTACGAGCCGCCCGTGATGACGCGTATTCACGCGGCCGATGGCCAGCTTGTGGCCGAGTATGCGCGCGAGCGCCGTCTCTATCTGCCGATCCAGGCGATCCCGGACCGGGTCAAGGCCGCCTTCATCTCGGCCGAGGACAAGAATTTCTACAGCCATTCGGGCCTGGATTATTACGGCATCCTGCGCGCCGGCCTGCAGAACATCTCGGCGCTCTCGTCCGACAAGCGCATGATCGGCGCCTCGACGATCACGCAGCAGGTGGCCAAGAACTTCCTGCTCACCAATGAGCGCACGATCGACCGCAAGATCAAGGAAGCGATCCTTTCGCTCCGCATCGAGCAGGCGAATTCGAAGGACAAGATCCTCGAGCTCTATCTGAACGAGATCTTCCTCGGCCTCGGCTCCTATGGCGTCGCGGCCGCCTCGCTCTCCTATTTCGACAAGTCCGTGCACGAGCTGACGCTCGCCGAGGCCGCCTATCTCGCGGCCCTGCCCAAGGGCCCGAACAACTATAATCCGTTCCGCTATCCCGATCGCGCGATCGAGCGGCGCAACTGGGTCATCGACCGCATGGTCGAGAACGGTTTCGCCACCAAGGACGAGGGCGATGCCGCCAAGGCCTCCCCGCTCGGCGTCAAGACGCGCACGGCGAGCCCGCACATCTTCGCCGCCGACTATTACGTCGAGGAAGTGCGCCGCCAGCTCATGACGATGTATGGCGAGAAGGCGCTCTATGATGGCGGCCTTTCCGTCCGCACCTCGCTCGATCCGGCCATGCAGGTCATGGCGCGCCAGTCGCTGATGGGTGGCCTCGTCACCTTCGACGAGCAGCGCGGCTGGCGTGGCCCGGTCAAGAACGTGCCGATCGACGGCGATTGGGGCGAGGCGGTCGGTTCGGTGCCGGCGCTCGCCGACCTGATCGAATGGCGCCTCGCCATCGTCACCGGCGTTTCCAAGGACGAGGCCGAGATCGGCCTGCAGCCCGGCCGCAGCGAAACCGGCAAGCTCCTGCCCGACCGTGAGACGGGCGTGATCCCCGCATCCGAGATGAAATGGGCGCTGGGCGGCAAGCGCTCGGTCGACAGCGTGCTGAAGGTCGGCGACGTCGTCTATGTCGAATCGGCCGATGGCAAGCCCGGTTCCTATCGCCTGCACCAGATCCCCGAGATCGAGGGCGCCATGGTCGTCATGGACCCGCATACCGGCCGCGTGCTCGCGCTCGATGGCGGCTTCTCCTATTCGGCCTCCGAGTTCAACCGCGCCACGCAGGCGCTGCGCCAGCCGGGTTCGTCCTTCAAGCCGTTCGTCTATTCGGCCGCGCTCGACAATGGCTACACGCCGTCGTCGGTCGTCATGGATGCGCCGATCGAGATCGATCCCGGCTTCGGCCAGCCGATCTGGCGGCCGGAAAACTACGCGCAGAAGTTCTACGGTCCCTCGACGCTCAGGACCGGCATCGAGCAGTCGCGTAACGTGATGACGGTGCGTCTCGCGCAGGACATGGGCATGCCGCTCGTGGCCGAATATGCGAAGCGCTTCGGCGTCTACGACAATCTCGGGCCGTTCCTGCCGAACGCGCTCGGCGCGTCGGAGACGACCGTGATGAAGATGGTTGCCGGTTATGCCGTGTTCGCCAATGGCGGCCGCCAGGTGAAGCCGACGCTGATCGACCGCATCCAGGATCGCTTCGGCAAGACGATCTTCAAGCATGAGGAGCGTGTCTGCGAGGGCTGCGAGGTCGATAGCTGGACGCATCAGGACGAGCCGGTCATCGAGGATAATCGCGAGCAGGTGCTCGACCCGATGACCGCCTACCAGATCACTTCCATGCTGGAAGGCGTCGTGCAGCGCGGCACCGCGACGGTCGTCAAGCAGGTCGGCAAGCCGATCGCGGGCAAGACCGGCACGTCGAACGACTATAAGGACGCCTGGTTCATCGGCTATTCGCCCGACCTCGTCGTCGGTGTCTTCATCGGCTACGACAATCCGCGCCCGATGGGCCGTGGCATGACGGGCGGCGAGATCGCGGCCCCGGTCGCGACCGAGTTCTTCAAGATGGCGCTCGCCGACAAGCCGGCCATCCCGTTCCGCATGCCGGAAGGGCTGACGCTGATCCCGATCGACCGCAAGACCGGCATGCGCGCCAGCGCCGACGGCGCGAACACCATCCTCGAGGCGTTCAAGCCCGGAACCGGCCCGCCCGACACCTATTCGATCATCGGCCAGACCGATGCGAACGGCCAGCCGCTGACCGTGGCGCCGGAAGCGGACCGGGCCGTGATCTCGGGAACGGGCGGGCTCTATTGATCCCGCCGGCCGTTCCGGCTGTGCAGAGCTGAAAGACCATCGCGGCCGCCTCCGGGCGGCCGCTTTGCATCGTGAGGCACCCATATCACGCGCCGTGCCCGCGCCGCGCTGGCTTCGGGCGCCGGGCCGGGGCATGCGCTCGCCGGGGCAGAGGCGGTGCTCGGCGCGCGCGTGTCCGTATCGGCCGCCTATACCGGCGATCGGCCCCCCCGCGAAGGTCAGATCGCGGCACGCCGTCGCATGGCCTGTCCGCCCGGCAGGCGCGGCCGGCGGGCGGGGCAGGGCGCGCTCGTAATCTCCAGGAAGATCAGCAGGATGCGGGCGTTTCCGGAATCGATTCCGAGGCGGCGATGATAGTCATTGTGGACCGGAATTCACTTGACGGACGAGGCGCTCTGGCGCACCTGAAACATGTCGAGCCGACCCCGATTTACAGGGCGCGGCACCAATCGGAACCCCAAGCTTCATGTCGAGCGACAGTAGCAGTCGAATGCTGATGCCGTCCGTGGCCCGCATGGCCTGATCGCTCGCGATCAGCTCACCATGATCGGCACGGCGGCCGATCAGGGAAAGGTGAGCGATGGAAGAACGCGCCCGGGACGACCGTGCCGAGATCCGCGATGACGTGCTCAATCTCGAGCACGGCCATGTCGCCGATGTTGTTGAACATCTGAACGACCAGGAGCCTGAGGACGCTGCCGAACTGATCGGCAAGCTGCCGGATGAGCGTGCGATCGAAATTCTGGACCAGCCGGAATTCGAGGACTCGGCTGAAGTCGTCGCCAACCTGCCGATCGAGCGCGCCGTGGCGCTCCTCGCCGGCATGTCGGCCGACCGGGCCACCGACCTCCTGACCGAGGTCGAGGAGCCGCTGCGCTCGGAACTGCTCGCCCGCCTCGATCCCGAGACGCGCAATGCCGTCTCGCATCTCGCGAGCTATCCAGAGGGCAGCGCCGGCGCCATCATGACCACCGAGGTCGTGAGCGTGCCGACGACATGGACCGTGGGCGACACGCTGCGCCATATCCGCGTCGTCGAGAAGAGCCGCGAGACGATCTACACGATCTGCGTGCTCGATCCGAAGACGAGGGCACTGGTCCAGACCGTGACGCTGCGCCGCCTGATCACCGCCGATCCGGCCGCGCCCGTCCTCTCGGCCGCGCGGTACAGCAAGCCGATCACCGTCACGCCGACGACCGACCAGGAAGAGGCTGCCCGCCTGTTCTCCAAATACGACCTGCTCGCCGTCCCGGTCGTCGATGACGCCTATCGCGTCATCGGCATCGTCACGGTCGACGACATCATCGATGCGATCTTCGAGGAGAGCACGGAGGACGCGCAGAAGTTCGGCGGCATGGAGGCTCTGGACGAGCCCTACATGGACATCAGCTTCCTGAAGATGATGAAGAAGCGCGCCGGCTGGCTCTGCGCGCTGTTCCTGGGCGAGATGCTGACGGCGACCGCCATGCAGCATTTCGAGACGGAACTGGAAAAGGCGATCGTGCTGACGCTGTTCATTCCGCTGATCATGAGCTCCGGCGGCAATTCCGGCTCGCAGGCGACCTCGCTGATCATCCGCGCGCTGGCGCTGGGCGAGGTCAAGGTCAAGGATTGGTGGCGCGTCGCGCTGCGCGAGCTGCCCTCGGGCCTCGCGCTCGGGGCGATCCTCGGCACGATCGGCATCATCCGCATCTCGGTCTGGCAGATGCTGGGCCTCTATGATTACGGCCCGCACTGGATCCTGGTCGCGCTCACGGTCGGCACCGGCCTGCTCGGCATCGTCACCTTCGGCTCGATGTCGGGCTCGATGCTGCCCTTCCTGCTGAAGCGCCTCGGCTTCGACCCGGCCAGCGCCTCGGCGCCCTTCGTCGCGACGCTGGTCGATGTCACGGGCCTCGTGATCTATTTCAGCGTCGCCGTGGTGATCCTGAGCGGAACGCTGCTCTAGGCTCATCCGATCTTGCCGTCATCCCGGCCTGTGCCGGGATGACGGCGGCGGTCTCGTGCCCGAGGTCGTCCGTGTCTCAGCGCTTCTGCAGCTCGATGATGTCGAACTGCGATTCATATTGCGGCAGCGGCAGGTCGAGCCGGTAGCGGCCGGGCCCGGTCCTGAAGAAATAGCCGACCTGGTCGCGGTCGGCGGCCGTGCCGTAGCGCTTCGGCTTCTCGTCGGCATAGTGCGCGGCGCCGTAATAGATCAGCCGCGTTTTCGCCTCGTCGATGAAATGGCCGGCGAAGCGCTGCGAGCCTGAGGTCTTGGTCAGCCGGTAGCCGATATCGTCCTCGTCGATGCGGCAGTTGAACCAGCCATAGACGGTGAGCGGCGGCTCGCCGCCGAGCTTGATCGTGCGGCAGCGATAATCGCCGCGTATGTCGACGCCGAGAATCGGTTCCGCCTTCGCCGCGAGCAGCGTGTCGAGCGTGGCGACGTCGGCCGTGCCGCCGCCCTGGCGCGCCGTGGCGACCGCCGCCTTCTTCGCCGTCTCATACTGGGCGAGACGCGCCTTGTCGGCCTTGGTCAGCGTGCGGTCCGCCATCGTGCCGTCGGCGTGCGCGGCGCCGGGCAGGACCATCGGCAGCAGGAGCGCCAGCAGGCTCAGGCGGGCGCGGATCGGCTTCATCATGAACATCCTCCATGGCCATGTCGGTTCGGCCAGATTGGTTTACATGGGGGCGGGGCGTCACTATGTTGCCCCACCCGGCGGGGAGACCCGCCACGAACGAGAGATGGACGACCTTATATGCGGGCCGAGATCGAGACGATCGTCGACGAAATCAAGCAGGGCATAACCCTGCTGAGGAGGCATCTTTGACTGGGATCGTGCCCAGCGACGCCTTCTCGAACTGAACGCACTCTCCGAGACGCAGAACTTCTGGGACGATCCGCAGAAGGCGCAGAAGCTGATGCGCGAGCGCCAGGGGCTCGAGGACGGCATCAAGGCCGTCGAGACCAGCGAGCGCGAGCTCGCCGACAATATCGAGCTGATCGAGCTCGGCGAGGCGGAGAATGATCCCTCGATCATCGCCGATGCCGAGGCGGCGATCGTCGCGTTGAAGGGCGATATCCGGAAGCGCCAGATCAATTCGATGCTGTCCGGCGAGGCCGACGGCAACGATACCTATGTCGAGGTTCATGCCGGCGCCGGTGGCACGGAAAGCCAGGACTGGGCCAACATGCTGCTGCGCATGTATACGCGCTGGGCGGAGAAGAACGGCCGCAAGGTCGAACTGCTCGAAGTCCATGACGGCGAAGAGGCGGGCATCAAGTCGGCCACGATCCTCGTCAAGGGCGAGCAGTCCTATGGCTGGCTGAAGACCGAATCGGGCGTTCACCGTCTGGTCCGCATCTCGCCCTATGACAGCAGCGCCCGCCGGCACACCAGCTTCGCCTCGATCTGGGTCTATCCGGTGGTCGACGATTCGATCGATATCGAGATCAACGAGAGCGATTGCCGCATCGATACCTATCGCGCGCAGGGCGCGGGCGGGCAGCACATCAACACGACCGATTCGGCCGTGCGCATCACGCATATTCCGTCGGGAATCGTCGTGCAGTGCCAGAACGAGCGCTCGCAGCACAAGAACCGCGCCGCCGCCTGGGACATGCTGCGCTCGCGCCTCTACGAGGCCGAGCTGGAGCGCCGCGAGGCGGCCGCGATGGCGACCGAGTCGACCAAGAAGGATATTGGCTGGGGCCACCAGATCCGCTCCTATGTCCTGCAGCCCTACCAGTTGGTGAAGGATCTCCGGACCGGCGTCGAAAGCACCGATCCGCAGACCGTCCTGAACGGCGAGCTGAACGATTTCATGGAAGCGGCCCTCGCCCAGAGGCTCGGCGGTGAAGCGGTCGACGTGGCCGATATCGACTGAGCGACCGGCGCGCTCTGCGTCCCATGATGATGCATGACGAGAGCCGGCAGCGGTGAGCGCTGCCGGCTCTTTCGTTTTCGCGCGCTGTCGTCTGCGTATCGTGATGCTCGACAGGCCAAGGCGGTGAAGGCACAGTCGCGGGCCTGACAACGGCGCGGGGTGAACCGTGGATCTCAGCGAATACAGCGCCTTGGACGGTCTCGATCTCGTCGAGCGCATCGAGCGGCGCGAAATCGAGCCGCAGCGGGTTCTGGCGCTCGCGTTGGAGGCGGCGCGGGAGGTCAACCCGTCGATCAATGCGGTCGTCGGCTTTGCGCCGCAGGAGGCCGAGCGGGCGCAGGAGGCCGATTGCCTGACGCGGCCGATGGCGGGGCTGCCCTTCCTGATGAAGGATCTCGGCGCGACCGTCGCCGGCCTGCGGCAGGATATGGGCAGCCGGCTCGCGAGCGGCTTCGTGCCCGATGCCGACAGCGAACTGGCCGCGCGCTACAAGCGGGCGGGGCTCGCCATATTCGGCCGCACCAACACGCCCGAATTCGGCCTGAACCCCTCGACCGAGCCGCTCTTGCACGGGCCGACGCGCAATCCCTTCGACCCGACGCGCAGCGCCGGCGGATCGAGCGGCGGTGCGGCGGCAGCCGTTGCATCCGGCATCGTTCCGATCGCGCATGGCACGGATGGCGGCGGCTCGCTGCGCTGCCCGGCATCGGCCTGCGGCGTCTTCGGCTTCAAGCCCTCGCGTGGCCGCATGCCCTCGGGGCCGGGCGCGGACGAGTTCGGCTATGGTATCGTGGCCGAGCACGTGATCACGCGGTCGGTGCGCGACAGCGCCCATATGCTCGATCTGACGGCCGGCGCCGATATCGGCTCCCGGCTGGCGCTGCCGTCGCCGCCCACCTCCTATCGCGAAGCGGCCGGACAGGACCCGCGCCCGCTGCGCATCGCCGTCGTCACCGATCCTCCTGCGGGTGGACCAGCCACCGATCGTGACTGTATCGAGGCGACGCTGGCCGCGGCGCGGCTCTGCGAGGCGCTTGGCCATCAGGTCGAGGTCGCGACCCTGCCGGTCGGAGCGGAGGAGATCGCCTCCGTCTTCGGTGATTTGCACGGCTTCGCCTTTGCCGGCGAAATCCCGTTCCTGGAGCGGCTGACCGGCCGCACGGCCGATGCGGATACGCTCGAATGGGCGTCCTGGCAGGCGCTCCAGCACGGGCGGGGGATGACGGCGGTCGATTTCGAACGTGCGCGGCGGCTGCACAATGATCTCGCCCGGCGCATGGGACGGTTCTTCGCGCCGTTCGACATTCTGCTCTCGCCGGTGCTCAGCAGCCCGCCGGTCCCGCTCGGCTTCATGGACGCCAATGACAGCGCGCTCGACTACCGCGCCATGACGGCGAAGTTCTTCGAGATCATGCCCTTCACGCCGATCTTCAACCTGACCGGCCAGCCCGCCATGTCGATGCCGCTCCATATGTCGGAGGGTGGCCTGCCGGTCGGCGTGCAGTTCGCGGCGAAGCTGGCGGAGGAGGCGACCTTGTTCAGCCTCGCCGGCCAGATCGAGCGCGCCGCGCCCTGGCGCCACAGGCGGCCGGCGATCTTCGCGGGCAACGCCGCAATGCCTAGCTGACCCAGCCGGGGATCGGCCCGTCGGTCCGCACGGAACGCTCTGCTGTTGCCGGCATTGGGTTCCCGGATGCGGTGCGCGTCAACTGGACCCGGTGGGGACAGGGAACAAGGCGATTTTTCCAGTTTCTCGCCTTGGCCAACGAAACGGCAGTCGAGCCCTCAAACCGCCCGCCCGCGATCCACGGAGTTCGCCACCTCCTACCCAGAGGTTGGCGGGCTCTTTCATGCCCGGGCCGGCGCGAGCGTCACAGCCAGACGGCGATTTCCTGGCCGATGGTCAGGTAGCGCATCGGGTCGATCGGCTCGCCATTGATGCGGATTTCGTAATGGAGATGCGGCCCGGTCGAGCGGCCCGTCGAGCCGACGCGGCCGATCTTGTCGCCGGGGCCGACCTTGTCGCCGTCCTTGACCGTGATGGCCGAGAGATGGCCGTAGCGCGTGATGACGCCATTGCCATGGTCGATATCGACCATGTTGCCATAGCCGCCCGAGTTCCACTGCGCGGCCACCACGGTGCCGGCTGCGACGGCGCGGGCCGGCGTGCCGTTTGGGGCCTGGAAGTCGATTCCCGGATGCATGGCGGGACGGCCGAGGAAGGGATCGACGCGGGCGCCGAAGCGGCTGGTGATCGGGGCGTTGCCGAGCGGGCGCTTGAGCGGCAGGGCGAGCGCGATCTTGCGCGCCATCGCATAGCGCTCGAGCTGGCCCTGCAGCGTCTGGACGCGGAGCTTGAAATCCTGGGCCGAACCTTCGGGAAGGGGAATGAAGGGCCCGCCGACATCCTGCGTCGCGAGCGATTTGGGGATCGGCCGGCCGAGCTTCTTCAGCACGGAGGCGATGCGCTCGGTGCGCTTGGCGAGGCGGTTGCTCATCGTGTCGACGACGGCGACCTGCTGGTTCTCCATGGCGGAGATCTGCTTCTCGATCCGTGCGAGCCCGCCCTCGGACAAGGCGGCGCGCGGGGCCGGAGCGATGCTGCCGGTGATGTCGCCGAGCGCGACGTCGGGATTGGCGACCGGCGCGATCGAGGCCTGCGGCTTCAGCGCCTTGGTCGATACGGGCGGAATGTCGAAGCCGGCGCGGCGGGCCGCTTCGGTCAGCTTCGCCAGCATGTCCTGCCGCTTGCCCAGCGCCTGCTGGCGATCGAGCAGGATATCGACCTTCTGCGCCACGGTGGCGTGGTCGGCGGCGCGGCTGCTGTTGATCTGGTCGATCTGCTCGCGCAGCGTCGCGATCTTTTCCTCGTAATTCTGCTTCTTCAGCGCCTGCGCCTCCAGCTCCTGCTGCTGGCGCAGGGTCTCCTCGCGCGTAGCGGTCACGGTTTTCAGATCGTCGCGGAAGACGAGATAGGCGGTCGCGCCGAAATAGAGCGTCAGGAAGAGCAGGACGCAGATGCCGCCGAGCACGATGGTCTGCGGACGGAAATGGATGGCCTGGGTCCGGTCGCCGCGCTCGATGACCAGCCGCGTCGATCGGCTCCGCACATGGCGCGGCACGGCTTTCGGGCGGCGCGGATCTCTTCGGTGCAAGTCCGGAAGGGGGCTTGGCATACGCGGATAGACCTCGACGACTGCAATGAACACCAGCCCTCGGAGGTGAGGGCCGCGCAGCGATTAGAGGCCCTCATGGTTAAGTCTTGGTTACCCGGCGCCCGACATGTTGAAGTTACTCAGCGCCCGGCGGGGCGAACGAGCGGGCGGTAGAAGCCGGGCGTCAATCCCGCCTCGGCGCGCGCCGCATCGTTGAAGGGCGGCTTCAGCGGGCCGCGGAAGTGCTTGATCACGAGCTGGCGGAACAGCGGCTCCGGCGCCACGCCGCGCCGGTCGCACAGGAAGCGGAACCATTTGCAGCCGAATGCGACATGGCGCCGCTCGTCGCGATAGATGGTGGCGAGGATATCGGCGCTCGCCCTGTCGCCGACCTCGATCATCTTGTCGATCAGGGGCGGTGTGACGTCGAGCCCGCGCGCCTCCAGCACCAGCGGCAGGATGGCGAGGCGCGCGGAAAGGTCATGCCCGGTCTCCTGCGTCGCCTGCCAGAGCCCGTCATGGGCCGGCAGGTCGCCATAGGCGGCACCGAGCTCCTTCAGCCGCGCGGCGAGCAGGGAGAAGTGCTTGGCCTCCTCCAGCCCCACCTGCACCCAATTGTCGAAGAAGGAGCGCGGCATCGAGGCATGCGCGAAGCGCCCGACCAGGTCCCATGTCAGGTCGACGGCATTCAGCTCGATATGGACGAGCGAATGGATGAGCGCGATGCGGCCATGCGGGGAGACGGGCGAGCGCTTCGGCAGCTCGCGCGGCGGCACCAGGAGCGGACGTTCCGGCCGGCCGGGCCGATCGGGCATGATGCCGTCATTCGGGCCGGTCGCGAGCGACAGGCGGCGGCCGAACCAGGCCTTGGCGGTCGCGAAGGCGAGTTCGACCTTTTCATCGAGATCGGCGGCCGCGACAATGCGCGAGGCCGCAGCCGCGAGGCTCGCCGGTGGCTTTGCAGACATGGGTCTATCGGCCGGGCATGAGTGTCAGTCGCACATCGTCCATCCGGCCGCCGTCGTGATCAGAGCGCCTGCGCGGCGGCGAGCACCTCGGCAACATGGCCGGCGACCTTCACCTTTTGCCAGACCCGCGCGATCGTGCCGTCGGCGTCGATGAGATAGGTGGTGCGGACGACGCCCATGTATTTCTTGCCATACATGGATTTCTCCTGCCACACGCCATAGGCCTCGAGCATGGCCTTGTCGACGTCGGCCGCGAGGTCGATCGTCAGCGCGTGCTTCTTCTTGAACTTGTCGTGCGAGGCGACCGAATCGGGCGAGACACCTATGACGATGGCGCCCGCGGCCTCGAAGGCGGCCTTGCGCGCGGAGAAATCGATGGCCTCGGTCGTGCAGCCGGACGTGTCGTCCTTCGGGTAGAAATAGAGCACGACTTTCTTGCCCTTCAGATCGGCAAGGCCAACATTGCCGCCACCATCCCTCGGAAGCAGGAAATCCGGTGCCTTCGAGCCCGCTTCGAGCACGGCCATCCGCGCCTTCCTTTCGTCGTGTTTGTCTGGCTTCAAGAACATAATTAACGAAGAATTTTCAAGAGGGGCTTGGCGAGGCCGGCGATTCCGGGTCCTATCGCCGTCGGTCGGATCGAACCGAGGCGCCACGCGAGGAGACGGCCGATCAATCCATACCGCCCATGCCTTTGGTCGGACGCAAGGGGTGTTGACGGCTGACGATGCGCCTTAACGAGTATCCATCGGCGCGTGCCCACCGCCCGCTTTACGACAAACCGCCGCGTCGCACACCGATTTGGTTGCGCATGACGCTGCGCATGTTTGGCGTGGTGGCGCTGTTTGCGCTCGTGGCTTTCGGCGCGCTCGTCATGATCGTCGCCTCGGGCCCGATCCAGCTGAACGCGCTCAGGGACCGTGTCGTGGCGGCGATGAGCGAGCGGCTCGGGCCGGGCTATGTCGTGCGTGTCGGCGGCGCCTCGATCGATGTCGATCCGGTGCTCGGCCTGATCGCACAGATCGACGAGATCACGGTACGCGACAGCGACAGGACCGTGGTGGCGCGCGTGCCGGCGATCCGACTCGCCATCGATCCGCTCTCGCTCGCCCGGCTTCGTGTCGATGTCCGCACCATCGAAGTGTCCGAACCCGAAATCTCGCTCGTGCGCGATCGCAGCGGCAGCATCTATCTCGGCACCTCGGAAACGCTGCGCCGGCCGCCTGCGCCGATCGAGGCGGCCGCCACACCCTCCGCCCCACCGGCTGACACCAAGCCGGTCGGCCCCGATGGTGGCTTCCCGGATCTCCTGACGGCGCTGCATACGCTCGACGGCGGATTGGAGCCCTTGATCGAGCTGGCGCTCGAGCGGAATTTCGAGCGCCTGTCGATCGACGCCGCCACGATCCGTGTCTGGGACGCAGCCCGGCTGCAGCAGCGTGTCTTCGCCCATTCGGACCTGGCCATCAATGTCGACCCCAGGACGGAGGCGCTGAAGGCGAGCTTCAACACCTCGGGCTATATGGGGCGCTGGGGCCTGCTGGCGGAGCGCACGGTCGACGAGCAGACGCGCGGCCGCACGCTGACGCTGGCCTTCTCGCAGCTGACGCTGGCCGACCTCAATCCCAATTTCGGCGATCCGGCGAGCCTGCTCTCCTCCGACGTTCCCGTCTTCGGCCGCGCCACGGTGCGCTTCGGCGAGAAGGGCGATGTCGAGGACGCCACGATGCGGATCGATCTCGGCGCCGGCAACATCATTTCGGGCTTCAGCCGCGATACGGTGCTGCTCGACGAAGCCACGATCCGCCTGCACTGGGACATGGCGAAGCGCGCGGTGATCATCGAGCCGTCCTCGTTCTTCTTCGGCGATACGCGCGGCGTGGTGACGGGGGTGGTCAAGCCGATCACCGATATCGCCGATGGCCGCTATTCCTTCTCGCTCGAAAGCCAGAATTCGATCCTCGCGGCCCGCGACGCCAACGCCCCGCCGATCGTCGCCGACCGGATCGCGCTCGCCGGCACGGCCGATTTCCCCGGCAAGCGGATCGACTTCACCGATGCCGTGCTGACCTCGCAGGCGGGCTCCATCGCGGCTGCCGGCACGCTCGGCCTCGAGGGTCCGACGCCCTCGCTCGCCATGGCGGCCTCGTTCACGCCGATGTCGATCTCGACCTTCAAGCAGATGTGGCCGCCCTTCCTGGCCGGGCCGGCGCGCAAATGGGTCATGGACCATGTGACCGATGGACGGATCGAGGCCGGCCGTTTCGAGGCCTCTATCCCCGGCGGCGTGCTGTGGACCGGCGAGCGGGTCCAGATGCCGGAAGATTACATGCGGCTCGATGCGCGCCTCGCCGGCGTCTCCTTCACGACGGTCGGCACCATTCCCCCGATCATCAATGCCAGCGGCAACGCCGTTCTCGCCGGCTCGACGTTCGGCATCGACATGGATGGTGGCCAGGTCATCACGCCCTCGGGCAAGACGGTCCAGGTGACGGCGGGCGCATTCGCGGTCGGCAATACCGCCCAGGTCATCGCCGAGGGGCAGGTCGAATTGCAGCTCGAAGGCGATATCGGGGCGCTGGCCGAGATCGGCAATGCCGATCCGATCTTCGCCCTGCGCGACCGCTCGATCGATCCGGCCGATCTGTCGGGCAAGGGCCGCGCCAGCCTTTCGATCAAGATCCCGATGAAGCCGGGTCTGTTGCCCGACGATGTCGACTGGCGTCTCAGCCTGATCACGACCGATTTCGCGAGCAGCGCGCCGATCGACGGCCGGATGATCAAGAAGGGCATGTTCGACATCAAGGCGGACCAGGACCAGCTCACCATCAACGGCAAGGCCACCATCAACGGCGTGCCGGCCTCGATCAATCTGGTCCAGCCGCTCGGCGACCATGATGGCGACGGCGAGACGGAGGCGGGAAGCCGCAAGGTCAGCCTGAGCCTCGACGCGAGGGCGCGCCAGCAACTCGGCATCGGCCTCGACAATGTGCTGGGCGGTACCGTCGGCGCGGCGATCAGCGACCTGCCGGACGGCAAGAAAGGCCAGCATTACGAACTCGACCTGAAGCAGGCGCGGCTGACGCTGCCGGCGGTCGGATGGTCGAAGGGCATCGGCGTTCCGGCCAAGCTCGCCTTCGACCTGCTGCAGCACGATGGCGGCTTCTCGATCGACAATATGGTGGCGAGCGGCGACGGTTTCGGGCTCAAGGGCAGCGCCGAGCTGGACGGCAAATATGGCCTCGTCTCCGCCGATCTCGAGCATCTGGCGCTCAGGAAGGGCGACGACGTCTCGGTCAAGCTGGCGCGCAAGGGCAATGGCTATGCGATCACCGCGCGCGGCTCGTCCTTCGACGTGCGCGGGCTGATCGCGCAATACAAGTCCGGCAATACCAGCAGCACCGACGGCGCGGCCGATCTCTCCATCGACGCCAAGATCGACACGCTGATCGGTTTCAACCAGGCGACGCTGAGCGGTTCCAGCATCCTGGTCCGGACGCAGTCCGGCACGGTGCAGAAGGCGACGCTGGACGGGATCCTGCCGCAGGGCGGCGTCTCGATGAACTATAGCGACACCGGTAACGCCGCCGAATTGTCGCTGACCTCGGCCGATACGGGCGGGCTCTTCCGCTTCGTCGATCTCTACCGGCGGATCATGGGCGGCGATCTCTCGCTCACCGGCAAGCGCGATGGTCCGTCGAGCCCGTTCGTCGGCGTATTCGACGTGACGCAATTCGCGATCGTCGGCGAGGAATCGATGCGCCGCCTCGTCTCGGCCACCAACGGGACGGGCGAGGGCGCGACGCCCACCGGCGTCAATCCCGACAATGTGCCCTTCGGGCGCATGCGGCTCGATTATACGAAGCGCGGGCCGATCATCGTGATCGAGGATGCCGTGCTGCGCGGCGCTTCGGTCGGCTCCACCTTCAGCGGCACCATCGACCTCGCCAAGCAGTTCGTGTCGCTGGCCGGCACCTATCTGCCGGCCTACGCCTTCAACAACCTGTTCGGCCGCCTGCCGCTGATCGGCCTCGCGCTCGGCGGCGGCAGCAAGGGGGGGCTATTCGGCGTGACCTTCAAGGTCGAGGGCCCGGCGACCGGGCCCAGCCTGACCGTGAACCCGCTCTCGCTGATCACGCCCGGCATCTTCCGCAAGATCTTCGAGTTCCCGGTGAACTGAAGGCGGACCGGGCGTCGCGTCAGCTCGGGCGGACGAGGACGTGCTTCTTGCGGCCGAGCGAGAGCTTGACCACGCCCTCGGGCGTCAGCAGGGCAGGGCCGATCAGCAGCTTCTCGTCGGTCACGGCCGCGTCGTTGACGCGGAGGCCGCCGCCCTTGATCTGGCGTCGCGCCTCGCCGTTCGAGGCGACGAGGCCGCTCTGAACGAAGAGCGACAACACGCCGATGCCCTCCAGGAATTCCGACGCCGCGATCTCGATCGTCGGCAGGCTCTCAGCCAGAGCGCCTTCCTCGAAGGTGCGGCGCGCGGTCTCGGCCGATTCCTCGGCGGCGGCGCGGCCATGGAGGAGGGCGGTCGCCTCGGTCGCGAGGATCTTCTTCGCCTCATTGATCTCCGAGCCGCCGAGCCTTTCCAGCCGCGCGATCTCATCCATCGGCAGCGTGGTGAAGCGCTTCAGGAAGCGGATGACGTCGGCATCCTCGGTATTGCGCCAGTACTGCCAGAAGTCATAGGGGCTGAACATGTCGGCGTTGAGCCAGACCGCGCCCTGCGCCGTCTTGCCCATCTTGGCGCCGGAGGCGGTCGTGAGCAGCGGCGTCGTCAGCGCATGAAGCTGGTGCGTGCCCATGCGGCGGCCGAGATCGACGCCGTTGACGATGTTGCCCCACTGATCCGAGCCGCCCATCTGCAGGTTGCAGCCGGTGCGGCGGGCGAGCTCGGCATAGTCATAGGACTGGCAGACCATGTAGTTGAACTCGATGAAGCTCATTTCCTGCTCGCGCTCGAGCCGGAGTTTGACCGAATCCATGGTCAGCATGCGGTTGACCGAGAAATGGCGGCCAACCTCGCGCAGCATCTCGATATAGCCGAGCTTCAAGAGCCAGTCGGCATTGTCGACCATGATCGCGTCCGTCGGCCCGTCGCCGAAGGTGAGCACCTTGGAGAACACGCCCTTGATGCTGGCCTTGTTGGCCTCGATCTCCTCGACCGTGCGCATCGGGCGGGATTCGTCCTTGCCCGAGGGGTCGCCGACCATGGTGGTGCCGCCGCCCATCAGTGTGATCGGCTTGTTGCCGCTCTGCTGCAGCCAGTAGAGCAGCATCATGGTCAGGAAGTTGCCGATATGGAGCGAGGGCGCCGTGCAGTCATAGCCGACATAGCCGATCGCCTTCCCCTGCGCGGCGAGCGCGTCGAGGCTCTCGAAATCCGAGCATTGGTGGATGAAGCCACGCTCGTTCAGGGTGTTCAGGAAATCGGACTTGTAGGCGGTCATGGCGGAAAAGGTCCTTGGACGGCGATTTGGCACGCTGTTTAGCAGCCGGGACGGCAAATTCCATCCCGGTTCGATGTCGAAGCGGCGGCGTTCTTCAGCCGTTCGCGGCCAGTAGCTGCGGGTCGAGGCTGCGCGAGGCGATCACCGCGCGCCGTCCGGACACGGCTTCGGCCAACCGCTCCAGCACCGCGACCGAGCTCTCCCAGTCGATGCAGCCATCGGTGATGCTCTGCCCGTAGACGAGCGGCTTGCCGGGCACGAGGTCCTGGCGCCCCGCGACGAGATTGCTTTCCACCATGACGCCCATGATCCGGTCGTCGCCGGCCTCGAGCTGGCGGGCAATGTCGTCCACGACGAGCGGCTGGTTCTCCGGCTTCTTCGACGAATTGGCATGGCTCGCATCGATCATGATGCTGGGATTGAGCCCGGCCTTCGCGACTTCCCGCGACGCCGCATCGACGCTCGCCGCGTCATAGTTCGGCGCCTTGCCGCCGCGCAGGATGATGTGGCAATCGCCATTGCCGGCCGTCGCGGCGATCGCCGAGCGGCCGTTCTTGGTCACGGCCAGGAAATGATGCGGCTGCGAGGCCGAGAGCACCGCGTCGACCGCGATCTTCACATTGCCGTCGGTGCCGTTCTTGAAGCCGACCGGGCAGGAGAGGCCCGAGGCGAGTTCGCGATGAACCTGGCTTTCCGTCGTCCGCGCGCCGATCGCGCCCCAGCCGACGAGGTCGGCGAAATATTGCGGGGTCGTCATGTCGAGGAACTCGCAGCCCGCTGGCAGGCCGAGATCGTTGATCTCGAGCAGCAGCTTGCGCGCGAGGCGCAGGCCCTTGTTGATGTCGAACGAGCCGTCGAGGTCCGGGTCGTTGATCAGGCCCTTCCAGCCGACCGTCGTGCGCGGCTTCTCGAAATAGACGCGCATCACGATCTCGAGCCGGTCGCCGAGCCGCTCGCGCAGCGGCACCAGCCGCTTGGCGTATTCGATCGCCGCGGCGGGATCGTGGATCGAGCAGGGGCCGATGATGACGACGAGGCGGTCATCGGTGCCCTGGAGGATGTCGTGAATGGCGCCGCGCGCCCTGGTCACGGTCGCGCTCGCCGCATCGGTGCGGACGAATTCGGCCATGATCTCGGCGGGCGTGCTCAATTCATGGATTTCGAGGATGCGGAGGTCGTCTGTTGTATCAGGCACGGTCGGGTTCCTTGGGGTTGGCCCTCCCGGCGGCATAAAAAAAGCCGCCAAGGAGCTTGGCGGCTGTCGGGATGATCTTGCTCGGTTTTTCTTTAAGTCGAGCGCGCCCCTACCTCCGCCAAAGGCATCGGATAGCCATAAAACCAAAAGTAATACGGGGCGGAAGCACGGATCATGAGCCGCATATAGATCAGGCCGCGGCGTTTGTCACGTCCCGCGTGCAATGCTCGTCATGGGCCGGCCGGCCATGGTGCAGCGGCGACACAGTCTGGTCCTCCCCCGTGAAAACCGCTATCCCGGCTTTCGGCGTCCTGCCCTGAGGGCGCGCAGAGCGGGAGCCGGGGACGAGCGATGCGCATGATGATCGTCGCGGGGCTGATGAGCGGCACGTCGATGGACGGCGTCGACGGCGCCCTGATCGCGACCGATGGCGAGGAGGTCGAGGCCTTCGGCCCGACGACGTTCCGGCCCTATTCCGACGACGAGCGCGCGGTCCTGCGCGCGGCACTGGCGCGCGCGACGACGCTCGACGATCGGGCGGCGCGGCCGGACGTCCTCGCGGAGGCCGAGCGCATCATCACCGATGCTCATGCCGAGGCGGTCGAGGCGCTGCTGGCGCGGGCCGATGTCGATGCCGGCCGCGTCGGGCTGGTGGGCTTCCACGGCCAGACCGTGTTTCATGCGCCGGCGCGGCGACTGACGATCCAGATCGGTGACGGCGCCGCGCTCGCGAGGCGCCTCGGCATTCCGGTCGTCTATGATTTTCGCGCCGCCGACGTCGCATCGGGCGGGCAGGGGGCGCCCTTCGTTCCCGTGTTCCATCGCGCGCTGGTGCGGGCGGCCGGCCTCGCGGGCAATGTCGCCGTGGTCAATATAGGCGGCGTCGGCAATGTGACGCGCATCGGCGCCGACGGTTCGGTCGTCGCCTTCGATACCGGGCCGGGCAATGCGCTGATCGACGATCTCGTCCATGAGCGCACCGGCGCGGCGATGGACCGGGACGGGGCGCTATCGAGCGCCGGCACGGTGCAGCTCCAGAGCCTCGCCGAACTCATGGACGATCCCTGGTTCAGCCTGCCGCCGCCGAAATCGCTCGATCGCGACGCCTTCTCGCGCCGGCCTGTCGCGCGCCTGTCGACGGCGGATGCGGCTGCGACGCTCGCCGCCTTCACGGCCGAATCGATTGCGCGCGCCGTCGCGCTCGCCGGTGGCGCCGATCGCATCATCGTCTGCGGCGGCGGTGCCCATAATCCGGCCATTCTCCGCCTGCTCGCCAAGGCGAGCGCGGCCGAGGTCTCCACGGCCGACGATCTGGGCTGGTCGGGCGATTTCATGGAGGCGCAGGCCTTCGCCTATCTGGCGGCCCGCAGCCTCGCCGGCCTGCCGCTCAGTTTCCCCGAGACGACGGGCGTGCCGTATCCGATGCCGGGCGGCGTGCTCGAGCGGCCGTGAGCGTGTCCGCACGGGTCCTCTGGCGATTCGCTTACGCCTCGATCATGATCATCGCGACGGGGGACGTCTGCTGAGGAGAGACATATGCCACCGAGGATCATGAAGCTGTTGTTGGCGTTGCTGGTCGGCGTGTTCGTTAATGCGGTCGAACCCGCATCGGCGGTTGCCAAGGGCCCGAAGGTCGCGCCACGCGATCCGCAGGTGATCCTGCTCCGGGGCCTCGCCAATGTCTTTTCCTACGGCATGGACGACCTGTCGAAGCAGCTTCGCGCCGCGGGAATCGACAGCAAGGTCTATAATCACGCGCAATGGCCCGTGATCGCGCAGGAGATCGCGGAGGCCTATCGCGCCAGCCCGAAGCGCACGAGGCCCATCATCCTGATCGGCCATTCGCTCGGCGCGAACGCCGTTCTGATCATGGCGAAGCAGTTGAGCGAGTCGGGCATCCCGGTCGATCTGGTCGTCACATTCGATCCGACGCGCTCCGGCCCGGTCACCGGCGCGGTCCGGCGATACCTCAACCTCTACCAGTCAAACAATGGTTGGGGCGAACCATTGGATGTACCGGTCAACAGCAAGCGCGTCGTCAATTCGGATGTTCGCCACCGCAATGACGTCAAAGGCTCGATCGGCCACACGAATATTGAAAAGAACCAGACGCTCCATCAGGAGGTTGTCGATGAAATCGTCAAGCTCGTCGGAGTCAAGTCTGCGAAATCGTGACGTTGCCGTTTCGTGAGTTGGTTTAGCATCAGTAAAATCGGCAGTTATCGCGCATGTATTGTTCGCGGAAATTATGGTTACCAAAACGTTGTGCCGATAACAGCGCCGTGAGTGTTCTGGGGTAGCGGTCGGGGGTGTGATGCGATTCAGCCACACCTTGTCAAGAACAGTCGGGCCCCGTCTGGAAGGCCTTGCACGTTGAACCCGATCGCGTAGATTTCACTCAGGTCACTATTCGGGGATGGGCGACCCATATTTGAGTTCAATGGGAGAATCTCATGAAGAATTTCTTGCTTGCCGGCGCTGCGGTTCTGGCTATGACGGGCGCCGCTTCCGCTGCTGATCTGACGGTTGAGCCGGCTCCGGTCGCTCCGATCGTCAGCCCGGTCTTCGATTGGTCCGGCTTCTACGTCGGCGTTCATGGCGGCGGCGGCTGGGGCAGCTTCGGCACCTCGCTCGCGAACAGCTTCTTCGACGACGCCTCGGGCGCCTTCGGCGGTGCGCAGATCGGCTACAACTATCAGACCGGTCCGCTCGTTCTCGGCGTCCAGACCGATATGGCTTTTGCCAACATCAATTCGACCGGCAGCCTGTTCCTGCCGAACGACACCGAGGCCAAGCTGAAGTGGCTCGGCATGACGACCCTGCGCGCCGGCTATGCGGCTGACACCTGGCTGTTCTACGGCAAGGGCGGCGTGGCTTATGGCGAGCTCGAGGCGGGCATCAGCTGGCTGAACGCCAGCGCGAGCAGCTGGCAGGTTGGCTGGACCTTGGGTGCTGGCGTCGAGAAGGCGTTCACCAAGAACATCACCGGCTTCCTGGAGTATGACTACGTCGATCTCGGCAGCAACAGCATCAACACTTCGCTCGGCAACAGCGACGTGGACTTCACGACCAGCCTGGTCAAGGTCGGCCTGAACTACAAGTTCTGATTGCTGCTCCCATCTGGACGGAAAAGGCCTCGCCTCGTGCGAGGCCTTTTTTTGCTGCGTGCCGAGCGTCGCGGCCGTTTTCTGGCGTCTTGGCGGCCAGAGCGTTTCCGAGCGAAGTGGAATGCGGTTCGCGTGGAGGAAACGCGACCAACCAAAGAGCTGGAGCTATCCATCGATTCAAAGAAACGATGGATAGCTCCAGAACGGCAAACTATCGCCGGAATCATGGCGCCCTATGCAGGGGCGGTCGTTCGGAACCGCCCTGATCTTCGAAGGAATCGCGTCTGATGATCGAGAGCATGAACCTCGCCATTCTGGTAGGTTCATTGCTGATTGCGGTTGCGGTCTTCACCTCCCTCTTCTCGACGCGATTCGGCGCGCCGTTGCTGCTCGTCTTCCTGATTCTCGGCCTGATCGCGGGCGAGGACGGGCTCGGAATCCGGTTCGACAATGGCCGCGTCGCCTATTTCATCGGCTCGATCGCGCTTGCCATCATCCTGTTCGAGAGCGGATTCGAGACAAAGCTCTCCTCATTCCGAACGGCGGCCCTTCCCGCGCTGACGCTTGCGACGGCCGGCGTGCTGATCACGGCCGGCATTGTCGGGCTGTCGGCCTGGCTGTTCTTCCGCTGGACATGGGTGCAGTCCTTCCTGCTCGGCACCATCGTTGCCTCGACCGATGCGGCGGCGGTGTTCTTCCTGCTGCGGGTCGGCGGCATCTCGCTACGTGATCGCGTGCGATCATCGCTCGAGGTCGAATCGGGCTCCAACGACCCGATGGCGATTTTCCTGACCATCGCGCTGGTCGGCGTCGCGTCGGCTGCGAGCGTGTCGGCCGAAAGCGAGGCGGTGCTCAGCCTCGTGCGCTCCTTCTTCATCCAGATCGGTCTCGGCACGATCTTCGGCCTCGTCGGCGGCTATGTGATCGTGCGGATCGTCAACCGCGTCGAGCTGGAGCCGGCTCTCTATCCGATCGTCGTGCTCGCCATGGCGCTCGCGCTCTTCGCGGCGACCGGCATGCTGCAGGCGAGCGGCTTTCTCGCCGTCTATGTGGCGGGCCTGATCTGCGGCAACGCGCATCTGAAGCAGATCCTGGCGCTTCGACGCTTCCTGCAGGGCATGAGCTGGCTGGCGCAGATCGCGATGTTCCTGACGCTCGGTCTGCTCGCAACGCCGACCGCGTTTGGCGACGTGCTGGTTCCCGCGCTCCTGACCGCCTTTGTGCTCATCTTCCTGGCACGGCCGATCGCTGTCTGGCTCTGCCTCGCCCCGTTCGGCTTCTCGCGTAACGAGACGGCCTTCGTCGCCTGGGTCGGCCTGCGTGGGGCGGTCTCGATCCTGCTCGCGATCCTGCCCATGATCGGCGGGGTCCCGCACGGGCAGGCGATGTTCAACGTGGCTTTCATCGTCGTGCTCTGCTCGCTGGTGCTGCAGGGCTGGACGATCGGTCCCGTCGCGCGCTGGCTGCGCCTCGTCGTGCCAGCGCGTTATGGCCCGGTCGATCGCATCGAGCTCGAACTGCCGGGCAAGGGCGACCATGAGGTCGTTGCTTATCGTGTCGGCGCCGAGAGCGCCGTCGGGCGGGGCCGCCGCATCCCGCGCTGGGCCCGTCCGTCACTGATCCTGCGCCATGGCCGCTCGCTGCGCTATGAGACGGCCGGGCCGCTCGAAATCGGCGATCAGGTCTATATCGTGACGGCGACGGAGAATGTGCGCCTGCTCGACCAGCTCTTTGCCCGACCGGCCGAATCGGCCGACGATTCGGCGCTGTTCGGCGATTTCGTGCTGGCGCCGAATGCGCGCATGGCGGATCTCGCCGCGGTCTATGGCTTCGTGCTGCCGCGCGAGGCCGAGACGCAGACGGCGGCTGGCCTGCTCAAATCGGCGCTCGACGGCAATATCGAGGAGGGCGACCGCGTCGCCTGCGGCCCGGTCGATCTGATCGTGCGGCGTCTCAATGATGATGACGAGGTGGCCGAGGTCGGCCTCGCGCTTGAGCGCCGCGAAGGACCCCGCAAGCTGCCCTTGTTCCAGAACCGGCGCGAGATCATGGAATATCTGCGCGAGCGCCGCATTCGCAAGACCGCAGCCCGCGCCGCCGCCCTGGCCGCGGCCGTCACGACCCTGCCGGTCGAGGATGAGGGCGAGGGACAGAAAGGCCGTTAAGGCGTTTCAAGCTGACCGCTATGCGCGTGCCGCTCTGCGGAAATGAACGGCGAGCAGCGCCATGGCGAGCGGGAACGTCACCAGCCAGAGCGCGCCGATCGCGATCAGCGCGGGATAGGCTGTCTGCAGGATGAGGAACGGCGCGATGAGCCCGTTCGCAATGAAAACGACGGCGAGCGGCCGGTTCTCTGTCACGGCGCCGGCGGCGAAGAGCGTGGCGAGGCTCATCAGCGTATAACCGAGCAGGTCGACCGCCGTCAGGGGATTGCCGGTCGCGCAGCACGAGAACAGCCGGGCTATGTCCGAGCCGCCAGCGAGCTTGGCCGGAATGACCGCGGCGAGCTGGATCACATAGACGATGCTGACCAGCACCGCATAATGGAGCGCGAGCACGAGCCCGGCGAGGCTCCAGATCCGTCGCTCCGGCCGCGTCGCCTCATAGAGCGCCGCCGAAGCGAGCACGAAGCTCGGCGCCAGAGCGAGCGAGGGCAGGAAGATCAGGATCTCGTCGAGCGGAAAGGTGAGCCAGCCCACGACTTGCAGAATCTGCGGCACGCCATAGGCGAGCGCGAAGAACATCGCCGCGATGGAAGCCCAGAAGCCGAACCGTGCCGTCATGCCCAACATCCCCTTTTTCGCGAGGATCGGACAAAACGCAACGTTCGCCTTGATCTCGCGCAAGTTGAATCCCTGCCGGTGAGCCGCCACGCGATCCGCTGCGCCCGGGCGATCACGCGGCTTCGGTCGTCGCCTTGATGCACTTGTGCCTCCAGCCCCCGCATGGGATGTCGTCAACAAGGGCGGCTGGCGGCGAAGTCCCGCCGTCCTCATGGTTGTATCAAAGGGGCGGCCCGGCATGGGTCTGAGGGTGTGTCATGCTCAACCGGCTGTTGCGGCATCCCGTTCGGATCGTTCTGGCGACGATTGTGCTGCTCTTCCTGCTCTATGAGGCCAGCGTCACGTTCTTCGCCTATTCGGGCGATGCCTATGTCACCGGCGACGTGGTCGTGCTTTCCGCGCAGGTCGCCGGGCCGATCGCCGGCCTCTCCGTCGCCGATAATGCCGTCGTGGCGGCGGGCGACCCGCTCTTTGCGATCCATCCGACACCCTACCAGCTGGCGGTTCAGCAGGCCGAAGCGACCCTGGCGCAGGCCAAGGCGGATCTCGCCGTCGTCAATGACGATGTGGCGGCAGCAGAGGCGTCACTCCGCTCGGCAAGCGCCGTCGACCAGGATGCGCAGGCGGCGCTCCGTCGCTCCAGGAATCTGTCGCAGGATGGCGAGGCGACCGATGCGAGCCTCGACAATGCCGTCCGCGATGCGGCGAAATCGAGCGCCGGCGTCCTGATCGCGCAGGCGAACCTGACCGCCTCCAGCAGTCGTGTCGCCGCCGCCATTGCGGCGATCGCGACCAGCGAAGCCGCGCTCGCCAAGGCGCGATACGACCTGTCCAAGACTGCGATCGCGGCGCCGGTTCCGGGACGCGTGGCGCCTTTCAGGGCGCGCAAGGGCGATTATCTGCAGGTCGGTTCCGAGGTGATGGCCGTCGTGACCGACTCGAACCGGCGCATCATCGCCAATGTCGCCGAACGGCATCTGTCGCATATCCGG
Source organism: Kaistia dalseonensis (assembly GCF_030814715.1). GTDB lineage: Bacteria > Pseudomonadota > Alphaproteobacteria > Rhizobiales > Kaistiaceae > Kaistia > Kaistia dalseonensis. The sequence continues at coordinate 495,380 of NZ_JAUSVO010000001.1, forward strand.
CCCGGGCAAAAGGTGTGGGTGACGCTCGGCTCCGATCCCTGGTCGATCCACGATGCGCATGTCGTCAGCGTCGGTGCCGGCGTCGCGCGCCAGCCGGGTGCCCAGAATGTCGTGCCCTATATTGCGCCGACGACCGATTGGGTCCGCATTCCGCAGCGCTTTCCAGTCGAGATCGCGCTCGACGACTGGCCTGCGACGCTGCCCTATCACCTCGGCGCCGATGCGCGCGTGCTGATCCGGTTCTGATCATGAGCGAGGTCGATCGTCAGGCACTGGCGACCACCATCGGCGTCGTCGCGGCGATCTTCGTCGCACTGGCGGCCAATCTCGAGCAGCCGTTCTGGGCCGGCATCAGCGCGCTCATCATCAGCAATGTCGATCGGACGGAGCTCTTCACCAAGGGCGTCCTGCGAATCCTGGGAACGATCGCAGGCGTCGTCAGTGGCTATTTCATTTCGCTCGTGATCGGCGGGCAGCCCCTGATCCAGGCCGTGCTGCTGATGGCAGTCGCGGGCGGCGGCACCTATGCGCGCCAGCGCAGCCGCTACGGCTATGTCTGGTTCTACGGTGCGTTGACCTTCCTGCTCGTGCTGGTCTGCAGCATGACGACGCCGGAACAGCTCTACGCCTTCGCCCATTACCGCTGCTACGAGATCATCATCGGCGTTCTGGCCGCAACCATCGCCGGCTTCGCGCTCGGGCCCAAGGCGGGACAATTGCCGGACGGTGTGCGGGCTCATCCGAGCAACGTCACCGTCGAGGCCGCGGGGCGCTATGCCTTCGCCGCCGCCGTCGGCGCGCTCGTCCTCGTGCTGGTCTGGTCGCTGTTCGGCCTGCCGGCGCTGACGCAGGTGCTGGCATCGAGCCTGGTCGTGGTCGATATCGACCCGAGGGCGACGCGAAAGCGCGGCCTTCAGCGCATTCTGGGCTGTCTGATCGGCGGCGGGGCTGGGCTCGTCATCATCGGCATCAACGCCGATGTCATGCTCTGGTGGGTGACCACGCTGTCGCTGGGCATCTTCCTGTCGGCGCGGGTCCATCTCGGTCCGTCGCCGAACGCCTATGTCGGAACGCAGTCGGCCGTGGCCCTGCTGGTCACCATGGTCGGCAGCGGGCCGCCGGACAGCATCGCACCGGCGTTCGACCGCCTTGTGGGCATCGCGCTCGGCGTGGCGCTGATGAGCCTTGTCGTCTGGATGCTGGAACAGCGAAACATGCCCGAAACGCCCTCGTCCGTGCCGGCGGGTGAGCACGGCACGGAAGGGCGCTGAGGGGCCGGCCGATCACGCGGCTTCGGTGATCGCCTTGATGCGCTTGTCGACATAGGCACCGCAAATGTCGATCAGCGGCTCGACCTGCTGGTCGAAGAAGTGGTTGGCGCCGGGCATGATCGTCTGCTCGACAGTGATGCCCTTCTGCGTCTTCAGCTTGTCGACGAGGGTTTGCACGTCCTTCGGCGGTGCGACCTTGTCCTGATCGCCATGGATGATCAGGCCGGAGGACGGGCAGGGCGCCAGGAACGAGAAATCATAGAGGTTGGCCTGCGGCGCGATCGAGATGAAACCCTCGATCTCGGGGCGGCGCATCAGAAGCTGCATGCCGATCCAGGAGCCGAACGAGAAACCGGCCACCCAGCAGGCGCGCGCGTCGGGATGGATCGTCTGCACCCAGTCGAGCGCCGACGCCGCATCCGAAAGCTCACCCTCGCCATGGTCGAATTCGCCCTGGCTGCGGCCGACACCGCGGAAATTGAACCGCAGGACGGCGAAGCCACGCTTCGCGAACATGTAGAACAGCTGATAGGTGATCGCATTGTTCATCGTGCCGCCGAATTGCGGATGCGGATGAAGAATGATGGCGATCGGACCGTTCTTTTCCTTCGAGGGCTGGAAGCGTCCCTCGATGCGGCCGGCGGGGCCGGTAAAGATAACCTCGGGCATGGCGTCCTTGGACCTCTGGACCTGTTCCGAACCCGCGAAACCGCCTATATGCAGGCCGAGCCGAACTTGACTCTGAGCTTCAGGGTTTCTAGAACACTTTAGAATTATTCGAAATCGGGGCGGGATGTCATCCAGCCTGTGAGCGGGCCTTGTAGCATGGGGCAGGGTCTCGATTTCAAGCATAATGCGACATGGATCTGAACATCGGCGTTCAGATGGAGCTCGAAAGTCTTGGCGCGAGAGCGGATCTATCTCGATTACAATGCCGGCGCGCCGCTCAGGGCGGATGTGCGCGCGGCCATGATCGAATGGCTCGCCATGACCGGCAACGCATCCTCCGTGCATGCCGAGGGGCGCGCCGCGAGGGCGCGCATCGAGAAGGCCCGCCGCCAGGTCGCGGCGCTGGTCGGCGGCGATCCCGATCGCGTCATCTTCACCTCGGGCGGCACCGAAGCCAATGTCACCGTGCTCTCGCCCGCGATCCGTGTCGGCGCCGGGGCGATCTCGGTCGACATGCTGCTCGTTGGCGCGAGCGAACATCCCTCCGTTCTGGCAGGTGGCCGCTTCCCGGCCGATCGGGTCGAGACCATTCCGGTCGATGGCGACGGGCTGATCGATCTGGCGGCCCTCGAGGCCCGGCTCGACGGCCTGGCGCGAAGCGGCAAGCGCGCGCTCGTCTCCGTCATGCTCGCCAATAACGAGACCGGCACGATCCAGCCCGTTGCCGCGGTCGCCGCGATCGCGCGCCGGCATGGTGCGCTGGTCCATAGCGATGCCGTCCAGGCGTCCGGTCGCATTCCGGTCGATATCGCCGCGCTCGGCGTCGATTTCCTGACGCTTTCGGCGCACAAGATCGGCGGACCGCAAGGCGCTGGCGCGATCGTCCTCGGTGGCGACCTCGCTTCGCCAGCGCCGCTTCTGGTCGGCGGCGGACAGGAGAAATACAGTCGCGCCGGCACGCAGAACGTCGTCGCGATTGCCGGTTTCGGCCTTGCGGCGGAGCTTGCGCGCACCGATCTAGAGCGCATGGCGCATTGGGCGGATTGGCGGGCTGCAATTGCAGCCGCAGCCGGTCCCGCGCGGGTGCTTTCTGCCGGCGCCCCGTGCCTGCCGCAGACCATCGCGCTCGCCGCCGAGGGCCTGTCGGCCGAAACGCTCGTCATCGCGCTCGATCTCGAAGGAATCGCCATTTCGGCCGGTTCCGCCTGCTCGTCGGGCAAAGTGGCGGTCTCGCATGTGATGAAGGCCATGAATGTGCCGGAATCGCACGCGAAAGCCGCCATCCGCGTCAGCTTCGGCTGGGAAACCAGCGAAAATGACATACGTAGATTTACTGAGGTCTGGGGACGTGTCATGGAACGGCTCGCGCCGGCCAAGACAATTGCCGCCTGACAAACGCTCAACCCGCGGTCCTTGAAACCGCTGTGGATGGAGTAGGAAATGCCTGCAGTCCAGGAGACGATCGATCAGGTCAGCCTGATCGACGTTGATCAGTACAAATACGGCTTTGTGACCGACATCGAGTCCGATCGCGCCCCCAAGGGCCTTTCGGAGGACATTGTCCGTTTCATTTCGGCCAAGAAGAACGAGCCTGAATGGATGCTCGAATGGCGGCTGGAAGCCTATCGGCGCTGGCTGACCATGACCGAGCCGAAATGGGCCCGCGTCCATTATCCCAAGATCGATTTCGACGATCTCTATTATTACTCGGCGCCGAAGAGCACCAAGGGTCCGAAGTCGCTCGACGAGGTCGATCCCGAGCTGCTCGCGACCTATGAGAAGCTGGGCATTCCGCTGCGCGAGCGCGAGATCCTGGCCGGTGTCGAAGGCGCATCGGATCGCCGCGTCGCGGTCGATGCGGTGTTCGACAGCGTCTCCGTCGTCACGACCTTCAAGGAAGAGCTGAAGAAGGCCGGCGTCATCTTCTGCGCGATCTCCGAGGCGATCCGCGAATATCCTGAGATCGTGAAGAAATATCTCGGCTCCGTCGTGCCGACGACCGACAATTACTATGCGACGCTGAATTCGGCGGTCTTCTCCGACGGCTCCTTCGTCTATATCCCCGAGGGTGTTCGCTGCCCGATGGAGCTCTCGACCTATTTCCGCATCAATGAGCGGAATACGGGCCAGTTCGAGCGCACGCTGATCATCGCCGAGAAGGGCGCCTATGTCTCGTATTTGGAGGGCTGCACGGCCCCGATGCGCGACGAGAACCAGCTCCATGCGGCCGTCGTCGAACTGGTCGCGCTGGATGATGCCGAGATCAAATACTCGACGGTCCAGAACTGGTATCCCGGCGACAAGGACGGCAAGGGCGGCATCTACAACTTCGTCACCAAGCGCGGCGATTGCCGTGGTGACCGCTCGAAGATCTCGTGGACCCAGGTCGAGACCGGCTCTGCCATCACCTGGAAATACCCGTCCTGCATCCTGCGCGGCGATGACAGCCAGGGCGAGTTCTATTCGATCGCGGTTTCGAACGGCTATCAGCAGGTCGACAGCGGTACCAAGATGATCCATCTCGGCAAGCGCACCAAGAGCCGGATCATCTCCAAGGGCATCGCGGCCGGCCGCTCGGACAACACCTATCGCGGCCTCGTCTCGGCGCACCGCAAGGCCTCCGGCGCGCGGAACTTCACGAACTGCGACAGCCTGCTCATCGGTGACAAATGCGGCGCGCACACCGTGCCCTATATCGAATCGAAGAATGCGAGCGCCGTCTTCGAGCACGAGGCGACGACGTCGAAGATCGCCGACGACCAGCTGTTCTATTGCCTCCAGCGCGGGCTTTCGTCCGAGGAGGCCGTGGCGCTGATCGTCAACGGCTTCGTCAAGGACGTCATCCAGCAATTGCCGATGGAATTCGCGGTCGAAGCCCAGAAGCTGATCTCGATCAGCCTCGAAGGCTCGGTCGGCTAACTATCAACAGGCCGTCGGCCTGCCGCCGCCGTCATCCCCGCGAAAGCGGGGACCCATGCAGCAGTGCCGTTCCTCGTGGTTCTGGCGGCCGTATGGATCCCGGGTCTCCGCTTCGCTGCGCCCGGGATGACGGAGCGAGAGGCGAATGGCGGAACGAGATACGGATACTGAAGATGCTTGAAATCAGAAACCTCCATGCCTCCGTCGGCGACCGGCAGATCCTGCGCGGTGTCGATCTCGTCGTGCCGACGGGCGAGGTGCATGCGATCATGGGGCCGAACGGCTCCGGCAAGTCGACTCTCTCTTATGTGCTGTCCGGCCGCGATGGCTATGACATCACCGAAGGCGAGATCCTGTTCGACGGCAAGGAGATCATCGACATGCCGGCCGAGGAGCGCGCGGCGGCCGGGATCTTCCTCGCCTTCCAGTATCCGCTCGAAATCCCCGGCGTCGCGACCATGACCTTCCTCAAGGCCGCTCTGAACGCGCAGCGCAAGGCGCGCGGCGAGGCGGAATTGACCACGCCGGACTTCATGCGTCGCGTGAAGGTCGCGGCGGAAAAGCTCAACGTCACCCAGGAAATGCTGCGTCGCCCGCTCAATGTCGGTTTTTCCGGCGGCGAGAAGAAGCGCAACGAGATCCTGCAGATGGCGCTCTTGGAGCCGAAGCTCGCCATCCTCGACGAGACCGATTCCGGCCTCGACATCGATGCGTTGCGCGTCGTCTCCGACGGCGTCAACGCGCTCCGCTCGCCGAACCGCTCCATGCTGGTGATCACCCATTACCAGCGCCTGCTCGACCACATCGTGCCCGACGTCGTGCATGTGATGTCGGCCGGCCGCATCGTCCGCTCGGGCGGGCCGGAGCTGGCGCTCGAACTCGAAGCCAATGGCTATGCCGGCTACGTCGAAGCGGCGGCCTGAGGCAGGAGTGACGGACATGAATGCCCAGCCGCGCATATTGCGCACCCAGGCCGAGGACACGCTCGCCGCCGAATTCGCGGCTGCGCGCACCCAATTGCCGGGCAGCACCGCGATCGCGAGCGCCCGCGAGGCGGCCTTCGCCGCGTTCCAGAAGGTCGGCCTGCCGCATCGCCGCGTCGAGGCGTGGAAATATACCGATCTGCGCGCGCTGCTGCGCTCCGTGCCGCCGCTGGCGCTCGACATCGCGGTCGATGGCGTCGTGCCGGCCGATCCGCTGATCGGATTCGACCGTGCGCGGATCGTCATCATCGATGGCGTGTTCCGCCCCGAACTCTCCGATCTCTCGGGGATCGAGGGCGCGACGATCACGCCGACGGTAGAACTTCTGCGTGCCGATGACGCGCGGATCGGCGCTCGCCTTGGCGCGATCGACGATGCCGTCGTCTCGCTGAACACGGCGCTGATGGTCGGCGGCGTGGCGATCGACGTGCCGGAAGGCGTGACGGTCGCGCGTGCGATCGAGATCGCCCATGTCACCACGGCGGCGATCGGCGTGCATGTCCGTAACATCGTGACGGTCGGCGCCGATGCCTCGCTGCGCGTGGTGGAAAGCCATGTCGGCTCGGTCGGCAGCGCCTATCAGGCCAATGTCGTGACCGAGGCGACGATCGGCGATCGGGCCAAGGTCGTCTGGGCCAAGCTGCAGGCGGAGGGCGACGCGTCAGTCCATCTCGGCACGCTCGCGGTCTCGATCGGCAAGGAGACGCAGTTCGACCATCTCGTGCTGATGACCGGCGCGACCGTGTCGCGCTCGCAGACCTTCGTGACCTTCACCGGCGAATTTGCGCGGGCGGGCCTGTTCGGCGCCACCATGATCGGCGGCCGGCAGCATGCCGATATCATGCTCGGCGTCGATCATGCGGTGCCGAACGGCCAGAGTCGTGAGCGCTTCAAGGCGGTCATGGACGGCCGCGCCGACGGCATCTTCCAGGGCCGCATCGTCGTGCGCCCGGATGCGCAGAAGGTCGATGCGCGGATGATGACGCAGGGCCTGCTGCTCTCGGAAGAATCCTCCTTCTCGGCCAAGCCCGAGCTCGAGATCTTCGCGGACGACGTTCAGTGCGCCCATGGCGCGACGAGCGGCCAGATCGACGACGACATGCTGTTCTACCTGTTGTCGCGCGGCATTCCGAAGGCGGAGGCCGAGACGCTGCTGGTGACGGCCTTCCTCGCCGAGGCGATCGAAGGCCTCGGCGACGAGGCGATCGGGGCGGCATTCGAGGCGATCGCCGGCCAATGGCTCGCCGCGCGCGGCAGCGAGGCGGCGGCATGAGCGATCCGGCACCCTATGACGTCCAGGCGATCCGACGGGATTTCCCGATCCTGTCGAAGACCGTCTATGGCAAGCCGCTGGTCTATCTCGACAATGGCGCCTCGGCCCAGAAGCCGCAGGCCATGCTCGATGCGGTGATGAAGGCCTATACGGAAGAATACGCCAACGTTCATCGCGGGCTGCACTTCCTCTCGAATGCCGCGACCGAATCCTATGAGCATGCGCGCGAGACCGTGCGCGGCTTCCTGAATGCCGGCTCGGTCGACGAGATCATCTTCACGCGGTCCTCGACCGAGGCGATCAACCTCGTCGCCGCCTCCTATGGCGGCATGGTGCTGGGCGAGGGCGACGAGATCATCCTCTCGATCCTCGAGCACCATTCCAACATCGTGCCCTGGCACTTTCATCGCGAGCGCAAGGGCGCCGTGATCAAATGGGCGCCGATCGACGACGAAGGCAATTTCCGCCTCGACGTGTTCGAGAAGCTGTTCACGCCCAAGACCAAGATGGTCGCGATCACCCATATGTCGAACGTCACGGGAACCGTGGTGCCGATCAAGGAGGTGATCCGCATCGCGCATGAGCATGGCGTCAAGGTGCTGGTCGATGGCAGCCAGGCGGCCGTGCACCTGCCGGTCGACGTGCGCGATCTCGATGCTGATTTCTACGTCGTGACCGGCCACAAGCTCTATGGCCCGACCGGCATCGGCGTGCTCTACGCCAAGAAGGAACTGCTCAACGCCATGCCGCCCTATATGGGCGGCGGCGAGATGATCCGCGACGTCACCGGCACGGCCGTGACCTATGCCGAGCCGCCGCATCGCTTCGAGGCCGGCACGCCGCCGATCGTCCAGGCCATCGGCCTCGGCGCCTCGCTCGACTACATGGAAAAGCTCGGCCGCGAGCGCATCCATGCGCATGAAAACGCGCTGCGCGACTATGCCCATGAGCGGCTCGGCGCGATCAACAGCCTGAGAATATTCGGCACGGCCAAGGACAAGGGCGCGATCATCTCCTTTGAGATGGCCGGCGCGCATGCCCATGACGTCTCCACCATCATCGACCGCGAGGGCGTGGCGGTGCGGGCAGGAACCCATTGCGCTCAGCCGCTCCTGCGCCGCTTCGGCGTGACCTCCACCTGTCGGGCTTCGTTCGGCCTCTACAACACGCTGGAAGAAGTCGATCGTCTTGCCGATGCGCTGATCAAGGCGCATGCTTTCTTCGCGTGAGGGACTGAACATGGATGATGCCAGCGCCATCAGCGAGCCTGCCGCTCCGGCCGAAGAGACCAGCGTCCTGCCGCTCGAGACATCTTCGGCGATCCCGCCGGCCGAGCTGGAGCAACTGACGGCCGATATCGTGGCGGCGCTGAAAACCGTCTACGATCCCGAGATTCCGGCCGATATCTATGAGCTCGGCCTGATCTACAAGGTCGATATCGACAATGACCGCAATGTCGCGATCGAGATGACGCTGACCGCGCCGGGTTGCCCGGTCGCCGGCGAGATGCCCGGCTGGGTCGAGAACGCCGTGGGCGCGATCCCCGGCGTCGGCCGCGTCGATGTCACCATGACGTTCGATCCGCCCTGGTCGCAGGATCGCATGTCGGACGAGGCCCGCGTCGCGCTGGATTGGTATTGATGAGCATGGTCGGCGAGAGGGCGCTTGCGGCGCCGCCCATCAGCGGGGTGCTGGAAACGGCGATCTATGTCGACGACGTCGAGCGTGCGGCAGCTTTCTACCAGAGCGTTCTCGGGCTTCCGGCGATGATCGTCGATCCGCGGCTCGTGGCCCTCAATGCCGGCCCGGCCAGCGTGCTGCTGATCTTCAAGCGCGGTGCCACGCAGGACGATATCCATCTTCCCGGCGGTACCATACCCGCCCATGACGGATCGGGGCCGCTGCATTTCGCGCTCGCGATTCCGAGCGGGTCGATCGACGAATGGCGCGCGCATCTGAAGGCCAGGGGCGTCGCCCTCACGGCCGAGATGAGCTGGCCGCAAGGCGGCGAGAGCCTCTATTTCAATGATCCCGACGGCCATGTGGTCGAACTGGCGACGCCGGGCGTTTGGTCGAACTATTCTTAAGTGGGCCTTCCCATCTTGCCGAATGGCGAGGAAGGGCCGATCTTAGGTGGATGAATGGCGCCTCGGCGCCGCGATGTGGAGATTTGCCATGGCTCGTCCGCGCTTCGCCGTGATGACCCTGACCGAAGCGGCCGCCGAGCGCGTCCGCGAGATCGTCGAGGATGCCGATCATCCGGTGCTGGGCTTGCGCATCGGTGTGAAGAAGGGCGGCTGCGCCGGCATGGAATATACCATGAAGCCGGTGGAAGAGGCCGACCCGAAAGATGAGCGCATCGAGGAGAAGGGCGCGACCGTGTTCGTCGATCCCTCGGCGGTGCTGTTCCTGCTCGGCACGGTGATGGATTTCGAGACGACCAAGCTGCGCTCGGGCTTCGTGTTCAAAAACCCGAACGAGGTTTCGGCCTGCGGCTGCGGTGAATCGGTGATGCTGAAGCCCGCCGATCCGGCCGCAATGAGCGCTGCGGCCGGCTGAGTTTCCAAGGGCCTGCCGGTTACGGCATGAAGAGCGAGCGATGCGCAGCAACGCCCGCAAGCACGCCCGAGGCTGAAGCCAGCGTTGCGTTGTGCATCGGGTTGGCCGCATCGCCGGCGGCATAGACGCCGGGGACGGTGGTCTGCTTCCAATCGTCGACCCGCAGGATAGGCCCGGTCATTCCCGCATCGAAAGCGCAGCCGAGCTGTTCCGCCAGCGGGCTCGCCATATGGGTCTTCGAGGCCGTGAAGATCGCCTCGACCGGCAGGATCCGTCCGTCGGCCAGGCGCACGCCTTCCAGACGCGGCGCTGGGCCGAGACACGCCACAATCGGCGTCCGCTCGATGACCGCGCCACGCGCGATCATGCCCGCCGCCTCCTCTTCGCTGGGCTCGAACGTTCCCTGCGTGAAGTAGGTCGTCGGCCCCCAATCCGGGATCAGCAGGCCCTGATGCGGCGAGCCGGGATGATTGGCGAGAACGCCGAGCTGGCGACCGGCGACCTCATATCCGTGGCAATAGGGGCAGTGCAGCACGGTGGCGCCCCAACGCTCCTCCAGGCCGGGAATTGCCGGCAATTCGTCGCGGCGTCCGATGGCGAGGATCAGCTTTGACCCCTCAGCCTCTCGCCCGTCGGCCAGCGTCACGGAGAAATGCTGATCTTCCTGCCGCGCCCGGACCGCCATGCCGTCGATGAACTCCACGGTAGGGTAGAGCAGCAACTGGCGGCGGCCTTCCCGCATGATCTCATGGGGCGCCTTGCCGTCCTGGCCGAGGAACCCATGCGACGCCTCGGCGAAACGGTTGCGTGGCAGGCCGGCATCGATGACCAGCACCTTCCGGCGGGCACGGGCGAGTTGCATGGCGGCGGAGAGGCCGGCGAAGCTGCCGCCGATGATGATCGCGTCATAGTGCATGCGGGAGGTCTCCTGGTCGAACAGATGACGTCGGGCCAATTGACGCCACTTCATAAGTTGCGTGATGCCACGACGCCGGCGATCACGCAACCTGTATTGTTACATGTGTTGGGCGCTGCTAAGGATGGCGCAAATGCGAGGTGACATGATGAGAAGCGACAGCCGGCTTTCGCGGATGCTGCATGTGCTGATTCATATGGATCAGCATGAGGCGCCTTTGACCTCCGAGATGATCGCGTTGATGCTCAACACCAATCCCGTGGTGCTGCGCCGGACGATGGCCGGCCTGCGGGACAAGGGCTATGTCCAGTCGGAAAAGGGGCACGGCGGCGGGTGGAAGCTCAGCCGAAGCCTCGACGAGATCAGCCTGCTCGATGTCTATCTCGCGCTGGGCGAACCTTCAGTCTTCGCGCTCGGTCCGACGAGCGATCATCCGAGTTGCCTCGTCGAGCAGGCCGTCAACGCTGCCGTCGGCGACGCGTTGCGCGAAGCCGAGACGCACCTGCTCGGGCGCTTCGCCAAGGTGACCATAGCCGATATCGCCCGGGATTTCGGTGTACGGGCCCGCGATCACGGCATTCAGTTCTGAGATGGAATCGCCTATGCCTCGCCCTTGGATATGCGGGCGATTGCGTTGCCTGCATCGGGAGATGTCATGACTCTGCTGTTCGAACGACTGAAGCGCGATGCCGCCGCTGAATGGGACGCCTATGTCCATCATGAGTTTGTGCGCGACCTCGGCGACGGCACGCTGCCCAAGCCGGCCTTCCAGCATTATCTGGTCCAGGACTATCTGTTCCTGATCGAGTTCGCCCGCGCCTATGCCATCGCGCTCTACAAGGCGCCGAGCCTGACCGAGATGCGCAAGGCCTCCGCCGGCATCCAGGCGATCCTCGACGAGACCTCGCTGCATCTTCGCCTCTGCGCCTCATGGGGCCTCGACGCCGCCGCCGTGGAAGCGACGCCCGAGGCGCGCGCGACCATCGCCTATACGCGCTTCGTGCAGGAGGCGGGCCTTCGCGGCGACATCCTCGACATACTGATTGCCCTTTCCCCCTGTGTCGTCGGCTATGCCGAGATCGGAGCCGAGCTCGCGCAGACGGGGCAGGGCCTCGACGGCACCAATCCCTATGCCGACTGGATCCATGAATATGCCGGCTCGGGCTATCAGGCGGTGGCACAAGCGAGCCTCGAACAGATCGAACGGCTCGCCGGCGACTATCTCACCGAGGCGCGCTATCCTCGCTTGCTCGCGACATTCCGCCATGCCGTCCGGCTCGAAGCCGATTTCTGGCAGATGGGATTGTCGCTCGCGGATTGAGGGGAGGCAGGCTTGTCCGCTGATGACGAATTTCTCGCCGAACTGTTCGAGCCCGTCGGCCGCGTCACGTTCCGGCGCATGTTCGGCGGGCTCGGCATTTATCGCGACGGCCTGATGTTCGGCCTGGTCGCCTACGAGACGGTGCATCTCAAGGCCGACGACACGACGCGGCAAAGCTTCGAGGCCGAGGGCTGCCTGCCCTTCAGCTATGACACGAAGGACGGCAAGCGCACGCTGACCAGCTATTGGCGCATTCCCGAGCGCCTGCTCGACGAGCCCGATGAATTGCGCGACTGGGCGCTCGCGGCGGTCGAGGTCGCGATCAGGGCGAACGCGGCCAAGCCGGCCAGGAAGCGGAAATAGCGCCCGTCTCGATGACGGCTCAGGCGGACGACATCACCGCCGCCTCTGCCTCTGCGGCGGGGATAGCGCTCTTCTTCGTCGCCAGCGCCAGTTCCTTCAGGGCTCCGAAATCGACCTTGCCCGAGCCGAGCAGCGGCAGCTTCTCGACAAGCAGGATTGTCTTGGGCAGCATGATTTCCGACAATCCGCGCGTGCGGGCGAAACGCTGCAGTTCGGCAAGGTCCGCCTCGGGGCGCTCGGTGATGAGCACGATTTCCTCGCCCTTGCGATCATGCGGCACCGAGGTCGCCGCCGAGGCGTGATGCGCCCATAGTTCGCCCGCCAGCGCCTCGATCGCCGCGAGCGAGACCATCTCGCCGCCGATCTTGGCGAAGCGCTTGGCACGGCCGGAAATGGTGATGAAGCCGTCATCGATCGTCACGATGTCGCCGGTATCGTACCAGCCGTCGATCACTGGCTCGAGCACGCCGGGCGCTTCGGCCCGATAATAGCCGCGCATGACATTCTCGCCGCGCACCAGCAGTCGTCCCCCTTCGTCAATGCCCTCGACCGGCTCGAGCCGCGTCTCGATGCCCGGCAGCGGCTTGCCGACGGAGCCGGGGCGGTTGGCCATCGGCGTGTTGATGGCGATGACAGGCGCCATTTCCGTGGTGCCATAGCCTTCGAGCAGCCGGATGCCGAACTTCTCCGCCCAGACGCGGCGCGTTTCGGGTTTGAGCCGTTCGGCGCCGGCGAAGACATAGCGCACGGAGTAGAAATCATAGGGATGCGCCATGCGGGCATAGCCGGCGAGGAACGTATCGGTGCCGAACAGGATGGTCGCGTTCACGTCATAGGCCATTTCCGGAATGATCCGGTAATGCAGCGGCGAGGGATAGAGCATCTGCCGCACGCCGGAGAAAAGCGGCAGCAGGCAACCCGCCGTCAGCCCGAAGGCGTGGAAGAGCGGCAGCGCGTTGAGGACGATATCCTCATGCGAGAAGTCGATCACGCTGGCGACCTGCTGCCGGTTGGCCTGGATGGCGCGGTGGCTGAGCGAGACGCCCTTGGGCAGGCCCTCCGACCCTGAGGTGAAGAGCACGACGGCCTCGTCGTCGATCGCGGCGCCCTTGCCGAAGGCGAGGCGAGCGACGAGACCGGGCGCGAGGCTTCCGGCGAGCGCGAAGAGCTTGCGGATCGCGCCGATCTCGCCGCGCAGATCCTCGAGATAGACCACGCGGCAATGCGCCGAGAGCGTTTCGGCGAGCGGCAGCAGGCGGCCCTGCTCGATGAAACGCCGCGAGGTCAGGACCAGCCTGATCTCGGCCGCGCGCCGCGCCGCGTCGATTCCCGCCGGGCCGGCCGAGAAATTGAGCATAGCGGGGATGCGGCCGGTCAGTTGCAGCGCAAAGAAGGTGACGACCGAGGCGATGGTGTTCGGCAGCATCAGGCCGACACGTTCGCCCGGCGCGCTCATGCGGGCGATCGACTTGCCGAGCGCGAAGGCACCCCGGACGATCCCCGTATAGCCGATGGGCGCGCGGGTGACGTCCTCCAGCACCGGCCGGCTGCCATGCAGGTGGCGGGCGTGCAGCAGGCTGTCGAAGAGTGGTTCCAGCGGCGGACTGGTCTCATAGACCATCTCCGTCATGATCGCCTGCAGATGCGCCCCGGCCTCGGCCCGGCGCTTCCGCCCGATCAGACCAGGGGTCAGCGCGATCGAGCGCTCAGGCAACACGGAAAGGTGCATTTCCGGGAACAGGCGGCGCCGGACCTTGCCCTTCAGGCGGGAGAAGATCGAATATTGGGCGCCGGCGACGCGGACCGGGATGATCGGCACGTCAGCGAGCGCGGCAATCATGGCCGGGCCGTCATAGACCTTCATCAGCGCGCCCGTGACCGTGATGCGTCCTTCCGGGAAGATCACGAGCCGGCGGCCTTCCTTGACCAGCTTCACCATCTTGCGGACGGTGAACGGGCTGGTCGGATCGACGGGGATCAGGTCGAAGAACAGGAAGGCCGGCTTCACCCACCACCGCTCGGCGATGAACTTGTTGATGGCGAAAACCGGCTTGCCCGGTAGCAGGCAGCCGATCAGCACGGCATCAATGAATGAGGTGTGATTGACGACCACGACGGCGGCACTTTCGCCATCGCCGTAGCTTTCAATGTGCTGCACGCGGGCCCTGAAGAGAAGCTGCAACAGGCGCTGGCCGAGTGCCTTGACGACCTCGTCAGGCACGAATTTGAGGCACACGCCGGCGGCGATGATATTGGCGAGGCCGAGCCAGAACAGAAGCTGCAGCGTCGTGACACCGGCGGCGAGCAGAACGGCGGCCGCGACCGTGCCGGCCACCATCAGCGCCGCATTCATGATGTTGTTGCCGGCGATCGCGGCGGAACGCTCATGCTCCTCCGAGCGCGATTGCAGCATGGCGTAGAGCGGCACGGTGAAGAGCCCGCCGCCGAACGCGACGCCGACCAGGTCGATCAGAACGTGAATGCCGGCGGCCGAGGTTACGAAAGCGCCGAAGCCGATCGAGCCATCGCCCACCAGCGCACCGAGGGCGGCGGATGAATGCGAGAGGTCAATCATGAAGCCGGCCATGACCAGCGCACCGATCGGCGTGTGACGCGCGGAGATCCGTCCGGCGAGCAGCTTCGAGGTCGCGGCCGAGCCGAGCGCGATGCCGACGACGAAGGCAGCGACGAGCAGGTTGGCGACGATCTCGTCGACCTTCAGCGTCTTCTGCGCGAAATCCGGGAAGATCGACATCACGACGAGGCCGATCATCCAGAACCAGGAGATGCCGAGCACCGCCAGGAACACCGACTGGCGCCGCCGGATCGCCGCGAAGGCCGCACGGCTGGAGCCGAGTAGCGAAAATTTGAAGGGGGCGGAGTTTGGGGCGGGCGGGGCCGAGGGCACGAACAGGGATGCGGCAGCGCCGATCAAGGCAGCGCCGACGAGGCCCGCAACCGCGATCCATGTGCCGCCCAGGCCGATCGTCAGCCCGCCGAACAGCGTGCCGAGCAGGATGGCGACGAAGGTGGAGCCCTCGAACAGCGCGTTGGCGGCAACCAGCCGCTCGCGGCCGACGAATTGCGGCAGGATCGAATATTTCGCCGGCCCGAAGATCGTCGACTGGACCGAATAGAGGAACATGCCGAACAGGGCGAGCGGCGCCGAATGGATCATGATGGCGATCGACGAGATGATCGCGAGCACGATTTCAGCGATCCGCGTCCATCTGACGACCAGCATCTTGTCGATCGAATCGGAGAGGCGGCCCGATACGCCGGAAAACAGGAAGAAGGGCAGCATGAACACGCCGCCACCCAGCGTCACGGCGACGGAGGAGGGCAGGCCGAAGAGATCGGCGCCGCCATAGGCCACCATGAAGCCGAATGCGCTCTTGAGCGCATTGTCGGCAAAGGCGCCGAACCATTGCACGATGAAGAGCGGCAGAAAGCCTGGCGTCCGCAGAAGAGGCGGCGCGGGGGCTTGAGCCTGTGAAACGTCCATATGCAATGTGTCCATGGATCGAGCCTCAGCCAGTTCGCGGTCTCTCGCAAGTCCGCATTTATTGAACGTCGTTTAATTCGGTAGCATCGTTTTGAACAATGTTCAATATGTGGTAGTTGAACCAACATCAGGCCGGTTTCGAGAGCGCCGGCCGAGCTGGAAGGTGAGATCGCCATGGCCCGTCGGAACGACCATGCCCCGGACGAACTGCGCAGGCTGGCGCGCGAGGCGGCCGGCGCCGTCGCGCGCGAGGAGGGGTTGCGCGGCCTGACTGTTCGCCGCGTCGCGGAGCGGATCGGCTACACGCCGGGCACGCTCTATAATCTCTTCGCCAATCTCGACGACCTGATCGTCCATGTGAACGGCGACACGCTGGACCGGCTCGATGCGGCGCTGAAGGCGGCCGGGGCCTCGCTGCCGGCCGAGCGTCGGGCCCGGCTCGTCGACGCCTATTTCGATTTCGTCGAGGCCGATCCGCTGCTCTGGTCGCTGCTGTTCGAGCATCGCCTGCCGGCCGGCGCCGAACTGCCGGATTGGTACAAGGCGACGCTCGACCGCCTGATCGACAATGTCGTCGCGGCGCTGGCGCCGCTGATGGAGGCGTGGCCGTCGCCAGAGGCAAGGCGCATGACGGTGGTCGCGCTCTGGGCCGCGCTGCATGGCATCTCGACGCTCGCCGTGTCGCGCAAGTTGACGCTGGTTGCCGCCGTGCCGCCGCGAGCGCTCGGCCATCTCCTCGTCGAGCGGATGATCGCGGCGGGACCCGCTCCCGCGTCGCCGCCACCGGTCACACTTTCGTGAGGGGCCGGAATCCCCTGATCGGCAGTGCACAACGCCTCGTCAATTTGCACGCCCAATGGTATTGCTGGCACATTGTCTCATTGCCAAACGTATTTCGACTTCGGGGGATTAGGTGCAGATAGCGGAGATCCTCTCATCGCTCGGGCGAACCAGCTTCTTTAATGGTCTCGACAAGGACGATCTTACCCGTCTGGCGCAGATTGCCCGCCTGTCGACTTATGGCGCCGATACATTGCTCTTCGCGCAGGGGGATGAATCGGATGGGCTCTATTGCGTCGTCAGCGGTATTGTCCGCATCTTCCTGACGGCCGACGATAGCCGGGAATTGACGATCCAGCTTTTCGAGGAAGGCGAGGTGATCGGCGAGATCGCGCTGATCGACGGCCTGCCGCGCAGTGCCGGCGCCGCGACGCTCACCGAATCGACGCTGATCTTCGTGCCGCGCCAATCCTTCCTGAACCTGCTCGACAGCTCCAACCGCCTGCAGCGCCAGATCATTCTGGGCCTTTGCGAGCGGCTCAGGCAGACCAACGACCAGGTCAACCGCGCGGTGTTCCAGGATTTGCGCCACCGTCTCCTGGTGCTGCTGCGCCAGCTTGCGCTGATCCATGGCCGGATCGAGCGCGATGTCGCCATCGTCGAGCTCGACCTGACCCAGGGCTCGCTCGCTCAGATGCTCGGCGCCAGCCGCGAGGCGGTGAACAAGCAGATCCGCGCTCTGACCAAGGAGGGGCGGCTGTCGATCGACGGCCATCGCATCCTGGTGCACCGCTCGGTCAAGGATAACTGACCGGCCTGTATGCAGGGGCGGGGCGGGCTCAGCCGACGAGGCGCTTGCGCATGACCAGCAGGTCGAGGCTGTAATCGTCGCCGAGATCGAACGGCACGACGTCGCTCGCCGCATAGCCGGTTGCGCGGAACATGTCGGCGCCATGTAGCGGCGGGAAGGCGGTCAGCCAGGCGATGCCGCTTTTGCGCGCGCTGGTCTCGGTCAGGGTCAAGAGGCTGCGTCCGATGCCGCGCCGCTGGTGCTCCGGATCGACATAGAAGCTCACCGCGCAGGGAACCTCATTGTCGCCGCTGCGGACCCGGGTCCATCCGCCACAGCCGACGACGCCGGCATGCGTCTCGGCGACATAGAAATTCGGGGTGCGGCAGAGCGCGAGAGTTTGTCTGAGATGCCGCTCGACGAAGCGCTTGATCTTCACCGGCCCGTACAGGTCTCGGCCGCTCGCGCAAAGCGCCGCCACCTGTATTTCCGCGAGACGCGCGAAGTCGGCCTTGTCGGCGGCACGTATTGCGATGTCGGCAAGTCCGAAATAATCGACGACCGTACGCGCATAATGCTTGAAATCAGCGGAATCAAACGACATTGCGCGCCAGCTTCTCCTCAAACGCCCCGCGGTATCAGCATAACGCCGCAGAATTGATTCGAGGAGTGACCGGCATCACAGCCGGCCGCCGGAGCGGCCGGCCCGCGCCGGAGATCAGCTGCGCAGCTTGGCGATCGCGCCGATCAGGCCGGCCGTCGATGCGTCGCGGTTCTCCGCGCCCGCCGTGCCCTCGATCATCGGCAGGATCTGCATGGCGAGCACCTTGCCCAGTTCCACGCCCCACTGGTCGAAGGAATCGATGCCCCAAATCGAGCCTTGCACGAAGACCTGATGTTCGTAGAGCGCAATCAGGCGGCCGAGCGTGAAGGGGTCAAGCCTCGAATAGAGGATCGTGTTGGTGGGGCGGTTGCCGGGGAAGGTCTTGTGCGGGGCGAGCCGCTCGACCTCGCTCGGCGACTTGCCCTCGGCGGCGAGTTCGGCGCGCGCCTCGTCGGTCGTCCGCCCGCGCATCAGCGCCTCCGTCTGCGCCAGGCAATTGGCGAGCAGCAGGCGATGGTGGATGTCGTCGGGCTCATGCGCATTGGCGGCGACGAGGAAATCGGCCGGGATGACGTCGGTGCCCTGGTGCAGCAACTGGTAGAAGGCGTGCTGGCCATTGGTGCCGGGTTCGCCCCAGACGAGCGGACCGGTCGCGGTCGGCACGGGGGCGCCTTCGAGCGTCACGCGCTTGCCGTTCGATTCCATGTCGAGCTGCTGCAGATAGGCGGCGAAGCGCTCGAGACGCTGGTCATAGGGCAGCACCGCCTTGGCCGGGAAGCCGAGCACATTGCGGTTCCAGACACCGACGAGGCCGAGCAGGACCGGCAGGTTGCGGTCGAGCGGCGCGTCGCGGAAGTGCACGTCCATGGCATGGGCGCCGGCGAGGAACTGCCGGAAATTCGCGCCGCCGATCGCGATCATGACGGGCAGGCCGATGGCCGACCAGACCGAATAGCGGCCGCCGACCCAGTCCCAGAAGCCGAAGATGCGGCTTTCATCGTCAATGCCGAAGGCCTTCACCTTGGCGATCGCCGTCGACATCGCCGCGAAATGGGCGCCGACCGCCGCCTCGCCGAGCGCGTCCACGATCCAGCGGCGGGCCGTGCCCGCATTGGTCATGGTCTCGATCGTGGTGAAGGTCTTGGAGGCGACGAGGAACAGCGTCGTGGCGGGGTTGAGGCCGGCCAGCGTGTCGTGGATATGCGCGCCGTCGACATTGGAGACGAAATGCAGGCGTGGGCCGTCATGATAGGGGCTGAGCGCGCGCGTCACCATGGCGGGGCCGAGATCGGAGCCGCCAATGCCGATATTGACGACATCGGTGAAGGCGCCGCCCGTACCGGCGATCGCGCCGCTGCGCACGCCCTCGGCGAATGCGGTCATGGCGTCGAGGACCTCGTGGACGTCCTCGACCACATTCTTGCCGTCGACGACATAGCTTTCGCCTGCCTCCGCGCGGAGCGCCACATGCAGCACGGCGCGGTTTTCCGAGACGTTGATCTTCTCGCCCGCGAACATGGCCGCGCGATGCTCTTCAACGCCGGCCGTGCGGGCCAGATCGAGCAGCGCGACCAGTGCGGCCGTGTCGATCCGGTTCTTCGAATAGTCCAGGGTGAGGCCATCGACTTCGAGGGACAGCCGCGCAAAGCGCTGCGGATCGGCTGCGAACAGGCCGCGCAGGTTCTGCGCCTCGACCCGGTCCCTGTGATTGCGAAGAGCGGCGAAGGCATTGGCGACGGCGGCCGCCGATGCGGCGGTTCGTGCGGCGATCATGGTGGCATCCTTCGAAGCGAGTGGGAGCTTTCCGACCACATACGATGCCCGCGACACTTCGGCAAGGCGAGCACGGCGCGACGAGATGACGAGGACACCCGGGCTGCTGCAAAGCGGAAATTCCTTGGAAATCAAGATTTGATCGACGATGCTCCCGCGGGGAGAAGATTCGTGCAGAGCAAAGCAGATACAGAGCTGGTCCGGCGCCAGAACAGGGGACTTGTACTGGAGGCGCTTCGCCGCTCCGGTCCGCTGGCCCGCGTTGAACTCGGCCGCGAGACCGGCCTGAGCCCGGCTACAATTTCCGCCATTACCGCCGATCTTCTGTCGGAGAACATCATCGAGACAGCAGCGATCGACGATCGCGCCGAGCGGCCGCTCGGCCGTGGCCGACCGCGTGTCGCGCTTTCGCTCAATCCCGAGGCGGCCTATGTGCTCGGCGTCAAGGTCTCGCTGAATGCCGTAACGCTGATCCTCTCCGACTATGCCGGCCATCTGCGCGATCGCACGCGCGTGCCGATCCCGACCATGGGACCGCAGGCGGTCAATTTCGTGCCGAGCCTGATCGAGACGATCCGCGATTTCATCAAGACCAAGGAGATCGCCGACGGGCAGATTTCGGAGATACCGATCGCCGTTCCCGGCGTGGTCGACACCACCACCGGCCGCCTGCTCTGGAGCCCGACCATCGCCACCGAGGTCGGGCCCGTGCCGGTGCCCGTATCCGAGGCGCTCGGCATTGCCGCATCGATGACGAACGACGTCAACATGATGGCGCGCGCGCTCAATTCACGCGATCCCGTCCGCTTCAGCGGCACGTTCGGCGTC
The DNA here is from genome assembly GCF_030814715.1 of Kaistia dalseonensis. Taxonomy (GTDB): domain Bacteria; phylum Pseudomonadota; class Alphaproteobacteria; order Rhizobiales; family Kaistiaceae; genus Kaistia; species Kaistia dalseonensis. Next base: position 515,934 of record NZ_JAUSVO010000001.1, read on the forward strand.
ATCTTCATCGCCTATGGCGTCGGCATGGGCCTCTATGTGAACGGCCAGCTCTTTTCCGGGGCGTTCGGATCGGGCGCCGAGTTCGGCCACGCCAACCACATGCCCGGCGGCGCGCTCTGCCGGTGCGGCCGGCGCGGATGCGTCGAGGCCTATGTCGCCGATTATGCCATCTACCGCTCGGTCGAGAACCTGCCGCCCGACGCTCCGCCCGCCGATATCGATCCCGATGCCGAGACGATGCGGCGGCTGGAGGAGCGTGCGCGGGGAGGCGAGGCGCGCGTGCGCGAGGCCTATCACCAGGCGGGGCTTGCGCTCGGCTATGGTGTCTCGCGCCTGATCGCGCTGATCAATCCGAGCCGCGTCGCCTTCACCGGTCGCGGCGTCGCCGCCTTCGACCTGATGGAGGAGGGCTTCAAGATCGGCCTGCGCGAGGGGCTCGTGGCCGAGCTCAGCCGCATGACGGAGATCGAGGTGTTCTCCGCCGAGGATGGTCTCGTCGATGCCGGCATTCTCGCCGGCGCGCTGCAAAGGCTCGACAGGGAGCTCTTCGCCGGGACGGACCATCGGCCCGTCACCCCGTCCAGGCCGCCGCGCCAGATCCAGCCCGGCCGCGTCGACGCTCCCTCGCAATAGCGCTCAGGCGAGCCAGCCCTTCAGCCGGGCGACCGCATCGACGATCTCGCTTCCGGCTCCGGCAAACGAGAAGCGGATATAGCCATGGCCCTGGCGCTGGTCGAAATCGCCGCCGGGCGTCGCGGCGATGCCGGCTTCATGCAACATGCGGCGGGCGAACTCGGCCGAATCGTTCGAGAAGCGGCGCACCGACGCATAGACATAGAAGGCGCCATCCACCGGGAAGATGTCCTCGAATCCGATCGCCGGCAGATGGTCGAGCAGGACACGCCGGTTGGCGGCATAGCCAGCCTTGATGACCTCCAGATCCTCCGTGGCGTCGAAGGCCGCGATCGCCGCGCGCTGGGAAAGGTCGGGCGCTGAAATATAGAGGCTCTGCCCGAGCCGCTCGATCGGGCGCACCAGCGATTCCGGCAGCACCATCCAGCCGATACGCCAGCCGGTCATGCAGTAATACTTCGAGAAGGAGTTGATCACGATCGCCCGGTCTGAAACCCGCAGCGCCGTCTCGGCGACGCCGTCATAGACGAGGCCGTGATAGATCTCGTCGGAGATGAAGCGAATGCCCAGATCGTCGGCAGCGATCACCAGCGCGCGCAGGGCCTCGGGCGTCATCATCGTGCCGGTCGGATTGGCCGGGCTCGCGACGAGCAAGCCGGCGAGCGGCTTCTCCCGGTGAACTGCCTCCAGCATCGCCGGCGTGATGGCATGGCGCGTCTCGGCGGTGGTTTCGATCTCGACCACTTCGAGGCCGAGCGCGCCCAGAATGTTCCGATAGGCCGGATAGCCGGGCGCGGCGATGGCGACTCGGTCGCCGGGATCGAAGGCGGCGAGGAACGTCAGGTTGAAGCCGGCCGAGGAGCCCGTGGTGATCGCAATGCGCGCCGGGGAGACAGTGATGCCATGGGTGTCGGCGTAATATTGCGCGATGCGCTGGCGCAGCGCCCGCGAGCCGAGCGCCTCGGTATAGCCGATCCGGCCTTCGTCGAGCGCGGCGCGGGCCGCATCAAGCACGGCGCGCGGCGCCGTTGCGCCAGGCTCCCCAAGCTCCATGTGCACGACATGATGGCCATGCGCCTCCAGATCTCGGGCGGCCGAGAGGACGTCCATGGCGATGAAGGGAGCGACGGCGCTGCGCCGTGATGGCGGGCGTTCTGCTGACGTCATGGTGATCCGCTCTTGATAGAAAAAGACTTGCTCTCGCCTCATTTTCTGCGCATCGGTCGGCAGAGGACGAGTGGTGCCGCTGGTTCATACAGAGCAGGCGCCTTCAGGGGAAGCACAGACGAGAGCGACATGCCGCAAACGACTTCGCCGGTTTCACTGGCTCGCCGTGCCACCGGCATTGGACTTGCGTTTTGTCTCGCCGTTTCGTCCGTCATCGCGCCGGCCAGTGCCCAGACCCGGACCGGCGGCTTCGTGCGCGATGCCGAGACCGAGGCGCTGATCCAGGATTACATCGTGCCGATCTTCAAGGTGGCGGGCATACGCTCCACCTCGGTTCAGCTCTATCTGGTCGCCAATCCGGCGTTCAACGCCTTCGTCGCCGACGGCCAGAAGATCGTGGTCAATACTGGCGCGATCATTGATTCCAAGGTGCCGAACGAACTGATCGGCGTGCTTGCGCACGAGACGGGGCATCTGGCCGGAGGCCATCAGGTGCAGTTGCGCCAGCAGATCGAGCGCGCGAAGACGCTGGCGACGATCGGCGGCCTGCTCGGCATCGGGGCGGCGGTCGCGGGCGCGGCGGCAGGTTCGGGCGATGCGGCGCGGGCCGGCGGCGGCATTGCGGCCGGTGCGTCGGAAGCGGCGCGACGCAGCCTGCTCGCCTATCAGCGCTCGGAGGAGATGGCGGCCGACCAGTCGGCGCTCGAATATCTGCTCAAGACCCACCAGTCGGCCAAGGGCATGATCACGACCTTCACGCGCTTCGCCGACAACACGCTGTTCTCGCAGACACGCATCAATCCCTATCTGCAGACCCACCCGATGCCGGCCGAACGCATCGAGTTGATCCAGCGCGAGGCGAAGGCGAGCCCCTATTACAACACCAAGGATTCCGACGCGCTGAAGGCGCGGCACAATCTCGTTCGCGCCAAGCTCTCCGCCTTCACGGAGGAGACGTCGCTGGTGATGCGGCGCTATCCGCCCGACGATGTGAGCCTGCCGGCGCGCTACGCCCGCGCGATCCTCGCCTATCGCACCAGCAATTCCGAAAGCGCGCTCTCCCAGGTCGCCGAGCTGGTCAAGTCGCAGCCGAACAATCCCTATTTCTGGGAATTGCAGGGCCAGATCATGCTGGAGAACGGCCGCGCGGGTCAGGCGCTGCCGTCGCTGCGCAAGGCGGTGGCGCTCGCGCCGCGCTCGGGGCTGATCAAGATCCTGCTCGGGCAGGCGCTGGTCGAGGTCGGCGACAAGAAGTCGGTCGACGAGGCGGTCAAGAACCTGACGCAGGGCCTGCAGATCGACCCGGACGTGCCGATCGCCTATCGCAGCCTCGCGCGCGCCTATGCGCTGCGCGGCGACATACCGATGGCCGATCTCGCTACGGCGCAGGGGGAGTTCTCCAGCGGCGATTTCAAGGCGGCCCGCATGCATGCCGAGCGGGCGCAGGCGGCGTTGAAGCGCGGCTCGCCGGGATGGCTTCGCGCCGATGATATACTGTCCTATAACCCTCCCAAGCCAAACTGACCGGCAGGCACGGACCCCGGGCCGCCGACGCGGCAGAAAGCAGAGATGAGATGATCAGGATTTCAATGGCCGCGGCGTTTGCCGTCGTTGCTCTCGCGATCATGCCCGCGCGGGCCGCAGGCTTCGACGCCACGCAGCGCGACGAGATCGGCGCCATCGTCAAGGAATATCTGCTGCAGCATCCCGAGGTCATTCGCGATGCGATGGTCGAGCTCGACCGCAAGCAGCAGGCAGCCGAGGCCGACGCCCGCAAGGAGAGCGTTTCCAAATATTCGGACACGCTGCTGAATTCGAGCCGCCAGGTCGTGCTCGGCAATCCCAAGGGCGACGTCACGCTGGTCGAGTTCTTCGATTATAATTGCGGCTACTGCAAGCGCGCCCATGCCGACATGCAGAAGCTGATCGACGAGGACAGCAATCTGCGCGTCGTGCTGAAGGAGTTCCCGGTTCTCGGACCCGGCTCCGAGGAGGCGGCGCGCGTCGCGGTCATCGTCAACCAGATCGCCCCGGAGAAGTACAAGGCTTTCCATGACGAACTGCTGATGTCGCGCGGCGAGGTGAATGGCGCCCGCGCGCTCGCGGTCGCCGCCGATGTCGGCCTCGACCCGGCCGCCATCAAGGCCAAGCTGAGCGAGCCCGAGATTGCGGCCACCATCAACGAATCCTACAGCCTCGCCCAGGCGCTCGGAATCAACGGCACGCCGTCCTACGTCGTCCAGAACGACGTGGTGATCGGTGCCGTCGGCTATGACGCTTTGAAGAGCAAGATCAAGTCGATACGGGCCTGTGGCTCGGCGAACTGCTGATTTTGCCGGTCTGATTCCTGGGAATCGAGTCCCGAGGCGCAAGCTTCGGGGCTTTTCCTTTATGCGGCGACCCCCTATAACCGGCCAACTTCGCCGCAGGCATCCTTCGGCACCAGGCCTTCTTCGGTTTTCGGCATAAGGCTCCGGCTGACACATCCTCCATGGCAATCTCCATCCTCGTCCTGAACGGCCCCAATCTGAACATGCTCGGCAAGCGCGAGCCGGGTGTCTATGGCGCCAAGACGCTCGGCGAAATCGAAGCCGAGACCAAGGCATTCGCCGAGACGATCGGCCTTGCCGTCGATTTTCGTCAGTCGAACCATGAAGGCATGCTGATCGACTGGATCCACGAGGCGCTCGGCCGCTGCCGCGGCATCGTGATCAATCCCGGCGCCTACACCCACACATCGATCGCCCTGCACGACGCGCTGCGCGCTGTCGGCCTGCCGACGATCGAGGTGCATCTCTCGAATGTCTTCGCGCGCGAGGATTTTCGCCATCATTCCTATGTTTCTCCTGTTGCGGCAGGCGTCATCTGCGGTTTCGGCCCGCTGGGCTACCGGCTGGCGCTGCAGGCGCTCCAGCCGCTCGTCGTCTGACGCCAGGAGAAACGGCTTCATGAAAGAACAAAGGGCATGACCATCAAGAAATCGACCATCGACCAGGACCTGATCCGGCAGCTCGCGCTCCTTCTGACGGAGACGGACCTGACGGAAATCGAGGTCGAGCATGCCGATCTCAGGATCCGCGTCGCGCGCAACCTGACCGTGGCGCCCGCCGCCTACCAGTTCCCGGCCGCAGCGCCCGTGGCAGCCGCAGCGCCGGTGGCCGCAGCACCCGTCGAGGTCAGCGTCGCGAACCATCCCGGCATCGTTCCCTCGCCGATGGTCGGCACCGCCTATCGTTCGCCCGAGCCCGGCGCCAAGACCTTCGTCGAGGTCGGTGATTCGGTCCGTGAAGGGCAGACGCTTCTCATCGTCGAGGCGATGAAGACGATGAACCAGATTCCGGCGCCGCGCGGCGGTGTCGTCAAGGCGATCATGGTCACCGATGGACAGCCGGTCGAGTATGGCGAACCTCTGTTGATCATCGAGTGAGCGCCATCGTGCCGATGTTCAACAAGATCCTGATTGCCAATCGCGGCGAAATCGCCCTCCGCATCCTGCGCGCCTGCAAGGAGCTCGGGATCGAGACCGTCGCCGTGCACTCGACCGCCGATGCGGACGCCATGCATGTGCGCCTGGCCGATGAGAGCGTCTGTATTGGACCGCCTCCGGCCCGCGACAGCTATCTGAACATTCCCTCGCTGCTCGCCGCCTGCGAGATCACCGGGGCTGAGGCCATCCATCCCGGCTATGGCTTCCTGTCGGAAAATGCCCGCTTCGCCGAGATCCTCGAGGCGCACAACATCACTTTCATCGGCCCGAAGTCCGAGCATATCCGGATCATGGGCGACAAGATCGAGGCGAAACGCACCGCGCAGCGGCTCGGCATTCCGGTCGTTCCCGGTTCGACCGGCGCGCTGGCCGACGAGGCCGATGCGCTGCGCTGGGCCGCGGAGATCGGCTATCCCGTGCTGATCAAGGCGTCCGCCGGCGGCGGTGGCCGCGGCATGAAGGTGGCGCGCGACGCCAAGGAACTGCCGGTCGCCTTCGCGACGGCGCGTTCGGAATCGAAGGCGGCCTTTGGCGACGACGCCGTCTATATGGAAAAATACCTCGAGAAGCCGCGGCATATCGAGATCCAGGTGCTCGGCGACGGCAAGGGCTACGCCGTTCATCTCGGCGAGCGCGACTGCTCGCTGCAGCGTCGTCACCAGAAGGTCTGGGAAGAGGCCGGCTCGCCGGCGCTCAATGACGCGGAGCGCGATCGCATCGGTGCGATCTGCGCCAAGGCGATCGGCGATATGGGCTATTCCGGCGCCGGCACGATCGAATTCCTCTACGAGAATGGCGAGTTCTATTTCATCGAGATGAACACGCGCCTGCAGGTCGAGCATCCGGTCACGGAAGCGATCACCGGCATCGATCTCGTGAACGAGCAGATCCGCGTTGCGGCCGGCAGCGGACTGTCGTTCCGGCAAGAGGATGTGAAGTTCGAGGGCCATGCCATTGAATGCCGCATCAATGCCGAGGACCCGCGCACCTTCGCCCCGTCGCCCGGTCAGATCACCTATTACCATCCGCCGGGCGGGCTCGGTGTTCGCGTCGATTCGGGCGTCTATCAGGGCTACAAGATCCCGCCCTATTACGACAGCCTGATCGGCAAGCTCATCGTGCACGGCCGAAACCGTGTCGAATGCATGATGCGCCTGCGCCGCGCGCTCGACGAATTCGTTGTCGACGGCATCAAGACTACGATTCCGCTGTTCCGCCAGCTCGTCGACGATCAGGACATCGCCGATGGCCGCTACGACATTCACTGGCTCGAGAAAAAGCTGGCTGTGGAGCAGTAGCGCCGGGCGGTCCGGCTTCGCCTTTCTTCCTGCCCCGCTTCGTGCAATCGTGCGTGGAGCTCGGGGGCAGGGGCGAGCGTTAGGCTGGTCGATTCGGTGCTGGCGGTCGCCGGTACCGGTCGGGTGGCGCGCTCGGAGGTCGATGGCGAAGCAATCAGATCAGGCGCATCAGATCACGCCGCAGGTTCTGCTGAAGGCCTATGCCTGCGGCATTTTTCCGATGTCCGATTCGGCCGATGATCCCGGCCTGTACTGGATCGAGCCGGAGAAGCGGGGCATTTTCCCGCTCGATGCGTTTCACGTTCCGCGCCGTCTCGCCCGGACGATCCGCAAGCAACCCTACGAGATTCGCGTCGATACCGATTTCGCCGGCGTCATCGCAGGTTGCGCCGGCAATGTGGCGTCGGATTACCGCGACAAGACCTGGATCAACCAGCGAATCCGGCAGCTTTATGCCGATCTCTTCGCGCTCGGCCATTGCCACACCGTCGAGGTCTGGCGGGAGGGTGTCCTGGTCGGCGGTCTCTATGGCGTGCGGCTCGGCGGCGCCTTCTTCGGCGAGAGCATGTTCAGCCACGCGACCGACGCTTCGAAGATCGCGTTGGTCTATCTGGTGGCCAGGTTGAAGGCCGGCGGCTTCACCTTGCTCGACGCACAGTTCACCACCGAGCACCTCGAGCAGTTCGGGGTGATCGAGATCGACCGTTCCGACTATCACCGCCGGCTCGAGGCGGCGCTGCCGATCGAGGCCGATTTCTACGGGTTGGCGGGCTTGGCCACCGTCGACGAAGTCTTGCAGTTGGCGAGCCAGACGTCATAGACGGCGTGGTCCACGGCGTGCAGGCCGGGGCTGTCGGCGAACATCCAGCCGGTGAAGATCCGCCGCACCTTGCGGGCGAGCGTGATTTCCTCGACTTCGACGAAGGCATCCGTGCGCGGCGGCTCGGTCGGCGGGCGCGAATAGCAGACACGCGGCGTCACCTGCAACGCACCGAACTGCACCGTTTCGTCCATATAGACGTCGAAGGTGATGATCCGGCCGGTGATCTTGTCGAGACCAGCAAACTCCGCCACCGGATTGGTGATCCGGTCGGCCAGCGCCGGACCAGCCAGCATCGAGCCTAAAGCTGCCGCGACGAGTGCGGTCTGAGCGAAACGCCGCGATTTGAATAATGTCATGTGTTCGCCGATGAAGTCCTGTCCGCCGTCGGTAGCGTGCTTAACACGCGATTTCGGCGGCGAAAAGGCGAGCCTTCATGCCGCGTCGATTGCGCGGTTTTGCGCAATCAATCGACCCTTGGCGGTTGCGTCGTTCGCCGGTCGGGTCCTATGATCCTGTCATGCCTTGATCGGAGCATCCTTCGGGATGGCACGGGCCGTCGCATCGCTGCGACGCCTTCCGGACGAGGCATGTTGGGAGGAGACGGCCCGCAGGGGCCGATGCGCATGAACCGACCATCACTCGAGACCTCTTTCTGCTTTGTGGACGATTCCCGTCGTCTGCTTTCGTCGTGGCGTGTTCCCTCGCGCCCGGCGACCGACTGCATCTGAAACCGGACCGGGCGCAGTATCGTCCGGTTCCCCCGCGAGAACGGACCCGCTCGTGGTCCGACGGTGATATGGAAACGTCCGCGCGCGGGCAGCCCCTCCTCGGCGTGCTGCTCAAGGTTATCTCGACCATCGCCTTCACGGCGATGGCGACGCTCATCAAATATGTCTCCGATCGCTATCCGGCGGGGGAGGTCGCCTTCTTCCGCTCGGCCTTCGCGCTGATCCCGGTGCTGGTCTGGGTCGGCTATAAGGGGCTGTTGACGACCGTCTTCGTCACGCCGCGCATCGGCGGGCACCTGCTGCGTTCGGTCGCCGGCGCGACCTCGATGTTCTTCGGCTTCTCGGCGCTGGCGCGCCTGCCACTCTCGGACGCAACCGCGATCGGCTATGCCTCGCCGCTGATGACCGTGGTGCTCGCCGCCTTTCTGCTGAAGGAGACGATCCGCGTCTATCGCTGGACGGCGGTGGTGATCGGGCTTTGCGGCGTGCTGGTGATCCTGTCCGGCTATGTCGGGGCGTCCAACGAACCGGATCGGAGCGCGATCGGCGCGATCTTCTCGCTGCTCGCCGCCTTCTTCGGTGCCCTCGCGGCGACACAGACGCGGCGATTGACCTGGGTCGAGCAGCCTGGAACCATCGTCATCTATTTTTCGCTCTTCACCGCCCTCTTCATGCTGATCACGACGCTGCCTTTCGGCTGGGTCATGCCGCATGCGGAGGATTGGCCGTTCCTGATCGGCTGCGGCGTCTTTGGCGGCATCGGTCAGGTGCTGCTGACGCAGAGCTACCGCTTCGGCGATGCCTCGCTGATCGCGCCCTTCGAATATATCTCGATGGTCTGGGCGATCATCGTGGGCTACTTCCTGTTCGCCAATGTGCCGAGCGGCTCGATGCTGCTGGGCTCGGGCATCGTGATTGCGTCGGGGCTGTTCGTGATCTATCGCGAGCATCGGCTGGGCCTGAGGCGCGAGCGCGAGCGGGCCGCCAAGACGCCGACAGTGACGGGCGCGTGACCCTGATACGAGGAGAGAGCAGATGACAGCGATCGCCGTGACCATCGCCGGCTCGGATTCGGGCGGCGGCGCGGGCATCCAGGCCGACCTCAAGACGTTCTCGGCGCTCGGCGTCTATGGCGCCTCCGTGATCGCCGCATTGACGGCGCAGAACACGCTCGGCGTGACGGCGATCCACGACGTGCCGGCCGCGTTCGTGACGGCGCAAATCGATGCGGTCTTCTCCGACCTCGCGGTCAATGCGGTCAAGATCGGCATGCTGTCCCATCCCGATGTCATCCGCGCCGTTGCGGCGGGGCTCGATCGCTATGACCAGCGCAAGGTCGTGCTCGACCCCGTCATGGTTGCGACGAGCGGCGACATGCTGATCCATGATGAATCGGTCGAGCTGATGGTGGCCGAGCTGCTGCCGCGCGCGCTCGTCATCACGCCCAATCTGCGCGAGGCGGCGCGTCTGCTCGGCACGAAGATGGCGATGAACGATGCCGAGATGGAGGACCAGGCCCGGGCGCTGCTCGCCATGGGCCCCGGCACCGTCCTGTTGAAGGGCGGGCATGGCACGGGCGCGGAGAGTTCGGATTTCCTGCTGACGCAATCCGGCGCGCACTGGTTCTCGGCGCCGCGCATCCCGACTCTCAACACCCATGGCACCGGTTGCACGCTTTCGTCAGCGATTGCGGCGGGTCTGGCGCGGGGGATCGAACTGGTGCCCGCCGTCGAGGCCGCCAAGCTCTACATTACCGAGGCGATCGAGAACGCCGACCGGCTCGACATCGGCAAGGGCCACGGCCCGGTGCATCATTTCTATCGGTGGTGGTGAGCGTCCGGGCGACGCCCGGCGGCTCTGGCCATGACCGCATTCCCATGAACGAAAAAGGCCCTCGCCCGCAAAGCAGGCGAGGGCCTTCTTATTAGGAAACGGCTCAGCCCTTGTAGGCGTGGAACGTCTGTTCCTGCTCGCCGAGGCCGGTAATGCCGAGGCGGACCTTGTCGCCGTCCTTGAGGAACTTTGGCGGCTTCATGCCCATGCCGACGCCGGGCGGCGTGCCGGTCGTGATGACATCGCCCGGATCGAGCTGCAGGAACTGGCTGATATAGCTGACCAGATGCGCGACACCGAAGATCATCGTCTTGGTGTTGCCGGTCTGGGCGCGCGTGCCGTTCACGTCCAGGAACATGTCGAGGTTCTGCACGTCGGCGATCTCGTCCGGCGTGACGAGCCACGGGCCGAGCGGACCGAAGGTGGGCGAGCCCTTGCCCTTCATCCACTGTCCGCCGCGCTCGGTCTGGAACGCGCGCTCGGAGACGTCGTGGCAGACCGCGAAGCCCGCGACATAGGAGAGCGCGTCGGCCTCGGACACATAGAGGGCCGTCTTGCCGATGACGATGGCGAGCTCGACTTCCCAATCGGTCTTCTGCGAACCCTTCGGGATCGTGACCGCGTCGTTCGGGCCGATGATGCAGTTCGGCGCCTTGTTGAACAGGATCGGCTCGGACGGGATCGCAGCACCCGTCTCATGCGCGTGGTCGACATAGTTCAGGCCGACGGCGATGAAATTGCGCACGCCCTCGACGATCGGGCCAAGGCGAACGCCGGCCGGAACGATGGGGAGGGTCGAGGGATCGAGTTTCGCGATCGTTTCGATCGCACCGTTCTTGAGCGTTTCCGGGGTGATGTCCGAAACGACGCCGGACAGATCGCGGATCACGCCGTCCTTGTCGAGCAGGCCCGGCTTTTCCGCGCCAGCGGCGCCGAAGCGTAGGAGCTTCATTGATTTTCTCCGTGTTGGCGGCCGGGATCATGGGCGAGCGATCCCGTACGCGCAAGTACCCTCGAGGACTTCATTCAGCAATGCAGCTTGGCTGTTGTGGAACAGATGCCGAGCCTTATCGATCGATAAACGTCAGCATTATTGACCTATTTGGTGGGCCGTGCCAGAAACGCCGACCAAATGGGGGAGGCGCGTCATGCAGACGCTTTTTGCTATGTTCGGCTTTGCACTGATCACGGCGTTCACGCCGGGTCCGAACAACACCATGCTGATGGTCTCGGGCGCCAATTGGGGCTTCTGGCCGAGCCTGCCGCATGTCATGGGCATCACGATCGGCTTTCCGCTGATGGTGTTCGCGGTCGGCATGGGGCTCGGCGGCGTGTTCGACGCCTATCCGGTACTGCACGACATATTGAAGTACGTCGCCTTTGCCTATCTGCTCTATCTCGCCTGGAAGCTCGCCAATGCCGGGCGACATGATGCGAGCGGCGCGCGCGTCGGCAAGCCGATGAGCTTCACAGCGGCGGCTCTGTTCCAATGGGTCAATCCCAAGGCCTGGATGATGGCGATCGGCGCCATGGCGCTCTACGTGCCGGCGGGAGGCGACGTGCTGCATGCCGTCCTGTTGCTCGTCCTGGTCTTCGCGTCGACGGCGTTGCCGTCCGCTTCCGTCTGGTGTCTCTTCGGCACGGGCATTGCCCGCTTCCTCGACAGCGAACGGCGCGTGGCAATTTTCAACGCGGTCATGGCGCTGCTTCTGGTCGTCTCGATGGTTCCGACGCTCCTCTAGGCGCCTGTCACAAATCTGTGGCTTCGCTCGGCTAAGCGATCAGCAATGGTCTCCTAGTCGAGGGCGAATCAAGATCATGTCGAGCGGTGCCGCACCACGCCATCTGCGCACGCTTTTCCTGTCGGATATTCATCTCGGCACGCGGGGAAGCCAGGCAGACCTTCTGCTCGACTTTTTGAAGTGGCATGACGCCGAGACGATCTTCCTCGTCGGCGACATTGTCGACGGCTGGCGGCTGAAGAGAAGCTGGTATTGGCCGCAGACTCACAATGACGTCGTGCAGAAGCTCTTGCGCAAAGGCCGGAAGGGTGCGCGGCTGATCTATCTGCCGGGCAATCACGACGAATTCCTGCGCGATTATCTCGGCACGCATCTTGGCGGCGTCGAGGTCGTCGACCGGATTGTCCATGAGACGGCGGATGGCAAGCGGCTGCTCGTCATCCATGGCGACCAGTTCGATGTGGTGGTGCGCCATGCGAAGTGGCTCGCCTATCTGGGCGACGGCGCCTACGAGTTCGCGCTCGCGCTCAACACCGTCGTCAGCAAGATCCGCCGCAAGCTCGGTTTCGATTACTGGTCGCTCTCGGCCTGGGCCAAGCTCAAGGTCAAGAACGCCGTCTCCTTCATCGGGGCGTTCGAGCAGGCGCTGATCACCGAGGCCCGCCGCGTCGGCGCCGATGGCGTCGTCTGCGGCCATATCCACCACGCCACGATCCGCGAGGATCTCGGCGTGCGCTACATCAATACCGGCGATTGGGTGGAAAGCTGCACCGCCATCGCCGAACATCATGATGGTCGGCTCGAGATTTTGCGATGGTCGGTGATCGCGAAGGATCTTCCCTACATAGTCGACGAGGAGCAGGAGTCGGAAGCCGATCAGGTCGCGGCATGAGCCGCATCCTGATCGCGAGCGACGCCTGGCGCCCGCAGATCAACGGTGTCGTTCGGACATTGGAGCGGCTCGTCCGCCATCTGCCCGAATTCGGCGCCGAAGCGATCATGCTGACGCCGGAGGGCTTTCCGACGGTTCCGTGTCCGACCTACCCTGAAATTCGCCTGACCGTCGCCGTTCCCGGCTCGATCGCGCGGCGGATCGAGGAGGTCGATCCCGATCATGTCCATATCGCGACCGAGGGGCCCATCGGCTTTGCCGTCCGCCGCTGGTGCCTGCGCCATGGCCGGATCTTCACGACCAGCTATCACACCCGCTTTCCCGAATATCTCGCCGCGCGCATCCCGGTTCCCGTCGAATGGACCTATGGCTTCCTGCGCGATTTCCATAATTCCGGCGCCGGCTGCATGGTCGCGACGCGCTCGCTGCAACAGGAACTGGCGGCGCGTGGCTTTCACCATTTGATGAGTTGGTCGCGTGGCGTCGACGCCGAGCTCTTCCGGCCGGATCGAAACCGCGACGTGCTCGACCTGCCGCGCCCGATCTATCTCTATGTTGGCCGCGTCGCCGTCGAGAAGAACATCGAGGCCTTCCTCGGTCTCGATCTGCCGGGCAGCAAGGTCGTGGTCGGCGACGGTCCGGCGCTCGAGATGTTGAAGCGCGACTATCCCGACGCGACCTTCCTGGGTTCGAAGGTCGGCGAGGAGCTTGCCGACATTTATGCCGCGTCGGATTGCTTCGTCTTTCCGAGCCGCACCGATACGTTCGGCGTCGTGATGCTGGAGGCGATGGCCTCCGGCCTGCCGGTCGCCGCTTTCCCCGTCACCGGGCCGCTCGACGTCGTCGGCGATACCGGCGCGGGCGTGCTCGACGAGGACCTGCGTGCCGCCGCCATCGCCGCGCTCGACATTCCGCGCGAGCGTTGCCGCGCGGTGGCGCTGCGAAATTCGTGGCAGGCGGCGACGCGGCAGTTCCTCGACAATATCAGCGGCGTCTATCAGTTGAGCTCGGTCGCCTGAGGGGGGCTTGCGGCCGCGGCGCGGGCTTGTTAGCCAAACAGCATGACCCCGACAATCGACGATGTCCGCGCCGCCGCAGAGCGCATAAGGCCTGAGGCCGTTCGCACGCCGCTCCTCACCAATCCGGCGCTCGATGCGCTGGTGGGCGGGCGAGTTCTGCTCAAATGCGAGACCCTGCAGCGGACTGGCTCCTTCAAGTTCCGTGGTGCCTATAATGCGATTGCGGCCTTGAGCGAGGCCGAGCGCGCACGGGGAATCGTGGCATGCTCGTCGGGCAACCATGCCCAGGGCGTGGCCGCCGCCGCCGCACTGTTTGGCGTCCCCGCAACCATCGTCATGCCAGACGAGGCGCCGCAGGCGAAGCTCGATGGCACGCGGCGGCTCGGCGCTACGGTCGTGACTTATCGCCGGGCCGACCAGGACCGCGACGCGATGGCGAATGCCATCGTCGCCGAGACCGGGGCGCGGCTCGTCCATCCCTACAATGATCCGATGGTGATCGCAGGGCAGGGGACGATCGGTCTGGAGATCGCCGAGGCTCTCGCCGAACGCGGCGAGCAGGCCGACGCCGTCTTGGTCCCCTGTGGCGGCGGCGGCATGTCGGCGGGAATCGGCCTCGCCATCCGCGCGTTGGCGCCCGCGACCGCCGTCCATCTGGTCGAGCCGGAGGATTTCGACGATTACGGCCGTTCGCTCGCGGTGGGCACGGTCCTCGCCAATCCGCGCTCCGTTGGCTCGGTCTGCGACGCGCTGATGGCGGCTCAGCCGGGCGCGATCGGCTTTGCGATCAACCGACAGACGGCGGCCGGCGCGCTGTCGGTTTCCGATGACGATGCGCTGCGTGCCGTGGCTTTCGCCTTTCGCACGCTGAAGCTCGTGGTCGAGCCAGGTGGTGCGGTCGGTCTGGCGGCTCTGCTGGCGGGCCGTTTCGACGCTCGCGGGCGCACGGTCGTGGTCGTGCTATCGGGCGGCAATATCGACCCGGCGGTGCTGACGAAGGCGCTCGCGACGGGCTGAGATCCTGTGGCTTGAATCGATTTTTGCCGATGGTGTGATCCGCGCCATTGCAAGCGGCCGCCTAAGGGACTAACCGGAGGAACTGCCCGTCGGTCTCCATCCGACCCGGATTCCCGCAGCGGCGCCGGCAGCCAGCCGCCCTTCCGATCGACAGACCTCATGCTCGCACCGCGCTTCTTCGCGTCCCGAATCTCGTTCTACTACGCGACCTATTTCGTCGTCGGCGGGCTCGTCGTGCCGTTCCTGCCGGTCTGGCTGAAGGAGCGCGGCCTGACGGCGGAAGAAATCGCCACCTGCCTCGCCTTTCCGCTGGCCGCCCGTCTCGTCTTCATGCCGCTCGGCAGCTGGCTTGCCGACCGTGCCCCCAATCGCCGCTTCGCCATCATCATCTTCGGCTTTGCAGCGCTGGTCATGTTCGCCCTCGCCACCATTGCGGGTGGATACTGGCCGCTTCTGGTCCTCACCGGCCTCGCGACGACCTTTTCGAGCCTGACCAACCCGGCGCTCGATGCGCTGGCCCTGACCGGCTTTCGCCGCTTCGGGCTCGATTACGGCAAGATGCGGATCTGGGGATCGATCAGTTTCGTCGTGGTGAGCCTTGCCGGTGGCACGATCTTCGGCTGGTTCGGCGGCCCCATCCTGACGCCGCTGCTGCTCGGCGCCTATGTCATCGCGGCGCTGACCGCGTTCACGCTCCCTGTCACGCCGCCCGCCGTGCGCAAGGTCGATGACGCCGCGCGGCCCGAGCGGCGCTCGGCGCGATCGCTGCTCGCCAATCCCGGCTTCCTCGTCATCATCGGCTCCAGTGCGCTCATTCAGGCGAGCCATTGCGTCTTCTATTCCTTCGGCACGATCCACTGGCAGGAACTGGGTTTCTCCGGCGGCGAGATCGGCATGCTCTGGGCGATGGGCGTGATCGCGGAGATCTGCATGTTCGCTGTTGCCGGCTATGCGTTCCGCATCTTCAAGCCAGAGACGCTGATCATGATCGGCGCGGTCGCCGCCGTGATCCGCTGGGCGCTCTTTCCCTTCATCACGTCGTTTTCGCTGTCGCTGATCACGCAGGGTTTCCACGCCTTGACCTTCGGCGCCGCTTTCACCGGCGTACAGCTCGCGATCGCGCGGCGCATGCCGGATGAGATCACGGCATCGGCCCAAGGCTTCTGGCAGGTGCTGACCGGCGTCGCCATGGCGGCGGCGACGCTTCTCGCCGGGCCGCTCTATGCCCAGTTCGGCGTCTGGGCCTTTCCGGTCATGTCGCTGCTGGCGCTGGCCGCGATCGGCATCTTGATGCTGCCGATCCTCGGCTTTGTCAGCCCCACAGCGCCGGTTCGGGCGGACTGACGAGGCTGCCGCGATAGAGGAGCCCGGGCTCACGGTCGCGGGCGAGCAGGAGCGGTCCGTCGAGATCGACGAAATCGGCTTCCTGGGCCAGCAGGACGGCAGGGGCCATGGCGAGCGACGTGCCGACCATGCAACCGACCATGACGGCAAAGCCGTGTGCCCGTGCGGCCGCGACCAGTTCGAGCGCCTCGGTGAGCCCGCCTGTCTTGTCGAGCTTCACGTTGATCGCGTCATAGCGGCCCGCGAGTTCGTCGAGATCGCTGGCGACATGCAGGCTCTCGTCGGCGCAGACCGGTACGAGCCGCTTGGCGCTGGCGAGCCAATCGTCATGGCCGGCCGGCAATGGCTGCTCGATGAGTTCGACGCCGGCGTCGCGGCAGGCCCGCATGTGGGCATCGAAATCGGCTGTCGACCAGGCTTCGTTGGCATCGACGACGATCCGCGCAGTGGGTGCACCGCGTCGCACGGCGGCGATGCGTTCAATATCGCCTGCGCCGCCGAGCTTGACCTTGAGCAGCGGCCTCTCTGCGGCGATGCGTGCTGCAGCCTCCATGCTCTCCGGCGTGCCGAGGCTGAGCGTATAGGCCGTCACCAGCGGATGCGGCAATGAAAGGCCGAGGCGCGCCGCAACGCTGACGCCCGTCCGCTTCGCCTCGAGATCCCAGAGCGCGCAGTCGATCGCGTTCCGCGCGGCGCCAGGTGGCATCTCTGCCATGAGGGTGGCGCGGTCCATGCCAGCGGCTATGGCCGGCGCGACGGCCTCGATGGCCGCGACCACGCCCTCCACCGTCTCGCCATAGCGCGCATAGGGCACGCATTCGCCGCGACCGATATCGGCGCCGTCGCTGATGGTGGCGACGACGACCGTCGCCTCGGTCCGCGCGCCGCGCGAGATCACAAAGGCACCGGCGATCGGCCAGCGCTCCATGCCGACGGAGAGGATAGGGCTCATGGGGTTCCGAACACCCTGCCGATCTCGGCGACGATCGGCCTCACGCCGGTCCGGATCGGATCGACCGCCGGCAGCCCATATTCTGTGGCGAAGGCGTCGAGGCAGGCGGCCGCCGCGCCATCGTCGAGCGCTGCCGTGTTGATCGAGATGCCGACGCAACGGATGGCGGGGTTGGTCAGGCGGCCGCAGGCGATCGTGAGGTCGATGACCTCCTGGACCGAGGGCAGGGCATGGCTGACTCCGCGCATCTTGCTGCGGGTCGGCTCGTGGCACACCACGAAGGCATCCGGCTGGGCGCCATGCAGCAGGCCGAGCGATACACCGGCGAAGGAGGGATGGAACAGCGAACCCTGGCCCTCGACCAGATCCCAATGGTTTGGCGCAGCCGCTGGCGACAGCCATTCCACGGCGCCGGAGATGAAATCGGCGACGACCGCGTCGATCGCGACGCCGCGTCCCGAAATGAACACGCCGGTCTGGCCGGTCGCACGGAAATCGGCATCGAACCCTTCGGCGCGCATGGCGCGCTCGAGCGCGAGAACCGTGTATTTCTTGCCAACCGAGCAATCGGTGCCGACGCTCAGCAGGCGCAGTCCCGGACGCTTCGTGCCCTTGCCGGTCGCGAATCGCTCGGTCGTATGGCGCACATCGTGCAAAGCGCGTCCGTTCCGTTCGGCGGCGAGGCGGATCGGCTCGATATCGGCGAGGCGCGAATGCAGTCCGCTCGCGACGTCGAGGCCATTGTCGAGCGCTTCGACGATCGAGGCGACCCAATGGTCCGGCAGCACGCCACCGGCATTGACCGCGCCAACGATCATGGTGCGGACGCCGGCGGCCTTCGCTTCCGCGATCGTCATGTCGGGAATGCCGGCATCGGCCTTGCAACCGGCGAGCCGTGACTGCCCCAGACACCATTCAGGCCGCCAGTCGACGATTCCAAGCGCCGTCTTGGCCGCCAGAGCGTCCGGAACGTCACCCAAAAACAACAGATAGGGCGTTGCGATCTCCATGGATCGTCTTCCTTTCCATCCAAGGCTTGCCCGAGCTTCCTTGCTCGTGCGATCACCGAGGTAATACCCGGGAGATTAGGTGGGCCCCGGGGGCGCGGCAAGGGCCGGTCCCGTACCCATATGGCCGGAACAGGCGTTTAACCCGGAGTGCTCGTGGCGACGAAAACGGCATCGCAGCTTGAACTGCTTGACGTAAACGGTCACGCACGCATCGTCGCGAGCGGCCCGTGGACCGTGCAGACGGTCAATGGGATCGAGCCGCTGGTCGATAACGCGGTCGCCTCGCCCGCAAAGCAGATCACGATCGATCTCGCGGGCATCACCCACATCGATACGGCCGGCGCGTGGATGATCACGCGGCTCGAGCGCGGGCTCGCCGCCAATGGCACGAAGATCGAGCTCGTTGGCGCCTCCGACAACGCCACCCGCCTGCTGAAGGCGCTCGATTCGGCGGAACGGGTGATCCCACCGCCGCGGCCGCATATCGGCGTCGGACGCGAGATGATCGAAGGCGTCGGGCGGACGATGTATAATTCCGCCAACGACCTCGAGGCGGGTCTGAACATCCTGGGCGGCGTGACGCGGGGCTTCGTGCGGGCGCTCGTCCATCCCGCGCGCTTCCGCTTCACCTCCATCGTCTTTCATATTGACCGGACGGGCCTGCGCGCCGTGCCGATCATCGCGCTGATGTCGCTCTTGATCGGCGCGATCATAGCGCAGCAGAGCGCGTTTCAGCTCCGCAGCTTCGGCGCCGAGGTCTATGTCGTCGATCTCGTCGGCGTGCTGGTCTTGCGCGAACTGGGCGTCCTGCTGACGGCGATCATGATCGCCGGCCGCTCGGGCAGCGCGTTCACGGCCGAGATCGGCTCGATGAAGATGCGCGAGGAGATCGACGCCCTGAGCGTGATCGGCCTCGATCCGACGGAAGTGCTGATCATGCCGCGCATCTTCGCGCTGATCATCGCTCTGCCGTTGCTAACCTTCATTTCCGACATCATGGCGCTGATCGGCGGCGGGCTCGTCAGCTGGGTCTATGTCGGATTGCCACCATCGGCCTTCATCATGCGCCTGCGTGATGCCGTGGCGCTCAACACGCTGTTCGTCGGGCTGATCAAGGCGCCGTTCATGGCGCTCATCATCGGCATCATCGCGGCAACCGAGGGCCTGCGCGTCCAGGGCAGCGCCGAATCGCTCGGTGCCCGGACCACCTCATCCGTCGTGAAGGCGATCTTCATGGTGATCGTCGTCGACGGCCTGTTCGCGATGTATTTCAGCGCGGTGAGCTATTGATGTCGGCCGTGCTCGCCCAGCCACAACCCCCGGCACCCGATGCGGAGCGCGAGGTCGTCATTCGCGGCCGCGGCATCACGGTCGGATTCGGGGAGCGCAAGGTCCTCGAGAACCTCGATATCGACGTCTATCGCGGCGAGATCCTCGGCATCGTGGGCGCGTCGGGCACGGGCAAGTCGGTGCTGTTGCGCACGATATTGGGGCTGCAGCCGAAGCAGGCCGGCACCGTCGAAATTCTCGGCACGCCTTATGACGAGGCCGACGCCAATACGCGCGCTTCGATCGACCGGCGGCTAGGTGTGTTGTTCCAGCAGGGCGCGCTGTTCTCGTCGCTGACGGTGCTGCAGAACGTGGAATTTCCGATGCGGGAACACCTGCATCTGTCGAGCCGGCTGATGGACGAGCTGGCGCGGGTCAAGATCGAACTGGTGGGTCTCGCGCCCGAAGCGGCCGAGCGTGCGCCCTCCGAGCTGTCCGGCGGTATGATCAAGCGGGCGAGTCTCGCGCGGGCGCTGGCGCTCGATCCGGATATCGTGTTCCTCGACGAGCCGACATCGGGCCTCGATCCGATTGGCGCCGACGAATTCGACAAGCTGATCGCGACGCTCCGCGATACGTTGGGGCTCACTGTCTTCATGGTGACCCACGATCTCGATAGTTTGCATACTGTCTGCGACCGAATCGCTGTTCTGGGCGATCGGCATGTACTGATTGAGGGAACGATCGAGGACATGCTCGCCTTCGATCATCCTTGGGTTCAACAATATTTCCACGGCGTGCGTGCGCGCCGTCGTGAGGCCTAGACGGAGCGGCATGGAAACGCGTGCAAACTACGCGACGATCGGGTTGTTCACCCTTGCGGTGATCGTCGCCTGCTTCGCCTTTGTCTATTGGCTCGCCCGTTACGACGAGAGCGGCGTGCGCAAGCCCATGCGCATCCTCGTTCCAGGCTCCGTGACGGGACTCGCGACCGGCAGTCAGGTGCTGTTCAACGGCATTCGCATCGGCGACGTTACATCGCTCCGCATCAATCCGGACGACCCGAACCAGGTCGAGACCATGGTTTCGGTCGATCCGAACCAGCCGATCAAGGACGACACCAAGGTTTCGGTCGGCGTCCAGGGCCTGACGGGCCTCGCCTACATCGATTTTCGCGGCGGCACCGCCGGCAAGCCCAGCATCTTCGCGCAGGAAGGCATCCCGACGCTCACGGCTCAGGGCTCCGGCTTGCAGGACGTGATCGCCAGCGCGCAGGATGTGATTGCGAAGGTCAATACGGCCGTCGACCAGGTCAACGGCATCCTCAGCACCGCCGATCCGAAGATCCAGGCTTCGCTTACCAATGTGCAGAAATTCACCGACGCGCTTTCGAAGAATTCGGACGGCGTCGAGGACTTCATGGGCAATGTGAGCGATCTCTCGAAGAAGATCGGCTCGCTTTCCGGCAATCTCGAAGGGCTGGTCAAGCGCGCCGACGGCATTCTCGCTGCCGTCGATCCGGCCAAGGTCTCCTCGACGCTCGACAGCGTCAACCAGGTCACCGAGAAGCTGGCCGCCTCGTCGGAGAGCTTCCCGAAGATCATCGCCAATGTCGAGAAGGTGTCTGGCCAGCTGTCGCAAACGCTGGACGACGCGCAGAAGATCGTGCAGGCGGTCCAGGTCGAAGCGGTCAAGAACACGATCACCGACATCTCCACCATTGCACGTCGCGTCCAGACGGCGACGGTCGATATCGACAAGATCGTCGCCAATGCGGACAAGACCGTCGCAGACGCGCGCGATTTCGTCGCCTTCGTCAAGGACAAGCAGCCACAGGTCGACCAGATCGTCGCGGATTCGGGACAGTTGATGCAGCGGCTGAATGCGGCCTCGGCGCGTCTCGACACCATCCTCGGCAAGGCGCAGGACATGCTGACCGACCCGCAAGGCAAGAGCTTCTTCGCCGAGGCGACCGCCGCCGCCCATTCGATCCGCATCATTGCCGAGGCCTTCCAGGGCCGCGCCGACCAGATCGCCAGCAACCTTGCAAGCTTCAGCGGGCAGGGGCTCAGGAACGTCAACAGTCTTGTCGAGCAACTTCGCCGCGCGACCGCGAGTTTCGACCAGACTGTCACCACCATCGGCAGTAATCCGCAGGGCGTCATCTTTGGTAATCCCACGGTCAAGGACTATAACCGCAAATGACGGCATACCGTGGTCGGGCACAGTGAAGGGGCACAGGATTTCATGCGTCTTGTAAAGCGAACCGCGCGCGGTGCGGCGCTGGCATCGATCCTGTGTGCCGCCTTGTTGTCGGGCTGCGTCAGCAAGCTGCTGACGACACCGCCGCCGAATACCTATGAACTGACCGGACCGACCGAACTGCCCCAGGCGCAGAACCACACGACGGCCCAATTGCTCGTGCCCGCGCCCACGGCGCTCAAGATCCTGGACAGCCAGCGCGTCGCCGTATCGCGCGGTTCGCTCGTCGCCTATTATCCGAACGCGCAATATGCCGATACGCTGCCGCGCGTCATCCAGGCCCGGGTAATCGAGACATTCGAGAAGGCCAAGCAGGCCAAGGCTGTCGGCCGGCCGGGCGAAGGGCTCTCGATCGACTATCAGCTTCTGACCGACATCCGCTCCTTCAACTTCAATGTCGGCGCGAACAGCCGGACGGCGGTGGTGGAGATCTCGGCGCGCATCATGAACGATCGCAATGGCCGCGTCGTCGCCTTCAAGGTCTTCCGCGCCGAGGTGCCCGTCGCCGAGGACACGGCGCCGGCCGCCGTCGCCGGCCTCAATGCCGCGCTCGATCAGGTGCTGGTCGAACTCGTGTCCTGGTCGCTCGGCAAGATCTGATCAAGCAACCCTTCGGCCGGGGTCAGTGCCGACCATATTGGGCCAGAACGGCGGGAATATCGAGGACTACGCGGTTTCGGCCGCTGTGCTTTGCCGCATAGAGGCAGGCGTCGGCGCGCTCGATGAGCGATTGGATCGTGTCGCCGGGGCGATGGGTGGCGACACCGATCGAGATCGTGATGCGGCCGAGACGTTCGCCCGTGGAACGCTTCACGAACTCCTGGTGCATGACCGCCTGGCGAATATGTTCCCCGACGGCCAAGGCTCTGGCACTATCCGTGCGCGGCAGGATGATCGCAAATTCCTCGCCGCCATAGCGACAGGCCGTATCGCCCGCCGTGATGTTCTGCTTGGCGGCGAGCGCCACCAGTCGAAGCACATGGTCGCCGGTCGGATGACCGTAGCGATCGTTGAATGATTTGAAATGGTCGATGTCGGTCAGGAGCAGCGAAAGCGGCGCGCGTTCGGTTGCGGCCTCATCGACAGCCCGTTCGATCGCGTGGTCGAAGTGCTTACGATTGCCGAGCGTAGTCAGCTGGTCATTGAGAGATTCATAGTGGATCGCTTCGATATGCGCCTGAAGCGTATCGAGTTGCGTTCTCGAATCGGAGAGCTGCGCTTCGAGCAGGCGGCGCTTGCCGTCTATCTGCGCCGTTGCGGCAACCAGTTCGCTGAGGACGGCTCGGATGTTGTCGTCGCCCGTATCGGCTGACAGAGCACGACCCGTGAGTTGCAGCGTCGCGCTATAGCTCGCGGCCTCGTCGAGAGCCGTTTCGATCAACGCGCCGATCTGGCCGATCTTGGCCACGACCTTGCCGCCGACTTCACCGATCTGATCACCGAGCTGCGCCGGGGAGAGGTGGAGCGCGCATAGTCTCTTTAGCGTGTCGCTATCGATCCGGCCGTTTTCGCGCAGGGCCGTATCGACGGCGCGCTTCAGCGATCCATTGAAGCCGGACGCGTAAATGTACCAGAACTCGAAATTGCGGGGGGTGGCCGGCAGCGCGTTGCGGCGCAAATGGTCGAGCGCCAACTCCGCGTAGCGGTAGCTCCGCTTCAGATCATCCCGCCCCATCATGCCCCCGCCCAGACTACACGGCCCCACCCTGGTAGCTAACGTAAGCGTCAGCTCCTAAATCCGGGTTAAGTATCATCGTTAAAGTTGTGCTGCGATAGCGATGAAACTGGACTGGGGCAGATCAATCAGGGAGAAACGACGGAAATCGGTTCTTCGGTCAGAGCAAAAACGTCCTGGCGCGCCTTGTATACAACCAAAAGTTTCAGATGGTGGCGGGCATGCCCATTGGCATGATCGCCGATCGGCGCCGTTTTCGCGCAACAACCACGGCCGAGTCGCCGCGGCGCGCAATGACGGCGTGGATAGGACTACGACTCAGGAAGACGGGGCGCGAACCGGGCGCAGCAGGAACTGCGGGACGTGATCGCCAAGGCCGATGACCTTATCGTCGTCGCGCTCGGCGCGATGTGACCGCTCCCGACGCGGCTGCTCTGGGGCAGGGCGGGCCTGAACGGCCGGTGCGGGCCGTGGCTCGACCGCCGCAGCCGGCTTGGCAGCGCGGGCAGCCTTGGGCGTCCGCTGACGGCTCGATGCCGGCTTGGCCTCTTCCTCCGCACGCGGCTTGTGAGCCTCTTCAGGAGCCTTGCTGCGGGCAGGCGCCGTGCCGGGCGGATCGCCGAGCCATTTGACGCCGTCGCCAGTCAGCTTGTCGATCGCCGAGAGGTATTTCTGGTCCGCGGGCGCAACCAGCGTGATCGCAGTTCCCGAACGGCCGGCACGACCCGTGCGGCCGATGCGGTGGACATAGTCGTCCGCATGGGTCGGAATGTCGAAATTATAGACATGGCTGACATCGGGAATGTCGAGGCCACGCGCCGCAACATCGCTGGCGACCAGCAGCGTCAGGCGGTTGTGCTTGAAGGCATCGAGCGTCGCCATGCGGGCGCGCTGGTCCATATCGCCATGCAGCGCTCCGACCGAGAAGCCGTGCTTCTCGAGTGACCGGGCGAGAACAGCGACCTCACGCTTGCGATTGCAGAAGATGATCGCATTCTTGAGGTCGACGGCGCCGCGAATGAGCTCGCGCAGGGTTTCGCGCTTGTCGAAGGACTCGCGCCCCGTGGCGACGAAGAGCTGCGTCACCGTCTTGGCCGTCGTTGCAGGCTTGGCGACTTCGATCCGGACGGGATTGGACAGGAAGGTATCGGCGAGATGCTGGATCTCCGGCGGCATCGTCGCCGAGAAGAACAGCGTCTGACGCGTAAACGGGATCAGCTTGGCGATGCGCTCGATATCGGGAATGAAGCCCATGTCGAGCATGCGGTCGGCCTCGTCGATGACGAGAATCTCGACGCCGGTCATCAGCAGCTTGCCGCGCTCGGTGTGGTCGAGCAGACGGCCGGGCGTCGCGATCAGCACGTCGACGCCGCGCTCCAGCTTCTTTTCCTGGTCGCCAAATGAAACGCCGCCAATGAGCAGGGCGACGTTCAGCTTGTGGTTCTGGCCGTATTTGTTGAAATTCTCCTCGACCTGCGCCGCGAGTTCGCGCGTCGGCTCGAGGATGAGGGTGCGCGGCATGCGGGCGCGAGCGCGTCCCTGCTCCAGCAGCGTGATCATCGGCAGGACGAAGGAGGCCGTCTTGCCGGTGCCGGTCTGGGCGATGCCCAGAACGTCGCGCCGTTCAAGGACATGCGGAATTGCTTCGGCCTGGATCGGCGTCGGCGTGGTGTAGCCGCTTGCCTCAACGGCAGCCAGCACTTTGGGGCTCAGTCCGAGCGTAGAGAAGGTCATGTTCAAGAAGAAAAGGGCCCGAAGGCTGCGTGGGACGCAGGTCTTACGCGTCGCCATCGATGAATGACGTTGGCAGATATGAGCATTTCCGCCAACTTGTCAATTGTTTCGAGACAAATCCGCGGCCAAATCCGCTTTTTCGTCAAGCCGCTAGTTGCTGGCGGGGCCGAAACGGTAGCTTCCGTCACTGTCGATGAACAGCTCGTAGCTCTGGTCGGTGTCGTTGGCCGGGTCGAGCGTCTCGACAAAGATGCTGAGTCCGTCCGGATCCGTTTCGGCGACGAAATCGACGATATCGAGCTTCAGGCCGACCAGTTCCGAAACTTCCGTAGTGCGGTCGACGGTCTGCGATCCGTCGATGCCGACGGCGATCCACTGGACGAACAGGCGCGCTGTCGGTTTCTCGGCCGCGGTGCGGGAAACGACGATCCGGTAGACGCCCTTGCGGCCATCCTTTTCCCAATCGCCGGCGATGCGGACATCCTGGACCGAAGGATCGAGCGCTGCGATCCGGTCCGTGACCGGATCGGCCCATGCGGCCGGAATCGCCGAAGGAATGGAGGAGAAAGCCGCCAGGCTGGCGGCGGCGAGCGCCGCGAAGGCGAAGGTGCGATGAGTCTTCATCCGCTGTCTCCGGAAGAGGCGAGGCCCCGGTGGCCCTGCTATGGCCGCCGCGGGCGTGGCTGGCAAGACCGGATCGCATGGGCCCGCGACAGGACGATGGCAAGATGGCTCCAAGAATGCACGGCAAGCATGTGCCGCGACAAGGCGGTGTGACCATCTCAGCGAATGGCCGCCAGCGTGGCGAAAGCAAGCAGCGCATAGCGGGCGAACTTGCCGAATGCCACGAGGATGAGGAAGGAGGGCAGCGGCTCGCGCATGATTCCCGCGACGAGCGTCAGCGGGTCGCCCACCACGGGCAGCCAGGCGAAGAGGAGGCTCCAGCGGCCGAATCGGCCGTACCAGCGCTGGGCGCGTTCCAATGCAGGCGCGGAGACCGGAAACCAGCGGCGATCGCGGAAGCGGTCGATGCAGCGCCCAAGCCACCAGTTCACCAGTGAGCCCAGCACATTGCCGATGCCGGCCACGCAGACGATCAGCGGAACCGACACGCCGCCCTTGACGACCAGGGCGACGAGCACGGCCTCCGACTGCGCGGGAATGAGCGTCGCGGCGAGAAATGAGGCTGCAAAGAGTCCGGAAATTTCAGCGATCATGACCGGCCGCCTCGGTGCCGAGCCCGATGGAACCTGTTCCTGATGTTCGGCGGCGGCGTATCCGGCTGGCTGGTTCGCTCTCGATCCGGAGCATGGGTCGCCGCCTTTCAGCGCGCCCCGTCCCCGCGGCAAGAGGAGCGACGGCCGGACGATCAGTCGGCCTTGACGATTGTCCGCCGACGATCGATCCCATTGGGAGACGCGGTCGTTCCCCTTTCCCGGTGCTGAAGGAGAGCATTTCATGATTCCGTTCGAGGTCATTCGCGTCCGAGCCGAGGCGCGCAGAGGCGGCGCCGATGCTCTCGCCGCCCTGCTGCCGGTGGTCAAGCCGCGGGCGGCGCTGGCCGAACTCGCCGATGATCGGGTGCTCGCGGAAATGACGAAGCGCGTGTTTCAGGCCGGGTTCGTCTGGAGCGTGATCGAGGCGAAGTGGCAGGGCTTCGAGGCGGCCTTTCTCGGCTTCGATCCCGCCGCTCTGGTCTTCCAGCCCGACGATTACTGGGACGGACTCGAGAGCGACGCCCGCATCGTCAGGAACGGCGCCAAGATCCGCTCCGTGCGCGAGAATGCCGGCTTCGTGCGGGCGATCGCCGCGGAGCACGGCAGCTTCGGACGCTTTCTCGCCGCATGGCCGGAGGAGGACGAGGTCGGCCTGCTCGATCGGCTCGGCAAGCGCGGCAGCAGGCTCGGCGGCAATTCGGGCCAGATGCTGCTGCGCTTCCTGGGCTACGACGCCTTTGTCATCTCCGGCGACGTGGCTCTCTGCCTGCGCGATGCCGGAGTCGACATCGCCACCGAGCCAAAATCCAAGCGCGACCTCGCCAGAGTGCAAGAGGCCTTCAACGCCTGGCGAGCCGAGACGAACTTGCCCTATACGCATCTCTCCCGCATCGCCGCGATGTCCATCGGCGAGATCAGGTCCGAACGCCACGAAGACTGACATCCCTCGAGGTCTGACGCCATCCGGTGCTGCGCCAGTGCGCCGGGCGGTGTTCGTGATCAGATGTCGAGTTCGGTGACGAAGGCGGCATTGTCCTGGATGAAGCGGAAGCGCTCCTCCGGCTTGTTGCCCATCAATTGCTCGACGGTGTCCCGGGTCAGCTCGATCTCGCCATTGACGATCCCGACGCGCAGCAGCGTGCGCTTGGCCGGGTCCATCGTCGTCTCCTTGAGCTGGTTGGGCATCATTTCTCCCAGGCCCTTGAAGCGGCCGATCTCGATCTTGCCCTTGCCCTTGAACTCGCTCTCCAGCAATTCGTCCTTATGCGCATCATTGCGCGCATAGAGCGTCTTGCCGCCCTGGCTGATGCGGTAGAGCGGCGGCACGGCGAGATAGAGATGACCGGTCTGAATGAGCTCGGGCATTTCGCGATAGAAGAAGGTGATGAGCAGCGAGGCGATATGGGCGCCGTCGACATCGGCGTCGGTCATGATGATGACCTTGTCGTAGCGCAGGTCCTCGTCGCGATACTGGTTGCGCGGGCCGACGCCGAGTGCCTGCATCAGGTCGGCGAGCTGCTGGTTCTGTGCGAGCTTCTCGCGGCCGGCATTGGCGACATTGAGGATCTTGCCGCGAAGCGGCAGCACGGCCTGGCTGGCGCGGCTGCGGGCCTGCTTGGCGGAGCCGCCGGCGCTGTCGCCCTCGACGATGAAGATCTCGCTGCCCTGTGCCGCGCTCTGGCTGCAATCGGCGAGCTTGCCGGGGAGGCGGAGCTTGCGCACCGCCGACTTCCGGTTGACTTCCTTCTCCTGCCGGCGGCGCAGGCGCTCCTCGGCGCGCTCGATCACCCAGTCGAGCAGCCGCGTCGCTTCCTGCGGCGAGGCCGCGAGCCAATGGTCGAACGGATCGCCGATCGCCTTCTCGACGATGCGGGCGGCTTCCGCCGTCGCGAGGCGGTCCTTGGTCTGGCCGACAAATTCGGGCTCGCGCACGAAGACGGAGAGCATGGCGGCGCAGGATGTCATGACGTCGTCGGCCGTGATCGCGGCGGCGCGCTTGTTGCCGGTCAGATCGGCATAGGCCTTGAGACCGCGCAGGAGCGCCATGCGCAGCCCCTGCTCGTGCGTCCCGCCCTCGGGAGTGGGCACGGTGTTGCAGTAGGAGCGGACATAGCCGTCGCCGGGGAACCAGGTGATGGCCCATTCGGCCGCGCCATGGCCGCTCGCCTTGTCGGTACGGCCGGCAAAGATCTGGCTGGTGACCATGCGCTCGCCGGTGAGATCGGCCGCGAGCGAATCCTTGAGACCGCCGGGAAAATGCAGCACCGCCGTCGGCGGCGTGACGCTGTCGCCCACGAGAAGCTCGGCCGCACAGCTCCAGCGGATCTCGACGCCGCCAAAGAGATAGGCCTTGGAGCGCGCCATGGTGAAGATGCGCGCCGGCTTGAAATGCGCGCCCTTGCCGAAGATCTGTTCGTCGGGCTTGAAGCGGGTCCGCGTGCCGCGACGATTGTGGATCTCGCCCACCGCCTCCAGCCGCGATGTCGGCAGGCCACGCGAGAAGGTTTGACGGTAGAGACGCTTGCCGCGCGCGACCTCGACCTCGAGCATTTCGGAAAGCGCGTTGACGACCGATATGCCGACGCCGTGCAAGCCGCCCGAGGTCTCGTAAACCTTGGAATCGAACTTTCCGCCCGAATGCAGCGTCGTCATGATGACTTCGAGCGCGGACTTGTCCTTGAACTTCGGATGCGGATCAACCGGGATGCCACGTCCATTGTCCGTGACCGTGAGGAAGCCGTCGGCCGACATCTCGACCTCGATGAAGGTCGCGTGGCCGGCCACGGCCTCGTCCATCGAATTGTCGATCACTTCGGCGAAGAGATGATGCAGGGCTTTCTCGTCGGTGCCGCCAATATACATGCCCGGACGGCGCCGCACGGGCTCGAGCCCTTCCAGCACTTCGATGTCGGCGGCCGAATAGTCGCTCTCGGCCGAACTGCTTGCAGTCGCACGGGACGGCGCGGGCCGGCGCGGCGCTGGCTCGGGTGCAGGATCGAGCTTGCGGGCCGTGGCCGCTCCGCCACCGAAAAGGTCTTCAGTCTCTGCCATGGTCATCCGTTACTTGAGGTCCGTTGAAATGGCCGGGTGAAGGCTTCGAATCAAGATGGAATTTTGCCACGCGGTCGATCGCGGCGCGAGCTTGTTTCCCTTTTGTTCGAATTATCCAGTGTCTCGGGCACTTGAGGCGGGCAAGGCCGGACCTCGGGCGTCTCCGCGCTCGCGACGGAGTCTCCGGAGGGGCGCCGCAAGATTTGTGGCGGCATGGCAACAGTGTCGTTGCAACTCGATCCGAGTCCTTCGCGCGGTCATGATCCGCCGCCTTTCAGCCATAAAGTGAAACGACCGTCGAACTCATCCGGGGGCGGATAGGATCAGCTTTGAAGACTATCGAAAGAGCATTTCGACGTGCTGTCAAAGTGCGCGAACATGAGACGGGTGGGGCGTGGTCAAGACTCCGCGATGGCCTCGGATTCGCCAGAAACCTATCCCATATCTCTGGGCATCGTATTTTGGGCCGCGATCATGCGGCGCGGGCAAGGATCATCGTCGACATGCCGTTGGTGACTGAGCGTCGCCGGGGCGGCTTTGTCTCGGCGCTGACGTGGCGTGCTATGCGGATTTCTAACGCGTTTGGCAGCGTAGCCATACTCGGCATCGGCGTTATTGTTGGGCTCTGCTTCGGCATGGGCAGTGCGTCGGCGCTCGACGCGCGTTCGCTCGACAAGAATTCGACGCCGGTTGAAGCATTCCGGTTGGGTTTCAACGCCTACAAGCAAGGCGACAAGACCACGGCCGTCGAGGCGCTGACCTATGCCGCCGAAAAGGGGCATACGGTGGCGCAGTGGAAGCTCGGCCGCATGTATGCGGAGGGTGACGGCCTCGCCAAGGACGATGTGAAGGCGTTCGAGCTCTTCAGCGAGGTCGCCGACGCCCACGCGGACGACAATCCCAACGCCCCGGCCGCGCCCTTTGTCTCGAATGCCTTCGTCGCGCTCGGCTCCTATTATCGCAGCGGCATCCCGAACAGCGACATCCAGCCTGATTTCGGCCGTGCGCGGCAGATGTTCTCCTATGCGGCGTCCTATTTCGGCGATTCCGACGCGCAGTTGAACCTCGCCCGCATGTATTACGAAGGCGAGGGCGGCGACCGCGACCTGAAGCAGGCGGCGCGCTGGGCCAAGCTCTCGGCGAACAAGGGCAATGTTGGCGCTCAGGCCCTTCTCGGACACATGCTGTTCGAGGGCGACGGCGTCACGCGCCAGCCCGTGGTCGGCCTGATGTTCCTGACGATTGCGCGCGATCGCGCCAAGCCGCTCGACCCCTGGATCCAGGACATGCAGGAGCAGGCCTTCTCGGTCGCGACCGAGACCGAGCGGCGTACCGCGCTCGCAATGGCCGATGAGTGGATGAACAAGAACGCGGCGCCGGCTCCCTGAGGCCTGCCCGTTCCGGCACGGGCGGCGCAGATTGTCGCGTCGCCGGGTGCCTGACGCCCTATCTTATTGACGGTGGTTGTTATTTGACGTGGACGAGTAGCATCGCCGCTTGCGGTTCGTTGCCCTCTTCGTCCAGAGTCTCCCCATGGTTCGTCGTGGCCCCGGCAGAGCGCGCGGACATTGCATTGGCAAGCCAGGGCGGCGGGGAGGGTAGGGTCGCATGGCCGGCGCCGTTGATCGACACATCCAGCCAGGTTCGCCGCCCGCCGGCCGCACGGGGCTGCCGTTCGGTCCAGGCGCGCCATGAGCGCGTGGCGACTTTGGGTCACCCCCGGGCTCGTGATCGTGACCGTGCTGGCCGCGATCGCGATCTGGATGAGCATCGGCAGGATCGAGGCCGATATCGGCCAGCGGGTCGATGCCGAGCTGGCGACCGATGGCCAGGATTGGGCGAGCGCCGAGGTGAGCGGCCGCACCGTCACCGTCATGGGAACGGCGCCGACCGTCATCGCGCAGCGCCTTGCCGTCGAATCGGCGGATCGCGTCTGGGGTGTCTCGCTCGTCCTCGATGGCAGCGGCATCATTCCGCTGCAGCCGGCCTATAGCTGGACCGCGACGCGATCGGAAAAGGAAATCCGCCTCACCGGCTATGTGCCGGGGGAAGACGAGCGGCTTGCCGTCCTCTCTGCGGCGAAGCGCTATTTCCCCGGCTTCACCCTCCAGGACCAGATGCAGGATGCCCGCGGCCAACCGGTCAATTTCCTCGGGCTCACCGATTTCGCGCTCGCACGCCTCGCCGAATTGGGGGACGGATCCGTGGTCTTGAACGGCCCGAGTCTTTCGATCGACGGCACGGCCATCGACGAGCCGCGTTTTGCGGCGGCGGCGCGTGCCCTCTCCGGGCCGCTGCCGGCCAATGCCGCGATCAGAAGCGTCCGCATTCTGCCCCCACGCAAGGAGAGCTTCGTCTGGCACGTCGATTTCAACGGCAAGACGATCCGCATCGAAGGGTTCGTGCCGTCAGAATTAGTGCGGCGCGATATCGCTCTCGCGATCCAGACGGCGCTTCCCGGCATCTCGATCGATGACCAGACCGAGCTCGCCTCCGGCGCGCCGGGCGGCTTCGATTCCGCCGCGATCTTCGCCGTCTATCAGCTCGCCCATCTGACGGAGGGCCAGATCGCGATCGACGGCAAGGTTCTGTCCTTCAAGGGCAGCGCCCGGACGGTAGCCGATTATGAGACGACGCTGGCCGAGATCGGCGCGCGTCGGGACAAGCACAGCGTCGGCGTGGCGATCGGTTCGATCGATGTCGTACCGGCGAGCGTCGATCCCTATGTCTGGCGGGCCGATCGCAGCGGCACGGTGGTCGTGCTCAGCGGCTACATGCCGACCCCCGTCGCGCGTGACGAAGTACTGAAGGCAACCGCCGAACTCTTCCCCGGCATGATGGTGACGGATCGCCTGCGCATCGCCGACGGCGACCCGAAGATGGACTGGATCGGCGCCGTCGAATATTCGCTGCGCCAGCTCGCCCTGCTCGGCAAGGGCTCGGTCTCGCTCACCGGCCGGAGCTACGACATTGTCGGCGAGGCGATATCGACGACGGCCTATGCTGAATTGGTCGACGCGCTCAAGAAGACATTGCCCGCCAGCATGGAGTTGCGCCGCAAGGCGGTGGCGCCCGCCGCTATTTCGCCGTTCATCTTCGCGGCCGGTCGTCTGCCCGATGCGCTCAGCTTCAGCGGCTATGTCCCGACCGACGAAGCCGCCAAGCAGATCGTTGCGCTCGCTCGGCCGAAATTCGGCCAGGTGCGGATCGACATGCAGCTTCTTCTCGCCGGTGGCGCGCCGGATGGGTTTGTCGATGCGGTCGGCACGGCGCTTCAGGCGATCAGCCGGCTGGATGGCGGCCGCTTCGAACTGGTCGACACCAAGCTCTCACTCTCTGGCGTCGCCGTATCGGATGGCGCGCGCCAGGCCATCGAATCGACGGTCCAGTCGTCATTGCCGGATGGCTTCGAGTTCTCACCATCCCTGATGGTCGCCGTCGGCGGCGATCCGCTGGCCGCCGGCGAGTGCCAAACCGCGCTTCGCACAGAGATGGAGCGCGACATGGTGCAGTTTGAAAGCGGCACGGCGACGATCCTGCCCGACAGCTACGGCCTGCTCGACCGGCTGGCGGCTATCGTGCAGCGCTGCCCCGCCGCGACCGTCGAGGTCGGCGCCCATACGGATTCGGGTGGCGGCACGCGCAAGAACCAGGCCCTGAGCGAGGCACGCGCCAAGGCGGTGGTCGACCGACTGGTCGAGGATGGCGTTCGTCAGGAGCGCTTGCGTCCGATCGGCTATGGCCAATCGCGTCCGATCGCGTCCAATTCGAACGCGGCCGGACGCGCGCAGAATCGCCGTATCGAATTCAACGTGGTCGGGCAGTAAGGTCGGGCATGTCCTATCTCATCGTCCAATACTGGGATTTCCTGAGCATCGCCGCCGGCCTTGGCGTGGTCGTGGGCTGGTGGGCGCAGGGCTCGCGACGGCGTGGCGCGCCGGGGGCGCCCGGTGCCGCACGGCCGACCGCTTCCGGGGAGGCGAGACCGTGATCCTGCACGCGGCCGAACTCTGGGCGGTGCTCGCCCTCTGCTTCCTGTTCGGCTGTCTTGTCGGCTCGCTCCTCAATCGCGCCGTCGCCCTGACGGGCGCCGCCGCGTCCCAGACCCGTATCATCCACGGCATCGACCTGGTCATCCGTGTGTTGGAATGGCGCATTTTGCCCTGGCGCAATCGCGAGCCGGTGCCGCTGCCGCAGGTTGTCCCTGTGCCTCCGCCCAATTTCAGCCATTTGCCCGAAGAACTCGTGGTGACCTTGCCGCCGCCCGAGGAGCGATTGCTGCCGGCGGAGCTTCTGGAGCCCGTCGCAATGGCGTCCGAGCCGACGCCGCTCGCCACCGATCCGGCCAAGCTCGCCGAGGCGCTGGCGCGCGCCGATGGCGCCGGCCACCGTCCTCTCCCCCTTGCCGGTCCGCGAGGTGGTGTCGCCGATGATCTCGCCGCCATCAAGGGGCTCGGCAAGCGGCATGCGGCGCGGCTCGCCTCGGTCGGCATCTTCCATTTCAGCCAGATTGCGGCGTGGACTCCACAGGAGATCGCCTGGGTCGCAGCGTTTCTCGATGTTGGCGACACCATCGTGAGCAAGGACTGGGTCGGCCAGTCGACGCGCGTGGCGAGTGCCGATGACCCGGCCGAAGCGGTCAAGCCGAAGCGCAAGCTGCCGCGGCCCCGATCGAAGCGCGGTAAGGCGAAGAAGCAGTCGGAGACTATTGGCGAGTCCGCCTCAGCCGATCGTAGCGATGAAGCCGGCAATCCGTGACAGGAGCGGGCCGCGCAACATGGGCGGATGGCCCTCGCCCGCGACATTGACCGCGACGAGACCCGGATGGGTGGCGGCCATGGCGTCGAGCGTAGCCCGCGAGAGGAGATCGGTCTCCTCGCCACGGATCACCATCACGGGTACCGTGGTGAGCGTCGCGAAGGCGGCCGTGAGATCGACCGGTGGCGTCTCGGGCGTGACCGCATCGAGACCACGCGCCAGTGCGGGATCATAATCGACCACGGGACGCCCATCCTGCTCGGCGAAGGTGAGGCGAGCCTGGTCGATCCAGTCCTGGTCGGAATAGCCCGGAAAGAAACGCCCATGGGTCGTGCGGATCAGGCGCACGGCGTCGTCCCAGTCACGCGGGGCTTCGCCCTGGCCGACATAGGACTTGATCCTGAACAGCCCGGCGGTTTCGATGATGCTGCCAATATCGTTGAGGACCACGCCGGCGATCGCATCGCGTTTCACCGTGCCCATCAGCATGGTGATGATGCCGCCACGCGAGGTGCCGACGAAGATGGCGCGGGTGACGCCACGCAGCGACATGCCGAGCAGCACGTCCTGCATTTCGACGAGCGGATTATACGATGCCCCGGTCGGATCCCGATCGGAGGTGCCACGACCGCGATAATCGAAGACGAGTACCCGCCGGCCCGCCTCGGCGAGCATGTGGGCGAGCAGGTCGAAATCGCGCGCGGTGCGGGTCAGTCCCGGCAGGCACACGACGGGCAGGGTAGCCACCTGCCCGGCGCCATAGTCGCGTCCACCCAGCGTCAGGCCGTCCTGACTCTGGTAGCGGAAAGCCGCGTAGCCTGCATCGATCGACACGGCCATCCGATCAGGTCGGGCCGCCGCGGCCGAGGTCGCGGTTGATCACCAGCGCGGGCTCGCCGAGGCGTGCGCGATAGACCTGCAGGTTTTCCGTGCAGCGCTGGACATAGTTACGGGTCTCGGTGAACGGGATGCGCTCGATCCAGTCGACCGCGTCGACGCTGGGGTCGCGCGGATCGCCATATTGCTGCACCCATTTCACGACGCGGCTCTTGCCGGCGTTGTAGGCCGCAAACGACATGATGTAGGAGCCGTTGAAATCCGAGACGAGGTCGGCGAGGTGAGCCGCGCCCAAGGTGGCATTGTAGCCGGGATCGGTGGTCAGGCGCTGGAGCGAGTAGGGCACGCCGGCTGATTTAGCCACGATCTTGGCCGTTCCCGGCATCAATTGCAGCAGGCCGCGCGCGCCAGCATGGCTGACGGCGGCCGGGTTGAACGCGCTTTCCTGCCGGGCGATGGCATAGACGACGGACTTCTCAATGCCGGTGTTCTTGACCGTGCGCGGAATGGCCGCCGTGGGGAAGGCCAGCGTTTCCACGGGAAGACCGCGGACATAGGCCTTCTTGCCGATCTGCAGCGCGATCTGGTGCTTGCCGCTCTGCTCGGCCATTTGCGCCAGCATTCCGACTTCGGCCGGGTTGGTCAGCGTCTCCGCGAGCTGCATGTAGAAGGCCTGCGCGCGGTCGTCATAGCCGGCCTTGCTGAAACGCTGGATCGCCTGGACCATCTCGCGGCTGTTGAACCGCTGCCGGGTCGCGCCGTCGGCATTGCCGGGGCTCGACAGCACGATCTGCTTCATACCGAGCTTTGCCGCCGCCAACTGGCCGTAGAAGGTGGTCGGATAGGCTGCAGCGAGACGATACTGGGCGATCGCCTCGCTCTTGTCGCCCAGCGCCTCGGCGGACCGGCCGAGCCAGTAATCTGCGCGCGACTGGCTGAGCGGCATAGTCGAGACCGCGCGGATCGCGTTGAAATGGCGTCGAGCCGTCGAGGGATCGTTCAGGAAGCGCAGCGCGTACCAGCCGGCATGGAATTCGGCATCGGCCTGGTTGCTGCTCGATTCCGCGGCATGCTCGGCAACGAGCTTGTAGGCAGTCCTTGCATCGCCGAGATCGAGCAGTTCGCGCGACAGCACGCGCCGTTCGATCCACCACGCATCGGGATCGACCAGTGCCTCGCCACTGCGCGGCGCCGAGAGCATCACCTTCGCCGCCTCGGGGTATTTCTCGCTACGGCGCAGATACTGCGTCAGCGAATAGATATAGCCGGGGTCCTTCTTGAGACGGGACGGCACGCTGGAAAGAAGCTGGCCTGCATTCGGGGCCTTGCGCACGACGGCAGCCCGCGCCGCGGCGAGCTTCTGCGTGTCGCCATCGAGCATCTTGGCGACCGCCAACCCTTCGGTCGCGTCATCGTCATAGAAGAACTTGTCCATCCGCGCCTTGGTATCGGCGGCGGTCAGAAGCCCGCTGAATTCCTTCAGGATCGTCGCTTCATTGGCCTGCGAGAAGCTCTCGGTGCGCCAGGCGGGGCGAATCAGCGCGGCCGCCTGCTTGGGCTGGCCGGAGGCGACATAGGCGCGCGTGAGCAGGATCAGGCCCTCGTCGGAGCCCGGTTGGGTCTTGCCGAAGGCCGCGATGATGGTGGCGGGGTCGGCGTTCATGCGCACGAGCGCCTGCTCGGCGCGGCGGCGCAGCAGCGCCTGTCCGGGCCAGTCCGGCAGTTCCTGCGCGACCTGCGTGATCTGCGCCACCGAAACGTCGGGACTGCCGCTTTGCGCGACGAGCCATTCGATGATGTGCCGGTTGGTCTTGTCCGGCATCATGCGGCCGATCGCGGCAGCCTTGCCGACCTGGCCGCTATCCACGAGCTTGATCGCCGCGTCGAGGCCGAGCTGGCTCGGCGAAAGAGAATTGATGATGTCGTTCGCCGGCGAGGCAACAGAAGCCTGGCTTGGGCGCTGCGGCTTGGCGATGGGTGTGATGCCCGAAGTGATGTCGCCATTGTCGGCGAGCCGGTTCGGATTGGAGCGTGGCGTCGGAATGGATTCGGCCATCGCCGTCCCGGCAACCGAGGCGCAGATCAACGCGCTCACAGCCACCTGGGCGAGCATCCATCCGCGCCGTGCTTTGCTGCCGTTCGTTTTCACGATCATGCCGCCCTCTCTAAACGCATACCATCATCAGGCTGGAAATCGTCCTCGGCCGCCACCAGATAGCCTCTTGGCCAGGGTCGCGCCGCGGTCGATCCGCCAGCGTGCACCTCAGACTAGAGCCTCATGGTGAACAAAGGTTTGACGCCCTTGTTGAACGGAAACACCGGTTCTTGCTCTGGTGCGAGGCACCGACTATGTTCGCGGCCCCAGGAATAACACGAAACGCGTCGATACGAGCCCTGCCGCCCAAGATCCATGATCATGGCGGAATCCGGCCAATTGACGGCAAAGGGTAGAAGCGCACGATGTTCAAGGGTTCGATTCCGGCTTTGGTCACGCCGATGCGGAACGGTTCGGTGGATGAGGATGCGTTTCGCAGCTTTGTCGACTGGCAGATCAACGAAGGCTCGCACGGCCTCGTGCCGGTCGGCACGACGGGTGAAAGCCCGACGCTGACGCATAGCGAGCACAAGCGCGTCGTGGAGATCTGCATCGAGGTGGCTGCCGGCCGCGTTCCGGTCATTGCCGGTGCCGGTTCCAACAACACGCTCGAGGCAATCGATCTGGCGCGTCACGCGGAAGCGGCCGGCGCGGACGCCGTGCTCGTCGTCACGCCCTATTACAACAAGCCGAACCAGGAAGGCCTGTACCAGCACTTCAAGGCCATCAACGACGCGATCGACATTCCGATCATCATCTACAACATCCCGCCGCGCTCGGTCGTCGACATGTCGGTCGAGACGATGGCGCGGCTGTTCGAACTGGCCAATATTATCGGCGTCAAGGATGCGACGGCAAAGCTCGACCGGGTCAGCCTGCAGCGCCAGGCCATGGGGCCGGACTTCCTGCAGCTCTCGGGCGAGGACGGCACGGCGCTCGGCTTCATGGCACACGGCGGCCATGGCTGCATTTCGGTGACGGCCAATGTCGCGCCGAAGCTCTGCGCCGAGTTCCAGGAAGCCTGCCTCGCTGGCGACTATGCCAAGGCACTGAGCTACCAGGACCGGTTGATGCCGCTGCATCAGGCGCTGTTCATCGAGCCCAATCCCACGGGCGTGAAGTATGCGCTGTCGGTGCTCGGCCGGATGGAAGATCGGGTGCGCCTGCCGCTCGTCGGCATCACCGAGCCGACCAAGACCGCGATTCGCAGCGCGCTTGTGCATGCCGGGCTGACCAACTGAGGTCTCTCCCGCGAAGTGAAGGTATACGATCATGAGTAGCGCACGGGACGAAGCGCGCTATCGCCTTGCTGCCGATAATCGCAGGGCCCGCTATGACTTTGAAATCGGCCAGACTTACGAGGCCGGCATCATGCTGACCGGCACCGAGATCAAGTCGCTGCGCGGCGGTCGCTCGACGATCGGCGATTCCTATGCTGCCGAGAAGAATGGCGAGGTCTGGCTCTACAACGCCTACATCCCCGAATATCTTCAGGCGAACCAGTTCAATCACGAGACGCGCCGCCCGCGTAAGCTGCTGCTGCACAAGAAGGAAATCGGCCGCCTCATGGTCGCTGTGCAGCGTGAGGGCATGACGATCGTGCCGTTGAAGATCTATTTCAACGAGAAGGGCAGGGCCAAGGTCGAGCTGGCATTGGCGCGCGGCAAGAAGCTGCACGACAAGCGCGAGACCGAGAAAGCCCGCGACTGGAACCGCGAGAAGAGCCGCATCATGCGCGCGCGGGGCTGAGGCGCCGGTCTTCCCGAGGATACCGTCCTGATAGCAAAAAGGGGTCCGCGATGAGCGGACCCCTTCTTTTTGGCGCTATGGCAGAGCGGCGGAGGCCAGGACAAATGGAGACCGCGGACCGGCTTGAGCGCCATGGCGAGACGGACTGATCCGCCCCGCCAATTGTCAGGCGCTTACCAGGAGCGCTTCATCCACAGATTGACGGCCCAGGAATCACCCTCGAGGCCGGCGTCATCCGAGCTGACCTTGTTGTAGATGCCTTCGGCGATCATATCGAGGCCCTTGACCGGCGTGTAGCCGATGTCAAAGACGCCACGCCACGCGTTGAACGCCGAGCCATCAAAGGCGAGCGGCGACAGAAGGGCATGGCCGTCGCCGTCGAAGTCAGCATAGCTGCCCGTGAGCGAGGACCAGAGCTGCGGCGTCCAGACATGCTTGTAGGATGCCATCGCGCTCCAGCTGGTGCCGGCAACCGCGCCGGCCGTCGAGCCAAGAAGCGCGCTGCTGATGCCGGCAACCGACGTGCCGCCGGCGATGCCGGTGTAGGAGTTCGCATTGTCGCCATAGGCGGCCGAAACGAAGAACTTGTCGCCGGCCGAGAAGCTGTCGAGAGCGACCTCGAGACCGCCGCCCACTGCCCAACCGCTTTCGGCGTTGAACTCGAACGGATTGGCGGCCGAACCATTGCCGCCGCCATAGCTGATGGCTTCGTTCACATAGGCGCCCGCAACCTTCGCGGAGAAGATGCCGGACGTGTAGGTGACAGCCGCGACGATATCCGGAACGTTATCCTGACCGCCGGTGACGTAATACGGGTTCAGATAGGCATTATCGTAGCCCGCAGCGGCACCACGATCACGCTGGTCTTCGATCGAGACCGCGAGACCGAAGCCGTTGACGGCATAGGTCAGCTGGATGTGGTCGACGGTCGAATCCGAACCGAAGCCGCCCGTATCGCCATAGCCGCGGCCGAAGTCGAACAGCGAGGTGAAACGACCAGCCTTGATCGGTCCGAGCTCGAGGTAGGCGCTGTCGACATAAGCCGAGTTTGTCGAGGCGTTCTCGACCTGCGTCAGCGACTGGCTGAAGCCGCCGGTGTTGCCGGTCTGGGCGCGATAGTCGAGGAAGCCGGTCAGGTTGCCGTATTCGGTGATCGACGAAGCCGTCAGCTGGATCGAAGCTTCCGTGTAGAAGTTCGACCAGCTCGAGCCCGGATAGGTCGAGTTGTACTGGCCAAAATCGGTGTCGCCGAACGACGTACCGAACTTCACGTAGCCGCCGACCTTGATGCAGGTGTCGGTGCCGGGCGAGTAGAAGAAGCCCGTGCCGAAAGCGTCGCAGACCTTCACGTAGTCGACCGGCTCGGCGACTGTGAGATCCGCCGCCTGAGCGCCGCCAGCCACGATCATCGCGGCGGCAGAGCCGAGGAGAAGGGTCTTGAAGTTCATTTCTGAATCTCCGGTTTGAGAAGAGGATCGAAACCGCCCCCGAGATGCAGGAAACCGTGTCGCCACTTCGTGTCGGCACATCCTGGATCCGGCGTCGCCCGACCCCCCAAGCCAGCATCCGATGGCCACCCTGTTTGGTTGCAATCGGACTTTCCTCGTTCTGGAAAGTAAGTCGAACTTAACAAAGAAATTGATTCAGGCATCGTCCGAAGCCGGCTGATATCGCTATATCTGCTTGATTATAAGCATGCGTCACCAATTTGCCTCACCTCGCGACTGCGTTTTCGAGGGGCGAAATGGGCAGCCGAACGGGGCGAGTTGCGGCGTGCGAGGGGATGGAGCCTGGGGCGATAGAGCCCGCGAAATGCCATGTGTCGCGCCGGTTCCGTGACGCTGGCAATGCTAAATGTCAGTAAATATGAGGTTTTTTGTTTCCGTCGGCGCCGGGCGCATCCTCGCCCGACGGTCGACGCGTTCACACGACCAGGGCCGTGTCTCGCAGCGCAGCGCGCCGCCATCGGCGCAAAAGTTGCGGCAGCTCACGAGCTGACAGCAATATGGTCAGGAGACCAAACTGTATCTGAAAATCCACACAGCCTGGATCAGAGCTGGCGTCGGGCGCGTCATCGAGCCAACCGCGATTCACCATGAGGGCGCCGCGGCCGATGGCGCGGCGCGGCTCGTTACCAGGAGCGCTTCATCCAGAGGTTGAGCGCCCACGCGTCGCCGCTCTGCGCATTCTCCGTATGGTCGACGCTGGAGTAGGAGCTGTCGAACATCAGATCGAGCCCCTTGACGGGGGTGTAGCCGGTCGAGAAGACCGCGCGCCAGGCATCGAAGGACGAACTGCCATACCATTGGCCGCTGCCGTCGAACGAAGCATAGCCGCCGCTGACGGCTGACCAGATCTGGGGCGACCAGACATGCTTGTAGGAGGCGAGGGCGCTCCAGCTATTGCCGGGTATCGCCTCCGCCGTGGTGCCGAGCAGTGCACTGCTGAGGCCCGCAACCGACGTGCCGCCGGCAATGCCGGTGAAGGAATTGGCGTTGTCGCCATAGGCGGCGGAGGCGAAGAAGCGATCGCCCGGCGAAATGCCGTCGAGCTTGACCTCGACGCCGCCGCCGACCGCCCAGCCGGACTGTCCACTATAGACGAAGGGGTCGGCTGTGGTGCCCGCGCCGACGCGGTCAACCGCATGATTGACGTAGGCGCCGGCAATCTTGGCGTTGACGAGGCCGGAGCTGTAGGTCGCCGCGGCGACGATGTCGGGAATGTTGTCCTGGCCGCCATAGCCGATCGCGCCCGGCGTCGCCTCGACCGAGCCGGCCGCGCCGCGATCGCGCTGGTCCTCGATCGAGAGGGCGAGGCCAAATCCGTTCGCCGCATAGGTGAACTGGATGTGATCGGTGGTCGTGTCGGAGCCGAATGCGCCGGTATCGGTGTAGCCGCGGCCGAAATCGAACAGCGAGGTGAAGTAGCCCGCCTTGACGGGGCCGAGCTCCAGATAGGCGCTGTCCACATAGGCCGTATTGCTGGTCGAATTGACGACCTGCGCCAATGATTCCTCGAACCCGCCCGAATTGCCCGTCTGGGCGCGAACATCGATGAAGCCGACCAGATTGCCATATTCGGTGGCCGTGGCGGCCGTCAGCTGGATCGAGGCTTCGGTATAGAAATTGTCCCAGCGCGAATTGGGATATTGCTCGTTGTAGAAGCCGAAATCCGTATCGCCGAACGATGTGCCGAACTCGACATAGCCGCCGATCTTGATGCAGCTGTCCGTGCCCGGCGAATAATAGAAGCCCGAGCCGAACGTGCTGCAGACCTTCACATAATCGACCGGTTCGGCGACCGTCAGATCAGCTGCCTGTGCGCCGCCGGCCGCGACAATGGCGGCGATGGAGCCGAGGAGGAGCGATCTGAGGTTCATGCTGGAACTCCGATAAATACGCCGGTCAACAGGGTCGGGATGGCGGACACCATCCCATTTTCGCGACCAAACTGAGGCGTCCATGCCGGTCAGCCGCCCGCGCGCAGCCTCACGATCGCGACGGCCACCACCTGATATAGGCGCGCTATCCGCGATGACGAGGCGGTGGCTTGCGGAAAAAAACGGAGATTGATCGCGCGTCTGGCGAGAGCGGCGCTATGCGCCGTCGAGATGAGAGCGGACGGCGCTGAACACCGCGCGGAACATCTCGGGCGTCAGCACGCCCGTATTCGTATTGTATCGGGAGCAGTGATAGCTGTCGAAAAGCGTGAGGGACCCGATGCGGTGCTGGCCGCCATGGGTGAACTTGTACCGCGACATCCGTTCGCCGAGGGCCACGACGACGGAATCATGCGCGATCTTGCCGAGCGCGACGATGGCTTCCAGCCGTGGCATGGCGGCGATCGTCGGGGTCAGGAAGGTCCGGCAGGTGCGGATCTCTTCTGTCGTCGGCTTGTTCTCGGGCGGGACGCAGCGCACGGCATTGGCGATCGCCGCATCGACGAGTTGCAGCGTGTCGTCGATCCGGGCTTCGAAGTGCCCCGTCGCGAAACCGAACGCGATCAGCGTTTCATAGAGCAGGTCGCCGGCATAGTCGCCGGTGAACGGCCTTCCGGTGCGGTTGGCGCCGCGCAGGCCGGGCGCCAGCCCGATGATCAGCAGGCGGCCGTCAGCGGTGCCGAATGACGGCACCGGCGCGTTGTGCCAGCCGGGCTCGCGTTGGCGCCACAGATCGCGGAAAGCCACGAGCCGAGGACAAAGCGGACAATCCCGGCCGGGACCGACCTTCAAGAGCGACACCATTATGTTCCGCGCGCCGCTCAGGCGTCTTCGTCGAAATCGTCGTCGAAGCCGACCGTCGCGTGCTGGCGTTCCGCGGTGCGGGGAACACGTTCGGACGGATCGCGCCCGATCTTCTGCTGCAGCGTGGAGAGCTCGATGAAATGGTCCGCCTGGCGGCGCAACTCGTCGGCGATCATTGGCGGCTGGGTCGCAAGCGTCGAAATGACGGTGACCTTGCGGCCCTTGCGCTGCACGGCTTCGACCAGCGAGCGGAAATCGCCATCACCGGAGAACAGGACGATATGATCGATATGCTCGGCCATCTCCATCACGTCGACGGCGAGCTCGATATCCATATTGCCCTTGATCTTGCGCCGCCCGGAAGCGTCGTAGAACTCCTTGGTCGGCTTGGTGATGACCGTGTAACCATTATAGTCAAGCCAGTCGATCAGCGGGCGGATCGACGAGTATTCCTGATCTTCCGACAGGGCCGTGTAGTAATACGACCGCAGAAGATAGCCCTTATTCTGGAATTCGCTCAACAATTTGCGGTAGTCTATATCGAAATTGAGAGACTTTGCCGCAGCATAAAGGTTGGCGCCATCAATGAAGAGGGCGATTTTCTCCCGGGCGTCGAACATTCTTCTTATCCATTGTTTCTTGATTTAAATATTCAGGCAATCAACGCTAAGCGTGTCGAGTCGAGGTGATCAACTTTGAATAAATATAGAGCGAAGGGGGCGCCGGCAAACCATTCGGCAAGAGTCTTTTAAAAATGGTGAATCGTGCCCCCCGGCACGGTGATAATAGGTGCGAACGACAAAAGCTTGCAATCCTTGGCCTGCGCACCTATTCATTCGCGCTTGACACCCAGGAATTTTCGATAGGAGACCCCATGGCGCGCGTAACCGTGGAAGATTGCGTCGACAAGGTCGAGAACCGTTTCGAGCTCGTGCTGCTGGCCGGTCACCGCGCCCGCATGATTGCGAGCGGTTCGGCTTTGACCGTGCCGCGTGACAATGACAAGAATCCCGTCGTCGCCCTGCGCGAGATCGCCGAGGAGACTGTCGCTCCGGACGATCTCAAGGAAGACCTGATTCACTCGCTGCAGAAATATGTCGAGGTCGACGAGCCCGAGCAGGACATTGCGCTTCTGGCCTCCGGCGACGACGACGCTCCGGAAGACAATGCGATCGCCTTCGATCGCATGTCGGAAGAGGACCTGCTGCGCGGCCTCGAGAGCATGGTTCCGCCCGACAAGCAGGACGATTTCTAAGGCGCGATTTGTCTCGGGCAGGCGGTTCTGCTTGTCGTTTCGAAATGATCGCTATCCTATATTGAGGATGCACTCGGCCGGGGCTCGTCCCGGCCGCTTTGTTTGCCCTTGGAATTCGCGCCATGATGCGCCAGTACGAACTTCTCGAACGCGTCCAG
Source organism: Kaistia dalseonensis (assembly GCF_030814715.1). GTDB lineage: Bacteria > Pseudomonadota > Alphaproteobacteria > Rhizobiales > Kaistiaceae > Kaistia > Kaistia dalseonensis. Next base: position 560,182 of record NZ_JAUSVO010000001.1, read on the forward strand.
CGGTATAATCCGCAGGCCGACGAGGGGCTTTTGAATAAGGCGTATGTCTATGCCATGCAGAAGCATGGCAGTCAGCGGCGTGCCAATGGCGATCCCTATTTCTCCCATCCGCTCGAAGTCGCAGCGATCCTCACGGAGCTGAAGCTCGACGATTCGACCATCGCCGTCGCGCTGCTGCACGACACGATCGAGGACACGGACGCGACGCGCGCCGAAATCGACGTGATGTTCGGCGAGGATATCGGCCGCCTCGTCGAAGGCCTGACGAAGATCAAGCGCCTCGATCTCGTCTCGAAGAAGGCTCAGCAGGCCGAGAATTTCCGCAAGCTCCTGCTCGCGATCTCCGAGGATGTCCGCGTCCTTCTCGTCAAACTCGCCGACCGCCTGCACAATATGCGCACGCTCCAGTTCATGCCGGAGAACAAGCGCGGGCGGATCGCCGAGGAGACGCTGGAGATCTATGCGCCGCTCGCCGGCCGCATGGGCATGCACGACATGCGCGAGGAGCTCGAAGAGCTCGCCTTCGCCGTCGTCAATCCCGAGGCGCATGGCGCGGTCACCACCCGTCTCGCCGAGATCCGCATCCGCAACCAGGGGCTCATCGCGGAGATCGAGAAGGATCTGAGCGAGAAGCTCGAAAAGAACGGTATCAAGGCCAAGGTCTATGGCCGCGAGAAGCGGCCCTATTCGATCTTCCGCAAGATGGAACGCAAGGCGATCTCCTTCGAGCAACTGTCCGACATTATTGGTTTCCGCGTGCTGGTCGACACGACGGGCGATTGCTATGCGGCGCTCGGTATAGTCCATACGACCTGGCCGACGGTGCCCGGCCGCTTCAAGGACTATATCTCGACGCCGAAGCAGAACGATTACCGCTCGATCCACACCACGGTGGTCGGTCCCGGGCGGCAGCGCGCCGAGCTTCAGATCCGCACCCACGACATGAACGCGGTCGCCGAATACGGTATCGCCGCCCATGCGCTCTACAAGGACAAGGGCAACGGCAATCTCTCCGATGAAAGCCGCGCCTACACCTGGCTGCGGCGTACCGTCGAGATGCTGGCCGAGGGCGACACGCCGGAAGAATTCCTCGAGAACACCAAGCTCGAGCTGTTCCACGACCAGGTCTTCTGCTTCACGCCGAAGGGGCGGCTGATTGCGCTGCCGCGTGGCGCGACGCCGATCGATTTCGCCTATGCGGTTCATACCGACATTGGCGACACCTGCGTCGGCTGCAAGCTCAATGGCCGCATGATGCCACTCACCACGGAGCTCAAGAACGGCGACGAGGTCGAGATCGTCTGTGCCAAGGGGCAGGTGCCGCCTTCGGCCTGGGAATCGATCGCGGTGACCGGCAAGGCGCGCGCCTCGATCCGCCGCGCGGCGCGGGCGGCGATCCGCAAGCAATATGCCGGTCTTGGCCGCAAGATCGTCGAGCGGGCCTTTGAGCGCGCGGGACGCGAGTTCTCCGAGGATCGGCTGAAGGCCGCCCTGCCGCGGCTCGCCCAGCAGAACATCGAGGACATGCTCGCCTCGGTCGGCCGGGGCGAAATCCCCTCGGCCAATGTGTTGAAGGCCGTCTATCCCGACCACAAGGAAGAACGCGCCGCCCCGCCGAAGACCGGTGGCAACGGGGCCGTCGAGGCCGGCTGGTTCGGCCTCAAGAAGGGCAGCGGCATGATGTTCCGCGTGCCGAGTGGTGATCCGGCGGATGCGAGCCATGCGATCCCGATCCGCGGCCTGCATGGCGACATGCCGGTGCGCTTCGGTGACGAGGGCGGCGCGGTTCCGGGAGACCGGATCGTCGGCATCATGTCGCCGGGCGAGGGCATCACGATCTATCCGATCCAGTCGCCGAACCTGAAGGATTTCGACGACGAGCCGGACCGCTGGCTCGACGTGCGCTGGGATATCGACGCGGCCAACCGCGAACGCTTCCCCGCGCGCATCGAGGTCGTGGCGATCAACGAGCCGGGAACGCTCGCCCAGATCGCCCAGGTGATCGCGGATAATGACGGCAATATCTCCAATCTTCGCATCGTGAAGAGCGCCCCCGATTTTTCGGAGATGGCGATCGATCTCGAAGTATGGGACTTGAAGCATCTCAATCGGCTCTTGAGCGATCTGCGCGAGCGACACGTCGTCAGCTCCGCCAATCGCGTCAATGGCTGACAGCCAGCAAGCGGAACCAGAATCTCATGAATCAGACCGAAGTCCTTGAAGTGTTCAGGCAATCGGGTGCTCTGCTCGAAGGGCACTTCATCCTGTCCTCCGGTTTGCGCAGCCCTGTCTTCCTGCAGAAGGCGCGGGTCTTCATGTATCCGGACAGGACCGAGCGGCTCTGTAAGGCGCTGGCCGAGAAGGTGCGCGCGAGTGGCGTCGCGTTCGATCTCGTCGTCTCGCCGGCATTGGGCGGCCTCATTCCGGGCTATGAGACGGCGCGTCATCTCGGCGTGCCGGCCATGTGGGTCGAGCGGGAGGGCGGCGTCTTCCGCCTGCGCCGTTTCGAGCTTCCGGCCAATGCCCGTGTCCTCGTGGTGGAGGACATCATCTCGACCGGGCTTTCGAGCCGCGAGACGATCGAGGCGCTCAAGGAGTTAGGCGCAACCGTGGTGGCCGTCGCCTGCCTGATCGACCGGTCCGCCGGCGAGGCCGATGTCGGCGTGCCGGTGATCGCGCTCGCCGATTACAAAGTTCCCGCCTATCCGGCCGACCAGCTTCCGCCGGAATTGGCGGCCATTCCTCCGGTCAAGCCAGGCAGCCGCAATTTAGCCTGACAAAGGACGGATTGGTTCTTACCGCGTCATGTTGTTTCGTCGTCGACAGCCCCTGCGACTTCACCAGAAGCTGACCCACTTCATGTGGCCGAAGCGGGGGTGGAAGCGTGCGTTCCGATATTATTCGAAGCGCCTGCTGCGCATGCCCGGCACGCCGCATACGATCGCGATCGGCTTTGCCACGGGCGTCGGCCTGTCGATGACGCCCTTCATCGGCTTTCACTACATTCTCTCGATCGTGGTCGCCTTCCTCATTCGCGGCAATGTTCTGGCGGCCGTGCTCGGAACCTCGATCGGCAATCCGCTGACCTTCCCGGTCATCTGGCTCGCCACCTTCGAGACCGGCAATTTCATCCTCGGCCTGTTCGGGCGCGCCCAGACGGATCCCAATTTCGACAAGCTCTCGCACCGCCTGTTGAGCCAGTCCTTCCACCATATCTGGCCGATCATCGAGCCGATGCTGATCGGCTCGATCCCGATCGGGCTGGCATTGGGTGCGATTTCCTACATCCTGATCTATCTTGCAGCGCGCAGCTTCCAGTCGTCGCGGCGTGAGCGCTTCGCTGTCCGTCGGCGCGAACTGCACGGGCTTCATTCCTGAGCGCGATCACGGGAGAGCAGCATGATCCGTTCCGACAAGCTTCGTCTCGGCGTCAACATCGATCATGTCGCGACGATCCGGAATGCGCGCGGCGGCGATCTGCCCGATCCGCTGCGGGCAGCCGAAATGGCGGCCGCCGCCGGAGCTGACGGCATCACGGCGCATCTGCGCGAGGATCGTCGCCATATTGGTGACCGCGACATTGAGCGCCTGCGCGCCGAGATCGCCTTGCCGCTCAATTTCGAGATGGCCGCCACGCGTGAGATGGTCGCGATCGCGCTGCGCCATCGTCCGCACGCCGCCTGCATCGTGCCGGAGCGGCGGGAGGAGCGGACAACGGAAGGCGGGCTCGATGCCGCAGGGCAGTTCGACCATCTCGCCCCCATGGTGCGCGAGCTCGGCGCGGCCGGCATCCGTGTCTCGCTCTTCATCGCGGCCGAACACGCCCAGCTCGACGCCGCGGCTGCGCTCGGCGCGCCGGTGGTCGAACTGCATACCGGCACCTATTGCGAGGCGTTTTTCTCCGGCGCTGATGCCTTCGAGCACGAACGCCGGCGCATTGCCGAGGCGGCTGCTTATGGCGCCAGCCTCGGGCTCGAAATCCATGCCGGCCATGGCCTCAGCTACGACACTGTGAAGCCGATCGCGGCGATCCCGCAAATACGCGAGCTGAATATCGGGCATTTCCTGATCGGCGAGGCGATTTTTGTCGGTCTCGACAACGCCATCCGCGAGATGCGCCGCCTGATGGACCTGGCGCGCCAGCCGATCTTGGACGCGACAACCTCATGATCATCGGGCTCGGCAGCGATCTGATCGATATCAGGCGAATCGAAAAGACGCTCGAGCGGCATGGCGCGCGATTCGTCGAGCGCGTCTTCACCGAGGTCGAACGGCAGAAGTCCGATCGCCGCAATCAGCGTGCGGCGTCCTATGCCAAGCGATTCGCGGCCAAGGAGGCCTGCGCCAAGGCGCTCGGAACCGGACTGAACCATGGAGTGTTCTGGCGCGACATGGGCGTCGTGAACCTGCCGAGCGGCAAGCCGACCATGCTTCTGACCGGCGGAGCCGCAGAACAACTGGCCCGAATGCTGCCAGCCGGCCATCGCGCGGCAATCCATTTGACGATTACCGACGATTATCCGCTCGCACAAGCGTTCGTGATCATAGAAGCCTTGCCGATCGAGGCCTAAGACGACTGCATGAGCCGGCGTATCGACGCGGCGGCCGATGGCCGTCGCGCGTTGCGTGGTCAATTGAGACTCTATATGAACCTAGCGCCGCGACGCAGCGGCATGATTGAGCAGATCGGAAGGAACGCATGAGCGTGGCGGGCGACAAGTACAAGGCCGAGCGCGGCGGCATCGGCGAGACGCTCAAGATCGTCGTTCAGGCGCTTCTCCTCGCGCTGATCGTTCGGACACTCCTCTTCCAGCCGTTCAATATTCCGTCCGGATCGATGAAATCGACTTTGCTGGTCGGCGATTATCTCTTCGTCTCGAAATACGCCTATGGCTACAGCAAGTACTCGCTGCCCTTCGCGCCCGACCTGTTCGAGGGGCGGATCTGGGCGACCCCGCCGACGCGCGGCGACGTGGCCGTGTTCAAGCTGCCGCGCGACCCGTCGGTCGACTATATCAAGCGCGTGATCGGGCTGCCCGGCGACAAGATCCAGATGATCGACGGCGTGCTGCAGATCAACGGCGTCGCCGTGCCGAAGGAGAAGATCGACGATTACGTGACGACCGACGAGTTCGGCGCGGAGACGCATGTCGCCCGCTACAAGGAAACGCTGCCGAACGGCGTCAGCTACACCGTGCTCGACCTCGATCCGCACAGCTTCTCCGATGATACGCCGGTCTATGAAGTGCCGCCGGATCACTACTTCATGATGGGCGACAATCGCGACAACTCGACCGACAGCCGCGTGCTCGGCGCGGTCGGCTACGTTCCGTTCGAAAATTTCGTCGGGCGCGCGGAGATCATCTTCTTCTCCGTCAAGGAGGGTGAGCGACCCTGGCAGTTCTGGATGTGGCCCTGGACGGTGCGGTTCGACCGCCTCTTCAAGATCATCTGATCGCGCATCATGACGGACGCGCTGCAGCCCCTCGAAGATCGACTCGGACACAAGTTCAAGACGCGCGGCCACCTTGTTAGGGCCCTGACCCATGCGAGCGCGGTGGCCGAAGACCATCTGACGCCGAGCGAGAGCTATCAGAGGCTCGAATTCCTCGGTGACCGCGTGCTGGCGCTGGTGATCGCGGACATGCTCATCGACGCCTTCCCCAATGCCGAGGAGGGCGAACTGGCCCGCCGGCTGACGGGGCTGGTCCGCAATGAAAGCTGCGCCGAAGTCGCGGTGGAGATCGGGCTCGGCAATTGGATTCGCCTTGGTGGCGGCGAGGTGCAGTCCGGCGGCAGGCGCAAGGCGGCCATTCTCGGCGATGTCTGCGAGGCGGTGATCGGGGCGCTCTTCGTCGATGGCGGCTTGCCGGTCGCGCAGCGCTTCATCGAGGATAATTGGCGCAAGCGGATGTTGAACTGGACTGGTCCGCTCCGCGACGCCAAGACGACATTGCAGGAATGGGTGCAGGGCAGGGGCCTCTCGACGCCCAAATATGAGATCGTCGAGCGCAGCGGCCCTGATCACGCGCCGCATTTCGTAGTAGAAGTAAGGGTCGAGGGGATGATGTCCGTGACGGGCACAGGCCGCTCGAAGCGCGAGGCAGAGCAAAAGGCGGCATCCGCCGTGCTGCTCGCCGAGGGCGTATGGAGACAGGAAACACATGCCGACTGATGAAACGCCGCCTCGTGATCCCTCGGCGCCCGACGCGTCGACACGATGCGGTTTCGTCGCGCTGATCGGCGCGCCGAACGCCGGCAAATCGACGCTCCTCAACCAGCTGGTCGGAACGAAGATCTCGATCGTCACCCACAAGGTGCAGACGACGCGGGCGATCATGCGCGGCATCGCGCTCGATGGCGCCTCGCAGATCATCTTCGTCGACACGCCGGGCATATTCCAGCCCAAGAAGCGGCTGGACCGGGCCATGGTGGATACCGCCTGGGGCGGCGCCAAGGATGCCGACATGGTGGCGGTGCTGGTCGACGCCGAGCGCGGCCTCAAGGGCGAGACGGCGCAGGTGCTCGACAAGGTCGCCGCGATCCGGCAGCCCAAGATCCTCGTCATCAACAAGATCGACGCGGTCAAGCGCGACACGCTGCTCGAACTGGCCCAGAGGGCCAATGAGACGGCCAAGTTCGACCAGACCTTCATGATCTCGGCGCTGAACGGCGACGGCTGCAAGGATCTGATGGCCTATCTCGCCGCCAAGGTGCCGCCGGGGCCGTGGCTCTATCCGGAAGACCAGGTGTCCGACCTGCCCCTGCGCGCGCTCGCAGCCGAGATCACGCGCGAGAAGCTCTTCCTGCGCCTACATGACGAACTGCCCTATGCCTCGCATGTCGAGACCGAGCTCTGGAAGGAGCAGGACGACGGTTCGGCCCGGATCGAGCAGACGATCTATGTCGAGCGCGAAAGCCAGAAGAAGATCGTGATCGGCCATAAGGGCCAGACGATCAAGGCGATCTCCATGGCGGCGCGGTCCGAGATCCAGGAGATGGCCGAGCGTCCGGTTCACCTGTTCCTGTTCGTGAAGGTGCGCGAGAACTGGGCCGACGATCCCGAGCGCTATCGCGAGATGGGCATCGAATTTCCCCGCTGAGCGCTCGATGCCGCTCCATCTCGGATCATGAGGCCGGCTTGCCGTAGCGGTTAAGCCCGCGCGCGCGGAGCCGGTCCAGATAGTCCTTGAGCATCTTGCCCTTTTCCGGCCTGAAGCGGTCTTCGAGGGTCTCGGCCGCATCGATGCGGTCGAGCCGGAACGTGCGGAAATCGACCCGCAATTCGCACCATGTCGTGACTGTCCAGGCATGGCCCCAGGCCTCGATGGCGAGCGGGCGGATCACGCGGCTCGAAACCTCGTCCTCGGCGAGCGTCCGATAGCCGATCCTGACCTTGCGGCCTTCCCGTATGGCGCGGCGAAATAGCCGCAAATGCTCGTTGCCGCTGGCGATCAGGCTCGGCGAATAGACATGGATCGCATCGCGCCAGAGATCGCCGCGCTTGCCATCCGGCAGGACGGCGTCGATCTTGATCAGCGCCTCGCGGGCGGCGTCGGCGAGCTCGGGATCGGCCCAGGCCTCGACGAAGCGCGCCCCCAGCGCCAGTCCCTCCAGTTCGGCCTGCGTGAAGGCGAGGGGCGGGAGCAGCAGCGTGCCGCGCAGCACATAGCCGACGCCGCGCTCGCCTTCGATCGGTACGCCGCTCAGCACCAGCGCGTCGATGTCGCGATAGATCGTGCGGACGGAGACCTCCAGCCGCTCGGCAATCTCCTGCGCCGTCCGAAGCCGTCCGCCGCGCAGGAACTGCACGATGTCGAAGAGCCGGTCGGCGCGTCGCACGGGCGCTCAGCCCGAACAGGCGACGGGATAGACGCCGCGCCGGAAGGACGGCTTGTCGATCAACGCGTAATAGGCGGCCGCGTCGGGCGTCTTCGGAATGCGGTCGGCCGCGCTGTCGGCTGACCGCCGGTCCAGCCAGTGGACGATCTCCGTCCAACTGCCATCGTCGGCCTTGGCGACGCTGCGCGCCAGGAACCCGCGCTGGGCTCGCATCGACCGCGTGGCGCGGGCGGCAGCCTGGACGAATTGCTTCTCTTCCGTTCCGCAAACGAGCGAATAGGAACAGATTTCGAGAACGTTCTGGTTCACGGCCCAGTTCATGGCCCATCCTCCTCAGCGTGGTCGCGGAGCAGGGTATAAGGATAGGCAACTGACAGCGTGGTGTCAGTTGTGTTTTCGATCCGTTCTCGTCGGATCAGGCGCTCGGCTCGTCGAAATGGGACGGCAGCTCGGAATCGAAGCCCTTGGCGGCCGCACGGCGCGAGCCGACCCAGATGTTGTGCTGGACCGGGAAGCGATCCGGCTCGTCGAGCGAGGCCAGCGTGACATCGACGCTGCCCGGGTCATCGATCGCGGTCATCATCAGCGGCGTGCCGCAATCGGCACAGAAATGACGGCGCCCGTTTGTCGATGATTCGTGGATCGTCGGCGTGCCGGCGGTCAGGTGGAACGCCTCCCTGTCGAAGGTCGCCCAGGTCAGGAACAACGCGCCGCCGGCGAGCTGGCACAAGCGGCAATGGCAATGCGTGACGATCCGCGGCGCCCCTTCGATCCGGTAGTGAATGCGGCCGCAGAGGCAGCCACCCGTGATGGGCGCCTTTGCATCATCGATGGTCATAGTGACAGTTCCACATGGACGGGGACATGGTCAGACGGCTTCTCCCAGCCGCGCACATGCTTGTCGACGCCGACGGTAACGAGGTGGTCGGTCGCCTGCGGCGAGAGCAGGAGATGATCGATGCGGATGCCGTTGTTCTTCTGGAAGGCGCCGGCCTGATAGTCCCAGAACGTGTAGAGATCGCTGGCGTCGGTCGTGGCGCGCAGGGCATCTGTGAGGCCGAGCGCCTCCAGCGCCCGCAGCGCCTTGCGGCTCTCAGGCTGATAGAGGGCGTCGTTGACCCACTGGCTGATATCCTTCGCGTCGCGCGGCTCGGGAATGACGTTGTAGTCGCCCGCCAGCACAAGCGGCTCCTCGAGCTTCAGCCTGTCGGCGGCCCAGCCTTGCAGGCGCCGCATCCAGGCGAGCTTGTAGGAGAACTTGTCGGTTCCGATCGGGTTGCCGTTCGGCAGATAGAGCGAGACGACGCGGAGCGCGCCGCTCGGTACGGAGAAGACGCCTTCGATGAAGCGGGCCTGTTCGTCGCCATCGTCGCCCGGCAGGCCACGATTGATCTCGTCGAAAGGCAGCTTGGAGAGTAGCGCCACGCCGTTGAAGCCCTTCTGGCCATGCGTGGCTACATTGTAGCCGAGGTCCTCGAAGGCGGACGTGGGGAAGCCCTCGTCGACCGTCTTGATCTCCTGCAGGCCGACAATGTCGGGCTGCGCCTCCCGGAGCCAGGCCAGCGCAGTGTCGATTCGGGCTCTGACCCCGTTGATGTTCCATGTCGCGATCTTCATGGCCGGCACACTAGCCGATCCTGAGCGACTTGCCAGCTACACGCAGCGACATGGTCCCATGCTATGGACTGAATATCCGATCTAGAATATACGCGGCTGGATCAGCGTCCGGCTGACATTGGGGAGGGTTCGAATGGCCGATGTGACCGAAGGTCCGGTTGTGCTCACGGGCGGGGCGCGACGGCTCGCGACCATCGTCGTCCTGTTCGCCTTCTTCATGGACGTGCTCGATTCCACCATCGTCAATGTGGCGATCCCGTCGATCGAGCAGTCGATCGGTGCCGATCCGGCGGCGATCCAGTGGATCATCGCCGGCTATCTGCTCGCCTTCTCGCTCTTCCTGATCACGGGCGGGCGGCTCGGCGACATCTTCGGCTACAAGCGCATGTTCCTGGTCGGCATGGCTGGCTTCACGCTGGCGTCGACGCTCTGCGGCCTGTCGTCCGGGTCGTTCATGCTGATCCTCGCGCGCCTGTTCCAGGGCGCCATGGCGGCCGTGATGGTGCCGCAGATCATGTCGACGATCCAGATTCTCTACCCCCATCCGCTCGAACGGCAGGGTGTCTCGGCCTTCTATGGCGCGCTTGCCGGCGTCGCGGCCGTGCTCGGCCCGGTGCTGGGCGCGTTCCTGATCGCCGGCGATGCGTTCGGTCTCGGCTGGCGCTCCATCTTCATGGTGAACCTGCCGGTTGGCATTGTCGCCTTTATCATGGCGGCTATCGTCCTGCCCGACACCAAATCGCCGCATCCGCTGAATGTCGACGTCTTCGGCATCCTGCTGACCATCGTGGCGCTCTTCATGCTGGTCTATCCGCTGATCGAAGGCCGCGAACTCGGCTGGCCAGCCTGGTCGATCGCGTCCATGCTGCTCTCGCTGCCGATCCTCATCTTCTTCGCTTGGACGCAGGTCGTGAAGGAGCGCGTCGGCGCTTCGCCACTCGTGGTCCCGTCCCTGTTCGGCCGGCGATCCTTCCTGGTCGGCGTCCTGCTCGCCGCCGTGTTCTTTGCGGTGCTCGCCGGCTATTTCCTGGTGCTGTCCGTCTTCATGCAGATCGGAGCCGGTTTTTCCGTCCTGGAGGCTGGTCTCACCGGCATTCCATTTTCGATCGCCGTTGCGATTACCTCGGGCATTTCGGGGCCGATGCTCGTGCCGCGCTTCGGGCGAAACGTGCTGACGACCGGCGCGCTCGGCATGGCAGTCGGAATCGGGCTGCTCTGGATCGTGGTCCACATGGTCGGCGCTGGCATCACGCCCGCGCTGATCATTCCGCCGCTGATCGTCGCCGGTATGGGCATGGGCGCCGTGGTGTCGCCGATCTTCGCCTTCGTGCTCTCCGATGTGCCGCTGCGCGACGCGGGCTCAGCATCGGGCCTCGTCAGCGCCATCCAGCAGGTTGCCGGCGCGATCGGTGTGGCGCTGGTCGGCCTGGTGTTCTTCTCGCAGATCAGGCTCGGCTCGCCGGTCGATACGGCCGGTTATGTCGTCGGCTTCCAGCATGCCGCGATTGCGGAGATCGGTGCGCTGCTCGTCGTGGCGGCGCTGACCCGCTTCCTGCCGCGCTTTCCGCGAACCGAGCGCATCGAAGCCTAGGCGGGAGATCGGGCATGAGCCGCAAGCTTTCCAATCCGCTCGCCTTGGCCGTCCTGGCCATATTGAGCGAAAAGCCAAGCCATCCCTATGACATCGCCGCCACACTGCGGCAGCGGCAGAAGGATGACAGCATCAAGCTCAATTATGGCTCGCTCTACGCGATCGTCGAATCGCTGGTGCGCCATCGCTGGATCGAGCCGCACGAAAAGGAGAAGTCCGGCAATCGCCCGGAGCGCACGGTCTATGGCCTCACGGAAGCCGGTGCGCACGAGCTTTCCGACTGGATGGGTGAGCTGATATCGCGCCCCGCCAAGGAGTTCACGCAGTTCGAGGCCGGCCTGTCGCTGATCGGCGTGCTCATCCCCGAGGAGGCGGTGGAACTGCTGAAGGAGCGTTGCCGGCTCCTGGAGATCGAGCTCAACAAAGCGGGCGCCGTCCGCAGCTATGCCCAGGGCGAGAAGCTGCCGAAGCTCTTCATGATCGAGTTCGAATATCGCAACATGCTCCACGCGGCCGAACTCGCCTGGGTGCGCGAACTGATCGAGGATATCGAGGCGGGAAGCCTCGACGGGCTCGATCTCTGGCGCAACTGGCACAAGGCCGGGCTGAGCGAAAAGGAATGGCCCGGCTCGAGCCAGTAGCGACGGGCGCTGCTACCGGGGATTGATGAACGGCCGCTGTCGTCATCGTGAAGACGGGCACCTCTTGGGGGCTCGACATGGCGCACCGGTAGCTCCTAGGCTCCGCCGCGTCATCGCAAACCATATGCGGGAGAAAGAAATGCCGGTCAGGACTTCGGAAGCGAATTGGAAGGGCGATCTCAAGCACGGCCAGGGGACTGTTCACCTCGGCAGCGGCGCCTGGGAAGGACAGTATAATTTCTCGTCCCGCTTCGAGAGCGGCAAGGGCTCCAACCCCGAGGAATTGCTGGCGGCTGCCCATGCCGGCTGCTTCTCCATGGCGCTCTCGGCCGGTCTGAGCGGGGCCGGGTTCACGGTTGAATCCATCCATACGGCGGCCAAGGTCAAGGTCGAGCTGGTCGGCGCCGGTTTCGAGATCACCGGCATCGAGCTGATCACCGAAGCCAATATTCCGGGCATCGACAAGGAAACGTTCGACAAGATCGCCGCCGCCACCAAAGAAGGCTGCCCGGTCTCCAAGGCGTTGAAGGCCGTTCCGATCCGTCTCGACGCCAAGCTGGTCTGAGCCGGCGTCCGATCTTCTCGTCCGCCGGCCGTGGCGCGCTTGACCGCACGCCCCGACTGGCGGACAGTCGCGCCCCAAAATGGGGAGCTTCATGAACCAAGAGCCTGCGCCCTTCGATCTTCCGGCGCCGATCGCGGCGGAATCCTTCACCGATCCGGAACTGGCCGTCCAGCGCCTGATCGATATCTACGACGCGCACACGGCGCATCTGCGGGCCCGCTTCATGGCGCTCCTGAAGGGCCATGTTCCCGCCGGCCGCGTGCGGGCGACCTATCCGGAGATCGGGATCAGCACGTCGAGCTACGCGCAGATCGATTCCCGGCTCGCCTATGGCCATGTATCGGGGCCCGGCACCTACGCCACGACCATCACGCAGCCGAAGCTCTTCCGCAGCTATCTGATCGACCAGATCAGGCTGCTGGTGCGCAATCACGGTGTTCCCGTCATCGTCGGGCCGTCGCAGATGCCGATCCCGCTGCATTTCGCCTTTCCCGATGGCGTCCATGTCGAATCGGAGCTGGCAGCGCGGCTCGAACGGCCGCTGCGCGATATTTTTGACGTGCCGGATCTGGCGGTGACCGACGACGCGATCGTCAACGGCACCTATGTTCCCGCGCCGGGCGCGCCACTGCCGCTCGCGCCCTTCACCGCGCCGCGCGTCGATTATTCGCTCCACCGCCTGTCGCACTACACGGCGACCCATGCCGAGCATTTCCAGAACTTCGTGCTCTTCACCAACTACCAGTTCTACATCGATGAATTCTGCGCCCGGGCGCGCAAGCTGATGGCCGAGGGCGACAGCGGCTATTCAGCCTTTGTCGAGCCGGGCAACCTGGTGACGCCGTCCGGCTCGCCCGAGCCGGTCTCTGGCCGCGCGCCGCCGCGCCTGCCGCAAATGCCAGCCTATCATCTGAAGTTCGGCAATTCGGCCGGCATCACCATGGTGAACATCGGCGTCGGCCCCTCCAACGCCAAGACCATCACCGATCACATCGCCGTCCTGCGTCCGCATGCCTGGCTGATGCTCGGCCATTGCGCGGGCCTCAGGAACAGCCAGGCGCTCGGCGATTATGTGCTGGCGCATGGCTATGTCCGCGAGGATCACGTGCTCGATGCCGACCTGCCGAGCTGGATCCCGATCCCGCCGCTCGCCGAGGTGCAGATCGCGCTGGAAGATGCGGTTGAGGAAGTCACGGGCCTCAAGGATTACGAGCTGAAGCGGATCATGCGCACGGGCACCGTGGCGACGATCGACAACCGCAATTGGGAGTTGCGCGACCATCGCGAGCCGGTGCAGCGCTTCTCACAGTCGCGTGCCGTCGCGCTCGACATGGAATCAGCCACGATCGCCGCCAATGGTTTCCGCTTCCGCGTTCCCTATGGCACGCTGCTCTGCGTCTCGGACAAACCGCTGCATGGCGAACTGAAGCTGCCCGGCATGGCGTCCGATTTCTACCGCAAGCAGGTCGGCCAGCATCTGGAGATCGGCATCCGCGCGCTGGAAAAGCTGCGCGAAATGGCGCCGGAGAGGCTCCATTCCCGCAAGCTCCGCAGCTTCACGGAGACGGCGTTCCAGTAGAAGAACGGCACAGCCGGGCGACTTCGCGCCTCCCGGCTGTGCCGTTACTAGATCGCGAAGCTCGTGCCGCAGCCGCAGGACGCGGTGGCGTGGGGGTTCTTGATCTGGAAGGACTGGCCCATCAGGTCGTCGACGAAATCGATCTCCGAGCCGTCCATATAGGGCAGCGAGATCTGGTCGATGAGGACGGTCGCGCCGTTCTTCTCGATGACGAGATCGTCCGGCGCGCGCGTCGCGTCGAGGTCGAACTCATATTGGAAGCCGGAACAGCCGCCGCCCGAGACGCTGATTCGCAGCGCCGTTCCTTCCGCTTCCTTCGAAAGGATGCGGGAAATCCGCTTTGCGGCATTGTCGGAAAGCGTGATGTCGAGCAATTCAGTGGTCATGGTGGCGTCCGAATGATCGGCTATTTCTAGCATTGCTGTAGCTGATAGTTAGGAATGCGGCCGCCAGTGTCAATCGGCGGCAACAGGGAAGGGGCGACATGGAGGGCTTGATCGGTTTCGGACGCGATGTCCGCGCGCCCTTTGCCTGCGATCCCGCCGCAAGCCGCGGCCGGCTCTACCCCGAGCCGGCGAGTCCGACCCGCACGCCGTTTCAGCGCGATCGTGATCGCATCATTCACTCGACCGCCTTCCGCCGGCTGAAGGACAAGACCCAGGTCTTCCTGTTCGATGAGGGCGATCATTATCGCACCCGGCTCACCCACACGATCGAGGTCGCGCAGATCGCGCGTGCCCTGGCGCGGGCGTTGCGTCTCGACGAGGATCTGGCGGAGGCGATCGCACTTTCCCACGATCTCGGCCACACGCCCTTCGGCCATGCTGGCGAGCGCGCCCTCGACGCCTTGATGCGCCATTATGGTGGCTTCGACCACAATGCGCAGAGCCTGCGCGTCGTGACCCGGCTCGAACGGCGCTATCCCGATTTCGACGGTCTCAATTTGAGCTGGGAGACGCTGGAAGGCCTGGTGAAGCACAACGGCCCGCTGATTGACCCTGACGGCAACGGTATCGGCACCTATGCCGGCAAGGTCCTGCCGGCAGCCATCCTGGCCTATGCCGACATTCAGGACCTGCAGCTTTCGACCTTCGCTTCCGCCGAGGCGCAGGCGGCGGCGATCGCCGACGACATCGCCTATAATGCGCATGACATTGATGACGGGCTGAGGGCCGGACTTCTGACCATAGAGGGGCTCCGCTCCGTTACCTATCTCCGCCCCATGATCGAGGCGATCGAAGCGGCCCATCCGGCGCTGGAGAAGCCGCGTCTCGTCAATGAGGTCGTCCGGAGGCTGATCACGCGGCTGATCGAGGACGCGATCGGCGAGGCGCTGCTGAGGCTGGGCGAAACGAAGCCCGCCTCCGCCGATGATGTTCGCGCGGCTGGCCGGGCGATGATCGCCTTTTCGGAAGAAGCTGCCGAGGGCGAGCGCGCGATCAAGGCTCATCTCTGGCGCCACGTCTATCGCCATCCCCGCGTGATGACCGTGATGACGGCGGCCGAGGGCGTGGTCGAGCGGCTTTTCGAACGCTATTGGTCCGATCCGCAGGCCTTGCCGGAGGAGTGGCGCAAGGGGCTCGATCCGGCCGATAACAGCCGCCGTGCGCGGCGCATTGCCGATTTTCTGGCGGGCATGACGGATCGCTATGCGTTACGCGAGCATCAGCGTTTGTTTGACGCTATGCCGGATTTGGGCTAGGCGCCCACATCCATTTCTATCTGGCCCGAAGGGCAGCGTCCGATCATGAATATCTTCCGCGATTTCACCACCCGGGTCTCCTCGGCCGTGCAGGTCATCCTGGCCGCGCGCGGGAGCGAGGGCGCCGATCTCTCGCGCATCGTCGTCGAGCCCCCGCGCGATGCCGCGCATGGCGATCTCTCGACCAATGCCGCCATGGTGCTGGCCAAGCCGCTCGGTCTGAAGCCGCGCGATCTGGCCGAGGCGATTGCCGGCCGGCTGCGCGATGATGCCGACGTCGCTTCGGTCGAGGTGGCCGGTCCCGGCTTCATCAATATCGCGCTCGCCGAGACCTACCGCGCCGCGGCGCTGAAGGGCCTGATCGAAGCGGGCGAAGCCTATGGCCGCAGCACGCTCGGCGCGGGCCTGAAGGTCAATGTGGAATATGTCTCGGCCAACCCGACGGGGCCGATGCATGTCGGCCATTGCCGCGGCGCCGTAGTCGGCGACGCGCTCGCCAACCTGCTCGACTGGGCGGGTTTTGCCGTCACCAAGGAATATTACATCAACGACGCCGGCGGACAGGTGGATGTCCTCGCCCGCTCGGCGTTCCTGCGCTATCGTGAGGCTCTCGGCGAAGAGATCGGCGCGATCCCCGAGGGGCTCTATCCCGGCGACTACCTGAAGCCGGTC
This sequence comes from Kaistia dalseonensis, assembly GCF_030814715.1. Lineage (GTDB taxonomy): Bacteria > Pseudomonadota > Alphaproteobacteria > Rhizobiales > Kaistiaceae > Kaistia > Kaistia dalseonensis. The sequence goes on from NZ_JAUSVO010000001.1 coordinate 576,391, forward strand.
GGCGTCGCGCTCGTCGATGTCCATGGCCGCACGCTGCTCGACATGCCGGAGAGCAAGTGGCTGCCGATCGTCCGTGAGGCGGCGATCAGCGCGATGATGCTGATGATCCGCGACGACCTCGCGCTGCTCAACGTCCATCACGACGTGTTCTTCTCCGAGCGGTCGCTCTCCGGCGCCAATGGCGGCAAGATCGCGTCGACGATCGAGGACATGGAGAAGAAGGGCTTCGTCTATCGTGGCACGTTGCCGCCGCCCAAGGGGCAGTTGCCCGAGGATTGGGAAGACCGCGAACAGCTTCTCTTCCGCGCCACCGATGTCGGCGACGATATCGATCGCCCGCTGATGAAGTCGGATGGCAGCTACACCTACTTTGCCGGCGACGTCGCCTACTTCAAGGACAAGTTCGATCGCGGCTTCCGCCGCATGATCTATGTGCTCGGCGCTGATCATGGTGGCTATGTGAAGCGCCTGCAGGCGGTCGGCCGGGCCATTTCGGGCGGTACCGCGTCTGTCGAGGTGTTGCTGTGCCAACTCGTGAAGCTCTATCGCGGCGGCGAGCCGGTGCGCATGTCGAAGCGCTCGGGCGATTTCGTCACGCTGCGCGACGTGGTCGAGGAAGTCGGCCGTGATGCCGTGCGCTTCATGATGCTCTACCGCAAGAGCGATGCGCCGCTCGATTTCGACTTCCAGAAGGTGACGGAACAGTCGAAGGACAATCCGGTCTTCTACGTCCAGTACGGCCATGCCCGCGCGGCATCGATCCTGCGCAACGCGGCGAACGACATGCCGACGCTCGATCTCTCGGCGACGGCACTGGCGAATGCTGACCTGTCTCTGCTCTCGGATCAGGGCGAAATCAGCCTGCAGCGGCGGCTCGCAGAGTTCCCGCGGATCATCGAGGGGGCATCCGAGGCGCATGAGCCGCACCGGATCGCGTTCTACCTTTATGAACTGGCGGCGGAGTTCCATCAGCAGTGGAATCGCGGCAAGGATCTGCCGCAATTACGATTTATTAACGTTGAAGAACCAGAGTTGACATCGGCGCGGCTTGCCCTTGTTCATGCCACAAAGCTGGTGCTGTCATCCGGATTGCTGGTGCTTGGGGTCAGTGCACCGGAAGAAATGCGCTGAGGCGCGCTTCCGTTGCCGGTGACTTCTGGTCACGGCACGAGTGTTACACGGAAAGTGGAGCGCGATGGCGGATCGCTACGACAATTCCTTCTCGCGCCGGCCGAACGCGGCCGACAGCGCGACCGGCAGGCGTGCCGATCCGGCCGTCCCGGCGGAGCAGGATCCTCTGGTTGAGCTGGCGCGGATCGTGTCCGGCAAGTCGAGCTTCGATGATCTCGTCGGCGGCCGCCCGCAAGCAGCGCCGACCGTTCGTCAGCAACAGCCGCCGCAGCTTCGCCCGCAGGGCCGCGATGTTTCGTTTGATCTCGAATCGGAACTGCTGAACGACCTGCAATCGTCCTTCGATCCGACGGCCCGCCCCGCGCCGCCGCGCTATGCCGCGCCCGAGCCGGAGCGTGCCCCGGCTCGCGAATCCTTCGACCAGATGCGCCTGAGGGGAGGGCAGCCTGCCGCCCCCGCTCGCCCGCAGCAGATGGCGCCCGCGCCGGAAGACGATCCCTATGCCGGTACGGCTTACGCGACCAGCGGCTATGATGCGCCGCGGACGCCGGGCGCGCGTTCGGCCCAGCCCTTTGGTGGCGGCAGCTATCGCGCCGGCCAGGAGAACGCTGTCGATGAGCCGTCGGGCGGCTATGACGAATATTACCCTGAGGATGATCAGTCGGCCGGCTATGACGACGATGCCGATTACGACGATCAGGCCGTCTATGCCGAAGACGAGGTCTATGAGCAGCCGGAGCGTCCGAGCCGTTCGCGCAAGGGCCTGATTACGGCCGCCATCGTGCTGGCCGTGGTGCTGGCCGGCGGCCTCGCCGCGCTTGCGCTGAAGGACCGCAGCAGCACGATCGGCGGCGCGCCGAAGGTGATCGCTGCCGATCAGGGGCCGACCAAAGTGCAGCCGGCGGCACAGCCGAGCACGGATGACGGCCAGCAGAACAAGATGATCTACGATCGCGCAAGCCAGGACCCGTCGCAGGAGCAGCTCGTGCTGCCCGATGACGGTGCGATCGACCAGGCCGCGCCTTCGAACGAGAGCGCCGCGAGCCGCGAGATTTCGCGCATCATCCTTCCCGGCGCGCCGGGCAGTGCGACGAGTTCGGACGTATCCAATGCGATGAACGCGGCTTCGGCGCCGGCGGATGATGCCACGGCCGATGATTCCGATGCGGGGCCGCGCAAGGTTCGCACCGTCGTGGTCAAGCCCGATGGCACCATCATATCGAGCGAGGCGCAGCCGAAGGATGCGAGCGGCGCAACCGCTGCGGCCACGGCACCGACACAGCTCGCCATGACGCCGCCGACGTCGGACCCCGCCTCGCCGGTCGTGTCAGCGCCGGCTTCAACCCCGGCACCCACGACCGCTGCGCCCGCAACGACGCTGCCCAGTGATGCGGCCGCCTCGACCAAGGACGCTTCGCAACTGACCGAGCCGGCGGCTGCACCGCGCGCTGCCGCCGCACCCAAGCCAACCACGCGCCCGACCCCGAGCGACGCACCGGCGCAGACCGCCGCCGCTGCATCGACGCAGGACGCGGCGCCCGCTTCGGCCGGTGGTGGCTTCGTGGTGCAGATCACCTCGCAGCGGACGCAGGATCAGGCGCTCGCCGCCTATAAGAGCCTGCAGCGCAAGTTCCCGAGCGTGCTCGGCAGCCAGCAGCCGGATGTCGTGCGTGCCGATCTCGGCGCCAAGGGCGTATTCTACCGCGTGCGCGTCGGGCCGATGGCCACGCGCGACCAGGCTGTGTCGTTCTGCGAATCCCTGCGTGCCGCCGGCGGCGACTGCATCGTTCAGAAGAACTGATCGGTTCAACACGAGGCGCGTGACAGGCGGCGGAGCCAATCCGCCGCTTGCGATTGCGCCCTCCAGCGGCTAAGGCCCAAGCATGACAGCGAAAGCCTTCATTTCCGGCTGTGCCGGCCGCAGCCTCTCCGCCGACGAGATCGCGTTTTTCCGCGACGAGCGGCCATGGGGGCTGATCCTCTTCAAGCGCAATATCGGTACAGCGGAAGAGGTCTGCGAACTGGTCGCGACGTTCCGCGAGGCGCTCGGCGATCCGGATCGCCCGGTCCTCATCGACCAGGAGGGCGGGCGCGTCCAGCGCATCGGGCCGCCGCTCTGGAAGAGCCGGCCGGCCGCGCGCTATGCCGGCATTCTCCATGCCGAGGACGAGGCGGCCGGGCGGCGCATGGCCTGGCTGCATGCGCGGCTGATCGCGGCCGACCTGCTCGATCTCGGCGTGACGGTGGATTGCCTTCCCGTGGTCGATGTCGCGACGCCGCGCACCCATCAGGCGATCGGCGACCGCGCCTTTGCCGATGATCCCGATCGTGTCGCGCTGCTCGGGCGCGCCGTCGCGGAGGGGCTGGAGGCCGGCGGCGTCCTGCCCGTCATGAAGCACATGCCGGGGCACGGCCGCGCCACTGCCGACAGCCATTATGATCTGCCCTCGGTCGATGTCGGCCTCGAGACGCTGAAGCGGACTGATTTCGCGCCCTTCCGCGCGCTGGCCGATCTGCCCATGGCGATGACCGCCCATATTCTCTTCACCGCGATCGACCCGGACCGGCCCGCCACGACTTCGCCGCGTATCGTCGAGGAAATCATCCGCGGCTGGATCGGCTTTGACGGCCTGCTGATGAGCGATGATCTGTCGATGCAGGCGCTGGGCTCCGTGCCGGGGCTCGGCAGCGATTTCTCGAGCCGCGCCTCGGCCGTGCTCGCTGCCGGATGCGACACGGTCCTGCATTGCAACGGCCTCATGGACGAGATGCGCGCCGTCGCCGCGGCCGTGCCGGAGCTTGCCGGCCGGTCGGCCGAGCGGGCAGCGACGGCTCTTGCCGCGCGCAAGGCGCCGCATCCGCTGGACCGCGAATCGGCCGAGGCCGAATATGCGACGCTCGCCGAGCGCGCGGGCTGGCCGCCGGCCACGGCCTGAGCGGGAAAGCCAGGCGGAATGGCCCGGGAGAGCACGACCGACGGCCAGAGTGATCTCTGGGACATGCAGGAGCGGCCCGGCGCCAATAATGGCCCCGACCGCGCGCTGGTTGTCGACGTCGATGGCTTCGAGGGTCCGCTCGACCTCCTGCTCGCTTTGGCGCGCACGCAGAAGGTCGATCTCGCCAAGATCTCGATCCTCGCGCTGGCCGAGCAATATCTGAGCTATATCGAGGAATTGCGCCGACTCCGGCTCGAACTCGCCGCCGACTATCTCGTCATGGCGGCGTGGCTCGCTTATCTGAAATCGCGGCTGTTGCTGCCCGAGCCCGAGCCGGGCGAGGAGCCGACCGGCATCGAGCTGGCAGCGGCGCTCGCCTTCCGCCTGCGACGGCTGGAGGCGATGCGCGACGCGGCGGCCAAGCTCGTCAATCGCGACCGTCTCGGCCGCGAGGTCTTCGAGCGCGGCGCGCCCGAGCCGATCGAGATTGTCAAAAAGCACGAATTCACTGCGACGCTGTATGATCTCTTGACCGCCTATGCGGCGCAGCGCCAGCGACAGATGATCTCGATCGTCCATGTCCGCCGGCGCGAGGTCTGGTCGCTCGCCGAAGGCCGGGAGATCCTGACGCGGATGATCGGCGAGATCGCGGAGTGGACGCCGATGGATGTGTTCCTGTCACCCTGGATCCTGACACCGGAAATGCGCGCCACGGTGCTGGCGAGTTCGTTCAGCGCCAGTCTCGAACTGGTGCGCGAGGGGCGCATGGAACTGCGACAGGAACAGGCGTTCGGCGCGCTAATGATGCGTGGCCGGGAGGATGGACGCGATGGATGAGCGTGGCATCGTCAACCTGATGGCGTCCGAAGGGCAGCGGCTGGCGCTGCGCATGGTGGAGGCCTTGCTCTTCGCCAGCAATGCGCCGCTTTCGAAATCCGACATAGAATCGCGCCTGCCGGAAGGCAGCAATGTCGACGCGCTGCTGATCGAGTTGCAGCACGCCTATTCCGGGCGCGGGGTCAATCTGGTCCAGGTCGCCGGCAAGTGGATGTTCCGCACCGCGAGCGATCTCGCCTTCCTGCTGCAGCGCGATCAGGGCGAGCAGAAGAAGCTCTCGCGCGCCGCGCTCGAAACGCTCGCCATCATCGCCTATCACCAGCCGGTGACGCGCGCCGAGATCGAGGAGATCCGTGGCGTCTCGACCTCGAAGGGCACGGTCGACGTGCTGATGGAACTGGGCTGGATCAAGATGCGCGGCCGCCGCCGCACGCCCGGCCGGCCGATCACCTATGGCACGACCGAGACATTCCTGGTTCATTTCGGCCTTGATGTGATCGGCGATCTGCCCGGCCTCGACGAACTGAAGGGGGCAGGGCTGCTCGACGGGCGCATCCCGGCGGGCTTCTCCGTGCCTGAACCGCGTGACGGCGACGAATTGACCGAGGACGAAGACCCGCTCGATCCGGGCGACCTGCTCGCCTCGCATCTCGACGACGAGGGCTGATGTCGATGTCGACGGACGGCCGCGATCAGGCTAAACCGCTCCCATGAATACATCCTCCGCCAGCAAGGCCGCCAGCGAAGACGCCAGCACGCAATCCGTCGAGCGCACCGGCTGGGGCCGGCGTGGCACCGGCGGTGTCACCATCGCGGCGCGCCTCTGCTTCGAGAATGTCGTGCACCGCTATGGCGACACGCTCTCGCTGCGCGGCATCAAGCTCGATATCGAACCGGGCGAGGTCGTCTGCCTGCTCGGCCGTTCAGGCTGCGGCAAGACGACCCTGCTGCGCGTCACGGCCGGGCTCGAATATCCGGCCTCGGGCCGCATCACGATCAACGGCCGCGAAATCGCCGGACCATCCGTGATGCTGCCACCGGAGAAGCGCGGCATCGGGCTGATGTTCCAGGATTATGCGCTCTTCCCGCATATGACGATCCTCAAGAACGTCATCTATGGCCTCAAGGATATTCCGCGCGCCGAGGCGGAGCGGCAGGGCCATATCGCGCTCGCCCGCGTCGGCCTCGAAGGTTATGCGGCGGAGCATCCGCATGCGCTGTCGGGCGGCGAGCAGCAGCGCGTGGCGCTTGCCCGCGCGCTGGCGCCACGGCCGAGCGTGCTGCTGATGGACGAGCCGTTCTCCGGTTTGGACAAGCGCCTGCGCGATCACGTCCGCGAGGAGACGATGGCGATCATCCGCGAGGCGCGGGCGACCTGCATCATCGTCACCCACGACCCGGAAGAGGCAATGCGCATGGGCGACCGGATCGCTCTGATGCGTCAGGGCCGCCTGCTGCAGGTCGGCACGGCGCGCGATCTCTATGAAAGCCCGTCCGATCTCTACGCGGCGCGGTTCTTCTCGGAACTGAACGAGTTCGAAGGCGTCGCCAGGGGCGGCATGGTCGAGACGCCCGTGGGCATGGTCTCCGCCCATGGCCGCGCCGACGGCACGCCCGTCATGGTGGCGATCCGCCCGCAGGGAATCTCATTCACGACCGCAGGCGACGGCGTGGCGGGCCGCGTGGTGGGGAACCGTTTCCTCGGCGAGGTCGACCTTCTGAACGTCGCGGTCGATGGCGCGGATGTGCCCGTGCGCGTCCGGGCGCGCAATGCGGCGCCCTTCGTCGTCGGCTCTTCCGTGTGGCTCGTGCTCGATCAGCGCGATGTTCTTGTGTTTGATAAACTGGCCGCCTAGCCCTACATGCCAATAAGGCATTGGTTGCGGCGTTGCGGCGGGTCTGCGATAGTCCGCCCCCAAACACGCGGACGCGTCATTTTTTGGAGATGGTTTGATGGGTTCTTTCAGCATCTGGCACTGGCTTATCGTGCTGGTTATCGTCCTCCTGCTCTTCGGCAAGGGCAAGATTTCGGACGTGATGGGCGACATGGCCAAGGGCGTCAAGAGCTTCAAGAAGGGGCTCGCCGATGAGGACGAGACCCCCGCAAAGCCTGCCGGCTCGACCCTCGATCACAAGCCGGCCGACGTCGTGAACGCGACGACCGACGAAAAGAGCCGCGCAAGCTGACGCCTGGACGAGGACGGCGAAGCGGCCTTGACCACCCGTGCCCGGCGCGGGTGAGCGGGGCGTGCCGGCCGGTATAATGTGATGTTCGACATCGGCTGGAGCGAAATCCTCGTCATCGCCATCGTGGCGATCGTCGTGGTTGGACCCAAAGATCTGCCGCCCATGCTGCGCGCGTTCGGCCGGACCATCGGCAAGATGCGGCGCATGGCCGGCGAGTTCCAGGGCCAGTTCAACGAAGCGCTGCGCGAAGCGGAACTCGATGGCGTCAAGGACTCGATCAACGAGTTGCGCGCCCTCAATCCGATGAACGACATCCGCAAGAGCCTGGATGTGTCGGCGGCGATCGCCAAGCCGGCTGCACCGCCCGTGCCACCCCCGATCGACCAGCCGCCGCAACTGGCGACCGACGCCGATCTGGAGCCCGCGCCGGCTCCTGTTCCGGCTCCGGCTCCGGCTCCGGTCATTCCCGCGGCGGCGGCCGTTCCGGTCATCGCGGCGGATGCTGAGCCCGTCGTCGAGAAGCCGAAGCGGGCAACCCCGCGCAAGCCGAAGGCGTCGCCCTCCGAGACTTCACCGTCGGCAGCGGCCGATTTCGACGAGCCCGGCCTGCCGCTGGAGCCGCCGGCCGCAAAGCCGCGCACGCCCCGCGCCAAGGCAGCGCCGAAGGCGCCCGTCGTGGTGGGCGAAGGCGAGGCCGTCGCGGCCCCCGTCCGCAAGCCCCGCGTCGCCAAGCCCAAGGCGGCGAATCCCGAGGTAGCGTCGATGAAGCCCGAGGCCGAGACCGCCGTGGCATCCATTGCCTCGGCTCCGCCGGTCGGAACACCGTCTTCCGTCGAGCCGGTGGTCGCAACGCCGTCGGCCACCAGGCCTGAAGAGCAGAATTCATGAGCGATAAATCGACGGACGAAGACGAGATCGAAGCGAGCCGCATGCCGCTTCTCGATCATCTGATCGAGCTGCGCTCGCGGCTGATGTGGGCGATCGGCGCGATCATTCTTGCCTTCTTTGTCTGCTTCTTCTTCGCCGGCCGGATCTACAATATCCTCGTCATCCCCTATGAATGGGCGGTCGGGCCCGCCCAGGACATCAGGCTGATCTATACGGCGCCACAGGAATATTTCCTGACCCAGATGAAGCTCGCCCTGTTCGGCGCGGTCTTCATCGCCTTCCCGGTCATCGCGACGCAGATCTACAAATTCGCAGCGCCCGGGCTCTACAAGCACGAGCGCAACGCCTTCATTCCCTATCTGATCGCGACGCCTGTCCTGTTCGTGCTCGGCGCGGCTCTGGTCTATTTCCTGATCCTGCCGACGGCGCTGCACTTCTTCCTGTCATTCCAGCAGACGGGCGGAGAGGGGAGGGCCTCGATTGAGGCGCTGTTCAAGGTCAATGAATATCTCGGCCTGATCATGACGCTGATCCTGGCGTTCGGCCTGGTGTTCCAGTTGCCCGTGATCCTGACGCTGCTCGGCCGGGCCGGCGTGATTTCGAGCGAGGCGCTCAAGTCGAAGCGCCGTTATGCGATCGTTCTCGCGTTCATCGCCGCCGCCGTGCTCACTCCGCCGGACCCGATCAGCCAGATAGGTCTGGCGATCCCGATTCTTCTGCTCTACGAGGTCTCAATCATCTCGGTGCGCATGGTCGAGCGTAAGAAGCAGGCGACCATCGATGCCGAGACCGGCTCGGACGTCACCCCGAGCTGACGCCGCCCTTTCTTCTCCTCTCCCGCTTGCGGGGGAGGCCGGGAGGGGGCTTGCAGGAAGAACCGTCGGCGGCAGCGCTTCTGGCCCGTGCCAAGCCCCCCTCTCCAACTCTCCCCCGCTGCGCGGGAGAGAGGGCAGGCGAGCGCTTCATGGCGGGCAGGGCCTTTCATGCGGGAGAGCTGTCGTGCGTCCCGCCCTTTCTTCTCCTCTCCCGCGCAGCGGGGGAGGCCGGGAGGGGGCTTGCCGCGAAGATTCTCGACCACCGCGTTCCCGGCCCGTGCCAAGCGCCCCCTCTCCAACTCTCCCCCGCTGCGCGGGAGAGAGGGCTGGTGAAGCACTTCATGGCGGGCAGGGCCTTTCATGTGGGAGAGCTGTCGTGCGTCCCGCCCTTTCTTCTCCTCTCCCGCTTGCGGGGGAGGCCGGGAGGGGGCTTGCCGCGAAGATTCTCGACGGCAACGCTCCCGGCCCGTGCCAAGCACCCTCTCTCCAACTCTCCCCCGCTGCGCGGGAGAGAGGGCGGGCCGAGCGCTTCATGGCGGGCAGGGCCTTTCATGCGGGAGAGCTGTCGTGCGTCCCGCCCTTTCTTCTCCTCTCCCGCTTGCGGGGGAGGCCGGGAGGGGGCTTGCAGGAAGAACCGTCGACGGTAGCGCTTCTGGCCCGTGCCAGGCGCCCCCTCTCCAACTCTCCCCCGCTGCGCGGGAGAGAGGGCGGGCCGAGCACTTCATGGCGGGCAGGGCCTTTCATGCGGGAGAGCTGTCGTGCGTCCCGCCCTTTCTTCTCCTCTCCCGCTTGCGGGGGAGGCCGGGAGGGAGCTTGCCGCGAAGATTCTCGACGGCAGCGCTCCCGGCCCATGCCAAGCACCCCCTCTCCAACTCTCCCCCGCTGCGCGGGAGAGAGGGCGGGCGGAGCGGTTCATGGCGGCCCCGGCCCCTGATCAGGCCGGTCGTGGGTTGATCCCCCGGCGTTCTCCCACTATCCGTCATCCCGCTGCCTGACGTGGCGGCGCTTTCCGTCTTGCGACAACCCTTCCGAGAACGATCATGCTCGACATCAAATGGATCCGCGAAAATCCCGCCGCGCTCGACCGCGCCTTGATGCATCGCAGCGCCTCGCCTCTCGCTGAGGCGATCCTGGGGATCGACGAGGAGCGCCGGGCCCATATCCAGAAGGTCCAGGCCGCGCAGGAGCGCCGCAACGCGGCCTCCAAGGAGATCGGCAAGGCGAAGGGCGCCAAGGACGAGGAGACGGCCGCGCGGCTGATGGCCGAGGTCAGCGAGATCAAGGAATTCCTCGCCCACGCCGAAGAGAAGGAGCGCGAGCTCAACAAGCAGCTCGACGATCTGCTCGCCACGACGCCGAACGTGCCGCTCGACGATGTTCCGGTCGGCAAGGACGAGCACGACAATGTCGAAAAATCCCTGTCCGGCCAGAAGCGCCTCTACAGCTTCGAGCCGAAGGAGCACTTTGAAATCGGCGTTTCCGCGAAGCTGATGGATTTCGAGACGGCGGCGAAACTCTCCGGCAGCCGCTTCGTCGTACTGAAGGGCCAGATGGCGCGGATGGAACGCGCGATCGGCCAGTTCATGCTCGACCTGCACACCAATCAACACGGCTATCTGGAAGTCCAGCCGCCGCTATTGGTGAAGGACCCTGCACTGTTCGGTACGGGTCAGCTACCTAAATTCAAAGACGATCTCTTTAGCGTCTATCGCGGCGTTTCATGGCAAGAGCAGTACGAGCGGAATATTGATCTGGCCCGCGCACAGGTTGGCCCTAGCACCACGATCGTTGGTGCGGCGATCCCTGAGGGCCCGGTCCTAGATCAACACTGGCTCATCCCCACCGCCGAAGTCCCGCTCACCAACCTCATCCGCGAATCCATTCTCGACGAGAAGGAACTGCCGCTGCGCTTCACTGCGCTGACGCCGTGCTTCCGTTCGGAAGCGGGCTCCGCCGGGCGCGATACGCGCGGCATGCTGCGGCAGCATCAGTTCAATAAGGTCGAGCTGGTCTCGATCACAACGCCGGAGACTTCGATCGGCGAGCATGAGCGCATGCTCTCCTGCGCCGAGGAAGTGCTGAAGCGGCTCGACCTGCATTATCGCGTCGTGACGCTCTGCACCGGCGACATGGGTTTCGGCTCGCAGAAGACTTATGACATCGAAGTCTGGTTGCCGGGCCAGAAAGCCTATCGCGAGATTTCCTCCGTCTCGGTCTGCGGCGATTTCCAGGCTCGGCGCATGGATGCGCGCTATCGCCCGGTCGAGGGCAAGGGCACGCGCTTCGTCCATACGCTGAACGGCTCCGGCACGGCAGTCGGCCGCGCGCTGATCGCGGTGCTTGAGAACTACCAGAACGAGGATGGCAGCGTCACGGTGCCGTCGGCGCTGCAGCCCTATATGGGCGGGCTGGAGAAGATCGGGGTGTAGGGATAGGCGCGCCGGCGCGGCGTAAGCCCTCCCCTAGAGGGAGGGCCGAAAACGCCTCGGCGTTTTCGGGGAGGGGGTAGCTTCGGCGACGCCGAAGCGTTCTCGTCCGCCGGAAAGAAGCCCCCTCCCCAAAACCGCTGCGCGGTTTTGACCCTCCCTCGAGGGGGAGGGTTTGGATCGCGTTCAACTCGTCGGAGCGAAGGCAAATTCATGCGCATCCTGATCACCAATGATGACGGCATCCATGCGCCGGGCCTCGAGGTCCTGCACAGGATCGCGCGGACGCTCAGCGACGACGTCTGGATCGTCGCGCCCGAGACCGACCAGTCGGGCCTCGCCCATTCGCTGACGATGAACGACCCGCTGCGCCTGCGTCAGGTCGACGAGCAGGCCTTCGCCGTTCGCGGCACGCCGACGGATTGCGTGATCATGGCCGTGCGCAAGGTGATCGGCGAGAAGCCGGACCTGATCCTTTCCGGCGTCAATGCCGGCAAGAATGCCGGCGACGACGTGCTCTATTCCGGCACGGTCGCAGCCGCCATCGAGGGCACGCTGCTCGGCATTCCGTCGATCGCCGTCAGCCAGGCCTTCCAGCGCATTGATGGCCGCAAGGAGATCCCGTGGGAGACGGCCGAGGCGCTCGCGCCCGATATCCTGCGCAAGCTGATCGCCCATGGCTGCCCGCACGGCATCCTCTACAATGTGAACTTCCCGACCGTTCCGGTCGATCAGGTCGTGGGGATCAAGGTCGCGCCGCAGGCGGCCGTCGGCCATGGCCTCACGATCGACGAGCGGCTGGACGGCCGCAGCAATCCCTATTTCTGGCTGAAATATCAGCGCCCGGTCGAGGAGATCGCGGTCGGCAGCGATGTCGAGGCGCTGTCCAAGGGCTTCGTCACCGTCACGCCGCTTCGCCTCGACATGACGGCGCATGATGAAGTCGCGGCGCTTTCGACGCTGTTTGGCTGAAGCGGCGGCGCGTCCTAACACGCCGTTTACCAAAGATGCCGCATGACTAGCCACGATTAGGCGAGGGCGTGTTGCGTATGGCACTCGGTGCGGTTCAGTATTTCCCGGCGGTCGACGACGCCGATGATGGCAGCTTCATTCCGATAGCCGAGTTTCTGCTGCATGTGCGGCAACTCGGCATCGTGGATCGCAAGCTGCTGGCGGCGCTGGAAACCGTGCCGCGCACGCTGTTCCTCGGCGTCGAGGCCGGTTATGGCCCGCTCTTCTCCGACCGCGCTCAGCCGATCGATTGCGGCCAGATGAACACGCCGCCGCTGCTCGCCGCGCGGGCAATCCAGGCGCTGGCGCCGACGCCACGCGACCGGCTGCTCGAGATCGGCACCGGCACGGGCTATCTGTCCGCCGTCCTCTCGCTGCTCGTCCGCCGCGTCTATACCGTCGATCGTTTCCGGACACTCGTGATGGCGGCGCAATCGCGCTTCGAGACCATCGGCGCCGACAACATCACCTCGATCTTCGCCGATGGTACATATGGCTGGGCGGAGAAGGGGCCGTTCGACAAGATCGTCGTGACGGCTTCGGCGGAAGCGGTGCCCAAGGCGCTCATCGAGCAGCTCTCGACCAACGGCATATTGGTCATGCCGATCGGGCCGGCCGATGGGCTGCAGACCATGACGCGCTTCGAGCGGGTCGACCGCAATCTGGTCGCGACGCCCATTTGTCCCGTCCGCGTCGTTCCCCTTATCCCCGGCAAGGCGGCGCGACTCTAGAACTGGCCGAAAGCCTCATTGGCGAGGCGGTTCGACCACGCCCCGCGCGGATTCAGCCTGTGGCTATCCAGCGGCGTTTCTTGGAGAATCCACAGGCTCTGCGGGTCCGCTTAAGCGTTTATAAACGTTACCGGTGTCTATTCGCGTCATGTGTGGTGTGGCGTCGCGAGTATAACCCCGATGCGTAGAAACGTTCTTTCCTTGCGGTCCCGTTCTCTGAGCCAGGTTGCCGTGATCGCCTTGCTGGGCGGCCTGACCGCAGCGTGCAGCGCCGATGCGTCGCGATTCGGCATTCCGGCTTTCACAGGCAGTACGGCGAACCAGAAGCAGATCATCGGCGGCGATCAGCCTATGCCGCAGCCGGTGCCCTATACGCCGCCGACATCGGTGCAGCGTTCCGATCTGCCGCCCCCCGGCGGTCAGTCGACGCTGCTCCCCGGTGTCGCATCGTCGCAGCCTTCGCAGCAGCCCTATAATGCGCAGCCCATTCCCGGCGCCGTCGCATCGGCCGCCTCCAGCGTCCCGCTGACTGCGCCTGTGGTCGCCGCTTCGGCGCGCCCCGGCGGCTGGGAGACGGCAGGCGGCACGACGATCACGCTGGCGGCTGGCGAGACGCTGTCGACCGTGTCGCGCCGCTATGGCGTCCCGGTCAAGGAACTCGCCAAGGCCAACAACATCGCCGATCCCTCGGCCGTCACGACCGGCACGCGCATCGTGATCCCGACCTATGCGGTCGGCGGCGCGCAGCAGCAGGCCCAGTCGGCGACGATGAAGGTCGCGGCGACGGCCAATGAGGTGAAGGCTCCGGCGGACACGCCGTTGAACGGCCTGCACACGGTCGCGCCGGGACAGACGCTGTCCTCGATCGCCCGCCTCTACAACGTCTCGACCAAGGATCTCGCCGCAGCCAACAATGTCTCGGCGACCTACCAGGTCAAGAGCGGGCAGAAGATGAAGATTCCGGGCCACGCGCCGGGCGAGGCGGTGGCGTTGCGCCCCGAGCCGACCCGCCGCGAGGAGACCCCGGCCGGCGAGGATCCGAACAAGAACCCGCTGGCGTCGAATACGCCGGCAGCACCCGCTCAGGGTAATCTTGCCGCGACGCCCGAGGGCGGTCCCGACAAGGTCGCCTCGATCGCCAAGCCCGCCGCCGATGCGGAGGCCGCAAAGCCGGTCGCCTACGCGCCGCCGGATCCGCCCTCCGCTGCTGCGGCGGCTGCCGATCCGGGCTCTGCCAACGGCACCTCGTTCCGCTGGCCAGTTCGTGGCCGCATCATCGGTTCGTTCGGCTCATCGCCGACCGGCGAGAAGAATGACGGCATCAACCTCGCCGTGCCCGAGGGCACCTCGATCAAGGCCGTCGAGGCCGGCACGGTCATCTATGCCGGCAACGAACTCGAGGGCTATGGCAACCTCGTGCTGATCCGCCATGCCGATGGCTGGGTCTCGGCCTATGCCCATAACAGCCAGATCTTGGTCAATCGCGGCGATACGGTTCGCCGCGGCCAGATCATCTCGCGCGCCGGAACGTCAGGTTCGGTCAGCGCGCCGCAGCTTCACTTCGAGCTCCGCAAGGGCTCCAAGCCGGTCAATCCGCTCGATTACCTTCAGGGTTGACCAAGAAAGAACTGATCGGCCTCCCCTAGTTTCTCGTGATAAACGGCTGATCAACTAACTGGCGGGACGGCTTCAGTCCGCAAGGGCGACCCCAAGTCGTCCCGCCAGATCCTGCACATATTGCCAGGCCACACGGCCCGAACGGGCGCCGCGCGTCGTCGACCATTCGAGCGCTTCGGCCTGAAGCGTCTCCGGCGCGATATCGAGCCCGAAATGCTCCGCGTAACCGAGCACCATGGCGAGATAGTCGTCCTGGCTGCATTTGTGGAAACCGAGCCAGAGCCCGAAGCGATCCGAGAGCGAAACCTTCTCCTCGACCGCCTCATGCGGGTTGATCGCCGTCGAGCGCTCGTTCTCCATCATGTCGCGCGGCAGAAGGTGCCTGCGGTTCGACGTCGCATAGAACACGACATTGGCCGGCCTTCCCTCCACGCCGCCATCCAGCGCCGCCTTCAGCGACTTGTAGGACGTATCGTCATTGTCGAAGGAAAGGTCGTCGCAAAACAGGATGAAGCGGCGGTCGATCCCGCGCACGATCGTCATCAACTCCGGCAGGCTGTCGATGTCCTCGCGATGGATCTCGATCAGCTTCATGGCGTGGCCGCCCGGCAGCGCAGACGGGTTCTGGTTGACCGTGGCATGGGCGGCCTTGACGAGCGAGCTCTTGCCCATGCCGCGCGCGCCCCAGAGCAGCACATTGTTGGCCGGCAGGCCGCGTGCGAAGCGCTCGGTATTCTCGACGAGGATGTCGCGGACGCGATCGACGCCCTTGAGCAGCATCATCTCGACGCGGTTGACCTTCGCCACCGGCTGCAGCGAGCCGGATGCCGCATGCCAGACGAAGGCATCGGCGAGATCGACATTGATGGCAGGGCGGGGCGGCGGTACGGCGCGCTCGATCAGGGCGATCAAGCGGTCGAGTCGGTCGGTGAGCGGCTTCAGGTCCAGATCGGCCATGGCGCGTTCACTCCTTGGCATGTATGGCGGGACTGATCGATAAGGCGCCTTGCGGTATCACGCGGGAGGCGGCATTTGCAAAGGGTTGCGGCGCCGCTATAGTCCGCGCCGTTTCGTGAGCCGTAGTCTCTGCCTATGTGTGAGGGCCGGCGCCAAACGACGCGCTTTTACCGACGAGCCCGAACGGGCTCTGCTGACCATAGGACCTAGACGATGTTCATTACTCCCGCCTTTGCCCAGGCAGCCGGCGCCGCGCCAGGTGGCACGGACCTTCTGATCCAGTTCGTCCCCTTCATCTTCGTTTTCGCGATCATGTGGTTCCTGATGATTCGCCCGCAGCGCCAGAAGGCGAAGCAGCACCAGGAAATGATCAAGAACGTGCGCCGCGGCGACACGATCGTCCTGACCGGTGGCCTCATCGGCAAGATCAACAAGGTTGTCGACGAGTCCGAAGTCCTTCTCGAAGTCGCCGAAGGCGTGCGTGTGCGCGTCTCTCGTGCAGCGATTGCCGATGTTCGCTCGAAGGGCGAGCCGGTCAAGGAAGGCGAATAATCCTTCTCTCCAAATAACGGCCGATCGAACGGCCGAAAGCGACTGGAACGGTTTCCATGCTGCACTTCACCCGCTGGAAGATGATCGCGATCCTGGGCACCGTGCTCGTCGGGATCCTGCTCGCTCTTCCCAATCTTTTCTCCAAGGAAACCGTCGATTCCTGGCCGAGCTGGGTGCCCAAGCGGCAAATGGTGCTCGGCCTGGATCTCCAGGGTGGCGCCTATCTCCTCTACGAGGTGGATAAGCAGGACTATGTGCAGAAGCGCCTGCGCACGCTGGTGGGTGAAATCCGCAAGGCGATGCTGGAAGAGCCGCGCATCGGCTATTCCGGCCTCGGCGTGCAGGGCCAGGGCGTCCAGCTCCGCATTCGCGACCTGACGCAGCTCGACGAAGTGCGTAAGCGCCTCGATCCGCTGCGTAATCCGCTGACCAATTCCGTTCTGGGCGGCACGGCCATCAATGAGTTCGACCTGAATGTCGGCTCGGATGGGCTCGTCCAGATGACCTATACCGACGCCGGGCTTGCCCAGCGCGTGCGCTCGATCGTCGACCAGTCGATCGAGGTCATCGCCCGCCGCGTCGACCAGCTCGGCACGGTCGAGCCGTCGATCCAGCGCCAGGGCGAGGATCGCATCCTCGTCGAGGCGCCGGGCCTCGGTGATCCCGAACGCCTGAAGAGCCTCGTCGGTCAGACGGCGCAGCTGACTTTCCATCTCGTCGACAGCACGCTTCCCCCTGGCCAGACCGACCAGACGCGCAAGCCCGGCACCATCGTCGTGCCGGCGGTCGAGGCGGGCGGTCCGTCCTATGTGCTGGAAGAGGCGCCGCTTCTGACGGGTGAAGACCTGACGGATGCGCAGGCCACCTTCGACCAGCGCTCCAACGAGCCCGTCGTCTCCTTCCGCCTGACGACCGGTGGTGCGCGCACCTTCGGCGACGTCACGCAGAAGAACGTCAATCGCGCCTTCGCCATCGTGCTCGACGACAAGGTGATTTCGGCGCCCGTCATCCGCGAGCCGATCCTCGGCGGCTCCGGCCAGATCAGCGGCAGCTTCTCGATCCAGTCGGCCAACGACCTCGCGATCCTGCTGCGCGCCGGCTCGCTGCCCGCCAAGCTGACCATCGTCGAGGAACGCAGCATCGGACCGGGCCTCGGCGCCGACTCCATTCGCGCCGGCAAGATCGCGTCGATCATCGCGACCGTGGCCGTCTGCGCTTTCATGGTGGCGACCTATGGCGTGCTCGGCTGGATCGCTAACATCGCCGTGATCGTGAACGTCATCCTGATCTTCTCGATCGTGACGATCCTCGGCGCCACGCTGTCTCTGCCCGGTATCGCCGGCGTGATCATCACGGTCGGCACGGCGGTGGATTCCAACGTGCTGATCTATGAGCGCATTCGAGAGGAGTACCGACAAGGGCGATCGGCCATCGCATCGATCGATGCGGGCTTCCATCGCGCGCTCGGCACCATTCTCGACGCGAATGTGACCACCCTGATCGCGGCCATCGTGCTGTTCTATCTCGGCTCCGGTCCGATCCGCGGCTTCGCCGTGACGCACGCCATCGGCGTCGCCACCACCATGTTCACCGCCTTCACCTTCACGCGCCTCCTGGTCGCGATGTGGGTTCGCTGGCGGCGTCCGACCAAGATCACGCTCTGAGCGAAGCGAGGACCAAACCCATGCGCCATCTTCGCTTCGTACCCGACAACACCAAGATCCCGTTCATGCGCATGCGGCGCTGGACGTTCCCGATCGCGGCGTTCCTCTCCATCATGTCGATCGTGCTGTTCATCGCGATCGGCCCGAATTACGGCATCGACTTCCTCGGCGGCACGGTCATCGAGATCCAGACCAAGGATGCCGAGCCGGATCTGGGCAAGCTCCGCTCGACGCTGGGTGGCCTCGGCCTCGGCGACGTGCAGGTGCAGACGATCGGCGCCGCCAATGACGTGCTGATCCGCATGGGCCAGCAGGCCGGCGGCGAGGTGGCGCAGCAGGAGGCGATCGGCAAGATCCGCACCGCGCTCACCGATCAGGCGGAGTTCCGCCGGATCGACATTGTCGGCCCGCGTGTCTCGGGCGAACTCGCCTATAATGGCGCGCTCGCCATGATCGTGACCTTCGCGGCCATCGCGGTCTATGTCTGGTTCCGCTTCGAATGGCAGTTCGCGGCCGGCAGTATCATCTCGGCCGCCAACGTGGTCGTGATGACGTTCGGCTTCTATGTCGTGACGCAGCACGAGTTCAATCTGACCTCGCTCGCTGCGATCCTGACGACGGTCGGCTATTCGCTGAACGACACCGTCGTGGTCTATGACCGAATTCGCGAAACGCTGCGAAAATACAAGAAGATCCCGCTTGGCGACCTGATCGACCGCGCCATCAACGACATGCTCGGCCGAACCGTCATCACCACGATGACGACCCTGATCGCGCTGCTCTCGCTCTATTTCTTCGGCGGCGAGGTCATCCAGGCCTTCACGCTCGCCATGATCTTCGGCGTGATCGCGGCGATTTTCTCCTCGATCTGCGTCGCGGCACCAATCCTGATCTATTTCGGCCTTCGTCAGGATACGATGACGAAGAAGCAGGACGCGGACGCGGAAGCGGCCGGGAAGGCATAGGCGGATATGGCGCTGTTCTCGCGGCCGCCTGTCGAGGTTCGTGACCAGCACAATCCGCTGCAGGCCCCGGTCGACGCCTATGGTGAGGGCACCTTCAGCTTTGCCGGCATGTCGCATGCCGGCTCGCTGCTTTCGGTGCCGAGCGGCATCTATGGCTGGCCGCTCGCGAGTGTCGCCGATATCGACGAACAGACGCTGGCGCGTGTCTTCGCCGAAGCCGACAAGATCGACGTGCTCGTCATTGGCTGTGGCCGCGACATCGGGGTCATACCGGCCGCGCTGCGCCAGGCGCTGCGCGAGCAGGGCATCGGCGTCGAGGTCATGGGCACCGGCCCGGCGATCAGGACCTACAACATCCTGCTTTCCGAGGCCCGCCCCGTGGCGGCCGCGCTGATCGCGTTCTCCTAGATCGCCCCGCGCGCTGGCCGACTTCGGCTGGCTGCGTCAAGAGAAGTGAAGAGGGCGCTCATCGTCATGACGACCGATGCAACGTCCTGAAGCCGAGGCTCGTCCCATGGATGTGTTTGCCTTCTGCGCCGACGAGGTTCGCGCCCATGATGCGGATCGGTTCTGGGCCGATCTGTTCGCGCCTGAGGAGAAGCGGCGCTATCTCTTCGCCCTCCATGCCTTCAACCTCGAAATATCGCGCGTCCGCGAACTGGTCAGCGAGCCGATGCCGGGCGAAATTCGCCTGCAATGGTGGCGCGACGTGGTCGCCGGGCAGGGCAGTGGCGAGATAGCCGGTCATCCGGTCGCAGCGGCGCTGCTGGAGACGATCGGCCTCAACCATCTGCCGCGCGCCGCCTTCGACAATCTGATCGCGGCGCGCATCTTCGATCTCTACAACGACCCGATGCCCAGTCTTGGCGATCTCGAAGGCTATGCCGGGGAAACCAGTTCGGCGCTGATCCAGTGCGGCGCGGTAATCCTGGCCGGCGGTCGCGATCCGGGCACCGCCGATGCCGCCGGCCATGCCGGCGTGGCCCAGGCGCTCGCCGCACTGATGCGGGCGCTGCCCTTCCACGCCAGGCGACAGCAGCTCTATCTGCCGGCCGACCTGATGGCGAAGCATGGCGTGCTGGCCGACGATATCTTCAGCGGCCGCACCACGCCCGAACTGCTGCGGCTGCTCACCGAACTGCGCCAGATTGCGCGCCGTCATCTGGATATTGCGCGCCGCCTGCTCGCCGAAGCCGACCCGGCTCTGCTACCCGCCTTCCTGCCGGTCGCGCTCGTCGAGCCGCTGCTGAAACAGATGGACCGCCGCGACTACGACCCGTTCCGCACCGTGCTCGACCGGCCGCAATGGCGCACGCAATGGACCCTCTGGCGCGCAGCCCGGCGCGGCAAGATCTGAACTTCCGACATAGACGCCAAGCCTACCCTCTCTCCCGCGCAGCGGGGGAGAGCTGGAGAGGGGGGCGGGTCGGGTGAGCGCAGCCCGTCGAGAGTCTTGCCTGCAAGCCCCCTCCCGGCCTCCCCCGCAAGCGGGAGAGGGGAAGGGCGGCCCGCACACGCCGAGATTCCTGCGGACGCCAAGCCCCTTGCGGAAACGCTGCTTCCTATGCCGCCCCGTGCGTCAGCACGTCGATAGTGTGCGCGTGGCGGACGGCGCCGCGGGCGGCGTCGTTCTGGTTGAAGATTTCCAGCGTCTCGGTCTCGTCATCGGCGACCGGCGATAGCGCCTGGTCCATATAGGCGCGGCGGTTCGGGTCGGCCTCGATCTTGCGGCGCGCCATGTTGAGCTTGAAGCCGAGGCCAAGCAGCCGCGCGGTCCGTGCGATGCTCGACCAGATCTCGCGCGGATAGAACAGCAGCGCCGGCTCGATCGGCAGGCCCGGGCGCCGGTCGAGCCTGTCCTTGAAACGCAGCACGCCGCCCTGCAGCGGATGGACGCCCTCCAGCTCGACCGAGGTCGAGAACCAGAGCAGCAGCTTCAATATGCTGAAGGTCTTCACGCCGGTCGCCGCGGCGCGGCGCAGGACCGTCACCATGTGCTCGGGCGTGTAATAGAGCGACCACGCGTCGCGATAGATGCCCTCCCACTCCGTCTGGCTCATGCGTTCATGGGCGGTCACGGCATGTTCGAGATCGTATTTGTTGAGATCAGCATCCATGGGGACGCCCTTGCGGAAGAGGGTCTGGTGATCCTCCGAGCCGGGCAGGGGCGTCAGGAAGAAGAATTCGAGGATATCGAGCGGCAATTCGCGCTGGATGATGCCGATGTCGCGCCGGATCGTCTCGGGCGTGTCGCTCGGGAAGCCGAGGATATAGCCAGCATAGGTGATGATGCCCTGGTGCTTCCAGGCGAGCAGCATGCGGCGATATTCGGTGATCTTGTTCTGCCGCTTCTTCGCCGCCATCAGGTTGTCGGGATTGATGTTCTCGAGCCCGATGAAGACGCGCGACACGCCGGCGCGGCGGCATTTCTCGATGAAGTTCGGGATCTTGTGGCAGAGCGTGTCGACCTGGATCATCAGGCCGATCTTCAGCCCCTCGCGCTCGCGCAGCGCGATGATCCGGTCGAGGATGATCTCCCAGTCCTTGTTGCGGGCGAAATTGTCGTCGGTGATGAAGTAGTTGTGGATGCCTTCCCTCAGATTGTCGCGGATCAGCTTCTCGACATCGTCGGGCGAACGGCGGCGCGACTTGCGGCCCTGGACATTGATGATGGTGCAGAAGGAGCACTGGAACGGGCAGCCGCGGCCGGCGTCGAAGCTCGCATTGCCGCCTAGCGTGCGCGAAACATAGCTCGCCGGCAGATAGGGCGGCGGCGTGCCCTCGACGCTCGGCAGGTCGGCCATGTGGTTGTAGAGCGGATGCAGCGTTCCCGCTGCCGCATCGATCAGAACCTGGTCGAGCCGGCCCTCCGCCTCGCCGGCAAAGAGCGATACGCCGAGGTCGAGCGCGTCCTGCAGGTCGACATGAAGGTCGGGCAGCATGGCGAGGCAGCCCGAGACATGGAAGCCGCCGATCGCGACGGGAATGCCGGCGGCGCGCAGCGGACGGGCGAGGTCGAGCGCGCGCGGATACTGGTTGGACTGGACACCGATCAGGCCGACAAGCCCGAAATTGCCGTTGTCGCGGAAGCTCTTGATGATGCCGCCGAGATCGACGCGGGTGTTGGTCTCGTCGATCGCGCTGATGGCGATGGTCGTGTCGGGGCCGAGTATCTTGCGCGCTTCACAGTCGACCGCGAGGCCGAAAAGTGACGCCAAAGAATTCGATGGGATCATCGAGCGATACCATCGGATCACATACCCACGATCGTCATAATGCGACGGCTTGATCAGGACCAGATTGAAGGTCCGGCTCACAACGACACCGATTCACGTGGGAGCAGCATTGCGCAACCCTCAGATCGGGCCGGCCGAATATCGGCGGGCTCGATCTGAGCTTACGAAATAGCTGGCCCGGCGGCAACCTGGTCTCGAACAGTTCGGAATATTGCGCGAGAAGCGTGCGTCCGACGCCTATTCGGCGGCCGCAAGCGTGGTCCCGTTCAGCCAGATCGCTGCGTCCGCTCGGGCACGGGCCGTCAGCGCGTGCTTCTTGGCCAGCGCCTTTTCCGGTCCGCGCAGGCGCTTGCCGGGAACCTTGGGGACCTCGACCGGCGGGAACAGCCCGAAATTGACGTTCATCGGCTGGAAGGAGCGCACGCCGCCCTCTTCGCCCGCTATGTGGCCGCCGGTGATATGGCCGAGCAGCGCGCCGAAGGCGGTGGTGGCCGGGGGCAGGCTCGGCGCCTCGCCGAGGCGTTCGGCGGCGGCGAAGCGGCCCGCGAGCAGGCCGATCGAGGCCGATTCGACATAGCCCTCGCAGCCCGTGATCTGGCCTGCGAAGCGCAGGCGCGGCATCGCCTTCAACCTAAGCGTCGGATCGAGCAGCTCCGGCGAATTCAGGAAGGTGTTGCGGTGCAGGCCGCCGAGCCGCGCGAATTGGGCGTTCTGCAGGCCCGGGATCATGCGCAGCACATCGGTCTGCGCGCCATATTTCAGCTTCGTCTGGAAACCGACGATGTTGTAGAGCGTGCCGAGCGCATTATCCTGCCGGAGCTGGACGATCGCATAGGGCTTGACCAGCGGATCCTTCGGATTGGTGAGCCCCACGGGCTTCATCGGGCCGAAGCGCAGCGTCTCGCGGCCGCGCGAGGCCATGATCTCGATCGGCAGGCAGCCGTCGAAATAGGGCGTCGAGGCTTCCCATTCCTTGAAGTCGGTCTTGTCGCCGGCGAGGATCGCGTCGACGAAGGCGTTATATTCGGCCTCCGTCATCGGACAGTTGATGTAATCGGCGCCCGTGCCGCCCGGCCCGACCTTGTCGTAGCGCGACTGGAACCAGGCGATCTCCATGTCGATCGAATCGAAATAGACGATCGGGGCGATGGCATCGAAGAAGGCGAGGGAATCGACGCCGGTCAGGCCGCGAATGGCATCGGACAAGGCCGGCGAGGTGAGGGGACCGGTCGCGATGATGACGCTGTCCCAATCCTCGGGCGGCAGCGCATCGACCTCGCTCCGCTCGATCGTCACCAGCGGATGATCCTCGAGCGCGCTCGTGACGGCCTGCGAGAAGCCCTCGCGATCGACGGCGAGCGCGCCGCCGGCCGGCACCTGATGAGCATCGCCCGTGCGCATGATCAGCGAATCCGCCATGCGCATCTCGGCATGCAGCAGCCCGACGGCATTGGCGTCGGCATCATCCGAGCGGAAGGAGTTGGAGCAGACCAGTTCGGCGAGGCCGTCGGTCTTGTGGGCGTCGGTGCCGCGCACGGGGCGCATTTCATGCAGCACGACGGGAATGCCGCGGCGGGCGATCTGCCAGGCTGCTTCAGAACCGGCGAGGCCGCCGCCGACGATATGGATGGGCTTGTGTGTCATGGCGCGGACATTATGGCGCCGCGCGTGCGCCGACAACCCGGCGGACCGATGGGCAGGGCCCAAAATGAAAAACGCCCGTCGGGGAGGAGGTCGACGGGCGTTTCTCTATGGAGGCGTTCAGCGAGGGAGGAGGTTCGCTTACCGCCATATCGCAGGGAACGAGGGAGGAGGTTCGTGCCCCGACGAATTCTTGAAATCAGTAACCGGCAGCCTGCCGGGCGACGCGATTGACGTCGGCGCGAACAATACCGAGATCGGTGAGCTCGCGGTTCGAAAGGCGCATCAACTCGCTATAGGTCTCACGATATTTGCGCCAGTTCTTGTATGAAGCATACAAATTCACGGCCATGATCGTTTCCTTCATTCCTAAACCTTGGGCGAACCGAGGGTCTTTCGACCGGCGCCCTTTGTTGATTGGAATGTATGGAAAATGATCGAAGTTGAGCACTCCGAAAAATCGCATGGCTGGCCTGCGCATGATGCAGAGCAACATTGCGCTGCGTTACAATATTGCGTCGCAACATAAAAGAGCCTTCGACCCGCCTTGATCCCGCCGAAAAGAGCCATGCGACGCCCTTTCGCCGTGGAAGCCGGGCCGCGCCCTGTTTCGCGTCACGGCCGAATGCTTCAGGATGCCGGCCCATTCGGAGAAAGACATGCATCTGAGGATATTGCTCGGCGTCGCGATGATCGCCCTTGCCACCGCCGCGCCGGTTTCCGCCTCGGCCGAGACGATCGCCCCGGCCAAGATCCGCTATTGCCACGGTTTCGGCTGCAAGATGCGCTCGCCCGTCGTCTTTTCGTCCGGCGATATGGTGCAGTTGAAGCGGATCCTGGCGGCGGGGCGCAAGAGCCCCGAGGCCGAGCGCGCCGCGATTTCCAAGGCCGACCAGTGGTATGAGCGCAAGGCCGGCGCCCAGACCGGCACGTCGAATGACGGCGCCAAGGACGTCTACACCCTGTTCACGCCGCTCTCCGAGATCGACTGCGTCGACGAGACCGAGAATACGACGACGCTGCTGCAACTGATCGATGCGCGCGGCTGGCTCGTCCATCACCGGGCCGGGCGGCCGGCCAATCGCGGCTTCCTGATCGATGGCCGCTATCCGCACAACACGGCGACGATCGTCGAGATCAAGTCGGGCCGTGCCTGGGTCGTGGATAGCTGGGTCCGCGCCAATGCCGAGCCGCCGGACATCATGCCGCTCTCCGAATGGAAGAAGCGCGGCGGCCGGGCGGACTGAGCGGCCTCAGACCACGACCTTGCGATAGAGATGCCATGTCGCGTGGCCGAGCACTGGCATGACGATCGCGAGTCCGAGGAAGAACGGGATCGATCCGAGCACGAGCGAGGTCGCGACGATCAGGCCCCAGAGCGCCATGGGCCCGGGATTGGCGGCGACCGCGCGGATCGACGTCAGCACCGCCACGCCGGCGCCCACGTCGCGATCGAGCAGCAGCGGGAATGATACGACGCTGACCGTCAGGACGAAGAGCGCGAACAGGAAGCCGACAAGGTTGCCCACGAGGATCATCCAGCGACCCTGCGGCGTGCCGAAGACGCGGCCGAGGAAATCGGGGATCGAGGCGGCCGGCGCGTAGCCGAAGGCGGCGACATAGATCGATTGCGCAACGGCGATCCAGCACAGGAACACCACCATCAGGATCAGGCCGAGCGCAAGGATCGCGCCGAAGGACGGCGAATGCCGGATCGCCAGCGCATGATAGGCGGCCGTATCGAGGCCACGCTCACGCCGCCGCGACAGCTCGTAGAGGCCGAGCGCAGCCAAGGGGCCGATCAGCGCGAAACCCGCCATCAGCGGAAAGAGCAACGGCAGGATTTCCGCGCCATAGACCAGGCGGCCGAGCAGCAGGCCGACGACCGGATAGATCAGGACCAGAAACACCGCATGGCTCGGCATGGCTGAGAAATCCTCCCAGCCCTCGCGAAGCGCGGCGGCAAGATCACCGTCGTCGATGCGGCGCACGGCTGGCGCCGGACGCGCCGCGTCTGAACCGGTAATGACATTGGACAGCGCCATGAGTGTCCTCCCTGAAACGCCGCATCCGGCGATCGGGGCGCGCATGGCCCATCAACATCGGCTGTTCGTCGGGGCCTCGGGCGCCGCAATGCCAATGGGTGGATCATATCAAATTGCGGCGCGGGAACGAATCAATTCTGCACGTCGGGATGGGCCGTGGCCTGCGCGCCCGCCAGCGCGCCGAGCCCGCGGATCGTGTTCCAGTTGCGCAGCGTTCCGACGCCGCCGAGCCGTGTCGGCGTCAGGACGCCGAGCAGGCGTGACTGGCTGGGCTGGGCGGGAAAATGCACCCAGAGATCATCGCCCGCGATGGCAATGCGCTCGCCCTGCGTCGCATAGGGTTCCAGGAAGGTGAGGGCATCGGGACGGATTGGCGCCCGACCGACCCGCGCGATGACCTGGCTCGGCATGGTGCGCGATGCCTCGGGAAAGGGATTGGCCTCGACAAGCCGATGCCAGTCGGAGGCGCTGCGGACGATGATGTCGACGTGACGGCCGAATGTCTGCGCGAAGCGTGCTTCCAGAGCGTCCTCAATCCGGCGCTCCGTCGTCGCTTCGGCCTCGAAGACGAGATTGCCGGTCGCGACCAGCGTGCGCGGCGCGCCGAGGCCGAGCGTCTTGGCCATGGCCTTGAGGTCGGCCATGACGACCCTTCGGCCGCCGCCGAGGATGATGCTGTAGAGCAGGGCGACATAAGTGGTCATGCTTTCCCCCCTGTCCCGTGCCAGATTAGCCGGACATTTGTACGGGACGTCGAGCCCGATCGTCACTTTTGTGCCACGGCGGACGAATACGCACCGCGTTGGTCGCCTCGCCTGCCGGTTGCTGCTAAACTTTTCGTGTTGCCGAATCGTTGCGTCGGGCGTTGACGCTCATACGAAGCGCCAAGTCGAGAGAAATTGCCCCTATGAAGCACTCCCTTCCGATCCTGATCGTCCTCGCCGCCGCCGCCGGCCTCGCGGGCTGTCAGACCAGCCCGCCGCCCGGTTATTCGACGGCACCCGCGCCGCGCATGACCGATAACGAGCCGCTCGCCTGGGTCAGGACGGATGGGCAGAGTGGACGCGCCAACCCCGCGCTCGCCGACCAGTTCGCCGCCGATCGCGCCGCCTGCGTGCAGCAGCCGGGCGACAATGCCGCGCTCCGCGCCGCCGAGAGCTGCATGAGCCAGCGTGGCTATGTGCTGGTTCCGGCCTCGCAGGCCGCTGCTACCGCCGAGCAGTTCCGCCGTCAGGCGCGCTACTGATCCGCCGGAAGCGCTGATCGCCGGGCGCAACGAACGCGCCCGGTTTGATCCGCGCATGCCGGCACACGATCCGAGCGACGACCCGCCCCGGTCGTGAGCCGGCTTGAACGCTCGGTCTCCTCTCTGGTGGAGTGCCTTCTGCCATTCTACGCTGCCGCGTGCGGCTGGGCATCAGGGCAGGGGATCGGCGTGTACGACTTCATCGTCATTGGCGGCGGGATCGTGGGACTCGCCACCGTGCGGGCGCTTCAGCGCCGCCAGCCCGATGCGCGCATCATCCTTCTCGAGAAGGAAGATCAGGTCGGCCAGCACCAGACCGGTCACAATAGCGGCGTCATTCATGCCGGCGTCTATTATGCGCCGGGCAGCCTGAAAGCGCGGCTCTGTCGCGAAGGCGCCGAGGCGACCAAGGCATTCTGCCGCGAGCACGACATCCCCTTCGACCAATGCGGCAAGCTCCTCGTCGCCACCAACGAAGCCGAGCTGGCGCGCATGGGCGATCTCGCCGTGCGCGCGGGCGTGAACGGTATTGCTGTCCAGCGCCTCTCTGCATCGGAACTGGGCGAGCGCGAGCCCGCCATTGTCGGCCTCGGCGCGCTTCTGGTCGAATCGACCGCGATCGTCGATTACCGCCAGATCTGCCGCGCGCTTGTAACGGAAGCGCGGGCCAAGGGCGCGACGATCGCGCTCGGCCGGGCCGCGACCGCCATTCGCGAGACGCCGGGCCAAGTCGAGGTGGATACGGCGGCGGGCGCTGTCCTCGGTGCACGGCTCATCGCCTGCGCCGGCCTGCAATCGGACCGGATCGCCCGGCTCGCCGGCCTCGATATCGCGCATCGCATCATACCCTTCCGCGGCGAATATTACGTGCTGCCGGACGCGCTCAACCAGATTGTCCGTCATCTGATCTACCCGATCCCCGATCCGGACCTGCCCTTTCTCGGCATCCACTTGACGCGCATGATCGACGGGCGCGTCACCGTCGGCCCGAATGCGGTGCTGGGTCTGGCGCGCGAGGGTTATCCGCGCTTCTCGCTCGATCTGCGCGACATGGCCGACATGGCGGCCTTTCCCGGGTTCTGGCGGGTGCTGAAGGCCAATTGGCGCTCGGGCCTGACCGAAATGCGCAATTCGCTGCGAAAGTCGGGCTATCTGGAAGAGTGCCGCAAATATTGCCCGACGCTGACGGTCGCCGACCTCAAACCCTATCCGGCCGGCATCCGTGCGCAGGCCGTGCTGCGCGACGGGGCGCTGGTGCACGACTTTCTCTTCGCCGACACCGACCGCATGCTGCATGTGCTGAACGCACCGTCGCCGGCCGCGACCTCGGCGCTGCCGATCGGCGAGATGATCGCGGACCGGATGTTCTGAGCCGTCTGCCAGGCGCGGTCAGGTGCCGGCCCGATGCGGGCCGACACCGCCGGCGGCCAGCAGCCTCCACACCTCTTCCGCGTCCTCGGCGAAATCGAACAGCTTCAGTTCCGAGGCATCGATCATGCCCTCCTCGACAAGGGCGTCGAAATTGATCACGCGGCGCCAATAGGCCTGGTCGAACAGCACGATCGGGATCGGCGGCGCCTTCTGGGTCTGGCGCAGCGTCAGGATCTCGAACAGTTCGTCGAAGGTGCCGAAGCCGCCGGGAAACACGATGAGCGCATTGGCGCGCATGGCGAGATGCATCTTGCGCATCGCGAAATAGTGGAACTGGAACGTCAGTTCCGGGGTCGAGTAGGCGTTGGGCTGCTGCTCGTGCTTCAGGGTGATGTTGAAGCCGATGGAAGGGGCGCCGGCATCACAGGCGCCGCGATTCGCAGCTTCCATGATGCCCGGGCCGCCGCCGGTCGCGATCACATTGTCGCGAAACGAGCCGTTGTTGATGAGGGCGCCGCCGCGCTCGGACACGATCCGCCCGACGGTGCGGGCCTCTTCATACCAGCGCCGGCCATTATGCGAGCCCGCCTCGCGGCTGCGCGCCGAGCCAAAGACGACGACAGTCGAACGCACCCCCCAGCGGCGCAGCGCCTCCTCCGCCTTGGCATATTCGAGCAGGAAGCGGACACCGCGCATCGAATCACCGAGCAGGAAGTCCTGGTCCAGCGCCGGCAGACGGTAGGAAGGCGAGGCAAGCTGGGCGGCGTTGTCGGATTGCGTGGTCATTTCGGTCTTTCGGTCCTGTCCTGGCGGCGTTCCCGTCTGCGACACGGCGAGGTGGTGCGCATCATCGGCGGCGTCAATCTTTCGGTAACCCTGTTGCCCGATTCTCGGGATGGCGCCAGTCCGGCCCGCCGTCGGGACCGTGACATGAAAGCGCCATACTGCCGTGAAAACCAAGGCTTGGGTCGTTTCGACCTGGGGTGACCTGGCCGTTTCCGTATAGTCTCCGCGGGCAGGGGAGTAGGGCGCGGAGCGGTGGAGGAGCCGTCATTCGCGCCACGGGCGGTGCGGCCGGATGGTCGTTGCCATGTGAGGCGGGGCGTGGTCTTGGCCGCGACGCTCCCGAATTGATCGAGCCTTGAGACGTGTCGCGATGAGCGGATCCAACAGAACTCTACTCCTCAACCGGACGATGTCGCGGCGCGGTGCGCTGCGATCGATCATGGGCACGGTCGCCGCCTCGGCGATGGCGACGGTCGCGATGCCGCTGGCGGCGATGGCGGCCGGCAGTGACGACCCGATCGCGCAGGCGCTGCAGGGCAGCATCGACCAGTGGTCGGACGGCTTCGACGCAGCATCGAGCGGCGCCGCTTCCGTTCGCACGCTGGCGCCGATTCTCTCGCCCGATACCGCCGCGGCAGTCGAACTCGCCATCCAGCGCTACACCGATATCGTCTCGCGCGGCGGCTGGCCGGTCGTCCCGGGCGACAAGAAGCTCAGCCTCGGCATGCGTGATCCGAGCGTCGTGGTGCTGCGCCAGCGCCTGATCGTCTCGGGCGATCTCGCCGATGGCCTCGGCCAGTCCGAAACCTATGATTCCTATGTCGATGCGGCGGTGCGCCGCTTCCAGGCCCGCCATGGCCTGCCGGCCGATGGCGTGCTCGGCCGCTCGACCGTGGTGGCGATGAACATCACGGCGGCCGTCAGGCTCGGCCAGTTGCAGACCAATCTGGTGCGCCTGCGCTCCATGTCGGGTTTCCTGGGCGATCGCTATGTGATGGTCAATATTCCGGCTGCTGCCGTCGAGGTCGTCGAGGGCACGCGCGTCGTGTCGCGCCATACCGCCGTCGTCGGCCGGATCGAGCGCGAGACGCCGATCCTCGCCAGCAAGATCTACCAGATCCGCTTCAACCCGTTCTGGACCGTCCCTGCCTCGATCATCAGGAAGGATCTGATTCCCCTGATGCAGAAGCAGCCCGACTATCTGGAGAAGAAGCACATCCGCATCTACGATCCGCAGGGTCAGGAAGTGCCGCCGACGGCGATCGACTGGACCACGGACCAGGCGACCAAGGGCTACACCTTCAAGCAGGATCCGGGCTCGTTCAATTCGCTGGGCACGGTCAAGCTCAACTTCCTGAACCAGTACGAAGTCTACATGCACGATACGCCGGAGAAGAGCCTCTTTGCCTCGGAAGAGCGCTTCGATTCGTCGGGCTGCGTGCGCGTGCAGAACATCCGCCAGGTGATCGCCTGGCTGCTGCAGAACGATCCCGCCTGGCCCCGCGAGCGCATCGACGACATGTTCCGCACCGGCGAGACGCTGGATGTCGCCGTGAAGCCGGAAGTGCCGGTCTATTTCCAGTACGTCACCGCCTGGGCGATGAGCGACGGCGTCGTCCATTTCCGCAACGACATCTACAATCGCGACGGCATCGGTCAGATCGCGCTGCAGTAAAGCGGGCCGCATGGCGGATTTCAGCGCCGTTCCGGCTCGTCCGGGGCGGCGTTTCCGTTTTTGAGCGCCTATCCCTGTGCTTTTTGTTGGCGTGCACCCCACCATATGGTACTCCCGCCTCGATCCGGAGCGGCGCGCCGCCTTCAAGACGCCCCCGGTTCCACCACATAGGACGGATCGCCCATGTCCATGATCGAAAGCGCCGCACGCGCCTCCTCGACGTCAGACTTCTTCTCAAAGAGCCTCGCCGAGGCCGACCCGGAGATCGCGGACGCGATCGCCAAGGAGCTCGGTCGCCAGCAGCACGAGATCGAGCTGATCGCCTCGGAAAACATTGTCTCCCGCGCCGTTCTCGAGGCGCAGGGTTCGGTCATGACGAACAAATATGCCGAGGGTTATCCGGGCAAGCGCTATTATGGCGGCTGCGAGTTCGTCGATATCGCCGAGACGCTGGCGATCGAGCGGGCCAAGAAGCTGTTCGGCTGCGAATTCGCCAATGTGCAGCCGAATTCCGGCAGCCAGATGAATCAGGCCGTGTTCCTCGCGCTGCTGCAGCCGGGCGACACGTTCATGGGCCTCGATCTCGCGGCCGGCGGCCACCTGACGCACGGCTCCTCGGTCAACATGTCCGGCAAGTGGTTCAAGGTGGCGCCCTATGGCGTGCGCCGCGACGACCAGTTGCTCGACTATGAGGAGATCCAGCGCATTGCCGAGGAGGCGAAGCCGAAGCTGATCATCGCCGGTGGCACCGCCTATTCGCGCATCTGGGATTTCAAGCGCTTCCGCGAGATCGCCGATTCGGTCGGCGCCTATCTCATGGTCGACATGGCGCATTTTGCCGGTCTCGTGGCCGGCGGCCAGCATCCCTCGCCGCTGCCGCACGCCCATGTGGTGACCACGACGACGCACAAGTCGCTGCGCGGCCCGCGAGGCGGCATGATCCTGACCAATGACGAGGCGATCGCCAAGAAGATCAACTCGGCCGTTTTCCCCGGCCTCCAGGGCGGGCCGCTGATGCATGTCATCGCCGCCAAGGCCGTCGCCTTTGGCGAGGCGCTGCGCCCGGACTTCAAGGTCTACGCGAAGAACGTGGTGGAAAATGCGCGTGCGCTTGCGGAAACGCTGAAGAGCGCCGGCTTCGACATCGTCTCGGGCGGCACCGACAATCATCTCATGCTGGTCGACCTGCGGCCGAAGCAGGTCAAGGGCAACGTCTCCGAGAAGGCGCTCGTCCGCGCCGGCCTCACCTGCAACAAAAACGGCATTCCCTATGATCCGGAGAAGCCGTTCGTGACCTCGGGCATCCGACTCGGCACGCCGGCGGCCACCACGCGCGGCTTCGGCGTTGCCGAATTCCAGGAGGTCGGCCGCCTGATCGCCGAGGTGCTCGGCGCGGTATCGCAGTCGGAAGACGGATCGGCACCGCTCGTCGAAGCCTCGGTCAAGGAGCGTGTCCACGCTCTGACCGCGCGCTTCCCGATCTACTCGTAGGGTCGGGGCCGCCGATGCGCTGTCCCTATTGCGGAAGCGACGACACCCAGGTCAAGGATTCGCGGCCGTCGGAGGACAATACGTCCATCCGGCGCCGTCGCGTCTGCTCGGTCTGCGGCGGTCGCTTCACGACCTTCGAGCGCATCCAGCTCCGTGAACTGACCGTTCTGAAGAAGAGCGGCCGGCGCGTTCCTTTCGATCGCGACAAGCTGATGCGGTCGGTCCAGGTGGCGCTTCGGAAGCGGCCGGTCGATCCGGACCGGATCGAGCGCATGGTGAACGGCGTCGTCCGCCAGCTCGAATCGAGCGGCGAAAGCGAGATCACGGCCGAGCAGATCGGCGTGCTCGTCATGGAGGGGCTGAAGGGCCTCGACGATGTTGCCTATGTGCGCTTCGCCTCCGTCTACCGGAATTTCCGCGAGGCCAAGGATTTCTCGGCGGTCCTGCACGAGCTTTCGACGCAGGACGGCGTCGAGGACGAGCCGCGCTGAAGGTGGCCGTGGCGCCGTGCACCCGGCGATGAATTCCGTGCGTCCGCGAAGCAGGCTAGAGTGCGGGATGGGGCGACGGGGGTAGCGCATGGCGGCAGCGGAGACGACGATCGCCGATCCCGAGACGGATCGGCGTCTTATGGCTGCGGCGCTGCGGCTTGGACGCCGCCATCTCGGCTCGACCTTTCCAGCGCCGGCCGTGGGCGTGCTGATCGTGCGCTTCGACACGGGCGTGCCCGTCATCGTCGGGCGCGGCGCGACACCGCCGGGCGCCAGCGGACATGCCATCGCGATCGCGCTCGACGAGGCCGGAGAAGCGGCGCGCGGCGCGACGGTCTACACGTCAATCGAACCCACAATCCGTCATGAGGACGGTGCCTCGGACACGGATCGGCTGGTTGCGGCGGGCATCCAGCGTGTCGTGAGCGCGATGGACGATCCCGATCCACAGCGCGGCGGTGCTGGCCATGCGCGCCTGCGCGACGCCGGGCTCCAGGTCTCGTCCGGCATTCTCGGCGAGGAGGCGCGGCGCGTTCATGCGGGCTTCATCGCCCGCATGCAGGCCGGCCGGCCCCACGTCACGCTCAAGCTCGCCGTCTCCGCCGATGGCATGATCGGCCGCAGTTCGGGCGAGCGCGTGCTGGTCTCCGGCAAGGAGGCCTTTGCCCGGCTGCAGGCGATGCGCATCGAGACCGATGCGACCCTGATCGGGATCGGCACGGCGCTCGCGGCCGATCCGAGCCTGATCGTGCGCGTTCCGGGCCTGAAGAGCCTGTCGCCGATCCGCGTCGTTCTGGACACGCAATTGCGCCTCTCCCCGCAATCGGCCCTGGTGCAGGGCGCAGGCGAGATCCCCCTCTGGGTGATCGCTGGCCCCGAGGCGCCGGAGGCGGCGCGATCCGCCCTTGTGGCCGCTGGCGCAGAGATTATCTCTGCTCCGCTCGGTTCTGGTGGTGTCGATCTTCCGGCGGCGCTCAGGACATTGGCCGAGCGCGGCATCACGCGTCTGCTGGTCGAGGGTGGCGCGCGCGTCGCCGCCTCGCTGGTCGGGCAGGGGCTCGCCGACGAGGTGGTTCTGTTCCGCGCGCCGGTCGTCGTCGGTCCCGATGGCGTCCGCGCGCTGGCGGGACGGGCGCTGTCGGCGATCGAGCGCAGCCCGCGCTACCGGATCATCGAAGAGGCCATGCTCGGCGATGACCGCATGGTTCGCTATGAAAGGACGAGTTGAGAATGTTTACGGGTATCATTTCCGACGTCGGGACGGTCGAGGCCGTTCAGCGCCGCAACGACGTCAACAAGGTCACGATCGACAGCAAATATGATCCCGAGACGATCGCGATCGGCGCGTCGATTGCGTGCGCCGGTGTGTGCCTCACCGTGATCTCCGTCAATCCGAAGCCCGAGGGTGGCACGAAGTTCGACGTCGAGGCTGCGCCCGAGACGCTGGCGCTGACCGAGGTCGGCGGCTGGGACATGGGCACGAAGATCAATCTCGAGCGCTCGCTGAAGATCGGCGACGAGCTCGGCGGCCATCTGGTCTCCGGCCATGTCGACGGCGTCGCCACCATCATCAGCCGCGAGGATCTCGGCGAGACGACGCGCTTCGTCTTCGAGGCCCCGGCCAATCTCGCCCGCTTCATAGCCACCAAGGGCTCGGTCGCGCTCGACGGCACGTCGCTCACGGTCAATTGGGTGGAAGGCAACCGCTTTTCCGTGCTTCTTATCCCCCACACGCTGCTGCCGGACGTGACGACCTGGGGCAAGCGCCAGGCCGGCGAGAAGGTTCATCTCGAAGTCGACCAGATGGCGCGCTATGTCGCTCGTCTGAACGAAGCCGGCTGATCGCTATGCAATAATCGCAGGCGTGGCACGTTCGCCGCGCCGCTCTTTTCGCTTTACATCGCCTAGGCGCGCATGGTTCACCTGCCGCCCGTTCCGAGCCGGCACACACCGTTTAAGAGAGCCTCCACCATGAGTGACGCGTCTCCGCATCTCCTCGTCATCGACGCCCGATTCTACGAGGATATTTCCGACGATCTCTTCCTCGGCGCCAAGACCGCGATCGAGAAGGCCGGCGCGACGCTGGAGCGCATTTCCGTTCCCGGCGTCCTCGAGATTCCGGCGGCGCTCTCCATGGCGCTTGCGGCCATGGAAGATGGCGAGGCGGATTATGACGGCTTCGTCGTGCTCGGCTGCGTCATTCGTGGCGAGACCACGCATTACGACATCGTCGCCAATGAATCCGCGCGTGCCATCATGGACATGGCCGTCATCGAGGCGCTTGCGATCGGCAACGGCATCCTGACCGTCGAGAATGACGAGCAGGCCTATGCCCGCGCGCGTATCTCGGAGAAGAACAAGGGTGGTGCT
This sequence comes from Kaistia dalseonensis, assembly GCF_030814715.1. GTDB lineage: Bacteria > Pseudomonadota > Alphaproteobacteria > Rhizobiales > Kaistiaceae > Kaistia > Kaistia dalseonensis. The sequence goes on from NZ_JAUSVO010000001.1 coordinate 611,460, forward strand.
GCGGCCGAGGCGGCGCTCGCCATGATCGCGCTCCGCAAGAAATTCGGTCTCTGAGATGCCATCCGACAAAGCGCCGGCGCCGCGCGAGGTAAAACCTGCCAATCAGCGCGGTGCGGCGCGGCTCGCGGCGGTCCAGGCTCTCTACCAGATGGACGTCGGCGGAGCGTCGCTTACGGAAGTCGTGGCGGAATTCGAGAATTTCCGCCTCGGCAAGGAACTGGACGGCGACCAGTATCGCGATGCGGACGCCGCCTTCTTCCGCGATATCATCGCGGGCGTCGTGCGCGAGCAGCGCAATCTCGATCCGGCGATCCATGTTTCGCTGGTTTCCGACTGGCCGCTGACCCGCATCGACGTGACGTTGCGCGCGATCCTGCGCTGCGGCACCTATGAGCTCGTCGGGCGCAAGGACGTGCCGGCGCGCGTCATCATCACCGAATATGTCGATGTCGCACGCGCATTCTTCGGCCCGGGCGATGAGCAGCGCATGGTGAACGGCGTGCTCGACACCGCCGCGCGGCGCCTGCGACCGGACGAATTCACCGAAGCGGCACATCCGGGCAAGCGGGCCTGACATGACGGAACGGGCAGGGCGGCCGGGCGAATTCGACCTGATCGCCCGATATCTCCGTCCGCTCGCCGATGATCCGGCGGCCTTCAACCTGACCGACGACGCGGCCGCTTTCACGCCAACGCCGGGCATGGATCTCGTCCTCACCAAGGACATGGTCGCCGCCGGTATCCATTTCTTCCCCGATGATCCGCCCGCCTCGATCGCACGCAAGGCGCTCCGGGTGAACCTCTCCGATCTCGCGGCCAAGGGCGCCACGCCGATCGGCTATCTGCTCGGTCTCGCGCTCCCCGCGGACTGGACCGAGGACTGGATGGCGGCGTTCTCCGCCGCGCTCGGCCAGGACCAGCTCACCTATGGCATCGCGCTTCTGGGCGGCGACACCGTGAAGGCGCCGAGCGGCCTCGTGCTCTCCATTACCGCGATCGGCGAGGTACCCTCCGGCGGCATGGTGCGCCGCCTGGGGGCGCGTCCCGGCGATGCGATCGTGGTGTCGGGCACGATCGGCGACGCTGCGCTCGGCCTTCGACTCAGGCTCGGCGCGCTTGACGGTGCGCCGGCCGGAGCGGGCGCCGCGCACCTGCTCGACCGCTATCTGCACCCCCGCCCGCGCCTGGCGCTGGCGGGTGCCGTCCGCCGCCATGCCCGCGCCGCGCTCGATGTTTCCGATGGGCTGATGGGCGATCTCGGCCATATCACCCGCGCCTCGAACGTCTCCGCCCTGGTCGAGGCAGCGGCGGTGCCGCTGTCGGATGCCGCGCGGCATCTGGTCGAAGCCGATGAAGCCGCGCTCACCAGCGTGCTGACCGGCGGCGACGATTATGAGATCCTCGCCATCATCCCGCCGGAGCGGCTCGATGCCTATGAGGCCGAGGCGATCGCCGCCGGTGTTCCGGTCGCGGTCATCGGGCGAATCGTCGAGGGCTCGGCCCCGCCAGCAGCCCTTGGGCGCGACGGCACGCCGCTGCATCTCGGCCGCGCCTCGCACGACCACTTCTGATAAAAACGTCCCCTGAGGGCAAGAAATCGATTCTCGATTTGCTCGATGGGGCCGAATTCGTGGATAATAATTCCAGTCTAGCCGATCAGGCCGTCCGCCGGAACGCATTCGTGCTGACAGCGGCGACGGCCTTTGGCGGCGCGATCATGCCGGTCGCCATCACGCTGGGCGGCCTCTCCGGCGCTTATCTGCTCGGCGCCGACAAATCGCTCGCGACCATGCCGGTCACGGCGCTGACGGTCGGTTCCGCGCTCGCGACGATCCCCGCCGCCACGCTGATGAGCCGGGTCGGCCGTCGCTGGGGTTTTGTCATCGGCGCCATGCCGGCGGCGCTCGGCGGCTTGCTTGCGACCTACGCGCTGCTGCAAGACCTGTTCTGGCTCTTCGCCGGCGCGTTGCTGCTGATCGGCGTCTCGGCCGCCTTCAATCAGCAATATCGCTTCGCCGCCGTCGATGGCGGCAGTGAGGTTGCCCGGACGCGGGCGCTGGCGCTCGTCATGGGCGGCGGTGTTCTCTCCGCCGTCATCGGCCCGCAGACCGCGATCTTCACGCGCGATCTGTTCCAGCCGATCCCGTTTGCCGGTGGCTTCCTCGCAATATCGGTGCTGGCGCTCGTCGCCTCGACGATCGTCAGCCGGCTGCGCAATATCGCCCCGCCGCGCAGAGCCCGGGATGGCGCTCAATTGCGCGGACGTCCGCTCGCCGAGATCGCGCGCCAGCCTCGCTTCGTGGCGGCGGTCCTGTGCGGCATCTGCTCCTATGCGCTCATGACCTTCGTGATGACGGCGGCGCCGCTCGCCATGGTCGGCTGCGGCCTCAGCCAGAGCAATGCCGCGCTCGGCATCCAGTGGCATGTGCTCGCCATGTTCGGGCCGAGCTTCTTCACCGGCAAGCTGATCGTGCGTTTCGGCAAGGACCGGATCGTCATCGCCGGCATGGCGCTGCTGACGGCTTGCGCCGTCGTCGCGATCTCGGGTCTGTCGCTCAGCCATTTCTGGATCGCGCTCGTTCTGCTCGGCCTCGGCTGGAATTTCGGCTTCATCGGCGCGACTGCGATGCTGACGGAAACCTACCGGCCGGAGGAAAAGGGCAGGGTGCAGGGCCTCAACGATTTTCTCGTCTTCGCCTCTTCCGCGGTCGCGTCGTTCTTTGCCGGCACATTGATCAACGGTCCCGGCTGGGCCTTCATCAACGCGATCGTCTTCCCGGTTGTCATCGTCTGCCTCATCGTGCTCGCTTGGACGGCGCTGCTGCGCCGTGGCGCCGTGCCGGAAGCCCTCTGAGTCCGCCGGCAAACAGACCGACCGCGCGTTTCTTGATCCTCCCAAGTCAAAATGGCGTGGCGCCGGCAAGCTAGTGCTTGACCGCCGCCTCAACCCGTCCTCAACTCGTTCAACGGGGGGAGAGCCGGGAGGAACGTTGCTTTCCCGCCGCACGGACAGCCGGCGCGGCGTTCTGGTTCGTCATAGGGCGAAATCCGGGGCGTTTGAAACGACGCCGGCAAGAGGAGGGGAAGAGAGACGTGATTTACTTGATCATTCTGTGCGCCTTGCTGGCCTTGGCCTATGGCGCCTGGGCGACACGCGACGTACTCGCCGCCGATGCCGGTTCCGCGCGCATGCAGGAGATCGCCGCGGCGATCCGGGAGGGTGCGAGCGCCTATCTGAGGCGGCAATACATGACGATCGCCGTCGTCGGCATCGTCATATTCGCGATCCTCGTATGGCTGCTGTCGCTGACGGTGGCGATCGGCTTTGCCATCGGCGCCATCCTGTCGGGCCTCGCCGGCTTCATCGGCATGAACGTCTCCGTGCGCGCCAATGTGCGGACGGCGCAGGCGGCGACCAAGAGCCTCGCGGCCGGCCTCGCCATCGCCTTCAAGTCGGGCGCCATCACCGGCATGCTGGTGGCCGGCCTCGCTTTGCTCGGCGTCGCGGTCTACTATCTCATCTTGACCCAGTTCGCCGGCTACAGCCCGGATGACCGCACGGTGATCAACGCGCTGGTCGCGCTCGGCTTCGGCGCCTCGCTGATCTCGATCTTCGCCCGTCTCGGCGGCGGCATTTTCACCAAGGGCGCCGATGTCGGCGGCGATCTCGTCGGCAAGGTCGAGGCGGGAATCCCGGAGGATGATCCGCGCAATCCGGCCACCATCGCCGATAATGTCGGCGACAATGTCGGTGACTGCGCCGGCATGGCGGCGGATCTGTTCGAGACCTATGTCGTCACCGTGGTCGCGACCATGGTGCTCGCCGCGATCTTCTTCGCCACCTCGCCCAATTTCGGGTCGATCATGCTCTATCCGCTCGGTATCGGCGCGGCCTGCATCATTACCTCGATCGCCGGCACCTTCTTCGTCAAGCTCGGCGCCAACCAGTCGATCATGGGCGCGCTCTACAAGGGCTTCATCGCCTCGGCACTGCTCTCCATCATCGGCCTCGCCGTCGCAACGCAGCTGCTCGTCGGCTGGGGCGAGATCGGCACGGCGGCAGGCTTCACCATCACCGGGCTGAACCTGTTCTATTGCGGCCTCGTCGGCCTGGCGGTGACCGGGCTGATCGTCTGGATCACCGAATATTATACCGGCATCGGCTATCGCCCGGTGCGCTCGATCTCGCAGGCCTCGGTGACCGGCCACGGCACCAATGTGATCCAGGGCCTCGCCGTCTCGCTGGAGGCGACCGCGCTGCCGACTCTGGTGATCGTCGCCGGCATCGTCTCGACCTACAGCTTCGCCGGCCTGTTCGGTACGGCGATCGCCGTCTCGACCATGCTCGGCCTCGCCGGCATGGTCGTGGCGCTCGATGCCTTCGGCCCCGTCACGGACAATGCCGGCGGCATCGCCGAAATGGCGGGCCTACCCAAGGAGGTGCGTCACGCGACCGATGCGCTCGACGCGGTCGGCAACACCACCAAGGCCGTGACCAAGGGCTATGCCATCGGTTCGGCCGGTCTCGGCGCGCTGGTGCTGTTCGCCGCCTATAATTACGACCTGACCTACTTCATCAGCGAGGCCAACAAGGAAGGCTCGACCAGCTTCCAGTATTTCAGGGGCATCGTCCCCGATTTCACGCTCTCCAATCCCTATGTCGTGGTCGGGCTGCTGCTCGGCGGCCTCATTCCCTACATTTTCGGCGGCATCACCATGACCGCCGTCGGCCGCGCCGCCGGCGCGATCGTGGAAGAGGTCCGGCGCCAGTTCCGTGCGAAGCCGGGCATCATGGCCGGCACCGACAAGCCGGATTACGGCAAGGCGGTCGACCTGCTGACCAAAGCGGCGATCAAGGAGATGGTGATTCCCTCGCTGCTGCCGGTGCTCGCGCCGATCGTCGTCTTCTTCGTGATCAAGTGGATCGCGGGGCCGAGCGAGGCCTTCTCGGCCGTCGGCGCCATGCTGCTCGGCGTTATCGTCACCGGCCTCTTCGTCGCCATCTCGATGACCTCGGGCGGCGGCGCCTGGGACAATGCGAAGAAGTCGTTCGAGGATGGTTTCGTCGATGCGAATGGCGTTCGCCACATGAAGGGTTCGGAAGCGCACAAGGCATCGGTGACGGGCGATACCGTCGGCGATCCCTACAAGGACACGGCCGGTCCGGCCGTCAATCCCGCGATCAAGATCACCAACATCGTGGCCCTGCTGCTGCTCGCCGTGCTCGCCCACTGAGCGGGCGAGGCTGAGCCTTGAAAAAAGAAAGCCCGGTGCGGTCGCACCGGGCTTTTTGCTGAGAGGCGAGGGCGGCCTCGATTATCCGCCGAACGGATTGCCGCCGCCCATGGCCATCGTTCCCGTCAGCACCTGCTCGAGGAAGCCCTGGTCGGTGCCGCTGGTCGGCGTCGTCTGGGTGATGAAGTCGAACACCTTGCCGTCCTTCAGGCCGTAATTGGCGATTCGGGCCACGGTCTGGTTCTTGTCGAAATAGACGGCCAGGATGCGCTGGTCGACGATCTTCTGGCGCTGGAAGGCCATGGTGCGCTTGCGCGTCTGGCTGATGTAGTAGAACACCTCGCCGCCGAAATCGGCTGTCGTTGAGGGCGAGCCGAGCACGATCAGCACCTGATCGCGGCTGGCGCCGACCGGCACCTGCTCGAGCGCCATGCTGGAGGCGACATAGCCGGCGTGATAGGTCTCGTTCAGCCCGCCGAAGGTGTTGGACTTCAGGCAACCCGCCAGGGGAACTAACGCGAATACGGCCAGCATGCCCACCGTGATGCGACGCGCCCGCGCGCTGCCGCCAAACCGCTGATCCGTTACGCCGAAAGGCATTGCATTCTCCTGGCCCACTTCATCGGGTTGGCAATCTCCCTAGCCTGCGCTAGGGCTCGTGGCAATCTTCCTTGCAAGGGCAGCAGGCAGTACCATCTGGAGCCGGGGACGGTTCGCCTCTGGCCTAGCCCTTTGCTGTCCAATCTGGAGATCGGCAGAAATGTTCCGACGCTTCTTCACCCGCAGCCGCAGGAACGAATCTATTGCATATTCGCTTTACGGCGCGATCGTGGCGCAGTCGCGGCAACCGGCCTTCTACGCCGATTGGCTCGTACCCGACACGCTCGACGGCCGCTATGACATGATCGTCCTGCATGATTTCCTGCTCTTCTACCGGTTGAAGACCGAGAGCGATGCCGATCGGCGACTCGGTCAGGCCGTATTCGACATTTTTCTCAAGGACATGGACGGCGCGCTGCGCGAAATGGGCGTGGGCGACATATCGGTGCCGAAGAAGCTGAAAAAGATGGCCGAGGTGTTTTATGGCCGCGTCAGCGCCTATGACGCGGCGCTCGCGGCCGGCGACGGCGCGGCGCTGGAGGCGGCGATCGCCCGGAACATATTTCCCGAAGGTGACCCGGCGGGCTCGGCAGGACGGATGGCGGCCTATGTCGAAGCCGCTACGGTGGCGCTCGCGGCCCAGCCGATCGATGTGATTCGCGCCGGGCGGATCGATTTCCCCGCGATTCGGTCCAACACGGCATCGGAGGCCGCGTGATGAGCAGCATTCCCTTTTCCCGCATCGTCGATATTGCCCGGCTCGGCCGTGGCCGCACGAACGAGCACCTGGTTGCCGATGCGGAGGAGCGGCGCGCGATCGCCAAGGAATTCGGCATCCTCGAACTGACCGCGCTGGAGGCCGATCTGGCGATCGAAACCTGGCGCCGGGTCGGGCTGAAGATCGAGGGGCGGCTGCGCGCCGATGCCGTGCAGGCCTGCGTCGTCACCGTGGAGCCGGTTCCCGAGCATATCGACCAGCCCTTCACGCTCACCTTCCTGCCGCCCGAGGCGATGGCGAAGGACCCCAAGACGGTCGCCGAGGCCGAGGTCATCGTCGTGTTCGACGAGGATGATCCGCCGGACGAACTGGTCGGCCATACGATCGATCTCGGGGCGATCGTCACCGAGCAGCTCGCGCTGGCGCTCGATCCCTACCCGCGCGCACCCGGCGCCGAGCTGCCGAAAGGTCTCGGAACGCACGATGAGGAAGAGGGATCGCCGTTTGCCGCATTGTCGAGCCTGAGGCAGAAGTGATAGCCACAAGGCCGTCGCCGGCGCGGCTGGCGAAACATTTGTTGTCAGGCAGGCCGAATTCGGTATTTTCCACCGCCGTAATCGCGGCGCTGTTGGAACGGCCGGTGGCGTTGAAGCGCTGAAAGGGCGGAATGGTTAAGATAGCGATCGACGCCATGGGCGGCGACAACGGGCCTTCGACCGTTCTCGCCGGCGCAGATATTGCGCTGGTCCGTCGGCCCGAACTGACGTTCCAGCTCTTCGGTGACGAGCAGGCGGTGCTGCCCCTGCTCGACAATTACCCGCGCCTCAAGGCCGTCTCGACCTTCACCCATTGCGAAGTCACCGTCCAGATGGACGACAAGCCGAGTCAGGCGCTGCGCAAGGGCCGCTGGAAATCGAGCATGTGGCGCGCGCTGGAGGCGGTGAAGAAGGGCGAGGCGGACGTCGCTCTCTCGGCCGGCAATACCGGCGCGCTGATGGCGATGTCGAAATTCTGCCTGCGCACCATGGCGGGCATCGAGCGCCCGGCGCTGGCAGCACTCTGGCCGACCATGCGCGGGGAAAGCGTCGTGCTCGATGTCGGCGCGACCATCAACGCCGATGCGCAGCAACTGATCGACTTCGCCATGATGGGCGGTGCGATGGCGCGGGCGCTGCTCGATGTCGAGCGTCCCACGGTCGGCCTGCTCAATATCGGCGTCGAAGAGATGAAGGGCCTCGAGGAGGTCCGCGTCGCCGGACAGATCCTCAAGGAAGCCAATCTCGACCATCTCGAATATGTCGGCTTCGTCGAGGGCGATGATATCGGCCGGGGAACGGTCGATGTCGTAGTGACCGAGGCCTTTGCCGGCAATATCGCGCTGAAGACGGCCGAGGGAACCGCCCGGCAGATCGGGTCTTATCTCCGTGACGCCATGGGGCGCACGCTGCTCGGGCGCATCGGCTATTTCTTCGCGCAGGGCGCGTTCAAGGAATTGCGCCAGAAGCTCGATCCGCGCGCCTCGAATGGTGCCGTGCTGCTCGGGCTGAACGGCATTGTCATCAAGAGCCATGGCGGCACGGATGGCGAAGGCTTCGCCAATGCCGTCGAAGTCGGCTACAGCATGGCCCGCAACGGGTTGCTGGCCAAAATTAGCCAGGATCTCGGCGATTATCACCGGGCGGGCTTCGTCCGCGAGGTGGCCGAAATCGTGAATGAAGGTGCTCCGTGAGTTTTATCCGTTCGGTGGTTCTCGGCTGCGGGAGCTATCTTCCCGAGAAGACCCTGACCAATTTCGAACTCGCCACGATGGTGGATACGTCGGATGAGTGGATCGTCCAGCGCACCGGCATCAGCGAGCGGCACATCGCCGCCGAAGGCGAGTTTACTTCTGATCTGGCGACGGCTGCCGCCAAGGCCGCCCTTGCCGATGCCGGTCTCACGATCGGCGAGATCGACATGATCCTCGTCGCGACCGCCACGCCCGACGACACCTTTCCCGCGACGGCCGTGACGGTCCAGCGCAAGCTCGGCATGCTGCACGGCGCCGCTTTCGACCTGCATGCGGTCTGCTCCGGCTTCGTCTTCGCGCTGTCGACGGCCGACGCCTATATCCGCGCGAGCCAGGCCAAGCGCATTCTTATCATCGGCGCCGAGACCTTCTCGCGTATCCTCGACTGGACCGACCGCTCGACCTGCGTGCTGTTCGGCGATGGCGCGGGTGCCGTGATCCTCGGCGCCTCGGTGCAGGACGGCACGCGCGAGGATCGCGGCGTGCTCACGACGCATCTGCGCTCCGACGGCAATCATCGCGAAAAGCTCTATGTCGATGGCGGCCCGTCCTCGACGGGCACGGTCGGCCATCTCCGCATGGAGGGCCGCGAGGTCTTCAAGCATGCCGTCGGCATGATCACCGACGTGATCGAGGACGCCTTCAGCGCCACCGGCTATACCGCCCAGGACGTCGACTGGTTCGTTCCGCACCAGGCGAATATCCGCATCATCGATGGCAGCGCGCGCAAGCTCGGCATAGCAAGCGAGAAAGTTGTGCGGACCGTCGCGGTCCACGGCAACACTTCGGCGGCGTCGATTCCGCTCGCCCTTTCGGTCGCGCGCGACGACGGGCGGATCAAGCGGGGCGACCTCGTGCTGCTCGAAGCGATGGGCGGCGGATTTACATGGGGTTCGGCGCTGCTGCGCTGGTAGGAAACGCCTGAAATTCCCGCGCGTTACGATGAAGGACGTTGACCGCCCCGAGGTCTGGCAATAGGCTTGTGTCAGGGGAGCAACAGGACTTTAGCCTAGCAAAAAGATTGGGAAAAAGACCATGACAGGCAAGACGGTGACGCGCGCCGATCTGTGCGAGGCGGTCTACCAGAAGGTCGGCTTGTCTCGGACGGAGTCTGCTGAGCTTGTCGAACTCGTCCTGGATGAAATCAGCGCGTGTATCGTCCGCGGCGAGTCCGTGAAGTTGTCTTCGTTCGGCTCGTTTCTCGTTCGCTCCAAGGGCGAGCGGATCGGCCGCAACCCGAAGACCGGCGAAGAGGTACCGATTTCGCCTCGCCGCGTGATGGTATTCAAGCCCAGCAATGTTCTGAAGCAGCGGATCAATGGCTCGCTTGTTCCAAACGGCCATGATTCCGATGAGGAAGATGCGTGACCGCGACGCCTGGTGACGGTTTGCCGGGGCCGTGCGCGGTTCTGAGTGACTGAGGGCAAGCCCTTGTCAAAGGGTCCTGACGCGTTCCGGACGATCAGCGAGGTGGCCGAGGAACTCGACCTGCCTCAGCATGTCTTGCGCTTCTGGGAAACCCGCTTCACGCAAATCCGTCCGATGAAGCGCGGCGGTGGCCGCCGCTATTACCGCCCCGACGATGTCGAATTGCTGCGCGGTATCCGCAAGCTGCTCTATGGCGAAGGCTATACGATCAAGGGCGTGCAGCGCATCCTGAAGGAACAGGGGCCGCGCCATGTCGTGGCGGCGGGGCAGGGCGCGAGCCTCGATCCCGTGCCCGTCGATGGCGACGACGACACCCTCCTTGATGCGGTTCCCGATGGCATCCTCGCCGACGAGGATGGCGATGATTTCGCGATTGCGCCACGCGCTCCCGAGCCACGCGGCGCGCGGCGCGACCCGCTCTTTGATCCGCCGGGGCGGGGTGATGCGCATCATCGCGAGCCCGAATTTCTCGACAGGCGCCGCGATGCGGGGCCTGCGCCGGCGGTGCGGGCCGAGCCGCGGCCCGTCGAGCCGGCGACGCGGGGACGACTGGCGCCGGAACCGGCCGTCTCGCTCGTCTCCCGCCTGCCGGCGGCGCCACCGGACGAACCCGAATCGGCCGACGACTACCTGCCGCCGCTGGTTGCCGAGACGCCGGCCCCGCCCGACAGGGTGCGCGGCGCGATCCGTGCCGAGGAACCGAGCCGGCATGCAACGTTCGAGGACCGGCGCGAGCCCTCGCTCACGTCCACTCGACCGGTGCCGATCCCGCGCGAGACCGATCCCCATCCCGTCGTCGAGCGGGCGAATCTCTCCCCATCGCAGCGGCAGCCGGCCCATGTCGCGCCGCAACCAACTGGTCCTGCGCTCTCGCATGACGATATTCGCACGCTGCGCGCAGCCCTGGCCGACCTTCTCGAATGCAAGCGAATCCTCGATCAGGCGCGATAGACGCGCACATCGGTGGATGACACCGAGATTGCCGGTGACAAGCCCGCGGCAACCGTGCTAACAGCGGCGCATTCCTCGACGGTCCTGCCGCCGAGGGGCGCGGCCGGGGGCCGCGCGGGGCCTCGGCTCCTGGAAGCTATATGAGTGGTCTTCCGTTTTCGGACGGAGCGTGGCGCAGCCTGGTAGCGCACTTGTCTGGGGGACAAGGGGTCGCAGGTTCAAATCCTGTCGCTCCGACCATCTCATCATCTTTACCGGCACATTTCCTGTCGAGTCACTGGCGACATGCAATGCCGGCGAGCCGCGCGAATCGAGCGCACCGGCTTTCGGGGCCCGGCGGAATTTCCGTCTTGTCGGGCGCGAGGCACGGTCAACGCGGCGATCAGCGCTATTGCTCCCGCATGTCGACCGACAGGCACTTGAGCGACACGAACATTGCTGCCGGAATTTCAGAATGCCCAGTGAGGATTTCTCCGCCGATATCGCCGCTGTCGCCAGCATCGCAGTCGTCCCGACGCTTCTCGACGTGGTCTGCCGGGCGACGGGCATGGGATTCGCCGCGATCACCCGGGTCACCGAGGATCGTTGGATCGCCTGCAGCGTGAAGGACGATATCGCGTTCGGGCTGGTCCCGGGCGGCGAGCTCGATGTGCGGACGACGCTCTGCCGCGAGGTGCGCGGCACTGGCGAGGCGGTGGTCATCGACCATGTCGCCACCGACCCGGTCTATTGCTCCCACCCGACGCCCCGGCTCTACGGCCTGCAGAGCTATGTCTCCATGCCGATCGTCCTGCCGGATGGCCGCTTCTTCGGCACGCTCTGCGCGATCGATCCCCGTCCGGCCAAGGTGAGCTCGCCCGAGATCGTCGGCATGTTCAAATTGTTCGCCGAATTGATCGCCTACCATCTCGATGCGATCGAGCGGCTCGCGGCCAGCAATGCGCTGGTCGAGGCGGAGCGGCGCAATGCGGAGCTGCGCGAGCAGTTCATCGCCGTGCTCGGCCATGATCTGCGCAGCCCGCTCGCCGCGATCGATGCCGGCACGCGCATGCTGATGAAGAACCCGCCGCAGGAGAAGGTCGATACGATCCTCGGCTTGATGAAGGCGACCGTGGGCCGCATGTCCGGGCTGATCGACAATGTGCTCGATCTCGCGCGCGGGCGGCTGGCGGGCGGCATCATCGTCCAGCGGACCGTGAACACGGATCTTCCCGCCGTGCTCGGCCAAGTCGTCGACGAACTGCGCGCCGGACATCCCGATCGTGAGATCCACGCCGAATTCGCGATCGAACGGCCGGTGTCCAACGATCCCGCGCGGCTCGCCCAGCTCTTCGCCAACCTGCTCGCCAATGCGTTGACGCATGGCGATGCCGGGGCGCCGGTCAGGGTCCGCGCCGCGACGATCGCCGATGATTTCGAGCTCGCGGTGATCAATGTCGGCGAGCCGATCCCGCCCGCGGCGATGGAGAGGCTGTTCCAGCCCTTCTTCCGCAGCGAGATTCGCCGCAACCTTCAGGGCCTCGGCCTCGGACTCTATATCGCCTCGGAAATCGCCAAGGCCCATGGTGGCGTGCTGGATGTCGTCTCGGACAGCGAGCGGACGGAGTTCCGCCTTCGCATGCCGATCGAGCATCCGCGCCAGCCGGCGCCCTAGATCATTTCATCGTTTCATGGAAACGACGAAATGATCTATCTATTTGACTTGTCGCGCTTCCTTCACGCGAACCGGGGCCCGCTTCGTTTGGAAATGCTCTAGCCCCTGTCGATCAGGGCCGGCGGTATGTTGAGCGCCTGCGACAGCTTGCCAATATGTTCGCCGGGCCGGATCAGGCCCTGTTCGATGGCGAGGATACGACTCGCGGGGATGCCGGATTGCTGCGCCAACCGCGCGATCGACAGGCCGCGATAGGCCCGTGCCGCCGTCAGCGGCGCGACCCCGCCGGCGACCTTCGCGTCCATCATGTCCTCGAGTTCGTGGTCAAAGAGCGAATTGCCACGACGTTTGGCAAGCGGACGCGTCATCAGCATGTGAGTCATCGTTCCGTCCTCTTCTCTCCCCCCGTTCATCTCCAACACGGGGCAGGACTCCGCCGTGCGGAACATCAAATCGGCTTGGGTCCGCACGGCCGGGACCGGCCTCTGGGCCGGCTCCCCGGGACCGGCCTCTGGGCCGGCTCCCATGTCCTCAATCGGGTGTCAGGCGATGCTGGCGACATCGACGCCGAGCGCGTCGGCGATCATCTGCCGCTCGGGCAGTGTCGGCTCCATGCCGAGCTCGATGGCGCGCAGATGGTCGGGCAGCAATCCGGCCCGCCCGGCCAGCTCGCACTGGCTCCATCCACGCTCGATCCGCAGCGCTTCGACCGTACGGCGCGGTGCCCCGGAGGCGCTGTCGATCTCGTCGATCCAGGGCGCGTCGATATCGCGGGGAATGTCGAGGCTGCGGGTCTGCTGCGGCTGTTCCTGTAGCATTGGTCTTCTCCCTCTCGCTTTTATTGTCTGGATCAATGCGCGAGGCGGGTTAGGGATGCACGGAAGGCTGGAATAGTTTTCTAAGTGCTGGGGCGCGGCGCCAGCGGCGTGCGGGGCAGGGCAACGGGGCCGACGATGAGCGGTGCCGGAACGGCCGGCCGTGCCGTGGCCTCGCCTCGTGCGCCGGCGCCGATGCGCCGCTCAACGGCATAGGCGCCCCAGAGCACGCCATAGATCAGGAAGAGATGGCGCCAATGGTCGTTGTCGATCACGTTGTGGATCAGCAGATGGCCGAGATAGACCGCATAGACGCTCTGGAGGAACGGCGTCCAGGGGTGGCGGTGCCAGATCAGCGGCGTCGCGATCGCGAGCGTCCAGACGACGAGGCCGATATAGGCGAAGCCGCCGAGCCAGCCATAGACCGTGAAGCCCTTCAGCCACATATTGTGCTCGTCTTCGCCCATGGCGAGGCCGAACTGGAACGGCCCGATGCCGAGCGGGTGCTCCTGGATCAGGAAGAAGCCGATGATATGGCGCTCGAACCGGCCGAGCCGCGCGGCGTCGTAATCCTGCACCAGCTTGAAGCGCTGGACGAAGATCTCCTGCACGGCGGGGATCGAGATCGCGATGGCGAGCAGCAGCGCGACGACGACGAGCCCGGCCGCCACCACGCCCAGCATGCGCAGCCGCCGGCTCGGGCGGAATTCCGTCACGAAGGCGAGGAGCGCGATGATGACGAGGGCGAGCACCGCCATGCCCCAGGCGGCGCGCGAGAACGACAGGAAGATGCCCGCGAGCAGGATCAATATGCCCGGCACGCGCCAGCCCGAGCGGATCAGCGGCGTCGTCAGCACGGCGCGGGTGAGCACGACCAGCGGCAGCACCAGGAACGGGCCGAACACGTTCGGGTCCTTGAAGGCGCCCTTGGCGCGATCATAGAGCGTGAACAGGTCCGAGCGGGGCAGGGCGCCGAAATAGGCCAATATGCCGATTAGCGCGCAGATGATCGCCGAGGCGACATAGCTGCGCTCGATGATCCGCATCCGCCGCTCGGTGTCGTCCTGCAGGATCGCGGCGTAGAACACTGAGGAAATGACGAGAAAGGCCGTGGTCGCCATATAGGTGACCGGCTTCTGGAAGCCCGAGAGCTGCGTAAACGAGAGCAGGCCGCCGGCCACATAGAGGCTCATCAGCACGACCATTGGCATGACCGACCGCGTCAGCCTGAGCCCGCAGAACGACCAGATCAGCACCACCAGGCAGAGCAGCAGGTCCGACGGGGCCGGCTCGAACATGACGAAGGCGGAGAGGAAGACGAGCACGCCGATCACCATGTTGGCGATCGCCCGCATGGGCAGGCCGGAGACGGGCATGCTCGTTCTCAATATGCGTTCTCCGTCCTGACGAGGCGGAGCGGGGTCATGAGCAGGATGTAGAGATCGAACGCGATCGACCAGCGATCGATATATTCGAGGTCGTATTCCACGCGCCGGCGGATCTTCTCCGGCACGTCGACCTCGCCGCGCCAGCCATTGATCTGCGCCCAGCCCGTCATGCCGGGCTTGACCTTGTGGCGGGCGAAATAGCCGTCGACGACATCGTCCCAGGGCGCATCGTCGGTATGCGCGTTGACGGCATGCGGTCGCGGCCCGACAAGTGACAATTCGCCCCTGAGTACATTGACGAGTTGCGGCAGCTCGTCGATCGAGCTGCGCCGGATGAAGCGGCCGATCCGCGTGACGCGGGGATCGCCGCGCGTGACGGCGACCTTCGCGCCGGGGTCGCTCAGATGCTCGTAGATCGACCGAAACTTCAGGACCTCGATCACCTCATTGTTGAAGCCATAGCGCTTCTGGCGGAAGAGGACGGGGCCGGGACTGTCGATCTTGATGAGGATGGCTGTGAGGAGGAGCAGCGGCGACAGCACCACCAGCCCGATCGTGGCGAAGACGACATCGAAGATCCGCTTCGCCAGTGCGTTCCAGCCCGTGATCGGCTGGTCGGCGAGATCGAGAAACGGGATCGAGCCGATATAGGAATAGGCGCGCGGGCGGAAGCGCAGGCGGCTGCCGAGCGCGGAGAGGCGAATATCGGCCGGCAGTACCCAGAGCGCTTTCAGCACTTCGAGCAATCGCGCCTCGGCATTCACCGGCAGCGACACGATCAGCAGGTCGATGCCGGCGAGGCGCGCGAAGGCGACGAGATCGGCGACGGTGCCGAGTTTGGGGTAGCCCAGCATCTCGTCGGGCGAGCGCGCGCCGCCGCGATCATCGAACAGGCCGCAGACGCGGATGCCGCCCTTGGGTTCGGCGGCGATGGCCTGGACCAGCGCTTCCGCCTCGGCACCACCGCCAATGATCACGGCGCGCCGTTCCAGCCGCCCCTGGCGGATCAGGGCACGCACGATGGTGGCGATGATGGCGCGCTCGGCGATCAGGAACAGGAATCCGGCGACCAGGAACAGCCCGAGCGTGCCGCGGAGCGGCGTTTCGGTTGGTGCGAGGAAGAAGCTGGCCGCCGCCACGCCGATCACCACGGCGCCCCAACCGAACAGCACGCGCGTCAGCGTTGCAACGGGATCGGCCAATGCCGTCACGCGGTAGCCGCCGCGCGCGCGGATCGCGATCACCGCGACGAAGGGCGCGCCGATCACGGCCAGAATCTCGCTCCAGCCGAGCGGCGCCGACCGGCTCGCCAAGGCGAGGAGGAACGAGCCGATCAACGCGAGCGCGATGAATTCGGTCGCCTGCACCGTGCCGGTGACAAAGCCCGGCGCGATCGCGCGCCCCGACAGGCGCGCGGCAATGGCGCGTGCCTCGGCGCTGAGGGCGTCCTCCTTGTCGGAGTCGCCGAGGGGCGAGGGCGTGCGAGCCGTCATGAACCGCGATTGAGCCGACCAGAGCTGATAAACGCCGGCAGGCTAGCAGCCGACGCCTAACAAAGCTTTGCAGGCGCAAGGGAATGTCAGCGGGCGAGGCTCGCGCTATAAAGCCCGGCGACATTGGCCGCCATGGCCTCGACCGAGAAGCGAGGCTCGATCGATGCACGTAGCGCCTCGGCCTCCATTTGCGCCCGTTCCGGGTCGTCGAGGAGCGCCGCCATCGCTTCGGCGAGCGCCGGTTCGTCGCCCGGCCGCACCAGCCTGTCCGCGGCCGCGTCGAAAATCTCGGGAATGCCGCCGACGCGCGTGGCGACGAGCGGGCGGCCGGCCGCGATCGCCTCCAGCACGATATAGGGCATCGATTCCGCGCGGGACGGCACCACGACGATGCGTGCCGTCGCGAACGCGGCGCGGGCCGGCATCGCATCGTGGAAGCGCGTGGTCGCAGAAAGGCCGAGCCGCTCGGCCTTCGCGACGTAGCGCGGCTTGTCCGGCCCGTCGCCGACGATCTCGGCCGTTGGCGCGACGCCGCGCTGGTCGCGAAGCCGCGCGAGCGCGTCGATGAAGAGGTCCGGCCCCTTCAGGTCGCGCATCATGCCGATATAGAGGAAATCAGCCGCGTCGGCGTTTTCCCGCACGGGCACGAATTCCTCGGGCCGGATGCCGTTCGGCGCGATGCGCCAGGGCTTGGTCGGCCGGCCGACCTTTGCCGCATAGGCATCGGCCTCGTAGCGGCTGACGAAGACGAAGGCGTCGGTGATCCGCTCCATCAGCCGTTCGAGCGCGAAGAAGACGCGACCCGAATGCGAACGCGGATCGTAGTGCAGGCTGCCGCCATGCGGACAATAGATGCGGGCCACGCGACTACCAGAGACCCGCAAGAACGTGCCGATCATTCGTCCATACACGCCGCCCTTGGCGCCATGCGTATGGATGACATCGGGATTGAGAGCCTTGATGCTGCGGAAGACGCGCATCAGGGCGACGAAATCGGTTGGCGAGATCTGCCGCTTCATCGGCACCCGGTTGAGGCCGAGGGGAAGAAGCGGCGCGATCTCTCGAAACAGGTCCTCCTCGCGGGCACCGCCCGTCGACGAGTCGCAGACGATGCCGACGCTGTGGCCGTCGGCGATCTGCGCCAGCGCGAGATCGCGCACATGGCGGAAGATGCCGCCGACCGGCGAGCGGAAGCAGTGCACGATCCGAAGGCCCCGCTCCGGCACTGCGACGGAAGAAGGGGATGGGGCCATAGGATCAGAACAGACGTTCGCGCACGTTGAGCGTATCGCCGGGATAGACCGGCTGGGTGGGTAGCAGGCGGACGGTCATGACCTTGCCGTTCACCTGGCGCGTCACGTCGACATCGGATTTCTGGGCGCGCGGCGTGAAGCCGCCGGCGATCGCGACCGCCGTCTGCACGGTCATGCCGGTGACATAGGGATATTGGCCGGCGCTCGTGACCTCGCCCATGATGAAGAAGGGGCGGTAGCGATCGACCTCGACCGAGACATCGGGATTGCGCACATAGCCGCCGCGCAACTTGGTCGCGATATCGGCCTCTATCTCCTGCGTGGTGCGGCCGCGCGCCGCCACCGTGCCGACCAGCGGCATGGAGATCATGCCGGCCTGGTCGATCGTATAGCTGTTGGTCAAGTCCGCCTGGCCGAAGACGACCACGCGCAGCCGGTCGCCGCTGTCGAGGCGATAGGGCGCGACGAGTGCCTTGTACGTTGCCGGGTCCGGCGGCGGATAGCTGCTCGTGCAGCCGCCGAGGAGGGCGGTCGCGATCAGCGTCAAAGCGAGGAGGAAGAAACGCATCGGTCAGGCGTTCCCGATCGGGGTGAAGCAGTGAGCGGACTGTCGCCGCTCATGGTTAATGCCGCGTAAAGCGCGAGCGCTGACCCACTGTTTCGATTCATGAATATGACCGGCCCGGCCCGAAAATTAACGTGCCGGTTACCCTGACTTTCCATGATGGCGCTGTTGGAAACAGGATTCTCGCCATCATGACGGACGGCCGGCCACGCGAGATCGACGATGTCGAGCTCGACATGCGCGCATTGTTCGCCGCACTCGGGCGCGCATTGCCGTGGCTCGTCGCCTTCGTGCTGGTCGTCGCCATCGCGCTTTTCTTCGGGCTCAGCCTGGTGACGCCGCGCTATACGGCCGAGGCCAAGCTGTTGATCGAGCGGGGCGAATCCGCGATCACGCAGAATGCCGGCGACACGGAGGAGGCGCGGGCGCTGCTCGATGCCGAGGGCGTTGCGAGCCAGGTGCAGCTCATCGGTTCGCGCGATCTGGCCGAGACGGTCGTGAAGCAGCTCGGCCTCGCCGACCTGCCCGAATTCAACCAGCCATCCCTGATCGGCCGGTTCGACCAGATGCTGGCCGGATTCGGTATCGGCGCGCTGTCGGGTCCCGCGACGACGGATGAGCGCGTCTTCCAGCGCTTCGCCGACCGGCTCTCCGTCTATTCGGTCGACAAGACCCGCGTCATCACGATCGATTTCTCCTCGTCCGATCCCGCGCTCGCCGCCCGCATCGCCAATGCGGTGGCCGATCAGTATCTGGCGCTGGACCGCGACGCCAAGCGAGCCAGCAATGCCGACGCCACGACATGGCTGGAGGCGCAGATCGCCGATCTCCGCGTCAAGGTCACAGATGCCGAGGCCAAGGTTGAGACGTTCCGCACCGGCAGCGATCTCTTCCTCGGCGGGCAGAACAACAACCAGTCGCTCTCGCAGCAGAAGCTGACCGACCTCAACGCCGAGCTCGCCCGCGTGCAGGCGGTTCGCGCCGCGGCGGAAGCGAAGGCCGCGACCGTACGCAAGGGCCTCTCCAACGATACGGCCTTCGACATGCCGGATGTCCTCAGCTCGCCGCTGATCCAGCGGCTGCTCGAACAGCAGGTCTCGCTGCGCGCCCAGATCGCGCAGCTTTCGGCGACGCTGTTGCCGGCGCATCCGCGTATTCGCGAGCTGAACGCGCAACTCGCCGATCTCGACGCTCAGGTGAAGCGCGAGACCGGCCGCATTCTGAAGAGCATCGAGGCGGAGGCCGCCACAGCCCGCGCCAGCGAGGCCGAGATCAATGCCGATCTCGCCCGCGCCAAGACCGTGGCGGGCCAATCGAATGATGCCGAAGTCCAGCTCCGCGCGCTGGAGCGCGAGGCGACGGCCGAGCGCGACCTGCTTGAAACCTATCTGCGCCGCTATCGCGAGGCGACATCGCGCCAGGCCGGCGACTATCTCCCGGCCGATGCCCGCGTGATCTCGCGCGCGGCGACGCCGCTGGAACCGTCCTTCCCGCGTCGGATTCCGATCACTGCGGCGGCAACCACGGCGCTCCTGCTGCTCGCCCTCGTCTTCGTGCTCGTGCGCGAACTGGCGAGCGGCCGTGCGCTGCGCCGCATCGTGTTCGACGGATCGCCCCAGGCGCCGGCCCCGCTTCCATCGGGTGAACGCAGCGGCCGGAGTGATACGGCGCCGACGCCGCTTCACGCCGTGCCCTCCGATCCGTCGCTGGCGGGGCTGGTGGCGGTGGACGACCGCGATTCGCTGCGCGCCATCGTCGATCGCATCACGGCCGCGAAGGCGAAGCGCGTCATTCTCGCGCCGGCGAAGAGCGAGGCCGCAAGCCGGCCGCTCGCAGCCGTAGCACTCGCCCGCCAGCTTTCGCGGCGCGGCAGCCGCGTGCTCCTCGTCGATCTCCATGCCGATGCCGCCGATGGCAAGGCGATGGCGATGGTGGACGAGATCACACCGGGCCTGTTCGATCTGTTCGCGGGCGCGGCTTCCTTCACGGAAGTGATCTTCCGCGATCGCCGTTCGCGCGCCCATGTCATCCCGCGCGGCACGGCGACGCTCTCGAGCGACATGGCGGCGAGCCCGCGCTTCGCCACCATCCTCGACGCACTCGACCATACCTATGATCACATTCTGATCGATGCGGCAGGTGAAATGGCGGGTGCATTGGCGCCGACCGCCGGCGCCGTGGTGGTGGTGGCGGATGCCGACGAGGCGGAACCGGCGGCGCTGCCCGGCTATGCCGCGATGGCTGCCGTCTCACCGGTCGAGATCATGCTGCTCATCGCCGACATGCCGCCGCTCGCCGACGAGCCCGACCCGGAGACGCAGGCGGCCTGATCAATCGGCGCCGGCCGGCTCGGTACGCCGGCCGCCCAGGCGTCGGCGGAGCGATTTGGCGAGGCCCCAGAGCCTCGGATTGCCGCGGAGCGCGCGCTCGACCCGTCCGGCCTGCCCGAACAGCGCCACGGCGAGCCGCCCGCGCCACGTCACCCCGATAAGTACGCGCACATGCGGCTCGCGCTGGTCGAGCCATGACGTCTTGTAGCGCTCGTCGCCGCGGCCGAGATCGAGGATTGCGAGGCCGCGGGTGCAGCTCGCCGCCACGACGTCATGGATCAGCAATTCTCCGGGGCTGATGCGGCGCCATTCAGTATTGGCGACCGAGAGGAAATAGCCGCTCAGGCGGCCATGCTCCGTGCCGCTGCCGAGGATCGCCTGCACGGCGCCGTCGACGATCACCGCGTCGAGTTCGATGATCGGCGCGCCGGTCCGCCAGCGCCGCGCGACGAGCGCGCGAAAGAATGCAGCCACGCCCGGCTCGGCGAAACTGTCGGCGATGCCCTGTGCGCGGAACCAGGCGGCCTTCTGCGCGAAATAAGCGTCGAGCAGCGCCAGCGCCTCGTCTGCATCGGCCGCGCGGCGGACCATGTAGCCGCCGACCGGGGCGAGCGCGTTGACCTGCCAGCGATGCTTCTTGGCCTTCCTGGCGCCGTGATGGGCCGCCAGCACGGCCTTGAAATCCGGGCCGAGCGCCATCGCCCCGACATCGGTCCGCGCCGGCCGGGCGACGGGATGGGCGGCAAGCGGCACCGGCCTGCCATCCCACATCACCGGCATGGCGTCGAGATCAATGAGGTCGATGCCCTTGATCGCCCGCGCGATCCGGCCAAGCAGGCGGTCGCTGCCCTCGGCGTCCAGCCGCGCGAACAGGGCGGGGTCGAACAGCGGCATGCGGATATTGGCGTGCTCGCCGCCGAGAAAGCGCGCGATACGGAGCGGGCCGACACGCTCGATCCCGAGCGGGAGGATCGCGGCGAGCCGCCCCGCGATTCGCAGCGTGACGAGCGCCGGGCGGATCCGCTGCGGCCCCGTCGCGGTACTCACCCAGCAGTCGACCCAGTCGAAATTCTGGTAGACCGAGATCGGCCAGAGAGTGGCCGCTCTGCGCCACTCCGCCTCGATCGCGCCCATCCGCTCATGCACGCCGATCTCGATCGCGTCCGTGTCGAGCGCCGTCTGCGGCGGTGCGTGCCGGGCCTCGCTCGCTCCAGACCCGTCCATGCCGCGCTGCTCCCCTTCGTCGAATTCTTCGGTGCTATCAACCTAGTGTAAACGTCGGGTTCGTAAGAGCCTGACGATACGGTAGCTTGATGTGGATGATGGCGCTCGATGCAGGGTCTGAGAAGTCTGGGCGTCAAGGCGGGGCTGAACGCGCTCTACTGGAGCGGCGCGCATCGGCTGCTCTCCGCGCGGACCGAGGGCGCCGGCGCGATCCTGATGTTTCATCACGTCCGGCCGGCTCGCGGCGACGGCTTCCGCCCGAACGACCATCTCGAAGTCACGCCGGATTTTCTGCGCAGTGTCGTCGAGCGGCTCCGCGCGCGCGACATCGACATTGTCGACATGGACGAGGCGCTGCGGCGGCTCGGGGAGGGCAGGCGGGCGCGGCGCTTCGCCGTGCTCACCTTCGATGACGGCTATCGCAACAATATCGTCGAGGCCTATCCGGTCCTCAAAGCGCTCGAGGCGCCGTTCACCGTCTATGTCGCGACAGGGCTGGTCGATCGCGAGGCCTCGCCCTGGTGGGACGTCATCGGCGCCGTCATTGCCCAGAACGACCGCATCGATGCGACGATCGAAGGGGCGCGGCTCGCGCTCACCGCCCGCACGTCGGCCGAGAAGGCCATCGCCTGCGACCGGCTGATCTGCGCGCTGGTCGCGGCGGACGAAGACGAGCAGCGCCGTGCCGTCAGCACGATCGCGATCCGCCACGGCGTCGATATCGCCGCCATGCTCGATCGCGAGATGATGGACTGGGCCGATATCAGCCGGCTCGCCGCCGATCCGCTCGTCACCATTGGCGCCCATACGGTGGGCCATTATGCGCTGGCTAGGCTCGATGCCGCCCGCGCCCGAGACGAAATGCGCGAGAGCCGCGAGCGCATTGCCGCGATCCTCGGCGAAAGGCCGCGCCATTTCGCCTATCCCTATGGCTCGGCGCTGACGGCAGGTGAGCGGGAGTTCGCCATGGCGGCCGAGCTCGGCTTCACCAGTGCGGTCACGACGCGCCGGGGCGTGTTGCGCGCCGGCGGCGGCCAACGCCTGACGGCCTTGCCGCGCATCTCGATCAACGGCCGCTACCAGTCGATCCGCTATCTCGATCTCTTCCTGTCGGGCCTGCCCTATGTGCTGGAGGCCGGCTTCCACCGGCTCTCGGGCGGTGGCGCTAGGAGCGCGGCGCGGGCGGCTTTTGCATCCACGCGATGATCGCGCCGGCGGGCACGATCCAGAGCAGTCCGCCGATCACGTAGAACAGCGCCTGCACATAGCCGGGCGTGCCCGGCAGCTTGGCGGCGGCGATCGTCATGGCGACCAGCGCATAGACGACGACCAGAACGACGAGCGCGACCATGCCGATGAATTTGCGGAGGCGTTCGGGCATGCGAGTTCCATTCCGAAGCGATGACGCATCCCAAAAAGGGACGATGTGTCGGCATAACCTGTTCGTGCGAAGACGGCAAACGGTCGGGCGCGCCCGCCCCTGCGACGACCTGCCGGTTGTCGGCGGGCGCGCCAGCCGATAATTCCCGTGCGGCGGGGTGAGATCGAGGTGCGATGATGACGGATGGTGTTTCATTGGCCGGCTCCAGCCCGAAAGCGCCCGCGAGCCGCGCGCCCGCCTCGAAGGCGCCCGTGCGCGACAGGCGCCGCGATCGCGCGCTGATCCGCGTCTGGCTCGGCGCCGTGATCGTCATGATCGTCGCGATGATCGTCGTCGGCGGCGCGACGCGCCTCACCAATTCCGGCCTTTCGATTACCGAATGGAAGCCGATCCACGGCGTCATCCCGCCGCTCAACCTCGCCGAATGGCAGGAGGAGTTCGCGAAATACCAGCAGATCCCGCAATATGAGATGCTGAACAAGGGCATGACGCTCGATGCCTTCAAGAGCATATTCTGGTGGGAGTGGGGGCATCGCCTGCTCGGCCGGCTGATCGGCGTGGTCTTCTTCGTGCCCTTCGTGCTGCTCTGGCTGACGGGGCGGATCGAGCGCAAGCTCGTGCCGCCGCTGCTCGGCCTGTTCGTGCTCGGCGGCCTGCAGGGCGCCGTCGGCTGGTGGATGGTGGCGAGCGGCCTCGTCAACCGCGTCGACGTCAGCCAATACCGGCTGGCGACCCATCTTCTCCTCGCCTGCTTCATTCTCGCGGCGACGGTCTGGATCCGGCGTGGCCTTGCCGCCGACGATGGCGAGGATCGCGTCGCGAGCCTGCCGCTCAAGGGCATGGCGACCGCGCTCATCGTGATCGTCTTCCTGCAGATCTTCTTAGGCGGGCTCGTCGCCGGGCTCGATGCCGGCTTCACCTACAACACCTGGCCGCTGATGGACGGCGCCATCATCCCGGCGCGCGTCTACGATTACGACCCGATCTGGCGCAGCGTGTTCGAGGATGTGATGACCGTGCAGTTCGACCATCGCATGGTGGCCTATCTGCTGCTGATCGGCTCCTTCGTCCACGCCTATCAGGCCTGGAAACTGGTGCGCCGGTCGCGTGCGGCGCGGCGCGCGCGCCATCTGGCGGCGCTGGTCCTGGTGCAGGCCGGCATCGGCGTCTCGACCCTGCTCACGGTCGTCCCGATCGACCTGGCGCTCCTGCACCAGTTCGGCGCGGCCGTAGTGCTGATTGCGGCCGTATCGCACCGCCGGGCGCTCTCGCCGCCTATTCCAATCGAGAGTTGAAAGCAACGAGAGCCTACAGCTGACGTTGGTTTATTTTGCGCTGCACTCTTGACTTGCGGCTGCACAATATTTGAATTGTCAGCATGCGCTGTAGACCGTAGCCACTGTATTCGGCTCTCGTTTCGATGAGACTCTATGGACGAAGTCGTCGCGAAACTCTTCCAGATCTACGAAACCACGCCGGTTCTGGTATCGGCCTATGACGGGTTTGACCGTCTTCGCTATGCGAACCCGGCATTTCGATCGGCCTTCTTCGTCGAGCTCGGCGAGGAGCCGCTCTGGTCGGAGCTGATGCGGCGGAATTTCCTCCTCGGCCGGGGCACCGTCATTCGCAATCCCGATTTCGAGGCATGGCTATTCTCGACGCAGGCACGCCGCGGCAAGGCCGGGTTTCGCGCCTTCGAGACCGACGTGGTCGATGGCCGGTGGTTCTGGATGACGGAGACCGTGCAGGCCGACGGCTGGATGCTCTGCATTGCGAGCGACGTTACCGAGCTCAAGGCGGAAGACCGCGCCGTGCGCCAGGATCGCGACTTCGCCATCAAGACGGCCCACACGGACGACCTGACCGGCGCCGCCAACCGTCGCTATGTCATGGCGCGGATCGACGACATGCTGGACCGGCCGGCGGAGCCCCGCACGGTGCTCGGCTGCGTCGCGATCCTCGATCTCGATAATTTCAAGGTGATCAATGATCGATTCGGCCATTTGACCGGCGATCTGGTGCTGACCGATTTCGCCCGGCGCATCCAGCAGCAGATTCGCCGGACCGATTGTTTCGGCCGTGTCGGCGGCGAAGAGTTCATGCTGGTGCTGCCCAACACGTCGATCGAACAGGCCAACCTGATCGCCGAGCGCATGCTGGCCGTGGTTCGCGCATCCATGCCGTTCCCCGAACGACCGGATTTCAGATACAGCTTCTCCGCCGGCATCGCGGCGGGGCTTGAATCCGATACGGTCTCCAGCCTTTACGCCCGCGCCGACAGCGCGCTCTACCTCGCCAAGGTCGCCGGCCGCAACCGCATCCATATCGCCGAGCTGCCGCCGAGCCAGGCCGCCATCGCCTGACCTCGCCATCGCCTGAACAGGCCTATTCCGGCGCCTTGCCCCAGCCGCCGCCCTGGGCGGTCGTGATGCGGATGATCTCGCCAGGCGCGACGGGGAGGGCGCTCACCACGGCGTAGCGCTCTGTGCTGCCGTCCGTGCGCACCAGCTCGACGCGGTTGGTGGTGCCGGGTTCCCCGCCATTCAGGCCCCAGACGGGCACCACGCTGCGGCTGAAGCCTGCGCCGAGCTGCGTATCGCGGCCGCGCACGGCATATTCCGAGACGATGCCCTTGCCGCCATGATGCAGCCCGGCGCCGCCCGGCTCGTCGTTCAGCGCGAGCGTCTGGTAGTCGAGGCCATAGCGTGCCTCGGCGATCTCGATCGGGCAGTTGAACGTATCGCCATGGCCGGCCGAGAATTGCGCATTGAGGCCGTCGCGGGTCGCGCTCGCGCCCCAGCCGCCGACCTGCGGTTCGACCAGGGTGAAGTTCCGATCGGTGATGGGGTGACGACCGGCGATGACGATCGAGCAGATCGAGGCGAAGTGACCGGCCGGCAATCGCTCCGGCGAAGCCTCGGCGAGCGCCCGCCAGAGCATGTCGTAGAGCCGCACGCGGGTTTCGAAATAAAAGCCCTGCGGTGCCGGCGGAAGGGGATCGAACACCGAGCCCGGCCGCGTCAGCACCTCGAGCGGGCGAAATGACCCGGCATTGCAGACCATGTCCGGCGCCGCCACCATCTTGAACACCAGCTGGCAACCGATGACGGCGCCGTCGCGGCTCAGATTGGTCGGCCGGGCGCGCTGGTCCGGCGCGTCGCGTAGATCGACGATGAAGCGATCGTCGGTGATTTCGATCGCCGCTTTCCAGATGGTGCCGTCGTCGAGCTGCTCCTCGACCGTCAGCCGCCCCTTGGGCAGCAGGGCGAGACCCTGGCGCGAGCGCGCCTCGGCATAGTCGTAGAGGGCCGAGATCGCCCGTTCGACCGTTTCGGCGCCATAGGTCGCGACCAGGCGTTCAACCCGCTCGGCGCCCTTGCGGATGCTCGCAATCGATGCCCAGAGATCGCCTTCGAGAAAATCGGGCAGGCGCGAATTGACCTTGAGGATGGCGAGGACCGGCTTGACCGGCTCGCCGGCATCAAAAAGCTTGATCGCCGGCAGGCGCAGCCCCTCGGCGAAGATGTCGGAGGCCTCGGTCCACATCGAGCCAGGCACCGCGCCGCCAATATCGCTCCAATGGCCGACATTGGCCGTCCAGGCGATCAGGCGGCCTTCGGCGAAGACCGGCATGGCGAGGACGACGTCGTTCAGATGGGTGACGCCGCCGAAATAGGGATCGTTGGTGGCGAAGATATCGCCGGGCCGGATCTCGTCGGCCGGCGTCAGCGCGATGATCGCCTTCACCGCCTTGTCGAGCATGCCGACAAAGGTCGGGATGCCGGCACCGGAACTCACCAGATCGCCATGGGCATCGGTGATGCCCGTGCCTACATCGAGCACCTCATAGATGATCGGGCTCATCGCCGTCTTGCGCAGCACGGCGAACATCTCATCCGCCGCCGCGGAGAGCGAGGAGGCGATGATCTCGAGCGTGAAGGGATCATCCACGCCGTCGCCCATCGTCAGGCCTCGATGGGCGCGACGAAGACATCGCGCGGCAGGCGGCTGACGATGCGCGGTCCGTCCGCTTCGAGAATCACGATCTCCTCCAGGCGGATGCCAAACTTGCCCGGCAGGTAGATGCCGGGTTCGATCGAGAACACCATGCCCTCTTCGAGGATCGTCTCGCTCGTCGCCGTCAGGTAGGGCGGCTCATGGCCTTCGAGTCCGAGGCCGTGGCCGGTACGGTGGGTGAAATAGGGGCCATAGCCGGCCGCCGTGATCACGCCGCGCGCGGCCGCGTCGACATCCCTGGCCGCCACGCCGGGCTTGGCGGCGGCGCAGGCGGCCTGCACGGCTGCTTCGACGACCGCGTGCACCTTCAAATAGTCCGCGCTCGGCGTGCCGACATAGGCCATGCGGGTCAGGTCGCTCGAAAAGGCGCCGGAGCGCGCGCCGATATCGATCACGATCGCATCGCCTTCGGCGACGGCCTGGTCGCCGGTGGCATAATGCGGGAAGGCTCCGTTGCCGCCGGCGCCCACAATGGTGAAGAGCGGCGTCGCGCCGAATTCCTTGAAGACATTCTTGGCGGCCTCGGCGATCTCGCGCTCGGTCACGCCGGGCTTGATCGTGGCGAAAGCTGCTTCCATCGCGAGATCGTCGATCTCGGCATTGCGCAGGATCTCGGCCTTTTCTGCCGCATCCTTGGAGAGGCGCATCCGCCCGACCGTCTCGGCCGCGAATTTCGATTGCGGCCCGCCGAGCATCTCGATGAAGAGGAGGGCGAAATCGGCGCGCATCGTCTCGTCGACCTGCACGAGCTTCGCGCCCTGCTTGAGGCCGACCGACTCGACCAGCGCCTTGAGCGCGGCGTCGGGGCCGTCTTCGTCCGCCCAGGTGAAGAAGGGAAGCTCCGTCTGTCGGCGCATCTCCTCCGCGTTCAGCGCCGGCATCAGGAAGGCAGCTCCGGTCGGCGTCGCGACCAGCAGGCAGGGGCGCTCATCGGCATGCGGGTGGACGTCGGCGATATAGGCCATATGCGGCCCCGGCCCGAGCGCGACGGCATCGACGCCGGCCTGGCGCAGCATGGATTGCAGGGTCGCAAGACGCGTCATCGAACTCTCCCGAAATGAATTTCACTATTAGTAAAAAGTCGCGGTGCGGCGGTCAATCGATCTGTCGGGTTGCGGATGAAGTCGCTTTGCGGCATTCCGATGGTCCGGCCGTTTCGGCCCTCGCGGATCGGCATGCGCGTCCTCCTGGTCAAACTCTCCTCGCTCGGCGACGTCGTCCACAGCTTTCCGGCGTTGACCGATGTCATGCGCGCCATTCCCGATCTCACCATCGACTGGGTGGTCGACGAAGCCTTCGCGCCGCTCGCCCGCCTCCACCCCGCCGTCCGCAAGGTCATCGCGCTCCCGATTCGCCGGCTGAAAAAGGCGCCGCGCGCCACCTTCGCCGAGGCGAGGGCTCGGATCGCCGACCTTCGCTCCGAACATTACGATATCCTGATCGACGCGCAGGGGCTCGTCAAAAGCGCCCTCGTCGATCGCTTGGCCCGCGCCTCCAGCCGGCATGGCTTCGGCCGCGGTAGTGCCCGCGAAGGGCTGGCGACGCTCGCCTATACGGTCGGTCACGACATCCCCGAGACCGAACACATGGCGACCCGCATCCGCCGCCTGTTCGCCGCCGCGCTCGGCTATCCCATGCCGGAGGGCCCGGCGGCACCCGGACTCGATCCAAAGGCAATCATAGGCAATGCAGGGGCAACGCAAAGGCAACGCGTTGTCCTCATCCACGGCACGAGTTGGAAGACGAAGACCTGGACCGTTGACGGCTGGCGCACGATCGCAACCCGCGCCGGTGAGACCGGCCGCGACGTCGTCCTCTTCGCCCATGGCAAGGTCGAGACGGGCAGGGCGGAGGCGATCGCCCGCGGGCTGGACCACGTCCATCTGGAGCCGCCGGCCGGCCTCGACGCGATCATCCCGAGGATTGCCGCGGCCTCGGCCGTGGTGACGGTCGATACCGGCCTCGGCCATCTCGCTGCCGCCTTCGGCATCCCGACCGTCGGGCTCTATGGCCCGACCAATCCGGGCCTGACTGGGCTCGTCGGGCCGCATGTCGTCGAGTTGGTCGCTGGCCTGCCTTGCGCGCCCTGCGAACAGACGCAATGCCGGATCAAGCCGGATTTCGGCGAGGGACCGCCCTGCCTCGCCGGGCACGCGGCCGGCAGGGTCTGGAACGAACTTGTCAATCTGATCGAAGAATCAGGCGGAACGATCTGATCCGAATAGGGAATCAGCCTCGAGGATCGCGCCTGCAATATGGTAGAGCGTGCTGGCCGGCATATGGTCGACCAGCGGCTCGCCTGTGACACCGCGCCGATCGATCCAGCCGCCATGCAGTTCATCCGGCGCGAAGCTATCCATCAGCCGGCCGAGCAGATAGTCCGCCATCTCGGCCGCGCCCGGCTGACCCCGCTTCGCGGCCGCAGCGAACGCCTTGACGCCCTCGGCATGCGGCCAGGACCGCACCGTCCGCGCCGTGCAGGCGCCAGTCTCGTTCACTGCATCGACGATCAGCCCGGTCTCTCCGTCAAGGCCGTGCCTGAGGCCGAAGGCGAGGAGGCCGTCGACGATGCCGATCGGAACGTCGCCGCCGAGCCGGTTATACTCCTCGAAAAGCCAAGCCCACTCAAAGAGATGTCCGGGTTCGACCCGGTTTGAGCCGGCGGGGTTCAGCGGTTGCCAGTCGGGGCCGAAATCCTCGAGCAGGGCGCCGCTCCTGGGATCGATGAAGCGGCTCCGCGCCAGCCCGACCAGAGCCTGCGCCCGGACGAAATAGCGCTCGGAACCAGTCGCCTCATAGAGCGCGAGCAGCCCTTCGAGCAGGTGCATATGCGGATTCTGCCGGCGGGTCGGATCGGTGCTCGGCGCGGCGTCGAGAAAGCCGCCGAGCGGTGCCGCAAGCACCGTGTCGATCGAATCGAGCGTCTTGTCAGCAAGGCGGATCGTGCCGGGATCGCCGGTCTGGCGGAAGCTCCAGGCCAGCGCATAGAGGATAAAGGCATGGGCATAGAGGTCGCGCGTGGCATTGGCCGGCCGGCCTGCCGGATCGATCGAGAAGACCCAGCCGTCGCCGCCATCGGCGCGGAAATAGAGCCTTTCGACAGAAGCGAGGCAGCCCGCCATGTGCGCGTCGTCGGCTCCGTGCCAGCCGGCGAGGCTCGCGCGCGAAAAGGTCGCGATCTGTCGCGCCTGAACCATCAGCCGACGTGCCGGCAGTGCCACCGGGCGATGCTCGAAATCGAGGCGTTCATGATAGAGCGCGCCGTCGCGACCATGGGACGACCAGAGCGGCAGCGCCTTCGCGACGGCCCAGTTCCGCGCCGCGCCGAGAGTCTTCATGATTTCGCGAGCTTGACCAGCGCGCTGGTCGATCTGCCGGGAACGATCGGCGCCAGCACAAGCCGGCCGCCATGCGCCTTGACGAAATCGGCGCCCACCACCTCGTGCTCCTGATAGTCGGCGCCCTTGACCAGCACGTCCGGCTTCAGCGTCTGGATGATTTCCAGTGGCGTATCCTCCTCGAACAGCACGACGAGGTCGACGGCCCGCAGCGCTCCAATGACGCGTGCGCGCGCGATTTCATCCTGGAGCGGGCGTGAGGGACCCTTGAGGCGCTTGACGGACGAGTCGGTGTTGAGGCCAACAACCAGCCGGTCGCCTTCATTCGCCGCCAGTTCGATGATCGCGATGTGGCCGGGATGGACGAGGTCGAAGCAGCCATTGGTGAAGACGACGCGCTCGCCCAGCGCCTGCCAGTTCCGCACGATCTGCGCCGCCCGCTCACGCTCGGCCAGAGCGCCGGGCTCGAAACCGGCGAGCGGCGTACGGTTCAGGGCCGCGTTCAGTTCGGCGCGCGTCACTACGGCGGTGCCGAGCTTGCCGACGGCGATCGCTGCCGCCGCATTGGCGACACCCACGGCCGATTCGACCGGCAGCCCCTCGGCGATCGAGACGGCGAGGGCGGCCAGCGCCGTGTCGCCGGCGCCCGAGACGTCGAAAACCTCGCGTGCCTCGGCCGGAACATGCGTGACCGCGCCACCCTGGCGCCAGAGCGTCATGCCCTTCTCGGCCCGCGTCACGAGCACGTCGCCACCGAATTGTCCGGCGGCAGCTGCTGCCGCGATAGCGGCCGTCTCGTCGGTGTCGTCGGGCAGACCGGTCGCCTCGAAGAGTTCCTTGCGATTGGGGGTTACGAGCGTCGCGCCGCGATAGGCCTCGAAGGTGCGGCGCTTCGGGTCCACGATGATCGGCACGTTGCGCGACCGCGCTTCCGTGATCAGAGCGGTGATCACGCGGTCGGACAGCACGCCCTTCGCATAGTCGGAGAGAACGACGACATCGGCATCCGCAATCGCCACCTTGCCGGCCTCGACCAGTTCCGCCTCGATCTCTGTGCCAGGAAAGCTGGTGTTCTCGGCATCGATGCGCACGATCTGCTGTCGTCCGCTCATGACGCGGGTCTTGGTGACCGTTGGTCTGGCGGGATCCACGACCAGGCCGGCGAGGTTGGTGACACCGTGCTGACCGAGAACGTCGCGCAGTTCCCGCGCTTCGTTATCGGCACCGACCAGCCCGACAAGATGCACCCGAGCGCCGAGCGCCGACACATTGGCGGCGACATTGGCGGCGCCGCCGGCGACGACGCGCCCTGCGCTGTGGAGCAGCACCGGCACGGGCGCTTCGGGCGAAATCCGATTGACCGAGCCGGTGATGTACCGGTCGATCATGACGTCGCCTATGACAGCGACCCGCCCGGTGTGACGTTCATCCAGCATCGTGGTCCCGTGCATTCCGTCTATTCGTCGGTCGCTAAGAGCACCGATGAGAGGAAATCGTCAAGGTTGCCGCCGGCAAACAGGTGACCCGGAATTCCGGCCGCAATGGCGGCGATCAGATCCGTGTCCTTGTCGCCGATCAGGAAGGAGCGCCCGCGGTCGATCGGGAAATCGCCGAAGGCGCGCAGGATCATGCCGGGATTGGGTTTCCGATCCGGATGATCCTGCCGATAGATGGGGATCGTCGCCTCGGGGTGATAGGGGCAGGTATAGATCGCATCGAGGCGGGCGCCATGGCCTGCGAGCTCGGCGCGCAGATGGCCGTGGAAGGCGTCCATCTCGGCCTCGGTATAGTAGCCGCGCGCAACGCCGGACTGGTTGGTTACGACGATCACGAGATAGCCGGCCTCGTTCAGGCGGCGGATCGCCGCCGGCGCGCCGTCGATGAAACGGAGCGCTTCCGGCTTGTAGACATAGCCGTCATCGACATTGATGACGCCGTCGCGGTCGAGAAAGGCGGCGGGCTGCTGGGTCACGGCTTCAACCGGCGTCGTCAGTCGCGCGCAGGAAATCCACATAGCGGCGGACACCCTCTTCGAGCGACAGAAAATCGGCATTATAGCCGCGGGCGCGGAGCTTCGACATATCGGCCTCCGTAAAGTACTGATAGCCTTTGCGGATCCGCTCCGGCATGTCGACATAGGCTATCTTCGGCTCCTGGCCGAGCGCCGCGAACACCGCGCGGGCGAGGTCGGCGAAGCTGCGCGCCTGGCCGGTGCCGACATTGAAAATGCCGCTGATCGAGGGGCTAGCGACCAGCCAGCGCATCACGGCGACGCAATCGTCGACATGCACGAAATCGCGCAACTGGCCGCCATCCTCATAGTCGGGATCATGCGAGCGGAAGAGCGATACCGTCTCTCCGGCCGCGGCGATCGGATAGATCTTGTGGATCACCGATCGCATGTCGTCCTTGTGCGCCTCATGCGGGCCATAGACGTTGAAGAACTTCATCCCCGCCCATTGCGGCGGCGTCGGCCGGCCCGCGCCGACGTCGGACATGATGCGGCGGTCCGTGGCGAGCTTGCTCCAGCCATAGGCGTTGAGTGGGCGAAGGCGGGCGAGATAATCGGCGTGCTGCTCATCGATGAAACCAGCTTCGCCACCGCCATAGGTCGCCGCTGACGACGCATAGATCAGGCGCAGATCGTTTTCGGCCGCGAAGGCCCAGAGATCGAGCGTCGCGCGGATATTGCGCTCGACGATCAGGTCGACATCCGGCTCGGTCGTCGCCGAGATCGCGCCAAGATGGACGATGACCTCGACGCGGCGATGATTGGCCGCGAGCCAGCCGAGCGTGGTTTCGGGGCGTATGATGTCGTCGAGCCCGACATCGACGAGGTTCTTCCACTTGCCGCCCGTGCCGAACCAGTCCGCGACGACGACCCGCCAGCCATCGGCCGCAAGCGCGCGCGCCATGTTGGAGCCAATGAAACCGGCGCCGCCGGTGACCAGGATCGTATCGCGGCCGTCTCTCGCAGGAAGCGTCATCAGCATCACTCGTTCCGCCGGCGCATATTCGCCGGTCGGGGGCCGGTTGGATAGCGCAACTCGTCAGGCGATGGAACTGCCCGCCCGCCGCGCCGTGTCGGCAACACGGTTGACCGCGGCGAAAACCGTCACCGGATCAATACCTTCGAGGCAGGCCAGCGTCCCGAGCGGGCAGACGCGCTTGTGACAGGGCCGGCAGGAGAGATCGAGCGAAACGACCTCGGCATTGGGCGCCGTGGGCGGCGTCATTTTTTCCGAGCTCGAGCCATAAAGGACGACGAGCGGACGATCGAGCGCGCCAGCGACGTGCATCAGGCCCGAATCGTTGGAGACGACGACGTCACACGCCGAAAGCAGCGTCGCGGCCTCGACGAGCGAGGTGCGGCCGGCAAGGTCATCGACAGGCACGCCGGCCTTGTCCGCGATCTCGGCCGTGATCGCCCTGTCCTTCGGCCCACCGAAGAGCCGGACGCGATAGCCGCGACCATGGGCGAGGCGCGCGAGTCCAGCGAACTTCTCGGCCGGCCAACGCTTGGCCGGGCCATATTCGGCGCCGGGACAGAGGCCCAGCACAGGGCCCTTGCCGACCAGCCCGAACTTGTCGAGCAGTTCGGCGCTCGGCGCGTCGGGATGGCGCAGCACGGGTCGAGGGGAGGCGGGACTTGAGGAGGCGGGACTTGGGGAGGCCGAGCGGGCAACGACTGCCTCCCTCGGATTCGCGAGCGCCACGAAGCGGTCGATGGTGCGCGCCGTCTTCCTCTCGC
Organism: Kaistia dalseonensis; assembly: GCF_030814715.1. GTDB lineage: Bacteria > Pseudomonadota > Alphaproteobacteria > Rhizobiales > Kaistiaceae > Kaistia > Kaistia dalseonensis. The sequence goes on from NZ_JAUSVO010000001.1 coordinate 645,390, forward strand.
TGTCGGGCCGGGCATCGGTGAGCAGGATGGCACGGCCCTCGGCGGAATAGCCGATGCGCTCGGGGATGCCTGCTGCGAAGGTCGGGATGGCTGCCTTGAAGGCGCGCGGAAGGATGATCGCCGTGCCATAGCCGGCCGAGCGCAGCGACCGGCCGAGCTTCCAGCGCGCGACGAGGCCGAATTCGCCATGGCCGAGCCCAAGGGGGATGGTGTTGCGCACCCCTTCGATCAGCGTAGCCATGGGCAAAGCTGCCGGAGGCGCGAGCATGTCGATAGGCCTGCCAGGGTAACGGGCACGAAGCGCCGCGACCAGGCTTGCAGCCATGACCATATCGCCGACCCAGGAGGGGCCGACGATCAGGATGGGTGATGATGGATCTGGCTGAGGCATGGTGAGGTTCGACACGTGTTCATGGCGTCGCCGAGCCATGCCGTCAAGCGCTGCGTCACATGACGGGCGGCTCGGGCCGGATCGGCGGGATATAATCCGGTTCCGCGCCCGGCAGGTCGTCTATTCCGGGATCCTCGACCGGATAGGGATGTCGGCCCTTGGGATTGGTCGCGGGAATTTCCTGCGGATCCTGGTCGGGCAATTCCTGCGGCACGTTCCCGGGGATGTCGGGAGGTCCCTTCGGCGGCTCCGGCTCGGGCACGGGATCGTGCACCGGCGGCATGTTGTTGGGATTGGGGTCGGGCTGGTTCGGCTGATTGGGCATATTGGGTCTCCTCTCAGTGTGGAAACGGCTGTCCCACACACAAGGTTCCCTGTCTGATCAAGGTGTCTGCCCCGTCCCTTCCGACGCGGGTTCCGCGCGGGAGCCGCCATGGCCGAAGAGCAGGCGCTGGTAGAGCAGGCCGATCCCGATCAGCACGATGCCGAGCCCCATGAACGAGAAAGCCCGCCAGACGCCCTCCAGGTTGGCCATGTCGACGAGAAAGACCTTGAGCACCGTCAGAAGGATCAGGGCTGCCGAAGCGAGGCGGGCCGCCTTCATGTCGAAGACGAGCCCGACCAGCAGCAGTGCGAGGCCGAGGACGAGCCAGGCGGCGGAATAGGTGTACGATTCGGCCGAGCCGATGCTGTCCACCGTCAGGTCGGGAGCCTGCGCGAACAGGAAGCGGATCTCGAGCGAGATCGCACTAAAGGCCAAGGCGAATGCCACGAGGCCAGTGGCGCTGCGGAGCCAGCGCTGGACGGGACGTGCGGCGGCGGGCAGGGGGGACGCCGCGATCAGCGCGGCCAGGATGGCGGGCAGCGCATAGGCGAGCAGGATCTCGTTGAAGATAGCGCCGCCGGCCACGGCGATGCCCGTCAGGATCGGGTTGACCACGAAGCCGAGTGCCAGCACGGCATTGGTGAGGCCGAGCAGCCGCGCCAGGACCGCGCCGATCCGGAAGACCGGGCTCGGGCGGCTTTGGGAGAGGCGCGAGAGGCCGAGCGCGAAGGCGAAGGCCGCGACCGTCGTGAGGCCCTGCTCGCTGAGTGCCGTAGAGGGCTTGAGCAGGTCGCCGCCAAAGGTGAAGGCTCGAATTTCGAAGATGACGAGGAGTGCCGCCATGATCACGGCGAGGGCCTCGGCGGCATGGACGGCGCGATCCTCGCGGACCCGCCGGAGCAGGGTCGAGGCGCCGGCAAAGGCTGCAGCCGGTATGCCGTAGCCGAACAGGATCGATAGATAGATGCCGCTGCCGGAACGCGTTCCGAAGATATAGGGATCCCAGGCGACGCGGGCGAGCGTCAGCAGCGCCAGCACGCCGACCGCGTAGCGCAGCGCCGTTATGGGGCGGCGAAGCTGCACCCAGGCCGCGCCCAGGCTCGCCAGTGCAAAGGAGGTGGTGAGCACGCCGCCTTCGAGCGCCATCGTCAGCGACAGGGCGACGGCGCCAACTGCGCCGGCGGCAAAGAGGCCGGTCGGTATCTGATCGGATGGCGCGTCAGCCCGCTCTCGGCGGGCAAAGCGCTCGGTCAAAACCGCATAAAGGAAGCCGAGCGCCAGCGTCAGCGCGGCGAAGCTGACATTCGAGACGAAGCCGGTGATGCGGAGATAGGCCACGATCGCGATCAGCAGCGGGCCGGCCGTCGCGGCGGCTGCGTGGGCTGAGATCGCGAATCGGCCGGGCTCGGGCGTGGTTCTCAGCCGGGCAAGCGCTGTCGCGATCAGCGCCGCGGCGCTCGCCGCCGCGACCGCCGCGAAGGCATTGATCGCGTCGGGCAGCGGGAGATAAGCGCTGACGGCATCGATGATCTGGGTCGTCGGCTCGGCAGCCGCCTGGCGCGCCGCCGGCCAGAAATAGAGCAGGGCGAGCGCCAGCCCGGCCGCTCCGGGCGAAGCCAGCGCGACGGCATCGTATCGCCAGGCGATGACGAGAAGGATCGCACCGCCGATAAGGCTCGCAATGATCGATGCTGTCTCATAGTCGCTCGCCATCGCGCCGGCGACGAGCAGCGCCGCGATCGCCCAGACGACGCCGACGGCCAGCCAATCCGGGCGCCCGGACGGTTCGCTGTCACGCTGCACGTCGATGATGAGGAAGAAGGCGGCGAGTACCAGCATGACGACGGCATAGATCCCGCTCTCGATTGGGGCCGCCGGCGAAGTCAGCAGCAGGAAGCCCCAGCCGACGGCGCCGATTCCGGCCGCGATCGCGAGCCAGCGCCATTGCCGGAGCCGCGCGAGGCCGTAGGCGGCGGCAGTGACGAGAGTCAGATAGCTCATCAGCATCGCGATATCGGGCGCGTCTGAGCCGACCAGCAGCGGTGCTGCATAGGCGCCGACCAGGCCAAGGCCGGAGAGCCATGGTCCATGCAGGGCAGCCGCCGCCATTGTGCCGAGGCTGATCAGCGCGAGCAGGACAAACGCCGCCGTCGGCCCGATTAGCCCATAGAGCGCGTAGGCCCCATAGGCGGTGGCGAAGAGCCCGACGGTGCCAGCAGCGGTCAATATGCCGGGAATATTGGCCGATGGGATCGCGGAGAACGCCGTGACGCGGTCGGAGCGACGCAGCCATTCGCCGGCCGCGAGCAGGGCGAGCGAGAAGGCGGCGCCAAACGCGATCCGCACACCGGGCCCGAGCAGGCCGGCATCGATCGAATAGCGCACGAGGAAGATCGCGCCGAGCGCCAGCGCGAGGCCTCCGACCCACACGGCCCAGCGCGTTCCAAGCCTTTGTTCGAGGCTCTCCTTCGGACGAGCGACCGACGGTCCGGCCGCGGAGGCAGGCTCATCGGGCGGCAGGAGCGATTCGGGTTCGGGGACCGGCTCGCTTGCCGGAACCGTCTCCGCTTCAACCGCAGGCGCAACAATTGCGACCGGCGTCTCGGGACTGACGTCCGGACCGACTGGCGGCTGCACGGCGACCAGTGATCTGCCGTCGAGCGCCGCGAGACGGGCTTCGAGCGCGGTGATCCGTCGATGCGCCTTGATGCCCATCACGAAGGACGCGATCAGCATGACGGGAAGCGCAACGATCAGCAGGAGCCCGAGGGAGATCAGTCCATCCATGAGCCGTTCCTAACACGCAATCCGGTCGACATGGCGCTGGGCCACGCTCCGCTCTTCAGGCGACAGAAAAGTGCCATCGCCGATCGATCGAGAAGCTGATCCTATCAGCCATGGCTTCCGAACGGATGAATCGTCGTTCGTCAGCCGATTCAGGTGGTGAACCCAGTCCGGGTCGCCAGAGTGGGCGGGGCTTAGCACGGCCGGAGACAGGGTGGATGTGACCATGATCGCAGGACGTCATCCAATCGCCATCTCTGTGCGGTTGCTGGCGTCGCGACTTCGCTGTATCCCGCTCAGTCGGAACAATGTGAAACAGATCAGACGGTTCGACGCGTGAACAAGGCCGAAGCCCCCGAGATGTCCGCCTCGCCGTTTTGGCTGAAGCTGGCTGCGACGATCGAAGGCGGCCTCGACAGGGTTGCCTGCTCCCGCGCTGCAAGCTTGGCGGCCATAGTGCTCGTCGCCCTGATCTGTGTGTTGCCGGGCTTCTTCACGCTGCCACCCATCGATCGCGACGAGCCGCGCTTTGCGCAGGCGACACACCAGATGGTCGAGACCGGCAATTATTTCGACATCCGCTTTCAGGACGAGGCCCGCTACAAGAAGCCGATCGGGATCTATTGGCTGCAATCGGCCGCGGTATGGCTCACCGGTACAGGTCCCGACGCGCCGATCGCCGTCTATCGGCTTGCCTCGCTCTTCGGAATTCTGGCGGCTTCCTGCCTGACATGGTGGCTCGCCATGGCCTTTGGCCGGCCACGCCTCGCGCTCCTGGCTGGTCTCCTGCTCGCCTCCACGGTGCTGGTCGGTGTCGAGGCGCGGCTCGCCAAGACGGATGCCGTTCTGCTTGCGACGATCGTGGCCGCGCATGGCGCGCTGGTGCGGGCCTGGCTCGCCGACACGCGGGAGCGAAGCTTCAAGCTCGCTGCGATCTTCTGGACGGCGCTCGGCGTCTCGATCCTCATCAAGGGGCCCGTCGGCGTCGGTGCGATCCTCTGCCCCGTTGTCGTCCTCTCGATCGTGCGGGGCTCGTTTTCGTGGCTGAAGCGGCTTGCGCCGCTGCCGGGCTTCATCTGGATGCTCATCGTCGTCTTGCCCTGGTTCGTCGCAATCGGGATCGCGAGCAAGGGAGCCTTCTTCCAGGAAGCGCTCGGCCGCGACCTGCTCGGCAAGGTCTCGGACGTGCAGGAATCGCATGGCGCGCCGCCAGGCGCCTACCTCCTCACGTTCTTTTTCACGTTCTGGCCTGTTGCCGCTTATTTCTCGACCGGTTTCGGCTGGGTACTGGACCAGTTGAAGCGGCCGACCGTGCTCTATGCCATGGCGTCGGTGGTGCCGTTCTGGCTTGCCGTCGAGGCGATGGCGACCAAGCTGCCGCACTACGTTCTGCCGCTTTATCCGTTGATCGCACTCGTCACCGCGGATGTGCTCGACAGCGGCGGGATCCGGCGTGGTTTCTCGGGCTGGTTTGCACGCTTCGCGGCATCCGGCGCGGCGCTCTTTCCCCTCGCTCTGGCGATCGCTGCGATCGTGATCGCCATTCTTCTGCACGAGGCCATGCCTATCTTCGGCATCGCGATCCTGATCGTGGCGATCGCCGTCGGCGTCGCGTCGGGCCGGCTCTTCCGCATCTCGGCGCTGGCGAGCGCGATGCTGGCAATCGCAACAGCGGCGTTGACCTATGCCGGGACGCTCGGCGTCATCCTGCCATCCTTTGACATGATCCGGATCAGCGAGAACCTCGTCCGCACCGGGCGCAGCGATCCGGCCTGCCCGGATCCAGACTTCGCCAGTGCAGGTTTCGACGAGCCCAGCCTCGTGTTCGTCGGCGGCACCAATACGCTTCTGGTCGACGGCGAGCGCGCCGCGAACTTCCTCGGCGGTGGTACGTGCCGCGTCGCATTCATAGAAAAGCGCCAATTGTCGGGTTTCAGCAGCCGTGCCGACGATCTCGGGCTGACGCTCAAGCCGCTCGGCGTCGTCAAGGGCTACAACATCAACGGCGGTCGGATGCTGGAACTGAATGTCTTCCTGCGCGGTGGGGCCGCTCCTTGAGGTCGGTCGGCGCACGGCGCTTCGCGGTGATCAACGAGAGGATCGGCGCCAATCTCACCGCCATCGGAGCGCGGATCACACGCTATCGCGAGCGGCCGGCCATCAATCCATCGGCACTGCGCCGGTCCGAAATCGCCGTGCTGACGGTGTTCTCACTTCTGGTCGTGCTCGCCGTCGGCCTCGCCTTCGACCGTCTCTCGGTCGAGCGCGCGCGCGAGGTGCCGGCGATCGGCCGCTGGTTCTTCGGCCTGCTGACCGAACTGGGCCTCTCTGCCTGGGAACTCTATCCGGCCGGGATTCTCGTGCTGTTGCTGCTTTTCGGCCGCTGGTCGATGGTGCCGCGCCGCGTCGCGGCGTTCTGGGCGGAGATCGGCGCCTTTGCAGCCTATATTTTCGGCGCAATCGCGGGCTCGGGCATCGCGCTCAACATTGCCAAGCAGTTCATCGGCCGGGGCCGACCGGGGACCTTCGACGAATATGGCGCGCTGGTCTTGCGACCCTTTCGCTTCAGCTATGAATTCCAGAGCTTTCCATCCGGCCATTCGGCGACGGCGGGCGCCCTGATCGCAATCGGCTTCCTCGTCGTGCCCAGACTGCGGATCTGGCTGATGGCGCTCGCTCTCGGCATAGCGGCGAGCCGCGTCGTGGTCGGCGCGCATTATCCGAGCGACATCGTTGGCGGGCTGTTGTTCGGCTATGTGTTCAGCCTCTGGCTCGCGGGACGCTTTGCCGCCGCCGGCTGGGCCTTTGCACGCGGACCCGAGGGCCTTATAAGGGCGCGCGCTGCGGCCATTACCTATGTCTTCGACAGTCCGGCGCGCATTATTGTTGTCATAGCTGGGCTGATCGACGCCCTTATCGGGCGACGGGTCTGGATTCCCGCGCTCTTGTCCATCGGAGATGGTTCTCATGGCGTTCCCCGCATCCAACGAGATCGCGCCGATGACATTTGATGGTTCGACGATCCGTGCGCGGCCGGCCCTTTCTGTTGTCATCCCGTGCAAGAATGAAGCGGAGAACATCCCCGAGCTGATCGGCGAGATCGCTGCCGCCCTTTCCGGCCGCTCCTTCGAAGTGATCGTGGTCGATGACGGGTCCGATGATGGCACGGATGCGGTGCTCAAGGGGATGATGCGGGAGCGCGACTGGCTGCGGGCGGTGCGACATCCGCAATCCTGCGGCCAGAGCGCAGCGGTCCGCACGGGCCTTCTGGCGGCGCGTGGCGACATCGTCATCACGATCGATGGTGACGGCCAGAACGATCCGGCCTTCATGCCGGCGCTGGTCGATGCGCTCGAGAAGGGCGGTCCGGCGATGGCGATCGTCGCCGGCCAACGGCTGAAGCGTACGGATTCGGGTGCGAAGCGGATTGCCTCGCGCCTCGCCAACAAGTTGCGTGGCGCGATATTGCAGGATGGCACGCGCGATTCCGGCTGCGGCCTGAAGGCAATCCGGCGCCCAGTCTTCCTGCTCTTCCCCTATTTCGATGGTTGGCACCGCTATCTGCCGGCGCTCGCCATTCGCGAGGGCTATACGGTCGGGCACATTGATGTCGTCGACCGCAGCCGCCGACATGGCGTGTCGAAATATGGAATTCTCGATCGGGCGCTGGTCGGCGCTGCCGATCTCTTTGGCGTCTGGTGGCTCAGGCGGCGGCGGAAGCGGATTCCGCGCCCCGTGGAGGTTAAGGTCGATGGCTAGTCTGATGAGCCAACTGAGCAACTGGCTGCACTCGGTCTTCGTGCAGCAGTTCGACGTCTGGATCCTGCTTGGATTTGCGGCGCAGGCGCTCTTCACCATGCGCTTCGTCGTGCAGTGGATTGCCAGCGAGCGCGCGCGGCGCAGCGTGGTTCCGGCCGCGTTCTGGACGTTTTCGATCGTCGGCGGTGGATTGCTGCTCGTCTATGCGATCTATCGCAAGGATCCGGTCTTCATTGCCGGGCAGGCGGCTGGCCTCGTGATCTATTTCCGCAATGTCTGGTTCATCCTGCTCGAGCGCAAGCACGCCCGCGCCGGCAATGTGACCACCTGAAGCCTGTCTGGATCCGATGAACTCCCGTGACACCCGCGCAGAAGCGCGGGTGTCTGCATTTTGGGCCGGTTCTCAGGCGAGATTGCCGATCCGGGCGAAGCTCTGTTCGAGATCGGCGATCAGGTCTGCCGGCTCTTCCAATCCCACGTGCAGGCGGATCGTCGGGCCGCCGGCCTCCCAGCTCGTTGCGGTGCGGTGGATCTTGGCGGGGATGGCGAGGCTCTCGAACCCGCCCCATGAATAGCCGAGCCCGAACAGGCCGAGCCCGTTCAGGAAGGCTTTGGTCTTGTCCTCGCTCCAGCCGTCCATGACGATCCCGAACAGGCCACTCGCGCCCTTCATGTCGCGCTTCCAGATCGCGTGGCCGGGATCGGAGGGCATGGCGGGATGCAGCAGCCGCTTGACCTCGGGGCGCTGCTCCAGCCAGCGCGCGACCGTCAGCGCGGATTGCATCTGCCGGTCGAGGCGGATTCCCATCGTGCGCAGGCCGCGATTGGCCAGATAGATGTCATCCGGCCCGACGCAGAGGCCGAGATTGCCGTGGGTGTTCTTGACGGCCTTCCAGACGGCGTCATTGGCGGCCAGCGTGCCGATCATCACGTCGGAATGACCGGAAAGATACTTGGTGCCGGCCTGGATCGAGATGTCGGCGCCATGGTCGAGCGGCTTGAAAAAATAGGGCGTCGCCCAGGTGTTGTCGGTGAGGACATAGGCGCCGCGCGCATGCGCCGCGGCGGCGATCGCAGGGATATCGGTCATCTCGAAGGTCAGAGAGCCCGGGCTCTCGACATAGACGGCCTTGGTCTCCGGCTCCATCAGGCTGGCGATCTCGGAGCCGAGCGTGGGGTCGAAGAAGGTGGTGCGGATGCCGAGGCGGGCGAGCGTCGTCACTGCTATGTGGCGCGCCGGCTCGTAGACATTGTCGGCCATGAGCAGGTGGTCGCCGGCGCTCAGGATCGCGAGCAGCGCGGTCGAGACGGCTGAAAGCCCCGATGGGCACAGGACCGTGCCTTCGGCGTTCTCGAGCTCGGAAATCGCTGTCTCAAGTCCGTCCGATGTCGGCGTACCGCGTCGGCCATAGGCATATTTCTGCGCGCCGGGCGCCATCATGTCGACGTTGGGGAACAGGACCGTCGAAGCGTGGACTACCGGTGGGTTGACAAAGGGACCGGTCAGGGCCGGATCGCGGCCGGTGCGTACGAGCCGGGTCGCAGGCCCCTGCTTGGAGCCGTCTTCATCATGCGATGACATTTCGGGGCAGAACTCCGCAAATTGGTATGGCGCAACACACCATCCCTAGCGCGATCCATGTGGAGCAAGCGCATCTGCGGTAGCTGTCGCCTCTTGACCCGCCTGCCATAATGCCCTGTGATGCAACGGTCAAATCAAGTTCCACGGGGGCGGCTTGTTTTGTGGCGGTGCCCGACGAGAGTTCGGCATGTTCAATTGAATTGATCCTGGCCGCGCCGTGATAGAGGTCGGGCACGACGACAGATTTCGTCAAATAATAAGCGCGCCTCTTCGTCTTGTAGTGACTACCTTTCTCAGGGCAACAAAAAAGGCTGTAGGATGAACAAGCATATTACTTCTCTTATTTTTGGCGCGTCACTTGCGCTTGCAGGAATATCGGCCGCTTCGGCTGGCACGCTTGAAGATGTCAAAGCCAAGGGATTTGTGCAGTGCGGTGTCAATCCGAGCCTGATTGGATTTGGTATTGCCGACGAGAAGGGTGAGTGGAGCGGTATCGACGTCGATTTCTGCCGCGCGGTCGCCTCTGCCATCTTCAACGATCCGACCAAGGTCAAGTTCAGCCCGCTGAACGCCAAGGAACGCTTTACGGCACTGCAGTCCGGCGAAGTCGACCTGCTCTCGCGCAATACGACCTGGACCATGTCGCGCGATTCTTCGCTCGGTCTGATGTTTGTCGGCGTGACCTATTATGACGGCCAGGGCTTCATGGTTCGCAAGTCGCTCGGCGTCTCGTCGGCGCTGGAGCTTTCGGGCGCCAAGGTCTGCACGCAGACCGGCACGACGACGGAACTGAACCTCGCCGACTATTTCCGCTCGCACAACATGCCCTACGAGGTCGTTGCTTTCGAGAAGAACGAGGAAGTGCTGCAGGCCTATGAGGCCGGCCGCTGCGATGCCTACACGACCGACGCCTCGGGCCTCTATGCCGAGCGCCTGAAGCTGACGAACCCCGACGACCATATGATCCTGCCCGAGATCATCTCCAAGGAGCCGCTTGGCCCGGCCGTCCGCCAGGGCGACGACAAGTGGTTCACGCTCGTGAAGTGGACCTATTTTGCGCTGATCAACGCCGAGGAACTCGGCCTGACCAAGGCGAACATCGACGAGAAGAAGTCCTCCGATAATCCCGAGATCAAGCGCTTCGTCGGCGCGGAAGGCGACTTCGGCACCCCGATCGGCCTCACGAGCGACTGGGCCTACCGGATCGTCAAGAATGTCGGCAATTACGGCGAGATCTTCGACGCGAATGTCGGCCCGTCGACCAAGCTGGGCATTGCCCGTGGCCTGAACAATCTCTGGTCGAAGGGCGGAATCCAGTACGCGCCGCCGATTCGCTAGGATCTTTCGAAATCCGCGGGCGGTTCGTCGCCGCCCGCGGACGCCCTGTCTCGGTAGACGGATCCATAGAAATCCGCGCCGGCTGCAAGAGCGCGTTCGACCAGGGGACCGGCGCTTTCGCCGGGCGATGAGGGGATATGGCATCCAGCGAACTCGGCGCGGCGTCGCCGGGGCGGCGCATAGCCGCCATCTTGAACAATCCCGCCGTGCGTGGTGCGGTCTTCCAAGTCGCATTCGTGGCCGTGCTCGGCTGGCTGATCTGGGACATCATCCAGAACACGGCGCACAACCTCCAAAAGGCCAATATCGCCGCCGGCTATGGCTTTCTGGGGCGCACGGCCGGCTTCGGCATTATCCAGAAATTCGTCGATTACACCGAGGCGAGCTCCTATGGCCGCGCGGTCTATGTCGGCCTGCTCAACACGCTTGCGGTGGCTGGACTCGGCGTCGTGCTGGCAACCATCATCGGCTTCGTCGTGGGCGTGGCGCGCCTCTCGTCCAATTGGCTGATTGCCCAACTCGCGGCCATCTATGTCGAGGTAATCCGCAATATCCCGCTGCTGCTGCAGCTCTTCTTCTGGTATTTCGCCGTCCTGCGCTCCGTCCCCGGCATGCGGGAAAAATGGAGCCTGTTCGGCCTTTTCCATATCAATATCGGCGGCTTGCACGTTCCCCGCCCCGTCGTCGAGGACGGCTTCGGATGGGTTGTGGGAGCCGTCCCGGTGGCGATCGCCATTGCCATCTTCGTGGCGCGCTGGGGCAAGGAGCGCCAGGAGGCGACCGGCGGTCGGCCGCCGATCGGCGCGATCAATACGGCGGTCATCATCGGCTTGCCGATTCTGGTCTTCTTCCTGGTCGGCCGTCCGCTGGTCTTCGATATTCCGCTCTTCAACGAAACGGGCCCGCTGCTGCGCCGCGGATTCCAGGCCGGCTCGGGCCTCACTGTCATCCCGGAATTCGTCGGCCTGCTCCTCGCGCTCTCGCTCTATACGGCCGCCTATATCGCGGAAATCGTGCGCGCCGGTATCCTCGCGGTCAGCCACGGCCAGACGGAGGCGGCGCATTCACTCGGGCTGCGATCCGGCCAGACGCTGCGCCTCGTCGTGATCCCGCAGGCGATGCGCGTCATCATCCCGCCGCTCACCAACCAATACCTGAACCTCACCAAGAACTCCTCGCTCGCCGTCGCGGTCGCCTATCCCGATCTCGTCTCGGTCGGCGGCACTGTGCTGAACCAGACCGGCCAGGCGATCGAGATGGTGAGCATCTGGATGCTGTTCTATCTCGGCCTGAGCCTCATCACCTCCTTCGTGATGAACCAGTGGAACAAGCGCGTCGCGCTGATCGAGCGGTGAGGGGGATATCATGACTGCATTCGTATCCGCCTTCGTTCGAGACGAGTTCGTCGCGCCGAAGCCGCCGCCCCCCAGCACTGTGGGTGTCGTCGGCTGGATGCGGCAGAACCTCTTTTCGAGCGTTCTCAACAGCATCCTGACGATCGCCGCCGGCGCGCTGATTGTGTGGCTGCTGATCCCGCTGGTGCGCTTCACTCTCATCGACGCCGTCTGGTCCGGCGAGGATCGATCGGCCTGCGCGCAGGCGACCGGCGCATGCTGGGCCTATGTGAAGGCCTATCTGCCGCAATTCGTCTATGGCCGTTATCCGATCGGCGAGCGTTGGCGCGTCGACATCGTGTTCTGGATGCTGGTGATCGGCCTTGTGCCGCTGCTCATTCCGCGCGTCCCGCTGAAGCGGCTGAATGCGATCTTCCTCCTGACCTTCTATCCGCTCATCGCCTATGTGCTGCTGACTGGCGGGCATCACGTGTTCACCGGCAGTTTCCTGCCTGAGGGCCTGGTTCCGCCCTCTGTGCGCTTTGCGGCCGAATACGCCCTTGTTTCGGCGCTGATCATTCTGGCGGTCGGGCTGCTGTCGGTCCTGCTGGGCAAGCCGGTGGCGGGCTCGGGTGCGCTCGCCGGCATGATTCTCGGCGGTCTCGGACTGGTGCTGGCCGTCGTCAGCATCGATTTCGGTCTCGAGCCGGTCGAGACGGCAAACTGGGGCGGCTTGCTGGTCACGCTGGTCGTGGCGGTCACAGGCATGGTGGCGTCGCTGCCGCTCGGCGTCTTGCTGGCGCTCGGGCGCCGCTCGGCCATGCCGGTCGTGCGGCTCGCCTCGGTCACGTTCATCGAAGTCTGCCGCGGCGTTCCGCTCATCACCGTGCTGTTCATGGCCTCGGTGATGCTGCCGCTTTTCCTGCCGGAGGGCGTGACCTTCGACAAGCTGCTCCGTGCGCTGATCGGCGTCGCCCTGTTCTCGTCGGCCTATATGGCGGAGACCATCCGCGGCGGCCTGCAGGCCATGCCGCGCGGGCAGTATGAGGGCGCGATGGCGCTCGGCCTCAGCTATTGGCAGATGATGCGCATGATCATCCTGCCGCAGGCCCTGCGCCTCGTCATCCCCGGCATCGTCGGATCGTTTATTGCGCTGTTCAAGGATACGACTCTGGTCGCGATCATCGGCCTGTTCGATTTCCTGGGCCAGATCCAGGCATCGGCCAATGATTCCAAATGGGCGTCGCCCGTCACCGGCATCACCGGCTATGTGTTCGCGGCAATGGTTTTCTGGGCTTTCTGCTTCTCGATGTCGCGCTATGCTGGGTTCATGGAAAAACGGCTCGATAGAAGCCGCCGCTAGACAATAAGGGGATTTCCAATGTCCGAAATGATCGCCGTCGGCGAGACGATCGTTCCGCCGCCCGCGCTTAAGGTGTCGAGCACCGAAGTCGCGGTCGAGATGATCGACGTCAACAAGTGGTATGGCGAATTCCACGTGCTGCGCGACATCAATCTCAAGGTCATGCGTGGCGAGCGCATCGTCGTGGCGGGCCCGTCAGGGTCCGGCAAATCGACCATGATCCGCTGCATCAACCGGCTGGAAGAGCACCAGAAGGGCAAGATCATCGTCGACGGCAAGGAACTCACCAACGATCTCCGGAAGATCGACGAGGTCCGGCGCGAGGTCGGCATGGTGTTCCAGCACTTCAACCTCTTTCCCCATCTCACCATCCTGGAAAACTGCACGCTGGCGCCGATCAATGTGCGCAAGATGCCGAAGCGGGAGGCGGAGGAGGTGGCGATGCATTATCTCCGTCGCGTCAAGATCCCCGAGCAGGCCAACAAATACCCTGGCCAGCTCTCGGGTGGCCAGCAGCAGCGCGTGGCGATCGCTCGTTCGCTCTGCATGAACCCGCGCGTCATGCTGTTCGACGAGCCCACCTCGGCGCTTGATCCGGAGATGATCAAGGAAGTGCTCGACGTGATGGTCGGTCTCGCGATGGAAGGCATGACGATGATCTGCGTCACCCATGAGATGGGCTTTGCGCGTCAGGTCGCGAACCGCGTGATCTTCATGGATGGCGGACAGATTATCGAGCAGAACGAGCCGGAGGCGTTCTTCACCAATCCGCAGCACGAGCGCACCAAGCTGTTCCTGAGCCAGATCCTGCACTGAGCAGCACAGGGCTCCGGCGGAGCGACACGAGGCCGGGGCGCCCCGTCAACAGGGCGCCCAATCCGCGACAGTCATCAATACCCGTTGAGGAGCGGCGTGATCCGGCGCACCGTGACGCGGCGGTTCTGGCGCTCCGGGCCATCGGTCGGGATCTTCAGATATTGCTCGCCATAGCCCTGGGTCACCAGATTGCGCGGCGGAATATCGAAATAGCGGGACAGGATGCCGGCAACCGACGCGGCGCGGCGGTCCGACAGATCCAGATTGGCGGCGTCCGAGCCGACCGCGTCGGTATGGCCCTCGATCAGGAAGACCTCGTTCGGGCTGCGGTCGAGGATGCGGCCGAGCGCGCGCCCCATGGAGCGGAGCTTGTTCACCTGGTCATCCGGAACCCGCGCCGAGCCGGTCTCGAAGGTGATCGTATCGAGGTCGACACGGCCGACCATGTCGCGGATGCGGGCATCGCGGCGGATCTCGTTCAGGCTGTAGCCGCGCCCGAACCGCCGGACCGGCGCGGCGCGCAGGGTGTTCTCGATCTCGGCCTCGCCAGCCTGGTCGCCGTTCAGGACATAGCCACGACCGGGGCCGGGTGGCGGGACATAGCCGGGCGGGGGCGGAACCTGGAACGGATCGACATAGCGCGGATCGGGCCGAACCGGGCGCTCCGTATCGATCAGCACGGTTTCGTTGCCCATCGGGTCGATCTCGATGCGGCGGATCAGCTGTCCGTCCGGGCTGGTCCATTCGACGATCCGGTAGCCGTTCGGGCGCGGGTAGGTGTTCATGATCTCGCCGCCCGGGCGTGCGGCCCGTGGCGGTGCCGACGGCGCCTTGGGCTTCGCAGGCTGCTCCCGGGGCGCTGCCGATTTCTCGACCGGCGGTGCAACTGGCTTGGCCGGTGCTGGCTTGGGCGCTGATGCGCCGGCAGCCGGCTTCTCGGGCGTCGGGCTGGCGGATGGCGATTTCGCGGGAGCAGGCTTGGCGGCGTCTGGCTTCGCTGGCGCCGTCTGCTTGACCGCCGGCGGCTGATAGGGTTTCGGCGAGGCCGGTGCGGCCGGCGGCGGAGATGCGGGCGCCTCCGCGCTCGGCGCCGGCTGGGCGCTGGCCGGCGCGGTTGGCTTGGGTTGCTCCGCGGGCGGTGTCGGGGCCGCGGCGCCGGGCGGGACGCCGGCCGCCGCCTCTGCGGCACGCAGCGACTTCATCGCATTGGCGAGCGCCTTACGGGCAGCACGAATGTCCCCGCCGGTATCCTCCGCATCCTGCAGCGACTTTTCGGCCGCTTCGAGCGAACGCTGTGCCGAGGCGACATTGTTTTCGGCCTGCGCGACCACGATCGTGCCAGCCGCGTTCTCGGCAGCGTTGGCTGTGGACATGGTGGCGAGGATGATCTGGAGCGCTGCGGTCGAAAGAAGAAGATGCGGAAGTCTCATGAAGCGTCCTTGGGACCGGCTGGTTCCGGGAACCGTCAAATGAACAGCGTTTCTGGCGCGCCTGATCCTGCCAATGCCCGGAAAATGAGGCGGCCTTATGAGGCGCAGGATGGAGCGGACCGGCTGAATAGCATCTGAACGGCGCGTTCAGACGCGCTCGAGCTTCTGGTACGGCTCGGGCGGCAGCTCGATGCCGATGTCGTCGCCGGGGCGGACCTCTCCGCCCTCCAGCACGATCGCCATCACGCCGGCCTTGCGGACGAGTTCGCCGTTCTCGTCGCGGCCGAGCACGGCGCGGGTCAGGCCAGCCTGGAAATTATCGAGCTGGATACAGGGATTGCGCAGTCCCGTGACCTCGATCACCGCATCGGGGCCGAGATGCAGGCGCGTTCCGCGCGGCAATCCCAGCAGGTCAATGCCAATGGTCGTGACGTTCTCGCCGATCGTGCCTTCGGCCACGTCGAAGCCGGCAGCGCGCAGTTCCTGCAGGATCTCCGCATGCACGAGATGAACCTGCCGGAGATTGGGCTGTGTCGGGTCGACGGCGACGCGCGAGCGGTGCTTGACCGTCTCGCCCATATGGGCGTCGCCCTCGACGCCGAGCCCCTTCAGCAGGCGGATGAACGGCCGCGCCGGCTTGGAAAAGCTGTGTGTGTCGCTCGAACTGACCGAGATCACACGCGCGCTCATTTCGTGCTGTCTCCGTCAGGCCGGGCCGGTCTCGACCGGCGTATCCGCCTTGCTGCCCCATTCGGCCCAGGAGCCGTCATAGAGGCTGACCTTGTCCGCGCCGATCGTCGTCAGGGCCAGCGACAGGATCGCCGCCGAAACGCCCGATCCGCAGCTCGTAACAATCGGCTGTGACGGATCGATGTCGGCCGCGGCGAAGACGGACTTGATGTCGTCCGCACTTTTCAGGCGGCCATTGGCGACGACCTCGCCGAACGGCACGCTGTGGCTACCCGGCATGTGGCCGGCGCGGAGGCCTGGGCGCGGCTCGGGCGCCTCGCCGCGGAAGCGGTCGGCGGGACGGGCGTCGACGATCTGGGCCGAATGGTCGGCAATGACAGACTTGACGTCGTCGATGGTGCGGACGGCATCGCTGTCGAGCGTGGCGTGGAACGTCTTCGCGGTCGCCGAGGGCAGGCCGGATTCGAGCGGACGTCCCTCCGTTTTCCAAAGCGGGAAGCCGCCGTCGAGAATGCGAACATCCTTCGCGCCGAACACGCGGAACGTCCACCAGACGCGCGCGGCGGAGAACAGGCCCGCACCGTCATAGACCACGATGGTCTGCTTGTCCGAAATCCCCGCCGCGCCAACTGTCGCGGCGAACAATTCGGCCGAGGGCAGCATGTGCGGCAGGCCGGATGTCGTGTCGGCGACCTTGTCGATATCGAAGAAGACCGCGCCCGGAATATGCGCGGCGGCATATTCGGTTGCGGCGTTTCGCCCCGCGGTCGGCAGGTACCAGGAGCCATCGACGATTGCGATACTGGGGTCTCCCAAATGGGCGGCGAGCCATTCGGTCGAGACGAAGATATCGGCGCGTTCGGTCATGATTGATTCCTTGAACGGGACCTACGGTCGGGGCGTCGGTCAGACGATTGGGGGAGGTCCTTGATCCGCAAGCCTCATTTCGGCGCGGGCGATGAGGGGAGGGTCGCAGCGGGCTAGACGAAGCGCACCCTGATGCGGCGGTTCTGCTTGCCCTTGTTCTCGATCTTCGACACGGCGAGCCCGCCAATCTCCGCCGTCGATTGCACATGGGTGCCACCGCAGGGTTGCAGGTCGATATCGCCGATCCGGACCAGCCGGACGCGGCCCGAGCCCATGGGCGGCTTGACGCTCATCGTCTTGATCAGGCCGGGATTGGCGAGAAGCTCGTCATCCGTGATCCACTCGGTCGAGACCGCGTGGTCGGCAGCGATCAGTTCCGCGAGGCGGGCATCGATCTCTTCCTTCTGCGGCACTGTGCCGTCAATGTCGAAATCGAGATGGCCTTCCTCTGTGCCGATGCGTCCGCCCGAGACCGGGAAGGGTACGGCCACGGTGAGAAGATGCAGGCCCGTATGGATCCGCATGTGGCGATGGCGGGTCGCCCAGTCGAGATGAGCGACGAGCGTTTCGCCGATCTCCGGCAGCGGCGAACCCTCAGCCGGCACATGCACGATCTCCGTCTTCGTGTCGCCGTAAACGGTCGTCGCGATCGAAATCATCGTGCCGTCGGCGCGCTCGAGCGCGCCGGCATCACCGGGTTGTCCGCCACCCGTCGCATAGAAGATCGTACGGTCGAGGATGATGCCGCCGCGCTCATTGACGCCGACCACCTTCGCCTCCGCCGTGGAGAGATAGGGGTCTTCGCGGAAGAGCAGGGCGGTCTCGGTCATGGTCGGCTTGCCTCGAAGGGGATGGTCAGATTGCGGGTGCGCTCGAGCCAGCTTGGGACTGGCAACCCTTTTTCGCGCAGGAAGGCCGGGTTGAACAGCTTGGATTGGTAACGCGTGCCATAGTCGCACAGAATGGTCACGATCGTATGCCCCGGCCCGAGCGTCTTGGCGAGCCGGATCGCCCCGGCGATGTTGACGCCGGACGAGCCGCCGAGCACCAAGCCCTCATGCTCCGCCAGATCGAAGACGATATCGAGCGCTTCGCTGTCGGTGATCTGATAGGCGGCATCGACGGGCGCGCCTTCGAGATTGGCCGTGATGCGGCCCTGTCCGATGCCCTCGGTGATCGAAGAGCCTTCGGCCTTCAGGACGCCGGTGGTGTAGTAGCTGTAGAGCGATGCGCCGAGCGGATCGGCGAGCGCGATGACGACGTTCGGGTTGCGCTTCTTCAGCGCGATGCCGACGCCGGCGAGCGTCCCGCCCGAGCCGACGGCTGAGACGAAGCCATCGACCTTGCCGTCCGTCTGCTCCCAGATCTCGGGACCGGTCGTGTCGATATGGGCCTGCCTGTTCGCGACATTGTCGAACTGGTTGGCCCAGATTGCGCCGTTCGGCTCGGTCTTGGCGAGTTCGAGCGCGAGCCGGCCCGAAAGGCGGACGTAATTGTTCGGGTCCTTGTAGGGGACAGCGGGAACCTCGACCAGCGTGGCGCCGGCGAGACGGAGCGCATCCTTCTTCTCCTGCGACTGCGTTTCCGGAATAACGATCACAGTCTTGAAGCCGAGCGCGCTGGCGACGAGCGCCAGTCCGATGCCGGTGTTCCCCGCCGTGCCTTCGACGATCGTTCCGCCCGGCCGCAACTGGCCCTTGGCGATCGCGTCCTGCACGATGAAGAGCGCGGCACGGTCCTTGACCGACTGGCCGGGATTCAGGAACTCCGCCTTGCCCAGGATATTGCAGCCGGTCTCCTTCGAGGCCCGGCGCAGCCGGATCAGCGGCGTGTTTCCGATCGCTTCGATGACGGTGGGCAATACGGCCATGATGTCTTTCGCGCTTGTCTTGAGAGGCTAGAGCAAGTTCGCCTCACATTGAAGCGGACAGGCTTTTCGTGTCGATTGCCGGCAGCCGCGTTTCCCCGCAAACCGTTCCTCGTTCTGCGGGAAGAGCAGGAGCCGACCGCCACCAGACTTGCTGCAATGCGCGCGGAACCGCAAAGCACCATTCCGCGCGTCGGTGTCGGCTCAGGGAAAAATATTCCGGAAATCAGGGTGTCGGCGCAACGGTTGATCAGCCGGCGTCCTGCGTCGAGGCGAACGCGCGCAGCGCGCGCTCTCGGCTCGCCGAGAGGTCGACCAAGGGCGGCGGGTAGTCGAGCCGTTTTGCGCTCGTCCAGGGCTTGTGAATCTGCTTCGCCGGCAGACCCGCGAGCTCGGGCACGAAGCGGCGGATGTAGGCGCCCTCCGGATCGAATTTCTCACCCTGCAGCACGGGATTGAAGATGCGGAAATAGGGCGCGGCATCGGCGCCGGAGCCCGCCACCCATTGCCAGCCGGCCGGGTTGTTGGCGGCATCCGCGTCGACCAGCGTATCCCAGAACCACGCCTCGCCGAGGCGCCAGTCCGCGAGCAGGTTCTTGATCAGGAATGAGGCCGTGATCATGCGGACGCGATTATGCATCCAGCCGGTCTGCCAGAGCTGGCGCATGCCGGCATCGACGATCGGGTAGCCGGTCCGGCCGCGCTGCCAGGCCGCAAGCAGGGCGGGCTCGGGCTGTGACCATGGAAAGCTGTCGAAGCGCGGCTGGAAATTCGCGCTGGCGAGATCGGGCCGATGATAGAGCAGGTGCCAGGAGAATTCCCGCCACCCGAGTTCCGACAGGAATTTCGTCCGGTCCGGCCCACCTCGGTCCCTTTCATCGCCGCCGTTCAGCGCATGCCAGATCTGGAACGGACTGATCTCGCCGAAGCGCAGATGCGGCGAAAGGCGCGACGTCGCCTCGATTGCCGGTTCATCGCGATGCCCGGCATAGAGGGCAAGCCTTTGCTTGAGAAAGGCGTCGAGACGCGAAGCGGCGCCCGCCTCGCCCGGTGTCCATTCCGCACGCAGGCCTTCGGACCAGTCGGGATGGCTGGGCAACAGGCGCCAATCGACGAGCATTTCGCTGGAAATCACGGTGGCCGAGCCGGGCCAGCGCTTTGGTGCGGGGAGGGGTAGGCGCGGCTCCATCCGACCAAGGCAGGAGCGCCAGAACGGCGTGAAGACGCGAAACGGCTGGTCGCTGCCCGAACGGATCGTCCACGGCTCGAACAGCAGGTTGGCGTGGAAGCTCTCCGCCGCTACGCCCCTCGCACGGAGGTCGGTCTTGATATCGGCGTCGATATCGCGCTCGGGCTGGCTGTAGCGGCGGTTCCAGACCACGGCGCCGGCGCCGAGTTCATCGGCCAGATCCAGCACGACGTCGCGCGCGCGGCCACGGCGGAGGATCAGCCTCTGGCCCGAACGCTTCAGCGCGGCGCCGAGCGCTACCAGCGAATGATGCAGCCACCAGCGGCTGGCGGCGCCGAGCGGGCGAAGACCCGTGCTCGTCTCGTCGAGAACATAGAGCAGGGCGATGGGCGCCCCACGTTCGATGGCATCGGTGAGCGCCGGGTTGTCGGCCAGGCGAAGATCATCGCGAAACCAGACAATGGTCGGTTGCGGGTTCGCCATGGATTGGCTCACTCCGCCGGGGCCAGCGTGGCGCGTGACGGCGCAAGCCGCGCCCAGGCCGGCCGTTCGAACAGGAAGCGCAGTCTCGTGCCACGGACCAGCCAGAAGAACAGGATCGGCGTGGTGGCTGCGACAGCGGTCACGATCAGCGAGACCCAGCCGAGATCCGCGATGATGCCGGTCCTGAGCAAGATCGTGCGCGTCACCGCCATGGGCAGAAAGAAGGCGAGATAGATGACGATCGAGTTCTGCCCGCAATAGCGCAAGGCGCGCATCGCATGGGCCTTGGAGAGCAGCGCGGAGAACGAGACGACGGCGCCCGCACCGGCGAGCCCGAGCGCAAGGCTCGCAAAGGGCAGCTCGGAATAGCCGCCGAAGACGGCCAGATATTCGACGATCGCCCAGAGGACCAGACCGGCGGCGGCAACCCACGGCCGCGCGATCACCGACGCTGCCAGGCGGAAGATATGCGGCGCGAAGACGTAGCCGGAGTAGAAATAGACGAAGCGGGACGCGAACTCGTCGGGAACGACCCATCCGGTCTCGATCGGCGCGATCTCGAGAGCCGCGGCGGCGAGCCACACGATCCACCATGGCACGCGGCGCAAGAGCTTGGTCACCGCGAAAAAGATCGGCAGCAGATAGATGAACCAGAGTGTCCCGAAGGGATCGACAAAGGCGAGGGCGAACTGACGAAACGCCTCGATTGCGCCATCCTCGGCGATCATGCCCGGCGCCTTGAAGGCGAACTGGATGATCAGCCACAGAATGTAGAAATAGGCGAAATGAACGATCTTGCGATCGGCATAGCTGCGCCAGTCGCGATCGATCACCTGAGCCAGGAAGAGGCCCGATATCATGAAGAAGTCGGGCATCCGGAAGGGCTTGGCGAAGGCGACGACATAGGTCATCCAGCCTTCCGCGCCTGCGGCCTTTTCCACGCCCAGCGTCGAGTGCATCATCACCACCATGATGATGCAGAAGCCCTTCGCGTAATCGACCCAATCGATGCGCGGACGTTCAGCCGAAATCGACGCCAACCGGGAATGCTCCGACCTGAGAGAACGCCATTCTAGCCGCCGGCCGTCGCGGCCAGGTTAATGCGCGCGCATCGTGGCCCGGATCCGCCTGTCCCATGTCACGCCTTGCCCGCGGTACCGACAGGGCAGGGCGCGCCCTCGCCGAACACCAGCCTTGCGGCTAGTGGACGAGCCGCTTGGCCGCGCAACGCTTGTCGACGGCGAGCTTGATCAGCGCCTGGCGTTCGCCGCGCGCATGGGCCAGCATCTGGTCATATTCGGGATTGGGCGTCGGGATCGCGAACAGCACGAACCAGATGGTCGGGCTGCGCTTGAAATTGTCCCAGCTGTTGTTGGCGCTGCCGATCTTGACGTTCAACGCCTGGATACGCGCAGCGATCTGGTCGCAATTGAGCTTGCGATAGGGAGCCGGATTGACGGGCGTCACGTCAGGCTGGGCAATCGCGCCTGTCGTCAACCCTGCCAGCACGAACAAAGCGGCGATGGCTCGTCTCATCGGTCTTCTCCTGCAACAAATCTCGACCTGCCGCAGCTTTCGAGCGGCCCCGGTCTCTGGTCTCCCCGGCGTCCGGCCGGATGGAGGCCCGTGCGTGCCATCGCGCGGCGACAAGCAGGCCGGACGTGCGCCGGCCTGCTGTGCCTCGTGCTTCGCGCGCGATCAGCGGCGGCCCGAGCAATCCTCGATATTCGCCGAGCCGCCGGCGCCGCAGGCATTCGGGGGATTGTCCATTGCCTGGATGGCGGCGGAATTCGGGTTGCTCGTGCAGCCGGCAAAACCAGCGCAGCCCGCCAACAGAGCGATCGACATCATTAACACACGCATTCTTAGCTCCCCATGGTCCCCTAGACCTACCGATCGGGATCGACCGGCTTCAGCTCAGCCGTCATTCCCGGCATTGAGTTTCTCAGTCCGCTTTCCCTCGTCGATCGGCAGGGTCTGCAGATATCCACATTCGGTCGCCTATGCCCTGGAGGCGAGGCATAGTGCCTCCGGGCACGAGCCACCGCGCAACTTGTCGTCGATGGGCCGGTCGAGCGCGCGCATCAGGTCCGGCGGCATGCAGACGCCGGCAAGCGTCGCATCGATCCTCGGGCGCCCGCGCGATATCCGGTCAAAGGTCGGCATCTCGATCATCAATAAACGATAGCGGAAAAGGCTGTTGGCGACAATGAGCGCCGCAAAGGCGGACGCCGCCAGCTTGAGGGCCGGATGCTCCTGAGCCTCCGGGTTTCGGCGCCTCTGACCACCCAGCCGTCGCGCCCAAGCCAAGCCTTGGAGCGTTGAGCCTCCGAGCAGCCGTTTCCCCCGGCCTTTGCTGTGCCGTTCGAAAGCTCCCTCAAGACACAGGCGCGGCAGACTGAGGCTCCTCGAAGATCAATCCAATGGCCGCCCGCCGCCCGTCGGACAACTGCCATCGGCTGTTCGGCCACCATTGGCGACGGGGCGCCTGTCCGAGGCCCTGGGGCATGGTTGGTCCTGTCCCGGCGCGCACAGCCAAATGGCGTGGCGTCACGCGTGACCGCGCAATTCCACTTGCATTCCGCCCGCGGCTTTCGCATTGATCCGCGGCCGGCATGCAGCTGTGTTCACACGCGGTCCGGATGGGTGGCCGAGTGGTTTAAGGCAGCGGTCTTGAAAACCGCCGAGGGTGCAAGCCCTCCGTGGGTTCGAATCCCACCCCATCCGCCATTTCTGATGCCTCGATGACCGCTCAAAACGGCTGAATGCCGCCAGAACAGCCGATATCAGCCATTGACGCGGAGCGCTAGATGGGGACTTCTGTACCAACTATTGTACCAGAAGATGGTCTCGGCGGGGTTCGGATGCCCACCACGCCAACGGGCGGGCATGACAAGCGTTGTCACACTGCCACGAAGCCGCCGTCGACGAAGAGTTCCTCGCCGCCCACGAAGCTGCTTTCGTCCGATGCCAGAAACAGCACGGCTTTGGCGATCTCTTCGGTCTGAGCCAGCCTGCCGAATGGAATGGTCTGCTTCATCCAGTCCTCGGAACCAGCATTGCTTTGCAGATAGCTGTGCATCGCCGGGGTCAGGACCATGCCGGGTGAAACGACGTTCACACGAATGCCCCGGCTCTTCAGATCCGTTGTCCAAGTGCGCGCGAAAGAGCGGATCGCCGCCTTTGTGGCGCTGTAGATGGACAAGTTCGGAAACCCCTTGCTCCCCGCGCCTGATCCAGCCAACACGATGGCACCCCCGGCGGACATTAGTGGCAGTGCTTTTTGCACGGTGAAGACCGTGCCCTTCACGTTGATGCCAAATACGCGGTCAAGATGGTCTTCCTCAATACCACCGATAGGGGCGGATTCGGACACTCCAGCATTGGCGAATACAACGTCCACCCGCCCGTGATCGCGCTTTATCTGAGCGTAGAGCCTGTCGAGGTGGTCGAGATCGCTGACATCGCCCTGGACACCGATGGCACCATCGCCGATTTCGTCGAGTGCCTCGTCCAGGCGCTCTTGCCGACGGCCCGTAATGTAGACCTTGGCGCCTTCCGCGGCGAAGGACTTGGCCGTGGTCAAGCCGATGCCGTCTGTACCGCCCGTGATCGCCACGACTTTGTCATCGAATCGCTTGGTCATTCTCATTGCCCGCTATCTCATTAACTGGAGGGTTGCTCCACTTACGATATGGAGGCATCCTCCGTTTGGCAAGAGCGGTGATGAGGCCTTTTTTGACGGATGAGACTTCTTTGCGAGCCGATGCCCAGCGCAACAGGGAGCGGATCCTTGCTGCGGCCGAAGAGGTCTTTCTCGAGCGAGGTGCCGGCGCCTCGCTGGAAGACGTCGCGAAGCGCGCTGGCGTGGGAATCGGGACGCTCTACCGTCGTTTTGCGACACGAGAGGAATTGCTGGCGGCGACCTACAGCGCCCGCTTCTTGGCGCTGGCCGAGAGCAGTCGTGCCAGGGACGCCGATATTGGCCCGCTAGACGGGCTGCGCGCCTATCTTGAAGAGCTCGTCCGACACACGAGCGTATACCGGGGCCTTGCAGCAACGCTCGGGACAGTCATGCAGGTCGGAACGCCCGGTTGCGTGGCAACAAGCGAGGAGGGGGCTCGGCTTTTGCGTCGCGCGCAAGAGGCTGGGGTCATTCGGCCTGATATCAGCTTCAATGATCTGATCTGCGTGGCGGTCGCAATCTCGCTCGCTATCGAGCAAGACAGTTCACCGCAAACGCGCATAGCTCATCTGGTCGGCGTGTTCATCGATGGAATGGCAGTGCACTGAGGCGCCGGGTCTCCGGGCCTCAGATGGGTTCATTTGGCTGCTGCGATCGGGAAGAGGCTGCTCGAGCCGCGTCGAGGTCACGAGCCCTACCAACTCGGCCCCCTCCACTGGACACGGTCGCAATGTGCTCGGCGCCCTTCGGACGCTTGATCTCTTTTTAGCCGATCCCGGGATGGGTTGAGCCGACGGCCTCGGCGGCGCGGCGGCGTGATCGATCGCGTTCGGATAGGGCCGGTGCGAAGGTGCCCCACTGAGCGCGGCGGCGCTCGCCCATGTTCCATGTGGCTTGCCGAATGTCTCAGATCGCTATCGATGGTCGGCTCCCGGGCGCCAGCTACAGCTTCGGCGCCGCGGTCGTTTCGCCGTCGGGTTCATATTGGAGAATGTCCCCCGGCTGGCAGTCAAGGTAGCGGCAGATGGCTTCCAATGTGTCGAATCGCATGCCTTTGACCTTGCCCTGCCTGAGCAAGCTGAGATTCGCTTCGGTTATCCCGATATATTCGGCAAGTTCCTTGGACTTTACATTGCGCAGCGCCAGCATCGCCGCAAGGTTCACTTTGATTGGCATGGCGATCAGACGAACTGGCTGTTTTCTTCGGCGAGCACGGCGGCCTTTTCCATGGCCCAGGCCAAGGACGCGACCACGCCTGCAAACAGAGCGAGGATCATCACGTCAGAGCTGATGTCGATGGCGATCTGCTTCGGGCCCCCATTCCAGCTCAGCGCCAGCGTGAAGAGCATGCCTGCCAACGGCTTGGCCAAAGCGCTCAGCGCGGTACCCAGAGCAAAATCACGCAGCCCGGCTATGCCCTTGGCAGTGAACGGTCGCCCTGCCGCGAACTGAGTGAGACAGACGCGCAGCCGCAATAAGCCCCAGCTCATGGGCAGGAGATGCAGCAGCGCCGTGGCGATCGCGACAATCTGCATGCCGGCGCCGTGAACCAAGAGCTGGGAGCCGACCAGCCAATAGCCGATCGCCAGTGCCGGCAACAGCGCCGCCAGCCCCAACGCCACCACGCTCAACGCGCTGAACGCGATACGTGCCCGCGGCGACAGCCCCAAGGCCGCCTCCGACCCCACGGCACCAGAGAAGACGAGGCTGCTTTGGTTCTTCATGTTTCTCCCCCCTGCGAGCCGGCTCGAACTATGCGCCTGAAATTATCGTTTGACAATAATTTCTAGCTGCCGGATAAGCAATAATTGTTGTTTTACGATAACGGAGTTTGCAAATGAACGCTATACGCACCGTGCTGCTCACGCTCTCGCTTGGCCTCGCCTTGCCGGCGCAGGCGACCCCGTCGACGCCCACCGGAGCGATCTCCGTGGCCCAGGTCGTCGACCTGATCCGGCGCTCGCCAACGGACAATGCCGCCCGAAACGCAGCGATGGCCTATCTCGCGGGCGTCGGGGAAGCCACCGGCCTGCTGGTTGCCGAGGCCGGGCGGCGTTCCTCAGTCACCATCACCTGTGCCAGACCACTTGGCATTTCGAGCACGACAGCGCTCGCCGCGCTTTCTCGCACGGACAAGGGGACGTGGGACAGAACCGCTGCTACCCCCATCGTCGTCGACGACATGCTGAGCCGCGCGGGTTGCCGCTAGTTGATCAAGGTTGGGGGCGGTCGCCATGCTGCGGCCGCCCCCCTTATCGAGCTCTCGCAGAGTTGCGGGCTCGACGATCCCGTATCCTCCGCTGGGTCAACCGGCGGCCGACCGCCAAGCCCGCCCGTGGAGCCTATTGCACACGCCGATTGGCCGAGGGCGGTCGGAACGACAGTCAGTACCATTTGGCACCTGTCCCGTAGTCGCCGGAGTACGTCGATACAATTTCGTACTACCGATATTCGAACATAAACAATTTTGCATGCTCTCCAAGTCGGACATCTTGCCGTTGTCACGAACTCATGGAGAACACGATGTCTGAACACGAAGCGTCGATAGCGAACGGATTGAAGTCCCCTGGCAGGGTGGCGAAGCGGGCAGGTCTGTGGTCAACCATCATGGCGTCTTGCGCCGCGCTGCTGATACTGAACGGCGGCACCGGGCCGTCTTACGCGATGGATATCGACCGCGCGGCTCCGGTCATCAGCAGCGACGAAATCCTGATCAACGCGCCGATCGACATCATCTGGAGCGTTCAGACCAACATCTCGAACTGGCCGCAGTGGCGGCCGACGGTGCCTGCGGCGCATTGGGAGGGCGAGTTGAAGGTCGGCTCGGCTTTCCGCTGGGAGGAGGGCGGGCTCAAGATCGTTTCAACCGTGCGCGAGATCGTGCCCGAGCGACGGATCGTCTGGACCGGCCCCGCCCAGGGCATTGATGCGGTTCATGCCTGGACGTTCACGCCCACCGAGCATGGCGTGCTCGTCCGGACCGAAGAGTCCTGGAACGGCGAGGCCGTTCGCGGCATGGAACCGACGCTGCAACCGATCCTGGACGGCGCCTTGAAGGATTGGCTGATGCGGCTCAAGGCGAAAAGCGAAAGTGTCGGCGGATCGCACGTCGCCGGGTGATGCAGCGGGCGGTCACCCTTTCGCTGCAGCCCGATCGGTGTCATCCGGCTCACGAAACGGACCATTGCGACGAGGCCGCCACTCGGCCCCGCCGCGATCCTCGGCGATACGGCCGTCCTCGGAAAGCTGAGCGGGGTTGCCGCTCAACCAGGAGGGGCCTTGGCGAGGGCGCTTGCCTGGAAGCGCAGGCCGTCGATGAGGAGGGCCACCATCCGGCGCGCCTCGTCGACGTCGCCATCGCTCGCTGGCGCGGCGAGCCTCATGGCCGCCAGCAGCAATGCACGCGCATCCACGTCGGCACGGATCTCCCCCACGGCGGCGGCGGCATCGAGCAAGCCGCGCAATGCGGGCGTGAGTTGGCCCAGGACGTAGTTCGGCAGCGCCTGGTAGGCCGGATCGCCGGAGTGAAGTGCGGGTCCCAGGCCACGCTTGGTGCTGGCGAGATCCACCAGACGCTGGACCCATTCGGCAAGCGCCGCGCCTGGTGGTTCGCTTCCGCCCAATGTCGCGGCCGCCACGACGCAATTGTCGACTTCGCGCTGCATGATCGCTTTGACGAGGTCCGAGCGTTGCGGAAAGTGCCGATAGAGGGTGCCGACGCCGACGCCGGCCTCGGCGGCAATCGTCCGCATCGGCGCCTCGACGCCCAGCCTGTCGAACACGGTTGCGGCCGCCCGGAGGAGGGCATCGACATTGCGGCGCGCATCGGCCCGCATCGGTGAGCTTTGCTTGTCCTGCGTGTCCGGTCGATCGACGTCCATCTTCTGAAACCCATGGCTACTTGATAAACGGAACAACGTTCCGTATAAATGGACGGTGGTTCCGTTTCATATCTATATCGCTGGCGGCAGATCCGCCAGACCCCATCAAGGAGACGAAGATGCATTACCGCCCTCTCGGCCGGACCGGCATTCAGGTGAGCCGCTATTGTCTCGGCACGATGATGTTCGGCAAGCTGGCCAATGCGGATCATGATGCGTGTATCGGCATGGTCCACAAGGCGCTCGACTTCGGCATCAACTTCGTCGACACGGCCGATGCCTACAGCCAGGGCGATTCCGAGATCATTGTCGGCAAGGCGTTGAAGGGCCGTAGAGATGCGGTCGTGCTCGCCACCAAAGCCGCCCTTCCAATGGGCGATGGTCCGAACCAGCGCGGAATGTCGCGTCGCTGGATCACGCAAGCGGTCGAGGGCTCGTTGCAGCGCCTGCAGACCGACTATATCGACCTCTACCAGATCCATCGCATGTCGCCGGATACGGATGTGGAGGAGACGCTTTCGGTGCTCACCGATCTGATGCGCGCCGGCAAGATCCGCGCTTTCGGCGCATCGACCGTTCCCGCGTCCGACATTGTGGAGGCCCAATGGACGGCCGAGCGTCGTGGCCTGGCGCGTTTCCGCACCGAGCAGCCGCCCTACTCGATCCTCAACCGTTCGATCGAGCGCGAGGTGTTGCCGACCTGCCAGCGCTATGGCATGGGCGTGATGGCCTGGAGCCCATTGGCGAAAGGCATGCTGACCGGCAAGTATCGAAAGGGCGAGCCGCAGCCGGATTCGCTGCGCGCGAAGTTCTTCCCGCAGGCGATGTCGGACGAAGCGAGTCTCAGCGCGGTCGAGCAACTCGTTCCCGTGGCTGAAGGCGCTGGCATCTCGCTGATGCACATGGCGCTTGCTTTCGTCCTGTCCCACCCCGCGCTCACCGCAGCGATCATCGGCCCCCGCACCATGGAGCAGCTCGATGGCCTGCTCGCGGGCGCGGACGTCGTGTTGAGCGATGACATCCTCGACCGGATCGACGAGATCGTGCCTCCCGGCGTCGACGTCGCCCCTCTCGAGAGAGCGGCATACGTGCCGCCATCGCTGGCGCAGCGCTCGCTGCGCCGCCTCGCGATCGTGGAGCGGTCAGCCGCCTGACGGGAGCGCGCCGCCGGCAAGGGGCAGCACGGCTCGCGAAAGAGCAGTGATCATAGCCGGCGCGCGAACGGCGCGCCGGCAGGAACCTCGTCATATCGATGAACGAGGACGGGGGCCCTGAATTTCGGCCACCCCGCGCATCCCCCGCACGGCGATCGCTATCATCGCGGCACGGAATTCGCGCTGGATGTTCAGCCTGGCGTCCGCAGGGCGAGGAGGCGCCGCGCATTGGCGCCCGCGATGAGCGCCTGCGCCTCGGCGTCGAGGCTGGCTTCCGTGAGGCTCGCGGTCAGGGTCGGCCGCGAAAGCGCCGGGAGGATCGGCCAGTCCGTTCCCGCCAGCACGCGCTCGGCGCCGAAGAAGCCGGTGAGCGTGCGGATGATCGCCGGATCGTGCCCCATCGTGTCGAAATAGATGTTCGGGCGGAGGCCGGCGGCGCGGGCCTCGCGGCCATATTTGCCGCCGCGCGAGGCTTGCACGATCGCGCCGAGGCCGAGGGTGGCGAAGACCAGGTGCAGGTCCGGCAGTTCGTCGAGCAGGCCCGACTGCAGCAGCGAGAGAAAGGCGACGCCGTTCATCAGCCCGCGTCCCAGCGAATTGCCGAGCGCGCCGGCGCCGGCGATGAGGCTTTCCCGCCCCGGCGTGTTGTTGGGATGAACGAAGACCGGCACCTTGAGGCGCGCGGCGACTTCCAGCGTCGGGCGCGCGCTCGCATCGCCCGGAAAGACGCCATGCCGGCTCGAATCGATCACGATGCCGGAAAGCCCGAGCTCGCCGACCGCCCGCTCGGCCTCGCGCGCCCCGGCCTCGCCCGAGAACACGTCGACCACGGCGAGCGCGGCGAGGTGATCGGGATGGGCCTGCACGAGGCCAGCCAGATAGTCGTTCGTCCGCGACACCTCCGCGGCGTCGACCGGCGCTTCCGTGCCGAACCGGCTCTCGATCGTCGCGCTGATCACGCTGAGCGAGACGCCGCCGGCGAGCGCCTCATCGATCAAGGCCGAGGGGCTGGTGATGCGGCGGCGGATATCGTCCGAAAAACCGAAGCCGGGCTGGTGGCCGCTCCCGTCGGCGGCGGCCCAGTGGGCGGGCCATAGATGGGTGTGAAAATCGACGATGTCGAGCCAATCGGTGGAGGTCATGCGGGCACCTTCTCGGCAGTCGTCTCGCTCGTACCGATGCGATATTGGGCGGGTGGCGGGGTTCCGTTGACGGCGAAATCGCCCACGACGCGGTCGCGATAGATGCGCGGATTGTGCGAGGAGATCGTGCGCGCGTTGCGCCAGTAGCGGTCGAGGCCGAGGCCGCGCTTGGCAGCCGATGCGCCGAGCGCGTCGAAGAGCAGCGTCGTCGCGTCGAGGATCAGATTGGTCACGACATTGACCGACTGGTTGATCTCGAGTTCCGCAATCGCATTGGCGGCCGCGAGCCTCTCGGGATTGCTGTCGAGGCGTGCCTCATAGGCGCGCTGGGTCGCCTCCGCCGCCCTGAGGACGATCGACCCCGATGAATAGGCGGCGCCGCGCACGCGACCCACGACCTGCAGGATCTGCGGGTCTTCGCTGACGCGGGGCGCATTGCCATGGCTATAGATGCGGGTGCGCTCGCGCACGAGCCGCGCGACGTCATTGGCGGCGGCGCGGCCGATGCCGGCGAGCGTCGCCAGATGGACGAGCTGGAAGAAGGCCGACGAATAAGCGAACCGTCCGCCGGGCGGATTGACGAGTTCCGGGTCGATCACGACGTCGGAGAAGCGCACCGTGCCGCTCGCCGTCAGCGCCTGGCCGAAGCCGTCCCAATCATCGATGACGTCGACGCCGGGTGCCTGTCGCGGTACGAGCGCGCCGACGGGCTGGCCGTTCTCGTCGGTTCCGCCGAGATTGATCCAGTCGGCGAAGAGCGAGCCGGTCGTGTAATATTTCGAGCCGTTGAGCAGCCAGTGATCGCCATGGCGCGTCAGCCGGGTCGAGAACGCGCCGATGCGGGCCTCGCCCACCTCGGAGAAGCCGCTTCCGATCGTCTCGCGATTGGCGATGCGCCCGAGCCAGACGGCGCGCCATTCGAGCGCGCTCGAATTCAGCACATCCTCGGTGAAGCCGAAATGCGAGCGCAGCGCATTGGTGACGTTGGAATCGGCCTCCGATAATTCGATCAGCAGGTTGAAGAGTTCCGGCAGGCTGGCGCCGAAGCCGCCTTGCTCCGGCGCGAGGCGCAAGGTGGTGAAGCCGGCATCCCGTAGCCAGCCGATCTCCTCATGGGGCAGGCCGCGCGCAAGGTCGCGCTCGACCGCTGTGGCGCGGATGCGGGCGAAGACGGGGCGGAATTCCTGCGCGAGCGCTTCATAGCGCTCCGATGGTCCCGCGCCCCATGCCAAATCGATCTGGGTCATCCTTGTCCGTTCGGGATGTTGGAGATTGATATCGCCCGCGCGGCGTGGCGTTCGCCGCGCAGGCCTCTGTCCGGCTCTACGCGACCGCGGCCAGCTTGCTGCCGGCGAAGTCGTGCTTGAGGATTGCGATCTCGAAGCCGCGCCGCTTCAGCCAATGGGCCGTCGTGGCGGCCCGCGTTCCCGTCGGCTCGTCGATGAGCACGACGCGCGCGCCGCGCACCGCGATGGTCCGATAGGAAACGCCGAGCAATTGCCCACCCTCCGACGAGATCGAACCGGGCAGATGGCTGGCCTCGAATTCCTCGGGCGTGCGCACGTCGAGCCAATAGGTCGTCCGGCCCTCATCATTCCGCCAGGCGCGCGCCGTCGCCTCGTCGATCTCGGGGATCGCATCCTCAGCCGCGATGCGGGCAGTGAAGCTCTCGGCTGCGCGGCGCGCCGCCTCCGATACCGGCCCGTAGAGGCGGGTTGCGCCCGTCTCGAGCGCGAGGCCGGCCTTGCGCCAGCCAGCGGTGCCGTCGTCGAGATAGGCGACCTTGTTCGGAACGCCGCCATCGATCAGCGTCTGCGCGCCGATGATCGCGCGCGGCAGTCCGGCGCAGGAAACGAGCACCTGCGTCTCCGGCGAGGGCACGAGGTCGGTGAAGCGCAGCAGCAGCTCGGCGCCGGGCACGCTGATCGCGCCGGGCACATGGTCGCGCGTGAACTCCTCGACCGTGCGCGTATCGAGCACGACCACATCCTTGCCGGCATCGCGCCACTGCTTCAGCTCCGCCGCGCTTACGACCGGCGTGCCGCGCTCGTCGCGGATCGCGAGCGAGAAGACGACGCCGGGCGTATCGAAGGTCGGCAGGCCCTCGCCAAGCGCCAGCCAGGCCGGAACGCCGCCAGCAAGCGCCACGACATGGCTGCGACCGGCGCGTGCGAGCTTTTCCGCGATTTCGACGGCGATGCCGCTGCGATCGTCCACCAAAACGGTCCGAACCGCATGGCGCGGAATATGTCGCCCGATCTCGGCCTCGACACGGTCCGCCGGCAGGTTGGTCGCATAAAGCGGCTCGCCCTTGCCGAAGGCGGCAGCATCGCGCAGGTCGAGCACGGCGAGTTCCTCGCCATCCTCGATCCAGGACCGGAAAGTCTGTGCGTCAATGGTCGGAGCACTCATGGGAGACCTATCCTTGTTGCGGGTCGGCGCATCGGCCGAGGGGGAGGGCGGAGCGGAAACGGCGGGCACGTCGACGCCGAGCCAGCTGAGCAATTGCCGTCGCAGGCGGTCGAGCGCCGGATCGCCGAGCGCGCGTGGGCGCGGCCAGTCGAGGATCGCCTCATGGGCGATCGACCCGTCGCGCATGACGAGGATGCGGTCGGCGAGAAGCAGCGCTTCTTCCACGTCATGGGTCACCAGCAGCACCGCCTGGCGGTGGCGCTGCCAGAGATCGGCCACCAGCGCCTGAGCCTTCAATCGCGTCAGTGCGTCGAGCGAGCCGAAGGGCTCGTCGAGCAGCAGCAGGTCGGGATTGCGGACCAGCGCCCGGGCGAGCGAAGCGCGCTGCGCCTCGCCGCCGGAAAGGTCCTTCGGCCATGCGTCACCGCGCGCGCCAAGGCCGACCTCGGCCAGCGCCGCATCGGCGCGTGCGCGGTCGCGCCTGCCGGGGAGGCCGACCACGACGTTGGCCCAGACGCGTTTCCACGGGAAAAGCCTCGGCGCCTGGAACGCGACGCCGCGCCGTGGCGAGACGAAGACATCGCCTTTAATGTCATGATCGAGATCGGCGAGGATGCGCAGCAGCGTGCTCTTGCCGCAGCCGCTGGCGCCGAGCAGGGCCACGAACTCGCCGCGGCGAATGTCGAGGTCGAGCCCCTTGATGACGGTGCGCTCGTCGAAGCGGCGGACCAGTCCACGGACGCGGATGGCGAGATCGTGCGGTGCAGCGGGCTGGCTCATGGTCACGCTCCAGCGAAGTTCTGCCGCCAGCGCAGCAATCCGCGCTCGAGTCCGCGCACGATCAGATCGGCGCTGAGCCCGAGGATCGCGTAGATCACAAGGCAGACGAGGATGATGTCGACGCGGTAGACTTCACGGGCATGGGTGATCAGATAGCCGAGCCCGCCTTGCGCGTTCACAGTCTCGGCGAAGACCAGCGCGAGCCATGCCGAGCCGAGCGAATAGCGCAGACCGACCAGGAGATTGGGGAGGGCGCCCGGCAGGATCACCTGGAACACCAGCGCGGCGCGCCCCAGTCCCAGCGTATGGGCCGCTTCCACCAGCGTCCGATCGACATTGCGGATGCCGGCGAAGGTGTTGACGTAAAGCGGGAAGGTCACGGCAAAGGCGACGAGCGTCACCTTCGGCGCCTCGTCAATGCCGAGCCAGATGATCAGGAGCGGGATCAGGCCGGCCCAGGGCAGGGTGCGCGCCATCTGCATCGGCGCGTCGACGAGATCCTCGCCGAGGCGGAAAAGGCCCGAGAGGACCGCAAGGCCGATGCCGGTGAAAGCGCCGATGGCGAACCCGGACAAGACCCGCTGCAGCGACAGCGTCATCGCCTCGGAAAGCTCGCCGCTGTCGAACAGTTCGAGCAGCGTCTGACCCATGGTGCGGGGCGAGGGAAACAGATCCTCCGAAATCCAGCCGAGGCTCGTGGCGAACCACCAGAGCGCAAGCAGCGCGACCGCGCCGGTCATCCGGCTCACGAACCGTGGCACGAGCGGCCGCCGGGCCTGATGCGCCGGTGCAATGCGCACCAGCCCAGCCGGCGCGGCCTCGTCCCGTCGGGCTTTCGTATCCAGCGCCGTCCTGGGGAAGGACGGCGCGCCGGTTGCGGTCGTGTCGGCCATTACTGCGAGGCCGCCAGCTTCTTGTTTTCATCGGTGATCACATCGCCGAAATCCTTGGCGACGTAATCCTTGACGTCATAGGCGGTCTTGAACGACCCGGTCTTGTGGAAGTAGTCGACTTCCTGCTGCCAGCCGGCGATCACGTCGGCATCGGTCGCGGGGACATATTCGACCCGCGAGCGGCTCGTCTGCAGCGCGGCTGCATCGGGCGAGATCTGCGAAAGCTTGGCGACCTGCGCCGACCATTCGTCGGGATGGGCATTGACCCAGGCCTGGGCGCGGATGATGCGCCGGGTCAGGTCCTGCAGCGCGGCCTTGCGCGCCGGGTCGTCGAGATCGGCCGTCGGCGTATAGAGCACACCCGCCGTGTCTATGACCTTGCTCAGCGATTTCAGGATGCGGGCGCCATGCTGCTGCTGGGCGATCGCCGTGTTCGGATCCCAGACCACGAAGGCATCGACCTGGCCGTTGACCAGCGCCGAGAGGCCATCGGTGGTGTTCAGACGCAGGATCAGCTTCTCGTCGAAGGGGACGTTCGCCTGTTCGAGCGCCTTGGCAAACTGGTAGTGCTGCTTGGTGAAATAGGGCAGGGCAACCTTGTGGCCCTTCAATTCCTCGACCGTCTGGAGCGGGGAATCGCCGCGCACCAGGATCGCGCTGCCGCTCTCCTTGCGTTCCCAGGTTCCGGCGAGGATGGTGATCTTCAATCCATTGGCGATGCCGAACAGCACGCCCGTATCGCCGCCGGCGGCGATGTCGACATGGCCGGCCCGGAGCGCCTCGACCAAAGGTGGCGTCGAGTCGAAGTCCGCCCACTTGATCGTGTAGGGGACGTTGTCGGCTTCGCCCGATGCGATCAATTGGCGATGCAGGCCGGTCTTGTTCGGGGTCCCGACCGTGATGGTCAGTTTCGAGAGGTCCGGCGCGTCATCGGCGAGCGCCGCCGTGGCGAGCATCGCGGTCGCCGCCAGCCCGAGGCCGAGGCGCTTCGCAATCTGTCCAAATCGTCCGTGTGTCATGACGTAGCCTTTTGGTTGGGTGTCGGCAGGGCGGAACGCGGTCCGCGCCCGAGCGGGGCGGGCGCGCCTCAGAAGACGCGGCCTTCCTTCAGATGATCGGTGGTGCCGTTCAGGGTGAAATCGCCGACCACGCGCGCCTTGTGCAGCAGCGGGTTGTGGTTGAGCAGCGTGCGGACATTGCGCCAGTGGCGATCGAAATTGAGCTTGCGCGAGGTCGCCGATCCGCCGCCGACATCGAACATCGTCTCGGCCGTCCTGAGCGCGAGCTTGGCGATCACGATCTGGGTCTTCGCGGTGGCGAGCGCGCCCTGCAGGATGTTCGCATCGGCATCGGCTTCGGACGCGTCGGCAAGAAGCGCCGAGGCCGAGCGATCGAGCGCTGCGGCATTGGCGGCGATCAGGCCGTCGATCGCGAAGGAATTGGCCGAAAGCTCGCCGATGATCTGCTGCACGAACGGATCGTCGATCGCCCGCTGGACATGGCTGTGCAGGGCGGCGCGTGCCTGCTTCTGCACATAGGCCGTCGCATCGGAGACGACATTGCGGATGATGCCGCCGGCGCAGGCGACGAGGTGCAGCTGGCGCAGCGCCGATGTGTGGCGGCCGACCAGATTGACCAGCTCGCGCGGCGCGATCTCGTGGGCGAACACCTCGACGTCGATCAGGTCGACGCCGCCGCTCGCGGTCAGCCGCTGGCCCATGCCGTCCCAATCGTCGAGGATATGGATGCCGGGCCGGTCGAGCGGCAGCAGCGCGGTCACGAAGACGCCGTCCTCGTCCAGCGCGCCGAAGCTCGCATAGTCGGAGAAGGCGGTGCCGGTCGCGTAATATTTCTTGCCGTTCAGGCGATAGCTGTCGCCCTGCCGTTTCAGCGTGGTGGTCACCTGTCCGGGCTGCGCCGTGCCGAGTTCGGTGAAGGCGCCGCCGAAGATCGCGCCATCGAGGACGCGGGAAAGCTGGAGATCATTGCCGGGCGAGCGCGCCGAGAGGATCAGTGCCTCGGTGAAGTTGAAATGCGAGCGCAGCGCATGGGCGACGTTGGAATCCGCCGCCGCCAGCGTCGCGATGATCTCGATCAGGTCGCTGATCGAGCCGCCCGGTCCGCCGCGCTCGACGGGAACGCGGATGGCGCCGAGGCCGGACTTGCGGAACAGCGCGAAGGCCTCGAACGGGAGCGCGCGATCGATGTCGCGCTCCGAAGCGCCCTTGGCGATCTCAGCCGCAAGCGCGGGGAGCCGCGCCAGCAGCGTCGCGCGGTCCGGACGTGCGGTGGCGGATGGCCCGTCGGGGCGCAAGGCGGCGGTCTGGATATTCATGATCGAACCTCTGCCGCCCGAACGATCGCCGGCGGCCCTGTGCGTCTGGATAGGAGGAGGGAGGGGCGGACCCGCGACTAGGCGCCGGCGTCGATATAGGTCGCGGCAAAGCTTCCCGACGGGCCATCGGCCACGGTGATGAAATCCTTGACGCGCTTGTTGTAGATGGTGAGCTGGCGGAAGCCGATCAGCGTGATGTCGGGCACGTCGTGCGCGATGATCACCTGCAACTGGTTGAAGAGCTCGACGCGCTTGGCCGGATCGTTCTCGATCGCCGCCTGCTCGAGGATCTTGTCGACTTCCGGGTTTGAATAGCCCGAGCCGTTCGAGAACGGCACGCCCTTCTTGAAGTTCTTCGACCAATAGAGGCGCTGCACGCCGATCGTCGGATCGAATGTGTTGCCCATGCCGTTGGTGACAAAGTCGAAATCGCGATCCGTATAGACGCGCTTCAGCCAGCTGGGCACGTCCTGCCCGCGCAGCACGACCTTGATGCCGACCTTGCCGAGGCTGTCGCGGACATATTCGCCGATGCGCGTATAGGTGTCGCCATAGGGCATGACGTCATGCTCGACGGTGAAGCGGACGCCATCGGCGCCGCGCGGATAGCCGGCCTCGTCGAGCAGCCGCTCCGCTTCCTTCAGGTCGTAGCCATAGACGGGCGTGGCGGGATTGTAGAATTTCTTGAGCAGCGGGCTGATGGGCCCGGTCGCCGGGATGCCGTAGCCATAGAAGGCGATGTCGATGACCTTCTGCCGGTCGATCGCATGGGCGACTGCCTGGCGAACCTTCAGATCCTTGAAATATCTGCTGTCGAGGTTGAACTCGATCCGGTAGACCGTTGGCGAATAGTCCGCGCCGCGATCGTCGACGCCGATATTCGGCAGTTCCTTGATGCGCTCGATTTCCGAGAGCGAGACGGGCGTATCCGGCGCGAGATCGACCTCGCCGGCCTCGATCGCCGCAAGGCGGGCGCTCGCATCGGGAATGAACTTCACGACGATGCGGTCTAGATAGGGCCTCGGCGCGTCCCAATAGTCCGGATTGCGCTCGAGGATGATGTGGCTGCCGACCACCCATTCCTTGAACTTGAACGGGCCGGTGCCGATCGGCGCGCGGCCGTTCGGGTTGCCGGGAAAATCGGTGGTGCCCTCATAGACATGCTTTGGCACGATCGGAGATTCACTCGCCTGCAGCGCGCCGAGAAGATAGGGCGCGGGATGGGAGAGCTTGATCACCGCCGTATGGTCGTCCGGCGTCAGCACTTCGGTCACGCTGGAGAAAGTGGCGCGGCCGCGCGGATGCACCTGCCTCGGCGTCAGGATCGAGAAGGCGACGTCGGCCGAGGTGAAGGGCTGGTCGTCATGCCATTTCACGCCCTCGCGGAGCGTGAAGGTATATTCGAGCCCGTCCGGCGAGACCGACCAGGCGGTCGCGAGCTGCGGGATCGGCGCGAAGGTATCGAGATCATAGGCGAGCAGGCCTTCGGTGATCTTCGGGCTGACCCGCGTGGTCGGTCCGGCCGTATGCGCCAGCGTCAGCAGGGTCGGCGGCTCGGGCTGGACCAGGAAGTTCAGCGTGCCGCCGCTCACCGGCGCACTCTCCGCGCCATAGGCCGGTGCGATCCGCGCGGCCGGGAGCGCGATCGTCGCCACGCCGAGCATCAGGGCCTTTGCGAAGTCGCGCCGGGACAGTGAGGACATCGATCTCTCCGAAACAGGTGAGGCCGCCGAGCGCAGCCGATATGCTTCGTTTTCGAGCCGAGGGCAGGGTAAGTCGACTGAAAAAATATTGTCGTTGGCCATGCGAATGCTTGCTGGCCGAGGTCATCCATTCTCCATTTCATTCTCCCGTGAGTATCGTTGACCCGAGATCGGCCTGGGCGGGCAAGAGTTGCGCGCGGCGGCCGCGATCGGCGCCGCAAACGTCTTCGGCGACCGCTCCGGTGGCGTTCAACAGCGCCGTTTCTTCTGCCTATAAATCACCGGAAACCGCCCGTGACTGGCGCGAAGACCTCGCAGCCGGCATTGTCGCAACGGGCGGGCCGCACATGAATTCCGGAGAGCCGCATGTCCGTCATCGCCGAAGCCGCCGCGCCGCGTTTCCCGAGCCCCTTCGATTTCCCCGATAGTCCGCTGTCTGAGGCCGCGCGCCAGCCGCTGATGCTCGGCGCGTTCCTGAACCTGCAGGACATCAACATCTCCTCGCATCCGACCAGCAACAGCTGGACCTTCGACTACAATGCCGAGATCGTCCGCCTCTCCGACGAGCTTGGCTTCGAGCTCGCCTTCAGCCGCACGCAATGGCTGCCCAAGGGCGGCTATGACGGCGAAGCCTCGCTCGATGCGTTCGTCGCGCTCGGCGCCATGGCGGCGATCACCAGGCGCATCCTGCTGATCTCGACCATGCACGTCCTCTACGGTCCGCTGCATCCGCTCCACATCGCCAAATATGGCGCGACGCTGGATCACATCGCCAAGGGGCGCTGGGGCATCAACATCGTGACGGGCCATCGCTCTGTCGAGCACGAGATGTTCGGCTGGCAGCGCATCGAGCACGACCAGCGCTACGCCATGACGGCCGAGCTCTTCGACGTCCTGCAGCATCTCTGGTCTGACGACGAGAATTACTCCTATGACGGCAAGCTCTCGCCCTGGAAGCTGCACAACGCCTTCATCACGCCGAAGCCCGCCTTCGGCCGCCCGATCCTCGTCAACGCGACCGGTTCTCCGGCCGGCATCGACTTCGCAGCGCATTATTCGGACCTCGTCTTCATTACCTCGCCGGGCGGCGCGCATATCGACAGTGCGCTCGATACTTTGCCGGCGCATATCGGTCGCATCCGCGCGGCAGCCGCGGCGGCGGGCCGGCCGATCAAGACGCTGATCAACCCGATCATCATCAGCCGCGATACTGAGGCGGAAGCGAACGCCTATGCCCAAGCGATCGTCGCCGGCAAGCCGGTCGCGACCAGCCAGGGCTTCTCGCCCCAGGCCTATGACAGCGACGCCCATGCCTGGCGCGGCCGCCTCGATCCGAGCCACAAGCAGGGTCTCGGCCTCGGCGGCAATATCGAGATCATCGGCACGCCGGAACAGGTGGTGGACAAGCTCGTCGCCCTGCACAAGACCGGCATCGATGGCGTGCAACTGAGCTTCTACGACTTCGCGCCCGACCTCGAATATTTCGGCGCCCGCGTGCTGCCCCTGCTCAAGCAGGCGGGCCTGCGGGTTTAGGGGGCGAAAGAGGGGGCCGCGCTGGACGCGTATGACGGTGCAGGCGGCAGGGCCAAGGCTCCGTCTCAACCCGCCCGCAAGGGGCGGGTTCAGCGGAGCGTGGGGTTTCGTTCGGGCGCCACGCGAACTCGCCACAGACCGTCATCCCGGGCGGAGCGCAGCGGAGACCCGGGATCCATGCAGCCTGAGCGGTTTTTCTTTCACTCCCAATTCCTCGGCTGAATGGGTCCCCGC
This sequence comes from Kaistia dalseonensis, assembly GCF_030814715.1. Classification (GTDB taxonomy): domain Bacteria; phylum Pseudomonadota; class Alphaproteobacteria; order Rhizobiales; family Kaistiaceae; genus Kaistia; species Kaistia dalseonensis. Next base: position 685,360 of record NZ_JAUSVO010000001.1, read on the forward strand.
TTTCGCGGGGATGACGGCGCTGGAGGGGGGATGGTGCAAGCCAAGCATGACGGCGCAGGCGGCAGGGCGTAGCTCCCCTTAACCCGCCCCTTGCGGGCGGGTCGAAAGTGCGGAGCACTTTCGGGGCGGGGTTAGCCTTGGCGAAGCCGAGGCGTTCTTGTCTCGAGCCGGTCTTGACGGCTCCGTGTCCGGCCCCTGCAACCCGACCCCGCCCCAAAACCGCTCTGCGGTTTTGACCCGCCCGCAAGGGGCGGGTTAAGTGGAGCGTGGGGGGGCGTTCGGGGGCTACGCCCAACCCGGCCACAGGCCGTCATCCCGGGCGGAGCGGACTCCCAATGCCTCGGCTGAATGGGTCCCCGCTTTCGCGGGGATGACGGCGCTGGAGGGGGTGATGGTGCAAGCCAAGCATGACGGCGCAGGCGGCAGGGCGTAGCTCCCCTTAACCCGCCCCTGGAGGGCGGGCCGAAAGTGCAAAGCACTTTCGGGGCGGGGGTAGCTTCGGCCCTTGCCGAAGCGTGCTTGGCGGTTGGTGTCGGCGGATGTCGGCACGGACAGGCGCCGGTCCGATCAACGCGCCCCCCTCCCCAAAACCGCTTTGCGGTTTTGACCCTCCCTCAGGGGGAGGGTTTGGATCGAGCTTGGGGTGACGCTTGTTGTCCAACATCTGAGCCGTCATGCCCGCACGTGTTGCGGGCGTCCACGTCTTGCCTGCGGTCGGTGTGTGGCGAGGCGAAGGACAGGAAGGCGTGGATGGCCGGGACAAACCCGGCCACAGGCCGTCATCCCGGGCGGAGCGGACGACCGGGCGTTCCTTGAAACCAGCCAGAACCCGGGCGCGATCCGTCGCGGGGAGGAGAGGCTGTGTCTGCGCTGGGTCGTGCCGACGCTAGATCTGGTACACGAAGGCGACCTTGTTGTCGCTTTCGCTGCCCAGGTCGCGCATTTCGGCGAGCGTGCGATGGTCGAGCACGTCGGCGATCGCCTGGCGCACTTCGAGCATCATGTGCCGAACCTGGCAGGTGATCTCGTCGCAATCATCGCACGGCTCGTAGCGCGTGCGGCTGGCGCAGGAAATCGGGGCGAGGGGGCCGTCGAGGACGCGGATGATCTGGCCGACCTTGATCTCGGTCGCGGCCCGCGCGAGGCGATAGCCGCCGCCCTTGCCCTTGCGGCTGGTGACGAAGCCCGCATTGCGGAGTTCGCCCAATATGGCGTCGAGAAACTTCTTCGGGATGTTGTTGGCCGTCGCGATATCGCTGACGAGCGCCAATTCACCCTGAGGAATCTGCGCGAGATAGACGAGGGCCTTGAGGCCGTATTTGCCCTTCTTGGTCAGCATGATGCTCGGCGCACGATCCCGTCCGGAGGCGGTCGGCCCGACGGACTGTCTGAGAATTTCGTTCGGGAACCGTATTTCAGGTCGAACCGGTTTCTTAGACATAATTTCTATCGGCCAGATATACAAGCAGGCTGGAGCCGGGATCAACGCTGAGCGAGAGATGGCCGCAACAGGGCGCGGCCATCTCGGTTCAATGGAGATTTAGCGAGCGCATCAGGCGGATCGGTCGACGACGTCAGGCGCCGACTGCCTGCTTGACCGGGCGCACGAAGGGCACGACGGGCGAGGCGCCGCCGGCAGCGATGCGCGGCACGCGGCCCTCGACCGGATGGCTCGGATCGTTGAAGCCATGCGTCGAGGCGTGGCCGGTCGTGACCAGCCTGTCGACCAGCGCCTCGTCCTCGGCGGTCAGGCGGATGTCGAGCGCCTTCACATAGCCGTCCCACTGCTCTTCGGTGCGCGGACCGGCGATCGCGGCGGTGACGATCTGATTGTTCAGCACCCAGGCGAGCGCGAAATCGGCGCTCGAAATGCCACGCGCCTCGGCGTGCGCACGGATCTGCTGCGCGATCTGGAGCGATTCCGGACGGAATTCCGTCTCGAGGATGCGCTTGTCGTTGCGGCCGGCGCGCGTATCGGCGGCCGGTGCCGAAGCGGGATCATACTTGCCCGTCAGCACGCCGCGGGCGAGCGGGCTGTAGGAGACGACGCCGAGGCCGTAATAGGCGGCGGCCGGGAGTTGCTCGGCTTCCGCGGTGCGGTTGACGATGTTGTAGAGCGGCTGGCTTGCCACCGGCCGGTCGATGCCGAATTCGTCCGCCAGATGCGCGACTTCGGCGATGCGCCAGGCGCGGAAGTTCGAGACGCCGAAATAGCGCAGCTTGCCGTCGCGGATCAGGTCGGCAATGGCGCGCACGGCTTCGCCGAGTGGCGCGTCGAAGACGGCCCGGTGGAAGTAGAGGATGTCGATATAGTCGGTGCCGAGCCGGCGCAGGCTGTTCTCGACCGTCTGGATGATCCATTTGCGCGAATGGCCGCCGAGATTGGGGCCCTTCTTGTGCGAATTGACGAACTTCGTCGCCACGACCCAGTCGTCGCGGTTCGACTTGATACCGCGGCCCGTCACTTCCTCCGAGACGCCGTCGCCATAGACGTCGGCGGTATCGATGAAATTGATGCCCTGGTCATGCGCCTTGGCGATGATGCGGTGGGCGGTGGCCTCGTCGGCGGGGCCGCCGAACATCATCGTGCCGAGCGAGAGCGGCGAGACCTTCAGCGCGCTGCGGCCGAGATAGCGATAGTCAACCATGGGAGAACTCCAGTTTCAGAAGGCAGGAAGGGTCAGGCCGCATCGGCATGGTGGCAGGCCACCTGATGCGTCGGGCCGAAGGATGTGAGCGCCGGGTCAACGGTGCGGCAGATGTCGGTCGCGAGCGGGCAGCGCGGATGGAAGCGGCAGCCGCTCGGGATATTCTGCGGACTCGGCAGGTCGCCCGAGATCGGCGCGGCCTGTCGGCGGCGCGACGGATCGGGCACGGCATCCATCAGGGCGCGGGTATAGGGATGTTTCGGCTGTGCCCAGAGGGTCCTGTTGTCGGCGCTCTCGACGATGCGGCCGAGATACATGACCAGCACGCGATCGGTGAAATAGCGCACCACCGAGAGGTCATGCGAGATGAAGAGATAGGAGAGGCCGAGATCCTTCTTCATCGAGGAGAGCAGGTTCAGGATTTGCGCCTGGATCGAGAGATCGAGCGCGGAGACCGGCTCGTCGCAGACGACGAGCTCCGGATCGAGGATCAGTGCGCGCGCGATGCCGATGCGCTGGCGCTGGCCGCCGGAAAACTCATGCGGATAGCGCGAAAGCGCCGTGCGCGGCAGGCCGACGCGGTCGATCAGCGCCTCGACGCGCTTCGCCCGTTCGGCACGGTTGCCATAGCCGTGGACCACGAGCGGCGCGGTCAGGATATCGCGGATGTTCTGGCGCGGATTGAGCGAGCCGAACGGGTCCTGGAAGATCATCTGCAGCCGCCGGCGGACCGGGCGTAGCGATCTCTCGCTGATCCTGGTGATGTCTTCCTGCTTGAAGACGATGCTGCCTTTGGTCGGTGCGACGAGCCGCGTGATCGTCTTGCCGAGCGTCGATTTTCCGCAGCCGGATTCGCCGACGAGGCCGACGGTCTCGCCATCCTCGACGGTGAGCGAGACATCGTCGACCGCGCGCAGCGTTCCGCTCGGGCCGGCATAATGGGTGTGGAGGTCAGAGACCGCGAGCAGCGACATGACGCTCTCCCTCAGCGAAGATGACGGGGCAGGCGACGAGGCGGTCCTCGGCCGGCACGAGAAGATCGGGAACGCGCGTGCGACAGCCGCTGCGCACGATCGGGCAGCGCGGGGCGAACGGGCAGCCATTCTCGCCGATCGCCGAGACGATGCTGCCGGGGATCTCGGTCAGCGGCCCGTCGGTATAGTGATAGTCGTCCTTGAGGCGTGGCGAGGCGTTGAGAAGGCCGCGCGTATAAGGATGGAGCGGATCGGCGAAGAGCGCTTCCGGCAGGGCCTGTTCGACCTTTCGCCCCGCATACATGACGACGACATTGTCGGCCCATTGCGTGACGATGCCGAGATCATGGGTGATCAGGATCAGCGCCATGGAGAGCTCGCGCCGCAGCCGGTCGAGCAGGTCGAGCACCTGCGCCTGGATCGTCACGTCGAGCGCGGTGGTCGGCTCGTCGGCGATCAGCAGGCGCGGCCGGCAGGCGACGGCGATCGCGATCATCACGCGCTGGCGCATGCCGCCGGAGAGCTGGTGCGGGTAGTCGTCGATGCGCTTGTGCGGCGCCGGGATGCGCACGAGGTCGAGCAGTTCGATCGCGCGGAGCCTCGCGGCCTTGGCCGAGAGCCCTTCATGCAGGCGCAGGCTTTCCGTGATCTGGCGGCCGATCGTCAGCACCGGATTGAGCGAGGTCATCGGCTCCTGAAAGATCATGGCGATCTCCTTGCCGCGCAGGCTGCGGATCGAGCGATCGTCCAGCTTGAGCAGGTCGCGGCCCGAAAAGTCGATCCGTCCCGAGGTGATCTGCGCCGCCTTCGGCAGCAACCGCATCAGGGCAAGCGCGGTCAGCGATTTGCCGGAGCCGGATTCGCCGACGATCGCCAGCGTCTCGCCCTCGGAGACATCGAAGGAGAGATTGCGGACCGGCTCGATCCTGGGAAATTTGACCGTCAGGTCGCGGACGGAGAGGAGGGAGGCATTGGCCATCAGCGTTCGTCCGTGAAGCGTGGGTTGAGCGCGTCGTTCAGGCCGTCGCCGATCAGGTTCAGCGCCAGCACGGTGAAGACGATGGCGAGGCCGGGAATGGCGGTGAGGTACCAAGCGGTGCGGAGCAGTTCACGGCCGTCGCCGATCATCGAGCCCCAGGAGACGAGATTGGGATCGCCGAGGCCCATGAATGAAAGCGCCGATTCCATCAGGATCGCCGAGGCGACCATGACCGACGAGGTGACGATGATCGGCGGCAGCGCGTTGGGCAGGATTTCGCGGATGATGATGCGAACATGGCCATAGCCGAGGCTGCGCGCCGCCACGACATAGTCCTTCTCGCGGATGGCGCGGAACTCGGAGCGCACGAGCCGCGCCACGGTCGGCCATGACACGATGCCGACCGCGCCCGTCACGACGGCGACGGATGGCTGGGCGATCGCGACCAGCACGACCAGCAGGATGAAGCTCGGCAGCGTCTGCACGATCTCGATGAGCTTGACGAGGACGTCATCGACCCAGCCGCCGAAATAGCCGGCCGTCGAACCGATGATCAGGCCGACGGCGAGTCCGATTACGGTGGCGACGATGCCGACGAGCAGCGAGATCCGGGCCCCGTGCAGAATGCCGGAAAGGACGTCGCGGCCGAGCGAGTCGGTGCCGAGCGGATAGGTCGAGTTGGTGCCGGGCCAGATGAAGGGTCGCGCGACCATCGAGAGCGGGTCCTCGGGATAGAGCACGGGCGCGAGCAGCGCGGCGGCCACGACGAGGACCAGGAAGATCAGGCCCGTCATGGCATTGGGATTGCGCAGGAAAACCCTGAGCGCGCGGTTCGCCGACGTCGTTCCCGTCTCGGCAGAAGCGGTGGTCGCCCTCATCGCGTCCGGGGCATGGACGTTCGACCAGCGTTCCTCATTCGGCGTCGGCGCATCCGGTTTCGGCGGCGAACGATCATAGGCGAGGGCCGGGTTCAGGACGACCGGCGCGCGCTCGGCGGTATCTGGATTGCTCATCAACGAACTCCGATGCGCGGATCGAGCCAGGCATGGAGCAGGTCCACGACTGCATTGGCGGCGATCACGACGAGCGAGGAGAGGAGGAGAATGCCGAGAAGGACGGTGAAATCGCGCCCCATCACGGCCTCGAAGGCGAGGCGGCCGAGGCCAGGCCAGCTATAGACGGTCTCGACGACCACGGCGCCGCCGAGCATGCCGCCGAGATGCATGCCGGCCATCGTCGTGACCGGCAGCAAGGCGTTGCGGAGGATGTGCCGCGTCGTGATCGTGAAGGGAGAGAGGCCCTTGGCGGCCGCGGTGCGGACATAGTCCTGCGACTTGACCTCCAGCATCGCCGCACGCGTCAGCCGGGCATAGATCGCGACATAGAACAGCGCCAGCGAGGTCGCCGGCAGGATCATGTAGCGGAGCTGATCGAGGACAGCATGAAGTCCGGTGAGGTCCGAGCCGATCGTTCCGGAGCCGCCGCTCGGCAGCCAGCCGAGCTTGACCGAGAACAGCACGATCAGCATCAGGCCAATCCAGAAGCCGGGGATCGAATAGAACAGCAGCGAGAGGACCGAGATGATCCGGTCGGGCAGCTTGCCGGCGAAGACTGCCATGATCGAGCCGAGCGCGAGGCCCAGGACGACGGCGATCGCCAGCGCGACCAGCATTAGCAGCAGCGTGCCCGGCAGGCGCTGCCCGATCAGTTCGGCGACCGGCATGTTGTAGCGCGGCGAGAAGCCGAGGCTGAAATGGGCGAGATTGTCCAGATAGGCAAAGAGCCGGTGGAGGATCGGCAAGTCGAGCCCGAAACGTGAGCGCAGCGCCGCGACGGTCTCCTCCGTCGCCGAACCGGCCTCGCCGGCCATGACGTCGGCAGCGTCGCCAGGTGCGAGCTGCAGCAGGAAGAAGTCGAGGACGATGATCACCAAAATTGTGGGGATCGCCTGAAGCGCGGTGCGCAGGAGCGCACGCCCTATCCGTCGGTAAGCCGTCATCCGATGGTCCGTTCACGCGAATGGATATCGAGCTGTTCAAGGGTGGCGTCCGGTCATGCCGCCGGGTGGCCAGCTCGTTGAAATATAAGTTGACTAGTTTTATGGACTTTGTCAAATCTAGTTATAGAAATTTGATCCTGAATATCGGCATTAACTGGATCTACGTACCGAAATATTGCTCTCTTCGCCGTAGAGCAGGGATGGATTTCTCATCAGGACGGGATCGCGGAAACGCAGACCCCTCAAACGGCCCAATGATGAAACGGCTCTTCGACCGCTTGACCGGATCTCTTCAAGACAAGGTTCAACATGACGACATCTCTTCTCACGCCCTCCCGCCGACGCTTCCTGGCTCTCTCGGCCGGTGCTGCGGGGGCTGGTCTGCTTGGGCGCGTGTCTCGCCTTTCTGCCGACGAGATCAAGCGCGGAGGAACCGTCAATCTCGTGCTTTCCGCCGAGCCGCCAGTCATCACGACGATCGCGCAGACTGCCTATAATTCGGTCTATCTTTCCGCCAAGACGACCGAGGGCCTGCTCACCTATGATTTCGACCTGAACCCGAGGCCGCAGCTCGCGACGGAATGGTCGGTCAGCCCGGATGGCCTGCGCTACAGCTTCAAGCTGCGCGAGGGCGTCAAATGGCATGACGGTCAGCCTTTCACCTCGGCCGACGTCGCCTATTCGATTGCGACTATCAAGGAGGTTCACCCGCGCGGTCGCAGCACGTTCCGCAACCTGGTCGATATCCAGACGCCGGATGCGCATTCGGTCGTGCTCGTGCTTTCCAGGCCTGCGCCCTACCTGATCAGCGCGCTTGCCGCATCGGAAACCCCGATCGTGCCGAAGCATCTCTATGAAGGCACCAAGGCGGACACCAATCCCGTCTCGAATGCACCGATCGGCACGGGGCCATATCTCTTCAAGGAATGGGTGCGCGGTAGCCATATCGTCTACGAGCGCAACCCGGATTATTGGGACCAGCCCAAGCCCTATGTCGACCGGCTCGTGGTTCGCTTCATTCCCGACATCGCCGCCCGCGCGCTCGCTATCGAGACTGGCGAGATCCAGATCGGGCCGTCCTCGCCGGTGCCGCTCAGCGATCTCGAGCGCTTCGAACAATTGCCGAACATCGCCTTCGAGCGGAACGGCTACCAATATGCAAACGGCATATCGCGGGTGGAATTCAACCTGGACCGCCCCGTGTTCCAGGATGTCCGCGTCCGCCAGGCCTTCGCCCATGTGATCGATCGCCAGGTGATCCGCGATACGATCAATTACGGCTATGGCCAGACCATTCCCGGCCCGATCAGCCCGAACCTCACCAAGTTCTACTATCCCGAGCTGAAGACCTATCCCATCGATCGGGCCAAGGCCGAGGCCCTGCTCGACGAGGCGGGGCTGAAGCGCGGCGAGGACGGCGTGCGCGTTCGGCTCGTGCATGACTATGTGCCGAGCGCGGAGAGCTACAAGCGCGGCGCCGACTATATCAAGCAGGCACTCGGCAAGGTCGGCATCGACGTGTCGGTGCGCTCGCAGGATTTCGCCTCCTACACCAAGCGCGTCTACACCGATCGCGATTTCGACTTCACCTTCAACGGCATGAGCAATTTGTTCGATCCGACGGTCGGCGTGCAGCGCCTCTACTGGTCGAAGAACTTCAAGCCCGGCGTGCCGTTCTCGAATGGCTCGCACTACAATAATCCGAAGGTCGACGCCCTGCTCGAGGCCGCCTCCGTCGAGGTGGATCCCGCGCTCCGCTATCAGCAATTCGTCGATTTCCAGAAGATCCTCGTCGAGGACCTGCCGGATATCGGCATCGTCAGCCAGCCGGACCTGACCATCTACGACAAGCGCGTTGCGGGACACACGGTCGGCGCCGATGGCGTCGCCGGCAATCTCGCCGACGTGCATTTCATCGCCTGACCTCATCAAAAGGGCGGGCCTCTGCCCGCCCGCCTTTCACGGACGCGCAGCATGAACATCGCTCATAAGCCGGGATCCATCGTCGGCCTGCCGCATTTGCCTTCGCCGATCGATTATCCGGATAGCCCGCTCTCCAAGGCGCTCGAGCAGCCGATCCTGCTCGGCCTCTTCCTGCCGATCCAGGCGGGTGGCTGGACGCAATCGACCCTGCCGCGCACGACGGATTGGAGCTTCGACTACAACAAGAAGCTGACGCTGCGTGCCGAGGAACTCGGCTTCGACCTCGTCTTCGCACTCTCGCAATGGCTGCCAAAGGGCGGCTATGGCGGCGTCTTCGACGGGCAGGCGCTCGACAGCTTCATTTCGATCAGCGCGCTCGCCGGCTTGACGAACAGGATCATCCTGATCTCGACCATCCACGTCCTCTATGGGCCGTGGCATCCGCTCCATCTCGCGAAGTTCGGCGCGACGCTCGATCACATTACCGGCGGGCGCTGGGGCATCAACGTCGTGACCGGGCACCGGGCGGTCGAACACGAGATGTTCGGCTGGCCACGGATCGAGCACGACAAGCGCTATGAGCTCGCGGCCGAATTCATCGAGGTGCTGAACCGGCTCTGGACCGACAAGGAGAATTTCTCCTTCGAGGGTCAGTCGAGTTGGAAGCTTGGCGGCGGCTTCGTGACGCCGAAGCCGAATTTCGGCCGGCCGGTGCTCGTCAACGCGACCGGCTCGGACGCCGGCATCGCCTTTGCCGGCCGCTATTCCGATATCGTCTTCATCACCAGCCCGACCGGCTCCGACATCGACAGCGCGCTCGAATCGCTGCCGGCCCATGCGGCGCGGGTCAAGAAGTCGGCGACCGATGTCGGCCGCAGCGTCCGTACGCTGCTCAATCCCATGGTCATCGCCCGCGAGACCGAGAAGGAAGCCTGGGACTATGCCGACGCGATCGTCGCCCATGCCGATCATCGCTCGAAGAACGGCTTCCAGTCCTTCGACAGCGACGCTCATGCCTGGAAGGGTCGCGAGGGCCGCGTCGACCCCTACAAGTTCGTCGGTGGCAATATCCGCGTCATCGGCAGCCCCGAACAGATCGTCGATCAGTTCGTGAAGCTGAAGCAGGCCGGCATAGACGGGCTGCAGCTCTCCTTCTTCGATTTCGCGCCCGACCTCGAATTCTTCGGCGACCGCATTCTGCCGCTCATGAAGCAGGCCGGCCTGCGCCTTTGAGGGAGATCACCATGACCGACACGAACACGCTCGACGTCTGGTATACGCGCTGCCCCGTGCCGACGCCGCTCGGTCTCGCGGCACAGCTCGGCTGGCTCGAGGAGACGTTCCAGCATCACGGCGTCACGCTGAAATCAATCATCGATTCACCCGATCGATCAGTGCGCGAGAGCCATTTCGACCATCACCTTTCCTGGTCGTTCCGCCAGGGCGGCAATGTTCCGCCGATCCGTGCGCGTTCCGAAGGCCGGGCGACGCGGCTGGTCGGCATAACCTGGACGGATGAGTTCCAGGCGCTGATCACCTTGCCGGAGACAGGCATCAGGACCACGCGCGATCTAGTTGGCCGCCGCTTCGGCATTGCGAGCCGGCCGGCGGGGATCGTCGATTTCCTCAAGGCCACCGCCCTGAAGGGCCTCGTCTCCGCGCTGTCGCTGGAAGGGCTGACCAAGCACGATGTGGAGATCGTCGACATTCCCGTCGCCGAATCCGTGATCGACGGCGTCGGCGACCCCACCCGCTTCGGCCTGAAGCAGCGTCTGCCCTATGCGCACGAGATCGCGGCGCTCATCCGCGGCGAGGTCGATGCGGTCTATGTGAAAGGCACGCAGGGGATCACGGTCGCCAACCTGTTCGCCGCCGTTCCGATCGTCGAGTTCGGTTTCCATCCCGACCCGAAGATCCGCATCAATTCCGGCTCGCCGCGCGTGCTCACGGTCGATGAACGCCTGGCGGAGGAGCGGCCGGATCTGGTCGCGGCTCTGATCGGGACGATCCGGCGCGCCGGCGCCTGGGCCGAGGCCCATCCAGACGAGGTGCGCCGCTTCGTCGGCCGCGAGGTCGGCGCCTCGGAAGAGACCGTCCTCGCCGCCAACGGGCCGGATCTGCACCGCCATCTCGGCATCGGACTCGATCCCGACCTCGTCGATGCTGTCGGCCACTACAAGGATTTCCTCCGCGACGAGGGCTTCCTGGCTGGCGATTTCGGTATCGCGGATTGGGTCGACGAGCGGCCCTATCAAGCGCTCGACACGCTCGCCGTCGCCTGACGGCCAAGGGGATCATCATGAACAGTCACGTCGCCGATCACGATACGTTCATCGGCAAGGCGCGGGTGCTTGCAGACCGCTTTGCGCAGACTGCCGCGCATCACGATGTTACGGGCGAATTCCCGGCGGCCAATTTTCAGGCCTTGTTTGAGGCGGGGTTGCTCTCGATCCCCGCCGCCAAGGCTTATGGCGGGCCGGGCAGGGGTCTTGTCGATGCGCAGGCCGTGATCAGCGAGATCGCGCGCGGCGAGCCCTCGACGGCGCTCGTGCTCGCGATGAACTATCTCCAGTTCGCGACGATCGCGCGCTCGCCGCAATGGCCGCCACATCTGGCGGAGGCGCTCGTGCGCCGTTCGCTCGAAAAGCCGACGCTTCTGAACGCGGCGCAGGCCGAACCGAGCGTCGGATCGCCGTCGCACGGCGCGCTGCCCGAGACGCGGGCGCGTCTGGTCGACGGCGCCTGGCGGATCACCGGCCGCAAGAGCTACGTCACGGGGCAGCCCGGCTTGACCTATGCCGCCATCCTCGCCGTGACGGAGGAGGAGAACCCACGCCTCTCCCATCTTCTCGTGCCGCTCGATGCCCCCGGCATCACGGTGATTAAGACATGGGACACGGCCGGAATGCGCGCAACGGCGAGTCATGACGTTGTTCTCGATGATGTGGCGGTGCCGTTCGACCACCTGCTGGATGAGGTTCCTGCGTCGGCGGGCGTGAAGCGCGACGAGACCGGCATGGCCTGGGCTTTCACGCTGATCGCCTCGGTCTATGACGGTGTCGCCCGTTCCGCGCGCGACTGGATCGTCGATTTCGTCAAGAATCGTGTCCCGGGCAGCCTCGGCGCCCCACTCTCCACCGTCCCGCGCATCCGCGACGGGATCGGCGATATCGAGGTGCGGCTGATCGCGAATGCGCGCCTGCTGCGTTCGATTGCGGACGACGTCGATGCCGGGTTGCCGGTCGGTCCGGCTGCGGCGAGCGTCAAGCATGTCGTCATCGAAAACGCCTTCGCGATCACCAGTCTGGCACTCGAACTGGGCGGCAATCCCGGCATTGCGCGCACGTCGCCGCTGGAGCGTCACCATCGCGACGCTGTCGCCGGCCGTGCCCATGCGCCGCAAAGCAATCTGATCCGCGGCATCGCCGCCCGCGCCGTCCTGGGCTGAGCCGCCACCGTTTCGCCGATGGCCGTTCTGTCGCGATGAACGCCTCTCAACCGGCCTCAAAAGACAATAGTCTATCTTGTTGATAGACTAATCAGCCGGCTAGCATGGCTCCCGTTCATCAAGCGATCCGCCGGCCGAGCCGCATGAGGCTTCGGCTCTGGCCGATCGAAATCACCCTTTGACATCGGAGCGGGCCTGTCATGGCAAAGCGCAAGGAACAGTTGAAGCTCGGCGCCTTTCTTCTCTTCACCGGCCACCATGTCGCGGCCTGGCGCCATCCGAAGGCGCAGCCCGACAGCGAGTTTCAGGATTTCGTCAAGCTGGCGAAGCTCGCCGAGGCGGCCAAGTTTGACGCAATCTTCTTCGCCGATGGTGTCGGGGTTCGGCTCGACGATCCTGACGCCGCGAGTCGCAAGGCTCATAACGGCACCTATCCCTTCGAGCCGATCACGCTTCTCTCCGCGCTTGCCGCCGTCACGGAGAATATCGGCCTGATCGCGACGGCTTCGACGAGCTTCTCCGATCCCTACAATCTGGCCCGCCAGTTCGCCTCGCTCGATCGCTTGAGCGGAGGACGCGCCGGCTGGAACCTCGTCACGTCGTCGGATGCGGGTGCAGCGCTCAATTTCGGCCATGATGCGCATCTGCTGCATGGCGATCGCTATGAGCGCGCGCAGGAATTCGCCGATGTCGTGCTGGGCCTATGGGACAGCTGGGAGGATGACGCCTTCCCGCGCGACCGCGAGAGCGGGCGCTATTTCGACCGCGACAAGCTGCATGTCCTCAATCATCGCGGCAAGCATTTCAAGGTTCGCGGGCCGCTCAATATTCCCCGCTCGCCGCAGGGCCACCCGGTCGTGGTCCAGGCCGGCGCCTCCGAGGCCGGCAAGGAACTTGCCGCCCGCACCGCCGAGGCGATTTTCGCCGCGCAGATCACGCTCGATGAGGCTGTCGCCTATTACGCCGACGTGAAGGGCCGACTGGCGAAATATGGCCGCTCGCCGGATGATCTGAAGATCCTGCCAGGGGTTCATCCGGTGATCGGCCGGACGGAATCCGAGGCGCGGGAGAAGTTCGAGGAATTGCAGGCGCTCATCCAGCCCGAGGTTGGGCTGAACCTGCTGGCCAACCTCTCTGGAGGCGTCGATCTTTCCCAATATCCGCTCGATGGCCCGCTGCCGGAGCTGCCCGAGACCAATGGCGGCAAGAGCCGGCAGGCCCTTCTGATAGAGCTGGCGCGGCGTGAAAACCTGACGATCCGCCAGCTCTATCTGCGCATTGCCGGGGCGCGCGGCCATTGGCAGCTCGTCGGTACGCCGGAGCAGATTGCCGATCAACTCGAGGAGCGCTTCGAGAATTATGGTGCCGACGGTTTCAACCTGATGTCGCCGATCAATCCGGGCGGCCTCACCGATTTCATCGAGCTGGTCGTGCCCGAACTGCGCCGTCGCGGCCTGTTCCGTTCCGAATATGAGGGCAAGACGCTGCGCGAAAATCTCGGGCTCAAGCGTCCGACCAACCGGTTTGCCGCCACTGAGGCGGTGGCCGCCGCCGAATAGCCGACAGGACTTTCATCCAATGCCAGGGATCAAGCGCTCATGAGCCGAGACAAGCTATTTCTGATTGAGCCGGGCTTCGAGGATCCGACGCGTCCGGGCGAACGCTTCGTTTGTCCCTACTGCAATCAGGTCGAGGGGCTGCTCGCCGCCTTTCCCGATCTGGCGACCAGGCTCGATGTCGTTCGCGTGCCGTTCGCCCGCCCACGCCAGCCCGTGATCGATCTTCTCGGCGAGACGAACCAGTCGCTGCCGGTTCTGGTGTTGGCGGATGGCGAGGCGCCGGCGGATGCCGAGCGTCATGACGACCGCGCCTTCGTCAGCGACACCAGGCGGATCCTCGAACTCCTTTCGGAGCGCCACGGCTTCCCGCGCCTTCACGATTAGAATTCGAGACGACGGAGTTCCCATGACCGACCTATTCGAGCCCGATACCACCGATCCGCATCGACCCGTGGATCAAGCGCCACTACGGCGATCTCTACATCGAGACCAGAGACGCGACGGCGCTGGCGGACCAGGCGCTCGATGCGTTTGATCTTGCCTGGTCGCGTGGCGACGTTGAGCGGAACGCCGCCGGGCGTCCATGAGCAATGGTGGAACCGAAGCTGAGGCCAAGCAGCGGCAAGGCGACCTTTTCGCCCGGGTCCCACTCGACTGCAGCCTCGTCGGCGTGCTGCAGATCGATCGTGAGCGGCTGAAGCTCGACGAGAGGCTGCCCGGTGATCTGCCCGTGCCGCAGCAGGATGGCCTGTTCCGTACCGAATATGAGGGCCGCGGTCGACTGGACCGAACAGGCCTCCGTCCGGATCGGTACGAAAGAGGCCCTGAAGGGTCGCCACGCCATCGCCGACACGATCCGCGCGCTCGGCTTCGCCCTCAAATGAAGCGAGGATCGCGCGGCCGCGGTGCCGCGTGATCCGCCCCGCATCCTCAGCCGGCCTTGCCGGTCGGAGCGGTGTGGTTGGAGAGGTGGCGATAGCCGCCGTGCCAGTAGAGCAGCGGCTGAACTTCCGATCTGACGGTGATGGCACGGACCGATCCGATCAGGATCGCGTGCGAATGGCGCTCGATCGCTTCCTCGAGTTCGCAATCCAGCACGGTCAGCGCATTGACGAGGCCGAGATTGCCCGTGACGAGCTGCTGCCAATCGGCGCCCTGATAGCGATCGGCACCCTTAATGCCACCGCGTCCGGCGAAATTATCGGCGACATGCTGCTGGTCGTCGGCGAGTACGTTCACGCAGAAGCTGCGATAGCGCTGGATGATCGGCCAAGAGGAGGACGAGCGGTTCAGCGAGACGATGATCGAGGGATTATCGGCCGAGAGCGACGAGACCGAGGTCGCGGTAAAGCCGGTCAGGTCGGAACCCTGGCCGACCGTGATGACGCTGACGGCGCCGGCGAGATGGCGCATCGAATTCTTGAACGCGGCACTTTCGACCAGAGGCTGAAAGGGCTCGGCGCTCGTCCGTGAAGGATAGGCTGCGGCGAGGGACATGGCGTTCTCCACGGTGGCGATGGGTCTTGGCGATCAATGATGGGCGAGGGCGGGAACTGGCCGCTCGAAGGGTGGGGGCGCCTGGTCGAGGGCGCGGAGCGCGCGGGCCTCGGCGAGCAGCCAACTGCGGAACAGGTCGACGCGGGCGAGCTTGGCCTTGTGCGGCAAGGCCGCAAAGAAATAGGAGAACTCGACCTGCCGTGGCGGGCCGAGGGGCTGCACCAGCCGTCCGGCCTCGATGTCACCTTCGGCGAGACGCAGCTTGCCGAGGGCTATGCCCTGGCCGGCGATCGCGGCGTCAAGCACGAGCGAGGACTGGTTGAGCCGGAGGCCGCCGGAGACCAATTGTCCCGGCAATCCGGCTGAACGGAGCCAGCTCGGCCAATCCGGGCAGGTCGGATCGCGCTCCGGCCCGTCATCGTGAATGACCGGCGCGCCACGCAGCGCTTCCGGGCCGCGGTGAAGGCCGTGGGCATGGGCGAAGGCCGGGCTGCAGACGGGTGCGACCGCCTCCGCGAACAGGCGCTCCACGGTGAGGCCCGGAAACGAGCCGGTGCCGTAGCGGATCACGCAGTCCATGTCTTCGGAGGCGAGATCGACATGATCGGCGGAGGCATCGACGACGATTTCAAGATCCGGTGCCGCTTGTTTCAGCGCGTCGAGGCGCGGCAGCAGCCAGCGACCGGCGAAGGAGGGCGGCACGGAGACCTTGAGCGGCGCGTCGTCCTCATAGCCCGAGAGCCGTGCCACGGATTCGACGACGGCCTCGAAGGCGCTGGTGAGGCCGGGCATCAAGGCGAGCCCGGCCTCGGTCAGTTGCAGCTTGCCGCGGTTGCGATGGAACAATGCCTGCCCGAGATGGTCTTCGAGCAGGCGAATCTGCTGGCCGATGGCTGCGGACGTGACGTGGAGTTCGTCGGCTGCCTGGGTGAAGCTCAGATGGCGCGCAGCGGCCACGAAGGCACGCAGCGACGTCAGCGGCGGCAAGCGCGCCAAGGTCGGCTGGAGCTGTCGGGAGCGAAATGCGTACACCTTGTTCATGGGCGCATTGCAGCATGAGAGGCCGCGACCTGACGAGGCCGCCCATGTCACGATCGATGGCGAACGAGACTTTCCGTCCTCGAAACGCACCGAAATTGAGAAAGGAAATCTGCTCGACGCAAGTTGTCCATTTAGTTGATCAAATTAGTCGTTTTTAGTTCGCTTTCGTTCCTGCCCCACGACCGAATCCCTGCTCGGCCAATGGCTCCTATGCGGGCCGCCGTGAGATGCGGCCTGGCCGCTCTGAAATGGGCGATGCGGGGCAGGTGTGGTTGACCATTATTCTGCGTCACAGAGTTCTGGAAGCATTATCGATCAGCGCGGCGCGAGGCGGCGGTAAATGATCTTTAGATTGATCGCGATTGCAAGAATGCGAATCTCAGAAAGCCGATCTATTCCAGCGCGATAGAAAAATGAACTTCGTTTCCTGCTTGATCGTCTGCACGCTCTGCTGATCGCGTCTGGATGCCCTCCTAGTCTGGACGCTTCGATTTGAACAAAGGTTCGGAGCAAGCAATGACGATCACCCGACGGCTCTTCAACCAGATGCTGTTTCTTGCCGGTGCCAGCACGGCGCTGCCGTTTCACGCCTTCGCCGAAGAGAGCAAGCCGACGACAGGCGGGACGCTCAACTTCGTCTATTATCCCGAGCCCAACCAGATTGTCGCGATCAACACCAGCGCCGGCGGCCCGGCGACGATCGGTCCGAAGATCTTCGACGGACTGCTCGCTTATGACTACAATCTCAATCCGAAGCCGGCTCTCGCCAAGGAATGGTCGGTCAGCCCCGATGGGCTGGAACTGACCTTCAAGCTGCGCGAGGGTGTGAAATTCAGCGACGGCCATGATCTGACCTCGGAAGACGTCGCCTTCTCGATATCGCGCCTGCGCGAGGCGCATCCACGCGGCCGTATCACCTTCCAGAACGTGACGAATATCGACACGTCGGACCCGCATATCGTCAAGATCACGCTGTCGAAGCCGTCGGCCCCGATCCTCTCCGCGCTCGCGGCTACCGAGTCGCCGATCGTGCCGAAGCACATCTTCGAGGCGCTGAAGCCGACGGACGATCCCGCCTATGAGCAGATCATCGGCAGCGGACCGTTCGTGCTGAAGGAATGGGTCAAGGGCAGCCACATCCTCGTCGAACGCAACCCGACCTATTGGGATGCGCCGCGCCCCCATCTCGACCGCATCATCTTCCGCTTCATCACCGATCCTGGCGCACGCGCGGCGGCACTGGAAGCTGGCGAGGTCGATATCGGCCCGAACCCGGTCTCGTTTGGCGATCTGGAACGCTTCAAGGCCCTGCCGCAATTCGTCGTCGATACGACGGTGTTTGCCTATAGCGGTCCGCTGCACCAGCTGATCATCAATCTGGAGAACAACTACCTGAAGGATCAGAAGGTTCGTCAGGCGATCGCCCATGCGATCAACCTTGAGCAACTCAACAATATCGTCTTCTACGGCTATGGTCAGGTCTCGCCGACGCCGATCAGCGTGGTGAACACCAAATATTTCGATCCCGACGTCAAGGCGGCGACATTCGATCCCGCGCTTTCGGACAAGATTCTCGACGAGGCCGGCTACAAGCGCGGCGCCGATGGCTTCCGCTTCAAGCTGCGGCTCACCAACAATCCCTACAACCCTTCAGGCTATTCCGACTTCCTGAAGCAGGCGCTCGCCAAGATCGGCATCGACGCCGAAATCCAGAAGTTCGACTTCGGCACCTATGTGAAGACGATCTACACCGATGGCGCATGGGATCTCTCGACCGAGTCCTGCGGCAATATCTTCGACCCGAGTGCCGGCGCACAACGTCTCTACTGGTCGAAGAACATCAAGAAGGGCCTGCCCTTCTCGAACGGCACCCACTACGCCAATCCCGAGGTCGACGCCATCCTCGAGGCAGCCGCCATTGAGCTCGATGAAACCAAGCGCAAGGCGCTCTTCTTCAAGTTCCAGGAGATCATCGCGCAGGAGCTGCCGATCATCAATCTGATCGCGCCGCCTACCATCATCGTTTCCAAGAAGACCGTGAAGAACTACGCACCGGGCGGGGAGGGGCTCTCCGGCAGCTTCGCCGACGCCTATATCGATCCTAACGCGGCCTGATCTCGTTGTAGCAATCTGGGTCCCGGCGCATCCCGGCTTTCGGGCGGGCGCCGGGGCCAAACTGCGTCTGGCGGGCGGTGCTCACAGAGCGCTGGGATACGCAATGGCCGTGTGAGGAGCGCGTTTGGAAGCAGGGCGCCAAGGCGCGGAGAGCGCTGCTACCACTAAGCGCCGCATGATCGGACGAATGTCGATTCGACTCAAGCCGGGATAGGTTCATAGGACTCGACCGGCAGGATCTGCTCAGCAAGCGCGATGGCCTGCGCAAGCTGTTCGCCGATCGAACTCGACTCCCAGGCGACGCCGCGAAACGGATGGCCGATGGCGAGGATGTTCGGCTGGACATGGCCGCGCCCGTCGATCACGAGCCCCTGCCTCGTGGCGTCGATGCCGAAGCCGGTGGCATGGGGACGAACGATCCCCTCCGCGACGAGGTTGCGGACGAGCGGATCGTCGATCCGTGTCCAATCATGTTCCTGATGGCCACGGCAGTCGATGACACCGTCGAAGGCACGTTCTTCTACCGCACCGTTGTGACGCCAGCGGATCGTGGCAGCCAATCGGCTACCGATCGCGTCGAGCGATGTGACGCGGCCGGCACCGCGCGTGAGCCGCCCCTCTCGGATGACGTTGTCCACAACGGCGCCCGACGGCGGCGCTGCCCGGTGCAGCGCGACATCCCAGAAGGCGCGCAGATGCCGCGCGAAGCGCCTCTGTTCGGCGGCGTCCGCGCCCTGCCAGAGCGCCAGCACATGCGGGCGAATGGCGAGCGGGAGCCGTTGCCAATCCTCGCCGATCGCCGAGATTGCGCGTCGCTCGGCCTTGACGGCCGCAAGAAGCGCCTTGGCCGTCGTCGGGAAGGAGCCCGGCACGAGAAAGCTCGGCCATACCTCGGTCGTGCGTCGGGGTTCGATGAACTGGCCTCGCCGCGAGACGACCTGATAGCAACCGGCATAGCCGCGGCTCTCCAGGCTCGCGACGACATCGACCATGCTGAGGCTCGATCCAATGAGCAGTACCTCCCTTGCATTGGTGAGCCGGTCTATGGCGGCGCGATCCCAGGGATCGCGGACGAAACGCGGATGATCGGCGATCGCCGCCTCCTGCGGGCGAAGGGCCGATTGAAACACGCCGAGCGCAAGGACGACGCGATTGGCGACAAGGGTTTCGCCGCCGTCGAGCTTGACCTCTGCCCTTCCATCGATCTGCCTGATCGATATGGCGGAGCCCTGCACATGGCGAAAGCTGGCGCGGCCCCCTGCCTCTCGCTGTGCGCGCTCGAGCTCGGACTGGAGATAGCTGCCATAGAGCCAGCGCGGCGCACTGCTTTCATGGATGTCGTCGGGAACGGCCCAGCCATGCGCCGCACCGTGCTGCCGCAGCCAGTCGACCAGATGGTCGGGCCGATCGGGATGGAGGCCGAAGATGCGGGCGGGGCCGTTCAGCAGATGGACCGGGTCGGTGGTGCCGTAGGCGACGCCACGGCCCAGTTCAACGCGGCGCTCGATGATGGTGATGGCGAGCGGCGCTCTTGCCCGGTCCAGAAGCTTGATCGCCGTCACCGTTCCGGCGAAGCCGCCGCCGATGATGATGATGGAGCGGGGGGCGGCGCCGTTCGACATGGAGTTCTCCGACAGGATTGAAGCCGGCACGAGCGGCATCGTATGCAGACGACTTGGCCAGTCGCGCTAAGGCTCTGTCAAAGAACAATATTTTCGCCACCCGCGAAGGCCAGCTTCGCGCGCCTGTGCGTGAATGGCGCTAAGCATTGCACCATTGGCAGATGGGAGCAGCGTGCAATGTCGGACCAACGGAAAATCAGGCTCGGCGCCTTCCTGCGCGGGCCGGGCCATCATGTCGCGGCGTGGCGCCATCCCGATGTGCCGGCCAATCCCGGCCTCAGCCTGAAGCATTATGCAGAAGGGGCTCGGACGGCTGAGCGCGGGCTGTTCGACATGGCCTTTCTCGCTGACAGCCTGGTGGCGCGCAATGGCGACCAGCCGATCGCGACCTTCGAGCGGACGGGGCATGTCGCCCATTTCGAGCCGCTGACGCTTCTCTCCGCGCTCTCGGCGCTGACCGAGCATATCGGCCTCGTCGCCACTGCTTCGACGACCTATGACGATCCCTTCCATATGGCTCGCGTCTTTGCCTCGCTCGATCATCTGAGCGGCGGGCGGGCCGGTTGGAATGTCGTCACCTCGGCCGATCCGGGTGCCGCCGCCAATTTCAGCCGCGACCGCCACCTGAACCATGCCGAGCGCTATGACCGCGCGCTCGAATTCGTCACCGTAGTCAAGAAGCTCTGGGATTCCTATGACGACGACGCCTTCGTCGCCGACAAGGCGAGCGGCATCGCGATCGATCGCGACAAGATCCATGTGGCGAACCATATTGGACGTCATTTTCAGGTGCGGGGCCCACTCAATGTCGCCCGTCCGCCACAGGGCCACCCTGTCATCGTTCAGGCGGGGTCCTCCGATGCCGGCCAGGATCTCGCGGCGGAGACGGCCGAGGTCGTATTCACTGCACACGCGAATATCGGTTCGGCGAAGCGGTTCTATAGCGATCTGAAAGGCCGCCTCGCGCGCTTCGGCCGCTCGCCCGGCGGGCTGAAGATCATGCCGGGCATATTCCCGGTAATCGGCCGGACGCAGGCCGAAGCCGAGGACAAGTACGACGCGATCCAGGACCTTATTGATCCGGTGGTCGGGCTCGCGCTCGCCTCGGGGCTTCTCGGCGGCGTCGATCTTTCATCCTATCCGCTCGACGGACCCTTGCCGGATTTGCCGGAGTCGGAAACCGTCAAGAGCCGGTTCAAGCTGGTCTCCGATCTCGCTCACGACCGGCAACTCACGATCCGCGAACTCTACAAGGCCATCGCGGGCGCCCGGGGGCATTACCAGATCGTCGGTACCGCAAACGATGTTGCCGATCTCCTGGAGGAGTGGTTCACCGAGGGTGCCGCGGACGGCTTCAACATCATGCCGCCGATCCAGCCCTCCGGCCTCAGCGACTTCGTCGACACGGTCGTCCCCGAACTCCAACGTCGCAGCCTCTTCCGCACGGCCTATGAAGGTGAGACGCTGCGCGAAAATCTGGGTCTGGAGCGGCCGCTGAGCGGTAGCCAGCTCCTTGCGACCCAGCGAGCCTGAGTGCCGCCGGATGCGCCCCTGACGTTGGGCATTGAGCCCCCATTGCCGTTCGATTGGGGAGGCAAATGCCTGCGCTCCGTGATCAGAAGGGGGGTGAGTTGTTCGGACCAAGCGCTGCCCTACAACTCCGGGAGCACCTTGCGGATGTGGTCGCCGAGGGCTTTGGCGGCGGGGGATGGTCGCGGTTCGGCGAATTCCAGCGCGATGCCGATCGTCGGAAGCGGCGGCAATCCGGCCGAGACGATATGGAGATCGGGCGGAACGGCGGTTCGTGTCAGGACACTGATCGCGTGGCCTGATCGGGCGATGGCGATCAGGCCGGCGAGGCTGTTGCTCGCGAAGGCGACCCGATAGCGGCGGTTGACCGACTCCATGGCCTCGCAGGCCGCCCGATAATCGAGCGTCGTCGGCGCGGACAGCGCCAGCGGCAGGCTGGCATGGCCGAGACTGTCAGGCTCCACCGCATCCGCGACCCAGACGAAGCTCTCCTTGCGGATGACGTCGCTGCTCTCTGGGTCGGATAGCGACACAAGCGCCATATCGATCTGCCGCCGATGCAGCATCGGGCGGAGGCTCGGGGTCGGCGCGCAGACCATGTGCAATTCGACGTCGGGATGGAGTGCGCAGAAGCCGCGCAGCAGGTCGGGCAGGAAGGCGATGGAATAATCCTCGGGACAGCCGAGGCTGACCGAGCCTCTGAGCCCCGATCCACCCATATCGGCCAGGATCTCGTCATGTCTGGCCATAAGGGATTCCGCATGAGCCAGGAATCTCTCGCCCGCAGCCGTGAGCCGCACGCCCGACCCGCTGCGATGGAGGAGCGGCTGCCCGATCAATTCCTCCAGGCGATGCATCTGCATGCTCAGCGCCGATTGGGTGCGTCCGACTTGTTGCGCGGCGAGGCTGATCGATCCGGTGCGGGCGACAATGATGAAGTTTCGCAGCAGGGGGAGATCGAGGAGCCGCACAGCATCAATCCGGTTGATATCGGATTAAAGCAATATCAATTGGCCTGGAAGGGCAAGGGCCTGTAGCCGTTGGATAGACGCTGCCAAGAAGGTGATGCCATGTCGATGAACGCCGATCCCGCATTCTGGGCCTCTGCCAACAAGCATCTGACGCGCTATGGACCCAGTTTCGAATCGATCATCGTCGAGCGGGCCGAGGGCAGCTTCGTCTATGATGCCGATGGGCGGGCGATACTGGATTTCACCTCGGGCCAGATGAGCGCCGTTCTCGGCCATACGCATCCCGATATCGTAGCCGCGGTCCAGAAACAGATGGCGTCGGTGGCGCATCTCTTCAGCGGCATGCTGACGCGTCCGGTCGTGGAACTCGCCTCGCGTCTCGCCACGTTGGCGCCCGGCCTCGACCGCGTTCAACTCCTCACGACGGGCGGCGAATCGAACGAGGCGGCGATCCGCATGGCGAAGCTAGTGACAGGCGGGCACGAGATCGTCGCCTTCGCCCAGAGCTGGCACGGCATGACCGGAGCCGCGGCGTCCGCCACCTATAGCGCCGGCCGCCGGGGCTATGGGCCCGCCGCGGCTGGCTCATTCGTCATTCCGGCGCCGAACGCCTACCGCCCGCGCTTCAGGCATCCTGACGGCTCGAACGATTGGCAGGCCGAACTCGACGACGCGTTCGAACTGATCGACCGGCAGTCGACCGGCAATCTGGCGGCCTTTATTGCTGAGCCGATCCTCTCGAGCGGCGGCATTCTGGAGCTTCCGCCCGGCTATCTCGCCGCGCTGAAGGGCAAATGCGCCGAGCGTGGCATGCTGCTGATCCTCGACGAGGCCCAGACGGGCGTGGGCCGCACGGGACATATGTTCGCCTTCCAGCGCGACGGTGTCACGCCCGACATCATGACGCTGTCGAAGACGCTCGGCGCAGGCCTGCCGCTTGCTGCGGTCATGACCTCGGCCGAGATCGAGCAGAAGGCGTTTGAGAAGGGGTACCTCTTCTACACGACGCACGCCTCCGATCCGCTCCCGGCCGCGGTCGGCGTAACCGTGCTCGACGTGATCGAGCGTGACGGTCTGGTCGAGCAGGCGGTCATGCGCGGCGATAGGCTGCGCGAGGGCCTGCTCATGCTCAAGCAGAGGTTCGAGTGCGTTGGAGATGTCCGGGGACGTGGCCTCCTGCTCGGTCTGGAAATCGTGACCGACCGGCAGACCAAGGCTCCGGGATTCGAGCTGGGCGCCGAGATCATGGAACAGGCGATGCTCCGCGGCCTGAGCATGAACATCGTCAAGCTGCCCGGCATGGGCGGCGTCTTCCGTATCGCGCCGCCCCTGACGGTTTCCGACGCCGAGATCGATCGCGGACTGGACATCCTCTCCGACGCGATCGAGGCAGCGCTTCAGAAGCCCTGAAACTTGCAGGGCTAGACAGTTTTGGATCAGGCCGGATGCGAAGCGCCACGGGCATTGCATCCGGCCAGTCTGAACACGATGGTTCGGAGCCTGGCGTGAGGGCTGCGAGCTGCTCGCCGCCGCGACCTCCGTCATTGATGCGAGCAGAGCCGAGATTTTCGGCGTGGCGACATTCGAGAATGTGTCGGAGACGGCGTCGGGCAGGATGACGCGGCCGGGATCAGGCCGCAGATGGAGCGCCTCGCGGTTCGGAAGTGTCGCTTGAGGCAAGATAGTCTCGGTTCTGTCGAGTGAGGAAGAAGGACCACGCTCTGGGCGCGCACGGGCGGCAATCGTCGCCGTGCAGCAAAAGGCAACAGACGAAAGACCGATAATCTCTTGCTCGTCGGTAACGAGCCGATATTCGCCGGCGGGTTGAAGCTGCCCGATGGTCGACATCATGAACGGATGTTCGAACGTGATCGTCGTCTCAGTCGCTCCGGTCGCCATATCGTATCTTCCCGCATCCGCGGTCGCTGTGCCGGGCTGGATGCTCCCGCGGTGTGCACAGGGGTCGTGCAACAGGGCTATCGACGACGGTCTGATCGCGACTTCGCTGCACCACGCGGTCGTGCTGGAGAAGCCATGTCTATCCGCGAGGCGGGGCGACTGATTGGCCTGACCGGAGGCGGCGCGGCGGACAGTGCTGATCCGGGCGACGGCGAGAGCTGAGATAGCGGAACTGAAATGACTGCCGCTGCATTGTGATCACGCCGGCATCGCAACTCTTGCAGCCGCGTGAGCCGTCCCGGCCGACCTGCCGTTCCAAATCGGACTTTTCAAATGTTGATGTCGATCTTCCATGCCTTCGCGGCGCTGGCGCTGGCGGGCGCAATCTGCGCCGTCGTCGCAGGGACCGCGGCCGAACATTTCCGGCGGGCCGAGATGAGCCAAGCCGCCGAAACGGGCCCGCGAACCGATATCGCGGCCCATCGGCACGAATTCGCCATGGGCTATGGCGTAATCTGCGTCAGGGCGTCGGCTGTCTTCGCCGTCATCGCGGGCGCGGCCTATCTGGTCGCATAGACCGGCAGGGCCGGCGCCCCATGAACCCGCGCCCCATAAGGGGCTACGCGCTGCGCAGTCTCAGTTCCCGGAACGAGATCAGGCGACCAGCCTTCTCGTCCCAGAGCGCCAGGGTGGCGCAGCGAAAGCTCTGAAGCAGCGTCAGGCGGCCGACGCTCGCCAGTTCCGGATGGTCGTCGAGTACTTCGCTGAGGCGATAGAACGGAATCCGGCTCGAGAGATGGTGCACGTGGTGCACGCCGATATTGCCGGTGAACCAGGCGAGCGGGCCGGGCAGCTCATAGTGGGAACTGCCCTGCAGCGCGGCCTCGTGGAAGTTCCATGCCTCGGCGTGGTCCCATTTCGTGCCCTCGAACTGGTGCTGCACGTAGAAGAACCAGACGGCGAGCGTCGCGGCGATCAGCAGAACGGGCCCCTGGATCATCAGGAGGGGTCCGAGGCCGAGAAGCCAGATCAAGCCAATGACGAGGGCGGCAATGGCGACATTCGTGCCCATGGTGCTCGCCCAAGGCTCATAACCAGCGCGCATCAGGCCGACCGGCACCCGGTAATGCAGCAGGAAGAGATAGCCCGGGATCAGGCCGAAGATCACCAGCGGGTTCCGATAGATGCGGTATTTGAGCCGCCCCATGCGATCGAGCGCGGCATATTCGGCGACCGTCAGCGTGTCGATGTCGCCCATGCCGCGCCGGTCGAGATTGCCGACCGCCGCGTGATGGACGGCATGCGTCCTGCGCCAGAATGCGTAGGGCGTGAAGGTCAGAACGCCCAGCGTCCGGCCGACCCAGTCATTGGCGGCGCGCCAGCGGAAGAAGGCGCCATGGCCGCAATCATGCTGGATCATGAAGAGCCGCATCAGGAAGGCGGCCGCCGGCGCGGCGAGCAGTAGCGTCAGCCAGTAGCTCACGTCCAGCAGGACCCACATGGCGAGCCAGATTCCCAGAAGCGGCAACAAGGTGACCGACAGCTCGAAGATGCTGCGTGCCGTTCTCGGCTCGCGGTAGCGTCCAAGGCTCTGCATCAGGCGCTTGTCGTCAATAAAAGCGGCAGTCATTCGACGTTGTCTCTCCAGAAAGCCGCCAGACACGGCACAGCACATTGGCAATTCGGTTCAGCGTTCAGCGCCATGGCAGGCCCATGCCGGTGGTCACGGCCGCGATTTCGGACACGTCCATGCGGTCGCCTCTCTCTCGATCCAGGCCTGCAAGCGGCGAGAGCCGGCCAAGTCTTCGATCAGAGAGCGGATGGCCGGGGAGGGTGTTCCGAACGCGCGGGTGACTTCACTCTTGGTGAAATACACGACAGCCGGAGCATGCAGGTTGTGCACGTAACGCCTTTCTCTGGCGACTGCACTCCCGTCCGTGGGTCGGTCAGGCCGCTAGTAGACGCGAGTTGGCCCCAACAAGCAATGACAGAACGCACGCTCCTCCGCCCGCATTGGGCGAATTGGCGCCGCTTCTTGCCGGATTGGGCGATGTGACAGCCTAGCGGATGGGTGGCAAGCTGGACGTCGTGGCCACCGCGTTCGGGAGAATGTGGCCCGGTCCATTGATGATCAGGCGCATGAGGGTGCCGGGCTCGGGTGTTTCCATCGGCGCACGCGGCAGGCTGAACCGCGTCGTGGCGGGTGCCTCACCCGGTATCTTCGCGGTCGATGCGCCTCTCTCGACTTCGAGCGTGATCGTACAAAGCGCGCCGCCAAAATCCGTCTCGACGACGCGCGCGAAAACGTCCTGTTCGGTGGCCGGCTGAGTCAATGGCTCGGCAGGCATGAGCCCGATCTGTTCCGGGCGCAGCATGATCATGGCCGGCGACACTGGTTGTTGGTCTCCGACGCGAACGATCCCAAGGGCGCAGCGCGCCCATCCATCTGCCATCTCCGCCGGAATAATGATGGCATCGCCCAGGAACGACGCGACCATCGGATCGCTCGGCCGCAGATAGAGCTCGCGCGGTGAACCGACCTGCAGCAACTTGCCCTGCCGCATCACCGCGACCTGATCAGCGAAGGAGAGCGCTTCGGCCTGGTCGTGCGTGACGAGGATCGTCGTCACGCCGGCGGCACTCAGCAGATCCGATACCGCCTTCCGGGTGCTGGCGCGCAGCGCCGTGTCGAGGGCCGAGAAGGGCTCGTCGAGCAAGACGAGGCGCGGTCGCGGGGCAAGCGCCCGAGCGAGCGCGACGCGCTGCTGCTGGCCACCGGAGAGCTGGTCCGGCCGCCGCCGCAACAGCGCCGGATCGAGTTCCACCATCGCCATCAGTTCGCGAATGCGTGCGTCGCGTCCGGAATCGCGCCGTGGCAGGCCGAAGCCGATATTCTCGGCGATGCTGAGATGGGGGAAGAGCGCGCCGTCCTGCGCCACGATGCCGATGCCCCGACGATACGCGGGAACCGACGAGGCGCCATCGGCCAGGGTTTCGCCGCCGAGCATCAGGCGGCCTGAATCGGGCGTGTCCGATCCGGCGATAATGCGCAGGAGCGTCGTCTTGCCCGAGCCGGACGGCCCGACAATGGCCGTGCGACTGCCGCGCTCGACGCCGAGATCGATACCATCAAGCGCCATCGTTGCGCCGTAGCGCTTGCGAATGGCTTGAAGCGTCAGGAAGCTCATCGGCCTGCACTCCGTCGCGATTGCACATAGAGGAGCCAGGTCAGCGGCATTGAGAACAGCACCATGATCAGCGCATAGGGCGCCGCCGCGGCATAGTCGATCTCGCCGCTCAGCGACCAGAACGCCATGGCGAGCGTGCGCGTGCCGTTCGGCGCCAGCATCTGGGTTGCCGTCAACTCGTTGAAGACCCCGAGCGACACCAGCGCCATGCTTGCCGCGGCGCCGGGTGCGGCGAGGCGCATCGTGACGGACCAGAGCACATGGATCGGCCTGCGGCCCAGGCTCGCCGCTGCTTGCTCCAGCTCCACAGGCGCCTGCGCCATGCTGGCGCGCAGGCTGATTAGCGCGCGGGGCAGGAACATCAGCGCATAGGCGACAAGGATCGTGAACAGCGTCTGGTAGAGCGGCAGGGCCACGCGGACCGTAATGGTCACGAGAGCCAGGGCGACGACGACGCCGGGCAGGGAGCCGACGATATAGTTGCAGCCCTCGAGCAGGCGCTGCAGCCGGCCGGGCCTGCGGATCGAAAGCCAGGCCATCGGGATCGCCGCCATTGTGGCGAGTGCCGCACCGGCAAGGGCGAGGAAGAGTGTCTGGCCGAGCGCGAGGCCGATGCTGCCGAGGTCCCAGATCTCCGCGCCGCCGGCGATGAGCCAGCGGGCCAGGGTTAGTGCCGGCACGCCGAGGGAGAGGAAGGCGACGAGCAGTGGCAGCAGCAGGCAGGGCCAGGCCGCGCGGCCAAGCCGGAGGGGGCGGGCCCGCATCGCCGCACCGGAGCCGACGCGCGCATAGCGCTCACGGCCTCGCAATCCGGCTTCGAGCGTCAGGAGCAGCAGGCAGCACATGACCAGCACACCCGCCAGCATATTGGCGGCGGGGCCGTTGAACGTCGACTGGAACTGCTCGACGATCGCAGTCGTGAAGGTATCGAAGCGGATCATGGCATAGAGGCCATATTCGGCCAGCAGGTGCAGAGCGACCAGAAGCGCGCCGCCGAGGATGGCGAGCCGCAATTGCGGCAGCACGATGCGGAAGAAGACGCGCGCAGGGGAATGACCGAGCGAAGCGGCGGCGTCTTCAAGGCCTGGATCGAGCCGGCGCATCGCGGCCGAGATCGGCAGATAGAGAAACGGAAAATAGGCGAGCACGGAGATCAGGACGCCCGCGCCGAGGCCGTGCAGGCTCGGGATAAGGCTGATCCAGGCATAACTCTGGACGAAGGCTGGCACGGCAAGCGGCGCAACGGCCAGCCACGACCAGAGCCGGGCCGCCGGCAGGTCGGTCCGCTCGGTGAGCCAGGCGAGCGCCGTAGCGAGCACGGCCGAGATCGGCACCGTCGCGATCACCAGCAGGACGGTATTGACCATGAGCTCGCCGACGCGTGGCCGGAAGATCATGGCCGACGCGGTGGCCCATCCGGTCTGGATGGTGACGCCGATGACGAAGCCGAGCGGAAGCAGCGAGGCAGCCGAGACGAGAACCGCGAGGATCGCCATCCAGGGCGGGGCAGGGCGTCGGCTCCAGGGCCGCACCCGCAGCAGGATCGGGGTCCCGTCCGGCCGGATGGTTTCAACGGATCCGTGCATCGTCATGTCTCAATATCGGGATGAATGCGGCGACCGCATCTCGTCATGACGTCGCACCGTGGCGAAAACGGGTCGCTCATCGCGCGAGCAACCAAATTGGCCTTGCGGGGCGCAGGGTCCCGCAAGGCCATTTCCGAATGGTCGGGCACTATGCCCGGATTACAGGATGCCGGCCGCCGTCATCAGGTCCGTGACCTTCTTGCTGTCGAGCGTGGACGGCTCGACCTTCGGCGCCTGGAGATCGGCGAGGGGAACGAGCTTGGGATTCGAGTCCGCGCCCTTGCCGACGGCGTATTCGAACGAGGTTCCGGTCTTCAATATGTCCTGGCCACCCTTGCCGGCGATCCACTTGACGAAGGCCTGCGCCTCTTCGGGATGCTTGCTCGAGGCGAGCACGCCACCGCCGGAAATGCTGACGAACGCGCCCGGATCCTGATTGCGGAAATAGTGCAGCGCGACGTTCTTGCTGTTCTCGCCGGTCTTGGCCTGATCGCCGAACCAGTAATAGTGATAGATGACGGCGCCTTCGATCTGGCCGGCATTGACGGCCTTCATGGCCGTGCTGTTGCCCTTGTAGGCGGTGAAGTTCTCCTTCATCGCCTTCAGCCAGGCGGCCGTGGCCTCTTCGCCCTTCAGCTCGAGCAGCGCGGCGACGATCGCCTGGAAATCGGCGCCGCCGGGGGAGGCGGCCCAGCGGCCCTTCCAACTCGGGTCGGCAAGGTCGAGCAGCGATTTCGGCAACTGGTCTTCGCTCAGCTTGGTCTTGTCATAGGCGAAGACGGTGCTGCGGGCGGCGATGCCGGTCCACTTGCCGTCGGCGGGGCGGAAATTGTCCGGCACCTGCGCCAGCGTCGCGGCATCGAGCGGCGCGAA
This sequence comes from Kaistia dalseonensis, assembly GCF_030814715.1. Lineage (GTDB taxonomy): Bacteria > Pseudomonadota > Alphaproteobacteria > Rhizobiales > Kaistiaceae > Kaistia > Kaistia dalseonensis. Next base: position 715,212 of record NZ_JAUSVO010000001.1, read on the forward strand.
CAGCCCGGCAGCGTCGACGAGGGCCATGGCGGGCGAGTTTTCGGTCAGAAACACGTCGGCCGACGAGGCGGCGCCTTCCTGGACGATCTGGTTTCCGAGTTCGGTATCGCTGCCATTGCGCAGCGTGACCTTGATGCCGGTCTCGGCCGTGAATGCATCGGCCCAGGCCTGCGTCAGGCTCTCATGCTGGGCGTTATAGACCACGATTCCGTCGGCGCTTTGCGCATTGGCTGCAACGGGGGCGGCGATCAGGCCGAGGGCGAAGGTCGCGACGCTTGCGAGGAGGGGGAGGGAGAGTTTCATGAACCACCTTTGACGGCGCCGGTCTTCAGCATGACGCGCCGTGCGGTCCATCTACCGTCGGATCGAAGTACAATCAATGCGTATGTTTTGGAATTATTATAAATCCAGACAGCAATCGAGCCGCCGTGAACAGTTAAAACAGATGTATTCGTCAGTATAGATCACGGGCATCGAATGTCGAACCGTGCATCCATTCCTGCATGGTGGCGAGGGGGTGCAACGGGCCGATATCGGCCGGCCGGCGGGACGAGTTCGTCAGATGCCGGCGCCGAGGTCGAAGAATTCGGTCGCAAGCGCCGTGCGCGTGAGGAGATCTTCCGGCTCGCCGCGATCGGCGCGGGCAAGCTCGTCGACGAGCCGTGCGACCTGCGCCGCGATCTCAGGCACGGCGGTGACTTCCCACCAGGCGGGACGCGTCAGCGGGCCGAGCGCGTGCAGCCAGCGCGAGCCGGTGCCGGACCGGTCGATGATGGCGCAATCGGCCGTCTCGATGCCGAGGCCGAGCGCATCGGCCTTGATATGGCCGCGCTCGCGCAAGGCGGCGTAGAGCGGCAGGCCGATCGTATCGAAATCGCTGCGCGGGCCGGTGCAGTTGATGACGCGGGCGAAGTCTCGTTGCTCGGTACGGAACTGGCCGCGCCGGCCGATCGTCACCGTCACGCGCCCATCCGCCTCGTGGAAGCCGCGCAGCCTGCCGGCCTGCACGCCGAGGCGCCCCGAACTAAGGAGAGCGTCGAGCCCGGCTGCGATCCGGGGCGCCATGCGGTGGCGGTGGACATCCCAATAGGGGCGCGCATGGCGAAGGAAGCTCGCCCGCTGCCGCTCGTTCCAGCCGGACCAGACCCGCGCGACGGCCGGCCGCGCCGCATCCATCACGCGCTGCCAGGGTATGCCGGCGGCCTCCGCCTCGGCGGCCTGGGCGCGCACGGCCTTCATGGCGCGAAGTGGCGTCGCTGTCATCGCCTCGTCGAGGAAGGGCGCCCAGTGGCCACCCGCGCGATGCGCCTTGGGCAGCAGGCCACGACGCGAGAGCGCCAGGATCGGCCCGCTATGGCCCGTCTCCGTCAGTGCCAGCGCCACGTCGACCATGGTCAGCCCCGTGCCGATCAGCAGCACGGCGCCATCATCCGGAACGCTCGAAAGCGCGCTCGCGGCCCATGGGTCTCCAACAAAGAGGGGCGAATCGTAGAACCAGTCGTCGCGCGAGCGCGGCGCCTTGGGCGGCAGGTTGCCCGTCGCGAGGATCACGCGATCGGCCGGCAGGCTGCGGCCATCGGCGAGCAGCACGGCGCGCTCGGGCTGTTCGCTCAGGCCGACGGCTTCGCCGCGCACCCGCCGGATGCCGGTGCCGCCATTGCGCGCGGTCGCGGCTTCGAGCCGTTCGCGGAGATAGGCGCCGAAAGCGGCGCGCGACACGAAGGCCTGCGCCAGTTCGCCGCCCGCTTCCTCCAGCACGGCATCGAGCTCGGCCGGCGCATGGGACGTCAGCCAATTGGTGAAGCTCGGCGCGAGGCCGAGTTCCATCCGGTGCACCGGCACGTTCAGGAGATGGATCGGCTGGCAGGCGCCATAGGCGAGGCCGTGCCCGGCGATCTCGTTGCGCTCGACCAGGACGATATCGGCGAGCGGATCCGCGGCGGCGAGCTTGATCGCGAAGAGGCTGCCGCTGAAGCCGCCGCCAATGATCACGATCCGCGACCGCTTCGCGCTTATGGTGTCGCCGTCCATGGGGAGGCCTCCGCTTGATCGCGATGCGGGGAAGGCGCATCGCCGCCCGCCGGAGCGAGTCAGGAAGGTCCTAGTTGACCCGACATCGCTGCTGACGGCAACGCCGCATCGGCCGCTAGAAGACGGCCTTCTCCGGCTGCGGCAGCACGTCTGCGCCGATGGCGAAGGCGAGGCTTGCGAGGCGGCTGCGCTCTCCTTTCTTGCGCGAAACGAAATGGAGCGGGATCGTGAGCGTCTCGGCAAAGGCCAGCCGCTTCAGCCCGTCGACATGGACCTGGCCGTTATACGGCAGGATGCCGATGCCGATATTCTCATGTGCGAGATGCCAGATGGTCTCGACTGAACTGACCTCCTGAATGGTCTCCGGCTGCACGTCGAATTGCTGCAGATAGCCGTCGAAGACCTGTCGGGAGCGCCGGCTGCGCGGCGAGATGATGATCTTCTGCCCCGAAAGCGCGCTGACGGAGATACGGTCCGCCATGGCGAATTCATGATCGAGCGAGGCATAGGCGAAGAAGGGGTAGCGTCCCACCTCGACGGCGTCTATCTCGTTGTCCTCGCCCGGCATGGTGAGGAAACCCACATCGCATTCGCGCGAGCGCAGCGCCGCGAGCACCTGGTCATAGGTCGATATCGTCACGTCGAAATCGATGCTCGGAATGCGCTCCTTGCAGCGGCGCATCAGCTCGCCGAGCTTCGGCGTCGTCACGGAGCGGATGCGCAGGGTTCGGCGGGAGAACGAGGCCGCGACATCCTCGACGTCGGCGAAAGCATCGATCAGTCTATCCGTTGCGGCAAGCAGCGCTTCGCCCTCAGGCGTGAGCACCACGCCCTGTCGTCCTCGTGTAAGCAGGGCAACGCCGCAAATATCCTCAAGCCCCTGTATATGACGCGTCAACGCAGGTTGCGAGATGTTGATCTTTGCCGCAGCGGATGAAAAGCCGCCATAGCGTGCAACCGCGTGGAAATATTTCAGATGTGTGAACGTTATGCTCATCGCGGCGGTATCCATGCCCAATCGGTATTTCCACCCCTGAATCTATCTAGCTAGGTCTGGCGACATCGCGGTGACGGCGCGCTCAGCGCTCCGTCGACATGGAGAACGGGACCATGCTCAAGACCAGTCGCAGAGATCTTCTGAAAGGCATCGCGGCCGCCGGCGTGTTCGGGGCGCTGCCGGGTGGATTGGCCCATGCGGCCGACGCAGCCGGTCGTCCGGACCTGCGCATTGGCGCCAACGGCCTGCCGCGCAGCCTGGAGCCGATCAACGGCATCGGCAATACCGGCATCCGCATCCTCAACCAGCTCTACGACACGCTGATCGTCCGCGATTTCTTCCATGATGGCGCTGCCGGCGACGCCACAGCGCTCGTACCGGGCCTCGCCGAACGCTGGGAGAGGCTCGACGACCGCACCGTGCGCTTCACGCTGCGCCAGGGCGTCCTGTTCCATAACGGCGTCGAGATGACGGCCGACGATGTGGCCTTCTCGTTCTCCTCCGAGCGCCTCTGGGGCGACGCGGCGCTGAAGGGCGTTCCGAACGGCCGCGCCTTCTCGCCCGATTTCGACGAGCCGGTCGTCGAGAGCCGCTATAGCGTGCTCATCAAGACGAAGACGCCGAGCTATCTGATCGAGAAGTTCATGGCGTCGTGGGTCGGCCGCGTCGTGCCGCGCGACTATTATCGCCAGCTCGGCGCCGAGGGCTTCGGCAATGCGCCGGTCGGCACCGGCCCGTACAAGCTGGCCGAATTCCGCCCGAACGACCGCGTGGTGATCGAGGCCTTCGACGGCTATTGGGGCGCGAAGCCGACCGCGGCCCGCATCATCTTCCAGTCGGTTCCCGAGCCCGCCACCCGCGTGGCCGGCCTCATCAGCGGCGAATACGACATCGTCACCACGCTGACGCCCGACGACATGGCGATGATCCAGCGCTTCCCGAATTTCGAGACGCGCGGCATGAACATCGAGAATTTCCAGATGTTCGTGTTCAACATGAACCAGCCGATCTTCAAGGATAACACGCTGCGCCGCGCCATGGCGCTCGCGGTCAACCGCCCGCTCCTGAACCAGTCGCTCTGGCACGACATGGCCTCGCTGCCGCGCGGCTTCAACTTCCCGCATTACGGCGCGACCTACGATCCGAACCGCGATTTCTTCCGCTACGATCCGGCGGCCGCGCGCGATCTCGTCAAGCAGAGCGGCTATGACGGCCGCGAGCTGACCTACCTGACCTTCGGCAACTACTACGCCAATGCCGTGCCGGCCATGATGATGATGATCGAGATGTGGCGCGACATCGGCGTCAAGGTCGTGCCGCTCAATGTCGCGCAGGGCAGCACCGTGCCGAACGAGCAGGTCTATCTGCGCAACTGGTCGAACGGCATGTCGCTCACCGACGCCGCCACCACGCTGGTGACGGAGTTCGGACCCGGCCGCCAGGTCCAGACGCGCCATGGCTGGCAGGCCCCGGCCGAGTTCAACGAGCTGGCCCTCAAGGTCATGCAGATCCAGGACGGCCCCGAGCGGTCCGCCGCCTTCAGTCGCATGCGCGATATCTTCGAGGCCGAAAGCCCGGCCGTGCCGCTCTACCGGCCGTTCGACGTCTATGCCGCGCGCAAGGACGTCATCTGGCATCCGGTCAGCTTCGAGATGATGGAGCTTCGCGCCAACAATCTGAAGTTCGCCTGATCCAAGCGCCGCCCGGTCACAGCGTCATGCTTCTCCAGGTCTCCGACCTCGCCATACGCTCCCGCTCGGGCGGCGTCCGTATCCTCGACGGCGTCGATCTGCAACTCGGCGCCGGCGAGGTCCTCGGGCTCGTGGGCGAATCCGGCTGCGGCAAGAGCATGACGTGCTACGCCATCGCCGACCTGCTGCCCGCCGGCCTCGTCCGCGCGGGCGGCAGCGTGCGCTTCGACGGCGTCGACATGGGCAGCCTCGACGAGCCGGCCCGGCGTCGGCTGCGCGGCGGCCGGATCGCCATGATCTTCCAGGATCCGACCAGCCATCTCAATCCCGTCCACCGCGTCGGCACCTATCTGGAAGGCGCGCTGAAGCGCCATCGTGGGCTCTCCGGTACCGACGCGCGCATGGAGGCGATCCGCCTGCTGGAGCGCGTCGGGATCAGTGATGCCAAGCGGCGCATGAACGCCTATCCGCATGAATTCTCCGGCGGCATGAACCAGCGCCTGATGATTGCCCATGCGCTGGCCTGCGAGCCGGACCTGCTCATCGCCGACGAGCCGACCACCGCACTCGACGTAACGACACAGGCCCAGATCCTCGACCTGATCGAGACGGTGCGCGCGGAGACCGGCATGGCAATCCTGATCGTCTCGCATGATCTCGGTGTGATCGCCCGCCTCGCCGATCGTGCCGCCGTCATGCATTGCGGCCGCATCGTCGAGACCGCGCCGGTCGAGGCGCTGTTCGACCGACCCGCCCATCCCTATACGAGCGCACTCATCGGCTGCATGCCGACCGTCGATCCGGATGATTGCGATCCGCCGCGGCCGATTCGCGGGTCCGTGCCGTCGCTCGCCGACCTGCCGGGCGGCTGCCATTTCCACCCGCGCTGCGATCGCCGGATGCCCGCCTGCGGGCTCGCTCGTCCGCCCCTTGCAGCGCTGGCCGATGGGCAGTCGAGCGCGTGCTTCAATCCGGTGCCGACATGGTGAGTGCAGTCCCCATTCTCGAGGCGCGCGGCCTCGGCCGCATATTCACCCGGCGCGGCGGCCTCTTCGCGCCCAGATCGGTGCTGCGCGCCGTCGAAGGCATCGACCTTGAACTGCCCGTTGGCGGACGCCTCGCCATTGTCGGCGAATCCGGCTGCGGCAAGTCCACGCTCGGCCGCCTGCTGCTCGGTCTCGCCGCGCCTTCCGCCGGAACCATCCTCTTCGAGAGCATGGAACATGGCCATCGCTCGCCTGCCGACTGGAAGCGCTTTCGTCGCGAGAGCGCGCTGGTGCAGCAGAACCCGCTTGCCGCCCTCGACCCGCAGATGACGATCGGCGCGCAGGTGGCCGAGCCGCTGACCGTCCATGGCCGGGCGCGTGGCGCCGCCGCGCGGGAGATGGCGGAGCGCGGCCTCGTCGAGGTCGGCCTCGGGCCGGAGATGATGGCCCGCTTCCCGCACCAGCTGTCCGGCGGCCAACGCCAGCGCGTCGTGATTGCCCGCGCGCTCGTCATGTCGCCGAAGCTCGTCGTCTTCGACGAAGCCGTCTCGGCGCTCGACGTTTCGGTGCAGGCGCAGGTCGTGGGGCTGATCAACGCGCAGCAACACCGGCTCGGGCTCAGCTATCTCTTCATCTCGCATGATCTCCGGATCGTGCGGCATGTCGCCGATCGCATCGCCGTCATGTATCTCGGCCGCATTGTCGAAACCGGCCCGATCGACGCGATCTATCGTGCGCCCACGCATCCCTACACGCAGGCGCTTCTCGCCGCGGTGCCCCGTCTCGATCCCCGCGCGCGCCGTCCGGCGGTCACCATTCGCGGCGAGGCGACCGCCTCGGCTGCCGACGGACCGGGCTGCGCGTTCCGGACGCGCTGCGCCATGGCGATCGCGCGCTGCGCCAGCGAGCGGCCGGAGCTTCTCGCGCTCGGCGACCGCGCGACCGCCTGCCATCGCGCGGGGGAAGTGTCCGAGCCGCAGCGCGAACGGATGGAGCTGGTCTCGTGAGCCGCTTTCTCGCCAACCGCCTGCTGCGCGCGCTGATCACGCTGTTCCTGACCGTGACCTTCGTCTTTATCGTGCTGCGCTTCAGCGGCGATCCGGCGGAGCAAATGCTGTCGCCCGACGCCACCCCGGAGGCGATGCAGGCCTTCCGCGAGCGCTGGGGCCTCGATCGGTCGATCCTCGAACAATATCTCTTCTATGTCCGCAACATCGCCTCGGGCGAGTTCGGCTTTTCCTATGCCAATGGCCGCCCGGTGATCGATGTCGTTACCGAGCGCATACCGAAGACGCTGATCCTGACGGGCGCCGGCCTCGTGACGCTGATCCTGATCGGCGTTCCCGCCGGCATCGCCGCGGCGCTCCGCCGCAACACCGCCGCCGACCGGATCACCATGAGCCTCGCCGTCGGGGGCTACAGCATACCGAGCTTCCTGCTCGGCCTCGCGCTCATCTATGTCTTCGCCGTCGAATTGCGCTGGCTGCCGAGCTCCGGCAGCGGCGACTGGCGCCACGCCGTGCTGCCGATCGCGACCTACGGTCTGGCCGGGGCGGCCGGTATCGCCCGCTTCACGCGCTCAGCGATGATCGAGGTGCTCGACCAGCCCTATATCCGCGCCGCCAAGGCGGCGGGAATCGCGCCCATCGAGATCGTGTTCCGCCATGCGCTGCCCAATGCGTCAATCCCGATCGTCACCATGCTCGGCTTCAATGTCGCGGGGCTGCTCGGCGGCGCCGTCCTCGTCGAGACCGTGTTCGCCTGGCCCGGTCTCGGCAGCGGCTTTGTGCGCGCCGTAAGCCAGGGCGATCTCGCGGTGGTCCAGTTCATGGTGCTGATCTTCACCGCCTTCATGGTCTCGGTGAATTTCACCGTCGACGTCCTCTACGCCGTCCTCAATCCTCGCATCCGGCTGTCCGACCATGGCGCTCACTAGTCTTCCGGGGGCGCTTCGCCTCAGCACGTCGGGGATGCGCTCGCCGCTCTCGATCCGACTCGCCATGCTCTGGCTCGTCGCCGTGCTCGCGATCGGCATCTTCGCGCCGCTCCTGGCGCCGCACGATTATCTGCACCAGTCGCCGCTCGAGCGCTTCCTGCAGCCCTGGTTCCTGGGCGGCACGCCGACCCATCTGTTCGGCACCGACTATCTCGGACGCGATGTGCTGAGCAACCTGCTGATGGCGACGCGGACATCGCTCGTCGTGGCGATCCTCGGCTCGCTGATCTGCGCGCTGCTCGGTACGGCACTCGGTTTCACGGCGGCGCATTTCGGCGGCACGGTCGACAATCTGATCATGGGCTTCTCGGACGCGATGGCGTCGGTGCCGTTCATCATCTTCGCGCTCGCCGTGCTCGCTTTTTTCGGCTCCGATCCGCTGATCTTCATCGGGCTCGTCGGTGTCGCGTCATGGGAGCGCTATGCGCGGCTGACGCGCGGGCTCGTACTCGATGCCGCGACCAACGGCTATGCCGAGGCCGTGCGGATCACCGGCGCGGCGCCTTTGCGGATCTATCTGCGGCACATCCTGCCCAACATCATCGGCCCGCTCGTCGTGCAACTCACGATCAACTTCCCCGAGATCATCCTGCTCGAAAGCGGTCTGTCCTTCCTTGGTCTCGGCATCCAGCCGCCCTTGACCAGCCTTGGTCTGATGGTCGCGGAAGGGCGGGACTATGTCGCCATCGCCTGGTGGCTCTGCGCGCTGCCGGGCATCGTCATCCTGCTCACGACACTCGCCGTCAGCCTTGCCGGCGACCATCTGCGCGACCGTTTCGACGCGCGCCTGCGCTAATTCCCCCAACGACCTGGAGAAACCATGTCCCTGCTGCGATCCGAAACCGGCAAGATTCATATTTGTGGCCATCGCGGCCACAGCGTCGGCGCGCCCGAAAACACGCTTGCCGCCTTCCGGATGGCGAAGAGCCTGGGCGGCACGTTTTGCGAAACCGATCTGGCGCTGACGCAGGACGGCGAACTCGTGCTGATCCATGACCAGACCGTCGACCGCACTACCGACGGCAAGGGGCTCGTGGCCGGCATGACGCTCGCAGAACTCGCGAGCCTGGATGCGGGCGGCTGGTTCGGCGCGGAATTCGCCGGCGAGCCGATCCCGACGCTGCGCGACGCATTGGCGCTCGCCCGTGACATCGGGCTGATGCTCCAGGTCGAGCTCAAGATCTATGGCCGCGACGATGCGCTCCTTCCTCCGCTCGCCGCGCTCCTTGACGAGATGGACGCGCATGAGCTGGTTCAGTTCTCCTCCTTCGACTTCCGGCAATTGCGCGAGGCGAAACGCCAGATCCCGAAGGTGCGCACCGTCGGCATCACCCATTCGCGCCTGATCGACCCGGTGGCGACGGCGCGGGCGACCAATCTCGACGCGATCAACATCGAGATCCAGCATTTCCCGAGCGGCGAGGCGCTGGAACTGCACGAGGCCGGCATCGCCGCCTTCCTCTACGTGCCGCGCCCCGAGAAGATCGCGCGCGATGCGGCCTACGGCCTCGACATTGAGGGTGCGCTGCTCGGCTGGGTCGAGGACGGCCGGATCGACCAGCTCTGCGGCGACGATGTCGGCTGGCTGACGCGTTTCGTCAGTGGCGAGCCTTGGTCGATGCAGGCCGAATGAGGGCAGGCCGGATCCGGTCGGGCGATCAGCGTCCCCAGACGACGGCGTTTTCGTGGCGCTTGATGATGTGCTTCAGGTTCTCGAACGCCGTCGTGACATGGCCGGCGAATCGCTCGGCGGCGGGCGAACGATGCCCGCCGACCCGCCGCAGGATGCCGAGTGAGCGGTTGGGCTGCGGGATCTCATAGGGGAGGACCATCACGCGGTTCTCCTTTCTCTGCGCGAACACGACGGAGAAGGGCAGCACGGCGAGCGCGTCCGTCTCGGCGAGAAAATTGATGACGCTCATCAGCGAGCCACCGGAATAGCGAACGTTGAGGTCCGACATGCCGATGCTCATCAGGATCATCTGCAGGTCCGACATCAGCGGCGAGCCGGGCAGGGGGGCCACCCAGGGAAAGCTGGTCAGGTCGTGCGCCCGGAGGCGCCGATTGCGCAGCAGCGGATGGTCCGGACGGCAGGCCACGATGTTGCGGCCAGGCAGGATCTCGGTGAATTCGAAGCCGGGTCCGAGGTCGAGGACGCCGATCGGCACGATGCCGAGGTCGATCTGGTTGCCCTCCAGCGCCGCGACCATTTCGGGCAGGTTCAGATAGCTCTGCTGGACGGTGACCTCAGGCTCCAGGTTCTGGAATTCGCCAATCATCCGGCTGATCATCGCATCCATGAAAAACGGCACGCCGCCGACGCGCACGACGCCCTTGGTGCCCTTCATGAAGCCTTGCACGGCATCGGACGCCTTGCGCGAGGCGGTGATGATCGTCCGGCCCTGCGCGGCAAGCTGAGCGCCGAGCGGCGTCGCCTGCAAGGGGCGGCGGCCTTTCAGAAACAGCGGTTCGCCGACCCGCGCTTCCAGCATGGCGAGCGAACGGCTGACCGCCGGCTGGGTCAGGCCCAGCATGGCGGCGCCCTCCGATACGCCGCCCGCATCCAGCACGGCGGCAAGCTGCATCAAATGGCGTTCATTCAGCTTCATAGCAAAGTGCTATACAAGCCTGCTCACAACTCATCAAGCATCGCCTCGGACCGTGCTATCCCGTTGAGCAAGGGGAAGGGAGGCCCCGGCGGAATGCACGGCCAGCACGACGGCCCGCAGAGGGATGAAATCCCCGGGGCGATCTCGACGCAGGCGGAGGAGTTCTCGCGTCGTTTGACGGCAGCAGGCCAGTCCCGCCTCGCAGCGGCGGCGCAGGCGGCCGTGGATGGATTACACGCGCTGATCGCGGAGCTGCGGCCCTCGGGCGAGGAGTTCCGCCTGGCGATCGATTTCCTGACAGAGGTCGGTCACTACGCCGACGCCCGGCGGCAGGAATGGGTGCTGTTCGCCGATGTCCTCGGCGTGTCCTCGCTGATCGAGGACCAGAACAGCCCGCGGCCTGCCGGTGCGACCCCCAACACGCTGGCCGGTCCGTTCTACCGGTCCGACGTGCCGGAAATGCCGCTCGGCGCCAATATCTCGCGCGACCACAAGGGCGAGCCTCTCGATGTCGAGGGCCGAATCGTCGGCCTTGATGGCGCCGGGATCGGCGGCGCGCTCGTCGAGGTCTGGCAGGCCAATGCCGAGGGTCTCTACGAGAACCAGGAGCCGGACAGGCAGCCCGAGTTCAATCTGCGTGGCCGATTCCATGCCGATCCGCAGGGGCGGTTTCGCTTCGTCACGGTGAAGCCGAAGGGCTACGCGCTGCCATCGGACGGGCCTGTCGGCCAGCTGATGTCGGCGCTCGGTCTCGGCCTCGAACGACCCGCCCACATTCATTTCCGTGTCTCGGCCGACGGTTTCGAGACGCTGACGACCCACATTTTCGACCGATCCGACCCTGCGATCGGCCGGGACGCCATTTTCGGGGTCAAGCCCGAACTCATGGCCGAGTTTCGTGCGCTTCCTCCCGGTGGAGGAAAACGGAAGCACGCCCTCGACCTCAATCTCGTGCTCTGCCCACAGCGGCAGGGCGAAAGCGGAACCTCTGGGAGGAGATGACCGATGGCCCGTATAAGCGGCTACCACCATTTGACGATGTCGACCGACAGCGCGCAGGACGACTATGACTTCTATACCAAGACGCTCGGCCTGCATTCGGTGAAGCGCACCGTCCTGTTCGACGGCGTGATCCCTGTCTATCACCTCTATTACGGCTCGCCGAACGGCGATGCTTCGACGATCATCACCACGTTTCCGTTCCGCAAGCCCGGTGTCTATGGCCGTCGCGGTACGAACCAATCACGCACCATCATGCAGGCCATCCCCAAGGGAGCGGCCGATTTCTGGGTCGACCGGCTGAACGAGCGCGGCATCGAGGCGACGAAGATCACGCGTTTCGGCGCCGATCGCGCTCTCTTCGCGCATCCGTGCGGCATTGTGCATGAGCTGGTGGAGAGCGACAGCGATCCGCGCGAGCCCATCACCAACGCGGCACAGGGCATCGGCAAGGATCATGGCATCAAGGGCATTTATGGCAGCGTCGTCGCCGTCATGGACCGCACCGCCATGGACGACTTCCTGACCATCGCGCTGCCGCTGGAGAAGGAAGCCGACACGCATGAAGGCCTCGTTTATCGCGTGCCCGACGCTGGTGGCGTCAATCAGCGCGTCGAGGTGATCGTCGACCGCGATAGCCCTCAGGGCACATGGACGCTGGCCGGCGGCACGATCCACCATCTCGCGCTCAATACGGGCGACGAAGAAAACCAGATGGCGCTGCGTGCCCATATCGAAGGTCTCGGCTTCACCGACATCTCCGAGCAGAAGGACCGCAACTACTTCAAGTCCTGCTATGTCCGTTCGCCCGGTGGCGCACTGTTCGAGCTCGCCTGGACCACGCCGGAAGGCTGGGCCAAGGACGAGCCTCCGGGCGCGATTGGCAAGACGCTCGTGTTCCCGCCCTGGTTCAAGGATCGCGAGGCGGAACTCCGCGCCGGCCTCGAGGAGGCGGAATTCGCATGAATTCCGGCAGCGGTCCGCTTCGGCTTGGGTCGAGGGGTTCGGAGGCGAAGGCGATCTGCGTCTTCGTCCACGGCCGCGGCCAATCGCCGGAAGAGATGCAGTCCCATGTGCTGGCGCGGCTTTCCGCGCCATCCGTGGCCTTCGTCTTGCCGCGCGCACCGCTGGGTGCGTGGTGGGATGCGCGCGCCGTCGAGCCGCTAACGCCGGTCGCCCGTGCGCAGCTTTCCGCCGCGCTCGATCATCTGGCGGCGGCGCTCGCCGCCGCGCGGGGAGAACTGCCCGGCCGGCCGCTGCTTCTGGCCGGCTTCTCGCAAGGGGCGTGTCTCGCTATCGAATATCTCTGCGCCGGATTGCCGCCGCCGGACGCGCTGGCGGCCTTTACCGGCTGCCGCGTCGGTGTCGCGACCGATGCGCGGTCCGAGGCCGCACCAGCCGGAACCACCGTCTATCTCTCCGGCGGTGATGCCGACCCCTGGATTCCCGTCTCGGCCTTTGCCGATGCGGCCCAGTCGCTCGGCGGCAGTGGCGTGCGCCTCCGGGCCGATCTGTTTCCCGGCCGCGGCCACGAGGTCAGTGACAGCGAGATCGCCATGCTGGACGGGATGCTTGCCGACCTTGCGGCCGGCCGGAATCCGCGGATGGAGGCGGCACGATGATGGAGAATTTCGTCTTCCCGGGTCTGACGACGCGCGTCGTTTTCGGTTCGGGAACGATGGCGCGCGCGGAAGAGGAAGTCCGGCGGCTCGGCCATGACAAGGTCCTGGTGCTCTCTACGCCGCATCAGAAGGCGGATGCCGAGAAGCTGGCGACGAGCCTGGGTAGCCTGTCCGCCGGGATCTTTGCCGGCGCGGTCATGCATACGCCGGTCAATGTGACCGAAGAGGCGGTCGAGGCGTTCCGAGCCAGTGGTGCGAGCGCGGTCGTCAGCCTCGGCGGCGGCTCGACCACGGGGCTCGGCAAGGCGATTGCGCTGCGGACGGGCGCCGATCAGGTCGTGATCCCCACGACCTATGCCGGCTCGGAAATGACCGACATTCTCGGCGAGACGGCGGGGGGCGAGAAGACCACGCGCCGTTCGCCGGATATTCGTCCCGAGACCGTCATCTATGACGTCGACCTGACGCTGAGCCTGCCGGTCGGGCTCACCGTGACCTCGGCAATGAACGCGATCGCCCACGCGATGGAGGCGTTCTACGCGCCAGACCGCAATCCGGTGATCGTGCTGATGTGCAGGGATGCGCTTGCCGCCTTTCGCGACGGCATCCCGAAGCTGATCGAGGATCCGCACGACCGGACGGCGCGGGCCGAGGCGCTTTATGCGGCGTGGTGCTGCTCGACGGCGCTCGGCTATGTCCAGATGGCGCTGCATCACAAGCTCGCCCATGTCTTTGGCGGTTCGCTCGACACGCCCCATGCCGAGACCCACGCGATCCTGCTGCCCTATACGACTGCCTTCAACGAAGCGGCGGTGCCAGAACTGCTTGCTCCGATTGCCGATGCGTTCGGCGGCGGATCGGCCGGCGGCGGAATTTGGGATTTCGCGAGAAGCGTCGGCTCGCCGCTGAGCCTCAAGGCGATTGGTATCGAGGAAGCCGATCTCGACCGGGCCACGGCGATCGCCGTCAGGAATGCCTACGCCAATCCGAGGCCAATAGACCCGGGATCGATCCGCGAACTTCTCCAGGCGGCGTGGGAGGGACGCCGTCCGGGGGGCTGAGAATAAACAAGAGGGAGGAGGAAGACATGATTACAAGACGCAGCTTACTGAAGGCTTCGGCGGCGACGGGACTGACCCTCGCCACGTCTGGCCTTGCCATGCCGGCCATCGCGCAGGGCGCCAAGATCCGCCTCGGCTATGTCTCGCCACAGACGGGGCCGCTCGCCGGCTTCGCCGAGAGCGACGCCTACAACATCAAGGCGTTCCTGGCTTCCGAGGCCGGCAAGAACTTCGAAGTCATCGTCAAGGACAGCCAGTCCAATCCGAACCGCGCGGCCGAGGTGGCGAAGAGCCTGATCGTCGATGACGAGATCAACCTGATGCTCGTCGGCTCGACGCCGGAAAACACCAATCCGGTCGCCACCACCTGCGAGGCGGAAGGCGTGCCCGTCATCTCGACCATGGCGCCCTGGCAGCCCTGGTTCATCGGCCAGCAGGGCAATCCCGGCGATCCCGCGTCCTGGAAGCCGTTCGAGTTCGCCTATCACTATTTCTGGGGTCTCGAAGACATCATCGCCGTCTATACCGGCATGTGGAAACAGCTCGACACCAACGGCAAGGTCGGCGGGCTGTTCCCGAACGATGCCGACGGCAATGCCTGGGGCGATCCGAAGAATGGCCTGAAGCCCGGCCTTGATGCGGCGGGCTTCAGCCTGACCGATCCCGGCCGCTACCAGAACCTGTCGGATGATTTCACCGCCCAGGTGAACGCGTTCAAGGCCGCCAATGTCGAGATCGTGACCGGCGTGGTGATCCCGCCCGATTTCACGACCTTCTGGAACCAGGCCCGTCAGCAGGGCTTCAAGCCGAAGGCCGTGACGGTCGCCAAGGCGATCCTGTTCCCGCAATCGGTCGAGACGCTGGGCGATGCCGGCAACAACCTCTCCTCCGAAGTCTGGTGGTCGGCGTCCCATCCGTTCAAGTCGACCCTGACAGGCCAGTCCTCGGCCGAGCTTGCGGCCGACTATACCGCCAAGTCCGGGCGCCCGTGGACCCAGCCGATCGGCTTCGTCCATTCGCTGTTCGAAGTGGCGGCGAATGTCATGGGCCGCGTCTCCGACCCGACCAAGGCCGAGGCGATCGCGGAGGCGATTGCCGCCACCGACATGACGACGGTCGTCGGCAAGGTGGCGTGGAACGGTGCCGGCGTGCCGCCCTTCGCGGCCAAGAACGTCTGCAAGACGCCGCTCGTCGGCGGGCAGTGGCGGAAGAAGGATAGCGGCTTCGATCTCGTCATCGTCGAGAACGCCAGCGCGCCCGAGATTCCGGCCGCCGGCAAGATGGAAGCCCTGGTCTGATGCCTGCCGAGGGCGGCGACATTCGCCGCCCTCGTTCCGCGCGACCCGAGGATGAAAGCAATGATACTCAGGCTGGACAATGTCTCGAAATCGTACGGGGCGCTGAAGGTTACGGATAACGTGACCGTCGCGGTGCCGCGTGGCGAAGCTCTGGGCATTATCGGCCCGAACGGGGCGGGGAAGTCGACGCTCTTCAACCTCATCACCGGCAATGTGCTGCCGAATGAGGGCCGCATCGAATTCCTCGGCCGCGACGTAACCCGCGCTCCCGCGATGGAACGCGTGCGCATGGGTGTCGGGCGCTCGTTCCAGATCCCTCAGCCCTTCGAGGGGCTGACGGTGTTCGAGAACCTGCTGACGGCCGCCGCTTTCGGCCGTGGCGGTCGCGAGGCCGACATGGTCGATGCTTGCGCACACATCCTCGACGAAACCGAATTGCTGAAGAAGGCCAATGTCGTGGCGGGAACGCTGAGCCTGCTCGATCGCAAGCGGCTGGAGCTCGCCCGCGCATTGGCGACCGGCCCTGAACTCCTGCTGCTGGACGAGATTGCCGGTGGGCTCACCGAAGGCGAATGCAAGGCACTGGTCGCGACGATCCGGGCGATCCATGCACGGAGCACCACGATCATCTGGATCGAGCATGTCCTGCACGCGCTGAACTCCGTGGTCGAGCGGCTGCTGGTGCTGGATTTCGGCCGCGTGATCGGCATCGGCGCGCCGGACGAGATCATGGCGTCCCGCGAAGTCCGCGAAATCTATCTGGGGCTCGAAGTCTGATGCTGCTCGAGACGCGCGCCCTTACCGCGAGCTATGGCCAGTTCCGGGCGCTGTTCGGCGTGGATATCACCGTGGCTGCGGGCGAATGCGTCGCCATCATCGGCGCCAATGGCGCCGGAAAATCCACGCTGATGCGCTCGATCACGGGCGTGATCCGCAACGAGCCCGGCATGGTGCTGCACCGGGGCGAGCCGATCGGTGCGCTCAGTTCGGCCGAGGTGATGAAGCGCGGCATCGCCATGGTGCCCGAGGGTCGCAAGCTCTTCCCCTCGCTCACGGTTGAGGAAAACCTGCTGATCGGCGGGCAGATGCGCAAGGTGCCGGGGCCGTGGAACCTCGACGCCGTCTATGAACTGTTTCCGATCCTGCGCGAGCGGCGCAACAATTCCGGCACGGCGCTTTCGGGCGGACAGCAGCAGATGGTGGCCATCGGCCGCGCGCTGATGTCGAACCCCGAGCTGTTGCTTTGCGACGAGATCAGCCTCGGCCTCGCGCCGGTGGTCATCCGCGACATCTATGCGGCACTGCCCAAGGTTCGCGCCGGCGGTGCCGCGATCGTCGTGGTCGAGCAGGATATCGGCAAGGCGCTCGCCGTCGCCGACCGGGTCTACTGCATGATGGAAGGCCGCGTGACGCTTACTGCGAAGGCGGCCGACGTGTCGCGCCAGCAGATCCATGCGGCCTATTTCGGGGAGGCCGCATGATGTGGCTCGACACCCTCGTGCAGGGCATTCTGCTGGGCGGCCTCTATGCGCTGTTCGCGGCCGGCCTCAGCCTCGTCTTCGGCATCATGCGGCTGGTCAACCTCGCCCATGGCGACCTGATCGTCTTCGCCGCTTATCTTGTGCTGATAGGCGTCACGCTGTTCGGCCTCTCGCCCTGGCTCGCCGCCCTTCTCGCCATGCCGGTGATGTTCGCGTTCGGCTGGCTTTTGCAGACCGCCGTGCTCAACCGCGTGCTCGGCAAGGACATCCTGCCGCCGCTCCTCGTCACGTTCGGCCTCTCGGTCG
Source organism: Kaistia dalseonensis (assembly GCF_030814715.1). GTDB lineage: Bacteria > Pseudomonadota > Alphaproteobacteria > Rhizobiales > Kaistiaceae > Kaistia > Kaistia dalseonensis. The sequence goes on from NZ_JAUSVO010000001.1 coordinate 732,289, forward strand.
TGCTGCAGAACGGGCTGCTCGAAGGCTTCTCGGCCGATAGCCGCCGCATTCCGGCGGGCAGCCTGGAGGGCGCATCGCTCGATCTCGGCCTCGTCACGGTGGGCGTGATGCCGCTCCTGACCTTCGCCTCCGCGATCGCCGCGATCGTCGCGCTGAACGCCCTTTTCTATCACACGGCGCTCGGCAGGGCGTTCCGCGCCACCTCGGACGATGTCGTCACGGCTGGGCTTATGGGGATCGAGCCGAAGCGGATTTTCGCCATCGCCACCGGCATCGCCATGGTCGTGGTGACGCTGGCCGCGCTCTATCTGGGCATGCGCGCCAATTTCGATCCCTCGATCGGGCCGGCACGGCTGATCTACGCCTTCGAGGCGGTGATCATCGGCGGCCTCGGCAGCCTGTGGGGGACGCTCGCCGGCGGCGTGATCATTGGTGTGGCGCAGACGTTCGGCGCCGCAGTGAACCCAGAATGGCAGATTCTGGCCGGCCATATCGCCTTCCTGGCGGTGATGCTGCTCAAGCCGCGCGGCCTTTTCCCGCGCGCCGTGGATTGAGGGCGGCATGTACAAGCTCACCACCCGAACCCGCGCCGGCACAGCGACCGCCATCGCCGTGCTCGTCCTGATCCTGGCCGGATTGGCCTTGCCTGCGGTCGCCTCTCGCGGCGCGATCCAGGATCTGTTCTTCATCCTGACCATGCTGACGCTGGCGCAGCTCTGGAACCTCTTGGCGGGTTATGGCGGCCTCGTCTCGGTCGGGCAGCAGGCCTTTGTCGGCATCGGTGCCTATGCGATGTTCGCGGGCGTCATCCTGCTCGGCTGGAATCCGGTCTGGGCGATCCTGCTCGGCGGCCTCGCCGCGCTGGTGCTCGCCATTCCGACGGCCTTCTTCGCCTTCCGCTTGCAGGGCGCCTATTTCGCCATCGGCACCTGGGTCATCGCCGAGGTGACACGCTTGCTGATCGCCCAGTGGAAGACGCTCGGCGGCGGCACCGGCACCTCGCTGCCGCGCGAGGCGACGAGCAATATCCTTGGCACCGACCTGATCCGCGCGCTGTTCGGCGTGCGCGAGGCGGCGGCGCGCGACATCCTCGCCTATTGGCTGGCGCTGCTGCTGGTCGTGGTGGTGACGGGCGGGATCTACTGGCTGCAGCGCAGCCGCCTCGGGCTCGCCCTTGCGGCCGTCCGCGACAATGTCGAGGCGGCGCGATCGGTCGGCGTCGATGCCGGGCGGCTCAAATGGGCGGTCTTCCTGATCGCCGCGGTCGCCACGGGCCTGACCGGCGCGCTGATCTTCCTGCAGACGGCCCGCATCTCGCCGGATGCCGCCTTCGCGGTCACCGACTGGACGGCCTACGTCATCTTCATCGTCGTCATTGGCGGCATCGGCACCATCGAGGGGCCGATCGTCGGCGTGATCGTCTTCTTCGTGCTGCGTTCGGCGCTGGCCGATTACGGCAGCTGGTACCTGATGACACTCGGCCTGATCGCCATCGCCGTGATGCTGTTCGCGCCGAAAGGGTTGTGGGGGCTGATCTCGGCCCGCAGCGGCCTGCACCTGTTTCCGGTCCGCCGCAGGCTGGCCGGTCCTAAGATCGAGGGAGGAAACTGATGGCTGATATCGAAACCGACGTCCTGGTCGTGGGAACGGGCCCTGCCGGCTCGGCCACGGCAGCGCTTCTGTCCAGCGCGGGCGTGGCCAACATGGTCGTTAACCGCTACCGCTGGCTCGCGAATACGCCGCGCGCCCACATTACGAACCAGCGCGCCATGGAAGTGCTGCGCGATCTCGGTCCCGACGTCGAGGCCGAAGCCGTCATGCATGCGTCGCCCCAGGAACTGATGGGCGAGAACGTGTTCTGCGAAAGCCTCGCCGGCGAGGAGATCGGCCGCATGAAGAGCTGGGGCACGCACCCGCTCTCCAAGGCCGAGCACCTCCTGTCGTCGCCGACCTTCATGAACGATCTGCCGCAGACCTTCATGGAGCCGATCCTGTTCAAGACGGCCTGCTCGCGCGGCACGCAGGCCCGCATGAGCACGGAATATCTGAGCCACGTCCAGGACGAGGATGGCGTCACTACGACGCTGCGCGACCGCCTCTCGGGCGGCACGTTCACGGTGCGCTCGAAGTTCCTCGTCGGCGCCGATGGCGGCAACTCGCTGGTGGCCGAACAGCTCGGCCTGCCCTTCGAAGGCAAGATGGGCGTCGGCGGGTCGATGAACATCCTGTTCCGCGCTGACCTTTCGAAGTATGTCGCTCATCGGCCGAGCGTCCTCTACTGGGTCATGCAGCCCGGCGCCGATGTCGGCGGCATCGGCATGGGCCTCGTGCGCATGGTGCGGCCGTGGAACGAATGGCTGATCGTCTGGGGCTATGACATCAACCAGCCGCCGCCGGATGTGACGCCGGAGCTTGCGACGGAGGTCGCGCGCCAGCTGGTCGGCGATCCCGCGCTCGAGATCGAACTGCTCGGTGCCAACACCTGGACGGTGAACAACTGCTTCGCCACCAACATGCAGAAGGGGCGGGTGTTCATCATGGGCGATGCCGCACATCGGCACCCCCCGTCGAACGGTCTCGGCTCGAACACGTCGATCCAGGACGGCTTCAACCTCGCTTGGAAGCTCGCCAAGGTGGTCAAGGGCCAGGCCGGCATCGGTCTGCTCGACAGCTACACTGTGGAGCGTGCCCCGATCGCGCGCCAGATCGTGACGCGCGCCAACCAGTCCATCGCCGAGTTCGGTCCGATCTTCGAGGCGCTCGGCATGGATGGCGGCGTCGATCACGAGAAGATCCAGAAGAACATGGAAGCGCGCTGCGACGCGACACCTGCCGCCGAGGCGCAGCGCGAGGCGCTCCGCAAGGCGATGGCCTTCAAGAAATACGAGTTCGACGCGCATGGTGTCGAGATGAACCAGCGCTACCGGTCCGATGCGGTGGTGACGGACGGGCAGGAGGAGCCGGCCTTCGAGAAGGATCGTGAGCTGCATTACGCGCCCACGACCTGGCCCGGCGCACGGCTGCCGCATGTCTGGGTGTTCGAACGCTCGGGCAACAAGGTCTCGACGCTTGATCTGTGCGGCCGTGGCGAGTTCACGCTGCTGACCGGGATTGGCGGCGAGGCGTGGGTGAAGGCGGCCGAGACGGTCGGCGCGGAACTCGGCCTGCCGATCCGCACCCATGTCATCGGACCGCGTCGCCCGATCGAGGACCACACCGGCGACTGGGCCCGCGCCAGCGAGATCCGCGACGCCGGCTGCCTGATCGTCCGTCCGGATCATCACGTCGCCTGGCGCTCCGAGACGCTGGCGGCCGATCCGGTGGCCGAGCTGCGCCGCGTCCTCAAATCCATTCTCGCGCGCTGAGGAGGACCCCATGATCGCCGAACACGAATATGGCTATTTCACCGAGGCGAACTCGGCCGAAGTCGTCGTGGCGCGCAACAGGAATGCGAAGGACGAGCGGCTGAAGCAGGTGATGGAGGTCATCACCCGCAAACTGCACGAGGCGGTGAAGGAGATCGAGCCGACCCAGGAGGAGTGGTTCGCCGCGATCATGTTCCTGACCGAGACGGGCCAGATCTGCAATGAATGGCGGCAGGAATACATCCTGCTGTCGGATGTGCTCGGCGTCTCGATGCTGGTCGACGCCATCAACAACCGGAAGCCCTCCGGCGCCTCGGAATCGACGGTGCTTGGGCCGTTCCATGTCGCCGACGCGCCCGAACTGCCGATGGGCTCGAACATCTGCCTCGACCAGAAGGGCGAGCCGATGTTCGTCCATGGCCGCATCCTCGACACCGAGGGTCGTCCGATCGAGGGCGCCAAGATCGATGTCTGGCAGGCCAATGACGAGGGCTTCTACGACGTGCAGCAGAAGGGCATCCAGCCCGATTTCAACCTGCGCGGCGTGTTCCGCACCGGCGCGGACGGGCGCTACTGGTTCCGTGGTGTGAAGCCGAAATACTACCCGATCCCCGATGACGGCCCGGTCGGCAAGCTGCTCGGCGCGCTCGGACGCCATCCGAACCGGCCGGCACACTTGCACTACATCGTCGAGGCCCCGGGCTTCGACGCGCTCACGACGCACATCTTCGATCCCGGCGATCCGTACATCGATTCCGATGCCGTTTTCGGCGTGAAGAAGAGCCTGCTGGCCGAGTTCCGCAAGGTCGACGATCCGGAGGCGGCGGCGAAGGTCGACGTCCCCGCGCCGTTCTATGACGTGGAATTCGATTTCGTGCTGTCGCGCAAGAAGACGTAGCCCGCGTCGCGGGCGCCGGGGAGGGCGCCCACGACGGGAGAACGATGCGAAAATGGGAGGACTGAATGGCCGCGCTTGAGAAGATGTTCGATGTCCGGGGCAAGTCGGTGATCGTTACCGGCGGCGCCAGCGGCATCGGCAGGGCCTATGCCGAGATCATGGCGGAGAATGGCGCGAAGGTCTGCATCTTCGATATTGATCGGGATGGCCTGGCGCGGGTCGTCGCGGAGATGACGGCGCAGGGCTGGGACGTCTGGGGCCAGGCGGTGGATGTCAGTGACCGCCCCGCCATGGCCGCGGCGTTCGATGCCGTTGCGGCACGGAACGGCCGCATCGACACGGTCTTCGCCAATGCAGGCATCGATCCGGGCCCCGGCTTCAACACGGTGACGGGCGAGCGCAATCCGGACGGGGCGATCGAGAATATTCCCGACGAGCAATGGGACCGGGGCATCGAGCTCAATCTGACGTCGGTCTACACGACGGTGAAGAACGCCGTTCGCCACATGAAGCCGAATGGCGGCGGCGAGATCATCGTCACCTCGTCAATCGCCTCGATGATCAATGAGAGCATAGTCGGCACGTCCTACATGCCGGCCAAGGCCGCGGTGAACCATTTCGTCCGCCACATGGCGATGGAGCTCGGCGCCTATGGCATTCGCGTCAATGCCATCCTTCCCGGGCCATTCATCACCAACATCGCCGGCGGCAGGCTGCGCAACAAGGCCGACCGCGCTGCCTTCGAAAGCCAGTCGCTGATCGGACGCATCGGTGATGTCGAGGACATCAAGGGCCTGGCGCTGCTGCTCGCCTCGCCGGCCGGTTCCTTTTTCACCGGCTCGCTGATCGTGATCGACGGCGGCTCGCTGACCCGCATGACCTGATCGAAGCCAGCGGCCTGCCAGGGAGGGCGGGCCGCCCAACAAAAGCAAACCATCCAGAAGGAGGAGTCTCGGATGACTTACTACAACCGCATTGTAAAGTCGGGCCTGCGCCCCAGCCGCCGAAGCGTGCTGAAGGGGCTCGGCGCCAGTGCAGCCGCCAGCACGCTCGCTTTGCCGGGCTATGCCCGTGCCGCGAGCGCCGGCAAGATCAAGATCGGCTATATCAGCCCGACAACCGGCCCGTTGGCTCTGTTCGGCGAGACCGATGGCTATACGCTGCAGAAGATCCGCGCCCTGCTGGGTGGCCAGCTGCAGTCCTCGAACGGCAATACCTACGAGATCGAAATCCTCGATCGCGACAGCCAGTCGAACCCGAACAAGTCGGCCGAAATCGCGGGCAATCTCATCCTGAACGACGAGATCCAGCTGCTGCTTCCCGCCTCCACCACCGACACGATCCTGCCGGCGGCCGAGCAGGCCGAACTCTACGAGACGCCGTGCCTCTCGTCCGGCGCACCGTGGCAGGCCGTCGTCTTCCCGCGCGGCGGCGGCAAGCAGACCTTCGAGTGGACCTACCATTTCTTCTGGGGCCTCGACGAGGCGCTCAACACCTTTGTCGGGCTCTGGAACCATCTGGAGACCAACAAGAAGGTCGGCATGCTGTTCCCCCAGAACATTGACGGCGAGACCTGGGGCAATGACGAGTACGGCCTGCCGGCGCCGACGCGCAAGGCCGGCTACGAGGTCGTGGTGCCCGGCTACTTCCAGCCGCGCACCAATGACTTCTCCGCCCAGATCTCCGAGTTCAAGAAGCAGAACTGCGAGATCATCGGCGGCATCACCTATCCCGATGATCTGAAGACCTTCGTCACCCAGTGCAACCAGCAGGGCTTCAAGCCCAAGGCGATCACCGTGGCGGCGGCGCTCCTGTTCCCGAGCGGCGTCGAGGCCATGGGTCCGCTCGGCAACGGCATGTCGTCGGAGGTCTGGTGGACGCCGGCCTTCCCCTTCAAGTCGTCGCTCACCGGCCAGGTCAGCCAGGATATCGCCGACCAGTGGGAAGCCGATACCAAGAAGCAGTGGACCCAGCCGCTTGGCTATTCGCACGCGCTGCTGGAGGTCGCGATCGACATTCTGAAGCGCTCGTCCGACCCGCTCAGCCGCGAGGCCAACCGCGACGCGATGGCCGCCACCGACCTGCAGTCGCTCGTCGGGCACATCAAGTTCGACGGCTCGCCGCACAAGAACATCTGCAAGACGCCGATCTTCGGCGGCCAGTGGGTGAAGGGCGAGAAGTGGCCATACGACCTGAAGATCGTGGACAACACGGTCAATCAGCTCTTTGCGCCCCAGCAGGCGATCCAGCCGATCGCGTGGTGAGATGAGACAGGACGCGGGTGGAGTAATGGATAGCGAGATCCTGCTGAAAGCGCGCGGCGTGTCGAAATCCTTCGGCGCCGTCCGCGTCCTGCATGAGGTGAGCTTCGATGTGCATCGGGGCGAGGTGCTCGGCATCCTCGGCCCGAATGGAGCGGGCAAGACGACGCTGTTCAATATGATCAGCGGTGATCTGAAGGTATCGGCGGGCGAAATCCAGCTCGGCGACACCGCGCTGCGCGGCGAGCCGCCGTTCCGGCGCTGCAAGATGGGGATCGGGCGGACCTACCAGATCCCGCGCCCCTATTCCGGCATGACGACCTTCGAGAACCTGCTGGTCGCCGCCGCGTTTGGCGGCGGCCGGTCGGAGAAGCAGAGCTATGCCTTCTGCGCGCAGGTCCTGCGCGATTGCGAGCTCTCCGACAAGGCGAACGTCTCCGCCGGCAAGCTGACGCTGCTCGACCGCAAGCGGCTCGAACTGGCGCGTGCGCTCGCCTCGGACCCGAAGCTCCTGCTTCTGGACGAGATAGCGGGCGGGCTGACCGACGATGAATCGAAGGCGCTGGTGGCGCTGGTGCGCCGCATCCGCGACCGCGGCATCACCATCGTGTGGATCGAGCATGTGCTGCATGCGCTGCTGGCGGTGGCCGACCGGCTGCTGGTGCTGAACTTCGGCGAGAAGATCGCCGAAGGCGTACCCGCCGAGGTGATCGCGCTGCCCGAGGTCCAGCGCGTCTATATGGGGATCGAGGTATGACGGCCGTTCTTTCGACCCAGGGGCTCATCGCCCGCTATGGGGATTTCCAGGCGCTCTACGGCGTCGACACCGAGTTGCACCAGGGCGAGGCCGTGGCCCTGATTGGCGCGAACGGGGCGGGCAAGTCGACCTTCCTGCGCTCGATCATGGGCCTGCTTCCCGTCGCCCGCGACATGGTGAGGCTGGATGGCGAGCCCGTCGGCGGGACCGCGACCGACCGCATGGTGCAGAAGGGCGTCGCGATCGTCCCGGAAGGGCGTCGCCTCTTCACCGGCATGTCGGTCGAGGACAATCTGCGCGTCGCCATCGACCAGGCCGCGCGCATCGGCGCCAAGGGCGGATGGACGCTTCCGCGCGTTCACCAGCTGTTCCCGATCCTGAAGGAAAAGGCACGCACCCAGGTGCAGAGCCTTTCCGGCGGGCAGCAGCAGATGGTGGCGATCGGCCGTGCGCTGCTCTGCCAGCCGCGCGTGCTGCTCTGCGACGAGATCAGCCTGGGCCTCGCGCCCAAGGTGATCCGCGAGATCTATGCCGCCCTGCCGGAGATCCGCGCCACGGGCACGGCGGTGATCGTGGTCGAGCAGGATGTGGGCCTCGCCCAGTCCGCCTCGGACCGCCTCTATTGCATGCTGGAGGGCCGCGTGACCCTGACCGGCAGGTCCGCCGACGTCACGCGCGAGCAGATTGGCAAAGCCTATTTTGGAGCGGGCCATGGAGTGGTTTGACGCACTGGTGCAGGGCATCCTGCTGGGCGGCATGTACGCCCAATATGCGCTCGGCATGGCGCTGATGTTCGGCGTCATGCGGATCGTGAACATCAGCCATGGCGATCTGGTGATCCTGCTGTCGCTGATCGGCATATCGATGGCCACCGCCTGGGGGCTCGGGCCGCTGCCCGTGCTGATCGTCCTCGTGCCGCTCGCGGTGCTGATGGGCTGGGTGCTGCAGAAGGCCGTCCTGAACAAGGTGGTCGGCAGCGATCCGCTGCCCTCGCTGATCGCCACGTTCGGCCTGTCGATCGCGCTGCAGAACCTGATGCTGCAGATCTGGTCGGCGAACAGCCGGTCCTTGCCCGGCCATGGCCTCGAAAGCCAGTCGATCGAGATCGGCGGCATCTATATCGGCCTGCTGCCGGTGATCGTGCTGGTGGTGGCGACCGCGTTGACCTGGGGCCTCGACCTGACCCTGAAGCGCACGCGCTTCGGCCGCGCGCTGCGGGCCGCATCGGCGGATGTCGAGGCGGCGGCCATGACGGGCATCAACCCCCGCGCCGTTTATGCGATGGCGACGGCGGCGGCGGTCGGCATCCTCGGCTTTGCCGCCGTCTTCCAGTCGCTGCGCTCGACCGTCGCGCCGGCCGATGGCCCGGCCCAGCTGATCTACGCCTTCGAGGCGGTGATCATCGGCGGCATGGGCGCCGTCTGGGGAGCGTTCCTCGGCTCCATGGTGCTCGGCATATCGCAGGCTATCGGTTTCCGCATCGATCCGGGCTTCGGCGTCCTCGCCGGGCACATCGTCTTCCTGATCGTGCTGGCGACCCGCCCGCAGGGCCTGTTCGGAAAGGCAACGACATGAGCGCAATCCCGTATCCCGCAGCCGAAGTGCCCGAGGTCCAGGTCCAGCGCCAGACCCCGTCGGGCCGGATCGCGATGACGCTGGCCGTGTTCGCCTTGGTCGCGATCGCCGCCATGCCGTGGTGGGCCTCGACCGGAACGATCCGCTCGATCCTGGTGCTCTGCTGCTACATCGCGGTCGCGCAGATGTGGAACCTGCTCGCCGGCTATGCCGGTCTCGTCTCGGTCGGTCAGCAGGCCTTCATGGGCGCGGCGGGCTATGCGCTCTTCGTGCTGGCGCAGACCTACGGCATCAACCCGTTCGTCGCGGTCTTCCTTTCGCTGCTGGTGCCGGCGGCGCTGGCCGTGCCGATCTATTTCCTGCTGCACCGCCTCGATGGACCCTATTTCTCGATCGGTACGTGGGTCGTGGCCGAAGTGTTCCGCTTGGCGGCATCGAACCTGCCGATCGTCAATGCCGGAGCCGGCATGTCGCTGCGCGTGATGAAGGATTATTCGTCCTTCGAGCGCAATGTCGCCATGTCGCTGCTCTGCGCCGGCATGCTGCTCGTCACGCTCGGCGGCAGCTACTGGCTGCTGCGTTCGCGCTTCGGCCTCGCGCTGATCGCCATGCGCGACAATCCCGTCGCCGCGGCGAGCCAGGGCGTCAATGTCGCGAAGCTGCGCTTCCTGATCTACATTGCCTCGGCGGTCGGCTGCGGCTTGGCTGGCGCGATCTATTTCATGGCGCAACTCCGCATCACGCCCGGCTCCGCCTTCGACCCGATGTGGGCGAACGTCGCCATCTTCATCGTGATGGTCGGTGGCATCGGCTCCATCGAAGGCGTGCTGATCGGCTCGCTGATCTACTTCATCGCAGATCGCTGGTTCGGTGAATATGGCGCGAGCTATTTCGTCGTGCTCGGCCTGATGACGCTGCTGGTGGCGCTCTATGCCCGCACCGGCATATGGGGCCTGGTCTCCAAGCGATGGGATGCGCCGTGGTTCCCGATCCGGCGCAAGCTCGTCGATCAGAACCGCTGAGGAGGGAGGGGACCATGAAAGCAGCAATATTCGATACGGTCGGCATTCCGCTCAGGATCGGGACTGTTCCCGATCCCGCGCCGGCGCCGGACGAGGTCGTCGTCAGGGTCGCCGCCTGCGGCATCTGCGGCAGCGACCTGCACATAACGGAGGACCCGGTGCCGTTCGGCATCGGCGCGGGCTTCGTCCTTGGGCATGAATTCGCCGGCAACATCGTGGCACTCGGCTCCGATGTCTCCGATTTCCGGATCGGCGACCGCGTCGCCGTCGTGCCGATGCGCGGCTGCGGCCATTGCGATGCCTGCCGGCGGGGAGATCCGGGGAGGTGCCCCGAAATGACGCTGATCGGCGGTGGCTATGCGGAATATGCGACCGTCGCGGCGCGCCAGTGCCACATTCTGCCCGATGACGTGGCGCTCGAGGACGGCGCGCTCGCCGAACCGCTCTCGGTCGCGCTGCATTGCATCGTCCGCTCGGGCATGAAGCCGGGTGACAGGGTCGCGATCCTCGGCGCTGGGCCGATTGGCCTGCTCGTCGCCTTCTGGGCACGGCGGATGGGGGCGTCGCGGATCGTGGTGGCCGATATCCACGAGCACCAGCGCGACCGGGCGCTTGCCCTCGGGGCGACCGGCTTCGCGCTCTCGGGCGAGAGACTGGCCGAAAACCTCGCCGATCTCTGCGACGGCCCGCCGGACATCATCTTCGAATGCGTCGGCAAGCGCGGCCTGCTCGCCGCGGCGGTCGACGCTGTCCGCCTGCAGGGCACCGTCGTCGGCGTCGGGCTCTGCATCGGCGGCGACGAATGGGATCCGTTCGTCGCGCTTTCCAAGGAGGTGAACCTGCTGTTCTCGGTTTTCTTCCACCAGCGCAACGAATTCGGCGTCGCGCTCGACGCCCTGAGGGGCGGCCCGTTTGCGCCGCAGGCTCTCATCACCGACCGGATCGATCTGTCGCCCGTGCCGCAGATCTTCGAGAGCCTTCGCCGGCGAACCACGCAATGCAAGGTGCTGATCCAGCCCGAATTTGTCTGAGGAGGACTGAACATGGCCGTTTCATTCGAAACGCTCGAATATGATATCGGCGGCACGAAGACGGTGGTGAAGGCCATCGGCGAGGGCAAGCCCGTGCTGTTCCTGCACGGTGCATCGACGCTCGAAGGCTTCGATTTCGCCGAAGGGCTCGCCGATCGCTTCCGCGTGCTGCTGCCGAGCCATCCGGGCTTCGGCTTCTCGGGTGATGCGCCGCATATATCGGGCATGTCCGACATGGTGCTGCATTATCTGAACCTGCTCGACGCGCTGGAGCTTGAGGAAAAGCCGCATCTGGTCGGCTTCTCCATGGGCGGCTGGATGGCGACCGAGCTTGCGGCGGTGGCGCGCGAGCGCTTCGACAAGGTGGTGCTGGTCGCGCCGGCCGGGCTCAACGACCCCGCTCATCCTGCGACCAATCTCGGCGCGCTCGCGCCGCAGGACCTGCCGGGCTATCTCGCGCACGATGTGTCCGTGGCACTGCGCTATTTCCCTGACGGCTCGGATGCGGCGTTTGCCGAGGCGTTCGGGGCTGACCGGGTCCGCGAGGGCGAGACGCTCGGCCGGCTGCTGGCGCCGTTCGGCATGGGCCATCCAAACCTGACCCGCTTCCTCGGACGCATCAGCAACCCGGCGCTGGTGGTCTGGGGCACGGAGGACCGGCTGCTGCCGGCGAGCCAGGCGCCGCTCTTCGTCTCGGCGCTGCCCGATGCGGAACTGCTGCTGGTGGAGGACGCCGGCCATTTCGTCATGCAGGAAAAGCCCGAGACGCTGACCAGGATCGGCGATTTTCTCGCCGGCTGAACTGACTTCAAGGAGGAGGAGAGATCATGAACAAACCCATCAAGCACGGCTATTGGGGCTCGAGCGTCGACTATCGCGATCTCCTGAAGCGGATCGCCGAGATCGGGCCGACGCTGGAGGCGAACGCCGCGGCCGACGAGGAGGCCGGCGAACTGACGCAAGAGAGCTTCGAACTGCTGAAGCCGCTGCGCATTTCGCATTTGCTGGCGACCGAAGCGCTCGGCGGCGCGCAATTGCCGCCAACCCAGGTGCTGGAATTGCTGGAGGCGATCACCTGGCATTCCGGCGCGGCGGGTTGGGTGTCGATGGTGCATTGCTGCATCGGCGCCATGTCGGCCGCCTTCCTGCCGGATAGCGCCGTCGAGCGTCTTTTCGCACCGGGCACCGACAATCGCTTCTCAGGGCAGGGCGCACCGCTCGGCATGCTGAAGAAGGTCGAGGGCGGCTACCGGCTGACCGGCAAGTGGAGCTATGGCAGCGGCTTCAGCCACGCCACCTATTCCCACAGCGCCGCCTTCGTCGATGACGGCACCGGCAAGCCCGCCAAGGACGAGAACGGCAACGTCATCGTCATGTGCGCGCACGCACCGATCCCCGAGCACACGATGCTCGGCAACTGGGATGTGCTGGGGCTCGGCGGCACGGGCAGCATCGATTATGCGGCGGAAGATGTCTTCATCGCCGATGATCTCGTCTTCCCGATCCTGACTGCGCCGCCGATGCGGCAGAAGGAGCTGTTCAGCCTCGGCGTCGTCGGCCTCGCGGCCATCGGCCATACCGGCTGGGCGCTTGGCACCGGCCGTCGCATGCTGGACGAGATCGCCAAGTTCGCGCGCGCCAAGTCGGGCCGTGCCGGCCTGATCGGCGAGAGCGAGAAGTTCTGGTACGATTACGGCCGCGCCGAGGCCCGTTATCGGGCGGCTCGCGCCTTTGTCTTCGAGACGTGGCGTGAAATCGAGGCGCTTGCCGAGGCCGGCGAGAAGATGTCCACCCGCCAGATCAGCCTCGTGCATCTGGCGAAGTCGGAGATCCACGAAGCCGGCGTCGATATCTGCAACTTCGCCTATCGGGCGGGTGGTGGCGCTTCGCTCCGTGCCGGCGTGATCCAGCGCACCTTCCGCGAGATGATGGTGGCCGCCAACCACTTCACGATCGCGCCGTCGATCGTCACCTCGGCGGGTCGCGACCTCGGCGGCGTCTGGAGCAACCGTGTCTGGCAGTTCTACGACCTGATCGAGAAGAAGTAATCCCTGGGGCCGGGCGGCGCGTGCCGTCCGGCCTTCCCGTCCTGCTGCAGAAGAGATACGCCGATGAGCCAGCCGCATCCGATGACCAGCGCCTTTCGGGAAGCCTTTCGCCGGCATCCGGCAGGCGTCGCCGTGATCACCGCCGATCCAGGCGACCGACCGGTGGCGATGACCGTATCCTCGCTGATCTCGGTCAGCGCCGCGCCGCCGATCGTCGCCTTCTCGCTTTCGACCAAGTCCGGCTCGTCCGAGCCGTTGCTGCGAGCGGAGACGATGGTGATCCACCTGCTCCGCTACACCGATATCGATCTGGCCCAGCTCTGCGCGTCGAGCGGCGCCGACCGCTTTCCGCCGGGCGGCGCGTGGGAACGGCTGCCGACGGGCGAGCCGCGCTATACGGGCGTCGCCACATGGTTCCGTGCCCGGCGCCTCGGCCTGCTGCCGATCGAGGGTGCGACGCTGGTCGCGGCCGAACTGCTCGAGGGCGAGGCCCATCCGGAAGAGGCGCCGCCCGAGGCGCATTCGCTTGTCTACCTCGACCGGCGCTGGCATCGGTTGCACAAGGAACTGGACGGTTCCGACTCGCTTCTCGAAACGTCACATTTTCTTTGAGCGAGCCGGCTTCGCGCCTCGACTGAAGCCAGCGACCTCCGCGGAAAGACCTTATGCCCGACGCCAGCCAGCAGCCGGCCGATTTCGGCACGTTCGACGTGATCATTGTTGGCGCGGGTTCGGCCGGATCCGTGATCGCCAATCGCCTCTCGGCCGATCCGCGCCGCAAGGTTCTGCTCATCGAGGCCGGCAAGAGCGACAATCACCCCTGGGTGCATATTCCCGTCGGCTATCTCTTCGCCATCGGCAATCCGAGGCTCGACTGGGGCTTCAAGACAGAGGCGGTGCCGGGGCTGAACGGCCGCAGCCTGCTCTATCCCCGCGGCAAGGTGCTCGGCGGCTGCTCGTCGATCAACGGCATGATCTACATGCGCGGCCAGCGCCAGGACTATGATGGCTGGCGCGATCTCGGCAATCCGGGCTGGGGCTGGGCCGACGTGCTGCCGCTTTTCCGCCGCTCAGAGCATCATTTCGGCGCGGCCGATGAGGCGCATGGCACGACGGGCGAATTGCGCGTGGAGCAGCAGCGTCTCAAATGGCCGATCCTCGACGAGGTCGCGAAGGCGGCAGCGGAGATGGGCATTCCGGTTTCGCGAGATTTCAACGCCGGCGACAATGAGGGCGTCGGCTATTTCCCGGTGAACCAGAAGCGCGGCATACGCTGGAACGCGCGCAAGGCCTTCCTAGAGCCCGCTCGCCGCCGGCCCAATCTGGCGATCGTGACCGAATGCCATGTGCGGCGGCTGCGGCTCGACGGACGGCGCGTCACCGGCGTTGTCTTTTCGCGCGGCAACGCCCTTTTCGAAGCGCATGCCGGGCAGGAGGTAGTGCTCTCCGCCGGAGCGATCGGGTCGCCGCAGATCCTCGAACTCTCGGGCATCGGCAGGCCGGACGTGCTGGAGCGGATCGGCGTGAAACTGGCCCATGCCCTGCCGGGCGTCGGCGAGAATCTGCAGGATCATCTGCAGATCCGCACCATTTTCTCGATCACGGGCGCGCACACGCTGAACGACCGGGCTGCGACGCTGCACGGCAAGGCCGGCATTGCGCTCCAATATGCGCTGACTCAGAGCGGGCCGATGGCGATGGCGCCGAGCCAGCTCGGCATCTTCACCCGCAGCAGTCCGGCGCATGATCGCGCCAATATCGAATATCACGTTCAGCCTCTGTCGCTGGATGCCTTCGGCCAGCCCTTGCATCGCACGCCCGCGCTGACGGTATCGGTGTGCAATCTTCGTCCGACGAGCCGCGGATCGAGCCATGCCGCGGGCGCCGACCCGTTGGCGGCGCCTGCGATCCAGCCGAACTATCTCTCGACCGAGGCCGACCGCCGCGTGGCCGCCGACAGCATCCGTCATGCGCGCCGGCTGATGGCGCAGCCGCATCTGGCGCGCTACCGGCCGACCGAGATCAAGCCCGGTCCGGGCCCGGAGGATGACGAGACGCTGGCTCGGCTCGCGGGCGAGATCGGCACGACGATCTTTCACCCGGTCGGCACCGCCCGCATGGGCCATGACGGGGACGCGGTCGTCGGTCCTGATCTGAAGGTGCATGGGCTCGACGGGCTGCGCATCGCCGATTGCTCGGTGATGCCGACCATCGTCTCGGGCAATACGCACGCGCCGGCCGTGATGATCGGTGAGAAGGCGGCGGAGAACATCATCGCCGCAGGCAACCGATAGTCTTCCGTCGCGGTCGGGTTCAGCGGAGGATTTCCCGCATACGGGTGCTGACGTCCCGCAGCGCCGGCAGATAGCGCGCCACGAGTTCCTCGATCGGCTCGCTGCGGGCCGGCAGGCCGAGGTTGAGGGCTGCGACGGTAGCCCGTCGCGCGGTCGTGAGGGGCACCGCGATCGAGCGCAGGCCGATCTCGACCTCCTGGTCGATGACGGCATAGCCTTGCTGCCGGACATGGGCGATCTCGGCCAGGATCGCTTCCGGCTCGATCAGCGTATGCGGCGTGCGGCGGGGCAGGGGGGCGGAACCGAGACGCTCGCGCGCTTCGGCTTCGGGCAGGGCGGCGAGCAGCACCCGGCCCATTGATGTGCAGTAGGCCGGCAGACGCGAGCCGGGCATCAGCGCGATCGACATGACCTTCCGCTGTGCCGCGCGGGCAACATAGACGATCTCGGCGCCGTCGAGGATCGAGACCGACGAACTCTCGCCGATCGCGTCGGACAGCTCGTCGAGCAGTGGCTGAACCAGTTGCGGCAGCGGCATGGTGGCGAGGCAGGCCGTGCCCAATCGCAGCACGCGCGGCGTCAGCGTGAAGAATTTCCCGTCATAATCGGCATAGCCGAGATGGGCGAGCGTCAGCAGGCAGCGACGCGCCGTCGCCCGGTCGAGGCCAGAGGCGACGGCGACCTCCGAGATCGACTGCCGCGGATGATCGGGGCTGAACGTCTCGATGACGGCGAGGCCCTTGGCAAGGCCGCCCATGAGATCGCGTTCGGGAGTTGTCACGGGCGCAGACCTCTGCGTTTGAGCGATATGCGAACAAATGAATCATATCGCACAAATCAAATGGACGGAAGCACGAGCGCGGCCTATCGCTTCACCTCGCACCGGGCGTTTTGCGCCACGGAGGGAGACATCGCATGGACAAGACAGTCGCAAACCTCGCCACGGCGGTGGCGGGGATCGAGGATGGCATGACCGTGATGATCGGCGGCTTCGGTGGGGCGGGCTCGCCGATCGAGCTGATCCACGCGCTCATCGACCGCTTTCTCGCCACGGGCCATCCGAAGGACCTGACGATCATCAACAACAATGCCGGCAACGGCCATGTCGGCCTCGCCGCGCTGATCGAAGCCGGGATGGTGAAGAAGCTGATCTGCTCCTTCCCGCGTTCCGCCGATCCGGTGGTGTTCACCGATCTCTACCTGGCCGGCAAGATCGAGCTGGAGCTGGTGCCGCAGGGCACGCTCGCCGAGCGCATCCGCGCGGGCGGCGCCGGCATCCCGGCCTTCTATACGCCGACCTCCTATGGAACCGATCTCGCCAAGGGCAAGCCGGTCGAGGAATTCGAAGGGCGTGCTTACGTCCGCGAGCGTTGGCTGAAGGCCGATGTGGCGTTGGTGAAGGCGGAGACGGCCGATACGCACGGCAATCTCACCTACCGGGCTGCGGCGCGGAACTTCAATCCGCTGATGTGCATGGCGGCGGCCCTGACGGTTGCGCAGGCGCGGCGGGTCGTGCCGGCCGGCGGCATTGACCCCGAGATCGTGATCACCCCCGGCATCTTCGTGCAGCAGGTGGTCGAGGTGGCCGATCCGCAGCAGGAAGAAGATCTGAACCGCGCCAACGCCGTCTATCCGGGAGTTGCCTGACATGACCGCGAAGCTCTCCAACAACCAGATCGCCTGGCGCGCCGCGCAGGACATTACCGACGGCGCCTATGTCAATCTCGGCATCGGCTTCCCGGAGAAGGTGGCGCAGTATCAGCCGCCGGGCCGCGAAGCGATCTTCCACACCGAGAACGGCATCCTGAATTTCGGCGAGCCGCCGCCAAAGGGCCAGGAAGACTGGGACCTGATCAATGCCGGCAAGAAGGCCGTGACGCTGAAGCCGGGCGCCGCCTTCTTCCACCATGCCGACAGTTTCGCGATGGTGCGGGGCGGGCATCTCGATGTCGCGATCCTGGGCGCCTATGAAGTGGCCGAGAATGGCGATCTCGCCAACTGGTCCACCGGGCCGAAGGGCGTGCCGGCGGTCGGCGGGGCCATGGATTTGGTCCACGGCGCGAAGCGCGTCGCCGTCATCACCGACCATGTCACCAAGGACGGCAAGCCGAAGCTCCTGAAGCGCTGCACCTTGCCTTTGACCGGCGTCGGCTGCGTCACGCGGGTCTACACCTCGCTTGCCGTGATCGACATCGAAGGCGGACGCTTCGTCCTGAAGGAGAAGCTGCCGGCGCTGTCCTTCGACGAATTGCAGGCCGTGACCGGCGCCGAATTGCTGGTGTCCGGCACGGTTGCCGACTTGATCGTTCCGGAGCTTTGAGATGACCGACGTTTTCATCTGCGACTATATCCGCACCCCGATCGGCCGTTTCGGCGGCGCGCTTGCGCCGGTCCGGGCCGATGATCTGGGCGCCATCCCGCTGAAGGCCCTGATCGCGCGCAATACCGGCGTCGACTGGGAGGCGGTCGACGACGTGATCTTCGGCTGCGCCAACCAGGCGGGCGAGGACAACCGCAACGTCGCGCGCATGTCGCTTCTGCTCGCCGGCCTGCCGGTCGGCGTGTCGGGCACCACGATCAACCGTCTCTGCGGCTCCGGCATGGATGCGGTCATCACCGCCGCGCGTGCCATCAAGGCGGGCGAGGCGGAGCTGATGATTGCGGGTGGCGTGGAGAGCATGTCGCGCGCGCCCTTCGTCATGCCGAAGGCCGAAACGGCCTTTTCGCGCCATGCCGAGATCCACGACACGACGATCGGCTGGCGTTTCGTCAATCCGTTGATGAAGGCCCAGTACGGCGTCGATTCGATGCCCGAGACGGGCGAGAACGTGGCGGAGGATTTCAACGTCTCGCGCACGGACCAGGACGCCTTCGCCGTCCGCAGCCAGGCCAAGGCGGCAGCGGCGCAGGCGAACGGTCGGCTCGCCCGCGAGATTACGCCCGTGACCATCCCGCAGCGCAAGGGCGAGCCTGTCATCGTCGACAAGGACGAGCATCCGCGCGCCACCACGATCGAGGCGCTCGCCAAGCTGCCGACGCCCTTCCGCAAGGGCGGCACAGTGACGGCCGGCAATGCCTCGGGTGTCAATGACGGCGCGGCGGCGCTGATCCTCGCCTCGGCCGAGGCAGCCAAGAAATACGGCCTGACGCCGATCGCCCGCGTTCTGGGCGGTGCGGCGGCCGGCGTACCGCCGCGCATCATGGGCATAGGCCCCGCGCCGGCCTCCAAGAAGCTGATGGCGCGCCTGGGTCTCACCGCTGCGGATTTCGACGTGATCGAGCTCAACGAGGCCTTCGCCTCGCAGGGCCTCGCCACGCTGCGCGATCTCGGCGTCGCCGATGATGATGAGCGCGTGAACCGGAATGGCGGCGCGATCGCGCTCGGCCATCCGCTCGGCATGTCCGGCGCGCGGATCACCGGTACGGCCGCGCTGGAACTGGGCCTGATCGGCGGCCGCCGCTCGCTTTCGACCATGTGCATCGGCGTCGGCCAGGGTATCGCCGTCGCGCTGGAGCGAGTCTGACAAACGCCGGTAGGGGAGGCGCGAGCCTGCCCTCCCGTCTTGATTCGGTCGCAAGGCTATCGCGATGGAAGCGGCCGCGATTCGTAGGCGGCTATGCCGTCCGCGTTATTGGTCCAGCGGCTTCCTGGGCTCGCCCTTGAAGATGCACTGGCCCGAACGCTCGACATTCAGGTAGCGCACGCGACCGGTTGGGTTCGTCATGCTGACGCCGGCGCGGCCACAAGCCTCCTGCGTGGCGAATCCCTCGATCGTCGTGATGTTGGTCGACGCGATCTGAAGCTGGTCGGTGCCAACAGGCCCGCCCGGCGTCACCGCGAAAATATACGTCGTGATCACCAACGCCCACATGCCGAAAGCTCCCCGAATGGCCGGCCTTATTGTGGGCGCCCGGCAGCGAACGTTCAAGGGAGCGGAAACGAAGCGCGGTTCGCAGGCCCGGACAGTCGGGCGGATGTGTCCGCAGACGGCCGCCCGAAAAAGAACCGCCTTCCGTGGCAATCGCGAAGCAGCTTTGGCTGATGACGCACGACAAGTCGCCGTTCGAGCGTGAGCGGAGGCGTTGTCGCGCGTATAGCGACGCTTCAAATGAAAAAGGGGCCGGACGAATATCGTCCAACCCCTTGATCAAATCTGGCTCCGCGAGTTGGACTCGAACCAACGACCCGGTGATTAACAGTCACCTGCTCTACCAACTGAGCTATCGCGGAACAGCACTTCGTGCCGACGGGCGTGGCTATAGCAAAGCCGGCGTCGGCTTGCAAAGCCCAAAAAGCAGAGATTCACAGCTCGTCCCCAAAAGGGGCGGGATATTCGCGCGCCATCGGCTGGACGCCGTCATGCGCTCGTCCCATTTATGCGCTGTATTCCTTGCAGTCGGCGGCTGTATCGGTGAATTTATCCACCTGCGGCCACCCCGGCGCCACCACCACTTCAAGTCGCTCGCTCGAGAACAAGAACCCGATGCCATCCATCCGATTCGGAAAGAGATCGATCAAGCTCCCCGACAGTCGCCTCCTGCGAGTCGGGCTCGGCGGCACGTTCATCGCCGGAGGTTTGTTCAGTTTCCTGCCCGTGCTCGGTATCTGGATGCTGCCGGTCGGCCTGATCATTCTCTCGCATGATTTTCCGAGGATCCGCCGCTTCCGCCGGCAGTGGGAAGTGAAGATCTCGCGCCGGTGGGCGCGGTTTCGGGGGCGCTCGACGGCTGCCAACAGCCGGGCCGCCTGATCGGCTTGCGCGCCCCGCCTAATCCTTCTAGCTTCAAGGACGCGTTGGTTCCCCCGACGGATCTCAGATCCGGGGGGATGAAATGGGAATTCGGTGAGGCCTGACCCTGACGGGAGCCGATGCCGAAGCTGCCCCCGCAACTGTAAGCGGCGAGCGACCTCGCACCATGCCACTGGGAAACCGGGAAGGCGGCGAGGGAGCGGCGACCCGTGAGCCAGGAGACCAGCCTGCGCGTGAAGTAGACCAGCCGTCGGTGGGACGGCCCAGGAGATACGCAATGGTTACCTCGTCCAGTTCGATTCCCTCGATCCAGTCCGCCGCCTCGGCGCAGAGCCGCGCCGTGCCGGCCGTGCTCGCGCTCGCCTTTGGCGTTCTGCTCTTCCTCGGCACCGGCTTCGCCGCCCCGAGCATGATCCACAACGCGACGCACGATACGCGCCACGCGCTCGGCCTTCCCTGCCACTAGGCCGTCCGAGGACATCATGCTGAAGACCATCATCGTCAGCGCCTTTGGCGCAGGCTTGCTCGTGGGCGCGATTCTGACTGGCGTGCAGCTTGTCACGACCGAGCCGCTCATCCTCCACGGCGAAACGTTCGAAAAGGCGGCAGAGGCCGCACCAGCGGTCGCTGCGAGCGTGCCGCACGACCATGGAGCCGACTCGGTATCGCATGGGCCTGCTGCCGCCCCCGAGGCGCATCATCACGACGAAGGCGCCTGGGAGCCGACGGACGGTTTCGAGCGCTCCGCCTATACGCTGCTCGCCAATCTGCTGATGGGTGTCGCCGTATCGGCGATCCTGCTCGGCGTCATGACGCTGAAGGGCGGGCGCATCGATGCGCGGACCGGCGTGCTCTGGGGCCTTGGCGGTTTCTTCGCCGCCTCGCTGCTGCCCTCGCTCGGCCTGTCGCCGGAACTGCCGGGAACGGCCGCGGCCGAGATCACCTCGCGCCAGATCTGGTGGCTCTCGACCGCCGCAGCGTCGGCCGTTGGCCTCGCGCTGATCGTCTTCGGATCGGCATGGTTCTGGAAGGCCGCAGGCGTCGTCATTGCCATCGTCCCGCATGTGATCGGCGCGCCGCAGCCGCCGACGCTGGAAGCCGCCTATCCGGCGGCGCTCGGCGCGGAGTTCGTCGCCGCCTCGCTCGTCGTCAGCGCGCTGCTCTGGTCGCTCTCCGGCGTCTTTTCCGGCTGGCTCTACCAGCGCCTGTCGCGGAGCGACTGAGAGGCCATGTCCACACCACGACATCCGCCGAGAACGGCGCTCGTTCTCGGCGGGGCCCGCTCCGGCAAAAGCCGCTTTGCCGAGGACCTTGCGATTCGGACCGGGCTGGAGCCCGTCTATATCGCCACGGCCGAGGCGCGCGACGGCGAGATGAGCGATCGGATCGGGCATCATCGTGCGCGGCGCGGCGATCAATGGTCGACGATCGAGGCGCCACTCGCCCTCGTTCCCGCCCTCGTCGCGCAGGCGGATGTCGGCCGGGTCGTCCTGGTCGACTGCCTGACGCTCTGGCTCTCCAACCTCATGGAGGTTGGGCGCGATCCGCTGGCGGAAGGCGAGGCGCTGGCTGCGGCGCTTCTCGAAATCGCTGGTCCCGTCGTGCTCGTCTCGAACGAGGTCGGCAGTGGTATCGTGCCTATGAATGCGCTCGCGCGCCGCTTTGCCGATGAGCAGGGCCGGCTCAACCAGACCATTGCGCGGGCCGCAGCATCCGTCTTTCTCGTAGCGGCGGGACTGCCCGTTAGCCTCAAGCCCAATCCGCACCCGGAGTATTCGCTTTGACCCCCCGCATTCCCGCCACCATCGTCACCGGCTTCCTCGGCGCCGGCAAGACGACGCTGATCCGCAACCTGATCGCGCAGGCGAACGGCAAGCGCATCGCGCTCATCGTCAACGAATTCGGCGATATGGGCTTTGACGGCGAACTTCTCGCCGATTGCGGCGATGACGACTGCAAGCCCGATACGGTGATCGAACTCACCAATGGCTGCATCTGCTGCACGGTCGCCGATGATTTCCTGCCGACGATCGAAGCGCTGCTGGCGCGAGAGCCGGCGCCGGATCATATCGTGATCGAGACCTCCGGCCTCGCTCTGCCACAGCCTCTGGTCCGCGCCTTCACCTGGCCCTCGGTCCGCCATCGCGTCACCATCGACGGCGTGGTGACGGTCGTCGACGCGGCGGCGGTCTCGGAGGGGCGGTTTGCGGTCGACGAGGTGGCGCTGGCGGCGCAGCGGGCGGCCGATCCCTCGCTCGATCATGACGATCCGATCGAGGAATTGTTCGAGGACCAGCTCTCCTGCGCCGATCTGATTGTGCTCTCCAAGACGGACCTGCTCGATGCGGCCGCTATCGCCGGCGTCGAGGCGATCGTGCGCGAGGGATCGCGTGGTGCGGCGCGCAGCGTCCATGGCACGCCGAACGGCCTGCCCTCCGAAATCCTGCTCGGTGTCGGCGCAGCGGCGGAAGACGACGCCTTCGAGCGCAAGAGCCATCACGATCTCGAAGGCGAAGAGCACGATCACGATGATTTCGACAGCTTCGTCGTCGAGACGAAGGCCTGGCCGTCGATCGATGCGCTCGGCGATGCCGTCCGTCTGGCGATGGGCGCGGCCGGCGTGCTCCGGATCAAGGGCAGGGTGGTCGTGACCGGCAAGGCGGCACCGGCCGTCGTCCAGGCGGTGGGACCCCGCGTCGAGACCTATTTCGCGCCGGGCGACAAGGCCGGCCGTCTGGTGGTGATCGGCGCGCGCGGGCTCGACCGCGCCACCGTCGAAACGCATTTGAAGGCCTGAACCCATGCATCTCGTCGCCGGCGAAATGGAGCGGATCGACGATGGCGGCAGCGCCGTCGATCTCGACCAGTCGCCCGGCGACATCGTCATTCTATCGGCGGCCGATAGCGAACTCGCGGCGTTTGCCGCAGCCGCGAGCCGGGCGGGCGAAGGGCCGTCACTTCGCCTCGCCAATCTGATGCGGCTCAGCCACCCTTATTCGGTCGATCTCTATATCGAGAAGACTCTCGAAGGCGCCCGGCTGGTCGTGATCCGCATGATGGGCGGTGTCGGCTATTGGCCCTATGGGCTGGAGGCGATGCGGAAGCTCGCACGCGCCGGTGGGCCGAGGCTGGTGGTCGTTCCCGGCGAGGATCGCTGGGATGTTGGGCTCGAACCGTTCAACACTGTGCCGATCGATCAGGCGCGGCGGATCTGGCGCTATTGCGTCGAGGCGGGGCCTGAGAATATCGGCCGCGCGCTGGCCTTCGGCCGTTATCTGATTGGCGATGGCCGGATGCCGCCCGAGGCGGAGCCCTTGCCGCCTATGGGCTTCTACCGGCCGTCCATCGGTGTCGTCGACGAGGACGCGGCGCTGGACGTGGTTGCAGGACGGCCGGCGGCGTTGATCGTATTCTATCGCGCTCTGCTGGAGGGCGGCTCGACGGGTCCGATCGACGGCCTGGTCGCGGCACTGGACCGGCAGGGCATTGCGGCCGTGCCGGTTTTCGTCACCAGCCTGAAGAACGATGTCGTCGCCGGGCGGATGATGGCGCTGACGGACCGGCTCGATCCTGCGATCGTGCTGAACGGGACCGCGTTTGCGATCTCCAAGCCGGGGCACGGCCATGCACCGACCGTGCTCGACCGACCTGGCCGGCCGGTGCTGCAAATCGTCTTCGCCGGCACCAGCCGCGACGCCTGGGCCGAATCGAGCCGGGGGCTCGGCCCGCGCGATCTGATCATGAATGTCGTGCTGCCGGAGGTCGACGGTCGCATCCTGACGCGGCCGGTCTCGTTCAAGGAGGAGATCCAGCGCGACGACGTGACCGATAGCCGGATCGTCGCCTACCGTCCGGATTTCGAACGGATCGATTTCGTCGCTCGCCAGGCCGCCGGCTGGGTGCGGCTTGGAGGCAGGCGCGCCAGCGAGCGGCGGATCGCGCTCGTGCTCTCCAACTATCCCGACCGCAATGGCCGCATCGGCAATGGCGTCGGCCTCGATACGCCGGAAAGCGCGACGCGGATCGCCGGCGCGATGGAGGCGGCAGGATATGCGATGGAGGGTTTTCCCGGGACGGGCAGGGCGCTGATGCAGGTTCTGCTCGGCGGGGCGATGAACGAAGCTGTGGATCTGTCCTCTGAGACGTTGCCCAGCGGCCCGCTCCCCCCATCCGGTTCCGTCATCCCGGGCGAAGCGCAGCTTCGACCCGGGACCCATGCAGCCGTATCCCTGGCAGCTCGGGCGATCGATGCCTCGGCTGAATGGGTCCCGGGTCAAGCCCGGGATGACGGAACTGGTGAGGGGGGAGGCCACTTCGCGGAAGCTGGCCAAGCAAGACCCTCACCCCACCCTCTCCCGCAAGCGGGCGAGGGAGTCCGGGCGGAGCGCGTGCCCGCAGTCTTGCCCCTCGAGGCCTATCGCGCGTTCCATGACGCCCTGCCTGAAACCGTCCGCGCGGCGCTCGCCGATCGCTGGGGCGCCCCCGAGGCAGACCCGCACTTTGCCGATGGGGCCTTTCAGCTCGCCATCCATCGCTATGGCAATGTCGTGGTCGGCATCCAGCCGGCGCGCGGCTATGGCATCGATCCGAAATCAACCTATCACGATCCCGATCTCGTTCCGCCGCATCATTATCTCGCCTTCTACGCCTGGCTGCGGACCGCATTCGCCGCGGACGCCATCGTCCATGTCGGCAAGCACGGCAATCTCGAATGGCTGCCCGGCAAGGCGCTCGGCCTCTCCTGCGCATGCTGGCCGGAAGTGGCGCTTGGGCCGACGCCGCTGATCTATCCGTTCATCGTCAATGATCCGGGCGAGGGCGCGCAGGCCAAACGACGAAGCTCCGCGGTGATCATCGATCATCTGATGCCGGCGCTGACGCGGGCTGAGGCGCATGGCGCCTTTGCCGAGCTGGAGACGCTGATCGACGAATACCAATTGGCGTTGGGCGCTGATCCGCGCCGACGCGACTATCTCGAGCGCGAGATACTCGATCGCGCCGCGCGCCATGGCATCGACCGCGATTTGAATATCGGGCGCGAGGACACGGGCAAGGCGCTGCGCGCGATCGACGCCCATCTCTGCGACATCAAGGAACTGCAGATCCGCGACGGGCTGCACATTTTCGGGGCGAGCCCGCTCGACGAAGCTCGGATCGACACGTTGCTCGCCATCGCCCGCGTGCCGCGCTCCGGTGGGCGGCCCGAGAATGGCTCGCTCACGCGTGCCATCGCCGCCGATCTCGGGCTCGGCGGTTTCGATCCGCTCGCCTGCGATCTCGGAGCGGAATGGGATCGCCCGAAGCCGCAGGCGCTCGCCGAGATCACCGACGCGCCGTGGCGGACGGAAGGCGATGCGGTCGAGCGGATCGAGATGCTGGCAAAGGCCTTAGTGCGCCGCGACCTGCCCCCTCTCCCCGAAGGGGGGAGGGCCGGGGAGGGGGACCGCCCGCTCGATCTCGCCGATCCCGCATCGTCTCTTGCTGTCGATCCTGACGTATCGCGCCCTTTGCCGGGCGTAGCACCCCCTCTCCAACTCTCCCCCCTTCGGGGAGAGAGGGTTGTGCCGGCATCTGGCCCCGCCACGGCGCCCATCCTCGACTGGATTGCTTCCGATCTCGCCCCCTCGCTCGATCGCTCCGGCGGCGATGAGATCGCCGCCGTGCTGACTGCGCTCGATGGTCGTTTCGTGCCGCCCGGCCCTTCCGGCGCGCCGTCGCGTGGGCGGCCGGACGTGCTGCCGACGGGCCGCAATTTCTACGCCGTCGACACGCGCGCCGTGCCGACCGAAGCGGCATGGCGCATCGGCAAGCTCGCCGCCGAGGCGCTCGTCATGCGCTACATGCAGGATGAAGGCGAATGGCCGCGCTCGGTCGCGATTTCGGCCTGGGGCACGGCCAATATGCGCACCGGCGGCGACGACATTGCGCAGGTTCTGGCCCTGATCGGCGCCGAGCCCGTCTGGGAGGCGGGCACGGGCCGCGTCACCGGTTTCCGCGTGTTGACCCTCTCGGAACTCCGCCGGCCGCGCGTCGACGTCACGCTGCGGATTTCGGGCATGTTCCGCGATGCCTTCCCGGAGCAGATCGACCTGATCGATTCGGCCGTTCGCGTCATCGCCGCGCGCGAGGAGCCGGACGACGCGAACCCAATCGCCGCCGCGCGCCATGACGGGCAGGATCTGGCGCGGATCTTCGGCGCCAAGCCGGGCGCCTATGGCGCCGGGCTGCAAGCCATGATCGACGGCAATCTCTGGGAGGCGCGCGACGACCTCGCCGAGGCGTTCGTCGCCTGGGGCGGCTTCGCCTATGGCGCTGGCGTCGACGGCGCGCCAGCGGCCGATCATCTGCGCGCCCGCCTCGCCGCGACCGATGCGGTCCTGCAGAACCAGGACAATCGTGAGCACGACATTCTCGACAGCGACGATTACTACCAGTTCCAGGGCGGTCTCTCCGCGACCGTCGAGATGCTGAAGGGGCGGGCGCCCCGCCTCTACCATGGCGATCATGCGCGGCCGGAGAACCCGGTGGTGCGGCCGCTTTCCGAGGAGATCGGCCGGGTCGTGCGCGGCCGGGCGATCAATCCGAAATGGATCGCCGGCTGCATGCGCCATGGCTATAAGGGCGCCTTCGAGATGGCGGCGACGCTGGATTTTCTCTTCGCCTTCGCCGCCACGACCAATGCGGTCGGCGATCATCACTTCGATGCGCTCTACGACGCCTATCTCGTCGACGACACCGTGCGCGACTTCATCGCCGACGTGAACGCGCCGGCGCTTTCGGAGATGGCGGAGCGCTTCAGGCAGGCGATCGATCGCGGCCTCTGGGCGCCGCGCCTCAACAGCGCCTACGATCATCTGGCGCGGCTCACCGCCGCGAGCAAGGAAACAGCATGACGACCGAAATGACGGAAGCCGAGATCAACGCGCGCCACGCGGAGAAGATGAAGAAGAAGAAGGCGGTGCGAGACAAGATCCTCGCCTCGAAGACGGTCGAGAAGGGCCTGATCATCGTCCATACGGGCAAGGGCAAGGGCAAGTCGACCGCCGCCTTCGGCATGATCTTCCGCTCACTCGGCTATGGCTTCCCGGTCGGCATCGTGCAGTTCGTCAAGGGCTCGTGGGAGACGGGCGAGCGGATCGCGCTGGAGAAATTCGGCGACCTCGTCACCATCAACCGGCTCGGCGAGGGCTTCACCTGGGAAACGCAGGATCGCGAGCGCGACATCGCCGCGGCGCGTAAGGCCTGGGAGACGGCAAAGGAACTGATCAAGAGCGGCGCCTGTCACATCGTGCTGATGGACGAGCTCAACATAGTGCTGCGCTATGACTACCTGCCCGTCGACGAGGTCGTCGCCTTCCTGCGCGATGAGAAGCCGGCCGATGTCCATGTCATCATTACCGGTCGCAATGCGCCCGAGGCGCTGATCGAGATCGCCGATCTCGTCACCGAGATGGAACTGGTCAAGCATCCCTTCCGCTCCGGCGTGAAGGCGCAGAAGGGCATCGAGTTTTGAGCCGCGCCAGCTAGCGATGGCCACCCCCGCGATCATGTTTCAGGGCACGGGCTCGAATGTCGGCAAGTCGACACTCGTCGCCGGCCTTGCGCGGCTGTTCTCACGTCGCGGCCTAAGGGTCGCGCCGTTCAAGCCGCAGAACATGTCGAACAACGCCGCGGTGACCATCGACGGCGGCGAGATCGGCCGTGCGCAGGCGCTGCAGGCCCGCGCCGCCGGATTGCCGCCCAGCGTCCACATGAACCCCGTGCTGCTCAAGCCGGAGAGCGAGACCGGATCCCAGATCATCGTGCAGGGCAGGCGCTTCGGCACGATGAAGGCGCGGGAATATGGAAGCCGCAAGGCCGAATTGCTGCCGAAGGTCCTGGAGAGCTTCGCGATCGTCGGCCGAGATGCCGATCTGGTGCTCGTCGAAGGGGCGGGAAGTCCGGCCGAAATCAACCTGCGGCGCGGTGACATCGCCAATATGGGCTTTGCCGAAGCGGCCGACCTCCCCGTTGTGCTCGTCGGCGACATCGACCGGGGCGGCGTGATCGCCAGCCTGGTCGGCACGCGCGCGATCCTGCCGCGCGCCGATCGCGATCGCATCCAGGCCTTCCTCATCAACAAGATGCGCGGCGATGTTCGTCTCTTCGACGAGGGCATCACCGCGATCTCTGGCGCGACGGGTTGGGCCTCGCTCGGCGTCGTGCCGTGGTTTTCGGAGGCGGGTCGCCTGCCAGCCGAGGATATTCTCGATCTCGGCCGGAGCGCGCCGACATCGGGCGGCATCGTGATCGCCGTGCCGATGCTGCCGCGAATCGCCAATTTCGACGATCTCGATCCGCTGAAGCTCGAGCCCGGCGTCTCGGTCGTTCTGGTCCGGCCCGGCGACCCGATCCCGATCGCCGATCTCGTTCTCATTCCGGGCTCGAAATCGACCATTGCCGATCTCACCTTCCTGCGCGCCCAAGGCTGGGACATCGACATTGTCGCGCATCGCCGGCGCGGCGGCCGGGTGGTGGGCATCTGCGGAGGTTATCAGATGCTCGGACGGACCATCAGCGATCCGGACGGTATCGAGGACCCGCCCGGAACTGTTGCTGGCCTCGGCCTGCTCGACATCGAGACCGTGCTGACCGCCGACAAGACGACGGCGCCTTTTTCAGGGCGCGCTGCCGGATCGGAGAGGCCGGTCATCGGCTATGAGATCCATCTCGGCCGCAGCAGCGGACCGGATCGGGAGCGGCCCTGGCTAATGGGCGCCGGGGGCGGCGAGGGGGCGGTATCAGGCGATGGCCGCGTGCGCGGCTCCTATGTGCATGGGCTCTTCGCGGGCGACCAGTTCCGCCGCGCCTTCCTGGCCGAACTGGGCGCTGGACCGTCGAATCTTTCCTATGAGGCGGAGATCGAACGGGTCCTGGACCGGCTGGCCGACCATCTGGAACAGCATGTCGATTGCGACGCGATCCTCAGGATAGCAGCCAGAGCGCGATGATCGCGACCAGGACGCCGGCGAGTGCGGTGGCGGCGAAGAGCACGCGCGAGGCGCGCTTGATGTCGTTGACGGAGGCATCATGGCGGCCGGAATCGTTCAGGAAGGGATCATCCACGATCCGCTCGCCATAGCGGCGCGGTCCTGCGAGCGCGATGTCGAGCGCGCCGGCCATCGCCGCCTCCGGCCAGCCGGCATTGGGGGAGCGATGCTTGCCGGCATCGTCGAGCATGACGAGGAAGGACTGCTTGATGGTGCCGCCGACAAAGGGCGCCGCCATGGCGATCAGGAAGCCGGAAAGCCGGCTCGCGGGCAGATTCACCAGATCGTCGAGCCGCGCCGCCGCCCAGCCGAAGGCTTCGTGACGCGCGGTGCGATGGCCGATCATCGAATCGGCCGTGTTGATCAACTTGTAGGCGAAGAGGCCGGGCAGGCCGAAGATCGCCATCCAGAGCGCCGGCGCGACGAAACCATCGGAGAAATTCTCGGCCGTCGATTCGATCGCGGCGCGGGACACGCCGGCTTCATCGAGGCTGTCGGGATCGCGGCCGACAATCATCGACACGGCCTTTCGCGCCGCGCGCAGCCCGCCGTCCGCAAAGCTCTGGCGGACCCGGTCGACATGATCATAGAGGCTGCGGCTCGCCAAGAAGACCGAACCGATCACCGGAACGAACACGAACCCATGGTCGAAGCGGGCGAGGCTCCGCTCGATCAACAATCCTGCAGCCCAGGCCAGGGTGACCAGCACGACGATCGTGAACGTCCCCATAGCGCGGCGCAGCGCCTGTCCTGAACTGTCGCGATTGAGCCATCGATCAAATGCGCCGATCAGCGCGCCAAACCAGGTGACCGGATGCGGGATACGGCGCCAGATCCAATCGGGATCGCCGATCGCCGCATCGATCACGATTGCGGCGAGCACGAGCCAGAGCCGGGCTTCGAGCGAAAATGCGGTCATCGTCTCGTCCCCTGTCGCATATCGGCAAACGATGCCGGTATCTGTCTGGCTGCGACGAAGACGATGGCATTCCCGGTGGAGCGCGGCGGCAGTATCATAAGCACCCGCTCATTCGATCGCCTCTCCGGCGATAGTCGGTACGCGCACGTCACGTCATTTTGTGTCGGCGGGACGCGTGAGCTGGACGGAAGAAGTCCACCCGACAGCGGTCTCGCTGATCAGCCAATTTGGCGTCGCTCATCTGGTAGCCTGCACATGGCGCCACATCAACCGCTTGGCATCAAACACGGGAGAGGCTGGAAAAGGGGGCTGAAGCCGGGCCGCCCGCACTTGACCCCGGCCCCTCGGCCCACTAGGTTCCGCCCCAATTCGAGGCAAGCCTCGATGAGCCCGTAGCTCAGCCGGTAGAGCACGTGACTTTTAATCATGGGGTCTCGGGTTCGAATCCCGACGGGCTCACCATTTTCCCCAATGATGTCGATGCGCCGGTTTTGCCCAGCTACGCCCGTCTCCGGAGAGCATACGGCTCAACCGGGACGTCGCACGCCGCTTCGCCAATGCGCTCGACGTGTCCGCTGGGTTCCGTGGGAACCCAGCGGCAGGGCGACCTCTCGGTGCCGCTAGACCACCACGAAGTCTGTTTCGCTCAGCGGCAAGCCGGCGGTGACGGTCGCAAAGAGGATCGGCGCGGCGCCGCCGGGGCCGTCGGCATCCCATGAAATGCGGCCAGTCGCCTGATTGTAGACGATGTGCTCGTCGAAGGCGGCTTTGTCGAGGTCGCCGAGGTTGAGGCCCTCGAAGACGCTCGACGAGAGCGCGATCTTGTCCTCGCCTCTGGTGAAGTCGGCGATGATATCGGCGTTGGCGGCCAGGATCGGTGCATCGAAGAGGAAGATGTCATGGCCGTTGCCGCCCACCAGATAATCGTTGCCTGCGCCACCCGACAGCGTGTCGTTGCCGTCATAGCCGTATAGACGGTCATTGCCGTCGAGACCCCTCAGCACATTGTCGCCGCTCGTTCCGGTCAGGAGATTGGCGGCGCTCGATCCGGTGGCGTCGATGTTGCCCGTTCCCTGCAGGCGAATGTTCTCGAGGTTCGTGCCTTCGATCGAGTACGAAATGCTCGCCCAGACCGTATCATTGCCGCCATCGACCTCTTCGACGACCGTGTCCAACTCGTCGACATAGTAGTGATCGTCGCCATTGCCGCCCACCAACAGGTCGGCGCCCGGCCCACCACGCAGCGTATCGTTGCCATCCCCTCCATAAAGCGCGTCCGCTCCATCGCCGCCGTCCAGGATATCGTCCCCGGCCCCGCCGTAGAGCGTATCGTCTCCCGACTCGCCAGAGAGCGTGTCATTGCCATCACCGCCATAGATGATGTCATCGCCGCCGCCTCCATAGACGAGGTCGTTGCCCGCACCGCCGTCCAGAACGTCGGCGTGGACGGATCCAATGATCCGGTCATTTCCGTCCAGGCCCGATATGATCGCCCCGTGCGTCGAGGCGGTTGTTGCCCTCAGAATATCGGCACCGTCCGTTCCGGTTATGATCTCGGCATTCGTGCCGGATCCGGCGGCAATGGGCGCCATGACATAGGCGGCGACGTTGTCGAGCGTGAAGTTGGAGGCGATCACATTCGAGAGCGTGGCGAGCGTCACCCAGACGCCGGCGGTTTCGGATACCTGGACCAACGTGCTCGTTCCCGATTGGACGACCCGCAAATGTCCATCAGCGATGACGTCGTCGCGGTTCCAGCCATTGCGGGCCGCAA
The DNA here is from genome assembly GCF_030814715.1 of Kaistia dalseonensis. Taxonomy (GTDB): domain Bacteria; phylum Pseudomonadota; class Alphaproteobacteria; order Rhizobiales; family Kaistiaceae; genus Kaistia; species Kaistia dalseonensis. The sequence continues at coordinate 764,013 of NZ_JAUSVO010000001.1, forward strand.
GCGCAGAGATGTCGATGACATCGCCGCCGGCTCCGGTCTGGAAGTCGGTGATCGTGTCGCCACCTTCGGAGGTATAGAGATAGACGAAGCGGTCGCTGCCTGCGCCTCCGGTGAGAACATCCTGGAGTTCGCCGCCCCAGATATAATCACTGCCGGCCCCGCCGGAGATCGTATCGTTGCCGAGCCCACCGAGAAGCATGTCGTTTTCGGCGGTCCCGATGATCGCATCATTAATGTTGGTCGAATCTTCAATATAGGTTGTATTTTCGACGGAAACAACACTCGGAAGGACGTTGTACCCGTGATAGAAACTCTCAAGATAGCTATTTATGATTGCATTGTTTTCGGGGCTTCCCGATATGACGATATTGTACTGAGTTGTGTCGCGCAGGGTCACGTTATCGACGAGCAATCCTCGCGCGTCATTGTCACCATACTCGTAGAACTGAAGTCCGCGATAGTTCCCCGCTCCTCCGCTGTTGGATATCGTATTATCGAGTCCGCGCATGCCGATCAGCAAGGCGGAGTAGAAGCCGAAGACATTGTCGTACAGGCCGTTCTCTGCCTCACTATGCCAGTCATAGGCGGAACCGCTCGCCCCGATCACCAGCGAATCCTTGCCGGTCAAACCGATATCGGCGCCGTATTTCGCCACCTCGGAGGAGTCCGGCACGGTTCCGACGCCGTTGTTGGAAATGCCGTGGCGAACGTCCTCGGCAAAGAGGCCGATCACGGTGGTGCCTGTCGACGCTGCCGAATGGACGGCGATCCCGTAATAATATTTGGCCGGATCGTCGGTGAGGTTGAGGGCGATGACGTCTTTGACCAGCGCATTGACGGAATCGACGATGTTGATGCCGGTGCCGTTCGAGTCTTTGACCGTCACGTTCTCGACGACCGGGTCGACCGCCGAGCGCACGTGAATGAGGTTCTGGGTCCACGTGGTATTCGGATCACCCGAAACGGTACCGTTCTTCAGTTCGAACGTTCCGCCGACATATTCGGAGGCGCGTATATTGGTCTGGTAGAGGTCCTGATTGACCAGGCTACCGGCGAATGTGACGGTATTGCCGTCGATCGAGGTGACCTGGAGGGCTTGGCCGAGCAAGGTCGTGTAGCCATTATCGGTTGAGTCGATATGGTCGCCGGGAATGGAATCGTCCGAGACGACCTTCACCCAATCGCCAACCTGCAGGGTGCTTGGCAACGTCGCGTAGGTGATGGTCGCATTGCCGGCCGCGTCGAGCCCGAGGGAAACGTCTTCGAGGGCGGTATGGGCGCCAGTCGCATAGATCACGGGCGTATTCGCCGCCTGAACCAGCGTCGATCCATTGAGATCGATTGTGATGTCCCGCGTCGAAATATCGACGACAAGGCTCTTCGAGACTGAAATCGTCGCGTCGGCCGGCAAGGTCAATGTGCCGCCATCTTTCATCGACGCCAATGCGCGGATGATGTCGTCCTGTGTAGCCCCAGCAGACAATTGAATGTTCGTTGTCATTTGCATGAGCCTCATGTAGAGATAGTGAATACATTAGTAGATATTTCGATCTGAAATCGATTACATAAAATTTGAATTACATTGTAATTGCCTTTGATTTATTTGTTTGGTATGCTTATCGTATATCATCTATACGATAAGTGATAGGTCTCTCATGAAAACGTGAGGGTGGTGTTTTTTTGTTCTGTCGTCATTCGACAGTCAGCCTGCTTTTGCGGCTTCGGCAGGCGGCGCGGCCGTCGGGATCGCGCGAGTGGGCGGATCGGACGGGGCCGGCCGGAATAAATTGAGTCGATTGCCGCGAGCTGCTGTAACGGATGCTGCAATGCGGTGTAGTTAGGATCGGCCGGTCGGGGCAGCGGGCGCGATGGCGGCAGGCGAGAGCGGATGGTGATGGCGGACGAACGTGATCTATCGAGCCAGGATCGTTTGAGGCGCGCAATACGTCTGTGCCGCGGCGAGCTCATATCGGTCGCTGCATTCTCCACAGTGTTTAACGTGCTCGTGCTGGCCGGCCCGATCTATATGCTGCAGGTCTATGATCGAGTCCTCGAAAGCCGCAGCGTCGCGACGCTGGTCGCGCTCAGCCTCGCTCTGGTCGGTGCCTATGCCTTGCAGGCCGTGATCGATATCGTCCGCGGTCGGCTTCTCATCCTGATCGCGGGCGTGTTCGACAAGAATGTGCAGCAGCCGGTCCACGACGCGACCATCGGTCTGTCCATTCTCGATCGTGGCAGCGCGAGTGCTCTGCAGCCGATCCGCGATGTCGATGCCATTCGCGCCTTCCTGATGGGCTCAGGGCCTGTCGGGCTAATGGACTTGCCCTGGGCACCAATCTTCCTGGTGCTGTGCTTTCTGATCCATCCGCTGATCGGCTGGATCGCCGCAGTCGGTGCGTTGATCCTGTTCTGTGTCGCGCTTCTGGCCGAGCGGTCGAGCCGGACCCAGCCACATTCGGCCATTCGTGACGGACGCCTCCGATATACGATGCTCGAATCCAATCGGCGCAACGCTGAAACCATCGTGGCGATGGGATTGTCCGGGGCGCTGGCCGAACGCTGGGAGCGCTCCAATGCCGACCATCTCGCCGCGCAGCATCGCACTTCGGCGACGATCAACGGCTACACCAGCCTCACGCGCGCTCTGCGGCTGCTGCTGCAATCAGCGATACTCGGAGCCGGGGCCTATCTCGTCATCCACCGCGATGTGACATCGGGCGCAATGCTCGCCTCGTCGATCATGATGACCCGCGCATTGGCGCCGATCGAGCAGGTGATCGCGAACTGGCGCGGCCTTATCGGCGCGCGCGAGGCCCTGCAGAGGCTCGCCAGCGATCTGGCGCGGGGTTCCCGGCTGGTCCCCCAGACGAGCCTCGCCGCGCCGAAACACACCGTCGAGGTGTCGCATCTCGTTTTGGCCCCTCCCGGTTCGCGATCCTCGATCCTGTCGGATATCAATTTTTCGCTGGTCGCCGGTGATGCACTCGCGGTCATCGGGCCGAGCGGAAGCGGCAAGACCACCCTCGCCAAGGCATTGCTCGGCATCTGGCATCCGCTCGCGGGTTCAGTCAGGCTCGATGGCGCCACCCCGGACCAGTGGGATCCCGTCAGGCTCGGCCCGCATGTCGGCTATGTGCCGCAGTCCGCCGATATATTCCCTGCCTCGATCGCGGAGAATATCAGCCGCATGTCGCTCGAGCCCGATTCCGATGCGATCGTGAAAGCGGCAAAGGCGGCGGGCATCCATCAACTGATCCTGCGGCTGCCGTCCGGATACGATTCCCAGATGGACGAGACCAACAGCGCGCTGTCGGCCGGGCAGAGGCAACGGCTCGCACTGGCGCGCGCGCTGTACAAGGATCCGTTCCTGCTGGTTCTCGACGAGCCCAATTCAAATCTGGATGGCGAGGGTGAGGTCGCCCTTCTCGAAGCGGTGCGCGCGGCGCGGTCCCGCGGCGCAATCGTCGTCCTGATGACGCATCGGCCGGCAGCGGTGGCGATCTGCAACAAGGTGCTTCTGCTGGCCGGCGGGAAACAGCGCGCCTTTGGCGAGCGCGACGAGATCCTCGGCAAGAATTTGCGACAGGCCCGGCCGCGCGCCGCCGGCGGCCCGAACCGGATCGAGGCCGCCGAATGACAAACGAACACGCCGAACTGCGACGACTGAAAATCATCGGCGGCCTGGCTGTCCTCCTGTTCGGTGGCGGCTTCATGCTGTGGGGTAGCTTCTTTGAGTTGTCGGGCGCGGTCATTGCCGATGGTCGCTTCATTGCCGAGAGCAACATCAAAAAAGTGCAGCATCCCAATGGGGGCGCCATCGCCGTCATGGCAGTGAAGGAGGGCGACAAGGTCGAGCAGAACCAGTTGCTCGCGCGTCTCGACGATACCGACGTGAAGGCCGAGCTCTCGATCATCGAAAACCAGATCGACCAGCTCGATGCACGGGTTGCGCGATTGATTGCCGAGCGCGACCAGAAGGCAGAACTGGCATTTCCGGACGCACTCGTCAGCCGTTCGAAGTCGGACGCCAAGCTGGCGGGTTGGCTGGACGACGAATCCCAGCTATTTCGGGCCCGGCGGGCCAGCATGGCCAGCCAGAAGCGCCAGCTTTCGGAGCGTGCGGGCCAGTTGTCGTCCGAAATCGACGGGTTGAAGGCCCAGGAGGTGGCGGTCGAACAGCAGGTCGCTCTCCTCGATACGGAGCAGACCGGAGCATCGTCCCTGCTCGAGAAGGGGTTCATCGAGGTGACCCGCGTGAATTCCCTCCGGCGCCAGGTGGCCAATCTGAAGGGCGAGCATGGCCGGCTCGTTTCGGAGATGGCGCGGGCGGAAGGGCAGAAGATCGAGCTGCAATTCAAGCTCGACCAACTCGACGACGACATGAGGTCCGAAGCGGGGGCTGCGCTGCGCGACACACAGGACAAGCTCCGAGAACTCGGCGACAAGCGCATTGCAGCGCAGGACCGGCTGAACCGGATCGATATCCGTGCCCCGCAGGCGGGCTATGTTCACCAACTCCAGTTTCATGTCGCGGGTGAGGTGGTCGAAGCCGGGGCGATCCTCATGATGATCGTGCCCGACATGGATCAGCTTGTCGTCGACGCGTCGGTCGCGCCGAAGGACATCGATCAGATCCATGTCGGCGCGCGCGCCAATGTTCGTGTCATGGCTGGCGACTACCGTTCCACATCGGAACTTGATGGCAAGGTCACGCGAGTCGGAGCGGATCTCATCACCAACCAGCAGACGGGCGTGAGCTATTATTCGGTTCGCGTCACCCTCGACCAGGGACAGGCGGCGCAACTGGGCGACTTGCAACTCGTGTCCGGCATGCCTGTGGAGTGTTTCGTTCAGACAGGCTCGAGAACCCCGCTGCAATATCTGACCAAGCCGTTGATCGACCAGATCTGGCGGACATGGCGCGAGCGGTAGCGCGTGGCAGGGCCCAGCCGGAAAACTCGATGGATTCACGGCCTTTTGACAGCCCGGTCTGGACGATGCGGCGGGTGGACGAGGCATTGTCAGGCGTCTGATCCGGGGCCGTTGAACGGGCTCCGATTGCCACCCCTTCAACCGGACGTCACATCAGTTCCATCGAATTGCGGTTGGATGGAACGGGCATGGACGGCCGTCCCATGCTTGTTTGGTCGGGCCTAAGATGTTCTGATGATGCGGTCGACGCGGACCGGGCCTCGTTTGGCCGACCGCCTTTTTGTGCGACCGGCGCCTGTGTCGCCTTTTTTCGAACGGATCATTGACCGCGATATTTGGGAAAGGAATTGCGATGCGTGTTGTATTGACGAGGGCGCTGTTCCTGCTTGGAATAGCCGCCATCGGGATCGGCAATCCTCTTTGGGGCGGCGTGGCTTTGGCCCAGAAAGCCGGCTCGGGCGTGGACGCCGATCGAGCCTATCTCTATCTCAAGGTCGCCGCTGATGGCGGTCAGACCGATGCTCAGGCCCGGCTCGGCGAGATGCTGGTCAAGGGCGACATGATCACGGCGAACGTGCCGCAAGGCATGAGCTATCTCGAGAAGGCCGCCGACGGTGGAAATGCTGGCGCTGCTCTTCTGCTTGGCGACATTCTCGTTCGCGGCACGTATGGGGTCGCCGCCGATCCAGCCAAGGGACGAGCCTTGCTGGAAAAGGCCGGCGAGCAGCGCGCCGATGCCAAGGCCAAGCTAGGGGAATATCTCCTGCGCGGCACCATGATGCCCGCCGATCCGAAGGCCGGCGTCACTCTGCTGCAAGCTGCATCTGACATGGGCTGGACACGCGCCACGACCGTTCTGGCGGACGCATATCTCAGCGGTAGCATCGCGGGCATTCCCGCCGATCAGGCGCGCGGCATTGCGCTTCTGCACAAGGCGGCGGACGCCAAGGACGCCGACGCCATGGCGAAGCTCGGCGAGTACCTGTTGCGCGGCCGCTATATGGATGCCAACGAAACGGAAGGCATGGCCTATCTGCGAAGTGCGGCCGCCGCGGGGTCTTCACGCGCTGATTTCGTCATGGCAACCTTTCTCCTGAAGGGCAGCGACAAGATGCCTGCCGATCAGAAGGCTGCGCTGGTGCTGTTTGACGCGGCGGTAGCCTCGGGAAACAGCGACGCCATGGCTACGTATGGCGACATGCTCCTGCGTGGTCGCACAGTTCCGCTTGACGCCGTGCGCGGCGTATCGCTCCTCAAGACATCAATGGATGCGGGCAACAGCCGTGCGAAATTCCTGCTCGGATCGGCCTATCTTCGCGGCATAGGTGTTGCGGTTGACGCGACGCAGGGTGAGAAGCTGCTGAACGAGGCCGTGCAAGACGGCTCTACCGAGGCGATGGCTGCGCTCGGCGAGGCGCTGGTCAAGGGCGATCCTCTGCCAAAGGATGTTGCCCGCGGCGTGCCGTTGCTGGAAAAGGCCGCAGCCAGCGGCAATGCGAGGGCCAACTACCTCCTTGGCGAGGCCTATCTGCGCGGCGGCTTCTCGCTGCTGCAATCGCCGGAGAAGGGCCGCGCCTATCTGCAGGCTGCCAGCGATGCCGGCTATCTCCTCGCCCAGCGAAAGCTCGGCGAGGAGCTACTCTCGGGGAATCAATTGGCGAATGACGTGGAGGGCGCGATTACCCGCCTGACCGCGGCAGCCGATGGTGGTGACTCGCGGGCTGCCTTCCGGCTCGGCCAGATCTATCTGACCGGGCGCGACGGCATCCCGCAGGATGCAGCCAAGGGCGAGGCGCTGCTCAGATCCGCCATGGACGAAGGCGATATCGATGCGACCGCCGCCTTGGGGGACCGGCTTTTTTCCAGCGATGCCGTCGACCGGCGCGCGGAAGGGCTGGCGCTATTGCAGCGAGCCGCCGATGAGGGGCAGGCGCGGGCCGCCTATCTGCTTGGCCGGGCCTATATGGACGGACATGCGGGTGTCACCGTCAACACCAAGGCCGGAATCGATTTGCTGCAGCGTGCAGCATCGTCGGGCTTTGGCTGGGCGTCGATCCGTCTTGGAAACGCGGCGCTGAAGGGGGAGGGGCAGAGCCGCAATACGGCGGCTGCTCGCGAGCATTTTAAGGCGGCCCTGGCTTCAGGCGCCACTTATGCCGTGATTCCGCTTGCGAATACTTATCTGAAGACCGGCCCGGGTGCCGCGGCCGATCCGAAGCGTGGTCTGGCTATCCTGAGCGAGGAGGCCGAGAAGGGCAACCTCGATGCCATCAGGCAGCTTCTCTCCTTCTACGGCGAGGGGCGGTGGCAGGTTACCGAGCCGAACCGTGCTCTCTGGTCCAAGAATTTCGCACTTCTCGAACGCTTCGGCACACCGGACGATGTCGCCGTCGAGACCGTCCTGACCGAGCTTCGTCGCTCCAGCAAGCCGGCGACCTATGCCAAGCTGGCCACCGCGATGGCGTCACTCCCCGCTAGCAACCAGTCGGGCATGATAGGCCGGGTCCTCAAGGTCAGCCCGAACGCGTTCGTCTACGTCATGCAGCAGCGTCTCAATGACAGCGGCAGGTATCGTGGACCGATCAATGGTCGACTGACGGGACAGACCATTCGCGCGATCAACGTGGCTTGTGCCGATGCCGCCGGCAGCGCGAATTGCGAGGCGCCGCTTTCGATCGCGACGGGCGCCTACATCGTCTCCAAATTCTAGCCGCTGCCAGTTTGCATTATTTGTGCGACGCAGTATAGTTATTGCGTTGCAAGACGTGGAGCATACGCGGGAACCGTGATCGCGGTACGCGTTACTGGCTTCGCGCCCGGTCCTAGCCTCCTTTCGCGAGTATTGCATTGCTCGAAGTTGTTAAAAAGCCGGCAGATGTCGCCGCCAAATTGCTCGCAAGCCAGCCGCTTTCAGGCCGTCGCATCCTTATCATCGTCGAGAATTTGCCTGTGCCGTTCGATCGCCGGGTCTGGCAGGAAGCCACCACCCTTGTGCGGGCCGGCGCGACCGTTAGCGTCATTTGTCCGTTCGGCAAGGGCTATACGGAGCCCTACGAGTTTCTCGATGGCGTTCATATCTATCGCCATGCCCTTCCGCTCGATGCGCGAGGCGCCAGTGGCTATATTCTCGAGTACTCCGCCGCGCTGTTCTGGCAGACGGTTCTGGCGTTTCGTGTGAACGGCAAGCAGGGCTTTGATATCATTCAGGGCTGCAATCCGCCGGATACGATTTTCCTGGTTGCATGGATATTTCGTCTGTTCGGCAAGTCTTTTGTCTTCGACCATCACGACATCAATCCGGAGCTTTACGAGGCCAAGTTCGGCCGGCGCGACTTTTTTTGGCGCATGCTGCTCTGGGCCGAAAAGTTAACGTTCAAGACGGCGCGTATTTCGATCGCGACGAATGAAAGCTACCGCAAGATCGCCATCGAGCGCGGCGGAATGAAGCCTGAGAATGTCTTCGTCGTCCGTAGCGGGCCGGATTTGCGGCGCGTCAAGGAAGTCGCGCCCAATCCGGAATTGCGCAAGGGGCGCGATTTCCTCGTCGGCTATGTCGGCGTGATGGGCGCGCAGGAAGGGATCGATCTGCTGCTCGACTCGGTCAAATACATCGTGAACGAGTTGAAGCGCACCGATATCCAGTTCTGCCTTGTCGGAGGCGGTCCGGAACTGGAACCGCTGAAGCAGATGGCCAAGGATCTCGGGGTCGATGACTACGTGACCTTCACCGGCCGCGCGCCTGACGCCGTCTTGTTCGAGGTGCTGTCGACGTCGGATGTCTGCGTGAACCCGGACAGGGTGAACGAGATGAACGACAAATCGACGATGAACAAGATCCTCGAATATATGGCCATCGGTCGGCCGATCGTTCAGTTCGACGTTACCGAGGGACGTTTCTCGGCCGGCGAGGCATCCGTATACGCTCTGGCCAATGATTCCCGCGATTTCGGCGACAAGATCGTCGATCTGCTCGATGATCCCGAGACGCGCAAGCGCATGGGCGCGATCGGGCGCGAGCGCGTCGAGCAGAATCTGTCCTGGGATCACGAGGTGCCGAAGCTGATCGCCGCCTATCAGCGTGCCTTCGGCTTGGTGAGCCCCGGTGTTGGGGGCCAGGTTCAGCAGCGATCCGACACCAAGGCGCGCGAAGGCGCCTGACGGTCGCGCGTCGCTCTCGATATCTGCCGCGTCGCTTTCGCGCGATCGCTCGCCCCAATCAGGGCGTGGAAACAGGCGCGGCGGGGACGGGTCCGTAAAAGCGCGTCTGAAGCGGGCCGACCGTCCGGGCGTATTGGCGCATCTTGATTGCCAGTTCGGGGTCGTTGACCTCGATCGTGGGCAGGATCACGTCGATCCAGACCAGTTCGTCCCTGACCCCCTGCATGAGCTGCTTTTGCGCCATCTTTGCCTCGAAGGCAGCGGGATCCGTGTTCGCATCCAGGGTAAAGCGGACGAGACGCAGCAGATCATCCATCTGGGCGTCCGACAGTTCATAACCGGTCTCGTTGGCGATGCTGACCAAGCCAGCGATCGGCAGCACTGCGAAGTTCATGTAGTGGAGCGCACGCTCGCCGCGTGCCATTTCCCGAGGCAGTGCGCCATCGTCGTCGACCGCGTCGAGCGCCCGATCCAACTCCTTCATGCCGGCCTGGAGCAGGCGACTGTCGCCCGTCAGGACGCCGACGCGCGCCTGTGCCAGGCCGGCCCAATGGCTGTGGTTGGCGACCTGTTTTTTCCACGCAGGCTTCTTCGGCGAGCGGAGGAATTCACTGTGGATGGACCAGGCGAGTTTCTTCAGCCATTGAATGACATCGCGATATTGCTCCGAGGCCGTATCGATATCCGGCGTCTGCCGTAGCGCGGACGTGATCGCGACGACAGCCCAGGCCTGCAGCATCGCCGCCTGCCTTTGCCCGACATCGTCATTCCGCTTGATGCCGCGGGTGAGCGCATTCGTCCGAGCCCAACCATCCAACTGGCGCAACAGACATGAAGTGCTCGGCGGCGGAGCACTCGCTGAGCCATTTGCAGCCGACGCGACAGCCCCGAATTGGACGACAAACTTGAGCAGATCGTCAAAGTCCCGCGTACGCTTGATATAGAGATCGTACTTGTCCGGATCGATCGTCGATTGTGAGCTCGTGTTCGCGTAGAACGACGCCAGATGCGAAACGTCCACCATCGGCGGGATGAGGCTCGGGCAATCGGCGGAATTGGGCTTCGATGTCGCGGCCTGCGCGACAGGTATGGCCAGCAGCGCATAGAGCGCCAGCGCACCCAGTCTACCGAAGCAGCGGCGCCCTACCATTCTTCGTTCCACATCAAATCTGGCGAACCTTGATCTTCGATCATGGCCGGTCTCTGCCCATCCTCATAGTCGTCGCGATATGCAATCCGACTATCGGAAAGGGGAGGGCGGAAGTGGCTTGTGCCCGGCGATATTGGCGCTGAGGAGCCTGGATGCCGGCATCTCGCCCTTCAGCGAGAGTGCGCCGCCGACCGCGATCTTGCGCACATATTCGAAGGCAATGCCGAAGTCGGCCAATGCGTGCCGCCGCAGCGCCAGGAGCGATCCGCGATAGTACTTCGCGCGCAGCGAACGGTCTTTGTCGCGGTGGCCGACGATTTCTGCATCGAGAAAGGCTGTGCGGCGGGAAACAAGGAAGGCGCGCAGGGCATATTCTATATCCTCGCCGCCATTGTTGCGCGTGCCCACGCCGAGATCCTCATCGAACGAACCAATGGCGATGGCGACCGACCCACGCAGAAATATGGTGTTCGAGGATGCGTTGCGCACGACATCGCGCACCTTGGCCGGACGGGTTTGACCAGCCACGGCCGCGAACGCCAACGGCTTGGTCGAATAGCTGCAGAAGAAGAAATCGAGCGGCTCTGCGCCACTGAAACGCGCCTGGATGCCGGCGAGAAGTCCGCTCGGATACCAGCAGTCATCGTCAGGAAACGCGATCAGGGCATCGGGCTCGACGAGCCCGCGCGAGAAGGCTGCACGAAGCAGGATGTTGCGCGCCGCCGACAGCGATATGATGGATCCATGGAGGATCGGAACGACGAAATCGGGAAGGGCCGGCACTGTCGCGAACTGCTCATCGGTGCAGTTCTGAATGAGCAGCAGAAGGGTTATGTCCCCGAGAGCCCCGGAGCCTTTTTGCTCGCCAATTGACGCGACCATTCTTGACAGCACGTCGGGAAGGCCATCCCTGAAAATGCTGGTCGTCAGAAGAACCGTGTTCATTGCGCGCTCGCCTGTGCCGATGCGTTGATCTCTAGAGCAGCGGACCGAAAAGTGAAATCCGACTCTCGGGTCGATTCGATGCGAAAACAAAGAGATAGATCACCTCTTTGCGTCCGGTAGGACAGATGGCGATCCACTCTTCGCGGAACCTGAAGCACCAAACTGTCTCTCATCATTTTTGTGCGCGCATCAGGCCGTCCCCCTCGATGGCGGGAAATTTCGCGATGGCCTTGCTGAGAGCCAGTGCTGCCATCGCATGTGCCTGTTCGGCGGGATGCGTTCCATCGGGCGTCGTAGCAGTCTCCGATGTCGCGAAGGGGGGAGGCCATAGGCCACTCATGGCCCCGAGCGCACCGTAGAGATCGAAGAAATAGTCGCCCGTCTCAGGCGAGGGCGCCTGACCGGCATAGACGCCGCGACGGAGCACATAGTCGCGCCACGCATAGCGCGCGCCATCTGGCCAGCGATCATCCGGTGTCCTGGGTGTCTGGCTGGCCGGTGTCAGCCATCCGTCAGTCGAATCCGTTCGGGGCGGGTAGGTGGTTCGTATGATCTTGGCGTGGGCGGCGGCATGGGTGCGCAGATAGGCCGTATGCGCGGTGATCAAACCGAGCAGACTGCCGGGCTGCCCTGCCGCGCCGAACCCGATCGAACCGAGGTCATTGTTACCACTATCGGTCAGGATGACGTCGGCCCGGCGAATCCAGCGGGCGCGTATCGCAAAGGCATCATAGTCGAGCACGTAGCGCATGTTCGTGCCGGAGACCGAGAGGTCGAAATATGAAAAACCGGCCGCGTTGAGCGCACGCTTGGCGAAGCACAATGCGCCATCGGCGTCGCCATCGTCGACGGCTTCCGAAATGATGCTGTCGCCATCAACCATGAAGACGGGGCGTCGATCGGTTGTCTTGCCCCATATGAAGGAGGGACTGAGCAAGACCGAGGCGACAGAGGGGAAATATGACCAGTCTGCTTCGAAAACGGCGTTGAACGGCGTGGTCTGGAAGATGACGGCGTCACCGAGATCCGGCCGGCTACGGAACGTGAGGGGGCGCAGCGTGCCCTCTGCCCGGTAATCCTCGGTCTGGACGAAGAAGCGTTCGCCGGCGGCCAGGCTCACGCCTTTGATCGGGTCTGAGCGGATGATCGCGCCCGGGGGCACCGATATCCAACTGCCGTCTTCGCCGATCTCGCCGCCCGCCGACCGGAAGGCGGGGTCGGCGCCCATGCGGTGCCAGGTGACTTGGGTCAGTGTCGTCTGCGGCTGCTTTGAATCGGTTCCCGTAATGCCCGTCAGGATCGAAGCCCGCAACCGCGTCGCTTCGCAAGAGCGTTCGGGGGACTGGCCGGAATAGGTCGATGGACCTGTATTGAGAACGAGGCCATTCCAATATTCGAGCGAAATCCCGCTCAGCGGAACATTGGTCTTGTGCGCCGTGCGAAAGGTCATGGCGCGGTTCTTGTTCACGGCGCTGGACCGCGTGTTGATTCGCGCTCTGACCGATCCCGACGCGATTCGGGCCGCGCTCGCATGATCGGCGCCGAACGTGGTGTCTGCGCTCGGCTGCGTCGCATTTTGCAGCGTCGCGGCGAGGAGCGGGGAGGCGGGCAGGGCGGCGGCAAGCGGAACGCCAGCCGCGAGGCTGCGCAAAACCGCACGACGAGAGATCGGCATTGACGGGATCGGCTCCTCGCTCCTGATGAGGACATCGCGCCACAGCATGTAGCGCATATTCGCGTGCGCTGCGGCAACGCATTGTGCTTTGCGATATCGGAAAGTAAAGTCACCAGGCAAATTCATGGTTGAAAGTGTCGTCTCCGCGGCCACGCTAACGGTATCCTAAGGCGCGGTCGATCCGATTGATTGGTTCGCTCTTCCGAAGGCATGCTCGATGAACGACCAGAGGATTCCCCTACCCCCGTCGGATGAGCCGCGGCGCGGATACCTGCGAGGCCTGGACGGCCTGCGCTTCGCTGCTGTCATAATCGTCGTGCTCGGCCATTTTCGGCTTTCGACCGCGATCCCTGGTGGCTTTGGAGTCACCATCTTTTTCGCGATCAGCGGCTTCCTCATATCGCGCCTGTTGCTGGCGGAGGAGACAAGAACCGGAGAGATCGCCCTCGGCCCGTTCTTCGCGCGTCGCTTCATCCGCCTCATTCCGCCGCTGATCATCATGTTCGCCGTGACGCTGCCAATCTACTGGCTCGTCGATCCCGGCTCGATTAATGTCGCGCAACTCCTGCTGGCGCTCTTCTATTTGGGCAATTTCTTCACGCTGGGCCAGGTCGTGGGCCTGCTCCCCGACGGCGGCGTGCACGGCTATGGCGTACTCTGGTCGCTTGCTGTCGAGGAGCACTTCTATCTGTTTTTTCCGCTGTTTCTCGTCTTCGTGCGGAATTTCAACACCCGCCTCTGGGCCCTGTGTTCAATCATCTTCGGAAGTCTGGTATTGCGGCTCATCATCTATGCGGCGATGCCTATGGCCGACGACGTGAACTACTATTTCACCTTCACGCGCTTGGATTCCATTGCTTGGGGCTGCCTTCTCACCCTGATGCTCGTCGATCCACGCATGAGGCAGGGCCTGCGGCCATTGCGGGGGCTGGGCGGTTTCGCCTTCGCCGTAGCGCTTCTTCTCGGCGGTATTGCGTTCCGCAACGACTTCTTCCAGGAGACTTTTCGCTACTCGCTGCACGGGTTGGGCATGTTCTTGCTCTTGAACGCGTTCGTCTTCGGCACCGCGACGAACGGTCTGATGTGGATCGCGGAATGGAAGCCCGTACGCTGGGGCGGACGTACCAGCTACGAGATTTACCTCTGGCACACCCACATCTATTTCTTCACCAGTCTCGTGATCGAGCCCTACTGGATCCGCCTGCCGGTGGCCCTGATCATTACGGGGCTCGTGTCACATTTCGCCTACCAACTCACCATGGCTGGGACGCGGGGGGTCGCCGCCCGGTTTGGCAGTCAGCGCGTCGAGGATGTTCGCAAGGAGCTCGGTGACGAGCCGGGTGCCCTTGCGCCGAATATAGTCGCCAGGCCAACCGCAACGGCAAGTTAGCCAATTCAATAGCGAGTCGGGTCCGGATCTCCATAGAACCAGCAGGATCGGTCGCGATACGCAGTCAGTTATACGGGGAATAGATGGCCAGTCGTAGTCTGAATAAGTTGCTCTGGTTGAGAAATATCATAGTGAAGTGTAAGTATTACTACTACACGAAGCTGTGGGGAATGGACATTCATCCGACGGCAACCTATTCGTTGAGTGTAAAATTCGACAAGACATATCCGAAGGGTGTTCACATCGGCGAATATTCATATATCGCGTTTGATGTGGCGATCCTAGCGCATGACAGGACACGCGGGCTTTATCGCGACACGCGGATTGGCAAGAACTGCTTCATCGGGGCGCGGAGCATCATTCTTCCCGGTGTCGAGATCGGCGATGATTGCGTGATCGGTTCCGGCAGCGTGGTCACCAAGAACATTCCGGCGCGCTGCATCGCCGCCGGCAATCCGGCGCGCATCATTCGCGAGAATATCGAAGTCGGGCGCTACGGTCGCTTCCCCTTCGCCGACACTCCGGAATCCCAGCGCGCCGTAACCCGGAAGCCGGGTACGGCCTCGCTGCAATCGTCGACACCTCCTGCCGATCCAGTCAACTGAGGGGGCGTCCAGTGCAGGGCACGGCTACGTTAACCTCAAGCCGCTTACAGTTCTGGCGTCGAAAAGGGGGGAGCTTGCCCCGCCCCATTGTTCGCATTCTGGCCTTTGCCGATCAGGGCTTTATATCGCTCGCGAATTTCGTGATCACCGTGGCTCTCGCGCGCATCTATCCGCCGCACGACTTCGCGGGCTACGGCATCGGCCTCGCGGTGGCGCTGACCGTAGGCGGGGCCTACAGAACGTCGTTCGCGGTGCCCACGGCGCTTCTTTCCGAGCGTCGGTTCTGGCGCCGCGTCCGTGGTCTTGCCGGGCTTCATCTGGCGCTGATTGTCGCGATGTCGGCGATCTTTGCGATCGGTGTCGTTTGTTCATTCATCTTCTCGCAGGACGACCTGACCCAGGCGATCGCGCTCAGTATCTTCGCGACATTCCCGCTCTATCTGTCGCTCGACAATGACCGGGTGCTGTCCTTCCGCTCGGCCGGACCGCTCGTCCCCGCTTTGCTGTCCATTACGTTTTTCTTCGTCTCGGTGCTGCTGGCCGGCGCAGCGTGGCTCGTCAAGATTCCTTTTCCCGCGGTCATGATCGCCTTCGGACTGTTCGCGATCGGCAAGACGGCCGTCGTGTGCTTCCTGCCGGGCGCGCCGGATTTCCGTCATGCGCTTCTTGTGATGGCGGAGCGCATCAAGAATACGGTCGGCTGGGTCACCGTCGGCACGATGGCATCGGCCGGCTACAGCCACGTCCCACTTTGGATCCTGTCGACGCTCGCCGCGCCTATACATGCCGCCGCCTATGCCGCTATGCGCAGCCCGCTGCAGCCGATGCAGATCGTTGTGCGCAGCCTCGACGTCGTGGACAAGATCACATTCGGCAAGATCGACCCCAGCGACCGTGCCGCGCGGCGACGCCATGCGTGGCGGACCTATTTCATCTATCTCGGTGTCGCCATCGTCTTCATGCTGTTCGCCTGGGCCTTTGCCTACCAGCTGGTGCATCTGGTGCTCGGCGATACCTATCTGCCGTTCGTGAGCACGCTGCGGATCTGGGCTGTCGTCTTCGTGCTGGTGACGACCAGCAATTCGCTCGAGACAGTCATCTACGAGAACCGCCGCTACAAGGCTTATGCGATGGCTCAGATCGCCGGCGGCATCGTGGCTATTGCAGCCGCCTTTCCGCTGTCTATGGCCTATCAGGAGGCTGGAGCGTCGTTCTCCTGCTTCATCGGCTCGCTGATCCCCTATGGATGGCTGCTATGGACGTTCAACAGGGACCTGAAGCATCAATGAGAAGAAAGCCGCTCGGTGGCCGGCTCTTCGGCTGTCTTGCGCTGTGTTGGCTTGGTCTCATCATGACTTTGTCGCCTGCGAACGCCGCGCCGACCGACGCCGAATCGCCGGCGCACGACAGCGCGCGGCCGCTCTCCGTGCTGTTCCTCGGAACCAGCTTGACGCTTCGTGGTGGCTGGACGGAGCCGGTTGAAGCCGCACTCGCCCGCTGCCTCAATCGGCCAGTCGTCACACGGACGATCGCGCTCTCGGGCGCCAACTCGGACTGGGGTATCGAACAACTGCCGCTCGTGCTCGACTTCCACCCCGATCTGGTTACGATCGAGTTCTCGATGAATGATGCGGCGCTTCAGCGCGGGATGTCGCTGACGCGCAGTCTCGACAATGTCGAGACGATGATTCAGCGGATCCGAGGCGAGGGAGGTGATCGTCGGATCATTCTCATGGCCATGAACCCCGTCGCGGGGCTGCGTGGATGGGCTCGCCCCCGGCTCGACAGCTATTATGATGCGTACGGTGCTCTTTCGGCCAGCAAGAGCGTGGAATTTGTGGATTTCAGGCCCGATTGGCTCGCCCTGGCTGATGCGCGCGACGCCGCAATTCCTGATGGCGTGCACCCGACGACCGAGGCGGGCGCGCGCATTGTCGCCCCGAAGCTCGTGCGCGCCATAGCGGGTCGAGACTGCCAATAGCCGGGGCGCGGCAATGGAGCATTTGAAGCCGGTGACACAGCTGAGGTTTGCGCGAATCGCGGTTGTCGCCTTTCTCTTTGCGTGCGCGCATGTCGCGTCGCCAAAGGCCGCCACATGCGGCGAGGACGCGTTGGGCACGGAGCGCGTCATCAATCTGGACGAGATCGATGGCGGCAAGTTCGGTTCGATTCAGTATGCTTCATTGCCGCTCGAAGATCGGGAAGTCGTCCTGACCTTCGATGACGGCCCGCGGGCGGAGACGACGCGCGAAGTCCTGGCGGCGCTCCGCGAGCAATGTGTGCGGGCCACGTTCTTCCTGCTCGGGAATCGAATCGAGCGTGAGCCCACCATGGTGGCCGAGATCCTGGCGCAGGGTCATAGCGTCGGCACTCACACCTATTCCCATCCAGACCTCACCCATCTCGATGGGGCGGCTGCCATGGCCGAAGTCGGGAAGGGGTGGGATCCTCTGGTGGCCAATCTGCCCCCCGATATGGACAGCTCGAAGGTGCGGATGTTCCGCGCGCCGAATTTCGGATCGACCGATGAACTGGACGAGGCGCTGCGGGAGCAGGGATTCTTCCTGATCAGCGCTGATGTGACGGCCCAGGATTTCGACGATCCGTCGGCCTTGTCAGTGGTCAATCGACTGCTCGACAAGCTCGCGCGCGTACGCAGGGGAATTGTGCTCATGCACGACATCAAGCCGGTCACTGCGCGCATGCTTCCGCTATTCCTCTCCGAACTCAAGCTGCGCGGTTTCAAGGTCGTTCAAATTGACATTGCGGGCGAGCAGCCCGGATAGAGCCGGCAGCACTCGTTGGGCAGGCGACCCTGCGCACCAACAATTTCCCGTGATCAGCGATCGCGGCGCCATTCCAACGACGCGAACTGGCCGCGGCCTGTGCGCGCGGCGGGTGATAACGGCTTGACGCGGGTGCCTCGTTTGGATTCAATCGCAGTGCAGCATGCATTGTGCAAGTGCGACGTAGGGTTCGTTGCATCCGAGCTATAATGAGGCACGAGATGCCAACTATGGAAAAATGCGACCGTCCGGTATCCTTCGGCAGGTCGCCTTATGTACCATCCGCCATGCGCGATCACATTCCGACGGGGTTCTGATGTCTGCTGCTGCCGAGGGTCACCGCTCCAGGGAACGCCTGCTCGACATTGAGCGTGGCAAGGGGCTCGGCATCATGCTGGTGGTGTATGGCCATCTGTTGATGTATGGAACGCTGGGGGAGCAGCTATGGTATGCTGCCTCGAAATCGGCAGTCTATCTGTTCCATATGCCGTTCTTCATGTATTTGAGCGGCTTCATTTACTTCTATACGGCGGGCCATAAGCGCTTCGGCAGCGGATATCCACAATATGTGGCGCGCCGCGCCGATCGGCTTCTTGTTCCGTTCCTCGCCATGCTGGTTCTGGTGGTCACCGGCAAATATATCGCATCGAGATATACTTACGTCGATGCCGGTGTGGCGAGTTATTGGGAAGGGTATCGGGACGCTGTATTCAATACGGAATATAGCCCGGTCCTTTCGATCTGGTACATTTTCGTTCTGTTTGTCTACAGCATTGCCGTTCCGGTGCTCTGGCGTCTGGCGGGGGCCCGGGTTCTTATCCTCGTTGCCCTCGGCTTCATATTATACTTCACGCCTGCGACGACCGATTTCTATATCTACAGGATTTTCCACTATTTCATATTCTTCGTGATGGGGGGCTTGGCCTTCCTCTACAAGGATGTCGCGTTGGCCGCCTATCGAAAGTACCTGCCGCTGTGGCTGGTCCTCTTTGCCGCCAGCCTGTTTCTCAATCGCGACTGGTATCCTGCCGTCCTGATCAGTGGATTGCTTTCGATACCCGCCTTGCATGGGCTGGTACGACTCGACCTTTTCAGTAAGGATCGTATCCTTCTGTATCTGGGCGCCAATTCGATGGTTATATATCTATTTAATACGATATTTATCGGTGTGGCCAAAGCAATTTATATAAAAATACTTCCCTATGATGGCATCTATTTTGTATTCTTTATGCTTGTTTTGTTTCTGTGTGGCCTTCTGCTCCCGCTTGTTGTCAAGAATGTGATGGAGCGCTTAGCTGTAGCGCGACCCTTGTTGAGATATGTTACCTGATGTTGATGGGTTTCGTTCACGGACGTTCGGTCATCATTCGGGTAGCTTAAGTCGGAGCCGGTTGCGATGAACCGCCGTGAATTCATGTTCTTGACCGGAGGCGCGTTTGGCGGCGTGCTTCTTGGCGTTGCGGGCGCGCGGTACGAAGCGCTTGCGAAATTCGTCAGAGGCAGGGAGGCGCCGGTCGCCACCGCTCAGCCGCGGCCCGCCGAGGGCCTGCTGCCTGCGGGTAGCCGCGTCCTCTTCATTGGCGACAGTATATTCGCGAGCAACAATACCGCGACCTATAATGGCCGGTTCGAGAGTCTCTCCCACAATGCGAATGGCGAGATCGTGTGGGCCTGGATGCAGGATCCGCGCTTTCATCTGGACGTCTGGAATGTACCCGAGGGGCGGGTCACCAACCCCGACTACAAGTTCGATGGCGCCAATCAGGGCGTGAACGGCTCGCGCGTGACACGGCTCGCGGACGAAAAAGAGATCGCCCATATCCGCGAGTTGGATCCCGATCTCGTGATCGTCGGCTTTGGCGCGAATGATATTCCATCCAAGACCAGTGCGGGCACCTTCACGAGCTATGTCAAGGCCTTCTGCGACATGATGGTGAATGTCGACGGCCGCCGCGTCGTGGTCGGCACGGTTCGGCCGCATGTGCGCAGCGGGGCAGGGCAGGACAATTACAACTACCCTGAAGGCGACCCGCGCTGGGCCGTACATTTCGCGATCAATGACTTCATCACGAAGCAGCTTCCGCTTCTCTACAAGCCGGGCCAAGTGAAAGCTTGGGATTCGTTTTCAGCTCTGGCTGATCCGAACTCGTATCGCGGCGGTGAATTCCTGCCGGGACTTCATCGTGATGGCGTTCACCTGACGGATGTCGCGGCGTACCGTTCCGGCAGGAACCTGATGCCGGTATTGGGGTCCATGATTCAACCCGGGCTGTTTTTTGACGTCGATCCGGCAGCGTCGAACCTGTTGCCAAACGGGACGCTTGAAGGTGGCGGCGGCAAGATCCAAGGCCCCGTCATTGGTTCTCTGCCGTATGGATGCTCGCTGTCCCGCACGGCCGGCGATGGCGGTGTGGCCAAGATCAGCCGTGAACACGATCCGGAGTTCGGCAGGGACAAGCTGGTTATCTCGCTGTCGAGCAATGCCGGCGCCGCCCCGCAGGAGTTCCGCTTGCTGTTTCATGATGACGTCAGCATTTCGATTGACGATGCCGGTGGCCGGGATGTGCAACTCTTCGTGCCGGTGGAAATCGACAGCTATAGCGGCTTCATCGGCGTGACGAGTTTCATCGCCGATGACCAGTATGAGCATTTCACAGAAGGTCTGCGGCCATACGACAAATCCAAGCCGGTTTGGCATGGCGAGGCGATATCCGCTTGGGTCATCACGCCGGCCTTGCGGTTGCCCGAGGGCGCCAAGGGGATTCGCGCAGGAATTTCTATTCGGTTCGCCGCGGGCGAGGGCAGTTCTGTCGTGAAAATCCGGCCCAATGTCATTGCGCGCGTCGTTGCCAACCCGCGATTGACGGTCCAGTCATGATGGTTGTTGCGGCGTTCAGCATGTCAGATTTCGGGACATATTGGTTGTGACTGTGCAGACTGGCCCAGGTGCTTTCCGTAGACAGGCCGAACCGGCGCAGTCTATCGGCTATTTCGGCCTCCTCGCCGAGGACTATCGAAGCTATAAGGAGCGCCTGTTGGCCCAGGGGTTCTGGGCGATCCGAATCCATCGGTTCGGCACAATGGCGCGGCACGTCAGATTTGCGCCGCTGCGCATCGTCCTGAAGATCATTCATCGCATCTTCTCGAAGCTGTCTCAGATATTCTTCGGCATCTATATCGGCGCGAACGCGCAGGTTGGCCGGCGCTGCATTATCGAGCATTTCGGGGAGATTATCGTTCACAGCGAAGCGGTGATCGGCGACGATGTGAGATTGCGTCAGGGCGTGACCATCGGCAATCGCAGCGAAGAGGCTCCTCTGGACGTTCCGGTTATTGGCAACCGGGTCAATATTGGCGCGGGTGCCAAGATATTGGGTCCCATCTCAATCGGCGACGACGTCGATATCGGCGCCAACGCCGTTGTCCTGACGGACGTGCCTTCGGGTTCGATTGCGGTCGGCGTACCGGCCAGGATCAAGCCAAAAAAGCCGAAGCAGACTGGCTGATGGCCCGACAAGCGCGCTTGATCCCGACGAGCAACACGCCTGCTCCATCCCCGTCCGATGAGGGGACAAGCGCATGAACTTTCGCGTCATCCTGCTGCTGGCCTATGGCGTTATTCTTCTGAATACGGGCTTCGTGCTCCGCATTTCGGGCGCGAATGCCTATGAGAAGGGCTTGCTGCTCTTCGCATCGATCGCTTTCGTCATGACGCGGCCGCGCGTGGGCTACATGCTCGGTGCTCTCGCACTCATGATTCTGACCACGTTCATTTCGGCGTTGATGACCCGGTATCCGGCATTCAACTGGTCTGTCTACATCATGTCGCTGAACCAGATCGTGGTGCCGATGCTGTTCTTGTCGGCGCGCCCGACGATCGTCGACCGCGACTTCGTGCTCCGTATGGCGAGTTGGGTGCCCATCACATGCGCTGTGCTGGGTCTGCTCTATCAAGCGGCGGGCATCCGGAATGTCTTTGGCTATGAGTATGGATCGGGCCTGCCGCGCTTCCAGGGCAGTCTCATTCCTGCGCTTTTCGCGGGCTTCACGCTGTCCGGATCCGTGGCTGCGATGAAATATGCGCATCTTGTCAATCGACGCTATCTTTGGCTGGCCTGCATCAACATCGTCCTGCTGGTCCTCAGTGGATCGCGCGTGCCTACGGCGATAGCGCTGGTTCTGTGCGCATTCATCTTCTACACAAACTTCAACGGTCAGCGCCGTCTCAAGGTCATGGGCACAATCATTGCCGGCGTCGGCATGGTCATTCTGCTCAGTACGGTCGGGTCCGGGATCATCGAGCGCTTCTCGCAGAACGGCCTCAGCGGCCGTGACGTGATGTGGTCCTATCTCGAGATCGTCCTGGCGCAATATAGCGACTTCGGGATCGGTTTCGGGCACCAGATGTCGGCCGTTCCGCGCGAGGTTCTGATCGTCACAGGATCGACCGCAGCTCATAATGATTATCTGCGACTGGCACTCGAACTCGGCTATGGCGGCGCTATTGCCTTCTACGCGCTCTTCATGGGTTCGGTGCTGCTGCTCTGGAATTCGCATTACCAGCGCCGTGATCCACTCATGCTCATGGGTGCCATCAGCTTCTTCATACTCTCCCTGACGGATAACGCGCTCGCGGCGCCGTCGCATTTTCCGCTGCTGCTCATTACCACCTATTCGACGGCCAAGTTCGGCCAGAGCGCTGAGACGCGGCGTCGCCCTGCGGGCATGCAGGGTCCGGGACTTCGCCCATTACGGGGATATGCATGATCGCTCGCCAGAGGATCCACTCGCTCGACGGATTGCGCGGCGTTCTGGCGCTGTTTGTTTGCATCTATCACCTGACGAACTCGTTTCCCGAGTTCAAGCAGACATTGCGCGGCTGGACCGCGCTTCTCGACCAGGGATGGGTGGCCGTCGACGTCTTCTTCGTCTTGAGCGGCTTTGTCATGTGCTACGTCTACGAGAAAGACTTTCGCGATGGCGTGAACTGGCCCAAATGGCTGAACTTCATGTTGGCACGCGTCGCTCGTCTCTATCCGGTGCACCTCGCAACCTTCGCCATCCTGTTCCTGTTCCTGATTCCGTTCATCTATAATACGCCCCGTTTCCTGGACGATGCCGGCCGATATTCGTGGAGTTCGGCGATCGCGTCCATCTTCATGCTGCAGGGGCCCTGGGTCGATCATCGGACCTGGAACTATCCGTCCTGGTCGATCAGCGTCGAATGGCACCTCTATGTGCTCTTTCCGTTCATGCTGGTTCTCATCCGGAACCGAATGGCCTGCTTCGGCGTGGTGCTCGGCGGGACGATCCTCGTACTCATTGTCTATCTCACGGGCTTCGGCGCCGAGGCGGTCGTTACAGGAGGCGATTGGGAACCCTACCCGACAAACGGCCCCGTAGCGTTGTTGCGCGGCTTGCTGTTGTTCAGCGCAGGCATCGCCGTCTACGGCATACGCGACATAGCGGGGCCGGCTCTCAACATCGTCGCTCTTCCGGTCGTGTTCGGCTTTGTCGGGCTGTTGCTGTTCGAGCCGACGGCGCCGTTTTCCGTCTTGCTCGTCCCTGTCCTGATCCTGTGCGTCATGACGAACCCACTGGTCTCGGATGGTTTGTCGGGCCGGATACAACTCTTCCTAGGCAAGATCTCCTACAGCCTCTATATGACTCATGCCTTGGTCCAGATCATTTTCGTCAATCGCGTAAAAGACTATCTGCAGGCGGGCGGAGGTGTCCCGTCCGATCTGGCGATTACGGTCGTCATTCTCGCCGGCGTCGCTCTGTCGATAGTCTTTGGCTATCTGATGTATCGCTATGTCGAGCTCGGGGGACGCCAATTCGTCAGGCGTTTGATCGACCGATCGGCGCTTGCATCCGCCTGAGTGGCATTTCCTGCCGGAATGACCTCGAATGGTCGCAAATGCCTGCTCTTCTGAGTGGTGATGCACCTACGCTCAAATCCGACGAAGGGAAGACATATGAATCGCCGCGAATTCCTGGTCGGCCTGACTGCGCTTGGCGCCATCGCTGCGCCGTTTCCGCTGCAGGGCTTCCTCGCTCGTGCGGCCAGCGAGGCGAGCGCGACGCCGCTGCCTGCCGGTGCCAAATTGCTCTTCATCGGCGACAGCATCTTCGCGGCCGCGACCACATCCTATCTCGGCGATCGCGGCGACTATCTCTCCCACAATGCGGCTGGGGAGATTGTCTGGGCCTGGATGACGGATCCGCGCTTCCGCCTCGACATATGGACGACCGAGGCGGGCCGCGTCGAGGTGCCGGCGATCAAGGACGATGGTGCCAACCAGGGCATTCCGGGCACGACAGGCTACCGGCTCAATGGCGCTAAGGAAATCGCACGCATTCGCGAACTGGACCCGGACGTTGTCGTCATCGGGTTTGGCGCGAATGACCTGGCGATGGGCATGCCGCCACAGTATTTCAAGCGCAACTTCACCTCGTTCTGTCGCCAGATGATCGAAGTCGACAAGCGTAAGGTCGTCATCGCCCTGATCCGCCCGCACGTCACCAGTGGCGCCGCACAGCCGAAATACAATTATCCCCCCGAGGACCCGCGCTGGCAGACCCATGCCGATCTCAACGCATGGTTCAGCGGGGAGTTGAAGGCGACCTATCCCGGATCGCTTGAGATCTGGGACACCGAGACCCCGCTCTCCGATCCGAAGGCGGACCGACCCGGCATATTCCTGCCGTCTGCGACGCGCGACGGCATTCATCTGACCGATTACGGCGCCTATCTCTCGGCTGGCACCCTTCTTCCGATCCTCCAATCAATGATCGCGCCTGGGACTTTCTTCGATACGAACCCAGCAATTGACAACCTTTTGCCCAATCCGTCTCTGGAGGGAAATGCGGGGACTGCGGGGCCTGGCGCCTCCGGCACAATTCCGGACAAGACCCGCATTGGGCGTGAGATCGGCAAGTTTGGTTCCGTCGCTGTCGAGGCCGGCCCATCGCCAGGTGTCACGCTGAGTGTGGGCGCTGAGCCCGGAGAGGACGAGGTTCAGGAGGTCCGCTTCTGGCTCCATGGCGATCGTTCGCTGCCGATCGAGGATGCTGGCGGCCGATTCGTGCAACTCTACGTCCCCATTGAGGTCGAGCGCTCGGCGAGCATAGTCGGCGTTACGGCATTTCTAGCCGACGACAGTGCGCGCAACCGCGTCGAGGGGCTCAAGTCCTCCGCTCGCGATACATCGAACTGGAGTGAGCGCGACTTCAAGGGTTGGCTGATTACGCCGGCGCTGCGGTTGCCTGATGGGGCGAAGGGCGTTCGGGCCTCAGTGAACATACGCTTCGCGGCCGACGGATCGCGCTCGAAGATCCATATCGGCGATGGGGCCATCCTGCGCTACGTCCCAGCGCCACCCGTCTGACCGGCCTGCCGGAGAACTTGGCGACGGCCCCATTGTTCGGCGGCAATAGCAGGTGCAACGGCCACACCTTCTTCCAGGTCTCCAAATCGAAGGCCGCGATCGACAAGCGAATTCGGATGTCGATCGCAGCCTTGTTTTGGTCGAGCAGGGTGGCTCCCGTCTGGATTGACTTATTGGATCGCGCTGACATCGACGATGTTGGTCGAGGCGAGCGTCAATTGCTTGGCGCGGCCATTCGTGTCGATCACGACGTCGTACGTGCCCGCCTCGGCCGTATCCTTGTCGACGAGCAAGTCGCTGATCGAGGGCAGGTTCATATAGGTGTAGCCGAGATTGGCACCGGTCATCTTGGTTGGGTCGATAGCCGGATCATAGATGTCGAGATCGAATCCCTCCGTCAGGAGCTTGCGCGCCATGTCGAGATTGGGGCTCTCGCGGAGATCGTCGCTGTCCGGCTTGAAGGCGAGGCCCAGCATCAGGACCTTGGCGCCCGGCTTCAGGCCCTTCGTCGAATGCTCGAACAGGAAGCGCTTGTGCGCCTCGTTCGATTTGAGCAACGAATCGATCAGAAACGCGTAGCCGCCGACATCCTCGGAGATGTAGCTGAGCGCGCGGACGTCCTTCGGCAGGCAGGATCCGCCGAACGGGCCACCCGGACGCAGATAGTAGGGCGAGATGTTCAGTTTGGTGTCCGAGATGAAGATCTCGTGGACCTTCTTCGCGCTGATACCGAGCTTGGCGCAAACGCGGCCGATCTCATTGGCAAACGTCACCTTGACCGCATGGAAGCTGTTGTCGACGAACTTGGTGACTTCGGCCTCGCGGAACTGCGTGTAGAACACCGGGGCCGTCAGGTTCTTGTAAAGCTCGTCCATATTCGCGGAAGGCAGGCCATCATGGGTGCCGATCACGATCTTGGGCGGATTGAAATAGTCCCGGATCGCAACGGATTCACGCAGGAATTCGGGATTATAGACGAGCTCGACCGCGCCGATCTTGTCCTTCAGGAAGGTCTTGAAGATCGGCGTGATCAGCTCTTCGATCGTGCCGGGACGGAACGTGCTGCGGAATGCCACCGTGAGCGGCTTCGCGCGCGAAGTATCGAGCTGTGACGCAATCTGGCGCGTCACTTCCGCGATATAGGACATGTTGTGCGAGCCGTCGGCGCCGCTTGGCGTGCCGACGCAGATCATCGCGATATCGCAATCGTCCAACTGGTTCTCGATGCGCTGCGTGAGGATCAGTCGACCCTCGGCAATTCCAAGCGCCAGCAATTCATCGAGGCCGGGCTCGTAGATCGGCGACTTGCCCGAGTTGATCGTGCGGATCTTGTCCTCGTTCGGCTCCACACCGACGATCGTGTGGCCCTCCTTGATAAGGCAGCCCGCTGCCGTCAGACCGACGTACCCAAGACCTAAGATACCGATCTTCATATGACGATTTTCCACTTCAATCCAGGTTTTCGATCAGTCTACGGTAACACAAACCGTGACGGTGATATCATCATAGTCGCGTTTCAGCCACTATGAGAAATATGCGCAGTAGAATTTGATATGTCTGGAAAGACAATTTGCATAAATACTTGGCTAATCGCATATGCGAGCCCGAGCTATGCAATCGACTTGCCTGTTGACAACGGTATTCTTGTCCACTCCGACATGCGGGCCTTATCGAAAGCGGTCTGGCAGGCGACGAAATACCATCATCCACACAGGCGCGAAATCAATATAGCTGAAGTATATTGCAGTGCAATAAGACTTTGGCGCTGCGAGTTCAGCCCGCGGCGGCGGTGCAGCGGGGCCACACCGCGCCATGCCTTTGGCCGGCACT
Source organism: Kaistia dalseonensis (assembly GCF_030814715.1). Taxonomy (GTDB): domain Bacteria; phylum Pseudomonadota; class Alphaproteobacteria; order Rhizobiales; family Kaistiaceae; genus Kaistia; species Kaistia dalseonensis. Next base: position 790,875 of record NZ_JAUSVO010000001.1, read on the forward strand.
GATCGAGGCGCCGTCGGGAAATCGACCTGGGCGTGGGCGCATCGGGGCTGGCGCCCATTCGCCCGAACTTCGAGGCCGGGGGGCGGCCCTATACAAAAGCGCCTTGGGCCGATAGGTGTTTGCCGCCCGTTTCCAAGGTGGTGCCATGAAGATAGCAATGATCGGTTCAGGCTATGTCGGACTGGTTTCCGGAGCCTGCCTGGCTGATTTCGGCCATGAGGTCGTCTGTATCGACAAGAGTTCGGTCAAGATCGATGCGCTGAAGCGCATGGAGATGCCGATCTTCGAGCCGGGCCTCGAGGATCTCGTGGCCGCCAATGTGCGGGCGGGGCGATTGTCCTTCACGACGGAGCTTTCGGCGCCCGTGGCAGAGGCCGATGTCGTCTTCATCGCGGTCGGCACGCCGTCGCGGCGCGGCGATGGGCACGCCGATTTATCCTATGTCTATGGCGCGGCGCGCGAGATCGCCATGGCTATTCGGGGCTTCACGGTGGTGGTCACGAAGTCGACCGTCCCCGTCGGCACAGGCGACGAGGTGGAGCGGATTATTCGGGAGGCCAATCCCGATGCCGATGTCGTCGCGGTGTCGAATCCCGAATTCCTGCGCGAGGGCGCGGCGATCGCCGACTTCAAACGCCCCGACAGGATCGTGATCGGGATCGAGGACGAGCGGGCGAGGGAGCCGATGACGGAAGTCTATCGGCCGCTTTTCCTCAACCAGTCGCCGCTTATGTTTACGGCCCGGCGCACCTCCGAACTGATCAAATATGCGGCCAACGCGTTCCTGGCGACGAAGATAACCTTCATCAATGAGATCGCGGATCTCTGCGAGAAGGTCGGTGCCAATGTCCAGGACGTCGCACGCGGCATCGGCCTCGATAATCGGATCGGCAGCAAGTTCCTCAACGCCGGACCTGGCTATGGCGGTTCTTGCTTTCCGAAGGATACGCTGGCGCTTGTGAAGACCGGCCACGACCATGGCAGCCCGCTGCGCCTCGTCGAGACGACGGTTGCGGTCAACGAGCAGCGCAAACGCGCGATGGCGCGTAAGGTATTTGCGGCCTGTGGCGGCGATGTGCGCGGAAAGTCGATCGCAATTCTCGGGCTCACCTTCAAGCCGAACACAGACGACATGCGCGAGGCGCCCTCGTTGGCGATCATCCAGGCGCTTCAGGACGGCGGGGCGATCGTTCGGGCTTACGATCCCGAAGGTATGGAGCAGGCGGGGCTATTGTTGGAGGGCGTCCAATATGGGCAAGGCCCTTATGACATAGCCGAAGGCGCCGACGCCCTGGTGCTCTTAACGGAGTGGGACGCCTTCAGGGCGCTGGATTTCGTCCGTTTGAAAACGCTGATGGCTGCCCCGGTGTTTGTCGACCTGCGCAACGTCTACCGCCGTGAACAGATCGAACGCCATGGTTTCCATTATCTGAGCGTCGGCAGACCTGGCGAGGACTTGGCCGCCGCCGTCTGAGGCGGCATTGGCCGGCACCGGCCCGCCGTCTTCCCATCCCACCCGCCATGAGTCCTTAACAGTCGCTGGACTATATTTCGCCGCTTGGCGAGGGCTGGCTGGGCCGGTCGCGAAAAAACGTGGCTTTTCTGCCCGGCCGTCGTCCAACCGGCGGGCGGCACGCGTTGGACTGTGTGTTGGACGTTGTTTGATCTTGCGGATTGTTTCAATGTGGCTTGACTGAGGCACGGCTGCGGCTGCAGTTCGTGTCGGCCGCGATCGGCTGTCTGCGTCAGGATTACGTTACCGGGGGCTGTTTTCGTGCTTAGGCCAGGACTTCAAATGATCAAGGGGCTCGGTTTCTCTCGGACCTCCGGCATGCTGTCGGTTTGCGTCGTCGGTGCTGCCGGTCTTCTGCTCGCCGGCTGCAACGAGAAGAACGCCTATGTTGCGCCGCCGCCATCCAAGGTGACCGTGGCGCAGCCGATCCAGCAGCCTGTCACGCTCTATATGGAGCTCACCGGCAATACCGCTGCGGTCAACCAGGTTGATCTGCAGGCGCGCGTCGCCGGCTTCCTCGAATCGATCAACTACAAGGATGGCCAGGCGGTCAAAACCGGCGATCTGCTGTTCGGCATCCAGCGCGACACCTATCAGGCGCAGCTTGACCAGGCGACCGCGAGCCTCCAGTCGGCCCAGGCCGACCAGGAAAACAAGCAGATCCAGTACGACCGCCAGAACACGCTGGTGCAGCAGCAGGTTGCGTCCGTCGCCAAGGCTGATGACGCCAAGGCCGCGCTCGACCAGGCGATCGCCTCTGTCTCCGAGGCCAAGGCCAATGTCGAGGTCGCCCAGATCAATCTCGGCTACACCAGCGTCCAGGCGCCGTTCGACGGCGTGGTGACGAACCATCTCGTCGATGTCGGCGCGCTCGTCGGCTATTCGGGCCCGACCAAACTCGCCACCATCGTCCAGGTCGACCCGATCTACACCTATTTCACGGTGAGCGAGCGGCAGGTGCTCCTGATCAAGCAGGCGCTCTCCAAGACGGGCAGGACGCTGCAGGATATCCATCAGATCCCGGTAGAGATCGGTCTCGAGACGGAAGATGGCTATCCGCACCAGGGCGTCATCGATTATGTCGCGCCCAATGTCGACCAGAACACGGGAACGCTCGAGGTTCGCGGCGTCTTCGACAACAAGGCGCGGCTGCTGATCCCGGGCCTGTTCGCGCGGGTGCGCGTGCCGTTGCAGAAGAAGGACGATGCCGTGCTGGTCCCTGATACGGCCATCGCGACGAGCCAGGCCGGCAGCTATGTCCTCGTGGTCAACAAGGACAATGAAGTCGAGCAGCGCGTCGTGACGGTTGGCCAGCTCGACGGTCAGCAGCGCGTGATCGAGACCGGCCTGACGATCGACGACAAGGTCATCATCGGCGGCAACCAGCGTGCCGTTCCGGGCAACAAGGTCGATCCCACAGTCGTGAGCATGACCGCCAACGCCGCCGCTGCGCCGGCAGCGCCGTCGGCCAGCCCGTAGGGGCTGGCTCGAAGCGAACGTCGCAGATAGCGGTCAAAGGGCAGGCGGGTTTCCAATGTTCTCACGGTTCTTCATCGAGCGTCCGGTTCTCTCCAACGTGATGGCGCTCGTGATCGTCCTGCTCGGTGCAGTGGCGCTCTACACGCTTCCGGTTTCGCAATATCCCAATGTCGTGCCGCCGACTGTCCAGGTCACGACGAGCTATCCGGGCGCCAGCGCCAAGACTGTGATGGACTCGATCGCGCTGCCGATCGAGCAGCAGGTCAACGGCGTCGAAGGCATGATCTACATGCAGTCGACCAGCGCCAGCGACGGCAGCTACACGCTGACGGTGACATTCGACATCGGAACCGACCCGAATTTCGCGCAGGTTCTGGTGCAGAACCGCGTATCGATCGCGCTCGCCTCGCTGCCGCAGGCCGTGCAGGTGCAGGGCGTCAACGTCCAGAAGATGTCGACGGCCGTCCTGCAGTTCATCACGCTGTCCTCGCCGGACAATCGCTATGACGGCCTGTTCCTCTCCAACTATGCCGTCATCAACCTCCAGAACGAGCTCGAGCGCCTGCCCGGCGTCGGCAGCGTCACCGTCTTCGGCGCCGGCCCTTATGCGATGCGCGTCTGGATGGATCCGGAGAAGCTGCAGTCCTACGGCCTGGTGCCGAGCGATGTGGTCAGCGCGATCCAGCAGCAGAGCCAGGAAGTCACGGCCGGCATGACCGGCATGCCGCCGGCTCCCAATGGCCTCAATTTCCAGTACACGGTCAACATCAACGGCCGTTTCGACAATCCGGCCGATTTTGAGAACATCATCGTCAAGGTCGACAACCAGAACGGCGGCCGCCAGATCCGTGTCAAGGATATCGGCCGTGTCGAGCTGGGTTCGCAGAGCTACAGCCATACCGCGACGTATAATGGCGCGCCGTCGGCGGCCATCGGCATCTACCAGCTGCCGGAGGCGAACGCGCTCGCGGTTGCGACCGAAGTGCGCGCCAAGATGGTCGAGCTCGCCAAGGCATTCCCGCCGGGCCTGACCTATAGCGTTCCTTTCGACACGACGGAGTTCGTGAAGGCGTCGATCGACGAGGTCTACAAGACGCTCATCGAGGCGGCGATCCTGGTGCTGATCGTCATCCTTGTCTTCTTGCAGGATTGGCGCGCCATGCTGGTGCCGGCGACAACGGTGCCGGTCACGATCATCGGCGCGTTTGCCGCGATGTCGGCGCTCGGATTCAGCGTCAATACGGCGACGCTTTTCGCCATCGTGCTGGCGATCGGCATCGTCGTCGACGACGCCATCGTCATCGTCGAGGGCGTATCCCGCCATATGGAAGCCGGATTGAGCAGCCGCGAGGCTGCCGTCAAGGCGATGAGCGAGCTGTTCGGCCCGATCATCGGTATCACGCTCGTGCTGATGGCGGTGTTCCTGCCGGCGGCGGCGCTGCCGGGCCTGACAGGGCAGATGTACAAGCAGTTCGCGCTCGTGATCGCTGCGACAGCGGTGATATCCGCGATCAATGCGGCGACGCTGAAGCCGACACAGTGCGCGCTTTGGCTCCGCGTACCGACGCCGCCTGAGAAGCGGAATATCCTCTTCCGCGGCTTCAACCATGTCTATGACTGGTGCGAACATCACTATGCCCGGCTGATCAAGCGCATGGTGGCGGTCAGCTATCTGATGGTTGCCATTGCTCTGGTGTTGATCTGCGTTGCGTTTTGGGGGATGAGCCGAATCCCGACGGCGTTCCTGCCGGTCGAGGATCAGGGCTACGTCGTCGTGGCCGTCCAATTGCCGGTCGGATCGTCGCTCCAGCGCACCGACAGGGCCGTGGCCGAGGTATCGAAGATCGCGCTCGCGACGCCCGGCGTCGCCAATGTCGTCGGCGTGTCCGGCGTCTCGGTGCTCGACAACAACGCGACCTTGTTCAATGCAGGCATGGTCTACGTGATCTTCAAGGACTGGTCGGCACGCGGCAAGACGGAGAGCCTGCGCCAGATCTATGTGAACATGACGAAGGCGCTGAACGATATGCCGGACGCGACGGGCTTCGTTCTCGTGCCGCCGCCAATCCAGGGCATCGGCAATTCAGGCGGCTTCACCATGGAGCTTCTGGTCAAGGATGGCAGCTCCGATTTCCACCAGCTCGAGGCGACGGCGCGGCAGGTGATCGCCAATGCCGACACGCAATCCGGGTTGCAGCGCGTGAACACCAGCTTCAGCGCCTCAACGCCGCAGTTCCAGCTCGCGATCAACCGCGTCCTGGCGGAAAACCTCGGCGTTTCGGTGGGTCAGGTGTTCTCGACCATCGAGGCCTATCTGGGGTCGACCTACGTCAATCAGTTCAACAAGTTCAACAACGTCTTCCAGGTCTATGTGCAGGCTGATCCGGACCATCGCCTGCAGCCATCGGACATCTTGAAGCTCAAGGTGAAGACCGCCGCCGGAGAAATGGTGCCGCTCGGCTCGCTCGTCGCGGTCAGCATGGTCGACGGCCCGCCGCTGATCACGCTCTATAATCTCTATCCCGCTGCCACGCTGTCCGGTGGCCCGGCGCCGGGCTTCAGCTCGGGTCAGGCGATGCAGCTGATGGGGCAGATCGCCAACGAGACGCTGCCGCCCGGCTATGGCTATGCCTGGACCGCGATGTCCTACCAGGAGCAGATCGTGGGCAACCAGATCTACTTCGTCTTCGCGCTGGCGATCGTGTTGGTCTATTTTGTCCTGGCCGGCCAGTATGAGAGCTGGATCCTGCCGTTCGCGGTTCTGCTTGCCGTGCCGCTGGCTTTGCTCGGCACCGTGATCGCGCTGACGTCGCTTGGGCTCAGCAACAATCTCTATACGCAGATCGGCATCATTCTATTGATCGCGCTCGCGGCGAAAAATGCGATCCTGATCGTCGAATATGCGCGCGAAAAACGGCAGGAAGGCATGGAGATCGCCGATGCGGCCGTCGAGGCGGCCCGGCTGCGTTTCCGCCCGATCCTGATGACGTCCTTCGCATTCATTCTCGGCGTGCTGCCGCTGGTGTTCGCGACGGGTGCCGGCGCCAGCTCGCGCGCATCGATCGGCATCGCCGTGGTCAGCGGCATGCTGGCCTCGACCTGCCTGGCGGTGCTGTTCGTGCCGTCCTTCTTCGCGGTGCTGCAGCGTCTCGACGAGCGCAAGGCGCCGAAGGCAAAACCGGCAGCACCCGCGCCCGCGGTGACTGCGGCGGAGTAGTTTGGCGCGGCCGGCGTGTGAATCGCCGGCCGCGTTCACAAAATGGAACAAGGCGACCCGTGACATGCGGTGGCCCAACGGGCCACCGGGCGGGCAGGGGAGGAACGGCGATGTCTCGGCTTCGTTATGCGGCAGCGGTTTCGGCGGCGACGATCGGTCTGGTGCTGGTTGGCGCGTCGACCGGCTTTGCACAGACCTCGCAGAGCCAGACCGAGCAGATGGAGAAGGATCTCGGCATGGACGCGACGCCCGACCAGGGCGCGCTGTCATTCGTCGACGACATCTCCACGCTCGAAGAGTGCCAGAGCGGATGCCGCGCCGTCATCAACCAGATGCTGAAGAAGTACAAGGGCGGCGTCAAAGCAGGCGGCAACGCCAAGCTCGGTGCTGATGACATCACCCAACTCGGCGCCGCGCTCGCCGTTGCGGCCGCGACGCTCAGCAAGGACGAAGCGGCGTCGGTCGAAAAACAGGTCAGTGCGGAGCTGGGCCCGGAAGCGGACACAGCCTACAGCGCGGCCTATGCCGCCGCCGTGGCGCCTTACGCACCGAAATAGTCGCCCTCCATCGGGTGGCGTTCCGGCATCTGCTGGCCCCGTCCTGAGCCTCAGGCCGCTGAGCCGATGATTCCCGTCTCGAACGGCCAAGCTGCGGCCTTGTTCACGCGACGGCCAATCGATGGCAGCGCCGGCATTGCCAGATGCCGTGCTCCGCCGGTGCAGATGACGGCTATCGAATCCGTCGCACCATGCCGCGCCCGAGGCGCTTGCAAGACGCCGGCTCTCCTGTTCCGATAGCGGCCTGACCGTCGACAAGGGTTTCCCAATGGCATTCGATCTCATCGTCAAGAACGCGACACTTCCCGATGGGAGGACCGGCCAGGACATTGCCGTTGCCGCGGGCAAGATCGTGGCGATCGAACCCGGCATCGCCGCCGAGGCCGGCAGGGTGATCGATGCCGCCGCGCAACTGGTGGCGCCACCCTTCGTCGATTGCCATTTCCACATGGATGCGACCCTGTCGCTCGGCATGCCGCGCATGAACCAGTCCGGCACGCTGCTGGAGGGCATCGCGCTCTGGGGCGAACTGAAGCCGCTGCTGACGCATGAAGCGGTGATCGAGCGGGCGCTGCGCTATTGCGATCTCGCCGTCAGCCAGGGCCTGCTGGCCGTGCGCAGCCATGTCGATATCTGCGACGATCGACTGCTCGCCGTCGAGGCGCTGATCGAGGTGCGGGAGAAGGTGAAGCCCTATCTCGACCTGCAGCTCGTGGCTTTCCCGCAGGATGGCTATTACCGCTTTCCGACCTCGGTGAAGAACCTTGAGCGCGCGCTCGATATGGGCGTCGATGTCGTTGGCGGCATCCCGCATTTCGAGCGCACCATGGCCGACGGCGCTGCCTCGGTCCGGGCGCTCTGCGAGATCGGTGCCGAGCGCGGACTGATGGTCGACCTGCACTGCGACGAATCGGATGACCCGCTGTCGCGCCATATCGAGACGCTGGCTGCCGAAACGCAGCGTCTCGGCCTCGCCGGTCGCGTCACCGGTTCGCACCTGACTTCCATGCACTCGATGGACAATTACTACGTCTCGAAGCTGCTGCCCCTGATGAAGGAAGCGGGTGTCTTCGCGATCGCCAATCCGCTGATCAACATCACCCTTCAGGGCCGGCACGATACCTATCCGCGCCGGCGTGGCCTGACCCGCATCCCGGAAATGCGCGCGATGGGCATTCCCGTTGCGCTCGGCCAGGATTGTTGCATGGACCCCTGGTACGGGCTCGGATCCGGCGACATGCTCGAAGTCGCGCATATGGGCGTCCACGCCGTGCCGATGACGAGCCGCGAGGCGATCCGCTGGGCGTTCGAGGCGGTCACGACGATCCCGGCGCAGCTGATGGGGCTGGAAGGCTATGGACTCGCTGTGGGAAAGAACGCCGATTTCGTCCTGCTGCAGGCGGCGGATACGATCGAGGCAATCCGCATGCGCGCCGCGCGCCTCGCGGTCATCCGCCGCGGCAAGGTCATCGCGGAGACCGCGCCGCGCGTCGCGCAACTGGCGCTCGAGGGCCGACCCGCTCTTGTTGATCCATCGCATTACGCGCCAAGGGCGGCCAACTAGTCTGATTGCGAGGGAATCGGCAGCTCCGCCTTGCTCCCGTCAAAAGGGTCGCTAACTTAAGAGCATGAGCCGCTTCCGCATTCTCTCCTATAATGTTCACAGCTGTATCGGTATCGACAAGCAGCATTCACCCGATCGTATCGCGCGGGTGATCGCGAGCTGTTCGCCCGATATTGTCGCCCTGCAGGAGATCGACGTCGGTCGCGAACGCACGGGCGGCGTTGATCAGGCCCATATGCTGGCCTCCATGCTGGGCATGAAGGCGCATTTCAATGCGTCGACCCATGTCGGGCCGGAGCGCTATGGCGATGCCATCCTGACGGCGCTGCCGATCTCCATGCGGCGGACCGGCCAGTTGCCGGGCTTTCATGACCGCATCAAGGTGGAGCCGCGTGGGGCGCTCTGGGCGTCGATCGAAGTGGGCAACCGCAGCGTCCAGGTCGTCAACACCCATCTCGGCGTCTGGCCGCATGAACAGATGCTGCAGCTCTCGACGTTGCTGGGGCCGGACTGGCTCGGCCATCCCGATTGTCACGATCCGGTGGTGTTCCTGGGGGACTTCAACGCGCCGCCCGGTCTTTCGCCCTATCGGCGCCTCGCTTCGGAATTCACCGATGTGCAGAAGGTCTGGGGCGAACGGAAGGCCAAGCCGACCTTCCCGGGCCGCATGCCGACCTTGCGCATCGATCATGTCTGGCTGAGGGGCCGGGCCGATATCGAGAATGTCGAGGTTGTCCGGACGCCACTGGCGCGCGTTGCGTCGGACCATCTGCCGCTCGTCGTGGATCTCGATATCCATGCCGGCGCCACACGCCAGCACGGCAAGCCACGTCCGGCCCACGTCGGGGGCTGAGCGTCGGTCTCAGTCCTTGCGATACATCCAGCGGACCCAGCGCGGCCCATGCGATTGCGGCCGGTCTGCCCGGCGCGCGGGCCGTGGAGCGTCGATGCTGAACCGGCTGAGATCGGCGATCAGGTCGTCATAACGCGTCAGGCCGGACCGGTTCATGTGCGACAGCATCAGCGCACCCGCCGCAAAGGTCGAGCCGATATCCAGCGTCCGTCTGCCCAGAGAGGGCTTATGCTCGTAACGTGCCATGGAAATATCCTGCCACTGCGCCGGACGTTCAAGTCTTGAGACTTGTTGTTCGTTCCGCCGGCAAGCCTTGCCCTTCTATCAATATAGCGCGATCGCACACGAAGTGTGAATCAATGTTGCGAATCGTTGCTTCATTCCAAAGCAGGGTCAGGGCAGCCGCAGAATGCGGCACGCGGCTCCGATGGCGGCGGGCGGCGCGAAGGGCTCGCGGATGATCAGGCAGCCCGCCTCGGCGAACGTCGACAGCATCGAGCTGTCCTGCCGCGCGAAGGCCGTGGCGATACGACGACCATCCGGCTCTTCTGAGAGTGTCGCGCGGACATAGTCCTGCCGGCGGTCATTGGCCTGCATCGGTGCCCCAAGCTCGGCCGTCTCGGTACGGTCGATCGGCGGCAGGCCCAGCAGTGCCTCGATCAGCGGGCGAAGGAAAAGCAGGGCGCAAACGAGGCTCGAGACCGGATTACCGGGGAGGCCCAGGACGCGCATCGGCCCAAGCCGGCCGAAGATCAGGGGCTTGCCAGGGCGCATGGCGATTTTCCAGAAGCCGAGCGTCATCCCACGGCTGGCAAGAACCTCCTGGGCGAAATCATGATCGCCCACGGAAGCGCCGCCGAGCGTCACCAATATATCGGCGCCCTCCAGCACGGCGCGGTCCACCGCCGCGGCGAAAGCGCTGCGATCGTCGGGCACGATGCCGAGATCGATCGGCAGGCCACCGAGCGAGCGCACCAGCGCCTCGATGCCGAAGGTGTTGGAGGCGACGATGCGGTCTGGAGGCGCGTCGGCGCCGGGCGGCACGAGCTCGTCGCCGGTGGCGATGATCGCAACGCGCGGTTCGCGACGAACCGGCACAGCCGCATGGTTCATGGCGGCCGCGAGTGTCATCTGGCGCATGCCGAGGCGGGTGCCGGCATCCACCATCACGCGCCCTTCGACGAAATCGAGACCGCGAGCCCTGACATGCTGTCGGGGACGCACGACCTCCTTCGCGACGAGCGCGCCATCCTCCGCGATGGAGGCGTCCTCCTGCAACAGGATCGAATCGGCGCCCTCTGGCAACGCGGCGCCGGTGAAGATGCGCACCGCCTGGCCTGCTTCGACCCGCCCGGCAAAGGCATGGCCGGCCGGCGCTGCGCCGATCACCGCCAGTTCGGCCGGCAGCGTGGCGACATCGGCGGCGCGAACGGCATAGCCATCCATGGCCGAGACGTCGAAGGGCGGCTGCGTGCGCTTGGCTGCGAGCGGCGTCGCCAGCACGCGGCCGAACGCTTCGGCGAGCGATACGGTGTCGCTTTCGACCGGTTCGACATCAGCCAGCACCCGGGCAAGGGCCTCGGCGACGGGAAGAAGTGCGCTCACTGGCCTTCTCCGATGCCGCCGGCGCTCCATGTGCCGGAGCGGCCGCCGGTCTTTTCGAGCAGCCTGATCGGCCCGATGCTCATGCCGCGGTCGACGGCCTTGGCCATGTCGTAGATTGTGAGGCAGGCGACCGACACCGCCGTCAGCGCCTCCATTTCGACGCCCGTACGATCGGCGACCTTGGTCATCGCGCGCACTCGAAGTCCGGGCAGCGAGGGGTCGGCGTCGATGTCGACGGTCACCTTGGCGAGCATGATCGGATGACAGAGGGGGATCAGCTCATGCGTCTTCTTCGCCGCCATGATGCCGGCGATTCGCGCCGTCGCCAGCACGTCCCCCTTGGCGGCGAGGCCGGATGTGATCAGGTCGAGCGTCGCCGCAGCCATGGTGACGGCGCCTTCGGCGATCGCCGTTCTGCTGGTCACCGCCTTTTTGGAGACATCGACCATATGGGCGGCGCCGGTCTCGTCGAGATGGGTGAGGCGAGGGGGCATGGTTTCGTCCTTCCGCATCGGGCTCGTCGCGGGATCAGGCCGTGATCGCCTGCCGCGCGTCTCGATCCTGCGGCCGGGCGACCGCATCTGATGAGGTTCAATAGAAAACCGCGACGCCCGGCGCCACTATTCTCTTTCGTGTCAGCTTGATGCCAGCGATGCGGAATATGACCGCCATGCAATCGAGGGACGTCGGCGCGGCGCGGCACGCCGCTTGTATGGTCGCTCATAGCTGCTTACACTTAGGGTCAACAAGGCACGCGATGAGCTGCGCGCCGGGCTGTTTCGCCCGAGCCGACGCGGCCAAAGGATTTGATGTGACGAACACGGGCGAGGATCCGCGAGATGCGGATTCCACTGCGCCCGCCAATGGCGCGCAGCCTCCGGGCCGCAGCCATGTCGGGACGGTCGAGACGTCCGGCGCGCCACATGGGGCGACCGGGCAGCCGGCCAAGAAGAAGGGGCGCCGCCGCAAGAAGAGGCGGCCCGTCTATGCGAACGCGAATGGCGGCGCAGGGCAGGGTGCGAACGGCGCAGGACGCTCGGCCCCGCACGGGAAAGCTGCGCGTCCTGCGCAGCCGACCCGATCCGGCCCTCCCCCGCGACCAGACCGGCAGCGCGGTGATCCGCCGAACAGTCCCGCTCGCGGCGAGAACGCGGGCGCTAATGGTCATGCCGTCTCGAATGTCCATGCGGTCGGGCCGGCGCCGATTCGCCGCGGCGATAATCCCGTCCAGGACGGTCCGGACCGCCTCTACGCGGCGCTGGATCTTGGCACCAATAATTGCCGGTTGCTGATCGCGCAGCCCCGTGACCGGGGTTTCCGTGTCGTCGATGCGTTTTCGCGGATCGTCAGGCTCGGTGAAGGCGTCGGCAAGAGCGGGCGTCTCGGCGAGGCGGCGATGGACCGTGCCGTCGATGCGCTGCGCATCTGCCGCTCCAAGCTCGCCGATCGTGGCGTGATGCGCACGCGGCTGATCGCGACCGAGGCGTGCCGCGCGGCGGAGAATGGCGAGCTCTTCCTCGAGCGCGTCCGTGTCGAGACGGGGCTGGCGCTGGAGATCGTCTCGCGCGAGACCGAGGCGCGGCTGGCCGTATCGGGCTGCGCATCACTGATCGATCCGAATACGAGCGGCGCGCTGCTATTCGATATTGGCGGCGGCTCCTCGGAACTCGTCTGGATCGACCTGACGCGGACGCCGGAGCGCAATCGTCGCCGCATGTCCGATCGCATCCGGACATGGGCGTCGCTGCCCGTTGGCGTCGTGACGCTCTCCGAGCGCCATGGCGGCGAGCGGGTCACGCCGGCCGTGTTCGAGGCCATGGTCGCCGAAGTGACCGAGATGCTGCTCGTCTTCCCCGAGGCTGCCGCGCTCGACCAGGCGGTGGCCGGCGGTAATCTGCACATGCTCGGAACGTCCGGCACGGTCACGACGCTCGCGGGCGTTCATCTGGGCCTGCCGCGCTATGACCGTCGCAAGGTGGACGGCACCTGGATGACGGCCGACGAGGTCAACCAGATGATGACCATCATCACGGGCATGGACTATGAAGCGCGCATCGCCAATCCCTGCATCGGCAAGGAGCGGGCGGATCTCGTTCTGGCGGGCTGCGCCATTCTCGAGGCGATCCGGCGCCGCTGGCCCTGCCAGCGGCTGCGTGTCGCCGATCGCGGCCTTCGCGAAGGCATTCTGGTGGAAATGATGGCGGAGGATGGCGTTTGGCGCCGCCAGCCGCCGAGACAGGGGGGACGGCCCTCATGACCGGTATCAAGGGAAAAGGTCCGGGCGGCCGCGAGCTGACGGTTAAGGTCAAGACCTCGCGCGGGCGCACGGCATCATCGCAGCGCTGGCTCGAACGGCAGCTGAACGATCCCTATGTCGCGCGCTCGAAACGCGAGGGCTATCGCTCCCGCGCGGCCTACAAGCTGATCGAGATCGACGACAAGCATCATATTCTGGCGCCCGGCATGCGCGTGGTCGATCTGGGCTCCGCGCCCGGCGGCTGGTGCCAGGTCGCCGTCGACCGCGTGAAGTCGACCGACGAGCGCAAGCTGGTGGTTGCTATCGACTATCTCGAAATGGACCAGCTTCCGGGCGTGATCCTGTTCCAGAAGGATTTTCTGGACGAGGACGCGCCGGGGCTTCTGAAGGATGCGCTTGGGGGCCCGGCGGATGTCGTGCTCTCCGATATGGCGGCGCCCACGACGGGCCACCAGCAGACCGACCATCTGCGCACCACCTATCTCTCGGAGGTCGCCGTCGATTTCGCGCTCGACGTATTGAAGCCCGGCGGTCACTTCCTGACCAAGGTGTTTCGCGGTGGCGCCGAGAACCAGGTGTTGCAGACGCTGAAGCGCAGCTTCGCCAGCACCTATCACATCAAGCCGCCAGCGAGCCGGGCCGGCTCGGTGGAGCTCTTCCTGCTCGCCAAGGGCTTCAAGGGCCGCGCGAAACTCGACCCGCGCGACCAGGCTGCGGCCGAGGACGAGGGCGACGAGCAGGAGAGCTGGCGTCCCTGAGGCGCGCCTTTTTCCTGCACGGGCGTTGGTTCATCCCTATCCGTTGAACCCACGGATCGCTCTGTAGCGTCAGGCCCGCTCGCGCATCGCCGTGACCGGGTCGGGTGCCAGGTTCTTGCGCGGCCGCCCGGACATTTCCTCGCCCGCGTCGCGCGGCATCCTGATGAAGAAGATCGCCGAGCACATCGAGATCACGCCGATGGCGATGAAGGCCGGGCGGAAGGTCGAGACATCGATGACGCCGCCGGATGCGTTCAGGCTGAGCTCCAGCGCGATGGCGCCAATCGACACGCCGATCGACATGGAGAGCTGCTGAAAGACGCTGGTCATGCTCGTGGCGCGGCTCATGCGTGCCTGCGGCACGTCGGCGAAGGACAGCGCGTTGGCGCTGGTGAATTGCAGCGAGCGGAAGAAGCCGCCGACAAAAAGCAGCCCTGTGATCAGATGCATGGGCGTGCCGATCGAGAAGGCAGCCGGCACCGCCACGAAGAAGGCCGCGATGAAGGAGTTCGCGATCAGCACCGTGCGGAAGCCGAAACGGCGCAACAGCGGCGGCGCGACGAACTTCATCGCAATGGCGCCGATGGCCGAGACGAAAGTGATCGATCCGGACTGGAACGGCGTCAGCCCGTAGCCGAGCTGCAGCATCAGCGGCAGCAGGAAGGGCAGGGCGCCGATGCCGATTCGGAAGAGCAGGCCGCCGATGACGCTCGCCGAGAAGCTCGGAATGGCGAAGAGCGACAGATCGAGGATCGGCGCCGGAACGCGGCGGCTATAGATCACATAGGTGACGAGCAGCGCCGCGCCGGAGAAGAGCAGCGTGAGCACGATCGGCCAGGGCATCAGGTTGAGGCCGAGCGAGGTCGAGCCGGTGATGAAGCCGGCCAGCCCGAAGCTCGACAGCAGAAAGCCGATGAAGTCGAACTTGACGCGTTCCTCGCCATGGATGTCGGGAATGAAGAGCGTGGCGAGGACGACGCCGAGCACGCCGATCGGCACGTTGATCCAGAAGATCCAGCGCCATTCGAAATAGGTCGTGATGAAGCCGCCGAGCGGCGGGCCGACCACCGGGCCGATCAGCGCCGGCACGGTCAGCCAGGCGAGCGCGCCGACCAGCTCCGATTTCGCGACCGATTTCAGGATGACCAGCCGGCCGACCGGCACCATCATCGCGCCGCCAATGCCCTGCAGCACGCGGGAAGCGACCAGCTCGCCGATCGAATGCGACAGGCCGCAGCTGATGGAGCCGGCCGTGAAGAGGATGATGGCAAGGCGGAAGATGGTCCGTGCGCCGAAGCGATCGGCGAGCCAGCCCGAGGCCGGAATGAAGATTGCGATCGTCAGCAGATAGGACGTTAGCGCCAGCTTGAGCTTGATCGGGCTCGTGTCGAAATCCCGCGCGATCGCCGGGAGCGAGGTCGAGAGAACCGTCGAGTCGAGGTTCTCCATGAACAGGGCGCAGGCGACGATCAAGGGGAGGAGGATACGATCAGGCAGCAGGCGGGCAGGCATGGGGATCGATTCCGGCGCGGGCGACGGGTCCGCGAACACGGTCTCGTCTGGATGGTCTTGCTGCCGATCGCGAGCGGGGCGGAAGCCGACGGCGAGCGGAAAATACTGCAGCCTTACGATAGATCAAGCGGCGTGACCGTTCGGCACGCAGTTGTGATCGCGCTCCGATATGCCGCTCGAAAGGCCCGGAAAACAAGATTTCGATTGGCCGCGCGGAATGGCGAGGGTATGACCGACCACCTTCCGGCCGGGCCGGAGGTTCCCGCATGTCGGGACGAGAGAAGAAAGAACACCAGATGACGACCGAACCCCTCGACGAAATCCTCATCGAACAGCTCATCGCGGACCGTATCGACGCCCGCCGCGCCAAGGATTTTGCGAAGGCGGATTCGATTCGGAAGACGCTCGACGCCATGGGTCTCATTATTATCGACGGCAAGGACGAAGCCACCGGAGAATTCTGGACGACCTGGGACGTAAAGCCGAAAGACGAGACGCCATGACGCGCGCACGACTGACACTCTTCGATACAACACTGCGCGATGGCGCCCAGACCAACGGCGTCGATTTTTCCGTCGAGGACAAGGTCCTCATCGCGGGCCTGCTCGATGAACTGGGCCTCGACTATGTCGAGGGGGGATATCCCGGCGCCAACCCGACGGATACGCGCTTCTTCTCCGAGAAGCGGACCGAGCGGGCGCGGTTCACCGCCTTCGGCATGACGAAGCGTGCCGGCGTCAGCCTCTCCAACGATCCCGGTGTCAACACGCTGCTCGCCGCCCAGTCGGATGCGGTGTGTTTCGTCGCCAAGAGCTGGGACCACCAGGTCAAGGTGGCGCTCGGCGCGACGCTGGAGGAGAACCTCGAGGGCATTCGCCAGTCCGTTGCGGCGGCGATCGCCGCCGGCAAGGAGGCGCTGGTCGATTGCGAGCACTTCTTCGATGGCTACAAGGCGAATCCGGATTATGCGATCGCTTGCGCGCGGACGGCCTATGAGGCCGGGGCGCGCTGGATCGTGCTTTGCGACACCAATGGCGGCAGTCAGCCAGCCGAGGTCGAGGCGATCGTCCGCGCGGTGAGCGTCGACGTGCCGGGCAGCCATCTCGGCATTCACGCCCATAACGATACCGAGCAGGCGGTGGCGAATTCGCTCGCCGCCGTGCGCGGTGGCGCCCGCCAGATCCAGGGCACGCTGAACGGCATCGGCGAGCGGTGTGGCAATGCGAACCTGACCTCGATCATCCCGACGCTGCTGCTGAAGCCCATCTATGCGCAGGCCTATGAGATCGGCGTGACGCTGGAGGCGCTGAAGGGCC
This sequence comes from Kaistia dalseonensis, assembly GCF_030814715.1. Lineage (GTDB taxonomy): Bacteria > Pseudomonadota > Alphaproteobacteria > Rhizobiales > Kaistiaceae > Kaistia > Kaistia dalseonensis. The sequence continues at coordinate 807,506 of NZ_JAUSVO010000001.1, forward strand.
TGACGGCGCTGTCGCGGCGGTTCGACGAGATCGTGAACCGCGCGCCGAACCGCCAGGCGCCCTATGTCGGCGCCTCGGCTTTCGCCACGAAGGCCGGTATCCACGCGTCCGCCATTGCCAAGGAGACGAGCTCCTACGAGCATGTCGAGCCTGAATCGGTCGGCAACCACCGCCGCGTACTCGTGTCCGACCAGGCCGGCCGCAGCAACCTGCTGGCCGAACTCGCCCGTCTCGGCATTCCCGTCGACAAGTCGGACCGGCGGCTCGATATGCTGCTCGCCGAGGTGAAGGAGCGCGAGGCCATCGGCTACTCTTATGAGGGCGCGGACGCTTCGTTCGAATTGCTGGCGCGGCGCACGCTCGGCAATGTGCCGGATTTCTTCACTGTGGAGAGCTTCCACGTCACCGTGGAGCGGCGGCTGAACGCGCTTGGCAAGATGGTGTCGGTGTCGGAAGCAGTCGTTAAGCTGATCGTCGGCGGCGAGCGGCTCCTGACCGTCGCCGAGGGCAATGGCCCGGTCAACGCGCTCGATCGCGCGCTGCGCAAGGATCTCGGCGTCTATCAGGACGTGATCGCCGATCTCGAACTGGTCGACTACAAGGTGCGCATCCTGAATGGCGGCACCGAGGCCGTGACGCGCGTGCTGATCGAGAGCCGTGATTCGTCAGGCGACAGCTGGTCGACGATCGGCGTCTCGGAAAACGTCGTCGACGCCTCGTTCGAGGCGCTGATCGATTCGATCGTCTACACGCTGATCAGGAAAGGTGTTGCGCCAAATTAGGCACACTGTCTGTATGGATCGGAAAGGCGTAAAATAAGTCGGTCCGGCCGGGTGAGCCGGACCGATGGGAGGAAGCAGCATGACAATGTTTGCTATCGCCGTACCGATCGAGCGCGGAAAAATGGCGCATTTCGAAGACTTCATCGGCAAGCTGAATGGAGAGCGCAAGGCCGAGTTCGTTGCAAGCCGCAAGAAGCGCGGCGTCCGCGAGCGAGCCTTTCATCAGCACACGCCGATGGGAGACTTCGTCATCGTGACGCTGGAGGGTGATGATCCCGCGGGCGCCTTTGCGAAATTCGGAGCGGGCGACGATCCGTTCACGAAATGGTTCAGCGCCGAGGTCGCGTCCATCCACGGCTTGGATCTGAGCGCGCCGCCGCCAGGGCCACTGCCCCGACTGGTGATCGACTCGGGCGCCTGAAGATCACGGTGACGGCGCGGCGGGCCGGTCCGCCGCGCCGTCCGATCAGAGATCTGCGATGGGGATCGATGCGGGTTCCGTCGCCTTGTGCTTGGCGGGCGGCGCGCTTGTCGCTGCCCGCAGCTTCGGGACGATGTCCTCTACACGGTCGGCCACGAGATAACTGACCTCGAAGCCGTTGCGGATGAAGCCCTCATCGGCCATGTGGCGCAGCAGGCTGACCAGCGGGTCCCAGAAACCGTTGATATTGGCGAGAAGCACCGGCTTCTTGTGCTGACCGAGCTGGGCCCAGGTCATCATCTCGACCAGTTCCTCCAGCGTGCCGATACCGCCCGGCAGCGCCACGAAGGCGTCCGAGCGCTCGAACATGGCCCGCTTGCGCTCGTGCATGTCGCCGGTCACGACGAGCTCATGCGCGGTGTCGAGCATGACTTCGCGCTCTTTCAGGAACTGCGGAATGATGCCCGTGACGTGGCCGCCTGCCGCCATGACCGAGCGGGCCATGATTCCCATCAGGCCGATCGAGCCGCCGCCATAGACGAGACCGATGCCGGCAGCGCCCATGGAGCGACCGAGGCGCTCCGCCTCGGCGGCATAAATCGGATCGCCGCCCGCTGAGGAACCGCAATAGACGCAAATCGATGAAAGAGCTGTCATAGAGCTTTCCTCGCATCCGCAGCACGCATCGTCAAGCACCCGGTAACCACGCTTGCAGGCAGGGGAATCAGCCGTTTCTGCGCCTTGTCGCGCTGCGGAATCCGCGTATAACAAGTTGGTGATCACCGCAAAATGCACCGCATCAAGGTGCTGGCGAAGAAGTTGGCAGCCCGCAGGGCAGCGGATGCGGATAGACGCACCGTTACGAGGGACAGGTTTGATCGTCGATGGCTGAGCAGACACCACCCGGTCCGAAAACATCCGGCCGGATTGCCGGGATAATCGCGATCGTTGTCCTCGTCGTCGGCGGATATTATGGCCTGATCGCCAAGCCGGCTTCGAAGTCGGATGCGACCGTGGCCGACGCCGAGAAGGCCGCTGTTCCTGAAGCCGCGCCGCAGTCGAGCGCGCCGGCCGCATCGACTGATGCCGCTCCTTCCAGCGCCGATGGCCAGGCGAAGCCGACCGAATCTGCGTCAGCCGTGCCGTCTGCGAGCCCGACCGGCGAGAGCGCCAAGGCAGGCGAGGCTCCCAAGGTCGGCGAGAATGCCAATTCCGGCGAGACCGTGAAGACTGGCCCCACCTTCGATGTCGTTCGCGTCGAACCCTCGGGCGAAACCGTCGTTGCCGGCCTTGCCGACCCGAAGGCCAAGGTTGAGGTGCTGGACGGGTCCGCGCCGATCGGCGAGACCAAGGCCAATGAGCGCGGCGAGTGGGCGATCGCGATCGATAAGCCGCTGGCGCCCGGGACGCATGATCTCTCGATCCGCGCGACATCGCCGGATGGCAAGACCGAATCATTCTCCGGCCAGCGCGTGGCCGTCGAGGTCGCGAAGCCTGGCGATGGCGAGCCGCTCGTGGTCCTGAACGAGCCGGACGCGCCGAGCCGCGTATTGCAGAAGCCGGCAGCCGAGCCCACGCCGCAGGTGGCCGAGCAGATCGCTCCGCCGGCAGGCGAGGGCGCCGCGCCCGGCACGACGGCCGACAATCAGACCGCCGAAACGACGCCGGCTCCGGGCGCTGCCGGCTCAGATGCCTCTGGCCAAACGAAGACCGCCACGGCCCAGGCGAACACGACGCCGGCGCCTGATGGTGCCGCGGCGAGCGCGGGCGCCAATGGTGCCGCGACCACGGCCCAGTCCGGTGCCGCTTCGGCTCCCGCCGCGCCCGCGACGGGTGAAACCGCCACAGCCGAAAACAAGCCCGCGCCGACGACCGGCACAGACGTTGCCACCACGCCGCGCGTGACCGTCGACGCGGTCGAGTTCGAGGACGGCAAGCTCTACATTGCGGGCTCTGCGGCGACCGGCCAGACCGTACGCATCTATGTCGACGGCACGCTGGTCGGCGAGGCGAAGCCGGGCGTCGGTGGCCGTTGGCTCCTGGAAGTCTCCCGCGCCGTCAGCCCCGGCCGGCACAATGTCCGCGTCGATCAGGTCGAGGAGGGCACGGGGCAGGTCATCGTCCGCGCCGAAGTGCCGTTCGATCGCACGGAAGACGTTGCAGCACTCGCCCCGGTGACGACGGCTGGCAGCGGTTCGGGCGGCGCCAATGCCTCCGGCGACGTGCCGGCGCCGCAATCGGTGATTATCCGCCGCGGTGACAATCTCTGGCGGATTTCGCGCCGCCTCTATGGCCGTGGCGTTCGCTTCTCGACCATCTACGAGGCGAACAACGACCAGATCCGCGATCCGCATTGGATCTATCCGGGGCAAATCTTTGTGCTTCCGGCCGGTGATACGGGCTGGACGAACTGAACTCGACACCCCATCTGCAATAAAATGGCGCGTCAGCGCCGGTTGACCCGCGTCGCGGCCCTCCGCGGCGCGGTTTCGTCTTGAGGCCTCCTTGCCGGGAGCCCGCCGTCCCGCGACTGGGGGAATGAAGAATGAGTGCGCCCACAAGCACCGCGCCCGCGAATGCAGCATCCACGAGCGGTACGCCGAAGATTCCGATCAATCCCAAGGCTGCGCTGCAGGACGAGGCGACGGCCTTTTCCACGGTCAAGCGCCTCTGGCCCTATATCTGGCCGCGCGATCGCAACGATCTGAAGGTCCGCGTCGTTGCTGCCCTGGTGGTGCTGGTCTTCGCCAAGGTCATCACCGTCCTGATCCCGTTCCTCTACAAATGGGCGACCAACGCGCTGGTTGGCCCGGACGCGCTCAAGGAGCCAGCGACGGTCTCGCTGATCCTGACGGTCCCGGTCATGCTGATCATCGCCTGGGGCTTCGGCCGCGTGCTGCTGACCGCCTTCAACCAGCTGCGTGACGCGCTGTTTGCCCGTGTGAGCGAATATGCGATCCGCAAGCTCGGCCACCGCGCCTTCGTGCATATGCATCGCCTGTCGCTGCGCTTCCACCTTCAGCGCCGCACGGGTGGCCTGTCGCGGACGATGGATCACGGCATGAAGGGCGTCGACGCCATCGTCGACCACATCATCCTGAATACCTTCCCGACCCTGCTCGAGTTCATCCTCGCGGCCGTCGTCATCGCCTATCAGTTTGATCTCGCTTATCTCGGCGTGATCACGGTGACGATCGTCGCCTATGTCTGGTTCACCGTGGTGGCTTCGAACTGGCGCATCGCGATCCGCCGCGACATGAACGCCTCCGATACAGAGGCGAATGCCAAGGCCGTCGATTCTCTGCTGAACTACGAGACCGTCAAATATTTCGGCAATGAGGAGATGGAGGCGCGGCGCTACGACCAGTCGCTGGAGCGCTATGAAGAGGCCTCGATCAAGACCTGGACGTCGCTCGCCTGGCTGAACCTCGGCCAGACCGTGATCTTCACACTCGGCATGACGACCTGCATGGTGATGTCGGGCATGGCGATCATGCGCGGAACGCAGTCGATCGGCGATTTCGTCATGATCAACGCGCTGCTGATCCAGCTCTCCTTCCCGCTCAATTTCATCGGCACGATCTATCGCGAGCTGAAGCAGGGGCTGGCTGATGTGGAAGCCATGTTCCAGCTTCTCGACGTGCCGGAAGAGGTCCAGGACAAGCCGGGCGCACCTGCGCTGGTGGTCAAGGAAGGCGCCGTTCGTTTCGAGGACGTGACGTTCGCCTATGACCCGGCCCGCGCGATCTTGAAGGGCATCAGCTTCGAGGTGCCCGCCGGCAAGACGGTGGCGATCGTCGGCCCCTCGGGGGCCGGAAAGTCGACCATCTCGCGGCTGATGTTCCGCTTCTATGACGTGACGAGTGGGCGCATCACGATCGACGGCGTCGATATCCGCGATGTGCAGCAGAAGAGCGTGCGCGCCGTCATCGGCATGGTGCCGCAGGATACCGTGCTCTTCAACGAGACCATCGCCTACAACATCCGCTATGGCCGGCCGGATGCCACGGACGCCGAGATGCGCGAGGCAGCGCGCATGGCGCAGATCGGCCCCTTCATCGAGACGCTGCCGGACGGCTTCGACACGGAAGTGGGCGAGCGCGGCCTCAAGCTTTCGGGTGGCGAGAAGCAGCGTGTCGCGATCGCGCGCACGATCCTGAAGGCACCGCCGATTCTCGTCCTCGACGAGGCGACCTCGGCACTCGACACGCATACGGAGCGCGAGATCCAGGGTGCGCTCGACCGTGTCTCCGCCGGGCGCACCACGCTCGTGATCGCCCACCGCCTGTCGACGGTGGTCAATGCCGACGAGATCATCGTGCTCGAGGCGGGGCAGATCAAGGAACGCGGCCGACATGACGTGCTGATGGCCCAGGGCGGCCTCTATGCGTCGATGTGGAACCGCCAGCGCGAGGCGGCCGAGGCTGCCGAGCGCCTGCGCCAGGTGCAGGAGACCGATACGCTCGGCATCGTCAAGCGCGGGCCTAAGGCCGAATTGGAGGCGATCGGCTGAGGCACGCTGCCGCCCTGCCTGTGCAAAGGCTCGCCGGAACGGAGGATTGCCGGAGTTTGCCCCGCCAATCTGTCCGGCGCGGCCGGTCCGGCGCTTCACAGACCCGCCGTTCCATGGTTTACCGATGCGCCGCATTCACATGGAGGCAGGGCGAAGCATGGATTCTGTGCTGAAATCGATCCGGGGATCCTTCGTCCCGATTCACCGCGAAGGCTATCCGTTCATTGCGATTCTGGCATTCGCATCGCTCTTCCTGGGCTGGCTCTGGGGGCCGCTCTTCTGGATCGGCCTGCTTCTGACGGCGTGGTGCGTCTATTTCTTCCGCGATCCGCCGCGTGTGACGCCGCTTGGCGCCGATCTCGTGATCAGCCCGGCCGACGGACGCGTGTCGTCGGTGGCACCGGCCGTTCCCCCGCCGGAGCTGGGCCTTGGCGCATCGCCGCGCATGCGCATCTCGGTCTTCATGAACGTCTTCAATTGCCATGTGAACCGCGCGCCCGTCGGCGGCCGCGTTCGCAAGATTGCCTACAAGCCCGGCCGGTTCCTGAATGCCGAGCTCGACAAGGCGAGCGAGGACAATGAGCGCAATGGCCTCCTGATCGAGAGCGCCATTGGGGTCGTTGGCGTCGTGCAGATCGCTGGTCTCGTGGCGCGCCGCATCGTCTGCTTCTCGCGCGAGGGCGAGGAGCTCGCGCCCGGGCAGCGTTTCGGCCTGATCCGCTTTGGGTCCCGGCTCGATGTCTATCTGCCGGAAGGCGCCTATCCGCTCGTCTCGGAGGGCCAGACGGCCATTGCCGGCGAATCGGTGCTGGCGCGCTTCGGCGGCCCGGCGATCGATCGCGCGGCGCGGGTCGATTAAATGGAGACCCTGTTTCCGCCCTTCGACCCGGATGACGGCAATCGGCCACGCCTGAGGCAGGTCCGCCAGATCCCCATCCGGATGATCCTGCCCAATCTGATCACGCTGCTCGGCCTTTGCGCAGGGCTGACCGCGATCCGCATGTCGATCGAGGCGCGCTATGGCGAGGCGATCGCCATGATCGTCATCGCAGCGGTGCTCGACGCCGTCGATGGCCGCGTCGCACGGCTCTTGCGCTCGACATCGCGTTTCGGCGCCGAGCTCGACTCGTTGGCCGATTTCGTCAATTTCGGCGTCGCCCCGGCCATCATGCTTTACGTCTGGACGCTCGACGAGGCACGCTCGCTCGGCTGGATCGCCGCGCTCGTCTTCGCGATCTGCGGTGCCCTGCGGCTGGCGCGGTTCAACGTCGCGCTGGATGGGCCGAAGAAGCCGGACTGGCAGCAGGATTTCTTCACCGGCGTTCCGGCGCCGGCCGGCGCGCTGATCGTCTTGTTGCCCGTCTATCTCGAAAATCTGGACGTTCCGAATGGCCGCTTCACCGTGCCGATCGTGCTCGTCTACACGATTGCCGTGGGGCTCCTGATGGTGAGCCGTCTGCCGACCTGGTCGGGCAAGAAGTTCAGCGCCAGAGTGCCGCGCGAGATCGTGCTGCCGCTCTTCGTCGTGGTCGTCGTGCTGGCGGCGTCGCTTCTGAGCTATCCGTGGCATGTGCTCGCCGGCGGCGCGATCGCCTATCTGATCGCCCTGCCCATCGGCTGGCGGGCATGGCAGAAGCTCAGCCGCAGTCACCCGGCCCCGTCGGCGAGCCCGCATCGGGCCGCGGACTGAGTCAACCCGCGCCTGCCGTCAGCGCATCGTGGATAGGTCCTGCCCGATGACGTAGGGCCAGTGCTCAAGGTCGCCGAGCATGCTGATCTCCGTCCGCCCGCGGATTTCGCGGATCAGCTTGCTGCGGATCGCGTCGGAAAAATCATCGATATGAAGGACGGGCTGGACGAAGGCGCCGGGTCCTCCGATGACGTCGTCCTGGAAATAGCGCACCAGCATCTCCGGCGGCAGTTCTTCCTCCGCGGCGGTCAGATTGAGGCCGACGTCCCGATAGGCGATCGGCAGCCCGTTGATGGTGATGCCTTTCGCGAGCACACTCTGCCTGGCGAGTTCCAGCGGCCGGCCATTGTTGCTCACGCCGTCACCTGAAAGGTCGATGGCCTGGCGGGCGCCGTGAATGCCGTTTCCCTCGAAGAGTGAAGCCGACCTGATCAGCGCGTCGCCAATGGCCGTGCCGCGTGCCAGCCGTCCCGGCACGCGCCGCTCCAGATCGCCGGCAAAGGCATAGGCGGACGCCTTATCCTCGATCACTCGCCACGGCGTCACGACGACCTGACGATCGACACCGCCCCATTCGACGAAGGTTACCGCGATGCGACCGTGCGGCCCCCCGGTGATGGCGCCGATCACCTCCGGATCGCGAAAGGCTTCGACAAAGCCCTGCTGCTGCAGGCGTCGCTCATGGACGTCCATGGAAACCGAAACATCGGCCGCGATGACGAGTTCGAGATCGACGATCGCTCCGCTTGCTGCACTCGCCGCATGAGCCCGTGCTGCAAATGCGAAGAGTCCAAAGCATATCGCAAGCGCTTCGATGGAGTAATGGACAGCATTGGAGAGACGGCGCTGCATTTCCGATACTCGCCCAGTACTTCCAAGCGTGTCCGCTCGCGGTAAGGAACGTATGACTTACCGTCACAATACACGCAAAAGGCGATATTGGAAATGTCGTGCGAGTATTGCTCGAATTGGTGCATTCGAGGGCGAGGAAAAACCGACACTCTATCGCGGCAAGTTCGGTTGCCTGACTTTATTCACGGCGTGCTTTCGGCCCGTTCATTCGGGCTGCGGGCCGCAACTTTGGATTGAGCGCGTCAGGGAGCGGCGTGGCCAATGCCTCGTCAGAACAGGCCGCCGAGCAAGAGGTCGCCAGTGTCCTGGCGATCGCAAATCACGTTTGGCCGAATGCAGCGCCCGGTCAGGCGCGCTGGCCCGCGACAGCGCGGGCGCGCTCTTCGAAGGGGGCATTCGGGAAGGCGTCGCGCAACGAGCGGAGCGCATCGGCGCCGGTGGTCGGCGCCATCAGTTCGAGCACACGACGCATCTGGGCAATCTGCAGGTCGAGCGCGGCCATGAAGCGGGGATCGTCCGCCGGAAGCGTCGCGACCTGGAACTCTCTCGGCACGGCCTGCATGTCTGTCCTCCTTGGACGGTTGGCAGCGCGTCGATGGCTACCAATCGATTAAAGTTTGATCCATGAAGGTTAACGTCGCGTAAATCGCGAGGGCGCGGCGTCATGTCGTTCGGCCGCTCTTGTCCGCGCGCCTGCTCTCTGATGCAGTAGCGGTTCATTCCGAAAACGACCTGCATCCAGACAGAGAGCTTGATGACGATGACGACCCCGTACCCGCGCGACCTGATCGGCTATGGCCGGAACACGCCCGATCCGAAATGGCCGGGCGGGGCCAATGTCGCCGTGCAGTTCGTCGTCAATTACGAGGAAGGCGGCGAGAGCAACATCCTCGACGGCGACAAGGCGTCCGAATCGCTTCTCTCCGAGATCGTCGGCTCCCAGCCCTGGCCGGGTCAGCGCAATCTCAACATGGAATCGATCTATGAATATGGCTCCCGCGCCGGCTTCTGGCGGCTCTGGCGCCTGTTCGAAAGCCGCAAGATTCCGGTGACCTGCTACGGCGTGACACTCGCCATGGCGCGCAATCCGGACGCGGTTGCCGCCATGAAGGAAGCGGACTGGGAACTGGCGAGCCACGGGCTGCGCTGGCTCGAATACAAGGACTTCCCGGAGGAGGAAGAGCGGCGCCACATCATGGAGGCGATCCGTCTTCACACCGAAATCGCCGGATCGCGTCCGCTGGGCTTCTACCAGGGCAAGCCCTCCGACAATACGCTGAAGATCCTGATGGAGGAGGGCGGTTTCCTCTATACCTCAGATAGTTATGCCGATGATCTCCCCTATTGGGTTGAAGGACCGAACGGGCCGCACCTGATCATCCCCTATACGCTCGAGGCGAATGACATGCGCTTTGCCACGCCGCAGGGCTTCAATTCGGGCGATCAGTTCTTCACCTATCTGAAAGACACCTTCGACGTCCTCTATCAGGAGGGCGAGGAGGGCTCGCCGAAGATGATGAGCGTCGGCCTGCATTGCCGTCTCGTTGGTCGCCCCGGACGCGCCGCGGCCCTTGCCCGCTTCGTCGACTATGTCGCGTCGAAGGAGAAGGTCTGGATCCCGCGCCGGATCGACATCGCCTGGCATTGGCACGCCCACCACAAGCCGGCGTGAACAGGCTAATCGCAGCTTTCCTTGATTCGGCGGCAATCGGCTTGTACTTCCCTTGGTCATGGGAAAAGCGCTGATTCCGCCGTCGGGCGGCGACATTGAGAGCATCAACCTTCGCGAGGCGCTCGAGGAGCGCTATCTCGCTTATGCGCTGTCGACGATCATGCATCGGGCATTGCCCGATGCGCGCGACGGGCTGAAGCCGGTTCATCGCCGCATCCTCTATGCGATGCGGCAACTCCGGCTTGATCCGAATACGGGCTTCAAGAAGTCCGCCCGTGTCGTCGGCGACGTCATCGGCAAGTATCACCCGCATGGCGACCAGTCCGTCTATGATGCGCTGGTCCGCCTGGCGCAGGATTTCGCCGTTCGCTTTCCGCTCGTCGACGGGCAGGGCAATTTCGGCAACATAGACGGCGATGGCGCCGCCGCGATGCGCTACACCGAAGCGCGGATGACCGAGGTCGCGGCGCTGCTGCTCGAAGGCATCGACGAGAACGCCGTCGATTTCCGCGAGACCTATGACGGCGAAGAGCGCGAACCGATCGTGCTCCCCGGCAATTTCCCGAACCTGCTCGCCAATGGTTCTTCCGGCATTGCCGTCGGCATGGCGACCTCGATCCCGCCGCATAATGTGGCGGAGATCTGCGACGCGGCGCTTCTTTTGATCAAGCAGCCCGATGCGCCGGTCGAGGAACTGGTCAAGCACATTCAGGGCCCGGACTTCCCGACTGGCGGACTGATCGTCGAGAGCCGTTCGTCCATTCTCGAATCCTACCGGACGGGCAGGGGCGGTTTCCGCGTCCGCGCGCGCTGGCATGTCGAGGATCAGGGCCGCGGCACCTATCTGATCGTCGTGACCGAGATCCCGTATCAGGTGCAGAAATCGCGCCTGATCGAGAAACTGGCCGAACTGGTCCAGACGCGCCGCGTACCCTTGCTCGCCGATGTCCGCGACGAATCCACCGAGGATGTCCGCATCGTGCTGGAGCCGCGTGCGCGCACCGTCGATGCGGCGCTGCTCATGGAATCGCTCTTCAAGATGAGCGATCTGGAAAGCCGCATCTCGCTCAACATGAACGTCCTCTCCAAGGGCGTCGTGCCGAAGGTGATGAGCCTTGGCGAGGTGCTGCGCGAATGGCTCGACCATCGGCGCGAAGTCCTGCTGCGCCGTTCCGAGTTCCGCCTGGATCAGATCCGCCGCCGGCTGGAGATCCTCGGCGGCTACATCATCGCTTATCTCAATCTCGACGAGGTGATCCGGATCATCCGCGAGGAGGATGAGCCGAAGGCCGAACTGATGCGGACCTTCGAGCTCACCGACGTGCAGGCCGAGGCGATCCTCAACATGAGGCTGCGCTCCCTGCGCAAGCTCGAGGAGATGGAGCTTCGCCGCGAGCATGCGAACCTCTCCGAGGAGATGGCGCAGATCGAGGCGTTGCTCGCATCCGAGCCGAAACAATGGCAGACCATCGCCTGGCAGATCGGCGAGATCCGCAAGACGTTCGGCCCGGAGACACCGCTCGGCAAGCGCCGCTCGGGCTTTGCCGACGCGCCCGAGCACGACGTGGCCGATATCCAGCAATCGATGATCGAGCGCGAGCCGATCACCGTGATCGTCTCGGAGAAGGGCTGGATTCGTGCGCTGAAGGGCCATGTCAGCGATTTCGCTACGCTGACGTTCAAGACCGACGACCAGCTCAAGATCGCGCTCCACGCGGAGACGACGGACAAGCTGCTGGTGTTCTCGACCGGCGGCAAGTTCTACACGCTCGGCGCCGACAAGCTGCCGGGCGGCCGCGGCCATGGCGAGCCGATCCGCCTGATGGTCGACATGGAAAACGACCAGGACATCGTCACGGTCTTCGTGCACAAGCCCGGCCGCAAGCTGCTGCTCGCTTCCACCGAGGGGCGTGGCTTCGTCGTGCCCGAGACCGAGGTGATCGCCAATACGCGCAAGGGCAAGCAGGTCCTGAACGTCGACGGCACCGAGGAAGCGAAGCTCTGCGTCGAGGCCGCGGGCGATCTGGTCGCCGTCATCGGCGAGAACCGCAAATTCCTGATCTTCCCGCTCGAGCAGATCCCGGAAATGACGCGCGGCAAGGGTGTTCGCCTCCAGCGCTACAAGGATGGCGGCCCGGCCGACATTCGCGTCTTCACGCGGGCGGACGGCCTGACATGGGTCGATTCGTCGGGCCGCAACTACACGCGCACAGCGGAAGAGTTGAAGGACTTCATCGCCGAGCGCGGCCAGGCAGGCCGCCTGCCGCCGGATCGTTTCCCGAAGTCCAACAGCTTCGGCACGCCGCCGCTCTGAATCTCGATGGGCGTCAGGAACTATCTGATCGAGGGTGTTTCCGGGTCCGGCAAGACATCGGTTGCATCAGAACTGCAACGGCGCGGCCATCATGTCGTCCATGGCGACCGCGAACTGGCCTATCAGGGCGATCCGGAAACGGGCGAGCCGCTCAGTTCTGCCGCGCGTGACGGATCAGGCGGCGATGTCGCCTTCGAACACAGGCATCATATTTGGGATGTCGACAAGGTCCGGTCGCTGGTTGCGGATCAGAGCCATCCGATCACGTTCTTCTGCGGTGGCTCCCGGAACTTCCATCGCTTCATCGGCTGGTTCGACGATGTCTTCGTCCTCAGCATTGACCCCGACACATTGGAAAGCCGGCTGGCCGACCGACCGCATGATGAGTTTGGCGGCACGCCGGAGCAGCGAGCATTCATCCGGCTGTTGCACGGGGCGCAGGACAACGTGCCGGCAACTGCGACGGCCATCGACGCGACCGCCCCGCTGATGAGCGTCGTCGATGACATCCTCTCAAGGTGTCGGCGTGGCCTGTGACGAATAGCCGGCGAGGGTTTTGCTGGCATCGGCAGGGTGGTGCCTGACCGGCCCGATCCGCCGGCTGTTTCAACACCCGTAATCACGCTGCGCGGGGAGTCGTCGCAGAGACCAATCCGAGCCTGATATTTTCAGGGCATCGGTTCCCAGCCCCGGGCGCCGAGATGCTCCTGCGGCTGGAAGCGCGCCTTGTAGCCCATCTTGCGCGAGCCGTTCACCCAATAGCCGAGATAGACATAGGGCAGGCCCATCTTCCGGGCGCGGGTGATGTGATCGAGGATCATCATCGTGCCGAGCGAGCGATCGAGATAGTCCGGCTCGTAGAACGAATAGACCATCGACAGCCCGTCTGAGAGCAGATCGGTGAGGGCGGTCGCGATCAGCGGCCCGTCGCCCTGCCCCGTGATGGCTGAATCCGGTCCGCGGAAGCGATACTCGACGAGCATGGTGTCGACATGCGTGTCCTCGACCATCATCGCATAGTCGAGCACCGTCATGTCGGCCATGCCGCCATCGGAATGGCGCGCGTCGAGATAGGCGCGGAAAAGCGAATACTGCTCGGAGGTGGGGGCGGGATCGACCCGCGTGCCGACTAGGTCGCGGTTCTTCTCGATGATGCGCCGGAAGCCCTTGGTGACGATGAAGCGCTCGACGGGAACGCGCACCGAGACGCAGGCCTTGCACGTCTCGCAGGCTGGCCGATAGGCGATGTTCTGGCTGCGCCGGAAGCCGCCCTGCGTCAGGATTTCATTGAGCGCCGAGGCGCGATCGCCAACGAGATGCGTGAAGACCTTTCGCTCCATCTGCCCCGGGAGATAGGGGCAGGGGGATGGCGCGGTCAGGAAGAACTGCGGCGTCTCGGTCGAATGCTGTGTCATCAATCCGCTGGTCGACAGGCCTCAACTCTTAGTCAGGTTAATAGCCCGCCGCCGATGTCGAAAGCGGAAATTGCATCCTCAGCGCCGCGTGCGGATCAAGGGATCGGCATTCATGATGACGGTGCCGAGCAGGATGTCGTGCAGCAGGCGCTTGCGATTGGAGAACAGGCCGACAATCAGCACCAGCGGCGTCAGGAAGGACAATGAGAACCAGAACAGCAATGCGTGCGCGGCGGCAATGATGAAGCCGATCCGCTCGCCCGACATGCTGCGGATCTGGAGGCCGGCGAGCCGCATGCCGGGCGTACCCGCGTTCGGGCCGCCCAGCGTCAAGGCCACATAGAGCACGGCAACGATCGCGAAGAGCGGCAGCGCAAAGAGGAACCAGCCAATGCCGAGCGTGACGACGCCCAGCGCGAAGATCACGACGGAAGCGAGCAGAAGGAACAGACCCACCAGTATGGCATCGACGATAAAGGCCAGAACCCGCTTCGAAAGCACGCCGCTGAACAGCTCCGGCTCGCGGAATGGATCGAACGCGGCACCGTAGGCGCTATAGCTCACGTCATACTGCGTCATCGTCGAATTACCCCTGCACGCTGCTGGTTCGGCGCGCGTGCGAACCGCCCATCTCACTGCTCTCAGAAATGTGAGCAGCGGCCGTTCATTTCAAGAACTTTCGCCAGCATCGGGGCTCAGGGGGCCTCGAGGCGGTGGACGATATAGCCGCGCTCCGCCAGTGCCGCCTCGATTTCACGGCCGTGGTCGGGTCCGTGGGTCTCAATCGTGATGTCGACGCTGGCGCCCTTGGCCGGCACGCTGAGAAGCCGGCGGTGGTGCAGGACCTCGAGAATATTGCCGCCGCCACGGCCGATGATGGTGGCGATGTCGGCCAATATGCCTGGCCGGTCGGGGATGCTCAGGCGGAAGGAGATGATCCGCTCGGCGCGGGCGAGTTCGCGCACCATGATCGAGGCCGCGATGCGCGGGTCAATATTGCCACCGGAGAGGACGAGGCCGACGCGTTGGCCAGCGAAACGCTCGGGGAAGGCGAGCAGCGCCGCGAGGCCGGCTGCGCCCGCGCCCTCCGCCATGGTCTTCTGCAGTGTCAGATAGGCGTTGACCGCACGCTCGATGGCGCTCTCGGGCACGAGGAGCACGTCGTCGACATAGCGCCGCGCAATCTCCAGCGTCAGGCGGCCGACATTCTTGACCGCGATGCCTTCGGCGAGCGTATTGCCGCCGCATTCCTCGACCCGGCCGTCGAGAGCGGCGCGCATGGATGGATAAAGCTCCGTCTCGACGCCGATGACCTTGGTCCGGGGCGAAAGCGCCTTGGTCGCGATCGCCATGCCGCCGATCAGGCCGCCGCCGCCGATGGGCACGACGAGAACATCGAGCGGCGGACCGGCCTCGATCATTTCCAGCGCGATCGTGCCCTGGCCGCGAATGACATGCGGATCGTCATAGGGGTGGACCCAGATCGCGCCGGTCGTCTCCCCGATCTCGTTCGCGATCGCCTGCGATTCCGCCAGTGTCTCGCCCTCGACCACGACCCTGGCGCCGAATGAGCGCGTCGCCTCGATCTTCACGAAGGGTGTGGACCGCGGCATGACGATCGTGGCGGGGATCTTCAGCCGCTCGGCATGATAGGCGACGGCCTGCGCGTGATTGCCAGCCGACATGGCGACGACGCCATGGCGCCGTTCATCCGCGCTCAGCGAGAGCAGCTTCACCAGCGCGCCACGCTCCTTGAAGGAGGAGGTGACCTGAAGGTTTTCGTATTTCACCGTGACCGTCGCGCCGGTCAGCTGCGAGAGGCGCGGCGCTGGCAGGAGCGGGGTCTTCAACACCTCGCCCTCGATCAGCCGCGCGGCATCGCGTATGTCGTCGATCGTCGGAAGGGGCGGCAAGGCCGTTTCGTTCATTGCAATCTCCAGACGTCACGACAGGCGGATGATCCGGCCTTCCTCGATTGTGCGGCCACGGCCGAGCAGGCCGTTCGGCCGCAACAGGAACAGGATCGTGATGACGCCGAGTACCACGATATCGCGCTGGCTCGCGTCGAAATAGGCCGACCAGCCCGTTTCCAGCACGGCGATCAGGATCGCGCCGAGAATTGCGCCCATGAGCGACCCGGCGCCGCCGACTAGGCTCGCGAGCAGCGCCTTCAGTCCGATCATCAAGCCCATCGTGTAGGTCATGCCGCCATAGCTGAGCGCCAGCACCGCGCCGGCGAGCCCGGCCAGGGCGGAGGCGAGGACGAAGGTCAAGCCCGTGACGGCGACCGGATCGACGCCGGAGAGACGCGCCATCAGAGCGTCATCGGCGACGGCGCGCCAGGCGCGGCCGAAGGCGGAGCGCTTCATGAGGATCAGCACGGCCGGCAGGATCAGCGCGGCGCCGAGAATGATCAGGAGGCGCATCTCGGTCACCATGACCGGAAAGGGGCCGCCCGCGAGGGTAATCGGCGTTCCGAGGATTGGCTGGAGCCAGATGTCGCGCGACCCTTGGCTGAGGCGCAGGCCCTCGGAAAGCGCGAGCGCCAGTCCGAACGTCGCCACGATGAACGGCCGGCTGGGCGCGGCAGCCAGCGGCAACACAACGGCACGGCCGACAAACCAGCCCCAGAGTGCTGCCAGCGAAAGCGCGACGACAAGTGCCATGCCGAGCGCCAGCCCTAGCCCGGGCAGCCGTGCGCCAATGGCCGTCTCAATCCCGAAGATCGCCCCGAAGGCGCCGATCATCGCGATCTCGCCAAACGCCATGTTGATGCGGCCGATCAGCCCGTAGATCAGAGCATAGGCCAGCGCGAGCGGGGCATAGAGCGCGGCGATGTTCAGCGTATTGGTGAGCTGCTGCAAAGCGAACCCGACCGACTTCGGCAGATCCAGGGGAAGGATTGCCGCGTTTGGCGGGGTCCAATCGGTTTCCCGGACGGCGGCGGCGACTGCGCCGGGCTCGTCGATGAACCAGCGTTTCAGCAGGAAGAACCGGCGATCCGGCATCATGCCGTCATAGCCGCGAACGGCGGCAAGATCGGTTCGGCCGGCTTCGAGCGGTCCGCCCGAGAAGCCGCAATCGACGAAGAATCGCGGGCCGCCGTCGCCGGCCGTGAAGAGAACACGCAAGGCGTGGGCAACGCCCGACAGCGGCTCGACTGAGTCGATCGAAACGCGAGCACCTTCCGGCGCTATGGCGGTCGCGACAGCCACGCAGATTTGCGCCTGATCGCGGTCGATGCGGCTGCAGCCCGAAAGCAACAGGCCGAGGCAGAGCGCAAGCCCTGCCGCGAGGACGGATCGGGCCCGGACGTTCATGCTGCGCGGGCCATGAGGACGTGGCTCAGCGGCTGAGCATGGGCGCGACGAGCGGGGCGAAATAGGTCAGGATGCCGTCGGCGCCAGCGCGCTTGAAGGCGGAGAGCGCCTCGATGATAGCGCGGTCGCCATCGATCCAGCCATTTTGCGCCGCCGCCTGGATCATCGCGTACTCGCCCGACACCTGGTAGACGAAGGTCGGCATCGCGAACTCGTCCTTCACACGGCGGACGATGTCGAGATAGGGCATGCCCGGCTTGACCATGATCATGTCGGCGCCTTCGGCGATATCGAGCTCGACCTCGCGGATCGCCTCGTCGCTATTGCCGAAATCCATCTGGTAGGTCCGCTTGTCGCCGATGAGCGTCTTCGATGTGCCGATCGCATCGCGGAACGGGCCGTAGAAGGCCGAGGCGTATTTCGCCGAATAGGCCATGATCTGCGTGTCGGTCATGTCCTGGTCGTCGAGCGCCTGGCGGATGGCGCCGACGCGGCCATCCATCATGTCGGAGGGCGCGATGACATCCGCGCCGGCCGCAGCCTGGTTCAGGGCCTGGCCGACGAGGACCGCGACGCTCTCGTCGTTCAGGATCACATGGCCGCTCATGACGCCGTCATGACCGTGGCTCGTATAAGGATCGAGCGCGACGTCGGTGATGAGGCCGATTTCCGGCACGGCCGCCTTGATGGCCCGGCAGGCCTGGCAGACGAGATTATCCGGATTGAGCGCTTCGCTGCCCGAGGGATCGCGCAGCGACGGCTCGGTGAAAGGGAAGAGCGCCAGCGCCGGAATGCCATATCCCGCCGCGCGCTCCGCCTCGATCACCGCCTGGTCGACCGAAAGGCGCTGCACGCCCGGCAAAGAGGCGACGTCCTGGCGGACATTGGTGCCATCGACGAGGAAGATCGGCCAGATCAGATCGTCCACGGTGAGCTTGGTTTCGCGCACGAGCCGTCTCGACCAGTCTGCGCGGCGATTGCGGCGTAACCGGCGGCCGCCGAGAATGGCGTCCATGTCGTGCTTGGGGTAGGGCGTGTGATTGTTCATGGCATCCTCGCTGTCGCGGCGCGGCGGACGTTAGCACCAGCTTTTGTCATGGCAAGCGCCGTGCTGTCGCGGCGTCCGCACCTTGTTGGCGGAAGCACCTGTCCATGATCCGAAACATGGGGCGGTTAGGGTTTGCAAATCGCCCGCCAACCCTCGATCCTCATATCTAGGCTCATCGCGATGGGCTGCCACAGTGCACCCACATGCATCGCTATCCGGGGATCGAGGCTGATTGATGAATTCGGGAACGCCTCGGGCATGGACCACCTACAATGCCGCGCAGGATATTGCGCGTCGCGTGCTGGTCGATATCGGACAGTACATCGTGCCCGGCGCCTCGGAGCGCACGCTGCATGAAGCCTGTCACCGATTGATGCTGGAGGCGGGCGCATCGGGCTATTGGGGCAATACGCCGGCCATCGTCCTTTCGGGCGACCGGCTGCGCCTGTCCGTGTTCGATTCGAGCTATGCGCCCTCCGCCACGCCATTCGCGGAAGACGAGACCGTCACCATCGATGTCGGACCGCGCATTGGCGACTGTTTCGGCGACAGCGCGAGGACCTATTTCCTGCGGGGCGGCCAACTCGTGACCGCCGATGAAGCTGGCGCCGAGGCGGCAGCGGCCATGGCTCTGGAGCAGGCGCTGCATGCGGCGCTCATCGAGAGCGCGCATCCGGAAATGACCTTTCGCGACGCTTATCTTGCAGCAGAATCGACGGTGCGCGCGGCGGGCTTCGAGAATCTCGACCTGCTCTCCAATTACGGCCACAGCATCGAGACCTCGGTCTCGGCATTCATCTCGATCGATGAAGCAAACCAGCGCCCGCTCGGCAGCGTCGACTATTTCACCTTCGAGCCGCACATTGCGCGACCGGGCAGCCCGCTCGCCGTCAAGCATGAGGAAATGTACTGCTTCGTCGGTGGACGCCTGACGGTGGTCTGACCCATCAGGCGATCGGATCGTTGGGTCCGACCGCCTGTGTCAGGGCTTGGCCTATTCGTCGCGCTTTTCGACCAGAACCTTGTCGATACGGCGCCCGTCGAGATCGACCACCTCGAAGCACCAGCCCTCATGCGTGAAATGCTCGCCCGGCTTCGGGATATGGCCGAGATTGTGCAGCATGAAGCCGGCGATGGTCGCGAAATCCTCGTCCTTGGCGAGCCCCTTCAGGCCGAGCGTCCGCTCGACGACGTCGATCGTCGCGCTGCCGTCGATCAGCCATGAGCCGTCGTCGCGCTGGATGGCGTCGGGCTCCTCGTCGCCCGCGCGCTCCGGCATGTCGCCGGCGATCGCGGTGAGGATGTCCATCGGCGTCGCGACGCCCTGGAACGAACCATACTCGTCGAGGACGACCGCCATATGGACGTTCGAGCTCTTGAAGCGGTCGAGCAGCTTCAGGATCGGCATGCGCTCGTCGACATAGAGCGGCTCGCGCAGCACGGTCGAGAGGTCGATCTCCTGGCCCTTATGGATCTGCGACAGCAGGTCCTTGGCGTGGACGATGCCGAGCACCGCGTCGATCTCGCCCTTGCTGACGGGAAAGCGCGTATGGCCCGAGGCGAGGATCGTCGCCGCGACATCGGCTGGCGGGTCGTCGGCATCGAGCCAGACGACGTCGGGCCGCGCCACCATGATCGTACGGACGGAGCGGTCGGCGACACGGATGACGCCTTCGATCATGTCGCGCTCGGCCTGATGGAACACGCCGGATTCGGTGCCTTCGGCGATCAGCGACTTGACCTCTTCCTCGGTCACGCCGCGATCATCGTTCTTGCTCTTGCCGAGCAGGCGCAGGATCGTATCGGTTGACAGGCGCAGGAACCAGACGATCGGCAGCGCGACCCGCGCGATGATGCCGACCGGGCCCGCGACAAGGCAGGCGACCCGCTCGGGATTGGTGAGCGCGAGGCGCTTCGGCACGAGCTCGCCGCAGATCAGCGAGAAATAGGCGAGGCCGAACACCACCGTCACGGTGGCGATCGACGATGCGTTGCGTGCGAGCTGGGGAAACGCTTCGGTGAGGAACGCGGTCAGCGGCGTGGCGAGCTCGGCCTCGCCATAGGCGCCCGAGAGGATCGCCACCAGCGTGATGCCGATCTGCACGGCCGAGAGGAAGCCTGTCGGGTCCTCGGCGAGCCGCAGCGCGCCCGCGGCGCCGCGTATGCCCTCGTTCGCCATCGATTGCAGGCGAGCGGGGCGCGATGAAACAACAGCGATCTCCGACAACGCAAAGAATGCATTGCAGGCGATCAGCACGGCGATAATCAGGATGTCTCCCCAGGGCATGATGGTCCTAACGGGCCGCCCTGCCGGGACAATAAGGTTCGTCGGAGGACTGGGGATCGGCCGCGGGCGAGGGCGCTCGCTCGGGCTCCGGTCCGGCTATGGCATTGGTACAATGTGTTGTCATGGCGTGTAATGATAACCAAGGCTGGCGTTTCTTGCCAGCATAGATCGGCATGCACGACGCTAATGCGAAATGAGGTGGGGACTTTCGGCGATGCGGGCTTGCCGCAGCGCCCTTGCGGCCTACCATCGGCGCGATCTTCAGGAGGGCAGCATGGCGTCGGAACCGGAAATCCTGTTCGACCGGAAAGGTCGGGCCGGGCTCGTCACGCTCAATCGCCCCAAGGCGCTCAATGCGCTGTCCTATGACATGGTCATGCTCATGGCCGAGCATCTCGCCATCTGGCGCGACGACCCCGCGATCGGCGTGGTGGTGGTGCGCGGTGCAGGGCGCGCCTTCTGCGCCGGCGGCGATGTCCGCGCCGCCTATGAGGCTGGTCGCGCCGGCCCGTCGCCGGCCGCCTTCTTCCGCGACGAGTATCGCCTGAACGCGGCAATCAAGCATTTTCCCAAGCCCTATGTCGCGCTCGTCGACGGTTTCGTCATGGGGGGCGGTGTCGGTATTTCGGCGCACGGTTCCCACCGCGTCTTTGCCGAGAATGCCGTATTCTCGATGCCGGAGACCGGCATCGGCTTCTTTCCCGATGTCGGATCGAGCTATTTGTTGGCGCGCATGCCGGGGGAGAGCGGCCTCTATGCGGCGCTCGCCGCAGCCCGGCTCGGCCGAGGCGATTGTCTCCATGCCGGCATCGCCACCCATGCGGCGCCGGCGGCGAACTTTGATGCGATCGTCGACGCGCTGGCGGAGGGCGACGATGCCGATCGCGCGCTCGCGCCATTCCTGCACGGCCCGGTCGCTCCCGAGACGCTGCGCGAGCTCAACGATCCGATCGCCGCGATCTTCGGCACGGGAACGGTCGAGACCATCCTCTCGCGGCTCGACGAGGCCGAAGGGCCGCACGCGCCCTGGGCCGAGCGGACCGCGGCCGATATCCGCGCCAAATCTCCGACCAGCCTCGTCATTGCGCTGAAGCAGATCCGGGCCGCACGCACGCTCGACTTTGACGATTGCATCCGTCTCGACTATCGCATCGCCAGCCAGATTCTCGACGGCCATGATTTCTATGAAGGCGTCCGCGCTGCCCTGGTCGACAAGGACAAGGCGCCGCGCTGGCGGCCGGATACGCTTTCGGCGGTCGACCCACGCGTGATCGAAGCTCATTTCGGCGTGCCCTCGGACGGAGATTTTACCCTGCCATGATCGACAGCGAGGTCACCCAGCTTCCGAGCGAGCCGGACAACCCCTATGCGCTCGCCCTGACCATCTATCTGCGCGGCATCGCGCTGGTGCTGATCGTTCTCGGCCTCAGGCACTGGCTCTTCATCGTCGGCGTCTTCGAGGAGGACGGCTGGAACCTGCAGACGATGAACAGCGCCTGGCGCTTCGTCACCATCCATCTGGGTGTCATAGATCTCGTGGCTGCAGTTGGCCTCTGGATGCGCGTCAGCTGGGGCAATGTACTTTGGATATATGTGACGATATTTGAACTCGCCATGCATACCGTTTTTGCCGAGCGTTTCGGCTTCTACCCGATCCTTGTCGGGTTTCAGACGATCTCGCTCTGTGTCTTCGTCGCGCTGCTCGTCATGGAGAAACGTTTCGACGCCAACCCACGCTGAGGGCGTTGGTTTGCGATTTGCTGTGCGCGGCGGATAGCAAGTTTTTAACGATAAGAATCGTTTCGAATTCGGAAAGCGCAGGTAAGCCTACGTTAAGCGTGCTGTTTAAGGCGATCTTCAAATCGGCTCTCTAAGGTGCGTTCTCATCAGGCGGGAAGAATACCCGCGGCGTAACAGAGAGGCTTACAAGATGATCAACGCGAAGCGGGCAGTGGAATCGCTCAATCAACCGCAGACGGCGCCAGAACTGAAGCCGCTCTACATGGAAGCGCTGACGTTGGTGGAGCGCCTTCATCGCCGTCTGCTGGATGTGATCAAGGACGAGTTCGACCGCGCTGGTCGTTCCGACGTGAACAGCGTGCAGGCGCTGCTCCTGTTCAACATTGGCGACGCCGAATTGACGGCGGGCGAGCTTCGCACCCGCGGCTATTATCTTGGCTCGAACGTCTCGTACAATCTGAAGAAGCTGGTCGAGATGGGCTACATCCATCACCAGCGCTCCCGCATGGACCGCCGCTCGGTGCGCGTCAGCCTGACGCCGAAGGGCCAGGAAATCGCCGACGTCGTCGGCAATCTCTACGAACGGCACATCAAGTCGATCCAGCAGGTCGGCGGCATCCAGATCGACGACTTCCAGCTCCTCAACAAATCCCTCCAGCGCCTCGAACGCTTCTGGACCGACCAGATCCTCTATCGGCTCTGAGACTGACGCTATAACGCATCTCTCACGCCAGCCTGGCGGGAGAGATGCGTCAGAATATCCGGGCGAGGCGGCCTGGACCGCTTTGGCGCCTGCCAATCGGATTCGCGGGCTCGTCGATTCGACGTTCGATTGCGCGGAATAACAGCGCGTCAGACAAACACAGCCGCCGAAACAAACGGGCTCAGGCCGCCTCTATCTGAGCGATTGCCGGATTCCCGCTGCAGCCGACTGACCGGCTCAGAACGAGCAGTATCTGGTTTTTGAAGAGAGTGGCTGGGGAACCTGGATTCGAACCAAGACTAGCGGAGTCAGAGTCCGCTGTTCTACCATTAAACTATTCCCCAAGAAAATCAGCGCCTTAGCGTGTGATTTCCGAGACGGTGTCGCTCCGTGAAGCAGCGTTCCGTGGGCGTTCTCCTATCGCAGCCAATCGGGCGCGTCAACAGCCCCTGTGGATGAGTTGGGGGAGAGCGGCCTGCAAGATCGGAATGGGCGGAATTGAGATGCGCTCGATCGCTGCCCGCGATCCGGTGAGAGACACGGAACGGACCCGTCTGCCCTGGTCGCATTCCTGCAAGCTGCGGGTTCTGCCCACAGCAGCATTGGCCGTCGAGCAGTTCAGGGTCTGTCATGCCGCCGTGTGAGCAATGGTGTCGATGCTGACCTCTTGCCCTGGGCATCAACAACAAGGGCGTCGCGGCATCCACGGCGTCTTTGACTGCATCGTGATGCGCAAGACTATCCACTCCTGATCTCCTGCATGAATTCCGCGAGTCGAAGCGACCCGGCGTGAAGGCCAGCCATTTGAGTCTATTGCGGCATGTCGGGCTGGAACAATGCTTAACCGTTGGGCCTTACTTTGCGCGCGTGCGGGGGCGATCGGGCCGCTGTTGCATTTGGCGATGAGGCGCGATGCGGGCGAGGTTGGCTGTGCGACGAAAACGGATCATCCGGCTCTTCATCGCCGGCGGCGTTCTGGTCTTTTCAGCGCTCTGGTGGGCTGAAAGCGCCGCGGGCATCATCCTGCCCTTCGATAGCCATGCCTATCCCGTGGTGATCGGCTTCCTCGCGGCGAGCCTCGCCATCATGCTGGCCCTGCCGCAGTTCGAAGCCGCCCTCGAACTCGCCTGCTTCCTCGGCGTTGCGATCTACATGCTGCTGCTCATCGCCGTGATCGGCTTCGGCGGCGGCGCCGGGAACATCTATACGGTTGCCAACACTCTGCTCTGGATGCCGGTCATCTATGTCGCGGCCTTCGTGTTCTTTCCCCGCCGGCGCGCCATCATCGCGACATGGGGCACATTCGCGATCTCACTGATCGTCCTCGGCGGCGCGTTCCTGGTTCACAGCAAAGGCGTCGCGAGCGTCGGAGTCCAGTTGCTGCTGGCCAATGCTGTGGGCTGCCACATGCTCGTGCTGCTCTGCCTTTCGCTGGTGACGGCGCTGCGGCAGGAATTCGAGCGCGTTGCGAGCCATGCGCGGCTGATGGAGGATGCCGCCAATACCGACCCGTTGACCGGCATCGCCAACCGTCGCGGGCTGGAACAATGGCTCGCTTCGGAATCGGCAGTCCCGAGCGAGCGCGCCTCGCTGATTCTCTTCGACATCGATCATTTCAAGTCGATCAACGACCGCTTCGGCCATCTCGTCGGCGACGAGGTGCTGTTCTCCACCGCCCAGTTGATCAAGAGCCAGCTGCATGGCGGCGACATTGTCGGGCGCTGGGGCGGCGAGGAGTTCCTCGTCATCATGCCGGGCGGCTCCTTGCCGAGCGCCGCGGCCCTGGCGGATCGCGTCCGCCAGATCGTCAGCGCCTCGTCACACCCCGTGGCTGGCATGGTGACGCTCAGCGCGGGCATCGCCGTTTGGCAGGACGACTTACCGATCGTCGAGGCGTTCCGCGCCGCCGACACTGCGCTTGCCTCCGCCAAGCGGAATGGGCGCGATCGCGTCATCATCCACTGAAGCCAAACGAGACGGACTACTCCGCCGCCTCGACCTTGCGCCGCTTCGAGGCCATCTTCGCCTTGTCGAGCACCGGCTTCAGGAAGCGGCCAGTATAGCTCGCCGCGACCTTGACGATATCCTCCGGCCGGCCCTCGGCGACGATTTCGCCGCCGCCATCGCCGCCTTCGGGACCGAGATCGATGATCCAGTCCGCCGTCTTGATCACTTCGAGATTGTGCTCGATGACCACGACCGTATTGCCCTGGTCGACCAGCGAATGCAGCACCTCCATCAGCTTGGCGACGTCGTGGAAATGCAGGCCCGTGGTCGGCTCGTCGAGGATGTAGAGCGTCTTGCCGGTGGCGCGGCGCGACAGTTCCTTGGCGAGCTTGACGCGCTGCGCCTCGCCGCCAGAGAGCGTCGTCGCCTGCTGGCCGACCTTCACATAGCCGAGGCCGACCTCGTCCAGCGTCTCCATCTTGTCGCGAATGCCGGGCACGGCCTGGAAGAAATCGCGCGCCTCCTCGACGGTCATGTCGAGCACGTCGGCGATCGATTTCTGCTTGAACTTCACATCCAGCGTTTCGCGGCTGTAGCGCTTGCCCTTGCAGACCTCGCAGGTGACATAGACGTCCGGCAGGAAGTGCATCTCGATCTTGATGACGCCGTCGCCCTGGCAGGCCTCGCAGCGCCCGCCCTTGACGTTGAACGAGAAGCGCCCCGGCCCATAGCCGCGCGCCTTGGCCTCCGGCAGGCCGGCGAACCATTCGCGGATCGGCGTGAACGCGCCGGTATAGGTCGCGGGATTCGAGCGCGGCGTGCGGCCGATCGGCGACTGGTCGATGTCGATGATCTTGTCGATGAACTCAAGGCCTTCGATCCGGTCGTGCTCGGCCGGATGGATATGGGCGCCGTTCAGCCGCCGCGCGACCGCCGCATAGAGCGTATCGATCAGGAAGGTCGACTTGCCGCCCCCCGAGACGCCGGTGACGCAGGTAAACGTGCCGAGCGGGATATCGGCCGAAACATTCTTCAGATTATTGCCGCGCGCGCCGACGACGCGGATCTTCTTGGTCTTCGAGATCGGGCGCCGGCTCGAAGGCACGGGAACGGAGAGCTCGCCGGTCAGATACTTGCCGGTCAGCGAGGCGGGATTGGCCATGATCTCGGCCGGCGTGCCCTTGGCGATGATCTGCCCGCCATGCACGCCCGCCGCCGGGCCGACATCGACGACGTAATCCGCCGTCATGATCGCATCCTCGTCATGCTCGACCACAAGGACCGTATTGCCGATGTCGCGCAAGTGCCGCAGCGTTTCGAGCAGGCGGTCATTGTCGCGCTGGTGCAGGCCGATCGAGGGCTCGTCGAGCACATAGAGCACGCCCGTCAGGCCCGAGCCGATCTGCGAGGCGAGGCGGATGCGCTGGCTTTCGCCGCCGGAGAGCGTGCCGGAATTGCGCGACATCATCAGATAGTCGAGCCCGACATCGATCAGGAAGGAGAGGCGTTCGCGGATCTCCTTCAGGATGCGGACCGCGATCTCGTTCTGCTTGTCGTTCAGTTGCGCCGGGAGCGCCTCGAACCAGGCGGATGCCTTGCGGATCGGCATTTCCGAGATCTGCGCGATATGGAGCCCGGCGATCTTGACCGCCAGCGCCTCGGGCTTCAGCCGCGTGCCGCCGCAGACCTTGCACGGTGTCGAGGCCTGGTAGCGCTCGATCTCCTCGCGCGCCCAGTTCGATTCCGTCTCGCGCCAGCGCCGCTCGAGATTGGTGACGACGCCCTCGAAGGTCTTCTCCGTGCGATAGGCGCGCGTGCCGTCGTCGAAGACGAAGGCGATCTTCTCCTTGCCGGTCCCGTGCAGAATGGCATTCTTGGCCGCCTCGGGGATATCGTCCCAGGGGTCGTTCATCGAGAAGCCGTAATGCAGCGCGATCGCCTCGAGAGTCTGCGCGTAATAGGGCGAGGATGATTTCGCCCAGGGCGCGACAGCCCCCTGCTTCAGCGAGACGGAGCCATCGGGCACGACGAGATCGGGGTCGATCTTCTTCTCGAAGCCGAGGCCGTCGCATTCCGGGCAGGCGCCGAAGGGATTGTTGAACGAGAACAGCCGCGGCTCGATCTCGGCAATGGTGAAGCCAGAGACGGGGCAGGCGAATTTCTCCGAGAACAGGATGCGGCGTTCATTGCCCTTCTCATCCTTCTCGTCGGCGAATTCGGCGACCGCGATGCCTTCGGCGAGTTCGAGCGCCGTCTGGAAGCTGTCGGCGAGGCGGGCGGATATATCGCCGCGCACGACGATGCGGTCGACCACGACGTCGATATCGTGCTTGAGCTTCTTGTCGAGGGCAGGGGCGTCGGCGATCTCGAAGAAGACACCGTCGAGCTTGATGCGCTGGAAGCCCTTCTTCTGCAGTTCGGCCAGCTCCTTCTTGTATTCGCCCTTGCGGCCGCGGATCATCGGCGCGAGCAGAAAGAGCCGCGTTCCCTCCGGCAGCGCCGTGACGCGGTCGACCATCTGGCTGACGGTCTGGCTCTCGATTGGCAGCCCGGTCGCCGGCGAATAGGGAATGCCAACGCGCGCGAAGAGCAGGCGCATATAGTCGTAGATCTCGGTGACCGTGCCGACGGTCGAGCGCGGGTTCTTCGAGGTCGTCTTCTGCTCGATCGAGATCGCTGGCGACAGGCCGTCGATCTGGTCGACGTCGGGCTTTTGCATCATCTCCAGGAACTGGCGGGCATAGGCCGAGAGGCTCTCGACATAGCGACGCTGGCCCTCGGCATAGATCGTGTCGAAGGCAAGCGACGACTTGCCGGAGCCGGAGAGGCCGGTCAGGACGACGAGCTGATCCCTCGGAATATCGATGTCGATATTCTTGAGATTATGCTCGCGCGCCCCGCGCACGGAAATGAACTTCCCGGAGGTCGCGCCGGATTTCCGGGCGTCAGCGTCCTGAACCATGAATCGTATTTCCATTGGAAGAAGCGGCGGCGCGAGCGCCAACGCTCACATTTAAGCGATCAGGCCGCCGAGACAAGAAGGGGAGCCGGCCGGCGGCGAAAGCGTCGCGATTCTGCTGACGTGATCTTGCCATTTCAGGCCGGATTGTCTAGAACAAAAAGAGAACGAGAGCGTTAACGTTTGTGGACAAGGCCGAATGGGTTCAGCGGGCCGTTCGGTTTCGGGCTAATTTGGCGTCTTGAAGCGATAGAAGGAAGGCAACATGGCCGGCAGCGTCAACAAGGTCATTCTGGTCGGCAATCTCGGGCGCGATCCCGAAATCCGGCGCATGGGTTCTGGCGACGCCGTCGTCAATCTCAACATCGCGACGTCGGAGAGCTGGCGCGACAAGCAGAGTGGCGAGCGCAAGGAAAAGACCGAGTGGCATCGCGTGGTGATCTTCAACGAGAACCTCGCCAAGATCGCCGAGCAATATCTGAAGAAGGGCTCGAAGGTTTATGTCGAGGGCCAGCTGCAGACGCGCAAATGGCAGGACCAGTCGGGCCAGGAGAAGTATACGACCGAGATCGTGCTGCAGCGTTTCCGCGGCGAGCTGACCCTGCTTGACGGTCGCTCGGGTCCCGGCGGTGATTCCGAGGAATATGGCCAGGGTGGCGGCAATGATTTCGGCCGCAGCGATTTCGGCCGTTCAAGCCCGCTCGAGGCCCCGCGTGGCGGTGGCCGCCAGCCGGCCCCGGCGACGACCTCGTCCTACGCCGCCGATCTCGACGACGATATTCCGTTCTAGGCCGGCGCTGCGCCGGACGCGGCCATGCCGATTCTTCCCGACGTGCTGGCGCCCGGGCTCGCGATCGTGTTCTGCGGGACGGGCGCGGGGGCCTGGTCGGCGAAGGTGGGCGCCTATTATGGCAAGCCCGGCAACAAGTTCTGGCCGACCCTTCATGCGGTCGGCCTGACGCCGCGCCTGCTGGCGCCGGCGGAATATCCGCTGGTCCTCTCCTTCGGTATCGGGCTCACCGATGTCGCCAAGGAGCATGTCGGCCAGGACGACGCGATCGACCTGTCGCTGGTCGACGCGGCCGCTCTGCATCGCAAGATCGAGCATTTTGCGCCGGCAGATCTCGCCTTCACCAGCAAGAAGGCGGCGAGCCTGGCGCTCGGACGGCCGACCGGCGCGATTCCCTATGGCTTGCAACCGGACCGCATTGGCCGGACGCGCCTCCACGTCCTGACGTCGCCATCGGGTGCGGCCGGCTCATACTGGTCGATCGAACCCTGGCGGGCGCTCGCGTCTGGGCTGGGCGACCCGATTTAGGTCAACTTGCGTATGAACTACTATTTCATTCGTGGCACAGCGATGTTGAATTGCAGTGAGCGGCCGACGGACGCAACGGGACGATGGGCGGTCAGACTGCATGCCTTGCATCATACTCGGCCTATCGGACATTTGCGCGTAACTTGGAACTTTGCGACGCCTGCCGTCGCAGTGACCTCGGGCTGACTCCGGCACATGATCGCGCTCAGCGAACGTCCTCGCCTAGAACGAAGCCGCGACATGATGGTCGGGAGTTGTGGACAACGCCGAATGATCGAAGCAGGGTTCTGGCGGATGGGCGATATTGGACTTGCCCGAGATGGAGACCGCCTCTTGCCGGAGACGGTCTCCCATTAGTCACGGGCTGGCGCGCCCGGGCCCTGGCGATCTTCTAAAAGAGGATCGTCAGGGCCAACATACCGTCACCAATTGGTGACGCAATGCCATATTGCTGACCTCGACGTGCGTTGTCTCCGCCTGTGGACAAATTCGTCTGAGGTTCGGCGTTGCGAGTTCGAATTCTCCGGGGTGGCAGTGCGCGTTGATCTAGCCGCCCCGACTAGATAAGACGCGGTTGCAGGCGGAACTGTGTGGGATGCTGTCCTACACCCTGGCCGTCATGCGGCCGGTGAGGGAGCGAGCAGCATCATGAACACGACGACGCCATCGGCGCTTCAGGCCACCTTCGCCAAGGCGGTCGGGGCCTTCAATGCCGGCCGGCTGACGGAAGCCGAGCGGCTCTGCCGGTCGGTGCTCTCGGCCCGTCCCAACGTGTTCGACGCGCGCCATCTGATGGCGCTCATCCAGTCCGGCCTCGGGCAGGACAAGCAGGCGATCGAAAATTTCGACCGCGCTCTGGCGCTGAAGCCCACGCCCGAAGTCCTGAACGGCAAGGCGACGTCGCAGCAGAAGCTGAGGCGCTATGATGATGCGCTGGCGAGCTATGACCGCGCCATCGCGCTCAATCCCCGCTTCGCCGAGGCGCATTATAACCGCGCCACCACACTCGAAGCGCTCGGCCGTCAGGAGGAGGCGGTCGCAAGCTATGATCGCGCCATCGCGGCGCGGCCGGATTTCGTCGAGGCCTTCAACAATCGGGGCAACCGCCTGGCGGCGCTGGGGCGGACCGACGAGGCACTGACGAGCTATGATCGTGCGCTGGCGTTGCGCCCCGATCACGTCGCGGTGCTGCACAATCGCGGTCGCCTGTTGCGCACGATCGGCCGTCATGACGCCGCGCTGACGAGCTATGATCGCGCGCTGGCGCGCGCGCCCGACAGCGCGGATATCTGGAACAGCCGCGGCGTCGTGCTGCAGGATCTGGGTCGCTCCGAGCAGGCATTGGCGAGCTTCGATGCGGCGCTGCTGCGTAATCCGAACGATGGCGGGGTGATGCTCAACCGGGCGAAGACGCTGCTGAAGCTCCGCCGCGACGCCGAGGCGCTGGAGGCGCTGGAGGGCACGCGGCGCGCCGGTGTCGATGAGGCCGAACTACTGGCGCTCAAGGGCAATGCGCTCGGCGAACTCGACCGCGTCGGCGAGGCGCTGGACGACTATGACGCGGCACTGCGCCTGCGGCCGGACGATTCGGCGGTGCTTGCCGACCGCGCGAACGTGCTGCGCCTGCTCGGCCGCTCCGAGGCTGCGATGGCCGACTACGACCGCGCGATCGCGCTCGATCCCGCAAACGAACATGCGGTTTATGGCCGGGGCACGCTGGCGCTGTTCATGGGGCGATATGCCGAAGGCTGGCGCGATCTGGAGAAGCGGCGTTCCGTCGATTCCTGGCCGGATCGCGGTCTTTCGACGCCGGAATGGGATGGCGGCGACATTGCCGGCAGGACGCTGCTGATCCATGCCGAGCAGGGGCAGGGCGATACGATCCAGTTCTGCCGTTTCGTCGGCCTCGCGGCGGAGCGGGCCGGCAAGGTTCTCCTCGAGGTGCCGCCGAGCCTGCTCGATCTCGCTTCGACGCTCCCGGGCGTCACGGCCTTTGCGCGCGGCGCCGATATTCCGGCGCATGACGTGCATCTACCGATGATGAGCCTGCCCTTCGTGCTCGGTGTCGGTGATCGGCTGTTGCCGGAAAGCGTGCCCTATCTCAAGGCCGATCCCGCGCGCGTCGCGGATTGGGCGGAGCGCCTGCCGGCCAAGGGATCGTTCCGGATCGGCATTGCATGGCAGGGCAATCCGAATGCGCGTGTCGATCGCGTCCGATCGGTGCCGCTCAAGGCCTTTGCGCCGCTCGCGCGCCTGCCCGGCGTCACCCTGATCAGCCTGCAGAAGCATGATGGCCTCGACCAGCTCGCCGATCTGCCGGCCGGCATGACGGTCCTGTCGCCGGCGGCTGACTATGCGACGGGCAGTGGCTCGTTCATGGAGGCGGCGGCGATCATCGAAAATCTCGATCTCGTCGTCTCGATCGATTCGGCCGTGACGCATCTGGCCGGCGCGCTCGGCCGGCCCGTCATCGTGGCGCTGAAGCAGGTGCCGGAATGGCGCTGGATGGCCGAGGGCGAGGGATCGCACTGGTATCCGAGTGCGCAGCTCTTCCGGCAGGCCCACGCCGGCGATTGGGACGAGCTCTTCGGGCGCATCGCCGAAGCCGTTGCTGCCCGCTTGAACGTGACGGATCGATAGCCGATCCTGCCTGTCACCCACGCCCGAGGATTGTCCGTGCCCGAGATCGCCAGCCTCTATCGCTATCCCGTCAAGGGCTTCTCGCCCGAGCCGCTCGATGCGGCGGAACTGGCCGTCAGCCGGCCGATCGCGGGTGACCGAATCTATGCGATCGAGAACGGACCGTCCGGTTTCGATCCCGCCGCGCCGGCCCTCCAGCCGAAGGTCAAGTTTCTCTGCCTGATGAAGAATGCGCGGCTCGCCAGGCTGCATACGACATTCGACCATGAGAGCGGGCGCTGGACGATCGAAGGTGCGGGCGCGCC
This sequence comes from Kaistia dalseonensis, assembly GCF_030814715.1. Classification (GTDB taxonomy): domain Bacteria; phylum Pseudomonadota; class Alphaproteobacteria; order Rhizobiales; family Kaistiaceae; genus Kaistia; species Kaistia dalseonensis. The sequence goes on from NZ_JAUSVO010000001.1 coordinate 839,432, forward strand.
GTTCACGGCCGATCTCTCGACCGAGGCCGGGCAGGCGGCGACCGAAGCGCTCCTGAGCGATTTCATGGCGGAGGAACGGCGTGGACCGCTCAAGGTGCTGTCGGCGCCGGGCCACAGCTTCTCCGATGTCGGCAAGCCCTATGTCTCGTTCATCAACCTGGCCTCCGTCGCGGCGCTCGGCGAACTGATCGGCCAGCCGGTCGATCCGCTGCGCTTTCGCGCCAACATCTATCTGGATGGCCTCGACCCCTGGGCCGATCTTGACCTTGTCGGTCGCGCGGCACGCCTCGGCGAGGCCGAACTCGTCTTTGTAAAGCGCACGCGGCGCTGCGTCGCGACCAATGTCGATCCCGTCACGGCGGAGCGTGACCTGGACATTCCCGGCACGCTGCAACGCGCCTTTGATCATATGGATTGCGGCATCTATGCCGAGATCACGCGCGCGGGTGCTGTCCGGCCTGGGGACGGCCTCGTCTTCGCATAGCGGGCAGGCGAGGGGGCATGTCGCTCAAACCACTTCTCGACGCCGCGCCGGTCATCCAGCTCCACGCCTTCGCGGCGATGGCGGCCTTTGCGCTTGGCCTCATCCAGTTCGCGGCGCCCAAGGGCACGCTGCCCCACAGGGCCGTCGGCTGGGGCTGGGTGCTCCTGATGGCGGCAGTGGCGCTCTCCTCATTCTGGATCCACACCATCCGGCTCTGGGGCCCGTGGAGCCCGATCCATATCCTCTCGATCGTCACGCTCCTGGCGCTGCCATCCGCCGTGTTGGCGGCGCATCGCCACCGGGTCGATCGCCACAAGCGGGCCATGTCGATCCTGTTCGTGGCGGCCCTGGTCGTCGCCGGGCTGTTCACCTTCCTGCCCGGTCGCATCATGCATGCGGTGGTGTTCGGCTAGCATTGCCCCGGGCGGGATCGGCGAACGATGCCTGCCGGCCTGATCATCCGCCGCCCGCCTGCGCGGCGCGCGCAATCGCCACGACGCCATCGGCGACGAACTGGACCGCCAGCGCCGAAAGCAGCACGCCGAGCAGGCGCGACAGCACGATGCGGCCTGTTTCGCCGAGCGCCCGGTCGAGCGGCCCGGCCAGGCGGAAGACGAGGTAGCAGGAGCCGATCAGCGCCGCGACGATGATCAGCAGCCCGATCAGGCCGAGCGTGCCGGGGGCCGAGGAGGCGAGCAAGATCGTCGCCGAGATGGCGCCCGGCCCCGAGATCAGCGGGATCGCGAGCGGGAAGATGGCGAGATAGCGCACGTCATCGGCATCGACGACGGCCGTCTCGCCCAGCGCGCGGTCGGCGCTCGCCTGCTTGCGGCGGTCGCGTCGCTCGAACACCATCTCGAAGGCGATCCAGAACAGCAGCAGACCGCCCGCGATCCGGAAGGCCGGCACCGATATGCCGAGGAAGGTCAGCAGGCCCTGCCCGCCGAGCGCGAAGGCGAACAGGATCGCCATGGCGGTGAGGCTGGCCCGCGTCGCCGTCTGGTGGCGCTGGGCCGACGTCATGCCCCGCGTCAGGCCGATGAAGATGGGCGCAAGGCCGATTGGGTCGAGCGTCACGAAGAGGGTGGCGAGCGCGTTCAGGAAATAGTCGAGCACGGAGACTCCGGGGCTTGGCTGGCCACGCGATGATGCCAGTCTTCCCGCCGGCGCGCCATCAGTGCCGCGCCGTCGCGGCATCGGGGCGCCGGTTCGAACGCGTGATGAGCCCGGATGCGCGGATCATCCAACAATAATCGGTCGATCGGCCGTGGAAAGAGCCCGATTCCGGCCGCTTTCCTTGAACCGCCACAATGGGGGCTCTATGATGCTCGTTCATAGAAACTGATTCCGGAACATAACTTGTCCGATCCCAACGAGCCGCCACGCCCCGACGAACCGGGTGACGGCCGGCCATCCGAGTTCGAAGGCATCTCAATCACCGACGAGATGAAGCGCAGCTATCTCGATTACGCCATGAGCGTGATCGTGAGCCGCGCGCTGCCCGATGCCCGCGACGGCCTGAAGCCCGTGCATCGCCGCATCCTGCATTCGATGAACGAGCAGGGCTACGACTGGAACAAACCCTACCGCAAATCGGCCCGCGTCGTCGGCGACGTGATCGGTAAATATCACCCGCATGGCGACCAGTCGGTCTATTTCGCGCTCGTCCGCATGGCGCAGGAATTCTCCATGCGCGTCATGCTCGTCGACGGTCAGGGCAATTTCGGCTCGGTCGACGGCGATAGCCCGGCGGCGATGCGATATACCGAGGTGCGCCTCGCCAAGCCCTCGCGCTCGCTGCTCGACGATATCGACAAGGACACGGTCGACTTCCAGGACAATTACGACGGCTCCGAGCGTGAGCCCGTCGTCCTGCCGGCCCGCTTCCCCAACCTGCTCGTCAATGGCGCCGGCGGCATCGCCGTCGGCATGGCGACCAATATCCCGCCGCATAATCTAGGCGAGGTGATCGACGCCTGCATCGCCTATATCAACGATCCGGCCATTCCCGTCGAAGGCCTGATGGAATATGTGCCGGGGCCTGACTTTCCGACCGGCGGCCTGATCATCGGCCGGGGCGGCATCCGCTCGGCCTATCTCGAAGGTCGTGGTTCGGTGCTGATGCGCGGCCGCGTGGCCGTCGAGACCATCCGCAAGGAGCGCGAGGCGCTCGTCATCACGGAGATCCCGTATCAGGTCAACAAGGCGACCATGATCGAGAAGATCGCCGAATTGGTGCGCGACAAGCGCATCGAAGGCATCTCCGACATTCGCGACGAGAGCGACCGTCAGGGCATGCGTGTCGTCATCGAGCTGAAGCGCGATGCCGTCGCCGATGTCGTGCTGAACCAGGTCTATCGCTTCTCGCCGCTGCAGACCTCCTTCGGCGTCAACATGGTTGCGCTGTCGGGTGGCCGGCCGCTGTTGATGAACCTGCGCGACCTGATCCAGGCGTTCATCAACTTCCGCGAGGAAGTGGTGACCCGGCGCACGCGCTTCCTGCTCAACAAGGCGCGCGACCGCGCGCATGTGTTGGTCGGCCTCGCCATCGCCGTCGCCAATATCGACGAAGTCATCCATCTGATCCGCACCGCGCCCGATCCTTCGACGGCGCGCGAGCAGTTGATGGAGCGGCATTGGCCGGCGCTCGATATCGCGCCGCTCGTCGCCCTGATCGACGATCCGCGCCACAAGCTGGCCGAGGACAACACCTACCAGCTCTCCGATACGCAGGCCCGCGCAATCCTCGATCTGCGCCTGCAGCGCCTTACCGCGCTCGGACGCGATGAAATCGCCGACGAGTTGAACAAGCTCGGTGCCGAGATTTCGGATTATCTCGAGATCCTGCGCTCGCGTGCCCGCGTCTTCGCCATCATCCGCGACGAGCTTATGGCGGTGCGTGAGGAGTTTGCCACGCCGCGCCGGACCGAGATCATCGAGGGTGGTGCCGATTTCGAAGACGAGGACCTGATCCAGCGCGAGGACATGGTCGTCACGGTCAGCCATGAGGGCTATATCAAGCGCGTGCCGCTCGCGACCTATCGCGCCCAGCATCGCGGCGGCAAGGGCCGCTCGGGCATGGCGACGAAGGACGAGGATTTCGTCACGCGCCTGTTCGTGACGAACACCCACACGCCGGTGGTGTTCTTCTCCTCGCGCGGCATTGCCTACAAGATGAAGGTCTGGCGCCTGCCGCTGGCCGCTCCGCAGGCGCGCGGCAAGTTCCTCAACAACCTGCTGCCGCTGCAGGATGGCGAGCGCATCACCTCGATCCTGCTGCTGCCGGAGGACGAGGATAGCTGGGATACGCTCGACGTCATGTTCGCGACGACGCGCGGCACCGTCCGGCGCAACAAGCTGTCCGACTTCGTCCAGGTGAACCGCAATGGCAAGATTGCCATGAAGTTCGAGGATGAAGGCGACGCGATCGTCGATGTCCAGCTCTGCTCGGAGCGCGACGACGTGCTGCTGACGACGGCGGCAGGCCAGTGCATCCGCTTTGCGGTCACCGACGTCCGTGTCTTCAAGGGCCGCGATTCGACCGGCGTGCGCGGCATCCAGCTCGCCGACGGCGACAGCGTCATCTCGATGGCGATCCTGCATCATTTCGATGCGCTGGGCGATGAGCGCGCGGCCTATCTGAAGATGAGCCGTGCCGTTCGCGGCGAGGTCGAGGATGCGACGATCGTCGAGCCGGATGCGGAAGAGCTTCCCGTCGCCGACGCGCTGCCGCAGTCGCGCTATGCCGAGATGAGTGCGGCCGAGCAGTTCGTTCTCACCATCTCCGAGAACGGCTATGGCAAGCGGACTTCGTCCTTCGAGTACCGCATCACCGGCCGCGGCGGCAAAGGCATCGTCGCCATGGCCGTCAACGAGCGCAACGGCAAGCTGGTGGCGTCGTTCCCGGTCGAGGACAGCGACCAGATCATGCTGGTCACCGATGGCGGCCAGACGATCCGCATGCCGGTCGGCGGCGACAAGCCGATCCGCATCGTCGGCCGCGGCTCGCAGGGCGTGATCGTGTTCGATACCGGCGAGGGCGAGACGGTCGTTTCGGTCGATCGCCTGGGCGAGGAAGCCGAGGAAGAGGGCGCGGCCGGCGAGGCGTGATCCCGGTCGGCGCGGCGTTGACCAGTACGCGGCGCCCCCTCGCACCAAAAGAAATGCCGGCCTCTCGGCCGGCATTCGCAGTTTTTGGGGTGGGGAGGTTATTGGGGGTCAGTCTGCAGTCAACTTTGGCGGCCGGACGTTTTCGATCGGCCCGCCCTCGATGAGGGAAGCTCAGTTGGTATCGGTTATCGGAACACGCGTGACGATCGACATGCCTTCGCCACGTTGCTGCACGGTGATCTCGGGCATCTTCATGTCGCCACGGACACCGACGATCAGCCGATCCGCCTTCTTCGCGCGCGGCGCATCGATGTCACTGTAAACGGCAGCGCTCGCAAAGCCGACGGCGATGGTGGCCGCGGCGCAGGTCGCTAGGATCGTCGTATGAAACCACGTGCTCATGGCTTGGCTCCCTGTGTCTTGTTCCCCTGAACTTGGACACATATTGATCTTGTCGCTATGAACGGCATCACAAGGCGCCGTTCACTTGTCATTCACATAGGTAACCAATGCCAGTTTGGAGAGATGGTTCCTGTCGCACTTGCACGATTCTTCGGTAAAACTTCTGTGACTTCCAACATGGTCTTGCCAGGAACGACAGCATGACTCGCATCGCGCTCTATCCCGGGTCTTTCGATCCGCCGACTAATGGTCATCTCGATATTCTCGAGGCTTCGCTCGCCTTTGCCGACCGTGTGATCGTGGCGGTTGGCGTTCATCCGGGCAAGACGCCGCTCTTCACCTTTGAGGAACGCGTCGCCATGATCCGTGAGCTTGCCGAAAAGATTACGAATGCTTCCGGCCGCGTCGATGTGGTGTCGTTTGACGGGCTGACGGTCGATGCCGCGCGCGACAATGGCGCAACGCTGCTGGTGCGCGGCTTGCGCGATGGAACCGATCTCGACTACGAGATGCAGCTCGCCGGCATGAACGGGGCCATGGCTCCCGCCATCCGGACGATCTTCCTGCCGGCCTCGCCGGCGAACCGCCCGATCACGGCGACGCTGGTCCGCCAGATCGCCAGGCTCGGCGGCGATGCCTCGCCTTTCGTGCCGCCGCTGGTCGCCCGAAAGCTGACACAAAAATTGGCTTCCTGACCGCGCCGCAATTCGCGGTCGCCCGCCTGACCGGAGAGTCCCTTGACCCGTTTCCTTGGCCTGATTGCGGCGATGGCCGCCGCCTTCTTCCTTGTCGCCGCGCCGGCCCAGGCCGCGAGCGAGAAGCTCGATCCTGAAAACACCATCTATCTCGACCTGAAGGATGGCCGCGTCGTCATCAAGCTGCGTCCCGATCTCGCGCCCAAGCATGTCGCGCAGATCAAGAAGCTGACCCGCGAGGGCTTCTATAACGGCATCGTCTTTCACCGCGTGATCGACGGCTTCATGGCCCAGACGGGCGACCCGACCGGCACCGGCATGGGCGGTTCGAAGGAGCCGGACCTTGCAGCGGAGTTCTCGAAGGCCCATTTCGCCCGCGGAACACTCGGCATGGCGCGGGCACAGGATCCTGACTCCGCCAATTCGCAGTTTTTCATCATGTTCGCCGATGGCGGCTTTCTCGATGGCCAGTATACGGTCTTCGGCGAAGTCGTGAGCGGCATGGAGTTCGTCGACAAGATCAAGAAGGGTGAGCCGCCGGCCAATCCCGACAAGATCATCAAGATGCAGGTCGCCGCCGACGCGAAATAGTCGGACCCATCGCCGGGCGGCCCGCCGCCCGTCTATCGATCACACGAGAAGGAGACCCCCGTGGCCGAAATCAAGGACCCGGAAAACACGCTGATCCTGGAGACCACCAAGGGTACGGCCATCATCAAGCTTCGCCCCGATCTCGCGCCCAACCATGTCGCGCGGATCAAGGAACTGGCCCGCGAGGGCTTCTATGACGGCATCGTCTTCCATCGCGTGATCGAGGGCTTCATGGCCCAGACGGGCGATCCGACCGGCACCGGCATGGGCGGCTCGGGCAAGAAGCTGAAGGCCGAGTTCTCGCGCGAGCCGCATGTGCGCGGCACGGCCTCGATGGCCCGCGCGCAGAACCCGGATTCGGGCGACAGCCAGTTCTTCCTCTGCTTCGGCGACGCCGGCTTCCTGAACGGCCAGTATACGGTCTGGGGCCAGGTCATCGAGGGCATGGAGAACATCGACAAGATCAAGCGCGGCGAGCCGGTCAAGGATCCCGACAAGATCGTCTCGATGAAGGTTGCCGCCGACGTGGCGTAAGGCGAGGGCGCCGCTGCGGCGACCCGAGATTGGAACTGCGAGATGGCCGGGCTTGTCCCGGCCATTTTCGTTTGCAGGGCGCGCCGGCTGGCCACGATGCGTTCGTTCTGCTGTCCCGGGCGACACGGCGAGCTCTGGACGAACATTGCGATTGCAACCATTCGCTGTTTTCGCCACAGCTTGTTCCCGTGGGCCGTCGTTCTGGCGATATCCGACCCGAGGCGGCGTGGAGCGAAGCGGGAGCACTCGGCATGGGACGACTTCAAGGCAAGACCGCCCTTATCACGGGAGGCACGAGCGGCATCGGTCTCGTCACCGCGCAGCGCTTCATCGAAGAGGGTGCTCGCGTGGCCGTGACCGGCGTGAGCCAGAAGGGGATCGACGCGGCTCATGCGGCGTTCGGACCCGAGGTCACGATCATTCAGGCCGATGCGGGGGATGTCGGCGCACAGAGAGAAATCGCGGCCAAGGTCGGCGCGGCGTTCGGCAAGCTCGATATCGCCTTTCTGAATGCCGGGGTGGCCGATCTGCGGCCGATCGAAGGATGGGACGAGGCCGGCTTCGACCGCTCGATCGCCGTCGATCTCAAGGGCCCCTATTTCCTGGTCCAGGCCCTGCTGCCGATCCTCAACAATCCGGCATCGCTGGTGCTGTCCGGCTCGATCAACGCGCATCTCGGCATGCCGGCCACCAGCGTCTATTCGGCCGCCAAGGCCGGCATGGTGTCGCTGGCGCGCACCTTTTCCGGAGAACTGATCGGTCGCGGCATCCGGGCGAACGTCGTCAGTCCGGGGCCGATCGATACGCCCCTCAACGGCAAGCTCGGCCTCGACAAGGAAGCCTCCGAGGCGCGTGCGAAGGCGGTCGTCGCCTTGGTTCCGGCCGGCCGCTTCGGCCAGGCGGTCGAGGTCGCCAATGCGGTGGTGTTCCTCGCCTCCGACGAGGCGCGCTTCATCGTTGGCAGCGAACTGATCATTGACGGCGGGCTGGGAATCCTCTGAGCCGTCGCCGCGGCTCCCCTTGACCCGCCCGCAAGGGGCGGGTTGAGCGGAGCTTGGATTTCGCTCGGGCGAGCCGCCGAACCCGCCACAGGCCGTCATCCCGGGCGGAGCGGAGCGCAGACCCGGGATCCATACAGCCCGAGCGGCGGCGCCTTTCATTCCCAACGCTCCGGCTGAATGGGTCGCCGCTTTCGCGGGGATGACGGCACTGGAAGGGCTTGGTCCAAGCCGAGCATGACGGCGCAGGCAGTGGGGCCGCGACCCCCCTTAAACCCGCCCCTGGAGGGCGGGTCGAAAGTGCAGAGCACTTTCGGGGCGGGGGTAGCTTCGGCCCTTGCCGAAGCGTGCTTGGGCGGCTGGTTTCGGCGGATGCCGGATAGGACAGGGACCGGCCGATCAACGCACCCCCTCCCCAAAACCGCTTTGCGGTTTTGACCCTCCCTCAGGGGGAGGGTTTGGACCGAGCCCGTCATGGTCTGCAGCGGCCCAACCCAAGGCTGTCATGCCCGCATTCATTGCGGGCATCCACGTCTTGCTTTCGGACGGAGAGCGGTGAGGCGAAGAGCCGAAGCGGCGGGAAGGCTCCGCTTTCGCGGTGATGACGATTCTGAAGTCTGACTCCGCTTGAGCCGAGATGACAGCGGACGCGGCTGGAGGGCGCGGCTCCGGCTTAGCCCGCACCAGCACGGTGCTTTTCGAGCATCCGTCCCCCCGGCAATATCACCGGTCGACATCCATTCGCATCTCCCCGGGCGCGATCCGTCGCGGGATCGTGTGCGCGCGCCCCAACATCTAGGTTGAGCTAAGCGGCTGAGGCCGTTAGGAACGAGCCGCCCGGCGGCGTTTCGCCGTCATGGAATGAAGAATGCGCGTCGACCTTTTCGATTTTGATCTCCCCGAGGACCGTATCGCGCTGCGCCCGGCGCGCCCGCGCGACAGCGCACGCCTGCTCGTCGTGCGGCCGGGCGCGCCGCTCGAGGATCGGGTCGTGCGCGATCTGACGGAGCTGCTGCGGCCGGGTGATGCGATCGTCTTCAACGATACCAAGGTCATTCCCGCTCAGCTTTTCGGCGAACGCGTGCGTGACGGCGTCTCTGCGAAGATCGGTGTGACGCTGCACATGCGCGAGGCGGCCGATCGCTGGCGCGCCTTCCTGCGGCCGGCCAAGAAGATTGCCGAGGGGGACCGCATCCTGTTCGGCGAGACGGTCGATCGCGCCTGCCTTGCAGCCGGGCTCGCTGCGACGGTGGTCGAGAAGGGCGAGGCGGGCGAAGTCGTGCTCGCCTTCGATCTCTCCGGTCCGGCGCTGGACGAGGCGATCGCGAGCGTCGGCCATATTCCGCTGCCGCCCTACATTGCCTCGAAGCGGCCCGAGGATGGCGAGGATCGGCGCGACTACCAGACCATCTATGCCCGCGAGGAGGGCGCTGTGGCGGCCCCGACGGCCGGGCTCCATTTCACGCCCGAGCTGTTCGAGCGCCTCGACGCCATGGGTGTCTCGCGCCATTTCGTGACGCTCCATGTCGGGGCCGGCACCTTCCTGCCGGTCAAGGCCGACGATACCAGTGACCACAAGATGCATGCCGAGCGTGGCGAGGTTTCGGCCGCGACCGCCGATGCGCTGAATGCGGTTCGCGCGCGCGGTGGACGGGTCGTCGCCGTCGGCACCACCTCGCTCCGCCTGCTCGAAAGCGCGGCCGGCGAAGACCATATCATCCGGCCGTTCAATGGCCCGACCAGCATCTTCATCACGCCGGGCTATCGCTTTCGTGCCATTGACGCGCTGATGACGAACTTCCATCTGCCGCGCTCGACGCTCTTCATGCTGGTCTCTGCCTTTTCCGGCCTCGAGACGATGCGGGCGGCCTATGAGCATGCGATCGCGACGGGCTATCGCTTCTATTCCTATGGCGATGCGTCGCTGCTTTTTCCTGCCGGGACACCATGACCGATAAATTCACCTTCACCCTTCTCGCCAAGGACGGCATGGCGCGCCGTGGCGAGGTGTCCATGCCGCGCGGCACGATCCGCACGCCGGCCTTCATGCCCGTCGGCACCGCCGGCACCGTCAAGGCGATGTATCCGGGGCAGGTGCGCGAGCTCGGCGCCGATATCATCCTCGGCAACACCTATCATCTGATGCTGCGCCCCGGCGCGGAGCGGGTCGCCGGCCTCGGCGGGCTGCATGTCTTCGCCAACTGGCCGCATCCGATCCTGACCGATTCCGGCGGCTTCCAGGTCATGTCGCTGGCGCAATTGCGCAAGATGGACGAGAAGGGCGTGACCTTCCAGAGCCATGTCGACGGCCGCCGCTACGAGTTGACGCCCGAGCGCTCGATCGAGATCCAGGGCCTGCTCGACAGCGATATCCAGATGCAGCTCGACGAGTGCGTCCGCTTGCCGGCGAGCGAGACGGAGATCGAGCGGGCGATGCAATTGTCGCTGCGCTGGGCGGAGCGCTCCAAGGCGGCCTTTGGCGACCAGCCGGGCAAGGCGATCTTCGGCATCGTGCAGGGCGGAGACGTGCCGCGGCTACGCGTCGAAAGCGCCGCGGCACTCGCGGCGATGGATTTCAAGGGCTATTCGGTCGGCGGCCTCGCGGTCGGCGAGCCGCAGGCCGTCATGCTTGAGATGCTCGCGATCACCACGCCGGTGCTGCCCGAGCTGAAGCCGCGCTATTTGATGGGCGTCGGCACGCCGGACGACATCATCGAATCGGTCGCGCGTGGCATCGACATGTTCGATTGCGTGATGCCGACGCGGGCAGGGCGCCACGGCCTCGCCTTCACGCGCTTCGGCAAGGTCAATTTGAAGAATGCCCGCCATGCCGACGATCACCGTCCGCTCGATGAGGCTTCGGATTGCCCCGCGAGCCGCGATTATTCGCGCGCCTATCTGCATCACCTGTTCAAGGCGAACGAGACGCTGGGCGCGATGCTGCTGACATGGAACAACCTCGCCTATTATCAGAGCCTGATGGCCGGTATTCGCGCCGCGATCGACGAGAGCCGGTTTGACGATTTCCGCCTGGCGACCAAGGACGGCTGGGCGCGGGGCGACATTCCCGCGCTCTGATGCTCAGATGGTCGGCGCGGTGTCCTTGACGATCGCGACGCCGGAGATCTTCCAACTGCCGTCCGGCTGCTTCTCGAAGCGGTAGCGGGCGACCCAGTTCTGCCCGTCGGGACCGGTCAGGAAGATATCCTGCGTGATGCCCTCGGGCCGCTCGATCACGGCGCCATAGGTGACGCTGCGCGGGCGATAGACCTGCGGATAGGCCTGGCGGACCATGTTCATGAACGCCTCCGGCGTCCGGAATATGGTCTGGATGCCCGGCGCGGCGAAGGCATAGGCCGTGACGCCATCATCGCGCTGGAAGGCGTTCAACTGCGACTGGACGACGTCGTGCATCGCCTGCTTGTCGGCGCCGCTGGGCTCGGCGAAGGCAGGCGCGGCGGAAAGGGCGAAGAGGATCAGGATGGCGGAGCGGACAATGTGCATGAGAGCCTCCGGCGGCGGACGGGACGAGGGATGGTTCCCTTCGAGCGAGCTACGCTCGCAGGTCTCACAAGGTTTCGCGGCCGGCGAACGCGGCGCATTGCCGGGCGTGGGCAGGACCTGCTATCCCGGGCCGCATCAACGCCGGAGATTGCGATGAAAGCCCTGTTCGTCCAGATCAAGTGCCATCTCGGCCGCGCCTATGATGTCGCGAACGCGATCGCGGAAGCGGAGATCGCCTCGGAGATCTATTCAACCGCCGGCGATTTCGACCTTCTGGTGAAGTTCTATCTCGAAGACGACGCCGATGCCGGCCATTTCGTGACCGAATCGGTGCAGCGCTTCGACGGCATCAAGGATACGCGGACGATCATCACCTTCCGCGCTTTCTGAGCGCCTCTTCCAGGCGGTCGAAGGCGCATTCCGGCGGCATGCCGAAGCGGATGAGGCTTTGATCCTCGGCGAAGATGCGGGTCCAGATGCCCCGCTTGGCCAGGCGCATGTGGATTTCCTGGGCACGGGCCGACCGAGCCAGCAGGAAGAGATCGGTGCCGCCGATGACCCTGAGGCCAGCCGGTTCGAGCAGGTCCGCGAGGCGCTGGCGATCGGCGGCAAGCGCGATCCGTGTCGCATCCTGCCACGCCGTATCGCGGAGCGCCGCGATCCCGGCGGTGATCGCCGGCCCGCTGACCGGCCAGTCGCCGAGCAATGCGCGCAGGCGCGTGCAGGGGGCGGGCGCGCCGATGACGAAGCCGAGGCGGAGGCCCGCCAGGCCGAAGAACTTGCCGAAGGAGCGCAGCACGACCACGGGCTCGTCGCCGATGATGGGCAACAAGCTGAGCGAGGGATCGAGGTCGGCAAAGGCCTCGTCGACGACGAGAAGGCCGCCTTTCGCGGCGAGGAGCCGGGCCGTCCGCAACAATTGCAGCGGATCGACGGTGCGGCCGTCGGGATTATTCGGATTGGCGAGCACCAGGATCGGTGCGCCGCCGGCATCGATCTCTGCGATTCGGCCGACCGTCCGCCCGGCATTGCGCCAGCCTTCCTCGTGGCCGGAATAGGTCGGCGCGAGGATATCGACCGCGCCCTCGGGCGCGATGAGCGGGAGCAGGCGCAGCGCGAGGTCGGTGCCGGGCGCGGGAACGATTTCGAGCTGCGCACCGACGCGATAGGCGCAGCGCGCCGCCTCTGTCAGCGCCGCAAGCGACTGCGGGTCGGGCAAGCGCGTCCAGTCGACCGGGTCGCCGGGTGAAATGGGGTAGGAGCGGGGATTGATTCCGGTGGAGAGATCGAGCCAGTCCGCCAGCGGAATGCTATAATGGGCAGCCGCGGCGCGAAGGCCGCCGCCATGCCGGGGAATGGTCAATCGTTCCGGCATCGTGGGTCTATGCCCTCGAAGAAAAGTGGAGGCCTCGCCCGGAATCGAACCGGGATGCAAGGATTTGCAGTCCTCTGCGTAACCATTCCGCCACGAGGCCCTCGGGCAGCGGATGTATGGGAAGGCAGGGGGGAGGGCAAGCATTTTCTGGAAACGATCCAGACATTTCGGCGGCGTGGCATCGCGCGCCCTGCGGCGCCGCATCGCGGCGGGGCGGCTTGTCACTCCCGGCTGCGATGGGTATGGAAATAGAGGAAACCATTCTGAAAATGAGGCTCACGAGCATGGTCGATTTCGCCAAGGCGCGAACCACGATGGTCGACTGCCAGATCCGGACCGTCGATGTCACGGATTTCGACATTCTCGACGCCTTCCTGGCGGTCCCGCGGGAGGTCTTCGTCCCGGACCAGCTGAAGCCGTTCTCCTATATCGACGAGGACATCCTCGTGAGCGCGCCCGGTACGCCCGGTCGCTATGTCATGGAGGCCGGCCCGCTCGCCAAGTTGATCCAGCTCGCCGGTGTCGCGGCGACGGACAAGGTGCTCGATATAGGCGCCACGACAGGCTATGCGGCCGCGCTGCTCTCCTCACTCGCCGCGAGCGTCGTTGCGCTCGAATCGGATCCGGCCCTCGCCGATCAGGCGCGTGCCAATCTGGCGTCGCTCGGCAAGACCAACGTCACGGTCGTGACGGGTTCGCTCCTGGCCGGTTATTCGGCTGCGGCGCCGTATGACGTGATCCTGATCGAGGGCGCGGTGGAGGAGATTCCGGACGCTCTGACGGCCCAGCTCTCCGAGGGCGGGCGAATCGTTACGGTGGTCGGCGCCAACGGACTGGCCGCAAAAGCGACCATCTACACACGCTCCAGTGGGTCGCTGAGCGGTCGTCCCGCCTTCAACACCTATGTGCGGCCACTGCCGGGCTTTGAAAAGCCCAAGGTCTTCGTGTTCTGATAATTCAACGATTTCAATATTTTATCTGTTTTATCGCGTATGGGGCAGGATCGGGGCATGTGGCTTTCGCGCCGCAATGAACCGATTATCAACCGTTTGAGGCGTCCGGCCATTTGACGGTCATGGACGCAAGGGTATCTTAACAAAGTATTGTCCGACGGTGGACGTCCGTAGGGGGGCGTCGCCTCGCAACGCCGAGGTTCGATAGTGCTGTTTTCCCGGGTCTATTTTGCATCCGTGGCGGTAGTCGCGGTTCTTGCGACAGCCCCCTTCGCAAGCGCCGATACGTTGGCGACTGCGCTCGCCCAGACGTACAACAACAATCCGACGCTGAATGCGATGCGCGCTCAGTTGCGCGCGATCGATGAAGGCGTTCCCCAGGCTCTGTCCGGTTATCGGCCCGTGCTGACCGGTACGGCCAATGCTGGCCTTTCGACCACGCGCACGTCGTTCGGGACGACCGGGCTTTCGCCGAGGACGGTGGCGCTGACGATCGAGCAGCCGATCTTCCGCGGCTTCCAGACCCAGAATAATGTGAAGCAGGCCGAATCGTCCGTGCTTGCCGGCCGTGAGACACTGCGCTCGACCGAGCAGGATGTGCTGCTCGACGCCGTCTCCGCCTACACCAATGTGCTGCAGACCCAGGCGATCCTGGCCCTGCGCGAGCAGAACATCGTCTTCCTCAAAGAGCAGGTTCGCGCGGCTCAGGACCGTCTGAAGGTCGGCGAGGGCACGCGTACCGATCTCGCACAGACCGAAGCCAGCTTGAGCGCGGGCCAGACGGATTATGATGTCGCGGTCGCCAATCTGAACACGGCTAACGCGACCTATCTGCAGGTGATCGGCATCAAGCCGCGCAGCCTCACTTCGCCGTCGTTCAGCGACAAGGCGCTGCCGAAATCGGTCGACGCCGCGATCCAGGTCGGCTTGAAAAACCATCCGGCCATTCTGGCGGCGAGCTATAATGTCGATACGGCCGCATTCAACGTGAAGTCGATCGAAGGCCAGCTTTTGCCGACCGTGTCGTTGCAGGGCCAGGTCGCTCATGCCGACGATTCATCTTCTTCGATGCCGTGGGCCAATTCCGCGACGATCACCGCCAATATGACGGTTCCGATCTACGAAGGTGGCGTCGTCTATTCGCAGGCGCGCCAGGCCAAGGAAACGCTCGGCCAGCGTCGTATCCAGCTCGACAGCGCCCGCGATCAGGTTCGTTCCGCGGTCGATTCGTCCTGGGGCAACCTCGAGGCTGCCCGCGCGGCGATCGTTTCTGCCCAGTCGCAGATCAAGGCTGCCCAGCTGGCGCTTGAGGGCGTCATCGAGGAGCAGAAGGTCGGCCAGCGCACCACGCTCGACGTCTTGAACCAGCAGCAGTCGCTCATCCAGGCGCGCGAGACGCTGGTGATCGCGCAGCGTGCCCAGATCGTGGCCGCCTATACGGTGCTGTCCTCGATGGGCGCCCTCTCGGCCCAGAAGCTCTCGCTGAAGGTTCAGGAATACCAGCCGACGCAGCATTACAACGCGGTTCGCGACAAGTGGATCGGCCTTCGGACGCCTGACGGCCGGTAGTCGGCCGCAGACATTCGATCTTAGGCGGGGAAAAGCGACCGGCGACATGTTCGCCGGTCTTTCTTTTCGCTACGCTTTTATTGGGAATTGGCTGAGAATCGCATGGTTCGCCAGCTGGCGTAGTGAGTATTGGGGTGGCAATGGCCAAAGTTAGTCAGGCGCAAGAACCGTCGATGGAGGAGATCCTCGCCTCCATTCGCCGTATCATTGCTGATGATGATGCGCAGGCGACGCCGCAGCCGGTACTGCAGACCCCCAATCACGGCCCGATTGGCATTTCGACCGACGATATTGACGCATTGTTCGGCGCCCGCACTGCGGGACCTCCTCGCCAGGCGAAGCCGGAGCCTGCGCGGCTTGATCCCGCCCGGGCCGAGCCGGTCAGGCGGGAGTCTGTCGCGCCGAAGCTCGATCCCGCGCCGGTCCGGCCGGCACCGCTTGCAACCGAACCGGCGCAGCCGCAGTTCCGCCGTGCGGAACCGGGCGAGCATAAGGCCGAGCTGAATGGCCCCGTTCGTCCCGCCGCGCCGCCTGTGCGAGCGCCGTCACCCGGTATTGACCAGGGTCGCCCGGCCATGCACGCCGAAGCGCCGGTCGCGTCGCATGCGCCCTTGATGTCGCCTGCGGCCGACGCCGCAGTTCATGCGGCCTTTGGCAGCCTCTCCGGTGCAGTCGGCTCTTCGCAGTCGCGCACGATCGAGGATCTGGTCAAGGAGGTGCTTCGGCCGATGCTCAAGAACTGGCTCGACACCAATCTGCCGCCGCTCGTCGAGCGTCTGGTACGCGACGAGATCGAGCGGGTATCGCGCGGCCGCTGAAGCGTGTCTTTGGCCTGTCTCGCGATGTTGGTGGCGTGAGCCGAGGCGAATCTCCAGGCCGATGGCCGGCGATCCATCGCGAGCGGGCTTCGCCGACGAGCCATCGCATCAGGGCTGCCAATATCGCAGTCGCGACACTACCTATGGGCTGGCGCGGTTGACTTGATCCCGCCCATCCGATTTACCACAGCCAACGAATTCTCATCCGGAAGCGGTCATGCTCGACAAGAATTACGACGCGGCGAAGGTCGAGCCGCGCATCTACGAGGCTTGGGAGAAGGAAGGCGCCTTCAGGGCCGGCGCGGGCGCTGCGCCCGGCGCGGAAACCTTCGCCATCGTCATCCCGCCGCCCAATGTGACGGGTTCGCTCCATATGGGGCACGCGCTCAACAATACGCTGCAGGATATTCTCATCCGCTTCGAGCGCATGCGTGGCAAGGACGTGCTCTGGCAGGTCGGGCTCGATCATGCGGGCATCGCGACCCAGATGGTCGTCGAGCGCCAGATGGCGGAGCGGCAGGAGCCGAACCGTCGCGTCATCGGCCGCGAGGCCTTCGTCGACAAGGTCTGGAAGTGGAAGGCCGAATCCGGTGGAACGATCATCGGCCAGCTGAAGCGCCTCGGCGCCTCGGCCGATTGGTCGCGCGAGCGCTTCACGATGGACGAGGGTCTGTCGAAGGCGGTTTTGAAAGTCTTCGTCGAGCTTTATCGGCAGGGCCTCATCTACAAGGACAAGCGCCTCGTCAACTGGGACCCGGCGCTGGAAACTGCCATTTCCGATCTCGAGGTCATTCAGGTCGAGACCAAGGGCAAGCTTTATCATTTCCGCTATCCGATCGAGGGCAAGACCTTCGATCCGGACGATGCGACGACCTTCATCACCGTTGCGACCACGCGGCCCGAGACGATGCTGGGCGACACCGCCGTTGCCGTCCATCCCGAGGACGAGCGCTATCAGGCGTTCGTCGCTGCGAAGGCGCATGCGATCCTGCCGCTGGTCGGCCGCCGCATTCCGATCGTCGCCGATGAATATTCCGATCCGGAGAAGGGTTCGGGCGCGGTCAAGATCACGCCGGCGCATGACTTCAACGATTTCGAGGTCGGCAAGCGCCACAAGCTGCCGATGATCTCCGTGCTTGACCGGCAGGCGAATATCGCGATCGCCGGCAATGCCGATTTCCTGGCCGGCGTGCCGGCGACGGCTGCGCTCGCGGATCTGGTTTCGGCCGTCGACGGCCTCGATCGCTTTACCGCGCGCAACTCCATCGTCGCCATGATGGAAGAGCAGGGTTATCTCGACAAGATCGAGGACCACGGCCACACCGTGCCGCATGGCGATCGCGGCGGTGTTCCGATCGAGCCTTTCCTGACCGAGCAATGGTATGTCGATGCGCACACGCTGGCGCAGCCGGCCATCGCGTCGGTGCGCGAAGGGCGCACGGATTTCGTGCCGAAGAACTGGGAAAAGACCTATTTCGAGTGGATGAACAACATCCAGCCCTGGTGCATTTCGCGCCAGCTCTGGTGGGGCCACCAGATCCCCGCCTGGTATGGTCCGGACGGTACGATCTTCGTCGCCTATGACGAGAGCGAGGCGCAGGTCGAGGCGCTGCAGCATTACCGGTCGCTCTATCCGAATCTGGAGCGTGTGAGCACCGATGGCACGTTGTCGTCGGCGGCGCCTGTCGGATCGCCTGCAGACATTCTCGAGATTGCGCTTCGTCGCGACGAGGACGTGCTCGACACGTGGTTCTCTTCGGCGCTCTGGCCGTTCTCGACGCTCGGCTGGCCCGAGGCGACGCCGGAACTCGCCCGCTATTACCCGACCCAGGTTCTGATCACCGGCTTCGACATCATCTTCTTCTGGGTCGCCCGGATGATGATGATGGGCCTTCATTTCATGAAGGATGCCGAAGGCAAGCCGATAGAGCCCTTCAAGGACGTCTATATCCACGCCCTCGTCCGCGACGAGAAGGGCGCCAAGATGTCGAAGTCCAAGGGCAATGTCATCGATCCGCTCGGCCTGATCGACGAATATGGCGCCGACGCGCTGCGCTTCACGCTGACCGCCATGGCTGCGCAAGGGCGCGACATCAAGCTCGCAACGTCTCGCGTCGAGGGCTATCGCAATTTCGCGACCAAGCTCTGGAATGCGGCGCGTTTTGCCGAGATGAACGGAGCTGTCCGCGTCGATGGATTCGAACCGTCGGCCGCACGCGAGAAGCTCAATCGCTGGATCGCGACGGAGACGACGCGCACGGCCAATGCCGTGACCGAGGCGATCATCGCCTATCGCTTCAACGATGCCGCCAACGCGCTCTACCGGTTTGTCTGGAACAATTTCTGCGACTGGTATCTGGAACTTGTGAAGCCGGTGCTGAACGGCGAGGATGAGGCCGCGAAGGCCGAGACGCGCGCGACCATTGCCTGGACGCTCGACCGGATCGTCACGCTGCTGCATCCGATCATGCCGTTCATCACGGAGGAGCTCTGGGCTCGCACCGGCGAGACGGGGCCGGCGCGATCGCAGCCGCTCATCCTGACGGCGTGGCCCGAGCTGACGTTTGAGGATTCCGACGCCGCCGCCGAAATCAACTGGCTGGTCGAGCTGATCTCGACGGTTCGTTCTGTTCGCTCCGAAATCAACGTGCCGCCGGGTGCGCAGGTGCCGCTCGTCATCGTTGGCGCGTCGAGCGTTACGGCGGAACGGCTTGCAACGCATGACACCCTGATCCGCCGCCTGGCCCGTGCGTCCGATATCACGGCTGCCGATGCGCCGCCCAAGGGCGCCGTCCAGGCTGTTCTTGGCGAGTCGACGATCGCGCTGCCGCTCGAAGGCGTGATCGATCTCGCCGCAGAACGCGCTCGCCTCGGCAAGGAGCTCGACAAGGCCGCCAAGGAGATCGCCAAGATCGAGGCGAAGCTCGGCAACGAGCAATTCGTCAGCCGCGCGCCGGAAGAGGTGATCGAGGAGCAGCGCGACCGCTTGGCCGAGGCCAGTGAGCTCAAGGCCAAGTTCGAGGCGGCGCTGGAGCGTCTGAAGGGGTGATCGGAAAGGAGAGCGCCGGCGAATGACGCTGGCGCTCCTGACTCCTCAACATCATTGCTGGCCGCGAAAGGCCTCGGGCAGTTTGCTGACGTCAGCGTTCAGAGCAGGCTTGTAGTCGAGCCCGCCCTTTTCGTTGATGTAAGGCTTCAGGATCGTAACCTTGAAGAAGCAAGCGGCCGATTTCCCTGAGCACTCATAAGAACTGCCGTTTCTGATCGCGACCTTGACAGGAACACCCAGGCCCGGCGCCGTCACGGAGACGCTGGCGACACTATCGGTTCCGTTGGCGCCGGCTGTCGTCAGGACCGTCTTGTCCGTCCTGATCACGCCGGTGATGACGACGTAATAATAGGGCGATCTGGGCTTGGTGGCGTCGGAGACATACCAGCGCTCGCGCAGATTCTCGCCACGCGCCTGCCCTTCGAGGTAGGCCGCCGTCAGTCCGGTATAGACGGAATCATAGCGTTCGCGGATCAAGTTTTCCGCCTTGAACTGAAGCGAGCGGCCGACCTCGGCGGCAATGGCGATCTTCGTTGCCTCGCTCCCTGTGCCGCCCTCGATCTGAATGCCCTGAATATCGCTGGCGACAATCGTCGCCGGCGGTTCGCGGTTTGGCTTCGCCGTCAGCGGAATATCGTCCGCCAGCTGGACAAGCTTGTTGCTGCGTGTGTCCCACAGAAACAGATACCCCGCCTCATAACGGGCATTGTTCCGGTATCCGAGTTCCTTGACCTCAACAAACTTCATATCGGCGATGTAGCAGCCCGAAAGCGATCCAACGCACAAAGCTGCTATCAGCAAATTTCGCATACCCGTCCCCCGAGATTTGGCCGAATCGGCCGTTGATTGCCGCACTTGGCTCATCGGGATCAAAGGTTGTGCGGTCGGAGTTGTGAATGCAATAGTTGAATTTATGAGCGCTGATTATCTAAGGTTGTAGGGTGCACTTTCGACGGCCGGCTTGCGGCCCGGATAGGCTCGCAAACAAAAAGGGCGCCCGAAGGCGCCCTTGAAGTATTTCGGTGATCGACCGTGAATGCTTAGCGGCGCTTCGAGACCGGCACGTAGTCGCGGCTTTCGGCGCCGGTGTAGAGCTGGCGCGGACGGCCGATGCGCTGGCTCGGATCCTCGACCATTTCCTTCCACTGCGCGATCCAGCCGACCGTGCGGGCGAGAGCGAACAGCACGGTGAACATGGTCGTCGGGAAGCCGAGCGCCTTCAGCGTGATGCCAGAATAGAAATCGATGTTCGGGTAGAGCTTCTTCTCGACGAAATAATCGTCATGCAGCGCGATGCGCTCCAGCTCCAGCGCCACTTCGAGCACCGGATCATCGGTGATGCCGAGCTCGCCGAGAACCTCATGGCAGGTCTTCTGCATGATCTTGGCGCGCGGATCGTAGTTCTTGTAGACGCGATGACCGAAGCCCATCAGACGGAACGGATCGTTCTTGTCCTTGGCGCGGGCGATATACTCCGGGATCCTGTCGACGGTCCCGATCTCCTGCAGCATGTTGAGCGCCGCTTCATTGGCGCCGCCATGGGCAGGACCCCAGAGACAGGCGATGCCGGCCGCAATGCACGCGAACGGGTTAGCTCCGGACGATCCCGCGAGACGGACAGTCGAGGTCGATGCGTTCTGCTCGTGATCGGCGTGGAGGATGAAGATCCGGTCCATCGCGCGCGCGAGGATCGGGTTCACCTTGTATTCCTCTGCCGGCACGGCGAAGCACATGCGCAGGAAGTTCGAGGCGTAGTCGAGCGAGTTCAGCGGATAAACGAAGGGCTGGCCGACATGGTACTTGTAAGCCATTGCCGCGATCGTCGGCATCTTGGCGATCAGGCGCAGGCTCGCAACCATGCGCTGGTGCGGATCCGATATGTCGGTCGAGTCATGATAGAAGGCCGACAAGGCACCGACGACGCCGACCATGATCGCCATCGGGTGGGCGTCGCGGCGGAAGCCGGTGAAGAAGCGCGACATCTGCTCGTGAACCATCGTGTGATAGGTCACGCGCTGGTCGAAATCGGCCTTCTGTGCGGCGGTCGGAAGCTCGCCGTAAAGCAGAAGATAGCAGGTCTCGAGGAAGTCGCCGTGCTCGGCGATCTGTTCGATCGGGTAGCCGCGATAGAGCAAGACACCTTCATCGCCGTCGATGAAGGTGATCTTCGAGTCGCACGCGCCGGTGGAGGTGAAGCCGGGGTCGTAGGTGAAACGGCCGGTCTTGGCGTAGAGCGACCCGATGTCGATCACGTCCGGTCCGATCGTCCCTTGCTTGACGCCGAAATCCCAGGACTGGTCACCGATCGTCAGTGTCGCTTTGGTTTCAGTCATGAAGACGAACTCCCTTGGAGAAAGCGAAGATATTGCGTAGCAGGGCTCACGCTGCGGGGACGCCTGATGCGGCGCGGGGGAGCCCAGGAGTGTTTGACCAATTGCCTAGCCGATTTATTGCATCGCGGCAAGCATGGTGGATCCGGCTCTTTATAAGGGTCTCGAACTAAAAAAATCGCGGTGCCCCGGCGCCGGATCGGAGTGCGGGCGACGCTGATCGCCGCCCGCCCGGATGGTCTGTCGACCGGCTCAGGACGTCGCCTGATCGCCTATGCGGCCGAGGCTTTCCGTGCGTCCGAGCACGATCAGCACGTCGAAGATCCCGGGCGACGTCGATCGGCCGGTGAGCGCGGCGCGCAATGGCTGCGCAACCTTGCCGAGCTTCAATCCGCGTGCCTCTGCGAAGGCCTTGACCGCGTCTTCCGTCGCTTCGACGGTCCATTCGGAAACGCCGGCGAGAACGCCGGCGATATCGCGCAGCAGGCGACGCGCGTCCGGATCGAGGATCGAGGACGCCTTCTCGTCGAGGGCGAGCGGCCGCTCGGCGAACAGGAACATTGCGCCGTCCTTGAGTTCGACGAGCGTCTTGGCACGCTCTTTGAGCCCGGGGATCGCGGCCTTGAGCTGATCCTCCTTCTCGGGCGTCATCTTGGCACGAAGTGCCTCGCCGCCCGGCAGATAGGGCAGGGTGCTGACAAAGGCGTCGAAGAGCGCCTCGTTGCTCAGCGCCCGCATGTAATGGCCGTTGAGGTTTTCGAGCTTGGCGAAATCGAAGCGCGACGCCGAGCGGCCGACATCGGCGATGTCGAACCACTCGATCATCTGCTCCGTCGACATGATCTCGTCGTCACCATGCGCCCAGCCGAGCCGGACGAGATAGTTCCGCATCGCTTCCGGCAGATAACCCATGGCGCGATAGGCATCGACCCCGAGCGCGCCATGGCGCTTCGAGAGCTTCGCACCATCGGGGCCATGGATGAGAGGAATATGAGCCATGATCGGCACCTCCCATCCCATCGCCTCATAGATGATCATCTGCCGCGCGGCGTTGGTCAGGTGATCGTCGCCGCGGATGATGTTGGTGACGCCCATGTCGTGATCGTCGACGACGACTGAAAGCATATAGGTCGGGTTACCGTCCGAGCGGAGCAGGACCATGTCGTCGAGGTCCTTGTTCGGGATCACGACATCGCCCTGGACCTTGTCGTGAATCACCGTCTCGCCATCGAGCGGCGCCTTGATGCGTATTGCCGGCTTGACGCCGGGAGGCGCCTCGGACGGGTCACGATCACGCCAGGTGCCGTCATAGCGCGGCGCGCGGCCCTCGGCCCGTGCCTTCTCGCGCATCTGCTCGAGCTCCTGCGGCGTGCAGTAGCAGCGATAGGCCTTGCCGGCCGCAAGGAGCTCCTCGACCACCTCGCGATGACGCGGCGCGCGGGCGAACTGGAAGACGGTCTGTCCCTCCCAATCGAGGCCAAGCCATTCCAGCCCGTCGATGATCGCGCCGATCGCGGCATCGGTCGAACGTTCTCGGTCGGTATCCTCGATGCGCAGCAGCATCGTGCCGCCGGTGTGCTTGGCATAGAGCCAATTGAACAAGGCGGTGCGTCCGCCGCCAATATGCAGGAAGCCGGTAGGCGAGGGAGCGAAGCGAGTTACGACCGGTTTTGACATGCAATCTTCTCGGGCAAGGCGTGGAACGGCGAAGCGGAACGTTCGCCGCTCGGCGATGTGCGGCGCGTCATGTAGCATGGAGCGGCGCCGAGACGAAAGGCTGGGGAATGGCCGGGGGCGGTTCGCGCGAAAGATTACGCTGGGGGACGACCCCAGGCGGCAATGAGGCTGGCGAAACGCGCTTTCGGCAACGCGTCGCGGCGGCCGCGCTGGCGCTTGGACGCGTCGAACGCCTCGGCCTCTGGCTCGGTGCCAGCCTCGAACGCGAGATTGACGCCGGGATCGGCTTTCTCTGGTTACCGGTCGGCTTCGCCCTCGGTGTTCTGCTCTATTTCGCGGCACCCTCCGAGCCGTTTGGCCCGGCGCTCTTCGCCCTGTCGCTAGGCGCCTGGGGCATTTCGTGGCGCGCGCGTCATGCTCGGGCTGGCCTTCTCTACACCGCGCTCGGTGTCGCGATGATCGCATCGGGCATGGCGGCGATGAAGTTACGAACCGATCGGCTCGCGACGCCAATGATCGAACGCCAGGTCACCGGCACGCTTTCGGGCTGGGTCGAGCATCGCGATGCCCGGCGCGGTGGCTATCGCCTGACCGTGCGGGTCGCCGCCTTCGAAGGTAGGCGCAGCGTAACCATGCCGGAGCGGGTCACGGTCACTGTCCGGGGCAGGGCGGCTCCCATGGTCGGCGACGGGATATCGGCGCTGGTGCAGTTGCGCCCTCCGTCGGGACCGGCACTCCCCGGCAGTTATGATTTTGGTCGCAACGCGTTCTTCGAGGGGATCGGTGCCACCGGCTTCGCCTATGGCGCGCCGAAGCGCGCGGAGATCGGGCCGGCGCCGTTCGCCATTCGCCTGATGCGGCCGCTCGAGGATCTGCGCGAGGCGATCCGCGCCGAAATCCTCGACACACTACAGGGCGATACCGCGCGGATCGCGACAGCGCTCATCATCGGCGACGCCGGCGGCATCAGCGAGGCGGCCGAGGATGACCTCCGCCAATCGGGCCTCGCCCATATCCTCTCGGTATCGGGGCTGCACATGGTGCTGGTCGCAGGGGCTGTCTTCTGGAGCGTGCGGGCGCTGCTGGCGTTCGTGCCGGGACTTGCGCTTCGGCGGCCGATCAAGAAATGGGCCGCGCTCGCAGCACTCGCCGTGACGGGGTTCTACCTCCTGATCTCGGGGCTCGACGTCGCCGCACAACGCTCCTTCATCATGACGGCGGTTGCCTTCCTTGCGATCCTGCTCGATCGGCGGGCGATCTCGATGCGCAATGTCGCGATCGCCGCACTGATCGTACTCGCGATCGCCCCAGAGAGCATCCTGTCGGCGAGCTTCCAGATGTCCTTTGCGGCCACCATGGCGCTGGTGGCGGGCTTCGAAGCGCTTGCTGCGGCGCGCAGCAAGCGCGTGCTGCCGCGTCCGGAGATGTCGACCATCGGCCGAGGCTTCCGCTGGGCCATCGTTCTCGTCGGAGGGCTCGCGTTGACATCGCTGCTCGGCGGTCTCGGATCGACGCCGTTCGCCCTCTATCATTTCCAGCGCATGGCCCCGCTCTCGATTGTCGCCAATGTGCTCGCCATGCCGCTGACCGACTTTCTCGTCATGCCGATGGCATTGATCTCGGTGATCGTCATGCCATTCGGCTTTGCCGCGCCGCTGCTGCAACTGATGGGTGTCGGCATTGATGGCATGCTGGGCGTCGCGCGCTTGGTCAGCGAATGGTCCGCCGGCTCGGGCGGGGCAGCGATGCCGTCAGCGGTTGCATTGATGATCTTCGTCGCAGGCTTCCTGTGGCTGAGCCTGATGCGACAGCGCTGGCGCCTCGTGGGCCTCGCTCCGATGCTGGTCGGGGGCGCGCTCGCTTTGACGCCGGAGCGGCCGGAGGTCTTGGTCGCCGCCGACGGGCGGATGGTTGGGCTGCGCGACGAGGAGGGCCGCTACCGCCTGGTCGCGAGGAAGGTGGACGATTTCATCGCTGATATCTGGCTGCGATCGGATGGCGATCCGCGCGACCCCAAGGCTCCCACATTAATGCAAGGCACGACCTGCGATGGGCTCGGCTGCGTGGGTCGGCTCGCCGATGGTCGCATCCTGGCACTCACGCTCGATCGTGCGGCGTTCGAGGAAGATTGCCGGCGCGCCCAGCTCTTGGTGACACCGCTGGTCGCACCCGCCGCCTGCTACCAGCGGATCGTGGTCATAGACCGACCCATGCTGGAGAGGACGGGGTCACTGGCTCTCTTGGCCCGCCAAGTTGCTGCAGCGCCAGACGCAGCACGGGAAGCCGATGCCGCGGCTGTAACCGGTGCTTTCGATACCCCGGCAGACGGACCGCCCATCGATATCACCGATCTCGCGGTGAACGATCGCACGCCGCTTGATGAAGACAGGGGCGATGACGCGACGCGCTACGAAGCCCTGGAAACGCCATTACTCGCTCGGCGCACGCCTAATGATGAAGATCTTCCTCCCGTCATGCAGCTGAACCAAGAGGCGCAGCATCAGGACGATCCGGAAACCACACGTCCCGCCATGCAAGCGGCCGAACGAGATTTCATCGGCCGCACCGCCTATCCGGCGACACGAAGACCCTGGATGCCGCCTGTGCCGCAAAGACCTGAGGCGGTCAGTAGCGGCGGATGAGACCGACCAGACGGCCCTGGATGCGGACACGGTCCGGGCCGAAGATCCGCGTTTCGTAAGCCGGATTCGCAGCCTCGAGCGCAATCGATGCGCCGCGACGGCGCAGACGCTTCAGCGTCGCCTCTTCCTCGTCGACCAAAGCCACGACGATGTCACCCGTATCGGCCGTGTCGGTGCGGCGGACGAGAATGGTATCGCCATCGAGAATACCGGCCTCGATCATCGAATCGCCGCGCACTTCGAGTGCGAAATGCTCGCCTGCACGCAGCATCTCCGGCGGCACTGTGATCGAGTGGCTCTGCTGCTGGATCGCGGAAATCGGAACACCGGCCGCGATCCGCCCCATCACCGGAATGACCACCGGCTCGCTAACGTCGTCGGCGCCTTCGACCGGACGCATGCGGCCGAGGCTGCCTTCGATCACGCTGGGCGAGAAGGCCTGCTTCTTCGGCCGCTGCAGCGTGGTCGTCATCGTCTCGGGCAGACGAACCACCTCCAGCGCGCGGGCCCGGTTGGGCAGCCGACGGATGAAGCCACGCTCTTCCAGAGCCTTGATCAGGCGGTGAATGCCCGACTTCGAGCGCAGATCGAGCGCGTCCTTCATTTCGTCGAAAGAGGGGGGAACACCAGCCTCCTTCAGCCGCTCATTGATGAACATCAGCAGTTCATATTGCTTCCGCGTGAGCATGAATGTGTCCGCGCCCCAGACCAACCAACAGAATCATCGGTACAAAACACGAACAAATTACCTGTTCTGTTTGTGTTCCGCAAGGCGCTCGCGGTTCCCGCCCTTGGCTTCCGGGCAAAAACACTGGCCGCCGGACTGTTCGGTCCGGCGGCCATGAAGCTCGAACTTTGGTGGTCGGGTGCGATGCGTCAGCGAAGGGGCGGGGCGTATTGGATGCCGCCCTTGCTCCAGAGTTGGTTGAGGCCGCGCGGAATGCCGAGCTTGGAATTGACGCCCAGATTGCGTTCGTAGATCTCGCCGTAATTGCCGACACTGCCGACAATCTTGATAACCCAGTCATTCGAGAGGCCGAGCTTTTCGCCGAAGCTGCCGTCCGTGCCAACAATGCGCATCACTTCCGGCTTCTTGGAGGCTTTGGCCTCGTCCAGTCGGTCGGAGGAGATGCCGTATTCCTCGGCATTGATCAGTGCGAAGTTGACCCACTCCACGATCTTGCGCCATTGCGCATCGTCGTCGCGTACGGCCGGGGCGAGCGGCTCCTTGGAGATCACGTCCGGCAGGATCAGGCTCTCGCCCGGATCGGGCAATGTGGCGCGCTCGGCATAGAGCTGGGAGACGTCGCTCGTGAGTACGTCGCAACGGCCCGCCTTGTAGTTCTCGACCGATTCGTCTGGCGTCGTGGCGGCGACGACCGTGTATTTCATATTGTTGGTCGTGAAGAAGTCGATGAAGTTCGGCTCGGTGGTGGTGCCGGTCTGGACACAGACCGCCGCGCCGTCGAGGTCGAGTGCCGATTCCTTGCCGCTTGAGCGCTTCACCATGAAGCCCTGGCCGTCATAGTAGGTGACGCCGACGAAGGAGATGCCTAGCTCCGCCTCGCGCTGAAGCGTCCAGGTCGAGTTGCGCGCGAGCACGTCGATCTTGCCGGCCTTGAGCGCCTCGAAACGGTCTGTCGCCGAAACGGGCACATATGTGACCTTCTCCGCGTCGCCGAGGACGGCTGCCGCTACCGCCTTGCAGAAGTCGACGTCGAAGCCCGCCCACTTGCCGGCCTCGTCCGCAAGCGCGAAGCCGAGCAGGCCCTGGTTCACGCCGCAGGCGACCGAGCCGCGCGTCTTGACGGTATCGAGCGTGCCGGCGCTGGCGGCACCGGCGGCGAGCATCGCCGCCACAGAGGCCAGGCCGATGAAGGCAAGGCCGGAAGTCCGGCGTCCGGAACGGAGCGTCATGGGTGGTTCCCCCCGATAGAGACCATGTCCGACCGCGCGCGAGGCAACGATCGTCGAGCCTTTCCGGCTCAGAGCTTGGCGCGTTGCTGCACGATGACCTTCGTCCCGACGGGCACGCGGGCATAAAGATCGATCACGTCGTCATTGACCATCCGGAAGCAGCCCGATGACAGCGCGTGGCCGATCGTCTGCGGCTGGTTGGTGCCGTGGATGCGGTAGACCGTATCGCCGAGATAGAGGGCGCGCGCGCCGAGGGGATTGCCTTCGCCGCCCGCCATGAAGCGGGGCAGGTAAGGTTGGCGCTGGATCATTTCGGGCGGCGGACGCCAATCCGGCCATTCCTGCTTGCGGGAGATCTTCAGCAGGCCCGACCATTGGAAGCCGTCGCGACCGACGCCGACTCCGTAGCGAATGGCGCGGCTGTCGCCCTGCACGAGATAGAGAAACCGCTCATCCGTATTGATGATGATCGTGCCGGGCTTCTCGTTGGTGCGGAAATAGACCGGCTGTGGCTGAAACTCCGGCGGCAGCAGCGAGTCCTGCTTCGTGGGCACGAGGCCGGGCTGGTCGCCGATCGCGAGCGGCGCACGGACATCGGCCGGCGGCGTGGGGGTGGGGGCTGCGGCAGTCGGGCCGACGGCGAGCGCCAGGATGGCGAGCGACGACGAAACGAGCGCCAGCAGTCTTTTCGCTTGGTTGCGCATGAGAGCCTCGTACTTCAAGAGCCTGTTCCGTTTAGGTCTGA
Source organism: Kaistia dalseonensis (assembly GCF_030814715.1). Lineage (GTDB taxonomy): Bacteria > Pseudomonadota > Alphaproteobacteria > Rhizobiales > Kaistiaceae > Kaistia > Kaistia dalseonensis. The sequence goes on from NZ_JAUSVO010000001.1 coordinate 867,825, forward strand.
TGGGGGCGTCAGCCGGTAGCGGGCTTGGCGGCAGGGGCCGGAGTGGCGGTCGTCTTCGTCGTGCCATCCGGGCAGCGGACGAAGACCATGGTGCCATAGCGGGCCGTCACGGTCGGATCGACCCAGGCGGCGACCATGACGCCGTTCTGGAACGAGGTGATCTGGCGGTCCTTGATGACACCGGCGGGGCCGGGCGGTCCGATATAGACACGGCCGGCAGCCGTCTTGACGAAGACTTCCGATGGCTGGGTCTGGTCGGCGAGATACATCATGACACCGCCCGTCGGGCCTTTGGTGATGATGTAGGGATTGTTGCAGAAGCGCCGTGCTTCCTCCGTTGTCCGCGCGAGGTCCGCCTCGTTGCGGAAGGAGCCGAGACCCCATTTGCCGACCAGTTCGTCGGAGGTGATGACGGGGACAGGGGGCGCGGCCGGCACGAGTTGCGGGGTGGCGAGATCGTTCACGCCGGATGTGCACGCTGCGAGCGCCAGAAGCACCGCAAAGCCAGCCGGCGCCACGATGCGCCTGAGCACGGTGGTCTTCGTCCGAATGAGTTCCTCGGCCGCCGAGACAGTTCGTTCCATCCGTTTCCCTCCCGCGGGTACATCACGCTTGACGCGCGATCCCGTACGGCTCGTTGGCCGTCAGCGGATTGCGATACCGGGGCGCATGATGAAGAGGGGCGCGCGCAAACGCAACTGTCTCACGCGAGCTGGAGAGCGGCCGCCTCCCTGGCGCGCATTCCCCCTCTCTGCGGCAGCGTGGTAGGCTACAGCATGATGTCGCCTGCCTCCGCCCTGTTTGATACGGCCATCGGAGCCTGCGCCCTTGCCTGGCGGGGCGATGCCGTGATCGCCGTGCAACTTCCCGAATCAAGCCCCGCCGCGACGCTGGCCTTGCTCGGCGAACGCTGCGGGGCGAAAGAGGGTCTGCCGCCGGATCCGGTTGCCGAGGCGACCATGGCGATGCGCGCCCTGCTCGACGGCGAGCCGGTCGATCTCTCCTTCATCAGGATCGATCTCGGCGACGCGCCAGACTTTGCCCGTGCTGTCTACAGCGTGACGCAGGCCATTCCGCCGGGCGAAACGATGACTTATGGCCAGATCGCGAAGCAGATCGGCCATGCGGGCGAGGCACGCGCGGTCGGCCAGGCGCTCGGTCGCAATCCCGTGCCCATCATCGTGCCGTGTCACCGTGTTCTCGGCAGCAATGGCAAGGTCGGCGGGTTCTCGGCCAATGGCGGCGTCGCAACCAAGCTCCGCATGCTCACCCTCGAACGCGCCCGCACGAGCAACCAGCCGACGCTGTTCGCCGGCGCCGACTGGCCGCTGCAATCGGGGCAAGTGCGCCGTTAGGCGAGCGGGCCGAGCGCGGCTTCGATCTCGGCGCGGCGCGGTTCCAGGAAGGCCGGCAGCTTCAGCGCCTCGCCAAGCGTCGCGCGTGGCTCGTCGACGTCAAAGCCGGGAACATCGGTGGCGATTTCGAACAGGACATGGCCGGGCTCGCGGAAATAGACCGAACGGAAATAGTTGCGGTCCTTCTGTTCCGTGGTGCGGATGCCGTGGTCGCGAACCAGCTTTTCGACCATCGCCGCCTCAGCCGCATCGTCTGCGGCGCGAAAGGCGAGGTGGTGGATCGAGCCGGTGCCGAACTTGCCGGGCGGAAAGTCTCCGACGGTCCTGATATCAACGACGCCACCGATCGTCGTGCCTTTGGCGCGATAACGAACGGTCGTGTCCTCGCGACCGTCTTCGGCAAAGCCGAGCACGTCGGTCAGGATGGCGCCTGTGGGTCCGCCGTCGCGTTCCAGAAGCGTGACGCTGTGGAGCCCGCGCACTGCGTGATCCACGGCGATGTCATTGCCCGCCCAGGCTGGCTCTGCCTCGATGCCGGGGACGCCGATGAGTGCCAGGTGCATGCCGTCGGGATCGCGAAAGGTGAGAACGGTCTCGCCGAAGCGCTTGCTGAGGCCGTCATGATCGACACCCTTTTCCAGGAACCGATGGGCCCAGAAACCGATAGCAGCCGCCGGCGCGCGTAGAGCGATTTCCTGCGTCTCGCCGGGTCCAACCCGGCCCTGCGCCGCATGCGCCCAGGGAAAGAACGTGACGATCGTTCCGGGTTGACCCACTTCGTCTCCGTAATACAGGTGATAAGTCCCTGGATCGTCGAAGTTGACGGTCTTCTTCACGAGACGAAGTCCCAGCACGGCGCTGTAGAAATCGAGGTTGCGGGGCGCGGGACCAGAGACCGCGGTGACGTGGTGAATTCCGGCGTGCGACATTGGATCGTCCCCTTCGCGCATTGATCGTCAAGTACGCAAAGCTAGCCAATGTGGGCCTGCCCGTCTTGCTCGATTCCACGGTCGATTGCACCAACCGAAACGAGCGTCACTCCGTTGTCGCCGGTACCACAAGGGTGTCGCAGGTGAGATCGGTGACGAGTGCCTCGCCGGTGCCGCCGATCAGAAGATCGAGAACGAAGCCGCGACTCTGCGCGCCGATGACGACCAAATCCACATTCCGGGCCTCGGCAAAAGCCGGGATGAGTTCGCTCGGTGGCCCGTATTCCGTCATGACGCCTATGCGCCTGTCGTTCAGCGCGCTTGCGGCGACAAAATGAGCTGTGTCGGCGTCGGCTTGCGTCCGATAGGCCTCGCGAAGGCGGCGCGCGTCGTCCGACAGGCCGGCAAAAGGCACGTCATAGGCGTTGAACAGCGTAAGCGGCGCATCGAACCAGTCGGCCGCGAGCCGCAGGGCCGTACGCGAAGCTTCCGATAGATTGGTGCCGACCACGATGTTGCGATAGGTGCCACGCGGGCGCGCCTTGACGATCAGCACGGGCAGCGATGAACGCCTCATCAGGCGCTGCACCGTATCGCCGACGAATACGCGGCCGAGCGGTTCGTCACGCGCAACGCCGAGAACGATGAGGTCGGCACGGAACGACTGGGCGACTTGAAGGATCGTCTCGGTCGGGTCGCCTTCCTGGACAAGGATCGTGATGTCGAGATCGCTAGCATCGTCTCCGAGTGCCTCGTGCAGCCTCTGCCGCGCGACGCGGAGGGGGTCGAGCGGCTTGTGCCACTCCGGCAGGTGGCGCGCCGCATACCAGCCCCGGATCATCTCCGCGGATTCGATGACATGCAGAACGGCGAGTTCGGCATGCCATGTGCGTGCGAGACCGACGGCGCGATCAAGCGCCCGATCGCAGCGCGCACTGAGGTCGGTCGCGATCAGGATCCGCTTCGGCGTGACGATGCTGTCGTTCATGGCTTCACACTCCCAAGGTTTGTCTCTCCCTGGCGCAGGCTGGAACGGCTCTGGCCGAGCAGGTCGAAGCGTCGCAGCAGCGCCTTTTCGGTTTCGAGGATCACCATCAGCACCACACCCACCGCGATGATCACGACACCATCGAGCAGGGCGATCGGCCGTGTGTCGAAGATCTGGTTCATGATCGGGAGATAGGTGAAGGCCAGCTGCGCAAGGACTACGATCGACACGGCCAACAGGACGGCCGGTGTGCCCAGGACTCCGCGCCAGGTGATCGACGTCATGTGCAGGTAGCGCACGTTGAAGAGGTAGAAAATCTCCAGCACCACGATCGTGTTGACCACGATCGTGCGGGCTGTCGCGAGATCATACCCTCGCCAGAAGGCGTAGCTGAACATGGCGAGCGACGCGCCGAGGAAGAGAACCGAGACGAAGCCGATCCGCCAGAGCATGAAGGGGGTCAGCAGCGCGGCGTCAGACCGGCGGGGAGGGCGGCTCATGACGCCGGGCTCTGATGGCTCAAAGGCGAGGACCAGGCCGAGCGTGATGGTCAGAAGCAGGTTGATCCAGAGAATCTGCACGGGTGACATCGGCATGGTGAAGCCGACGATGATCGCTGCGATCACCGCGAGCACCTCGCCGCCATTGGTCGGCAGCGTCCATGCGATCATCTTGCGAATGTTGTCATAGACGGTCCGGCCTTCCTGCACGGCGGCGACGATCGAGGCGAAATTGTCGTCGAGCAGAACGATCTCGGACGCCTCCTTGGCAGCCTCCGTGCCCTTTCTGCCCATGGCGATACCGACATCGGCCTGGCGCAGCGACGGGGCGTCGTTGACGCCGTCGCCGGTCATGGCAACGACCGCACCGCTGCTCTGCAGCGCGCGCACGATCCTCAGCTTGTGCTCCGGGCTCGTGCGCGCAAAGACGCTCGTTCGCTCGGCCAGCGGGATGAGGTCGGCATCCGAGAGGGTATCCAGCATCGCTCCCGTGACGACCGTGGGATTGTCGGCGAGATTGAGCTGGCGGGCGATTGCGCCGGCGGTCGCGCCGTGATCGCCTGTGATCATTTTCACCGCGATCCCGGCGCTATGGCATTCGGCAATCGCCGCGATGGCCTCCGCACGCGGGGGATCGATGAAGCTCACCAGGCCGACAAGGTTCAATCCTCCGTCGAGATCCGCGAAGGAAAGTTGGTGCGTTGCGGGCACATCGACGCGTTTGGTGGCAAAGCCGAGGAGCCGTTCGCCCTGCGAGGCGGCAGCTGAAATTCGTTCAAGCCAGCGTCCGGCTTCTCCGGTTGCATGCTCCGTCGCGTCGATGCCGCACATGGCGAGGACACGCTCGGGCGCACCCTTGACGATGATGATGGAACGGCCTTCCGGATCGCGGTGAAGCGTTGCCATGAAGCGGTGAGCGGCATCGAACGGGATCTCGTCGAGCCGCGGCCATTCCGAGCGGAGCGCCAGAGAGTCGAGCCCGGCCTTCATGGCGAGCGTGATCAGGGCGCCTTCCATCGGATCGCCTTCGACGCGCCAGTGGCCGTCCGTATCGTGCAGATGGGCGTCGTTGCAAAGCAACCCTGACCGGACGAGCATCAAGGCATCGTCGCCGATAGCATGGCTCGGCGATTCCGCATCGCCTATCCGGCGGATTGCTCCCGCCGGCGCGTAACCGGCGCCGTCTACGGAGAAGTCGGCTTCCGGCGTGATGAGACGCCTTGCCGTCATCTCGTTGCGCGTCAAAGTGCCGGTCTTGTCGGAGCAGATCACCGAGGTCGCGCCCAATGTCTCGACGGCCGGCAGCCTGCGGACGATCGCGTTCCGCCGGGCCATGCGGCGAACACCGATGGCGAGCGTGATGGTGATGACCGCCGGCAGGCCTTCGGGAACGACGCCGACCGCAAGCGCGACCACGACCATCAAGGCCTCGGTCCAACCATAGTCACGCAGAAGCACGGCGAAGGCGAAAAGCAGGACCGATGCGATGATCGCGGTCCAGGTGAAGCGGCGACCGAACTCGTTGATCTGACGCAGGAGCGGTGTTGCCAGCGGTTCTATGCTTGAGAGCATGCGGCCGATCCGGCCGATCTCGGTGTGGGTGCCGGTGGCAACGACGAGGCCCGATCCCTGACCCGTCGAGACCATGGTGCCGGAGAAGGCCATGGAATGTCGGTCGCCGAGCGGCGCATCGGGCCGCACCGGATCCTCATTCTTCTCGGACGCGACGGATTCGCCCGTCAGCGCGGCTTCGTCGATGTGAAGATTGCGGGCCCGATTGAGGCGGAGATCGGCGGGGACACGGTCGCCCGCTTCAAGCAGCACGAGGTCGCCCGGCACGAGATTCTCGGCGGTCACGCTGCTGCGCCGTCCGTCCCGGATGACGTTGGCGCGCGGCGAGATCATGTTGCGGATGGCTGAGAGAGCCTCCTCCGCCTTGCCTTCCTGCACGAAGCCGACGATCGCATTGATGAGGACCACGGCCACGATCACCGCCGCATCGACGTGATGACCGAGCAGAAGAGCCGCCAGGGCGCCGGCGAGCAGGAAATAGATGATGGTGCTGTCAAACTGAGCGAGGAAGCGCAGGAGAGGGTGCTGCTGAACGGCCTGCGGCAGGGCATTGGGACCGTGACGTCTCAGCCGCTCCTCGGCTTCGGAGCTCGTGAGGCCCGCTTCCGTTACATGGAGGCGCCGCGCCACGTCTTGAGGCGGATGGGCATGCCAGTCGTCGGCAACAGGATACGGGTCGACGCGAGGCGTCGGCTGTCGATTGCTCGTCATCAGTCCTCTCGGGCGGTAAAGGATACACCTCGGTTCTGGAGCGCTCGGCTCCTTTGCGCGGCACAATGCGGTCGGCCGTCGAAAGCGCCGGAGCGCAGGTCATCACCAAGCCTGAAGCCGGTGGCGGCCCGCGTTCGGCAATCCCGGTGCGGCCGACCAGCCTGCACCCGTGGCACGCAGCCTGCGTTCAGGCGTTCAGATCGAGGACGACGCGGCCTTCGATCTGGCCCTTGTGCATGCGGCTGAAGATGTCGTTGATGTTCTCGAGCTTGTCCGCCGTGACGGTCGCCTTGACCTTGCCTGCAGCGGCGAAGTCGAGCGCTTCCTGCAGATCGAGGCGCGTTCCGACGATCGATCCGCGAACCGTGACGCCGGAAAGGACCATGTCGAAGATCGGCAGCGGGAAGGAACCAGGAGGCAGGCCGTTCAGCGAGACGGTGCCGCCGCGGCCGACCATGCCGAGCGCCTGTTCGAAGGCCTTGGTCGATACGGCGGTGACCAGCACGCCATTGGCGCCGCCGATCTCCTTCTTGACCACGGCGGCTGGGTCTTCCTTCAGCGCGTTGATCGTGAAATCGGCGCCGAGACGGCGGGCGAGTTCGAGCTTGTCGTCGCCGACATCGACGGCCACGACATTGAGACCCATGGCCTTCGCATATTGGACAGCGACATGGCCGAGGCCGCCAATGCCTGAGATCACCACCCAGTCGCCGGGCTTGGTATCCGTGACCTTGAGGCCCTTATAGACGGTCACGCCGGCGCACAGGATCGGTGCAATGTCGAGGAAGCTGACATTGTCCGGCAGGTGCCCGACGAAATTTGGATCGGCGACGACGTACTGGGCAAAGCCGCCATTCACCGAATAGCCGGTGTTCTGCTGCGATTCGCACAGCGTTTCCCATCCGCCCAGGCAGTGCTTGCAATGGCCGCAGGCGGTGTAGAGCCACGGCACGCCAACGCGGTCGCCTTCCTTGACATGCTTGACGCCAGCACCGACGCCCGAAACGTAGCCCACGCCTTCATGGCCCGGGATGAAGGGGGGATTGGGCTTGACCGGCCAGTCGCCTTCGGCTGCATGCAGATCGGTATGGCAGACACCTGATGCCTCGATCTTGACCTGGATCTGGCCATAGCCTGGCTCGGGCACCGGGACTTCATCGATGGTGAGCTTCTCGCCGAACGCGCGTACGACCGCAGCCTTCATCGTCTTCGCCATTACCGTCTCCATTTCCCGGATTGAGGCTGTCCCGACATAGCCGCGCTGTGCACGTCGACGAGAAAAGCCGCGTTTGCCAAACCAGATGTCTCGCTCCGTGCCTGCTCGCGACCGAAGGAGACTGCCTTGTTTCAAGGTGACCTGCCGGCGCGTCATTCGCCTTGACGTGGATCAAGGGTGGAACTGCTCCAGCGATCTGGCCTGTTTCCGGGGCTTCAGACGTAGAGAGCCGCCATCTTTCGCCAAGCACCGGCGCGATGGGCGCGGCCGTCCCAGACGTGCAGTTGATGGCGGATATTCTTCTCTTCGAGGAGGCGACTGAGATGGCGATTATTGTCGAGGAAGGGATCGGCCTTCCCGATCACCAGGACGATGTCCGTTCGGCGCAGCTCATCGAGCCGCCATGGGCAGTTCAGCTTGGGCAGGAAATGCGTCGGAGTATGGAAATAGACGTCGTCGCCGTAGTAGCCGTCCAGCAGATCATCGAAGCATTCCACCCGCATCGTCAGGTCATAGCGTCCGGAGAAGGCGACGAGCTTCTGGAACAGATGCGGATGTCTGAAGACGAGGCTGGCGGCCTGGAAGGCGCCGAGGCTGCAGCCCATCGCGATCGTGCAGTCATGTGGGTTGGTTTTCGCCATCAGCGGGAGCACCTCGTTGAGGATGTACTCCTCGAACGCGGCGTGGCGGCGGATGCGATCGGCCGGATGGCGACCCTTGTTGTAGAAGGTCTCCCGGGCGAGGCCTTCGATGCAATAGAGCTGCAATTGGCCGGCATCGACCTTTTCGCCGAGGTTCGCGACGATGTCGAGCTTCTCATATTCCCAGAACCCGCCATCGCGGGTCGGGAACATCAGCACCTTGGCGCCGGCATGGCCGAAGATCAGCAGCTCCATGTCCCGATGGAGCCGAGGACTGTGCCAGCTTCGATGATCCCGCCTCATGTCACCCCGAAAAACTGCCTGACCCTTTCTGTGAGGAACGCTTGCTGTTCCTCACTTCCCGGATATTCGAAGTGGCCTGCATCGAGGATGACGGTTTCATGATGAGTTGATGTCGGCAGGGCATTGGCGATCGAAAACTGGCAGGGTGGCGCCACCGCAGGATCAAACTGGGCGACGGCCATGAGCATGGGTATCCGGATGCGCCGCGCCGCCGTTGCTGCATCGAAGAAGCGGAGTGTCTCGATCACGCCCGGATGCGTTTTCAGATAGGCTTGGACTGAATGGCCGCTGCCCAGCGTCGGCAGCGAAAGCCAGAGCGGCACGTTGCCGAAGGTCGGCACGACCAGATTGCCGCGATCGATGCGTGCGTCGTAGGGGATGGCGAGCGCGCCGATGCCGCCGCCGAAGCTCGCGCCGCTATAGCCGATCCGTCCGTCGATCTCGGGATAGAGCTCGGTCAGGACGGAAACGGCCAGCCACAGATCCTCGACGCATCCACCCAGAATGTACCGGTCGAGCTTGTCGATGTCATACAGGACATGCCCGGCGGCTTCGCTGGGGATCGGCGGGCGCTGGCTGCGCGAAAGCCCACGGAAGCAGGGAAACAGCACGGCCGTCTCCGCGACCGGAATGCTGAAATCGGGCGTGTCGCGCCCGCCATAGCCATGACCGACGACAAGGCCACGCTTGATCGTCCCGTTGCGCGGCAACAGGAGCCACCCGCCGATGGCGAAATCGTCGGTCGAGCGATAGCTGATGTCGTAGGTCTCCCAGTCCGGATGGCTGGACTGGCTTGCGGAGAGCTTTGGCTGTGGGTCTAGGCTGCGGCCGGCGACATAGCGCGTGCGCCAGAAATCATCGAATCCGGGCGGTCCTTCGGGTGGTCTGATCGCCAGGAGCTCCTCGACGCCGAAACCATAGGTCGGATCGAAATCGAAGGGGTATTCGGTCGGAATTGACATGGCGCACGTCTCTCGGACGGGGAGGATCGGCAAAGCCGGCACTGCATCCGTCGGGGAATCGCAATCCAGCTGCCGCCCATCCTAGTGCGTTTCCGAGCGAAGCGGGCACCGGCTCGCGTGAAGGAAGCGCGACAAATCAAATAGATAGATCATCTCGTCGTTTCCATGAAACGATGAAATGATCCAGCTGTTTCCACCGACGGCGCTGCGCCAAGCCGGGCGCATTCTTTCGCGGAAAAGGGCAGGATATTGCCGGTTGCCGGCCATTGAGAGTTGGCGGCACACCGAGGCGCCATGCCGAACAGCCTGAGCTGCTGGCGGCCGCGCATCGAGGGCAGCGGACAAGACGATCCTCACCTGGCTGTTCTCCAGGATCTCGGTTCTTGCCGGCGCTGAACGAAAAGGAAGATGGCGCGCCCTAGGGGAATCGAACCCCTCTCTCCACCGTGAAAGGGTGGCGTCCTGACCGATAGACGAAGGGCGCGGCGGGGCGGTTTATAGATGCGATTCCCGGAAGGCACAAGGCCGGTTTGCATCATTGTCACAAGGCTGTGGATGAGCCGCCTGCGACCCGCGCGGCCACGTCGAAATGGCCGCGCGGAAGATCAGGCTACCACTTGCCGGTATTGGGCATGGAAGCCCAGGGTTCCTTCGGCGGCAACGGATCGCCGGCCTGGATCAGCTCGATGGAGATGTTGTCGGGCGAGCGGATGAAGGCCATGTGGCCGTCGCGAGGCGGACGGTTGATCGTCACGCCGGCCTTCTGCAATTTGTCGCAGAGGGCGTAGATGTCGTCGACGCGGTAGGCGAGGTGACCGAAATTGCGACCTTCGCCATATACCTCGGGGTCCCAATTATAGGTGAGCTCGACCTGCGCGCTTTCGTCCCCCGGAGCGGCGAGGAAGATGAGGGTATAGCGGCCTTTTTCGTTGTCGATGCGGCGCAACTCCTTCAGGCCGAACTTGTTGCAGTAGAAGTCCAGTGACTCCTCCACATTCGTGACGCGGACCATGGTGTGCAGATATTTCATGGCGTAGCTGTCCTTTCGGGATTCTATTGAATTTGTTGGCGTGAGACTGCGAGAGCAGGCCGCTGCGGGCCTGGATGGCGGCGACACCATAAGCCGCTGTCGGCCCGAGGCCAATTCAACGGAACGATATTGGTTGGATTTCGCGGAAAGGCTGGATTGTGGCGCGCAAGACACTGGTCAGAGAGAGTTGCGGTGCTATTGTGGCTTCGGGATTCGATCGTGGGCTGCCACTTTGTGGCGGGGGCGAAATTACATCTTGTATGGCCGTTTGAAGGCTGATCTGGGGGCCGTGGATATGGGGTCCAAGAATAACGTCGGCTCGTCGTCGTCTGTCGCCTCCGGCGAAGATGGTGGTGGGTTGGACCTCGTCGAAGTGGTCGGAGCCATCAAATGGTTCGACGCTTCGAAGGGCTATGGCTTCATCATTCCCGATGACGGCTCGCCCGACGTTCTCCTGCATGTGACCTGCCTGCGCCGTGACGGCTTCCAGACGGCATATGAGGGAGCGCGCATTGTTTGCGAGGCGTCGCAGGGGCCGCGTGGCCTCCAGGCGTTCCGCGTGATCAGCATGGACGAGACCACGGCCATTCATCCGGCCCAGGCCGGTCCGCCGCGGACGCACACGGTCATCACGCCGACCAGCGGCCTCGAACGTTGCGTCGTGAAGTGGTTCAACCGCGTCAAGGGCTATGGCTTCGTCACGCGCGGCGAGGGGACGGAGGATATCTTTGTCCATATGGAAACGCTACGCCGCTACGGACTGATGGAGCTCAGGCCCGGCCAGGTCGTGCTCGTCCGTTTCGGACCGGGCGACAAGGGCCTGATGGCGGCGGAAATCCGGCCGGACGGCGCCGCCGGCGGTCCGTCTTCATCACATTGAGCGTGATCGCACAGTCTCGCGGTGGCGCAAGGCAATACTGGCCGCTGCTTGTTGCCGCTATCGTTGCCTTGGGTCTCGGTCTGTTTGCGTTTCAGAGCATGGCGCAAGGGCCGAACGAGCTGGTCGTCACGACCAGCACCGGCAAGCACCGCATCTCCATCGAATGGGCGCGGACGATGGCCGAGCGCGAGCACGGCCTGATGGGCCGCACCAGCATGGCCGATGATCACGGCATGCTGTTCGATTTCGGCGTCGAGCAGCCGGTGATGTTCTGGATGAAGGACACGCCGCTCTCGCTGGACATGGTCTTCATCACGGACGACGGCACGGTCTACCGGATCGAGAAGCGCACGACGCCCTATTCGGAAACCGTGATTCCGGGCGGTGCGCCGGTCCGCTATGTGCTGGAACTGGTGGGTGGCGCGTCGGACAAGATCGGCCTCGTGCCGGGCGATCGTTTCAAGATCCCCCGTGAATAGAGGGTGCACTGCGGCGAAAAGGCTGTTTGCCGCGGCGGATCATCGCCTCGCGGCCTTGATGGCAGTGGTGCGAACGTGTAATTCACGACCATCGATCGTCGGGGCATAGCGCAGTCTGGTAGCGCATCTGGTTTGGGACCAGAGGGTCGCAAGTTCGAATCTTGCTGCCCCGACCACGATCGATATGGGTTTTATCGGAGCCTGGGCGAACAACGATGGTTGCACGTATCTTCAAGCCGGCGCAGAACGCAATGCAGTCTGGCCAGGCGAAAACCGATCGCTGGATGCTGACCTATGAGCCGGAGAGCCCGGTTCTGGTCGAGCCTTTGATGGGCTATTCGTCCTCGGGCGACATGAAGCGCCAGATCAAGCTCTTCTTCGATACGCAGGAAGAGGCTGTGGCCTATGCCGAGAAGAACGGCATCCCCTATCAGCTCTTCGCCGCGCACGAGAATGTCCGCAAGAAGATATCCTATTCGGACAATTTCAAGTTCGGCCGCCTGCAGTCCTGGACGCACTGAGCCGCTGTTTCGTATCGGGACTCGTGGCCCCGTAGCTCAACCGGATAGAGCACCCGCCTTCTAAGCGGGTGGTTGCGTGTTCGAGTCACGCCGGGGTCACCATTCTCCTTCTGGCCATGCGGGCGCGTTTCGCTTTCAGGAGTGCGCGGCATGGTCTCCGGCATCGATCATCTCGTCATCGCGGTCCATGATCTCGACGCGGCGCGGGCCCGGTTCGACCAGCTCGGATTCACCGTTACGCCGCGCGCCCTGCATCCCTTCGGAACGGCCAATGCGCTCGTCCAGATGGGCGGGAGCTATATTGAGCTGCTGGCGCTCAACGACGTCTCGCGCATTCCCGAGCCGACCGAAGCCACCTTCTCCTTCGCCGCGTTCAACCGCGATTTTCTGGCGCGTCGGGAAGGGCTCTCCATGCTGGTCCTCAAGAGCTACGACGCGGAGGCAGACCGGCAGCGAATGGCGGCTTCGGGGCTTCGCACCTACGATATCGCCCATTTCGAGCGGCTTGCGCGCGGTCCGGACGGGGTGGAGCGCAAGGTCGCGTTTTCGTTGGCCTTCACCAGCAGCCCGATGATCGACGATGCCGGCTTTTTCTCCTGTCAGCATCACTTTCCCGAGAATTTCTGGCGGCCCGAATATCAGTGCCACGCGAACGGCGCTGCGCGCGTGGCTGGCGTCCGAATGGTCGCCCAGCATCCCGAAGAGGTTGCGCCATTTCTGTGTGACTTTGCCGGAGCCAATGAGGCCAGGATCGCCGGTGAGTCTCTCTCGATCGCCATCGGCGACGACGAGCTGATCGTTCTGCCGACCGCCGATCAAACGACGCCGCATTTCGCAGCGATCGAGATTGCCGTTGCCGACCTCGACCAGACGGAGCGGCACTTGCTGACCGCCCATATGCCGTTCGAGAGGGTTGGTCAGACGCTGGTCGTGCCCGCCTCCGCTAGCCATGGCGTCGACCTCGTTTTTTCAGATCGAGGCCGCTGACCCGGATGAGCCGCCGGGAGGCGGCGCTTTCAGTTCGCCTCCGCGGTCGCGACGCTGTAAGAAGTGGCCGCAACGACCAGCGAGGCCCAGTTCCATGACGACACTGCCCAACGCCCATGTCCAGGCCGGCAATGCCCTGTTCGGCAATGCCCTGCCGCTGACCCTGATCGCGGGCCCGTGCCAGCTCGAAAGCCGCGATCATGCCTTCGATATGGCGGGCCGGCTGAAGGAGATCACGGGCAAGCTCGGCATGGGTTTCGTCTACAAATCCTCCTTCGACAAGGCGAATCGCACCAGCCTGACGGGCAAGCGCGGCGCTGGCCTCGAGCGCGCCCTGCCGATCTTCGCCGATATCCGCAAGGAATTCGGCGTGCCGGTGCTGACCGATGTGCACGAGCGCGAACAATGCGCGATCGTGGCCGAGGCCGTCGACATCCTCCAGATCCCGGCCTTCCTGAGCCGCCAGACCGATTTGCTGATTGCCGCTGCCGAGACGGGCAGGGTGGTGAACGTCAAGAAGGGCCAGTTCCTGGCGCCTTGGGACATGAAGAACGTGCTCGCCAAGATCACCGAGAGCGGCAATCCGAATGTGCTGCTGACCGAGCGTGGCGCGAGCTTCGGCTATAATACGCTCGTGACCGATTTCCGCGCGCTGCCGATCATGGCGGCGATGGGCGCGCCCGTCGTGTTCGATGCGACCCATTCCGTGCAGCAGCCGGGCGGGCAGGGCAGTTCATCCGGCGGGCAGCGCGAGTTCGTCGCCGTGCTGGCGCGGGCGGCCGTCGCTGTCGGCGTCGCCGGTGTCTTCATCGAGACGCATCAGGATCCCGACAATGCCCCGTCGGACGGGCCGAACATGGTCAAGATCGACGACATGCCGGCGCTGCTCGAAAGACTGCTGGCCTTCGACCGGATCGCCAAGGCAGGCTGAGCGCAACGCGGCCCGTCATCAGGCCGTCGCCTCTCCCGGCTAAGCCGCGACACACGGCCCGGCTGCACAGTTTTCATGTGGCCGGCCTTTCGTCCCGCCCTTCGGCGCGCTAGAAGCGGCAGGATAATCACGCCTCTCCCGCGCGCCACAGAAGGACGTCTTCATGACCGCCATCATCGACATCATCGCCCGCCAGATTCTCGACAGCCGCGGCAATCCGACGGTCGAGGTCGATGTGCTGCTCGAGGACGGATCGCTCGGCCGCGCCGCCGTTCCCTCGGGCGCCTCGACGGGCGCGCATGAGGCGGTCGAGCTGCGCGATGGCGACAAGTCGGTCTATCAGGGCAAGGGCGTCCTGAAAGCCGTCGAGGCGGTCAACACCGAGATCTTCGACGCGATCGGCGGCATGGAAGCCGAAGACCAGAGCCTGATCGATACGACCATGATCGAGCTCGACGGTACGCCGAACAAGGCCCGCCTCGGCGCCAACGCGATTCTCGGCGTGTCGCTGGCTCTCGCCAAGGCCGCGGCCCTCTCGGCTGACCAGCCACTCTACAAATATGTCGGCGGCGTCAACGCCAAGATCCTGCCGGTGCCGATGATGAACATCATCAATGGCGGCGTGCATGCCGACAATCCGATCGATTTCCAGGAATTCATGATCCTCCCGGTCGGCGCGCCGACGCTGGCCGAGGCCGTCCGCTGGGGCTCGGAAGTCTTCCACACGCTGAAGAAGGCCCTGAAGGACGCCGGCCACAACACCAATGTCGGTGATGAAGGCGGCTTCGCGCCGAACCTGCCCTCGGCCGTCGCCGCGCTCGATTTCGTCGCCAAGTCGATCGAGAAGGCCGGCTACAAGCTGGGCGAGGACATCTATCTCGGCCTCGATTGCGCCGCGACCGAGTTCTTCAAGGACGGCAAGTACCATTATGAAGGTGAGGGCGTCGTGCGCTCGATCGACGAGCAGATCGACTATCTGGCCGACCTCGCCTCGAAGTTCCCGATCATCTCGATCGAGGACGGCATGAGCGAGGATGACTGGACCGGCTGGAAGGGCCTGACCGACAAGATCGGCGGCAAGGTCCAACTCGTCGGCGACGATCTCTTCGTCACCAACACGACCCGCCTGTCGCGTGGCATCAAGTCCGGCACGGCTAACTCGATCCTCGTCAAGGTCAACCAGATCGGCTCGCTCACCGAGACGCTGGACGCCGTCGCGATGGCCCACAAGGCCGCCTACACCGCCGTCATGTCGCATCGTTCGGGCGAGACCGAGGATTCGACGATTGCCGATCTCGCGGTCGCGACGAACTGCGGTCAGATCAAGACCGGCTCGCTCGCCCGCTCCGACCGGACCGCAAAGTACAACCAGCTGATCCGCATCGAGGAGCAGCTCGGTATCCAGGGCCAGTATGCCGGCCGCAGCATCCTGAAGGGCTGAGCCCTTTCAAGGCTGGGGCGGGCGCTCGCAAGGCGTTCCCGCCCCATCGCGATTGTGGTCGGCGCGCTGCGCCGGCCAATGTCCTGCCCGGGCGACGAGCGGCCTTGCCCCATCGGCGCCCCTAGACCGGAACCCGTCCATGCCGCTTCGCGCCATTCTCTTCGACAAGGACGGAACATTCCTCGATTTCGCCCGGACGTGGGATACGGCGACGGCCGATGTGATCCGCCTGCTCGCGGCTGGGGATGAAATCATCGCCGCGCGGCTCGCCTCCATCATCCATTTCGACGATGCGACGCAGCGCCTGCTGCCGACCTCGCCTTTCGTGGGCGGCTCGCTCGAGGATATCGGCCCGGATTGGGCTGCAGCGCTCGGCCAAGCGCCGGGTCCGGTCTTCGACGCCCGGCTCATCGATCTCTATTACGAGGCGGCACTCGACGCTGCCGTGCCGATCGGCGATCCCTCGCTGGTCTTTGCGGCGCTGAAAGAGGCCGGTTATCGCCTCGGCGTCATCACCAATGATTCAGAACGCGGGGCGCGCGCCCATTGCGCCAAGCTCGGCTTGACGCATTGGTTCGATGACATCATCGGCTATGATTCAGGCCATGGCCGGAAGCCGGAGGCCGGCCAGATCCTCGCCTTCCTCGATCGCTTCGGCATTCGTCCCGAGGAGGCGGCGCTGGTGGGCGACACGATGCATGATGTCGATGCCGCCCGAGCCGCAGGCGTCACCGCGATCAGCGTCGCGACCGGCTATCTGACGGAAGAACAGCTCACGCCATGGGCGGACTATGTTCTCAGTGATATCATGGCCTTGCCGGCGCTTCTTGAGAAATTGCGCGAGCCATAGGCGTCTGTCTTCTGAATATTGGGCGCGACGACGCCCTCGAAATCCATCTCGAATGCGACCGTGATCGGCGGCGGCGCGTCGCCTGGCAGTCGGCGTTCTGGACTGCGCATGTCCGGGTATGCGGAAGGCCCGATGACGCCATGGATGGCGATATGGGCCTCTGCGCGCTATCTTGACGTTCTGCCGACGGAACGGCCGCAAGCGGCTGCGTTGGCGCGAAGAGACCGTCGAGGACGAAGCCCATGGACACGCCGACCATCACCAAGCTCAAGCTGATCGATCCGACCCTGCTCAAGGATCAGTGCTATGTCGATGGCGCCTGGATCGGGAGCCCGCAGACGGATGTGACCAATCCGGCGACGGGCGCCATCATCGGCCGCGTCCCGCATTTCGGCGCCGACGAGACACAGGCGGCGGTCGACGCCGCCGCTGCCGCCTTCAAGGCCTGGGCCGCCAAGACGGCCAAGGAGCGCTCCAAACTCGTCCGGCAATGGTTCGAGCGGATCATGGCCCATCGCGACGATCTGGCTCTGATCCTTACCGCCGAGCAGGGCAAGCCACTCGCCGAGGCCAAGGGCGAGATCGACTATGCGGCGTCCTATATCGAATTTTATGCCGAGGAGGCGAAGCGGATCGCCGGCGAAACCCTGCCGAGCCACCGCGCCGATGCGCGTATTCTCGTGCTGCGCCAGCCGACGGGGGTCATCGCGGCGATCACGCCATGGAACTTCCCGGCCGCCATGATCACGCGCAAGGCCGGCCCGGCGCTCGCCGCAGGCTGCACCATGGTGCTGAAGCCCGCTGGCGAGACGCCGCTGACGGCGCTCGCGCTGGCCGAGCTGGCCGATCGCGCCGGCATTCCCAAGGGTGTGTTCAACGTCGTGACGGGCGGCGCCAGGGAGATCGGCGGCGTGCTGACCTCGCATCCCGCCATCCGCATGGTGAATTTCACGGGTTCGACCGAGGTCGGCAAGCTGCTGATGCGTCAGGCCTCGACGACCGTGAAGAAGATGGCGCTGGAGCTCGGCGGCAATGCGCCGTTCATCGTCTTCGACGATGCCGATCTCGACGCGGCCGTCGAGGGCGCCATGGTCTCGAAGTTCCGCAACATGGGCCAGACATGCGTCTGCGCCAATCGCCTCTATGCGCAATCGGGCATCTATGACGCCTTTGTCGAGAAGCTGACCGCGGCGGTGGAGAAGCTGAAAGTCGGAAACGGCGTCGAGGCCGGCGTGACGCAGGGTCCGCTGATCAACGACAAGGCGATCACGAAGGTCGAGGAACATCTGAAGGATGCGACGACCAAGGGCGCGAAGATCGTGCTCGGCGGTCATCGCCACGCGCTGGGTGGCACGTTCTTCGAACCGACGGTCCTTTCCGGCGTGACGGCCGACATGCTGGTTGCGCGCGAGGAGACGTTTGGACCGATCGCCCCGGTGTTCAAGTTCGAGACCGAGGAAGAGGTGATCGCGGCCGCGAACGATACCGAGTTCGGCCTCGCCGCCTATTTCTACTCGCGCGATATCGGCCGCATCTTCCGGGTCGGCGAGGGGCTTGAATACGGCATGGTCGGCATCAATTCGGGCCTGATCTCGACCGAACTAGCACCCTTTGGCGGCGTCAAGGAAAGCGGCAATGGCCGTGAAGGCTCGCATCACGGCATCGACGAATTCGTCGAGAAGAAATATCTGCTCGTTGCCGGCCTGGACCGGTAGCCGCCATGTCCCGCGCGGTGCGATGGCAGAGCTGGGATGGGGAAGGGCTGGAACACATGGTGTTCAGCGTCCGGCCGTCCGGCCTGGTCGCCGATGGCGCCATTCTTTCGGGCGGCGAGGCGCACTTTGCGGCCAGCTATCATCTGAGCTGCCATCCCGATGACCGCGTGGCCGAGGCGCGCGTCCATGTCGTGGGTGGGCCATCGATCGTGCTGCAATCGGATGGTGATGGTCTATGGCGCAACAGCGAGGGCAAGCGCGTGCCGTCGCTCGTGGGCGCGATCGATGTCGATTTCTCGGCCAGTCCGCTCACCAACACGCTGCCGATCCGGCGTCTCGGCCTGCAGGCGGGGGAGGCGGCCGAGATCGCCGTCGCCTATATCCGCTTTCCCGATCTCGACGTGACGATCGACCGCCAGCGCTATAGCTGCCTGGAAGTCGGTCGACGCTATCTCTACGAGGCGGTGGACGGGAGCTTCGCAGCCGAAATCGAGACCGACGAATTCGGTATCGTCGAGCAGTATGAAGGCCTGTTCCGACGGGTGCTGTGAGGCTGGTCGCTGCTGCCCGATGACGTAGCCTCTCCGAAATCGGGCCTCACCCGTCATTCGTTTACGTCAGCCGAAGGTCCGCGCCATGTCCCGTGGCGCCAACCCCCTCTTCTCAGCGATAGTCATCGCCGCGGCCGCTCAGCTGTTCTCGGTGCCCGCCAGGAAGGGATCATAGGTGCCGAAGTGCCACTCATAGCCCTCGATGTCGCGGCAGCCATATTCGCGTGAGCCATAGGCCGTATCGGCGAGGGGGCGGGTGACGACCGCGCCGGCGGCGACGGCGCGGTCGTGATGGCCGTCGACGAAGGGCACGGAGGCATAGATGCTCGACAGTCCGCCGCTGACCGTGCGGCCGGTGGCACCGATTTCCGCATCGACCGGACCCAGCATGACCATGCTCTCGCCGAGCTTCAACTCGGCATGAACGATCGCGCCTTCCTGATCGGCATGGACAGCATGCGTGCTGAAGCCGAAGGCCTCGACCAGGAAGTTGATCGCCGCCTTGGGGTCGCGATAGCGCAGGACGGGAAAGAGCCGGGATTGCACTGTCATGGGGCTTACCTCCTCGTCGCCGGTCGAGCGAGGTCGATCTGGTTCAGGCGCCGACGGTCGCGGTCGTGGCCAAAGCCTGCGTGATCGTCCTCTCGAACACATCTTCGGGCTGACAGCCCGAGAGTGCAAGCCTGCGATCGAAAACGAAGAATGGCACGCCGCCGATCCCGCTTCCCGCAGTGCCGGACGCCGCGCGCCGGGTCAGTTCGAGTTCGGCCGGATCGGTGACGAAACGTCGGGCGGCCTCGCCGTCCAGGCCCTGGTCGATCGCGACATCGACGAGCACATCCGGGTCCGCGACATTGCGCGAGGCCAAGAAATGGGCCTTGAAGAGAGCCATGGCGACCGCTTCCTGCCGGCCGGTCTCGCCCGCCATGCGCACGAGCGTGTGCGCCGCTGTCGTCGGCCGCTGGCGCGGCTGCTTCGACAGATCGAGCGGAATACCGCTCTTGCGGGCTTCGGCCTCGACGCGCGCAAACATGGTGGAAGGGTCGCCGCCATACTTCCGACGGAGCATCTCGGCCACGTCCACGCCCTCGGGCGGCAGGTTTGGATCGAGGAAGAAGGGGTGATGGGTAATCGCGGCTTCGACGCCCAGTGCCGCCAGGACCTTCTCGAGGCGCGTCAC
Organism: Kaistia dalseonensis; assembly: GCF_030814715.1. GTDB lineage: Bacteria > Pseudomonadota > Alphaproteobacteria > Rhizobiales > Kaistiaceae > Kaistia > Kaistia dalseonensis. The sequence continues at coordinate 887,567 of NZ_JAUSVO010000001.1, forward strand.
GCCGATGAAGCACCAGGGACAGACGATGTCGGTCACGACGTCGATGACGAGCTTGGCCATCGGGCCTCCGCTGAACTGGCGGCGCGCGCCGCTCGGGATTCGGTTTTTTCGCCTTGAAGCGCTGGTGACCGTGATCACTGGCAAGAAGGCAACCGAGTGTTACCACTAAGTTAACGAGAAAGAACAGCCAAGTTAACCAGGGGTCCATATCATGCGCACCACTTTTGCTCTGCTCTTCGCCCTCATGTTCGGCAGCCTCGTCGGCACGACGCTGGCAGCCGGCGCGATGATCCTGATCTGATCCGAAGACCACGCTCACCTCTCGGGCCTGCTTGCCTTCGAGTATTGCCGCCGGCATTCCGGCGCAGCCACTGTCCAGCGGCCTGTCATCTGCCAGCGGGATACCGGCCAGGAATTCTCCCCACTTCGCGCGGCCCATCCTGCCGCCGCGCCTTCATCGCACTGTGGTCACGATCTTCTTCGGGATCGTCACTTCAATTCGCGTGTGATTGGCACTAAATCGCGATAGGCATCACCCCTGCCTCGGACGGTCGCAGCGTGTGCGCCGCCATCCTAGCGATTGAAAAGGACTTCACCCAGCCATGGCGAAGCTGATCTCGGTCGTGGTGCCGATGTTCAATGAGGAAGCGGTACTCGACGGCTTTTTCGCCCGGATCGTGCCCGTTCTGGACGGTATCACCGAGCGGTTCGGCCTGAACTGGGAGATCGTGGCGGTCGATGACGGTTCCCGCGATACGACCGCTGACCGGCTCAAGGAGATTGCCGCAGCGAATCCGGCCGTCACCGTCGTCCTGCTCGCCCGCAATTTCGGCAAGGAAGCCGCCATGACGGCGGGGCTCGAACATGCGCGCGGCGACGCCGTGATTCCGATCGACGTCGATCTGCAGGATCCGCCCGAAGTCATGGACGAATTCGTGCAGCGCTGGTTCAACGGCGCCGAGATGGTTGTCGGCATCCGCCTCGACCGCAGCGCCGACACACCGGTGAAGCGCACGACGAGCCGCCTGTTCTACCAGCTCTTCAACCTGCTCTGCCGACCCGGCATACCGGAAAATGCCGGCGACTTCCGGCTCATGGATCGTGTCGTGGTCGACGCGGTCCTGAGGCTCAGGGAAACCAACCGTTTCATGAAGGGGTTGTTCGCCTGGGTCGGCTTCAAGACCGAATATGTCGAGTTCGTGCGCGAGAAGAGAAGCGCCGGCTCCTCGACATGGAGCTACATGCGCCTGCTGCGCTTTGCGATCGACGGCATTACGGGCTTTTCGACGGTGCCGCTGCGCATGTGGAGTTGGCTCGGCTTCACGATAGCGATCCTCTCCTTCGTCTACGGCGTCTATTTTGTCGTTAAGGCGTTGATCATCGGCGACCCAGTCGCGGGTTTTCCGACGCTGGTGGCGGTCATCCTGTTCCTCTCGGGCATGCAGATGATCGGGCTCGGCGTGATGGGGGAATATGTCGGGCGCCTCTATATGGAGGCGAAGCAGCGCCCCGTATACATAGCGCGCGAAGTCATCCGCTCGCGTGCCGAGACAAGCGCATCGAGCGACCCCGACAGGACCTAGAACTGCGCCGGAAGAGCGCGACCGGGAGGAAAGCATGCCGCATGAAATGCCGCGCATCATCCATACGCCGCGCGAAGACGATCTCGGCCTGCGGACGATCAGCAATGCTGCCGGGCTGACCGTTTCGCTGTTGCCGAACGGCGCGATCCTCTCGATCGAACATCGTTCGGCATCCGGCCGCATGATGATCAACCAGATCGCCGGTTCGCCGATCGATGGTGGTATCGGACGGATCATGCTTCGCGTCGCGGGGGCTCCTCCGTTAGCCGTGCCTATTGCCGGCGCCGCAGCGAAGGCTCGCATCGGTGTCGGCGCGCGGTCCATCGCATGGGACGGCGAGACGGACGGAATTGGCCATCGCGTGACGCTCGCGCTGCATCCGAGCGAGCCCGCCTGGTTCTGGACCGTCGCGCTGGTGAACACGCGCGCTGCGGCTGCGGCCTGCGATATCGTCTTCGTCCAGGATGTCGGATTGGGCCCGCGCGGCTTCCTGATGGGGAGCGAGGCCTATGCCTCGCAATATCTCGACCATCACATTGCGTCGCATCCGGATTTTGGCCCCGTCGTGATGACACGGCAGAACCTGCGCCAGGGGGACTGCAATCCCTGGCTGGCACAGGGCTGCGTCGATGGTGCGGTCGCCTACGCGACCGATGCGATCCAGTATTTCGGGCCTTCCTATCGCGATGAGGCGGAGAGCGCTGCCGCCGCGTTTGGTACGGCCCTGCCTGGCGAGCGGCTTCAGCACGAGGTCGCCTGTCCGATGCTGCAGTCGCGGGTGGTCGAGCTCGCGCCCGGGGCGTCGACCAACTGTCGGTTCTTTGGCCTCTATGTCGCCAATCATCCGGAAGCATCGAGCGAGGCCGATCTCCAGAGGCTCGCTTCGATCGCCGATTGGGCAGTTGCGCCGATCGAGGACGATCTGGCGTTCCAGCCGCCGGCCCGCAGCCTGTTGCAGGATGCGCCGCCACTGAGCGTGCGGTCACTGGATGAGGCGACGATCGATCGCCTCTATCCCGATCGTCGGCGCGAGGAGCGGATCGACCGCGTGCTCTGGTCGTTCTTCGTGCCGGACGGCGCGCAGAATCGTCATGTTGTCCTCCGCGACAAGGAGCATGTCGTTGCAAGGCGTCATGGCGCTCTGGTGCGAAGCGGGCAGGGGATGACCCTCGACGAGAACACACTCTGCGCGACGTGCTGGATGCATGGCGTGTTCGCCGCGCAGCTCACCATCGGCAATACCTCGTTCCACAAGCTCTTCTCGGTCTCGCGCGATCCCTACAACATCACGCGGGCGAGCGGATTGCGGATACTGGTCGATGCGGGCGACGGATGGCGCCTGCTCACCGTGCCGTCGATCTTCGAGATCGGCCTCAGCGATTGCCGCTGGATCTATGCCGATGATGAACGGACGATCACGATCCGCGCGATCGCGGCGGGCGATGCAGCCGCCATGAACTGGACGGTGGACGTCGAGGGGGAGCCCTGCCGCTTCCTCGTGATCGGTCATGTCGTGCTCGGCGAGCGCGAACTGGAACAGGTCGGTTCGATCGAGATCGACGAGGCGACCAAGCGCTTCTCGTTTCGCCCTGGCCCGGACTGGCTCTGGGGCCAGCGTTACCCCAATGCCGCCTATCATCTGGTGACGGACACGCCCGACGCCATCGAGGCGATCGGGGACGACGCTCTGCTGTTCGAGGACGGTCTCTCACGCAGAACCGGCCACATCGTGATCCGCTCCGGCTGGACCACCCGGCTATCCTTCTCGGTCGTCGGATCGATGATGGATGTGGAGCAGGGACAGCGCCTCGCCGCCCACTTTGCCCAGCGTGTCGATCCGGCCACCTTGTTGGATCCGGCGCGCCGTTACTGGAGCCATGTCACGCGCGATCTGCGCCTCACGGGTCCTGGACCCGATGTCGAGGCGCACAGCCTGATCCTGCCCTGGCTCGCCCATGATGCGATGATCCACCTGACCGTTCCTCACGGGCTCGAGCAATATACCGGCGCCGCCTGGGGCACGCGCGATGTCTGCCAGGGGCCGATCGAGTTCCTGCTGGCGCTTCGCCACGACGCGACGGCGCGCGCGATCATCACCACCATCTTCGCCGAGCAATACGAGACCCGGGGCGACTGGCCCCAATGGTTCATGCTGGACCCTTACGCCAATATCCGCGCGGGGGAGAGCCATGGCGATGTCGTCATCTGGCCGCTCAAGGCGCTGTGCGATTACGTCGAAGCAACCGGCGATCTCTCCATTCTCGACGCGGCGGTGCCCTACCGCCAGGATGCGTCGCTCGCGCCGACCGACCAGGCCTTCGCGATCCACGAACATCTCGATCGCCTGATCGCGACGGTTCGGAGCCGCTTCATCGCGGGAACCCATCTGATCCGCTATGGCGAGGGCGACTGGAACGATTCACTGCAACCGCACGATCCGGCGCTGCGCGACTGGATGGTCAGCAGCTGGACCGTCGCGCTCCTCTATGAGCAACTCGTGCGCTATGGCGCGATCCAGCGGATTGCGGGGCGCCCTGGATCGGCGGACGAACTCGACGGGCTGGCAGCGGCGATGCGGGCGGATTTCAACCGCCATTTGATCCGCGATGGGGTCGTTGCCGGCTACGCGATCTTTGATCCCGAAAGCGATGATGTCGAGCTGCTGCTCCATCCGAGCGACACCCGCACGGGTCTTCGATATTCGCTGATCCCGATGACGCAGGCGATCATTGGCGGCTTGTTCACGGCGGAGCAGGCCACGCATCATCTCGGCCTGATCCGGGACCATCTACTGTTCCCGGACGGTGCGCGGCTGATCGACCGGCCGGTCACCTATCGCGGCGGCCCGGAGCAGATCTTCCGCCGCGCCGAATCCTCGTCCTTCTTCGGTCGCGAGATCGGGCTGATGTATGTCCATGCGCATTTGCGCTACGCCGAGGCATTAGCGCTTCATGGCGATGCCGATGCGCTCTGGCAGGCGCTGGCGATCGTCAATCCGATCGCGGTGACCGACCATCTGCCGAACGCGTCGCCACGCCAGCGCAACAGCTATTTCAGCAGCAGCGATGCAGCCTTCGCCGATCGCTATCAGGCGAGCGCGGACTGGGACCGGGTCAAGGCCGGCACGATCGCCGTCGACGGTGGCTGGCGGATCTATTCGAGCGGGCCGGGCCTCTTCACCCGCGCTCTCATTGAGAAGCTTCTCGGCATCCGTCGTCATTTCGGCGCGCCTGCCGATGCGCCGCTGCTGCCGCGCTCCGCCGCCGGCACGACCGTCCTGATGGTCATGGACGGCGAGGCCATCGTGCGGCGCCACTGAACGGTCTGCATTGATAACGGGGGCTATCGAAAAGACGGGATCGATTGCCCATCTATGATCCGAGCAGGTGGAACGATGCGGATTTGACCGGTCGCCCAACCTGGCTTTGGAGAATATCTATGTCGAATACCGATCCTCGTTCCTGGATGTGGTCGGATGCGCTCGCCATGCTGGCGCGTGCGGAAAAACTGCATCGCGAGATGTTTCGTCCCGTGCCGCAGCGCAGCCGCGCGATCGCCTGGGAGCCGCCCGTCGATGTCCTGGAGACCGAACACGAGATTCTCGTGCTCGCAGCCCTTCCTGGTGTCGATCCCGATCATATCAAGGTCGCGATCAGCGGCAGTGCCCTGGTGATTGCCGGGGAGCGCATTCTGCCGCCACAACTCCGAACGGCCGTCATCCATAGGCTCGAACTGCCGCAGGGGCATTTCGAACGCCAGATTCCGCTTCCGGCGGGCCGCTTCGAGGTCATGCGGCCGACCGTCGTCAATGGCTGCCTCGCCATCGTCTTGCGCAAGCGCGCTTGATCGGGAGCCCACCATGTTGAAGAACCAGAACAATTTCCGCGCGGCCGATTTCGGCGGTGCACCCGGCGCGGCGGCCACGGTTGATTTGCCCGAGGATGCGCTGATCATCCTGCCGGTCCGTAATTTCGTGCTCTTTCCCGGTGTCGTGATGCCGGTCGCGATCAACCGTCCGGTCTCGATCGCCGCCGCGCAGCAGGCTGTCCGCCAAGGGCGTCCGGTCGGATTGCTGATGCAGCGCGATCCCGAGGATAACGAGCCGAACAGCGGCAACCTGCATCGGATGGGCGTCGTCGCTAACATCCTGCGCTATGTCACGGCGCCGGATGGCACGCATCACCTGATCTGCCAGGGCGAGCAGCGCTTCCAGGTCGATTCGTTCCTGCGCGAGCAGCCCTTCCTGGCGGCGCGCGTGCGGCGGATCGACGAGCCCGATATCCGCAGCTCCGATATAGAGGCGCGCTTCCTGCATCTGCGCGGCGAGGCGACCGAAGCCTTGCAGCTGCTGCCGCAGGTTCCGCAAGAGCTCCTCTCGGCCGTGACCAACGCGCCGTCTCCGGCAGCGCTGACGGATATGGTCGCCTCCTATCTCGATATCGGGCCCAACGAGAAGCAGGAGCTGCTCGAGACGCTCGATCTCGCAACGCGGATGGACAAGGTCGCGCGCCTTCTGGCGCAGCGGATCGAGGTTCTGCGCCTGTCGCAGGAAATCGGTCGCCAGACCAAGGCCTCGATCGACGATCGCCAGCGGCAGATGCTGCTGCGCGAGCAGATGGCGGCCATCCAGCGCGAGCTGGGCGAGGGCGACGAGGGCAGGGGCGCGGAGATCGCCGAACTGACGGCCGCGATCGACAAGGCGCAGATGCCGCCGGAAGTCGACCAGGCCGCGCGCAAGGAATTGCGGCGGCTTGAACGCATGTCCGATGCGTCGGCCGAATACGGCATGATCCGCACCTATCTCGACTGGCTGATCGAGCTGCCCTGGGCTCTGCCCGAGGAAGCGCCGATCGATATCGCCGAAGCGCGGCGCATCCTCGATGCCGATCATTTCGGCCTCGACAAGATCAAGCAGCGCATCGTCGAATATCTGGCCGTTCGCAAGCTGGCGCCGCAGGGCAAGGCACCGATCCTCTGCTTCGTCGGACCGCCCGGCGTCGGCAAGACGTCGCTCGGCCAGTCGATCGCGCGGGCCATGGGCCGCTCCTTCGTGCGCGTCAGCCTCGGCGGCGTGCATGACGAGGCGGAGATCCGTGGCCACCGGCGCACCTATGTCGGCGCTCTGCCCGGCAACATCATCCAGGCGATCCGCAAGGCGGGTTCGCGCAACTGCGTGATGATGCTGGACGAGATCGACAAGATGGGTGCCGGTATCCAGGGCGATCCGGCGTCTGCCATGCTGGAAGTGCTCGATCCCGAGCAGAACGGCACGTTCCGCGACAACTATCTCGCGGTGCCGTTCGACCTGTCGCGTGTCGTCTTCATCGCGACCGCCAACATGCTCGACACCATACCGGGGCCGTTGCGCGACCGCATGGAGATCATCAGCCTCGCCGGCTACACCGACGCCGAGAAGCAGCAGATCGCCAAGCGCTATCTCGTTCGGCGGCAGCTCGAGGCGAATGGCCTCACCGCCGATCAGGTCGAGATCGACGATGCGGCGCTCGCCGAGATCATCCGCGGCTATACGCGGGAAGCCGGTGTTCGTGGCCTCGAGCGTGAAATCGGGCGGGCGCTCCGCCATGTCGCGGTCGGGATTGCCGAGGGCGGCGTGGCGAAGGCTCATATCGGGCGCGACGATCTCGCCGAACTGCTCGGACAGCAGCGCTTCGAGGATGAGGTCGCGATGCGCGTCAGCCAGCCCGGCGTGGCGACAGGCCTCGCCTGGACACCGGTCGGCGGCGACATCCTCTTCATCGAGGTGAGCCGCATGCCGGGTCGGGGCAGCCTGATCCTGACCGGCCAGCTCGGTGAGGTCATGCGCGAGAGCGTGCAGGCGGCGTTGAGCCTGGTGAAGAGCCGGGCAGGGGAACTGGGTATCGATCCATCGCTCTTCGAGAAGAACGATATCCACGTCCACGTTCCTGCCGGCGCGACGCCCAAGGATGGTCCGAGTGCGGGCGTGGCGATGTTCACGGCGCTCGTCTCGGCGCTGACCGGGCGAACCGTCCGCAGCGATACCGCCATGACCGGCGAGATCAGCCTGCGTGGCCTCGTCCTGCCGGTCGGCGGCATCAAGGAGAAGGTGACGGCGGCGGCCCGCGCCGGGCTGAAGCGCGTCATGCTGCCGGCTCGCAATCGGCGCGACTATGACGACATCCCGCAGGATGCCCGCGATCGGCTGGAGTTCATCTGGCTGGAGCGCGTCGATGATGCGATCGCCGCCGCGCTCGAACCGCGCGTGACGGCGGAATTGCCGGAGGCCGTGTCGGCCTGAGTGGACGAAGTTCGAAGGGGCGCTCCGCGGGGCGCCCCTTCGTCGTTTCAGGCGTTGATATCGATCAAGCGCCTTGGGTGGACCCTATGCGAAGGTCTTCCCAGATCCCGAGCGTGGTTCGTCGAGCCCGACGGCGCAATGGAGGAGACGAGAATGGCCGAAGAAATGATCAAGGTTCCGCGGAAGAGCTGGGTCGTGGTGTGCGATGGCGCCAAGGCGCTGCTGTTCGAGAATGACGGCGATGCAGAGCTCATCAATCTGAAGCTCGTCGAGAATCTCGATCAGCCGGATCCGGCCAATCGCGATATCGGCACGGACCGGCCCGGCCGCGTGTACCAGTCCCATGGCTCCGCGCGCAGCTCGGTCGAGGAGCCCGATTGGCACGCCGAGGCGGAGGCGAAGTTCCTCGCGCTCGTCGCCGATCATCTCGACAAGGCTGTCACCGCGCATCAGGTCAAGCAGGTCATCCTGGTGGCGCCACCACGGGCGCTCGGCATATTGCGGCAGCGCCTCTCCGATGGGGTCCGTGCCGTCGTAAAGCACGAGATCGCCAAGGATCTGGCCGGGCTCTCGACGGGCGAGATCGAACGCCATCTCGCCAGCGCCTGAGTTCGGACCAGCCGGTTCCTTCACATCCGGATCGAGCGATGCGCGCCTTCCGGGCGCATCGGTCTCGGATGTGAGCGCCGCCTAGCGGGACCAGGTTCGGTCGAGCACATCGAGCCAGTTTTCATAAGCGATGCGACGGATCAGTTCGTCGCCATAGCCGTGCTCGCTGAGTGCATCCCAAAGCCTCGGCAGATGCGAGACATCCGACAGCGCGCTCGGCACGACGGCGCCGTCATAATCGGAGCCGAGCGCAACACCCTTCTCGCCGAGCCGTTCGAGCATCGCGTCGAGATGGCGGATCATGACGCCGATATCGGTATTCGCGTCCATATGGCCGTCCGGCCGCAGGAATGCGGTGGCGAAATTGAGCCCGACAACGCCGCCGCTGGCCCGGATCGCCTCGAATTGCCGATCGGTCAGATTGCGCGAGACCGGGCAGATCGCATGTACGTTGCTGTGGCTCGCGACCAGCGGCGCATCGCTCAATTCGGCGACCTCCCAGAAGCCCTTTTCATTCAAATGCGACAGGTCGATCATGACGCGCAGGCGGTTGCACGCCCGGATCAGCGCCCGCCCCGTGTCGGTGAGGCCGGGGCCCGTGTCGGGAGAGCTCGGAAAGCGCATCGGCACGCCGTGGCCGAAGATATTCGACCGGCTCCAGACCGGACCGATCGAGCGCAGGCCGGCGGCATGCAGCACATCGAGCATGGCGAGATCGGAACCGATCGCCTCGGCACCCTCGATATGAAGCACGGCGGCGAGCGCGCCGCGCGCATTGGCGGCGCGAATATCCGCTACGCTGCGACAGATGGCGAATGCACCGCCTGACGCCGCTTCGATGCGGAAGAAGATCGCGGCCATGGCGAGCGTCGAGGCCTGGCCCTCCGCCAGCGTCAACGGATCGGGGAGCGGCAGGTCGTAGCCCTCACCCTGCATCTGTTCCATGAAACCCGCCATCGCCGCCGATGGCGGGAAGATCGCGAACAGTCCTCCGGCGAGACCACCCTGCCGCGCGCGCGGCAGATCGATATGCCCGCCGGCGCCCCCTTCGAGAAATGACGGAATCGCAGCATCGCCGCCTTTCATATAGAGGCGCAGCAACGCGTCGTTATGGCCGTCAAAGGTGGGGATCGGCGCCTTGGGCATGGTCTGAGACAGGCTTTCGAAGAGGGGATGAGGCGGGTCGGGAATCTACCTTAGGGCCGAGATTACCAGCCGGGTACCTTGGCGGCGCGATTTTGAATGATTTCTGCCGGGAGCCACTGCGATGACCGACGGCTGGAGCCGCCCGATGCGTGGAAATGTTCCAGCTCTGCGCATGGATGAGCAACACGAGGGATGGCTCATGGCGTGCCGTGAGGGGAATGCCGGCACGTGCGCTGGAGGTCTATGCAACGCTTCGCCAGACGTGGCGGCAAGATGGCTGTGCCAGGCGTTGGGCCGGGGTGGCGCAATCGCATCACCTCGGACAGAGGTCAGGGGTCGGAATGGACGGCCATATTCGACGTCATTTCGGTCATTAGCAGTTCCTCCCGGAAATCCCGAAAGCGGCCATCAATCGCCATGAGGCTGCATCGGCCTCTCACCGCTATTCGGCCGTTCTCGCGCACAGCTGGAGGTTTCCACGCTGGCGAGAACGAGAAAACTTCTATAGCGATTGTTAGTTGGTGATGGAGAATTACGGGGATGGTGAGATACTTCGCTTATGCAGAGAGCATCCGGTCGGTGCTAGGTTAGAGATGACGTACAGCTTTGGTGCGCTCTCTCATCTTGACTTCGAAGATTTGTCACGGGATTTGATTGGCCGGGAGCTCAACATTCGCTTTGAGGCTTTCGTGTCAGGCCCGGACGGCGGGATAGATGGCAGGCACGCGCAAGGCACCGACAAGATCATCCTCCAAGCGAAGCACTATGTGGCGTCACGCTACTCTGATCTAAAACGTGCAATGAAAAAGGAAAGAGCAGCGATCGATCGTCTAGCGCCGACGCGCTATATACTCACCAGCTCTTGCGGATTGAGCCCAAAAAATAAGGCTGAGCTTGCGACCATTGTTGGCGCGTCACTCCAAAGCGAATCAGACATATTTGGACCAGGTGACCTCAATAGCTTGCTGCGCCGTCATCCGGAAGTGGCGAAGTCACACGTTAAGCTTTGGCTCACGCAAACCGCGATGCTTGAGCGCGTGCTTAACGCCGCTGCCCATAGCTTCAATGACATTACTCGCGAGGAGATAGTTGAGAAGCTCAAGGTCTACGCTCCAAACCCCAGCTTCGATGCCGCGCGGGGTGTATTGGAAAGCCAGCACGTGGTCATCATTTCTGGGCCTCCCGGCGTCGGTAAAACGACGCTGGCTGAAATGCTGGGCTATGCGTATCTCGCCGAGGATTGGGAACTCGTTGCTATTCGCAGCCTTGACGATGGCTTGGCGGCGATCTCGGACAGCCGGCGACAGCTCTTCTACTTCGATGATTTTCTTGGCCGAGTTGCGCTCGACAAGAACGCCTTGGCCAAGATGGATTCCGACCTCGCTCGGTTTATCACGCGCGTTCGGAAGTCAAAAAATGCCCGCTTCATCCTCACGACTCGAGCTCCAATTTTCGAGGAAGCAAAGCGGCATTCCGAACACCTTGCAGACCGGCGGCTAGACATCAGCAGATATTTACTCGATGTCGGCATTTACACACGCCGAATTAAGGCCCGCATCCTTTACAATCATCTCTCGACTACTGGTACACCGCGGTCACACGTCGTTTCGCTCATCGATAGCGGTCTGATCACAGAAATAGTCGATCACAAGAACTATTCGCCTCGGCTCATCGCACAGATGACCGAAGGAAGCCGCATATCAGACCTAGAGCCTGCCGCGTATCCAACGGCCTTTATCGCCGCGCTAGACGACCCTTCCCAACTCTGGGATATTCCGTTCCGCAAACATATCCCTCGGACCTGCCAGCACCTTCTACTGACCCTGTTCTTCTGCGGGGAATTCTGGGTTCCAATTGATACCCTAAGTGTTAACTATGCTGCGTATCACGCTGCGCTGAATGCTCATTTCGGCACAGCGCATGACCCCAAAGATTTCGAGGAATCTCTCCGGATACTTGAGGGCGGCTTTGTGAAGATTTCTGGCAGAAGCGTGATGTTTGTAAACCCTTCCGTGCGGGATTATCTTCTGAACTACCTCGACGATCATATTCTGCTGAATCTTGCGGCCAAGGCGTCACTTCGAACAGACTGGACGCAAGCAGTTTGGGAGCACGCGAAGCGCATAAGCCCTCCATGGACCGTGCCCGCCCCGCCCGAACGCGCCGAATTGGCTCGGAGCTTTCTGCCGGTCGCCGAAACATTCTTGACGCAGCCCGTTCGGGTCAGAATCAAGACAGAACATGGCGTTTACCTCCATCCGCATGGACTGTCGAACGTCGACCGGGCGGAACTGCTGATAGATTGGTGGTTCGCCAGCGGCGAAGAGCGATTTTTGGCGCTCCTTCACAGCCTCCTATCGAACCCGATCGACGGATGGGATCCTTGGCGTGACGGAGAAGACCTTATTGCCTTGATCGGGAAATTTCGTGGACCGGGATATTTCGACGAACTGCCTTCTCGTGAAGAACTGGCGAACATTCTCGTGACAGGCGCCATCGCGATGATCGAGAGCCATTCGCTCAACTCGGAAGACCTCACCAAGCTGTCTGATGCCTACGAGGAATGGCCAACGGCGGTGACCGACGAGATGAATACGACCCTTGATGCAGCGATAATAAGGCAATTTGACGAGCTGGACGAAACGCTACGCGGCATGGAATCTGAATCGACCGTGGATGAGTACCTGGAAATGCTGGACAAGCTTGGTGCACGCGCGGGGATACCAAAGTATGTCCTCTCCAGCGCCGCCGAGGCTGCTGAAGAACGTAAGGCGGTGATAGAGCGTAGGAGCGTTGTTTCTCATTCTCCATCGCTGAAAAATGTCGGTGCCCAAGCAAACGATGACTTTGACGATTCCGCTCTCAGGAACCTATTTGCACCACTTCGTGAAGGCCGATTCTAGCACTAGACAGTCGAAAAACTCCCCTAACAAGACAAACGCTGCAACGCAGCTTAGCGGTCTCGTGGCAAAACGCTACCAGGCCGAACTCCACTTAACTCGGACATTCGCTCGCTTCTGACGCTTTGGGTCGATCGGCCATCGGGGGTATCGCTTTGGGTGCCCGCAGCTCTTCGTTTCCCCTGCTGCAGTTGCAAGCTGAGTTCGCCTTTGTCGTCCTGCAGTTCATGGTGAAGCTCGAAAATTCTGCTGCCTGCCTCCCAATGGTTTCAAAGGGTTAGGCGTGGTAGAGAGTGGCCAAAGTGGCCTTTGGCACAAAACTGATGGTTCGGAGCAGTTTTGGAATACCATGAAAAATCAATATTTTAGCGGTCAAAAGATCCTGGCCGTGGCGCCTATGATCGACTGGACGGACAGACATTGTCGGTTCTTTCATCGGCAGTCTTCGGCGCATGCCTTGCTCTATACGGAGATGATCGTCGCCGAAGCCGTCCTGCATGGCGACAGGCAGCGGCTGCTCGGATTCAGCGAGCAAGAGCATCCCGTGGCGCTGCAGCTTGGCGGCTCCGATCCGGCCAAGCTTGCCGAAGCCGCCAGGATCGGCGCGGCTTTTGGGTATGACGAGATCAATCTGAACGTGGGCTGCCCTTCGGATCGTGTGCAATCCGGCACGTTTGGCGCCTGCCTGATGCGTGAGCCGGCGCGCGTCGCGGGCTGCGTCGCGGCGATGAAGCAGGTTGTCGACATACCGGTGACGGTCAAATGCCGCATCGGCGTGGACGACCAAGATACCGAGACAGCGCTCGACGAACTCGCCGACCTCTGCGTTGCCGCCGGGGTCGATGCGCTCTGGGTCCATGCCCGCAAGGCGTGGCTGCAGGGCCTGTCGCCGAAGGAGAATCGCGAGATCCCGCCGCTCGATTATGAGCGCGTCTATCGGCTCAAGGCGCGTCTGCCGAACCTCTTCATCGGCATCAATGGCGGGATCAGGACGATCGGCGACGCCAAGGCGCATCTTTCTCATCTCGATGGCGTCATGATCGGCCGCGCCGCCTATCAGGAGCCTGCCATCCTCGCAGAGGTCGATCGCAGCTTCTATGGCGAGACGGCGGCCCCGATCAGCGCCGGCGCCGTGCTGGAGCGGATGATTCCCTATATCGAGGCTGAACGCGCCGCCGGCACGCCGTTGCACCATATCGTCCGGCACATGCTCGGCCTCTATCACGGCCAGCCGGGCGCCCGGCGCTTTCGTCAGATCCTGACTGTCGAGGGCGCTGCTCGCAATGCCGGGGTCGAGGTCATCCGACAGGCGATGGCCGCGGTCGAGGCGGCGGCGACAGCCTTCGCCGCATGAGACAGGCAAATTTGCCTGCAACGCACTTTATCGCCGGCACGCCGCGCGCTAAGGAGTGGATCGGCATTAATAAGTATACCGCCTTTTCCGGGGCACCGTCCCCGATCCGATCTGGATGCGTCCCCTCATGAAAATTCGCGGCTTTTCGATCGACGGCTTTCTCATCTCGCTCGTGGCGATTGTGGTCGTCGCCATCCTCGTCCCCGGACCCGGCGCGACGGGCGGCGTGCTGCACATGAACCTCGTTGCGACCTATGGCGTCGCGGTGATCTTCTTCCTCTACGGCCTCACATTGGCGCCGGAGAAGATGAAGGCCGGCATCAGGCACTGGCGCCTGCATCTGGCCGTCCAGCTCGGCACGTTTGTTCTGTTCCCGATCGTCGTGCTCGTGCTGGGGACGCCGCTCAAGGGCTTCCTGCCGCCCGAGGTCTGGATCGGTTTTCTCTATATCGCGGCACTTCCCTCGACCGTTTCGTCCTCGGTCGCGATGACGTCGCTTGCCCGTGGCAATGTCCCTGCCGCGCTCTTCAATGCGACGCTGTCGAGCCTGATCGGCGTCTTCGCCACCCCGCTGCTGATGGCGTGGTTCCTGTCGACCGCCGGCCAGTCGCTGCCGCTTCTGCCGGTGATCGGCAAGGTCGTCCTGCTCGTCCTGGTGCCGATCGTGCTCGGGCAGATCGCCCGGCACTGGCTCTATGGCTGGGCAGCGCGCCATATCAAGGCGATCCGGCTGGCCGATCGCGCGATCATTCTGGCGATTGTCTATAATTCCTTCTCGGATTCGATCGTAGAAGGCGTCTGGCACGGCCATGACGCCATCCTGATCGCGGAGATCGTCTTCGGCGTCGTGGCGCTCTTCTTTATCGTCTACGGGCTAATGCTGATCCCGTGCCGGCTGATGGGATTCGATCGGGCCGACACGGTGGCTTGCGTCTTCTGCGCGTCCAAGAAATCGCTGGCGACCGGTGTGCCCTTGGCGAAGCTCATGTTCGGCGCGAGTCCGGCGCTCGGCCTGATCATCGCGCCGATCATGCTCTACCACTTCTGCCAGCTCGTCATCGTCAGCGTAATCGCCAACCGCCAGGCGAAACTGGCGGCGCTCGAGGACGCTACCGTTGCGACGGCGTAGAGCATCGGACCGAAAAGTGGGACCCGGTTTTCGGGTCGATCCGATGCGAATACGAAGAGAGAGATCGCCTCTTTGCGTCCGGTAGGACGCATGGCGATCTAGATCACTTCATCGTTTCACTGAAACGATGAAGTGATCGATCTATTTGTTTTGGCACTTTTCCTTCACGCGAACCGGTGCCCACCTCGCCCGGAAGCGCTCTGAGGCATCGGACCGATAGTCGGATCCGGTCTTGGGGGCGATCCGATGCCAGCACGGAGGGGCAAATCGCCGCGCTGCGGCATGGCGATCCAGGCCGTCATCAAGGCGGCCCGCAGCGCCATCAGCTCTTCGGAGCGGCCGGCTTCGCAGCTGGCGTCGTGGCGGCCGGTGTTGTGGCCGCCGTCGAGGATTTGACCCATTTGAAGAGATAGTTGGACCCGTATTTGCGCGTGATGACCTGCTTGTCCATCGTCTTGGTGTAGGCCGTGAAGACGAAGTTGTTGATGGAATAGCTGGGATAGGTCTTCAGCGGGACGGTCTGACCGTCGATCGTAAACGGGTACGGGCAGGACTTTCCCTCGCCGATCGCAAAGGCCGTGACGCTGGCGGCCTTCTTGTTCCATTGCGTGATCGGCTTCCCGGTATGGTCGGAGTTGAGCAGCAGGCAACCCGTACCGTCCTTGCCGATCTGGACGAGCCGGAACCCGTCCTTGCTGACGGCCGCCGGCTCGCTGGCCGCTTGTGCCAATCCCGCGGTTGCGAGAATGAGCGCCGAGGCAAGAGCTGCGCGAACGCTCATTCGCCCTGAACTGACCATGAGGTACCTCCTAGATTGATCGTGACGGTAGATGCTGCCCGAGAGCGACAGCCAGGCAAACGCAGCCGATGGTGAGTGTGCTGACCCCTATTCCACCTGAGCGGGAGGCTGATGCGCGCGACCCTGATCGCCGCTCCGACCCGCCTCGTGTTGCAGTGCGAAGTAAACCATAATTCGATGCCGCTCCGCATCAGTCATAATCGACCAATTGGCGATTTGTTCGAGCGAGCGGCCGCATCCCTTGCAAAGCCCGGTGGCGGGATTGATCACGCAGACATGAATGCAGGGGGAAATCATGCGAAGGCCACCAGCCCGAGCAGGAAGGCGATAGCGCCCGCCTGTTCCGCGGCGCCCAGCGTATCGCCGGTATGGCCGCCAATCTGTCGGCGGCAGAGCGATTCGAACGCATAGGTGGTGAGCGCTGTCGCTGCGAGGGCCACCAGTGCCGCCAGCGGTCCGGCGGCGATCGTGCCGAATGCGAGTCCGATGACTGTCGCGATCAGGACGGCCGCCCAGGTGGTATCCTTGCCCGGACGGCCCGTGGCTTCCGCCAGCCCTTCGAATCGCGCCGACGGCAGGCTCGACCACGCATGAACGATCGCGGCGCGCCCCACGGTCTCGGCAGCCATGAGTGCGACAGCGGCCGCCCATGGCGCGTAGGGAAGGAACGCCGCCACCAGGGTCACCCGCAGCATGATCGAAAGCACCAGCGCGATGGCGCCAAATGTGCCGATCCGGCTGTCGCGCATGATGTCGAGCTTCGCCACGGCGGTCTGGCCGCCGCCAAAGCCGTCGGCGGTATCGGCAAGGCCATCCTCGTGCAGCGCGCCCGTGAGCAGGATCGTGACGGCAACGCCGATCAGGGCGCTGGCGAGCGGCGGAAGGCGAAGGGCATCGGCCAGCAGAAGCGCCAACGCGCCGATCAGGCCGACGAGGAGACCGACGAGCGGGAATGTCCGGGCGGCACTCGAGAAATCCGGCTTCTCGTCTGGCGCGCCGATGAACCCAGCCGGCAGTCGCGTCAGAAAGGCGGTCGCACTCAGGAATTCGCGGCCGACTATCGTTCGCTGCAGGAAGGATGCAGGTTCTGCCATGATGAGCACTCCATTGCTGCAAGCGTGGCCAGAATCGGCGGCCGCCTTGCGGTCGGCTGAGGGAGGTTTATAGATCGCGCTCGCGGTCGCCTAGCGGCGGCCCGGCTCGATCTTCCAACGAAAGCCCGCACGATCATGCTTCGCTCCGCCTCAGCCCTGCCTTTCGACGATATTCGCGCCCTTGTTGGCGAAATGCCTGGTCCGGACGAGACGGCCGCACTGGCAATCCGCGCGCGCGAGGCACAGCTGACCAAGCCGGCCGGGTCGCTCGGCCGCATGGAGGAACTGGCGGAATGGCTCGGTGCCTGGCAGGGCCGCAGCATGCCCAGCGTCAACAGGCCGCTCGTCGCGATCTTCGCCGGCAACCATGGCGTGGCCGCGCGCGGCGTGTCCGCATTCCCTCCGGCTGTTACCCAGCAGATGGTCGAGAACTTCGCGGCTGGCGGCGCTGCGATCAACCAGATCTGCATCGCCCATGATCTGGGCCTCAAAGTGTTCGATCTCGCCCTCGACATTCCAACGGGCGACATCACGGTCGAGGCCGCGCTCGACGAGGCCGGTTGCGCCGCGACGATGGCGTTCGGGATGGAAGCGACGGCCGGCGGTATCGATCTCCTGATCCTGGGCGAGATGGGCATCGGCAATACGACGATCGCCGCCGCCGTATCGGCCGGCCTCTTCGGCGGTACCGGTTCCGATTGGGTCGGTCCCGGGACAGGTCTCGATGATGCCGGCATTCGGCACAAGGCGGCGGTGATCGACGAGGCGCTCGCCCATCATGCCGGTCATCTCGGCGATCCGCTCGAAGTGCTGCGCCGTCTCGGCGGGCGCGAACTGGCGGCCATTGCAGGCGCGGTTCTGGCCGCCCGCATGAGCCGCATCCCCGTGATCCTGGACGGCTATGTCGCGACGGCGGCTGCGGCCGTTCTCTACAAGCTCGATCCGTCCACGCTCGATCACTGCCAGTTCGGGCATCTTTCGGCGGAGCCGGCGCACGGCAAGCTGCTTGCCGCGATGGGCAAGACGCCTCTGCTCGATCTCGGCATGCGGCTCGGCGAAGGTACGGGTGCGGCACTCGCCGCCGGCGTCGTGAAGGCGGCGGCGTTGATCCATACCGGCATGGCGACCTTCGCGCAGGCCGGCGTCGCCGGAAAGTCCTGACCCGCTATCCGGCGGCTCGCCAGAGGTCGGCGAGACGCCTCGGCTCGGCAGCAGCCGGCTGCTGAGCCTCCAGCACGCGGGCGCTCGGGAAGCAGGCGATGGCCTCGGTGCCTTCGCCGAGCGTCGACTTGAGCTCGAACGTTCCGCCGTGCAAGCGCATCATGGCCTGCACGATCGGCAGGCCGAGGCCGGTTCCTTGCTCGGCGCTCTTGATCGCGATTGCGCCCTGACCGAACGCGGACAGCACGATCGGTATCTCTTCCTCGGCAATGCCGGGTCCGTTATCGCGGATCGAGACATATTGGCCGCCGCCTGCGGTCCATCCCGCCGTGACGGCGATCTCGCCGCCGGCGGGCGTGAACTTGATCGCGTTCGATAGCAGGTTCAGGACGACCTGCCGGATCGCCCGTTCATCGGCCCATAGGCGGGGCAGGCCGGGCTCGAAATTCTGCGTGATCCTGAGCCCTTTGTTCCGCGCTGCGAGGCGCACCAGATTTTCGCAGTCTTCGATCAGTTCGACCAGCGCGATCGGTTCTTCATGGAGCTGGTAGCGGCCGGCTTCCACGCGGGAGAGGTCGAGGATCTCGTTGATCAGCTTCAGGAGATGCTCGCCGCTTGCGTGGATGTCGCTCGCATAGCCGCGATAGGTGGCGTTTGGCATTGGCCCGAGCACCTCGTTCTTCATCACCTCGGAAAAGCCGAGTATGGCGTTGAGCGGGGTGCGTAGCTCATGGCTGATCGTGGCGAGGAAGCGCGACTTGGCGAGGTTTGCCTCCTCGGCGCGACGGCGCGATTCGTCAGAAACGGATTTCGCCGTCATCAGGTCGGCGATGAGCTGATCCTTCTCCGCGCGGAACCTCAGCATGCCGAGCGTTGCCTCGTAGAGCCGTTGCGACAGGACCAGGAACACGATCTCGCTGCCGATCGAGAGAAAGCTCAGCGCGAGATAGATCATGTCCTGCCGGACGGCAAAGAGCACCACCATGGTCAATGCGATCGGGGCGGTCGCAAGGAAAGAGGCGAGCGGCAGGCTCGACGCCAGCAGCGTGCCGACGGCGAGAAGCGTCAGCATGGTGGCGAATTGAAAGATCTCTATCCCGCTGCCCTGGGCGGCTGCGGTTGCGAGCAGCAGCGCGATCCAGACCAGTCCGTTGACGAATTCGAGCGCGGTGAAGACGCCCTGCCAAGCGGCGACGTCGACACGGTTGGCTGGCGTATTGGCCAATCGCCGGCAGATGATCGCGGTGCCAAACTGCGCGACGAGCGCCGTAGCTGCCCACCCAGCCATGACGGGCCGTGGCAGCCAGGCCGATCCGACGAGGCCGACCAGCAGCACCAGGAAGGGCAGGGCATAGGCCGCAGCCAGGCGTGTTGCCGCAAAGTGGCGCAGCAGTTCAAGGTCGAAGCCCGCAGCCGGATCGCTCGCCATGCGGCGTCGTTCGTGCTGTTCCCGCGCCGTGCGTGCGACCGCGCGGCGGCGCTCGGCACGATCGCTGCTCATCACGCTCGTCTCGCTTTCGTCGCGCGCCGGCTCCGGCTGCATGCGGCTCATCCTGGGGGCAGGGCAATCCGCAGCGACACTAGTCGATGAACCTTTAAGAACCGGTTTGGAAGCGAGAAGGTCAGATCTCGGTCCCATTGATATGCGCGGATTGACAGCGCGCGGCGATTTCGGCACATGTCATAGAATATTATTCTGAATTGGCTCGAGTGATCTCGGCGTTTCAGGAACGTGATACTCTCTAGTGCCCGAAATCGGGCAGGGACTTGCGCCATGATCGACAGGCTCGACCGAAAAATCCTCCAGATCCTGCAGGAGGACGCAACTATTCCCGTCGCCGAGATCGGCCGGCGAGTCGGGCTTTCGACGACGCCGTGCTGGCGGCGGATCCAGAAGCTGGAGGAAGACGGCGTCATTCAGCGTCGCGTGGCCGTGCTGGATCCGAAAAAGGTCAACGCCAAGGTGACCGTCTTCGTCTCGATCACGACGAGCCAGCATAATGAGGAATGGCTGAAGCGGTTCGCCGAAGTCATTCGCGACATGCCGGAGGTTGTCGAATTCTATCGCATGAGCGGTCAGGTCGATTACCTCCTGCGCGTGGTGGTCCCCGATATCGAGGCCTATGACAGCTTCTACAAGCGGCTGATTGCGCGGATCGACATTGCCGATGTTTCGTCGGCCTTCGCGATGGAGCAGATCAAATATGCGACGGCGCTTCCGCTGAACTATGTCGTGCTCGAGAAGGACAAAGGCACGGTCTAGCGATTGGCTGGTCGAGGTCGGCGAGACGCCGTGATCTGGATCAATGACAGCCTCTGGCTGCCATGATCCGTCGGCTTGTCGTGCCTTTGCGGAGAGTTGGTGGTCATGGAGCGGGATCTGAAAGTGCGTTCGAGCACGGTGTCATCGGATGATCGGGCCGGGACGGCGTCGATCGATGAGACGGGCATTCGCAAGCTGGTCTATGGCTTCTATGACAGTGTCCGTGGCGATCCGCTGATCGGGCCGGTGTTCGAGCGTGAGATCGAAGCCGATCAATGGCCGGTGCACCTGGCCAAGATGTGCGATTTCTGGTCGTCGGTGCTTCTGCGCACGAGGCGCTATTCGGGCCGGCCGATGGCGCCCCATCTCAGGATGGAAGGCCTCAGCGACGCGCATTTCGAGCGTTGGCTGACGCTGTTCCAGGCGACGGCGCATCGCGTTTTCGACGAGGAGGGGGCTGCGGTGGTCATGGCCTTCGCCGAGCGGATCGCACAGAATTTTCGCCTGTCGCGCGCGCTGCACCGGGGCGAGGACACGACCCGGATGAAGCCACTGCGCGTCGGCGTCTAGCTCAGGCTCAGGCCGAGCGCATGTGGCGCGTCAGCCTGTGCTCGATCTTGTCCCAGAGACGGCGGATGATCTCGACCATGGCGAGATAGAGAACCGCGGCCCAGAGATAGACCTGAAAATCGAACGAGCGGGAATAGGCGAGGCGGGTTACGCCCATCAGGTCGAACACGGTCACGATCGCCGCCACCGAAGAGCCCTTGATCATCAGGATCAGCTCATTGCCGAGAGGACGGAGCGCGATCAGGAAGGCCTGTGGCAGCACGATCTTGCGGAATACCTGTCGGTCCGAGAGGCCGAGCGACATCGCCGCCTCGCTCTGGCCGCGCGGGACCGCCAGGATAGCGCCGCGCAGGATCTCTGCCTGATAGGCGGCCGTGTTGAGCGAGAAGGTCAGCACGCAGCAGAAGAAGGCATCCTTGAACAGCCACCAGAGCCCGATCGCTTGAAGTTCGGGGCGGAACTGCCCCGCGCCGTAATAGACGAGAAAGGTCTGCGCCAGCAGCGGCGTTCCGCGGAAGAAGTAGACGTAGCCGAAGCAGAAGCGCCGGATCCAGCCGCGCTTGCTCATGCGTCCGAGCGCGAGCGGAACGGAGAGCAGAGCCCCGATCGCGACGGAAATTACGACCAGCTGCAGCGTCACAGCGAGGCCGCTCAGCATACGGGGGCCATAATTGGCCAAGAGGTCCCAGTTCATGCTGTCTTCCTCAGGCCGCGATTGGACCATCGCTCGATCGCGCCGATGCCGAATGACGAAATGATCGACATGGCGAGGTAGATCAGGCAGGCGATGCCGAAGAAGAAGAACGGTTCCTTGGTGACGCGGACAGCGATCCCGGTCATCCGCAGGAGATCATCGAGGGCGATGACCGAAACGAGCGAAGTATCCTTGAGCAGGATGAGCCAGAGATTGGCGAGGCCCGGCAAGGCGAGTCGGACGAGCTGCGGGATGATGACGAGACGGAGCGTGGCTGCCGGACGCAGTCCCAGCGCATAGGCCGCTTCGTATTGGCCGCGCGTGATGTTCCTGAACGCGCCGAGAAAGACCTCGGAAGCATAGGCAGAGAAGACGAGGCCGAGCGCAATCATGCCGGCGACGAAGCCGCTGACCTCGATCGCGGTGGTGCCGTCGGAGAGCAGGCCGGCGATCCGCTGCAGCAGGATCTGTCCGCCGAAATAGACGATGAAGATCGTCAACAGCTCCGGCAGCCCGCGGAAGACCGTGGTGAAAATATTGCCGAACGTCTGGGCGAAACGGTTCTCCGACCGCTTGGCGAGCGCGACGACGAAGCCGACCGCCAAGCCGAAGGGCAGCGTGGCGATCGCCAGGCGGATCGTCAGCCATGTGCCCGCGAGGAGCTCATCACCCCACCCGTCGGGTCCGAAACTCAGCAGCCTCAGAAGGTCCAAGCCTTACGTCCCTGTGCGCGCGCCTCACGATGGGCCTTGAGTTCGCCCCGATCCATTATCGGGAGCCGGGGCGAACCGAGGCCTGGCAACGCGACCGCCTCAATCCTTCCAGATCGAGAAGTCGAAGTATTTGGCGTTGAGCTTCGCATAGGTGCCGTCGGCCTTGATCTCCTCGATGGCCTTGGAGATCTGATCGCGCAGATCGGTATCGTCCTTGCGGACGGCCGCGCCCACGCCGCCGCCGAGCGGCACGTCGGCGCCGACCTCTTCGCAGCAGGAACCGTCCTTGGTCTTGAGCCAGTCCGTACCGACGACCTTGTCGACCAGCAGCGCATCAATGCGGCCGGAGATCAGGTCGAGATTGACCTCGTCCTGGGTTGGATAAAGCTTGACGTCGAAGTCCTTGTAATTGCTCTCCAGATATCCCGACTGGATGGTGGAGGACTGTGCGCCCAGTGTCTTTCCCTTGAGGCCGGCAGGGGAGTTATCCGTGATCCCGGAGCCCTTGACGGCGAAGAAGGCCGACGGGGTGTTGTAGTAGGCCCGCGAGAAATCGACGACCTTCTTGCGCTCGTCGGTGATCGACATGGACGCGAAGATCGCGTCGAACTTGCCGGCCTGCAGCGCCGGGATGATGCCGTCCCAATCCTGTGCGACGAAGGTGCACTCCGCCTTCAGCTTCTCGCACACCGCCTTGGCGATATCGATGTCGAAGCCCTGCAGTTGCTGGTTGGAGTCTATGAAGTTGAAGGGCGGATAGGCGCCTTCAGTTCCGATGCGGATCGTCTTCCAGTCTTTCGCTTCCGCGCCCAAAGTCGCGGCCAAGATCGCCGCTGCTGCGAGCGCAATCCGTGTGGCAAAACGCATGCTGACTAACCCTCTGGTGTCTCTTTCGCCTGCCCAGCCCGGACCGGCGCCCCATTGCTAGCATCACGACAGTGGCTCGCACAATGCAAGCCGCAGTCGTTGTGTGTGAAATTTGCTAACTGATTGGGCGTGGCGCGAAAAGCGTCAGGATCGGTTCTTGTCCGCAGCGCGCATTTCCGCTTCGGCGAGTTGGTCTGGCGAGTTGACGTTGAAGAAGGGATCGAAGTCCGGCGCGTCGGTGGCGAATTGCACCACGGTGAAACCCTGCGCCGAGAGAAATCCACGCACGCCCTGGCTCTTTGCCGTTTGTCGCCATTCGGCCAGCCGATCGGCGAGGGTCAGCGGCCAGAGGCCGACGACGGGATGATCACGATCGCCCGAGGCGGCGATGGCGATCATGGGAAGGCCGCCACGGGCCATGTCGAGCGCGCGAACGAGGTCCTCCGGAATGAAGGGCGTATCGATCGGGACGGTCGCAATGAAGGCCGGGCGCGTCGGCAGGGTCTCGGCCCAGCGCATGCCGGCGAGCAGGCCTGCCAAGGGGCCGGTATCGGGCCGGTCGTCGGCAAGTATGGGAAGGCCGAATTTGGCGAAGCGGCTCGGATCGCCATTGGCATTGATGGCAAGCGGCCCGACTTGTGGCGCGAACCGGCGCACGATGTGATCGACCATGGTGGCGCCGGCAAGGGGGGCAAAGGCCTTTTCATGCCCCATCCTGCGTGACGTTCCTCCGGCGAGAACGAGGCCTGCGATCGTCATCGGCTCCAGCGTCTGTTGAGGAGCATGAATGCCCCGCCTGCAATGAGCCCCCAGAATGCCGCGCCAATCCCCAGAAAGGAAAGCCCTGATGCTGCAGTGACGAAGGTAACCATCGCCGCATCCCGCTCTGCGGGAACAGAAACGGCGCCGGCGAGTGCACCGCCGAAGGCGCCGAAGAGCGCCAGACCGGTCGCAGCCTGGATCAGCACGGGCGGCGCCACGCTGACGAGGGCGGCGGCGAGTGTCGCGCCAAGCCCGAGAAAGAGATAGGCGACGCCAGACGCCATCGACGCGATCCAGCGCCGTCCCGGATGGGGATGCGCGTCCGGCCCGGCGCAGAGCGCGGCCGTGATCGCTGCGAGATTGATCGTGTGTCCGCCGAAGGGCGCCGCCAGGATCGAGGCGATGCCGGTTCCGACGAAGACCGGACGGATTGGCGGTTCATAGCCGTTGATCTTCATCACGGCGATGCCCGGCAGGTTCTGCGAGGCCATCGTGACGATGAAGAGCGGGATGCCGAGCGAGATCAGGCCGGACAGCGTGAACTGCGGCGAGACGAATGTGATCTCCGGCGTGACGCGGCCGAGCGTCCAGCCGCCTTCGGGCAGCGTCCAGACGATGAGCGCAACGGCGGTCGCAACCGCGGCCGGCACGGCCCAGATGCGCTTGATCCGCCCGACGAACGCCCAGACGAGCACGACCGGAATGGCGAGCGCCGGTTCCGCGCCAACGGCCTTGGCTGGCGCAAGGCAGAGGCTGAGCAGGATGCCTGCGAGCATGGCACTGGCGAGCACGGAGGGTATCGACGATACGAGGCGCCCGAACGGCTTGATCAGGCCCGCCGCGACGATCAGCAGCCCCGCGATGATGAAGGCGCCAATAGCTGCGGGATACCCGCCATGGATGATGCCCGTCGCGGCAAAAAGGACCGAGCCGGGCGTCGACCAGGCGATGCTGATCGGGATCCGGTAGCGCCAGCTGAGCAGGATCGAGAGCAGGCCCTGCGCCAGACAGATGGCGAGCAGGCCCGATGCCGCCTGGGCCTGCGTCGCGCCGACTGCCACAAAACCCTGCAGGACGATGGTGAAGACACCCGCGAAACCGACGAAGGCCGCGATGATTCCGGCGAGGATCGGCTGGAGAATGCCGCTGCGGGAGAGGCCGTCCGTGTCGTCGAAGGCTTGTGTCTGCATGTTCATGGCGGAAGGCTCGGCGATTGAAATCCAAGCCGGAATTGTTAGATTGGATCCAATCGACAGGCAATAGCCGGGCTGAGGGAACACCATGACCGAGACGCTGGCGGCGATCATTTCCTCGAGCGGGCCGCGCTACAGGACGGCAACCGAATATGTCGAGGCAACGCTGAAGCGCGCGATCCTGGACGGCACGCTGGCGCCCGGGACGCCCCTGCGCCAGGAAGATCTCGCTGCGACGTTCAAGGTGAGTCGCATGCCGATCCGAGAAGCGCTACGGCAGCTCGAGGCGCAGGCCCTCGTCGACTTCGAGCCTCATCGAGGCGCTGTCGTCGTCCAGATCACGCTTCAGGATGCGATGGACAATTATGCGATTCGTGGGGCGTTGGAGCCCCAGGCGCTCCGCCTGTCGATGCCGCATCTCACGGATGAGGACTTTTCCATAGCCGACGAAATTCTGTCCGAGATCGACCAGGAGAGTGATCCGGGGCGCATGGGGGAACTCAATCGACGGTTCCACATGACCCTCTATGCGCAGGCGGGCCTGCCTCGGTTGATAGCGCTGACCGAACAACATCTGGCGACAGCCGATCGCTATCTCCGGTTTCACCTGGCCGCGGTCGGGGACATGGGCCAGGATGAGCATCGGGCATTGCTCGCTGCCTGCCGCGGACATGACGAGGCGAAGGCGCTAGCCGTGCTGGCGACGCATCACGGGCGCGCCGCAGCGGCGCTGCAGGCGTTCTTTCGCGGTCGCTCCGATACCTCCCTGTGAACGAGGTCACAGCGGCGCAGGAACCAAATCGCGGATGAACGATTGTTTTCGTGAGGCTGCACGGCAAGTGGCACTGTGGGCCTCTTTGGAGGATTGTGCATCATGTCAAAGATCATCATGGCGGCCCTCGCCGCGTGCGCGATGATCCCATTGGCTGCATTGCCGGCTAATGCGGTCACGAAGTCCCAGGCGCAGACGATCTGCGTCAACGCCGCTGCCGCGAAGTACAGCGAGCTGCGCGGCAATGTTCAGGTCCGCGAGACGCGGGCGCGGAAGTCCGGCATGGAAGTCCGCATGCAGATCAAGGGGCAGGAGATGAACTGCCTGCTGACCAGCAGTGGCAAGGTCAAGTACATCAACTGACGCTCAAGACGGATCGCGACCGATCGCGGTTTGTGCGAGGAGGCGGCGCGTATTGCCGCCTCTCTTGCATGGCTGCGTTCGTGAGCCGGTTACGGTTCTGGCGACCGGTCTCTCGACCATCTGACCAGCGAATTCTGGAGCAAGGCCGGCGCGATGCCGGCCTTGCTCATTGTTTCAGGCTGCCAGTCCCCGCGCGAGATCCATGGCCTGGCGCTCGAACAGCCGACGATAGATGCCGTCATCGAGCCGCACGAGCTGATCATGCGTGCCCTCTTCGGCGATCTCGCCACGATCGAAAACGAGCAGGCGGTCGAGCGAGCGAACGGTTGACAGCCTGTGGGCGATGATGATCGCCGTCCGGCCTTCCATCAGTCGCTCCATCGCCTCCTGGATCAATGCCTCCGATTCCGAATCGAGGCTCGACGTGGCCTCGTCCAGGATCAGCACCGGCGTATCGGCCAGGAAGGCGCGGGCGAGCGCCACGCGCTGGCGTTCGCCACCCGAGAGCTTGACGCCGCGCTCACCGACCAGCGTGCCGTATCCCTTTGGCAGCCGCTCGATGAAGTCATGCGCGTTGGCGAGCCTGGCCGCCTCGACGATCTCCGACATCGACGCGCCGGGCCGCGCATAGGCGATGTTCTCCGCCAGCGAGCGGTGGAACAGGATCGGCTCCTGCTGCACGATCGCGACCTCCGCTCGCAGTGATGACTGCGTGACATGGGCGATATCCTGCCCGTCGATCAGGATCCGGCCGCCGGTCACGTCGTAGAGACGCTGGATCAGCTTGACGAACGTCGTCTTGCCCGACCCGGAATGCCCGACGAGCCCGATCTTCTCGCCCGCCCTGATCGTCACGTTGAAGTTCTCATAGAGCGGCTTGTCATGGCCGGCATAGTGGAATGTCACGTCGTCGAACCGGATTTCGCCGGCGCCGATCTTCATCGGCACGGCATCCGCCTTATCCTCGATGCCGAGCGGCTGCCCGTTCATGGCGACCAGTTCTTCCATGTCGTTCACCGAACGCTGGAGATTGCGGATATGCACGCCGACATCGCGCAGATAGCCCTGCAGCAGGAAGAAGGACGTCAGCACGAACGTCACGTCGCCGGGCGTCGCATTGCCCTGCCACCAGAAGAGCAGCACCGCGCCGATGATCGCGCCGCGCAGCAACACCAGCAATACGGCCTGAGCCGTGCCGTTATTGGTGCCGCGGATCCAGGTCCGCCGTGTCCGCGAGCGCCATTTGTCGACGACGAGCGCCAGGCGGCCATCTTCTCGATCCTCCGCGCCGAAAGCCTTCACGACCGCGTTGCAGGAGATGGCGTCGGCCAGCGCGCCGCCGAGCTTGGTATCCCAGGCGTTGGCGAGACTCGCTGCCGGCGCGACATAGAAGAGCGACAGCGCCACTGTCATGCCGACATAGAGCACCGAGCCGAGCGCGATGATCGCGCCCATGGCCGGCCAATAGGAGCCGAGCAGGATCGTCGTTCCGACCAGCATGACGAGCGAGGGGAACAGTGCTATCAGCAGCGTATCGTTCAGCAGATCGAGCGCCCACATGCCACGCGTGATCTTGCGCACGGTCGAGCCCGCAAAGGCATTCGCATGCCAGTTGGTCGAAAAGCGCTGCACGCGATGGAACGCATCCTCGGCGACCTGGCTGATCATGACCAGCGTCAGCCGGATGATGCCGAGAAAGGCAAGGTGGCGCAGCACGGCCATCGCGATGCCCAGTACCATGATGATGCCGAAGGATTTGAGCGCCGCGTCGAGCGCGGCCTCGCGATCCGACGTGCCGCCGGCGATGGCATCGACCAGCCGCCCCGCATAAAGGGGCAGCATAACGTCGGCCAGCGTCGCGAGCAGGACGGCAAGCGCGATCAGTCCGATGACGACCGGCTGAAACCGCCAATGGGCAAAGGTGAAGCCGAGAACGGCCGTGAAAGCATTATCGTCCTTGCGCCCGGGCAAGAACTGACGACGAAAAAGGGCCATGATGCCGATCCGGACGCGCCACGCGCGGACCCGGTCCTCAGATCAGAGACAGAAATCCGGCGAACCGAGCGTCGCAAAGCAACAAAACGGATCGCGGCGAAAGTTGTGGGAGTGGGAACGGCGGGTTCTTCATGAACCCCGGATCAATCCGGAGCGTGACCCGCTGGTCGTCCGAACTAGGCCTGGCGTGCACCAAAGGCCGGGTGAACCGGGGCGACGGTCAAAAGCATCGATGCCATGCAAGTCCTCCCGCGTTCGGAGTTGATAGTCCGTCGCTTATAGGCGGGGAGGATCGCTTTGCCAAGATGGCAATGAGGCGAAAAGGAATGGCTGTGTTGATTGCGTCACAGCGCGCGGATCGTCGAGACCTGTCGGCCAGATTCTCCGGAGATCGCTTCGGCCGCGATCAGGATCAGCCCGCGTGGAGGTGATCGTCATCCAGGCGGTCGTGAAATCTCGGTCCGAGGCCGGGTCTGGATAGAGGGAGCCGGATTGCGCCGGCTCCCGATTGTGTGGTGATCAGCCTTCGACAGCCGGAGCTGCAGCCGTCAGCGTCCGGGCCTTGTCCTGAGCGAAGCAGAGGTCGAGAATGCGCTGGATGTCGGCGGCGCGGCGGAAGTCCGGGTCGCCATTGACGCCGGTATTGCAGGCAATGACGAAGCGCTCATAGGTCGTGGCGACCGGCGGCGTTTCCACGTCTTTCCAGATCTGGCCGTCAATGTCCTTCTCGCCGGTGCAGATCCGAAGCGATGAAGCGCGACCGTCGGTCTTGACCTCGAGGGCCCCCGCCGTGCCGAACAGGGCAAGCGACAGATCATTGGCATGGCCCGTGGCGAAGCGCGTCGCCGTGATCGTGCCGAGCGCGCCATTGGCGAATTCGGCGGTCATCACGGCCGAGTCGTTCGCATCGAGCGGATAGTCGCCGATCTTGTCGCCGGGTGCCTTGTGGAAGGTCTTGAGGCGGCTCTCAACGGTCGCGACGTTGCTGTCGGCGGCAAAGCTCGCGAAGTCGACGATGTGAACGCCGACGTCGCCGAGCACACCCTTGGAGCCATGTTCCTCGGACAGACGCCAGAGCCAGCGCGATTCGGTCCGCCAGTCGCCCCACTGCTTGCCGACGAGCCAGCTCTGCAGATAGGAGGCCTCGAAATGGCGGATCTCGCCGATTGCGCCGGAGGCGACCAGTTCGCGCGCCTTCTGCAGCGCGGGCGAATTGCGGTAGGTGAAGTTCACCATGTTGATGACGCCCTTCGCTTCGGCCGTTTCGGCCATTTCGAGGGCGAGCGGATAGTTGGTCGCGAGCGGCTTCTCGCAGAAGACATGCTTGCCGGCCTCGAGCAGGCGCATCGTCGTCGGATAGTGGACCGCATCCGGCGTCACATTGGCTGCAGCGTCGAAGCCGCCCCAGGCGATGGCCGATTCCAGATCGGGGAACAGATTTTCGATGCCGAACTGCTTGCCGAAGGCGGCGCGACGATCGGCGTCCGGCTCGACGGCAGCGACGACGGACGAATTCGGGGCGGCCTTGAAGGCTGCGGCATGGTTGGTTGCCATGCTGCCGGTGCCGAGGATGAGTATCTTGACCATGATGATCGCTCTTGAGTGGTGCGGGGCCGCAGCGGGAGGGCATGTCGCCGCTTCCCGGAGATGTCTATGTGAATTGCTCCCTGCGCCGCAGGCGGCCGCATAGCGCGACCGCCTGACATGTTCGGCGCAAGGTCGACCATTCCCTTGGCAAGGGAGTGGTCGAGCATCGACGGGTCGGGCCCGCCAATGCAGGCCAGGGCCTAGCGGAAGCCCGCTTCGCCCGGGCGATGCAGGCCTTCGCCCTTGATCTCGAGCGGACCATTCGGCGCCTTGTCAGCCGGCGTGTTGGGGGCATTGGTGATGCCGGCCCAGGCCGGAGCGGGGTTGTAGGCCCACTTCACGGCGTTCTTCAGCACCTGCTTGACGTCGGGATTGTAATAGATCGGGTAGGTCTCATGACCGGGCGAGAAGTAGAACACCTTGCCGCCGCCGCGCTGATAGGTGAGGCCCGAACGGAACACTTCGCCGCCCTCGTACCAGGTCACGAACACCGTCTCCATCGGCTCCGGCACCGTGAAGGGCTCGCCATACATTTCGGTCTGCTCGATCTCGAAATAGTCCGAGAGACCCTGGGCGATCTGATGGTTGCGGTTGATGACCCAGACGCGTTCCTTTTCGCCGGCCTCGCGCCACTTGAGCGAGCAGGGCGTGCCCATGAGCTTCTTGAAGATCTTCGAGAAATGGCCGGAATGGAGGACGATGAGGCCCATGCCTTCCCAGACGCGGTTGGCGACGCGATCGACGATTTCGTCAGAGACCTGGCCGTGCGCCTTGTGGCCCCACCAGATCAGGACGTCGGTCTTGGCGAGGCGCTCTTCGCTGAGGCCATGCTCCGGCTCCTGCAGCGTGGCGGTCGACGCCTCGATCACCGGATCCTCCTGGAGGCCCTTGGCGATCGTGGTGTGCATGCCCTCCGGGTAGACCTTCCGGACGACTTCGTTTTCCTGTTCGTGGATGTTTTCACCCCAGACGACAACACGGATCGTCATGACCTCAGTCTCCTTCGACGTTTCCTTGATTTCCACCGATCAACCCGCTTGGGAGGCGGGTCAGTCCATCCTCGTCGGATCGGGAATTGCTGGAAACAATGCCCGTCCAAAGCGCTTTGGATAACGAATAAGAAGCCACCACATCCCGCGCTCGCGATCAAGCGGTAACCAGCGTCTGTGACAGAATGGCGGCGGAAAGCGCAGCCAAGACTCCGCCGTTGGTCAGTGTCCGGTTTCCGCGGGCGCGGCGGTCCGGCCCGCCATGTCGTCGCCGGCGCCCTTGGGAAAGCGCAGGCAGACGATCGCGGCGAGGATCGAAATGCTCGTCACAGTCAGGAAGGCGACGGAGAAATCGGCGAGCGTGGCGGAGGTGCGGCCCTCGATCATGATCGACGCATGCAGCGCGCCCGCCGAGACGCAGATTCCAAGCGAGAGCATCATCTGTTGCAGCGTCGTGTAGAAGCTCGTCGCCGCGCTCATGCGCCGCCGCTCGACATCGGCATAGGCGATCGTGTTGTAGGCCGTGAATTGCAGTGACTGGAAGAAGCCGCCGACCAGAAGAAGGGCATAGATCAGGAAGAGCGGCCATTCGGGCCGAAAGGCGGCATAGAGCGCCAGGAAGCCGCTCGCGATAATGCTGTTCCAGATCAAGGTGTTACGAAAGCCGAAGCGCCGCAGGATCGGCGTCGCGGCAGCCTTCATGGCCATGGAGCCGACGGCGGCGATGAAGGTGACGAGGCCGCTGTGGAGCGCGGAAAAGCCGAATCCGAGCTGCATCATCATCGGCAGCAGGAACGGCATCGCGCCGGCCGAAATGCGGGCGAAGCCACCGCCGATGACCGACAGGCGGAAGGTCTGGATACGCATCAGCGAGAGGTCGAGAATCGGTGCCGCATGGCGACGGGCATGGCGGATATAGAGCGCGCCGGAGATGATGCCGGCGCCGAAGAGAGATGCGGCCACCGCTGGCGATGCCTCGCCGCGCCCGGAGGTCTCGAACGCGAACATCAGCGATCCGAGCGAAACGCCTGACAAGACAAGGCCCGCAAAGTCGAAGGGCTCGGTCTTCTCCTCGCGCGCATTGACGATGAACTGGCTCGCGAGCGCGATGCCGACAATGCCGAGCGGGATGTTGACGTAGAAGATCCAGCGCCAGTCGAGATAGGTGACGATCAGGCCGCCGACCATCGGCCCGAGGATCGGTCCGATCAGGGCAGGCACCAGCAGCCATGCCATGGCGTTGACGAAATCGGCGCGCGGCACCGTCTTCAGGATGATCAGCCGCGCGACCGGAACCATCATGGCGCCGCCCATGCCCTGAAGGATGCGCGCGAGCACGAGGAAGGTGAGGGTGGGGGCCTGCGCGCAGAGCAGGGATCCCACCATGAAGGTCGCGATCGCCGTGCAGAACACATTGCGCGCGCCGAAGCGGTCGGCAAACCATCCGCTGGCGGGAATGAACACGGCGAGGCTCAGCAGATAGCCGGTCAGCGCAATGCTCATGTCGAGCGGCGAGACGCCGAAGCTCCGCGACATGGTCGGCAGGGCCGTTGCCAGCACGGTCGAATCCAGTTGCTCCATGAACAGGGCGCTGGCGACAATCAGGGCTGTGAAGCGAAAGGAAGGGGTATGCGAGCCGGCGCTCGCACCAAGGGATATGTCGCTGGGCATGATGATATTCGTAAGGTGGCAGTTGTATCTGGGCCGGTTCGCCCGGCCGATCAAGTCACAAATCTGTGGTCCACCCGGCGCGCCGCCTTGACGTATCCGGCCGGCCCCGTCTATATCCGCTCCACTTCGCCGGCATCAATCGCCGGTCGATGGGCGGTTAGCTCAGCGGGAGAGCATTCGCTTCACACGCGAAGGGTCACTGGTTCAATCCCAGTACCGCCCACCATTTCACAACACGCAATGGACCGTCGCCGAAACCCTTGCCTCGCGAGCTTCGGATGTTGCCTTTCGTTGACCTAAATGTTCTTCTTTTGTTCTCGTGACGGATGTGTCATGGGAGGGGCAGGGAGGAACGGTCATGTTCAAGAAGATCGAATGCGTCAGCATCTATACGCCTGATATCGAGGCGTCGGCCGCCTTTTATGGCGGGCTCGGCCTCGTGGCGGCCTGGCGGATCGAGCGACCACTTGCAGGTGGCGGCACGGCGACGCTGCTCGGGCTGCGCTTTCCCGATAGCGCCAGTTCCGAACTGGTTCTGAGCGACAATGCCGACGTGAAGCTGACCGAGATCGAGATCCTGGTCGACGATGTCCACGACGCCTATGTCCGGCTGAGCGAGGACCAGCGCGTCGGCTGGATCCGGGAGCCGTTCGCGACAGAATCCGGCCACGTCGCGGTCATGACGGCGCCGGACGGCAACGTCTTCGTGCTGGTGGGACGATAGACATATTGGGTCGCGGCGCGGACCCTCGGTCCGCGCAGGCGGGTCAGGCGCGCTCGCTCACCGCGTGCAACTGGCTCTCGTCGACGACACGCTCGTGCCGCTCCAGTTCGCTCTTGATCCGATACTGCAATCGCCCTGCCGATTCCGGCAGGACAGAGACGACACGATAGGTCCCGGGCGCGGAGCTGAACATCTTGCTCCGGTCCATCGTGACCTGTTGTCCATTTTTGAATTTATGAGCCATCGCTGATTTATAGCACGATACAGGGCGAATTATTCGGCGATCGCGCAAATATTTTGAACGTTGTCGAATGATCGAAAACGAATGGCCCATTGTCGTTCACTTGCGACGTCGCAAAGTTTTTCGATATCAGGGTTTGCGTTTCGCGGTTCGGTACGCTATATGATGTTCATCCCGACGAGACAGAGCGGGTTTCGACAGGCGCGCATGTCAAGCGCAGCCGTCGAGTTTGGACGAAGCGGACGGATGTACTCTGCTTCATATTCCCTGATCTCCTGACAATTGATCAGCAGCTCTGGTTGGGCCTCCGGGCCTTATCGCGGTGTTTCGGCGTGCTCTTCGGAGCCTTGCCTCGGCGCTGCAGTGATGTTCGGTTACAGCTTTGATCGCGTGTCGGTCTGGAAGATATCCAGTTCCTGCGTTGCGTTCTGAAGATTGCTTGAAGCCCGGCTAAACGCCGGGCTTTTTGCGTTTCTGGCCAATGTGAAGCGCTCTGACTGAGTTCGGGCCTTCTGGCTGGAGCGGGCTCTCCGGTTGAAGGCGAGCCTTGGCCCATCTGAAGCCCCTAAGCCCGCGCGCACAGCCATCCGACAGCCTCGGATCCCTCGGGCCGCGTGCCGATCTGCGTGACGGGCTTGGAACTTTCCGGTCGATATGAAGCGATCTGGCTAAGTTTGAGCTTTCTGGCTGGAGCACGACACTCCGGCTTGTTGGGAGCCTCGGGCCCGATGTGAAGCCCTGAAACCCCGCGCGCTGTACCCAACGGGCAGACTCGGAGCTCTTGGGCCACGTGCAGAGCCGCCTGACTGGCTTGGAGCTTCTCAGCCGGTGTGCCGCCTTGCGGCCGGCGTCCTGAGCGTTCTGCTCGGTGTGTCGTGCTTTCGGTCAGCGTGTCACGACAAAGACCGCCGCGAGATAGGCGCCGAGCACAAGCGCGATGAAGAGATCGGAGACCATCGCGATGACCTCGGTCCGGCTGCGGCCCTGGTTCAGCACATGCTTGATCCCCGCCAGCAGGTAGAACAGGCCGCCGACAATCGCGGCCGGGATGGTCCATGGCGCATGGACGATTGACGCAATGCCGAGGACGCCGATCGACAGATTGGCGAAGCCCAACTCCTGCACGATCTTCCGCGGCGCGACCTCCTTGATGCCGAAGATCGTCTCGGCCGTGAAGGCCGGATTGAATATCTGCCGCAGTCCGGCGAGGGCGGGGCGAACGCCGACGGCCCAGAACACGAACCAGATGCCGGTGAGGGCGAGAAGACTGGCGCCCTGGGGAAAGGCGAGGTGCTCGATTGCGATTGAAGCGACCGGAAGGACGAACAACAGAAGCAGGATCATTGCGAGATACATGGCCGCCCACTCCCCGGTTGGCCGATCCCGCGTCCGCTGGACTCGGGACCTCCTGGACGACGTGTCGCCGCGGTGGCCACGATAGGCGACTTCGTCGGCGTGCGCATCTGGCGCGGGGTGCCCGCAAACGCGACCCTTGGCAGGCGCGTATATGGACTATATATGGTCCGTATATGAAGCAGGTACGGAGACGTCCATGGGCATCGTCAACATCGATGACGATCTGCACGATCAGCTGCGCAGGGCGAGCAAGGTGTCGTGTCGTTCGATCAATGCGCAGGCCGAATACTGGATCAAGATCGGCATGCTGTGCGAGACCAATCCGACGCTCTCTTTCGGCGAGATCATCGCGCGCGAGCTTCGCTCCGCCGGCGTTTCGGCCCAGCCGCTGGCCGTGAGCGCAGCATGACGAAGCAGCCGCGTGAGCTGGCGCTTCTGGCCGAGTCGGGCCGGCTGCTGGCGTCGGTGTTCGCCCTTCTGGATCGAACCCCGCTGATCGGCATGTCGACGCTCCAGATCGATGAACTGGTCGAGCGTTTCATCGTCGACGATCTCAAGGCGCGCCCCGCGA
Source organism: Kaistia dalseonensis (assembly GCF_030814715.1). Taxonomy (GTDB): domain Bacteria; phylum Pseudomonadota; class Alphaproteobacteria; order Rhizobiales; family Kaistiaceae; genus Kaistia; species Kaistia dalseonensis. The sequence continues at coordinate 922,950 of NZ_JAUSVO010000001.1, forward strand.
GCAAGGGCCAGTATGGCTATGGCTTCGTGCTGAATTCCTCGGTCAACGACGTCGTCTGCCATGGCATACCCTCGCAATCGACCGTGCTTCGGGATGGCGACATCGTCAATCTGGACATCACGCTCGAGAAGAACGGCTATATCGCGGATTCCAGCAAGACCTATCTCGTCGGCGCGGTGAACCCGGCGGCCCGGAAGCTGGTCCAGACCACTTATGAGGCGATGTGGATGGGCATCCAGGCGGTTCGCCCCGGCGCGCGGCTCGGCGATATTGGCTGGGCGATCGAGCGGCACGCCAAGCGGAACGGCTATTCGGTGGTGCATGAATATTGCGGTCACGGCATTGGCCGCGAAATGCACGAGGAACCGCAGATCCTCCATTTCGGCAAGCCCGGAACCGGCCTCGCGCTGCGCGAGGGCATGGTCTTCACGATCGAGCCGATGCTCAATCGAGGTCGCAGGAGCGTGAAGACCGAGGCCGACGGCTGGACCGTGGTGACGAGCGACGGATCGCTTTCCGCGCAATTCGAGCACACCGTGGCCGTGACCGCCTCCGGCGTCCAGGTGCTGACACTGCGGCCCGACGAGGCGAAATCAGGCCCCGCCCGACGGATCGCGGCGGCCCGCGGACACTAGCCGCAACCTCATGGAATCGTCGCGGCTAAAGAGTTCATTCCAAGCACCAGGAACCGACATCGCACTTTGATCATGCGATCGCCCGGTCTCACGCCGGGAACGACCTTCATGCGGCGGACGACGGGAGGGCACGTTTGCCTCCCGTCGCCCTTGTCATGAGCGACGCGCTTCAGTTCGAGACCAACTCGATTTCGCTGGGGCGCCAGGTCTTGTTGAACCACGGCTCAAGAGGGCCGTAGAGCCTCAGGATCGTGAACCAGCCCTTGCCGGGAATGGTCTGCACCCAATTGTGCTCCATGCCTGCAGGAGCCTTCGGACCGAACCAGATGTCGACGGAGCCGTCGGCATTGACCTTGATGCTCTTGTCCTGGCTGCTCACGCTCGGAAACTGCTGATCCGTCTGGAGCATTGAGCGGGTCTGCGTGTCATAGACGATAACCGACCAGAAATCCTTCGCCGGAACATGGGGCGGCAGGCGCAGCCGATAGGTCTTGCCGCCGTCGAAAGGATTGCCGTTCGCGTCGAGGGCGGCCCAGGGATATTGCGAACCTTCGCCGACCATCTTTTCGGCCATGGCCGGCGTCACGCCGGTGGCCAGGTAGTAGAAGAAGGCAGCGCCGTCGAGATTGCTCACGCCTGGAGCGCTCTCGAACTTGTACCCGCCGAAGAAGGGCAGGCGCCAGGCGCTGTCCGGGTAGAAGTATCCGGCCTTGTCGCGCATGCGGTAGGCGATGCTGCGGGCGGTCGCCGCGCCGATATTCGCGGCGTCGGCCAGGATGGCTTTCATCCGCGCATCGGGGGCGAATGGCTTGCCCTTGGTGATGCCGATCGAGGCGAAGAGGCCGAGCGTCGTCGGATCAGAGCCTTGCGGCGGCTCTTCCTGGATGGCCTGGTCCAGCAATTCCCAGAAGGCATAGTCGCCGGGCGGCACGAAATTCGACGGGATGCCGGAGAGATTGGCGAACTTCATCTCGGGAGGATTGGCGGCGTCGCCCAGCTGGTAGACCTTCAGCGTCCGCTTGACGAGATCGACCCCCGGCTTGGGCGAGCCATCCACCAGGAACGAGCGGAACGGCATCCAGTTGCCGTAGGTGCTGGGGCGCACCACGAAATAGCCGTCCGGCACCTTGCCGTCATAGCCGGGGGGCAGAATCAGATACTTGCCGCCCTCGCCGCGATCTTCCCCCGTAAGGCCGACATCCGCCACCCAGCGGTACCACATGTCGTCGATCGCCCCGAGAACCTTCGGCGGGATCTCGACAACCAGCGGCCCCTTGCTCGTGTCGAGCCAGACGAAGCTGTAGACCGTGTTGTCGTTTGCGGTCAGTTCGACGGTCTTGGAGTCGACGAGAGTTTCCCAGATCACGTCCGTCGTGTTGACCGGCCCGTATTCGCGCAGGGCGTTGCGCATGGCGACCTGATTGACGATGGGAAGTCCCAACAGATACGCTTGGAGCGCTCGCGAGCGGTCGAGATTGTCGTAGATCGCCTTGGTCGTGTCTGCGGTCGGAACACCATCATGCAGCTTCAGCGTTCCGATTGACGTCTCGACCTCATTCGGGGTCGCGACGCCGGGCGCTGTCGGCGTGGTCATCTTGTAGGTTTCCGCCGCGGCCGGCATGGCAAGCGCGCCAGCCAGCAGCAGGTGAGCGGCAAAGAGCAGCTTCGTACTCATCTCATCTATCCTCTGTCTCTTGTTTGCGGCACGCAAGTCGGCCTTCGCGCGTGACGGCGCCTTTATCCGTCCCTGCCCAATCCATGAGATGTATCGCGCCAGCGGCGGCCGCGCGCTTTGACCGACCTCAAATTCGTGACGGGAGCCGTTCACGAACTGCCTTGGTCGTCGGGAGGGCGACAGCTGTTTTTGCGCGCTCTTCAGACAAAGGCGAACCGCCCGAGGTTGGTGACGGTCGCGTGATGCAAGCCCCGCGACGGAGGCTGCATTCACGCGATACGCGCTCAGCGAGACGGGATGGAAGATCATCCAACCGATCCTGCCGACCCAATCGCGCGGCGTTCCTCGCGTCGATGACCGGCGTGTCCTGAATGGCATCGTCCGGGTGCCGAGGTCCGGCCAGGAGCATGACAGCCCCAAGGCACGCGATCTCCTGCGCGGCCTGCTCAGGGGGCGTCCAAATCCTCGCGCGGCAGCGACCTGGCGAGCGCTCGAGCCGGCTCCGTCGCCGCCTATTTCAGGCCATCCTCGGCCAGCGTATAGGCGACGATCGCGTTGGCGTGTCCGTGGCCGAGGCCGTGCTCGTTCTTCAGGATCGCCACCAGCTCCATGTGCTTAGCCGGATAAGCGTTGCGAACGAGCTGCTGCCATTCGGAGATCGGCCGCCCATACTTCTTCTCGATCGAGGGGAAGTAAGATGCGGGTCCCTGAACTTTTTGATCGGCCATGGGCGACTCCTAGATCAAGGCCATGGTATCCGGCGGCGTCGGCAGGCCGATCGGCTTGTCGGTGCGCGGCACGATGCGAAGCTGCATCCGCTTGATCGCTTCGTAAAGCTCGATCTCGCGCCGATAGGGGCGCCATTCATAGAGCAGCAACTCGGCCGGGCGCCAGAGCCCGACCCAGCCGGCGATGATGAAGCCCTCCGAGAATAGCCGCCCGAAGCCGCCATGGATCGAGAACAATTGCTCGGAGAGCAGCGACAGCCCCAGGCAGACGATCCAGAACACGCTGCCGATGCGGAGCGCGCGCCAACCTTCCAGCCAGACCTCGCGCTTCTTCTGCACGGCGAGGCGGATCTGCGTATTGCAGTAGATGTCGATCGCGGCCCGCGTGCGGGCCGGCAGATCCGCCATGATCATGGCCGCCGGCAGATGGATGGTGATGCTCGATAGCCGCTTGTGCCCGCGACGACGGGCGTTCAGCGTATCCATCAACTGGTCGATGCCAGACGCCTCGATGTTGTCGCCGAGAAACGGATCGACTTCGGGCGTCTGGAAGAAATTATGGATGTCGCTCAGATAGAGATCGACGTTCTGGTCCGGATCGATCGTCCCATCGGTCGTCGTCATGGCGAGCGGCCTCCATCAATCAGGGGTTCTGTGCCTCGACGGCTGCAAGCGCGGTCATGTTCACGACGCCGCGCGACGTCACGGACGGGGTCAGGATATGAGCCGGCCGCGCCGCGCCGAGCAGGATCGGCCCGACATGCAGCGCATCGGTCATCACCTTGACCACGTTGAGGGTGATATTGGCCGCATCGAGGTTGGGGAACACGAGCAGGTTCGCCTCGCCCGTGAGCTTCGATTTCGGCAAGGCGCGCATGCGGATCGCGTCGGAGAGCGCGGAATCGCCGTGCATCTCGCCATCGACCTCGAGGTCCGGCGCCGTCTGCCAGAGGATCTCCACGGCCTTGCGCATCTTGCGGCTCGATTCGCCGTCGCGCGAGCCGAAATTCGAATGCGAGAGCAGGGCGGCCTTGGGCGTGATGCCGAAGCGGCGGATATGATCGGCCGCGAGGCGTGTCACTTCCGCGATTTCCTCCGCCGTCGGGTCTTCGTTGACATAGGTGTCGGTGAGGAAGGTCGTGGCCTCGGAGCTGATCAGCAGGCTCAGCGCCGAATAGGCGTGGCTGCCGGGCCGCAGGCCGATCACGTCGCGAATGGTGCGAAAATGGCTGCGGAACTGGCCCTCCAGGCCGCAGAGCAGGGCGTCGCCCTCGTTGCGCATCAGGGCGAGCGCGCCGATCACTGTGGTGTTGGTGCGGACCGCCGTGCGCGCCGCCTCGGGGCTGATGCCCTTGCGACCGAGCAGTTCCGAATAGAGGTCGACATATTCGCGGTAGCGCGGATCGTCCTCGGGGTTGATCACCTCGAAATCGACGCCGGGCTTGAACTTGAGGCCGAAGCGGCGGGCGCGGACCTCGATCACCGAGGGGCGGCCGATCAGGATCGGCTGCGCGATGCGATCCTCGAGCACCACCTGGGCGGCGCGCAGCACGCGCTCATCCTCGCCGTCGGCGTAGATCACGCGCTTGATGTTGCTCTTCGCGGCCGAAACCATCGGCTTCATGATGAGGCCGGATTTGAAGACGAACCGGTTCAGCCGGTCCATATAGGCGTCGAAATCGGCGATCGGGCGCGTTGCGACGCCGGTATCCATCGCCGCCTTGGCGACGGCCGGCGCGATCCTGAGGATCAGCCGCTGGTCGAAGGGCGATGGGATCAGGTAGTCCGGGCCGAAGCTGTGCTGCACGCCGCCATAGGCCTGCGCCACCACGTCGGAGGGCACCTCCTGCGCCAGTTCGGCGATCGCCGCGACGGCCGCGTGCTTCATCTCCTCGTTGATCGTTGTCGCGCCGACGTCGAGCGCGCCGCGGAAGATGTAGGGGAAACAGAGGACGTTGTTGACCTGGTTCGGGAAATCGGACCGGCCGGTGCAGATCATCGCGTCAGGGCGGGCGGCGCGGGCCTCTTCCGGCATGATCTCGGGGTTGGGGTTGGCGAGCGCCAGGATCAGCGGCCGTTCGGCCATCTTCATGATCATGTCGGCCTTGAGCACGCCGGCGGCGGAAAGGCCGAGGAAGACGTCGGCACCATCGATGATCTCGCCGAGCGTCCGCTTGTCGGTCTTCTGCGCGAAGATCGACTTGTAGGGATCCATCAGCGTCGGGCGGCCCTCATAGACCACGCCATCAATATCCGAGATCCAGATGTTCTCGCGCTTCGCGCCGAGCGAGACGAGGAGATTGAGGCAGGCGAGAGCGGCAGCGCCAGCACCGGAGGCGACGATCTTCGCCTCCTCGATCGTCTTGCCCTTGAGCTTCAGCCCGTTCGTCACCGCCGCGCCGACGATGATCGCCGTGCCGTGCTGGTCGTCATGGAAAACGGGGATTTGCATCCGCGCGCGCAATTTGCGCTCGATCTCGAAGCATTCCGGCGCCTTGATATCCTCGAGATTGATGCCGCCGAAGGTCGGCTCCAGCGCCGCGACGACATCGACGAACTTGTCGATGTCGCGTTCCTCGACCTCGATGTCGAAGACGTCGATGCCGGCGAATTTCTTGAAGAGGACCGCTTTGCCCTCCATCACCGGCTTGCCGGCCAGTGCGCCGATCGCGCCGAGGCCGAGCACGGCGGTGCCGTTGGAGATGACGCCGACGAGATTGCCGCGCGCGGTATAATCAAAGGCCTTGGCCGGGTCGGCCGCGATCGCCAGGCAGGGAGCGGCGACGCCCGGCGAATAGGCGAGGGCGAGATCGCGCTGGTTGCCCAGCGGCTTGGTCGCTCGGATCTCCAGTTTGCCGGGCTGGGGGTAGCGATGGAAATAAAGGGCCGCCTCGTCGAGGTCGGCGCCTGCCCGGCCGGAATCCGTCATCATCAATGCCTGCGTCTGGAAATAAATAAGGCGACCGTTTTGCGGCCGCCTCAGCGTCATACAAGAGCGGACGCGCGGAAGCGAGCGCGTCCTTGGGCGCCTTCGCCTCAGAAGGCGAGGGGACGGGCTGCCGTCGGGGCGCAGCCAATGCCGCTATTGAGGCAGAGGCCGATCAGCGAGGCGCGCGGATCCTGCAGATCATGATTGAGCGACGGGCGCACCATCTCGGCCAGACCGATGCCGACAAGGGTTGCGAACAGGGTGACGACGAAGAAGGACCGGGTGGCCATGACACAAAACTCCAAATGACCCCTAAAGACAGGACGGACAGTGCACCCCCGTGGCTGAACCGCCTCTGAAATCTGCATTCATCTATCGTTTGGAATGATTGCGATTTGATTAAAATTGATTCGAACGCTTCGCAGGAGCCCTTATGCGACAAGGGTTTCCACAGCTTGACGCTTTCGCGAAAATCCTGCATCACCCTCGCCATGACGGCTCTTTCGCTCCCTTTCGCAGGCTGTTGCCGCGGAACCATCACCAGCCTTTGAGGCCGGCCGAGGCCGTTCCTTCTCGCTCGCTTCCATGGGACGGACGCCCGGCCGGCGCCTTCTCCTGACATCGACGGGAATTGTCATGACGCTCCGCCTCTACAACACGCTGACGAAGGAAAAAGACGAGCTCGCGCCGCTCTTCACGGATGCGGACGGCAAGCCCCATGTGCGGATGTATGTCTGCGGCCCGACGGTTTACGACTTCGCCCATATCGGCAATGCGCGGCCCGTCATCGTCTTCGACGTGCTCTTCCGCCTGCTGCGCCATCTCTATGGCGCTGACCACGTCACCTATGTGCGCAACATCACGGACGTGGACGACAAGATCAATGCGCGGGCGGCGGTCGAATATCCCGACCTGCCGCTGAACGAGGCCATCCGCCGCGTCACCGAGAAGACCGACGCGCAATTCCAGGCGGACGTGGCGGCGCTGGGCTGCCTGCCGCCTTCCGAGCAGCCGCGCGCGACCGAGCATATCGACGCCATGAAGGCGATGATCGAGCGCCTGATCGAGAAGGGCGTGGCCTATGTCGCCGAGGGGCACGTGCTGTTCTCGCCCTCCGAGATGAACCGGCTCGATCACGGCCTGCCGCGCTATGGCCAGCTCGCCCGCCGCTCGCTCGACGAGATGCTGGCCGGCGCGCGCGTCGATGTCGCGCCCTACAAGCGCGAGGCGATGGATTTCGTGCTCTGGAAGCCCTCCGACGACCACGAACCCGGCTGGCCCTCGCCCGCCGGTATTCCCGGCCGTGGGCGCCCGGGCTGGCACATCGAATGCTCGGCCATGTCGATGGCGAAGCTGCTGGAGCCGTTCGGCGGCGGTCTCTCCTGCGACGATCCGCAGAAGAACACCTTCGACATCCATGGCGGCGGCATCGACCTCGTCTTCCCGCACCACGAAAACGAAATCGCGCAGTCCTGCTGCGCCTTCGGCTCGCCCCGCATGGCCAACATCTGGATGCATAACGGCTTCCTGCAGGTCGAGGGCGAGAAGATGTCCAAGAGCACCGGGAATTTCGTGACGATCAGGGAGTTGCTGAACGACTGGCCGGGTGAAGTGCTGCGGCTCAACATGCTAAAGACGCATTATCGGCAGCCGATTGATTGGACGCTGAAGGGGCTGGAAGAGAGCGCGAATATGCTGAGTTCCTGGCACCGACTGGCAGATCTCGCCAAGGATGCCATTGTCGATCCCAGTTTCGTAGAGGCGTTGAAGGACGACCTGAATACGCCAATGGCGATACAGCATGTTTCAAGCTGGACAAAGGCGAAGCCTGGACAGGTCTTCTCCAGCGCTTCTTTTCTCGGGCATGGTTTCTTGATCCCCTCCGATGTCGCCGAGCGCGCTCAGTTAATGCGAGGTGCGCTGGCATTATTGGGTCTGTTGCCGCCCGATCGTCAGGTCGATGTTGCGCGCGTCAACGCGCTCATCACCGCCCGCCTCGAAGCCCGCAAGGCCAAGAACTTCGCCGAGGCCGATCGCATCCGCAACGAACTCGACGCCATGGGCATCGCGCTCAAGGACGCCAAGGATCCGGCCACCGGCGAGATCGTCACGACCTGGGAAGTGAAGCGGTAGCTCGCAGCGTCGCCAATTTATGTTCGCGCTCACTGCGGTAGCCTAAACTCCGTCATGCCCGGGCTTGTCCCGGGCACCCACGCCTTGCTTATGACATAGCGAACCATCGAGCGCCTTAAGCAAGTCGGGGATGGCCGGGACAAGCCCGGCCATGACGGTTGAGTAGGAACGACCGATTGGACAATGGCCGGTTGGACAGGCCTCTGCATAAATCACTGTCATTGCCGGGCTTGACCCGGCAATCCAGACTTTCTCCGTCGGCCTGACGCCCCGCAGACGGTTGAAAGCGAAACTGGATTGCCGGGTCAAGCCCGGCAATGACAGCGGGGCATAGGCAGGGACGTGCACAGGGACGGTCGGCGCCAATGGCTCGCGAGCACCCCTCCGACCACAAAGCGCCCGCCACCGCTATTCGTGCACCCGCCCCACCAAACGCCCTTTCATCCTGCGGCGCACCATGCTAATGACCCGCGCCAACCTCATTCATCGAACCGACTCGCCGAAGGTCTATCGTCCTCCGGTTGGTCGGTCATATTTTTAAGGACGTTGGCATGGCACAGATCATCGAGCTTTCGACCGGGCGCGAGGCGCTCACCTTCGACGACGTGCTGCTGCAGCCGGGTCATTCCTTCGTCATGCCGGGCGAGGTCGATATCCGCACCCGCCTGACGCGGCAGATCGAGCTCAACATCCCGATCATTTCCTCGGCCATGGATACGGTCACCGAATCGCGCCTCGCGATCGCGATGGCGCAGGCCGGCGGCCTCGGCGTCATCCACCGCAACCTCGAGCCGGCCGAGCAGGCCGAGGAGGTGCGCCGGGTCAAGAAGTTCGAATCCGGCATGGTGGTGAACCCGGTCACGATCGGCCCGGAGGCGACGCTCGCCGAAGCGCTGACGCTGATGAAGACCTACCGCATTTCCGGCATCCCGGTCGTCGAGGGCGCGACGTCGCCCGGCCGGCTGGTCGGCATCCTGACCAATCGCGATGTGCGCTTCGCGACCAATCCGAACCAGAAGATCTACGAGCTGATGACCCGCGAGAACCTGATCACCGTCAAGGAGACGGTGAGCCAGGACGAAGCGAAGCGCCTGCTCCATTCCAACCGCATCGAGAAGCTCGTCGTTGTCGATGACCAGTATCGCTGTGTCGGGCTGATCACCGTCAAGGACATGGAGAAATCGCAGCTCAATCCCAACGCCGCCAAGGACGAGCAGGGGCGGCTGCGCGTCGCCGCCGCCACGACGGTGGGCGATAATGGCATCGAGCGCACGGAACGGCTGATCGACGCCGGCGTCGACCTGATCGTCGTCGATACGGCGCACGGCCATTCGCAGCGCGTGCTCGATACTGTCGAGCGCGTGAAGAAGCTCTCCAACCGCGTCCAGATCATCGCCGGCAATGTCGCGACCGCCGATGGCACGCGCGCGCTGATCGACGCGGGCGCCGACGCCGTCAAGATCGGCATCGGCCCGGGCTCGATCTGCACCACGCGCGTGGTCGCCGGTGTCGGCGTGCCGCAGCTCACCGCCATCATGGAAGCCGTCGCCGTGGCGAACGATGCCGATGTGACTGTTATCGCCGATGGCGGCATCAAATATTCGGGCGATCTCGCCAAGGCGCTCGCCGCCGGCGCCAGCTGCGCGATGATCGGCTCGTTGCTCGCCGGTACGGAAGAGAGCCCCGGGGAGGTCTATCTGCACCAGGGCCGCTCGTTCAAAGCCTATCGCGGCATGGGCTCGGTCGGCGCCATGGCGCGGGGTTCGGCCGATCGCTATTTCCAGGCCGAAGTGCGCGATACGCTGAAGCTGGTGCCGGAAGGCATCGAGGGCCAGGTTCCCTATAAGGGCCCGGTCTCGGGCGTGCTTCACCAGCTCGCCGGCGGCCTGCGCGCCGCCATGGGCTATGTCGGCGCCGAAGATCTCGCCGCCTTCCGCGACCGGGCACGCTTCGTGCGCATCTCGTCGGCGGGCCTGCGCGAGAGCCACACCCACGACGTCACCATCACGCGGGAGAGCCCGAACTATCCGGGCATCGGCTGAGCCGGCATCGGGCGGGAACGAGACGGTTCCGCGCAGCGTTCCAGTGAGCGTCACCCATACCGGGCCGGCGCCCGGTATGGGGCCGAACCGTTCCCGACCCCCCTCTCGCCCAACAGGACCCGTCTCCCATGATCAAGACCGTCATCCTCTGGCCAGCCATCGCCCAGTTCGCGCTGATCGCGTTCTGCTATGTCTGGCTCGGCGCGACCCGGCAGAGAGCGGTGGCAAGCAAGGCGGTTGCGAGTACCGATTTTCCGCCCGGCGCCGATGAGCCGCGCGCCTCGGCCGAGGCGCGGCGCCATCTCGCCAACCAGTTCGAGCTGCCGCTCGTCTTCTTCGCGGTCATCGGTTTCCTGTTCATGATCGATGGCGCCTCGATCCTCGAACTGGCACTCGCCTGGGCCTTTGTGATCGCGCGCGTCGCCCACACGATCGGCGCGCTGGCCGGTCCGCTGGCGCTGCGCCATGGCGCCTTCCTCGTCGCATTCGTGCTTGTCGTTCTGCTGTGGGTCGACCTTGCTGTGCGTATCCTCTAGAAGCGCGGGATCATGACACCAGTCGCCCGAATTTCAGCCGCGATCGAAGTCCTCGACGATATCGCGAACCGCCGCCGCCCCGCCGCCGACGCTCTCAAGGATTGGGGGCTCGCGCATCGCTTTGCGGGCTCCAAGGATCGCCGCGCCATCGGCGATCTCGTCTTTGACGCGCTCCGCCACAAGAGCTCGTCCGCCTTCGCCGCCAATGGCGAGGATGGCCGCGCGATCATGCTGGGCCTGTTTCACCAGCATCGCGGGCTCGACATCGCGGCGATCGAAAAGCTCTTCTCTGGCGAGCGCTTTGCGCCCCTGCCGCTCTCCGACGAGGAGCGCGCCGCATTGGCGGAGGACCGGCTCGCCGAGGCGCCCGATTTCATCCGCGGCGACTATCCCGAATGGATCGCGCCCAATCTCGCCCGAATCTTCGGCGCCGAGGTGGTGGAGGAATTGCAGGCGCTCGCCGAGCCCGCGCCGCTCGACCTCCGCGTCAATACGCTGAAGGCCGAGCCCGACCACGCGGCGAAGGAGGTCACCGCCGAAGTCGGTCGCGCGCCCGAGCGCCCGGCGCTTTCCACGCTCTGCCTGCGCTTGCCGCTGGAGCCGGAGCGCGGCGAGCCGCACATCGCCTCGACCGAATCGTTCCTGAAGGGCCATGTCGAGATCCAGGATCTCGGCAGCCAGCTCGCGGCCGAATTCGCCGGCGCGAGGCCCGGCATGCAGGTGCTCGATTTCTGCGCCGGCGGTGGCGGCAAGACGCTGGCGCTCGCCGCCGCGATGCAGAACCACGGGCAGATCTTCGCCTATGATTCCGACCGCCGCCGCCTCGCGCCGATCCATGATCGCCTCACGCGCAGCGGCGTGCGCAACGTTCAGGTCCGCACGCCGCGCCCCAATGGCGACGTGCTCGACGATCTCGAGGGCCGCATGGACCTCGTGCTGATCGACGCGCCCTGCACGGGCACCGGCACCTGGCGCCGCAATCCCGACGCCAAATGGCGCATCCGCCCCGGCAGCCTCGCGGAGCGCAACAAGGACCAGGCGCTCGTGCTCGACGCGGCTGAGCGCTACGTCAAGAAGGGCGGCCGGCTCGTCTACATCACCTGCTCCGTGCTGGAGGAGGAGAATTCCGACCAGATCGCCGCCTTCCTCGAGACCCATCCATCCTTCGGCGTCGTTCCGCCCGCGGAGGTCGTCCATGCCTTCGAAAACGAGGCGATGACGACGATCGGTGGGGCGGCACGACTGCTCGCGCACGGCCTGCTGCTGACGCCGCGTTCCAGCGGGACGGATGGCTTCTTCGTCTCGGTGCTCACGCGCGCCGGCTGATTTCGATTGTGATTTCGGTCACGGCATGGGGCGTCCGCGCCTCGACACATCGGAAGGGCGTCTCTAGAACGGGCCCGTCACTCCGACCGAACAAGGAAACGTGAATCGCTATGGGTGGTCTGGTTAGACTGATCGTTCTTCTCATCATCATCGTCGGCGGCTACTGGGCCTATTACGCCTTTGCCGCCGCCAATCCGAATGACAGCATGGGCGTTGCGATCAACAAGCGGCTACCGGTCGCTGCGCGGCAGTTCGCCTGCCAGAAGCTGAAAGAGCGCTTCGGCGACATCCAGGCGCCGGAAGGCTGCGCCGACTTCGCCTTCTGGGCACCGGTTGCGACGGCTCCGGCCACGACGGCTCCGGCGGCGACGACGCCCTGATCGCCGCGGCGACAGCCGAACGGAAACCTTGCGATGGGCGGCTTGGCCGCCCATTTGCATTCATCGGTCCTCTGCCACGCCTTCGGGCGTCTCTTTGATTGCAGTTTGCGGCCGGATCGCTTAACCGGGGGCCATTCCCCCTCAGATGCCGGGCCGCCCTCATGAACGACAGCATTCTCATTATCGATTTCGGATCGCAGGTGACGCAGCTGATCGCGCGGCGCCTCCGCGAAACCGGCGTCTATTGTGAGATCCATCCGTTCCAGAAGGCGGAGGAGGCGTTCGAGAAGCTCAAGCCGAAGGGCGTGATCTTCTCCGGCGGGCCGGCCTCCGTCACCGATGCCGGCAGCCCGCGCGCGCCGCAGGCGGTGTTCGATGCCGAGGTGCCGATCCTCGCCATCTGCTATGGCCAGCAGACGCTGGCCCTGCAGCAGGGCGGCGAGGTCGAGGGCGGGCATGCGGCGGAGTTCGGCCGCGCAGAGGTCGAGATCAAGGAAGCGAGCCCGCTCTTCGACGGCGTCTGGGAGGTCGGCGGCCGCTATCCGGTCTGGATGAGCCATGGCGACCGGGTGACCGAGTTGCCGCCGGGCTTCAAGGTGGTGGGCACGTCGGAAAACGCGCCTTTCGCCATCGCCGTCAATGAAGAGCGGCGCATGTACACGACGATGTTCCACCCGGAGGTGGTCCATACGCCGGATGGCGCGAAGCTGCTCGCCAATTTCGCGCACCGCATCGTCGGGCTGCAGTCCGACTGGACGATGTCGGCCTATCGCGAGCAGATGATCGAGAAGATCCGCGCGCAGGTCGGCAAGGGCAGGGTGCTCTGCGCGCTTTCGGGCGGCGTCGATTCCGCCGTCGCCGCCGTGCTGATCCATGAGGCGATCGGCGAGCAGCTGACCTGCGTCTTCGTCGATCACGGGCTGATGCGCCAGGGCGAGGGCGACCAGGTCGTCTCGCTCTTCCGCGAGCATTTCAACATTCCGCTCGTCAATGTCGACGCGTCGGACCTCTTCATCGGCCAGCTCGAGGGCGTGACCGACCCCGAGGCGAAGCGCAAGATCATCGGCAAGCTCTTCATCGACGTCTTTGACGACGAGGCTAAGAAGATCGCGAGCGACGGCCGCGGCGCGCCGCAATTCCTCGCCCAGGGCACGCTCTATCCCGACGTGATCGAGAGCGTCTCCTTCTCGGGCGGACCGTCGGTCACGATCAAGTCGCACCACAATGTCGGCGGCCTGCCGGCGCGCATGAACATGCAGCTGGTCGAGCCGCTGCGCGAACTGTTCAAGGACGAGGTGAGGGCGCTCGGCCGCGAGCTCGGCCTGCCCGATTTCTTCGTCGGCCGTCATCCCTTTCCGGGCCCGGGCCTAGCCATCCGCCTGCCCGGCGGCGTCACCCGCGAGAAGCTCGATATCCTCCGGAAGGCCGATGCGATCTATCTCGACGAGATCCGCAAGGCCGGCCTTTACGACACGATCTGGCAAGCCTTCGCCGTGCTGCTGCCGGTGCAGACCGTCGGCGTGATGGGCGACGGCCGCACCTATGACAGCGTCTGCGCGCTCCGCGCCGTGACCTCGGTCGACGGCATGACGGCCGATTTCTTCCCCTACGACATGAACTTCCTCGGCCGAGCCGCAACCCGCATCATCAACGAGGTCAAAGGCATCAACCGCGTCGTCTACGACGTGACGAGCAAGCCGCCGGGGACGATCGAGTGGGAATGAAATGATGTGGTTCGCAGCGTTTCGCGAACTATCGCCATATCCTAATAACTAGCTGAACTAAAACAAAAAATCAAGCCTTCACTATCGGAGCCTATCGCCCTTAAGCGACGGGTTCTGACGGTGCGTGCGACGGTATGCGTTTTTTGCGTCCCGCCAGATTTTCACCCTACCGTCAGGCCAAAAACCGAAGCGATCCGTTAAAAATCAAGCTAATAGTCTGATATACAAGGGTTATTCTCAACGATTGACGGTATCAGATTTGACGGTAAAATTGACCTCGAAAAAGGCATTTTCGATCGTCAACGAGGCCGTACCCATGCTCACTGACATGGCCATCAAGAGGCTGAAACCAAAGGATAAATTGTACAAGGTGGCTGACCGTGACGGTATGTACGTTTCCGTCGCCACGACAGGCCAAATCACCTTCCGGTACGACTACCGTCTGAACGGCCGCCGGGAGACGCTGACGATTGGCCCCTACGGCTCTGATGGCCTCACGCTCGCCGAAGCGCGCGAACGCTGCATAGCCGCTCGCAAGCTGGTGGCGGAGGGGCTTTCTCCGGCTCACGAGAAACAGCGTGACAAGCGGCGCAAGGCCATGGAGCGCAGCTTCGGCGCGGTGAGCGGCATATGGATCAAGGAAGCGCGCATGGCGGAAAGCACCCGCTCGATGCGCAAGGCCATCCTCGATCGCGATATTCTCCCTGCCTGGAAGAACCGCCTTCTGACCGAGGTGACGCCGGACGATCTCCGACAGCTCTGCGCCAAGGTGAAGGAGCGCGGCGCCCCTGCAACCGCCATCCACGCCCGCGACATCGTCAAACAGATCTTCGCCTTCGCCATCCTGCACGGCGAGAAAGTGCCGAACCCGGCCGACGAGGTCGGGCCAGCCTCGATCGCGACCTTCCAGCCGAAGGACCGGGCGCTATCGCCGGCTGAGATCACGATCATGCTGCAGCAGGTCGAGCACGTGCCGACCCTGCCGACCATCCGCCTCGGCCTGCGTCTGATCCTGCTCACCATGGTCCGCAAGAGCGAACTGCAGGACGCCATCTGGGACGAGGTGGATTTCGAAAACGCCGTCTGGACCATTCCGAAGGAGCGCATGAAGCGGTCGAAGGCGCACAACGTCTATCTCTCGCAACAGTCGCTCGACATCCTGATTGCGCTCAAGACCTGCGCCGGCAACTCGCGCTATCTGCTGCCGTCCCGCTACGACGCCGATGCCCCCATGTCGCGCGCGACCTTCAATCGCGTGACCACGGCCGTTGTGGTGCGGGCGAAGAAGGAGGGGCTGCCTCTGGAGCCGTTCACGGTCCACGACCTGCGCCGGACAGGCTCGACGCTGTTGAACGAGATGGGGTTCAACAGCGACTGGATCGAGAAGTGCCTCGCCCATGAGGACGGGCGCTCATCGCGCGGCGTCTACAACAAGGCGGAATACGAACCGCAACGGCGACACATGCTCCAGGAATGGGCCGACATGATCGATGCCTGGGTGAACGGAGTGAAGCGGGCGCCTACGTTGTTACCGCCGTCGATGGTGCTTATAGGGGCGGAAGCGGCGCGTTGATCGATGACCTCCTAGTTGCCGTGCCGAGATCAGCGGTAGGGTCAGAGCCAGATGAGCACGACATGTATGCTATAGCCCTCCAACGCCGCACAACTTCAATGATCGGCAGAACTCGAATGCGCGCTGTCCATCGCCTTCTGGCCGGTCAAACGTAACGCTGCCTGCGCTACGAGGCGGGCGATACGGTCCGACAACTCCGGGTCCGATACGGCTCGGGCAAGCGTAACGCCTCCGCTCAACATGGCGAGCAGCACGATCGCCTGATCTTGTTGCGAGCCGATGGGCGTGCCCGGGGCATCACTTTCCGGCAAACCTGCGGCGAGCTCGTCGACGAGGCGCTTCAACTCCGCCGTATAAGCAGCGCGCGTATCGTCATCGGCGCGCATCACATCGGTGGACAGGCTCGGCAAGGCACAGCTTTCGCCAAGATCGCAGGTCCGTTTGTAACCAAGATAGAAGCCCACGAAGGTCGTCAGCCAATTCGTCCGGTCGCTGCCCTTGAGCGCTGCAATCCCTTGCCGCAACTCTTCCAGGCCCGACAACACGGCGGTGCGGAAGGCTTCGCTCTTGGTCTTGAAGTGCCCATAGAAGGCGCCGTTGGTGACGCCTGCGGCCTTGGTCAAGGCTTCGATGCCGCCGCCGCCATAGCCCTCCTCTCGAAAAACCCGGCCCGCCGCCGCCACGATCCTGGCTTTGGTCTCCTGTTTATGTTCCGGGCTGTAGCGCATGGCCGTCCTCATTAAGAGTGATCGCTCTTTATCTCTTGCATAGAGAGTGATCCATGTTTATGGATAGAGAGTGTTCGGTATATATCAAGTGCCGTTCCCGTTCAAACGAGGAGAACCCTATGCCCATTACGCTCACCGTGCCCGAAGGGCTGCTATCGCCACAGGCCCAGGCCGAGGCCTTTTCCGGGCTGACAGACGCGCTACTCGAAATCTCGGGGCTGACCGGCAATGCCTTCATGACGGCCAACATCGTTGGCTCGATCAATGTGTTGCCCAGGGAACATATACTTGCCGGTGGCAGGGTGGCGGCGGCCGCTTTTGTCGAACTCAAGCTCCCCGAGATCGCGCTGGCGACGCCTGAGGCGAAAAGCGCTTTCATCGAGAGGGCAACGGATATCGTCGAAAAGGCAGCCGGGGGACGGCTGAAGCGGGAGCATATCTGGTCGAACATCGTCTACGCTCCCGAAGGAGCTTGGGGCATCGCCGGCCGCAGCTACGACAATGCCAGCTTGGTCGAGGCCATAGTGGGCGGCGGCATCGCCCCGTAGCGTTTCGCATCGCTGAATTCTCTAGAGCAACGTGCATTCATCGGAGCGCACGTTGCTCTGGACTGCGAGACGCGAAGATTTCGCGGTCCGTTAGCCTAACGGAGGTCCTGCCATGCAGCTTGCCAACTATCTGTTTTTCACGACCCAGTGCGAAGCAGCACTCGACTTCTATACCGCATGTGGCCTTGGTCGGGTCACGGCGCTCATGCGGCATGGCGACCACGGAGTGCCGCTCGCCAGCGACGGTATGCGCGGCAAGGTCATGCACGCCCGCTTCGAGGGGCCTGGGCTTCTGTTCTTCGCTTCGGACAATCACGATGCCGAGCCGATGCGAGGCTCCGCTCACATGCTCATCATGGACGATCGCGCCTCGACAGACAGATTGTTCGCAGCGCTTGCCGATGGCGGCAAGATCACCACGCGGCTCGCAGTGCAGCCGTGGGGGAGTTATTACGGCAAGTTCACTGATCGATTCGGCGTCCAATGGATGCTGGACTGTCCATTGTAGCCTGCCGTGTGATAGCCATGCGGTGATAGGAGTGCATGTAGCTGTCGCGCAGAATATCGCGCTATAGCGCGCAATCGGCGGGGGTGGCGGACTGCGAGGGATTGGAACTTCCACGCATAAGTGGTTCGACTTCCGTTGACATGAAGGAAGGCGTTCGCGCCGGCGCCTCTCAAATCCGATTAAGAGGTGTCTTGACCGGTCGCGTGCGCCGTTGGTGAACATCCGGCGCTGGTGCTTTGCGCACGATATCCGCCTCCGACGCGCGGCGTCGTTCGACGAGCCAAATCTCGACCTCGGACAAATCCCAAACCACGCAGCGCGGCGTTAGGAAGAAGCGCTTGGGAAACTCGCCGCGCTGTTCCATCTCGTAGATCGTCGTGTCAGCGAGTGGCACGACTTTGCGAAGCTCTGGGCGACGGATCACGCGCTTTGACAGATCGGCGGGGGGCCGAAACCGCTTGGAGCTGCTCTCGGCAGGCTCTTTGGCGGGTGGCTGCAAGGTGTCTAAGGCCAGGGTCCGATCTTCTCGAGAAATCGTCTGTTCGCGTTTCATGTCGATCGCCTTCGATTGCAGTGGAATGACTGCGACAAAGGTGAAACATTTTGGTCATTCATTGAAGACTCCGGGCGTTGGCGTGCGGGAAACGGCGGCCATCGCGCGGGAATCGGAAGGCAATCGCGAGCGACACTAGACGCCTTCTTCCCAAAAGCCCGGCGCATCCTTTCCTGAGCGAACTGTGCCTGCGGCCTTCGATCATTCCCTCTCGACGAGTTCCGGTAACGCTGGCCGCCGCCGCGGCGCGGTCAAGCCTGGCCCGCACCAGACCGAGTAGGGCCTGACCGCGCCGCTCGATTGCGCCGGCCGAACGCCTCCTCGCCCTCGATCGGAGGGTGACATCGAATGGAGGCCGACATGGCCGCAGCACTCATCACTGACGAACTTTACGCCCGGCTTCTCGCCAATGGTGCTCGCAGCGCCGCCGGCGAGGACATCGATCCGCGCCCCGTCGTCAAGCTCTTCACACCGGACGCCGGCGCCACCTGGCTTCTCACCGAAGCCGATCCCGAAGACCCCGATCGTCTGTTCGGCCTCTGCGATCTCGGCCTTGGCGAGCCCGAACTCGGCTATGTCAGCCTTGCCGAAATCCGCAGGGTGCGCGGACGGCTCCGGCTTCCGGTTGAGCGTGACCTCCACTTCAGGGCTGAGCATCCCTTGAGCTGGTACACTCAGCGCGCTCGCCAATCCGGCAGGATCGCCACCGACTGACGATCGCAGCCGCGCCCCGCCTTCGGGCCGGGCGCTGGGTCGTGCTCATGAAGAAAGACGGCGATCAGGATGCGCGGCTTTCAGGTTCTACGGCTTTGTACATCCTGATCCGGTCATCATTCCCGGCCCTCGCTTTCGCTCGCACCGGTCGGGTGCTTGGGAGCGCTGCCCCTGGCGCGGTGCAAGGGATCGCTGACGCTCGGCCGAGACGGTTTCCCCGGCCTTCCGCGCGGATGCGTGTTTCGCACCCCGCTCATAGCTTCGATCCGCTTGTGCAGGCCGGGTGATCCCCCTCCGTCCCGGCCGCCCTTGCACTTTACACCCCCGGTCTCGGCGACGGCCAGGGTTGCAGCGCAGCGCTGCGCTCCAACCCAAGCCAAAGGATCAAGACCATGACCGACACAGTCGAAACCATCGCCACGGTTCTCGAAACTTCCGCCACCGAGAATGGCGCGGTGCTGTTCGTGCCGTTGAACAAGCTCAAGAAGTCGCCCCGCAACGCCCGCAAGACCCCGCACGGCGAAGCCCATATCGAGGCGCTGGCGGCCAGCATCGCCGCCAAGGGGATGCTGCAAAATCTGGTGGTGGAGCCTGAGACGAACGCGGGCGGCGAGCCGACCGGCAGCTATTTCGTGACCATCGGCGAAGGCCGGAGGCTCGCGCAAATGCTGCGCGTGAAGCGCAAGCAGATCAAGAAGTCGGAGCCGATCCGCTGCGTTCTGGATACCGAGAACGATGCGACAGAGATCAGCCTCGACGAGAATGTTACCCGCGAGGCCATGCATCCCGCCGACCAGTTCGAGCGCTTCCGAGAACTGGCGGACAATCGCGGATGGGGCGCGGAGGAAATCGCCGCCCGGGTTCGGCGTCAGCGCCCATGTCGTCAGGCAGCGGCTTCGCCTCGGCGCGGTCAGCCCAAAGCTGATGCAGGTCTATCGGGACGGCGGTTTGTCGCTGGACCAGTTGATGGCGTTTGCCATCACCGAGGACCATGACCGGCAGGAGCAGGTCTACGAGACCCTGTCGTGGAACCGTGAGCTTTCCACCATCCGGCGCGACCTGACCAAGATGAATGTCGCGGCGACCGACCGGCGCGCGATCTTCGTCGGCGCGGACGCCTATGCGGAGGCGGGCGGCACCGATTCTCAGCGCCCAGAATGCTGGCCAGCCGGTGCCGACACCGGGGATCGCGGCGCCCAATCCGGGGATCAGTCAGGAAGAGCAGCGCCGCATTCAGGAGTCGGAGGCCGCGCGGACGGCACGTCTCTTTGCTTCGACCGAGACACGACCGGCCAACACCGCCGTGCCGCAGCCGCAAGCGGCGGTCACGCCGCAGGCGGACCTTGCCAGCCTCGGACTCGCGCCACCGCCCGCGACGCCTTCCGCGCAGGATCGTCAGCTCGCATTTCTGAACCAAGCACCCGACAAGCGCACCGTCTCCCCTGATCGTGTCGCCGCTCCCGCGTCGGCCAATGTACTTCAGGCCGGGGCGGTGATCGCGGCTGCGCTCATCACCGGCATCCGCTCCGATCTTCCCGGCCAGATCACCGCGCAGGTGACGGAGAACGTCTATGACAGCCCGACCGGGCGCATTCTGCTCGTGCCGCAGGGCACGCGGATCGTCGGGCAGTACGACAACGGCGTTGGCTTCGGTCAGCGCCGCGTGCTGCTCGTCTGGAACCGGCTGATCTTCCCCAATGGCCGCTCGATCGTGTTGGAGCGCCAGCCGGGCGTGGACGCCGAGGGCTATGCCGGGCTCGAAGATGGCGTCGACTACCATTGGGGTGAGCTGTTCAAGGCCGCGGCGTTGTCGACGCTGCTCAGCGTCGGCGCTCAATCCTGATCGTCGAGCAATGACAGCGACATCATCCGCGCGCTGCGCAACGGCGCATCCGACAGCATCAACCAGACCGGCCAGCAGATCGTGCAGCGCCAGCTCAACATCGCCCCGACGCTGACCATCCGGCCAGGCTTCCCCGTCCGCGTGATCGTCACCCGCGATCTCATGCTTGAGCCCTATGGAGGTTGACATGGCAAAGCTGGAACTCGGCCCGATCGCCGACGACAAGCCGATGAAGGTTACGTTGGGGCTTCCCGCCAGCCTGCATCGCGACCTGACCGCTTATGCTGAGATTCTCGCCCGCGAGGCAGGCCAAGCCGCAGCCGATCCCTTTCGCCTGATCGCACCCATGCTGGAACGGTTCATGGCAACGGATCGGGGCTTCTCAAAAGGGAGAAAAGGGCGGAAGCCCATCGCTTGAACTGGATACTGCCCCTTTCGGCAACGCAACACGGTTGATGCAGATTTTCAGTTTGAGGAACGCTCTAATCCGGTTGACATTCTGTCTGGGGTTTTCTAGTTTGAGGAATGCTCGAACTCAGAGAAATATCCGGCATCTATTCCGGCCTGGCGGTTCAAGAGGGTGGCAGTGGAACCGCGCGCTTTGTGCGGTTATCCGACCTGTCCGACTTGAGGTCTGGCCGTGACGCCAAACTTGCGACCGGCGAACCGCCGGCGGTCGCCAGGGCATTACCAATAGAGGAAGGCGACCTGATCGTCGCAGCGCGCGGTGCTACAACTGACATTTGTCAGGCTGCTCACTCGTGGCTCGGCGCCTTCATTTCCCTGGATCTCTATCTGGTTCGTCCCGACCCCTCGAAGGTTGATCCCGGCTATCTGGCGGCCTTTCTCGATCTTCCCGCGACGCAGGCAGCGTTCTCCGGCAACAAGCAGGGCACCGGGCTCGCTCGGCTGCCCAAGGAAGCTCTCGACAAGCTTGCCGTTCCACTTCCACCGATGCCGACGCAGAGATTGATCGCCGAGCTGGCGCGGTCCTTTCACGACGAGGCCGCCCTTCTGCAACGCCTCGCCAACCTCAATTCCCTTCTTGGTCGTGAGGCCCTTGCGCGCGCCTTCCGCGCGGCCACCACGATCCAAAATTCATAGGAGACGTCATGCCCACCCTTCAGCAAGAAGACATTCTTTCGGCCGTTTGGCGCGCCTGCGACACCTTCCGCGGCGCTGTCGATGCCACGCAGTACAAGGACTATGTGCTCACCGCGCTCTTCCTGAAGTACATCAGCGACGTGCGCCGCAAGCACGTTGAAGAGTTCCGCCGCGAATTTGGTGGCGATGAACTCCGCATCCAGCGCCGCCTGGATCGCGAACGCTTCAAGCTGCCGACCGTGGAGCTGAAGAACAGCAAGACCAACGAGGTCGAGGAAAGCTTTCTAGGTGACTTCTACAGCCTCCATGAACGTCGCGGGCGCGACAACATCGGCGAGCTGATCAACATCGTCTTGGACGCGATCGAAAAGGCCAACGAAGGCAAACTCGGCGGCCTTTTCCGAGCGATCGACTTCAACTCGGAGACGAATCTGGGTCAGACGAAGGACCGCAACCGGCGGCTGAAGACACTGCTGGAGGACTTTGCCAAACCGGGTCTCGATCTGTCGGAGACGTCCGAGGATATCCTCGGCGACGCCTACATCTTCCTGATCGAGCGTTTCGCGTCGGACGCGGGCAAGAAGGCGGGCGAGTTCTTCACGCCGCGCAAGGTGTCGGAGGTCGTCGCCAAGCTCGCCAATCCGAAGTCCGGCGACCGAATTTGCGATCCGGCCTGCGGCTCGGGCTCGCTGCTGCTGCGCGCCGGCGAGGAGGTGCCTGACGGCAACTTCCAGCTTTTCGGCCAGGAGTCGAACGGCAGCACGCGCTCGCTGGCCCGACTCAACATGCTTTTGCATGCTCAGGACAGCGCGCGTATCGACTGGTGCGACACGCTCAACTCGCCGACGTTGATCGAAAGCGATCATCTGATGCGGTTCGACGTGGTGGTCGCCAATCCGCCGTTCAGTCTCGACAAGTGGTGGGGCAATACGGATTCGGAAGGGAATGCGCTTCCCGACCCCTACAAGCGCTTCACCCCGCACATGCCGCCCAAGAGCCGCGGCGATTACGCCTTCATCCTGCACATGCTTGCGATCACGCGGCCGACGGTCGGGCGCATGGCGGTCGTCGCCCCGCATGGTGTGCTTTTCCGCTCCGGCGCCGAAGGCAAAATCCGCGAGAAGCTGATCCGGGACAATCTTCTCGATGCTGTGATCGGACTGCCGGCGCAGCTGTTCCCGACCACCGGCATTCCCGTCTGCATCATGGTGTTCGACAAATCGCGCGAGACGGACGGACTGCGCTCGCACGAGAGAGGCATTCTGTTCATTGACGCCAGCCGAGATTTCGAGCCGGGCAAGAAGCAGAACCGGCTGACCGACGACAACGTGAAGACGATCGTCGAGACCTATCGCAGCCGTGCGGAGATCGAGCGCTATTCGTACAAAGCGACGTTCGAGGAGATCGAGGCCAACGGCTTCAATCTCAACATCCCGCGTTACGTCGATACCTTCGAACCGGAGCCTGAAGTCGACCTCCAGGCGGTACAGGACGAAATCCGTGACCTCGAAGGCCAGCTCGCCGAGACGCGCAAGAAGATGAACGCCTACCTGAAGGATCTCGGCATCGATGTATAGTGGTCGTTCATATGTGCTGAGGTCTTGCCGATGATTACGCATTACGGATTATTCTGGTCGTCAGCTGATGTTTTGTGGGCAGGAAAGAAGGGCGATGCCGGCCATCTCCGGGGGCGAGAACGCGTCCAACTGGAGCGACGGGGGCGGCCTACAAAGGAGGAGTATGACAATTCGAGCGAGTACTCGAATTGGATAGGTGTCTATTGTCTCTACAGAGACTCGCGACTTGTCTATGTCGGTGAAGCTGGGCTTGGTAATGAGGCCAACCTATTTCAGCGCTTAAAGCAACATCGCACTGATCATTTGGCTGAGTGGTGGGATGAGTTCTCTTGGTTCGGGTGCCCGCCAACGTCAAAGACATCAAAAATAACAGTCGGCGATGCATTTGCGCAGCTTGAAGCGGTCTTGATTGCGGTTACGAACCCAGGCTTCAATAAGCAAAGTGGTACGTTCAGGGATGCAATTCAAGTATTTCAAGTACCTCATAAGAACGCGGAAGGTGACATCGTCACCAAGCTGGGTCGGCTGATGGCGAAGCTTGAGGAGATCGAAACCAAGGTGACACCCAGGCCGGAGCCGAAGAAGCGCGGAAGAAAGCCGAAGGCGGCGATCGATGAATGACATCTCACGATCCCGGCGCGGACGCACCTTGAAGCTCTATTTGGTCGACGGCTCGCCATCCGGTGTCATCACGGCTGAACTCGGCATCTCCTCGGTGCGCGCCGCCGTCGCCTCTCGCACGGCTCTGCCTGATCTGATCCGGCGGGAAGAGGCCTCGCGCACCGGAATCTATCTCCTCGTCGGACCGGACCCGGATTTGCCGGGTCGACAGCTCGTCTATGTCGGCGAGGGCGATCAGGTGAAGACCCGTCTGGCCGCGCATGACGGCGACGAGTCGAAGGAGTTCTTTACGCGGGCGGTCTTGGTTGTTTCCAAGGACGAGAACCTGACCAAGGCCCACGGCCGATATCTGGAAAGCCGGATCATCGCCGCTATTCGCAACGCAGGCCGTGCCAAGCTGGTCAATGGTACCGAACCGCCGTTCAAGGGGCTGCCGGAGCCTGAAATCGCTGACATGGAGCGCGTGCTCGACGAGGTCGAGATTCTGTTGCCCGTGCTCGGGTTCGATGTGCTGCGGCCGGCAGGACAGGAGGCAGGAGATCAATCCGCATTGGGAGGGACGCCAGCCAAAGTCCATTCGGTCGAGGCCGACAAGAGCACGGGCCCCCAACTCGGAAACTCGCCTCTGGAATCCGGAGAAGGTCCAACCTTCATTGCAAGCATTAAGAAGGCTCGGGCGAAAGCCGTGGAGCGCGCCGGTGAGTTTGTCGTATTCGCAGGATCAACGGCTTACCGCGACTTTCAGGAGTCGTTGTCGTACCCGCTTCGCAGTCTTCGCCAAGCCCTCCAGGAAAGTGGTGCGCTGACGCCGGACGCCGATCCTGACCTTCTGCGGTTCACACAAGACGTGAGTTTCGGAAGCCCTTCCGCTGCATCTTCGATGATCGGTGGGTACTCCGACAGCGGTCCAAGGACCTGGAAGCTCGAGAAAACAGGGCAGAGCTACGGCGATTGGCGTAAGCGCAGGATCAGCGAAGGGGGTGGAGCGTGAGCGGCATCATCCCGAAAGGCTGGAAAACTCTCGAGCTTGACGAGATAGCCTTTGTTCAGACTGGCATTGCCATCAATGGCGAGCCGGATCGAACCAACCCGATCCGCTTGCCGTATTTGCGCGTCGCAAACGTTCAGGACGGTCATATCGATCTATCTGAAGTCAAATACATCACGGTCAGCGAACATCAAGTCGCGCGGTATGCCTTGCAAGTCGGCGATGTGCTGATGACCGAAGGCGGTGACTTTGACAAGCTCGGTCGGGGAGCCGTCTGGAATGGACAAATTGCGCCCTGTCTCCACCAGAACCACGTATTCGCTGTGCGGCCGGATCAAGCGCAGGTTCTGTCAGCGTTCCTTGCGGCTTATTGCGAGAGCGCTGCCGGGAAGCGGTATTTTTTGAGCTGCTCGAAGCAGACGACGAACCTCGCCAGCATCAATTCAACTCAACTGAAGGAAATGCCCATCGTTGTTCCGCCACTTCGGGAGCAGCAGCGTATCGTTATGGCGCTTAACGCCTGGGATCACGCCATCGATCAAACTGAACGGCTGATTACCGCTAAGCGAATTGAGTTCAATGCGTTATACGAGTCTCTCATCGGAGTGGGGCGCAGGAATGCTAAGCTTGAGACGAAGTGGATCCAGAAGAAGCTTGGCGATGTTATTTTTCTTTCAAGCGGTCAGCATGTTGCGTCAGCTCTAGTAAATGATGCTGGTCTCGGGACGCCGTATCTTACGGGGCCATCGGATTTTGCCATTGCACATCCGCTCGCAACTGCCTGGGTGGAAGTGCCCCCAGTCGTTTGTTCGGAGGGAGATATTCTCGTTACGGTGAAGGGGTCAGGCGTTGGCACGATGTCAATCGCGGATCAAAGCTACTGCATCAGCCGCCAGCTGATGGCCATAACACCGAAATCCGTTGATGCAGGGTTTCTGTTTTTCGTATCAGAGAGAGAGATTTCGAACAGAGCTCGGAATGCGCATGGCCTTATCCCGCAGCTAACAAGACAAGATATTTGCGACATTACGATCGAACTCCCTGATCTGGCAGATCAAGTCCAAATATCTAGGGTCCTATACTGCGTTAGAGAGCAAGTGAACGCCCTCACTCTGCTAGTTGATCGCCTCACTAAACAAAAACGCGGCCTGATGCAAAAGCTGCTCACGGGTGAGTGGCGGCTCGACGAGCGCTTCGATGCTGAAGCCTTGAGCCCGCATGCGTCGAACGTCGGAGGGCACTCATGACATTCGAGGTCACTTGCGACGAAGCCCAATCCGATCTGTTCACGTCGTCCGGTCTACGGCGTTGCGGCAGGCCGGACGGGAGGACGCCGATTTGCTACGCTGGCCCGGCGTCCCAAGCCTCGATAGACGCGGTGCCGCTGGGCACCGGGTTCGAGGCAAGTATATATCCGATACCGCTTGCGGCAACAGGGGAGACGAGGGTTTGACCCATTCCCCCGAGTTCCCCGTCTTGGAAGCCGGTGGAGCCCAGCTTCAGGCGCTGCATACGCTGATCAGCTGCGGCTGGCGCTATGTGACGCGAGCCGAGGCCGATCAGTGGCGTGACGGGCGGCGGACGCTGCCTTTCCTCGAATCTCAGCTCCGGGAAGATCTGGCGCGGATCAATCGCATTCATGTCGACGGGCGCGCCTATCCGTTCTCCGAAGCGAATATTGATGCTGCGGTTCGCCGGCTCGCCGAACGCATCCCGGAAGGTGTCGTGCGCGCCAACGAGCGGATGACCGACGACCTGCTGCTCGGCATCGCCTTGCCGCAATCGATCGGCGCCACGTCGCGCGAATGGCCCTTCAAGTTCATCGACTGGAACGACTGGCGCGCCAACACCTTTCAGGTGACGAGCGAGTATACCGTCAGCGAAGCAGGCGGGCCGACCATCCGTGTCGATCTCGTTCTTTTCGTGAATGGCATTCCTTTGGGGATGATCGAGGTCAAGGCCTCACACGTTTCCGCCGACCAGGGTGTCAGCCAGCAAATCCGCAATCAGAAGGCTGGCGAGGGCGTGCCAGCGCTGTTCTATTCCGCTCAGTTGCTGTTGTCGGCCAATAGCTACGACCCTCGCTACGGCACCGTCGGAACGCCGCGCAAGCTCTGGAGCGTGTGGAAGGAACGCGAAGACCCATCAGGCTTCGCGGTGGACGTGGTCAATCGACCGCTCGACACCGTCGAGGGCAAACGAGTGGCTCTCGATTTCGCGCCGCATATGAAGCGTCATGACGGCCTGATGGAGGAGCACCGGTTCGTCACCCCCTTGGATGAGACGATCGTCGGTCTCTGCCGGCCGGAGCGCTTCATGCGCTTGGTGCGGCGCTACATGTTGTTCGACGGCCCGCACAAGAAGGTCGCGCGTTACCAGCAGGTGGCCACCGTCGAGACGTTGCTGAAGCGCATTGAGGAGCGTGACGCCGCTGGCCGCCGCCAGGGTGGTGTCGTCTGGCACACGCAAGGGTCAGGCAAAAGCCTGACGATGGTGATGCTGGCGAAGTCCATCGTGATGGCGCACGCGACGGCGCGCATCGTCATCGTCACGGATCGTACCGATCTCGACGACCAGATCACCAAGACGTTCCGTGCCACCGGCCAGGAGCCGAAGCGGGCCGCCACGGGCGAGAACCTGCTGTCTCTGATCGAAGACAAGACCCCGGTCGTCACCACGCTCATTCACAAGTTTCGCGCGGGGCTCAACAAGCGGCGGATCGTCGATACGTCGGCTGACATCTTCGTACTGGTCGACGAGAGTCATCGCAGCCAGTACGGCAATCTCGACAGCTTGCACGCTCGTATGCGCGAGGTGCTGCCCAATGCCTGCTTCATCGCTTTCACAGGCACACCGATCGCCAAGAAGGAAAAGAGCACCTTCGCCAAGTTTGGCGAGCTGGTTCAGCCTGCCTACTCGATGCGAGATGCCGTTGATGACAAGGCCGTCGTACCGCTCCTCTACGAAGGGCGGGAAGTCGTCACCGATGTTGACGACGCGCAGATCGACCGTTGGTTCGAGGTCCACACGCGCGGTCTTTCCGACGACCAACGCGCCGATCTGAAGCGCAAGATGAGCCGTGCCCGTGAGATCGAAGGCGTGGATTCCAGACTTCAGTCGATCGCCTTCGATGTTGGTCAGCATTTTTCCGCTAATTTCAAGGGGACCGGGCTTAAGGGGCAGCTTGCGGCGCCCTCGAAGCGGGCCGCCATCCAGCTCAAAAAGCTCTTCGATGACTTTGGTGTCGTCACGACGGAAGTCGTGATCTCCGCGCCGGAAATGCGCGAGAGTGAAGACGAGGTCGACGAGGCTGATGACGACCTCGTGCGCACCTTCTGGCGCAAGATGATGGAGCGGTATGGGGGCGAGGAAGCCTATAACAGAACCATCGTCGAGCAGTTCAAAGGCCCCGGCGATCCCGATATCATCATTGTCGTCGACAAGCTTTTGACGGGCTTCGACGCGCCCCGCAACACGGTGCTCTATGTGGCCCGACGGCTGCGGGAACATGGACTTTTGCAGGCCATCGCCCGCGTCAATCGGGTATTCGACGAGGAGGGGGCGCCGGAGAAGCCCTTTGGCTTCATCATCGACTACACGGGCGTCCTAAAAGACCTCGGAGATGCGCTTGCGAGCTACGATGCATTGCAAGGCTTCAGCCCGGAGGACATCGCCAGCAGTGTCCTGGCTATTCGGGAAGAGGCGAACAAGGTGCCGGGCGCCCATGCCGCTCTGCTCGACGTGTTCAAATCCGTTTCGAACAGCTTCGATGCGGAAGCCTATGCACGTCTTCTGGCGGATGAAGAGATCAGAGCCGAGTTCTATGAGCGCCTTTCGGCGTTTTCTCGGGCTTTCACGGTGGCGCTTGCCTCTCCGGCCTTTATCGAGACGACGAAGCCGGAACTGCTGAAGCGCTGGAAGGATGATCTCGGGCGGTTCGTCTCTCTGCGTGCCGCAGTCACGCTTCGTTATGCCGAGCGCGTTGATTGGCGTGACTACGAGAAACGCATTCGTCAGTTGCTGGATCGCCACGTCATCGCACGCGATGTCGTAACGTTGGTCGAGCCGTTGAATATATTCGACGACATAGCGATTGAAGAGCGGCGGCAGGAAAAGACCGAAAGCGACGCTTCGGTAGCGGATACGATCGCACACCAATTGACCCGATCGATTGAAGAGAAGTGGGATGAAGATCCAATCTTCTTCGAGAAATTCTCAAAACTTGTGCGCGACACAATCGCAGACTTCCACAAAGGGCGGATCGGCGACCTGACCTATCTTTCGAAGATCAAGGCGTTGCGGGACAAGGTGCTTACGCGGCAGGACGAAGCCGATCCGACGCCAGCCTGCCTTCGAGATGACAGCCATGCCCAGGCGTTCTGGGGATTGGCCAAGCGCAACCTGGATAAGGCCGGCATGAATGATCCAGACTTGGCTGCCGATATTGCTCTGCAGATCAGTCAGATCATCCAGCGTCGGCGCAAAGTCGGCTGGCAGTATGACCGCGATGTGGAAAACGCCATTCGAAACGATATCGACGATTTCTTTTTCGAGGAGCTGCGGGGAGAACGGAGCGTTCTGATCGACCCCAGTGTTCTTGATGGCATCGTCGATGATGTTCTGGCATCGGCACGCGTGCGGCTGGCTCAGTGAGGATGGCCATGGCCTTGCCGACAGCCGAGCAAATCGAGATATGTTGGGGAGAGCGCAGGGTCACTGCGGAGTTGACCCGCACGGTGAGGCGGGCACTGCGCATCGATGTTCGCCCGACGGGAGAGGTGACTGTCTTTGCCCCGGTTGGCGAGGGCATTGAAGAGATCCGAACCAGGGCGCACCGGAAAGGCGCTTGGATATTCGCTCAGATCGATACCATTGCCCAAAGACCGAAGGTTACGCCGGAGCGTCGGTACATTTCGGGGGAGACCCATCTTCTGCTTGGTCGGCAGTATCGGCTCTCGGTCGAGGAATCAGGAGACCCTCATGTGCGGATCGATAGTGGCCGTATGGTGATGGCGGCCCGAGCCCCGGAGGACCAACCACATTGCAGGCGTCTGCTTCAGGCGTTTTATCGACTGAGAGCGCGTGAGGTGCTCCGGCAACGGTTCGACATCGTCTTGGAGCCGTTTGTTCGTAGAGGATTGAGGCGGCCTTCGCTCGTCATTCGTCCGATGGCAAAGCGATGGGGCAGCTATACGCCAAGTGGACGTGTCGTGTTAAATATTGACTTGGTGAGAGCGAGCCCGCGGCTGATCGATTACGTGATCTGTCATGAGCTGTCGCATGCGTTCTACCCCGATCATGGTGATGGATGGCGTGCGTTGCTTGAGACGGTGATGCCCGATTGGGAGGAGCGAAAGGAGGCGCTGGAGGCAGCACTTAGGTAGCAATGGTGTACCGGAACTCTGCGTTTTGGGCCTTCCAAGTCGAACAGGGTTGCCTTCGACCGGCCGACATCGGACCCGTCATCCTGGTTTCCTCCTCCTCAGGAATGTGATAAAACCTCTGCTATCTGCAAAATTTGCCGAGGAAACATCACATCGCTACGGCCATGGATTCTCAACGCGCTCAAGCGCTCAAGCTGCTAAAGACGTGCCCGATGATGCGGCTGAAGGACTTTGCCGCCCACGGCATCGGCCCGGAAACGCTGGCGCGTCTTGTCCGGGACGGGGCGGTCGTTCGCCCCGCGCGCGGTCTCTATCAGCTTGCAGATAGTTCGGGGGATGCGGCTCGCATTCTGGCGGAAGCGTCGGTGCTGGTTCCCAAAGGCGTCATCTGCCTGACCTCAGCGCTGCAATTCCATGAGCTGACGCTGCAAATGCCATCCGCCGTTTGGATGGCCATCGATCGCACCGCCTGGCGTCCCAAGATCGACTATCCGCCTATTCGCTTCGTGCGCTTCACCGGCCCCTCGCTGACAGATGGTGTCGAGCGACACTCCATCGATGGCGTCGAGGTGGCGATCACTAATCCAGCGCGGACAATTGTCGATTGCTTTCGCTATCGGGCGAAGGTCGGACTGGATGTCGCTCTGGAAGGCCTGCGTGAGGGACTTCGACAGCGGAAAGTCACGAGCGACCTGCTCTGGACCTTTGGGACGAAGGGAAAGGTCTGGTCGACCATGAGGCCCTATGTGGAAGCGACGGTAGCCGATGGCACGTGAACCCAGGAAAACCGTCGGCGCTTCGGTCCGGGCTCGTCTGCTCGACCGGTCTCGCGTCGAACGCACGGACTTTCAGATTCTGCTGACGCGCTATGCGCTGGAACGGCTTCTGTATCGACTGAGCCTGTCACCTCATCGCGACCGCTTCATCCTGAAGGGTGCGATGCTGTTCGTGACCTGGGTGGCAGATCCTTTCCGGCCTACACGCGATCTCGATTTCCTCGGCTATGGCGAGAACAGCCCGGACGCGATCGGCGCGGTCTTTCGCGAGATCTGCGGGCAGCCGGTCGATGATGATGGCTTGGAGTTCGATATCGGAGCGATTACGGCTGTTCCGATCCGAGAAGACATTGAATACGGCGGCATCCGCGTGCGCACCTCCGCGACGATCGCCGGCGCCCGCGTTCCGATTCAGGTCGACATCGGTTTCGGTGATGCCGTTACGCCGGGTCCCGTCGAGATTGAATATCCGTCACTGCTCGACGCGCCAGCACCCCGCCTGCGCGCCTATCCGGTGACGACGGTGGTTGCCGAGAAATTCCAGGCGCTCGTCCAGCTCGGTATTGCGAACAGCCGGCTGAAGGATTTCTACGATCTCTGGCTGATCGCGCAGACGTTCGAATTTGATCGGGTATCGCTTGCAGAGGCCGTTCACCAGACCTTTGCGCGCCGCGAGACCATGCTTCCGACCGAGAAGCCGATCGGTCTCAGCGATGCTTACGTCGAAGCTTGGGGGCGACAGTGGAGGGCCTTTCTGGGGCGAGAGCGAATGGCCTCGGCGCCGACGGAGCTGACTGCCGTCGTGTCCGACCTCGCCGGATTTCTGCTTCCCCTGATCGAGCCTGCTGAAAGAGATCAGCGTTGGAAGCCCAGTGAGGGCTGGAGTGCATCGAATGCGTAGCCTGCAGAGCAGCAAGGAACGCGCATACGCATCGTTATCTATTGCAGTCAATCGCGAGCTTTTGCGATCGGATCTAGCTAGTTCTCCCGCGATTCGTATATAATACAAACGCACAGATTGATGCCGCGCACCGCACCACATTTATTGTGGAAATTCAATTGCGTATGAATCTGACGGTATATCTGACGATAATCGTCAATTTCTGCGTTTTAAACTCTCTGAAAATTCAAATACTTACCGCTCCAGTTAATCATCGAGTGGGAGTGAAGGGGCGCAGAAACGGCGGCGTTTGGATGCAATCGGCGGCCAGTTACTCGCAAAGTGTCGCTTGACTGCGATTGATTTCCACCAGTCGCGATATGCATCGACACCTCTAGATCGATGGTCGTGCGTCCCAGGGCACAGGATGTTCCCGTGTGCTTGGCGCTGGGATGCGTCCATGCATCGTCACGCTACATGCGCGTGATCGTCAATTTGCCGCCCGCGCTCAAAGATGGCGTAATCTGCGTGAGACTTGGCACCTCCTGTCAATGCCGCGGGTCCGGCGCTGACCTATCTTTCTCACACAAAGGAAGGAAGTCCTTCCTCACACAAGGAAAGAAGGTGACTTATGTTCGATCGCAACAAAAAGTCCGCTCTCGTGACGGGAGCCTCATCCGGCATGCGCAAGGAAATCGCAAAGCGGCTGATTGTCGGCGGCTACCAGGTCTACGTGGCTGCCCGGCGTATGGCCGAGATGGATGATCTGAAGGCGCTCGGGGCGTATCCGCGTCGCATGGACATCGCCAGCGAGGCCGATATCGTTGCGGCGGTCGATACGATGATGGCGCAGACGGGCGGCGTCGACGTGCTGGTCAACAATCCCGGCGTCGGTCTGTATGGGCCGATGGAGGAGATCGGTTTGGACGAGGCGCGGTACCAGTTCGAGGTGAACGTCTCCGGCCCCGGTCGCCTGACTCAGCTCCTGCTGCCAGCGATGCGCGCGAAGAAGGCTGGCCGGATCATCAACATCACGTCGATGGGCGGCAAGATCTACACGCCCTTGGGCAGTTGGTATCATGCCACCAAGCATGCGCTGGAAGGCTGGTCCGATTGCCTGCGTATCGAACTCGCCCAGCTGGGCATTGATGTGGTCGTGATTGAACCCGGCCTGATCGAAACCGGGTTTGGCAATGTGGTGGCGGGTAGCCTCCTCAAGCGTTCCGGCAACGGACCATATGCGGGTCTGACCCGCGCGGTTGCCGCGGGAACCCGCGAGACTTATGCCAAGGGACGCACCAGCCACCCGCGCGTGATCGCGGACGTGGTTGGCACGGCAGTCGCCGCCGCACGCCCCCGCACCCGCTATGTCAAGGGCAAGTTCGGCGCTCTGTTGATCGCAATGCGTTCTTGGCTGGGCGACCGTATGTTCGATCGCATCATCCTCAGTCAGTTGCCGAAGGGCGCTTGAGCGTCATGCGGCCCGCTCCCGCCGACCGGTGCAAGGTGCCCCACGGATTGTGGAATGCCGTGGCGGCGATCGGCATCCCGCCCAAGGCGCTGCTGCGTCAGGCGCGGCTGCCGGTTACGCTCCCCCAAACCGGGCAAGCCGTTACGACCGCGCAGTATTTCGTGCTGATGCGGGCGCTGGAGACGCTGTCCGACGATCCGGCGGTCGGCCTCAGGATCGTGAGCAGCGCCGACACAGCGGTGCATCCGCCGTCCACGCTCGCTGCGTTTTATGCCCGCGATCTGCGCGACGGGATCGAACGGCTGGGTCGGTTCAAGTGGCTGTGTACGCCAGAGATTCTGGAGGTCACCGAAGGCGTGCATGGTGGAGTACGGGGCAGCGCGGTGGGCATGACCTGGCTTCACGCAAGCGAGGCCGAGCCGGCGGCGAGCGTGGACGCGACCTTTGCCACGCTGATGGAACTGGCGCGGCGGGGCACGGGCACCGACGTGCGGCCGTTGCGCGTCGACCTTGCCCGGTCGGGGCTACGAAGCGCCGCCCATGAGGGTTATTTTGCTGCGCCGGTCAGGCTCGGCGCGCCGCGCGACCTGCTCCTGTTCGACGCCGCCGATCTCGACCGACCGTTTCCGGGCCACAATCCCGAACTGCTCGCATGCTGACGCCAGCGCTGGTCAGCGCGCTTGAGGAAATGCAGGCGCGGTCGCTGAGCGAGCAGGTGGTCCTCGAACTCAAGCGCAGCCTCCCCAGTGGTCGACCGGGCGTGAGCGAGATCGCCCGTCGGATGGGCATGAGCGAGCGGACGCTGCAACGTCGGATCACTGAGGAAGGTCACAGCTTTCGCGAGTTGCTGATCGAAGCCCGGCGAGAGCTCGGACACTGTTTTCTTCGCGACGCCGCCATCGACCTCAATGAAATCGCCTTTCTTCTTGGCTATCAGGATGTGATCTCGTTTCACCGTCTAAGATCAACAGCCCGATCTTGTGATCGGCATGCGAGTCAGCATAGCAAAACTGAAGAATTTCTTTTAGGGTGAAGTTCAATAACTTATGATCAATGCGGACAATAGAGTGGGAGTGATTTTTGTCCATCCGAGGATATCCAAAACTACGCCGGAGTTCGACCTAACACACTGATAAAACTAAATATTTTGTTCTCCATCTATCGACGTCTATCGGTTGGCCGAGACCTAGTCGTCGGCCCCCGGTGGCGGTCGTTGCGAGCGATACGTTAGCGCTCTCTCCCCCGGATAGCCACGGGCCTGATCAGAAACGGCCCGAGGCAAACCGCTCTACCATCAGATCAATCAGAACTCTGACTTTTCTCGGCGTGTGCTGACTTGGCGGTCGCACCACGAAAATGCCGACGTCGGGCAATGTGAACCGTGTCATGATCGGCACCAGCCTTCCATCCTGGACATAGGGCTCGGCGATCATAGCCCCCATGGCAAGGATGCCTAAACCGGCTGCCGCGGCCTCCGTAAGGACATAAGCATTGTCGGCCCTGAAGCGCCCTTGCGGGTTCACCGTGAAGCTCTGGTCACCATCGCTGAAGACCCAACTGTTAGTGCCGGCGGTGATGGCGGCGTGTTTTAAGATGTCGCCGGGATACTCAGGCGCACCATTTTCCGCGATATAGTCGGGGCTGGCATAGAGCCGCACCGGCAGCGACCCGATCTTGCGGGCGATGAGATTCGAATCAGGCATGTAGCCGACCCGGATTCCGCAATCGAAACCTTCAGCGGCGAGATCGACATACTGATCCGAAAACCGCGTGTGAACATTCAACGCTGGATGTCGCCGCGCAAGATCCGCGAGCACGGACGCGAAATAGGTGCCGACGGAGGCTGGCCCGGCAATCCGGAGTAATCCCCGGATATCGCCGTTGGGAGACATTTCCTCGCGTGCTGCGTCGATCTTTGCGCAGATGTCCGCCGCCTGGTCCCGGAACGATATGCCCGCTTCGGTCAGGACTGCGCCGCGCGTGGTCCGCGCAAGCAGTTCGGCACCGAGTTCCTCCTCAAGCCGCAGTAGGCGCCGGCTAACGATCGACTTTGCAAGGCCCAGGCGGCGAGCTGCGGAATTAATGCCCCCGGCGTCGGCCACCTCAACAAAGGTTCTCAGATCCTCAATTTCCATGCTTCCTCCTTGTGTTGTGGGCGCCTCCTAGGTTGGATGGTGTTCCCATTTCAGGGACAGAGGGTAGCATCTTCGCTGTCTAGTGGCGATCCGTCGATTGCCGCATTTCTAAGGCAAGCGGATGGCCAATCATCCTGCTTCAGACAGGAGATATCCCATGAATAACGTTCGTTACGTCCCGTTCGCAGGCCGGCTTCTGATCGGTCTTCCGTTCATTCTTTTCGGTCTCGGAAAGGCGACGACCTATGGAGCGACAGTCGCCATGATCGAGGCCGTCGGTCTACCGGTTCCTCCGCTTTCGTTTCTTGGGGCGGTGACGCTCGAGATTGTTGGTGGTGCGCTATTGGTCGCGGGATTCAAGGTTCGTCCGGTTGCTGCTCTGCTCGCCATCTTTTCGATGGTCACGGCCTTCTATTTTCACAGCAATCTCGCCGACCAGAACACCTTCGTTCACTTCTTCAAGAATGTGATGATGACTGGCGGCCTGCTCCAGATCGTCGGTTTCGGCGCCGGCGCCTTCAGCCTGGACGAATATCTGAGCAATCGTCGTGCGTACTCGGACCGGGTGGCCACCGCGCAATAACCGGCCCCTTTGCAACCGGTGCTTCAAGCCGGGCACACGGTTCCGTGTGCCCGGCCTTGCTGTATTTTTAGGCCTGCACAGCCGCCAAGTGTTCCCGAAAGTGCGACCCCGCAGAACGATCTGGCTGTCTAGTGACACCCCCAAGCGTGGGCCAAATTATCCTCAGCAAGAACGAGATTGCCCCCTGCATTCTCGCCAACCGAGCGAAGGAAAACCCGATGTCGACCGTCACCGCCAAGCCCAAGATCGCCCTCATTATCGGTTCGACGCGCACAGCGCGCTTTGCCGACGTTCCTGCGCAGTGGATGCTCAAGCAGGCGCAGGCCCGCGATGACATGGAAGTCGAGCTGCTCGACCTGCGCGACTTCAACCTGCCCCTCTTCGATGAGATTGCGTCGAGCGCCTGGGTGCCGAGCCAGAGCCCGGAAGCCGTTCGCTGGCAGCAGGCGCTCGCTGGCTTCGATGGCTTCATCTTCGTCGTCGCCGAATACAACCACTCGCTCACCGGCTCGCTCAAGAATGCGCTGGATCATGCCTACAAGGAGTGGAGCCGCAAGCCCTTCACGGCGATCGGCTATGGCGGTGTCGGCGCGGCCCGCGCCATCGAGCATCTGCGCCTCGTCGGCATCGAGATGCATATGGTCTCGACCCACGCGGCCGTCCACATCGGCGGCAGCGATTTCTTCACGATCTTCCCGGCGGTCGGCAATCAGCCGATCGAGACGATTGAACAGAATTTGATCCCGTCCGCCACCACCGCACTCGACGAGCTGGTCTGGTGGGCCAAGGCCACCATGGCTGCGCGCGCCGAGACGGCCGCCCGTACCGAAGCGGCGTGACCGCGTAATCCCGATCTTAACCACAACATCAGGACGGGGTGGCTGGCAACGGCTCCCCGATGGAGAAAGCTCGTGTCCACCATCGATGTAACCCGCGATCGCAAAACCAGCACTGCCACAACCGCCGGCCGCGATGTCATCTACCGCACCCGTGGTCGCGGTCATGGCGAGGTGTTCCGCCTCATGAGCCCGAGCGACCTGGGCGAACAGCTCAAGCCGTTCGTGTTCCTCGACAGCTTCGGTGGCGTGATGAGCGAGTTTGCGGCCTCAGGGGGGATGCATCCCCATTCTGGGATCGGCACCGTCACCGTCTTCACCCGCGGCGACGTGCATTTCGACGACCCCGAGGCCGGCTCGGGCTATATCGGCTATGGCGGCGTTGAATGGATGCGCGCCGGCGGCGGCGTCTGGCACGGCAAGGAATTGTCGTCCGGCAAGTCCGAGCGCATCCACGGCTTCCAGCTCTGGTTGTCGCTGCCCGCCGAACTGGAGCTTGCTCCGGTCGACAGCCAATATGTCGAGGCGTCCGACATGCACCAGGTCGGCCCGGCCTATGTCATCGTCGGTACGCATGGCGGTGTCACCAGCCCTGTGCGGGCTCCGGCGGGCGTCAACTACCTGCTCGTCACCCTCGCACCCGGCCAGCGCTGGGATTACACCCCGCCCCCCGGCCACACCGTAGGTTGGCTTGCGCTGTCCAAGGGCAGCCTCGCTGGCTCCGCTTCCGCCTCGAACGGCGAACTGCTCATCTTCTCCGAAGACGATGGCATGATCGCGCTGCAGGGCGGCCCGGACGGCGCGATATTCGTCCTCGGCTCGGCCATTCCCTCTCCACACGAACTGCACCTTGGCTATTATTCGGTCCACGCCTCGGCCGAAGGGCTGGTGACGGGCGAACGCAACATTCAGGTGCTCAAGGAGCAGCTCTTCTCGCTCGGCAACCGCCAGCGCGCGTCGGGCTCGACCCCGATCTATCGCGGCTGACCCCAACCTCTTCGCCGTAGCAGACCCCGCTGACCTAAGTCACATCGCAGCCAGGGCCTGCCCCGGCCTGGCTGCACTCATTTCCACAAGTGAATTTGGAGACCATGCATGCCTTCTATCGGAATCATCGGCACCGGAGTGATCGGCGGTGCCATCGCCCAGCGCCTGGGAGCCAAGAGTATCGCCGCGACCGTCGCAAACAGCCGGGACCCCGAGACGTTGGCGACCTCGTCGCCAAGGCCGGGCCCTCGATCGTAGCGGGCACCCGTGAGGAGGCCGCTTCGAAGGACATCGTCTTCGTATCGGTGAACTGGCCAAAGCTGCGGGGCGCCCTTCAAGGTCTCCCCCAGTGGAACGGTCGGATTCTCGTCGACACCAACAACAACATGCAGCGCCCGCCGCTGCCGCCGATCGACATCGGGGGTCGGGCGTCAACCTCAATCGTCCAAGAATGGGCGCCGGGCGCGCGCGTGGTGAAGGCCTTCAACCACCATTACTTCAAGAACCTCCTGAAGGCTCCGGACGCCGATGGCGGTCGCCGCGTGCTGTTCTACGCCGGCGACGACGAAGCCGCGAAGGCCGAAGTCGCTAAGCTGATCGACCAACTCGGCTTCTTCGGCCTCGACCTGGGCAACGTCGAACATGGCAGCCGCCTGTTCCAGTCGCTGGGCGGCCCGCTCATCGCCCATGACCTTGTCAGGATCGACAGCCCGTTCCCGTAAGACCAGGTCGGGCGGAGGCGCATTGCCGCTTCCGCTGGGTTCGCCAATCGCAACTCGCGGCGCCGAGCGTCAGCGGCCCAGACACAGCGGGCCACGAAATCACGGACATCGATCTATGAGTGACATCTATTCTCCGTTCCAGCTTGGCCGCATCCAGCTGCAGAACCGGTTTGCCATGGCCCCCATGACGCGAGCCCGCGCCAACGCCGACGGCACGCCCGGACCGCTCGCTGCCGAATATTACGGCCAACGCGCCAGCGTCGGTCTTACAGTGACAGAAGGCACGCAACCATCAGACGATGGTCAGGGCTATCCGTTGACGCCGGGCATCTATACCGACGCCCATGTCGGGGGCTGGAGCCGCGTGAACGAAGCGATCCACGCCCGCGGCGGTCACGTCTTCTACCAGCTCATGCACGCGGGCCGCATGTCGCATCCCGACAACACTCCGCATCACCGGCAGGGCGTGGCGCCCTCGGCGATCGCACCGGGCGAGCAAATCTACACGCTGAGCGGCATGAAGGACATTCCTGTCCCCCGCGCGCTCACCACTGACGAGGTGGCGGAGACGGTCAAGGACTACGCCTATTCGGCTCGTCGAGCGATCGAGTCCGGCGCCGATGGTGTGGAGATTCATGGGGTCGCCTATCTGGTCCACCAGTTCCTTGCGAAAAGCGCCAACCAGCGCACCGACCGTTATGGCGGATCGATCGAGAACCGCGCCCGCTTCGCGATCGAGGTCGCCAAGGCCATCATCTCCGAGATCGGCCCCGAGCGGACCGGCATCAGGCTCTCGCCCAGGTTCACCGGCTTTGGCCTGGACGTGGGTCGGGAAGGCCCGGACCTGTTCCGCTATCTGGTCGGCGAGCTGGACAAGCTCGGCCTCGCTTACATCCACATCGTGCACTACGGCGAAGACGACATCCTGAACGACTTCCGCAGGATCTGGAACCAGGCGATCATCCTCAACCGTCCTGCGCGGCCTCGCGAGGACATCGGCAAGGATATCGCATCAGGGCTTGCCGACCTTGAATCCTATGGCGCGCACATACTCGCCAATCCGGATTTTATCGAACGGATCGTCTTGGACGCGCCGCTCAACACGGCCGACCATAGCGTCTTCTTCGGACATCAGCCCGAGGGGCCTGAAGCGGGATATACCGACTTCCCGACCCTGAAGGAGAGCCAGGAAGGAGTTCAGGCATGAACCGCTTCCAGGCTGTGGTTCGCTTCGCCATTCACCCCGGCAAAGGCGACGAGTTCAAGCGCATCGCCGAGGACATGATCGGGCTGACCCGCGAGAAGGATACCGGCACGGTCCGGCTGGACATCTTCGTAAACGACGATGGCTCAGAGGCGGTCTTCTACGAGGAGTTCGTCAGCCCTGAAGCTCGGCTCGAGCACTTGGCGAATATGGGCGAGAATGTCGCCGCGATGCTCGCGATTGGCGATATGCGGGCGGACGTGTGGACACATGCCGACCCGGCGCTACGTGCGTCTGTCGAAGGATATGACGTCAGATTCTACACACCATTTCTTCGCCTCGCACCCTGAGGCCCGATGGCTCGAAAAGGCTCCTCGGCAGAAAGCGAAAGGCCGGCCAAGACACATGCCGATTGGGTGACGCATCTCCTCGCCGGCATCTTGTCTCTATTCTGCTGGCCCAATCGAGAGTGATGGCAATGCCATATATGGCCTTTGATCTCCGCTGTTTACGTTGTGCCATGGTCGTTGCCGAGCGCGGACGTTCTCGCCGGTCGGGGAATCTTTCTCAATCCACGGTCGGTCGCCGCACGCAATCGCCGGAGCGTCGATTGGGAATCCAGCTCTTCGCGCGAGGCCGCTTGCCGTATGGGCACCGACCCATTCGACATGGTGGTCCTCCTGGCATTTTCCCGGCAGGTCGCGGCGACAATGCCTGATCTCGCACTCGACCTGCGATATCTGAGATTCGCGATCGCCGCAGCGGAACATAGCAGCTTCCGTCAGGCAGCAGCTGCGCTCGACGTATCGCAATCAACTGTGAGCCGGCGGGTTCAGCTCCTCGAGCACCGATTGGGATTCGAGATGTTTCGCCGCGACCAGAAGGGAGTACACCTGACGCAGGCGGGCGAAAACTTCCTCAAGGAGGCAACGCTTGGCGTGAATCAGTTGCATCGAGCCATCCAGCTCGCCTCTGCACGTCACCGTGGGGAGCACGGCGAACTTAACATCGGCATTTTGGTGTCCCTGGCGTCGGGCTTTCTCCATCTCACGCTCAAGCAGTTCCGGGAGCGGAATCCGGGGGTGAAGGTGATCCTTCATGAAGGGGCGGCTTGACATCGTCTTCGTCACAGGTCGGCCTGAGCTTCAGGGTCACATTTCCGAGCCTCTGTGGACCGAGCACATTTATGTTGTCCTGCCTGAAGGCCATGGGCTCGCCGCGTTGGATTCCCTTTGCTGGCCTGAGGTCCGACACGAGACCTTCTTCGTGAGCAGCGGCTGACCAGGGCCGGAGATCCAAGACTATCTGGTCGCGAGGCTGGGAGGGCTAGGACGGATCGACATTCATGTCATCCAGATCATTGCGGCGGCGAGGAGAGTGAAGCCTCGGAAGTGGATGGTTCGCCGCTCGTAGCGTGTGGCGAAGCGTCTGAAGTGCTTGAGACGGTTGAAGCAGCGCTCGATGCGGTTGCGATGCCTGTAGAGCGTGGCATCGTGAGGAATGGCGATTTTGCGGGTTCTGTTCGACGGGATGACGGCCTCGGCGCCCATGGCGGCGATGCTGGTGCGTAGGGCGTTGGCATCATAGGCCTTGTCGGCTAGGACGGCGCCACCAGCCTGCCCTTGGAGCAAAGCCTCGGCCTCCAGGACGTCACCACGCTGGCCAGCGGTGATGATGATGCGGAGCGGCCGGCCGAGCGCATCGGCGAGCATGTGGATCTTGGTGGTCAGTCCGCCTCGGGAGCGCCCCAGCGCCTGATCCTTGGCCCCCCTTTTCCGCTGGCCGCGTGCTGGTGCGCCCGCACGATGGTCGAGTCGATCATAGATACTGATTGTCGCGGTCGGCAGTCAGTGCGTCGAACACTCGCTCCCAGACGGCGGAGTGGCACCAGCGGTTGAAGCGGCGGTGGACGGTCTTCCAGTTGCCGTAGCGCTCGGGCAGGTTGCGCCAGTGTGCGCCCGAGCGCAGCACCCAAAGGCAGCCGTTCACGAAGGTCCGGTTATCCGTCGCCGTCCGGCCAGGATCGCTGGCCTTGCCAGGCAAAAGCCCGGCGATCCGCCGCCACTGAGCGTCAGTCAACTCGTAACGCTTCACGCCCATCACAGCCTCCACTCAAAGCGGAGACCTATGAATCACACCTCAGCCGTCCCGTGAATCCTGAATGTCGATCCGTCCTAGCCCGCGGCGCCCGAAAGACCCGCCAGCCGGGATCACTTCAATATCGACCCGTCCTGGGATGGTCAGCGCGACCCGTGCCGCCTGCACCTGATCGACGATCGGCAGATGGGCACCCGACCTGATCGAGACGTCCCAGCCGTCGACGCGGGCGACGCAGTCGAGCGTCACCAGCAATTCCCGGCCACCCCAGCGCGGCTGCCAGACAGGAAGGGCAGGGCACGAACGTCCCTCGCGCCATCATGCTCGGGCACGACGCCGACGCCGATGGCGACCACAGCTTGTAATGCCCCGTCGGCAGGAGCTTCCTGCGCATGCGCGCGGACCTAAGGCAGGGCTATTCCACCGGCAAGCAAGATCGGAAAGACTAGAGTACGCACTTGATTGGCCCGTTCTTGGGGGAATTGTCGGCCACCGAACGCGCCGCGTTGTCAGGCTTCTCCTTCGGTGGCCGGGAGGGGGCCGGGGCGGCAACCCTCCTATTGGTTCGCGGAACGGGCCGGATATTTTGGCGTCAGCCCATCTGCCCGAACGTCACGCCGCCAAGCCGCTCAAGTGTGGCCCAGAGCCTCGCCGCGACTTGCTGGTCGTCGGCTTTTTCGGGAATCCCGGCCCAGCCGGGCAGGCCACCCAACCCCAGAACCCCGTTCGGCCCGTAGTATCCGCCAGCCGCCGCGTGGGGCGACGCCGCCGCGTACAGGGTCGGCAAAGCGCCTTGAGCGGCCGTCTGAAAGAGGAAGGGCATGTACCTGTGATTGCGCCCCTCCAGGCTCTCAGGGCCCGGGCCGTCCAAGACAAGGTTGGTGCGAGCGATGCCCGGGTGGGCCGCTATGGCCGAGACGCCCCAGCCTTCCGCCACGCTGCGCCGTTGCATCTCAAAGGCGAGCATGAGGTTGGCGAGCTTGCTGTTGTCGTAAGCCGCCCCATAGTCATATTTCTGAACCTGTTGCAGGTCGGCAAAGTTGATTGCGCCCATGAACGAACGGCTGCTGGAGACCCAGACGACGCGCGGGGAATCGCTTCTGCGCAGCAGCGGCAGCAGTCGGGCGGTCAACGCAAAATGACCGAGCGTATTCGTGGCAAAGACCCGCTCGAACCCGTTTGCGCTCACTTCGCGGCTTTTCCGTCCCATCACGCCCGCGTTGTTGACGAGAATGTCCAGACTTCCTCCGGATCCGTGCATTCGATCCGCGAAACGCACGACCGAAGCGAGATCCGAAAGATCGAGCGTTTCGAAGCGGATCGAGGCATTGGGAACGTCGGCCTTGATAAACCTGACAGCTTCCTCGCCCCGTTCCTGATTCCGGGACGCTATGGTTACGTCAGCCCCAGCGCGGGCGAGTTCGAGGGCGTCGTGAAACCCCAGGCCGCTTCGGTCGCCCACGGGATAGCCGTTGCCACCGGTGACGAGGACCGAGCGCCCTCGTAGCGAGGGGATGTCGGCCGCCGTCCAATCGGGGAGGTCCGGCAATCCCTGCTGGCGCGGGGATAAGGGCGGCCGGTTCGCCATGACGGCGACGCCGCTACCCAGGATCGCGACGCCGACACCCGCAGCGCCGTATCGAACAAACGAACGACGCGACAATCGCGATGCCGGGGTGTGGGCAGGTGCATTCTCTCCAGTTGCGTCGGTCATTTGCGGATCCTTCCGAGGAGTAGGGGTTCCGAATGGTCAGCCAAGTCGGTGTTGCGAAGGGGCGCGGCGATGCGCTGGTTTGCGATCAATTGGGCGACACCGGTCAGCACGCTGGCGACGGGCACGACGAGCAGGCCGAGCCCAAGACCGT
Source organism: Kaistia dalseonensis (assembly GCF_030814715.1). Taxonomy (GTDB): domain Bacteria; phylum Pseudomonadota; class Alphaproteobacteria; order Rhizobiales; family Kaistiaceae; genus Kaistia; species Kaistia dalseonensis. The sequence continues at coordinate 966,755 of NZ_JAUSVO010000001.1, forward strand.
TGGAAACTTGAGCTGCTGTCGCGGTGTCGCTGATCATGCCGACGACCAGAGGGCCTAATGCGGGACCGAGAAGGCCGGAGCCGATCATCGCGAGGCTCGTCGCCATCGCTTCCTTGCCCTTGCCGGCGACGAGATGGGCTGCGCCGAAGCACCACGGCAGCAGAAATGAGAAGGAGAGCATGCCCGGAACGAAAAGGACGATGGAAAGCCATGAGACAGGCGCGAACAGTGCTGCCGATGTCGTCAGGCTCGCGGCCATGAAGAGGATCGCGGGAGGTCCGAGAACCCGGCCTGTGCCCGAGCGCACCGCGCGATCGAACAGGCGCCCGCCGATGAGCGTTCCGCAAATCCCCATCGCGCCTTGCAGCAGTCCGAATGCCAGTCCCGCCTCGCTGGCGCTGAGAGCGTGGGTTCGGATCAGGAAGGGAACCGCGAAAGCGTAGAAAGGTGCTGCGGCGAAGCCGAGCATGACCGAGCCGATGAACAGCCACCGGAATGCCGGGGACGAGAGCAGCCGCAGGCTCGCCTCAACGAAGGGCGCGCTGTTTTCACCTGTCCGCCTGAGCGGCGGGGTCGGTCCCACGACGACGAACGCAAACAGGCGGACCAGCACGCCCATGGCCCCTGCGCCGACGAGCGCTGTACGCCAACCGAGTGCATCTCCGATCGCGCCGCCAACGGCAAAACCCACCATGGTGCTGAGCGGAATGCCCATTGCGAAAATGCCAAGCGCTAGACCGCGACGCTCTGGCGGGATTTTGCGGGCGATGATCGCATGGCCGGCCGGGGTCGCTCCAGCTTCGCCGAATGCGACGCCGAACCGGGTTGTGGCCAGGACCAGGAAACTCATGGCAACACCACCGAGCAACGTCATCGCACTCCAGAGCAGGATGCACAAAACGAGGACGAACCGGGGCGATGCTCTATCGGCGGCGCGGACGAGCGGCATCGACAGCAGCGTGTAGCAGGCCGCAAAGGCAATGCCGGTGAGCAAACCCACTTGGGTATCGCTCAGATCAAGGTCTTCCTTGATCGACTCGGCCAGAACGAACGGAAGCATCCGATCGCTCTTCGAAGTTTCGCTTACCAGTAATAGCGCAAAAAGCAGCACTGGGATGCGCCATACATGGAGTTGTTCAGCGTCGATCGCCTTCAAAATAGTTGGAAATACATCCTGATGATATATTGACGATGCGGCGATTTCTGCCATGTTTGGTGCTTCCCTGGCTGTGATGGCATCACCAAGCTAGAGGAAGTCTCCCATGACCAGAATGCCGGATACGTCGAGAAATTTGCCTATTTCTACGAGGCGGGATATGTTGCCGGTTGAAGGGCGAGTGCTGCGCTGGCCTCGGAACCAATCGGAGGTTCACGTGTCGTCATCGCTGCTTGCCGGGCTCACTGCCTATATCGAAAGCCAAGGCGGCGGTGAGGGCCTGTTTCCGACGCAGATGGAGAGCGTTCACATCAACCGCTCCTATCAGGCACGGACGCCCATACGGCAGATCTACCGCCCTTCGCTGTGCGTCGTGGCCCAGGGGGCGAAGGAAATTCTATTCGGCAACGAGAGGCTCTATTACGGCGCCATGGAGTGTCTTGTGGTCAGCATGGAAATGCCCGCCACCGGTCGGGTCATCGATGCGAGTCCGGAGTCGCCTTATGTCGGCGTCACCATCGATCTGGATGTGACGATGCTGCGCGAAGTGCTGGAGCAGCTGGAGACGCCGCCCGCTCCACCGGCCAGCCCCCGTCCGTGCGTGTTCGTCGGGAAGGTTGATGAACCGCTGGCCGAATGTGTGCTGCGCCTCATCCGGATGTCGCAGACGCCCAAGGCGATCCCGATCCTCTATCCGTCGGTCATGCGCGACATCTGCTACTGGCTCCTGAGCGGGCCATATGGGGGCGAATTGCATAGCCTCACCTCGGCGGAATCGAATTTCATGCGGATCGCCAAGGCGATCTACTTCCTACGCACCAACTTCACCCAGACTCTCCGAGTGGAGCAGATGGCCGAGGTGGCGCGTATGAGCCCCTCTTCCTTTTATCAGCACTTCAAGCAGCTCACCTCGGTATCGCCGCTCCAGTTCCAGAAACAACTGCGCCTTCTCGAATCGCGGCGGCTGATGGTGGCAGATGCTGCAAGCGTCGAGGAGGCCGCCCACAAGGTTGGCTACGAAAGCGCTTCGCAATTCAGCCGCGAATATTCCCGGATGTTCGGAGTTGCGCCAAAGCAGGACGCTCTGAACTACCAGCGTTTGTACAGCCAGTTCGCTAGCCGCAAGGCGCGAACCGCCTAGGCGCGTGTTCCGGGTGGCTGCTCGGTGCCGGTGTGCCCGGACGCCTGCGCCTGCTTGCCTTCGCCCGCCACCAGATGGGCGGCGCAGAAGGCTTTGCGGCGAAGTCACCGAGCGCCGTCATCGGGCTCCAGAGCAGAATGCACGAAACCAGGACAAAGCGAGGCGACCCTCGATCCGAGGCTCGGGCGAGAGGCAACGACAACAGCGAATAGCAAACTGCGAAGGTGAGGCTAGTGAGCAGGCCCATCTGGGTGTCGCTCGGTCCGAGGTCCGCCTTGATAGGCTCGGCCAATTTGACTGCGCATCTGTTGCCTTTGCTCAGGCGTGCGCAGGATCCTTGTGTGATCACACTGTCGAGTATCGCGGTGCGCCGGAATGCCGCCATCCACTTCGATGATCTCCAGGTCCAAAAGGCCTGTCAGCCGATGCCTGCCTACGCGCAGTCCAAGCTTGCTGACGTTGCCGCCATTTTCTTTCCAGCCTCGAGTTCGTTCTGGCGGTTGGTTCGGCCCTCTCGGGCGGGTTGAGCGGCGCGCTCAGACGCGGAGCTGTTCACGTAGCGTAGCGTTTGATCTTGCCGCGGGTGGAGCGTGGTCGTGAGGTCGATTGGCGTCTGCCATGCGAGCTTCGAGTGTGGCCTTGTGGTGTTGTAGTCGAACTGCCACCGCAAGAGCGCGGCTCTAGCCTGGGTCAGGCTGGAGAACAGCGTCTCGTTCAACAATTCGTCCGACAGGCGGCCGTCTACCGCATTCAGCATAGCGAGGTCCGCCGGGTACGCGACACAACCGCGGGCATCCCCTGGCGCAATAAGCCCGTCGCCGTCGTCAGGATCAGGCCTTGTCGTGCATCCCGTGATCAATCGCGGCCGGCCGCTGCAAGCCTGATTGCCTGAGTGGCTTTCAACGTGGACGCCGGCTTCAACGCCTGACGCCAGCCCCACCGTCACGGGCCAGTTGCCGGGGGCGCTGCAATGACGCGGCATAGGCTTGGCAACTGGCCGCTTTGCTTGCGGTCACACCACGAAGTCGAAACGGCCGAACCGTCCGTCGCCGGTTTGCTTCATGTCGAGGAGGAGTGTCTCGTGAAAGAGTCCATCTCCGACATTTCGGGGCTCTCCGGGAAAGTAGAGCTGGGTTGTGAGGACGCGACCGCCCGGACGCTGGACCTTGAAGTGGAAGTGACGCGTTCGGCCGGGATAAAGCGCTGGCACGATGGTGTTGAACCACCAGCGCCCCTGCTCGTCGGTGAACTGGTGTCCGCGCAGGCGGAAGCCGGTGCTGTCATAGTCGCCGTTTTCATCGGCATGCCAGATCTCCACGAGGCTTCCTGCAAGCGGCCGGCAGCGATGGTCGAGGACAAACCCCGCAACGGCGATCCGCTCGCCTCCGGGCGCGTCCACGTGGAGTTCCCGGTTTTGAGGCGAGTTCGGCCTGAAGAACGGACCGGCCTCCCGCTCCAGCGTGACGTCGTCAGCGTCACGACACTCGAGCGTCAAAGGGAGCTCAGAGCCCACTTGCGCATAAGCCCTGGCCCTGGCGGCATGGATCAGTGGCAGCGTCAGAAACGTGATCAACAGGGAGCGTCGGCTTGAGGGCAAGGTCAGTCTCCAACTCTTGAATTCCGTGTTGCGAGATGGGGCGCGAACAATCATTGCAGGCGTCGCACGGCCTTGGCCTGAGCCTCCCGGATCAGTCCGGGATACAGGTTCTCCTTGCCGGGGTACCAAGGCATGGTGCCGATAGAGCCAAAGCCGGGGACTGTCTCCATATGCGCGACCATGCGGGCGCGCATGCGCGCGTCGGGGAGGGGCCCGGTCATCGCCTGGACATTGTCGCTCATGTGGTCGGGATTGGATGTGCCGCACAGCACCGTCGTGACGGCCGGGTGCGCCATGACCCATTTCAGGAAGAACTGCGCCCAGCTGGTCGCGCCGAATTCCTGCGCGAAACCCGGCAGCGGCCGCCCCTCGACCACCTTCATCAGGCGTGCTTTCTCGAGCGGCAGGTTGATGAGCACGCCGACGCCCTTGTCGGCGGCGGCGGGCAACAAGCGGCGCTCGGCGTCGCGGTTGAAGATCGAGTAGTTGGTCTGGATGAAGTCCACATCGTCGCGTTGGACGATCGCCAAGAGTTGGTCCTGCGCCGCCGACTCGTGGTGGGTCACACCCAAATGGCCGATCAGGCCTTCCCGTTTCCACGCCTTCATCAGCGGGATGATGACGGGCGCATTGGTGATGCTGTGGCATTGCATGAGATTGATCGTGTCGCGCCAGGTGCGCAGCCGCGACTGCCGCAAGCTCTCCTCGGCGTGGCTTTCGTCGCCGAGATATTCTCCGGTGGCCCAGACCTTGTTGGCGAGGAACATCCCGTCGGATGCCGCGTACTCGCCCATGAACTGGCCGACGCTGACCTCGGCCGAGCCGTAGAGCGGCGAGGTATCGACGACGCGGCCGCCCGCGGCGACATATCGCTCGAAGACCTGCCGGAGACTGTCGCGGCGCGCGCCGGGTCTCAGGTCGAAGGTCAGGAATGTGCCGAGGCCGAGAGCCGTGAGCCGCTCGCCCGTGCGCGGCAAGGCGCGCGTCAGGACATCCGGAAGAGATGTCGATGCGGGCGCGGCCACTTCAGTCCCCTCAGCCTCTGCCGTCGCAGGGGTGGCGATGCCGAGCCCCGCCGCTGCCGCGCCCATGGTACCGAGGAATCCGCGTCGGTTGATCTTCGATTTGGTCATGAGGTCCTCCTGTTTCCCGAGCGTCAGAACTGCCAGTTGGCGGGGACCCAGGCGTAGGCGCCATCGGTCTTGAGCAGCCGACCGAGGCCCGGGAATGGAAAATGGAAGCCAAGCACGGGTATGCGATCGGTCGCAGCCCGGTCGAAGACGCGTTTGCGGGAAGCAAGCGCCGCCTCCTTGTCGCGGTCCGGGCCCGGAAGCCAGGGTCTGTCCACGTTGACGACCGGGTGATAGGCGAGGTCGGACGTCAGCAGCAGCTGGTCGTTGCCGGAATGGACCAGAAACGTCGCCATGCCCGGCGTGTGGCCGGATGCGACAATCGTCGTGAGGCCGGGCACGATCTCGGCGCCGGCTTCATAGAGCACGACCTCGTTCTTCACCGGCTCGAGACTGTTCTTGATGTTTGCCGCGAAGCGCAGGCGGAAGTCCTGCGGAACCGGCATGTAGGAGAGATCCGGGTCGCCGAGGACGAAGAATTCCCAGTCCGCCTTCGGAACGAACACCGTGGCGCGGGGGAAGGCTTTGCTGCCGTCCGCGGCTCGGAGATTGCCGACATGGTCGGGATGGGTGTGGGAGATGACGATCGTGTCGATGTCGGCGGGACCGAGTCCGACTGCCGCCAGGTTTTCAAAGATGCGGCCGCCATTCGGGCCCATCGCCTTGCCCGCGCCCGCTTCGATCAGGATCCGCTGCCCGCGGGTTTCGATCAGCAGTGTGTTCAGGTTGAGCGTCAGGTGGTCGGTGGGCAGAAATGCGCGCTGCAGCACCGCCTGAAGCTCCGCCTCGGGCGCATCGCTCGCATAGACGCTTGGCGGGCCGCCAATGACGCCGTCGCTCAAGACGGTCGCACGGATGTCGCCGACATCGAAGCGGTAGCAGCCGGAATTGCCGCTCAGCGAGACTGCGGCCTGGGCCTTCGCGCCGCCCGATCCGGCAAGGACCGGGACGAGCATGCTCGATGCGCCCGCGACGGCAGACAGCATGATGGTGCGTCGGTTGAGGGTGAAGGCATTCATCGTTTTTCCCTTTCGTTCGGGGAGGCGCGCTTCGTTCCGGCGGCGAGGTGGGGAGACAAAGCAATCGGTGCGCGGCACCTACCCGTGCGGCAACCATGACACACGGCCATTCAACCGATAAGATGCGCAATCCTTATCGGTTTGATTAGATAGACTTAGCAATGAACCAGATCCGGCTCGACAGCTTCGATGTCTTTGTCTCGATCGTCCGCTGTGGCGGTTTCCGCGCGGCGGCACTCGAACGCGGCGTGTCGTCATCGGCCCTGAGCCAAGCGATGAACGCGCTCGAAGAGGCCCTCGGCATCCGGCTCCTCAATCGCACGACGAGAAGCGTAGCGCCCACGGAGGCGGGGCAGCGGCTCCTCGAACGACTCGCGCCTGCGCTGAATGACATCAGGCGTGCGATCGCGGAGGTCGACGAGTTGAGGGACACGCCGTCCGGCACGCTGCGGATCAATGCCCCTGCGCCGGCGGTCGACCACGTTCTTTGCCCGCTGGCATTCGCCTTCATGGAAGCCTATCGCGAGGTGAACATCGAGATCATCAGCGACGCGGCGGTGATCGACATCGTGGAACAGGGCTTCGATGCCGGCGTCCGGTTCGGCAAGCAGTTGGCGCAGGACATGATCGCGCTGCCGCTAGGCCCGCCGCTTCGCTATGCGATCGTGGCCTCGCCGGATTACATCGAAAGGCACGGTCGCCCGCGGTCACCGCAGGATCTCGTCGACCACGACTGCATCAAGCGCAGATTTCCCGGCGGGACACCGGCCACCTGGCGGTTTTCCGATGGAGATGACGAGATTGAAGTCACTCCAACGGGCCGCCTGATGGTGAGCTCTGCCCACAACGAATTGCAGGCAGCGCTGGCCGGCAGAGGAATAGCCCATGTCTTCGATGGCTATTCCAAACCCCATGTCCTGAATGGCGGGCTCGTCGAGCTGCTCTCCGACTGGAGCCCGACATTGCCGCACTGGTTTCTGTACTATCCGAGCCGCCGCCTGCCGAGCGCCGCCATGCGCGCCTTTCTCGACTATGTCAGGAGCTACGACTGGCAGGCCCGAACGTAACGGCACCCCATCGGGCCGGTCGGGTGAGACGTTCGCAACTTCAGTTAGCGACCACGGCTCGATATTCGGTCAAGCAGCACGCGTGCTGCCTCACTCGACGCGCTGCCATTCGATCCTGATCTCAGTGCCTTCGGGACGCCGAAAATGTTCGGTCATGCGGTCTCCGGCGACGACCAGCGTCAGGTCATCGCGGGTCCGGACGCTGCCGACCCAGTTCGGGAATGTCGCCCCTTCCACGCGGTTTCCGCTGAATTCTCCCTTCTCATTGACGGTGTAGGTTCCGAAAAACCCGATACTGCGCGACATGGCCATCCGATTTTCATCATCCGTTCCCTCACCGCGGGCATCGGAAGCAAACCGCGGGACGCCGGCGTCGGTGAGGACTGCCACGAAGTGCATGTCCGGCGTGAAGACGAGAAGACCGTTGGGTTTCTCTCCGTAGACGGAAATATTATCTCCGCCGGGGTCAATCGCCGCCGATATAATCCGCCAAGTGCCCATCACCTGGTTCTGTGCGGTGGTCTGCGCGAAAGCAGAAGACGAGATGCTGAAGGCGAGAGCCAATACAACCGGTCGAATGAACATGCTGTTTCGTTTCCTGTTCATGAGGGCCGTGCTTCCAAGCCGCTGTCGCGGTTCACGGATCCTGGTTCGTACGCCACCGGATGTAGATCGCGGGCATTGGTGACGTAAGGTCTTCAAAATGGGATGACGCGGTGAAGGGAATTCACGAATGGTATGTCCCAGCTTGAACGATCTGGCCGCTTTCGCAGCCTTGGCCAACCACCGGAGTTTCCGCCGGGCCGCCGACGTGATGGGTGTTTCGCACTCCGCACTCAGCCACGCGATCATCGGCCCGGAAGGAAGCTGGGAGTCCGGCTGTTCAACCGAGCGACGCGCAGCGTGTCGCTAACCCAGGCCGGCGCGCGCCCGCTCGCGCGCCGCGACCCGGTTCTTCAGGATCTCGACCAGGCGCTCGATACCCTTTCGGACGAACGCGGAACCCCCAGCGGCACGCTGCGGATCAATGCGAACAAAAGCGGTGCCCGCATCCTGCTCAAAAACGTCGTGCCGCGATTTCTCGATCTCTATCCCGACGTCGAACTCGATCTGGTTTCGAAGGGGCGCCTCGCCGATATCGCGGAGCTGGGTTTCGAGCCGGCGTGCGCCTGCTGGAGGCCGTGCCGCGAGACATGGTCGCGGTAAAGCTTGGGGGCGATGTGCGCTTCATCGCCGTGGCCGCGCGTGCCATCTGGCGGGTCGCGCAACGCCGACCTGCATGAGCATCTCTGCATCCGTCAACGTCTTCCCAGCGGAAAGCGCTATCGTTGGGAGTTTTCCGAGCGCGGCGCCAAGGTCGCGATGTGCCGGGCAACCTCACCCTCGACGACAATGATCTTCTCGTGCAGGCAGCGGCGGCCGGACGCGGCATCGCTTACGTCCTTGGGCATTTCGCCGAGCCGCTTCTGGAATTGGGTCACCTTGTGACCGTTCTTGACGACTGGTGCCCGCCGACATCGGGCCCAGCGCTCTACCATCCGCGTAGCCGGCACGTACCGTCGCCGCTCCGGGCCTTCATCGACCTGTTGAAGCAGTGGACGGTGCGCCGTCCTCAAGGAGGCGGGCACGGTTCATTCAGACAGGCTGCGCTTCGTCGAACCTCGAACGAGAGGGCGCGGCGTGTGCGCGGCCGGATCCCACGCGAGCCCCGCGAGGTGATCGTCGCGGCGGCGACGTCTATGGTCGGGAAAACGCGCCAAGCCGCTGGATCAGTCAGGCGCGTCGCTTCTGCTGCTTGCAGGTCGTCAGGGCTTCGTGACTGGATCTGCTCGGCGGCGCAATACCATGCCGCCGTGATGCAAGGTGTCTGCGTTCACGAAGTCGCCGTCGGCGGTAAAGCCCGTGTCGTCCCAATATTCGATATGCGTATCGGTCACTTCATAACGGCCTTCATAGGCGCGCTCGCGTGTGCCGCGCGCCTCGATATAGCGACCGGTGGGCAGGAGTTCGTGGCGGACACGGCCGTCGTCGGTTACCCACATGCCGGCATAGGGATGGTTGGTCTGCAATGTGGGCTCCTCGGCATGAACATTTTGGGTCAGAAGTGCGGCGGTCATCAGGATCGCGAATGCATGTCGCATGATCGTGCTCCTCAACATCGGCTGTGGCTGTCAACCGCGAAAGCCGAACTGGCGTCGCGGTAGTTCGGAGGTCGGCCGCCCCGCCCGCGGTGCGCGGAGCGGCCGTGGCAGGGCCGGGCCGGCCGCCATGAGGCTATTGCGGGCGCGGCTCGTTGTTCTCGACGACCTGTTGGTAGGCGACGAGATCCAGAAACGCCTCGGCCTCGATGACCAAGCCGTCCTTCATCCGGAACATCCAGAGGAACTGGTTGCGATAGGGGGCGCCCATCTCGGGAAAGAACTTGTTCGTCGTCTTGCTCGTCATGGCCCCATCCTCTCCGGCGTTGGGGCCTCCGGCAAACCGGGCGGTTCATCTCAAACAAGAACGGGCAGCGATGGCCAAGCGCCAACGCCTGATGACTTAGGGCGACATTTGGATGGTCGTCACGGAACTGCCTGCCAGCACCGTACCTGGCCAACGCCACACCGTGCCGCCCCATCGATCACGCTGAACGCACCGTCCGGCTGGCATATCGATTGTGCAGGCGCTGCTGGGTCAAGGCATCCTGTTTGGGGGCAATGCCGAAGGTTCTCGAATAGTCTCGGCTGAATTGCGATGCGCTTTCATAGCCGACCTTGTAGGCGGCTTCCGCAACATTGGCGGCCTCGGTCACCATGAGGCGGCGTGCCTCGAGCAAGCGCAATTGCTTCTGGAACTGAAGCGGCGTCATCGAGGTCAGTGCCTTGAAGTGCTGGTGAAACGACGATGGGCTCATCCGCGCAATGTCCGCCAGTTGTTCGACACGTAGCGTCTCTGCGAAGCTCGTATGGAGCACCGATACTGCCCTTACGACGCGTTCGATGTTCGATTCCGGCAGGGCCAGTTTGCAGATCTCACCGCCATGCGGCCCGCTCAACAGCCAGTAGCAGATTTCGCGCACGATCGAAGGCGCCAGAACCGGGATTGCCTTTGGCGTCGCCAGCAATCTCACCAGGCGAAGAATGCAGTCCGCCAATGGTTGATCGACTTTGGCAACAAAAGCACATGGGCCGGATGATTCTGATTGGACGGGAAGTGCGTCCAATTGTTCGAGCACGTCCCGCACGGTTGCGACGTCGAAATCGATCAAGACGCCGACGTAGGGGGCTTCCTCGCTCGCTTCGACGATCCGACCGGTTGCCGGAAGCCCTACGCTGACAACGAGGCACTCCATCGTCCCATAGCGAAGCCGTTCCTCTCCGAAGTGGATCTCCTTTCCGCCCTCCAGCACGACGCAGAGCGACGGCCGATAGATGTTTCGCATCGGCATCATCGACTGGAACGAGCGGACGATATTGAAGCCTTCGAGAGCCGTCGGAAACAGGCCTTGGCCGCCGCCCTGTTCTTCTATGTAGGCTGTCACGGCAGCTAGCAGCGGTGCATTCATGCGCGGCTCCCGATGATCGAGGGGCCACGGCAACACTTGGCTCCTCACCGGCACATTCACCTTTTCTGCAGGAATAGGCAAGTTTCTTGAGAGTTCGGGCATTCTGATCATTGGACACTCCATCTAGCTTGCGGGTGCAACCAAGCGAGGAGCAACCTCAAAATGGCAGAAATTGTTACCGCGTCAAGAGATCGTTCAGTAGTCAGGGTGCAACCTCTTGCATCAAGCAATGAATATGCAAGGGGTTGGCGGGTCGCCGCCATATTTTCCGTCCTGCTCTTGATCAATGCATTTTCTCAGATCGACCGGATACTTCCGTTCATTCTGGCCGAAAAGATAAAGGCAGAATTGTTTCTGACGGATACCCAGATGGGACTGTTGACGGGCCTCGCCTTCGCGGTCTGCTACGCGCTTCTCTCGCTGCCGCTGGCTCGTGCCGCGGACCGAGGATCGCCGCGGCTGGTGCTGGTGTCGTGCGTCCTGATCTGGAGCGTGATGACAGCACTTGGCGGTTTGGCGGCGAGCTTCATGTTTCTGGCGCTGACGCGTTTCGGCGTTGCGTTCGGAGAGGCAGGGGCGGTCCCTGCTGGCCATGCGTTGATCGCCCGCAAGATCGAGCCCGACCGACGTGGGCTTGCCATCGGTCTCTTTGCAATGGGAATCCCCCTTGGCACCATGGCCGGTTTCGCGGCCGGCGGCGCCATTGCGGATATCTTTGGCTGGCGTGTCGTGCTGACGAGTGCCGGCGCTATCGGCATCCTGATCGGGTTGCTGACCGTCCTCGTCGCGGGTCCGACGCCGCGCCTGCAGATCGCGGCCACGCGTGACGAACCCTTTCTGCGGACAAGCCTCGACCTCCTGACGTCGCCGGCCTTTCGCTGGCTGTTTATCGGCACGATTTTTCTCGGTTTCGCCGGAGCGCCCTTTTACGCTTTTTCCGTCCCGTTTCTGATCCGCACCCATGAATTCACCGCAACAGAGGTCGGCGTTGTCTTCGGACTGCTTCAGGGGCTGATGGGGATTGTCGGCACGCTGGGCGGCGGGCGCTGGTTCGACCATGCTGTGCGCTCCGGCTCGGGCAAGGTGCTGGGTCCCCCCGCCATTCTCTTCATGATCGCCAGCGTGACGACAACTGCGGCGTTGTTCGCTCCTGCGGGCTGGATGGCCATCGTCTTGTTCGTCCCCGCCATGTTGTCGTTCTCGTTCATGTTGCCCTGGGGTTTCGGTGCGGCGCACCTCGTCGCAGGGGTGGGCCGGCAGGCCCAGGCATCCAGTCTCGTGATGATCGGCAGCGGCCTTGTCGGACCGGCCCTTGGGCCCTTGTTCGTCGGCATGGTCAGCGACGCCGCAAGCGCGGCCGACATTCCGAACGGCCTGGCGCTTGGCCTTCTGATCGTGCCCTTGGCAAGCGTTTTGTCGAGCCTTGCCCTTCTCGTCGCAAACCACCGTGTCGGCGTGTTCCTCCGCCAGCGCTGAACTGACGTGTTGATCCTCATGGGAGCCATCCATGAAACAGCGCTGTCTGCAATGCCGGTCCGTCTGTCTCGGAGCCAGATGCCGGCAATGCCATCGCTTCGGAGGACTATCGAGGCGGCACAACGGGCCCGGATCCTGAAGGCGCTATTCGGGTCCTTGAAGGTCGCGTCCCGTCGGCATCGACCTTTGTCCGCTGGAGACGTCCTGCTCCCCGATACCGCTCCGGCGGACGACCTTGCCGAAAAACGAGAAAGGAACTGATCATGCCGGAACCATGGACACTCGATGACATGCCGTCCCAGAAGGGCCGCACGATCCTCGTTACCGGAACCGGTGGCCTGGGTTTCGAGGACGCCAGTGCATTGGCCAAGGCCGGCGGTGAGGTGATCCTTGCCGGCCGCAACCCGGCGAAAGGTGCCGATGCCATCAGGCGCATCAAAGAGAGCCTGCCCGGCGCTTCCGTCGCGTTCGAGCAGGTCGATCTCGGCAACCTCGCCTCGATCGCGGCCCTGGCCGAGCGTCTGAAGCGCGGCCACGATCGTGTTGACGTGCTCATCAACAATGCGGGCGTCATGACGCCTCCGGTGCGCAAGACGACAGACGACGGCTTCGAACTACAGTTCGGAACGAATTATCTGGGTCACTTTGCCTTGACGGCGCACCTGCTGCCGCTTCTGGTACAAGCACGAGATCCAAGGGTTGTGACGCTGTCCAGCATAGCCGCGCGAAGCGCCGACGCCGCGATCGACTTTGACGATCTGCAGGCCGAGCGAAGCTATCGGCCCATGCCGGTCTACAGCCAGTCGAAGCTGGCATGTCTGATGTTCGCCCTCGAACTTCAGCGACGCAGTGACAAGGCTGGTTGGGGCATCACCTCCATCGCAGCGCATCCCGGCATTTCCCGCACGGATCTGCTTCACAACGCGCCGGGTCGCCACAGTGTTCAAGGACTTATGCGATCGTTGCTGTGGTTCTTGTTTCAGCCTGCGTCCCAGGGGGCACTGCCGACCCTGTTTGCGGCAACGTCTCCCAATGCTCGAGGCGGCGGCTATTATGGTCCTGACAGGCTCGGCGAGACGCGCGGTCGCCCGTCCGAGGCGCGGATACCCCCACAGGCGATGCAAATCGATGTTGCAAGGCGGCTCTGGGAAATCTCGGAGCGGCTCATCGGCCTTTCGTTCTACGCTCGGCTCGTGTCGCCGGTTGTCTCAGACCCTGATGCGCGCTTCGTGGGATAAGAGGGCCAAGGATGGCCCCCTTCGCAGATCTCGTCGACGGAATCGCGCCGAACGGCGTCATTGGCCTGCGCAAAGGCAGGAGACGACATGCCGATGGCGAGAGCCGGTATGAGCCGCTCGAATGGACATGCCGTTTCCTGTCTTGTTCATGAGTCTATGCTTCCAAGACGCCGCGGCGCGTCAGAGATCCTGACGGTCGGCGGAATTCGCCACCTCGCGCTGCGCCTCAATTGCGTCCAGGCGCATGGAGAGCGCCTGTGACATGGACGAAAAGGCCGTGCTTCCCAGCGCCAACCGCAACGGCGGCGCCTCGCTCTCGGCGGCGGAGATGATTGCGGCCACGGTGCGGGCCGCGTCGCCCTTTATCTCGAAGCTGCCATCGCTGATCGCGCGGCGGACGGCGCCGGCGGGGCTCTCCTCGTAGACATCCAGGGGGGCTGCACGGACGAGATTAATTCCGAAATTCGTGCCGGTGGGGCCCGGCTCGGCGATGATGAAGTCGATGCCGAACGGAGCCACTTCCTGCGCCACGGATTCGACGAAGCCTTCGATACCCCACTTGGTCGCGTGGTAAAGGCTGAAGCCCGGATAAGCGATCTGTCCACCTTCGGAGGAAACCTGGACGATACGCCCGCCGCCCTGCCTTCGAAGCAGCGGCAATGCGGCACGGATCAAATGGATGGATCCAGCAAGGTTGGTGGCAATCTGCTGATCGATCTCTTCGTTCGTCAGTTCTTCCGCTGCCCCAAACAAACCATAACCGGCATTGCTGACCAACAGGTCTATCCGGCCATGCCGCTCGAAGGCTCCGTTGACGGCCGATGTGATGCTCTCCGGCTCGACCAGATCGAGCGGAACGACGTCAAGGCGTTCGCCGTATCTCTGCTCGAGTTGCTGCAGCGCGTCGGAACGGCGCGTTGTCGCCACCACCTTGTGTCCCCTGGCAAGTAACTGCTGTGTCATTTCGAGGCCGAGCCCCGAGGAAGCGCCTGTGATGAACCACGTCTTGGTCATGTGAACTCCTTGTCTCTAGATCTCCCATGTAAATCGGCGCTATTGGTGATAGTAGGTCGTCAATATGAGATGACGTGGTGAGGGCAGTGCACGAATGGTGCGTCCCAGTCTGAATGATCTGGCCGCCTTCGCGGCGGTGGCCAGCCACCGCAGCTTCCGCAAGGCCGCGGACGTCATGGGGGTTTCGCGCTCCGCGCTCAGCCACGCGATCATTGGACTGGAGGGGAAATTGGGCGTCCGGCTCTTCAACCGGACGACACGCAGCGTGTCGTTGACCGACGCTGGCGCAGGCCTGCTGGCGCGCTTGGACCCGATCCTTCAGGAACTTGATCAGGCTCTCGATACCCTGTCGGAGGAGCGCGGTACCCCAAGCGGCACACTGAGGATCAGTGCGAACAAAAGCGGTGCTCGCATCCTGCTCAAAGACGTCGTGCCGCGATTTCTCGATCTTTATCCCGACGTCGAGCTTGATCTGGTTTCGGAAGGTCGGCTCGTCGATATCGTGGAACAGGGTTTCGATGCCGGTGTGCGCCTGCTGGAGGCCGTGCCGCGAGACATGGTCGCGGTGAAGTTCGGGGGCGACGTCCGATTCATCGCGGTGGCCGCTCCGTCCTATATGGATGGTAGAGCGACGCCGAACACGCCTGATGACCTGCATGGTCATCGCTGCATCCGCCAGCGTCTACCGAGCGGCAAGCGCTACCGATGGGAGTTCACCAAACGCGACGCCGAGATTGCAGTCGACGTCCCAGGCAATCTTACGCTCGACGACAACGATCTCCTCGTTCAGGCGGCCGCAGACGGGCGGGGCATCGCCTATGTCCCCGAACACTTCGCCCAGCCGTTCCTGGGATCCGGCCAGCTCGTGACCATTCTCGATGACTGGTGTCCGCCGACATCTGGCTTGGCACTTTATTACCCTCGCAACCGACACCTGCCATCCTCGCTTCGCGCCTTTATCGACGTGTTGAGACAGGTGGACAGGGGGCGATGACCTGGCGAGGGCAGGGCGCTGCCCTGTTCCTCATCAACCAACCCCTGAACCCGCCCGTCTTGACGTTTGTTTGCTACCTTGCGAATATCGTATGGTAACAAACGACATAGTGAGGACCTCCGATGCGGGAACAGCCGGACACCCAGCGCCTCTCTGTGGGCGCATGGACCAAGCGCTGTTACTTCGCGGGCCGCGCCGTCATGGACGCGACTTTGCGGCCCTACGATCTCGGCTCCACGCAGTGGTATGTTCTCTGGTACCTCGCCAACAACGGCCCGTCCGTTCAGCGTGACCTTGCAAGGGCACTCGAACTCGAGCGCGCAACCTTAAGTGGGATAGTCGCCACTCTGGTCCGCAAAGAGCTGGTCGAGCAGAGCTCGAGCGGCGAAGATCAGCGGCAGCGCCTGCTGAGGTTGACAGCCGCAGGCGAGGGGCTGTGGCGCCAGCTTCCCGATCTCTCCTTCATTCACGAAGCGGCCTTCGGCGACGCCGATGAGACCGAGTTGGCAACCACGATCCGTGTCCTGAAATCGGCGACTGAACGGCTGCAAAACCTGTTGCGAAAGGACTTAAGCAAATGACCGTACTGATCACCGGTGCAACCGGGCTCGTTGGCGAACGACTTCTTCCCCGGCTGGTGGAGGCGGGTTTTGCCTGCCGTGTCTTGCTCCGGGCGGGCAAAACCTCCCCTGAGGGTGTGGAGGTCGCAACCGGTGACATGCTCGATCCTGCGACCCTCCCGAATGCCGTCCGCGGGGTTTCCGCCATAGTGCACCTGGCCGCAGTGTTTCGCACGCAGGACACCGATCTCATCTGGAAAAGCAACGTTGAAGGGACGCGCAACCTGATTGTCGCCGCGAAGGCGCATGCCCCCGACGTGCGATTCATCATGTCGAGCACCAGCAATGTCTACAACAACGACAATCCGCATCCGGGACGGGAAGACGATCCGGTCGATCCACAGCAGGCCTATCCCGCGAGCAAGGTGGCAGCAGAGAAGGAACTGCGCGACAGTGGTTTGAACTGGTCCATCGTCCGCTTTCCATTCGTGTATGGCGACGGCGACGGACATCTCGAATCTCTTCCCAAATACGTCATCACCTGGCATCCGGCGCAACGAATGAGCACGATCCACCATCGTGACATTGCCACGGCGATCAAGCTTGCATTGGACGGCACATTCGATCGGCGTGTCGTGAACGTTGCCGACGAGGCGCCGACTTCCATTTATGAGCTCCTGAGCGTGTTTGGCGCCGGGATGGAATCGAGTGCCGAGCCTCTTTCGAACCCCTGGTACCTGCACGTCGACAGTTCTCTCGCCCGCAGCCTGGGCTTTCGTGCCAGTGTCCGGACAGTCTATCAGGCCCAGCAAGAGGGCTTGCTGTGACACATGCCGCAGATAATCCGGTCGATACTTATGTCATTTGAACTGTCCCGACCGCTAAACCGAAGTCGGGTGTAGTGCGGTAATGGGAATTGGGCGCTGTCTGAAGGTCCGATCAGACTGCTCCTGTCGCAATCGCGCTTTCAGCGGCAGCAATAATGGTTTCGTCTCCTGACCGAGGCTTCCAACCCAAGACCCGTTCTGCTTTGGCGCTTGAGAACACGTGCTGCCGACCAAGCAAAGGAATGACAAAGCGGGCTGGACGATCGAATAGTGCAGCGATCCTGAGAACGATATCGGGGAGTGATCGCGTCGGGACGCTCCGTGCGGCTTGGCCGAGGTGATTGCGCAACGTCTCGGCGATATCGGCCATCCACTTCCTTCCTGAAGGCTGAAGGCACGGCAACGACATAGTCGTTCGAGCATTCTGGACATGCTCATCTGTGTTCATCGGGACCGCTGCTGATCGCGTCTCGATGGGGCAGCGCCACATCACTTCGGCCGCCGCCCTGAAGAGCCAGCGAGGCCGGCGCGATCCGAGGCCCTGGAACCACACACGACATCTATGCGAGAGGCGGAGCGAACCGCTGCCGAAGGGCTAGCGGAGCCCCGCAAGCCTTCTTGGCCTGCGAACAATGCCGCCGGCCTCTATAGGCCGGCCCCAACAGTTGACTGCAAGGAGTCCGCGTCACGACGCGGTGGGGAGCCGAACAGCCTTTTGTACTCACGCGAGAACTGAGAGGCACTTTCGTATCCAACGGCATAGGCCACGGCGGCCGCTTCGGCATGTTCGGTGATCAGGCGCTGGCGCGCCTCGTGCAGCCGGATGTGCTTCTGGTACTGCAGAGGGCTCAGGCCGGTCACCGCCTTGAAACGACGATGAAACACGGACACGCTCATGCCCGCCGTTGCGGCCATGTCGCCAATGCTCAAGCGCTCGGAATAGTGATGGCGGACAAAGGCCATGGCCCTGCGGATACGCGACAGGCGGCTATCGGCACAGGCGATCTGCCGCAGCAAGGCGCCCTGCGGTCCCGTCAGAAGCCGGAACATCAATTCGCGTTCGAGATGGGAGGACATCATCCGGATTTCCTCGGGACGGTCGAGAAGGCCGGCCAGCCGTCGCCAGGCTTCGAGCAGCGGTGCACCAGCCTTCGAAACACCGAAGCCTGACCGGATCGCGGATTCGGGAACGCTCTCCATGTCGAACAGGATTGCCGAAATGACCGCGGGATCGAGATAGAGATTGAGCGCCAGGTAGGGCTCGTCGGTCGAGGCCTCGCAAACCTGCCCCATGGCCGTCACCTCAGCGGCCACCACCATGCATTCGCCCGCCCCATATTCGAGCATGCCGTCGCCGATGAAGGTGCGCTTTCGTCCCTGGAGGACGAGGCAGACCACGGGCTCGTATACCAGCCCAACGGCATCGGTGGGATGGTCGATGCAATAGATGTGAAGTCGCGGCATTGCCGGGTTCCGGTGGCCGGCATGGCGCTGGGCGATGGCCCGGATGTCGTCGAGTTCTGTCATGCCGACATCCGACAGCGCTTGCCTCAAAAGGTCAAGTGATCGGCAGGATCAGGCAATCATTCAGGAGCATCGGACATATGGAAGCGAGCGTGGCACCCCTAAATTCTCCCGGCACAGGCAGGAAAGGAAATAGAAATGCAGAAGCGCAAACTCGGCATCAACGGACCTGAAGTGTCGGCCATCGGCTATGGCGCCATGGGGTTTCACTTGGCCTACGGCGCTGCCGACTCGCAGTCCGGCCTTGATCTCATCAGGCGCGCCTACGAGCTGGGCGTCACCTTTTTCGATACCGCCGAACTCTATGGCTGGGGCGAGAACGAGAAGTTCATTGGCGAGGCCGTGAAGGGCTTTCGCGACGATATCGTCATCGCCACCAAGTTCGGTTTCACCTTCGATAATGGAAGCTACGGCGTCAACAGTCGGCCCGACCATATCCGACAGGTCACCGAGAACAGCCTGCGCCATCTCGGTGTCGACCAGATCGATATCCTCTACCAGCACCGCGTGGATCCCAGCGTGCCGATCGAGGATGTCGCAGGAACGGTCCGGGACCTGATCGCCGAAGGCAAGGTCAAGTATTTCGGTCTCAGCGAGGCCGGCCCTCAGACCATTCGCCGAGCCCATGCGGTCCAGCCGGTGACGGTCCTGCAGACCGAATATTCCGTCTTTGAACGCGATGTCGAAACGGTGCTCTCCACGACGCGCGAACTGGGAATCGGCTTCGTTGCCTATTCTCCGCTCGGACGTGGCTTTCTCACCGGTGCGGTAAAGCCAGCCGCAGAATATGAAGAAAGTGACATGCGCCGGTTCGATCCGCGCTGGCAGCCGGGGAACTTCGAAAAGAACCTCGAAGCCGTCCGCCAGCTCGGTGAGCTGGCAATTCAAAAGGGCATTACCGTCTCGCAACTGGCCCTGTCTTGGCTGCTGGCACAAGGTGAGGACATCGTGCCTATCCCCGGCACGCGTCGCATCGAAAGGCTGGAGGAGAACATCGCCGCTGCCGAGATCATGTTGTCCGCCGACGATCTGGAGCGCATCCGCAACGTTCTGCCCGAAGGTGCTTTTGGCGCCCGCTACGCCGGCGATATGGTTCCCAACTGGGTCTGATAGATAATGGGTGGCTGGCATTGCCCGCTGCCCATTATTGATCGGCCGGGGGCTTTCCACGAGCTATGTCCGCCGCATGCGGTGGCGCCTCCAAATGGAGAAATTCCAACCGGTCCGCTGGCGAGCCGTCGGCCGAGCACGGCAGCAAAGGCCTCGTAGCGTTCGGCGAAGTCGAAGCTCCAGCCGAACTCCGGTTTGCCGCCGATTTCTCGCTCGAGGCGACAACGCCAGCGCACCATGGGAACATATTGAGAGCGAACCCGGGCCGGCAAGGCGGCGTCGTGACGCCCGCCCTGTTGATCAGATCATTGATGCGCCCATGGGTGTCGCTGACCCTTCTGGCATGGCGGCGACTGACGATAGGTTTCCACGGTCGAGGTCCTCTATAATCACCGCAGTGATGACTGCGCGTGGGCCATAATCTGCCTTCCACGTGACGTGAAAGCGGTCGAACAGCCGGGGTGATATGGCACCGTTGGCGTCACGTCGCTTCGAAGCCGTGTTCCTCGGCAAGGAGCACTCCCAATAACGCCAACAACTCCTAAGCGGCTGGCTGCATACGCGCCTTCACCGCCTTGATGTGGCGGGCGGGCGGCGAACCAAACATCCGACTGTATTCGCGCGTGAACTGCGAGACGCTCTCATACCCTACGGCGTATGCGGCGTTGCTGATCATCTGTCCTTCGGCCAGCATCAGCCGGCGAGCCTCTATGAGCCGGAGCTGCTTTTGGAATTGAAGCGGCGACAACGAGGTGATCGCTCGGAAATGTTCATGGAAGGAGGACACGCTCATTCTCGCGACCTGCGCCAGATGGTCGACCCTCAGAGGTCGAGCGAAGTCCTCGCGGATCAGCGAGACCGCGCGCGTGATGCGCTGGGCGTGACTGTCGACGATACCCAGGGCGCGGATGGCGCCTCCATGTCGACCCGAGAGCAGCCAGAAATGCAGTTCGCGGGTGAGTGCTGTCTGAAGAATGGGAACCGACGCGGGACGGTCGAGAAGTCGCATCAACCGCAAGGCCGAGTCGGTCACTTCCGTTTCGGTGGGGTCGACACGCACAGGCGCGCCGGCGACGAAGGGTGAGAAGCCTATCTCCACAACAAGGCTTTCGATCATGGCGAGGTCCATGTCGATGACAAGTGCCAGATAGGGGGCGGCGAGGCTCGCTTGGGTGATCTGGCTGACCGTCGGCACGTGGGCCGTGATCAGGAGAGAATCCCCGGCGCCGAAGTCGAATGTCTTGCTCCCCATCGTGACCCGCTTGCTGCCTTGAAGCACCATTGCGACGAGCGGTTGGTTGATGGCGTACTGCAGAGCGGTTGGCGCCGTCTCGCGAATGATGGTCAGGCACGGAATGGGCGTTTGGATAATGCTGGTGCCATTCGCGTTTGCTTCTGCAAATCGCCGGACAGTTTCAAGCAGGTTCTGGGTCATGGCCGTTGTCTTAGTTCATGACGCGCGGGCCTTCAATCTTCGTCGGAGAACTGGGCAAGAGGTTCCGACTTTCCGGCAAGTTCGGTCAGCTTGCGGCGCGAGGTGGGATCGGGGCGCGGACAGGCGTGACGCGTCGATCACGATTGGGCAAAAAGGGGGGGGGTTGGTCAATCGCGGAGAAATAGGCAAAAACGACCGACGATCCGGCAACAACTGGAGCCGCCGGCTGACGATAGTGACGTCACCACGACGCTCATCATCAAAGGAGTTATCTGATGACCACTATCTCAATCGTTACCGGCGGCAGTCGCGGCCTGGGTCGTAACACCGCCGTCAGCATCGCCCGTCGTGGTGGTGACGTGATCCTGACCTATCTGAACGGCGCCGACGCCGCTCAGGCCGTGGTTGCGGAGATCGAGGGCCTGGGCCGCAGGGCCGTCGCCCTTCCTCTCAACGTCAGCGACATCTCCACTTTCCCGGCGTTCGTGGAACGCGTCCGCGCGGCGCTGCAGTCGACCTGGGGACGGAGCGATTTCGACCACCTCATCAATAATGCCGGTCACGGCGAAATGGCTGCGATCGCGGAGACGACCGAGGCGCAGTTCGACGGCCTCTTCAACGTGCACGTCAAGGGCGTGTTCTTCCTGACGCAGGCATTGCTGCCGTTGCTCGTCGACGGCGGACGCATCGTGAACTATTCGTCGGGGCTGACCCGCGTCTCCAATCCGGGCTTCTCGGCCTATTCGGCCGCCAAGGGTGCAGTCGAGATCCTCACGCTCTACATGGCCAAGGAATTCGCCGGCCGCGGCATCACCGCGAACACGATTGCCCCGGGCGCGATTGAGACCGATTTCCTCGGCGGCGCGGTGAGAGATACCCCAGCCTATAACGAGGCCTTTGCCGGCATGACGGCCCTCGGCCGCGTGGGCGTGCCGGATGATATCGGCCCAGCCATTGCGAGCCTGCTCGGCCCCGAGAACCGCTGGATCACCGCGCAGCGGATCGAAGTGTCGGGCGGTCAGAACATCTGATCGCGACCGACGTTACCGCAGTCGGAGAGCCGGCTGTACCGTCATGGAAGGCCGCCGCATCCCCCACGGCGGCCTTCATATGTTTCTCCCGCTGCGCGATCCGTATCGGAATCGTCGCCGCGGACTGTTTCGATCGCGACAAGCTCGTCTTGCGCTATGGTGGCGACGGGCCGATCAGACAGCTGGAGCGCTTGGGCTCTCCGTTCTTCGCGACGGCACCCAATCGGCACAGCGGGTCTCTCTATGGCGCCGCGTACCAGGTCCCTAGCGTATAGCCGTAAAGCGACTGCGTCTTTGGGTGGTCGACGCGGGTCCAGCGGGCGACCCATTGGTCGGGCAGGTAATAGAGCGGCACGAAGTAATAGCCCGAGATCAGGATGCGATCGAGCGCATGCACGGCGGCGACGAAGTCCTCCTGGCTGCGAGCGGCGAGCAGAGCATCGAGCATTGCATCGATCGCCGGGCTTTTCGCGCCGGTGTAGTTGTATGAGCCCTGCACATCGGCCTGGGCGCTCGACCAGCGGAAATTCTGCTCGTTGCCGGGCGAGAGCGAGGCGGGCAGGGATGTCATGATCATGTCGAAGTCGAATTCCTGCACCCGGCGCTGATACTGGGCCGAATCGACGGTGCGGACCGTCGCCTTGATGCCGATCCGGGCCAGGGTGCGCGTGAAGGCGAGGGCGACGCGCTCCTGCTCGCGGTTCATCAGCAGGATTTCGAACTGCAACGGCGTGTTGCCGTCCGTCTTGAGGAGCGTATTGCCGTTCAGTTTGTAGCCGGCCTCGCCCAGCAGGCTGAGCGCGGAGCGCAGGACATTGCGGTCGCTGCCCGATCCGTCGCTCTGCACCGGCCTGTAAGTGCCGTCCAGGACGGCCGGTTCCACGGCGCCGGGGAAGGGGGCGAGCAGCGCCTTCTCCCTGTCGTCGGCTGGTATGCCGACGGAAGAGAGGATCGAATCCTCGAAATAGCTGGCATTGCGCTTGTAGACGCCGAAGAAGAGGTTCTTGTTCAGCCATTCGAAGTCGAACAGCATCGACAGCGCCTTGCGGACACGGACATCCTCGAAGATCGGGCGCCGCGTGTTGAAGGCGAAGCCGAGCATGCCCTTGGGCGTGCCGGTGGGAATCGTCTCCTTGACGACCTTGCCGTCGCGGACAGCCGGAAAATCGTAGCCGTTTTGCCAGTTCGCCGGATCAGCCTCCGGGTTGACGTCGTAGAGGCCCTTCTTGAAGGCCTCGAACATGGCGCTGCGGTCGCGGTAATACTCGACCCGGATCTCGTCGAAATTGTCGAAGCCGCGCTTGATGGGGAGGTCCTTGCCCCAATAGTTCGGATCGCGCTTCAGCGTGAAGCGCTCGCCCGGCTTGATTTCGTCCATCACATAGGGGCCGCTGCCGATCAGCGGCTTCAGCGTCGACTGGTCGAACGTCTCGGGGTCGATGGCGTGCTTCGGGAGGACCGGCATCAGGCCGAGCAGCATGGGCAGTTCGCGGTCTTTGCCATCGGCGAAGGTGAACTTGACGCCATGGTCGCCGACCTTGTCGATCTGCTTCACCTTCGAATACCAGGAGCGGTAGTTTGGCCGGCCTTTTTCCCGCAGGATATTAAGCGAGAAGATGACGTCATCCTGCGTGACGGGCGTGCCGTCCGAAAAATGCGCCTTGGGATTGATGTTGAACAGCACCGAACTGCGGTCGTCGGGCACCTCGACGCTCTCGGCGAGCAGGCCATAGAGCGTGAAGGGCTCGTCGCGATTGCGCGTCATCAGGGCTTCGAAGACATTATTGCCGAGCGACACGTCCCAGATACCGCGCGCCGTCGTCTCCGCCCCCTTCACGATGAAGGGGTTCAAACTGTCGTAAGTGCCGACGAAGGCGAAGGTGATGGTCCCGCCCTTCGGCGCATTCGGATCGGCGAAGGCGAGATGATCGAAATCGGCCGGCAGGGCCGGCTCGCCATGCATGGCGAGCGCATGGACGGGGTCCGCTACCGCGGGGAGGGGAGCGATCAGACCCAGACTTGCCGGCAGCAGGAGCAGGGCCGCAAGAGACCATCCGGTGCGAATTGGCATGAGGCGTTCCCCTCGACGGTTTCGTGGCTGTCACCATTCGGCGACTCGACGAAAAAACCGTAGCACGTCGCGCTTGGCAACGGTCTCGCCGCTGGAAATCGGGTTTCGAGCGGGCTATTGATGCGCCGCTGCTGCGACGTCACCGTCTCGCCTCAATTGCTGGTCATCCAGCCCGAAGCGCGCGGATCGGTTCGCTCGGCTGTCTCTGTGCCGGAGGAAGCCGAGGCGCAGGCTTAGAGAAAAACGCAAGGACACGCTCGATGTCGCATCGTTGGAATTCTGGTTTGTTTCGGGTGCCGCATCTGGCTGCAGCCGCGCTGCTCATGATCGCGTCGGCGCCTGCCGCCTTCGCGCAGGACGCGCCGGCTCTGGACCTGACGGCTCCCGCCGCCAAGGCGCCGGCTGCCAAGCCAGCCGCGCCCGACGCAGCCGCTCCGGCCGCTGCCGCCGCCGGCGGTGCGCCGGCCTCCGCCTGGATCAAGGAATGCGGACAGGATCCGCAGTCGAAGAAGAAGCTCTGCATCACCACGCAGGAGCTTCGCGCCGAGACGAATCAGTTCATCGCATCGCTCCAGCTGCGCAAGCTCGATGGCGATCCCAAGATGGCGCTGACCGCGATCGTCCTGACCGGCCAGCTCATTCAGCCGGGCCTCCGCGTCCAGGTGGATGACGGCAAGCCGGCCGAACTCAAATATGTGATCTGCGACCCGACCGTCTGCTACGCGCAGGCCGAGGTCGACGATGCCTTCGCCGCTTCGATGAAGAAGGGCAACAAGGTCGTCGCCATCTCGCTGAACCCGCAGGGCAAGCCGATGGTGTTCCCGTTCACCCTGTCCGGCTTCACCAAGGTGTTCGAAGGCGAAGGTCTCGATCGTGCAGCCGGCAAGGCGCGCCGCGACGCTCTCCAGGAGCAGCTCCAGAAGAACGCCGAAGAGAACCGGCAGAAGCTGATCGAGCAGCAGAACAAGGAACGTGGCGGCTCGGGCAACTAAGCCCGATCCTTACGCCCATCAAAAAGGCGCGCTCGTGGAGCGCGCCTTTTTTGTTTCCGCCATTGGTCGCGGGCTGGTGTCAGTTCAGGCCGCGCCGGTGCGAGACATAGACCGGCCCGTTCTGCTCGACGAAATAATCCTGGATCTGCGAGTGCCGCAGCGGCTCTTCCGAATCGTCGACGACGAGGTTCTGCTCGGAAACGTAGGCGACATATTCGCTTTCCGCATTCTCGGCGAGCAGGTGATAGAAGGGCTGGTCCTTTG
Organism: Kaistia dalseonensis; assembly: GCF_030814715.1. Classification (GTDB taxonomy): domain Bacteria; phylum Pseudomonadota; class Alphaproteobacteria; order Rhizobiales; family Kaistiaceae; genus Kaistia; species Kaistia dalseonensis. Next base: position 991,948 of record NZ_JAUSVO010000001.1, read on the forward strand.
AGGGCCGCACCTCCTCCGGGATCGACAGCCACCATTCTTCCGTATTGTCGAAGACCGGATCGACGTCGAAGATCACGCCACGAAACGGGAACACCCGGTGGCGGACGACCTGACCGATCTGAAACTTCGCGTTGCGTGCCTGACCCATTAAAACGCCCCTGATTCGACGGGTTCGCCAAAGGCCACGATTAGCCGGCGCTGTCAATATTGCCGGATCGCCGTCACTAGAGATGCGGCGCCAGTCCCTGCCGCATGACGGCGCGCTTCAACATGGGCACCCGGTCGAGCGCGAACAAGCCGATGCCGCGCATCATCTGTACGGGCAGGAACCCGGTCAGAAGCGTCCGGTTGAGCGCGTCCACAGCCGTGGTCCTCGACAGGATGTCGCCGGTCCGCTGGCGGTCATACGCCGCGAGCGCCTCGGACGCGCCGGGATCGGCAAGATGGTCGCCGACGACGCCGGCAAAAACGGCAGCATCGCGCAAGCCCAGATTCAGGCCCTGGGCACCGATCGGCGGAAAGACGTGCGCCGCCTCGCCGATCAACGCGATGCGACGGGCCGCGAAGTGGCGGGCGGTCTGCCCCGAAAGCGGGAACACCTGCCGCGAGCCGTCGATCCGGATCCGCCCGAGCAGCGCATGCGAACGCCGCTCGAACTCGAGCGCCAGGGCCTCGTCGTCGAGCTTGGAGAGCCGTTCCGCCTCTTCGGGCCGCTCGACACAGACCACCGCCGAATGGAGGCCGGGGAGGGGAACGAGCGTGAACGGGCCGGTCTCGGTGTGAAACTCGGTCGACGTATCATCATGCGGCAAAGCGTGCGCGATATTCACGACGAGCGCCGCCTGGCGGTAGGACCAGCGCCGGACGGGAAGGCCGGCCGCGTCGCGCGCCTTCGAATTGCGGCCGTCCGCGGCACCGACGAGCTTCGTCGTGATCACGCCGCCATCGCTCGCGACGATCTCGACATGCGCGTCGCCGACGCGAAAATCATCAGCGACGCCAAAGTAGCGCGCAATGCCTGCTGCCCGCGCCGCGTCCTCGAGCGCCGCGACCAGATCTCCGTTCGGAATATTGTAGCCGAATGCCTCGCGTCCGATTTCTCCGGCATGGAACTCGACCAGCGGGGCACGCACCAGCCGCCGCGTCGCGTCGACGATCCGCATGGTGCGGAGTGGCGAGGCCTTGGCCTCGATGGCACCCCAGATCCCGGCCTCCTTGAGAAGGTCAACCGATACACCAAGCATGGCGACCGTCCGCTGGTCGCGCGGCGGAGATGCTGGTGCCAGAACGGCGACGTCGGCGCCTTTACGCGCCGCGAGCAGGGCTGCGACCAGTCCTGCCGGACCGGCGCCGACCACCACGACGTCGTGCCGGCTTGCATGTTCCTGTGTCATCAGATCGATCCTTCATCCTCGGCCGCCGCGGCGCCGCGGCTGCGCCCGATCAGGCGAACAATGGTCGCGCCAAGGCCCATCGCCACGATGAATATCAATATGCCTGGAAAGGCCATGACGATATCGGCGATTGCCGGACCGGGACAGAGCCCCGAGAGCCCCCAACCTATGCCGAAGATCGCGGCGCCGATCACGAGCCGCGCATCAATGCGCCGTGCCGGCGGCGCGGAAAATGACGGCGCCGCCAGCGGCTGCCGGCGGCGATGGCCGATCCTTACTGCAGCCATCGTAACGATCACGGCGGCCGCCATGACGAAGGCGAGGCTCGGATCCCAGCCGCCGGACCTCATGGCGCCGATATCGAGGAACGCCTTGACCTTGGCGGGCGAGGTCATGCCGGAAATGGCGAGCCCGAGGCCGAAGATGAGGCCGGCGACAAGCGCGGTCAGATGAAAGACGAGGGGCCGCCGCATCACACGCCATATCTGGCGACGAAGACGGTCGCCATGGCGGTCAACATGAAGACAATGACCGCCACGATTGAGCGTGGCGACAGTCTCGCGAGCCCTGCCACACCGTGGCCCGAGGTGCAGCCATGGGCGAGCGCCGTGCCCATGCCGACCAGCAGTCCCGCGATCGCCAACCCCAACGGGCCGAGGTCAAGTTCCGGCCGCGCCTGCGGCATGTCGGCTATGAGCGCCGGGCCGAGCGCCAGCCCCGTCATCGCGCCGACCGGCAGCCCGACCAGAAAGAGCAGGCGCCAGGGCTGAAAGCCCTCCGGACCCGAGATGACGCTCGCAAAGATATTCGATACGCCCGCGATGCGGCCGTTGACGATCCAGAGCAAGCCGACGCCGAGCCCAATGAGGGCTCCACCGAGCGTTGCGGAGATGGGCGAAAATCCAAGCATCTGTGATCCCTGCGACGGGGGATCGTGGCGGACTGCCATCCGCGCCGCAATCCTGTCTGATGTCGCAGGCGACAGGACGCCGCACAGTCCCTTGCCAGCTTCGCGCGCAGCACGTATCGACAGGACGCCCGGGCGATGCAGGGCAAGACGGCAGCAATCTGGCCGCGCGGGGCGCCGGTCCGTCGAGTGATTTGGGGAGTGACATGGCGACGACGAAGAGCTGGGCCGTCCATCTCCTCACGGCGAGCGGGGCAGGCCTTGCCCTTCTAGCGGCGCTGGCGGTGATGCGCGGTGCGTGGACCGAGGCCTTCATCTGGCTCGGAGCCGCCCTTTTCGTCGACGCCGTCGATGGCCCGCTTGCGCGCACGGTGCGTGTCGGAGACCTCGTCCCGTGGTTCGACGGCGCGATCCTCGACCTGGTGATCGACTACACGACCTATGTCTTCATCCCGGCGCTGATCCTGGCGCGGTCCGACCTGCTGCCGCCATCGCTGGCAGCGCCCGGGGCTGTGCTGGTCGCGGTGATCGGAGCGCTCTATTTCGCGGATACGCGCATGAAGACGCGCGACTATGGTTTTCGGGGCTTTCCGGCCGTCTGGAACATGGTCGTCTTCGTCCTGATGGTCTTCATGCCGCCGCCTCTGGTTTCGGCGGCGATCATCCTGGCCTTCGCGGTGTTGAGCTTCGCCCCGGTGGAATTCGTCCATCCTGTTCGCGTGCAGAAGCTCCGCCCGGTGACGCTGGCGGTGACGCTGGCATGGGCCATTTTCTCGCTGCTTTCAGTCTTTGCCTCGCTGGAGCCGGGCGCGCTCGTCCTCGCCGGCCTCGGGGCGACGACCGTCTATCTGACGGTCATCGGGGCCGTGCTACAGTTCACACGAAACGAAAACGCATACTAACAGTTATGCCATGACCATCCGGGCGTCCTGCGACGCAGCGGCACCGTGAAGCGACGATCTCGACAGCGTGCCCGCATCGACGGGCTGGGGGAAATGACGGATGAACTTCGAGCTTCTGTTCCTGACGAGCACGTGGGCCAGCCTGCTGACGCTGACGGCCATGGAGATCGTGCTCGGCATCGACAATATCGTGTTCATCTCCGTTCTGGTGAGCCGCCTGCCGCCTGATCTCGCCAAGCGCGCCCGCCAGATCGGCCTTCTCCTCGCGCTCGTCTTCCGCATCCTGCTGCTGCTCATCCTCTCCTGGCTGATCGGCCTCACCGAGCCGGTCGTGACGCTGTTCGGACGCGGTCTATCCTGGCGCGACATCATCCTGCTCGCTGGTGGCCTGTTCCTGATCTACAAGGCGACGCACGAGATCCATCAGGGCGTCGAAGGCGATGAGCATGACGAGACCAAGCCCGCCACGGCCGGCTTTGGCGCGGTGATCGCCCAGATCGTCGTCATCGACATGGTCTTCTCGATCGATTCGATCGTCACGGCGATCGGCATGGCCGAGCATGTCGAGATCATGATCGCCGCCGTGCTGATTTCCATGGCCGTGATGTATGCGGCATCCGGTGCGATCGCATCGTTCATCCAGCAGCACCCGACCACCAAGATGTTGGCGCTCGCCTTCCTGCTAATGATCGGCATCGCGCTCGTCGCCGATGGCATCGGCTTCCATATCCCGCGCGGCTATATCTACACCGCCATGGCGTTCTCGGCGCTGGTCGAAGTCCTGAACATCTGGTCCAAGAACAACCGCGCCAAAGCGAGACTTAGGCGGCCGGAATAATCGCCCCAAACAAGCCCGCGCCGTCCCTTATCCGACGGCGCGCTGCTTGCGCAGCAGGCGTATCGCCTCTATAAAAGGCAAATCATCAGAAGGATGGCGAGTCCGTGAGCAGCGGAGATACGCCCCTGTCGCCTTAGCGACAGATTCCGCTCAACATTCGGCAGTTTCGGCATGGCACTCTCCTTCGCTTCCGCGCGCCTCATCATGGCGCTGTTCTTTGTCTATTCCTGCGCATTGTCGAACTGGCTGATCCGTATTCCGGACGTCCAGCACCGGCTGCAGCTCGACCCGGCGGCATTGTCGATCTGCCTGCTCGGCGTGCCCGTTGGCCTGGTCATCTCGATGGCTTTTTCGGGACTCGTCGTCGAACGCCTTGGCCCGCGCCGGGCGATCCGCCTCGGCTTTGTCATCTTCCTCGTGCCGCTGCTGCTGCCCGGCTTCGCTACCAGCTCCACCATGCTGTTCTTCGCGCTCATGCTGGTTGGATTGGGCATGGGTCCGCTCGAGGTCGGCCTCAATGTCACCGCCGACCGGATCGGCACGGCCATTGGCCGGACCGTGATGTCGCGCTGCCATGGCTTCTGGAGCCTCGGCCTGATGGCCGGCGGCATCACCGGCTCGGCCGCCGCGACCTTCGGCCTGGCGCCCGAGCATCACATGGTGTTGGTGGTACTGGTCCTGATCACGCTCGGCGAGTTGCTGGCGCTGCGCCTACCGCCGCTCAGGCCCGAACCCGCCGCGCCGGGCGAAAAGGCGCCGGTCTTCGTCCTGCCGCCCCGCAACATCATCCTGCTCTGCCTTTTCGCCTTCGGCATGCTGCTCGTCGAGGGCGCCATAACTGACTGGAGCGCGATCTACCTGCGCGATGATTTCGGCGCCGTGCCGCCTGTCACCGGCTTCGCCTTCACAGCATTCGGCCTCTTCATGGCCGGCGGGCGCCTCGCCGGCGACTGGCTCTCAATGCGCTATGGCCCAGCCACCATGGCGCGGATCTGCTGCCTGATCGGTCTTGCCGGCATCGCCGCCATGGTGCTGGCCGTCGACCCGATGATGGTCATCATCGGCGCGGCCGCTGGCGGCTTCGGCGTCTCGATCATCTTCCCGCTCGCCGTAACGGCCGCTGCCGCGCGCGGCGGATCGCCGGCCGTGAACGTCTCGGCGCTGTCGCTGCTTTCTTTCACCGGCTTTCTGGTCGGGCCGCCGGTGATCGGCTTCGTCGCGCAGTTCGCCGGATTACGGTTCGGTATCGCGACGCTGTTGCTCGCTGCCGGCATGAGCCTGCTCCTTTCGGGCCAGGTACGCGTTCGCCGGCCGGCAGAGATCGTCGAAGACGCGCCGGTCGGCCAGCGCGAAGCGGCCTGATCGGGCGACGCCCGATCGCGCGGAAATTTGTTGCTGCCTTCGGGCACGCCGCGCCTTAGCATCGAGACAGCGCCGAATCCCGACGCCCTCAATCCAGCATCGAAGTCGTCCGACATGCGCAACGTCCGCCTCATCATGGCGATCTTCCTGATCCAGTCCATCGCGATGGGAAGCTGGTTTCCGCGCATTCCGGAGGTGCAACAGGCGCTCGGCCTCGGGCCGGCCGAACTCGCCATGGCCTTGCTCGGCCTCCCTGTCGGCGTTCTGCTGAGCCTGCCCTTTGCCGGTGGGCTCGCAGCCCGGATCGGGGCGCGTCACACCATTTTCGGTGGCTTCGTGCTCTTCCTCGCCGTTGCGCCGCTGCCGGCCTTGGCCTGGAACATCCAGACCTTGTTTCTCGCGCTGATGCTGATCGGCATTGCGGTATCTGCCCTCGAGCTCGGCATGAATGTCGCCGCCGACGCGATCGAGCGCATGGAGAAACGCAAGATCATGAGCACCTGCCATGGCTTCTGGAGCCTCGGACAGATGCTGGGCAGCCTCATCGGCGTTGGCTTCGCGGCCCTGACGGTCCCAGTGGGGTGGTCGCTTGCGACCGTCTCGCTCATCGTCGTCCTGCCGGCTCTCGCGCTCGCCTGGGCGCTGCCCGATCTATCCGCTGGCGAGCCTGCGCCGGAGGCGAAGAAGAAATCGTCCTTCTCGCTGCCCTCCAAGGCCTTGATCGGCCTCTGTCTCTTCGTGTTCGGCATCGCCATGACCGAGGGGGCGGCCGCGGACTGGTCGGCCGTCTTCCTGCGTGATGTCATCGGTTCGCCGACGGCGCAGGCCGGCCTCGGCTACACCGCCTTCGCCTTCGCGATCGCGGCCGGACGGTTCCTCGGCGACAGCGTGACGCTGCGCCACGGCCCCGTGCCGATTGCGCGCATATGCGGCCTGCTGACGATGATCGGCATCGTCGCGATCGTGACCAGCGGGGGCGCGCCGCAGGCCATGCTCGGCCTTGCCATTCTGGGCTTCGGGTGCTCGGTCGGCTTTCCGCTCGCCGTCAGCGCGGCCGCCGGGCTCGGCGATCGGCCCGCGGCGGCCAATGTCGCCGTTCTCTCGCTGTTCGCGCTCGGCGGCTTCCTCGTTGGCCCGCCCATGATCGGCTTCGTCGCCGAGCATGCCGACCTCCGCTATGGCCTCGCCACCTTGCTGCCGGCGCTGCTGCTGAGCACGCTGCTCGCGGCCGGCCTGCGGCCTCGAGCGTCCGTCAATAAGCTGGCATCGGCGAAAGCCTGAGCCTTTCGAACAAGGAATACGCACCATGGTCCAGGCGATCCGCATTCACGCCAATGGCGGTCCCGAGGCGCTCTCCTGGGATACGATCACGGTTGGCGAACCCGGCCCCGGAGAGGTGAGGGTCCGGCATAAGGCCATCGGCCTCAACTTTATCGACGTCTATTTCCGCTCCGGGCTTTATCCGCCGCCAGCCCCGTTTCCGTTCATCCCCGGCAGTGAGGGCGTCGGTATCGTCGAGGCGGTTGCCGATGGGGTCAGCGAGCTGAAGGTCGGTGACCGCGTCGGCTATGCGGGGTCGATAGGCTCCTATTGCGAGGCTCGTCTCATTCCAGCCGATCGTCTGGTGCCCATTCCCGACACGATCGGCGACAGCACCGCAGCCGCAGTGCTGCTCAAGGGCATGACGGCGCGCTATCTGTTGCGCGAAACCTTCAAGGTCGGGCCGTCGACAACGGTTCTGTTCCATGCGGCGGCGGGCGGCGTCGGCCTCATCGCCTCCCAATGGGCGGCGTCGCTCGGGGGGACCGTGATCGGCACAGTCGGATCGCAGGAGAAGGCGGACCTCGCGCTGGCCAATGGCTGCGCCCACGTCATCAACTATCGGACTGAGGACTTCGTCGCGCGCGTCAGCGAGATCACAGGCGGCCGAAAGGTCGATGTCGTCTATGATTCCGTCGGCAAGGATACGTTTCCGGGATCGCTCGATTGCCTGAGGCCGCGCGGCCTCTGGGTTTCGTTCGGCCAGTCCTCAGGCTCCGTGCCGCCATTCGATATCGGCATCTTGAACCGCAAGGGTTCGCTCTTTGCGACGCGCCCGTCACTCTTCGGTTATGTCGCCGAACGGACAGACCTGCTCAAGACGGCGGCGGACCTGTTCGCGACGATCGCCTCCGGCGCCATCTCCGTGCCGGAGCCGCAGACCTTCGCGCTGTCTGATGTCGCCGCCGCACAGACGGCGCTCGAGGAGCGCCGCACCACGGGCTCCGTGGTCCTGCTGCCATAGCGCCCGCTCAACCCGCGTGCAGGCGCGGATCGTCGGTCGTGTCGAAATAGGTCTTGGCGAGATCGAAGAACGCCGCCGGCGCGAAGCGTAGCCCGCCGCCGACCTTGACCACCATGGCAAAGCGGTTGAGCGGCAGCCCCTTATCCGCGATCGGCCGGAACACGATGTCGCCAGACGCGATTTCGCGCTCGATGCCGAGCGTGGTGATGAAGGCGACGTAGCGGCCGGTCTTGGCGAGTTCGAACAGCATCCGCACCGAATTCGCCTCGACATAGGAGCGGGGCGCGCGTCGGTCATGGTCCATGAACGGGTCGATGATGTCGCGAATGGAGAGGCCGCGTTTCGGCAGCGCCACGGGATGGGCGAAACAGGCATCGAAGGTGAGGGCATCCGCCGAGGCGAGCGGGTGATCGGGCCTCATGACGGCGCCGATCGGCAAATCGCGCCGGATCGCGACGTCGATGTCACGCCGCGGCTTGGTCAGGAAGGTGAAGCCGATATCGACCTCGCCCGAAACCACGAGGTCGACCACTTCCGAGCCGACCACCATGCGGACATCGACATGAAGCCGGGGATAGCGCTGGCCGAATTCCGAGATCAGGCCCGGGAGGATGGTGAGGCCGACGCTCTCGACCGTCGCGACCTTGATCGTTCCCGATTTCAGGCCCGCCAGCAGGTCGAGTTCGGAGACGGCCGATTCGAGCGGCGCCGTCAGGCTCTTCGCGTGGCGCAGCAGCACTTCGCCCGCCGGCGTCAACCGCAACCGCCGCGACTCGCGGGTGAAGAGCGGCATGTCGAGCGACGTTTCCATATGGGCGATCTGCCGCGCGATCGCCGAGGACGCGACGTTCAGCCGCCGCGCCGTCTCGCGCATCGAAAGCGTCTCGGCCACCATGATGAAATAGATCAGCGACGGCGTATGGAACAGGCGCGCCAGCGACGCCGGCGAAAGGCCGAATTTCGCGTTCTGCGACGAGCGTTCCGTCATGACACCGGCTCCTGTTGCTGCCTTTTCGGCAGCACTACGCGCTGCAAGAGGTGATATCATGCGCGGCCGGAGCGACCTAGCATAGGTCGACAGCGTCGAATGTCGGTCTATGGAGACAAAGTGCCGCCATTAAGGGCAGTGGGCGAACCGATATTCCGTTTGATTAAGTCTTGTGCATCTCACTATGGTTGGTTGCGAGCGATGCTCGCGCCGCAGTTCTTGATGGAATGAAGATGGGCCGTCTGACAACGCATGTTCTCGATACGGCCGCAGGCCGGCCAGCAGCCGGGCTGACGATCGAGCTTTATCGCCTGGCGCCCGAGCCGGTGCTGGTGAAGACCGTGGTGACCAATGCCGATGGCAGGGCCGACGGCCCGCTGCTCGACGGCGACGCCTTCACCAAGGGCGTCTACGAGTTGCGCTTCCATGTCGGGGCCTATCTCAAGACCGGCACGGCGGCGCTGCCCGATCCGCTCTTCCTCGATCTCGTGCCGATCCGCTTCGGCATTGCTGAGCCGGGGCAGCACTATCACGTGCCGTTGCTAATATCGCCCTTCGGCTATTCAACCTATCGCGGTAGCTGACCCATGCGCGAGAGCATTCGATTCGTCCGCCAAGGCAAGATCGTCGAGATCGCCGATCTCGATCCGATGGCGACGCTGCTCGATCATCTTCGCCTCACCGAATGTGCCACCGGCACCAAGGAAGGATGCGGGGAGGGCGATTGTGGCGCCTGCACGGTGGCGATCGGCCGTTCGCGCGGCGGCAAGGTCGTCTATGAGGCCGTGAATTCCTGCATCCAGTTGCTCGGCATGGTCGACGGCACCGAGATCGTCGCGGTCGAGGATCTGGCGAGCGGCGATACGCTGCATCCGGTCCAGGCGGCGATGGTGGAGAAGCACGGTTCGCAGTGCGGCTTCTGCACGCCCGGCTTCGTCATGAGCATCTTCGCGCTCTACCAGCATTCGGAAGGCCCCGTCGCACGCGGCGAGATCAATGATTGGATCGCCGGCAATCTCTGCCGCTGCACCGGCTACAAGCCGATCATCGACGCGGCGCTTTCGGTCTGCGAGGGACCACGGGCCGACAAATACCGCGCTGCCAGCGCGGATACGGCCGGGCTGCTCGATTTCCTGTCGGACGACAAGGACATCTTCATCGGCGACGACACGCGCTTCTTTGCGGCGCCCGCCTCGGTCGAGGGGCTTGCCGCGCTCTACCAGAAGCATCCCACCGCCGTCATCGTCGCGGGCGGCACGGATGTCGGCCTCTGGATCACCAAGCAGCTGCGCGACCTGCCGAAGATCATCCATATCGGCCGCGTGAAGGGCCTCGACGGGATCGAGGATACGGGCCGCGAGGTGCTGATCGGCGCGACGGCGACCTATGCCAAGGCCGAGCCCTATATGCGCGCGATCGATCCGGATCTCGGCGAACTCTTCCGCCGCATCGGCTCGAAGCAGGTGCGCGCCAGCGGCACGGTTGGCGGCAATGTGGCCAATGGCTCGCCGATCGGCGACACGCCGCCGGCATTGATTGCGCTCGGCGCCACGATGGAGCTTCGCCGCGGTGATCGCGCGCGCGCCCTGGCGGTCGAGGATTTCTATATCGAATATGGCAAGCAGAACCGCGCCTCCGGCGAGTTCGTCACCGGGCTCATGGTGCCGAAGCTGAAGCCGGGGCAGGTCTTCCGCTGCTACAAGATCACCAAGCGCTTTGACCAGGACATTTCCTCGGTCATGGGCGCATTCCGCTTCACGCTCGATGCGGACAGCGTCATCCGCGAGGCGCGGATCGCCTATGGTGGCATGGCCGGGATCCCGAAGCGCGCCAAGGCGGCCGAGGCCGCCCTGCACGGCACCTCGATCCGCGATTCAGCCGCCTGGTCGAATGCGTTTGCCGCGCTGCGGCTGGATTTCGCGCCGCTCGATGATCACCGTGCGAGCGCCAATTACCGTGCCGAGACGGCGCATGCCCTGCTCGGCAAGGCCCTGCTGGAAGCAGCCGGCACGCCGACGGGACGTACGCGCCTGATCGGTCGCCGTGAGGAGTTCACCGATGCCGCCGAGTGATGTGATGGTCCCCGATGCGGAACTCTCGGTCGTCCGCAAATCCTTGCCGCATGACAGCGCCCCGCGCCATGTGACGGGCTCGGCGGCCTATATCGACGATATTCGCGAGCCGGCCGGCACGCTGCACATTGCGCCCGGCTATGCGCCGATCGCGGCCGGCAAGATCACGGCGCTTGATCTCGACGCTGTTCGTACGGCGCCCGGTGTCGTCGCCGTCATGACGGCCGATGATATTCCCGGTGCGAACGATGTCAGCCCGAAGCTGCTCGGCGACGATCCGGCGCTGGCCGGCGACACCATCCGCTTCCACGGGCAGGTCGTGTTCATCGTCATCGCGAAGACGCGCGATCAGGCGCGCCGCGCGACCAAGAAGGCGAAGTTCACGACGGTCGCCGAGACTCCGATCATCGACGTCGACGACGCAACCGACCTCGTGCTGCCGGACTACGCCTTCATCCAGGGTGATCCGGAGGCGGCGATCGCCACAGCGCCGCGCATCTTCGAGGACAGTTTTCGCGTCGGCGGTCAGGAGCACTTCTACCTCGAGGGGCAGATCGCCATGGCGGTGCCGGGCGAGGCAGGCGAGATGCTCGTCTATTCCTCGACGCAGCATCCAAGCGAGGTCCAGCACCTCGTTTCCCACGCTTTGCACGTGCCTTCGAGCGCGGTGACGGTCGAGATCCGGCGCATGGGCGGTGGCTTCGGCGGCAAGGAGAGCCAGGCGTCACAATGGGCGGTGCTGGCGGCGCTCGCCGCTGCCAAGACCAAGCGCCCCTGCAAGATGCGGCTCGACCGCGACGACGACATGATCATGACCGGCAAGCGGCATGATTTCCGCGTCGACTACCGCGTCGGTTATGATGACGAGGGCCTGCTGCAGGGCGTCGACGTCACCTTCAATGCGCGCTGCGGCCATTCGGAGGATCTGTCCATGGGCGTCGTCGACCGGACGATGTTCCATGCCGATAATTCCTATTTCTATCCGCAGTCGCGCGTGCTCGCCCGCCGCCTGCGCACCAACACCTGCTCCAACACGGCGTTTCGCGGCTTTGGCGGCCCACAGGGCATGGTCTTCGCCGAACGCATGATGGACCAGATCGCCTATCGGCTCGGCAAGGATCCGCTCGACGTCCGCAAGGCGAATTTCTACCGCGATGGCAGCCGCGATCGCACGCCCTACGGCATGCAGGTCACGGATAATCTGCTACACGAACTGGTCGCCGAGTTGGAGACCAAGTGCGATTATCGCGCCCGGCGCGCAGAAATCACGGCCTGGAACGCGCAGAGCCGGATCCTGAAGCGCGGGCTGGCTCTGACGCCGATCAAGTTCGGCATTTCGTTCACGCTGATGATGCTGAACCAGGCCGGCGCGCTGGTGCATCTCTACCGCGACGGTTCGCTGCATCTGAACCATGGCGGCACCGAGATGGGGCAGGGGTTGTTCCTCAAGGTAGCGCAGGTCGTGGCCGAGGAATTCGGCGTCGACATGGGCAAGGTCGCGATCACGGCGACGCGCACCGACAAGGTGCCGAACACCTCGCCGACCGCCGCCTCGTCCGGCACAGACCTGAACGCCATGGCGGCGCTCAACGCCTGCAAGATCATCAAGGATCGCCTCTTCGCCTTCATCGAGGAAAAGTGGCAGGTTCCCCGTTCACAGGTGAAGTTCCGCGACAACCAGGTGTTGCTTGGCAACCGTGTGATGAGCCTCGGCGAACTCGCCAACGCCGCCTATGTCGACCGGGTCCAGCTCTCCTCCGCCGGCTTCTACAAGACGCCGACCATCGCCTGGGACCGTGACAAGGCCGAGGGCCGGCCGTTCTTCTACTTCGCCTATGGCGCGTCCTGCACCGAGGTGACGATCGACACCATGACGGGCGAGATGAAGGTCGACCGTATCGACGTCCTGCACGATGTCGGCAAGTCGCTCAATCCGGCCATCGACATCGGCCAGATCGAAGGCGGCTTCGTCCAGGGCATGGGCTGGCTGACGACCGAAGAGCTGGTCTGGGACAAGCAGGGGCGGCTCAGGACCCATGCGCCGTCCACCTACAAGATCCCTGCCGCCTCTGACATTCCCGAGCATTTCAAGGTCGAGCTGTTCGAGTCGGATGGCGCGCGCGTCGATACGATCTATCGCTCCAAGGCTGTAGGCGAGCCGCCGCTGATGTTGCCGATTTCGGTTTTCTGCGCGATCAACAATGCGGTGGCGAGCGTCAATCCGGGCACGGTGCCGATGCTCGACGCCCCGGCGACGCCCGAGGCCATCATGAAGGCCGTGCGGGCGATGACAGCGGGAGCCGACTGATGCTGGTCTGGCAGCGCCTTCTCGATGCGATCGACCGTCATGGCAAGGCTGCCATGGCGACGGTTATCGGGACGCGCGGCTCGGCCCCTCGTGAAGCGGGTGCGCGCATCGTGGTGCTGCCGGACGCCTCCTTCTTCGGCACGATCGGCGGCGGGACGCTGGAATGGCGGGCGATCGCCGATCTGCAGGCGGCGCTGGCTCGGACGTCCGAGCCCGGTCACGATGTCCGCTCGATCGCGCTCGGGCCGGAACTCGGCCAGTGCTGCGGCGGCCGGGTGGATCTGGCGCTCGAAGTATTCGATCGGTCGCGGCGGGATGAAGTCGCGCGGCTCGCTGCGGCGGAAGTGGAGGGCGCGTTCCGCACCCGCGCGATCCGCGACGGCGATGGCCCGTTGATCCGCGAGATCGATCCGAAGGGCACCGTGCCGATCGGCTCCGTCGAGAAGCATGGGCCCGTCATCGAGGAGGGCTTCGGCGATGATCGCCGCGTGCTCTATCTCTTCGGCGCCGGCCATGTCGGGCGGGCGCTCGTGCTGGCTCTGGCCCCGCTCCCCTTCGACGTCGTGTGGGTCGATCCGCGGCCAGAATCCTTTCCGAGCCATGTTCCCGGCAATGTGCGCTGCGTGCAGGCCGGCGATCCTGCCTCAGTGCTGGAGGGTGCTGCCGATGGCGCCTTCGCACTGATCATGACGCACAATCACGCGCTCGATCTTTCGATCGTGCACAAGGCTCTCGATACGCCGACGCTCGCCTATATCGGCCTGATCGGCAGCGCCACCAAGCGGGCGCGCTTTGCAAGCCAGCTTGCGCAGGCGGGTGTTCCGAAGGAGGATGTCGCTCGGGTGGTAACGCCGATCGGGCTTCCGGGCATCCATTCCAAACTGCCGGCGGTCATCGCCGCGTCGGTTACGGCCGATATGCTGACACGCGACGAGGCCCTGCGGCTTCAGGCGCGCGACGACGCGAATGCATCCTATCCAACATCAACCTTTGCCATGAGAGGCAGCTGAATTGGACGGCACCGGGGGCGGCCGCAGACAGCGGCCACAAGGTACAGCACTCGTCGAGGCGAGAGGCATCACGAAGCTGTTCGGCAGCTTCAAGGCCAATGACGACATCAACCTGTCGATCCGCCCCGGCGAGATCCACGCCCTGCTGGGTGAGAATGGCGCCGGCAAGTCGACGCTGGTGAAGATCCTCTATGGCTCGCTGCAGCCCTCCGAAGGCGAGATCCTCTGGAAAGGCCAGAAGGTCGGCATTCCGAGCCCGTCGGCCGCGCGCCGGCTCGGCATCGGGATGGTATTCCAGCACTTCTCGCTGTTCGATGCGCTGACCGTCACCGAGAATATCGCGCTCGCCCTGCCTGACCGGAAAAGCCGCTCTGCGCTCGCGCGCGAGATCGAGAAGGTCTCGGCCGAGTTTGGATTGCCGCTCAATCCCAATTCGGTGATCGTCGATCTCTCGGTTGGAGAGCGCCAGCGCGTCGAGATCGTGCGCTGCCTGCTGCAGAACCCCGAACTGCTGATCATGGACGAGCCGACCTCGGTGCTGACGCCGCAGGAAGCCGATGATCTCTTTCTGACGCTCGACAAGCTGACCGCGCGCGGCTGCGCCGTGCTCTATATCAGCCACCGCCTCGAAGAGGTGAAGCAGATCTGCCACCACGCGACGATCCTGCGCCATGGCAAGGTCGTGGCGGAATGCGACCCGCAAAAGGAATCGGCCGCCAAACTCGCGAGCCTCATGGTCGGCGCCGAGATCCACGCGCTGTCGTCCGAGGTTCCCGTGCCGGAGAACACGCGCACGCGCCTTTCGATCCGCAGCCTGTCGCTGCCTGAGCCCCACCCCTTCGCGGTCGCGTTGCACGATATTTCGCTCGATGTCCGCGCTGGCGAAATCGTCGGTATTGCTGGCATCGCCGGGAATGGACAGGGCGAGTTCTTCGATGCTGTCTCCGGCGAGCAGCTCGCCGCCACGGCTACCGCCATCAACATTGACGGCAAGCCCGCCGGCCGGCTCGGCGTGACGGCGCGCCGCCGCCTCGGCGCCGCCTTCGTACCCGAAGAGCGCATCGGCCATGGCGCCGTGCCACGCCTGCGCCTGTCGGACAATGTGCTCCTGACCCGTCATTCGACGGGCGACCAGTTGATGCGTGTCGGCGTGATCGATTTCGAGGGCACACGGACGCTCGCCGAGCGCGTCAGCCGCTCCTTCGACGTGCGCAAGGCCTCGTCGGACCCCGAGGCTGGGTCGCTTTCAGGCGGCAATCTGCAGAAATTCATGGTGGGGCGCGAGATTGACCGTCAGCCCGGCGTGCTCGTCGTCAGCCAGCCGACCTGGGGCGTCGATGCGGGCGCCGCCGCCGTCATCCGGCAGGCGCTGATCGATCTGGCGCGCTCCGGCTCGGCGGTGCTGGTGATCAGCCAGGACCTTGATGAGATCTTCGAAATATCGGACCGCGTCGCCGTCATGTCGCGCGGCTATCTCTCGGAGGCGCTGCCGGCCAAGAGCGTCACGCGCGAGGCGATCGGACTGATGATGGCGGGCCTCGGCGAAGGTCGCAGGAGCAATGGAGAGGAACTGGCGCATGCGCATCATTCTTGAGCGTCGCCCGGACCACAGCCAGACCATGGTGCTGCTGTCGCCGGTGCTCGCGATCGCGCTATCACTGGTCTCCTTCTTCATCATCTTCGCCGTCTCGAAGATCGATCCCTTCCAGGCGCTCTATGTCTATTTCATCGAGCCGCTGACGGCGCTCTGGTCGATCGAGGACTTGCTCGCCAAGGCGATCCCGATCATCCTGATCGCGATCGGCCTCTCGTTTTGCTACCAGTCCGCGGTCTGGAACATCGGCGCCGAGGGCCAGCTCGCGGCCGGCGCACTCGCAGGATCGATCATACCGGTGCTGCAGCCGACCTGGCAGGGCCCATTGGTCGTCACGGCCATGATGGTGATGGGCGTTCTCGGTGGCATGGCCTATGCTGCCATTCCCGCCGTCCTCAAGATCCGCTTCAACGCCAATGAGACGCTGACGACGCTGATGCTCGTCTATGTCGCCAACCTCTTCCTCGATTATGTGGCGCGCGGGCCGTGGCGTGATCCCGGCGGCTATAATTTCCCCAATAGCCGCGCCTTCGACGAAGGCCAGATGCTGCCGATCGTGGCCGGAGATTCCATACGCCTTTCGATCGTCTTCGTGATCATCGCCGTGATTGCCGCCTGGTTCCTGACCAGCAAGACGATCACCGGCTTCAAGATTCGCGTGCTCGGCATGTCGCCGCGCGCCGGAGCCTTTGGCGGCTTCAGCCGTAACAAGATGGTGATGATGACCTTCCTGATTTCGGGCGGCCTTGCGGGGCTCGCCGGCATCTGCGAGGTCGCGGGCCCCATCGGGCAACTCCGCACGACGGTTTCGCCAGGCTATGGCTTTACAGCCATCATCGTCGCCTTTCTCGGGCGGCTCCATCCCTTCGGCATCCTCATCGCCGGCCTTCTGCTGGCGCTGTCCTATATGGGCGGAGAGGGGGCGCAGGTAGCGCTCGGCCTTTCCGACCAGACCACCCAGGTCTTCCAGGGCATGCTGCTCTTCTACGTCCTCGCCTGCGACAGCTTCATCTATTACCGGCTGAAGATCGTGCGCCAGCGCGCCGTCGATCCAGCCCTGGCCCGGTGATCGTCATGACCATGCTGGAAGGGATTCTCCTCACCATCGTCACCGCCGCAACGCCGCTGCTCTTCGCCGCCCTCGGTGAACTGGTCGCCGAGAGGGCAGGCGTGCTCAATCTCGGCGTCGAAGGCATGATGGCGGTCGGCGCCGTGTGCGGCTTCGCCGCCTGCAACATGACCGGCATGCCGCTGATGGGGGCGCTCGCCGGCATCGCGGCCGGCATGCTCGCGGCAGGCCTGTTCGGCGTCGTCGCGCTCTTCTTCGTCGCCAACCAGAATGCGACCGGTGTCGCGCTGACCCTGTTCGGGCTGGGGTTATCCGCGCTGATCGGCGATGCCTTTGTCGGCATTCCCGGCGTGGCCGTGCCACGGGTCAACATTCCTTATCTGAGCGACCTGCCGGTGGTCGGTCGGCTCGTCTTCGGCGAGGATCCGTTCGTCTATGTCGCCATCGCGCTCGCGATCGGCGTCTGGTGGTTCCTGTTCAAGACGCGGGCCGGTCTGATCCTGCGCTCCGTCGGCGACAATCACAATTCGGCGCATGCGCTGGGCTTTTCCGTGTTCCGTACGCGCTTTCTCGCCGTGCTGTTCGGCGGTGCCTGCGCGGGTCTCGGCGGCGCCTATCTCTCGCTCGTCTATACCCCGCAATGGACACAGGCGATGACGGCAGGCCGCGGCTGGATCGCGCTGGCGCTCGTCGTGTTCGCGAGCTGGCTGCCGGGCCGGCTCGTCATAGGGGCGCTGCTCTTCGGCGCGGTCAGCATCCTGCAGCTGCATGCTCAAGCCATCGGCGTTGGCATCCCGTCGCAGTTCCTGTCGATGCTGCCTTACATCGTCACGATCGTCGCACTGGTCCTGATCTCCCGGAACCGGGCGCTGCTGAGCGTCAATACACCGGCCTGCCTCGGCCGCCCGTTCGTGCCGGACGTTTAGTGACGGTTCGGGTGCGGCTTTAACGTTGCGCTCGAACCGATTGTTCTACCTGATAAAATGCACCCAGAGAGGGAATAACGGAAATGCGGAAATACCTCGTTGCAATCGGCGCGATCGCGATCGCGGCCGGGGCGGTCAGCGCCGCCAATGCTGCCGACAAGGTCAAGGCCTGCTTCGTCTATACTGGTCCGCATAATGATGGCGGCTGGAGCCAGCAGCATGACGAGGCGCGCCTCGCCGTCGAGAAGCACTTCGGCGACAAGGTCGAGACGGCCTATGTCGAGAACGTGCCCGAGGGCCCCGATGCCGAGCGCGCCATCGAGCGCCTTGCCCGTTCGGGCTGCAACATCATCTTCACGACCTCGTTTGGCTTCATGGACCCGACCCTCAAGGTCGCTGCCAAGTTCCCGAAGGTGAAGTTCGAGCACGACGCCGGCTACAAGATGGCCGAGAACGTCTCGATCTACAACATGCGCTGGTATGAGGGCCGCTACGTCCAGGGCCAGATCGCCGCGAAGATGTCGAAGACGGGCGTCGCCGGCTACATCGTCTCGTTCCCGATTCCCGAAGTCGTGATGGGCATCGACGCCTTCATGCTCGGCGCGCAGTCGGTCAATCCGGACTTCAAGGTCAAGATCGTCTGGGCCAACACGTGGTTCGATCCCGGCAAGGAAGCGGATGCGGCCAAGGCCCTGATCGACCAGGGTGCGGACATCATCGTCCAGCACACGGATTCGCCGGCCGCCATGCAGATCGCCGAAGAGCGCGGCCTGCATGCCTTCGGCCAGTCGGCCGACATGTCGAAGTTCGGCCCCAAGGCCCATCTCGCCTCGCTGATCGACAACTGGACGCCCTACTACATCGAGCGCGTCCAGGCGGTTCTCGACGGCACCTGGAAGTCGACCGACACGTGGGAAGGCATGAAGGCCGACTTCGTGCTGCTGCAGCCGCTGCAGAACATGCCCGATGACGTCAAGGCCATGGCCGAGGACACGATCAAGAAGATCGAGTCGGGCGAACTGCAGGTCTTCAAGGGCCCAATCACCAAGCAGGACGGCACGATCGGCATTCCGGCCGGCACAGTCGCCGACGACAAGACCCTTCTCGGCCTGAACTGGTACGTGAAGGGCATCGACGACAAGCTGCCGCAGTAAGGGCGCACCCGGCTGGCGTTCCGCACGGAGCGCCAGTCCCCCCGGGGCCTGCGTGATCCGAGACCGGTACGCACGGCCCGATCGATCCTGCGATGGCCGGCTCTGGCCGGCCATTTGCATATTCATCGCCATCAGTCCCGTTCAGGTCGCCTCACCAAGGCTGAAGCAGCTTCATGTCCTCATTCTATGTCGAATGGCTGAACCTCCTGATCCGCTGGTCCCACCTGATCGTGGGCATCGGCTGGATCGGCACGTCGTTCTATTTCATCGCGCTCGATCTGAGCCTGAAGAAGCGCGAGAAGATGAACCCCGGCGTCTATGGTACGGCTTGGGAGGTTCATGGCGGCGGCTTCTACCATGTCGAGAAATACCTCGTCGCGCCGCCGGCGCTGCCGTCTGACCTGATCTGGTACAAATGGGAGGCCTATCTCACCTGGGTCTCCGGCTTCCTTCTGCTGATCGTGCAGTATTACTGGAACGCCAACACCTTCCTGATCGATCGATCCGTGCTGCCGCTGCTGCCGTCGCAGGCGATCGTGATTTCGGTGCTGACGCTGGTCGGCGGCTGGCTCATCTACGATCAGCTCTGCAAGTCGCCGATCGGCAAGAACACGCCGCTGCTCGCCGTCTGCCTGTTCGTGCTGATCGTCGGCGCAGCCTATCTGCTGACCCATGTCTTCTCGGGACGCGGTGCGCTGATCCATGTCGGTGCCTTTATCGGCACGATCATGGCGGTGAACGTGTTCGGCATCATCGTCCCGAACCAGAAGAAGATCGTCGCCTCGCTGCTGAAGCACGAGGCGCCCGATCCGCGCCTCGGCGCGATCGGCAAACAGCGCTCGGTGCACAACAATTACCTGACGCTGCCCGTGCTGCTGATGATGGTGAGCAACCATTATCCCTTCCTGACTGGCCATCCGCAGAGCTGGATCCTCGTCGCCTTCATCCTGCTGCTCGGCGGATCGATCCGCCATTTCCTGAACCGCCATGAAGCGCACGATCCGCTGCTCAAATATGTCTGGACCGTGCCCCTGGCGGCGGCCGCCCTCGGCGTATTGCTGGTGATGACGGCGCCGAAGCCGCTCGATATCGATCCGAGCCTCACGGTCAGCGATGCGCAGGTGCTGACGCTGACGGCCAAGCACTGCACCATGTGCCATGCGGCGCGGCCGACCCATGACGGCTTCGACGCGCCGCCAAAGGGCGTGCTGCTGACATCGACGGATCAATTGATCCTGCACAAGGACCAGATCATGGCGCAGGCGGTCAACGGAACAGCCATGCCACTCGGCAATGAGACGCACATGACCGAAGAGGACCGCAAGACCCTCGGCGCCTGGCTGCAGAGCCATTAGGCCGCTACCAGCGGCAGGCCGGGGACCCACGCGCTCCAGCCGCCATGTGTCACATCGATCCGGGCGGAAAACCGGTTTCCACTTTTCCGCCCGATGCTCTAGACAACGGACCGGGATTTTCAACCGTTCGGGACGTGATGCCAAACCAGCCGCTGACGATCGACGCCGTCAACCGCATGGATGAAGTGGCCTTCGTGGCGAGCTTCGGGGATATTGCCGAGCACTCGCCATGGGTGGCGCGCGCGGCTTTCGCGGAGGCTCCGTTCGCGGACCACGCGGCGCTGGTGGCGGCATTTCATCATGCGATCGAATCCGCCCCGCATGACGCGCAACTCGCCCTCCTGCGTGAGCACCCCGATCTCGCCGGCAAGGCGGCGATTGCCGGTACGCTGGCGCCCGAATCTTACAACGAGCAGACCGGCGCCGGCCTCGATCGCATGACGGCGGAGGAGTTCGCGCTGTTCACCGCGCTCAACAACCGTTATCGCGCGCGGCACGGCATTCCCTTCATCCGCGCGGTCAAGGGTTCGACCAAGGCGCAGATCATCGCCGCCTTTCAGGAGCGGGTCGAAAACGAGCCGGAGGTCGAGTTCGCGACCGCGCTGACACAGGTTGGCCGGATCATCCGTTTCCGCCTCGAAGATCGTGTCGCCGCATGACCAGCGAACTGACGACCCGGGCACTCGGCGAGAAGGCCCAGCGCATGATCGACGCGCTGGCGGCCATCTCGGCCAGCCCCGAGAATCTGACGCGCCTCTATCTGACGCCCGAGCACAAGCGCGCGGCGGAACTGGTCGAGGTCTGGATGCGCGAAGCGGGACTTTCCACCCGCATGGACGCGGCCGGCACGATGCGGGGTTCGCTCCCGCCCGGCAAGGCAGGCCGTAGCGGCAACAAGGCGCTGCTGATCGGCTCCCATATCGACACGGTCATCGATGCCGGCCGCTATGACGGCAATCTCGGCGTCGTGGTCGGCATTCTGGCGGTCGAGACGCTGAAGGCGAGGGGGGTCGAGCTGCCCTTCGGCCTCGACATTCTCGCTTTCGGCGACGAGGAGGGGGTTCGTTTCCCCGTCACGCTGACCTCGTCGGCCGTTGTCGCGGGCGTCTTTGACCAGAAGGCGCTCGATGTTGCCGACGAACAGGAGATCACGCTGCGCGACGCTCTCGTCGCCTTTGGCGGCGATCCGAAGCGGCTGCGCGACGAGGCCTATCAGCGGCCATCCGTGCTCGGCTATCTCGAGGTTCATATCGAACAGGGGCCGGTGCTGGAGCGGGCGAACGAGCCGCTTGGCGCGGTCACGGCTATTGCGAGCCAGAGCCGCCACCGCATCCGAATCCGCGGCGAAGCCGGCCATGCCGGCACAGTGCCGATGGGCATGCGCCATGACGCGCTCACCGCGGCGGCCGAGATCATCCTTGCCGCGGAGGAGATCGCGCGGAAGGACAAGAAGAACTCGCTCGTCGCGACCGTCGGCCACGTCGAGGTGATGCCGGGCGCGTCCAATGTCATCCCCGCGGATGTCCGTTTCTCGCTCGATGTCCGCGCCGCCAACGACAAGGCGCGCAAGGAGGCCGTCGAGGCGATCACCCTGGTGGCGCGCAAGATCGACAAGCGGCGCCATGTTGTCGTGGGCGTCGAGACGATGCTGGAGAAATCGGTCGCGGAATGCGCGCCGCGCCTGCAGAAGGCGATCGGCACGGCGGTGACGGCGATCCAGGGCAAGCCGGCGCGGAGCCTGATGTCGGGCGCCGGCCATGACGGGCAATCCATGGTCCATCTCGGCGAGTTCGGCATGATCTTCGTGCGCTGCCGCGCCGGTATCAGCCATAACCCCAACGAATTCGTCACGATCGACGATATGGGCCTCGCCGTCGAAGCGCTGGTCGGCACGATCCTCGAGCTGGCCAAACAGGAAACGGCCGGGCGATAGGGCAGGGCACCTTTCCCGCCCCATCGATTTTCTCGAGGCAGCGCTGGCTTAGTTAGCGCCGCACCGCCAGCACCCTGCCCTCGACACGAATACGATAGGCGAGGAGCGCCAGATTGAGGACGCCAAACAGGGCCGCCAATACGGGCAGGTCGAGGATCAGGGGCAGCAGCGGGATCTCGATCGCCACGACGAGGTAGTTCGGGTGGCGCAGCAGGCGATAAGGGCCACGCCTTTGTAGCGGGGCTCCATCGAGCGTGATGATCCGCGTGGTCCAGTACGGCCCGAGGCTGGCAATGATCCAGATCCGGAGCAGTTGCAGGACGCCGTAAAGGGCCAGCAGGGGCCAGATGACAGGCGGGGCAGGGGGCGTCAGCAGGAACAGCGCCACCAGCCAGGACGTGTGCAGGGCAATGAACATCCAGTAATGGTCGCCCCCGACCTCGCGGCCACCGCGCGCCAACAGGCGCGCGGTGTTGCGACGGGCGTGGACGAGTTCCAGGAGCCGCTGCAGGACGACGGCGCCCAGCAGCAGATAGGCCCATCCGAATGTCACGAAGGACGGCTCGCCTGCGCGACATCGACGATCTGGAACGCCGCCGTGAAGCCTGGCCCAAGCGCGGAAAGCAGCAATCGGCCAGACGCGCCACCGCGCAGCAATTCATCGAGCACGAAGAGAACAGTCGGCGCCGACATGTTGCCGTTCTCGCGCAGGACCGTTCGTTCGGCGTCGAGCTCGCCCGGCCCGTAGCCGAACACCTTCTCCAGTTCGTCCATCACCTTCGCGCCGCCGGGATGGCAGCATGGGCGGTCGATGTCGGAACGCGCGAGGCCGTTGCTGGCGAGGAACCCGTCCAGAGCGGCCGGATAATCGTCGGCGATGATCTGCGGGATGCTCTGCTGGAAGATCACGTCGAGGCCGTTGCTGTCGATGTTCCAGCCCATCACGCCGAGCGTGTCAGGCCAGCAATGCTCGCCGCTCGCGCCGAGCGTGATCGAAGCGCCGTCACCGGGCGCACCGCTGGTCAGCACGGCCGCTGCCGCGCCATCGCCGAAGAGCGCACAGGCGACGAGATTGCTCTTCGTCAGGCGATCATAGCGGAAGGCGAGGGAGGACAGCTCGACCACGATCAGCAAGCAGTTCATGCCGGGCCTGGAACAAGCCAACTGCGCCGCGCGGGTCAGGCCGAGCACGCCGCCGGCGCAGCCGAGCCCGAAGATCGGGAGGCGGATCACGTCGCGGCGGAACGGCAGCAGGTTCATCAGCCGCGCATCGATGCTCGGCGTCGATATGCCCGTGGAGCTGACGAAGACGATGGCGTCGATCTCGTCGGCGGCAAGGCCGGATGCCGCGAGCGCACGCTCGGCGGATTCCTTGGCGAGCGCCGTCGCATGCTCGACATAGAGCCGCGATTTCTCCTCGAAATCCGCCTGCCCCATGAACCACTCGACCGGCAGGCAGGAATGCCGCGTGTCGATCGCCGCATTGATGAAGACCTGCTCCAATTGCGGGAAAAAGGGCATTCGCGACGCGAACACATCGCGGGCGCGTTCGAGTGCGACCTTCTGGGGAACGTGGTTGGGCGGGGTCGCGGTGACCAGGGCACGGATCGACGCGACAGGTGCCGGCGCCGCAAGGGGCGCCGGCTGCCGGACCTGGTCCGGCAGCACGGTGATTGTCATACGCTATGCCTCAAAGGCTTCGGGAAAAGCACTAGGGTCTGATCCCTCAGTCGACCGGCTTGCCGGCGATCGCCGCCGCGAGCTCTTCATACTGCTCGCATTTGGTGTCGCCGCATAGCTGCTTGACGGTGTCGAGCTCCGCCTTGGCGAGTTCGTACTTGCCCGAGCTCACATAGCCTTCGCCCAGATATTCATGGGTGTTGATGTTGCGTGGATCGATCGCCAACGCCTGCATGTAATAGCCGATGCCAACATCGGTCTGACCCATCTTGCGGTGGCTGTAGCCGATATAGGTCAGCACCATCGAATCCTGCTTGTTGTCGACGGCATCGAGGACGTCGAGCGCATCCTGATACTGCCCGGCGAGCGCCATGGCGCGGCCCTGCTGCAGCAATTCCTTGTCGGTCAATCCGCTCGAGCGCGGCTTGACGCAGCGCTGCACGGCCGTGCTCCAGACGAGACCGTTCTTGCAGGTCGGGGTCTGGGGCGACTGCATGCCGCTCCCGCCGCCGCTGCTGCTCCCACCGCCACCGCCGCCGCCACTGGAGGCGAGGGCAGGGCCGGCCGCGGCAAGAAGTCCTGCGAATGCGACCGCGAGGGCCGATCGCGTGGTGCTTTGGAACATGCTAGTCATCTTGATAGTCTCCGGCTGGTACCTCCCGCCGGTCGCGGCGGAAGTCGCACCAAGAACAACCGCACCCGGCGACTTATTCGTTCTTCCATGAACACGAGCAGTCACGAAACAGTGAGGGACGGTCTAGCGACGCATCTCGCCGCGTTGTGGCGCTATGGGCTCGTCCTCTCCGGCAATCGCGACGTCGCGGAGGATCTGGTCCAGGCGACCTGCCTGCGTGCGCTGGAGCGCCGTTCCCAGTTCCAGCCCGGGACGCGACTCGATCGCTGGCTGTTCTCCATCCTGCATTCGATCTGGATCAACGAGGTCCGCGCGCGCGTCGTCCGCCAGGGTGCCGGCTTCGTCGATGCCGAGCTGGCGCTCGTCGTCGATGGCGGGCGCGAGATCGAAACGAATATATTGGCGTCTCAGATGTTAACTGAGATCGGCAGGCTGCCGGAGGCCCAGCGGGAAACCGTGCTGCTGGTCTATGCGGAAGGCTATTCCTACCGCGAGGCGGCCGACCATCTGAATGTGCCCATCGGCACGATCATGAGCCGGCTCGCCGTGGCGCGCGAAAAACTCGCGCAAGCCACCGGCGACCGTCCGGCCAAGGAAGAGGACGAGACGCGAGACCGCGATGAACGACGCTGACCGCCATCCCGACGAGGAACTCGTCGCCTTCCTCGATGATGAGCTCGCCTCGGAAAAGGCGCGCGACATTGTCGACGCGGCGCGAACGGACTCTGATCTCAGGGAGCGTCTCGCCTTTCTCGATTCCGGCGGGCGCCTGGTGCTGCCTGCGCTCGACGCTATTCTCGACGCCGCACCGCACGAACGGCTGCAAGGCCTGCTCGCAGCGGCAATTGCACGACAAGCCGATGATCCCGTGCCGATCGTCTCATCCACCGCGACACGGCCGTCGCCCTGGCAGAGGCTCGGCTGGGGGCAGCTCGCGGCGGCCGCCGCCGTGCTGCTCGTCATCGGTGGCGCCACCGGTGGCCTGATCGCGAGCAATTTCGGGCCCGCCGATCAAACGGAAGTCGTGACGGTGGGGCATGAGAACTGGCGGCAGGCCGTGGCCGAATACTGGCTGCTGACGACCGCCGATACGCTCGCCATCGCGCCGACGCCCGACGTCGCGCGTGAGCAACTGGCGCTGGCGGGCAGGGGGCTCGGACTGGATCTCGACAAGGCCGCGGCGCCCCCGCCTGCCCTCTCGTTTCGCGGCGCGCAACTCTTCGACTTCCAGGGCCGGCCGCTGACGCAGATCGCCTATATCGACCCGGATCACGGGCCGATCGCCTATTGCATCATCAAGACCGGTAACCCCAAGGAAACTGGACTCACCGATGAGACGCTGGACGGCTTCAACATCGTCCATTGGGCCTCGGGCGGCCATTCGCGGATGCTGATCGGCCGCGCGCCGCCGGAAACGCTGCGCGCCTATGCGGAGCAATTCGCCGCCAGCGCGGGGTGAGGGCGTCTCGGACGACCTCCCCGCCGTCGCCTGGCCTCAGACGACCTGGCCGTAGAGATCGTAGGGATCGGCACGTTCGAGCTTGACGGTGACGATGTCACCGACACGGATCGGCCGGCGCGACGTCACATGCACGCTGCCGTCGATCTCCGGCGCGTCCCAGACGGTACGACCCTTGGCGGAAAGCCCATTGCTCTCGTCGATGATGACCGGCACGCGGCGGCCGACCTTCTTGGCGAGCCTCTTGGCGCTGATCGCCTGCTGACGCTGCATGAAGCGGTCCCAGCGGTGCTGCTTGACCTCTTCCGGCACATGCGGGCCGAGATCATTGGCCGGGGCGCCATCGACCGGCTCGAACTTGAAGCAGCCGACGCGATCGAGCTTCACTTCGTCGAGCCAATCGAGCAGGAACTCGAAATCCTCGTCGGTTTCGCCGGGGAAGCCGACGATGAAGGTCGAGCGCACGGCGAGGTCCGGACAGATCTCGCGCCACTTATGGATGCGATCCGCCGTCTTTTCCTGATTGCCGGGCCGGCGCATGGCCTTCAGCACGCTCGGGCTCGCATGCTGGAAGGGAATGTCGATATAGGGCAGGATCTTGCCCTCGGCCATCAACTCGACCACGGCGTCGACATGAGGGTAGGGGTAGACATAGTGCATGCGCACCCAGGCGCCGAGCTCTCCCAGAGCCGCCGAGAGGTCAAGGAACTTCGCCCTCACCTCACGGTCGCGCCACAGGCTGGTCGCATATTTCAGGTCGACGCCGTAAGCGCTGGTATCCTGCGAGATGACGAGCAGCTCCTTGACGCCGGCCTTAACCAGCCGCTCGGCCTCGCGCAGCACGTCGGCGGCGGGACGGCTGACCAGGTCGCCGCGCAGCTTCGGGATGATGCAGAAGGAGCAGCGATTGTTGCAACCCTCTGAAATCTTGAGATAGGCGTAGTGGCGCGGCGTCAGCTTGATGCCCTGCGGCGGCACGAGATCGATGAAGGGATCATGCGCCGGAGGCACGGCCGTATGGACCGCGCCGAGCACGCTCTCATATTGCTGCGGGCCGGTAATGGCGAGCACGTTCGGGAAGGCATCGCGGATCTGCTCGGGCTCGGCGCCCATGCAGCCCGTCACGATGACCTTGCCGTTCTGCTTCATCGCCGTGCCGATCGCCTCAAGCGATTCCGCCTTGGCGCTGTCGAGGAAGCCGCAGGTATTGACGATGACGACATCGGCGCCGTCATGGTGGCGCGAAAGTTCGTAACCCTCGGCGCGCAGATGCGTCAGGATGCGCTCGCTGTCGACGAGCGCCTTGGGGCAACCCAGGCTGACGAAGGAAATGCGCGGGGCGTCGCGAGTGACGGGTTCGGTCATGTGGTGGCTTTCGATCAGGTTCGGTGTGCGCGCCATCGGCTCGGGCACTTGTTCGCGCCGCG
Organism: Kaistia dalseonensis; assembly: GCF_030814715.1. GTDB lineage: Bacteria > Pseudomonadota > Alphaproteobacteria > Rhizobiales > Kaistiaceae > Kaistia > Kaistia dalseonensis. Next base: position 1,019,244 of record NZ_JAUSVO010000001.1, read on the forward strand.
TGCGATCAACTGGAAATCCGCGCAATGTTGCGCCTATCTGTCCAAGCCGCGTTGTCGTGTCAATGGGCGGATGAGCTTTGGGCGTCTGGCCAGACGCATCTCGGCGCCTGCACCCGTCGCGCGGGATCGCGCCGTGGCCGGCTACCGGGGCATATCGCCGAGGTCCTGCGCGACCCAGCCCGGCGCGTCCAGCCGCACCGGCGACGGCCCCACCAGCACGGCCAGGCTTGCCTCGAGTCTCGCGAGCTCTTCCGCACCGATCCGCTGTTCCCATTCACGGCGCAGCTCTTCAAAGATCGCCTCGCCTTGCCGCATCACCTCAAGACCGAGAGCCGTCACTTGAAGCAGCTTTCGCCGGGCGTCGTGCGGATCATCGGCCCGCACCACATATCCACGCTCCTGCAGCAGGGCGATGGTCTTGGCAGCCGCCTGTTTCGAGACGGCCAGACGGCGGGCCAGTTCCGACGCATTGCCGGCGCCCGCAGCAATGGCGCGCATAGCGAAATCATGCGCCGGCCGCACATCGTCATAGCCGCGGCGTGACAGCTCCGCGCTGGCCGCATCCGCCAACTGGCGGAAGCCTCCGAGAAGAAGCAATGCGAGATCGGCACCCGTTCTGACCATGAGCCGACAATAGGAGAGCGGCCCCAGAATGACAACCAGGTTGACTGAATGCTGGACATCGACAACCTGATTGTCTATCACTCCCGAGAACGACAACCATGTTGTCTATCTGGAGATTGAAATGAACCTTGCACCAATTGGGTCTACACTTCCGGGCGTCACGCACCATCGCGTTGCGCTCAATGGAGCGGAACTGCACTATGCGGCAGCGGGGCGGGCAGGGCCGCCTATCCTGCTCGTCCATGGGTTTCCCGAGACCTGGTGGGCGTTCCACAAGCTCATTCCGCTGCTTGTCCGGAGCCACCGCGTCTTCGCGGTCGACCTGCGCGGTTTCGGCGATTCGAGCCATGAGCCGGGCGACTACGACAGCGCCACCGTTGCCGAAGACCTGTACAGGCTCATCAAGCATCTCGATGTCGGCCGCGTGCATGTGGTCGGGCAGGATATCAGCGGAGCGGCCGTTTTCCGCCTTGTCGCTTCGCATCCCGACGACATTGTCAGCTTGACCGCTATAGAGATGGGGCTGGCCGGTTTCGGGCTCGAAATGCTTGCCGACGTCACGCATGGCGGCGCCTGGCATATCGGCGTCATGGCCGCTGCCGGCATACCCGAAATGCTGCTCGCCGGTCACGAGCGCGAATTCATCGCCTGGCTTTTCAACTCGATGAGTGCCAATCCGTCTGCGATCGGCGGCGCCGACATCGAGGAATTCGCGCGCAGCTATTCGCGTCCCGAGGGTTGGCGCGGAGCGACCGGTCTCTATCAGTCCATGCTGCGGGAAGGCGCCGAGATCAAAGCCATCGCCGAGACCGGTGCACTGAAGATGCCCGTGCTCGCGATCGGTGCCGGCGGCGGCACCTTCACGGTCGACACCATCTCGAAGGTTGCGGCCGGCCCGATTCGATCCGTCCTGCTTCAGGGCGTGGGCCATTATGCAGCGCTGGAGGCTCCTGATGAGGTGGCAAGCGCCATTGCCGATTTCGTGGCGGGCGGAGACGGCGTATCTGGTTGATCTGCCGACGGAAACTGGTCGACCGCCGCAGTGGGGCTCTTCAGCCTTCGCGCCGTAGGGCCGGTGTCCTTGCCAATCTCGGCGGCCAGCACAAATAAGTTCCATAATATATCTTATGCGAATTGCGGATCTATGGGTCAGGCAGTGCTCGTGGATTGGTGGCAGCGCCTGCCCTGCCTCATGCGGTGCCACGCCGCCTGCTCTATCGCTTGATCCGGGCTGCGCTTTGCCCGGATCAAGCACGCCGCGGCCTGTCGGCGGTCGCGGCATGATCCCGGCTGGCGGCTGTCCTTGATCACGCCATTCTGGCCGGAGCGGCTCGCTCAGGCGCCGGTCGTCACATGCCGGGCTTCAGCATGGTCGTGAACGCGCTCGTGATCAGGCCTGTCAGTTCGGCGTGGATATCGGCGCGCTGTCTGATCCCGCCGTCGTCGCAGACCGTGTCCGTATCGCCGACCGACTTCAGGAATGCGGCGCCGTCCGGCTGGCATAGCGCCAGGAAGCTAAAATGCACTGCGTCATCGACCTGCGCATACCGGCCCTGCGGCGTCAGGCTCGCCAGCGCGTCCGCCTTGACGGCGACCGGGATATTCGCCGGGCGACCGAGATTGATGAACTGCAGCGGGATCGCGATCTCCCTAAGGCTCCCTGCATCATAGGCCTGGGCAACCGACGGATCGACCAGCACGGCGGCACGGATACGCCGATCGAGATTGGACTGCTCGAAGCGGGCCTTGTCGATCATGCGCAGATCGAGCGCCGCTGTGGTCACGGGCGCCCCATCGACAAAGCCCTTGCCGCCGGCGAACCACGCGCAGTCCGGCATGGTCGGATAGGTATCGCAATAATGCGCATAGGCCTCGCGGTTCGCCCGCGCGCCGACAAGCTCCAGTGCTGTCGCGCCGCCCAGCGAAAAGCCGAGCACGCCGATGCGACCAGCCTCGACAGAGGCGCGCCATTCCGGCTCGGTCGTGAGCGCGGTCAGAACGTCCGACATGTCGCGCGTCCGCTCCCAGAGTTTCGGCGTATCGGCCGGCGTCGAGTCGCCGCTGGTCGTGCCTGGATGGTTCGGCCCCGCGACAACGAACCCGGCCTCGACGAGCGGTCGGGCGATCCAGCCCAGATCCCGGATCCGTCCGCCGGAGCCGTGCGAGACCAGGATGAGCGGGAAGGGACCGGGGAGAGCGGGGGCGTCGGCGAAGGCGGGGGCGCCCTGGAAGACCCTGCCCTCGCCCAACAGCGTCGTCTTGCCGCCAGCCGCGGCCGGGTACCAGACGGTAACGGCGAGGTTCTCGCCGCGCTCGGCCGAGGCGACTGCGATCGTGCGGACCCCGACGGCGTCGGCAGAAAGCGCCGGGGCGGCGGCGCCAGCAAGGAACATCAGCGATAGAGCAATGAGAAGAGGTTTCATGTTGGACTCTTGGGAGGCGGTGGACCGGAGGAGGTCGACTTGACCGCCCGTCCCTATTCCCTCGACCTCCCGTCGGCGTCCTCGATCGCGTTTCAGGTCGTCCCGGATCGCGATTCAGATCATGATGCCGGCTCGATCCAGTTACGGTCTGCGGAGCGATCTTGCTTTTCGTGCCTATCCCTTTCGTCGTCGCGCTTCTCCTTATCCTGCTGTTGATCGCGCTACTGCGCCGGGGCGACGAGGCGAGGGGAAGCCGGTCGTTCCTGGCGCTGATCGCGCTCTGCGCCATTCACTCGGTGATCGTCGGCTTGCGCTGGGGCTACGGCATCGCCGAATTGCGCTATCCGCTGCCTATTCTGGCGGCCTGCCTGCCTCCCCTCACCTTTGTGAGCTTCCGCAGCCTGGTCCGCGATGAACGCCCATCCGATCGCCCCGACTATGTGCTCTACGCCGCGCCACCCTTGCTGATCATCGGGCTGTTCTTCACCTGGCCGATCCTGATTGATCTCGTCCTGATCGTTCTCTTCATCGCTTATGCGATCGCGATCCTGGCGCTCGGCCGTTCGGGTCCCGATGCGCTTGATGAGGCACGGTTCGACGATGCGGTCGCGGCCTATCGTGCTTTGCGCATTGCCGCCGCTGCGCTCTGCATGTCGGCGCTGTTCGATCTCCTGGTGTTCATCGATTTCGAATGGACCAAGGGCACGAATGCGGCGGCACTGGTCAGCAATGCCAATCTCCTCGGCCTGCTGCTGATCGGCCTCACGGCCTCGGTCGCGGGGCGAAGCCGAGCCATGCCCGAGACGACGGCGCCCGAGCCGATCGTTCAGCCTCCTCCCGTACTCGACAGCGCCGCGGATCGCGACGTGCTCACCCGGATTGATGGCATGATGCGAGCCGAAGGCCTCTATCGCGACGCCAATCTCAACCTGTCGCGGCTGGCACGGCGCGCCGGAATGCCGGCCCGGCAGATCTCGGGTGCGGTCAATCGGCTGACCGGCTCGAACGTCTCGCAATATGTAAACGATTTCCGGATCGCCGAGGCCTGCCGGTTGCTGGCGGAGACGGATCACACCGTCACGACGATCATGTTCGAATCCGGCTTTCAGACCAAATCGAACTTCAACCGCGAATTCCGCCGCGTGACCGGCCTGGCGCCGGCTGCCTGGCGGGACGAGGCGAAGGTTCGCTCACGCGTCGGCCCCGCAGGCACACGCGAGGCGCGCCCGCCGCCGAGACAGAGTGCGGCGACCGGCGATGCGCGCTAATTGTGAACCCCGCGCGCGAACAATGCGGCGGAGCACCACAGGCGCGAGAATACAGGTCTTCTTCCGTCGCGCGGCCCCTGCGTCGAACTGGGAGCGGATTGACACGATGGCACACCATCTTATCATAATACCATAAGTCGGTACGACGCCGCGCCGGGAGGAGGCGAGGCACGGATTGCGTCGCCCTACCCTCGTTTTCACGCTCCGGCAATCGGATCGTCGAGAACGAGGTTCACATCGGCTTTTCGGCCTCAAACAAAATGCTCTCCAGGAGGAATGCCTTGGCCTATAGCGATCACCCGCGCCCGCAGCTCGAACGCACCGATTGGGTGTCTCTCGACGGGCCGTGGAATTTTGCCTTCGACGACAAAGCCCTGTGGCACGGTCCGTCGGAGCCCGATTTCGCGCTCACGATCAATGTTCCCTATGTGCCGGAGGCGCCGCGGAGCGGCCTTCATGACGAGGCATTTCATCCCGTCGTCTGGTATCGCCGCACCGTCGAGCTACCAGAGGGCCTCGCCCTCGATGACGCGCACGATGTGATCCTGCATTTCGGCGCGATCGACTATGAAAGCGACATCTGGATCAACGGCCAGCATGCCGCCCATCATGTCGGTGGCCACACGCCGGTGCGGGTAGGGCTGCGCGCCTATGGCGCCGGGCCAGACTTCGAGATCGTCGTACGAGCGGCCGATGATCCGCTCGACATGCACAAGCCGCGCGGCAAGCAGGATTGGCTGCGCGAGCCGCATGGCATCTGGTATCCGCGCACGACCGGCATCTGGCAGAGCGTCTGGCTCGAGCGAGTCGGAATCAGCCATATCGACCGCCTGCACTGGACGCCGGACTTTGCCCGCTTCGAGATCCGGCTCGATGCCCGCATCGCGAGGCCGCACGGTCACAAGCTCCGCGTCACGCTTTCCCATGCCGGCACGATGCTGGTCGCCGATGAATATGCCCTGACCGGCAAGGATACGGGGCGCGTCATCGCCCTCCCCGATCCGGGCATCGACGACGCCCGCGCCGACTTCGTTTGGTCGCCCGAGCATCCGCGCCTGCTCGACGCCGAGATCGAGCTGATCGACGCCGATGGCGCGGTGGTCGACAGCGTCCGGAGCTATACGGCGCTCAGGACTGTCGGCATCGCCAATGGCCGCTTCATCCTCAACGCACGGGACTATTTCCTGCGCCTCGTGCTCGACCAGGGCTATTGGCGCGAAGGCGTCATGACGGCCTCGGATGAGGAACTGCGCCGCGATGTCGAGCTCACCAAGTCGCTGGGCTTCAATGGCGTGCGCAAGCACCAGAAGATCGAGAATCCTCGGTTCCTCTATTGGGCCGATGTTCTCGGGCTGCTGGTCTGGGAGGAAATGCCGAGCGCCTATGCCTATTCGAACGAAGCGGTAACCCGCCTCGCCGCTGAATGGCAGGAAGCGATCGAGCGCGACTATTCGCATCCTTCGATCGTCGCCTGGGTGCCCTTCAACGAGTCCTGGGGCATTCCTGAGCTGCCGCGCGTGGCGGTGCAGCGAAGCTATCAGCAGGCGCTCTACCATCTGACCAAGACGCTCGATCCGAGCCGTCCCGTCAGTGGCAATGATGGCTGGGAGCAGATCGCGACCGACATCTTCGCCGTGCACGATTATCATCCGAGCGGCGACGTGCTCGATGGTCGCTACCGCGACGAGACGGTCTTCCGCAACACGCTGAAGACCTTCCGCTCGGCCGGCCGCGTGCTGGAGATCGACGGCCATCCCTGGGCCGGCCAGCCGGTCATGGTCACGGAATTTGGCGGCATCGCCTATTTCCTCGACCAGACGGCGGGCTGGGGCTACAGCCAGGCCAAGGACGCCGAGGACTTCCTCGAGCGCTATGCCGACGTGCTGCGCGGGGTGACCGATTCCGTGTTCATCGCCGGCTATTGCTATACGCAGCTGACCGACACCTATCAGGAACAGAACGGCGTCCTGACCATGGACCGCACGCCCAAGGCCGATGTGGCGCGTATCCGCGCGGCCAATCTCGGCGTTCCGCTCGAGCAGTTGCCGGCCGATCCGCTCGGCTACAATGCGCGCTGGCTGAAGAACCAGGCGCCGCGCAAGCCCTAGAACGGCGAAGGCGGCGGCCCGTCCCCCAACAGGGAGGGCGGCCACCTTTGATCAATCAGGGGGAGGGCAGGTTCCCTGCCCTCCCCGTCAGTCCTTCCGGCCGAGCTGCGTCTTCTCGAAGATGAGGACGACGACCAGCGACATGGCGAACGGGATCAGCAGGTAGAGAAGCCGGAACACGATCAGCGCGGCGAGCACGTCGTTCGGGTTCATTTCGGGCATGGCGGCCAGGAAGGTGACTTCCAGCACGCCGAGCCCGCCCGGCGCGTGCGAGAGCAGCGCCAGTGTGAACGAGGCCAGGAACACGCCGAGCACGATCAGATAGCCGGGATTGCTCTCGGCCGGCAGCGCGAAATAGATGATCGCAGCCGCGCTGGCGAGTTCGATCGGGCCGGCCAGCAATTGCCGCCCGACGATCGGCAGCCGCGGATACTGCAGGAAGAAGCGGCCGAACTGGCGCGGCGGAAAATGCAGCCAGGATCCGACGACATAGAGGATCACCAGGGCGAGCAAGGCGAGGCCGATCACGAAGGACACGGCGACGGGCACATCGACGAGGCGCTGGACCACCTCCGGCTCGATGATCAGCACGAACGCGCCCATCAGCGTCGTGCCGAGCGCGAAGGTGAACGAGCAGAAGACGATCAGGAGGCCGATCTCATGCGCCGTCAGCCCGCGCGTCGAATAGGCCCGATAGCGCACGACCGCGCCGGAAATGACCGAGGCGCCGATATTGTGCGAGAGCGCATAAGTGGTGAACGAACACAGCGTAACGAAGAGCCACGAAACCTTCTTGCCGAGATGCGCGATGGCGATCCGGTCATACCAGGCGAGCGCACCATAGGCAGCCAGCGTGGCGATGATGGCCAGAGCCCAATTATGCAGGCTGATCGCGTAGAGGCTGTCGGCGACGGCCGCAAACGAGATCCTTCGGAATTCGCGATAGAGAATATAGCAAGAGATGACAACCGCCCCGATCCCGAAGATCGACCAGGCAGCGTTACGAATCTTCATCAGGCGGGATCCCCTTCCCTCACGCCGACATCGAGCCGGACCGACACATGGCCGGAGCTTCGCATGTGAAGGCGGACTGAACCAGAGCCGCCGACAGCGAATTATTGCAAAATGTTACTAAGCGTGAACGCTCAAAGCGAGACATCGAGAACCATGCCGTCGAAAGCCGGCTCGACGTCGCCAGGAACCTTTGCCGCGAGCACCCGATAATCGAGGTCGCCATGCATGTGGGTGAGCACGGTCCGGCGGGGGCGCAGCCGCTCATGCCAGCCGAGCGTCTCGTCGACGCTGAAATGGCTCGGATGCGGCCGCCAGCGCAGCGCGTCGACGATCCAGAGCGAGAGCCCGTCGAGCTTTGGGACAGTCTCGGACGGCAGGGCGCTCACATCGCTAGAATAGGCGAAATCGCCGATCCGGAAGCCGAGACTGTCGATTTCGCCATGGATCTGGCGGAACGGCAGGATATCGAGCCGCCCGCCGGGGCCGTCGACGGAAAACGCCGTGCCGGGCTCGATCCGCACGCGCCCGAGAATCGGCGGATAGCTGCCGCCGGCCGGGGTGTGGAAGCAGTAGCCGAACGCCTCCTCGAGCCGTTCCTGCGTGAAATCGTCGGTGTAGACCGGCACCAGGCGGCGCGAATCGAGCCAGAACGAGCGCAGGTCGTCGATCCCGTGCGTGTGATCGGCATGGGGATGCGTGAACAGCACGGCGTCGAGCCGGTCGACGCGCGCGTCGAGCAATTGGTTGCGCATGTCGGGGCCGGTATCGACCAGCACGCGGGTCGGATAGGGGCTGTCATTGCGGAACCCGTCGATCAGGATCGACGAGCGGGTGCGACGGTTCTTCGGCTCCGACGGATCGCACGCGCCCCAGTCATTGCCGATGCGCGGCACGCCGGGCGACGCGCCACAACCGAGCACGGTGATCCTGAGCCGTTCGGCCCGTGGCGCGTTTTCGGCCGCCTCAGCCATGATGCGCGGGCTCCTGCGCATAGGCGCTCGCCGGAACCTTGCTGAACAGGCGGCGGAAATTGGCCGTGGTGATCGCGGCGATCTCATCGGGCGAGACGCCCTTGATCTCCGCCAGCACGCGGGCCGTCTCGCGCACGAAAGCCGGCTCGTTGCGCTGGCCGCGATGGGGCACGGGTGCGAGGTAGGGCGCGTCCGTCTCGACCAGCAGCCGATCCAGCGGCACATCCACCGCCACATCGCGGATGGACTGCGCGCTCTTGAAGGTCAGGATGCCCGAGAAGGAGACGTGGAGCCCGAGTTCAAGCCCGACACGGGCGAGTTCCGGCCCGGAGGAGAAGCAGTGCAATATGGCCGGAAAGGTCCCCTGCCCCATCTCGTCGCGCAGGATCTCGATCATGTCGGCGTCGGCGTCGCGCGCATGGATGACGAGCGGCAACTGGGTGATCCGCGCCGCCGCGATATGGCGCCGGAACCCGACAGCCTGTATCGCGCGATGCTCGGCGCCATAGAAATAGTCGAGCCCTGCCTCCCCGATCGCCACGACCTTCGGATGCGCGGCCAACGCGACGAGCTCATCCGTCGTGATGTCGGGCTCCTCATGCGCGCTGTTCGGATGGGTCCCGACCGAGCAGTAGATCTCGTCATGCGCCTCGGCCAGCGCACGAATGCGGTCGAACTGGCGGACGCGGGTCGAGATGGTCACCATGAGGTCGATGCCGGCCTCATGCGCCCGCTCGATCAGCGCGTCGCGATCGGCTTCGAACTCGGGAAAATCGAGATGGCAGTGGCTGTCGACGAGCATTGTTCTCTGGGGCTGGCATGGCGTTGAACGGGCGCTTGCACAAGGCGTGCCCGATGCTGTGAGTAAACGCTTCGACCGTCCCTGTCGACCGTTCTGGACAGTCTCGGGCAGAGGCCTCACACTGCTGCCCAAAGGACATCCTGTCCGGGATTCGGTCTTGAACCCAGTCGAACCTGCTCTCTTTTCCCTCGTGCCGCGGCCCCTCAAGGAAGAGGTCCTGCTCTGGCGGCTTGGCGACGCCCTCCCCACCATGGCGGAGACGACGCTGCGCCTTTCCTTCGCTCATGGCGCCGAACGCAGCCGGCATCGCTACCAGGTCGATTTCGAGCGTGTCGGCGACCGTCTCATCGTGATTCTCGACCGGCAGCGGCTCGCCCATGACCTGCCGCTCTATCAGATGATGTGGCGCCGGCTGCCGACCTTCGTCCGCCTGCTGTCGCGCGCGGCGCCGAACCTTCCACCGGTCGCGACCAACATTTCCGATGGCGGCGGCAACCAGCCGAACGAACTCGCCTTCTGCTCAGACGAAGAGCGCGCGATCCTGGTGCCCGATCCGGCCTTCATGACGCCGAGCATCTACGAGCCGTTCCGCGAACTGGCCGACAGCCGGCCAGACCGTTGGAACAAGCGCGAGGACACGCTGCTCTGGCGTGGTGCCGTGACCGGCCAGGGCCATACGACGACCGCGGCGATGGACATGGACGATCCGAGCCTGAAGCAGCGGGTCCGCCTCTGCCTGGCGTTGCGCGGCCTTTCCGATGTGGACGTCAAGCTGGTGGTAACCGGTCACGACCGCGGCGCGCACCAGGCGACGGATGCGCTGCGGGCGCACGGCATATTGGGCGAATTCGTGCCGCCTTCGCGCTGGATCGACGTCAAGTTCGCGATCGACATCGATGGATCGAGCAATAGCTGGGCGAACCTCTATACGCGCCTCTTGCTCGGCTGCTGCGTCCTCAAGGTCGCCTCCCCCGGCGGTTTCCGCCAGTGGTACTATGACGAGTTCGTGCCCTGGACCCACTATGTGCCCGTGGCCTCCGACCTCTCCGACATCGTCGAAAAGGTCGAATGGTGCCGCGCCCACGACCAGGCGTGCCGCGAAATCGCCGCCGCCGGCCAGGAATTCGCCTTGAGACGCACGCCGGAATCCGAAACAGTCGCCGCCGTGCAGAAGATCAATGATCTGCTGGCGGGGACGTAGGACAGATCAGGCTCAAGAATGTCGGCGGAACGGATGGCCTGCACGTCCGCACGCAACACGGTCGGTGTTGGCGATGGGTCCGCCGCCAAGGCAGCTCGGTCCGGTGCCTGATCCGACCGTGTGGATGCGCTGAGTGCCCTCCCCGCGAGCGGGGAGGGAATAGAACACGCCCCCTGCCCTAAGCTTCGGACGGCGTCGCCTCAGCCTCGACATAGCGCGGGAATACGCCGGCCGGCGTCGGCAGCTTTGTGCCGGGGACCAGCCTTCCAGCCGGTCCGAGCGCTGCGAACAGGCGGCCCTCCTCGCTGACGCCGAGCAGGTCGAGCAGCTTCGCCGACGAGTCCGGCATGGCGGGCTGGGCGAGGATCGCGATCTGGCGGATCAGTTCGGCCGTGACATAGAGCACGGTCGCCATGCGGTCCGGATCGGTCTTCCGGAGCTGCCACGGGGCATTGTTGGCGAAATAGCGGTTCGCGTCGGCAACGAGCCCCCAGACGGCGTTCAGCGCCTGATGGATCTGCTGGCCGTCAAAGGCGGCGCGGCAGATCGGCAGCAGGCCATCGGCGACGGCGAGGATCGCCTCGTCCTCGGCCGTCAGCGTGCCCGGCGACGGCAGCACGCCGTCGAGGTTCTTGCCGATCATCGAGAGCGAGCGCTGCGCCAGATTGCCGAGATCATTGGCGAGATCGGCATTGATGCGGTTGACGATCGCCTCATGGCTATAGTTACCGTCCTGGCCGAACGGCACCTCGCGCAGGAAGAAGAAGCGAACGGGATCGACGCCGTAATGCTCGACGAGCGAGAACGGATCGATGACGTTGCCGACCGATTTCGACATCTTCTCGCCCCTGTTGAACAGGAAGCCATGCGCGAAGACGCGCTTCGGCGGCTCCAGCCCGGCCGAGAAGAGGAAGGCGGGCCAGTAGACCGCGTGGAAGCGGACGATATCCTTACCGATCACATGCAGATCGGCCGGCCAATAGCGCTTGAACGAGGCGCTATCGACATCAGGATAGCCGACGCCGGTGATGTAGTTGGTCAGCGCATCGACCCAGACATACATCACATGCTTGGGATCGCCGGGCACCGGAATGCCCCAGTCGAATGTCGTGCGCGAGATCGAGAGGTCCTTGAGCCCGCCCTTGACGAAACTCACCACTTCGTTGCGGCGCTCATCCGGCCCTATGAAATCCGGGTTCGCCTCGAAATGGGCGAGCAGGCGATCCTGATAGGCGGAGAGGCGGAAGAAATAGCTCTCCTCCTCGACCCAGTCGACCGGGGTGCCCTGCGGGCCGTAGCGCACGCCATCGGGACGAACTTCCGTCTCGGATTCGGCGTAATAGGCCTCGTCCCGGACGGAATACCAGCCGGCATAGCTATCCTTGTAGATGTCGCCCGCCGCTTCCATGCGCCGCCAGATTTCCTGCGAGGCCGCATAATGGCGCGGCTCCGTCGTGCGGATGAAGTCGTCATTCGAGCAATTGAGCGCGGTCGTCATCGCCTGGAAGTGCGGCACGTTGCGATCGGCGAGTTCACGGGCGGTGATGCCCTCGCGCGCCGCCGTCTGCACCATCTTGATGCCGTGTTCGTCCGTTCCCGTGAGGAAGCGGACGTCAAACCCGTCGAGCCGCTTGAAGCGCGCCAGCGCATCGGTCGCCAGCATCTCATAGGCATGGCCGATATGAGGAACACCGTTCGGATAGGAAATTGCCGTAGTGATATAGAATTTGGGCGCCGTCATCGCCGTCCCGCCTTTCATTTGATCGCGACCAAGGGCTTACGAACCGGCCGAGGCCGGTCGTCAATCAAGCTTCACATTCGGGTCGCGCGGGCGAGCATGGCGAGTGACGTAAGCACGAATTGTTTGCGGTCGAGATTGAGACCCTCGACCTCGGCTGAAGAGTGGCGGACTTTCTCCCATACCTCCGCGAAGCGTGCAAGCGGCGTCGCCGCTATCGCGGCCGGCAGCACGGCTGCATCCGGCTCCGGCAGACCGCGCGCCCGGCGGCCGAGCCAGTCGAACATCAGATCCTGATAGTTCTGGAAGGCTTCGTCCGCCCCGCGCTGGGCGACGATATCGCCGAGCGCATGCGCGGCCGATGCGTCGAAGCGGGGGAACTGCGCCGTGACCCGCGCGAAGGCGCGCCCGATCGCGATGGCGTCATCGTCGAGAAAGCGGATCGCGCGGCGCAGGCTGCCCTCACCGGCCAGTGCGGCGAAACGCCTGACATCCGGCTCGGCATCGGTAAACTGCGCCAGCGCCCGCTCTATCCCCGCTGGCTCGAGGGGCGCGAGATCGAGTCGGCGGCAGCGAGAGCGGATCGTCGGCAGCAGGCGCCCCGGCGCATGGGAGAGCACCAGGAACAGCGAGCGCTTCGGCGGTTCTTCAAGAATCTTCAGCAAGGCATTGGCGGCATTGGCATTCATATCATCGGCCGAATCGATGATCGCGATCCGCCAGCCCGCCTCGCCCGCCGTCGAGCCGAAGAAGGGGATCGTCCGCCGGATCTCGTCGATCGTGAGGCTCGACATGTAGCGCTTGCCCTTTTCATCCCAGGGGCGCGCGAGCGTCAGCACATTGGGATGCGAGCGCGCCGCGATCTTGCGGGCGGCCGGCGCATCGGGCGCGATGGCGAGGCTGTCGACATCCGGCGCTCGCGCGGGATCGGGATGGGTGAGCGCAAAACGCACAAAGCGATAGGCGAGCGTCGCCTTGCCAATGCCGCGCGGCCCGCCAATCAGCCAGGCATGGTGCATGCGGCCACCCCGATAGGCCTCGACGAGAAGCCTCTCGACCCCGGCATCGCCATACCATTCGGCCTGCTCTTCGGGCGCCGGCCAGCCGTCGAGTTGATCGAGACGCGCAATATCCGCGGCTTCCGCCATGCTTCGTTCCTAACCCAGCCTGTCGGCAAAACGCTTGAGCACCACCTGCCAGACCGCTTCGGCGACCTCCTCCTCACTCCGATTGGCGTCGATCACGACACAGCGGTCGGGGTTCGCGGTCGCGATCGACAGGAAGACCTGCCGCCGGCGCTCGTGCCGCTCCACGGTTTCGCGTTCGAAACGGTCGGGCGCATCGCCATCGTCCCTCCGCCGCGCCGCGCGCGCCAAGCCAATCTCGACCGGCAGATCCAGCATGAGCGTCAGATCGGGTCTCACGCCGTCGATCGCAAGCGCCTCGAGGCCGTTGAGCAAGTCCGGGTCGACGCCATCGCCACCCTGATAGGCGCGGGTCGAATCGATGAAGCGATCGCACAGGACCCATTCGCCGCGCGCGAGCGCCGGGCCGATCACCCGGTCGACATGGTCGGCACGGGCAGCGGCGAACAGAACCATCTCGGCCTCTGGCCCGAGTGGCTCCGCAGCACCGGACAGGATGAAGGCGCGCACGCTTTCGGCGAGCGTCGTGCCGCCAGGCTCGCGCGTCAGCACCACGACGAGCCCCTTCTCGCGCAGGCGGGCTGCGAGCCGCTTGATCTGGGTCGATTTCCCGGCCCCTTCTCCCCCCTCGAAGGTGATGAAACGCCCTGCCCGCTCGATTCCGTCCAAGCCTGTCGCCATGTTCAAAGCCAGCCGATCAGCAATTGTGCGACCGCGTCGAGTGCGCGCTGGCGCATCGTGCCGGTGGCCACGTCCGCCGTGGTGAAGACCGGTTTCTCGACGGCGAGGTCGTCCCCGATCCAGACGCGCACGACGCCGACCTGCGTGTCGCGCTTGACCGGGGCGATCAGCGGCCCGGCATAGATGACCCGCGCACGCACCCGGTCGCGCGTGCCCCGCTGCAGCAGGATATCGAGCGGCTCCCGCGTCGCGAGCGCCACCGCACGGACAGCGCCGCCATAGACGCGCGCATCGGCGATCCGCGCGCCGCTGTCGAAGAAGCGGATGCGCTCGAAGGCCGTGCTGGACCAGTCGAGCAGCTTGCGGGCCTCGTCCGCCCTGTCCTTTTCGGTCGCGAGCCCGCTCACCACCAGAACGACCCGGTGTCCGTCGCGCACGGCCGACGCGGTCAGGCCGAAGCCGGAGGATTCCGTATAGCCGGTCGAGAGGCCGTCGACACCGAGATTGGCGCCGAGCAAGGGGTTGCGGTTGCGCTGGTAGATCCGGTTCCAGGTGAACTCCGGCTCGGCGTAGATCCTGTAATAGTCGGGATAGGACTGGATGAGATATTCGGCGATCGTCGCGAGATCGCGCGCATTCACCTTCTGCCGCGGGTCCGGCAATCCCGTCACATTGGCGAAGACCGAACCCGTCAGGCCGAGTGCGCTCGCCTTGTCGTTCATCCGCGTTACGAAGGCCCCTTCCGATCCTGCAATTCCTTCCGCCAGGATGATGCAGGCATCATTGCCCGCCTGGACGATCGCGCCCCGCAGGAGATCGGACACCGGGATCGAGGATTTGAGCGCGGCGAACATGGTCGCGCTGCCGGATGGCGCACCGCCGGTCCGCCAGGCATATTCACTGACCGGAAAGGACTGGTCCAGGGTGATCTGGCCGGCGCGGAGCGCATCGAAGACCACGGCCATGGTCATCATCTTCGCCATGGCGGCCGGCTCGAACAGCGCGTCATCCGCCTTGCGATAGAGCGTCACGCCGGAATCGAGGTCGATCAGGATCGCGTTGGTCGCCTTGCTGTCGAAGCCCTGCGCCTCCGCTGGCCCCGGCCGGGCCAGGCCGACCAGAAGCGCAATCGCGAGCAGAACGACAAACGACCGCAAAGGCGACGATCGAACCAACATCATGACGCCGTTCATTCGGACCAAGGGCGACTTATATCGCGCCGCCTCTGGTTAACAGGCAAGGCAACCGCAAGGCAACGCCGATGCAACGGTCAGCGCGCGTGTTGCTCAACGGGTGAGGATATAGGCCCCGGGGGCGCCAGCTTCGGCGACGACCGCCATGGCGTCCTTTTCACCGAGCGCCCGATCGGTCACCACGAGCTGGACCGATTCCATCGGCCGTCCACCGACGACGATGCTCGTGCCGGTGACACGGCCATAAGCGGCAAGGCGCTGCGAAATCGCGGCGACGTTGCTCTGGTCGGAGAAGACACCGACCTGGATGATGGTGAGATCGGCGCGCCGCTCGGCCGCGATCCGCGCGACGGCCTCGTTCAACGCCGACTGCAAATCGGGCCGTGCCGGAGCAATCGCCAATGCGTTGGCTGCTTCCTGGGCCGGCGTCAACGCGGCATCCGAAGCGTAGGAAGACCGGGCCGAAGCAACCTGCAGCGTCGGGGCGTAATAATACCCCTTTGCCGGAGCGACTGCGGCCGGTTCGATGCCTTCCGAACTGTAGGCCACGGGCTGCGACGTGGTGTAGGTGCCCAGCGTCCGCTCGCCATAGGTCGTGCCGAGGGCCGCATTGTCGGCAGCCTGCGTGCCGTAAACGGCGGCAGCCGGCGCGGCACTGGCCACCGCGACCTGACGGTTCGCCTCCGCGGCAGCGGCAACCTGGAAATGATAGGGATCGAAGGAAGCGTCGCCGACATAGGCCTCTTCCGGCCTCGCACGCGGCACGGGAGCGCTGGCCATGGCCACCACGGCACGCGGCGCCACCACGGGGGCAGCGGCCATCGCAACGGCGACGGTCGGCGTCGTGCGCGGCGCCTTCAGGCTGGCCAGCATTGTATCGCCGGAAACCGTGCTGCCCGGTCCGACATAGGTCGCCAGCAGCATCTGCTTGTCGTGGCCTTCCATGCGGGCGGGGCCGACATATTCGACCTTCACCTTGGCCGTGCCATGACCTTTGACCTCGAGCAATTCCGCGGTCCTCGACGACAGGTCGATCACGCGGTCACGCTCGAAGGGGCCGCGATCGTTGACGCGCACGACGACCGAGCTGCCATTGCGCAGATTGGTCACCCGGGCATAGCTCGGCAGCGGCATGGTGGGATGCGCGGCCGAGAGCATGTCCATGTCGTAGACTTCGCCATTGGCCGTCCGTCGACCATGGAAGGCGGAGCCATACCAGGACGCGTAGCCCACCGATTCATAGCGCGGATCATGAGCCGGCTTATAGACCCGACCCTTGACCGTATAGGCCTTGCCAACCATGTAGCGGCCGCCGCCCTGAGGCACTGGCTGGCCGTATTCGACGACCTTGGGGCTGGCTTTCACGCCATATTTGGATTCGGGAAAATACTCTTTGGAGCGGGTCTTCTTAGGCGGCGCAGTCGCGCATGACGCAAGCACCGACGCCGCCGCAATCATCGCAGCTGCCTTGAGCACCGTCCGACCCGTCGGTGCCTCCGAGTACAAAACACCCGGAAATGGCTTGGCTTTCGTCCCCATCCTGCCTCACTCGATACCAGCAACGGCGACGATTGTCGACTGACACCGTCCGCTGTTGTCCGAATTTCTAGCCTGACCGAAAATCCGCAGTCGGAGTCTGGAATCCTTCAGACGTTTCCGCAAGCCATTCAGCCCGCCGCGCATTACAGAACGATTAACAAAGTGTGGCGGAAATGCGTCGACGTTGATCCGGAAGGGGTTGAGGGCCGGTATGGTTAGCAAATCTTTCTATCTTGAAGCGCCTCCCGACCATGCAAAGCACGGCAAGGAGCTCAGTCGCTTCCAACCCTTGCGGCGGCATCTCGTCCGTTTGATCTCGATGTACCCTAGGCTCACGCCAGTGACGAGCCTTCATGTCTCTGAACCCCAGGGGCTGTGGCCGGACGCCAGTGCGGAGCGGATCGACCTGTCCGAGCTGCCGAGGTCCGGGCTGGCGGTTTCGGCGACGGCCGGCTCGCCGTCGAAGACGATCGGGGAGCGGACGGAGGGGACAGTCGAGCCGTCGTCCCGGGCGAGGGCGCGCGCCATGCCGCGATGGACGACCTGCGGATCGGCGAAGACGCCTTCGAGATCGTTGATGGGGCCGGCCGGGACGCCCGCCTGCTCCAGCGCCGCCAGCATGTCGGCGGAGGAGCGGTTCGCGATCGCCTCGGCGAGGATCGGGACCAGTTCGGAACGGTTGGCGACGCGGGCGGCATTGGTGGCGAAACGCGGATCGGCCGATAGCAGGTCGAGGCCGAGCATCGTGCAGATACGGCGGAACTGGCCGTCATTGCCGGAGGCGATGATGATGTCGCGATCGGCCGTGCGGAAGAGCTGGTAGGGCACGATGTTGGGATGGGCATTGCCGAGGCGATGCGGCGGCACGCCAGAGGCCAGATAGTTCATCGCCTGGTTGGCCAGCACGGCAACCTGCGTATCGAGCAACGCCATGTCGATATGGACGCCCGCCCCCGTATCGCGGCGCTGGTAGAGCGCGGCGACGATCGCGTTCGAGGCATAGAGGCCGGTGAAGATATCGGCATAGGCCACGCCAACCTTCTGCGGCTCGCCATCTGGCTCGCCTGTCAGGTCCATGATGCCGGCCATGCCCTGGATGATGAAATCATAGCCGGCGCGCGGCGCATAAGGCCCGTCCTGGCCGAAGCCGGTAATGGAGCAATAGACCAGGGCCGGATTGACGGCGCTGAGGCTCGCATAGTCGAGCCCGTATTTCTTCAGACCGCCAACCTTGTAGTTTTCGAGCACGACATCAGCCTCGGCGGCGAGCGCCAGGACCATGGCGTGATCCTCGGAATTGTCGAAATCGGCCGTGACCGAGCGCTTGCCGCGATTGGTCGAATGGAAATAGGCGGCGGTCTTGCCTGCCCCGTGCTCGCCCGGAATGAAGGGCGGTCCCCAGGCCCGCGTATCATCGCCGGCGCCGGGTCGCTCGACCTTGACGACATCGGCACCGAGATCGGCCAGGAGTTGGCCCGCCCAGGGTCCGGCGAGGACACGGGCGAGTTCCAGAACGCGAACACCCTTGAGCGGCTTCATCATTCAGAACGCCGCTATGCCGGTGATGGCGCGCCCAATGATCAGCGCGTGGACATCATGCGTGCCCTCATAGGTGTTGACCGTCTCGAGGTTCACCATGTGGCGCATGACGGGGAATTCTTCAGAAATGCCGTTGCCGCCATGCATGTCGCGCGCGGCGCGCGCAATATCGAGCGCCTTGCCGCAATTGTTGCGCTTGACGATCGAGATCATCTCGGGCGCCAGCTTGCCCTCGTCGAAGAGACGCCCGACGCGCAGCGCCGCCTGCAGGCCGAGCGCGATCTCCGTCTCCATGTCGGCGAGCTTCTTCTGCACCAATTGCGTCGCGGCGAGCGGCCGGCCGAATTGCTTGCGATCGAGCGTATATTGCCGCGCGGCGTGAAAGCAGGCCTCGGCCGCGCCCATTGCGCCCCATGAAATGCCGAATCGGGCGCGGTTCAGGCAGCCGAACGGACCCTTGAGCCCGGAGACATCGGGGAGCAACGCGTCTTCCGGCACGACGACGCCGTCCATGACGATCTCGCCGGTGATCGAAGCGCGCAGCGAAAGCTTGCCCTTGATCTTCGGCGCCGTCAGCCCGGCCATTCCCTTCTCCAGGACGAAGCCACGGATCGCGCCGTCATGCGCATCAGATTTCGCCCAGACGACGAAGACATCGGCGATCGGCGCGTTGGAAATCCACGTCTTGGAGCCCGTCAGGCGGTAGCCGTCTGCGACCTTCTCGGCCCTGGTCAGCATGCCGCCGGGGTCGGAGCCAGCATCCGGCTCGGTCAGGCCAAAACAGCCGACCCATTCTCCGGTCGCAAGCTTCGGCAGGTATTTCTTCTTCTGCGCTTCCGAGCCATAAGCGAGGATCGGGTACATCACGAGAGACGACTGCACGCTCATCATCGAGCGATAGCCGCTATCGACGCGCTCGACCTCTCGCGCCACCAGGCCATAGGCGACATAGGAGGCACCGGCGCAGCCATATTCCTCCGGCACCGTGACACCGAGCAGGCCCAGTTCACCGAGTTCGTTGAAGATGGCGCGGTCGGTGTGCTCGTCGGCAAAGGCCTCGATCACGCGAGGCTGGAGCTTCTCCTGGGCATAATCGCGGGCGGTGTCCCGGATCATGCGCTCCTCCTCGGTCAACTGGTCGTCGAGCAGGAATGCATCATCCCATTGGAATTTCTGGTAGCCGGCCAAGTCATCCTCCAGCGGAAGCCCGATATCGTTGGCGTCGATCTTGATCCGTTCGAGACGGGTTCGCAAACGATGATCGCTCATGAGTTGATGAGCTTTCGTCATGAACCAGGCTTGACGGGGCTCGGGCGCGGGACGAGGAATGAGCGCCATGGAGTCCATGCTCGCCCGCCGTTTCCTGCCGCCGTTCGCCGCGCTCGTCGCCTTCGAGGCGGCGGCCCGCCATGGCAGCTTCACCAAGGCGGCCGATGAACTCGACTTGACCCAGGGCGCGATCAGCCGGCAGGTCAAGCTTCTGGAGGATCAACTCGGCCTTGCCCTTTTTGTCCGCGTCCGGCAACGCGTCGCGCTCACCGATGCCGGCGCGTTCTATGCCGGAGAGATCCGCCAGATCCTGCAGAAATTCGTCTCGGCGACGGCCAATGTGATCGCCTATCGCGGTCGGGGCGGGCTGCTCTCGATCGCGACGCTGCCGACATTTGGTACGCGATGGCTGGTGCCACGCATTGGCCGCTTCATCGCGCGCCACCCGCAGGTCGAGATCAGCTTTTCAACGCGCGTGCGACCGTTCGATTTCGCGACCGAGCCCGTCGACGCGGCAATCCATTTCGGGGCCGAAGACTGGCCGGGCACCACCATGCACCGTCTGATGGGCGAGACACTGGTCGTTGCCGCATCGCCGGCCTTCATCCGCCAGCACGCAGTCGAACGGCCCGGCGATCTCGCCCGGTTGCCGCTCCTGGTTCAGGCGACCCGGCCGACGGCCTGGGAAGATTATGCCCAACTCGCTCAGATTCCAGATCTTGCGGGTCCCCGGCTTCATTTCGAGCAATTTGCCCTCGTCCTGCAGGCGGCCGTCGCCTCGATCGGCGTGGCGCTGGTGCCGCATTTTCTCGTGCGGCCGGAACTGGAAGCCGGCAGCCTCGACGTGCTGTTCGATGTCCGGCTGGAGACCGAGAAGGGCTACTATCTCGTCTATCCCGAAGGACGCGACCGCCTGCCGGCGCTAGCCGATTTCCGCGACTGGCTGATCGAGGTGGCCGGTTCAGAAGCCCTGCCCGGTCCGCCTTCATTGACGGCAGAGGCGCCGACCGCATAGTTGTTTGTATACAAACGGCGATGGCAGATCGATGCACAGGGCGGGGAGCACGTCATGACGGATCCGGCGACGATCGGACACGAAGCGAACGCCGCCGATTACGTGCTCGACGATCAGGTCGGCTTCATCCTGCGCCAGGTGTCGCAGCGCCATTCGGTGCTCTTCTTGGATCGCTTCGGCGATGTGCTGACGCCGACGCAGTGGGCGTCGATGATCAAGCTCCATGAGCGCGGTCCGCTCTCGCAGAACCTGCTCGGCCGCATGACCGCCATGGACGTCGCAACGATCAAGGGCGTCATTGACCGGCTGACCGCGCGCGGGCTGACGGAAGTGCGCCCCGACGAGACGGATGGACGCCGACGGCTGGTGGCGCTGACGGCGGAGGGACACGATCTCGTGTCGGCATGCCTGCCGCTCGCCTCGGCCGTCACCGAGGATACGCTGGCGCCGCTCAGCAAGGGCGAGCGCGCAAGCCTCCTCGCTTTGCTCAAGAAGCTCCGCTGACGGGTCTGCCATGCGGAAATGGCGGGGTTCCGCCAATTGACAAGATCCGGCCGCGCTGCAATATTGTTAGCATACAAATGAATAGCGCGCGCCAGGCGAGTCATTCTCCAGAGTATCGGCGAATGACGTTTCAATCTTCGGGCTGAAACGGAAAAATGATACCTGGCATTTGACTCCGCTTTGCGGAAAAACGCCACGCAGATGAATTGTGACGATGGCCTGATGGATGTCGCATGCGAGGGCAAGCCGATCGGATCGGCAGCCTCCGGCGAATATCGGCCAAACTGCTTCAACCCGCCGGCCACGAACGTCCGTTGGCCGGCTTATTGATATCCTCTCGGATCAAAGCCGCGGTCATGAGCAATTTCTACGAAGAAACCGTTCTCAGCGTCCATCACTGGACCGACACGCTCTTCAGTTTCACGACGACGCGCGACCCGACGTTCCGCTTCAAGAACGGCCAGTTCACGATGATCGGCATCAAGGTGAACGAGAAGCCGCTGTTGCGCGCCTATAGCGTCGTCAGCACGAACTATGACGACAATCTCGAATTCTTCTCGATCAAGGTCCCGGACGGTCCGCTGACCTCGAAGCTGCAGAATTTGAAGGTCGGCGATCCGCTCATCGTCGGCAAGAAGGCGACCGGCACGCTCGTCCTCGACAATCTGAAGGACGGCAAGCACCTTTATCTGCTCGGCACCGGCACGGGCCTCGCGCCCTTCCTCTCGATCATCCGCGATCCCGAGACCTATGAGCGCTACGAGAAGGTCGTGCTCGTCCATGGCTGCCGACAGATCTCCGAGCTCGCCTATGGCGAGAAGATCACCAAGGATCTGCCGGAAGACGAATTCCTCGGCGACATGATCCGCGAGCAGCTGATCTACTACCCGACGGTCACGCGCGAGCCTTTCCGCAATCGCGGCCGCATCACCGACCTGATGACCTCGGGCAAGCTCTACGAGGATGTCGGCCTGCCGCCGATGAACGGCGCCGACGACCGTTTCATGCTCTGCGGCAGCCCGCAAATGCTGGTCGATCTCAAGGCGATTTTCCTCGAGAACAACCTTGTTGAAGGCAATCACGGCGAACCGGGCGACTTCGTCATCGAACGCGCCTTCGTCGAGCGGTAGGCCGTTCCCCTCTCAGGTTCACGATTGCGTCATTGCCAGGCCCCGCCCGGCAATGACGGCAGCCGGCTCATGCCGAGGATCTTTGGAGCAACGCTCCTTGCCCCTCCGCCACGCGTGTAGAGCCCTGGAGATGCAGCGCCGCCGACACGATCAGGCCGCGAGCCTGCAACTGGCCGGCCATGGCGACACCGCGCCTCAGCGCTTCCTCGACATCGCTGTCCGCTAGTCTGCCGACATCGCGCGTCACCAGCCGGGCTCCGAGATCGCTGTCGGGCTGAATGTCCGTGCCCGGTTCCCGAATGATCGCCGGATGATCCGGCAGGTCGACCGCATTGGCGATGACGGTTGCGGCCGCGTCGGCCATGGCTGCACTCGCGGCGAGCACCGTCACCGCGTCGGCTATGCCGAGCGAGAAGCTGCGGCCCCGACGGCCGCTGGTCGCGATGCCGCGGATGGGATCCGCCTCCGAAATCTCCGTCGTTCCAAAGAGGCCCGGACGGTCCGGCCGATCGACGAGGCCGATACGGAAGCGCTCGCCGGGCGCGAGATGCAGCGCGATGTCGCCGCCATTATTGACGAAGGCACGGTCGAGCCGGGCGCCATCCAGCATCGCGCCGAGGATTTCCTCGGCCACGGCACCTGCCACGGCCGCCATCGGCGTGATGAAGATGTCGGCTGCGAAAGGCATGACAGCTGCCAGCATGCGCCGCGCGACGACGCCGTTCGGTGGCAGATGGCTGGGACCCGCCGGCGCGCGCAGCATGAGGAGTTCGTCGCAGAGCTCCTGCAACAGGCCATCGAAACGGCGGACCGCACCGGCATAAGCTGCAGCGACGGCCGTATCGGTCCCGAAGGCGCCAATTACCAAGTCGATCGGCCCCTGCTGCAGGTGCAGCCGTCGCCCATCTGGCAGCATGCGCGCGACGGGCGGATCGAACATGGCAGTTGCCTCAGCCGATCGCGTGCCGGAGGCCGCCCGGCTGCATTGGCCATGGATTGTCGCGATGGGGCACGACGCTGCGACGGCCCTCCCCGGTCAGGCTCGAGAGTGGGCGCACGCAGTCCATATAGCCGCCCAGCGCCTCATAGTCGGAGAGCTTGAGCGTGAATTCGATCGGCGCCACCAATGCGGGCGTCGGCACATAGCCGAAGGCGTTTTCCGGCAGGCGCGTCACGTCGACCATGAAGGTGATGCCGCCGCCGGGCCAGACGTAGACTGGCGCGCCGCCGCATGTGACGGATGTCAGCGCGTCCTTGACCGAGCGGGTCAGGCGAACGGGATTATCCGTCACACCGGCCCGCAGCGAACCGCCGGCGCCAGCCATGAAGAGAACTGTGGAAAGCGCGGGCTCGCAATTCTCCGCGATGCGCTCGACGGCGCTGACCAGCACGTCCGGCATCTCGACCTGGACCGGCCGAAGATCGTCGTCGAGCTGATAATAGGCCGAATGCTCGCCCGTCGTGGAGGTCATCAGCAGCCTGAGGCCCGGATAGGCGACCTTGGGATCGAACGGCCCGAGGATCGAGAGAGGATCGTCGATATCCGTGCCGCCCCATCCGGTCCCCGGCTGTGCGACCTGGAAATAGCGCCCCGGCGTCGAGCGGCGGCCTTTCAGCTTAATGCCCGTATCGGGAATGCCGAGCAGCTTGCCCGCCTGGTGTTCCGACAGGACGCCGGTGATGTGATCGTCGACGACGACGACCTCGTCGGCCTTGCCGAGCCATTGCTTGGCGAAGATGCCGATGGTGGCCGAACCGCAGCCGACACGCATGCGCGTCTCGGTCTGGCCGTTCACGATCGGCGGCTTGCCGGCTTCCACGATCAGCGTCGCGCCGCCATCGATCGTCATCTCGACGGCCTTGCCGTTGCAGAGTTCGAGCAACGCGTCACAGGTGACGCGACCCTCTTTCTTCGAGCCGCCGGTCAGATGGTGCACGCCGCCGAGCGACAGCATCTGCGAGCCGTATTCGCCGGTGGTGACATGGCCGATCGCCTCGCCCGCCACGCGCACCAGGCTCGTCTCCGGCCCGACGAAGCGGTCGGTATCGATCTTCACCTTGACGCCGCAATAGCTGAAGATGCCCTCGGTCACGACCGTGACCATGTCGACGCCATCAACCTCCGACGAGACGATGAACGGCGCGGGCTTATAGTCGGGATAGGTCGTGCCGGCACCAATCGCGGTGACGAAGGTGTTGCCCTCACGCACGACGCTGCCATCCCAGGCGCCCGAGCGGGCGAAGGGAACGAGTTCGCCGCCCTGCTCCAGCGTGCGCTCCAGCAGCACATGCGGATCGACCCGGACGAGCGCGCCATCGGCGTTGGCGTAGCGATCACAGGCGCCCGTGGCACCCGGCCGGATGTAACACATCACCGGACAGGCATCGCAGCGGATCTTGTCGTCCTTGGCCGGCATGGCCTCGGAAGCGAGAGGCGCGGCTTCGTCACGCAGAGACATGGCGACCCCATCAATGGCTGCCGGCCCCTGCCCACTCCGCGCTTTGGCGACGCTCAGGCTGGCCCGGTCAGGCCGGAGGAACTGCTCGGGAAACTCATTTGTATACTAACATTATTCCAATGAAGGGAAACCGCTGTCAAGCCGTGAGGCGCGGCGG
The DNA here is from genome assembly GCF_030814715.1 of Kaistia dalseonensis. Classification (GTDB taxonomy): domain Bacteria; phylum Pseudomonadota; class Alphaproteobacteria; order Rhizobiales; family Kaistiaceae; genus Kaistia; species Kaistia dalseonensis. Next base: position 1,044,024 of record NZ_JAUSVO010000001.1, read on the forward strand.
TTTCGGGATCACGGCGCCAGCGCCTCCGCATAACTCTCCGGCTTGAACCCGACGAGAAGCCGACCGTCGCCGAGATCGAGCACCGGCCGCTTGATCATCGAGGGCTGGGCCAGCATCAGTCCGATCGCCTTCTCCGTGTCGAGATCCTGTTTCGCCTCATCCGGCAATTTTCGAAACGTCGTGCCGACGCGGTTGAGAACTGTTTCCCAGCCGAATGTGGCGACCCATTGGTCGAGATGCGCACGGTCGATGCCCTCGGCCTTGTAGTCGTGGAACGCATAGGCCACGCCATGCTCGTCCAGCCAGAGCCGGGCTTTCTTCATCGTGTCGCAGTTCTTGATGCCATAGATCGTGATGGTCACGCTGGTCCTCGAAAATGAGCGGTACTGGCCGACAGTCTCCTGGCTCACCCTGCATGAGACAAGGGCCGTCAGCGTCGGTCGTCAGGCGTTGCGCCGGCGCCCCTCCATCAGGTCGAGCACCGAGCGGGCGGCATCGAGCACCGGCGTGCCGGGGCCGAATACGGCCGCAACGCCATGGTCGAGCAGGAACTGATAATCCTGGCGCGGCACGACGCCGCCGCACACCACGATGATATCCTCCCCGCCGCGCGCCTTCAGCGCGGCAACGAGCTGCGGCAGCAGCGTCTTGTGGCCCGCGGCGAGCGACGAGACGCCCAGCACATTGACCTTGGCCGCAATCGCCATGTCGGCGGCTTCTTCCGGCGTCTGGAACAACGGCCCGGCCAGCACTTCGAAGCCAATATCCCCGAAGGCCGACGCGATGATCTTGGCGCCACGATCATGGCCATCCTGGCCGAGCTTCGCGACCATGACCTTGGGCCGTCCGCCGAGGCTCGCGGAGAGACCGTCGAGGCGCGAGACGAGCGCCTGATATTCCGGTTCGTCATGATAGGCGCGGCCGTAAATGTCGCCGACGACTTCCGGCACGGCGACGTAATCTCCAAAGGCCCGGCGCATCGCGTCGGATATTTCGCCGACTGTCGCACGTGCCCGCGCAGCCTCGACGGCCGCCTCCAATATGTTGCCCTCGCCGGACCGCGCCACGGCCTCTAGCTGCGCAAGCGTCGCTGCGACGCGGTCGGGATCGCGCTGGCGCTTGGTCCGCTCGAGCCGCGCGATCTGCGACTGGCGCACGGCGGCATTGTCGATATCGAGAATGTCGATCGGGTCTTCCTGCTCCAGCCGATAGCGGTTGACGCCGACGATGACCTCCTCGCCCCGGTCGACGGCCGCCTGCCGGCGCGCCGCCGCTTCTTCGATCATCCGCTTCGGCAGGCCGGAGGCGACGGCCTTCGTCATGCCGCCCATCGCCTCGACCTCGCCGATCAACGCCCAGGCCTTTTCGGCCAGATCGTTGGTGAGGCTTTCGACATAATAGGAGCCGGCGAGCGGATCGACGACATGGGAAATGCCGGTCTCATGCTCCAGGATCAACTGCGTGTTGCGGGCGATGCGCGACGAAAACTCGGTCGGCAATGCGATCGCTTCGTCGAACGAATTGGTGTGCAGCGACTGCGTGCCGCCAAGGACGGCCGCCAATGCCTCATAGGCCGTGCGGACGATGTTGTTGTAAGGGTCCTGCTCCTGCAGCGACACGCCCGACGTCTGGCAGTGCGTGCGCAGCATCAGGGACGACGCCTTCTTCGGGGCGAATTCCGTCATGATCCGCGACCAGAGCAGGCGCGCGGCGCGCAGCTTCGCCGCCTCCATGAAGAAGTTCATGCCGATCGCGAAGAAGAACGAGAGCCGGCCGGCGAACGCATCGACATCGAGCCCCTTGCGAAGGGCGGCGCGGACATATTCGCGACCGTCGGCCAGCGTGAAGGCGAGCTCCTGCACCAGCGTCGCGCCCGCTTCCTGCATGTGGTAGCCGGAAATCGAGATCGAATTGAACTTCGGCATCTCGCGCGCCGTGTACTCGATGATGTCGGCGACGATCCGCATCGATGGTTCCGGCGGGTAGATGTAGGTGTTGCGAACCATGAACTCCTTGAGGATGTCGTTCTGGATCGTGCCCGAAAGCGCCGCGCGCGAAACGTGCTGCTCCTCACCGGCGACGATGAAATTGGCGAGGATCGGGATGACCGCGCCGTTCATCGTCATGGAGACCGACATCTGATCGAGCGGAATGCCGTCGAAGAGGATCTTCATGTCCTCGACCGAATCGATCGCCACACCCGCCTTGCCGACATCGCCGACGACGCGCGGATGATCGCTGTCATAACCACGATGGGTTGCCAGATCGAAGGCGACCGAAAGGCCCTTCTGGCCGGCGGCGAGCGCCTTGCGGTAGAAGGCGTTCGATTCCTCCGCCGTCGAGAAGCCAGCATATTGGCGGATCGTCCAGGGCCGGCCGGCATACATCGTCGCACGCGGCCCGCGCAGGAAGGGTTCGATGCCCGGGAGCGTATCGAGATGGCCGATGCCGGCGAGGTCGTCCCGCGTATAGAGCGGCTTGACGTCGATGCCCTCGGGCGTGTGCCAGACGAGCGTATCCGGCGAGGCCTTCAGTTCTCGCTCGGCAAGCGCGCGCCAGGCATCGAGGCTGGATTTGGTCTCCGGAGTCGGCTTGTCCGTCATGATGGTCTCCCGCTGCCGTCATCGATAATCCCGACAGCGACCCGCCGCCAGCCCGTTCGAGGGCCTGCGGCGGAATGGCGACTATCTCATGTCGCGGCGCGCACGGCCCCGAGGACGCGCTGCTGCGTATCGGTGACGATCAGGCCGAGGCGGAGGGGCGGCAGAGCGAGGGAACGAGAAGTTCGAAGAAGCGCGTCGCGTTGACGGCGCTCGCCGCCTTGATCGTCGGCAGATGCGTCCAGCGGAAATTGTCGCGCCGGTCGACGACGGTCTGGCCGAGGGTCAGCGAGGATTGTGTCTCGACCGCGACCTGGATGTCTTCAAGCGTCACGAAAGCAGGATCGATCGCGGCGGCTACAGCGAGCGAATCGATCAACCCGCAATAGGATTTGAAGCCCCTCCGCTCGACGAATGCGACCACGCCGAGAAGGAATTCAGCCGCCGGCGTCGCCGCTGCCTCAAGCGTTTTTCGATCGGTAGCGCCGAGCTCGATCGTGCTGTGCGTGACCACGTCGAGGCCGAGCGCCGTCAGATTGAAGCCCGCCTTGAAGACGATATCGGCCGCTTCCGGATCGACATAGATGTTCCATTCGCTGGCCGGATTGTCGCCCGTCGCCCGCGTCGATCCCTCGCTCTGGAAGCCGAACGCGCCCCCGATGATGATCAGTTCCTTCACCTTCCTGGGCAGGTCGGGATCTTTGATCGTGGCGAGCGCGATGTTGGTCAGCGGACCGAGCGCCAGGATGGTGAGGTCGCCGCCTTCGGCATTGGCCGTCTCGACGATGAGGTCCGGCGCAAAGCGCGGGTCGATCGCACGGGTCGACGGCGCGAGGCGCAGTTCGCCGAGACCGTCATCGCCATGGGAGAACGGATCGCGCGGATAGGGTCGAACCAACGGCTTCAGCGGGCCCATGGCGACGGGAATGGCCGGCGCACTGAAGCGGTCGAGCACCCGCGTCGCATTATCGGCGCAGCGGTCGGCGGTGAGATTGCCTGATACCGTCGTAATGGCGCGGATCGCGAGCTTGCCGGACCCCATCGCGAAGGCAATGGCGACGGAATCGTCAATGCCGGGATCGCAGTCGATCAGGATCGGTTTCATCAGGCGACGTCCTTGTTCGAGGTCTGGATGTGGGTACGGGCGGCGGCCGCGAGGCGTTCGGCCCAGCGGTCGACATCGAGCGCGTTCACCTCTGCCACCGTCTGCCGCCATTCGGCCGGGATAGCGCCCTCGCCGGCATAGGCGCCACAGATCGCGCCCGCCATGGCGGCTATCGTGTCCGTATCGCCGCGCAGATTGCCCGCAATCTCGATCGCGACCCTGGGATCGCCCTTGGCGTAATCGGCGATCGCAATGGCGGCCGGCACGGATTCCGTCGTCGGCTCGCCAGCGCCCACAATGTCGGAGATCAGGCGGACGAGTTCGACCTTGGATCGGGCTCCGGCGGCGAGCCGCCGGCCATGCTCGATCCGCGAGGCGACATCGGCGGAATAGATCCAGTTGCCCCGCCGCTGGCCGATCCGGGCGCCCTCGAGCGCCTGCTCCATCACATGGTCCCAGTCCTTGCCGGCAATGGCGGCTGCAATGGCGGCCGCGAGCGCATTGGCGCCGGAAATAGCCGGGCTCGTATTGTGGGTCGGCAGGCAGGCGGTCGTGACGATATCGGTGAGCCTCTCCAGCGAGAGACCGGCCAATGCGCCAAAGACGCCAATCGGCGCAATGCGCATGGCCGCGCCATTGGTCACGCCGAACTTGCCGATCTCCTCGACCGGAGCGCCGGCCTGATAGGCCATCAGCGCGCGCTTGGTGCTCGGTCCGACGGCGAGCGAGTTCTCGCCGCCAACGCCGACGAACCACTCATTCAGCCGGGCAGCTACCGTCGCGGGGCCGAAGCCGTCTTCGAGCGCGTCGGTCAGCGCCAGGGCCTGCTCAGTATCGTCGGTGATCCGCCCCGCGGGGTAGCCGGCATGATAGGGGCTGTCGGCCGGACCGGGCTGCATCGTCATCCGCCAGGGCGGCGCCGGCAGGAAGGAATTCGGCATGCCGAACGCGTCGCCGCAGGCCGTGCCCCACAGCGCGCCGCGCACGCGCTCCTCGAACGTCGGTGGCGCATCGACCGCGGGTTCTGTCACGAAAGCCGCCCATGAGCCCCAGCCCTCGCAGGCCCTCGCCGCGATTTCCGCGGCAATCCGCCCGGCATCGGCATTCGAATCGCCCTGCAGCGTGCGGGCGAGAAACGTGCCGCCGAATGTGTCGCCCGCGCCCGTCGTATCGACGACATTGGCCTTCACGGCTGCAATCGGGATTTCCGCGCTGTTCTGGCGAATGACGGCGCCTTCTTCGCCGCGCGTAACGACGAGCGTCGACGCGGCAAGCGTTCCGAGCGTCTCGAACTGACGCTCATCGACGATGACCGTGTGCCAGCGATGCCGGCGGGCCTCCAGCGCCGGCTCGCCGACCAGGCTTGCCGCAATGCCACGCCGTTCTGCGGCGGCCAGCAGGATCTCTGTCCACTCGCCCCAGACCGGGGCGATGATGAGATGGGTGACATCGGCGAGGATCGCTTCGACATCATAGGGGCGAACGCTGAGCAGCCGCGTGGACCAGGACGATCGTCGTTGGCCGTCATAAACCATGACACAGCGGGCCGGCTCGTCGCTGACACGGGGCGAGCGAGAGAGATCGACACCAGCCTGCCGGAGCATGGTCAGCGTCGCCTCATGCGACCCCTCCGCCGGCAAGGGATGCCAGAGCGCGGCCGGCAGGCCCTGATGGCGTAGCGCGAGCGCGATGGTCATCGCCGCGCCGCCAGGCAGCCACTCTCCCGAAGCGCTGGGGTTCGGATAGAGCACAGCCACCTCCGACGAGCCCGGATGGCGATCCGCCGCGAAGATCAGATCGAACATAGCTGCGCTGCCAGCGACGAGAATCGTCATCGCATATCCTTTCCGGCTCATCCGAATTCATGTTTGGCGCTTAGAAGAGGTATAGTCTATAATACCTCTTGCGATCAAGAGCCACGGGATCAAAACGCTTGCCTGCAACCGCGTGACAGGGCACCCAGTCTGCGAGAGGACCGAAGGGGAAAGAATGCGATCCGAACCGATCATCCAGGTTGACCGCGACCTGATCGACCACGCCTCGCCGGTCCCCGTCTTCATGCAGGTCGAGCAGGATCTGCGCCGTCAGATCCTGAATGGCGCGCTGAAAAGCGGCGGACGACTGCCGCGCGAGACGGAACTCGCCAAGCTCTATGGCATCAGCCGCATGACCGTGCGCCGCGCCCTGGAAGGGCTCGCCGATGCGCGTCTCGTGCGCCGCGCCCATGGCGTCGGCACGATCGTGACGCCCCCGCCCCTGCCCGTCACCTGCGATCTCGGCCTGATGATCAGCTTCGCCGAACAGCTTCGCCGCCAGGGTCATGAGGCGGCAACCACGGTCGACATGCAGGCACGGGTCGTTCCGCCGGCCCAGATACGCCAGGCGCTCGCCATAGACGACACTGAACAGACCGTGGTGATCCGCCGCGTCATCGCCATCGACCATCGCCCGATCGTGATGAATACGTCATGGCTGCCGGCAGCGCTTTTTCCCGGGCTCGACCGGGAAGAACTCTCCGGCGGGTCTCTCTGGAGCACGCTTCTCGCCCGCTACGATGTGCGGACGGTCCGCGCGGACAACATGGTGGAACTGGTGAACGCCTCGGCCGACGAGGCCCGCCTTCTCCATGTCGAAGAAGATGCTCCGCTGCTGCGGCTGACCGGCACGGTGTTCGGCGAGAACGACCGGCGCCTCGAATATTCAACGGCGCTCTGGGCCGGCAATGTGCGGTTCCATTTCCTGTCGCAGACGAGTTGACGGCCGCCAATTTCGTCTGGTTCGATCGCGCGTGGTCAGCCTCTCTGGGCCTCGCGCAATTCGCGCAGCGGCGCGGCGTCCATGATCGATGGATCCACCAGATCCCAGGCGAGCGAGGCTGGCTGAACGCGGGCGCCGGTCATGAGCGTGCGCGTCGGCGTCACGATGATGTCGGCGGTCACATCGGATGAGCCGACAGGCAGGTCTTCCTCGGCGAGTTGGATATCGTGGACGATCGCCGCGACCGGGGTCGCTGCCCCCACGACGCCGATCTCCGAGAAGATGCCCCATTCGAGATCGAGATAGGCATGGCCCATCCCGAAGCGCAGGCCTCTCCGCGTGATGGCCGACGCGCCGGCAATGACGAGGTCGAAGACGCCATGCGCGCGCAATTCGGCCAGCGAGACGAGCCGGCCGAAGTGATCGACGCCGTCGAGCCAGGCCGCGAAGGGTGCGTCGCCGGCCGGCACGTCGGCGGGATCGAGCAGGATGAAACCGCGATGGAGGCCGTAAGACGGCAGGACCATCGTCTTGCCATCCTCGATCAGGCGGCGGCGAAGGGGAACGAGCCCGTTATCGGGCGTGACGAAGACGTGCCGGGCCGCCGCATAGACGGGCTCCGCCGCGAGGCGCTCGGCAGCTATGTCACCGCCCTCAAAGCCGGGAATGAACTGCGTGAAGTCGAAATGGAAACGCGAATCCGGCTGCGCATGGAGCCGCATTTCGCGGCTGATCGCCTCGGCTATGGTCCGTCTGGCGGACATGTCCTTGGTTCCTGATGCAGGGAAGAGGATAGGCTGCGCCGCCGGGAGAGAGCGGCGCAACCGGATCGTCGCTGGAACCGCGCAAATGGCTCAGCAGCCGGCCTTGTATTCGTACTTGTCCGCCATTTCGGGCTCAGACGCCTTGATCGTCACGATCTCGGTGAACGTCGTCTTCTCAACCGGCTTTCCAGCGGCCAGCGCGGCGGCGGTTTCCACGGCGAGTTCGCCCTCGCGGCGCGGATCCTGCGCGATCAGGGCATGGATCTGGCCGTTCTTGAGCGCGCTCACCTCGGGGCCGGCGGCATCATAGGCCACAACCTTCACGGCTCCCGCGTTCGCCTGCCGCAATCCGGTGACGGCGCCGATGGCGCCCAGATCGTTCGTCACGAATATGCCCGCGACGTCGGGATCCTTTGCGAGGATCGCCGTGATCATCTCGGTCGCTTGCTGCGGGTTCGTATAGAACTGCTGTCCGAGATAGGTGATTCCTGGATAGCCCTTGATCTCGGCTTCGAAGCCGGCGGTGCGCTCGTCCTGGGCCGTCGTGCCGGGCGGGTTGGTCATGACGACAACCTTGCCCTTGCCGGCGAGGAGCTCGTTCATCGCGATGGCAGCGCGCTTGCCGCCTTCCTTGTTGTCCGTGACGATCCTCGTCTTGACGAAGCTGTCGTCATTGATCGTCTGATCGGCCGTCAGCACATGGATGCCGAGGGAATCGAGCTGCTTCATCGGGGCGATCAGCGCCTGCGCGTCGACGGGAACGATAGCGGCTGCGGTGGGCTTCGCGGCCGCTATGGCATTGACGATCGGGATCTGCTGGTCCGGGCCCCACTGATCGGATGCCGATACCGTCAGATCGATGCCGAGCTCGGCTGCCTTCGCCTTCGCGCCACAGGCCATGGCTTCGTAGAAGGGGCTGCCCTTCACGCCCAGCACGAGCGCTAGGCTCGTATCGGCGGCAAAGGCCGGTCCGGTGGCGAGGGTCGCCGCAATCGTAGCGAACACCGCAATATGTGAAACGCGCTTCATGTCCTTGTTCCTTCTCTGGCTGGTCTCGTGATGTCCGGGTGCCGTTTCCGGCCCCGGATTCGTGGTTCTTGGCTTCAGGCGCGCTCGCGGGCGCGTCGCTTGAGCTGATCGGTGAAGACCGAAATGATGAGCACCGCCCCCATCGCGACGGTCTGCCAGAAGGGCGGGATGCCGATGATGACGAAGCCGTTCAGCAGCACGATCGGAATGAACACGCCGATGACGGTGCCGATGATGCTGCCGGTGCCGCCGAAGAGGCTCGTGCCGCCGAGAATGACGGCGGAAATGGTGGCGAGATTGTCCATGGCGTGGCCAGCGATGGTCGTCGTGCCGTAGCGAGCGAGCGACATGATCGCCGCGACGCCGGCAAGCCCGCCCGAGATCGCATAGATGACGATCAGCCTCTGCGCGATGCGGATGCCGCTCCGCCGCGCCGCCTCGCTATTGGAGCCGATCGCGTAGACATGGACGCCGAAGCGGGTGAGATGCAGGACGATCGCGCCGAGGATCGCCGTCAGGACCGCGATCTGAACCAGATTGGGCAGGCCGAAGAGACCCACCCCGCCCAGCCCCATGACCAGAAGCTCGGGGACTGCCCTGACGTCGATGCCTCCCGTCAGGATCTGGGCGCCCCCGAGCGCCATGCCGAGCGTTCCGAGCGTCACGATCAACGGAGGTATCCGCGCGACCGCAACCAGGAATCCGTTGAGCGCGCCCCAGAGCGCGCCGGACAGGATGGCAGCCACTGCGCCAATGACCACCACGCCGAGACTGGCATTGGTCGTGCCATAGGCGCCGCCGCCCTGATCGCCGGCGAGCATGAGCATGACGCGCGCAGCGACAACAGAGGAAAAGACGAGCACGGCCCCAATGGAAAGATCGACGCCGGCCGCGATCATGACGAAGGTCTGCCCGACAGCAAGAACGAGCAGGATCGCCGCATTGACCGCGATATTGGACAGGTTGAAGGAGGAGCCGAACTGCGTCGGCCGCAGGATCGTGAAGATCGCGATCAGTGCGATCAGCAGCAGGAAAACCCAGCCGCCGCCGACCAGACGGCTCCAGTCTCTCGGGGCGCCTTCCTCGGCCGCAACATCGGACGATGCTGTTCCGATTTTCCGCCAGCCAATGTTCATGACGCCCCCTCCACCGCGAGGCCGCTGGTCATGGCCGCCACTAGGCTTTCGATGGTCGCGTCCCGCGCCTTGAAGCGCGCAACGCGGCGACCGAGCCTCAGCACCTCGATCCGGTCGGCCACCTTCAGCACCTGAGGCATGTTGTGGCTGATCAGGACGACGGCGACGCCCTGGTCGCGAACCTGGCGTATGAGGTCGAGGACGCGCTCGGTCTGCACCACGCCGAGCGCGGCCGTTGGCTCATCCATGAAGATGACCTTGTCAGCCCAGAGCGCCGCGCGCGCGATGGCAACAGATTGCCGCTGGCCGCCCGAGAGCGAAGCAACCGAAACATGCTGCGACCTGAGCCGCACCCCCAGCCGCTGGAACTGTGCCTCGGCACGCATCCGCATGGTTCGCCGATCGACGAAACCCAGCGCGCCGCGCCAGCCGGCAAAGAGCAATTCGCGCCCGAGGAAGAGATTGGCCGCCGGCGTGAGATTGGGCGCCAGCGCCAGATCCTGGTAGACCGTGGCGATTCCCTTGGCCTGGGCGTCAGTCGGCGCCGCGAAGGCAACCGGCTGGCCATCCAGCAGGATTTCGCCGTTATCCGGCTTGTCCGTGCCGGAAAGTATCTTCACCAGCGTCGATTTTCCCGCGCCATTATCGCCGATCAGCGCGCAGATTTCGCCGGCATGAACGGCGAAATCGGCCCCGTCGAGCGCCGTGACGTGGCCGAACCTGCGCTTGATGCCGCGCGCCTCAAGGAGCGGCGCGCCTGTCATTCGATCGGACCGAAGCCAATATTGTTGGCGTAGGCGAACCACTCATTGTAGCCGGCAATCGTAAGCCGGACCCAATGCTCATAGGCCGCCTCGGCATTCGGAAAACTCCATATTTCGACCGTCTCGAAATCATGGTTGCCGCGAATGTGATAAGCGCCGACGCGTGCAGCGCCGACGGATTTCGAACGCTCGGCCGAGGCCGACCATTCGGCCTTCAATGCCGTCTGGCGTTCGTCGGAAAGGTCGTACCAATGCGGCCTTGGACGGGCATAGTGAATCCAGATCGTTTCGCTCATCGGTGGCGCCCTCAGTTCGTCGCGAGGAAATCGGCGAGCGGACGACGCCGGCCGACATAGTGGCGGGATGTGGTGAAGCGGAAATCGAGCACGCGCTCATGCTCGTACATCGCGTGATCGATCAATTCGGGACTGGTCGCCTCCCAAATGCTGAGATGCTGCCAGCCATGCATCCAGTCGGTGCGGTGACGGCCCGTCATGTTGATGTTGGCGTCGAGGTCGGCCTGAAAGGCTATGTCGCAATCGGCGTCGTTCCTGCGCCGCTCTTCGGGGCTCGCTGCCGTCCGCGCATCGTTCCACTCCCAGAAGGCGACGAAGCCCCAGGGTCGATCGACCGGATCACCAATGCCCTTCACGGTGGAGAGCTCGCGCGGCCCGATCAGCCATTCGGTATCGAAGCGCCGGTTCCAGCCTGCGGCCTCGAGCCGTACAGTGCCCTCGAGCGCCGCGGTCACGCTCGGCGCCTCGAAGACGCCGGCGAGATCGATATTGTGGGCAAAACCGGTATCGAAGACCATCGGCTCGGCGACCGACGGATCGAACATCGCCCGGACCGAGAGCTGCCAGCCCTCGTCTGCCAGTTCAGCCAGTACTTGCCCGATGGCGAGGCGCTGGGCCTCCCCGAATACCTTCGGCGAGGCCGGCACGCGCTTTGCCAGGAATATGACGGCGCAACCGGTACTGAGCTGGTCGACCGAGAAAACCTGGGTGGCACCTGGGATTAGGGACATCGGGACACGCCTCCGCCGCAACGTCCGAGCCTGGGCGCAGACGAAACATATGTTTCCGCATCTAATCTAGTGGAAGCATTGTTTCACAAGCTGGCGAAGCTGTCACCGGGTCTGGACGTTCGTTTTTTAGGCAGGATGACAATCGCGCCGCCTGCGATCCGTCAGGCAGCGGCGATCCGGATCGCCATCAGTCCGTCCGGAGTTGCTCGCGCAGGCCTTCGATCAGGTCCGAACGCACCAGGGCAGTGTTACCGAGCTTGTCGATCGTTGCGAGCTGCAGCAGCGCGATCATGCTCATGAGTGCGGTGTAGGAGGCGCCTGCCCCGTTTTGCGGGAGCTGGCAGATCAGCGGGATGCCGCCGTGCCGCTTGACCTTGGCCTGGCTGGCCGGATCCGTGATGACGACAATGTGGACGCGGGCCGTCTGCGCGAACTCAAGCAGGCCCGGCACCATGGAGGGCCACGGCCGCGTTGCGATGACGAAGAGGAGATCGCCCGGCCCCATCGACGCCAGTTCCTCCGGCCAGGTCTCGGCATCCTCGCTGAGCAACTGGACCGCAGGACGGACCTGGGCGAAGAGCGAGCGGGCCAGTCGGGCGCTGCCCGAATGCGGACCGGAACCGGCGATCCAGATCCGCCGCGCCGAGGCGAGATGTTCCGCGACCTCGGCGAGAAGATCGGAGCGCAGGAATTCGAAGGTGCGGGTGAGGCTCGCAATTTCCGACTGGAGATGGCCGGAGACGGTCGAGGCTCCCGTCGGACGTTCCATCGAGACGACGATGTTCTGGGTCGGGCCGGTACGATTGCGCTCCTCGCGAGCCTGAAGTCGCACCTCGTTGAAATCGCTGTAACCGAGGCTACGGAACAACCGCGCCGCCGTCGCCTTCGACACGCCGGAGAACTGCGCGAGCTCCGTGGCCGAAAACGTGAGGATCTCATCGGAACGGTCGAGCAGCACCGCAGCGAGGCGCTGCTCGCTCGGTGTCAATTGCTCGAAGCGCTCCTGGATGCGGAGCGAAAGAAGGGTACCCATCGATCGACTTTCGACGACTAGGAACGGATTCGCAACGCGCGAGTTTTGCACATTTTTTTGGCGTGACAAGAATTGCGGTCTGGAACTAATGTTTCAGCATGATCGTTTCAGAAACAGTTGTGACGGAGTGACGATGAGCAGGGCCAAGATCGTTCGGGAGCGCATTTGGGAAAAGCTGCGCCCCGTCGCCAAGCCGGATTCCCGCTTTCACCTGAATTTCGCGGAAGTAATCCCCGATTTCGAAGGCAGCGAAAGCGCAACCGACAGGCTCGTGGCGCAGCCTTTCTACAAGAAGGGCAACTACGCCTTCATCACGCCGGACAATGGCCTGGTCGATCTGCGGCGCCGCATGCTGGAGGCCGGCAAGACGCTCGTCGTCTCGACCTATGGCATCTATCGCGGCTTCTATCTGCTGGAGCCGTCGGCCGTTCCTCCGGGTCAGGCGCTCTACGCCGCCTGGCTCGATGGGCTCGAGCATTTCGGGCGCCCGATAACACTGGCAGAAATCGCCGATCGCGGCCGTTTCGATTTCATGGTGACCGGCGCCTCCGCCGTCTCGCTCGACGGCGTCCGCTTCGGCAAGGGCCACGGCTTCTTCGACCTGGAATGGGGCATGTTCACCGAAATCGGCATCGTCGACGAAGCCACACCCGTCACGGCCGTCGTCCACGATGTTCAGGTCGTCGAGGAGAAGCTGCATCCGAGTGAGACCGACATTCTGGTCGATGCGATCGCGACGCCGACCCGTTTCATCGAGGTGAAGCGTGCTCATCGGCCCCGCGGCATCAAGTGGGACATGCTGGCGCCCGAGCAGATCGCCGCGACACCGCCGCTTCTCGAATTGCAGCGCATGCGCGGCATGGCCGCGTCGGCGTGAAGCCCGAAACTGCCGCTTGCAAGGCGTGCAGTGAGGCGCAATAAAGGTACTTAAATATAGACCTCTTCCAGATCGCGACCACACGGGGAAACGGGTGGCCGCACCAAGCACAGGGGAATTCGATGCTCGCTCGCCTTCGAAATGCTGCCCGCCTGCCGCTTCTCGCGGCGCTCATGGTGACATCCGCCGCCATCGCGCCGGCCATGGCCCAGGAAAAGCTCGTCGTCTTCGGACCGTCGAGCTGGGATACCTTCGCCCCCGGCTCGCCCGAGGATGTCGTCAAATCGACCACCGAGGCCTTCGACGCCAAGTTCAAGGCCGCGCATCCGGAAGTCGGCGAAATCGTCCATGACAGCCGTGGCACCATCGCCGACGGCCTGGCGCGCCTGCGCAATGCACAGCTCGCCGGCGATCAGGTCGACGTCATCGTCTGCGCCGCCAATCCGGTGAACACATCCTATGCCCGCCTCGGCCTGATCAGCCCGGTCGACGACATTGTCGGCGCGATGGCCGATACGTTCACGGAGGGCTCGACCGCGAATTTCACGGTGGGCGGCAAGGTCTGGGGCGTGCCGGTTTCGGCCGTCAACGTCACGACCTTCTTCTACAACAAGGACCTCTTCGACCAGGCCGGCATCGCGGTCCCGAAGACCTATGAAGAGTTCAAGGCGGCAGGGCCGAAGCTGGCCGCGCTCGGCGTCATTCCCGTCATCCATCAGGGCAAGAACGCCTGGATGTGGCCGCTCTATTACATGAGCTCGCTCGCCGAGACGACCGACAACAAGCAGCTCGCCTTCGTGCAGGACCTGCTGCAGGGCAAGGCCAAGTTCACCGATCCGGTCAGCGTCGAGGCGCTGAAGCTCTCGCGCGCCTGGGTCGATGACGGCCTGCTCGATCCGCAGTCGAACGAGCTCGACGAGGACGCCATGAAGGCGGTGTTCTATTCGGGCAAGGCGGCAGCCTATTTCGGCGGCTCATGGGATGTTCCCGGCGTGGCGTCGAATGCCGGCTTCAAGTGGGGCGTGTTCAAGTTCCCGAAATATGAGAGCCAGCCGGGCAATCCGGTCGCCTTTGGCGGCGCGGAAAGCGGCCTCTGCATCTCCTCGTCTTCGAAGAACCCCGACCTCGCCAAGGCCTATGTGACCTTTGCGGCTCAGGATGCGAACGCCAAGATCCTGCTCGATCCGCTGAAGCCGATAGCGACCTCGCACAAGGGCGTCGCCGGATCGGACGACCCGATCTCCAAGGATCTGCAAGGCTATCTGCCGGCCGACAAGTTCCTCGATTGGGTCTGGCCGCGCGAGTTGACCGAGACCATCCAGCGCGAAGTGCAGTCCATGATGGGCGGAACCGAGACGCCGGAGCAGGCCGCGGCCAACATGCAGGCGAAGTTCGACGCCATGGTCGCCGCCGGCTACGTCTACGGCAAGTAAGGGGCCCGTGGTCGTGTTGAAAGCCGATCGAACCGTGACGTCCTGCTCTTGTCCCCTCCCCCTTGTGGGGAGGGTTAGCGAGGGGTTACCGGCTCGGTCTCTTCGAAAAGGCCTGTCTTCGACGCGCCCAACATCGGCGCTGCCACGCCCACCCCGGCCCTCCGCAAAAGGCGGAGAGCGAAGATCCCCCCTTCCTTCCCCTCTCCCGCTTGCGGGGGAGGTCGGGAGGGGGTTTACGCGCTCCGCCCGCGGGCATTCGAACTCCGACATCCAAGACTACGGCCCATCACGCCCCCTCTCCAACTCTCCCCCGCTTTGCGGGAGAGAGGGCCCGGCACGTCGTTTGCTGCATGGCGGTATGACGCCTGGCCGCAGCTCACGCCGCTTGAAGCTGCGCCTTGCATGCCGGCACAAGGGGGAGCGCGCCGCGAGACCTTCGCTCACCACGCTTCTGGTCCCCGGCATGACGCCGTTTTTCATCTTCACGCTGCTGCCGGAAGTGCTTCTTCCTTCCCCTCTCCCGCTTGCGGGGGAGGTCGGGAGGGGGTTTACACGCTCCGCAATCGGGCATTCGAACTCCGACATCCCAGACCACGGCCCGTCACGCCCCCTCTCCAACTCTCCCCCGCTTTGCGGGAGAGAGGGCCGACCGCGCGCTGCATTGCCATGAACACGTCCGCCACCCCTTATGCGCTGCTTGTCCCCGGCATGGCGCTGCTGTTCGTCTTCATGCTGCTGCCGATCGGCTATGGCCTCTGGCTCAGCGTGCATGATTTCGACGGCCTGCATGTCGGCGCCTTCGCCGGCCTCGCGCACTACAGGGAAGTTCTGAGCGACCCGTCCTTCCTGCAGGCGCTCGGTCATACCGTCATCTTCGCGATCATCGTGGTGATCGGGAAGAACGTCGTCGGGCTTGCTTTGGCGAGCCTCGTCAGCCTGCCTTTGCGCGGCTCGCGCGCTGTCCGAACGATCCTGTTCCTGCCTGTCACGTTGAACATCATCGTGATCGGCGCGTTCTGGACGTTCTTCCTCTCCGCGCGCCGCTTCGGCGGGCTTTTCAACGAGATCCTCTTTTCGCTCGGCCTTGGTTCGCTCGAAGCCTCCTGGCTCGCGACGCCGGGCGTCGCCCTCGTGACCGTCGCGCTGGTCGAGGTCTGGCGCTGGTCGGGCCTGCACATGCTGATCTTTCTCGCCGGCATGCAGACCATCGACCCCTCGCTCTATGACGCGGCACGCCTCGACGGCGCCAATGCCTGGGCTCGCTTCCGCAATGTGACGCTGCCGCAATTGAAGCCGATCCTCTTCGTCTCGACCCTGCTCGCGCTGATGGGCGCCTTCGTGCGGTCCTTCGATGTCGTCTGGGTGCTGACCCGCGCCGGCTTCGGCACGGATGTCGTGGTCACGCATCTCTATAACGAGGCGTTCCAGTTCGGCCGTTTCGATCGCGCCGCGGCCATGGGCTACATCCTGTTCGCGATCATCGCGGTGATCAGCTTCGTCTATGTCGCCGCCTCGAAGGGCGGGCGCGCCAATGTCTGACGTGCTCGCCGCCACGCCCCGCATCGGTGCCGGCCGTGGAGTCGCAATGCCGCCGCTCGGCCAGACGTTAGGCTACGCCGCGCTGGTCATCGCCGCTGTCCAGGCGCTCGGCCCCGTGGTCTGGATCATCTTCGGCTCGTTGAAGTCGAAGCCGGAATTCTACACCAATGCCTGGGGCCTCCCCCGCGCCTGGATGTTCCGCAACTATGCCGACGCCTTCGTGGTGGCGAAGGTGGGCGACTATGTCTGGAACAGCCTGATCGTGGTCGCGCTCGGCCTCTTGATCCTGCTGTTCACCGCATCGACCACGGCCTACGCGCTCGCGCGCTTCAAGTTTCGCGGACGCGAAGCGATCGCCGCGCTGATCCTGATGACGATGATGGTGCCGCCCGACATTCTCACCATCCCGCTCTTCGTCGTGCTGCGCTCGCTCGGCCTGCTCGGTTCGTTCTTCGGCCTCGCCTGCATCTATGCCGTTGGTGGCTTCGGCATGTCGGTCTTCCTGCTGCGCGGCTATTTCATGAGCGTGCCGGTGGAGCTGGAGGAAGCCGCGCGGATCGACGGCGCCGGCCCGCTCTCGATCCTGCGCCATGTCATCCTGCCCATGACGCTGCCCGGTTTCCTCTCCGTCGTCATCATCCAGGCAATGGGCATGTGGAACGATCTCTACCTCGCCTTCGTCTTCCTGCGCGATCCGGCGAGCGCGACGGTCCCCGTGGGCCTGCTCAACTTCTTCCACCGCGAATCCATCGATTGGCCCCGCCTGCTCGCAGCCCTCACCGCCCTCACCATTCCGGTCCTGATCCTCTACGCCATGTTCCAGAAGAAATTTGTCGAAGGCTTCACCTCTGGAGCCGTCAAATGACCTTGCCGATCCTCGCCATGACCAATCTGATCATCGACGATCTCTGGCTCGCCGATGGCACGCACCATCCGGCAACGCTCGGCGGCGCAGTCGTCTATGCCGCGACCGCAGCCGCCTTCTGGTGGCCCGAGGTCGCCATGATCACCGGCGTCGGCAGCGACCTTGAAAAGGTCACGCGCGGTCGACTGCGCGATTTCGGCCTCAGGACCGAAGGCGAGATCGTGCGCGACAAGCACACGATCCAGTCAAGGCTGGTCTATTTCGAAGATGGCGAGCGCACCGAGACGCCGGCCTATGGTCCCGACCATTTCGCCGGCATGGAGCTGACGCCGGACGAGATTCCGGCTGCCCTGCTCCCCGCTGCTGGAACCTACATCTTCCGCAATCTCTGGCCGGAATTCTGGGCGAGCTATGAGACGCGGCGCGGTGATCTCGGCACGACGCTTTGGGAATTGCAGGGCGATGTCGCCGAGATCCGGCACTGGCCGGCCATCCGTGCCATCCTGCCGTCTGTCGACATTTTCTCACTCAATCTGACCGAGGCGCGTGGCATTCTCGGCATAGATGATCCCGATGCGATCCTGCGCGAACTCAATCGCGCGGGCGCCCGGACCGTGGTGCTGCGCATGGGCGGGGAAGGGGCGTTGATCGGCGATGCCCACCGCCAGCTCCGGCTGCGCCCTCCCCCTACCCCCGTCATCGACGTGACCGGTGGCGGCAATGCCTTCTGCGGTGGCTTCCTGGCCGGCTGGTGCCTCAAGCCCGGCGACCTCGAACATGCAGCGCGCTGCGCGGCCGCTTCCGCAGCCCGTGCGCTTGCGCAATATGGCCCCGCTAATCCGCGCGAGCGCGCAGGGCTTGCCGCCCTCGCAGCGACCACCGAAATCGATCGCCGCGAGGCGAGCCCTGCCCTCAGTTTCAACGAAACGAGTTCGAGATGACAGAACAGCGCGACAATTTCCTGAGCCAGATCCGCAGTCTCGGCGAATTGGTGAAGACGGAGACGATGGCGATCGAGGCGCGCGCCCGCCTGCTTCTCACCACGCCCGAGATCTACGGCATCCGCCAGATCATCCTGACTGGCTCCGGCGATTCCTTCTTTGCCGCGGTCGCGGCCGCGCCGGCGATCCGTGCCTGGACCGGACTGCCGGTGCAGCCCATGGTCTCGATGGAGGCCTCCCGCTATATCGACCACGGCGTTGCCCGTGAGAGCGGGCGCAATCGCGGCATCCTGGTCGTTGCCCTCTCCAATTCCGGCGAGGGCGCTCGCGTCGTCGAGGCGGCGACCCGGCTTCGGGCTTTTGGCGCGCTGACGCTGGCGCTGACGGCCAACAATGACAGCCGCCTGGGCAAGGCCTGTGAACGCGTGCTGAACGTCGCCGTGCCGTCCGGTGCGCCGGCGCCCGGCACGCGCTCCTATGTCGCCTCGCTGCTCGGCGCCTATCTCCTCGGCATCCGCATCGCCGAGGTGCTGATGACCAAGACGATGGACGAGGCCAATGCGCTGCGCAAAGAGCTGACGGACCTTTCGATTGGCCTCTCCGGCCTTTCGGAGAAGCTGGAGCCGATCGTGGAGCGCACCGTGGGCGGCTGGGCTGGCTTCCACGCAGCCAATTTCATCGGCAGCGGCCCCTCCTTCGGCACGGCCTCCTTCGCGGCGGCGAAGCTGGTCGAGGCCGCTGGCGTCCATGCGACACCACAGGACGCCGAAGAATTCCACCATCTCGACTTCTTCGTCGACAACCCGGCCAGTGTGCCGGCGATCCTGTTTGCGCCGGCCAAGGCGTTGTCGCGCACACGGGCCAAGGAACTGGTCGATACGCTCACCATGATCCAGCGCCCGTTCCTGGTCGCGACCGACGATCCGGATTTCGCTCCAGCTGACAGGCTCCTGCTTCTGCCGGCGACCTCGGAGCTCTTTGCGCCGATCGTCCAGACCGTTCCGGCGACCCTGGTCGCGGCCTTTTGGGCGCACGCTATCGGCGCCAAGCACTATCGCGGCCATGCCGGCCTCTGGGCTGGTGCCCAAGGCGCGACGATCGTCCGCAACAGTCCCATCGAGCTCGATTGAGAGAAGACATGGTCAAGACCTACAAGCTGTCGACGGACAGAAACGGCCTCATCGACATCACGCCGCAGGTCGAGGCGGCGCTCGCCGAATCGGGCCTGTCGGACGGCATCCTGCTCGTCTCGATCCCGCACTCGACTGCGAGCCTCACGGTCATGTCACCCTGGGACCCGCTCGGTCTCGAGGACGTGCATGACGAGATCAACCGGATCGTGCCGACGCGGATCGATTTCAAGCATCAATACGATACGCCTCAGGATGCCTCCGCCCATGTGAAGGCGGCGATCGTCGGCCATTCGCGCTCCTTCTTCTTCGAGGGCGGCAAGCTCGGCCTCGGCCATTCGCAAAAGATCTATTTCTGGGAGTTCGATGGGCCCCGCAGCCGGCAGTTCCAGATCCAGTTCGTCGGCCAATAGGGAAGCGACGCGCCCATGAGCAAGTATGACCACCTTCCCGCCGTGAACCGCGAGACCTGGGGAAACTACAAATATCGCGACAACGTGCCCCTGGAAGGCCTGATGATCGACGGCAAGCCCGCCTTGACCGGCATCGATCCCGAAAAGGTCGGCGACTACGTCCTGGTCTTCGTGCGCGATCCGCTCTGCGCCTATGACGATGATCCGGCGACGCAGCTTTCCCAGCGGCTGGAAGATCCGGTCCTCGTCGGCAAGACGGGCATGTTCACGACCTGGTCGGGCCACTACAAGGGCGCGCATGTCACTGCGATCTCCGGCGGCTCGGGCTCGCCCGAGGCCGAGCTCTGCATGGTCGAGTTTCTCGAACACACCAAGGCCTCGACCTATCTGCGCGTCGGCGGCTCCGGTGGCACGAACGAACAGGTCCGCCCCGGCGATCTGGTCATCGCCAAGGGCATTGTCCGCGCCGATGGCCTCTCGGCCACCTATGTCGATGGGGGCTGGCCGGCAGTCTGCAGCCCGGATGTCGTGATGGCGCTCGCCGAGGCCGCGCAGGCGCTTGGCGCGCGTTACCATATCGGCCTCACGCGCTCATCGGATTCCGATTTCATCGGTGGCGGAAGGCCATCCGTGCGCGGCTATCTCAGGCCGCAAAACGCCATGGTCGTCGACGAGTGCCGTCGCACGGGCGTGCTGAACGGCGATCGCGAGGCATCCGGCATCGTCACGCTCGCAACCCTCTTCGGCAAGCGCGGCGGCTCGGTCTGCTCTGTCGCCGACAACATCGCGACCGGCGAGGTCTTCAAGGCCGGTGCCGGCCACAACGCCGCAATCGACGTCGCGCTCGAAGGCGTCGCGCTGCTCGCCCGCATGGACCGCGCCCGGGACAAGGCGGGAGCCCCATATTGGCTCCCCTCGATGGGATTGGCCGAGGCGTAGCCGAGAAGAGAGAAAGTGCCGGCGCACGTCGCCCCGGTGCGTTCTCCGATCAGTCGCGAAACTCGATCACGGCCTCGATCTCCACCGGAATGCCGAATGGCAGCGACGCCACGCCGACCGCCGAACGTGCATGGCGGCCGAGCTGGGGAAAGACCTCGCCGAAGAGGTTCGAGCATCCGTCGATGACGAACGGATGCCGGGTGAAATCCGGCGTCGTGTTGACCATACCGAGGAGCTTGACGATCCGGCTCACGCGGTCGAGGCTCCCGAGTTCAGCCTCGATGACGGCGAGCAGGTTCAGCCCGACGAGACGCGCAAAGCCCTGCGCCTCCTCGGCCGTGAAATCGGCCCCGACCTTGCCGACGATGGGCCGGCCCTCGGCGTCGGCCGGAGCCAATCCCGAGATGAACAGCAGATTGCCGGTCCGAACGGCCGGCGTGAAATTGCCAACTGGTGCCGGCGGGCGCGGCAGGACGATGGCGAGGCTGGCGAGCCGCTCGGATATCGACATTTCTAGACCTGATGGAGAAAGGCGCCGCGCCTCCGCAGGCAACGGCGCTGGATTTGGCGATGGCTATTTGAGATCCGAGAACCCGGTCGCGACGAAGAGTTCCGACTGCAGCGAGGTGAGCCTGGCCGAGCTGCCGGGCGGCGGCCAGATCCCTTCCTTGCTCGCCTGGGCGCGTGCCTTCACGCGGTCCTCGATCGTCTTGTAGGGCCAGAAATGCACCATTTTCTGCGGCGCGCCTTCGACCGAACCCATGACCATCAGGAGCTTCGACATCGTGTTGCGCCGGTCGACGACCTTGCTCCAGGCCTCCGCCGTCTCGGGCAGGCCGCCGGGCTGCAGCGTGTAGGTGCGGATTTCGTAGAAGGGTCCGTATTCGCCCGGCTCGATCGGATCCATGAAGAAAAGCGGCTCGAAGGCCGTGCTGCTGATTCCGCCAAGATAAGCGCCGATGCCGTAGGGATTTTCCGTCTGCATCAGGCGCGCGCGCTCGGCCGCCAGTGCCTCCGCATTCTCATAGGCCGTCAGGAAGGCGAAGCGGTTGAGTACGCCGAACTCGCAGGAGAAGCAGCCGAGCGGCCGGCCCGTGCTCGAAAAATCCTTGTAGGTCTGCGGCAGGAGCGGCAGCACTGCGCCCAGCGTATTGGGCAGCAGCGACAGGATGGTCAGGTCATACAGCATTCGATCGTCCCGGAATTGAGCCATTCATGGCAAGGCTTTCCAAACTCGCACGGCATTGGTACACCATAGGAATTCCATGTGCACGCCGAAATTCACTCGGCATCTGGCACCATGCATGCGGAGAGGAAACAGGATGTACGATCTCGTGGTGATGGGGCGCGTTGTGGCTCCCGCCGGCATTGTCGAGGGAGGCTGGATCGCCGTTTCGGGCGGTCGCATCGCCGCAATCGGGACGGGCGCCGCGCCGATGGCATCGACCAGCCACGACTATGGCTCGGCCTATCTCCTCCCCGGAATCATCGACGGCCAAACCCATGCGGGCAGCCAGATCGGCTTTGCCGGGATGGCGCCGACCACCCGGGCGGCGGCCATGGGCGGCGTCACGACCATTGTCGACATGCCCTATGACGATCCCGATCCCGTGACGACCGGCGCCATTCTGGCCGGGAAGATCGACGCGATCGAGCGGCTCGCCGTTTGCGACGTCGCCCTCTACGGCACGGTGCCGACGACGCCCGATCCGGACCACATTGCAGAGCTGATCGCGGGTGGTGTCTGCGCGTTCAAGATCTCCTCGTTCGAGGCGCATCCCCATCGCTTCCCGCGCATCGGCAACGCCGCAACCCATCTGCTGCTCGAAACGCTCGGGGGCTCCGGCCTGCCGGTAGGGCTGCACAATGAGGATCAGGAGATCGTCCGCAGCCTTGCCGCCAAATTCCGGGCCGAGGGCCGCACCAGCCCGTCCGACCACAGCCCCAGCCGACCCGAGGTCGCGGAGCTGACGGCGACGGCGAACTTCCTCGAACTCGGCGCCGCGACCGGTTCACATCTCCATATCGTGCATATCTCGATCGCCGACGGCTTCGACCTGGTGCGCTCCTACCGTGACCGCGGCGTGAACGCGACCGCCGAAATGTGCGTGCATTATCTGCTCTTCGATGCGGCAGACGACGCGCCGCGCCTCGGCGGGCTGCTCAAGGTCAATCCGCCCATCCGCACGGGGCAGAAGGATGCGCTCTGGGAGGTGCTGGAAGCGGGCGGGTGCACGTTCGTATCGTCGGACCACAGCGCCTGGCCGCTCGACCGCAAGCAAAATGCCTCGATCTTCGACGTCGCAGCGGGCATGCCGGGCCTCGAGACACTGCTGCCGGCCTTCTTCACTGGTGCAGCGGCCCGTAAGTGTGCCGATGACGCGGCCCGCATGACGGCGGATCTTCTCAGCGACAGGGTGGCGAAATTCTTCGGCCTTCCCCACAAGGGCCGGCTCGCGCCGGGTTTTGATGCCGACATCGCCGTGCTCGATCCGACTCCGGGCGTCTACGAGTCAACGCGCAATGCCGACGGACCTGGCTGGAGCGCCTATGATGGCGTGGAGTTCGCCGCAACGCCGGTCGCGACCTTCGTGCGTGGCCGGCAGGTCTGGGATGGGACGTCCATCACGGCGCCGGCCGGGCACGGCCAGTTTGTCGCCCGTCCGCCGCGCTGACGCCCTAGCGAATGGCGCCGGACAGCCGGTCGATGAGCGCCAGTTTCACGACTTCGATGTGCTTGGCCATGGCGGCCCGCGCCCGCTCGCCATCGCCGCTCTCGATCGCATCGAGCAACAGCGTGTTCTGCTCGACGCCAAAGCTCGGTGTCACGGACTTGCGCGAGGCGTTGAAGATATGGGTCCGGCGCCGGAGGTCGCGAATCATCGAGGCCATGAGCACGTTGCCGGCCGTGTCGGCGATCTCGCCATGCAGCAGGTCGTCGACCTCCCAGATGTCGCTCAAGGTCGGCTTGGGGTTCTTGGCGATCTTCTCCAGGGCGGCGCGGATGATGGCGAGCCGTTCAGGCGGGATGCGACCGGCGGCGAGCCTTGCGGCTTCCGCCTCCAGCAACTGCCGCACATTCAGGATCTCGACAAAGGCTTCGGTTGAGAACGGACTGACGGTGACGCCGCGATTGGGCTGCTTGTAGACCAGTCCTTCCGCCTCGAGCCGCCCCAAAGCCTCGCGGATCGGCGTGCGCGACGCGTTGAGCTGTTCGGCCATGCGCCGCTCGGTAATCACGTCGCCCGGCCTGAGCTCGCCCCGGATCAAAAGGTCGATCAGTTGCTCATAGACCTGTTCCGTGAGGTTGGGACGGTCTGCCGATCCCGCGACATCCAGAACCAATTCATCGATTTCGCCCAAGCGCCTATCTCCCAGCTTTGCGAGGCAGTCATATATCTCACTGTGCGCCGTTGGAAGACACTAGGGATAACTACGGTATTCCAGGAGATCCCTCGATTTGGCGCCTGTCGATGCAATCATGCCGACAATTCGCGCACGACACACCCCTGCCCGCGTTTTCAGCAGAACCTTCGTCACTGGGGCTTGCAATTCGAGACGGCTTGGCTATTAGCTATTGGTATACCAATGGCGTGCAATTAGTCCGCCGATCGCATAGAGGTCTTCCCATGCCCATAAAGCCCTGGCGCGCGACCAGCATCCAGATGCGCAGCGAACGCGCGACGCAGGCGCCGGACGACGCTGCCGCCAAAGCGCTCATGCTCCGGAACCTCGATCGCCTGATGCGCCTGATCGGAGAGGCCTGCGCTTCGCCGCTGAAGCCCGATCTCGTTGTTTTCCCCGAATTCGCGCTGCAGGGCCCACCATTGCAGATGCATGTGCGCGAATGGATCGATCGGGCCTGTTCGACCATTCCCGGTCCGCTGACCGAACCGCTGCAGGAACTGGCCCGGCGCGAGCAGATCTACATTGCCGGCAACATGTTCGAGGCGCCGACGGAGTGGCCGGGGCGCTATTTCAATTCGTCGTTCCTGATCGACCGCAACGGCGAGGTGATCCTCAATTATCGCCGCATCAACACCGCCGCCTTCCCCTCGCCGCACGACTTCATGGCCGACTACATGGCCGCGACGCCGCAGGAGCAGGTGTTCCCCGTCGTGGAAACCGAGCTTGGCCGGCTTGCGGTCATTCCTTGCGGCGAAATCAATATTCCGGAGGTCGCGCGCGTCTTCATGATGCAGGGCGCTGAGGTGATCCTGCATCCGACCAACTCGAAATATACGGTCGGCCAGGAGGCCGCCAAGGTCGGGCGCGCGACCGAGAACATGTGCTACCTCGTCAGCGCCAACGTTGCCGGCCCGATCGGCTTCTCGCCCGACAATACGATCATGGGCGGCCGCTCGCACATTCTCGACCATCACGGCAATACGATCGCGTTCCAGGAGGATGCGTCCGAAGGCGTCGGCGTTACCGGCATGATCGATATCGAGGCGCTACGTACCGATCGACGCGCCGATACCGGCATGCACAACCCGCTGCTGCGGGCGCGCTTCGAGATGTACCGTCCCTATTACGCGAGCGCGGAGTTCTACCCCGCCAACCATTTTCTCTCGTCGCCGATGACCGACACAGCGCAGACGCGCGAAAGCGTCGCGATCGCGCGCGCCAATCTCGAAAAGCTGCGCGTGCTGCAGCCCCTGACGAACTGAGCCCAGGAGACCACCACGATGATCACCGCCGAAGAAAACGAACAGCTTTGCCGCGTTGGCAAAGGCACTCTGATGGGCAACTTCTTCCGTCAGTTCTGGATGCCCGTCTGCCTTTCCTCCGAACTCAAGGCCGATGGTGATCCGGTTCGCCTGATGATCCTCGGAGAGAAGCTCGTCGCCTTCCGTGACAGCGAAGGGCGCGTCGGCGTGTTCGACCATCGCTGCCCGCATCGCTGCGCATCGCTCTTCTTCGGCCGCAACGAGCTGGGCGGCATACGCTGTGCCTATCATGGCTGGAAATTCGACGTGACCGGCAAGTGCCTCGACCAGCCCAATCTCGAGGATAAGTCCAAATATCCGGCGGGAACCCCGGCGATCGCTTACCGCGTTCAGGAATCCGGTGGGCTCGTCTTTGCCTATATGGGCGAGCGCCAGGAAAACCCGCCGCCACTGCCCGAGATCGAGGCGATCATGGGCGAGGGCCATGACGGCAACATCGCGCTCACCCACCGCGATTGCAATTACATGCAGGCGCTGGAGGGAGACGTCGACACCTCGCATCTCGGCTTCCTGCATGTCGGCGGCATCGACGGCGAGAAGCTCGACCTGAGCGATCCGGAGGCCTTCACGGTCACCGAGAAGGCGCCCAAGATCAACGTCTCCGTCATGCCGTTCGGCACCATGTACTCCGCGCAGCGCAATGCCTATGAGGGCACCGAGCACCATCGCTTCGCGAGCTATATCTTCCCCATCTGGGTGACCTACCCCTCGGGGCTGATGGATGACAACGTCACCGTCAACGCCTGGGTCCCGATCGACGACGAGAGCACGATGATCTTCAACATCGACCTCGGCCGGATCAATGGGCGCAGGAAGAACCTGAAATACAAGGATGGTACGCTGGTTGGCGGCCTCGCGCGTCCGCTCGAATATTTGCCGACCACGACCGACTGGAAGGGCCGCTGGCGTCCGGTGAAGGATGCCTCCAACGACTATGGCATCGATCGCGAATGGCAGCGCAATGGCGACAGCTACACCGGCATTGTCGGCGTTCCTCTGCAGGACCAGGCGATCCAGGAGAGCATGGGGCCGATCGTCGATCGCACCATGGAGCATCTGGCGGCCAGCGACCGCATGGTCATCCTGACGCGCCGCGTCATGCTCGACGCCGCGAAGGAATTTGCGGAGACCGGCAAGCTGCCCGACGTTGTCGATCACCCGGAGCTTTGCCGCGACGCGCGCGGCGGCGACATCGTCGTGCCCCATGGCACCGACTGGCTCGACGGCTATGAAGAGAAGATGGCCGCCATCAAGGGCTATCGGCCGAAGCTCTTTGCCGCCGAATGACGACCGCCATCAAAGATCGATCCGACGCGAGCCTCGCGTCGGATCCCCTTCACCTGCCATCGAGCGTGGCCGAATCCGGCCCGCTACAGCTCCGCGTCGAGGCGATCCGCTTCGAAGCCGAGACGATCCGCTCGATCGAGCTCCGCGCACCGGACGGCTCTGCGCTGCCGCCCTTCACGCCCGGCGCACACATTGATCTCGCTTTGCCGGGCGAACTCTCGCGCAGCTATTCGCTGATCAATGCGGCGAGCGACGGCGACCGCTATGTCGTGGCAGTCAACCGCGATGCGGCAAGTCGAGGCGGCTCGGCCTATCTCTGCGAGACGTTGCGGGTTGGCGAGATCCTCTCGGTCATGCCGCCGCGCAACAGCTTCCCGTTGGTCGAGACCGCGAGCGAAAGCGTCTTCTTCGCGGGAGGTATCGGCATCACGCCGATCCTCGCCATGATCCGCCATCTGGAGGCCATCGGCCGACCATGGCGCCTCTTCTATGCCGTGCGCGATCGCGCCAATGCCGCGTTCCTGGCGCAACTCGCGCGCCTGGAAGCAGTTCAGCCCGGTCGCGTGCATCTGCATGTCGACAAGGAGGCGGGTAGCGTCATGGCCGTGGCGGCACGCATCGCCGACGTGCCGGCCGATGCGCATCTCTATTGCTGCGGCCCCACCCCGATGATCGCCGCCTTCAAGGACGCTGCGGCCGGGCGCTCGGACCACTATGTCCACGTCGAGCATTTCGTCGGTACGGCCGCCAAGCCGACGGGCGAGTTCAAGATCATTCTCAAGCGCAGCCAGAGGGAATTCACCGTTTCGGCCGGCAAGACGATCATGGATGTCTTGATGGAAGCCGGCGTGCGCGTCGCCCATTCCTGCCGCGAAGGCGTCTGCGGCACATGCGAAACCCGCGTGATCGAAGGCGTCCCCGATCACAAGGACAATGTGCTTTCGGCGCGCGAGCGCGCCTCCAACAAGCTGATCATGATCTGCTGTTCAGGCGCCAAGACGGACCGGCTGGTCCTCGACCTTTAGCGCCCCTCGCCAGACGACATCCTCAAAGCAAGATCGTCATTGCCGGGTCACACCCGGCAATGACGACGATCTTCAATGGGCCCTCAAGAGGCCGCACGCGCCAGCGACGCGCCGCTCTGCGCCAGGCGACGCATCAGCCGCCCATTCAGGGAGTCGAGCTCGCGATGGTCTTCCGCGTTCAGGCGCGGGCCGGGCGAGCGCACATGGGCCGAGGCGATGGCGCCGCGTCGGCGCAGCATCTCCTTGCGCAGCGCGATGCCGATGACCGGCATGGCCTCATGGCGCAGCAGCGGAAGATAGATGTCGTAGAGATCCTCGCCCTGTTCGGCCTCGCCGCGCGCGAAATGAGCGCAGACCTCGACCAGCATCTCCGGATAGGCGAACCCCGTCATGGCGCCGTGTGCGCCGCGCCGCAATTCCTGCGGCAAATAGAGCCCGCCATTGCCGACGAGGATGCTGATCTTCCGCCCCTCGGCGGCGAGCAGGCGGCTGAGCTTGTTATGGCCCGGCCAATCCTCGTGCTTGAACATCACGACATTCGGATAGCGATCGACGATCCGGCGGATCGTCCCGACCGAAATGTTGACGTTGGTGACCAGGGGGAAGTCCTGCAGCACGACGGGCGCGTCACCGAGGCGATCGAGGACTTCGCTGAAATAGCCGTAGATCTGCTCTTCGGTGCGAACCGTCGGCACCGGGGCGAGCATGAGGCCCGCCGCGCCCTGCCCCATCGCCTCATCCGCGAATTGCACCAGCGGATCCGTGCCGGCGGCGGAAACGCCGACCACGACCGGCACCCTGCCGTTGACGCGCTTCATGTAGCGGTCGAGCACCAGGCGGCTCTCGTCGGAGGTGAGCTTGTGCGCCTCACCCATCATGCCAAGCACCGTAATGCCGCTCACCCCCTTTTCGAGGTAGAACTCCACCACCCGGTCAATGCTCGCCTCGTCGATCCGGCCATCATCAGTAAAAGGCGTGACTGCGATGACGAAGACGCCGCTCGCGCGCTCGTCGAGCTTGTTGTTCATTGTATTCTCCCAGAATTTCGATGCACGGCCGCCCGGCGGCCGGCTGGTCAGGCGTCCGTTTCGGACGGGCCGCGATGGCGCCACGGGATGACGACACGCTCGAGCCGCTCGATCACCATGAAGAAGACGATGCCGATGATGGTGATGAGGATGATGGCCGCGAACTGGCGCGTGATGTTGAAGCTGGAGCCCGCGACCAGGATCAGATAGCCGAGCCCCTTATCGGCGCCGATGAACTCCGCGACGATGGCGCCGATCACCGATAGAACGGTCGCGAGCTTGAAGCCGGCGAACATGCTCGGCAGCGCCTGCGGCAGGCGGAACTTCCAGAATTGCTGCCAGCCCGACGCACCCATGGAGCGTGCCAGATAGATCATCTCGCGCGACGCGGATTTGAGCCCCATCACCGAATTGATGACGATGGGAAAGAAGGAGAGCAGCACCACGATCACGATCTTGGGCGCGAGGCCATAGCCGAACCAGGTGAGCAGAAGCGGCGCGATCGCCACCTTCGGCACGGTCTGCGAGGCGACGATCAGCGGATAGATCGACCGCTCCATGAAGCGGGAATAGGTGATGAAGACCGAGAGCGGCACGCCGATCAGGACGGCGCAGAGAAAGCCGAACACGACCTCGCCGGCGGTCACCATGGCGTTGGGCAACAGCCGATGCCAGTAGGCGCCGAATTCGACCAGGATGGCCGAAGGCGCCGGCAACACATAATTGGGGATCTCGGCGACCTTGACCGCAAGCTCCCACACGACGACCAGCACAATCACGGACCAGAGCGCAGGCGGCACCATGGCGAGCAGGCGATTGAGGAGATTGACCTTGGGCACGACTGGCGTTTCAGCGGCGATCGACATGGCTCAATACTCCTCCCGGAAGACACCGAGACCCTTGAAGATCTGGGTGAGCTCGCGCGTATATTCGATGAAGCGTGTGTCTTCGCGCATGGCGAGGCGGCGCGGACGCGGCAGGTCGATATCGATGATCCGCTCGATGCGCCCGGGGCGGGGCGACATCACCACGACGCGGTCGCTGAGGAAGATCGCCTCCGAGATCGAGTGGGTGATGAAGAGCACCGTCATGTCGTTGTCGGAGCAGAGGCGCAGCAGATCGATCTGCAACTGGTCGCGCGTCATCGCGTCCAGCGCGCCGAAGGGCTCGTCCATCAGCATCAGCGGGGGATGATGCAGCAAGGCGCGGCAGATGGAGACACGCTGGCGCATGCCGCCGGAGAGTTCCTTCGGATAGGAATTCTCGAACCCCTGCAGCGAAACCATCTTGAGCAATTGCAGCGCGCGTTCCTTCGCCTGCTTCAGATCGCCCTTCCGGATCTCGGCCTGCATCATCACGTTCTGCAGCGCGGTGCGCCATTCGAGCAGCACATCCTGCTGGAACACGATGCCCGCATCGGCATTCGGGCTGTCGATATGCTTCTTGCCGACCATGATGCGGCCGGTGCTGACCGGCAGCAGGCCGGAGACGAGCATCATGAGCGTGCTCTTGCCGCAGCCGCTCGGCCCAAGCACGGAAACGAATTCGCCCGGCTTGATATTGAGGTTGATGTCCTTCAGCGCGTGGACTTCGCCCTGACGGCCATTGAACGTCTTGGAGACGCCCGAAATGGAGATATAGGACTCGGCGGCACTGTTCATGGCGCGCGGTGCTGGCATGACATTCATGTGGTGCGGACGACCTTTCGGCCGGTCTCCTCTGTTGCCCCGAGGGCCTGATCTCTTCCGTCCGTGACGCGGCCTAGATCGAGCGGATAGCGCCGCCATCGACCCGGATGACACTTCCGGTCACGTAGCTCGCGGGCGCGCTGGCGAGAAAGGCGGCGACGGCGCCGAATTCCTCGACGGTGCCGTAGCGACCGGCAGGAATGGATGAGGCGGATTCTTTGGTGATCTCGTCTTCGCTGCGTCCGGACCGCTTCGCCTGGGCGCTGTCGATCGACTGTGTGCGGGCGGTCGCGATGCGTCCGGGTGCCATCACGTTGACGGTCACACCATCCGCCGCAACTTCACCCGCAAGGGTCTTCATGAAGGCGACCAGCGAGGAACGCAGCGCATTCGAGATCGGCAGATGCGGAATGGGCTGGATGACGCCGCTGGAGGCAATCGTGATGATCCGCCCCCATTTGCGCGCCCGCATGCCGGGCAAGAGCGCGAGAGTCAGGGCCATGATCGGCTGGACCATCTTGTCGAACTGTCGGCTCATCTCGTCGACGGAGACGCCGCTCGGCAATCCGGTCGGCGGGCCGCCGGAATTGTTGACCAGTATATCGACCACACGGCCGTCTCGCTGCGCCCCATCCAGGATCGCATCGACCGCCCCGGGCTCGCCGAGATAGGCCACGACGAGGTCGCAGCGTGCCTGTTCGTCAGCGGGCAAGTCGGCACGCGCGGCCGTCAGCCGTTCCATGGACCGCGCGACGAGCGTGACGCTGGCGCCCTCTCCAAGCAGCGCGCGCGCTACACCGAGGCCGAGCCCCTGGCTCGCCCCGAGCACGATCGCGTGCCTGTCCTTCAATCCCAGATCCATGTCGTCCAGTTCCAAATCGTCGCCTCGATGGCGATAGGAAAGCAATTTGGGCACCACCGGCCGGGCCGGCAGTGCCCAAATTTCAGCCGCTACTGAGGCAGGTAGCTGCCGTCATAGATCAGCGCCGGGGTCAGGCCGGGCTTCATGCCGCTGTACTTTTCCAGCAGGCTGATGGTCTGCTGAATGTCCTCGGGAGCGATCCAGCCGAAGGGCTTGCCCTTGCTCGCCGCGGTCTGGCGATAGTTTGGCATCACCTTGATTTCGCCGAGGATGATCTCGCGATCGGAGTCCGGACGGGCAGCCATGATGATGTCCGCAGCGCCTTCGGGGTCCTTGTCGACATCGGCCTTGCCCTTGGTGATCGCGGCGAGGAAGCCACGGACGACGTCGGGGTTCTTGGCGAGGTAGTCCTTGCGGACGATCACGCTGCTGCCGAGGATGTTGACGCCATAGTCCGCGAAGAGGATCGGCGTCTCGATCGGCTTGATCTTGCCGATCTTGTCGCCGTCGGGATTGGCCCAGACGTTGACGAAATCGATATCGCCCTTGAGCAGCGCGACCTGCTCGCCGGTATTGATGATGATCGTCTCGACCTTCGACATGTCGATGCCGTTCGCTTCCGCAAAGGCCGTGATCATGCCGTCCTGGAGGTTGCCCGCGTCGGTGCCGAAGCGCTTGCCCTCGATATCCTTGGGCTTGAGAATGCCCGAGCCCTTGAGGGAGACGATCGACGATGGATCCTTCTGCAGGAGGCCGGCCACGGCGATGATGTCGTTGGCGCCGGAGGCCTGCTGCGCCTGCGCCGTCGCGCCGAGACCGGCAATGCCGATATCGAAGTCACCGCTGCCGACTGCCTGGATCGTACCGGTGCTGCCATTGCCGTCGACGATCTCGACGTCCAGCCCCTGCTCCTTGAAATAGCCCTTGGCGGCGGCCACGAACATCGGGGCGTCGACGCCGCCGGTGATATAGGCCAGCCGCAGGTGAACCTTCTTGAGATCCTGCGCCAATGCCGGCGAAAGGCTCACGGCGCCCATCATCGCCAGCGCTGCGAGCGGCGCTGCTGCCCGCATGAATTTGTTCATCATTTGCATTCCCCGTCCTACCCTCTCGGTGTTGGCATTCAGACGGTATGCCAAGGGAATATCTTGAGTCAATCAGCTTTGTCGCAACATTGAGCAAGATCATTGACCGCCTATTAGATAGGCAAAAAGCCTCGATGGCCGGCAGTCCCCGAGGACTGAACAACCGTCGACAAGTCCATGATTGGAAAACGAAACTCAGTCTTTAGCTTCGCCGCGAAACAAATTCCGCAGCGCCATGCGCCGTCATATTGTGCGATGTCGGCGAGGCACGAGGCGTCCCAGGCGTGGGTCCGGAGCGCGGGTGGCCCGGTCCAGACCGCCCCGCGCGTGCATCAACGACCGTTGAGCCGGTACCAGGGCGTCGGCTCCGGCAGGTCCCAGTCGCGGTAGAAATCCTCGATGAAGGGCAGGATGCGTCGCGAGAATCCGGCGCGCGCCAACTCGTCAGGACGATCGGGGCGATCGAGATCGGCACCAAGCGCCGCGAACACCGCCTCCCGATCGACAAAGGTGAAGCGGCCGTCGCGATAGACGACCCGGCCCTCGATCATCGTGGCCGTGACGTGCTCGGTCTTTGCGCGATGGATCAACGTCATGACCGGGCTGACCGTGTCGGCGGTGAACGGCCGCGTCATGCCGGCATAGTCGAGAACGACCAGATCGGCACGCTTGCCAATGGCGATCGAACCGATATCGGCACCGAAGCCCGTCGCGTTGGCGCCGTTCTCGGTCGCCATGCGGAAGATCTGGGCCGGCGTCAGCGGTGTTTCATAGAGGCCGGGAACGCAATGCAGATGCTTGACCAGCCGCATCTCCTGCAGCATGTCGCGATCATCGTTCAGTCCTGCTTCGTCGATGCCCAGCGCAACCGGGATTCCGCGCTTGAGGAATTCCTTGACCGGCGCGATGCCGCTGCGCAGTCGCAGGTTCGAACTGGCATTGTGGCAGATGCAAACGCCATGGCCGTGGATCAGGTCGAGGTCGTTCTCATCGACCCATGTGCCATGCCCGAGCGTCAAATGCGGGCCGAGAAAACCGATATCGGCGAGATGCGCCACCGAGGACTTGCCGAACCGCCGGCGCGAGAATTCCTTCTGATAGGGCGTTTCCGACAGATGCAGATGGATGCCGATCCCGTATTTCCGCGCCCATTCCGACGTCAGAGTGAGTAGGCGATCGGATGCACGCTCGAGATTGATCGGCGCCAGCCAGAGGCGGACCAAAGGGTCGCTTCGCGCGCCGAAGCGCTCGATCATCGGCTGGAGATAGTCGGTCTCGAAATCCTCGAGCCGGAAATGGGTCCGCCTCAAAAATGCCGATGCCTCCTCGCGCAGGCCCGTTGGCAGCGTGGCGATGAAGACATCATCGTCGGCATAGACAAGGCGGTGCTGGTCGCGATTGCAGCAGGCATAGCTGACGCGCATGCCGATATCGCGATAGGCCGCGATCACGGCGCTCGCATGTTCGGGCCAGCCCGTGACCGGCGCCGGCATCATGCGGCCGAGATGCTGGACCGCCGTGACGCCGGAGGCGATCAATTCGAAGGCCGAATAGAGCGTATCGAGATAGGGATCGGGGCCGCGATGCCGGATCTGGTGCGTCAACCAGAGTTCGAGCGGCAGGTCGGGACTGCCGAGTTGCACCGGCGTCATGCCGACATGGTGATGACTGTCGACAAGCCCCGGAATGACAAGACTATCGGCATTACCGATGATCTCGATGCCGGGATGCGAAGCGGAGATATCGGCAAACGGACCGATGGCCGCGATCCGGCCATCGACCTGAAGGATCGCGGCATCGTCCAGGGTCTCGACGATATCGTCGTCGAGCGCCCGCGTCAGTATATGCCGGCCGCGGACGATCGAGGTCCCGGCAGGATGGGCGCTCGCGCCCGTTCCCGTAATCATAAGGCGCGCTCCAATCCTGCTGGTATGTGAGACGTCAGTCGGCGCGCAGGACGCCTGCGGCCTCGGCATTGGCGATCGCGCGCTCATGGACCGGAACCAGGTCCGCGACCGTCTGGATCGGCGTTTCGGCCAGCGCATTGGCGGGATAGAGCTCGGCCGCCGCATAGTGCGACTTGTACATTTCCAGACGCTGGCGGAGCAGTCCGTTGCCCATGCCAGTGTCGCGCCGCGCGGCCTGAAGCGCCTCGATATCGATCATCGCCGTCACGGAGATGCTTTCCTGCGCCTCGCCATCGAAGGCCAGGTAATTGCCGTTGAAATCGATGATCTGGGAATGGCCGCCCTTCTCGTCGCCGGAGAGCGAGAAGCCGATGCCGCCGGCGACATTGGTGCTGATCAGATAGCACATATTCTCGGCCGCCCGGCAGATCTTGGCCGCCTCGGCCTTCGGCCCGATCGGTTCATTGGAAGGATGCAGCAGTACTTCGGCGCCGCGCAGCATCAGCACGCGCGACAGTTCGGGCACGCTGATCTCGCCACAGGGGAAGATCGCGAGACGTCCGAGTTCGGTATCGGCAACCGGGAAAATGCCATCCTCGCCATAGGCGGCGCGATAGGCGTCAAGAATATCGTGGGGCGACGTCCAGCTTGCCGTGTTGATACGCCGATAGCGTAGGATCACCTCACCCTTCGGGTCGAGCAGGAACGACGAGTTGAAATAGCGATCCGGCCAGAGCGGATCGACCTCGAAATGATTGCCGGCAATGTAGATGTCGAGTTGGCGGGCGACCTCGGCGAGACGATCCGTGATCGGGCCGGGGATCGTGGCGCAGGCCCGCTCGATCCAGACATCGACCGGGGTCGCGCGCGGCGGCCCTTGAAAAGCGAATTCCGGCAGCACGACGAGACGCGGCGGGGTCGGGCCGGCGCAGGCGGCTTCGATCATGGCGATGGCGTTGGCCAGGTTGCCATCGATGACGGCCCATGCCTCCTCGCGGCTCGTCGCGTTGCTCGCGACCACGCTGCCCATCTGAATGCAGGTCGCCCGCCAAGGTTGAATGGCCATTCTGTTCTCCGCCTGTCCCATTTCATGGGTTCGTTTTAGGTGTTCCATTGGAATACCAACGGCACACGCAAGCCGTCAAGCATGACGCCCGTAAACCCGCACAAATTGCCGATTGGGGTCAAAAAGCGGGATCATTGACATTTGGTATATCGATGGTCTACCAAACGACAAAGCGAGGGGCATGGAATGGATCTGGTCATACCCGTTCAGGAGGCGCGCGAGCGTTCGACTGCGGGCAGCGCAGAGGTCAGTCTCAGCGAATTCGCCTATATGCAAATCCTTGAGCTGATGCTCTCGGGCAAACTCCAGGCCGGCGCCGTCCTGCAAGAGAGACGGCTGGCTGAGATGCTATCAATCTCGCGCACGCCTGTCCGCGAAGCGCTCGGCCGTCTGGAGGCTGAATCACTCGTCTCACGGCGTCACGGACGCGTTCTCGTCGTGTCGGACGTCAGCGTCGAAAGCTATGTGAGCCTACTCGACCTCAGGCGCATCCTCGAGGTCGAGGCAGCCGCCCGCGCGACCGGGCGCATTACCGTCGAACAGGCCAAGGCCGTCGAGGTCGCGATCGACGAACTGCTGCGCGTGACCGTCATCACGCCCGCCCATCATTGGGCTGTCGACGAAATGGTGCATGGCACGATTGCCGAGGCGGCCGGCAATCCGATGGTCGTCTCCGCGATCCGCGATCTCCGGCGGCGGACCCATATCTTCAACACTTCGCGCATTCCCCATCGCCTCCTGCCCGGCGCATCGGAGCATCTGGACCTGCTTCACGCAGTGACCGGCAACGATCCAGAAATGTCGCGCCGGTTGATGGGGCAGCATCTCGACAATGTGCGCGATGCGATCATCGATTTCATTCTGGGAACGCGCCGGTCATGACCGGCGGCGGCCGGAGCGCGGTGAAAGGCAGTCTGACGTGAGTACCATTCTGATCGCGGGCGCCAGTCGCGGCATTGGTCGCGAATTCGTGCGGCAATTGCTTGCGCGAGGCTGGCGCGTGCTGGCGACAGCGCGAGACCGGGCGGCTTGCACGGCGCTCGCTGAACTCGGCGCCGAGCCCTTCATCCTCGACATCACCGATGACGGCTCCATCGCCGCGCTCGCCGAGAAACTCGCCGGCGTTCCCCTCGATGCCGTGCTCGCCAATGCCGGCATTTCCGGCGATCAGGCCATGCCGATGGAAGCCGTGACATGGGCCGAGATGCACGGCGTGATGGATACCAACACGCTCGGTGCCGTGCTGCTGGTTGCGGCGCTGAAGCCCAATCTCCTGTCCGGCGAGCGGCGGCTGGCGCTCGGCATGTCCAGCCTGATGAGTTCGATCTCATCCAACAATTGGGGCACGCAATATTGCTATCGCGCCTCGAAGACGGCGCTCAATGCGATGTGGCGTTCGCTGGCCGACGAATGGTGCGGCGACGGCATCACCTGCGCGCTGCTGCGCCCCGGCTTCGTGAAGACCGACATGACCAGCCATAGTGATCGCGGCCTTGATGTCGATGTCAGCGTCGCCGGCATGGTGGGCGTAATCGAACAGCTCGGCATAGCCGATACGGGTCGCTGCATCGGCTATGACGGGAAGGACGTGCCATGGTGAGCGGGGCGAATTCAGCGGCGCATGTCGTGATCGTCGGGATCGAAACGCCGATCGGCGCCACACTTGCCGGCCTCTACCAGAGCACCGGCGCAAACGTGACCGGTTCGAGCCTTGATGGCGACATGGAGACGGAGGCCGCGCGCCTCGGCGAGAAACCAATCGACATCGTGATCTTCGCCGATGCCTTCAACGCACCAGCGCGCAATGCAGTCGAACTCGAGCGAAGCGATTTCGAGGCCGGATTATCTCGGCTGGCCTTCAAGCCGTTATGGCTTGCCAATCGGCTCAGATCCGCCCTCTCCGCTTCCGACGGACCCGGCAAGATCG
This sequence comes from Kaistia dalseonensis, assembly GCF_030814715.1. GTDB lineage: Bacteria > Pseudomonadota > Alphaproteobacteria > Rhizobiales > Kaistiaceae > Kaistia > Kaistia dalseonensis. Next base: position 1,080,981 of record NZ_JAUSVO010000001.1, read on the forward strand.
TGCTCGTAACCCGCACCGCCGCCACGATGACCGAGCCGGATCCGGCAGGCAGCTATCTGGAGCGCCCCTTCCGTGCGGCGGCGCATGCGCTCTGGAAGTCCATGTCGGTCGAATGGCAGCCGCTCGGTATCGACTGCCTCGTCATCGCAATCGACGACGCCACGACAGTTAACGCCGATCTGCTCACTACGATCGCCGATACCAGCGTGTCGCCCGAGGGCTGCGTGCTGCAGGACGCCGCGGGCAAGCCCCTCGGCTGGTAGGCGCCGCTCAGCTGCCGCGAGCCAACCGTTTCAGACGCTCGATCGTCAGCAGGACACGCTCGGGCGTCGCCGGGGCGTCCATGCGCGGCGCGATCCGATAATCGGCGACGCTGGCGGCAGCCATGCCCAGCGCTTCGAACACCGAGAGCGCCAGCATGAAGGGCGGCTCGCCAACCGCCTTCGAACGGCCGATCGTCGGCGCGCGGTTCTCCGACCACTCCGCCAGACGGACATTGAAGATCCTCGGCACGTCGGAGACGACGGGAATCTTGTAGGTCGATGGCGCATGGGTCCGCAATTGGCCCTTGGCGTCCCACCAGAGCTCCTCGGTCGTGAGCCAGCCCATGCCCTGGATGAAGCCACCCTCGATCTGGCCGATATCGATCGCCGGATTGAGCGAGCGGCCAACGTCATGCAGGATATCGACCCGGTCGACCATGTATTCGCCGGTGAGCGTGTCGACAGTGACCTCCGAGCAGGACGCGCCATAGGCGAAATAGAGGAACGGCTTGCCTCGGCCGGCGTCGCGGTTCCAAGAGATGCCCGGCGTCTTGTAGAAGCCGGCGGCCGAGAGCTGGACACGGCCGAGATAGGCCTGCTCGGCAAACTGAGCCCATGAAAAGCGCTTGTCGCCGACGACCACTGCGTTCGGCTCGAACAAGACGGCGCCCGCGGCGACGCCGTATTTCTCCGCGGCGAATGCGATGAGCCGGTCGCGGATCTGCTGCGCCGCGTTTTCGGCCGCCATGCCGTTCAGGTCCGAGCCGCTCGATGCTGCCGTCGAGGACGCGTTGGGGACCTTGTCGGTCGCGGTCGCCGAGACCTTCACGTGCTCGAGGTCGATCTGGAACACGTCGGCCACGACCTGGGCGATCTTGGTGTGGAGCCCCTGCCCCATCTCGGTGCCACCATGGTTCAGATGGACCGACCCGTCGCGATAGACGTGAACGAGCGCGCCGGCCTGGTTCAGCGCCAGCATGGTGAAGCTGATGCCGAATTTGAGCGGTATCAGCGCGATGCCGCGTTTCAGGATCGGCGATTTCTCGTTGAAGGCCAGGATTTCGGCGCGGCGCCGCGCATAATCCGCGCTCGCCTCCAATTCGCCGACCAGCCGCTCCAGGATGTTGTCGGTGATGGTCTGGTGATAGGGCGTGACGTTGCGCTCGGCCTCGCCATAGAAATTCGCCTTGCGGATTTCGAGCGGATCCTTGCCGAGCGCGTAGGCGATGTCCTCGATCCAGCGCTCGCAAGCGAGCATGCCCTGCGGCCCGCCATAGCCACGAAACGCCGTATTCGAGACGGTATTGGTGCGAAGCGGCAGCGAGCGGACGCGCACCGCCGGATAGAAATAGGCATTGTCGGAATGGGTCAGCGCGCGATCGGTGACGCCGCGCGAGAGATCGGCCGAATGGCCGCAGCGCGCCGCAAAAACGGCGTCCACCGCCTCGATCCGGCCTGCATCGTCGAAGCCGACATCATAATCGACAACGAAATCGTGTCGCTTCCCCGTCATCTTGATGTCGTCGTCGCGATCCGGGCGGAGCTTCACAGCGCGCTTGAATGTCCGTGCGGCGATGGCAACAATGCAGGCGAAGAGATTGCTCTGCGATTCCTTGCCGCCAAAACCGCCGCCCATGCGCCGCACGATGATGGTGACGGCATTGTCGGCGACGCCGAGCACGCGCGCCACCATGCGTTGCACTTCATCAGGATGTTGCGCGCTCGAATGCACGACCATGTCGCGATCCTCGCCGGGAATGGCGAGCGCGATCTGGCCTTCGAGATAGAAATGCTCCTGCCCGCCGATGGTGATCGATCCGGCGACACGGCGCGGTGCATCGGCCAGGCCGGCAACGACATCGCCACGCTCCAGCGTCAGTCCAGGCGTCACCAGCGCATCACCGGCAAGGCGGGCGGCGGCGACGTCGAGCACGGGCGGCAGTTCGCGATAGGTGACCTTCGCCAGGCGCGCCGCACGGCGAGCAGCTTCGCGCGTCTCCCCGAGCACGACGAAAAGCGGCTGGCCCGAGAAGGTGACTTCGCGCGCGGCGAAGACCGGCTCATCATTCTTGTGCGACGGGCTGATATCGCGTTCGCCGGGAATATCATCCGCCGTCAGCACGCCGACGACCCCCGGCGCCGCACGCACGGCATCGAGGTCCAGCGTGACAATCTCGCCATGGGCGATGGTCGAGAGCCCGAGATAGGCGTGCAGCGTGCCGGCCGGCTCGATCAGGTCGTCAATATAGTCAGCGCTTCCGGCAACGTGCTTGTGGCCGGAATCATGCCGATGCGGCTGGCTCATGCCGCCAATGATCGCCTTGCGCTCGACGAGCGTGTCCATCAGGCCACCTCGTGCCGCAGGATGTGTATTTCGTGCCCGCCCTGCATTTCCAGGAAGAAGCGTGACAGAAGGTTCTTTGCCACCAGCATGCGGTATTCGGCCGATGCGCGCCAATCAGACAGAGGCTGGAAGTCCTCTTCAAAAGCGGGCAAGGCAGCCTCGATGGTGGCCATCGTCCATGGCGCACCGATGAGCGCCGCTTCGACCGCCCGCGCTCGCCTGGGTGTCGCCGCCATGCCGCCATAGGCGATCACGGCGTCGCTGATCACGCCACCCTCGACGCGGATCCGGAACGCGCCGAGCACGGCCGTGATATCCTCGTCGCGCCGCTTGCTGATCTTGTAGGCGGCGAAGAATGTGTCAGCGGCCGGGATGGGAACGGCGATGCTTTCGATGAATTCGCCTTTCGCCCGATCCTGCTGGCCATAGGCGATGAAATAGTCTTCGAGCCTGACCGTTCGCCGCGTGTTCCCTCGGCGCAACGTGATTTCGGCGCCCAGCGCGATCAGCGGCGGTGGCGTATCGCCGATCGGCGAGCCATTGGCGATATTGCCGCCAATCGTGCCCATATTGCGAACCTGCCCGCCGCCGATACGGTCCAAGAGCGGAACCAATTGCGGGATGTGCGCGGCAATGGTGGCGAACGCCCCGCTATAGCTGACGCCGGCACCGATGCGGATGATGTCGCCGTCGACCGCGATCTCATCCATCAGGCCTCTGATGAAGACGACTGGCGCGATATCGCGCATGAACTTGGTGACCCACAGCCCAACATCGGTCGATCCGGCGACGAGCGTGGCGCCCGGCATGTCCAGCAGGATATCCGCGAGATCGTCGACATCAGCCGGAATGACGAACTGTCCCTTCGGCGTCTCCACAACGACCCGATGCCCGTCCTGAAGCGCCTGCAGCCTGCCGCGCATGGTCTCCCGCTCGACCTCGATCGTGTCGGTGGCGGCATCGCCATAATGGGAGATCGCAGCGGCCGCGCGCACGATCGGCGCATAGCCTGTGCAGCGACACAGATTGCCCTGCAGCGCCGTTTCGATCTCCGGCAATGCAGGTTCGGGATTGGTCAACCAGAGCCCATAGAGCGACATGACAAAGCCGGGCGTGCAGAAGCCGCACTGGCTGCCATGATAGTCCACCATGGCCTGCTGCACCGGATGCAGCGATCCATCGGCGCGCGCCAGATGCTCGACCGTCACCACGTGACAGCCATCCAGCGATCCGACCAGGCGGATACAGGCATTGATGCTCTCATAGACCAATCCGGCCTCGTCGAGCCGGCCGACCAGCACCGTGCAGGCGCCACAATCGCCCTCCGCGCACCCCTCCTTGGTTCCGCGCATCACGCGGTCGAGCCGGAGGAAGTCGAGCAATGTCCGATCGGGCGCGACGTCGGACAGGGTGACGAGGCGATCGTTCAGGTAGAAACGAATATGGGAGCGAATGGGTGGCACAGTCGATCATCCCATGGAATGCCTATGGTACGGCATTGGTATTCCACGATATCGACCTTGGCAAGACGAGATGACCGGCGCGATGGCGCGCAGAGCTGAACGCTTCTCAACAAGGAACCCGGCTTTGGGCGACGAACGAACCTGGCCGAGGTCTGTAGACGAGGCGATCCGCCCTGCATGACAGGGCGGATCGATGATGGGTCCGACGTGGTTCACCCTATTCGGCGGGAATAGCGACCGGGCCGATCGGCGCGTCGATGAGATCGCCATCGACCAGCTTGCCCGCCAGCGCAAGGCGCAGCTGCTCTTCGTCGAGCTCTCCCTCCCAACGGGCCACGACGATGGTCGCAACCGCATTGCCGACGAAATTGGTGATCGCGCGGCATTCAGACATGAAGCGATCAATGCCGAGGATCAGCGCCATGCCGGCAACCGGGACCGAGGGAACAACAGAGAGCGTCGCGGCGAGAGTGATGAAGCCCGCCCCGGTGATACCCGCCGCGCCCTTGGAACTCAGCATCGCGACGAGCAGAAGCAGGATCTGATCGCCGAGGCTCAAATGGATGCCGGTCGCCTGCGCGATGAACAGGGCGGCGAGCGTCATGTAGATGTTGGTGCCGTCGAGGTTGAAGGAATAGCCGGTCGGGATGACGAGGCCGACGACCGATTTCTTGCAGCCAGCGAGCTCCATTTTCTCCATCAGGCTCGGCAGCGCCGCCTCGGAGGACGACGTGCCGAGGACGAGCAGGATCTCTTCCTTGATGTAGCGCAGCAGGGCGAAGATCGAGAACCCGTTATAGCGGGCGACCGCGCCGAGCACGATCGACACGAAAAGGAACGACGTCAGGTAGAACGTGCCGATCAGCATGGCGAGATTGGCGACCGAGCCGATGCCGTATTTGCCAATGGTAAAGGCCATCGCCCCGAAGGCGCCGATCGGCGCGGCCTTCATCAGCATCGCGACAAGGCGGAACATCACCTGCGACAGGGAGTTGAACACCGCCATCACGGGTTCGCCATGGTCGCCGATCGCAGCCAGCGCGATACCGAACAGAACGGCGAAGAACAGCACCTGCAGGATATCGCCATTGGCAAGCGCGCTGACCGGCGTCGTCGGGATGATGTTGGTCAGGAAGCCGATGATCGTCTGGTCGTGCGCCTTGGCGGCATAGTCCGCGACGGCCTTGGGATCGAGTGTCGTCGGATCGATGTTGAGGCCGGCGCCGGGCTGAACGACATTGCCGACGAGGAGGCCGATGGCGAGCGCGAACGTCGAGAATGTCAGGAAATAGAGCATCGCCTTGCCGGCGACTCGGCCGACCTTGCCGAGATCGCGCATGCCGGCAATGCCGGTCACGACGGTCAGGAAGATCACCGGTGCGATGACCATCTTGACCAGCTTGATGAAGGCATCGCCCAGCGGCTTCATGTCGGCGCCGAGGCTCGGATAGAAATGGCCGAGCGCGATGCCGGCAGCGATCGCGATGATCACCTGGAAATAGAGATGCTGATAGATCTTGCGAGGGGCGGCATGAGCCGGTGCGAGAATGGCGTGCGCCATCGGGGTTGTCCTCTTTCTCGGCCCGTCGACGCTTCGTTGCCTGGAGCGTCGTGAGGAACCTGATGGTTTGATCGGTGCCGGCGCAGTCCCACGCCGCAAGCACAGATCCTTGCGCAAGGCGCATGCCAGCCTCCCGATTGGCGCGGGTCTCGTTCAACTAATTGATTTAACGCGATTATTTATTGTGGCATCGAAAGGTCATTGACGGTCCGTGTGGATTTCCGCACATATCGTCATGATCGATGTGCGGCATTCCGCACGACGCTGGCTGCGCGAGGCCGATATTGACCGCACAGGTGCATGCGCGCCCGTCACGATGGAGCCGGCTCTTGCCGAGGCTTCTTCTCATCGTCCTCGCGCTCGTTTTGCTCATTGGCCTCGATCGCTTTGCACGCTTCGGCGCGGAGCGCTGGGCCCTCTCCCAACTTCGTACGGACGCGCAGGCGGCGGCGGAACTGCGCGTGTCGCTGGTGCGCAGCGAAATCGAGAAGCAGCGCACTCTTCCGATCGTCCTGGCACAGGATCCCGATATGCGCGCGGCCCTGGAAAGCCGAGACGCCGCGCGGCTCGATGCGCTCGACGCCAAGTTCGAGCAATTGGCGATCGGCACGCGGGCCGGCGCGATCTATCTGCTCGACAACAAGGGCGTCGCGATCGCCGCCAGCAATTACCGGACGGCCACGAGCTTCGTCGGCAGCAATTACGCGTTCCGTCCCTATTATCTGAGGGCCATGGCGGAAGGCAGCGCCGAACATTTCGCCTTCGGCACGGTCAGCAAGCGCCCCGGCCTCTATCTGACGCGCCGGCTCGATGGTCCGAACGGACCGCTCGGCGTGCTCGTGGTCAAGGCCGAATTCGAGGCGATCGAGGCCGATTGGCGTCGTTTCGTCGAGCCCACCTTCGTGACGGACGATCGCGCGATCGTGCTCGTCACCAGCGTGCCGGAATGGCGCTTCCAGACCACCGGGACAATCCCCTCCGAGCAAAAGGCAGAGATCCGGACGAGCCTGCAATTCGGCGATGCCGAGCTGACGCCGCTTCCCATCACGGTCGATGATGCCGCTTCGGCTACCATTCGCGCCAAGCTGCCCGCTGACCCACGCGGGCGCCAGTTCGTCGAGGCCACGGCCGCCGTACCGACCACCGACTGGATGCTGCATGTGCTGGCGCCGACGGAGGCGGCGGTCAATCTCGCCACGGCGGCTGGGCGCTCGCTCGCCCTGCTTGTCGGCGTGCTCGGACTGGGCGCTGCCGGGTTCTGGCTGCTGCGGCGACAGAGACTCTTGGGCGAACAGACCCGACAGGCGGCGATGCGCCGTGATCTCGAAGAGCGTGTCGCAGCACGCACGGCCGAACTCAGCGCCGCCAATGACCAGCTCCGAGCGGAGATGGCCGAAAGGCGGCGCGCGCGTCTCGCCATGCAGGCCATGCAGGACGATCTTGTCCAGGCGAGCAAGCTCGCCGTGCTCGGCCAGATCGCGGCCAGCGTCGCCCATGAGGTCAACCAGCCGGTTGCTGCCATCCGCACCTTCGCGGAGAACGCCGAGTTGCTGCTCGCCCGGGGCGATACCGGAATGGTGCGCAGCAATCTCTCGACCATCACCACGCTCACCGAGCGGATCGGCGCCATTACCGGAGAATTGCGGGCCTTCGCGCGCAAGACACCCGGCGAGGTCGAGCACGTCTCATTGCGGGGAGTGATCGACGGCGCCCATCTGCTCGTCGGCCATCGCCTCCGCGAGCAGGAGATCGCGCTTTCGGTCGAAATGGCGGAAGCGGACATCATCGTGGTGGCCGCGCGGGTTCGGCTGGAGCAGGTCTTCGTCAATCTGCTGCAAAACGCGATCGAGGCGCTCTCAGGACAAACCGACGGGCGCATACGCATTGATGCCAGGACGGAGGGCGAGCGTGTCACCATCATCGTCGCCGACAATGGCCCCGGCCTGCCGCCGGAAGTCATGAGTGAACTGTTCATGCCGTTCACCACGACGAAACCGAAGGGATTGGGCCTCGGGCTGGTGATCTCAAACGACATCATCGCCGAATGTGGCGGCACCTTCGTCGCGGAAAATCGCGATGGTGCCGTCTTCACGATCACACTGCCGAGGGCACTCTGATGGATGTCGCGTTCATCGATGATAACGAAACGCTGCGCGCCGCCAACGTCCAGGCCCTGATGCTCGCGGGGCTCACCGTCGTGCCCTATGCATCCGCCATGGCCGTGCTCGATGCCATCGACGCCGACTTTGCCGGTGTCGTGGTGAGCGATGTGCGCATGCCACGCATCGATGGGCTCGAACTGTTCCGCCGCCTGAAGCGGATCGATCCAGACCTTCCGGTCATCCTCATCACCGGCCATGGCGACATCGCGATGGCGGTCGATGCGATGCGCGAGGGTGCTTATGATTTCCTGGCCAAGCCCTATGCCATCGACCGGCTGCTCGGCAGCGTTCGACACGCGCTCGAAAAGCGTCGGCTGATTCTCGAAAACCGCGCCCTCCACCGGGCCGCCGAAGCGTCGAACGACGACATGCCCCTGCTCGGTGCAACGCCGGCCATGATGCGACTGCGGCAGACCTTGCGCCAGATTGCCGACGCCGATGTCGACGTACTCGTCGAAGGCGAGACCGGCAGCGGCAAGGAGGTCGTGGCCAATACCCTGCACCGCTGGAGCCATCGCGCAGCCCGGCCCTTCGTGGCGGTCAATTGTGGCGCTCTGCCGGAGACGATGATCGAGAGCGAGCTGTTCGGTTACGAGGCGGGCGCCTTCACGGGCGCGGTCAAGAAGCGCATCGGCCGGATCGAGCATGCGCATGGCGGCACGCTGTTCCTCGACGAGATCGAGGCGATGTCGCCCGCGCTCCAGGTCAAGCTGCTGCGCGTGCTGGAGGCGCGGGAAATCACGCCGCTCGGCGCCAATGATCTGCGTCGGGTCGATATTCGCGTGGTCGCCGCGTCGAAGGCCGATCTGCATCAACTGGTGCGCAAGGATCGTTTTCGGGAGGATCTCTATTACCGACTGCACGTCGCCACCGTCAGCATCCCGCCGCTGCGCGAGCGACGTCCGGACATTCCGCTTCTCTTCGGGCATTTCCTGGCCCGCGCGGCGAAGCGCTTTCGCCGGGACCCGGCCCCGATCGGCGAGACGGTCTGGCGCCGCCTCGACCAACACGATTGGCCCGGCAATGTCCGTGAACTCGCCCATTACGCGGAACGCGTCGCTCTTGGCCTGACCGACGAGCCCACCGCGCCCGAGCCCCTCCCGTCACCGGCCATCGCCGGCGGGACGCTCCCGGAGCGGGTCGACGCCTATGAGGCCGATCAGATCCGCGCCGCGCTGACCGCCAACCGGGGCGATGTGCAAGCGACCGTCAAGGCGCTCGGCATCCCGCGCAAGACCTTCTATGACAAGCTGCGCCGACATGGCATCCACCAGTCGGCATTCAGGGCGCCCCGGTAGCGCCGGACCTTCGCGGCGGAAGCCCGCTCGCGCCGGCCGGTCGGCGTCCCGGCCGTTGCGATTTCGTCTTCAAAATGCTGGTCGTCGCCACGACGACATTCCATTGCGAGCCGGATTGGGCTAACCAACATAGTATTATAATAATAGCCGCTCGACGGGGCCGTATGAGCGGTTTCTGGTTGGGGAAATGCCTTGGCTCTGGAAAGCATCGATGGCGTGCGCGTCCCTGCACGCGACCTCTCTCCGTTCGTGATCGACATCTTCAAGGCCGCGGGCGCGGATCAGCCGAGCGCCGAGGCGGTCGCAGCGGCCGTGGTCGACGCGTCTGCGCGGGCGTTCGACACGCATGGCGTCCGACTGGTTCCCTTCTACATGCGCGGTCTCGAAGGCGGGCGGATCAACAGCGCCCCGCATCTCGACATCACGCGGAAGGCACCGGCTGTCGCCCATGTCGATGCCGATGACGGCTTCGGTCATCTCGCAAGCTATCGCGCCATCGAGGAGGGTTGCGCCATCGCAGCCGAAACCGGCGTGGCCGTCGTCACGGTCGGGCGATCATCCCATCACGGCGCAACCGGCTGCTACACGAGGACCGCCGCGACCAAGGGCTTTGCGGCGATCGGCATGACCCATGCCGACAGCGCCGTCATACCCTTCGGCGGGACGAAGGCGTTCTTCGGCACCAATCCGCTGAGCTTTGCCATTCCGGTTGCAGGCGAAGACCCGATCCTTCTCGACATGGCGACCAGCGCCATACCGTTCAATCGCGTCCAGCTTCGCCAGGCGACGGGGACACCCCTGCCCGAGGAGGTCGCGATCGACAAGAACGGTGCCTTCACGACGGATCCCAATGCGGCGGTCGCGGTCGGACCCGTCGGCGGCGCGAGGTTCGGCTATAAGGGCAGCGGGCTAGCCACGATGGTCGACCTGCTCTGCTCGGCCTTCACCGGCATGGCGCATGGCCGGGCGCTCGCGGCGTTCGGTGGGCCGGATTTCGCCACGCCGATCCCGATCGGACACTTCTTCATTATTCTGTCGCCTGCCCTCTTCCAGACGCTCTCGCTGTTCGATGCGCGGATCGCCTCGTTCCTGGCCGATCTCAGGGCACAGCCGGGCAAGGACGGACGAACCGTTCACGCACCCGGCGATATCGAAAAGGCGGAGGCACGGCGCCGCCTGACGGAAGGGCTGCCGATCGATCGCGTCACCTGGGCGGCGCTTTCGGATTTCAGCACGCGCTTTGGCGTTGCCTTGCCACTGACGATCAGTTGATGGAGGGCGGAGGACCGGCACCGGTCCTCCGCCTGCTTGCCGGCGTCAGGACGCCTTGCGGATCGACACGGCTGGCTTCAGAAACTCGCGATTGACGCAGTTGGTCAACCGTCCCTCGTTCAGATAGGCGAGGATCACCTCCACCGCCTTGCGCTGCATGTCCTTGATCGCATCGGGACTGTAGAATGCCGCGTGCGGCGTGAGGATCAGCCGGCCCGCGAGCCATGGCTCGCCGCTCGTCCAGGCCTTGACCAGCGGATGATCCTTATCGGCCGGCTCCTGCGGCAGCACGTCGAGCCCGGCACCGGCGACGCGTCCATCGCGAAGCGCGGCATGGAGAGCATCGAGATCGACGATCGGGCCACGCGCCGTATTCACCAGAATCAGCCCGGGCTTGGCGGCGGCGAAGGCTGCCGCGCCGACGAAGCCCCGCGTCTCGTCGTTGAGCGGCGTATGCACGCTGACGACGTCGCTTTGAGCCATCAAATCGGCGAGGCTGTGCACGCGGTCATAGCCGACTGACAGCTCGGCGCCGTTCGGCAGATAGGGGTCGTAGAACACGACCTTCATGTCGAAGGCAGCAGCGCGGCGCGCGGCGGCCAGGCCAATCCGGCCGAGGCCGATCACGCCGAATGTCGCCCCCTTGTGGCGACGGATGAGCGGCGCGGCGGCAAACCGCCAGTTGGCGACGGGATCGCGCTTCAATCCCTCGCCATAGGTCGATGTTCCGCGCGTCAGCGACAGCATCAGCGCGAGCGCATGGTCGGCAACTTCGGTGGTGCCGTAATCCGGCACGTTGCAGACCGGCACGCCGCGGGCGCCCCAGCCCGCGAGGTCGAGATTGTCGTAGCCCACGCCCTCGCGGACAACGATCCGGACGCGCTCGAAATCATCGAGATCGGCCGGCACGAGATGTGTCGCGGAGCAGTTGATCAACGCGTCGGCCGCAGCGCTTCGTTCGCGCGCGATCCGATAGGCTGGATCGGTTGGGATGGGATCGATATCGAAATCGACCTTGCCGCCGAAGAGCTTCCGCAGTTCCTCGTTCTCCGGCGGATACCAATTGACCTTGAATATGCGCATAGTGCTCCTGCCATTCCTCGCCTGTTTTCCTACTGGCGTTCCTCTAATTGTTAACAGTAGACTGTGACCATGAGCAAGAGCCCACTCATCCCCAATCTGCAACGTCGTGAACGCCGGGTCCTGACGGACGACGTCGCGGACTCGATCCGCGAGGCCATTCTGAGCGGCCGGCTGAAGGGGGGTGACCGGCTGATCGAGGACGAACTGGCGGAGAGCCTGAACGTCAGCCGGGGGCCGATCCGGCAGGCGATCTTTCGCCTGGAGCAGGAGGGCCTCGTCGTTCACGAGACGCATCGCGGCGCGACCGTCGCCGAGGTTTCCGTCGAAGACGCCGCCGAGATCTACAGCCTCCGCCAGGCGCTGGAACGACTCGCGATCGCCTCGGCATGCGAGCGCGCGACGGAGGCCGATCTGGCGCCGCTTGACGCCATTCTCGTGTTATTTCAATCGATTCCGCGTAGTTCCATTACACGCCGCCGTGTCGCGGAGCTCGATATCGACTTTCACGACGCCCTCTTCCGCGCCTCCCATCACGGCCGGCTCTGCCGCGCCTGGGAAGCGCTGCGCTCGCAGATCTTCGTTTTTCTGCTGCTCCGCGACGGCCTGCCGGACGACTATCTGACCTCGTGGTATCGCGACCATTCCCGTCTGCTCCAGGTCGTGCGGTCGCGCGACAAGGACTTGGCCATGGCGACGATCGAGGAGCATATCGGCGGCGCCTATGCGCGCCTGCTCGAACACATGGCCCAACACGACGTTCTGCGCATCCAGGCGAGCTAGCCTTTCTTGACAGGGCCTGATCTCATGCTATCGTCGGATTGTTAACAAAAAACAATATGGCCTGCGCCAATGCGGGCCCGACGTCGGCGCGTTCGCATCGACGGTCCAGGGAGGGAAACGATCATGACCAGGTTGCTTGGGTCAGAATTGCACGCGCATGCGTCGCAGGGGTCGACGGCGCATGCGGATATTCGCCCCACGAGACGCCAGATCCTCGGCGGCGCGGCCGCATTGGGCGGAGCCGTCGCGGCCGGCCCGCTTCTCAGCCGCCCGGCGCGCGCCGCCGACCGCATTCCGCTGAAGGTAATGAGCTGGGAGCAATTCCAGCCCGGCGAAAAGGAAGGCTGGAACGCTCTGTTCCAGAAGTTCAACGAATCCCAATCGAAATACACCGTCGACTGGACCGGCTGGCCGGCGAGCCAATATGTCTCCAACGTCGTGATCCAGGCGCAGGCCGGCGGCATCGATGCCGACGTGCTGATGGCGATGCCCGACCTTTCGGCCCAGGTCATCCGCAAGTTCAAGCTGGCCGAACCGCTCGACGATGTGGTCGCCGCACTCGGCATTACGCCCAGCCCGGGGCATGAGTTCCTGCGCAAGGATGGCAAGCTCTACGGTCTCTCCGCCATCGATGTGAATTTCGCGCTCGTCTACAACAAGGCGCTGTTCGAGAAGGCGGGCCTCAAACCTGCGACGACACCTGAAGAGTGGATCGAGACGACCGCGAAGCTGACCAAGCGGCCGGACCAGTTCGGCATCGCCCTCACCAACGTCATCGCCGATGCCGGCGAGTGGTGGTTCCAGCTGCAGAATTTCTGCCTTCCCTTCGACGGCAAATGGGCCGAGGGCAACACGCCGCTCGCCAACTCGCCCGAGGTGGTCAAGGGCCTTGAACTCTGGAAGAGCCTTTACGAGGCCGGCGTGCCGCAGGGCACGGCACAGAGCGCCATCATGAAGCTGGCGGCGGATGGGCGCGTGGCCCAGGCGTTTGGCGTCAACCCGACCGTCGTCGTGCTCCGCGCCACCAACCCGGCCATCTATCCCGACCTTCGCTCCGCCGCGCCGCCATGGGCGAGCAAGCGCTCGCTCGACCGCATTCACCCGCTGATCGCGCTCAAGGGCAAGAATGCCGATGGCGCCAAGGAATTCATCAAGTTCGCGATGTCGCCGGACATCATGGCCGAGTTGATGATCACCAATCTCTATGTGATGCCGCCCTACGATCTTGCGACCAAGTCGGAGAAGTTCAAGAAGTTCCTCGCCGACAAGCCCTGGATCACCGGCTTCAACGAGGCCAAGCAGGTGTCGCCCATCGACGTCATGGGTGACTTCGCCTTCGTCGACGACCAGTTCGGCCGGATCATCATGCAGAACTTCCAGAGCGCCTTGCGCCCCGGCGGTTCGGTGAAGACCGCGATGGATGGCGCCCAGCGCCAGCTCGAAGCGCTCGCCAAGCGGGTCTAGCTGCGGTGGGTCGAATGCCGGCCGACGTCGCCTGACAGGTCCTCCCGACGTCATCCCCGCGGAAGGGGGGATCTCTGCCGCCGATGCGCTCAATATGTCGGCGGCAGGGATCCCGGGCCTGGCCCGGGATGACGGCGGAGGCTGTCGTAGTTGGCGGCAAGGCCAGTCAATACGGGAAGGCGTCAGGAGGATTGACTTGGCATTGGCTTCGGCGCTCCCTCAAACCGTGGCACGCGAAAGCCGACGCGGCAGGTCCATGAAGGGCAAGCCACGCAATGGCGTGGTTGGCAGCCGTGCCTTTCCCTATCTGCTGATCCTGCCGATGCTCGCGCTCGAGGGCGCGCTGATCGTCTATCCCATCATTCGCGGCGCGCTGTTCAGCCTCGATACGCCCGATGGGCTCGGCCTCGACAATTACCGCCAGATGCTCGTCGATCCCGATTTCTGGCGCATGATCCGCAACACGCTGGTCTTCACCCTCTCCGTCGACGTGATCATCCTCACGATCGGGCTGTCGCTGGCGCTGCTGATGAATTGGAGCTTCCGCGGCCGCAGCATCGTGCGCAGCCTTCTGACCGTCCCCTGGGCGATCCCGGAGGTGCCAGTCGCGATCACCTTCGTGCTGATGCTCGATCCGAGCTTCGGCGTCTTCAACGCCTTCCTGCGCCTCGTGCCGGGTGTCACCGAGAGCCCGCAATGGCTGCTCGATCCGGTGCTCGCCATGGTGGTCGTGATCACGGTTACGGTCTGGAAGGGCTTCCCCTTCTATTCGCTGGTGCTTCTCTCGGCGCTCCAGAGCGTGCCCGATGAGCTCTATGAGGCCGCGAAGATCGATGGCGCCGGCCGTTTCGCCCAGTTCCGCTACATCACGATTCCCGGCATTCGCGGCACGCTGGCGCTCCTCGCCGTGCTCGCCTTCATCTATTCGACGCAGCAATTCACCCTGATCTGGCTGATCACGGGCGGCGGTCCCGTCGATGCCACGACGACACTCGCGCCGGCGATCTACATGCAGGCGTTCCGCTTCTATAATTTCAGCTATGCCGGCGCGATCGCGGTGGTGGGCTTCCTGATATCGGCCGTGGCGACCACCTTCTTCGTCATCGTCCAGCGGCGTCTGGAGGTGCGGGAATGAGTGCCACCGGCCTTTCCGCCTTTGCCCCCGGCCGCCGTTCGATCTCGGGCGAGGCCATCCTGCGCGGCGGCGCGATCATCGTCATTTCGGCGATCATCTTCTTCCCGGTCTACTGGATGGTGCTGTCCTCGCTGCGTTCATCCAGCGAGTCCCTCTCCTTCCCGCCGCCACTCCTGCCGCATGGCATCGATCTCTCGGCCTATGCGCAGCTCTTCACCGATAAGCCGATCGCGCATTGGCTGCTGCTCTCGACCTTTGTCGCCACGCTGACGGTGATCGCCACGCTGCTGCTGGTGATCCCCGCGGCCTATGCGCTCTCGCGCCTCTATTGGGCCGGGCGCTCGGCTTTCGGGCTGCTGCTGCTCTTCACGCAGATGATGCCGGCGGCGGTCGTCGTGGCGCCGGTGCTGGCGCTCTACCGCAATCTCGGCTGGACCGACAATCTCTGGGCGCTCGCTTTGCTCCATACGGCCTTCGTCGTGCCGCTCTGCGCCTGGGTGCTCAAGACCTCTTTCGATGCCGTGCCGAAGGAGATCGTCGAGGCGGCGCTGATCGATGGCTGCAATCGCTGGAAGGTGCTCTGGCTGGTGGTGCTGCCGCTGACACGGCCTGGCCTCGTTGCCGTCAGCGTCATCGCCTTCTTCGCGAGCTGGAACGAATACCTCTTCGCGTCGACGCTGATCACGAAGAGCGACCTCTACACCGCCTCGCTCGGTCTCGCGACGCTGATGACACAACTCGATACGCCGCTCTTCGTGCTGATGGCGGCGGGCGTCACCTTCTCGGTGCTGCCGGTCTTTTTCTACATGGCGATCCAGCGCCATCTGCTGCGCGGCCTGACCGCCGGCGCGGTTAAGGGCTGAGGGGGGAAACGATGAAGATCACCAGGATCGAGACGATCTGGTTCGAAGCGGTGCCGCAATCGGAATGGGCCAAGCTCAATCCCAAGGCCCGGCAGGCGTTGCCCAATAATCTCTGGGTCCGCATCTACACGGATAATGGTCTGGTCGGCCTCGGCGAGACCTATTATCTGCCGCGCGCGGTCGCCCCGATCATCCACGATATCTTCGCGCCGCTCCTGATCGGCCGCGATCCGCGCGACATCGAAAACCACTGGTCGAACATGTTCGCGCTGGTGAATTTCTGCGGTGCCTATGGTGCGGAGATGCGGGCGATCTCGGCCGTGGACGTCGCTCTTTGGGACATTGCGGGGCAGAACGCCGGCGAGCCGATCTACACCATGCTGGGCGGGCGCAGCCGTGACCGGATCGCGATCTACAACACCTGTGTCGGCTACGGAAAATATGACGATCTCAATGCCTGGCTGACCGGAAAGGCCGGCGAACTGGCCGAGAATCTCGTCGCGCAGGGCATCACGGCCATGAAGATCTGGCCGTTCGACCAGTTCGGTCCGACACTTTCCGGCCCGGTCGATAGCCGCAAGCCAATGGTGATCTGGGGCGCGCAAACGGCTGCCGGTCCGCGCGGCCACTCGCTCAGCCATGACGAGCTGAAGGCCGGCATCGCGATCGTCGAGGATATCCGCCGCGCGGTAGGCGACCGGATGCAAATCGCGATCGAGGGCCACGCGCGCTGGGATCTCGGCGTTTCCACGAAGATCGCCCGTGCGCTCGAACCGCTCGACATCATGTGGCTCGAGGAGATCATGCCGCCGGACAATGTCGACAGCTATGTCCGGCTGAAGCAGGAAACGACGATCCCGATCTGCCAGAGCGAGCGCGTCTTCACCCGCTATGGCTTCCGGCCCTGGATCGAGAAGGGCGCCGCCGACATCATCATGCCCGACCTCTCCTGGGGCGGCGGCCTGACGGAGGGCCGCAAGATCGCATCGATGGCCGACACCTATTTCCTGCCCGTGACCTGCCACGACACGATCGGCCCCGTCGCGCTCTGGGCGGCGACGCATCTGATGCACCATATTCCCAACGCGCTGATCATGGAGACGGTGCGCGGCTATATCGATGGCTGGTACGACGATGTGGTCACCGACCGCATCGAGGTCCGCGACGGCCATCTGCATCTGCCGGATCGTCCCGGCCTCGGCACGAAGCTGCGCGACGACATCGTCGACCGCCCGAATGCGCGGATCGAGATCACCACCGAAGACACGCTGAAGCGGTGGTGAGATGAAGGACTTCTCGGTCTTCTATACGGGCGACTATCTGGACGAGGACGGCAGGCTCGCCATCCCCGACATCGCCCTCGATCACTATGACGGGCATCCGTCGATCCGTGTCGACTTTCTACGCAGCCAGTCGCCGAAGCCGGGCGACGCGCTCTACCAGAGCCGGCTCTATTCGCTCGAAGTCACGGCCGACGACATCACGAATGCCGATGCCGTCGTGATCTTCCGGCCGTGGGTCAAGGCCGCGACCTTTTCGAAAGGGGCCGAACGGCTCACCGTGATCGGCCGTGCCGGAGCGGGCTATGACAAGATCGACCTCGAGGCCTGCACGGCGAACGACGTCGCTGTCTTCAATGCACCCGACACGCTGACCCATGCGACGGCCTCATCGGCGTTCCTGCTGATGCTCGCACTCGCCAAGCGCCTGCCGGAGCAGGAGCGGATGGTTCGCAATGGTCGCTGGGATTTGCAGCCCACTACCATGGGCATCGATCTGCCCGGCAAGACGCTCGGCATTGTCGGTCTCGGGGCGAGCGGCCGCGAATTGGCCCGCCTCGCCGCCCCCTGGGGCATGCGGATCATCGCCTACTCTCCAAGCGCCAAGGCGGAGGACGCTCTGGCGCTCGGCGTGGCGCTGGTGCCCAGCATAGACGATGTGTTTCGCCAGGCCGATTTCGTCAGCCTGCACAATCGCCTCGACGCGCGGACTCGCAATTCGATCGGTGCGCGCCAACTGCGGCTGATGAAGCCCACGGCCTATTTCATCAATGTCGCGCGCGGCGAGATCGTCGATCAAGCCGCCCTGCTCCAGGCACTGCGCGAGAAATGGTTTGCCGGCGCAGGTCTCGACGTCTTCGAGCATGAGCCGCTGCCGAAGGACGACCCGCTGGTGGCGCTCGACAACGTCATCCTGACGCCGCACTGGCTCCCCTCCACCCGCGACGCCGCCCGCCTGACCATGACGACCATGGCCGAGGGCATCATCCGCGCGTCAGAGGGCCTCGTGCCCGACAATGTCGTGAACCGGGCCGTGATCGAGCGGCCGGGCTTCCAGGCGAAGCTCGCCCGTTTCGCTACGTCCTGACCCCAAGCCGAGCCTCAGAGGCCAAATGGAAGACCATGATCAGAAAGAACCGCGTCAAAGCTAAACTCAAGGCCGGGGAAAAGGCCTTCGGCATCTGGCTGCAGAGCGCCGACCCGACCTTCGCGGAGATTTGCGCGCTGATCGGATTTGACTGCTTCATCATGGATCAGGAGCACGGTCCGGGCGACATGCAGGCGGCGATCGACATGGCGCGTGCCGCCGCGGTCACCGACACGACGTCCATCGTGCGCGTGCCATCGTCCGATCCGCTCTATCTGCGCCGGATCCTCGATGGCGGCGTTGAAGGCGTGCTGGTGCCGATGGTCGAGACGGCGGAACAGGCGAAGAGCATCGCCGATGCCTGCCGCTTCCCCCCGCTCGGCAAGCGGGGCAATGCCTGGGATATCACCCGTGCTGCCGGTTATGGCGTGGCGCGGGACTATATGAAGCGCGTGCATGACGAATTGCTCGTCATCGTGCAGTTGGAAACCGTCGAGGGCATCCGGAATGCCTGCGCCATCGCCGAGGTCGACGGCATCGATGTGATCTTCATCGGGCCGACCGATCTCGCGGGAAGCGCTGGCGTTGGCGGCGATACCGGGCACCCGAGCGTCGAGGCGCTGATCGCGGAAGGTGTCGCCGCGGTGAAGCCGACTGGCAAGCCGCTCGCCACAGTGCCGCGCCGCGGCAAGACCTGGCAGCAGGCCTTCGACGATGGCTTTTCCTTCGTCGCGGCGGGCAGCGAGATCCATTATTTCCGCGGCGCCGCCGAGGCGCAGTTCAAGGATTGGCTGGACTATAGCGCCCTCGCCCCGACCTGACCCGAGACCCTGATTTTCCTGAGCAACCGCTTGACGAAGCGCGAATGTTAACGTTACCATTTGTGCATAATCACGGAAAAGAAAATGCCCAAGGATAGTGGAACACATGGCGCCCGCGCTCTGGTAACAGGCGCAGGCGGCGGTCTTGGCCGCCAGATCGCGATCGATCTGGCAATGCGCGGCGTCGACGTCGCGGTCGCGGACCTCAATGAAAAAGGCGTCGACGAGACAATCGCGCTTTGCGCGTCGTCAAAGGCGCGCCTCCTGCCGGTCATCGGAGACCTGACCGCTGACGATGGGCCCGAGAACGCGGTTCGTAAGGTCGTCGGTGCATGGGGCGGCCTCGACATACTGGTCAACAATGCCGGCTATGGCGGCATTGAGCGCTTTCTTGAAATGACGGCCGGGCTTTGGGACCGAACGCTCGCCGTCAACGTCAAGGCGCTGGCACTCATGACGGCAGCCGCCGGTCGTGTCATGGCCGAGCAGAAATCCGGCCGCATCGTCAACATCACCTCCCCTGCCTCCCGCATGGCACTGCCCAACTACACCGCCTATGCGGCGAGCAAGGCGGCGGTGGATTCGATCACGCGCTCTGCCGCGATCACGCTCGCGCCGCTCGGCGTGACGGTGAACAGCGTGGCACCGGGCATGATGGACACCGAGATGCAGCGCTCGACCGAAGCCGTTTTGGCACGTCTCGAAGGCCGCAACGATGTCGACGCCTTCCTCGACGAACGGACACGGCGTGTCCCGATCGGACGGCGTGCCGAGATCACCGAAGTGTCCGCGACCGTCATCTGGCTCGCGCTCGACGCACCGGCCTACATCACCGCCGAGCGGCTGAACGCTTCTGGCGGACTGGACAGGGACTGAGCCATGGCGCTCCGCAACCATCCCCCGGGACCGCCCGACCTTCAGGCTATCCGCGCACATGCAACCAACATGCGCCGGCACATATTGCTCATGGCCGAGGGACCGGGCCAAGGCTATGTCGGCCAGGGACTCGGCATCGCCGACGCGCTGGCGGCGCTCTATTTTCACGAGCTTCGTTATGATCCGGCCGATCTCGAGGCCGAGGAGCGCGATCGCTTCCTGCTTTCGACCGGGCATTATTCGATCGCGCTCTGGGCGGCGCTCGCAGAGGCCGGCATCATCCCGCTTTCCGAACTTTCGACCTATGGCGCCGACGATAGTCGCCTCGATATGTCGACGATCGACACGACGCCGGGGGTCGAGATCATCGGCGGCTCGCTCGGCCATGGCCTCGGTCAAGGCGTCGGCATGGCGCTTGGCCTGAGGCTGAAAGGATCGACTGCTCGGGTTTTCGTCGAGCTCTCCGATGGCGAGATGCAGGAGGGCGCGACATGGGAAGCTGCCATGTCGGCCGGCCATTTCCACCTCGACAATCTCGTGGCACTCATCGATTGCAACGGCATCCAGGCCGATGGCCCGGTGGTGCTGGACATGGAACCCGTCGCCGACAAATGGCGCGCTTTCGGCTTTGCGACGCAGGAAATCGACGGCAATGATCTCGCCGCCGTCCTGCGTGCGCTCGAGCAAGCCCGTGCGACCGACGGCAGGCCGCACGCGATCATCCTGCGCACGCTGCCCGGCAAGGGCGTGCCGACACTTGAGAAGCGCGAAAAGGCGCATTTCGTGCGCGTCGATGCCGGCGAATGGCAGGCCTTGCGCGCCGAACTCGAACGCGAAGCGGAGACGTTCCATGGCTGAGGCTGCTCGCACACTGGCGATGGGCCAGGACGAGGCGACCGGAACGCGCGCCACTGTCGATGCGCCGTTCGGACAGGCATTGCGAACGCTGGGCGCGACCCGGCCCGATATCGTCGGACTGACCGCCGATCTCGGCAAATATACCGACATCCTGCCCTTCCGCGACGCCTATCCCGACCGCTTCTTCAATGTCGGCATGGCCGAGCAGAACCTCGTCGCGATCGCGGCGGGCCTCGCCCAGACCGGCTACACGCCGTTTGCCACCACCTATGGCGTCTTCGCCAGTCGGCGAGCCTATGACTATGTCGCGATCGCAGTCGCCCACGCGCGGCAGAACGTGAAGATCGTCGCGGGCCTGCCCGGGCTCACAACCGGCTATGGCGGCACGCATCAGGCGATCGAGGATCTGGCGCTGATGCGCATGACTCCCGGCCTCGTCGTCATCGATCCGTGCGACGCAACCGATATCGCGGCGGCGACCATCGCCGCTGCCGAGTATGACGGCCCGGTCTATATGCGCCTCCTGCGCGGCAAGGTGCCGGTCGTTCTCGATCCTGTGACCCACCGTTTCGAGATCGGTAAGGCGCACCAGCTTCGCACCGGCGCCGATGTCGGCATCATCGCCACTGGCTTCATGACGGAACGCGCGCTCGATGCGGCAACCGCTCTTGCAGCGCGTGGCATTCATGCGGGCGTCCTGCATGTGCCGACTATCAAGCCCTTCGACGCGGACGCCGTTGCCGCCTTCGCGGCGTCCGTCGACAGGGTCGTGACGGCCGAGAACCATGTCGTGCGCGGTGGATTGGCAAGCCTCGTCGCCGAAACCCTGTTCAATGCCGGCATCGTGCGGCCCTTAGCGCGCATCGGCCTGCCGGACCGGTTCATCGAATGCGGCGCCGTGCCGACGCTGCAGAAGCGCTATGCGATCACCACGGCGGATATCATCGCGGCAGCCGAAGGGAGGCCCATGGCATGAAGATCACCGAGATCGAGACGTTCACGGTCGGCGCCGGATGGAAGAACTGGCTCTTCGTGCGCGTTCATACCGATGCGGGCATTACGGGCCTCGGCGAAGGCACGTTGAACGGCTTCATCCGCACCACGGAAGCGGCCGTGCGCGAGCTTGAGCATTTCGTCATCGGCAAGGATCCGCGCCAGATCAATCGGATCGCCAAGGCGATGCTCGACGGTGTCTCGCTTGATGGCGGTCATATTCACCGCACCGCCATCGCGACGATCGAAGTCGCCTGCTGGGACATTCTCGGCAAGTCGCTCGGCGTGCCGATCCACCAATTGCTCGGCGGCCGCGTGCGCGACAGCGTGCTCGGCTATGCCAATGGCTGGTATCGCACGGAGCGCACGCCCGAGGCGTTCCTGGAGGCAGCGGAACTGGTCATCGCCAAGGGCTTCAAGGCGATGAAGCTGGACCCGTTCGGCACGGCACAGGGCTTCATCGACGAAGGCGAACTCGACCTCGCTTATGAGATTCTCGCCAAGCTGCGCGAGAATCTCCCGAAGCACACACGCCTCCTGATCGATGTCCACGCCCGCTTCACGGAAGCCGAGGCGATTCGCGCGGCCAACCGACTGGCGCCGCTCGATCTCTATTGGTGGGAGGAACCGACGACACGCGACCGGCAGGAGACCGTGCACGCCGTCGCAAGGCTCTCACCCATCCGCGTCGCGACCGGCGAAATGTACGACACGATCGGCCAGTTCTTCACGCTCGCCGAGGGCGGCGGTGTCAACATCTTCCAGCCCGAGCCGATGTCGCTCGGCGGCATCACCAATACGCTCGCTGTCGCCAATCTGGCGCTCGCCCATGGCAGCTATATCGCCCCGCACCAGAGCGGCGGCCCCGTGGCAACGGCCGTCTGCCTCCAGCTCGCCGCCTGTGTGCCGAACTTCCTGATCCAGGAGCATTTCGACGCGTTCAACGAGCCGTGGACGCGCGATCTCGTCACCTGGCATCCGGCCATCGATCCCGCTACGGGCCACCTCTCTTTGCCCGACGCGCCCGGTCTCGGCGTCGAGCTCAACGAGGCGGTGGCGCGGGCACATCCCTATGATCCCGACGCCTATCTGAATGTTCATCAGGAAGGCTGGGAACGCCGTCTCGGCGCGCGCGGCCAGAGAACACAATAAAGACGCTGCCGTTACGTCGGCTGCACTTGATATTGTTATAATAGTATGTTCGTCTCATGACCTCGCTGCCTTGGAGAGGAAGGCCAGCGGGTGCCGGAAACGGCAGTGCGTCCTGCGTTGAGGAATCGAGGAACGCTGAAGCCCGGACAACGCCATCAAGAGCGAACGGGTGAAACCAGAGGGAGGAAATCACATGCGGAACAGTCACCGCCGCGCCATGCTGCGCGGCGCCGTCGCACTCGTCTTCGGCCTGTTCGTGGCAGCGGCACTGCCGAGCGCCGGCAATGCGACCACGATCGACGAGATCATCTCGCGCGGCAAGGTCACGATCGCCATCGACACGACCACGCCACCCTATGGCATGATCGACGACAATATGCAGCCGACCGGCTTCGACATCGAGCTGGCGCAGTTGATCGGCACGGCGATGGGCGTGCCGGTCGAGTTCGTGACCGTCACCTCGCCCGGACGCATTCCGGCGCTGCTGACCAATCGCGCCGACATGGTGGTCTCGATCTTCTCGATCACCGCCCAGCGCGCCCTGCAGGTCTCCTTCAGCATCCCCTATGCCTCGCAGTCCTCCGTCGTGCTGGCGCCGAAGAGCACCGCCATCAAGTCGGCCAAGGATCTCGTGGGTCTCAAGGTCGGCGTCACGCGCGGCACCGGCGAAGACGGCCTCCTGACTGCGGCCGCCAAGGACACGCCCGGCATCGAAATCCTGCGCTTCGACGACTATGCCTCGATCTCGCAGGCCATGCTCTCCGGCCAGATCGACGCCATGGGCGGCGGCGACTATGGCGACATCTACTTGAAGAAAAGCGCCAAGGGCGATGATTTCGAACTGAAATACATCCTGAAGACGTTCTATTTCGGCATCGGCGTCCGCAAGGACAGCCCCGAACTGCTGCAGTGGTTGAACACCTTCATCTTCACCTTGCGCCAGGACGGCACGCTTGATCGCCTGTCGTTGAAGTACCGCAAGACGCCGCTGCCGCAGCTTCCGACGTTCTGATCGACGATCCCGCACGAAACGCCATGGCGACCCGGCTTGCGACAGCCGGGTCGGACAAGCTCGGTTCCGATGGGAGGTGCGCGTGAACTACGTCTTTCAGTTCGGTCCGATCTTCCAGCGCATGGACGAGCTTCTCTATGGTGCGCTCCGCACGATGGAGTTGACCGCCGCCTCGGTCGCGGCAGGCCTCGTGATCGGCATCCTCGGTGCGCTTGGACGCAGCTTCGGCCCGCGCTGGCTGAGCCGGATCATCTCCGCCTATGTCGAGATCATCCGCAACACGCCGCTGCTGATACAGCTCTATTTCGTCTTCTTCTCGCTTCCGCTCTTCGGCCTCAGGCTGTCGAGCGACCAGGCGGCGATCCTCGCGCTCTCGATCCATCTCGGCGCCTATGCGACCGAAATCCTTCGTGCCGGTGTCGAATCCATTCCCGCCGGCCAGATCGAGGCGGCGAAATCGCTGGGCCTTTCGCGCCGGCAGATCATCCGCCATGTGATCCTCGTCCCCGCCGCCCGGGCTGTCTATCCCGCGTTGACGAGCCAGTTCATCCTGCAATTGCTGGGCACGTCGATCGTGTCCGCCATTGCAGCCGAAGAGTTGACCGCCGTCGCCAACAACATGGCGATGCAGACCTTCCGCAACTTCGAGATCTATATCGTCATCGCGGTGATCTATTTCGTGTTGGTCCAGGGATGCAGCCTCTTCTTCCGGCTGCTGTCGCTGGTCATGTTCCGCTGGAAGATGTGAGGCCGGACCGATGAGCCTGCGCGAATTCGGCCTGCACGAAGTCTTCTTCCTTCTGATGGCAGCGCGTTGGACAGTGCTGCTCGCACTCGTCACCTTCGTTGGCGGTGGTCTTCTCGGGCTCGTCATCGCAGCCCTTCGCGTCAGTCCGACGGCGATCCTGCGCCATGTCGCATCAGGCTATATCGGCTTCATGCAGAGCACGCCGATCCTGATCCAGCTCTTCATGGTCTATTATGGCTCGTCATTCATCGGCTTGCGCCCCGATCCATGGCCGGCGGCCGCAATCACCTTCTGCCTGAATGCGGGAGCATTCTTCGGCGAGATCTTCCGCGGCTCCATCGAATCCGTTCCCAAGGGGCAATGGGAGGCGTCGAAGGCCCTTGGCCTTCGCTATCTCGCGACACTCCGACTCGTCATCATTCCGCAGGCGATGCGCCTCAGCCTTCCGCCCACGGTCGGCTTCATGGTGCAGATCGTGAAGACCACCTCGGTCGCCTCGCTGATCGGCCTCGTGGAGCTGTCGCGCACCGGCACCATGATCAATACGGTGACGTTCCAGCCCGTCCTCGTCTTCGGCACGGTCGCGGCGATCTATTTCGCGCTCTGCTGGCCGCTCTCGCTCCTCGGCCAGCATCTGGAACGGCGCCTGATCGGCGGACGCGAAAGACGGGTGGCGCTTTGAGCGCGTTCAGCGCGGAAGCCTCAGGCACTCTCGCGATCGATAATCTCGAAGCCGAGCGTCTCGATCCTGGGTACGTCCGTTTCACCATGCAGCCGCCGCAGCAATTGCTCGACCGCCCGGCGTCCCATGGCGTAGCGGTTGACTCTCAGCGTTGTCAGGGCCGGGAAGAGCTGGACCGCGAGGTCGACGTCGCCATAGCCGGCAATCGCCAGCCGGTCCGGGATTTTCCAGCCGCGCCGATGGCACTCTTGAACGGCACCGATCGCCAGTGTGTCGCTCGAGCAGAAGATGACGTCGACGGCCGGGTCGATTTCAGTGAGCATCTGCACCGCATCGGCGCCGCCGGCCGGCGTGATGGGGAGCTCCACCTCGAGCGGCGCCTCGTAGCGATGGCCACGGTCCAGCAATGCCTGCCGGTAGCCGATGCGTCTTTGCTGCAGGCGGTCATTGCCATGGACGGGCGTCGAGACGAAGCCGATCCTGCGATAGCCCTTGTCGACGAGATGCGAGGTCATCGCATAGGCGGTTTCGAAGTTCGACACACCCACGGCCATGTCGAGGGGTTCGTGTCCCCTCACCTCGCTGATCTCGACGATCGGCGCTGTTCCCGCCTGAAGCAACTGGCGCGCGGCGGGCGATTGCACGAAGGCCTGCAGGATCAACCCGGCCGGCTGCCAGCCGAGCAAGGCGCGGATGGCGTTTTCCTCCGCATCGGGCGTGAAATCGCCCTGGATCAGCAGCAGCTGGTGTCCGCTGGCGTGACAGACATCCGACATGCCCTGAACCTGCTCGGCAATGCCCGAATTGATCAGCGGCGGCACCATCGTGCCGATGATGCGACGGCCGCTCCGCATGCTGGAGGCGAGCTGGTTCGGGATGAATCCTTCCCGCTCCACGAGCTCCAGAATGCGGGCCCGGGTATCGGGCGAGACCTTTTCCGGATCGTTCAGCGCGCGCGAAACGGTCATCGGCGCGACGCCGGCGCGACGCGCGATCTCCTTGATGCCCAGCCGGCGCGGCCTCTCCGGCCCCGGTCCACTCGGGGGCTTTACCATCGGCGTTCGCATCGATCGAGCATGGGAATCATCGCCCCAGTCTACCCTCTGCGCGCGGGTTCGCCATCGGCCTTGCAAGACGACAAATCCACCGCGATTGGTCGTGACAAAATTATAATATCATGTTTTTATACCGGCAGGCGACGAGCGGTCATCTCGGCGCCATGGCCGAAGCCGGCACGACGAATCTTCGTCGATAGAGCGGCACGGTGGGAGGAACGGAATGAATTTGGCAGCGCATGAGAATGCGCCGGCGAGCGCTGGCGGATTCGGCAATCGGATGAGAGGACTTCTCTCCGTCAGCGAACTCGGCGTCTTCGTCGCCGTCGTCGCGATCAGTCTCATCTTCTACGCGATCGCACCGGCTTTCCTGTCGGCGCAGAACATTCGCGCAATCATCAATTTCGTGTCCTTTGTCGGGATCATCGCGATCGGGCAGACGATCCTGATGATCGGTGGCGAGTTCGACCTTTCCGTCGGGTCGATCGCCGGGCTCTCGGCCTGCGTCACCGCCATGCTGATGAAGGATGCGCATCTGCCGATCTTCGCCGCGATCATCGGCGGACTGGCACTCGGGGCGGTCATTGGCCTCGTCAACGGCATTGTCGTGGTCAAGCTGAAGATCCCGGCCTTCATCCAGACGCTGGGCATGCTCTTCATCGGGCAAGGCCTGATCCAGGTGGTGACCGGCGGCAACCCGGTCTATCCCCTGCCCGAATCCGTCGGGGATTTCGGCGCGACGCGCGTCTTCTTCGGCCTCGGCTATAGCTTCGTCTTCTTCTTCATTGCCGGTTTCATCGCCGATTTCGTCCTTCGCCGGACGGTACTTGGGCGCAATCTCTATGCGACCGGCGGCAATGCCGAGGTGGCACGGCTCGTCGGCATTAATGCGAGCCTCTACAAGATCTGCGCCTTCGTCTTCGTGTCCGTCATGGCCTCGATATCGGGCATGTTCGTGATGGCGGATCTCGCCAGCGGCATCACCTCGATCGGCACGGGCTGGGAGCTGACCGTCATCGCCGGCGTCGTGGTCGGCGGCGTCAGCCTCTTCGGCGGCGCAGGCACCATCATCGGCGGCCTGCTCGGCATGCTGCTGCTGCAGGTCATCCAGAGCGGCCTCGTGGTCATCGGCGTCGGCGCCAACTGGCAGCAGATCGCGGTCGGAACGATCATGGTTCTCGCGGTCGGTCTGGATCTGCTGCGCCGCCGCGTCTTCATCGGCGCGCACAGCAAGCCGACGGGCGGAACCGGTGGCGCAGTCGCCACGACCGAGCAGCCGACCTTGCCGGCCAACGCCAACTAACACCCAAGCCATAACAACGCCCGCGATAGTCGACGGGCGAATACTGGAGGAGACGACATGACAATACGGAAAGCGGCGGGGGCGCTCGCGCTTCTGCTCACGCTGGGAGCCGCCGCGCAGGCAGCGGAGAAGACCATTCTCTGGGTGCAGCCGCTGCGCGACCATCCCGTGCACAAGCTCATGCAGGCGGGCTTCCTGGATGAGTGCAAGAAGCTCGGATACACCTGCGAGATCGTCGGCAATCCGAGCGCCTCGACCTGGGATGTCCCGGCGACGCTGCCGCTTGCGGAAGCGGCCCTCGCCTCGAAGAAGTTCGACGCGGTCGCCGTCTACACACCCGATCCGGCGATCTACCCCTTCATCGCCAAGCTCGCCGCAGACGGCCTGCCCGTCGTCACCTGGCACATGGTGCCGGCCGAAGGCACCGTGAAGGGCCTGCTCGCGACGACGGCGGAAGACGTCACCGAAGCCGGCACGAATGCGGGTATCGCCATGGGCGAGAAGCTCGGTGGCAAGGGCACGGTTGCGGTCACGCAGTCGGGCTCCAACGTCACCGAGAACGAGATGGCCGCGTCGTTCAAGAAGGCGCTGAACGCGAAGTATCCCGACATCAAGGTTCTCGACGTACAG
Organism: Kaistia dalseonensis; assembly: GCF_030814715.1. Lineage (GTDB taxonomy): Bacteria > Pseudomonadota > Alphaproteobacteria > Rhizobiales > Kaistiaceae > Kaistia > Kaistia dalseonensis. The sequence continues at coordinate 1,109,166 of NZ_JAUSVO010000001.1, forward strand.
TATGAGGGCGTCGAGCCGGGCGCAGCCCGCGCCAAGGCGGTCGGCATCCTGCAGGCCAATCCCGATGTCACCGGCGCATTCTCGACCACCGGCTATGGTCCCATGACATGGTCCGGCGCCAAGCGCGCGACCGGCCGCGACATCGTGATCATCTCGATGGACTATACCCGCCAGAACCTCGATCTGGTGAAGTCCGGCGACGTCTACGGCCTGGTGGCGCAGCCGCTCTACGAGGAGGGCGGCAAGGCCGCCGAACTCGCGGGCGCGGCCGCCGATGGCCAGAAGCTCGCATATGTGAACACGCTGCCGGCGAAGGTCATCACCGCGTCCGACCTCGACCCCTACTACAAGATCCTCGACTCGGCCGGCCAGTAGGCTTCAACCGACGGGAAAACGAGGCGGAGCACAGGCTCCGCCTCGACATTGAGCGGGGTGGAAATGATGAGCGAAGAAACCGCCATTCGAACGATCGGCATCGTCAAGAGTTTCGCCGGCGTCCAGGCGCTGCGCGGCGTGGACCTGGCGGTCCGCCGAGGCGAGATCCACGCCTTGCTCGGCCAGAACGGCGCCGGCAAGTCGACGCTCGTCAAGATCCTGAACGGCGTGCACCGGGCCGGCAGCTATACCGGCACGATCCTGCTCGGCGACAAGGACGTGACCTTCAAGTCGCCGCTCGAGGCGCGCGCCGAAGGCGTCGGCTATGTGCCGCAGGAAATCGAGATCCTCGAGCAATTGACGGTCGCGGAGAACGTCTTCGCCGGCCAGATGGGCCTCGGCCGCGGTCTCATGGTTCATCGCCGCACGATCAACCAGCGCACCGAAGCCATCTTCGCCGAGATGGGGCTTTCGATCGATCCGCGCTCGCTCGTCGCCATGCTGACGGCCGCACAGCGCCATCTCGTCATGATCGCACGGGCGCTTTCCATGCGGCCCAAGGTGCTGATGCTGGACGAGCCGACCGCGTCGCTCTCGGGCACCGAGGTCGATCAGCTCTTCGCCATGCTGCGCCGGCTGCGCGCCAATGGCACCACGATGATCTACATCACCCACCGCCTGCCGGAGGTGATCGCGCTCTGCGACCGCGCCACGATCCTGCGCGATGGCCGCGTCGTTGCCGAGATCGACCGCGCCGAATTCAACGAGGAACGCATCATCTATGCGATGTCGGGCCAGAAGCTGCAGCGCCTCTATCCCCATCACGAGGCGCCGGCCAATTCCGATGTCCTGCTGCGCGTGCGCAAGCTCTCGGTCCCGGGCCGGTTCGGGGTCAATCGCGGCGTGAGCGAAGTCAATTTCGACGTCAGGGCCGGCGAGATCGTCGGCCTTGCCGGCCTGCTCGGCTCGGGGCGGACCGAAATCCTGCATGCCATCTATGGCCGCATCCCCTTCTCCGGCGATGTCAGCGTCGCCCACCACGCGAAGAGCGTGCGGACGACGAGCGAAGCCCGCGCGGCAGGGATCGCGCTGCTGACCGAAGATCGCAAGCGCGACGGCCTGCTCTTCAACCTGCCCGTCGGCGGCAATATCACGATCGGCAATCTCCAGAAATTCGCCCATCACGACATCATCAGCCGATCGAGCGAGAAGAAGGCGATCCTGGAGGCGATGCGCGCCCTGAACGTCAAGGCGCGTTCGCCCCAATCGAGCGTCGCGCATCTGTCGGGCGGCAATCAGCAGAAGCTGCTCTTTGCCCGCGTCTTGATGAACGGCCCCCGCATTCTGCTGCTGGACGAGCCAACCAAGGGCGTCGATGCCTCGACCCGTCACGAAATCTACCGGCTGATCGTCGAACTCGCTGACAAGGGCGTCGCGCTGATCGTGGTGGCGTCCGAGCTGGAAGAGGTCATCGGCCTCGCCGATCGCTGCCTGGTCGTCGCGGACGGCCGGATCGTCGACGAATTCAAGCGTGGCGCATGCGACGAGGAACGCGTCCTGCGCAGTATTGCGAGCGCCCAGGCGGCGATCGCCTCGGGCGCGCAGATGGAAACCAATATCGGGGTCTGTGCATGAGTTTGTCTCTTCCCGGCTCGCCGTCCCTCGCGGGTCGCACGATCCTCGTCACCGGCGCCGGCACGGGTATCGGACGGGCGACTGCCGAGCATCTCGTCGCCAATGGCGCGCGCGTGTTCGGCATCGGGCTCGACGGCAAGGATGGCGAGACCCTGCATCGGAAGCATGCCGATGCAGGCTCGCCGCTCATCTTCCGCGAGACCGACGTGACGAACGAGGGTGAAGTCCGTGCGGCCGTCGACGCGGCAATCGCGGCCTATGGCAAGCTCGATGGCGTCGTGAACGCGGCCGGCATCTACATGACCGGCCAGCGCCTGGAGGATGTTTCCGATGAAGCCTGGGACAGGACGATCGCGGTCAATCTGACGGCGATCTTTCGCATCTGCCGGGCGACCTTGCCGCTGCTGCGTCAGGCGGGCGGCGGCAGCGTCGTCAACATCGCCTCGGTCCATGCGCTGGCGACCGTCCCGGGCGTCCCTGCCTATGCCGCATCGAAGGCGGCCGTGCTGGGCCTCTCCCGCCAGATGGCGCTCGATTATGCCGTCGACCATATCCGGGTCAACGCGCTGATCGTCGGCTCGGTCGCGACGCGCATGACGCTCGATGGGCTCGACGAGGCCGGCGGCGCGGAGGCGGCCGGCCTTTCCTTCGAGACCAACAAGATCGCCCGCATTGCCGACCCGCGCGAGATCGCGACCGGCATTGCGTTCCTGTTGTCCGACGCCGCCTCCTTCGTCACGGGAAGCGGTTTCGTCATCGATGGCGGCATGACCGCCCGCCTTCTCTAGAGGCGGAACGGTTCGAAGCGGATTGTGCCGCTCGCGGTCTCGCCCGGCTGCAGGACGATGATGCCGAGGCCCGTCCGGTCGCCGGCGAGCCGATCGAAAGCGCCGGACGAATTGCTCTGCGGCTCCAGGCAGAAGAACGACCTTCGGGGATCGGCATAGAACATCAGGTGTCCGAAGACCGGATCCGCACGCATCCTGAGGCCGCAGCCACGCTTGGGAAAGCGGATTTCCGCGTCCCCGGACCAGCCGCTGTAGCAGTTGTTCCGCCAGCCCTCGGGCAATCGCGCGCCCGCGCTGAAATCGAGCTCGGGCGGGACGGTGATGCGATCCGACGCGACCCCATCCGGGCCGTCGAGCCAGAAATGCGACGCGGCGAAGGTGAGACGCGTATCGGGATCGCGCGGGAACCAGGGGTGTTGGCCGAAGCCGAAGGGCATCGCCACCGCACCGCGATTGGTGACCGAGGTCGTGACGGCGAGCCCCGTCTGGTCGAGCACGAAATCCTCGGCCGCATCATAGCTGTAGAGCGCGGGATCCTCGACGCTGAGCGTCAGCCGAACCTGATCCGCGCCTTGGCTTTCGACCGTCCAGGCCCTGTGCCAGGCGGTGCCGTGCACGTTGAAGCGCTCCGGCGGATTGTTGGCGGTGAAGAGATATTCGCGCCCCTCGAAGACAAAGCGGTTATCGGCGATGCGGTTGGCGTAGGGCATCATCGGGAACATCGCCGTATCGACGGGATTGCGGCGCGACGCCAGATCAGCCGAGAGCGGCCGCATCAGGTCGACCGACTGTCCGTCCATGTCGAAGCGGAACGACGCCAGGCCGCCGCCGATCTCCGGCACGATCTCGGCCGAGATGGCACCGGAGCGGATCCCGATCAGTTCCACCGGCTCAGAAATTGCGGCCATAGCCCGCCCCCCAACCACCATCGACCGTCAGCACCTGCCCCGTCATGTAGCTGTTCATCGGGTCGGCGAGAAAGAGCACCGCATGGACGATGTCCTCAATCGTGCCGGCCTCGCCAAAGGGGACATGGCTGAGCAACGCCGCGCCACCGGCCAGGAACCCGCCCTCCCCGTCCTCTATGGCGCCCGCACCGACGGCGTTGACCTGGACATTCGGGCCGAGGCGCATGGCGAGCGCGCGCATGGCGGCGACCGTTCGTGCCGTGGCCACCGATTGCACGGCGTGCCGCCGCGCCGGCAGCAGGCCGAAGCTCGCTGTGAGCACGATCACCCGGCCGCCACGCTCCTGCATGGCCTCGCCGATCCGGTCGGCCGCAGCGACGAGAGCCTCGACATCGGCCGCATCACCCTCCGCCACGAGATCGTGTGCCACGACCAGAAGATCAGGCGCGACAAGGGTGTTGACCGTGTCTGCCGGCGCCCGCCGTGACACGCCCGCCCCATTCGTGATCAAGGCCGCGACAACGGCCTCGATGACCGCGCTGTCGCGGCCCACGACAAGCGCCGCGCGCCCGTCGAGATCGACTTTCATGCATTCCTCCCGGCTGTGATTTTCTTTTGCATCTTGAAGGGCTCTATCATAACATCATGCTATTATAATCATAGATGCCCGATTTGACCGATTTCGCTCCCGCGCCTCGGCAATTGACGGCACGTAGGGAGAAGGCATGAGCGTCCAGGTTTCCCGTCCCTCCGCACGGTCCGGCAAGGCCGGCTCCCCCCAGAAATCCGGCAGCCTGCCCGCAGGGCTGACAGCCGAGGCCATGATTGATCTCTATGAGAGCATGGTCCTGCTGCGCAAGTTCGAGAGCGTTGCGCAAATGGCCTGCCGCAAGGGCGAGACGCCCGGCTTCTTCCATCTCTATATCGGGCAGGAGGCGACCGCGGTCGGCATTTGTGCGCATCTGCGCAAGAGCGACTGGGTAACATCGACCCATCGCGGCCACGGCCACGCCCTGGCCAAGGGCATGGCGCCCGATATCCTTATGGCCGAACTCTACGGCCGCGCCGATGGCTGCTGCGGCGGGCGTGGCGGCACCATGCATCTCTATGATCGTTCAATCGGCTTGTTCGGCACCAACGGCATCGTCGCGGCCGGCATCAGCCATGCGGTCGGCGCGGGCATCAGCGCCCGTACGCGCGGCAAGGACGATATCGGCGTCGCCTTTTTCGGCGACGGCGCCACCAACCATGGCGGTTTCCACGAATCCCTGAATTTTGCCGGTGTGATGCGGGCCCCTGCCCTGCTCGTCTGCGAGAACAATCTCTACGCGACGGCGACGCCCCTGAAGTCCGCGACGCTCAATCCCGAGATCGCGTCAAAGGCAGCCGCCTACGGCATTCCGGGCGTGGCGGTCGATGGCAATGACGTGATCGCGGTCTATCAGGCGGCGGGTGAAGCGATCACCCGCGCCCGCGCCGGCCAGGGTCCGACGCTGTTCGAGGCGAAGACCTATCGCACCGTCGGCCACCATGAGGGCGACCACGTCACGGGCACCTACCGGACGCAGGCCGAGGTCGATGAATGGGCCGCACGCGACCCGATCAAGACTTATCGCCAGCGGCTCATCAACGAGTTTGCAGTCGCCTCCGCCGAGGAACTCGACGCGATCGACGCACGCATTGACGGCGTGGTGCAGCACGCGCTCGAATTTGCCCGCAATTCGCCCGAGCCCGATCCGGCGACCGTCGGCCAGCACATCTATGCCGAACCGATCAACCCGGCGGAGGCTCTGGTGCAGGCGGCACCGTCCGGCACCGTGACCCAGAGCTGGCTCGATGCCGTGCGAGACGGCATTGCGGAAGAAATGCGCCGCAATCCGCACGTGCTCTATTTCGGCGAGGGAACCGGCGAGCGTGGCGGCACCTTCGCCCACACCAAGGGTCTCTGGACAGAGTTCGGCCCCAACCGGATGATCGACACGCCGATCTCCGAGCAGGGCTTCACCGGGGCCGCGATCGGCGCCTCGGCGACGGGCGCCCGCGCCATCGCCGATCTGATGTTCGCCGATTTCATGTTCGAGGCCGCCGGGCAGATCGTGCTGCAAGGTTCCAAGCTTCGCTACATGTCGAACGGGCAGATGAACGCGCCCTTCATCGTGCGAGTCGGTGCCGGCACGGTGAGGAGCGCCGGCCCGCATCATAGCGGCACCTACCATCCAGTCTGGGGGCATATACCGGGCCTCATCGTCTGCATGCCGGCGACGCCGGCCGATGCCAAGGGACTGATGAAGACGGCGCTCCGCGCCGGTGATCCCGTCATCATGATGGAGCCCAAGGCGCTCTTCGCCAGCAAGGGCGAGGTGCCGGTCGGCGATCATCTGGTGCCGTTCGGCCTCGCGCGGATCGCGCGGCCGGGCCGTGACATCACCATCGTCGCGGCGGGCCAGATCGTTCACCGCGCGCTCGAAGCGGCGGAGAAGCTCGCTGACCGGGGCATCGAGGCCGAGGTGATCGACCTGCGCACCATCATGCCGCTCGACGTCAAGACGGTCGCGGCGTCCGTGGCGCGCACGCATCGCCTGCTGATCGCCGATGAAGGCTATGGCCCGTTCGGCGTTGGCGCCGAAATCGCGCAGGCGATCAACGAACTCGCCTTTGACGATCTCGACGCGCCCGTCGGGCGCGTCCACACCGAGGCGATGTCGCACCCGCTGGCGCCCTCGCTCGAGCGCGCGATGATCGTCGATGCCGATCGCATCATCGCCGCGGTCGACGGTGTCATGTCGGGTCGTCCGCCGGTCTCGCGTCACTGGCACGCGCTCGGCGGTCAGGCAGCCGAAGCGCCCGCGCCAAGCCCAGCCCCGAAGGCCGAGGCACCGAAGAAGACGGAGCCTGAAAGGGCGGCCGCTGCTCCAAGCCCGTCCATATCCGGCGAGGGCGAGCCGATCACCATGCCGTTCGGCGATCTCACCATCAGCGAAGGCACGATCGTGCGCTGGCTGAAGGCGCCCGGAGAGACGGTGAAGGCGGGCGATATCGTCGCCGAGATCGAGACCGACAAGGCCGTCGTCGAGATCGAGGCGCCGATCGCCGGCATGCTCGGCCCGATCGAGCAGGATGTCGGCGCGGTCGTCCCGATGGGCGGGCGCATCGGCGCCGTCCTCGGCGCGAAGTGAGGCCAGGCCGATGGCAAGCCAAGCCCTGGAACGGATCGCCGCGTCACCCTATGCGCGGCGCCTGGCGCGCGAGCGCGGTATCAATCTGAGTGGTCGCCGGGGGTCCGGCCCCAATGGCCGCATTGTCGCCGCTGACCTTGAGGCATTCGTCGCAGCCCCGGTCCCGACACCTGCGACGGCGCCGGTCGCCGCAGCTGAAACCCCAGCGATCAGCCCCCCGTTGGCGACGGCGCCCGCCATCATGGTGGCACGTCAGGTCTCTGGATTCGCGGCGAGCTTCGATCTCGCGCCGGTGCGTGGCCTGCTTCCGGCGATCGCCGATGTTGCGCCGGACGTGACGGTCGACGATCTCGTACTGAAGGCGATCGGCCGCGCGCTTCGCGTCGCCGAGGTGCCCGCGGAAACCGTGCTCTGGCGCGACAAGGCAGCGAAGGCCGAGGCGGTGATCCCGCGCGCCGATGGCCTCTCGCCCTCGCGCATCGCTGCCTTGCGCAGCGGGCTCGAACAGGAGCCGATGCGAGGCGCATCGATCGTCGTCTCGCGCATCCGCGAGGATGGCATACGCCCCGTCGCGGCAATGCTCGACCCGGATAATGCGCTGCGTCTCACCATCGTTTCGGGGAATAGCGATACGGCCGAAGCCCTGCTCGCCTTCGACGAGGCGGAGATTACCGACGCGGCGGCAGCGCGCTTCCTCGCTGCCTTGCGCGATTGCCTCGGCAATCCGCTGCGGCTCCTCGTCTAGCGAGGAACTACACGGCATCGCCCTCTCGCGCTTGCGCGGGAGGGGCTCGATGCGTTGGCAGACGGGCCAGGCCCGTCCGTGCTTGCCTCACATCATGTAGCCTGCCGTCCAGCCACCATCGACGGTCATGATATGGCCGTTGATGTAGCAGCTCTCCGGCGCCGACAGGAACAACACCGCTTCCGCGATCTCGTCGAGCGTTCCGGGACGTCCGAGCGGCAGGTGATCCATAAAGGCCTGCGTGCGGGCATGGAACGTGCCGTTCTCGCCATAGAAGAGCTGGCGGGTACCCTCCGTCATGATCGATCCGGGCGCCACCGCATTGGCGCGCACGCCCTTCGGGCCGAGTTCGAGCGCCATGGATCGCGTCAGGTGGATGATGCCGGCCTTGGCGGCGACGAAGGGACTCTGCAGCCGCATCGCCGCAAGCCCGACCACCGAGGCGATATTGACGATCCGCCCGCCCTCGCCGCGCGCCAGCATCGGCTTCAGCGCGCTGCGCGTCACCAGGAACAGCCCATCCAGATCAACGGATATGATGCGGTGCCATTCCTCTGTCGGGAAGGCATCGATATCGACCCGGTGCGCAAACGTGTTCACGCCGGCATTGTTGACGAGGATGTCGAGCCGGCCGAAATGCTCCACGGTCTTGGCGACCGCGCTGTCGATCGCGGCTTCGTCGCGTATATCGACCCGGCAAGCCAGGGCGCGCGGCAAGCCGGCGGCGATCCGTTCGGCATTGGCGATATCGATATCGGCGATCACCACCGCCGCGCCATTGTCTGAAAGGCGGCGCGCAATGGCGCTGCCAATACCGTTTGCCGCACCGGTCACGAAAGCGACCTTGCCGCCGAGATCACATTGCATGGAATTGAGCCTCCCCGGAGCGCTCCATGGCGCCCTTTTATTATTGTGATAGTATAATCTTTAGCGCCAGCGTGGCAATATCCGCGCGGTGTATTGCCGGCTTGGTGTCGCCCTATGGCAGCGGGCTCATGTCGGCTAGGATGAGGGACGAATCCGGCTCCGTGCCGGTCCAGCGAGGACAGCGGTGAAAGAGACGGCGAGAGAGCACGAAGACGAATTGGAGCCGAAAGCTGCGGTGAGCCGTGACGTGGATGAGAGCGATGGCGCCGCGCTTGCGCTGCTGCCTGCCCGCCCGCTTTCGCGCGATGATGGCCCGCTCTATCGCCAGCTCACCGAACTCCTCAAGGCGCCGATCAAGGATGGTTCGCTGACCGCTGGCAGTTCCCTGCCGCGCGAGGCCGACATTGCCGAGCGTTTCGGGATCAGCCTCATCACCGTTCGCCAGGCGCTGCGCGAATTGGAGAATGACGGCTACATCAAGAAGCGCGCCGCCAAACCGGCAGTCGTGGCGGCGAAGGTCGCCCGCGCCAAGGCGAGCTTCGGCTTTTCGAGCCTCGCGGCGATCGCGGAATCGACCAAGGATCGGCGGCTCGAAATCCGCAGTTATCGCAAGGAGAAGTCGGCGCAGGCGAGCGCCGTCTTCGGGCTCGCGGATGGCGAGAACCCCCATTGCCTGCGCGCGGTGCTGTTCGTCGGAGAGCAGCCGGCCTGCCAGTGCACCTTCTACTTTCCGCCGACGATCGGAAGCCGCCTCGGCCGCTCCGATTTCGACGATGTCGTCGTGTTCCGTTCCGTGCAGCGCCATCTGGGCATCAAGCTCTCCGGCGCACGGGTGAGCGTTCGCGCCGAGCTCGCGGATGCAGCGCTCGCCCGCACGCTCGACTGCGAGGCCGGCGATCCGATCCTCGTGACCGAGATGGTCTATCGCTCCCCCGATGGCGAGCCGGTGGAACTGACAATCAACAAGAACCGCGCGGACTTCTTCAGCCTGACCTTCGACGCGCCGAACGACATCGTCTGACGTAACCAGGCAAGGTTCGTCCGCCGCGTTGGGAGTGAGCGACCGTGGACAGGTCGATAAAATTATAATAGCATACGAGCACATTCGACACTGCGCGAATTGATCGCATAGAAGTCGAATGATAACGTTATCATAAAGCGGAATAATACCGCCGGACCAAGAAGCTCCAGAGGAAACGTAACCAGGTTGGGAGGAACGACCGTGAGACGATTGACGCATGCCATCGCGCTTGCAGCGATGACGGCTGGTCTGGCAGCGAGCGCCGCCGGCCATGCGACGGCCGAAGACAAGAAATACACAATCTATCTCTCGAACAATTTCGTCGGCAATGACTGGCGCCAGCAGATGGAGCGGGTTGCGACCGTCTCGGTCAACAAGGGCCCCCTCGCCGGCCGTGTCGATCTCAAGATCGAGAATGTCGAGAACACCGTTCAGGCGCAGATCAACTCGCTGAACAACATCATCCGCGCCAAGCCCGACGCGATCCTGATCGACGCCGGATCGGACACGGCGCTCAATCCCACGATCAAGAAGGCCTGTGCGGCCGGTATCGTCGTGATCAGCTTCGACCAGGTCGTGACCGAGCCCTGCGCCTATGCGCTCGAATCCGACTGGCAGCGCATCCCGGCCGTGATGGCCGAATGGATGGCGAAGCAGCTGAACGGCAAGGGCAAGGTCTTCGTCGATCGCGGTCTGGCCGGCGCGCCGATCTCGGCGGCGCTCGAAAAGGGCTATCTCGACGTCCTCAAGAAATATCCGGGCATCGAAGTGGTCGGAAACTACAATGGCGAATATGCGCTCGGGCCGGAGCAGGCCGGCGTGGCGAGCCTGCTGGCCGCACATCCCCAGGTCGATGGTATCCTGACGCAGGGCTATGGCTCGGGCGCCATGAAGGCGCTGCAGGATGCCGGGCGCCCGATCGTTCCGGTGGTGGGCTTCAGCTATAATTCCACCGCCGTCGCCTGCGCCAAGACCGAAGGCGCCAAGTGCATCCTCGGCTCCAATCCGGCCTATCTTTCCTCCGAGGCGATCAAGCTTGCGGTGGATATACTCGACACCGGCAAGAAGCCCGCGGAACGCCACGTTCTGGTCAAGGGCGACTTCCTCGCCACGGCGCCTTTCACCTCGGAGCTCTATCCCGATGCGGTGACGCAGGTGATCGAGGTCGGCAAGAACGCCTTCCCTGACAGCCCGCCCGGCCTGACCCTGCCGATCACGCCCGACTGGGTCGAGATCACGGCTGCGGAAGCCGCCGGCTCCTGATCCCGAGACATGCCCCATGCAGCCCGCGGCGCGCACGCCGCGGGTTCGCCCTTGCGAGGACGAGATGGATCTCATCGAGGCAACCGGCATTACCAAGCGCTATGGCGGCATAACGGCGCTCTCGGACGCGAATTTCCGCGCGTCGGCCGGCGAGGTCCATGCCTTGCTGGGCGAGAACGGCGCCGGCAAGAGCACCTTCATCCAGATCCTCGCCGGCATCGTGCGCCCCAATGGCGGCACGCTCAATCTGAACGGCAGCACGTTTCGCCCCGGCAATGCTCGCGAAGCCCAGGCTGCCGGCATTTCGGCCGTGTTCCAGGAATTGTCGCTGGTGCCTGACCTGACGGTGGCCGAGAATATCTGGTTTCGGCGCGAACCGCTCTCGGCGGTCGGCATGGTCCGCAAGGATCGTGAACGGCAGGCAACGCTCGATCTCTTCGAGCGCTACCGGATCCCGGCTCCCTCGCCTGATCGCGAGGTACGCCGACTGACGCTGGCGGAGCGGCAGATCGTCGAGATCGCCAAGGGCCTCTCGCGCGCACCGTCCGTGCTGATCCTCGACGAAGCCACATCCGCCCTGCCCCCGCGCGAGACGGACTGGCTGCTCGGCCTTGCGACGCAGCTCGCCGAAGAGGGCATGCTCGTCATCTACATCTCGCACCGCCTGGCCGAGGTCCGCCAGATCGCCCAGCGCATCACCGTGTTCCGGAACGGCGCCACGGTCGCGACGCACGACACCAGCGCTGTCGACGACGACACCATCATTGCCGATATGCTCGGCCGCCGGATGGACCGCCTCTATCCCGAGCGCATTTCGACCGCGACCGACCGCGTCGCGCTTCGCCTGCGCGGCCTCTCGGTCGGCAGCCGGCTCGCCGATATCGATCTCGAGCTGAAGGAGGGCGAGGTCATGGGCGTCGCCGGCCTGCAGGGCCATGGCCAGCGCGAGCTCTTCCAGTCCCTGTTCGGTATCAGCCGCGCGCGCGGCGAGATCGAGCTCTGGGGCAAGCCCTCCACCATCCGCAGCCCGCGCGACGCGCTCATCGGCCGCGATGGCATCGCGCTGGTGCCGGAGGATCGGCGCAGCCACGGCCTTCTGCTCACGAAGAGCGTTCGCGAAAACCTGACGCTCTCCGTCATTCCGCGCTTCACCCGCTTCGGACTGCTCAGCAAGGGCCGCGAGCGGGCGCTGGTCGATGAGATGCTGCGCACGCTGCAGATCAAGGCCGGCACGCCCGACCAGCTCGCCGGCACGCTTTCCGGTGGCAACCAGCAAAAGGTGATCTTCGGCAAGATGCTGCTGACCCAGTCGCGAATTCTGCTTCTCTATGATCCCACGCGCGGCATCGATGTCGGCACCAAGGGCGAGATCTTCCGTCTGATGCGCGATCTCGCCGCCAAGGGCTACGCGATCCTGTTCTATTCGAGCGACCTGCCCGAGATCGTGAACGTCGCCGACCGCGTCGCCGTGCTCAGGAATGGCCGCCTCGCCGCGACCTTGTCCGGCGACGAGATATCCGAGCACCGCATCCTGCGCGAAGCGATGTTCGAGGCACGGGCAGCATGACCTTGGCCCTCCCCGACGAGACGACATCCAAGCAGGCGGCCGACGCCAGCGCCGCGCGAGACCGCGCCGCTTGGTTCATCGACCGCGCACCCTTCCTCGTCGCCTGCACGATGCTGGTGGCGCTCGTCGCCGTCTATGGCAGCCTGCGCGAAGGCGTCTTCACCCTCGACGAACTCAATCTCGACAGCGCCGCCGCGATGACGCTGTTGCTGGCCGCGACGGGCCAGACCATCGTCCTGCTGCGCGGCGGCATCGACCTTTCGATCGGTGGCATGATCAGCCTCGGCACGGTCCTCGCCGCCACACAGTTCGGCGACAATCCGCTTCAGGTCGCGGCCTGCTCGGTCGCGATCGCCCTGCTCGGCTTGCTGGTCGGTGCCTGCAACGGCTTCCTGATCTCCGTACTGCGCCTGCAACCTTTCCTCGTCACGCTCGCGACCTGGTCGATCCTCTCCGGCGCGGCATTGATGATCCTTCCGACCGATGGCGGACACCTGCCGGATGGCTGGATGGCGTTCGGCAGCGATTCCCTGCTGGGCCTCTCCTCCTCGGTCTGGCTTCTCCTGCTGCTGATGCTGTTCTGGGTCTGGTTCCGCGCCACACGGCTCGGCATAGCCATCCGCGCCACCGGCTCGAACGAGCGCTCGGCGGAATTGTCCGGCGTCTCGATCTTCCGGATCAACATCGCGACCTATGGCCTTTCCGGCCTGTTCGCGGCGCTGGCGGCGCTCTATCTCACCACCCAGACCGGGACGGGATCGCCGACGATCGGCAAGGACTACATCCTGCCCTCAGTGGCGGCCGCGGTGATCGGCGGCATCAGCCTGTTCGGCGGTCGCGGCGGCCTGATCGGGACGATCATCGGCGCCTTCATCCTGACGATCATCGGCAACCTCGTCTTCGTGCTGTCGATCTCGAGCTACTGGCAGCCGATCGTCTCCGGCGTGATCCTGCTGGTAGCGGTTTTGGCGAGTTCGCTCGCCGAGAAATCAGCGCGCCGGAGCCTCTCATGAGCCGCGTTCTCGCCCGCCATCGCGCCATCCTGCTCGCCTATCTCGGCATGATCGTGCTGCTGGTCATCACGTCCTTCTTCTCGGAAGGATTCCTGGCCGGAAGCCATCTGCGGACCATGGTGATGCTGTCGGCCTTCATCGGGATCGTCGCGCTCGGCCAGACCTTCGTGATCATTGGCGGCGGCATCGATCTTTCCGTGCCCTGGGTGCTCAATTGCGCCGCCGTCCTCGTCACGCTGATGGCGAATGGGTCGGATGGTCCGCTCCTTTATGCGATCCCGATCGCGCTTGCCGGCGGCGCGCTGGTCGGCGCCATCAACGGCTTCGGTATCGCGCTCTTCGGCGTGCCGCCGATCATCATGACGCTCGCCGTCAACGTGATCCTGCAGGGCGGCATTCTGGTCTATACGGGCGGCGCGCCGACCGCCTCGGCACCGCCACTGATCCAGTATCTCGCCGTCGGCAGGATCGGCCCCGTCCCGGTGATCGTGATCCTCTGGATGCTGCTGGCGGTGCTTGCGACGCTGCTGCTCTCCAAGAGCGCGTTTGGACGCTATCTCTACGCGCAGGGCACGAGCGCCACCGTCGCGGAGTTCTCCGGCGTGCCGACGCTTCGCGTGACCGTTCTGGCCTACACCCTTTCCGGCCTCACGGCTGCCTTGGCCGGCATCCTGCTCACCGGCTACACCGCCCAGGCCTATCTCGGCATGGGCGATCCCTATCTCTTCACCTCGATCGCAGCGGTCGCCATTGGCGGCGCCTCGATCCTCGGCGGCAGCGGCCACTATATCGGCACCATTGCCGGTGCGCTCGTCCTGACGATCCTGACCGGCCTGCTGCCGGCGCTCAATCTTTCCAACGGCGCCCTCCTCATCGTCTACGGCGTGGTCATTCTCGTGACGGTGTCGCTCGCGAGCGAGGCGCTGTCGGACTTCTTCTCAATCATCGCGCGGTCGATCGGCCGCAAACGCGATGCCTGAACTGGCAATGCCCAATCGTGGTGGGGAAACGATGATCGATATCGAATGCGTAGTCGACGCCAAGGCCATTCTTGGCGAAGGCACGTTCTGGGATACGCGCGAAAACGTGCTCTGGTGGATCGACATCTGGGCGCCGACCATCCACCGCTTCGACCCGCGCACAGGCGAGGACCGCGTCTATGAGGCGCCGGAATATCTCGGCTGCCTTGCCACCCGCGAAAAAGGCGGCCTCGTCGTCACCATGGCGAGCGGCTTCTATTTCTTCGATCCGGAGACGGGCCTCTTCGATCCGATCGTCGATCCGGAAGCGGATATCCCGAATACGCGCTTCAATGACGGCAAGACCGATCGCCAGGGCCGGTTCTGGTCCGGCTCGATGTTCGAGGCCGAAGGGCCTGTACAGAAAGTCGCATCGCTCTACCGGATGGATGCCGACCTCTCGGTCCACAAAATGGTCGAGGGCGCCGGCTGCTCCAACGGCCTCGCCTGGAGCCCGGACAGCCGGACCATGTATTACACCGACAGTCACACGACGATCGTCTGGGCCTTCGATTTCGATCCCGTCACCGGCACGGTCGAGAACCGCCGCACCTTCACCGATGTCGCGGATACCGGGGGCATCGTCGACGGCTCCACCGTCGACGCAGAGGGCTGCTACTGGGCCACAGTTCCGGTAACCAGCAAGATCTGCCGCTATGACCCCGATGGCAAGCTGATGCAGACGATCCTGCTGCCGACCGACCTGCCAACATGCGTCGGCTTCGGCGGCGAAAACCTCGACGTGCTCTACTGCACCTCGGCCGTCCTTCGCCGCCCACCGGAGAAGATCAATGGAGCAGCCCTCGCGGGAGGCCTGTTCGCGATCCACACCGGCGTCAAGGGGCTACCCGAGGCGGCATTCAAGGGCTAGGAGCCGCGCGGCGAGCGCTGCCGGGCCGGCGTGCCGCACGGTCATTGGAAGACGACGACCTTCATCGGTACGGTGCGCTCCGCCTCTCCGGCATCACCGTGCCCTTGGTCTACGACAGCGCCATGAACGGCGCCGTCTTCCTCGCTCACGTCGAGCAGGTGCCAGTATCTTTAGCTCTATCCAGTACGGCGCGCGGCCCTTCAGCGCGCTGCAGGACCTCGTCTGGCGTACTCGCCTCGACCAGCAGAGCAGAGCTTAGCCGACGCGCTGCAGCTCCTCCTGCTGCCGGACATGCCCGGTGCGATCGCTGACCGTTGAGGACGTAGCAAGGATGCCGGAGCCGGTGACGAAGCCGAGCATGGTGCCGATCAACGCCTGATCCGTGCCCTCGCTACGGGCTTATCTTCTCGTCGACGCCAAATCGAAATCGGATCGGAATCCGGTCTTCTCGGCACGGACCAGGAACCCAACGCAGAGACAAAGCGGGTTCGCCCGCAACACCTCAATCGCCGGCGATCGCGCGCTTGGCTTCCTGCTCCAGGTCGGAATAGGCGGTCTTCTCAACCGTCACGACCACGTCCAGGATCGTCCCGCCTTTGAACGTGCCGGGCGAGACGTAGTCGCGGCTGACGGCGTCGCCGCTGTCGTAGCCGACGCAGAGGCCGTCGCCCGAGAGCGTGAACTTGCCGGGCTGGGTCTTCATCGGTCCTTCGGCGACGACCTTGTCGTCGATATAGAGCTTCGTCGATCCGATGGACTCGTCATGCGGTCCGGCTCCGGTGCGCGTGAACTCCACGCCCAGAGTGTATTTTCCGGGCTTCAGCTCGATGTCCGAGACGAAATCCTGCTCCGGCGCGATGCCGAGGAAGTTGTAGACGTAGTGGAGCTTGCGATCCTTGATGAACAGGCTGTGGCCGCCGAAGCGCGAGCCATGCGCGAAAATCACGCCCGAAGCGTCGGCATCCACGATTTCGACATTGGCAAGGATCTTGTAGGAGCGACCGCGAATGTTGACCGCAACGCCTTCCGGTACCGGTACTGTGCCGGGATAGTAGACATAGCGATCGCGCGCGGGCTCAGCGGACGGGCGCTCGATACCGAGGATCTCGACGGCGGTTCGGTCGTCCATCGGCAGCGCCAGATTGGCCCGCGCTTCCTCGCTCCAGGCTTGCTTGAGGGCCGCCAGCCGGTCCGGATAGACCTTTGCGAGATCCTTCGATTCCGAGCGGTCGGTCTCCACATGATAGAGCTGCCACTGGTCCTGGTCGAAATGGCCGAGATCGGTAAAGGGCGCATGCACCGACGCGGCGAGCCAGCCATCCTCCCACATGCCGCGCGTGCCGAGCATGGCGTAGAACTGGCGCTTCTTCTCGGTCGGATCGTTCGGTTTCGCGTCGAAGGTGTAACGCATGGAAACACCCGACAGCGGAAACTGCTCGACCCCGTGATAGACCTTGGGCATCTCGATCCCGACGATGTCGAGCAATGTCGGCACGACGTCGGTCGAATGGTGGTACTGGTCGCGGATCTCGCCGCGCGCCTTGATGCCCTTGGGCCAGGAGATCACCAGCGGGTCCGCCGTGCCGCCCGAATATTGCGAGTAACGCTTGAACATCTGGAACGGCGTCGAGAAGGCTGCCGCCCAACCGGTCGGGAAATGCTCGTAGGTGTCGGGACCGCCGAGCTTGTCAATCAGCTTCATGTTCTCGGCGATATCGTCGGGATAGCCGTTGAAGAACTTGTTCTCGTTGACTGAACCGTTCGGGGTGCCCTCGCCGGAGGCGCCGTTGTCGGCGGCATAGAGGACGATGGTGTTGTCGAGCTGCCCCGATTTTTCGAGATAGTCGATGACGCGACCGATCTGCGCGTCGGTATATTCGGAGAAGCCGGCATAGACCTCTGCCATATGGGAGAAGAGCTGCTTCTCGTCAGGCGACAGGCTCTCCCAGGGGCGAACCATGTCGGCCGGGTTGGCCACATCTGCCGGCAATGGGTTCAGCGGCGTCAATTCGGTCCCCTTCGGCACCACGCCCCTGTCGATCATCCGGTCCAGGACCCAGTTGCGATAGGCCTCGTAGCCGTCGTCGAACTTGCCCTTATATTTGTCGACATAGGCCTGGGGCGCCTGGTGGGGCGCATGATTGGCACCGGGATTGTACCACATGAACCAAGGTTTCGACGGGTTCGTGGCCTGCTGGTCGCGGATCATCGCGATCGCCTGGTCCGCCAGATCCTTGGAGAAATGATAGCCTTCTTCGGGCGTTGAAGGCGGTTCGACGAACCGATTGTCTTCCACCAGATCCGGATACCACTGGTTCGTCTCGCCGCCGATGAAACCGTAATAGCGGTCGAAGCCCATGCCGAGCGGCCAGGTACGTCGATCGCCACCCGAGGCGACGTCCTGTTCCGGCACATTGTGGTCCTTGCCGAGCCAGAACGTGCTGTAGCCATTGTCCCTGAGAACCTCGGCAATGGTCGCCGCCTGGGGCGGAATGCGCCCGCTCCAGCCCGGAAAGCCGTTGGCTCCCTCGGTGATCGCCGCCATGCCGTTCATCGTATGGTTGCGCCCGGTCAGGATCGTCGAACGCGTCGGCGAGCACAGCGCCACTGTGTGCCATTGCGTATAGGTCAGCCCATTGGCTGCCAGGCGGTCCAGCGTCGGCATGTTGATGCGACCGCCATAAGGCGACCAGGCCGCGAGGCCGGTGTCGTCATAGAGCACGAACAGGATGTTGGGGGCCCCCTTGGGCGCCGCTTTCGGCGTGAAGGGCCCCCAATCGGCGACGGAGTCGCGAACGTCGAGTTCGATCTTGCCCTTGAAATCCTTATAGGGCCCGACCGGCTGCGTCTCCTGGGCCGAAGCCGGACCCGAAAGGGTCAGGCTCACGGCCATGCTGGCGGTTGCAAGCAGAGTGGCGGGTTTCATGGCGGCGATCCGATCCTGTTGGAGATGTCCGGCGACCTCGACGCGCCTTCGAATGAGCGCTGTCGGCTCGCTCGGCGCCTGGGTTCACTTCGGCCATACGAGTCGGGCGGCCAGCCTTTGGAATGCAGCCCTCAGCGGAAGGCACGGCGCGCCCCATCGCGAGCCGGCCGGCCCGACCGGTTGTCCTCGATCAAACCGCGGCAACGCGCCGGAGGCCGAGGCCGACGCTGATCCAGCCGATACCGGCCATCAGAAGGTCAACGCCGAGGAAGATGCCGAGCACCGACAGCGACGACACCGGCCAATGCGCCAGAATGATCAGGCCGAGCAGCAGCGTGATCGCGCCCGAGATGACCACCCAGATCCAGGGCGTGCCGTGTTTCATGCCGAAGCCCAGGAAAATCCTCACGAGACCCGAAACGAGCAGCGCCGCGCCGAGAACGAGGGTCAGCCCAGCCGCCGTCAAGAGCGGATTGGTGAAGGCGATGAAGCCGGCGACGATATAGAGGGCGCCGAGCACCAGCCAGAAGAGGAAGCGTCCCCAGGTCTTGATCTGGAATGAGCTGACGACCTCCGCCGCGCCGGCGACGATCATCATGATTCCGATGAAGTAGACGCTCACAACCGTCGCCGTGATCACGCTGCCGAGCGCCAGCAGGCCGGCCACGGCATAGATGGCGCCCAGAGCAACGATCCAGCCCCATTTGGCGCTGAGCGGTGCCAGTGACGGCGGCGGCCCGAGATCCAAACCGGTTATTGTGTTCGACATCGCGATCCCCTCTTCTTCAAGAAGCGGCCATACCGCCGGGATGGCGGATTGCCAGGACAGACTGTCATTTCACCCCTTCATCGGAGCGACGCGCGTCGGCCATTGATCGCTTAGCTTCGGGCCGCGCCCGCTGTATAGCGCTGCACCCAATTGGACATCGGCACCTTGATTCACGTCAAACCTAGCCGAAGTCGCGCCGCGTCCTCCGAAGTCAATGTCGTGCGCTCCGTCGATATCTTGGGAGCGCACGACATTGACTTCGGTATTTGATCCCGGACTTTGATGTTGCGCTCTCGACGCAGGAATTGAGGGATGCGCTATGGGCCAGGTTCTGCATGGGAGCGCCACAACGACAGGGGCGATCCGTCGAGCGATTGAGCATGGTCAAGAGAGGCTGAGGGTTCGGGCGCAGCGCTACGGCATCAATCCGAAGACCGTGGCGAAGTGGAAGAGGCGGTGGGGTCTCAGCGGTTCCCTGCAGGATCGAGATCGTGCTCACCGACAATGGCATCCAGTTCGCGGATCCGCCGATCGCGGAACTGCCCAAGAACCGTTCCGGACCGACCGCCAGATGGCGCGGGCACGCCTTTGATCGCGGCTGTCAGGCCACGGTATCGAGCACCGGCTAACGAAGCCCAGGCACCCCTGGAGTGAGGAGGATCGGGAAATGGTCCGGCGGACCATTTCCCCGACGAACAGCCAGGTCGAGCGGATGAATCGCACCATCAAGGAGGCGACCATCAAGCGCCTCCACTACGACGGCCATGACCAGCTCCGCGCTCACCTCGAGCGCTTCATCTCCGCCTGCAACTTCGCCCGCCGCCTCAAGGGCCTGAAGGGCCAAACGCCCTACGAGTTCATCTGCAAACGATGGACGATCGAGCCCCAAAAGGTCAGGACCGATCTCATCCACCAAATGCCGCGACTAGACAGCAAGAACCGGCCATGGCCTCTTGGGAGCTGCTTAAGCCGCCTTCTTGCCGTCGCCTGTGGCGAGCCTTGCGAGTTGTGTCAGCACGACCGCTGTTCCCTTGAGGCGCTTGTCGGCGTCTTCCCAGTCGCGGATCAGGACGATCTTCTGGTCCGGCCGCACCTTTGCCAGGCTGCCCTGCTCGCCAATGTAGCGGATCAGTCCGGCCGGGTTCGGGAAGGTCGAATGGCGGAAGGCGATGACGATGCCCTTCGGGCCCGCATCGACCTTCTCGACATTGGCCTTGCGACAGAGCGCCTTGATGTAGACGATCTTGAGCAAGTGCTCGACTTCCTCCGGTAGCGGACCGAATCGGTCGATCAACTCGGCTCCGAACGAATCGATCTGCTCCGGCTCGTCGAGATCGCCGAGGCGGCGATAGAGGCCGAGGCGGAGCTGGAGGTCCGGCACATAGGTTTCCGGCAGCATGACCGGCGTGCCGACGGTGATCTGCGGCGACCAGCGGCCATCGGCCTCGCCACCCTCCTCGTCGCCACCCTGGCGAAGCTGCGCCACCGCCTCTTCCAGCATCTGCTGGTAGAGCTCGTAGCCGACTTCCTTGATGTGGCCCGACTGCTCCTCGCCGAGGAGGTTGCCCGCGCCGCGGATGTCGAGATCGTGGCTCGCGAGCTGGAAGCCGGCGCCAAGCGTATCGAGCGATTGCAGCACCTTGAGGCGGCGATCGGCCATGGCGGTCAGTCGTTTTTCGGCCGGCACGGTGAACAACGCATAGGCCCGCGTCTTCGAACGGCCGACGCGGCCGCGCAGCTGATAGAGCTGTGCGAGGCCGAACATGTCGGCGCGATGCACGATCAGCGTGTTGGCGGTTGGAATATCGAGACCGGATTCCACGATCGTCGTCGAGAGCAGAACGTCATAGGCGCCGTCATAGAAGGCGTTCATCACGTCTTCGAGTTCCGTCGCCGGCATCTGGCCATGCGCCACCGCGACCTTCACCTCCGGCACGAACTTCTCGAGGAATTCCTTGCGTTCGGCGAGGTCGGAGAGACGCGGGCAGACATAGAAGCTCTGCCCGCCGCGATAGCGTTCGCGCAGCAGCGCCTCGCGCACGGTGAGGGCGTCGAAGGGCGAGATGAAGGTGCGCACCGCCATGCGATCGACCGGCGGCGTCGTGATCAGCGACAACTCGCGCACACCCGTCAGCGCCAGTTGCAGCGTGCGTGGGATCGGGGTCGCCGACAGCGTCAGGACGTGCACATCCGCCTTGAGCTCCTTCAGCCGTTCCTTGTGCTTGACGCCGAAATGCTGCTCCTCGTCGATGATGAGCAGGCCGAGATCCTTGAACTCGATGCCCTTGCCGAGCAGGGCATGGGTGCCGACGACGATATCGACCTGGCCTTCTTTCAGTCCCTTCTTGGTCTCGGCCAGGTCCTTGGCCGTGACCAGCCGTGAGGCTTGCTCGACGCGGACGGCAAAGCCGGCGAAGCGGTTGGAGAAGGTCTTGAAATGCTGACGCGAGAGAAGCGTCGTCGGAACGACGACGGCGACCTGCTTGCCGCTCATGACGGCGACGAAGGCGGCGCGAAGCGCGACCTCCGTCTTGCCGAAGCCGACATCGCCGCAGATCAGCCGATCCATCGGCGTGCCGGCCGAAAGATCGGCAATGACGGCCTCGATGGCCGCGAACTGGTCCTCTGTCTCCTCATAGGGGAAGCGCGCGGCGAACTCGTCATAGAGCCCCTCGGGCGGAGCCAGGACCGAGCCGTGGCGCATGGCGCGCGCCGCCGCGATCTTGATCAATTGCCCCGCCATGTCGCGGATGCGCTTCTTGAGCTTGGCCTTGCGCGCCTGCCAGGCGACGCCGCCGAGCTTGTCGAGCACCGCCTCGGCATCCTCCGAGCCATAGCGCGACAGCAACTCGATGTTCTCGACCGGAAGATAGAGCCGGTCGCCGCCCTGATAGGTGATCTCGAGGCAGTCATGCGGCGCACCGGCCGCCGTGATGGTCTTTAAGCCTGCAAACCGGCCGATGCCGTGATCGACATGGACGACGAGATCCCCCTCGGCGAGGCCGGTCACCTCGGTCAGGAAATCGGACGCTTTCTTGGAGCGCTTGCGCGGGCGAACGAGACGATCACCCAGAATGTCCTGTTCGCCGACAACGGCGATCTCGGGCGTCTCGAAGCCGGTCTCGAGGCCGAACACGGCGAGGCCGACCACGCCCTTCTCGAGCTTTTCGACGCCATACCAGTCGCCGACCTGCTGCACGCGCTTCAGATTGTGGTCGGCGAGCACCTGGGCCAGACGGTCGCGCGCGCCCTCCGACCACGAGGCGATCACGACGCGCTTCTTTTCGCGCATCGCACCGATATGGTTGATCACGGCGTCGAAAACGTTGACATCGCCGGCGGTGCGCTCGGCCGCGAAGGTGCGTCCCTGGCGGCCGCCGAGATCGAGCACCATCGTGTCGTCCGGCTCGGCGAACGGCGTCATCCGCAAGAGCGGGGCGGTCTTCTCGCGGCTCGTCCACTCCTCGCGATCGAGGTAGAGCTGCTTCGGCGGAATGGGGCGGTAGGGCACGCCACCATCGCCCTGCGCCATGGCGCTCTTGCGCGCGTCATAATGGTCGACGATATCGTCCAACCGCTCGACGATGGCTTCCTCGGCAAGGTGATCGAGAACGACCGGCGCGCCGGGCACATAGTCGAACAGCGTATCGAGCCCCTCGACGAAGAGAGGCAGCCAGTGCTCGAGGCCGGTATAGCGGCGCCCCTCGCTCACCGAATGATAGAGCAGGTCATCCCGATTGGTGGCGCCGAACAGCGCCACATAATGCTCGCGGAACCGCGCGATCGCATCCGGCGAGAGCACGACTTCGCTCATCGGCACGAGGTCGAGCCGCTTCTTCTGCGCGATCGTACGCTGGCTTTCGACATCGAAGGAGCGGATCGAATCGATCGTATCGCCGAAGAAATCGACGCGGATCGGCTCGCCCTGCCCGGCCGCGAAGAGATCGACGATGCCGCCGCGCACGGCATATTCGCCGGCCTCGCGCACGGTTGAGGTCCGGAGGAAGCCGTTATCCTCCAGCCAGTGGGTCAGCCGGTCCATGGAGAGCTGATTGCCGGGCGCAATCGACAGGCTCTGGCGCGCGATCTGCTCGCGGCGCGGCACGCGCTGCACGATCGCGTTGACGGTGGTCAACACGACGAGCGTACGACCCTTCTTCACCTCGTAGTGGGCAAGATCCGACAGCGCCGCCATGCGCCGCGCGATCACCGCGGCGTTGGGCGATACGCGGTCATAAGGCATGCAGTCCCAGGCCGGGACGGACACAAACTCCGTTGCCGGTGCGAAAAAACGGATCGCCTGTTCCAGATCTGCCATGCGCGTGCCATCGCGCGCCACGACGAGCAGATAAGGCCGGTCTGTCTTGCGGCAGAGCGCGGCGAGATCGGCGACGACCTTTCCGTCCATGCCATCCGGAACGCCGGAGAGCACCGTCGAGCGGCGACCGAGAATGGTGTCGAAGCGGATCATTTGACTATCGGATGGTAGCGCCGGCGAAGGCGGCAATCTTGCGGAAGAAGGGCGTGTCGATATCGGCGGGCAAGGCTTGCTGGTTGGTGAGCCAGTTCAAGAGATCGCTGTCCTGCTCATCCAGAAGCTGGTCGAGTTCGTCGAGTTCGGCATCATCCAGAAGAGCGATCTGGGCGTCGGCGAAGCGGCCGAGGATCAGATCCATTTCGCGCATGCCGCGATGCCAACAGCGAAAATGGGTCTTCCGACGTCGAACGTCCAGTCCAGCGCTCGACAATGTGGTTCCGGTCATAGCCATCTCCTGCTCGCGCCGGTGTCATACGTCCGAAGCGGCCCGAGTGCCAGCCGAGAATCGGCCGCTCCGCTTCAGGCCGCCTGAAGCGCTTCGCCGAGCGGCAGGGCTCCGATCCAGGGGCGGGCGCGCTCGATCTGCCCGGCGAGCGCGAACAGCCTGTCCTCGCGGCCGAGCGCCGCGCCGAACTGGACGCCGACCGGCATGCCGTCGACGACATCGAAGGGCACGCTCATGGCCGGCATGCCGGCAGCGTTGAAGTGCCCAGTGAAGCCTCCGAAGGCGCCGAGGCGCTCGCCGAAGCGCGCCAAATCCGTGGAATCTGGATCGAGATGGCCGATGGAAAGCCGCGCCTGCGCCGTGACGGGCGAAAGGAGCAGATCATAATCCTCGAAGAATGCCGCCAATATCCGTCCAACCGCGTGAGCGCCGTCAATGGCGCGGACATGGTCGACTGCGCTCAGGGAGAGCGCCTCGTCCATCGCGGCGGCCGTGATCGGCTCCATCAGGGCGCGGGGATCAGCAATGCCATGCGCGGCCGCGAAATCCTCGACCAAAGCAAGCGTGAAGGCGGCGCCGAGACGGCGGAAGAGCGTGCCGAGACGGGAGCTATCTACCGCGGGCCTCGCCTCCTCGACATGGTGGCCGAGCTGTTCGCAGAAACGCGCAGCCCTCTCGACCGTCGCCGCACAGGCCGGATCGACTGCCCGTCCGCTAAAGGGTGTCTTCATCAGCGCGATCCTGAGCGGCGTGGGATCGCGGCCGGCATGCGCCTCGAACGACACGGCCGGCGCCGGCAGGCTGGAGCGTCCACCGGCCTCGGCGCCGGCGGTCGCGTCAAGCAGTCGGGCGCTGTCGCGCACGCTGCGGGTCAGCGCGTGCGAAGCGGACATGCCGAAGTAGATCTCGCTCGCCTTCGGGCCGGACGGCGTGCGGCCGCGGCTCGGCTTCAGTCCGAAAAGTCCACAGAGTGAGGCCGGCATGCGGATCGAGCCGCCGCCATCCGTGCCATGCGCCATCGGCACCAGACCGGCCGCGACAGCCGCCGCCGTGCCGCCACTGGAGCCCGCCGTCGAATAGGCCGTGTTCCATGGATTGCGCGTCGGGCCGAAGGCGAGCGGCTCGCAGGCGGAACTGTTGCCGAGTTCGGCCGAATTCGTCTTGCCGAAGATGACGAGGCCGGCCGCCTTGTAGCGCGCGACGAGCGTCGAATCGTAGTCGGGCACGAAGTTCGCAAAGAGGCGGCTGCCATTGCTCAGCACCGTGCCCGCGAGCGCGAGATCGAGATCCTTCAAAAGGAAAGGCACGCCTCGGAAGGGGCCGTCCGGCAGGCCGTTGCCGATAGCGGCGCGGGCGAGGTCATAGTGCTTGTGCACGACGGCGTTGAGTGCCGGGTTGAGCGTCTCGACCCGCTCGATGGCTGTCTCCAGCAGTTCAAGTGGCGATACCGCCTTCGACGCCACCAGATCGGCCAGCGCAACGGCGTCATATCGCTCATAGTCGGGGATAAGGCTCATGAGGACGGCTTCCCGAGCGCGCGGGCGAATTCGATCAGAGAGAGATCGGAGCCCCGTGCGCCGAGGATGGCTATGCCCACGGGGATCGTGCCGGCCTGGCCGAGCGGCAGGTTGACCAGCGGCAGGCCGGAAAGCCCGGCAATAGCGGTGAGATTGACGATCCGGTCGCCAGCCTCGTTCATGACCGAGAGCGGCGCGTCGCGGTGGGGCGGCAGGATCGGCATGGTCGGGAAGCAGATGACGCGCCCACCCGCGAGCAGCGCATCGAGCCGCGCACGGATCGCGGTGCGCAGTAACGCCGCCTCGGTCCTCTCGCTCTCGGGAATGAGCGCGGCATGGGCAAGAGTCGAGCCGACCTCATAGGAAAAGCGCGGATTATAGGTATCAACCCAGGCCCGGAACGTCCGGCTGAATTCGGAGCATTGCAGGCGGACCTGAGCCCTGTTCCAGGCGGGAAGCCCCTCCTCCGCGATCACGATCTCGCGCGACGCGCCGACGGCCCTGGCGATGCTGCGCGTTGGCTCCGCGGCGGCGTCGCGCACGACCGGATCGCAGGCGGCAAAGGCATCGGTCGCAAACAGTATCTCGGTGATTGGCGCTGCCGGCGCAGCGTCCTGCAGCAGGACGGCGCCGACCTTGGCAAAGATCTCTGCGCCGGCGGCGAAATAGCCGGCTGTGTCGAAGGATGGCGCCTGCGTCATCAGCCCTTCGACGGATATCGCACCGTGGGTCGGTCGGATGCCGTAAATGCCGGTGAAGCTCGAGGGTACGCGCACCGATCCGCCTGAATCCGTGCCGAGCGCGAAATCCACAAGCCCGCCAGCGACAGCTGCCGCCGAGCCGCTTGACGAGCCGCCCGGAAAGCGATCCGGCGCCTTGGGGTTGATCGGCGTCCCGTCGAACTGGTTTCGGCCGAGGAGGCCGAGCGAGATTTCGTCAGTGATCGTCTTGCCGGCGAGTGTTGCCCCAGCGTCGAGCAGGCGCTGAACCGCCCAGGCGTGACGGCGGGCCGGCGGATGGGTGCGCGCCCAGTCGGGATTGCCGCAGCCGGTGACGAAGCCCGCCACGTCGAACAGGTCTTTTGATGCGAAGGTGAGGCCCGAAAGCGGCCCCTGCCCCGTTGGCTGGACGACGACATTCGTGCCCGGCACGAAGGCACCGTAGAGATCCTGCATGATCGCTCCTGCTGCGGCGTGTTCGGTCAAGATGTGGCGGACGGCGTGTCCTGCCGTTCGATCGGCGGCGTGTCGATCACGCTGACATGGGCCGCCACGACGTGCCATGCGCCGTCGATCCGTGCCCAGCTCTGCTGCTGGCGGCCGATCTGGCCATCGGGAACGTCGGTATAGAGCGTCGAGACCGTCGCGAAATCGCGCCCGAAGGTGGTGATGACGGTCTCGGTCAATGCGCGATCGATTCCCGTCTTCACCCGCGTCTTGTTGAAGGCCTTGATCGGCGCATAGCCATACTGGATCTGCGCTGCGCCATAGCGGACGGTGTGCGGGCTGTTCCAGAACAGTTCGTCGAGCGTCGGAATGTCGACCGCGACCAGCGACGCCTCGTAGAGTTCAAAGGCGACGCGCACCTCGGCGACGATCTCGGGATCGTTGACGATCACGTATATTCTCCCAGGAGAGGGCAGGACGCCGTTTGAGGAAGTACGGCCAACTCCATGATGCGACGTGAAAATCGCCTTGGCAATCAGTCAGCCGCGACAATCCGCGCCGAGGCGCCCAGAATGTCGTCGAGCTCGGATTCTGTGGGGAAGGCGCTCCGGGTGCCTCGCCGCGTGACGGTGATCGAGGCAGCCTTCGTCGCGGCGCGAAGGCTCGTGCCGAGATCGCGCTGCGCGCCAAGGAAGGCGGCGATGAATGCGCCCGTGAAGCTGTCGCCGGCCCCGGTCGTATCGACCGCGATGACCGGTTCGGCGCTGGCACGGTGCAGCCTCCCTTCGCGGTCGAGCGCGATCGCGCCCTCGCGACCAAGAGTGAGCACGATGATGCCGACACCGTCCCGCCTCAGTTGGCGCAGGGCCGCTTCCGGCTCGGCGTCGGGGACGAACAGGCCCGCCTCCTCGCGGTTGAGCACGAGAATGTCGACCAGCGGCCAGAATGTTCGGAACGCGATATCAACCGGCGATGGATTGAAAACGGTGCGCACGCCGCGCGCCTTTGCGAGGGCCAGGGCCGCTTCGGTGGTATCGTGGCGCAGATTGCCTTGCATGAGCAGGGCGTCACCACGCTCGATCCGGCAGAGCAGTGCATCCACATCGGCGGGCTGGATCGACGCGGCACAGCCGACAACCGAGGCTATGGCGTTCTCGCCGTCCGGCGCGACGAAGATGAGCGAGCGGTCCGTGGCGCGCGGCAGGACGATGAAATCCGTCGGCTCCAGCCCCTCGCCTTTCAGTTCCTGGCTGATCCACGCACCTTCGGCATCAGCGCCGATCGGTGCGACGAGGTGGACGGCACAGCCGGCGCGCCTCAGCACGAGCGCCTGATTGGCCCCCTTGCCCCCAATATCGCGCTCAGGGGCTCCGACGATGATCGTATGGCCCGGCTGCGGCCATTGCGCCGCTGCCATGGTTTCATCGACGCCGGCATTGCCGAGGACCCAAAATCGCATGCTGAACTCCGAGATGCGATCGAAGGATCGTCCCGGAGATGCTGCGCCGTCAACCGCGAGCCGACACGCGGCGGCCGAGCGGGCTCAATTGCCGCCGATCGACCACATGACACCGAAGCTGTCCTTGAGCTGTCCGTAGCGATCGCCCCAGAACATGCGGTCGAGTGGCATGATGATCTGAAGTCCGGCGTCTGTCGCCCGCTTCCACCAGTGATCGACGTCATCGACCTGCAGGTGCAGCGTGAAGGCCTGTGGCGTCTGCGCCGGCGAGCCATACTCGGGAAAGGGATCGCTCAACATGACGGACGCATCGTTGATGTAGAGGTGCAGATGCATGGTGCGCCCCTTATCGTCGAGCGGATAGCGGGCAACCTCCTTGGCGCCAAAGGCCCGCTCGTAGAGTTCTGCGGCCTTTGCCGCGCCGTCGACGTTCAGATAGGCGGTCACGCCGCTCTTGACCTTCGGATCGGTGACGCCTTCGGCGAGCTGGATACCGGACATGATGTTCCCTCCTCTGTCATGACGCTGCGCCATATGAGCGTCCATGTCCCCAAGGACGCGCTGAACGCGTACAAGCCGACAGGGAAGCTATGAGTTTTCGCCGACGTCAGACCGTGGCGCCGGCTGGCGCCGAATCATGCGCCAGGCGGTCGAGATGGCTGCGTATATGGGCGGCCTCGGCCGGCGTGCTCGCGAGCGCGATCGCACGTCCGAAGGCTGTTCGCGCTTCGTCATTGCGGCCGAGCTGCATCAGGAAGGCGCCCTTGACGCCGAAGAAATGGAAATAGCCGGAGAGCTGCGGAGCGAGCGGCTCGATCAGCCGGAGCGCGGCTTCCGGCCCCGCGACCTTGGAGAGCGCCACCGCCCGGTTCAGCGTCAC
Source organism: Kaistia dalseonensis (assembly GCF_030814715.1). Classification (GTDB taxonomy): domain Bacteria; phylum Pseudomonadota; class Alphaproteobacteria; order Rhizobiales; family Kaistiaceae; genus Kaistia; species Kaistia dalseonensis. The sequence continues at coordinate 1,137,894 of NZ_JAUSVO010000001.1, forward strand.
GACCGGCGAGGGCTGGATCTTCTCCAGCGTCGCATACAGCAAATCGATCTGTACCCAGTCAGTATCTTCGGCGCGGACGGCGCGGGCATGCAGCGCGGCAATAGCTGCCTGCAACTGGTAGGGGCCGGGCCTCAGGTGACGGATCGCCTTGTCGATCAGCGCCAGCCCTTCCGCGATCATCTTGGCGTTCCAGCGGCTGCGATCCTGGTCTTCCATCAGGACGATGGCGCCATCCGCGTCGAGCCGCGCCGCGGTGCGGGCATGCTGGAGCAGCATGAGCGCGGTCAGGCCCATGATCTCGGGTTCGGCAGGGAAAAGCCGCAGAAGCAGGCGCGCGAGCCGGATCGCCTCGTCGCAGAGGGGTGCGCGCCCAGGCGCTTCGAGCCCGGTGGCCGAATAGCCCTCGTTGAAGACGAGATAGATCATCGTCGCCACCACGGCGAGCCGTTCGGCACGCTCGATCGGCCCTGGCGCCTCGAAGGGAACGCCGGCAGCAGCGATGCGGCTCTTGGCGCGGGTGATCCGCTGCTCCATGGCGCTTTCGCTGACGAGAAAGGCGCGGGCGATCTGGCGAACGGAAAGGCCGGAGACGATGCGCAGCGCCAGCGGAATCTGTTGCGTGGCCGGCAGGTCGGGATGGCAGCAGATGAAGAGCAGCCGCAGGATGTCGTCGCGATAATGCGCGTCGTCCAGGCGCTCGGCGAGCGACGCCTCGGCATCGTCAAGGTCGGAAAGCACGGCCTCGTCCGGCAGTTCGCGCTCCTTGCCGCGCCGCCGCACGACATCGATTGCGGCGTTACGGCCAACGAAGATGAGCCAGGCCGCCGGATCGCGCGGCGGGCCGTTCTGCGGCCAGAGCCTGAGCGCCCGCAGGCACGCCTCCTGAAATGCTTCTTCCGCGATGTCGAGATCGCGGAAATAGCGCAGGAGCGCGCCGATCGCCTGCGGGCGGGCGGCCGAGAGCGTCGTGTCGATCCAGGCCAGCTCGGTCAAGGCTTGGGTTCCCCCGATTGGCCCGGAGCCACTGCTCCGGCCGAAGGGCCGGGAAAGAACGTGCCGACGGGCCGGATCTCATAGGAGCCGCCCGGATTGGCCTTTCCGAGTTCCTTCGCTGTATCGAGCACCGCGTCGAGCGATTCACCCTCGATCAGGTAGAAGCCGAGCAACTGTTCCTTGGTCTCGGCGAAGGGGCCATCCAGCACCAAGGGCGGCTCGCGGTCCTTGCGCAAGGTGGTCGCGGCGGTCGTCGGCAGCAGTCTGGCCACCGGGCCGAGTCGGCCCTCGCGCACCAGCTTTTCCTGCACGACGGCAAGTTTGGCCATGACAGCGTCGTCCTCCTCCTTGGTCCAGGAGCCGACGACGTCTTCCGAATGGTAGCAGAGAATGGCGTACAGCATGAGCGTTCCTCGTCGCTATGAAGACGAAGAACTATGCCCGCAGCCGACAATTTCCGGCACCAAAAAACGCGAACGTCCCGATATTGGCCGTCGGGCGCAATAGTGTCGGGACGCAAGACAATCTCGGGTGCGGCGGGATTACTCGCAGCGGAAGCTGCCGCTCGCGGTCGAGCCTGTCGCGTTCTGCAGGGTGAGCGCGATCGTAGATGCTTCAACCAGCTGCGTGGTGCCGCTCTGCATGGCGAGTTCGCCCTTGACGCCGTTCAGGAGCTTGTATTCGAGGAGCACCGTCGAATTGGCGCCGACATGGGCGGCGGTCACGACCCAGGTCAGATCCTGAGGGACGTCGATGATGGATTTAGGGCCGGCATCGCGGGCGTTGAGCGCCCAACTGCCGGTCTTGCAGGCCGGATCCTTGGCCTTGGACTTGGCAAAGCTCGCCTGCGGTGCAAGCGAAAGCGCCATCGCGGCGGCGAGCGCCAGCATCAGGTGCGGTCTGTTCATTCTCGGCTGAACCCTTCGAAAGACTTGCGCGACAGCGGCGCACGGCACCGTTCTAGAACGAGATCAGCCGCTGATGAAGCCTCGAGCGATAGGCCATCGCGCTTTCTTTCATTTCTCCCCGCCTTCAGCGGAAGAGACGGTCCACGAGCGGCAGGTCGGTCAGCGCGGCGACCACGCGCTCTGAGGTGCGCCGAAGCATCGAGCGATCGTCAGGCTCCGGGTCGGGCTCGAACATGACGGCCGGAATCGCAGTCGCATCATAGGGCATCGCGGCCACCGGCAGAACGCAATCATCGGTGCAGGGCCGCGGGACAGGGCGCGGCGGAATCGGCGCGGCCTTCGCGGTGTCGGAACGGACGGGCGCCACGAAGACTGCCTTCTGCACCGGCGCCGACTTGGCTGCGGGTGCCGCGATCGTCTCCGCGACGGTCTCGCTCGGCGGTGTCGGCAGGCGATCCGTCTTGGCCGCGCGATTGACGGTCGCGACCTGCCAGGAGCCAACGGTCAAAATCTCCGCCGAGGCGGGCTCGACGGTCTTCGGCGTAGGCTGGGTGAACCAACTCGCGAGCATGATGGCCGCCACCGAGGCTCCGATCTGGAGCGGCAGCCGCGGCAATGCATGGATAAGCTGCGTTCTCACGAACTTTGCGGCACGGATCATGTCAATCTATCCCCTCGCACCATCGGCAGGCGTCTCTATCATCAGGGATAAATTGGCTCCGCGGCGCGAAAGCGGCCCGTTCGCGGTGTTTTCAGGGCAGTTTGTTTCGAACAATTGCCGTGGAACAGTAACCGGATACAAATCACGGATCGGCGCGTCAGGCCTTGCGGGAACGGCGGATCGTGGCGATCGGAACGGGCGGATTGCCGGATTTGGCCGCTATGTCGAGATCCTGCTGCTCGATCATCGTGCGCGCAGGCTCGTCCCCGTCGAGACCGCCCAGTATGTCGCCGGGCACGCGGCGATTGGAGCGCTGGCTGCCATCTTCATAGAAAACGTCGAACAGAACGAAATCGACGCGCGGCGCGGGCTTACGGGCCATGACGGTATCTCCGATATGGTATGGCGTCGAAACAGGTGCCGATGTGCCAGGAGCCGATCCATGAGGGATCGGTGCATGCGCGTCGTGATCGCCCCAGAAACTGCCTCATGCAGTCGGGCCGGTCGTTGCCTGTCGATCGTCGGGTGAATGAGGCGCGCTACGCGCGTGAAGCAGTCGCCCGGATATAGGTGCGATGTTCGGCCTGCGCAATTGGCGGATCGTCGCCGACCGATGTTTTTCGGGCTTCAATCGCCGGCACAAGGCGTTAAGTTCGCCGCCTGACGCTCACCTTGGAGAAAGAACCGATGCAGCCCTCGCGCCATGTCGAGCGCCTGATCGAGATCATGGCCGCGCTCCGCAATCCAGATACGGGCTGTGCCTGGGACAAGGTGCAGACCTTCGAATCGATCGCCCCCTACACGATCGAGGAGGCCTATGAGGTCGCCGATGCGATCGAGCGTGGTGACATGGTCGACCTCCAGGACGAATTGGGCGACCTCCTGTTGCAGGTCGTCTACCACGCGCGCCTTGCCGAGGAGCAAGGTTCGTTTGCCTTTGGCGATGTCGTCATTGCCATCACGTCGAAGATGATCCGTCGCCATCCGCATGTCTTCGGCTCTGAGGAGGCCCGCAGCGCTGGCTCCGCCAAGGGGTTCTGGGAGGCGATCAAGGCTGAGGAGAAACGCCTCCGCGCCGCCCGTCGCGCCGAGGCCGGCATCGACGTTGGGTCACAGCCGAGCCTGCTCGACGATGTCCCGGCCTGCATGACGACGCTCGCCCGTGCGGTCAAGCTGCAGCGCAAGGCAGGCACGGTCGGCTTCGACTGGAACGATCCACGTGCCGTGCTGGCCAAGATCAAGGAGGAGATCGAGGAGGTCGAGGCGGAACTGGATCGGTCGGAGATCGTGGTCGACCGCGTCCAGGATGAAATCGGCGACCTTCTCTTCGCCGTCGCCAATCTGGCGCGGCATCTCGATATCGATCCCGATGCGGCACTGCGCGGCACCAACGACAAGTTCCGCCGTCGCTTCGGCCACATCGAGGCGCGCCTTGCCGAAGATGGCGCGAGCCTAGCCGACACGCCGCTGGAGCGGATGGAGGCTCTCTGGAGCGAGGCGAAGACGCGGGTCTAGTGCCGGCGAGCCTATTGCTCAAACAGGCGCGGCCCCTGCCCGATCCAGATGCCCGCCGCATCGCTCGACGGGCTCAGCTCGTCGAAGCCCGCTATGGTGGTGTGGGGCGTATCAAGGGGTTGGATGTGCGTTGCGCTGATCACGACCACCGTGCCGCCGGAGGCCTCGGCGGCTGCGATGCCGGCGGGAGCATCCTCGAAGATCAAGCAATCGCCTATGTCATAGCCGAGCCGATCGGCAGCGAGCCGGTAGCCGTCCGGATGCGGCTTGCCGCGCGTGACGTCCTCCGCCGTGATCATCAACCGCGGCAGGGCGATGCCGGCGGCGGCGAGGCGAACCTCGGCCAAGGCGCGCGGTGCCGAGGTCACGATGGCCCAGCGCTCCGGCGGCAGGGCCGAGAGAAACGGTATCGCTCCCGGAATTGAATCGACTCCCTCGACATCGGCCATCTCTGCTTCGGAGATCGCGGCGGCCTCCTGCTCGGCATCCACGCCGGGAAGGTCGAGGCCGCGCACCGTATCGACGGCGCGCTTGCCATGCATGGTCGGCAGGAAGGCAGCCACATCCAGGCCATGCGCGCTGGCCCATCGTGTCCAGATGCGCTCCGCCGCCGCGATCGAAGTCAGCACCGTACCGTCCATGTCGAACAGCAAAGCCGCGAAAGCGCGTCCTTCAATCAGAGATATGCCTGCCATGACCGATGGTGCCTTCTTCGCTCGTATGGTTTCACGCGCGCAGGGCACATGGCTGAGCAGAGCCGCGCGCGTGGCTGGTCGACAAGACGGACGACCGTTTCAGGAGAGTGCCACCGCCTTCGGGAAATCCCGATGGAAGGCCTGCTCGTGCTGCGGGGGAACGCGGACGGAGGCAATGGTGCGGCCGTCCTCTTCATCCGCGCGCGACAGCACCTCGCCGAGCTCGTAGAGCCGGTGCAGTTTCGAGAGATCGGCGCCTTCGAGCGAAACCTCAAAGACGAGCCGGTCCTCGTTCAGCCGATCCTCGATCAGTTTCAGCAGCGCCGGGATGCCCTCACCTGTCAGCGCCGAAATCGGAATGATCGCCGGCCGGTCCTTTTCCGCACGCAGCCTGTCCATCGGCCGTGCATCCGGCGGCAGAAGGTCGATCTTGTTCCAGACCTCGACGATCCGGTCGGAATTGCTGGTGTCGACGCCGAGTTGCTCCAGCACGCTGATGACGTCGCGCGCCTGCGCTTCGCTGTCCTCATGCGCGATATCGCGGACATGGAGGATCAGCGATGCCTCGATCACCTCTTCCAGCGTGGCGCGGAACGCCGCGACAAGATGGGTCGGCAGGTCTGAGATGAACCCCACTGTGTCGGAGAGGATCACCTCGGCACCGTGCGGCAGAACGAGCCGGCGCAGGGTCGGGTCGAGCGTCGCGAACAGCAGGTCCTTGGCGAGAATGTCGGCATGGGTCAGCGCGTTGAACAGCGTCGACTTGCCGGCATTGGTGTAGCCGACCAGCGCCACGATCGGATGTGGCACCTTGCGACGGTTCTCGCGCTGCAGGCGGCGGGTGCGCACGACGGTTTCGAGCTCGTGCTCGATGCGCGATATGCGCTCCTGCAACGCGCGCCGATCCGCCTCGATCTGCGTTTCACCGGGGCCACCGAGGAAGCCGAAGCCACCGCGCTGGCGCTCAAGGTGGGTCCAACTACGGACGAGCCGGCTCTTCTGGTAGTTCAGATGCGCGAGCTCGACCTGCAGCGTGCCTTCGCGCGTCTGCGCGCGCTCGCCGAAGATCTCCAGGATCAGGCCGGTCCGGTCGATAACCTTCGCGTCCCAGGCTTTTTCGAGATTGCGCTGCTGCACGGGCGACAGAACGTGATCGACGAAGACGAGGCCGGCATGTTCCGCCTTCACGCGTGCCGCGATTTCCTCGACCTTGCCGGTGCCGAAGAGCGTGGCCGGGCGCAGCGTGGAGAGCGGCACGGCCACGCCGTCGACCACGTCGAGGTCGATGGCGCGCGCAAGGCCAACCGCCTCGTCGATGCGCGCGGCCGTGCTTCGCTCCGGCGCATGCGTGTCGCCCTCGGTGCGGCGACGGCGGGTCGAACGGATCGGAACGAGAACGAGCACGCGATCAGGCACGCGCTCCTCGATGGTTTCGACGGCAGGCGCCGCGATCCCTTCGGCCTCTTCAGGTGATTCGATGATGTTGTTCAATCAGGCTCCAGACCGATCGCCCTCTTCGCCCGGCTCGAAGAGCTGGACGGGAGCACCCGGCATGATGGTTGAGATGGCATGCTTATAGACGAGCTGCGAATGCCCATCGCGACGCAGAAGGACGCAGAAATTGTCGAACCAGGTCACGATTCCTTGCAGTTTCACGCCATTGACCAGGAAGATGGTCAGCGGAATCTTGCTCTTGCGGACGTGGTTCAGAAAAGTGTCTTGGAGATTTTGTGCGCGGTCAGCCATTCTTGTCTCTCATGCTTTGACCTTGTTGGGGACATGCGTCCCGACGGGCGGCTGGTTCCGACCCTTGATATTAGTTTGCCCGGTTAATGGCTGCACGTCACCCAAGAAATGTGCCGCGACCCGTTTTGAACGCTGATCGTGCTCTTCCGGTCAGCGCCCGCGGGACCATATCGGCGCCTGCGCCGCAAAATCATGGAAGCGCTGCCGCAACTGCGTCGCGACAATGCCGGGCGCCCCATTTGCGACCGGGGCTCCATCGATCTGCACGACGGGCATGACGAGCGTCGTCGCGGCCGTGATGAAGGCCTCTCGTGCCGTCTTTGCCTCTTCGAGGCTGAACGCCCGTTCCTCGACGTTCAATCCGTCCGCCGCTGCCAGATCGAGAATGACCGAGCGGGTGATGCCGCGCAGAATGCCGCTCTCGGCCGGACGCGTGACGATGACGCCGTCCTTCGTCACGATCCAGGCGTTGGTCGACGATCCCTCGGTCACATTGCCATCGGCATCGACAAACCAGGCCTCATAGGCGCCGGCCTCCTTGGCGGCCTGCTTGGCGAGAACGTTCGGCAGCAGGCCGACCGTCTTGATGTCGACCCGATCCCAGCGATTCTCGGGAACGGTGATGACCGCGACACCCTTCTCGGCGCGCGCATCGCTCGCGGATCGCGAGGCCGAGCGCGATGTCACGACCAGCGAAGACGGGGTGCCGGGCGCCGGGAAGAGATGATTGCGCGGGGCGACCCCGCGAGTGACCTGAAGGTAGACGAGCCCGTCGCGCACCATGTTGCGCCGGACCACTTCACGTAGCACCACACCGAGCGCCGACAATGGCATCGGCAGGTCGATGCGCAGTTCCGCCAGCGAGCGCTCAAGGCGCGCCATGTGCCGCTCTTCGTCGATCAGGCGACCACTGCGGACCTCACAGACCTCATAGACTCCATCAGCGAACTGATAGCCGCGATCCTCGATATGGATGGCTGCATCGGCATGGCGGATATAGCGGCCGTTGACATAGGCAAAGCGCGACATGGAGGGCGTTCTCGAGGGGGAGGATTGAAGGAACTATGGCGAGCCGGTCGCCGGCGTCAACCGACGCCGAGCGACTTCAGCTTGCGATGCAGCGCCGAGCGCTCCATGCCGACGAATTCGGCCGTCCGCGAAATATTGCCGCCGAAGCGGTTGACCTGCGCGGTAAGATATTCGCGCTCGAAGATCTCGCGCGCATCGCGCAGCGGCAGCGACATCAGATGCTCACCACCACGGTTCGGCGTCGTCGGCAGCATCTCGCCCACTTCCGGCGGCAGCATGTCGGCGCTGATCGCCTGGCTCTCGTCGCCGCGCGCCAGAATGAGCAGACGTTCGATATTGTTGCGGAGCTGGCGGATATTGCCGGGCCAATCATGCGCCTGGAGCACGGCCAGCGCATCCTCCCCGACCTGGCGCACGGGCAGGCCGGTCGAGCGCGAGATCTGCTCGATGAAATGGTTGACGAGTTCCGGCACGTCGTCGCGGCGCTCCGCCAGCGCCGGCACGCGCAGCGGCACGACCGACAGGCGATGGAACAGATCCTCGCGGAACGTTCCCTCCTGGATTTCACGTTCCAGATCGCGCGCCGTGGACGAGATGATGCGGACATCGACACTGACGCGGGTGGCCCCGCCAACGCGCTGGAACGTCTGGTCGATCAGCACGCGCAGGATCTTGCCCTGTGTTTCGCGCGGCATGTCAGCGACTTCATCGAGATAGAGCGTGCCGCCATGGGCCTCTTCGAGCGCGCCGACCTTCCGCGCCGAGCCACCGCCATTCTCCGTGCCGAACAATTCGTGTTCCATCCGGTCCGGCGTGATCGCGGCCGCGTTCAGAACGATGAAGGGGCCAGCCGAACGATGCGAGGCGTCATGGATCGCCCGCGCCACCGTCTCCTTGCCGGCACCCGAGGGGCCGGAGATCATGATGCGGCTGTTGGTCGGCGCCACGCGGTCGATCGTCTGGCGCAGATGGTTCATCGCGATCGACGAGCCGACCAGCGCGTTGGAATTGCCCTGCTTCTCGCGCAGGTCGCGCAGTTCGCGACGGAGCTTCGAGGCTTCGAGCGCACGCTCGGCGATCAGCACCAGCCGGTCGGCCTTGAACGGCTTCTCGATATAGTCATACGCGCCGCGCTTGATGGCGGAGACGGCTGTCTCGATGTTGCCGTGGCCAGAGATCATCACCACGGGCAGGTCTGGATGCTGCGCCTTGATCATGTCGAGCAGCGTGAGGCCGTCGATCCTGCTGCCGGTCAACCATATGTCGAGGAAGACGAGCGTCGGCCGCCGCTTGGCGATTTCGGCCAACGCCGTATCGGTATCGCCGGCCGTCCGCGTGCCGTGACCTTCGTCTTCGAGAATGCCCGCCACGAGACCGCGAATATCGGCTTCGTCGTCAATGATCAGAATATCGGACGCCATGATTTCTCGTCTTTGTCAGGCTTGTGGTGAATTCACAGGAGCGTCGCCGTCGCGTCGCGCCGAATGAGGAAGCGTGATGCGCACCATCGCGCCGCGGCCGCCATGGGCGACCTCCGGCGAATCGAGCAGCTCGATATGGCCGCCATGCTCCTCGACGATCTTGGTGACGATCGCGAGGCCGAGGCCGGTGCCCTTCTCGCGCGTCGTCATATAGGGCTCCAGCAGGCGATGACGATTCTCGACCGGCAGCCCTATGCCGGTGTCGATCACCTCGACAATGTTGTTCTCACCCTCGACCCGGCCTCGCACCGTGATCTTGGGCGTGCCCCGCTCGGCGACATCAAGGGCCGTGATCGCCTCGCTGGCGTTCTTCACCAGATTGGTGAAGACCTGCGAGATCAGCCGTGGATCGAAACGGCCCATCATCGGCTCCTCCGGCATGTCGATCTCAAAGGCGATGTCGGGGTGGGCGACTTCCATCAGGAAGACGGCCTCGCGCGCCGCCTCGCCGATATTGCGTTCCTCGAAGGCCGGTTTCGGCATGCGGGCGAAGGAGGAGAACTCGTCGACCATGCGCCCGATATCGCCGACCTGGCGGATGATGGTGTCGGTGCACTGGTCGAAGACCTCGCGGCCTTCGGTGATGTTCTTGCCGAAGCGCCGCTTGAGCCGCTCGGCCGAAAGCTGGATCGGCGTCAGCGGGTTCTTGATTTCATGTGCAATGCGCCGCGCGACATCGGCCCAGGCGGAGCTGCGCTGCGCCGTCACCAGATCCGTGATGTCGTCGAGCGTGATGACATAGCCGTGCTGGGCCGTATCGGATTCCTCGGTCGTGACGCGGACATTGATGGCGCGTTCGCGGCCGGCGCGAACGATCGAAACCTGATCGCGATGCTCTGGCCGATAGCTGTCGTTGAGCGCCGCCTCGACCGTATGGCGCAGTTCGGGCGCAACTTCGACGATCGGCTTGCCCAGCACATCGCTCGCCGTATTGGCCAGCAGGCGCAGCGCGCCGCGATTGGCGATCGTGACGACACCGGTTGCATCGGTACCCACCACGCCCGCGCTGACGCCCGCCAGCACGGCCTCGGAGAAACGGCGGCGCGCATCGATCTGCTCGCTCGCCGCCACGATCTCGGCCCGCTGGGTCCGGAGCTCAGCCGCCATGGTGTTGAAGGTCGCGCCCAGGGCGCCGAGATCGCCATCGGCGCTGCGGAACGGCACCGTCACTTCGAGATTGCCCCGACCGATCTCGTCGGCCGCATCGATCAATTGCCGGATGGGCGCGACCAGCCGGTTCGCAAAGCCGATGCCGAGCCAGATCGCCGAGAGCAGCACCACGAGCGCGAGGCCGAGATAGAGCAGGCCGAACGCGATCTGTGCGCCGAGCCGGCTCGCAGCGAGATTGCTGTACTCCGCCACACTCGCCGACGTCTCGGCGATGTAGCGCATGACCTTCGGATCGATCTCGCGGGCGATGTAGAGATAGACGTCGACGTAATTGTCGAGCTTGGCGACCGCGCCGACCACATTGGTGATACCGGGCGCGATCAGGATCGGCTCGCCGCTGCTCTTGGCGGCTCGCTCCAGCGCATCCTTGGGCGGGGGCGGGAAATTGGTCGAGAACTGATATTCGGCCTGCGCCAGCATGGTGCCGTCGGGCTTGACCAGATAGACGCCCGGCACGCCGCGCAGCGCCGCGATCGAGTTCATGAAATTCTGGAATCGGTCAGGGCTTTCGGCCAGCAGCGGCTGTGCGCGCTCGAAATCACCCTTCAAGCCGAGAATGTCGCCCTTGAGCGTGCGCGCATGTTCGTCGGCATAGGCTTGCGCGATCGAGAGCGAGGTATCGATGATGGCGCGCGTGCGTTGCGAGAACCAATGGTCCAGGCCCCGATTGAGGGTCACGCTGGCGACGACAGCCACGACGATCGCCGGCACGATCGCGACGATGCTGAAGAGACCGACAATGCGGATATGCAGGCGTGCCGCCGCACGGCCGCGCTTGCGCGCCCGGATCAGCATGGCGATCTCGAGCGCCGTCTCGCCGATCAGCAGCGCCGTCAGCACGCCATTGATGCCGAGCGCCCAGAGCACGACCGAATCGGTCGGCTCGACCGGCGTCAGACCCATCAGAACGAAAAAGCTGATGCAGGCACAGGATAGCGCGAGCACCACGGTGACATAGCCCGCACCACGCACGGTCAGCCGCCGTTTCGCGGGCTTGTGCGGCGCGGGTGGGACGTATTCCGTGCGATGGGCGTCGGCGATCGCGGTCATGTCGCGACACCGTCACGCTGTCGTTGCAGCATGCTCGACTCTGGTCCGAATCCTATCATGGCTCGGACACTGAGACCGAATTGCAACAGCAATGTGGCGGACCGGCAACAGCCGATCCGGGTAAGGCAACTCAGCGCGAGCTGCGGATGACCTGGACGTCGAGGTCGCGGATCTTCTTGCGCAGCGTGTTGCGGTTGACGCCGAGCAGTTCTGCCGCCTTGATCTGGTTGCCCCGCGTCGCCGCCAGCGCCGTGCTGATCAGCGGATATTCGACCTCGCGCAGGATGCGATGATAGAGGCCGGGCGGCGGCAGCGCGTCGCCGAAGCCCTGGAAATAGGCCGCGAGGTGGCGCTCCATCGATCCGGACAGCGTGTCGTCGGTCGCCGACTCGGGCGATGACAGCGTCACGGCCGGCTGGTCGAGCTCCGTCTCGATGATGTTCTCGGTGATGGTGTCCTGCGGATAGAGTGCCGCCAGGCGACGGATCAGATTCTCCAGCTCGCGCACATTGCCGGGCCAGCGATAGCGCTTCAGCCGCTCGACGGCCGCTGGCTCGATCTGCTTGTGCGGCAGGCCTTCCTTTTCCACCATCGTGAAGAAATGGCGGACGAGATCGGGAATGTCCTCGGAGCGTTCGCGCAGGCCCGGCAGGCGGATCGGCACAACGTTCAGGCGGAAGAACAGATCCTCGCGGAACAGGCCCTGATTGATCAGGATGCGCAGGTCCTTGTTGGTCGCCGCGATGATGCGGACGTCGGTCTTGATCGGTGTGCGGCCGCCGACGGTCGTATATTCGCCCTGCTGCAGCACGCGCAGCAGGCGGGTCTGCGCCTCCATCGGCATGTCGCCGATCTCGTCGAGGAAGAGCGTGCCGCCCTCTGCCTGTTCGAAGCGTCCGGCGGAACGGGCCTGCGCGCCCGTGAAGGCGCCCTTCTCGTGGCCGAACAGTTCGCTCTCGATCAGGTCGCGCGGAATGGCCGCCATGTTGATCGCGACGAAGGGCCCGGTGCGGCGCTTGCCATAGTCATGCAGCGCGCGGGCAACCAGCTCCTTGCCGGTGCCGGATTCGCCCGAGATCATGACGGTCAGGTCCGTCTGCATCAGGCGCGCCAGCACGCGGTAGATGTCCTGCATGGCCGGCGAGCGCCCGACGAGCGGGATATTCTCACCGCCCTCGTCGACCCGCGCGTCCTGGCGCCGCAGCTTCGGCTCGGCCAGCGCACGGCCGACGATCGAGATCAGCTCCTTCAGGTCGAAGGGCTTCGGCAGATATTCATAAGCGCCCCGCTCGGAAGCGCGGATCGCCGTCATGAAGGTGTTCTGCGCGCTCATGACGATGACGGGCAGCTCCGGCCGCGCGCGCTTGATGCGCGGCAGCAAGTCGAAGGCGTTTTCATCCGGCATGATCACATCGGTGATCACGAGGTCGCCCTCGCCCTGGCTGACCCAGCGCCATAGCGTGGCGGCGTTGGATGTGAGCCTGACTTCATAGCCGGCGCGGGACAGCGCCTGGTTCAGAACGGTGCGGATCGCCGCATCGTCATCGGCCACGAGAATGTTGCCGATCGGCATCTCATTCATCCTTGTCTGAGGTCATGACGCCCGGATAGGCGGGCAACAGCACGCGGAAAGTCGTTCGGCCCGGCTGGGACTCGCATTCGATGACGCCGCCATGGTCGCCGATGATCTTGGCGACCAGGGCCAGACCGAGGCCGCTGCCATTGGTCTTCGTCGTCACGAATGGATCGAACAGATGCGGCAGCATGTCGGCCGGTACGCCCGGTCCATTGTCACGCACCGAGAACTCCAACGGCAGCGTGACCCGGTTTGCCGAGCCCGGCACCGAGAGCCGAATGCCGGGGCGGAAAGCGGTCGTCAGCATGATCTCGCCGTCATCATCGTCGCCGATCGCTTCGGCTGCGTTCTTGATCAGGTTCAGGAACACCTGAATCAGTTGGTCGCGGTTCGCATAGACCGGCGGCAGCGACGGGTCATATTCCTCGGTGATGCGGATCGAGCGGGCAAAGCCCGACTGCGCCAGCCGCTTCACATGCTCGAGCACGACATGGATGTTGACAGGCTCGCGCTCGATCGGCCGCTCGTCGGAGAAGACTTCCATGCGGTCGACCAGCTTTACGATCCGGTCTGCCTCGTCGCAGATCAGCCGGGTCAGAGCGCGGTCATTGTCGTCGACCGAGGATTCGAGCAGCTGCGCGGCGCCGCGAATGCCCGAAAGCGGGTTCTTGATCTCGTGCGCCAGCATGGCGGCGAGGCCCGTGACCGAGCGCGCCGCGCCGCGATGGGTCAACTGGCGGTCGATCTTCTCCGCCATCGTCCGCTCCTGCAGCATCACGACGACATGGTTGGGCTTTTCGAGGATCGGCGAGGCGTAGATGTCGACGATACGCTCGCTGCCGTTCCTGGGCGTGCCGACATCGACGCGATACTCGTTGACGGCCGAACCACGCATGCGGACCTGGTCGATCAGCGCAAGCAGCGGGCTGCCGAAGGGTACGAAACTGGCGATCGGTTGGCGACGAAGCATCGCGACCGAGACCTGGAAGAAGTCCTGCGCCGCGCCGTTCGCCTCGGTGACGTGGCCCTTCTCGTCGACGAGAAGCACGGGGTGGGGCAGAGCGTCGAGGAGCAGGAGCGCGTTGCTCTCCGCGCCGCGTGGTTGGGCCGGTGACGAGCCGCTCATGCCGCCCTCCTGGTTTCGGCGCCACCGAGATGGTGCCGGATGAGAGAAACGACGCGCGCGGGATGGTTCTCGGTCATGATCGCGAGACGCGCGGCGGGGTCGATGTTCATGCCCTCGGACTTCATGGCCTCCATCATCCAGCCAAGATGCTTGCGTGCGTTGCGTACGCCGAGGATCGGGCCGTAAAGCGCGATCATCTCTTCGTAATGCGAAACAGCCAGCTCGATCAGCGCCTCGCCCTGCGGCTGGGCCGGCATGGCGCCGGTCCGGCAGTAGGTGGCCAGATGGCCCGGCAGCCAGGGGCGGCCATAGGCGCCGCGCCCGACCATGACGCCGTCGGCGCCGGAGAGGCGCAGGATACGATCGAGATCGTCCGGCCCCTCGACGTCGCCATTGGCGATCAACGGGATGGATATGGCGGCCTTGACGGCAGCGATCTTCGACCAATCCGCCCTGCCCTTATAGAACTGGCAGCGCGTGCGCCCATGCACCGTCACCATGGCGATGCCGGCGGACTCCGCGCGGCGCGCGAGCTCCGGCGCGTTGATGCTGTTGTCGTCCCAGCCGAGACGCATCTTGAGCGTCACCGGCACCGGGCTCGCCGCGACTGTCGCATCGATCAGCGTCAGCGCGTGGTCGAGATCGCGCATCAGCGCCGAACCGGAATAGCCGGTGGTCACGCGCTTGGCGGGGCAACCCATGTTGATGTCGATGATATCGGCGCCGGCATCGGCCGCGGCGCGCGCGCCTTCCGCCATCCAGTGCGCTTCACGGCCGGCAAGCTGCACGACATGCAGCCCGTTGCCCGTCGCCTCGGCGCGCATGACCGTCTCGGGATTGCCGTCGGCGAGTTCCTCGCTTGCCACCATTTCCGAGACGACCATACCGGCGCCATGCGCAGCCGCGATCCGCCGGAACGGCCGATCGGACACGCCGGACATGGGCGCGAGAATGATCCGATTGGCGATTGTGACGCCACCGATCGCGAGCGGTTCGGCCAAGCGGGCTATGGGGGTCGAGTTTTCAGTCAAATGACTACCGAATAGGCACCCTAGTTGATGCCCACATATTAGTCAGGGATTGTTCCGCGGCAAGAGACTTGTTGCACCGCGAACCGAAATCTCCGATCCATGCCGACATTGCACCCTGCCGCGCCCCGCAGCGTGGCTGACGGAACCATCGACCATGCCCGAATTTCCGCCGAAATCCGCCATTGCCGCGCTGATCGTCGCGGCGGGCCGAGGTATACGCGCTGGGGGCGATATTCCGAAGCAATATCGAAAGATCGGCGGAAAAGCGATTCTTGCGCGCACCGCAGAGTTGCTTGCGGCGCATCCTGGCGTTGAACAGGTTCTGATCGTCGTGCATCCCGACGATGCGCCGCTTTATGCGTCGGACATCGGCACCCTGCCCGGCCTGCTACCACCCGTGCTCGGCGGGGAGACCCGCCAGCAATCGGTTCTACGGGGCCTGGAGGCCCTGGAGGCGGCCGGCGCACGCTATGTGCTCATCCATGATGCTGTTCGTCCCTTTGCCTCGCCGGCGCTCATCGACCGCGTGATTGCGGCACTCGAGACGCATGACGCCGTGCTCGCCGCCTCGGCCGTGACCGATACGCTGAAGAGCGCCGACAGCGGCGCGATCGTGACCGGCACTGTACCGCGAGAGGGGCTGCACGCCGCCGAGACGCCGCAGGCCTTCCGTCTGTCCACCATCCTGGACGCCCATCGCCGCGCTGCCGCAGCCAGCATCCCCGTGACCGACGATGCCGCGATTGCCGAATGGGCCGGCATTCCAGTCCACATCGTCACGGGCGAACGCACCAACATCAAGCTGACCACGCCGGAGGATATCGAGCATGCGGACAGGCGCCTCAGGCAGGAGGCTCTTCTGGTGAATGGAGAGACCCGTGTCGGCACCGGCTACGATGTGCACCCCTTCACCGAAGGCGATGGCGTCTGGCTTGGCGGCATCAAGATTGCGCATGACAGGAAGCTCGCGGGTCATTCCGACGCCGATGTCGCGCTGCATGCGCTAACCGACGCCGTGCTCGGCGCAATCGCCGATGGCGATATCGGCTCGCATTTCCCGCCTTCCGACCCGCAATGGCGTGGCGCCTCGTCGGATCGCTTCCTGGCGCATGCCGTTGCACTCGTGAAGGCGCGCGGCGGGCGGATCGTGCATCTCGATCTTGCCATCGTCGCGGAGGCGCCGAAGATCGGCCCGCATCGCGACGCCATGCGCGCCCGCATCGCCGAGATTGCAGGCATCGGCATCGACCGGGTCGGCGTCAAGGCGACGACGAACGAGAAGATGGGCTTTGTCGGCCGTGGCGAAGGCATCGCCGCGATCGGGACCGCCACCATTCGCCTGCCGTTCCCGGAGGACGCATGACCGATTTGACACCGCTCGGCCCCGACGCCGAGGCCCTGATCAAGCTCTGCATCGCGCGCGGACTGACGGTCGCGACGGCCGAATCCTGCACCGGCGGGTTGATCGCTGGAACGCTGACGGAAATTTCTGGCTCGTCGGCCGTCGTCGACCGGGGCTTCGTCACCTATTCGAACGGCGCCAAGGCCGCCATGCTCGGCGTGCCGAGCGAACTGATCGGGCGTGTTGGCGCGGTCAGTGAGGAAGTCGCGCGCGCCATGGTCAATGGCGCCCTCGCCCATTCGCCCGCCGATCTCGCTGTGGCCGTGACGGGGATAGCCGGCCCGGGTGGCGGTAGCGCCGAGAAACCGGTCGGTCTCGTTCATTTCGCCGTCCAGCGCCGCGGAAAGCCCGAGCGGCATGCCTCGCATGTCTTTGCCGGGCTCGATCGCTCCGGCGTGCGCTTCGCGACCGTCGCCGAGGCGCTGAAACTACTGCGCGAGACGGCGCTCGCCGAGGAATAGTCTCATGATCGTCCGCAAGCGCCCGAACTGGCTCGGCATGCTGCTGGTCTGGCGCGGTTCGGTCCTGCCCGACATCCTGCCGCAGCTCGTGCTCACGACCGCCTTCGCAGCCCTGGTGACGGTGCTGCACGGCCAGCTGTTTTCCTTCAAGGTGACGCTCACCTTCGTGCCGTTCTCGCTGATCGGCATCGCGATCGCGATCTTCCTCGGCTTCCGCAACAGCGCGAGTTATGAGCGTTTTTGGGAGGCGCGCAAACAATGGGGCGCGCTGATGATCCATTCGCGCTCACTCGCCCGCCAGATCATGACGCTGCAGGACGATCCTGCCGCCGTGAAGCCGATCGTCTATGCTCAGATCGCCTTTGTTCAGGCGCTGCGTCATCAATTGCGGCGGACGGATCCCCTCCCCGATCTCCGCAAACTCCTCCCGGCGGATTTCGTCGAGGGCACGCTGGCGAAGGCGGAGTTCCGCCCCGCACTGATCCTGCTTCACATTGGCGGCCTCGTCGCCGAGCTCCGCCGCGCCGGTCGGATCGACCCTGTCCTGGTCAATGCGGTGGAGCGCCATCTCGACGCGCTTTCCGACGTGCTGGGCGCCTGCGAACGGATCGCCGGCACGCCGATTCCGTTCACCTATTCGGTGATCATCCACCGCACGATCTATCTCTACAGCTTCCTGCTGCCGTTCGGCCTCGTCGATTCGATCGGCCTGCTGACGCCGCTCGTTGTCGCCTTCCTGGCCTATACGTTCTACGCGCTGGAAGCCCTCAGCGATCAGCTCGAGGAGCCCTTCGGGACGGCCGCGAACGATCTCGCCCTCGACGCCATGGCGACGACGATCGAGACGAGCCTGCGGGAAATGCTGGGCGAGACGGACCTGCCGAAGCCGCACAAACCGAAGAACTACGTGCTGAGCTGAAGGTTAGTCCGCGAGAAAGCCAACCAGCCGATTGGTCACCGTCAGGCGGCGTGACAGCAGCGCTGCCATGGCGGTATGGAAGCCGACCGCGGCTTCGGGCAGTTCGACGGCAAGCCGGCCAAGGTCCTCGCGCGAGAAGCGCCAAACCACGAGGGCATCCCTTGCCACGATCGACGCCGACCGGGGTTCCTGCAAATAGAACGATATCTCGCCGACAGCATCACCCGGACCAACCATAGCCAGGGCAATGGGCGTTCCTGCATCGCCGGCCATCTCGACAGTCGCGGTTCCGGATTCGATGAAGAAGATGTCTCTCGATGCACCGCCCTCGACAATCAGAGCACTGCCGGCCGCGACATCGAGCCTCTCGCAATAGGCCTCGATCGCCGTGGCGAGCGAATCCTGCCGGAGGAACGCCTGCAGAAGGGTGTGCAGCGTCCAGCCTTCGGCCGGCGCCAGCGTATCGGTTTGCAGCCGCGCCAGCAGCGCATCTTCGCTCCAGCGCAGGCCTCGTTCCAGATCCGGTTCGATCCGCACCGGACTACCATCGCCCACTGTAAGCCCATTTCGGAGCAATGCCTGTCGCGCCCGCTCTGACAGGCCAGTCAGGACGACAGCGAATTCGCGTTTAGCCGCAACCTGGCTGAGGCGGACGAAACTCTGAACCGCCGACGAATCCATGCCCGATACACGACGAAAATCGATGACGAGAAATTGCGCGCCCGCGTCCATCCGATCCTGCACGCGCTTGCGCAATCGGTCCGCCGTGCCGAAGAACAGGAAGCCCTGCAGCCGGACGATGACGATCCCCGTGCCATGCTGGCGAAGCAGCTCCTGCCTGCGTCCGGAGACGTGTCCGCCTGTGTTCCAGTCGGCACCGGTCAGTTCATGACGAACGATATCGACGCGGCCATATTGGAACGCAAAGAGGAAGATCGCGGCAATCAGCCCGACGAGAATCCCGACCGGGAAACTCACCAGCACGATCACGAGGCCAATCAGCAGGATCACGGCGTATTCGAACGGATCGAGCCGGCGGCGCGCCCGGATGAGCCAATCATACATCAGTGAGCCACCGACCCAGACCAGGATCGCGCCAAGCAGGATCGCCGGAACGGCGTCGAGCAGGAGGCTGCCCAGCATCAGGGCGCTGAGCGTCATCACCGCGACGATGATGCCGACCCATTTGCTGCTCGCGTTCAACTGGTGGATGATCAACGTCAGCGAGACTGACGAATAGCCGGGCATTCCGCCACCGACGCCGACCAGCAAGTTCATCCAGCCGTTGGACCGCATCTCCCGATCGAGGTCCATGTCACGATTGGCGTGGAGTTCGATTCCGGTCGTGTTCATGAGCAGGGCCACGATCGTGATGACGATCACGATCGGCAGCGTGAACATGCCGCTCCATACCGCGTGCCAATCGACCGAGGCGAATGCGGACAGCCGGACCGGCGGCCAGAAATTGCCGGCCTCGGGCATGCGCATCAGCCAGCCGGACGCGCGAAACGGTTCGTAGCCCTGCCCCGCAATCAAGACGACGAGATTGAAGACGACAAGAACGGCCAGCAGGAGCGCCGGTACGGCAAAGGCACTGTTGAAGACGCGCTCCGTCACGAACAGCGCCACAACCAGGGCGGTCATCAACCCCAATTGCAGCAGCAAGGGAGCGTGAAGCAATTGCGGCAGCAAAGCCCATGAGGGCTCATGCCCGGTTGTCACGCTGACGCCGCCGAGAACGATCAGCCAGCCGGTTCCGGCAAGGAAGCCGGCAATGACCGGATAGGGCGTGAAGCGGATCAGCCCGCCAAGGCGGCAATAGCCAAGAATGAGCGTCGCAAGTGCCGTCGCCAGCGTAGCAATCGCCACGGCCGCGAAAATCGTCGCCGCCCGCGCCTCTCCGACCACCGAAGGTTCGATCGCAGCAGCCACGGCCGAGACGACCGAGACCATGGCGACGACAGGGATTTCCTGCACGATCGCGATGATGTCGGTGTTCGATTTCTGAAGCACGCCGAAGATGGTCATCACGGTGGTTGAGAACAGCGCCAGACCAAGGGCAGCCGGCATCAACCCCTGAAGGTCACCGGAAAACAGCAGGCTGCCATGGCCGATCGTGACGACGATCGCCAAAAAACCACACACGATTCCAGCGACGAGCACTGCGAGAACGTGACCGAGGGGTGATGGGGGCATGGAGCTTCATGTGCGAGAGCAAGCAGCGCGAACAAATTTGTCCAGCACAACTCAGATGAAGTCAACGCCACCGCGCATGTCGGACTCTATCGCGGCAAGGCCGAATGCGACGCTCAACGGATAGGCGGCGGCGATCACGCGGATGGAAGCGCCGCCTTGCCGTAGATTTCATCCGCGCGCTTTTCGAAAGCGTCGGCGAATTTGCGAAAAGCCTTGTCGAACACTGCGCCCATCAGGGTCGAGAGCGTGCGCGAGCGGAATTCATAGTCGATCGAGAAGCGAATGACTGAGTGTTCGGCATCGATGGCCGCAAAGCTCCAGATGTTCTCCAGATGCTTGAACGGACCGTCGAGGTAATCCGCACGGATCGTCGAGCCGAGGCGGTCGAGCACGACCTTGGTCGTGAAGGTCTCGCGCACGATCTTGTAGGCGACAGTCATGTCGGCGACCAGAACCTCGCGCGCCGCATCCTGCTGCCGGCCCCGCACGATCAGGCGCTCGCAGAGCGGCACGAATTTGGGATACTGCTCGACATCGGCGACGAGCGCGAACATCTCGTCGGCCGAATGAGCGACGCGCCGCTCGGTCTTGAAACTGGGCATCGTCCGATCAGCCGTGATGCAGCGCTTGCCGAGCCGCCTTCAGCCGCGCGAAGTCCTCGCCAGCATGGTGCGAGGAGCGCGTCAGCGGGCTCGACGACACCATCGCGAAGCCCTTGGCGTAGGCGATCGTCTCGAACGATTTGAACTCGTCCGGGGTGACGAAACGGATCACCGGATGGTGCTTGCGGCTCGGCTGCAGATACTGCCCGATCGTCATGAAATCGACGTCGGCGACGCGCAAATCGTCCATGAGCTGGAGGATCTCGTTCCGCTCCTCGCCAAGCCCGACCATGATGCCCGACTTGGTGAACATGTTCGGGTCAAGTTCCTTGACCCGCTGCAACAGCCGGATCGAATGGAAGTAGCGCGCACCAGGGCGCACCTTGAGATATTTCGACGGGACGGTTTCGAGGTTGTGGTTGAAGACGTCGGGACGCGCGGCGACCACGGTTTCCAGGGCACCCGGCTTGCGCAGGAAGTCCGGCGTCAGGATCTCAACGGTGGTGCCGGGCGCCGCCGCGCGGATCGCCAGGATCACATCGACAAAATGCTGCGCGCCGCCATCGGCGAGATCGTCACGATCGACCGAGGTGATCACGACATGCTCAAGGCCTAGCTTGGCGACCGCCTCGGCCACCTTCTGCGGCTCGTTGCGGTCGAGCGCGTCGGGCATGCCGGTGCGGACATTGCAGAAGGCACAGGCGCGCGTGCAGGTGTCGCCCATGATCATGAAGGTCGCGTGCTTCTTCGACCAGCACTCGCCGATATTGGGGCAGCCCGCCTCCTCGCAGACCGTCACGAGGCCGTTCGTCTTCACGATCTCCTTGGTCTCGCGATAGACCGGCGACCCCGGCGCCTTGACGCGGATCCACTCCGGCTTGCGCAGAAGGGGCGATTCCGGCCGGTTCACCTTTTCCGGGTGACGCGGACGGCTATCCTTGACGGTATCGAGTACGACGACCATGAGGCCTCCGATGCCCGGCGCCTAGCGGCGCAGGAGCCCGAGCAGAAAGAGAAGGACGATCGCGCCGGCCGTCGATACCACGAGGCTGCCGACGAAACCGGGCTGCGGCGAAATGTTGAAGGCGCTGAACAATGCCGCGCCGATCCAAGCGCCGACAAGGCCGACGATCAGGTTCAGGATCAGGCCCTGCCGACGGCCGAGCGTGCGCGAAGCGATCCATCCGGCGAGAATGCCGATGACGATCGTCAGGAATATGCCGACACCGTTCATGTTGAACCTTCTCCCGAAACGTTCCGCCCAATATGGGCGCTGCGATGGTGCGGCGCCAGTCCGGCGCCGCCTATGTGATGATCCGCGCGATCAGGACCACGACCACCGCGCCAATCGCGGCGATCACGACCTGATTGACGAACTCGTTGCCCAGATTGATCGGCACGTTGAAGTAGCTGACCAGGAACCCGCCTACCACCGCGCCGATCAGGCCGACGATGATGTTGCGGATCAATCCGCCGCCGCCGACCACGATCGAGGCGAGCCAACCCGCCAGGAGACCGATCACGATCCAGATCAGGATCGACTTCAGCTGCACATCCATCGCCGTTCTCCTCAGATGTGGATGGCGCGTCCGTAGGCGCCCATGACGCTCTCGTGCATCGTCTCAGAAAGCGTCGGGTGCGGGAAGACGGAGTTGATCAGCTCTTCCTCGGTCGTCTCGAGATTCATGGCGATGACGAAGCCCTGGATCAGCTCGGTCACTTCCG
This sequence comes from Kaistia dalseonensis, assembly GCF_030814715.1. Taxonomy (GTDB): domain Bacteria; phylum Pseudomonadota; class Alphaproteobacteria; order Rhizobiales; family Kaistiaceae; genus Kaistia; species Kaistia dalseonensis. Next base: position 1,160,180 of record NZ_JAUSVO010000001.1, read on the forward strand.
CACCGACGAGATGCGCGCCGAGCAGCTGGCCGGTCTTCTTGTCGAAGATCGTCTTGACGAGACCGTCGGGCTCGCCGAGCGCGATCGCCTTGCCATTGCCGATAAAGGGGAACTTGCCGACGCGGATATCGTAGCCCGCCTCGCGCGCCTTCTTCTCCGTCAGCCCGACAGAAGCGATCTGCGGATTGCAGTAGGTGCAGCCCGGGACCTTGGCCTTGTCCATGGCATGCGGGTGCAGGCCGGCGATCGCTTCGACGGCAATGACGCCCTCATGCTCGGCCTTGTGCGCGAGCATGGGCGGGCCAGCGACATCACCGATCGCCCAGACGCCCGGCACGTTGGTGCGCCCGACAGCATCGATCACGACACAGCCGCGATCCGTCTTCACGCCGAGCTTTTCGAGACCGAGCCCCTCGATGTTGCCGAGAACGCCCACGGCCGAGATCATCTTGTCGGCGGTGATCTCCTGCGTCTTGCCATCACCGGTGTCGATCGTAGCGGTGATCGAATCGGCGCCCTTGACGACCTTCGTCACCTTGGCGCCGGTCAGGATCTTCATGCCCTGCTTTTCCAGGCGCTTGCGCGCATGAGCCGCGATTTCCTCGTCCTCGACGGGCAGGATCTGCGGCAGCACCTCGACGACCGTTACCTCGGAGCCCAGCGTACGGTAGAAGGACGCGAACTCGATACCGATCGCACCCGAACCCATGACCAGCAGGGTCTTCGGCAGCGTCTCGGGGATCATCGCCTCGAAATAGGTCAGGATCAGCTTCTTGTCCGGCTCGAGGCCGGGCAGCGCGCGCGGACGGGCGCCCGTCGCGATGACGATGTTCTTCGCCTCATAGTCGCCCGCGCCGAGCGCGCTCTTCGGCGCCGGGTTCGGCTTGCCATAAGCCTCGGCCGGAGCCGGCTTGACGGTCACCTTGCCCGGGGCCGCGATCTCGGCGACGCCCCAGATCACATCGACCTTGTTCTTCTTCAGAAGCCCGGTGACGCCCTGATTGAGCTGTGCGGCGACGCCGCGCGAGCGCTTGGTGATCGCCGCAACATCGGCGCTGAATTTCTCGGCCGTCAGGCCGTAATCCTTGGCATTCTCGACATAATGATAGACCTCGGCCGAGCGCAGCAGCGCCTTGGTCGGGATGCAGCCCCAGTTCAGACAGATGCCGCCGAGATGCTTGCTCTCGACAACGGCCGTCTTCAGGCCGAGCTGTGCAGCGCGGATCGCCGCGACATAGCCGCCGGGGCCGGAGCCGATGATGATGACGTCGTAGCTATTGGCCATGCGGGCACCCTCTTAGCGTCTTGCTGCGCTGGCGGCTCGATGAGCCGGCGCTGTTTTCATCCCCAATTCTGCCCGCAAACGCGAAGCGGCCCCGGCCGATGGCCGGAACCGCCTGGTGTCACGCGCGCAGCAGCGCGGCGATCTCATCCTTCAGGATCATCCGGCGCTTGCGCAGGTCGATCATATGGAGATCATCCGTCGGTTCCACATCGGTCTCCGCACGGTGAATCGCGCGATTGACCTCGTGATATTCGTCGGCGAGCTTCGCGAAGTGAGCGCTATCGGCGCTGAGCTTCGCAATCTTCTCCTGCTCGCCGGGAAATTCTTCGGAGAGTTCGTGCGGCGTGTGGGCCATCGGATGATTCCTTCTGATGTCGATACGCGCCGTCACTCGCCCATTGCGGTGCCGGCGACCTTGCGATGGATCAAGCCCCGGCAACCCAGTCGATCAGACCAGCATGCTCATGGGCTTCTCGATATAGCCCTTGAAGGCCTGCAGCAGTTCGGCCCCGAGCGCGCCGTCGACGACACGGTGGTCGGTCGACAGCGTCACGGACATGACCGTCGCAACGACGATCTCGCCCTTCTTCACCACCGGCTTCTGGATGCCGGCGCCGACCGCCAGGATGGTGGCATGCGGTGGGTTGATGATTGCCGCGAAATCCTTGACGCCGAACATGCCGAGGTTCGAGACCGAGGTCGTGCCGCCCTGATATTCCTCGGGCTTCAGCTTGCGGTCGCGGGCGCGCTTCGCCAGGTCCTTCATCTCGGTCGAGATGGTGGAAAGCGTCTTCTGGTCGGCATTGCGAACAACCGGCGTGATCAGTCCGCCCGGAATCGAGACAGCGACGCCGATATCGACAACCTTGTGGATGACCATGCCGCCATCGGTCCAGGACGCGTTCGCCGCCGGGGTCTTCTTCAGCGCCAGTGCCATCGCCTTGATGACCATGTCGTTGACCGAGACCTTGTAGGCCGGGTTGCCGTCCTTGTCCTTCGGCGCAGCAGCATTGACCTGCTCCCGCAACGCCAGCAGCGCGTCGAGCTCGGTATCGACCGTCACGTAGAAATGCGGAACGTTCTGCTTCGATTCCGTCAGGCGGCGCGCGATCGTCTTGCGCATGTTGTCATGCGGAACGATGTCGTAAGAGCCTTCGGCGAAGAGCTTCAGGATCTGGGCATCGCTCATGCCCGTGTGAGCCGGGGCAGCGGCGGGTGCCGACGGCGCCGGTGCGGCAGCCGGCGCAGGCGCGGCGACCTTGGCAGCGCCACCACCGGACTTCGCCGCCTCGACGTCGGCCTGAACGATGCGGCCATGCGGACCCGAGCCCGCGATCTTCGCGATATCGAGGCCGGCCTCCTTGGCGATGCGACGGGCGAGCGGCGAGGCGAACACGCGATCCCCGCCGTTGGCTGCCGGCGCAGGAGCAGGAGCAGCCGCCACTGGAGCGGGGCTCGCGGCAGCAGCCGGCGCGGCTGCGGGCGCAGCCTCGGCCTTCGGCGCGGGCGTCGCGGCGGCATCGGTCGAGCCGATCGCGCTCTTGTCCTCGCCATCGGCGAGCAGCACCGCGATCAGCGCGTTGACCTTCACGCCCTGCGTGCCTTCCGGCACGACGATCTTGCCGACCGTGCCCTCATCGATGGATTCGACTTCCATCGTCGCCTTGTCGGTCTCGATCTCGGCGATGACATCGCCCGATTTGACCTTGTCGCCTTCCTTCACGTTCCACTTGGAGAGGTTGCCCTCTTCCATGGTCGGCGACAGCGCGGGCATCAAAATGTTGATCGGCATAAAGCACCTATTGGCGTGATTCTGTCGTGCCCAAATCGGACGAACGATGCCATTCGGCATCGAACATGGCTTTGATCTGTTCCAGCGCCTGCTCCTGCGAGCAGACGCCGTCGGTCTCGAAGCCGCGCGCTACATGCCGCGCGATATCAACCAGCAGGATGCCCCAGGTCGAGGGGCTGTCAAAGGCCGTCCTGAACGAGACGTCGAGGCCATTGTCGACGATCCAGGCGCGAAAGACTTCGGCCGCATCATCGGAGCCCCAGACGCCGGGCGGTATGTCGAGCTGGCGCGGATGCTCGGCCATGTCAGCGATAGGTCACGGCTTTGACGGCCGCGATCACGTCGGCGACGCTCGGCAGGGCCAGCTTCTCGAGATTGGCCGCGTAGGGCATGGGCACATCCTTGCCCGTGACCTTGAGCACCGGCGCATCGAGATAGTCGAACGCCTTCTCCATCAGCTGCGAAGCGATGTCAGAGCCGATCGAGTTCTGCGGCCAGCCTTCTTCCACTGTCACGCAACGCCCGGTCTTCTTGACCGATTCGATCACGGTCTCGATGTCCATCGGACGAATGGTGCGAAGATCGATCAGCTCGACATCGATGCCCTGGGCGGCCAGTTCGTCGATCGCCTTGATCGCATAGGTCATGCCGATGCCGAACGAGACAATGGTAACGTCCTTGCCGGTCTTGTGGATGCGCGCCTTGCCGATCGGCAGCACGAAATCATCCAGCTTCGGCACGTCGAAGGAATGGCCGTAGAGGATTTCGTTCTCGAGGAAGATCACCGGATTGGGATCGCGGATCGCCGCCTTGAGCAGGCCCTTTGCATCCGCGGCGGTGAAGGGAGCGACCACCTTCAGGCCGGGAATATGGCTGTACCAGGAGGTGTAATCCTGGCTGTGCTGCGCGCCGACGCGCGCCGCAGCCCCGTTCGGGCCGCGGAACACGATCGAGGCGCCGAGCTGGCCGCCCGACATGTAGAGCGTCTTGGCGGCGGAGTTGATGATCTGGTCGATCGCCTGCATGGCGAAGTTGAACGTCATGAACTCGACGATCGGCTTCAAACCGGCCAGTGCCGCGCCCGTCGCGAGGCCGGCGAAGCCATGCTCCGTGATGGGCGTATCGATGACACGCTCGGCGCTGAATTCCTGCAGCAGGCCCTGCGTGATCTTGTAGGCGCCCTGATATTCGGCGACTTCCTCGCCGATGATGAAGACGTCGCCGTCTCGGCGCATCTCTTCCGCCATCGCGTCGCGCAACGCTTCGCGCACGGTCATCGAGACGAATTCGGTACCGGCCGGAATGGCCGGGTCGGACGCGACCACGACGGAAACCGGGGCTGCGGGCGCCGCGGCGGCTACGGCCGGAGCCGATCCGCTCTCGCCGCTGCCATTCTTCGCGGCCTCATGAACGCCGCTCACATCCTTGGCCGGTGCCGGTGCGGCGGCGGCCGCCGTCGCATCCTCGCCATCGGCGGCGATGATCGCGATCGGCGTGTTGACCTTCACGTTCTCGGTGCCTTCGGGGATCAACAGCTTGGCGATGGTCCCCTCGTCGATGGCCTCGACTTCCATCGTGGCCTTGTCGGTCTCGATCTCGGCGATCACGTCGCCTGACTTGACCGTGTCGCCTTCCTTCTTGAGCCATTTGGAGAGCGTGCCCTCCTCCATGGTCGGCGAAAGGGCGGGCATCAAAATATCGATCGGCATGGTCGTTCCGCCCTTACTTTACGATGTCGGTCCAGAGCTCGGACGCATCCGGCTCGGGATCGTTCTGCGCGAAATCCGCCGACTGGTTGACGATCTCGCGAATGTCCGCGTCGATCTTCTTCAGGTCTTCCTCGCTGGCCCAACCCTTGTCGAGCAGCCGTACGCGAACCTGCTCGATCGGGTCGTGTTCGGTCCGCATCTTCTGGACTTCGTCCTTCGAGCGGTACTTGGCCGGATCCGACATGGAATGGCCGCGATAGCGGTAGGTCTGCATTTCGAGGATATAGGGGCCATTGCCGGCCCGGCACCACGCAACGGCGCGTTCGCCGGCTTCCTTGACGGCGCGGATATCCATGCCATCGACCTGCTCGCCGGGAATGTTGAACGAGAGGCCACGCTTGGAGAAATCGGTCTGCGCGGAAGAGCGCGACACCGAGGTGCCCATGGCGTAGCGGTTGTTCTCGATGATGTAGATCACCGGGAGCTTCCACAGCTCCGCCATGTTGAAGCTCTCATAGACCTGACCCTGATTGGCGGCACCGTCGCCGAAATAGGTCAGCGTGACATTGTCGTTCTTGCGATACCGATTGGCGAAAGCGAGGCCCGTTCCGAGCGAGACCTGCGCGCCAACAATGCCATGGCCGCCGAAGAACTGCTTCTCGATCGAGAACATGTGCATCGAGCCGCCCTTGCCGTGCGAATAGCCATGTCGCCGGCCGGTCAGTTCCGCCATCACGCCCTTGGCGTCCATGCCGGTCGCCAGCATATGGCCATGGTCACGGTAGCCGGTGATCACCTGGTCTTCACCGGTGCGGATCGCCATCTGCATGCCGACCACAACGGCTTCCTGGCCGATATAGAGGTGGCAGAAGCCGTGGATGAGGCCCATGCCGTACATCTGGCCGGCCTTTTCCTCGAAGCGGCGGATGAGGAGCATTTCGCGATAAGCCGCGAGGTCCTCTTCCCTAGAAAATTCAAGCGGGGCCGCAGGGGCCTTCGCGCTCGCCGTCGGCTTGGCCGATTTGATGGCGGCGGGTTTCCGTCCTGCAGCCGGCGCAGATTTGCTGCCGACCTTCGATTTGGCTACGGCCATACCTTCGTCTCCAAGGGCGTTCCCAACAATTATCAGGCGACGTTAGCCGAAGGCGAACCGCAATCCAAGATGCGCGAACAGCATCTGAGCCATGCAGCAACTACATGACTTCACTGCCGAAAAGTGTGATGAACCAAAATTTGGTTCATCAACGATTTTCCGGCTGTCTATTGCTGCGGGGTCTGCTGCAGCGCAGCAAAATTGATCACCAACTCGTCGGGATGCACGACGTCGAGATTGCGGCGCGCGCGCTCGTCGATCATGTCTGGATCGAGGCTCTCGGGGCGAAGCAGTTGGGCGCGCTGTGCGAGAGCGCTGCGCTCCGCCTTGATATCCGCCAGTTCCGCCTCGAGAAGACGCGCCTCGCGCTGCATCCGGTCACGTGACCAGATACCATAATCGCCGTTGAACGAGTGGTAGCCGAAATAGGCCATCACCGCGATCGATCCGAGCGGCAGCAGCAATCGGCCGAGCTTCGAATTCTTGCGTTGGCGTGTCGTCATGGGCTCAGGGGAACGCGGTGCAACATGATGAACGAACCATCGCCGAAGACGATTAACATGGGGTTTCCATCGGCGACGGGACCGCGAATGGTACGATTCCATTCCGCCCGGGCTTGACTTCCCTTGGCTATTGCGCCCGCACAAGGTATGGGATGCGCAACTCGCATTCCTTTCCGACGCCCGGTGCCCGCGATCGCTGTCGTTTCGCGGCCTGGAATGCTTTCTCAAATCCAGGCCCGTCCGCAATGTCCACGTCCTCTGAACTCACCAGCTCCGCCGAACGGCCCTCGCCCGTTCGCAATCCCGCCCTCGCCCGCGCCCTCGCCGCACGTGGCTATGAAAGCCTGACCCCGGTCCAGGCTGCCGTCGTCGAGGAGCGGATCGGCGAGAACGATCTTCTCGTCTCGGCCCAGACCGGCTCGGGCAAGACCGTCGCCTATGGCCTCGCCTTTGCCACGACGCTGCTCGGCACCGACGAGCGATTCGGCCCCGCCAACGAACCGCTCGCCCTCGTCATCGCGCCGACGCGCGAACTCGCGCAGCAGGTCCAGCGTGAATTCGAATGGCTTTATGCCGAGACCGGCGCCCGCATCGCTTCCTGCGTCGGCGGCATGGATGTCCGCCGGGAGGCGCGCGCGCTCGAGATGGGCGCGCATATCGTCGTCGGAACGCCCGGCCGCCTGCGCGACCATCTGGAGCGCGGCCGTCTCGACATTTCGAAGCTGAAGGTCGTCGTCCTCGACGAAGCGGACGAGATGCTCGATCTCGGCTTTCGTGAGGATCTGGAGCTGATCCTCGATGCGTCGCCGGCCGAGCGCCGCACCATGCTGTTTTCCGCGACGCTGCCGCGCGAGATCGTTCGCCTCGCCCGGCAATATCAGCGCGATGCGATTCGCATCGACACGATCGTGCAGAACCAGCCGCATGGCGATATCGAGTATCACGCGATTCGCGTGGCCCCGAACGAGGTCGAGCTCGCTGTCGTGAACGTGCTGCGCTTCAGTGATGTTCCCGCGACCCTTGTCTTCTGCGCCACGCGCGATTCCGTTCGTCATCTTCATGCGAGCCTGCAGGAGCGTGGCTTTGCCGCCGTCGCGCTTTCGGGCGAACTCAGCCAGACCGAGCGCATGCACGCGCTGCAGGCGCTGCGTGATGGCCGCGCCCGGGTCTGCGTGGCGACCGACGTCGCGGCCCGGGGGCTCGACCTGCCGGATCTCGGCCTCGTGATCCATGCCGACCTGCCGACCGGCCCGGCCGTTCTGCTCCATCGCAGCGGCCGCACGGGTCGCGCCGGCCGCAAGGGCATCAGCGCCCTGCTCGTCCCCTTCAACGCCCGCAATCGCGCCCAGCGCCTGATCGCCGCTGCCGGTGTCGAGGCAAAGTGGATGGGCCCACCCAGCGCCGATGAAATCCGCTCGAAGGACCAGAAGCGGCTGATGGAAGACCCGCTCCTGCTCGAGGCGCCCTCGCCTGAGGACCAGGGCCTGGTCCAGGCGCTGCTCGCCGGCCGCACGCCGGAGCAGATCGCGGCAGCCCTGATCCGCATGCAGCGCGCCACCCTCCCTGCACCGGAAGAACTCTACGATCCCGGCCAGCAGGAAGCGCGCGGCCCGCGCGAGGGTCGCAACCGCGACGATCGCAGCCATGACCGCCAGGACGCGCCGAAGAGCCATCGTCGTGGCCCGGAATCGCTCGAGCGCGCTGCGCGCCGGGAGCAGGAAGAAGGGTCACATCCGCCGAAGGAACAGCAGGCCATGGTCTGGTTCCGCATCGGCGTCGGCCGGCAGAAGAATGCCGATCCGAAATGGCTGCTGCCGCTGATCTGCCGGCGTGGTCACGTCACCAAGAACGAGATCGGCGCGATCAAGATCATGGAGCGCGACTCGCGTTTTGAGATCGTGGCTGAGGCTGCCGAGCGCTTCGCTACTGCGCTGCGCCGGTCTGACGATGAAGACATCCGCATCGAACCCGCCGACGCCGCCGATATCCCCGCCGGCGCCGGCAGCAAGGGCCGCCCCGCCAAGAGCGGCCCGGCCGGCAAGGGCGCCCCGCGCGACTACGCCCGCCCCAAGCCCCGCCGCGCAGGCTTCAAGCCCCGCAAGCGCCAGGAATAGCCGGCGAAGGTGCACGGGCTAACGCCTGCATCGCGGTTAGCCGACACGACGGATCGAAGTCGTCAGAAGCGATAGACCGGCCCTGCCGTTTGGCGGGGTCGGTGATGGGCAAACTTGGGGAGAAGCCACGGCGCTGCAACGTCGCGTCCGGCGAAGTGACGGCGTGCGACTGCAATGGACTGAGTAATCGGTGCCTGTGCAGATCTACGGAAATCCAGGGCCAACTGTCACAGCGTCCCATACATCCGCCAAAAGCGCCTTCCGTCTCGGTCGGTCGCCGCGTCTGACCCCACAGCGCTACTGTGGTGGATGCGCTGCTTTCTGGGATGCCGCGTTCTGGATATATCCGAGGAAGCGTTTCTGATAGCGCGGTTCCAGCGTCTCGGCGACGCTAATGAGATGGTCGCGCAGGGACTTGTCATTGACATAGATTTCGGCGAGCCGCTGGATGGCGCGACGCGTCCGCAAAAGCAGGGCCAGATCCTGGTCCAGTCGCTGCTTGAGATCATCGCCGAGCAAACGGCTTTCGCGGAACATGAACAGGGCGCGCCGCTCCGCGACCCATTGTTCGTTGGGGCCGGTCGCAAAGGACCGCTCGAGATACCGCTTCATCCGATCGATATCGCCGACCTGTCGGGCGAGCGTCGCAGCGATGAACCAATCATCGGCGGAGACGGGTGCAAGCGCCAGATTCCGCTCTGCCATGGCGAGACAGCCCTTGTTGAGCCTGACCATGCCGCCTTCTTCCGGCACATCATCCAAGGTGACTTCGTTGAGGGTCGACATGCAGGATTCGAGCCTTGCCCGCCGCGCAAAGCGGCTCTCCAGTTCGTACCAGTGCGGTGCGCGCCGCTCGATACCGCCAATCACTTCGGCGCGTATGACAGCTGGCTGGAGGCGCATCATGAACGGACGGCTCTCGCGCCATGCCATGAAGCCGGCTGCGATCGCCATGACCACGCAGCCGAATTGCAGCCCACGAAGCGCCCATCGCGCGCCGATGGTCGACCGTCCGGCCCCTTCGGCGCGCGATGTCGGACTCAACTGGCGGCCTCGGCATAGTAGGAGCGGTAACGTCCACGGTAGCCATAGCCGAACGAACCGACCTCAACCTCATTAAGGACGGCGACGATCGGGGCGGCCGCATAATTCACCCGCGCCAGATCCGAAATCGCGGCGCGAACCTCCTGCTGCGACGTCTGCGCCCATTTGATCACGATCACCGCCATAGTCGCATGCCGCAGGAGAAGACGGGCGTCGACCACCGGCAGCAGCGGCGAACTGTCGATCACGATGAAGTCGAACCATTCCTGGGCGAGCGTCAGCAGCCGCTCGAGTCTCGCGGAATCGAGGAGCGAATCGGTCGCCGAACGATTGCCCGCCGCACCGACGATCACGCTGAGCCCGGTCGCCGCATCCGTACTGACCAGTTCGTTCAGCACCTCCTCCTTGGCCTGGCCGGACAGATAGTCGGTTAGGCCCGAGCTCGATTCGATCCCGAGCGCCTTGCTCACTGTGGGGCGGCGCAGATCGCAGTCGATCAGGAGCGTCTTCTTGCCCGACAGAGCGAAGGAGCGCGCCAGCGAGACCGCGGTCTGGGTCTTGCCCTCATTGGGCACGGCCGACGTAATCAGGATCGTCTGCGCCCCGACGCTGCGCTGACGGCGCCCCATGTCGACACCGAGCCTAATTCGCCGCACGGCCTCGCTATAGGGCGAGATCGGATGAAGCACGATCTCGTTGGGCGCGATGCTGGCATCGGACTTCCAGCCGGAGCTCTGGTCGAGGCTCGGCAGCGAGGAGAGCGCGGGAATACCCAACACCGATTCCGTCTGCGCCTCGTCGACGAAGCCGCCGATATAATTCTCGCGCAGGAAAGCCAGGCCGAGACCAAGGCCGATCGAGGCCAGACCGCAGAGTGCGAAAAGCATGCGCGTATTGGGGAAGCTCGGCGAAGCAGGCGGAAGTGCAGCCGAAACGACACGACTGTCCGCGACCTGCAGGTCCTTCTGCGCGTCGATCGCCTTGGCGCTGTTCAGCAGGCGCTCGTAAATGCCGCGACTGACATCCGCTTCCTTCTGCACCTCGTAGAGGCGCACTGCGACATCCTTCGGCAGGCTCGAGATGATCTTCTCGCGCCGCTTCTGGCGAAGATCTTCTTCCTGCCGCTGAGCGGCATCGAGTGACGCGCGGATCTGACTGAAGGCGGTCAGCGCTTCAAGATCCATCTTCTTGCCAAGGTCATCGAGTTGCGCCCGCAGATTGATGGCCTTCTCGCTGTCGTTGCCTGCCTGCTGAAGGGTCTGCTCAATTTCGACACGACGCGCGTTGAGGGCCTTCAACTGATCCGATTCGACGGTCGCGACGAGTTGGGCCCAGTCGCCCGCCCGACGAAACTGGTCGATTTCGGCTGCGCTTTTCGACAGTTCCTGGCGCTGTGCCTCCTGGTTGTCGATGTCCCGCTGGAACGAGGCGATGTCGCCGAGAGCGCCGACATCCGTCACGAGGCCGAGATTGTCGTCGACGAAACGATCGATCTTGTCTTCCGCTGTGCGAACGGCCGTCATGGCAGAGTCGAGGCGCGTCATAACCTTGCGCTGGGCAACCTCGGCCATGTTGATCTTCGCGTCGATCTGCGCCTCGATATATTTCTCCGAGACGCTGTTGGCGATTGCCGCTGCGCGCTGTGGATCGGGAGAATGGGCTGCTATCTCGATCAGATAGGTCGTTCCCTGTCTTGCCACCGATACGGCGCGCGCGAGGTTGGACAGGACACGCTTGACCACGTCATCCGGCGAGGGAGCAGGCGTATGGACGCCGATCAGTTCCTTCAGCCTGCCCTGAAGCCCCGGCTTCGGCAGGAACTGCGGATCGTGGATCAGGTCGAGGTCATTCACGACACTCAGCAGCACGGACGGCGAACGAATGATGCCGACTTCACTCTCGACCCGGCCCGTATCGCTCGGCATCAGCGATATCTGCCCGTCGGGATCCAGAATATCCTTCTGCCGCGGATCGACCATGACGAGCGCGCTGGCCGTATAGGTCGGCGTCAGCTGGAAAATGAACAGCGCCGCGAGCCCGTTGACGACCAGAATAGTCGCGATGATCAGCTTGATCTGTCGGCGCAGCAGGCCAAGAATCGACCGGAGATCGAAGCCCCCACCACTCGTTCCGCCATAGCTCATCGCCATATCGTCCGGATAGGCCTGGCCCGCCTCCTGTGCACGGGAACGGCGCGGCTGAGACCCGACCGTGAAGCCCTGACCGCGCGGGGTGCCGTCCGGACCGATGCCATCGTTAGGTCCAAGCTGTTGCATTTCCATGGGGCATTATATCCGGGGGTTCGAGACGTCAGGCAACAAGGATCACAAGTTCCAAGCACTACAAGATTCTAGGACACCGTCAGAAACGAAACGCTGTCGTCCAGAAAGCGAGCCGCCGTGAGGCGACCTGTAAGGTAACATCCGGTGTCGAGCGCGATCCGGTTGTCGAAGCGTTGCGGAACCTCCGTCGGCGTATGGCCATGCACCACGACAGCACCGAAATCCAAGCTGCTGGACAGGAACGGTTCCCTGATTTCGGTCATGTCCTTGAGGCTCTGCGAAGCAAGCGGCACGCCAGGCCTTATTCCGGCGTGAACGAACAGGTAGTTTCGCCAGCTGACAGCCTTGGGCAAGCCCGCGAGCCAGCAGCGATGATCCTCCGGGACCAGGAAATCCATCGTCCGCCGGAGGCGCTGGAGATCGGTCCGCGACGGCAGGCGCGCAATGTCCGGGATGCCGTAGGAGTCGAGCGTCTCGCGGCCACCGAACTCAAGCCAGCGTGCCAGTCGCGACGTGTTGTCGAAGGCGGCGAGCATGGCCTCCTCGTGATTGCCGGCCAGCACGATCCGACGGAAGGGCGCTTTCGGTGGCATGCGCAGATGATCGATGATCTCGGCGGAGTCGGCACCCCGGTCAATGACGTCGCCAAGCATGATCACGACGTGTTCGCGCTCGGGGGATTGTTGCGCACTGATCGCAATCCGCGCCTCCAGCTTCAGGAGCTGCGCGAGGCACCCATGAACATCGCCGATCGCGTAGACGACCTGGCCGACATTCTCAAGCGCCAGAGTTTTCCGATCCCGCGCCGCGGCAGAATCGGAGCGCGCGGCATAAGTCAGTCCGGCGAGAGTCGACAGGAAGGATGCGGGCCCGAATGGCATCATTCGCCCAGCCTGGAAACACGAACCGACCCGGCCGGTCTCGCATCACGAAGAACGGCAGAGCAGCGGGCCATGGCGTCGAACGTCATCATGGCGATCCCGCCTCACCAACGTTGCCGAACGGCGCCGGCGATATCGGGAGGATCGGGGCTGCCCGCCTCGACCGATGGTCCTTCAGCCCCCCGGCCGCATGGGATTTGGCCATTTGTCGCACTTCTGCGGAAACACCCTGCGCGTAGCCACTGCCCATCACCGCGACAAAAATCAGTGTCACCGCCTCGATCTGCAAGCTGAAATCGACGAGGGAGTGCACCGCGGCGATCATGCAGACGGTAAGGGCCGCCGCGCCGGCCGCCCATGAACGGCCGCTGCCCAACGCATAGCGCATCTTCGCCATGATCAGCCCGACACTCGCGATCGGAGCCAGCGCGAAGATCCCGAGATCGGTCCAAAGCTCGAGATAGAGATTGTGAGCGCGATCCCAGACCACATCCGCGCTCAACTGAATCTGATGGAAGAGCGGGAAGGCATCCTCGAATGTTCCGCCGCCAAAGCCGATCAGGGGCCGGCTCGCTATCATCGACAATGTCTGGCGGAACAGTTCCCAACGCTCGTCGTCTTCAGTCTCGAGAGAACCGAGCCTGTCTGTCAGCTGCGCGCCGGATAGCAGCACGAGGCCAAGCGCGATCGCCAGGAGAGCAACGGCCAGCAGGCCGAGAACGACCCGCCGCCCCCGGCTTCGCGCCATGCTCATGAGCACAGGCATGAGCATGCCGATCACTCCCACCACCGCTCCCATGCGCGACGCCGTCAGCAGAAGCGCGGATCCGATGATCGCCATGCCCGTGCCATATCCGCCGATCGCCCCGATCATGGCGTCGAGACGGAAGACTTCGTGAAACGGACGATTCTGGCCCGAGCGGCGCGATGGCGCCAGGGCGTCGACCAGTAGGGCCGCGCCGATGGCGAGGCCGAAGGCGAGGAACGTCGCAAAGGAGTTGCGGTTGACGAAGAACCCCGTCGCGACCCCGTGATAGGCCCATTTCGGCAGGAACAGCAACGTGTCGCCGAACTGCATGAGGAGAACAATGCCGATGGCCGCATGAACGGCGATCGACCAGAACACGACCTGCAGCAGCCGATGCGCGCGATCTTCATTGGCGCAGACCTGAACCACCAGAAAGAAGAGCAGCGCATAGGCGGCGTAGTTCAGCAGCATGTGAACCGTCGCGGCAGGGTCGAGGCTGATGGTCTTGCCGATGGGATAGCCGAGCGCGCCCTGAGCATCGCTCCAGATCGCCGGAGCGAGCCAGGACGGCAAGGGAATGACCTGAACGACCATCCAGAGCATGGCAACGCCCAGGGCGGCGCCGGGCCACGCAAGATCGCCAAGCGAAATCCGCAATCTTCCCGGCTCGTCGCCGAGCCTTATCAGATAGACAAACGCCATCACGGCGATGATCGCCGCGTTCAGTTCCCAGAAAAACGGACGATTGCTGCCGATAGGCACAGGCGCGAACGCCAAGACCATGCAGATCAGGACGAAGAACAGACCATTTGCTCCAGCCAGGACACCCCGCTGCACGATCTACCCTCTGCTCCGGTTGCAACCGACGATCTGAGATCCGCGCAACGATGGCCGACACGCAGAGCTTGAAAAACGGATGGCGGACGGCACCGCTCCTTCGGAATTACGCCGCCCGGCAAGGCCTGATCGATATACTCCTCGGATCACCAGATACGTCCAAATGCCTAGAAGGCATTTGGACTGAGCAGCCGAAGCGGCGTCAGAAGCAGGATCTTGATATCGTAGAACGGAGACCACCGCCGGATATAAGCACGATCGCAACGCAGGCGCTTCTCGATTTTGTCGAGCGCATCCGTCGGGCCACGATGCCCTTCGATCTGAGCAAGGCCCGTGAGGCCCGGACGGACAAGATGCCGGTCGAGATAGTTGCGGATCGTCCCGCCAAAGGCATCATCCATAGCCGGCGCATGCGGACGGGGTCCGACAAGCGACATTTCACCCTTCAGCACATTGATGAGCTGAGGAAGCTCGTCGAGGCTCGAGCGCCGCAAGAAGGCACCAACCCGCGTGATGCGCTTGTCGCCGGCCGAGACCTGGCGAAATGCGCCCTGACTCTCCATGACCGTCATCGACCTGAACTTCATCAACGTGAACACGTCACGGCCCACACCGTAGCGCTTCTGCCGGAAGAAGACCGGCCCGGGCGTCTCCATGCGGATCGCGATGGCGATCATCAACATGACAGGAGCAAAAGCAATCAGAAGCGCAACCGATCCTGCAATGTCGATCAGCCGCTTCAGTCTGGATTCATTTATGTGCTGCGCCCGGAACGCCAAACGGCTATTCTCAGAACTACCAATGAGCCGATCGGGTTCGCCGCGCCCAGCCGGCGCGAATGAAGCGATACCGGATGTTTCCGCAATCAATGCCCGCGCTGAATCATCAAAAAACATCGATAACTCCGCCTTTCTGCCTGGTATCTATTGCGCCGCAACATTCACCCTGCACTGCAATAGAGGCATTCTTAGCCCCAGAACGGCATTCCATCAAGTGTCTTTTGAAGGATCGCCGCCTCTTTCGAGGCATTAGACAGCATGTTTGGCGACTTGGCAGAATTTGCGCGCAGAAAGGTGCAGAAATGCCGCTAGTTGCCAGGAAACATGTCGATAATGGTTATTAAAATCTGACATGACGCTGCTTTGACGGCGACCGCCGCGCGGCGCTTGTCTTCCCATGCGGCAGGCGCTGCCGCGCACATAGGCAGACGCTGTAGTGTGAGGCATGGGGGCCGACACGATCGGGGATTGATGACATCGACGGCGCGCCACGCGCCAGCCGACGTCTCGCGGCTCGACGGAATCAATCGAACGGGCGCACCGAAGCACAGATCGGCATAGCCAATTGCCGGCTAAGTATCGAAGTAGAATATTCCACGAAACCGGGGACACGGTATTTCATTCTACCAAGCGACCATTGAATGTTAAATAATTATGACAACGATGATTGATCTAATACATGTGCCATTTAGGCAACTTGTCGTTTTCATAATCGATCCTGACCGATTTTCAGAAAAATATCCCCTGACACGAAAAGTATAGGCCGCTAGATTTCGGGTGTTCGCAGCGAGGGGTCGCGGCGGACGTTGTCAGTCGCCTCCGAGGCGGCGGGCAATCAAATCTTTCAGTGGCGGGCATGCCTACTCTGCAGGGCGACGAAACGGATCTTCCCTCGTTTCGTCGCCGTACCGAGCATGCCGCCGCTGCAACTAGAGGTCAGATATGCAGCTCAAGTCTCTGCTACTCGGAACGGCCACCGCGATGATCGTCGCTGGCGGCGCTCAGGCGGCGGATCTCACGATCGCCGAGCCGGTCGACTACGTGAAGGTCTGCGACACCTTCGGAAAGGGCTTCTTCTACTCGCCCGGCACCGACACCTGCATCAAGGTCGGTGGCTATGTGAAGTTCGGCACGTCGTTCGGCAACACCGATTTCGGCGTCTACAACCCGATCTATCCCGGCTCGAACTGGTCGAACTTCTTCACGGAAGCGTCGATCCAGCTCACCGCTTCGTCGGTCACCGAATATGGTAACCTGACCGGCTGGATCGACTACCGCGCCAAGACGGGCAATTCGGGCGGCTTCAACTCGTCGCTGACGGAAGTCATCAATTCGTCGACCAACTCGGCCTATGTCGATACGGCTTATATCGAGCTCGGCCCGCTCAAGGCCGGTCGCTTCGACTCGCTGTTCGATTTCGGCCAGGGCTACACTGATACCGGCTCGTTCGCGTCGGACAGCAAGGTCGACCACATCCAGCTGACCTATGCCGTCAACGGCTTCGGTCTCTCGGTCTCGGTCGAAGACCAGCGTGATCGTGGCGCTGCTTCGGGTCTCGACGGTCTCTACCGTTCGGGCGCCGTCTACGCCCAGGGTGGCCAGGACAATATCCCCGACGTCGTCGGTGCGATCTCCTACGCCGCCGGCATCGTCAACGCCAAGCTGGCCGCCGCCTATGTCAACGACGCCGTTGACCGCACCGGCACCGGCACGCTCATCAACCCCTACACCTACTCGGCCGAAACCGGCTGGGCCGTGGGCGGTTCGGTCGAACTCGCGCTCAGCCAGTTCTCGGCCGGCGACAAGTTCCAAGTGTCGGCTTCCTATGGCGACAACGCCAACTCCTACACCGGCATCTCGGGCGGCACGTCGGTTGCCAACCTGTCGAGCGCCTTGCTCGGCAGCACCGCCGGCGCTGTTTCCGGCACCAGCTGGAGCGCGTTTGCTTCGTACAAGCACGTCTGGACCCCCCAGGTCTGGTCGGCGGTCACCGGTGGCTATGCCTCGTTCGACGGCAATGGCCAGTGGTATGGCAATGCTGACGTGACGGCTTGGCGTGGTGTCTTCACGACCGGCTTCACCCCGGTCAAGGGCCTCGATATCATCGCCGAAGGCATGTATTCGGGCGTCGACTATACCAACCTGAACAATGTGCAGGATGACGGCGGCGCCTGGGCTGCCAATTTCTGGATCAAGCGTTCCTGGTAAGCCGATCCACTCGGTCAATTCAGAGCCCGGCGGAGCGATCCGCCGGGCTTTTTTGTTGGAATTCTCATTCGCCGGCGAGAAGCGTGCGGATCATCGCCGTCCGCTCGACACCGAACTCGCCACGCCCTTCGGGCTTGCCTGCGCGGCCATACCAGTAGCGCGCATTCCAGTCGTCGCCTTCGACGCGGTGGAGATGGGCGTGAACCCAGGCCCCGGCGCGGCTGTGATCATCCTGCGCCAGCGCGTGCGCCTGATCCCAATCGCCGCGTTCCAGATGCCAGAGCGCCGCAAGGGCGGCGGAGAGGCTCGCCGGCGGCTTGGGAGCGCTCAGCGATTCGTGGAACTGGGCCACGGCATCATCTCTTTGCCCGGTCTGGTCCATGCGAATCGCCCTCCCCGGCTGATCGCCTTCCTCTCGCGCACGTGCCTGATGGGCCTCGCACGCCGTCTGCACGGACGCCTTCAACGCCGGCACTGCATTCTTGCAACCGCCGGCCTGCGGCGCTATCTGATGGCATCCGACAGGAGACTGGATGTCAAGTTCGTCAGAGTCCCGGTGATTCCCTGCCTTCGGGCAGGGTCGAAGCCCGCGAGCGCCGCCTAGGCCTCGCGGCCCGCTGACACGCGGCTACGATCACCCGACTCCTGGACGACTTTTCCAATGAACGTCTCGAAGTACGAGCAGCGCATTTTGCATGCGCTCGCCCAAGGCGGCATGATTCGCCATCACAGAAATGAAACCGGCCATATCGCCGAGGTCGAATGCCTCACCCGCGACGGCTGGCGCCTGACAGATTGCACGCTCGACCTGTTTGGGCGGCTCAAACGACGGCGCCTGATCGCTTCGCGCGGTGGTGCGCCCTACCGGATCACCCGTCTCGGCCTCGAGGCCGTACGGGCGCAGCTGGACAACCGGTAGAAACAAAGCGGGCGGCGCAGAAGCGTCGCCCGCTTCAAGACTCTGAACGCGCCTATTCGGCCTTGAGCCGCGCCGCGATGGCCTCGCGCTCGAATGCGATGTTCCAGTCGATCAGGCGGGCCCACAGATCGCGCGCCAGCCCGGCATCAAATCCCGCAAGGCTCGCCTCGGCGGCAACCCGGTCCAGGACCTCGTCGACGCGGGCGGGAACGACCGCCTCGTCCGGCGTCGCCTTCAGTTCCGCCATGCGCCTGACATAGCCGAATCGTTCGGCAAACAGCGATACGAGCTGCCTATCGAGCCGATCGATCTCGGTCCGGATCTCGTCCTTCGTGTCACACTCGGCCGGGGCACGTGTCATCTGTGGTTTCACCACCAGCGGGCGGGTGCGAATCGGCCGGCCGCGTCTTCGACGACCTGGGCGAGGCGGAACAGCGTCTCTTCCTCGAAGGGACGCCCGATCAGTTGCAACCCAAGCGGCAGCTTCGACGAGTCGAGCCCTGCGGGAACGGCGATGCCGGGAAGCCCTGCCATGTTCACCGTGACGGTGAAAACGTCGTTCAGATACATCTCGACGGGCGAGGCAACCGCCATTTCCTCGAGGCCGAAGGCGGCAGACGGCGTCGCAGGCGTCAGTACGGCGTCGACCCCGGCGGCGAAGGCGAGATCGAAATCACGCTTGATCAGCGTGCGGATCTTCTGGGCGCGAACGTAATACGCATCGTAATAGCCGGCCGAGAGAACGTATGTCCCGATCAGGATGCGGCGCTTTACTTCGTGGCCAAAACCGGCGGCGCGGGTATTCTCATACATCTCGGCAATATCGCCGCCTGGCACGCGCAGCCCGTAACGCACGCCGTCATAGCGGGCGAGGTTCGACGACGCCTCCGCCGGCGCCACGATGTAATAGGCCGGCAGGGCGTATTTGGTGTGGGGCAGCGTGATGTCGACGATCTCGGCGCCGGCATCCTTCAGCCAGGCGATGCCCTGCTGCCAGAGCGCCTCGATCTCGGCCGGCATGCCATCGATTCGATATTCGCGGGGAATGCCGATGCGCAGACCCTTGACCGACTGGCCGACCGCGCCCTCGTAGTCGCCGACCGGCAGGTCGACCGAGGTCGTGTCCTTCGGATCGACCGAAGCCATCGACTTCATCAGGATCGCGGCGTCGCGCACCGTGCGGGCGATCGGACCCGCCTGGTCGAGCGAGGACGCGAAGGCGGCGATGCCCCAGCGCGAGCAGCGGCCATAGGTCGGCTTGATGCCGACCGTGCCGGTGAAGGCGGCCGGCTGGCGGATCGAGCCGCCCGTATCCGTGGCGGTCGCCCCGGCGCAGAGCCGCGCCGCGACGGCGGCGGCCGAACCGCCCGAGGAGCCGCCGGGCACCAGCGGAAGGTTGGAGCCTTCCTTGCGCCACGGGTTGACGACGGGTCCGTAATAGGACGTCTCATTGGACGAGCCCATGGCGAACTCGTCCATGTTGAGCTTGCCGAGCATCACGGCGCCGTCGTTCCAGAGATTGGCCGTCACAGTCGATTCATAAGGCGGCTTGAAGCCGTCGAGCACGTGGGAGGCCGCCTGCGTGTGCACGCCCTCGGTCGCAAACAGGTCCTTGACGCCGATCGGCACGCCCTCGAGCGGGCGCTGCTCGCCGTTCGCGATCCGCGCATCCGATGCGGCGGCCATTTCGAGCGCCTTTTCCGGCGTCTCGACGATATAGGCGTTGAGCGCGCGCGCCGCTTCCATCGCGCCGAGATAGGCCTTGATCAATTCGGTCGCCGAAAAAGCCTTGGCGGCGAGGCCGTCGCGGATCTCGGCGATCGTCAGGCTGGTCAGGTCGTTAGCGCTGGTCATCAAACTCTCGCGGTCGGATGGAAAGGATGGAGGCCGGTCACGGGTGGAACCCCGTCACTCGATGACCTTCGGCACCATGAAGAACTCGTCGTCGGAGGCCGGCGCGTTCTGCACGACCTTGGCGGCATAGTCGCCATCGGTCACGACATCGTCGCGCATCTTCATCGTCTGGGCGACGACGGATGTGAGCGGCTCGACCGCCGAGACATCGACCTCGTTCAGCTGCTCGGCAAAGCCGAGGATCGCATTGATCTCGCCCTGGAACGAAGCGGCTTCCTCCTCGGTCACGGCGATGCGCGCGAGATGCGCGACGCGCTTGACGGTGGCGATGTCGACGGTCATGGCGGAAGCCCTTTGGAAGGCGCCCGAAGGCGTTGCAAGTGATGCGCCCGCTATATCACCCGCCTTCGCATTGCCGCAACCGAGCGTGCGCGATTGCCGCGAGCCGACCCACGCGCTAGAAGAGGAACATTCGGTGAACCTGTCGCCTGTGGCCGAACGTCATGTCAGCGCCCTCCTCCTCGTCGACGCTCACCGCCTTCTGCCGCGATTGCCTGGCCCCGGCGCGCGGCCCCGGGCGTTGCCGCGCCTGCGGCAGCCCGCGCCTCGCGATCCATCCTGAACTCGGCCGGCTCACCATCGCCCATGTCGATTGCGACGCGTTCTACGCCTCGATCGAAAAGCGCGATGATCCGAGCCTCGCCGACAAGCCGCTGATCATCGGCGGCGGGCGGCGCGGCGTGGTCTCGACCGCCTGCTATATCGCCCGCATCAAGGGCGTGCGCTCGGCCATGCCCATGTTCAAGGCGCTCGCGCTCTGCCCGGAGGCCGTGGTGATCCGGCCGAACATGGAGAAATATGTCGGAGTCGGCCGGCAGATCCGCGCGCTGATGCAGGAGTTGACCCCGCTCGTCGAGCCGATCTCGATCGACGAGGCGTTCATGGACCTCTCGGGCACGGAAAGGCTGCACGGCACGCCGCCGGCGATCACGCTTGCGCGCTTCGCCCGGCGCGTCGAGACCGAGATCGGCGTCACCATTTCGGTCGGCCTTTCCTTCAACAAGTTCCTCGCCAAGATCGCCTCCGACCAGGACAAGCCGAAGGGCTTCTCCGTCATAGGCCGCGAGGAGGCGATCGCCTTCCTCGCCGTCCAGCCCGTCGGGCTGATCTGGGGCGTCGGAAAGGCCTTCGAGGCGAAGCTGGCGCAGGACGGGCTGAAGACGATCGGCCAGTTGCAGCGCATGGACGAAGCCGAGCTCGCGCGCCGCTATGGCTCGATGGGGCTTCGCCTCGCCCGGCTGGCGCGGGCCGATGATCGCCGCGCCGTCAATCCGCGCCATGAGGCGAAGTCGATCGGCGCCGAGACCACGTTCAACCATGACCATGCCGATCTCGCGACGCTGCGGCCGATCCTGCGTACCCTGTCGGAGAAGGTTTCCGGACGGCTGAAGCGGGCCGAGCTCGCGGCCTCGACCGTGACGCTGAAGCTGAAGAGCACCGATTTCAAGCTCCGCACCCGCAACCGGCAACTCGCCGACCCGACCCGCCTCGCCGACCGCATCTTCCGCACGGCCGAGGAACTGCTCGCCCGGGAGACGGACGGCACGGCCTATCGGCTGATCGGCGTCTCGGTCTCCGATTTCGCCGATCCGCGGCTGGCTGATCCGGACGACCTGGTCGACCCGATCGCCGCCAAGCGCGCCGCGGCCGAGGCGGCGATCGACAAGGTCCGCGGCAAGTTCGGCCGCGAGGCGGTCGGCCATGGGCTGACCTTCCGGAGCGAGGATTAGCGCAGGTCGATCGCGCCGGCGGGCGTGGCACCGCTCTCCGCGAAAGCAACACGTGGATGCCCGCAATGAATGCGGGCGTGACAGCCTTGGGGTTGAGCCGCTGAAGACCATGACGGGCTCGGTCCAAACCCTCCCCCTGAGGGAGGGTCAAAACCGCAAAGCGGTTTTGGGGAGGGGCGCGTTGATCGGCCGGTCCCTGTCCTTGCCGACATCCGCCGACACCGACGGCCAAGCACGCTTCGGCAAGGGCCGAAGCTACCCCCGCCCCGAAAGTGCTCCGCACTTTCGACCCGCCCTCCGGGGGCGGGTTTAAGGGGAGGCACACCTTCCTGCCGATTCTGACGTCATCTCGGCTCAAGCGGAATCCCACTTCGGAACCGTCATTCCTCTCCGCGCGCCGTCTTCCCCTTCCACTGCCGTCATCCTCGCGAAAGCGGGGACCCATTCAGCCGAAGGCCCGGTCGTGACAGGCAAGGACCGCTCAGGCTGGATGGATCCCGGGTCTCCGCTACGCTCCGCCCGGGATGACGGCCTGTGGCCGGGTTGGGCGGCTCGCCCGAACGAAACCTCACGACTCCGCTTAACCCACGCCTTACGGGCGGGTTAAGCGGAGTCGTGTCCGGCGGATGCATCGCTCGATCATAGCAAACACTCGTGGGGCTTGCTGTCCGGCCGAGATGACAATGTGCCACCGCGAGCCT
The DNA here is from genome assembly GCF_030814715.1 of Kaistia dalseonensis. Classification (GTDB taxonomy): domain Bacteria; phylum Pseudomonadota; class Alphaproteobacteria; order Rhizobiales; family Kaistiaceae; genus Kaistia; species Kaistia dalseonensis. The sequence goes on from NZ_JAUSVO010000001.1 coordinate 1,182,719, forward strand.
GTCACTCGGGCGCGCTAGACCTCGACCCCGTAGACGTCCCGCGCCCGGGCCGGGCTCAGGTAGCCGTTCTTGATGTCGTCGAGGATCGCAGCGCGGTCGCGTTTGGCGGGGTCGCCATAGCCGCCGCCATTGCCGGTCACGACGCGGACGATATCGCCCTCGTTGAGCGCCACGCCGGTTGCGAAGGCGTAGCGCTTCTGCGAGCCGTCCGTCTTGATCACGTCGATATAGTTCGGCGTTCCATCACGGCCGCCTTCCATGCCCCAGGGCAGGATGCGTGAACGCGTATAGCCGCAGGTCAGGAAATTGCCGTCGGCGCGCACGCGATAGTCGAGGCGGATGCCCTTGCCCCCGCGCCATTCCCCTTCCCCGCCCTCTTCCGGATTGAGCGCGAGTTGCTCGACGAAGAGGCCGTAGCGCGCCTCGGCCACCTCGGCGGGGCAGTTGAAGGTCTCGCCGTGAAAGCCGGAGAAGATGGCGCTGTTGCCGTCGCGGCCGAGCATGCCGCCCCAGCCGCCGATTTCCGGCTCGACGATGGTGTAGTGCCGGCCGGTATCGGGATGTGGTCCACCGATCACCGTGCCGCAGATCGAGGCGAAGCTGCCGGCCGAGAGCCGGTCGCCGAGATGGGGCGCGAGGCAGCGCAGGATCAGGTCGAAGACGCGGATCTCGACCTCGTAATAGAAGCCGTGGGCGGCCGGTTCCTGCGCGTCGAAAACCGAGCCGGGGCGCGTCTTCAGCACCAGCGGGCGGAACGAGCCGCCATTGGCGGGAGCTGCGACGTCAGTCACCGCCTTGATCGCCATCTGCGCCGCGACCGTCACACCGTCACGGCTCGCATTGCTGGGCGACAATGTCTGGTCGGGATTGTCGGCCAGATCGACGATGAACGCATCATCGGTGATCTCGATCGAGACCTTGTAGATCAGCCCGTTATCCTGCTCCTCGGCGAAGGGGAACACACCCTTGGGCAGGTCCTTCAGCGCCTTCAGCGTCACCTGCTCGCCATAGTCCATGAAATGGTTCATGGCGGTGACGAAGGTGTCCTTGCCGTATTTCTTGACCAGGTCGAGGATGCGCTTGTCGCCGATGCGCACGGCGGCGATGGCGGCCCAGAGATCGCCCTTGAGGAAGGCCGGCAGGCGCGAATTGACGGTCAAGAGATCGATGACCGCCTGGCTTGCGACGCCCTTCTCGACCAGCTTGATCGCGGGAACGCGGATGCCTTCCTGGAAGATCGTCGTCGCATCCGTCGACATCGAGCCCGGGACCATGCCGCCGACATCGTTCCAATGGGCGATATTGGCCGTCCAGGCGACGATCTCGCCCTCGACGAAGACGGGCATCACGAGGACCATGTCGTTCAGATGCGTTACGCCGCCATAGAACGGATCATTGGTCGCGAAGATGTCGCCCGGATGGATGGTCGCGATCGGATGCTTGCGGATCACCGCCTTGGCGGCCTTGTCGAGCACGCCGATGAAGGCCGGGATGCCGGCACCCGACGAGGCGATCTCGCCATTGGCGGCGCAAATACCGGTGCCCATGTCGAGCACCTCGTAGATGACGGCGCTCATCGAGGTCTTGCGCATGGCTGCGAACATCTCGTCCGAAATCGCCTGCAGCGAGTTCTGGATGATGTCGAAGGTGACCGGGTCGTGGCGAAGGCTAGTCATGCGTCAGGCCGCCAGTTCGATATGGGTATTGCCATAGGCATCGATCGAGACGCGATTGCCGGGAAGGATCACGACGGTCGTGCCGGGATCCTCCAGCACCGCCGGCCCGGTGAAGCTCATGCCGGGCTCGAGCTTCTCCAGATCGTAGATCGTCGCCTGATGAATGCCGTCGAGCGCATAGTCGACCGCGCGGCTGCCCTTGATCGCCGTATCGAGCGTGGCGTCCGTGACCGGAAGTGGGTTGATCTCGAGCTTGCCGACCTCGGCCGAGGCGACGAGATGCAGCCCGACGATCTCCACCGGCGCGTCGAGGCGATAGGTATATTCGCGCTCATAGGCGGCGTGGAACCGGTCGATCATCGCAGCGATGCCAGCCGCATCGACCATATCGCCTTCATAGGCGACTTCGACGGCATGTTCCTGGTTCTGGTAGCGGCACTTGATGAAGGGCACGAGCTTGACCCGGTCGGCCGCGACGCCCTCGGCCGCGAATTGCGCCAGCGCGCGGGCCTTCGCCTCGCCGATCAGGCTCGCCAGCGCCTCCGGGTGGCCGACGCCATCCTCGATCAGCTTCGTGACGAAATAATCGCGGCGCAGATCGGACATCATCATGCCCCAGGCGGAGAAGACCGAGGCCCCGCGCGGGATCACGACCTTCTTCATGCCGAGCTCGGAGGCGAGCGCCACGGCATGCATGCCGCCCCCACCGCCAAAGGCCACCAGGGTGAAATCGCGCGGATCATAGCCCCGGTTGAGCGAGACCAGCTTCAGCGCGTTGATCATGTTGTTGTTGGCGATGCGGACAATGCCGCGCGCCGCCTCGATCGGCGAGATGCCGAGCTTGGTCGCGAGCTTCGCCAGCGCGCCGTCGACGGCGACCATGTCGGCCGCGATCGTGCCGCCGCAGAAATAATCCTTGTCGATGCGGCCGAGCGCGAGATTGGCGTCGGTCGTCGTCGCCTCGGTGCCGCCGCGGCCATAGCCGGCCGGGCCCGGCATCGCGCCGGCGGATTTCGGGCCGACATGCAGCTTGCCGAAATCATCGACCCAGGCGATCGAACCGCCGCCATTGCCGATCTCGACCAGATCGACCACCGGCACCATGATCGGATAGCCGGACGAGCGACGATCGCGCTCGATCCAGTAATCAGTCATGATCTTCACCTGACCATTCTCGATCAGCGAGCATTTGGCCGTCGTGCCGCCAATATCGAGCGCGAGCACATTGGGTTCACCGATGATACGGCCGAGCTCGGCAGCGCCCCAGAAGCCCGATGCCGGGCCGGATTCGACCATGGTGATCGGGATTTCGCGCGTCGCGGTCAGCGAATCGACGCCACAGTTCGACTGCATGACGTAGAGCTGGCCCTTGAAGTCCTTCGAGCCGAGCCCGCTCTCCAGCCGCCCGAGATAGCGGCTCGCTACCGGCTGGACATAGGCGGAAAGTACCGTCGTTGATGAGCGCTCATATTCGCGCCATTCGCGGGTGATCTGGTGCGAGGCGACGACGGAGACTTCCGGCCAGAGCCGGCGGATCTCGGCCACGACCGCCTCTTCATGGCGCGGCGCGGCATAGGCGTGCAGCAGGCAGACGGCGATCGCCTCGACGCCTTCGGCGCGATAATCGGCCAGGATCGCCGGCAGTACGGAGAGATCGAGCGGCGTCCGCTCCTCGCCCGTATAGGCGATGCGGCCGGGCACTTCGCGGCGCAGATGGCGCGGCACGAATGGCGCCGGCTTCTCATATTTCAGGTTGAAGAAATCGGGCCGGTTGCCGCGCGCGATCTCCAGGATGTCACGAAAGCCCGACGTCGTGATCAGCGCGGTCTTCGCGCCCTTGCGCTCGGTCAGCGCATTGATCACCACCGTCGTGCCATGGGCGAAGAAGGCGATTTCGGCCGGATCGACGCCGGCCTTGTCGAGGACGTTCAGCACACCCTGCTCGAAATTGGGCGGCGTCGTGTCGGATTTCGCGGTCCTGACCGTCTGGCGGCCGGTTGCATGATCGGTCTCGAAATAGACGAGATCTGTGAAGGTGCCGCCGACGTCGGTCGCGACGCGGATTGTCCGTGCGTTCATGCCCGTGCCGCGTCCCCGGCGATCTTGCCCGCCTGCTCCGTCACCGTGGCGGCCAGCAGGCCCGTGGCGGCGAAGGGACGCAACGCCATGGCACGGCCGACTTTTTCGGGCGTATAGGCGCCGGTGCCGTCGAGAATATTGACGGTGCCGAGCACCTCGCCGCCGAACACGAACGGCACGTTGATGCAGGAGCCGCAGCCGAGCGAGGCAATCAGCTCATGATCATGGAAGACCTCGGCGATCTCCTCGATCGTATTGGCGACGAAGGGCTGCTTCTCGCCGAAGACGAGATCGGTCCATTTGCCGGCCGGGAGCTGCTTGTAGCCCGAGACGGGATATTCGACCGGATGGCTCGAATAGAGCCGGCGCGACATGTTGGTCTGCCGGTCATGCGTCATCACCGTGAAGATGATGGCGCCGACTTCGCTTTGATAGATCTTCTCGATCCGCGCCAGCGTTGACGCCGGCTGTTGATCGGCGCCCAGCGCCGCGAGCATGTCGTCCCATGCCGCGAGATCGGCCAGGTTCGGTGCGGTCGTCGTCTCAGTCATCCGTCGGTTCCTGCGTGTTGTGCGATGACGGCAAGCCGCCCAGCCCGATGGCCGTGAGCCAGGTCCGATGCACGCGGGCAATCCGACGGGCCGTCAACGAAGTTCATCCTTGTCTGCGCCGACTGGCATGCGGCGCGAGACGGAGGGCCGATCGTCACCGGCGCCCGAATCGAGCGCGCGGCCACGCGGCGTATCAGCGAAAAGCTGCTGCGTGCCGACCGAGAACAGCTCGGTCAACTCGTCGGTCGGATTCTGCACCTGATGCGGCCGGTGCGCCGAGAAATGCAGGGAGTCGCCCACATGCAGCTCGTAGATCGTGCCGTCTATGATGTAGCGGATGACGCCGGAGAGCACGTAGACGATCTCCTCGCCCTCATGCGCCGAGGTCTCGGACAGATAATGCGCCGGCACGTTCATCTTGACGGCGTTCAGCATCTGGCCCGGAAAGGTCGTCGAGAGCCGCTCATAGGACGCCCAATTGGGATTGAGCGAATAGGCGACGCGCCCCTCGCGCCGCGAGACGGCGTTCGGAATGTCGGGCTGGTGCAGGAACGAGCTCACCGGCAGGTCGAGCGCGCGGGCGATCGTCACCAGCGAGGAGAGTGAGGGTGTCGTGATATCGCGTTCGACCTGGCTCAGAAAGCCGATCGAGAGCCCGGTTGCCTCCGCGACGCGTTGCAGCGTGAGTTTTCGCTGCTTGCGGGCCTCGCGGATCTTTTCGCCAACCTTCAGGGGATCGCTGCTCATCAGGGGACGCTCCTCGCCGTGTGGCACAGCGATTTCAGGATTTCACCACAGCTAAAATTCAATGGCAAGATCATTCGGCCGTCGGCGCCGTCATGCGGCGGCCGCGTTGTCAGTATGGCGGCATGTCGGTGGAGCCGGTCTGGCTTTGCCCCGATTGCGTGTCGGTTCGATGAGTCGATCCGATGGTCCATAATGCAGTATGTTCGCGCGAAGAGTGCGTGTTTCACAACTACTAATTTGAAGGTCGAATAAATCGCACCGGATATGTTCAGCCCGATTGCAAAGCGGAGGCGGCGGTGAAATACCGACCATTCCTCCAGACGGACGGTATCCAATGCTCCGGGGCGTCGCGATCGGCTTCCTGACCTATGCCGTTTTCTCCTGCGCCGATGCGGCGATGAAGGCATCGGGCGGGCAGTTGCATGTATTCCAGCTCTCTTTCATCGTGACGATCTTCTCCAGCATCGTCGTCTTCTTTGCGAAGCCGAAGACGGAGCAGTGGAGCGACATGTTCCGGATGCGGCAGCCGGGGCTCGTCCTGCTGCGCGCGGCGCTCGGGATCGTGGCGGGCCTGTTCAGCGCCTTCGCCTTCACGACACTGCCGCTTGCGGACGCCTACTCCCTCCTGTTCCTGCAGCCGCTTTTCGTCGCCGTGCTGTCGGCGATCCTGCTGCGCGAATCGAGCGGCCGGCGCCAGCTCATCATGCTGCTGGTCGGGCTCGCCGGCGTGCTTCTCGTCGTGCGGCCCGGCTTTCGCGAAGTCCTGCCCGGCCATTTCGCGGCGATCGCGACCGCGCTTTGCGGCGCGGGCACCTTGCTGGTGCTGCGCTTCATCGGCCGCACGGAACGCCAGGTCTCGCTGATCGGGTCGCTGATGTTCGGCTCCCTCCTCGTCAACGGCATCCTGACGATCTTCGTCTTCCGCATGCCGACGCTCTTCGAGCTCGCCATGATGGCGCTTTGCGGGGCATTGGCCGGTTTCGGCCATCTCGGCCTCATGGCCGCGACACGCTACGCGCCGGCCAACCGCATCGGCCCGACGCAATACAGCCAGATCATCTGGGCCGTGGTGCTCGGCGCCATCTTCTTCAGCGAATTTCCCGATTGGATCAGCCTGATCGGCATGGCCGTCGTCGGGCTTTCGGGCTTGTTCAACTTCCTGAGCGACCGCAGGCAGGCCCAGGCACAAGCGTCCGGCCAAGCGGCCTAGATTCGACTTGTCTCGTTTCCTTCACGAGAAGCCGGCCCCACGTCGCTCGGAAACCCGCTAACCCGGAACGAGTGGGTCGGCGACGTCGATGATGCGCAGGCTCGCCTGCCGGCGGCCCTGCCAGTGATCGATGCTGAGGTTGCCGGCGAGATGCAGCGGCCGTCCCCGTGCGTCGAGAAGCGCGCGGCCGAGATCAGTCTCGGCGGCGCGAAAGGCGATCGCCTTGAGGTTCTGGTCGCCGCCTGAAATCGTGACGCGGATGTGCCCGTTGCCGACGACGTCGGCATAGCTGACCCGATGGGCGGGGAAGGCGAAGACCGGCTCGGCATGGCCGGCGCCGAACGGCCCTGCCCGCTCGAGCATGTCGATCATGTCCGGCGTCGCCGCGCGCGCGGTCAATGCGCCGTCGACGAGCAGGTTGTCGCCGGCGCGGGCCGCCCGCGACGCCGTCATGGCGCGCTCCTCCATGAAGGCGCGGAATTCGCCGAGGCGCTTGCGCTCGATCGTGATGCCGGCCGCCATGGCATGGCCGCCGCCCTTGAGAATGAGGCCCTCGCCAAGCGCCGCCCTGACGAGACCGCCGAGATCGACGCCGGACACGGAGCGGCCGGAGCCTGTGCCCGTGCCGCTCGCCATCAGCGCGATGGCAAAGGCCGGCCGGCGGAACCGCTCCTTGAGCCGCGCGGCGATGAGGCCGACAATGCCGGCATGCCAGCGCTCATTGGCCGTGACGATGACCGCCGGCCCCTCGCCGGCTCCGATCTCGGCATCGGCCTCGGCGAGCGCTTCTTCCAGCATCGCCGTCTCGATCGCCTGGCGCTGCTTGTTCAGATCATCGAGCTCGGTTGCGATCGCCTCCGCCTCCACGGAATCGTCGAGCGACAGAAGCCTTGCCCCGAGCGCGGCATCGCCGATCCGTCCACCGGCATTGATGCGCGGACCCAGCAGGAAGCCGAGATGATAGGGCGCGGCCGGCACGTCGATGCGCGCGACATTGGCGAGCGCGGCGAGCCCCGCATTGCCCCTGCGCCTGATCGCGATCAGGCCCTTGGTCACGAAAGCACGGTTGAGGCCGACGAGCGGAACCACGTCGCAAACCGTGCCGAGCGCGACGAGGTCGAGCCATTGCAGCAGGTCAGGCTCCGCGCGCCCGTCCTTGTACCAGCCACGGCGTCGCAATTCGCGATTGACCGCGACGATGGCGAGGAAAGTCACCCCAACGGCGGCGAGATACCCGAGACCCGAGAGGTCATCCTGCCGGTTCGGATTGACCACGGCCACCGCGGGCGGCAGTTCGGCGCCCATCTGGTGATGATCGAGCACGACTGCGGGATGGCCGAGATCGCGCGCGACACCGAGCGCCTCATGGCTCGTCGAGCCGCAATCGACCGTCACGATCAACTGGGCGCCTTCGCTGACGAGCAGGCGGATGGCGTCGGGATTGGGCCCGTAGCCTTCGAAGATGCGGTCGGGAATATAGATCCGTGCCTCGACGCCCTGCCCGCGCAGGAACCGCGCCAGCAGGGCGGAGGACGAGGCGCCATCGACGTCGTAATCGCCGAAGATCGCGACCTTCTCATTGGCCATCACGGCATCGGCGATCCGGCCGGCGGCCACATCCATGTCGGTCATGACGGACGGATCGGGCATGAGCCGCCGAAGACTGGGATCGAGAAAATGCGCCGCATCGTCGATGGCGACGCCCCGCCCGGCGAGAACGCGGGCGATCAGCTCGGGGATTTGATGCCGCTGCACCATCGCCGTCGCGGCGAGGCTGTCGGCATCGTTCAAGCGATCGGACCAGCGCCGCCCGGTCGCGGAATGCTCGACGCCCAGAAAGGCGCGTCGGGCGTCAGCCGGGCCGGTCATGGATGGTCGGCCTTCACTCAGGCCTCGTTCTCGAAGGTTTCGGCGTCCCGATGGGTCGCCTTGATCCAGCGCACCGTGCCGGAGGCGGATCGCATGACGACCGAATCCGTCGTGATCTCACCGGACCGGGCAAACTTGACGCCGGCCAGCATGTTGCCGTCCGTCACGCCCGTGGCGGCAAAGACGATATCGCCGCGCGCCATTTCCTCATGGCTGAGCTTCTTGTCGAAGTTCTTCACGCCCATGCGCACGGCCCGCTCGCGCTGGGCGTCCGACTGCGCCACCAGACGGCCCTGCATCTGGCCGCCAATGCAGCGCAACGCGGCCGCGGCGAGCACGCCTTCCGGAGCACCGCCAATGCCGAGATAGATGTCGATCCCGGTTTCGTCGGGATTGGTCGTATGGATCACGCCGGCGACGTCGCCATCGCCGATGAGCCGGACGGAGGCGCCTGTGCGTCGCACATCGTCGATGAGCTTGGCATGGCGGGGGCGATCGAGGATGCAGGCGGTGATCTCGTTGACGGGAACGCCCTTGGCGGTCGCGAGCGCCTGGATATTCTCCGCCGCCGACCGGTCGAGATCGACGGTGCCGGCGGGGTAGCCCGGGCCGATCGCGATCTTCTGCATGTAGATGTCGGGCGCATGCAGCAGGTGCCCGCCCTCGGCGATCGCGATGACGGCGAGCGAATTCGGCTGGTTCTTGGCGCAGATCGTCGTGCCCTCGAGCGGATCGAGGGCGATGTCGACCTTCGCGCCGCCGGTGCCGACCTGCTCGCCGATATAGAGCATCGGCGCCGCGTCGCGCTCGCCCTCGCCGATCACGATCGTGCCGGATATCGGCAGATGGTTGAGCGCGGTGCGCATGGCGTCGACGGCGGCCTGGTCGGCGGCCCTCTCGTCGCCCCGGCCGCGCCAGCGCGCGGCAGCCACCGCCGCCCGCTCCGTGACGCGAACGAGTTCGAGTGTCAGAATCCGATCAAGACCAGACGTCTCCAGCGCGCCGCCCGTCGTCGACATGCTCCGCTCCTGCTCTCAGGCCAGTTGCTCGATGCGTATCATCTGAGGCTGCTCGGCGATATGACCATCGGCAGTTATCCGGTCGAGCGCTTCGCGGACCTGGGTTTCGGTCGTGTCATAGGTGATGAGGATGACCGGCTGCGGCTCGAGCGGCTGCGGATGATCGGGAGCGTCGGCCTTCGGCGCACGTCGGCGCTGGACGATCGATTCGAGCGAAATGTCGTTTTCCGCCATGCGCTTGGCAATGGAAGCGAAAGCGCCGGGACGGTCATAAACGGCAAGGCGGATATAGTAGCCGCCCTCGTGTGCCCGGATACCGGCGCGCCGATAGGGCTGCAGCGTGTGCGCCGGACGACCAAAAGTGCCGACCACGTCGCCGCGCGCAATATCGGCGATATCGCTCATGACGGAGGATGCGGTCGCGTCGCCGCCAGCGCCCGGACCCGACAAAACGAGTCGGCCGACAAAGTCCGCCTCGACGGCGACGGCATTCGTGACGCCGTCCACGCGCGCGATGGGCGAGGATTTCGGCACCATGGTCGGATGGACGCGCTGCTCGATGCCGCCATCAGACCAACTGGCCACGCCGAGCAGCTTGATCCGATAGCCGAGTTCGTCGGCGGCCTCGATGTCGGCCGTCGTGATCGAGCGAATGCCCTCGACATAGATTTCGTCGGTGTCGATCTCGGAGCCGAAGGCGATCGCCGTCAGCAGAGAGAGCTTGTGCGCGGTGTCGAAGCCGTCGACGTCGAAGGTCGGATCCGCCTCGGCATAGCCCAAGCGCTGCGCCTCGGCGAGGCAGGCGTCGAACGACAGCCCCTCGCGCTCCATGCGCGTCAGGATGTAATTGCAGGTGCCGTTCAGGATGCCGTAGACGCGGCTGACCGTATTGCCGGCGAGCGACTCGCGCAGTGTCTTGATGATCGGAATGCCGCCGGCCGCGGCTGCCTCGAAGTTGAGCGACACGCCATTGGCCTCGGCCGCACGCGCAAGCTCGGTGCCGTGGCGGGCGAGCAGCGCCTTGTTGGCCGTGACGACGTGCTTGCCGGCCTCGATCGCGGCGCGCACCGATGCGGCGGCCGGACCATCGGCCCCGCCCATAAGTTCGACGAACACATCGATATCGTTCGAGCGCGCGAGCGCGACGGGATCGTCGAACCACGCGAACGGCGTGAGGTCGACGCCGCGATCGCGCATGCGGTCACGGGCCGAAACGCTCGTGACGACAACGGGCCGGCCGACACGCAGCGCCAGGTCATTGCCGTGGCGCTGCAGGATGCGCAACAGGGAGGCGCCGACGGTTCCGAGACCGGCGACGCCCAACCGTAGAGATTCAACCATAAAATCGCCCCAGAGGGGCCCGGACTACCGCCGGGCGCTGCTGATCGGGACGACGTTGTGCAATGTTTTGTCAGCCGATTCAAGGAAGCGGCGGATATTGCGCGCCGCCTGACGGATGCGCTGCTCGTTCTCGACCAGGGCGATTCGGACATAGTCGTCGCCATGCTCGCCGAAGCCGACGCCCGGCGCCACGGCCACATCGGCCTTCTCGATCAGCAGCTTGGAGAACTCCAGGCTGCCGAGCGCCTTGAATTCGTCGGGGATCGGCACCCAGGCGAACATCGACGCGTCCGGCGCCGGAATGCGCCAGCCGGCGCGGCCGAAGCTCTCCACCAGCGTGTCGCGGCGGTGCTTGTAGGTCTGCCGCATCTCCTCGATGCAATCCTGCGGCCCGTTCAGCGCTGCGGTCGCCGCAACCTGGATGGGCGTATAGGCGCCGTAATCGAGATAGGATTTGACGCGGCCGAGCGCTGCGATCAGCCGCTCATTGCCGACCGCGAAGCCCATGCGCCAGCCGGCCATGGAATAGGTCTTCGACATCGAGGTGAACTCGACGGCGACGTCGATCGCGCCCGGCACCTGCAGGATCGAAGGCGGCGGATTGCCGTCGAAATAGATCTCGGCATAAGCGAGATCCGACAGCACGAAGAGCTCGTGCTTGCGTGCGAAGGCGACCACGTCGCGGTAGAAATCGAGATCGGCCACATGCGCGGTCGGGTTGGACGGATAGCAGAGCACGACGGCGAGCGGCTTCGGGATGGAGTGCATCACGGCACGTTCCATCGCGTGGAAGAACTCCGGGCCCGGCTCGACCGGCACCGAGCGGATGACGCCGCCGGCCATCAGGAAGCCGAACGCATGGATCGGATAGCTCGGATTGGGCACCAGAATCACGTCGCCGGGCGCCGTGATGGCCTGCGCCATATTGGCGAAGCCTTCCTTGGAACCGATCGTCGCGACGATCTGCGTGTTCGGATCGAGCTTCACGCCGAAGCGGCGGCCATAATAGGCGGCCTGGGCCTTGCGCAGCCCGTTGATCCCGCGCGAGGCCGAATAGCCGTGAACGTCGGGGCGCTGCGCCGTCTCGGCCAGCTTCTGCACGATATGGGGCGGCGTCGGCAGGTCGGGATTACCCATGCCGAGGTCGATGATATCGGCGCCTGCGGCTCGAGCGCTCGCCTTCAGCCGGTTGACCTGCTCGAAGACGTATTGCGGCAAGCGCCGCACGCTATGGAACTCGCTCATGGCTCCTGATCCATCTTTCCTGGATGATCGTGTTGTTGCGCCCTCAATGGCGCGGCGCGGCTTCTATCACCGAACCGGCCAACAAGGGAGCGCCTTATTGCGGGCATTTCGTGGCGTCGGTCGCCGATTTGCCGTCGCACTCGTTCTGAATATCGGAAAGCGTCTTCTGCGCATGGCTCGCGGCCAGCGCATTCAGTTCCTTCGCCGATTTTTCGGCCTCGGCCTGGGCCGCCGCGCCGACGCCCGGATTGGCCTGCGCGCTCTGCGCGTTCAATGATGCGGACACCTTCTTCTGCTCGTCGGGCGTCAGCACCTTGCCCGGCGGCGTGCTGCCCGCCACGTTGATGTTCGGGTAGACGCCAGCGCGCTTCAATTCCGGATCGGGCGTCATGTCGAAGGTCTTCACGACCGTCGAGCAGCCGGCAAGCGTGGCTACAAGACCAATCACGACGAACAGCGACGAGGGGTGACACCGCTTCGATCCCAACTGCACCATCACCGCATCATCCTCCCCGCTTAGGGTAAGCGTATCGTAAACAGGCTCGTCATATCGTTGGACGAGCGAAGCTATTACACTCGATCCATCGGGAAAAGCAGCGCCGATTCCGATTGAGGGCAATGTCGGAGAGAGAATGGCCAAGGAAACGACGGGTTCAGCGCAAAACGGCAGCGCCGACGACGCACCGATCAGCCTTCTGGTGAAGGATCCCGAGAAGTTCGCCCAGAACATCGCCCGAATCATCGAAGGGGCGACGAAGGCGGCCAACGCGTTCCTGAAGCCACGCGAGGATGGCAAGCTCTCCGCGGATCTGACCGACGAGATCGCGGAAATCGTGCGCACGCTCGCCAAGGTCATCGAATACTGGACGTCCGATCCGAGCCGCACCGTGCTTGCGCAACGCAAGCTCTACACCCGCTATTTCGCGCTCTGGACCGCCATGATGCAGCGCATGGCGGGCGCGGAGGCCAAGCCCATTGCCGTTCCCGAGCCCCGTGACAAGCGCTTCAACGACCCGCAATGGTCGAAGAACCAATTCTTCGATTTCCTGAAGCAGTTCTACCTCATCACAACGCGCTGGGCCGAGGAGATGGTCGAAGGCGCGGAGCTCGATCCGCACACGCGGCTCAAGGCTCTGTTCTATGTCAGGCAGATCGCCAACGCCGTCTCACCGTCGAACTTTCTCTTCACAAACCCGGAAGTCCTGCGTGAGACGCTCGATTCCAGCGCCGACAATCTCGTGCGCGGCGTCAACATGCTGGCCGAGGACATCGAAGCCGGCGAGGGCAGCCTCAGGATCCGGCAGGTCGACAATTCCCGCTTCGAGATCGGCAAGAATCTGGCGCTGACGCCCGGCAAGGTGATCCACCAGAACGAAGTCCGCCAGCTGATCCAGTACAAGCCGATGACCAAGGAGGTGCTGAAGCGCCCTCTCCTCGTCGTCGCGCCCTGGATCAACAAGTTCTACATCCTCGATCTGAACCCCGAAAAGTCGTTCATCAAATGGGCGCTGGAACAGGGGCACACCGTGTTCGTCGTGTCCTGGGTCAATCCGGACGAGCGGCAGGCGGCCAAGGGCTTCGAACACTATATGCGCGAGGGCATCCTCGAATCGCTCGATGTGATCGAGAAGATCACCGGCGAAAAGGAGGTCAACGCCATCGGCTACTGCGTGGGCGGCACGCTGATGTCCTATACGCTCGCCTATATGGCGGCGGTGGGTGATACGCGGATCGCCTCGGCGACGCTGTTCGCGACCCAGGTCGACTTCACCTATGCCGGCGATCTCAAGGTCTTCATGGATGAGGACCAGATCGAAGCCGTCGAGAAGAAGATGAGCGTGCGCGGCTATCTCGAAGGCCAGAACATGGCGTCGGCCTTCAATATGCTGCGTTCGAACGAATTGATCTGGTCCTACGTCGTGAACAATTATTTCCGCGGCAAGGAACCGATCCCCTTCGACCTGCTCTATTGGAACTCCGACACGACGCGCATGCCGGCGGCCAATCACTCCTTCTATCTGCGCAATTGCTACCTCGACAACAAGCTGGCACAGGGCCAGCTCTCGGTCGACGGAACGCCGCTCGACCTCCACAAGGTCAAGATCCCGATCTTCAATCTCGCGACGCGCGAGGATCATATCGCGCCGCCGCGGTCGGTCTATTTCGGCTCGAGCTTCTTCGGCGGACCCGTGACGTTCGTCCTGTCCGGATCGGGCCATATTGCCGGCGTCGTCAATCCGCCGTCGCGCGGCAAGTACCAGTATTGGACCGGGCCTGCGCCCCAGGGCGACGACCTCGATCTGTGGCTCGCCAATGCCGAGGAACACCCCGGCTCCTGGTGGCCGCATTGGCAGGCCTGGATCGAGGCGCTGGACGCCCGCAAGGTCAAGGCGCGGACGCCCGGCGGCCGCAAGGTCAAGGCGATCGAGGATGCGCCGGGCAGCTATGTCCGCGTCATGGCGTAATAGGCATCCGGCGTAGAGCGCGCCCGAGCCCAAGGCCGGACGCGTTTTCTCGCAGAAGCCTCAGACGTTCGCCAGCGCCTGCTGCAGATCGGCGATGATGTCTTCCTTGTCCTCGATGCCGACGGACAGACGAACCACGTCGGGACCCGCGCCGGCCGCGATCTTCTGGGCATCGGACAATTGCCGGTGCGTCGTCGAGGCCGGATGGATGATCAGCGAGCGCGTGTCGCCGATATTGGCGAGATGCGAGAAGAGCTTCACCGACGAGACGACCTTGACGCCGGCCTCGTAGCCACCGGAGAGACCGAAGGTCAGCACGGCGCCGGCGCCCTTGGGGACGTAGTGCTGCGCCAGATTGTGATAGCGATCGCCCGGCAGGCCCGCATAGCTGACCCACGAAACGGCCGGATGCTCGACGAGGAATTCGGCGACGGCGCGGGCATTGTCGCTGTGCCGCTGCATGCGAAGCGGCAGCGTCTCGATACCCGTCAAGATCAGGAACGAGTTCTGCGGCGAGATGGCCGGCCCGAGATCACGCAGCCCGAGAACCCGGTTGGCGATGGCGAAGGCGAAATTGCCGAAGGTCTCGGCAAGCACGATGCCGCCATATTCGGCCAGCGGCTCCGACAGCTTGGGATAGCGGCCCTCGCGCGTCCAGTTGAAGCGGCCGCCATCGACGATGATGCCACCCATCGAATTGCCATGGCCGCCCAGGAACTTGGTCAGCGAGTGGACGACGATGTCGGCGCCATGCTCGAACGGGCGGCAGAGATAGGGCGTCGCCAGCGTATTATCGACGATCAGCGGTACACCGGCGCGCTTGGCGACGGCCGCGATCCCGGCAATGTCGACGATGATACCGCCCGGATTGGCGATCGATTCGATGAAGATCGCCTTGGTCTTCGGCGTGATGGCGCGCTCGAAGGAGCCGATATCGTCAGGGTCGGCCCAGGCGACATTCCAGCCGAAGCTCTTGAAGGCGTGATTGAACTGGTTGATCGAGCCGCCATAGAGCTTTGAAGCGGCGACGAATTCGTCGCCCGGCTGCAGGAGCGTATGGAATACGAGCAACTGCGCGGCATGGCCGGACGCGACCGCGAGCGCCGCAGTGCCACCCTCGAGAGCGGCGACGCGCTCTTCCAGCACGGCCGTCGTCGGGTTGCCGATGCGCGTATAGATGTTGCCGAACGCCTGCAGGCCGAACAGCGAGGCCGCGTGATCGACATCCTCGAAGACGAACGAGGTCGTCTGATAGATCGGCGTCGTGCGCGCCCCGGTCGTCGGGTCCGGCTGCGCGCCGGCGTGAACCGCGAGCGTCGCGAAACCCGGAACTCTGTCTTCGGCCATTATTTCCTCCCTGTAATGCTTGTTCTGGCGACGGCCAGTCATCGGCTGTCGCGCATGATCGTCTGTGACGGGACTTCACGACACAAGCGTTAGCCCGCCGAAGTGCGCAAATTCAAAGAACGTTTTCGCGTTTTGAACCCGCAATCGCGACAAAACTGCCCTGACGGCTCTTTCCCGTCACGCTCCCAAAAGGCGCGGCCGCTCGATGGCGGGGCAGCGATCCATGACGACGCGGATGCCCGCCGCCTCCAGCCGGGCCGCGGCGGCATCGTTGCGAATGCCGAGTTGCAGCCAGACCACCTTCGGTAGGACCGGCAAGGCGAGTATCTCGTCCGCCAACGCGTCGATCGCATCGGAATTCCTGAACACATCGACCATGTCGATCGGCACGGGAACATCAGCGAGCCTTGGATAGACGAGCCTGCCGAACAATTCGCGTCCAGCGATGCCCGGATGGATCGGATAGGTCTCGTAGCCGGACGCCGTGAGGTAGCCGAGCACGCCATGGCTCGGCCGTGTCGCATTGGGGCTGGCACCGACGACGGCGATCGTGCGGGTCGTCGTCAGAATGTCCCTGATATAGGCGTCGTCGTAACGATCGTGGTTCATGGTTGCGCTCAAAGCGTCGGCACGATGATGCCCGTCACCGCCCACTGATTGTCGACCTTGCCGTAGCAGATGCTGACGGCCTGGAAGGCGAGCGAGGTGTCTTCGGCCGCATAGCCGATCTTGCCCGACGGCAAGGCGACGGAATACCAGTCCGCCCCGCCATCCTCCTCTCCGCCATCGGTCGAGGCGGCGCCGTCGACCGATCCCTCGACGAAGGGAGCGATCGTATTGGCCGGCAGCGTCGCGATCACGGGAGACTTGGCATCCGGCTTCTCATGGAACTCGGTGTCGGCCGAGAGGATCCAGAGATTGCCCGGAGGCACATCCGCCGCATCGGCCACGGCCAGCGCCTTGTCGCGGTCGAAGATCGGCTCGGCCGGTGAACAGAGCGCACCGCGCGCCGTATGCGAAACGCCGATCGTCTTCGGTTCCAGGGCGGTTCCGAACAGATCGACGACGAGACCGTCCAGATCCTCGCGCGTATAGCTCGAATCGGAGGAGGTCATCAGGATCGCGGCTTCGTCGAGCCTCTGGTCGCCCGGGTGCTTGTCCGGGTTCGGCACCGCGCGGATCGGGCCGGCCTCGGGAAAGCCGATCGTCGGCGTGTAGAGCTGGACATCGGGCCCGACCGAGAGCTTCAGCAACTGGATATTGTTGTCGTTCACGCCCTGCCTGAGATTGTCGATGAACGTCTTCAGCTCGGCGTCGTCGGCCCCTGTCGTGTCATAGGAGACCGTGACCGGCTCGTAGGGCTTGGGCTCGGCCGAAGCCGGCATTGCGCCGAGACCGGCAAGCGCAGCCAGGGCGAGAGGAATAGCTTTCATCATGGAGTTCATGCCTCGGGTCCCGGAAGGATCAGCCGCCCGGCCTCGTCGAATGAGATGAATGGATTATAGGCCACCTCCCAGAGATGGCCGTCGGGATCGGAGAAATAGCCGGAATAGCCGCCCCAGAAGACCTTGGAGGCCGGCTTCACCAAGCGCGCGCCGGAACGCACGGCATGGGCGAGCGCGGCGTCGACGGCGGCCTCGCTCTCCACATTATGCGCGAGCGTCACGCCGCGGAAACCGTCGCCGGCCGGGGCGACCGTCGCATCATCGGCCAGGGCATTGCGCTCGAACAGCGCCAGCACGACGCCGGAGAGCTGGAAGAAGGTGATCGCCTCCCGGCTCGCCGAGGATGCCTGCCAGCCGAGCGCCTCATAGAAGGCGCGGGCTTTCTGAACATTGGCGACGCCGAGCGTGACGATGCTGAGGCGTGGTGCAAGACCCGTGTCCGACATATGTGTTTCCTGTTCTCGAACGGCCGGCAGCATAGCCGATCATCGGTGTCGGGAAAGAGGCGAGCGCCTCGGTGCACGGCATTTGCCCATCGAAGCCCCTCCCCGGCCCCATCCGGAACCGGCAGTGGCGTCAGCATGACGCGGTATTATGATACCTATTTATCTAACTATCCGTTTTTGCTATGTTTTCTGCGCTTCGAGTGCAAATTGAGTTCTTGACGCGCCAATCGGCTCAATGTACACACCCCCACGATCGATGGGGTGAATGCCCTTTCGCCGCCATTCCTGCCCATCTCGGGCACGAGAGAACGAGTTTCAATCAATGAGCACAATTTCCACCAAGCCGGCGGATGTCGTGAAGAAGTGGGTCCTGATCGACGCCGAAGGGCTCGTCGTCGGTCGGCTTGCTTCGATCGTCGCGAACCGCCTGCGCGGCAAGCACAAGGCGAGCTTCACGCCGCATGTCGATGATGGTGACAACATCATCATCATCAATGCGGAGAAGGCAGTCTTCACCGGCCGCAAGTATACCGACAAGCGCTACTACTGGCACACCGGCTATATCGGTGGCATCAAGGAGCGTTCGCCCCGCCAGATCATCGAGGGCAAGTTCCCCGAGCGCGTTCTGGAGAAGGCCGTCGAGCGCATGCTTCCCGAGGGCCCGCTTGGTCGTCGCCAGCTGAAGAACCTCCGCGTTTATGGCGGTTCGGAGCATCCGCATGAAGCCCAGCAGCCCGAGACGCTCGACGTCGGCGCTCTGAATGCCAAGAACAAGAGGATTGCCTGAACATGGCTGATCTCCAGTCCCTCCAGGACCTCGTCTCGATTTCCGAGAACGCCGCTCCGGTTCACGTCCAGAAGCTCGATGCTCAGGGCCGTGCCTATGCGACCGGCAAGCGCAAGAACGCGATCGCCCGCGTCTGGATCAAGCCGGGCACCGGCAAGATCGTCGTGAATGGCCGTGAGTTCGCGAGCTATTTCGCGCGTCCCGTCCTGCAGATGCTCGTTCGCCAGCCGATCGGCATCGTGAACCGCAGCGGTCAGTACGACATCCACGCCACGGTCGTCGGCGGCGGTCTGTCGGGCCAGGCCGGCGCTCTGCGTCACGGCATCTCGAAGGCGCTCACCTATTACGAGCCCGAGCTGCGCGGCGCCCTCAAGAAGGGCGGCTTCCTGACGCGCGACAGCCGTGTCGTCGAGCGCAAGAAGTACGGCCGCGCCAAGGCACGCCGCAGCTTCCAGTTCTCGAAGCGCTAATCAGCGTCCGCATACGACGCTCGAAAGGGCGCTTCTGGGCAACCGGAAGCGCCCTTTTTCTTTGTCTGTCATCTGGCTGTGGCACTATCCGCGCAATCGAGACGTCTCGATCATGAACGCGGCTTGCCTGCAGGCGAACTTCACCCCATCTGCGCAGCCGAACGGAGGCGAGCTATGGTATCCACGGTCTTTATCGACGGCGAGGCTGGTACGACGGGTCTGCAGATCAGGCAGCGCCTCGAATCGCGTGGCGATCTCAAGCTCGTCTCGATCGACCCGGCCCGGCGGAAGGATCCCGCCGCCCGCGCGGAACTGCTGAATGGCGTGGACGCGGTCATCCTCTGCCTGCCCGATGCCGCCGCCAAGGAGGCCGTCGGCCTGATCGACAACCCGTATGTCAAGGTGATCGACGCATCGACCGCCTATCGGACGGCGCCGGACTGGGTCTATGGCTTCGCCGAACTCGACGACGAGCAGCGGGCACGGATCGTCGCCGCCAAGCGGATATCGAATCCGGGCTGCTACGCGACCGGCGCCATCGCCTTGCTGCGGCCCCTGACCATGGCGGGCCTTCTGCCCAACGACTGGCCCGTCACGATCAATGCCGTTTCGGGCTATTCGGGCGGCGGCAAGTCGATGATCGCCGAATTCGAAGATTCGTCGGCGGCGAACTACACCCACGACAATTTCCGTATCTACGCCCTCCCCCTCCAGCACAAGCACGTGCCGGAAATCCAGAAGCATGGCGGCCTCGCCTTCCGGCCGA
Source organism: Kaistia dalseonensis (assembly GCF_030814715.1). Taxonomy (GTDB): domain Bacteria; phylum Pseudomonadota; class Alphaproteobacteria; order Rhizobiales; family Kaistiaceae; genus Kaistia; species Kaistia dalseonensis. The sequence goes on from NZ_JAUSVO010000001.1 coordinate 1,202,182, forward strand.
TCTTCGCGCCATCGGTCGGTCGCTATGCCCAGGGCATGATCGTCGAGATCCCGCTGCATCTGGCGCTCATCCCCGGCGAGCCGGAGCCGTCGCATCTGCGTGAAGCCCTGGCCGAGCACTATGCCGGCGAACGCTTCGTCGAAGTCGCCAGCCGCGAGGAGAGCGAGGCGATGACCGGGCTCGATCCGGAGGGGCTGAACGGCACCAACCAGTTGAAGCTCTTCGTCTTCGGAACGGAAGGCGGTGGTCAGGCGCGGCTCGTCGCCCTGCTCGACAATCTCGGCAAGGGTGCATCGGGCGCGGCGGTGCAGAACCTCAATCTCGCCCTCGGCCTCGATGAGGCCGCCAGCCTGACCTAGCAGGGATGGCACCGGCTCCCGGCGCTTGGCCGGGAGCATTTCCCTTCGTGCGCGTTGAGCGTACCGTTCATGACCCCGGCCAAAACGGGGACGAACGATAAGGGAGCCAGAAATGCCTAATACGGTTCTTCTCCACCCCGCCATCGATCACGGGATCAAGCGCGGCGCCGCGGATTTCGCCGGTGGGACGCTTGTCTGCCACTGCATCGAGGACCCGGTCAAAGTCGAGATCAAGGGGCAGGTCGTGCACAACCATGCGTGCGGCTGCACCAAATGCTGGAAGCCGACCGGCGCGATCTTCTCGGTCGTGGCAGTCGCGCCGACCTCCAATGTCTCGGTCGTCGCCAACGGGCAGAAGCTCGCGATCGTCGATCCCGGCGCCACGATCCTGCGTCATGCCTGCACCGTCTGTGGCGTTCACATGCACGGACCCGTCGAGAAGGATCATGCCTTCAAGGGCCTGACCTTCGTGCATACGGAGCTCTCGCGGGAGGAGGGGTGGCAGGAGCCGCAATTCGCGGCCTTCGTGTCCTCGGTGATCGAGGGTGGCGTTCACCCGGACAGGATGGGCAGCATCCGCGACAGGATCCGCGAACTCGGTCTCGTGCCGTATGATTGTCTCTCGCCACCGCTGATGGACGCTCTCTCGACATTCGCCGCGAAGAAGTCCGGCGTTCTGCCGAGCTGACCGGACGGTTCCGCCGGCCGCCTGCCCTGCCCGCCTGGGCGGGCGGCACACATGGCCTCAGGCCGCCTTGCCCTCAAGCCGCCTGCCCCGCGGCCCAGCCCGACGACCACGCCCACTGGAAATTATAGCCGCCGAGCCAGCCGGTCACGTCGACCACCTCGCCGATGAAATAGAGGCCCGGTACCGCCTTGGCCTGCATCGTACGCGAGTCCAGCGCGTCGGTATCGACGCCACCCAGGGTCACCTCAGCGGTTCGGTAGCCCTCCGATCCCACGGGCTTGATCGACCAATGATTCACGGCGTCGGATAGTGCGCGCAACTGCCGGTCGGGGAGATCAGCGATCCGTTTCGCCGCCGTCGCCTCGTCGACGACGAGATGAACCACGCGCTTGGGCAGGAGGCCGGACAGGATGGTCCCCACCTGCTGCTTGCCGCGCTCGGTCCTTGCGCTCCGAAGTATCTCGAAGAGATCGATGCCGGGGAGCATGGAGATGACGATCTCCCTGCCCTCGCGCCAATAGGATGAAATCTGCAGGATGGCCGGGCCGCTCAGCCCTCTATGGGTGAAGAGCATCGATTCCGCGAAGCGGACCTTGCCGCACTGGACGACAGCGTCGACCGCGACCCCGGCCAGCGGCTCGATGCGCTGCAGCGCGGCGGGATCGAATGTGAGGGGCACCAGCGCCGGACGCGTCTCGACGACCGACAGACCGAACTGGCCGGCGATCTCGTAACCGAGCCCGGTGGCGCCCATCTTGGGGATCGACTTGCCGCCCGTCGCGACGACGAGGGAATGGCAGCTGACGGCAGCCGTCGACAGTTGCACCGCGAAGCCGTCGCCTGACCGCGCGACAGACTGGACCTGTGTCTCCAGCGTCAGCTCGACCCCGCCGGCGTGCATCTCGGCCACCAGCATGTCGATGATCTGCCGCGCCGAGCCGTCACAGAAGAGCTGGCCGAGCGTCTTCTCGTGATAGGCGATGCCGTGCCTCTCCACGAGAGTGATAAAGTTCTTCTGGCCGTAGCGGCTCAACGCCGAGATCGCGAAGCGCGGATTGTTGGAAATGAAATTGGCCGGCGTCGTGCCGAGATTGGTGAAATTGCAACGCCCGCCGCCGGAGATCCGGATCTTCTCGCCCGGCGCCTTGGCATGATCCACGACCAGAACGGAGCGGCCGCGCTTGCCGGCCTCGATGGCGCACATCATGCCGGCCGCGCCCGCGCCGAGGATCACGACATCATAGGCGCGCGACGGCATTGTTTTCACGCCGATGCGCCGAAGACGGCGGCGATGCCGGCTGCGTCGAGGATGCGATAGCCCCCGGGCGGCAGATCGTCTGGCAGATCGAGGCCGCCGACCCGGTCGCGGTGGAGTGCGACGACGTGATTGCCGAGCGCGGCAAACATCCGCCGAACCTGATGGTACCGGCCCTCATGCAGGATGACGGTCGCGTGCGTCGGCGAAACGGTCGTCATCTCGACGGGAAGCAGCGGCTTTTCCTCGCCTTCGAGCATCAGCGTTCCCGAAGCGAGAACCTCGGCTTCGTTGCCCGCGAGCGGCCGCGCGAGCGTCGCCTGATAGCGCTTGGGCACATGGCTCTTCGGCGAAATGATCCGATGCAGCAGGGCGCCATCATCGGTCATGAGCAGCAGCCCGGAGGTATCCTTGTCGAGCCGGCCCACCGTCGAGATCGCCGGATCGCGCCGGCGCCAGCGCTCGGGCAACAGCGAATAGACGAGCGCACCCGTCTCCTTGTGCGAGCAGGTGACGCCGACGGGCTTGTTGAGCATCAGCACCATGCCCGGCGCGGGGTCGAGCGGCTCGCCATTCACAGTCATGCGGAGGGCGAGATCGGCCTTCACATAGATGCGCTGGTCAGGGTCTGTCTCGGCCTCGCCGTCGAGCACGACGCGGCCCGACTGGATCAGGCCCTGAACCTCGCGGCGCGAGCCGTAGCCCAGATTGGCAAGGAGGCGATCGAGACGCGCCGTTGGCGGAGCCTTGTTCATGGCCTGCTCACTTCCTGGCCTCATAGACCTTGTAGCCGCCCTCATCGACGACCAATGCGACATGCTTGAAGAGCGTGCGCAGGCCTTCCTCATAGGGCAGGTGGCGGTTAGCCGTCAGCCAGAGCGTGCCGCCCTTGGCGAGGCTTTCCGATGCGCGACGGATGAACGCCTGTCCGAGCGTCCGATCCTCGGCGCCACCATCGTGAAATGGCGGGTTCATGACAATGAAATCGAGGCCGGAAGGCAGCGTATCGGCCTTGCGGACATCGGCCCAGGCGAAGCGCGCGCGGCTATCGTCGACATTGCGGCGCGCGACATCGATGGCGCGGCGGTCGATATCTACCAGCGTCAGTTCGCTCACTGCCGGCGACGCGAGCACCGTATGGGCGAGATAGCCGATGCCGGCGCCGAGATCCGCGCCCCGGCCTGACAATGCCGGCAGCACGCGTGTCAGCAAGGCGCTGCCCGGATCGATCCGGTTCCACGAAAAGACGCCCGGCTGCGACCAGAGGCCGAGTTCGGCGACGAGCCGTGGCGCGCCATCGGCGATCGCATCGGCGAGCCGAACCGGATCAGCGGGCCGCTCGGTCCAGCAGATCCGGAAATGACGCTTCGGCGCTTCCTGAACCGCGCAGCCGAACGCTTCGAGTTCCTTGACCAGCCGAGAGCCGCCCTTGTCGCGTGGCGCCAATACGGTGAAGGCGCCGCCTGCGCGCAAGGCCAGCAGGGCACGCGCCATTTCATGGCGCCGTTCGATCGTGCCCGGCGGCGCCAGCATGACGATCGAATCGAGGCGACCGTCATATTCATCCAGCCGTGCGGCGCCCGGCATCAGCGGCGAAAACTGGATCGCGCCGCGCGCGACATCCACGATCTCGACCGGTGGCGTTCCATAGACGCCGTCTGCACCCGTCTTCGTCATCAACTCTCTTGCTCTCAGGACGAGGCTGTTCCTATAGCGGCGGGCGCGATGGCGAAAGGGTGGGATCGCGTTCTAAGCTCGCGACCCGAGGAGAATCACGACGCGATGCGCCCCGAGATCCTGAATTCACTGTTCCGGCCGGTCACGAGCCTTTCAGGCGTCGGTCCGAAGATCGGCGAGGCCATGGGGCGACTTCTCGGCAGCGGTGAGCCGGGCGAGCCGCCGCGCGTCGTCGATCTCCTGCTGCATCTGCCCGTTGGATTGATCGACCGCCGCAATCAGCCGGGCATCGCTCTGTCACCGGAAGGAGCGATCGTGACGCTCGAGGTGCGGATCGATCGGCACCAGCCGGCACCGGCCGGAAACCGCAAGGTGCCCTATCGCGTCTTAGCGCATGACGAGACCGGCGAAATCGCCCTCGTCTTCTTCCACGCCGACCGCGCTTTTCTCGAACGCGCCATGCCGGTGGGTGAAACGCGTTTCGTCAGCGGCCGCGTCGAATGGTTCAGCGGCCGGCCGCAAATGGTCCATCCCGACCACGTCGTCGATCGCGAGGCCTTCGAAAAACTCCCCATGGTCGAGCCGGTCTACCCGATGACGGCCGGCCTGGCGCGGAAGACGCTCGCACGCGCCGTTCGCGGCGCGCTGGACGACCTCCCCGACCTGCCCGAATGGCTGGACGGCCCGCTCGCGGCCCAGAGACGATGGCCCCGTTTCAAGGCGGCGCTCGAAACGGTTCATGCGCCAGCCACGCCAGCCGATCTCGAGCCGACGGGCCCAGCGATCGCCCGGCTCGCCTATGACGAATTCCTCGCCAACCAGCTGGCGCTGATGTTGACCCGCGCCAATCTGCGCCGGGCGACCGGCAAGGTGCGGACGGGCCATGGGCGCATGCGGGAGGCCATCTTGGCCGCCCTACCCTTCAGCCTGACCGCCAGCCAGCAGGCGGCGATCAAGGATATCGAGCACGATCTCGGCTCGAACGAGCGCATGCTGCGGCTGCTGCAGGGCGATGTCGGCTCGGGCAAGACGCTGGTGGGGCTGATGGCCGCGGCAATTGTGATCGAATCGGGTGCGCAGGCCGCGCTGATGGCGCCGACGGAGCTTCTGGCCCGCCAGCACGCCAAGACGCTGCAGCCATTGGCCGATGCCGCCGGCATCCGCATGGCTATCCTGACGGGCCGGGAGAAGGGCCGCGAGCGAAGCGCGATCCTGGAAGGCCTCGACGCAGGATCGATCGACCTCGTCGTCGGCACGCATGCCGTCTTCCAGGAGGGCGTAGCGTTCCGCGATCTGGCGCTTGCGATCGTGGACGAGCAGCATCGCTTCGGCGTGCATCAGCGCCTCGCGCTGGCGGGCAAGGGGGTCGCCACCGACATTCTCGTCATGACGGCCACCCCGATCCCGCGCACGCTGGTGCTGACGGCCTTCGGCGACATGGACGTCTCGCGCCTCACCGAAAAGCCGGCGGGTCGACGGCCGATCGAGACGCGGGCCATCCCGCTCGAACGGCTCGATGAGGTGATCGCGCGCATCGGCAGCGCGGTTGCCGAGGGCGCCAAGGCCTATTGGGTTTGTCCGCTCGTGGAAGAATCCGAAGAAGTCGACGCGGCAGCCGCCGAGGACCGTTTCGTAGCGCTCCAGAAGGCGCTCGGGCCTATTGTCGGCCTCGTGCACGGCCGCATGAAGGCGGCGGAAAAAGACGACGCCATGCGGCGCTTCCAGGGCGGCGAGACGCGCATCCTCGTCGCGACGACCGTGATCGAGGTTGGGGTCGACGTTCCCGATGCGACGATCATGGTCATCGAGCATGCCGAGCGCTTTGGCCTCGCCCAGCTTCACCAGCTTCGTGGCCGTGTCGGTCGCGGCTCGAAGGCCTCGACCTGCCTGCTGCTCTATCGGGGACCGCTCGGCGCCATCGCACATGACCGCCTCGCCATCATGCGCGATACGGAAGACGGCTTCCGCATCGCAGAGGAAGATCTGAGGCTGCGCGGCGAAGGCGAACTGCTCGGCACCCGGCAATCCGGCGCTCCCGGCTTCAAGGTCGCCCGATTCGAGCATCACGCCGCGTTGCTCGAGGTCGCGCGCGACGATGCGCGGCTGATCGTGGAAAAAGACCCTGCGCTCCGGACCGAGCGCGGCGAGGCGCTTCGGCTGTTGCTCTATCTGTTCGGCCGCGACGAGGCGATTCGTCTGCTGCGGGCCGGCTAGCGACGATTCACCCCTCGCCTCGCGCCGGCCGAGCCGCTAACAGATGCGCTCCGGTGCCTCCCCGAGCGAAGCCATGCCCCTTGCCGAGCCGATCGACCGAATCGCCGTTCGCCTCCGTACGCTCATCCGCTCGCGCGAGCCTTCATTGCTCGTCGTGGCCGCGTTCATCGGTGCCATATCCGGGACCGTCGTCACGCTGGTGAGTTGGGCGGCGCAGGCGCTGCATGTGCTCCTCTTCGCGATCCAGCCCGATGTGCGGTTGAGCGCGGCCTCGGTCATCGAGCCGGCCTGGCGCTGCGCCGCGCCGGTGCTCGGCGGCGTGGTCCTAGGGCTGGTGCTGCTGGCCTTTGCCCGCCGTTCTCGGCCGATCGTCGATCCGATCGAGGCCAACGCGCTGCATGGTGGCCGCATGTCGTTGCCGGACAGCCTGCGCGTCGGACTCGAAAACGTCATCTCGAACGGCTTCGGAGCCTCGGTCGGTCTCGAGGCCGGCTACACCCAGGTCGCGAGCGGCATCGCGTCTGCGATCGGCGAGCGGCTTCGCCTGCGCCGCGCGGACCTCAGGCTGGCCGTTGGCTGCGGCTCGGCGGCCGCGATCGCCGCCGCCTTCGCAGCACCGCTGACCGGCGCCTTCTACGGCTTCGAGCTGATCATTGGCGTCTATTCGGTGGCGACGGTCGCGCCCGTCATGATCGCGGCCATCACCGGCTTCCTCGTGGCGCAGGCGCTGGGAGCCGCCGCCTATCCGATCGAGATCGCCAAGACGGCCGAATTCCTGCCTTCGGATTATCCGCCCTATTTGCTCATCGGCCTGCTGCTCGGCTTCGCGGCGATCGGCATCATGCGTCTCGTGACTCTGGTCGAATTGGCGTTTCAGAAGAGCCGGCTTCCGCGCTATGTCCGCCCCACCATTGGCGGCGTCGCGGTCGGGCTCATGGCGCTGATCACGCCACAGGTGCTGGCGGCCGGCCACGGCGCGCTGCATCTGAGCCTCAACGAGACACTGCCGGCCCGCATGCTCGTCATGCTGCTGGTCCTCAAGATCGCCGCCACGTCGATCTCGATCGGCTCCGGCTTTCGCGGCGGCATGTTCTTCGCCTCGCTCTTCCTGGGCGTGCTCTTCGGCAAGCTGATCGGACTGACCATCGCCATCGCATTGCCCGACTGGTCGATCGACCCGCAGGCGGCGGCGATCGTCGGCATGAGCGCGCTCAGCGTGGGCATTGTCGGCGGCCCCCTGACGATGACCTTCCTCGCCCTGGAATCGACCGGGAACCTCGGACTGACCGGTGTCGTACTCGCCGCGTCGATCCTGTCCGCGCTGACCGTGCGCCAGTTCTTCGGCTACTCATTCTCGACCTGGCGGCTGCATCTGCGTGGGGAAACCATCCGGGGCGCGCAGGACATAGGCTGGCAGCGCGACCTGACCGTTGGGCGCATGATGCGGACCGACGTGCGCTCAATCCTGACCACCATGCCCGTCGACGCGTTCCGCAACCTCTTTCCGCTCGGTTCGACGCAGCGCGTCATCGCGACGGATACGTCGGGGCGCTACGCCGGCATCGTCCTGGTCGCCGATGTCCATGCGAAGGCACAGGCCGACGACGGTGACGGCACGATCGCCCCGTTCTGCCAGCACAGCGACCGCGTATTGCTGGCGCAGATGAGCGCGCGCGAGGCGGCAGCCGCCTTTGACGAGGCCGAGAGCGAAGAACTCGCCGTTGTCGACGACGATGACCACCGTCATGTCATCGGCCTCCTCACGGAGACGCATCTGCTGCGCCGCTACGCCGAAGAAGTCGACAAGGCGCGCCGCAACCTGGCAGGCGAAAACTAGGGCGCGTTGCCCAGGGGCTTGGGTTCGTCGACGGGTGCGATGCGCGCGGGTGGCTTCGGATATTCCGGGGCGACCAGACCGGCCGATATAACCATCTTGGCGGCCTCCTCGACGCTCATGTCGAGCTCGACCAATTCGCTGCGCCGCACGAACATCATGAAGCCGGCCGTCGGTGCCGGCGTGGGCGGCAGGAACACCGTCACCCATTCCTCGCCAGTCTGATCCAGTCGATGCCGGATCTCGCCCTTGGTCTCGGTCGCGATGAACACGATCGACCAGACGCCCTTGCGCGGGAACTCGATCAGGGCGGCCTTGTGGAACGACTTGCCCTTGCTGGAAAGCACAGTCTCGAACAATTGCTTCAGCGCGCTGTAGAGATTTCGAACCAATGGCGTCCGCGCGACCAGCCCCTCGCCGAGCCCGACAAGCGTACGCCCGACGAAATTGGCGGTGAGAAAACCGAGCAGCGTCAGCGCCAGGACGGCGACCACGACGCCGAAACCCGGGACAGAGAATGGAAGATAGCTGTCCGGGCTGTATTCGCGCGGAATGACCGGCTTGACCCAGCTATCGATCCACTTGATCAGCGACCAGGTCAGGTAGATCGTGATCGAGATCGGCGCCGCGATCACGAGCCCCGTCAAGAAGTAGTTCCTGAGGCGCTTCGCGATCTTGCCGATTGGCGAATCCACCATCGGTGGAAGCTGAGGTTCGTCAAGGCTCATAATGCGTCCCTTCGCCCGATTCACCCAGTCTACCAAGCCATTATGACGGCTTGGGGAAAGATGGCCAGACGCCTTTGGGACGAAACCTCGATCGCGACCTATTCGACCGTCACGGACTTTGCGAGATTGCGCGGCTGGTCGACATCCGTGCCCATGAAAACCGCCGTGTGATAGGCGAGAAGCTGCACGGGAATGGCGTAAACGAGCGGCGTCACGATCGCAGGCATTTCGGGAAGTATGATCGTCGCCAGCGTATCGATCGCTGCAGCCTCCTGCCCCTTGCGGTCCGTGATCAGGATGATCCGCCCGCCGCGGGCCGCCACTTCCTGCATGTTGGATACGGTCTTCTCGAACACCCTGTCATAGGGCGCAATCACGACCACGGGCATGTCCTCGTCGATCAGCGCGATCGGCCCGTGCTTCAACTCCCCCGCCGCATAGCCTTCGGCATGGATATAGGAGATCTCCTTGAGCTTCAGCGCGCCTTCGAGCGCGATCGGATAGCTGGTGCCGCGGCCGAGATAGAGGCAGTGCTTGACCTTGGCGAGCTCACGGGCGAGCGCCTCGATCTGCTCGTCGAGCTTCAGCACCTGATGCATGAGGCGCGGCACCTCGCTCAGCGCCCGCACGAGCTTGCCCTCGTCCTCCGCGCTCAGGACACCGCGCGCCTTGCCCGCCGCGACGGCGGTGGCGGCCAGAACGGAGAGCTGGGCCGTGAAGGCCTTTGTCGAGGCGACGCCGATCTCGGCACCGGCGAGTGTCGGCAGACGGATGTCCGCCTCACGCGCGATCGTCGATTCCTGAACATTGACGACAGCGGCGATCTTCTGCCCCTCGCCCTTGGCATAGCGCAGCGATGCGAGCGTGTCGGCGGTCTCGCCAGATTGCGAAATGACGATGGAGAGGCCGTTTCGGGAGAGCGGCTGTTCGCGGTACCGGAATTCGGATGCGATATCGATGTCGACGGGCAGGCGCGCCAACCGCTCGAACCAGTATTTGGCGACGAAGCCGGCATAATAGGCGGTGCCGCAGGCCGTGATCGAGAGCCGATCGATGGCGGCGAAATCGATGCCCGACGGGACCTTCGCGATCCCGTTGGCGAGGTCCAGATAATGCGCCAGCGTGTGACCGACGACTTCGGGCTGCTCATGGATTTCCTTGACCATGAAATGCCGATGATTGCCCTTGTCCACGACATAGGTGGCGCCCTGCGTGCGGGTCACGACGCGGCCGACCTCTTGTCCGGCCGCGTCGTAGATGGTGGCGCCGGCGCGCGTCAGGACCACCCAGTCGCCATCATCGAGATAGGTCACTTCGTCAGTGAACGGTCCGAGCGCGATCGCGTCGGAGCCGAGAAACATCTCGTTCGATCCCCAGCCGATCGCCAGCGGGCTGCCACGACGCGCTCCGATCAGGAGATCGTCCTCGCCCTCGAACAGGAAGGCGAGCGCGAACGCGCCCTCGAGCGCACCGAGCGATGCCTGCACCGCGTCCCTGGGGCTCATGCCTTCATCGAGCCGTGCCGTCACCAGATGGGCGACGACCTCCGTATCGGTATCCGAAACGAAGACGCGACCAGCGGCCTCAAGGTCGCGGCGAAGCTCACGGAAATTCTCGATGATGCCGTTATGGACGACGGCGAGCCGGTCGGTCGCATGCGGATGCGCATTGCGCTCGGTCGGCGCGCCATGGGTCGCCCAGCGCGTATGGCCGATGCCGCTTCGCCCCATGCGACCAACCGTGGCGAGTTTCGCCTCGAGATTGCGCAATTTGCCTTCGGCGCGCAGGCGCTCGACATGGCCGTCTTCCAGCGTCGCGATACCGGCCGAGTCATAGCCGCGATATTCGAGCCGCTTCAGCGCATCGACCAGGAGCGGCGCCACGGGCGTCTGGCCCAGAATGCCGATGATTCCACACATGACGCCTCTCCTCCGACCGGCGGCGAAAAGGGCCAGTCATTTTCACGACACCGTCGCGATCGTCTTAGCTTTCGACCGGAAGTGCTGGAAATCAAATCGCGTTTCGGATTTTCACAGATCGGCTAGACGCGGGTGCGTTTGGTCAGCGCCTTCATCGCCCGAAACCGCGCCGCCCAGCCGGGCTTTTCGACCTGGCGGCCGCGACCGATCGCCAGCGCGTCGGGCGCCACATCCTCGGTAATGACGCTCCCCGACCCCACATAGGCGCCGTCGCCTATCGTGACCGGCGCCACGAGCGCACTGTTGGAGCCGATGAACGCGCCCTCGCCGATAACCGTCAGCGCCTTGTCGAAGCCGTCATAATTGCAGGTGATCGTGCCGGCGCCGATATTGGCCTCCGCGCCCACCTTCGCGTCGCCGATATAGGTCAGGTGGCTGACCTTGGCGCCGGCACCGATCTCGGCGTTCTTCACCTCGACGAAATTGCCGACCTTCGCCTGTGGTCCGAGCGCGGCACCGGGACGGAGCCGGGCGAACGGCCCCACGGTGGCGCCACGCTCGATCCGCGCGCCCTCGACATGCGAGAAGGCATGGATGATCGCGCCTTCCTCGATCCGGACGCCGGGCCCGAATACGACGTTCTGTTCAATCGTCACATCGCGCTCGATCAGCGTGTCGTGCGAGAGATAGACGGTGTGGGGCGCCAGCATGGTCACGCCGGAGAGCATCGCCGCCTGGCGGGCGCGCGTCTGCCAGATGGCTTCGACGGCGGCGAGTTCGGCCCGCGTGTTCACACCCAGGACTTCGTCGGCTTCGGCCTCGATCGCGACGACGGGCAGCGCCTGTGCGTTGGCGATCTCGACCGCATCGGTCAGATAATATTCGCCCTTGGCGTTGTGGTTGCCGATGGCGTCGAGCAAGGGAAGGACGCTTTCGCCCCTGAAGGCCATCAGCCCCGCATTGCAGAAACCGATCTGCCGTTCGGCTTCCGACGCATCCCGCTCCTCGCGGATCGCGACGAGCCGGCCGTCCTGCTCGATCAGCCGGCCATAGCCCGTCGGCACGGCCGGACGAAAGCCGAGCACGACGACGGCCGCACCCTTGGCGAGCTCGGCGCGCATCCGCTCCAGTGTTTCAGGCGTCACCAGAGGCGTGTCGCCATAAAGAACGAGGACATCGTCGGCCTGCTCCGCCAAGGCGCTGCGGGCGGCCAGAACCGCATGCGCCGTGCCCAGGCGCTCGCGCTGCTCGAAGATATCGGCGCCGGGCGCGCTCTTCCTGGCAAAGCCGCCAACGGCCTCGGCACCGCTGCCGGTCACCAGGGCAAAGCGGCCGATGCCCGCCCGTGTCGCAGCCGCCAGAACATGACCCAGCATCGGCAATCCGCCGACGGGGTGCATGACCTTGGGTCGCTGCGAGCGCATGCGCGTGCCCTCGCCTGCAGCCAGGATCACGGCGAGTGAAGAACGGTCCGACATGGTGCCTCCATCAATGCGGGCGGCGCCAGCATTGCGCGATCGCGCCCCGGCCGGTCAAGACGGCATTGGAGGCGAACGGTCAGCCGATCGTCTGCAGCCCAGGGAAAGCCTCGAGCAGCCAGAAGGAAATCCGCGTCATCTGGCCGGTCAGGAACATGAAACCGGCGAATACGAGAAAGACCCCCATTGCCTTTTCGACCAGCGGCATGTGCCGGCGGAAGCGCTTCAGCATCAGCACGAAGCCCTCGGCGAAGCCGGCGGCGATCATGAAGGGAATGCCGAGGCCGAGCGAATAGATCGCGAGCAGGCCCGCGCCGCGTCCGACGGTGTCTGTCGAGCCGGCGACGGCGAGAATCGCCGCCAGGACCGGGCCGATGCACGGGGTCCAGCCGAAGGCGAAGGCGAGGCCGAGGACATAGGCGCCCACAATGCCAGCCGGCTGCCGCTCGACGCGGAGCCGCGCCTCGCGCTGCATGAAGCCGATCCGGAACACGCCGAGGAAGTGCAGGCCCATCACGATGATGACGAGGCCGGCGAAGATCGAAAGCACATCCTGATGGCGCGCGACGAGGCGGCCGAGGACAGATGCCGTTGCGCCGAGCAGGACGAACACCGTGGAGAAGCCGAGCACGAAGGCGAGCGAGGACTGCAGCACGATCCGCCGAATGCGGCGATCCGACTGATCCCCGACGACCTCGTCGAGGCTGAGCCCGGTCACATAGCAAAGGTAGGGCGGAACCAGAGGCAGGACACAGGGCGATACGAAAGAGAGCAATCCGGCGAGGAGCGCGCCCCACAGCGTGACGTCAGACGGCATGATTCCTCGATGCTCGATGGGCCCGGCCCGGAACGGCTAAGCCTCCGGCGTGACCCGTTCTATAGGAAAAGCGTGGACACAGACTAGTCACGGAAATGCGACCGGGAACCGCACGACACCCGTGCGATCGATCACGACGCGACGACAAAGTGCGGCTGCCGCAGGTGGCGGCGCGCAACGCCTCTTGGCGACGCCCATCGCTTCCGATAGATGGCTGCAATGCGCCGCGAAATGGCGCCAGCGGAGGATGGACGGCATGATCGTGAGTTGCGGTGAGGCCCTGATCGACTTCCTGCCCGTCAAGGACGTCGATGGACGCGACTCCTACCATCCCAAGGTCGGCGGCTCGCCCTACAACGTCGCCATGACCATCGGCCGCCTCGACATTGCGGCCGGCTTTCTCGGTGGCATCTCGACCGACTTCTTCGGCGAGGCGCTGGCGGAAGAACTGGTGCGCAGCAAGGTCAGCCTGAAATATGCGGGCCGCAGCAACCGCCCGTCGACGCTCGCCTTCGTCAGCCTCGTGCATGACGAGCCGCAATATGCCTTTTTCGACGAGAATTCGGCCGGCCGGCTGCATGACCCGGCCGCGCATGCACCCATCGGCGACGAGGTCGAGGCGCTGCATTTCGGCTCGATCTCCCTCATTCCCGAGCCGAGCGTCAGCCGTCTTGCGGCCGTCATGGATCAGAATCGCGGCAAGCGGGTGATCTGCTACGATCCCAATGTCCGCCCCACCCTGATCACGGACCGCGAAGTGTTCTGCAAACAGGTCGAGCGCTTTGCCCATGGCGCCGATATCGTGAAGATCTCCGGCGCCGATCTCGACTGGCTGCATCCGGGCGAGGCGCCTGAAACGATCGCGGCCGGCTGGCTGGCCGGCGGCACCGGCCTGGTCGTCGTGACCCGCGGCGGCGCGGGTGTGACCGCCTATACGCGAACCGGCTCGGTGTTCAGCCCCGTCGTTCCCGTCAAGATCGCCGACACGGTCGGCGCCGGTGACAGCTTCACCGGCGGATTTCTCTCGCGTCTCTCGGAGAAGGGCCTGCTCAGGATCGACACGATTCGCGGAATCGATCACGCCGCGCTCAAGGACGCGCTCGATTTCGCCAACCGTGTCGCCGCCATCACCTGCTCCCGCCCGGGCGCCGACCCGCCCTGGCGGAAGGAATTGGCGTGAGCTGGCGAACGATCACCAGGACAGGTTGAACCCGACGCGACCGCCGACCGTGCCCTGCTGGGCGCCGACGGCGACGCTGCCGTTGAAGGTCAGGTTCGAGTTGACGCGCATGGCGCCGCCGAGGCCGAACGCTCCGCTGCTTTCGAACTGGGCGAAATTGCCGGCCAGCGCGAAATTATGCCCCTGCTCGATGTAGGGCATCGGCAAGGCTCCCATCACGGCCGAGCCTTCATTAGCCTTGTCGATCGCATCGAAGACCTGGTCGATACGCGCGTTGAGGACAGCATTGCTGACGGCGAGAGCATTGACCTGCTGCGACAGGTTGTCGGTCGTGGTCGAGACGGTGTTGACCTGGCCCTGCAAGGCTGCATTCGCCGTGTTCAGATCATCTACGCTCGCGGCGAGCGGAGTCTTGCTGTAGACAACTCCGTCCTCTGTATTCCGCGCCGTATCGCCGGTAGCAGTCTTAACGCAAGTATCGGTGCCGGGAATATACTCCCAGCCCGCACCGAAACTGCTGCAGACCTTGACATACTCCACGGCCGCATGGCCGTGACCAGGCACAAATGCCCCAATCGCCGCAGCAGCAGCCGCACCAATTGCCCAAAATTTCATGATTCTTCGCCCCGAAATAAAACGGCAGCCCGTCACCCCGATGAACTGCCGGTTAACTGAATATTAAGTCTTCTGCCGCGCCGCAATCCGGTCTCTGCCGCGACAATGAATGTCTTGCCTGTGTTGCCGGAATGTCATGTCCGACCACCGCGCCGCACGCCGAACGCCTATTCGCGGCGGAGCGCTTCGATCGGGTCGAGGCTGGCGGCCCGGCGCGCCGGGAAATAGCCGAAGACCATGCCGATCATGGCCGAGAAGCCGAAGGCGAGCGCGATGATCGGCAGGCTGGTGACGAAGGGTACGTTGAGATAGGAGACGGCGCTGTAGGCGAGCCCCAGTCCGAGCAGCACGCCGACAATGCCGCCGAAGACGGAGAGCACGACGGCCTCGACCAGGAACTGGAGCAGCACCTGGCTTTCGAGTGCGCCGATGGCGAGGCGGATGCCGATCTCGCGGGTGCGCTCTGTGACGGACACCAGCATGATGTTCATGATCCCGATGCCGCCCACGAGGAGGCTCACCGCTGCCACGGCGCCGAGCAGCCCGGTCAGCAGCGTAGTGGTGGTGGTCATGGCCTGAAGCATCTGCGTCATGTCGTTGACGGAGAAATCGTCTTCCTTGCCGTTCGCGATGTTGCGCCGCTCGCGCATGAGCCGCTGGACATTGGCCTGGATCTTCGATGTCGAGACGCCATTCTGGGCGGACAGCACGATTGTCCCGATATCGGTATTGCCGGCGATGCGCCGCTGGAAGGTCCGAAGCGGCATCAGCACGATGTCGTCCTGGTCGGTCCCCATGCCGGATTGTCCCTTCTTTTCCAGGACACCGATGATGGAACACGAAATCTTGCCGACGCGCAGCGACTGGCCGATCGCGTCGGTGGAGCCGAAGAGCTTGGAGCGGACCGTCTCGCCGATGATGCACGCCGCACGGCCGCGCTCCTCCGATTCGAGGAAGCTGCGGCCTGATGCCAGTCCCCAATCCAGCGCCGTCAGATAGTCGCCTGTCGTGCCGACGACGCTCGACGACCGGCTTTCTCCGCCGAAGATCACGGTTTCCGATGCTTGCGATATCGGCGCGATGGCCCGCAACCCCGCGATCTGGGTTTCGATCGCGGCCACATCGCGCGCGTTGAAGGATTTCGCAGTCGTGCTGGCACGGCCTGGACCGAACTGGCCCGGACGCATGAACAGCATGTTGCTGCCGAGTTTCGATATCTCCGACGTTACCTTTGCCGTTGTTCCGTTGCCGATCGTTACCATCGCGATGACGGCGGCGACCCCGATGACAATGCCGAGCACGGTCAGGAACGAGCGCAGCGGATTGCGGCGGATCGCCTTCAGCGCGAGCTTGAGGGTTTCCTGCAGCATCAGGCGACCTCCGTCCTGGCGACGTCGGATTCGACCTTGCCGTCGACGAAGCGGATGACCCGGCTCGCATAGGCCGCGATGTCGGGCTCGTGCGTCACCATGATCACCGTGATGCGCTGGTCACGATTGAGCGCCGTCACGAGATCCATGATCTCCTGGCTCGCCTTGGTGTCGAGATTGCCGGTCGGCTCGTCGGCGAGCAGCACGGCCGGGTCGGTGACGATCGCCCGGGCGATCGCGACGCGCTGCTGCTGGCCGCCGGAGAGTTC
The DNA here is from genome assembly GCF_030814715.1 of Kaistia dalseonensis. Classification (GTDB taxonomy): domain Bacteria; phylum Pseudomonadota; class Alphaproteobacteria; order Rhizobiales; family Kaistiaceae; genus Kaistia; species Kaistia dalseonensis. Next base: position 1,218,585 of record NZ_JAUSVO010000001.1, read on the forward strand.
GCTCGGCGTGTGGCTGGCGCGGCCTTCCAGCCCGACGCGGGCGAGCGCCTTCAGCGCCCGGTCGCGCCGCTCGCCCGCCGCCATGCCACGATAGACGAGCGGCAGCTCGACATTCTCGACCGCCGAGGTCCGCGGCAGGAGATTGAAGCCCTGGAAGACGAAGCCGATCATGTGCCGGCGCAGCAATGTGTGCTGGGCGCGGCTCAAATGGCTGGTCGGGATGCCCTGGAACAGATATTCGCCCGAACTCGGCGTATCGAGGCAGCCTATGATGTTCATCGCCGTCGACTTGCCCGACCCGGACGGCCCCATGATCGCGACGAATTCCGATTCCGCGATCGAGAGGTCCACGCCGGCGAGCGCATGGACCAGCGCCTCACCCATGCCATAGACCTTGGTCACGGCGCGAAATTCGATCAAGGGCTGCGGCGCGGTCACGCGGAATGCCTCAGCTGGACCGGGCGGTGGCGTCGACGATGAGCTCATCGCCCTCGGCGAGATCGCCCGAGACCAGCGCCGTGTGCTGCCCGTCCGTAGAGCCGATTTCGACCGAGATCGGAGTCGGCACCTTGTTGCGCATCACCCAGACCGTGCGGGCGCGGCCCTTGGGCTCGGGCGTGGTGCCGGCACCCGAATTCGGAGGTCGGAACAGGCTGAACAGACCAGTGGATGCCTTGGCCTCCACAGGCGGAGAATAGCGTAACGCGGCATTGGGGATCAGTAGCGCAGACTTGACCTGCTCGACGGTGATATCGGCCGTGGCGGTCATGCCGGGGCGCAGCAGCAGCTTCGCATTGTCGACCGAGAGCAGCGCCTTGTAGGTGACGACATTGTCCGTCGTCTCGGACACGAAACGGATATCCTTGATGGCCGCGGGAAATGTCTGTTCCGGATAGGCGTCGACGGTGAAGCTCGCCTTCTGCCCGATCGCGACCTGACCGACATCCGCCTCGTCGACATCGACCTGCAACTCCATCTGGCGCAGGTCGCCGGCGATCTTGAACAGGACCGGCGCGGAGAGCGAGGCGGCCACCGTCGAGCCGGGATCGACATCACGCGTCAGCACGATGCCGTCGATCGGAGAGAGGATCTTGGCCTTGGACAGATTGGTCTCGGCGAGCTGAAGGTCCGCCTGCGCCGCGAGCACATCCGCATTGGCCGCCTGCTCGGCCGCGACGGCGCTGTCATAGGCCGCCTGCGCATCGAGCAGTTCCTGCGAGGAGGACACGTTGCGGCCGACGAGAACCTTCTTGCTCTCGACCGTGCTGTTGGCGGCGGCGATCGCCGCATGGGCCTTGGCGACGTTGGCCTGCGCCGAGGCGAGCTTGGCGCGGGCGCTCTGAACCGTCACTTCCAGCGAGTCGGTGACGAGTTCGGCCAGCACATCACCGGTCTTGACGGCGCTGTTATAGTCGACATTGACTGTCTTGACCCGACCCGAGAGCTCGCTCGAGACGTCAACCTGCTCGATCGGCTGCACCGATCCGGTCGCGGTAACGGTCACCGTCAGGTCGCCGCGCGTCACCTTCTCGGTCGTGTAGTTATAGCCACCGCTCGTGCTGGAGGCGTAGAACCACCATCCTACCAATCCGGCCAGCACGACGGCCGCCAGCGCGATCCACAGCGCCTTGCCACCACGCCGCGAGCGCTTGGTGGTCGCCACATCGCCCAGTATCGCCTGGAGCTTTTGCGCCGTCTGGGACGCGCCGCCATTTGGCATCTCGTCCGTCACGCGACTCATCCATGGTCCTCGTCTGTAGCCCCATCGTGCATTTTCGCTCTTTTACCAGTGTGGGTGCGTGACATGCATCAATAGCAATGACGCTATCCGCTCTTGGCTCCCCATATTCGCCCGGGCGGAACTCTGCCGTTCACGCAAGCATGATCAGATCACGGGTAACCGACGCCATCGCTGGTCCGTATAGATCGATATGTCCCGATACAGGTTGAACCGATGACCGAACGCGCCGCTCGCCCCACCCGTCTCTATCCCTGGCAGGATCGCCGTGGCGAGTTCTCCGCGCTGAAGACGATCGTCTTCGTCGGCGTGTTCCTGCCCGGCCTCTGGCTGCTCGCGCGGCTCGCCCTCGGCACGCTCGGCCCTCGTCCGATGATCGAGATCAACCATCAGGCCGGCCTCTGGGCGATCCGCTTCCTGCTCGCGACGCTGGCGGTCACGCCGCTGCGCTATGTCTGGCGCTGGCCGGAACTCGTCTTCGTGCGGCGCACGCTCGGCCTCGCGGTGTTCTTCTATGCCGTGATCCACCTGGTCGCCTATGCCGGTGATCTGGCCTGGGACATCCCGAAGGTCGCCTCGGAGATCATTGCGCGCATCTATCTCGCGATCGGTTTCATCGCGCTGATCATGCTGGTCCCGCTCGCCATCACCTCGACGAACGGCATGATGAAGCGGATGGGCGGCATCCAGTGGCGGGCCCTGCATGTGCTGATCTATCCGATCATGGCGCTCGCCGCCGTCCATTTCTTCCTGCAGTCGAAGCTCGGCGTGACGGAACCGATCGTCGTGGCCGCCTCGGCCATCTGGCTGGGGCTCTGGCGCCTGATCGCGGCGCGGCTGGGTGAAAACCGCATCGCCTCGTTGGCGGGAGCGACGACGCTCGCCGTCGCCGTCGTGATCGGAACGGCGTTTGGCGAAGCGCTCTACTATCACTGGAAAGTCGGTGTCGCGATCGGCCGGGTCCTGCCGAGCAATTTCATGCTCAAGGCGGGCACGCGTCCCGCCTGGATCATGCTCGGCATCGCCGTGCTGGTCATTGCCGTCGCAGCCTGTCGCGCCTATCTGGCCGCCAAGGCGCCGAAGCGCCCCCGCGCATCAGGCCGGCGCGTCGGCAACGAAGCCTGACGCGGCAGGCCCGCAGCCACAGGGAAAGGCGGCGTAGCGCTCGACGCGATAGGACTGCATGGAGAGGCCGCGGCAGAAATCCATCACTGCCTCTTCCAGCTTGCCGACCCGCTCGATATCGGCCGCATTGACCTCGAGGAGCGTATCGCGTGCCGCTTCGGCCTGCACGGACAGCGCGGCGAGATCGGCCTTCACATGCCTTCCGTCGCGGACGATGAAATCGCCATCGACCATGACGTGGCGGACCGCCGTCGCGTCCTCGGCGAAGACGAGCTGGTTGGCCGGATCATTGATCGGCATCCAGTTCGGATGATCGAGCGCGAGAAAGACGATATCGGCGCGTTTTCCCACTTCGATCGCGCCCACATGATGGAAACCGGCCATCTGCGCGCCGCCCCGCGTCGCCGCATCGACGATCTCGGGCGCCGTCAGCCAGAGACGGTGATCGGGCTGGCGCACATAGGAGACCTGCGCTGCCGCCCGCATCGCCTCATACATGTTCTGATTGTCAGAGGAGGTGGCGCCATCCGTGCCGATCGCGACATTGACGCCCAGTTGCAGCATGCGGCGCGAATCCGCGATGCCGGAACCGAGCCGCATATTGCTGCCGGCATTATGCGAGATCGAGGCGCCCTTGTCGGCGAGGCGGCGCATGTCGTCATCGTCCAGCCAGATGCCGTGGGCGACGGAGAAATGCGGGCCGAGCAGGCCGAGATCGTCGACATGGGCGAGCATCGTCTTGCCGTAGCGCTCCAGTGCCGCGACCGACTGCATCTTCGATTCGCCGATATGGCTCTGCATCACCGTGTCGTATTCGCGCACGAGCCGGTCCGAACCCTGCATCAGCTCATCGGTGCAGTGGAGCGGAATGGTCGGGGCGATACCGAGCTTCACATGATCCCGGTCATGCGGCCATTTCTGCAGCGCCTCGGCCATCAGCGCCAGAATGCGTTCGGTCGAGGGACCGCCATCCGTCCCTACGAGCGGCTGCAGATGGGCCGGCAGGCTTTCGATCAGCCCGGGGAAGCCGCGATAGAAGCTGATATCGGCCAGCATCGGCGCCATGACGGCGCGAATGCCGGCATCGCGATAGGCTTGGCCCATGACCTCGAGTTCCTCGATCGAGGCGACCGGCAGGCCGAAGGTGAGATCATAAGCGACCGTGCAGCCCTTCATCGCCATCTCGACCGCGCCGAGATAGGTGTTGAGGTACTTCATCTCCAGCGTCTGGTTGGCGAAGCGGGCCGGCGTCGCGATCAGCAGCAGTTCGAGATTGAACCGGTCGCGAAAGCCGCGCGTCAGCGCGCCGCTGCCATGGGTGTGGCCGTTGACGAGCCCCGGATGGAGCAGATGGCGGCTCGCATCGACGAGTTGGGCCTCCGGCGGCGCCGCGAGACCGGGCGCGCCGATCTCCAGGATCGCGCCATCCTTGACCAGTATATCGCGGAACGGGGCGGAACGGTTCGCCGCGTCGAGCAGCCGGCCACCACGGATGATCAGATATTCGCTCATGAGGATCCTGTTGGTTCGATCGGGCGCCAGCTTGCAACAAGCGAGGCGCTTGCGCCATGCAGGATCGCCATCGTCCGGACCAAAACCGCTTGCGCTCCATTTAAGTCAGTATTACTGTCCTAAATAGGTTCGGTCCGCTGCTCGGAGATGGCACTTGGACGAAGAACGGTCGCTCGCCCATTCTCTCTCTGACGATGCCCTCGCCTTCCTGATCGGAACGCTGTTCATCGCGCTCGGCCTCGCCGTGCTGAAGGCCGCCGGTCTCGGCATCGGCGGCACGGCCGGCATCGCCTTCCTGACCAATGTCGCGACCGGCCTCGATTTCGGCACGGTGTTCTTCCTGATCAACGTGCCGTTCTTCATCTTCGCCTATCTCGCCTTCGGCCCGGTCTATCTGCTGCGCTCCGTGATCGCGACGGCCATGCTGTCGGCCGAGAGCAGCCTCCTGCCCTCGCTGATATCGTTCGGCCATGTGGCGCCGATCTTCGCCGCGATCATGGGCGGGCTGCTTTGCGGCATGGGCATGCTGTCGCTGATCCGCCATCAGGCCGGCGTCGGCGGCTTTGCTACCGCCGCCGTCTATCTGCAGGATCGTCTCGGCTGGCGGGCCGGCAAGCTGCTGATGATCGCAGACCTCTGCGTCCTCGCCGCCGCATTCCTGCTGATCGATCCACATCAGGTGGTGCTGTCGATCCTGGCGGTCGTCTGCCTCAACATCGTGCTGGCGCTCTACCACAAGCCCGGCCGCTATGCCGGCTTTGCCCGCTTTGCGCGGGCGCGCGCCGCGGCCGCCGCCAGCCGCACGTCGCGCATGGGTATCCCTCAGAAGCCGTAATCGTGGACGAGGCCGTTCGGGTCCTCGACGGTGCCCTCGCCGACATAATCGGGCCCGATCGGGACCTTGCCGTGACCGCCGGGAATATCGAGCACATAGGTCGGCTGCGCCAGGCCCGACAGGCGGCCGCGCAAGGCCCGCATCAGCGCCCGCCCCTCCTCGATCGTCGTGCGGAAATGGCTGGTGCCCGGCGCGAGGTCGCCATGGTGCAGATAATAGGGCTTCACGCGCGCCTCGACGAAGCCACGCATCAGCGCCGCCATCGTCTCGACATCGTCATTGACGCCCTTGAGCAGCACGGTTTGGCTGACGAGCGGAATGCCGGCATCGGCGAGCCGGCCCAGCGCCGCCCGCGCCTCGCCCGACAGCTCGCGCGGATGATTGGCATGGATCGCCACATAGCAGGTCTTGCCCGTCTGGCGCAGAGCCGAGACGAGCTCGGCCGTGATCCGCGCGGGATCGACGACCGGAACGCGCGTGTGAAAACGCAGGATCTTCACATGCTCGATATCGCGGAAACGCGCCAATAGTTCGTTCAGCCGACGCGGCGCGATCACCAGCGGATCTCCGCCCGTGAACACGATCTCCCAGATCGCCGGACGCGCCCGGATGTAGTCGAGCGCCGCGGCCAGCTCCTGCTCGCCCAGCAGCGTCGGCCCGCCCGGCCCGACCGTCTCGCGGCGGAAGCAGAAACGGCAATAGACCGCGCAGACATGGACCAGCTTCAGCAGCACGCGGTCGGGATAGCGATGGACGAGGCCCTTGACCGGGCTGTGGACGTCGTCGCCGATCGGGTCGGGCAGCTCTTCCGGCAAGGTGCGCAGTTCGGCTGCGCTCGGAATGAACTGCGCCGCAATCGGATCGTTCGGATCGTCCGGGTCGATCAGGCCGGCGATCGCGGGCGTGACCGCGACGGCATAGCGCTCAGTAACCGCCTGGAGGGTGGCTAGGTCGCGCTCCGGCACCAGCCCGGCCGCGACGAGCGCTTCCGGGCTGCGGAGCGTGAGGCTCTTTTCGAGCGGTATGACGGGAGAGCGCGACATGGCCGCACTCTTTCGGTCATTCCGTCGCCGGTGTCCAGACCACCATGTCGAGCCGCGGCGCGCCGGTCGCCAGCATCACGAGGCGGTCGAAGCCGAGCGCGATGCCCGAGGCTTCCGGCATGATCGCGAGCGCGGCGATGAAGTCCTCGTCGATCGGATAACGCTCGCCATAGACGCGCTCCTTCTCGTCCATTTCTGCGATGAAGCGGCGTCGTTGCTCCTGCGGGTCGGTCAGTTCGCCGAAGCCATTGGCGAGTTCCACGCCGCAGACATAAAGCTCGAACCGCTCGGTGACGCGCGGATCCTCGGGCTTCGGACGGGCCAAGGCGGCCTCGACGACGGGATATTCGCAGAGAATGGTGGCGCGGCCGATGCCTAGATGCGGCTCGACCTTCTCGACGATGATGCGACTGAAAATATCGCTCCAGCTATCGTCGAAGGCGACACGGATTGCCGCGGCCTCCGCCTGGGTGGCGAGGCCGTCGCGGTCGACCGAGCCGTCCGGCGCGATGGTTGCGAGCAGATCGATGCCCGCATGGTGCGCGAAGGCTTCCGCAACGCTCACCCGGCGCGGCACGGCGAACGGGTCGGCCTCGAGCCCGCGATGGCGGAACAGGTTCGTATTGGCGGCGGTTGCGGCGAGGGCGACCAGTTCGGCGCAATCCTCCATCAGCCGGTGATAGGGCTCGCCGGCGCGATACCATTCCAGCATGGTGAATTCGCAGGCATGGCGCGGCCCGAGCTCGCGATTGCGGAACACCGGCCCGAGCGAATAGATGCGCTCTTCCCCCGCCGCGAGCAGCTTCTTGGCCGAGAATTCCGGCGAGGTATGAAGATAGAGCGTCTCGTGCCGGCCATCCGGAAAGACGCGCTCGGTGGCGAAGGCGTGAAGATGCGCCTCATTGCCGGGCGAGCGTTGCAGCACGCCGCATTCGACCTCGACAAAGTCCGCCTCCCCGAACCACGCGCCGATCGCGGCCTTGATACGATTGCGCGTCATCAGGAGCGGACGCCGGTCGGCATGGACATGGGGCGTCCACCAGGGATTGGCGCGGGGCGTCGTCGTCATGTCCATCACTCTCCGGAATCGGTGCCGCTTCTGGCATGCCGATTGCGCGTTATAGCCCTGTTCGGACCGTCTTCCACGAGATTGGACTGGCGCGGCGCCGCGGAATCGCTATGGTGCGCGCCATTCTCGCGCCGGTCATTTCGGTGTGGACGCCAATCGAGGGTTATTTCGTGAAGGTTATCGCCAGCCAGATCCGCAAGGGCAATATCGTCGAAGTCGACGGCAAGCTCCATACGGTGCTCACCGCTGAGAGCTTCCATCCCGGCAAGGGTACGCCGACGACTCAGATCGACATGCGCCGCCTTTCTGACGGTGTGAAGGTTTCGAACCGCTACAAGACGACCGAGCAGGTCGAGCGCGCTTTCGTCGAGGATCGCGACTTCTCGTTCCTGTTCCATGATGGTGAAGGCTTCACCTTCATGAACACCGAGAATTACGAGCAGCTGATCGTCTCGCCCGACGTGGTGGGCGACGCCGCGCCGTATCTCCAGGAAGGGATGGTCGTCCGCCTCGCCATCTTCGAGGAGCAGGCTGTCGGCATCGTGCTGCCGCAGCGCGTCACGCTCGAAGTCGTCGAGACCGAGCCGACCACCAAGGGCCAGACGGCCTCGTCCTCCTACAAGCCCGCCATCCTGTCGAACGGCGTGCGCGCGATGGTTCCCCCCCATATCGGACCGGGCACCCGCATCGTCGTGCTGACCGAAGACGGCTCCTATGTCGAGCGCGCCAAGGACTGAAGTCCATCTGACGAATCGGGCCGGCTAAGGTCGGTGCCGACACGGCATTCAAGCGACGGTCCGGCCATCCGGGCCGTCGTTTTTGTTTGGGCCGGGCATGCGGACGGCAATCGCGCCTCCCTTCGCCCGGCTGACGGCAGGAGGACGACGATCGTGAGCGACTTGTTCACCCTGCTCGGCTGATTGGGTATAGTTACGCGCGGCTAGGGGGCTGGCCGCGTGATTCATCGTCATCATTTTTGGGATTCCGGCCCCGGTTGGCAGGAGATGGGGTTCGTGCGCCAGCTTTCGACGGCTAGGCTTGCCATGCTGCTTTGCGTGCTGGGTGCGCTTTTCCTGCTCGCCATCGCAGCCGATGTCATTCCGGACAAATACAGGGTCTTCGACACGATCGCCGCCATCCTCGCCCTGGCGACGCTTGGTCTCGCATTGGTATCGATGGGCCGTTGCCAACGCCCGGGCGGCTGCCCGCACGCTCCTCGATCGAGGCCCGATGGCCCCGACCCCGCCCGCGTCGACGCGCTGACGGGCCTGCAGAACCGCGCCGCCTTCCTCGAGGCGCTCGATGCGGCGCTCGACCGGCACTACACCGACGGACGGCACATCGGCGTCTTCATCGTCGACATCGACCGTTTCAAGCAGATCAATGCCGTCCATGGCCATGTTACGGCCGATTCGGTGCTGGTCGAAGTCGCGCGGCGGCTGAAGTCGCTCGATACCGACCAGCTCACGGTCGCTCGGCTCGGCACGGACGAATTCGTCCTGCTCGTCAGCAACGATATGATCGGCACCACCGTCGAGCGGCTGGCCGATCGCATCATCGACGCCCTGCAGACGCCGATCGGCACCCAGCACGGCTCGCTGCGCGTCAGTGCCACGATCGGCATCGCGACATCCGAATATCAGCATCTGAGCGGCGACGGATTGCTGCGCGCCGCCGATATCGCTCTCGGCGCCGCCAAGCGCGAGGCGCGCGGGAATTACCGCCAGTTCGAAGCGAACATGGCCGAGGCGCTCCGCATGCGCTCGACGCTGGAGCGGGACCTGCGCCGCGCTCTGACGGCTGGCGAGATCGTGCCCTATTACCAGCCGCTGATCGCCCTCGACACGGGCCGGCTTTCTGGTTTCGAGGTGCTGGCGCGCTGGAACCATCCACGCTACGGCCTGATGGCGCCGGCGGCCTTCATTCCGCTCGCCGAGGAGATCGGTCGCATCGGCGATCTGTTCCGGCAATTGCTGGCGGCGGCCTGCGCCGATGCGCGCCAATGGCCATCCGAGATGGGCATTTCCATGAATGTCTCGCCGACCCAGTTCGCCGATCCGGAACTGGCGTCGCAGATCCTGATGACCCTGCACGACACGGGAATTGCGCCGAAGCGGCTGGAACTCGAAATCACGGAAAGCGCGCTGGTCGACAAAGTCTCGTCCGCCCATCTGACGCTGACGACACTGCGCGAAGTCGGTGTCACCGTGGCGCTCGACGATTTCGGCACCGGCTATTCCAACCTTCGCCATCTGAGCGATCTTCCCGTCGATCGGGTCAAGATCGACAGGCTGTTCGTCGAACGGGCCCGCCAGGACATCGAGAACTGGAAGATCGTGCGCGCGATCGTCCAGTTCGCGCATGCGCTGAACCTGGAGACGACGGCGGAGGGGATCGAGATCGCGGAAGCGGCCGATATCTTGCGCGACGTCGGCTGCGATGTCGGCCAGGGTTACTTCTTCGGCCGACCGCAATCGGCCGCCGTCACCTCGGCGTGGCTGACGGAACTGGTCCGCAATCCCATAGGCGTCCTGCCCCGGCTCGCGCTCTAGTTCAACCGCTTCCACCTAACCATGTCTTCGGCGTCGTCGCTGGCCATCCTTGACGCTTGGGGACCGCCGTGATGAAGCTCGAATCCGGCCATTGTCGCGGATCTGTCCGTCGAACGGGCCAGAACCGCGCGCAGCCAACGGTGAGCGGTCGAGATCATGGGGGAGCATTCCGTGCGAAATCGAATTGCAGTCATGAGTCTCTGCGTCATCGGCCTGTTCCTGGCTGCCGGCCGTCCGGCCTCGGCAGACGTTGCCGTGCCGCCATTCTACCAGGCTGTGGGCGCGCTCAAGCCGGACGGTGTTCTGGGCACGGTGCTCAAGAGCGAACCCGTCGAGACCAGCATCCCCGGCGCCAAGGCCTGGCGGATCGCTTATGTCTCGTCGGATGTCGCAGGCGCCAAGACGATCTCGACCGGGCTGGTCGTCGCCCCGACCGGCGCGGCGCCCGAGGGAGGCCGCCCGGTGGTCGCCTGGGCCCATGGCACGACCGGCACGGCGCAGAATTGCGGTCCCTCCCAGGTGTTCGATCCGGCGCGGGAGCTGAACCAGTATTTCCTCGTCGGCGGCAATTCCTGGACCGATTACGGCCTGCCCAGCGTCGCGGAGTTCATCGCGAAGGGATATGTCGTCGTCGGAACCGACTATCAGGGCCTCGGGGGCGGCGGAAAGCACCAATATGCGGTTGCTTCGACCAATGGCCGCGACGTGATCAATTCGATCCGCGCGGTTGCTTCGATGCAGCAGACGGGTGCCGGTAAGAAGGCCGCGATCTATGGCTGGTCGCAGGGCGGCGGCGCGACGCTGGCCGCCGCAAGCCTCGGCGACTATATCGCCGCCAAGGGAACGGCAGCCGACGGCATCGACATCGTCGGCCTGGTCGCCCTGGCGCCGGACGATGTCGCCGCGGCGGCAACCTCCGTCCCGACCGACGAGGCGACGGCAGAGGCGTTGATGGGCGGTCTCGCGACGACCTTCTCCGACAACATCTTCAACTTTTCCCACTTCGTCATGCTGATGTGGGGCAGCCAGGCGGCCTTCCCCGGCCTTGAGCTGACCGACCTCTTCACCGATGAAGGCGCCAAGCTGATCGATGCGGTCGTCTCGCAGAAATGCATGCACGCGACGTCGGATACGCTGAGCTTCAATATCGGCAGCGACTACAAGACGCTGCTGCGCGCCAAGCCGGCCAATGCGCTCGCCTGGTCGCAATCCCTGCTCAAGGGCAGCGTCGACCCGGTCAAGCCGGTGGCGCCGGTCATCATTTATTGGGGCACGGCCGACACCGTGGTGCCGCCGGTGATGGGCGAGCTCTATCGCAAGCAGATGTGTGGCCTCGGCGGCAACGTCACGCGCGTGCAGCTCGACGGCGCGCAGACGCACTTCTCGACGCCGGGTGCCTCGGCGTCGCTCTATGTGCCGTGGATCGAGGATCGCATGGCGGGCAAGCCGATCGCAGACGGTTGCAAGACCGGCGGCTGAAGCGAGATCATATAGAGCGTCGCGCGCCTCTCAGACGAGGCGCGCCTGCTCCACCGCTGCCGCGATGAACGACGCGAACAGCGGATGCGGCTCGAGCGGCCGCGATTTCAGCTCGGGATGGTACTGCACGCCGATGAACCAGGGATGGTCGAGAAACTCGACCGTCTCCGGCAGGACGCCATCCGGCGACATGCCGGCGAAATGCATGCCGCAGGCCTCGAGCCGATCCTTGTAGTCGATATTAACTTCATAGCGGTGGCGATGGCGCTCGGAAATGTCCGTGGAGCCATAGATCTTGGCGATCCGCGAGCCGGGCTCCAGCTTCGCCGCATAGGCGCCGAGGCGCATCGTGCCGCCGAGATCGCCGGCCGAATGGCGCTTTTCGAGCATGTTACCCTTCAGCCATTCGGTCATCAGGCCGACGACCGGCTCGTCGGTCGGGCCGAATTCGGTCGAGCTCGCATGCTCGATGCCGGCAAGGCTGCGCGAAGCTTCGATCACGGCCATCTGCATGCCGAAGCAGATGCCGAAATAGGGCACCTTGCGACGACGCGCGAAGCCCGCTGCCATGATCTTGCCTTCCGACCCGCGCTCGCCGAAACCGCCGGGCACCAGAATGCCGTTGACGCGCTCCAGATAGGGCGCCGGATCTTCCTTCTCGAAGATCTCGCTCTCGATCCAGTCGATATTGACCTTCACGGTGTTGGCGATGCCGCCATGCTGCAGCGCCTCGATCAGCGACTTATACGCGTCCTTGAGGCCGGTATATTTGCCGACGACGGCGATCGTGACCTCGCCCTCCGGATTGCGGATCTTGCTGGTCAGCGCCTTCCACTTGTCGAGATTCGGCGCCGGCGAGCCGGTGATGCCGAACGCGGCCAGAACCTCGGTATCGAGCCCCTCGGCGTGATAGGCGGTCGGCACATCATAGATATGCGCAACGTCGAGCGCCTGGATCACGGCCGATTCGCGGACATTGCAGAAGAGCGAGAGCTTGCGCCGCTCCTCCTTGGGGATCGGGCGATCGCTGCGGCAGAGCAGGATATCGGGCTGGATGCCGATCGAGCGCAATTCCTTGACGGAATGCTGCGTCGGCTTGGTCTTCAGTTCGCCTGCGCTCGGAATATAGGGCAGCAGCGTCAGGTGGATATAGACGACGTGATCGCGCGGGAGGTCGTTACCGATCTGGCGGATCGCTTCCAGGAACGGCATCGCCTCGATATCGCCGACGGTGCCACCGATCTCGCAGAGCACGAAATCGACATCGTCATTGCCCGAGAGGACGAAGGACTTGATCGCGTCGGTGACGTGCGGGATGACCTGCACCGTGCCGCCGAGATAGTCACCGCGGCGCTCCTTGGTGATGATCTCCTGGTAGATCTTGCCGGTCGTGACCGAGTCGGCCTTCGAGGCTGGGCGACCCGTAAAGCGCTCGTAATGGCCGAGGTCGAGATCGGTCTCGGCGCCGTCATCGGTGACGAAAACCTCGCCATGCTGATACGGGCTCATCGTGCCCGGATCGACATTGAGATAGGGATCGAGTTTCCTCAGGCGGACCTTGTAACCTCGTGACTGGAGCATTGCTCCAAGGGCTGCCGAAGCAATGCCCTTGCCGAGGGAGGAAACCACGCCGCCGGTGATGAATACGTACCGCGCCATGGGCTTTGACCTTAGCCTCCGATCCAACGATTCGCTTCGACAAAAGCAAGCCGTCGTCGGAGTTCGACAGACTTGCGCACATTACTATTCAAATGGGCTCAAATAAAACGTCGCCGCACGAGATCGCACGGCGACGTTCAATCTGAACCGATGAGCGCGCTTACTGCGTGCTCGGAACCACAGGCGCCGCAGGAGCAGCGGGTGCCGGGGCAGGCGTCGCCGGAGCGGCGGGCGTTGCCGGTGTCGTGGCCGCCGGAGCCGGCGCGGTGCCCGTTGCCGGCACACCATTCGTCGGCACGGCCGTGCCGCTGGCAGGCGCCGCGGCCCCGTCTGCCGGCGCCGTGGTCTTGCGACCGGGAAGCTGGTCGAGAATGCCCTGGCCCGAATTTGCCGGCACCGAGGTCGACTGGCCCTGAATCCGATCGAGGATCGAAGCCGGACGGTCACCGAAGCGCGTCAGCAATGTCAGCGCGATCGACGTCACGAAGAACGCCGCCGCCAGAATCGCCGTCGTTCTGGTGAGAATATTGGCCGAGCCACGCGCGGTCATGAAACCGCCGCCCCCGCCGATGCCGAGCGCACCGCCCTCCGAGCGCTGCAACAAAACAACGGCAACGAGCGCGACGACCACCATGAGGTGGATCACGATGATAACTGTCTGCATCGATGACTCTGATCAGGAACCTGAATTTGGCGCCTTGTACACGATCGATCCGATCGTTTCCAGTGCCGCAAGGTCCTCATATGGGAATGCCGGACGCGCACGCAACGGTGGCGCCCGGCCGGGACGTCAGGCGTAGGCGGCGGCGATGGCCAGAAAGTCGTCGGCCTTGAGGCTCGCGCCACCGACGAGAGCGCCGTTCACATCGCCAATCTTCAGGATTTCGGCCGCATTGCTCGGCTTGACCGAGCCACCATAGAGGATGCGGACGCCCTCCCCCTCTGCGCCAAAACGCGCAGCGAGACGCTTGCGGATATGGGCGTGGACCTCGGCAATATCGTCATTCGACGGCGTAAGACCGGTGCCGATGGCCCAGACGGGCTCATAGGCGATGACGAGATTGGCGGCGGTCGAGCCCTCCGGCACCGAGCCCGCGAGCTGATGATCGATCACATCGAGCGTCGTGCCGCCGCGCCGCTCTGATTCTGTCTCGCCGATGCAGAGAATCGCGACGAGGCCGGCCCGCCAGGCGGCTTCAGCCTTGGCGCGGACCTGGGCGTCGGTCTCCGCATGATCGGTGCGCCGCTCGGAATGGCCGACAATGACATGGGTCGCGCCCGTGTCGGCGATCATCTCGGCCGAAAGGTCGCCTGTATGGGCACCGCTCGCCTTGGCATGGCAATCCTGCGCGCCGATCGCGAGTTTCGAACCGAGCGCCACGACCGCGAAGGTCGACAGCAGCGTCGCGGGCGGGCAGATGGCGAGCTCGACCTTGCCTTTGAGGTCCGTGCCATAGCCGGACATGATCTTGCCGAGCTCCGCGGCGGAGGCCTTGAGGCCGTTCATTTTCCAATTGCCGGCGACGAGCGGCTTCAGGCTGGGCATGAGGGAGGTTCCGATTCAGATGTACATGACGAGGTCGCTATAGCCCGCCAGATGTCGATCGTGTGTCAAGAGATGCACCTGCTCCGAAATCGCCTGCGCGACAATGAGACGATCGAACGGGTCCCCATGGAGAAGCGGCAAAGTCTCGACGGACAATGCGTGTTGCGCGGCGACAGGCAGTATCGCGACGTTGATGGCTGCGCATTCCTCGAGAAAGGTCTGCGTCGAGGCGGCAGGAGCGCTCGCCCGCCCCAGCCGTCGCTTGATCGCCACCTCCCACAGGCTGACGACCGAAACGATGACGTCATTCGATTCGTCCTCGATGATCGCCTTTGCCGCCGGCGGCAGGAGATGTGGCGAGAGGATCATCCAGATCAGGATATGCGTATCGACGATCAGCCTCACTCGGCGTCTCCGTTGAACATCCGGGCGATGAGTTCGTCGTCGGCGTTGAACTGTTCGAGCGTCATATCCGGATACTTGCCCGCAAGCGCGCCGAGGCGCCGCTTGCCCCGGGTAGGCTGAGCCTCGATCGGCACCAGCCGCGCGACCGGCTTGCCGTTGCGCGCGATGATCACTTCCTTCTCGCTGCCGTTCTCGATCGCCTCCACAAGGCGCGACAGGTGGGTCTTGGCTTCGAGCATATTGACCTTGGTCACGGCAGCTCTCCTTAGTCTGGTCTGACTAGACTAAGCTCAACATGACATGTTTTCAATGTTTGCCGCTTTGCCTTGCTCCGCGCGGGGCACCTTTCTATGATCGCGCGCTCGAAGCGGGGCCGGTACGATCCCGCGCGTTAGAGGACCCCTATGCTCAATACGATGCGCAAATATGCCTCCGGCTGGGTGGCACAGATTTTCATAGTCCTGCTCATCGTGAGTTTTGGCGTGTGGGGTGTCGCCGGCGCGCTGACCGGCATTGGCGGCAATTACGTCGCCCAGGTCGGCAGCACCGAGATATCGGCCGTCAGCTTCGACCGGGCCTATCGCCGCGAACTGCAGAACCTGAGCCGCCAGCTCGGACAGCAGGTCACGCCGGACCAGGCGCGTGCCTTCGGCCTGCCGAACCAGGTTCTCGGCCGGCTCGTGACCGAAGCCGCCCTGGATGATCAGGCCAACACGCTGTCGCTCGGCGTCTCGCAGGATACGCTGGTGCGCGAGATCGCGCATGACCCGGCCTTCAACGGCCCCTCTGGCACGTTCGACCGCGCCTATTTCGTCGAGCTGCTGCGCTCGAACGGACTGAACGAGGACGATTACGTGCTCGAGCGGCAGGCCGTCGAGAAGCGCAAGCAGATCGCCGACAGCATTTCCGGCGGCGCGACCGTGCCGGTGGCGCTGTCGCAGGCGCTGCACACCTATCAGACGCAGGCCCGCACCATCCGCTACATCGTCATGCCGACGACGCTCGTCACCGATGTCGCGGCGCCGAACCAGGACGAGTTGACGGCCTATTACAACGACAACAAGGCCAACTGGCGCGCGCCTGAACTGCGCACGATCTCGATCCTCAAGATGACGCCGGCCGATGTCTCCCGCCCGGAGGACATCACCGACGCCGACGCGCAGAAATATTACGACGCCAACGCCGCCCAGTTCACGACGCCCGAAACGCGCCACGTGTTCCAGTTCGTCTTCACCGATGCGAGCACCGCGAAGGCGACGGCCGACCAGATCAAGGGCGGCGAGACCTTCGAGGCCGCCCTCACTGCGGCCGGCAAGCAGATTTCCGATGCTGATCTCGGCGTCGTGACGAAGGACAAGCTGATCGACCCGGCCGTGGCCGACGCGGCCTTCGCGCTCGCGCCGAACGCGACCAGCGACGTGATCGCGGGTAGCTTCGGTCCGGTCATCGTCCATGTGACCGATGTCTCGCCCGCCAGCGTCAAGCCGTTCGACAGCGTCAAGGACGAGATCAAGAAGACGCTCGCCCTGACGGCCGCGCGCAACGACATGGCCAACCTGCGCGATTCGATCGAGGATGCCCGCGCCGGTGGCGCGACGCTCGACGAGATCGCCAAGAACAACAAGCTGACCGTGCAGACGATCAGCGTCGACCAGTCCGGCAAGGATGCGTCGGGCAATGCCGTCGCCGACATTCCGGTGCAGGCGGCCCTGCTCAAGGCGGCGTTCGAGAGCGATGTCGGCATCGACAATGCCGCGTTGCAGACCGATGACGGCGGCACCGTCTGGTTCAACGTGACCGACATTTCGCCCGCCCATGACCGTCCACTGGACGAGGTCAAGGACAAGGTCGCGGCCGCCTGGACCAAGGCGACCATCGCCGACCGCCTGGCCGCCAAGGCCAAGGAGGCGAAGGAACGGCTTGCCAAGGGCGAGACGCTCGACGCCGTCGCCGCTTCGTTCAACCTGCCCGTCGTGACCGCGCAGAAGCTGACGCGCGGCACCAAGCCGCCGGCAGACCTCTCCGTCGACGCGCTCAAGGCGGCGTTTGCCGGCCCCGTCGGCACGG
This sequence comes from Kaistia dalseonensis, assembly GCF_030814715.1. Lineage (GTDB taxonomy): Bacteria > Pseudomonadota > Alphaproteobacteria > Rhizobiales > Kaistiaceae > Kaistia > Kaistia dalseonensis. The sequence goes on from NZ_JAUSVO010000001.1 coordinate 1,235,615, forward strand.
CGGCGGCCGTTCCGGGCCCCAATGATGGCGACCAGATCGTTCTCCAGGTTGAAGCGATCGACGATACGCCATATCTGGCGAATGACGCTTCGCGTGCGGCATTGACGCAGCAGCTCGCGGATGCGATGCAGAATGATCTTTTGCAGCAATATGTGACCGAGCTGCAGAACGAGCTTGGCGCCACGGTGAACCAGACCAAGCTGCAGCAGGTCATTGGCGCGTCCTAAGGGATCGATTGGAAACGATGTCGCTCCGCCATCCTCTCAACGGCTCTCTCGCGGCAACTTGCCTTCGGCAAGTGCGCGGCTGGCCGCTTGGCGTGGATTGGCGGGGGGCTTGGCGATGGCGTTGATCGCCCTTCCCGCTCAAACGGGAATGACGAAACTGCCTCACCGAGATTACCTCGTATTTCCAATCAGGCTCGCCGAGCCTGCCAATCAAATGGACTGACATCATGTTGATCGAGCCGTCGCCGGAGACGATTGCGCGCACCTATGACGATGGACGCGCCCAGGTCGTCTGGACGCGGATGGTCGCGGATCTGGAGACACCGGTCTCCGCCATGCTCAAGCTCTCCGCGGGCCGCATCAACAGCTTCCTGCTGGAATCGGTCGAGGGCGGCGCCGTGCGCGGCCGCTATTCGATGATCGGCATCGAGCCGGACCTGCTCTTCCGCGCCTTCGCCGATCGCGCCGAGATCAACCGCTCGCCATCGACGGACCGCGATCGTTTCGAGCCGATCGAGGGCAAGTCGCTCGATGCGCTGCGGACGCTGATCGCGCAATCGCATATCGAGCTGCCGGAGAGCCTGCCGCCGATGTCGGCCGGCATTTTCGGCTATCTCGGCTATGACATGGTCCGCCAGATGGAGGATCTGGGTCCGCCCAATCCGGCGGCACTCGATGTACCCGACGCCATCATGATGCGGCCGACGGTCATGGTCGTGTTCGACGCGATCAAGGACGAAATCACCATCGTGACACCGATCCGCCCCGAGCCGGGCGTGACGGCTAGCCAGGCGCATGCGCGCGCCGTCGAGCGGCTAACCGGCGTCGTCGACACGCTGGAAGGCCCGTTGCATCGCTCGGCCGATCCCACGGATGTCGATCTCGACGTGCCCGTCGTCTCGAACACGCCGCATGAGCGCTATCTGGAGATGGTGGCAAAGGCGAAGGAGTACATCGCGGCCGGCGACATCTTCCAGGTCGTGCTGTCGCAGCGCTTCGAGGCACCTTTCACGCTGCCGCCCTTCGCGCTCTATCGCGCGCTCCGACGAACCAACCCCTCGCCTTTCCTCTATTTCCTCGATTTCGGCGACTTTGCCGTGGCCGGATCGAGCCCGGAAATTCTGGTCCGTGTTCGGGACGGCGAAGTGACGATCCGCCCGATCGCCGGCACGCGCCGTCGCGGCGCAACGCCGGAGCAGGACAAGGCGCTCGCCGCCGAGCTGCTGGCCGATCCGAAGGAACTGGCCGAGCACCTGATGCTGCTGGACCTCGGCCGCAATGATGTCGGCCGCGTCTCGGAGATCGGGACGGTCAAGGTCACGGATAAGTTCTTCCTCGAATATTACAGCCAGGTCATGCACATCGTCTCGAATGTGATCGGCCGGCTCTCCTCCGAATACGACATGCTGGACGCGCTGGCCGCCGGCTTCCCGGCCGGCACGGTTTCCGGCGCGCCGAAGGTTCGGGCGATGGAGATTATCGACGAGCTCGAAGTCGAGAAGCGCGGCATCTATGCCGGCTGCGTCGGCTATTTCTCGGCCGATGGCGCCATGGACACCTGCATCGTGCTCAGGACCTCGATCGTGAAGGACGGCAAGATGTATGCGCAGGCCGGTGCCGGCGTGGTCGCCGACTCGGTGCCCGAAAGCGAGCATCAGGAATGCATCGCCAAGGCCCGCGCGCTCTTCCGTGCGGCCGAGGAAGCTGTAAAGTTCGCGTCCCAGGCCGGGCGCGGTCAATAATCGAACGGAGGAAGCATAAGAAAATGGCCTTTCTCGTCATCGATAATTACGACAGCTTCACCTACAACCTCGTCCACTATCTGGGTGAACTCGGCGCGAAGCTGATCGTCCGCCGCAACGACAAGATCACCGTCGACGAAGTCATGGCGCTCGATCCGGAGGGCATCGTGCTTTCGCCGGGCCCCTGCACGCCGAACGAGGCGGGCATCTGCCTCGACCTGATCGAACGCGCCGGTTCCACCATTCCGATCTTCGGCGTCTGCCTCGGCCATCAGGCGATCGGCCAGGCCATGGGCGGCGACGTGATCCGCGCCCCCTCGCAGATGCACGGCAAGATCTCGACCATCACCCATACCGGCAAGAGCGTCTTCCGCGGCATCAACGGGCCGTTCCAAGCGACGCGCTATCATTCGCTGACGGTGAAGCGCGAAACCATGCCCGAGGTGCTGGAGATCACGGCCGAATCCGAGGACGGCGTCGTCATGGGCGCGATGCACAAGTCGCTGCCGATGCATGGCGTGCAGTTCCACCCGGAGAGCATAGCCTCCGAGCATGGCCATCTCATGCTGAAGAACTTCCTCGATCTCGCCTCGGAGTGGAATGCGCGCCATCGCGCAGCCCGCTCGGTCGCTTGAGCGAGGGCAGCATGAGCGATTTTAAGTCTCATATCGCCAAGGTTGCTGCGGGCAAGGCGCTGAGCCGGCCCGAGGCCGAAGACGCCTTTGACGTGATCATGTCCGGCGAAGCGACACCGGCGCAGATCGGCGGCTTCCTGATGGCGCTTCGCGTGCGCGGCGAAACCGTGGACGAGATCACTGGCGCGGTCGCGACCATGCGCGCCAAGATGACGACCGTGGAGGCGCCGGAAGGTGCCATCGACGTCGTCGGCACCGGCGGCGACGGCTCGCACACCTACAATATCTCCACCGCTTCGGCCTTTGTCGTGGCCGGCGCGGGTGTGCCCGTCGCCAAGCATGGCAATCGAGCGCTCTCCTCCAGATCGGGCGCCGCCGACGTGCTGATGGCGCTCGGCGTCAATGTCGACATTCCGCCGGCCACGATCTCGCGCGCTATCCGGGAGGCCGGTATCGGCTTCATGTTCGCGCCGGCGCATCATTCCGCGATGAAGCATGTCGGCCCCGCGCGTGTGGAACTCGGGACGCGGACGATCTTCAACCTGCTCGGCCCGCTCTCCAATCCCGCCGGCGTCAAGCGCCAGCTGGTCGGCGTCTATGCGGCCGAATGGGTCGAACCCCTCGCCCATGTGCTGGCAGCGCTCGGCTCGGAATCGGCCTGGATCGTGCACGGCGCCGGCGGCGTCGACGAGATCACCACCGCCGGACCGACGAAGGTGGCGGCGCTCACCGAAGGCAAGATCGAGACCTTCACGATCGAGCCCGGCGAAGTCGGCCTGCCCGTCTCGCCCATCGAGGCGATCAAGGGCGGCGATGCGGTCTATAATGCGGCGGCGCTCCGCGGTGTGCTCAATGGCGCGCGCGGCGCCTATCGCGATACCGTCCTCCTCAACGCGGCGGCGACCCTCATCGTAGCCGGCCGCGCCTCCTCGCTGGCGCAGGGCGTCGCCATGGCGGCGCTCTCGATCGATGAAGGGCGTGCGCATGAACGGCTCGACCGTCTCGTCGCCGTCACCAACGGATAGGCTCATGACCGATATTCTGGCGCAGATCGAGACGACCAAGCGCGGCGAAATCGCGCTCGCGATGGAGCGCGTTCGCCCGACCGAGATCGTCGCCCGCGCCCGCGATGCGGCGCCGGCACGCGGCTTTGCCGCCGCGCTTCGCCGCAGGATCGCCGCCGGCGAACCGGCCCTGATCGCCGAGATCAAGAAGGCCAGTCCGTCCAAGGGCCTGATCCGCCCCGATTTCGATCCGCCAGCGCTGGCGAGCGCCTATGAGCAGGGCGGCGCCGCCTGCCTCTCGGTGCTGACGGATGCGCCCTATTTCCAGGGCGCGCCGGAATATCTCGTCGCCGCGCGCGAGGCGGTGACCCTGCCGGCGCTGCGCAAGGACTTCCTGTTCGAGGACTATCAGGTCTATGAGGCGCGCGCTTGGGGCGCCGATTGCATCCTGATCATCATGGCCGCCGTTTCGGACGATGTCGCCCGCTCGCTGGAAGACGTTGCTTTGAATCTCGGCATGGATGTGCTGGTTGAGGTGCATGACGAGGCCGAACTCGAGCGCGCGCTGAAGCTTTCCTCGCCGCTGATCGGCATCAATAACCGCAATCTGCGCACCTTCGAGACGACGCTGGAGACCTCGGAGCGGCTGGCGCCGATGGTGCCGGATGACCGCATCATCATCGGCGAGAGCGGCATCTTCACGCCCGCCGACATTGCCCGGCTCGCGGCGATCCGCATCAACACCTATCTCGTCGGCGAGAGCCTGATGCGGCAGAGCGATGTCGTGGCGGCGACGGCCCACCTTCTCGGCCGCGCCACGGCCTGATGCCGTGACCTATGCGATCCGCCCGGCCCGCGCGGACGATCTCGAGCGGCTGCGGACGATCGAATATCGCGCGGCGGCGCTGTTCCGTCTGGTGGGGCTCGACGATATCGCCGATGGCGAGCCGAGCGATCCGCACTTCCTCCGCGCTGTGCTTCGACATGGCCGGATCGCAGTAGCCGTCGACGCGGCCGACCAGCCCGTCGGGCTCGCGCTAGCGGGCATTCTCGACGACGCGCTCCATCTCTACGAGCTGTCCGTCGATCCACATCACGGCCGGCGCGGGCTCGGTCGCCAATTGGTGACGAGCATCGAGGCTCATGCGATCGAATGCGGCCTCCCGGCACTGACGCTCTCGACCTTTCGCCATGTGCCCTGGAACGGCCCGTTCTATGCCCGGCTCGGCTTTGCCGAAGTCGCCCGGGCGGACTGGACGCCCGCCTTTCATCTGCTGCACGCCCGCGAGCGGGATATGAGCCTTCCGGTCGAACAGCGCATGTTCATGCGAAAGGCGCTGGGCTGAGACATCGTCCCGGCCCAGCGCCTTCAACTGGCTCAGGCTGGCTGGGCGATCGGCTCCGGCCGGCGGTCGAGCGCACCGCTGCGCCAGGTCAGCAGCAGCGCGGCGGCCACGAGGACTGCGCCGACAGCCGGCGTCGCTCCAAGGCCGAGCGGCGAGGCCACGACCAATCCGCCAACCCACGCGCCGAGCGCAATACCGAGGTTGAAGGCCGCGATGTTGAGCGCCGAGGCGACGTCGACCGCATTCGGCCGATGAACCTTGGCGAGCTGGACGACATAGAGCTGCAGGCCGGGCACATTGGCGAAGGAGAGAAAGCCGAGAGCGGCCAGCGTCACGACTGCCAGCACCGGCGATGTCGCGGTGAAGGTGAAGAGCAGCAGCACCGCAGCCTGAAGGGCAAAGAGCACGGTCAGGGCCTTCACCGGATTGTGGTCCGCCACGCGGCCACCGACGATGTTGCCGATCGCGATCGCGATGCCGTAGAGGACTAGGATGAGGCTGACGCTCTCCGACGAGAAGCCGGTGATCTGCTCGATGATCGAGGCGAGATAGGTGAAGGCGACGAAGGTTCCGCCATAGCCGAGCGCGGTCATGGCGTAGACCAGAAGCAGGCGGCCGCTGCCGAGAACGCGCACCTGCTGGAGCAGGCTGACGGCCGGCGCCCTGGCGAGGTTGGAGGGCAGCAGCAGGGCGATACCAGCAAAGGCGACGAGGCCGAGCCCCGAGACAGCCCAGAAGGTGGCGCGCCAACCGAAGGTCTGGCCGATCAACGTACCGAGCGGAACGCCGGTGACGATGGCGACCGTCAGCCCCATGAACATCATCGCGATCGCGGAGGCACGGCGGTTTTCCGGCACCAGATCGGCGGCGATGGTCGAGCCGACGGAGAAGAAGACGCCATGGGCGAAGGCCGAGATGACGCGCGCGACCAGCAGCATTTCGTAGTTGGGCGCGAGCGCCGCGGCGGCGTTGCCGATGATGAAGAGCGTCATCAGCCCGAGCAGCAGGGGCTTGCGGCCGAGCCCACCGGTCAGGGCGGTCAATATGGGCGCGCCGAATGTGACGCCGAGCGCATAGACGCTGACGATCAGCCCGGCGAGCGGGAGCGTTATGCCGAGATCGTTGGCGACGGTCGGCAGCAATCCGACGATGACGAATTCCGTCGTGCCGATCGCATAGGCTGCGATCGTCAGGGCAAAGAGGGCGAGAGGCATGATGGCACCGGGGCCGCCCGACCGCGACACGCGCGGTCCGGGCGTTCTCTTTCGATGGGTTGATGTTGGAGCGGAATATCGGCGAGGGCACCCTGCGCGATAATCCCGGCGTCCGGACGAACGCTTGTGAGTTGAATTCATCAATTGTGCACGGAAAGGCTCGTCGAGCTCTCCGGCATCCTCGATTCCGGGCTTCGCCCGCGCGCTGAATTGATTGGTATCGGCCGAGGCGAAAGCGTAGTGTTCGTTGGCTTCGGGCCAGAGCCCGACGACGGGGAACCCCAGTTCCCTGCCTGCCTGAGACGCGGATGCTCCATCCCTTACATGCAATGACAATCAAGACCGGGGCGGCTTGAACCTTTTGCCGGCACGGACGTTTGCGTCCGCGCTACGGCGATCCTCAAACATGGCGATGGGCACGCCTGGCCCGTTGCCGCTGGAGATACGGTTGTTCAAATCCTGGCTCAATCTCACCATGCTCACCGTTGAATCCCAACAGGTGATCTGGCTCAGAACGATGAAGATGGCCCTCGGTGGCCAAGGTGCTGAAAAAGAAGCCATGCTGATGGTGACGGAAAAGGTGGAGGCCGCCATCCATTCCGGCAATCGCCTGCTCGCAGGTCATTCGTCCGACGCGATCGTCAAGAGCTACCGCAGCAAGGTCAGGGCGAACATCCGCCGCCTCTCCAAGGACTGATATCGCCGGGCAGGACCGCGCCAAGGCGCCGGCTGCCCGCTCGGCCCCGAATAGAAAACCCGCCCATCCTGAGACATACTCGCCAGCAGTGAGTCCCGCACCGGGACGCGCGCAAGTTGATGTGCGCGCCGTTGCGGGAACATGGAGAATGGCGAGCGGCGCCGCGAAGGCCTGGCAACGCCATCCAGCGAGGGGAAGCGATGTCGGGTTCGGCGGAACAGAAGCTCTCGCTGCCGGCGCTGAGCGCCATGGTGGTCGGTTCCATGGTCGGGGCCGGCATATTCTCCCTGCCGCAGACATTCGGCCACGCCACGGGCGGGCTCGGAGCCCTGGTCGCGTGGACGATCGCCGGCTTCGGCACGCTGATGCTGGCCCTGGTTTTCCAGACCCTATCGATGCGCAAACCGGATCTCGATTCCGGCATCTATGCCTATGCGAAGGCCGGCTTCGGCAATTATCCCGGCTTCGCATCGGCGCTCGGCTACTGGACCGTGGGATGCCTCGGCAATGTCTCCTATTTCGTGCTGATCAAGTCGACGCTCGGCGCGATCTTCCCGATCTTCGGCGACGGCAACACGGTTCCGGCCGTCGCGGTCTCCTCCGTCATCCTGTGGACCGTGCATTTCATGATCCTGCGCGGCGTCCGGCAGGCCGCCTCGCTCAACACGATCGTGACCGTGGCGAAGATCATCCCGATCCTGATCTTCCTCGTTTTCGTCGCTGTCGGCTTCAAGGCCGATATCTTCGCCGCCAATTTCTGGGGCGGCGAGACGGCCTCGTTCGGCAGCATCTTCGCGCAGGTGCGCGGCACCATGCTCGTGACCGTCTTCGTCTTCGTCGGTATCGAGGGCGCCAGCGTCTATTCGCGCTATGCCCGCGACCGCCGCGATGTCGGCCTCGCCACCGTGCTCGGCTTTCTCGGCGTGCTCTGCCTGCTCGTGCTGGTGACGATGCTCTCTTATGGCGTGCTGCTGCGGCCGGAGCTCGCCAATCTGCGCAACCCGTCCATGGCTGGCGTGCTGCAGGCGGTGGTCGGGCGCTGGGGCGCCGTCTTCGTCAGCGTCGGCCTGATCATTTCGGTGCTCGGCGCCTACCTCTCCTGGTCACTGCTCGCAGCCGAGGTGCTATTCTCGGCTGCGCGGATGAAGAGCATGCCCTCCTTCCTGGCGCGCGAGAACGACAATCATGTACCGGCGGCGGCGCTGTGGCTCACCAACAGCCTCGTCCAGATATTCCTGATCCTGACGCTCTTTGCCGAGCAGGCTTTCCTGCTGGCATTGAAGCTCACCAGTTCGATGATCCTGATCCCCTATCTGCTGGTCGGCGCCTACGCGGTGAAGCTCGCATGGACGGGCGAGACCTATGCGGGCGAGGCCAAGGCGCGCTCGGTCGACCTCACCCGCGCGATCATCGCCGCTATCTATGCCGCGGGGCTCATCTATGCCGGCGGCCTCAAATATCTGCTGCTCTCTGCGATCATCTACGCGCCCGGCACGACGCTGTTCTTCATCGCGCGTCGCGAACAGGGGCAGCCGGTTTTCACCGCCGTCGAGCGCGGGCTTTTCGCGCTCGCGCTGATCGGCGCGCTCGCCGCGATCTACGGCCTCGCGATTGGCGCGATCACGATCTGAGGCGGGATGAGCGGATGGCGGGCCTCAGACCCCATAGCCAAACGGCATGACGGAAGGCATAGTCCCGCCCATGTCCGAACCGATCCAAACCGCCCCGTCCGCCCCCGACCAGGCCGTGCCGACACGGCCCGTCCGGCAGGGTGACCACGTTTTCCTCGTCGATGGCTCGTCCTACATCTTCCGCGCCTACCACGCCTTGCCGCCGCTGACGCGCAAGTCCGACGGGCTGCCCGTCGGCGCGGTTGCGGGTTTCTGCAACATGCTGTGGAAGCTGCTCAAGGAAGCCAATGAGGTCGGCGTCAAGCCGACCCATCTCGCCGTGGTGCTGGACCATTCGGCGGCGACCTTCCGCAACCAGATCTATGATCTGTACAAGGCGCAGCGTCCCGAGCCGCCGGAGGATCTGCGGCCGCAATTCGGCATGATCCGCAAGGCCGTGCACGCCTTCAACGTCGCCTGCATCGAGCAGAAGGGCTTCGAAGCGGACGACCTGATCGCGACCTATGCGCGCCTCGCGGTCGAGGCAGGCGCCGACGTCACCATCGTCGCCTCCGACAAGGATCTGATGCAGCTGATCGGGCCGGGCGTGCTCATGCTCGATACGATGAAGGGCAAGACGATCGGCCGCGAAGAGGTGTTCGAGAAGTTCGGCGTCACGCCGGACAAGGTCGTCGACATCCAGGCGCTCGCCGGCGATTCCGTCGACAATGTTCCCGGCGTGCCGGGCATCGGTATCAAGACGGCCGCGCAGCTGATCGACGAATATGGCGATCTCGAAACGCTGCTGGCGCGCGCCGGCGAAATCAAGCAGCCGAAGCGGCGCGAAGCGCTGATAAACTTCGCCGAGCAGGCGCGCATTTCCATGCGCCTCGTGACGCTCGACCGCAATGTGCCGCTCAATGAACCGATTGATCGCCTCGGCGTGCGCTCCATCGATGGCGTGCGGCTGATCCGCTTCCTGAAGGCGCTCGAATTCTCGACGCTGACCGGCCGCGTCGCGGCGGCGACCGGCGTCGAATCCTCGGCCGTCGCGCCCGATCCCGAGATCGCCTCGGCGGCAACAGCGGGGGCAGCCGCACCGGCGCTGGATTTCGGACCGGCGGCCGCTTCCGGCGAAGTGGGCGCCCCGCCCTCATCCGATGCGGCCCAGTCGCCGCGTGAACCCGATCCTGCGGGATTGGCGCCATCGCAGCTCGTCCATGCCCGGCTGAACGAGGCGCGCGCTCATCCGATCGACCGCGCCCGCTACGAGACCGTGGTCTCCGCCGATCGCCTGCGCGACTGGATGGAGCGCGCGGCCGAGATCGGCGTCGTCGCCGTCGATACGGAGACGACCTCGCTCGACCCGATGCAGGCCGATCTGGTCGGGGTCTCGCTCGCGCTCGCGCCTGATGAAGCCTGCTACATCCCGCTCGCCCATCGCGGCGCGGGTGACGGGCTCTTCACCGAGGGGCTGCTGCCGGGTCAGATTCCGATCAACGAGGCACTGGCGATCCTGAAGCCGGTCCTCGAAGATCCGGCGATCCTGAAGATCGCGCAGAACCTCAAATATGACTGGCTGATCCTGGCGCGCTACGGCATCGAGGTCGCGCCGTTCGACGACACCATGCTGATTTCCTACGTGCTCGATGCCGGGCGCGGCACGCATGGCATGGATCCGCTCTCGGAGAAATGGCTCGGCCACACGCCGATCAAGTTCGACGACGTCACCGGCAAGGGCAAGGCGCGCATCACCTTCGACCGCGTGGCGATCGACAAGGCCACCGCCTATGCGGCGGAGGATGCCGACGTCACGCTCCGCCTGTGGCGCGCGCTGAAACCAAGGCTGGCGGCCGAAGGCATGACGACGGTCTATGAGACGCTGGAGCGGCCCATGGTGCCGGTCCTGGCGTCGATGGAGCGCCGGGGCATCTCGATCGACCGTTCGATCCTCTCCCGCCTTTCGGGCGAATTTGCACAGAGCGCCGCAGCGCTCGAGGCCGAGATCCAGGAACTGGCAGGCCAGCCCTTCAACGTGGGCTCGCCCAAGCAGTTGGGCGACATTCTCTTCGGTGTGCTCGGCATGCCTGGCGCGACGAAGACCGCGACCGGCGCCTGGGCCACGGGCGCGAGCATCCTCGAGGATCTGGCCGAGCAGGGTTATGAGCTGCCGCAGAAGATTCTCGACTGGCGCCAGCTCACCAAGCTGCGCTCGACCTACACCGATGCGCTTCCCTCCTACCAGCATCCCGAGACCAAACGGGTCCACACCTCCTATGCGCTTGCGGCCACCACGACGGGCCGCCTCTCCTCGTCCGAGCCGAACCTGCAAAACATTCCCGTTCGCACCGAGGCCGGCCGCAAGATCCGCAAGGCCTTTATCGCCGATCCCGGCTACAAGCTCGTCTCGGCCGACTATTCGCAGATCGAACTTCGGCTGCTGGCCGAGATCGCCAATATCCCCGCTTTGCGCAACGCCTTCCGCGAAGGCCTCGACATTCACGCCCTCACCGCCTCGGAAATGTTCGGCGTGCCGGTCGAGGGCATGCCGTCCGAAGTCAGGCGACGCGCCAAGGCGATCAATTTCGGCATCATCTACGGTATTTCGGCCTTCGGCCTCGCCAACCAGCTCGGCATCGGCCGCGAAGAGGCGGGCGCCTACATCAAGCGCTATTTCGAGCGTTTCCCCGGCATTCGCGACTATATGGAAGAGACGAAGCGGATCTGCCGCGACAAGGGCTATGTGACGACCCTGTTCGGCCGCCGCTGCCATTATCCGGAGATCACCTCGAAGAACGCCTCGATCCGCTCCTTCAACGAGCGCGCGGCGATCAATGCGCGGTTGCAGGGCACCGCCGCCGACATCATCCGTCGCGCCATGATCCGCGTTGCCTCGAAGCTCGACGAGGCGAAACTCTCGGCCCGCATGCTGCTGCAGGTCCATGACGAACTGATCTTCGAAGTGCCGGACGAGGAGGTCGACGCCACGCTCAAGCTCGTGGCCGAGGTCATGGAGCGGGCGCCGGAGCCGGCGGTCCAGCTTGCCGTCCCGCTCCGCGTCGATGCGCGCGCGGCCGACAATTGGGACGAGGCGCATTGAGCGCCTCGTTCGCCCGGCCGGGATAGGCCGGCCTCACATCCCCCAGCGCAGCGCCGCGGTATGGACGGGCGCGTCCCAGAACCGTGCGACCTCGTCGTCGAGCATGGATACAGTGATCGAGCAGCCGGCCATTTCGAGCGACGTCACGTAGGAACCGACGAGCGCGCGGCCAACGCGAATACCATGTTTTTCAATGGCCTGGCGGGCGGCGTTGAACATCAGATAGAGCTCCATCGACGGCGTGCCGCCGAAGCCGTTGACGAGCAGGATGGCATCGCCCGTGCCCGGCAGTTCGCTCGCGATCGCGGCCACCATCTCGTCGGCGATCTGGCTCGCCGGCTCCAGCTTGACGCGCCGACGGCCAGGCTCGCCATGGATGCCGACGCCCATTTCCATCTCGTCCTCGGCGAGCGTGAAGGTCGGCGTGCCGGCGGCTGGAACGATGCAGCTCGTGAGCGCGACGCCCATGGACCGCGTCTGCGCATTGACCCGGTCGCCCAGCACCTTCAGTTCGGCGAGCGGCATGCCCGCCTCGGCGGCCGCACCCACGATCTTCTCCACGATCATCGTGCCGGCGACGCCGCGGCGGCCCGTCGACCAGGTCGAACGTTCGACCGCGACATCGTCATCGGTGATGACGGTCATGATTTCGCTGCCGGCCATCTCGGCCGCCATTTCGAAGTTCATGACGTCGCCTTCATAGTTCTTGACGATGAAGAGCGCGCCGCCGCCCGTGTCGACTTCGGCGACGGCGGCGATCATCTGGTCGGGCGTCGGCGAAGTGAAGACCTGCCCGGGGCAGGCGGCATCCAGCATGCCGAAGCCGACAAAGCCTGCGTGAAGCGGCTCATGCCCCGAGCCGCCGCCCGAGACGATCGCCGGCTTGCCGGGCTTCAGCAGCGTGCGGCGGACGAATTTCCGTTCCTCGCCGAGCCTGACGATATCGGCATGGGCGCTCGCGAAGCCGTCGAGGCTCTCGGCGAGCACCGTCTCGGGCGCGTTGATCAGCTTCTTCATGGTTCCTCCCTAAACGCAATGACGGGCGAGGCCTCCCTGCCCTACCCGTCGACCAGCTTCGCCAGGCGCTGCACGAATTCTCCCACCAGCCGGTCGAGATCCTGGTTCTTCTCCGGGTCGCCCAGATCCGGCAGGTAGATGACATGCGGCCGGACGCGGCGGACTTCCTTCAGCGACGGCACGCGGCGCGGATGGGCGCGCGCATAGCCATCGAGGAACAGCCGCCGCTCGTCGGGCGAGAAATGGCAGATCTCGAAGATCGTCTCGATATGCTGCGCCGGAACCGGCGTGGCATAGGCGGGGTTGGTGATGTGGCTGACGAAGGAGCGGTTCTTGCCAAGCGCCTGCGCGAGACGCCCGCGCGTGCCGGAGGGCCGATTGTCCAGCACGCGCTGCAGCACCGCCTTGTAGGCGGCGACCGCTTCGGCGGCCGTGCTCGTCTCTTCGCCGGATTGCTTCAAGCGGGAACTCCCGCATGGATTTCGCTCAGCGCCAGCTTGACCCGACCGACCAGCGGCGGCGCCACGGAGACGGCGCGCAGCCCTGCCACGATCAGGCTCGGCAGGTGGCGCGGATCGCCGCCCATGTCGCCGCAGAGGCTGACGTCGATGCCGAGTTCCCGGCCCGTCTGGACCGTGTTGCGGATCAGCTCGATCACAGCCGGATGTCCCGGATCGTTCAGTCCAGCGACGGCCGCGATGTCGCGCGCGCTGGCGGTTGTATATTGGGTCAAATCATTGGAGCCGATCGAGAAGAAGGCCGCGGCGCTGAAGCGCTCGGGCACGATCGCGACGGCGGGCACCTCGACCATGATGCCGAGCGGCGGCCGGCTCGCGGCAATCCCCTCGCGCGCCAGCTCCACGACAGCCTCGTCAAGCAGCGCCGCCGCCTCGTCGATTTCTTCGGGAATGGTGATCATCGGCAGCATGATCTTGAGATTGCCGTGCTGTGCGGCTCGCGCCAAGGCCCGCAACTGAACCTTGAAGATCTCGGGCTTGGCGAGCGACAGGCGAATGCCGCGCGTGCCGAGGAAGGGGTTCGATTCCCCGTCTATGGTGAGCCCGGGCACAGGCTTGTCGCCGCCGGCGTCGACGGTGCGGATCGTCACCGGCTTCTCGCCCGCCCATTCGAGGATGCGGCGATAGGCGGTGTATTGCGCCATCTCGTCGGGCAGGCCCGACGCGCTCGAGAACAGGAACTCTGTCCGCACCAGGCCGATCCCGTCGCAGATCGCCGGATCGATGCGGTCGAGCTCGGCCGGCTCGGCGACGTTGATCAGCACGGCGATCCGCACGCCATCGGCCGTCATGGCGGGATGGGTGAGCATGGCGGCCTCGCGCACGGCCTGGCCGGCCGCGTCGGCGCGCGCCGCGACATAGGCCGCGAGGTCGTCAGCGGTCGGGTCGAGGACGAGGCGCCCGCGCGCGCCATCGACGATCGCCTCGGTGAAACCGTTTTCGGGAATCGCGCCGAGGCCGACGGCCATCGGAACGCCACGCGACCGCGCCAGCATGGCGACATGGCTGGAGGGACTGCCTTCGCTCAGCGCGATAGCGCCGCCCTGCGTCCAGTCGATCGCGAGAAAGCGGCTCGGCGTCAGATCGCGGCCGATGATGACGGCGCCGGGCGGAACGGTGGCACCGGTCCCGGTCGCGAGCAGATGCCCCAGCACACGGTCGCGCAGATCTTCGAGATCGGCGGCGCGCGCGCTGAAATAGGCGTCGTCGCTCGACCGATAATCCTCGATCTGCTCGCCCAGCGTCTCCGACCAGGCCGCGCCCGCCTCGACCCCGGCGGCGATCGCGCCCAGCGCCGGCGCGCGCAGCGCTTCGTCCTCCAGCATCGCGACCTGAAACTCAAGAATGGCGGCGCCCTCTTCATCCGCCGCACCGATCAGCAGCAAGAGGTCCTCCGTCGCGGCCTGAATGGCGGCCTCCAGCGCACCGCGCTCTTCGGCGGGCGTGCCGGCGTGGCGATGCAGGCCGGCCAAATCCACGATCCGGTGGATCGGGCCACGTGCAATCCCCGGCGCCGCGGCACGGCCGAAGCGTTCAACCATTGCCGACATGGGCTCCGACCTCGTCGAAATCGCGCTCGACCAGCCCGACCAGGGCCGCCACCGCCGCATCCGCATCAGCTCCTCGGGCGCGGAAATGCAGCGTCGTGCCTTGTGGCGCCTTGGCGGCCATGACCTTGACGATGCTCTTGGCGTCGATCCACGGTCCGTCCCCACCGAGGCCGAGCTCAATCGCCGACTGGAAGGTCTTGGCGAGCTTGGTCAGCTTCACCGAAGGGCGCGCATGCAGCCCGACCTCATGGGTGAGCAGGACACTGGCGGTTGTTTCGCTGTCGGCCATCACATTTCCTTCCACGCCTCAGGCGGGCGATAGTTCTTCCGCCATCCGTCTCACGGCATCGAGCGAAGCGCCGCCCGAGGCCTCCGTCGCGGCGATCACCGCGCCTTCGACGATCGGCGCGTTGCAGACGACGATCCTGCCCTGCCGCTCGGCCGGCTGCATCTCGATCGCCATTTCCGAATTGGTCTCCGCCCCGCCGAGATCGACGAGGATCGCGACGCCGGCCTCCGACCACGCCCGGTCGATCGCAGCCAGGATCGCTTCGACGCTGGTGCCGAGCCCGCCGCCGGGATCGCCGCCACAGAAGGCGAGCGGCACCTCCTCGCCCACCATCTGGCGCACCATCTCGGCCGTGCCTTTGGCGACGTCGGGCGAATGCGACACGATCACGATGCCGACATTGCCGTTCGCTGGATTCACTGGAGCGTTCATAGTGCCTTTTCCGCCGTCTGCGAGATGGCTGCGACGAGCAATGCACTCGACCGCGCGCCGGGGTCCATGTGGCCGATCGACCGGTCGCCGAGGAAAGACGCCCGGCCGCGGATCGCCTTCATCGGGATCGTCGCCTCGGCCGCGGCTGAGGCGACCGCGGCGGGGTCGCCGCCATGGGTCAGCGCGTCTGCGACGGGGGCGAGGACGTCGAGCATCGTCTTCTGGCCGATCTCGGATTTGCCGCGCGCCTTGACCGCCTCGATCGCGACGCCGAGCGCGCGGCCGAGATCGGCACGGGTCGGGTCAGCCGGCAGTTCCTTGCCCAAAGTCATGGCGAGCGTGCCGTAGAGCGGACCCGACGCGCCGCCAACCTTCATGACCAACGTCATGCCGATGGCCTTCAACGCATCCGGCAAAGGCTTCGCCGCCAGACTGTCGAGATCGGCCAGCACGGCCTCAAGGCCGCGCTTCATGTTGAGCCCGTGATCACCGTCGCCGATCGCCTGGTCGAGCGCCGTCAGTTCGTCGGCATGGTCGATCACGCTACGCGCCGCCGTTTCGATCAAGGCCCGCCGCCTGGCTTCGTCGAGCATCAATTCCCTCCCCCGATGCGATTCCCCGCCTGATCGAAGTAGAGCGGATCGACCAGCGACAAGGCAACTTGGTCGCCTGCGACAAGATCCGTCTGCGGATCGACAAGCGTCGTCAGCTTGCGATCCCCGACGCTGACGTGAAGATGGTTCTGGTCGCCGAGATGCTCGATCCATTCGACCTTGCCGATCGCATGGCCGTTCGACGCCTTCTCGATCCTGAGATGCTCCGTCCGCGCGCCGATCGTCCGGGTGCCGGCGGGCGCACTGCCAGCCGGGATCAAGCCTTCGGGCACCAGATTGATCGCCGGCTGGCCGAGGCGCGCGGCGACGTAGAGATTGGCGGGATTGCGATAGATCTCGCGCGGGCTGCCGATCTGCACCAGACGCCCGGCATTCAGGATGCCGATCCGGCTCGCCAGCGTCATCGCCTCGATCTGGTCGTGCGTGACATAGAGGATGGTCGCGCCGAGATCCTGCTGGATGCGCTTCAGTTCCAGCCGGAGATCGGAGCGGAGTTTGGCATCGAGCGAGGAGAGCGGTTCGTCCATGAGGTAGATCGACGGCCGTCGCACCAGCGCCCGGCCAATCGCGACGCGCTGCATCTCGCCGCCCGAAAGCTGGGTCGCCCGGTTCTGCAGCTTGTGGGCGATCCTGAGCATGGTCGCAATATCGGTGACGCGGCGCTTGATCTCGGGTTCGGCAACGCGCCGCGCCGGCGAGCGCAGCGGAAAGGCGAGGTTGTCGTAGACCGAGAGATGCGGATAGAGCGAATATTGCTGAAAGACGAAGGTTACGTCCCGCCCGGCCGGCTCGACCGTCGTCACGTCATGGCCGCCGATGAAGATGCGGCCCTGGTCGGCACGTTCGAGGCCGGCGACAAGCCGCAGGGTCGTCGTCTTGCCGGCTCCGGTCGGCCCGAGCAGGACGATCAACTCGCCATCGGCGATGGTGAGGTTCAGATCATCGATGGCGGTCGTGGTGCCGAACCGCTTGGTGACGCCATCGAGCACGACATCAGCCATGGGCGGCCCCCTCACGCAGCGCGGAGCGCACGGCCCGGCCGGAGGCCCGGTCGAAAAGCGACAGGCGCTCGGAACGGAAGGCGAGCCCTACCGTCTCGCCGGGATGCACGATGCGGTCCGAAGGCAGCCGCGCCTTGATCGAGCCATGCGCGGTTTCCACGGCCACGATCTGCGTCGTGCCGAGATATTCCGAGCCGAAGACGGCGCCGCGCAGCTTCGACCGATCGTCGAAGACGATGTGCTCCGGGCGGATGCCGAGCGCGAACTGGGCCGGCGCGTGATCCTCCCGAATTTCCGGCACGGGCACCTCGGCGCCATTGACGCGCACCAGGCGGTCGCCGGCTGCGAGCCCGCCATGGAAGGTGAGGAAATTCATTGGCGGCGAGCCGAGGAAATCGGCGACGAACATGGTGGCGGGACGGTCATAGATTTCCTGCGGCTTGCCGAACTGCTCGATCACGCCATGGTTCATGACGGCGATCTTGTCGGCCATCGACATGGCCTCGAGCTGGTCGTGGGTGACATAGACAGTCGTCGCGTGGATGCGGTTATGAAGCTCGCGCAATTCCCGCACCATCAGGTCGCGAAACTCGGTATCGAGCGTGCCGAGCGGCTCGTCCATCAGGAACGCCTTCGGCCGCCGCACGATGGCGCGGCCGAGCGCGACGCGCTGGCGGTCGCCGCCCGCAAGGCCGGAGACGGGCCGATCGAGCAGATGATCAATGCGCAGCAGCTTCGCCGCCTCCTCGACGCGCTGGCGAACCTCGCCCCGCGGCATGCCCTGGCAGACCAGCGGGAAGCCGATATTCCTGCGCACATTCATATGCGGATAGAGCGCGAACATCTGGAAGACGAAGGCGATATCGCGCGCCGCTGCGCGATTGAACGTGACGTCCTCGCCACCGAGCAGGATCTGCCCCGCCGTCGGCAGTTCGAGCCCTGCGATCATGCGCAGCGTCGTCGTCTTGCCGCAGCCCGACGGTCCCAGCATGACGAAGAACTCGCCATCCTCGATCGTGAAGGTCGACCCCTTCACCGCCGTGAAGGAACCGAAGGATTTCTGGACGTTCTCGACCCGGATCTCGGCCATGGCTTACTCCGGAAAATGGCTGACGATCGCGAACAGGATCGTGCCCGCGAGGATCGTAATGAAGGAATAGGCGTAAGCGGTCGCCGAATAGGGCTGCATCAGCATGACGACGCCGAGCCCGATCAGGATGGTCGCGATATTTTCCCAGGGCCCGCGGCGCAGGCGCAGGATCTTTGTGACCAGCGATGGTCGCGGCGGGACGTGAATGTCGCTCATTTCCGCACCGCGCCGAAGGTGATGCCGCGCAGGAGGTGTTTCCTGAGCAGGATGGTGAAGACGAAGATCGGGATGACGAACAGCGTGGTCGCGGCCGCGACGGCCGGCCAGTCCTGCCCGCCCTCCCCGATGATGAACGGGATGAAGGGCGGCATGGTCTGCGCCGTGCCGGAGGTCAGCAGCACCGCGAAGGCATATTCGTTCCAGGCGAAGATCAGGCAGAAGATTGCCGTCGCCGCGATGCCGGTCGCGGCCTGCGGCAGCACCGCCTTGCGGAAAGCCTGCAGGCGGGTATAGCCGTCGATCATCGCGGCTTCCTCATATTCGCGCGGGATCTCGTCGATGAAACCCTTGAGCAGCCAGACGGCGAGCGACACGTTGACGGCCGTATAGAGCAGGATCATGCCGAGCTTGGTGTCGGAGAGGCCGAGCTCGCGATACATGAGATAGATCGGGATCGCGACGGCGATCGGCGGCATCATGCGCGTCGAGAGGATAAAGAACAGCAGGTCGTCCTTGAGCGGCACCTTGAAGCGCGAGAAGCCATAGGCCGCGAGCGTTCCGAGGAACACCGCCAGGAAGGTCGAGCCGAAGGCGATGATGATCGAATTGACGAAGCGCGGAATGACGTTGGACGGGCCGGCGATGACCATGTTCCGGGAGCGCACCAGCTTGTCGTACCAGGTCGTCGGCGGCGGCAGCGTCGCGATCACCTCCGGCGTCTGCCGCGTCCGCGTCGTGAAGAGGTTCACATAGCCTTCGAGCGAGGGCGTGAAGATCACCTTGGGCGGATAGGAGATCGAATCCGGCGGTGTCTTGAAGCTCGTCGCGATGATCCACAGCAGCGGGATCATGGTGATGATTGCATAGACGATCACCAGAGCGCCGGCGATGCGGCGCGAGGCGGTCGAGGGCGCGACGACGGAATGGGCTTGGGTCAATCCGGGCATGACATCCTCACCGCTGCTTCACGCGGTTCAGGGCCTTCACATAGATGTTCGCGAGGCCGAAGACGGTGACGAAAAGGATGATGGCGAGCGCCGAGGAATAGCCGGTGCGCCAGCTTTCGAAAGCCTGCCGCTTCAGCGTGATCGAGACCACCTCGGTGGTCGAGCCGGGTCCGCCGCCGGTCAGGAGGTTCACCATGTCGAACATCTTGAAGTTCTCAATGCCGCGGAAGAGCACGGCGAGCATGATGAAGGGCAGCGCCATCGGCAGCGTGATCGACCAGAACTGGCGCCAGGGCGAGGCGCGGTCGACCTCGGCCGCCTCGTAGATATAGTCGGGGATCGAGCGCAGCCCGGCGAGACAGATCAGCATGACATAAGGCGTCCACATCCAGGCATCGACGATGACGATCGCCCAGGGCGAGAGCCGCACGCTGCCCAGCATCTGGAACGAGGACGGATCGATGCCGGTCACGAAGGAGATGGCGTAATTGAACAGCCCGCTCTGCGGCTGGTAGAGGAACGTCCAGAAATTCCCCACCACCGCCGGCGACAGCATCATCGGGATCAGGATGACGGTCGTCCAAAGCGCGTGGCCGCGAAACTTCTTGTCGATCAGCCAGGCGAGGCCGAAGCCGAGCACGGTCTCGATGATGATCGTCCAGATGACGAAATGCGCCGTGGTCTGCATCGCGGCCCAGACATCCGCATCGCCGAGAATGCGATGGTACCAGTCGAGCCCGACATATTTGACTTCGGCATTCGGCCGGTTGGCGCGGTAGTTCGTGAAGGACAGATAGATCGTCCAGATCAACGGAAAGATGTTGATCGCGAGCAGGAGAAGGATGGTCGGCCCGATGAAGAGCCAGGCGATGGCCTTGTCGGAGAGGCCGCGCACCGTCTTGCCGATGCCGGACGGCATGGCTTCGGCGACCCGATCGGCAAAGGCTGTCTGGGCGGGAAGTTCGGTCATGGACCTACGATCCGGGCGTGTCATGGTGAGGGCGGTCAGGGTCGCCGTTCCGGGTTTGAGCGAACCCGGAACGGCCGCTTTCTGTGCCGGGACGGCTACATCTTGCCGTCGTCCTGGAAGACCTGCGTCCAGTCGGCGACGAGCTTGTCGAGCGCTTCCTTGGCCGTGCCCTGGTCGGCGACGACATAGTCATGGACGCGCTTCTGTTCCGCCTGGAGCAGTTGCGCATAGGACGGCTCGGCCCAGAAATCCTTGACCATGGCCATGGATTCCAGGAACTGCGCCGCGAACGGTGCGCTCTCCGGGAAGCTCGGATCGTTCAGGACCGACTTGGCGCAGGAATAGCCGCCGAGCGTCCACCACTTCTTCTGCACGTCGGGCTTGGCGAACCACTTGATGTACTGGAGCGCCTCGTCCTGCTTGTCGGAATAGGCGACCACCGAGATGCCCTGCCCGCCGAGCTGGGTGAAATGGCCCGCCGGTCCCGCCGGATTGACGAAGAAGCCGATCTTGTCGCCGCCGACATTCGGGTCCTTGTAGAGGCCGGGGAAGAAGGCGAAGAAGTTCATCTGGAGCGCCACCTGCCCCGATTTGAACGCGTCCAGGCCCTCGCTCATATAGCTGTTCGAGGCGCCGGGCGGCGTGCAGCACTTGTAGAGCTCTTTGTAGAATTCGAGGCCGGCGATCGCGCCGGGCGAATTCACGAAACCTTCCATCTCATACGGCTTTTTCGGGTTCTGATATTCGAAGCCGTAATCATAGAGGACGTTCGAGACGCCCATGGTGATGCCCTCGGAGCCGCGCTCCGTATAGATCGAGGCGCCATAGACCGTCTTGCCGTCGATCTCTCGGCCCTGGAAGAACGTCGCGATGTCCTTCAACTCGTCATAGGTCTTCGGGACAGCGAGATCGCGGCCGTATTTCTCCTTGAACGCCGCCTGGATCTCGGGCTTGGCGAACCAGTCCTTGCGATAGGTCCAGCCGACGGCGTCGCCCATGGCCGGCAGCGCCCAGTAGTTCGGCGTGTTCTTCGGCCATTCCGAATAGCCGACCACCGTCGCCGGCATGAAGTCATCCATCGAGATGCCTTCCTTGGCGAAGAAGTCGTTCAGCTTGACGTAATGGCCGTTCTCGGCCGAGCCGCCGATCCACTGGCTGTCGCCGATGATCAGGTCGCAGAGCTTGCCATGCGAGTTGAGCTCGTTCAGGAAGCGGTCGGCATAGTTCGTCCACGGGACGAATTCGAATTTCATGTCGATGCCGGATTGCTTGGTGAAATCCTTCGACAATTCGACGAGCGCATTGGCGGGATCCCAGGCGGCCCAGCAGAGCGTCAGCTGCTTGTCGGCCGCCCTGGCGCCATCGATCGATGCGCCGGTCATCAAGACGGCCGCGCCGATCGCGGCAGCCACGGCGATTAGCTTCCTCATCAGTCCCTCCCTGAAAAGCCCATGCGTCCGCGATCGCGCAAAAGACCGGCGCGTCCGCTTGGATCGCTTCCTCGCGCGACCCTGGGCAGGTGATTTGAAGACGTTCCCTCATGCGCCGGTTCATTCCGGCGGCTGTTTAGTTATTTTGTTTAGTAGAGCGCAGTTTCATAAACTGTGCAATGGCTGTTTTCAGCCATTATGTGTGCATTGCAACATAAATAAACTAAACCATGTTTAGTAATCCGCCGTGTCGATCAATACCGCCGCCAACGCGCGCGGCAGGTCGGATTCGGTCGTGTGTGCCGAGATGCGATGCAGCGACCGCCTCGTTATCGTGCAGTGCAACATAGGCGATTGATATCCGGGGCGAGCTGTGGCACGGCGGGTGTCAGGCTCTCCGCCCATCCGCCATTCGCCGGCCTAACGCCCGGCCCCTTCGCCCCTTCCCGAAGGAAGAGACATCATGCGCCAATCGATCCGTACCCATTCCATGAACACCGCCCCCAGACCGGCCGGCGCCTTCGGGCAGAGGAACTGAGACGATGAAGGTTTACCTCGCCGGGCCGGAAGTGTTCTTCGAGAACCGCGACGCCATCATGTCGGCCAAGACCGAATTGACGCGCCGCTATGGCTTCACGCCGACGGTCTGGACGGGGGAGAAATACGATCCCTCCTCGAGCCCGTTCGACATTGGCCTGCAGATCAGCGCCTTCAACGAGAATGTCATGCGCGAGAGCGATCTGATCATCGCCAATCTGACGCCCTATCGCGGCATCAGCGCTGATGTCGGCACGGCCTATGAACTCGGCTTCATGGTCGCGAGCGGCAAGCCGGCCTTCGGCTATTCGAATGATGGCCGCCTCTTCGCCGAGCGCGTCACCGCCGATTACTACAAGGGCGCGGTCGCGCGGGACCTGCGCGGGTTCATCCGCGGCGCCGACGGGCTGCTCGTGGAAAACAACGACATGGGCGACAATCTGATGCTGGATGGCGGCATCCGCCACATGGGCGGCGTCTTCATCCGCCGCTCCGTCGCGCCGGAACGGATGTTCGATGATCTCGGCGCCTTCGAGGAATGCCTCGCCGCCGCCCGCGCCCGCCTTCTCGGAGCCTCAGCAGCATGACGACATCTGCCCCCACAGCATCGGATATGGTCGAAGATCTCGCCGCAGGCCGTGTTTCCGCCGTCGATCTCTTCGAGGACGCCGTTGCGCGCATCGAGGCCGAGGATGGCGCCATCAATGCCGTGGTCGTCAGGGATTTCGACCGTGCCCGTGATGCGGCCAAGGCGGCCGATGCCGCGCTCGCGCGCGGAGAGCGGCGGCCTTTCCTCGGCGTGCCGGTCACGATCAAGGAATCGTTCGACATCGCCGGCCTGCCGACGAGCTGGGGGCTTTCCTATTATCGCAATGCGATCGCCACGGCCGATTCCGCCGCTGTCGCGCGCCTGCGGGCGGCGGGCGCCGTCATCCTCGGCAAGAGCAATGTTTCCGAGGCGCTGTCGGGCTGGGATGGCGACAATCCGGTCTATGGCCGCACGAGCAACCCGCTCGATCTGAACCGCACGCCCGGCGGGTCCTCGGCCGGTGCCGCCGCCGCCGTCGCGGCCGGTTTCGTGCCCTTCGATATCGGCTCGGATATTGGCGGCTCGATCCGCGTTCCCGCGCATTTCTGCGGCCTCTATGGCCATAATACCAGCTATGGCGTGATCCCTTTGCGCGGCCATGTGCTGGAGGGACGGCGCGCCCGCATCGACTTCTCCTGCCCCGGTCCGATCGCGCGCTCCGTCGCCGATCTCGAGCGCGGCCTCGCCGTGATGGCGGGTCCCGATGAGGATGAAGCCGTCGGCTACAGCCTGACGCTGCCGCCGGCGCGCCACCGTGCCCTGCGCGACTACCGTGTCCTGGTGCTGACGCAGCATCCGCTGATCCCGACGGATCCCGAGATTTCCGGCGCCGTCGAACGGCTGGCCGGCGCGCTCGGGCAGGCTGGCGCCAGGGTGACCGCGGCCGAGCCGATCATTCCCGATCTCGCCATGCTGACGCGCAACTATATCGAGCTCCTTTCTGCGGCGCTGACCGTGGCCGACACCGATGAAGGCGCGGCGCAGCGCGCCGAGGCGCTCGCCGCTCTGTCACCCGACGACCAGAGCTTCCGTGCGCTGCGCCTGCGCGGCGCCGGCACGGCGCATTATGAGTGGCTGCGTGCCAATGAGGTCAGGGCCAAATTGCGGCACGCCTGGCGCCAGGTGTTCATGGATTATGACGTCCTGATCTGCCCGCCCTTCCCGACCACCGCGCCGACCCATGCCGAGAGTGCCGAGCCGACCATCACCGTTGACGGCCGGATGATCGACCGCAGTGACCAGATCGCCTGGTGCGCACCGGCGACCGGCTCGGGCCTCCCCGCCACCGTCGCACCGATCGCGCGCAGCCGAGCGGGCCTGCCGATCGGCGTCCAGATCATCGCGCCCTATCTGGAGGACTATACCGGGCTCCGTTTCGCCGCGCTGATCCGCGAGCTGACGGGGTGAACCGGATTGACAGTTCCGGGAACCGCCTCGAAACTTGTTTGACTACGAACAAGTTTGGGAGCGCTCCATGGCACCGCGAAAACTGATCCTCGACGTCGACACCGGCACCGACGACGCCGTCGCCATCATGCTCGCGGCGCTGCACCCCGATCTCGAACTGGTCGCCTGCACGACCGTCAACGGCAATCGCGAGATCGAGCACACGACGGAGAACACGCTGCGCACGCTCGACCATATTGGTCGCGGCGATATTCCCGTTCATGCCGGGCTGGCGCGCCCGATCGCGCGGCTCGATTTCCCGATTCCACGCGCCCAGCGCGATCCCGGCGTCCATTTCGTCGAGATGCCGCTCGCCAAGGCGACATCGAAGGTCCAGGCGACGAATGCCGTCGATTTCCTGATCGATTTCTACCGCAACACGACCGACGCAGTGACGTTGGTTCCCGTCGGACCGCTCTCGAACATCGCGACCGCGCTGTCGCTGTTCCCGAAGCTGGTCGATTATATTCCCGAGGTGATCATCATGGGTGGCGGCCATGCCATCGGCAATGTGACCTCCTCGGCCGAGTTCAACATCTGGGCCGATCCCGAGGCCGCGGCCATGGTTTTCGCGGCCGGCTTTCCCAACCTGACGCTGGTGCCGCTCGACGCCACCCACAAGGCCGTCATCAGCCTCGACCAGTGCAAGACCTTGCGTGCGTCCGGCAAGCCGGCGGCGGAAGCCGCGGCTATCTTCGTGGAGAAGCGCGTCGAGGGTTACCGAAACTACCAGCGGCTCGACAATCCCGATGCCGCGCCGATCCACGACGCGCTCTGCATCGCCGCGATGATCTACCCTGAGGTGATCACGACGGAGGACTATTTCGTCGATGTCGAGACAGAGGGTCGGCTCACGGTCGGCCGCACCGTGCTCGACGTGAACAAGCGCGCCAAGCGCGACCCGAACGCCCATGTCGCGATGACGGCCAACACGGCGCTGTTCGGCAATTTCGTGCTCGATACGCTGATCAACAACTGACGGAGCGCCCGAGCGCTTCCAAACGAACTGGACTTCGGCTCGCGTGAAGGAACCGCGATCGATCGAATTTAGGTCGCCGGCTTCCTGATCCGCGCGATCGTCTCTTCGAGATCCTGCCAGCTCGCGCGATCCGGCGCGAAGCGCTGGCGGAGATAGCGGATCAGATCGGCGAGCTGCCTGTTGTCCAGCGCTGCGCCAAAGGCCGGCATGGTGCCGCTATGGCCCTCTATGCCGCCTAGGATCGCGCGGATGACATTGTCGGGCTTGGCGGCATGCAGATTGGTGTTGAAGCCGAGCGCCGGGCCGGCATTGACCAGGATCGCGCCACGCCCCGCCTCGTGGCAGGAGGCACAGCCACCGTCATAGAATCGTGCGCCGGTCGACGAGGGTGGCGCGGCGCTCACCGATGTCGCGGCGCTGATATGGGCGGCGCGGCTCTCGACCTCGTCGAGCGCCATCGGATCGCTGAAGCTCGCCAGATAGACCGACATGGCGCGGATATCCTCATCCGGCAGCGCGCGCAATTCGGCTACGACCGGCGCCATGGGACCGGCAGCCGTGCCGTGATGCAGCGATTTTCCGGTTCGGAGATAGCGATAGATGTCGGCCTCGGTCCACGGGATCGGCGCATGCGAGAGGTTCGTCAGCGCCGGCGCCTCCCACCCTTCGGCGACGCCACCGGCGAGATAGGACGCGCCCGTCTTCTCGGCGCCGAGCGCGTTGCGCGGCGAGTGGCAGGCGCTGCAATGGCCGAGCCCGTCGACCAGATAGCGGCCGCGATTCCAGGCCTCTGATTGCGCCGTGTCTGCCTCGATCGTTCCCGGCCGGTTGAAGAGCAGGTTCCAGCCGGCCACCAGCGGACGGATGTTGAACGGAAAGGTCATCCGCGTCGGCGCATTGGCCTTTGCCACCGCCGTCTGGCTCATCAGGAAGGCATAGAGCGCCTGGAGATCCGCCTCGTCGGCCTTGGCGAAGTTTGGATAGGGGAAGGCCGGATAGAGATGGCGGCCATCACGATGCAATCCCTCGCGCATGGCTCGCTCGAAGGCCGGATAAGACCAGTTGCCGATGCCGGTGGAGACATCGGGCGTGATGTTCGTGCTCATCACCGTTCCGAACGGAGTCTCGATGGCGAGCCCGCCGGCATAGGCAGCGCCACCCGGGGCCGTGTGGCAGACGGCGCAGGCGCCGAGCGACGCCATCACCCGGCCGCGCTCGATCGTCGAGGCGGAATAGGTCGTCGGATCAGGGCGCGCGATCGGCGGGATCGCCGCGCGGATCGGCAACGCCATTGCCGCGAAGCCCGCCAGCCCGACCGCGAGTGCGCCGAGCCCGCCGAAGAATGCAAAACGGCGTCGCTTCCTGGCCGGCGCCGCCGTCTTCTGTGGCAAGCGGCCGAGACCGGCCAGCACGCGCTCCGGCGTCAGCGGCAATTCTCGAAAGCGCACGCCCGTGGCGTCATAGACAGCATTGACGATCGCGGCGGCGCTCGGGACCGAGGCGGATTCGCCGGCGCCGAGCGGCGGCTCATATTGCCGGTCCATCATCAGCACGTCGACCGAAGGCAGGTCGGGAAAGCCCAGGATCGGATAGGCGCCCCACTCCCGGCTTGCGACGGCCGTGGTCTCGCTGAAGGACACCTCCTCCTTCAGCACCCGGCTTGTCGACTGGATGACATTGCCGTGGATCTGGTGGCGCACGCCGGCCGGATTGACCATCATGCCGGTATCCTGGCCGACCACGACGCGGGTGACGTTCACCTCGCCCGTCACGCGATTGACAGCGACCTCCGCTGCCCATGCCGACCACGCCGCCGCCGTTCCCGGCCATTTGCCATGGACATAGCGGGCTTGCGCGAAGCCGCGTCCGCGCACGATCTCCGTGCCGTCTTCCTGCGGCGCCGGACCGACGCGCGGTGTCCAGCCCGCCCGTTCGGCGGTCGCGCGGGTGAGCTCGGCAGCGCGCGGATCGGTCAGATGATCGAGGCGGAAGGCGACAGGGTCGGCGCCTGCCTCTTCGGCGAGTTCGTCGATGAAGCTCTCATGGGCGAAGACATTCGGCATGGCCGAGACACCGCGCAGCCATGAGGCGCGGACGATCGGCGCCATGTCATGAACCGTGACGCGGATGTTCTCGTAATCATAGGCGGGGCGGCTGGTGCGGTCGCCCATCTGCGCAATGAAGGGACGCGGCGACACTGCGCCGGTCAGCAGCAGCGCCAAGGTCGGCGCCAGATTGGAGGGATAGCGCGTCTCGAAATCATAGGCCGCGAGCGATCCGCCCGGCCCGAGCGCACCCGAGACATCGATCAGCTGGGCCGCACCCTTCGGCTCCCAGAGATGCTCCTGCTCGCGCGTCAGCTGGACCCTGACCGGACGACCGACGCCGCGCGAGAGCAAGGCCGCGTCGGCAGTGACGTCATCGGCGCAATTGCGGCCATAGCAGCCAGCCGCCTCGATGCGGATCACCTCGATCCGCTCTTCCGCGAGCCCCATCAGCAAAGCGAGATCGGTCCGCATCGGATAGGGGTTCTGCGTGCCGGACCAGACGCGGAGGCCATTCGGCTGGAAGTCGGCAACCGCGCAGGACGGGCCGATCGAGCCATGCATCTGATAGGGCCAGACATAGGTCCGGTCGAGCCGATGCCCTGCGATGGCGAGCGCGGCGTCGACATCGCCTTCATCGACCAGCCGGCGCGACTGGACCGGCTGAGCGCGCAGTGCGTTCTCGACATGGCCGAGATCGGCACCGGCAACCCATGGCTTCCATGTTACCTTGAGGGCGGCGGCCGCCTCGATCGCCTGCTCCTCGCGCTCGCAGACGACGCCGATGAAATCGCCCTGCACCACCACCGCGACGACACCTGGCACATGAGCGATCGACGCCTTGTCGACCTCCTCAAGGCTGCGCCCGACGAAGTCGCCGGCATCGATGCCTGAATAAGGCGGGCGGACCACACGGCCATGCAGCATGCCCGGCACGCGGACATCATGCACATAGACGAAGCTGCCGGTGACCTTGTCGGGAATATCGACCCGGCCGACCGATCGGCCGACAATCCGGTAATCCGCGACGTCCTTGACCGGCGTTTCCGGGTCGAGCAGCAGATGGATCTGGCGGTTCTGCAGCAATTCGCCAAAGGGGAGCGCGATGCGCGCGTCTTCCCTGGAGCGCAGAATCCCGTCGCGGATAACGAGATCGTCCGTTGGCCGGTCGAGCATGTCCGCGGCAAGGCCGAGCAGATGAAGCCTTGCCTGCGCGGCGGCGATGCGCAGCGGACGCGCGCTGATCTGGATCGTCTCGCTCGCGATCGTCGGGCCCTGGTCGGGCGTGTTGTCGGTGTCGCCGAGCGCCATCGTGACGGTGTCGATCGCGACATCAAGCTCCTCGGCGACGATCTGCGCGAGGGCGGTCCGGATGCCTGTCCCGAGATCGACATGACCATTGAAGGCGTAGACCGCTCCTTCCTCGGTCAGGCAGAGATGGAGATCGAGCGCGTCCGGATCGAGAGCATCGGCGGCACTGGTACGCCGCTCGACAATGGCGAGCACGCCGCTGCGCTGCAGCAAGGCCCGGCGGTATGGCGTCTCCATGCGGGTCGGCGTTTCCGTCATGGCGCCGCGCTCGCGCCTTCGCGCATCCGCCGCGCGGCCGTCATCACCGCGCGCAGGATCTCGATATGCGTGCCACAGCGGCAGAGATTGAAGCGCAGTTCATTGCGGATCGAGGCCTCGTCGGGGTCAGGATCGCGATCGAGCAGCGCCTTGGCCGTCATGATCATGCCATTCAGGCAATAGCCGCATTGGGCAGCCTGCTCCTCGATAAAGGCCGCCTGCACCGGATGGAGGTGGTCGATCGTCCCGAGACCTTCGAGCGTCACGATCTCGCGCCCTTCGGCCGAGGCGGCCGAAACGACGCAGCTGCGCGCCGCGATGCCATCGATGATGACCGTGCAGGCGCCGCACTCACCGAGGCCGCAACCATATTTCGGGCTGTTCAGGCAGAGATCGTTGCGGAGCAGGAAGAGCAGCGGCGTGCGTGGCTCGGCCTCGACGACATGCGCCTGACCGTTGACGCGGAGCTGGATCGGCCGCGCTGCCCTCATGGCGCCTCGTACCCATGGCCGGCCATCGCCCGCCACGGTTTCCCGATCAGCCACCACCCTCGCCCAGTACCAATCCCCTCGCCTGCCAACATGGGCGGCGCCCCTGCATTTTTGTTTGTACACACACAAGATGACCCAAGCCGCGGAGACTGGCAATGCGTGGCGCCATCTCAGATGCCTACGCAGGAAAGCCGACTTATCGCTTGGTGCATTCTCGGCTAAACTCCGTCTCTTCGACGCCTTTTGGGCGGCGGCGAGGGGAAGGAAAGTCGTCGGTAGAGGGATCGCATGTCGGGCATGACACAGCATCCCGGCGCAAGAACTTGGCGGGATAGAGGTTTCGAGCGACATCGAAGCTTCAAACAAGCATGGTAGCGTTCACGATAGACGGCTTATTATCGACGGGTCAGGGGACCCGCTCGGGGAACTTCGGCGACTATTCGCCAAAGGGAGAAAGAAGAATGACGACGAACTGGATGCGTTTGACGGTTTCGGCGCTCGCGATCTGCGCCTCGACCAGCCTGGCCTTCAGCCAGAGCCTTGACGAGCTCGTTGCGGCCGCCAAGAAGGAAGGCTCGCTCACGACCATCGCGCTGCCGCATGACTGGTGCGGCTATGGCGACGTGATCGCCGGCTTCAAGGCGAAGTATGGCCTCGAGGTCAACGAGCTCAATCCGGACGCCGGTTCGGGCGACGAAATCGAGGCCATCAAGGCCAACAAGGGCAATACCGGCCCGCAGGCTCCCGACGTCATCGATGTCGGCCTCTCCTTCGGCCCCTCGGCCAAGGCCGAAGGCCTGATCCAGCCCTACAAGGTCTCGACCTGGGACACGATTCCCGACAGCGCCAAGGATGCCGACGGCTATTGGTATGGCGACTATTACGGCGTGATGTCGTTCGAAGTGAACACCGACATCGTCAAGGACGTGCCGAAGGACTGGGCCGACCTGCTGAAGCCGGACTACGCCAACGCGGTCGCGCTCGCGGGTGATCCGCGCTCGGCTAACCAGGCGATCCAGGCCGTCTACGCCGCGGGCCTCTCCGCCGCCAAGGGCGACGCCGCCAAGGCCGCCGACGAGGGCCTGAAGTTCTTCGCCGAACTGAACAAGGCCGGCAATTTCGTGCCCGTCACGGGCAAGGCCGCCTCGCTCGCCCAGGGCGCGACGCCGATCGTGCTGCGCTGGGACTATAACGCGCTCGCCGACAAGGACACGCTCAAGGGCAACCCGCCCGTCGAAGTCGTGATCCCGGCCTCCGGCGTCGTCGCCGGCGTGTACGTCCAGGCGATCAGCGCTTTCGCGCCGCATCCCAACGCCGCCAAGCTCTGGATGGAGTATCTCTATTCGGACGAAGGCCAGCTCGGCTGGCTGAAGGGCTATTGCCACCCGATCCGCTTCAACGACCTCGCCAAGAACGGCAAGATCCCGGCGGACCTGCTGGCCAAGATGCCCCCGGCCGAAGCCTATGCCACCGCCGTGTTCCCCTCGCTCGCCGAGCAGAACGCGTCGAAGGAGATCATCGCCAAGCAGTGGGACACCGTCGTCGGCGCCAGCGTGGCGAAGTAAGTTCGTTTGCGATGAAAGGCCTTGCAAGGATCGCGGCTTCGGTCGACCCTTCCCGGGGTTGACCGCTGGTCGGGCTTATCCTCGCAGGGGCCGTAGTGTCCGGCTCCCTCGCCTCGGCGGGGGAGCCTTCATGTGACAGGTCGATATGACGAACAGTTCGATTACCGACACGAATTTCAGCACCGCGGCCGTCCGGCCGCGCCCGATCTCGTGGTCGTGGCTCGGTGTCGTTCCGTTCCTCCTCTTCACCTTGATGTTCCTGCTGCTCCCGGCGGCAAACCTGATCATCGGCGCCTTCCAGGACGCTGCCGGCAATTTCACGCTGCAGAACATCGCCAATCTCTCGCAGCCGACGATCCTGCGCGCCTACCAGATGTCGATCGGCATCAGCGCCGCCTCGGCCTTTCTGGGCGCAGTGATTGGTTTCGCGCTGGCGCTCGCCGCCGTGCTCGGCCGCCTGCCGCGCTGGGTGCGGCCCTCGCTGATGACGTTTTCGGGCGTCGCCTCGCAATTTGCCGGCGTGCCGCTCGCCTTCGCCTTCCTCGCGACGCTGGGGCGCACGGGTCTCGTCACCGCCCTGCTCTTCAACATCTTCGGCATCAACATCTACCGCTACGGCTTCAACCTCCTGAGTTTCTCCGGGCTGACGCTGACCTATCTCTATTTCCAGATTCCGCTGATGGTGCTGATCCTCACGCCCGCGCTCGATGGCCTGAAGCGCGAATGGCGCGAGGCATCGGCGATCCTCGGCGCCTCGACCTGGCAATATTGGCGCATGATCGCGCTGCCGATCCTGTGGCCGAGCCTACTCGGCGCCTTCATGCTGCTCTTCGCCAACTCCTTCGGCGCGATTGCGACGGCCTATGCGCTGACCGGCTCCTCGCTCAACATCATCACCATCCTGCTCTATGCGCAGATCCGCGGCGACGTGTTGCATGATCCCAATCTCGGCTACGCGCTGGCGCTCGGCATGATTTTGATCACCGGCATCTCCAATGGCATCTATATCTGGCTGAGTTCGCGCACCGGGCGGTGGATCCGATGAAACAATCCCGTATCGCGCCCTGGATCGGCGTCATCTTCGGCGCGATCTACTTCCTCGTTCCGCTGATCGCGACCTTCGAATTCTCGCTCAGGATGGAGCGTGGCCGCTATTCGTTCGAGGCCTATCGGATCGTCCTCGGCGACCCGAATTTCCAGGCGAGCTTCGGCTATTCGGCCTTCATCGCCGTGTGCACGATCATCGTCGGCGTCGCGCTCGTCGTGCCGACCGCCTATGTCGTGCAGCTGAAATTGCCGAAGCTACGGCCGGTGATCGAATTCCTGACGCTGCTGCCGCTCGTCATTCCGGCGATCGTCATCGTGTTCGGCTATCTCCGCATGTATAATTCCTCGTCCTGGCTGCCCCTGACCGGCAGCGCGCGCGGAACCGATGTCCTGCTCACCTTCAGCTATGTCACGCTCGCCCTGCCCTACATGTATCGCTCGGTCGATACGGGCCTGCGCGCGATCGATGTGCGCACGCTGACGGAAGCCGCGCAGAGCCTGGGCAGCTCGTGGCCGCGCATCCTGCTGACCGTGATCCTGCCCAATGTGCGCGTCGCCGTGCTGTCGGGCTCGTTCCTGACCTTTGCGATCGTGATCGGCGAGTTCACCATGGCGAGCCTGTTGAACCGCCCGGCCTTCGGACCGTATCTCCAGCTCATCGGCGCCAATCGCGCTTATGAGCCCGCGGCACTGGCCATCATCGCTTTCGCCATTACATGGGCTTGCATGGGCCTGATCAATCTTTTCGGCGCCATGGGTCAGCAGACCCAACGCCGCTGATATCTCTCCAAGGAATCGAACATGGCATTCCTGTCGATCGAGAAGCTGGTCAAGACCTTCGGAACGCAGACGACGGTGAAGGGTGTCGACCTCGCCGTCGAGCGAGGCGAGTTCGTGACCCTGCTCGGGCCGAGCGGCTGCGGCAAGACGACGATCCTGCGCATGGTGGCGGGATTCGAGACCGCGACGAGCGGCACGATCCGCATCGACGGCAAGGATGTGACCGATCTGAAGCCGAACCAGCGCAATATCGGCATGGTGTTTCAGGCCTATGCGCTGTTCCCGAACATGAGCGTCGCCGACAACATCGCCTTCGGCCTGAAGGTCGCCAAGAAGTCCTCGGCCGAGATCGCGGCGCGCGTCAAGGAAATGCTGGAGCTGATCAAGCTGCCGCAACTCGGCGAGCGCTACCCCTATCAGCTTTCCGGCGGCCAGCAGCAGCGTGTGGCGCTTGCCCGCGCGCTGGCCGTCAAGCCACAGATCCTTCTCCTCGACGAGCCGCTTTCCGCCCTCGACGCCAAGATCCGCATCTCGCTTCGTGACGAGATCCGGGCGGTGCAGCGCTCCCTCGGCATCACGACGATCTTCGTGACGCACGACCAGGAAGAAGCGCTGTCCATGTCGGACCGCATCTGCGTGATGAATGAGGGCCACATCGAGCAGCTCGGCACGCCGTTCGAAGTCTATAATTATCCGACGACGCGTTTCGTCGCCTCATTCGTCGGCACGCTCAACATCGTCAATGGCAAGGTGGCGGATTCGGCCACGGGCAAGCTGCTGGTCGACGGGCAGGAAATCGTGACCTCGCGCAGCCTCAATGGCGCCAGCACGGGCGATGCCCTCTCGCTCGCGCTCCGACCCGAGGCGCTGACCATGGGCCGAGCCAACGGGCTCAGCAACAATCTCGACGGCACGATCGACGAGGTGCATTTCCTCGGCTCGGTCGTGCGCATCCGCGTCAAGTTCAAGGACAGCGCGATCTCGCTCGACACCTTCAACAAGCCGCACCTGCCCCCGCCCGAGCGCGGCCAGCCCGTGACGGTGAACTTCGGCCGTGAGGACATTCTCGTCCTCGACGGCGCCCCGAACTGAAAGCGCGGCTTAGGCCGCCGCCTTGTCCCGGTCGAGCAGCCGATCGATTTCGCTCATCACATCCTGAGCAAGCGGCCCCTTGTGGAGCGCGCCGGCATTTTCCTCGATCTGCTGTGGCGTGCGCACGCCGGGAATCGGCAGCGTCGTAGCCGAGCGCGCCCAGAGCCACGCGATCGCGCCCTGCGTCAGCGAGCGTCCGTCCGATTGCAGCAAGTCGCGGATCTGTGCCAGCCGATGCGCAAAGGCCGGCGCGACCTGACCATCCTTGAAATAGGTCAGCCATTCGAGCCCGGCCACGCGGACATCATTGGCCGGCAGCCGCGCGCCGTGATCGAACTTGCCGGTGAGAAGGCCCATCGCCAGCGGCGAGCGGTTGATCGACGTCAGCCCTGCCCGCTCGATCAGCGCGATCATCTCGTCCGCGGGATCGAAGACGTTCATGGCATGCTGGATGGAGACGAACCCATCACGTCCGGCAAAAGCCGCAGCGCTCTCCGGCGTATCCGTGCTCCATCCGAAGGCGTCGATCTTGCCGGCTTTTCTGAGACGGCCGAGCGTGTCAAAGACCGACTCGGCATCGGCGATGCTCAAGCCGCCGAGATGAAGCTGCAGCAGATCGATCCGCTCGCGACGCAGCCGCTTCAATGAAGTCTCGACGCTCTTCTCGATATAGGCGGTGGAGTAATCCTCGCCCGTCATCTGCCGCGTCGCCGGATCGGAGACATAGCCGAACTTGGTCGCGATGATCGCATCGGGGTGGCCGGCGAGCGCCTCGCCCAGGACGACTTCGGAATGGCCGGCGCCGTAATTGCTCGCCGTATCGAAGAACCGGATGCCGAGATCGAGCGCCCGGTGAATGGCCGCGATCGACGTGCGATCATCGACATCGCCCCAACCGAGCGGAACCGAGCCGGCAAAGAACGGCCCGCCAATGGCCCAGCAGCCGAAGCCGAGCGCCGGGATCGTCCGGCCATTCCAGAGAGTTCGTGTGAGCATGGCGCAATCCTTGTTCGCTAAACCGGCATATTACAGAATTGGAACGATGATCAGTCGAGAGTGCCCTTGGCGAAGCACTCGTGGGCGTTGAGACATGACGATCAACATTTCATTGGTATAGAACGAACCGCATTGCGGGCAAACCAACGATGCCGCAAGGATCATTTCAAAAATGAAAGACATCGACTGGCAGGACCTCAAACTGTTTCTCGCCGTGGCGCGCGCCGGCGGGCTCGGCCCCGCCGCGCGACTGGTCGACGCCAGCGCGCCAACGCTCGGGCGGCGCGTCACAGCCCTGGAACAGGCGCTAGGTCAACGGCTCTTCACACGTCGGCAACAGGGCTATGAACTGACCGAGGCGGGACGGAGCCTGCTCGTCCATGCGCAGGAGGTCGAGGCCGCGACAGCCGCAATCGAGCGCTGGCGGGCAGGAACCACCACGCGGCCGAGCGTCCGCATCTCTGCCGGTCACTGGATGACATCGTTTCTCGCCGACAATATCGCCGCGATCTGGACGACGGCCGATGCCTGGTCGCTGGACTTCGTGACGGCGAATGCACGGCTCGATATTGGCCGCCGCGCCGCCGATATCGGCATCCGCAACCGCCGACCCGAGGAGGGCTGGCTCGCCGGCCGCAAGGTCGCAGTCACGGCCTTCGCCGCCTTTTGCCGGCGCGGCGGGAAGGCGGAAGAGACCCTGCCGTGGATCGCTTTGGCCGGCGACGCAGCCATCACCCCCTCGGCGCAATGGGTGGCGCGCCATCATGGCGAGCAGGTCGCGATCAAGGTGAGCGACCCACGCAGCCTGTTCGATCTCGTGCGGAGCGGTGCCGGACAGGCGGTCATGCCCTGCCTCGCGGGAGATCGCGAGCCGGCGTTCGAGCGGGCCGGACCGCTGATCGGCGAATTGACGGCCGAACAATGGCTGGTCACCCATCACGAGGACCGTCATCATCCCGCCATCCATGCGACGGTGGAGCGCATCGCCCGCCTGATCGGCGCGCATCAGGGCCTCTTCGCGGGTCACGAAACGAAAACGGGCGCCCCATAGGGACGCCCGTCCTGATTGCCTGCTCCCTTTCGGGAAAGACTACGGCAGCGTGTAGGCCGTCTTCACGGTCGTGAAGAACTCGACCGCATACTTGCCCTGCTCGCGCGGGCCGTAGCTCGAACCCTTCCGCCCGCCAAACGGCACATGATAGTCGACGCCTGCCGTCGGCAAGTTGACCATGACCATGCCAGCTTCCGCATTGCGCTTGAAATGGGTCGCATATTTCAGGCTGGTCGTGACGATGCCGGCCGACAGGCCGAACGGCGTGTCATTGGCAACCGCGAGCGCCTCTTCATAGTCCTTGACCTTGATCACGCTCGCGACCGGGCCGAACACTTCTTCCTTGTTGATGCGCATGTCCGGCGTCGTCTCGGTGAAGAGCGCCGGCTGCAGGAAGAAGCCCGGATTTTCGCGGGTAACGCGATCGCCGCCGGCGACGAGCTTGCCGCCCTCGTCCTTGGCGATCTGGATGTAGCGCTCATCCTGGTCGAGCTGGCTCTGGTCGACGACCGGGCCGATATGCGTGCCCTGCTTGACGGCATCATCGACCACGAGGTCCTTGATGCGGTTGGTCAGCGCCTCGACATACTGGTCGTGAATCTTCTCGGTCACGATCAGGCGCGACGATGCCGTGCAGCGCTGGCCGGTGGCGAAGAAGGCGCTGTTCGCCGTGCTTTCCACGGCCGTCTTGAGGTCGGCGTCATCGAGCACGATGGTCGGGTTCTTGCCGCCCATTTCGAGCTGGAACTTGCGCATGACCTGGATCGAGGCTTCGGCGACCTTCTTGCCGGTGCCGACCGAGCCGGTGAAGCTGACGGCGTTCACCTTCGGCGATTCCAGGATCGCCTGGCCGACGACCGAGCCACGGCCCATGACCAGATTGACCACGCCCTTGGGCAGGCCGTTGCGGACGAGGATGTCGACGATCGTCCAGGCGCAGGCGGGAACCAGATCGGCGGGCTTGAGCACGACGGTGTTGCCGTAAGCGATCGCGGGCGCGAGCTTCCAGGCCGGAATGGCGATCGGGAAGTTCCACGGCGTGATCAGGCCGACGACGCCCACCGG
Source organism: Kaistia dalseonensis (assembly GCF_030814715.1). Taxonomy (GTDB): domain Bacteria; phylum Pseudomonadota; class Alphaproteobacteria; order Rhizobiales; family Kaistiaceae; genus Kaistia; species Kaistia dalseonensis. The sequence continues at coordinate 1,272,519 of NZ_JAUSVO010000001.1, forward strand.
CTCGCGGGTGATCGTGACATCGATGCCGGGGCGCACGCTCGGCAGGATCTCGCCTGCAAGGCGCAACGTTTCGCCGGCAAAGAAGTGGAAGATCTGCGCGGCGCGGATCGTCTCGCCAATGCCCTCGGGAAGGGTCTTGCCCTCCTCGCGCGAGAGCAGGCGGCCGATCTCGTCCTTGCGCGCCAGGATCTCGTCGCCGGTCGCCTTGAGGATGTCGTGGCGCTGCTGGATGCCGGAATGCGACCACGTCTTGAAGGCATCGGCCGCAGCGTCGATCGCTGCCTTGGCGTCCGCAGCGGTGCCCTGCGCGAACTCGCCGATCACTTCATTGGTGTTGGACGGGTTGATGTTCGGCCGTGCGTCGCCGCCGACCCATTCACCGCCGATATAGTTCTTGTGAAGCGCGCTCATCACGAAATCCTTGCAAACCGTTGAAATGGATGCATCGCCCCAAGTGATCGGGGCAACGTCGAGGCTGGGAGGAATTGGATTGGAACCGGGCCATCCTTCTATCCCTCCCCGCCCGCAAGGCCAACCCGCAAAGCGGTCAGCCTTCAAGAATGAGGGAAACCCTCAGAGCTGAATGACTTTAACGTCCTCGGCTGGCGCGAAGGCCAGCGCATTGCGCAGCGGCAGGCCGAAGGCCTCGGCCTCGATCTCGAACACGTCGCCCGGCTCCGTCTTGATGCCGGCCGCAACGCTCAGCGTCGCGGTGCCGTAGGTATGGACATGCACCTGGCCGGGGCGGCGGAAGAAATCATACTTGAAGTGGTGGTGCTCGAGATTGGCGAGCGTGTGGGACATGTTCGCCTCGCCCGAGAGGAAAGGCTCGTCGAAAATCGCCTTGCCGTCACGGATGACCTTGGAGCGGCCGCGCACGTCGTCGGGCAACGCACCGATCAGCAGCTCCGGTCCGACGGAACAGGGCCGCAGCTTGGAATGGGCGAGATAGAGATAGTTCACCCGCTCCATGATGTGGTCGGAGAACTCGTTGGCGAGCGAAAAGCCGATCCGATAGGGCTGGCCGTCATCGCCGACAATGTAGATGCCGGCGATCTCGGGCTCTTCGCCGCCATCCTGGGCAAAGGACGGCGCGGTCAGCGGCTTCTCAGGTCCGACGAGCAGCGCGCCGTCGCCCTTGTAGAACCACTCCGGCTGCACGCCCGTCTGGCCGGCGGCCGGCTTGCCGCCCTCGAGGCCCATGCGGAACATCTTCATCGAATCCGTCAGCGTCTCTTCGGCCGCCGCGACGGTCTTGTGCATCGCGTCGCGGGCCGAGGCGGAACCGAGATGCGTCAGGCCCGTGCCGGTGATCAGCAGATGGGCAGGATCGGGATGATCGATCGGCGCCAGCACGCGGCCCGAGGCCAGCAGCGCCGCACGATCGACGGTCTCGCTCACGCCCGAAATCGACGAATTCACCAGTGCCTCGATGCCGGTCTTTGCGGCGATCGCCGCCTTGGCGATCTCATAGACCGTGTCGTAGCCCGGCACGATCACGGAACGCTCGCCCACGGTAGCCACGACCGCGCGCTTGCCGGCTTCGGTCTCGATCTGCATCAGTCGCATCGATAGTCCTCCTGTCAGCCTTTGGCGGGGCCTTCGCCCTCCGCCATTATGAGAATGAGCCGCTTCCCACGGAGCGCTCAGCGGATTTCGTTGCCGTCCCCGGCCTCGACGCTGCGCCCGATCCAGATCGAATCGAACACATTGCCCTTGGCGTTGCGAAGCAGGCGACGCATGGCGAGATAGGCTTCGTCGGGATTGTGATCGCGGATCGCCTCATAGACGTCGCGGTGCTGAAACACGGCGTCGTCACCCATCACGGTGCGCCAGCCGAGCGAGAACGAGATGACGAGGCCTGATTCGATCAGCCCGCCGACCGAACGGATCATCGGATTGTGCGAGGCTTCGAGCACCGTCATGTGAAAGGCGAGATCGGCCTTGATCTGGTCGGCGCTGCCGCGGTCGCGGTTCTGGATGCCGTCGAGCGCAAGGCGCAGTGCCTCGATCTCGGCCGGAGTCGCCCGCTCAGCCGCGCGCGCCGCTGCGGCCGGCTCGATAATCTCGCGCATCTCGAACAGAGAATGGATGAACTCGTCGCTCGGGCGCTGGTCGATCTGCCATTTGAGCACGTCGGGATCGAGCATGTTCCAGTCGGTGCGCGGACGCACCTTGGTGCCGATCTTCGGCCGGGACACCGTCAGGCCCTTGGCCGACAGTAGCCGCACGGCCTCGCGCACCGCCGTGCGCGATACGCCAAACTCTTCCTGAACCTTGGGTTCGGTCGGCAAGGTCTCGCCGGGCTGATAATGACCCGATACGATCCGGCGCCCGATCTCGCTCGCCACCCTGTCCGACAGGCTGCCCGAGCGGTCCCGCCCCGGCGCCGTCCCTGGTCGCGTGGTATCGCCGCCGCCGCGCATCGTCAGTTCGTTTCCCCATCCTCGCGCCAAAACGCGGAGCGGCTCATCACGGCCACGCTATCATAGTATGTTTGATGGAGAATAGATTCAACCGGCCTGAGACACGCCCGCAGGAGCTACGCACAGCGCTCTCCAATCGGGCGGGTATCGCCGAAGCCGACGGAAGCGGCGAGACGAAATGGGAGTGTCCCCTGCGCCGCACATTCGTCGTATGTTTCTCAGCCGGACAGCAAGACAGCCTCGCAGGGGAACCCGCGAGGCTGCCTGGATGATTGAAGATCAGGTCAGCGGGCGCGCTGATTGAACAGGATCTTCTGCGCTTCCTTGTCATCGGCGAGGCTCAAGGGAGCGACCGGTGCCTTGACCGCCATGCCGCGCTGGACGCCGGGGCGCGCATTCATCGCGTCGATCCAGCGCTTCACATGCGGGAATTCCGACGTGTCGAACTGCTGGGTCTCCCAGCCAGCGGCCCAGCCGAAGATCGCCATATCGGCGATCGAATAGGCGCCGGCGACGAATTCATGGTTGGCGAGGCGGCGGTCGAGCACGCCATAGAGGCGGTGCGTCTCGTCCTGGTAGCGCTTGGTGGCGTAGGGAATGCGCTCGGGTGCATAGACCGAGAAATGGTTGCGCTGGCCGAGCATCGGGCCGAAGCCGGCCATCTGCCACATCAGCCATTCTTCGACGGCTACGCGCTCACGCTCGGCCGTCGGATAGAACTGGCCGAACTTGCGGCCAATATAGAGCAGGATCGCGCCGGATTCGAATACCGAGATCGGAGCGCCATCCGGACCTTCCGGATCGACGATCGCCGGCATCTTGTTGTTCGGCGAAATCTCGAGGAATTCCGGCTTGAACTGGTCTCCCTTGCCGATGTTGATGAACTTCAGCTCATAGGGAAGACCGAGTTCCTCGAACAGGATCGTGATCTTCTTGCCGTTCGGCGTCGGCCAGAAATAGAGATCGATCGGCTTGGTCTGCGTAACCGTCATGAGGCACCTTTGACTGAGGGAGACGAGTGAGAATTGGGCGATCGCGCGCTTATTCCAGGCCGAGCTTCTTCTTGAGGATGTCGTTGACGGCCTGCGGATTGGCCTTGCCGCCCGAGGCCTTCATGATCTGGCCGACAAACCAGCCGGCAAGCGTCGGCTTGAGCTTCACCTGCTCGACCTTGTCTGGATTGGCGGCGATGATGTCGTCGACGACCTTCTCGATCGCGCCGGTATCGGTCACCTGCTTCAGCCCGCGCGCCTCGACGATGACCTTGGGGTCGCCGCCTTCGGTCCAGACGATCTCGAACAGGTCCTTGGCGATCTTGCCCGAGATAGTGCCATCGCTGATCAGGTCGACGATGCCGCCCAACTGATCGGCCGAGACCGGGCTCTCGCTGATGTCCTTGCCGTCCTTGTTGAGGCGTGCAGCGAGCTCCTGCGTCACCCAGTTCGCGGCAAGCTTGGCATCGCGCCCCTTGGCCACCGCCTCGTAGAAATCGGCCGTGTCCTTCTCCAGCACCAGGACGTGCGCGTCATAGGGCGAAAGACCGAGATCGGCGATGAAGCGTGCCTTCTTGGCGTCTGGCAGTTCCGGGAGATGGGCCGCGAGGTCGTCGACCCAGGCCTGGTCGAGCACCAGCGGCAGCAGGTCGGGATCGGGGAAGTAGCGGTAGTCATGCGCCTCTTCCTTGGAACGCATCGACCGGGTCTCGCCCTTATTGGCATCGAACAGACGCGTTTCCTGCGTGATCATGCCGCCATCCTCGATGATGCCGATCTGGCGCCGTGCCTCATAGTCGACCGCCTGGCCGACGAAGCGGATCGAGTTCACGTTCTTGATCTCGCAGCGCGTGCCGAGCGGGTCACCGGGCTTGCGCACGGAAACGTTGACGTCGGCGCGCATCGAGCCTTCATCCATATTGCCGTCGCAGGTGCCGAGATAGCGCACGATGGTTCTGAGCTTGGTCAGATAGGCCTTGGCCTCGTCGGCCGAGCGCAGATCCGGCTTCGACACGATCTCCATCAGCGCGACGCCCGAGCGGTTCAGGTCGACGAAGCTCATTGTGGGATGCTGGTCGTGCAGCGACTTGCCGGCATCCTGCTCCAGATGCAGGCGCTCGATGCCGACGGTCACGCTCTCGCCGCCGTCGAGATCGATCACGATCTCGCCCTCGCCGACGATCGGCTGCTTGAACTGCGAGATCTGGTAGCCCTGCGGCAGATCCGGATAGAAATAGTTCTTCCGGTCGAAGACGCTGCGATTGTTGATGACGGCCTTGAGGCCGAGGCCGGTGCGCACAGCCTGGGCGACGCATTCGCGGTTGATCACCGGCAGCATGCCGGGCATGGCCGCATCGACGAGGCTGACATGCGAATTCGGCGCGCCACCAAACGCCGTCGAAGCGCCCGAGAAGAGCTTGGAATTGGAAAGCACCTGCGCGTGCACTTCCATGCCAATCACGACCTCCCAATCCCCGGTTGCGCCCTTGATGAGCTTCTTGGGGTCGGCGGTGCGGACGATGGCGTTCATGGGCAGGCTCCGGATTTCATTCGTTCAACGGGTTAGTGCCTCACGCCCGGCTCTGCAAGATGTCACGCGTGAGGGCCGGCGCGCTGCCTGTGCCGCGCACCGGCACCTTCGGCGCTTCAGTCGAGATAATCCTTGCACTGCACGGCCGGCTTGTCGCCCCACGGCATGATCGGAACCGTCGAGATCGAGTTCTTCGGGCTGCCGTCGACGAGCTTGTCGGAATAGACGAGGTAGACCAGCACATTGCGCTTGGCATCGCAGCCGCGCACGATCTGCATCTTCTTGAACCAGAAGGAACGGCGCTGGCGGAACATCTCGTCGCCCTGCCCGACCTTGCCCTTGAAGGCGATCGGCCCGACCTGGCGACAGGCGAGCGAGATATCCGAGGTCTCTTCCGCGACGCCGAACATGCCGGAGACGCCCCCCTTCTCAGGGGCCGCGAAATGGCAGGCGACGCCATCAATGTCGGGATCGTCAATGCCGTAGACAGCGATCTTGTCGTTCGGCGTCACCCATTTGAACGTCGTCGATTCCTTGAAGATGAGATCGGGATCTTCGGCGAGTGCGGGTCCACCGAGGACCAGCATGGCGAAGGTGACGACCGAAGCAAGCAGACCAAGGCGCATGACGCTCTCCCGCGACCAATGATGGCCGCTATATAGGCGCGCCCGATGACGGCGCGAAGAGCACCGCCATGAATGACCGGTCATTCATTCCAGACCGCAGTCAGGACGCCTCATAGGCGAGCCGCGGCGGCGTCTCGAGCCCGAGGCGCCCGCGCCTCAGCCAGCGGACCAGCATCAGCGTCGAGACGGTCGCGAGGCCGCTCGCAAGACCGATCCAGATGCCGATGCCGCCGAGCTTGAACCCGAAGCCGAGCAACACGCCGCTGCCGAGACCGACGCCCCAGAAGCCGATCGCCGCAAAGATCATCGGCACCTTGGTGTCGTGCAATCCCCGCAGCATGCCCGACCCGATCGCCTGCGCGCCGTCGAACACCTGGAACAGCGCTGCAATGCCGAGGAAGGACACGCCGATGGCGACGACCTCCGCATTGGCCGGATCGAAGCGATCGATGAAGATCCCGATCAACTGCTCCGGAATGAAGAAGATCGTCAGCGCGGTGCAGCACATGAAGCCGACGCCGAGCACGAACGGTGTCCAGCCGGCCCGGCGGATGCCCTCATGGTCGCGCGCGCCATAGGCAATGCCGACACGGACGGTCACGGCCTGGGAGAAGCCGAGCGGCACCATGAAGCAGAGCGCCGCGATCTGGATCGCGATCGCATGCGCCGCCACCGAAGCCTCGCTGATCAGACCCATCAGGAAGACGGCCGCGTTGAACACGGTCACCTCGAAGCCGACTGCGATGCCGATCGGCAGGCCGAGCTTCCAGAGGCCGACGAAGCGGGCCCAATCCGGCCGCCAGAAGCGGCCGAACAGATGATAGCGGCGAAAGCGACGATGGCGCATGCAGACGATCGCCATGCCGAGGAACATCACGGTGGAGGAAAGGCTGCTGCCGATACCGGCGCCGACGATGCCGAGCGCGGGAAAGCCGAACTTTCCGAAGACGAGCACCCAGACCGCCAGCGCGTTGAGCGCAACCCCGATCACGCCGACGACGACCGACCAGATCGGCTGCTCCAGCGCGGCCACGAAAGCCCTCAGCACCAGATACCAGAGGAAGGGCAGCATCGCCCATTGCAGGCCACGCATGTAATGCGCGGCGATGCTGGCGAGTTCGGGCTCCTGCCCGATGGCGATCAGGATCGGCTCGGTGTTCCAGAGGATGATCCAGAACGGGATCACCAGCGCCACGGCGGCCCAGAGCCCCTGCCGCACTGTGCGACGGACGTCGCGCACCGAGTGCTTCTTGCGGCCGATCTCCCGCGCGATCATGGGCGAGACGGCCGAGACGAGACCAATGCCGAAGATCAGCAGTGCGAAATAGAGATTGGTGCCGAGCGCGCCGGCGGCCAGCATGCGTGAGCCGAGCCAGCCGATCATGATGACGTCGGTGACGTTGATGAGGGTCTGGGCGAGATTGGTCAGGATCAGCGGAAGGGCGAGCGCAATGGTAGCGCGCGCCTCCTCGGCCCAGGGCCTGATCGGCGCATCGTCATGGGCGGCGATGTCACGTGCGGTCATGGAAATCGAACTCTCGGACGGGCCGCGGGGACATGCCCGCCGGCCGATTGAGCGCCCAATAGGCATATTGCCTCTGGAATGGCCACCAAAACATCGTGATGGCTGCGATCAGGCCCGTGAATGAATTCACAAGATCGTCAGTCCTGGGGGAGACTTCCGCCTTTGGGACGCCCTGCGGATGACCGCCGGGCACAATCATGCTAGGACCAACATGATTAAGGTCGATTTCTCGGTTGCGACCGGGGCCGTGATAGAGACCATAAAATGAGCGTCGATAGAGTATTCTTGCGTGTCGCCATCGCGGCGATGTTTCTGGGCATGGGCGGCGGTCTGGCCGAGGCTGCGTCGGCGGTCTGCAACAGCCTGGAATCACGCCTTTCTTCCCTGCAGCGTGGCCAGAGCGGCGGCGCCGGGCAGGCTGCCGCGCTCGATGGCGCGCTGAACCGCCAGCGCGCGGAGCTCAATGCGGCCAATGCGCAGGCGCGCAATGCCGGCTGCCGCGGCTTCCTGATCTTCAAGTCCAAGGCCGGCCCGGAATGCGCTTCGATCAACAAGAACATCGCGCGCATGGAAGGCAATCTGGCCAAGCTGCAGGGCCAGCGCGGTCGTGTGAACTACGATCCGGCGAGCAGCAACCGCCAGCGGTCGGAGTTGCTGCAGCAGCTCGGCGCCAATAATTGCGGTCCGCAATATGCGGCCTATGCCAACAGCCGCCCGCGCAATCTGCTCGACATGATCTTCAACCCGAATGGCAACGTCTACGCGCCGCAAGCGCCGCAGGGCGAGGTGGCTCGCATCGACCAGGGTGGCCTGACAGAACCCGGCGACAATACAGGCGGCTATGATCGCGGCTTCGGCGGCGGCAAGTATCGTACGCTCTGCGTGCGCACCTGCGACGGCTATTATTTCCCGATCAGCTTCTCGACCACCCGGGCCGGCTTCGCGACCGACGAGCAGATCTGCCGTCAGATGTGCCCCGGCACCGACGTTGCGCTCTATGCCCACCGTAATCCCGGGCAGGACAGCCGCCAGGCGCTCTCGACCACCGACACGACACCCTATAGCGAACTGCCAACCGCCTTCGCCTATCGCACCAGCTTCAATCCGATCTGCACCTGCGGCAAGCCTCAGGCGCTCGACAGCGTCGCGGGCGGCTATTCTCCGGCGGCGATCGGACCCTTCGCGTCCAATCTCGCGCCCGTTCCCGTCTCCGCGCCTTCGCTCGGCGAAGATCCGGAAACACTCGCCAACCGCGCCGGCAATCTGAGCCCTGTCGATATCGGCAAGCCGAACGTGGCGACGCCGGTCGCCGGCCTTACTCCGCTGCCGCCGCGGAGCGGAGCCGCTCGCCGAGTCGGTCCATCGTATTTCTACGCCCAATGAGCGGCAGCAGCGCGGCGAGCTCCGGCCCGTGATCGAGGCCCGTTAGCGCCAGCCTCAGCGGCATGAACAGCGCCCTGCCCTTGCGACCGGTCGCCGCCTTGATCGCGTCGGTCCAGCGCTTCCACGTCTCGCCGTCGAACGGCTCCTCGGGCAGCAGTTCGATCGCGGCCGCGAGGAGCGGCGCGTCGCCAGCGTCCGCCGGCGCCATCTCGACGAGCGGCCCGGTCACAACCTGCCACCAGCCGCGCGCGTCGGCGAGCTTCACGATGTTGGCGCGCGCAATATTCCAGAACGCTTCACCGCCGCCGACACCCATTGCTCCCAAACGGTCGGCCACCGCGGCAAATCCCGTTGCGTGCAACAGCTTGGCGTTGAGCCCGTCCAGATCCGCCGGGTCGAAACGGGCCGGGGACTTCGAGACCATGGAGAGATCGACCGTCTCGGCCAGCGTTACGAGATCCGGCACGGCCTCGACAGGCGCGGACGTGCCGATCAGCACGGCGAGCGAGGCAACTGCCATCGGCTCATAGCCCGCCTCGGCGAGCGAGCCGAGCGACAAGGCGCCCGTACGCTTCGAAAGCCCCTCTCCGCTCGCCGTGGTCAAGGTGTTGTGGTGGCCGAAGACGGGCACGAAATCCGAAAGCGCCTGGAAGATCTGGATCTGGACGCCGGTATTGGTGACATGATCATCGCCGCGGATGACATGCGTCACGCCCATGTCGACATCGTCGACGACCGAAGGCAGCGTGTAGAGGTAGGAGCCGTCCTCGCGGACCAGCACCGGATCGGAGAGCGAGCCGATATCGACGCTCTCATGGCCGCGCACCAGATCGTCCCAGGTCACATGGCCGGCCGTCTCGTCGAGCTTGAAGCGCCAATGCGGCTTGCGTCCTTCAGCCTCCAGCGCCGCCTTCTCGGCATCGCTGAGCCGCAGGCCGGCGCGGTCATAGATCGGCGGCAGCCCGCGCGCCATCTGGCGCTTGCGACGGCGGTCGAGCTCGTCCGCCGTCTCGTAGCAGGCATAGAGCCGGCCAGCCTGCTTAAGCCGGAGCACGGCCGCATCATAGGCAGCGGTCCGCAGCGACTGGCGCTCGAAGCGATGCGGCTTGATGCCGAGCCAGTCTATGTCGCGCAGGATCGCGTCGGCATAGTCCTCCCGCGAGCGCTCGCGATCGGTATCGTCGAGCCGCAGGATGAAGCTGCCGCCATGGCGGAGTGCGAACAGCCAGTTGAACAGGGCCGGACGCGCATTGCCGATATGGAGATAGCCGGTCGGCGACGGGGCGAAACGGACGGTGACGGATGAGTGGGGCGTGGCGGCTGAATGGGACATGGCGAGCGGTTTAGCGCGCGGCCACCAGCCACGCAATCAAGCCTAGCGCACGATCGTGATCTTCTCGGCGGCGCGCGTGATGCCGGTGTAGAGCCAGCGGTCACGATGCTCGCGAAAAGCGTAGCTCTCGTCGAAAAGGACGAGGTCATCCCATTGCGAACCCTGCGACTTGTGCACGGTCAGCGCATAGCCATAGTCGAACTCGTCCGAATTGCGCCGCTGCGGATAGGAAAGATCCTCGCCGCCATTTTCGAAGAAGTTCGGATGGACGGCGACCTTGACGGTCTTGCCGCCCTCCTCGGGCCCGACACTCAGGCGCAACAGGCTCTTGCGCGGCGCGCCGAGCGCCGAGACCACCCAGGTTCCGCCATTGAGCAGGCCCTTCTGCTTGTCGTTCCTGAGGCAGACGAGCTTGTCGCCGACAGCCGGCATTGGGCTGAGCAGTCCCTTCAGTTCGCGAATGCGCTGGTTGTAGAGCCTGCGGGTCTTGTTGGTGCCGACGAGGACCTGATCGGCGGAGAGGATCTGCGCGGCGTCGATCTCCTTCCGCGAGATCACACGGCTTTCGCCATGCTCGCCATAGTCGATCGTCTCGCCGGCGCGGACCTGCATGGAGAGGCGGATGATCGGATTGTCCTGCGCCTGGCGGTGAACTTCGGTCAGCATGTGGTCGGGCGGCGCCTCGGTGAAGAAGCCCCCGCCCTTGACTGGCGGAAGCTGCGCTGGATCGCCGAGCACCAGCACGGGCGTGCCGAAGGAAAGCAGATCGCGGCCAAGGTCTTCATCCACCATCGAGCATTCGTCGATGATGATCAGTTCCGCTTTCGATGCCGCACTCTCATGGTTGATGGCAAAGACCGGCTGCTCGTCATCCTCACCGGCGCGCGGCCGATAGATGAGGCTGTGGATCGTGCCCGCCCCCTCACAGCCCTTGGAACGCAGGACATGCGCCGCCTTGCCGGTGAAGGCCGCAAAGGCCACGGTGCCGTCAATATCCGCCGCTATATGCTTGGCGAGCGTCGTCTTGCCGGTGCCGGCATAGCCGAACAGGCGAAAGACCGGCGAATCGCCGCGTCGCAGCCACGACGCTACGGCACTCAAGGCGTCTTCCTGTTGGGGCGACCAGCGCATGGGTTCTCCTGACGAGTGATCCGCTCCTGATAGCCGATTCACGGCATGTGGCAGAAGCCCGACGGCAGTGATCTCGTGACATTTGAGCAACAGTCACGATGCTTGAATGCAACATGAGCCAAAAAGTCTTTGCGTGCCTTGGTTTCGGCCAATCTCGGCCGCAGAGAGACATGATCGAAGAATGAGACGTTTGCAGCCTCGATGATTGATCTGTCCTGTGGCGGAATTGTCATTGCGGCGACGGTGGAAAGCAATCAGTAAGGATGCATGTCATTTATTGGAGCAAGCGCCGTGGCGACCCGGCGAATCAGTTGGCCTTCTGGGCCGACTCGCTGGTGATGTCATTGTATTCTCTCAATTCTTCCCCACTTCGTGCTGAAAGGGACAGGCTTTGAACGAACCGAAGCCTCTGAAGACGACTGGCAAGCTCAGCCGTCGTGCATTTGTGATCGGCATGCCTGCCCTGCTCGCTGCCTGCCAGACCTCCCAGACCACCGCGCCCGGCATCGCCGCGGCCAGCCAACCCGCATTCATCGATCAGGGCTTTGCCCAGATGTATGCCGCCATCGATACGGAGCCCTTCCCGGTTCCCGCGGTCGACGTCTCCAAGATGGATCCGCAGTTCCTGCGTCAGGTGGTGTCGATACCGGCTGGAATGCAAGCCGAGCCCGGCACAATCGTCATCGATCCGCCGAACCATTTCCTCTATCTCGTCTTCGAGAACGGGACCGCCATCCGCTACGGCGTCGGCGTCGGCCGCCAGGGCTTTGCATGGTCGGGTGACGCCTCGATCCAGGCGAAGCGTGAATGGCCGAAATGGCATCCGCCCAAGGAAATGATGGCCCGCGACCCGGAAGCGGCGAAGTGGCCCGACGGCATGCCCGGTGGCCCCGGCAACCCGCTTGGCGCCCGCGCCATGTATCTCTACCAGGGCAAGGTCGACACGCTCTATCGCATCCATGGCACGACGCAGCCCTGGTCGATCGGCAAGTCGCTCTCCTCGGGTTGTATCCGCCTGATCAACCAGGACATCATCGACCTCTACAGCCGCGTTCCGATCGGCACACGGGTGACAGTGCTCGGCAATGTCGAGCCGGATCCGGTCGCCGTCTATCAGAGCCATGGCGGCGCGGTCCCGGACCCCGTCGTGCCGCGCACATCGTCCAATACGACGATGCCGTCCGGTGGCGCCAACGGCTGATCGCCGCGCCCATCCAACGATTGATCAAGGCCCTCTTCGGAGGGCCTTTTTCTTTTCGGGTATCCCTGCCTGGAAAAGACGCGGCGCAGCCGGGATTTGCGGTTGAACAGTCGGGGCGTTGCCTCCACTTTCGAGGGGCCCTCGATCCACCCGAACCGAAAGCTGATACGTGCCGCACTACACGCCGCTCATCGCGACGATCGTCATTGGTCTCGTTCTCGCCTTCATCCTGGGGCTCATCGCCCACAGGTTGCGCATTTCTCCGCTGGTTGGATATCTCCTCGCCGGCGTGCTGGCCGGACCGTTCACGCCGGGATTCGTCGCAGACCAGAACCTCGCCAATGAACTCGCCGAGATCGGCGTCATCCTGCTGATGTTCGGCGTCGGATTGCACTTTTCGCTCAAGGACCTGATGTCCGTCAAAGCGATCGCGGTGCCCGGCGCCATCGTGCAGATCGCGGTGGCCACGCTGCTCGGCGTCGGCCTCGGCTGGGCGGTAGGATGGTCCATCGCCGGCAGTGTCGTCTTCGGCCTGGCGCTGTCGGTCGCCAGTACCGTGGTGCTGCTCCGCTCGCTGCAGGAACGGCGGCTGATCGACACGGATCGCGGCCGGATCGCCGTCGGGTGGCTCATCGTCGAAGACCTCGCCATGGTGCTGGCACTGGTGCTGCTGCCGGCGCTGGCCGAGATCCTGACCGGCGGACAGGCCTCCGGCGCCGGCCTCGCCGCACGCAGCGGCTATGGTCTGATTGGCATTCTGGCCATCACGATCGGCAAGGTCGTGGCCTTCGTCGCGCTGATGCTGATCGTCGGACGGCGGGTCATCCCCTGGCTCCTGCACTATGTCGCCCATACCGGCTCACGCGAATTGTTCCGCCTGGCGGTGCTGGCCATAGCGCTTGGTGTTGCCTTTGGCGCCGCAACGTTGTTCGGCGTTTCCTTTGCGCTCGGCGCCTTCTTCGCCGGCATGATCCTGAGCGAATCCCCGCTGTCGCAGCGCGCCACCGAGGAGACGCTGCCGCTGCGTGACGCCTTCGCAGTGCTGTTCTTCGTTTCGGTCGGCATGCTGTTCGATCCCAGCATCGTGCTGCGCGAACCGCTGCTGCTGGTCGCCACGCTCGCCATCATCCTGGTCGGCAAGTCGATCGCGGCGTTCCTGATCGTGCGCGCCTTCGGCTATGCGAAGTCGACGGCGCTGACGATCTCCGCCAGCCTCGCGCAGATCGGCGAGTTCTCGTTCATCCTCGCAGCGCTCGGCGTCGATCTCGGCCTGCTGAACCAGACCGGCCGCGATCTGATCCTCGCCGGCGCCATTCTTTCGATCCTCCTGAACCCGCTCGCCTTCGCCTTCGCCAAGCTGATCCTGCAGCGGAGCGATGAGAAGAAGAAGGACGCGCCGACGGTGGCGCCGCCCGCCGAGGCGCCCGCCCCGGCCCCCGCCGCCGAGGCGCCCGTTCACGAGGACGCCCCGGCCCTTGTGCCGACGGCGCTGACCGATCACACGATCGTCGTGGGTTTCGGCCGCGTCGGACGCATCGTGACGGAGAAGCTCAAGGAGGAAGGCCGCGCCTATCTCGTGATCGAGAATGGCGGCGAGCGCGCCAAGGAGGCCCGCGAGGCCGGCGCGGAGGTCATCGTCGGCAATGCCGTCGAGGCCGAAGTTCTCGCGGCGGCGAACCCGACTTCGGCACGCCACCTGCTGGTCGCCATTCCGGACGCCTTCGAGGCGGGCCAGATCGTCTCCAAGGCCCGGGCGATCAACCCGCTGATCGAGATCATTGCGCGCGGCCGCACCGAGGCGGAGGTCGCCCATCTGGTGAGCTATGGCGCCAATCTCGCCATTATGGGCGAGCGCGAGATCGCGCTCGGCATGGTCGCCTGCATCAACCAGGTGCCGGAGGGCGCCCCGACCTCCGCATCAGAGCCTGGACCCACGACAGAGGCCCAGCCGCCGGCATCGGACGATATCGCGGCTACCGACGTCACCAGTGCGGCCGAAGCCCCTGGAGCGGAGACGCCGTCCGAGATGCCGGAGGCAGCCAGGGAAACCATCGAGGCCGGCGAGCCGGAACCGCTCGGCGGGAGCCCCGAAAAGGGCACCGAGCCGGCCTGACAGGTCCGCTCGGCCCAAAGCGGCTTCGATCAGTCGAAGCGGTACATATCCATGGAAAGCGCGCCATATTCATAGGAATTATGGATGCGCGTTCCCTTGGCGTCCTTGCCCGCCGCGCCGAGCGCGACGAAGAACGGCAGGAAATGATCGTCTTCCGGATGCGCCATGGCGGCATGCGGCGCGCGGGCGCGGTAATCGATCAGGCTTTCCGCATCGCCCACTGCGGCGCGGGTGGCGACCCAGTCGGCAAACTCCTTCGCCCAATCGACCACCGGCGCATCGACGTCCGGTCGGCCGGCCGGGTTGCGGAAGAAGAGCCCCAGATTATGGGTGGCGGCCCCGGTGCCGATGATCATCACACCCTCGGCGCGCAGCGCCTCGAGCGCTCGGCCGAGCGCATAATGATAGGCGGCATTGCGGTGCGGCTGGATCGAAAGCTGCACCAGCGGCACCTTGGCATCCGGCCAGATCAGCGAGAGCGGCACCCAGGTTCCGTGATCGAAGCCGCGCTTCGGCGCAACATCGGCCGGCAGGCCGGCCGCCTTCAGCAGATCGTAGACCTCCTGCGCAATGACGGCATCGCCGGGCGCCGGATAGACGATCTCGTAGAGCGGCTTCGGAAAGCCGCGGAAATCATAGATCATGTCGGGGTGCTGGTCGGCGACCACCGTCGGCTCATCGGTCTCGAAATGGGCCGAGACGACCAGAACCGCGCGCGGACGCGGCAGGCTGGCGCCGAGCGTCTGCAGGAAGCGGTGCGCCGACGTGTCGGTGAGCGCGAGCATGGGCGAGCCATGCGAGAGAAACAGGGTTGGGAGAGACATGAAAGCCTCCTTGGCTTGCTGCTTCCAGATGTAGTGCAGACTTGCGGTAGCCGTAAGATGCACGATCGAGCACGCAGCGTTCAGCCATATTGACCAATCCGGAAGCCGGCCCGGGCGTCGCTCAGAGGCTGGCGGCGATCAGCCGATCCGCGACGATCGCGACGGATCGCGCCGGCCCGCCCTCGCCGAAGAGCTGCCCGGAAACATAGGCGCCCTCGATCAGCAGCAAGAGGCCATCGCCGAGGACCTCCGGTTCGGCGGCGCCCATGGTGCGGGCCATCTCGACCAGCCGCCGGCGCAGCTCGCGCTTGTTCCCCTCCGCGACGCGGCGCGCGGGCGTCTCCGGCTCGGGATATTCGACCGCGGCGTTGGTCATGCCGCAGCCGCGATAGCCGTTCAGCGTCGCGCGCAGGGCGAGCGGCTCGAGAAAGGCGCGGATCTGTGCGCGCGGATCGCCTGGATGGAGCGCCACCGCCGCATCGAAGCGCACCCAGAATTCGGCCTCGTAATCCCGCATATAGGCAGCGGCGAGTTCATCCTTGGAGCCGAAGCTGCGATAGAGCGTCGGCTTGGTGACACCAGCGCGCGCGACGATCTCGTCCACGCCCACCGCCCGGATGCCCAGACGATAGAACAGGTCTCGCGCCGTCGCCTTGATCCGGTCCGCTGCACGTGGCGACGGCGCAACAGCCCCCGCGTCAATCTCCGACTTGCCCGACATGGCCTTCCGAAATCCATCTTGACGATGTAACAGACCGGTACGTATCATAGCGCATCATCAAATGGAACGGTCTTCGCCATGAAGTCAGTCGTCAAGCGGCCATTTGGCCAGAAATACGCCTTTGTTGTCGCCGGCGTCATTTTCGTGGCCCTTCTGGCCTCGGCAGGTTCCCGTGCAACGCCTGGCGTCCTGATGCTGCCGCTCGAAGGTGCGTTTGGCTGGGACCGCAGCACGATCTCGCTGGCGGCGGCAATCGGCATCTTCCTCTACGGGCTGACCGGCCCGTTCGCCGCAGCCCTCATGCAGACCTTCGGCGTTCGCCGCACGCTCATCTGTGCGCTTCTGCTGATGTGCGTTTCGACCGGGCTCAGCGCCTTCATGACCACGCCCTGGCAATTCATCGCCACCTGGGGCGTGCTGTCGGGCGTCGGCTCGGGCGCGGTGGCGCTCGTCCTCGGCGCCACGATCGTCAACCGCTGGTTCGTGACCAATCGCGGCCTGATGATGGGCCTGCTGACGGCGAGCACCGCCACCGGTACGCTGATCTTTCTTCCGGGTCTGGCGGCGCTCGCCACCTGGGGCGGCTGGCAGGCCGTGGTGATCACGCTGTCGATCATCATGGCCGCCCTCGTGCCGCTGGCCTATTTCCTCATTCCCGAGCGGCCGGAGGATGCCGGCCTCGTGCCCTATGGCGCCGATCCGGACGCCCCGCCGGCAGCAGCTGCGCCGCAGGGCAACGCCTTCGCCAATGCCATCAATGCGCTGGTCGAAGCCTCGAAGACCAAGGTCTTCTGGTATCTCTTCGCCACCTTCTTCATTTGCGGCTTCACGACCAATGGCCTGATCGGCACCCACATGATCGCCTTCTGTGGCGACATGGGCATTCCCGAGGTTCAGGCCGCCAGCATGCTCGCCATGATGGGCCTGTTCGACCTGATCGGAACGACCGGCTCGGGCTGGCTCACCGACCGCTTCGATCCCCGCAAGCTGCTATTCATCTATTATGCCTTCCGCGGACTCTCGCTGATCTACCTGCCCTTCACCGATTTCTCGTTCTACAGCCTCTCCTTCTTCGTCGTGCTCTACGGCCTCGACTGGATCGCCACCGTTCCGCCGACCGTGAAGCTCGCCAACGAGGCCTTCGGCGATCGCAGGGCACCGATCGTCTTCGGCTGGATCGCGGCCGGCCACCAGCTCGGCGCGGCCTGCGCCGCGTTCCTGGGTGGCTATATGCGCACGGTGCAGGGAAACTATTTCGACGCTTTCATCATCGCCGGCTCGACCGGCCTGATCGCCGCCGTCCTCGCGCTGATGATCGGTCGCCAGAAGCGCGCGGCCGAACCTGCCGTAGCGTGATCGCGACTTTCGGAGGTATCCGACGCTACGGAATGTTGACGGATTCCGCTCCGTGCTGCATAGCAGACAAAGTTGCTGCGACGCAGCACGGCGCTAGATTGCTCAACTAGCCAACGGTCGAGGCGGACATGGCGACTATAACGGGAACCAGCGGAAACGATACCCTGACGGGGACCTCCGGTACCGATATCATCAACGGCCTCGAAGGTGATGACATCATTCATGGCGGCGCGGGCAATGATATCATTGATGGCGGCCCCGGAGCAGACCAGCTTTATGGCGATGACGGCAATGACATCATCAAGTCATGGCGCTTCGAAGGGCCTGACTATATCGATGGCGGCGATGGTATAGACCAGCTGTGGCTGAAGCGCAGCTATGTCTATATCAACGAACAGATCGATATATCGACGGCCGACAAGATCGCGACAGTTCAAGACCTCGGCGACGGCACACTCATCGTCAACATTGAACAGCTCAACGTCACCGGCGGCTATGGCGACGACTGTTTCGTTGGCGGGGCGCTCGACGATACGCTTTATGGCTGGCACGGCAACGACACACTGATCGGCAATGACGGTAACGACTATATCGATGGCGGCTCTGGCGACGACGTCATCTATGGCGGCAGCGGCCACAACACGCTGATTGGCTATTCGGGCAACGACACGATCTATTCGGGGCCGGATGCGGTCGACAAGATCGATGGCGGCACCGGCATCGACCTTCTCGTGTTCGACCGGACCGGATCGAACATCGGCATTACGCTCTCCATGGCTATCGATCCGGCCGTGGTGCAGACCCTCGCCGACGGCAGCACGGTGACCGGTATCGAGCGTCTCGAATTTCATGGCGGCAGCGGCAATGACGTCGTCACGGCCGGAACTTTGGCCGCCGTGATCTACGGCGGCGACGGCAATGACGAATTGCACGGCGGCGACGGCAGCGACGTGCTGAGTGGCGATGACGGCGATGACTGGATTTTCGTCAGCGCCGGGGCTGGATCGCATGACGTCATCAGTGGGGGCGCGGGCAGCGATACGCTGGACTTCTCCGCGATCACCGGTGGCGTCACTTTCGCACTCGCAAGTTCCGGCACTTTCGTGGATGAGAGCCAGAACATCAGCTTCGACTATTCGGGCATAGAGAACGTCACCGGCACGAGCAGCGATGATATCCTCACAGGGAATAGCGGTTCCAACGTTCTGAAGGGCGGGGCCGGTAACGATGTCCTCGTCGTCACGGCGGGAGCCGGATCGCACGACGTGCTCGATGGCGGCACCGGCTCCGACACGCTCGACTTCTCGAATATCGCCGGCAGCATCCGCTTCACGCTGGCCGATTCCGGGAACTTCACCGATACCGCCCAGAACATCAATTTCGACTATGCGGGGATCGAGAACGTCACCGGCACGCGGGGGGCCGATATCATCGTCGGCAATGACGGGGCCAATATTCTGCTCGGCGGTGCCGGCAACGACAACATTACCGGCGGCGCCGGTAATGACGTCATCGATGGCGGGCCGGGCATCGATTTCATCGATGGCGGGCTGGATGCCGATATTCTTTCGGGCGGCGACGGCGACGACATCATCAAGTCATGGTTGAAGAGCGGTCCCGACCAGATCGATGGCGGCAACGGCATCGACTGGGTCTGGATCGCGCGCAACGATCTTTCTGTCGCGATGACGCTCGACCTTTCGACGCCTGAAAAGATCGCCTCCGTCCAGAATCTCGGCGACGGCACGACGATCACCGGCATCGAGCGGCTGAACTATGTCGGCAGCAATGGCGTCGACATCATCACCGGCGGCGCCTTTGCCGACAGCATTGATGGTGGCCGCGGCGATGACATCATCAATGGCGGTTTGGGCGATGACCTGATCAAGGGCGGCGCCGGCAATGACGACCTGACCGGCGGTGGCGGCAACGACGCGATCTATGGTGGCGACGGCAATGATATTGTCAGGGTCAACGGTGAGCTGTCCTATGCCGATGGCGGCAACGGGACAGATTCGCTCTATCTCTATCTCACGGCCGATCAGTACGCTGACGGCAACGTCCGGCAGGACCTAGCAGCCTATCAGGCCCTGATCGACAACTCGTCGTCGAGCGAGACCTATACCTTCAGCCACTCGTTCGGGCTGACGGTCACGGGTTTCGAGAGCCTCACCGTTTTTGTCGACGGCGTCGCCCAGGCGATCCCCCAAGCCGATTCCAGCTCGGATTGGCTGCTCAGCTAGCGGCGACCCAAGCCCGTCTGGTTTAATGAGGTCAGGTGCCGCGCGGCCTGCGCTGCCTTCTTGGGTGGCTCTATACGCACGGTGCAGGGAAACTATTTCGACGCCTTCATCATCGCCGGCTCGACCGGCCTGATCGCCGCCGCTATCGCTTTGCTGATCAAGCGGCCGCGCCAGCAGGCCGTCGCCGTTGGCGCCGCCTGAAAGGGAGACAGGCTCCTTGATCTTCTCGCCCTACCTGACGCGCTGGCGGCTCACAGCCGACGGTGCGCCGATCGAGACGGCGACGAGCCACCTGCTGCCGGTCCTTCATGCCGGCAACCCCGCCATGCTCAAGCTGCTCAAGCCTTCGAGCGATGAGGGCCCCGGCATAGCGGCCCTCGGCTGGTTTGGGGGCGCCGGCGCGGTGCGTCTCATTGCAGCGAAAGACGATGCGGTGCTGATGGAGCGGGCCATCGGAACGCGCTCGCTCACAGAGATGGCGATCTCCGGCGACGATCAGGGCGCAATCCGCATCATCGCGGCGGTCGCGATGCAGCTCCATGCGCCCCGCGCCACGCCGCCGCCCGCCCTGCCCGACCTGACGCGCCGATTTCGTGCCCTGTTCGAGACAGGCGCCTCCCATCCGGTATTGCCCCGATGCGCGGCGATGGCACGGCGCCTTCTCGCCGCGCCGCGCTCGGTGGGTGTCCTGCACGGCGACCTGCACCACCAGAACGTGCTCGACAGTCCACGCGGCTGGGTCGCCATCGATCCAAAGGGCGTCTCCGGCGAGCGCGCCTATGACGTTGCCAACCTGTTTCTCAATCCCGTCGACGTGGATCGGCTCGTTCTCGACCCCGCTCGCGCCCTGCGCCTCGCGAACACCGTATCCGATGCGCTCGGCATTGAGCGGCCACGCATCCTCGGCTTCGCCTTTGCCCATGCCGGCCTCTCCGCGGCCTGGTGCATTGAGGACGGGATCAACCCTCGGCTCGCCATCGAAGCCGCCGAAATGCTGGAGCCGCTGGTCGGAGAGGTTGGCTAGACGGAACTGCGACCTCAGTCGTCGCCCTCGAACTGCGGGGCGTCGGCTTCGACTTCATAATAGTCGCCTTTCTCGGCGACGAAGATGTGGCGTCCGATGGTGGCGCCGGTCGGCAGGTCGAAGCCGCCCATGGCGATCGCCACGCGGTCGCTGCCATTGCGCCGCCGCCAGAACAGGACGGAGCCGCATGTGCCGCAGAAGCCGCGCTCGGCCTGTTCCGACGATTGGTACCAGCGCACGTGTTCGGCGCCGGAAAGCGCGAGGTCCGCTGCGGCCGCGTTGGTCGTGGCGAGAAAATGGCCCGTTTGGCGCCTGCACATAGTGCAATGGCAGATGACGATCGGCTCGAGCTCGACCGCGACCGCATAGGTCACGGCCCCGCAAAGACATGAACCCGTATGCGTCGACGGGTTCGCCATCGTTCAGATTCCCGCGACGGCGATCTTCCGCGTCTCGCCATGCCGGCTCGCCTTGAGCAGCTCGGCCACCAGGAAGGCGAGTTCCAGCGCCTGATCGGCATTGAGGCGCGGATCGCAATGGGTGTGGTAGCGATCCGACAGATCCTCGTCGGTGATCGCCCGCGCGCCGCCGGTGCATTCCGTCACGTTCTTGCCGGTCATCTCGATGTGGATGCCGCCCGGATAGGTGCCCTCGGCCGCATGCACCTCGAAGAAGCTCTTCACTTCCTTCAGGATCAGCTCGAAGGGCCGCGTCTTGTAGCCGGTGATCGCCTTGATGGTGTTGCCGTGCATCGGATCGCACGACCAGACGACGGAGCGTCCTTCCCGCTCGACGGCGCGGATCAGCTGCGGCAGGTGATCGAACACCTTGTTGGCACCGAAGCGGCAGATCAGCGTCAGCCGGCCGGCCTCGTTCTCGGGATTGAGGATGTCGATGAGCTTCAGCAGGCCGTCGGCCGAGAGCGACGGACCGCATTTGAGGCCGATCGGGTTCTTCACGCCGCGCATATATTCGACATGGGCATGATCGGGCTGGCGCGTGCGATCGCCGATCCAGAGCATATGGCCGGACGTCGCATACCAGTCGCCGGAGGTGGAATCGACGCGCGTCATCGCCTGTTCGTAGCCGAGCAGCAGCGCCTCGTGCGAGGTGAAGAAATCGGTCGAGCGCAGCGAGGGCGCCGTGTCCGGATCGATGCCGCAGGCGCGCATGAAGGCCATCGCCTCGGAGATGCGATCCGCGATCTCCTGGTAATGGTGGCCCTGCGGGCTGTCCTTGACGAAGCCGAGCATCCACTGGTGGACATGCTCGAGATTGGCGTAGCCGCCCTGCGCGAAGGCGCGCAGCAGGTTGAGCGTCGCGGCGGACTGGCGATAGGAATCCTCGATCCGGCGCGGGTCGGGATTGCGCGATTCCGGCGTGAATTCGATGCCGTTGATGATGTCACCGCGATAGCTCGGCAGTTCGATGCCGTTCATCGCCTCCAGCGGCGCCGAACGGGGCTTCGCGAACTGGCCGGCAATACGGCCGACCTTCACCACGGGCATCTGGCCAGCGAAGGTCAGCACGACAGCCATCTGCAGGAAGACGCGGAAGAAATCGCGGATATTGTCGGGATGATGCTCGGCGAAGCTCTCGGCGCAATCGCCGCCCTGCAGCAGGAAGCTCTCGCCACGAGACACGGCGGCAAGGCCCTTCTTGAGCTTGCGCGCTTCGCCGGCGAAAACGAGCGGTGGATAGCTGGAAAGCCGTGCCTCGACTGCCGCCAGCGCGGCAGGATCGGCATAATCCGGCACCTGCTGGATCGGCATTGCGCGCCAGCTGTCAGGCTTCCAGGTCGTCGTCATGGCCGTCACTCCACACCCTGCCCTGTCTTCAGGCCTTGCAGATCAACAGCTGCCAGAGCCTTTGCGGGCTTCGAAAAGGTGGCGCCTTATACACGCGCGGACATGCCGACGCCACCTGAAACGGCCCGCTGGCGTGGTCGCGCCCCTCAGGCCGGATCGGCGAGGCTCGCCCAGAGATGGGCCGTCGCGAGGCTGCGATGCGGCGCGAACGGACGCATCGCGATCTCCTGCTGCTTGGCGTCTGGCCGATCGGGGAGCGCGAGCAGGCGTTGCAGCGCGGTCGCAAGACCGGAATCGCCGATCGGCGCGACATCGGGCAGGCCGAGCCCGCGCAGCATGATGTAGCGCGCCGTCCAGGGGCCGACGCCGCGAATGGCACAGAGCGCGGCTTCGGCCTCCACCGGGCTTGCTGTGGCGAGATGGTCGAGCAACAGGTCTCCGGCTGCGATCAGCCCGGCCATTCCGACCAGATAGCTCGCCTTGGATCGCGAGAACCGCATCGCCGTCAGCACGGCCGGATCGAGCGCCGCAACCTCGGCCGGGCCCGGATGAGCGCGCAGCCCGCTCGCGCCCACGACCGGTCCGAGATGTTCGATCAGGGCACGGCGCAGCGCGGCGGCGAAGGAGAGATTGATCTGCTGCCCGATCACCGCCCAGCAGACCGCCTCCCAGCTATTGGCGGTCAGCGGAATGCGCAGGCCCGATCGGCCGCCGATCAGCCGCGCCGCGCCCGACATCGCCTCAAAGGCGAGCGGATCGCTCTTGAGACCGAGCATGCGCGCGACGATGCGCTCCAGCGTCTGCCGCCCGGCTTCGGAAACGGGCCCTTCGATACGGTAGCGCGCACGGGAAAGAGACGAATCCTCGGCCTGCCCAAGGTCGACCTCGACGAGGCGCGGACCGCCTTCGAGCCATACCGGCTTGGCGATGGTGGCGCCGGTCACTCGCTCGCTGACGCTGAGCGCGTCCCGCCCATGATAGGCGAGGATGGGGCCCGCTCTGTATCCGGGCGGAAGCGCGAGCGTAAACTCGACGCCGCTCATGCCGACCGCGCCGCATCCGACATCGCCGGCGCATCAGGCCGGCACCGCTTGCAGGCGCGCAGGCCAGCCGCCTCGGCATCCGCCGCCGTGACGAAGAAGCGCGTGTTCTTTGGCAAAGGCGGCCGCGACGGACAGGCCGGCCGACAATAGATGCCGGTTGTCACGACACCGTAGAAGGCATGGCCGGCGGGAACAGGTTCAATCGTGCTCATGGGCGCCATTCTCATCCCGCAGGCGCGCTTGGGCCACCCGTTTCCTGCACAGCCGATTTCGCCCGCCGCGCCTGTCCATGTTCAACACGTCGAGTGCCACGTTCAGTCTGCCTGCGCGGTCACGCTGACGGTGGAGTGCAGCGACATGCCGATTTCAAAGAGCAAACAGCCGCGCCAACGAAGACACGAGCATTGGCACGACAGTCGACCGTTCGAGTTCCACCTTCGTCAACCACACATTCGACGCGAGAACTGCTTGGACTCTCAGGCGACATCCTATACGACATCGCCCGTGGGAGTTGCCTTCAAGTGAAATCATCAAGCGGCTTGAATGGTTTGGAGCAGAACGTGAATATTGAACTAACGATCCTGATGCCGTGCTTGAACGAGGCAGAAACTCTTGCGATCTGCATCCGCAAAGCCAAAGCGTTTCTGGTCCAGACCGGGATAGCCGGAGAAGTGCTGATCGCCGATAATGGCTCGACAGATGGCTCCCGTGCAATCGCCGAGGCGGAAGGAGCACGCGTGATTCCCGTTGCAACGAAAGGCTATGGAGCGGCCTTGCGCGGCGGCATAAGCAGCGCAAGCGGCACCTTTGTCATTATGGGTGACGCAGACGATTCTTATGACTTCAGCAGCTTGATGCCCTTTGTCGAACGGTTGAGATCCGGCGCGGATATCGTCATGGGAAACCGCTTCCAAGGGGGTATCGCTCCTGGAGCTATGCCGTTTTTGCATCGCTATTTGGGGAACCCGGTCCTGAGTTGGATCGGCCGACTGTTCTTCAAGATCAAGGTCGGCGACTTTCACTGCGGCCTGCGCGGCTTCAATCGAGAGAAGATCCGAGATCTGGAACTGCGCACAACGGGCATGGAATTCGCCAGCGAGATGCTGGTCCGCGCCTCTCTCGAAGGCTACGAAATAGCCGAGGTGCCGACCACGCTGAAGAAGGACGGGCGATCACGCCCTCCCCATTTGCGCACATGGCGCGATGGCTGGCGCCACCTCACATTCCTGCTGATGTACAGCCCGAAGTGGCTCTTCATCTATCCAGGCCTGTTCCTGCTGGTCTTTGGCCTCGTCGCAGCTTTCGCGCTCCTGCCCGGCACGCTGCGCATTGATGACGTCAGTTTCGACGTTCACACCTTTATCGTCGCGTGTTTCTCTGTGCTGATCGGCATTCAGGCCCTGAGCTTTGCCGCCCTCGCGCACCGTTTTGCCGACAAGAACAAACTCATCCCGATTTCGGGACGTCACTCCCGGCTACTGGACTGGCTAACGCTCGAACGCGTTCTGATCGGTGGCGGCATTCTGTTCGTGTTGGGCGCGGGTGGAACAGGCTGGTGTGTGGCACAATGGGCGTCTGTCAGCTTTGGCCCACTTGTCTATGCCTCGCTCCTGCGCGTTCTGCTTCTTTCAGTGACGTCTATGGCGATCGGCCTGCAACTGGCGTTCACGGCATTCCTCTCGGCCATCATTGAAATTCCGACGCGCTGACATCGGACGATGCCTGACGCGCCTGACGCGTAAGCCCATCGTTTACGGCGGGCTCTACGCTGGGCGGGTCGGCACCGGAGGCCACAAAAGGCACCAGATGGACACTACGGCGGTTATCAACGCGATATAGGAGGCAGGAGCGCAGTAGGTATAGGCTCTTGCAGCTGGAAACGAACTAACGTCGATCAGCGCCAGAATGACAATTCGGCCTGCGACCAGCGCCCAGCCCGCCGTCGCAAAAATGAGGACCGGTGACCACCGTCCGGTTAGCCAGGACAACAAGAATGCCAGGAACCCAGCCCCCAAAAGCACAGGCACTGTCATCATGCCGAAATTTGACAGCATCGTTCTGATCTCGATCGCGGCTGAGAACGGCCAACCGGTGGTGGAATCATGACGAAGAAAAATCGGCTCGGGCTGATCGACATTGTCGACCAGCCAAATTGCTGATCCGGCCTGAACGCTGCGAGCTCCGGCCCTCCGTTCAAGCTTCATTGCAAGGCTCTCCAGCCCCGGCCTGACCGCGAACAGAGTGCAAACATCAGGACAGTCAAATGACATCGCAAAACGGCTGCGCGACGCCGCGGGACCGAAATGAGCGATGAGGTCGGGGCTGTCCTGACGCTCGACAGCTACCGGAATTACCCTGCCGGCCTGCGAAAGTGCAGCCCATACCGGCCAGTCTGAGCCACTTGTATCGAAGAACCACCCACTCAACTTGACGCGTCGATCGACTTTTGGCCCATCCGGCCCAAAGGGAGCCGGGGTGATGGGGTAGTTCAGGAACCCCCAAAATCGATAGAAGTCGTCGACGTCATTATCGGGGGAGATCGAGGCCGGCGAAGCAACGTCACCCGGCGCTTGAACGAAACTGACGGTTTGCACTGCGGCCAGGATCGACGCCGGCAGACCGACCTTCCACTGTTCGTCCGACATAGGTGGAAGATACCCGATGCCATCCTTGCGGCATGAAAGACGGCCATCCGCGCAAGCCTGCTTTAGCTCGGCGCCCAACTCAGCAAAAGCTAGCGAGGCATCGGACGGTGAGCCGTAGTGTCCGGACCACGCGACGGCCTGGCGTAGCGCCCACATGTAATAGCCGCCCGTTATCTCCCCGCAAGTGTGAGGAAAGTAGGTGCAGCCCAGCCTCTCCCAGCCATTTAAGACACCGCCTGGAGCGAGCAACTCTTCAACGGTCCGATAAGATGGAACAACCGCGGCAATCTTCCTCCGCGCCTGCAGTGAGACAGGCACCAGAGGAATCCGCGGGCCCTCTTCGACCGACTGCAAGATACCCAGCGCCTCTTCGAACCTTCGTTCCTTGAAATCAACGCCGATGAAACTGTGATAGGCGATGGCGTTTGCAGTCATGAACAGCACGTGAACCAACCCAAACGACAGAACGGCCGCCGCAGCGCCCATCAAGATGCTTCGCCGAGCCCCCGGTCCGAATTCTCGGGTTTGGTTCGATCTAGCCTTGGGTGTAGTGCTGAACGGCCCCCCTAAGCTCCAGTTCGACGGGCGATAAAGCACCGCTGCACCGAGGAAGAGCAGCAAAAGGCCCGGTGCGAACCAGATCCCCTCTTCACGTGAGAGCCAAGTCCAGCCAAGCAGGAGACCCGCGACAACGCCAAGCAACAATGCGTGCAGGGTCCGGCTCGGCGGCGCGAGGAACAGGACTGCGAAAATCGAGAATACTGCGACCGACTGCGACCAATAGATCTGGTCACGAAGAATTCTCGAAAAATCAGACAGATATGCAACCGGATTGATGATCAGGACAACGAAGAGCGCGCAGGCGACGTTCATCGATCTCGTTAATCTGAGCACAGCCCAGCAGGCGGCGGCGATGGCGAAAAGCTGGAATAGCGCTATCGTCAGTGGCAAGGGCATCCCACTCAGGTGACTGAGCGCGAGGAACAGAGGATACCCAGGGCCCTTGGCAAGCGTGAGCTCGTTGTAAGGGCCAAGCCAATTGCCATTTGCGATATTCAATCCAAGGCGCAGAAACAACGCGTCGTCATGGATCGCGAAAGGCAGAATGATAAGGGGCAGATAGGCCGCCAGGAAAAGCTTGAGCGCGATGCCGACGACGAAGATCAAAATGTGAACGGCTGTTGCACGCGCGCGCGATCCGTCGTCGATATTCAGCACCGTCTATCTATCCCTTTGCCATCGCCCAACAATGATAACAACCAGTCGAATGCATCGGAAGTCGGAGCAAACATGTTCCGACTGGCCGCTATGAAGCACCACAAGCCAGGCGTGGCGGCAAGAATGTAGCCACAACGATGTCAATGGTCCTGTCTCCCAAGCAGGCCTGGGTTCAAGGCCCATGTTCAGGCCGCATCGTCGAGCAAGCAAAGCCGCCTCGCTCAGGCGAACTTCCTCGCCGAAAGCCAGAGGCCGACGCCGACGCCCATCACGCAGAGAGCGGCGAGATAGTGCGCGTGCGCCATCGGGTCGACCTTGAGCGCCAGCGATACCAGGAGCGGGGTCAGGCCGCCGAAGATCGCGTAGGCGATGTTGTAGGCGAAGGAGACGCCGGTGAAGCGCACCGCCGGCGGGAACGCTTTGACGAGCACATAGGGCACCGCGCCGATGACGCCGACCGAGAAGCCGGCCAGCGCATAGAGCGGGAAAAGCAGCGACGCGTCGGTGCGGATCAGATTGTAGAAGAGATAGGTCGAGGCACCGAGGAAGAGGCTGCCGAAGGTCAGGAAGCGGCCGGGCCCGACCTTGTCGACCAGGTAGCCGGAGAGAATGCAGCCGAACGACAGGAACAAAGTCGCGATCGAATTGCCGGCCAGCGCCTGCTTCGGCGGGATCTGATAGAGCGTCTGCAGCAGGGTCGGCGTCATCAGGATGGTCACGACGATGCCGGCCGAGAGCAGCCAGGTCAGAAGCATCGAGATGACCGTCGCGCTCCTGTGATCGCGGATGACGGTCTTCAGCGGCAGTTCCGAGGCGAGCGCCTGGCGCTGCTGCATTTCCTTGAAGATCGGCGTTTCCTGCAGCCATTGGCGCAGATAGACCGCCACGAGGCCGAATATGCCGCCGAGCAGGAACGGGAAGCGCCATGCATAGGCGAGGATATCGTCAGGCGTATAGAGCCAGTTGAGCCCGGTGGCGACGAGCGAGCCGAGCAGGATGCCGGCCGTCAGGCCCGAGGTCAGGATGCCGCAGGCGAAGCCGATGCGGTTCTCAGGCACATGCTCGGCGACGAAGGTCCATGCGCCGGGCACCTCGCCACCGATCGCCGCGCCCTGGAGCAGGCGCATGACCAGCAGCAGCACGGGGGCGGCAATGCCGATCGTCGCATAGGTCGGGAGTGCCGCTATGCCGAGTGTCGACAGCGCCATCAGGAAGATGGAGAGCGCGAACATGCGCTTGCGGCCCAGCTTGTCGCCAAAATGGGCGAGCACGATGCCGCCGATCGGGCGCGCCAGATAGCCGGCGGCGAAAATGCCGAAAACCTGCAATTGCTGCACCCAGACCGGGATTTCCGGTGGGAAGAACAAATGTCCGATCGGAGCGACGAAATAGACGAAGATGATGAAATCGTAGAACTCGAGCGCGCCACCGAGGGCGGAAAGGCCGAGTGTCTTGTAGTCGTCGCCGGCGAGCAGGCGATGACGGGGAGCAGCAATAGCGGACATGATCTGAACTCTGGGCCGGTCGGATGACGCCCGGCGCACTCTTGATTGTGAGAATGCGTCTCAATGCCCCCGCCGGACGCCATTTTCAACAAGGAATATGCGTCTCGGCTTATTGCTTTGGTCGGGGGCCGCGTTCAGCGGCGATGCCGGATCGTCGGCTCGCGCATGGTGACCAGTTCCTCGGCGACGGTCGGATGCAGCGCCATGGCCGAATCGAAATCCGCCTTGGTCGCGCGCATCTTGAGCGGGATCGCCACGATCTGCGTGATCTCGGCCGCGTCCACGCCGAGGATGTGGCAACCGAGCACGCGGTCGGTCTCGGCATCGACGATCAGCTTCATCAGCATCTTCTCGTCGCGGCCGGTCAACGTGTGCTTCATCGGCCTGAAGGTGGCGCGATAGATGTCGACGGCGGCGAACTCCGCCAGCGCCTCGGCCTCGGTGAGCCCGACCGAGCCGATCTCGGGCTGCGAGAATACGGCCTTCGGAATGCCGAGATGATCGACCGAAACACGCTTGCCGCCAAAGACGGTATCGGCAAAGGCGTGACCCTCCCGGATCGCGACCGGGGTCAGGTTGACGCGATTGGTGACATCGCCGACGGCATAGATCGACGGCACGTTCGACTGCGAATATTCGTCCACGATGACGGCGCCGGCGCCATCCGTTGCAACGCCGGCATTTTCGAGCCCGATGCCACGCGTATTGGGCTGCCGTCCCGTCGCGATCATCACCTCGCCGGCGGGCAGTGCGAGCCCGCCCTTCGTCCGTGCAACGAGGCCGTCCGCGCTCTTCTCGATACCCACAAGTTCATCGCCGAGGATGACGCGCACGCCCTTCTTCTCGATCTCGTCCTTCAGCATGTGGCGAAGATCAGCATCGAAGCCGCGCAGCAGCGCATCGCCACGATGTATCAGGGTCGTCTCGACGCCCAGCCCGTTGAAGATGCCGGCGAACTCGACGGCGATGAAGCCACCGCCCACGACGACGATCTGCTTGGGCAGACGCGGCAGATGAAACGCCTCGTTCGAGCTGATCGCCAGTTCGCGCCCCGGCAGATCGGGATCGATATAGGGCGCGGCGCCGGTCGCAACGAGAATGTACTTCGCCGTCACCACCCGACCATCGGCGAGGCGGACGGTGTGCGGATCCTCGATGGTCGCGCGCATCGCGACCAACGTCGCGCCGGAGCGCTCGAGATTGCGGATATAGATGCCGTTCAGCCGGTCGATCTCGCGATCCTTGTGCGCCAGCAGGGTCGGCCAGTCGAACTGCGTCTCGCCGACGGTCCAGCCGAAGCCGACCGCGTCCTCGAATTCCTCGGTGAAGCGCGAGGCATAGACGAACAGCTTCTTGGGCACGCAGCCGCGGATCACGCAGGTGCCGCCGACGCGATACTCTTCCGCCACCATCACGCGGGCGCCATGGCTCGCGGCAATGCGGCCAGCGCGCACGCCGCCGGAGCCCGCCCCGATGACGAAGAGATCGACGTCGAATTCAGTCATGACAATCCGCTCACAGCAAAATGGCCGATCCCGAGCGAACCGGCCATCGCGTCTATGTCGTTGTTTTATCGGGTTTCCGCAAGCCGCTCCGCGATGCGCGAGCGGCCTAGAACTCGATTCCCTTCTTCTTCAGCTCTTCGCGCGACTTCTCGTAGAGTTCCTCGCCGACACGATCGGACCAGCCCTTCACGGATTGCAGCGTTTCGCCGACGACCTTCGGGCCGATATCGGCGAGCTTGGAGCCGGCCGGGCTCTTGTAGAAGGTCGCGATCGCGTTCAACTCGTCCTCGGTGAAGTATTTCGCCCAGATCCGCGCGACGTCATTGTCGAGATCCTTGCGGCGCGACACCAGCTCCAGCGCCTCGGCATCGACGACCTGCGAGATGGCCTGATGCTGGTCGGGGCGCATCCGGATGAGCTTGTTCTGGGTCTGCTGCGACAGGAGCGGCAACAGGTTGTCGAAACCGCGCGAGGTCTTGGCGGCGACCACCGCATCGAGTGCGGCCGCCAGATGCGCCTCGGTGATCTCCTGCGCCCTGGCGACGCCGGCGATGCCGATCGCCAGGCCCACGGCCAGCGCGACAGCGCGGATGGAGGAGCGGATGAATGTCATGAACGGACTCCCAATGGGCGAATGACGTTTAAGCGGACAGCCAGAGCAGGCCTTCTGGGCGGGCGATCACGGCGGCGGTGGCAAGGCCGATGAAAAGGCCATGCTCCACGACCCCCGGAATCGCGGCAAGAGCAAGACTCAAGGCTTCTGGCTCTTGAATGAGGCCAAAAGATGCATCGATGATGGCGTGTCCACCATCGGTTACGAACGGCTTGCCGTCGGCGCCCTGGCGCCGCGCCAGCTTCGGCGGCAGCCCGAGCCGGGTCGCGGCGGCGGCGATCGCCAGGACGGTCGCACCCAGTCCGAAATGATTGACCTCGATCGGCAGCGGAAACGCGCCGAGCGTATCGACGAGCTTCGTTCCGTCGGCGATGACGATCATGCGATCCGAAGCGGCCGCGACGATCTTCTCGCGCAGCAATGCCCCACCGCCGCCCTTGATCAGGCGCAGCGCATGGTCGAGCTCGTCGGCGCCATCGACCGTCAGATCGAGATGCGGCGTTTCGTCGAGCGTTGTGAGCGTGATCCCTTCGGCGCGGGCGAGAGCAGCTGTGCGCTCCGAAGTCGGCACGCCGATAATGTCGAGACCACCCCGGACCCGCTCGCCGAGACCACGGACGAAGTGTTCCGCGGTCGACCCCGTCCCGATGCCGAGCCGCATGCCGGGACGGACATGCTCCAACGCCGCCAGGGCGGCCTGCTTCTTGAGATCGTCGCTTGAAGCCATCGGGAACGGTTCTAATGAGAGGAATGGGCGCGGCTTGTTAGCATGAGCGGCCCGGCGCGCCAACGGTCCGCAGCGCTTCGACGCCGGCGTAAGGTCGTGCCGGCGTGTCGTCTGCTGCTCATTGCGCTTTCGGCGCGGATGATCAGGCGCTAAGACCGTGTGGTCCCACCCCTCATCGCTCCCGGACCAGCATGCGCCCCACTCTCGTCTTCGACCTCGACGGCACGCTCGTCGACACCGCCGCCGATCTCGTCGCGACGCTCAACGTGATCCTGACGCATGAAAATCTCGCGCCCGTCCCCTATGCCGATGCGCGCTCCATGGTCGGGCATGGCGCCCGGGTGCTGATCGAGCGCGGCCTCGCCGCCAATGGCGCCAGCCGCGACAGCGCGGCAATCGATCGCCTCTTCGACGCCTATATCGCGCATTACAGCGCCCATATCGCCGATCACAGTCTGCCCTTTCCCGGCGTCACCGACGCTCTCGATCATTTCGCCGCCGAAGGCTGGCTGCTCGCGGTCTGCACCAACAAGCTCGAAGGCCTCTCCGTGCAGCTCCTCGATGCGCTGAGCCTCTCCAGCCGTTTCGCCGCCATTTGCGGCGCGGACACCTTTGCCGCCCGCAAGCCCGACCCGATCGCCCTGACGGGCACGATCGAGCGCGCAGGCGGCGATCGCCGACGGGCCATCATGGTGGGCGATTCGAAGACGGATATCGATACGGCCCTCGCCGCCTCGGTTCCGGTCGTGGCGGTCGATTTCGGCTATACGCCCGTGCCCGTGACCGAGCTCGGCCCCGACCTCGTCATCAGCCATTTCGACGAACTGGCCGCGGCGGTAGCGAAGCTCACGCCCTCGCGCGGATAGGCGGGCCTCGGTTCTTGCTAGCGGCACTTCCTGGCGCCGACCTTGGTCGGCTTCAGATCGAGCTTGACCAGCTTGCCGGTCAGGACGAAGTCGCCATAATCGAGGCGCATGCGCCGCGTGATGCCGTTTTCGTAGAGAATGAACGACAGCTCGTAGGACGGCTTCTGCTCGCCATCCGACGTGCCGTGGAAATAACTGAGCGTCACCGGCCAGTGCCGCACATTGGCGACGCCGGCCGCCTTGGCGACCGCCTCGTCGCCGAGATCGTCGCCGCCGCTGTTGAGCGCGCCGATCACCGCCGACGTCGAATAAGGCATCGTTCCCTTTTCCGAGCCGTCGAAGAGATCGATCTGCTTGAAATGCTCGCCGGCGATGGCGGCGCTGATCAGCGTCTTCATATGCTGGTTCGGGAACTGGAACGTCGGCGCCAGCTCGAACTTGCGGCCATCGGGCTTGGCGATCGTCACGCGGATATCGGAGCCCTGCCGCTCGGCCGAGCCGGTCGAATCCTCGGAAATGGCGCCGTCGACATAGCTCTTGGTGGCGAAGGAAAAGCTCTTGCCCTCGTCATCCTCATAGGTCGACGTCGCGACGTCGGTCAGGCGCGAATTGCCATCGCCATCGCTGATCCGCGTCACGAAGCGCAGCCGTGTCGTGTAGCCGTCGCAGGCCGAGCCGGTGAAGTCATAGACCATGCGCCCTTCGGCATCGCTCACCGAATCGGAGCCGCCATCGTCGAGTTGCAGGTCATAGACGGCCTGATGGGCGATCATCGGCATCGACGCGGGAAGAGCCGCAGCCGATCCCGCTATCATTGCCCAGGCCAGAGCCACACATCCGGTCAACGCGAAACGTCTGCCGTCCATCTCGATACCCGCCGCGTTCATACCGACTCCCTTGTCGTCAGACCGACATGAGCCTGAACTAGATGACATTTCAAACAGCAAATCCGGCAAAGGTCCACGCGCAAGCGCGCCCGGCTCGGAACAGCCTTAACATTCACCGCATCGGCTTGCGGCCAGCCCGGAAACGCGCGAAACCGGACCGAGCCCACCCCTTGCCGGAGCAATCCATGACCAGCCCCATCGAAGCCCGCCTCGCAGAACTCGGCGTCACCCTGCCGACCCCGGTCGCGCCTGTCGCCAATTACGTACCCTTCGTTGTCAGCAAGGGCATGCTCTATATTTCTGGCCAAATTCCGGTCGGCCCGAACGGCGTCGAATATGTCGGCAAGCTCGGCGACACGCTGAGCATTGAAGACGGCCGCGCGGCCGCCCGGCTCTGCGCCATCAACATATTGGCGCAGGCCCGGGCTGCTCTGGGAGATCTGGAGCGCGTCGCCCGCATCGTCAAGCTGACCGGCTTCGTCAATTCGGCCGCCGATTTCGGCGACCAGCCCAAGATCGTGAACGGCGCCTCGGATTTCTTCGTCGAGGTGTTCGGCGACAAGGGCCGCCATGCGCGCTCGGCCGTCGGCGTTTCCGGCCTGCCCTTCGGCGTGGGCGTCGAGGTCGAAGCCGTCATCGAGATCGCCTGACCGATCATGGCGCTCTCCTGGCTCACGCAACGACCGATCGCGCACCGAGGCTATCATGATGCCGCGAGCGGCCGGATCGAGAACACACTCTCGGCCGTTCGCGCCGCAATCGAGCATCGCTTCGCGATCGAGGTCGATCTGCAACTGACCCGGGACGGCACCGTGGTCGTCTTTCATGACGAGACGGTCGACCGATTGATGCAGGCGAGCGGCCGCGTCGACAGCTTCACGCTGGCCGAACTGAAGGCGATCCCCTTCAAAGCCGGGGCGGACCGTGTGCCGACGCTCGCCGAACTGTTTGCGACCGTGGCCGGCAAGGTGCCGCTCGTCCTCGAGCTCAAGAGCGAGTTCAAGGGCGATCGACGCCTCGAAAAAGCCGTGGCGCCGATCCTCGCCAATTATGGCGGCCCGGCCGTTGTCATGTCCTTCGATCCGGAATCGATGGCCATGATGAAGAAGCTGCTGCCGGTCGTACCGCGCGGCATCGTGGCCGATCGCTATACCGATCTCAACGATTGGGGCTTCCTGACCGCGCGGCAGCGCCTCTCCTTCCGCCATCTGCTTTCGGTGCCGCGCGTCGGCGCGAGCTTCGTCTCCTATGATTTGAACGGTCTGCCCTCGCTGGCGCCGTCCCTCGTCCGCCTGTTCGGCCTCACCCTGATCTGCTGGACAGTCCGCACGCGGGAACAATGGGAAAAGGCGAAGCGCTATACCGACCAGATCACCTTCGAAGGGTTCGATCCCGACGCCTGATCGGCTGCGACAAAGTCGACGCCCCCAGAGACTGAACCAAACGCATTCCGCCACCGTATCCATGTCTCGACGCCTGAAGCGGGCCGTTGCGTCATGGGGGAGCTTGTGCTTGCCGTTCAGCGCCTTAGATGGTGGGATGATGTCTCCCGCCCACCATGCGAGTCCATTTCACCGATGAGCGCTTCTGACGATGCGCGCCTCAAGGTCCTGGCATCGCTCGATGATGTCGAGCGCGCCGATTGGGACGCCTGTGCCAACCCCGGCTGGGATTCCGACCGCCCCTTCGGCGATGACGCATCCGCCTTCCTGAAAGCTATCAATGCCGACGCGCAGCCTGACGGCGAGACTTCTCATGCTTCACATGAGAAAACACCCTACAACCCATTCGTTTCATATGATTTTCTGAGCGCGCTGGAAAAGTCCGGCTCGGCCACGGCCCGCACGGGTTGGCAGGCGCGGCACATTGTTCTGGAGGGGCCGGGCGGCAGCACGTCCGGCGTCGTACCCTGCTATCAGAAGGCTCATTCGCAGGGCGAATATGTGTTCGACCAGGGCTGGGCCGACGCCTATGAGCGGGCCGGCGGCAGCTATTATCCGAAGCTGCAGGTCTCCGTGCCATTCACGCCGGCGACCGGCCCGCGCCTGCTCGTACGGCCCGAGGCGGGCTTCGAGGCGCGCTCGACGCTCGCGGCCGGCCTCGTCGCGCTGACGCGCCAGCTCGGCCTCTCCTCGGTCCACGCCACCTTCCTGCAGGATGTCGACGCGGAGATCCTGGAGGCGGCCGGCTTCCTCGCCCGCAACGACCAGCAGTTCCATTTCGAAAATCCGGGCTATCGCGATTTCGATGATTTTCTCGACGCGCTCGCCTCGCGCAAACGCAAGACCATCCGCCGCGAGCGGCGCGAGGCGCTGGAAGGCGGCATCGAGGTCGAGCTGCTCACCGGCAAGGACATCACCGAATCCGCCTGGGACGCCTTCTTCGCCTTCTACATGGATACCGGCTCGCGCAAATGGGGCCGGCCCTATCTCAACCGGCGCTTCTTCTCCATGGTGGGCGAGACGATGGCCGATCGCATCCTGCTGGTCTTCGCCAAGCGCGGCGGCAGGCCAATTGCCGGCGCGCTGAACTTCATCGGGTCTGACGCCCTTTATGGCCGCTATTGGGGCGCGACGGAGGAGGTGCCCTTCCTCCATTTTGAGATTTGCTACCATCAGGCCGTGGACTGGGGCATAGCGCACCGCCTGCCCCGCATCGAGGCCGGCGCGCAGGGCGAGCACAAGCTGGCGCGTGGCTATAAGCCGATCGTGACACGCTCGGCGCACTGGATTGCCGATAAGGGTTTCCGCCGCGCCGTCGCCGACTATCTGGAGCGTGAACGCGAGGCCGTAGCCGCCGAACACGAAATCCTCGACGAACACACGCCCTTCAAGGCCGAGACCCCATCCGAATGAACGCCTTCATCCCCTGGGCTGCCGCGCTATGGGGCGTCGCGCTCGCAATCGTGCTGGCGACCGAGTTGCGCCCTGCCCGCCTTCCCTTAACAATCGCGGCCTTCGCCTTGCTGACGGCGCTCATCCTGCTGATCGTGGGTGACCTGCCGCGCGCGACCTTGCTCGCCCTGTTCCTGGCTCTCACCATCGTCGGCGCCTCGGCGGTGAAGCACCACCATAGCGGCATGAAGCTCGCGGTGGCCGATCTCGGCCTCACCTTCGCTGGCACCATTCCCTTCATGCTGAAGCAATATCGCGCGACCGCCACCAAGACGATCGCCGGTGCGATCGTGCTGATCCTGCTGGCCGTCGGCACGCTCGTCCTCGTGGAAGGCCCGACCGTTCCCTTCGTGACGCGGTTGGCCGTCCTCGCCGTGACGGCACTGCTGGCCGCAGGAACCTATTGGCTCGGCGGCGGCGCGGCCTATTTCCGGCCGGAAGTGACGCGGCGCAACCGCTTCTTCTCGTTCTTCATGGCCTCGCTGGTCGATATTCCGAGCTGGTGGCCGACGGGTGGCCTGCGCATGCTCGACGTCGCCGACCAACCGCTGCCGCTCGCGCGGCCCCAGCCGGCCCGCTCGACGATCCGGCCGGATATCATCGTGATCCAGCACGAATCCGTCTTCGACCCGCGCCTTTACGGGCTGCCGGTGGATGAACGGATCGCCGAACTGCTGACGCCCTCGGGCGGACATTCCGGCCGGCTGCATGTCGATATTTATGGCGGCGGATCCTGGCAGACCGAGTTCAGCCTCTTGACCGGCCTCTCCTCGGCGAGCTTCGGGCCGGACTCCTATTTCCTGTTCAAGAAGGGCGTCGGCCGCTTCCGCCATTCCCTGCCCTCGCAGCTCGCGGGCCTCGGCTATCGCACCATGCTCTCGACCAGCTGCCGGCGAAACTTCATGAATTATGATGCCTTCTATGCCGGCATCGGTGTCGACGACCGCGTCTTCTCCGACGAGTTCCCCCCGCCTTTCGATCTCGCGGATTTCGAGATCAACAATTCGGATGCGGCCTTCTTTGCGGCGACAGCAGATGCGTGGGACCGCGCGCTCGACAGCGATCCGACGCCGCGCTTCCTGATGGCGCTGACCAATTTCAACCATGGCCCGCATGAGAGCCGCCTTGTGCCGCCCGGGCGCTACGAGGCCGAGCGCGCGACCGCGCTCGCGGCGCTGCCGGACCCGAATTACGGCGAATATTATGCGCGCCTCTCCGAAACGGCGGAGAGCTATGCCGTCTTCCGTCAGGCGATCGCCGCGCGCGGCCGTCCCGCCCTGATCGTGCGCTATGGCGACCACCAGCCGACCATGACGCGGGCGATCGAGCAGGCCCATCGCATTCGTTCCGACGATCCGCGCCAGTTCGAGACCTTCTTCGCGCTCGAGGCGGTGAATTTCGAGGCCGATCTCTCGGACCTGCCGGAACATATCGATATCGCGATGCTGGGCACCATCGCGCTCCGCGCCTCCGGCCTGCCGCTCGACGCGATCACGGCCACGCGCCTCGAACTGATCCCGGAAATCGGCGCGCGCTATATCGCGACGCCTTCAGAGCGCAAGCGCCGTTTCCATCGCACGCTCGTCGATGCCGGGCTGATCGAGCTCGGCGCGACGCCGGCCGTCTTGCCCGTTGCGACCGAACGCGCTTAAGACAGTCGCAACCACGGGAGATCGGCCATGACGAGCTATGACGACGGCAATATCTTCGCAAAGATCCTGCGCGGCGAAATCCCCTCGCATCGGGTCTATGAGGATGCCGATACGGTCGCCTTCATGGATGTGATGCCGCAGGGCGAGGGACACCTCCTCGTCGTCCCGAAGGCGCCTTCCCGCAATCTGCTCGACGCCTCGCCCGAGACGCTCGCCAAGCTGCTCCCCGTCGTCCAGAAGCTCGCGCGTGCCGCCAAGACGGCCTTTGCCGCCGACGGCGTCACGATCCTGCAGTTCAACGAGCAGGCCGCCGGGCAGACTGTGTTTCACCTGCACGTGCATATCGTGCCGCGATTTGAAGGCGTGCCGCTCCGGCCGCATTCGGGCACGATGGAGAAGCCGGAGATCCTCGCGGCCAATGCCGAGAAGGTCCGCGCCGCACTGTCTGCCGGCTGAGGCGCGCCGCCGTCGCGCACGCCCTCAATGGATGCCGCTGACGGTCTCCGGCGCGACGCGATGGGCGAGCGGACGACCGGCTTCGGCGTCGGCGATATTGGCGAGCGTCGTGCGGGCGATCGCGCCCAGCGCCTCGACCGTGAAGAAGGCCTGATGCCCGGTGACGAGGACATTCGGGAAAGTCAGCAGGCGCTGGAACACATCGTCCTGGATGATCTCGTTCGATAGATCCTCGAAGAAGAGATCGCCCTCCTGCTCATAGACGTCGAGCGCGACGCCGCCGACCTTGCCGCGCTTCAGCCCGTCGATCAGCGCCTCGGCGTCGATCAGCGCGCCGCGGCTGGTATTAATGATGATCACGCCGGGCTTCGCCCGCTCGATCGCCTCGGCGTCGATGAGATGATGCGTCTCGGGCGTCAGCGGGCAGTGGAGCGTGATGATATCCGCTGCCGCGATGAGGTCCGCGCGCGGCCGATACGCGACGCCAATGGCGTGCAACTCCGGATCCTCGTGCTGGTCGAACGCCAGAACGGTGCAGCCGAAGCCGAGCTTCAATATGCGCGCGACGATGCCGCCGATGCGGCCAGTGCCGATGACGCCCACCGTCTTGCCGTAAAGATCATGGCCGATCAGCCCATCGAGCGCGAAATTATTATCTCGCACGCGCGACCAGGCGCGCGGAATGCGGCGGTCCATTGAGAGCAGCAGCGCGATGGTGAATTCCGCCACCGCATGCGGCGAATAGGCCGGCACGCGCACGACATCGATGCCGAGGCGCTCGGCCGCCACCAGATCGACATTGTTGTAACCCGCAGCCCTGAGCGCCAGCAGCCGCGTGCCACCGGCCTGGAGCACCGCCAAGACGGCCGCATCGACCACATCGTTCACGAAGACACAGACGCCGGCAAACCCATGCGCGAGCGGCGCGGTGGTCTCATCCAGGCGCGGCTCGAAGAAGACCAGTTCGTGACCAAACGCGACATTCGCCTCGTTCAGGAACTGGCGATCATAGGGCTTGGTGTTGAAGACGGCGACGCGCACGTTGGAGTCTCCCAGGCAGGCTTGCCGTAGGGCAGCGGCAGAAACGCAACCTTGTGTGTCGTCGAAGCCGCCTGCAACAATAGGGATCTGGTCGAGTCACGGACCCAGCGTTTGGATCAGCGCAGGCGCGACCAATCGGTTGTGCGACAGCCATCTTCTGGAAATTGATAACATAGCTGCGACTATCGACAAATAGTACGGGTTCTTCGAAAGATAGAGGAAATTTAACGTAATGGACTCTGTACATTCCGTCGCGGAAATTTTCAAACATTTGGACGGTGACAATATAGAAGCCGCCACGATGGCCTGCTTGCGCGTTGCGCGAGCGTCTCAAGATCACCTAAATGCTGCATTCTTTTTGCGCGAGCTTTATCCGAGAAAGACAGAAGTAGAACGCATCCTTTATGAAGATATGCGGCACTTGAAGGAGGAGGCACTGAAGTTCGTTCTGAAGCACTCGCTGGAACGCTGGCTCGAAGTCCACACGATGGACTACCCTCTCGTGCACGAGGAAGACGAGGATAACGAGCGGACGGTGTTGGAAGTGGCAACCGGTGAAATCGAATCGCAACTAAGGCAATGGGGCGCAGTCATTGCCGAACTTAAGCCGCCGGCAGGCCTCACCGCGTTTGATGCGGCGGCATTTCATGATGCGGCAAATAGAGAGCGTGCAACTATTAGACTACGTCTTTCCGCATTGCAGACAATTAAAGCGCGACTTAAGATACGCTGCTTGAACTACGCTATCCAGATGGAACGGCAGCTGTTATCCCAAGATCGCAATCAAGCCCTACTCTGGACCGTTCAGAATGATGTGAACAATTATTTCAAAGAACACAGTTCAGACGTCTTCTACAAACTTCAGAAAGCTTCCGATCTTGCAGGATCAGATGATGAAGAGGATACAGCGTTGCTGTTGACGGAGGTGAGGCGCGCCTTGAAGGCAGCTGCCGATCACTTCTATCCGCCGCGATCGGAGCTTGTCATTTGCACAGACGGCAAAGAACGGATGCTCGCGGATGATCGCTACCTCGATCGCCTTCACGAGTATCTTGCTCAGCATATGGGTTCGTCCAAGGCGGGCGCGCTAGCAAAG
The DNA here is from genome assembly GCF_030814715.1 of Kaistia dalseonensis. Lineage (GTDB taxonomy): Bacteria > Pseudomonadota > Alphaproteobacteria > Rhizobiales > Kaistiaceae > Kaistia > Kaistia dalseonensis. Next base: position 1,312,904 of record NZ_JAUSVO010000001.1, read on the forward strand.
GCAGAACTAGATCTGCTCGCTGCGTTCATGCGTAGGCTCAACAGCCTCGCCTCAAAAGGGGTTCACGACGCTGTAACGCAGGCAGAGGCACGGCAGGGTCTTGTGAGCCTCTTCTTGTTTTTGTCGACGGTGACTCAAACCGCGCCTAGCAATCGGAACGACTGACGCCCATTCCCGCTCTGCCGCTATAGTATTTGGAACCCCGTCTCGACGGAGGGGTTGGGGCCGGCCGGACGGTCTACCCGTTGCCCCAACCGCTTCCTCAATAGACCACCACGCTCCGGATCGACTTGCCCTCATGCATCAGGTCGAACGCCGTATTGATTTCGTCGAGCGGCATGGTGTGGGTGATCAGGTCGTCGATGTTGATCTTCCCTTCCATGTACCAGTCGACGATCTTCGGCACGTCGGTGCGGCCGCGCGCGCCACCAAAGGCCGAGCCGCGCCAGACGCGGCCGGTGACGAGCTGGAACGGGCGCGTGGAGATCTCCGTGCCCGAGGGGGCCACGCCGATGATGATGCTCTCGCCCCAACCGCGATGGCAGCATTCCAGCGCCTGGCGCATGGTGTGGACATTGCCGATGCATTCGAACGAGAAGTCCGCGCCGCCGCCGGTCAGGTCGACGATCGCCTGCACGACCTTGTCGCGACCGACCTCGTCCGGATTGACGAAATGCGTCATGCCGAACTTCTTGGCCATTGCGACCTTGGACGGGTTCAGATCGACGCCGATGATCTTGTCGGCGCCGACCATGCGCGCGCCCTGGATCACGTTCAGGCCGATGCCGCCGAGGCCGAACACCACGACATTGGCGCCCGGCCAGACCTTGGCGGTATGGATCACCGCGCCGATGCCGGTGGTGACGCCACAGCCGATGTAGCAGATCTTGTCGAAGGGCGCGTCCTCGCGAACCTTGGCGACGGCGATCTCGGGCAGCACGGTGAAATTCGAGAAGGTCGACGTGCCCATATAGTGGAACACGGTTTCGCTCGAGCAGGAGAAGCGCGACGTCGAATCGGGCATCAGGCCCTGGCCCTGCGTGCCGCGAATGGCCGTGCAGAGGTTGGAGCGCTGCGACAGGCAGGTTTTGCAGTTGCGGCATTCGGGCGTGTAGAGCGGAATCACATGGTCGCCCGGCTTGACCGACGTGACGCCGGCGCCGACTTCACGCACGATGCCCGCGCCTTCATGACCGAGGATCGCCGGGAACTTGCCCTCCGAATCGAGGCCCGACAGCGTGTAGGCGTCGGTATGGCAGACGCCTGTCGCCATGATCTCGACCAGCACTTCACCGGCCTTCGGGCCCTCAAGGTCGATCGTCTCGATCGTCAGCGGCTTGTTGGCTTCCCAGGCGACGGCGGCGCGGGTTTTCATCGAACGGCTCCTATAGTCCTGCTTCCGCGAGCGGCGGCTCGCCTGGCCGGACTTTATACGTCGAGCCGATTGACCGAAAGCCGAACCGTTCGACGTCGTGGCGACCATTGTGGAGTGCCCACATTTCCCGGCGAAGAGCGGTGTCCTATGGTGACATTTCGCAGTCGGGGGAGCGATCGATGGCAAGGCTGTTCGGGGTCGAGCGCGGGGCAATCGCGCGGGAGAATGCAAGCGTGCAAGCGGCGGGCGCGAAGCTCCCGGCTCCCAACCCCTGGCCCATCGTTGCGATCACCTGTATCGGCTCGGCTATGGGCCAGTTCGACGCCAGCGTGGTTCAGCTCGCCCTGCCCGACCTCGCCGTGGTCTTCCAGACCCGTGAGACGATGGCGAGCTGGGTGGCGCTGGCCTATGTGCTCGCCTTCTCCGCCGCCCTGCCCGTGTTCGGCCGCCTTTGCGAAATGTTCGGGCGCAAGCGTCTCTACCTCGCCGGAATCCTGGTCTTCGCGCTCGCCTCGGCGCTCTGCGCCACGGCGACGACGCTCGGCGAGCTCATTTTCTTCCGCGTCCTGCAGGGCATAGGCGGCGCATCGCTGGGCGCAAACTCGATCGTCATCCTGACGCGCGCTTCCGGCAAGGAGCTGCGCGCCCGCGCCATGGGCTATTTCTCGGCGGCGCAGGCGGTCGGCGTCAGTCTCGGGCCGATCGTCGGCGGGCTGCTTCTCGGCGCGTTTGGCTGGCAATCCATCTTCTGGGTCACCGTGCCGCTCGGCATCATCGGCGCGCTGCTCGGATGGATCATCCTGCCGGACGACACTGAACGCGACCCGCGCCCGTTCGACTGGCAGGGCGCCCTCATGCTCGGCCCGGCGCTGGCCTGCCTCGTGCTCGTCCTCAATCACATAGCCGACTGGGGCATCGCCTCGCTGCCGACGATTTCCTTCACCATCGGCGGCATTGCGCTGCTCGTCCTCTTCGTCTGGCGGGAAAGACGGACGCCGTCGCCCTTGCTCGATCTGCACATCTTCAGCTCGCAGCCATTCTCGCTCGGCGTCATCGCCGTGCTTCTCTCCTATGCGCTGCTCTACGGCATGTTCTACCTGATGTCCTACGCGGCGATCCGCGGCCTGCACGAATCGCCCGAACGTGCCGGGCTCCGTCTTTCAGCCGTGCCGATCGCGCTCGGGATTGCCGCGCCATTCGCCGGCGCATTGGTCAAGCGCCATGGAACATCGACGCTGGCGCTGTTCGGCATGGTGCTCGCCGCCATCGCGCTTCTGACGCTCTCGCTGGTTGCGCTCGAATCGACACCCTCGCGCGCGATCGGCATGGTCGCACTTGCCGTCTTCGGGGCGGGGCTCGGCTTCTTCATGGCGCCGAACAACAGCGCCACCATGGGCGCCGCGCCGCCCGCGCTGTCCGGCGAGGCCGGCGCCCTCATCAATCTCGCCCGCATGCTCGGCGTGAGCCTGGGCATCGCCAGTTGCGCTTCGATGCTGCATTGGCGCGTCACCGTCATCACGGCGGCGACCGACCCGAACGAGCTCTTCTTCGGAGACCCCATCCTCGGCGCCGTCGAGACCAGCTTCGCCCTGCTGCTGGTCCTCGCCATGATTGCCGCGATCGCAACCTGGTTGCGCCGCCGCCTCGCGCCGGAAAGCTGAGGCTCAGGCCGAGGGCGGAGACACGGCCTGATAGATCTCCTTAAACACCGACAGCGCCTCGCATTCGGCCGAGAGTGCGGCGAGGCGCGGCCAGCTCTTGTCGCCGAGCAGGCCCGGATGTGATTCGTTCAGGAAGTTGAGCGCGCAGGCGACCGCGATATCGGCATGTCCGATGCGATCGCCAAACCACCAGGGCGAAGGCCGGTTGGAGCGGTCGAGTTCCAGCGCGTCGAGCACGTCGCCGATCTGCGTCTTGCAGCGCTCGACCCAGACCTTCGACGTCTCGGGCCGCAACACGCGCTCATAGACGAGGCTGACCGCCTTGTCGGCCATGCCGGTCGCCAGCGCGCAGACCTTGAGCGCGCGCCGCCGCTCCGGCCCGTATTCGGCCATCATCGCATCGTCCGGCTCGACCTGCTCGTCGAGATAATCGAGGATCGCCGCGCTCTCGATCAGCACCTCGCCCGTATCGAGCACGAGCGTCGGCACGCGGCGCAGCGGATTATAGAAAGCCACCTTCTCGGCATCGCCGAACACCGACCAGGGCCGATGCTCGAAGGGCAGATCATAGAGCTTCAGCGCAACGCCGACGCGGCGGACAAAGGGGGAATCATACTGGCCGATGAGGATCATCGATGAACTCCAAGCTGTCTGGGTTGCCATCCTGCACCGGCCGGGCGAATGCGCAAGGTGCCGGGCGACAACCAGCGTTCACTCTTCGCCCCGCTCACGCCTCAGCTTCGCCCAATAATCCATGCGCTTCCTGATCTCGCGCTCGAAGCCGCGTTCCACCGGCTCGTAGAAGCTCTGGCGCCCGAGCGCTTCGGGGAAATAGTTCTGTCCCGAGAAGGCGTCCGGCTCGTCGTGATCGTACCGATAGCCGGCATTGTAGCCCTCGTCCTTCATCAGCTTGGTCGGCGCGTTCAATATGTGCTTGGGCGGCAGGAGCGAGCCGCCGCGCTTTGCAGCCTGCGTCGCGGCCTTGAAGGCGGTGTAGACGGCGTTCGATTTCGGCGCCGTCGCGAGATAGACGCAGGCCTGCGCGAAGGCGAGTTCGCCCTCGGGGCTGCCCAAATAATCATAGGCGTCCTTGGCGGCATTGGCGATCACAAGCGCCTGCGGGTCGGCGAGGCCAATATCCTCGACGGCCATGCGCACCAGCCGGCGCCCGAGATAGAGCGGGTCCTCGCCCGCATCGAACATGCGCGCCAGATAATAGAGCGCCGCGTCCGGGTCCGAACCGCGCACTGATTTGTGCAGGGCCGAGATCAGATTGTAGTGGCCGTCCTGGCCCTTGTCGTAGATCGGCGCCCGGCGCTGGACGATTTCCTGCAGCGCCTTCGCGTCGAAGACCTCGCCGGGCTTTGCCGCGCGCCAGACCTCCTCCGCCAGCGTCAGCGAGGCGCGACCGTCGCCGTCGGCCATGCGGATCAGCACCTCGCGCGCTTCCTCGTCGAGCGGCAGGGCCTTGCCCTCGGCGACTTCCGCACGCGCCAGCAATTGCGCGATCGAATCCGGTCCGTGCGAATGGAACACGAGCACGCGCGCCCGCGAGAGCAACGCCGCGTTCAACTCGAAAGAGGGGTTTTCCGTGGTGGCGCCGACCAGCGTGACGGTGCCATCCTCCATCACGGGCAGGAAGCTGTCCTGTTGCGCGCGGTTGAAGCGATGGATCTCGTCGACGAAGAGCAGCGTACCCTTGCCGATCTGGCGACGGGCCCGCGCCTGGTCGAACACCTTCTTGAGATCCGCCACACCGGTGAAGACTGCCGATATCTGCTCGAAATGCAGATCAGTCTCATTGGCGAGGAGCCGCGCCACCGTGGTCTTGCCGGTTCCCGGCGGCCCCCAGAAGATCATCGAGCCGAGCGAGCCGGAATGGAGCATGCGCGTCAGCGCGCCATCCGGCCCGACCAGATGATCCTGGCCGACGACGTCGGCGAGCCTTTGCGGCCGCAGGCGATCGGCAAGCGGCCGCGGCGCCGCCCTCTCCAACCCTGCTGCTTCGAACAGATTGCTCACGTCAGTCGCCAGATCCAGATCCGCTCTCTGCCACACTCAGCCGCCGAGGCGGGTACGGATCAGCTTGCCGCCGCGCTCGATCGTTACGCGCCACGTATCGGCGCCGCCAGAGGCGATGCCGGCGAGGCGTCGCGTCGAATCGATCGCGACATTGTTCACCTCGACGATCACGTCGCCCTGCCGGAAACCGACTGCCTGGGCGGCCGAACCGTCGATGATCGTCTCGACCAGCACGCCATCGGTCCGCCGTCCCTTATAGCCCATTTCATCGATCACGGCCGGCGAAAGGTTCACCACCATCATGCCGGCAAACGGCGAATCGGCGGTGATCGCCGTCTCCTCGCGCGCCGGGGTTTCCGGCGCGGCGATCAGGGCCATGCTCAGGCTCTGTTCCTTGCCGCTACGGATGATGCCGAGCGTCGCGTTTCCGCCGACGCCCTTGGTCGCAAGGCGATAATTGAGCGCGTTGGAATCGTCGATGTCGATGCCGTCGACCGAGACGACGAGGTCTCCGACCGCAAGGCCGGCGCCTGCGGCGGGGCCGGCCGGCGTCACATTGGTCACGAGGGCGCCACGCGGCCGATCAAGGCCGAGCCCTTCGGCGAGTTCGGCCGTCACCTGCTGGAAGTCGGCTCCGACCCATGGCAGCAGCACCTTGCTGCCGGACATGGCCGATTTCACAACGACGCGAACCATGTTGGACGGGATCGCGAATCCGATTCCGATCGAGCCGCCGGAGCGCGAATAGATCGCCGAATTGATGCCTACCAGATGCCCATCCATGTCGACGAGCGCGCCGCCGGAATTGCCGGGATTGATGGCGGCGTCGGTCTGGATGAAGAACTGATAGTCGGACGCGCCGACCTGCGTGCGCGCGAGCGCCGACACGATGCCGCTGGTCACCGTCTGGCCGACGCCGAAGGGATCGCCGAGCGCGAGCACCAGATCGCCGACGGCGAGCGCGTCCGAATCAGCGAAGTCGAGCGAGGGGAATTCCTTGCCGCCATCCTTGAGCCTGAGCACGGCGAGATCCATGCGCTCATCCTTCAGGATGATATCGGCGGAGAGCTCACGCCGATCCGAGAGCGCGACCTTCACCTCATCGGCATTGGCGATCACATGGTAATTGGTGACCACGACGCCAGACGGATCGACGATGACGCCTGAGCCCAGCGACTGCTGGACACGCGTGCGCGGGGCGGTATCGAGGCCGCCGCCGCCGAAGAACTGGCGGAAAAACGGGTCGTCCATGAAGGGGGACCGCCGCTGCTGCACCACGCGCGAGGCATAGACGTTCACGACGGCCGGCGACACACGCTTGACGAGCGGGGCGAACGAATAGCGCAACTGGGCCTCCGTCTGCGGCACGGTGCGCTCGGCGGCCCACGCCGGACCTCCCGCAATCGCCCCTACCAGACCGAGAACAACCGCCCATCCAAGCCGCATGACGTAGAACCCTCAGAAGACATGACCAGAGCGACGATGCTACACGAAATGCGGCGAGGCCATGGCCTCGCCGCGACGGAAAGGACGGGTATGATCGCCCTGACGTGCATTCTTTTCTTGGTCTGGCCGCCCACATCTGAATAATGCGTTCGGGGCGAAGAGGATTCCCATGTTCTGGGTTGCAGTGTTCATCATCGGCCTGTTCGGCACGCTCGCCGGCATCATACCCGTCATCCTGAACGGGCTGCGCTTCCGCAACGTCGCGCTTTTGATCATCGGCATCGCCATGCTCGGGGCTGGCAGCGTCGGCGTGATCGCAAAACCGAACTTCATCGCCCTGAAGATGCCGCGCATCGTCTTCGGCGAGAGCGACGCTCCCGTCGCCGCCGCGCCGGGCATTGAGGCGCCGGCCGCCTCACCCGAGGTGGCGAGCGCACCCTCCCCGGCCGTGAACGCGCCCGCTGCCGCTGCTACCGCCGACAAGGACGAATCGCAGCTACCCGCCGCCAAGCTGCCGCAACCCGTCTCCGTGACGACCACGACCGTCGTCGGCAACGAGGTCGACCCGCTTGCCAACCCGGCTGCGCCGGCGCCTGAGAACGTCCCCGTTCTGCCGCCGCCGGTCGCGACGGCCGCCGTAGCGCCGCCCCCTTCACCCGAGGCCGTGGCAGCGGAGCAACTCGCCGCACTCACATCGCAGCAGCCCAAGGACGAGGCTGCCTTCACCAAGATCCTGGTCGATTCGCGGGCCGAATATGACAAGGCCGACGATGCCGGCCGCGATACGGCGCAATCGAGCCGCGCGACGGCCATCTGCCGCGCGCTGCCAAAGCCCGACGTCAAGGGCTGGGTCGGCATGGTCAAGGAAGTCGACCGCGACGCGGGCGGCCGTATTATCCTCACCGTCGCCCTGCCAGACGGAACGCTTGTGAAGACCTGGAACAACGCCATGTCCGACACCGAGGACAAGACGCTGATCGTCGCCGGAACGCCGCTCGCCGCCGTGGTCGGGCCGCTGCAACCTGGCGATACGGTCCGCTTCGGGGGAACCTTCTTCTCCGACGAGCCCGACTGCTATCGCTCGAGCCGCCTGTCGCTCGACCAGTCCATGACGGATCCGAGCTTCCTCTTCCGCTTCACCGCCGTCGACAAGATCTGAGCTGAGGCGCTGAGGGCGCAAGCGCCCTCAGCCTGCTCCTGCCCCCTGCCCTGGACCAAACGCCGGGCGTGGTCGATCACGCAGCCGTCTCAGCCCTATCCACCCAGACCTGCGGCCCAGGCCTATAGGCTATGCCGCGGTGCAGCGATCATTCCCGGGAATCAGGACGAGAACCGAGGAGCCCTCGCCGGCCTCGCGGCACGGGACGCGCTCTGCGCCCTGCCCAGCCACGCGTCAATGCCGCGCCGCTCATCAAAATCTCCCAGCACTTCAAACGAAAAAAGGCGGCCCGAGGGCCGCCTTCAATTCAGTAGCTGGACGCTGGCGCGTTGGGCTTACGCCGCAACACTCTCAGCTTCATTCTCGAGCGCGGTGCGCGCACGATCAGCGGCGCCCTTGGCCTCGACGTCACGATCGACGAACTCGATCACGGCGACCGGGGCGTTGTCGCCATAACGGAAGCCAGCCTTCAGGACGCGAAGATAGCCGCCCTGACGCTCCTTGTAGCGCGGGCCAAGCGTCTCGAAGAGCTTGGCGGCGGCGCCGACGTCGCGCAGCTGCGCAATCGCCTGGCGGCGGGCGTGCAGGTCGCCGCGCTTGCCGAGCGTGATCAGCTTCTCGACGATCGGACGCAGGTCCTTCGCCTTCGGCAGGGTGGTGACGATCTGCTCGTGGGTGATCAGCGCGACCGCCATATTGGCGAACATAGCCTTGCGGTGGCTCGCGGTGCGGCTGAATTTGCGACCGGAATTACCGTGGCGCATGGCTCTCTCCTAAGGTTCTCTACCGGCGGCTCACGCCGTGGGCCTAATCTTAATAATGGTCTTCGTAGCGCTTCGCGAGCTCTTCAATGTTCTCCGGCGGCCAGTTCGTGACCTCCATGCCGAGATGGAGACCCATCTGGGCGAGAACTTCCTTGATCTCGTTCAGCGACTTGCGACCAAAATTCGGAGTGCGGAGCATCTCTGCTTCCGTCTTCTGAATCAGATCGCCGATATAAACGATATTGTCGTTCTTCAGGCAATTGGCCGAACGCACAGAAAGTTCGAGTTCGTCGACCTTCTTGAGCAGCGCCGGGTTGAAGGCGAGCTCCGGAATGGTCTCCGTCGTCGTTTCCTTCTGCGGCTCCTCGAAATTGACGAAGATCGACAGCTGGTCCTGGATGATCCGCGCGGCATAGGCCACGGCGTCGTCGGGACGCAGCGAGCCGTCGGTCTCGACCGAGAGCGTCAGCTTGTCGTAATCGAGAACCTGGCCCTCACGGGTGTTCTCGACGCGGTAGGAAACCTTCTTGACCGGCGAATAGATGCTGTCGATCGGGATCAGGCCGATCGGCGCGTCTTCCGGACGGTTGCGGTCTGCGGCAACATAGCCCTTGCCGGTATTGACCGTGAACTCCATGCGGATCTCCGCGCCCTCGTCGAGGGTGCAGATGACCAGCTCGGGGTTCAGAACCTCGATGTCGCCGACGGTCTGGATGTCGCCAGCCGTGACGACGCCCGGGCCCGACTTCCTGACCACCATGCGCTTCGGGCCTTCGCCCTGCATCTTGATCGAGATTTCCTTGATGTTCAGGATGATGTCGGTGACATCCTCGCGAACGCCAGGGATCGAGGAGAACTCGTGCAGCACGCCGTCGATCTGCACGGCCGTAACGGCAGCGCCCTGCAACGACGATAGAAGAACGCGACGCAGCGCATTGCCGAGCGTCAGGCCGAAGCCGCGCTCCAGAGGCTCCGCGACAACGGTAGCGAGACGCTTCGGATCAGAACCCGGCGTCACTTCGAGCTTGTTCGGCTTGATCAGCTCTTGCCAATTCTTATGGATCACGACCGTATCCTTTCCTATTCAAACGCCGCCTGATGGTTCAGATGGCGTCGCGCTCCCATTCAACCGGAGCGCGGAATGCCGATGCGCAAACGGGATGGCGCCCCGAGGGCGCCATCCTGAATGTTAGACGCGGCGACGCTTGCGCGGCCGGCAACCATTATGCGCGATCGGGGTCACGTCACGGATCGAGGTGATCGTGAAGCCGGCAGCCTGCAGGGCACGCAGAGCCGACTCGCGGCCCGAACCCGGACCCGAAACTTCGACTTCAAGCGTCTTCATGCCATGCTCAGCGGCCTTGCGGCTCGCATCCTCGGCCGCCATCTGGGCGGCATAGGGGGTCGACTTACGCGAACCCTTGAAGCCCATCATGCCGGCTGACGACCAGGAGATCGCATTCCCCTGCGCGTCGGTGATGGTGATCATGGTGTTGTTGAACGTCGAATTCACATGCGCAACGCCCGACGAGATATTCTTGCGCTCGCGGCGGCGTACGCGCGTGGTGTCCTTAGCCATTCTCTATCCTTACGTTCGATCTCGACACCGCCGTAATGCCGGCGGCTCCACCGGGGGCCTAGCGCCCACGAACTCTGAATTACTTCTTCTTGCCTGCGATCGGCTTGGCCGGACCCTTGCGGGTGCGCGCATTGGTATGCGTGCGCTGGCCACGAACCGGCAGACCGCGACGATGACGCAGGCCGCGATAGCAGCCGAGGTCCATCAGACGCTTGATGTTCATTGCGACTTCACGGCGCAGATCGCCTTCGACGATATAGTCGCGGTCGATCGTCTCGCGGATCTGGAGCACTTCCGCATCGGAGAGCTCGTTCACGCGCTTGGCCGGGTCGATACCAACCTTGGTGATGATGTCGAGCGCATTCTTCGCGCCGATACCATGGATATACTGCAGCGCGATGATGACGCGCTTGTTCGTCGGGATATTGACGCCTGCGATACGGGCCACTGCCGTCTCCATTCTATCGCCGGTCTTCGTTCGAAGATCCGGCACCACATTTTACCCGCGTCCGGTGGAGGCCGGCTCATGCGAGCGATTTGCTAATTGCAAACGAACAGCGCCGTCCCTCGAAACTCAAGGAACGCCGCGTTCATTTGAATTAGGCCGCGAGCCTTATCGACTCTCGACCTCTTCGTCAAGATGACTCAACGTTTTCTCAATATCGGCTGACACCTCATCGATGGAACGCATGCCATCGATCTGAATCAGCTTGCCCCTCTCGCTATAGAAGGGAGAGATCGCCGCAGTATCGCGATTATACGCGTCAAGCCGGGTCTTGAAGACATCCGGATCGTCATCCTTGCGAACCGCCTCACCGCGCGCCTTCGTCTCTTCGGCACGCTTGATGATGCGATCGATCAGCTTGGTCTGGTCGACCTTGAGCTCGATGACGACATCGAGCTTGGTCCCCTTCCCCGCCAGCATCTGCTCAAGCGCCTCAGCCTGGGCGATCGTGCGGGGAAACCCGTCAAGGATGAAGCCCTTGCGGCAATCGGCTTCGTCGATTCGGTCCGCGACAATGCCGATCACGACATCATCGGAGACCAGATTGCCCGCATCCATGATCGCCTTGGCGCGCAACCCGACCGGCGTACCGGCCTTGACGGCGGCCCGCAGCATGTCTCCGGTGGAGAGCTGCGGGATACCATGACGATTGACGAGACGAGCGGACTGCGTGCCCTTACCAGCTCCAGGCGGTCCGAGCAGTATCAGCCTCATCGCCTCTTCCCCCTGAGTTTTGCCTTCTTGACGAGGCCTTCATATTGATGCGCAAGCAGATGGCCCTGTACCTGTGACACGGTGTCCATCGTCACATTGACGACGATGAGCAGGGACGTGCCGCCAAAATAGAAGGGCACATGCGTCGCCGAAATCAGGAACTCAGGCAACAAGCAGACGATGACCAGGTAGATCGCGCCGAGGACGGTGATTCGCGTCAGCACATAGTCGATATATTCGGCCGTGCGCTGGCCCGGACGGATGCCCGGAATGAAGCCGCCATGCTTCTTCAGATTGTCGGCCGTATCGGTCGGATTGAACACGATCGCCGTATAGAAGAACGCGAAGAACACGATCATCGCCGCGTAGAGCAGCATATAGAGGATCGTGCCATGGCCAAGCAGCGCCACGGTGGACGAGAGCCATGCGGGCGCGCCGCTCGACTGCGTGAAGTTCGCAACCGTCGCAGGCAGGAGCAGCAGCGACGAGGCGAAAATCGGCGGAATGACGCCGGCGGTGTTGAGCTTCAGCGGCAGATGCGACGATTCACCCTGGAACATCCGGTTGCCGACCTGGCGCTTCGGATACTGGATGATCAGGCGGCGCTGGGCGCGCTCCATATAGACGATGAAGCCGATCGCGGCGACGGCGACGATAGCGACGAGCGCAATGACCCAGATCGGCAGCGCACCCTGGCGTCCGAGCTCGAGCATGCCAGCAAGAGCATGCGGCAGGTTCGCAACGATGCCGGCGAAGATGATCAGCGAAATACCGTTGCCGATGCCGCGCGAGGTGATCTGCTCACCGAGCCACATCAGGAACATCGTACCGCCGGTCAGCGTGATGACCGTGGTAATGCGGAAGAACAGGCCGGGATCGATGACGATATTCGTGCCACCCTCGAGGCCGGCCGAAATGCCATAGGCCTGGACGACGGCAAGCAGCACCGTGCCATAGCGCGTGTACTGGTTGATGACCTTGCGACCCGCCTCGCCTTCCTTCTTCAGGGCGTCGAGCGACGGGATGATCGACGTCATCAGCTGGATGATGATCGACGCCGAGATGTACGGCATGATGCCGAGCGCAAAGATCGCCATGCGTCCGACGGCACCGCCGGAGAACATGTTGAACAGGCCCAAAATGCCGGACTGCTGATTGTTGAATGCGCTCGCCAGCGCTTCCGGATTGATGCCGGGAAGCGGGATATAAGTGCCGAGCCGATAAACAATCAGCGCACCCAGCGTGAACCAGATGCGCTTCTTGAGGGCATCGGCTTTCGCGAATGCGCCGAAATTCAGATTGGCCGCTAATTGTTCAGCCGCAGATGCCATTCGCCGCTCCGATCGGGCCCGAGAACCGGGCCCCAATGCCCCAGGGGCATTAAGTGGTTTCTCGGAGACGCCACATCAAGCGGCGTCTCTCGTCGGACGAACGAAACGGCTTACGCCGCCTCGGTCTCATCAGCGGCAGGCTTGGCTGCGAGCACCTTGATCGAGCCACCCGACTTCTCGACAGCCTCGAGCGCCGGCTTGGAAGCGCCAGCGATCTCGAAGGTGACGGCGAGCTTCAGCTCGCCCGGGCCGAGCAGGCGGACGCCGTCCTTGATGCGACGCACGACGCCGGCTTCCTTCAGCGCCTCGACCGTCACCGGCTTGCTCGCATCGAGCCTGCCCGCGTCGATCGCGACCTGGATACGCTCCAGGCTGACTTCATTGAAGTCCTTGGCGAAGATGTTGTTGAAGCCGCGCTTCGGCAGGCGACGATGCAGCGGCATCTGGCCGCCCTCGAAACCCTTGATGGCGACGCCCGTACGGGACTTCTGGCCCTTGACGCCACGACCACCGGTCTTGCCCTTGCCGGAGCCGATACCGCGGCCGACACGGATGCGGCTCTTGCGCGCGCCCGGATTGTCGTTGATCTCGTTGAGCTTCATCGAACTCGTCCCTGTCAGGCTCAGGCCTCGTCCACAACGCGGACGAGGTGAGCCACCTTGGCGATCATGCCGCGAACCGCAGGCGTATCCTGCAGCGTCGAACGGCGACGGATCTTGTTCAGCTTGAGGCCGATCAGCGTTGCGCGCTGCTCGGCAGGGCGGCGGATCGGGCTGCCGGTCTGCTCGACGGTAATCGTCTTCGCAGCGCCCTCAGATGTCTTGGCCATCGGTCAATACCTCTAGAATTGTGCAGCGATCACGCCTCGGCCGCTGCTTCGGCTTCGCCACCACGGCGCGCCTGCAGAGCCGAAACCTTGATGCCGCGACGCGATGCGACGCTGCGCGGGCTGTCTTCGGCGGCGAGAGCCGCGAAGGTCGCGCGCACCATGTTGTACGGGTTCGACGAACCCATCGACTTCGCCACGACGTCCTGGACGCCGAGGGTCTCGAAGACGGCGCGCATCGGACCGCCCGCAATGATACCGGTGCCGGGAGGGGCAGCGCGGAGGAACACCTTGCCTGCACCGTGACGGCCGAAGACGTCATGATGAAGGGTACGGCCCTCGCGAAGCGGGACACGCACCAGGGCACGCTTCGCCGCTTCCGTCGCCTTACGGATGGCTTCCGGCACTTCACGCGCCTTGCCATGACCGAAGCCGACCCGGCCCTTCTGGTCGCCAACGACGACGAGGGCTGCAAAGCCGAACCGCCGTCCGCCCTTCACCACCTTCGCGACGCGATTGATGTGAACGAGCTTGTCGACGAATTCGCTGTCGCGCTCTTCCCGCTGCTCTCTGGCCATCAAAGATCCAATCGTTCTTGTTTCGTTATGACGCGCCTCAGCGCATCAGAAATCCAGTCCGCCCTCGCGAGCACCATCGGCCAGCGCCTTGACGCGGCCGTGGAACAGGTACGAGCCGCGGTCGAAGACGACCTGCGTGACACCCGCAGCCTTTGCCCGCTCGGCAACGAGCTTGCCAACCGCCTCGGCGGCCGCCTTGTCGGCACCCGTCTTCAGCGAAGCGCGGAGATCCTTTTCGAGCGTCGAGGCCGACGCAACGGTGCGACCCACGGCATCGTCGATCACCTGGGCGTAGATATGCTCCGAAGAGCGGTGGACGCTGAGACGCGGACGTCCCGTCGCCACCTTGCGGAGCGCACGGCGGACGCGCGCGGCGCGCCGGTCCTGCATAGAATTGGCCATGACGGTCTCCGTTACTTCTTCTTGCCTTCCTTGCGGAAGATTGTTTCGGTCGAGTACTTCACGCCCTTGCCCTTGTAGGGCTCCGGACCGCGATATTCGCGGATCTCGGCGGCGACCTGGCCGACCTTCTGCTTGTCGATACCCGAGATGATGATCTCGACCGGGCGCGGCGTCACGATAGTGATGCCGGCGGGGATCGGATACACGACGTCATGGCTGTAGCCGAGCGCCAGCTGCAGGTTGGTACCCTGCACGGCAGCGCGGTAACCGACACCGTTGATCTCGAGCTTCTTCGAGAAGCCGTCAGTCACGCCCTTCATCAGGTTCGAAATCATCGTGCGCGACATGCCCCAGGCCGAACGAGCGGGCTTGGAGTCATCACGCGGGGCGACCTGAACGCCACCATCCTTGAGTTCGACCACGACATGATCCGTGAAGTCGAAGGACAGCTCGCCCTTCGGACCCTTCACCGACACCGTCTGGCCGTTAATCGTGGCCGTAACGCCTTTCGGCACCGCCACCGGCTTCTTACCAATACGAGACATCAGACCAATCCGTCCGGTTCGTGTTTCTGCGATTCGACCAGATCAGAACACCTGGCAGAGAACTTCTCCGCCAACATTCTGCTCGCGGGCGTCCGCATCCGACATAACGCCCTTCGGGGTCGACAGGATCGACACGCCGAGACCGTTCTTGACCTGCGGAATGTTCTTGACCGAAGCATAGACCCGGCGGCCCGGCTTGGAGATCCGCTCGATAGTGCGGATGACCGGCTCGCCATCATAATACTTCAGCTCGATCTCGATCTCCGCCTTGCCGTCGCCATGATCCACGGAGGCAAATCCACGGATATAGCCCTCGGCGCGCAGCACCTCGAGAACGTTCTCGCGCAGCCTGGAGGACGGGGTCGAAACCTTCGACTGCCGCCGCATCTGGGCATTACGAATACGGGTGAGCATATCACCCAGAGGATCGGTCATCGTCATCGGACCGTGCTCCTTACCAGCTCGACTTGACGAGACCCGGGATCAGACCCAGGTGCCCGAGTTCGCGAAGTGCGATACGCGACATCTTCAGCTTGCGATAAACGCCACGCGGACGGCCCGTCACTTCGCACCGGTTACGGATGCGGGTGGGGGAGGAATTGCGCGGCAGTTCAGCGAGCTTCAGGCGCGCCTGAAAACGCTCTTCCAGCGTCAAGCTCTCATTATTGGCAACCGCCTTCAGCTTCGTGCGCTTCGCAGAATACTGCTTGGCGAGTTCACGACGCCGGTCGTTCTTTTCGATCGAGCTCTTCTTGGCCATCGATGTTTTCCTTTCCCGGCGCTTACTGGCGGAAGGGGAAGTTGAGCGCCTTCAACAGCGCGCGAGCTTCCTCATCCGACTGGGCGGTGGTGCAGACGATGACGTCCATACCCCAGACCTGATCAACCTTGTCGTAGTTGATCTCCGGGAAAATGATGTGCTCCTTGATACCCATGGCGTAGTTGCCACGGCCGTCAAAGCTCTTCGGGTTCAGGCCGCGGAAATCGCGGACACGCGGAAGAGCGATCGTGACGAGACGATCCAGGAACTCGTACATCCGGGCCTTGCGCAGCGTGACCTTGCCGCCGATCGGCATGTGCTCGCGAACCTTGAAGGTCGCGATCGACTTGCGGGCCTTGGTCACAGCCGGCTTCTGGCCAGCGATCTGAGCGAGATCGCCGAGCGCCAGACCGACCTTCTTGGAGTCGTTCACGGCCTCGCCGACGCCCATGTTCAGCACGATCTTGTCGAGGCGCGGAATCTGCATCGGGTTCTTGTACCCGAATTCCTCGACGAGCTTCGAGCGAACCTCATCTTCATAGAACTTCTTGAGCCGCGGCTCGTAAGCTGCCTCAGCCATCGATTACGTCTCCCGAACGTTTTGCGACGCGTTGCTTGCGCCCGTCTTCGGTTACCTTGAAGCCGACTCGCGTCGGCTTGCCGTCCTTAGGATCGGCGAGAGCAATGTTGGACAGGTGAATCGGCAGCTCCTTGGCGACGATGCCGCCCTGCTCGCTGGCCGTCTGCTTCTGATGCTTCCGTCCGACATTGATGCCGCGCACGACTGCGCGCGAGTCAGAGGGAATAACACGAAGCACTTCGCCCGTCTTCCCCTTATCTTTGCCCGTGAGAACGACGACGCTGTCGCCCTTCTTGATTTTCGCGGCCATCACAGCACCTCCGGAGCCAGCGAGATGATCTTCATGTGGTTCTTCGCGCGAAGCTCGCGCGGCACCGGTCCGAAGATACGAGTCCCGATCGGCTCTTTCTGGTTGTTGATCAGCACCGCCGCATTCTTGTCGAAGCGGATGACGCTGCCGTCGGGACGACGAATGTCCTTGGCGGTGCGAACGACGACCGCCTTCATGACGTCGCCCTTCTTCACGCGACCACGCGGGATCGCCTCCTTGATCGACACGACGATGATGTCGCCGACCGAAGCGTATTTCCGCTTGGAACCGCCGAGAACCTTGATGCACATCACACGACGAGCGCCGGAATTATCCGCCACGTCGAGGTTAGTTTGCATCTGAATCATGACTGGCCGCCTACTTTCCTGGTCGCCGCATCTCCATGAAGATCAGCAGCAACGAACCTCTTCCGTGCCTTACTTGCCGTCCGCTTCAGCGGTCTCGACAACGACCCAGCGCTTATTCTTCGAAATCGGCTTCGACTCCTCGATGGAGACGATATCGCCGATCTTGTGGACATTGCCCTCGTCATGGGCCTGGTACTTCTTGGTCCGACGCACGGTCTTCTTCAGAACCGGGTGCGTGAAGCGCCGCTCGACGAGAACGACGACGGTCTTGTCGGTCTTGTCGCTGACGACGCTGCCTTGCAGAACGCGTTTTGGCATCTTCGCCTCCTCAGCGCTTGTCCGCCGCGCTCTTCTGCGCGGCGATGGTCTGGATCCTGGCGATATCGCGGCGAACCTGCCGGACACGCGCCGTATTCTCAAGCTGCCCGGTTGCCCGCTGGAAGCGCAGGTTGAACTGCTCTTTCTTCAGGTTTACCAGCTCGCCCTCGAGCTGGTCGGCGGTCAGCAGCCGAACATCTTTTGCCTTCATGGCCATATCCTCGTCTTCGCCGATCAGTCGGCGATGCGCTGTACGAAGCGCGTCTTGATCGGAAGCTTCGCCGCGCCGAGACGCAGCGCCTCACGGGCGGTCTCTTCGTCGACACCGTCGATCTCGAACATGATCCGGCCAGGCTTGACACGGGACGCCCAATATTCAGGCGCGCCCTTGCCCTTGCCCATGCGGACCTCGGTCGGCTTCGACGTCACGGGCACATCCGGGAAAATCCGGATCCACACGCGGCCGGCACGCTTCATGGCACGCGTGATCGCGCGGCGAGCCGCCTCGATCTGACGCGCCGTGACGCGGTCGGGCTCCATAGCCTTCAGGCCGAAACCGCCGAAGTTCAGATCCGTACCACCCTTGGCGACGCCATGGATGCGGCCCTTGAACTGCTTGCGGAACTTGGTGCGCTTCGGTTGCAGCATTTTCGTTCTCTCTCGACCTCAGGTCCGACCTATCACGCCGCGTTATCGCGACGGCGGCCGCCACCGGAGCCCTGTTCATTGCCTTCGGTCTGGCGACGCTCGGACGCCATCGGATCGTGCTCAAGGATTTCGCCCTTGAAGATCCAAACCTTGATGCCGCACGTGCCATATGCCGTGTGAGCCGTCGCGGTGCCGTAATCGATGTCGGCACGCAGCGTATGCAGCGGAACACGACCTTCGCGGTACCACTCCAGGCGCGCGATTTCCGCACCACCGAGACGACCCGACGCGTTGATGCGGATGCCCTCTGCGCCGAGACGCATGGCCGACTGCACCGAACGCTTCATGGCGCGGCGGAACGCAACGCGACGCTCGAGCTGCTGCGCGATCGAAGCCGCCACCAACGTCGCATCGATCTCCGGCTTGCGGATCTCGACGATGTTGATGTGCACTTCGCTGTCCGTCAGCTTGCCGACGGTCTTGCGCAGCTTCTCGATATCGGCGCCCTTCTTGCCGATGACGATACCCGGACGAGCCGAGTGGATCGTCACGCGGCACTTCTTGTGCGGACGCTCGATCACGATCTTCGAGACCGCAGCCTGCTTGAGGTCCTTCAGGAGGACTTCGCGGATCTTCTGGTCCTCGTGCAGCAGCTTGCCGTATTCGCCCTTGTTGGCGAACCAGCGGCTGTCCCAGGTCCGGTTGATGCCGAGGCGCAGGCCGATCGGATTGATTTTCTGGCCCATCAGGCGGCCTCCTCAACTTCGCGCACGACGATCGTCAGATGCGAAAACGGCTTCTCGATCCGGCCGACGCGACCGCGAGCCCGCGGCGTCCAGCGCTTCATCACCAGGGCCTTGCCGACAAACGCTTCGGCGACCACCAACGAATCAACGTCGAGATCGTGGTTGTTCTCGGCGTTTGCGATCGCGGATTCCAGCGTCTTCTTTACGTCACGCGCAATTCGCTTCTCCGAGAAGGTCAGATCCGCGAGAGCGGCGCTGGCCTTCTTGCCCCGGATGAGCTGGGCGACGAGATTGAGCTTGCGCGGCGAGACACGGATCATGCGCGTGATCGCGCGCGCCTCGGTGTCTTTCAGCGCGCGTTCGCGCTTCGGCTTGCCCATGTTACTTCCTCTTCGCCTTCTTGTCGGCCGTGTGACCATAGTAGGTCCGCGTCGGCGAGAACTCGCCGAACTTGTGACCGACCATGTCCTCATTGACCGTGACCGGAATGTGCTTCTGACCGTTGTAGACACCGAAGGTCAAACCGATGAACTGCGGCAGGACCGTGGAGCGGCGGCTCCAGATCTTGATAACCTCGCCACGACCGGACGACCGGCTCTTCTCTGCCTTGCGCAGGAGATAACCGTCGACGAACGGGCCTTTCCAGATTGAACGAGCCACGACAGCCTCTCTCTTACTTGCTCTTGCGCAGATGACGGCTGCGCGCGATGAACTTGTCGGTCGACTTGTTGTTGCGGGTCTTCTTGCCCTTGGTCGGCTTGCCCCACGGCGTCACCGGGTGACGGCCACCGGACGTACGACCTTCACCACCACCATGCGGGTGATCGACCGGGTTCATGGCGACGCCGCGAACGCTCGGGCGCTTGCCAAGCCAACGATTACGACCAGCCTTGCCGATCGAGATGTTGGAATGATCCGGGTTCGACACCGCGCCGACCGTGGCGAGGCAGGTCTGGTGAACCAGGCGCTGCTCGCCCGAGTTCAGGCGAAGAATGGCCATGCCGGCATCGCGGCCGACATACTGCGCATAAGCACCAGCCGAACGTGCGATCTGGCCGCCCTTGCCGGGCTTCAGCTCGACATTGTGCACGATCGTTCCGACCGGCATCGCGCCGAGCGGCATCGTGTTGCCGGGCTTCACATCGGCCTGAGCCGACGAGATCACCGTATCGCCAACGGCCAAGCGCTGCGGCGCCAGGATGTAGCTGAGCTCGCCGTCTTCATACTTGATGAGGGCGATGAAAGCCGTGCGGTTCGGATCATACTCGATCCGCTCGACGACCGCCGGGATATCAAGCTTCTTGCGCTTGAAATCGACCAGGCGATAGGTCCGCTTGTGACCGCCGCCACGGCCGTAAGCCGTGACGCGACCGAGATTGTTGCGACCGCCGCTCTGACGGAGACCTTCGGTGAGACCCTTGACCGGCTTGCCGGCGTAGAGTTCCGAACGGTCGACGAGAACAAGCTGGCGCTGTCCCGGCGTAGTCGGCTTGTAATGCTTGAGAGCCATGGCTTCAGCCTATTCTTTTCGCGTCAGAGACCGGTAGAAACGTCGATCGACTGACCTTCAGCGAGCGTCACGATCGCCTTTTTGACGTCGCTCTGCTTGCCCACGATACCGCGGAAGCGCTTCACCTTGCCCTTGCGGACAAGCGTGTTCACGCCCGTAACCTTGACCTTGAACAGCGCCTCGACAGCCGCCTTGATCTCAGGCTTGGTCGCCGTCTTCAGAACGTTGAAGACAACCTTGCTCTGCTCGGTGGCGATGGTCGACTTCTCGCTCAGCACGGGGCTGCGGATGATGTCGTAATGCGAGACCTTGCTCATTTGAACCGCTCCTGCAGCGCTTCGACCGCAGCCTTGGTCAGCACGAGCTTCTCGCGGCGCAGAATGTCATAGACGTTGATGCCCTGCACCGGCAGCACATCGATGTGCGGCACATTGCGGGTCGCGAGACCGAAGTTCTCGTTGACCGCGGCGCCGTCGATGATGAGCGCGTTCGCCCAGCCGAGCTTGGCCAGGCTTTCCTTGACCGCCTTCGTCTTCGGGGCGTCGATGGCGACGTCCGAGACGATCACGAGGTTTTCGCTCTTCAGCTTCGACGACAGCGCATGCTTCAGAGCGAGGGCACGGAACTTCTTGGTCAGGTCATGCGCATGGCTGTGCACGACCGGGCCGAAGGCCTTGCCGCCGCCGCGGAACTGCGGCGCCGTCTTGGCACCGTGGCGAGCGCCGCCGGTACCCTTCTGCTTGTACATCTTCTTGGTCGTGCCGGAAACTTCCGACCGACCCTTCGACTTGTGCGTGCCGGCCTGGCGCTTGGAAAGCTGCCAGCGGACCATGCGCTGCAGGATGTCGCTGCGCGGATCGAGACCGAAAATCTCATCCGGGAGCGAGATCTCGCCAGCCGCCGAACCGTCGAGCGCGGTGACCTTGATATCGACCATTATTCGGTCTCCTTCGCTTCGACCGCGACGTTAGCCGCAGCACCGCGCGCCTTGAACGCACCGGGGAACGGCGCTTCCTTCGGCAGAGCGCGCTTGACAGCGTCGCGCACTTCGATCCAGCCGCCCTTGGCGCCGGGAACGGCACCCTCGACCATGATCAGACCACGCTCGACATCGGTCTTGACGACCTTGAGGTTCTGCGTCGTCACGCGGACATCGCCCATGTGACCGGCCATCTTCTTGTTCTTGAAGACCTTGCCGGGATCCTGGCGCTGGCCGGTCGAACCGTGCGAACGGTGCGAGACCGAGTTACCGTGCGTCGCGCGACCACCACCGAAGTTGTGGCGCTTCATGACACCGGCAAAGCCCTTACCGATCGACGTGCCCGACACGTCGACGAACTGGCCGACGACGAAGTGCTCGGCGGTCAGCTCGGCGCCGACCTCGATCAGGTTGTCCGGCGAGACACGGAACTCCGTAACCTTGCGCTTGGGCTCGACTTCAGCCTTCGCGAAGTGGCCGCGTTCGGCCTTCGGCGTGTTCTTCACCTTGGCGAGACCGCTGCCCAGCTGGACCGCGGTGTAGCCATTCTTGTCTTCAGTACGGTGGGCGACAACCTGACAGTTGTCGAGCTTCAGCACCGTGACCGGCACCTGCTCACCCGCATCCGTATAGATGCGGGTCATACCCACCTTCTGTACGATCAATCCAGAGCGCATGACTATCCTCGCTCGCCTCAGAGCTTGATTTCGACGTCCACGCCAGCAGCGAGGTCGAGCTTCATCAGCGCGTCCACGGTCTGCGGGGTGGGGTCGACGATGTCGAGAAGACGCTTATGCGTGCGCATCTCGAACTGCTCGCGGCTCTTCTTGTCGATATGCGGCGACCGGTTCACAGTGAACTTCTCGATCTGAGTGGGAAGCGGCACCGGGCCGACAACGCGGGCGCCGGTACGCTTCGCCGTGTTCACGATCTCACGCGTCGACGCATCGAGAATACGATGGTCGAACGCTTTGAGCCGGATCCGGATATTCTGACCGTTCATCGATTTATGTCCTCAGGTGACGTGAGCGCGCGACGAATTCGCGCGCCCGGTCCGGATCTGCCTTACTTGATGATGCTGGCGACGACGCCGGCGCCGACGGTACGGCCGCCTTCGCGGATAGCGAAGCGCAGCTTCTCTTCCATGGCGATCGGAACGA
>NZ_JAUSVO010000002.1 GCF_030814715.1 Kaistia dalseonensis
GAGACGAGCTTTCCGTCCGCCGGCAGCGGTGCCGCCCGCGTTCTTGAGGCGGTTTCTAGGCCCAACACCCCAATCTGTCAACGACCAAATCATAAGATCGGCAGAGAAAAATGCCCCAAATGCCTCGCCCTTGTGGATAAGCAGGCTAAGCAGATCGCGGAAAGCGAGGCCCAGCCTGACGAAATGGCTGCCGCGCGAAATCCACAGCCCCGCAGTGCCGGCTCACGCCCGGGCCACAGGTCGTAACGCGGAACGGAGCCCCGGCCTCACCTCGATCCAAAAGCTCTCTTGCGAAGCTCCATCGAAGAGCAGGCCCACCAGACCGGAACAATCCACCGGCACCAGGCCGGGGCCGGGATCGGGACCGCGCGGCGCCCTCCCCTCACACCTCCGCCTTCACACTCCGACACCGGGCGACCTTCGCCGTGAGATCGCCGTGCCGGTATATGGATACGCATACGCGCGAGCGAATGCCGTGCAGCCATATTGCTGACATGATGCGGGACGACCTGATGAGCGGTCGACACCGCCAACAGAGCGAGTCGACTGTGGCGGGCGTTTTTCGTCTCGCCGTCCTCGCCGGACCGCCTTTTGTGATTCCGGCATTTGCTCGGCTCCGTTCGTTGACTTGGACTGGCCCAGACGGCAAGTTCCTTCGTCAATTCAGGAATGGGCCTTCGGGTAGACAGGCGGCGATCAAGCCGCCGGCCACGGGGAGACGACGGGACAGTGAAGGGATCGGCGTACGGGGCGCATTCACGAGGCATGCATGGCGAGGAAATCGACCTCGGCCACGAGCCGCCTCTGTCGGTCGGGACATCGCCCGACGGCGCGCCACAGCGTCGAAGCGTCAGCATTCGCTGGCTCGCCGGAACGATCCTGACGGGCCTGACGTCGACGGTGCTGATGGGCGGCGCCCTCATGGCGGCGCTCGATGGACGCCACCAGCTCGCCGTCCCGCCCGAGACCGGCCGCGTCGCCAAGGTCGCGACCGCCGATCCGGGCCTCTCCAATGGCCATAAGGGCGACCGCATCCGCCCGACGCGCGAACCGATCTCCGATCGCCAGGTCATCCAGGTCAGCACGGTCAGCCGCCAGGGCGATCGCGACCTGATCAAGATGAAGCCCTTCGCCAAGATCGCGACCTCGCTGGCGACGAGCCTCACCGATTTGAGCGACAATGTCCCGAAATTCGATCCCATGCGACTCGCCGGCGGGGATTCCGACAAGGACCCGCCGATCGTCGCCAATGCGGCGCCGGCGCCATCGGGTGATCTCGGCGTCGTCGATGGCGAAGGCGCCTCGGGCGACGGCGATTCCGGTGATGGCATCGCGACCGATGCGCCGGTCGATGCGGACGGCGCGGCGGTCGATGGCACCGATGTCGCCACCGACGTGCCGCCGCCGGCCGAGCAGGAACAAATCTACGGCGCCAATGTCGACGGAGAGATTTCCGTCAAGGTGACGGACTTCCCGATCACTGAGGACATAGGCGACGACGAGCCGCAATATGACGTCGCCGAAGTCGAGCAGATCCTGCGCTCGACCTTGCGCCAGGATACGCCCGGCCCGCTCATGGCGGCGATCCCCTATGTCGACCCGCAGCGATTCAGCTTCGACGAAAGCGGCGCGGACCCCTTCACGGCGCTCGGGGTCACGATCGTGCCGGAGAACGTTTCCTTCGTCTCGAAGGCGACGCCGACCACCCGGTCGGAAGAGATCGTCGCGACGGTCGACAAGAAGCAGAGCCTCAAGGACGTGCTCGACGCCAATGGCGTCAGCGATGACGATACGGGCAATATCGTATCGGCCATGTCCGACCTGATCGACCTGTCGGAGCTTCATGCCGGGCAGAAGATTCGGCTCCTCGTCTCCGTCGAGGGCGACACCACGCGGCCAATGCGCGTTTCGATCTATGACGAAGGCGTGCACCAGGCGACCGTGGCGCGGCGTGACGACGACACCTTCATCCGCGCCGACGAGCCGGAAAGCTCGACCGACGAATTCGAGACGGCCGACCAGCCCGAGACATCGCATGATGAAGGCCCGATGCCGACGCTCTACAGCGCGATCTACGAGACCGCGCTGCAGCAGAAGATGCCGGAACCGCTGGTGGACGACCTGATCCGCATCTTCTCCTATGATGTCGACTTCCAGGCCCGCGTGGCGCCCGGCGACGGCATTGAGGTGTTCCACTCGCTGCCCGAGGATGGCGGTAGCGATGCTGATGATGAAATCCTCTATGCGGCGATCACGATCGACGGCGCGACCAAGCGCTATTATCGCTATCGTTCGCCCGATGACGGCGTCGTCGACTATTTCGACGAGGACGGCCGCAGCGCCAAGAAGTTCCTCGTCCGCAAGCCGATGAATGGCGGCATCGTCCGCTCGCCCTTCGGCTATCGCCGCCACCCGATCCTCGGCTATGTCCGCCTCCATCCCGGCGTCGACTGGGCGGCTCCGCGCGGCACCGCGATCATGGCGGCCGGCAATGGCGTGGTCGAAAAGGCCGGCTGGAGCGCGGGCTACGGCAATTTCACGCTCATACGGCATACCAATGGCTATGAGACGGCCTATGGCCACCAGTCGGCGATCCTGAGGGGCATCCGGCCCGGCATGAAGGTCCGCCAGGGCCAGGTCATCGGCTATGTCGGCTCGACGGGCCTCTCCACGGGTCCGCATCTCCATTACGAGGTGCGCATCAATGGCAAGCCGGTCGACCCGCTGCGCGTGCGCCTGCCGCGCGGTCGCGTGCTGCAGGGCGACATGCTGACGGCGTTCAATGCAGAGAAGGTCCGTATCGATACCCTGCTCGGCATGCCGGCCGGTGCCAAGGTCGCCTCCGTCGACGGCGTCACGACGCGGTAACGCCGGACGCGCCACGGCGAAGACGGCGCCGCACACAGCTCAACATGAAAAAGGCCCGGACTTTGCAGTCCGGGCCTTTTCGTTTGAGAGAGACCAGGCTTACGCCGCCTTGGCGGAGGCCTCGCCACGCGGCAGGAACAGGAGCTTGTCCGTTCCGGCCGTGATCTTGACCCGCGTCCCATCGGCAATCTCGCCGGCGAGCAGCTTGTCGGCGAGCGGATCCTGCACATAGCGCTGGATCACCCGCTTCAGCGGACGCGCGCCATAGGTCGGATCGTAACCCTTCTCGGCGAGCCAGGCGCGGGCGCTCTCGTCGAGCTCGAGCTCGACCTTGCGCTCATCGAGCAGCTTCTGCAGCCGCTTCAGCTGGATCTCGACGATCCGGCCCATCTCGGCCCGCTTCAGCCTGTGGAACAGGATGATGTCGTCGAGCCGGTTCAGGAATTCCGGCCGGAAATGCGACCGCACGACGGCCATGACCTGCTCGCGGACCGCATCGACATCCTCTTCATCGCGGAGGTTTGCCAGATATTCGGCACCGAGATTGGAGGTCATCACGATCATCGTGTTCTTGAAGTCGACCGTGCGGCCCTGACCATCGGTCAGGCGGCCATCGTCGAGAACCTGCAGCAGCACGTTGAAGACATCGGGATGCGCCTTCTCGATCTCGTCGAACAGAACGATCTGGTAGGGCCGACGCCGCACCGCCTCGGTCAGGACGCCACCTTCCTCATAGCCGACATAGCCGGGAGGGGCACCGATCAGCCGCGAGACGGAGTGCTTCTCCATGAACTCCGACATGTCGATACGCACCATCGCGGCCTCGTCGTCGAACAGGAACGAGGCGAGCGCCTTGGTGAGCTCGGTCTTGCCGACACCGGTCGGGCCCAGGAACATGAACGAGCCGATCGGCCGGTTCGGATCCTGCAGGCCGGCACGGGCCCGGCGGACCGCGGTCGAGACCGCATGCACGGCTTCGGCCTGGCCGACGACGCGCTTGCCGAGATCGTCTTCCATGTGCAGCAGCTTTTCGCGCTCGCCCTGCAGCATCTTGTCGACCGGAATGCCGGTCCAGCGGGCAACGACCTGCGCGACATGCTCGGGCGTCACCGCCTCTTCCATCATCGTGCTGGTCTGCGCCTTCTCGGCCTCGGCGAGTTGACGCTCGAGAGCGGGGATCGTGCCATAGGCGAGCTCACCGGCCTTCGCCAGATCGCCCGTCCGCTGCGCCTTTTCGAGATCGCTGCGGGCCTGGTCGAGCTGCTCCTTCACCTTCTGCGCGGCGTTGAGCTTTTCCTTCTCCGCCTGCCAGCGCTGGGTGAAGGCGGCCGATTCCTCCTCGAGGTCGGTCAGTTCCTTCTCGAGCCGGACGAGCCGATCCTTGGAGGCCTGGTCGGTCTCCTTCTTCAGCGCTTCCCGCTCGATCTTGAGCTGAATGATGCGGCGATCGAGCTCGTCGAGCGCCTCGGGCTTGGAATCGACCTGCATGCGCAGCCGCGCGGCCGCCTCGTCGACCAGGTCGATCGCCTTGTCGGGCAGGAAACGGTCGGTGATGTAGCGATTCGACAAGGTCGCAGCCGAGACCAGCGCGGAATCCGTGATGCGGACGCCGTGATGCAGCTCATACTTCTCCTTGATGCCGCGCAGGATCGAGATCGTATCCTCGACCGTCGGCTCGCCGACGAAAACCGGCTGGAAGCGCCGGGCGAGCGCCGCGTCCTTCTCGACATATTTGCGGTATTCGTCGAGCGTGGTCGCGCCGACGCAATGCAACTCGCCGCGGGCCAGGGCCGGCTTCAGCAGGTTCGACGCGTCCATCGCGCCGTCCGACTTGCCGGCACCCACCAGCGTGTGCATCTCGTCGATGAAGAGGATGATGCCGCCATTGGCCGACATGACCTCGTTCAGCACGGCCTTCAGCCGCTCCTCGAACTCGCCGCGATATTTCGCGCCCGCGATCAGCGATCCCATGTCGAGCGCCAGAAGACGCTTGTCGCGCAGGCTCTCCGGCACGTCGCCATTGACGATCCTGAGCGCCAGCCCTTCCGCGATCGCGGTCTTGCCGACTCCGGGTTCACCGATGAGGACGGGATTGTTCTTGGTCCGACGCGACAGGACCTGGATCGTGCGCCGGATCTCGTCATCCCGGCCGATGACCGGATCGAGCTTGCCGTCACGCGCCGCCTGCGTCAGGTCGCGGGCGTATTTCTTCAACGCGTCATACTGCCCTTCGGCGCCGGCCGTATCAGCCGTGCGGCCCTGGCGCAGAGCGTCGATCGCCCGGTTGAGGCCGACAGCCGTCACGCCGGCATCCTTGAGGATGTCCGCCGTCTTGGCGTCCTTCTCAAGCGCGAGCGCGAGGAGAAGCCTCTCGACCGTGACGAAGCTGTCGCCGGCCTTCTTGGCGAGCTTTTCCGCCTGGTCGAAGACCTTGGCGAGCGCGGGCGCGAGATAGAGCTGCCCCGCGCCACCGCCGGAAACCTTCGGCATGGCGTCGATCGCACGCTCGGTCGCGGCGAGCGCATCGCGCGAACGGCCACCGGCCGCATCGATCAACCCGCCGGCGAGGCCTTCCTCGTCGTCGAGCAGTACCTTCAGAAGATGTTCGGGCGCGAACTGCTGGTTGCCACGCGTCAATGCCTGCGTCTGGGCTGACTGGATGAACCCGCGGGCGCGCTCGGAATAGTTTTCAAAGTTCATATGTGCCTCCTGACCCGGACCCGCCGCCCCGAAGGCACAAGCGAGCCGCTCATGACCCGGGCATTGCTGCCCGTGGCAGCCTGTCCGGCCTGCCTGAGCGAATATGGTGTGACACTAACGCAACAGAAAGGGGGCGCATTGAGATTTGTCAAAGACTACGCGCAGCACGGCAGGACTGCACGGCGATAACGAAAAAACGCCCGGACTGTGCGGTCCGGGCGTTGATTTCAGTCGATAGACGGCAATCGATTATTCGTCGCCGACGGGCTCGATCGCGAGCTGCGGCTCGGCCGCTTCCTCGCTCGCAGCCGTCCGGCGCGGACGGGTGGTGCGGCGACGGCGCGGGCGGAAGCTCTCGTCCTCCGCTGCCGGTACGGCTGCCTCGCTCGCGGGCTCGACGGTCGCGGCGACCGGCTCAGCGGCGGCAACGAACTCGGGCACCGCAACGATTTCCGGCTGCGGAGCCGGCTCGGGCGCGGGCTTGTGCTCGGGCGCGGGCTTGGGCTCCGCCTTGACCTTGGGCTCCGGCTTGGGCGCGGCCACCACGGCTTCGACGACGGCCGGCGCCTCGACGATGACGGGCTGCTGCTCGGCCACGGGCCGCGGCTCGAAGGCCGGCTGCGGCGCAGGCTCGCCAGTCACGAAGCGCGGCAGGTCCGAACGGGGCGGACGCTCGCCGCGCTCGCGGCGCGGGCCACGGTCGCCACGATCACGGAAGGGACGGTCGCCCCGCTCCTGCCGCTCGCCGCGATCCTGGCGCTCCGCGCGCTGCTCCGGCTGGCCGTCGCGCTCGGGATTGTCCTGGAAGGAACGCTCCTGCTGCGGCTGGCGGTCCTGATTCGACCGGTCCTGCTGCTGGCGATCACCACGATCCTGTCGCGGCTGACGCTCGCCACGGTCCTGCCGATCGTTGCGGTCGCGCGACTGGTAGCGCTCGCCGGAGGCATCCGGCGCGCCGCCATTGCCATTGACGAAGGGCTGCGGGTCGTTCTGGCCGCCGAATTCCCCGCCTGCCTGGATGCGATCATGCTGGCCGAAGCGATCGCTGAAGCGATCATCCTCTTCGTCCACGCCGTCATCATCCTGATCGACGCGCGCGAAAGGCTGGGGCTGCGCATTCTGCGCCTGCGCCGCGGCGATCACGCGAAAATAGTGCTCGGCATGTTGCAGATAGCTTTCCGCCATCACGCGGTCGCCCGACGACTGCGCATCGCGCGCCAGCGTCACGTACTTCTCGGCGATGTGAAGTGCGGTGCCACGAATCTTGACGTCCGGGCCATTGCTCTCGAAGGAACGCGTCAGCGGATTGGGACCCTTGCGGTTCCGTCCGCGCATACGTTTGTTATTGTTATTATTGTTATTATTCTGCTGTCCTGGTCGCATGAGTTTTCTCTTCCGTGACCACCAAGGTCAAACAAAGCCTTCGACCGGCGCCATGCACCGGTCGGCCAAACCCGTCGACTGGGCCATCGCGAGGATCCTCCCCGAGATGCCGGAATCGGCGAAAACGATCGTCACGATCCGTCGAGCTAGAACCGCCCGCGATCCGTCTCTGGACCGCATCGGCGGAACATCCGCGTCCTACGCGAGCTGTCCCGGAAATTTCGTGCCGTACCGAGAAGAGATGATGCCCGTGCCAACAAGACCCTGATCGGTCCCCGTCGCCGATCCCATGGTCATCTGGCGGCCCGCACCGCGCAACTCCGTGCGCGGCTTTCGCCTCAGCACCCGGAAGACGCATCAAATCCATCTGCGGCGGCTCGAAAACTAGCCGCTTCGCGGCCGATTTCCAAGCAGATTATTCGATCACTCCCAATGATCCGATCGTGATGCCATCGGAAACACGGCTGATCTCCAGCACGCGGTCATGTCCGGCGAGGTCACGATGGACCATAGCCTCGAAGCCGCCTTCGGCCAGAAGCGCTGCGACCGTGGCCGCCTGATCGTAGCCGATCTCCAGGAAGGCGGCGCCACCCGGCGCCATGATACGATCGAGATCGGCGATGATGGCCCTATAGGCATCGAGCCCGTCCGGCCCGCCATCGAGCGCCAGTCGTGGATCGTGATCCTTGACGGTCGCATCGAGCGTTTCGATGATCGAACTCACTATATAGGGCGGGTTCGAGACGATTACATCGGCCTGCCCGGCCGCAAGGCCCCACAAGCCCTTGATGAACAGGCTGCGATCGGCAACGCCGAGCGCTTCCGCATTGTCGCGTGCCTGCCGGGCCGCGCCCTCGGAAAGATCGACGCCAATCCCGACCGTGCTCGGCAATTCCGTCAGCAGCGAGATCAGGATCGCGCCCGTGCCCGTCCCGATATCGACGAGCGTGAAGGGGCGTTCCCGCCCGCCGCGCCGGTCGAAATAGGCGAGGACAGCCTCGACGAGAGTTTCGGTATCGGGTCGTGGCACCAGCGTCTCGGGCGCGAGCACGAAGGGCAGCCCCCAGAATTCCTTGGCGCCAATGATCCGCGCCACCGGCTCGCCGGCAATACGACGTTCCAGATAGCGCTCGATCACGGCGGCCTCGGCCGGGGTGACGGCGCGATAATCGGCGAGCACCAGCCGGTCGGCATCGAGCCCCACGGCGGCCGCGATCAGCAGGCGCGCATCGAGCGCCGGCGTATCATCGGAAGAAAGTGCAGCCGCAAGCCGGCGCGCGGCCATGCGGCGGATCGAACCGAGGGTCGCGCCACCGTCGCTCATGAATCGAGCTGGGCGAGCAGGCCCGCCTGATGTTCGGTGATCAGGGGCTCGATCACCTCGTCCAGCGCCTCGCCCGACATCACCGCCTCGAGTTTGTAGAGGGTCAGATTGATCCGGTGATCCGTGACACGTCCTTGCGGAAAATTATAGGTCCTGATGCGTTCGGAACGATCGCCGGAGCCAACCTGGCCCTTGCGATCGGCCGCGCGCTCGGAGGAAAGCCGCTCGCGCTCGAGGTCGAAGAGGCGTGCGCGCAGGATCTGCGTCGCCTGCGCGCGGTTCTGGTGCTGCGAGCGACCGGCGACGACGATCACCGTGCCGGTCGGGATATGGGTAATGCGCACGGCCGTATCGGTCGTATTGGCGTGCTGGCCACCCGCGGAAGAGGCCCGCGTCGTGTCGATCTTGATGTCCTCGGGGCGGATGTCGATATCGACATCCTCCGCCTCGGGGAGCACGGCGACAGTCGCCGCCGAGGTGTGGATGCGGCCGCTGCCCTCGGTCGCCGGCACACGCTGCACGCGATGCGCGCCCGATTCGAACTTGAGCCGCGCGAACACGCCCTTGCCGGTGACGTCGGCGATGATTTCCTTGTAGCCGCCGGCCTCGCCCTCGCTTTCGGACAGGACCTGGACCTTCCAGCCGTGCAACTGGGCATAGCGCTGGTACATGCGAAACAGATCGCCCGCGAACAGCGCCGCTTCGTCGCCGCCGGTACCGGCGCGGATTTCGAGGATGGCGCTCTTCTCGTCGGCGGCGTCCTTCGGCAGCAGCAGGACGCGCACATCCTGGATCAGCGCCTCGATCCTGGCATCGAGCGCCGGGCGCTCCTCCTCGGCGAGCGCCGCCATGTCGGGGTCGTCGGCCATTTCGGCGAGCGATTCACGCTCCACAATGGCCGAGCTCAGCCGCCCGATGGCATCAACCACATCGGCAAGCTCCGCCCGTTCCTTCGACAGGCGCACCAGCACCTCGCCGTCGCTGGTCGCGGCGAGCTTCTGATCGATGAGTTCCGCGCGGGTGACGAGCTGATCGATCTTGTCCCATGGCAGCCCCGGCGGGCGCGGAACGTCTGGCGAGAGAACAGTCAGATTGGCACGCCTTCCCTTTCAGCGAAGGCGAGAAGCGCCGCGCTGATCCCATCCTCACCCGAATCCGAGGCAAGCAGCGGGTCGAGCACCGCGCGCAACTTGCCGATATCGAGTCCGAGCAGTGTCGCCTTGACCGGGCCGATCGAGGCCGCGGACATGGAAAGCGAGCGAAAGCCGATGCCGACGAGCGCCAGCGCCGCGAGCGGCCGTCCCGCGATCTCGCCGCACAGCGTCACCGGCTTGCCGGCCCGCTCCGCCGCCGTCACGATCGATCTCAGCGCGCGCAGGAAATGGCGCGAAATCGGGTCGAAGCGGCTGGCGACGCGCGTATTGCCGCGATCGCTGGCAGTCATGTACTGCAAAAGATCGTTCGAACCGACCGAAACGAAATCGGTCTCGGCCATCAGCGCGTCGAGCTGGAACAGCAGCGCCGGCACCTCGATCATCGAGCCGAGCAGGATCTTCGAGGGCGGCGCATGGCCGTGGCGGGTCAATTGCGTGATCTCGCGATCGAGCAATCCGCGCGCCTGCCGGATTTCCGACACTTCGGTGACCATGGGCAGCATCACCCTGAGCTCGCGTCCGGCGGCCGCGCGCAGAAGCGCCCGCAACTGCATGCGCAGCAGCGCCGGCCGATCGAGGCCGAGGCGGATCGCGCGCCAGCCCAGCGCCGGATTATCCTCCGGCTGCGAGCGCATATAGGGCAGCACCTTGTCGCCACCGATATCGAGCGTGCGGAAGGTGACGGGACGATCGCCGGTCGCCTCCAGCACGGAGGCATAAAGCTGGGTCTGCGCGTTCATGCGCGGCATGGTCGACGCCACCATGAACTGCAGTTCGGTGCGGAACAGGCCGATGCCCTCCGCGCCGGCCTCGGCCAGATGCGGCAGGTCGACCAGCAGGCCGGCATTCATGTTGAGGGCGACGCGCACGCCGTCCTTCGTCACCGCCGGCTTGTGGCGCAAAAGCCTGTATTGCGCCTGGCGCTTGGCGCGGAACTTGACCTTCTCCGCATAGGCGATCTCGACATCGGCCGGCGGACGGATATGCGCCTCGCCCGTATCGCCGTCGAGAATGATGGCGTCGCCGTTTTCGACCAGCGAGACGATGTTGTTCGCCCGCCCGATCGTCGCAATGCCGAGCGCGCGCGCCACGATGGTGATGTGGCTCGTCGGGCCGCCCTCTTCGAGGATCAGGCCGCGCACGCGGCTGCGGTCATAATCGAGCAGTTCGGCCGCGCCCATATTGCGCGCGACGATGATGCCGTCCTTGGGCATCGAGGCACGGTCGACGCCAGCGGCCTTGCCGATCAGCTCGCGGAGCAGCCGGTTCGCCAGATCGTCGAAATCGTGCAGCCGCTCGCGCAGATAGGGATCGGTCTGGCGCAGCAGGCGCGCGCGCGTATCGCTCTGCACTTTCTCGACAGCGGCTTCCGCCGAAAGGCCGTTCTGGATCGCCTCGTCCATGCGCCGGGCCCAGCCACGGTCATAGGCGAACATCCGGTAGGCTTCGAGAATGTCGCGATGCTCGCCGGCAAGCGCAATGTCATCGCGCGAGAGCATGTCGTCGACGGAGAGGCGCAGATGGGCGATCGCCTGCTCGAGCCGCAGCCGCTCCTTCTCCGAATCCTCGGCGATCAGCGCGGTGACGACGACGCGCGGCTCGTGCAGCACGACATGACCGAGCGCGATGCCTTCCGAAAGCGAACTGCCCTTGATGGAGAGCGGGCGCTTCGAATCGAGCGCCGTTCCCGGCCGGGCGAGCCCTTCGAGCTCCCCCACCGCGATCATCTCCGCCAGGACCATCGCCGTCGTCTGCAACGCTTCGACTTCCTCGTCGAAATAGGTGCGATGGGCGCGATTCTGGACGGTGAGTACGCCGAGAGTGCGGCCGGCCCTGAGGATCGGCACGCCGAGAAAGGCGTTGTAGATCTCCTCGCCGGTCTCCGGCAGATAGGCGAAGGCGGGATGGCTCTGCGCGTCGGGCAGGTTGAGCGGGCGCGCATCGGCCGCGATCAGGCCGACGAGACCCTGGCCGACCTTCAGCCCGGTCTGGTGCACGGCCGAGCGGTTCAGACCTTCGGTGGCATAGAGCTCAAGCACATCGTCGGCGCGCAGCACATAGACCGAGCACACTTCCGCGACCATGTTGGACGCAATCTGCGCCACGATCTTGTCGAGCCGGTCTTGCGCGCTGATCGGCTCCGCCATGATCTCGCGCAGGCGGCGGAGCAGGACGCGCGGCCCGGCGAGAGACCCCCGCATGGTCCGCCTTCCTCAAGAATTCAAAGCCGACGGAGTTCGACCACCGAAACCCGCCCCCGGACACGGCTGATTCGCCGTCTCCCGCATCCTATCCGACCGACTCGTGGCACGAGTGAGGCCGGACGTACAACGCTCTTTCGACGGCTCGGCGAGCCTTATGTCAAGCGGCGTCGAGACCGTATAGGGAATGAAGCGTGCGAACCGCAAGCTCGGCATAGGCCGAATCGATCAGGATCGAGATCTTGATCTCCGAAGTGGTGATCGCGCGGATGTTGATGCCCTTCGACGCCAGCGCCTTGAATGCCGAGGCCGCGACGCCCGCATGGCTGCGCATGCCGATGCCGATCACCGAGACTTTGACGAGATCGCCCGAGCCCTGGATGTTCACATAGCCGATCGCGGCGCGCGCGCCTTCGAGCACCTTCAGCGCCCGGTCGAAATCCGTCGTCGGTACGGTGAAGGTCATGTCGGTCGTCGTGCCGTCCTCTGAGACGTTCTGCACGATCATGTCGACATTGATATTGGCTTCGGCGAGCGGCACGAACACGGCGGCCGCAACGCCCGGCTTGTCCGCGACTTCGCGGAGCGAGATCTGCGCCTCGTCCTTCGAATAGGCGATGCCGGTGACGACCTGCTTTTCCACGATCTCGTCCTCGTCGCAAATGAGGGTACCTGGGGGATTCCGGGGATCGCCGAGCCGCGGATCAGCGGGATCGTCGAAACTGGAACGAACGAAGGTGCGCACGCCATGGACCATGGCGAGCTCGACGGAACGCACCTGCAGCACCTTGGCGCCGAGCGACGCCATTTCAAGCATCTCCTCATAGGAGACGCGGTCGAGGCGCTTGGCCTTCGGCACGATGCGGGGGTCGGTCGTATAGACGCCGTCCACATCGGTATAGATATCGCAGCGCTCGGCGCCGATCGCCGCCGCGATCGCGACCGCGCTCGTATCCGAGCCGCCCCGACCGAGCGTCGCGATGCGGTTGTCCGGGCCGATGCCCTGGAAGCCGGCAATCACCGCGACCTGGCCCTGGGCAAGCCGCTCGACCAGCTTCGAACCGTCAATATCGACGATCCGGGCCGCGCCATGGGCGCCGTCGGTCTTGATCGGGATCTGCCAGCCCTGCCAGGAGCGGGCATTGATGCCGATCTCCTGCAGCGCGATGGCGAGCAGACCCGAGGTCACCTGCTCGCCCGAGGCGACGACGGCATCATATTCGCGCGCGTCATGCATGGGAGCCAAAGCCCGCGTCCAGCCGACGAGTTCGTTGGTCTTGCCGGACATCGCCGAAACGACGACGGCGACCTCGTAGCCGGCCTCGACCTCGCGTTTGACATGACGGGCCACATTACGGATGCGATCGATATCGGCGACGGACGTACCGCCGAACTTCATCACCAACCGGGCCATCATCAACCTTCAAAAGGGCAGTTTCCGCGGGAGAGGCGGAGAGGATTGGAACTATTCCGGCAAAGCTCTTCGCCGGACGCGCGCTTCATAGCGATTTAGCGATCGGGCCGCAACGGCGCTTGCATGGCGCGGGCGCGCCATCGCATCGCTTGACTTAACCGGCCCCGGCGACGACCTTCCGCCGTGAAGGAGCCTCCGATGATCGCAGCGACCGAGCCCCGCACCACCGTCGACCAGGACGAGATCGCGCATTTCTCCGCGATCGCCGCCGAATGGTGGGCGCCGAAAGGCAAGTTCGGCCCGCTGCACCGGCTGAACCCGATCCGGATCGGCTTCATCAAGGCGGAGGCCGCCAAGCGCTTCGGCCGCGACATGAACGATCCAAAGGCGCTCGCAGGCCTGCGCATCCTCGACATAGGCTGCGGCGGCGGCCTTCTCTCCGAGCCGATGGCGCGGCTCGGCGCGGATATCGTGGGCGCGGATGCCTCGCCCACCAATATCGGCGTCGCGGCGCTGCATGCGCGCGAGGCCGGCCTCGCCATCGATTACCGCGCCACGACGGCGGAGGCACTCGCCGATGCCGGAGAGCAATTCGACATCGTCCTCGCCATGGAGATCGTCGAGCATGTCGCCGATCTCGATCTCTTCATCCAGGAAACGGCCCGCATGGT
Organism: Kaistia dalseonensis; assembly: GCF_030814715.1. Classification (GTDB taxonomy): domain Bacteria; phylum Pseudomonadota; class Alphaproteobacteria; order Rhizobiales; family Kaistiaceae; genus Kaistia; species Kaistia dalseonensis. The sequence goes on from NZ_JAUSVO010000002.1 coordinate 13,716, forward strand.
GAAGCCGGGCGGACTGATGGTGCTGTCCACCATCAACCGCACGCCCAAGGCCAGGCTGCTCGCGATCGTCGCCGCCGAATATGTGCTCGGCTGGCTGCCGCGCGGCACCCATTCCTACGAGAAACTGGTGAAGCCCGCCGAACTCGCCGCGGCCCTGGCTGTCGCGGGCCTCGATGTCTCGGCCGAAAGCGGCGTCGTCTACGACCTGATCCGCGACCATTGGAAGACCTCGTCCGACATGGACGTCAACTACATGCTGGCCGCCACGCGGGCCTGAACTCGATCCGCTTCAGTTGGTCTCTTCCGGCAGGACCGGCAGGGGGTGGAACTCGATACCCTCGTCGATCAGGGCGCGCGCTTCCTCGACGGACGCCTCGCCATAGATGCCGCGCGGCTCGACTTCCTCATAATGGATCTTGCGCGCCTCTTCGGCGAAGCGGTCGCCGACATTCTCGGCGTTTGCCTCGACATGGGCGCGGACTTGCCGCAGCATCTCGACCATAGCCGCCTGGCGCGGATCGGGCGCGGCGACCTTGAGCGCCGCCGATTCGCGCTTCCTGGAGGTCGAGACGTTCGGCGCCATCAGCGCCTTGACGACATCGGGCGTGCCGCAGACCGGGCACGTCACCGCCGACGCCGCCACGGCCTTGTCGAAGGCGCCGGCGTCGCGAAACCAGCCATCGAAATCATGGCCGGCCGTGCAGATGAGATTGTAGCGTATCATTCAACGAATATAGGTCAGATGGCGAACGAACCAACCATCGGAATTTCGGGCAGCGAGAAGGACCGCTCGTTCAGCAGCGCCGGGATCGCCTGACGCGCGCTCGCCGAGAAGGCCGGATCGATGTCGGCCACGATGATGCCCGGCTCGATGCCGGCCTCGACGAGGATCTTGCCCCAGGGGTCGATGATCATGCTGTGGCCATAGGTATCGCGGCCGTCTTCGTGATGGCCGCCCTGCGCCGCCGCCACGATATAGGAGCCGGTCTCGATCGCCCGGGCGCGCAACAGTACGTCCCAATGCGCCTCGCCCGTCTTCTTGGTGAAGGCGGCCGGAACGGCGATCACCGCTGCGCCGGCCTTGGCGAGCGTCCGGTGCAGCACCGGGAAGCGGACATCGTAGCAGACGGTGAGGCCGAGCTTCGTCCAGGGCAGGTCGGCGACGACGGCGGTGTCGCCGGCGCGATAGGTGGCCGATTCGCGGTAGCTCTCGCCGCCGGAGAGATCGACGTCGAACATGTGGATCTTGTCATAGCGGCCGACGATCGCGCCGTTCGGCGCGATCAGGAACGAGCGGTTGGCGATGTGGTCGTCGGGCAGCTTGATCGCCATCGAGCCGATATGAAGGTGAATGCCCAGCTCGCGGGCGAGTTCGCGGAAGCGCTGCAGCGACGGATCGATATCTTCCGGGCCGATCGAGGCGAGCAGGTTCGCCTTGTCGCGATCGAGGATCGTCGTCATCTCCGGCGTCAGCACATAGCCCGCGCCGGCCGCGGCGGCTTCGCGAATCATCGCCTCCGCCGCCTCGACATTGGCCTGGACCGAACGGCCGCTGCGCATCTGTACACACGCCGCCTTGAAGCTCGCCATCGGCTTTTCTTTCCTATTCGTCAGTGAGGGATGCGCAGCTTGTTCAGGCGGCCAGCAGAGGGTCCAGACCGCCCTGCCGTTCCAGCGCATGCAGGTCGTCGCAGCCGCCGACATGGGTCGAGCCGACAAAGACCTGCGGGAAGGTCGAGCGCCCGCCGGCGCGCGTGATCATCTCCTGGCGGAGATCGGGGTTGCCCGTCGCATCATGTTCGACATAGGCGACACCCTTGTTGTCGAGCAGGCGCTTGGCGGCGACGCAATAGCCGCAGCCCTGCCGCGTGTAGATCGTGACTTCGGCCATGATGGTTCCCGAATGATGTTGCAGTGCGAATTATATAGGCGTCAGTACGATCCTTCCACAACCCGCGCGAACACGACGACATCCACCGTCTTCGCCCCGCCGCGCAGGAGCGCACGCGTCGCAGCCTTCACGGTGGCGCCGGTCGTATAGACATCGTCGACCAGCAGCACATGCCGGCCCGTCACCGCGGGCCGGGCCGCGACCGGCACGCGGAATGCGCCCTGCACATTGGCGGCGCGCTCGGCCGGCTTCAGCCCGACCTGCCGCCGCGTCGCCTTGAGGCGCACCAGCGCATCGGTCGAAAGCGGCTTGCCGAACGCAGCCGCGATCGCCTGCCCGATCATGGCCGACTGGTTGAAACGCCGGCGCCAGAGCCGCCGCCTGTGCAGCGGCACCGGCACGATCAGCTCGACATCCCCCGCGAACTCCGCCGCCGCACGGGCCATCATCTGCCCGATCGGCGCGGCGAGCTCGGTCCGGTCATGATATTTGAGGCCCTGCACGATCTTGCCCGACAGCGTATCGTAGACCGCGACGGCGCGAAGCCGGTCAAAGGGCGGCGGATCGGCGATCGCCTCGGCCGAAAGCGCATGGGCGCCGATATCATAGCCGAAGGGGATGGCGAGGCGCTGGCAGAACGGCCGCTCGATCAGCCTGAGCGCGCCCCAGCATGCCGCGCAGAGCGCGCCCGTCCGCGCCACGGGCCGCCCGCAGCCCATGCAGGCCGGCGGCAGCGCGAGATCGACCAGCGCACGCCCGAGGCCCGCCAGCCGCAGGGCGACGGTGCGATGAAGGCGAGGCGCGGTCTCGGCATCGGGCGACATGCCGTAGCGTAAATCACGCTGTCTGCGGCGGGAAGAGCGGAACTTTGACCAAAGGAGCCCGACGCTTCATAAGCGTGCTTCCGATCAACCCCGAAGGTGATTGTCGCGATGAGCGGTGCCCCGATCCTGTTCGACCGCAGCCTGCTTGCCGCCCATCGAAGCCGCGCCCGCCGCATGGCGACACCGGGCGCGGATTTCCTGCTGGCGCGGGCGTCCGAAGACCTGATCGACCGGCTGGCGACGGTGAAGCGGCATTTCGGGCAGGCGGCCATCATCGATGCGCTTACGCCGGATCTCGCGGCCCGGCTGATCGCGAGCGGCCAGGTCGGCACGATCGTGCGGCCGGATACCGATGACGGCTTGGCGGCGGAAGTGCTCGATCTCGCGCCGGCCTCGATCGATCTGGCCGTCAGCGCGCTGGCGCTGCAATGGGTCAATGATCTGCCCGGCCTCATGGTACAGATCAGGCGGGCGCTGAAACCCGATGGGCTGCTGCTCGCGATCGTGGTCGGCGGCGACACGCTGACGGAACTGCGCACCGTGCTCACGACGGCGGAAAGCGAAATCAGGGGTGGCGCCGCGCCGCGCGTGGCCCCCTTCGCCGACATACGCGACATGGGGGGCCTGCTGCAGCGCGCTGGCTTCGCGCTGCCCGTCATCGACACCGACCGGCTGATCGTCCGCTACGACACCATCTTCCATCTGATGCGCGACCTCCGCGCCATGGGCGCGACCAGCGCGCTGGCCGCCCGCGATCCGCGCCCGCTGACCCGGGCAATCCTCGCCCGCGCCGCGGCGCTCTACGCCGAGCGATATGCCGATCCCGACGGTCGCATCCGCGCGACGTTCGAGCTGATCTCGATTTCGGGCTGGGCGCCGCATGAAAGCCAGCCAAAGCCGCTGAAGCCCGGCTCGGCCACCATGCGCCTCGAAGATGCGCTGAAGGCGGTCAAGGGCAGCAACGAGCCGAAATGAGGCGCGTGCTCAGAGAAGCTCGATGAGCGGCGCAATCAGCGGTTCGTCGGCCGGCGGCATCGGATAGTCGCGCAGCGCCTTGGCACGCACCCATTTCAGCGCCTGACCCTCGCGGCTCTCTGGAATGCCGGACCAGCGCCGGCAGACATAGAGCGGCATCAGCAGGTGGAATTCGGGATAAGCGTGGCTGGCGAAGGTCAGCGGCGCGAGACAGGCCGTCCTGGTCTCGACGCCCAGCTCTTCCTTCAATTCGCGAATGAGCGCGTCTTCGGGCGATTCGCCGGGATCGACCTTGCCGCCGGGAAACTCCCAGAGGCCGGCGAGCGATTTTCCCTCCGGCCGCTGCGCGATCAGGATGCGATTGTCGACATCGACCAATGCGCAGGCGACGACGAGCAGGAGCTTCATGCTGGGTTTTTCTCCGGCGCGGGATCAGCTGGGGCGGCGATAGTGATAGCGATAGATCTCGTCGAAGCCGAGCGATTGATAGAGGCTCACAGCCGGCGCATTGTCGCTGATGACCTGGATGGCGGCGCTGGTAGCGCCCGCCGCCCGCGTCCAATCCAGCGCTGCCCGCATGACCGCACGGCCATGGCCCGCACGGCGGTTTTCGGGCCGCGTGACGACATTGAGATAGACACCGATGCCGCCGGCATTGACGGCGAGCGCCGCCGCCGCCGGGTTGCCCTCTGCGTCATAGGCGAGAAGGCCTCTGGATTCCGGGGCGATGAGGCCGAGCAAGGTCCTGAGCGTCTCCACCGTCGCCGGCGAATAACCGCTCATCGCCGCCTGAACGTCGAGCCAGGCCGGATCGGTCGGCTCGAAGAACCTGATATCGGCATCGACATCGAAGGACCGGCCGTCGAGGCGCATGGCGAGCACGCGGCTCTCCTCGAATGCCGTCCAGCCCGCCTGATCGAGCGCATCGAGCACGCCGGGGCCGGCGAGCGGCGTCACGCGAAAGACCGGGGCGATCGCGTGCCGCGCCGAGAGTGCCGCCATGCCGGCCAGGCGCCGCGCAGCGTCGCCATCATCGGCAGGATCGAGGCATTGGACCGAGTTGGCGCGCTTGGAATAGCCCTTGGCGAAGCGCCAGAGCCAGCTGCCATCGAGCGCCGACTTGATCGACGGCCAGGCCGACAGGCACGCCGCCTCGATTTGCAGGATCGAAGGCGACGCGTCCACGCTCAGCTCCGATAATCGCCGTTGATCGCGACATATTCCTTGGTCAGATCGCAGGTCCAGACCGTAGCGCGGCCATCGCCCAGGCCGAGATCGGCCGTGATGACGATTTCCTTGTTCTTCATGTAGGCCGAGGCGACATCCTCGGAGTAATCGGGATCGCGCTCGCCTTCGAAGGCCACCCGCGTTTCGCCGAAGGAGATCGACAGCAGGTCGCGATCGGCCGGCTCGCCGGCCTTGCCGACGGCCATGACGACACGGCCCCAATTGGCGTCCTCGCCGGCGGCGGCGGTCTTGACCAGGGGCGAATTGGCGATCGAGAACGCGACGCGTTTGGCGGACTGGTCCGAGGCGGCGTTGATGACGCGTACCTCGATCAGCTTGCGCGCGCCTTCGCCGTCGCGGGCAACCTGGATGGCGAGATCGAGCAGCACCTCGTCGAGCGCCGCCTTGAACCCCGCGAGACGCGGATCGGCGACATCGGTGACGAGTTCCGCGCCGGGAGCCTTGCCGGTGGCGAAGAGAAGCAGCGTATCGGAGGTCGACGTATCGCTGTCGACGGTGACGGCGTTGAACGAGCCGACCACGCCGGCGGAAAGCAGCGCCTGCAGCACCGGGGCGGCGATCGCCGCATCGGTCGCGACGAAGGAGAGCATGGTCGCCATGTCGGGCGCGATCATGCCGGCGCCCTTGGCGATCCCGTTGATGGTCACCGTCGCATCGCCGATCTTGACCGAACGGGTCGCGCCCTTCGGGAAGGTGTCGGTCGTCATGATGGCGCGGGCCGCGTCGATCCAGGGGCCGTCGGCGGCGCGCCGGGCGGCGTCGGGCAGCACGGCGGCGAATTTCGAGGCATCGAGCGGTTCGCCGATGACGCCGGTCGACGCGAGGAACACTTCATCCGGCCTGCAGCCGGCAGCCTCGGCCGCAAGCTGGCCCTGCGCCGTCGTCGTGGCGACGCCCTTCTTGCCGGTGAAGGCGTTGGCATTGCCGGAATTGACGAGCAGCGCCCGCGCCGAGCCGCCCTTGAGCGACTGGCGGCACCAATCAACGGGAGCCGACGGGCATTTCGACGTCGTGAAGACGCCGGCCACCGTCGTTCCCTCGGCAAAGAGCGCCAGGAAGACGTCGAGGCGGTTCTTGTACTTGATGCCGGCCTCGGCGGTCGCAAACGTCACGCCGGCGATCGGCGGCATGTCGGGGAAGGGAACGGAGAGCGGTGAAATGGCGCTGGACATGGCGGCGTGATCCGGATCGAGGCTTCATCATGCCGAACGGCCGGGCTTGCCCGGCCGTTCGAGAGTGCGGTGCAGTGTCGTCGCCGGGTTTGACCCGACGATGACAGGAGCCGGCCTTGATTGGCGGGCCTTACTTGGCCGGCTGAGCCGGCGTGTCGGACTTCAGCGTCGGGTCGATGATCTCGACCTTGTTCTCCTTGCGGAGCGTGGTCACAGCGTTGACGAAGGTGTCGCGCAGCACGAGCTGGCGAACCTGGTCCTTGACCTGGTCATAAGTCGGCAGCGGCTGCTTGCGCTTATCCGTGACCTTGATGACATGGTAGCCATACTGGGTCTTGACCGGGGTTTCGGTGTACTTGCCGACTTCGAGGGCGAAAGCCGCCTTCTCGAACTCCGGCACCATCTTGCCCTGGCTGAAATAGCCGAGATCGCCGCCCATCTTGGCGGAACCCGGATCCTTCGACTTCTCCTTGGCGATCGCCGCGAAGTCGCCGCCGGCATCGAGCTGCTTGATGATGGCCTTGGCCTCATCCTCGGTCTCGACCAGGATGTGGCTCGCCTGGATCTCTTCCTGCGGCGCGACCTTGGCGATTTCCGCGTCGTAGCGCTTCCTCACGGCCTCGTCGGTGATCTTCTCGTCGACCTGCGAGCGGAAGAACTCGTTGCGCAGCGCGCGCTCGCGCAGCAGCGTCAGCCGGCGCTGGAACTCATCCGACTTGTCGAGGCCCGCGCCCTCCGCGGCATTGGCCATCAGCTTCAGGTCGATCAGCACGTCGAGAACCGACTTGCGGCGCTGGTCGGCCGGGACCTTGGCGAGCTCCTCGCTGAAATCCTGCGCGGCGAGATCGAGGTCGGCCTCGGTGATCGGCGAGCCGTTGATCGTCGCGACGACGGTCTTCGGGTCGATCGGCGCGGGGGCTGCGGCCGGGGCGGCAGCAGCGGGAGCCGGCGTCGCGGCGTCCTGCGCGAGCGCAGGGCCGGCGAGCGCGATCAGGCCAAGAAGGGCCAGCGCGGAACCGCGCAGGCCAACGCGGCGGGTGGTGAGACGAAACGTCATCGAAGTGTCCTGTTCCGTTGCGGAGAGGGATTGAGGAGAAGGGCGCTGTCCAGTCGCGGACCATGCGCGTGGATTCGTTGCTATCGCTGCATTCTTCAGGCGTCCGGCGCCCCTGAGCCCACGTTGACATCCTTAGTGCCCCCTCTTATCTGTCTCGGATCGCGGCGTCCAGAACGCTGTTGACACCCGAGGTGACGGCGCTTCCGACGGTTTCCGGCCTGAGAGCCTGTTACAAAACCCGGCGCCGCCTCGATTTTCCTGGCGGCTCGGAACAACATTCAAGGATGACCCATGGTCGGTCTCGGTTCGCTTGCGCGTAAATTCTTCGGTTCGGCCAATGACCGCCGCGTCAAGGGCTATCGCCCGCTGGTCGCGCAGATCAACGCGCTGGAGCCGGAGCTCGCCAAACTCACCGACGATCAGCTCCGCGCCCGGACGGAAGAGTTCAAGAAGCAGATTGCAGCCGGCGCGACCGTCAGCGATTTGCTCGTTCCGGCCTTCGCCACGGTGCGCGAGGGCGCCAAGCGCGCGCTCGGCATGCGACATTTCGACGTCCAGCTGATCGGCGGCATGGTGCTGAACGACGGCGCCATCTCGGAAATGAAGACGGGCGAAGGCAAGACCCTGGTCGCGACCGCGCCGGTCTATTTGAATGCGCTCACCGGCAAGGGCGTCCATGTCGTCACGGTGAACGACTACCTCGCCAAGCGCGACGCCGAATGGATGGGCAAGCTCTATCGCTTTCTCGGCCTTTCGGTCGGCGTCATCGTGCATGGCCTCGACGACGACCAGCGTCGCGCGGCCTATGCCTGCGACATCACCTACGGCACCAACAACGAATACGGCTTCGATTATCTGCGCGATAATATGAAGTACGAGCTCTCGCAGATGGTGCAGCGGCCGCATCACTACGCCATCGTCGACGAAGTGGATTCGATCCTCATCGACGAAGCGCGCACGCCGCTCATCATCTCCGGCCCGCTCGACGACCGCTCCGAGCTCTACAACGCGATCGACAAGTTCATCCCGGACCTGACGCCGGAGGATTACGAGGTCGACGAGAAGCAGCGCACGGCCAATTTCACGGAAGCCGGCAATGAGAAGCTCGAGCAGCTTCTGGCCGCCGCCGGTCTCCTCAAGGGCGAGTCGCTCTACGACGTCGAGAACGTCACGGTCGTCCACCACGTCAACCAGGGACTGCGCGCCCACCGCCTGTTCCAGCGCGACAAGGATTACATCGTCAAGGGCGGCGAGGTGATCATCATCGACGAGTTCACCGGCCGCATGATGCCGGGCCGCCGCTATTCGGAAGGCCTGCACCAGGCGCTGGAAGCCAAGGAACACGTCCAGATCCAGCCGGAAAACCAGACGCTGGCCTCGATCACCTTCCAGAACTATTTCCGCATGTACGAGAAGCTGGCCGGCATGACCGGCACGGCGCAGACGGAAGCGGACGAGTTCCTCGATATTTACGGGCTCGAAGTGCTCGAGATCCCGACCAACGTGCCGGTTTCGCGTATCGATGATGACGACGAGGTCTATCGGACGGCGGCCGAGAAGTACAAGGCCATCATCCGCGTCATCCGCGATTGCAGCCAGCGCGGCCAGCCGGTCCTCGTGGGCACCACGTCGATCGAGAAATCGGAGCTGCTGTCGGAACTTCTCAAGAAGGAGAAGGTGCCGCACCAGGTTCTGAACGCGCGCTATCACGAGCAGGAAGCCTATATCGTCAGCCAGGCCGGCGTTCCCGGCGCGGTGACGATCGCGACCAACATGGCCGGCCGCGGTACCGACATCCAGCTCGGCGGCAATCTCGACATGCGCCTCGAGCGCGAGCTCGAGAATATCGTCGACGAGGCCGAGCGCGAGCGCCTCACGGCCGAGATCAAGGTCGATATCGCGGAGAAGAAGAAGGTCGCCCTTGCGGCCGGCGGTCTCTACGTCATCGGCACGGAGCGGCATGAGAGCCGCCGCATCGACAACCAGCTGCGCGGCCGTTCGGGCCGCCAGGGCGATCCCGGCCACTCGCATTTCTTCCTGTCGCTGCAGGACGATCTGATGCGGATCTTCGGCTCGGACCGCATGGACGGCATGCTGCAGAAGCTCGGCCTCAAGGAGGACGAGGCGATCGTCCATCCCTGGATCAACCGGGCGCTGGAAAAGGCGCAGCAGAAGGTCGAGGCGCGCAACTTCGACATCCGCAAGAACCTGCTCAAATATGATGACGTCATGAACGACCAGCGCAAGGTCATCTTCGACCAGCGCGTGGAACTCATGGCGGAAGACGATGTCGCCTCGACCGTGGACGACATGCGCAACGAGGTCATCGTCGATCTCGTCGCCAAGCATATTCCCGAGCGTGCCTATCCCGAGCAGTGGGATTCCAAGGGCCTGCGCGAGGCGCTGCAGAACGCCATCAATCTCGACCTTCCGGTCGATGAATGGGCGGCCGAGGACGGGATCGCAGATGCCGAAGTGCGCGAGCGCGTCCTGCGCGCCGCCGACGAGGCCGCCGCGTCCCGCACCGCCCGCTTCTCGCCGCCGATCATGCGCCAGGTCGAGAAGGCCGTACTGCTGCAGACGCTCGACCATCTGTGGCGCGAGCATCTCGTCACGCTCGACCATCTGCGTCAGGTCATCGGCTTCCGCGGCTATGCGCAGCGCGATCCGCTGAACGAATACAAGACCGAGGCGTTCGAACTGTTCGAGGCCATGCTGCAGAACCTGCGCGAGGCGGTCACCGCCCAGATGATGCGCATCGAGATCATGCAACAGCAGCCGACCCCGCCGCTCGCCCCCGATGTCGAGGACGTACAGGCGCTCCACCTCGATCCGGTCACCGGCCGCAACGAGATGGACGAGTCCATGCTGCTCGGCTCGAGCGATGTGGACCGCTTCGCGGCCGAGAATGTCGATCCGAACGACCCGACCACATGGGGCAAGGTTCCGCGCAACGCGCTCTGCCCCTGCGGCTCCGGCAAGAAGTTCAAGCACTGCCACGGCAAGCTGAACTAGTCCCTCGCGGGACAGGCCTCCGCCGCACTCGTCGGCGCAATGGAATACGAAATGGCCGGACATGATCCGGCCATTTGCGTCTTGCGCGGTCGCGCCCGCCCGTTCCAAGATTGGCGGGACGCAGCCGAACCGGCCTGACACCGGGACGGCGGACAGACCGGAGCAAATGCGGTTGGCAACACGAACCAATGTAACGGCGCCGGCCGATGCGGCGGCGCGGCGGGCAGTGCGGCCCGTCATCTGCTACGAGGTCGACCATCTTCCGCGCTATGACGCCGCCCTTTATGACGCGGCGCGCGCCAACCTAACCCTGATCGATACGGTGATCGTGCCGCCGCGCGAGGCGCGGACATTTCGTGTTCCGGCCGGCCATTTCTGGCGCATAGCGAGCATTGAAGGCCCGCAGGTCGGCGATCTCAATCTCTGGAATGCGCACGATCTCACCGAGCGCTTCTTCAGCGGCAAGACCCGCGCGCTCCATGCTACCCACGTCACCACCGGCGACCGGCTCTGGAGCACGCTACCGCATTTGCGGCCGCTGGCCACGATCACCCATGACACACTTGGCTGGTATGGCTTCGACGCGGATGGCGGCGGCGTGCATGACGTCATCGGCACGCGCTGCGATCCCTACACGAACCGGCTGCTCAAGGGCACCGACTACCATCATTGCTGCCATTCGAACCTGACGCGGGCGCTGGCGGCCGAATGCGGATTGCCCCTCGACGCGGCCGAGTCGCATGTTCATGACGTGCTGAACGTCTTCATGTGCACAGGCTTCACGCGCGACACGCACCAGTATTTCATGAAGGCGAGCCCGGTACGTCCCGGCGATTTCATCGAGTTCTTCGCCGAGATCGACCTTATCGGCGCGCTTTCCGCGTGCCCCGGTGGCGATTGCGGCGCGCAGCATTCAGCCGACGTCGCGCAGTGCCATCCGCTCTCGATCGAGATCTTCCGCCCCGCGGAGGACGCGCTTGCTGGATGGCATTCGCCGCCGCAAAACGCGTATTCGCGCAGCCACGGCACCTGACCCGGTGAACGCAAAGGGCGCTGATGCGTCTCTTCGCCTAACCTGAAACGGCGAGCTTCTTCTTCAGCTTGCCCCAGAAGCCCGCCGGGGCTTCCGGCTGCGGCGGGGGCGCCACGACGACCGGGCGGATGGGGGACGGGACCGGCAGCGGCACGCCCGGCGCGGGAACGCCACCGACAGCGACGGAAGCGGTCGCTGCATTGGCCTCGACGAGGGCCGGCGCCGCGGTATAGGCCGCCGTGGCGTCACCGCCGGCAGCAGCAACCGGCGGCTCGACCGCCATGGTCGCCGCGTCGACGCTCTTCTGCGCCTCGGCGACCGCCTTCTGTTGGTCCGTAGCGGTCTTGGCAGCCAGCTTCTGCGCGTCGGCTGCGGCCGTTTCGGCGGCGATCTTGTCCTCGGCGTCATACTTGGCCGAGAGCGAGGCGAAGACGACCTGGTCCTTGGCCTGCTTCTCCTTCACGGCCGCATCGAGCCAGACGGGAACGCTCATATTGGCCGGGCACGGTGCCGAGGCATTGAGCGGCACGCCGCCCGTATCCACGTCGAACACGTAGCGCCGATTGCACACGCCAACGACCGGCGGCTTCCGCGTCACCTCGAAATGATCGCTGCCCTCCTTCAGCATGACCCAGAACTCCATGTTCGGATCATTGCGGTGCTTCGCCATGTTCTCGGGCGTCATGCGGAAGGGATAGAGATGGACTTCGAAGGAGCGCTGCCCGCCAAGGAAGGCATCGCGCGCCAGCCAGTAGATTTCGCCGGCGGCCTCATCGGTCATTGAATAGCAGCCCGCCGAAGAGCAGGCGCCGTGCACCATCAGATTGGTGCCGGTGCGGCCGAGGGCGCTGTCAAAGGCGTTGGGGAAACCGATATTGAAGGACAGGAAATAGTTCGACTTCGGGTTCATCTGCCCGGGCTTGATCGTATAGAAGCCCTCCGGCGCCTGACGGTCGCCTTCCCTAATCTTCGGGCCGAGCTTTCCCGACCATTTGCAGATCTGATAGGTCGAGAGCAGCGCGTATTGCCCATCGCGCCGCTGCTTCCAGACCTCGAATTCCGATGTTTCCTTGTAGGAGCGGATATAGATCGGCGCCTTCGGATCCATGTTGAGCTTTTCCATCCGGGCGGTGAGCTTCGCCGGGAGGGGGCGCATATCCTTGGGGATGCCGTTCGAGCCCTGGCAAGCCGCAAGGACGAAACCCGCAAGGATCAGCAGCAGGGCCGCAAGGGCGTGGCGCAACCGAAGGGACGGAACACTAATCGGCATCAACATCCTCTGCGGACGACCGCGCGATGCTAAGGTCTGACGCAGAACCAGCCCGCCGCAAAAGACGGGCTGCGGTCACGCCTCGACCGGGACTCGAATCATATCCCGGGAAATGCACCGCAACACGGGCGGAATCGTGTCAGAGGGACCGCCCGATCGCAAGAAACTTCTCGCGGCGCTGGCGGCGGATTTCCGCCTCGTCCATGCCGTCAAAGGCAGAGAGCGCCTTGGCCACCGCCTGCCCGACCGCATCGATCGCCTCGTCGGGATTGCGATGCGCACCGCCGACCGGCTCGGCGATAACCTCGTCGATGACGCCGAAGCGCAGGAGATCCTGCGCCGTGATCTTCATGTTGGTGGCGGCATCCTGCGCGCGCGTCGCATCGCGCCAGAGGATCGACGCTGCGCCTTCCGGCGAAATCACGCTGTAGATCGCATGTTCGAGCATCAAGACGCGATTGGCGGTGGCGATCGCGATCGCGCCGCCCGAGCCACCTTCGCCGATGATCACCGATATGTTCGGCACACCGAGCCCGAGACCGGCCTCGGTCGAGCGCGCAATCGCCTCGGCCTGCCCGCGTTCCTCGGCACCGATGCCCGGATAGGCGCCGGCGGTATCGACCAGCGTAATCACCGGCAGGCCGAAGCGCTGGGCGAGTTCCATGATGCGGACCGCCTTGCGATAACCTTCCGGACGCGCCATGCCGAAATTGTGACGGATGCGGGTCTCGGTGTTGTTGCCCTTTTCCTGCCCGATCACGGCGACCGGGCGGCCCTGGAAACGGCCGAAGCCGGCCAGGATCGCCTGATCCTCGCCAAACTTGCGATCACCCGCCAGCGGGGTGAATTCCGTGACCAGACGCTTTGCATAATCCGCAAAGTGGGGCCGGTCGGGATGACGCGCGACCTGCGTCTTCTGCCACGGCGTCAGCTTGGCATAGATCTCGGCCAGCGCCTGACCGGCCTTCGCCTCGAGCTTGGAGATTTCCTCGCCGACGGCGACCGCATCGCCGCTCTCCCCCAGGGTGCGCAGTTCCTGCACTTTGCCCTGAAGATCGGCGACGGGTTTTTCAAATTCCAGAAAGGTTCGCATCCAGACCTGCAAGCCGGACAAACATGGTCAGGGCCGGTGCCGAAGCGCCGTCCCCCGAAGCGGGCGCACACTGGCCGTAAGGCATCCGGCTGTCAAGCCGAGCCTTGGGCGGCCTGTTCAGACCGTGCCACCGACACTCCCGGACCCCACAAAAAAAGCGCGCCTCACGGCGCGCCACGATCGAGGTCTGGGTCGAGAACTGAGCGAGGAAATGCGCCGCTGGGGTTGGCGGCGAACACTCTCGTCACGAAGGTGGTCCGGCTCGGTAAGAGAACCCCGGGGGGCTGGGGGGCTGAGAAATTCCGAAGTTCCCACCAAGCCGGACCGTCTCGTGTGACAGTGACCTTATCGCTTCCTAATGCGGCTGGTGCCGGGCTGAAAAGGGGCGAAACAATGGAATCGTCGGTGGTGCCTTCACGCCTTCGTGAGCGCGTGAGACTTCGGCGCCCCTCTGGCCGGGCGGCCGCGGAGCCTTGCCAGATCGGATGAAGGGGCAGATCATGACGTCTCGATGACAGATAATGGCGCGTCAGACGCAGGAGGCGCAGGTGAGCGAGAGCGGTGATCCCGAGATATCCGGCGGCCATGCGACCCTCGTCGCATTCGCCGCCAACGGCGCCTCCCGGCCAGCCCCTCAGATCGCCTTCGACCGACGCGAATTGAACGAGATCCTGCGCATCTACGGCCGCATGGTGGCCGCAGGCGAATGGCGCGACTACGCGATCGACCATCTGCACGACAAGGCCGTGTTCTCGATCTTCCGCCGCACCTCGGAAGTGCCTCTGTTCCGGGTCGAGAAGGACCCGAGCCTCGCCCGGCGCCAGGGCGCCTATGCCGTGATCGCGGCGGGCGGCTACATCATGAAGCGCGGGCACGATCTGAGGCAGGTGCTGACCGTCCTCGACAAGCAGTTGAAGATCGTCGAGAGCTGATCAGAGTATTGGCGGCTCGGCAGATCCCGGCCCCAGCGCGCGCTGCATCAGCACGCTGTCGAGCCAGCGCCCATGCTTCCAGCCGACATTTTCGAGGATCCCGACCATGCGAAAGCCCAGCCGCTCATGCAGGCGGATCGACGACTTGTGGCCGGAATCACCGATGACGCCGACCATCTGGCGGAATCCGGCGACCTCTGCCGCCGCGATCAGCGCCCCGAGGAGTTGCCGGCCAAGTCCCCGCCCCTGCGCATCCGGCGCGAGATAGATCGAATCCTCGACAGTCGACCGATAGGCAAGACGCGGCCGATAGGGACCGGCATAGGCATAGCCGGCAATGCCCCCCCGCCGCTCCGCGACCAGATAGGGATGCCCGCCCGCAAGCAGCGCCTCATAACGCCGGCGCATCTCACTCTCGTCGGGCGGATCGAGCTCGAAGCTCGCCGTGCTCGTCGTAACCGCATGGGCATAGATGCCCGTAATGGCGGAAAGATCACCGGGAGCGGCGGTACGGATCAGGAAATCGGCAGTCATCGCGGGGTCCAGCACAACAAAAAAAGGGCGCAGCCGAAGCCGCGCCCTTTCCTTTAACCGAAACCTGACTTAGCGGCGATCGCCGAAAAGGCGAAGCATCATCAGGAAGAGGTTGATGAAGTCGAGATAGAGCGTCAGCGCGCCCATGATCGCCTTCCGGCCGGCGACGGTGCCGTCATCGCCGACATAGTACATTTCCTTGATCTTCTGCGTGTCATAGGCCGTCAGGCCCACGAAGATCAGCACGCCGATGATCGAGATCGCGAAGCCGAGCGCCGACGATCCGATGAAGATGTTGACGATCGAGGCGATGATGATGCCGATCAGGCCCATGAACAGGAACGAGCCCATGCCGGTCAGATCGCGCTTGGTCGTATAGCCGTAGAGGCTCATCGCGCCGAAGGTGGCGGCGGTAATGAAGAACACCTGCGTGATCGACTGCGCCGTGTAGACGGCGAAGATCGAGGACAGCGAGACGCCCATCAGCGCCGCATAGCCCCAGAAAACGAGCTGCGCGGTCGAGGTCGACATCTTCTGGATGCCGAAGGACAGCCAGAATACGAGGCCGACCGGCGCCAGCATCAGCACCCACATCAGCGGGCCGGTATAGATCGTTGCGCCGAGGCTGGTGAGCATCAGCCCGTTGGCCATCTGGCCGACGGCCTGCGACGGGTCGCTCGTCACGGCCAGCTTGAAGATGCCGAGCGCGGCTGCGCCGGTGATCATCAGGCCGATCGCCATGTAATTGTAAACCTGCAGCATGTGGCTGCGCAGGCCCTGATCGATAACACCAGTTTCGGCACGCGCTGCGCCAAACGGTGAGACGCGATTGTCGAAATCTGCCATCGAAGTCCCTCTCCAAACAAATCGCGCGCTTACCGCGCGATACCCCGCTTCATTCCGCTCACACGGCCCCGAAGGGCCAGCGCGCGGCATTCTGGCGGTTCCGCTAGGATATGGCCCCGCCTTCATGGCCGCGCAAGAGCAGCCACGGTTCAAGTCATGGTAACCGATGCCTGGGAGTGAGCCTATCGGTTTCTGGCGCGAAATCGGCGCGAAAGGCTAAAGATTTCGTAATACGGGCGCCGCCTTCTGGCCGAGCAGGCGCCATGTTCCGACGAGCCCGAGGGCGATCGTGAGCAGCACCGCGCCGACCGCGGCGCCAAGAGCGGCACTCGGCAGGAAGACGAAGCTCTGCTTCATCACCCCCGCTACGACGCCCCAGGCGGCCAGGGTTCCCGCAACCACGCCGAACAGGGCGGTCGCAATGCCGAGCAGCCCATATTCGAGCCCGAACGCCGTCAGCAACTGGCGCCGTGTCGCGCCGAGCGTCTTCAGGATCACCGCATCATGCAGGCGTCGCCTGTGGCCCGCGGCGAGCGCGCCGGCAAGGACGAGAACCGAAGCCGCCACCGCGATCGACGAGGCGACACGGATCGCCAGCATCAGCTGGCCGAGAATGGACGAAATCCGGTCGAGCGCATCGCGGACGCGGATCGCCGTCACGGCCGGAAACGCCTTGCCGACATCGCGCATCAATTGCGCGTCGGCGGCCGGATCGCCGCCCGGATAGGCGAGCGTCGCAAGGGCAGAGAACGGCGCGCCGGCGAAGGTCGAGGGCGAGAAGACCATCACGAAATTGATGGCGAGGCTCTCCCATTCCACTTCACGCAGATTGGCCACCGTAGCCGTGATGTCGCGACCAAGCACGTTGACGGTGATGGTATCGCCAAGCTTCAGGCCGAGCCCGCGCGCTACGCCCAATTCGATTGAGACCAGCGGTGGCCCCGCATAGTCGGTCGCCCACCAGTTGCCCGCGACCACCCGCGCATTCTTGGGCGGGGCCGCCGAGAAGGTGATGCCGCGATCGCCCTGCATGACCCAGGCGATATCGGGCGCCGGCTTCACATTGGCGGCCGGCGTACCGGCGACGTCGATAATCCGGCCGCGCAGCATCGGCACGCTCTCGATCGTCGCGTCCGGACGCTCCTGCTTCAGGAAGCTGGTGAAGGCGTCGAGTTCGGAATTCTGCACGTCGAGGAAAAAGAAGCCCGGCGCTCGCTCCGGCAGGGAGCGCGTCAATTGCCGCTGCAGGCTGCCATCGATCAGCGCGATTGTAACAAGAACCGTCAGGCCGAGACCGAGCGACAGCACCACCGAATGGGTCAGCGCGCCGGGCCGATGGATATTGCCGACGGCAAAGCGCCATTCCGTCGAGCTCGATCGCGGCGCCCGTCTGGCAAGCGCGGTCACGGCAAGCCCGACGAGCCGCAACAGCAGGAAGGCGGCCGCAATGGCAACCACGAACATCAAGGCGATGCGCCGGTCATAGGCGAGCAGGACGGCCAGCGCGGCCAAGATGCCCGCCGAGGCGATGGCGGCCGCCACGAAGGCCGGGCGCAATCTGGCACGAGCGGCCGCCGCACCATCGCGAAAGAGCGCCGTGGGCGCAATATCGCGCGCTTGGCCGAGCGGCATGAGCGCGAAGGTCAGCGCGGTCATCAGGCCGTAGATCGCGGCGATGGCGAGCGCGCCGGGATAGAAGCCTGTTTCCGCGCCGACCGGCAGCACGTCCGCGAGAAATTGCAGCGCGACGATCGGCACCAGCGCGCCGATGACGAGCCCGATCGCAACACCGAGCCCGGCGATCAGCATGATCTGGATCAGGTAGGTCGCGACCACCATGCGGCCCGGCGCGCCGAGTGAGCGCAGCGTAGCAATGACCGGTCGCTTCACATCGAGGAAGGAACCGACCGCATTGGCGACGCCCACACCGCCCACAATCAGGGCAGCGAGGCCGACCAGCGTCAAATATTGCGCGAACTGGCCGATGTTGCGCTTCAGGCCGGGCGAAGCATCGTCACGGGTGCGGATCTGCCAGCCCGCCTGCGGAAACGTCTTGTTCGCCTCCTCCGTGATCCGCGCCACGGCCGCATCGTCGGATGGCGGCAGCTTGAGCCGATAGGACCATTGCACCAGGCTGCCCGGCTGGATCAGCTCGGTCTTCGCTAAGCCTGCCTCAGACAGCATGAGGCGAGGCCCGAAGCCGAGGCCGGTCGCGAGCTTGTCCGGCTCGTCGGCAATCATGCCCGAGAGCCGAAGCTGCGCCGAGCCGACATTGATCGTGTCGCCCACCTTGAGCCCGAGTCGGGTGAAGAGTTCCTCATCGGCGACTGCATCCAACGGCCTCTCGGCAGCCGGCTGCGTGCCGCCTTCGACCACGACCAGGCGGCCATAGAGCGGATAGGCCGCATCGATCGCCTTGATCTCGACCAGCGTCTGGTCGGAGCCGTCGGTCTTCCGCGCCATGCCGCGCAGGCTCGCGATCTCGGAAACGGTTCCCTTGCCGGCCAGGAAAGCGCGCTCCTCAGGCGAGGCCTGCCGCTGGACCAGCGTGAACGCCATGTCGCCGCCAAGGATCGCCTGGCCCTGGCGCGCAAGACCATCCGTCATGGCACGCGAGACGGAGCCGACGGCGGCAATCGCCGCCACGCCGAGCGCGATACAAGCGAGAAAGACGACGAAGCCGGAAAGACCGCCGCGTAATTCACGCAGTGCGAAACGGAGCGGCAAGGGAACCATGGCCCTCATTCGGCCGCGCTCCGGCGATGGCTGGTTTCGGCCAAGGGATCAATGATGCCGGAGTGAATCCGCACCACCCGGTCGCAACGATCGGCGAGCGCCAGATCGTGGGTGACGAGCACCAGCGTCATGCCGCGTTCGGAGGCGGTCTGGAACAGCAGATCGGCGATCTGGCGTCCGGTCGTCTCATCGAGATTGCCGGTCGGCTCGTCGGCAAACAGGATCGCCGGCCGGGCAACCAATGCGCGCGCAATCGCGACACGCTGTTGCTCGCCGCCGGAAAGCGCAGTCGGATAATGGTCGACCCGATGGCCGAGGCCGACCAGTTGCAGCTCTTCCCGCGCCCGCTCGAAGGCGTCGCGCTTGCCGGCGAGCTCCAGCGGAACGGCCACGTTCTCGAGCGCCGTCATGTTCGGGATGAGGTGGAAAGACTGGAAGATGATGCCGACATGGGCGCCGCGAAAACGCGCGAGACCATCTTCGTTCAGCGTGCCGAGATCGACGCCGGCAACTGTCAGGCGTCCGCTATCGATCCGCTCGAGGCCGGCCATGGTCATCAGCAATGTCGATTTGCCGGAGCCGGATGGACCGACGAGGGAGACCGTTTCACCGGCCAGGACCGACAGGCCCACCTTCTTCAGGATGTGAACGCGGGCCGCCCCCGATCCCAGCGAGAGGTCGACATCGGAGAGCGCGATGGCGGCTTGCGGCAGCGGGGCTGGATCGACCAATGCGTGAGACCCTATATCGTGCGACGGCAGGGTCGTCTGTCGAAGGAGCCGGCGAGGTACCGAATGGACGCCGGCGTCCTGCATTTCGCGGCGTATCGAACCAATATGGGTGTGAGGCGATGACGATAAAGAGCTGGCTTGCCGCAATTTCTCTCCTCTGCGCCTCAACTTTGTGCGCGCCCGCCCTGGCGGCGCCGATCCGGATCGTCGCCTTTGGCGACAGTCTCTCAGCCGGATACCAGCTCGGGCCGGGTGAAGGCTTCGCCGATCAATTGCAGGCGGCGCTCCGCGCCAAGGGGCATGATGTCACCGTGGTGAACGCCAGCGTTTCCGGCGACACGACCAGCGCTGGCCTCGCGCGGCTGGATTGGTCGATCGACCCGACCGCCAACGCCGTGATCGTGGAACTCGGTGCCAACGACATGCTGCGCGGGCTCGATCCGACCATTCCGCAGAAGGGCCTCGACACCATCCTGGCACGGCTCAAGGAACGAGGCCTTCCGGTTCTGCTCGCCGGCATGCAGGCGGCGCCCAATCTCGGCGCCGACTACGCAACTAAGTTCAACGCCATCTATCCGGAACTGGCAGAAAAGTACGGAGCGGTGCTATATCCGTTTTTCCTCGATGGCGTCGCAGCCCAACCGGGCCTGCGCCTTGCCGATGGCATGCACCCCAATGCCGCCGGCGTGGCCGTGATCGTCGCGCGGATCCTCCCTTCCGTGGAGCAGCTGATCGCGCAAGTGAAGCCGTGAGCCCTTGAGGCCATGGGCCTCGGGCGCTGAGCCGCACGCCCCGCATCCGCCAACCCTCGACGCGCCTCCCCGCGCGGATCTCCGGAGCTCGACTATGGAATATCGTTCGCTCGGACGGACCGACATCAAGGTGTCGGCCATCTGCCTCGGCACCATGACCTATGGCCAACAGAACACTGAGGCCGAGGGGCACGAGCAGCTGGATTACGCGCTCGACCAGGGCATCAACTTCCTCGACACGGCCGAGCTCTACTCGATCCCGCCCCGGGCCGAGACGCAGGGCTCGACCGAGCGAATCATCGGCACATGGCTGAAGGCGCGAGGCAACCGCGACAAGGTCATCATCGCGAGCAAGGTCGTAGGCCGGACTGCCCAGGAATGGTTCCGCGGCGGGCGCCCCTCGAAGCTCGTGCGCGACGACATCCGCCATGCCATCGAGGGCAATCTGAAGCGCCTGCAGACGGATTATATCGACGTCTACCAGTTGCACTGGCCGGACCGGACGGTCACGCAATGGGGCTCCAATCCGACCGTCTATCGCCTGCCCGCGCCGGCCGCCGATGAAGTGCCGATCGAGGAAACGCTCGCCGCGCTCGACGAACTGGTCAAGGAAGGCAAGATCCGCCATGTCGGCCTCTCCAATGAGAGCGCATGGGGCACGATGCGGTTCCTCTCTGCGGCGGAAGCCGGCGAGGGGCCGCGCGTCGTCTCGATCCAGAACGCCTACAACCTCCTGAACCGCACTTATGAGGTCAATCTGGCCGAAGTGACGATGCGCGAGCAGGTCGGCCTTCTCGCCTATTCGCCGCTGGCGCAGGGCTATCTCTCCGGCAAGTACCAGAAGGGCGCGCGCCCGGAGGGGGCTCGGACGACGCTCTTCAAGCGCGGTGATCGTTACGAGACGCCGGGCGCCGAGGAGGCGATCGAGGCCTATCTCACCATCGCGCGTGAGGCCGGCATCGATCCCTCGCAACTGGCGCTCGCCTTCGTCACGTCGCGGCCCTTCGTCACGTCCAACATCATCGGTGCGACGACGATGACGCAGCTCAAGGCCGATATTGCGAGCCAGGAACTCGTGATCACGCCCGAACTTGAGGCGAAGATCGACGCCGTCCACCAGTGGCGCGGCAACCCCTGCCCCTGAGCGGACGAAGGAGCCCTTTACAGGCCGGCATCAAACCGCAATGCTCGAAACGTCCTTCCACGATTAACAAGGAGGGCGACGATGCCGCGCCTGTTTACTGCTCTGGAAGTACCGGCCGAGGTCGGACAGCGGCTTTCCCTGTTGCGCGGCGGCCTGCCCGGCGCGCGCTGGATCGACGAGGAATTTTACCACGTCACCCTGCGCTTCATCGGCGACATAGACGACCGCACGGCGGACGAGATCGCCGACGCGCTCTCCCGCGTGAAGCGTCGCGAGATCGAGTTGCAGTTTGGCGGCCTCGATGTCTTCGGCAGCTCGAAACCGCACTCGATCGTGGCCCGCGTTCCATCGACCCGGGCACTCGGCGAATTGCAGGCCGAACATGAACGCATCATCCAGCGGATCGGCCTGCCGCCAGAGGGAAGGAAATTCCTGCCCCATGTGACACTGGCGCGGCTCCGAGGCACGGCGCATCGCGATGTCGCCAACTATCTGGCGCTGCGCGGTGGCTTCTTCGCCGGGCCGTTCCCCGTCAGCCGCTTCGTGCTCTATTCTTCGAAGGATTCGACCGGCGGCGGCCCCTATCTGCTCGAGCAGAGCTATCCGCTCGCCGAGGTCGCCTGATGATCGCCAGGCTCACTGCAAACGAGCGCGACGAAGCTCTCGCCGCGCTCGTTGGCTGGGCGCCGGTGAAGGATCGCGACGCAATGACGCGGACCTTCATGTTTGCCGATTTCAAGGAGGCCTTCGCCTTCATGACGCGCGTCGCGCTGGCAGCCGAAAAGATGGACCATCATCCGGAATGGTCGAATATCTACAAGACCGTCACCATCACGCTTTCAACCCATGAGGCGAACGGGCTGACGCGGCGCGACATCGATCTGGCGAAGATCATCGACGGCTTCGTCTGATCGGCCCTACCAGGGCGGGTCAAGCGACGCGCGGCCGGACAGATTGCCTTGAATGCTATCCGCGCCCCATTCGGCGAGCAGCGCTGCCGATTCTTCATCCTGCACCCACTCCGCCACGGTCTCGATGCCGAGGTCGCGGGCGAGCCCCAGAATGTGGCGGACGAAGATCTGATCGTCCTCGTTCGTCGCCAGATGCTCGACATAGCTGCCGTCTATCTTGACGAGATCGACGGAGAGCGCTCGCAGGTTGCGAAACGAGGTGAAGCCGGCGCCGAAATCGTCGATGGCGAGACGGGCGCCCAGTTCATGGACGCCGGCGACAAACCGGGCCGTCTCCTCCAAATTGCGGATGGCGCTGTTCTCGGTGATTTCCACGATCAGGCGCGGTCCGATATCGGGCCGGTCGGAAACCGCGCCCTTCAGTCGCTCCAGCCAGTCCGGACCGGCAGCCGTTTCCGGCGCGACGTTGACGGAGAGTATCGCGTCCGGCTGTGCCGCCAGCGTCTCGACCGTCTTGTCGAGAACGGCCAGGTCGAAAAGCCGAGCCAGACCGAGCCGATCGGCGAGCGGCACGACGTCGCCGGCCGACCAGATCGTGCCGTCCTCATGCGCCAGGCGCAGCAGAGCCTCATAAAATATGGGCTCGCGCGAGCGGATATCCACCACGGGCTGGAATGCGATCGTGATGCGCCCTGACGAAAGCGCGCCAATCAGGCGGCGCGACAGCATGACATTCTCGCGCCGCCGGGCCTCATGTTCGCTCGAGGGAGAGAAGGCCACAAAGCGCCCTCTTCCGGCAGCGCGCGCGACGGCGAGGCTGTCCTGTACCCGCTCCATGACCTGCTCTCGGCTGACCGCGTGACGGGGGATCACGACCCCACCGATCGAAACCGTCACGGATACGGCCCCGTCGCTGAGCGCGATCACATCTTCACGGGCTGCGGCGAGAAAGCGGTGTGCTGCCCCCGCCATTTCCTGCTCGTCGCAGTTCAGCAGGATGAGGCCGATCTTGTTGGCCGCATATCGGCCAATTGCATCGCCGTCGCGGAGCCGACCTCGAATGCGTTGCGCCATGGCGGCGATCGCTCGGTCGCCGGCCTGGAAACCATAGGTTTCGTTGATCAGGCCGAAATCATCGATCGCGATGATCACGAACGCTGCGACGGAGTGAAACCGTCGCGCATTGTCGATGGTCTCGTCGACGAGATCGAGCAGGTAGGAGCGATTGAAGAGACCGGTCTGCTCGTCATAGCGGGCCAGGAAAGCGAGCCGCTGCTCGCGCGCATGTCGTTCGCCGATGGCCCTGACGACGCCTTCGGCGCGCATCGGCCGGTCCGTCCCATCGGCATGCCAGCGCCCGATATCCTCAACCCAGATCAGCGGACCATCGACGCCCGCGGGACGGAGCGCATATTCGATCTGGTAGGCGACACCCTCACCCTCGTCGACGCCAACGCCGTTCCGGACCGTGTCGTGCCGGGAGAGCAGATTGCCGCGGTCCAGATAGGCTGCGAAAGCCGCGCCAGTGGCGATTGCTTCCCGACTGTCGACGCCGAACAGGCCGCGGACATCGCCGTGCCACGACAGCCGATCATCCTCAAGCGACCAGCGATAGGCAACCTCGCCGACCGATGCGAGGATCGCCTCCACATCCTGGCCGGTCTCGACGTCGGCTCGGGCGCTTTTCGCGCTCTTCAAGGAACGCCCCCCTTGCTTCCCCGGGCGCGCGCCGAAACTGAATATCGTCGGAACCCGAGCTCATTATGCGCCCAAAAGCTGTTTCGGCGTATCCGCGTGCACAAAAAAGGGCCGGCACGAGGCCGACCCTTCCAATAGCGCTAAACAACCGGAGAAGCGATCAGGTGTCGCTCTTCGGAGTCAGGATCTGGCGGCCACGATACATGCCGGTCTTCAGATCGACGTGATGCGGACGGCGAAGCTCGCCCGAATTCTTGTCTTCGATATAGGTCGGGCGCTTCAGCGCATCGGCCGAACGACGCATGCCGCGCTTGGACGGCGACGTCTTTCGCTTCGGAACTGCCATTTCAATCTTCCTTCGTCATATGCCGTCAAACCGGCGGTGCGCCACGCGGTCAGGGCATAGCAGCTCAATTTGAATGCGGCCTTATACAGAGATCACCCCGGCTTGACCAGCCGGAACCGCCGAAAAAGATTCGCCGCCTTTGGCCTCACGCCGAGAGCAGATCGAGCTCGGCGAGGATCGCCGCGCCCATCTCCTTGGTGCCGACCCTGGTCGTGCCCTCGGTGAAGATATCGGCGGTGCGCAGGCCCTTGCCGAGCACGCCCGCGATCGCGCGATCGAGCAGGTCGGCTTCGGCACCGAGGCCGAACGAATAGCGCAGCGCCATGGCGAAGGAGGCGATCATCGCGATCGGGTTGGCAACGCCCTTGCCGGCAATATCCGGCGCCGAACCATGCACCGGCTCGTAGAGCGCCTTGCGGCGACCCGTGGTGGCGTCGGGGGCGCCCAGCGAGGCCGACGGCAGCATGCCGAGCGATCCGGTCAGCATGGCGGCGACGTCGGAGAGGATGTCGCCGAAGAGATTGTCGCAGACGATGACGTCATACTGCTTCGGCCGGCGCACGAGTTGCATGGCGCAATTGTCGGCCAGAACGTGCTCGAGCGCGACGTCGGGATATTCTTCCTTGCCGATCTTCGTGACGACCTGGTTCCACAGAACGCCGGACTTCATGACATTGCGCTTCTCGGCCGAGGCGACCTTGCTCGACCGCGTCTTGGCGAGGTCGAAGGCGACACGCGCGATGCGCTCGATCTCGGACGTGGTATAGAGCTGCGTGTCGACGGCGCGCTTCTGGCCGTTCTCGAGCGTCACGATTTCCTTCGGCTCGCCGAAATAGACGCCGCCGGTCAATTCGCGAACGATCAGGATGTCGAGGCCCTCGACAAGCTCACGCTTCAGCGAGGACGCATCGGCGAGCGCCGGATAGCAGATCGCCGGACGGAGATTGGCGAAGAGCTGCAGATCCTTGCGCAGGCGCAGCAGGGCCGCTTCCGGGCGCACATCATAGGGAACGCTGTCCCACTTCGGACCGCCGACCGCGCCGAAGATCACGGCATCGGCCGCGAGCGCTTTGGCCATCGTCTCTTCCGAGACAGCCTTGCCATGGGCGTCATAGGCCGAACCTCCAACGAGGTCCTGCTCATATTCGAATGACGCGACGCCGCGCGCGCCGAACCAGTCGATGACCGTCTTCACCTCGGCCATGATTTCGGTGCCGATGCCGTCACCAGGAAGGAGAAGGAGCTTGTAGCTGGTCATGAGATTTCTCTTGTCGGACGGGTCAGAGAGCGTGGCGATTACGAAGGAGCGATAAAGCCGAGCCGGCCGCTATGCAAGTTCGTTGGCGCAATGAAGAATCAGCCCTTCAGCGCCGTGACCTCGATCTCGACCTTGATCTCCGGATCGACCAGATCGCAGATGACCATGGTCGCCGCCGGCCGTATTTCGGCGAAGAACGCACCGACCACGGAAAACACCGCGTCGACCAGCGCCGCGTCCGTCAGATAATAGTGAACGCGCACCACGTCGGAGAGAGCGAAACCGGCCTCGGCCAGCGCCTTCTCGATCGTGACCATCGTATTGCGTGCCTGCTCCTCCACCGAGGACGGCATCACCATGGTCGAATAGTCATAGCCGGTCGTGCCGGCCACGAAGCACCAGGGTCCTTGAGCGACGGCCCGGGAATATCCGGCCGATTTCTCAAAGGACGATCCTGTCGAAATCAATCGTCGCGTCATTTATTCGGCCTCCCAATAATAAGCCCTGCCTGTAACGGTCTGGAAAGGCAGGCGCACTTGGCGTAGTTAGGCCAGCATGCAGGCCGGCACCAGCCATCATGCCGCAGCCCCGGACATGTTTTGACCGCGCCGCACAATGGCGCTAGAACGAATCTAAATTCTGCGACCAAAAGAGCTTACGTATACGTAAGTTATGAGGAACCCAGCAATGTCGAACGTTGACGCGAAGGTGAGCCGTCCGCTCTCTCCGCATTTGCAGGTCTATCGCTGGCCCATCACCATGACGATGTCGATCGTGCATCGTGTGACGGGCGTTGCGCTCTATTTCGGGACGCTCCTGCTCGCCTGGTGGGTGATCGCCGCGGCGTCCGGCCCGGGCGCCTTCGCTGTTGCCGATGCGGTGTTCGGCTCGTGGATCGGTCGCCTCGTCCTCTTCGGCTACACCTGGGCTCTGGTTCATCACCTGCTCGGCGGGCTTCGCCATTTCATCTGGGATGTCGGCGCCGGTTTCTCCAAGACCGCGCGCGATCGTATCGCATGGGCCAACATCATCGGCTCGGTGGCCTTGACGATTCTGCTTTGGGCCATTGGCCTCGCCATCCGCTGAGGAGCAACGTCATGTCGATGCGCACTCCCCTCGCCAAAGTCCGCGGCCTCGGCTCGGCCAAGGAAGGCACGAGCCAATTCTGGCATCAGCGCCTGACGGCCGTTGCTCTAGCAATCCTGTTGTCCGGCTTCATCATCCTCGTGATCGCGATCGCCGGCCGGCCTTACGAGCAGGTGATCGCAGTCCTCGGCAATCCTTTCGTCAGCCTGCTTCTGGTCCTGATGATCGGCGCTGGTGTCTGGCACATGAAGATCGGCATGCAGGAAATCATCGAGGATTACCTGCATGGCGGCATCAAGCTGATTGCCGTGATCGCCAATAACTTCTTCTCGGTCGCAGTCGGTCTCGCCACTGCGCTCGCCCTTCTCAAGCTCAGCTTCGGAGGCTGACATGGCGGAAGCCAATGGCAGCGCGCCGGCCGTGAATGGCCGCGCCTATCAGTTCATCGACCATACCTTTGACGTCGTCGTCGTCGGCGCCGGCGGCGCAGGCCTTCGCGCAGCGCTCGGCGCGAGCGAGGGCGGGCTGAAGACGGCCTGTATCACCAAGGTTTTCCCTACCCGCTCGCACACTGTGGCTGCGCAGGGCGGCATCTCGGCCGCGCTCGGCAATATGGGCGAGGACGACTGGCGCTTCCACATGTACGACACCGTCAAGGGGTCGGACTGGCTGGGCGATCAGGACGCGATCGAATATCTCGTCCGCAACGCACCCGCTGCCGTCTATGAGCTCGAGCATTTCGGCGTGCCGTTCTCGCGCACCGAAGAGGGCAAGATCTACCAGCGCCCCTTCGGCGGCATGACCACCCATTACGGCAAGGGTCGCGCCCAGCGCACCTGTGCCGCCGCCGACCGCACCGGCCACGCCATCCTGCACACGCTCTATGGCCAGTCGCTGCGGCATGCGTGCGAGTTCTTCATCGAATATTTCGCCATCGACCTGATCATGGAAGATGGCGCCTGTGTCGGCGTCGTCGCGCTTTGCATGGATGACGGCACGATCCATCGCTTCCGCGCCAAGAAGACGATCCTGGCGACTGGCGGCTATGGCCGCGCCTATTTCTCCGCCACCTCGGCCCATACCTGCACCGGCGACGGCGGCGGCATGGTGCTGCGAGCCGGCCTGCCGCTGCAGGACATGGAGTTCGTGCAGTTCCACCCGACCGGCATCTATGGCGCGGGCTGCCTCATCACCGAGGGTGCACGCGGCGAAGGCGGCTATCTCACCAATTCCGAGGGCGAGCGCTTCATGGAGCGCTATGCACCCTCCGCCAAGGACCTGGCGTCGCGCGATGTCGTCTCGCGCGCCATGACGATGGAGATCCGCGAAGGTCGCGGCGTGGGCAAGCTCAAGGACCACATCTTCATCCACCTCGACCATCTCGACCCGGCACTGCTGCATGAGCGCCTGCCGGGAATTTCCGAGAGCGCCAAGATCTTCGCCGGTGTCGACGTCACCAAGGAGCCGATCCCGGTCCTTCCGACGGTCCATTACAACATGGGCGGCATCCCGACGAACTATCACGGCGAGGTGCTGACCAAGGTCCATGGCGACCCGGACAAGATCGTGCCCGGCCTGATGGCTGTCGGCGAAGCGGCTTGCGTTTCGGTCCATGGCGCGAACCGCCTGGGCTCGAACTCGCTGACCGATCTGGTGGTCTTCGGACGCGCGGCGGCGTTGCGCGCCGTCGAGACGATCGACAAGGGCGAAAAGCAGCGCGAGCTTGCGGCCAATGCCGGCGACGCCGCGATGGCCCGGTTCGATCGTCTGCGCTACGCCAATGGCTCGAGCTCGACCGCCGAGCTTCGCGGCCGGATGCAGAAGGTCATGCAGTCGAACTGCGCGGTCTTCCGCACGGGCGACGTGCTGGAAGAGGGCCACACGTTGATCCACGACGTCTGGCAGGGTGCATCCGACATTCGCGTGACGGATCGTTCGCTGGTTTGGAACTCGGACCTGATCGAATCGCTCGAATTCGAGAACCTGATCGTCCAGGCGGTCGTGACGATGGATTCGGCGCTGAACCGGCAGGAATCGCGCGGTGCACACGCCCGCGAAGACTTCCCGAACCGCGACGACGTCAACTGGATGAAGCATTCGCTCGCTTCCATCGACGCCGACAAGAAGACTGTGACGCTCGACGACCGGCCGGTGCACACCTACACGATGTCGAACGACATCGCCTATATCGAGCCCAAGGCTCGCGTGTACTGAGAACGACGATGACGACCGCACCCCTCCCCCAGTCTGGCTA
Source organism: Kaistia dalseonensis (assembly GCF_030814715.1). Taxonomy (GTDB): domain Bacteria; phylum Pseudomonadota; class Alphaproteobacteria; order Rhizobiales; family Kaistiaceae; genus Kaistia; species Kaistia dalseonensis. The sequence goes on from NZ_JAUSVO010000002.1 coordinate 42,522, forward strand.
TTCGGGACGATCTCTTCCTGAAAAGCTTGGCTTCAAGCCGGGCATGGCGGTCGCTTTCATCGGCTTGCCGGCCGAACTCACGGGCCTCGCCGATTGCGTGACGTTCAAGTCGGTGACACGAACGGCCGACTGGGCGGAACCGATCGGCCCGAGCCAGTCGCTCGACGCGATCCATGCTTTCACCAAAAGCACGGCTGAAATCGTGACCGGCTTGCCGCTCCTTCAGGACGCGATCAAGCGCGACGGAATGGTCTGGGTCTCCTGGCCGAAAAAGGCCTCGAAGGTTCCGACCGACGTCACCGAGGATGCGGTCCGCAATGCGGCGCTCGATCTCGACCTCGTCGACATCAAGGTCGCCGCGATCGATGCGGTCTGGTCCGGACTGAAATTGATGATCCGCAAGGATCGACGCTCCCAATGAAGACGCCTTAAAGGACGATCATGGTCCAGCTCACGCTCCCGAAGAATTCGCAAATCAAGGAAGGCAAGGCTTGGCCGCGTCCGGCCGGTGCCAACAACGTCCGCGAATTCCGCATCTATCGCTGGTCGCCCGATGATGGGCAGAACCCGCATGTCGACAGCTATTTCGTTGATCTCGACGACTGCGGCCCGATGATCCTGGACGCGCTGATCAAGATCAAGAACGAGGTCGACCCGACACTGACGTTCCGCCGCTCCTGTCGCGAAGGCATTTGCGGCTCCTGCGCGATGAATATTGACGGTTCCAACACGCTCGCCTGCACCAAGGGCATCGAGGACGTGAAGGGCCCGGTCAAGATCTACCCGCTGCCGCATATGGAGGTCATCAAGGACCTCGTGCCGGACCTGACCAATTTCTACGCCCAGCACCGTTCGATCGAGCCCTGGCTCAAGACGGCGACGCCGGAGCCGGAGAAGGAATGGCTGCAGAGCCATGGCGATCGCGAGAAGCTCGATGGGCTCTATGAGTGCATTCTCTGCGCCTGCTGCTCGACCTCGTGTCCGAGCTATTGGTGGAATGGCGACCGCTATCTCGGTCCTGCCGTGCTGCTGCAGGCCTATCGCTGGCTGATCGACAGCCGTGACGAAGCGACCGGCGAACGGCTCGACAATCTCGAGGATCCGTTCCGCCTCTATCGCTGCCACACCATCATGAACTGCGCGCAGACCTGCCCGAAGGGCCTCAACCCCGCCAAGGCGATTGCCGAGATCAAGAAGATGATGGTCGAGCGCCGCGTCTGACGCGCCCTGATTTTTGCCAGACTCGAGCGGCGCGGAACCAATCCGCGCCGTTCCCGTTTCCAGCACATCGCGGAAAATGGGAGATTGGCATCATGACCATCAACCAGGACCAACCCTGCTGGAGCGTTGAAGCCGTCCAGCGTCTGCGTGAACTGGCGAATGCCAGATTGCCGCCGGAGATCATCAGCGCGGCCATGCACATCCCCGTGATCGATATTCGACGCAAGGCAGCAGAACTCGGTGTCTCGCTCGAGATCGACCGCGCGACCAACTGACCCGGCCTGCCCTACCCTCTGGTCATCCGCGCGTCGATCGGCATAGGCTGATGCAATCGCAGCGCGCGGAGTGAAGCAGATGGCGATTTTCGATCATGTCGGGATAGCGGTGAGCGACTACTACGCATCGCTCGGCTTCTATGAAAAGGCCCTCGCGCCGCTCGGGATCAAGCTCGTGATGCGGATGCCTGCGGAGATCGGGCAGGCCGGCGCCGGCTTCGGCGAAACGCTGAAGCCGGAATTCTGGATCTGGGAAGGCGGCCGAACCCGCCCGCATGTTCACATCGCCTTCACCGCACCCGATCGCGCCACCGTCGATGCCTTCTACGCTGCCGCGATCGCGGCCGGGGCGACCGATAACGGCCCGCCCGGCGTCCGCGCGCATTACCATGCCAACTACTATGCCGCCTTCGTCCTCGATCCGGACGGACACAATATCGAGGCGGTGTGTCACCAAGCTGCATGAGCCCGCCAAAATCCGCCCGACCCCTACGATACAAGGCTTGTCCATCCCGGCGAGATGCCTTATTGCGCGCACCAAGCATGTCGACGGATCTGGCGTGACGGCGCTTCCTCGAAACTCCTTGGCCGATAGGGCGATGAGTCGCGGCGAAGCCTCGGGCACGGGCAAGGCTCTGGGTGTTGCGGTCTTGAGCTTTGGCTCATCCCTGCCTCAAAGCGGCTCGATTGTGATTTTAGCATGCCGCGAGCGGGGTTTTCGATAATGGAGTCACTCATGCGCCTCAGCCGACTTGCGCCGATGGCACTTGCTCTCGCATTGGCCGGCTGCGGTTCCTTTGGCGCGGTGGGCCTCGGCCCGATGGAACAATCGCGTCCGCCGGAAAGCGATACGCTCCCGCCTGTCGCATCCGCTCCGATCGAGAAGACGACCCTTCCGCCTCCGCCCGGCGTGACCGCAACGACCGCGCCGAATTCTGCTCCGCTTCCGCCCACGACCGATGCCAACGGCCAGCCCCTGCCCGGCACGCCGACGGCACCCGGGGCGACCACGACCGCCGCGGCGCCTCCCGTGTCGACCGGGCCCAGCACCGCATCGGGCGCCGAACTCGGCCGCACCGATCTGCTCGGCGGCTGGACGCTGACTTCGGGCTCCGAGAGCTGCCAGCTGTTCATGACGCTGACGAGCTGGACCGGCGGATATCGCGCCTCGACGCGAGGCTGCCAGTCGCCGACCTTGAAGTCGATCTCTGCCTGGAGCCTTTCGGGCAGCAATGTCGTGCTTTCCGGCAATGGCGGGGCGCCCGTCGCCAATCTGTCGTCGGCTGGTGGTAACCGCTTCAACGGTCAGACGACGTCATCACAACCCGTCTCCTTCTACCGCTAAGGATCGGGACGAGGCAGGGAGATCGGTCGGATGAGCGAGGGCCTTCCGGTCGCCTCCCGTGTTACCGACGGCTATGACGAACTCGTCCGCAAGGGCGCGATCGAGGACGATCCGGCACAGCGCGCCCTGGTCGCCAAGCTCGACGGCCTGAACCAGCGCGTCGCAGCCGGCCGGCTCGCCAACAAGTCGAGCGCACTCGGCTGGCTCTTCGGCCGCCGCGCCAGCGCCGCCGATCATGTCCGTGGTCTCTACATCTATGGCGATGTCGGCCGCGGCAAGACCATGCTGATGGACCTCTTCTTCGAGCGCGCCGCGACGGAGAAGAAGCGCCGCGCCCATTTCAACGACTTCATGGCCGACGTGCACGCGCGCGTGTTCAAGGCGCGCGAGGCGATCAAGTCGGGCGCGCTCAAGAACCCCGACCCGATCCCACCCGTCGCCGCCGATATCGCCGCCGACGCCCAGCTCCTCTGCTTTGACGAATTCACCGTCACCGACATTGCCGATGCGATGATCCTGGGCCGGCTCTTTACCCAGCTCTTCGCCAAAGGCGTCGTGATGGTCGCGACCTCGAATGTCGCCCCCGACGATCTCTACCGCGACGGCATTAATCGCAGCCACTTCCTCCCCTTCATCCATCTGCTGAAGGAGCGCGAGGAGATCATCCATCTCGGAGCGCGCACGGATTTCCGCCAGGAGAAGACCGATCGCGCCGCGATCTACCTGACCCCCCTCGGTCCCGAGGCCGACGCAGCCCTCGATGCCGCGTGGCTCCGCCTGACCGGCACGAGGAGAGGCCCTTCGTCGACGCTGACGGTGCTCGGACGCGAGGTGACCGTGCCGCAATCCGCGCGCGGCGTCGCCCGTTTCACCTTCGACGATCTCTGCGCGAAGCCGCTCGGCGCCAGCGACTATCTCGCCATCGCCCACAGCTTCGACACGGTGATCCTGGATCACGTTCCGGTGATGGGGGAAGCCAATCGCAACGAGGCCAAACGCTTCATCACGCTGATCGACGCGCTTTATGACGGGCACGTCAAGCTGATCGTGTCGGCCGCTGCGGAGCCGGAAGGGCTCTATGGCGCTGAAAGCGGCACCGAGGCGTTCGAGTTTGCCCGCACCGCATCCAGACTGGTGGAAATGCGATCGCACGACTATCTCAAGCTACCGCATCGCGGATTTATCGCGGAGACATGACGTTTACGTAAACTGCGGATAAATATTATGAATTTCCGCTGGCATTGTTTTTCTTCGGCTTGCGCGCTTTATCCAATCGCGTTATCCCACGCGCGTTCCGGCCGCCATACGACTGTGGACCTTACGTTCAGGTAACCTCCATCGGGAGAATTTGCACATGGCTCGAGCCAAGATTGCTTTGATCGGATCCGGTCAGATCGGCGGCACGCTCGCCCTTCTCGCGGGCATCAAGGAACTGGGCGACATCGTTCTGTTCGACATTGCCGACGGCGTTCCCCAGGGCAAGGCGCTCGACATCGCCGAAGCGTCCCCGGTCGAAGGGTTTGATGCCGCCTATTCCGGCGCGTCATCCTATGCGGCCATCCAGGATGCCGACGTTGTCATCGTAACGGCCGGCGTGCCGCGCAAGCCCGGCATGAGCCGAGACGATCTGCTCGGCATCAACCTCCAGGTGATGGAGCAGGTCGGCGCCGGCATCAAGAAATATGCCCCGAACGCTTTCGTCATCTGCATCACCAACCCGCTCGACGCGATGGTCTGGGCGCTGCAGAAGTTCTCGGGCCTGCCCGCCTCCAAGGTCGTCGGCATGGCCGGCGTGCTCGACAGCGCCCGCTTCCGCTATTTCCTCGCCGAGGAATTCAAGGTCTCGGTCGAGGACGTGACGGCCTTCGTGCTCGGCGGCCATGGCGACACGATGGTGCCGCTGATCCGCTATTCGACGGTTGCCGGCATCCCGCTCACCGACCTCGTCAAGCTTGGCTGGATCGAGAAGGGCCGCCTGGAAGAGATCGTCCAGCGCACGCGCGACGGCGGCGCCGAGATCGTCAACCTGCTGAAGACCGGCTCGGCCTTCTACGCCCCGGCCGCCTCGGCGATCGTGATGGCGGAGAGCTATCTCAAGGACAAGAAGCGCGTCCTTCCGGCCGCCGCCTATCTCGATGGCCAGTACGGCATCAAGGGCCGTTACATCGGCGTCCCGATCGTGATCGGCGCCAATGGCGTCGAGCGCATCATCGAGATCGAGCTGAACAAGGCCGAGCAGGTCATGTTCGACAAGTCGGTTGCGTCGGTCGAGAGCCTCGTCGACGCCTGCGTGAAGATCGCCCCGGCGCTCGGCGCCTGATTTAAGACCCCAGCCCCAAAGGCGGTACTCATGAATATCCACGAATATCAGGCGAAGGCGGTGCTGAAGGAATTCGGCGCCCCCGTCTCCCGCGGCGTAGCGATCTTCTCCGCTGCCGAAGCTGAAGCCGCTGCGCGCGAACTCGGCGGCCCGCTCTGGGTCGTCAAGTCGCAGATCCATGCCGGCGGTCGCGGCAAGGGCAAGTTCAAGGAAGAAGCAGCCGGCGAGAAGGGCGGCGTCCGCCTCGCCAAGTCGATCGAGGAAGTGAAGGCGTTTGCGAGCCAGATGCTCGGCAATACGCTCGTCACCGTGCAGACCGGCCCGGCCGGCAAGCAGGTCAACCGCCTCTATGTCGAGGACGGCTCCGACATCGAGAAGGAGTTCTACCTCTCGATCCTCGTCGATCGCGCCACCTCGCGCATCTCCTTCGTCGTCTCGACGGAAGGCGGCATGGATATCGAGGAAGTCGCGCATTCGTCGCCCGAGAAGATCAAGACCTTCTCCGTCGATCCCGCGACCGGCATCATGCCGCATCACGGCCTGACGGTCGCCAAGGCGCTCGGCCTCTCCGGCGCGCTCGCCAAGCAGGCCAACGACGTCGTCGCGAAGCTCTATACCGCCTTTGTCGCCAAGGACATGGCGATGCTGGAAGTGAACCCGCTGATCGTCACCAAGGACGGCAACCTCAAGGTTCTCGACGCCAAGGTCTCGTTCGACTCGAACTCGCTCTATCGCCATCCCGATATCGTCGCGCTCCGCGACGAGACGGAAGAAGACGCGAAGGAGATCGAGGCCTCCAAGTTCGACCTGGCCTATATCGCGCTCGACGGCACGATCGGCTGCATGGTCAACGGCGCTGGCCTCGCCATGGCGACGCTCGACATCATCCAGCTCTATGGCGAAAGCCCGGCCAACTTCCTCGACGTCGGTGGCGGCGCCTCGGAAGAGAAGGTCACGGCGGCTTTCAAGATCATCACCTCGGATCCGAAGGTGAAGGGCATCCTCGTCAACATCTTCGGCGGCATCATGAAGTGCGACGTCATCGCACGCGGCGTCATCGCCGCGGTGAAGACAGTCGGCCTCAAGGTTCCGCTCGTGGTTCGCCTGGAAGGCACCAATGTCGAGGAAGGCAAGACGATCATCCGCGAGAGCGGCCTGAACGTCATTCCCGCCGATGACCTCGACGATGCCGCCCAGAAGATCGTCAAGGCCGTGAAGGAAGCTGTCTGATGTCCATCCTGATCGACAAGAATACCAAGCTCATCACGCAGGGCTTCACCGGCAAGAACGGCACGTTCCACTCCGAGCAGGCCATCGCCTTCGGCACCAAGGTCGTCGGCGGTACGTCGCCCGGCAAGGGCGGCTCGACCCATCTCGGCCTGCCGGTGTTCGATACCGTTGCCGAAGCCCGCGAAGCGACCGGCGCCGACGCGTCGGTGATCTACGTCCCGCCGCCCGGCGCCGCCGACGCGATCTGCGAGGCGATCGACGCCGAGATCCCGCTCATCGTCTGCATCACCGAGGGCATTCCCGTCCTCGACATGGTGAAGGTGAAGCGCGCGCTGTCGGGCTCGAAGTCGCGCCTGATCGGGCCGAACTGCCCCGGTATCGTCACGGCCGGGCAATCGAAGATCGGCATCATGCCGGCGAATATCTTCAAGACCGGATCCGTCGGCATCGTTTCGCGCTCTGGCACGTTGACCTATGAGGCTGTCTTCCAGACCTCGAACGAAGGTCTCGGCCAGACGACTGCGGTCGGTATTGGTGGTGATCCTGTCAAGGGAACCGAATTCATCGACGTTTTGGAAATGTTCCTGGCCGATGATGCTACGCAGTCGATCGTCATGATCGGCGAAATCGGCGGATCGGCTGAGGAAGACGCGGCACAGTTCTTGAAGGACGAAGCCAAGCGTGGCCGCAAGAAGCCGATGGTCGGGTTCATCGCCGGCCGCACGGCACCTCCGGGACGTCGCATGGGCCATGCCGGTGCGATCATCTCGGGCGGCAAGGGCGGCGCCGAGGACAAGATCGCGGCGATGGAAGCTGCGGGGATAAGGGTTTCGCCTTCGCCCGCTCGCCTTGGAAAGACCTTGGTTGAGGTCTTGAAGGGATAGACTGGAAGGCCGACATTCGGGGGCGAATGTCGGAGACATTATCGGGTGCGCGGCGAGGGCGCCGCGCGGATCAAGGAGAGAGGGGCGACGTGCTCCTCGCATCACCATGGCACGCGAGCAAGCCAACTCGGCCTTAGCAACCTCATCCTTCCTTTATGGCGGCAATGCCGCCTATATCGAAGATCTGTATGCCCGCTACCAGAGCGATCCGGCTTCGGTCGACGCCGAATGGCAGGATTTTTTCGCCGCCCTCAAGGATGATCCCAGTGCGGTCGTCGCGGAAGCCCGCGGCGCCACCTGGACGAAGCCGAACTGGCCGATCCATGCGAATGGCGAACTCGTCTCCGCGATGGACGGCAATTGGGGACAGATCGAGAAGATCGTCACCGACAAGCTGAAGGCGAAGGCGCAGGATGCGGCCAAGGCTGCGCCCACCGCCGCCCCCGTTTCGGAAGCCGCTATCCTGCAGGCGACGCGCGATTCCGTCCGCGCGATCATGATGATCCGCGCCTATCGCATGCGCGGCCATCTGCATGCCGATCTCGACCCGCTGCATATCGCGACATCGGGCGATCACGAGGAGCTTCACCCCTCCTCCTACGGCTTCACCGAGGCCGACTATTCGCGCAAGATCTTCATCGACAACGTGCTCGGGCTCGAATTCGCCACCATCCCCGAGATGCTGGAGATTCTGAAGCGCACCTATTGCTCGACGCTCGGCGTCGAGTTCATGCACATTTCCGATCCGGTCGAGAAGGCTTGGATCCAGGGCCGCATCGAGGGGCCCGATAAGGCGATCACCTTCACGCCCGAGGGCAAGAAGGCGATCCTGAACAAGCTGATCGAGGCCGAGGGCTTCGAGAAGTTCCTCGATGTGAAGTTCACCGGCACCAAGCGCTTCGGCCTTGACGGCGCCGAGGGGCTCATCCCGGCGCTCGAGCAGATCATCAAGCGCGGCGGCAATCTCGGCGTGCAGGAAATCGTCGTCGGCATGGCCCATCGCGGCCGCCTGAACGTCCTGACCCAGGTGCTCGCCAAGCCGCATCGCGCGCTCTTCCACGAGTTCAAGGGCGGCTCCTACGCACCTGACGACGTCGAGGGTTCGGGCGACGTGAAGTACCATCTCGGTGCTTCGTCGGACCGCGAGTTCGACGGCAACAAGGTGCACTTGTCGCTGACGGCCAATCCTTCACATCTCGAGATCGTCGATCCCGTCGTGCTCGGCAAGGCGCGCGCCAAGCAGGATATCCATCAGGACTACATCCGCACCGGCACGCTGCCGCTGCTGATCCATGGCGACGCGGCCTTTGCCGGCCAGGGTGTCGTTGCCGAGTGCTTCGGCCTTTCCGGCCTGAAGGGACACCGCACCGGCGGCTCAATCCACTTCATCGTCAACAACCAGATCGGTTTCACGACCAATCCGCGCTTCTCGCGGTCTTCGCCCTATCCGTCCGACGTCGCCAAGATGATCGAGGCGCCGATCTTCCACGTGAATGGCGACGATCCCGAAGCAGTCGTCTACGCCGCCAAGATCGCGATCGAATTCCGGCAGAAGTTCCACAAGCCGGTCGTGATCGACATGTTCTGCTATCGCCGCTTCGGTCACAACGAAGGCGACGAGCCGGCGTTCACCCAGCCGCTGATGTACAAGAACATCCGCAATCATCCCGCGATCGTCGAGATCTATTCGGCGAAGCTGATTGCCGAAGGTCTGGTGACGGCCGAAGAAGTCGAGACGGCCAAGGCCGCCTGGCGTTCCAAGCTCGAGATCGAGTTCGAGGCGGGCCAATCCTACAAGCCGAACAAGGCCGACTGGCTGGACGGCGTCTGGTCGGGTCTCAAGGTCGCCAACGAGGATGACGAGCCGCGTCGCGGCAAGACGGGCCTCGACATCAACGAACTGAAGCGGATCGGCGCCAAGCTGACCGAGGTGCCGTCGGACTTCCATGTCCATCGCACCGTTCAGCGTTTCCTCGACAACCGCAAGAAGGCGATCGAGACAGGCGTCGGCATCGATTGGGCCACAGCAGAGGCGCTCGCCTTCGCGACGCTGACCGTCGAGGGCCATCCGGTCCGCCTGTCGGGTCAGGATGTCGAGCGCGGCACCTTCTCGCAGCGCCATTCGGTGCTCTACGACCAGGAAAACGAAGAGCGCTTCATCCCGCTCAACAATATCCAGGAAGGCCAGGCCCGTTACGAGGTCATCAATTCGATGCTCTCGGAAGAGGCCGTGCTCGGTTTCGAATATGGCTACTCGCTGTCCCAGCCGAACGCGCTGACGCTGTGGGAAGCCCAGTTCGGCGACTTTGCCAACGGTGCTCAGGTCGTGTTCGACCAGTTCATCTCGTCGGGCGAGCGCAAGTGGCTGCGCATGTCGGGCCTCGTCTGCCTGTTGCCGCATGGCTATGAGGGCCAGGGTCCGGAGCATTCCTCGGCCCGCCTCGAGCGCTATCTGCAGATGTGCGCCGAAGACAACATGCAGGTCGCCAACGTCACGACGCCGGCGAACTACTTCCACATCCTGCGCCGGCAGTTGAACCGCGATATCCGCAAGCCGCTGATCCTGATGACGCCGAAGTCGCTTCTGCGCCACAAGAGGGCCATCTCGCATATCGCCCAGTTCGGACCGATCAGCTCCTTCCATCGCCTGCTCTGGGACGACGCGGAATTCCTGAAGGACGAGCCGATCAAGCTCGTTCCCGACGACAAGATCCGTCGCGTCGTGTTGACGGCCGGCAAGGTCTATTACGACCTCTATGAAGAGCGCGAGAAGCGCGGCATCAACGACGTCTATCTGCTGCGCGTCGAACAGCTCTATCCGTTCCCGCTCAAGGCGCTCGTCGCCGAGCTCGGCCGCTTCAAGAATGCCGAGATCGTCTGGTGCCAGGAAGAGCCGAAGAATCAGGGCTCCTGGTCCTTCGTCGAACCCAATCTGGAATGGGTGCTCAATCAGGTGGGTGGCGCGGCCAGCCGCGCCCGCTATGCCGGTCGACCGGCATCGGCGGCGACCGCGACGGGCCTGATGTCCAAGCATCTGGCTCAATTGAGCGCCTTCCTCGAAGACGCACTCGCTTAAGAAATCGGGCGGCGCTTGGCGCCGCCCTTCTTTATCCACGCCAGTCGCAGAACTGGAACAGTCCCAAGAAATCGAACGGCAGAGACTAGAGCCATGGCAACCGAAATCCGCGTACCTACCCTCGGCGAATCCGTGACCGAGGCGACGATCGGGCGCTGGTTCAAGAAGGTCGGCGATGCCGTCGCCGTCGATGAGCCGCTCGTTGAGCTGGAGACCGACAAGGTCACCATCGAGGTTCCCTCGCCCGCCGCTGGCGTGATCGAGGCTTTTGCCGCGAATGACGGCGATACGGTCGGCGTTGGCGCACTGCTCGGTACGATTGCCGAGGGTGCTGGCGCCGCGAAGCCGGCTGCCAAGGCCGAGGCTCCCAAGGCCCCTGCGCCGGCTCCCGTCGCCGCGCCCACCGCTCCGGCCCCTGCCGCAGCGCCTGCCAAGACCGTCGCCGCCGGTGCAAACGGCCCGGCCGTCGCCAAGCTCGCAGCCGAAACCGGCGTCGATCCGTCGGGCGTCGCAGGCTCCGGCAAGGATGGCCGCGTCACCAAGGGCGACCTGCTCGGCGCGATTGCCGCTGGCGCGACCGCGCCGGTCGCCGCACCGGCCGCTCCGGTCCAGCTCCGTGCCCCCTCGCCGGCTGACGATGCGGCGCGCGAAGAGCGCGTGCGCATGACCAAGCTGCGCCAGACGATCGCCCGCCGCCTGAAGGACGCGCAGAACACCGCCGCCATGCTCACGACCTTCAACGAGGTCGACATGAGCGCGGTCATGGCTCTGCGCAGCCAGTACAAGGATATCTTCGAGAAGAAGCACGGCGCAAAGCTCGGCTTCATGGGCTTCTTCGTGAAGGCCGTGATCCAGGCGCTGAAGGACATCCCGGCGGTGAACGCCGAGATCGACGGCACCGATCTCGTCTACAAGAACTATTACCACATCGGCATCGCGGTCGGCACCGACAAGGGCCTCGTCGTGCCGGTGGTCCGTGACGCCGACCAGCTCTCGCTCGCCGGAATCGAGAAGACGATCGCTGGCTACGGCAAGCGCGCCCGCGACGGACAGCTCAAGATCGACGAGATGCAGGGCGGCACCTTCACGATCACCAATGGCGGCATCTACGGTTCGCTGATGTCGACGCCGATCCTGAACGCGCCGCAGTCCGGCATTCTCGGCATGCACAAGATCCAGGAGCGGCCGATGGTCATCGGCGGCAAGATCGAGATCCGCCCGATGATGTATCTGGCGCTTTCCTATGATCACCGCGTCGTCGACGGCAAGGAAGCCGTGACCTTCCTCGTTCGCGTCAAGGAGAGCCTGGAAGATCCGCAGCGGATCATCCTCGACCTCTGAGGACGGAATTCCATGATGATCGTCGGCGTTCAATCCTGATGCCGACGATCGCAATCGTAGATGGGGTCAGGATCGTCCTTTATCCCAAAGATCATCTGCCGCCGCATCTTCACGCCATCTTTGCGGGTTTTGAGGCGCAGATATCGATCGCTACGGGCGATACATTGCAGGGATCTCTCCCACGCGACAAAGCCAAGTCGATCCGCGCGTGGCTGCTGGCGCATCAAGGCGAAGTTGCCCATATTTGGGAAGAACTTCGCGCCGGGCGCTTTGGTGGAGGCATGATCGAATGAAAAGCTATCGCATCGTCTCCGTCGAGCCCGTTCGCTATCCGGTGCTGAACGTGACCTTCGACGATGGCCTGGCAGGCGAACTCGATCTGACTGGCGACATCGACAATGGCACGCTATTCGAGCCACTCAAGGATCGATCATTCTTCGACAAGGTCTCGATTGGCGAGAACGGTCGCGCCGTCGGCTGGAACCTCGACCATGTCGGACATGAGATCGACTTGGGAGCCGATAGTATACGGATCGATCTCGAAACCCGAATAGTCCATGAACTGGCCGAGCGCTTCAGATCCCAGCGCACGGCTGCCGAATAACCCTTTCCTGGTCAGCATAATTTCATGTCCTACGATCTCATCGTTATCGGTTCCGGCCCGGGCGGCTATGTCGGTGCCATCAAGGCGGCTCAGCTCGGGCTGAAGGTCGCCGTCGTCGAGAAGCGCGCCACCTATGGCGGCACCTGCCTCAATATCGGCTGCATCCCGTCCAAGGCGCTGCTGCATGCCTCTGAGATGTTCGAGGAAGTCGGCCATCTCGGCGCGCTTGGCGTCAAGGTCGCGCCGCCGGAGCTGGACCTCGGCGCCATGCTCGCCCACAAGGACGCGACGGTTAAGTCAAACGTCGAGGGCGTCGCCTTCCTGTTCAAGAAGAACAAGATCGACGGCTATATCGGCACCGGATCGATCCTTGCTCCCGGCAAGGTGCTGGTGACGAAGGAAGACGGCCAGACCGAGACGCTGGAAGCCAAATCGATCGTCATTGCGACCGGTTCGGATTCCGCTCCCCTCCCCGGCGTGACCATCGACGAGAAGCGCATCGTCACCTCGACCGGCGCTCTGGAACTCGACAAGGTTCCCGGCAAGCTGCTGGTCGTCGGTGCCGGCGTCATCGGCCTCGAGCTCGGCTCGGTCTGGCGTCGCCTCGGTGCCGAGGTGACAGTGGTCGAATTCCTCGATCGCATCCTGCCCGGCATGGATGGCGAAGTCGCCAAGCAGTTCCAGCGCCTGCTGCAGAAGCAGGGCTTCGCCTTCAAGCTCGGCACCAAGGTCACGGCCGTCGACACCAGCGGCGAAACGCTGAAGGTCACCGTCGAGCCCGCCAAGGGTGGTGAAGGCGCCGCCGAGACGCTGGAGGCCGATGTCGTGCTCGTCGCGATCGGCCGTCGTCCCTACACCGAAGGTCTTGGCCTCGAAGCGGTCGGTGTCGAGCTCGACGAGCGCAAGCGCGTCAAGGTCGACGGCCATTATCAGACCAATGTCCCCGGCATCTACGCGATCGGCGACGTCATCGCCGGCCCGATGCTGGCGCATAAGGGCGAGGATGAAGGCGTCGCGGTCGCCGAGATCATCGCCGGACAGGCCGGCCATGTGAACTACGCGGCGATCCCGAGCGTCGTCTATACGAGCCCGGAAGTCGCGACCGTGGGCAAGACCGAGGAAGAGCTGAAGGCGGCGGGCATCGACTACAAGGTCGGCAAGTTTCCCTTCTCCGCCAATGGCCGCGCTCGCGCCATGCTGGCGACCGATGGCTTCGTCAAGATCCTGTCCGACGCCAAGACTGACCAGATCCTCGGCGGCCATATCGTCGGCAAGGGCGCCGGCGAGATGATCCACGAAATCGTGGTGGCGATGGAGTTCGTCGGCTCCGCGGAAGATCTGGGCCGCTCGACCCATGCGCACCCGACCATGTCGGAGAGCGTCAAGGAGGCAGCGCTCGCCGCCTGGTTCAAGCCGATCCATATGTGATCGCAGCCTGTTTCCGCAGTAAAGCAAAGGGCGGCTCCCGGCGGGCCGCCCTTTTCGTTTGGGGGCATTGCCGCGATCCGATGCAGGGCAGGCACGGGCGCCGAAGATTCGGGCTTGATCGGCATGGCCGAAGCCCTTAACCAGACCAGCCCTTTCCCCGAAACCGATCCACTTTTTCCGGAGCCCTCGACATGGCAGCCTGCGGCCTCGATTTCGGCACGTCCAATACGACGCTGGGCATAGCATCCGCGCAGCCCGAACTCGTCCCGCTGGAAGGCGGCGACGTCACCGTGCCGAGCGCCATCTTCTATGCCCGCGACGCCGCGCCGTTGGTCGGCCGTGCTGCCATCCGCGCTTATGTCGACGGCAATGACGGCCGCCTGATGCGCAGCCTGAAATCCGTGCTCGGCAATCCGCTGATCGACGAGACGACGCAGGTCGGCCGCGCGCGCGTCGGCTTCCGCTCGGTCATTGCCCATTTCATCGCGGTGATGAAGCGCCGTGCCGAGGCGGCATCAGGCCATGAGATCGAGGCCGTCGTGCATGGCCGCCCGGTCCATTTCGTCGATGGCGACGCCGCTGGCGACAGCAAGGCGGAGGATTCGCTGCGCAAGATCGCCCACGAGGTTGGCTTCTCCGAGATATCCTTCCAGTATGAGCCGATCGCGGCGGCGCTCGATTATGAGCGGCAGGTGAATGCCGAGGAGGTCGCGCTCATCGCCGATATTGGCGGCGGCACATCGGATTTCTCCATCGTCCGCATCGGGCCCGAACGGCGCGGCCGCGCCGAACGCGTCGACGATATCCTGGCCAATGACGGCATCCGCGTCGGCGGCACCGATTTTGACAAGCAGCTCAGCCTCGGCACGGTCATGCCGCTGCTCGGCTTCGGCAGCGGCATGAAGCGCGCCGGCCTGCCCGTGCCATCGGGCTATTTCCACGACCTCGCGACCTGGTCGACGATCAACCGGCTCTATGAGCGCGGTGTCATGCACCAGTTGCAGGAGGTGCGCCGCGACGCCGCCCACCCCGAGCTCATCGCGCGGCTGATTCATGTCGTCGATGAGCGCGGTGGCCACAGGCTCGCCATCGATGTCGAGGGCGCCAAGATCGCACTCTCCGACGAGCCGAAGGTGCAATTGCTGCTCGATTGGGTCGAGCGCGGCCTGGCAAGCGCGATCGATCGCGAGACGCTGGTTCGCCAGACAGAGAACCTCGCCGGCCGCATTGCCGACCGCATCGGCGATTGCCTGCGCGATGCCGGGCTGAAGGCCGACCAGATCGATGCCGTCTTCCTCACCGGCGGATCGACGCGCCTCGCTCACGTCCATGCAGCGATCCTGGCGACGGTCCCCGAGGCGCGGGTGGTCGATGGCGATACATTCGGATCGGTCGGCATGGGCCTCACCATCGAAGCGGCGAACCGCTATGGCCGCGCGGCCTGACCATCATGACGCCCCGCTCGCAGCGGGCCCCTGCGGCCTGAGGCATCAACCATGACCGACGCTGATCGCCTCTGGACCGCCCTGCAGCGCCATACGCTCGACCAGACGGCTGCATTGTCGGCGATGATCGCAGAGCGGGCGGACCTCGCCTCGGACGGGCGCTACATCTATCTGTTCGAGGAGGCCGGCGCGGCACCGGACGCAGCCGCGGTGGTCATCCGCCAGTTCGGCCGCGCGATGATCTATCTGCCGCAGGCCGAGGCATCGAAGCGCGCGGGCCAACTGGTCGAGGGTGGCTTCGAGGTCAAGGCCGGTCTGTCGGCGCTCTCCGGCGGTGCGCCCGACGTCCTCGGCCGGAGCGAGGCGTTGATGCGGAGCTTCGCATCGCCCACCGGCTTGACGCTGGCACCGCTCGACGGCGCGGGCGAGCAGGACGTCGTCGAGATCCAACAGCTGCAATTCAAGGGCGGATTGGTGCCGATGCCGCAGGACGCGATCGTCGATCCTGCGTCGTGCGGCATCGTCATACGGGATGCAAAACACCGTATCGTCGGCTTCGCCTCCCTGCTGCCGCTCGAGGCCCATGGCCGGCGGCGCGGCTGGTATCAGTTGAATGGCGTCGCGATCGACGGAGCGTATCGCGGCCGGGGCTTGGGCGCGGCGATATCCGCGAGCACTGTGATGCTATCGACCCGGCGCGGCCGCCCCACGCATTTCATCTCCAGCATCGAGGATGGCAACCAGCCGTCGATGAAGATGCAGATCGCCTGCGGATTGCGGCCTGATGTCGAGCATTCATACCTCTTCGCGCGGATCTCGCGCGAAGAGGAGGCGAGGCTCCTCGCGCCGGTGCCGCGCTGATCAGTTGACGGCGGCTTCCGCGGTGGTCTCGGCCTTGCGGCGGTCGAAGACGGTGAACCAGGCGATGCCGGCAATGACGAGCACCGTGCCGACCCAGTCGGTCGGCGTCAGCATTTCGCCCAGAATGCCCATGGCGAGGAAGATGGTGCAGACCGGCGAGAGCATGCCGATGGTGGCGTTGGCCTGCGCCGAGATGCGCTGCAGCGCCGCATTCATGAAGAAGGCGGGCAGCACGGCCGTTCCGACGGCGAGGATGATCGAGTAGATCAATACGGTGTGGTTGACCGCGAGCGCAGAGATCGGATGGGTCAGCGCGAACTGGCCGATGATGATTGCGGCCGCGCCGATCATGGCGATGCAGGTGAAGAGCTGCGGGCCGACGGTTGCGATCAGGTTCTTGGCGAACAGCTGATAGAGGGCGAAGGCGATCGCTGCGCCCAGTATGACCAGCACGCCGAAGACGACATCCTGGCCGGGCGCCGCCGTCATCTGCGTGAAGATCAGGGCAAGGCCGGCATAGGAAACGACGAAGCCGAGCAGCGCCGTGGGCTTCGCCCGCTGGCCGAAGAAGGCGACGCCAAACAGCACGACCCAGAAGGGATAGGTGTAGAGGATGAGCCGCTCGAACTGGGCCGAAATCGTCTCGAGGCCGATGAAATCGAGATAGGCAGAGAGCCAATAGCCGAGCAGGCCGACCAGGATCGACTTGACCACGAGCCCTATGCCGGGCAGCGCGCGGCCGATGCGGCGATATTCCGCCACGGTCACGATGCCGATCACCAGATAGAAGGGCAGCGAGAACAGCATGCGCAACGTCAGGATCGTCTCGGCATCGAGCCCGTGCTGGTAGACGAGCTTGATCAGGATACCCTTCGAGGCAAACAGCAAGGCGCCGATGATGGCATAGAGATAGCCGATCATCATGCTGCGCCGTGCGGCGATCGCGCTCAGAGTGTCCGCCGGGACGGCCGTGCTCGTCATGGGGCTTCCATTCGATAGGTCGTTTTGTGAAGAGGTGCTCGCCCCGCCAGCGAGGCAACACCCGGCCTGAGCTCGAATTCAGCGATATGATACAGTCACATAGCCAATCAGCTCGATCTTGGTATACTGTATATCATCGCAAGGCTGCCTTGTCATCCGCAGATCTCGCAGATGCGAAGTCATCAGGCCGGCGTGAGGATCACCAGCTTCAGATCGGGATGGCGCGCGGGCAGCAGCGTGATCTGCCGGTAGCGCAGGAAGCCGTCGACCGGATGGGTGAAGGTCCGTTCGCCGCCCTCGCGATCAACCACGGCATGGGCGTCCCAGGCCTCGGCGAAGAGCGGGCTCGCCCGGCTCAGATCGTCGACGAGCGTCCGCATCTCGGGCGCCGCGATATGCCGGCTGTAATCGGCGCGGAACTCCGCCGCGACACGGCGCGCCCTCTCGCTCCAATCCTGGATAAGCGCGCGCGCATGCGGATCGAGAAAGATGTAGCGCAGCAAATTGCGTGTTTCGCCGCCATTGAGCCAGCCGATGAAGAGACGCTCGGCCGGTGCGTTCCAGGCCAGCGCCGTCCAGGACCGGTCGATGAGATAGGCGGGCGTCGCCATCAGGCTAAGCGCATCGATCAGCCCGGCCGGGAGATCGGCCTCGGCGATTTCGTCGCTCAGTTGCGGATCGCGCTTGCCGGCGAGGTCGAACAGATAGGCGCGCTCGGCAGGCGAAAGGCGCATGACGCGCGCGAGGCGACCAAGCGCGGTGGCCGAGACGGAGACGTCGCGGCCCTGCTCGATCCAGCTATACCATGTCGCGCTGACACCACAGAGCTGCGCCAGTTCTTCCCGCCGCAGGCCCGGCGTGCGACGGCGGGCGCCCGGATCGATACCGAACATGGAGGGTTGCAGCCGCTCCCTGTGGGCGCGGACGAACTCGCCGAGTTCCTCCCGGCGCGCCTTGTCGGTCGGTGCGATCATGGAAGTGAGTTATACCAGGATAAGATTGGATCTGGTACGCGTTTATCGTTCCGGCTTACCGAAAGGGTGTGGAGCGATCATCATCACCCTCAGGATCGTCCCGTCGGAACGAAAGCCATGTCCCAGACCAGCACGCAGGAAGAACAGACCCCACCACAAGGCGTCGGCCATGATGCGCTCGTGGTGCAGCAGTTCGGCACGCAGGCGAGCGCCTATGTCGCGAGCCTGACCCATGCCGGAGGCGATGACATAGGGCAGCTCGCGGCGCTGATCGCGCCGGGCGCCAAGGTGCTCGACCTCGGCTGCGGTGGCGGCCATGTCAGCTATGCCGCCGCCGCGATCGCGGGGTCCGTGACCGCCTATGATCTCTCGTCGGACATGCTGGCGGCGGTCCGCGCCGAGGCGGCGAAACGCGGGATCGGCAACCTGACGACGGTGCAGGGACCGGCCGAGACGCTGCCCTTTCCCGATGCGAGCTTCGATGTCGTCCTCTGCCGCTATTCGGCGCATCACTGGCAGGATGTCCGCCAGGGCGTGCGTGAAGCGCGGCGCGTGCTGAAGCCGAACGGGGTCGCGGGGTTCGCCGATGCCATCGCGCCGGAAAGCGCGGTGCTCGACACCTTCCTGCAGACCTTCGAGATGCTGCGCGATCCCTCGCATGTTCGCGACTATACGGCCGCCGAATGGGTCGCCATCGCTTCGGAAGCCGGCTTCGGCCTGACCGGCGTGACACGGCGCCGGCTCTGGCTCGATTTCGATAGCTGGATCGGCCGCATGCGCACACCCAAAGTCTTCGTCGACGCGATCCGCGCGCTGCAGGCAGCCGTCTCGGACCCGGTGCGCGCACATTTCGAGGTTCAGCCGAACGGCACCTTCACGATCGACACGGCCGTGTTCGAGCTGAAGGCACTCTAGAAGCGCTTTTCCGAGCGAAGGCGACACCGGCTCGCGTGAAGGAAACCCGACAAGTCAAATAGATAGATCGTTTCGGCGTTTCCTTGAAACGCCGAAACGATCTAGAGGCGTCCGGCGCGCGGATGGGCCTTCTCGAAAACTTGGAGAAGGCGCTCCGTGTCGACGGCAGTGTAGATCTGCGTCGTCGACAGGCTGGCATGGCCGAGAAGCTCCTGGATGGCGCGCAGATCACCGCCATTCGAAAACAGGTGCGTCGCGAAGGAATGGCGCAGCGCATGCGGCGTGGCGCTATCGGAAAGACCGAGCGCACCGCGCATCTTCGCCATGGCGAGTTGGATGATCCGCGCCTTCAACGGTCCGCCCCGCACGCCGAGGAAGAGCGGGCCTTCAGGCTTGGGCTGCATCGGGGCGAGGCGCAGATATTCGGCGATCGCCTCGGCCACCACGGGCAGCACCGGGACCAGTCGTGTCTTGCCACCCTTGCCGGTCACGCGCAGCACGCCCTCGCCCGAAAGCGGCGCATCGGCGCGGCGGATGCCCAGCGCCTCGGATATGCGCAACCCCGAGCCATAGCAAAGCGCCAGCACGGCGGCGTTGCGCGCGGCAACCCAAGGTTCAGCATCGAGCTGCTCGTCGGCATCGACCACCCGGCGCGCGGCACTCGACGCGAGCGGTTTCGGCAGGGTCTTCGGCTGTCGCGGCGCCCGCATGGCGCGGAAGGCAGCCCCATTGGCGAGGCCCTCGCGCTCCAGGAAGCCCATGAAGGAGCGGATCCCCGCCAGCCCCCGCGCCAAAGTCCGCGCCCCTGCCCCCTCCTTGCGCCGGCTCGCCATGAAGGCGCGCAGATCGCCGGTCCTGAGATCGGCGAGGTCAGCGACCGTCGGCGGATTGCCGATATGCATGGTCAGGAACGAGAGGAACTGCTCCAGATCGCGCGAGTAGGCCTCGAGCGTCTTGGGCGAGAGCCGCCTTTCGCCACGCAGATGCTCGCCCCACGCCTCGATCTGGTCGAGCGTGTCGCGGGCGGCAATGACGAGCGGCGCGGCGGCGGTCATGAGCTGATCATGATGCCGGCGGTGCTTAACAAAGTCCTAACGCTCGCCAACAGCCGCGACCGGCTCGCCATAGTGCTCGACGAGCGGGAACGGCTCATAGAAATGATGCAGCAGCGCCTTCCAGCCCTGATAGCGATCCGATCCGCGAAAGCCCGGATCATGGTCGGCAACGCTCCGCCAGCGCACGAGCAGCAGATAGCGGCCGGGCGTCTCGATCGACGGCCGCACATCCATGCCGAGGAAGCCGTCGCTTGCCGCGATCAGCGGCGCCGCCTCGCGCATCGTGGCCTCGAATGCAGCCTCTTGTCCCGGCTTCACCGTAAGGAGCGCGTGCTCGACGATCATCAATCGGGCTCCTTCGGAGGCGACTGCCCCGGCATCCGGTCGCGCAGCGAATCATAGATCGGCGGATCGCGCAGCAGGGTCGGAACCAGCATAGCGGCGAAGCAGGCGGCGAGCATGGGCAAGAGCAGCGTGACGCTGCCGGTCATCTCGGTGACCAGCACGATGCCGGTCAACGGCGCGCGGACGATCCCCGTGAAGAGCGCGGCCATGCCGACCACGGCGAAACCGCGCGGCTCCAGATCGAGGCCCGGCACGAGCGCGACACAGGCGAGGCCGAAGAACAGCCCGAGTTGCGATCCGAGCACCAGCATCGGCGCGAACAGCCCGCCCGGCGTTCCGGCGGCATAGGAGGTGGTGCTGAGCCCGAAGCGCAGCAGGAAGACGAGCGGCAGCATGGCGAGCGTGCCCTCGCCGAGCAGCATGCGCGCCGTGATCGGATCACCACCGCCGACCAGGCCGGGGCCGAACCAGGCGATCGCGCCGATCACGGCGCCGATCAAGGCGGCGACGATCTCCGGCCTGTTGCCGAACCGCCCGGCGAGGCCGAGACAGGCGAGCAGCGTCCGGTTATAGGCGATGGCCATGAGACCAGATGCGACGCCGAGCAGCACATAGAGCGGCATGCTCCAGCCCGGGGCCTCCGCGAGCGCGCTGATCTCGAAATCGGGCGCATCGCCGAGGATCAGGCGCGAAACGCCGATCGCGGTGGCCGAAGCACCGAGGGCCGCAATCGCGATGCGGGGTTCGAAACGGCGGACCAACTCCTCCTGCACGAAGACGGCGCCGGCGATCGGCGCATTGAAGGCGGTGGCGAGGCCCGCGCCGGCGCCCGCGGCGAGCAGCACGCGGCTATCGGCCCAGGCGACGCGGAAGAGGCGACCGACGAGATGGGCGAGCGTCGCGCCCATCTGCACGGTGGGTCCCTCGCGGCCGAGCGCCAGACCGGATCCGATGGCCAGAACGCCGCCAAAGAACTTGACCGGGATGAGGCTGAACGTCGCGGGCGGAACACGGCCGAGCAGCACCGCCTCGACATGGGGAATGCCACTACCCGATGCGGGAGGCGCATAGGAGCGCACCAGCCAGGCGGCGAGCCACGCACCCGCCGCGCACAGGACCATGACGAGCGGCAGCCCCAAGAGGCCGAGATCATGGGCGCGCAGCACAATGCCATTGCGGAACGAATCAGCACCGTCCAGCGAGAGCCGGAAGAGCGCTCCGACCAGTCCGGCCAGGGCTCCGACAACCGGCGCGAGAATCGCCAGCGCCAGGAATCCACCCGAGCGATCGCGTTCGTCCACGTTTTCCTCCGCCGCGTTCAAGAGCGCGTTCGGCAGGCCGGAATCCGGCGAAATATGACGTTCTGGTCCATGCATGACCCTGAGTACCCCCGGATACCACCGCCGCGCGCACCTCTGCTCTTGATCACGGCGGCACAACCATCGCACAATCGACGCAAACGTCATGGTGAGCGATCGCTGGACAGATACCTGTAGCCGGTCCGCGACGCGCGTCTCTGGCTCTGTCGCTCAACATATGAAGCGAGTTCAATGAGTATCACCACCGAGCATAACGGTTACGTCGTCGTTTATTCCGAGCAGGACGACCTTTGGCGGTGCCCCCAGTTGGGGCTCGAAGCCGAAAAGCTGTCGACGCTGCGCTCGAAGATCGAGACGACCGAGACCGAATCGCGAAAGATCGATGCTCGGGCCTTCCTGTTCGACCATTCGGGCTTCTCGATCACGCCCGTCCTTGTCGTGATGGCCGATGGAGACGGCACCAGCGCCTGGGTCGTCAACAAGCTCGACAATCCCCGCAACGAGCGGCGCGAGAAGGTCGACATGAACCGTCTCGTCGAGGACACGCCGGAAAACCGCCAGCTCCTGCTCGCCTGGCGCGATGCGTCGCGGGCGGTCTATGAGGAAGGCCAGCGCGTCGCGCAGTTGCGTGATGCCATCCCGAGGATGGGGCATCACGCCAACCACAACGCCGCGCCCAAGCCCGACGCCGCTCACGTCTGAGCGGCGCTTTCCTCAGGCGCCCCGCAGGATCGTGCGGCGATAGAGATCGCGCAGCCCTTCGGAATCGACATCGACGCAGATCGTCTGCGACGGCCGGCCATCCCATGGGCTCGGCGGGAAGCCACGGCCATCCGGCTTCTGGATCGTCTGGCCGATCGCCAGCCCCTCGGTGATGACGCGGATCGCGCCGGTCCGCGTCTTGAACAGCGATGGCTGCAGCAGATAGGCGACGGCCGAGGAATCGTGCACGAAGATGTTCGGCACGCCCGACTTGTGATGAAAATCCTCGTAGAAGCGCGTGATGTCCCAGATGAAGCGCCCGGCCTCGCCGCCGTCATCCGCCAGCGCCTTGAGAAATTCGGTCGTCATGTTGGTGCGCTGCGTCACGTCGAGGCCGACCACGGTGATCGGCCAGGCGCCGCCCATGACCTCATCGGCAGCAAGCGCATCGCCATGAATATTGGCCTCGGCCGCCGGCGAGACATTGCCGAGATTGCCGAAATAGCCGAAGCCGCCCCCCATGATGACGACCTGCTTCACGAGGCCTGCGATCTCCGGATCGGCCCGCAACGCCAGCGCCAGATTGCTCATGCGGCCAACCGCGACGATCGCGATCTCGCCCGGATTGGCACGGACCGTATCGATGATGAACTGGAAGGCCGGGCGCGGGTCAGCCGTGCGGCCGACCGTGGCGGGCAGGTCGATATCGCCGAGGCCGTTCTTGCCATGGACGAAATCGGCCGGCGCGGGCGCATCGCCCAGCAGTGTCGTGTCCGGTCCCCGCGCGACGGGCGCATCGATGCCGAAGCGCTCGGTCAGATAGAGCACGTTGCGCGTCGTGGTATCGATCGACCCGTTGCCGAGCGTCGTCGTGATGCCGACGAGGTCCACTTCCGGCGCGAAATGCAGGAAGAGAAGCGCCATCGCATCGTCGACACCCGGATCGGTATCGAAGATAACCTTGATCTTGCTCATGAAAACACAGCCCTTCTGGACAATGGATCGACCGGGCCCGTTCGGCCCGGTCGCCATCTGTTCTGATTGTCAGATGTCGGATTGCTATTTGTGACGGAGTTCGCGCAGCCGCTCGTCGAGATAGGAGCCAGCGGTATAGCGCTCGGAGAGAACGACGTCGGGATCGGGCTGGAGGAAGAATGGCAGCGAGACGCGTGAGCGCCGCGCGCCATCGCCCGTCGGATTCACCACGCGGTGCGTCGTCGAGCGGTAATAGCCGCCCGAGGCCTCCTGCAGCATGTCGCCGACATTGATGATGAGCGAGCCGAAATCGGAGGGGACGTCGGTCCACTGGCCGTTGCTGTTGATCAGTTGCAGGCCGCGCTCGTTCGATGCCGGCAGCAGCGTGATCAGGTTGATATCCTCATGCGCGGCCGCGCGGAGCGCCTCCGGATCCTCGTCGCCGGTCAGGGGCGGATAGCGCAGCACCCTGAGCAGCGTGTGCTGCGGCCCACTCAGCATTTGCGGCAGGGGCCGGCTGAACTTCGCCTTGACCTCGGCCGGCGTGTTGTCCTCGATCCAGCCGAGCAGTTCGGTCGCGAAGTCGAAGGCGAGATCGAAATAGCGCCGGGCCGCGTCCGACACCTCGGCCGGATAGCGGCCCCAGGTGTAGAGATGATAGAATTCCTTCAGGTCGCGCTTGGTGTGACCCTTGGCCGTCTCCGAGATTTCCGGCGAGAAGAAGCCATCCTGCGTCTCGCGCGTGAAGGCGTATTTGTGCTTGGCGTCGTCCTGGAAGAAATCCAGCCATTCCTTGTAGATGCCCTCGACCATCGGCTGCGGGATCGGATGGTCGCGAATGACGCCGAAGCCGGTGCGGTGCAGCGAATCGGCGAACAGCTTGGGCGCGTCCGGATCCTTGTAGGATACCGAGGAAACCACGCCTTCGGCCGGCTCGATTGTCTCTTCTGCTGAATGCGTTGCCATGTCCCTGCCTCGCGATCCCTGTGGAGTGATGGGTCCGGCTTCATTCACGAGCCGTTCGACGCGCCAGTGTGTTGCCGGCAAGACGCTTGTTCAAGCGGGAACTGACTCCTCATGCCCACAAATTGACCGGGGCTAAAAAGCCCCGGCCATCAGCGCAAACGCCCGGATCCACCCCGAAGAGCGCTACCAAGCTGAGCCAGTCTGAACGGACCCGTGGGGCGCTGGGCGCCGGTCAGGGCCGGGAATAGGCGAAGAACGGCATGCCCGAGGTCATGTTCTTCGGCAGGCCGCTCGCGATGACATAAGCGACGACGGCCGTGATGACCTTGTCGGGGATGTTCTGCACGAGATTCGAGATCGAGACCGAATTGATCAGTTCGGTGCCCATGGCGAGCATGTAGGTCGTCATGAAATCCGTGCCCGAGCCGGTGACGCCGCCGAACATATAGACGACGATCGGGATCGAGACGATCGTGCTGGTGATCGTGATGATCAGGCCCGAAACGATTGCCTTGCCGAGATTGGCGAAAAGGCCGTAGCGCGCGCAGATGCCGGCGGTCAGGCCGATGACGAGGGCGACGGGGAAGAAGGCCGCGGCGACCGGATTGAAGAGCAGGCCCCAGATCAGATTGCTGACCGTGCCCACCACCGCGCCGGCGAGCGGCCCGGCGAGGATGGCGACCAGCACGGTGCCGATCGAATCCAGGAAAAGCGGCAGCTTCACCCAGGCGACGATCTGCCCGACGACGATATTGATGACGATGGCCGCGGCCATCAGCACGAGGGTCTTGGTCGTAAACTGCATGATTGTCTCCGAAGAAATAATTGCACGAGGATCGAGCGGAAAATCCGTCAAAACCAACCAATCACCGGGCCATGAACCGAGCCGGCAAAGAGCTGGAACGCGACAAATCCGGTTTCGGCGAGGACGATACCGGCCTTCGGCTACCAACAACGTTCCGGCAGATCCCAGCCCCCGCACCTGCCCGTTGCAATTACGTCATCTTCTCCGGAAGCGAGACCGCCCTCAGGCGGTCACGCTCGCCCGCAGCATGTTCATGAACCCTTCGCGCGATGCGACGTCGATCACCGTCGCGTTCGGCGCCTTGCCGAGCGCGTTCTTGCGATCGACCACGGTCTGGCCCAGCGTCGGCCCTTCCTGGTTGACCACTTCGACGTAATAATCGCCGCACTTCGTCACGAGGCTCGGATCGAGCGCGATCGCCATGGTGATCGGATCGGGCAGATCGATGCCCGGCAGGCCCGAGATCTTGGTCGAGAACTCGATCAGGCACTTCTGGATGTCGACGCAGAAATCGCCCAGCTTGCCGCCGATGCGCTTCAGCTCCGCCGTATCCTCCGGCTCGACCACCGCATAGCGACAGGACACCTCCCAGCCGCACATGACCAACTTCATGCCGGACCGGAACACCATCCGCGCCGCATCGGGATCGGCATAGATGTTGAACTCCGCCGTCGGCGTCACATTGCCGGGGCCATCGCCGATGCCGCCCATGATGACGCAATGCTTGACCGCCTCGGCGATGCGCGGCTCGCGCGCCAGCGCCACGGCAATGTTGGTGAGGGGGCCGAGCGTCACCAACGTGATCTCGCCGGGGCGGGCCAGGATCGCCTCGATCATCTTGTCGATGCCGTGGCCCTCATTCGGCACGCGGCCGGTGAGCGGCAGGCCGATATCGCCCATGCCGTCGATGCCATGCACGTTCTCGGCGTGGAAGGGCGCGCGCAGCAGCGGCTTGCCGAGGCCCACATAGACCGGCACATGCTCGGCGCCGCAGATCTCGCGCGTGTAGAGCGCGTTCTGCATCGCCTTGTCATGGCCGAGATTGCCGGCGACGACCGAAATGCCCGCAATCTCGATGCCGGGATATTTGAAGGCGATGACCAGCGCGACAGCGTCGTCGGAGCCCGTATCGGTGTCGATCCAGAGCGTCTTGGCGGCTTCGTTCAAGGGCATGCGGTCGGCTCCTGGGAAAGGTTCGATTGAGCCGGCTCTTCTTTCGGAGCCGGTGCGGCTGGATCAAGCAGTCCCTCGGTCTTCAGATCGCTCCAGAGGCCGGCGGGAACCGATTCTTCGATGGCGCTTAAATTACGCGCGATTTCAGCCGGCTGAACAGCCCCCAGCACCAGCGTCGAGATGGCGGGATGGCCGAGCGCGAACTGGACCGCCGCGCGCGCCAGCGGCACGCCATGCGACCGGCACACAGCCTCGATCTTCGCCACGCGCTCCATGATTTCCGGCGGCGCGGCCTCGTAATTGTAGCGCGCGCCGGGAACGGCGCCGGTGGCGAGAATGCCGGAATTGAAGATGCCGCCGAGCATGATGCCAACGCCCTTTTCGAGCGCCAGCGGCAGCAGCGTCGCCAGCGCCGGCTGCTCGAGCAGCGAATAACGGCCGGCGAGCAGCACGGCGTCGAAATCGCCCTCGCGCAGGAAGCGCTCGCACCAGTCATGATCATCGAGGCCGAGCCCGATCGCCTTGACGACGCCGGCCGAGCGAAGCTCGTCGAGCGCGCGATAGCCGCTATCCATCGTCTCGCGATAGCGCGACTCGACCATGTCCTCGCCCTGCGACCAGGCATCGATGTCATGGACGAGGAGAATGTCGATCCGGTCCGTGCCGAGGCGCAGCAGCGACTGCTCCAACGAGCGCATCACGCCGTCATAGGAGTAATCGAAAGCGGGCTTGTGCGGCAGGCTGCCGACGAAGCCGCGCGCCGGCGGATGCCTCCCACCCGCTGGCGCACGCGGCTGCATCACCCGGCCGATCTTGGTCGAGATGACGATGCTGTCGCGCGGCACGGTTCGAAGCGCCGTGCCGATCCGGTGCTCGGCCAGTCCGTTGCCATAGTGCGGCGAGGTGTCGACCAGCGTGATACTGGCGGCGAAGGCCGCCTCGACCGTCGCAATCGCGGTCTTCTCGTCGAGCTTCTCGAAGAAATCGCCGAGCGGTGCCGAACCGAAGCCGACGCGGGAGACGGTAATGCCGGAGCGGCCGAGGGGAACCAGCGGAAGCGGCTTTGCCATGCCTATCTCCTGAACTGCAGGTAGAATGCATAGCGCTGCGGCAGCACGAAATCCGGCTTGTCGAATCCGAGCGTCAGCGCCGCGCTATAGGCGAAATTGGAATCGGCCAGCATTTCGCGGCCGAGCGCAACCAGATCGGCCTGACCGGACGCGATGATCGCCTCCGCCTGGTCTGGCTCGGTGATGAAGCCGACCGCCATGGTCGGGATCTCGGCCTCGCGCCTCACCCGTTCGGCAAACGTGACCTGGAAACCCGGGCTCTCGCTGATATGGCCGGGATTGGTGCGCACCAGAATGCCGCCGGCCGAACAATCGACCAGGTCGACGCCGACAGCCTTCAGCGCCTTGGCGAGCGCAACGGCATCGTCCAGCGTCAGCCCGGCATCGGGCACACGGTCGATGCAGGAGGCGCGATAGAAGAGCGGCATGTCGTCGGGGATCGCCTTGCGGATCGCCGCCGCGACCTCGACGGAGAAGCGCATGCGGTTTTCCGCCGAGCCGCCATATTGATCCGTCCGCTGGTTTGAAATCGGCGAGACGAAAGAATGCAGCAGGTAGCCATGCGCGCCATGGATTTCGACGAAATCAAAGCCGGCGGCGACAGCCCGTTTCGCTGCGGCCACGAAGGCCTCGGTGATCGATGCGATCTCGTCGGTGTCGAGCGCGTGCGGGACGGGCCATTCCTCGTGATAGGCGATCGGCGACGGCGCCACCGTCTGCCAGGCGCGCGGATCATCGACCGGCAGCGCCCAGCCGCCATCCCAGGGCGGCGTCGAGCTGCCCTTGCGGCCGGCATGGCTGATCTGGATCCCGATCGCTGCGCCCTCACGATGGTAGGTGCCGACGATCCTCGACAGGCCCTCTATGTGCCTGTCGTCCCACAGGCCGAGGCAATCCGGTGTGATCCGGCCCTCGGGCAGGATGCCGGTCGATTCGACCAGCGCGCCGCCGACACCGCCGAGCGCAAAGCGCGCATGATGCTCGAAATGCCAATCGGTCGCGAAGCCATCCACGGCCGCATATTGGCACATGGGCGAGACGACGATCCGGTTCTTGAAGGTCACGCCCCTGATGCTGAACGGCGTAAAGAGAGATGTCATACTTGATTCCTGTTCGGCACCGATCCCGCACCACGCACCGCCGTCATCCCGGGCTTGACCCGGGATCCATTCAGCTTCCGCCGCCTGGTGGATGAATGGGTCCCCGTTTCCGCGGGGATGACGGAGAGCGGGTGTTGATGACGCTTGGAAAGACGAACCGGATGGCTCATCCCTCCGCTCCCGGGAAATATTCGAGCTCGAAGAAGGCGCCGCCGGGGGCTTGGGCATAGATCGAGCGGCCACCGGGAAAGCTGATCGGCTCGCCGAGGATGCGCGCGCCGTTCTCGACCACGATCGCGACCGCCACATCGAAATCCGGCACATGGAAGCAGACATGGCCCGCCCCCGGCCGCCACGGCACGCTGTCACCCTCGGGGATCGCATCGACCTCCGAGCGGAAAGCGATGAATTCGAGCACCATGGCGAAGCTCGCGCTCCTCATCTGCACGAAATCGCAGACGAGGCCGGGCTTACCCGTCAGCTTCGCAATGTCATCCGCCATGCCGCGTTCGAGGAAATCGATCTCGAAGCCGAAGACATCACCAAAGAAGCGGACAGCCGGATCGATGGCGCTCACCGTCAGCGAGGCGTGATGCCACCGGATGTCCGCGCCGGAGAGAAGGCCTGCCATCAGAGCGCCTCCAGGAAAGCGCGCGCCGCGAGGCCGTGCTCATGACGTAACCGGGCAATGTCGACGCCGACCGGCGCGCCGTCGACGACGCGCCAATCACCGCCGATCATGACGCGATCAGCGCGGTGGGCGCCGCAGAGCACGAGTGCCGCGAGCGGATCGCCCGCGCCGGAGAAGCGCAGCTCGTCGAGCGTGAACAGCGCCAGATCCGCCTGTTTGCCGACAGCGATGGTGCCGATATCCTCGCGGCCGAGGCATTTCGCCGAGCCCTCCGTGGCCCAGCGCAGCGCATCGAGATGGGTAACCTCGGACGCGCCATAGCGCAGCCTGCCGATCATCAGCGCGTGGCGGACACCCTCCATCAGATTGGAACTGTCATTCGAGGCCGAGCCATCGACGCCGAGACCGACGATCGCGCCGGCTTCCTCCAGTTCCTTGGTGCGGCAGATGCCGGAGGCGAGCACCATGTTCGAGGTCGGGCAATGGCAGACGCCGATCCGATGCTTGCCGAGCCGCTTGACCTCCTCATCGTTGAAATGGATGCCATGGGCGAGCCAGACGCGCTCGCTCATCCAGCCGACTTCCTCCAGATAGTCGAGCGGCCGGCAGCCGAAATGGGCGAGGCAATATTCGTCCTCGTCGAAGGTTTCGCCGAGATGGGTGTGCAGGCGGCAATCATATGTCTCCGCTAGTCCCGCCGTATCGATCATCAACTGCTTGGTGACGTTGAACGGGGCACAGGGCGCGAGCGCCACGCAACTGAACGCGCCCTCGCGGCGGTCATGATATTTTGCGAGCACCCGCTCGCAATCGGCGAGCACTGTGTCGTAGTCCTGCATCAGCCGCTCATCGGCGATGCCGCCGCTCTTCGAGCCGAGATTGATCGCGCCGCGCGTCAGCGTGATGCGCATGCCGAGCCTGGCCGCTTCCTCCGCCTCGATGTCGACGGCATCCGCCATGTCGGCGGCGAAGACGAAGAGATGATCCGACGCCGTGGTGCAGCCCGACATCAAGAGTTCCGTCAGCGCGACGCGAACCGCGAGGCGGAAGCGATCGCGGTTCAGATGATCACCCCAGAGCGGATAGAGCGTCTTGAGCCAGGGAAAGAGCTCCTTGTTGATCGCGTCCGGATGGGCGCGGGTCAGCGTCTGGAAGAAATGATGATGCGTATTGACGAGGCCGGGAATGATCGCGTGGCGCGACGCATCGAAAACCTGGTCGTAAGCCGACTCAGGACCGCCCGGCCCGACCAGCTCGACGATGCGGCTGTCCTCGACGACGAGCCCGCGCTCGGCACCGTCGGCCATCACGGCGATCGGGTCTTTCAGCCAGGTTTTCATGAAGGGCTCCTTCTGAACCCGCCCCTTGCGGGCGGGTTAAGCGGAGCGTGCGTCACCGGCACGATGGCACTCAAGACGCTTCCCCCACCGCATAGCCCAGCACCGCCTTCACCTCCAGGAACTCCCGCATGCCGTGCTCGCCCAGTTCGCGGCCATTGCCGGATTGCTTGTAGCCGCCGAAGGGGGCGTTGAAATCGAAGGGCGGGTTGTTGATGAAGATGCGGCCGGCGCGGATCCTGGAAGCCACGTCGCGGGCATGCTGCAGATCACGCGAATAGACATAGCCGGCGAGGCCGTAGAGCGTGTCGTTGGCGAGCCGGATCGCCTCCGCCTCGCTCTCATAGGTGAGGATCGACAGAACCGGCCCGAAGATCTCCTGCCGCGCGATGGTCATGTCGGGATCGACATCGGCGAAGATCGTCGGCCGCGTGTAGAAGCCGCGATTGAGCCCGCTCGGCAGGCCCGGACCGCCGGCGATGAGCGTCGCACCTTCGGCAATGCCGGCCTCGATCAGGCCCTGCACCTTGCGATACTGCCCGCCATAGGCCTGCGGGCCCATCGTCGTCGTCGACAAGGTCGGGTCGCCGACCACGACCGACGCCGCCACCGCCTTCGCCCGCTCGATCACGTCGGCCTGCTGATCGCGATGCACGAACATGCGCGTCGGCGCGATGCAGGACTGGCCGGAATTGATGAAGCAGCGCTTCACGCCATCGGTAATCGCGAGGTCCATATCGGCATCCGGCAGCACGATATTGGCCGATTTGCCGCCAAGCTCCTGATGCACGCGCTTGACCGTCTCGGCCGCGTCCCTCGCAACCTGGACGCCGGCGCGCGTCGAGCCGGTGAACGACACCATGTCGATATCCGGGTGCGCCGAGATCGCGTGACCGACCTCTGGTCCAGTGCCGTTGACGAGGTTGAACACGCCGGGCGGCACGCCGGCTTCGTCCATCACTTGCGCCAGGATCAGCGCCGAAAGCGGCGAGACTTCGCTCGGCTTCAGCACGACCGTGCAACCGGCGGCGAGCGCCGGGGCGAGCTTAGTGACGATCTGGTTGAGCGGCCAGTTCCACGGCGTGATCAGGCCGCAGACCCCGATCGGCTCATGGGTGATGAGCGTCGGCCCCTTCAGCGTCTCAAACGCGAAATCCTTGAGGACGGCGGCCGCATCCTCGAAATAGATGATCGACGACGCGGTCTGGATATCCCAGGCGAGCCATTTCGGCGCGCCCATCTCGGCCGTCACGGCAGCGGCGAGGTCGGCCTGCCGCGCCTTGAAGCGCTCCACGATGCGGGCGAAGAGCGCCAGCCGTTCGGCGACGCTGGTTGCGGCGAATGCGGGAAAGGCGGCGCGGGCGGCGGCCACGGCGCGGTCGACATCGGCCGCGCTGCCGAGGCTGATCGTGCCGGCCGGCTCTTCCGTCGCCGGATTGATCACGTCATGCAAGCGGGGGCTGACCGGGTCGACCCATGCGCCATTGATGTAGAATTTCGTCGTATCGCCCAAAGGCCGCACCTCAACCACCACTACCAGCCTCTTGTCCAATATCCGCGACGAGCCGCTCGGCCGCCGCGATCACCGCGTCCTGATGCGGCTGCAAGGCCTGATAGGCCATCGCCTCGATCATGGGCACGAATATGTCCTCGACCGTCCCCTTCAGGCCCGAAAGCTGCTCGACCACGGCGAGACCGTAGAACGGCACTGACGGGCGATGATAGCCGCCTTCATGCGTCAGCAGCAGCCGCCCACCGCAGAGCGTGTCGGCCGCCTCCATCACCCGACGCGTCATGCCGCGAAACGCATCCGAATGCAGCATCATCCGCGCCTGCGGATCATAGGCGCCGGCGTCGAAGCCGCAGGCGACGATGATCATGTCCGGCTTGAACCGGTGCAGCGCCGGGATCACGACCCGGTCCATCACCGCCTCATAGGCGCCGACGCCGGAACCCGGCGGCAGCGGCACGTTGAGATTGGCGCCGAACCCGGCCCCTGCCCCGCGCGCATCGATCGGGCCGGAACGCGGCGGATAGGCGCCGTCCTGATGGATCGAAAGGGTGAAGACCGACGGGTCCTCCCAGAAGATCTGCTCGGCGCCATTGCCGTGATGCACATCCCAATCGACGATCGCGATCCGCTTCAGCCCGTGCTTTTCCTGGGCATGACGGGCGGCGAGCGCGCCGTGATTGAACATGCAGAAACCGAAGCCGTGCTCGCGAACGGCATGATGGCCGGGCGGGCGCACCAGCGCATAGGCATTGGCGATCCGCCCCTCGACGATCGCATCGACCGCCTCCAGCATCCCGCCGGCCGCGAGAATGCCGATCTCGAAGCCGCCAGGGCCAAAGGGCGTATCGCCGCCAAAGGCGCCGAGGGATGCGTCGCCACCATCGCCGGCCGAGAGCTTTCTCAACGCGCGGAGGTAGGCCGGCGCATGGACGCGCGTCAGCTCTGCGTCGGTCGCCGGCCGCGGCTTGACCCATGCGAGCTGTTCAGTGAGGCCCGCGACGTCGAGCAGGTTCTTGATCCGCCGCTTGCTCGCCGCGCTCTCCGATGGCTCGTCCGGCTCGACCACGCCGCGCCCGGCCTTCAGGAAGCCGGCGAGCAGGTTCGTGTCGTGCCACATCAGCAGCTCGTGCCAGACGAGGCCGGTGGGGAGGCGGCTAACGGATGCAGACATCATGGGTCTAGTGCGGTCTCCGGTCATTTAGCCTCCGTCATGGCCGCACTTGTTGCGGCCATCCACGCCTCGCTTGCAAGGCCGGCGCATCCGTGACGTCGAAAGCAAGTCGTGGATGGCCGGGACAAGCCCGGCCATGACGGCTGCTATTCGGACGCTTCGCGGATGTCCGTCACGACCTCACATCTTCCCCAGATGCTTCGCCGTCGCGTCGAGCGCCTCGCGTGCTATGTCGAAGACGGTGTCGAGCTGGTCCTTGGTGATGACCAGCGGCGGCATCAGGCTCATCGTGTCGCCATTGGCGCGGAAGGCGAGGCCCCGCTTCATCGCCTCGGCGCTGCAATAGGGGCCGATATGCTCCTCATAGAGGTAGGATTCGCCGGTCTTCTTGTCCTTGACGATCTCGAGCCCGCCCATCAACCCGACCGAGCGCACATCGCCGATCAGCGGATGATCGACGAAGGTCTCGAGCTTGGCCTTGAAATAGGGCACCAGCTCGGCCTTGGCGTTCTCGACGATCTTCTCCTCCCTGAGGATGCGGATGTTCTCGAGCGCGACGGCGCAGCAGGCCGGATGGCCCGAATAGGTGTAGCCATGCGCCCACTCGCCGCCGAGGCCGATCAGCACATCGGTGATGCGGTCGGAGATGACGCAGGCCGAAAGCGGCAGATAGCCCGAGGTCAGACCCTTGCCGAGCTGCATGATGTCCGGGACGAAGCCGTAATGATAGCAGCCGAACCAGTCGCCGGTGCGGCCGAAGCCGCAGACGACCTCGTCGGCGACCAGGAGCACATCGTATTTCCGGCAGATCCGCTGCACTTCCGGCCAGTAGGTCATGGGCGGGCAGATCGCGCCGCCGGCGCTCTGGGCGGGCTCGGCAAAGAAGGCCGCGACATTTTCGGGCCCGATCTCCAGGATCTTGTCTTCGAGCCAGCGCGCGGCGACGACGCCGAAATCATCGGCCGTCATGTTGGCGCCGTGGCGATACTGGTAGGGCGTGTTGATGCGCGCAATGCCCGGCAGCGGCAGGTCGCCGCCGGCATAGTGCATCGGCGTGATGCCGGAGAGGCTCGCCGCCATATGGGTCGAGCCGTGATAGGCGAGTTCGCGCGCGATGATGACGCGCTTTTCCGGCCGGCCGACCAGATCCCAATATTTGCGGATCAGGCGGACGGCCGTCTCGTTCGCCTCGGAGCCGGAGGACTGGAAGAACACATGGTTCAGTCCCTCGGGCAGCATCGAGGTGAGCGTATCGGCCAGTTCGACGGCGGAGCGATGCGTCGTGTTGAAGAAGGATTGGCAATAGGAGAGGTCGAGCATCTGGTCATAGACGGCCTTGGCGAGCTCCGGCCGACCATAGCCGATATTCACGCAGCCGAGGCCGGAGAGGCCGTCGATGATGCGGTCGCCATTATTGTCCCAGACATAGACGCCCTCGCCGCGCACCGCGACGCGCGATCCGGTCTTGGCGAGGTTCGCATGATCGGTGAAGGGGTGCAGGTAATGTGCGCTGTCGAGCGCCTGCCAGCCTGCCGTGTCGAGTTCCTTGAACGCCATCTCTCACCTCGAAGATCGTTCGGCATGGTGCGCCGATATTGACCGAAGTGATGCGGGTTTTGCCGTGCGGCGACCATGACGCCGCACGCGCAAAAACTTGGCTCTGCGTGCGAAGCATCGACGGGGATAACGAGCCCACCCCCTCCCCGAATGGGCAGGCCCGAAGACGCTCACATGGCCCGCGTGCTGCTGAGCATGTGGGCGAGGTGCTCACTGACCGAAAGCGGCGTGAATTTCGGCAGTTCGCCGGGCGCGAGGCAGGTCGGGATCGTCTCCGAGACATAATCGCCGCGACCGTCGAAAAAGAACGGGATCGAATAACGCTCGCGACCGGAGCGGTTGATGACGCGGTGGGTCGTCGAGCGGTAGAGGCCGTTGGTCCAGCGCGGCACCAGATCACCGAGATTGATGATGAAGGCGCCGGGAATGGGTGGCGCGTCGATCCAGCCATCGTCGCCGTCCTTGACCTGCAATCCGCCGACATCGTCCTGCAGCAGGATAGTGATCGCGCCCCAGTCCGTATGGGCGCCGGCCCCGCGCGCATCCGCGCCGGCATTGGCCGGCTGTGGCGGATAGTGCAGGAGCCGGAGGGAGGAAATCGAATCGACGAAGCAGGGATCGAAATAGTCCTCGGCCACGTCGAGCGACAAGGCGAGGCAAGCCATGATCCTATGGGCGAGCGCGATCATCGCTGCGCGATAGCCTTCGATCTCGGCGCGCCACGCATCCATGCCCTCGGGCCAAAGATTCGGCCCATAATGCGACAGGCCGGCAAGCTGCGGGTCATCCGCCGGCAGTTCCGTGCCCATCATGAAGGCCTCTTTGCGGTCGGCCTGGGCCCCGGCTTCCAGCCTCTGTCCCCCCATCCGCTCATAGCCACGGCCGCAATTCGACTGGCTCTTGTCGATGGTGAGCTTCACCGCCTCGGGCAGATCAAAGAATTGACGCGCCGCCGCCAGCACGCGCTCGGTCTGATCCGCGGTGACACCGGTATGGCTCAGATAGAAAAAGCCATTCTCCAGGCAAGCCGCGCGGACGTGGCGCGCCACCGCCCGACGGGATTCGATATCCGCCGAATACATGCCGGAAAAATCGATGATGGGCAGTTCGGACATTGCTCTTCTCATGCGCCAGATAAGGGTGGAAACGAGGAGGACGAACGACGCCTGCCACTCACGCGGATTATCGCCGTCGGGACCGGCCCTGACAGCCGACCGGGCAAACCCTTCACGATCTCGGCGCTCTTCGATAGAGCCGAATTCCGCTCTGGGCGTACACAAAATTCGCGCGCCGACCTGGCGCCCGATCCATCCTGGCGGCTTGCGCTACAGCATGAACATGAACGCCCTCAGTTCACCCGCCCGTTCCGGAACGCCCTCGGCCCCATGCCGTATTGCCGGCGGAAGGCGCGGCTGAAATGGGAGATGTCCTTGAAGCCACGATCGAGCGCGATGGTGCTGATCGGCAGCGCGCGCTTCAGCGGATCGGCGAGATCGCGGCGGATGCGATCAAGGCGCTGCGCCTGGATGAAGCGGGCGACCTGCATATCCTCGGTCTCGAACAGTTCGTAGAGCGAGCGCAGCGAAATGCGGTTGGCGCCGGCAATCTCGCGCGGGTCGAGATCGGGATCGTCGAGATGGGCGAGAATATAACGCTTCACCCGTTCGAGCTGCGAGAGGCGGCCGGGCGAGGCGGCAGCGGGCGCATCGGCGCCGAGCAGCGCCGTCGCGAGCAGGTCGAGCAGATGGGCCTCCAGCCGGGAGGCGATCGGCTCGGGCAGAGCTTCCGGCGCATCGCAGAGGCCGGCGGCCAGATCATAGATGAAGCGACCGGGAATGCCGGAGGCCGGAACATGCCGCGCCACGAGCGCATCGGCATTGGGCAGCCTTTCGCGGAGAGCGGCGCGCGGAACCTTGAGCGAAAGCTGGCGGTAGGGGCCATCGAACCGCATCGCATAGGGCTTGCGGCTGTCATAGAGCACCATGGAGCGCGGGCCGGTCACGACATCGCGCCCGTCCTGCGAAAAGGCGCCCTCGCCCTCGACCTGGATCGTGGCCTCGAACCAGCGATCATCCTGCCCGCGGATCTCGCGCTCCGAACGGGTGACTTCCAGGCTGGTCGAGACGATGTCGGCGAGCGTCACCTCGCCGATCCGGAGCCACGAGACCTGCCCATAGAAGCCCTCATAGCTCGGGCGGGCGAGGCGCGTCGGCGGAAACAGGCTGTTGGTCGCCTCGCGCCAGTAATCGAGCCGTTCGCACGGGGGCACGAGATCCGTTGAAAGACCCTGCCAACCGCCTGCCATCTCGATCATGCCGCGCTCCGCCTGTCCCGCCCAACATCACCATGGCCGGGCCTGGTCGGGCAATAGACCCGCGCCCGGCCGACCCGGCGTCACGTCTCCAGAATGTCGCCCTCGAACAGATCCTCCGGCTTGAACGCCGTCGTGACCAGACCGTCTTCCTGCATATAGCGGATGATGATCTCGAGCATCGCCTTGTTCTTCGCGAAGCCCACTGGCCAATAGTCCTTGCCGAGCCGCTTCTCCGCGAAAAGCAGGCTTTCGAGCTGCCAGGGCAGCATGGTGGAGAGCGCCACGGCGTCATAGAGCTTGGCGCGCGCAATCTCCTGCGCCTTGGCGAAGGCCTCGAACACGGCACGCGCGAGGCCGGGATTGGCCTCGGCGAGCGGGCGCTTGATCGCTAGCACATGCATGGGCGGGAAGATGCCGGTCTTGTCGAAATAAGCGAGTTCCGCCGGCATCGGGTCTTCATAGAGGCGGGCAACCGTCGGCGACGGCCAGGTGGAGGGCGCACGTGCCGTATAGAGCGCGTCGATCTCGCCTTCGGCCAGAAGTTGCGCCAGGCTCTTGTCGAGCCGTTCCTCGTGCTTGAAGCGATCGGGATAGAATTGCGGATGCTCGTCGCCCGTGCGTGGCACTTCGAGCCCGCCGGCGACATAGATCGGCGCCGTTCGCGGCAGGTCGTGGTGATCCTCGAAGATCCCGCGCAGCCACACGGCGGCGGCCATGTCGAACACCGAGATGCCGATCCGCTTGCCCGCCAGATCGGCCGGCTTCTCGATGCCCTTGGTCGTATTGATGAAGACGCTCGAATAGCGGAAATGGCGCGAGGGGAAGATCGGCACGGCGAGATAGGGCCGGTCGGGGCGCTCCAGCGTTCTCAGATAGGTCGCGAGCGGGAATTCGCAGCAATCGAAGGAATGCTTGGTCAATTGCTGATTGAAGAGCGCCTGCACGCCCATGAAGGTGACATCGGCCTTGACGCCCTCGATCGCGACTTCGCCATTGGCGATAGGCCGCGTCCGGTCGCTGTCGCTGACGCCGATCTTCAGAACCAGTTCGGTCATTCACAAACTCGCTTTCCAACTATCACCCGAATGCTCCAGCCTTTCCGTCATCCCCGCGAAAGCGGGGATCCATTCAGCCCGGGTCTTCCATCGTCAGGCCCCGGCTGGATGGATCCCGGGTCTGCGCTTCGCTTCGCCCGGGATGA
The DNA here is from genome assembly GCF_030814715.1 of Kaistia dalseonensis. Lineage (GTDB taxonomy): Bacteria > Pseudomonadota > Alphaproteobacteria > Rhizobiales > Kaistiaceae > Kaistia > Kaistia dalseonensis. The sequence goes on from NZ_JAUSVO010000002.1 coordinate 80,656, forward strand.
CGGAGGAGCGGATTATCCTCTCGCATCGCCTCAAGCCGCCGTGCCCCGGCCTATCCGCGCCACCAAATTGTCCAGCATCTCCGGCAAAGCGAGCGGCGTCGCATTGGCCCCGCCGCGCGCATAGATGCCGGTGGCATGGCCGATATCGATATTGAGCCGTGCGGCCAGACGCTCGACGGCGTCCTTGCACTGGTCGAGCGTCGGCAGGCATTCGATCGCCTGCTCCGGGCCGAGATGATCATTGGCGCCGATCAGCGCCATGCGCTCCTTGCCGACCAGGCGGGTCGCCACGACCTTGTTGGACGAGCGCTCGCCCTTGCCGATGACGAAGCTGCGATGCGTCAGGCCCGGCGCCACCCAGGCGACGATGTCGGTATAGTGATGGCCGACACGCGCGATAAACTTCGCCAGCACATCGGCCATGACATTGTGCATCAGCACGTAGTGCCGCCGCTCCTCGTCGCCCCATTTCCAGCGCGTGGCGGAAACCTGCGTCGCGGTCGAGTTCTCCCGCCAGGGCGAAACCGCATTGCCACGCTTCTCGAACAGGCCCGGATCGTCATAGGCGGTCGCCGGCGATTTCTTGCCCTGATATTCGGCGATGTGCTCATAGGGCACGACCGCCATCGGCTCCGAGATCACCATGCGGTGGATCACCGTGCCCTTGCCGTCCGAGAGCGGCGAGATGTTCAGCACCTCGGGCGAGAAACCCGGCTCCAGCCGCGCCTGCAATTCCTGCGGCAGATAGAGCCGCTCCGTGGGCTTGAAGCCGCTGTCGAGCAGGCGCTGGTTGATCGCCTGATGCTCGGTGGAGAACGGATAGGGCTTGGTCTTGGTGCAGGGCATGAAGAGCAGCACCCGCCGCTCGGCCTCCGGCAGTTGGGGCTCATAGTCGGAACCGATGAAATCCAGCCATTCGGCGATGCGCGGATGGGTCAGCGCATCGACATTGTCCTGCGGGCTGTAGAGACACAGCGTCGGATCGAGAACGAACGGGCTCTCGATCTTGGACGTGGATTCGCGGATGCGCTGTTCGCGGTTTTCAACGGTAACCATGGATGACCTGTGGCGGGAGAGGAGGCCTCATGCGGCCTCGGAGGCAGGATCGCGCTTCGCCTCGAAGGCGGAGGTGTCGAGCTCGGCGACGTCATACGCCTTGAGGCTCGCAATATAGGCGTCGGCGTCGTCGAGGAAGAGATTGCGCGTAATGCCATAGGCGATGCGGTCGGTGCTGAATTTCAGCTGCGAGATGCCGGCCGCGCCGCCAAGGCTCATCATGGCGCCGAAGGTATGGTTGAAGATGTTCTTCAGGAAGGGTGCCGTGCCCTCGACCTTCTCGGTGAACTGGAAGTTCGAGGTCAGATAGGGATAGCCACCCATGGTCGCGCTCGCCTCTCCCGGTTCCGGCGTATAGCGGTCGGACCAGAGCGCGATCTTGTCGGCAAAACGGGCAAGCTCGGGCCGCCCGGCGAGATCGACGCCGAAGCCGGTGCCGACGATCAGGAAGTCGAAGGCATAGGTGCCATCAGGCGTCGTCAGCCGGATTTCGTCATCCTCGAAGGCGATCGCATCGATCGGGCTTGCCAGATGCAGGTCGAACTGGTCGAAGCGCGTGCAGCGCTCGAACGTATCCTGCGGCGGCGGCTGGTTCATGTCGAAGATGGTCTTCATGAAGGCCCATTTCCGCCGATCGTCGAGATCGGTGAAATGGCGCATGAAGCCGGCAAATTCGATCCAGCGATTGGGGTTGATCTTCGGCAGCTGTTTGCGCCGCACGAAGCTCACCACCGATGCCGCGCCATGTTCCAGCGCCATGGCCGCATTGTCGAAGGCCGAGGCGCCGGCGCCGATGACGGCAACGCGCTTGCCGGCGAGCGCCGCAAAGTCGATCGCCTCGGAGGTGTGGGCATAGCGCTCGCGCGGCAGCGCATTGCGGATCATGTTCGGCACCATCCAGCGGCCCGAGCCCTCAATGCCGGTGGCGAGCACGACATTGCGCGCCAGCACGCGCTCGACCGTGCCTCCGATCCGCGCGTGCACGGCGAGGATGCCATCGGCGAGCGGCTCGATGTCGATGATCTCGGCGTCATGCGTGACGTCGATGCCGACGGTCTCGCGCAGCCAGCCGATATAATCATGCCAATGGCCGCGCGGGATCTTGCCGAGCCCAGCCCAGGCCTCCTTGCCGAATTTCGCCTCGTACCAGGCGCGGACGGAGAGGCTGGCAATGCCGAGTTCCGGCCCGGAGACAGTCTTCGGTGTCCGCAGCGTATGCATGCGCGCGAAGGTCACCCAGGGACCGGACAGGCCGGCGGGGCTCTTGTCGAGCACGCGAATATTGGTGACGCGCTCGCGAAGGAGACGGAAGGCCACGGCAAGGCCGTTCTGGCCGCCGCCGACGATCACGGCGTCATGCACCGGCACGCCGTCGAACTCGCGCGGCAGCGCCCATTCGCGCGCGGGATAGTTGACGCAGTCCAGTTCGAAGCGCGCGCGCTCCGCCAGTTCGTCCAGTCCCGAGACTTCCTTCGACATCGATCCAACCTCAATCAGCAAGAACCACGAATGACCGGCGGAATTCCGCCAGCGAGACGCCGTCCAGGGCGCACCGCTTCGCGTCTGTCGTGGTGTGAGGACGGCTCGATCCGGTTTTCCGGTCACTCGAAACCGTTGTCGTCATAAGCAATCGCCGTACCAGTCAGGGCAGCGTTGGCGCCGAAAACCGCCCAGCGCGATCCGCTGCCCATTCGAAAGGCAGTCTGCCCTCCATAGCGTCACGATGCGCGCGCTCCGCGTTGCGTCTCCCCGGCCCGTTGGCCGAGGGCCATGAACGCTTCGAACGAGCGACGGATCAGCGCCGGATCGAGATCGCGCACGATCATCACGAACTCGGCCCCGACGACGTCATCGGCATCAGCAAGATGTTCCGGGGCATAGACGACATGGCGCACGCCCTGGATCACGACCGGCCCGCGCTCAGTCTCGCCCGCGATCCGCATCAGGCCCTTCACGCGCAGGATGCGGGCGCCATGGCGATGCAGCAGCGCCGAGAGCCAGGTGGCGAAGACCGCCCAATCGACTGGTTCCGGCCATGTCAGGACCAACGCCCCGAGACCATTGTGTCGATCGCCGGCCTGCGCCACGGCCTGGAAGGCTGCGCGACGCGGAGCCGTCGGCGTGGTCCAGCCGATAGTGCGCCACGGATTGAGCCTTTCTCCGGGACGCGGTTCGGCATCGACGATCGGCGCGAGCGGGTTGATCGCGCCGATCGCCGCCACGGCCTCGGCGCGCCGCGCATCATCGACGAGATCGCCCTTGGATAGCACGATGCGATCGGCCGCGATGATCTGCGCCAAAGCCTCCTCCTGCGTCGCCAATGTCTCGGCGACGTTGAGAAGATCGACCACCGTGACCGTCCCGCCGAAGCGCAGCCGCGCCTGCAACTGCCGATCGCCCAGGATCGTGCCCGCGACCGGCGCCGGATCGGCAATGCCCGAGGTTTCGACCAGGATGCGGGCAAAGGGCGGCACCGTGCCATCGGCGCGCTGCTGGATGAGCCCGAGCAGGCCCTCCTTCAGGTCGCCGTCAATAGCGCAGCAGAGGCACCCGCCGGCGAGCACCGCCGTCAGCGAACCCGTAGCCCCGACGAGCCGTTGATCGACGGGAAGATCGGCGAACTCGTTGACGAGGATGGCCGTATCGGCGAGCGCACCGGCATCGAGCAGCCGCCGCAGATAGGTCGTCTTGCCCGCTCCGAGAAAGCCCGTGAGCACATCGACGACGATCGGCGGCAGCACCGCGCTCATGCGCCGGCCTCGAGCCGATCGAGCAGCGCCTCATCGAGCGGATCGATGGCCTTGCCGAGGCGGTCCGTCGCCTGCCATATCTCCGAGAGATTGGCGGCGAGCGCCGTGCGGCCGGTCCGGCCCGTCAACTGGAAGCGATCGCCCCAGGCGACGAGCCGCACGCCGCCGGCAGCGGTGAGCCTGCCGGCGATCTGCGCGACGTTGAGCCGCGCCAGCGTCGGACGGGCGCCGGAAACCGGCGCCGCACTCCAATGCCGTTCGGAAAACGAGCCGCAGAAGCCGCACATCGCCGCGCCGTCCTACGGCGTCGGCTTCGGGGCGCCCTTCGGGTAGCGCTTGATGAAATCCTTGGCGATTTCCTCGAAGGTCACGAACTTCACGCCCGGATGCTTCGACATATGCGCGAACAGCCGCTCGTGCATCTGGAGCACTTGCGGCTTGCCCGAGACATCGGGATGGATGGTCAGCGTGAAGGCGGCATAGTCATATTCGCGATAGACCCAGTCGAACTGGTCCTGCCAGAGCTGCTCGATATCGCGCGGGTTGACGAAGCCATGGCTGTTCGGCGCCGCCTTCATGAACATCATCGGCGGCAGATCATCGAGATACCAGGAGGCCGGAATCTCGACGAGATCGGTATCCGTGCCGCGGTTCATCGGCTTCATCCAGGTCTCGGCCGGCTGGCTGTAGTCGATCTTCGTCCAGCTCTCGCCCGTGCGGGCATAGTAGGGGAAGAAGTCGTTATGCATCAGGCTGTGATCGTAGAGGATGCCCTTTTTCAGCAGCAGCTCGATGGTCGCATTGGAGAACTCCCACCAGGGCGCGACATAGCCCGACGGCGGCCGGCCCTGCAGCTCGGTGATCAGCGCGATCGACTTGTCGATCACCGCCTCTTCCTGATCCGGCGTCATGATCAGCGGATTTTCATGCGAATAGCCGTGCATGCCGATCTCGTGGCCGGCGGCGGCGACGGCCTTGATCTCGTCCGGGAAGGTCTCGATCGAATGGCCGGGCACGAACCACGTCGTCTTGATGCCGAAGCGATCGAACATGCGCAGCAGGCGCGGCGTTCCAACCTCGCCGGCAAAGACGCCGCGCGAGATATCGCAGGGGCTGTCCTCGCCGCCATAGGAGCCGAGCCAGCCCGCCACCGCGTCGACATCGACGCCGTAAGCTACGAAGATTTCCTTGGCCATGATCAAGCTCCTCTAGGGTTCGGCGTCGACGACCGACGCAATCAATTCGGCAATATTGCGCGGCTCGGGCTGCGCCAGCGCCAGAGCCAGCAAAAGCCGTGCCTTTGGCCCGTTCAGGTCGCCGGCGAAAATGGCTCCGGCCTTTTCGAGATCGACGCCGCCGCCCGCGCCATAGACCGGCGCGACGCGCCCCTCGCCGCAGCGCGAGGTGACGACAACGGGAAGGCCGCACGCCACCAGTTCGCCGACATAGGCGGTGATCGGCGGCGCCGCATTGCCGAGCCCGGTGGCGTTCAGCACGATGCCCCTGGCGCCGGTCTCGACCGCGGCGCGGAGCAGGCGATCGCCTCCGCCCATAGCGAGCGTGATCAGATCGACCGGCTCGGCCAGCGCCTCGACGCCGAAGCGCTCATAGGACGCCGGCCTGTGGGTGATGTGCACGGCGCCGCGCATGACGATGCCGAGCGGACCACGTCCCGGTGCCGCGAAGGCGTGCAATTGCGAGGTATGGCGCTTGGTCGCGTCGCGCGCCGCGAGAATGTCGCCGTCAAAGACGATCAGCGCACCGAGCCCGATGGCGGCCGGCGCGGCGGCGACGCGAATCGCATCGGCGATGTTGCGCGGCCCATCCGCGCCCGGATGATCGGCGGCAAGTTGCGCGCCGGTGAAGACGACCGGCTTGCCCGGCGCGATCAGGAGATCGGCGAGGAAGGCCGTCTCCTCCATCGTATCGGTGCCATGCGTCACGACCACGCCGGCAACCTCGTCGCGCGCCAGTTCCGCCTTGATCGCACGGACGATGGCGAGGCCGTCGTCGAGCGTAAGGGCAAAGCTGCTCTTGAAGAAGATGCCGCGCGCCTCGATGGCCGGCAGTCCGTCCGCCGCCACGCTGGCCAGGAGCGCTCCGGCATCGAGCCGGACCTGGACCGACCCGGACTGGACATCATGGTTGGAGGCGATGGTCCCGCCTGTGGTCAGGACGACGACGTTCGCGCCGGCCATTATTCGCCCGCCAGGAGCTTGCCCCAGCCGGGCGCCTTGACGTCGACGCCGGCAACGCGCGCCGCCTCCCAGAAGGTGACCGCGATCGAATCGACGATCGGAATGCCGAGTTCGGCCTCCATCTCCTCGACGAGTTCGGTCGCGTTGAAATTGGTGCAGACGACGGCGATGCAGTCGGGCTTCTCCTTCGCCGCGCCGCGCAGCACGCCACGGATAGCGTCGGGCTCGGCCGCGCCGATATCGACATTGGCGAGGAGGCCCAGCGAGGACGATCCGGTCACCGGGAAGCCCTGCTTGGCATATTCCGTGGCGATCTGCGCCGAGATCTCCTCGATATAGGGCAGCGCCAGGCCGACCGTCTTGTAACCCTTCTCGTGGAAGGCGTTGTAGAAGGCGAGCGTCGACGTCGTGGCCGGAATGCCCGTCTCGCGGGTGATCGCCTCGCAGAGCCTCAGATCATTCTCGAGCCCACGCCAGCTCGCCGACGTGCCGTTCCAGACCAGCGCGTCGAGAGGTGCGTCCGCCAGCAACCGGGCGGCGGCCAGCATGCGCTCCAGCTGGAACTGGGCCTCCGAGCTCGCCGATAGCGCCAGATGGGTGACCGAAATGCGCGTGAAATGATGCGCGAGCTGATGTTCGAGCCCCCGGTTCATCGCATAGGTCAGTGGCTCCAGGGCGGTATTGGACGACGGCGTAATATGGCCGATGCGCTTGATCCTGGATGGCGCCGCAACATGGGGCGCGGGAGCGGTGAGAAGGGTATCGGTCATCGGGAGCCAGACGTCTAGAGATCGGGAAGGCCGGCAAAGCGGCCGTTGAAGAAGAGGAGCGGATCACCGTCCATGATATTCAGGCCGGTGACCTCGCCGATCATGATGCGATGATCGCCACCCTCATGGATATGGCGCGTTTCGCATTCGAGATGGGCGAGCGCACCGGAAATGAGCGGCAGGCCGCGCTCGGTGTACGCAATCTCCGTGCCGTCGAAGATGCCCGCGACGCCGCTGGCGAAATGGCGCGCGACGAAGGCCTGCTCGGCGGACAGAATGCTGACGGCGAAGGCACCGGCCGCCTCGAACACGGCACGCGAGCGCGCCTTGTTGCGAAGGCTCCAGAGAACCAGCGGCGGATCGAGCGAGACTGACGAGAACGAGTTGATCGTCATGCCGACCTTCTCCTCGCCGAGCCGCGCCGTCACGATGGCGACGCCGGTGGCGAAGCGGCCGCAGGCGCGGCGGAATTCGAGCGGATCGATCATCTCGGCAATGACGCTCATGACGTCCCCCTCGCCTCGCGCCGGACGAAGCGCTCCATGCCGATCGGCTCATCGGAAAGTCCTTCGGCAAAGGCCACCACATGCGGCTCCAGCCGCGCGGCGAGCGCGCGCGCATCGCCCAGAGCCGCGCCGAGCCGCTCGACCGCGGCGCGGACGCGTGCAGGAAGATCGGAGATATCGACCGACACAACCTTGCCATCCGTCACGACGAAGCGCCCGCCAACCATGACATCCGTGATCGACGCGGAATCGGCGGCGCTGACCAGCTGGTTGAACGCATCGGTCAGCGGAATGAAGTCGAGATGGTCCAGATCGAAGAAGGCGAGATCGGCGAGCGCGCCCGCCCTGATCCGGCCGCCTTGATCGAGCCCGACGATATCGGCGCTGCCGACCGTCGCGAGGCGAACGGTCTCGACCGCCGAGAGCCAATCGGTCCGTGGCCCGGCATAGGCGCGCGCGCCAAAGGAGGCGAGCCGCATCGCCTGCAGCATGGAGAGCGCATCGGACGAATTGGCGCCATCGGTGGCGAGGCCGACCGTGATGCCGCGATCGAGCATGGGCCGCACCGAGGCGATGCCCGAGCCAAGACGGAAATTCGACGCCGGAATATGGGCGACCGAGCAGCCCTTGTCCGCGAGGAGATCCAGATCGTCATCGTCGAGCCAGACGGAATGCGCCGCCGTGAAACCGGGCCGCAGCACGCCATGGTCCGCGAGATAGGCGACGGGCGACTTGCCCCAGAGCCGCCGCGCCGTCAGCGCCTGGAGGCGGGATTCGGCGATGTGCATGTGGATGGGCAGGCCATGGCGCTCCGCGAGCCCGACGCATTGCATCAGGAAGCGTTCGGAACAGTGATGCGGGATCGTCGGCGCGATGGCGAGGCTGATGCCGTCGGGCAAGCTGTCCCGCGCCGCGATGATCGCCTCGATCGCCGCAATCGTCTCGTCACCACCGCCGAGGCCGAACCGCTCGACCCTCTCGCGGAGATCCACCGGTAGCGCATCGAGAAGGCCGGGGATCGCCTGGAACAGGTTCTTGTCGGCCACCATCGGCGCGAGCACGGCGCGAATGCCGGCATCGGCATAGGCGCGGGCGACCGCCGCGAAGCCCTCGACCGTCGGCCGGGGGAATTCATAGACGAGGTCGTAGCAGGCGGTGCAGCCCTTGGAGAGCATGTCGACCGCGCCGAGCAGCGTCGAGAGATAGATCGTCTCGGGATCGCGCGCGCCGCCGAGCCACGGGCCGTTGGTGAGCGAAGCCTCGAGCGTCCAGCGATCGGCGACGCCTTTCATGAGGTTGGCATGGCCATGGGTGTGCGCATTGACGAGGCCGGGGAGCACGAGCCGGTCGGCCGCGTCGAATTCAGGAATGCCGGGCGCGATGATCGTGCCGGGCGCACTAACGGTCTGGATCCGGCCGCCATCGATGAGAAGATCGAGCCGCTCGGCCGTGCCCGCCTCCGGGTCGACGACGAGCCCGCCGCGAATGAGCAGCCGTGCCGATGCCGTCATGATGAGACCTCCGCCGGGTGCGTCGCCATCCAGTGGCGCGCGACGTCCGAACGGCCGGCGATCCAGACGCCGTCATGGCTGGCGACGAGGTCGAGGAAGCGGGTCACGGCCTCGAATCGCGAGGGCTGGCCGGAAATGCGGCTGTGCAGGCTGACGGTCATCATGCGCGGCGTCCGCGCGCTCTCGGCGTGAAGCACGCGAAAGGCGGCCGCGAGATGATCGTAGAAATCGTTCGCCGTGCCGAGCTTGGCGGTGGCGAGGCGGTTGTCGTTATGGGTGAAACTGTGCGGCACGACGAGGTGCGGGCTTGCTCCGACCGTGACCCAATAGGGCAGATCGTCGGCATAGCTGTCGGCGTCATAAAGGAAACCTCCCTGCTCGACGAGCAGGGTTCGCGTCCGCTCGCTCGGGGAGTAACGGCTTTGCCAGCCAAGTGGTTTCTTGCCCGTGGTCCGTTCGAGGCTCGCCACGGCACGCGCGATCACGGCGCGCTCTTCATCCTCGCCCATCAGGAAATGGCGGGCGAAGCGATCGCCGTGGCAGCAGAGGTCGAAATCGCCCGTGCGGATTGCCGCCGCGATCTCGCCATTGCGCTCGAGCGCCTGCGCGCAGGCATTGATGGTGAGCCGCGCACCACGCTCGGCGAAGAGATCGGTCAGACGCCAGAAGCCGACGCGCGAGCCATATTCGAACAGCGTCTCGGCCACGAGATCGCGCGTGCCCGCCGGCACCTCGCCGAAGATCCCGTCCGTCAGCCCGATCTCGGTCGCCTTGTCACCATCGGGGATGGAGGGCTCGGCGCCCTCCTCCACATTGAGCACGATAACGAGCGCGAGACGGGCGCCGTTCGGCCATTGCGCATCGGGCGGCCGGCGGCCATAGCCAACGAAGTCGCGCGCGCCATTCGCGGGAATGCTCATGCCGGGACCGAAGCGGACGGGATCGCGCCGAGCTCGGCGGCGAAGGCGAGGAGCCGCTCATCGCCGCGCGGTGCGGCGATCAGCGACAGGCCGACCGGGCAGCCATCCACCTCGACGGCCGGAATATTGATCTGCGGCAGCCGGCAGAGACTTGCAATGCAGGTGAGTGCCAGCGTCTTTTCGCGGAATGCCACCTGCGCGGAGACCGGTGCCGTGCGCAGTGGCGGCAGGTCGTGCGCGGTCGGGATGATCAGCATGCCGTCATCGCCGAGAAGGCGAACGAGCCGCGACGTCAGGGCTTCGCGCTGGATCACCGCCTTGGCGAACATGCGGGGATCGACCGTGGCGGAGAGCGCGATCCGCTCCTCGACAGCCTGGCTCAGGACACGGCCCGGCATGGTCGCCCAACCGCCGAGCGTCGACCAGAGATCGTGCAATTGCAGCGGACGGAACGTATCGAGCCAGAAATCGACGCCCTCGGCAAAGAGCGTGACCTCCTCGGCCGGCGCGAGCGAGCGCGCCACCGGCAAGAGTGCCGCGCCGATCGCGGGAACCGGAATATCGAAGGCGTCGCGCGCCAGCAGGAGCCGTTGCGGCCCGGCGGCCCCGATCGTTCCGAAATAGGCCTCGCCGACGCGCTTCAGCATGGCGGCATCACGGGCGAGGAACCCGACCGTATCGAAGCTCGGCGCCATTGGCATGACCCCGGCGACCGAGATCCGGCCGAAGGTGGTGCGCAACCCATAGAGCCCGCAGAAACTCGCCGGCACGCGGATCGAGCCGCCCGTATCGGTGCCGATGCCGAAATCGCAGAGCCCGGCCGCAACAGCCGAGGCCGAGCCGCTCGACGAACCACCCGGCACGCGATCCGGCGCCCGCGGATTGATCGGGATGCCGAAATGCGGGTTCATCCCGAACATGCCGCAGGCGAGTTCGTCCGTGTGCGTCTTGCCGACGATCCGCGCCCCGGCCATCAGCGGAACCAGCACCGAGGGCGCGGTCGCGACGGCCGGCTCGGCATCGCGGAGGCGGTCCGGGTTGCCCCAGGCCGATCTGTAGCCCGCGACGTCGATCAGATCCTTGACGGCAAAGGTGAGGCCGGCAAGCGCCCCCTCGTCCCGCATCTGAAGCGAGGTCGGGCCATGCGCGACGAACGCACTCAGCGCGATTTCCTGAACATCGGTCATGACGTCCCTATTCGGCAGCCGAGGAAAGGGACGTCCCGGTCGACGACGGCAGACCATATGTGCCCATGAAATCGTCCACAAAACCCTTCACGCCGTCCCAATCATAGAAGCGGAAGGAATTGCCGCGCGTGACGAAGGTCGGTCCGGAATAGAACATCTCATATTGGAGATGGCGCGACCCGAACTCCGAGCCGACGGCGTCCCAGGCGAGCTTCATCAGCTTGACCCGCTCCTGCGAGCTCGCGACCGGCGAACGCTGCGTCTTGCCGATGATCGCCGCAGTCTCAGGCGTCTCGAAATCGAGATAGGAGGACGGCACCATGATCATGCCGCCACCCGAAAGCGTGCGGATCGCCTCGATGATTTCCGGATAGGTCGTCTGCGCGATCACCTGTGCGGTGCAAAGGATCGAACGGTTCGGGACGAAATAGCCCTGGAAATGCTCGCCGCTCGCCTCCATCGCGATGACGAGCGCCTCGATATTGGCGACCTTGGCCGCCATCAGGCCGAGCGTTTCGCGCACCTGCGGATAGTTGATGATGTTGTTTGTCTCGGCAATCTTGCGCGCGAGGCCGAGCAGGAATTTCAGCTTCACCATCAGGCGGATCATGCACTGGTAGTTCTGCATGACATGGGCGCGCGTATCGTGCCACTGCGCCTGCGCCATCTTCAGGTCCTTATGGACGAAGACGCGATCCCACGGGATCTTCACATCGTCGAAATAGACGACGGCATCGTTCTCATCGAAGCGGGCCGACAGCGGATAGTCGAAGGTCGAGGTGGCGTTCTGCTCATAGCTGCGGCGCGACATCAGCGTCAGGCCCTTGGCGCCGAGCGGGACGACGCCGGTAAAGGCATAGGCCTCGTCGCCCGCCTGCAGCGCGTTGAAGCCCGAGACCATCATCTCGTTCGCCATCACGCCCGATGTCGCCAGCATCTTGGCGCCACGAATGGTGATGCCTTCCCCGTCCTCGTCGACGATCGAGGCGACGAGATGCGGATCGGGCTGGCCGCCGGCCGTCTTCGCCTTGTCGGCCTGCGGATTGATGATGACGTAGGAGAGGAAGAGATCATTGTCGCGGGCATAGTCGAAATAGGATTCGAGCGCCGCCGCACGCGCCGGGTCATTGTCGCGGAAGGCATGGAGGCCCATGCGGAAGCCGGCAAAGGTCGACGCGACGTGATCGGGGGAGCGGCCAACCATGCCACAGGTGAGCGCCGCCCATTTCTCCAATGCCTGCCGCCGCTCGGTCAGCTCGCGGAGATTTCGCGGCAATTGCCAGCCGCGGCTGACCCGTTCGCCCGAGGTCGGCGAGACGAAGGTCATCGCCTCGATATTGTCGGGAGCAGCCTGGAAATCATAGAGCTTCGCCGCGGAATGAACCGCATTGGCAAAGGCCGGATCGGTGGTCACGTCGACGACCTTGCGACCATCAATATAGATGGAACGATCGTCCTTGAGGCTGGCCAGATAGGCTCGGCCGTCTTTCACCATGGCGGGCTCCCGCTTTCAGAGCTGGATCCCGACGCCAGGCTCTCAGCCCTTCGCAATCGGAGGAACAGGTTGATTACAAACGGTTTGGCTGTGGCGCACCGCCCATTATCGGGTTCGATGCTGCAATGCGAGAGGTAGCATCCGGCTCAATCGAGCGTCAAGCACAGCAATTGGGCAGGTCAACCTGTCCTGGAAATCGAAACGGGGACCGCGCGCATCCGTTGGCGGCGCCAATCAACAACAAGACGCCGGAATGCTTGGCGCATCCCGGCGTCCTGAATATCGCATGAAGACCTGCGCGAGCAGGCCGAACGATCTTTACGGAGCGGCGACCAGCGTCACGGTGGTCACGCCGGCGGCGATGTTGAAGCCGACTTCGCCCTCGACCGAGAGCGGCTGCAGGGCAACCGACTTGTTCGACCCGCCGACGAGCACGTTGGCGCCGAGGCCGGCCACGAAGGCGACGTCCGCGCCGGGGCCGCCATATTCACCCGACAGCGTGCCCGGGCCGGGGATCTCGTTGGTCGCCGTGACGACGCCCCAGACGAGAACACCCTTCTCGATCGCGCCGACGGCGACGCCGTACTCGTTGATCTTGCCGGTGTAGCGGTCTTCAGCACCGCCATTGGCGGGCTTGAACACGCACTTCATGGTCTGCTTTTCCATGATGAACATGCCGACGCCGGCCGAGACGTCGCAGGTCAGCGTACCAACCGAAGCCTTGGCTTCGGCCAGAGCCGGCGCAGACATCGACATGACGGCTGCAGCAGCCAACAGAACCTTCTGCATCATCTTCATTCTTGTTCTCCCAATCGCGATCATGCCGATCTTTCCGCATGTCCGTGTGATTCGTCGCAGAGATAGTACTAGATCGGCGGAGGCAGGATTGAAAAGATCAATGAAAGTTCCGCTGCCCGTTCAGCTTTATTCGAGATGAGACTGCAAGAACCACAACGACTTATCGAGCGAGCGTGAAACAGCGGTGAAGATATCCGCCGTATCGGCATCTCCAGCTTCGTCAGCCGTATCGATCGCCGCGCGCACGGCATTGGCCGTTTCGGCATAGCGGTCGACCAGCGCCACCAGATGGTCCTTGATGCTCTGTATGTCGGTCGGATAGGGCTTCAGCGTCGTAGCGCCGGCCACCGTCTGCACGGTTCCGAGCGCGATACCGCCGAGCTGCGCCGCCCGCTCCGCGATCGTGTCGTTGTGATCATCGAGCTCGGTCCGGAACCCGTCGAGCATTTCATGCACGGCGATGAACTGCAGGCCCTTCAGGTTCCAGTGCGCCTGCTTGGTCACCAGCGCAAGGTCGATGCCATCCGCCAGCCGTGCATTCAGAAGGTCGATCATTGCGGATTTGGTGTTGGAGGCCAGTTCAATCCGTGATTTCGATGTTGCCATGATGTCTTCCTCGTCACGATCTCTTGTATTTCGGCCCTGATAACTGCCACGGCCACAAACGACGGCGTCAATATCCCGCCGGCCTGCATTCAATGCCCGGGAACCGATTAAGTCACGGTTGAAATCATGGAAATCTCACTGGGCCCACTTTTCGAGCCCGGACCGGTGGGCGGCATAGCGCCGTCGCGCTGCACAGGGATGTGATTCCGCACTGCGTCGACAGGCGAAGGGCGACGGGCTAGAAGCGCGGCACCGCATCAGGAAACCCGATATGGCCGCCACCACCCGCTTTCGCTTCGCCGTCCTGGCCTTTCTGCTCGCTTTGGCCGCCATTCTCGGCGCGTGGAGCTTCCAGATCTTCGGTGGCTACGCCCCCTGCAAGCTCTGCCTCGAGCAGCGCGTTCCCTATTATGTCGGCTTGCCGATCCTGCTGATCGGCTTGGTGCTGCTGCGTCGGGGCGCACAACTCCCAGCGCGCGCCCTGCTCGTGGTCGCCGGGCTGATCTTCGTCGTCGGCCTCGGCCTCGGCATCTACCATGCCGGCGTCGAATGGCATTTCTGGCTCGGCCCGGCCGATTGCGGCGGCGGCGTCGCGACCACCGGCAATGCCGGCGATCTCCTGAGCCAGATCGGTAAGACCAAGGTCGTGAGCTGCACGGACGCAGCGCTGCGCGTTCTCGGGCTGTCCTTCGCGGGCTGGAACGCGCTGGTCTCGGCCATCGTCGCGGCGCTGCTGCTCTCGGCAGGCCTCCGCCGCGGCTAAGTCGTTCGCGTCAAGGCGTGGAGGACGATGCCGCTCGTCGTCGCGACATTGAGCGAATCGACCCCCGCCGCCATCGATATCCGTACGGTCCGCGTCCGTGCCATCACCGGCGTGGGCAGGCCGGGCCCCTCGGTGCCCAGAAGCATCGCCACACGATCGGGGCGCTGGAGGCTTGAAAGCTCCGTCTCGCCGCCTGGGCTGAGGGCGATGACGGTGAAGCCGGCTGTCGCCAGCACATCGACGATATCCTCGCCGGCGGCGAGCTGCGCGAACGGCACGGTCAGCGCCGTACCGACCGAGACTCGGATCGCCTTGCGATAGAATGGATCGCAGCAGCCGGAATCGAGCAGGATCGCATCGGCGCCGAAGGCGGCCGCGTTCCGGAAGATGCCGCCCATATTGTCGTGGTTGGAGATTCCCATCAGCGCGACGACGAGCGCGCGCGATCCGAGCGACCCGAGCAGCGCCGGCGCCCCGCGCGGCGCCTCGCGCATGCCATGGGCCAATATGCCCCGATGGATGTGAAAACCCGTAATGGCGTCGAGCACGCTTTGCCCGGCGGTGTAGACCGGAACGTCGGGGGCAAGCTGCGCCAGCAGATCGGCGAGCCCGTCGATCCGGCGCTGGTCGATCAGCAGCGACAAGGGCTTGTGACGTGGCGACTGGACGAGGTGGCGCAGCACAACCTCGCCCTCGGCAATGAAATGCCCGTCGCGGCCGACCAGGTCGCGCTCACGCACATCGCGATAGGCCGCGATGCGCGGGTCCGCGGGATCGGTGATTTCGGTTGTCGTCGGCACGCGCTATGGATCGAGCTCGGTATCCCAGTAGAGATAATCGAGCCAGCTATCATGCAGATAGTTCGGCGGGAAGGCCCGGCCATTATTATGCAGGTCGGACACTGACGGCTGGAACGGCATCTGGTGCGGCCACATATTGGCTTCGCCGGGATGCTTGCCGCCCTTGCGCAGATTGCAGGGCGAGCAGGCGGCGACGACGTTTTCCCATGTGGTCTGACCACCGCGCGAACGCGGAATGACATGATCGAACGTCAAATCGTCCCGCGTGCCGCAATATTGGCACTGGAATCGATCGCGCAGGAAGACATTGAACCGGGTGAAGGCCGGGTTGCGGGTCGGCTTAACATAGCTCTTCAGCGAAACGACGCTCGGCAGCCGCATGTTGAAGGACGGGCTGCGAATGGCGAAATCATATTCGGAGACGATGTTGACGCGATCGAGAAACACCGCCTTGATCGTGTCCTGCCACGACCAGAGCGAGAGCGGGTAATAGCTCAGAGGCCGATAATCGGCATTGAGCACCAGGGCGGGATGTGCGCCGGGCGACACGGCTATCGTCAAGACTGGCTTCTCCTTTGAGCAGCGCCGAACCTCGAGATGCGTTCGATTAATCTATAGGGTCTATGTCATCCTTGTGAAGCACCAGCGACAATCGGACCGCCGCGACGAAAGGTCAGGCGGCAGCAGTTCCGAAGACCTGTCGCAGAAATGCCGCGCCGGCCGAAAGGCCGACGGCATCAATACCATGCGGAAGGCCCGGCCGCTCAATGGTTTCGACGCGGAAGCCGGCGCCGCGCAGCACGGCGGCGGTCTCGGCCAGCGCCGCGACCGGAATGACCTCGTCCTGCGCACCGTGCACGAGCAGCACCGGCGGCCGGCTGCGCGCTTCGGCGGCGAGCCGCTCCGGCCCGGCGATCCGGCCGGAATAGCCGATGATCCCGGCCATCGGCCGGGCACGCCGCGGACCGACCTGCAGCGCCATCATCGTGCCCTGGCTGAAGCCGACCAGCGCGAGATCCGCATCGACCAGACCGTGATGCGCCAGTTCGGCATCGATGAAGGCATCGAGCTTCGGCGCCGCTGCCGCCGCGCCGAGCCAATATTCATGGGCGTCGCGGACGCCCAGGCGGAACCACTGCCGCATCGCCGGATCCCAGTCGCTCGGGTCCGGCGCGTCGGGTGCGGCAAAGGCGGCATCCGGGAAGATCGGTGCCCAATGGGCGCCTATATCGATCAGATCACGCCCATTGGCGCCGACGCCGTGCAACAGGATGACGAGCTTGCGGGCGGGGCCACCGGAGGCCGGCGCGAGACGGGGACCATCGAGCATGGAAATTCTCTGCGAGGGATGACAAAGCGCTTCATGCTAGCAAGCCCTCTCGCCCATCCGCCACCCCGGTTCGCCGCATCATGAGCGCCGTCTTCCGTTTCGCCCCGAGCCCCAACGGCCTGCTCCATCTCGGCCACGCCTATTCGGCCCTGCTCAATGCCGACCTCGCCGCGGCCTCGCAGGGCCGGCTGCTGCTCAGGATCGAGGATATCGACACGACGCGCTGCAAACCCGAATTCGAGCAGGCGATCCATGACGACCTCGCCTGGCTCGGCATCGACTATGAACGGCCCGTCCGCCGGCAGTCCGAGCATTTCGATGCCTATCGCGACGCATTGGCGCGGCTTGATGCGATGGGCCTCATCTATCCGGCCTTTCTCTCGCGCGCCGAAATCCGCGCGGCGACGGGGATCCCCGACTGGCCACGCGATCCCGACGGCGCGCCGCTCTATCCGGGCGTCGATCGCGACCGCCCCCGCGCCGAAGCCGAAGCCCGCATCGCGGCCGGAGCGCCCTATGCGCTGCGGCTGCGCATGGACGAGGCGATGCGGCGCGCAGGCCCCCTCACCTTCACCGAAGCCGGCGCGGGCCCCGCGGGCGAACATGGCGTGCTGCCCGCCCGGCCCGAATTATGGGGCGATGTCATCCTCGCCCGGAAGGAAGTGCCGACGAGCTATCATCTCTCGGTCGTGGTCGATGACGCGCTGCAGGGCGTGACCCATGTCGTGCGCGGCCAGGACCTCTTCCAGGCGACCAGCGTCCATCGCCTGCTGCAGGCCCTGCTCG
The DNA here is from genome assembly GCF_030814715.1 of Kaistia dalseonensis. Lineage (GTDB taxonomy): Bacteria > Pseudomonadota > Alphaproteobacteria > Rhizobiales > Kaistiaceae > Kaistia > Kaistia dalseonensis. The sequence continues at coordinate 98,132 of NZ_JAUSVO010000002.1, forward strand.
GCCTGCCCGAGCCGCTCTATCACCATCACGGCCTGATCCGCGACGCGACGGGCCGCAAGCTCTCCAAATCCGACGGCGATGCGGGCCTAGCCGCGCTCCGAGCGGCCGGCGTCACTCCGGACGAAATTCGGCAGCGCATCGGCCTCCGCCGCCATCAGCCCACGCCGAGCACATAGAGCCAGATCGTCACGGTGAAGAGGCTCAATATGGTCGACAGAGACACCGCGCTCGCCGCGCTGGCGACGCCGGCCTTGTAGTGATTGGCCAGCAGATAGGCATTCACGCCGCAGGGCATCGCTGCGAAGACGACGGCAACGCCGGCCCAGGCCGGCGGCATGGGCAGGAGGTGCACGAGCCCGAACACGGCGAGCGGATGGACGACCAGCTTCAGCGTGCTGATGACGAGCGAGGCGCTGAAATCGCCGGCGAAACCATATCGCCTGAGCGCGAGCCCCATCGAGATCAGCGCGCAGGGCACGGCGGAGGCCGCGACCATGCCGACGATCTGCCCAGCCGCGCCGGTCGCATGAATGCCGGTGATCTGGCCGATCGCGCCGGCATAGATGCCGAAGAGCAGCGGATTTCGCGCGAGCGCCTTCACGAGGCGGATCATGGTGGCGCGCGAGACGCCCGCCTCCGCGCCCTCTGCAAGCACGGTCGCGGCCGTCGTCATGATCGGCAGATGGACGGCGATCAGCAGAAAGAGCGGCACTGCGCCGGCCTCGCCGAACGCCTTCAGGATGACGGGCACGCCGACGAACACCGTATTCGCCTGTCCGCTCGCAAAGCCTTGCAGGACGGATTCGAGATGGGTCCGGCCAAAGATCTTGCGCGCCGCGAGGAAGCCGAGGCCGAAGACAAGGAAGGCGCCGGTGAAATAGGCGATCCAGTAGCCCCAGGGTTGCCCGTCCGCAGGCATCTTCGCCTCGGAGAGCGTCTTGAAGATCAGGACCGGCACGGCGATGCCGAAGACATATTCGGAAAGCCCGTCGCCGGCACGCTCGCCCAGATGCTTGGTCCAGCCCGAGACATAGCCGAGGCCGATCAATCCGAAGATCGGCAGGATGATCAGGGCGATATCGGCAAGGCGCGCGATCATGGCGTCGACCATCCCGAAACGGGCATCGCGCAGAGAGGCAGGCACTGGAACATAGAGCGGAAGATCCGGGAGAGGAGGGCCGAGACTTGGCATCGTCCCGTCGCCCGGTCAATCGCGCGCGGCCATCACGCGCCGCTTTGACGGCTGCGCGCTGTTCATGAAGCGCATTCGGCATCAAAACGCGGCCAATTCTGCCACAAGCAACTATCGTCGCGGCGGCAGACCGCCCGCCCTCATCCGCCAACGCCTTGCAGAATCGGTCGGGCCGTCAGACCAGGAATCAGGCGAGAGGCAGCTTTGTTCTGCCCGTCGCCGGGCCGATGCCGGCTCTCGAGCTTCTACGCATCTTCAACAAGGTGAGAGCACTCGGCATTTCCCCTGCCGGCGGACGCGAGTGGCCTGCTCGCCTTTCCGAAATAGTCCGTACTGGCAAGGGGGCGTGAGTGTTCGCATTGACAGCTTGCAACCTCTCCGCTGCAGCCCCGCGCGGTCAAGCCATCGGAGGGAAGCCGTCGGCCAAAAGACGGGGAATCTGGCATTGATTGGTCATGACACCCGTGGATATCTTCTCGCCGGTGCTGTATAGGAGCTGCCGGCTACCTCAGGGCGCTATATGCGCTGGGCTCGGCACCGTGCGGGTGTGGTGGAACTGGTAGACGCGCCGGACTCAAAATCCGGTTCCGAAAGGAGTGTCGGTTCGATTCCGACCACCCGCACCATCATCTCTTTTGGACGCGACGTTGGCGTTCGATGAGTTTGTCGATGTCATGCTGTGGCGGCTGCGATGTCCCCCTCACATTAAATTTTTCGGGTGCAAGAAGGCGGCAATGGCGAGGACAGCGGCCAGCCAATCGACGGACGTCAGCACCGGCAAATCGGGCCGACACTAAAGACCCCAAAGCTTCTCACCGCCCTAAACACGACATGCAGCCCGAACCACAAGGCGAGATTTATCATCACGCCCAGGACGGCTGCGGTTATCGCCAATAGCGCCGAAGAGACTGCCTTGTTGCCGCGCAGTGCCTCGATGTAGGGCGCACCGAGGAACATCCAGAAGAAGCAGGGTGCAAAGGTCGCCCTGGTGGTCAGGAGTGCACCCAGACAAACGGCCAGAAGAGGATCGAGGCTGCAGGGCGCACGATGGGCGGCGAGAAAGCCGACAAACTGCAGGACCATGATCAGCGGCCCCGGCGTCGTCTCGGCAAGGCCCAGTCCATCGACCATCTCGCCGGGGGCCAGCCAGTTGTGTGTTTCCTCGGTCGCGTCGCGGCACCAGCGGTAGAAGACGTCGTAGAGCAACAGGCCCGCCTCCAGTTGCTCAAGGTCGTCACGGAACATGCGGGAAAGGCCGAGCGAGGCGGCGAGGAAGCCGGCCGCCTGCGGCACGAGGTCAAGTCGCGCTGTATCGGCTCGCACGATCAGGGCGAGACGGTGCAGAGGTTCCGAGGTCAGGCCGAACTCCTCGGTCGTGGTGTCAAAGGTGCAGCGCTCACCGCGATGGCTCCAATTCCCGCCGTCGACGTCGAAGGCCGTCGCGTTGAATCGCTCGGCTAAAGCAGCCACCTCGGACGCCGCGACGAACAGGAACAAGGCGTCGGGATCGATGAAACGGCGGATCAGCCACGGACAAGCGATACGGTCGACCTTCGGTCTCGCGCGTGTCACCCATACGGTGCGGTTCGCGGCGTCGCGTGGCGGCAGCTTGTCGGTCCTGACCAATAGTCCGCCCAAAGCGCGCCACGCCTCGAAGCCGCTTTCGGAGGTCTCTGCTTTGATCCCTTCATGGCGCAGCCATGCGGTGACACCCTGGCTGGGCTTCAGTCCCTTCTGGCAGACAATGACGACATCGCGGCCGGCAAACTCGGCCGCCCAAGTCGCGACCGTTTGAAAATCTAGGCGCAAGGCGGCCGGCAGGAGACGCGGATCAGCATCGAAGTCCTCTGGCGTGCGAACATTGATGATGATCGGTGCGGTCGGCAAACCGGCCAGGCGGGAAAGTTGAGACACGGAAATTTCGGTGTTCGACGGCATAAGCGTCCATACCCCTATCGGGAGCTCGGACGCGATCTTCAGGCTGCCGCCTCACGAGGTAATCGCGAAAAACGTCCTTCGCCCCCCGAGCCGGCATGGTTCGATTGGCCGTTGCCGGCTCGGATGGTTGATCTCAGAGGATCCTGCTGGCGCTATCCAGACCGAGGGCCTTGCGGTCTGGTCTCTCCGTCAGGCGAAGCCCAACCGCTGGTCGGCCGAGATCCCGGTGTTTAATGATCGCGACCGGTTTGCAGCATCCGCCGCGGTCGACTCTCACTTGATAACTTTTCGGTGGACGCGCCTAGCATTTGGGAATTGGTGCCTCGCTCGGCCATCACCTAATCTTGCTGCATGTGCAGATCAGGCAAACAGAACGCGGCCGTGCATCCGCTGTTTCGGTCCCTTCGCGATGAAGTTCCGTCCATCCCAGTCGATCTGGATGGCGAGCCGATGATCGCGCGCGAGCAGGATACGGTCGCGAGCTTTCTGCTCCGGACGGTTGATCCCGATCGTTACCGACAATCGGTGGTGTCCGCTCAGTCGCACGCGCCATTGTGCATGATGGGGGTCTGCTTCGAGTGCCTCGTCGAGATCGACGGGCAAAAGAACCAGCAGGGATGCCTCGTCCGGGTCCGCAGCGGCATGCGCATCAAGCGCCAGATACCCGAAGGATGACGCCTGTGAGCGAGCCAGACCTCCTGATCATCGGCGGGGGAGCTGCCGGCCTTTCGGCTGCGGCAACGGCAGACGGCCTGGGGCTGACGGTTGAGCTTCTCGACGAACGGAGTGCGCTTGGCGGGAACCTCTATGCGGGCGTCGGTAAGCGCGCGGACGACGATAGGGCTTTCGGACCGGACCAGGTCCGCGGCCGGGCCTTGCTTGCCGGCGCAGCCGGGGCGACGCGAAGCAGCAGCACCTTTGCCTGGCGCATCGAGCGTGACGGGCGGACTTTCGTCGCCGACGGGGCGGGCGGCGTTCGATCGATCGCGCCGAGGCGGCTGTTGATCGCGACCGGTGCGATGGAACGGCCGGTACCGATCCCTGGCGCGATGTTGCCCGGGGTGATGTATGCCGGCGCGGCGCAATTGCTGCTCAAGAGCGCTGCGTCCGTCCCGGCGGGGCGCTGCGTCCTCGTCGGCAGCGGACCGCTACTTCTGTTGGTGGCGACACAATTGCTGGCCTTTGGCGTTCGCCCGGCCGGCATTGTCGAGACTAAGCCGCGCACCAGCCTTCAAGCCTTCCTGTCGCATTTGCCCTCGGCGCTGAATGCGCCAGGACTGCTTGCCAGGGGTATCCGACTGCTCGGCAAGCTAAAGGCATCCGGCGTCCCGTTTCATCGCGGCGCGATTCGGGCTTCGATCGCGGGGCGCGACAGGGTCGAGCGCGTCGAGTTCACGGATGCCGAAGGCCGGCGCCAGTCGATCGAGGCCGAACTGGTTCTGCTGCATGACGGCATCATCCCCAACGATCATGTCACCCGTCAGCTCGGTTGCCGCGAGCGCTGGAATGAGGCGCAACATTGCTTCCAGCCAGAGACGGACCCGTGGGGAGAGACGTCGCTGCCGGGGGTGTTTGCCGCTGGCGATTGCACTGGAATTGGTGGCGGGCGGGCCGCGGAGCTTGCCGGAACACTCGCCGCGCTCGAAATCGCCCGACAGCTCGGCCGGATCGCCGAGGGGGAACGCGATCGCCAGGCCGAACGCCCGCGTCGCGCGCTCAGGCGGCAGCATTCGTTCCGGCCGTTCCTCGAGATGCAGTTCCCGCCATCGATCGCACTGGCCGGCGATGCGGCATCGGACACCGTCCTCTGCCGCTGCGAAGACGTGACCGCCGGTGAGATCCGTCTGGCTGTGGCCCAAGGCGCGACCGGGCCGGACCAGCTCAAGTCCTTCACCCGATGCGGGATGGGACCCTGCCAGGGCCGAAGCTGTTCGATGGCTGTCGCGGAGATTATCGCGAAGGAAACCGGCAGCACCGTCGAGGCGATCGGTCGCCACGAGATCCGGTCGCCGCTGAAGCCGCTGCCGCTTGGCCAGATCGCGACTGCCGAAGCGGAGGTTGTGCGATGAGCGCTCGATCCCGCGCGGGCGTCGAATTCGCGGTAATCGGCGGCGGGCTGGTCGGTGCCGCTGTGGCGTATGGGCTAATCCGTAAAGGCCGGCAGGTCGCACTGCTGGACGAAGGCGATTCGGCCTTCCGCGCAAGCCGCGGCAATTTCGGGCTGGTCTGGGCGCAGGGCAAGGGCGACAAGCTCGAAGCCTATGCGCCGTGGGCGAGGCAGGGCGCGGCCCTCTGGCCCGATTTTGCCAGCGAGTTGTCCGCCGCAACCGATGTGGATGTCGAACTCGAGCAGAATGGCGGCTTCGTCTTCTGCTTGACAGAAGAAACCCTAAGATCGCGCGCCGACACCATGGAGCGGCTGCGCACGCGCTCAGGTCTCGACTACGACGTCATGACGCCCTCGCAGATCGCCCATTACATGCCGGGGGTGTCGGAGCATTTTGCCGGCGCCACATTCTCGCGCGAGGACGGCCATGCCAATCCACTGAAGCTGTTGCGCGCCCTCCACGCCGCGATCTCAGGGACCGAAGGCGCGCTCCGCCGGGGCACGCCGATTGAGCGGATCGAACCGGTATCCGGCGGCTATCGCCTGGTCTCGGGCGGGACCGGGATCGAATGCGAAAACGTCGTTTTGGCCGCGGGTCTCGGCAATGTTGCGCTCGCCGAAACACTTGGCATCACGCTGCCGATCCAGCCGATGCGCGGCCAGATTCTAGTGACGGAGCGGCACGAGAGGATCATGAAGGTGCCGAGCGAAAACGTCCGCCAGACCCAGGACGGCACCTTCCTGCTTGGCGGGAGTTGGGAGGATGTCGGATACGACGTCTCGACGACGTTCGAGGTGACCCGGGACATTGCGGCCCTCGCGGTGCGCTACTTCCCGTTTCTCAAGAACGTCCGGCTTGTCCGCAGCTGGTCGGCGCTGCGCATCCTCGCCCCCGACAATGCCCCGATCTATCACGAGCTCGCCCCCGGCGCATTTCTGGTGACCTGCCACAGCGGCGTATCGCTCGCGGCGATCCATGCCGACCGGGTCGCGGGCTGGCTTTCCGAGGGATCACTTCCCGCCGAGGCGGCGCCTTTCAGCCTCGACCGCTTTTCTTAGCCCGCGACCGCATCGGAGCCTGCCTTTGGTTGACTTAAGCGCTTCCCAATCGGTTGAGCTGTCGCTCGCCGCGATTCGCCGGGACAATGTCCGCCTCCGTGCGCTCACCCATGTCGACCCAGCGGATGCGCGCGCTCGCGCCGCTTCGGTCGACGCCTCGCCTGGCGTCAAGCCGCTGCTCGGACTGACCTATGTGGCCAAGGAACTGATCGACGTCGCCCGCATGCCGACGACCGGCGGTTCCAGTCTGTTCGGTTCCGTCCCGGCCTTGGAAGACGCGCCGATAGTCCGTGATCTGCAGGCGGCCGGCGCGGTGGTCGTCGGCAAGTCGAATATGCATGAGCTCGCCGTCGGCAGCGCGAAAAATCCGTGGTTCGGCCAGGTCGTCAACCCGCTTTCCCCGGCGCATGGCACTGGTGGAACGAGCAGCGGTTCCGTCGCCGCGGTCGCCGCCGGCTTCGTCGATTTCGCGCTCGGAACCGATAGCGGCGGATCGAACCGGTCGACCGCGGCGGCCACCGGCCTCTATGGTTTCAAGCCGACCAATGGCCTTCTCTCAGTCGAGGGCGTCCGTCCGGTGTCGCCGACCCTCGACACGGTGGGTATCCTGAGCCGGAGCGGGTCGACCCTTGCCAGAGTGTTCGCGGCGCTTGTGGGCCGGCCCCCGTCGGAGGGGGTCGCGCTGGCGGGCCGTGTCTTCGCGCGGCCGATCGGCCTGCACGGGCCGGTAGACGCAAGCGTCGAGCGGGCTCTCGAATGCGCCGCGGAGACGATCCGGGCGGGCGGCGGCGAGATCGTCGAGGTGACGTTCAGCGACGCCGCTGCGCTGTCACAGGCGGGCCGCGAAATCCTGCGCTACGAATTCCACCGGCAGTATCGCGGAGCCATAGCCGCGGCACCCGAGCGCGTCGGCCAGGACGTCCACGCTTTCCTTGCGATCGCCGCGCAGGTCTCGGCAGCGCAGTATGACGACGCGCTCGCGCGGATCGGTGAGCACCGCCAGCTTTGGCACCGGCACCTCGAAGGGCTAGACGCCGTGCTCCTGCCGAGCGCGCCTGGCCTCGCGCCGCGCCTGGAAGACGAACATACAAGGGTCGGGGGCCAATGGGTTCCCTATGGCCCGGCCGGAGCCGAGCTGCGGATGTGGGCCAACACCATCGGTCTCCCGGCCGTCGCCATTCCGGTCACCCGTCCGCCCGGCCTTCCGGCATCGATCCAGCTTGCCGGCCGGCCCCGTGCGGACGCCGTTCTGCTCGACCTTGCCACAGCGCTCGGCCGCGCAGTCGGCGGGTGAGCTGCTGTCGTGGGAGATCCGGGAGCATCCGTTGGATGCATCGCGCGCCGGTTCTGGCTCGTCCGGTCTGGTCTTGGTCAGTTGAACTCGTTGCCGCGTTTTCTGGCTGGGCCAGTGCCGAACCTCAGTGGGCTCTCCTCGCCCGCAAAAAAGCGCGCGGGACGGAACTCGGAAAGATCGGGGTGCTGGCGTCCGAAGACGACTTCTTCGGCGACGGCCTTGCCGAGATAGGGCGCCAGTGTCACGCCGCTATGCGTGACCGCCAGATAGTATCCCGGTGTTTGTGGGAAGGCACCGACGCAGGTCAGGCCGTCGCCAGCCGGGATGGGCCGCATAGTGGTCCGTATCGCTTCGATTTCCGTCATGGCCAAGGCTGGAAGATATCGGGCCGCTGCATCGAGCAGCGCGCGACCTTCCGCACCGGCGGGATCCAGTCGCTTCTTTTCAAGAAGCGTCCGATCCACTGAAACCTTATGGATCATGATGCGCCCCGCTCCGTCCGGGCGAACGTCGAGATCCTCGGCATGAAACTGCCGCCGAAGCGTCGTCGCAACGGGTAGCGTGAAGGCGACGATGCCGACGGTCGACGCCATGGGAACGATCGGCGCCCCATCGATCGGGTCTGCCGACCAACTGCCGGCACAATTCACCACGGCATCCGCCACGACGTCATCGCCATTGTCGAGGCGCACGCCGGTCACCTTGCACGCATCGGTCCTGAGGCCGGAGACCCGCGTCCCCGTGTGCAGGGCGACTTCGGCGCGGGCGTTCGCCGCGCGCAGCAGCCATGCGACGTAGAGCGCGGGGTCGACCCAGCCCTCCTCCGGATAATAGAGGATCGGCGCGCCGTTCACGGCCTCGACGTTGATATCCGGCTCCAATTCCTTGACTTTGCGGGGCTCGATCCACTCGACGCCATAGCCCCATTCCTTCATCTGACTGAAGTTTTCGCGCTGGTCGACCTGGCTTTGCGGGCTCGTCCACCATTCGAAGCTGCCGGTCTGGTTGAACCAGGGCGCCTGGCCGAATTCGCGCGCCAGATCGAGATGCGAACGCATGCCGGCAACATTGAGCGAAAAATACGATCGAGGGGCCTTTCCGTTGGCGTTGGTCCAGGCAAAGCTTGCGGTGGAGGCGCCTCCGGCGGCGCCCAACGCCTCGAATACGGTGACCTTCGCACCCGTCTTCGCCAACTCGTAGGCGACCGATGCTCCGACAATACCTGCGCCTATAACCACGACGTGCATGTTGATGTCACGATCCCCGTTCAACTCGCTGGCAGGACCTTATCGCCGCAGGCAGAAGCCGGCACATGACAAGTCGCAGCAAGCTGGCGCGGCGAGGTTATGAACTTCCGGCGATCCAGTGCGCGAGGTCACCTACGCCGCTGCCGATGCGGCGATCCCGGCGTCGACCGTATTCATGTAGCTGCGGGTCTGCTGGATCAGATAGTCGGTGAAAGCGTCCGCGATGGACGATTCGATCACGCCCCATGGCCGATAGACGCTCAGATTGAGGTCGAGATGGGGACGGAAGTCGCGGATCTCGATCGGCAGGTCGCGCGCCATCCAGGCCGAGAGACGATCGACGACCGTCACGCCGCCTCCGGCGGCAACGATGCCGATGCAGGCACTGGAGAGGCTGACTTCTGTCTTGAGCGTCCTGGTCACGTCATTCTCGTCGCAGAGCGCATCAAGCTGCAGGCGCATCGGATCCCCGGACGCCATCGAGATGAAATCGAGCCCGTCGAGGTCGTGCACCTGGACCAGCTTCAGCCGCGACAGCGCATGCCCCCTGGGCATAACGCATACCGGCGGCGTCGAGGTCAGCGAGCGGCGCGATACGGAGGGTGTATCGTCCGCCGAAGTAACGCCGATGCCGATGTCGATCTGGTTGCGGCTCGCTCGCTGCAGCACGGTGATCGAACTGCGAATGTCCAGCGAGATCGAAACCGTCGGATGAAGCTTCGAGAAGTCGGCGACGACGGACGGCAGCAGGGTCAGTCCGAACGCCGGCAATGCGCAGATCTTCAAGCGTCCGTTGCGCAGTTCCCTAATATCGCGGGCCGCGACCGAAATCCCCCGCGCCGACTCGAAGACGCGCTGGACCTCAGCGTACAGCATATGTGCCTCCGGCGTCGGAACGAGACGCTGGCGGTTTTTCTTGAAGAGCTGGAATCCGGCCTTGTCGGTTAGCTGCACGAGCGTCTTGCTAACCGCGGGCTGGGTTATGTTGAGCGCATCGGCCGCCTTGGTCGTCGTCCCGTGCAGCATCACCGCGGCAAACACCTCGATTTCGCGCGGGGTGAAATCCCGATCCGTCGCCATTAGGTGCATTCCCCCGGTCGCAAAACGCCATGTCCGTCCAAAGCGGATCCTATCCGCTCCGGACTCGCGGCGCCAAGGGATGCCTTCTTGATCCGGATATCGCTTTCCCGATGGCTCAATACGCCATGGTGAGTTGCTTCGTCTCGACCTCATCATAGAGGTGACAGCGGACTGAGCGGCCGGCCTCGATCCACTCCCGAGGCTCCAGCTCCGCGCAGGTCTCGAACGCATTCGGGCAGCGTGTCCGGAAGCTGCAGCCGCTCGGCGGCGCGAACGGACTGGGCAGATCGCCCTTCAGAACCGTTCGCTCGCGATTGCGCTCGATATCCGGGTCGACATGGAGGATCGCCGATGTCAGAGCGTGGCTGTAGGGATGCAGCGGCTCGGCATAGAGTTCGGCGCTCGGACCGCTTTCGACGATGCGCCCGAGATACATGACGTTCACCCGGGCGCTCGCCTGCCGGACGATCGACAAATCATGCGCGATAAGGATGATCGCGACCCCCAGATCGTCGCGCAGGCTGAGGAACAGGTTCATCACCTGCGCCCGGAGCGACATGTCGAGCGAACTGACCGGCTCGTCGCAGATCAGCAGCTTCGGCTCGGCCAGTAGCGCGCGCGCAATGCAGACACGCTGACGCTGCCCGCCCGACAGTTCCCTCGGACGCCTTGTCAGGATGCCCGACGGCAGATTGGTCGCGATGAGAATCTCGCTGATCCGCGCTGCGCGGGCGCGCGGGTTTCGCTCGCCCTTGATGATAAGGGCCTCGTCCAGAGCGGAGCCAACCGTCTGTCGCGGTTCGAGCGCGGCCAGCGGGTCCTGGAAGATATACTGCAGATTTCGCCGCGCCTGTCGCTGGCGTCCCCCTGGCAGCGAAAGGATATCGACGCCGTCGAAAATGATCGATCCCGACCGGGCGTGCTCGAGACCGACGATCGTCCGGCCGAGTGTCGACTTGCCGCAACCGGATTCCCCGACCAGGCCGACAATCTCGCCCTCATCGACATCAAGAGAGACGTGGTTGCAGGCTCGATTGACGCCGCCAGTATCGGCATCCCTAAATTCGACCACGAGATCTTTGACCGTGAGCAGGCTCATCGCGCAAACTCCTGACCGCTGGGGCTGACCGGTGTTGTGATCCAGCAGGCGGCTTTGTGGTCACCCCCGGCGGTCGCCAATCTGGGCGCGTCCAGCCTGCATTCCGGCTGGACGAGCACGCAGCGGGGTGCAAAGGCGCAGCCAGCCGGCGGAGTGCTGAGGTCGGGCGGCGAGCCTGTCAGGCCGGTGAAGCGACTGCCGACTTCGGCGTCCGGAGCCGGCACAGCGGCCAGCAGCGCTCTTGTATAGGGATGCCGGGGCCGCTTCAGCACGTCGCGCACCGTTCCAATCTCGACGATCGTGCCGGCATACATGACCGCCACCCTGTCGGCGATGCGCGCCACGACGCCGATATCATGCGTCACCAACACCATGGCCATGTGCAATTGCCTTTGCAGCCTCGCCAGCAGTTCCAGCAACTGGGCCTGAATGGTGACATCGAGCGCGGTCGTCGGTTCATCGGCAATCAGCAGTTCGGGATCGCCGGCAATCGCGATGGCGATCATGACGCGCTGGCGCATGCCACCCGACATCTGGTGCGGGAACAGACGCAGGCGACGATCCGGCTCAGGGATGCCCACCATCGTGAGCAATTCGATGGCCCGCGCGCGGGACGCGTTGGGGTCGAGGCCGAGGCGAAGCCGGAGCACCTCTTCGATCTGTGGTCCGATGCGACGATTGGGATTGAGGGCGCTGAGCGGGTCCTGAAACACCACACCCACCTTGCGACCGCGGATCTGCATCATCCGCTCTTCGCTCGCCACGGCCAGGTCCTCGCCGGACAATTCGACGGAGCCGCCGACGACGGCGCGCACGCCGCCAGGGAGCAGTCCGAGCGGGGCGAGGTTCATCACGGTCTTGCCGCTGCCGCTCTCGCCAACGATCGCCAGCGCCTCGCCACGGCCGACGTCATAGCCCGCATCGGTCACGGCGCGAACGGTGGCCGTTTCTGTGAACAGCAGCACCGAGAGGCCTTTCACGCTGAGGACGGGCTGGTCGGCCGGTCGCATGGCGGTTGTCGCTTCTGCACGGGACGCGGTCATGGTGGGGCTCATGAGACGAGGAGCTTTCGGGCGTTTGCCAACCGCGTCCGCAAGGCTCGGCCGGAAATGGCGCGCGGCGCGTCAAGCGAGGCCAGGCGTTCACCAAGATAGTTGAAGCCGGCGACAGTGAAGGTGAGAGCCAGGCCGGGCAACACGACCTGCCGGGGGCTGACGTCGAGATAAGGCATCGCGTCGACGAACATCTCGCCCCATTCGGACATCGGCGGCTGAATGCCCAGCCCGAGAAAGCTGAGCGTCGCGACGGCGAGCGCCAGAACGCCGGCATCGACCGAGGCGTAGACGAGGATCGAGCGGAGCGCGGCGGGTAGCAGGTGGAAGGCGATGAGCCTCGTCCGCGACGCTCCGAGCACCCAGAGGCTCTCGATATGCGGCTGATGGACGGTGGCCACCACGACGCCGCGGGTGATCCGCGCATAGCTCGGGATCCAGGCGATGGTCAGCGCGGCGACCATGTTCCAATAGCCCAGTCCAAAGATGCCGATCATGGCCAGCGCGACAATCAGCGACGGAATGCTCAGCATGAAGTCGGTGATGCGCATGATGATCTCGTCGATCCACCCGCCGACATAGCCCGAGATAGTGCCGATCACGACGCCGATGAACATTGCGAGCACGACGACGACGGCAACAGCGACGAGTGTGGTCTGTCCGCCCGCAATCAGCCGGCTGAGCGTATCGCGACCAAGATGATCCGTCCCGAGCAGGTGCTGCGCCGAGAAACTCTGGTTCGCCGACATCAGGTCCTGCGCGTTCGGCGGGTAGGGTGTCAGATACGGCGCGAACAGCGCGAGCATCAGGTAGGTCGCGATGATCAGGATCGCCAGCCACCCGAGACGTCGGGCGAAAGTGGACGTCGTTGTGAGCCAGGCGCCCATCAGGCAAGTCCTTTCTGACGCTGCTTGGGATCAAGCGTCACGGAGATCAGATCCACCGACAGATTGACCAGGATGAAGAAGATGCAGAAGACGAGCAGGCATGACTGCAGCACCTGATAATCGCGGAAGCGCACAGCTTCGACGAAATAGGCGGCGATTCCCGGCCAGGCGAAGATCGGCTCGATGACGAGTGCAGCCTGCACCATGAAGGCGAAGTGCATGGCGAAGGCATTGATCGTCACAGGCAGCGCGTTGGGAACGGCGTCATGCATGAGAATGCGCCGGCGCGACAGGCCCTTGCTGATGGCCGTGACGACATATTGCCGGCTCATCTCTTCAGCCAGCGCCACCCGCGCCACCCGGCTCAGGATTGAGCCCGGGATGATGCCGATGGAAATGCAGGGCAGGATCCATGACAGCGGCCCGCCAAATCCGTAGGTCGGGAGCAACCGGAAGGCGACGCCGAACGTATAGATGAGAAGCGCCGCGACGAAGAACTTTGGCGCGGACGCCCCGACCAGCGACAGCACATGGATTATGCGGTCGAAGATGGAGCCCGGAACGAGCGCACCGAGGAACGCCAGTCCAGCCCCCATCACGAGGGCGAACAAGCCGCCCCCGATAATGAGGGTCACGGTCGGCGGCGCGCGCTCGATCAAGGCCTCGGCGACTGGCTGACCCGTTCGCAACGACTCGCCGAGATCCCCGCTGAGGGCCCTCCCCGCCCAGTGCAGATAGCGCAGCGGCAGGGGGTCGTTCAGACCATATTCCACCTCGATTTGCCGCACGATCTCATCCGAGACGGTCGACGACCGCATCTCGGCGATCACGCGCGCGACGTTGCCCGGGAATGCCGTCACGATCGAAAAGCACGCGATGGATGCAAAGACCATGAGGACCAGAGCGCTCAGAAAACGGCGGAGGACAATCCTGGACATGGTCAGGCCAGAACAATGCCCTTGTCGGGCATCTCATATTCGGTCGTCGGGAACACAAAGGTGGCGACGCGCTCCGTGTGAGCCCAGATGCGCTTGGCGTGGTAGATCGGACAGATCGCGTGATTGTCGCGCAGCCAGTCGAGGACCGCCTGGTAGGCGGCCGCCCGGTCGGCTTCATCGGCTGCCAGCGCCTTGAGGATCAGCGGATCGAGGTTCTTTGCATCCACGAACATCTTGCCGTCGGTCCCCGACGTGAAGGTGCTCAGGAAGAAGATCGTTATCGAACCATGTGGATCGTAGGGAGCGCCGTTGGTGATGAACAGCGACATGTCGTATTTCATGTTCGGAATGTCATCGTGGCGTGTCACGTGATCGACCTGGCGGATCGATACTTGAAAGCCCGCCTCGTTGAGCTGGCTCTGGATCACTTCCGATAGCGCCCGCGATCCTGGGACCGCATCTTCCGAGATCACCAGTTCGAGCGCCAGCGGGACGCCATTCTTCTGGCGCGTGCCGTCCCCCGTCCATCCCGCGGCCTCGAGCGCCTGCTTGGCCGCCTCGACATTGCGCCCCGGAACCGGTTCGCGCCTCCCGGCGTAAGGCACGCTCGGGGGAAAGAGGTTGACGGTGGGATCGGCATAGCCGGCCATCACGACCTTGGCGATCGCCGCCCGGTCGAGGCAGAGCCCCGCCGCCTCGCGCACGGCGGGGTCCTTGAGAATCTCGCGGGTCGGGTTGAAGCCGAGGACGATCGTGTCGGTTCCCATGTCGGTGACGACGGTGATGCCGGGCGCTGCCTTCAGCGTCTCGGCCTCCTGGGGCGAGATCTTCGCGGCGAAGCTGCCGCCCATCATGTCCAGTTCGCCGGCGCGCATCGCGGCGACGCGGCTGCGGCCCTCCGGGATGACGGGGATGGACAGGCGGTCGTGATCGGGCTTGTCGCCCCAGTACTTGTCGTTGCGGACGAGTTCGGAGCCGTTGGCATTGCTGTTGACGACAACCCAGCGGCCGGTTCCGACCGGCTTCACATAGTTGCCAGCGGCGTCTGCCGATGCAGGGCTCAGGAAGCGCATCGGGTTGATCGTGGTGAGTTCGATCAGAGCCGGCGGCGCCGCCGCCTTGAGCTTGATGCCGATCGTGGTGTCGTCGATCTTGCGCATGGCCTCGAAATTGGCCGACACGCTCAGCCAGCTATGGTCGCTCTGGCCGATCCAGTGCTTCAGGTTCCACAACGCCGCATCGGCATCGAACGGCGCACCATCGCTGAAGACGACGCCCTTGCGCAGGTTGAACACGTAATCGAGGCCGTCGTCGCTGACCGTCCACGATTCGGCGAGCGCCGGCACGATCTTGCCGCCCGGCCCATAGCTGACGAGCGGATCGTAGATCAGCGACGAGACGACCCACAGGCCGCTATACTTCCACGGATTGAGATCATTCGCTTCGCGGGCGGTCGGGACCCGCAATGTCCCGGTGCCGGCGCTCTGCGCAAACACGCTCGTGGAGCTGAAGATCGCCGGGGCAACGGTACCGGCCGCCAGGGCATGGAGGAGGAAGTCACGTCTGTTGAAGGAAGCCATCTTTGTCCCCTTGGCTCTCGCGATATCGCACCGTTCGGCACGTTCCCATTCGCGGGCCCTTTCATGCAGTTGATGACACTGTGACTTGTGCAGCAAATGAGGAAGGCGCGGCACATTGCCTGATTAGGTTATGAACTTGCAGACCTGTCGCTTAGCGAGGCGGCAGCATGCTCGGATGCAAGGCAGCCGGGCTCGGCGTTGATGCGTGAAAGACCGAATCCGGTGCCGTTATGCCGGCAGCAGCTCGATCAGCCAACCGGCTCCTTCGGCGAGATCGGCGAACTCGCCCGGCTCGATACGAAGCGCGTCCTCTGCCGCAAGGACAGCGGACTGCTGATCAGACGTCGCGATGCCGTCCATCCTCGCCACCGAGAAAGCCTCGACCGGCCGCGAGCTCTACGACGGCGCCGTGCGCGGCGGTGCGCAGGCGGCAGGCCGCGGAACCGGCACCATCGAGGCGGGCGATTGGGCGGATCTCGTCGCCCTCGACATCACCGCCGTCGACCTTGAAGGTCGCCAGGGCGACGAGCTGCTGGACAGCTACATCCTTGCCGGTGACGACCGAACGATCCGCGACGTATGGTCTGCCGGCCGCCACCTCGTGCAGGCCGGCCGCCACGTCAATCGCGAACCCATCGCAAGCCGCTACCGGCAGGCGATGGGTTCGCTCAAGGGCCGTCTACGACCGAACTCGATACGATCTCCTGGCGCAACATCCAGGCGGAATTGCTGCGCCGGATCTATGAGCGGGAATGGCCGCCGGGCCATCTACTGCCGAACGAAACCGACCTGGCCGTCGAGTTCGGCTGCGCGCGCCACGGTGAACCGTGCCATGCGCGAACTCGCCGCTGCCGGCCTCATCACTAGCCACCTCGGCCTTGAACGCGATACGCAGATGCTGCATCTGACCGCAATGCACTTCGCCGACAATCACCCTTTCCTGCACGAGGACCGCTGGATCCATCTCGCCGCCGTCCCGGAGGCGCGCAAAGTCGACTTCGCGGCGGTCAGCGCCAATGAATGGCTGATCCTGAATGCGCCCTGTAGCGCCAGCGATATTGCCCTGTCCGCCAAGAACGCCGACCGCGCGCTCGGCGAGCTGCTCGGCACCGAAGAAGGGGCTGCGCTTTTCGTCGTCGACCGGATCACCTGGGACAAGGGCGTGCCGATCACATCGGTTCGCCTCTCCTATGCGCCGGGCTACCGGATGAACGCGCGGATCTGACCGCGACTGCCGTCACGGCGCCAGTTTTTCGAGCAGGTCGAATAGCCGGACGATATCCCGCTCTTCATTGTAGACATGGGGCGTAACCCGCATCTTCGTGCCGCGGATCGTCACGATCGCCCGGTTCTCCTTCAATTGGCGAACGAGATTCGGATGATACCGGTCGCCGAGCTCCACCACCGCGATATGCGGGGCACGGACATCGACAGCGGGGCCGCCGAAACCGCGACGCTCGGCCTCGCTCCAGATCAGCCGGTTCAGAAAGGTCAGCCGCTCGAAGACAGACGGCACGCCCCAGCCCTGCAGCAGTTCGAGCGCGTCAATGGCGATCGGGAGAACCGCGAAGTCGGAACGCTCGCCCATGTCGAAGCGGCGGGCACCGGGAAGGTAATCCGGCATGGTCTGCAGATAGAAATCCGGGCGATCGCCGCCCTTGCGGTTCCAAGAATGGAACTCGATCGGGCGGCCCGTCTCGCCCCAGGCCTTGTCGGCATAGAGGAAAGCGAGGCGGTAGGGGCCGAGCAGGAACTTGTAGGTCGCAAACGCCAGGAAATCCGGCCGGACGCGCATCACGTCGAACGGGACCGCGCCGACCCATTGCGTTCCATCCATGACCAGGGAGGCGCCGGCGGCGCGCGCCGCCACGGCGACGGCCTCGATGTCGACGCTCATGCCTTCGAACCAATGCACGATCGTGCCGCAGACGACGGATACCGGCGCGTCGGATGTCTCGATCGCCCGCACCAGCGCCGAAGCCCACGTCTCATCGGGCCGCCGCGCGGCCTGAACCACGCGCGCGCCCTTCTGCGCCGCCAGCTCGTACCAGGCGTAGCGATGCGAGGTGTGCTCGTTCTCCATCATGATGATGACCGAGCCCGCCGGAACCGGAACATTCGAAGCGGCAACGGCAATGCCATAGCTCGTCGCCGGAATGACGGCGATGTCGTCGGCGCTCGCCCCGATGAACGAGGCGGCGAGTTCGCGCGCCCGCTCGACCTCGTCGTAGTAATTGCCGATCGTCATGTCCCATGGCGCGGCCTTGACCAGCACACCCCGACCGCCCGCCTCCACGGCACTCGTGGGAATTGGCGACATGTAAGCCGCATCGAGATAGGTGACGTCGTCCGGGATCGAGAAGAGATGTCGCTGGCTGGCGAGCATGGCAAACCTCACAGGGGAACGTCGACGCCGAGGCCGAGATCCTTGGCTTTCTGATAGATGAAATTCGCGAGTTCGATGTCCTCTGCAGGAACGCCGAGCGATCGATAGAGCGTGATTTCCGCCTCGGAACTCCGGCCTCGCACCGCGCCGTTGAGCACGGCGCCGATCTCTCCGACGATGTGCGAGCTCTCAATGAGGCCCTGCGACAGCGGCTCGATCAGATCGGACGCCGCCACCATCGCCATGGGCCGATAATCGACCCAAATGCTCGAGCGGGTCACGCAGGCGAGATCGATTTCCGCCAGGCCGGCAACGCTGGCGCCGACGGCATTCACATGCGTGCCAGGGGACAGCCACTCGCCTTCGAGCACCGGAAGGGCCGAGGACGTAACGGTGCAAACGATATCGGCACCGTCGACCGCGAGCCGCGCGGTGGGCATGGCGACCGTTGGAAAGCCCACGGCGCTTTCCGCTTCGGCGAAGCGCGCGGCCTTCTCCGCGTTGCGCCCCCATACGCGGACGCGGGTGATCGTCCGAACCAGCGAGATCGCTGCGATGTGACGCTTAGCCTGCTCTCCGTAGCCGATGACGGCCAACTCGCAGGAGTTCTCTCGCGCCAACGCCCCCGTCGCGACGGCCGTCGCCGCAGGCGTCCGCAACCCGGTGATCGCGGTGGCGCCGATCAAGGCAACCGGCTCCCCCCTCTCCCGGTCGAAGAGCAACACGCCGCCCTGATGCGACGGCATGCCGTGCTGGAAGTTCCGTGGATATACGGACTGCACCTTGGCGCCGAAATACGGGCTCTCGTCGAGCGATGCGTACATCATCGACAGGCAGGTTCCGGGATCGCCCGAGAGAGCGAGGGTGCGCCGGATGTCCTGGCGAGCTGCGCCGCTCGACGTCTTTCGCAAGGCGGCCTCAGCCAGAGCCAAGGCCTCGCCGGGGCTGACCAGCGCTTCGACCGTGGCCCCATCAATGACCAGCAGCCGGGTCGCGTGGCTGTCGATCCGGGGAGATGACATGGGCATTGTTGACCTAGGTGATTGGCAGATTCCGGCGATCATAGAAGCACTGAACAGCGCTTCTTCGGGCGCGAAACTTCATAACTCGCCGCGTCTAGTTTTCGCGGTTATTTCATGAGGCGGGCCGCACACGCCGATGCTCCTTCATAACCAAAGGCGACCCGCGACGCCGGCCAGGTTATTTGACCGACCCGTCCGTTCCCCCGATCCTGCGCCGGCCCAATACCGGCTGGAGTGAGATCGTGGCTATCCAACGCATTGAGAAGACGGCGCGGCTCAGCCGAGTGGTGATCCACGAGCGCGTGGCGTATTTTTCCGGCCTGACCGCCGACGACCGGCAACAGGATGTCGTCGGCCAGACCCGCCAAATTCTGGCGAAGACCGACGTCTTCCTCGCGCAGATTGGTTCGGATCGGTCCCGCCTTTTGAGCGCAACGATCTGGCTGCGCGACATCGACGATTTCGACGGGATGAACAGCGTCTGGACCGAATGGATCGACAAGGACGAACCCCCGGCACGAGCCACGGTCCAGGCCGTACTCGGGCTGCGCGACATCCTCGTCGAAATCCAGTTCACCGTGGCGCTGGCAGCCGCCTCCACACCCGCGACGACGATCTAGGCCTGCGGCCAATTCAGGCTTCTCAATCGTCCATTTGACGAAAGCTGACGTTGTGAATTAACGATAATTCCTAAGTACGATGCCGCATATTCGTGATCTACGCTTCATACGAGGCAATTATAGTTATTTAATCTATACGTATAAATGATCTCATTACGTATATATCACAATAATACTATTGCAAAACCATGAAATTAAAGATCCTAAACGATTTCATCGTCATAAGTTAAATCTAAAGAACTTGGATTATCTAGTTGCGGCCTCAGATCACGGCTCTTTCCGCAAAGCTGCGATTGCTCTGCAAGTTCGAGAATCCGCGATTAGCCGTCGTATTCGAGACATCGAAGATCAGATCGGCGCGTCTCTGTTTCTTCGGCGGCCCGACGGTGTGAGTCTGACCTTGGCGGGTCAACGTTATCTCGCCCGAGTGCGCCGGACTCAAAATCCGGTTCCGAAAGGAGTGTCGGTTCGATTCCGACTACCCGCACCATCATCTCCAGATTGATCGCCTCCCGAGGACGGATCGCCTGTTGACCGGGGCGGACCGATATTCCAGCCCGCCGAGGTGGCGGAAAGATCAATTCATTGAATAGCAGAAATCGCCTGAACGCGATTGGTCGCGGGATTCGGCTCTGATATCGGGGAAGGATGTCCACGACCACGAAGACTTCCCTTCTATTCGTCCTGATCGCCAGCGGAACCGTTCTCGGAATTGCCGGGACCGATCTGGTTCTGCCGGCCGTCCCGAGCCTGCCGTTGCAGCTGGGAGGAAGCGTCGAGACCGCGCAGTTCGTTCTTGCCGCCTATGCCTTCGGCACGCTGATCGGACTTCTCATCTTTGGCGAGCTCGGCGCGCGACTAGATCCATGCAAACTGTTCATGGCGTCGCTGGCCCTGTTCGGGGCCGCTTCGCTGGCGGCGTCGGCATCGCCTTCAATCGAGTGGCTGATCGCCCTGCGCTTTGCCCAAGGCGCCTTCGGCGCGGGACCGGCCGTCTTCGCGCCCGGTTTCATCCAGGGCCTCTATGCACAGGACAAGGCCGCTTCCGCCCTGGGACGGCTCGGCTCCATCGAATCCCTGGCGCCGGCGCTCGCGCCGATTGCCGGGGCCTATCTGCTGGAGCTCGGAGGCTGGCGACTATCCTTCGTCCTCCTGGCGGTGCTCTCGGTGCTCATAGGCACGGCCGTATTCTCGCAGCGGCGCCAATTCCCCCGACCGACGCGCGTGCCTCACGGTCATCACAGCTATCTCGCCATTCTGAGAAATCGCGAATTCATCAGCTATGCGTCGAGCCAGGCTCTTTCGCTCGGAGGTTTGCTGGTCTTCGTCTTCGGCGCTCCGGCCGTATTGACCGGCCCTCTCGGCAAGGGGATCGCCGCCTTCGTCGTCCTGCAGGTCTTCGGTATCGCGGCCTTCATTCTCGCTGCCAACTCATCCGCGTGGGTGGCCCGCACGTTCGGCACGTTGCGGACGATCCGGTTCGGCACGGCGATCATGCCGCTCGCGTTCCTGGCAATCCTCGTCTACGCGCTCGGCGATGGAAGCAGCCTCTATGTTCTCGTCCCGATCTGGATGGCAGTGAACCTGGGGTTCGGCATTCGCGGACCGATCGGGTTTCATCGGGCGATCACGACCGCCCGCGGCGATCATTCGCGGGCCGCCGCCATCATCGTCGCGGCGATCCTGGGCATTGCCGGCCTTGGAACAACGCTCGTCGCTCCGTATATCGCCGTCGGTCTCTGGCCACTGGCGATCGCGGGCACGACACTTTCGGCCATCGGGCTGCTATCGCTGCTGCCTCTCCGAGAGGGTCGTTGAAGCGCCGCCCCCTTTTTTGAGGCGTCCGCCCATGGTCACATCCCCGGCCGCCGCGTCATTCGCCGGGGACATGGCGGCTCGCCGGCTGACGATCCGGCGGCTATTTCTTGGTCGGGAAGAGGAACTGCAGATTGAAGCGGAGCTGCCATTGCGGCCCCGTGTCTTCGGGCGTCAGGGCATTGTAATAGGCGCTGAGCTGGGCGTTGATCGGCTGCTTGCCGAGACGGAAGACGCGGCCAAAGCCGCCGCCAATCGGCAGCGTCCAGCGATTGTCGTTGTCCGCCTCCCAGTTCGCCGTCACGAGCGGCGACGAGGTCAGATACCAGCCATCGCTGAAATTGTAGTTCACGAAAGGCTGCAGCGTCATCTGGTTGACGTTCGGCCGGCTGGAATCGCCGGCGAAGGACCAGATGTTGTTGACGAGCGCTCCATAGACCCAGTGCCCGTCCATGACGAGGCCGACCGCTGATGGTCCGATGCCCCATTTGCCGGAGCCGAGCTCGGACGACGTCGCCGTCGGAAGCAGGAAGACCGGGCCCGCGCCCCAGATGAACTTTCCGCTCTGGACGGGCGACAGAAACAATGTCGGCGTGATGTCGCCGAGCCCGTAGGTCACCTCGTCGCCAGGATAGAGGGTCGGCTGCTCCACCAGCGGCGTGATGATGCGGGTGATGAGGTTCCAGTCGGGCGACAGGTTGATCGGGATCACGGGCTGGACGTTCAGAACCTCCTGCGTGCCGCCAAAGCGCCCTGTGTCGAAATTGGTATTGAACTGGAACGGCAGGCTGATCATGTCGGCGACGGGGTTCTGCGCCGCCTTGGCGAGCGTCTCCGTATCGTCGGCGGCCCGGGCCGGAGCGCCACCGAAACAGAGCGCCGCCAGTATCATGCAAGCGCTGGCGACGCGACGCGGCTGGCAAGAAGGTCCTGCGATCATTCGTATCCCCCTCAAGCCCGGCCTCGTGAGGGCAGACCCGCGAGGCAACGATAATAGCAGATCGGAACCGCCAATAGGGATGTGCCGGGCCAATCTGTGGCGGGCGGACCGGCTTGGCCATGCCGAAGAAGTCCGTCACGCGCTGGCCACAGCAGCGGGTTGAAAACGCTTCATCCGATTCACCATGGCAGCTTTGAATATCCTGTATTCTTAGATTTGATTGAAACTATCTTCGGCGCGATATCCGACAGAATCGATACTGCATTGATATTTTGTGAGAACATTACTTATTCACATTGATATATATTTTCATCATAACTGTCCCGTTCTCGACTATTCAATCTATCAATTTTGGGTGGGCTATCCTGCGATCCATGATGCCAGCCGCGGAGGACTGCCTCGCATAGGGGCGACGGAACTGAATGGCTTGGCGAACAGGGCTGGCAGAGCCGCCGGCCAGACGGGTGACGCCAACTGATGCCTCTCGCCATTACCTATGGCGTCGAGGGTCGCCGCCGATCCGCGAGTGCGCACGTCGCTGCGTAGCCGTTCTCCTCAGGCTGAGCGGGCACCGCCTCACCAATTGTCGGGACCGGTCGGCCGTCGAGGCTGGTTCCCCAAGAGGAACTGGCCGGTGCAGCCAATCTCTCGCACCGCTCCGTGCAGGGCATATTGAAGCGGCGGCTCGACCCGGGGCCGGGCGAACAGCGCTGCCGCGCGTTGAAAATCCTTGATGCCCATGCCAGGAAAACCTTCGCCGACGGCGAATGATTGCCCACGCTTCCGAGCATTCCATCTTGCCTGCACGTCCCGAACGTGGAATGGCATCGGCCCGGATTGCATCGGGAGATGGGGTCCAAGTCTTGCCAGGCGCGCACTCTGCCGGCAATGTCAGCTCGGAAAGATGCCCGCCGGCGGGATGCCACAGCCCACCGTCGCCGGGCAACAGGATACGGAAAGTCCAGGATCATGATGATGAACGGTCGAAACGCCGATGCCGACACGATGGCCCCCGTCGGGTCGCATGGGCGCCAGGCGGGCTTTCTCAGCCGCCGGTCGTTTCTGGTCGGCACGGGTGCCGGCCTAGGCGCTCTGGCGCTCGCCGGCTGCACGACCGGGGGCATGAGCCTCGCCGAGGCCAAGAAGGTCTACGGGCCCGTGCCCGATGAGAAATTCCCGATCCCGGCCGTCAATATCAGCAAGGTCGATCCAAAATATTACCGCCGGACCGTTCGCTACGAGACCAAGGAAGCGACGGGCACGATCATCATCGATCCCAAGAAGTACTACGTCTATCGCATCGAGGGCGACGGGTTGGCGACGCGCTATGGCGCCAATGTCGGCCGTGACGGCTTCCGCTGGAACGGCGACGTCGTTGTCGGCCGCAAGGGCGAATGGGCAACATGGACGCCGCCCAAGGAGATGATCGCGCGCCAGCCCGAGGCCGCGAAATATGCTGCTGGCATGCCAGGCGGCCTCGACAACCCGCTCGGTGCCCGAACGCTCTATCTCTATCAGGATGGCGTCTACACGCTCTACACGATCTATGCGAGCATCCATCCCGAATCGATCGGCAAGGGCGTCACGAGTGGTTGCACCGGCCTCTTGAGCCAGGACATGATCGACCTCTACAACCACACCGAGGTCGGGACCAAGGTGGTCATGCTGCCGTCATAGCGACGGCCGCTTACCGGCTTGGCGCGATCTTGACGTCGACCAACACGAACCGGAGCGACCCGCCGGACCATTGACCGTCTCGCTCGCGAAGACGGCCCGGCGAGGTTGAAGCGCCGCGCCTGCATATTGTGACCTGCGGAGCTCTCGGTCCGCAGCCGCACCTTCGCCCCTGCAGGCTTCAATCCACGAGCCCGGAATCCGGCCGTGAGATCTTCGTGTGGGCCGCCTTCCTCGCCGGCTTCGGTCGGCAGGGAGGCGACCTGTTCGGTCTCGGCGAGGAGATTGTCGGGGTTCAGGTTCCGTACGAGGCGGCCGACGAACCGGATCGGCACCATCGCTTCCGGTATCAGCTTGGTGGTGCCCAGAATGTCGAACGGCAGGGAGTCCCCGAGCGTTGGGGCGGAACGCCGGTTTACTTCATCAGCCCGGCCTGACGAAGCGCTGTCTCGATGACCGACCGGATCGGATCGGCCCGGGCGGGTTCGGCCCATCGAGCCGGCGACGGCATTTCCCTTGTGCGCGTGAATTCAGCCGGCTCGATGGGCCGTGACGTCGTCCGGCTCGCTGCCTGCGCATCGGCTGGCGGCGCTATGCCCCAGAACCGGGCGATGTGGCGGGTGGACGAGATGCCCCGGTCCAGCATGAACGGGCCACTGGCCCCGAGCGCGTCGGCGCCCGTTGCCTGGAGCGGGGTGCCGTGCCCCATTCCCTCGATCGTGAACAGCTCGATGCGATCCCTGCCACCGAAATCCCGCCAGATCCGCCGCTTGTGGCCGTCCACGACCGAGATCACGCTCGGCTCGGAAGGCAAGGCGTGCACGCCGCGCCATTGCTCCACAATGTCGGAAGCGTTGGAGGGGCTCACCGTCTGGTCGGCCGTGCCATGCCAGACCGAGATGGTCGGCCACGGTCCCTTGTGGTCCGATGCGCCCAGCACCAGCCCGGCCAGCTTTTCGCCCGAGGGGCCGCCATGCCCGCGCATCCGGTCGAAGGCCTCGGGGACGGTGCCGGCCACCCCATAAGGCAGCCCCGCGACGATAGCGCCGCTCGCGAAGAGCTCGGGATAGGCCGCGAGCATCGCCGATGTCATCGCGCCGCCGGCCGAAAGGCCGGTGATGAAGATCCGCGTCTCGTCAATGTCGTGGTCTCGCACCATGTCGGCGATCATCTGCCGGATGGATAGAACCTCGCCCTGTCCACGCCGTATGTGGCGGGGCTCGAACCAGTTGAAGCAGAGATTGGGGTTGTTGGCGCGCGTCTGCTCCGGGAACAGCACGGCGAAGCCGCCCGCATCGGCCAATGCCGACCAACCCGATCCATGATCATAGGCGGCGGCCGATTGCGTACAGCCATGGAGCACCACCACGAGCGGCGAATTCGGAGGCAGACGAGCCGGGACATAGGCCCTGGCTTTCAACAGGCCGGGGTTCGAGCCGAAATTCTCGCGATCGGACAGCCGATCGACAAGGTCGAGCTGATCCTTGGGATATTGCGCCGCGCGCATCGCGGCGAGACGGGCAATGGTATCCGAGAGCTTGCGCATCGCGCCTCCTCAATGCCCGGTCCGGGCCTTGTTGGCATTCTGTCGATACGCTTATCTGGCGATCTATGTTGCACTGCACAATGAGCCGCGTGGTATTTTGACAGGAAGGGACGTCTGGCTGCGTTCATCCGAGCGATTGCTGGGACGCGCCTGCGGTCAGCGCCTGGCCGCTCATCTCGCATCAGCCCTCTGCGCACGAGGCGGAGGCAGTCGCCACCCGCACCCATGACACCCCGCACATCGCCCGACACGGGCCGGCGTCAGTCCTCGTTCAACGAATAGATGAGGGCGGGCGATTGGCGGAGGAAGGCCTTGAAGCGGTAGGATTCGTTGTCGGCTGCGTTCGGCGCCGGCATGTCCGGGCTCTTCAGGTGGAGCTGGTCGCCGAACACGCCCCGAATGTCGACATGGCAGTGCTGCGCGATCTCCACATAGCTCGGACCATCATCCGTTTCGAAATCGAAGATGTCGCGGTCGAAGACGGAGGTCATGGTCACGTCGACATGGAGGCTGCGGGCGACCTGCAGCGTGCTGCTGCTCAGATTGATGCCATCTTCGGTTGGGGCGACGACGCGCAGCCTTTGCAGGCGGATCTGCGAATTGGTCAGGTCGATTCCGTCATCCCCCGAATGATAGCTCCGCACCTCCGCGACATCCCACTCCTGCGGGCCGACGCCCATCAGCGAGAAGCCGTCCCTGTCATCATTGACCGGATCGGCGCTCTCCGTGATCGGGTCGCGATGGCCCAGATAATAGGCGGCGATCAGGGCGGCGCTGAATGAAGAGGCGCTCGTCGCAGGCGCGGCCGTCACGCTCAGCCCATCCTTCTCCGCGCTGCGATAGGCGCCGAAGAACCACACGCCGCCATTATCGGCCTGTTTGACCGGCCTGAAACGGTCGTCGCACGCCCTGATGAAGAGCCGCCCCGCCTTCAGGGTCGCCCCCTGCTCGAAAATAAGCGCGGCGTGTCGTATCTCGCTCGATGGGACGATGCCGTTCTGGATGAGAATGGTCGCGCCGTCCTCGACCACGAGCGTGGCGCCTTTCCGCACGCGCACGTCCGACGTTACGACGTAAAGCAGCCCGGCCTTCAGCCAAAGCGTGCCGGTGATCGAGCCGTCCAGGATCTGATGGTCTTGCCTGGCCATATCTAGTCCTCGCCCTGGTGAAGGATCGGGTCTTGCGCCACCAGGGCGTCATAGACCGTGGTGAGACTCTCAGCCGAGATGCGCGTGTCGCCGAGATAGGGCAGATCGATGATGGCGATGGCGCCCAGCATCAGCGTCAGCATGATCAGCTGAACCGTCAGCGTGATCACCCGAAGCGTGGTCGCCTCGATCAGCCGAAGGGCGCAGATGATGATCACGCCCAGAATGCTGAGCAGGCTGACCGTGTAGAACATCCCGGGCAGCGTGGTGGCTACGCTCAGGATCCGGTCGTTCCGACCTTGAGCCACGCGGTCCGCGGCGTCGAGGATCCTGCCGAAGACGGCAACGGCCTCTGGCGTTTGCGGATTGATCCGGTCGATGTTTTGGAAGACGCCGGTCAGCGCCGACGAGGTCAGGCTGCTCCCATGCCCTTGCCGCAGAACGGGCCATTCATCGCGGAGGATGGACTGCGCGTAGTCGATGAGGGACTGCCGCGCCTTGAGGGCCGGCTCGGACCCGTCCAGGATCAGCATCCGGTTGAGCCCCCGGATCGACTGCGCCTCCTGCGAGACCTTGTCGTCGATGCCGGAGGCCGTCGCCATCACCAGCGCGAGGACGAAACCGAGCACGACATAGGCGCCCGACATGGTGTTCTGCGTCGCCGTATCGACAATGTCGCTGTCATAGTCGAGCCAGTGCAGCTTTTCGTTCGCCAGCCGGAGAGCGACCGTCAACAGCGTCAGGACCAGACAGGCCACGACCGGAAACAGCAGCAAAAGCTGCAGGTCCGACAGGCGTTCTATGAAGGATGGATACACGGATCACCCGAATGCGGCATGCGTTTCACGGATTCAGACCTTTTCGAGGTCGGCTATCTTCTTGCCCGCATCCTGAATTGCGGAACCGACGCAGCGCCGTAGATTGAAGTAGTGGCGCATCTGATCGTCCACGACCCAGGTCGCGGCCACCTGTTCATCCAGATGCCTGAGGCCTTCGAGGACGGCACTGGCCTGCCCGGCCGTGCGGCTTTCCTTGAGCTCGTCTTCCAGATAGCGAAGCTCCCAGAAATGGAGCCAGAGCAGCTTCTGCGAAGCGAAGCCGCGATAGCCGATGAGCCTCTTGAAGATCGGCAGGGCCAGCAGGAACAGGGCAAACAGGACGACCCAGACATTCTCCAGGAGCGAGGCGAGCCAGAAAGGCATGTAGCCGAAGAATGACGGCACGCCGCTCGTGTAGAAGCGCGTCGCGACCGAACTCAGCGGAAAGCCGCGATCCTTGTACTGGGGGAGATTTCCGGCGGACGGAAAGAAATTGTCGGTCTTCAGATTGAGTTCGCGTGCGGCCAGCAGGAAGGCCCACTGCACCGTCGGATGAACATCCTTCTCGACGAGCAGGTTGACGCCGGACGCCAGCATCGCGACATCCGCCGCGGGCTGGACTTCGCTGATATCGATCGAGCCGCGGGGAACGGTGACCTTCTGCAGGAAGGGAAGCCGCCGAACATAGGCGTCGACGAGCGGAAAGTTCATGAGCTTGATATCAGGGCTGTGCAGCAGCCGCTGGACGATGGGCGAGCTATATCCGTCGACGATGAAGAGCGCATCGATGTCGCCGGCGAGGAGCCGGTCGGCGGCCTCCGCATGCGGAAGCTTCAGGAAATTGGGCTTGTCTCCCGTCCCCGGATTATTGAGCTCCATCAGTGTCTTGAACAGCTTCTGGCTCACCGTTCCCGGAGCGCCGATGGCGATCGGCTTGTCGCGATAATATTCGAACGGGTCGTCCACGCTCAGCGTGTCGCCGCGATAGAACAGCCAGAGTGGTGCGATGGCGACATTGCCGAGCGAGACGAGCGCGGGATAGTCCGCCGGCGATCCCGCGCCCGAGACCACAAAGCTGGCATTGACCCGGGAGTCCGGGTCCCGCAGGTCGTTCTCGATCTCGTCGAGGCCCGTTCGGCTCTCGATCTGAAGCGTGAGGCCATTCCGCTTGAAGAAGGACTCGAAGGCCTCGCCCAACTGATCGGTCACCGTGCCGCGCTGTCCTGTGGCGAGCACGGTGTCGCGCCCCGGGAAGGGCTGGACGTAGAAGAAGGTTGCCGCAGCAGCTAACGCGACAACGATCGCAACCGGCAGATAGAACTGGCCGATCTTTCCCCAGACCGAAAGCTCTCGACCAAGATCATGCCGCGCATATAGCCTGAAATGATTGAATATATTCATTGACACGCCACGCGCCATACCGAATTGTTGCGATCAGAATCGAATAAAACCATACGAAATGGCTTAAATGAGCGAACTATACACGCATATCGCCCTAGCAATTGCTGTCTTCATATCGACAAATGTCGATGACATCTTCCTGCTGGCAGCCTTCTTTTCCGACAGGAAGATCAGGCCACGGTCCATTGTCATCGGCCAGTTTCTTGGCATCGGCGCCCTGGTCCTCGTGAGTTGTCTGGCCGCCTGGTTCGCCGTTGCCTTGCCGTCCGGTCTGATCGCCCTGCTCGGTGTGGTGCCGCTTGGTCTGGGGATCAAGCAGTTGATCGCGCTGCGGCGACCGTCGGACGACGCAGCCAACGATGCGCAATCGGACCGCGCGGAACACGAGCTGGAGCAGGCATGGCACTCACAGATATTGGCCATCGCCGGCGTTACGATCGCGAATGGCGGCGACAATCTCGGCGTATACATCCCCCTCTTCGCAAGCGGATCGTCGTGGATACCGCTTTTTGTCGCCGTCTTCGCCGCGATGACGCTGTTATGGTGCTTTATGGGGCACCTCATAGTAAATAATCGCCTTTTGGGCGATCATATCCGACGTTACGGGCACAAAATTCTTCCATTTGTCCTGATTGCCATCGGAATTCACATATTGTCCGGCGCCTTAGTGCTGCTTTGACGCGAATGAGAGGTACAGTAATTCATGGCGTCTCTGCGCCTTGAGCGTTGCACTGACCGCTCGAGCGCGTCAAGCGCATCGCCGCGCCGTAACTCCCGCCTTTGCGCATGCGAGACAATCGACACGATCCGCACCATGCACGCACATATTTCGGCCAATGGACTGTAGAGCCACAGTTTTTCTGCCGATGCCGGATGCGTTCGAGGACCCGGAAACCTTCCCGGCGGCGTATATGGGCGTATATTTTCATCGATCTGGCCGACGATTTTGTCGTGATGCAGACGTCGCGTGCCGAGACTGGCTATTGCCCAGCATCGCGGCGGCAATGCACGGCGCGGGCGGCTGCCGTGACGCCAAGCTCGGCGACGATTGCGTGCGTCAATGTCTTCAATACCGCGCTGGCGTGTATTGCGGCAGCGATGGATAGCCGCGCACCAGCCTAGCGCTTGGCGATGTCTTCCAGGCGAAAGATCTGTTCGATCCCGATGGGCGTGTCGGCGTCGCATGGCTCATAGGCCAGTGTCGTGAAGACGCGGTGGCCGTGGAACCAGAAGCGGGAGATCCAGCGATGCTTGAACGGCGCGTCGCCCTCCAGATCCAGATGGCGCGTGCTGACACCGACGATCATGGCGATATCGCCTCTGACGACACTGCTTCTCGTCTCCGCATCGTCGAGGATGATGCGGCTTTCGCCGATCATCCTCGCCTCGAAGGCTCGCCCGGCGAGCCGTGAAAAGAGCGGCCACGCGCGGATGCACCCCGACGAGGCGGCCTGCAGACGAATTCCGTCGATATCGAAGATCGCCTGGACCGACGACAATTTCTCGATGAACCGGCTCTCGATCGCCAGTTCGTCGCGGATCTGCGTTGCGATCAGATCCGTTATCCGGCGCGATATCTCGATCGAGGGAATATCGCGTCCACTCTCCCAGCGCGATACCGTGGCCTGCGACACGCCGAGTGCCGCCGCCATCGCATCCTGCTTGATGCCGTTGGAACGACGCCAGATCCTGAGCTTCTCGCCGATGCCGATTTCACTCATGGGCCAATGTTTCTCGATGCGTATATGGGCGTATATTTTCGTTATCATGGCGGACGCTTTTGTCATAGCGCAGTCGTCGCATCCTGGAATAAGTTCGATCGCAAAATAGAGAGGGGCTAATTCCTTTCGCGCGAAGTAGACTTTATGCTTTGACCTGGAACGGGCAAAAACACCCTGCTGCAGGCCGGCTTTGTTTTGCTCACACTTCGCCAACAGGGCCAAGCTGAAGCGCTCTACGGCAGGTTTTTGCGCTCTTGTTAAAGTTTCTGATAGAAAAAATCGAAATAGAATCCATATTGTCCTGCATTTAACGGGACCATAAACGTTCTGCGGGGAGAACGGGTAATATGTCATACAAAATCGGATCACTTGCGTGGCATTGCCATGTCGAGAGGCTTGCTGATTTGATCTATTTTGACGGAATCGATTGTCGATCCCATTAGGTTCAACGTATCGATACTGGCTGCCGGGATCACGCGCGGCAATTTGAAGTGCAGCGCGCGGAGCGCGTCTTGGACGGGCCATCCGAACGCGCCGTCGGTGCGCGAGGGGCAAGACGCCAGGGCCATGGTTCGCGGCAGCCTGGCCTGCGGCAAGTTCGATCACGATCCTCCTGCAGCTCTGAGGAGCTCAATCCTGGCACGAATGGTTCACGTCCGAGCAAAGTCTGCAAAGCGATGAGGCTTGAAGCAAAGTTCCCCCTTGCTGCGATCCTGAGCGTCGCTGCGATGCTCGCGGCGGGGCCTGTCGGGCTCTCGCCGGCTGCCGCGGCGTCTGCGACGGTCTACACCGCCGTTATCGACGCGGGCAGCAGCGGAACGCGCATCTCCCTCTATGAAATCACCCCGGGTCCGTACCCGGTGATCAAGGAGATCGCGAAGCACAAGGGTGTCGCCGGCGACGAAGGCATCGACGATTTTCTCGACCATGTCGGCGGGCCGAAGAAGGATCTCGGTCCGGACGCCGTGGGAGAGGCTCTGATCGGGCCGCTTCTGGACGCGGTCGCGCCGACGCTGAAGGCCCGTGGCGTTCAGGATCGCGACGTCGTCATCGACCTTCTGGCCACCGCGGGCATGCGCAGCGCATTGAAGCCGATCGGCACGCATGACCAATCGGACGTGGACGCCTTTTACGACGGCATCCGCCACTTCATCACGCAGAAGGGCTTCGCGGCCGGAGAAATCCGCACCACCGATGGCAGCGCCGAGGAAGGTCTGTGGACCTGGATCGACCTGAACGACCGCTATCGCGACGCTTTCCGCACGGACAAGGCGCCGGTTGGGATCGTCGAGGTCGGCGGCTCCTCCATGCAGGTCAGCTATCCGACGACAGCCACGCCGGATCCGGCCAGGAACGTCTACGCGGTCACGATCAACGGCAAGACCTTCTCAGTCTTCGATCGCACCTATATCGGGCTCGGGATCGACGATGCCCGTCGGACGATGCGGCAGCAAGACCCGCCCGCTAATGGAGGAGCACACTGCTTTCCGACCGGCATGCAGCCGACCGATGATTCCGGTGACCTGATCGGCGGCAAGCTCGTCCGGATCACGGGGCCGGCAATATTCGACGCTACGCAGTGCCGCGCCAGCTATTCGGCGCTCATCGAGAAGCGCTTGGCCGAATTGGGCGATCCCGTCGTCGCCAACAGCACGAGCCCCTTCTACGGCATCGCTGCCGTTCGCTACGCCTATGAGCAAATCGGCGCGACGCCTCAGTTGCCCGATCCATCCAGCCTGGCGGATGCCGTGGCGGCGAAATGCGTTCCCGCCAACGCCGTCGGCAATTTCAGGATCAGCCAGAAGTTCGAACAGCGCGCCTGCGCGTCCGCAGCCTATATCGACGCGCTCCTTTATGGACCGAGCGGGCTGTTTCGTCAGAATCCGGAGCGGTTCAAGACGACGATTGCCGACCAGATCGTCGTCGACGGAAAGGCGGCCGGCTCAATTTCAAGGACGAAGGGGTATCTGCTGCAGAAATACGCCCGATAGCGCGAGTGCGGATGGACGCCGGACGGCATCCGTTCCTGTCCCGAAGCCGCCTTGCCGACGATAGCCTTGCAAAGAGGCGAGACCACCTGCCGCCCACCAGCGGCACAGAGCCGGAACCGCCGGCAGGAGATTCAGATGTTGCGTCGTTTCGGTATTCTCGCAGCCTTTGCTGCCGCCATGGTCATCACGATCGCGAGCCCGGGTCCGGTCCGGGCCGCGGAGATGACCTCGATCGCCGTTCCCTCCGGGGTGAGCTATGAGCTGATCGGCCGCTGGGACGTCGACAAGCTCAACCAGATCCTGACCGTCGACGCGCCGAAATTCTTCGCGATCTCCGTACCCTACACGCCGGCCCGGAATGCCGTCCGGCTCTATCGGGTCACCTATTCCTCCGTCGTGCCGGAGAAGAGCAACAAGCCGATCGTGGCGACGGGCCTGCTCGCCGTGCCGGAAACGGATGCGACCAGCTTCCCGCTGGTGTCCTACCAGCACGGCACCGTCTATCTGAAGACCCAGGTGCCGTCCTTCCCGGACCAGTCGCCCGAGACGCAGCTGATGATCGCGCAGTTCGCCGGCCAGGGCTATGTCGTGATCGGCGCCGACTATTTCGGCATGGGCTCGTCGACCGAGCCGGAAGGCTATGGCGTCATGGCCAGCCAGCAGCAGGCGACCTTCGACATGCTGAGGGCATCGAAGGCCGTGCTCGACCAGATGAAGATCTCGACCAGCAAGCTCTTCATCGGCGGCTGGTCGGAGGGCGGCTTCGTCACCATGGCCTTCCTCGAGCGGCTGGAGAAGGTCGGCGTCAAGGTCGACGGAGCGGCCACCGCTAGCGGTCCGGCGGACATCTACTCGCTCCTCAGCGGCTTCATCGATTTCCCGCGCAAGAACGACGCGACGTGGGTCAACGTGCTCTATATTCTGTCGGCCTTCTCCTTCGAGAATTACTACGACATACCGGGCCTTGCGCGCACGGTCATAACCGACGAATATTACGACCTCGCCAAGAAGGTCTATGAGCGGCAGCAATATAACGCCTCCGACATTCCAACTGATCTGACGAAGCTGATCCGTCAGGAATATTTCGATCCTGATTTCTTCGCCAACTCCGCTTACGGCAAGATCGCGCTGGCGACGCAGGCCTATCGCTGGATCATCAAGACGCCGGTTCACAACTACTATGGCGAGGCCGACGAGATCGTCTCTGTCGGGCTCGGCAAGCTGGTCATGAACTACCAGCAGGGCATTGGCGGCGGCAACAACCGGGTCGAGGCCATCTCGACCGGCCCAACCGACCACCGCGGTACCTTCGCGACGGCCGTTCCTCTCTGGAAGAAGTGGTTCGATGGACAGTAATTCGCCTTCGCGAGACGTGGAGCCCGGCATGCCGGGCTCCGATCCTCTGCCATTCGACCGCATGGACCTGCAGGCAACGGCCATTCGGGACGACTTCATTGCGATCACGCAGGACTATTTCGACTGGATGAATGGAGAGATCGTCCGGTTCTGCAACCTGTCCATTCCGGACATGGTCGGAATGGGCGTTGCCGACTATGTCCGGCACACGGCTGAAATCGCCGGCCGGATCGGGCCGGAGGATGGCGGCATCTATGCCCGAAGGAACGCCGCCGGCCAGATCATGGCGATGGGCGGACTGCGGCGCCTTCCCGATGGCACGGCCGAGATCGTCCGCATCTTCACGCGCCCGGCTTTTCGCGGCCAGGGCCTCGGCTTTCAGACGGTCAGCCATCTTGTCGACGAGGCGGGCCAGCTCGGCTACGGGATTCTCAGGCTCGACACAGCGGTTTTCATGAAATCAGCCCAGAAGATATACCGGGCTGCCGGCTTCTCGCTTCGCGAGCCCTATGAAGGGGCCGAGCCGCCGCCGCAGCTTCTGCCCTTCTGGCTCTTCATGGAGCGCGCACTCTGACGCGCCCACCACGCCCGATCCGGCCGCATGCGCAATTTCGCGACGCGCCGGAACCATCCCTCGGCGCGGCCGGACACGGCCCGTCTTGCTCATTGGAGAGCCACTCATGGCGCAGTCGATGATGTCGGCAAAGTTTCATCGCGGCGCGGCATGGCGGAGGCTGTCCGCCGGCCTGTTCGCCACGCTCGCATTGTCCTTGCTGCCTATGCCGTCTTTCGGGGCACCTGCCGCCTCGAGCCTGCCCGAGATCAAGGCACGGGCAATCTTCCTGCCCGACGCTCCTGATTTCGACGTCGTCCGCCCGATCTATTCCGCGGGTCCCGCTATCGTCGAGGACATCAGGATCGGGCCGGACGAGGTGGTGACCAAGGGACAGATTCTGCTGACGCTGCGGTCGCCGCTTCTCGACGAGAAGATCGCCACGACGAAATCATCGCTCCAGCGGCGCAGCGACTATCTGCAGGAGCTTACCGGGCTCGCGAACCAGTATGAGAGCGCGATCCTGACGCTCGAGGGCGAGCGCCGCCGGCAGATCGGCGAAGCGATCACGACGATCGAGAACGAGCGCGACGGCTATCGGAAAATCCTCGACGGCAAGACCGAGCTCCGCAGCAAGGGACTGGAGACCAGTGGTTCGACCTTCCAGGCCCAGGTGCAATATGACCAGAGCGTCAACGAATTGATGAAGCAGAAGCTCGCCCTGCTTGAGGTCGATTCGCGCATCGCCCAGATGCAGCAGCAGCGCTACGAGCAGTTCTCTCCCCTGGCGCGCCAGATCGAGGATCAGCGCATCGCGCTCGGCGAACTCGAAACCCAGTACGAATATCTGCGCACCATCCGCGCGCCGAGCGATGGGATCGTCAATTCGATCTTCGTCACGCGCGGCGCGTCGATCGATGCCAAGGATGTGCTGATGACGCTGTCGAACGCCAATCCGACGCTGCAGGCCTATGCCTTTGTCGATATCGCCGATGTGCCACAGCTCAAGGCGGGGATGACCGTCTCGCTCGCTCCTGCCCGTGCGAGGAAGGATCTGGACCGGCCGCTCTCCGGCACGATCCGATCGATTTCGAAGACGCCGCTTTCCAGGGCCGAGGCGAGGAACCTCTTCTTCGACGATGATACCGTCGCCTATTTCATTCCCGGCAGCATCGTCTATCTCGTCCGCATAGCGCTCGCCCCCGACACGCCCGCAGGGGCCGTCGGCCTGGGCGATCTCGCGACCTTGCTGGCTCAGGGCCAGACGGTGGGCGCTGCCGGCGCGACGGCGGAGGGCCAGCCATGAACGCCCTCGCTTGTCACGCCATCGGTCCTGTCGGCGATTTGCGCGACGCCCGATCGGCTCTTTCCCGCCTGGTCGGGTTCGTCTCCGCCTTCGCCGCCATGGTCGTCATGATCGCAAGCGCGGGCTCGGCGCGGGCGGATGAAGCGGCGCCGATCACCGTTCCCTCCGGGGTGAGCTATGAACTGATCGGCCGCTGGGACGTCGACAAACTCAACCAGATCCTGACGGTCGACGCGCCGAAGGTGTTCGATATCGCCGTAACGTATACGCCGGCGACGAATGCCGTTCGGCTCTATCGCGTGACCTATTCCTCCATCGTGCCGGAGAAGAACAACAAGCCGATCATGGCGACCGGCCTGCTCGCCGTGCCGGAGACGGACGCGACCAGCTTTCCCGTCATGTCCTATCAGCATGGTTCGGTCTATCTGAAGACCCAGGTGCCGTCCTTCCCGGACCAGTCGCCCGAGACGCAGCTGATCATCGCGCAGTTCGCCGGCCAGGGTTATGTCGTGATCGGCGCCGATTATTTCGGCATGGGCTCGTCGACCGAGCCCGAAGGCTTCGGCGTCATCGCCAGCCAGCAGCAGGCGAGCTTCGACATGCTGAAGGCGGCGCAGGCCGTGCTCGACCAGATGAAGCTCTCGACCGGCAAGCTCTTCATCGGTGGCTGGTCGCAAGGCGGCTTCGCCACCATGGCCTTCCTCGAGCGGCTGGAGAAGGTCGACGTCAAGATCGATGGCGCGGCGACGGCGAGCGGACCGGCCGACGTCTATTCGCTCCTCAGCGGCTTTCTCGACTTCCCCAGGAAGAACGACGCTCCGTCCGCCAATCTTCTCTATATTCTCTCGGCCTTCTCTTTCGAGAACTATTACGGCCTGCCGGGCCTCGCGCGCTCCGTCATCGCCGACGGTTATTATGATCTCGCCAGGAAGGTCTATGAGCGCCAGCCCTACGCTTTTGAAGATATTCCGACCGACCTCAGGAAGCTGATCCGTTCAGACTATTTCGACCCGGACTTCTTCGCCAATTCCGCCTATGGCAAGATCGCGCTTGCGACGCAGGCCTATCGCTGGATCATCAAGACGCCGGTTCACAATTACTATGGCGAAGCAGACGAGGTCGTCTCGGTCGGGCTCGCCAGGCTGGTCATGACCTACCAGCAGGGCATTGGCGGCGGCAACAACCGGGTCGAAGCCATCTCGACAGGCCCAACCGACCACCGCGGCACCTTCGCCACAGCCGTTCCCCTGTGGAAGAAATGGTTCGACGGCCAGTGAAGCGCCAATAGACCTGCCTTGGGAGTGGAGCCGGGATCGCAATAACTGCTGCCGGCTCCATTCGCGCATGTGTGCGGCGTCAGACCGAGCGCTTCGGGCGGACGCGGATTGCGAGATGCGGTTTGCCGGGCAGTTCCACCGCGAAGGCCGCATCCGGTCGCCGCTGGCGGACGGCGGCACCATGGCGGGTTGGATGATTGGCGGGCGCGTCGACGATCGTCGCCGGCGTCACGGTCATGTTCCAGGTATCGATAATATCGACCTCATAGTCGCCGGGCTCCTGCGGCAGGCCCGGCGCCCAGATGACCGGCTGATGTTCGCCCAGATAGATATAAGTGACGTCACCGTCCTTGGCGCCGGACACGCGGCTCCACGGCCAGTTCGCAGCACCGGAGATAGGCGTCAGGCCGGAGGCGACATCCTCCTCGAGCAGATCGCGCAGGAACCCGATCCGCTGCCAGGCCTCGCCATGCAGGACGCCGCCCTTCGCCCACCAGAGGATGTCCTCGGGATGCATGAAGGTCTCGCCATGGCCGGCATAGCCACCGCGCAGCAGCGTGATCCAGTAGCGATGCACCAGCTCGGCGGCCGAGATATTACCCCATGAGAGCATGATGTTGCCCTCATATTCCGGCTCGTCGTTGATGACCGGCTTGCCATAGGCCTCGCGCCATTCCTGGGTCCGCTTCACATCCCAGTTCTGGATGCAGACATGGCTGACCCAGGGCTTGCGATGATCATAATTGGCGTTGACGTCGCCATTGTGGATCGACTTCAAATGCCGGTAGGGATCATTCTCCTCAATGATCTGGAACGTGCGATCCCACAGCTCCATCGGCTTGGAATTGAGCAGGAAGTCATATTCGTTGGCGAGCGACCACCAGACATTGCGATAGGCGGCGAGGCGCGCGACGAGATAGGCGACATAGCGGTAGTCCTGCTCCGCACTCATGTCGCAATAGCCCCAGCGATCATAGGGGTGGAAGATGATGATGTCGGCCTCGATGCCGAGATCGCCGAGCGCCTTCACCTGGTTCTCGAAATGGCGAAAGCTCTCGGGATTGGGCCGGTCGAAATCGAGCTCGCCCTCGATATCGCGATGATAGACGTCGTGCAGCGGCTCGTTGACGTTGAAGGGATAATCCTTCGGAAACACGCCCATGCGCAGCTTGTTGAAGCGCGTCTTCTTGAGCGTTTCGAGCGTCGTCGCCTGCAGTTCCAGCGGCTGATGCGTCCAGGCATAGCAGGTGGTGCCGAACGGCAGATAGGGCGAGCCATCGGCATAGGCGAAATGATAGCGCTCGCTGACATGCACGGGGCCGCGATTGCCCGTCCGGGGCGCCGACGCGGTGAAGCTCCCCTCACGGCCATCGAGTTCCGCAGCCGACGAGCGCGTCACATAGGACCACTCGCCCTCATTATCCGGCATGAAGCGGACCTTGTAGACGCCGTCGCCATCATAAAAGCCCGGCACGCGCACCGTACGGCTGCGCTGGCTGAAAACGGCCTCGAGCGAGACCTCGATGAACGGATTGCCTGATGAGGGGCCCTCGAGGACCGCTTCGAAGACATCCCACTTGGCAACAGTCTGGTTCGACATATCCATGCTTCACTGACGGAGGAAAGACGGGGCTTCAGCCCTTGACGGCGCCGGATGTGAGACCCGACACGAAATAGCGCTGGAAGATCAGGTAGACGATCGTCGCCGGCAGGACGGTCATGACGATCGCGGCGTTGAGCTGGCCGTAATCGCGCGAGAACTGTCCCTGGAAGGCCGAGAGGCCGAGCGGCAGGGTCCACATGTTGCGGTCCTGCAGCAGGACGAGCGCCATGGCGAACTCGTTCCACGTCGCCACGAAATCGATGATCAGCAGTGCCGCCAGAACCGGCAGCGACAGCGGCAGGAAGATGCGCGTGAAGATCACGAAGTGCGATGCGCCGTCGATGCGGGCCGCCTCGCTGAGCTCGACAGGAATGCCGCGGAAGAAGCCGTGCAGGATGAAGACCTGATACGGAACGCCGAAGGCGAGATAAGGCAGGATGACGCCGGGATAGGTGTCGATCAGGCCGAAACTGTTCACCAGCGTGAACAGCGGCGCCAGCATCACCTGAAACGGGATCATCGTGCCGAACAGGATCGCCAGAAGCAGGAGCTTCGCGCCGGGAAAGGAGATCCGCGCCAGCGCATAGGCGGCCATCGACGAGATGAAGAGGCCGAGCGGCACCTTGATCAGCGTGATGATGGCGCTGTTGAAGACCGTCGTGCCGAACCGGCCCCGCGCCCAGGCGTCCGAGAAATTGGCGAAACGTGGTGAGAGCGGCGGCGCGAAGGCACTGGTGGACATCACCTGCGCGGTGGATTTGAACGAAGTGAAGACGATGAACACGAAGGGCGCGATCCAGACGATCGCGACCACGACGAGCGCGATCCAGAGCCCGACCAGGACCCAGTCGCGCTGGGGCCTGCGATCAGTGGCGTCTTCGCTCATGACGGCGAGGGAAGCGGCCATCATTGAAACTCCTCACGCTTCTGCGACCAGCGCAGATAGGGAACGACGACGGCGAGGGTGATCAGCAGCAGGACGACGGAAATGGCGCTGCCGCGACCGAAGTCGAAGATCTGCATCGACTGGGTGAACGCCCAGAGCGCCAGCATCTGCGTCGACTGCGCCGGGCCGCCGCCAGTCAGGCCATAGACGATGTCGAAGGCCTTCAGCGACGAGATGATCGAGAGCACCAGCACGATGGTGATCGTCGTCTTGAGCGCCGGCATGGTCACGTGGCGGAAGACGTTCCAGCGCCCGGCGCCGTCGATGCGCGCCGCTTCGATCAGCGTCTTGTTGACGCCCTGCAGTCCGGCGAGGAACAGCACCATCGAGAAGCCGACCGATTGCCAGAGATGGGCGACGAAGGCGGAATAGAGGGCGATGTTGCGATTGCCGAGCCAGTCCTGGTTCCAGGATTGCAGCCCGAGCATGCCGAGCACCTCGCCGAACAGGCCGAAAAAGGGGTCGTACATCCAGCGCCACATCGTCGCGACGGCGATCGGCGCGATGATCACGGGCAGGTAATAGACGGCCCTGAGCGTGTTCCGCCCGAAGATCGGCTGGTTGAGGCCGAGGGCGAGGGCGAGGCCGATGATCGGCGGGAAGATCACGGAGAGGATCGTCCAGATCACCGTATTGCGGAACGCACCCCAGAAGACCGGATCCTTGGTG
This sequence comes from Kaistia dalseonensis, assembly GCF_030814715.1. GTDB lineage: Bacteria > Pseudomonadota > Alphaproteobacteria > Rhizobiales > Kaistiaceae > Kaistia > Kaistia dalseonensis. The sequence goes on from NZ_JAUSVO010000002.1 coordinate 138,397, forward strand.
AAGATGTCGGAATAGTTGACCGTTCCGACGAACTGCCGGTGCGGATCGAGCCCATTCCATTTCTGGAAGCTCAGGATCACCACGTCGATCATCGGGTAGATGGCGAAAACCAGATAGATGACCAGCGCCGGCGCGAGCAGCAATACAGCCTGTGAACGAGCGTCGGACAGGACTTTACGGGGAGTCATGGGCCATTCCTTCGCGTGCCGCCTCCGGCCTGGCGTCGCGGCCTTGCGACGCGCAGACAGAGCCGGCCTCCCCGAGGAGGAGGCCGGCCATGGTGTCCAGCAGCCTAGCCGCGATTACCGATGAAGGTCTGCAACTGCTTGGCGGCTTCGGCAGGCGCCATGTTTCCGCTCGCAACCTCGTTGATGACGCGGAAATATTCGGTCGTCACATCAAGCGGGAAGGCCTGGTCGCCGTTCATGTAGACCTGGCTGTACGTATTGAAGATATCCACCCACTTCTGGTCGAGCGGGCGAAGATCCTTATAGACGACGTTCTTGTTGATCGACGTCGGGCTGAACTTTCCGAGAACTTCCTGCTGCACCGGCGTGGAGATGAAATAGTCCAGGAATTTCGCGGCAAGATCCGGGTTCTTGCTCTTCGTGCTCACGTAATTGTACTCGGCAAAGCCATAGAGCCGGTTCGTCCCGGTCGGGAACGGGAAAATATCGTAGTCGTCGAGATTACCCGCCTCGGAGAGCTGCTGGACCAGCCAGTCGCCTTCCAGCACCATGGCCGCACGCCCGGCGACGAACAGGTTGAAGGACTGCGCATTGTCGATGCCCATGAAGGGCGAGAGAATGTAATTCTTGCTCCACTTGTCGAGTTCGGCGAAGGATTCGACGGCGCAGGCTTCCGTCGACCAGTCCAGCTTCATATCCATCAGCGCATCATGCTTCTCGGCGCCGCATTTCGACTCGAGAATGACGTCCATGAGGCGCATCACATGCCAGTTGACCGTGCCGCCAAAGGTGATCGCCGGAATTCCGGCCGCCTTGAGCTTTTCGGCATCGGCGACCAGCTCGTCGTAATTCTTCGGCAGCTCGGTAATGCCCGCCTTCGCGAACAGGGCCTTGTTGTAGTAGATGGCCTCGCCCTTGAACGACGACGGCACGCCCTGGCGGCCGCCCGGGTAGATCTTGGAGAAAGAGAGCGCCGCAGGGATCAGTTCGTCGTCCCATTTATATTCGGCATAGTATTTGTCGAGCGGCAGGCTCAATCCGGCCTTGATATATTCACCGCCGAGGCCAAGTCCGGCCCAGCTGAAATAGATATCCGGGCCCTTGTCCGAACCAGCCGCGACGCGGAGCGCCGTCTTATGGTCGTCGGTGCCGCGGGTCACGATCTCGACCTTCGACCCGGGATTGGCGGCCGCGAAATCATCCGCGATCTTCTGGAAGGCGTCGTTGGCCGCCTGCGAACTGAAATTCAGCGTCCACAGCGTTATCGTCTCCGCAGAGACGAGGCTTGGCGCAAGCATCAGCGTTCCGGCCATCGCACTGATCCGAACCGCATTCAAAAACGAAGTCATTGGGCTCCTCCCTTTCGACTTTTTTTGCGAATGTTGCGTATTTATAGCGCTTGCTGGCGGATATCTGTCAAGCATGGATTATGTCATCCATGACATAAATAGCTCGATGAACCGCCCGGCACCCTCTGCCAGCCAGACCGGTAAACGAACAGATTCAAGCGATCCCCTTGGATCCAGGCCGACGGCCTTCCGTCTTGGACGACACAAATATTGCGGCTTCAAGCGCACTTCCCGTGCGAGCGCGAACGTATTATGCGATAGCCGACACAATTCTCACGGCTGGGTGGACAACGCCTATGGCGAATATGCTGGGTGACGATCTCAAGGGGCTGCTCAATGAGCGCCAGATTGACACGCCTGTCGCCCGCGTCGTCCGGGCACTGAGCGGTCATGGCGCCGTGAGCACCTCGCAAATCGCCCGCACGACGGGCCTCGCCCGCTCGACCGTCTCGACGATCCTGGGCGATCTGCGGCGGTCGGCGCTGGTGGTGGAGGTCGAGACGCGCAGCCCCGGCCTCGGCCGGCCGGCACTCGCCCATTCCCTCAATCCCGAGGCGGGAACCTCAGTCGGCGTGCTGCTTGGCCTCAGGGAGGTGAGGATCATCCTGGCCGACGTCGCCCACAACGTCATTTCCGACGTTTCGATGCCGTTCGAGCGGGACTATGCGCCGGACAGGGTGATCCGGTCGGTGAAGCACACGATCGACAATCTCTACAAGGAACACAGCCTGCCGTTCTCCAACCTCCTCGGAGTCGGTTTTGCGGTATCAGGGCCGATCTCGCCGGCCGGGCGGATCATGCCGGGCTCCATGCTGCCGAACTGGGTCGGCGTCGATCTGCGCGCGCTGTTCGAGCCCGTGCTGCAGAAGCCGATCTTCGCCGACAATGAGAGCCATTGCGCGGCGCTGGCCGAGATGATGTGGGGCGCGGCCATCGACGTCGAGGATTTCGTCCTCTTCAAGCTCGATCTCGGCGTCGGCGGCGCGATCGTCGCGAATGGGCGAATCCTGACCGGGGCCGCCGGGACGGCCGGCGAGTTCGGACACATCGTCCACGACCCGCAGGGGCCTCTCTGCCGTTGCGGCAATCGGGGCTGCCTGGAGCTCTATTGCGGCGGCTCGGCCATCACGGATCTCGCGGAGAAGCGGCTCAGGCGCACGACGAGCCTCGCGGAGGTCGTGAAGGGCGCCCTCGCCGGCGATATCGGCTACAGGCGGCTGATCGAGGATGCCGGCGAGGTCGCGGGGCGCGGGCTCGCCATGGTCGGCACCATCCTCAACCCGCCCCTCTTCGTCATCAGCGGCGGCCTCGCCGAGGCGGGCGAGATCCTGCTTGCACCGCTGAAGACCAGCTATGAGCGCTACACCCTGACGAAGAGCCAGAGCACATCCGACGGCTTTGCGCCTCGTTTCGTGGTCGGCCGCTTCCTCGACAACGACAACACAATGGGCGCGGTCGGGCTCGTTCTACGCCATCATGGCCGGCTGACTTAGCCGACTCATTATTGCGGTCTTTTCGCCTTCCAACTCGTCGGCCGGGCGATGGGCGTCGGCCGACGCCACATCCTCGGCGGCAGCCCTCATTCGTGCCGGGCGGCGGCTCGTGCCAGCTCGACGAGCAGCGCCTGGTCGCGACGCGCGTCGGCGATGGTGTTGCGCTGGGGCGTGCCTTCGACAACGGCCGACCAGAAGGATTCGAGCTCCAGCACGAACGGTTCGCGGAAACCCGAGCGGATATCCAGTTGCTCGAGATCGCCATGCGCCGTCCGGCGGACCGTGAGCCGCGTCGGATGATGGTTGAGATAGGGCGCCGGGAACACGAGCTCGACGATCTCGTCCTCGAAATAGAGCGTGATGCGCTCGCGATAGTCGGCAACGCCCGGAATTTCGACATGGGTCATCGTCCAGAGCGCCGCGCCGTCGCGCAGATCGACCGTGCCCTGCGAGCCGACGCCGCCTGCGAAGATCGCCGCGCCGCGCACGGCGCCGGCCGCGAGCCCCATGACGTCGAGAAGGCCGTGCACCGCGTTCACGTCATGCACGAGCGCCGAGCAATAGGAGGCCGCGAAGCCACGCGCCAGCACCGGCGACGGCTTGAATCCAAGCGCTGCCTCGACCTGCGCCCGACGTCGCTCGCCGGTCGCCTCGATCAGCGCGGGCGGAACGTCGTCCGCCGCGACGAGCGGGTGGTGTCCGACAAAGGGGCCGGCATCGGGATCGTTGACTTCGACCGAGAGATAGCGGAGCTGGCCACCTTTGCCTGCAATGCGGCGGCAGGCCGCCTCATAGCTCGGATCGAAGCGCTTCATATAGCCGACCTGGAGCACGCGGCCGCTGCGCCGCTGCGTTTCAGCGAGCGCATCGAGTTCGGCGACGCCGTAGCAGAGCGGCTTCTCGCAGAAGACGGCGAGGCCCGCTTCGAGGGTCGCGCCGGCAATTTCGCCATGCCAGGAATCGGGCGTCGCGATCAGCAGGGCATCGAGCCCGAGGCCGAAAAGGTCGCTCACATCTGCGACCGTCACGACCCCGAAGCGACTGGCAAGCCCCGCGCGGACCTTGGCCGAGGGATCGCTGACCGCCACCAGTTCAAATCGGTCGGCAAGCGCCAGCAGGTTTGGAATATGCTCGACCTGGGCGATCAGGCCACCGCCGGCGACGCCTATCTTGAGCCGCTTCATTGTCGTCATCATGATCCTGTCAGGGAAAGAGTGCGGCAGGCCTGGTCAGGCCTGCGGCGCGGGACGCGCGAGTTCGGCGTCGAGATGCTTCAGATCGCGCCGGCCGGCCATGAGGTCGAGCACTTCGGCCTCGCTGATCTCGGACTTGGCGAAGGTGCCATGCGCCTTGCCGCGGTTGAGCAGCGTGAACATGTCGGCGATCGGATAGGCATGGTGGATGTTGTGCGTGATGAAGATCACGCCAATGCCGCGTTCGCGCGCCTGGGCGATGTAGCGGAGCACGATCGAGGCCTGATGCACGCCGAGCGCCGATGTCGGCTCGTCGAGGATCAGAATGCGGGCGCCATGATAGACGGCGCGCGCGATGGCCACGCATTGCCGCTCGCCGCCCGAAAGCGTGCCGACCGCCTGCTGCGGATCGCGCACATTGATCCCCATCTGCGACAGCTGCTCATAGACGATCTCGTCGGCGTGCCGCATGTCGATCCGGCGCAGCAGGAATCTGCCTCTCGTCGGCTCGCGACCGAGGAAGAAGTTCCGCGTGATCGACATCAGCGGGATCATGGCGAGATCCTGGAACACCGTGGCGATGCCCTTGTCGAGCGCCTGCCGCGGCGAGGTGAGGACGATCGGCTCGCCATCGATCCGCATTTCGCCGGCCGTCGGCTGATGGACCCCGGACAGGATCTTGATCAGGGTCGACTTGCCGGCGCCATTGTCGCCGAGCAGGCAATGTACCGTGCCGGGGCGCGCGGCGAAGGTGATGTCCTTGAGGGCGACGACGGAGCCGAACTGCTTGCCGACCTGATCGAGTTCGATCAGGGGCCGGTCGGATTTCGAGAGCACGGCCATCATCGCGCCTCCGTCGCCTTGCGGCGCACATAATTGTTGAAGAGCACGGCGACCAGGACCATCAGGCCGAGGAAGACCATGAACCAGTCATTGTCGACGCCGGTATAGAAGATGCCCATCTGCACGGTGCCGAAGATCAGCGAGCCGAACATGGCGCCGATCGCCGAGCCATATCCGCCCGTGAGCAGGTTGCCGCCGATCACGGCCGCGATCACCGCCTCGAACTCCTTCTGCGTGCCGCGCAGAACATCGGCCGATCCCGCCTCGAGCACCTGGATCGTCGCAAACAGCGTCGCGGCACAGGCCGTTCCGATGAAGAGCATGATCTTCACCCTCTCGACCGGCACGCCGACATTGCGCGCCGCGCCGATGTCGCCGCCGACGGCGAAGATCCAGTTGCCGAAGCGCGTCCGGACGAGGATCCACGTCGCAAGCGCGGTCAAGCCGATCCACCATGCGACCGACATGGGCAGCCCCTGCACGACGGGCAGGCCGTCGGGCCGGAGATCGATCCAGCCCATATGGCCGAGCCAGGTGAAGAAGCCGCGGCCGAACTTGCCGGCGAACAGCGAGACGAAGGTGCCCTCGGTCGTATCCTTGGTGATGTAGGGGATTTGCGTGCGGCCGGTGAGCATGCGCGTCACCACGAGGCTGAGGCCGCGCAGCACGAAATAGCTCGCGAGCGTCACGATGAAGGAGGGCAGCCGCGTGCGCGTGACCAGAAGCCCGTTCAGCGCGCCGATGACGATCGCCACGAGGAAGGTGATGATGACCGAGAGCCAGATCGGCAGCCCGAACTGGACCACGCAAATGCCGATGATGATGCCGGCAAAGCCGATCATCGATCCGAGCGAAAGGTCGAACTCGCCGCCGATCATCAGAAGCGCCACGGCCGCCGAGAGGATGCCGAGCTGCGCGGAGACCTGCAGGAAATTGGTGATGCCGAGGACGCTGAACAGGCCACTGTCGCCTGCCGTCACGGCAAAGAACAGGAAGACGAAGATCGTCGCCCCGAACGCGCCCAGTTCCGGCCGCCGCAGCATGCGGGCCGCGAAACCACCGCGACGGCGGGCGCGCGCATTCTGCGCACTGACGGCGGCCGCAGCCGGATCCGATGCCAGATCATGTGTCATGATGGAATATCCGTTTATGCCTGAAGCCCAGGGCGGCCGCAGCGCGGCTGCAGCCGCCCGGACGCCTAGCGGAAGCCCTGCTGGCTCAGTGTCTTGACGGCCTGGGCCGTATCCTTGGTGACCAGCATCGGCCCCGTGATGATGTTGTCGGTCGGGATCGTGCCGAACATCGCCTTGGCGGTCAGGACGGCGACCGGCAGATAGCCCATCAGCACCTGCTGGTTGTCGAGGCCGAAGAGGATCGTGCCCGCGCTGATCGCATCCAGCACTTCCGGCGAAAGGTCGAAGACGCCGATCTTGAGCTTGCCGGCCATGCCACGCTCGTCGAGCATGGAAAGCATCGGCCCGACCAGTGAGGTCCCGAGCAGCACCATGCCGTCGACATCCTTGTGCGAGCTCATGAAGGCTTCGACACGACGCGTCGCCTCCGTCGGGTCGAGCGTGACGGCGACGACCTCGACCTTGCCGCCGGTCTCCTTCAGCCCGTCCGTCAGGCCGCGGCAGCGCTCGTCCTGGCTGACATTGCCGACTTCATGATTGACGCACATCGCGACCTTCACGCCGGACTTGCCGAGCAGCTTGCCGGCATTGAGGCCGTTCGGATATTCCGCGCCGCCGCCGATATAGAGATCGAGCCCCCACGGCTTGACCTGTTCCAGGCCGGTATCGATGACGGCGACCGGAATGCCGGCGGCCTTGGCCGCCTTGATCGGCGCTTCGAGGGCGGCAGCGTCGGGAATTGTCACGACGAGGCCGTCCGGCTTGGAGGCCGTGGCGGCCTCGATCATCTGGCCCATCTTGACCACGTCGAAGGTGGTCGGCGCCTGATAGTCGACCTTGGCGCCGATCGCCGCGGCTGCCGCCGTCAGGCCGTTCTTGACCACGGTCCAGTAATTGTCGTTGGCCTGGCCGTGCGTCACGAAGACGATACGGACATCGGCGGCCGGTTTCAGCTGTGCCGAAGCCGGCAGGGCGCCCGTGAATGCCGTCGCGAGCAGCGCCGCGGCCGCCAGGCATCTGACCTTGAACATATTTCGCATGGATCTGTCCCTCTGTCGGTGTGCCTGCGCTCTCAAGCCCGGTTCGCACCTCCGCCGCAGGTTCGGGGAGCGATTTCCGGCCTCGCCTCAGGGCGAGACCGTCCGGAAGTCGGTTAGGGTGCCGCGCCGCACCTTGAGGCCGTCGATCCAGTCGATCGGCCCCTCGGCGCGCAGGACGTCATATTCTTCGGTACGAATTGCGGCCGACCGAGGCTCGATCGCCTCGATCTCGCCGGGCGCATTGGCATGCATCGCCATGAAGGTGAGACCCGGCCCGATATCGGCGAACAGGGCGCGATAACGCGCCTCCGCCGGCTGGTCGCGATGCCAGGGCGTCTCGCGGATGCTGTCGGCGACGGGTTCGCCCGACGCCTCGAGCTCCAGCGCGGCGGCGATATAGGCCGCCTCGTCCACCGGACCGATGCCATCGATCGAATCGTGACTGGCGAGGTTGCGCGGAAACAGCACGGGAACCCCATATTCCCGGCCGAGCGCGACGTAGATCGGAAAGAACTCCGGCGCCAGAACCGTATCCTGATGCGGGTCGAAATGCGTCGGTTTGAGTCCGTGCCTCAAGAACATCTCGATCTGCGCCCGCATCTCGGCCTCGACGGCCTCGGGAACGGCGCGCCGGCGCACGGTTTGCGGATCGCCGTGGAAATAGCCGTCATCGTCGACGAGGCCGGAGCTTTTCGGCGGCGCCGTCAGGGGGCGCCAGCGATAATGCGCCTTCTCGGCCGTCAGCGTGACGTGCACGCCGAGCTTGAGCGCCGGATCGGCAGCCCCGGCTTCGGCGATCTCCAGGAACCAGGGGCACGGCACCATCACCGAGCCGGAATCGCAGCGGCCACGCGCGAAAAGCTCCAGGAACGCGACATTGGCGCCATGGCACATGCCGAGGTCGTCAATGTTCACGATCAGTCCCGGAAGCCGCGCGGCCGCCTCGCTCATGATCCGGCGCGCTCCTCGACGGTGAAGCCGGCCGCGCGGGCGAGCCGCAGCAGATTGTCGTGGCCCATCGTGGCATAGGTCAGCGGATGGGCCTTGGCCGGATCCTGCTCGGCCTCGACCACCAGCCAGCCGGCATAGCCGTGATCGGCGAGCCGCTTCAGGAGCGTCGGATAGTCGACCGAGCCATCGCCCGGCACGGTGAAGATCCCGGCGAGGACGGCAGCCATGAAGCTCCAGTCCTCGGCGCGCGCCCGCGCCAGAATGTCCGGCCGTACATCCTTGCAATGGACATGGACGACGCGGTCGATGTTCCGCGCCAGCAGAGCCTCGGGATCGCCGCCGGAGAAGACACAATGGCCGGTGTCGTAGAGCAGGCCGACGGCCTCCCCGGTATGATCCATCAACGCGTCGATCTCGGCATCGGTCTCGATGATCGTGCCCATATGGTGATGGAACGCCATGCGCACGCCGAAATCGGCCATGCGTTCGGCGAGCGCGGTGATCTTGATGCCGTAATCGCGCCATTCGCCCTCAGCGAGCTTCGGGCGATCGGAAATCGGCTGCCGGATCGCGTCGAGCCGGCCGCGCGACGTATCGGCATAGACGACGTGACGGGCGCCGAGATCGCGCAGCAGCGTCAGATGCGGGGTGATGGCCGCGAATTCCTCGTCGACGCTGCGCTCCAGGATCCGCCCGTCATACCAGCCCGAGACCAGCTCGAGCTCATGGCCGGCGAGGATAGGCCCCAGTTCGGCGCTCTGGCGCGGGAACTTGCCCCCGAGCTCGGTACCGCGAAACCCGGCCTGCCGCGTTTCCGCCAGGCAGACCTCGAGCGGCGTATCGCCACCGAGCGAGGGATCATCGTCATTGGACCAGGTGATGGGGTTGATACCCAGCTTGACGCTCATGGAATAACCATCCGGGACTGTGAACAGAGCTTGATCCTAGGGCGATCTGTCCCCATCGCGAGAGCCAGTTTCAGTCAAAACGAAGGATCCAGTTGACAGCTGATCCCCATCGAACCAACCATGGGAGCCCCGATCTACCCGGCAGGAGACCGCGCATTGCGCCAGAGTTTTCCGCTTGAATCGCTGATGCTCTCGCGGACATCGGCCGTGCCGCTGCACCGTCAGCTCTACGAGGCGCTGCGCGGCCTGATCCAGGACCGCACGCTCGCCGCCGGCAGCGCGCTGCCATCGACGCGCGCGCTCGCCGGCGATCTCGCCATTGCCCGCAACACGGTGACGGTCGCCTATGACCAGCTCGCGACGGAGGGCTACATCCTCCCGCGCCAGGGCGCGCGGCCGATGGTGGTCGACCTGCCGACCGGCGCGGCGGGCGATCTGCCGTCGGCACCGGCCGTTCCGGTGCACCGGATCTCCAGGCGGGGCGATCTGATGATCCAGCAGCCCGTTCATCACGGAACGCCGGGCCAGCTCGCCTTCCATCCCGGCATGCCGGACGCGGACAGTTTCCCGTTCTCGACCTGGGGGCGGCTCGTCGCCAAACATGCGCGCTTCGCGCGCGGCACGCTCTTCGGCACCTATCATGTGACGGGCCATCCCGAGCTGCGCATCGCGATCGCCAACTATCTGAAGGCCTCGCGCGGCGTGCGCTGCTCGCCGGAGCAGATCGTCGTGACGACGGGCGCGCAGGCGGCGCTCGACCTGCTGGCGCGGCTCCTGCTCGATCCGGGCGACACCGTCTGGATGGAAGAGCCGGGCTATTATGGAGCGCATGCGGCCTTCACGGCGGCGGGCGCGCAATTCGCGCCGCTTCATGTCAATGAGAACGGCTGGGATATCGAGGAGCCTGCCGGCGCCGCACCGCGCCTGATCTACGTCACACCTTCCTGCCAGCACCCGATGGGCGCGACCATGCGCATGGACCAGAGATTGCGCCTGCTGGAGATCGCCGATACGCGCGACGCCTGGATCATCGAGGATGATTTCGACGGCGAATACCGCTTCCACGGCCAGCCGATCCCGGCCATGCAGGGCGCCGACACGACCGAGCGCGTCGTCTATGTCGGAACCTTCGCCAAGATCCTGTTCCCGGCCCTTCGCCTCGGCTTCATGGTCCTGCCGCGCCGGCTCGCCGACGGCATGGCCCGCGCGCTCAGCATCACCGGCCAGTTCGCGCCGCTGATCCTGCAGGCGGCGCTGGCGGATTTCATCGAAGAGGGCCACATGGCCCGCCATCTCCGCCGCATGCGCAGACTCTATGCCACGCGCCGCCAGGCCTTCCGCAGCCTCTGCGAGGCGGAGCTCGCCGATTGGCTACGCATCGTTCCGGGCGAGAGCGGCATCCAGATGGTCGGCATGCTCGCGGACGGGCTGGACGATCACGCCATCGCCGCCGAAGCGCGCCTCCGCGGCATGAGCATTTCGCCCCTGTCGATCCAGTACCGCCACGGCTCGCCGAGGCAGGGCCTCCTGCTGGGCTATGCCGGCGCCACGGAGCCGATGATGCACCGGGGCATCATCGCACTCGGAGAAGCCCACCGCGCCGCCCTCCCCTTGAAGCCAGCGACTTGATCGGAACCCCACCCCCGCGGGCGAGACGGGGAATATCTTCGGCCGACGGCACTCAGGCCGATGCAGATTGATCCAGGACAAGAACAGGCTCGCCCGGACAGGCGAATATGGGAGTTGGACCAAGCAGCCATCCCGCCGCCTTCTGCTCTCTGGCGGGTGTGCAAGCTCAATGCAGGATATCCCGTCAACGAAAGGGGTAGCAGCATGGCAGGCTCGTATTTCACGTTTCGCGACCGTTTCGACGCCGGCCAGCAACTCGCGGCGCGACTGTCGGCAATGTCCCTCGATCGTCCTGTCGTCTACGCGCTGCCGCGCGGTGGCGTGCCCGTGGCGCTGGAGATCGCGCGCGCCCTCGAGGCGCCACTGGATCTCATACTCGTGCGCAAGATCGGCGCCCCCGGAGCGCCGGAGCTGGCCCTGGGCGCCCTGGTCGAGGGCGAGCCGCCCGAGATCGTGATCAACCAGGAAGTGAAGCGGACGTCGCGGGCGGACGACGTCTTCCTGGACCAGGCGCGCGAGCGCGAGTTGCAGGAGCTGGAACGGCGCCGCAGCCGGTATCTCGGCGATCGGCCACGGGTCGATCCGAGAGGACATACCGCCATCATCGTCGACGACGGGCTTGCCACGGGCGCGACGGCCAAGGCGGCCCTCATTGCGATCAAGCGCCGGGGCGCCACGCGGACCATCCTTGCCATTCCGGTCGCGCCGAAATCGACCCTGGACGAGATGGCCAACTATGCGGACCTCGTCGTCTGCCTTCATCCCGCCGTGCAATTTGCCGGTGTCGGCGCCTTCTACGGAGATTTCCACCAGCTTTCCGACGAAGAGACGATCGGCCTGCTGCGCCAGGGCTGGGTGGATGGCCAAGGCACCGCTCAGCCCGCGCCGGCGCCGGCGGACCCGCGCCAGATCAAGGTGCCGCCGCTCGGCCTCGCCGGCGATCTCCGCGTGCCCGCCGATCCGCGCGGCATTGTTCTGTTTGCCCATGGCAGCGGTTCGAGCCGCCTGAGCCCGCGCAACATCGCGGTTGCCGAAACCCTGCACAGCCAGGGCTTCGCGACCCTTCTCCTGGACCTGCTCACGCAGGAAGAGGCAAAGGACCGGCGCAACGTCTTCGACATTCCGCTCCTGGCCGAACGGCTGGTGGAGGCTGCCCTCTGGATCAGCGCGGAGCCGGATCTCGCCGATCTGCCGCTCGGCCTGTTCGGAGCGAGCACGGGGGCCGGTGCGGCCATGCTCGCCGCGGCGGAACTGCGCGGTCGCGTCGCCGCGGTCGTGTCCCGTGGCGGCCGGCCCGATCTCGCCGCTGCCCGGCTGGCCGAAGTCGCCGCGCCGAGCCTGCTCATCGTCGGTGGCAACGACCATCAGGTCCTCGATCTCAACCGCAAGGCGCTCGCCATGCTGAGATGCGAGAAGCTGCTCAAGATCGTTCCGAACGCCAACCATCTGTTCGAGGAGCCCGGCGCGCTCGAAGCCGTGACCGAATTGGCGAGCGCCTGGTTCCAGCATTATCTCGCGCCGGCCGCGCAGCCGCATGCGCTTGCGCCGCCGCTGAAGCAGGTCCCCTCATCGGCCGCCCTGCTCAAGGCGGCGGCCGAGCCCTTGCCGGCGCTCGACGATCCCGAATTCGCCGCCGCGTTTGACCGCTTCGGTCAGTCGCGGATCGTCCTGCTCGGCGAGGCGTCGCACGGCACGTCGGAATTCTACCGCGCCCGGGCCGCCATCACGCGTCGCCTGATCGAGCGCCATGGCTTCACCATCGTGGCCGTGGAGGCCGATTGGCCCGACGCCGCCGCGATCGATCGCTATGTCCGGCGACATCCGCGCCAACCCATGAACTCGTCGCCCTTCACCCGCTTTCCGAGCTGGATGTGGCGCAACAAGGATGTCGATGACTTCGTCGGCTTCCTGCGCAACCACAATGCCGCGAGGCCCCCGGCGGATCGGGTCGGGTTCTATGGGCTCGACCTCTACAGCATGACGGCATCGATCTCGGCGGTGCTCGCCTATCTCGACCGGATCGATCCCGATGCGGCGAAGATCGCGCGCGCCCGCTATGCCTGCCTTTCGCCCTGGTCGCTCGAGCCGGCCGCCTATGGGCGCGCCGCGCTGACCGAGGGCTATGCGCTCTGCGAAGTGCCGGTGACGCGCATTCTCGTCGAACTGCTGCAGAAGGAGTTGCGCTACGCCCGCCACGATGGCGAGCGCTTTTTCGACGCGGCGCAGAATGCGCGCGTGGTCGCAGATGCGGAGCGCTATTATCGGGCCATGTATTATGGCGCGCGCGAATCCTGGAACCTGCGCGACCGGCACATGTTCGAAACCTTGAAGAACATTCTGGCGCAGGCCGGTCCGGACGCCAAGGCCGTCGTCTGGGCGCACAATTCGCATATTGGAGACGCGCGTTTCACCGAGATGGGCCGGGAGCGTGGCGAGCTCAACATCGGCCAGCTATGCCGCGAGACATATGGCAGCGACGCAAGCCTGATCGGGTTCGGCACGCATGCCGGCACCGTCGCCGCCGCTTCCGAATGGGATGCGCCGATGGAGGTCAAGACCGTAAGGCCGTCCCGGCCCGACAGCTATGAAGCGCTCTGCCACGAAACCGGCCAGGAACGCTTCCTGGTCGATCTGAGACCGGGACAGCATGATGAGCTCCGCCGCGAATTGGCCGACCCTCGGCTCGAGCGCTATATCGGCGTCATCTACCGGCCCGACACCGAACGCTGGAGCCACTACAGCTATGCGATCCTGCCCCAGCAATATGATGCCTTCGCCTGGTTCGACACCACGCATGCCGTGATCCCCTTGCCGGGGCAGGTCAGCGCGGGCGAGGACGAAACATACCCGTTCGGACTCTGACGGCACGGACGCGGCGGCGTTTACGCGGCCGTGCACGGCCGCCCTCAGCCGGAATGGCACGGGACGATCTCGGCTTCGGTCGGCCGCGTGCATACGCGATGTCGCGCGGGGACTTTCGATAAGCCGCCGCCGGGCCCTCACCGCGTGAGATGGCCCGGCGCATCGGCCTCAGTGCGAGAGCAGGACCGGGACGAGCATCTGATGCAGCAGCGTATCGCTCGCGCCGCCAAAGAGGCTCTCGCCGAACTTCGAATGGCCGTAGGCACCGGCGACCACCAGATCGACCTCGTCCATGGCCGCCCTCTGCAGCAGTTCAGCGCCGATTTCGAATTCGTAAGGCGGCGTCGTATCCATCACCGCGGTCAGTCCATGCCGGGCGAGATGCTGCACGATGAGTTCCGGCTGGGCGCGCTCCACGGAGCCGATCGAGGCGATCTGGATCGTCTCCGCGCCCCGCAGCAGCGGGATCGCATCATGCAGCGCCCGGGTCGCCTCCCGGCTGCCATCCCATGCGACGAGCACGCGGGAAAACCGGCTGCTGGAGAGGCGGCTGATGGGAACCGCCAGGATCGGTCGGCCACAGGAGCGCACGACATCGGCAATCCGGAAGCCCTGCGGATTCCGATCGTCATTGTCGGGCGAGCCCAATCCCAGGATCGCCAGGTCGACATGCCTGATCTGGGTGATCAGATCATCGGCCACCGGCTCGTCGCTCAACATCCAGGCGCCGGCAAGCTCGCGCGTGCGCAGCTGCAGGTCGAACGCGGCCTCGACCGCCTGGGCGATCTCGTCCGGGGCGCCCTCGCCTGCCGAGACGGTCGGCGATGTGTAGAAGGCGGTGACGAACGCGCCATGGGACTGTGCGATGTCCATGGCGAAGAGCATGCGTTCGCGGCCGGTATCGGAAAGGTCGACGCTGACGATAATATCCTTGATAGACATGCTTGCCTGCCGTCTGCTGGTTGCGGAGACTCATGCGCTGCCGGGATCGGACGTAATTTTGGTCTGCGAGAGACAGATCGGCAACAAGAACCGACCGCCTGACGGGCCATTGTCATCGTTCGACGAACAATTTCCTTGGCCGCCTTGCAAGAAACGAAGATCTCGACGTTCAGGACAGACTGGCTATTTCTCGTATCGCCGCATTGACGTGCATCAAGACCATGGGTCGTCTGTCCTTCGGCACGCTAGCCGGCAGGCTCGGAGCAGCCGGTCAGGAGTCCGTCAGCGCCCGGCGAAGGCGGCGGAGGATCACCCGCTTGGCGCGATCATCGGCCGCCTGGTGAACCGCGTCGTTGACGTCGAGGATCAGCTTCGAGAGATCATTGTGCCAATCGAGACGACCGACGGATTCGAGCGCAATCCGCGCGGGAGCTTCGCCCGGAACGGGTCGGGCCACGCCCCCGGTCAGTTCGAAGGCCTCGTCGAGCACGGGAACGACGATCTGCGTGTCATCCGGCAAACCGTGCAGCCGATCCTTCAGCGCGTCGATCGCCCCTTTCTCCCCATGTGTCAGGAAGATGTTTCCGCCGATCGGGCGCCTGCCCGCGATCCACGCCGCCAGTTCCGGCGCGTCGGCATGGCCCGAATAGAGGTCGATCGAACGGATCCGCGCGCGAACCACGATCTCCTCGCCCATCAGCCGCACGCGCGATGCGCCATCGAGCAGAATGCGCCCGAGCGTACCCTGCGCCTGGAAGCCGACCAGCAGAACAGTCCCTTCTTCGCGCCAGAGCCAGTCCTTCAGATGGTGACGAATGCGGCCGGCATCGCACATCCCGCTCGCCGCGATGACGATATAGAAGCTGCGGATCCGGCCGATCGCCTTGCTCTGTTCCACCGTCTCGGTGAAGTGCACATTGCGGGCGCCGAGCGCCCGCTGCAGCGCGTCGCCGCCGACGATTTCTCCGGCATGCTCACCGAAGACGGCGCTCGCCTTGGTCGCGAGCGGCGAATCGATGAAGATCGGGATCGTCGGGATATCGCCGCTCTCCATCAGGTGAACGAGATCGACCAGCAGTTCCTGCGTCCGTTCGACGGCGAAGGAGGGAATGAGCAACGCGCCGCTTCCCGTTCTGATCGCCGCCTTGACCTCGCTCCGCAGGACGTGCAGCCGCCGCTCAGGCGAAACCTCCTCGCGATCGGTGTCGCCATAGGTCGACTCGCAGACGACGTAGTCGAAGCCCTGCGGCGCGTCCGGTTCAGCCTGAAACAGCTTGTGGCCGGGCCCGATATCGCCGGAGAAGAGCAGCCTCAGCGGCTTGCCGCCACCCTGCGCGATCTCGACCTCGACCGAGGCCGAGCCGAGCAGATGGCCGGCATTCCAGAACCGCGCCCGAATCCCGTCGGCGACCGGCGTCCATGCGGCATAGTCGACCGGCCTGAACTGGGCCAGCGTCGCGATCGCCTGCTGCACGTCGTAGATCGGGGCGACCGCCGGCAGTCCACGGTGGGCGTTGCGCTGGTTGAGCTGCAGGACCTCCGTCTCCTGGATATGGCCGGAATCGGGCAGCATGACCGAACAGAGGTCCACGGTCGCGCGCGTCGCGAGGATCGAACCCGTGAATCCGTCTTTCACCAGCTTCGGCAACAGGCCGCTGTGATCGATATGGGCATGCGTGAGGATCGCCGCGTCCAGGGCACCGGGATCGAAGGGAAACGCCCTGTAATTCAGCTCTTTCTCGGTCTTGGAGCCCTGGAACATGCCGCAGTCGACCAGAATGCGGGCCTGCGGTGTTTCGAGCGCATAGCACGAGCCCGTGACCATTTCGGTCGCGCCATGGAAGCGGAGGCGTATCGCCCCGCCATCGGAGAGTTCCGATGCGGACATAACCTGGCTGGCTCCTCGTCTTGCCTCGCCGACATGTGGCGCGAAAGCCTAAGGTCGCGCGATCTCGATGTCGATCGTCTTCTCGCTGTTCCAGGCCTCGACGATCTTCCCGAATTCGACCGCGAGCGCGCCCTCGGCTGAGACTGCGACGTGATTGGCCGGCCATCTTTGCGACGGGCATCGGCTCGTGAGAATGTGCCTGGTCCGAAATGAATCGTTCACGTGGCCCGGCCTAAGGTGCCGGGGCGCGTCGAGAGCGCGGTCGGGGATCGCGTCTCGGCGCCACGAAGATTGGGGGGACTTCGATGTCGACGGTGAAGGATGTAACGTTCAATCTCTTGCGTCAGCTGGGATTGACCACGGTGGTTGGCAATCCCGGGTCTACGGAAGAGCCATTCCTCAAGAATTTCCCGGATGATTTCAATTATGTGATGGCCCTGCAGGAGGCGAGCGTCGTCAGCATTGCCGACGGACTGTCGCAGGGGCTGCGCAAGCCGGTGATCGTGAACCTCCATACTGGCGCCGGCACGGGCAACGCCATGTGCGCCATTCTCACCGCCTATCTCAACAAGACCCCGCTGATCATCACGGCCGGCCAGCAGACGCGCGACATGCTGCTGATCGAGCCGATGCTGACCAATATCGACGCCACCATGCTGCCGCGCCCCTGGGTGAAATGGGCCTATGAGCCGACCCGCGCGCAGGACGTGCCCGGCGCTTTCATGCGGGCCTATGCCACCGCTGTCCAGGAGCCGGCCGGGCCGGTCTATCTGTCGCTGCCGCTGGACGATTGGGACCAGCCGATGGACGAAATCGAGCTGCGGCGCACGGTCTCGACCCGTATCGGCCCCGATCCGGCGCGGGTCGAAGAATTCGCGTCCCGGATCAACAAGGCGAAGTCGCCGGTCCTGGTCTATGGCGCCGACATGGCGCGCGGTGGCGCCGATGTCTGGGCGGACGGCATCGCTTTGGCCGAACGTCTCGGCGTCCCCGTCTGGACGTCGCCCTTCTGCGAGCGGCCGCCATTCCCCGAGACCCATCCGCAGTTTGCGGGCCCGCTGCCGCCGGCCATCGGGCCGCTCAGCGGCCTGCTCAAGGGCCACGACCTGATCGTCGTCGTGGGCGCCCCCGTGTTCCGCTATTACCCCTATGTTCCCGGCTCCTATCTGCCGGAGGGGGCCGAGCTCATCCACGTCACCGACGACGCCAATGCCGCAGCCAAGGCGGCGGTCGGCGACAGCCTGGTCAGCGATGCCGGCCTGTTCCTGGAAGCGCTACTGCCGCTGGTGGAGGCTCGCTCCGCCTTTGCCGGCGCATCGCTGCGCGCCGCCCCGAAAATCCCGTCCGACGAATTGCCGCTGACGCCGGCCGCTGTGTTCGCCACGCTGAACGGGCTGCTTCCGGACGATTTCGTGCTGACGCAGGAATCGCCCTCCAACATCCCGCAGCTTCAGGACCAGATCCGCGTCCGCAAGCCCGACGTCTCCTATGCCTTCGCCTCGGGCGCGCTCGGCTGGACGGTTCCCGCCGCCGTGGGTCTTGCGCTCGCCGAGCGGGATAGCGGCCGCAACCGCCCCGTGCTCTGCATCATGGGCGACGGCTCGTTCCAGTATTCGGTGCAGGGCGTCTACACCGGCGTCCGCCAGAAGGCCCATCTGATCTATGTGGTTCTGCAGAACGAGGAATACGGCATCCTGAAACAGTTTGCCGAACTCGAGAACACACCCAATGTCCCGGGCCTCGACCTGCCGGGCCTCGATATCGTCTCGCTGGGCAAGGGCTATGGTGCCAATACGTCGAGCGCAAAGACCATCGAGGAACTGTCGAGCGCCTTCAAAGCCGCTCTCGACTTCAAGGGCACGAGCGTTATCGTGGTGCCGATCACGCCCAAGCTCGGAGGCCTGCTCGGCTAGGACGCGTCCGACGCTCGAGCGACCATCAGGCGCAATGAAGGCGCCGACCAACAAGAAGCAGGGAGCTTTTCCACGTTCGTGAAAACGTGGGAAGGCTCTCCTTGCAAGCCAATGCCCGATCAAGGGAACTTCGGAGGAAGCCCGTCATGTGCCGCGTCTGTGTGGGAACGCTCTTTACCAACAAGAGCCTCTA
The DNA here is from genome assembly GCF_030814715.1 of Kaistia dalseonensis. GTDB lineage: Bacteria > Pseudomonadota > Alphaproteobacteria > Rhizobiales > Kaistiaceae > Kaistia > Kaistia dalseonensis. The sequence goes on from NZ_JAUSVO010000002.1 coordinate 156,922, forward strand.
TAGCGGATGGTCCAGTTCCGCTGCGGAGCCGGGATCGCAGGATGGGCCTTCGCGACGGGCCTTCATGGCCCTGGCGGGCGCTGCGGCCGGCGTGGCCGGTCTCGCCCTGCCGTCGGGCCGTGCGCTTGCCGAAACGACGGGCGCTGCGGATGTGATCTTCCAGGGCGGCACGATCATTCCGATGTCGGCCGCGGGACCGAAGCGCGCAGAGGCGCTCGCCGTCCGGGGCGGCAAGATCGTGGCCGTCGGCTCCCAGTCCGACATGGCCGCATTGCAGACCGCGACGACCAAGATCGTCGATCTCGGCGGGCGCACGCTCCTGCCCGGCTTCATCGATCCCCACCAGCATACGTGCTTCGTCGCCCTGTTCAGCGAATTGCTGGCTGATGTCGGCTACGCGACCTATCCTACCCGCGCCGATCTGATCGCCGGCCTCAAGGCGCTCGACGCCAAGCTGCCGGCCGGCGAATGGCTGATGGGCTATAATTTCGACAATCTGCTGCAGGGTGGCGACCTCTCGATGGCCGAGCTCGACGGCGTGTCGAAGGATCGGCCGATCATGATCTGGTACATCAACATGCATGATGGGGCGGCCAATGCGGCCGCCTTCAAGGTGGCGCAGATCCCGCAGGATATCGGCGCGCTGCCCGGCGGCGGGCATTTCGGACGCGACGCCGACGGCAAGCTGAACGGCCTCATCTACGAAGAAAGCGCCATGCTGAAGGTGGTGCCCTTCGGCCTGCCGAAGATCACGCCGGCGATCTTCGCCAAGGCGATGACCGATTACTTCAAGCTGAGCGCCTCGCTCGGCAACACCACGACGCATGAGCCCGGCACGGTCCAGCCCGAATGGATCGAAGGGCTGGTCAAGCTCACCGCCAGCGGAACCGGCCGTCTGAGCGCGAGCATCATGTATGACGACATGAAGGCCGGCGACGCCTACCGGGATCTCGGCCGAGGCGCCACGGCGACGCTCTTCCCCAATTCGCGCTTCTCGCTCTATGGCATCAAGATCGTCGGCGATGGCTCCAACCAGACCAAGACCGGCGCGCAGACCATTCCCTATCTCGGCACGGACTGGAAGGGTAATCCCAACTACACGCCGGCCGAACTCAAGACCATGGTCGCGGCGATCAAGGAAGCCGGCTGGCCGGTGCAGATCCACTGCAATGGCGACGCCGTCATCGATTCGGCGCTCGACGCCATCGAGGCGGCCTATGGCGCCAATCCGCCGACCGGCATCAATCGCATCGAGCATTCCACGCTCGCACGCCCGGACCAGCTCGCACGCATGAAGAAGCTGGGCGTGGAGCCGAGCTTCCTGATGAACCACGTCTATCTCTATGGCGCGGCCTATCGCGACCAGCTCTTCGGCCCGGAGCGCGCGGCGTTCATGGACCCGGCGGGAGCCTGCGTGAAGGAGGAGCTGCCCTTTACGCTGCACACGGACGCTCCCTGCTCGCCCCTCGGCCCGCTGCGGCTGATCCAGACTGCCGTCACGCGCCGCTGCATCGTCGACAACTCCATCGTCGGCCCCGACCAGGCGGTCACGGTCGAGGAAGCGATCCGCGCGGTCACCGCCTCGGCCGCAGCCCAGATCGGGCAGGCCGATCGCATCGGCACGCTGGAAACGGGCAAGGAGGCCGATCTGGTGATCCTGGAGCAGGACCCGTTCAAGGTGGCGCCCGACGAGATCATGAAGATCAAGGTCTCGGAAACCTGGGTGGCCGGCGAGAAGATTTTCGGCTGAGGCCGCCCCAAAACGCACCATGCTCTCCAGCGGCCGCCCGGTCGGGTAGCCGCTGGAAAATCTGGGCCTCGGCGCGCCAGTCCGATCGGCTGGCCGGAGCCGCCGCCCGGCAGATATCCAACCCCATTTGACTGAACGAAGCCGACATCCGACGCCGCGCGTGAAGCGAGGGTCGATCGCCGTCCATCTCCGTCCAGACGTCGAGATCATCGGCGACATGGCCCTCCCCGCGACGCGCGCGGCCGGCGAAGAGTGCCGCCATCCCTCTCGGTGATCACCGTGCCTTTCCCCGGCCGGCATGCCTCGTGACGTGGCCCAGCCCGTCCGCGCGCGCCCCTCATGGCTCTGTCTGCACCAGCCCCTCCGCCAAGAGCCGCCAGCACGACGCAACAGCTGACGCGTCCGGCTCAAATCAGCCTGCCGGTCCTGATCCACCCGCCCCCTGAGAGGACGTTTCCCGCGCTCCAACAAGCCGATACAGGCTTTTATCAGCTTGCCAGACAAGCTGATAAAGATTAGCCTGCGGTCAATAAGTCGAAACGCCGGTCGACAGCCGGTGAAATCGAGGACGGAGGAAAACGGATGACGTGGAGAGCACGGCAGCGCACGGCCTTTGGGCCCGGCGCGAAGATGACAGGCGCAATGACGCAGGCGTTCCAGCCGAGGCGTCCGGTCGTCGCATGACTTCTTCCTCGAAAGGCCCTGTCGCGCTGATCACGGGCGCCGGCTCGGGCATTGGCCTCGCCTGCGCCCGACGCTTTGCCGCTGCCGGCTACAGGCTGGCGCTTCTCGATATCGATCCGAAAGCCGTGGAGGCTGCCTGCGCCGCCCTTCGCGACAGCGGCACGGAAGCCCTGCCCTTTGTCGGCTCAGTTGCGGATGAGACGGCTGTGGAAAGCGCAGTGGATGCTGCGGAACAGGACCTCGGGCCGATCGAGCTCCTGATCAACAGTGCGGGCGTCGCCAGCAACAAGCCGACCTTCGAACTCTCGCTCGCCGATTGGGAGCGGGTGGTTTCGATCAACCTGACGGGCACGTTCCTCGTCTCCCGCATCGTCGGAGCGAAGATGGCGGCGCGGAGCCGCGGCGTGATCCTCAATCTCGGCTCCATGTTCGGAACCGTCGCCGCGCCCCGACGGGCCGGCTATTGCGGCACCAAGGCCGGCGTCGACATGCTCGGCCGGGTCCTGGCGATCGAATGGGCCGAGCACGGCATTCGCGTCAACACGATCGCGCCGGGCTATGTGCGGACACCGTTCGTCGATGACCTCATCGCCGAAGGCCGCATGGACGAGCCCGCCCTTCTCGGCCGCACGCCGCTGAAGCGGATGGCGGCCCCCGAAGAAATCGCCGACCTCGCCATCTTCCTCGCCTCCGACGCCGCCGCCTTCATCACCGGTCAGACGATCGGCATCGATGGTGGCTGGACGGCTTACGGCTACGTCTGAATCTCCGCGGAGCGCTCGCGATGCCTGAATACAAGAATCTCTCCCCGGCGGCGCCCTGGCGCGAGCTGATCGCGACGGAAGCCGACTGGGCCGCCGCCGACCCAGCCTTTCTCGGCAATCTGCTGACTTCCATGCAGATCATCCGCGCCTTCGAGGAGAAGGTGCTGGAACTCGCCGGACAGGGCCTCGTGCACGGTCCTGCCCATTCGGCGATCGGCCAGGAAGGCGGCGCCGTCGGCTCCGCCCTGCCGCTGCGCGCGACCGACCAGATCAATGGCTCGCATCGCGCGCATCATCAGTTTCTCGCCAAATCGCTGCGCTATATCGAGCCGGACGGCCTCTCGCCCACCGCCGATCTGGCGTCCTCGGTGCGCGATCTCTCGCACAAGACCCTGTCCGAGATCCTCGGCCTTGCCGACGGGTTCTGCCATGGCCGCGGCGGCTCGATGCATCTGCGTTGGGCCGATGCCGGCAATCTCGGCACCAATGCCATTGTCGGCGGCGGCGCGCCGCTGGCGGCCGGCGCCGCCTTCGCCCATCGCCGGGCCGGCCAGGGCGATGTCGCCTTCACCTATTTCGGCGACGGGGCGATCAATATCGGCTCGGTGCTGGAGACGATGAACCTTGCCGCCGCGTGGAAGCTGCCGCTCTGCTTCTTCGTCGAGAACAACCGCTACGCCGTCTCGACCACGGTCGAGGAATCAACGGCCGAGACCCGCCTCTCCGCTCGCGGCAGCGCCTTCGCCATTCCGTCCTGGAAGGTCGACGGCATGGACCCGCTCGCCGTCTATCTCGCGACGCAGGAAGCGCTGGAGGTCATGCGATCGGGCGGCGGCCCCACGATCATCGAGGCCGATGTCTATCGCTTCTTCCACCAGAACGGCCCGCTGCCGGGCAGCGCCTTCGGCTATCGCAGCAAGGCCGAGGAGGCCGCCTGGCGCGCGCGCGACCCGATCGACCGCGTCGCCCGCGTGATGCTGGAGCGTCAGATCCTGGGCGAAGACGCGATTGCCGCGCTGCGCCAGCGCTGCAAGGCGCTGATGGACGATGTCGCTGCCGAACTGATCGAGGATGTCGACGGCAAGAAGCGGATTCGTCCCGTGCTCTGGCCCTCCCCCTCCTTCCATGATTTCGGCATTCGCGGCGATCTCTCGGAATTCCAGGGCGTGCGCACGGCCGAACTGGAGAGCTTTGCCGGCGCGATCGAGCCGGAGGCGAAGTTCGTCGATGTCATCGCCGACGTCATGCAACGCCGCATGGAACAGGACCCGCGCATCGTCGTGATGGGCGAGGATGTCCACCGCCTCAAGGGCGGCACCAATGGCGCCACGCGCGGGCTGAAGGACCTCTATCCCGACCGCGTGCTCGGCACGCCGATCAGCGAAAATGCCTTTGCGGGCCTCGCCGGCGGGCTTGCCATGGATGGCCGCAACATCCCGGTCATCGAGTTCATGTATCCGGATTTCCTCTGGGTCGCGGCCGACCAGCTGTTCAACCAGATCGCCAAGGCTCGGCACATGTTCGGCGGCGACAGCGAGATGCCGCTGGTGCTGCGCACCAAGGTCGCGATGGGCACGGGCTATGGTTCGCAACATTCGATGGACCCCGCCGGCATCTTCGCGACGTCGGTCGGCTGGCGGATCGTCGCGCCCTCGACCCCGTTCGACTATGTCGGGCTGATGAACAGCGCGCTGCGCTGCAAGGATCCCGTGCTCGTGCTGGAGCATGTCGATCTCTACAATTCGCGCGGCCCCGCGCCGGTGGGCGACCTCGACTATTTCATTCCCCTCGGCAAGGCGAAGGTGCTGCGCCCGGGCAATGCGGTGACGGTGCTCACCTATCTCGGCATGGTCCGGCATGTTCTCGACAAGGTCGCGGAACTGGACGTCGACGCCGAGATCATCGATCTGCGCAGCCTCGACCGCGCCGGCGTCGATTGGGACACGATCGAGGCCTCGATCCGCAAGACCGGCAATGTGCTGGTCGTGGAACAGGGCTCGATCGGCACGTCCTATGGCGGCTGGCTCGCAGCCGAAATCGAGAGCCGCCTGTTCGACTGGCTCGACCAGCCTGTGCAGCGCGTGCATGGCGGCGAGGCCTCGCCCAGCATCTCGAAGGTGCTGGAGACGGCCGCCTTCGCCGGCGCGGGCGATGTCGAAACCGGCCTGCGGGCCGTCATGGCCGGCCAAGGCCGTCCCCTTCCCTAATCCTCGATCCGGAGCGTTCGGATGCCCAAGGAAATCCTGATGCCGTCCCTTTCAGCCGGGATGGAGGAAGGCACGCTCGCGCGCTGGCTGAAGGCCGAGGGCGATGCCGTCGCGGCCGGCGAGATCATCGCCGAGATCGAGACCGACAAGGCGACCATGGAGATGGAAGCCGCTGAATCGGGAACGCTGGGAGCGCTGCTCGTCGCCGCCGGCACGAGCGGCGTCATCATCAACACGCCAATCGCCATCCTCCTGCAGCCGGGAGAAACCCTCTCCCAGGCGCCCACACTCGCAACCCCTGCCACACCGCCGGCTCCGCCCGTGGCGCCTGCCGATCCTAAGCCGGCCGGCCAGGCACAACCCCAGCCACAGCCCGCCGACGATTTACCACCCCGGCACCTCGCCTCGCCGCTGGCGCGCCGCCTCGCCGCCGCTGGACAAATCGACCTCGCGACGCTCGAAGGCAGCGGCCCGCGTGGGCGGATCGTGCGCGTCGATGTCGAGCGGGCGCTGGCCGCGGCCCCGACAATGCCGGCAACCGCCCCGTCCGTGGCCGAGGCGCCGCCCGCGCCGGCCGTCGAGACACGCGCCGAGCGGGTCACGCGGCTGCCGCACAGCGCCATGCGCCGTGTCATCGCCCGGCGTCTGCTCGAATCCAAGCAGACCGTCCCGCATTTCTATCTGAGCGTGGAATGCGAGATCGACCGGCTGCTGTCGCTGCGCGCGGACCTCAATGCCGTCGCGGCGGATGAATACAAGCTTTCCGTCAATGATCTCGTCATCAAGGCGGCGGCGAAAGCGCTCCGCATCGTGCCGGAGGCGAATGCGATGTGGACGGAGGATGCGATCCTCCGTTTCGACGATGTCGACGTCTCGGTCGCTGTGGCGACGGATGGCGGGCTGATCACGCCCGTCCTGCGCCATGCCGACGAGAAGAGCCTCGGCACGCTTTCGAACGAGATCAAGGAACTCGCCGGGCGCGCCCGCGCCAACAAGCTGAAGCCCGAGGACTATCAGGGCGGCGGCTTCACCGTCTCCAATCTCGGCATGTATGGCGTCGTGTCCTTCGCGGCGATCATCAATCCACCCCAGAGCTGCATTCTGGCGGTCGGCGCCGGCAAGCGCCGGGCCGTCGTGCGCGATGACGACACGATCGTCCCCGCGACGGTCATGAACTGCACGCTCTCGGTCGATCACCGCTCGGTCGATGGTGCCATCGGCGCCCGCTACCTGGCCGCCTTCAAGGATCTGATCGAGCGGCCACTTCGCCTGCTCGCCTAGATCGCCACGCGTCCAGCCGGACGCGGAGAGGCGATCTATCTCTTTGTTTTCGCATCGGATCGACCCGAAACCCGGATTCCACTTTTCGGTCCGATGCTCTAAGGGAGCTACACGATGGATCTCATCGACGCGGACCTGCTGCGTGACACGTGCCTGATCGACGGCATCTGGACGGGGGAGCCGAAGCTCGCCGTGACCGACCCGGCGACGGGCGAGGAGATCGCCCGCGTGCCGCAGTTCGGCGCCGCTGAAACGCGCGAGGCGATCGCCGCCGCCGAGCGCGCGCTGCCGGCCTGGCGGGCCCGCACGGCCAAGGAGCGCGCGACGATCCTCCGCCGCTGGTTCGACGCGATCCTCGCAGCGACCGAAGACCTCGCCATGATCATGACGCGCGAGCAGGGCAAGCCGCTGGCCGAGGCGCGCGGCGAGATCGCCTATGCGGCGTCCTATGTCGAATGGTTCGCCGAGGAAGCCAAGCGCGTCTATGGCGAGATCATCCCGAGCCATCGCGCCGACAGCCGCCTGCTCGTCATCCGCCAGCCGGTCGGCGTCTGCGCCGCGATCACGCCATGGAATTTTCCGGCGGCCATGATCACGCGCAAGGCCGCAGCCGCGCTGGCCGCCGGCTGCACGCTCGTCGTCAAGCCCGCCTCGCAGACGCCGCTGACCGCGCTTGCGCTCGGCCGCCTCGCCCAGCGCGCCGGCGTGCCGGCCGGTGTCATCAACATCATCACCGGCAGTGCACGCGAAATCGGCGGCGAACTGACCGCAAACCCTGTCGTGCGCAAGCTTTCCTTCACCGGTTCGACCGAGATCGGCAAGCTCTTGATGGCGCAGAGCGCCGGCACGCTGAAGAAGCTTTCCATGGAGCTCGGCGGCAATGCGCCCTTCATCGTCTTCGACGATGCGGATCTCGATGCGGCCGTCGAAGGCGCGATCGCCTCGAAATATCGCAACACCGGCCAGACCTGCGTCTGCGTCAACCGCATCCTGGTCCAGGACGGCGTCCATGACGAATTCGCGCGCCGGCTCGCCATCGCCGTCGCGCAGCTGAAGGTCGGCCCCGGCACGGAACCGGGCGTGACGCAGGGACCGCTCATCGACGTCCCGGCGCTCGACAAGGTCGAGGAACACATCGCCAACGCGGTCGAGCATGGCGCCGCAGTCCTGTCCGGCGGCCAACGTCATGCGCTTGGCGGCACCTTCTTCGAGCCGACCGTGCTGACCGGCTGCACGCCGGACATGGCGCTGGCGCGGGAGGAGACCTTCGGCCCGGTGGCGGCGCTGTTCCGCTTCACCGACGAGGCCGAGGCGATCCGGCTGGCCAACGACACCGAATTCGGCCTCGCCGGCTATTTCTACAGCCGCGACATCGGCCGGATCTGGCGCGTTGCCGAGGCCATGGAGTGCGGCATGATCGGCATCAATACCGGGCTGATCTCGACCGAGGTCGCCCCCTTCGGCGGCATCAAGGAATCGGGCTTCGGCCGCGAGGGGTCGCGCCACGGCATCGAGGACTACAGCGAAATCAAATATCTCTGCATGGCTGGTCTTTAGGCGAGCCGCAGCGTTTACGGGAGGAAACCATGCCCAGCTTCGTTCTGATCACCGGCGCCAATGGCGAGATCGGCCGCGCCGTCGCGCGCGCCTTTGCGGCGGAGGGCGCGACGCTCGCGCTCACCGATCTCAATCCGGACGCGCTCGGGAGCTTTGCCGAGGAACTGCCGACCGAAGTCCATGTCTTTCGCCATGACGTCGCCAATGGCGAGGAAACGGCGGAACTGGCGCGGCAGCTCACCGAGCGCTTCGGCGCACTCGACACCGTCATCACCTCGGCCGGACTCTATGAGCACCTGCCCTTCGCGACGCTGAAGCCCGGCGACTGGGCGCGCGGCATCGCGGTCAATCTCGATGGTGTCTATCTGACCCTGCAAGCCGTGCTGCCGCTGATCCGCGAGGGCGGCAGCATCATCAACATAGCCTCGATGGCCGGCCATCGCGGCAGCGCCGATCATGCGCCCTATGCCTCGGCCAAGGGCGGCGTGCTCGCCTTGACCCGCAGCCTCGCGCAGGAGCTGGGGCCGCGCATCCGCGTCAACGCCATTTCGCCCGGCCTGATCGATACACGGATGATGCAGAGCCTCGCACCCGAGCGGGTCGAGAAGGCGATCGAGGGCCTGCCGCTGCGCCGGCTCGGCCGCGTCGAGGAAATCGCCTCCGTCGCCGTCTTCCTGGCCGGCCCCGGCGCGTCCTATATCAGCGGCGAGGCCATCCAGGTGAATGGCGGCCTCTATATGGCGTGAGGCCGCCGCAGGCTTCGCGGCAATGGGCGGCGGTCAATGGACCGCCGCATACATGATCTTTTCCTCGGTGGCGCGGCCCGGCGTGAACTCCTCGACCACGCGGCCCATGCGGTAGACGAGGATGCGGTCCGAAAGCACCATGATCTCGGGCAGATAGGACGAGATCACCATCACGGCGAGCCCGCTATCGGCCAGGTCCTGGATGACCTTGTGAATCTCGGCGATCGCGCCGACATCGACGCCACGCGTCGGCTCGTCGAAGATGACGAGCTTCGGCTTCTGCACCAGCGACTTGGCGATCACGACCTTCTGCTGGTTGCCGCCGGAGAGCTCGACGATCCGGGCATTGGGATTGATCGCGCGGATCTGCAAGAGCTTCGACCATTCGGCCGTTACCTCGCGCGCCTCGGTCTGCGTCACGACATTGCTCGACTGCAGGCCGGAGGCGAGGAGCCCCATCTGGATGTTCTCGGCAATCGACATCGTCTCGAAGAAGCCCTCGGCCTTCCGATCCTCCGTCACATAGACGATGCCGTCGCGCATGGCCGGCCGCGGCTCGCGATAGCGCACCGAGCGCTCGCCGAAGCGCAGTTCACCGCCATGGAAGATGTTGCGCTTGATGACGCCGGCGATGATCTTCGCCGTCTCGGTGCGGCCCGATCCGATCAGGCCGAACAGGCCCGTCACCTGCCCCGCATAGATCGAGAACGAGGTATTGCGGACCATGGACCCCATGGAGAGGTTCTCGACACTCAGGACCCGGGCGCCCGGCGGCCGTGCATCGGCGTCGCTGCGCTTGCGGCCATAGAGCTCGTTGGAGAGCGAGCGCCCGACCATGGCGCGGATGATGCCGTCGCGGTCGAACTTGGAGGTAACGTCCGAGGCGACCAGCTCGCCGTCGCGCAGGATGGTGATGCGATCGGAAATCGCCAGCGCTTCTTCCAGCGCGTGACTGATGAAGACGATCGAGACGCCATCCTTGCGCAAGCGATCGACGAGGGAGAAGAAATAATGCTTCTCCTCGGGCGTCAGCGTCGCGGTCGGCTCGTCGAAGATGATGACGCGCGATTTCTGCCGGACGGCGCGCGCGATCTCGACCAATTGCTTCTGCGCCGCGCCGAGGGTGGAGACATTGGCCCAGGGATCGACGTTGAAATTGAGCGACGACAGGAATTGCTGCGCCGCAATATAGAGCCCGCGCAGCCGGTTGAAGAGCTTTTCGTCGCCGAGATAGAGGTTCTGCGCGACGGTCATCGACGGCACCAGGCTGGTTTCCTGGAACACCATGGCGATGCCGTTCTGCAGCGCCTCGGCCGGACGCTGGAAACTGACGGGCTTGCCGTCGAGCAGGATCTGGCCGTCGCTCGGCTGCGTGACGCCGGCGATCATCTTGGTCAGCGTCGACTTGCCCGCGCCGTTCTCGCCCAGAAGCGCGTGGATCTCGCCCTTGTTCAGGGTGAAATTGACGTTCCGGACGGCATAGACACCGCGATAATCCTTGGAGACATCGCGCAATTCGATCAGTGGCGCCGTCATCATTGAACTTCCCTGCGATTTTCGTCCGCTGCGATCGAAAGCACCGCGCCCCCGCCCTTCGACGTCATCAAGACGCGCCCGCCGATCACGACGCTGCTGGTAATTCCGTGGCGCGTACCGTCGGCGCGGCTGTGAAAGCTCGCTTCCGGCTGGAACGCCGCATTGAGACGGACGAGCAACCCGTAGGAGCGCGACGGCGCCCATGGCTTCAGCACGCCGAGCTGCTTCACCGACCCGCCCTGAAGCGGCTCGAGGAAGCTCTTGCCCGAGGCGAGCGCCGGCGCCATCCAATGGGCAGGGTCGATCTCCTTCAGCATCTTGCGGCGGAAGGCCGGCTCGCGCAGCACGAATTCGATCAACTGCCGGCGCGGCGCGAACAGGCTGAGCCACACCGCGCCATCGCTCGCATCGAGGCGCGAGGGATAGGCCGGCAGATTGTCGAGCAGGACGGATGGTCGTCCCTTGTCGTCGAGCGCGATCAGGCGATGGCGCCAGGCTTCCGAGACGACGAGGCCTGCGGCCTTGCGCACCAGCAGGCCGGCGGGCCAGGCGAGCTTGTCGGCGATGCGCCGCGCGGCGCCCGTGGAAAGGTCGACCTGCCAGACGGAACCGAGCTGGTTGCGCTCCATCAGATCGCGCGCCCAATCCTCCGGCCGGTTCCGGCTGGAGCCGACGGCGAGGTAGAGGCTGTCGGAACCGTCAAAGGCGAGCGCGGTGATGCAGGCGGCTTCGGCCTCGGGCAATCCGGAGAGGCGGCGGCCATCATGGCGTCCGCCACGGATGACGAGACCCTTGCCGCTCAGCGCTATGGCGAGCGCGCCCTTGCCATCGGCCGCGAGCGCGCTGATCGGCGCATCGAAGCGTTCGACCGGGGTCGTCTCTCCCCTGGGGTCGAGGCGGATCAGTTCCGCGCCGCTCGTGAAGAAGCAATCTTCGCCGTCGCGGACGAGATTATCCGCCGCGATCGACGTCGCGACCAGCATGGCGTGATCGAGCGCATCGTTCGGCAGCAGGGCGCCGTCGAGCGGGGGCACGGTCACCGCCGCCTCGCCGGCACCAAAGATCGAATCGTAGGTTCGCTTGAGGAATGACATCAGGACTTGCCCCAATAGGCGTGCTGGCTGGTCCAGGACGGGTCCGCATCCGCCAGCCTGTGGCGGCCGATGCGGTTGTTGTTGATGCCGCCCAGATAGAGATAGCCCTTGTGCTCGCGCACCGAGGTGATCTGCGGATGCGAGGCACCGCCGAGATCCCAGAGCGATTCCGTCACCGTGCCGTCGAGCGAGACCTTCACCACGCAGCCCGTGTTCAGGTTGGGATAGAGCCACTCATCCATGGCGACGCGCTGCGCCATGCGGCGGCGGAACGAGGGCACGGTGAGGCTCATGTCGAAGACGGGCGACCGCATCCCGGCCAGCGCGACCCAGAAGCGACCGTCGGACGCCTTGTTCAGATTGTCCGGATAGCCGGGGAGATCGGCCACAACCGTTTCGACCCGCCCCTTCTTCGGGCCCGCAAACCAGAACCGGCTGATGCGACAGGCCCAGGTCTCGGCAAAGAGCAGCGATTCACCATCGCCGACCATGCAGATGCCATTGGGGAAGATGCGGCCCGAGAGAACGGTGCGCGTGCTCCTGGTGTGCGGATCATAGGCGATGATGCGACCATTGCCCCGGCCTTCCAGCGCATCAACGGCCCAATCGGAAACGCCGTAGCGCACCGTCGCCTCGCTGAAGAACACGCGGCCATCGGCGGCGATGTCGAGATCGTCGGCCATGCGGATGCGGGAATCGTCGATGATCGAGAAGAAGCTGCGATTGGTCTCGTCCGAAAGGCGCACGATCTCGCGCTCCGGCGTCACCATGTAGACGCCCATGCCGGCGACACAGGCATGGAGATTGTCCTCGGCATCGAAGGCAAGGCCGAGCGGGAAGCCGCCGAGATGGACGAAGATCTCCGACTGCCGGTAGTCCGGCGCGAGGAAGCGAACGATGTCGCCCTGGCGGCCGCCGGTATAGAGATTGTCCTTGCTGTCGAAGATGATGTCTTCCGGGCCGTCCAGCTCGCCGAGGCCGATCGCCTCGACGTCGTGGAAGGCGTCGTTGACGGCATAGGGAGACGCGGAGCCCGCCTCGGTCGCGGGGCGCTGCGGCAGCTCGAAATAGGTCGGCGACACATAGACCCGCGACAGCAGCTTGTGGCGGTTCTTGAGCCAGCGGATATCGACGGCGACGGCGAGCAGCAGCAGGAGACCGAGCACCAGCGGCGTCGCGCCGCTTGGCATGTTGAGGCGGATCAGGCTGTTGGTGACCAAAAGCACGATCGCGGTGCCGAGCAGCGCCTTGAAGATCGAGCCGCGACCGCCGCCGAGGCTGACGCCGCCGAGAACGGCCGCCGTCAGTACCGTGACCTCGAGGCCGATGCCGGTATCGGGACCGACGCTGCCGAGCCTCGCCGCATAGAACAGGCCGCCGATTGCGGCGAACATGCCTGAAATGACATAGGTGATGCAGATCGTGCGACGCACCGCGATGCCGGCATTATAGGCCGAGCGACGCGAGCCGCCGACCGCCAATATGTGCCAGCCATAGCGCGAGCGGCTCAGCACCAGATGCGCGAGGATGGCGACGGCGACGAGCAGGATGAAATTGAACGGCACGCCGAAGAAATCGCCTTCGCCGAGGAACAGCCAGGCGTCGGAATCGCTCATGGTCATCGCCACCTTGCGGGCATAGGCGAGGATGAGGAGGTCGACGACGGCGCGCACGATGATCAGCGTCGCCAGCGTCGTCAGGAAGGCGCGCAGCCTGAGATAGCCGACGAGCAGCCCGTTGATCAGGCCGACCAGGGCGCCGATGGCCGCGACGGCCGGAATGGCGAGATAGAGCGGCCAGCCGAGATAGTTGATGAAGGCGAGCGCCGCGAAATTGGCAAGCGCGAAGACCGAGCCGACGGACAGATCGATGCCGCCGGCCAGCATGACGATGGCGAGCCCGATCGCGACGAAGGCGACCTCGCCCAGCTGGCGCCCCAGATCGGCGAAACCGGCAATCGAGAGAAAGCCCGGGATCAGCGACTGGAACAGCACGACCACGATGATGAGGAAGAGGAACGGGATCGTATTGTCGATCCAGTTCTTGGAGAGCACCTCGCCGAGCAGATGATCCGGAACGAGCCGGTATCGCCATTTGGCAAAGGATTCGGAAACCGACATGTCGCGATGCCTCAAGATCTCGTGGTCACGAAGGGGGCAGCTCCGCCCAATGGGAGCGGAGCTGCCTCAGGCTCAGAACGGCGCGGCGGCGACGTCTTCCATGGTCCAGCAGGAATTCGCACGCATGGTGTCGCGCGAGATGTCCTTGATCGGCGTGTAGATGCCGTAGGGCTGCGAACCGGGCTTGGCCTTGACCTGCAGCACCTGCGCGATGGCGTCGGTCAGGTCGCGGGCCTGGCCGATGGCGTCATAGCTGACATAGCCGTTGAAGGTGCCGTTCTCGATATTGTCGCAGGCCGGCTTCTGGCCGCCGCCATTGGTGATGAGCTGGATGGCGCCGGTCTTGCCGGCCTCGCGGATCGCGGCGGCGACGCCGGCATCCATGACCTCCCAAAGGCCGACATAGGCGCAGAGATCGGGATTCTGCTTGATCACGGTCGAGGCCACGGCGTGCGCCTTGGTCGCGTCCCAATCGGCCGACTGGCTGGAAACCACCTTGATGTCGGGATTCTTCGCCAGCGTATCCTCGATCGCCGTCATGGTGATGGCGTTGTTCGGATTGGTGGGCGTGCCCTGCATGATGGCGATCTTGCCGCTCTTGCCGGCGGCGGGGCTGCAGGCCTCGACGGCCATCTTCGCCTGATGCAGGCCGACCTCGTACCAGTTGACGCCGACATAGGCGTCGGTGGTCGCGACCGACTTCAGATTGATCTGGATGACCGGGATGCCGTCCTTCTGCGCGCGCTGCAGCAGCCGCGCATAGACCTGCATGTCCGGATTGTGCACGACCAGGAGGTCCGGCTTTTCGGTGATCAGCGTGGTCAGCGCCTGTGCGCCGGCATCGCTGCTCCAGTTCGGGTCGCGAACCGAGAAATCATAGCCGAGGCGGGCGGCCTGGGTTTCCATCGCCTTCGCCCAGACCTGCGGCAGGTCGAAGCTCATGGCGAGCGGCAGGAACACGACCTTCTTGCCCTTGAAGGCGTCGAAATAGGATGGGGCCAGCCCGTCGTCGAACTGATCGGCCATGGCCGTCGATACAGAACCGAGCGCCAACAGGGCCGCCAATGTTCTTCCGATGATCTTCTTCATTGTTTCCTCCTCCGATTTCAGTAGATCAGATATCGCCCTGCTGAGCCGTCTGTTCATCTCGCGGGTTAGCCAGGCTGTCGACGATGATCGCTATGAGCAGAACTGTTCCCTTGACGATGTTCTGCATGGTGAACGGCATATCGAGGATCGTCATTCCATTCAGGAGGATGCCGATCAGGATCGTGCCGACCAGAATATTGCGGACGCCGCCCTTGCCGCCGCTGAGACCTATGCCGCCGAGGACGACGACCAGGATGACGTCGTAGACCATGGTCGACTGCGCCACGCGGATATTGACCGAGGCGAGCAGCGAGGCGGTGATCAGCCCGGCGCCAAAGGCGATCATCGACGAGATCAGATACTGGATGACGGTCATCGGCCGGACGGGAATGCCGGTGATACGCGCGGCGGCGCGATTGTCGCCGATGGCGTAGAAATAGCGGCCCCATTTGGTGAAGCGCAGGAACAGATAGGCGACGATCGCCAGCACCGAGAACCAGATCACCGGCAGCGGCACGCCGAGGAACGAATTGGAGATCGAGCGGAGCCAGATCGCATTGTCCGGCAGGTAGATGACGTCGAGATCGACCAGCGCGAGACGTCCGAAGCCGTAGATGACGGTCGACATGGCGAGCGTCGCGAAGATCGCCGGGATTTCGACATAGGCGACGAGCACGCCCATGATGATGCCGACGGCAGCCGCAAAGGCCAGGCCGAGCCCGATTGCTTCCGCCGTTCCGAAACCGCGATTGATCAGCGCGACGGTCCAGGCCGTCGAGAGCGCCATGGTCGAGACCATCGCGAGATCGATGCCGCGACCGATGACGACGATGCCCATGCCGATACCGAGAATGCCGAGGATCGCGACGTTCTGGACCAGCGAGAGCAGGTTCGACGTATCGAAGAAGCCCGGCAGCAGGACGGAGAAGCCGATGAAAAGCAGCAGCGCGATGAAGAAGACGATATTCTCCTGGGTGAGCTTGAACCCACCCTGACGCCGCTCTGTTTGACTAGCCGACATTCACGACTCCCTTCATTCTCCGGATCTTGCGAAGAATGCACATTGGATGGTTCGGCGACCGGCTATCGGTCCCGGATCGACAGGACGGCGCCTGCGCCGACGGATCGCGAACAAGGTCCAGACTGCATGTGCCCCTCCCAAGGCTCGTCGCACCCAGATGGGCGACGATCGGCGGCATCAGGTCCGCCGTGCTGTTGACGACTCTATGGCACTAATCAGCTTGCCTGACAAGCTTGTAGTGAGATTGCCTGCTTGCCCGTCTCGATCGATGAGACTAGTTACGTGCTATGGTGGTAACGCCCCGGAATGTGGCGGAGCGATAGATGAGCGGTATGGACACGACGAACCGGCGTTTGGCGCCTCCTCGCAGCTATGCCAACAAGATCGCGGATATTTTGCGCGCCGAGATCGACCGGGGCGTGTTCCGTCCCGGCGAACGCCTGCCCACGGAAAGCGCGCTCTGCGCGACGTTCGGCGTCAGCCGTGCCGTCATTCGCGAGGCGGTCAGCGCGCTGAAGCAGGGCGGCGTCCTCGAGAGCTATCAGGGGCGCGGCATTTTCGTATCCGGCAAGCTGCCGGAGGCGACGTTCCGCCTCGCCGAGGCGGACCTCAGCGATCGCGACGAACTGGACCGGGTGCTCGAATTTCTCCTCGCCCATGAATCCGCCGCCGCCGGCCTCGCGGCCGAGCGTCGCTCGACCGAGGAACTCGCGCGAATCAAGACCGCGCTCGACGCGATGGAAGACGCGATCCGCCGCAACGAGACCGGCATCGACGAAGACCTCCAGTTCCATGCCGAGATCTCGGCCGCCACGAACAACGAGTTCTTCATCTCCTTTGCCGCCTTCCTCGAAAACCGGGTTCGCCACCTGATCCGCGAGGCGCGCGCCAACAGTTCGCGCGCCGGCCTGACGGACCTCGTCCAGCAGGAACATCGCGAAATCTACAAGGCGATCGCCGAAGGCAACAAGGATGCGGCGCGCCTGGCTGCGGAGCAACATCTGCGCAACGCCGCGACGCGGCTGCGCCAGCGCGGCTGAGCAGACGCCGAAGGCGAGGCGCGCGCTCATGGCGCCGCCGTGGCGTCGGAGTTTGCCAGCAGCATGACCTTCAGAGCCTGCCGGCTGGCCGCGATCTCGAAGCCTTCGAGCGTCGCCGAGAGCGGCAGACGGTGCGTGATCATCCCCCGCAGCGCCTCGCCATCCTCGGCGAGGATCGACAGCATGCGCGCGAAGGTCGCAGGCGAGGAATCATAGGCCGCGCGCAATTGCTGCTTCGAGCGCACGAAGCGGGTCAGGTCGAACTGGACCGGGCGCGCATGAATGCCGGTGGCGACGAGGGTCCCGCCCGGCCTCAGCCAGCCAAGGCCGGTCTCGATCGTTTCGGGAACCCCCGTCGCCTCGAAAACGACATCCGCGGCGCCACCGAGCAAGGTCGTCGCCATATCCGGCGCGGCGAGAGCCAGATCGAGCGTCCGTTCGATACCGAGGCTTCGGGCCGCGCCGAGCCGCGTTTCATCGTCCTTGCCGACCAGCAGCACGCTGGTTGCACCCGCCCGTTTGGCGAGCCAGGCAATGCCGACCCCGATCGGGCCGGCCCCCATGACGATGACGCGATCTCCCCAGCCGACCGCGCCGACATCGACGGCATTGCCGGCGACGCAGAGCGGCTCGATCAGCGCACCGAGCTCCGCATCGACCCCGTCCGGCAGGCGGAAGCAATTGGCCGCCGGGACCACGACCCGCTCGGCGAAGGCGCCATCGCGATGGAAGCCGACAATGCTGCGGTTCGTGCAGAATTGCGGCTGCCCCGTGCGACAGGCCGAACAATGGCCGCAGACCACGACCGGAGCGATGACGACGCGGTCGCCGGGGACAAGCCCGACCACATCCTTGCCCACGCGAATGATACGGCCGCTGGCTTCATGGCCGAGCGTGCGTGGAAAATGCGCCGTCAGGAACTGATAGCCGTCCGTCCATTCGAAGGCATGGACATCGCTGCCGCAGATGCCGACGGCCTCGACCGCGATGAGGACGTCGTCGCCCGCCGTCACGACGGGCGCGGGCACATCCGCCCGTCTCAATCCGTGCCCGGCATCTGCCTTCTGGAACGCCAGCATCGCGTCGGCTCCGCCGGTTCAGAAGGGGCTGGCGAATTGGCCGGCATAGACGGTCACCGGCGGCTGCGCGCCGGGATCGGTGAGCACGTCGATGACAGCCGGCTTGCCGCTCGCCAGCGCCTCGGCCAGTACACCAGCCAGCGCCGCGCCGTCCTCGACGCGGACGCCCCGGATGCCGCAGGCCTGTGCGATTGCCGCATGGTCGACCGGCGCGAAATAGACCGCGTCGGTGTGCTCGCCATAGAGCACGTCTTCCGAATCCTTCTGATAGCCGAGGATCTGGTTGTTGAGGACGATGGTGACGACGGGAAGGTCGAGCCGCTTCAGCGTTTCGAGCTCGGACCAGACATGGCCGAAGCCGCCATCGCCTACAATGGCGATGACCGGCGCGCCCGACCGCGCCAGGCTGGCGCCGATCGCAAGCGGCAGCCCCCAGCCGAGACCAGCAAGACCGCGCGGCGTGATGAAGCGCGCCCCGGCCGCAGCAGCCGTCAGATAATTGGCCGCCCAGATCGACGAATAGCTGGCGTCGGTGGTGATGATCATGTCGGCCGTCAAGGCGGCATCGATCACCGCCATCACCCGCTCCGGACGGATCGGCACGGCATCCTCGGTGCGGATGCGGGCGGTCAGGGCCTCCCAGCCGGCACGGGCGGCGGCGATCTTCGCTTCGATCTCGGGGCGGGCGGCGACGCGCCGCGACAGATCCAGCCTGGCCATCGCCTCGCCAAGCGCGGCAATGCCCTGCCGGGCGTCGCCGACCAGGCGGACGGCCTCATAGTTCCGGCCGATCTCCATCGGATCGATATCGAGATGGATGAAGGTCGCATCGCGCGGATAGAGCGACCAGCTGTCGGTGCCGTTCTGGTTGGTCCGGTTGCCGATCAGCAGCACGACATCCGCCGCCTCGACGAGCGGGCGGAGATCGCGGCTGCGGCCGCCCTCTCCCATGAAATAGCCGATGACGCCGAGCGAAAGCGGATGACGCTCCGACACCACGCCCTTGCCCATGACCGTGGTCGCGATCGGAAGATGAAACGTCTCCTGTAGCCAGGCGAGTTCGGCCGAAGCATCGGAGCCATGGACGCCGCCGCCGGCAATCACCAGCGGCGCCTTCGCTTCGGCCAGAAGCCGTGCGGCCGTCGCGATCGCCGTCGCGTCGGGTGTCGGACGGTCGAGAGGCGCCGTTCCGTGATCGTCCCGACGGGGGGAAAGCGGCGCGGGACCAACCGTCTCGATCAGGAGATCCGCGGGAACGATCAGCACCGCCGGCCCCGGCCGTCCCGATGTCGCCGCCGTGAAGGCCATGTCGACATAGTCGTCGATGCGGTCCGCATCCTCGATCCGGCGCACCCATTTGGCGCAGGAATCGAACAGGCGCAGATGGTCGAATTCCTGGAAGGCATTCTTGTCGGTCTGCGACCGCGCCACGTCCTGCACGAGCGCGACCATGGGCACGGAGGCCTTCAGCGCCTCGGCGAGCGGCGGCACCAGCAGCGTCGCCGCCGGGCCGTTCTGCGCCGTCACGACACCGACCTTCCGCGTCACGCGGGCATAGCCGTCCGCCATGGTGCCTCCGGCATTCTCCGTCCGATAGACAATCTGCCGGATGCCGACATGGGGCGCGGCGAGATGGAAGGCGCTCGGTATGCTCTGGCCGAAGACATGATCCACGCCGTGACGCTTGAAGGCCTCGGCCAGCCGCATGGCAACGACGGTCCCGTCGATGCGCTTGCCCTTTGTCTCTCCCGCCATGCTATCCTCATGTTATATGTTGTTTGTTATAACAAATGAACTTGCGCGCCGACTGATTGTCAAGCACTTTGTCGGCAACTGCTTCGGCTGGGGATTTCGATGAACGATGACGTAGTGGCGGCCTCGCCGTTCGATGCGCTGAGCCGGCAGAACCTGAGCGAGAGCGCCTATCGGCAGATCCGCAACGCGCTGGCCCAGAGCCGGCTGAAATCCGGCCAGAAGCTGGTGCTGCGCAGCCTCGCCGAGCAGCTCGGCATCAGCGCCACGCCGGTGCGCGAGGCGCTGCTTCGGCTCGGATCGGAAGGCATCGTCCAGTTCGACAGTCGCGGCACCGCCTTCGTCCCGGAGATGACGCTGCAACGCTATCTCGAAATTCGCGACCTGCGCCTCTGGCTGGAAGGCCAGGCGGGCCTGCGCGCCGTCGAGACGGTGAACGATGCCGATATAGAGCGGCTCTCCGCCATCCATGAACGCATGGCGGAGGCGGAAAAGAACCAGGATTCGGCCCTCGCGCTGGAGATGAACGGCCAGTTCCACCTGCATTTGTGCACGCTGGCGCGGATGCCGATGCTGCTCCAGTTCGTCGAGAATCTCTGGGTGCAATGCGGCCCCGCAATGGGCGCACTCTACGAGGTCTCGCCGCCGCGCGATCCCGAGGGCCACCAACACCTGGCCGTGCTGCGCGGCCTTGTGGAGCGGGACGGCCAAGCCGTCCGCAAGGCGATCGAGCGGGATATCGTCGTCGGCGGGCAACGGCTCGCGCAACTGCTGAGCCAGCCGAAACCTTGAGCGGGCGTCGGTTCGCCGTGATCACCAGCGCTGAACGTCCCCGAACAGTCGTCCGGGGCGGCCCCAGCGCCGATGCCGTCTTCTAGAAGAGCTCCGGAATCCTGTGCAAGGGCTGGTCCGGCTCGACATAGTCTCCGGCCTTCTGGCGCTTCGGCAGCTTGACCTTCTCGGTCTTGATCCGCTCATAGGGGACCTTCGACAGCAGGTGGCTGATGATGTTGAGGCGCGCGCGCTTCTTGTCGTCGGACTGCGCGACATACCAGGGCGCCCAGCCCGTGTCGCTCGCCTCGAACATCGCATCGCGGGCGCGGGAATAGTCGAACCAGCGCTCATAGGACAGCACGTCCATCGGCGACAGCTTCCAGACCTTCTTCGGATCATCGATGCGCGCCTCGATGCGGCGCGTCTGCTCCTCGGGGCTCACTTCGAGCCAATATTTGATCAGGATGATGCCGGAATCGACCATGGCCCGCTCGACGCCGCCGACGCTGGCGAGGAACTTGGTCGCCTGCTCCTCCGTGCAGAAGCCCATCACGCGCTCCACGCCGGCGCGGTTGTACCAGCTGCGGTCGAAGATCACGATTTCACCCGCAGCCGGCAGATGCGGCAGGTAGCGCTGCACATAGAGCTGGGACTTCTCCCGCTCCGTCGGCGGCGGAAGCGCGATCACGCGGAACACGCGCGGATTGACGCGCTCCATGATCGCCTTGATCACGCCGCCCTTTCCGGCCGCGTCGCGTCCCTCGAAGATGATGCAGATCTTGGCGCCGGACTGCTTGACCCATTGCTGCAAGCGCACCAGCTCCGTCTGCAGCCGTTCCAGTTCGGCCTCATAGATCTTGCGGCCGAGTTTCTTGCCGGCATCGGTGGGCGCCGCCTCGGACTGGAGTTCCCTGAGGTCGACATGCTTGTCGTCCCTGCTCTTCTCGCCCCTGTTCTTCTCACTCATGACAATTCTCCGTTGCGGCGTCGACGCGCTCCTGGGTTGGTCTCGTCTTGTTCGCGTGAACCGATCTCCACTTCGCTCGGAAGCGCCCTAGGCGGCATGGAGATTGGTGGCGGCCATGATCGCGAAGGCGGCATCGAACATTTTCATCGTCACGGCATCGTCACGCCGATCCGGATCGGTGACGGCGTAATAGAGCGCGCGACGGAGAACCGGGATCGGCTCGTGCGGATAGGCCCTGCAGATCGAGGCCGCCAGTTCGTCTCCGTCGCGGGCGAGTCGGGCCGCCGCCTCGATCGCGATCGACAGCTCTGCGACATGCGGATCAATCATGTTGACCTCCTCGTTTCTCCAGAGGCTCGGGACTGAGAACCGGCTCGCCCATCTCGCCGATATCGTCCTCCTCGCCGGCCGGGCCGCCCGTCTCGGTCGCGAGCGCGCGAACGGCCCTGCGCAGGGTGGGGTAGATCTCTACGCTGGGCCCATCGAAACCGCGCTCGGCCAGCCAGTGCTTCCATTCGGTGGCGCGCCCGGCGCCGACCAGGCGGATGCCGCGCTGCCGCAGTGCATCGGCGATATCGCGCAGGGTGAACAGGCCCGTAATGTCGATGCGCGTCATCGGCAGCAGGTCGATGACCACGGCATGGAGCGGCGTGGGCGCCGCCGCCACCGCTGCCAGCAGTTCCTTGCGGAATTGGCCGGCATTGAAGAATACGAGCGGTGCGTTGAAGCGCAGGATGACCAGCCCGGGCACCGGGCGCGCCGTCTTGTGGCGGCCGAGCGCGTGGAACCCCGGCAAGCCCTCGACGCTGCCGAGACGATCGACGCCCGGGCGCGCGGTCAGCTGGATGAAACGGAGCAGGGCCAGCACGACGGCGAACAGCACACCCTTGGTGATGCCGAGGCCGACGACACCGAGCGTGGCGAGAACCGAGATCGCCGCCTCGATCCGGTCGGCCCGCCAGATCTGCCGCAGCGTCGTCAGATCGATCAGCGAGAGGCCGGCGAAAACCAGCACGGCACCGAGCGCCGCCAGCGGCACATAGCGGAGCGGCCAGGTGAGGGCGAGGAGCACCACGCCGACGATCGCCGCAGCGACGAGGCCGGTGAGCTGGGTCCGGCTGCCATTGGCGTCGCCTACGGCCGTGCGCGAATCGGCGCCGCTGATCGCGAATGTCTGGGAAAGCGCGGCCGCCAGATTGGAGGCACCGAGCGCGGCGAATTCCTGGTCGGCATCGACCTCATAGCCGTTCTTCGCGGCGAAGGACTGGGCGGAGAATATGAGGCTCGCATAGCTGACCAGCGCCAGCGCGGCGGCATTGGGCAGGAGATCGGGCAGGTCGGCGAGCCCGGCGCTTGGAAACGCGAAATGCGGCAGACCGCCAGGCACCGGCCCGAGCGTGGCGAGCCCCAGGCGATCGAGCCCGAGCAGCGCGACGGCGGCGGCGGCGAGCGCCATCGCCACAATGCCGGACGGTAACGCCGGGAGAAGGCGCGGCAGCAGCCCGACGATTGCGAGCGCCGCGAGCCCGATCCCGACGGCGACCGGAACGGCCTCATGCGCGCGGCGCAGTGTCTCGAGCGCCAACGCCAGCCCGTGGCTCTGGAGCGGAATGCCGGTGAGCTTGCCGAGCTGGCCGAGGATGATGGTGAGCGCAATACCGTTCAGCAGGCCGACGAGGATCGGTTTCGACAGAAAATCGGCCAGCGTTCCCAGGCGCAGCAGGCTCGCGATCAGGCAGATCAGGCCGGCGAGCAGGGTCAGCATGGCCGCGAGCGCGGCGTAGCGGACCGGATCGCCCAGAGCGAGCGGCGCGACAGCCGCGGCGAGCACGGCGCAGGTCGCCGCATCCGGCCCGACGATCAATTGCCGCGACGAGCCGAAGACGGCATAGACCAGCGGCGGCACGAAGCAGGCATAGAGACCGTATTCCGGACGAAAGCCGGCCAGCTCGGAATAGGCGATGCCGACGGGGATCGCCACCGCCGCGACCGCGATGCCCGCCCTGAGATCGGCGGGAAGGTCGGCGCGATTATAGTGGCGCAGCGCCGTGATCCCCGGCGCCCAGCGATCGACGCGGGCGATGGCGCCGAGAAGACGGCCGACCACGCCCTCTCTCGCCTCGTCTGCGCTGGTCATGCCGAAACCCCTGCCGGCGGCACGGTTGCGCCGAGGGATGGCGGCGGCGCCTCGGCTGCTTTCCGGTCCCGCTTCAGGCCATAGAAGGTCGAATAGAGCACCGGCACGAGAACCATGGTCAGCAGCGTGCCGTAAGTGAGCCCGGCCATGATCACGACGGCGAGGCCGACCCAGAATACATCCGACAAAAGCGGGATGACGCCGAGCACGGTCGTGCCCGCCGCGAGCAGAACGGGACGGAGCCGCGAGACCGCGGCCTCGATCGTGGCGTCGTATCGGCTGAGGCCACGGCCGATGCCGGCATTGATCTCGTCGAGCAGGACGAGTCCGTTCTTGATCATCATGCCCGCGAGGCTCATCGCCGCCAGCAGCGCGACGAAGCCGAACGGAACGCCGGTGACGAGCAGCCCGAATATGACGCCGGCGAGCGCGAACGGTATTGTGAGGGCGATGACGAGCGGCGGCCGCAGCGCGTTGAACAGCGCCACCATGATGAAGATCGTGATGCCCAGCGCCGGGATCGCGCCGGGGAGCAGCGAGGCCTGGCTCTTGGTGCTGTTTTCCTGCTCACCACCCCATTCCATGCTGTAGCCGGCCGGCAGCGGCAGCGCCTCGATCTTCGACTTCACATCCTGGTAGAGGGTCGGAAACGTCTTGCCGGGCGCCGCATTGGCCTGCACCGTCAATGTCCGCCGGCGATCATAGCGCGCGATCACCGCCTCCTGCGGCGCGACGAGGACTCCGTCCACGACCTGCGCCAGCGGAACGCTGCGCGTGCTCTCGATGCCGCGCACGCCGAGCACGTCGATGTCGCCCGGCCGGTCCCGTTCGCTCGCCACGTTGCGCATCACGATCGGAACCAGTTCGTCACCGTCGCGGAACAGGCCGATCGGCAGCCCGTCATAGGTGCGCCGCGTCGTGCGGGCGAGGTCCTCGCGACTGACGCCCGCCCAGCCGGCACGGATCGGGTTATAGTCCGGCCGCACCTCCAGCACCGCCTGGCGCCAGTCGGTCTGCATCAGTCCGGAATCGGGGCTGGCGCGCAGGATGGCGAGGACTTCGTCGCCGAGGCCACGCAGGACCGCTGGGCTCGCCGTGCCGGGACCGCTGATGCGGAGCTCGAATTTCCAGGTATCGCCGGGCCCGACGCCGAACTTGCGCAACGGCGTCAGCGCGGTCGGATAGTTCTGCGCCAGCCAGGGCTGCAGATCGGCGATCAGGCCATCGATCTCGCCGAGCTCATGGACGTTGACGACGAGTTGGCCATAGGCCGAATTCTGGGATTCGGGCTCGACCGGCAGGTAGAAGCGTGGCGGGCCGGCGCCGACGAAGGTTGCGACGTCGGCCACGCGTGGATCGGCGCGCAGATGCTGGTCGATCGCGGCCAGATCGGCCGAGACGCGCTCGATGCGGGTGCCCTCCGGCATCCAGTAGTCGACCATGAATTTGGTCATGGCGGCATCGGGGAAGAACAGCTTGGTCACACTGCCGAAGGAGCCGAGCGCCGCGATCAGCACGGCAACCGCGATGGCGATCGTGGCGAAGCGGA
This sequence comes from Kaistia dalseonensis, assembly GCF_030814715.1. Lineage (GTDB taxonomy): Bacteria > Pseudomonadota > Alphaproteobacteria > Rhizobiales > Kaistiaceae > Kaistia > Kaistia dalseonensis. Next base: position 182,069 of record NZ_JAUSVO010000002.1, read on the forward strand.
AGCGGATCGCGAGATGCAGGAGGCCACGGAAACCGTCGAAGAATGGGCCGCCAAATGCTTCGGCGCTCGGGTTCTTGGCCGGTTTCAACATGGCGATGCATTGCAGCGGCGTGACCGTGACGGACAGCACCCAGGAGATCAGCAGCGAGATCGCGACGACCGAGAAGAGACTGGCGCAATATTCACCCGCGCTCTCCTGCGAGGCGAAGATCGGATAGAACGCCATGACCGCAATGATGGTGGCGCCCAGCAGCGCCATCGCCGGCTGGCTCGCCGCCTCGACCGCCGCCGCCCTTCGTTCCATGCCCTGGTTGATGCGCACGGCATAGCCGTCGGCGATGACGATCGCATTATCGACCATCATGCCGAGCGCGATCACCAGCGCGCCGAGCGACATGCGCTGCAGGTCGATGCCGAATATGCTCATCAGCAGGAAGGTCGCCATCACGGTCAGCATCAACGCCGTGCCGATGACCACGCCCATGCGCCAGCCGGACGGCACGGTGAGCACCACGAGCACGATGACGATCGATTCGAGCAGGCTGATGAAGAAGCCGCGCACCGACTGGTCGATGGTCTCCGACTGCCAGTTGACCTTTTCGACGCCGACGCCGATCGGCAGGTCCAGCACGAGCTCGGCGAGGCGCTTGTCGACCGCCTTGCCAACCGTGACGACATTCTCGCCCGGGCGGTTGGTGATGGCGATGCCGATCGCCGGACGGCCGTTGAAGCGCATGATCTGCGTCGGCGGATCGACATAACCTTCGCGAACCGTGCCGACATCGCGCAGCCGGATCACCTCATTGGTGCCGCCTTGCGATTGCCGGCTGGCATTCTGCAGCAGGTCGAGCGCGGTCGGCTGCAGGGCCAGATCGCCGATCTCCTCGGCCAGGCTGAACGTGCCCGTCGGCGCAATGCGCAGCTTGCTGTCGTTCACATACATCTGGCCGCCATCGACGACCGCGTTCTGCGTGGCGAGGCCGGCGGCGATGGTCGCCTCGGAGATGCCGAGCTGCGCGAGCTGGCTCTGGCTCACGTCGACATAGATCTGGCGGTTCTGAACGCCCCAGAGATCGACGCGGGCAACGCCGGGAACGAGGCTGAGCTCGCGCTTGAGATCGTCGGCATAGGTCTTGAGCTGGCTCGGCGAATAGCCGTCGCTGGTGACGGCGAGCAGCAGGCCGAACACATCGCCGAAATCGTCGATCACCTGCGGCTTGCCGGCGCCGGGCGGCAACTGGCGCGCGGCTTCATCGACTCGGGCGCGAACCTTGTCCCAGATCCCCGGCAGTTCCTCGGAGCTGTAGGAGGCCTTGATGTTGACCTTGATCCGCGAGCTGCCGGCGCGCGAAAAGCTCTCGAGCGAATCGAGCTCCTTGAGCTTCTGCAACGAGATTTCGAGCTTGTCGGTGACCTCCTGCTCGACCTCCTCCGGGCTCGCCCCCGGATAGCTGGTCATCACCACGGCGGTCTTGATCGTGAATTCCGGATCCTCGAGCTGGCCGAGCGTGAAGAACGCCGCAACGCCCCCGATCAGGATCAAAGCCGCAGCAAACCAGGTGGCGGTCGGACGATCGACGGCGAATTCGACGATCTTCATGATTTCGACCCTTCGACAGGCTTCGCGGGCTCGGCCGCTTCGTCGGGCAGGCGCACGATTTCGCCATCGGTCAGGCTGTTGGCGCCGGCCGTCACCACCCATTCACCCGCTTTGAGACCCTGAGTGACCTGGATGCCGCCCTGGACGACGCGGCCGACCTCGATCGGCCGCAACGCGACCTTGTCCGTTGCCGGGTCGACGACCCAGACGGCAAGCGGCGCCTTGCCCGGCTCGAGCGGGCGCACGGCGATCGGCGGCACGACGATCTGCTTCGCCGCCTCACCTTCGTTGACGCTGGCGACGCGGAAACTGCCGGCCATGCCGGGCAGGATGGTGAATTTGGCGTCGGAGGACTGGTCCATCGCGATCGTGACCGGGAATGTGCGTGTCAACTGCGACGCTTCCGTGCCGATCTCGACGACCTCGCCTTTCAGCACCAGACCCGGATAGGCGTCGAACCGCGCTTCGATCGAACCGACAAGCGGCACGAGGGTGATCAGCGTCTCCGGCACGTCGATCACCGCCTCCAGACGGCGCATGTCGAGCAGACGCACGATCTGCTGCTGGGCGCGGATTTCCTCGAACACTTCGGGATAGACCGCGACGACGCGGCCCTCGAACGGCGCCTTAAGGACCGTCTGCTCCAGATCGATCTGGGCGCGGCGCAGGGCGGAGCGCACGGATTGGACGCGTGCCGCCGCCCCCTCCCGGGCGCTCAACGCATCGTCGCCGCGCGCCTTCGGATAGGTGCCACTCTTCACCAACGGCATGACGCGCTCATACTGGTCGGACTTCATCTGCAGATCGGCATTGGCCTGATCGAGATCGGCCTGAAGCCGTGTCACGTCCGACAGATAGGAGCTCTCGTCCAAAGTGGCCACGATGGTGCCCGCTTCGATCCTCTGGCCGACGCGCACCGGCAGGCTGGCGATCTGCCCCGAGACGCGGAAGGCCAGCATCGCCTCCTGCGCCGCCTTGGCGAGGCCCGGGAACTGGCGCTGGCCGAGTGCGGTCGCGACACCGACCTGCATCGCCGAAACCGGCCGCGGCGGCGCGGGCGCCTTCGCCTTGTCCTGGTCGGAACAGCCGCTCGCGATCAGCAACAGGCCCATGCCCGCCGCGACGGCCACAAGTGCGCGCAGACCTTGCCTCGGCGCTGTCATGCCGACCTCGACGACATGGCCTCCGACCCGGGTGCGATGATATGGCAAACGAACAATCAGTTCAGCCTCCTGTCACCGGGCAGTTCAGTCGGGCGAAAGAAAATAAAACTGCGGGTCACATTCATAATATTACTGCACCGCAACATCTCGCGAAGAATTCATATTGAATTCTAGAGGATGCAATCGACCTATAATTGATCAGCATCAATGTTCATCGACGTTGAACTTGCTCTATCTGATACGCTTAAGAGCGGAGCGAGCCAATGTCCGTCGTACCCATTCGTTATGATCGGGTTCTATCGATCGTCGGCGACGTGCTGCGCGTTGCGCTGCCAATGCAGACGCGCGACGATCCGGCCGGGCCCCGCTTCGGCGATCTGGCGCTGGTTCAGGAAGGCGGCAGCGGCCCGAGGCTGGCCCAGGTCGTGAAGATCGCCGAGGGCGAAGCCTCGCTTCAGGTCTTTCCGGGCACGCGGGGGCTGTCGACCCGGGCGCAGACACAGTTTCTCGGCCATGCACCGCGCGTTCCCTTTTCGCCGAACATTCTCGGCCGCGTCTTTTCCGGCGCAGGCACCGTCGTCGACGGCGGCCCGGCCCTCGACCAGGAGCCAGACGTCGAGATCGCCGGTCCCTCGGCCAATCCGGCCCGCCGGGCGCTGGCCTCGCGGATGATCCGCACCGACGTGCCGATGATCGACGTGTTCAACTGCCTGGTCGAAAGCCAGAAAATCCCGATCTTCTCCACGTCAGGCGAGCCGCACGACACATTGCTGGCGCGCATCGGTATCCAGGCCGATGCCGATGTCGTCGTCTTTGGCGGCCTCGGCCTGACCTTCGACGAATATTGGCGCTTCCGGACTGCCTTCGAGGATGCGGGCGTGTTCGGGCGCACCATCATGTTCGTCAACCAGGCCTCGGATCCAGTGCTGGAACGGCTTCTCGTCCCCGATATGGCGCTCGCCGTCGCCGAGAAATTCGCGACCGAGGAAAAGAAGCGCGTTCTCGTGCTCCTGACCGACATGACCGCATTTGCCGACGCGCTCAAGGAAGTCGGCATCGCGCTCGACCGCGTCCCCTCCAATCGCGGCTATCTCGGCGATCTCTATTCGCAGCTCGCGCGCCGCTATGAGAAGGCGGCCGTCTTTCCCGGCGCCGGCTCGGTAACGATCCTCTCGGTCACCACCATGCCCGGCGGCGACGTCACGCATCCTGTGCCGGACAATACCGGCTACATCACCGAGGGGCAGTTCTATCTTCGCGGTGGCCGCATCGACCCGTTCGGCTCGCTGTCGCGCCTGAAGCAGCACGTGATCGGCAAGGAAACGCGCGACGACCACAGCGCCGTCATGAACACGATGATCCGCCTCTATTCCGGAGCGCGGGATGCGCAACGCAAGCAGGCCATGGCGTTCGAGCTCTCCGATCTCGATCATCGCTCGCTCAAGTTCGGCCAATTGTTCGAGGCGCGCTTCATGGATCTCGCCGTTTCCATGCCGCTCGACGAGGCGCTGGATCTCGGCTGGAAGACCATGGCCGAGTGTTTCCCGGCCGAAGAACTGCTGATCCGCCAGGCGCTGATCGACAAATACTATCCGGCAAAGGCCTCCTGATCATGGCCCGCGTGCCGCTCAGCAAGTCTCAATTGCGCAAGGAAAAGGAGAACCTCGTCTCCTATCGGCGCTATCTGCCGGCGCTCGATCTGAAGCGCCAGCAATTGATGGGCGAGCGCGCCCATGCGGTCCGTGCGATCCGCGAGGCGGAGGACAAGGTCGCCGGCGCAGCGGCAAAAGCCGGGGCGGCGCTGCCCATGCTTGCCGACAGCCGCATCGACGTCGCGGGCCTCGTCACGCTCGGCAAGGTCGAACTGGGCACGCAGAATGTCGCGGGCGTCAGCCTGCCCGTGCTTCAAGCGGTCGAGATCATCCGCGCCCCCTATGGAAGGATGGTGCGGCCGCATTGGGTCGATGCCGTGGTCGAGCGGCTGGAAGCCGCCATCCGGCTGCGCATCGAGGTCGATGTCGCACGCCAGCGCCTCGCCAAGCTGGAAAAGGCGGTCGCGACCACGACGCAGCGCGTCAATCTCTTCGACAAGGTGCTGATCCCGGAGGCCGAGGCCAATATCCGCCGCATCATGGTCTATCTCGGCGACGCCGAGCGGGCGGCCGTCGTCGGTGGCAAGATCGCCAAGCGCCAGCGCGCGGCGGGAGGTGCCACATGAGCATCGTCGCCATGCAGAAAGTGGCCGTCTGCGGCCCGCTCCCCGAAAAAGACGCCGTGATCGAAGCTCTGCAGCGCCTCGGCGTCCTGCATCTGATCCCGCTCACCACGGCCGATCCGCTCGCCCCGACGGATGCGGCCGAGCGAAACCTGGCGCGGACGGCCTTCCGCCATCTGACGGAATCGCCAGAGCAACGCCGCCTCTATCGTCCCGGAACCGCCTTCGATTTGACGGCGATCGTCAGAGAGATCACCGAAAACCGCCGCAGGCTTCGCCGTCTGTCGGACCGGCGCGACGAGCTGATCCAACGCATCGGCGATGTTTCCATCTGGGGCGACATCGAATTGCCTCCCATCGACGCGCTCGGCGGGGAGCGGTTCTGGTTCTATGTTCTGCCGATCAAGGAACGGGCGGCGCTCGACAGGCTCCAGCTTCCCTGGGCGATCGTCGGCAAGGACACGACGCATATCTTCATCGTGGTCGTGACGCCGGAGGAACCCGCTGCCGACCTGCTGCCGGTGCCGCGCACGCATTTCGGGGCCCGGCCGCTGCACGAACTGACGGCGGAACTCGACGAGCTCGAGATCGACCTCGACAAGGCAAGGGCGGAGCGCGGTGAACTGACCCGGTGGCGATTGCTGCTCGGCGCCGAACTCGCCGGAGCGGAGGATGCCGACGAGCGGCGCGACGTCGCGAGCAAGACGCTGGACACGGACGGCCTGTTCGCCCTCCAGGGTTGGGCGCCCGCCGAGAGCGTCACGGCGATCGAGCAACTCGCCCTCGACCAGCACCTCGCCGTGCTCGCGGAGTCTCCGACGGCGGACGACAAGCCGCCGACCCTGCTGCGCCCGCACGATGCCCGCCTCGGCGGCGGCGCCGATCTGACCAATTTCTACACGACCCCGGCCTATGGCGCCTGGGATCCGAGCTTTATCGTCTTCACCTCCTTCGCGATCTTCTTCGCCATGATCCTCGCCGATGCGGGCTATGCCGCGCTGATCGGCCTGATCGTCGTCTGGTACTGGTCGCGCATGGGCAAGACGGAGAGCGGCCAGCGGATGCGCGTCATGCTGACCGTGATCGCCGGCGCGTCCTTCATCTATGGCGTGCTCGCGGGCTCCTATTTCGGCGTCGCGCCGCCCAAGGGCGGTTTGCTGGCGAAGCTCGCGATCATCGACGTGACCAATTTCGACGAGATGATGAAGCTCTCCGTCGTGATCGGAGCCGTCCATATCGGCATCGCGCTCGCGGCGACCGCCTGGCTCGGACGCCACTCCCTCAAGGTGCTCGTGCCGATCGGCTGGCTTGCGGTGATCGCGGGCGGGCTGTTGATCTGGCTCGGCGGCGGCGCCTTCGCCATTGGTGGCCCGGCCATCCTCATCGCCGGCTTCGTTTCCGTGTTCATTGGCGCCGCCTCCGGCCGCGTCATCCGGACGAAAGCCGACTGGCTGCTGCGGTTCAGCGACGGCTTCATGGGGCTGACCGGCATCACCAAGCTGTTCGGCGACATATTGAGCTATCTGCGCCTGTTCGCCCTCGGCCTCGCCAGCGCCTCGCTGGCGACCACCTTCAACGGCATGGCCGCCGGGCTCCAGATCTCGCGCCCTGGCCTCGGCCTGCTCGCCTCGATCCTGATCCTGCTGTTCGGGCACGCGATCAACTTCGTCATCGGCATCATGGGCGGCGTCGTCCATGGCTTGAGGCTCAACTACATCGAATTCTTCGGCTGGGGCCTCTCGGAAGAGGGCTATCCGTTCCGCGCATTCGCCAAGAGGGAGATCCCCGAATGAACGAGCTCATGGTCATACTCGGCTGGCTTGGCGTCTTCGCGCCAGTCGGTCTCGGCGCGATCGGCAGCGCCATCGGCGTCACCATCGCCGGACAGGCCGCGATCGGGGCAATGCTGGAAACCGACAGCGGCTATGGCCGCTTTGTCGGCGTCGCGGCGATCCCCTCGTCGACCGTGATCTATGGCATCGTCGTCATGTTCTCGCTGCAGCGGACCATCACGCCGGAAAACGGGGCCGGCCTGTTCGGCATCGGCATCCTGACGGGCATCGCGCTCGCCTATGCCTCGGTCTGGCAGGGCAAGGCCTGCGCCAGCGCGATCGCCGCGTCGAAATCAAAGCCCGAGATCTTCGGCCTTTCGCTGGCGCCGGCCGCGATCGTGGAAGGCTTCGCGGTCTTCACCTTCGTGTTCGCGCTCGTCCTCGCCGGCAATATCAAGGGCTGAGGAAAACCATCATGGCCGCGCAGATCCAAGCCCAGAAGACGGAATCCGGCGTCGAGACACTCATCGCACGGTTGCGCGATCAGGGCGTCGCCGCCGGGCGCAGCGAGGCCGAACGCCTCAAGGCGGAGGCCGAGGCCGCGGCGCGCGCCATTATCGACGGCGCCGAGAAGGAAGCGCAGGCAAAGATCGAGGCCGCCCGGAAGGAGGCCGAGGCCTTCCGCCGCGCGGGCGAGGATGCGCTGAAGCAGGCAGCCCGCGACATCGCGCTCGAACTGAAGGAGCGGCTGGCCCGCCGCTTCGCCGACGATGTCGGCAAGGCGGTCTCGGATGCGATGCGCGACGAGGACATGCTGAAACGGATGATCCTCGCCCTGGTCGGTCGCGTCCGCACGGAGAGCGGCGCCGACCAGTCCGCCGATATCGAGCTGCTGCTGCCGCGCGCCGTCATTGGTCTCGACGACCTCCGCCGCAAGCCGGAGGAACTGCGCGAGGGCCCGCTCACCCGTCTGGTAGCGGCCTTCACGGGCGAGATGCTGCGGGAAGGGGTGCGCTACGGCCGCGCCGAAGACGGCACTGGCGGCATCACGATCGTGCTCGCCGATCGCGGCGTCTCGATCGACGTCACAGACAAGGCCGTGGCCGACGCGCTCCTCGCCCATATGCAGCCGCGGTTCCGGGCGATCCTCGAAGGGGTGGTGTCATGATCCCGCGCACCGAGCGCTATGTGATGCTGATGGCGAGCCTGCCCTCGATCCGGCTGCTCGGCGAAAAGGCGCTGCCCATCAACCCGGCCCGCCTCACCGAGCGGATGAAGCTGTTGGAGCCGGAAGATCGCGACGAGCTCATGACCATCGCCTCGATCCTCTCATGGAACCGCATCGACACGGGCGACGACGATGCCGCCTATGTGGCGCGCGCCGAGCGCATCCTTTCCGCGATCCGCAGCGCGACGCTGCGCGAGGCGGCGCTCGAAAGGCTGGAGATCCGCACGCTCATCGCCGCGCTGCGCCGCCGCCATGCCGGCGAGGAAGCACCGGCCGCCGGCACGGTCTGGGGCATTGGCCGTCACGTCGAAACGATCCGCCGGAACTGGACGCAGCCCGATCTGGGCATGGCGCGCTTCTACCGCTGGGTCGGCCCCGCGCGCGAAAAGCTCGAAGCGGGCGACAGCGTCGGGCTGGAAAGGCTGATCCTCGACGTCACATGGCAGGCCGCCGCCCGACATGAATTCGGCCATGAATTCGATTTCGAGGCCGTCGTTTTCTACCTGATGCGCTGGCAGCTCGCCGATCGCTGGGCGCGCTACGACGCCGACGCGGCCGCGATCCGTTTCGCCGAACTGCTCGATGCCGCCCTTCCCCCCATGGCATCCCTCGAGGTGGCGGCATGACTGAATCTCCCACCGCCAGCATCACAGCCGTGCAGGAGGACATTGTCCGCCTGCGGCTCGACGATGCCGCCACCGGTCGTCTCGTCAAGAACGAGGTGATCTATATCCTCCCCGCCCGCGAGCCGGAGCAGCGGCTGAAGGCCGAGATCCTGCGCATCGACGGCGACCAGGCCGACGCGCAGGTGTTCGAGAGCACGGGCGGCGTCGGTCTCGGCGATGCCGTCGAGCAATCGGGCCGGCTTCTCTCGGTCAGGCTCGGCCCCGGGCTGCTGGGGCGCGTCTATGACGGGCTGCAGAACCCGCTCGAGGCGCTCGCCATCGGCCACGGCGTCTTCCTGCCGCGCGGCGTCGAGGCCCCCGGCCTCGACCCGGAGGCCAAATGGTCATTCACCGCCACGCGCCGTTCGGGCGACAAGGTGCGCGGCGGCGATGCGATCGGCACGGTTCCCGAAGGCCCGATCACCCACAAGATCATGGTCCCCTTCGACCTCGACGAGACGCTGGAGATCACCTGGATCCGCGATGGCAGCGTGACGGTGAACGAACCGGTCGCGCGGTTGAAGGCCGCCTCCGGCGCCGAGCGCGAGATAACGCTCGCCCAGGACTGGCCGGTGCGCGAGCCGCTGCCGCGCCGCATCGTCACCGCCGGCTATTCGAGCCGCCTCTATCCCGATCAGCCGATGATCACGACGCAGCGCATCATCGACGTGTTCTTCCCGATCGCGCAGGGTGGGGCCGCGTGCATCCCCGGCCCGTTCGGCGCCGGCAAGACCGTCCTGCTCAACCTGATCGCCCGTCACTCCGACGTCGACATCGTCATCCTCGTCGCGTGCGGCGAGCGCGCCGGCGAGGTGGTCGAGACCATCTCGGAATTTCCGCGCCTCAAGGACCCGCGTACCGGCGGTTCGCTGATGGACCGGACCGTGATCGTCTGCAACACCTCGTCCATGCCCGTCGCCTCGCGCGAGGCCTCGATCTATACCGGCATCGCGATCGGCGAATACTACCGGCAGATGGGCCTGCGCGCCCTCGTCATCGCCGACTCGACCTCGCGCTGGGCGCAGGCCATGCGCGAGACCTCCGGACGGCTCGAGGAAATCCCCGGCGAGGAGGCATTTCCCGCCTATCTCGACAGCGCGGTGAAGAGCGTCTACGAGCGCGCCGGCGTGGTGAAGACCAATGATGGCTCGGTCGGCGCGCTCACCATCATCGGCTCCGTATCGCCGGCGGGCGGCAATTTCGAGGAGCCGGTGACGCAGTCGACACTCGCCGCGGTGAAGTGCTTCCTCGGCCTCTCCTATGACCGCGCCTATCGCCGCTTCTATCCGGCGATCGATCCGCTGATTTCCTGGTCGCGCTATCGCGGCCAGCTCGCCGCCTGGTCAGCGCAAAACCTCGCGCCGGACTGGAGCGAGAAGGTGGAGGCCATGACGGCGCTGCTCGCGCGCGGCGACGAGGTCTCGCGCATGGAGCAGGTCACGGGCGAAGAAGGCATCAGCCTGGAGGATTTCGTCGCCGCCGAGGCCGCCCGCTTCCTCGACATGGTTTTCCTGCAGCAGGACGCATTCGACGCGGTCGACTCCTCCTCGCCGATCGCGCGCCAGCAGGCCCTGTTCGACATGGTGCACCGGCTCACGACGCGCCGCTACGCCTTTGCCGACAAGGAAGCAGCCCGACAGCACTTCACCAAGCTCATGGGATTGTTCAAGAATCTCAATTATGCCGCCACGGGATCGAGCGAGGCGCAAAGACTCGCGACCGAGATCGAGACGCTCGACAAGACGGCGACATAGCAGCGGGGCCCGAAAGTCGCATCGGCCGGCGAGGGCCTTGAGGCGGCGGCACTTGCACAAGCGAATGCGTTATTGTACCAATCGGTCAACTCAATAACGATAGGTACAGTCATGCGGACTTTCTTCGCCCGCCACCAGCCGCGCCAGCCCTTGCATCACGCCGTCATGGCCGGGCTCGGAGGCGTGATCGCTATCGGCTCGATCGGCCTCTTCACCATCTATGCGCACAAGCCGCTCGTCATGGCGCCCTTCGGCGCGAGCTGCGTGCTGCTGTTTTCGGTACCGGGCAGCCCCCTGTCGCAGCCAATGAACGTCATCGGAGGGCATGTCGTCGCGACCCTTGTCGGCCTCGTGCTGCGCTTGCTGCTGCCGAACGAATGGTGGGCCGTGGCACTGGCGGTCGGCCTCGCCATCGCGCTGATGTCCGCGCTACGCGTCACGCATCCGCCGGCGGGGGCCGATCCGCTGGTGGTGTTCGCCGCCGATCCCGGCTTCGGCTTCCTGATCCTGCCCGTCCTGTCGGGCGCGGCGGTGCTGGTGGCCCTGGCGACGCTGTTCCACCGGGCGAGCGGCACGGCCTATCCGGCGGGAAAAGCCTGATGGCCCGCCTGATCGCCGAGCGCTCCGATGTCGTGCCCGTGCTCGCGGAGATCTTCCGCCGCTACGGTTTCGAGGGGACGAGCCTCGCCCGCATAACCGAGCAGACCAGGCTCGGAAAGGGCAGCCTCTATCACTTCTTTCCGGGCGGGAAGGAGGAGATGGCCGAAGCCGTGCTCGCCCATATCCGCGACTGGTTCGAGGCCGAGATCTTTCGCCCGCTGGAAGAGGACCCTCCAGACGAGGCGATCGAGCACATGTTCGCGAGCGTCGACGACTATTTCCGCTCGGGCCGCCGCATCTGCCTCGTCGGCGCCTTCGCGCTCGAGGAAACCCGCGATCGCTTTGCGGCAGCCGTGGGCAACTATTTCGAACGCTGGCTCGCGACACTGTCGACCGCGCATCAGCGCGGCGGAATGGACAAGGAAACCGCCGACCGCCTGGCGCGCGATACGGTGGCGGGCATCCAGGGCGCGATCGTGCTGGCCCGCGCCCTGAACGATGAAACGCACTTCACCGCCGTCCTGAAGACATTGCGCCGGGCGACGAACGAGGCATAGTTGCCCAAGGCGAATCCGCCCTGGCGGGCGCCGGCAACACCGGCGTCCCAAGCCCAATCGGGCGGCCGATCGTCCCTCTTCAGGCAGCCGGCGGAGCGGGGGCGAATTGATCGAAGGCTTCGAGCGCCTTGGCGGCATACATGACGCTGGGACCGGCTCCCATGTAGATCGCCACCGCCATGGTCTCCAGGATCTCCTCCCGCGACGCGCCTTGTTTCACGGCGGCTTCGGCATGGAAGGCGATGCAGGGATCACAGCGGACCGCAACAGCAACGCCGAGCGCCAGCAACTCCTTGGTCTTCGTGTCCAGCGCGTTCCCCTTCAGGGAAGCCTGGGCGACAGCCGAAAAGCCTTTCATGACATCGGGAATGCCGCCGCGCACGTCTCGCAGTTTCGCCGAATATTCGCGCGTCATGGCAACCCAATCATTCAACATCTCATAGTCCTTCCCATTGCGAGGGGCGGCAGGGGCGTCGCGGCCTCGATCACGATATTCGACGGCAGCCGCCGCATAGGCGATCCGCCGCACGCATGCGGCAGACCTGACGGTGCAGCTCAGTCGGCCGTCTCCTTCAATTTCCGGATGCCCAGCCGCTCCATGACGAGCCGTTCGTAAAACGGCTCGCTCTCGCCCTTCTTCACCTTGTGAATGAAGTATTTCTCGAAGCCGGCCTTGGCGGTGTGAACCCACTTCCCCTTGGCCGACCAGTTGACGTTGCGAGGTGGAATCTGCGGCTCGGCGACGAAGGCGATGCCGGTATCCCCGAAATCGGCGAGGCAGACCGCGTTCCACGTCGCCTCGGTCTTGGGCTGACCGCCGCGCAGCAGCGCGCCGATATTGCGCGCCGTCGCCGTCACCATGGATTCGATCATGAATCCGGTCTTGGGAACTCCGACAGGAACCGGCGTCGGCCCGATCGGCGGAATGGCGACGCAGACGCCGATCGCGAAGATGTTCGGAAAGGCCGGATTGCGCTGGTGCTTGTCGATCAGGACAAATCCACGCGGATTGGTCAGCCCCTCGATACCGCGCACTGCCGCAACACCACGAAAGGCCGGCAGCATCATCGAAAAGGAGAAGGGAAGATCATGCGTCCTTGCGACCACGCCGCCGTCCGCCATTTCCTCGACCTTCATCGCGCCAGCGGCGACGGACGCGACCTTTGCATTGGTGATCCATTTGATATGACGGTTGCGGAATTCGCTTTCGAGCAGCCCTTTCGTGTCACCGACGCCGTCGAGACCGAGATGGCCAATATAGGGCTCGGCCGTGACAAAGGTCATCGGGACCTTGTCGCGAAGCTTGCGGCGCCGAAGCTCCGTGTCGAGGATCAACGCGAATTCATAGGCGGGTCCGAAACACGAGGCGCCCTGAACGGCACCGACGATGATCGGGCCGGGCTTCGCAGCCAGCGCCTCGAACGCCTCATGGGTCTTCACCGCATGGGAAACATGGCAGATCGAATTGGTCTCGCCCTCCGGTCCCAATCCGGGAATTTCGTCGAAGGCGAGCTCCGGACCGGTCGCGACCACCAGATAGTCATAGGTCACGTCCTCCCCCGTATTCATCTCGATCCGATTGTCCTGCGGATGAACACGCTTCGCGCCCTGGTCCAGAAAGCGGACATTGCGCCTGGCGAGAACGGGCGCGAGGTCAATCTCGATCTGCTCGCGTTCGCGCCAGCCGATGGCGACCCAGGGATTGGAGGGAACGAAATGGAAGCGGGCTTCCTGGCCGATCAAGGTCAGGCGGTCATCGGGCCCGAGCTGATCGATCAGCTCGTAAGCCATGATCGTGCCGCCAAGGCCGGCCCCCAGAACGACGATATCAGCCATAGCGATTCCTCCTCGCTGGCGCGCTCAGGCGTCGCGCCTTGTCCTCCCTTCCTATATATTCGAATATTCGTAGATACGCAAATATGAAATCGACGGCGCATGGATGAAGGCTGCCGCATGTGCAGCAACCAGTCGGCTGAAGGCGTGTCCTGGCGCGGGCTCTCGGCTGACGGTCGGATCCCGAGGGATCGGCAAGCCGCCGCAGCGGGTCTGTTCGGCGATCGATCCTTGGGGAACGCGCTGGCCAAAAAGGCTTGGCCCGTCTTTCCCGACGACGCAAGATGCTTGCAGAAGTCGAAGCGACCGGGGTCACGAAGCGAATTGATGCTGGATTGGGTGAGGCCGCGCCTCAGTGGTGCGCGAGAGGATGGGAGGAAGCCTCTCGCGCGGCAGCGCTCGATCGAGCGCGCTGTCCAGCGACTGTGGATCACGATCTGCTGCCGTGTTCAGCAGAACACGTGCCTATGGATCGCTGTCGTCTTGGAGGAGATCGGGCCGCCGGTCGGTCGGACCGCAAACGGCTTTCTGGATCGAGAGGCCGGGCATGAAGTCGATCCGCGCTTCAAGAACCCGGCCTTGCTGGTCAGATCCTGCCGAATTCGGCCAGAAGATCCTCGACCGTCTTGCCCTGCTTGACCCAGGCCCGGGTTGCCTCCTCGCGATCGGCCTGCTCCTTCGCAAGGCGGACGACCTCGGCGGCGCGCGCGAGCGGCACGACGACAACGCCCATGAGATCGGCGACGATGAAATCGCCCGGGTTCACGACGACCCCGCCACAAGCGATCGGAACATTGATGGAGAGCTCCTCCTTGCGGCCGGAAAACATGGTGTGGGTACCGCGCGCCGTGATCGCGCGCGTCCAGATCGGCCAGCCTATATCCTGGAGTTCGTCCGTATCGCGCCCAGCGCCATCCACGATCATCGCACGGATGCCGCGATTGAGCGCCAGACCGCCCATCAGGCCGCCGCAGACGGATGTGTTCTCGTCGCCACCCGCGTCGACGACGATCACGTCGCCGGGCTGCCCCATCTCGAGAGCTCGCAACGGATCGACGAGGTCGCCCTTGGACAGTTGCACGGTGATCGCCTGCCCCGTGACCTTGGCGCGGAAGGCGGGCTTGATGCCGCTATCCATGACGCCCGTGCGATATTGGACGTCGGCAAAGATCGCCGCCGCCGAATAGCTCCCGATCACCGCATCGAACTGGGCCAGGAGATCGGGGCGACGCTCGAAATCGTTGAATTCCTTAAGCATAGGCTTTTCCTTCCGGCGCCAGCAGCGCGGCAGCGTTAACGGGATTTCGTGGCGCCTGGCCCGTCAGCACCCGCGCCACCTCGCTCGCGGCGATTTCCCGGGCGGAGCGGATGGATTCCTCCGAGTAGTAGGCAACGTGCGGCGTCACGACCACATTGGGCAAAGTGAAGATCGGATTGCCGGCGGGCGACCAGTCGGCCAGCTTCGCCGGCTCTTCTTCCGGATCGTCGAGCCCGGCGCCGGCGATCCTTCCCTCGACCAGGGCGCGATAGAGCGCCTTGTTGTCGATGGTCGGACCGCGACCGGTATTGACGACAAGAGCGCCGGGCTTCATGGCCGCGAACTCCGCCTCTCCCAGGAAGTGACGGGTTTCCGCGGTCATCGGGACCTGCATCATCAGCACGTCCGCCTCGGCCAGCAGCGTGGCCTTGTCTACCTGCCGGACGCCCAGAGACTGGGCCACATCCGGCGAGAGGTACGGGTCATAGACGATGAGGTCGACGCCGAAGGGCCGCGCACGGCTGGCAATCGCCTGACCGATCTTTCCAAACGACACGATGCCGACGGTGCGCCCGCGCAGGCGATGGATCGGACTGCCCGACTGCCACCGCCAGATGCCCTGATGGGTCGCCCGATCATAGTCGAACAGACGCCGCGCGAGGGCGAGCCAAAGGCTGATGGCGTGGTCCGCCACCTCGTCCGTGCAATAATCCCGCACATTGGTGACGAGAATGCCCTTGGCCGAGGCTGCCGCGACATCGACGATGTCGACTCCCACCCCGTAGCGGGCGATGACACGGCATCGCTCCATCACGGCAATGGTCCGCGCGCCGACGCGCGCATACTGGTTCATGATGGCGTCGCAGTCGCGAGCTTCCTCGAAGAGGTCGTCCTCGCGCTTGGCCTGCAGCGCCACGACCTCCGCGCCGGCGGCCTCGAGAATGTGCCGCTCAATGTCGACGTCGCCATAGTCATAGTCGGTGATCACGACCTTCGGCTTGCGATTCATCGCCGATGTCCTCTTCGCTGGATGATCAGACATAGGCTCCGGCCGAATAGGTCAGCTCGTAGGAATGGCTGTAGAGCTCGAAGACATTGCCGAAGGGGTCCTCGACATAGACCATCCGATACGGCTTCTCGCCGGGGTAGTAGTGGCGCACCTGCTGCATGCGCTGACGGCCACCCATGGATTCGATCAGCTTGACGCGTTCCTCGAGCTTCTCGTCCTGCAGGCAGAAATGAAACAGTCCCCGACGCCAGTATTCGAAGGGCCGCTCTTCAGCGACGGTCTGCGGGAATTCGAAGAGTTCGATGCCGATACCATCGCCGGTCGAAAGATGGGCGATGCGAAAGCTGCCCCAGCCGGCGCCGAAGACGTCATCGCACATCTGCCCGATCGCGCTATCGTCCTGATGGACCGTGGTGGGCGGCATGATCACGTAGAAATCGAAGCATTTGGAATAGAACTCGACCGCCCGGTCGAGGTCAGGGACGGTGATACCGATATGGGAGAAGGTAACGGCGGCCATGGGTCGCTCCTTTCAAGTCAGAGAATGCTGCGGATGATGCCGCCTTCGATGCGGTAGGCGGCGCCGTTGGAGGCGGGCGACGAGGCGACGAAGGCGATCATGCGCGCCACCTCGTCGGGCTTGACGAAACGTTGGATCAGCGAGGTCGGCTCGTCCTGGCGGAAGTAGCTTTCGATGACGCCGTCCATCGGCAGGGACTTCGCTGCCGCGAGGCCGCGAAAATAGGCCTCGACGCCGTCGGTCCATGTCGGACCCGGCAGAACGGCGTTGACCGTCACCGCCGTGCCCTTGGTCAGCTCGGCAAGGCCGCGCGTGAGGCCGATCATGGCCGTCTTGGTCACGGAATAGTGCACCATCTGGGGCAGCGGCTTCACCCCGGCTTCCGAGGCGAGATTGACGACGGCGCCCGTGCCGCGCTCCAGCATCGCCGGAAGGATCGCGCGGGTCATTCGAACGGCGGTCAGCACGTTGACATTGAAGTAGTGCAGCCAATCCGCGTCGGTGATCTCCTCGAACGGCTTGACGGAGAATATGCCGACATTGTTGACGAGGACATCGACGGCGCCATCACGCTTCGCGAAGTCGAGCAGCGCGTTGGCCCCTTCCGCGGTCGCAATATCCGCCGCCAGGCCGCTGACCGCGCCATGGGGCGAGAGCGACGCGATGGCGGCTGCGACCTCGGTCTCGGTGAGGCCGTTGATGACGACCTCGGCGCCTTCGCGAAGAAAGACCTCCGCCGTCGCCCGCCCGATTCCGGTGGCCGACCCGGTGACGACCACGCGCTTTCCCTGAAGATTGAGATCCATCTGTCTACTTTCCTGCCACTGCCTTGCCGGTCGTCGTATTGCCGGTCGTGGTCTTGCCTGAGGAGGACGGCCCGGGCTGCGTCGCACCAGCCGCGCGCTTGCCCAGCCCCGAAAGCCGGCGGATCGATCGGGCAATCTCGGTGCGCCACATGTCCACGCCCACGGCGATCAGGATGATGAGCCCGAGAACGACGTTCTGGACCGCCGAAGGCACGGCGTGGAGGTTGAGCCCGTTCTGCACGATGACGATGGTCAAAGCGCCCACCAGCGTGGACAGGATGTTGCCCCGGCCGCCAATGAGACTGGCACCACCGACCACCGCGGCCGCGATCGCCTGCAGCTCGAAGGTCTGGCCATAGTTCGGCGAGCCAGAGTTGAGGCGGGACGCCATCAGGATGGAACCGACGGCCGTCATCAAACCCGCGATCGTGAAGGCATAGGTCTGCACGCGGCGCACATTGATGCCCGAGAGCTTCGCCGCAGCCGGATTTCCGCCGACCGCATAGATCTCGCGGCCGAGGCGGGTATTGTTCATCATCACCGTCGCGGCGCCGTAGAGGACCACGAGATAGAAGAACGGCAGCGGGATCCCGAACAGCCTGCCGTAGAACACCGGCTCGAAATTGGGATCGAGGGAGAAGATCGGCGATCCATTGTTGAACATCAGCGCAAGGCCGCGAAACGCGATCAACCCGGCGAGCGTCACGATGAAGGATGGAATGCGGAGGAAGGCCGTCAGCACCCCGTTCAGCGCACCCAGCGCCGCCCCGATGAGCAGCACGCCGGCCAGAGTGGGCCAGAGCGGATACCCGAACGTCTTCACCACGGTGGCCAGGATCATCGTCAGCAGCGCCACCATCGAGCCGGAACTGAGGTCGATCCCTCCGGCGAAGATGACGACCGTTGCCCCGATCGCGATCAGCGACACGATGGAGACCTGCAGCGCCAGATTGGCGAGGTTGCCGGGATCGAGGAACCGATCCGTCGTCATCGCCACGACGAGAGCCACCAGCAGCATTGCCGCGAGGGGACCCACCAACTGCGCATCGAAGATGCGTCTCATGCGACTTTCCTTCCCTGAATTGTGTCTTCGCCCGTCGCAGCCCTCACCAGATCGGCGTGGCTCAACTCGTTGGGGGCGCGTATGTCCGTGACGGATCCTTGCCGGATCACCGCGATCCGGTCGCTCATCGCCAGAAGCTCATCATGGTCGGAGCTGATCAGCAGGATGGCGCAGCCCTGGGCCGTCAGCTGGTTGATCAGCCGATAGACAGCCAGCTTGGCGCCGATATCGATGCCTTGCGTCGGCTCGTCGAGGATCAGCACGCGCGTCTCGGAGAGAAGCCAGCGGGCGAGCACGACCTTCTGCTGGTTGCCGCCGGACAGATGCCTGACGGACTTGTCCTCGGCTCCACGCGACAATTCGAGAAGTTGGGCGAGCCTGGCGGATTCCCGCTCCTCCCGCTTCAGATCCAGGAAGCCGAAATGCGAGAAACGTGACAGGCTGGCGCTCGAAATGTTCGAGCGTCCGTCGAAGTTGAAGAAGAGTCCGTCCGTCTTCCGGTTCTCCGTGACCAGCGCGAGACCAGCGGCGATCGCATCGGCGGGGCTGCGTGCCTGCAGGCGGCGGCCACGGACCACAACCGTTCCGGCGACGATGGGATCGAGCCCGAACAAGGCGCGCGCAATCTCGGTGCGCCCGGAACCCAGAACACCGCCGAGCCCGAGAACCTCGCCCTTGTGCAGGGTGAAGGACACATCGCGCGCGCCTTTCGCGCTCGACATTCCGCTGACGTCCAGCACGACCTCGGAGGTGACGTTGCATATCTTGGGATAGTGCTCCCTGACGTCGCCGCCGATCATGGCGCTGACGATGGCATCGACCTGGACGGCCGTGTTGCCGGCGGCGCTGACCACACGGCCTCCCCGCATGATCGTCACTTCGTCGACCAGCGCCGTCACCTCGTCGAGGCGATGCGACACGTAGAGAATGGCATGGCCCTTGTCGCGCATGCGCCTGAGGAGCGCATGGAGCTGGGCTATCTCGTCGAGCCCGAGAGCGGTGGTCGGCTCGTCGAGGATGATGAGCTGCGCCTCAGCGGCGACCGCCTTGGCGATCTCGATCAATTGTTGCTGCGCGACCGACAGGGTCGAGGTCACGGCCTCCGGGTCCAGCTCGATATCGAGCTCGGCGAGAACGTCGCGCGACCGGCTGTTCATCGTGTCCCAATCGATCAGGCCGAAGGCCCGACGCGGCCAGCGCCCCAGAAAGACGTTCTCCGCAACCGTGAGACTGGGGACGATCGAGAACTCCTGGAACACCGTGGCGACGCCGAGCGCACGGGCCTCGGTCGGGCTGGCCATGCTAACGGCGCGACCCTTCAGGCGGATCTCGCCGGAATCCGGACGATCAACTCCGGACAGCAGGCGGATCAGGGTCGATTTTCCCGACCCGTTCTCGCCGAGAAGTCCGTGGATGCGGCCGGGCATGAGCTGGATCGACACCCGGTCGTTGGCCTGAACCCCCGGATAGGCCTTCGAAACGGCATCGATGTCCCATAGGGGCTGATCGGAGACGTGCATCGGTTCAATCCTGTTGGAGATGCTGGCCGCCCACCTCCTGGGGGGCGGCCAAGCTCGAAGGCACGGCCGTGCCGGCCCTCGTGGAAGTCTCAGTAGGACTTGGAAGGCTTCGGATAGAGCTTCTCGGGCTTCTGGAGCACCGAGACGACATTCGTGCCATCGACGATTTCGGTCGGGATCTCGACCCAGCCGCCCGGGAACTTGTGATCGAGCGCATCGAGCGTCGCATGCATCGCCGCCTGCCCCATCAGGAACGGCACGGTGTTCACCGTGGCCGTGACGGTACCGGCCGCGATCTCCTCGAGGCCCGAGGTGTCGCCGTCATTTCCGAGGATGATGAGATCCTTGCGGTCCAGCGCCTTGGCGGCATAGGACGCGCCGATCGCCATGTAATCGTTCGCGGCGAAGATCAGATTGACCTCGGGATGGGCCTGCAGAAGGTCCATGGCGGCCGTGTTCCCGCCCTCGACGTTCCACTTGCCATCGATCGAGGCCACGACCTCGAAGTTGGGAGCGCCCTTGATGCCGTCGAGGAACCCGCCGACGCGTTCGGTCGAATGATAGCCCGGCTGCCCCTCGATCACGCCGACCTTCACGGGAGCGCCCGCGAACTTTGCGATCGCCCAGTCGGCGATCTTGTGGGTTCCCTTGCGTTGCGCATAGCCGACCACGCCATGGATGGGCGTCGGGAAGTTCGGGATGTCGGAGTTGATCATCACGACGGCGACACCCTTGTCGACCGCCTGCTTCAGAAGCGGTGCGGCCGCGCCCTCGTCATGGGTGCCGAAGATGATGGCGTCGACATTCTGCGTGAGAACGTCCTGGATCATGCCCATCTGGCCGTTGATGTCGGCGCCGCTCTGCGGAGCCAGCATGAACACATCGACGTTCTTGTTGGCAGCCACGGATTTGATGCCTTCGCCGATCGCGATGTAGTAGTTGAACTCGGTCGCGGGCGGCATGTAGGCGATGCGCAGCCGGCCATCGGCCTTGTGGATCGCGTCGATCGGCGCTTGCGCGCCTTGGGCGAGCGGCACGGGCGCGGGATAGTCCTGCGCGATGGCGAGCGATCCCGGCGCCGCCGTCAAGGCGAGCGCGAATGCCGCCAGGGCAATATGTTTCATGATAGTCCTCCCTTGGTTATTGCAGTCAATCAGCCGGCGAACGGAGTGTCGGCGACCCCTCGAACGCCCGGACGGATGGCGAAGAGCGAGCCCGACAGCGGGGCCCGTTCGAGATCTTCGGCGCCCGACATCAGGCGCGACGTAGTGATGAAGAGGGTGGCGAGATCGTCGCCCCCGAAGGCGCAACAGGTCGCTTTCGGCACGGGAAGCGTGACCCGGTGCGTGATGCGCCCGTCGAGGCCGTAGCGGACGACCTGTCCGCCCTCCCATTCGGCGTTCCAGACCCCGCCCTCGATATCCACGCAGGATCCGTCCGGCAGCCCCGGCTCGGCCGACATCTCCGCGAAGACACGGGCGGGACCGAGCCCATCCTGCCGATAAGCGTAGGCACGGATGCGGCGTTCCGGCGTATCGGCGAAGTACATCACCGAGCCGTCCGGCGAAAAGCACGTCGAATTCGCACAGGCGACGCCATCGATCAGCGTTTCGACGCCCAGATCCGCATTCACCCGGATGACGGAGCTGTCGGGATCACCGGAGGCTTCGTTCATCCCGCCCACGACGAACCGCCCCTGACGATCCGTGCGGCCGTCATTCAAGCGCGTATCGGCGTTCCCGGGCTCGAATGCAAAGAGCCTCTGCGCCTCGAGCAAGTCACCCGACCAGAGCTCCACGCCGTCGGCAAAGGCCATGATCCACCCGCCGCGACTGCGCGGAGCAAAGGCGCAGAGACGGCGGGGAAGCTCGATCCGCCCGCTCCTCTCGGATGCCGGCTCGTACCACCACAGCGCCTGGCCATGGATGTCCGTCCACCAAACCCGCCGATCGAGCGGATTCCACAGGACACCCTCGCCATGCCTGTTGCGGCAGTCGACAGCAAGTCTCGCCTCCACGTCGCGCCCTCCCCGGTCACGTCTGTGGGATGGAAGATATCTGCCATCTGATATACCAGTCAAGAGGGTGATTGCGCTGTCGTGGCTGATCGTTCACAGGCGACGGGCTATCTGGCCCAGACGAGCCCGCTCAGCGAAATATCGCAACGGACCGCCAGCTCGACTTTGACATCTGGTGCACCAAATACCATAGTAGAATGAAATTTACAGGAGTCGATATAATGGAACTGGAGCGCCCCTTGTCCCTGACCGCCCTCGTCACGGACCGCATCCGGTCCATGATCGTGGACGGGGATCTTCCGCTCGGCTCGTCCATATCCGAACGGGGCATTTCCGCTGATCTCAAGGTTTCCAAGACGCCCGTGCGCGAAGCACTGGCCCAGCTCAAGCATGAGGGCCTGGTGACCGTCGTGCCCCAGTCTGGCGCACGGGTGTTCACGCTCAGCGCGCGCGAGGTGCGCGAGATCTGCGCTTTTCGACGGGCGCTCGAGAAGGCAGCACTGCAGATAGCCATGGCTGAGAACCCGGCGCCGCTGCTTCGTGATCTCGAGGCCATCGAAGCGAAGATGAAGAAGGCGCTGGGGAAGGGCGACACCCGCAAATATCTGGAACTAGATACGGATTTTCACCTGGCGTTCTTTGCCAATTGCGGGAACTCCTATCTCAAGAACGCCTATGGCATCTATTCCGGCAAGATCTCGGCGCTACGAACGCATCTGGCCCAGAAGCCGCAGCACACCAACCTTTCGCTCAAGGAGCATGGCGAGATTGTCGATGCCGTTCGCAGGCGCGATATCGACGCGCTGCTCGACGTTCTCGATCGCCACATCGGACGGACGCAGGAGACCTACGAGATCGGCATAGAGGACATCTCGGTCGCCTGATCGGCGACCGTCAGTCGTCGGCCAACCCAATCCGTTGGCGAAGCTCGGCCGCCGCTCCCCGCAGGAGCAGGCAGTCGGTTTCCAGAACGCCGCGGCCCGCGGGCGTTCGGTGCCCGTAGAGTTCGAGTTCGCCATAAGCGCCGAAGCGGCCCGAATCATAGAACAGGGCAGCCGCCTGCCCGGTCGCGGCGCGATCGAGAGGCAAGGTTTCGGGGTAGGCTGACGCAACGGCCAGGACCGGCTGGCAGAGCACGGCAAAGGCCGTGTTTGCACCGAACGCCTTGAGATAGCCCATGTCGCCGCGACCGATCGCGTCCCGATGGCAGGCGACCTTGTAGAAGCCAGGCCCCGACATATCGACCTGCCAGTGGCCGTCGCGCGCCTTCAGCGCCGAACGGGGCGGGTCGCCAAATATCGCGGTTGTCGTGCCGCCATCGGAGGCGGAGGCGAACGCCATGCCGCCCGGCGCGACCTGACGGATGATCCAGGGCACGAGCGGCAGCGTTTCGCCGCCCGTCTGCCGAACCTCGACCCGCTGCCGATAGCCGGCGACGGCACGCGCCCCGACTGCTGCATTCGTCGCAAAGGGCTCGATCGTTCGACTGATCCGCACCCCGATGGAGCCCGTGCCGGAAGCGAGTGCGACATCCGCATCCAGAGAGAGAAGACAGCCCGCGCCTCGCCTCTCCAACCGCCATGACCCGGGATCGAGAGACGGATCAACCCGATAGGTCTCGATGACGTGGTTCGGGTCGGTGAAATTGAACAGCCCCTCAGGGGCGAGCCAGACGCGTTCTCCGCCGATATTCCATTGATGCTCGCGAAGCATCCGCGCAAATTCCGGCCGGTCCGGGCACCAGCCGAGCGGATCGTTGCCATCCATGAACGGACCAAAGACACGCCCGCCACTGGCGCTGACCACCAGCGAGGCGCCTTGTCCCAGTTCCAGCCGGAGAAAGCCGCGCTCCTCCTGCTCGATATCCTCCAGTAGCTGTCGCTCCGCGTCCATCGCTACCAGTCCGAGCCGGTCAACCGGGCCGTCAGGCGCGGAATGCCGACCTTGGCCACCCACGCGCCCCATTCGGTCAGCCGAACGCGGAAAGGCAACACGGCCGCCGCGCCATCCTGGGGAGAGAACCCGAGAACGGCGCGCGTCTCGTCGAGCGACCAACGCATCCCGGGATTGTCGGACATCAGGTTGACGATAGCGAAGCCTTCATGCGCCACTGTCGCGGCGGCCGTTGTCCCATCGAGGAAATCACGGTCGCTCAGCCACATCTGCTGGCCCCATCGGCCCATCGCCATGTGTGGGCCGGGCCGGTTGCCATGTGTCCACTGGGTCCAGCCGATGCGCAGGCAGATCACGCTGAGCCCATGCGCGGCAGAAAAATGGGCGCCGATCCGCTCGCCGGCCAGTTTTGACATGCCGTAGGGATTGACCGGATCGGGTACGGTGTCGGCGCCCAGTCGATCCTTGCGGAAGCGATAGCCGCCGAGAACCCAATTCGAGCTGGCGAACACCACGCGCGGCACCCCCGCCCGACGCGCCGCCTCGAACAGGTTGAGCACGGCATCGATATTGTGGGGCACCGCCGTCTTCCAGCCGGCATCGGGCGAGCGATCGGCAGCCAGATGCACGATGGCATCCTGCCCCTCCAGATGCCGTGCCCATCCATCATCGGCGCGCGACAGGTCGGCCGCGTGAATCGGCACGGGCCCCGACGCCGCGATCCGGTCGAGCCCCGTTACGCGGTGCCCTTCCTGCTGGAGATGCAAAGCCAGCTTTGCACCGAGATGGCCGGCCGCGCCGGTAACAACGATATTCTTGACCATCGGCCCATTCTTCAACGACGGACCGCCGGCCCATCCGGGTCGACGGCCCTGTCCTTCGTCAGGACTCAGGCTGACATGAACTCGGCCACATTGGCCTTGGTTACGCGCATCACGCCCGTGGACACCGTATCTGGCAGGGGATTGATCCCGGCCTTGGCGCTGTCCTTCACGATCTGGATCTTGTTCTCGTGCAGCCAGTGCAGAAGGTGGACCGCCAGATAGCTCTCCAGCCAGCTCTTCTGCGCGACGGCACCATCAATGGTTCCGTCGGCGATGTAGGGCAGCATGTCCGAATTGCGATCCATGGCGACGATCTTGACGGCACCGACCTTGCCGAGTTCGACCACGGCCAGAGCAGCCCCCTTGCCGCTGTCGCCATCCGTGCCGCCGATGCCGACGACATCGGGATGGGCCTGAAGCGCCTGGGAATAGGCCGTCGGCGCGTAGGATGGATCGGCCTTGTCGTTCACGACATCGACGACCTCGATTTCGGGATATTTCTCCGCGAAGACGTCCTTGTAGCCCCTCACGCGGTCGAGCGTTGACGGGGCCGGGAACGTTCCCAGCAGAACCTTGCCCTTGCCGCCGACCGCCTCCGCCAGCATCTCGCCGCCGACCCGGCCGGCGTCATAGTTCGATATGCCGAGGAAGGCCGTGCGCTTGGATTCAGGCACGTCGCCAATGATGCAGGCAACCGGAATGCCGGCTTCGATGGCGCGGTCGATGCCGGGCGCCAATGCGGCGGCATCACCCGGAAAAATCAGCAGTCCGGCCGGCCGGCGGGCGATCAGCTCGTCGAGCTGGCGTGCCTGGCCCGCCGTGTCGAAATCGAGCGGTCCGGTAAAGGTGGTCTTGACGCCGAGATCGGCCGCCGCGGCGTCGAGACCCGCGCGATGATCGACCCAGAAGGGCACCTGCGTCACGATCGACAGGAACACATATTCGGCGTCGCTCGCCTCGGCGGCGGCGGCGGTGGCCGAGCCAGCGGCCAGCGGCACGGCGGCTCCGACGCCGGCAGCCGCGATGGCGGCCAACAGGCCACGACGGTTCAGTTCAGCTTTTTCCATTGCGTTTTCCTCCTCTTGAAAGCAGCAGTCTTCAACTCTTTCGCCGGGTCAGCATGTCGACCGCCACGGCGATGACGAGAACGAGCCCCGTCACGATCATCTGCCAGTACATCGACACGGCCAGCATGGTCATCGCATTGGAAATGAGCGCCACGAACACGACGCCGAGGACGGCGCCGAAGATCGTTCCCTCTCCGCCCCGCAGGCTCGCGCCGCCGATCACAGCTGCCGCCAGAGCCTGCAGCTCCAGCCCGTTGCCGGCGGTCGGCGTTCCACTCATCAACCGTGACGCGAGCAGCACGCCCGCGACGGACGCCAGCAGGCCCGAGACCACGAAGCACACGATGCGGACACGATTGACGGCGATTCCGGAGAGGGCGGCGGCCTTCTCGCTCCCGCCGATGAAATAGACCTGACGCAGGAAGCGGGTCCGACGCAGAGCCACGTCGCCGGCAATCACGATGGCCACCATGATCCAGGCCATCAAAGGCAGGCCCAGAATCTGGGTCTTGCCGAAGACCCCGAAAGCGGGCGGCAGGCTCGACAGCGAAAACCCCTCGGTAAAGACAAGCGCCGCGCCACGCGCGATCGACATCGTGCCCAGCGTCGCGATGAGAGGGTTGACGCCGAGCATCGTCACGATCAGGCCGTTCGCCAGACCGAATCCGACGCCGACGAGCAAGGCCGCAAGAATGGCGAGCGGTATCGGCACTTTGGCGAGCAGCAGAAGCGCGACGACCGTGCTCGAAAGCGCCAGGACAGATCCGACCGAGAGATCGAACGAGCCCGAAACCAGCAGGATCGTCATGCCCACGACGATGATCGCCGTCGGCACCATGCCGACGACGATGGCCTGGAAGTTTGCCGGCGTCAGGAAATAGGGCGACAGGATGCTCATGCCGGCGATCAGCGCCGCGATCATGAGGAGAAGCGCCAGTTCGCGCAGGCTTCCGAGATGGCGGAGTCTGGACGATGTCGGCGCGGGATGGTCAATGGTTGCGGTCACGATCGAATGTCCTCGTGGGTCATGCAGCTCTGGGTGTTGCGCCGGCAGCCAGCGTCATCACCATCTCTTCGGTTGCCGTCGGACCGTCGACGATCCCGGCAATACGCCCGCGATGCAGAACCGCGATCCGATCGGAGAGCTCCAGCAGTTCGGGCAGGTCCGACGAGACCACCAGAACGGCGGCCCCCGCCCTCGCATGGGCGACGAGCTGATCGTGAATGTCGCGCTTGGCGCCGATATCCACGCCCTTTGTCGGCTCCTCGACCACCAGGATGGCAGGGTCGCGCCGAAGCCATTTGCCGAAGAGAACCTTCTGCTGATTGCCGCCGGAGAGCGCGCTCACGGCACGGCGGGGGCTGTCCGCCTTCACGCCATGACGCTTCATGACGCCGGCACCCGCGAGACGGATCGCATCGGCATTCATGAGGCCCAACCGCGACACGCTGGAAAGCCCGGCCGCCACGGCGTTTTCGGCAATCGGCATGTCGAGGAACAGGCCGAGCGTCTTGCGGTCATCCGGCACGTAGCCGAGCCCCAGAGCCATGGCGGCCCGCAGCGAGCCGGGATGATCGCGGCCCGCGAGGACGATCCGTCCCGAGGTCGACCGTTCGATCCCGGCGAGCAGCCTCGCCACGCTCTCGCGCCCCGAACCGTCCAGGCCCGCCACGCCCAGGATCTCGCCCCGGCGCAGCGAGAACGAGACGCCTTCGATCCGGCCGCGCGCGCCGACATCTTCAAACCGCGCGATCTCGTCACCGGCACTCACTCGTGACCTAACGGCGCGCTGCACGTCGCGCCCCACCATGGCGCGAACCATGGTGTCGCTGTCCATGCCGGCTGCCGGCCTGGTCCAGACCGTCGCCCCGTCCCGAAGCACGGTGATGCGGTCGGCGAGCGCGAGAACCTCATCAAGGTGATGGCTGATATAGATGATGGCGACGCCTTGGCTGCGCAGCGCACGCACCGCCCGGAACAGCGCCGATTTCTCATCGGGATTCAGTGCCGAGGTCGGCTCATCCAGGATCAGAACCCGCGCCCGGCCTTCGGTCCCCGCTGTAGCAGAGATCTGATCGAGCGCCTTGGCCACCTCGACCAGCTGCCGCTGGCTGGCCAGCAGGCGTCCGACCGTCATTTCCGGCTGAAGCTGGACCCCAAGCATGCGCAGGGCCTCGACCGAACGCGCCCACTGGCTGCGCCGATCGATCAGGCCGAACCGGCTCGGCGGGCGACCGGCGCAGATGTTCTCGGCGATGCTCAGGCCATCGACGAGGCTGAGTTCCTGAAAGACCGTGGCGATGCCGGCCGACTTCGCGTCGTGCGTCGTCTGGAAATCCCGGCGAACCCCGTCGACGACGAGCCGCCCGCTATCGGGACGAACCACGCCTGCAAGGACATTGATGAGGGTGGATTTGCCCGCGCCATTCTCGCCGACCAGGGCATGGACCTCACCTTCGGCGAGATCGAATGAAACCCCGTCGAGCGCACGCGTGGCGCCGAACGACTTCCGCACGTCCTCAAGTGAGACGACCGCACGCATCCAACCCCTCCCCGGTCGACCGCTACTGATATTTGGTATCTGACATACCAGTTGACTGTCAAGAGCGCGGCGATCGGCTTAGGGCTTCGTCCCGATCGGGGGCGGTCAGCCTACCTGTAGACCCAGCGGATCGGGCGAGATCGGCCGCGATCTTTGTGCCCGGGAGGCGGAGGCGATCACGCCGGACAGCCCCCGGAACGCTCGCGCCCAATTCATGTCAACGTCCTGCCGCGTGGCGCGAAGGCCCAATGCCTGCCTCGTCGCCTCTCTCGGAACGGGCCCGGCACGGGGGCCCGCAAGCGCGTCGGAGATGCTCCGCCGACATGGCAATCCACATTCAGTGAATTGCCATTTGAACTGGTATATCAGATATGATATCGCGGTATCGAAGAAGAGGATGGGCGCGGATCGGCCGGGCCATGCCCCGTCGGCGGCGCGTCATCGGTCCCATCCGACGCTCTCCAGCGGCAACAGCAATGCGCCCACCCCCGCCATCGCCGATAGAGCGGACGAAATTGCCGCCGGCCGCCCCACCAAAAGCCCGCATCGCCAACTTGCGCAACAGGCCAGGAACCTAGCCATGCCTCCCATGAAGACCGACCCGAACCCGCGGATGCCCTATCAGCATCCCAACCCCAAGGAGGCACTCCCCGATATCGTGATCGCCGAGGCGATACCGATGGACGAGCGCATCTGGGTGCCGCAAGGCGAGAATGTCTGGTTCCGCCCGCTCTGCCTCAACCGATCGCAGGGCTATTGGATGAACCTGCTGCGGGTCAGGAAGTCTGGCGTCCTTTCGCGCCATCGCCACCCACAGGCAGTGCATGGCCTCGTGCTGAAAGGCCGGTGGTTCTACCTGGAACATGACTGGATCGCGGAGGAAGGCGGTTACGTATTCGAGCCGCCGGGCGAGACGCACACGCTCGTCGTGCCGGACGATGTGGAAGAGATGATCACCTTCTTCCAGGTGAACGGCATCATGTATTACGTCGATGCCTTTGGTGAGCCGCTCGGCTTCGAGGACGTGTTCACCAAGATCGACATGTGCCGCGCGCATTACGCCAAAGTCGGACTGGGCGAAGATTATGTCGACCAATTCATCCGCTGACCGCATGGTCGACGTTGCGGCCTGTCTGAGGCCGGATCTGTTTTCCGGCCGGCAAGTTCTGGTCACCGGGGGAACCTCCGGCATCGGCGCCGCCATCAGCGCCGCCTTCCTGGCGCTTGGTGCCGACGTGCTTGCAACCGGCGTCACTAAGGGAGAGGTCGAGGCCGCGCGGCAGGCTCCGGAGCTGGCGCGTGCGCATATCGAGCAACTCAATGTTCGCGAACCGGCCAGTGTGACCGCGCTGATCGATGCGCTGCCGCGCCTTGATCATGTCGTGAACTGCGCCGGAGTCATCCGGCGCGGCGACGAGTTGGACCCGGCCGTGTTCGATGAGGTGGTGGACATCAACCTGAACGGCACGATGCGGGTTTGCGCCGCTGCGCGGGCGCGTCTCGCCGAACGCGGCGGGACGATCGTCAACACCGCCTCGATGCTGGCCTTTTTCGGCGGCGGCCTCGTTCCCGCCTATTCGGCCTCGAAGGGCGGGATAGCCCAGCTCACCAAGTCTCTCGCGATCGCCTATGCCGCGGAGGGAATCCGCGTCAACGCCATCGCTCCGGGCTGGATCGCCACGCCGCTGACCAAGGCGATCCGCGAGGATCCCGCGCGCGATGCGCAGATCACGGGCCGCACGGCGCTGAAACGTTGGGGCGAACCTTCGGAACTGGCGGGCGGCGTGCTGTTTCTTTCCTCTGCGCTCGCGAGCTTCGTTACCGGCTCCGTGCTCGTCATCGACGGCGGCTATCTGATCACGTGATCGCCCATTGATCGCTCATGGGGCGGTCATCGTCGCCAAGACGAAACCAGACCTGAGCGTCCGGCGCGACCGCCGAGACCGTGACGAAAATAGCCTGGCCCCGGAGGCAGCGCTCGGATTGGAGCGCTGCCCGAGGGCAAATCGAGACCTCGGAAGCAACGAACTCACCTTCCGCTGCCGCCCGAACCGGCCCCTCAGCCTTGCCGCGCCGCAAGATGGGCATAGACGTCCGCCACCGGCAGCACGTCCGCATATTTCTTCATCATGTCGTAGAGATTGGCGAAGTGCGGGCTCTCATGCAGGTCGGCGACGCATTCCTCGGGCACGATGGTGCGATAGCCGCGCGAAAGCGCATCGACGACGGTTGCCCGCACACAGCCTGATGTGGAGCCGCCGGTGACGATCACCGTATCGCAGCGGTGCCAGACGGCGAGCGATTGCAGCGGCGTCTCATGGAATGCCGATGGCATCTTCTTGTTGTAGATGATGTCGCGGCCATGCTCGATGACGAGGCGGTCGTCGAACTCGGCACGGGCCTCCCCGAGCTTGACGTTCTTCAGCGCGTCCGGCCCCTCGCCTGTCGAACCGAACACGCCGCAATCCTCGCCCGACGCGACATAGCCGACATAGGTCCACACCACGGGCAGGCCCTGCTCCCGAAACATCGCCGCGAGACGGTTCACATGATCAATCTGGTGCGGGTCGGTCTCATAGGCAGTCGCGAACTGGCCGACCGCCGTATAGGCCTTCTGAAAATCGACATTCACGAGAATCGGCTTCTCGCCGAAGCCGAAGGGCGGATGGACGGGATTGGCCTTCAGCGCCTCGTACATCTCCCTGGCGGTCATGCTGGACGTCTGCATCGAATCCCTCGCATCTGGCCGAATTTCCATATTAAGTCCGATCTTTCAATCGGCCCTCATGGCGTCAATCGACAGCTAAAATCACGATTTTCTGTATCGATTTGTTTACATAAGTCCGGTCTTTCTTCTACCATATTTTCTCATTCATTTTCTCATAGCAAGCTCGATGCCACAGGAGAGAGCGATGCCGACGACGACCCCATCCGAAGGGCTGCATCGCCTGACGGCCACCGCCGCAGCCGCGGCGATCGCAGCCGGCGAGCTGACGTCGGAGGCGCTCGCCCGAGCGCTGCTCGACCGGATCGCCGCACGCGATCCCGCGCTGAAGGCCTGGAGCTTCGTCGATCGCGACGCGGTGCTGCGGACCGCGCGCGAGCTGGACCGTTCGCCGTCCAAGGGACCTCTGCATGGTGTGCCGATCGGCATCAAGGACATGATCGATACCGCCGACATGCCGACACAGCACAACTCGCCGATCTATGTCGCCCATCAGCCGTCGCTGGATGCGGCCTGTGTCGAGACATTGCGCGCCGCTGGCGCGCTGATCATCGGCAAGACCGAGACGCTCGAATTCGCCGCCGCCGGCCGCTATGCGCCGACGGGCAACCCGCATGATCTCAGCCGCTCGCCCGGCGGCTCGTCGAGCGGTTCGGCCGCCGCCGTCGCCGATTTCCAGGTGCCGCTGGCGCTCGGAACGCAGACGGGTGGATCGACCATCCGTCCGGCCTCGTTCTGCGGCGCCTTCGCGCTGAAGCCAACCTGGGGCGCCGTCAGCCGCGAAGGCGCCAAGTTCTATTCGGTCACCTTCGACACGATCGGCTGGTACGCCCGCAGCGTCGAGGACCTCGATCTGCTGGCCGAAGTCTATGGCATTGTCGACGATGCACCGCCGCGCACGGGCCCGCTTGCCGGCCGCCGCATCGGCTATTGCCTGCCCTTCCCGGACGCGACCAGCGCCGACAGCCGCGAGGCCGTCCTGGCGGCGGTCCGCCACATGCGCGCCGAAGGCGCGGAAGTGGTCGAGATCGCCCTGCCATCGGTGTTCGCGACATTGAACGATGTCCATAGGGTCATCCTGTTCAGCGAGGGCCGCAGCGCCTTCCTGAATCTCTACCGGGCGCATTTCGGCGCACTGCACGAGGATTTCCGTCATCGCACCGAGAACCGCGATGGTTTTTCGCGGGCCGATCTCGTCCGCGCCTATGATACGGCCGCTTCGTGCCGGGTCGCGTTCGAGGAGATCGCATCGAGCTTCGATGCCATTCTCGCCCCGAGCGCGCCGGGCGTGGCCCCGCCCGGTCGTTGGCACGGCGATCCCGGGCAGAACCAGATCTGGACGCTGCTGCATGCGCCGGTCGTCAACGTGCCCGGCTTCTTCGGCGCGAACGGCCTGCCCGTCGGCGTCAGCCTGACCGGGCCGCGCTTCTTCGACCGGCAGGTGCTGGCCGTGGCGGCGGCGCTCGCCTCGAGCCTGCCCGAGACGGTGCGCGAGCCGGCCTGAGCCGGCACCGGCCGATTATCGGCCGTGCGCAGTGCGCGCCGGCGCCCGGCTAGACCATTTGATTTATCGCGCTTCCTTCACGCGAACCGGTGCCCACTTCGCTCGGAAGCGCTTTAGTGCCGGTGCGGAACCTTGAAATGGGCGATGGCGGCAACCACCGTTCCGGCGAGCGCCAGCACGCCGAAGAACGAGAAGGTAAGCGTATAGGATTGCGTGCCGCCATAGATCAGCGCGTAGGTCGACGGGCCGACCATCACGCCGATGAAGGTGTAAGTCAGCACTTCGCCCGTCAGCGTCCCGGCCGCGCCGGGGCTCAACTTCGCCGTCTCGGCCAGCAGGACGCCGTTCCAGCCGATCGAGCAGCCGCCAAGGATGCAGAGCACGATCAGCGTCACCAATTGGGCGGTGCCGGTCGCGAAATAGAGGAAGAAGCAGCACGCGGCCGTAACCGCGCCCAGGAACGAAAGCACCGCGAAGCCTGACTTGATCCAGTCAGCGACGAGGCCCCAGACGATGCGGCCGACGGCGCCGCAGGCTTGCACGCCAGCCACCATGGTTCCCGCGGCGATCGGCGTCCAGCCGAACTCGTCGACGAGCATGGCCACCGTGAAGGTGGAAACACAGAGCTGGATGGCGGAATAGAACAGTCCGAGCAGCGCGAGCGCGCGCAATCCCGGCATAGACCAGACGATCTTCTGGCCCTTCCAGATGCTGCCCACGACCGCAGCTGTCGGGTCGCGATCCGTATCCCAGACCTTCCGACGCGGATAAAAGGCCGCGCCGAGCGCGAGCGTCGCGAAGGCGAAGACCAGCAGCGCGACGCGCCAACCCGTCACCGCGCTCAAGGGCGGCATCACCAGCGCGGCGAGGATGCCGCCTACGGGAACGCCGGCCTGCTTGATCGAATAGACGAGATTGCGCTGTCGCGCCGGCGTGACGCGCTTCAAAATATGCGAGGAAGCCGGATTGTTGAACGCATAGCCGATGCCGATCAGCATCGACGCCAGCACCATCACCGGCAGGATCCCGCTCGCCAGGCCGATCAGACCAATGCCGGCGCAATAGAGCGCGAGCTGGGCGATGTGCGCCGAGCCGTAGCGCTTCACCATGCCGCCAGCGAGCGCCGAAGCGATGATGCCGGCGCAATAGATCAGGCTCACCTGGAAGCCGATCAGATGCGCCGATATGCCAAGATCGACCGATACGATCGTCGCGACCGTCGCCAGGGCCAACACGGAGGCCGTTGCCAGAACCTGCGACGCCGTGCAGATGGCAAGCGTGCCGGCAAGCTCGGGTTCCCGGGTGGCAACACCGTGGTTCGGAGCGAGCGGGACGTCGAAAGCGTCCGGTCGGATGTCACGTGAAGTCATGTGCAGCGCGGCTGGTCCCGTTCATATGTACGAACATAGACCAGAACTCGACGCGCCTTGCAACAGGTCTCGGAGCCCCGCCGCCAGTCGGCGGAAGGGGTCAGTTCCGCGTGATCGCCACCGAATAGAAGAAGCGATCCGCCGGCATGGTGTTGATCGCAACCTCGACGAGGCGCCGCCCGGTGCTGTAATAGCGCCGCGTGATCTGCAATGCCGGCGACCCCACCGGCGCATCGAGGCGCTTGGCCATGGCCTCGTCGATGAGGGTCGCGCGAATCTCCTGCTGGATATCGGAGAAGATCTCGCCGGTCTGCTTCTCGACCATGGCAAACAACGCCGAGCGCATGGTGCGCGGCAACTTCAAATTCTGGCTCACGCGTCCGTCGAGATAGACCTCGACCCAGGACATCGGCCGGCTTTCGCCGTCGACCGTGCGCGAACAATCAAGCCGGAGCCAGCGATGACCGGAGCGGCAGCCGAGTTCGGTCGCGAGCGCGCCACGGGCCGTCACCATCTCGCTCGAATGGATCACGACCTCCCAGTCATGCGCGATCTCGATCAGGTCGGAAACGGATGAGGCGGAATAGGTGAATTGGCGCCGGCTGCCCGAAGCCTCGACCCGCGTACCCACGCCCTTGCGGGCGGAAAGCTGGCCTTGCTGGCGCAAGACGCCGATCGCCTGGCGCACAGTCTGGCGGCTGACGCTATAGAGCGTCGCGAGTTCGACCTCGGTCGGCAGGAGCGATCCAACCGGATAGGTACCCGCGCGAATGGCGTCCTGAAGCGCGCGGGCGAGTGTCAGATAGCGCGGCGTCGAACCGGCCTTGCGGGTCGAATCGCCCGCCTCCGTGTCGACCAGACGCAGATCAGGCGCCACGACAGACGCTGGGGCCGATACCAGCTCTTCCAGCGATTCCGCTGCACCGGCTTCGATGGTCGCCGCATCTGCATTCTTCGCCGTGCTCGTCTTGCGTGTCTTCAATGCCGCTCCGACTGTCATCGCCGCCATTCCTCCCGGTTCCGCCCGCTTTTTTCCGGATCTTCGGCTTTGGACGGATTTATCTGCTGTCCAATCATAGCCCGGCCGCAGCGCTTCCGCCACCCGCCGGGCTGGCATCGACCAGACCAGAGCACTCACGGCGCGAGCCGTTGCGCCCAATTTGTGCAGCGCGGCAAGTCGTTGCGCAATTTGGCCTCAAATCGCCGCACCGCATGCTTTTGTCCGGACAAACTACGGCCTGATTGCACCCTCCGGAAGTTGGTACGGCGCTTGCTTTGAAGTCTCGCGTCTAGTCCGGACTTATGTCGGCGCCGCCGCATCCCGCCCATGGCGCCTGTCTTGGCCGCAGAGGGAGACTTCTGACTATGGTGCACATCGCTTCCGTCCGCGTGCCGGCATTGGCCGGCATCGCCGCCCTAATGGTTGCGGCTGCCGGCTCGCTGGCCGCCGTTTCGCCGGCCGCCGCCGCCGGACCCGACCTTGCCGCTGCGCAGGCCATCGTCGACGCGCATAGCAAGATCCCGGATTTCGTCCCGCCCGGCCCGCCGTTCGACGCCAAGGCCTGCATGGCCGGCAAGAAGCTGCTCTCCATCCCGGTCTCGAGCTCGATACCCTTCGTCGACGGCATCGAAAGCTCGATGGCCGGCGTCGCCAAGGAAATCGGCTTCGAGTTCCAGCAGTGGAAGAACCAGGGCCAGCCGACCCAATGGGTCCAGGGCATGGAGTTCGGCACGAATAACGGCTTTACCGCGATCGACCTGATGGGCGGCATCATCCCGTCCTCGCTCGGCCCGCAGGTTGCCGCCGCGAAGGCGGCCGGCGTGCATGTCTTCGCCTCGCACTATGCCGACACGACGCAGCCGCGAGACCCGGCCGCCGAGGTCAATCTCGCGCTGCCGTTCAACGAGGTCGGCAAGACGATCGCCGCGTGGATCACGGTGAAAACCGGCGGCAAGGCCAACGTGCTGATCATCGGCTCGGAAGACGTGCTGCCGACCGATCCCTACCGCAAGAAGATCGAATCGACGCTGGACGAGCTCTGCGGCGACGGCTGCAAGCACAGCTACGTCAACGTGACGATTCCGAACTGGTCAACCAAGATCCAGACCACCGTGCAGTCGGCACTGATCGCCGATCCGACGATCAACTACATCGTTCCAGTCTACGACAGCATGTCGCAATTCGTTCTGCCGGCGCTGACGATCACCGGACGGAAGGACGTCAAGATCGCGACCTTCAACGGTACGCCGTTCATCATCGACATGATCCAGAAGGGCGATGTCGAGATGGATGTCGGCGAGAGCCTCGGCTGGATCGCACGCTCGACGCTCGACGGCTACATGCGCAAGCTCTGCGGCCTCGAGACCTACGACACGCTGAACGTGCCACTCTACATCTTCTCGGCCGAGAATGCGAAGGATGCCGGCGTGCCGGCCGATTTCGACAAGGGCTATGGCGACAAGCATGTGGATGGCTTCGCCAAGCTGTGGGGGCTGAAGTGATCGCCGATCCGAGGCAGGACGACCTGCCTCGGAAAGTGCCGGGGGAAGCCCCGGCACTTTCCATCCGGCATCTGTCCAAGCGCTTCGGCAGTTCACTGGTGCTGAACGACGTCGCGCTCGACGTCATGCCGGGCGAAGTGCACGGCCTGCTCGGCCAGAATGGTTCCGGCAAGTCGACGCTGATCAAGGTGCTCGCCGGCTTTCATGACCCGGAGCCGGGCGCGGAACTTTCAATGTATGGCGAGGCCGCCGAACTGCCGATGCCGGCCGGCGCGGCGCGGCGCCTTGGCATCGCCTTCGTGCACCAGCATCTCGGCCTGATCCCGTCGCTGTCGGTGCTCGAAAACCTCTTGCTCGGAGATCTCGCGGCCGCCAATCTCTGGCGGATCGACTGGCGGCGCGAGGCGGCCAAGGCACGCGAAACCTTCGCCCGCTTCGGGCTCGATATCGACCCCCGCGCACGGATCGGCGACCTGCCGCAGGTTTCGCGCGCACTGGTCGCAATCGTTCGCGCCTTCGAGGATGTGCGCCAGCATTCGGCCGGCGGACGCGGCTTGCTCATTCTCGACGAGCCGACGCCCTTCCTGCCGAAGGCCGGTGTCGACCAGTTGTTCGGGCTCGTGCGCGGCATCGTCAAGGCTGGCGCCAGCGTCATCTTCGTCTCGCACGATATCGATGAAATTCGTGAGATCACCGACCGGGCGACGATCCTGCGCGACGGCAATCTCGCCGGCACGGTCGTGTCGAAGACGGCCGACCACGACCAGTTCATCGAGCTGATCGTCGGCCGCCGCGTTTCGCTCTATCAAGCCGAGAAGCCTGAATTCTCCGGCCGGCCCGTGGCAGCCACGATCCGTAATGCCGGCGGAGGACTCGTCGACAACGTCTCCTTCGATGTGCGGAAGGGCGAGATCGTCGGGCTGACCGGGTTGATCGGATCCGGCTCCGATGCACTGCCCTATCTGCTCTATGGCGCAAAGCCGGCCACTTCGGGCACGATCGAAATCGCTGGAAACAAGCCATTGCCGCTTGCTGGGCTAAAACCCGGCAATGCGATGGCGGCAAAGATCGCGTTCCTCCCGGCTGATCGTCTCGGCGCGGCCGGCGTCGGCAACCTCACTATTGCCGACAACATGTCGCTTCCCGTCCTGACCGAATTCCGCAACTGGAGCGGGCTCGACTGGGGCGCGATAACCGAACGCGCGCGCCAGCTCGGCCAGCGCTACGACGTCCGCCCCAATCGGCCGGAGCTCAATCTATCAGCGCTCAGCGGCGGCAACGCCCAGAAGGTGCTGATGGCGAAATGGCTCCAGACCGAGCCGGCGCTGCTGATGCTCGACGAGCCGACGCAAGGCGTCGATGTCGGCGCGCGCCAGCACCTGTTCGCTGCCCTCGATTCCGCAGCCGAAAAGGGAACATCGATCCTGGTCGCGAGCACCGATTCCGAGCAGCTCGCCCAGATCTGCCACCGCGTTCTCGTCTTCGCCCGCGGCCGCATCGTCAAGGAACTGACGGGCGCTGAGATCACGAAGGACAGGATCGCCGAGGAGTGCCTGAGGAGCATGAGTTCCGCAACCCTATCGGAGGCCGCATGAGCCAGGTTCACACTGAGAGCAGCCCTACCCGGATGGCGCCCCGTGGCGGCGCATCCCGTGCGCCGTTCCAATGGGCGCGCTTTGCCGAATCCTTCGCGCTGGTCGGCGCGTTGCTGATCCTGTTCGCGATCTTCGGCATATTGAAGCCGCAGGCCTTCCTGTCCTGGGCCAACATCTCAACCATGCTCGGCTCACAGGCCGTGCTGGTTCTGCTGACGCTCGCCCTGATCATCCCGCTGACCGCGGGTGATTTCGACCTTTCCATTGCCGCGACGCTCACCATGTCGGCGATGACCATCGCGGTCCTCAATGCGCAGATGGGCATTCCGCTCGCTGGCGCCGTGGCCGTCGCAATCGCGATTGGCGCAATCATCGGCTGCGTCAATGCAGGCTTCATCCTGTATTTCCGCATCCCCTCGCTGATCGTCACGCTCGGCACGGGCACCTTCATCAATGGTCTCGTGCTCTGGATCAGCAATTCCAACACGATCAGCGGTATCGATCCCTTCCTGGTCACCTATGTCGTGGTGACGCGTGTCTTCGGCATCCCGCTCGCCTTCTACTACGCGCTCGGGCTCTGCATCCTGCTCTGGTACTTCTTCGGGTTCACGGCCGCCGGCCGGCGCCTGCTGTTCGTGGGGCGTGGACGCGAGGTGGCGCGTCTTTCGGGCATCCCCGTCGACAGGGTGCGGTTTGCTGCCCTGGTCTGCTCCGGCGTGCTCAGCGCGATCACGGGCATGATGTATGCCGGCACGATCGGCGCGGCGGATCCGAACTCGGGCAACACCTTCCTCCTGCCGGCCTTCGCCGCCGCCTTCCTCGGCGCGACGAGCATAACGCCGGGACGCTTCAACGCCTGGGGATCGCTGGTCGCGGTGTATTTCCTGGTCATCGGCATTACGGGGCTGACGATGCTCGGCATCGATACCTTCGTGCAGAACCTGTTTTATGGTGGCGCGCTGGTGCTGGCCGTGGCGTTGTCGCAGCTCGTACGCAAGCGCGAAGCGCAGGACTTCAGCTAACCGAAGGATTGCGCGCGACGGACACGCCGCCGCACCAAATCAATATCCTGCAAAGGCGCCCGGTCACCCGGGCGTCACGCATGCCCGAGACCCGCCTCGGCGACTGCCTTGGAAGCGCTCCCTTAGGGCTCGACGTCGTCCCGCAGGTGTCTCCGCCTCCAATGGCTTCAAGGGGACGTCCGCTCGGAGCGGGAACAATATTCCTGAATCCCGAACACTCCAAATCCTGAACATCAAAGGTTGTTTTACGTCAATATTGCCGTTTGACGCGAAGCCGCTAGTATTCCGCCGAATTCTCTCAGGGAGTGTCGGCGATGAAGATGTTAGGCGGAAGATGGGCGGCCCTTGGCGCTTTGGCGCTTATGGGCAGCGTGATGGTGGCGCATGCCGAGCCGAAATATTCAGCCGATGTGCCCGAAAAGATCACTACGCCCGAGAGTGTCGACACGCGGATCGGTACGTTAAAATTCAAGAATGGCGCGCCCGATGCGGCCACGTCGTCGCTGGTCTATGACAATCTGGACCACATGCGCGGGGTGCAGGCTTTTCTGCGCGGCATGTCCGCCACCTCGGTGCGCGCGCTCTGCAACGGGCTCGAGAGCGTGGGCGTGAAGGCTAATCGTACCTTCGGCATTACCGAAGACCTGATGGACGCACGGAGCCTGTTCCTCACGCCGAACACCACGACGGTCTATGTGTTTACCTGCCTGGACCTGTCGGACGGCCCGATCGTGATGGAGGTGCCGACGGGCGTATTGGGGCCTGTGGACGACGCCGATTTCCGCTGGGTCACCGATATCGGCCTGACAGGACCGGATGCCGGCAAGGGCGGCCAATACCTGTTCGTGCCGCCAGGATACAAGGACGCCCTGCCGACCGAGGGCTATTTCCAGGCGAAGCCCAGCACCAACACCCTGCTCGTGTTCTTCCGAGCCTTCGTGAAGAACGGCGATATCGCCGGCGCGGTCCAGCACGTGAAGACGGGCGCGAAGCTCTATCCGCTCCACGCCACGACCGAGAACGGCGAGCCGCCGGAGACCGAGTGGGTGAATACGTCGGGCCTGAAGTTCAACACGATCAGCGCCAACGATTTCAGCTTCTATGATGAGCTGAACCAGGTCGTGCAAAAGGAACCGGCGGACTTCGTCGATCCCGACGTCGTGGGCCTCTACGCCTCGATCGGCATCCGGAAGGGCCAACCCTTCGCGCCCGACGAGCGCATGAAGAAGATCCTGACCGATGCCGTGGCGGTGGGCAACGCAACCGCACGCACCATCGTCTTCGACAGTCGCGACCCCGGGACCAAGTTCTATCCCGATCGTGCGTGGATGACCCCCTTCGTGGGCGGCAGCTACCAGTTCCTCGATGGAGCCGCGCGTCTTCTCAATGCGCGCACCATGTTCTTCTACTTCGCGACCGGCATAACCCCCGCCATGTCCATGGCCAAGGTTGGCTCAGGCTCGGCCTATGCAGGGGCAGTAAAGGATTCGAACGGCGCCTATCTGGATGGCGGGAAGACCTACAAGGTCACGCTGCCGGGGCCGATTCCGGCCAAGGACTTCTGGTCCTTCGTCGTCTATGACAATGAAACGCGCTCGCTGCTGGAGACCGATCAGAAGTTCGCCGGCGTCGACAGCAACGATCCGAAGCTGAAGCTGGCAGCGGACGGTTCGGCGACGGTCTGGTTCGGACCGAAAGCGCCCGAGGGGCAGGAGAGCAACTGGGTGCAGACCACGCCGGGCAAAGGCTGGAACGTGCTGCTGCGTCTCTATGGTCCGCTCGAGCCCTGGTTCGACAAGAGCTGGAAGCCAGGCGACATCGAACTGGTGAAGTGATCACCACGCGACAAGATGGAACGGGTCGCCGCAATGGCGGCCCGGACAGCCTGGAGATGGGCGTCCTTGCTACGCTTCAGCGGCGGCGGAGATGAAGATCGAGCACAGGGGCGGGCTCGGCGAATTCGTCGAGCGTCCGCTTCGTGTTGGCGACATTCGAGCGCACGATCTTCGCGATCTCGCGCATCCGCGCCAGCGCCTCCGGCGTGAAATCGGCCGGCAGGCGAACGTCGGCGAAATTGTCGTCTGACATCGAAGCCCCTCAGAATGTCGGGAAGTGCGAGCGCCACGGCGTCGCGGTCTCATAGGCATGGCCGACGCGCAGGACCATCGCCTCGTCGAACCATCGACCGACGATCTGCGCACTCGTCGGCAGGCCTTCGCTATCGAAACCGGTGCAGATCGACAGCGCCGGATGGCCCGACATGCTGAAGGGCGTTGCGGCCGTATCGCCGATGAACGCACCGAGGCCGGCGGCGTCCGTGAAGGCAGGCGCCACATGGAAAGCCGAGGGCAACAGCAGCGCATCGAAGCCCGAGAGCAAGGCGTCGGTCATTTCGGCGAGCGTCCGCCGCTCGCGCAGCGCGGCGAGATAATCGACGGCCGAGATTTGAAGCCCAGCCGTCATCTTGTCGCGCAGCGCCTGGCCCATGAGATGCCAGCCCGACTGGAAATCGGCCTCGTGGATCGAATAGGACTCAGCCCAGTTGATGATCGACGCGGCCGAGCGATAGCGCAGCACCGGCGCGGGAAGCTCCGTTTCCACGAGGATCGCGCCGGCCGCCTGCAGAACCCGCGCGGCCTCGGCGAGATTGGCGAGAACGTCCGGATCGGGATGCACGCCGCCACAATCCATGTCGCGGATCACGCCGATGCGAAGCCCGGCCACACCCTTGTTCAGATCGGAGCGGAAATCGGCGGGCTTGTCGACGCTGATCGGGTCCGAAGGATCGAAACCCGAGAGCGCCTCAGCGACGATCGCGCAATCTTCGACATTCCAGCAGAGCGGGCCAGCGACGTCGAAGGCCCAGCAATTGGGAAAGATGCCGTGCCGGCTGATGCGTCCGGTCGTGGATTTGAGGCCCTGCAGGCCGCAGGCGGCGGCCGGGAGGCGGACCGATCCGCCGGTATCGCTGCCGAGCGCGAACAGCGCAGTGCGCCCGGCGACCGATGCACCCGCCCCCGTCGACGAACCGCCCGTGTAGCGATCGAGGTTCCAGGGGTTGCGAGCATAGGGAAACGGCAGGTCGTCATAGAAGGGGCCCATGCCCGTGCCATATTCCCAGGTGTTGAGCTTGCCGAGCAGGATCGCGCCGGCCTCCCTCAGCCTCACGATCGCCGTGGCGTCAAAATCCGGCACGGCATCGAGCCGAAGCCGCGAATTTGCCGTCGTGCGCACGCCCTTCGTGAAGTAATTGTCCTTCACGGCATAGGGCAGCCCATGCAGCGGGCCGCGATACTCTCCCGCCGCGATCTCCGCCTCGGCCTGAGAGGCTGCCGCGCGCGCCTCGTCGGCCAGCACTGTGATATAGCTGCGCAGGCGGCCATCCACGGTCTCGATGCGATCGAGATAGGCATCGACGAGTTCGACGGGCGAGAGAGCGCGGGCGGCGATGGCGTCCGATGCCTGGCGCAGCGTCAGCCCGAGGATCGCTTCGGGCTTTGTCCTGTCGATCACCATCTCAGACGGCCGGGCCGGAGCGGATGTCGTCGGCAATCTTGCGCGGGATGAAGGCGCCGTCAGTGAGTTCGCCATTGAACTGGCCACCTTCGACCACGACCTTGCCGCGCAACATGGTCAGGCTCGGCCAGACCGAGACATCCCAGCCATCCCATGGAGAATAATCGGCGGAGTGCAATGCCGAGCCGTCGATCGTGTGGGCGAGGTTCGGATCGAGCAGCACGACATCGGCGTCGGAACCGACCGCGAGCACGCCCTTGCGCGGATAAAGCCCCATGATCCGCGCTGCCTTGGTCGAGACGAGGTCGACGAACTCATTCAGGCTGAAGCCACGCTTGCCGACCATTTCCGTATACATCAACGCAACGCGCGGTTCGCAGCCGGAATTCCCCCCGGTCGTGTCGTCGATGCGCTTGCCCACCAGCTTGACCTCGAGCG
Organism: Kaistia dalseonensis; assembly: GCF_030814715.1. Taxonomy (GTDB): domain Bacteria; phylum Pseudomonadota; class Alphaproteobacteria; order Rhizobiales; family Kaistiaceae; genus Kaistia; species Kaistia dalseonensis. The sequence continues at coordinate 224,648 of NZ_JAUSVO010000002.1, forward strand.
GGCAGCAGACCTCGTCGGTCGCGACGCAGCTGAGAACGCCGTCCTTCATGCCGCGCCAGAGCGCCGCCTGGTCGTCCGGATATTTGAGCGAGGGATAGGTATGGTAGATCTGCCCGTTCGGGCGCTTGTAGTCCTCGACATTGAACAGCGCATATTGATGCAGCGTCTCGCCATAAATGGGGAAGCCCTTCGCCCGTGAGGCGGCGATCGCGTCGACGCCGGTGCGCGCGCTCGTATGGACCATGTACATAGCCGCGCCCTCGACATTTTGCGCCAGCGCGATAACCCGGTTGAAGGCGAGTTCCTCCGACAGGACGGTATGCGCTTCGGCGAGATGCTCGAAGCCAACGCGATCCTCGGCAATCAGCTTCTCATACATGTGCATGACGAGGTCATTGTCCTCGGCATGGATCAGCGCCAGCCCGCCGGACTTGGCGAGTTGCTTCAGCATCTCCCAGATCTCGCCATGGTTGGTGAGATGAGCGAGGCGGCCCGGCGTGATGTCGGTCGTGAACATCTTGACGGTCGGATAGCCGGCTTGCACCAACTCCGGCACCTCACCGATGATGGACGGGCCCATCGGGCTCTCGACCGCCATGTGCAGCGTGTAATCGCTATAGCAGGCGTCGGTCCAGCTCTCGTGCCGCTTCTCGACGGTCTGCTGCAGCGTGCCGCTGCCCTGCCAGAACGCGAAATCGCACATCGTCGTCGTGCCGCCAAATAACGCGGCCTTGCTGACCTCGGCCGGTGTCGCGCCGGTGACGGACGTGCCGTTCGGGCCGGGCATGGTCAACCCGCAATGGATATGCGGATCGATGCCGCCTGGAATGACGATCTGGTCCGTCGCGTCGACCACCCGCTCGGCGCCGATGGCGCCCAGCGTCTTCGGAGCTGCGATGGCAACGATCTTGCCTCCCTTGACGCCGATATCGACGCGTTCGGGGCCCGTGGGCAGCACGGCGAGGCCATTGGCGATAACAACGTCGAACATCAGGCGTCTCCAGGCAAAGCGGAAAGGGAAGCGAGCGGGACAGGCGGAGCGTCGCAGGCGAAGCCCGGCGGCAGCTTCTGCCAGGGCCTCGGATCGGCAAAGGCGAAGCGGGCGAGGATGTCGTCGAGGCCGACGCCGCGGACGATGAAGACGAGCCTGCTGCGCTCGTCTTCATCCGGCCAGCGATCCAGCCACTGCGGCCGATAGAGCGTGTGCTGGACCGCATGCATGACGCCGACGAAACCGGGCCGATCGGCGAATTCGACCAACCCCTTCACGCGCAGGAGATCTTCTCCGCGTTCCGAGGCGAGGCGGCCAAGAGCCATGGCGAAGGCGAGGCGCGTCGGAGCGGAGCGCAGCGTGATCGAAAAGGTCTCGATGCCGAAGCTGTGGGCGGGCTTCGGTAGGGCCGCCGGCATGCGCTCGAGGAAACCGGAAAGCCCGACGTCGAACAGGAGCTTTGCCAGCGCACCATCGGTGGGCAGCGTGATCTGCGGCGCCCAGGGGTTCAGTGCGGCGAGACGGGCCAGAAGATCTGGCGACGGCGCGCGGAGATCGGTCTTGCTGAGCAGCAGCCGATCGGCCACGGCGACCTGAGCCGCCGCCTCGGGATGGCGTTCCAGGGATCCCCCTCCCGCGACCGCATCGACCAGCGTCACCACGGCACTGAAGGCGAGCCGGTGGCCGAGCATCGGATCGACGGCAAGCGTGTAGAGGATCGGCGCGGGATCGGCGAGACCGCTCGTCTCGATGACGATGCGGTCGAAGGGCTGGATCGTGCCGTCATCGCGCCGCTCGAGCAGCGAGCGCACGGTGGTCACGATATCGAGCCGGCGCACGCAGCAGAGACAGCCGCTCGGCAGGGCGTAGATCGCCTCGTCGACCGTCTCGACGAGGAGGTGATCGAGACTGGCGTCGCCAGCCTCGTTGATGATGACCGCCGTGCCGGCCATGTCCGGGGCAGCCAGGATCGCCTTCAGGAGGGTGGTCTTGCCGCTGCCGAGAAAGCCCGTCAGCAATGCAATCGGGATCTTGGGGACTGCGGACGTCATTTCCCTCCCCTTCAGGTAGGCTCTGGATCAGTCGATCGGATCCGGCGGGGCGTTCCGGTGATGGTCGGTCAGTTGCTGGAAGGCAGCGCCGACCGAAAGGCAGAGCGCATCGTCATAGAGCTTGCCGACGATCTGGATCGCGACCGGCAGGCCATTCGCGCCAAGGCCGGAAGGCAGCATCAGCGCCGGCTGGCCCGTATAGTCGAACACCATGGTGTTGCGCGGGATGACATTGTGGAACGGCTGGCGCTTGCCATCGACGGAAGCTGCCAGATCGTCCAGGAAGCCAGCCTCGCTGCCGAGGCCCGGTGTCACGACCACGTCGACATCGGCCATCGCGGCGAGGATGCGCGACTGCACGACGGGTCGCAGGCGAAGCGCGCGCAGATACTGCGTCGCCGAGCGAGCAAGCCCTTGCTCGAGCCTGCCGCGGGTGCCGGCATCATAGAGTTCCATCGAGCCGAGGCTCGGCTCCTGCAGCGTAGCGAGCTCGCAGAACAGGATCGTGTAGCCATCTTCGACAACGCTGCCGATCTCGCCGAGATCGACGGGGACCAGCGTTGCGCCGGCCTCTTCCATCACGCCGAGCGCCGCGCGCCATGCCGCGAGCACCGAGGCATCCTGCATCTCGACGAACCAGCCGCCCGGCACGCCGATCCTGAGACCGGCGAAGCCATTGCGCCAGCGCGAGCCGTCATAAGCGCCGGCAGACGTGAAATCCTCGCCATCGGCACCGGCGATCTGCGGCATGACCAATGCGAGATCGGCGGCGCTGCGCCCCATCGGGCCGATATGATCGAGCGTCCATGACAGCGGCGCCACGCCCGTGCGGGGGACGAGCCCGCGCGTCGGCTTCAGGCCGGTCGTGCCGCACCAGGCGGAGGGCACGCGGATCGAACCGCCAGTGTCGGTGCCAAGCGCCAGTGGGAACAGCCGCGCCGCGAGCCCGGCGCCGGAGCCGGTTGACGATCCGCCGGTCCAGCGTTCGGAGTCCCATGGATTGCGCACAGGCCCATAGCGCGCATTGAGCGCCGAACCACAGGCGAACTCGGTTGTCGCGGTCATCACGAAGGGAATCGCACCCGCCGCCTTCAGCCGCGCCACAACGGCGGAATCGGCTGGTGCAACCCTGTCGCCAGTCTGCAGCGAGCCGCAGGTGACGCGGGCCCCGGCCGCATCAATGATATCCTTGACGCCGAAGGGGATGCCCTCGAGTGGGCGCATGCGGCGCTCGCGAATGCGCAGTGCGCTCTCCTCCGCCAGCGCGTCTGCGCCGGGAATGGGTGCGAGAATGGCATCGAGACCCGAGCGATAGCGAGCAATCCGCGCTCGCAGCGCGGCCAGCACGCCGACCGGATCGAGATTGCCCGTCTCATAGGCCGCAAGCAGCCCGGCGACGCCGAGTTGATGCGGCTCGCCGGTGACATCGACAGCGACCGCAGGCGAAGGCGATGGCCGGACCTCGGCCACCTCCGCCGCCATGCGCCGTTCGAACCAGAGCGGCTCAGGTGCAAGCCCGCTCGCCGCTTCCGGGAACGAGCTCGACGGCGCAACCGCCGTCGGCCTCAACTCGACCACTGGGGCGCTCACGCCGCCTCCGCGAGCCGTTCGGCGCGGCTCTGCATCAAGGGCTGGATGTGCTCGCCGAACTTCTCGATGCCGGTCAGGAAGTCATCGAAGGTCATCATAATGCCCTTCGTCCCGGGAACCGCCGCGACCTCGTCGAGCATCCGCGCGACGGTCGCATAGGAGCCCACCAGGGTGCCCATGTTGAAGTTCACGGCGCCTTCGGGGAGGTTGATGTGACGGGCCGTCGAATTGCTGTCGGCCGTCTGGTCCTTGCTGCCCTGGTCCGCCATCCAGGCGAGCGCGTCGACATCCGCGCCTTCGCGATATTTCAGCCACTTCGCCTGTGCTTCCTCGTCCGTCTCTTCGGCGATCACCATGAAGAGGACGTAGGTGCCGACGTCACGGCCAGCCTTCTTCGCCGCCTCGACCATGCGCTCGTTGAACGGCGCGAACTTGGTCGGCGTGTTGATGCCGGAGCCCATGGCGAAGGTGTAGTCGCAAAGATTGGCCGAGAACTCGATGCCCGTCGGGCTCTGGCCCGCCGCGACGATCTTGATCGGCGTCGACGGGGTCGGCTTCATCATGCAGCCGTCCATGGTGAAATGCTTGCCCTTGAAGTCGGAATTGCCCGTTGCCCAGAGCTCCTTCATCACCGAGACGTATTCGGTCGCGTATTCGTAGCGGTATGCGAAATATTCGTCGCCCGGCCAGAGGCCCATCTGCGTGTATTCGGCCGACTGCCAGCCCGACACGATGTTGACGCCGAAGCGACCGCCCGAGATCGAATCGATCGTGGTCGCCATGCGTGCGACGATGGCCGGAGGGAGCGTCAGGATGGCGGTCGAGGCGAAGAGCTTGATCTTGGTCGTCACGGCGGCGAGGCCCGCCATCAGCGTGAACGACTCCATGCCGTAATCCCAGAACTCGGTCTTCCCGCCGAAGCCGTGCAGCTTGATCATCGACAGCGCGAAGTCGAAATCATAGCGCTCGGCAAGCTGGACGATCTGCTTGTTCAGCTCGAAGCTCGGCATGTATTGCGGCGCTGCCGTCGAGATCAGCCAGCCATTGTTGTTGATCGGAATGAAAACGCCGATATCCATCGTGAGATCTCCTTGAACAGCTTCAAAAGAACGGGACGGCCTCAGCCAGCGGAAAGTCCGTGATAGCGACGGGCGAAATAGACGAGCCCATCGCGAGCATGATCGATTTCAATCGAAAGGACGTTGCAGAACAGGACATCATGCGTGCCGCTCTCGACCACCTTGGTGACGCGGCAATCAAACGCCACGACCGATCCGTCGAGCACCGGCGCGCCGGTCTCGCGCGTGCTCCAGCCGGCGGAAGCGAAGCGCTCCGCCATCGGCGTCTTGCCGCCGAACAAGCGCGAAATCGCCTCGTGATCGCGCGCGAGCGTATTCACGCAGAGCACGCCGTTGCGCTTGAACGTGTCGTAGACGGAGGCCTGACGGTTCAGGCAGACGAGCAGCGTCGGCGGCGTATCGCTCACGCTGCAGACGGCCGATGCGGTGAAACCGGCGCGTCCCGCCGGCCCGTCCGTCGTCACGATGTTCACGGCCGCACCGAGGCGCGCCATGCCCTCGCGAAACAGCAACCGTACATCCGGAATCGACGCCGAAGGCGCAGGCGGTGTCGTGGTGACCGTTTCGACCTGCATGCTCGTGGTCCTTTCTTCAGCGAGTGCCGTCTGGAACTCCGCGAGGCTCCAACGGCAGATCCGCGTCAATGCTCTATTGGTATGTCCGTACACATACATCGATATTGCGATGCACTCATGCCTATATTGGCAGCACGGATGGTCGGATTATTTGCAGGTGCACCCAGAATTGGTGGAGCGGAAGCTCTGTGAGCTTTCGGCAAAAATGCCAACACGGCTGTCAACCGCGATCGCCGTGACCGCACAAGGAGGTGCCCTGTCCGACCTAACAGCACAAAATTCGGGCCAAGCCGGATTTGCCGCTCAAGCAGCGGTCGATTATTGTCACTTGTCCGTACATTAATATGATCTAGATCAGATGCCGTGTGGCCGGTCCGCAGTGTCGTGCGGGGGCCAACACCTGTCTCGCTCTTGCCTGGACCGCCAGACCGCGACGTTGCCTCAGCCGTTCCCGAAATGGAGAAATCCGATGACCGATGCGTCCGCCCCTGCCGTGATCGACATGAAGACTTTCTGGCGCACGCTCGGACAGAGGGCGACGGGCATGACGATCGTTACCGCCGACAGCGATGACGGCCCGACCGGCTTCCTGGGGCTCTCGGCCGCCCATGTCACCGCCGACCCCGCGACGATGCTGGTCTCGATCGACCGCAAGACCCACGCGCTTGCCGGCGTGCTCTCGCGCCGTCATTTCGCAATCAACTATCTACCGGCTGAAGCCGGCCCGATCGCCGATATCTTCGGCGGCAAGACGGGCATTTCCGGCGCCGCGCGCTTTGCGGATGGCGAATGGACGACGCTCGCCAGCGGCGCACCGATCCTAAAGTCGGCACTCGGCGCCTTCGATTGCGCCGTCGAAGACGTGATCGAGCGTGGCAACATCGTCATCGTGATCGGCAGCGTGCTCGCGGCGCATTCAAGCGCCGAAGGTGAACCGCTGATCTTCTTCCACGGCAAGAGCTGGCGCGGCGTCGGCACGCCGGCCTGATGGCAGAGGCAACGTTCCCGCGCTGTCAGCACCACCTGCTCTCGCTGCCATCCAGAGCCAGCTGGCCGAGAACCGTGTGCCGCGACCTCGACAAAGGTTGGCGACGACCTCGTCGAGCCGCTGGTGTTTGCCGCGTCCTACCAGCCCTTGTCCGCCCGAAACCGGCTCGGGCTGCTGCCGATGAGGCGGCGGAAATCACGGCTGAAATGGTAGGGGTCCGTGTAGCCGCAGCGCCGTCCGACTTCTGCCACACTCAGTGAGCGGTCTGCCAGCAGCCGGCACGCGCGACTGATGCGCTCGTGCCTCAGCCAGGTGATCGGCGAACTGCCGAAGTGCTGCTTGAACAGCCGGTGATATTGCGAGGGACTGAGGGTTGCCAGCCGCGCCATGTCGGCAATAGTCCATGGCCAGTCTATGTCGGCCCGGATCCGCTCCAGAGCGCTGCCAAGACGACCGCCGAATTGCTCGGTGCCGAACAGCCCCTGTCGGCGGGCCCTCCGTCCGAGCGCCTCGGCAATGATGTCGCCGACCGCCGCGCTGATCACCGCCGGTGATATCGGACCCGAGAGCCGGAGCGCGTGGATGCCGCGTTCGAACATGGCGACGACCTCCGGCTCCAATGCACCGATGAAAACAGGCTCCTCGGCCGCCCGTGCCATCTGATAGGCCGCATCGAGCCCGGGGCCTGCTCCGACGCCCATCCACAGATAGCTCCAGCCGGCGGCGCCCGGCGCGCATCCATGCGCATAGCGGATCGATGTGTTGAGCCAGACCATGTCGCCGGGCTCAGCCAGGCGCACCGCGTCGCCGACCTCCACCTGCCCGCGCCCCTCCATCGAAAGTATGAAGGCGTGCTCATGAAAACGCGTCGTGATCGGCGCCGCGCCCGGCGCGGCAGTGCGCTGCCCGCCTCCGACCACCTGATAGGCGACGGCAGCATCCAGCGGATGCGGTGCGCGCAGACAAAGCCGTTCTTCCAGCATCTCGCGACAAAACCATGACGATGCGAGTTTTGTCCATCTCGATAACAGCGCCGTGCATTTTCTTTGGCTCGCCGGGGCCTAGAGTTCGGGTCAACCACTTCAAGGATCCCGCGTGATGACGGCTCCAACCACACCTTTCCGCTTCGATCCCCTTTCGGAGGAATTCGCGGCGGACCCCTATGCCGTCTATGCCCGGATGCGGGCGTTTCCGGGCCTGTTCCCGTTCCCCGAGCTGGACATGCTGCTCGTCACACGGCAGCGCGACGTGGCGGCCATCGTCGCCGACAAGCGCCTGCCGCGCATGCCCCTGGGCATTCTCGACGATACCGAACTTGATCGTCGCCAGCGCCAGGACAACTTCCACGACATGCCCAACCATGCGCGGTTTGTTCAGTTCTCGATGCTGAACAGCGACGGCGAGGTCCACGACCGCCTGCGTCGGCAGGTCTATCGCATGTTCACGCCGGCGCTGATCGCCGGGCAGCGCGCGGCGATCGAGGACTATGTCACCCGGCTGGTTTCAGGGCTCGTCGGCGCGGGCGAGGTCGATTTCGTCGCCGAACTGGCGGTCCATGTGCCGGGGCATGTGATCGGTCATCTGCTCGGCGTGCCCGAAGCCGATTGCCCTATGTTGCGCCGTTGGTCGGAGAATATCGTCCAGTATTTCGACGTCGATCGGTCCGAGGCGCGCAAGGCTCTGGCCGAGTCGACGGCGGCCGAGTTCGCTTCCTATCTGCGCGAACTCAAGGCAGAGCGCCTTCGCGCACCCAAGGACGATCTGGTCACGCGTCTTGTCGAGGCGGAACGGTCCGGCGCGATGAGCGAGGATGAGTTCATTTCAACCGCCATGCTCATTCTGATGGCCGGGCACGGATCGACCATCGACGTGCTGGGCAGCGGCATGCATGCGCTGCTGCGCTTCCCCGACGAGATGCAGCGGCTCAAATTGGACCCCTCGCTGATGGCCACGGCGGTGCAGGAGATGTTCCGCTTCGAATCCCCGCTCCCCTTCTTCGATCGCTACGCCGCTGAGGAGGTCGAAATCGGCGGCACGGTCTATCCGCGCGGCACCCGTTTCGGCCTGCTCTATGGCGCTGCCAATCGGGACCCGGAGCAGTTCGACGAGCCGGACAGCTTCGATGTCGGCCGAACGCCCAATCGCCACCTCGCTTTCGGCGGCGGAGCCCATTTCTGCCTCGGCAATCACCTCGCACGGCTCGACATGGACGTGATCTTCACCACCCTGTTCGAGACCTTCCGCTCCATCGAACTGGCTGAAACGCCGGAATACAAGCGCAGTCTCTCCGTGCGCGGTCCCAGGGCGCTGCGCCTCAAGCTGGAGGCAGCCTGATGCCGCGCGTCACATTCATTGCGGCCGACGGAACGGTCACCGAGGCCGAGGGTGATATCGGCCAGTCCGTCATGTCCATTGCGGTCAATGCCGGCATCGAGGTGATCCTCGCCGAATGCGGCGGCGCCTGCGCCTGCGGCACCTGCCACTGCTACGTCGATGCCGACTGGGTCGAACGCCTTGCTCCACCCTCCGAGAGCGAAGCGGCGATGATCGAGTGCGTCATCGCGCCCAAGCCGGAAAGCCGGCTCACCTGCCAGTTGAGGCTCAGCAGCGAACTCGATGGTCTCGTGCTCCATCTCCCGGCAGCGCAGTATTGAGGCCCCGATGCACAGGCTGATCGTGCTGCAATCACTCTGGACCTTCGAGGATCTCGCCGAGCAGCCCTGTGCCGCAACGCTGGAAGCGCGGCTGGATCTCATCAAGACATCCGGCTTCGATGGAGCCGGCACGCTTTGGCTCGAACGCGGCCAGGCCGAGATGGCGGCACGTCTCGCCAGCGAGCGCGGATTGCTGCTCGAAGGCCTCGCCCTGCCCGATAGCGTCGACGCCCTCAAGCCCGCGCTCGAATGGGGCACCGCCTTCGGGCTGCATCATCTCAACGTGCAGCCCGATATCCGCACGGCCAGTGTCAGCGAGGGCGCGGCCGTCCTGGAAGGCTGGCAACGGCTCGCCGAGCAGGTCGACTTTCCGGTCTATATCGAGACGCATCGCGGCCGGCTCACCAACGACCTGCTCTTCACGCTCGAACTGCTCAAGGCCTGCCCCTGGCTGAAGCTCACCGCCGACCTCTCGCACTATGTCGTGGGCGGCGAGATCATGCTGCCGGTCGCCGAGGAGACGGACCGTCGCATCACGCGGGTCCTTGAAAACGCCGCTGCATTCCATGGCCGCATCGCCACGAGCGAGCAGATCCAGGCCGAGATCGGCTTTGTCCAGCATGCCCCCTGGATCGAGCAGTTCGCGCGCTGGTGGCAGCGCGGTTTCGAGATCTGGCGGGCCAAGGCGCCAGCCGGAGCGTCGCTCAGCTTCCTCTGCGAACTGGGCGCACGGCCCTACGCCATTACCGGACCCGACGGTCGCGACCTCTCCGATCGCTGGGCCGATTCCCTCGTCCTCAAAGATCTCGCGCGCCGTATATGGTCCGTGAGCGGACCGACAGCATGACCACGACGCTCCTGCACGCGGACCACGTCCTCACCCTTGATATCGACAACCGTGTGATCGCCGACGGCGCTGTGGTGGTCCAGGACGATCGGATCGCAGCGGTCGGCCCTGCCGCGGACTTGCGTATGCGCTATCCCGGCGTGCCGGTTCGTCGCCTTTCGAACCGTCTGCTGATGCCGGGCCTGGTCAATGCGCACCTCCATTCTGGCCTGCTGCGCGGCACGGCAGAAGGCCTGCCGGTCTGGGACTGGCTGCGCATGTTCATCGATCCGATGCACAGGGTTCTCAGTCCTGAGGATGCCGAGGCGGCAAGCTTTCTCTGCTACGCCGAGGCAGTGCTGTCCGGGACGACCACCGTGGTCGACATGTGGCGCTACATGGATGGCAGCGCCCATGCCGCGCAGCAGATCGGCAATCGCACCGTCATGGTGCCCTATGTCGGCGAGCATCCCGACTACGACTATTTCGACCATCTCGACGATACCGAGCGCCTGCTCGAGAACTGGCACGGCGGAGCCGATGGGCGGGTCGAGGTCTGGGTCGGGCTGGAGCACGCCTTCTACGCCACCGAGCCGGCGCATGCGCGGGCGATCGCGCTGGCGCGGAAGTTCGGCACCGGCTTTCACACCCATTCGAACGAGGCCGAGGTGGAGCTCCGCGAGATGCACCGCCGCTATGGCTGCCGCTCTATCCCCGCGCTCGAGAAGCTGGGCCTGCTCGATGCGCCGCGCACCCTGCTCGCCCATTGCGTCTGGCTGGATGACGCCGAGATCGAGCTGATGGCCAGGCGCGGGATCGCGGTCGCGCACAATCCGGCCAGCAATATGAAGCTCGCCAGCGGCGCCGCGCCAGTCGAGAAGCTCCGCCGCGCCGGGGTCGCCGTCGGGATCGGCACCGATGGCGAGAAGGAAAACAACAATCTCGACATGTTCGAGGAGATGAAGTTCACCTCGCTGCTCGCCAAATTCGCCAGCCTCGATGCGGCCGCGATGCCGGCCTGGGATGTGCTGCGCATGGCCACGATCGAGGGCGCCCGCGCCATCGGCAAGAGCCACGAGATCGGCTCGCTCGAAGCCGGCAAGAAGGCCGACCTGATCGCCGTTCGCACCAATACGCCCCGACTGACGCCGCTCATCGGCGGCAGCAACGGGAACCTGCACCACAATCTGGTCCATGCCGTGCGCGGCGGCGATGTCGACCTCACCATGATCGACGGACGCATCGTGGTCGAGGATGGCGCGCTCAAGACGGCCGACATGGCCGAGCTGATCCAGCGGGTCAACGCGGTCGTGCCCGGTCTCTTCGCCCGACGCGCAGCATGGCTGGCCGGGCATGCCGACGGCGCAACGAGTCCAATCAGTCGAACCTGACCAAAAAGAACCTTCCAGGGACTACAGGAGCAAGACCAGATGCCTCACCTGACCAGACGCCGATTCAATACCCTTCTTGTCGCCGGTGCCGCGATCGCTGCCGTAGGCGTGCCGGCCGCCCATGCCAGCGAGCCCAAGAAGATCGTGTTCCTCGTGAACGGCAATCTCGGCGACAAGTCCTATTTCGATCTCGGCGCGCTGGGCATGAACCAGATCAAGGCCAAATATGGCGATGCCGTCGAGACCAAGGTCATCGAAATGGGCACCGACCAGACGAAGTGGCTCGCCACCTTCCAGGATGCCTCGGAAGGCGACTGGGACGTCATCGTCGGCTGCACCTTCGAGATTTCCGACATCATGGTCGAGATCGCGCCGCAATATCCCGACAAGACCTACATCCTGATCGACGGCGTGGTTCCGTTCGATGAAGGCAAGTTCGGCAATGTCTATTCGGTGACCTTCAAGCAGAATGAAGGCTCCTACCTCGCCGGCATTCTGGCGGCCGGGCTGATCGCAGACGGGACGATCCCGGCCGATTGGGGCAAATCCATCGGCTTCCTCGGTGGCATGGATATTCCGGTCATCAACGATTTCCTCGTCGGCTATATCGAAGGCGCACGTTCGGTCACCCCCGACATCAAGGTCGCGATCGCCTATGCCGGCTCATTCAACGATGCCGCCAAGGGCAAGGAGTTGGCCCTCGCCCAGTATCGTGGCGGCACCGCGATCGGCTTCAACGTCGCCGGCCTCACCGGCCTCGGCCAGCTGGCCGCCGCCAAGGAAGCCGGGCGCCTCGCGCTTGGGGTCAACTCCGACCAGGAGGCGATCTTCAAGGACTCCGATCCCGAGATGGCGTCGAAGGTCGCGAGCTCCATGCTCAAGAAGGTCGACGTGACGCTGCTGCGCGCCTTCGATCTCTACATCGCCGGCACGCTGCCCGTGGGCCAGACGGAGTCGATCGGCCTCAAGGAGGATGCCGTTGGCCTCGTCGAGACCGGCAACATGGCGACACTCGCCAAGGACCCGCTCAAGGCCCGGATCGCGGCAGCCAAGGCGGGCATCGTCGACGGCTCGATCACGGTTTCGTCGGGCTTCGTCGTCAGCCAGGCCGATCTGAACACCCTGCGCGACAGCGTGCGTCCCTGATCGATGAGCCCGAGCAACCGTCCCTTGATCCGCTTCGAGCATGTTTCGAAGACCTATCCCAACGGGACGGTTGCCCTGTCCGATGTCGGCTTCTCGGTCGCCGCCGGCACCATTCACGCGATCTGCGGCGAGAACGGTGCCGGCAAGTCGACCCTGATGAAGATCCTGTCCGGGCTGGAGCTGCCGAGCGCCGGCAGCATCTCCATCAATGGAGAGCCCGTCCGCCCGGATAGTCCACGCGCGGCGGCCGCCCTCGGTATCGGCATGGTGCATCAGCATTTCTCGCTGATCGGCAGCCTGACGGTGACCGAGAACATCCTGCTCGGGCAGGAACCGCGCCGGGGCCCCTTCGTCGATCGCGCCAAGGCCCGGGCGCGCGTGCTCGATCTCGCCGCCCGTTACAGCCTTGATGTCGACCCGGATGCGAAACTCGCCACGCTCTCGGTCGCGGCGCAGCAGAAGGTGGAGATCCTCAAGGCCCTCTCCCGCGACACCCGGATTCTCATTCTCGACGAGCCGACGGCGGTGCTCTCACCGCCCGAGACCGAGGAACTCTTCCGCCGCCTCGTCGCCCTGCGCGAAAGCGGGCTGACGATCCTGTTCATTTCCCACAAGCTCAAGGAAGTGCGCGCCCTGGCGCAGCAGGTTACGACGCTTCGTGCCGGACGCGTATCGGGCGATGCTCCGATGTCGGCGATATCCGATGACGAGATCGCGCGCCTCGTCATGGGCGAAGCCGGAACCTCCGCCATCGTCCGACCGGAACCCCAATCGGCCGAAGCCCGCATTACCGTTCGCGGCCTGACCTTGCGGGCACGCGACGCCAATGACCGCCTCGATGCGATCGACCTCGCAATTCGTCCGGGCGAGATCCTCGGTATCGCCGGCGTCGATGGATCCGGCCAGCGCGGCCTCGTCAAGGTGCTGACGGGTGCATGCCAGCCCGACGCCGGCATGATCGCGTGGGATGGGAAGAGCGTAGCCGGCGCGAACACCGGCGCCCTTCGCCGGCGCGGCCTCGCGCATTTGCCGGCCGACCGCTTCCGCGACGGCGGATCGCGCCGCCTGACGCTCACCGAGAACGCGCTGGCCGGCGCCCATCGCAACTATCGCTTCGGCCCGCTGCTGAAGCCCCGCGCCATGATCGAGACGACGCGCGGCATCATCGACCGCTTCGCAGTGCGATGTCCGGGCCCGCTCGCGCCACTCGGCGCGCTCTCCGGCGGCAATGCGCAGAAGATCATCGCAGCGCGCGAATTCGGCTCGAACCCACGTTTCCTGATCGTCGACCAGCCAACGCGGGGCATCGACGTCGCCGCCGCCAATTTCATCCAGGACCAGATCGTCGCCCTCGCGCGCTCCGGCTGCGCGGTGCTGCTGCTCAGCGCCGACCTCGACGAACTGCTGCGTCTCTCCACCCGGATCGTCGTGCTTTATGCCGGGCGGATCGTCGCCAGCCTCCCCAACGATCCGGAGCTGACGCCGGCCCGGCTCGGCCCGTTCATGCTCGGGCTCGAGGTCGCCGCATGATCCGCAACGCTCTCGCAGAAACCGCACTCACGCTCGCGATCGTTTTCGTCGTCGTGGCACTCGTTCTCGTGCCTCTTGCCATGACCCAGGCCGATCCGGTCGGTGTCGTGACGACCTTCCTGTTCGGCCCGTTCAAGAGCATCCGCCATATCGGCAACATCATCGAACTCGCCACGCCGTCCATGTTCTGCGGGCTCGCCGTGGCCTTGATCCTGCGAGCCGGCATGTTCAACCTCGGCGTGGAGGGCGCGTTCTTCCTCGGCGGATTGGGCACGGTCGCCGCAGCACTGATCTTGCCGCTGCCCGGCCCCTGGCTCGCTCCGGCCGCTCTGCTCGCTGGCGCCGTCATCGGCTCCTCCGTATGCGTCGTCCCCGGCGTATTGCGCGCCCGCTACGGCGCGTCCGAACTCGTCTCCTCGCTCATGCTCAATTTCGCTGCGCTGTTCATCGGGCTCTATGTGCTCAATGTCTGGCTGCGCGATCCGGCGGCGGGCGCCATGGTCTCATTCAAGATCCCGGCCGACGCGAGGCTCCCGCGCCTCATCGAGGGAACCCGCATCCATATCGGGGTGCTGCTCGCGCTCGCGGCCTGCGGTCTCGGCGCGCTCTACCTGTTCCGCACGGCCGGCGGCTTCGAGAGCCGGATCGCCGGTGCCAATCCGAGTTTCGCCGCGCATCTCGGGCTCGACGTGGCCCGGATCGGGCTGCGGGCGCAGATCCTGGGCGGGCTAATCGCGGCCTTCGGTGGCGGAATCGAGATGCTCGGTCTCTACCAGCGCTTTTCATGGCAAGCCTTGCCGGGCAATGGCTGGACGGGCGTCACCGTCGCCATCCTCGCGCGCGACCATCCTGCGCTGGTCATCCCCGCCGCGCTGTTTCTCGGCTGGCTGCAGGTCGGCGGCGACCTCGTGGCGCGGAACTTCGACATTCCCAACGAGGCCGTAGGCTTGATGCAAGCGCTGCTCCTCGTCACCGTGACGGCCGCCGCCCTGACGCGCAATCCACGCCTGCTGCGTGCCTTTGGCGCGCGCTCGCCGGGAGCCGCCCGATGATCGACCTGCTCGGACTGGTCCCGGCCATATTACGCGTCTCGACACCGTTGATCCTGGCCGGGCTCGGCGTCCATGTCTCGTCGCGTGCCGGCGTGCTGAATATCGGCATCGAAGGCATGATGCTGGCGGGTGCCTTGGCGGGCGTGGTGATCTCCGCTCTGACCCAGAACGCCTGGCTCGGACTGGTCGCAGCGCTGCTCGCCGGCGCGGTGCTGGCGGCCCTGCTCTCGGTCGCCATCCATCTGCTGCGCGCCGATCTCGTGCTCTCGGGCATTGCCCTCAACATGGCCGCCCTGGCCGGCACCACGCTCGCGCTGTTCGCGCTGACGGGTGACAAGGGCATTTCCAGCTCGCTGCCGAGCCTGACCCTGCCCATGGTGAGGCTTCCCCTGATCGACGACATCCCGATCCTCGGCCCGCTGCTCTCGGGACATAATGTGTTGACCTATGCGGGCCTGCTCGCCGTGCCGCTTGTTGCCATATTGGTCAACCGAACACCGCTTGGGCTCGCCATGCGGGCGGTCGGCGAGAACCCCGAGGCTGCGGCGGCAACCGGCGTGCCCGTGCTGCGCGTGCAGGTCACGGCGCTGCTCATCTCCGGCCTCTTCGCGGGTGCCGCGGGCGCGTTCCTGTCGATGGGCTATGTCAGCTGGTTCTCGCAGAACATGACGGCCGGGCGCGGCTTCATCGCGCTCGCGGCCGACGTGATGGGCTTCGGCTATGCCTGGGGAACGATGGCGGCCGCCCTGCTGCTCGGCACGACCGAGGCAATCACGCTGTCACTGCAGGGCTTCGGCGTCCCAAGCGAGTTGCTGCAGGCCATTCCCTATCTTGTTCCGGTGCTGGCCATGGTCATCCATGCCCGGCGCCGCAAACGCCGCGAGGCCCACTGACCATGCACAAGGTGATCTTCGACACCGATCCCGGCATCGACGACGCGATGGCCCTGCTGTTTCTCCACGCCTCCCCCGAGGTGGATCTGCTGGCGATCACCACCACATTCGGCAATGGCACGATCGAGACGACGACGCGCAACGCGCTCTACCTCGCCGAGCGGTTCGGCATCGCGGCGCCGATTGGGCGCGGGGCCGGCGCGCCGCTGGTGGGCGCGGCAGGCGATCCCCCGGATTTCGTCCATGGCGGCAACGGCCTCGGCGACATTGATATACCCGCCGTCCTGACCCGTCAGCCCGACCCGCGTCCTGCGTATCGTCTGATCATCGATCTGGTGCGCACCCATCCCGGCGAAATCGAGATCGTCGCGGTCGGGCGCATGACCAACCTCGCGCTCGCGCTCCGCGAGGCGCCCGATATCGCGCCGTTGGTCAAGCAGGTGGTCATCATGGGCGGCGCCTTCGGGATCAACGGCGTGCTTGGAAACGTCACCCCGGCCGCTGAGGCCAATATATGGGGCGACCCGCTCGCGGCCGATGAAGTCACTGGCGCGAACTGGCCGCTCACCATGGTCGGTCTGGACGTCACGCAGCAGACCCGGATGCCCACCCCGTTCCTGCGCGCACTGGCGAATGAGGCGGGCAAGGTCGGCCGCTTCATCTGGGAAATCTCCCGCTTCTATGAAGCCTTCCATCTGAAAGGCGGCGTCGACAGCATCTATGTCCATGACAGTTCGGCCGTTGCCTATCTGCTGGCCCCAGACCTGTTCGAAACCCGGCGTGGCAGCATCAGGGTCGTCAGCGAAGGTCTGGCCTTCGGCATGACCATCCAGAAGCCGGCCGACCAATCGGGCCCACCCAGCCCGTGGGATGGCCGGCCCGAACACAGGATCTGCACCGGCGTCGATGCCGAAGGCCTCAGGCGGCTCTATCGCTCGACCCTGCAGCTCAGGTCTGGCCGCTGAGGGTCAGGTCACCAAAGGCCGCCCGAGACGGGCTGCCTTGGCCGTGCCGCGTCGTCATGGCCCAAGCAGCCCCGCCGGATCGCGGGACGGCATCGATGACGCCGGGGCCGGCAGCTACACCGTCTCGAGCTCAGCCCAGAATGCTTCCGGTATCGCCTGTCGATACCAGGCGAGATTCTGGCCGATGCGGTCTGGGCGGCTCATGCCGAGAACCGCCGCCGACACCAGGGGATTGCGGAACGGGAACTGGATAGCTGCGGCCTGGAGCGGCACGTCATGGGTCGCGCAGACGGCCGCGATGCGCTGCGCCCGCGCAATCACCGCCGCTGGCGGCGCGCCGTAATCATAGGTCGTGCCCACGGCATCCGGCCCCGCGGCGAGGATGCCGGAATTGAAGACGCCTGCAACGACGATCTCCGTTCCCTGCCGTGCCGCCTCTGGCAGAAGGTCGGCCTCGGCCTGCCGATCGAGCAGCGTGTAGCGACCCGCCATCATCACGGCATCGAACGTCGCCGCCTTCAGGAAGCGCGTCGCCACGTCGCTCTCGTTCACGCCGACGCCGATCGCCTTGACGTGCCCCGCCTTGCGAAGGTCGTCGAGGGCCCGGAAGCAACCCTCGATCGCCTCGTTGAACCGCCGCTCATAGGCGTCGCCATGCGTGAAGCGGTCGACATCGTGGATATAGACGAGGTCGAAATCGGCGATGCCGAGTCGGTTGGCCGATTGCTCCAGCGCGCGCATGGTGCCGGCATAGCTGTAGTCGAAGACGGGCTTGAGCGGCAGCGGCCGCGCCCAGAGCCCGTAATCGACGGCCTCGCCATAGGGCGGCACCAGATAGCGGCCGACTTTGGTCGATACCGTCAGCGTCTCGCGCGGCACGGTCCGCAGGAATCGTCCGACGCGCAATTCGCTCAAGCCGTGCCCATAGAGCGGCGCCGTATCGAAATAGCGGAGGCCGGCATCATAGGCCGCCGCCAATGTCTCGGCCGCCTGATCCTCCGAGACATTGCGGTAGAGCGTGCCGATGCCGCTCGCGCCGAAGCCGAGGCGCGAACGAAAGCCGATCTTGCCCGACGATGGCGCCAGGCCCGATGATGCTGCCAACTCTGTCATGGTGACGATCCTATGGGGCCGCGCTGTAAAAGTCCGGCAGCCGGTAGGCCTCGATGGCCGATCGACTGAAGATCTGGTCCTGCTCGTCGCTGGAGAGATCGACGAGGCATTCGCGCAGCGCATCCACAACGCGCGTATAGCTCGCAGCCACCAGGCAGACCGGCCAGTCCGTTCCGAACATGCAGCGCTCGACGCCGAAAATGTCCAGCACTTCAAGCACGTAGGGCTTGAGGTCGGCCGGCGTCCAGCTTTCCCAGTTCGCCTCGGTCACCATGCCGGACAGTTTGCACCAGACATGACCCCGCTCCGCGCGGAAGCCCCGCATCAGCGCTGCCCATTCGTCGAAGCCGCCATTGCGGATCTCGGGCTTTGCGATGTGATCGAGCACGAAGCGCTGCTCGGGCAACGCGGCCACTATCTGCACGCAGGAGGGAAGCTGCGGCAGGTTGGGCACGAGATCATAGGCGAGGCCCGCGGCGCCGCCGGCCCGAAGACCGCGCTTGACGTCGCCGCGCAACAGCCAGTTCGGGTCGTTCTCGGTCTGGATGAGATGCCTCACCCCGACGAGCCATTTTCCTTCCGGTGTTGCCTGCAGGGCCGCAATGGTCTCGCCGACATCGGGATCGGTCAGGTCGATCCAGCCGACGACGCCGGCGACGAAATCCGTCGCCGCCGCCGTACGGATGAAATCCCGGGTTTCGCCCAGATCGTTCCATGTCTGCACCAGCACCGTTCCGTCGATGCCGTTCTGCAGCAGGGCCGGACGCAGATCGTCCGGCTCGAATGTGCGGTTGATCGGCGCGAATGGACCGCTCAGCCAGCCATAATCGCCGCCGGAGGCGGGATCCCAGAAATGGTGATGAGCGTCGATGACGGGTGAAGAGCCGATGACAGGTGAAGACATGGAACTCTCCGACTACCAGCGCTGATGCACGTAGGGCTTGATGAAGGACTCGTAGATCGCGCGGATCTCCTGCATCGCATCGTCGCTGAGCGGGGGAAGCTCCGCCGCCGCAGCATTCGAGCGTGCCTGGGCCGGATTGCGAGCACCGGGAATGGCGACGGTGACCGCGTCGAACATCAGGATCCAGCGCAGCGCGAACTGGGCCATGCTGGCATCGCCCGAGACCAGCGGGCGGACGCGCTCGACGGCCTCGAGGCCGATCTCATAGGGCACGCCCGAGAAGGTCTCGCCGACATCGAAAGCTTCGCCATTTCGATTGAACAGGCGATGGTCCGTCGCTGCGAACTGGGTGTCCTTGGTGAACTTTCCGGACAGCAGGCCGCTCGCCAGCGGCACGCGGGCGATGATCGCGACATTCTTCTCCTGGGCGAGCTTGAAGAAATGTTCGATCGGGCGCTGACGGAACGCGTTGAAGATGATCTGGACGCTGACGACGCCCGGATACTCAATCGCCTTCAGGGCTTCCTCGATCCGCTCGACGCTGACGCCGTAGTCGCGGATCTTGCCCTGCGCCTTGAGCTTGTCGAGGCTCTCGAAGATCTCCGGATGGTAATAGAGGTCCGTCGGCGGGCAATGCAGCTGCACGAGATCGAGCGTATCCATCTCGAGATTGGTGCGGCTGCGGTCGATATAGGCCGACAGGTTCTCGAACGTATAGCCGGCGACGGTCTGCGCCGGTAGTCGGCGGCCAGCCTTGGTGGCGATGAAAGGCCGCTCGCCGCCGCGCTCCCGCACGACCTTGGCGATCAGCTTCTCCGAATGTCCGTCGCCATAGACGTCGGCCGTGTCGATGAAGGTGACGCCGGTATCGAGCGCCGTGTGCAGGGCCGCCAGTCCCTCCTCGTCATTCACCTCGCCCCATGACGCGCCGATGGCCCATGCGCCGAAGCCGATCTCGCTCACCTTGCGGCCCGTCCGGCCAAAATCCCTCGATCTCATCCCGATCTCCTCGTTCATCTGCCGCCTGCCGCACTGTCGCGCCGGCCTGCCGGGAGTGTCCCTACGCTCGCTTGACATCCCCGGTCAATGCCACTAACAGAAAATAGGGTTGTACGACAACCCGGTAAGACTGCAAAAATTTGCTCTGGGAGGATCAGACCTTGCGCTCACTGCTATTGAGAGGCGCGTCCCTGGCGCTTTGCCTCGCCGCATCCGCATATCAGGCGGCCGCGCAGGACGCCGACACCATCAAGATCGGCGTCGTCGCCGCTGAGTCCGGCGCTTTCGTCTCGGCCGGCCACACCCTGCCTGCGGGCGTCGGCCTGGCGGTCAAGGAGATCAACGATGCCGGCGGCGTGAAGGTCGGCGACAAGACCTACAAGATCGAACTGCTGAAGCGCGACGACCGCACCGACATCTCGACCGCGATCGCCGCAACGCAGGAACTGGTCCGCGACGACAAGGTCGCCGCGATCTTCGGTTCCGAATCACATGATTTCACGCTGGCCATGGCCAAGATCACCCAGCCCGCCAAGGTGATCCATTTTGCCGGTAACAGTACGCTGGCTAAGGTTCTCAATCCCCAGTCCGTCGCGCCCGGCGGCGAGGACCATTATCTGTTCCAGTCCGAACCGCAGGAATTCCAGCGCTCGGGCTCGACGGCGCGCGGCGTGCTGAGCCTGCTGACCCCGCTGGTCGGCCATCCGCTCAAGAAGTCGGTCGTCATCGTCGGCAATGACGCGACGGGCCAGTTCCTCACCTCCTATTACGTCAAGGCGCTGAAGGCCGAGGGCCAGGAGGTGCCGGAAGTCATCTCCTATCCGCCGGATACCACCGACTTCTCGCCCTTCCTGACGCGTGCGAAGAGCCTCAATCCCGACGTGGTCCACTTCTGGTATAATGGTGACTCGACGCTGACGGCCCTGCCGCAGGCGCTCGAACTGGGCGTGGCGCCGAGCTATTTCCTGTTCGGCGTCGATCCGGGTATCTGGAAGGAGCGCGGGCTCACCGCCGATGTTCCGGTGGCGATGAGCTGCGTGCCGATCTGCTGGGGCGAATCCTCGAACGCCAACGCGAAGGCCTATTTCACCAACTACTTCGCGGCCGGCGCACCCAAGGGCGTGACCTCCTCCGTCTCGCTGCTCTACTACGACTATGTCCACTTCCTCGCCGAAGCCTGGGAAAAGGCCGGATCGCTCGATCCGGACGCGACTGTGGCAGCACTCGAAACCCTGCACCACAAGGGCGTCGTCTCCGACGATCTCTCGTTCAACAGCTCGCATCAGGTGACGCATGCGACGGAGGTCTGCGCCGCCGCGCCGGGCGGTGCAATAACCTGCGCCATGCAGCAGCCGCCGGCTGACGCACCGAACTAGCCCCAGGAAGATCGACGGACGGCGCAGCCTTCCTGGCGCCGTCCGTCGATCCCGGCAGTTTCATTCACCGGCGGAGACCGAAGTGGATATCCTCATACAGCAGGTGCTGAACGGCCTCTCGATCGCGAGCGTCATCACGCTGATCGCCGTTGGCGTCACCCTCATCTTCGGCCTGACAGGCATCATCAACTTCGCCCATGGCGAGTTCCTGATGGTCGGCAGCATCGTGACGTGGATCGCGGTGCAGCAGGGCATTCCGTTCCTCCCGGCCATGCTGATCGCGATCCTCGTCGTGGCGGTCATGGGTTTCGCGCTCGAGCGCGGCCTGTTCCAGTTCACCCTGACGCGACCGACCAACGGCTTCATCGTTTCGCTCGGCCTGATCATCGTCCTGCAGCACGTCGTCATCCTGTTCTTCGGCCCTAACCAGAAGAGCATTCCGCGGCCGCTTTCCGGCGTCTGGGATGTCTCGGGCGTTCGCATCGCCTCGGTCCGCGTGATGGTCATCCTCGTCACGATCGCGGTGGTCGCCATGACCTTCGTCATGATCACCCGCAGCCGTTATGGCCGCGCGCTGCGCGCCGCGGTCGAAGATCGCGATACCGCCGCGCTGATGGGCATTCCCGTCCGTCGCTATATCACCGGCGTCTTCGTGCTGGGCAGCGCCTTGGCCGGCCTCGGCGGCGCGCTGCTGATCGCGCTCTTCCCGGTCACGCCCTTTACCGGCGGCACCATGGTCATGAAGGGCTTCGCCGTCGCGCTGATGGGCGGTCTCGGCAATCTGACGGGCGCTGTCGTCGCAGGCCTCATCCTCGGCATCGTCGAGGGATTCAGCGCCGGCTACGGCTTCTCCGAATGGACCGACGCCTATTCGTTCGGCCTCATGATCCTCGTTCTTCTCATCAAGCCCAATGGCCTCTTCGGGGGCACAAGCGGCCCCAAGATGGCCTGAGCGGCGATGAAAGCGTCCCATACCATGAAAAACCGCGCCTCCCCGTTCGCTTCCCTCCTGCCGGCCCTGCTCGTGATCGGCGTCCTGGTGCTGGTTCCGGCCCTCGGCCCCAGCAACCGCACGCTGTCGCTCGCAATATCCGCCGGCATCAACATCGTCGCGCTCTATGGCCTCGCCGTGCTGTTCGGCCAGACCGGCATCCTCTCCATGGGTCATGCCGCGCTGGTCGGCGTCGGTGCCTATGTCGCGGCGATCCTCGCCCGTGATGCGGGCATCGGCTTCTGGGTCGCCCTGCCGCTCGGGAGCCTCCTGGCGGCGGTGGCAGCGGCCATTGTCGGCGTGCCATCGCTGCGCGTCAGCGGCCACCATTTCGTCATCATGACCTTCGCCTTCGGCCAGTTGCTGGCCATCGTGCTGACCAATGGCGGTGACTTCACGGGCGCCGCCACCGGCCTCGACCTGCAACTGCCGGTAACCTGGTTCGGCCGCGATGCGGGCGAGCTCGTGCCCTATTATTTCATCGTCGTCGCCTTCGTCGCGATCAGCGCGATCGCGAGCTGGGCCATCATCAACTCCTCCTATGGCCGCACGCTGCGGGCGATCCGCGAGAACGAGAAGCTCGCTGCCTCGCTCGGCATCAATGTCGGCCGGCACAAGATCGGCGCCTTTGTCGTCAGCGGCCTGTTCGCGGGAGTGTCGGGCGTGCTCCTCGCCTATTTCTTCCGCCATATCTCGCCGAACCAGTTCTCGTCCTTCCCCAGCATCTATCTTGCCCTGATGGTGATGATCGGCGGCGCGCGGCTGCTGCTCGGCCCGATCGCGGGCGGCATTCTCGTCTCCTTCCTGCCGGAAATGCTGAACCTCGATCCAGTGGAATCGCGCATTCTCTATGGCGTCTGCCTGATCGCGGTCATCCTGCTGCTGCCGAACGGGCTGATCGCCGGCCTGCTGCAGGGCCTGCAGGCGATCGTCAAGGCCGCCTTCGGCTCGCGCGCGGAGACGCCAGCGGCCGGCGCCAACAACGCATCCGGGGCAAGGCGATGAACGCGATTCTGGAAATCAGGGGCCTGCGCAAGCAGTTCGGAGGCGTGACCGCCCTTTCGGGCGTGGACCTCTCCATCGACGAGGGCGAAATCCTCGGCGTTGTCGGGCCGAACGGTTCCGGCAAGACGACCTTGTTCAATGTCGTCACCGGCGTCTACAAGCCGACGGCCGGCGCCGTCACCTGGCACGGCCGCGACATTACGGGCCTCGTCGCCCATGAGGTATCGGGCGCGGGCATCGCCCACACCTTCCAGCAGGCGATGGCCTTTCCCGGCCTTCCCGTCTTCGAGAATGTGCAGATCGCCTGCGAGCACGCCCGCAAATCCGCCCGGCCCTATCCCTGGACCACGCCGGACGCGCTGCTCGACTTTGTCGGCCTGTCCGAACTCGCCCATGAGCGCGCCGGCATCCTGCCCTTCGGCAGCCTGCGCCTTCTCGGGATTGCGCTCGCCCTTGCGACACGACCTTCGCTCATCCTGCTCGACGAGCCGGCGGCGGGCTTGAACGACAGGGAGACGCAGACCCTCGTTGGTCTGGTCAAGCAGTTTCCGCAGCATGGAATCAGCGTCTGCGTGATCGACCACGACATGAAGCTGATGCAGATGCTCTGCCGTCGGCTGGTCGTGCTCGATTTCGGATCGAAGATCGCGGACGGCCTCATCCACGACGTCCTGAACGATCCGAAGGTTCTGGAAGTCTATCTCGGAGGCGTATTGTGACGCTTCTCTCCATCAGCGATGTCACCACCGGCTATGGCCCGACCGTCGTCAACCGCAACGTCTCCCTGACGCTGCAGGAAAACGAGGTCATCACCATCCTCGGCCCGAACGGCGCTGGCAAGTCGACGCTGCTGCGCACGATCGTCGGCCTCGTCAAGCCACGGGGCGGAACCGTCATCTTCAATGGCGAGGACCTGACCGGCCGGACGCCCGACATTCTCGCCAAGCGCGGCGTCGTGCTCGTGCCCGAGGGGCGGCGCATCTTTGCGGAGATGACGGTCGGCGAGAACCTGCGTCTCGGCGCCTATGCGCGGACGGATACCGAAGCGATCGAGGCCGATGTCGGCACGATGGAGGCGTTCTTCCCGATCCTGGCGACGAAACGCCACCAGAAGGGCGGCTCACTCAGCGGCGGCCAGCAGCAGATGCTGGCGATCGCGCGCGGTCTGATGGCCCGCCCGCGCGTGCTGCTCCTCGACGAGCCGTCGCTCGGCCTCTCCCCCCTGCTCGTCAAGGAGATCCAGGCGATCATCCTCGGCATCGGCAAGCAGTTCGGCGCATCCGTCCTGCTTGTGGAACAAAACGCCGGTTTGGCCTTGTCCGTCGCCACCCGGGGCTATCTGATGCAGAATGGCCGCATCGTGACCTCCGGTCCCATCGCCGAACTCAAGGACATGTCGCTGATGCGCGAGCTCTATCTGGGTGGAATTACGGAACAGGCTTCATGAGTCATGATCCGATCGCCGTTTCCTATGGCCGCGGCCATCTGTCGGTAAGCCTGCCGCCGGATGCCGTCGCAACGCTCGTCCGCAAGCAGCCGCTGCCGAAGCTCGCGGACCCTGCTGGCGCGCTCCAGGCTGCGTTTTCGAAGCCGATCGCGGCCTTGCCGCTGGCCGAACTGGCCAAGGGCCGAAAGAGCGCCTGCATCCTCATCTGCGACATCACGCGGCCGGTCCCGAACGGGCTCTTTCTGCGCCCGATGATCGAAACCATGATGGCGGCGGGCATTCCGCTGCAACAGATATCGATCCTGGTCGCGACAGGGCTTCACCGGCCCAATCTCGGCGACGAGCTCGCCGAGCTGATCGGCGATCCCTGGGTGCTCGAGCATGTCCGGATTGAGAACCATTATGCGCGCGACGAGGCGGCCCATGTCGATCTCGGCCATACACCGACGCGCCACACGCCCGTCAAGCTCGACCGGCTGTTCGTCGAAGCCGATCTGAGGATCGCGACCGGCCTGGTCGAGCCGCATTTCATGGCCGGCTGGTCCGGCGGCCGCAAGGTCATCGCGCCCGGCGTCGCCCATCACGAGACGATCCGGACCTTCCATTCCGCGCGCTTCATGGAAGATCCGCTGGCGGTTCAGTGCAACCTCGTCGGCAACCCGCTCCATGAGGAACAGCTTCAGATCGTCCGCATGCTGGGCGAGGTCTATGCGCTCAACACGGTGCTGGACGAGGACCGCGATCTCGTCTGCATCACCTTTGGCGAGATCATTGCGAGCCACCAGGCTGCTGTCGACTTCGTCAGCGAGGCGACCAACATCCGCTTCGACCGGAAATTCTCGACCGTCGTGACCTCTTCGGCCGGCTACCCGCTCGACAAGACCTATTACCAGACCATCAAGGGGATGGTGACGCCGCTCGACATATTGAAGCCGGGCGGCACGCTGATCATCGCCTCCGAATGCTCGGAAGGCTTCGGTTCGGCCGAGTTCCGGGAGGCGCAGGCGAAGCTCGTCGAGCTCGGCCCCGAACGCTTCCTCGCGACGCTCACGGCGAAATCGCTCGCCGAGATCGACGAGTGGCAGACCGAGATGCAGCTGAAGCCCATGCGGCTCGGCAAGGTCGCGCTCTATTCCACGGGTCTGGCCGGCGATGATCGAAGGCTGACCGGGGTCACGATGGTTGACGACATTGAAGCCGCGATCGCCGAAAGCATGGCGCTGAGCGGCGACCGGGATGTCGCCATCATTCCCGAGGGGCCTTATGTCGTTCCCCGCTTCGCGCCCTAGCATGTCCTCCAGCCTCGGCATCCCGCACTGGCGGGCCGGGATTTCAGGGCTTCAGATTCGCCTCGCGCATCTCCTCGAAGCGCGCGGCGCTCTTCGAAAGATGGCTGCGGATCGTGCGGCGTGCGGCCATTTCATTGCCGTCGCGAATGGCGGCGAAGATGGCGTGATGCTCCCGGCGCATGCGCGTCGCATGGCGCCTGCGCTCCGCCGGCGTCATGCGATCGAGCCGCGCCCATTGCCGCGGCACCATGCTGCTGCCGAACGTATCGAACAGGCGCCCGTAATAGGGATTATGCGTCGCAACGAGAATGGCGCGGTGGAAGGCGTAATCTTCCTGCGCGCCATAGCCGCCTTCCTCGATCGCCTGATCGAGCGCATCGAGACAGGCCTGGATGCGCTCGATGTCTTCCGGCGTACGGCGCAGGGCCGCAAGGCCCGCCGCCTCATATTCGATGCCCATGCGCAGCTCGAGCACGCGCTGGACCTCGTCGATCGATTCGAGATCGTTCGGCAGGATGGTGAAGGCGGGCGGCGTGGGGTTGCTCGACACGAACGCGCCGAGGCCCTGGCGGGTCGCGATCAGTCCCTTGGCGCGCAAGGTCGCCAACGCCTCGCGCACGATGGTTCGGCTGACGCCGGTCGCCTGCACGATCGCCTGCTCGGTCGGGAGACGCTGGCCCGGCTTCAGGGCACCGGATTCGATCTGCGCAATCAGCGTATCTGCAAGTCCGCTACGCAGATTGGGTACCTGCTGGATGGCGCCGAAAACGACGTCGTCCTTGTCAGTCATCTGGATTCGAAATCCCGCAAATGAAGTGCCGACGCTTGCGCGTATAGCCTTTTGCTAGCGTAAGCGGACCGGAAAAGCAAAGAAGCATCGGCGCCTTCAACCGGGCCGAACAACGGAGGAGGAATGTCATGAAGGAGCGCATCGGCTTCATCGGCGTGGGCGCCATGGGTTCAGGCATGGCCGGCAATCTCTGCGCCAAGGGATGGCCTGTCACCGTGCTCGCGCATCGCAATCGCGCGCCAGTCGAAAAGCTGCTCGCGGCCGGCGCATCGGAGGCGACGACGCCGCGCGAACTGGCGCTTGCGAGCGACGTGGTCATCCTCTGCGTCACGGGTTCGGACCAGGTGCAGCAGGTCCTCAACGGCACCGACGGCATCATCGCGGCGGGAAAACCGCTCTTCCTGATCGATTGCTCGACCTCCAATCCCTCCGTGACGACGAAGCTCGCGGAAGAGCTGGCGGCGAGCCAGATCACGCTGATCGACGCGCCGCTCGCCCGCACGCCGAAGGAAGCGGCCGAAGGCAAGCTTGATGTCATGGTCGGCGGCTCGGCGGCGGATGTCGCGCGGGCGCGGCCTATCCTCGAGGCCTTCGCGGCCCGCATCGTCCCGACCGGCCCCGTCGGCAGCGGCCACACCATGAAGCTCCTCAACAATTTCGTGTCGATGGGCTACTCGGCGATCTATTCCGAGGCGCTGATGCTGGGCGCCAAGGCAGGGCTGACGCCCCAGGTTTTCGATAGCGTGCTTCGCGGCAGCCGGATGGATTGCGGCTTCTACCAGGCCTTTTTCGACTTCGTGCTGAACCGCAACGAAAACGCGCAGCGCTTCGCCATGGTCAACGCGCTGAAGGACATGTCCTATCTCTCCTCCTTCGCGCTGGCCTCCGGCGCGATCAACCCGATCAACGCCGCGGTCCGCAACAGTTTCGCCACGGCGGTTGCCGCCGGCCGTGGAAATGCCTTCGTGCCGGCCCTCTCCGACGTGATCGCCGCCGCCAATGGGGTTACACTCGTTGAAGCCGCAGACGCGGCCGACTGAGCGGGAACCTCCTCATGCTTCATCTTCATCTCGATCCGGTCGGCGGCATGGCCGGCGATATGTTCGTCGCCGCCCTGCTCGACCTTCGGCCGGATCTCGAAGAGGGTCTGAAGGCCGCTCTCGCGCTGTGCCCGCTGATCGAGACCGTGCAATGCAGCCTCGTCGCCCATGATGACGGCATATTGACGGGGCGCCGGTTCCTCGTGCGCCATGACGACGCCGACGCCCCGGCTCCCGAACCCCACCACCACCATCATCACCCCCATGCAAACGAACACGCGCATGGGCATGACCACCAGCACGAGCATGCTCACGAGGACCATGACCACCACGGCCATGTCGACTGGCGCCTGATTCGCGAGGCGCTGTCGCAGTCCCGGCTCGACGACGAGACCAAGCGGCACGCGATCGGGATCTTCAAGCTGCTGGCCGGGGCCGAGGCACGCGTCCACGGGCGCAATGTCGATGACGTCGTCTTCCATGAGGTGGGCGCGTGGGATTCGATCACCGATATCGTCGCGGCGGCCTGGCTGGTGACGCGGCTCGCGGCCGAGCGCTGGACCGTGGGCGTGATCCCGATTGGACGCGGCCGCGTCCGCTCGGCGCATGGCCTGCTGCCGGTTCCCGCCCCGGCGGCGGCCCTCTTGCTCGAAGGCTTCGCGGTGATTGATGACGGCCTGGACGGCGAGCGCGTCACGCCGACAGGGGCGGCGATCCTCGCCTATCTCTGCCGCAACCCGGCCCCGCATGTCGGGGCACGAATCCTGAAATCCTCAGCCTATGGCTTCGGGACCAAGCGCTTCCCCGGCATCAGCAATTGCGTGCGCGTTCTCGCCTTCGAAACGCCGCCCGCGCGGGATGCTTCGTCGGACCAGGTCGCCGTGCTCGAATTCGAGATCGACGACCAGACCGGCGAGGATATCGCCCAGGCCGTCTCGAATTTGAGGGCCCTTCCCGGCGTGCTCGATGTCGTGCAGGCCCAGGTCTTCGGAAAGAAGGGCCGCGTGATGACGCATCTGCGCATCCTCGCAACGCCCGAACGGCGCGATGCCGTCATGGCCGCCGCGTTCGACGAGACCACCACGCTCGGCATTCGCCACATGCTCGTGGAGCGTGCGATCCTGCGACGGCAAAAGACCACGGTCGAGCATGACGGTGTCATCTACCACGCCAAGACGGCAGACCGGCCATCGGGACGGACTGCGAAGATCGAGGCCGACGATCTCGCGGGTCTTCCGGGGGCGGCGTCGCGCTCATCATTGCGCGCACTGCTCGAAGGCGTGCTGAAGGCAAGGAGGGAGCTGCCGTGATACGAGCCAAACTCGAGGGCGTGCTGTCCTCCCTCGGACCGGTCACCATCGCCGTCAGCGGCGGCGTCGATTCCATGACGCTCGCCATTGTCGCTAACCGCCTGCTTGGTGCCGACACCGTCAATGTCGGCCACGCCGTTTCGCCGGCGGTGCAGCCCGAGGCGACCGAGCGGGTCAGGCTCTGGGCCGACCGCGAGGGCTGGGCCCTCCTGACGCTCGATGCCGGGGAGTTCGGCGATCGCAACTATCTCGACAATCCGGTCAACCGTTGCTTCTTCTGCAAGGGCCATCTCTATGGCGCGATCGCGCGCGTCTCGGAACGCCAGATCCTCTCCGGAGCCAATATGGACGATCTCGGCGAATATCGGCCTGGCCTCGATGCAGCGCGGGAGGTGGGCGTGCGCCATCCCTATGTCGAGGCGGAGATCGACAAGGCCTCGATCCGCGCGCTCGCTCGCGAACTCGGGCTGGGCGATCTCGCCGAGCTACCCGCCTCGCCATGCCTGTCCAGCCGCGTCGAGACGGCCATCGCGATCGAGCCCGCCATGCTGATCGCCATCCACGCGGTGGAAAAACTGGTCGGTGCACGGCTACAGCCGCAGACGGTGCGCTGCCGCGTCCGGCACACTGGCGTCGTCGTCGAGCTGGACCAGCCCGCGCTGGCCGCAGCTGACGGCGACCGGGAGCTGCGCGCGGCGATCACCGCGCTGCTGCCCGGTACGCTTGCCGCCCGTCCGGTCAGGTTCGAGGCCTATCGCAAGGGCAGCGCCTTTGTCGGAGCGACGTCGTGAGCGAAAGCGACATCCTGAGCGGAAGCGACGTGGTGTTCGACCATGGCCGGGGCGAGCGGATCGGCATTGATGAAGCCGTATACTGCCTCGGCAAGAGCGCCGATCAGATCGGCTCGATCCTCAGCCTGGCGGAAACAAAAGGCCATGGCGTGCTGCTGACGCGCCTCGACACGGCCAAGCTCCAGCAATTGACCGCGGAACACCTCGACGCGCTCGATTATTGCGCCCTGTCGCAGACCGCCTATTTCGGCCCGCTCCGGCCTATCATGATCACGGGCAAGGTCGCGATCGTCGCTGCCGGAACATCGGACGCGCCGGTCGCACGCGAAGCGGCACGCACGCTGCGGCATGCCGGGGTCGATGCAACGCTGATCGTCGATGTCGGCGTCGCCGGTATCTGGCGGCTGATGGACCGGATCGAGGAAATTCGGCAGTTTCCGATCGTCATCGCGGTCGCCGGCATGGATGCGGCGCTCGCCAGCGTTCTCGGCGGGCTGGTGCAGAGCACGGTCATCTGCGTGCCGACCTCGGTCGGCTATGGCGCGGCCGAGCATGGCAGAACGGCCCTGAACGCGATGCTGTCGAGTTGCGCGCCGGGGCTCCTGACCTGCAACATCGACAATGGCTATGGCGCCGCCTGCGCCGCCATCCGCATCCTCAACAGCTTCCGCTAGAGTGTTTCCGAGCGAAGGGGCCATCGGTTCGCGTGAAGGAAGCGCTACAAATCATTTAGATAACGGCACCGGACCGCTGCCGGTCCGGCGCCGCGCGATTGCCGCCTCAGGCCGCGTCGACCGTGAGCTGTGACTGTTCGCCGAGTCCTTCGATACCGAGCCGGATGGTCTGGCCGGCGAGGAGGAAGACAGGGGGCTTCATGCCGAGGCCGACGCCGGGCGGCGTGCCGGTCGAGATGATGTCGCCGGGCTGCAGGCTCATGAACTGCGAGATGTAGTGGACGAGAAACGCGACGCCGAAGATCATCGTCTTCGTCGATCCGTTCTGCCGCATGACGCCATCGACCGAGAGCCACATCTTGAGGGCCTGCGGGTCGACGATCTCGTCGCGCGTGACCATCCAGGGGCCGATCGGGCCGAAGCTGTCGGCCGACTTGCCCTTCGTCCACTGGCCGCCGCGCTCGGCCTGGAATTCGCGCTCCGAGACATCGTTGATCAGGCAATAGCCCGCGACATGGTCCAGCGCATCCGCTTCAGAGACATAGCGCGCCTCATCGCCGATAACGACGCCAAGCTCCACCTCCCAATCCGTCCTCTTCGAGCGGCGCGGAATGATGACATTGTCGTTCGGGCCGGTGATGGCGCTGGTCGCCTTCATGAAAAGGATCGGCTCCTCCGGAATGGCAGAGCCGGTCTCGGCCGCATGGTCGGCATAGTTGAGGCCGACGCAGATGAACTTGCCCGTTCCTGAAACGCAGGGCCCATAGCGGCCCGGATCAGTCACGACCGGCAGGCTCGCGGTCGGGATCGCCGCGATGGCAGCGAGTCCCTCGGCGGTCAGCGCGTGGCCGGCAATGTCGGTCACATGCGCGGAGAGATCGCGGATCGCGCCGTCTTCATCGACGATGCCGGGCTTCTCGCGGCCCGACTGGCCGTATCGAACAAGTTTCATGTCGTATGTTCCACTGTGGAAATGAGGGTCGTGTCAGGCATTGGCCCAGCCGCCATCGATGACGATGGCGTTGCCGGTCATGAAGGCGGACTCGTTGCTGGCGAGATAGACGGCGAGATCGGCGATCTCCTCCGCCTTGCCGATCCGCCCCATCGGCTGACGCGCCACGAAGGCCGCACGCGCCTGGTCGTAATCGCCGGTCGAGCGCATGCGGTCCTGCAGTGACGGGCTCTCGACCGTGCCCGGGCAGATCGCATTGGCGCGGACGCCCTTGCCGACATAGTCGAGCGCGACCGACTTGGTCATGCCGATCACGGCGGCCTTGGTGGTGCCGTAGATGAAGCGGTTCGGCGCCGCGATCACGGTCGAGGCTACGGACGCCATGTTGACGATGGCGCCGCCGCCGCGCGCGATCATGCCCGGCAGGAAGCCTCGGATCATGCGATACATGGCACGGATATTGAGGTTGACCGAGAAATCGAAATCCTCCTCCTCGCATTCGAGGATCGAGCCGCCATGGACGAAGCCGGCGCAGTTGAAGAGGATGTCCGGCGCATCGGCAGTGGCCACGAAGTCCTTGATCTGCTGGCCATCCAGAACATCGAGGCGATGCGTCGACACGCCGG
Source organism: Kaistia dalseonensis (assembly GCF_030814715.1). Classification (GTDB taxonomy): domain Bacteria; phylum Pseudomonadota; class Alphaproteobacteria; order Rhizobiales; family Kaistiaceae; genus Kaistia; species Kaistia dalseonensis. The sequence goes on from NZ_JAUSVO010000002.1 coordinate 256,687, forward strand.
CGAGATCACGGAGCGAGGCGAGCTTGCCCTCGTCTATATCGGTTGCCCGCACCTGCGCGCCCTCGCGCAGGAACGCCAGCACGGTCGCTCGCCCGATGCCCTGCGCCGCCGCGGTCACCACGGCGGTCTTTCCTGAAAGTCGGCCCGTCATCCTGTCAATATCCTCGTTTTGACAATATCCGGCGCTCTCCCGGCGTTTCGTGGAAACGCCGGCGGTCAACGCCTGGTCTGGTCGCGCTATGCTGGCGCGGTGCGGGTTCCGCTCCGCCCGAAACGCTCTATTCGGCCTGCTCCTCGGGGAGCCCGACGCGGCTCGCCGCACCGGAGAGATGGGCGATCATCGCCTCCCGCGCGGCAGCGGGGTCGCGCGCCTCGATGGCATCGAGAATTCGCTGGTGCTCGCCGATCGTAACCCGGGCGAGTTCCTCCGACTTCTTCTGGTTACCCGACGCCAGAATACTGTCGCGGACCCGCTCCGAGACGAATGTCAGGAACTGCACCATGTAGAAATTGCCCGTCGCGGCGGCGACCGTCTTGTGGAAGTTCAGATCCGTCGTCAGCCACATGACGCTGCCATAGGGCACGTTGGTCATCGTCTCGAGCGCTTCGCGCATCGCCGCGACATCGGCCTCCGTCCGCCGCTGCGCCGCCAGCGCCGCCGCCTGAACTTCGAGAATGCCGCGCAGCTCGAACAGGCTGCGAAATGCCGATGCCTGCTGCAGCGCGTCATAGTCGATGGTGAGCACGGTCGCGTTCGGCTCGTCGGTGACGAAGGCGCCGCGCCCCTGTTGCGACCAGATCCGCCCCTCGGAACGAAGCCGCGCAATCGCCTCGCGGATGACGTTGCGGCTGACGCCGAAAGTCAGCGCCAGCTTCTGCTCGGTCGGCAACTGGTCACCCGGCTGCAGACGGCCCTGCGCGATTTCGCGCGAGATCGAGCTCGCCACCAAAGTCGAGAGATTGGGGCCGCGGCTCACCTTGTCGAGCTTCAATGTCACGCCGTTATCTCCGTCAGACTTCACGCAAGGGCAGTATCCGCCCCGCGCTGAGCAGGTGCAGCGGATCGAACGCATCCTTGATCCGGCCCGCCAGTTCAAGCGTCAAGGGGTCGGCGCGCTTGATATAGGCGCGCTGCTTGACCCGGCCGATGCCGTGCTCGGCGCTGATGGACCCGCCATGCCGGTCGATCACATCGAAGATAATGTCCTCGGCCGCGTGGAAAAGCCCATCCATATCCTCGGCGCGCATGCCTTCGGGCGGTACGACGTTCATATGGATATTGCCATCGCCGACATGCCCATAGGTGACCACCAGGGCTTCGGGATGAGCGACCTCCAGCGCGGCGATGCTTTCGGTGACGAAGGAGGCGATGCTCGAGATCGGCACCGACACGTCCGTCCTGAGATAACGTCCGCCCCGGCCCTGCGCCTCGACCATCATTTCGCGCAAGAGCCACAATTTCTCGCCCTGGGCGCGGCTCGCGGCGATGACACCGTCGAGCACGAGATTGCCCGCATTGGCGAGGAAATCTTCGACGAGGGCCTTCAGGTCGACGCGGCCGCCGGCCGATGCCTCCAGCAGGACATAGACGGGATAGGGTTGCGACAGCGGATCATCGAGATCGGGATGAGCGTTGACGGCGATCTCGATACCACCGCGCAGGATGAGCTCGAAGGCCGACAGCAGATCGCTGCATTCACGCCGCGCGACGGCATAGAGCGCCATCGCATCCTCGACGGAGGCGAGCCCCACCAGCGCGGTCTCGATCTGGGTCGGCCGCGGGAACATCTTGAGCGAGACGGCAGTGATGATGCCGAGCGTTCCCTCGCTGCCGATGAACAGCTGCTTCAGATCATAGCCGCGATTATCCTTGCGCAGCGTCCGCAAGCCGTTCCAGATCCGGCCATCGGCGAGCACGACCTCGAGCCCGAGGACGAGGTCGCGCGTCATACCGTAGCGAAGCACATTGAAGCCGCCGGCATTGGTCGCGACGTTGCCGCCGAGCCGGCAGCTGCCCTGCGCGCCGAAGGTGATCGGCAGGATGCAATCGGCCGCCTCAGCCTGGCGCTTGGCATCCTCCAGGATGCAGCCGGCCTCGACGACCATGGCGAAATCGATCGCGTTGATCGAGCGGACCTTGTTCATCCGCTCCAGCGACACCACCACCTCGCCGCCGGGAAAACTCGGCACCGCCCCGCCGACGAGCCCCGTCAGCCCGCCCTGCGGCACGACATGGATGCCGAGCTCATGGCAGCAGCGCATCAGCAGGCTGACGTCCTCGACCGAGCGCGGCCGGGCGACGGCGAGCGGGCGGCCGAAATGATCGCCCGTCCAATCACGGCTGTAGCGCTCGAGATCCGAATGATCAGATAGCAGCACGCCCTCCGGCATCGCGGCGTGAAGGGCGGCGAGCGCGGTTTTCTGTTGCGGCAGAACGGCGTGCATGGACATCAACCTGACTGGGGTCCAAAACGTCTGGACAATGACATAACTTGCATGGTTATCATACAACGCTGATTCAGAACATCAAGTGCGCCAACGAGTTGAAGCGCTTCTTCCACTCGAAAATCAGCTCAAATACGATGATTTGCAGGAGGACTCTCGATCATGAGCGACAAGCCCGACAAGTTTAGAATGATGCACACGATGATCCGCGTGCTCGATCTGGACAAATCGATCAAGTTTTACACCGATATGCTCGGGATGACGCTGCTTCGGCGCGACGATTATCCCGAAGGCAAGTTCACCAATGCTTTTGTCGGCTACGGCCCCGAGGACACGGATACAGTCGTCGAGCTGACGCTGAACTGGGGCCGCGAGGAGCCCTACGACCTCGGCACGGCCTTTGGCCATCTCGCGCTCGGCGTCAACGACATCTATGCCGTCTGCGCCAATCTCGAGAGCCAGGGCGTCCGGATTCCGCGCCCGCCGGGCCCGATGAAGCACGGCACCACGCATATCGCCTTCATCGAGGACCCTGACGGCTACAAGATCGAGCTGATCGACCTCGCCACCATGTCGTAGCGTTTCGCGAGACGGGAGGCCGCGCCGGACGGCGCGGCCCTTTCCGCGTTTGGCCCCGATCGCTGCCGGGTACAGCGCGGTCTTCATTTGATGATGGCGATCTTGCTGCGGTCGATCGTGATCGCGACCGCCAGGATGAGCACCGAACCGAACACGACATTCTCGGCGAAGATATTGATGCCGACGAACGTCATGCCGATCCGCACGATCGAGATGATCAGCGCGCCGACTGCCGTGCGCGCGACCCCGCCGAGACCGCCCGTGATCGCCGTCCCGCCCACGATTACCGCCGCGATGGCCGGCAGCAGAAGCTGGTTGGCGAGATTGGGCGAGCCGCTGGAAAGGCGCGCGGCGAGGATCGTGCCGGCGATCGCGGCCAGCATGCCGGATACCGCGAACGCCGTGATCTTGGTGCGCGGCACGTTGATGCCAGCCGCGAGCGCCGCCGGTTCGCCCGCGCCGACCGCGAGACTGTAGCGCCCGAAGCGCGTGTATCGCATCGCGAAGAAGGCGACGAGCCCGATCAAGGTGGCGATCAGCACGACGGCGGGTATGCCCGCGACGGTGCCGTTGATCCACGCCGTATTGGCGCGGCCGCCCTCTTCAATGGTGATCGCCCGTCCATCGGCGATCCAGAGCGCGATACCGGCCACGACACCGCCGGTCGCGAGTGTCGCCACGAAGGACGGTACCTTGAGGCGCACATGCACATATCCCGACAGGATGCCGAAGACGAGGCCGCTCAGGATCGCGACCGGAAAGGCCCAGAGGCCGATCCTCGGCAGAAGCTGCGCCAGGATGACGCTGGCGAGAGAGGCCACCGCCTGGATCGAGAGATCGATGCCGCCAATCAGGATGACGAAGGTGACGCCTGCCGCGAGGATGAAGAGCACCGCGGTATTGGACAGGAGCAGCATCAGCGTCTCGCCGGAGAGAAAGCCCGGCGCGGCGATTTCGATGATCAGGATCAGGACGACGAGCAGGATCGGCGGAATCGCGCCCTGCAACCAGCCGGCGCTCATGAACGATCGGATATCCGAATAGGTCTTCATTGCTGCCTCACACCATCGCCCGGACGACATCGACCTGGTCGGGCTTGTTGCCCGGCGCGGCGTCGAAACGGGCCGTCACCGCCCCGTCCCGCATGACGATGACGCGATGCGACAGACCGATGGTTTCCTCCAGCGTGTCGGAGATCAGGAGAATGGCCACGCCCTGGCGCGAGAGTTCGCGGACGAGTTCGTAGACCTCCTCTTTCGCGCCGACATCGAGGCCGCGTGTCGGATGATCGAGGATGAGAATCCGCGAGCCGGCCGTCATCCACCGCGCCAGCACCACCTTCTGCTGGTTGCCTCCGGAGAGCTTGCGGCAGGCTATGTCCGGTCCCGGCGCCTTGATGTGCAGCCGGCTGATCCAGTCGGTCGCGAGCGCGCGCTCGGCGTGATAGTTGATCAGGCCGTTCTTGGTGACGGCGGAAAGATCGGCGAGCGAAATGTTCTCCGCGATCGACAGGAACATCACCAGCCCTTCGAGCCGGCGCTCGCGCGGGATATAGCCAATGCTCCGGCGCACCGCCTGTTCAGGCGAGCGGAAATGGACGGCCTCGCCCATGATCTTGAGCGAGCCCTCGGTGTGGCTCATGAAGCCGCCAATCGTGCGCGTCACCTCTTCGCGGCCCGAGCCCACCACGCCCGCGATTCCGACGATCTCGCCGGCATGGATCTTCAGATCGACATGGCTGAACGTGTCGCCGGCGCCGAGGTCCGTTGCATCGACGAGCACCTCGTCGCGCGGCGGAAGCTGGCGGTCTTCCTTGTAATAGGCGGTGTGCAGGCCGCGACCGACCATGATCTTGTGCAGTTCCGGGCCGGAAATGTCGCTGGCCCGGTGCTCCGCCACCACTTCCCCGTCCTTCATCGTGTAGACGCGGTCGGAGATGCGCAGCACCTCGTCGAGACGGTGAGAGACGAAGACGAAGCTCGCGCGTGATTTGAGCGAGCGAACGCGGTTGAACAGGATCTCGATATCGCTGCCGCTCAGCACCGAGGTCGGCTCGTCGAGCAGGATCACCAGCGGCCGCGCGATGGTCTCCTCCAGCGTCAGCGCCTTAGCGAGTTCGACCATCTGGCGCGCGGCGAAGGTCAGCTCCGAGGTTCGCGCGGTGACGTCGATATCGACGCCGATCTTGTCGAGCTGCCGCCGGGCGGCACACCGCATGGCCTTCCAGTCAACAAGGCCGAAGCGGACGAACTGGCTTTCCTGCCCGAGATAGATGTTCTCGGCGACGGAGAGATTGAGCAGCAGCGACTGCTCCTGAAACACCATGCCGATGCCGTTCGCGGCGCCGTCGCGGGCATTGCGCAGGCGGACGGGCTGTCCGTCGCGCGTCAGCGTGCCACCATCGGGCTGATGCGTTCCCGCGAAGACGCGCATCAGCGTCGACTTGCCGGCGCCATTCTCGCCGATGAGGCCAACCACCTCATTGGGGCGGATCTCGAGCGAGACGCCCTTCAGCGCCGGAACGCCGGCAAAGGATTTCGTGATCGAATGTGCTGAGAGCATGTCGGTCACTTCACGATCTGGAGGCGAATGCGGTCGAGCGAGAGCGCCACGGCGGCGATGATCATCAGCCCCTGCGCGGTCTGCTGCACATAGGGGGAGACTCCGAGCAGGATCATGCCATTGCCGAGGATCGTGACGATCAGCACGCCGATCAGCGTATTGACGACACCACCTTCACCACCGGTCAGCGCCGTGCCGCCGACGACGACAGCCGTGACGGCCGCAAACAGCCGGCCATCGGCGATGACCGCATCCGACCGGCCGAGTTGGGCAGCCGAGAGGACGCCCGCCATGCCGAAGAAGAAACCGGCGAGGCCGAACGCGAGAATGCGCACGCGGCGCACATTGACGCCCGAAAGCTCGGCGAGGTCTTCGCCGCCGCCAATCGCCATGATGTAGCGGCCGAGACGCGTATGATACTGGATCGTGCAGGCGAAGGCGAAGGCGCCGAGCGCCACCCAGACGCCGAGCGGCAGGCCGGCAAAGCGCGCCAAAGCGAGATTACGGATCGAGGGGTCCATGAGGCGCACGGCGGACCCACCCAGCATATAAACCGAAATGCCGAGGCCGATGAACCAGACCCCGAGCGTCGCCATGAAGGATGGGATGCGCAGCATGGTCTGGATCAGCCCGGTCGCCAGGCCCATGACCGTGCTTGCGGCGATCGCGGCAAAGACCGCGAGCCAGCCGAACTGATTGGTATTGGCGTCATTGGCGGCGAGCAGCACGACGACCATGGCGGCGACCGATAGCGATCCCTCCACCGAAAGGTCGATGCTGCCGAGCAGGATGATGAAGGTGAGCCCCATGGCCAGCGTCAGCGGCACCGCGGCCGAATTGGCGATGCGCACCAGATTGCGCGGCTCGATGAAGCTCGGATTGGCAATGGTGATCAGCACGCAGAGCGCAATCAGCACGAAGAGCGGCGCGGCGCGCTTGTTCGTCAGCCGGCGCGCGAGGCCGAGCAGCGCCGACCGTCGTTCGGACGCTCCGCCCGCTTTGAGATTATCGATATTTGCGGTCAACAAACTAAGCCCCGCTCATGGCCGGCTGGAGCCGGCAGCTGCCGAAATGCGCCGGCAATGCTGCCGGCGCGGACGGAACAGTGCGCTTTGCGCAATCGTCTCGGAGGGAGATCAGCTCCTGATCGGGCCGGTGACGCGGCCCCAGAGATCGTTCCAGTCGACCGTCGGCTGCGACTCGATGTTGGTCTTGTAATATTCTTCGACATTGTCCTTCGAGATGAGGACGGCCTTGCCGTAGAATTCGCGGTGGTCCGGCGGCTGCGTGGTGGGGTCGAACTTCTTCTCCAGCGCCTGCAGGGCGATGGAGAGCCCCATGCCGCCCTGCCAGAACGGGTCGGAGGTGACGGTGGCGGCGAACTCGCCATTGCGGACCGCATCGACGGCCGCCTTGATGCCGTCGACGCCGACGACCGGAACCTTGCCGGCGAGGCCTTCGGCGCGCAGCGCCTCGAGCGCGCCCGTGCCCATGTCATCATTGGCGGCCCAGATGCCCTTCACCTGGTCGCCGAAGCGGGTGAGCAGGTTGCCGGTCAGATCATAGGCTTCCGAGGATTTCCAGTTCGCGACCTGGAAATCGAGCAGCTTGATGTCGGGATTGGCGGCGAGCGCCGCTTCCAGACCCTGCTTGCGCTCGATCGCGGCCGTGTTGGAGATCTGCCCGCCGAGCGCCACGATGCCGCCCGATCCGCCGATCGACTTGAACAGGATTTCCGCGATCAGCTTGCCGCTGACCGTGCCGTCGAACTCGATATGCGAGACATAATAGGGGTTGAAGTCGCGCGGATGGAGATCGGCCGGCTTGTTCCACTGCGTGACGACATAGGCGCCCGCCTTGGCGCAGGCTTCGACGATCGGGCGCGCATCCGGCGTATCGTTCGGGTCGGAATTCAGCACCATGTTGCCGCCGGTCTTGGCGAGCAGGGCCTTGATGTCGGCAATGCCCTTCTCGCTATTGCCTTCCGAAACCAGCGTCACATGATCGAGGCCGACAGACTTGGCGAAGGCCTCGGCGCCGGATTTCCAGACCGCGTGATAGGGGTTCGACAGCGAGCGAATGGACGTGACGAGCGTCGGCTTGTCGGCTGCAAACAGCGTCTTCGGCAGCGCGGCGACCGTTGCGCCGGCGGCGATGGTCGTCAGGAACGACCTGCGATTCATGGCGCCGAAGCGCGATTTCGTTATGCGATCCATTCGTTACCCTCCCAATGAATGATGCAAGCACGGATGCCGCCCGTTCTCCCCGGCATCTGAACTCCGAAGTGGCTCGTATCGTTATTTGTACGACAACCCTTCAAGAAGCTCACCATATGCATACTCTTGACCGTCGGCAAGGGGCTTGCGAATGTGCGGGCGAAATGACGGCGGAGATGGCGGAACAGCCCTCCTGCGGTTTGGGAGGGAGAACCATGCCGGACTACATCATCATCGGCGGAGGGTCGGCCGGTTGCGTGCTCGCGGCCCGCCTCACCGAGGATCCCGCGATCTCGGTCGTGCTGCTGGAGGCGGGGCCACGCGATACCAACCCCTACATCCATGTGCCGGTCGGCTTCTTCAAGATGACCGCGGGCCCGCTGATCTGGGGCTACGAGACCGAGCCGGGGCAGGAGATCGTCGGGCGGCGGATGGTCTATCCTCAGGCCCGCGTTCTCGGCGGCGGATCGTCGATCAACGCCCAGGTCTTCACGCGCGGCTGCCCGGAAGATTACGACACCTGGCGCGACGCGGAAGGCTGCGCCGGCTGGGGCTATGGCGACGTGTCGTCCTATTTCCGAAAGTCCGAGGGCAACGACACCTTTGGCGGGGAACATCACGGCAATGACGGGCCGCTCGGTGTCAGCGCGCCGGCGCCGCATCCGCTGACGCGTGTCTTCGTGCGCGCGGCGCAGGAGGCGGGCCTGCCCTTCAATGCCGATTTCAATGCGGGCAGACAGGCCGGTGCCGGCTTCTACCAGTCGACCACGCGTGCCGGCCGACGCAGCAGCACCGCCGTCGGCTATCTGCGCCCCGCCGCCGGCCGCCCCAACCTGACGGTCCGGACGGGGGTTCTCGTGAACCGGATCGTGATCGAATCAGGCCGCGCCATCGGCGTCGAGATCATCGATCAGGGCCGCCCGGTCATATTGCGCGCCGAGCGCGAAGTGGTGGTCACATCAGGCGCGATCGGCTCGCCGAAGCTCCTGATGCTCTCCGGCATCGGGCCGGCCGACCATCTGCGCGGCCTCGGCATCGACGTCGTGCGCGACCTGCCGCAGGTCGGGCAGAACCTGCAGGACCATATGGACGTGGATGTTCTCGCCGAGCTCTCGGGCTCCTTCGGCATCGATCGCTACAAGAAGCGCCGCTGGCAGGCGGTGGCGGCGCTCGAATATCTCATGTTCCGCAAGGGACCCGTCGCCTCGAACATCGTCGAGGCCGGCGGCTTCTGGTGGGGCGATCGCAGCGAGGCGACGCCTGACATCCAGTTTCACTTTCTCCCGGGGGCCGGTCTCGAAGAGGGCATCGGCAGCGTGCCGGGCGGCCATGGCTGCACGCTGAATTCCTATCATGTGCGGCCGCGCTCACGCGGCACGGTCACGCTGCGGACGGCCGATCCGCGCATGGCGCCGGCGATCGATCCGAACGCCTTCTCCGATCCCTACGATCTGGAGCGGGCCGTCGACGGCATCGAGATGAGCCAGCATATCCTGTCGCAACCCGCCTTCAGGCCGTTCGTGCGGCGCCTTCACCTGCCGGACGACACGGTGCGCACGCGCAGCGACTATGCCGCCTTTGCACGCGAACATGCACGGTCGGCCTATCACCCGGTCGGGACGTGCCGGATGGGCGGGGATGCGGAGAGTGTCGTCGACCCCACTCTCAAGCTGCGCGGCATAGAGGGGCTTCGCGTCTGCGACAGCTCGGTCATGCCGCGGTTGATATCGTCCAACACCAATGCAGCGACGATCATGATCGCGGAGAAGGCGGCGGATCTCATCAAGGGCGTCGCACCGGCGGCCTGATAGCTGTCGAGCCGGCCGGCTGTGGCGCCTGCCGGCTCAATCGTCGCTGAACATGGCCGGTGGCGGGAAATCGGTGCGGCTATAATCGACCACGACGAACTTGCCGCCTTGATAGCGCTCGACCACGGGATCGGCCGTCACCTTGCCGGCCACCCGCTCGGCCTGATCGTCGGAGCTGTCGCGCGGCATCCAGCCGATCTTCGCCCGCGCATCGTGCCGCCAGAAGCTGCGGCTGTTGTTGGACGCGCCCCAGATGACCGAGCAATCGACCCGCTCGGCGGCGGCGCAGCGCTGGATCAGCCGCACGAAATCATCATGCGAGATCCAGGTCGAGAGGATTCGCTCGTCGCTCACCTCCGGCAGCACCGAGCCGATGCGGATCAGCACGCTCTCCACCGCGTGCTTGTCCCAATAGAGCCGGGCCAGCATTTCGCCATAGGCTTTCGAGAGGCCGTAATAGCCGTCCGGCCTAAGCGGGCAGTCCTGGTCGAGGATTGCTGACCGCTCATAGAGGCCGACGGCATGCACCGAGGACGGGAAGACCACCCGCGCCTTCTGCCGTCGCGCCGCTTCGTAGATGTGGTAGCTGCCGCGCAGATTGGCGCCGAGAACGGCCTCGAATGATTGCTCGGTCGAGACGCCGCCGAAATGCAGGATCAACCCGCAACCCTCGGCAAGGCGGTGCACGGCCTCCTGATCCTGCAGATCGATCGTCTCGAAGGTTGCCCCGGGCGGGAGCGGAAACGGCAGCGGCGCAAGATCGGTCAGCCGCAGCGGCCAGCCGAGGGCCGCGAGCCGATGCGCCAGCAGCCGGCCGATCGTGCCGGCCGCACCCGTCAACAGAACCGGTCGGTCGGATAGGGCCACGTCCTGTCCTTTCATGCTCGATGATCATCGTGGCGGCAGGACTCGCGGAGGTGCCTCGCGGTCAGACGTCATCACGCCTCTCCGGAAGAGAGCCATCCGTCCGCAATGCGGGCTGCCAGCGGCTTCACGCCATCTCGGCGACCGGCATGCCGCAAGACCGCATCAACGCCATCAGCCGGCTTTCCTCGTCGGCGGTCAGGTCGAGAAGCGGCAGCCTGACCGGGCCGCAATCGATCCCCGCGAGGCGCGCACCCGCCTTGACGATCGAGACGGCATAGCCGGCCCGCCGATTGCGAATGGCGAGATAGGGCAGGAAGAAGCTGCGGATCAGGCCGTCGATTTCCGACGAGCGGCCGGCATGGAGCGCGTTGTAGAAGCTGAGCGCCAGCTCCGGCGCGAAATTATAGATCGCCGACGAATAGGTCGTCATGCCGATCGCTGCCGCGGCCGTGGCATGGACCTCGGCCGTCGGCATGCCGCCGATGAAGATCAGGTGATCGCCCATCTCCGCGCGCAACCCCGTCAGGAGCTCGATATCGCCGACGCCGTCCTTGAGGCCGATGAGGTTCGGGCACTCCTCGGCGAGGCGGGCCAGCGTTTCCGGGGTCAGGATCGCATTGTCGCGATTATAGGCGATCACGCCGATATCGACCGACCGGCAGATCGTCGCCAGATGCTGGCGCAGGCCATCCTGCTCCGACTTGATCAGATAGGGCGGCAACACCAGCAGCCCGTCCGCACCATTGGCCTCGGCCGCCTTGGCGAATTCCACCGCCATCTTCGTGCCGTAGCCAACACCGGCGAGCAGCGGAACATGGGCCGGAACCTCGTCGGCCGCCGCCCGCACGACACGGCGATATTCATCGAGCGTGAGCGAGAAGAACTCGCCCGTGCCGCCCGCCGCGAACAGACCGGCGGCCCCGGCTGAACCCTGGCTCGCGACATGCGCGCGATAGCCCGCCTCGTTGAAGGCGCCGGATCCGTCGAAAAAGGTGAGCGGGAAGGACAGGAGGCCCTTGGCGAGGGATGTCGTCAGTTCGGCGGGCGAGAACGTCAAGTCGAATACTCCGTGTCTGAACCCGGCCGGCCTGACAGGCCGGAAACGCCGGTGATGGTGGTCGGGCCGAGCCCGGCGGGCCGTCGACGTCTTTTGTGCGGTTACATTGTTATATGACAAGTTATGTGTCAATGCTCATTCGAAGCCGGGGCCGGAACGCGGATTTTCGGCAGCAAACCGGGCGCGGGCGCGCAGTGCGCGCGGTCGTGCCACGACGAGATTCCAAGCACTGGGAAGGAAAAATGGCAGAGATCGAGCTCAGGACCGTCGCGAAGAACGGTCTCAAAGTGACAACCATCGGCCTCGGCGGCACCGGCCTCGGCAATATGTACCGCGCCGTCGACACGGAGGCGGCGATCGGCACGGTGCATGCGGCCTATGAGAACGGGATCCGCTATTTCGACACGGCGCCGGTCTATGGCTTCGGCGTCAGCGAGACGCGGCTCGGGCTCGCGATCCAATTCCTGCCGCGCGCCGATATCGTGATCTCGTCCAAGATCGGCTACGACCTCGTCCCGATCGCGCCGGACGAATTGAAGCCGACACTCTGGGAGCAGCCCGGCTCCTACCGCGCCGAATTCGACTATTCCCGCGATGCCGTGATGCGCTCGCTGGAGGGCACGCTGAAGCGCCTCGGCACCGACTATGTCGACATGGTCTCGATCCACGATCCCGACGAGGCGCTGCATTTCCAGCCCGGCGAGGACCCGTTCGCGCGGAGCCGCTTCCGCGAGGCGATGGATGGCGCCTATCCCGCGCTCGACGCGCTGCGCTCGCAGGGCGTCATCAAGGCCGTCGGCGTCGGCATCAACCAATGGCAGATGCTGTCGGACTTCGTAGTGGCGGGAACCTTCGACTATTTCCTGCTCGCCGGTCGCTACACGCTGCTGGAACAGGAACCGCTCGCGACCCTGCTGCCACTCTGCGAGCAGCGCGGCACGAAGATCATCATCGGCGGCCCCTATAATTCGGGCATATTGGCGACCGGCGCCGTCGCAGGCGCGACCTTCAACACACGGCTCGCGCCGGAGCCGGTCCTGGAGCGCGTCCGCCGCATCGAGGCAATCTGCGCCGACCACAAGGTCTCCCTGCCCGCCGCCGCCCTGCAATTTCCGCTCGGGCATCCCGCCGTCGCAAGCGTTATTCCCGGCGCCCGCTCGGTCGGCGAACTGAAGCAGAATCTCGGCTATCTGCGGCAGCCCATCCCGCCGGCACTCTGGACGGATTTGCGGCAGGCCGGCCTGATCGACCCGGCGGCGCCGCTCCCCGCATCGTGACCCCTCGCGGCCCGGCGGCGACGTTTCCACCGGGCCGGCACAAGGCGTCATCAAATCATCATGGGCAGTGCCTAAGCCCCTGTGCCAGCGCGCTTCGCGGCACAGGATGCGAGTGCGTCCGGCAGGCGAGATGCCGGGCGCAGCTTGGCCTGCGGCCGGGGGTACGCCAAGATCGGCGATGCCGATCGAAAGTTCCCCTCTCTCCCCAGAGCCGCCATGCAGCCCTCAGCCGACGCCCTGAATATCGTCCTCGACGATCGCACCATCTTCGGAACCGTAACCCTCGACGGTGACAGGATCGGGCGGGTCGAGAGTATGGGGGACGGAGCGCGGGAGGGCGCGGATTATCTCCTGCCCGGTCTCATCGATATCCACACCGACAATATCGAGCATCATTTCATGCCGCGTCCCGGCGTGAAATGGCCGGCGACGCTGGCGGCCGTGCTGGCACATGACTGGCAGATGCTCGGCGCCGGCGTCACCACCGTGCTCGATTCGCTTTCGATCGGTGATTATGACAGCCGCGGACTGCGCACCGCCATGCTCGACGCCGCCATCGGTGGCTTGACCGAGGCGCGCACGGCGGGCCTCCTCAAGGCCGATCACTATTTCCATTTCCGCTGCGAACTCTCCGATCCTGCTCTGCTCGGCATCGTCGAGCGCCATGTCGACAATCCGGGCCTGCGCCTGATGAGCCTGATGGATCACACGCCCGGCCAGCGGCAATGGCACGACATGGCGCTCTATCGCGAATATCGGCGCAAGAAGAACGCCCGCGTCTGGAGCGACGAGGAATTCGCGCTTTATCTGGCGGAGCGACGTGCCCATCAGCAACTCCACGTACCGCCGAGCCGCGCCGTGATCAGCCGGGCCGCCTTGGAGCGCGGCATTTCTCTCGCCAGCCATGACGACACCACCCTCGACGATGTCGAGACGGCGCATGCCGACGGCATCGTTATCAGCGAGTTCCCGACCACGCTCGCCGCCGCCGAACGGGCGCGCGCGCTCGGCATGCAGGTCGTGATGGGGTCGCCCAACATCGTGCTGGGCGGCTCGCATTCGGGCAATGCCAGCGCGACCGACCTCGCCGATGCCGGGCTGCTCGATATATTGACCTCGGACTATGTGCCGGCGAGCCTCTTGCACGCGCCCTTCATTCTGGCCGCGCGCGGCCGGCCGCTGCACGACACGATCGCGATGGTCTCGGCGAAACCCGCCGATGCGATCGGCCTTCCCGACCGCGGCCGCATCGCACCGGGCCTGCGCGCCGATCTGCTGCGCGTGACGCTGGTCGGCGGTGTTCCCGTCATTCGCGGGATCTGGGTCGCCGGACGACGCTATCTCTAGATCCGAATCCGGCTAACGATCCGCCTCGCGAAGTCTGTAGCCGACTCCGGTTTCGGTGCGGATATAATGTGGCTGCTCGGGGTTGTCCTCGAGCTTCTGCCTGAGTTGGCGGACATAGACGCGCAGATATTGCGGGTCCTGCGCATTGCCCCAGACCTCGTGCAGCAGATGGCGGTGCGTCAGAACCTTGCCGGCATGCTGCACCAGGGCGCGCAGGATTTCATATTCCTTCGGCGAGAGCTTCACCTCCTGCCCGCGCAGCCTGACGATCCGGCGCACCAGATCGACCGAGAGATCGCCGCTGACGAAGAGCGGCTTTTCGCCCTGCTGCTGCAGTCGATGGCGCAGCGCCACGCGGAGCCGCGCGATCAGTTCGTTGATGCCGAACGGCTTCGTCACATAATCGTCGGCACCGAGATCGAGCGCTTCGACGATGCCCGTCTCGTCGGTGCGGCTGGAGAGGATCACAACCGGGATCACGAGGCCTGCGGCGCGCCATTCGATGAGCAGGTCGCGGCCGCTGCCATCGGGCAGGCCGAGATCGAGGATGACGAGATCGGGCGCGTCGCGGACGACAGCGGTCCGCGCCTCCGCGAGCGTCGCCGCCTCGACAATCTCATAACCCTGCGTCGAAAGCCCGGCGCGCAGCAGCCGGCGGATCGCCGGCTCGTCGTCAACCACGAGGATCCTGGCGACCGGCGCGTTCATGCCGCCTCCCCGACTTTCGCCGCCTCGTCGGGCACCGGCAACAGCACGGTGAACACCGCGCCGCTGCGATCATTGCGGTTCGACGCCATCACCATTCCACCCATGGCCTCGACGAAGCCACGCGCAATCGAGAGGCCGAGCCCGGTGCCGGCGCGGACATTGTCGCCCTTTCGCACGCGATAGAACTTGTCGAAGATCCGCTCCATATCGTCTGCGGGCAATCCCGGTCCCTCGTCGATGATCTGCAGCGTCACGCGGTCGCCGCGCTGCCAGGCTTCGAGCCGGATGGTCGAACCGGCCGGCGTATATTTGGCGGCATTGTCGATCAGGTTGAAGAGCGCCTGCTCGAACAGCACCGGATCGACCCGCACCATCGGCAATCCCGGCTGCACGCGGACATCGACGCTGTGCCGGGCGAGGATCTTCGCCGCACGCCGCAACACCGTGCCGACGACCTCACTGACATCGATCAACGTCAGATTGGGTTCGACGGCGCCCGATTCGAGCCGCGTCATGTCGAGCAGATTGGCGATGAAGCGGTTCAGCCGTTCCGATTCGTCCATGATGGAGCCGATCAGTTCCGCCTTGGTCGGCTCGTCGAGGGCGGCGGAGAGATCGCGCAGCGTGCCGGCGGCGCCCATGATCGAGGCGAGCGGCGTCTTCAGATCATGCGAGATCGATGTCAGGAGCGCCGAGCGCAGACGGTCGGTCTCGGCCGAGCGCTGGGCGCGGTCGATATCCTCGACAAGGAAGACACGTTCGATCGCCAGCGCCGCCTGATCGGCGAGCGCATCGAGGAGCCGGCTTTCCTCCGGCGCCAGGATCGGCCCGGCCTTGTCCTCGCTCGAGATGCCGATGGCGCCGATGGCGCCGCGACCGGTGCGCATCGGCAGGAAAAGCCATTTGGCCCCCGGCAGCGTATCGGCGCCGCGACCGGCCGGCTGGTTGTTCTCGAACGCCCATTTGGCCGCCGCGACATCGGCCTGGTCGAGCTTGTCCTCCGGCGGATAGCCCGCGCGCACCCCGAACTCGCCATCATGCGAGAGCAGCAGGACGACGCGCACCTTGAGCATGGCCGCGATCTGGTAGGCTGTCGCCCAGAGCACATCGTCGATCGTGCCGACGCCGGCCAATTTGCGGCTGAAGGAATAGAGCTGCTCGGTGGTGCGCGCCCGGCCGCGCGCCGAGATCGCCTGCGCCCGCACCCGCGCGGCGAGGTTGGAAACGATGAAGGTCACCAGTGTGAAGATGAAGAGCGCCGCGACATTGGTCGGGTCAGCGATGGTGAAGGTGTAGGTCGGCGGCAGGAAGAAGAAATTGTAGCAGAGCGAAGCGGCCACCATCGCGACCAGCGCCGGCCCGAGCCCGAAACGCGAGGCCACGGCGATGATGCCGACGAGGAAGATCAGGTCGACATTCTCGATGCCGACCGAAGGCTGGATCAGCTTGCTAATCCCCAGTGAGATCGCGACCGCGACGAGCGCGATGGCATAGGGCAGCGGCTTGACCGGTTCGCGCACCGTCGCCGGCCGCCGCCCGGTCGTGGCAGTGTCGGGCAGCGTCTCGCCGGCGATGACATGGACGCTGATCGAGCCGGCGCGGCGCACCAGCTCGTGCACGACGGAACCATTGATGAGCTCGAACCAGCGCGAGCGGTCCGTCTTGCCGATGACGATGTGATTGACGTTCTCCGTGCGCGCATAGGCGAGCACTTCATCGGCAATGCGCCGGTCGCCACCGGGGATCGAGGCGGATTGTCCACCCAGATGCTCGGCGAGCCGCAGCGTCTCGGCGATCCGGTCGCGCTCCGCCTCGGTGAGCTGGAGGCTGCGCCGGGTCTCGATATAGAGCGCGACGAAGGGCGCGTGCAGCCGATCGGCGAGGCGCTTGGCATAGCGCACCAGCGCCGGCGAGCGCGGATCCTCGCTGACGCAGACCAGAACGCGCTCACCCGCCGCCCAAGGCCCGGCGATGGCGTGGCTCTGCATGTGCGAGAGCAGTTGCGCATCGACGCGCTGGGCCGTGCGGCGCAGCGCCAGTTCCCGGAGCGCGGTCAGGTTACCGGCTTGAAAGAAATGCTCGATCGCGCGCTTCGCCGTATGCGCGAGATAGATCTTGCCCTCCTGCAGCCGCTCGATCAGGTCGGCGGGCGAGAGATCGACCACCTCGATATCGTCGGCGCTGTCGAGCACCGAATCCGGCACGGTCTCGCGCACGCGGATGCGGGTGATCTGCGCCACGACATCGTTCAGGCTCTCGACATGCTGGATGTTGAGCGTCGTATAGACGTCGATGCCGGCGGCGAGCAGCTCCTCGACATCCATGTAGCGCTTGGGATGCCGGCTTTCAGGCGCATTGGTGTGGGCGAGTTCGTCGACGAGCACCAGTTCCGGCCGCCGCGCCAGGATCGCATCGAGGTCCATCTCGTCGAGGACCTGGCCCTTGTGGTCGACCCGGCGGCGCGGAATGATCTCGAAGCCCTCGACCAGGGCTTCCGTCTCCTTGCGGCCATGCGTCTCGACGACGCCGACCACCACATCGGCCCCGGAGGTGAGCCGTGCCCGGCCGGATTGCAGCATCTCATAGGTCTTGCCGACGCCCGGCGCGGCACCCAGAAAGATCTTCAGCCGGCCGCGCTCCTCGCGCCTGGCGGCGTCGAGAAGCGCATCCGGCGAAGGTCGCTTGTCGTCCCGGGTCGAGCTGTCGCTCATTCCGTGGTGTACCCAATTCTTGCTGTCATAAAAGACGCGTTGTCCGCTGCAGTATAGCCGTCATGGCCGCGCCCCGTCGCGGCCATCCACGACTTGCTGGCGCAGACGGGTCCAGCTGCCGGGAAAGCGTGGATGCCCGGGACAAGCCCGGGCATGACGGAATTTGAATGCCTTTCTCAAAGCAGTCTCCCACGGCAGAAAGCAAACCGCCTCGCGCAGCCACTCAACCCGCCGCCAGCTTGTCCAGCGCAAGGTTGAGTTCCAGCACGTTGACGCGCGGCTCGCCGAGAATGCCGAAGAGGCGGCCTTCGACATGCTGGCTGACGAGTGCGGCGACGCGATCCTCCGGCAGGTTACGCGCCTTGGCGACGCGCGGCACCTGGAAGGCTGCCGCCTCCGGCGTGATGTGCGGGTCGAGGCCGCTGCCGGTCGTGGTCACAAGATCCATCGGGACGGGTGCGTTCGGATTCTCGGCCTTCAGCGTCGCCGCATCGGTTTTGATCCGGTCGATCAGCGCCGGGTTGCTCGGCCCGAGATTGGAACCCATCGAGTTCGCCGCATTATAGGGCTGGGCGACCGACTTGGACGGATCAGCCGGGTCTGGGCCGGTCGTCGCCGACGGACGGCCGTGGAAATAGCCGGGGCTCGCGAAATACTGGCCGATCAACGCGGAGCCGACGATCTTGCCGTCCCTCTCGATCACGCTGCCATTGGCCTGCGCGGGGAAGATCGCCTGCGAGACCGAGGTCATCGCGAGGGGGTAGAGAAGCCCGGTGATGGCGGTCATGGCGACGATCATCACAAGGGCGGGACGAAGCTGTTTCAACATGGTCTTGGTCCTCAGGCGAGGCCGAGCGCGGTGACGATCATGTCGATCGCCTTGATGCCGACGAAGGGCACCACGATACCGCCCAGGCCATAGATCACGAGATTGCGACGGAGCAGCGAGGCGGCTCCCACCGCGTGATAGGTGACACCGCGCAGCGCCAGCGGGATCAGCCCGATGATGATCAGCGCGTTGAAGATGATCGCCGACAGGATGGCGCTCTGCGGCGTCGACAGGCCCATGACGTTGAGCGCGCCGAGCTGCGGGTAGAAGGCGACGAACATGGCCGGGATGATCGCGAAATATTTCGCGATATCGTTGGCGATCGAAAACGTCGTCAGCGCGCCGCGCGTCATCAGCAATTGCTTGCCGATCTCGACGATCTCGATGAGCTTGGTCGGATCGCTGTCGAGATCGACCATGTTGCCGGCTTCGCGGGCCGCGACCGTACCGGTGTTCATCGCCACGCCGACATCGGCCTGGGCCAGCGCCGGCGCGTCATTGGTGCCGTCGCCGCACATGGCGACGAGCTTGCCCTTGGCCTGCTCCTCGCGGATCAGCGCCAGCTTGTTCTCCGGCGTGGCCTGGGCGAGGAAATCATCCACGCCGGCTTCCGCCGCGATCGCCGCCGCGGTCATCGGATTGTCGCCGGTGATCATGACGGTGCGGATGCCCATGCGGCGCAGTTCCGCGAAGCGCTCCTTGATGCCGCCCTTGACGATATCCTTCAGGTGCACGACGCCGAGCAGGCGGCCGTCGCGGGCAACCGCGAGCGGCGTGCCGCCCGACTTGCCGATCTCTTCGGCAATGGACTGGATCTCGCGCACCAGCTCGCGGCTGGCGCCCGACTGCGGCGCGCTGCTCCCGTCAAAGGGCAGCGTGTCGATATAGGCGAGGATCGAATCGACCGCGCCCTTGCGGATCGAGGACCCGTCGACATCGACGCCGCTCATGCGCGTCTGTGCCGTGAAGGGCACGAAGCTCGCATGGAGCGAGGCCATGTCGCGGCCGCGAATGCCGTATTTCTCCTTGGCGAGCACGACGATCGAGCGGCCTTCCGGCGTCTCGTCGGCGAGCGAGGCGAGTTGGGCGGCATCGGCCAGTTGCTCGGCCGAGACGCCGCGCACCGGGCGGAACTCGGTCGCCTGGCGATTGCCGAGCGTGATCGTACCGGTCTTGTCGAGCAGCAGCGTGTCAACGTCGCCCGCCGCTTCCACCGCACGGCCGGACATGGCGAGCACATTGAAGCGCACGAGCCGATCCATGCCGGCGATGCCGATCGCGGAGAGGAGCGCGCCGATCGTGGTCGGGATCAGGGTGACGAAGAGCGCGACCAGCACGAGGATCGAGATCGAGCCGCCGGCATAGGCGGCAAAACTCGGGATCGTCGCCGTGGCGAAAACGAAGATCAGCGTCATGCCGGCGAGCAGGATATTGAGCGCGATCTCGTTCGGCGTCTTCTGGCGCGAGGCGCCCTCGACCAGGGAGATCATGCGGTCGAGGAAGGTAGAGCCCGCCGCCGCCGTGATGCGCACGCGCATCCAGTCCGAGAGCACCTGCGTACCGCCCGTCACCGCCGAGCGATCGCCACCGGATTCACGGATCACCGGCGCGGATTCGCCCGTGATCGCCGCCTCGTTGACCGAGGCGACACCCTCGATGACCTCGCCATCGGAAGGAATGATGTCGCCGGATTCGACCAGGACGATATCGCCGACCTTGAGGCTGTTGCCGGGGACCATCCTGTAGATGGCGAGGTCGGCGGTGGGGCCTGCGAGCAGCTTCGCCTGCGTCTCGGTCCGCGTGCGGCGGAGCGCTTCGGCCTGCGCCTTGCCGCGCCCTTCGGCGACGGCTTCGGCGAAGTTCGCGAAGAGCACGGTGAACCAGAGCCAGACATTGACCTGGAACGAGAAGCCGAGGCCACCGCGCCCCGTGGCGAGATCGCGGAGGAACAGGATGGTGGTCAGGAGGGAGACTACCGCCACCACGAAGATGATGGGGTTCTTGATGAGGATGCGGGGGTCGAGCTTCCGGAAGGAGGCGCCGACCGCCGGCACGAGGATGCGAGCGTCATAAATGCTCGCTGATCTGATCTGGCTCATGGGATGATCCCGTAATGATCCGGTCGGCCGACTAGACGGCGAGAGCCGGAAAGAGCGTGGCGATGAGGTAGAGGAGGCCGGCCGCCACGGAGAGCGTGGCGAGCATCACGATGAGGACGTCGGAGGCGCGTGGCGGGTCCGATGTCTCCTGGACCCGGGCATCGACCCGGATCCGCCTCTTCTGCAGATAGAGGTCCATCTCAGCCTCCCGCACCGAAGGTCTGGCCGGAGGCGATCGCGAAATGCTCGACGATCGGGCCGACGGCCAGCGCCGGGAAGAAGGTCAGTCCGCCGACGATGACGATGGCGCCGACGAGCAGGCCGACGAAGAGCCCGCCATGGGTCGGCAGCGTGCCGGCCGAGCTCGGCACCGTCTTCTTGGCCGCGAGCGATCCGGCAATGGCGATGGCCGGGACGATCATCAGGAAGCGGCCCATCAGCATGGTGATGCCCAGCGTGATGTTGTACCAGTCGGTATTGCCGGTGAGCCCGCCAAAGGCCGAGCCGTTATTGGCTGCCGCCGAGGTATAGGCGTAGAGGATTTCAGAAAATCCATGCGGCCCGGGATTGGCGATCGACGCGACGCTCAACGGCATGACCACCGCGATCGCCGTGAAGCCGAGCATGCCGAGCGGCAGGACCAGGAGGGCGAGCAGCGCCATCTTGACCTCCTTCGCCTCGATCTTCTTGCCGAGATATTCGGGCGTGCGCCCGACCATCAGGCCGGCGATGAAGATCGCGATGATGACGAAGAGCAGGATGCCGTAGAAGCCCGCGCCGACGCCGCCGACGATGATCTCGCCGAGTTCCATGTTGATCAGCGGGATCATGCCGCCGAGCGCCGTGAAGCTGTCATGCATGGCGTTGACCGCACCGCAGGAGGCGGCCGTCGTGATCACCGCGAAGAGCGCCGACATGGAGATGCCGAAGCGGACTTCCTTGCCTTCCATGTTGCCGCCATCGATGCCGAGCGCATGGACCAGCGGATTGCCGGAGGCTTCGGCCCAGTAGCAGACGATGACGCCGGCGAGGAAGAGGACGCCCATCGCCGAGAAGATCGCCCAGCCCTGGCGCTGGTCGCCGACCATGCGGCCGAAGACGTTGGTCAGCGCCGCGCCGATCGCGAAGATCGAGATCATCTGGATCATGTTGGAGAGCGCGGTCGGGTTCTCGAACGGATGCGCCGCATTGGCGTTCATGAAGCCGCCGCCATTGGTGCCGAGCATCTTGATCGCGATCTGCGAGGCCATCGGGCCGGCCGCGATGGTCTGCCTGGCGCCTTCCAGCGTCGTCGCCTCGATATAGCTGCCGAGCGTCTGCGGGATGCCCTGCCAGACGAGGAACAGCGTGAAGAGGATCGAGATCGGCAGGAGCAGGTAGAGCGTCGCGCGGGTCAGGTCGACCCAGAAATTGCCGATGCCGCGGGCCGAGTGGCGAGCGAAGCCGCGGATCAGCGCGATGGCGAGCGCGATGCCCGTGGCGGCCGAGACGAAGTTCTGGACCGCGAGGCCGGCCATCTGCACGAGATAGGACATCGTGCTTTCGCCGCCATAGTTCTGCCAGTTCGTATTCGTCACGAAGCTCGCCGCCGTGTTGAAGGCGAGTTGCGGCGGCACGTTCGACATGCCGATCGGATTATAGGGCAGCGACGCCTGGAAGCGTTGCAGCAGATAGAGGACGACGAAGCCGGCCAGGTTGAAGAGCAGCATGGCGCCGACATAGGTCAGCCAGTGCTGATCCTCCCGGTCGCTGGTGCCGGCGAGCTTGTAGAGCCCGGCTTCGACGGGCCTGAGCACGGGCGAGAGAAAGGTCCGCTCGCCGGAAAAGACGCGCGCCATGTACCAGCCGAGCGGCTTCACGAGCGCGATGACGACCACGCAGAAGAGCGCGATCTGGATCCAACCGTTCAAGGTCATGATGAAAGGCCTCTCAGAACCGCTCGGGGCGGATCAGGGCATAGGTGAGATAGACGAGCAGGATGAGCGTGACGCCGCCGCCGAGCACATAATCGAGAAGCATGGCAGCCTCCCTAGAGCCGGTCGCAGACGAGGCTGTACAGAGCGGCGACGGCAAAGAAGCCGAGGCCGATCGCCAGCATGACGATATCGAGCATGGGAGCACTCCTGGATCGGGCGGCCGGGACCGGCACGCCGCAACAGACGACGAGCCGGACCCCATGCGGGACCCGGCTTCGGTGCTGAAGATCGTCAGAAGCGCATAAGGGATCGAGACGGCGGCAAAGCTGGCCGTATTAAAATCTCATAGGGATGAAGAGCTATCGCCTCCCCTTCCTTCTCCTCTCCCGCTTGCGGGGGAGGCCGGGAGGGGGCCCGCCGCATCGGCCGACGGAGCTTGCGCGCCCCCTCTCCCACTCTCCCCCGCTGCGCGGGAGAGAGGGCTGGCTGGTGCCTTTCCCAGTCGTCTATCCCGCCCGGCTCCCTCTTCCTTCTCCTCTCCCGCTTGCGAGGGAGGTCGGGAGGGGGCCCGCCGCACCGCCGACGGAGCTTGCGCGCCCCCTCTCCCACTCTCCCCCGCTACGCGGGAGAGAGGGCTGACGGCGCGTATCCGCGGGCCTGAGTTCGGCCGCTTACAACGCCTGCAGGAAAGCCCTGGACGCCTTGGTGTGTTCGAAGATCAGTTCGCCCACGTCGACGCCCTTTGGAGCGCCGTCCTCGACCTGCCAGCCGCCCCGGATCATCACGCGGTCGGCGCTCTGCGCGGCGCAGTAGACCAGCGCCGCGAGCGGGTCGCCCGCGCCGGAAAAGCGCAGTTCATCGACGGTATAGAAGGCGAGGTCGGCCTGCTTGCCGACCGCGATCGTGCCGATATCCGTGCGCCCGAGGCAGCGTGCCGAGCCCTCCGTGCCCCAGCGCAGCGCGTCGAGATGGCTGACATCGGCCGGGTCGTAGGTGAGCCGGTTCAGGAGCATCGCCTGGCGAACCTCGCCCATCGCATTGGAGCAGTCATTCGCCGCCGATGCATCGGCACCGAGGCCGATGGCGCAGCCCGCCGCCTCGAGCTCATTGGTGCGGCAGCGGCCGGCGCCCAACATCATGCTGGAGGTCGGGCAATGGCAGACGCCGACGCCGTGGCGCCCGAGCTTGGCGATCTCGGCATCGTCGAGATGGATCGCATGCGCGAGCCAGAGCCGGTCGTTGATCCAGCCCAGTTCCTCCATCCGGTCGATCGGCCCGCAGCCATAGAGCTCGAACGAGGCGGGGACCTCCGCCGCGCGCTCGGAAAGATGCGTATGCAGCCGGCAATCGAGCCGCGCCGCCAGGGCGGCCGTTTCGCGCATCAGCGTCTCGCTGACCGTGAACATCGAATCCGGCGCCAGCGCGACCTGCACCATCGAGCCCTCGGACCGGTCATTGTAGCGGCGGATGACGCGCTCGCTGTCGGTGAGGATCGTATCGATCGACTGGACGACGTTTTCCGGCGCCAGCATGCCGTCCTTGACCGAGAGATCGCGCGAGCCGCGCACCAGCGTGAGCCGCATGCCGAGCTTCTCCGCCTCCTCGGCCTGGATGTCCATCGCATCCTCGAGCCCAACCGCGAACATCGCATGGTGGTCGGCCGCCGTGGTGCAACCCGACAGCAGCAATTCGGTCAACGCCATGCGGCAGGCGAGGCGGAAATTCTCCGGATTGAGCTTCGCCGCCCAGAGCGGATAGAGCCCTTCGAGCCAGGGCATCAGCGATTTGTTGATGCCCTTCGGGTGTGTCCGAGTCAGGTTCGAATAGAAATGATGGTGCGCATTGACGAGGCCTGGCGTCACGACATGGCGCGAGGCATCGAAGATCGCATGCACCGGGTGCGCCGGCTCGGCGCCGCCCGGCACCAGCTCCGCGATCCGGCCATCCTCGACCACGATCCCGCCCTCGGCGCCCTCCGCCATCACCGCGAGCGGCGTCTTGACCCAAAGCCGCTCCGGCGCCGAACCCTGTGCATTCTGCATCGATCATCATCCCGCTAAAGGGTTGCGCGTCACGCAATCAAGATTGAGGCTGGTGCGTTGCGACCATGGCAACACCCCGGAGAGACTATTGGTGATATCGATCCGCGACAACGCCGATGCTCTCAACGCCGACACTGGAAGGACAAGACATGCTGCCCTCGCGCTATTGGTGGGATCTGACGACCGCGGAATTCTCGAAGCTCGACATGTCGAAGGTCGTCGCCCTGCAGCCGGTCGGTGCGATCGAGCAGCACGGCCCCCATCTTCCCGTGCGCGTCGACGCCGCCATCAATGCGGGCATCGTCCAGCGCGCGATCGACCAGATGCCGGACGATCTGCAGGTGCTGGTGCTGCCGGCCATGCCGATCGGCAAATCAAACGAACATCTCGCCTTCCCCGGCACCCTCAGCTTCTCCTATGAGACGCTGGCGCGGCTCTGGTTCGAGATCGGCGAGAGCGTCAACCGCGCCGGCTGCCGCAAGATCGTGTTCTTCAATTCCCATGGCGGCCAGCCGCAGGTGATGGACATCGTCTGCCGCGAACTGCGCGTGAAGCTCGACATGTTCGCCGTCGCCTCGACCTGGTTCGGCATGACGGATCTGACGGATCTCTTCTCTGAGGCCGAGCACCGCCACGGCATCCATGGCGGCGAGATCGAGACGAGCCTGATGCTCGACCTCCACCCCGACCTCGTGAAGATGGATCTCGCCGAGAATTTCGTGCCGCTCTCCGTCGCGCTCGAAAAGACCAATGAGGTGCTGATCCCCTATGGCAAGGTCGACTATGGCTGGCAGGCGCAGGACGTGCAGCCAACGGGCGCGATGGGCAATGCGAGCGCCGCCGATCCCGCGCGCGGCAAGATCGCCGTCGATCGCGCCGCCGCCCTCCTCGTCAAGCTGCTGACCGAGGTAGCCGCCTTCCCGCTGTCGCACATCACCCAGAAGACCGCCTATTCGGCCGACTGAGGCGCACGGGGAAAAACCGTTTCGCGGCCTATGGTTAACCCGCCCTTAAGCGCCAGCCGGCCAGATTGCCCCTGACATCGGCAGCGTCCGCCTCTCGCGCGGGCGCGCCGGACCAAAGCGGTCGGGCAGGCAGGGACAGGCAATTGGCAAGGTTGGACGGAAGCGGCGCGGCATGGGCCCTGACGGAATGGCGCCCAGGCTCGATCGGCCTCGCGGCGCTCGCGCTCGCCCTGCTCTCCTCCACCGCGCATGCCCAGAGCGTCTGGATTGCTCCGGGCCAGGCGGATTGGGCGATCGACGCCAACTGGAACCCGGCCGCCGTCCCGACGGCTGCGAGCGACGTCGTCATCGACAATAATGGCGAAGCGCAGATCACCGCGCCCGGCGCCACCGCCCGGGCGATCACGCTCGGCACCACGACCGGTACGGGAACGCTGACCATCACGCAAAGCGCCGTCGGCGGCACGCTCGTCTCGGCCAGCGCGGTGATCGGCCAGTCCGGCACAGGCGTTCTGAATGTGAGCCGCCTCGGTTCGTCCTGGACCAATAGCGGCACGGTCGTCATCGGCGATGCCGCCGGCGGCTCCGGCACGCTGACCGTCGACATGTCGGCCACCATCACCACCAATACCGACGCCGGCAGCAGCACGATCATCGGCAATGAAGCCGGCGCGACCGGTATCGCGCGCGTCGACGGCGCCGGTTCGAGCTGGACCAGCGGCGGCACGATCATCGTCGGCAATGCCGGGACGGGATCGTTGACGGTATCGAGCAGCGGCGTCGTCACCGATACCGACGCGGCCATCGGCGCGCTGGCAGGCGGGACCGGCACGGTCAAGGTCACGGGCGATGGGTCGAACTGGTCCCATACCGGCACGCTCGTCATTGGCGGCGCCGGCACGGGCGAGTTGACCATCGAGGCCATGGGCACCGTCGGCGATGCGGTTGCCACGATCGGCGAACTGGAAGGCGGCAGCGGAACCGTCAAGGCAACGGGTTCGGGCTCGGCTTGGACCACCACCGGCGCGCTGACGATCGGCGAGGCTGGCGATGGCGCACTCACCGTCGAATCCGGCGCCTCCGTGACGGCGGCGAGCGCCACGGTCGGCGCGCTCGAAGGCGGCAGCGGGACGACCAAGGTGACGGGCTCCGGTTCGAGCTGGACGACCAGCACGGAGCTGGTGCTCGGCGATGCGGGTGATGGCACGCTCACCATCGAGGCGGGCGGCGCCGTTTCGGACGCGAGTGCGGTCATCGGCAACCGGGCGTCCGGCACCGGCGCCGCCACGGTCACCGGCGCCGATTCGAGCTGGACGACGGAACAAGCACTGACGATCGGCAAGGGAGGCAACGGCGCCCTGACGGTCGAACTCGGCGGAACGGTCTCCGACGACAGCGCGACGATCGGCGCATCGGCCGGAGGCAGCGGAAGCGCGAAGGTCTCGGGCAGCGGAACGCTCTGGGAAACGGACTCAACACTGACCATTGGCGATGCCGGCGCAGGGAGCCTGACGGTCCAGGGTGGCGGCAGCGTCACGGCTGGCGAGGTGACGATCGGCGCGGCGAAATCCGGCGCCGGCAGCGCCATCGTTTCGGGCGACGGGTCCTCGCTCACGATGGACGGCCTGCTAACGCTCGGCGCCGATGGCGACGGCGCCCTCACCATCGCCGCCGGCGGCATGGTCACGAGCGCCGATGCGACCTTGGGCGCCAATACCGGCGGAACCGGCGCAGCCTCGATATCCGGCGAAGGCTCGAACCTGTCGGTCGACGGCACATTGACGGTCGGTGCCGCCGGCACGGGCACGCTGGCTATCGCCGAATCGGGAACCGTCTCGAATACGGAGAGCCTTGTCGGTGCCGAGGCAGGCGGAACGGGTGTGGTCACCGTCAGCGGCGATGGTTCGCAATGGATCAATGCCGGCCAGATGACGATCGGCGCGCGCGGCGATGGCGCGCTGGAGATCGGGGCGGGCGGCACGACGACCAGCGCTTCGGCCGTCATTGGCGAGGGAGCGGGCGGGACGGGCACAGTATCGGTCAATGGCCAGGGATCGAGCCTGACCGTTGCCAACGAGCTCACGATCGGCGCCGAGGGCGACGGCACGCTTTCGATCACCAATGAGGGCGCGGTCAGCGTCGGCGGCGGCGAGGGCACGATCGTCCTTGCCGCAAGCGCCGGCAGCAGCGGCACGATCCAGATCGGCGCCGGTGCCGGCGCCGGAACGCTGCAGGCTGCCGAAATCACAGGCGGTGACGGCGAAGCGGCCGTCGTCTTCAATCACAATGAGGGCGCCTACGCATTCGCCACACGGGTGACGGGCTCGACGGCG
This sequence comes from Kaistia dalseonensis, assembly GCF_030814715.1. Lineage (GTDB taxonomy): Bacteria > Pseudomonadota > Alphaproteobacteria > Rhizobiales > Kaistiaceae > Kaistia > Kaistia dalseonensis. The sequence goes on from NZ_JAUSVO010000002.1 coordinate 284,448, forward strand.
CTCTACCAGATCGGCAACGGCACGACGGTCCTGACCGCCGCGAACCTCTATGAGGGCGTCACCGCCGTCGAGGCCGGTACGCTGCGCGCCGGTGCCGCCGCCGCGTTCAGCCCGCTTTCGGCGGTCTCGATCGCAAACGGCGCCGTTCTGGACCTCGCCGGCTACAGCCAGACGGTCGCGAGCCTCTCCAATGCCGGCACGGTCTCCGTCCTGGGAACCACGGCGGGGGCGACGCTTGCAGTCTCGGGCGACTACGTCGGCTCCGGCACGCTGACACTCGGCACCGCGCTTGGTGGCGATGCGTCGGCAACCGACCGGCTGACGGTTGCCGGCAATGTTTCCGGCGTCACGCGCCTGCAGGTCGTCAATCTCGGCGGATCGGGCGCGGCCACTCTTGGCGACGGCATCGAGCTCGTCTCGGTCGCCGGTGCATCGCCGGGCAATGCCTTCAACGCCAATCGCCTGATCGCGGGCGCCTGGGATTATCGCCTCTATCAAGGCGGTGTCGGCAGCGATGCGAACAATGGCAATTGGTATCTCCGCAGCGACCTTTCCTATGCGGCGCAGACCTATCGTGCCTATCCCGCGACGCTGCTCGCCTATGGCCGCGAGAGTATCGGCACGCTGCGCGAGCGCACGGGCGGCTGGCAGACCGGCGCCGCCATCACCAATCTGCCCGGTGGCGCCTGGGTGCGGGCGCGCGGCTCCTGGGCCGATATGAGCCCCGACGGTGGCTCGCCCTACGACCAGACAATCAAATTCGGCCAGGCCGGTGCCGAGGCCGAACTCCCCGTCAATGCCAATGGAGCGCTCTCGGCCGGACTGATGGCGACCTTCGGCCAATCGGCGACCACGGTGAGCGTGATCTCGCACGGGCAGGCAAGCAGCGGCTCGATCGACACCAACGCCTATGGCATAGGCGGCAACCTGACCTGGCGCGGCAATGACGGCTTCTATGCCGATGCGGTGGCGCAGGCGACCTTCTACGACACCGACGTTGCCACCAACGAGATCGGCACGCTGGTCTCCGGCGCCAGCGCCACAGGCGCAGCGGCCAGCCTCGAGATCGGCCGCGCCTTCCCGGTCGGCCAGGGCTTCACGCTCACGCCGGAGGCGCAACTCGTCTACACTTCGGTCAATTTCGATGGCTTCTCCGATCGCGACACGGTCTCGGTCAAAGGCGGCAGCGCCGACAGCCTGGTCGGCCGCGTCGGCCTCAGGGCCGAACATGCCGGCTTCGTCAGCGCCGATGCGGCCGACGCGATGCGGCTCAACGCCTATCTGATCGCCAATGTGGCTTATGCCTTCATCGGCGGGACCGATGTCATCATCGCCAACACGACCCTGTCGCAGGAGCAGACTGCGCTCGCAGGCGAACTCGGTTTGGGCGCGACGCTGACACTCGGTATGCGCTCGAGCCTCTATGGCGAACTGAGCTATGCGACGACATCGCTTTCCTCGGGCGACGATAATCTCTGGGCGGGCGGTTTCGGCTTGCGCGTACAGTGGTGAAGGCGCGAAATTCCATAGCTCAACCCACATGACGCGGCGCGCATCGCGCCATTGCGTTGCATCAGGAGAAGACCGCCATGGCAAAGGTCGAGGCAGAAATCGGCGCGGCGAACTATGCGGTGAAGATCACCGCGAGCCGACATGCGCTGGCGAGCGACGAACCGGTGGCGCGCGGCGGCCAGGATACCGGCCCGGCCCCGTATGAACTGCTGCTGGCAGGCCTCGCCTCCTGCACGATCATCACGTTGCGCATGTATGCCGAACGGAAAGGCTGGACGCTCGGCACCATCCACGCCGAACTCGAGCACACCAAGGACGGCAAGCGCTCCAAGATCACGCGGACGCTTCGCTTCGGCGCCCCCTTGAGCGACGAGCACCTGGCGCGGCTGGCTGAAATCGCCGAGAAGACCCCGGTCACGCTCACGCTCAAGGAAGGCGCCGATATCGCGACGCATATCGTTCCGCCCCACCCGGCCGAAACCGCCGAGCATCTCGATGAGCGGCTGGACGAAGCGCTGGAAGAGAGCTTTCCGGCCAGCGATCCGATCAGCGTCACCCGCGAAGAGCGCTCCTGACCGGACAGCCCGGCCGGAGATGCCGCAGAGCGGGCGCGGATATAGCGGGCGCGGATTCCTGCCGCGCCCGATCGAGGCCCTGGCCTAGAAGTGAATTCCGATGCCGGCCATGACGCCCTGCTGCGTCGTCTTGTAGACGAATCCACCGTCCGAATAGTCTTCGTAGATGGCGCGATAGCCGAGCGAGGTCGAGATCGTCTTCGACCAGTTGTAGCCCACGGCACCGAAGGCCTGCCATGTCAGGTCCGAGCCTACGCCGAACCCGCCAATATCGCCGAGCGCGTTCACGAACCACTTGTCGTTGAAATCATAGCGCACATTGAGGCCGACGGTCGGGTCGATCCACTGCTCGCTGCCGCTGGCACTGGCAGAATTGGGCAACCCCACGATCCCAAGGCCGAGATCGCCATCGAGATACATGTAGCGGAAGCCGAGTGTGCCGTTCACCGTGAGCTTGTCGACATTGATCGGCAGGCGATAGCCGACAATGCCCTGAACGATGGCCTGGTTCTGCGTGTATTCGTAGTTGAGGGGCTTGTTCCCGACCTGCCCGCTGTCACTGACCCGCGCCCAGACGAAATCCGTCAGGAACATCCAGTTGTCATTGTTGCCGCCGAATGACCCCATGAAAGCGCCATGGAGATCGCTGATCGCCTCGCTCGCCGAGACATTGACATCCACCGGACCCAATCCACGGACACCGACGTCGCCATTGATGCCGGTGGCCCAGCCATAGAGCGTCGCCTGGAACCGCCAATCATTGACCACCGGCGTCGGCGCGACCGGCGCCGGCTCGACGGAAAGATCAGCTGCCATGGCCGGCGCAGCGCCCAGCATGGCGAAGATCAGGCCGAACAATCCAAGCTTCTTCATCGTACCGTCTCCACTATCGTGCACCGCGCCACCCGGCGGGTGGCGGCGAACTCTCCCGGCGACCAGCCGAACAGATCACGACGCGCAATCAAATGACCCATCGACTCTGACAGCGGTGCAAAAAAACGACAAGCAGCGCATGAGGCGTGGATGCGTGATTTGGCCTCCAGGTGACAAGATTGCCGCGCTTTGCAAGGACGCCTTGCAATCTGCAGATGCAGGCAGCCGCCAGCAAGCGACATTGCCGGCTCTAGCATCCGCCGGCGGGCTCTTGCATCCGAACGAGTGATGCTGCACTGCATGATGCGATTCAGGCCCTCTGTCAGGAGCGAGAACCCGATGGCCAAGGCCCCCGATTTTCCGACCCGTCTGCTGCGTGGCTATGCTGCGTTTCGCGACCAGCGCCTGCCGCTTGAAAGCTCGCGCTACAAGGTGCTGGCCGAAGCCGGCCAGCGCCCGCGCACCATGATCGTCGGCTGTTGCGACAGCCGCGCCGCGCCGGAGACCATCTTCGACGCCGCGCCGGGCGAACTCTTCGTCATCCGCAACGTCGCGAACCTCGTTCCGCCCTATGATCCCGATGGCGAGTATCACGGCACCTCGGCGGCGATCGAGTTTGGCGTCATGGGGCTGAAGGTGCGCAACATCGTGGTCATGGGCCATGGTCGCTGTGGCGGCGTGCAGGCCTATATCGCGTCGCGCAATGCGCCGTCCGACAGCGCGGATCTGTCGCCGGGCGACTTCATCGGCAAGTGGATCTCCCTGATCGCGCCGGCCGAAGCGCTGGTCTGCGACGACCCGGCCGAAACGGCGGATGCCCAGCGCGCGCTCGAATTCGCCTCCGTCAGGAAGGCGATCGAAAACCTGCGCACCTTCCCGACGATCCGAAGCCTCGAAGAGATCGACGAGATCGAACTGCACGGCGCCTGGTTCGATATCTCGACCGGCGAGCTCTATGTGCTCGATCAGGCCACCGGGCGCTTCAGTGTCGCCGCGACGCCGATCGGCTGAGCCCGAACGAAAAACGGCCGCCCGAAGGCGGCCGTTTGAGAATGGCAGTCGGCCGTCGGAGGCCGCTCAGGCGGCCTTCTTGCGCGGCTGGATCAGCTTGCGGTTGATCAGCACTTCCGCGATCTGGACGGCATTCAGCGCCGCACCCTTGCGCAGATTGTCCGAAACGACCCACATGTTGAGACCGTTCTCGACCGTCGCGTCCTCGCGGATGCGCGAGATATAGGTCGCGTCCTCGCCGGTCGCCTCATAGGGGGTGATGTAGGCGTTTTCTTCCGGATTATCGATAACCAGGCAGCCCGGCGCCTCGCGCAGGATGTCACGCGCCTCATCGGCGGTGATCGGCCGCTCGAACTCGATATTGACCGATTCCGAATGCGAGACGAAGACCGGCACGCGCACGGCCGTGCAGGTCAGCTTGATCTTCGGGTCGAGGATCTTCTTCGTCTCGGCCATCACCTTCCATTCTTCCTTCGTGTAGCCATCCTCCATGAAATTATCGATGTGAGGAATGACGTTGAAGGCGATGCGCTTGGTGAACTTCTCCGAGACGACGGGATCGTTGACGAAGATGGCGCGGGTCTGCGTGAAGAGCTCGTCCATCGCTTCCTTGCCGGCGCCGGAGACGGACTGGTAGGTCGAGACGACGACACGCTTGATCTTGGCGATGTCGTGCAGCGGCTTCAGCGCGACCACGAGCTGCGCCGTCGAGCAGTTGGGATTGGCGATGATGTTCTTCTTGGAGAAGCCGACGATCGCATCGGCATTCACTTCCGGAACGATCAGCGGCACCTCGGAATCATAGCGCCAAGCCGAGGAATTATCGATCACGACCGCGCCCTGCGCGGCGATCTTCGGCGACCATTCCTTCGAGACCGTGCCGCCGGCCGACATCAGCACGATGTCCGTATCGGAGAAATCGAACTGGTCGAGCGGCTTGACCTTCAACGTGCGGTCGCCGAAGGAAACTTCCGTTCCCTGGCTGCGGCGCGAGGCGAGCGCCACGACCTCGTCGGCCGGGAAGCCGCGCTCATCCAGAATATTGAGCATTTCGCGGCCCACATTGCCCGTGGCACCGACGATTGCGATCTTGTAGCCCATCTTGTCCTGCTCCTTGTCCGTCTCTCTCCCCCTCGCCGTCCAGCACGCCCAACCGCGCGCTGGCCAGCCCCGTTTCCCTCGAGACCCCGAGGGAGAGAGCGGGGCGCAGGAAGGACGATCAGGCGGTCGTCGTGGTTTTCGACGTTTTGGTCGTGGTGGAGGTGCGCAGGCCGGCCGTATGCATCCCGGTGACGGAAGCCACCAGCTCGACTAGGATCGAAACGGCATGAGCGCGCGCAGGCATCGGAATATCCGAGTGAAATCGACGCCCTTCTGCCGCCAAAACGGCGCGAAGTCAACGGAGAATGCGGTCTTGCTCCCCACCACACGAAAGCACAGGCGCCCTAATACGGTCTTCGCCGGCCTGTTCATCGCACTGATGGCAGCACCCGCCGCCATGGCCGGCGAACGCATGCCCGAGAGCGAGATTGCCAGGACCTTCTCCGGCATCACGCTCGACGGGATCTATTCGACCGGCGCCTTCTTCACTGAAAGCTATAATGAGGACCGGAGCATCCGGTACCACGATGTGGACGGCGCGGATTCGGGCGAATGGTCGGTGCAGGACGGCAAGTTCTGCACCTTCTACGAATCCCAGCAGGGTTCATGCTTCTTCGTCGAGCGGGACGGCACGAACTGCTTCACCTTCTACGAACCCGAAGAGCCGACCGACGCCGAGCCGCCGGCCGATGGCGCGCCGACGACCGCGCCGGCGCCCAAGGCTGAAGCCGGCCCGCGGAAGGAATGGACCTCGCGCGGCTGGGACCGCAGCCACCCGCCGACCTGCCCCAAGGCGCCCGAGGTCGAGCTTTAGAGCGTTTCCGAGCGAAGCGGGTACCAGTTCGCGTGAAGGAAACGCGACAAGTCAAATAGCTGGACGTCGGCGCCCGCGCGCCGATCGGTCGGATCAGGCGATTGCCTTCCCGATCGCATCGAAGGCGGCAAGGTCCGCCGCGCCGAGCCGCCAGCCCGCGGCGGCGACATTGGCCTCGATCTGCTCCGGCTTGGTAGCGCCGGCGATCACCGATGGCACGACAGGGTGCGAGAGCAGCCAGCCAAAGGCGAGTTCGAGCAGCGTGTGCCCGCGCTCGCGGGCAAAGGCGTCGAACGCCTCGACGAGAGCGATGTTTCGCGCGGTCAGATAGCGGTCGCCGAGCCCGGTCCAGGCGCCGAAGCGGCTATCTTCCGGCTTCGCGCCGCCGCGATACTTGCCCGTGAGCAGGCCGCTGGCGAGCGGGAAGAACGGGATCAGCGCCAGCTTCTCCCGCTCGATGACCGGCAACAGACCGGCCTCGATATCGCGGACGACGAGGCTGTATTCATCCTGGCTGGTCACGAAGCCGGTCTGCCCGGCCTTGCGCGCGGCGGCCTGCGCTGCCGCCAACCCTTCGGGCGAAAAATTGGAGGCGCCGTAATAGCGGATCTTGCCGGCCTGGACGAGTTCCTCAAGCGCGCCGAGCGTCTCCTCGATCGGCGTCTCCGCGTCCGGCTCGTGCATCTGGTAGAGGTCGATATGACCGGTCTTCAGCCGCTGCAGGCTGGCATCGACCGCGCGGACAATGTAGCTGCGCGAGCCGCGCTTCGTCTCGGGCGAACCCTGGATCGGCTTGCCGAACTTCGTCGCGAGCACGATCTTGTCGCGCCGCGCGCCCAACACGTCGCCGATGACCGTTTCGGACTCGGTATCGGCATAGATATCGGCCGTGTCGAAGAAATTGATGCCCTTGTCGATGGCGGCATCGATCACGCGGCGCGAGCCGGCAGGGTCGATGCGGCCGCCGAAATTGTTGCAACCGAGCCCGATAACCGAGACCTCGAGCGTGCTCGTGCCGAGCTTGCGGGTTTCCATGGTGAGGCGTCCTTCCTGTACGGTATTGTTCCCTCCATAGTAGCGCGCGTCGCCCGGCCTGCCAGCCCCTCAGGCTGCCTTATCATCGCGGCGGCTCTCATAGACATGGTCGACGATGCCCCAGGCCTTGGCTTCTTCAGCGTCCATGAAATGGTCGCGGTCGAGCGTGCGTTCGACCTCGTCGAGCGAGCGGCCGCAATGCCGGGCATAGAGCGCGTTCAGCCGCCTCTTGGTCCGACCGATATTCTCGGCATGGCGCTCTATGTCCGAGACCACGCCCTGGAAGCCGCCCGAGGGCTGGTGCAGCATGATGCTGGAATTGGGCAGCGCGATGCGGCGGCCCGGCGCGCCGGCCATGAGCAGGAACGAGCCGGCCGAACAGGCCGAGCCCATGCAGAGCGTCGAGACCGGGCTCGATATGAACTGCATCGTGTCATAGATCGCGAAGCCGCTCGTCACCACCCCGCCCGGCGAGTTGATGTAGAGCGAAATCTCCCGGTTCGGGCTCTCCGATTCGAGAAACAGCAATTGCGCGCAGATGCTGGCCGAGACGTCGTCGTCGATCGGCCCGTTCAGGAAGATGATGCGCTCGCGCAGCATGCGGGAATAGATGTCGAACGAGCGCTCGCCGCGGCTCGACTGCTCGACCACCATAGGGACAAAGTTCATTGCCTGTTCCTTCGCATCAGGCCGCAAGACGCATCATGACGGGCAAGGCGCCCCGCGCGAGCGCGGCCCGCCGCGGCTTGCGGATGCGGCGGCGCGCAACGGCATCGAGCGGGAGGTAGACGAGGATTTCAGGCTCCAGCGCGGCGATATCGACCGGATAATCCGCCGGCACGACAAAGCCGCCATGGACGAGCCGCAGATGCGTACGGCCATCGGAGACCGGCGAGAGTTCGAAGGTCAGGACCGTATCGAGCACGCTCTCGCTCCCATCGGGATGCGTTTCGCTTCCCCGCCAGCTGAAGCTCAGCCGATGCGGCGCGTCGCTCGCGAGGATCTCGCAGGCGATCGGGCCACCCAGCTCCGCTCCGCCGGCAAGCGTGAAACGGCCGCCCTGCTCGGTCGTGATGTCGTTCGGCAGCAGCCATTGCGCCAGCAGTTCGGGCTCGGAAAGCGCGCGCCAGACCGTCTCGATCGGTGCGTCGAGATCGCATTCCAGCAGGAGCGAGACCTCCTTGCGCGCCGATGCATCTTGCTCCGTCATGGCTCCATTCCTTTCAGGACGTCCTTGAGTTTCTCGATCCGCTCCGGCCAGAAGGCGCGATAGCGGTCGACCCATTCGGCGAGCGGCGCGAGGCCGCCCGGGGTCACGCTGTAATAGGCAAAGCGCCCCTCCCGTCGCTCCGAGACCAGGCCCGCCCCCTTCAATGTGGCGAGATGCTGCGAGATCGCCGGCTGCGACACGGCGAACTTGGCCTTCAGCTCGGACACGCTCATCTCGCCCGCCGCCAGACGTTCGAACACGGCGCGACGGGTCGGATCGGCAAGGGCGCGGAAGATGTCGGGCTCGATCATGTCAACATATAAGCATTGGCTTATTTGATTCGCAAGTTTCGTTTTCGCCCGGCCGCGTGGCCTTTCTCGGCACTTTCCATTGACATAGGCTGGCGGCTCTTCCTAAATGCGAATAATTCGCATTATCAAGAACGGATCAGGATTGGGCATGCGCGTGATCGACGACGAACGGGTAGCGAGCGGCGGCTGGCGGCGGGAGCGCGGCACACCGTCTCTATCCGAGGTGCACGGCACGATCGCGGTGGCCAAGACCGGCACCAACTGGCGCAAGGCGGCCGCCTTCTTCGGCCCCGGCTATCTCGTCGCCGTCGGTTATATGGACCCCGGCAATTGGGCGACCTCGCTCGCCGGCGGCTCGAAATTCGGCTACGCGCTCCTCTTCGTCGCCCTTCTCTCCAATATCATGGCGATCATCCTGCAGGCGCTCGCGGCTAGGCTCGCCGTCGCCACCGGGCGCGACCTCGCCCAGGCCTGCCGCGACGCCTATCCCGCGCCGGTCGCCGGCGTCCTCTGGTTCCTGGCCGAGATCGCGATCTGCGCGACGGACCTTGCCGAAGTGATCGGCACGGCAATCGGCCTCAACCTGCTCTTCGGCATTCCGCTCGAGATCGGCGTGATCATCACCGCGCTCGACGTCTTCCTGGTGCTCTATCTGCAGAACAAGGGCTTCCGCTGGGTCGAGGCGCTGGTCATCACGCTTCTGGGCGTGATCGCGCTCTCCTTCCTGGTCCAGATCGTCATGGCCGACCCGAACTGGGGCGAGGTCGTTCGCGGCTTCGCGCCGAGCACGGAGCTGGTCCGCAATCCCGACATGCTCTATCTCGCGCTCGGCATCATCGGCGCCACGGTCATGCCGCATAATCTCTATCTGCACTCGGGCATCGTGCAGACCCGCGCCTATGAAACGGACGAAGCCGGCAAGCGCTCGGCGATCCGTTATGCGACGCTCGATTCGACCTTCGCGCTGATGTTCGCGCTGACGATCAACGCCTCGATCCTGATCCTGGCGGCCTCAGCCTTCCATGCGACGGGCAATCACGACGTGGTCGAGATCGACAAGGCCTATGAGTTGCTGCATCCGCTGCTGGGCTCGGCGCTCGCGCCCTCGCTCTTCGCCATCGCGCTGCTCTGCTGCGGCCTGAACTCGACCGTGACGGCGACGATGGCTGGTCAGATCGTGATGGAGGGCTTCCTCAACATCCGCCTCGCGCCCTGGCTCCGCCGCCTGATCACGCGGGGCATCGCCATCGTGCCGGCTGCGGTGGTGACCATCATCTATGGCGCGAGCGGCACGGGCAAGCTGCTGATCTTCAGCCAGGTGATCCTGAGCCTGCAACTGCCCTTCGCCGTCGTGCCGCTGGTGATGTTCACGGCCGAACGCCGCAAGATGGGCGTCTTCGTCGCCCCGCGCTGGCTGACGGCGGTGGCGGGAATCACCGCGGCCGTCATCATCGTGCTGAACCTGAAGCTGATCTACGACGTGGCGATAGGGTGAGGCACGGTTCGCCGTCAATTCGCTGGGCTAAAGCCCCAAGCGGCCACGTGATATCGGGGCTGACCACAGCCCCGATCGAAACAGTGTGGGCTCACGCACCGGATGCCGGCGCGTGACGTCCCGGGGACCGGATCGGATCCGGTCCCGTCCTCACATCACCGCGCCTATCTGCCACGGCACGAACTCGGCGTCGCCATAGCCGAGTTCTTCCGACTTCGACTTCTTGCCCGAGGCGACCGCGACGATCTCCTCGAAGATCTCCGCGCCCTTCGCCTCGATCGAGACACCATCGAGAATGTCACCGCAATTGATGTCCATGTCGTCCACCATGCGGTTGTAGATGTCGGAATTGGTCGCGAGCTTGATCGAGGGCGTCGGCTTGTAACCGGCGGCGGAGCCACGGCCCGTGGTGAAGACGATCATGTTGGCGCCGGAGGCGATCTGGCCGGTGACGGCGGCCGGATCATAGCCGGGGCTGTCCATATAGACAAAGCCGTGCGTGTCGATCGGCTCGGCATATTTGTAGACGCCGCGGAGCGTCGACGTGCCGCCCTTGGCCGCCGCGCCGAGCGACTTTTCCAGGATGGTGGTCAGGCCGCCGAGCTTGTTGCCGGGCGAGGGATTGTTGTTCATCTCGCCCTGGTTCCGCTCAGTGTAATCTTCCCACCAATGGATCAGGTCGACCAGCTTCTCGCCCACTTCGCGGTTGGCCGCGCGGCGGGTAAGCAGATGCTCGGCGCCATAGATCTCCGGCGTTTCCGACAGGATCGTCGTGCCGCCATGCTTGACGAGAATGTCTGAGGCGTAGCCCAGCGCCGGATTGGCGGTGATGCCGGAATAGCCGTCCGAGCCGCCGCACTGCAGGCCGACCGTGATTTCCGAGACCGGGGTCGGCTGGCGACGATGGCTGTTGGCGGCCGGCAGCATTTCGCGGATCATGTCGACGCCGCGCTCGATCGTCTTGCGCGTGCCGCCGGTCTCCTGGATCGTCATCGTCCGGAAGCCCTCATGCTCGACGAGGTTGTATTCCTTCATCAGGCGCGGGATCTGGAACACTTCGCAGCCGAGGCCGACGACGAGAACGCCGGCGAGATTGGGATGCGTGGCATAGCCCCACTGGGTCCGCTCCAGCGTATCGAAGCCCTCGCCCGATCCGCCCATGCCGCAGCCCGTGCCGTGGACGAAGGAGACCACGCCGTCAATATTGGGGAACTGCTCGAGGAAGCTCTGGCGATTGAAGGCTTCGGCAATGTGCCGCGCCACCGTGGCCGAGCAGTTCACGCTGGTCAGGATGCCGAGATAGTTGCGCGTGCCGACCTTGCCGTTCGGCCGGTGGAAGCCGTCGAAATGGCGGCGCTCGGCATCCGGCAGCAGGCCGTCATCATGGGCGCCCTGCGCGAACTGATAATCGCGATCGAACTCGTGCATGCCGCAATTATGCTCGTGCACCCATTCGCCCGGCGCGATCGGCGCCTTGGCGAAACCGATGATCTGGCCAAACTTCAGCACTGGGCCGCCTTCAGGAATCCCGGTAACCGCGATCTTGTGGCCCTTGGGAATGCGCTGGCTCGCGACAACGCCCTCGACCGTGGAGCCTGGCATGATCGTGTCGATCGCCACGCGCACATTGTCGCTCGGGTTGAGGCGGAGGCTACGAGGCTGGGCGGTGGCGGTGGTGGCGCTCATCGGGATCTCGACTGGTCAGGGGACGATTGGCGTAGCCGCCATGCGGTCACTGGCGGTCGTCATTCGGCCTGATCGCCGGCTTTCTTGATGAATTGCTCATTCACCAGTGATCAGGCTGCTTATTAGTCATACAACACGCATGGCGTCCTGTCACGGAAAAGACGGTACCGCGGCGAGGGCCTCGTCGATCGCGCCGCGCAGCGGAAAGCTTGGCTGCGCGCCCTCGCGCGTACAGGCGAGCGCGCCGGCCACCGCCGCATATTGCATGGCCACGGAGAGCGGTTCGCCCTGGTCGAGCAGCGCCGCCGTCACGCCGGCGAAGGTGTCGCCAGCGCCGGTCGTATCGACGGGCACGACGGGCAACGAGGCGACGCGGATCGTCTCGCCCTGGTGCGCCGCAACGGCCCCGTCGGCGCCGAGCGTGGCGATGACGGTCCGCTGCAACGCCTCGGCGAGGGTCGCGACGGTTGCGGCACCGTCTGGGCCGACCGGCAGGCCGAGATGGCGCGCGAGATCGCCGGCCTCGGTCTCGTTGACGAGGATGATGTCGACATCGACGAGCGCCGCGCGTTCGACCGGCAGGAAGGGGGCGATCGAGAGCATGACGCGGGCGCCGGCGGCCTTGGCGCGTCGCGCGGCCTCCAGGCTTTCGGCAAAGGGAACTTCCATCTGCAGCAAGAGCGTATCGCCCTCGCCGAGCCGGCCCTCGCCGAGATCGGATGCGACGAGCCGCGCATTGGCGCCCGGCGACAGCACGATCGTGTTTTCCGCGTGCTGGTCGACGGTGATGATCGCCATGCCCGTGGTCGGGCCGCGCGTCACCACCGAGGCGAGGTCGGTTCCCGCGGCGTTGAGCTCGGAGAGCGCGATCGCGGCCATGTCGTCGGCACCGACCGCGCCGACGAGGCGCACCGCCGCACCGGCCCGGCGCGCCGCCAGCGCCTGGTTGGCGCCCTTGCCGCCGGCAATCAGCTGGTAGTCCGAGCCTGGCACGGTTTCGCCCGGTCGCGGCAGATGTGCGGTCCGGCACACCAGATCAATGTTGATCGAGCCGAAGATCGTGATCACGCGCTCTCTCCCTTGAGCAGATTTGTATCGGCGACGATTGGAGGGCGGAGGCCGCGCGGTCAAGAGCGCGCGGCGATCGAGGCGCATGACGCAGGGGCCATCGGAGGGAACGTTTTGACGCGCGCGCCATTCCTGGAATCAGAGCGCGCTTCGCGGCCCGAAATTGGCGCTGAACGGGTCATGCGAGTCATTTCGCGGTGGCGCAAATATCATTAGAATACGGGGCTCTACCTGCTTCACCGGGGCGTCTGGCTGTCATGGCGTTACAGAGTTGCTTCTCAAGCGGCGTCGTTGCGCGGCGCTGGCTCCGTCGGCCCCGAAATACAGCGCCAAACCGGCGCTCACGACCATCGACGAGTGTAGTCAAATCGGTTACGCCATGACGGCGGTGACACTTTCACCACAGTTCAAACATACCGTGCCGTTGCCGCGCCGTTTCGGCGGGACCAGACAGAAGAACAGATGACGAGAACTCCGTACAAGATCACGCGGCGTCGCTTGCTTGCTTCCGCAGGCGCCATGACGGTCGCCGCAGCGGCAGGCGACCTCTTCCCGGCCACGGCACAGGCCCAGACCTCGAATGTCGCGGCCTCGCTCGCAACCGACGGGCCCTTCACCCGCTCCACCGTTTCGGAAATCGCGCGGCGCCTTTCGCGCGTCCCCTTCGCGGCGCCGACCTCGCGCCTGCCCGACGTCCTGCAGGGCCTGACCTACGACCAGTACCGCGACATACGCTTCAAGCCGTCGGCGGCGATCTGGGCCGGCACCGGCCTGCCCTTCCAGTTGCAGCTGTTCCACCCCGGTTTCTATTTCAAGGAGCCGATCGAGGTCGCGATCGTCCAGGACGGCCAGGCCAAGCACCTGCCCTATTCAACCGACCTGTTCGACTTCGGCCCGCTCGTGCCGAAGGGCATCCCCAATACAGATCTCGGCTTCGCCGGCATTCGCATCCATGGTGCGCTGAACCGTCCCGATTATCTCGACGAGATCGTCGTCTTCCAGGGCGCGAGCTATTTCCGCTCCCTCGGCAAGGGCCAGCTCTACGGCATTTCGGCGCGCGGCCTCGCGGTCAAGACGGCCGAGCCCGAGGGCGAGGAATTCCCGATCTTCCGCGCCTTCTGGATCGAAACACCGCTCAAGGACAGCGAGACCATCGTCCTCTATGCGCTGCTCGACAGCCCGAGCGTCACCGGCGCCTATCGCTTCACCATCCGCCCGGGCTATCCGACGGTCATGGATGTCGAGGCCGATCTGTTCCCGCGCGTCGAGCTGACCAAGGTCGGCCTCGCGCCGGGCACCAGCATGTTCTATTTCGGTCCGAACGACCGCCAGAACATCGACGACTTCCGGCCCGAAGTGCACGATTCCGACGGCCTGCTCATCCTGAACGGCCGTGGCGAGCGCCTCTGGCGACCGCTCGCCAATCCGAGCACCCTGCAGATCAGCGCCTTTGTCGATGCCGGGCCGCGCGGCTTCGGCCTGATGCAGCGCGACCGGATCTTCGAAACCTATCAGGATCTCGAGGCGAGCTATGAGCGCCGCCCGAGCCTCTGGGTCGAGCCCGTCGGCGATTGGGGCCAGGGCGCCGTAACCCTGGTCGAGATCCCGACCAATTCCGAGATCCACGACAACATCGTCGCCTATTGGTCGCCGAAGGATCCGATGCCGGCAGGCTCGGAATATTCCTTCGCCTATCGCCTCTCATGGGGCGGCGACCCGGCCTTCGCGCCGGGTGGCATGGTCGTGGCCGACACGATGATCGGCCGCGCGACGCTCGATGGCGACACGCCGAAGCGCCGCTTCGTGATCGATTTCGCGTCACCCCAGCCGCTGGCCGACAAGCCGGCCGCCGAGCCGAAGGCGACCGTCACGACATCGAAGGGCGTCGTCAGCAATGTCGTGCTGATCCCCAACCCGATGATCGGAGGGGGCAATGGCTGGCGCGTCAATTTCGAGCTCGATCCGCAGGATGCGACGCTGATCGAATTGCGCACCGTGCTCGATTTCCCCGATGACCGGCCAGCGGAGACGTGGGTCTACCGATGGACGGCGTGATTGCCTTTCCGCAGGGGCAGACCGTGCTTCCGTCGGACGTTGTGTCCGAGGACGTCGAGCATATGCCCCCCGAGGACAGGCTGACGGTTCCAGAACGCGGCATGCCGCCGGAGCATCCGGGCGACATGCCGACGCAATCGCTCTGGCGCTTCCAGCGGCGGAACAGGCGCCGATTCGAGGATCCGCGTCGCTCGCGCTCGCCGATCGGCCGCCGCATCGCCGTGCTCGGCGGCGCACTCCTCCTGGCCGGCCTCGCCGTCTACGAGATGGAGCAGGTGCTCTCCGTCGGCGGCCTGACGCCGATCGAGATCGCCGTCCTCGTGCTCTTCGCGCTGAATTTCGGCTGGATCGCGCTCGCCTTCACCAGCGCGATCGCGGGCTATGGCATCGTGATCGGACGACTCGACCGGCCGAAGCGCGTGGCGCCCGGTCCGCTCGGCTCGCGCACCGCCATGCTGATGCCGACCTATAATGAAGACCCGGCACGCGTCTTCGCCGCCGTCGAGGCGATGGCGGCGGGGCTGGACAGCCTGCGCCAGGGCCCGGCCTTCGACTGGTTCATCCTCTCCGACACGACCGATCCGGATGTAGCCCTCGCCGAGGAAGCCGCCCTCATCGGTATTCGCGAGCGGCTCGGCAGCCGGGCGCGGATCTATTATCGCCGCCGGCGCAAGAACGTCTCGCGCAAGGCCGGCAATGTCGCCGATTTCTGCACCCGCTGGGCCAGCGGCTACGACCATCTGCTCGTGCTCGACGCCGACAGCCTGATCGCGCCCGAGACGATCGTCGAGCTGGCGCGGCGGATGGAAGAAGACCCCGATGCCGGCCTGATCCAGACCATTCCCGCGCTCGTCAACGGCACCACCATCGTCGCCCGGCTGCAGCAGTTCGCCGGACGCGTCTATGGCCCGATCGTGGGGTCCGGCCTCGCATTCTGGACCAGCGCGGAAGGCAATTACTGGGGCCACAACGCGATCATCCGCACCAAGGCCTTCCTCGCCTCGGCCGGCCTGCCGAACCTGCCCGGCAAGCCGCCCTTCGGTGGCCATATATTGAGCCATGATTTCGTGGAGGCTGCGCTGCTGCGGCGCGCGGGCTGGACGGTTCGCATCGCCGACGACCTCGCCGGCTCCTATGAGGAGAGCCCGCCTTCCATCATCGACCTCGCCATTCGCGATCGTCGCTGGTGCCAGGGCAATCTCCAGCACCTCTTCGTGCTTCCGGCCCGTGGCCTGAACTGGGTGAGCCGCATCCATCTCCTGACCGGCATCGGCTCCTATCTCGCCTCGCCGCTCTGGCTGCTCCTGATCCTCGCCGGCCTCGCGCTGTCGCTGCAGGCGCATTTCATCCGCCCCGAATATTTCACGGAAGAGTTCCAGCTCTTCCCGACCTGGCCGGTGATCGACGCCGAGCGCGCCTTGCGGCTCTTCGCGCTCACCCTCGCCATCCTGTTCGGGCCGAAGATCATGGGCCTGATCGCCTTCCTGCGCGACCGCGAGGCGCGGCGGACAGTGGGCGGCTTCAAGACGATCCTCAGCTTCTTCTTCGAGATCTTCGTCTCGGCGCTGATCGCGCCGATCATGATGCTGGTCCATACCGGCGCGATCATCTCGATCCTGCTCGGCCGCGATTCCGGATGGAAACCGCAGCGCCGCGACGATGGCGGCGTGCCGATCCGCTCGCTGATCGTGCGCCATCGCTGGCATTTCCTGGTCGGTGTGGCGCTGCTCTTCGCCGCCTCGCTCGATTCGCTCGTTCTCGTCGCCTGGCTGTCGCCGGCCCTTCTCGGCCTGCTGCTCGCCGTGCCGGTCTCCGGCCTGACGGGCTCGACCAAGGTCGGCCGCTTCATCCGCCGGCTCGGCCTGCTGCGCACGCCCGAGGAGGTCGATCCGCCGGCCGTCGCCCTGGCCGCGCAGGCGGCCCGCCCGGCCTATGACGAGATGATCGCGCGGCATCCCTCGCTCGCCGTGCTTGCGGCCGACCCTGAAAAGCGCGCGATCCATCTCAGCCTGGTCGACCGCGTTCCCGCGCGTCCGCCGGGCATGATCGAGGCGGTCGAGGCGCTCTCCGCGGCGAAGATCGACGACGCCAGGACCATCAGCGAGGCCGTCTCCTTCATGACGCCGCAGGAACGCGCCATGGTGATCGCCACGCCGAGCCTGCTCGATCGGCTGGCAAGCCTGCCATCCGCCTGATTATTGAGCAAAGACCATCATCCTTGCAGCGCAGCGCAAGTGAGCGATCTTTTCGCATGCGCACAAACCGGCTAAGAATAGGGCAGACGTTGACTGGCGTCGCCGAGGCAGACATCGGGGGATCTTGTGGCTATCAAGAAAATTCTCGTCGCCAACCGATCGGAAATCGCAATCCGCGTGTTCCGGGCGGCCAATGAGCTGGGTCTACGGACCGTCGCCATCTTCGCCGAAGAGGACAAGCTCGCGCTCCATCGCTTCAAGGCCGACGAGGCCTATCAGGTTGGCAAGGGTCTGGGCCCGATCGAGGCCTATCTGAACATTCCCGATATCATCCGCGTCGCCCGCGAAGCCAAGGCGGACGCGATCCATCCCGGCTACGGCCTGCTTTCGGAAAGCCCGGAATTCGCGGAAGCCTGCGCCGAAGCCGGCATCATCTTCATCGGCCCCTCGCCCGAGACGATGCGCATGCTCGGCAACAAGGTCGCCGCGCGCAATCTCGCGATCGCCGCGGGCGTGCCGGTCATGCCGGCCACCGATCCCCTGCCGGACGATGTCGAGACCATCAAGTCCGAGGCGCTGCGTGTCGGCTATCCGCTGATGCTGAAAGCGTCCTGGGGTGGCGGTGGACGCGGCATGCGCGTCATCCGCGACGAAGAGACGCTGCTCAAAGATGCGACAACGGCGAAGCGCGAAGCCAAGGCTGCCTTCGGCAAGGACGAGATCTATCTCGAAAAGCTCGTCGAACGTGCGCGCCATGTCGAGGTGCAGATCCTCGGCGACCAGCACGGCAACATCGTCCACCTCTTCGAGCGTGACTGCTCGGTCCAGCGCCGGCACCAGAAGGTCGTGGAGCGCGCCCCCGCGCCCTACCTCTCCGAGGCCGAGCGCAAGGAAATCACCGATTACGGCGTGAAGATCGCCAGGGCGGCCGACTATTACGGCGCCGGCACGGTCGAGTTCCTGATGGATGCCGATACCGGCAAGTTCTACTTCATCGAGGTGAACCCGCGCATCCAGGTCGAGCACACCGTTACCGAGGTCGTGACCGGCATCGATATCGTCAAGGCCCAGATCGCCATCGCCGAGGGCGAGGCGATCGGGACGCCGGCCTCGGGCGTGCCGAAGCAGGCCGATATCCGTCTGAACGGCCATGCCCTGCAGTGCCGCATCACGACGGAAGATCCCGAGCAGAACTTCATTCCCGATTACGGCCGCATCACCGCCTATCGCGAGGCTTCGGGCTTCGGCATCCGCCTCGACGGCGGCACGGCCTATTCGGGCGCCGTGATCACGCGCTTCTACGATCCGCTGCTGGAGAAGATCACCGCCTGGGCGCCGACGCCTCAGGAAGCGATCGCCCGCATGGACCGTGCGCTGCGCGAGTTCCGTATCCGCGGCGTCGCGACCAACCTCACCTTCGTCGCGAACATCATCAACCACCCGAAGTTCCGCGACAATTCCTATACGACGCGCTTCATCGACACGACGCCGGAGCTCTTCGCCTCGGTGCGCCGCCGCGACCGCGCCACCAAGCTCATCACCTATATTGCCGACGTGACGGTCAACGGCCATCCGGAGACGCGCGGCCGCGTCAGGCCCAAGGCCGATGCGCTCGCCAAGGTGATCCCCCACTTCCCGGCCGAGCCCGCGCCGGGCACCAAGCAATATCTCGACACCCATGGCGCGGAAGCGCTCTCCAAATGGATACGCGACGAGACCCGCGTGCTCGTCACCGACACGACGATGCGCGATGCCCATCAGTCGCTGCTCGCGACCCGCATGCGCACGCATGACATTGTCGGCATTGCCGACAGCTATGCCCGCGCGCTGCCGAGCCTGCTCTCGCTCGAATGCTGGGGCGGCGCGACCTTCGACGTCTCGATGCGCTTCCTGACCGAGGATCCGTGGGAGCGTCTGGCGCTGGTGCGCGAGAAGACGCCCAACATCCTGCTGCAGATGCTGCTGCGCGGCGCGAACGGCGTCGGCTACACCAATTACGCCGACAATGTCGTGAAGTACTTCGTCCAGCAGGCAGCCAAGGGCGGCATCGACCTCTTCCGCGTGTTCGACTGCCTGAACTGGGTCGAGAACATGCGCGTCTCGATGGACGCCGTGCGCGAGGAGGGCAAGGTCCTCGAGGCGGCGATCTGCTACACGGGCGATATCCTCGACCCCGACCGCGCCAAATACGATCTCAAATACTATGTCGGCCTCGCCAAGGAACTGGAAGCCGCCGGCGCACACATCATCGGCCTGAAGGACATGGCCGGCCTGCTGAAGCCGGCCGCCGCCAAGAAGCTCGTCTCGACGCTGCGCGAAGAGGTCGGCCTGCCGATCCATTTCCATACGCACGACACATCCGGCATCTCGGCCGCGACGGTGCTGGCCGCCGTGGAAGCGGGCGTCGACGCCGTCGATGCTGCGATGGATGCGCTTTCGGGCCTGACGTCGCAGCCCTGCCTCGGCTCGATCGTCGAGGCGCTGAAGTCGACCGAGCGCGATACCGGGCTCGATCCGGCGGCGATCCGCAAGATCTCGTTCTACTGGGAAGCCGTGCGCGCCCAGTATGTCGCCTTCGAGAGCGATCTGCGCGCCGGCGCCTCGGAAGTCTACCTGCATGAAATGCCGGGCGGCCAGTTCACCAATCTCAAGGAACAGGCCCGCTCCCTCGGCCTCGACACGCGCTGGCACGAGGTTGCGCAGACCTATGCCGACGTCAACAAGATGTTCGGCGACATCGTCAAGGTGACGCCGTCCTCGAAGGTCGTGGGCGACATGGCGCTGATGATGGTCAGCCAGAACCTGACCGTTGCCGATGTCGAGAATCCGGCCAAGGACATCGCCTTCCCGGATTCCGTCGTGCAGATGATGCGTGGCGATCTCGGCCAGCCGCCGGGCGGTTGGCCCGAGGGCATCCAGAAGAAGGCGCTGAAGGGCGAGAAGCCGTCGACGGCGCGTCCGGGCTCGCTGATCCCGCTCGCCGATCTCGAGGCCGAGCGCAAGGCGGCGGTGACCAAGACCGGCGAGCCGCTCGACGATTTCGCGCTCGCCTCCTACCTCATGTATCCCAAGGTCTATACCGACTTCGCCAAGGCGCTCGACACCTACGGGCCGACCAGCGCGCTGCCGACCTCGGTCTATTTCTATGGTCTGCCGGTGGGCGAGGAGATCCTGGTCGAGCTCGAAAAGGGCAAGACCATGGTCATCCTCTGCCAGGCGATCGGCGAGGCGGATGATGACGGGCGGATCCGCGTCTTCTTCGAGCTGAACGGCCAGCCGCGCGTCGTCAAGGTTCCCGACCGCGCCAATTCCGGCAAGATCGCCGTCAAGCGCAAGGCCGACGAGGGCAATCCCAACCACGTGCCGGCGCCGATGCCCGGCGTCGTCTCGACGCTCGCGGTCAAGCCCGGCCAGGCGGTCAAGGCCGGCGACGTGCTGCTCTCGATCGAGGCCATGAAGATGGAGACGGCGATCCACGCCGATCGCGATGGCACGATCGCGGAAGTGCTGGTGAGTGCCGGCGGCCAGATCGACGCCAAGGACCTGCTCGTCGTCTTCGAATAGGTGCTGGCGACAAATATCGGGATGAATGCGAACGCCGGGGCTTTTGTCCCGGCGTTTTCATATGTCATATCGGCAGAGGCGCGGAGGAGCGTCGTTCGGCCAAAGGCAGATCAAAGAACCAATCATGTCCGATACGAGAAAGATTGCGCTGGTCACCGGGGGAGGAACCGGGATCGGCAAGGCGGTTGCGTTGGCGCTGGCCGGCGCGGGCTATCAGGTGGTGATCACGGGGCGCCGCCAGGAGGCGCTCGACGAGGTGGTGCGCGAGGCCGGGAGCGACATGGTCGCGCTGACCTCCGACATGACCGATCCGGCATCGGTCGCGGCCCTCTTTGCCGCCGTCAAGGAGCGCTTCGGGCGGCTCGACGTCCTGTTCAACAATGCCGGCACCAACGCGCCGCCCATTCCGCTCGAGGAACTGACCTATGAGCAATGGAAGGCCGTGATCGACACCAATGTGTCCGGCGTCTTCCTCTGCACGCAGCAGGCCTTCAAGATCATGAAGGACCAGAACCCGCGTGGCGGCCGCATCATCAATAATGGCTCGATTTCGGCCACCGCGCCGCGCCCGAATTCTGCGCCCTATACGTCGTCCAAGCACGCCGTGCTCGGCCTCACCAAGTCGACCTCGCTCGACGGGCGGAAATACGACATAGCCTGCGGCCAGATCGACATCGGCAATACCGCGACCCCGATGGCCGCGCAGATGTCGAAGGGCGTGCTGCAGCCCGACCTCACCGTCAAGGTCGAGCCGACCTTCGACGTCAAGCACGTCGCCGATGCCGTGCTCTACATGGCCGGCTTGCCGCTCGACGCGAATGTCCTCAACATGACGGTCATGGCGACGAAAATGCCCTTCACCGGGCGCGGCTGAAGCATGCGGCCCCCGCAATAGCGAACCGTTTCGGGGCGGCGGACCGCCCTGAAATAGCCGTCACGGCGCGTCATAGTTGTTCGTTGGCCAATCGTGTGAAAAGAAGGTGCATTGCGATGCAGTGCACGCACTGCGAAAGTGGCGCTTTGCCGATTCTGCCAGACCAACGTTTGAGATGGGCCGGCCATGCGAATTGTACACAATGAAACGGCGAACATAGCCCTCGATCGGGCTTTCGATGATGACGAGAAGATGTTCGACCTCGCGCCGGTCGCGCTCTGGCTCGAAGACTATAGTGAGCTCAAGTCGCATTTCGATCATCTTGCGGCGGCGGGCGTCACTTCGCTCAGGACCTACCTTGTCGACGATCTGGCGCGGGTCAAGGCCTGCTCGGACCGGATCCGCCTCGTCAAGGTCAACCGCCGGACGCTGTCGCTATTCGAGGCCGACAATTTCGAGGACCTGACCGAAAATCTCGGCCGGGTCTTTCGCGACGACATGCTGCCGATCCATATCGACGAACTCGTCCGGCTTTGGGACGGCGAGACGGAATTCGCCAGCAATACGGTCAACTACACGCTTTCAGGCAAGCGGCTCGATATCCTGTTGCGCGGCGCGATCCTGCCCGGCTACGAGCAATGCTGGAGCCGCGTCCTCGTCTCGACCGAGAGCGTCACCGAGCGCGAGACGGCGCAGCGACAGCTGGCGGCGAGCGAGGCCTATGCGCGCGGCCTGTTCGACCATTCGCCCGTATCGCTCTGGGTCGAGGATTTCAGCGCCGTCAAGCAGCTGATCGACGACATCCGCCAGCGCGGCATCCTCGATTTCCGCACCTTCACCGACGTCCATCCCGAATTCGTCACGCGCTGCATGAGCGAGATCCGGGTGGTCGACGTCAATCGCCATACGCTCGAGCTCTTCGGAGCCGCCGACAAGAAGGTCTTGCTGCGAAGGCTCGGCGATGTCTTCCGCGACAAGATGGAGCTGCCCTTCCGCGAGCAGCTGATCGATCTCTGGGCCGGCAAGCTCTTCCAGCAGCGCGAGGTCGTCAACTACACGCTCGACGGCCGCGAACTCTATCTCATGATGCAGTTTTCCGTGCTGCCCGGCCATGAGAAGGACTGGTCGCTGGTCCAGGTCGCACTGACCGACATCACGGCCCGCAAGGCGGCCGAGGCCTATCTGGAATTCCTCGGCAAGCATGACGCGCTGACCAAGCTCTACAACCGCTCCTTCTATATCGACGAGATCAACCGCCTGCAGCGCAATGGCCCGAAGCCGGTCACCGTCATCCTTGCCGACCTGAACGGGCTCAAGGAGACCAATGACCAACATGGCCATGCCGCCGGCGACGAGATGCTGCGGCGGGTCGGCGAGGTGCTGGGCAAGCTGGCGGAGCGTCCGGCCCATGCCGCGCGGATCGGCGGCGACGAGTTCGCGGTCATCCTGCCGGGTGTCAACGAGACCGAGGCCCAGACCATCATGGAAAAGGTGCAGATGCTCGTCGAGCTCAACAACCAGTATTATTCGAAGATGCCGATCAGCCTGTCCTGCGGCGCGGCGACCAGCCGGCATGACGAGCCGCTCGAAGAGGTCACGCGACGCGCCGACCGGATGATGTACGAGGCGAAGCGCGCCTATTACGCCACGCCGGCGCTCGATCGCGAACGCACGACCTGGTTGCCCCTGCCGGTATCGCCCCGCCCGACCTGATGCCCTTCCGAGCGCGGTGGACATCGTTTCGCGTGATGGAAACGCAACCTGTCACGTGATCGAGCGGCAGTCGGTCGCCAGGAGGAAGCGCTTCAGCGAGATGTCGCCGAGCGCCACATAATCGATGAGACGCGGCAGCCATACGGCGACGTCGCGTCCGAGCCTCATTGCATAATTCGGGTCCTTGCCGAGCCGCGTCAGGTCGATCGGCCCGCTCGTGGCGCTCTGGCCGTCATAGAGCACCAGTGGGCTGGCACAGGGCGTATTGGCGAGTTGCACCAGCAGAATGATCACGCCGATCGCGAGATAGGTGATGGCAAGTCGGATCAGGGACGACAACACGGCACCACTCCGGGCTCGATCTTCAAGCCGACCGTAGCGCATTCCGCGAGCGGAAGCGCGGGCCTCGGGCTCAGAGACCTCGCCGGACAATCGCCGCCGGCCCGAACCGCTCCCTCTCAAGCGCCAGGAAGACCCCGCCGCGACCATTCCTGATCGCGGCGGGCCTGATGGCCATGCGCGGGCGTAGCCGGAAGGCTAGTTGCCGCGCAGCCAGACCAGCATTTCGCCCGGCGCGCGATTATCCCAGGCGTAATAGGGAACCGCCTTGATCGGCACGGTCTCGGTCTTCGGCGGCTCGTTGCGATAGAGATTGCCGTCCCAGTCCGAAGTCGCGTCCGCTTCGGCCCTGGCCGACAGCGTCACGATGCCTTCGAGCAGTCCCGGCTCGAAGTTCGCGTCGAACGCGGTCGATTGCGGCACGCGGATGCGGTTCAGCGCCACGCCATTGTCGATGCCTTCGAGGCAGTAGAGCAACGGTCCGCGCTTGATGGCGACACGGCCCGTATCCTGACGCACCTCCGGATGGGCATAGAAGCGCTCGACGGCGAGATCGAGATCGAGCTGGACGGTATCGCCGGCCTTCCACTCGCGGTCGATCTTCGCATAGCCATCGCTCGTGACCGTGGAAAGGTCGATCGGCGTGCCGTTGACCGAAAGGCTCGCCCGCCGGCTCCAGGCGGGAATGCGCAGGTTGAGCGCGAAGCGGGTCGGCTTCTCGACATCGACCTTGATCGCGATCGCGCCGTCCCAGGGATAGCGCGTATCCTGCGTCAGCGTGACCTCGCTGCCGCCAATATCGAGCCGTGCGGTCGAATCGCAATAGAGATGGACCGCCACCTCGCCATCGGCCTGGCCGTACATGTAACTGCCGATCGACGCGACCATGCGGCCGATATTGGGCGGGCAGCAGGGGCAGCGATGCCACTTCCAGCGATTATGCGCGCCGCGGCTCTCGAGCGGGTTTTCGTAGAAGAACAGCGAGCCGTCGAGCGAGATGCCGGAGATCGAGCCATTATAGAGCGCGAGTTCCATGGCATCGGCGTAGCGCGTGTTCGGGCCCATGCCGAGCATGCGGTTGGCCCAGAAGGCGAGCCCGACCGCCGCGCAGGTCTCCGCATAGGCCGTCTCGTTCGGCAGGTCGTAATCGGCGGTGAAGCCCTCATTGTCGGCCGACGGGCCAAGGCCGCCGGTCACATAGAGGCGCTTCGAATGCAGGTCGTCCCAGAGCCTGTCGAGGGCGACCCGCAGGCTTTCATCGCCATATTCGGTCGCGACGTCGGCCATGCCGGAATAGAGATACATGGCGCGAACGGCATGCCCCACGACCTTGTCCTGCTCGCGGACCGGCAGGTGCGACTGGTTGTATTCATAGTTCTTGAAGTGGAATTCGCTCGGGTTTTCACCGCGCGCCAGCGACTCCTCGTCGAAATAATGCGGCTGCTGGCCGCGCTGGTCGATCAGATATTTGGCGAAATCCATGTATTTGTGATTGCCGGTGGCGCGCGCGAGCTTCACCAGCGCGAGTTCGAGCTCCTCATGGCCGCAATAGCCGTGCTTCTGGCCTGGATTGGGACCGAGCACGGTCGCGATATGGTCTGCATAGCGGCTCATCACATCGAGGAACTTGCGCTTGCCGGTCGCCTGATAATAGGCGACGGCGCCCTCGATCATGTGGCCGGCGCAGTAGAGCTCGTGGCAATCGCGCAGGTTGGTCCAGCGCTTGCCGGGTTCCATGCGCTGGTACCAGCTCGACAGATAGCCGTCGGGCTGCTGCAGCTTCTCGAACATGTCGATGACGGCGTCGATCTTCTTCTCAAGCTCCGGATTGGGCTTGCGATAGAGCGAATAGGCCGCCGTCTCGATCGTCTTGCCGAGATCGGAGTCCCAGAACATCTGCATCGTCACCTTGCCGCCCGGGTGGAACGGGATGCGCAGTTCCGGCACTGGCCGGTCCGGATCGATCTGGTCGAGCATACCGGCCTCGACGCAGCGCTCGTAGAGAATATCGGCCGTCCGGTCGGCGACCGCGTCGACGCGCGCGCCCCAGAAACCGCGGACATCGACCTGCGGTACGGAGGGCGGGCGAAAGCGGGCGCGCGGCGCTTCCACCGGAGCGGGCGAGGGTTGGGCACTCATGGAGGTCTCCTTGGCGTTTGATTTTGTTAGGGGGGCGAGCGCTACTTCACGGCCCCGGCCGTCAGGCCGCGAATGTAGAAGCGCTGGAGCAGCAGGAAGAGGATCAGGCACGGGATCATCATGACGGTGACGCCCGCCTGGACGGCGCCCCAGTCGATGGCGCCGAAGCGGCCGGACTGGACCGCCGTCATCATGATCGGCAGCGTGAACTTGGACTGGTCGGTCATCAGCACGAGGGCCGCTAGGAACTCGTTCCAGGTGTTCAGGAACGCGAAGAGCGCGACCGTGACGACACCGGGCCAGACCAGCGGCAGCATGATCTTGGTCAGCAGCGCGACGCTTCTGGCGCCGTCGATCCGGGCCGCTTCCTCGATCTCCTTCGGCACGGCGTCGAAGGCGTTCCGCATCATGAAGATCGAGAAGGGCAGTTGCAGCGTCACATAGACCAGCACGAGGCCGGTGAGCGTGTTCTGCAGGCCGAGCCACGACAGGATCAGGAAGATCGGCGTCAGGATCGACTGGAAGGGGATCATGATCGTCGACAGGATGATGATGAAGAAGAAGTTCTTGAACGGGAAGCGGAAGCGCGAGAACCCGTAGCCAGCGAGCAGGCTGATGACCGCGGTGAGGACCACGCTGGAGACGGCGACGAAGATGCTGTTCTGCGCGGAATGCCAGAGGCCGGCACCGAAACTGTCGAGCGTCAGGTAGTTCTGGATCGAGAAGCCCGTCGTCGGCCATGGCGGAATCGGCGGCTGGCGGGCCTCCGACGGCGGCTTGAAGGTCGACAGGATCGCCCAGACGATCGGCGCGATGAAGATCACCGACAGGAACAGGCCGACACTGTGCTCGGCGACGAGGCCTCCGAGCGTTCGGTTGTCGCGGATACGGTTCGCAGCGGCCATCATGTGCCCTCCGGATTGCGCAGAAGGCGGAGCTGGACGAGGCTCAGCACCACGAGGATGACGAGGAGGACCATCGACAGTGCCGCGCCATAGCCGAGCTTGAACGACACGAAGGACTGGTTGAAGATCCAGTAGACCGCCGTGATCGTCGAGTTGCGCGGCCCGCCACGCAGCAGGATGTAGAACTGGTCGAAGGCGAGGATCGATCCGGCGACGGACAGGATCAGCGCCAGCGCGACCGTCCTGCGCATCAGTGGCAGCGTGATCGCGCGGAAGCGCTGCCAGGCATTGGCGCCGTCGATCTTGGCGGCTTCCTGCAGCTCGGTCGGGATCGACTGGAGCCCGGTCATCAGGATCACCATGGTGAAGCCGGCGACCTTCCAGACCACCATGACGATGATCGACCAGAAGGCGGGATTGAACGTCGCGAGCAGGTTGAACTTCTTCTCGGTCAGGCCGAGCATCTGCGCCGCGGGGCTGAAGAGGCCCGAATCCACATTGAGCAGCCACGCCCAGAGCAGGCTCGCCGACGCGAAGCCGACCACCACGGGCATGAAGAAGGCCGTGCGATAGACACCTGCCATCGGCCGCGGCTTCTCGACGAAGAGCGCCAGCGGGAAGGCGACGGCGAAGATCGCGATCGTCACGATCACCGTATAGTAGAGCGTGAATTTGAGGGCGTTCCAGAAGCGGACGTCCTTGGTGATCGCGACGTAATTGTCGAGGCCGATGAAGCGGTGCCCGCCCATCAGCGGCCAATTGTGCAGCGACATCCAGGCCGTCATGCCGAGCGGGATGACGAAGAACACCGTCACCAGCGCGATCGCCGGCGCGATATAGAGCAGTCCGATCCAGTGGCTGCGGTCCACCTTGGACGAGCGCACTGTCCGTCGCACGGGGACGGTGCCTGCCTTGGCCGAGATCGAGGACATGGCGTTTCCTTCAACGCGGAGGAGCGGACATGCGAGGGCGCGTCCGCGCGCCCTCGCTGTTGCGGGATGGCCTACTGGCCGGTGCCCGCGTCGATGATGCCCTGCATCGTGTCCTGGGCATTCTTGATCGAGCCGTCGACGTCGTCGCCGTAGAAGACCTCGCTGATCAGCTGCGCCCAGGGACCATTGGCCGAATTGATGATGTCGTTGAACACCACCGAATAGGGCGTATGGCCGTTGGCCATGGCTTCGGCCGCGATCTGGTAGCGCGGATCGAGATCCTTCAGCGCTTCCTTGGCGATATCACCACGCACCGGCAGGCTGCCGAGGCTCGCGAGCAGGGTCTGCCCCTCCAGCGAATAGGAGAAGTCGAGGAATTCCTGCAGGACCTTGAGCTTCGGCGTGCCCTTGGTGACGACGAAATTGTCGCCGCCGGCAAAGGAGGACCAGCCGCCATCCTTGCCCGGCAGGAAGGTGACGCCGTAGTCGATGTCCTTGTACTGCGTGTTGAGCGCGCCGATGGCGAAGGCACCCGACGGGGCGATGCCGATATTGCCGCCGGCGAACGCCGCGAAGAAGTTGGCGCCGGTGTCGGTCTGCGCGCCCTCGGGCACGAGGCCCTTCTTGACCATGTCGCGATAGAAGTCGATCGCCTCGCGCAGCTTCGGATCGTTCAGCGTCGCCTTGCTGCCGTCATCGGAGAGAATGCTGCCGCCCGACGCCCAGACCAGCGGCGCGAAGGTGAAGATGTTGCAGCCGGGGCACGCGCCGGAGAAGTAGAAGCCCTTGATGTCGCCGCCGAGCGCATTGACCTTCTCGGCATCGGCTTCGATCTCGGCCCAGTTGGTCGGTCCCTTTTCCGGATCGAGGCCGGCCTGCTTGAACAGCTTCTTGTTCCAGATCAGGACCGAGCTGTCGGCCGAATAGGGCAAGCCGTAGATCTTGTC
The DNA here is from genome assembly GCF_030814715.1 of Kaistia dalseonensis. Taxonomy (GTDB): domain Bacteria; phylum Pseudomonadota; class Alphaproteobacteria; order Rhizobiales; family Kaistiaceae; genus Kaistia; species Kaistia dalseonensis. The sequence goes on from NZ_JAUSVO010000002.1 coordinate 312,802, forward strand.
CTTATAGGTGCCGGTCTTCACATGGGCCGGCGACAGATCCTTGTAATAGGGCAAGGACTTGGCCCAGTCGGTGATGTCCTCGAGCTGGCCGGCCGCCGCGAAGGCCGGCGTGTAGATCAGGTCGAGCGAAAGCCCGTCCGGCGCCGTGCCGCCAGCAGCCGAGGTCGCGTATTTCTGCACCAGTTCGCCCGTCGGGATGATGTCGAGCTTGATCTGGTTTTCATGGCTCTTGTTGAAGGCCTCGACGATCTTCGGCATGAAGGTCGACGAATCCGAGCGGGCCCAGATCGTGGCCGTCTCGGCCGCGGCAGCCAGCGCCGTCATCGACATCAGGGCCGCCGTGGCGGCCATCAGGCGTGTCAGTCTTTTCATTTCCATTCCTCCCTTGAGACATCGCATCACCGCAGCTCCTCCCGCGGTGCACGACGGTTTCGTTCAGCCGTCCGGTGGTGGATGGCCGCAAGACTGGCGCACCACGAGACGGCACGGCAGTTTCCGGATACCCGGCTCGACGGGCTTGCCGTCGACCAGGGAAAGCAGGGTCAGCCCGGCCTCGCGGCCGAGCGCGACAAGGTTCATGTCGACGGTGGTGAGCGGCGGGCGCGAGGCGCTGGCCACGATCTCCCAATTGTCGAAGCCGATCACGCCGACATCTTCCGGCACGCGGATGCCGCGCTCGCGCAGCGCATCGATCACGCCGCGCGCGATCTGGTCATTGCCGCAGAAGACAGCGTCCGGGGCCGGTCCATCGCCGCCGAAGAGCCGGGCGACCGCCTCATGGCCCCAGGCCTCCGACCACCGCCCCATCAGCACGTCGTAGAGCGGCAGGCCCGCCGCGCGCAGCACGGCCTGATAGGCGGCCGCGCGCTGGTGCACGACGGTGAACGTGTCGGGCCCCGTGACATGAACGATCCGCCTGCGGCCGAGGCCGACCAGATGCTCGACCGCCAGTTGCGCGCCCTGCTCGTCATCCGAGACGAAGGCGATCGAGCCCGGATCGGGCTGGGTAAAGGCATAGATGACGGGAATGCCGAGCTGGGCGAGATCGACGGGAAGGTGACGGTCGACACGCTTGCCGGTCGCGATGATGCCGTCGACGCGCTTGTCGAGCATGGCGTCGACATGCAGCTGGCCGAGGCGCGAATCGTCCTCGACATTGCAGAGGAATACCGAGACGCCATTATCGACCAGCGCATCGGAAATGCCGGCCATGACCGGCAGCGAGAAGCGGCCGTAAGTGTCGTTGGTGAGCAGACCGACCGTGAAGCTGCGCTGGCGCAACAGGCTCTGCGCCAGGCTGTTCGGCCGGAAGCCGAGCCGGCGCGCCGTCTCCTGGATCCGCGTGCGCGTCTCGGCCGTCATGCGGCCCTGGTCGTTGAGCGCCTTGGACGCGGTCGCGACGCTGACGCCGGCCTCGAGCGCGACATCGCGCAGCGTCACGGGTCGCCTGCGGGCGATCCTGATCTCGCTGTCCGTGATGTCGGTCATGGCGCTCTCCCTGTGAGCCGGCGAATTCATTTCCGCTCGCCTTGCTCTGAGAAAAGCTTTTCTCATCCGGCACTTAAAAATGGCGGAGGAAAGGACCGACCGCCAGGAACCAGATGAGAAAACCTTTTCTCATTGAAAAGCTATACGGAGTTTTCGATCGGCGCAAGCGGCCGTGGCGAAGATTTGCGCAAGCCTCCGCCCGTCGCGACACACCGGCTCTGAGGCTTGCAACTGGCCTCGGGCGGTCAGAGCGCCTGCCAGAACGCCGTCGCCCAGCGATAGAAGAAGAGGCTCAGTTCCGCCCCGAAGAAGACGATGGCACTGTTCCATGCGATGGCGATCACGGTCAGCACCGTGCCGGCGAGCACGGCCACGCCGTCGCGCTCGATGAGGCCGAAGGCGAAGGCGATCACGGCGAGCGCCGGCAACTGATTGCCGAGCGGGATCGGCAGCAGGATCATCACGGCATGGACGAAGATCGGCAGCGCCAGGATGAATTGCGCGACCCGCCCCGTCAGAATCGGCCAGCGCGGCCGCAGCAGCCATTCAACCCGTCGGAACCAGGGCGCGATCCAGGCGCCACCCTTGACCACCGGCCCGCGCGGCAGGCTGAAGCGCCGGAGCCTCTGCGGCAGGATCAGCCGATCGGCGCCGAGCATCACCTGAAGCGACAGGATCGCCAGCGCCGTGCCGAACACCACGCCTGTGGGCAGGCCAGGCATCGGGATGAACGAGGGCAGCGCCAGCATGAGGATCGTGATGCCCAGCCCCGATTCGCCGAGCGCATCGACCATTTCGCCCAGCGAAACGCGATCCTCCGTCAGCACGCTGTCGAGGCTCGACAGGATCACCGAGGCCGAGCGCGGCGGGATGAAGATGTGTGCGGCGGCGCCAGCGGGCAGATCCGACGTCAATCGAGCGATCCTCATTGGCTACGGCAGGGCGAAGCGCATATAGGTCTGTTCGCCGCATCCGCCACCTTCATGGCGCGGTTTCCTTGACCGCCGCATGAAGGTGGGCCTTCGTATTATCGACACGTTTCATCCTTCTTCTACCCACGCCTCAACGATTTCTGCCGGGAGATAAGCTTGGTTGGCGATATCGCGCGCCGTTTCGCGCCCCAAAGCTTGCGATCGATCGTCTTCGCGCTTGCGAGCCTCATCGTGCTTGCCTTCTGCGCGGGCGCTTCCGCCCAGAGCGCGGCGACCGATGAGGCGCAGGTCACGATCAATGGCTGGAACGCCACGCTCGAGCGCATCGATACGGCCCTGCGCGCAGAGGGCATCGCGGAAGCCGATCTCCGCCGGCTGCGCGACCAGGTCTCCGAGGTCATCGACAGCGCCAATGCGTTTGCCAACAGCCTGACCGGACAGGTCGCGGCGGCGGCCGCCCAGGTCAAGCAATTGGCGCCGATGGAAGGGGCCGACGCCAGCGTCTCGGATGCGATCAAGGCCGATCGCGACGCGGCACAAAAGGTCTATGCCGACCTTGCGGGCAGCCAGCAGCAGGCCCAGGCCGTCGCGGCGCACGGCCTCTATACCTCGACGCAGATCAATGACCGCCGCCGCGCGCTGTTCACCGCGCGGCTGCTGCAGCGCAACAGCAGCCTGCTCGATCCTTCGCTCTGGCAGGATGCCGCCGCCGAAGTGCCGGTACTGATCGAGCGGACCGGCATTCTCTTCGGCGACTGGATCAAGCTGCTCGCCAATCGCAGCGACCGCTCGGCGATCGCGATGGTGGTGGGCCTGCTCGCGGTCATGGTGGCCGTGACGCTGCCCGGCCGCGCCCTGCTGCTCCGCCGGCTTGGACGTCGGGCCGCCCTGAAGCCCAAGGCGAGCCGGCCGCGCATCGTCACGGCCACGACGATCATCGCCATCAATACGATCGTTCCGCTCCTGGTCCTGGCGAGCGGTCACGCGATCCTCAACGCGCTCGATCTCTCGCCCGACAGGATCGACCAGCTCTGGTACGGCTTCACCTCGGCGGTCGTGTTCTTCTCGCTCGGCTTCGGCCTCGCCCGCGCGCTGCTCACGCCGGCAGGCTCCGACTTCCGGCTGGTCGCGCTCGACGACAACGTGGCACGGCGTGTCTTCCGGCTGACGGTCGCCATCGCGGCGATCCAGGCGCTCGTCGTCTTTCTCGATGCCTTCACGCGGATCACCTTCACCGCCCTGCCCCTGATCGTCGCCGCCGATGGCGTGCTGTCGGGTATCACGGCCATCCTGATCATCCTGAGCGTGCGAACGCTGAACCGGCGCCTGCCGATCGACGAGGAGGACAAGGACGATCCGCCGAACGACGAGAACGGCCTGCTGCGCTTCGCCCTCATCATGGCCGGCATACTGGCGACGACCGCCGTGGTCGTCGCCCTTCTCGGCTATGTGGCGCTGTGCCGCTTCATCGTCACCCAGATCACCTGGATCACGATCATCGCGGCGCTCCTGATCCTACTGTTGAAGCTCGCCGACGAGGTGACCGCGGCGGCGTTCAAGCGCGACGGACTCGTCGGCAGCCGCCTGGTCTCGTCGATCGGCTTCGCCCCGCGCTCGGTGACGCAGGTCGGCGTCATCGTCAACGGCCTGGTGCAGGTCGGGCTCGTGGTTCTCGCCGTGCTCGCCGTCGCAGCGCCCTGGGGGGTTGACTCCGCGAGCCTGCTGGAGAGCATGCGCGTCCTGTTCTTCGGCTTCAAGATCGGCGCGATCACCATATCGATCTCGACGATCGTCACGGCCATCGCCGTGTTCATCGTCGGCCTCATCATCACCCGCGCGATCCAGAACTGGCTCGATACGCGCTTCCTACCGACGACGCGGCTCGATTCGGGCCTGCGCAACTCGATCCGCACCAGCGTCGGCCATGTCGGCTGGATAGCGGCCGCGGCAATCGCCTTCGGTTATGCCGGGCTCGACCTCTCCAGCATCGCGATCGTCGCAGGTGCGCTGTCGGTCGGTATCGGCCTCGGCCTGCAATCGATCGTGAACAATTTCGTCTCGGGCCTGATCCTGCTCGCCGAGCGGCCGATCCGCGCCGGGGACTGGATCGCCGTTGGCGCCGAGGAAGGCACGGTCAAGCGCATCAATGTCCGCGCCACCGAGATCGAGACCGTCGACCGCGCCACCGTCATCGTGCCGAATTCGAGCCTGATTTCCGGCGTCGTGAAGAACATGGTGCTGCGCGACCGCTCGGGCCGTATCGTCGTGCCGGTGATGGTCTCCAAGAAGGCCGATGCGGAGCAGGTCCGGTCGATCCTGCTCGCGGCCGCCAAGGCGCATCCGCTGGTGCTCAACTATCCGGAGCCTGTGGTGCTGTTCATGGCGTTCAACAATGTCTCACTCGATTTCGAGCTGCGCTGCTATCTCGCCGACATAACCAATGGCGCGACCACGCGATCCGATCTGCGCTTCGACGTGTTCAACCGGCTGCGCGATCAGGGGGTCGACCTGCCCTGATCGAGCCTGCCAGCCTGTGAAAAGCGGGGTCATTGCGCGATTGCCGCAATTCGGCCAACACTGACGGCTCTCCAGAAGCCGTTCCATAGAATCGTTCCTGTCCCCCGGTTCCGCACGAGGCCGTCCGATGAAGTCTCTACCCAGACCCTTGACCCTGATTGCCATGGGTCTTCTCGGTGCCACGGTGCTGGCCGGCTGCTCCGAGACGGTCGAAACGCCCCGATCGCCGATCTTCTATGACCGCCTCGACGCGGCCGGCGCGGCGGTCGATCCGCAAACTGCGGCCAATCTGATCACGGGATACCGCACCGCCCGCGGGCTCAGCGCGGTCGTGCCGGATGCGGCGCTGAACAAGATGGCCGCCGACCAGGCCCGCGCCATGGCCGCCGTCGATCAGGTCAGCCATGACGTCAAGGGTGGCGGCGCGTTCAACAAGCGCCTTGCCGCTTCGGGCTTCGATGCGGGCATCGCGGTCGAGAATGTCGGAGCGGGCTATCGCACGCTCGCGGAGGCCTTTTCCGGCTGGCGCGATTCGAAGTCGCACAACGCCAACATGCTGCGCCCCGGCGTGACGAAGCTCGGCATCGGCACCGCCTATGCGCCGAACAGCAAGTACAAGGTCTATTGGTCGCTGATCCTCGCCAAGCCCTATGAGCCGCCAGCGGCAATGGGCGCGCCACTGCCGGCCGATGGCAGCACCGTCGTCTCGATCGGCGGCGCGGTGATGACCAAATAGCTGCGATGAAGCGGCCTGGCCCCGGTCAGGCCTTCTTCCCGGGCTTTGCGTAGAAGTAGTTCGCCTTGCGGCCGAAGATCAGGCCGCGCAGCCGGCGGCGCATGGCTTCGCTGCGCCGCAGCGGTTCGATCGGCACGCGCGCCAGCGTATAGGCCGCGACCTTGAGGCCGTCCGTCCAGGGACGCGCTCCGGGCCTTGCCTGCGGCAGGCCGAGGCGCCGCATCACGGCATTGACGAAATAGAGCTTGTTGAGCCGCCGATCGGCCGGCGATTTCCACGTGATCGCCATGGAGATCGACCAGTCCTCGCCCGTTTCGACCCAATGCGGCCAGGTATAGGGCAGGAAGAGCCCGTCGCCGGGCCCGAACCGGAACACCCGTCCCCTGGCCTCGTATGCCGCGCTGTAGCGATGATTGCGGTGCTTGCCCGGATAGGTTTCGAGCCCCGCCTCGTCGACGATCGACCGATCGCGATTGTCGAAGACGTGCATGGCCTTGTCGCCATGCAGGTGAACGAAGAAATTCTCCTCATAGTCGATGTGGAACGGCGTCACCGAATGCGCCGACGAAACGAAGATGAAGCCCATAGGCTCGATCATGCCGGCCCCGGCGAGACTATCGCGACCGGCGGCGCGCGCGGCATCGGCGAGCACCGCGTCGATCAGGGCGCGATAGGCGGGCAGAGCCTCGACATTCTTCAGCACCATCCAAGCGCCGGCCGTTTCGATCTGGCGCACGATTGCCTCCGGCTCGAGATCGATGCCGGGCGTTTCCTCGGGCCGCTGGTCCGGCTGCAGGCGGCCGGAATTATATTCGAGCCGGTCGCGCGGCAGCTCCGCCGCGAGCTGCGCCAGCGCGTCGAGCTGCAGCAGCGGATGATCGGCAAGGCGGTGACGATAGGTGAAGGGCTCGGCCGGAAACGCCTTTGCCAGCGTCGCCCTGTCGAAATCGATCCATCGCGCGCCCTCGGCCCCGCCCGGCTTCGCCTTCGTCATGAGGAAACCTCCCTGCCGGACCGCGCCGCCCTGCGGCGAATGACATTGCGCAGCATGGCGCGGGCCTTCGCCTCGGCACGCGCCAGCGCCACGCCGAGCACGAAGCCGAGCCGTCCATTGCGCGGGCCGATCACCAGCGTAGCGATGCCGATGCGGTCCGGCCAGAGCCGGTCGATCATCGGGTGGTCGGCGCTGGCGAGGGAATCGATCCGCCTGAGTGCGGGATCGGACATCAGCCGGTCGGATGCTTCCAGCATCAGCTGGACGCCGGGCGAAAAGCGCGCCAGCGCCTCGTCATGGGCGATCTTCCAGGTGACGGCCATATCGCCCGACCGGAAGACGAGCAGCATCGCGACTGGACGACCGTCGAGCCGCATGGCGATGATCGCCGCAGCACCCTCCTCCGCCCCCTCAATGGCCGCGCGCATAAAGGCTTCGGCCTCGGGCCGGCGGGCAAGCGCCGTGCCGCGCGCGCCCTTCCAGCCCCCCGCTTCCAGAGCGAGGAAATCGTCGATCGCCGTGGCGGCCGGGCTCACCTCGATGGTGAGTACGCCCTCTTCACTGAGACGGCGCAACTGCCGGGACAATTCCTTGCGCCGCTTCGGAGGCAACCCGTCGCGAACGGCGACAGGCGGTTCGTCGGCATGGAACAGCGCCGCCCGGCGATAGGGCGCGATGATCGCCACCGGTCGTCCGGCCGCCCGGGCCTGCGCCTGAAGCGTCTGTGAGACCGGCCCGTCGATCGGCAGATCAGGAAAGACCAGCAGGGCGCCATGGCGACGCTTGCCATCCATAGCGGCGATGAGCCCTGAGACCGCCTCGTCCTGCTGTTCGGCATCGATCAGCGGCGTGCCGAGCGGCCCGTAGAGATGCGTCCAGACGGCGCGGGCCGGCAGGAGGCGCCCAAGTCGCATGCCGCCCACGGGCGCCAGGGCGATCAGTCGCCCGCAGGCGTTACGCACCGCCGCGAGGTGGACATGGCCCTTGGCGAGATGGGCAAGCGCCGCGCGGGTGAGAAAAGGGGCGAAGAAGGGATTCTGTTCGATCGACCTCACCGCGAGGCCGGCCCAGTCCGAAGGCGGCGGTTCAGCGGCGTTCATGCCGCATCCGCGCGCGGCAAAATCCGCAGGCTGCCGCTGAAGATGTGCAGGATCGAGCAGCGCAGGCGGAGCCGCCAGCGGACGGCCCAATAGACGGCGACCGTTTCCACGATCAGGGCCGTCGTCGTCGCGATCGCCGCCCCCTCCAGGCCGAAGCGCGGGATCAGCGAGTAGTTCAGCACCAGATTGACGAGGAAGGTGCCGGCATAGACCGCCGCGCAGATGCGCTGCTCCCCCGCCATGGTCAGAATGCTCTCGGCCGGGCCGATTGAGGCACGGAACAGCAGGCCGATCGCAAAGATGAAGAGCAGCGAATAGCCGCCGACGAAGCTCGGCCCGAACATGGCGAGCAGCAGCCGGCCGAAGACGAAAAGCAGCAATACCGCCGCGACCGATGGCCAGAAGGTCCAGTGCAGCGAATCGCGTACCGAGGCCTCGAAGCGATCATGTTCGCCCGAGGCGTAATATTGCGAGAAGCGCGGCATCAGCGCAGCGCGGACGGCGAAATAGACGAAATGGACCAGCGCCAGCGTCTTCACGGCCGCGAAATAGACCGCGACTTCCTCCGGCGGGCGCAACTGGCCGACGATCAGTATGTCGACATTAGTGAGCAGGTTGAAGAAGCCCTCGACGAGGAAGATCGGCAGTGCCACGGCGATCCAGTGCAGCGACTGGGTGCGCCGCGGGCCGGCGGGCACCGTCCGGCGCACGCGGCGGCTGATCGCGACCATCTGGCCGAGCGCCACCAGCCACGTCGCCACGATCGCCGCGATCATGGCCGTGACCGCATCGGGCGCGCCGCCGAGCCGGATCGCGGCATAGGTCAGCACGATGATCAACAGCGGCCGAATGATGAAGGTCGGCCAAAGCGCGAGATCGGCCCAGTTGAAGCCACGCGCCAGCCCGTCCTGGATTTCGCCGATCGCCAGCATAGGAATGCAGATCGCCGCGAGATAGAGCGGCATCAGGTAATAGTGGGCGATCTCGGCACGGAAGAGCGCCACACCGGCGACGCCCGCCGCCGCCACGATTGTTGCCGTGACGATGCCGTGGAGGCGACTGCCGAGCATCACGCCGCGCAGCAGATCGAATGCGCCGCGGGCGGCATATTCGGGGATGAAGCGGACGAGCGCCGTCTGGATGCCGAGGCAGGAGAGGCCGCCTATGATAACGGCACCGACCCAGACGACGACATAGACACCATATTCGAAATCGCCCATCCAGCGCGCGAGCAGGACCTGGCTCAGATAGGCGATCACGGCGGAGGCGATTCGGACCAGGAAGGTCGCGAGCGCGATCCGCCGCGCCACGGCGCGATCATCTGCGCCGAGCAGCGCGCCATCAGCCCAGGCGGCGGGGCCGGCCAGCCGGGCGCGCAGCGGCCGCGGCGCCCAGCGCTCGATCACACCGGCAACGGAAACGCGCATTCGACCATCCACAAGGCGAAGCTCGACGACCAGCATCCGGCCTGCTGCCGACGATGCCGAATGTGCGTATGCTCTCCGGCTTAAGAAAGCGTTCGCCGAGATCGCAGCGCGCGAGTGCGCCAAATGCAACGGGATGCAACATCAGGGATGGATCAGGGCAACACCATTGTCGGCTCGCACGCCCCCTCTCCGGACGATCGCCGGCTCGACGCCATCGGCCTCGCCTGTCCCCTCCCCGTCTTGAAGGCGCGGAAAATGCTCGCGCAGATGGCGCCCGGTGCGCGGCTCCTGGTCGAGGCGACCGACCCGATGGCGGCGATCGACATCCCGCATCTCTGCCACGAGGACGGCCACATTCTCGTGAACCAGGATCGCTCCGCGCCGCCGATCTTGCGGTTCCTGATCGAACGGGGCACGGATCGAGCCGAGTCGGCCTCTGAGCGACGGCTCGACCGCGACCCGCTTTGATCCTAGAAGCAGTGTGAGGCTCGCCAGAGCAGACGAACAGAGGGGAGGAGCCGGCATGGCCAAGCACAAGATAGCGATCATCGGTCTCGGCAAGATCGCGCAGGACCAGCATCTGCCGGTCATCGACAAGAACAGTGATTTCGAGCTGGTCGGCGTGACCAGCCAGCGCGGCCTCGGCCATGGCGCGGTGCCGAGTTTCAAGACGCCGGCGGAGATGTATGCGGCCGTGCCCGATATCGAGGCCGTCGCGATCTGCACGCCGCCGGATGTCCGCCACGCCATTGCCCGTCAGGCGATCGACGCCGGCAAGGATGTTCTGCTCGAAAAGCCGCCGGCAGCAACCCTCGCCGAGTTTGCCGACCTCGAGGCCTATGCCGCATCGAAGGGCCGCGTGCTGTTCGCGACCTGGCATTCGCAATTCAATCCGGCCGTCGACGCCACCAAGGCGCTGCTTGCCGAAGCCGGGGTCAAGTCGATCCGGATCGAATGGCGCGAGGATGTGAAGAAGTGGCATCCGGGGCAGGATTGGGTCTGGGAGCCCGGCGGCTTCGGCGTGTTCGATCCCGGCATCAATGCGCTCTCGATCTTCGTCAAGATCATGCCGACGCCGCCCTTCGTGAAGAGTGCGGAGCTGACCTATCCCGCCAATCGCCAGACGCCGATCGGCGCCAAGCTCGTCTTCTCCTCGGCCGATCCCGCCAATCCGACGCTGACCGCCGATTTCGACTGGCGCGAACAGGGCGACGAGAAGTGGCACATGATGATCGAGACCGGCGATGGCCGCAGAGTCCGCCTCTACAAGGGCGGCACCATTCTGGAGATCGACGGCAAGATCGTCGTCGAGGCACCGAGCGAGGAATATGAGCGCATCTATGTGCGCTTTGCCGAACTGCTCGATAAGCGCGAGAGCGATGTCGACGGGGCGCCGCTCCGTCTCGTCGCCGACGCAATGCTGGTGGGGCGGCGTCAGACCACCGACGCCTTCGACTGGTAGGATCTCCGTGCCGCGAAACCAAATCATGCAGTCCAGCGTTAGTCGGAGAGATTAGCGGGGGAGCGGCTCATGACAGCGCGAACACGGGCAGTGATCAGACGTCTGGCATGTTTCGCCGCGCTGCTCCTGCCCGTGTCGCTGCTTTTGCCCGTGTCGATGCCGATCACAGCTCAAGCGGTCACGCCGGACCAGCTCTTCGAAAAGATCATCCCGCGCGTTCAGCAGAAGCCGCTCAAGACCCATCGCCGCACCAAGCCGACCAAAGCGCCTGAGACAGTTGAAAAACAGGTGGAAGCCCCGGTCGACAAAGCCGTCGTAACCGCCAAGCCGCGGCCGAAGCCCACGGCAGCCGAGACGACGCCCGCAGGCCTTCCGGCAGATGCGCCTTTGGCCGACAAGGCGGAAGCACCGCAGACGGAGCAAGAAGCGCCGCTTGTCGCGACCGTTCCGCCGCCGCGCGCGAAACCGACTGACAGCGGGGACGCGATCGCTTCTCCGTCCGGCCAGCCGACGGGCGTTGCGCCGGCCCCCTCCGCCAGGATCGAAAAGGTGGCGACCGTCGCCATTGCGCCGGACGGCACGATCCGCGCGGAGCGAGCCCGTGCGGCGACGGCCGCAATGGCGGGCGCCGCTCCCGCCTGGTCCGACCGGGCCGACGAACTGGCCTTCGCGCCGCCTGCGCTGGCGACCCCGATGAACTGGCCGTCCACGGCGAGTTCCGCGATCCCGCTCGGCACGGTCATCGTGCCCGACCGGGCCGAGGTCGAGCAGGACGATCACGCGCCCGACGCGACGGCACCCATGGAGCCGCTGGTCAAGGACATGGATGGCGCGGACGGTGTGCCGCTGCCACGCGGCAAGCCGAGCGTCATGCTCGCCGCGATCATTCCGCCGATCGTGCCGGCGATCCCCAGCACGCCGGCCGAGTTCGCGGCCTGCCGGGCAGGACTTGCCGGGCTCAAGATCGCTGCCAAGCCTATGCCAGCGGTGCAGCAGGATGCCTGCGGCGCGCCGGACCCTTTCAGCGTGACCGCGCTCGACGACGGCAAGGTCGCGCTGCAGCCTGCCGCGACGATCAATTGCGAGATGACGACCATGCTTGCTCGCTGGCTCGATACAGAGGTGCAGCCCGCAGCGCAGGCCAAGTTCGGCGCGCCCGTGACGGCGCTGCGGGTCGCGGATTCGTACAGCTGTCGCGGCCGAAACCGTGTCGTCGGCGCGCAATTGTCAGAGCATGCCTTCATGAACGCGATCGATATCAGCGCCTTCGAGATTGGTGGCCGCTGGGTGACGGTCGAGAAGGATGACGACCAGCCCGGCGACAGCGATTTCATCCAGGCGGTGCGAGAAGAGGGCTGCAGCGTTTTCATGACGGTGCTGGGCCCGGGTTCGGATGGCTATCATGAAGACCATCTCCATCTCGACATGCGCCATCGCGGCCGGAACGGGAACAGCCGCTATTGTCACTAGCGCGGACTCGATCGACCCGCATTGCCGCGCCCCTCCGGCAATGGCAGATAGCATCAGCCGCCATCGTCGCGCGGCGCGGCCCCGCAAGTGGCCGATGCTGAAGGTGTTCGCATGTCCCTGCCCCGCACGATCCTGATCACCGGCGCTTCGTCCGGCATCGGCTATGACGCGGCGCAAACCCTCAAGGCGCGCGGTTGGCGCGTCTTCGCTACCGCCCGAAAGGCCGACGATCTGGCGCGCCTCCAGGCGGAGGGGCTGGACTCTCTGAGGCTCGATTATGCCGACGAAGCATCGATCCTCGACGCCGCTGATGCCGTACTTGCGGCCACCGGTGGTCAGCTCGACGCACTCTTCAACAACGGCGCCTATGGCCAGGTCGGAGCCATCGAAGACCTGACAACCGATGTTCTGCGCCGCCAGTTCGAGGCCAACCTTTTTGGTTGGCACACGCTGACGCGCCGCATGGTGCCGGTCATGCGGGCGCAGGGCGGTGGCCGGATCATCCAGTGTTCGTCCATTCTCGGCCTCGTCGCCGGCAAATATCGCGGCGCCTATGTCGGCTCCAAATATGCGCTGGAAGGGCTGACGGACACGCTGCGCATCGAACTTGCGGGCAGCGGTATCCACGTTTCGCTGATCGAGCCAGGCCCGATCGCCACGCGCTTCACGCAGAACGCGCTCGCGAATTTCCGCACGACGGTCGATGTCGAGACGTCGGTCCATCGTGCCGAGTACCAGTCGCAACTCGCCCGACTGACCGGCACCCGCCGCCCGTCACGATTCAAGCTCGGACCGGAGGCCGTGACAGCGGCCTTGATCCACGCGCTCGAAAGCCCACGGCCGAGGGCGCGCTATCACGTCACGACGCTGACGCGCGGCGCGGCCTTCCTGAAGCGGATCCTGCCGACGAGGCTGATGGACAAGCTCATCGCTGGCAATTCGTGACGGGAACCAAACGGCCGAGGCGGAATTGATTCAGGCTTTGCCATGAAGGGTCGTCGTCCATGAGCGCGGTACATCAGGCTGAAGGTCTGAAACAATCGGGCCTGCCATCGATCGCTATTCTTGCGATCTGCCTGGTCGTCTGCTTTGCAGCCGCGGGGATCGGATCCCTGCTGACGACCCCGAACATCCCCGGATGGTACGAGAACCTCGTCAAGCCGCCCTTCAATCCGCCGAACTGGATATTCGCTCCGGTCTGGACCGCCTTGTTCGCGCTGATGGCGATCGCCATGTGGCGCGTCTGGATTCGCGCCACCGGCTCCACCCGGCGCAAAGCCACCATCGCGTTCGCAATCCAGCTGGCTCTCAATATCGGCTGGTCGGCGGCGTTTTTCGCAGCCCATGCGCCCGGCCTCGCGATCTTCGTCATCATCGCGCTGCTCGTGGCCATTGCGGCGACGATCAGGCTTTTTTACCCGGTCGACCGGCCGGCTTCCTGGATGCTTGCACCCTACTTCGCCTGGGTCTCGTTCGCGACGCTGCTCAACGTCTCCATCTTCGCCCTGAACTGACGCTGCGACGGCGCTGCATGACACGCTTTCGTGCTTCCCGCGTATAAGGGAATAAATCCGATTCCCGTTACGGCAGAGCCATGAGCAGCTTCTTCTATTTCCTGACACCGATCGCGCTGATTGCAGTCGCGGGCGTATTGATCCTCGGCTTGATCAACATGATGCGTGGCGGATCGGCCAATCGCTCGCAGACATTGATGCGCTGGCGCGTGATCCTGCAATTCGTGGCGCTCGTCGTCATGATGGCCGCGCTCTATTTCTCCTCGAAATAGGAGAAATGCGATGGTGGTCCTGAACCGCATCTACACCAAGACCGGCGATGACGGCACGACCGGCCTCGGCGCGGGCGAACGACGCTTGAAATCCGATCTGCGTGTCGAAAGCTACGGCACGGTCGACGAGACCAATTCCGTGATCGGCACGGTTCGGCTTCATCTGGCGGCCTTTCCCGATCTCGACGCCATGCTCGGGCGTATCCAGAATGACCTGTTCGACCTCGGCGCCGATCTCTCGACGCCACCCGCCAGCGTCAAGCCCGGCCGGGAGGCGCTCAGGATCATCGATCATCAAGTCGAGCGGCTGGAGGGCGAGATAGACCTGCTCAATGCCGAGCTCGCGCCGCTCCGCTCCTTCGTGCTGCCCGGCGGTACGGCGGCGGCCGCGCATCTCCATGTCGCGCGGACAGTGGCCCGCCGCGCCGAGAGATTGATGGTGGAACTCGCCACCCGAGAAGAAGTCGGCCCATCGGCAATGCGCTATATCAATCGCCTATCGGATTTCCTTTTCGTCGCGGCCCGATTCGTGAATGATCGCGGTTCGGGCGATGTTCTGTGGGTGCCCGGCCAGAATCGCTGATACCGAACCGCCGAAGAGCAGGCGCAGAGACGATCCATGTTCGTTCCGCTGCACGACCAGAACCCGCTTCGCTACATCCGCTTCCCCTGGGTGACGCGCAGTATCGTTGTGCTCAACGTATTGATCTTCCTGCTCTATCAGGGCGGCGGCAATGCCGAGGCCGAGGCCCGCTCGGTGATGGCCTTCGGGCTCATCCCCTCGACGCTCGCCGGCATCCATGTCCGCACGCCCGGCATCTTCCATGCGCCGGAATATCTGACCTTCATCACGTCGAGCTTCCTGCACGGCGATGTCTGGCATCTCGCAGGCAACATGCTGTTCCTCTGGGTCTTCGGCGATAATGTCGAGGATGCGATGGGGCCGGTGCGGTTCCTGGTGTTCTACCTGCTCTGCGCGATCGGCGGTGGTCTTGCCCATGTCGCCGTTGCGTCGGGCTCGGACATGGCGTTGATCGGTGCGTCGGGCTCGGTTGCCGGCGTCATCGCCGCTTATCTGATCCTGCATCCGCGCGTGAAGATCTGGATCCTGCTGCTCTTCCGCATTCCGCTCAGGCTGCGCACCGTCTGGGTGCTCGGCTTCTGGATCCTGTGGCAGGTCTACAGCTTCTTGTTCGGCCCCCCGGGCGAAATCTCCTGGGCGGCCCATCTCGGCGGCTTCCTGACCGGCGCAGTCTTGATCCTCGTCATGCGCCGGCGCGGCGTTCCCCTGCTCGCGCGCGACGAGCCGGCTCTGATCGCCGCTGAACCGGTGATTTGAGCCGTTCCAAGCGGTCCTGCGCGCGTTGACTTGGCCGGATACCGCCGATACGGTCCCGCGCCGAAAGCCGGCCAACTGGTCATGAGCCGGCGCGCCCGAACTGGGGACGATTGCCGATATGAAGATCCTTGTACCCGTGAAGCGGGTGGTCGACGCCAACGTGAAGATCCGGGTCAAGCCGGATGGGACCGGCATCGATTTCGCCAACGTCAAAATGGCCATGAACCCCTTCGACGAGATTTCCGTCGAAGAAGCGTTGCGCATCAAGGAAGCCGGCCTTGCAACCGAGGTCGTGGTTGTGTCGATCGGCCCGGACAAGGCGGCCGAAACGCTTCGGACCGGCCTCGCCATGGGTGCCGATCGCGGCATTCTCGTCAAGACCGACGCCCGCATCGAGCCGCTCGCGGTCGCGAAGCTGCTGAAGGCCGTCATCGCGGCGGAAGAGCCCGGCCTCGTCATTCTGGGCAAGCAGGCGATCGACGACGATTCGAACCAGACCGGCCAGATGCTGGCGGCACTGCTCGGCTGGCCGCAGGCGACCTTCGCCTCGAAGATCGTGCTCACCGATGGCGGCGCCACCGTCAGCCGCGAGATCGACGGCGGATCGGAGACGATCGCGCTCAAGCTTCCCGCGATCGTGACAACGGATTTGCGCCTGAACGAGCCGCGCTACGCCTCGCTGCCCAACATCATGAAGGCCAAGAAGAAGCCGCTCGACGAGACGACGCCGGAAGCGCTCGGCGTCGACGTCACGCCGCGTCTCACCGTCCTCGGTACCGTCGAGCCCGCAGGCCGCACCGGTGGCATCAAGGTCGCATCCGCCGCCGAACTCGTGGCGAAGCTGAAAGAAGCGGGAGCCATCTGACATGACCACGCTGATCATCGCTGAACATGACGATCACAGCCTCAACGAGGCGACCGCCAAGACCCTGACCGCGGCAAAGGCCCTCGGCGCGCCGGTCGACATACTGGTCGCCGGACTCCATTGCCGCGCAGTGGCCGAGCAGGCCGCGCAACTCGATGGCGTCGCCAAGGTGCTGCTCGCCGACGACGAGGAATTGGCGCACCGCCGCGCCGAGCCAGTCGCGGCGCTGATCGTCTCGCTGGCCGACGGCTATGACGCGATCGTCGCGCCTGCGACGGCATCGGGCAAGAACGTGCTGCCGCGCGTCGCGGCGCTGCTCGACGTGATGCAGGTGTCCGAGATCACCAAGGTCATCTCGCCAACCGTGTTCGAGCGTCCGATTTATGCAGGCAATGCGATCGAGACGGTCGAAAGCCACGATCCGAAGCGCGTGATCACGGTCCGCATCGCAGCCTTCCCTGCGACCGGAACGGGCGGCAATGCGCCGATCGAGACCGTCGGCGTGCCGACGGACACCGGCCTTTCCAGCTGGATCAGCGCGGATCTCTCGACCTCGGACCGCCCCGAACTCGCCGGGGCGCGCATCGTGGTTTCCGGCGGCCGCGCCCTTGGTTCGGCGGAGAAATTCAACGAGGTCATCGCCCCTCTCGCCGACCAGCTGAAGGCTGCGATCGGCGCCTCGCGCGCGGCTGTCGACGCGGGTTATGCAGGCAATGATCTCCAGGTCGGCCAGACCGGCAAGGTCATCGCGCCGGACCTCTATGTCGCCGTTGGCATTTCCGGCGCGATCCAGCACCTCGCCGGCATGAAGGATTCGAAGATCATCGTCGCGATCAACAAGGATCCCGACGCGCCGATCTTCCAGGTTGCCGATTACGGCCTGGTCGACGATCTTTTCTCGGCCGTACCGGCTTTCATCGCCGCGCTGAAGGGCTAAGCTCGGCCTGCAGTGGTTGACATTCCGCACGGCCGTGCTCGATTGGCACGGCCGGCGTTCCGGCGCCAAGTGATGTCGAAAGAAGAGAGGCCCGTTTCGAGCATGAGCAACGCGATTTCAACGATCGGCGTCATCGGCGCGGGCCAGATGGGCAACGGCATCGCCCATGTGAGCGCGCTGGCGGGCTATGACGTCTTTATCCACGACGTCGCCGAAGAGCGCGTGATCAAGGGTCTTGCGACCATTGACGGCACGTTGTCGCGCCAGGTTCACTCAGGCCGCATCACCGAGGATGACCGCAAGGCCGCCATGGCGCGCGTCAGGCCGGCAATAGCCGTCGACGCGCTCGGCGATTGCGATCTGGTCATCGAGGCCGCGACGGAGAACGAACAGGTCAAGCGCAAGATCTTCGCGTCGGTCTGTCCGGTGCTGCGGCCGGACGCGATGCTGGCGACCAACACCTCCTCGATCTCGATCACGCGCCTCGCCTCGGCGAGCGACCGCCCGGAGCGGTTCATCGGCATTCACTTCATGAATCCCGTCCCGGTCATGCAGCTCGTCGAGCTGATCCGCGGCATTGCAACGGGCGACGAGACCTTCGAGGCCGCGAAAGCCTATGTCGCGAAGCTCGGCAAGACCGTCGCCGTCGCCGAGGACTTCCCGGGCTTCATGGTCAATCGCATCCTGCTGCCGATGATCAATGAGGCGATCTACGTGCTCTATGAGGGCGTCGGCTCGGTCGAGGCGATCGACACGGCGATGAGGCTTGGCGCCAACCATCCGATGGGGCCCCTGCAGCTCGCTGATTTCATCGGCCTCGACACCTGCCTCTCGATCATGCAGGTGCTTTATGAAGGGCTGGCCGATTCGAAATACCGCCCCTGCCCGCTTCTCGTGAAATATGTCGAAGCCGGCTGGCTCGGCCGCAAGACCAATCGCGGCTTCTACGATTATCGCGGCGAGCACCCCGTCCCGACGCGATAAGGGCTATCTGGTGGCCGAGGAACAGGAACCGCCTCCTCGTGTAGCGCCACGACTGAAGTCGGCACCCAAGATCCGACAGATCTATTGGTGTGATTTTCCGCTCGATGCACACCTGCCTGAGTTCTGGAAACGGCGTCCTGTGGTCATCCTGTCCTACAGGGCCACTCTGTTTGGGTCCGTCACGGTCATTCCGTGTTCAACACAGGCGCAGCAGGATCCGCGCTTGGCATTTCCATTGCGGACAACCATAGACGGCCGCGCTGCTTGGGCGATTTGCGACAAGCCCACCACCGTGGCCGTCAGCCGATTGTTGCCTGACAAGAATGGCATCGTTCGGATGCCGGAGGACGAATTTCACGCGTTGTTGCGGATCGTGCTGGACTTGCTGCCCAAGCTGCCGCCGTCGTCGGAATGAGAGCTTGAGCGCCGGCCGTATACATTGAAAGAGATCGTATCATTGCGTATATTGATAACACATACGGCCCCGTAAGGGTGTCCGCTTCCCGCGAGGGAACTACAGACTAAGGGAGCCGCGTGGCTCCCTTAGTTTTTTGTCTCACACACTCGTTCGCGCCGCAGCGATCAGCGCCTTGGCGTCCTCGGAATCCCATTCGGCCGGGCCCGACATCACGCCGAGCGCGCAGCCTTTCCGGTCGATCAGCACGGTCGTCGGCAGGCCAACGGCCATGGCGCGACTCTTGAGGCCGGAGAAGATTCCCGTCGTCGGATCGCCGTAGAAATCCAGTGCCTTGACGCCGATCTCGTCCAGGAACTGCTTCGGCTTCGCGGGGTCCTGCGTGTCGATCGAGACGGCCACCACGGAAAAATCGTCGCCCGGCTTGCTCGCCTCGAGCCGATCGAGCGCAGGCATTTCCTTGCGGCACGGCGCGCACCATGTCGCCCAGAGGTTCAGCAGCACGGTCTTGCCGGCGAAATCGCCGATTGTCGCCTTGGAGCCATCGGCCTTCTGGAAGCTCAATCCATGCAGCGAGACGGGTTCGGTCGCGACCTGGAAGGCCGCCACGTCGCCCTTGGCGAGCGGCGCCAGCAGGCCCGCAGCCTTGACCGCAGGCGCGCAATCGGCAGAGGCTTGATCACCGCCGTTGCCATCCAAGGCCCCGCTCACGTATACCGCCGCCAAACCTGCGGCGATCCCCGCGATCGCCGCCACACCGATCACCATTCGCAGACGCGTCTTGCCGCGCGTTTCGTCCATCTAGTTCCGACCTCCGAAGAGAGTGTTCATGAGCAATTCGATGTGGGGCGGCCGCTTCTCCGAAGGCCCGGCCGCGATCATGGAAGAGATCAACGCGTCGATCGACTTCGACAAGAAGCTCTACCGCCAGGACATCGCCGGATCACAGGCGCATGCCCGGATGCTCGCCCGCCAGGGCATTATCGGCGCGGACGATGCCGAAAAGATCGTAGCGGGTCTAGACACGATCCTGCGAGAAATCGAAGCGGGCACGTTCACATTCTCGCGGGCGCTGGAAGATATCCATCTCAATATCGAATCGCGCCTCAAGGAGCTGATCGGCGAGCCCGCAGGCCGCCTGCATACGGCGCGCTCGCGCAACGACCAGGTCGCGACCGACTTCAAGCTTTGGGTCCGCGACACGATCGATGCTGTCGACGCAGCGCTGCGCGAGCTTCAGATCGCGCTCGCCGACAAGGCGTTTCTCCATGCCGGCCAGGTCATGCCGGGCTTCACCCATCTGCAGAGCGCGCAGCCGGTCACCTTCGGCCATCATCTCCTCGCCTATGTCGAAATGATCGGGCGCGATCGCGGCCGTTTCCAGGATGCGCGCAGGCGCTTGAATGAGAATCCGCTCGGCGCCGCGGCGCTCGCCGGCACGAGCTTTCCAATCGACCGTTTCGACACCGCCAAGGCGCTCGGCTTCGACCGTCCGACGGCCAATTCGCTCGACAGCGTCTCCGACCGCGATTTCGTCATCGAGGCGCTGGCCGCTGCGAGCCTTTGTGCGATCCACCTGTCGCGCTTCGCCGAGGAGATCGTGATCTGGTCTTCGGCGCAATTCCGCTTCATCAAGCTTTCCGACAAGTTCACGACCGGCTCGTCGATCATGCCGCAGAAGCGCAATCCCGACGCGGCCGAACTGGTGCGCGCCAAGACGGGGCGCATCATCGGCGCGCAGACCGCGCTGCAGATCGTCATGAAGGGTCTTCCGCTCGCCTATCAGAAGGATATGCAGGAAGACAAGGAACAGGCCTTCGACGCCTTCGAGAGCCTGGAACTCGCCATCGCGGCCGCGACCGGCATGGTGCTCGACATGGAGCCCGAGGCGGCGAACCTCAAGAAGGCGGCTGGCTCCGGCTTTGCGACGGCGACCGATCTCGCCGACTGGCTGGTGCGCGCGCTCAATATGCCGTTCCGCGAAGCCCATCACGTGACGGGACGCATCGTTGCGATCGCGTCGGAGCGCGATATCGAGCTGACCAAGGTGCCGCTTGCCGACATGCAGGCCGTGCACCCCGCGATCACCGATGCCGTCTATTCGGTGCTGACCGTCGACAAATCGGTCCGCAGCCGTACGAGCTATGGCGGGACTTCGCCGAAGAATGTGCGGTCGCAGGCCAAGCGCTGGCAGAACGCGCTGGCGCGCGAGAAGCGCCGCTGAGCCAACTTCGGCAATGACGCGGCGGCGCGATCGGATAAGATGCGCCGCCATCTGGAAATTCCTGGAGACGTCGCCTTGGCCGCCTCGACCCGTATCGTTCTTTTCCTCGCCGCCCTGACCCTCGCCGGCTGTGGCGTCAAGGGGCCGCTGGAGCCGCCGCCGAGCGGCGCTCAGGCAACCAGTGCGGCCGAAGCGCAGAAGCGCGGCGAGAAGGTCGACACTTCGGTCCCGCTGCGCCCGGACCGAAAACTCTGGATCGACAAGCTGATCTGATCGCGGACGGGCCGAGGCCCAGCCGCTCCCGACACCACGAATGAAAGCGGCGGCGTGCCGGTCGCCGATCCACCATGAATCATTTCGAATATCGCGACGGCGTCCTCCATGCCGAGGGCGTGCCCGTCCCCGAGATCGCAGCCGCCGTCGGCACCCCGTTCTATTGCTATTCGACCGCGACGCTGACGCGCCATTTTCGTGTCTTCCGCGAGGCGTTGACCGGGCTCGACACGCTGGTCTGCTACGCCATGAAGGCGAATTCGAACCAGGCCGTTCTGCGTACGCTCATCAATGAGGGCGCGGGCATGGACGTGGTCTCCGAGGGCGAGTTGCGCCGCGCGCTCGCCGCCGGCTGCCCGCCGGAGAAGATCGTGTTTTCGGGCGTCGCCAAGACGGCGCGCGAGATCGCCTTCGCGCTCGACACCGGCATCAACTGCTTCAACGTCGAATCGGAGCCGGAGCTCGTCCAGATTTCCGAGGTCGCGGCCTCGAAGGGGCTGCACGCTCCGGTCTCGATCCGGATCAATCCCGACGTCGACGCGAAGACCCACGCCAAGATCACCACGGGCAAGGCCGAGAACAAGTTCGGCATCCCCTATGAGCGCGCACGGGCGGTCTATGCCCACGCCGCCGCGCTGCCCGGCATTCGCATCATCGGCGTCGACATGCACATCGGCAGCCAGATCACCGATCTGGAGCCGTTCGACACGGCCTATGGGCTGCTCGCCGACCTCGTCCGCGAGTTGCGCGAAGACGGCCACACGATCGAGCATGTCGATGGCGGTGGCGGCCTCGGCATACCGTACCGCCTCGACGATCCGGCACCGCCGGACCCGATGGCCTTCGCGGCCATCGTCAGGAAGCGGCTCGGCAATCTGGGCGCCAAGATCCTGTTCGAACCGGGCCGTCTGATCGTCGGCAATGCCGGCATCCTCGTCGCCGAGGTCGTGTATGTGAAGGAAGGCGCGGCGAAGAACTTCGTCATCGTCGATGCCGGGATGAACGATCTCATCCGCCCGACTCTCTACGAGGCGCATCACGATATTCGCCCCGTGCGCTTGCCCGGCATCGCGACGCCGACCATGAAGGCGGACATTGTCGGCGGCATCTGCGAGACCGGCGACTATCTCGGGCTCGATCGCACGATCGCGGCGGTCAACCCGGGAGACCTCATGGCGGTGATGACGGCGGGCGCCTATGGCGCGGTGCAGAGTTCGACCTACAACACCCATCCGCTCGCTGCCGAGGTTCTCGTCGATGGCGACCGCTTCGCCGTGATCCGCCCGCGCCAGACCTATGAGGAACTGATCGGCATGGACCGCCTGCCGCCCTGGCTGCCTTAGCGAACGTCGTTTGGTGGCGCGACCCGCGGTCGATCCTGGGGCAACGCGCATTGCCAAGGCGCCGCACAGGGCCGATATAGGCTGGATGACGAACGCCGACACGTTCATTTCATCCTCGAATGCCGCAACGGGAGAGCGCCTGCGCCTCAGCGATCGGCAGTTCACGCTCATCTCCAAGGCGCTGGCTGAGCCCCGGCGCTATCAGATCCTGAAGGAAATCGGCGCCGCTGGTGCACCGGTTGCCTGCAGCTGCGTTGTCCAGAGCCAGAAGGTGAGTGCGGCGACGATGTCGCATCACATGAAAGAGCTGGAGAATGCGGGCCTGATCGAGATCGTGCGCGAGGGCAAGTTCGCGAGCCTCGTGCTGAAGCGTGGCGTTCTCGACGCCTATCTGCGCCAGCTTTCGGAAATCTGAAAAGAAGTAGCTCTCCGACACACCTGTCGCACTTGTAATGATTAGATGATTATCTAATTGTCTAATCAACTCGAACCCAACAGGAGTGGATGAGTTGAGCAAACTGACAGGCAAGGTTGCGGTCGTGACGGGCGCATCGAAGGGCATCGGGGCGGGCATCGCCAAGGAACTGGCGGCCGCCGGCGCTTCGGTCGTGGTGAACTACGCCTCCAGCCGCGAAGGTGCCGATCGCGTCGTCGCGGATATCGAGAGCAAGGGTGGCAAGGCCGTCGCCGTCCAGGGTGACATCTCGAAGGCAGCCGACGTGAAGCGGCTTTTCGACGAAGCGAAGACGGCCTATGGCGCGGTGGACATTCTGGTGAACAATGCCGGTGTCTACCAGTTCGGGGCGCTCGAGGCCGTCACGGAAGACGAGTTCCACCGGCAATTCAACACCAATGTGCTCGGCTTGCTGCTGACGACACAGGAAGGTGTGAAGCACTTCAACGCCGATGGTGGCAGCGTCATCAATATCGGCTCGACCATCAGCCAACTCCCCATGCCGAATACCGCCATCTATACGGCGACCAAGGCTTCCGTCGACGCGATTACGCATGTGCTGTCGAAGGAACTCGCCGGCCGGAACATCCGCGTGAACTCGATCAATCCGGGCGGCGTCGAGACCGAAGGCACGCATGCGGCCGGCATAGTCGGCAGCGACATGGAAAAGCAGCTGGTCGCGCAGACTCCGCTCGGACGTATAGGTCAGCCGGCCGATATCGGCACGATCGCGGTCTTCCTCGCCTCGTCCGATTCCGCCTGGCTCACGGGTGAGCTCCTGCTCGCCTCCGGCGGCATGCGCTAACATAAGAAGCGGCGCCGACACGGCGTCGAATGGCGTTCCGCCCGGACATCCGGACGGAACGCATTTGAAATCGACGTCTTGCCTTTAGGGTCGCGCTGCACCAGCTCTCTTGCTAGAGTGCTTGTCGTGGCGGGCGCGGAGGACGAGACGGAGCGGTGATGACCGACCCCGCTAGGGAAAACGACCAGAACGGCCCCGCTATTCGACGGGACCTTCCCCCGGCCGCAGAGGCCATGGCCCGCCGGCGCATTGCAGCGGCGGGCGGGCGTGCACAGGCGGCACTTCTGTGGGAGCGCGTCTGGCCCCTGATCGTTCCGATCCTTTGCACCGTCGGCGTCTTCCTCATCCTGTCCTGGCTCGGCATCTGGACGGCGCTGCCTGAGCTGGCGCGCTTCGGCCTGCTGGGTCTCTTCGGCACCATTCTGCTCTTTCTGGCGCTGCGATTTCGCCACGTCGCCTGGCCCGGCCCTGATGAAGCGCTGGCGCGCGTCGCACGGCAAAGCGGCGAGGCTCATCGTCCGGCGGTTGCCTTCGACGATCCTCTCTCGCATCCGACCGAGGACGAACTGACGCTGGCGCTGTGGCGTGCCCACCGATTGCGCCTGCTCGAACGCCTGCAACAGCTCAAGGCCGGCTGGCCCGCGCCGGGCATGAACCGCCGCGACCCCTATGCGCTGCGCTTCCTGGTGCCGCTGTTGCTGCTCGTGACCTTCATCGCGGCCGGACCCGATCGCGGCGGCCGGCTCGCGGATGCCGTGCGGCCGACCACGATCATGGCCGAGGCGGCGCCCCGCATCGATGCCTGGGTCACGCCGCCGGCCTATACCGGCCATCCCCCGATATTCCTGACCGGTGACGTGAACCGACCTGTTGCGGCAGAGTCCGAGCGCGCCATCACGGTGCCGCAGGGTTCCACCGTCACCATCCGCATGCCCGACACCGCCGATCTCGGTGTCACGGCCCTCACCAAGGACGGCCGGCCGGTTCCGCTCGATGTTGCCCCGGCGGACAAGGCGGGCCCGACCGGCGCACCGGCGGAGCGCCGTCTGACGCTGGTCGGAGACAGCACGGTCAGGATCGATCGCAACGGCACGACGATGATGGGCTGGAGCTTCGCGGTCACGCCCGACGAGCCGCCGAAGATCAGCCCGACGCGCGAACCCGGCGCGACGGCCAGCGGCTCGCTGTCGCTCGCCTACTCGGTCAGCGACGATTACGGCGTCGTCTCCGCCAAGGGCCTCATCGTCAATGCAGATCCCACGACCGGCGATGGCGCGCGGCCGCTCGTCGAGGCGCCGGAATTGCCGCTGAACCTGCCGCGGCTGCGCATGCGCGAAGGCACAGGCGAGACCATACGCGACCTGAGCGCGCATCCCTGGGCCGGCGCCAAAGTCCGCATGACGCTGGTCGCGACCGACGAGATGAACCAGACCGGCGAAAGCGCGCCGATCGAGTTTGTGCTGCCGGCCCGGCGTTTCAACAATCCGCTGGCGCGCGCTGTCGTCGAACAACGCCGCACGCTGGCGCTCGACGCCAACAAGGCCGGCTATGTCGCCATGGCGCTCGACGCGATCACCGTCGACCCGTCCAAGTTCCAGCAGGACGGCGTCTATCTGTCCCTGCGCGCTGCCTATCACCGCCTGACCGGCGCTCGCGATGACGCCGATCTGGTCAGCGTCGTCGACTTCCTCTGGGAAATCGCGCTCGGCATCGAGGATGGCGATCTGTCGCTTGCGGCGCAGGATCTGCGGCAGGCGCAGGAAGCATTGCGCAAGGCGATCGAGAACAACGCCTCGGACGCCGAACTTGAAAAGGCGATGCAGGATCTCCGCGCCGCAATGGACAAATATCTCCAGGCCCTGGCCGAGCAGGCGCAGAAGAACCCGCAGGCAAACCAGCAGGCCGCGAACCCGAACGCCCAGATGCTGCGGCCGGAAGACCTGCAGAAGATGCTCGACCAGATCGAGAACCTCGCCAAGACCGGCTCGAAGGAGGCCGCGCAGCAAATGCTGAGCGAGCTGCAACAGATGATGGAGAATCTGGAGGCTGGTCGTTCACAGCAGGCCCAGCAGCAACAGGGCCAGCAGGGTGAGATGAACCAGGCGCTCGACAAGCTTGGCGAGATGATCCGTCGCCAGCAGGAGCTGATGGACAAGACCTTCAAGATGGATCCCGACACCGATGGCAGCGGCGCCGAACAGCAGCCCATGACGCCGCAGGAACGCCAGCAGGCTCTCGATGCGCTCCGCAAAGGCCAGCAGGACCTCGCCCAGGCGCTGCAGGACCTGCAGAAGCAGATGGAAGGCCAGGGCATGAAGCCCGACGGCAAGCTCGGCCAAGCCGGTCGCTCCATGGGCGAGGCGACGGATCAACTCGGGCAGGGCCAGCCGGGACAGGCGGTCGGGCCGCAGGGCGAGGCGCTGCAGGCGCTACGCGACGGCGCGCGCAGTCTGGCTGAGCAGATGGCGCGGCAGAACGGCACGGGTACGCAGCCCGGTACCGGGACGGCGCGCGGCCAGGGACAGGATCCGCTCGGTCGGCGCCAACAAAGCCGGGGCACGGACCTCGGCTCGTCGGTCAAGGTTCCCGACGCGATCGATACCCAGCGCGCCCGCGAGATCCTCGACGCGATCCGCAAGCGCCTGGGTGATGCAGCGCGCCCCTTGATCGAGCGCGACTATCTGGAGCGGCTGCTCGAGCCCTATTGAATGGCGGCAGCCGTCTCGGCGCCGCCGAGGCGCATACGGCCGGCGGCCAGCGCGCCACCGACCGCGTGGCGGATTTCAGCCAGCGAGAACGGCTTCGGCACGACATCATGGACGATGCGGTCGAGCTCCTCGGCCCGCTCGCGCTGGTCGGCGAAGCCGGTCATCAGCAATATTGTGAGGTTCGGGAACTCGGGCGCGGCCTCGAGCGCAAGTGCTATGCCGTCCAGCATCGGCATCTTGATATCCGAAAGCAGAAGGTCGAAGGCCCCGGCCTCACGGCGAAGCACGTCGAGCGCGTCGGCGCCATCCTCGGCAGTGACGATCCTGTGGCCGTCGAGCGTCAACGCCCGCGCCACAAAGCTCCGCACCGCATCATCATCTTCCGTGACAAGAATTCGTGCCATCGCGCCCCTTAGTCCCGTGCCTCTCAGTCCTCGACCACGCCGACAAACGGCAGTTCGCGGAACGCATGCGCCGCATCCATGCCGTAGCCGACCACAAACAGATCCGGGCAGACGAAGCCGACATGATCGGCCTTGGTCTCGACGACCCGCTTGCCCGGCTTTTCAAGGAGCACCGCCACGCCGACCCGGCGCGCACCGCGCTCGACCATCAGCTGGCGGGCAAAGGAGAGCGTGCGGCCCGATTCGAGAATATCGTCGATGAGAAGAACGTCTCGACCCGCGACTTCGCTCTCGATGTCCTTGACGACGCGGACCTTGCCGCTCGATTCCGTACCGGCGCCATAGCTCGACAGCGAGATGAACTCGACCTCCGGCGCCAGACCCGCCTCGTGCAGCGCCCGGATCAGGTCGGCCGCGAAGACGAAGCTCCCCTTGAGGATCGAGATCACCAGGAGATCGTGATAGCCGGCCTCCGCAATCTCGGCCGCGAGTTCGCGGTTGCGCGCTGCGATGGTGTCAATGTCGTACAGTATCCGGATAGACCGGCCACGAACCACGGGCATCAATCAGTTCCTTCCGTCGCCGTGCCGGCGAAGCGCGCCACAACCCGGAAGGCTCGGTCCGGTCGCGGCGCAATCCTCGTTTCGAAGCTCGGGGACATCACGGGCAAGGCAAAAACCCCGACCGGTCCCCTGGACCAAGCCCGGATGTCCTGACCGCCTTCCGCCAAAAGCACAAGCCTGCGGTCGCGATATCCGGCGGCTTTGCCGCCAAATTGTGCCGATCGCGCCGGTCTGGGCTGCGCCGGAGCCGCTCGACGTCCCGCTCTCTCACCGATTGGCCACATGCTCATCTGCCCTCGCCCCGACCGGACGGCAAAAAGACAGGGGCATCGCGATCGGGGAGCCGCCGTGTCTTTGCCTTGATCGAATGGCATTTCCACGTCATGAACCGCGGAGTATTGGCAAATCGTTAACGCCGATGCTGACATGGTAAACGAAACGGCGGGACCCGCCATCCGGCACGACCGGACCGGATCGGTGGATCCCGGTCACGAGGGGCTGATGAGGGCGGAAACAGGGACGATCAGGTGATCCGCTTCGAAAATGTCGGCTTGCGCTACGGAATGGGAGCCGAGGTCCTGCGCGACCTCTCGTTCCAGATCGCGCCGAAATCCTTCCAGTTCCTGACCGGCCCTTCCGGTGCCGGCAAGTCGACCCTCCTGCGCCTTCTGTTCCTGTCGCTGAAGCCGACTCGCGGCCTGATCACCGTCTTTGATCGTGACGTGGCGAGCCTCCCCAAGACCGAGCTGCCGTCGCTCAGGCGCCGTATCGGCGTCGTCTTCCAGGATTTCCGCCTGCTCGACCATCTGACGACCTTCGAGAATGTCGCGCTGCCACTGCGCGTGCTCGGCCGTGAAGAGGCGAGCTATCGGGCCGATGTGATAGAGCTCTTGAAATGGGTTGGCCTCGGCGACCGGGTTCAGGCCTTGCCGCCGGTTCTTTCCGGGGGCGAGAAACAGCGCGCCGCGATCGCGCGCGCGCTGATCGGCCAGCCGGAAATCCTGCTTGCCGACGAACCGACGGGCAATGTCGATCCGCCGCTCGCCAAGCGCCTGCTCCGCCTCTTCGTCGAGCTGAACCGCCTCGGCACGTCGGTCGTCATCGCCACCCATGACATCGGGCTCATGAACCAGTTCGACGCGCGCCGTCTCGTGCTCCATGAAGGACGATTGTCGATCTATGACTGACAAGCGATCGACGACAACGTCTTTCGGCCGGATGGCAGGCGGCCTGATGCCGGCGAGGTCGCGCAGGGGCCAGAAGTCGGCTGGCCCCGGCCCGATCGTTCCCGCCCAGTCGATTGCCGGCCGATCGCTCACGATCGTCGTCGCGATCATGAGCTTCCTCGCCTGCCTGACGCTGGGCGCGGTATCGCTCGTGCGCGACGCCTCGCTCGACTGGCAGTCCGACATCGTCCGCGAGATCACGATCCAGGTTCGGCCCGTCGAAGGCGTCGATACGGATGCTGAAGCCGCCAAGGCATCAGCGATCGCGACGGCCGTGCCCGGCGTGGCGAGCGCTCGGGCGCTGTCGAGCTGGGAGAATGCGCAGCTGCTCGAGCCCTGGCTCGGCAGCGGCCTCGACATGAGCGACCTGCCGATTCCGCGCCTGATCGTCGTGGAACTGTCCGATCCGGACGGTGTCGACCTCGCGGCGCTTTCCGCCCAATTGCAGCAGGGCGTCAAAGGCGCGAGCCTCGATGACCATCGCAGTTGGACCGACCGGCTGAAGACGATGGCGAACGCAACCGTCATCATCGGATTCTCCATCCTGGCACTTGTCTTTGTCGCGACGGTGCTCTCGGTCGTCTTCGCCACGCGCGGCGCGATGGCGTCCAATCGCGATATCGTGGCGGTGCTCCATTATGTCGGCGCCGAGGCGAGCTTCACGGCCCGCGAATTCCAGCGTCATTTCCTGCTCCTGGGCCTCAAGGGCGGGCTCTGTGGCGCTGCCGGCGCGACCATCCTCTTCGCGGTCCTGAGCTTCTTCATCGGTCGCTCGGTCGCGACGCCCGAGGGAGACCAGGTCTCGGCGCTGTTCGGTCGCTTCGCCATCGGCCCGACCGGCTATCTCGGCGCGCTCGCCATCGCGATCCTGATCGCGATCATGACGGCGATTACCTCGCGCCTCACCGTCTACCGGCACCTCGCCTCGATCGAATGAGACCACCCTGCCGAGAACGAGCCGCCGCCCTGACGCGCCGCTACGCGATCTTCTTGCCAAGCCATGGCCTTATTCTGCTACCATCTTGATTGGATGATGGATGCTGCCCGTTCCCAGCTCACTTTTGGCGACCCCGCCCTCCCCGGCGGGCGGAGCGGTGCGGCCCGCGCAACGGGCAGGAATCCGCGCCACGGCAGGCTGCGTCGCGGCCTTAGCTTCCTCGCGCTGCTGATGATCGCTCTCCTCGGCATCGATTTCCTCCGCTTCGAGCGGCAGGTGTCGCATTTCGCCGAGCCGGGCGACGTGCGGGCCGAAGGGATTGTTGCGCTGACGGGTGGCACGGCCCGAATCGACGGCGCACTGGCGCTGCTGGCCGACAATCGTGCCGAAAGGCTGCTGATATCGGGCGTCAACCCGTCGGTCGGACGCCGCGACATCGCCACGGCCGTCGAGGCCAGCTACCGCGCTTCGCTCGACCAGCGCGTCGAGCTCGGGCACTCCGCGCGCGACACGATCGGCAATGCCGACGAGGCCCGCGCGTGGGT
The DNA here is from genome assembly GCF_030814715.1 of Kaistia dalseonensis. Lineage (GTDB taxonomy): Bacteria > Pseudomonadota > Alphaproteobacteria > Rhizobiales > Kaistiaceae > Kaistia > Kaistia dalseonensis. The sequence goes on from NZ_JAUSVO010000002.1 coordinate 342,736, forward strand.
CGAACGGCGCGGCTTCCATTCGTTGATCGTCGTCACGAGCGACTATCACATGCCGCGCAGCATGGCCGAACTCCATGGCGCCATGCCCGATGTCGAACTCATCCCCTATCCGGTCAGGAACCCGCAGCTCGATATGGACCGCTGGTGGCGTCATCCAAGCTCGGTAAAGCTTCTCCTGAGCGAATACGTGAAGTATACGGTCGCTCGTGCGCGGCTTGCCTTCAAGGCGCCGCGGAGCGCGCGCAGCACCGAATCGACTGCTGCCGCCACCGCGACGACGAACGAGGTTTTGCGCTGACGCCGTTGTTCCGACGCCGACGCAGAGCCCCATCATGCTCATCATTCGCTCGCTCGCCTACCAGATCGTCTTCTACCTGATCATGGCGGCGATCCTGATCGTCACCCTGCCCTTCTTCTTCTTCCTGCCGCACCGCGCGGCCATAGCGGTCGTCAAATTCTGGACCGGCGCGTCCATGTGGGCGCTTGGCGTCGTCGCAGGCACGAAGATCGAGGTGCGGGGGCTGGAGAAGCTGCCCAAGGGCGGTGCGCTGATCGCGCCCAAGCACCAGTCGGCTTTTGAGACGATGGCGCTCTTCCCGCTGCTCAGCGATCCGACCTTCGTCATGAAGCGGCAGCTGATGCTGATTCCGCTCTTCGGCTGGTACACATGGAAGGCCGGCATGATTCCGGTCGATCGCGCAGGCGGCTCGAAAGCGCTCCGCAAGCTTGCGGCCGATTCGAAGGCGGCCGCTGCAGCCGGCCGGCAGGTGATTCTCTTCCCCGAAGGCACGCGCCGGCCTGCCGGTGCCCCGCCAGACTACAAATTCGGCATCATCCACCTCTACCGCGAACTCAAGGTTCCTGTGGTGCCGATCGCGCTCAATGCCGGGCTCTACTGGCCCCGCCGCAGCTTCCTGCGCTATCCCGGCACGATCATCATTGAAGTGCTCGACCCGATCCAGCCCGGGCTCGATTCGAAGACGTTCCTCTCGACCCTGATCGCACGGATCGAACCCGCGACCGACCACCTGATGGCCGAGGCAGCCGCGAGCACCAATCCGCCGCCTATCCCGGCCGAAGCGCAGACGCGCATCTCCGCGCTCGCCGTGGCCGGAACAGCCTAGCGCAGTTCCTCCGCCAGCCAGGAAAGCAGCGAATCGCGAATGCCGGCGCCGGCAAGATGTTCGGCAGTCGCGGTGACATAGTCACGGTTCCGCCCCGATACGCCGACGCTGTCGCGCACCCGCTCGAGCACCGCCTCGCGGCTCAACATTCCGGCATATTGCTCATGTTCGCGATCGACGACATAGGTCAGCGCCTTGACGTAACGACGCTCCGGACCTTCGAGCCGAATGTTGCGCTCGACCTCCAGATAGACGTTCGTCACCAGTTCGCGCTCGCGCAGATAGGCCAGCACGGTATCTCGATCCTCATCGGCGACACGGAACGCGGCCCCCCGGCAGGAACCGCCTCGATCGAGCCCCAATACGAGGCCAGGATGTTCCCGTGTCCCCCGATGGACGAAGGAAAGGACGCAGAGCGCGCGATGCTCGCCGTGAAGATGGGCGGGGCGCGTTTCCACATAGGGAAACCCCGGCCGCCACATCAGCGAGCCATAGCCAAAAACCCAGAAATCGGACATGAGTGACGTCCCCGGAACGGCAGCGCTCTCGCGTAACAGCGCGGGACGGCAAGTTCAACGGAGTTAAGCGGATGACGACACCGGCGGAACCGGACGAGCCGATCGCAACGGATATGGACCACGCGCCCAAGGCCGATCCGACCGAAGCGCCACCAGCAAAGCCCGCGCGCCGGCGCTTTCAGCTCATCATCCTGGCGGCGCTGCTTCTTGTAGCGCTCTGGAGTGCGGGCTGGTTCGCGATTCGCCATTATGCCGAGGGCCGCCTTGCTGCGATCCAGCAGGATGTCGCCGATCAGGGCGGGTCGTTCGCCTGCGAAAGCGAGCGCATCAGCGGCTTTCCATTCCGTTTCGTGCTGAACTGCACGCCCGCCGCCATCACTTTGCCGGACAGCGGGCTATCGGCTCGGGTCAGTGCCGTCGAGGCCATTGCGCTCGCCTATAATCCAACCCATCTGCTCGCCGCGGCACAAGGCCCGCTCGTGCTCCGCCTGCATGACGGCCTCGGCGTCAATGCCGAATGGAGCGCCGCCAAGGCCAGTCTGCGCGTCGGCCTGTCCGGCCGGCTGAAGCGCTTCTCGGGCGTCGTCGACGATCTCGATATCTCGCTCGAAAGCCCGGACAAGCTCATCGCAGCGACTGATCTGAAGGCCAAGCACGGCGAACTGCATCTGCTTCAGGCTGACGGCGACGCCACCGCGCTCGAAATCTGGTCGACGGCGCAGGGTCTGGCCGCGATGCTTCCCGGAGCGCCTGCCCTGCCGACGCTGAACGGCGATGTCCATGCCATCCTGCCCGGCGCCCTGCCGGCCCATCGCGACGAGACGGTCGATCCCGTCGCGGCCTGGCTCGCTGCCGGCGGCGAGGTCAAGCTCGATCGGCTGGGCGTGGATGTCGGCGGCTTCATGGCTGTCGCCTCTGGCGATCTGACTGTCTCACCCGACGGTCTTGTCTCCGGCCGCGTTGCCGTCCGCGTCGATCAGCTCGACAAGCTTCCTGATCTCATCGAGGCGATCCGGCCGGGCCATCGCGACCAGGTCGCCCGCATCATCGGGCCGCTCGCCGCCTTCCTGAAGCCCGTCACGGTCGACGGCAAGACCTGGCGCGAGACGACGGTCACCATCAAGGATGGCCGCGCCACGGTCGGCTTCATCCCGCTCGGCACGATCCCGCCACTGAAGCTCGCGAAAACCGCCGAGGGCTGAAGACGAAAGGCGTCCTATTCCGCCGGCTTGTGGTCGCGCCGGCCGAAATCCGGAGCCGCCGTATCCTGGCCGATGGCGATGATCGAGCGGCGGATGGCGCGCGTGCGGGTGAACAGGTCGAACAGCGTATCGCCGTCGCCATTGCGGATCGCGCGGGTCAGGAGCGCCAGGTCCTCGTTGAACCGGCCCAGCATCTCGAGCACGGCGTCCTTGTTGTTCAGGAAGACGTCGCGCCACATGGTCGGATCGGAGGCCGCGATGCGCGTGAAGTCGCGGAAGCCGGAGGCCGAGAACTTCAGCACTTCAGAGCGCAGGCCCGATTCGAGGTCCGCGGCCGTGCCGACGATATTGTAGGCGATCAGATGTGGCAGATGGCTGGTGATCGCAAGCACGAGATCATGGTGCTCGGCCGACATCGCCTCGACATTGGCACCGAGCGCCCGCCAGAAGGCCGTGAACCGCGCGACGGCCTCGGAATCGACGTCCGGCGCCGGCGTGAGCACGGTCCAACGGTTCTGGAACAGTTCGGCGAAGCCCGCATCCGGGCCCGAATGCTCGGTGCCCGCCAGCGGGTGGCCGGGAATGAAATGCACGGTCGGCGGCAGATGCGGCGCCATGGCGCGGATCACCGCGGCCTTGACCGAGCCGACATCGGATATGACGGCACCGGTCTTCAGATGCGGCCCGATCTCGATCGCGACGCCCTCGCAGGCGCCAACGGGGACGCAAACGATGACGCAATCGGCATCCTTCACGGCTTCGACGGCCGTCGAGCAATAGACGTCGCCGAGACCGAGTTCCTCGGCCCGCTTCAACGTTGCCGGGCTGCGCGTGTGGATCGCGATCTCGCCCACCACGCCGGCACGGCGCGCCGCCAGCGCAATCGAGGCGCCGATCAGCCCGATGCCGATCAGCGCAAGGCGCGGAAACAGTGGATCCGCCATCAGCCGGCGCCGTGCATGAAATGGCGCAGCGCCGCGATCGTCGCCTCATTGGCCTCGGCCGTGCCGATCGTCATGCGCAGGGCATCCGGCAGGCCATAGCTCGCGACCCGGCGCAACACGATACCGTGCGACAGCAGATAGTCGTCCGCCTCGGCCGCCGTCTTGCCCTTCGTGCCCGGAAAGTGAATCAGCACGAAATTGGCGACGCTGGGCGTGACCTGAAGGCCGAGACCCTCCAGAGCATATGTCACGCGCGGCAGCCATTCCTCATTGTGAGCGACGGCGCTCTCGACATGGGCCCGGTCGGACAGAGCGGCCGCACCGGCTGCGATAGCCGGCGCCGAGACATTGAACGGTCCACGGATGCGATTGAGCGCGTCGACGACCTCGGGCGGGCCATACATCCAGCCGATCCTGAGCGCGGCAAGGCCATGGATCTTCGAAAAGGTCCGCGCCATCACGACGTTGGACGACTGCCCGACCAATTCGATGCCGCTCTCATAGTCGTTGCGGCGCACATATTCGGCATAGGCCGCGTCCAGCACCAGCAGCACGCGCGGCGGCAGCGCCGCATGCAGGCGGCGGATCTCGCTGAACGGCACATAGGTGCCCGTCGGATTGTTGGGGTTCGCGACGAACACCACGCGCGTCTTCTCGCTGACCCGATCGATGATGGCATCGACATAGGTCGTGAAGTCCTTTTCAGGCGCCACGACCGGGATTCCGCCCGAAGCGCGGATCGCGATCGGGTAGACGAGGAAGCCGTGCTGCGTGTAGATCGCCTCGTCGCCCGGCCCGATATAGGCGTGCGCGATCAGGTTCAGGATCTCGTCCGACCCGGCGCCACAGATGATGCGTTCGGCCTTGATCCCATGTGCCTCGGCAATCGCGGCGCGTAGCGCCGAGGCGCTTCCATCCGGGTAGAACTCAAGGTTGTCGGCAGCGGCGCGATAAGCCTCGATCGCCTTCGGGCTCGGCCCGAGCGGTGTTTCGTTCGAGGAGAGCTTGTAGAGCTTCGTGCCACCCGTTGCCTTGGATTTGCCAGGCACATAGGCGGCGATATCGAGAACCCCGGCGCGCGGAACCGGCCGATCGATCGGCTTCGTGTCGGACGGCTTGGTCATTTCAAAGCTCCCGCCTCGTCGAGGCGCTGGTAGAGAACCGGATTGACGGCGACGTCGCCGACCGCAATGCCGCGTGAAAGCGCGCCAACGCGCGCAATATCATCGAGGCCGGCACGGGCCGAAAGCGCGGCAAGCTGCGTACCGCGCGGCACAGCCACCATCAATTCACGGTGCACCCGGGCAAGCACGGTGCCCCCGGCCGCCCCGATGACGGGTGCCGGATCGACACCGAGCATGGTGACGGCGAAGAGCTCCAGATCGGGCGGGGTCGGATCCGCGAGTTCAGGTGCGATCACCAGAGCGGGATGATCGGCCGGGCGGCCGGCAATCTCGATGAAGGGCGAGAGCGCCATGATTCGGGGGCCGGCGGGGCGGCCGAGCGCCCGCCACCAGGCACCGGCCGAGGCCGGCTGCTCGAGCGCGACAAGACCGAGATCCGTGCCGCTCTCGCGAATGTGATTGATCGTCGAGAGCGCATCGGGCTGGCGATGGAGCGCTACAGTGAAGCCGAACAGGAAGCGCGCGGTATCGCGCATCTGATCGCCATTCGCCCCTGCATCATAGGCGACATCGAACGACGCCTGCATGCGGGTGAACGTCGTGATGATTTCGCGCCAGATATGCTCGACCGTCCAGAGCGGCAGCGCGCCCTGATGGCGGGCAACGAGCCGGCGCATCATGTCGGCCTCACGGCCCGGGCGGAAGGCGGCGCCTGGACGGCTCGTGCCCTTGACCTTGATCAACGTTCCGATCGCCCGGCCGCGCTCGATCAGATGGCCATGCATCTCGGCATCGAGCCGATCGATGGTGGCGCGGATTTCGGCCAGCGTCCTGGCATCGGCCTCATTCGCTTGGCCTGGTTCTGGGGTCCGGGGCATCTCGGTCGAAGCCATGCTCAAACGCTCTTGGGCGGGAAAACAGAAAGCCGGCATGTGAGCGAGCCAGCGGGCGCCGATTCATAGGCAAGCCCAAAGGTGAAATCAAAGAAAACTGTCAAACCAAAGAAAACATTGACAGCTCCGAGGCCCCGACCCTAGCTAGTCGCCCATTTCCTAGCGGTCCTGAACCGACATGACGACACTGCGGCACCCAGCCCCCCTTGATGGCGCCAGCCAGGCGCGAAGCGAAGCCGATACCCCGTCGAGCCTCGTCATGCGCTTCGGCCCCGACCACCCGCTGGTCCTCGATTCGGGCGCCAAGATCGACAATCTCCAGATCGGCTACCAGACCTATGGCGAGCTCAATGCGGATCGCTCCAATGGCGTGCTCGTCTGCCACGCGCTGACCGGCGACCAGCATGTGGCGAGCGTCAATCCGGTCACGGGGAAGCCCGGCTGGTGGGAGACCATGGTCGGCCCCGGCAAGCCGATCGACACCAACCGCTTTTTCGTCATCTGCACCAACGTCGTCGGTGGCTGCATGGGAACGACCGGCGCCGCCTCGACCAATCCGGCGACGGGCCAGCCTTACGGCCTCGACCTGCCGCTGATCACCATTCCCGACATGGTGCGCGCCCAGGCCATGCTAGTCGATGCGCTCGGTATCGACCAGCTCTTCTGCGTGGCGGGCGGCTCCATGGGCGGCATGCAGGTGCTGCAATGGGCGGCGGCCTATCCGGAGCGTGTCTTCGCGGCTCTGCCGATCGCGACCGGCCCGCGCCATTCCTCGCAGAACATTGCCTTCCACGAGGTCGGCCGCCAGGCGATCATGGCCGATCCCGACTGGCATGGCGGGCGCTATCTGAGCGTCGGCGCGAGCCCGCGCAAGGGCCTCGCGGTCGCGCGCATGGCGGCGCACATCACCTATATGTCCGACGAGGGTCTGCACAAGAAATTCGGCCGCAACCTGCAGGACCGGGACAAGATCGCCTTCGGCTTCGACGCCGATTTCCAGGTCGAATCCTATCTGCGCCACCAGGGCCTTTCCTTCGTCGAGCGCTTCGACGCCAATTCCTATCTCTATGTGACGCGGGCGATGGATTATTTCGACCTCGCCGCCGACCATGGCGGTCGACTCGCCAACGCCTTCCTGGGCACGAAGACGCGCTTCTGCATCATTTCGTTCACCTCCGACTGGCTGTTCCCGACCACGGAGAGCAAGGCCGTGGTGCGCGCCCTGAATGCGGCCGGCGCGAGCGTCTCCTTCGTCGAAGTCGAGACCGATCGCGGCCATGACGCGTTTCTGCTCGACGAGCCAGTCATGTTCGCCAGCGTGCGTGGCTTCCTGTCCTCCGCCGCAGCCGCGCGCTGGCAATAGGAGAGAGCGATGACCGAGCCTGTAACCGGCAGTCTCTCCAACCGCGTCGACCTGCTGCTCATCGCCGAACTCGTCGAGCGCGGCGCTCGCGTCCTCGACGTCGGCTGCGGCGATGGCGAACTCTTGAAGCTCATCGAGGATACCCGCGACGTCGATGGTCGCGGCATCGAACTGTCCTATCAGGGCGTCAACGAATGCCTGGCGCGCGGCCTGTCCGTCATCCAGGGCGATGCCGACACGGATCTGGTCGACTATCCCGACGACAGCTTCGACTATGTCATCCTGAGCCAGACCATCCAGGCGACGCGCAATCCCAAGGCCGTGCTCGGCGAGATGCTGCGCATCGGCCGGCGGGCGATCATTTCGTTCCCGAATTTCGGCCACTGGACGGTCCGCACCTCGCTCGGCTTCAAGGGTCGCATGCCGGTGACGGAGAACCTGCCCTATAGCTGGTATGACACGCCGAACATCCATTTCTGCACGATCCGCGACTTCGTCGCGCTCTGCCACGAGGTGGACGCGAAGATCGAAAAGGCGGTCGCGCTCAATGCCGGCGGCCAGCGCATGACGCTGAACGCTCCCTGGTGGTTCTGGAACCTGTTCGGCCAGCAGGCGGTGTTCGTGCTGAGGCGCTGAACCACCACGTCACCGCGCGCGGTCGCTCAACTCCCCACGCTGCGAGGAGAGGCGCCACTATGGCTCGCGGACACGCTCCACGCCGAACACGACCGAGCTATCATTGCGCAGGTCTCTCGCGCTTCGCCCTCCGGCCGGGATCAACGCGGGCTGCAGGACCGGCATGCTGCGGCGACTGGTGCGGCGGGCAGGCAGGCCTTGATAGATCAGCTTGGTCGCCTCGACGATGAGGACGCCGGGGAAGGCGGGCCAGAGGATGGCGCCGATCTTGTCCCAACCCTTTCCGCTCCTGAGGAACAGCCGGTTCGAGATCGGCGGCGCGAACAGCGCGCCCGACCAGGCGACTTCGCTGAACTGCGTCTCGCGCAAGAGGCTTGCGATTTGTCCGCGCGAGAACGGCCGCCCATAGCCGAAAGGCGTGCGCTCGACGCGAGCCCAGATGCCGCGGCGGTTGGGCACGACCACGATCAGCCGCCCGCCGGGGACGAGGACACGCCAGAGTTCGCGCAGGAGATCGCGGACATTGGCCGTCGTCTCCAGGCAGTGGATGACGAAGATACGATCGATCGACGCGTCGGGAAGCGGCAGGGCGTCGTCGTTGACGAGCGCGGCCAGATTGCCGCCATCGGCCGACCAGTTCATGACGCCCTGCGCCGCCGGCATGAAGGCGAGCACGCGCTCGGATTTCGCGGCAAAGGGTTCGAGATAGGGCGTCGCATAGCCGATGCCGAGCACCCGGTCATTGGTCGTGGCCGGCCAGTGCTCCGCAAGCTTGGCCGCGATCAGCCCGCGCGCGACCACGCCGATCCGCTCCGCATAAAAGGAACGGAGGTCGACGACGTCGGGCGATATGGTGCGGCCCTCTTCCAAATTCTCCGCTCCCCTGTCGATATCGGCTCTCGAATGTTAGGAAACGAATCCGAGCGGCGCCAGCCTCGCTGGCACCCGCCCCATCATCGCAGCGCTGCGGAGTTCGACATGGCCCTCGACATCTATCTCTTTCCCTGCCTCTCCGACAATTACGGCGTGCTGGTTCATGATCCTGTTTCCGGCCGCACCGCCTCGATTGACGCGCCCGAAGCGTCCGCAGTGCTCGGCGCGCTGAAGGAAAAGGGCTGGACGCTCTCGGACATCTTCACGACGCATCACCATGTCGACCACGTCCAGGGCAATCTGGAAGTGAAGGCCGCAACCGGCGCGACGATCACCGGCCCGGCCGATGAAGCCGACAAGATCCCCGGCATCGACAAGACGGTGCGCGATGGCGACGTGATCGATTTCGCCGGCCATCCCGTCAAGATCATCGCGACGCCCGGCCACACGCTCGGGCACATCGTCTATTATTTCGAGAATGATGCGGTCGCCTTCGTCGCCGACACGCTGTTTGCCCTCGGCTGTGGCCGCGTCTTCGAAGGCACGCTCGATCAGATGTATGAATCCGTCTCGAAGGTCGGCGCGCTGCCGGCTGAGACACAGCTCTATGTCGGACACGAATATACGGAATCGAACCTCCGCTTCTGCTTGACCGTCGATCCGACCAACGAGGCGTTGATCGCACGCGGGGGCGAGATCAAGGCGCTGCGAGCCGCCGGCAAGCCGACCATCCCGACCAATGTCGCAATCGAGCGCGCAACCAATCCCTATCTGCGCGCCGATACGCCCGAGCTGCGCGCCTCGATGAACCTGCCGAACGGCACCCCGGCCGAGGTCTTCGCCGCGATCCGTCTCGCCAAGGACGTGTTCAAGTAAGCGGGGAGATGCTTGTGACCAGCGCCGACGACATCATCCGCATCCTCGACCTGCAGCCGCACCCCGAGGGTGGCTTCTATCGCCAGACCTTTCGCGACAGCGCACTCTATGACGGCCGGCCTGCCTCGACGGCGATCTATTTCCTGCTGAAGGGCGGCGCCCCGTCGCATTGGCATCGGGTCGATGCGATCGAGACCTGGCACTATTATGCCGGTGCGCCGCTCGCGCTCGGACTTTCCGAAACCGGTGCGACGAGCGAGACGCTCATGATCGGGCCCGACCTCGTGGCGGGTGAGAGACCACAGGGCATCGTGCCGCTTGGCTGGTGGCAGGCGGCGGCGAGTCTCGGCGACTGGACTCTGGTCGGATGCACGGTGGCGCCCGGCTTTCGCTTCGAGGGTTTCGAGCTCGCCCCGCCCGGCTGGACGCCGCAAGACCGGACACCCGAGGGGCGTTGATGAGAAATATCGGCGCAAAGCGTGGACTTTGGCTGCGTCTTCATGTAAATGCGCGCATCCCATGCGGTCTGCAGACGGCAGGGAAACCAACTGAAAACAGCGCACCGAAACGCTCGCAGCCCGAAACAGGGCCGCATCGGCAGGAGTCAGGTCAATGACCAATATCATCGAAGAACTCGAGAAAGAGCAGCTCGAGAAGGTTGCGGCGATGCGCGCCGTTCCCGAGTTCGGCCCCGGCGACACCGTCAAGGTGAACGTGAAGGTCGTCGAAGGCACGCGTTCGCGCGTTCAGGCCTATGAAGGCGTCTGCATCGCCCGTTCGGGTGGCGGCCTCAATGAGAGCTTCACCGTCCGCAAGATTTCCTATGGCGAAGGCGTCGAGCGCGTCTTCCCGGTCTACACCCCGCTGATCGACTCGATCGAGGTTATCCGTCGCGGCAAGGTTCGTCGCGCCAAGCTTTATTACCTCCGCGATCGTCGCGGCAAGTCGGCCCGTATCGTCGAAAAGACCGAGCCCCGCAAGGACAAGGCGAAGGTCTGAACCTCGCCTTTCTGAAAAGGCTGGACGGTTTGAAGGCGGGTCGCATCGATCCGCCTTTTTCTTTGGGATGTCCGATCATGGATGCCTTCAAACTCAGCAATCGCAAGAACTGGGACGAGCGCGCCGATATTCACGCGCAGGACCGCACCGGTTTCTATGCCATCGACGCCTTTCTGGCGGGCGAGGACGTTCTCTATCCGATCGAGAAGCGCGAGATCGGCGATATTGCCGGGCTGAAACTCGCACACTTCCAGTGCCATATCGGCATCGACACGCTCTGCCTCGCGCGCCGCGGCGCCGTCGCGACGGGCCTCGACTTCTCGCCGAACGCCATCGCGCAGGCTCGTACATTGTCCGAGCGCTCCGGGATCAAGGCGGATTTCGTCGAGGGTGAAGTCTATGACGCGCCCGAGCTCATCGGATCGGGTTTCGACATGGTGTTCACCAGCTGGGGTACCATCACCTGGCTGGACGATATTCGTGCCTGGGCACGGGCGATCGCCGGCGTCCTGAAACCCGGCGGCCGGCTCTATTTCGCCGACAGCAACCCCTCCGTCATGCAGCATGAGGAGATCGAGGGATCGATCCGTGCGCGCTATGACTGGCGCTCGGCGCGCGAAAGCCCGCAGCGCTTCGATTCCAAGACGACCTATACCGGGGACCAGACGCCGCTCGTCACCGACGTCACCTATGAATGGATGCGCGGCCTTTCCGACGTGATCGGCGCGCTGCTCGAGGCGGGCATGCGGCTCGATTGGCTGCGCGAGCATGAGACGCTGCCATTCAAGCTGTACCCGATGATGGTGGACGCGGGCGAGCGCATGTTCCGCCTTCCGCCGGGTGTGCCCCGCATGCCGCTCGCGCTTTCGCTGCAGGCCACCAGAACGGGTTGAGCCGCCCTGATCGCATCAACGAACACATTGTCCGCCGATGCGGGCGCTGCTATTTAGAACCCCTATGAACAAGTCGCTCATCACCAGCTGCCATTTGCCGACGACCGCGAATTTCGCGGCCTTGACGGATCATGCGCGGTTGCCCTGGCGTTTCTTCGCCCGGCTGCAGGCGACCGAGGATCGGGGACAGGATCGACTTTGACGGGGCGATGGCCCCGATCGATCCCCCTCATCCGATATCCGATCCTTAGGAAGAAGACGCCATGACCGCTTCGCAGGAAAAACCCCGTACCCTCTACGACAAGATCTGGGACGACCACGTCGTCGAGCAGACCGAGGACGGCACCGCCATCCTCTATGTCGATCGTCACCTCGTGCATGAAGTGACGAGTCCGCAGGCCTTCGAGGGCCTGCGCATTGCCGGCCGCAAGGTGCACCAGCCGGCGAAGACGCTGGCCGTCGTCGATCACAATGTGCCGACGACCGACCGCACGCACGGCATCGAGAACCCGGAATCGGCGCTGCAGGTCGCGACGCTGGCCGAGAATGCCGCCGATTTCGGCGTCGAGTATTATTCCGAGCTCGATCATCGCCAGGGCATCGTCCACATTGTCGGCCCCGAGCAGGGCTTCACCTTGCCGGGCATGACCATCGTCTGCGGCGACAGCCACACCTCGACCCACGGCGCTTTCGGCGCGCTGGCGCATGGCATCGGCACGTCGGAGGTCGAGCATGTGCTCGCCACGCAGACGCTGATCCAGAAGAAGGCCAAGAACATGCTGATCACGGTGGACGGCGTCGCGCCGGCCGGCGTGACGGCCAAGGACATCATCCTCGCCATCATCGGCGAGATCGGCACGGCCGGCGGCACCGGCCACGTCATGGAATATGCTGGCGAGGCCATCCGCGCGCTGTCCATGGAAGGCCGCATGACGGTCTGCAACATGTCGATCGAAGGTGGCGCCCGCGCTGGCCTGATCGCGCCGGACGAGAAGACGTTCGAATATATCAAGGGCCGTCCCAAGGCGCCGTCGGGCGCGAACTGGGACGCTGCGATGCGCTATTGGGAAAAGCTGCATTCGGACGAAGGCGCGCATTTCGACACGCATGTCCGTCTCGATGCCGCGAGCCTGCCGCCGATCGTCACCTGGGGTTCTTCGCCCGAGGACGTCATCGCCATCACCGGTGTCGTGCCCAATCCGGACGACATCGCCGATGAGAATAAGCGTTCGTCGAAGTGGCGCGCGCTCGACTATATGGGCCTGAAGCCCGGCACGAAGATGGTCGACATCCCGATCGAGCGCGTCTTCATCGGCTCCTGCACCAATGGCCGCATCGAAGACCTGCGCGCCGCTGCCGCCATGATCGGTGGCAAGACGGTTCGCGAGGGCGTCAATGCGATGGTCGTGCCCGGATCGGGCCTGGTCAAGGAGCAGGCCGAGGCCGAGGGTCTCGACAAGATCTTCAAGGCGGCGGGCTTCGAATGGCGTGAGCCGGGTTGCTCCATGTGCCTCGCCATGAACGACGACCGGCTGAAGCCGCATGAGCGCTGCGCATCGACCTCGAACCGCAATTTCGAGGGCCGCCAGGGCTTCAAGGGTCGCACCCATCTCGTTTCGCCGCAGATGGCGGCGGCCGCGGCGATCGCCGGCCACTTCGTCGACATCCGCAACTGGGGCTGATCGCCCCGGGCGACATCGCCTGATCGAAAAGGCCCGGCGCCTCGTGGTGTCGGGCCTTTTCGTTTCCGGTCACCAGCGATAGCCGTTCGACCAGAAGCAGCGCTCGCCGACTACCACGCGCTTCCAGTACCAGCCTTGGTAGCCGCGTACCTTCACGGAACGGAAGACCGGCTTGCATACACGATGCGGGCGATGGCCCCATCCCGGCCCACCGGGTCCGCCGCCATGCCAGTACGGACCGTTATGATAGGGCTGCGCCGACGCGGTGCCGGTCATCGCCGTGAGCGAGCCGGCCGCGATAGCGAGTGTGGTGGCTGCAGCGATTAATGTGGTCTTCAGCATTTTGGCGTCTCCTTTTGAAAGGGCGATGTGCTGAACGTCACATCGTCTGGGCGCTATCAAAGGACACGACGCCTGAACCCTGGCTGAGTTCCTCGTTCATCAGGCGTTCAACCGATCATTGATCGTCTTCGCAAACGCGATATTGCATCGCCGCACGCTATGCGACATTTCTATGAATTAGGAATAGGGTCGAGCGGCAGTCGGCTTTGCCGGCCTGCCGACAAGCAATGGTAGCGACCATGGAAACGCTTCCCCTGAGGACACGCTTTGACATCGTCACCCTCACCCCGGACGATGCCCATGAACTGTCACCCCTGATCGCCGCTTACGTGCAGGACATGAAGCACGGCGCCCCGGGGCGACCGGATGATTTCTATGCCCAGACACTGCTCGGCGACCGCACGGCCGAGATCATGGGTGCCCGACTTGACGGCGAACTCGTCGCCTTCGCGGTCTATCATGACCTGCCGGACGCCCTGAGTGGTCGGAGAATCGGCCAGATCGACGACCTTTTCGTCATTCATCATGCACGCGGCCGCGGCATTGCGCGGGCCCTTGTCGATTCACTCACCCGCACCGGCAAGATGCGCGACTGGCTGTCGCTGCGCTGCATGGTTCCGTCGGGATCGGACGAGCGGATCCACTTCGCGGAAACGCTCGGCCCACGGGCGCCGATCGAGAGTTTCACGGTCGATATCGGCCGGCGGCTTACGGTCTGATCATGGCCACATCGCTGAAGATCGGAGCGCTCAAGGCGCCATCGCTCGACGATATCGAAGCGCTCGGCCGTGTCGCGCTCGACACCCTGCCCGAGGAGTTTCGGAAACTCGCCGGCGACGTGGAACTGCGCGTTGACGATTTCCCCACGCCGGAGGTGCTCGACGACCTCGGCGCCGAAACCGAATTCGACCTGCTCGGGCTCTTTCACGGTGTCGGCATGGCTCATGCGCCGGCGGTCGAATATACCGGCGTCATGCCCAATCGGATCTGGCTCTATCGTCGCCCGATCCTCGATTATTGGGCCGAACACGACGAAACGCTCGAAGCGATCGTGAGCCATGTCCTCATCCACGAAATCGGCCACCATTTCGGCCTTTCAGACGACGACATGGAGGAGATCGAGGATGCGGCCGGCTAGGGTGCTGCAACCTCGAAACCCTTGACCCAGGCCAGTTTTCGGCGCATTTAGCCCTGTCCAACCGCTAGTTCCAGGAATGATGGCAATGGAAAAATTCACCACGCTCACCGGTGTCGCGGCCCCGCTGCCGTTCATCAATATCGACACCGACATGATCATTCCGAAGGACTATCTGAAGACGATCAAGCGCACCGGCCTTGGCAAGGGCCTCTTCGCCGAGATGCGCTATAATGACGATGGCAGCGAGAACGCCGATTTCGTGCTGAACAAGCCGGCCTACAGGCATGCCTCGATCATTGTTGCCGGCGACAATTTCGGCTGCGGCTCGTCGCGCGAGCATGCGCCCTGGGCGTTGCTCGATTATGGGATCCGCTGCGTGATCTCCACGTCCTTCGCCGACATCTTCTACAATAACTGCTTCAACAACGGCATTTTGCCCATTCGCGTTTCGAAGGAAGATCTCGACAAGCTCTTCGACGACGCCGATCGCGGCTCCAACTCGACGCTGACGGTCGACCTGGCCTCGCAGGAGATCCATGGCCCCGATGGCGGCATCGTGCATTTCGAAATCGACCCGGCCAAGAAGGAAAAGCTCCTGAACGGCCTCGACGAGATCGGCCTGACCTTGGTCAAGGCGCCGTCGATCGCGACCTTCGAAGAGACGCTCGCCACCGAACGTCCCTGGGCCTGAGCCGCCTCATTCGTTATGACATGCGAAAACGGCGCCCGGATCATCTCCGGGCGCCGTTTTCATTGGGCAACAGCAAACTGACTAGTTGCTGTCGTTATTGTCCGAGGCGGCACGGTTCGGGTTGAACGCGCCCACGCCCTGGTTACCATTCGCCGTTACGCCGACGACCTGGCCCGGCAGAATGCCGTAAAGCTGGGCGCCATTGGCGAACTGGTAGGTCTGGCCGTTCTGCAGCGTCAGCGTGCCAGCGGCCGGGTTGACCGAGACGGCGGTGCCGATCGTCTGCTCAGCGGCGAGCGCCGAGCCGGCAGAGGCGAGGAAAGCGACCGAAGCCGCAGCGATCATGAAATTGCGCATAGTGAATATCCTGTCTTGGGTGACCGGCCCGCCGTCATGCGGCGAACACCGGTCCCCTGGGTTCGAACAGATCCGTGTTCGACGTTTCGCTTAGAACTGGCCGCCGTTATCCGAGCTTTCCGGATGCGGGTTGAAGGCACCGACGCCTTCGGCGCCGTTATGGGTCACGCCCACCGTCTGGCCCGGCAGGATGCCGTAGAGCTGTGCGCCATTGGCGAACTTGAAGCTCTCACCCGACTGAAGGGTCAGCGTGCCCGAAGCCGGGTTGACGCTCTGAACCGTGCCCTCGACCTGGTCAGCGGCAAACGCCGCACCAGCCGAAGCGAGGAAGGCGACCGAAGCCGCAGCGATCATGAAATTGCGCATAGTGAATATCCTGTCTTGGGCGACCGGCCCGCCGTCATGCGGCGAACACCGGCCCCCTGGGTTCGAACAGATCCGTGTTCGACGTTTCGCTTAGAACTGGCTGCCGTTATCCGAGCTTTCCGGATGCGGGTTGAAGGCACCGACGCCTTCGGCGCCGTTATGGGTCACACCCACCGTCTGGCCCGGCAGGATGCCGTAGAGCTGCGCGCCATTGGCGAACTTGAAGCTCTCACCCGACTGAAGGGTCAGCGTGCCCGAAGCGGGGTTGACGCTCTGAACCGTGCCCTCGACCTGGTCAGCGGCAAACGCCGCACCAGCCGAAGCGAGGAAGGCGACCGAGGCCGCAGCGATCATGAGATTGCGCATAGTTTTTGTCCTTGTTCTTGCTGATGGATCTGCCGCCGGGCGGCAGGCCATTTGTTGTTCCGAGCTTTCGCCCGTGGATTAGTTGCTGTCGTTGTTGTCCGAGGCGGCACGGTTCGGGTTGAACGCGCCCACGCCCTGGTTGCCATTCGCCGTTACGCCGACGACCTGGCCCGGCAGGATGCCGTAGAGCTGGGCGCCATTGGCGAACTGATAGGTCTGGCCGTTCTGCAGCGTCAGCGTGCCGGAGGCCGGATTGACCGAGACGGCGGTGCCGATCGTCTGCTCAGCAGCAACAGCTGCACCAGCCGAGGCGAGGAAAGCGACCGAAGCCGCGGCGATCATGAGATTGCGCATGATGAAGTCCTTATTATCTGTATGGGGTGGCCCGCCGACCGGCGGCGGGCCGAGCGAGCGATCGGTCAGCCGATCAGAAGCTCACATCGCTGTCGGAATTGGCCGGGTGGGGATTGAAGGCACCGACACCCTGGTTGCCATTATAGGTGACGCCGATGGTCTGGCCCGGCAGGATGCCGTAGAGCTGGGCGCCATTGGCGAACTTGAAGCTCTCGCCCGACTGCAGGGTCAGCGTGCCATTGGCAGGGTTGACGCTCTGGACGGTGCCTTCAGTCTGCTGTGCGGCAAAAGCCGAAGCGCCCGAGGCGAGAAAAGCGACCGAAGCCGCAGCGAAGATGAAATTGCGCATGATGCAAGTCCCGTTCTTTTCAGTTTCAAACACCGTGGCGGGCGTTGGCCGGAGGTTTTGGCTAGCCGGTGTGTCCGTCGCTGGTGACGCTGATTTGGGGGTAGCTTGCCGGCGAAACAAATCACGCAAATGTCATCCAAGCAGGCCTTGAACTGCCCCTTTGGACGATTTTTTCTTGAGACCGAATTATTCGGATACAGCGTTCCAGATTATGCGGACTTATAGGAACGAAAAATCCAAACGGGGCGCTATTGTTCACTATTCCATGCATAGCTGTTCAACGAAAATAGCGAAGCTCATGATAAGCTTTGCATATTTTCAGCGGCCCCATGACAAGATCGCGAGCGCACTGCGATAACGAGTCGCCGCGCCGTGAGCTGAATGCTCAGCCGGCGCTGCGATGCGTGATCGCAGCAGCGATCGCGAGCGTCCGGCGGGCCATTTCGGCATGAAGGCGCTCGACCATGCGCCCATCCACCATCACCACGCCCTGCCCTGCATGCTCCGGCAGGTCGAAAACCGAGGCGATCCGCTTCGCAAGGGCCAGCTCCGTGGCATCGGGCGAGAATGCTGCGTTGCAGGAGGCAATCTGGGAGGGATGGATGACGGTCTTGCCGTCGAACCCACAATCCCGTGCGGCGGCGCATTCGGACACGAAGCCCTCATGGTCAGCGATAGCGTTGAAGACGCCATCCAATATATCGAGGCCGGCCACCCGGGCAGCGGCCAGGGCCGCCATCATCCAGGCCATCATCGGTGCACGGCCCGCCACCTGTCGTGCCCGCGTCTCACGAGCGAGATCATTGAGGCCAAGCACCAGCGCGGCCAGCGGCCAATGCTCGTCCGCCGATAGCGCGATCGCCAAGGGATCGAGCACGGCACGCGGCGTCTCGATCATCGCCCAGATCGGCAGACGAGGGGCATCGGTGGCACGCAGGACTGCCCGAACCCGCTCTATGTCGGCCGCGAGGGACACCTTGGGGATCAGAACGGCATCCGGCGCCGCCTTCACTATCGCGGCAAGATCCGCATGGCCCCATGGCGAATCGAGTCCATTGCAGCGGATTACGACTTCACCGCGAAAGCCCGACATCCTGAAGCCGACAGCCGCCTCGACGACTCGCCTCCGCGCATCATCCTTCTCTGTCGGCGCCACGGCGTCTTCCAGATCGAGAATGAGGACGTCGGCACCGAGCGTGCCGGCCTTGTCGAGGGCGCGCTGGTTCGATCCCGGCACATAGAGCGCCGTACGGCGCGGACGGATCTGGGTCATCGGCTTGTCATGATCAAAGGCATTGGCTCGACCATAACGATGGGCGGGGCGGTTCGAAAGCGAATCGGCTAGTTTCCGCCCTCATCCTTATGCCGGAGCGAGCCAGGACATGACGGGGACCACCACCGAACGAGCGCCGCGGCCCGCAGTGCTGGTCATATCGAGCACGGTCGTTCGCGGCGCCATCGGCGGACGCGGCGCGATCTTTGCGCTCGAAAGGCTCGGCTTCCCCGTCTGGGCCGTCCAGACCGTGACATTGCCCTGGCATCCCGGACACGGACCGGCTGGCCGGATCGTGCCCGATCGGGCAGCTTTCGTGACGCTGATCGACGATCTCATTCGCGCACCTTGGCTCGGCGAGATCGGCGGCATTCTCTCAGGCTATATGGGCGCTTCCTGGCAGGCAGCCGAGGTCGCGCGGTTGATCGACGCCGTCAAGGCGAAGCGGCCAGACGCACTTTATATATGCGACCCCGTAATGGGCGACGCCGGACGGCTCTACGTACCGGAGCCGACGGCCGTGGCGATCAGGGACGAGCTGGCCGCGCGGGCCGATATTGCGACGCCCAATCTGACGGAACTCAATTTCCTCGCCAGCGTACCGACGGATTCGATGAGCGATGTCGTCGCGCTCGCGGGAACGCTCAGCCCCGCTCGCGTCGTCGTGACATCGGCGCGTAGTGATCAAGGCGATACAGAGACATTGCTGGTCGGGCAGGCCCGGACGATCATTGCGAGCCATCCTCGCATCGAGGGCCGTGTCGCCAATGGCACGGGCGACCTGTTCGCGGGCTTGCTGCTGGGCCGGTTGCTCGAAGGCGCAACCGATGGCGAGGCGCTGCAGCTCGCGACGGCCTCGGTATTCGAGATGCTGGGCGCCGCGCTTCGCCTCGGCACCGATGAACTGCCACTCGCAACCTGCCAGGAAAGTCTGGTTGCTCCCCAAGCCCACATCGCATTGCGCGAGCAATGACCAGCGCGGGCCGCCTCGCCGGCGTCGACGGCTGCCCCAGCGGATGGATCGTGGTTGCCATTGCGGCCGAGGGCCCGCTCGACCCCACAGTGGCGATCGCCACAAGCTTCAAGGCCGTGATGGACGAAGACACCGCCATCATCGCGGTCGATATGCCGATCGGCCTGCCCGACAGCATCGGCCCGACAGGCCGTGGACCCGAACAACGCGTCCGCCCTCTTCTCGGCGGCCGGCAATCCTCCGTCTTCGCGGTTCCCTCGCGCGCGGCTGTCTTCACCGAGGATTATCGCGCGGCCTGCGATGTCGCCGCCGCGACCTCGACCCCGCCGCGCATGGTGGCCAAGCAGTGTTATCACCTCTTCCCGAAAATGCGCGAGATCGACGCGCTGATGACGCCGGCAGCCGAGTCGCGAATCTATGAGGTTCATCCCGAGCTCGCCTTCTGGCGACTGAATGACGATCACGCGCTTGCCCTTCCCAAGAAGGTCAAGGGCCGCCCCGATCCAGCCGGACTCGACGAGCGGCGCGCGATCCTGGTGCGTCACGGCTTTGATGCCGGCTTTCTCGCCCGTGCACCGCGCGGCGCGGGGGCCGACGATCTGCTGGACGCCGCCGCCAATGCGCTGATCGCCCGACGCATCGCTTCCGGCCTCGCCGAACCCTTCCCGCGGGAACCCCAGCGCGACGGCCGCGGCCTGCGCATGGCGATCTGGGCGTGAAACCCGGCGCATGACTTGACCGCGCGGCGCGCGCCCCGCAGAGATTGGGCACTGGGACAGTGTATCCCGCCCAACGCATCAACCCGGAAAGACAGGACCTGCGAACCGCGATGACCAAGCTGAAAATCACTGCCGGCCCCTTCACATTCTACGGCAAGCTCGAAGAGGAAGCCGCGCCGAAGACGGTCGCCGTGTTCAAGAGCCTGCTGCCCTACAAGGAAAAGATCATCCATGTTCGCTGGAGCGGCGAGGGCTGCTGGATCCCGCTCGGCGATCTCGATCTCGGCCTTTCCTATGAAAACCACACCAGCCACCCGGCGCCGGGCGAATTCATCCTTTATCCCGGCGGCATCAGCGAGACCGAGATCCTGCTCGCCTATGGCGGCGTCGATTTCGCGAGCAAGGTTGGCCAGCTCGCCGGCAACCATTTCCTGACCATCACCGAAGGCCGCGAAAACCTTGTCGCGCTCGGCAAGATGACGCTCTGGCAGGGCGCGCAGGACATCCTGTTCGAACTGGCCGAATAATCTCACGCTGCGACGAGCCGGCGCGATAGCGCGCCGGCCCATCCAGAAGCCGCCACGATCGATGGCGCCGTCGCACCCCCGGCGCTCGGCGCTTTCCCGCGCTTTCGCCTTAAGGGCGCTCTCGCCAGCGCGGCCGCTCTCGACACCATTGCCGTCGACCTGCCGATAATTCGCCCAAGCTGGCCTTGCCTCGTCGAAAAAGTCATTATAACGTCCTTACGTCATAATGAATAAGCGACCATTGATCGATGGATCGCCGACATAGAACGGAGGGGTTCCGTGACCATCAGACCATTTATGGGCTTGTTTCTCGGCTCGGCCATTGCAGCGCTCTCGACGGGCCTCGCCTGGGCGGAGGACGTTACCGTCTCGTTCCTGACGCATTGGCCGCCGGAGACGGTCGCCAAGCTCGAGGCTGCCGCCGCGACCTATTCGAAGGATCATGCCGGTGTGAAGATCGAGGTTCGGGCCGTACCGTTCGGCGACCTCCTGACCACGCTCCGCTCGCAGGCCGGCCAGGCCGGCGGCCCGACGATCACCGGCATCTATGACCTCTGGCTGCCCGAGCTCGCCCGCGACAAGCTCGTCAACGCGGCCCCGGAAGCCAACAGCACCGACGTCACGACCAACTGGCCGAAGGGCGTCGCCACGGCGGCGAGCGTCGGCGGCACGGTCTATGGCTATCCGAACGAGATCGACGTCTACGCGCTCAACTACAACAAGAAGCTCTTCGAGGAAGCCGGGATCACGGCAGCGCCGAAGACCTGGGACGAGTTCTTCGCCGCCGCCGAGAAGCTGACCAACAAGGACAAGGGTCAGCAGGGCTTCGGCATGATCAACTCATGGGCCGCGGGCGTGGTCCATCCCTTTGCCTCGCTGCTCGCCTCGAATGGCGGCTCGCTGGTCGTGGACGGAAAGCCGGCGCTCGACAGCGAAAACGCCAAGGAGACCTTCGACCTCTACGAGAAGCTGATCAAGTCCGGCGCCTCGGTTGCAACCATGGGCACGGCCGACGCCAACACGACGGGCCCGTTCCTCGACAATTTCGTGTCCGGCAAGACCGGCATGATCATCATGGCGAACTGGTGGGAATCGGCGCTGAAGGCCGGCATGGGCGAACGCTTCGCCGACATCGCCACTGCGCCGATCCCGGTCGGCCCCAAGGGCGACGGACCGCACTCAATCTCCTACTCCTGGATGACCGTCGTCTCGGAAGGTGCATCCGACGCCGAGAAGAAGGCCGCCTGGGATTTCCTCGCCTGGTTCAACGGTCCTAATTCCGGCGCAAATGGCGCCTCCGCGATGGGTGACCTGCTCCAGTCCATGGGCATCCTGCCGTCGCGCACCTCCGATGTCGCAGCCTTCGCCGAGCGGCTGAAGACACCGTTCCTCGCCGGCTATGTCGACGTGCTCTCGCAGGCTCATCCCTTCCCGACCGTCCTCGGCGGACAGGAATTCACGGAAGCGCTGCAGGGCCATATCGAAGCCGTGCAGTTCGGCAAGGAGACGGCGGCGGAAGCAGCGGCAGCAGCGCAGGCCGATGCGGCCGCGATCCTGGAGAAGGCGGCCAAGTAACCGCCGCGCAAGCTGGCCGCGGCTCGCTGCGGCCCGTTCCGTCACGCTCCTTTCTCATCCCCGGTGCAATCCCGGGGATGAGAAGCAGCCCGCCCTTTCAAACCTTCCTCGAAGACGTCTCGCGAATTCAAACCCCATGCAACGCGTAAGTCGCAGCGAATGACCGGCATCAGAAAATGGACCTTCACCATGCTCGCGCCGGGCATCGGGCTGATTGCGGTCTTCATCCTCGTGCCCATGGCGCTGACGGTCGCGCTCGCCTTCACGAAATGGTCGTCGCAGACACCGTTCTCGACCGCGACCTTCATCGGCCTCGACAATTTCGCCGAGATCTTCGGATCGAGCTCGGTCGGGCGTGACTTCAAGGGCGCCCTGATCAATACCGCGCTCTATGCGCTGCTCTCGATCGCGTTGATCCTGCCGCTCTCCATCCTGTTCGGCATGCTGATCCACCAGGCGCAATTGCGCGGCGCCAATATCCTGCGCACGATCCTGTTCGCGACCTATATGGTGCCGATGATCGCGGTGGCGCTGGTCTTCTCCAAGCTCTATTCGCCGTCGGAAGGTCCGTTCAACCAGATGCTCGGCTGGGTCGGCATCGGTCCGCAGCCCTGGCTCTCCTCGCCCGACACCGCCCTCGTTTCCGTTGTGCTGCTCAATGTCTGGCAACAGGTCGGCTATTTCACGATCCTCATCATTGCCGGCCTGACCCAGATCCCACCCTCGCTCTATGACGCGGCGCGGATCGACGGCGCGCGGGGCCTCAATCTGTTCGGCTTCATCACGCTGCCGCTCCTCAGGCGCACGCTGCTCTTCTCGGCCGTGATCGCGCTCATCAACGCCGTCCAGGTGTTCGAGCCGGTCGCTCTGATCACACAGGGCGGGCCCGTCGGCTCCACCAACGTCATGACCTATTATATCCGCCGCGTTGGCATCGAGCGTGCGCAGGGTGGTCTCGGATCGGCCATGTCCGTGACGCTGCTGCTTGCCCTCGTCGTCACCGTCACGGCGGTCTTCGCCCTTGCCCGCAGGGAGCCGCAGCGATGAGCGCCCGCGACATCACGATCGCCCCCGGCGCCGCCTCGCCCGCCTGGAAGGCCCTGCTCTATCTCCTGATGATCGGCATTGCCGTCGCCTCGGCCTTTCCGCTGGCCTGGATGGTGTTGTCGAGCCTGAAGACGCCGGCCGAGGCAATGCAGACGCCCCCCGTCTGGATACCGGCGACGCCATCGCTCGACGCCTATTCCAAGGTCGCGGAACTGATCAATGTCGGACGCTCCTTCGCCAATTCGGCATTGATCGCCGGCGTGACCACCTTCGGCATATTGGTCACCAGCCTGATGGCGGGCTATGCGTTTTCGAAATACAGGTTCCGCGGCCGCGACGCGCTTTTCGCGATCACCATCGCGACCATGTTCCTGCCGCCCATCGTGACGCTGATTCCGCTCTATCGCCTGGTGGGTTCGCTCGGCCTCAATGCCAGCCTCGTCGGCGTCATCCTGCCGAACCTCGCCAATGCCTTCGGCATCTTCCTGATGCGCCAGTTCATCGCAGGAGTTCCGGACGAACTGCTGGAGGCGGCACGGCTCGATGGCGCCTCTGAGATGCGCATCCTGTTCCAGATCGTGGCGCCTGCCGTCGCGCCTGCCCTCGCAGCACTCGCGCTCTTCGCCTTCGTCTATCACTGGAACAGCTATCTCTGGCCGCTCACGGTCCTGCAGGGCAATTCCGACAACTACCCGATCGTGATCAGCCTCTCCCGCCTGCTCTCCTATAACCGCTCGGCCGTGAACACGAACCTCGTCATGGCTGGCGCGACGCTCGCCGTCCTGCCGCCGCTGATCCTCTTCGTCTTCCTCCAGCGCTTCTTTGTCCGCACCATCACCGCTTCCGGGATGACCGGACAATGAGCAACAACCAGCCTCACGTCCTGGCGCTCGATCTTGGCGGCACCAGCCTGCGCGCCGCCTTCGCGCCGATCGAATATCCGACCGCGCTGGAAAGCATCGGACGATGGCCGGCGCCCGATAGCGCAGCCGCACTCCGCGACAAGGTCATCGAGATCATCGCTGCGCATACGGCGTCGGGCCCGCTCGCCGGCATCGGAATCACCATACCGGGGCTTGTCGAAGGCACGGTTTCGCGCTGGGTGCCGAATTTGCCGTATCTCGACGGCATCGACCTCGCCGGTCTGTTGAGGCCCGCGGGGGCGCCCGTCGCTGCCGGCAACGACGCGCAGATCGCACTGCTGGCGGAAGCAACCGTCGGCGCCGCCCAGGGGCTCGACGACGCGATCCTGCTTGCGATTGGCACCGGCATCGGCTCGTCGGTGCTCGCCGGGGGCCGGATCGTGCGCGGCGCGCATGGCGGCGCCTGTTCGTTCGGCTGGGCCGTCGCCGATGTGACGGATCGCGGGGGCGACCGTTCCGGTTGGCTCGAGCGCCAGGCAGCCGGCCGCGCGCTCGATGCGCGCGCCGAAGCGGTGGGTCTCGCCAATGGCGCCGCACTCATCGATGCGGCGCGATCCGGTGACGCTACGGCAAGAGCAGCGATCGATGCGGCCGGAACCGCGCTGGGCACGGCGCTCGCCGGCGCCGTGGCGCTGCTCGACCCGCAGGCGATCCTCCTCGCCGGCGGCGTATCCGAGACGATCGACGTCCTCGGACCGCCGCTCCTCGAATCCCTTCGACGGCATGTCCCGCCGCATCTGAGGACAATCAGCATCCGACCCGGCCTGTTCGGCCCGCGCGCAGGCCTTGTCGGCGCCGCAGTGGCTGCGGGGCATGGACCGCAATGGTGGAGAATAAGATGAGCAGCGATCCGATTGTTTCGCTCGACCGCCGCCGCCCCGAACCGCTCTGGCATCAGGCGGAGCGCGCCATTCGTGCCCGCATCGAGGCGGGCGAATGGCCGGCAGGCACCCGTATTCCGGCCGAGGATCGGCTCTGCGAACTGCTCGGCGTCAGCCGCATCACCGTGCGCCACGCGCTGCGAAACCTCGAATCGCTGGGCCTGCTCCGGCGCGAGCATGGACGCGGCACCTTCGTCAGGAGCGCGACCGTCGTCGCCGGCCTGCGTGGGTTGACGAGCTTCACCGAGGAAATGGCCGCGCTCGGGCTCGTGGTCGGCTCCACATTGCTTTCGCAGGAGATCATCCCCGCCGATGCGATGACGTCCGCCGCGCTCGAGATCGAGGAAGGCGAGCCGGTCCTGCGAATCCGCCGTCTCCGCCTCGGCAATGACGCGCCGATCGGCGTGCAGGCGGCCCATCTGCGACTCGACCGGGTGCCGGGACTGATCGACGAGGACCTTTCCAAGGGCTCTCTCTATGATCGGCTCGACCGGCTCTACGGCATCCAGCCGACCGAAGCGACCGAGACCTATCGTGTCGGCGCCGTCGACGCCGTCGACGCAGCCCTTCTCGGCGTAGCCCCCGGCAGCGCCGCCTTCGTGGTCGAGCGCGTCACCGTCGATCCACGCGGCCCCTATGAATTCACCCATTCGATCATGCGCGGCGATCGCTACGAGATCCGCTCCACGCTGCGCGTCTGACCCGATCCCCTCCCATTACCCCCAAGGAGACTGCAATGTCCGATTTCTACCTGCACCGGCTGATCAAGCTGATCGAAAAGGCCGGTTCGGCCAATGATTCCAACCTGACCGAGGCGGCCGCGAAGTTCTCCGAGACGCTGGCCAAGGGCGGGCTGATCCATCTCTTCGGTTCGGGCCATTCGGTGCTGCCCACCCAGGAGGCCTTCCCGCGCTATGGTTCCTATGTCGGCTTCAACCCGCTGACCGACCCGCGTGTCATGTGGCACAACGTGCTCGGCGCCGGCGGCGTGCGCGAACTGCTCTGGCTGGAGCGGACCGAAAACTACATCGACAAGTTCCTCGACCACCAGCCGCTCAATCCCGGCGATTCGATCATCATCTACTCGCATTCCGGCACCAATTCCGCCGGCATCGAGACGGCGATCTATGCCAAGAAGCGCGGCCTCTTCGTCGTGGCGATCACCTCCAAGGCGAACGACAAGCCCGCCAAGCACTCCTCCGGCAAGCGGCTGAAGGATGCGGCCGACATCGTGATCGACACGAACTCGCCGGTCGAGGACGCGATCGTCCCGATCGAGGGCTGGAGCCGTCCGGTCTCGGGTTCGTCGACGGTGCTCGCGATGATCCTGACGCATGAGCTGATCGCGCGGACCGCCGATGCGCTGTCGAAGAAGGGCGTCGAGCTGCCGGTTTTCGCGTCGCCGACCATCGAGGGCGTCACGCTGCACGACACCGACATCATCTATGGCATCTATCGCGAGAAGATGCTGGAAGCCCAGCAGAAGCACCTGAAGACCTTCCAGGACACCATGAAGGGCTGATCCACGCCCCGACTGACGAATTTAAGCCGCGGGGCCCACTCCGCGGCTTTTTTCTTGGGCACAGCATTCCCCAAGCGAACTCGCTCTCCCTGTGAATCCGGGGAAAGATCGCAGCGCAACCATTCGAACCCGCATTGCGGGATACACGATCGAGCCAGTCGGGTTTGTTGACAGCGCCCGCCCGTTGGGGAATGCTCGCCTTCGGCACGCGGTTTCAGGCCCGCGACCATGAGGATGGAGGACGGCGGCGGCCGCGCAAGCGGCCTTGAATGCAACATTGTGGGGACCTGGACGATAGGAGACGAACATGACCTTCGCCTACGATTTTGTCTGCGATCAACCCGTGCTGCGGCGCGCCGAAACGCCTCTCGCTTCCCTTGCGGCCGAAAAGGCCCGCCGCCAGCCGAAACGCGAAAGACCGGCCGACGACGACAGCGACGAGACCTCGGATGTCGTCTGGACGCTCGCCTACTGGTCCTGGCTCTGACGTTTAGTCCGGTGAACGACCGGACCCATCAACCGTCGACGGGATCCTTGGCCAACGGGTGATGCTCGGCGACCAGCGCCCGAAGCCGCTCTTCCAGCACATGGGTATAGATCTGGGTCGTCGAGATGTCGGCATGACCCAGCAATTGCTGCACGATCCTGAGATCGGCGCCGTTCTGCAGCAGATGACTCGCAAAAGCGTGGCGCAGCACATGCGGCGAGACACGCTTCGACGGAATTTGCGCGGCCGCCGCGAGATCCTTCAAATCGCGCGCAAAGGCCTGGCGGGTGAGCGTGCCCGTCTCGCCGAAGGATGGAAACAGCCATTGGCTGCTCGGCGCCTTGCCTTCATGCTCGCGGCGGAGCGCGACATAGCGGCTGATCGCGTCGCGCGCGCGCTCGGTGAGCGGGACGATCCGCTCCTTGCCGCCCTTGCCGCGCACCGTGATGAAGCGCAGATCGGCCCGGGCCGCCGAGGCCGGTAATGCGACGAGTTCCGAGACCCGCATGCCGGAGGCATAGAGGGTCTCGAGCAGCGCCGCGAGCCGCGCCGCGCGCAGGGCCGCGATCGGCGTCTTGGCGGTGAGGATCGCCGCCTCCGCGGTCCCCAGCAGGCGATCGACCTCCGCCTCGGACAGGATCTTCGGCAAGGGCGCCTTCTTCTTCGGGCCCTCGACAATGCCCGAGGGATCGTCCGTCCGCACGCCCTCGGTAAACAGGAAGCGATGCAGTTGGCGAAGCGCCGAAAGGCGCCGTGCCGCCGACGATGCCGCAAAGCCCCGCGTCTCGAGATCGATCATGTAGCCGCGAATTTCGCCGATGCCGGCCTTCTCGAAATCCGACGCATTCGAGGCGAGATAGCCCGCATAGTCCTCGAGGTCGCGGCGATAGGAAATGAGCGTATTGGGCGAGGCGCCGCGCTCGGCGCTCATCATTTCCAGAAAGGCCTCGAGATGGTGCAGCCCGGCAAGTGCCGGCCTGCTCTTTCGTGTCACGCTCATCTTCATTCCTGCAGCAGCCTATCCGTCGGGACGCGGACCGTAATCTCCCGCTGTGTCGGCTCCACGAAGGTTGCGAGCGCGAAAACGACGCCATAGGCCACTGCAGCGATCACGATCAGCGCCAGGATGAAGCGCGAGAGGGTCGGCATACGGGGGCAGCCTTTTCGTCATTTCAGGCAGAAACTTATGCCCATGGCAGCCGTGTCGTGGCAAGCGCATGCGCTTCGGCTTGACAGCGTCGCCCGCCTCCGCTTCTTCCTGCACGGCGCGAGCGCACGGGCGGACGGAAAGATGGACGACAGCTCTGATGAGGCGAAGCCTGCCGACACGGCCCTGGTCGACCGACTGGGCACGCGCACCATCGTGCTGGTCGGGCTGATGGGCGCCGGCAAGACATCAGTCGGCAAGCGCCTCGCGGCCAAGCTGCAACTGCCCTTCATCGACGCCGACGCGGAAATTGAAAAAGCCGCCAATGCGACGATTCCCGAGATCTTCGCAAAGCATGGCGAGGCCTATTTCCGCGACGGTGAGCGGCGCGTGATCCGCCGCCTGCTGGATGGCCGTCCAAAGGTGCTGGCGACGGGCGGCGGTGCCTTCATGAGCGAGGAGACGCGCGAGGCGATCGCCGCCGGCGCCATCTCGATCTGGCTGCGCGCAGACCTCGACATTCTGATGGCGCGTGTCCGCAAGCGCTCCAACCGGCCATTGCTCCAGACGGCCGATCCCGAGGCCACCATGCGTGGCCTGATGGACCAGCGCTATCCGGTCTATGCGAAGGCCGATATCCATATCCTGTCGCGCGATGTTGCCCATGACGTCGTCGCCGACGAAACCATACGCGCCATAGACGCCTTCCTGACCGAGGAAGAGGCCGCACGAAGGAACCCGCAATGAACACCGCCGCGACCACACCCGATGTGACGACCGTTCGCGTCGAACTGGGCGAGCGGGCCTATGACATCGTCATCGGCCGGGGGCTTCTCGCGGCGGGCGGCAAGCTGGTCGCGGAGCGGCTGCCGAAGGTACGCGCCGCGATCGTGACCGACGAGAATGTCGGCCGGCTGCATCTGCCGACGCTGTCCGCGAGCCTTGCCGAGGCGGGCATCGATCATGTGCCGGTCATCGTGCCGCCGGGCGAGGGATCGAAGAACTTTGCGACGCTGGAGCAGGTGGTGCGCGCCGTACTGGCCGCCCGGCTCGAACGCGGCGACATCGTCATCGCCCTCGGCGGTGGCGTCATCGGCGATCTCTCCGGCTTTGCCAGCGCGATCGTCCGGCGCGGCATGCGCTTCGTCCAGGTGCCGACGTCGCTGCTGGCGCAGGTCGATTCCTCCGTCGGCGGCAAGACGGGCATCAACACGCCGGAGGGCAAGAACCTCGTTGGCGCTTTCCACCAACCCGACCTCGTCATCGCCGATACCGGCGTGCTCGACACGCTCTCCCCGCGCGAGTTTCGCGCCGGCTATGCCGAGGTCGCCAAATACGGGCTGATCGACGATCCCGACTTCTTCGCATGGCTGGAAGCGAACTGGGCCGGCATCTTCTCCGGCGGGCCGGAGCGCGAATATGCCGTCGCGACCAGCTGTCGCGCCAAGGCCAAGGTCGTCGCCGCCGACGAGCACGAGACCGGCGAGCGCGCTCTGCTCAATCTCGGCCACACCTTCGGCCATGCGCTGGAGGCGGCGACGGGTTATTCGCAGCGCCTCGTCCATGGCGAGGGCGTGGCGATCGGCATGGCGCTGGCGCATCAGTTTTCCGCGCGCATGAACCTATGCTCCCCCGATGATGGCGAGCGTGTCGTGCGCCATTTGAAGGCGGTCGGCCTGCCGACGACGATTGGCGACATAGCGGGCGACCTGCCGGACGCCGATGGGCTGATGAAGCTGATCGCGCAGGACAAGAAAGTTTCCCGTGGAACACTCACCTTCATTCTGACACGTGGCATCGGCCAGGCCTTCATCGCGAAGGATGTGCCGCCCGACGCCGTCCGCAGCTTCCTCCAGGAGAAGCTCGAAGCCTGAGCTTTCGCTCGCGCGGCGAAAGAACGGGCGCAAACAGCAGAGCGGCGACGCCAGAACCGCCTTTGATCCTGCAGTGCCATTGCCGGCCGGCCTTCATCATGCCTAGACTTGGCAGTGGGGGCGAGAGGATGCGAGGACGGGCGACGTGATCTCCGTCGGGCCCCGATGGAGGTGGCCCGTGTTTGACGTGCTCGAAACTTTTGGCGGCTGGTACGATCTGCCCGCCAACATCTCCTATATTCTGTTCGCGATCTCGTTCTTCCTGACCAACATCTTCTGGCTCAGGATTTTCGTCATCGTCTCGCTCGCTTTCGAGATCGTCTATTTCGCGATGTCGAGCAGCTATCTCTACACCGGCATGATCTGGGATGTGATCATCATCCTGATCAACCTCTACCGCCTCATCACGCTGCTGAACGCCCGGCGGATCCTCGGAAGCGCGAGCGGCGGCTACCTGCTGAAGCAGAGCATCGGCGAACTGGACGACGAAAACCTGGTCGAGCTGATGAAGCTCGGCGAGGCCTTCGACCTGACGCCCGGTGCGCTGCTGACCGAGCAGGGCAAGCCGGTGGAGTTCGTCTATCTCGTCGCGGCGGGGCACGCGGTCGCCGAAGTGGCGGGCGTCGAGGTTGGGCGCATCAACCCCGGCGAATTCGTCGGCGAAGTCTCGTTCCTGACCGGCATTCCCGCCACGGCGACCGTCAGGGCGTCGGAGCAGCTTTCGGTGATCGCGCTCGACAGCCTCAAGCTCTCCGAGGCCTGCGCTGCCGATCCCAAGGTCTCGGCCGCCATTCACCAGGTCATCGGCAACGCGCTGGCGCGCAAGCTGGTCGCCTCGAACCGCCAGATCGTGGCCGAGGCCAGGCCGGCCTGAGGCCGCAGGAGGCGCCGCTAGCCCGGAGCCCGGGCTTCGATCGCGAGCGCGTGCACGCCTGCCGCGAGCTCATCCTTCAGCAGAGCGTTGATGGTCCGGTGCATGTCCACGCGGCTCTTGCCCCGAAAGGCCTCGGCGGTGATCCTGACGCGGTAATGTGTCTCGCCCCCCGGGCGGGCACCCTGATGGCCCTTGTGCAAATGCGACTCGTCGATCACATCTAGGCTCTCTGGCGACAGCGCTGCTTCCAGCACCGCCGCAATCCGTTCCTTCGTATTCATTCCCAACCTCTTTCACTGGGGGCGAAACTTCGCCTTGTCCGTGAGGGGGCTGGCTACCATAATCGCATCATGAAGCTCGATTCAAAACTCTTCGATCGGATCAGGATCCGCCCGGCGGAGGACCCGGTCCTGAAGGAGACCAACCCGCCTTGCGGCTGGGCGGGATGCGATCGGCCGGGCACGCACAAGGCGCCGAAGGGCCGCAATCGCGAAGGTCAGTACCACCATTTCTGCATCGACCACGTCAAGTTGTACAATAAGTCGTACAACTACTTTTCCGGCATGGGCGACGACGACATAGCCGCCTACCAGAAGGATTCGCTGACCGGCCATCGCCCGACCTGGACGATGGGCGTCAACAGCGCCGGCGAGCAGCGTGAACGCGTCAAGACCCATGCGGCGCGCGACTGGACCGGCGGCATACGCGATCCCTTCGACATGTTCGGGCCCGGCTATGGGCCGAAGCAGGCAGAGCCTGAAAAGCCGCAGCGCCACCTGAAGACGCTGGAGCGCAAGTCCTTCGACACGCTCGAACTGGAAGGTTCCGAGGCGGCGGCGGACATCAAGGCGCGCTACAAAATGCTGGTGAAGCTCTACCATCCCGATGCCAATGGCGGCGACCGCGGCTCGGAAGACCGGCTTCGAGAAATCATTCAGGCATACAACTATCTCAAAGCCGCCGGCTTCTGCTAGAACGGCATTTCAGACCCGTTCGCCTGCGCGCGAAACCGGCCTCCCCGCCTTGGAACCGACCGAAAGCGTCCGTCGGACGCCACGGAGCAGATATGACTGATAAGACGACCGACACGACCGCCCTTCCCGATACGACGATCTCGGTCCGCGAGGTGTTCGGCATCGACAGCGACCTTCAGGTGCCCGCCTATTCCGCCCCGAACGAGCACGTTCCGGATGCGGATGCGGATTACCTGTTCGACCGGGCGACCACGCTCGCCATTCTCGCCGGCTTCGCGCGCAACCGCCGCGTCATGGTCACCGGCTATCACGGCACGGGCAAGTCGACCCATATCGAGCAGGTCGCGGCACGCCTCAACTGGCCGTGCATCCGCGTCAATCTCGACAGCCATATCAGCCGTATCGACCTGATCGGCAAGGATGCCATCGTCATCAAGGACGGACTGCAGGTCACGGAATTCCGCGACGGTATTTTGCCCTGGGCCTACCAGCACAATGTCGCGCTCGTTTTCGACGAATATGATGCCGGCCGCCCGGACGTGATGTTCGTGATCCAGCGCGTGCTGGAATCGTCGGGCCGCCTGACACTGCTCGACCAGAACCGCGTCATCCGGCCGCACCCGGCCTTCCGCCTGTTCGCCACGGCCAACACGGTAGGCCTCGGCGACACGTCGGGCCTCTATCACGGCACGCAGCAGATCAATCAGGCCCAGATGGACCGCTGGTCGATCGTGACGACGCTGAACTACCTGCCGCACGACAACGAGGTGAACATCGTCGTCTCGAAGGCGAAGCATTTTGCCGATCCGAAGGGCAAGGCGCTGGTCGGCCGCATGGTCCGCCTCGCCGACATGACCCGCTCGGCCTTCATCAATGGCGATCTGTCGACCGTCATGAGCCCGCGCACCGTCATCACCTGGGCCGAGAACGCCGAGATCTTCGGCGATATCGGCTTTGCGTTCCGCGTCACGTTCCTGAACAAGTGCGACGAACTTGAGCGGGCATTGGTGGCCGAGTTCTACCAGCGCGCCTTTGGCGAAGAGCTGACGGAATCGGCAGCGAATGTCGTGTTGAGCTGAGACGAGCCGGAGCCCATCGCCAATGGGCGAGGACTCCAGGACGGGTGATCGCGCGGCACGACAGCCGGCGACACCCCTTCCGGCCCTGACCGGCGCCCTTTCCCGCAAGCGGGAAAGGGAGAAGGAAAGAACCATGAGCGGCAGCAATAGCGATCCGAGACAGAAGCCCGGCGAGCCTGCGACAGAGCCCTTCAAGCGGGCCGTCGCAGGCTGCGTGCGGGCGATCTCCGGCAAGCCGGACCTCGAAGTCACGTTCTCCAACGACCGGCCCGTACTGACCGGTCTGCGGGCGCGCCTGCCTGAGCCCGGTCGCAAGCCGACCGCGAACGAAATCGCCATCACGCGCGGCCTCGGCGATTCCATGGCGCTGCGCCTCGCCTGCCACGATACCGCGCTGCATCGGACCGTCGCGCCGGAAGGCAAGAACGCGCGCGCGGTTTTCGACGCTGTCGAGCAGGCCCGCGTGGAGGCGATTGGCGCCCGTCGCATGGATGGCGTCGCCGGCAATCTGGCCGCCATGCTCGAAGACCGCTACCACCGCGGCAATTTCCACGAAATCACCGAGCGCTCGGAAGCGCCGCTCGAAGACGCCGTATCGCTGCTGCTGCGCGAGAAGCTGACTGGGCAGAAGCCGCCCGAATCCGGTGCCAAGATCGTCGATCTCTGGCGCGATTGGATCGAGGAGCGCGCGGGCGACAGTTTCGACAAGCTCTCGACGACGCTCGGCGACCAGAAGCGCTTCGCTTCGGCCGTTCGTTCGCTGCTTGCCTCGCTCGAAATGGCCGATGAGCTCGGCGGTGGCGACGAAGACGATAATGACGAGAAGGGCGACGCCTCCGAGGATTCGGGCTCCGAGCAGGAGAACCAGTCCGAGCAGGCGGAGCAGGCCGAAAGCGAGGCTTCGGAGGAATCCGACGCCACGGGCGATGAGGCCGAATCGGGCGAGACCGAGACGACCGAGGCCGGCGCCGAGGACGAATCCGAAGGCGAGGACGCCGAGGATGCGCGCGACGCGGGCGAGGCCAAGCGGCCCGATAGCCCCTATTCGAACCATGGCCCCAATGTCGACTACAAGGCCTTCACCACGCGCTTCGACGAGATCATCAAGGCCGAGGATCTCTGCGACGCGGCCGAGCTCGATCGCCTCAGGAGTTTCCTCGACAAACAGCTCGCCAATCTCCAGGGCGCGGTGGGACGGCTCGCCAACCGGCTCCAGCGCCGGCTGATGGCGCAGCAGAACCGCAGCTGGGATTTCGACCGCGAGGAAGGCATGCTCGATCCGGCGCGGCTCCACCGCGTCGTGACGGACCCGATGCAGCCGCTTTCCTTCAAGATCGAGAAGGACACGGATTTCCGCGACACGGTCGTGACGCTGCTGCTCGATAATTCCGGCTCGATGCGCGGCCGGCCTATCACCGTGGCCGCGACCTGCGCCGACATTCTCGCACGCACGCTCGAGCGCTGCGGCGTCAAGGTCGAGATCCTCGGCTTCACGACCCGCGCCTGGAAGGGCGGACAATCGCGCGAAGCCTGGTTGCAGGCTGGCAAGCCGGCAGCGCCGGGCCGGCTCAACGATCTGCGCCACATCATCTACAAGGCGGCCGACGCACCCTGGCGGCGCGCGCGGCGCAATCTCGGCCTGATGATGCGCGAAGGACTGCTGAAGGAAAACATCGACGGCGAGGCGCTCGCCTGGGCGCATGAGCGGCTGCTCGCGCGCTCCGAGCAGCGCAAGATCCTGATGATGATTTCCGATGGCGCGCCGGTCGACGATTCGACGCTGTCCGTGAACACCGGCAATTATCTCGAACGGCACCTGCGTGCCGTGATCGAGGATATCGAGACGCGCTCGCCGGTCGAACTGATCGCGATCGGCATCGGCCACGATGTCACGCGCTATTATCGCCGTGCGGTAACGATCGTCGATGCGGAAGAGCTTGCCGGTGCGATGACCGACAAGCTCGCCGAACTCTTCGACGAGAAGTCATCGGCCCCGGCGCGCGCGGCGCCACGCCGGAGAGCGTCCGCTCGATGAAGCGCCTGCGCGGCGCGATTGCCGGATTGCTGCTGATCGCCTCGGTCGGAGCGGCGTTCCCCTCCGGCTTCGCGCCGGAGCCTTTGCGTACCACGCCGATCGGCAATTTTCTGATCGGCCGCAACGCCACCCGCTTCGGCGAATTCGAATTTGCCGGCGGGTTGGTCCTGACGTCGCAGAACCGCAAGTTTGGCGGGCTCTCCGGGCTCGGTATCAAGCCGGACGGCCACAGCTTCGTCTCGGTTTCCGACATGGGCTATTGGTTTCGCGGCACGCTGCTGCGCGAAGGCGGCAAGCTGGTCGGGATCGCCGATGCGCAATGGGCGCCGATGCTCAACGACAAGGGTCAGCCGCTCGGCTCCAAGCGGAACGCCGACGCAGAAGGCCTGCGCCTGACGACGATCAACGGGCGCGAAGCGGCCTATGTGTCGTTTGAACGCAGCAACGATCTCCGCCTCTATCGCGCCGATCCCGATCTCGCCTCGGCGCGTCCGCAAAAGGTCAAGCTGCCGTCCTCGCTGAAGGGGCTCGTCAGCAATCGCGGGCTGGAGACGATCGCGCTGGCGCCCGCCAAGGGCCCGCTGGCCGGCTCCCCTGTGCTGGTCTCGGAGCGCTCGCTCGACAAATCGGGCAATCACCGGGCCTGGATCGTCAACGGTCCGCTCGCCGGTGCATTCTCGGTCGTCCGAAGCGATGATTTCGACATAACCGACGGCGCCTTCCTGCCGAATGGCGATCTTCTGCTGCTGGAGCGGCGCGTCATCATGCCGATCGGCGTCGGCATGCGGCTTCGGCGCATTCCCGGCAATCAGATCAGGCCCGGCGCGCTGGTCGACGGCCCCATCGCCATGCAGGCCGACATGCTGAACCAGATCGACAATATGGAGGGCCTCGCCGTAAGCCGCGACGCCGACGGCGCGACCCGCATCACCCTCGTCTCGGACGACAATCTCAGCATCATGCAGCGAACGCTGATGCTGGAATTCATCTGGCAGGGTCCGGGCAGCACCGTCTCGAACTGACCGAAGCGGTTGCCATCCCACAAACGACAACGGCCGCCCGAAGGCGGCCGCTGCAAAAGGTCTTGAAGAACTCGATCAGGCTGCGACGGCAGCTGCCTCGATCTTCTGGGCAATCTTGCGCTTCAGGATACGGGCGCGCAGCGAAAGCTCATCTGCAGAGGCCTTGACCAGGAACGCGTCGAGACCGCCGCGATGCTCAACCGAACGCAGGCCATTGGCGCTGACGCGCAGCTTGAAGCTCTGACCGAGAACGTCGCTCATCAGGGTGACGTTGAGAAGATTCGGCAGGTACCGACGACGGGACTTGTTGTTGGCATGGCTGACGGTGTTGCCAGTCATGACAGCCTTGCCGGTCAGTTCGCACACACGGGACATGAGACAGACATCCTTCTTTTCCGCCGCAGCGCGCCGGGTTCGGCAGTCATCACGGCAGGGGTATTGGAAAAAGTTGGGCCATCTCTTAGTCACCGAAGACCGGGCCGTCAAGCTTTCCGGGCGATCGCGGGGCGAGGAAAGCGCGCCAAATGGCTTCCGATCCGCAAATTTGGTGGCGAAGGTAACACTTTCGAGACGTTCGGCGACTATGGTTAATGACATGACAACGGCGAACGGCATTCGACGGGACCACTCCATGAACCGGATCCGACCTTCACGCCTCCTGATGCGAACGGGCCTCGCAGCACTTCTTGGCCTTGCGACAGCATCAGCCGAGGCTCGTCCCCAGACGATCCCCAATGGATCGCTGGAGGCCAGCTACAACATCCTGCTGGGCGGGCTGACCATCGGGCGCTTCAAGCTCGACACGATCGTCGATCGCTCGGAATATACCGTCACGGTGCGCGGATCGACCAGCGGCGTCAGCCGTTTCGTCTCGGACGGAACGGGTCTCCTGAAGAGCAGCGGGCGGATCAGCGGCACTAAACTGCTGCCGAATGACTACTACCTCGACACCACCGAAAACGGCCGCATGAGCAGCAATGTCAACATGCGCATGAACGCGGGCAATATCGTTTCCGTCGCCGCCCTGCCGCCATTGATGAAAAAGGCTGATCGCGTTCCGATCCTGCCGCGGCACAAGCACAATATTCTCGATCCACTATCGGCAATGATCGTTCCGCTCGACAAGGACCATATGAGCGCGGCCTGCAATCGCTCCATACCCGTCTTCGACGGATGGCAGCGCTTCGACGTCAAGCTGTTCTACAAGTCGACCGCCGAGGTTCGCGGCGAGAACGGCTCCTATTCCGGCCCGGTCACGGTGTGCGGCGCGCGCTATATCGCGCTGGCCGGCCACCGCCCGACCCTCGAGGCGGTCCAATTCATGGAGCAGAACAAGGACCTGGAGGTCTGGTTCGCGCCGGTCGAGGAGCTGGGCGTGCTGATGCCCTTCCGCATGCAGATCGGAACCGAAGTCGGTATCCTGACGATCCACGCCTCGCGTTTTGTCGGCCAGGGATCGACCCAGCGCGCCTCGGCGGAGTGAGATCCGCCGGCTCCGAACCGAAAGCGCACGATCGCCGCGATTGTGCCGAAGCAGGACAGATGGCGGGCAATGGTTAAGGCGGGGAGTGCCGACGGCGCCCCTGCATTCCATGCTGAAGCCGCCAGCGACACTGCCTATAGTGTCCCGGGCCAATCGAGCCCCCAATAGCGGCGGGCACGAAAGCGGAACGAATCGAATCGAGCGATTCGTCCATGCTCCGTTCCGCGTTCGGCCGCTTTGTTAAGGGCGAGCGCGCCAGAGCCTCGCCACATCTTCACCCTTCACTAACCACGTCGACAGGCAATTCCCGTTGCCTCGCGCGTTAATATTCGAACCAGATCGCTGCCTTTGCGCATCGAATTTTGCGTTCGCTTGGTGTTTTGCCGCCGCCCGCACCACATATGTGGCCGTGAACAGAACGCGAAGGGATGCGAGTCAGCGATTCGGACATCGTTTGTTCCAGACTCGTTCCGGTTGTTAAGACGAAACGGCGCAGTGCAAAAAAATCGGCCCCCTTTGTTTCGTCGTGATACAGAAAGGGCCTCCCAGATATGTCAGGGACTGTGAGACCGCCCGCGAGATGACGGAATTATCGAGACTGCGGGGCGCTGGCGCCGGTGGGCGCAACGTCACCGCCGTGTTGGGGCCGACCAATACCGGCAAGACACATCTCGCCATAGAACGCATGCTGGCCCATTCCAGCGGCGTCATCGGCCTGCCGCTCAGGCTGCTGGCGCGCGAAGTCTATGGACGGGTCGTTGCGCGGGTCGGGACCGAAGCGGTCGCGCTGATCACGGGCGAGGAGAAGATCATCCCCGCCAACCCGCGCTACCGGGTTTGCACGGTCGAGGCGCTGCCGTCGGAGACGACCGCCTCTTTCCTGGCGATCGACGAGATCCAGCTCGCCGGCGATCTTGAACGCGGCCATGTCTTCACCGATCGCCTGCTCAACCTGCGCGGACGCGACGAGACATTGCTGCTCGGCGCCGCGACAATGCGCGGAATCATCGAAAAGCTGCTGCCGGGCGTGAACGTCGTCACGCGGCCGCGCATGTCGATGCTGACCTATTCCGGCTCGAAGAAGATCACCCGCCTGCCCCGCCGCTCGGCCGTCGTGGCGTTTTCGGCCGATGAAGTCTATGCGATCGCCGAGCTGATCCGCCGCCAGCGCGGCGGCGCCGCCGTCGTGCTCGGCTCGCTCTCGCCGCGCACGCGCAATGCGCAGGTCGAACTCTTCCAGTCCGGCGACGTCGATTTCCTCGTCGCCACCGATGCGATCGGCATGGGACTGAACCTGGACGTCGACCATGTCGCCTTCGCGCAGGAGCGAAAATATGATGGCTACCAATATCGCCGCCTGACCGGCTCGGAATTCGGACAAATCGCCGGACGCGCCGGACGCCATCTTCGCGACGGAACGTTCGGCGTGACGGGACAGGTCGATCCGTTCGAGGACGAACTGATCGAGGCGCTGGAAGGGCATCATTTTTCGCCCGTCCGCACGCTGCAATGGCGCAACCGCGCGCTCGATTTTCGCTCGATCGACGCGCTGCGCTTGAGCCTCGACCGGCCGCCCGAAGTCGAGGGGCTTTCCAAGGCGCCGCCGTCCGAGGACGTGACAGTGCTCGAAATCGTCAATCGCGACAGTGGGATACGCGATCTCGCCAAGGGGCAGGAGCGGGTTGCGCTGCTCTGGGATATCTGCCAGATTCCCGATTATCGTCGTATCGCACCGGCGAACCACGCCGAGCTGGTCGGCGAGATCTTCACTTTCGTGGCGCGCGACGGTGCTGTGCCGGACGACTGGTTTGCCCGCCAGATCGCCTTCGCCGACCGTACCGATGGCGACATCGATACGCTCGCAAATCGCATCGCCCACATTCGAACATGGACATTCGCGGCGAATCGTCCGAACTGGCTTTCTGATCCTCGCCATTGGCAGGAGCGCACGCGCGCGATAGAGGATCGTCTTTCGGATGCGCTTCATGAAAGGCTGACCCAGCGTTTCGTGGATCGGCGCACCAGCGTCCTGATGAAGCGGCTTAGAGAAAACGCCATGCTTGAAGCAGAAATCACGACCTCCGGCGACGTGCTGGTCGAGGGACAGCATGTCGGAAGCCTGCAGGGTTTCCGCTTCACGCCTGATCCCAAGGCCGACGGACCCGACGCCAAGGCCATTGCCGCCGTCGCCCACAAGGCGCTGGCCGGAGAAATCGAACGCCGCGCCGAGAAGATCGGCAAGGCTCCCAATCCCGAATTCGTCCTTTCGGTCGATGGCACGCTGCGCTGGCTCGGCGCCCCGGTCGCCAAGATCGTGTCGACGGATGAATATCTGAAGCCGCGGCTGATCTTGCTCGCCGATGAAAGCCTGACGGGCCCGTCGCGCGAGCGCGTGCAGGACCGTGTCGATCTCTGGCTGAAGAGCCATGTCGAGACGCTGCTGAAGCCGCTCTTTGATCTCCTCTCGGGTGTCGAGCTGACGGCGCCGGCGCGCGGCATCGCCTTCCGCATCGTCGAGGGACAGGGCGTGCTCGATCGCTCGGAGGTCTCGGACGAGTTGAAGGCGCTCGACCAGGAATCGCGTGCGGGCCTCAGGAAGCTCGGCGTCCGCTTCGGCGCGTATCACGTCTATGTGCCGGCGCTGCTGAAGCCGGCCCCGAGCGCGCTCAACGCGCTGCTCTGGGCTCTGAAGAACCAG
Organism: Kaistia dalseonensis; assembly: GCF_030814715.1. Taxonomy (GTDB): domain Bacteria; phylum Pseudomonadota; class Alphaproteobacteria; order Rhizobiales; family Kaistiaceae; genus Kaistia; species Kaistia dalseonensis. The sequence goes on from NZ_JAUSVO010000002.1 coordinate 382,939, forward strand.
GGCCTCGACACGCCCGGCCTCGCCGAGCTGCCGCAGCTCTCCGCTTCGGGCCGCACAACCATCCTGGTCGACCCGACTTTCGCCCGCCAGCTCTATCGCGTCGTCGGCTACCGGATCGCCGGCAATCGGGCCGTGCGCCTCGATATTCTCGAGCGCCTCGCCGATATCATCCGTCCGCTGATCGCCTGGAAGCCGACCTCCGACAATCTCGTTCCGCCGGATGGCGCCGTCGATGGCAATGGCTTCACCGTCACGGTCTCGATGACGTCGCTGCTCGGCTGCTCGGGCGAAGATTTCGCCGGCGTGCTGAAATCGCTCGGCTATCGCCTCGATCGCCGCCCGGCCCCGCCAAAGGCGGCCCCGATCGCCGCCGTGCCGGCCCCCGCGCCGGTAACCGCCAGCACGACCGTTACCGAGACGGTCGAGAGCGCCGAAGAGACTGCACTCGCCGAGGAGACGATCACCGCCGAGCCGGTGATCGATGTGCTGGAGAGTGTTCCGGTCGAAACGCCGGTCGAGGACGAGGCGGTTGCCGAAGCCATCGCCGAAACGACGGAGGCCGTCGCCTTCGACGAGACGGAAGCGGCAGAGGCCATTGCCGACACCGCCGCATCGGAGGCCATCGACGAAGCCGCCGAGACCGTGGCCATCGACGAGGCCGTGGAAGTGACCGAGGCGGACGAGACGAGCGCGACGGCTGAAGCCGGCGAGACGACGACCGTCGTCGAAGTGATCACCGAGACCATCGTCACGGAGACGACCGCTGTCGAGACGCCGGCCGAGCCGGTCATGATCGACGTCTGGCGTCCCGGCCGCTTCGATCGCCGCCCGCCGCAGCGCGAGCGTCATGATCGTCGCGGTGGCCGCCAGCCGGCAGCCGGCGCCGCCGCGGAGGCCGCGCAGCCGGCCGATGGCGAAGCGCGCCGCAATGATGGCGAGCAGCAGCGCCAGGGCCGCCGTCACGGCCGTCCGCCGCAGCGCGATGGCCAGGATAGGCCGCATCAGGATCGTCCGCGTCAGGACCGCCCGCAAGGTGGTCAGGACCGGCGCGAGGATCGCGGCCAGCGGCATGACCGCCCGCACGGCGATCGGCCGGACCGCCGCAATCAGGACCGTCCGGGCGATCACCGCAACCAGCAGGCGCAACCGCCGCGCCGCGAGGAGCCGCGGCGCGAGCGTCCGATCGATCCGAATTCGCCCTTTGCGGCACTCGCGGCCCTGAAGGCCGATCTCGAGGCCAAGAAGCGCGGCGGATAGGACACGGCGAAGACGGCCGGGAGACGCGATGAACGAGGAGACGGGCCGCCAGCGGATCGACAAATGGCTCTGGTATGCCCGCCTCTGCAGGACACGGACGATTGCCCAGAAGCTCGTCCAGTCCGGCGGGGTCCGCATCAATCGCGAGAAGATCGATGCGCCCAGCCGTCCCGTGAAGCCCGGCGATGTGCTGACCGTGGCGCTCGAACGCCAGGTTCGTGTCGTCAAGATCCTCGATCCCGGCACGCGCCGTGGTCCGGCGCCGGAAGCGCAGCGCCTCTATGAGGATCTGACGCCGCCAAAGCCGCCGGTCGACACGCCGCAATCCGGCGGCCCGAGGCCGACGAAACGGGACCGTCGGGCGATCGATGCGTTCAATTCTGCGTCTTCGCCCTTCAGCGAGGACGATTTTTCCGATGATGGGGAAGACTGAGCAAACCGTTCGGCGGATCGCCAAACTGCGGCATCCCGAATCCTTGCACCTCATTCCCAAACCGTTTACGCCAACGCTCTGCCCGGGACATGATCGTGCCCGCCCGAGGAGACTGCCGTGCCCTATGTCGTGACCGACAACTGCATCCGCTGCAAGTACACGGATTGCGTCGAAGTATGTCCGGTGGACTGCTTCTACGAGGGCGACAACATGCTCGTCATCCACCCCGACGAATGCATTGATTGCGGCGTGTGCGAGCCGGAATGCCCCGCCGAGGCGATCAAGCCGGATACCGAGCCGGGCCTCGAGAAGTGGCTGAAGCTCAACGCCGAATATGCCGAGAAATGGCCGAACATTACCGTCCGCAAGGAGCCCCTGCCGGAGGCTGCCGAGTTTGACGGCGTGGCCAACAAGCTCGAGGCGCATTTCTCGCCGGAGCCCGGCACCGGCGACTGATATCGCGACGCCGCAGAGTCCGACTGAATGATGCTGCAGGGCGATATCCGCCTTGCCGTAATCGTAAAGCTTTGTTTTCCGGGTATTTTGTGATATATACCCAACACAGTCGGTAAAAACTTACGGCATCGCCGCACCCCGTTTGGTGTTTGGTTCGTGATCAGCCCTCAATATTTGAACGATTAGGCGTCAAGGCGCGACATATGAGCGCGCCGGCGACTGGTCGTCATTGAGGTTTGCCGCGCGCGTGACCACCTGATCGTGCAAGCGATTTTCCCATCGGCTGACATGATGAGCGAGCGAGCCTGCCGGTTCGCCTCCGGGATTTCGCGTCCCGGCGCCGGCGCGTTCGCTGGAGTGGTGGATAGGACGGGGTTCGTCGATATCCGGCCTCAGGCTTAGGCGAGCCGGGACCGTCACCCTAACGGAGTTAATACGCGTATGGCCGCACTGAAGAAGACCACTCAGCGTTCCGATTTCAAGGCCGGCGAGCATATCGTCTATCCGGCGCACGGTGTTGGCGAGATCGTCGGCATCGAGGAACAGGAAGTGGCCGGCATCAAGCTCGAACTGTTCGTGATCGCGTTCGAGAAGGACAAGATGAAGCTGCGTGTCCCGGTCGCCAAGGCGAACTCGGTTGGCATGCGCAAGCTGTCCGACGCCGCGACTGTCAAGAAAGCCCTCGAGACGATCCGTGGCCGCGCCCGCGTCAAGCGCACCATGTGGAGCCGCCGGGCCCAGGAATACGAAGCGAAGATCAATTCGGGCGACCTGATCGCGATTTCGGAAGTCGTGCGCGATCTCTATCGCTCCGACAGCCAGCCCGAGCAGTCCTATAGCGAGCGCCAGCTCTATGAGGCGGCTCTCGACCGCATGTCGCGCGAAATCGCGGCGGTGAGCGAGATCTCCGAGACCGAGGCCGTGCGCCAGATCGAGCAGAACCTCGCCAAGAGCCCGCGGCGCGGCGGCAAGGATGAAGCCGTGGTCGAGGCCGAAGCCGAGGATGGCGACGACGAAACGCATGACGAGGCCGCATAAGGCCTTCGCCCGCAGATCCGCTTCATGGCGGATCTGAGAGGTTCAAAAAAACGCCCGGCCCCGCGCCGGGCGTTTTTTTGTGTCCGCCCTGCCCTGCCACCCCAATCTTGCTCTCTGCCCAGGCCATCGGGTCTTGTCGTTCGGCGCTGGCGCACTACCCTTGCGTCATTCCCCCTTGTTGGATCGGCGATCAGATCGCCTCTCCTCCCATTTTGCGCACGCGCCGATCACGGCTTCGTTGCAGTGCATCACGGCAATGTGTCGAGCCGTTCTGCAACCTTCGCGTAGGCTCGCCGGTACCTCTTGCGTGAACTTCATGTCACCACTTGAAGGAGGGGGAGTACCATGGGCACATCGGCAATATCCGGTCGTCAGTTCATCAAGGCGGCCATGCAGGCACCCTATCTGGAGCGCGAGGAAGAACGCGATCTGGCCGTTCGCTGGCGCGACGTACACGACCAGGCGGCTCTGCACCGGCTGACCGCCTCGCATATGCGACTGGTGATCGCGCTCGCTTCGCGTTTCCGCCATTTCGGCCTGCCCATGGGCGACCTGATCCAGGAGGGCCATGTCGGCCTGCTCGAGGCGGCCGCCCGCTTCGAGCCGGATCGCGACGTGCGCTTCTCGACCTATGCCACCTGGTGGATCCGCGCCTCGATCCAGGATTACATCCTGCGCAACTGGTCGATCGTGCGCGGCGGCACGAGCTCGGCGCAGAAGGCGCTGTTCTTCAACCTGCGCCGGCTGCGCGCCAAGCTGACCCAGGGCACGGAGGCGGTGCCCAACCACCAGATCTACCAGCAGATCGCGCTGACGATCGGCGTTTCGAGCGACGATGTCGCGATGATGGATGCGCGGCTGTCGGGATCCGACACCTCGCTCAACGCGCCGATGCACGACGCCGACAGCTCGGCCTCCGACCGGCAGGATTTCCTGGTCGATGACGGCCCGCTGCCGGACCAGATGGTCGGCGAGGCGATCGATGGCGAGCGGCGGCTGTCATGGCTCAGGGACGCCATGTCGATCTTGTCGGCGCGCGAGGCGCGGATCCTGCGGGAGCGGCGGCTGCGCGAAGACGGCGCGACGCTGGAAGCGCTGGGCGAGACGCTCGGCATCTCCAAGGAACGCGTGCGCCAGATCGAGAACCGCGCGATCGAGAAGCTGCGCGTCGCGCTGCTGCGCGAGCATCCCGACCGGGCGAATTTCGTCTGAGGCTCGAGCCTCAGGCCGTCCAGACCTCGGCGCGGGGCTCGCCCTGCCCGAGTTCGGCCAGCAAATCCTCGATGACGCTCACGACGAGCTTGTGATCGTCCGCCTGCGGCAAGCCCGAAACGGTCGCCGTGCCGACCATGCCAACACCGGCGACATTGATCGGGAAGCAGCCGCCATGGGCGCGGAAGAGCGCGGGATCGACCAGCGCGCTCGCGGCGAAATCCACCCCGCGCAGGCGCGCGCGCTGGCCGATATAGAAGGACGAATGACCGAAGCGGCGCACCACGGCCTTCTTGCCGGCGACCCAGAATTCGTTGTCGGCCGATGTGCCGGCGAGCGCGCAATAGAACAGGCGCTGGTCGCCGCGGGCGATATCGACCACGATGGCGAGTTTTTCCTGACGCGCGCGCTCGACGATCCGCGTGCCGAGCAGGATGGCGATGTCGTTGTCGAAGCGGTCGAAGACGAGCCGCTTCTCCTGATCCAGCAAATCCTGCAGCAGGTTCTGGTCTTCGCTCATCACGCCCTCGATTGTCACGACAATGGCCCGGTTCGCCGTCTGGCATCGCATCTGGGCCCGGCAAGGTCAATCGTGCCGGGAACCGACAGGCTGCGCCCCTTGAGGCGCGAGCGATGCGGAAATCGGCGCGGGGCCGTTTCCGCCCCTTTCAACGCAAGCGGGAGAATGCGACGATCACGCCAATGCCTGCCGCGACCAGACCGCCGAGCATCCGACCAGCCGTCCGTGGGCATCGCCACGCGATCGCCATCGTCATGGTTTTTGTCGCAATCTTGATGGCCGACGCGACTGCTTCGGCCAAGGGCGAAACCATGGCGGAAGAGCATCTCATCGGCGGGACGAGTTGCGCGCTCGTCGACGGCGAAACGGGCGTCGTGGCCTCGGTCGTCGATGGCGACACGGTGAAGCTCGACACGGGCATCGAGGTGCGCCTGATCGGCATCCAGGCGCCGAAGCTGCCGCTCGACCGCCCCGACTTCGCCGCATGGCCGCTGGCGGCCGAGGCGAAGGCGGCGCTGGAGAGGCTGGCGCTCGGACAGCCGGCGATCGTGCGCTATGGCGGCACGCGGCGCGACCGTTATGGCCGCGCGCTCGGTCAGGTCACGGTGCTCCCTGAGGATAGCGAGGAAATCTGGCTGCAGCGCGCCATGCTGGATCAGGGCTTCGCGCGGGTCTATTCCTTCCCCGATAACCGGCAATGCCTCGGCGCATTGATGAACGCCGAGCGGGAAGCCCGCAAATCGGGGCTTGGCGTCTGGAGCGATCCGTACTACGCCATCCGCGCGGCCACCGACCAGGCCCTTGCAACCGAACACGACGTATATGATTTGGTTGAAGGAACGGTTTTTTCCGTCGGCGAGCGCGGCCCGATCGTCTATCTCGATTTCGGGCGCGACTGGGCGACGGATTTCACCGCCGTGCTATCGAAGGAAGCAACTGAGACGCTGACGGCAGAGGGGCTGGACGTCGGCACATTGATGGGAAGACGGGTTCGGCTGCGCGGCTGGATCGAGAGCCACGACGGCGCGAGCATGCGGGTCACACATCCCGAGCAGCTCGAACTGTTGGATGACGGAGAGTGATGGCGGACATCGGTGCCGTGGGCGCAGTGCCCCGGAACGCGGACCGGAGCCGGTTCGGACGGATCATCCTGGTGCTGGCGAGCCTCGTGCTCGCCGGATGCACGACCACGCTCGAAGGAACCTATGGCCCGCCGCAGACCGTCGCCGGCGCGGCCAATCCGGCGCCCGTCGATCCCGTCCAGGCCAAGATCGGCGCGGAGGAACATCCGCGCATCGTCGCCAATTTCGGCGGCGTCTATCATGACGACAAGCTCGAGAAGACGCTGGCCCGCATTGTCGGCCGCGCCGTTGCCGCCTCGGACGATCCCTCGCAATCCTATCGCATCACCATCCTGAACAGCCCCTCGGTCAACGCCTTCGCGCTGCCGGGCGGCTATCTCTATGTGACGCGCGGGCTGCTGGCGCTCGCCAACGACAGTTCCGAGGTCGCGGCCGTCATCTCGCACGAGATGGGCCATGTGACCGCCAACCACGCCATGCAGCGCCAGGAGAAGGCGCGCGCCGCCATGATCGTCAGCCGCGTCGTCACCGACGTGCTGCAGAACGACGATGCCGGCCAGCTCGCGCTCGCCTCGAGCCAGCGCACGCTTGCCGCCTTCTCGCAGCAGCAGGAGCTGGAGGCCGACGCGATCGGCGTGCGCACCATCGGCAAGGCCGGCTATGATCCCTTCGCCGCCGCCCGCTTCCTCGATCAGATGGGGCGCTACGCGGCCTATAAATCCGCCGGCACGCTGCAGGACAAGCAGCCGGACTTCCTCGCCACCCATCCCGCGACGCCGCAGCGCGTTGAATTCGCCGTCCGCGCCGCCCGCCAGTTCGGCGCGCCGGGCATTGGCGAGGTCGACCGGGACCGCTATCTGATGGGCATAGACGGCATCGTCTATGGCGATGACCCGTCGCAGGGCTTCGTGCGCGGCAAGCTGTTCCTGCATCCGAGCCTCGGCGTCGGCTTCGCCGTGCCGGATGGCTTCGTGCTCGACAATACCTCCGACGCCGTGCTCGCGACCGGCCCCGACGGCACGGCGCTGCGCTTCGACGGCGCCAACCTGCCGCCCGGCACCTCGCTCACCGATTACCTCGCTTCCGGCTGGGTCAACGGGCTCGACAAGGCATCGATCAGGACGTTCACCGTCAACGGGCTCGAAGCGGTCTCCGCCCGCGCCCAGGCCAAGGGCTGGGTGTTCCGCATCGCGGTGATCCGCGCGGGCGACGCCGCGACCTATCGCTTCATCTTCGCCAATGAGAGCGATACGCCCGGGCTCGAAAAGGCCACGGCGGCCACGGTGCAGAGCTTCCGCAAGCTGACGCCGCAGGAAGCCGCCTCGCTGCAGCCGCTCCGCATCCGCATCGTCACGGTCCAGCCGGGCGACACGGTCGACACCATGGCGGCGCGCATGCAGGGCGTCGACCGGCCGCGTGATCTCTTCCTCGTCCTGAACGACATCAAGCCCGGCGCCGGCCTTCCCGCCATTGGCGAGAAGGTGAAGATCGTCCACGACTGAAGCCGTATGGCGGGCCGCCCTATGCCGGCTGGGCCCGCCACGCAATGACGCCCGCCGTCCGCGCCCGCACCTCCGGCCATGCGAGGCATGTCGCGACGGCCTCGTATCCCGGCGCGCCCGGATAGGGATCGACAAGGCTCGGCGGCGCGTGATTGGCGGGGCAGAGAATGATCGCCTCATTGACGCCGACCGCCTCGAGATCGAGGATCGCGCGGGAGCGGGTCATCAGGATCAGCGGCCGTCCGACCGGCGCCTGGCGGCGGAGATGGGCGATCAGGGCTTCCTGCGTCGCCTGCTCCAGCCCATCCTCCACCATGTCGATGACCAAGCTGGCCGGCCCCTCCCGTTCGAGCCCGACCAGCAGGGCGACGAGCGCCGGCGATACCGTCGCGCCCTCATCGACCAGCAGCGCCAGGCGATGCTCGACCCGCCGCCTCAGTGTCGGATCGGCATCGAGCGTCGCCCGCGCCGTGGCGCCGTCATCGGAAAGTCGCTCCAGCCCGAGATAGGCCGCGTTCGGCAAGGTCTCGGCGAGGCGCTGCGCCAGCCTCGTCTTGCCGCTGCCCAGCGGGCCGATGATGTAGGTGATCGGCCTGAGGTCCCGGAGTTCGAAGCGCTCGCCGCCCCACGGCCAGGGCAGGTCGAATGCGACGCTGGTCCGGCCGGCAGGGTCCAGCAGCCGCGACAGGTCCTCCATCGCGGGCGCCTTGCCGTCGGCGATCTCGCCGCGGAGCGCGCGAACACGCGCGATCGTCTCGCCGAGCCTGACCACCTGCGCCTGCAGCGCGGCCTCATGCGTGGCGAGCGCGGGTTCGAGGGATCGGGGATCGCCATCCAGCACGCGCCCAACCTCGGCGAGGCTGAGGCCGAGCGAGCGCAGGGCCGCGATCTCGGCGGCGCGGGCGAGCTCCTCCGGCCCGTAGGCGCGCCAGCCTGCCGCCGTACGAACAGGCGTAAGCAGGCCGCGCTCCTCGTAGAGCCGCAGGGCCTTGGTGGAAACGCCGAGCCGCCTTGCGGCTTCGGACGGATTCAGGAATTGCGCGGAAGAGCTCACGAATCACCTCGCCATTGACCAACCGCATCCCTTATCGGGGCGGCCCCAAGGGCCAGGTCAAGGGCCAGGTCAAGGGCCGGGTCAAGGTCGAGCGAAGCGCGTCTTGCGCAATCGGCCGCGCGATCCCTTCCTCGTACTGAACGACATCAAGCCCGTCGACGGATTGCCGGCAGTGGGCGAGACGGTGAAGATCGTCGCAGCGGGAGCGGGAGCGGCGTTCCGCTCTCCCGCTGGCCTCCCGCGGTCAGGGGCCGGCGGCGTCGTGACGAAGCCTGTGCCCTTCGATCTCGGCCCGGTGCCGCGCGGCCCATTCCGCGAGCTGATGCACGGTCGCCGACAGCGAATGGCCGAGCGGCGTCAAGTCATACTCGACCTGTGGCGGCGTGCTCGGCCGCACGGTGCGCGCCACCATGCCGTCGCGTTCCAGCGCCTTCAGCGTCCGGGTCAGCATCTGCTGCGAAATGCCGTTCACGTCGCGCTTGATGGCGTTGAAGCGCCGCGGCCCGGCCCGGAGCGCAACGACCACCTGGATTGTCCATTTATCGCCGACCCGGCTCAGGATCTCGCCGACCGCGCGACAGTCGCCGCCGGGCTTTGCGGTCACATCCATCTGCCCTGCTCCCCAACATATGCTTTTGACGAGAGTTCTCTGGTCCCATAAATGGCCGTGGTCAACAATCCTGACCGTGCTTCCGGGCGATCGCCTCGAAACCGGTCCCGCGGAGACCACGATGAAGCTGATCTATTTCCCGGCGGCCTGCAGCCTCGCCGATCATATCGCGCTGATCGAGACCAAACTCGCCTATGACCTCGTCAGCATCGACCATGGCAAGAAGACCGCCGATGGCCGCGATTTCCTGGCGATCAATCCCAAGGGCTACATTCCCGCGCTGGAGCTCGACGACGGGACGATCCTAACGGAAAACCAGGTCATCCTGGCCTATATCGCCGAGGCGAGCGGTCGCCTGCTGCCGGAGGGCATCGGCCGCTGGCGCGTGCTGGAAGCGCTGGCCTTCATGTCCTCGGAGATCCACCCGGCCTATCTTCCCTTCTTCAAGGATTTTCCCGAAGTGGAGAAGGCGCGCGCGCGGCAGAAGCTCGCGAAGAGCTTCGCGATTCTCGAGGACCAGCTCGGCGACCAGCCCTTCCTGTTCGGCGATCAGCTGACGATCGCTGATTGCTATCTCTTCTGGGTTCTGATGGTGGCGCCACGCAGCGGCGTGACGCTACCGGAGCGCCTCAACCGCTACTTCGCGCGACTGAAGCTGCGGCCCTCGGTCGTCCGCGCTTTCGCGGAGGAAGGACTCGCCCTCTGATCGGAGCGGGCATGAAGACCGCCGGCCCGGCGCGAGACCGGGCGCGGCGTGCCTTCGAAGAGGCCTACTCCACCTGCGTCACATCGCGCACGGCGCCACGATCGGCGCTGGTCGCCATGGCGGCATAGGCCCTGAGCGCGGTCGTGACGTTGCGCTTGCGCGGCTTGGCGGGCTTCCAGGCAGCCTTGCCCTTGGCCTCCATCGCCGCACGGCGCGCCGCCAGCTCCTCATCGGAGATCACGATACGCATCGAGCGGTTCGGGATATCGATCTCGATCGTATCGCCTTCCTCGACCAGGCCGATCGCGCCGCCCGAAGCCGCCTCGGGAGCGACATGGCCGATGGAAAGGCCCGACGTGCCGCCGGAGAAGCGGCCATCGGTGATCAGCGCGCAGGCCTTGCCGAGCCCGCGCGACTTCAGATAGCTCGTCGGATAGAGCATCTCCTGCATGCCGGGACCACCCTTCGGCCCTTCATAGCGGATGATGACGACGTCGCCCTCTTTCACCTTCTTGTTCAGGATGCCGTGCACGGCGTCGTCCTGGCTCTCGAAGATGACGGCGGGGCCGGTGAACTTCAGGATCGATTCGTCGACACCGGCCGTCTTCACGACCGAGCCGTTCGGCGCCAGATTGCCCTTCAGCACGGCCAGGCCGCCATCCTTCGAGAAGGCGTGCGGCACGTCGCGGATCGCGCCCTTTTCACGGTCGAGATCCAGCTCTTCCCAGCGCGCGCTCTGGCTGAACGCCACCTGGGTCGGCACGCCGCCCGGCGCTGCACGGAAGAATTCGCGCACGCTCTCGGAATTGGTCTGGCGGATATCCCAGCGCGCCAGCGCCTCGGCCAGCGTGGAGGAGTGAACCGTCGGCAGCTCCGTGTTCAGCAGGTCGGCGCGGGCGAGCTCGCCCAGGATCGCCATGATGCCGCCGGCGCGGTGGACGTCTTCCATGTGCACGTCCTGCTTGGCGGGCGCGACCTTGGAAATGACCGGCACGCGGCGCGACAGGCGGTCGATATCGTCGAGATTGAAATCGATCTCGGCTTCATGCGCCGCTGCGAGGATGTGCAGCACGGTATTGGTCGAGCCGCCCATGGCGATATCGAGCGTCATCGCATTTTCGAACGCGCCGAAGGAGGCGACGTTGCGCGGCAGCACGCTCTCATCGTCCTGCTCGTAATAGCGGCGCGTGATGTCGACGATCTGGTGGCCGGCCTCGACGAAGAGGCGCTTGCGATCGGAATGGGTCGCGAGCGTCGAGCCATTGCCGGGCAGCGACAGGCCGAGCGCCTCGGTCAGGCAGTTCATCGAATTCGCCGTGAACATGCCCGAGCAGGAGCCGCAGGTCGGGCAGGCCGAGCGCTCGATGACGGCGACGTCCTCGTCCGAGACCTTGTCGTCGGCCGCGGCGACCATGGCATCGACCAGGTCGAGCGCGACCTTCTTACCGTGCATGACGACCTTGCCGGCCTCCATCGGACCGCCCGAGACGAAGATCGTCGGGATGTTGAGGCGCAGCGACGCCATCAGCATGCCGGGGGTGATCTTGTCGCAATTGGAGATGCAGACCATCGCATCGGCGCAATGCGCATTGACCATGTATTCGACGCTGTCGGCGATGATCTCGCGCGAGGGCAGCGAATAGAGCATGCCGTCATGGCCCATCGCGATGCCGTCATCGACGGCGATCGTGTTGAACTCCTTGGCGACGCCGCCCGCCTGCTCGATCTCATGCGCGACGAGCTGGCCCAGATCCTTCAGATGGACATGGCCCGGCACGAACTGCGTGAACGAGTTCACCACCGCAATAATCGGCTTGCCGAAATCCCCATCCTTCATGCCGGTGGCGCGCCAAAGGCCGCGGGCACCGGCCATGTTGCGGCCGTGAGTGGTGGTGCGGGAACGGTAAGCAGGCATGTGAACCTCGCATGGTGGCGAGCGCTCCACAACGGGAACGCGGCCCCTCCGGCATATCCGGAAAGGCTAGGGGCGTGAAGATAGGTTTCGTTGCACCACAATGCCAATAAAGTCGAGAAAATTTCGCTTAGGCGCGGCCCTTGAAACGGGGGACGAGTTGCGCCAGCTTAAGCGGACGAGCGGGGTCCGGGCCCCTCTGGCGGTGTGTCGCCCACCGTGATGTCGGACCCTTAGAGCCCACAGGCCCGGCGACAGTGTGCTCGTTCCATGGATATGATCTCTTTTTTCGCGACCGATTTTCTCGGGCAGCCGGTTGGCGCCTGGGCCATTTTCTTCGTCGTCATCATCGCCCTGCTGGCCTTCGACCTCGGCATCGCCAATCGCGGCGACCACGAGATCGGCATCAAGCGAAGCCTGATCTTCTCGGCCTTCTATATCGGCGTGGCGCTGCTCTTCGGCGCCTGGATCTGGTTCAGCCAGGGACCGGTCTCCGGCATGAACTACCTGACCGGCTTCGTGGTCGAGAAGAGCCTCGCGCTCGACAACATCTTCGTCATCTCGCTGATCTTCGGCACGTTCGCGATCCCGCGCGCCTACCAGCATCGCGTGCTGTTCTGGGGCATTGTCGGCGTGGTGATCCTGCGCGCGATCATGATCGGCCTCGGCGCGGCACTGATCTCGAACTTCGCCTGGATCCTCTACGTCTTCGGCGCCTTCCTCGTCTTCACCGGCATCAAGATGCTGTTCGCCGGCGACGAGCCGATGAACCTGGAAGAGAGCAAGATCATCCGCTTCGTGCGGCGCATCGTGCCGGTGACGCCCGCCCTGCACGGCCACAAGTTCTTCGTGCGCCAGCCGGAGCCCGGCACGGGCGCGATGAAGCTGGTCGCGACGCCGCTTTTCCTGGCGCTGATCACGATCGAGATCGCCGACATCGTGTTCGCGGTCGACAGCGTGCCGGCGGTCTTCGCCATCACGACCGACCCCTACATCGTCTATACGAGCAATATCTTCGCGATCCTCGGCCTGCGCGCGCTCTATTTCGCGCTCGCCGCCGCCGTTCACCGCTTCCATTATCTGAAATATGCGCTGGCGCTGGTGCTGGTCGCGGTCGGCGCCAAGATCTTCTGGGCCCATCTCGTCGGACCCGTCCCGTCCGCCATCTCGCTCGGCCTGACCATGGCCCTGCTCGCCGGCGGCGTCATCGTCTCGCTCTGGAAGACGCGCAACGACCCTGTCGAAAACCACGCGAAGCCTCATCGCTCCGCGTGAGGACGGCCGCGCGTCAGGCCGGCTCGAGCGCCGTCTCGACCAGCTTCGCCAGATAGGACGAACCGAACGGGATCACGTCGTCGTTGAAGTCATAGGATGGGTTGTGCAGCCCGGCGCTGGCGCCATTGCCGACGAAGATGAAGGCGCCGGGCCGCTTCTCCAGCATGTAGGAGAAATCCTCGCCACCCATCATCGGCGCCGCCTCGGTGTCGACGCGATCGGCGCCGACGATGGCGGAGGCCACGCGGGCCGCGAAGCCCGTTTCCTTCACATGGTTGCGCGTGACCGGATAGTTGCGGTCGTAATCGACCTCGATCGTGGCGCCGAAGGTCGCCGCGACGCCGGCGGCGATCGCGCGGATGCGCGCCTCGGCGAGGTCCCGCATCTCCGTCGTCAGCGTGCGGACCGTGCCACCGAGCCGGGCGGTCTCGGGGATGATGTTGTGCGCGTCGCCGGCATGGAACTTCGTCACAGAGACGACGACCGATTCGAGCGGATCGACCGAGCGCGAGACGATCGTCTGCATCGCCTGAACCAGCTGCGCGCCAACCACGACCGTATCGATGGTCAGGTGCGGCTTGGCGGCATGGCCGCCGATCCCGCGAATGTCGAAATTGAACTCGTCGGTCGCGGCCATGATCGGGCCGGTGCGGATCGCGAAATGGCCGAGATCAAGGCCGGGCATGTTGTGCATGCCATAGACCTCGTCAATGCCGAAGCGCTCCATCAGCCCGTCTTCGACCATGGCGAGGCCACCGCCGCCGCCCTCTTCGGCCGGCTGGAAGATGACCACCGCCGTACCGTCGAAATTGCGCGTCTCGGCCAGGTAGCGCGCCGCGCCGAGCAGCATGGCGGTGTGGCCGTCATGGCCGCAGGCGTGCATCTTGCCCGGAACGGTCGAGGCATAGGGCTTGCCTGTGATCTCCTGGATCGGCAGCGCATCCATGTCGGCCCTGAGCCCGATGGTCTTGCCGCCGGTGCCCCGCCTGCCCTTGATCACGCCGACGACGCCCGTGCGGCCGAGGCCGGTCACGATCTCGTCGACGCCGAACTCCTTCAGCCGTTCGGCGACGGTCGCGGCCGTGCGGTGCACTTCGTAGAGCAGCTCGGGATGGCGATGCAGATCATGCCGCCAGGCGACGACATCGTCCTGATATTCGGCGAGACGGTTGATGATCGGCATCGTGACCCCCTGACAACGCGACGGAAGCAGCCAGTCTAGCTGCACCGCAACAAAAAATCACGCCGCGGCTTGCAGCCCGCCCGCCTGGCGGATGAAGGCGACGACCTCGTCGACATTGTGCCCGGCGCGCACATTGGTGAAGACGAAGGGCCGGCTGCCGCGCATCTTCTTCGAATCGCGGTCCATCACTTCGAGCGAGGCGCCGACCATCGGCGCGAGATCGATCTTGTTGATCACGAGCAGGTCCGAGCGGGTGATGCCAGGGCCGCCCTTGCGCGGGATCTTCTCGCCGGCCGAAACGTCGATGACATAGATCGTGATGTCGGCGAGCTCGGGCGAGAAGGTCGCGGCGAGATTGTCGCCGCCCGATTCGATCAGGATGACGTCGAGATTGGGGAAGCGCTTGTTGAGATCGGCCACGGCGGCCAGATTGATCGAGGCATCCTCGCGGATCGCCGTATGCGGGCAGCCGCCCGTCTCGACGCCGAGGATGCGATCGGGATCGAGCGCGCCGGAGCGCGTCAGGAACTCGGCGTCTTCCTTGGTGTAGATGTCGTTGGTGATGGCCGCGATGTCGTAATCGTCGCGCAGCTTCTTGCACAGCGCATCCATCAGCGCCGTCTTGCCGGAGCCGACGGGGCCGCCGACGCCGACACGAAGAGGTCCGTTGGGGGAGCGGGTCATGAGCGGAACAGCCTCGTATACTGGGTTTCGTGTTTCATGCTGGCGATATCGGCCCGGAACACCGCGCCGCCGAGCGCGTCGAGCGGCCGATCCTTCACGGCCTCCACCACCTCGTGCACGATGGGGCCGAGCCCGGCGATGATGCGCTGGCCGTCGGTCTGCCCGAGCGGCACGGCGCGCAGGCCGGCCGAGATGATATTGGCGGCGAAGGCATGGAGATAGGCGTTGATCGCCGCGCCGCGCGGCACGCCGTGAACGGCGGCTGCGAGCGCCACGGCCACCGGATAGGCCGTGCCGTCTTCGCCATCGACGAACGGCAAAAGATGTTCGAGCGCCGGCGCCGGCCAGGCGGCGCGGAGCGCGAGCAGGAAGGCCCGTCCCTGCGACAGCGATTCGAGCCGGCGTTCCGCCGATGGTTGGAAGGCGACGGCAAGCGCGGCGATCTCGGCGAGCGCCGCGCCATCGTCGCACATGGCCGCATCCCACGCATGGGCAAACAGGATCGCATCCGAGCGGCCGGCGCCATGGCGTAATATGTCGGCGACCCAGAGCGTGAGCTCGGGCGTGCTGGTGACGGTGCCGTCCTCGATCGCCCATTCCAGGCCGTGGCTGTAGCTGAATGCGCCGACTGGAAAGGACGGCGACAGCCAGCTCATCAGCCGGTGCAGCGCGGCGACGTCGAGCCACTCGTCCCACGCAGGGCCGTCCAGTCCCGGCGCCGCGGCCCCATCAGCCATGAGTGTGGCCGTGGTGATGGTCGTGGCCGTCATGGTCGTGGTCATGCGCTTCGCTGTGGCTATGGCTGTGCGATTCGCTATGGGAATGGCTGTGGGCGTGAGCGTGAGCGTGGCCGGCATGATCATGCGCGCCGTGATCATGATGCTGATCGTCATGATGATGATCGTCACGGGCATGATCATGGTGGGCGTGATCATGGTGATCGTGGCCATGGTCGTCATGCGGCAGGTCGTGGCCGTGCACGCGGCCATGGCCATAGGCGCCGCCCTCGGGATCGAAGGCTGCATCGATCGGCGTCACGATCGCGCCGAGGCCGACCAGCATCGCCTCGATGACATGGTCGCGGCGGATGCGCAGCCGATCGCCGAGCAATTGCGTCGGCAGATGGCGATTGCCGAGATGCCAGGCGATGCGCACCAGATGGGCCTGGTTCTCGGCCGTGACCTCGACGAGTGCCTCGGGCGCCGCCTCGACGGCGACGATGCGCCCGTCCTCAAGCAACAGCCCATCGCCATGGGCGAGCGCCACGGCCTCCGGCAGGTCGAGCAGGAAGGCCGTCCCGCCCTTGGCCGACATGGCGACACGACGCCGATGCCGCGCATCGAAATCGAGCAGCACGACATCGGAAGCGGCCTTCGACCAAAGGCCGGCGGGATAGACGGAAGTGGCGCGGATCATGACGGGGTACCGGGGAAATAGTTGGGGTCGAGTATCTGCTCGACGGAATAGGGGCATTCTTCAGGAAAGGTCGCTTCGGACAGGTTCGTCTCCTCTGCCGCCTTCAGCCCAGCCAGCCAATACTGCCGGGCGAGCACTTCGTCCGGGTAACCACGCAGGCTCGGGCTGTCGTCGATTTCGCTGCGGATCTCCGCTCGCGCTTCGCCGATGGAGGCGCGCCAGCTGTTGGACCGACGCTCGGGCTGATATTCCCATTTCAGGAGATGATGAAGAAGCACGACGAGCCGATGTCGAATTTCCTTCCGTTGCGATCGCCCCACGCTGTCGATCTCCTCGGCGACATTGTCCCAGTCGATTTCGTTCTGGCGGCGCGCGCGCAGCTTCTCCGCCTGGTCCTGCGTCCAGGCGTAGAAATCCGCTTCGTAATCGACGGCCGGGTGGGTCGCAGCCTTGGTGCTCATCGGACAGGCTCATTGAGCAGGCGCGCCTGGTCCATCGCCCACGCAAAGAAATCCCCCTCGTAAGAGGCGGATTCCTTCGTCGGACGCTCGGCGAGCTTCGGCTTGGTCGTGCTCATGCCCTCAATCTAGAACAGGAAGTACCTCTGCGCCATCGGCAGCACATCCGCCGGTTCGCACGTCAGCAATTCGCCATCGGCGCGCACTTCATAGGTTTCCGGATCGACCTCGATATGCGGCGTGGCGTTGTTGTGGATCATCGAGTGCTTGCCGATGCCGCCACGCGTGTTATCGACGGCGACCAGTTCCTTGTCGACGCCGAGCCGCTCCTTGATGCCGTTGTCGAGCGCTGCCTTGGAGACGAAGGTGACCGATGAATTGGTCATCGCCTTGCCGAAGGCGCCCCACATCGGCCGGTAGTGCACCGGCTGCGGCGTCGGGATCGAGGCATTCAGATCGCCCATCGGCGCAGCGGCGATCATGCCGCCGACCACGACGAGATCGGGCTTCACGCCAAAGAAGGCCGGCGACCAGATGACGAGGTCCGCGCGCTTGCCGATCTCGATCGAGCCGACCTCGCGGGCGAGGCCCTGCGCGATCGCCGGGTTGATCGTATATTTGGCGACGTAGCGCTTGACGCGGAAATTGTCGTTGTCGCCCGTCTCCTGCGCGAGGCGGCCGCGCTGGACCTTCATCTTGTGGGCCGTCTGCCAGGTCCTGAGCGGCACCTCGCCGACGCGGCCCATGGCCTGGCTGTCCGACGAGATGATCGAGAAGGCGCCGAGATCGTGCAGAATGTCCTCGGCGGCGATCGTCTCCTTGCGGATGCGGCTCTCGGCGAAGGCCACGTCCTCGGGGATCGAATTGTCGAGGTGGTGGCAGACCATGAGCATGTCGAGATGCTCTTCGAGCGTGTTGCGCGTATAGGGCCGCGTCGGATTGGTCGAGGAGGGGATGACGTTCGGCAGGCCGACGACGCGGATGATGTCGGGCGCGTGGCCGCCGCCGGCGCCCTCGGTGTGGAAGGCGTGGATCGTGCGCCCCTTCATCGCGGCGATCGTATCCTCGACGAAGCCCGATTCGTTCAACGTGTCGGTGTGGATCATCACCTGCACGTCATAATCATCGGCGACCGAAAGGCAGCAATCGATCGCGGCAGGCGTCGTGCCCCAGTCCTCGTGCAGCTTCATGCAGGAGGCGCCGCCCTCGATCATCTCGACCAGAGCCGCCGGCTGCGAGGCATTGCCCTTGCCGGAGATCGAGACGTTGATCGGGAAGGAATCCATCGCCTGGATCATGCGGCCGATATGCCAGGGGCCGGGCGTGCAGGTGGTGGCGAGCGTGCCGTGCGCCGGCCCGGTGCCGCCGCCGACAAAGGTCGTGACGCCCGACATCAGCGCTTCTTCGATCTGCTGCGGCGCGATGAAGTGGATGTGCGAATCGATGCCGCCGGCCGTGACGATCTTGCCTTCGGCCGCGATCACCTCGGTGCCCGGCCCGATGATGATGTTGACGCCGGGCTGCACGTCGGGATTGCCGGACTTGCCGATCGCGACGATGCGGCCGCCCTTCAGGCCGATATCGGCCTTCACGATGCCCCAGTGGTCGACGATCAGCGCATTGGTCAGCACGGTGTCGACCGCGCCGCCGGCGCGCGTCACCTGGCTCTGGCCCATGCCGTCGCGGATCACCTTGCCGCCACCGAACTTCACCTCCTCGCCATAGGTGGTGAAATCCTTCTCGACCTCGATGATCAGCTCGGTATCGGCCAGACGGACCTTGTCGCCGACAGTCGGCCCGAACATGTGCGCATAGGAATGACGGGAAATCTTAGCCATCTTCAATCTCCTGTCAGGCGAGCGCGCCCATGATCTTCTGCTGGAAGCCGTAGACTTCGCGGGTTCCCCCGAAGGGCACCAGCGTCACGGTGCGGGTCTGGCCCGGCTCGAAGCGCACGGCCGTACCAGCCGCAATGTCGAGCCGCATGCCGCGCGCCTTGTCGCGGTCGAAGCTGAGCGCGTTGTTCGTCTCGAAGAAGTGATAATGACTGCCGACCTGGATCGGCCGGTCGCCGGCGTTGGAAACGTCGAGGGTGACGGTCGGCAGGCCGACATTGATCTCGATGTCGCCATGCGCGGAAATGATTTCGCCTGGAATCATGATGGGCCTCAGCGGATCGGTTCGTGCACGGTGACGAGCTTCGTTCCATCCGGGAACGTCGCCTCGACCTGGACGTCGTGGATCATCTCGGCG
This sequence comes from Kaistia dalseonensis, assembly GCF_030814715.1. GTDB lineage: Bacteria > Pseudomonadota > Alphaproteobacteria > Rhizobiales > Kaistiaceae > Kaistia > Kaistia dalseonensis. The sequence goes on from NZ_JAUSVO010000002.1 coordinate 401,990, forward strand.
ATGCCGGGCATGACCTGGGCGCGGGTGACCACATGGGCGCCCGCCTCCATCAGGTCGGCGACGGTGCGGCCGTCGCGCGCGCCCTCGACGACGAAGTCCGAAATGAGCGCGATCGCTTCGGGATGGTTCAGCTTGACGCCCCGCTCCAGCCGCTTGCGCGCCACGATCGCGGCCATCGCGATCATCAGCTTGTCTTTTTCACGCGGTGTCAGATTCATGCCAGGACCTCACCGATTCCCCATCATTCATGATCAACAATGCCAGACGCGCGACATGGGCCGACCGCGAATGGCCTTTGCTACGATTTCGATATCCTGCCGCAAGATCTGGCTGGTTGCAGCCAGAAAACGCACGCACAGTATTTCACCCCAGGCGCTTGCGCCCGTCTCGCCGCGCGTGCCCTCCAGCGCCGCCCGGACCGCTTCGAGCCGCGCACCGGCCGCCTTGTCGAGGAGCACCAGCGTCGCCGCCGCCGTGGCGCCGCCGCCGGTTGCCCCACGTCCGAGCAGCGTCGCCGCGTCACCGTCGATCGATATGCCGTCGGCAAAGACGAGCCGGCCACCACGCCGCACGCGCCAGCGATCGGCGAGCGACAATGTCTTCACCGTCTCGCCCATGGCACCGCGTCCGAAGACGATGCTCTCGAGCAGCAGCGCGCTGGCATCCTCGGCGAGGTCGACCTCCAGATTGCGGTCGAGCGCGGACCGATCGAACAGGATCGTCTCCTGCGGCAACCAGTCGAGCCGTGCGCCGGCACCAACCGTCAGCCGGTTCTCGATCCGGCCGGCCCCGGCAAGCCTGCGATAGATGCGCTCGGCTGCCTGCGTCGTGACGACGGCGGATGCCCCGGCGCCGATATCGACCTCGAAGACGAGATGATCGCCGCCCGTGACACCGCCGGACGTATTGAGAAGCACCGCCTCGGGCGGATCGCCCGGCTCGACGCGCGGCAGACGGATCTTGCAGCAACCCTGCTGGTGAAATTCCCGGAGGCGGATCGCGTCGCCATCGCGGCGGAAGGAAATGCGCGCATGACCCTTGGCGCGCTGCATGACCGGCGCGCCCTGGATGACCGGCAAGCCCTGGCCTGCGTCCTGATCGTTCGCAGCAACCACGGCCGACATGATCATTCCCCGATATGCGCGGCGCGCGAAACGCGCCGTCAAAGTCTCTTCGGCCCGGCGCACCGATCCGGCGCGGCCCAGCCTCGCAGTTCACGTTATCCCGGCGCAGGCGAAGCCGTCCATATGCCGCCGACGGAAAAGGCGGCAAGCACCGTTTGTCGTCTTGAGCGGGGCGTGCCGGCTCAGGAGATCGGTACAGGAACCGGCCGATTTTCACCGTTTTTTCATGGACTTCGAAATTGTGACCGCGCCGCGGCGCCTCCCGGCTTTGCCAAGGACGCCGCTTATCGAGTATGGAATGACTTCGCGCGCCCGGCCTCGTGCCCTCGCGGCGTCGTTGTCGGACCGCCCTTTTCAGGACCTGCTACCGTGACGCGATCGATCACCCGCTTCCTCGCCGCCCTGCTTCTGATCGGATTCGGGCTCGGCAAGGCCGCCGCCATCGAGACGCCCTATATCGTCGTCGACATGGGAAGCGGAAAGGTCCTGGCACAGCGCAACCCCTACCAGCTCTGGTATCCCGCCTCGATCACCAAGCTGATGAACGCCTATGTCGTGTTCAAGGCGCTGAAGCAGGGCCGCATCACGCTCGACACGCAGGTCGTCGTATCGCGCCATGCCCTCGACGAGCCGCCGAGCAAGATGGGCTTCAAGGTCGGGACGGTCATCAATCTCGACAATGCCCTGAAGATGATGCTGGTCCATTCGTCGAACGACATCGCCATGGCGATCGCCGAGACGGTGGGCGGCAGCGAAGAGGGCTTCGTCGCCATGATGAATGCCGAAGCCGCGGGCCTCGGCATGACATCGTCGCATTTCATCAATCCGAACGGCCTGCCCGGGCCGGGACAGCACACGACTGCGCGCGATCTCGCCGTTCTCGCGCAGGCGCTCTGGACGGAATATCCGGAAAAGCGCCCGCTCTTCGGCATTTCCGCCATCCGCTCCGGCAACAAGGTCATGAAGTCGGCCAATACGCTCCTGGAGCGCTATCGCGGCACAGTCGGCATGAAGACGGGCTTCATCTGCTCGTCCGGTTTCAACGTCGTCGCGGTGGCGACGCGGAACGGGCGGACGCTCGCCGCCGTCGTGCTCGGCTCGCAGAACGCCAAGGATCGCGCCGAGTTGGCAGGGCGGTTGTTCAACCAGGGTTTCGGCATGCTCTCGCTGCCGGGACAGCGCCCGACGCTCGCCAATTCGCGCGGCTCCTCGCCGATTCCCGACGTGATCGACATGCGCGACGAGGGCGTCTGCAAGAAGAAGGATCGCGGCGAGAACGAAGCCGATGCTGACAAGATCGACGACGTGGTCACAGCCAGCGCGCTCGAGCCGCGCTTCAAGCTGATGGAGCCGGTCACGGTCACGACGCTCGGCATCCGGAAGGCGGATGGCAGCGTGGGCGTCGCCACGGCGGCCGATACGCAGGACGACCCGCCCGCCGTGAAGTCGCCCAAGAAGCCGAAGGCGACAAAGAAGAGCACCGAGAGCAAGCCGAAGAAGGCCGCCGTCTCGAAGGAGACCAAGGCGAGCGCGCCGGCCGCGGCCCCGAAGCCGCAGGCCAAGGCGGCGCCCAAGCTCGAAGTCGGCGTGCCGTTCGAATCGACCGACATCGCCCCGCTGCCCGACATGCCGGCCCCGGCGACGCAATGACCGCGCCTTCAGGCCGCAAGCCGCCTATCCCGCTCACCGTCCTCACCGGATTCCTGGGCGCCGGCAAGACCACGCTGTTGAACCGCCTGCTCAAGGATCCGGCGCTTGCGGGCACGGCCGTCATCATCAACGAATTCGGCGCGGTCGGGCTCGATCACCTGCTCGTCGGCGAATCCGAGGACGGCATCATCGAGCTCTCCTCCGGCTGTCTGTGCTGCACGATTCGCGGCGCGCTCGTCACCACGCTGGAAAATCTCCTGCGCGCGCTCGACAATCACCGCATCGAGCGGCTCGACCGCGTGATCATCGAGACGACCGGCCTCGCCGATCCCGCCCCCGTGCTGCAGAGCGTGCTGCTGCACCCCTATCTCTCGATCCGATACCGGCTCGACGGCGTCGTGACGGTGGTCGATGCGGTCAATGGCGCCAGGACGATCGAGACGAGCTGGGAGGCTGCGCGCCAGATCGCCGTGGCGGATCGGATCGTGCTGACCAAGACGGATCTTTCGGCCGCCGATCCGGGCATTCGCGCAACGATCCGCCGGCTGAACCCGTCGGCGCGTATTCTCAATGCCGTGGATGGCGAGGCCGAGCCGTCGCAGCTCTTCGATACACAGCCCTTCAGCACGGACGGCAAGATCGCCGACGTCGCCGCATGGCTCGCCGGCGACGAGCACGAGCACGAGCACGAGCACGAGCACGAGCACGAGCACGAGCACGAGCACGAGCACGAGGATGCCCACGCCCATCACGACGTCAACCGGCACGATGCGCGGATTCGCAGCTTCGTCGCGACGCGGGCGACGCCGATTTCGCGCGCGGCACTGGAGGATTTCCTCTCCCGCCTGGCCGAGCGCCACGGCGAGCATCTGCTGCGCATCAAGGGCCTGATCCAGACGGCGGGCGATCCCGATCGGCCGCTGGTCGTGCAGGCCGCGCAGACGATTTTCCATCCGCCGGCGAGCCTGCCCGCCTGGCCGAGCGCCGATCACCGCTCGCGGCTCGTGCTGATCGTGCGCGACCTGCCGGAAGAGGCGGAGGATGCGATCATCGGCGCCTTCTCCGACCTGCCGCGCACCGACACGGCCGATGCGCGTACGATCGCCGACAATCCGCTCGCGATCGCCGGCTTCTCCGGCCGCTTCCAGCCGCGCTGACTCAGACCGCGAGGTCGAGCCGGCGGCGGAACTCGTTCAATATGTTGCGATAGAGATCGTCGCCCTCGACCGCATCTTCGAGCCCGACATCGATATTCGGATTGTCGTTGACCTCGACGACGAAGACGCCGTCATCCGTCTCCTTGAGGTCGACGCCATAGAGCCCGTCGCCGACGGCTTCCGCGGCCTGGACCGCCACCGCCAGCACCTGCCGGGGAACGGCGCGCATCGGCACGGCCTCCGTCGCGCCCTCCTCGGGCGGGCGACCGGCAATGTGGTGGAAGATCTGCCAGTGATCACGCGCCATCCGGTAGCGGCAGACGAAGATCGGCTTGCCCGCCAGCACGCCGACGCGCCAGTCGAACGGCGTATACATCCATTCCTGCGCGACGATCAGCGAGGAATGCCGGAACAGGTCGCGGCCGAGCCCGGCCAGCGCCTCGGGATTATCGACCTTGACCACGCCGATGCCGCTGCTGCCATCCGGTTTCTTCAGCACGAGGGGATAGCCGAGCTGCTCGGCCGCCTCCGCGAGGCCGGCGCGGCTGGTCGTGAGCGAGCGCGGCGTCGGGATGTGATGGCGTTGCAGCAACTCGGCCAGATAGATCTTGTTGCCGCAATGCAGGATCGACTGCGAATCGTCGATGACCGGCTGGCCATGGCGCTCCGCCGATTTGGCGAAACGGAATGAGGCGTGGCGCACGCCCGTCGTCTCGCGGATGAACAGCGCGTCGAACGCCGAGAGCTGCGCGGCATCGCCATGGCGGATGAGGGCGATGCGCATGCCCATGCGCGCGCCGACCTCGCGGAACTTGCGCAGCGTCTCCGCGCGCGAGGGCGGCAGTTCCTCGTCGGGATCATGCAGGATGGCGATGCTGGGCGTGGCATGCGGGCGCATGTCGCGCGCCTTGGCCGGACCGCGCGTCCAGTCACGCAGCCCCTGCTCCAGCGCCGGGCGGCAGCTATCGGGCAGCTCGCTCAATCCCATGACGCGGATCGCCACCACCGCCTCCATGGCATCATCGAACTGGATCGACAGCAGCGGACAGGGACATTCGGCAAAGGCGCGATCGGCGAGCGGCTGCAGGGCAGGATCGACCGCGCGGCCGAAGACGACGATCAGGCCATCGCGCCGGGCGAGCGCGCCACCTTCCCGCAACAGCGCCAGTTCGGCGCTCAATTCCTTGAGCATGGCGCGTTGCAGCGGCCCCTGCTGCAGCACCGACAGCGTGCTGGCGGCGGGAATGACCGGTTGTCCGCGCGCCTCGGCGATCAGCGAACAATAATAGCCGAGCGAGAGATAGTCGCGGACGTCGCAGAGATTGACCACCAGACTGTGTCGGTCGCCCGATCTCCGGCTCAGGAAATGACTGCCGTCGACCACGGGGCTGTCGGTATCGACCAGCCCGATATCGGCAGCGTGTTCGACGACGAGCGTCGCATGTCGCATCATCAACTCCGGGAGTTCTGTTCGTTCGGGGGCAAGGCGGCGTCGACGATCGACGCGACCCCTCAGCGCAGGCGTAGCGTGGCGCGGCCCCAGCGGCCGAAATCGGCCTCGAACTGCTGGCCGGGAATGGCCTGAAGAATGCCGCAGCAGGCGCTGACGGCGACGATGTCGCCGGCCTCGGTCACGTTGCCGCGTCCGGCCAGCACCCGAGCCAGATGAACCAATCCGTCGAGGGCGTCGCGGAGCGCATCGCCGGCCGACACCTCGGCGAGCTTCTGCCCGTCGACGACCGCGCTGATCGATAGCTCACGGGCCGCCGGATCGCCGGGATCGACTACGCCCGCGCCGATCACATGGCAGGCGGCGAGGCCAAAATCGGCCGTGGCGGTCCAGTCGTTCAGCGGAACGGCGCCCGTCACCCGACGCGCCAGCACGACAAGGCCGGGACGGCCATGAATGATCGCATGGAGCAGCGAGGCGAGATCGATCGCCTCTCCCGGCATCGGATAGGGACGGCCGAAGGTGAAGACGAACTGGCAGCAGACGCCGAGCGTGCCCTGGGGCAGACGGTAACGCGCGCCGGACGGCACGATGTCATGCTCGAGCAGCGGCCCGCAGATCGGCTCATGGAGATTGAGCAGCCGGCGGCTCTGCGCATCGGCACCCGTGACCGTGTAGCCCTTCGACCAGCTCGCATAGGCGATGACGGCCTCGGTCTGCACCGACTCCGCCTCGGCTTGCGAACGGATGGACTTGAGGGGAAGCTCGGACGTCGAGGAAAACAGGCGGTTATCCGCCAACGCACGACCGAGTAGTTCTATCGCCGATGGATCCATGATCTTCTATCGACCCTGATATTGAAACCCGGCCGAAATATAGATCCTGGAGCGAGATTACCTAATTAATTGATCGCTATACTGGAACGGCGACTTTCCTATGGATTCTTTATACGGAAAGACACCCTTTCACGGCAGGCGCTACACCGCAGGACGCTTCCGTTCTACCAGCTGTCCTTGTGCTCGATATGCGCCGCGCCGAGTATCGGGCCCGGAACGCCGTCCAGCCCCTCCTCCTGAAGCAGGACCGCGCAGCCGTCGGCCTTGCTCTGGTGATACTCGCCCATCGGCAGATCGACCTGGATCGGCTCGCCGCGCCACATCGCGATCGGCCGCATCTTGCGCACGACATTGTAGTAATCGAGCGTCTTGCTGCCGTTTTCGCCGCGATCGACCGGGACGCGGACATGGCGCTCATAGAGCACGAGCCAGAGCGTCGCCTTGCGGGGATTGTCGACCGCGTCCGCGCCGACGGAAACACTGAACGCATCACTGGTCTTGCCGATCGTGATCGGGACAGAGAGCGCGGGGCCAGCCTCGAGCGCGTCGTTGACGGCCGTCTCGTCGCTGCCGATGACATGGCTGCGGCCGTTCACGACCATTTGCGGCGTGTAGATCTGGCGGTCACCGCGCGCGGCGGCATAGGCCTTCTGCCGCTCGGTGAACTCATGCGTCGCGAGCGTGTCCTTCCAGCCCTGGTAATCCCAGTAATCGACCGAGAAGGAGAGCGAAACGATATCGGGACGCTTGGCATATTCCTCAAGCAGCTCGTCAGCGGGCGGGCACGAGGCGCAGCCCTGGCTGGTGAACAGCTCGAGAACGGCGGAAACCCGCTCGCCCTGCAATGCACCTGCCGACGCCGCTGGAATCACCAGGCAGAGCAGCAGCACACCGATGACTGATTTTCGTATCGACATTCGTCGAAATTGATCCCGACCAAGAAGCGTGAACACCGATGCTCGCGCCACCATCCCCGCATTGGAATAGCTAGGCTTGTCCTTGATCGCGAGCCAGTCAAATTCGGGTGACTGATCGTATAGCGGCGAAAGTTACGTATTGCAGAGGTCGGGGGGCAGACCCGCGCCACCGCCCTGCGGCGGCGCGGGAAGGTCGAGAAAAGCGCGTCAGGCGACGAGCTTGCGCAGCACATATTGCAGGATGCCGCCATTCCTGAAGTAGTCGAGCTCGTCGAGCGTATCGATGCGGCAGAGGAACGGCACGACCTTGGTGGAGCCGTCGGCGAAGGTGATCTCGGCATCGAGCATCTGGCGCGGCTTCAGATCGCCGGCAATGCCCTTGATGGTGACGACCTCGTCACCCTTGAGGCCGAGCGTCTGCCACGACGTGCCTTCCTCGAAGACCAGCGGAACGATGCCCATGCCGACGAGGTTCGAGCGATGGATGCGCTCGAAGGACTGCGCGATGACGGCGCGGATGCCGAGCAGCTTGGTGCCCTTGGCCGCCCAGTCACGCGACGAGCCGGTGCCGTATTCCTTGCCGGCGAACACGACGAGCGGAACGCCCTCGGCCTTGTACTTCATCGCCGCATCGTAGATCGGCATTTCGGTGCCGTCGGGCCAATGCTTGGTGAAGCCGCCTTCCTTGCCGCCCAGCATCTGGTTCTTGATGCGGATGTTGGCGAAGGTGCCGCGCATCATCACTTCGTGATTGCCGCGACGCGTGCCGTACTGGTTGAAGTCGGCCGGGCGGACCTGATGATCGCGCAGATACGAGCCGGCGGGGCTTGCTTCCTTGATCGAACCGGCGGGCGAAATGTGGTCCGTCGTGATCGAATCGAGGAAGAGGCCCATCACCCGGGCATTGATGATGTCGGTGATAGCCTCGGGATCGCGCGACATGCCGACGAAATAAGGCGGGTTCTGCACATAGGTCGAGCGATCGTCCCAGGCATAGGTCTCGCCCTGCGGCACGGCGATCTTCTGCCAGTTCACATCGCCCTTGAAGACATCCGCATATTTGGCCTGGAACATCTTCTTGGTGACGTTCTCGCGGATGAACCTGGCGATCTCCTGGTTCGACGGCCAGATATCCTTGAGATAGACGGGCTGGCCATCCGAACCGGTGCCGAGCGGCTCGGTCGTGAGGTCGATCTGCATCGAGCCGGCGAGCGCATAGGCGACGACCAGCGGCGGCGAGGCGAGATAGTTCGCCTTGACGTCGGGGTTCACGCGGCCTTCGAAGTTGCGGTTGCCGGAAAGGACCGCCGCGGCGACGAGGTCGCCCTGGTTGATCGCGACCGAGATATCCTCCGGCAGCGGACCGGAATTGCCGATGCAGGTGGTGCAGCCGAAGCCGACCAGATTGAAGCCGAGCGCGTCGAGGTCCTTCTGCAGGTCGGCGGAGTTCAGATACTCCTCAACCACCTGCGATCCCGGCGCGAGCGAGGTCTTCACCCACGGCTTGGACTTGAGGCCCTTGGCGACCGCATTGCGGGCGAGCAGGCCGGCGGCGATCAGCACGCTCGGATTGGAGGTGTTGGTGCAGGAGGTGATGGCGGCGATCGTCACGTCGCCGTGACCGACGGTGAAATCGCTGTTGGCGACCGCGACGCGCTTGTCGGCTTCGCCCGGCTTCTTGAACTCGCCCTCGAGGGAGGCGAGGAAACCGGCCTTGGTGTCGGAGAGCAGCACGCGATCCTGCGGGCGCTTCGGACCGGCGAGCGAAGGGAGCACGGTGGTGATGTCGAGCTCGAGCACGTCGGTGAAGACCGGATCGGCAAGGCCGGGCTCGCGCCACATGCCCTGTGCCTTGGAATAAGCCTCGACCAGCGCGATGCGCTCGGCCTTGCGGCCGGTCTCGTCGAGATAGGCGATCGTCTCGCTATCGACGGGGAAGAAGCCGCAGGTTGCACCATATTCAGGCGCCATGTTGCCGATCGTGGCGCGATCGGCGAGCGAGAGATGGTCGAGGCCGGGGCCGAAGAACTCGACGAACTTGCCGACGACGCCCTTCTTGCGCAGCATCTGCGTCACGGTCAGCACGAGATCGGTGGCGGTGATGCCCTCGTTCAGCTTGCCGGTGAGCTTGAAGCCGATGACCTCGGGAATGAGCATGGAAACCGGCTGGCCGAGCATGGCCGCCTCAGCCTCGATGCCGCCGACGCCCCAGCCGAGCACGCCGAGGCCGTTCACCATGGTGGTGTGGCTGTCGGTGCCGACGCAGGTATCGGGATAGGCGACGGTCTCGCCGTCCTCCGTCTTGGTCCAGACGGTCTGGGCAAGATATTCCAGGTTCACCTGGTGGCAGATGCCGGTGCCGGGCGGCACGACGCGGAAATTGTCGAAGGCCGACTGGCCCCATTTCAGGAAGCGGTAGCGCTCCTGGTTCTGCTTGTATTCCTCTTCGACATTCTTGCCGAAGGCCTGCGCATTGCCGAAGAAATTGACGATGACGGAGTGGTCGATGACGAGATCGACGGGCACCAGCGGGTTGATGCGCTTCGGATCGCCGCCGAGATTGACCATCGCGTCGCGCATGGCGGCGAGGTCGACCACGGCGGGAACGCCGGTGAAGTCCTGCATCAGCACGCGGGCCGGGCGATAGGCGATCTCGCGCTCGTCCTTGCCGCGCGAGACCAGCCAGTCCTTGATCGCGATGATGTCGTTCTTGGTGACCGAACGGCCATCTTCGTTGCGCAGCAGATTCTCGAGCAGCACCTTGAGCGAGAAGGGCAGGCTGGAGATGCCGTCGAGGCCGTTCGCCTCCGCATCCTTCAGGCTGAAATAGACATAGCTCTCCGCGCCGACCTGAAGGGTCTTGCGGGATTTGAAGCTGTCGGGATGCTCAGTGCTCACGATGGACTCGTCCTCGGTTCGGTCGCGGAAACGCTTGGCCGAAGTCGATGCACGAACCGTGCCCGACCCGGTCAGGCGCACCCAATGATGACGGCGGAGGCGGAAGGCTCGGCGCGCGATCCATCAAAGGGGTGGTGACGCAGGTCTTTACCGCGGCGCAACCGGCGCGCCGGGTTGCAGGCCTTATAATGAATTTCGTAAGGAGAAGCCAGATCAAGGAAAGTCCGTGCGCTTGGAACAATTCGAAAATAAATCCCACCCCGATCGCGCCCGACGCACGGCGCCGGAAGCCTGTTCATGAGACAGCTTTCGGTCTGCGATCTCGCCGTCGAGCGCGGTGGGCGGCCGATCCTGGCGGATCTTTCCTTCACGCTTCGCAGCCGCGAGCTGCTTCTCGTCACCGGCCGCAACGGGGCCGGCAAGTCGACCTTGCTGCGCGCCATTGCCGGCCTGCTACCCCACGTCGCAGGTACGATATCGATCGATCCGGCCGATGGGCCGGTCGGCGAGCACGCCCATTATTTCGGCCATCTCGACGGCCTCAAATCCTCGCTCACCGTCGCCGACAATCTGGCGCTCTGGACGCGGATCGCCGGCGCGCCCGGCGTCGACATCATCGCGGCGCTGGAGGAGGTCGGCCTCGATCATCTCGACGATCTTCCCGCCGCCTATCTCTCGGCCGGCCAGAGGCGGCGCGTCGGACTCGCGCGCCTGCTTCTCGTCCGCCGGCCGCTCTGGCTGCTGGATGAACCGACCTCGGCGCTCGACGCGGAAGCGGAGGCGACCTTCGGCGACCTGCTCGCCGCGCATCTCGCGCGAGGCGGCCTCGCCATTGCCGCCACCCACCGCCCCATGCCGGTTCCGGCTACGGCCACCCTCGCGCTCGAGGCGCGCTGATGGGCTTCTTCCTCGCCCTGATCGGCCGCACCGCCCGCCTGTCGCTCGGCGCCGGCGGCGGCGCGTTCACCGGACTGGTCTTCTTCCTGTCGGTCGTATCCGTGGTGCCGTTCGGCGTCGGCCCCGACATGCCGCTGCTCGCCCGCATCGGGCCGGCCATGCTCTGGATCGCCGCCCTGCTCGCGACGCTGCTCGGCCTCGACCGCCTGTTCCAGGACGATCGCGACGACGGAACGCTCGACCAGCTGATTCTCTCGGGCCTGCCGCTCGAACTCGTCGTGCTCGCCAAGGCGACCGGCCATTGGCTCGCGACAGGATTGCCGCTCGTCATCGGCACGCCCGTCTTCGGGCTGATCCTCGGCCTCGACGGCACCGCCATCGGCCTCGTCACGCTGACGCTGCTGCTCGGCACCCCGGCACTGACCTTCATCGGCGCGATCGGCGCGGCGCTGATCACGGCACTGCGCCGCGGGGGCCTGCTCGTCGCCGTGCTGGTGCTGCCCTTCACCATTCCCGTGCTGATTTTCGGCGTCAGTACGGTTTCGGCCGCAACGACCGACGGCCCGAGCATCGCGACGCCGCTGCTGATCCTGGTCGCGCTGTCGCTCGCCAGCGCCGTCATCGGCCCGATAGCCGGCGCCGCCGCGATCCGGGCGGCGCTGGACTAGCGGAGCCGAACGAAATCAGCGCGAAAGGACCACGTCGACCTTCTGGCCGGCAGAGACGGAGACGAACTTCATGACGTCGCCGCCCTGTCTCCGACCGTCCGCCATCCATAGAATTTCGGTGACGATCAGATAGCTGCCAGCCGGAATGCCCGAGAACGTGAACCGTCCCGCGCCATCCGCCAGCGTCGTCCGGAAATATTGCAGGAGGCGCCCATCTCCGTTCGAGATATTGACCGGCCCGTACGCCCGAGACCCCTTGTTGTAGATCTCCCGCGTATAGCTCGTATCGGGCAGGAGGTAGACCGTGCTGCCGGAGGCATAGACGACGCCGCCATAGCTGCTGCGCATGAACGCCCGGCCGGAGATGACGGAATCGCCTTTTCCTTTCGCATAGTCATGCTCGGAAGGATTGAATGGCACCTGAACGGTCACTGCCTGCACGCAACCGGACAAACATACTATTCCCGCCAATACGGCGATCGTTGTTGATTTCATTCTCGCCTCCGCCCTGATCGCATCAGGCTTGACGAAGCTCCGCATTGTGTCAAGTCGCCACCGCAATTCTGGATAGATGCGGTCGATCGATGAGGCTAGCCGATCGTCATCAGATTGGCGTTGCCGCCGGCCGCAGCCGTGTTGGTGCTGATCGAGACTTCCTCGACGAGACCGGAAAGCGCGAAGTCCTCGCGGCCGGAGGCGAGCCCCTCGACGGAGACGGCATGGATCGCCACGAGCGCGCCGGGCCGATCGGCGATCTCCCGGTTGAGCGCCGCGAGCGCATCGCCATCGCCCTCGAACAGCACGGCGTCGAAGGGAGCAGCGAGGTCGTGTGACACTGCGGCCAGTCGCGCGCGGACGGCTTCGGGCAGCGAATCGACCAGACCGTCACGTGCGGCCGTCCGCTCGATCACGACGCGGTTGCCGGCCGCAAGGGCGGCGCCGAGCGCCTTGAAGAACCCGTCCTCCGTCTGCGCCCTGATCAGGATGGCGCCGCGCGGACGCAGGCCATAGATATCCCGTTCGCCGACCGGGCCCTTCAGTTCGCGCGGCACGCCGAGGCCCCCTCGCAAGGCATAGTCACGGCAGCGCGCCGCCACCTCGCCACGACCCGTGGCGTCGAGCCAACCCGCAAGCGCCGATGCGGCCGGATCCAGCGTGGCGCCGGGCTGCGCGGGCAGCAGATCGGGATGTGGCACGACCAGGCGCGTCAGATAGAGCGGGCCGCCGGCCTTCGGCCCCGTGCCGGAGAGGCCGTTGCCGCCAAAGGGCTGCACGCCGACCACCGCGCCGATCACATTGCGGTTCACATAGATATTGCCGGCCTCGATCCGCTTGGTGACCGCCGCGATCGTCTCGTCGATCCGCGTATGCAGGCCGAAGGTGAGGCCGTAGCCCGTGCCGTTGATATCGTCGACGAGCGCATCGACCTCGTCGCGCCGATAGCGCAGCACATGCAGCACCGGACCGAACACCTCCTGCTCGACATCGGATATCGCCTCGATCTCGATCAAAGTCGGCGGAACGAACGTGCCGTGCCGCGCGCCTTCGGGCAGGGGCAACGCCTCGACCGCAAGGCCACAGCCACGCATCGCCATGACATGGGCCTCGATCTTGTCGCGCGCCTCCGCGGTGATGACCGGTCCGACATCGGTCGCGAGGCGGTCCGGATTGCCGATGACGAGCTCGGCCATCGCGCCCTTCAACATGGCGAGCATGCGATCGGCGACATCCTCCTGCACGCAGAGAATGCGCAGCGCCGAGCAGCGCTGGCCGGCGCTGTCGAAGGCCGACTGGATCACGTCGGTCGCGACCTGCTCGGCAAGCGCGGAGGAATCGACGATCATCGCATTCTGCCCGCCGGTCTCGGCGATCAGCGGAATGACGCGGCCCTCGGGCGTCAGCCGCTGCGCCAGGCTCTTCTGGATCAGCCGCGCAACCTCGGTCGAGCCGGTGAACATCACACCGCGCACATGCGGATCGGCGACCAGTGCCGCGCCGATTCGTCCGTCACCGGGCAAGAACTGCAGCGCGGCGGCGGGAACACCCGCCTCGCGCAGGATACGGATCGCCTCGGCCGCGATCAGCGGCGTTTCCTCGGCCGGCTTCGCCAGCACCGGATTGCCCGCAGCGAGCGCAGCGGCGATCTGGCCGGTGAAGATCGCGAGCGGGAAATTCCACGGGCTGATGCAGACGACCGGCCCGAGCGGGCGGTGCGTATCGGGCTCGAAGCCGGATTTCACCTGCTCGGCATAATAGCGCAGAAAATCGACGGCCTCGCGCACTTCGGAGACGGCGTTCGGAATGGATTTCCCCGCCTCGCGCACGATCAGCCCGATCAGGGCCGGCATGCGCTCTTCGAGCAGATCCGCCGCGCGTTCGAGGCTCGCGGCGCGCTCGATCGGCGGCGTGGCGGCCCAGATCGGCGCAAAGCCGACGGCGTTCTCGAAGGCGGTGGTGATCGCGGCCTCGTCGGCGCTGACCACCGTGCCGACGTGGTCGCGGTGATCGGCCGGGTTGATGACCGGTGCCGCCTCGCCCGCTATGACCGCCTCGCCGACCAGCGGCTGCGCGCTCCAGGCCGTGCGGCCGCTCCCCAGCAGCGTCGCCGCGAGCGAGGCGAGGCGCTGCTCGTTGGTGAGGTCGAGACCGGCCGAATTCAGCCGCTCGCCGGCGAAGAGATCGCGCGGCGCCGCGATCCTCGGATGCGGTGCGCCAACCGGCACCAATTGCGCCGCCGCCTCGACCGGATCGGCGATCATCTCATCGACCGAGACATCCGGGTCGGAAATGCGATTGACGAAGGAGGTGTTGGCGCCGTTCTCGAGCAGGCGGCGAACAAGATAGGCGAGCAGCGTCTCATGCGTTCCGACCGGCGCGTAGATCCGGCAGGGCCGGCCGAGCTTGTCGGGGCCGACCACTTCCTCATAGAGCGGCTCGCCCATGCCGTGCAGGCACTGGAACTCGTACTGGCCGGCATAATAGTTCTCGCCCGCCATGGTCATGACGGTGGCGAGCGTCTGCGCATTGTGGGTCGCGAATTGCGGGAAGATCGCGTCGGGCGCCGCGAGCAGCCGCCGCGCGCAGGCGAGATAGGACACGTCGGTGTGGATCTTGCGCGTATAGACGGGGAAATCCTCGAGCCCGTCGATCTGGGCGCGCTTGATCTCGCTGTCCCAATAGGCACCCTTGACCAGCCGCACCATGATCCGCCGCCGGCTGCGGCGCGCGAGATCGATCAGGTAGTCGATGACGAAGGGGCAGCGCTTGCCATAGGCCTGGATGACGAAGCCGATCCCGTTCCAGCCGGCAAGCTCCGGATCGAAGCAGAGCGCCTCCAGCAGATCGAGCGAGATCTCCAGCCGGTCCGCTTCCTCGGCGTCGATATTGAGGCCGATATCATAATGACGCGCGAGCACCGCGAGCGCCTTCAGCTTTGGCAGCAATTCGCCCATGACGCGATCGATCTGCGCGCGAGAGTAGCGCGGATGCAGCGCCGAGAGCTTCACGGAAATGCCCGGGCCTTCATAGATGCCGCGCTTGCCCGAAGCCTTGCCGATCGCATGGATCGCCTGCTCGTAATCGGCGTAATAGCGCGCCGCATCAGCAGCCGTCATCGCGGCCTCGCCGAGCATGTCATAGGAATAGCGGAAGCCCTTGGCCTCGTGCCGGCGGCTGTTGGCGAGCGCCTCGCCGATCGTCTGGCCGGTGACGAACTGCTCGCCCATCAGCCGCATGGCGATCTCGACGCCCTTGCGGATCAGCGGCTCGCCGCCGCGCCCGATCAGCCTCGACAGGGCCGAGGAGAGATTGCGCTCGCTCGCCGTGCCGGTGAGCTTGCCGGTGACGACGAGGCCCCATGTGGCCGCATTGACGAAGAGCGAGGGGCTGTGGCCGAGATGGGACTGCCAGTCGCCCGTCGCGATCTTGTCGCGGATCAACGCCTCGCGCGTCGCACGGTCGGGAATGCGCAGCAGCGCCTCCGCCAGGCACATCAGCGCCACGCCTTCCTGGGTCGAGAGCGAGTATTCGCGGATCAGCCCATCGACGCGGCCGGCCGTCGCCTTGGCGCGCAGGGCCTCCACCAGTTCGCGCGCGATACGGCTCGCCTCCGCCTTCGCCGAAGCGGGGAGAGCGGCCTCGGATATCAGGAATGGCAGGCATTCGGTCTCGGGCCGGCGATAGGCGGCGGTGATCCGCGCCCGAAGCACGCTTTGCGGCCGGATGCCCTCGGCGAAGGCGAGGAACGGATCGAGCCCCGATGGCGATCCGCCCGGCAGGTCCGGCGTTCCCGCCTCGTCATCCGCGCAGGCGACATCGCCGCGCTCGGCCCGCTCGATCGCGGCGATCAGCCCCTGCTTCGCCAGCCAATGCGGCGTGCGGCCGATTCCCTCCGCCGCCGCCTTCAGCCGCGCCCGCAGTTCCTCGTCGACCTTGATCCCGACTGTCGTGCTCATGCCCATGCTTCCGCTCGCCCATCTCTCGACATGGATAGCATAGCCTTGCCGCGACAGGTTTCACTATTTCAAAGCAATAGGTGCAACCTTTCCGGCCAAGCAGAGCGCCGAGGGTTTCACCTGGTGGCGACCGGCCTTTCCAGCGCCTTTGTCGATCGCGGCACAATATCTCAATAGTAAGACCCTGAGCGCGATGCGCTTAGCGCGGCCGTATTGATGTGCGATCGACGGAAAAGCACGAGCCCCACCCGGCGCCCGGTTGGATTTTCCAGTTCGATTTCACGGGCTTCCAGTGTTGCGATAGGCGGGAGGCTGTGCTAACGAACGCGCGGTCTTCGGGCGGGCCATTCTAGACGCTTTCAAGCCGTCAAGAAAATTTCCAATCCGTTCAATGCGTTGTTAAATATAGCCTGAGCGGTGCCGAAGCCCGGTAGCGCGTCTGAGAGCGAGGATCAGGTGGCGGAAGAGCAAAGTATCGTTTCAGGGGTGGCCGGGCGTTATGCTACGGCCCTTTTCGATCTGGCCCTGGAGAGCGGCACGCTGGATGCCGTCGACGCCGATCTTTCCCGTTTTTCTGCCCTCATTGCCGAAAGCGCCGATTTCGAGCGTCTCGTCAGGAGCCCGGTCTTCGCTGCCGAAGATCAGCTTCGCGCCGTGACCGCCGTCCTCGACAAGGCGGGCATTGGCGGTCTGGTCGGCAATTTCGTGAAGGTTGCGACGTCGAACCGTCGCCTCTTCGTCGTGCCGGCCATGATCGCGGACTTCAGGAAGCTTCTGGCCCGGCATCGCGGTGAAGTCACCGCCGAGGTCACCAGCGCCGAGCCGCTGTCCGACACTCATATCGCGGCCTTGAAGGATGCGCTGAAGGCGCAGATCGGCAAGGACGTCACCCTCATCCCGCAGGTGGACCCGGCCCTGATCGGCGGCCTGATCGTCAAGATCGGCAGCCGCATGATCGACACCTCGCTGCGGACCAAACTCAATTCACTCAAGATCGCCATGAAAGAGGTCGGCTGATGGACATCCGCGCCGCTGAAATCTCCGCAATCCTCAAGGAGCAGATCAAGAATTTCGGCTCCGAGGCTCAGGTTTCCGAAGTCGGACAGGTTCTGTCGGTCGGTGACGGCATTGCCCGCATCTACGGTCTGGACAATGTCCAGGCCGGCGAGATGGTCGAGTTCCCCGGTGGAACGCGCGGCATGGCGCTGAACCTCGAGACCGACAATGTCGGCGTCGTGATCTTCGGCTCCGACCGCGACATCTCGGAAGGTGACACGGTCAAGCGCACCAACGCGATCGTGGACGTTCCCGTCGGCAAGGGCCTGCTCGGCCGCGTCGTCGACGCGCTCGGCAACCCGATCGACGGCAAGGGCCCGATCGAATACACCGAGCGTCGCCGCGTCGACGTGAAGGCGCCGGGCATTATCCCGCGCAAGTCGGTGCACGAGCCGATGCAGACCGGCCTCAAGGCCATCGACGCGATGATCCCGATCGGCCGCGGCCAGCGCGAGCTGATCATCGGCGATCGCCAGACCGGCAAGACCGCCGTCGCGCTCGACGCGATCCTGAACCAGAAGCAGATCAACGCATCTGGCGACGAGTCGAAGAAGCTCTATTGCGTCTATGTCGCCATCGGCCAGAAGCGCTCGACCGTCGCGCAGTTCGTGAAGGTGCTCGAAGAGCGCGGCGCGCTCGAATATTCGATCATCATCGCCGCGACCGCGTCCGACCCGGCCCCGATGCAGTATCTGGCGCCCTTCGCCGGCTGCGCCATGGGCGAGTTCTTCCGCGACAACGGCATGCACGCCCTGATCGTCTATGACGATCTCTCCAAGCAGGCCGTCGCCTATCGCCAGATGTCGCTGCTGCTCCGCCGTCCGCCGGGCCGCGAAGCCTATCCGGGCGACGTCTTCTACCTGCATTCGCGCCTGCTTGAGCGCGCTGCCAAGCTGAATGACGACAATGGCAATGGCTCGCTGACGGCACTGCCGGTCATCGAGACCCAGGCGAACGACGTTTCGGCCTACATCCCGACCAACGTGATCTCGATCACCGACGGCCAGATCTTCCTCGAGACCGACCTGTTCTACCAGGGCATCCGCCCGGCGGTGAACGTCGGCCTTTCGGTGTCGCGCGTCGGCTCCGCCGCGCAGATCAAGGCGATGAAGCAGGTCGCCGGCCCGATCAAGGGCGAGCTGTCGCAGTATCGCGAGATGGCGGCTTTCGCCCAGTTCGGTTCCGACCTCGATGCGACGACGCAGAAGATGTTGAACCGTGGCGCCCGCCTCACCGAGCTCCTGAAGCAGCCGCAGTTCTCGCCGCTTCAGGTCGAGGAGCAGGTCGCGGTGATCTTCGCCGGCGTGAACGGCTATCTTGATCCGCTGCCGGTCAACAAGGTCGGCGCGTTCGAGGCTGGCCTGCTCGCTCTGCTGCGCACCGAGCACAAGGACCTGCTCGAGGCGATCCGCACCAAGCGCGAGCTCAACGACGAGATCCGCACGAAGCTCAAGGCGACGCTCGACGCGTTCGCCAAGAACTTCGCCTAAGAGCTCTTAGTGTCGGGCCGGATCGCACGACGCGATCCGGCATGTATTCCGCTCGTCAGGGACGGTCATGCCGAGCCTCAAGGAACTTAGAAATCGCATCGCTTCCGTAAAGGCGACGCAGAAGATCACCAAGGCCATGCAGATGGTGGCTGCGGCGAAGCTTCGCCGTGCCCAGGCTGCGGCCGAGGCGGCCCGCCCCTATGCCGAGCGGATGAGCGCGGTTCTGGC
Source organism: Kaistia dalseonensis (assembly GCF_030814715.1). Lineage (GTDB taxonomy): Bacteria > Pseudomonadota > Alphaproteobacteria > Rhizobiales > Kaistiaceae > Kaistia > Kaistia dalseonensis. Next base: position 420,815 of record NZ_JAUSVO010000002.1, read on the forward strand.
CAATGTCGCCGCCGGCGTCGCCGGTCAGGCCGACGCGCCGCGCCTGCTCGCCGGCACGGGTTCGGACCAGACGCATCTTCTGATCGTCTGCACGGCCGAGCGTGGTCTTTGCGGTGCGTTCAATTCGTCGATCTCGCGTCTCGCACGCGAGCATGCCCTCGCGCTGCAGCGCGCCGGCAAGACGGTGAAGATCCTCTGTGTCGGCAAGAAGGGCTATGATTCCCTCCGCCGGCAGTTCCAGAAGGAAATCATCGAGCTGATCGAGCTTCGTTCCGTGAAGCAGATTGGCTTTGCGAATGCCGACGCGATCGGTCGCAAGGTCCTCAGCCTCTACGCCGAGGGACAGTTCGACATCGCGACCGTGTTCTACGCCAAGTTCCGCTCGGTCATCCAGCAGATCCCGACCGCGCAGCAGCTCATTCCCGCGCAAGTTCCGGCCAACGACAATGTCGCCGCCGGCACGACCGCACTCTACGAATACGAGCCGGACGAGGCCTCGATCCTCGAAGACCTGCTGCCGCGCAATATCTCGGTCCAGATCCTCGGCGCGCTCCTTGAGAACGTCGCCTCCGAGATGGGCGCCAAGATGTCGGCGATGGACAGCGCGACGCGCAACGCCGGCGAGATGATCAAGAAGTACACGCTGCGCTACAACCGCACGCGCCAGGCGATGATCACCAAGGAACTGATCGAGATCATTTCGGGCGCCGAGGCGCTCTGACCGGATTTTTGGAAGGCTAGAACACCATGGCGAATACCACCAATCAGAAGGCCGAATCCGGCCGCATCACCCAGGTCATCGGCGCCGTCGTCGACGTGCAGTTCGAAGGTCATCTGCCGGCCATCCTGAACGCGCTCGAGACCAGCAATAACGGCAACCGCCTCGTTCTCGAGGTTGCCCAGCACCTCGGCGAATCGACGGTCCGCTGCATCGCCATGGACGTCTCCGAAGGTCTGGTCCGCGGCCAGCCCGTTCGCGATACCGGCGTTCCCATCCAGGTTCCGGTCGGTGTCGGCACGCTCGGCCGCATCATGAACGTGATCGGCGAGCCGATCGACGAAGCCGGCCCGGTCGAGGCCGAAGGCCTGCGCCCGATCCACGCGCCCGCCCCGACCTATTCGGAGCAGTCGACCAATGCCGAGATCCTGCTGACGGGCATCAAGGTTGTCGACCTGCTCGCGCCCTACGCCAAGGGCGGCAAGATCGGCCTGTTCGGCGGCGCCGGCGTCGGCAAGACCGTGCTGATCCAGGAGCTGATCAACAACGTCGCCAAGGTTCACGGCGGCTATTCGGTGTTCGCCGGCGTTGGCGAGCGCACCCGCGAAGGCAACGACCTCTATCACGAGTTCATCGATTCCAAGGTGAACGCCGACCCGCACAATCCCGATCCGGCCGTCAAGTCGAAGTGCGCGCTGGTGTTCGGCCAGATGAACGAGCCGCCGGGCGCCCGCGCCCGCGTCGCGCTGACCGGCCTGACCGTCGCCGAGCATTTCCGCGACCAGGGCCAGGACGTGCTGTTCTTCGTCGACAACATCTTCCGCTTCACGCAGGCGGGTTCGGAAGTGTCGGCGCTTCTCGGCCGTATTCCTTCGGCCGTGGGCTATCAGCCGACGCTGGCGACCGACATGGGCCAGTTGCAGGAGCGCATCACCACGACGACCAAGGGCTCGATCACGTCCGTGCAGGCGATCTACGTGCCGGCCGACGATCTGACCGACCCGGCGCCGGCCACCTCCTTCGCTCACCTTGACGCCACGACCAACCTGTCGCGCGCGATCTCGGAAAAGGGCATCTATCCCGCCGTGGATCCGCTCGACTCGACCTCCCGCATGCTGTCCCCGGCCATCGTCGGCGAAGAGCATTATGCGGTTGCCCGTCGCGTGCAGCAGATCCTGCAGCGCTACAAGGCGCTCCAGGACATCATCGCGATCCTGGGCATGGACGAGCTCTCGGAAGAGGACAAGCTCACCGTCGCCCGCGCCCGCAAGATCGAGCGCTTCCTGTCGCAGCCCTTCGACGTCGCCGAGGCCTTCACCGGCCAGCCGGGCGTCCAGGTGCCGATCGCCGACACCATCAAGGGCTTCAAGGGCCTTTGCGACGGCGATTATGATCACCTGCCCGAGGCTGCCTTCTACATGGTCGGCACCATCGAGGACGCGATCGCCAAGGCGAAGAAGCTCGCGGCTGCGGCCTGATCGCCCGACGACAAGAGGTAAGTTTCCATGGCCGATCCGTTCCCGTTCGAACTCGTCTCGCCCGAGCGTCTGCTCCTCTCGGAGCAGGTCCTCTCGGTTGTCGTGCCGGGATCGGAGGGCGAGTTCGAGGTTCTGAAGAACCACGCGCCCTTCATGGCGACCATCAAGCCCGGCGTCGTCACGGTGACGCCGGCCAGCGGAGCGGCCCAGCGCTTCTTCGTTCGCGGCGGCTTCGCCGACATCAATGCGAACGGCCTGACCATCCTCGCCGAGCAGGCCATTCCGGTGGAAAGCCTGAATGCCGAGCGCATCGCAGCCGAAATTCGCGATGCCGAGGAAGATCTGGCTGACGCGACCGACGATGTGACGCGCACCGCGGCTGCGACCAAGCTGGCCCAGTTGAACGACGTCAAGACCGCGCTCGGCCACTGAGCCAGCGCCGTTCGGCAAACTCAGACGATCAAAACCCGCCCCCATCCGATGATGGCGGCGGGTTTTTTTATTGGCGTCGCGCCGGATCAACGGGCGCCGACGATCGCCGCGATCACGCCATTCGCCATGCCGATCATGAAATACTGGTTGCCCTGCTCGACCCAGCGATAGCCGCGCGGCGGCTGCTTCAGGTGGTGGTGGCGATAGTCTACGTCCCTGCCCCACTGGTTCCTCGGCATGCGCTGACCCTGCTGCCAACGCTGCTGCGGCTTGCCGTAGCGGCTGCGATCATCATGGCCACGGACATGGTCCTGCCCCCGTACATCCCCCGGGCGACCGGGCTGGCCGCGATCGCTCTGCGACCATGATTGCGGCTGCGCCGGGCCGCGATAGGATTGGGCATTGGCGGCCGGAACGGAGAGCATCGCCAATGCGACCGGGATGAGAAGAAGGCGTTTCATGGGGGGCTCCTTGGGTTGCCGATGAGCCCCTTCTATCAATCGTAGGATGAACTCAAACTGAATGGCTGCCTTACTCTCCGTTCAGGCTCGTCCGCCGAATCCCTCGCAATGTCCGCGACATCCGCCGCCAGATGGCGCGCGGCCATGCCGCCTGCCGATCACGCGGCCAGATGGCGGAAGGCAGCGACGACCTGCTCATAGACCTTGCGCTTGAACGGCACGATCAGGCTCGGCAGAACCTCCAGCCGCTCCCAGCGCCACGAGATGAACTCCGCCTCGTGCTTGCCGCCACCGGGATTGAGTACGTCGATTTCGGGCTCGTCGCCCTCGAAGCGGAAGGCGAACCATTTCTGCCGCTGGCCGCGAAACTTGCCCTTAAGGGCGATCCCGACCAACTCGGGCGGCAGGTCGTAGTCGAACCAGCCCTCGGCCTCGGCGAGCAGCGAGACCGACTTCATGCTGGTCTCTTCATAGAGCTCGCGCAGCGCTGCCGGCAGCGGCGCCTCGCCCTCGTCGATACCACCCTGCGGCAGCTGCCAGACCGGATCGCCCGGCGCGAGCTCCGCATTGGGCGAGCGCTCGCCAATCCAGACGAGGCCATCGCGGTTGAACACGGCCGTCCCGACGCAGGGCCGATAGGGCAACGTATTGGGATCGACGAGCTTCTTCTTCGACATGGGCATGATCCGCCGAGCAAGTCATGGGAGATGAGCGCAGCGGCCACGTCCGGCCAGGCTGCGCCCGACAGAAAAACGGCGCCCCGGGGGGCGCCGTCCTGATCAGTTCGGAACCACCGTCTTGGGGTCCGGCGGGAAGGCGCTGTTGACGATGACGCCGTTCAGCAGGTCGAGCGCCTGATGCAGCTGCTTGTCGTCCTTCTCGTCCGGCGGGACATAGGCCTGCGAACCACCGCCCTCGGCGCCACCGGCCTCGTTGGTCAGATGGCCCTTGAGCGAGGCCTCGCCCTTGGTGTCCGTCACCTGGTCCTTGAGCTCCGGCGGCAGGTCCTGCAGCACCTGGATATCCGGATCGATGCCCTTGGCCTGGATCGAGCGGCCGGCCGGCGTGTAGTAGCGCGCCGTCGTCAGGCGGATCGCACCGTTCGAGCCGAGCGGAATGATCGTCTGCACCGAACCCTTGCCGAAGGAGCGCGAGCCGAGAATGGTCGCGCGCTTCTGATCCTGCAGCGCGCCGGCCACGATCTCGGACGCCGAAGCCGAACCGCCATTGATCAGCACGATCACCGGCTTGCCGTCGGTCAGGTCGCCGTCGCGCGCGTCATAGCGCGTGTTCTGGTCGGCATGGCGGCCCTTGGTCGCGACGATCTCGCCGTGATCGAGGAACGTGTCGCCAACCGCGACCGCCTGATCGAGCAGGCCGCCGGGATTATTGCGCAGATCGAGGATGTAGCCCTTGATCTTGTCCTTGCCGATCTGGTCCTGCAGCTTGGCGATCGCCGTCTTCAGCCCGTCGAAGGTCTGCTCGTTGAAGCTGGAGATGCGGATATAGCCGACATCGCCCTCGACGCGCGACTTGACGGACTGGATGCGGATCACGTCGCGCACGACCTTCACGTCGAAGGGCTTCTCGATGCCCTTGCGCTGGATCTGCAGCGTGATCGGCGTGTTGACCGCACCGCGCATCTTCTCGACGGCCTGGTTCAGGTTGAGGTTCTGGACCGGCTCGCCATCGATCGAGACGATCAGGTCGCCCGCCTGGATGCCGGCCTTGGCAGCCGGGGTATCGTCGATCGGGGAGACGACCTTGACGACGCCGTCCTCCATCGTGACTTCAATGCCCAGCCCGCCGAATTCGCCGCGGGTCTGGACCTGCATGTCCTTGAAGTCTTTGGGGTTCATGTAGCTCGAATGCGGATCGAGCGATGTCAGCATGCCGTTGACGGCCGCCTCGATCAGCGCCGCGTCGTCGGGCTGCTCGACATAGTCGGCCCTGACCCGTTCGAACACGTCGCCGAACAGATTGAGCTGCCGATACGTGTCGGACACGGCCGCGTGCGCCACACCCGGAATCAGGTTGGGAACCTGAGTAAAGGTGAGCGCCGCCGTCGCGCCGATGATCGTACCGGCCAGAAGAAGCGAAGCATTACGAATCATCCGCCAACCTTTTCGTCGTTGGATCGGGCCCACCATGGGGCCGGGTCGATCGAGGTACCGTCTTTTCTGAATTCGACATAGAGCACCGGCTGCGTCGCGCCAACTCCCGCGACACTATTCGTAGCGAGCAAACGCGATCCCATGACCGCCACAGGCTCGCCCGCGAGCACGAACTGTCCAAGTTCGACGTCGATCCGCTCCATCCCTGCCAGAAGGATATGATATCCGCCGCCGGCATTGATGATCAAGAGTTGTCCATAGGAACGGAACGGCCCGGCATAGACCACCCAGCCATCGGCCGGCGACGAGACGCCGGACCCGGCACGGGTCGCGATCGAAAGGCCCTGCGTCGTGCCGCCGAGGCCGTCCGCATCGCCGAAATTCTTGAGCGCGACGCCGCTGACGGGCTTAGGCAGCAGCCCCTTGGCATCGGCGAAGGCGACAGCGGGCGCGATGCGGTCGGCAGCACCCAGGCTGTCGGGATGGCGCGAAGCCGTGCCGGAATCGATTGCGGCCTGGTTCGCGGCCTCCGCGCGCCGCGCGGCCTCGGCCGCATTGGAAGCGGAGGCGAGCTGTTCCTCGAGGCTGGCGATCAGGCCCTTCAGATCGGTCGCCCGCTTGGCGAGCTCTTCCGAATGCTGCTGCTCGGAAACGAGCTGTTCCTCCGACGAGGCGCGCGCCTTGCGCTTTTCCTCGACGAGGATCTCGATCCGCGTGCGCTCTTCGGCAAGCGCCGTCGCGTCGGCGCGCATGCGGTCGCGCTCGCGCTGCTGCTCGCTCTTCAGCGCCACGAGATGCTGGAGGTCGTCGGCAAGCTTTCCCGCCTCGCTCCGCAGTTCGGGAACCACGGCACCGAGCAGCATGGCGCTGCGAACGGCGGAAAGGGCATCCTGAGGCCGGACGACGATCGCGGGCGGCGGTTTACGCCCCATACGCTGCAACGCCGCCAGCACGTTCGCCAGGACATTGCGCCGCGCTGCGAGCGAAGCGTGCACGTCCTTCTCCTCGTCGAGCAGGCTCCCCATGCGCTGCTCGGCCTCGTCGACCTTCTTCTCGAGCTGCTGCGCCCGGTCGCTGGTGTCGATGAGGGTCTGGTTCAAGGAGGCCCGATCCTGGTCGAGCTTGGCCATCTCCGCCTGGAGGGCGGCCTGCCGCTCCTGGGTGACCTCGATATCATGGGTGATAGCGTCGAGCTCGGCGCGCCTCGCGCTGCGCTGCTCCTGCGTCCTGGCGACCGCGTCGGCGGCCGGCACCGGAGCGGCCGAAACAGGGGCATCGGGCGCGGCGCCCTGTGTCTGGTCGACCGCGAACGCCTCTCCCGCCGGAACCATGGCTGCAGCCGCCGCCGCGAGCATCGCGGCAACAGGCAAGCTCAGCGAAGAAAGAGAGGTTCGCAGCAAGTGAATCGGCCCGGCGTGGTCGACAACCACGAAAACAGCAGCTTTGGCTTCAAAGCATTAACGATGCGTCAACCATCGCACAAAGCCAGTCTATGGGCCGATTACGGCCGAAGCGCGGCCGCTCAATCGCGGTGATAGGGGTGCCCGGACAGAATCGTCATGGCGCGATAGATCTGCTCTGCGAGAAGAAGCCGCACGATCTGGTGCGGCCATGTCATCGCGCCGAAGGCCAGCAGATCGTCGGCGCGCCTGCGGACCGCCTCGCCATGGCCGTCGGCACCACCGATCGCGAAGACGAGGTCGCGCTGGCCCTGGTCACGCCAGGCGCCGAGGCGCTTGGCGAACTCCTGGCTGGTCTGCGTCGGGCCGCGCTCATCGAGCACGACGAGGCGCGCCCCATCCGGCAGGGCGGAGATCAGCGCCGCGCCTTCCTGGACCATGCGATCCTCGCCGCGCCCGGCGCGGCTCTCGGGAAATTCGCGCACGGCCATGGTCAAGCCAAGCGAACGGCCGGCCTGGCCGGCGCGTTCGACATAGCGCTCCACGAGCGCGCGATCAGGGCCGGCCTTCAGCCGGCCCACAGCTGCCAGAGTAATTCGCATCGGAGGTCTCTATCAGACCTCGACAGCCTCCGGAACCGTGCGCTGTGTCGTCGCCTTCGGCGGATCGGCGGACCACATCTTCTCGAGATTGTAGAAGGTGCGGACCTCGGGCCGGAAGACATGGACGATGACATCGCCCGCGTCGATCAGCACCCAATCGCAATGAGGCATGCCTTCGACGCTGCCGACGCGGCAACCCGCCTCGGCCAGATCGCGGCTCAGATGGTCCGCGATCGCGCCAACATGCCGTTGCGATCGGCCCGTGGCCACGACCATATGGTCGGCCAGCGCCGATTTTCCCGCAATGTCGATCGAGATGATGTCCTCGGCCTTCGAATCGTCGAGGCTTTCCAGGACTGCTTTGAGAACGTCGTTCGCCGCAATCTGCCGGCGCACGGCCGTCCGGTGAGGAACGCGGTCAGCCGCGGCCTCAGTTTGAATTGCCGTCGTCAGTGGTCGTTCCTTTCGCCATAGGGCGCATCGGGCCTTTCATTGGCCGCAACCAAGGCTCTCCCGCGGCTGATACGCACCGCTGAGCTTAAAATAGGCACGACGCGGTGAAGCTTTCAAGACGGCACGTTTTCCTTGTGCCGTGCGGCGCGGAGCGCCGTCGAGGACAAGGCGACGCGCGGACCGTGCAGAAAGGTCCAGGCGGGCGCCTCAAGGTCGGGCAGGAGGGTGGCATCCTGCTCGTCGATCCGCCAGCGCGCGAGCGCCACGGCGGCCGGGGCCGCCGGTCCGCGAAATGTGCTGCCGGGGCGATCATAGACGGCGATCGGCATCAGGCCGGCGATGCGCCGCCAGTCGCGCCAGCGGTGAAACTGGCGCAGATTATCGGCGCCCATGATCCAGACCAGCTTGACGCCGGCAAGGCGCTGCGACAGCAGCGAGAGCGTATCGGCGGTATAGCGCGTGCCGAGCGTCGCCTCGACCGCCGTGATGCGGATGCCCGGATGGCCGGCGACGATCGCCCGCGCGGCGGCGATGCGGCGGCCGAGATCGCCGGGCTCGCGATGCTTCAGCGGATTGCCGGGCGTCACCAGCCACCAGACCTGATCGAGCTGCAGCCGGCGCAGCGCCATCAGGCTGACCATGACGTGGCCGGCATGCGGCGGATCGAACGAGCCGCCGAAGAGGCCGATCCGCTGGCCCGGCAGCGCGAGCGGCAGCTTCAGCGCCGAACGCAGCGCCGGATCGGCGTGATCATCGAGATGGACCCGCTGACCATGGACCGGCTTGAGGAAGCTCACGGCCGGGTCTGCCCCGTGCCGTGGACGCGATATTTGAACGAAGTCAGTTGCTCCAGCCCGACGGGACCGCGCGCATGCATGCGGCCGGTGGCAATCCCGATCTCGCCGCCGAAGCCGAACTCGCCGCCATCGGCGAATTGCGTCGACGCATTGTGCACGGTGATCGCCGAATCGACCTCGCTCAGGAAGCGCGCGGCGGCTTCCGCATCCTCGGTGATGATCGCATCGGTGTGGTGCGAGCCATAAGTCTCGATATGGGCGACGGCCTCGTCGAGGCCGTCGACGATCTTCACGGAGATGATCGCGTCGAGATATTCGGTCGACCAGTCGGCTTCGAGCGCCGGCGTCGCCTCGGGAATACGGCGGCACACCTCCGCATCGCCGCGAATGGCGCAGCCGGCGGCGATCAGCGCGCGCACGACCGGCACGAGATGGCTCTCGACGGCCGAGCGATCGATCAGCAGCGTCTCGGTCGCGCCGCAGACGCCCGTCCGCCGCATCTTGCCGTTGACGAGCAGCGACTTCGCCATGTCGAGATCGGCGGACCCGTCGACATAGACATGCACGATCGCCTCGAGATGGGCGAAGACCGGCACGCGCGCTTCCTCCTGGACGCGGGCGACGAGGCTCTTGCCGCCACGCGGCACGATGACGTCGATCGCGCCGTCGAGGCCCTTCAACATGGCGCCCACGGCCGCACGGTCGCGCGTCGGCACGATCTGGATCGCATCGCCGGGGAGCCCGGCAGCGACGAGCCCCTCGACCAGCGCCTCGTGGATCACCTGCGAGGTGCGGAACGAATCCGAGCCGCCGCGCAGGATCACGACATTGCCGGCCTTGAGGCAGAGCGCGCCGGCATCCGCGGTGACGTTCGGCCGGCTCTCATAGATGACGCCGATCACGCCAAGCGGCGTGCGCACGCGCTCCATGTGCAGCCCGTTCGGACGGTCCCACGAGGATGTCACTTCGCCGACGGGATCGGGCAAGGCCGCGATCGCCTCGACGCCGGCCGCCATGCCCTCTATCCGGGCCGGCGTCAGCGTCAGCCGGTCGAGAAAGGACGGCGCCGCATTGTCCGATTTCATGCCCGCGACATCTTCGGCATTGGCGGCAAGGATGGCCGGAACCTTGGCCCGGATCGCGGCGGCCATGGCCATCAGCGCGTTGTTCTTCGCCTCGGTCGGCGCCATCGCCATCTGCCGTGCAGCGGCGCGGGCACGGCGGCCCATGTCGCGCATGATGGCGGCGACGTCGTCGGTCTTGATCGTGGCAAGGGCGGCCGTCATCTCGCTCTCCTATTCGCCGCGCAGCGCCATGTCGTCCCGATGGACCATGGCGGCGCGCCCGGCATAGCCGAGGATCGTCTCGATTTCGCGTGTATTGCGGCCGGCTATGCGTTCGGCATCGCCGGCATCATAGGCGACGAGGCCACGTCCGACCTCCTCGCCCGAAAGCCCCTGGATCACGATCGCGTCGCCGCGCTGGAACCGGCCCTCGACACGGCGCACACCCGCCGGAAGCAGGCTCTTGCCGCTGCGCAGCGCCTTGACGGCGCCATCGTCGATGACGATCAGGCCGCGCGTCTCCAGATGGCCGGCGATCCATTTCTTGCGGGCCGTGACGGGATTGCTCTCGGGGAGGAACCACGTCGCCGCCGCGCCATCGGATATCCGCTTCAAGGGGTTCAGCGGCTTGCCGAGCGCGATCACCATGGTGGCGCCCGCTACCGTCGCGATCTTGGCGGCCTCGACCTTGGTCTTCATGCCGCCCTTCGAGAGCTCCGAACCCGGACCACCCGCGATCGACTCGATCTCCGGCGTGATCCGCTCCACGACCGGGATCAGCTTCGCGTCGGGATTGGATTGCGGCGGGGCCGTATAGAGCCCGTCAATATCGGAGAGCAGCACCAGCAGGTCGGCGCCCATCATCGAGGCGACGCGCGCGGCGAGACGGTCATTGTCGCCATAGCGAATCTCGCTCGTTGCGACGGTGTCGTTCTCGTTGATCACGGGAATGGCGCCGAGCCGGGTGAGCGTGCCGATGGTGGAGCGGGCGTTCAGATAGCGCCGCCGCTCCTCGGTATCGCCGAGCGTCAGCAGGATCTGGCCGGCCGTGATGCCGTGGCGCCCGAGCATTTCCGAATAGGCCCGCGCCAGTGCGATCTGCCCGACGGCGGCCGCCGCCTGGCTTTCCTCGAGCTTGAGCACGCCCTTGGGCAGGCCGAGCACGCCGCGCCCGAGCGCAATCGCGCCCGAAGAGACGAGCAGGATCTCGCGGCCGCCACTGGCGAGCCGCGCTATGTCGTCGACGAACGCTTCGAGCCAGTCCGCCCTGAGCTTGCCATTTGCGCGATCGACCAGCAGCGCCGATCCGACCTTGACCACGATCCGGCGAAAATCTTCCGGCTTGGGCCCGGGCGCGGCGGCAGCCGAGCGCTCCGCCATCACGCTCATGGCCGCCAGTGCTCCGATTTGGGCGACGGCACATCGTTCGGATCGATGGTGCGACCCTCGTCGATGATGCGCGCCAGCATGCGCAGCGCCGCTTCCATGCCCTGCCCCGTCGCGGCCGAGAGCACGATCGGGGGCGAACCCGCCACCTTGGCGAGCTGCCGCTTCTTCTTTTCGAGCTCGTCGGCGGGAATGGCATCCGCCTTGGACAGCGCCACGATCTCGCGCTTCTCGCCGAGCCCGCCGCCATAGGCCTCGAGCTCGCCGCGCACGACGACATAGGCCTCGGCCGGGTCTTCCTGCGTGCCGTCCACGAGATGAAGCAGCACGCGGCAGCGCTCGACATGGCCGAGGAAGCGGTCGCCGAGACCAGTGCCCTCATGCGCGCCCTCGATCAGGCCCGGAATATCGGCCATGACGAATTCACGCCCGTCAGAGCGCACGACGCCGAGGTTCGGATGCAGCGTGGTGAAGGGGTAATCGGCGATCTTCGGCTTCGCCGCCGAGACGGCCGCGAGGAAGGTCGATTTGCCGGCATTGGGCAGCCCGACGAGGCCGGCATCGGCGATCAGCTTCAGCCGCAGCCAGATCCAGCGCTCCAGCCCTGGCAGGCCCGGATTGGCCCGGCGTGGCGCCTGGTTGGTCGAGGTCTTGAAATGCGCATTGCCGAAGCCGCCATTGCCGCCCTTGGCGAGTAGCACGCGCTCGCCGACCCGCGTCAGGTCAGCGATCAGCGTCTCATTATCCTCGTCGAAAATCTGCGTGCCGACCGGGATCTTGAGCGTGACGTCGGCGCCACGGCCGCCGGCCATGTTGCGGCCCATGCCGTGCACGCCGGTCTTTGCCTTGAAATGCTGCTGGTAGCGATAGTCGATCAGCGTGTTGAGACCGTCGACGCACTCGGCCCAGACATCGCCGCCGCGCCCGCCATCACCGCCATCCGGTCCGCCGAACTCGATGAACTTCTCGCGCCGGAAAGACACGGATCCAGCACCTCCGTCGCCGGAGCGGATGAAAACCTTGGCTTCGTCGAGAAATTTCATGATTTGAACTCTAGGTGACGCGTACGCGTCAGAACCGTGTCGATATGCGAGAGATCGCGGCCAAGCGCAAGGTTGTGCTGCACCGAATGGCCCGTGATCTCGAATCCATAGCTGTTCTGGACCGCGAGCGAGCGCAGATTGCCTTCGAAGACCCCGGAGCGGATTTCCAGCACGGCGGGATTGGCGAAGGTCTCCGCGACCAGCGCGCCGACGGCCTCCGTCATGTAGCCCTTCCCCCAATGCGGCCGGGCGATCCAGTAGCCCAGGACCGGCGCACGACCGAAATCGCGCAGCGAAATCAGGCCGAGCGGACCATCGCGATCGATGATGTAGACCCGCTCATTGCCGGAGCCGCGTTGCCGCCGCTCCCAGAGCAGGAAACGCTCCGCCTCTTCCCGGTCATAGGGATAGGGAACGCGGGCCAGCCATCGCGTGACTTCGAAATCGCCGAGGCCGGCGGTGATCGCATCCGCATCCGACAATTCAGCCGGACGCAATACGAGCCGCTCGGTCTCGATGCGGCTTTCAGGCCGCGCTGCTCTCGTCAACATCATTGGCCGATCCCTCGACAATCCGTGCAGGGCCGAAATCCTGCATCACGCGCTCGGCTCCCCAAGCCTTCAGACTTTGCCAGACCCGGCGCTCCAGGACAAAGCGCTCGACGGGCACTGCGCCGCGCGTCGCGATCGAGCGAACCATGCCCGTATCGCGAAACTGGAAGCCACACTTCTCGACGACCCGTCGCGCCGAGCCGTTGGTGACGCGGATCGCGCAGATGAGCCGCATGACGCCGCCGCGGACAAAGGCATCGTCGATGACCGCATGGGCGATCTCGGTGCCGAAGCCCTGCCCCCAGAATCGCTCGGCGACCCAGAACGAGAGTTCGAAACCATCCGGCCAGACGGTGCTCGGCCGATGAAACCCTGCGCCGACCAGGCCACCCTGGTTGCGGGAGATGGCGATATGCGAGGCACCGGGCGCATCCTCGACCGAACGCTCGCGCTCGATCCAGATCTCGGCATCGGTGCGCCGATAGGGGTAGGGCACGGTGACGAGGTTCATCGCCACACGTGGATTATCGATCGCTGCTGCCAGGGCGGCCGCATCCTGAATGCCCGGGGGGCGCAGGATGAGACGCCGCGTCAGCAGCCGCCGTTCTTCGCCTTCGCTGGTCTCTTCGCTCGCATCGTCCCGCATTGGAGCCTCCCGATCGGGCCAATAGAAAAGGGGAGATGGTGTCCCATCTCCCCTGTTTCCTGACCGTCACGGTCCGCCGGGTCGATGCGACACCGGCGTTCACATGGAAAGGCCGGTATTACTCAGCAGCCTCCATCGTCGCCGGGGCGACGGAGACGTAAACACGACCATTGGCTTTCTGACGGAATGCTACATGTCCGTCCTGTACGGCGAAGATCGTGTGATCCTTGCCGAGGCCAACTCCGGTACCGGGATGCCATTGCGTCCCGCGCTGACGAATGATGATGTTGCCGGAGACGACAGCTTCGCCGCCGAACTTCTTCACGCCGAGACGGCGACCCGCGGAATCGCGACCGTTGCGCGACGAACCGCCTGCCTTTTTGTGTGCCATGATGGAACTCCTGATCCGTTTTTTAGGGCGCGCTCGAAAGCGCCGCTCACATAAGCCTTAAGCGCCGGCGACGATCTCGGTGATGCGAACCACCGTCTGATGCTGGCGATGACCACGGCTCCGCTTGGAATTCTGGCGGCGGCGCTTCTTGAAGACCAGGATCTTGCGGGTCCGGGTCTGGTCGACGATTTCAGCCGCGACCGAAGCACCCGCCACGAAGGGAGCGCCGACCGTCACGCCGTTCTCGCCGCCGAGGAGGAGAACCTCCCCAAAGGTGACCTTGTCGCCGGCTTCGCCGGTCAGGAGCTCGACTTCGAGCTCATCATTGGCGGCAACCGTGTACTGCTTGCCACCCGTCTTAATGACTGCGAACATTGTTTTTTCCAGTTGTTCAGCGCGGCCTCAAAGGACCAGCTTCTTCAGTCGAAGGGTTATGGAACAATAAGAGGCCACGGAAACGCGGCGTCCCTATCGCGGCGCATGTAGAAGGACTCGGTCCTGACTGTCAAGCGAAACAGGGCCGAAAACCGCCATTTCGTGGCCGTGAAAGAACCGCTCAGTCCGCTAAGCCGGCTTTGGCGGCGAGATCGGGCCGCCTTTCGCGCGTGAGCCGTTCGGCCTCGCGCCGGCGCCAGCGCAGAATTGCCGCGTGATCGCCCGAGAGGAGCACGTCCGGAATGCTGCGCCCTTCCCATTCGCGCGGACGGGTATAATGCGGATATTCGAGCAGGCCGGCCTCGAAACTCTCCTCCGTGCCCGAATCGGCGGCGCCCATGACGCCCGGCAACAGGCGGATCACCGCATCGAGCATCACCATGGCGCCGAGTTCGCCGCCGGAGAGCACATAGTCGCCGATCGAAACCTCTTCGAGGCCACGTCCCTCGATCACGCGTTCGTCGACGCCCTCGAAGCGGCCGCAGAGGATGATCGCGCCCGGCCCCTGGGCGAGATCGCGCACGCGCGCCTGCTCCAGCGGGCGGCCACGCGGGCTCATCAGGAAGCGGGGACGGCTGTCGCCGGGTGGTGTCGCGGCGTCGATGGCGGCCGCGACGATATCGGCGCGCATGACCATGCCGGGACCACCGCCGGCGGGCGTATCATCGACGTTGCGGTGCTTGCCGGTGGCGGAATCGCGGATGTTGCGGGCTTCCAGCGACCACTTGCCCTCGGCGAGCGCGCGCCCGGAAAGCGACTGGCCCAGCGGGCCGGGAAACATTTCCGGATAGAGCGTGAGGATCGTCGCCTGCCACGGAGCGGCGGGCGCGTTCACGCCTCCTCCTCCCCGGCCGCATCGTCCTCACGGACTTCGACCTCCGGCGGCGGCACGACGACGAGCTTGCCGCCCTTCACGTCGACGGTCGGAACGATCGCGCGCGTAAAGGGCACGTAGAAGCTGCGCCCCGCCGGGACCGGCTCGATCTCCAGCAAGTCGCCGGCGCCGAAATTCTGCACCGAGATGACCTTGCCATAGAGCGTACCATCCTCGAGCTCGGCACGGAGGCCGACCAAGTCGGCATGATAGAAATCATCCTCCTCCTCGAGCTCGGGCAGGGCCGAGCGCTCGACGAAGAGCTTGCGATTGCGCAGTGTCTCGGCGGCATTGCGATCGATCACGCCCTTGACGCGCGCAATGATGGAATCGCCCTGCATGCGCAGACCAAGGATCTCGACCACGCGGCCATCATCGAGCGTGAACGGGCCATAATCGGCAATGCCGAGCGGCGCATCCGTATAGCTCGCGAGCTTGATCTCGCCGCGAATGCCATGCGCGGCGCCGAACTGGCCGAGAAGGACTTTTTCCGAAGCGGACGCAGCCATTCTATCCCTTTCCGAGCACACCCCTTGAGGGACGCTTGCGGAACGTTTGCATCGTCCCGTCAGCTTTTCTTCTCCTCCCCGAAGGGGAAGGACAGGAAGGCGCCCCGCTCGCCGGCGGGACATGCCGGCGCCGGTCGCGTTCTGCGCCTGTTTCTGCCCGCTCCATCTCTCCCCCGGTCGGGGGAGAGTGCGCGGCATCGGCTTCACCGACAGGGCAGCTCTGCCATCAGGGGGGCGTCCAGGAGCCTCCCGGGCGGGGAGGCTCGGGAAAGCCTATTACTCGGCCGAAGCGGCGGCCTCGGCCTTCTTGGCCTTCTCGGCGGCGCGCTCCTGCGCCTTCTTGCCGGGGACGGCCTTCTCGGGATTGTTGCGCGTCTCGCGCTTCAGCAGGCCCGCATCGGCGAGGAAACGCTCGACGCGATCGGTCGCCTGCGCGCCGACCGACAGCCAGTGCTTCGCACGCTCGACATCGAGCACGACGCGCTTGTCGCTGTCCTTGGCGACCATCGGATCGAACGAGCCGATCTTCTCGATGAAGCGGCCATCACGCGGCGAACGGGCGTCGGCGATGACGATGCGGTAGAACGGACGCTTCTTGGCACCACCACGGGCGAGACGGATCTTGAGGGACATTTCTTCTTCCTTTCGAAACTGAATTCTTCAGAGGTTGGTCGGGCCTTTCGGCCCGCTATTTCTTCTTTCCAAGACCCGGGAAACCGCCGAGGCCGGGCAGCTTGCCGCCGCCGAGGCCCGGCAGACCGGGCATTCCCTTGCCGAGGCCGGGCGGGAGACCGCCGGGCATGCCGCCCGCGCCACCCATCTGCTTCGCCAATTTTTCAAGCTGGGCCGGATCGATGTTCGGCATGCCGCCGGGCGGCATTCCGCCACCCATGCCGCCGCCGAGCGCGCCCATCATCTTGCCGAGCATGCCGCCCTTGCCCTTGCCCATGGCCTTCATCATGTCGGCCATCTGGCGGTGCATCTTGAGCAGGCGGTTGACTTCCTCGACCTTCGTGCCCGAGCCGGCGGCGATGCGCTTCTTGCGGCTCGCCTTCAGGATGTCGGGATTGCGGCGCTCGGCCTTGGTCATGGACGAGATGATCGCGACCTGGCGCTTGATCATGCCATCGTCGAGATTGGCGCCTTCCATCTGCTTCTTGAGCTTGCCGACGCCGGGCAACATGCCCATCATGCCGGACATGCCGCCGATCTTCTCCATCTGGCGAAGCTGATCGGCGAGATCGTCGAGATCGAAGATGCCCTTGCGCATCTTCTCGGCCGCCTTCGCGGCCTGTTCCATGTCGATATTCTGCGCCGCCTTCTCGACGAGCGAGACGATGTCGCCCATGCCGAGAATGCGGTTGGCGATGCGGCCGGGATGGAAATCCTCGAGGTCCGTCGCCTTCTCGCCCGTACCGATCAGCTTGATCGGCTTGCCGGTGACGGCGCGCATCGAGAGAGCGGCACCGCCGCGACCGTCGCCATCGGCACGCGTCAGCACGATGCCGGTGATGCCGACGCGCTCGTCGAAGGAGCGGGCGAGATTGACGGCGTCCTGGCCGGTGAGGCTGTCGGCGACGAGCAGGATCTCGTGCGGCTTGGCGATGGCCTTGATGTCGGCCATCTCGACCATCAGCGGCTCGTCGATATGCGTGCGGCCGGCGGTGTCGAGGATGACGACGTCATAGCCGCCGAGTCGCGCCGCCTGCAGCGTGCGGGTCGCGATATCGGTCGGCGACTGGTTCGCCACGATCGGCAGCGTGTCGATGCCGTTCTGCTCGCCGAGGATACGGAGCTGCTCCTGCGCGGCGGGACGGCGCACGTCGAGCGACGCCATCAGCACCTTGCGCTTGTCGCGCTCCTTGAGGCGGCGGGCGATCTTGGCCGATGTGGTCGTCTTGCCCGAGCCCTGCAGGCCGACCATCATGATCGCCACCGGCGCCGGCGCGTTCAGATCGATGGTCTCGGCTTCCGAACCCAGCATCTCGACGAGCTGGTCGTGGACGATCTTGACGACCATCTGGCCGGGCGTGACCGAACGGATGACATCCGCGCCGACCGCCTTGGCGCGCACCTTGTCGGTGAAGGAGCGCACGACATCGAGCGCGACGTCGGCCTCGATCAGCGCGCGGCGCACTTCGCGCATCGCGTCGTTGACATCGCTCTCCGAAAGCGCACCGCGGCGGGTGAGCTTGTCGAATATGCCTGACAGCCGTTCTGACAGATTGTCGAACATCGGTTCCGTTTCCTCGGAGGGATCGCTTCCGATCCGCCGTATTAACAAATGAAATCAGCGCCCGCGGGCGCATCGCGCTGGCGGACGTTGACCTCCGGGATCTCGTCCCGGTCGGCGGCTCGGAGGATACCTCTTCGCAGAATTTCCGCGGGTTTCTACGTGGAAGCCGCGGCGAAGTCAATCAAGGGGCGCGGGAAACGCCACGCCCATCGGGAAACGGCCGGCGCGGCGGACATGCGCGGACGACATGCCGGCCGGCCGGAACGCGCTCAATAGCGGCTGATGGTGCCGCTCCGCATGATCGTGCCGCCGCGCGGCCCAGTCATGGTGCCGCCATAGGTCACCACGCCCGGCGCCGTGCGAACCGCCGCGCCGGAACGGCTGACGGTGCCGCCATAAGGGCCCGTCACGCTGCCGCTGCGCTGGCAGACACCATAGGCGCAATAGCCGGAGCCGCTCGTCACATAGGTCCCGCGCTGCGTCGTCACGCTGCCGTTCCGCGTCCAGGCGCTCGCGGGCGTCGCCAGCGCGACGAGGGCGAGGGTCGCAAGGGTGCCGGCCAGAAGCGGGCGGATCGTGTTCGTCGTCATCATCAAAGCTCTCCTTGGTGGATCGAGCGGGGCGGTCTCGACGGGGAGAGAATCCGGGATCGACTTTGCAGGGGATTTGCGTGGTTGCGGCAGGATGTAAAGATTTGTAACCGCGACCCCCGCCGGCATTGCTTGCGATGATCGCAGCGGGCAGGTTCGGACCATGGATCAGACGAGCAAACAGGCGGTCATCCTCATCGTCGAGGACGACCGCGAGATCGGCGCGCTGCTGAGCGAGTTTCTCGGCCGCGAAGGCTATGAGGTCGAGGTCGCATTGTCGGGCAGCGCCATGGACATGGCGCTCGGCCGAACCGAGCCGGATATGGTGATCCTGGATCTGATGCTACCGGGCGAGGACGGCCTCTCGATCTGCCGCCGCCTGCGCGCCCGGAGCCGGGTTCCGATCCTCATGCTCACCGCCAAGGATGACGATATAGACCGCATCGTCGGCCTGGAGCTCGGCGCCGACGATTATCTCGGCAAGCCGTTCAATCCGCGCGAACTTCTCGCCCGCATCCGCGCCATATTGCGCCGCAGCGGACGGGCGGTCGCCGAGGACGAGCCGCGCCGGCGGCGGCGCTTCCATGATTTCATCGTCGACATCGACATGCGCAGCCTCGAGATCGGGGAGCGCCGTGTCGCGCTCACCTCGGCCGAATTCGACCTGCTGGTCTGCTTCATAGAGCACCCACGCCGCGTACTCTCGCGCGACCAGCTTCTCGACTGGACGCGCGGCCGCATGTCGGACCCGCTGGACCGGACGATTGATGTCTCCGTGAGCCGCCTCAGGCGCAAGCTGACCGAGGCCGCGCCGGGCTCGGACGGGCTGATCACCACGGTCAGGAATGGCGGCTATCTGTTCGCGGCCGAGATGAGGGAAGGCTGACGCCATGATGCGGCTCAGCTTCGCCTGGCGGGTGACCCTCGTGGTAATTCTGGCGCTCGTCGCCGTCCAGCTCGGCTCGGCCGCGATCAATTTCGCCCGCCGGAGCGAGGCGACGGCGACCGGGCTGCGCTTCCCGTTCCCCGATCAGGTGGCCGCGCTCGTCGAACTGATCGAGACCTCTGATCCTGCCGATGAGCGATTGATCCTGCGGGCGCTGAACGGGCCGGGCCTGACCGCGGCGATCCGCGATACGCCGGCGCCGGTCGAGGTCGCGCTGCCCCGCATCTACTGGCTACAGAATGCCATCCGGCGAAACCTGCCCGATGGAGACGCGCGCCCGATCATCGCCGTTTCCGATACGACGCCCTTGCTGGAACTCGAGGTGGCGCGCGATCCGTTCTCGCTCTTCGTGCGCGAGCCCGTGCAGATCACGATCGGCCTTTCCCGAGGGCGGAGCCTCTTCATTCACTCCACCGACAATCTCTCCATCCGCCTGCTCGGCCTGCCCGCCGGCTTCCTCGCCGGTATTCTGGGCTTCATCGTCGCCAGCCTCGCCGGGCTCGCCATCCTGCGCGAAACACGGCCGCTCGCGAAACTCGCCAGCGCCGTCGAGCGATTCGGCCACGGCATGACGCCGGAAGCCATGCCCGAAAAGGGCGCGCCGGAGATGCGCTCGCTGATTCGCGCCTTCAACGCCATGCAAGCGCGCATCACACGGCTGGTGCATGGCCGGACCTTCGTGCTGGCGGCCATCGCCCATGATCTCCGGACCTACCTGACGCGGCTGAGGCTCCGCGTCGCGCTCATCCCGGAAGAGCACATCCGCGTTCCGGCCGAGCGCGATGTCGAGGACATGCAGGCGCTGCTCGAGCAGGCGCTGCTCTATGCCAAATCGACCCGGTACAGCGAGAGGCGCGAGCCGATCGATCTCGTCGCGTTCATCGACGATATCGCGGCGGTCCGACGCGAAGCCGGCGCCAAGGTCATCTTCGAGCATCCCCACAAGCCGTTCTCGATCGCCGGCGGGCGGCTCTCCCTTGCCAGCGCGATCGGAAACCTGATCGACAATGCCATCAATTACGGCGGCGCGGCCGACCTGTCGCTGGAAGAGCACGGCAGCGAGGTCGTGATTCTCGTCGAGGATCGCGGGCCGGGCATCCCCGAGAGCGACCGCGAGCGCGTGCTGGAGCCGTTCGAGCGGCTGGAGGGCTCACGGAGCCGCGATACGGGCGGCGCAGGCCTCGGCCTCGCCATCGTGCGCGAGGTTGTCGATGCCCATTCGGGGCGGGTCTTCATCGAGGACAGGCCCGGCGGCGGCGCGCGCGTCGGCATCGCGCTGCCACGCTGACCACCGCCCGCCATCCGGTGGGCGTCGCTCTTCAGCGGGCGATCATCGCGATCGGAAGGTCATTGCCGGGCGAACCCGGCAATGAATGATCAAAAAGAGGAATTGGAACCTACGGGCAGCTCTTGGCGACCGAATCGAGCGAAGCCGAGATACCGGAGAGGGAATAGGCATCCGTCGTCACCGTGCCGCGACGCGACGTCCCGGAGACCGACATGGCGTGGCCCTTCTTCATCGCCGCGATCAGCGAGGCCTCTTCGGCGGCGTTCTCGATCCAGGCGCCATCGTCCTTGGTGAACATCGAGAATTTCTGGCCGTCAATGTCGACCGTGACCTTAGAGCCTTCCTTGAAGGGATAGCCGATGATCACGGAGATCTCGCTGCGCACATTCTCGGCCGGCCGGGCGGTGACCATGAAATAGGCGGGATCACGCTTGGCGCCTTCCGGCTTCTGCGACTTGGGCTGCGAGGCGGCGTAGCACACCTTCCCGCGCGCGTCGGAATAGGCGTAGGCGCTCCAGTCCTTGAAGGTACCGACGCGATTCGGGGTCTGAGCATGCGCCACGCCGGCAAAAGCACCGACGAGGAGCGCGGCGGTCGCGATCCTGATTGCGTTCATTGTCTTTCCACCAAGTTTGCCAGCGCGCCGAACGGGCGGAACAATCCATAACCCGGGCAATTTAGTCAAATTGATAAGGTCGCGGTTAACATTTCGTGAACCACGTCCGCCCGGCACGCCAGTGACATGTGATGCCCCTGAATTGGTCGCGGCAATGGGGCAAGAGTGTGACTTGGCGTCAGAGACGCGTGACTTAGCGTCAGGAAGATCGCGCATTCCGGACGATCAGGTTGGATCGTCACCAGCGAGCGCACGGCGCGCCGCCTCGCGATGGACCGGCTTCAGATGAGCCCCGAGCAGGGTCACCGCGGTCATCAGCACCGCCGCATCATCGGTGAAGCCGATGCCGGCAATAAAGTCGGGGACGGCGTCGATCGGCAGCACGAAATAGGCGAGCGCGCCCATCAGCGTGACACGGACGCGCAGCGGCGTATCGCCGTCGAAGGCACAGAAATAGGCGGCCGCCACATCCTCGGCGAAGGGAATCCTGCGTGCCGCACGACGCATGGTCTTCCAGAAGCCGGCGCGGACCTTCTCCGCCTGCTCGTCGCTGCCTTCGGGTCCCAGAATATCGCCAGAGCGAACGTTGCCCATCGCACCATCCTTTCACACGCCAAAAGATATGGTGGGTCACGCCGCCTCTGCAAAGACCGCCGCACGACATATCGGCCGCAGCGGGTCCGGATGCCGGCCGCTCGTCAAGACGAGGGGCAGGCGCCTTTCGTGGCGGTCAGCCGGCGGGGCGCCTCGCCGGCAGCGGCGGGCTCAGCCCTTGCCGGCCAGTTGGTCGATCTTCTTCTGCATTTCGTCGAGCTGGCGCTTCAGCACGTCGAAATCGCCCTCGGACTTGGCGTCGGCCTTGGTCTCGGTCTTGCCATCCGCGCGGCCATTCGGCCGGTCGGTCGTCGGAACGGGATCGGGGCGTCCGCCGCTGAACGGCAGGAACATGCGCATCGCCTGTTCGAACATCTCGGTATTGCGCCGCACCGTCTCCTCGATCGCCGAGAAGGCGCTCGGTCCGAAGGCGTTGGCCATCTGGCCTCGCAGCTTGTCTGAATCGCGCGTCAGGCTGTCGATCGAGAAATCGAGATAGGTCGGCACCAGATTCTGCATCGAGTCGCCATAGAAGCGGATCAGCTGGCGCAGGAAGGTGATCGGCAGCAGGTTCTGGCCCTTGTTCTCCTGCTCGAAGATGATCTGGGTCAGCACCGAGCGGGTGATTTCCTCGCCCGACTTCGCGTCGAAGACGACGAAATCCTCGCCCGTCTTCACCATGGTGGCGAGATCCTCGAGCGTGACATAGGTCGAGGTGCCCGTGTTGTAGAGCCGGCGGTTGGCGTATTTCTTGATCGTCGTCGGTTCTTGATCCTTGGCCATGTCCGCTTCCATCACCCCTCTCGTGATTGATCGGCCGCGCCACGCCGGCGACCCCAAGGGGTCCTCGGTTGCAGCCCTTCTCCCACCTATACGATAGGTGTTTTCGTGCGGGACCGCCAATGTTTTGTGCAACGCATCAGTTCTGATTTGCTGCGCGATTGCTGCACTGCAGCAACGCATTCATGCTGCCTCTGGTTGACATGAACCATGGGAGCAGTCTCTCATCGCCTCAATCGCTGAACCCCCATCGCGAAGAGTTTCGCCAAGGAGTTTGTCATGGCTTCTGACAAGGATATCGTCATCGCAGCCGCCGGGCGCACCGCCGTCGGCGCCTTCAATGGCGCCTTCGGCACGACGCCGGCGCACCTTCTCGGCGCCGCCGTGATCAAGGGCGTGCTCGAGCGGGCGAAGACAGAAGCAGGCGAAGTCGACGAGGTCATTCTCGGCCAGGTGCTGACCGCCGCGCAGGGCCAGAATCCGGCCCGCCAGGCCTCCATCGCCGCGGGCCTGCCGATCGAAACCACCGCCTGGGGCCTCAACCAGGTCTGCGGCTCGGGCCTGCGCGCCGTGGCGCTCGGCCTGCAGCAGATCGCCAGTGACGACGCCGAGATCATCGTCGCCGGCGGCCAGGAATCGATGTCGCTCTCGACCCACGCCGCCTATCTGCGCGCCGGGACCAAGATGGGCGATCTCGGTCTCGTCGACACCATGATCAAGGACGGCCTCTGGGATGCCTTCAACGGCTATCACATGGGCATCACCGCCGAGAACGTGGCCCGCGAGTTCCAGATCACGCGCGGCCAGCAGGACGAGTTCGCCGTCGCCTCGCAGAACAAGGCCGAGGCGGCGCAGAAGGCTGGCAGGTTCAAGGACGAGATCATTCCCTTCACGGTCTCGACCCGCAAGGGCGACATCATCGTCGACCAGGACGAATATATCCGCGCCGGCGCGACGCTCGAATCCGTCGCCAAGCTGCGCCCGGCCTTCACCAAGGACGGGACGGTCACCGCCGCCAACGCGTCGGGCCTCAATGACGGCGCCGCCGCCGTCGTGCTGATGACGGCGGGCGAAGCCGCCAGGCGCGGCCTGACCCCGCTCGCCCGCATCGCATCGTGGGCTACGGCCGGTGTCGACCCCGCTTTGATGGGCACGGGCCCGATTCCCGCCTCGCGCAAGGCGCTCGCCAAGGCCGGTTGGTCGAAGGACGAACTCGATCTCGTCGAGGCCAACGAGGCCTTCGCCGCGCAGGCCTGCGCCGTGAACAAGGAACTCGGCTGGGATCCCGAGAAGGTCAACGTCAATGGCGGCGCCATCGCGATCGGCCACCCGATCGGCGCCTCGGGCGCCCGCATCCTGGTCACGCTGCTGCACGAGATGATCCGTCGCGACGCCAAGAAGGGCCTCGCGACGCTCTGCATCGGCGGCGGCATGGGCATCGCGCTCACGGTCGAGCGCTGAGATTAAACGGCTCCAGGCATCGGGCATAAACCGATCCGGACAAGCAGGGGGAAAACATGGGTAGAGTCGCCCTCGTCACAGGCGGTACGCGCGGCATTGGCGCGGCAATCGCCATCGCCCTGAAGGGCTCGGGCTATACGGTGGCTTCCACCTTTGCCGGCAATGTCGAGAAGGCGCACGCCTTCCGCGACGAGACCGGCATCGCCGTGTTCCAGTGGGATGTCGGCGATGCCGCCGCCTGCGCCGCGGGCATCGCCGAGGTCGAGGCGGCCGTCGGGCCGGTCGAGATCCTCGTCAATAATGCCGGCATCACCCGCGACGGCTGGTTCCACAAGATGGACTACGATGCCTGGTCGGCGGTGCTGCGCACCAATCTCGATTCGATGTTCACCATGACGCGGCCCGTCATCGAGGGCATGCGTGATCGCGGCTTCGGCCGCATCA
This sequence comes from Kaistia dalseonensis, assembly GCF_030814715.1. GTDB lineage: Bacteria > Pseudomonadota > Alphaproteobacteria > Rhizobiales > Kaistiaceae > Kaistia > Kaistia dalseonensis. Next base: position 445,124 of record NZ_JAUSVO010000002.1, read on the forward strand.
TCAACATCTCCTCGATCAATGGCCAGAAGGGCCAGCTCGGCCAGGTGAACTACTCGGCCGCAAAGGCCGGCGTGATCGGCTTCACCAAGGCGCTGGCGCTGGAAAATGCCCGCAAGGGCATCACGGTCAACTGCATCTGCCCCGGCTATATCGACACCGACATGGTGGCGGGCGTGCCCGAGAAGGTTCTGGAAGGGATCATTGCGCAGATCCCGGTCGGCCGCCTCGGCAATGCCGATGAAATCGGCGCCGTCGTCGGCTATCTCGCCTCGGATCAGAGCGCCTTCATGACGGGCGCCGTGCTGACGATCAATGGCGGCCAGTACATCGCCAATGGCTGAAGCCGATGGGACCGGGCCTCTGGTCCGGTCGCCGATCATCGCCTCATAAGGGCCGCCTGTCGCGACGGGCCCCTCGCTACCGAGCCGCCCGCGCTACTTGCCGGGCGGCTTTCTGTTTTGGCTGTAGGCGGCGAGGATGCGCTGGATCTCGTCGCCGATATCGCCATCCTCCTCGACCGGCGGTGTCGGCTGACGGACGACCGCCTTGGGCTGGGGCGCACGCGGCAATGCCGGCGCAGCGCTGGGCGCCGGCGCGTTGCGCGCCTTGACCGGCGCGATGTCCTCGGGAGCCGGCGCGGGTGCGGCCGCCTGTTCCGCCTCCTCGTTCACGACCAGGACATCCACCGCCTCGGCAATCGCCGCCAGGATCGAACTCTCGATCGGATCCTTGCCATCGGCCGCCTGATCAGCCGCGCTCGCCGCGGGACGACGCGCCGGCGGTCGCAGGGCAACAGGGCTCGACGGCCGGGGCGCAGGCGCCCGGGGCGGAACGGGCGCCTCCGGCTCTGGCGTGGCGGGACGGGCAAGCCGCGAGCGCGGCGGCGCGATCAAGGGGCGCGGACGGGGCTCCTCGACCGGCTGCGGCGGTTCATCCGGCACAGCCTCGGCCTTCGGAGCCGGCGCAGGCGCGGGCTCAACTGCGACCGGCGGAGGCGGCGTGACAATGACCTCCGGCTGCTCGATGACGGGCTCGGGAGCCGGCGGGTCAACGGGCGGCGGCGCCGCAACGGGGGCGGGAGCGGCGGCAGCCTTGCGGGGAGCCGGTGCCGGCTCCGGCGAAGGAGCGGGGATCGGCCGAACCTGGATCGGCCGAACCGGCTGGGGAATGGCCGCAGCGGGCGGCGGCACCGTGATCGGGCGCGGGGCACGCGGAGCCGACGGCTCGGGCGCCGGCATGGCCGGCGGCGCGGGAATGGGCGAAAGCCGGGCTGTCGATCCGGACGCGCGCTGCGGCGCCTCGGGCTCGGCCGCAACCGGCTTCGGAGCCGGCCGGGCGGGCGCCTCTATCGCAGCCGGAGCCGAAGCCGCAGCCGGCGTGCCGTTGCCGCGCCCGACGATCCACGCATGGATGCGCTCTTCGACACCCTCATCCGTATCGATGCCGGCGCTGCGCGCGAGATAGAGCACCTGCTCCTTGAACACCTCCGCCAGCCTCTGCGGCGTATCCGTGGTCGAGAAGACGTGTCCCTTGAGGGCAAGGCCCTTGACGACGAAGGCGACCTGGCGCCGCGACACGTTGCGTCCGCCGGCGACCATGCGCGCGGCCACGTTCTCGGCCGTCGCCTGGAAATGGTAGCCCTTCTCCGACACTTCGCTCGCCAGCGCGCGGAAGAGCTCGGAATAGACCTTGGGCGAATAGAGCGGGACGTTCGCCATCTGGTGGATGCGGCGGGCGAGAACGGCCAGCTCATCCTTTTCGTGGCCGGGGCGACCGGGGGTCGCTTCCTCGTCCACGTCTTCGATTTCCGGCGCGTCGGTATCGGCGATCGGCGCCAGCAACGCGATCAGCGCCTGCTCGTCGACGGCCCCGTCCGCGATCGCCCGGTAGCCCGCGGCCGTCATCACGGTCGAATAGATGGTGGTCGAACGATTATAGGAACGCAGCCGGAAAATGACGGGGGTCAGGTCGGAATCGGCCGAGAGAAGGATGAACTCCTCGAAGCCGGTCTGGTGGCCGAGCGCGTCGACGGTGTCGAGCACCATCTGGATTTCAGCGGAATTGCGCTCGCGGCCGGGGAGAGGCGGGCAATCGACGATCTGGAAGCCCTGCGACTGAAAGGCCGGCCGCGCCTTGCCGAGCAGCTTGGGATCGGCATAGCAGCGGCGCATCAGGATCCGGCGCCGAACCGGCGTCTCGCCCCGCGGCTCGATCAGGAGACCCGCTTCGATCGCTTCGATCCAGGTCTGAGGGCGCAGGGCAAAACGTCGGGCGATGCCGGGATCACGTGCGCGCAGGCTCAGATAAAGACTGTCGTAATCGACGAACAATACACTCTTGACAGTGGCCGTCATGAACTCTCCCTGCGGCGCATCCAGGTCTTCCGTCCCCGGCGGGCGAAAAAACGCAGCCGAAGCCCCCTTCGACCGACCCCTCTTGACCGAGCGTCCAACCTTTTAGCGATTCCTCCCGCGCCTGTCTCGCCTCGCAACAAGAATTGAACGCATCCCAGGTCCGGTTCCAGCTCCCGCCTGACCCAACGTCAGGCAGGAGCGTTTGACGCGGCGCCTCAGTGCCGGAAGTGACGCATTCCGGTGAAGACCATGGCGATGCCGGCCGCATCGGCGGCCGCGATCACTTCATCGTCCCGCATCGATCCGCCCGGCTGGATCACGGCCGTGGCACCCGCCTCGACAGCCGCCAGCAGACCGTCCGCGAACGGGAAGAATGCATCGGAGGCGACAACCGATCCCTTGGCGAGCGTCTCCTCGAGCCCGGCCGTCCGAGCGGCATCGGCCGCCTTCTTCGCGGCGATGGTGGAGGAATCGACGCGGCTCATCTGGCCTGCGCCGATGCCCACCGTCGCGCCGTGCCGCGCATAGACGATGGCGTTCGACTTCACATGCTTGGCGACGCGGAAGGCGAAGATCAGGTCGGCCAGTTCGGCCGCCGTCGGCGTGCGCCGCGTCACGATCTTCAGATCGCCGACGCCGATACGTCCCGCATCGCGGTTCTGGACCAGAAGCCCGCCGGCAACGGTACGGACCGTCAGGCCCGGCGTCGCCGGGTCCGGCAATCCGCCGGCGACCAGCAGGCGGAGGTTCTTCTTGGCCGCGACGATCGCCACCGCCTCGTCGGTCGCATCCGGCGCGATGATCACCTCGGTGAAGATCTCGACGATCCGGCGCGCCGCCTCGGCATCGAGCGTCCGGTTGAGCGCGACGATGCCGCCAAAGGCCGATACGGGGTCGGAGCGCAGCGCCAACTCATAGGCCTCGGCAATCGTCGAGGCCGTCGCCACACCCGATGGGTTCGCGTGCTTGATGATCGCGACTGCGGCCGTCTCGTCCGGATCGAACTCGGCCACCAGCTCATAGGCGGCGTCGGTATCGTTGATATTGTTGTAGGAAAGCTGCTTGCCCTGCAGCTGGCGGGCGGTGGCGACGCCGGGGCGCTTGTCGCCCGTCACATAGAAAGCCGCCGATTGATGTGGGTTCTCGCCATAGCGCATGACCTCGCGCAGCGAGCCGCCGAAGCTGCGATAGGCGGGCGTCTCAATATCGAGCACGCGCGCAAACCAGCCGGAGACCGTCGCATCATAGGCCGCCGTGCGGGCAAAGGCCTTGGCCGCGAGATGCTTGCGGAATTCGAGCGAGGTCGCGCCGCCATTGGCCTCCAGCGTCTCCAGCACGGAGGCGTAGTCCGCCGGGTCGACGACGATGGTCACGAAGGCGTGGTTCTTCGCCGAGGCGCGGACCATGGCCGGTCCGCCAATGTCGATATTCTCGACCGCCGTCGCGTAGTCGGCGTTCTTCGCGATGGTCTCCTCGAACGGATAGAGGTTCACCACGACGAGATCGAACGGCTCGATGCCGTGCTCGGCCATCTCGGCCGCATGGGTCGGCTCATTGCGAATGCCGAGAATGCCGCCATGGATCATCGGATGCAGCGTCTTGACGCGGCCACCGAGAATTTCGGGAAAGCCGATGACATCGGCGACGTTGGTGGCCGGCAGTCCGGCGGAGACCAGCGCCTTGCAGGTCGAGCCGGTCGCGACGAGCGCGACGCCCCGCTCGTGCAGCGCGCGCGCCAGATCGATCAGGCCCGTCGAATCCGAGACCGAGAAAAGAGCACGTTTCATCGGAACGAGGTCGGGCATCTCGACCTTCGGCGCTAGCACGGCCATGGCATCCTCACGGGTGATTGTGACGAGCCGGCGCGATAGCACGATTTCGGCCGCCGCGCAGCCCCGAACCTCAGCCGCCGAACGGCAACTCCGCCGTGCCCTCGTCGTCATTGCGACGACGGCCGCCCGCCTCGCTCACACGGCGGAAGCGCCAGCGCACCGAAGCCTGGTGCAGCGCGCGCCCATAGACGACGATCTGCTCCGCGCGCCGGCTGCCGCGAATATCGGAGAGGCGGATGCTCTCCTCGATCATCGCGTCATGGCCATTGGTTTCGAATTCCCAGGCGGATCCATCGGGCAGCGCGAGCAGGACCGCATGGCCGCCCTTGATCCGGCTCGCCTTGACGGCCGGATGGAGATGAAAGCGGATCGCGAAGGAATCCTTACCGCCGCGCGCCACGGCCGCGCCGGTCGGGCTGGTGAAGCTGTCCATGCCATCCAGAACATCGCCATAGCGCGAAAGCGTCAGCCGCCTCTCATGGCGGATGCCGAAGCGCGAGACATAGCCATCGTGCGCGGCGGTGATGACCGTCTCGCCACGCTCCTCCTGGCGCGACAGCTCGACGCGCTGCGGCCCCGAGACGATCACCTCGCCGATCCGGCGCGAGAGCAGACTGCCGGTCAGGAAACGGCAGGAAGAGGAATCGTTGAGCGTGACGGTGGAATGGGCCGCCGTCGTGCGGGCGAGGCGGCGAAGCGCCAGATTGCCGCGGGCGGGGACACCGCAATTGACGACGATCGGATGCCGGCCGGCGCTCATCTCGAAGGAAAGACAGCCGGCATGGGCCTCGAGGGAAAGACCCGGCGCGGGCGGCGCGCCGGTATCGGTCAGCACCACCGTGTCGCCGGCATCGAGACGCTGATAGCCGGCATAGGGCGCATTGCGCACCGGCGCCCCGCGCGCATCGTCATAGGCGAGCACGGTGGCGAGAAGGCCGAGCTCCGTATCGCCCATGCCGTTGAACTTCGCGAACGAGCCATCGCCGTGCCGGAAGAAGCGCAGCATCGGCATCATGCGGTCGATCGCGCCGAGCAGCGCGGGCGTCGGCTGCAGGCCGCGCGCCGTGAACGCCTGCCGGAGCGGCAGCAGATCGACCAGTATTTCCAGCACCGCGCCGGGATTGCGACCGACATGGCCGCCATCGGGCAGGACCTGACGCGCCAATTCGCGGTCGAGCCAGCGCGAGGCCTGCCGCACGAAGCGGGTCTGGTCGGAGAGCGAAAGCCCGGCCGCCGAGAGCGCCGTCACGACATGAAGCCGCGGCAGGCCAGGCCGCACATCGGGCGCGATCCGGCGCAGCTGGCGCACCTGCTTGGTGAGCGAGCGCATGAAGCGGCGATAGAAGGCGTGGTCGCAGCCCTCGAGGATCAGCGGCGTCTGCGCGAGCCAGGAGATGATGCGCCGCGCCATGACCTGCGGATCGCGAGCCATCGGATCGTGGTTCTTCTGGAACTTGATCCACTCGTCGACCAGCGAGCGCGCATTCGAGCGCGAGACCGCGAGATCGGAGGCGCGCAGATGGCGAAGCCAGCCGAAGCCGTGCAGGCCCGCCGCCCATTCGGGCGATGGCGCCTCGATCTCGAACACCGAGAAGCCGGAGACATCGACGACATCGCCGGCAAAGACGAACCGTCCGGCATAGATGTCGTGCGCGATCGTCGGATCGGCCGTCCTGAGATCGGTCGGCGCAATCAGCAGCCGATCCGGGATCTGGCCGAAATAGCGCCAGCGATAGAAGGCGCCGGCATGAAATGCATAGCGGGCGCGGCGCCAGGCCGACGCAAGCACGAAGCGGAAAAGCCGCCCCCGCCCGGACCCCGCTCGCAACGCCATACCCCCATACCTCCCTCGACCAACGCAAGCGCGGCCATTTCGAATCGCTGATGTGTTCGATCGGGCCAATCTAATGGCCCGATCGATCAAATTGAACCAGCTTGACGTTACCTAGAGCTTCCGCAGCCGCGCCGCGAAAAACCCGTCCAAACCGGACAAACGCGGCTCTTCTTGCGGAAGATCGGACGGAAGCGTCCTCAGGAAGCCATCGCGACAAATCGAATCGATTCCGCCGACATCGGCGGGAGCGACAGGCTCGAGCGCCAGCGGCAGCGTGCCGAGCGCGCGGTGGATCTGCGCCTCGCCCTCTGCCGGCTCAAGAGAGCAGGTGCAATAGACGAGCGTGCCGCCACGCTTCAGCAGCTCCGTCGCCTTGGTGAGCAGGCGGAACTGCAGATCGGCGAGAGCTGCGATATCGGCCGGACGCTTCAGGAAGGCGACATCGGGATGGCGGCGGATCGTGCCGGTCGCCGAACAGGGCGCATCGAGCAGGATCGCATCGAAGAGCACGTCCGGCGTCCAGTTCTCGACATCGGCCGCGACCGTCTCGACCTTGAGATGCAGGCGCTCCAGATTCTCGCGGACGCGGGCGAGCCGCATCTCGGAAATATCGACCGCCGTCACGATCGCGCCGGCGGCGGCGAGCTGCGCGGTCTTTCCACCGGGGGCGGCGCAGAGATCGGCCACCAGCTTGCCCTCGACCGGACCGAGCAAACGCGCCGGCAAGGCGGCAGCCGCGTCCTGAACCCACCATTCGCCTTCGGCAAAGCCCGGCAGCGCCTCGATCGGCCCATGCGCGATCAGGCGGATCGAGCCGGTCGGCAGGACAATGCCACCCAATTGCTCCGCCCAGTAATCGGGGCGGGATTTGACAGTGATGTCGAGCGATGGTTCCAGCACATGGGCGGCGGCGATGGCGCGCGCCGTCTCGGTGCCATAGGCCTTGGCCCAGCCGCGAAACAGCCAGTCCGGCGTGTTCAGGTCGATCTCGTCCTGGTCGGCCAGGATCGCATCACGCTGCTCGGTCAGGCGGCGCAGCACGGCATTCGTGAGGCCCTTGAAATGGCGGGCGTCGCGATCGCTCTCGGCGCTGTCGACGGCAACGGAGACCGCCGCATGGTCCGGCACGTCCATGAACAGGATCTGCGCCGCGGCAATGTCGAGGATCGCCGCGAGCGGACCCGATTTCTTCGGCACGGGCTTGTCGAGGAAGCGGCCGAGCGCATCACGTATCTGCCCGTGGCGGCGAAGCGCCGTGCCGAGCAGTGCCCGGGCGAGTCCGCGCTCACGCGGGTCGAGCTTGTAGAAGGGGCCGTCCGTCGCTTCCAGCACGGCTTCGGTGGCGCGATGATCGACCAGCACGGCCTGGAGGGCGGCGGTCGCCGCCATGCGCGCTTCGACGCCGGCGGCGAGCTTGGGCTTGCGGGCCGGCGCGGCGCTCTTGTTTCCCTTGCGGGGCGCGGGCCGGTTCAACCCCATGGTCCCCGGCTCGTGCCGCCGGCCTGGTTGCCCCAGGGGCCGCGCGGCGCATCGTCGGCACGACGCTGACGAGCACCGAAGCCGCCGGGCAGGTCGACGCGCCGCGCCGCCATGCCCCCGCTGCTGCCGCCCATCTGGCCTTCGAGCTCCATGAGAGCCGCGATGCGGTTCTCGGTCGCCGGATGGGTCGAGAAGAGATTGTCCATGCGCTGTCCGGATAGAGGATTGATGATGAAGAGATGGGCCGTCGCCGGGTTGGCTTCGGCCGCATCGTTCTGGATATGCGAGGCACCACCGGCGATCTTGGAGAGCGCCGTGGCGAGCGAACGCGGCGAACCCGAAATCTCCGCGCCCATGCGGTCGGCGGCATATTCACGGGTTCGGCTGATCGCCATTTGCACGAGCATAGCCGCAATTGGCGCAAGAAGCGCCGCGGCAATCGCGCCGATCGGCCCGAGCGGGCTGTTATTGTCACGCCGGCCACCGAAAAAGAAGGCGAAATTGGCGAGCATGGAGATCGCGCCGGCAATCGTCGCGGTGATCGTCATGGTCAGCGTGTCGTGGTTCTTCACATGAGCGAGTTCGTGCGCCATCACGCCGGCGACCTCGTCAGGCGTCAGCGTCTGCAGCAGGCCGATCGACGCGGCCACCGCTGCGTTCTGCGGATTGCGGCCGGTCGCGAAGGCGTTCGGCTGCGGCGTATCGATGATGTAGACCTTCGGCATGGGCAGGCCCGCACGCGCCGCGAGCCTCTGGACGATGCCGTAATATTCGGGCGCCGTGCGCGCATCGACCTCGCGGGCGCCATACATCGACAAGACCATCTTGTCGGCGTTCCAGTAGCTGAAGAAATTCATGCCGGCGGCGATCACGAAGGCGATCATCATGCCGCCCGTGCCACCCACCAGATAGCCGACCCCCATGAAGATGGCGGTGAGGCCCGCGATCAGTATGGCAGTCCGCATGATGTTCATCGTCATCGCCCGCTACGCGCGGTCTCCCTGAGGCCTGTATTCGGCGTCCCATATGATGGTAGTGCTTCGGCGGATGAACAAGACGATCTCCAGCCGGCGCGATAGGCGCGGCGGTGCTACTGATGGGTGATCGTCGTCAAGGCTGGTGGCTGCGTAGGCGGATGAGCGTTGTGAATCGAACGGAGCGGCTGCGCAATCTTCTTGCGCATCTGCGTGAAACTCTTGGCATCGATCTTGGTTTCAGGCTTTGGGACGGCTCGACCGTTCCGGCCGATCTGGCGCCCGACGCGCTGGCGGTGGCCATCGCCGACGAGAGCGTCCCGGCGGCGCTGTTCAGGAAGCCGAACCTCAATACGCTGCTCAACCTCTATGTGACACGGCGCATCGACATCGTGAACGGCACGCTGTTCGACATGGTCGCGCAGAAGCCGAAGGTCCGCTCGCGCGAGGTGCGCCGCCTGCTGGACAAGAAGCTGCTGTTCCGCTCGGTCGCCGACTATATCTTCCGCTCGCGCGGCGGCCCCTGGCCGCTCGAGCAGATCCGCGGCGACAAGGCGACCGCCGATGGCAGCGAGACGGCGAACAAGGAGAACGTCCACTATCATTACGACGTCTCCAACGCCTTCTACGCGCTCTTCCTCGATCCGGAGATGGTGTATACCTGCGCCTATTTCCGCGACTGGAACAACGATCTCGCGACGGCGCAGCGCGACAAGCTCGACATGATCTGCAAGAAGCTGCGGCTGAAGCCCGGCGAGACCCTGCTCGATATCGGCTCGGGCTGGGGCGCGCTCGTCTGCCATGCTGCGCAGCATTACGGCGTCAACGCCGTCGGCGTGACCCTGGCGGGCGAGCAATATGTCTATGCCCGCGAGAAGGTCATCCGGCTCGGCCTGCAGGACAAGATCCGTTTCGAACTGCGTGACTACACGCTGGTGCAGGGCCAGTTCGACAAGATCTCGTCCATCGGCATGTTCGAGCAGGTCGGCATCGACAACTATCCGCAATATTTCCAGACGGTGAACCGCCTGCTGAAGCCGGGCGGCCTTTATCTCCACCACGCCATCGCGCGCCCGGCCAAGCGGACCGAGAAGGTCTTCCGCAAGACCAATCCGGAATATGCCGCGATCCGTCGCTATATCTTCCCCGGCGGCGAACTCGACCATCTCGGCATGTCGGTCGCCAATCTCGAGCGCTACGGCTTCGAAGTGCACGATGTCGAGGGCTGGCGCGAGCATTACCAGCATACGCTGCGCCATTGGCACGACCGGCTGCTCGCCCGCTATGACGATGCGGTCAAGGAGATTGGCGAGGTCAAGACGCGGCTCTGGATCGCCTATATCGCCGGCTGCTCGATCGCCTTCGAGCGTAACTCGGTCACGATCAACCAGACGCTGGCCTCCAAGCGCCAGCGCGGCCCGTCCGGCCTGCCGCCGACACGCGCGGATCTCTATGTCTGAGGGATTGAAAGCATGAGCGAGAAGGACATGCCCGCACCTGCCGCCAGCCGGCCCCTGACCCCGGAGGCGCAGCGCGCGCTGGAGGAGGCGGCCGAGCGCCGTCGCGCGATCGACGAGGCGGCCCGTGGCCCGCGCGAGATCAACGGCCGCGCCGGCCCGGAGCCGGTGCGCTATGGCGACTGGGAAAACAAGGGCATCGCCAGCGATTTCTGAGGCGGGCGCGCTGCCTCGCCGCCGATGAAGCGCCCGATGAGCCCTCTCTCCCGCAAAGCGGGGGAGAGTTGGAGAGGGGGCGCCTCACCGTGTCATCGGACGCGCTCCTCAGTCCTCGCATGCGGGGAATTGCCTCGGGCCCTCCCCCGCAAGCGGGAGAGGGTAAGCAAGGCAACCGGCTGCTTTTTACACCGGCTCCGTCTTCCGGTTCTGCCGGTTGGCGATCAGGTCATCGACCACCGCCGGATCGGACAGCGTCGAGATATCGCCCAGCGCGCCGAACTCGTCCTCGGCGATCTTGCGCAGGATGCGGCGCATGATCTTGCCCGAGCGCGTCTTGGGCAGGCCCGGCGCGAACTGGAGCAGGTCCGGGGTCGCGATCGGCCCGATCTCGGCCCGCACCCAGTTCTTGAGCTCCTTGCGCAGGTCCTCCGACGGCGAAACGCCGTGCATCAGCGTGACATAGGCGTAGATGCCCTGCCCCTTGATGTCGTGCGGATAGCCGACCACCGCCGCCTCGGACACCTTGGTGTGGGAGACGAGGGCGCTCTCGACCTCGGCCGTGCCCATGCGATGGCCTGACACGTTGATGACGTCGTCGACGCGGCCGGTGATCCAGTAATAGCCATCGGCGTCGCGCCGGCAGCCATCGCCGGTGAAGTACATGTTCTTGTAGGTCGAGAAATAGGTCTGCTCGAACCGGTCATGGTCGCCATAGACCGTGCGCATCTGGCCCGGCCAGGAGTCGAGGATCACGAGATTGCCCTCGCAGGCCCCCTCAATGATCTTGCCGTCGGCGTCCACGATCGCCGGCTGCACGCCAAAGAACGGCCATGACGCGGAGCCGGGCTTGAGCGGCGTCGCGCCCGGCAGCGGCGTGATCAGGACGCCGCCGGTCTCCGTCTGCCACCATGTGTCGACGATCGGGCAGCGATTCTCGCCGACAACGCGGTAGTACCACTCCCAGGCTTCGGGATTGATCGGCTCGCCGACCGAGCCGAGCAGGCGCAACGAGGCGCGCGAAGACGATTTCACGGGCTCGTCGCCAGCCTGCATCAGCGCGCGAATCGCCGTCGGCGCGGTGTGGAAGATCGTCACCTTGTGCTTGTCGACCACCTGCCAGAAGCGCGCATTGGTCGGATAGTTCGGGATACCCTCGAACATCACCACGGTGGTGCCGTTGGCGAGCGGGCCATAGACGATATAGCTGTGCCCGGTGACCCAACCCACATCGGCCGTGCACCAGAAGACGTCGTCCTCGCGGATGTCGAAGACGATCTCATGCGTCAGCGCCGCATGGAGCAGATAGCCGCCCGTCGTGTGCAGCACGCCTTTCGGCCGCCCGGTCGAGCCTGAGGTGTAAAGGATGAAGAGCGGATCTTCCGCATTCATCGGCTCGGGCTCGCAGACGTCGGAAACCGTCGCGGCGATCTCGTGATACCAGTAGTCGCGGCCGGCATGCATGGCGACTTCGCTGCCGGTCCGCCGGATGACGAGCACTTTTTCGTCGCCGATCGTCTTGGTCAGCGCGGTATCGGTATTGTGCTTGAGCGGGACCTTCTTGCCGCCGCGCAGGCCTTCGTCAGCGGTGATGACGACCTTGGAATGGCAATCGCCGATGCGGCCGGCGAGGCTGTCCGGCGAGAAGCCGCCGAAGACGATGGAATGAATCGCGCCGATGCGCGCGCAGGCGAGCATCGCCATGGCCGCTTCCGGGATCATCGGCAGGTAGATCGTGACGCGATCGCCCTTCGCGACACCGAGCTTCTTCAGCACATTGGCGAAGCGGTTCACCTCGGCATGAAGCTCGCGATAGGTGATCGAGCGGCTCTCGCTCGGATCGTCACCCTCCCAGATGATCGCGACCTTGTCGCCCCGCGTCGCGAGATGGCGGTCGAGACAGTTGGCCGAGGCGTTGAGCACGCCGTCCTCGAACCATTTGACCGAGACCGCACCGGGCGCGAACGAAGTGTTCTTGACCTTGGTGAAGGGCTTGATCCAGTCGAGCCGCTCGGCCTGCTCGGCCCAGAAGCCGTTCGGGTCCTCGACCGACCGGCGATACATCGCCTCGTAGGCGGCCGCGTCGACCCGGGCCGACTGGCTCCAATCGGCGGGAACCGGATGGATGGTGTCGTGCATACTCTTCCTCCCTCGGGCGGCGGCAGCGCGAGGCCCCGACCGCCCATCACAATCCACATCGGCATCCGGATACCGTTCGGCGCCTTGCGGCGCCGGTGGCTCCCCTCCCGGATGCCGGCATTTTAACCCGGCTCAACGCCGACGTCAGCATCCACGGAGAGAACGGCAACGCGCTTCAACGCCGCATCTTCCAGCGCCGGATGGACCGGCACATCATAGGCCGCAATTTCACGGACGCCCCGGCGCGGCCGATAGTGCCGCCCCGGATCGCCGGCGAGGACCGTGACGCCCGCCGCCGCGAGCGCGCCGAACCACGGCGTCGCAGCGGCTGCGAAGCTGCGGTCATAAAAGACATCGCCGGCGAGCACGATATCGACCGCCGGCCTGGTTCCGATCAGATCGGCGCATTGCGCCGTGACGGCCACGGCGTTGGCCGCCATATTCTCCTGAATGGCCGCATGAGCGAAGGGATCGATATCGACCGCCTCGACAAGAGCCGCGCCCGCCTTGGCGGCGGCGATCGCGACCAGGCCGGAGCCGGAGGCAAAATCGAGCACGCGCTTGCCGGCGACGATCCCGGGATGATCGAGGATGAAACGTGCGAGCCCCTGCCCGCCAGCCCAGGCAAACGCCCAGAACGGCGGCTGCAGATCGCCAAGCCCGAGCTCGGCCTCGGTCAGATGCCAGAGCGCGGTTGCCTCATCCGCCTGATGGAGCCGGACTTCCGGCACGAAGGCGACGGGCGCGAGGCGCGTCTGCGCGCGAACGAAGGCCGCGCGGTCGGCGACCGTCAGGGTTCGAGCCCGCCCAGTTCGCAGACGATCGCCCATTCCTCGTCGGTGACGGGCTGCACGGAGAGGCGTGAATTCGACACCAGCGCCATGCCCTTCAGGCGCGGCTCGGCCTTGGCCTCAGCGAGCGAATAGGGCTTCGGCAGATCACGAACGGCGCGAATGTCGACGCATTCCCACTGGCCGGTCCCATCGGTCGAATCGGGATGGGCGAGCTTCACCACCTCGACGATGCCGACAATCGCCTTGCCTTCGTTCGAATGGTAGAAAAAGCCCCGATCGCCGACCTGCATGGCGCGCATGTTGTTGCGCGCCTGATAGTTGCGGACGCCGTCCCATTCCTGACCGGCCGCGCCCTTCTGCTTCAGATCGTCGAAGGAGAAGACGTCGGGTTCAGACTTGTAGAGCCAATGCGCCATGGCAATCTCCGGGGACGGTCGTGTCGGGAACGGATCAGGCGGGCTTGCCGACGACCCAGCGCCAGGGACGGATCTGGCGCGATTCGAACAGGTCCGCCTTGGCATAGGGATCGTTGTCGATGATGGCGACAACGCCGGCCTCGTCATCCGCCTCGACGATCAGCAGGGTGCCGATCATGCCCTCGCCGGTCTCGTCCAGGAACGGGCCGGCGATCGGGATGCCCGAAGACTTCAGCCATTCGATATGAGCCGGCCGATTGGCCAGGCGGATCGGCAGACCGTCTTTGCGGTCGGTGAGGATGACGGCAAAATGCATGGGGTTCCTCCAGGAAAACGCGCGGCACGTTAAGCGGCAGGCCAACGGCCGTAAAGTGCATGTGTCGGCAGGGGTGCGAATTCGTTTCGAACGCCGCCAGGACCCACGAGATGCGGCCTCTCAATCGGTCTCGTGCTTCAGCGGGCGGCTCATGAGCGAGCCGATCGCCTCGTCAATGCCGACTTCTCCCTCGACGATCGCGGCGACCGCCTCGGTAATCGGCATTTCCACCTGATGAACGCGGGCAAGTTCGCGCGCCACCGGCGCCGTCGAGGCGCCTTCCACCAGCACCCGTGCGGGGTCCGCGCCCTGGCCAAGCGCGACGCCGAAGGCGAAATTGCGCGATTGCGGCGACGAACTGGTGAGCACGAGATCGCCGAGGCCGGACAGGCCCATCAGCGTCTCCGGCCGCGCGCCCATGGCCGCGCCGATGCGGCGGAGTTCGGCGAAGCCGCGCGCGACCAGCGCGGCCGAAGCGCTGGCGCCGAGCCGTCGGCCGGTGACGATGCCGGCCGCGATGGCCAGCACATTCTTGAAGGCGCCACCGATCTCGACGCCGATAATGTCGGTCTCGGCATAGGGGCGGAAGCTGATCGAGCCGAGCGCCTGGCAGATATCCATGGCGAGCCGCGGCTCGGCAGCGGCGATCGTGACGGCGGTCGGCAGGCCGCGCGCGACGTCGGCCGCGAAGCTCGGGCCTGAGAGCACGGCCGGCGCGGCCGGCGGCAGGGCCTGTTCGAGCACCTCGGTCGGGCGGAACATGGTCGAGCGCTCAAGGCCCTTGGCGCAGATCACCACCGGCGTGTCGTCGGCAATGCCGGCAAGCCTCCTTGCGACGGCGCGCACAGTCTGCGTCGGCGTCACGAGCAGAATGGCGTCTGCCGTGACGGCACGTGCGAGATCATCCGTCACCTCGATCGCCGCCGGCAGCACAATGCCCGGGAGATGCCGGCTGTTTTCGCGTGTCGCGGCGAGCTCGCCGATATCACGGCCCCAGAGCACGACCGAGCGGCCGGCCCGTTCGGCCGCCAGCGCCAGCGCCGTGCCCCAGGCGCCGGCTCCGACAATCGCAACGCGCTCGATCGTCATGCCTCGGTCTCATCCTGTTCGAGCCGTCGCAGCAGCTCGGGAAACAGCGCGTCGAGCCGGCCGAAGAGGACGGGAACGACCGGCAGCAGCGGCGCCCATGAATAGGCGAAGCGGATCGGCTTGCCGCCATCATCCGGCGTTTCCTCGGTCCATTCCCAACGCTCTGGGAACTCGCCCGCGAGCTCGACATGGAAATAATGACGCAGATGCTGATGCCGGACTTCGTCGGCCTCGTAGACATAGGTCATCTCGCCGAGCGGCTCGAAATGGTCCGGCGCGTCGAGGCCCGTCTCCTCCTCGAATTCGCGCCGCGCCGCCTCTTCCACCGTCTCGTCGTCGGCGACCGTGCCGCCCGGCACCTGCAGCCCGATATGCGGAAAATCGGGCTCCTCGAAGACGAGGATCTGGTCGCGCCAAGTCGCGTAGATCACGACCTTCCTGCGAAAGCGGAGCGGGAATCGCGGTTTGGTGCTCATGCCTTGGCGCCCTTATGCCCGGAGCCGATCAGGGGCGCGGCCATCTGGTCGAGCGGCCAGCGCGGCCGGGCCGGCGCATCGAGATCGTCGACGAGGCCGAGCGCCAGCCGCTCTGCGCCCGCCCAGGCGATCATCGCGCCATTATCCGTGCAGAGCTCCAGCGGCGGGGCGACCAGCCTGAACCCGCGCGCGCCGAGTTCGGCCTCGAGGCCTGCCCGCAGCGCCTTGTTGGCCGCGACACCGCCGGCGACGACGAGCGCTGGCAGCGCGATATCGGGGAAAGCCGCGCGGAAGCGATCGAGCGCGTGGCCGATCCGATCGCGCACGACGGCGGTCGCCGTCTGCTGGAAGGCGGCGCAAAGATCCGCCACATCCACGTCGGAGAGCGGCGCGATCGCTTCGGCCTCGATGCGAAGCGCGGTCTTGAGGCCCGAAAACGAGAAATCGGATCCAGCCCGGCCCAGCATGGGGCGCGGCAGCGCTAAACGATCGGCGCGGCCGAACGCTGCCGTGCGCTCCACGGCCGGCCCGCCCGGATAGGGAAGGCCGAGCAGTTTGGCGGTCTTGTCGAAGGCCTCGCCGAGGGCGTCGTCGATCGTCGTGCCCCAGCGCTCATACTGGCCGACGCCGCGCACGAGCAGGATCTGGGTATGGCCGCCGGAGACGAGGAGCAGGAGATAGGGGAAATCGAGCCCGTCGGTCAGCCGTGCCGTCAGCGCATGGCCCTCGAGATGGTTGACGGCCAGCAGCGGCTTGCCGGCCGCGAAGGCGATCGCCTTGGCCGTGGTGAGGCCGACGATGACGCCGCCGATCAACCCGGGCCCCGCCGTCGCCGCGACACCGTCGAGATCGGCGAAGCGCACGCCCGCCTCGTCCATCGCCGCCGCGATCACCCGGTCCAGCGCCTCGACATGCGCCCGCGCCGCGATTTCGGGCACGACACCGCCATAGGCCGCATGATCGGCGATCTGCGACAACACGACATTCGAGAGAATCGTCCCCCGGCCATCGGCGTCGCGCGCAACGATCGAAGCCGCGGTTTCGTCGCAGCTCGTCTCAATGCCGAGGACAAGAACAGGAGCCGAAACCATGAGGGCCTCTTGACGCGGAGGGATCGCTTGCTTGCGGTCGGGCGCGCGGTGACTAGACTGCGCCCGACTCCGTCCCCGTAGCATCCGGACACGACCCCTTGCAATTGGCCGCTTCCCCTTCGCTTCTTCGTATCGGCACGCGCGGCAGCCCGCTGGCGCTCGCACAGGCGCATGAAACCCGCGCCCGGCTCGCCGCCTCGCAGGATCTTGCCGAGACGGAGATCGACGTCGTCGTCATTCGCACCTCAGGCGACCGCATCCAGGACCGACCGCTTTCCGAGGTGGGCGGCAAGGGCCTTTTCACCAAGGAGATCGAGGAGGCGCTGATGAGCGGCGCCATCGATCTCGCCGTCCATTCCTCCAAGGACATGCCGACCGTCCTGCCGGACGGGCTGGTGCTCTCGGCTTTCCTGCCGCGCGAAGATGTGCGTGACGCCTTCATCTCGCCCCTCGCCGGCACGCTCGCCGACCTGCCGCAGGGCGCCGTGCTCGGCACGTCGTCGCTGCGCCGGCGTGCCATGGCGCTTCGCCTGAGGCCGGATCTCCTGACCGTCGATTTTCGCGGCAATGTCGAGACGCGGTTGCGAAAGCTCGCGGAAGGCACGGCCCATGCCACGCTGCTGGCGCTCGCGGGATTGAAGCGACTCGGCCTTGCGGACCACGCCACCAGCATCATCGAGACCGATGATTTCCTCCCCGCCGTCGGCCAGGGCGCTGTCGCCATCGAGACGCGCGCCGACGATCCGCGCATCCGCGAGATCGTCGGCCGGGTCAACCATGCGGCCACCTCGATCGCGCTCAGCGCCGAGCGCGCCTTCCTGCTGCGCCTCGATGGCTCCTGCCGGACGCCGATCGGCGGGCTCGCGACGGTCGAAGGCGATCAGCTGGTCTTCCGCGGCATGGTGCTTTCGCCGGATGGCGCGCGTTCCGAGGCGGCCCGCCTGACCGGCACGGTGGCGGATGCCGAACGAATCGGCACCGAGGCGGCCGACGAACTGATCGGTCGCGGCGGCGCCGCATTCTTCCGCGCAGAATGAGCGCATGAAGATCCTCGTCACCCGTCCCGAACCCGACGCGGCCAGGACGGCCGCCCGGCTGGAGGCGCTCGGTCACGAGACGGCCATCGCCTCGATCCTGGTGGCCGAGTTCCTGCCGCCGCCGGCCGGGCTCGTCCGACCACGGACGATCTTGCTCACCAGCGGCAATGCGACGCGCGGCGTGGCGCGCTGGCCGGAGATCGCCGATTGGGCCGATATTCCAGTGCTTTGCGTCGGCGAGCACACCGCCGCCCTCGCGCTCGAGGCCGGCTTCAGCGATGTTCGCTCGGCCGATGGCGACGTCGAGGACCTGACCGCGCTGGTGATGGCGATCCGCAGGCCGGAGGATGGTCCCCTTCTCTACCTGACGACCGATGCCCGATCGGGCCGGCTGGCCGAGGATCTGACCGCTGCCGGCTATCCGATCGAAGTCGTCGAGAGCTACCGGATGCAGCCGCTCGCGGCGCTGCCTGATTCGGTCGTCGGCGACATCAGATCCGGGACGCTGGATGGCGTCCTGCTCTATTCGCAGCGCACGGCGGCGATCTTTCGGGCGCTGGTCGACCAGCATGAGCTGGCGCCGTTCATGAGCGCGGTCCGGCTCTTCGCCATATCCGACAAAGCCGCGTCACCGTTCGATTTCGGGCGCATCAGTGTCGCGGCCGAACCGACAGAGGATTCCCTCCTCGCCCTGCTACCGAACCCGACCGGAACATCGGACGCAGGCATACGTTAGGGGTTTGCCCTATACTGCCCCCAAAGAAGTGTGAGACCGAGGCACATGGCCGACGAGGACATCTTTAACCCGGCAACGGGCGACACGACCGGACAACGGCGGAAACGCCCGCCGGTCACGATCGATCTCGAGGCGGAGCCGGACGACAATACCGCGCCGCCGATCATCGAACCCGTTGCGGAAGAGCCGGCCGCGCCCGTTCCGCCGAGCGAGGATCCAGAAGTCGATCTGCCGCCTCCGCCGCGCCAGGAAGAGCCCCCGCGGCAGGAAGCGGCGCCGCGCCAGTCGGGCATGGGCAGCCTCGTCCAGATCGCCGGCGCCGCCATAGGCGGTGGCGTCATCGGCGGATTGCTGACGGCCTTCCTGATGGCCCCTGGAACCGACACGGTCACGCAGGCGAGCATCGATTCGCGGTTTGCCACCATCGCCTCGCGGCTCGATGGCCTCGAAGCCGGCATCGCGGCCAGGACCACCGAGACGCCCGCGCCGATCGACACGGGCCGGCTCGACGCCATCGATCAGCAGATCGCCGGGCTGAAGACCGCGTTCGACAACCTGCCCAAAGGCACCAGCGAGCCAGCGGCACCGGCCGACCTCGCGCCGATCGAGCAGCGGCTCGCCGCGCTCGAAGCACGGCCTGAGGCTGCGCCTCAAGCCCCGCCCATCGACCTGACGCCGCTCCAGGCCAATGTCGAACAGCTCGCCGCGCGGATCGACCAGATCGAGCAGCATCCCCCCGTCGACCCCAGGACCGAGGCCGCCGCCCGCACCATCGCGCTCACCACGCTGCGGCAGGCCGCGACCGCCGGCGGCCCGTTCGAGAACGAGCTCGCCGCGCTGAAGACGCTCGGCGTCGAGGATGCCGCGCTGGCGCCGCTGGCGGCCGGTGGCGCTCCGTCCCGATCCGCGCTCGTGGCTGCATTCCCTGCAATCGCGGACCAGATCCGGGCCGCCTCGATGAAGGTCGACCCGAATGCCGGCATCTTCGACCGCCTCGCCGCCTCGGCCGGCTCGCTCGTCTCCGTCAAGCCGGCAGGCCCGGTCGCCGGCAGCACGACGACGGCGATCGTGTCGCGGATGGAGGCAGCCGTCAGCGCGGGCGATCTCGCCGCCGCGCTGCAGGAGGCCGAAGGACTCGATTCCGTGGCGAGGGCTCCCCTGGCCGAATGGGCGGACGCCGCGCGCAAGCGTGTCGCCATCGATGCCGCGCTGAAGCAGCTCGACGCCAGCGGACCTGCAAACTGACGGGACCTCGATGATCCGCATCCTCATCTATATCGCCCTGGTCTTCGCCATCGCCGCCGGCTTTGCCTGGCTCGCCGATCGGCCGGGCGAGATCGCCATGGTCTGGCAGGGCTATGAAGTCCACACCAGCCTGATGGTCGGCGCCGTGGCGCTGGCGGCGCTGTTCGTCGCGATCGCCTTCGTCCTGTGGCTGATCGTGACCGTCTTTCGCGCGCCGGGCTTGTTCGGTGACTGGATGTCCGGGCGCCGGCGCGACCGTGGCTATCGCGCCTTGTCACGCGGCATGATCGCGATCGGCGCGGGCGACGTGAAGCGCGCCAAGCGCTTCGCCGTCGAATCGCGCAAGATTCTGAAGGACGAGCCGCTGACGCTGCTGCTCGCCGCCCAATCCGCCCAGCTCACGGGCGATGCGGTTGCCGCGCGCCAGGCCTTTGAGAGCATGGTGGAGGTGCCCGAGACGCGCCTGCTCGGCCTGCGTGGCCTCTTTGTCGAGGCCCAGCGCGCGGGCGAGCATGAAGCGGCCCATCACTATGCGAAGGAGGCCGCCGCCGCGGCGCCGAGCCTCGCATGGGCCGGCACGGCGCTGTTCGAATACCAGGCGGCGGCGGGCGACTGGCAGGGCGCGCTGCTGACGCTCGGCGCCAACCTCCACGCCAAGCTCGTCGATCGTGGCCAGGCCCACAGGCTGCGGGCCGTGCTGCTCACGGCGCGCGGGCTCGATCTCGAGGCCGCCGAGCCCGACGACGCCAAGGCGGTTGCGCTCGAAGCCGTCAAGCTCGCCCCGGGCCTCGTTCCGGCCGCGACGCTCGCGAGCCGCGTGCTGATCAGGGGCGGCGACATGAAGCGCGCCTCGAAGATCCTCGAAGCCGCATGGAAGATCGAGCCGCATCCGGAACTGGCCGAAGCCTATGCCGAGATACGGACCGGCGACACGGCGCTGGACCGGCTGAAGCGCGCTGAAAAGCTCGCCGCGCTCCGCCCGCTACATCCGGAAAGCCAGCTCGCTCTCGCACGCGCCGCGATCGATGCGCGCGAATGGGCCGAGGCGCGCCGCCATCTGGCCTCGATCCGCGAGGAAGACCGCACCGAACGCTTCTGCCTGCTGATGGCCGAAATCGAGCAGGGTGCCGCGGGGGACCGTGGCCGCGCCCGCGAATGGCTCGGCCGGGCCGTCCGCTCGCCGCGTGATTCGGTCTGGATGGCCGATGGCTACGCCTTCCCGGCCTGGGCGCCGATCTCGCCGATTTCCGGCCGGATCGACGCGTTCGAATGGCGGCGACCGACCGTGGCGCTTCCGGACGAATACCGCCCGGCCCTGGAGCTCGACGCCGAGCCGGCGGGCGAGGAGACCGATCACGGCGACACACTCTCGCTGACGATCGACGCCACCCCGGCGCCTGCCCCGACCCCACCGCCTGCACCCGCCGCCGCGAAGGTGGAGATGAAGCCGGCCGTCGCGACCGCGCCGGAACGCAGCGCCACCGTAGCGCTCGCAGACCTGCCGCCGCCGCCCGACGACCCGGGTGTCGAGGACATCGCGCCGGTCCCGATCGACCGTCTGCGTCTGCAATGAACAGGATATTCGGCACCGGGCTTGAAACCGGCGCCGAATATGGCTATTAACGCGCCGGTTCCCGCAGCCGTCGACGCCGACGGGCGTGAGATACCCGGTACGCCGCTTTAGCTCAGCTGGTAGAGCACATCATTCGTAATGATGGGGTCACAGGTTCGAATCCTGTAAGCGGCACCACATTTCCCCCGGAAGTCATTGCGAAGATTGTCCGGCGGCTCCTTGCATGCGGTGCCTGTCGGTTCGACGAACAGGCGCTGACGGGAACGGTCCGGCTTCCGGCTCCGATCCGAGGCGGAGGTTCGATGGAGAATGCGACCTACTATATCGTGCCGGACCCAGCCGGTACCGATTGGACGGTTCACCATGACGGCACCGATCTCGGCCGCTTTTCAAGCTATGACGACGCCGTCAAGATAGCGGTCAAAATGGCGGAAAGCGCCTGCGAAATCGGGTTCGCCAGCTCAGCAGTCTCCGTCCGTGACAAGGGTGATTTCGAGGTGATCTTCCGCTGCGAGCCGGCGACCGCGATCACCGCCATCCTGGAATGAAAAAGGGCACCCGCCAAAAACGACTGGGTGCCCTTAGCAATATTTCCCCCGGACCCCTCTTTGAAAAAACGAAAATCGGGCCGTCTCGCGCGCCTTTCAAAAGCGATACTGGCGCAATGCAGCGCGAATTTGAGCGAAGTGCGCCGGGCTGTCAACACACGAGAATGCAGTGTGACGCGAGGTTTTTTTGGTCGAGGCCTCGCTCTTAACCAGAAAGTAGCAATCTCAGGCCATAGTGATCCCGTGGTCGCGTATCGGTGTGTTTTTCCCGGCTGGCCATGAGAATGACAGGGCAACCATCATGGCTTCGGCCGCGGTGGTTGCCCTCATCATTTGGGGATGCGGGATCGTCGCTCCGATAATTTAGGCGGCTATCTTCACGATGACGGGGACATGGTCCGAGGGCCTGTTCCAGCCGCGCGCCTCGCGGATGACCTCCATGCCGAGCAAGCGACCGCGCAGCGGCGGCGTCACCCAGACATGATCGAGGCGGCGGCCGCGATCCGACGCTTCCCAGTCCTGCGCGCGATAGCTCCACCAGGTGTAGAGCTTCTGATCGGCCGGAACGAACTGCCGCATGGCATCGACCCATCCGCCGGCCGCGCGTACCGCTTCGAGCTTCTCGGTCTCGACCGGCGTGTGGCTGACGACGTTCAGCAACTGCTTGTGCGACCAGACATCCTGCTCCAGCGGCGCGATGTTCAGATCGCCGACGAGGATCGCCGGACGATTGGTCTCCGCGCCCGTGAGCCAGGACCGCATCTCGTCGAGGAAGCCGAGCTTGTGCGCGAATTTCTCGTTGATTGCGGGATCGGGCTCGTCGCCGCCGGCCGGGACATAGAAATTATGCAGCGTGATCGGCACTTCGCGATCGGCGAGCGTCACCGAGACGTGGCGGGCATCATCCTTGCCGCAGAAACCGCGCCGATTGCTCTCGATGAAGGGCACGCGCGCCACGGTCGCGACGCCGTGATAGCCCTTCTGCCCATGAACGACCTGATGCGTATAGCCGAGCTTCTTGAAGGCGGCGGCGGGGAAGTTCCCCTCGATGCACTTGATCTCCTGCAGACAGAGAATGTCTGGGCGATGCGCCTCGAGGAAGGAGGTGACGAGATCGATCCGGAGCCGAACCGAGTTGATGTTCCAGGTCGCGATGCTGATCGTCATGACTTGTCCCAGCGGCATGAGGCCGACGGGTGCCAATACGGGATCACGCGACGGAGGCCAAGAAAAAGCTGAGAAGAACCGCCGAATTGAGAGCGCCTGGATGCGGCTCCGGTGAGGCTTGAAAAGGAAACGCCCAGCCCCGGGGGAGGCTGGGCGTTGCGCTTTTCAGCGCTCCGCGCCCGTCTGATAGACGCGGCGCATGGCGGGACCATCTACGGCGAGACGGGGGGCACTACCGATCGATGGAATGTCCCGCTCACAACATGATTTGGTGTATTCGCCGAATAATTCAAGAGCAGCTTAACCAGGGGCGGTTTGGAATCGTTCACAACAACGCGAGCGGGCTACTTCGAGTTCGGCAGGTAGTAGTCGATCTTGAAATTCTTGGGATCGGCCGGCCGGCCGATCTCGACATCGTAGACTGCAACCGACGTATCGAGCCCTTGCGCATCGGTCACGACCCACTGGCGCAACTCGAATGTCTTGTTGTCGAAGATGAGCTTGAGGCTGCCATCGCCAAAGGCGCTGTCCTGCTTCAGCACCAGCGAGATCAGGTCGGGCTCCTCGATCAGCTGGCGCACGATATCGGCCGATGTCAGGTCGATCCGGTCGGCCAGCAGGTAGCGCAGCGGCGTCTTGGCGAGTGGATAGAGATCCTGCGTCATCACCTTGCTGTCGCGCACAGCGACCTGGTTGCCGTCGCAGATCACATCCATCTTGACCGGCGGGCTATAGTGGAAGCGGATCTTGCCCGGACGGCTGATGAAGAACACGCCATCCGATTGCTCGCCATTCGGCCCGAACTGGATGAAACGACCCTGCATGGTGCGGATCGCGTTGAAATAGCTGTTGATCTTGCCCAGCGCGTCGGTCTGCTGGGGCGTAAAGGCGGCATAGGCGGGCCCGGCGGCGGCCATCAGGGCGAAGCCGACGGAAGAAGCCAGGAAACCGCGGCGCGTCGAGCGTGAAACCTTGTCGAACGTCACGATTCGTCTTTCCTTCGTGTCGTGGACGGCGCGAAGCCGACCGGATTGCCCGTCGGTTCTCGCCCTAAGGACGTTTGATGGCGATTTCGGGGCGCGACAGCCGGCTCAGAACCGGCCTTCATCCTCGCCACCGACCAGGATCTCGCGTTTGCCGGCATGGTTGGCGGGCCCGACGAGGCCTTCCTTCTCCATGCGCTCGATCAGCGAGGCGGCGCGGTTATAGCCAATCGAAAGGCGCCGCTGGATATAGCTGGTGGAGGCCTTGCGATCGCGCAAGACGACGGCGACGGCCTTGTCGTAGAGATCGTTCGATTCCTCGCCGCCGAGGATCGGTCCGCCGGCCTCGCCGCCCTCCTCCGTCTCGCCGTCATCCTCGGTGATGGAATCGAGATAGTCGGGATGGCCCTGCGTCTTCAGGTGCTTGACGATGCGCTCGACCTCCTCGTCGGAGACGAAGGGGCCGTGGACGCGCTGGATGCGGCCGCCGCCGGCCATGTAGAGCATGTCGCCCTGGCCGAGCAGCTGTTCCGCGCCCATCTCGCCGAGGATGGTGCGGCTGTCGATCTTGGACGTGACCTGGAAGGAGATGCGGGTCGGGAAGTTCGCCTTGATCGTGCCGGTGATGACGTCGACCGAGGGGCGCTGCGTTGCCATGATCACATGGATGCCGGCGGCGCGCGCCATCTGCGCCAGACGCTGGACGGCGCCTTCGATATCCTTGCCGGCGACCATCATCAGGTCGGCCATCTCGTCGATCAGCACGACGATATAGGGAATCGGCTCGAGCGGCAGGTCTTCCTGCTCGTAGACCGCCTCGCCCGTCTCCTTGTCGAAACCGGTCTGGATCGTGCGCGTCAGCACCTCGCCGCGCGCCTTGGCCTGGCCGACACGGGCATTGTAGCCGTCGATGTTGCGCACGCCGACCTTCGACATCTTGCGATACCGGTCCTCCATCTCGCGCACGGTCCATTTGAGCGCGACGACGGCCTTCTTGGGATCAGTGACGACGGGCGTCAGCAGATGCGGAATGCCGTCATAGATGGAGAGTTCGAGCATTTTCGGGTCGATCATGATCAGCCGGCATTCATCCGGCCGGAGCCGGTAGAGCAGCGACAGGATCATGGTGTTGATCGCGACCGACTTGCCCGAGCCGGTGGTGCCGGCAACGAGCAGGTGCGGCATGCGCGCCAGATCGGCGATGACGGGTTCGCCGCCGATCGTCTTGCCGAGGCACATGGGCAGCCGCGCCTTCGACTTCTCGAAATCCTCGGCCGCGAGCAGCTCGCGCAGGAACACCATCTCGCGGCGCGCATTCGGCAATTCGATGCCGATCGCGTTCTTGCCGGGGATGACGGCGACGCGGGCGGCGATTGCGCTCATCGAACGCGCAATATCGTCGGCCAGGCCGATGACGCGGGACGACTTGATGCCCGGCGCCGGCTCCAGTTCGTAGAGCGTCACGACCGGGCCCGGGCGGACATTGATGATCTCGCCGCGAATGCCGAAATCATCGAGCACGCCTTCCAGCACGCGCGCATTCTGCTCCAGCGCCTCGAGATTGATCTTGGCGCGGGGGTCGACGGCGCGCGGCTCCGCCAGGAACTGCAGGGCCGGAAGCTCGAAGCTCTCATTCTTCAGCAGCGAGGGCTGTGCATCCTGCGCGAGCCGCTTGCCGGCCTTCGGCCGTGGTGCCGGCGCGCTCACCCGCGCCGAAGGCAGCGGGCTCAGCTGATCATCGTCCTCATCGTCCTCGTCATCGAGCGCGGCCTCGGGCATGGCCCCGCCGCGTGGCGCGACGCTGCGCGGCACCATGCGCGGCTCGCGCCGTCCGCCATCGACCGATGGCTCGCGACCGCCGACCGGACGGACCGGGACGTCGTCCTCATCGTCATGCCGACGGAACAGCCGCCCGACACTCGCGCGCGCCGAATACCCCCAATGGGCGAGAGCACCGAGCGGTACGGCGAAGAAGCTGCCGCGCTCGTCGTCATCAAAAGCGTCGACATCGTCGGGCTCGACCTCGCGCTGCCGCTTGGCTGCGGGACGCGGCGCATTCTCGCGCGCCGGGCGTTCATCATCGCGGCGACCGAGGCGAACAAAGCCGGCGGCATGCAGCAGCAGCGCGAAGCTCAGAAGCGCGAAGAGGGCGGGAGCGATCGTCGCGGCATTGCCGGTCGGCGGGCCGCCGAGCACGAGGTTCGGGATACGGCCCAGAACATCGCCCAGCACGCCGCCGAGCCCGGTCGGCAGCGGCCAATGCGCGGTCACCGGGACATAGGACAGGGACGCGGCGGCAGCGAGCGGGGCGGCGAGCCAGCTCGCGATCATCATGCCGCGAAAGGAACGGCCACCGAACAGCCCGCGCCAGCCCCAGAACACGGCCGGCAGCAGCAGGACGGCCGCGGCGAGGCCGAAGAACTGCATCAGCAGGTCGGAGATGATGGCGCCGGGAAAGCCGAGAATATTGACCACGGGCTTGGCCGCCGCATAGGAAAGCGACGGGTCGTCGACGGTCCAGGTGACGAGGCTCGCAGCGATCGCCGCAGCGCCCGCCAGGAGCGCCACGCCGATCACCAGGCCGACATGGCGGCGCAGGAGCCGCGAAAGCCCCTCCCCGTCATCGGACGGCATGGGCAGCGAAACCGATCGTGTCGAACGCATCGTCGAACCGTATCCTTCCCCGAATCAGCCGAGCACGCGTGCCATGCGCGTCAGAGCTTCCTTGGTGGTGGCGATATCCTGAACCATGGCGACACGGATGAAGCCATCGCCGGGATTGAGGCCATCGGCGCCGGGCAGCGAGAGATAGCCGCCCGGAATCGTGCGCACGCCCGCCTCGCGCCAGAGCCGCACGGCCGCCTCCTCGCCATTGCCGACATCGAGCCAGAGGAAGAATCCGCCCTCCGGCACGGTGGGGCAGAGGTCCGGCCCGAGTATCTCGGCGGCAAGGCGATATTTCTCGTTATAGAGCGCGCGGTTCTCCACGACATGCGCCTCGTCGCGATAGGCCGCGACGCCGACGGCCTGGATCGGGCCCGGAACCTGCGGCGCCGCCATGTTGCGCAGCCGCGTCCAGCCCGTGATGAACTGCGGGTCGCCGGCGACGAAGCCGCAGCGCAGCCCCGGCAGGTTCGACCGCTTCGAGAGCGAATGAAACGCCAGCACATTGGCGAAGCCTTCGCCGAGGCGATCGGCGGCCTCGAGCACGCCATGCGGCGGCTCGTCGCGATAGATCTCGGAATAGCACTCGTCGGCGAAGATCATGAAATCACGCTGCCGGGCGACGCTGATGAGCCGCGTCCAGTCCTCCAGCGTCGCGACGCTGCCCTGCGGCGCCACAGGGGACGCGATGTAGACGGCGATGGTGCGCGCGAGAATATCGTCGGAGAGGCGGGAGAGATCGGGCTGGTAGCGCTCCTCCGGCCCGGCCTCGAGCAGGATCACCTCGGCGCCTGCGGCTTCGGCCCCGGCGGCATAGGCCTGGTAGAACGGGTTCGGCAGCAGGATCACCGGGCGGGCGATGTTCGTGGCGCGCTCGCGCGCGCCGAGCGCCGCGAAGAACAGCCCCTCGCGCGACCCGTTCAGCGGAAGAACCATGCGTTCGGGATCGACCGGCGTCGACGTCAGCCCGTAGCGGTGGTCGAGCCAGCCCGCCATGGTCTGGCGGAACTCATCCGTGCCGCGAATGGCGGGATAGCGGCCGAAGGATTCGAGATTTTCGGCCAGCACCGGGCCGACGAAGGACGGGATCGGATGCTGTGGCTCGCCGAGACCCAGATTGATCGGCGACAGGCCGGGCACGATGCCGGCCAGACGGTCGTTCAACCGGACAAAGGGCGAGATCGCTTTGCGGGCGCTCGTCGTGCCGAGCATGGCGCCGGTCCTCATTGATGGATTCGATTTGAGGACCCTAGCCCGGCTTTGGTTAAGCCGCCTTTAACCATCGCCCGACAGCGCCGCGCGCTGTGCAAAAAAGAAGCCCCGGCGAGACCGGGGCTTCCAGATATTCACGTCTCGGAAGACCGGAGCGCCAAGGCGCCCCGGAGACCGGATCAGCTGTGGTAGGCGCGCTCGCCGAGCTCCACGATATCGAGGCCTTCGCTCTCGACTTCGGGGCGGACACGCAGGCCGATGATGACGTCGACGATCTTGAAGAGGATCGCCGAACCCACCGCCGACCAGACCAGCGTGAAGAGCACGGCCTGGATCTGGACCCAGACCTGGTGGCCCATCGCGTAGTCCTTGATGCCGACGCCGCCGAGCGACGGGCTGACGAGGATGCCGGTCGCGATCGCGCCGACGATACCGCCAACGCAGTGCACGCCGAACACGTCGAGCGCGTCGTCATAGCCGAAGGCGTTCTTCACCGTGGTGACGAAGAAGAAGCAGACGATCGCAGCGCCGAAGCCGAGCACGATCGAACCGACCGGACCAGCGAAGCCGGCAGCCGGGGTCACCGCGACGAGACCGGCGACGACGCCCGAGATCGCGCCGAGCATCGAGGGCTTGCCCTTGACGATCCACTCGATGAAGCACCAGCCGATGGCGGCACCCGCCGTGGCGACGAAGGTGTTGATCGTGGCGAGACCGGCGATCGGACCGGCCGAGAGAGCCGAACCGGCGTTGAAGCCGAACCAGCCGACCCACAGCATGGCAGCGCCGACCATGGAGAGCGTCAGCGAATGCGGCGCCATCAGCTCCTTGCCGAGGCCGATGCGCTTGCCGACGAGGATGGCGCCGACCAGACCGGCGATACCGGCATTGATGTGGACGACCGTGCCGCCGGCGAAGTCAAGCGCGCCGAGCTGGAACATGTAGCCCGTCGACTGCCAGACCGTGTGCGCGATCGGAGCGTAGATGAAGGTGAGCCAGAGCAGCGAGAACAGCAGCACGGCCGAGAACTTCATGCGTTCCGCGAAGGCGCCGATGATCAGCGCCGGCGTGATGGCGGCGAAGGTCATCTGGAAGCAGACGAAGACATATTCCGGGATCGTGCCCGAGAGCGTGTCCGGCGCAATGCCGGCGAGGAAGGCCTTGGACAGGCCGCCGATGAACGGTCCGCCATCGGTGAAGGCCAGGCTGTAGCCGTAGAACACCCAGGCGACCATGACGATCGAGGCGATCAGCAGTCCCTGCATCAGCACGGAGAGCATGTTCTTGGCGCGGACGAGGCCGCCATAGAACAGAACCAAGCCCGGCACGATCATGAACAGCACGAGGACCGACGAGACCAGCATCCAGGCGGTGTCGCCCGAATTCAGGACCGGCGCGGCAGGAGCGGCAGCGGCGGCGGCATCGGCAGCAGCCGGCGCGGCATCCTGCGCCAGGCTCGCCACGGTGGACGCGAGAAGCGCCCATCCCGCACCGAGAAGGGAATACTTGGCAGTTCTCAGATTCATCGGACCTCTCCTGTCGGACCGACCGTCAGGTCGGCTGCCTGCACCCGGGACGAACAGTCCCTTCTCGCGGCTGTTTGAAGCTGGATTGTCGAAATAGTTTACAGTCATCGTGCCCCATCACTCCCTTGCCTTGCGGCAACGACACGTACTGGGAAGGTGGTCTCAAAGCGCATCGGTGTCGGTTTCGCCCGTGCGGATGCGCACCGCCTGATCGATCGAATAGACAAAGATCTTTCCATCGCCGATCTGGCCGGTCTTGGCGGCGCCGGAAATGGCATCGACCACCTTGTCGACCGTCTCGCTCGGCACGGCCACCTCGATCTTGAGCTTCGGGAGGAAGCTCACGGCATATTCCGTGCCGCGGTAGATTTCCGTATGTCCCTTCTGGCGGCCGTAGCCCTTGACCTCAGTCACCGTGAGGCCCTGGACGCCGATTGCCGTCAGGGCATCGCGCACTTCGTCAAGCTTGAACGGCTTGATAATCGCCATAACGATTTTCATGTCTTCAGATCCCGTCTCGTTGTGCGGCCAGCGGACCGCATGGCGTCGATCTCGCCGAACCGGCAATGCCGGCCGCGAGCAACGCGGAGGCTTTGACCGGCGTGAACTAATCAAGGTCCGTGCCAAGTCAGCTTATTTTTTTCGCCAATCGTCGAATCGCGCAAAACCGAGGCAAATCATCCGCTCGACGTGACCATCCGTCGTCAGCTTGCCACAATTTCTGAGCGTCGGCTAAGCAAATCGCGCCATGTGCCTTAATGGTAGGCACAACAGGGCCAAAAAACGCCTAATTGTACGTCACGTCCGACGTCAGCGTGCCACCGGACGCACCAGCCCCTCCTGGGCCGTCGATGCGATCAGCCGACCTGCGCGGTCGAACAGGCTGCCCCGATTGAAGCCGCGCGCGCCCTGGGCCGAGGGGCTGTCCTCGACATAGAGCAGCCAGTCGTCCATGCGGAAGGGACGATGAAACCACATGGCATGGTCGAGGCTCGCGACCTGCAGGCTGCCGTCGAACACCCAGCGGCCATGGGCGAGCAGCGTCGCGTCGAGCAGCGTCAGGTCGGAGGCATAGGCGAGCACGCAGCGATGCAGCACGGGATCGTCCCCGAGCGCCTCCCGCGCCCGGATCCAGATAGCCTGACGCGGCGAGGGATGCGCGCGATTGATGAAGGCCTCGGGGTCGACGGGACGGATTTCGATCGGGCGCTTGCGTGCCCAGAAGGCGCGGGCCGAGGCCGGCGCCGTCTTCAGGATCTCGGCCACGAGATAGGCCTCGTCGGGCAGCGTTTCCGGCGCCGCGACATCGGGCATCGCGATCTGGTGCTCGAACCCGTCCTCGACGAGATGGAACGAGGCCGCCATGGAGAAGATCGGCTGGCCGTGCTGGATCGCCACGACGCGCCGCGTCGTGAAGCTGCCGCCGTCGCGGATGCGCTCCACATCATAAATGATCGGCGCCTTCGGATCGCCCGGACGGAGGAAATAGCCGTGCAGCGAATGAACCAGCCGCTCATCGACGGTCCGCGAGGCCGCCATGAGGGCCTGCCCGATCACCTGCCCGCCAAAGACGCGCTGCCAGCCCGGATCATAGCTGCGACCGCGGAACAGATTGTGTTCCAGCGGCTCGAGGTCGAGTATCGAGAGAAGGTCGTTGGTCAAGGTGGGATGGCCGCTCAATGGGGAGGATCGGCCCACGAGGCCGTCGTCTTCAGTTGCGGCGACAGCAAACCTAAGTCAAGACGACAAGAATGGGCATTGGACACAGTGCCGGGACAACCAGCCGGGTCGAGACGCCGAGCCGGGCGCACACACTGTCATGACCGACAGACCGCGCCCGCAACGAACCGATCGCCCGCGCTCGCGCATGAAAGAGGACACGCCATGCCACAAGTCGATCTCAGCCGGGAGCCGGTCGACGTCCTGATTGCCGGTGGCGGCTATGTCGGGCTTTCGCTCGCCCTCGCGCTGAAGCGCGGTGCGCCCACGCTCGCCGTCGCGATCGTCGATCCGGCGCCCGCCGGTGCGGCGGCCCGCGATGCACGCGCCTCGGCAATCGCCGCCGCCGCGAAGCGCATGCTCGATGCGCTCGGCCTCTGGGAAGGCATCCTGCCCGAGAGCCAGCCGATCACGGAAATGATCGTGACCGACAGCCGCACGCGCGATCCGGTCCGGCCGGTGTTTCTCACCTTCGCCGGCACGGCCGAGCATGGCGAGCCCTTCGCCCATATGGTGCCGAACGGCGTCCTGGTCGGCGCGCTGACCGCCGCGGCGGTGGAAGCCGGGGTCACGATGCTCCATGGCGAAAGCGTCACCGATTTCATCGAGCGCCCCGGCCATGTCGACATACGCCTCTCCGGCGGCGGCACCATCGCGGCCAAGCTGCTCGTCGCGGCCGATGGCGCCCGCTCGCGCCTGCGCGACCTTGCCGGGATCCGCACGGTCGGCTGGTCCTATGGCCAGTCCGGCATCGTCGCCACCGTCTCGCATGAACGGCCGCATCACGGACGGGCGGAAGAGCATTTCCTGCCGGCCGGTCCCTTCGCCATCCTGCCGCTCAAGGGCAATCGGTCGTCGCTCGTCTGGACGGAACGCACGGAACAGGCCGAGCGAATCATCCACGCGGACGATTTCACCTTCCGCCTCGAACTGGAGCGTCGCTTCGGCCACCATCTCGGCGCGATCGAGCCCGAAGGGCCGCGCCGCGCCTACCCGCTCGGGCTGACACTCGCCCGGCGCTTCGTCGCGCCGCGCTTCGCGCTCTGTGGCGATTCGGCCCATGCGATCCACCCGATCGCCGGGCAGGGCCTCAATCTGGGCTTCAAGGACGCCGCCGCTCTGGCTGAAACGATCGTCGAGGCGGCCCGCCTCGGCCTCGATCCGGGCACGCTCGATATTCTGGAGCGTTACGAGCGCTGGCGCCGCTTCGATACCGTGCAGATGGGCATGGTGACGGATGGGCTCAACCGGCTGTTCTCGAACGACAACGCCGCGCTGCGGATTATCCGCGATGTCGGCCTCGGCCTCGTCGACCGGCTGCCGAGGCTGAAGGAGCGCTTCATCGGCGCGGCGTCGGAGGCCGGCGGAAGCGCCCCGCGCCTGCTGCGCGGCGAGACCCTCTAGCCGAGGCGCCCTCTCCTCGCTCCTTGGTGAACGACTAGATATCGTCCAGCGGCCGGGCTTCGTCCGGCAGCATGATCGGGATCCCGTCGCGGATGGGATAGGCGACCCGCGCGGCCCGGCTGACGAGTTCCTGCCGCTCGACATCATATTCGAGCGCGGTCTTGGTCAGCGGACAAACCAGGATCTCGAGCAGCTTCGGGTCGATCCGGCTCGCCGGACGCTCGATCGGGGCCATGCGCGCCTCCCTCGTTCTTCGGCTATTGCAGATGCGACGGCGGACCGCCATCACCGCGTCGCGCGAGCGCGATTTCGGTGAGCGCGATCAATGTCTCCGCCCGCGTGCGCAGATCCGGCGCCTCGAGCAGCGCCTGCTTTTCCGCAGCGCCATAGGGGCTCATCATCGACAGGGCGTTGACGAGCGTCTCGTTCGACGTCCGGTCGATATTGTCCCAATCGGCCTCGAGGCGGTTCGCCTCGAGATAGGCACGGAAGACTTCGAGCAGATGCGGCCTGTCGACCGTCTCGGCTCCGACATTCTCGACGAAATCGGACTGAAACGGCGTCGTGGTGATGCGGCACTGCCGGAACGGCGCATCGCTCTCGATCTCCTCGATCACGCGGAAGCGCGCAATGCCCGTCAGGCAGATCATGTAGCGATTATCGCCGCTCTCCGCATAGGACGTGATCCGGCCCACGCAGCCGATCGGCGCGAGCGCGGGATTTTCCTCTTCGTCGGAAGCGCCGGATGCCGGCTGGATCATGCCGATCAGCCGGCCGCCAGCCATGGCCGCATCGACCATGGCGACATAGCGCGGCTCGAAGATGTTGAGCGGCATCTGCCCGCGCGGCAGCAGCAGCGCCGCCGAAAGCGGGAAGACGGGCACGATGTCGATCACGTCATCGGGTCCGTCATAGGTGGCATTACCAGCCTGCATCCTGTCAAAGCCTCAAGAAAACAACAGTGAAGACAGCCGCCGACGGCCATAAAGCGTGGCCTCGTCGGTCAATCCCCAGGCCTCGAACAGCTGGACCAGCTGTTTGCGAGCCTTTTCCTCTTCCCAATTGCGATTGAGGCGCACGATTTCAAGGAGGTAGTCGGCAGCACCCTCGCGATCGTTCTTGGCATTGCGCAACAGCGCCAGGTCGAAGAGGGCGGCATAATCCTTCGGATTGGCCTCGATGCGCGCGCGCAATTCGCCCTCGTCGCCGAGCGCGGCCTGCTGCTCGAGCAGCGCGATCTGCGCCCGCAGGGCCGCGATCTGCTGGTCGCCGGCCTTCTCCTCCGGCACGCTCCCGATCAGCGCCTTGGCCTCGTCGAGCTGGCCGAGCGCCAGATGGCTGCGGGCCAGTCCGGCCAGCGCCTTCAATTCGTCGGGCTGGGCCGCGAGCACGGCCGCGAAGAGCTGTGCCGCTTCCTCGTTCGCGCCCTGTTCGAGCAGCGCCTCGGCCTCGGTCAGCGCCGCTTCGATCTCCGAAGGCCCGCCCGGTCCGGCGATCTTGTCGATGAAGCTCTTGACCTGGCCTTCCGGCAGCGCGCCCATGAAGCCATCCACCGGACGGCCGTCGACAAAGGCGATGACCGCCGGGATCGACTGGATGCCGAGCTGGCCCGCGACCTCCGGATGGTCGTCAATGTTCATCTTGACCAGGCGAACGCCGCCCTTGGACGCGCGCACGACCTTTTCGAGCACGGGCGTCAACTGCTTGCAGGGGCCGCACCAGGGCGCCCAGAAATCGACCAGAACCGGCTGGCGTCTCGATTCCTCCAGCACGTCCTTGGCGAAGGCCTTGGTCGTCGTATCCTTGATCGGATCATCGGCGCCGTTGGCCGCAGGGTAGCCGCCGCCGAAACTATAGCTTGGTTGACTCATGGAATGCCTCGATGGTCCTGGCCGGACAGCGTGTCCAGGCCCCGTTCGGGGGTGAAGATGGCGCTTCGCCGCGCGATTTACAAATCAGCCGACGCGATTGGCCGTCGAAAATTCGAGCACCAGCGGCTCGTGCCCGGTCGCGCGCAGGAATTTGACGAGATCGGCCGGCGTGATCGTCGTGGTGGCCGTATTGATCAGCGGATGGAAATTGACGGCGTCGGCATCGTGCAGGACGGCGTCCAGAATGATCTGGACGGTCGCCGGCTGATCGTTGATCAGCGCCAGCGGCGTCACCGAGCCCGGCAGCACGCCGAGCCGTTCGGCGAGGCGCTCGGCCGAGCCGAAGGAGAGCCGGCCGGAGGCACCGATCCGCTCATGCAGCCGCTTCAGGTCGATCACGCTGTCTTCCTCCGCCACGACGAGGAAATACGCGCCCTTCTTGTCCGTGAGGAACAGGTTCTTGCTGTGCCGCCCGGCGATTCGCCCGCGCAGGCTCTGCGATTCCTCGACCGTGAACAGCGGCTCATGCTCGGTCGTCATGCTCGCGATCCCGAGATCGGCGAGAAAACTCATCAGCTGATCGCGCGAAACCGGCATGGAAGAGGCCTTGTCGTTTGGGGCACCGCCGCCTCTCTAGATCATTTCACCGCCTCACGGAAACGCTGAAATGATCTATCTATTTGATTTGCTGCGTTTCCTTCACGCGAACCGCGTGTCCCTTCGCCCGGAAACGCGCTCGCGGGCCCGGCTCATAAAAAAAAGCCCGGCGATTGCGCGCCGGGCTTTCCGTCTCGTTTGAAACGCGATCGATCAGAACTTGTAGTTCAGGCCGACCGTGATGTTGTTGGTGTTGAGGCCGGTTTCGAGACCGCCGAAATCCTTGCTCGGTAGGCTGACATAGTCATATTCCAGCCGGCCGGTGATGTTCTTGGTGAAGCCGTATTCGACACCGGCGCCAGCGGTCCAGCCGACCGACCAGTTGCTCTGGTCGGCATATTTGAGATCGCCATAGGCGACACCGCCCTTGCCGTAGAGCAGCAGGTTGTCGAAGGCATAGCCGGCGCGGGCCGTGGTCGTGCCGAGCCAGTCGAGATCGACGACATCCGACAGCGTCGAATAGGCGATGTCGGTCTCGACGCCGATCACCCAATGGTCGATCTGGTAGTTATAGCCGGCCTGGGCGCCGAAAAGGCCGCCGGTCGAGCCATTGTCGCTGAAGTCCTTGGTGAAATCGCCGATGGCGGCGCCGCCATGGACGCCGACGTAAAATCCATTCCAGTCGAAGGCGGAAGCCGCTGCGGGGGCGGGCGCTGCGGGCGCCGGCTCATAGGTCAGGTCGGCTGCCGAAGCGGCGCCGGTGAGGGCGACCAGGGCGGCGCCGGCGATCAGAAACTTCTTCATAACGTACCTCATCACATGGGAAGCGCCGCCCGATGGGCCGGCACCCCGAAACGTCCCCCGACATTCCCCTTGCGGCGGCAACTAGCAGCGCGATGGCGACCTTTCCATGGCAAAGCAAATGGCGACCTAAGGTAAGGCTGCCTGTCTTTGCTGCGCTGCGGCAGAAATGCCGCGACTGATGGCGAGATCGTGGCAATCCACAGGCCGAATAAGGCAACGAAAAACACTGTTGCATTCATCCGGAGCATCGGTCATAAGGTGCGCCGTCCGGCAGCGCCGGGCACGGATGCGGGTGTAGCTCAGGGGTAGAGCATAACCTTGCCAAGGTTAGGGTCGAGGGTTCGAATCCCTTCGCCCGCTCCAATTTTCCGGCACCCACCGGAATGCGAAAAGGCCGCGGTTCACCGCGGCCTTTTGCGTTTTGGGGTTCAGTGAACCAGGGAATTCAAGGTGGCGGTTTTCGACCAGCCGCGCCACCAGCCGCCTCGCTTAGCGCTGCTGGTGCCAGCTGTTCCAGTGATCACGAGGTCGGGACAAAGGGCGGCGCGCGCCTCGACACCGGCCGGGGCGGTGGCATGGTGGCGGCCACGGCGCGATTTGCGAATCAGAACGGCGAATCAGAACAATGGACCGGCCCGCCGTCGCCAGACTCGACGTGGGTGGGCAAACAGTTCGCTGCAGTGGCCGGCTTCGCGACGGCGTCACGCAAAACACGCTGAATGCGCTTCTACGGGTGACGCTCAAGCCGCCCCGCCGACGCACAGGCCGGCCGGGCGGCCTTAAAGATGCAGGCTTTGAGATCGAGGACCGAGCCTAAAGCGTGCCTTTGGCCTTCAGCTCCTGCACGGCGCCTCGCATCGCGGCAAGCGTCTCCTCGATCACCGCGTCGTCATGGGTGGACGACAGGAACCAGGCGCCGCGTTCGAGCACGCGTACGCCGCGCCTGAGCAGGGCGGTGGCGAGCGCGACATAGGCCGGGCGGTTCATGCGGGCGAGATCGCGATAGTTCTGCGCCGGGGCTTCCAGGCCGAGCGCGACATGGAAGACCTGCGGGAAACCGGCGACCGACGCCGTCACGCCGGCCGATGCGAATATCTCCCGAATGCCGTTCATCAGCGCCGAGCCGGTCCGGTCGATCTCCTTGTAGAGCGCCGGCGTCAGGGATTTCAGCGTCGCCGCCGTCGCCGCCATGGCGACCGGCTGGGCGTTGTAGGTGCCGCCATGGACGACACCGCCGGTCGAAAACAGATCCATCAGCTCCGCCCTGCCCGCGATCGCCGCCACCGGGAAGCCGTTGGCGATCGCCTTGCCGAAGGTGGAGAGATCGGGCGTGACGCCGAATTTCTGCTGTGCGCCGCCCGGAGCGAGACGGAAACCGGTGATGACCTCGTCAAACACCAGGATCGTACCATATCGGGTGCAAGCCTCGCGAACACCCTCGAGATAGCCCGGAGCCGGATGCACCGCGCCGGCATTGCACATCGCCGCTTCCATGATCACCGCCGCGATATCGCCGGCGGCGAGCCGCTCCCGCAGCAGTTCGAGATTGTTCCAGGGCAGCACGACGACCGTCGCCGCCGTATCGGCGAGCTGCCCCTTGCTGCCGGCAACCGGCATCGGCGCCTCTTCGGGACCGGCGGCATCGAGCGGCGGCGCCGTAGACCAGAGCACATTGTCGAACCAGCCGTGATAATGGCCTTCGAATTTGATTATCTTGGCGCGGCCGGTGGCCGCCCGGGCAAGACGGAGCGCCGCCTGATCGACCTCCGAACCGGAGGAGCCGAACCGCATGCGCTCGGCCGACGGCACCATCTCGCAGACAAGGCGCGCCGCCTCCGCCTCGATGGCCGTCTGCCCGGCGAACAGGATGCCCTTGTCGATCTGCGCCTTGACGGCGTCGACGATCGCCGGCGGCTTGTGGCCGAGGATCATCGGCCCCATGCCGAGGTAATAGTCGATCAGCCGGTTGCCATCGATATCATGCAGATACGGCCCCTCCCCGCGCTCGAACACCAGCGGCGTCGGCGAGATGTTGAGGCGGAAATTGCTGT
This sequence comes from Kaistia dalseonensis, assembly GCF_030814715.1. GTDB lineage: Bacteria > Pseudomonadota > Alphaproteobacteria > Rhizobiales > Kaistiaceae > Kaistia > Kaistia dalseonensis. Next base: position 482,728 of record NZ_JAUSVO010000002.1, read on the forward strand.
TGACGCCGCCCGACATCCAGCGGGAATTCGTGCGGATCGCCTCGGCCGACTTGTCGAATGAAAGAAGGTCCGGGGCGGGGCTGGTCTGGGCTTTGGCCTGGGTCTCGGCCGGGGATTGGGCGGTCAAAGCGGGACTCCTCGATGCGTGCGCTTCCAGCAGGCAAGGCCGCCGGGATGTTGGGGAATGAACCGCCGGCTTTCGCGGGGGCGAAAAGGCGGGGACAGGACCGGCCGGCTCTATCGCTGGCGATCCCTGACCACGGCGATGCACTCGATCTCATAGCGCAGCGCAGGGGTCAGGCAGTTGGTGATGGTGGTGCGGGCCGGATAGGGCGCCGTGAAATATTCCGGATAGATCGCGTTGAACTGGGCGAGGTCTTCGCCGTCGCGGACGTAGTTGCGCGTCTGCACGACATGGGCGAGGTCACTGCCCGCCGTCTCCAGGACCTTGCGCAGGTTCTCGATGGAGCGGCGCATCTCGCCTTCGAAACTGTCCGAGACGATCTTGCCGGTGGCATCGACCGACGCCTGACCGGAAACGAAGATCAGCTCGCCGACGCGCGTCGCCGGGCTGAATGGCAGATGCGAGCGGGGTGTATCGGGCGCGCTGGGATATTCGATCATCGGGTGCTCGACGTTTGGGAGATAGGGAACACCGGCTGGCGGAGCCGGCGATAGGGCAGACTGGTCAGCACGCTGGTGCAGGGGCCGGGCGTCGCGACGGTGAAGCTGCCGGCGGCGATCGGATCATAGGCGCGGCGATGCGCGACGGCCGCCTTGACGCCAATGGCCGACAACGATTCGGGTATGATGCCCTGCGAACGCAGCTGGCCGAGATCAAAGGGCGGCGTCTTGCGGCTGGTCAGCAGCACGAGCACGCCCGCCACGCGGACCACGACCGACGGGCCCATGCTGAAATGGATGCCCTGTGCCGCCGCGAGGTGACTGTTGCGATCTTCCAGCGTGAAGGCGCCGTCGCTACGGCTGACGACGACCGCGTCGATCTCGAGCGGGCCGGCGCCGAGGTGGCTGCCCTTGCCGCCGACGCTGATCGTGCGCGTCTCGCCGATCGCCGCATCGGCCAGGCTGCGCACGGCGGCGGCATCGGCGATCGCGACCGCCGCATTGGTAATGCCGTGGCGCAGGAAGCCGCGCAGCACCGCGGTATCGTCCCCCGGCGAGCCGGCACCGATATTGTCGGAGGGCTCGACGACGATGTACGGCCCACCCGGGGCGTTCTTGATCTTCTCAAGCGCCGCATCGAGCGGCCATTCCGCCGGCAGGCCCAGCTCGCGGAGCGAGATCGCGAGGGTCTCGAGACGGTCGAGGAGCGCCTCGGCCCGCTCGGCGCTTCCGGTGGTGATCAGCGAGAAGGCGACGCCGGCATCGGGCACGTCGGAAAAGGAATAGCCGCCGATGACATTGACCGCCCAGATTTCCGGGTCCTCCGCCTCGATCTCCCGCGCGAGCGCTTCGAGATCGCGCATCGGCCGGTCGGCGGTTCCGGTGCCGGTCGGCGGCCAGATGATCGGCGCATTGCGCACGTGCATCGCCGGCGCGGCAACCTCCCGGAGCGCGCGGGCGAGCAATCGGGCCGAGCGGACGGCAGCATCGCGCGCGTCGATATGGGGATTTTCGCGATAGGCGACGAGCCCGTTGGCGTTCTGCGCCATGGCCGCCGTGAAGGTCGCATGCAGATCGAAGACGCCGAAGATCGGCAGGTGCTCCGCGCCGGGTTCGCGGCGCAGGCGCGCGAGCAGCTCGCCCTCGGCATCGACGATTTCGGTCGTCACCATGGCGCCGTGCAGCGCCAGCCAGATCGCATCGAGTTCGCCCTCGGCGAGGGCGCGGCGGAGGCCCGCCTGCAACTCGTCCCAGAATGCCTCGAACGCCGCGTGGTCGGCCGTGCCGGACGGCAGCGCCGCATAATCGGCGACGGGCACGACGTCCCAGCCCTCCTCGGCCGCAACCTGAAGGAACCCGTCGATCGTCGATCCGTCGCCCTGGCGGCCGAGAACCTCGGCGCCATGCAGGATGGTGAAATCCTCGATCCGGGTGATTTCGTCCACGAAGGTGTGGGTCTCGTGGAACAGTCCGGCCAGAAGGACGCGGCGCGGTCGGCTCATCGGCGATTTCCTGCGGTGTGGTCGGCCTGGCCGGAGGCGGAAGCCGCCAGTTCGTCCGTGATTTCGGCAAGGCTCGCGACCAGCAGGCGGCCGAGCTTCTCGATCGCCTCCGGCTCGAAACGGGCCGACGGGCCGGCGATGCTGACGGCGGCGATGGCCTCACCGCCCGGCGCGAAGATCGGCGCGGCAACACAGGCGCCGCCGATCTCGTTTTCTTCGAATTCGGTGGTCCAGCCCCGGCTGCGGCATTGTTCCAGCACCGTCTCGAGCGCCTCGGGATCGGTCAGCGTGCGATCGGTGGCAGCAGGCAGCGAGCCGAGATTATAGATGATGCGGCGGAACGAGGGCGGCTGGTAGGCCAGCAGCGCCCGTCCGCACGCGGTCGAGTGATAGGCCGCGCGGGTGCCGGAATAGGACGAGACGCGCAGGCTCTGGCTTCCTTCGAGGCTCTCCACGATCACAGCATCAGTCGGGCCGGGCAAGGCCAGATTGACCGTCTCGCGTGTCGCCGCGCAGAGGCGGATCAGATGCGGGCGGGCGATGGCCGCAATGTCGAGGCGCCGCTCGACGGCCTTGCCATAGACGAGGTGCTGCAGGCTGAGGCGATAGGCGCCGGCCTTGGCGTCGCGCTCGGCGAGGCCGATATCGACCAGCGCCGTCACCAGATTGAAAGCCGTCGTCTTGGCGAGACCCGTGCGCGTCGCGAGATCGCGCAGCGACACCCACTCGCCGCTCGACATCGCATCCAGCAGCGCCTTGGCCCGCGCGACCGACTGGATGCGCGCTTCCGCGGCGGGATGACTGGCTTCGCTCTCTCGCTTCGGCACGCCGGATGCGGTCATGGTCCTGGATCTTGCCTAGAGGTTAGTTCCACATTGTAGAACATCAATATGCGATGCTTCGCCATTGATAAGACACCAACTGAATTCATTAGGCAAGACAATCGCTGGCTTATGGAGCATTCTCCTATAACAAGAGTTGACAGTCCGAATGCTGTCGCCTTTACATTATCTATCAGAGATCGATATTCGTTCCATATAATGGAATGATAGAGATGAGCTGGCACGGCTCTCAGAATTGACACGCCTCTCTCCGGAATCGTCGGATCGCCATCCATGCGCCTGCTTCCCCGCCTCGACTTGACCGCACTCGACGACCTGCCGCTCGACCCGTCTACCAAAGGCCTGCCTTTCGATGCGCCATACCTGCGCATCGGTGATGTCGCGGCGCAGGGCTGGAACGTGCTTCGCGGCGACCTGCCGCTGCCGCTCGCCGTGATCCGGCAGGACATCGTGGCGGCCAACAGCGCCTGGATGGGAGCCTTCACCGCGGCCAACGATCTGCTGATCGCGCCTCATGGCAAGACCACGATGTCGCCCTTCCTGTTCGACCTGCAGCTCGCCGACGGCGCATGGGCGATGACGGTCGCGACAGTCCAGCAGCTCGGTGTCTGCGTCCGTTTCGGCGTCAAGCGCGTGCTGCTCGCGAACCAGCCGGTCGGCGCGCAGGCGATCGACGCCTGCTTCCGGGCGCTGCATTCGAGCGACGGCTTCGAGCTCTATTGCCTGGCGGACGGCCAGGACGGCATCGCCATGCTGGCGGAAGGCGCGCGGCTCAATCCGCCACCGGCGGGCAACCCTCTGCGCGTGCTGGTCGAGATCGGCTTCATCGGCGGGCGCACCGGCGCCCGGTCAATAGAGGCGGCGATGGAGCTCGCACGCATCGTCGCGGCGACGGAGGGACTGGCGCTCGGCGGCTTCGAGTGTTTCGAGGGGCTTCTGCCCTCGCCGGAGGCCGCCGACGGCTTGATCGACGATGTTGCGATGCTGTCGCGCCTCGCGCTCGACGAAGGCCTGCTGCCGGACGACGGCCCGATCGTGCTCAGCGCCGGCGGCTCTTCGTTCTTCGACCGTGTTGGCGAGCGGTTCGGCCGCGTCAACTTCGAACGACCGGTGCTCCGCGTCCTTCGCTCGGGCTGCTACCTGACACATGACAGCCTCGGCTATGCCGCCGCCTTCCACCGCATTCTGGACGAGACGACACTGCATCTGCCCCCGGGCGGCCTGGAAGCGGCGCTGGAGGTCTGGGCGCATGTGCAATCCCGGCCGGAGAACGGTCGCACCATGCTGACACTCGGCAAGCGTGACATCAGCTACGATGCCGGCATGCCTGTGCCTCTGCGCTGGTATCGGCCGGATGGCACCATGACGGCGCCTGCGCCGATGCCAGCCGGCCATGAGGTCGTGGCGCTCAATGACCAGCATTGCCATCTCGTTACGCCAGCCGACAGCCCGCTAAAGCCCGGCGACATGGTCGCCTTCGGCATCGGCCATCCCTGCACCACCTTCGACAAATGGTCGCTGCTCATGCTCGTCGACCCGGATTACCGTGTCACGGGGGCGATCAAGACCTTCTTCTGACGGCGGCCCTGCCGGCCGTCGCGACAGATACAACCGAGCTATCCGGAGACATGCCTTGCGCATCGCCCTCATTCACATTGCCCAGGAAACCAACGACTTCAACCCGGTGCTGACCACGCTGGCCGATTTCGAATCTTTCGGGATCTTCGAGGGAGCCGAGATCGAGGAGAAATTGCGCGGCTATGGTCAGGTCGGCGGGCATATCCAGGCGATCGAGGAATCGGGCCTGGCCATCGAATCGGTCCCGATCATCCGCGCCTGGGCGGTGGCCGGTGGACGGATCAGCCGGGAGGCCTTCGACTTCTTCCAGGACAGGATCCGCCAGGGGCTGCTCGCCGCCGGCCAGATCGACGGCCTGGCGCTACAGCTGCACGGCGCTTGCTCGGCGGAAGGCGTCGACGACGTCGAGGGCGAGCAGGTCGCGCTCTGCCGCAGCCTGCTCGGGCCGGACGTACCGATCGTGCTCGGCCTCGATCACCATGCCAATATCACCAGAAAGATCATCGACAACGCCACGGCGATCGTCGGCCACCGGACGCAACCGCACGATCCCCATGATACCGGCCTGATCGGCACCAGACTGCTGATCCGCATTCTGACCGAAGGGCTGAAGCCGACCACCGCCTGGCGCAAGATCCCGCTCGTATCGCATCAGGAGCAGTTCCTGACTTCGAAGGGACCGATGAAGATCTGGTTCGATCGCGCCCGCGCAATCGAAGCGGATCCGCGCGTTTTGCAGGCCTCGAACTATCCGATGCAGCCCTGGCTGGATGTCGACGAGGGCGGATGGGCGACGATCGTGGTCACCGACAACGATCCGGCACTCGCCAACCAGCTCGCCGACGAACTGGCCGATCTCGCATGGTCGCTGCGCGATGAGTTCCAGATCCGCGAGGCGGTATCGATCGACGACGCGGTGCGCATGGCCGATGCCGCCGCGGCCGGCATCGTCGTACTCAGCGACACCGGCGATACGGTCTTCGGCGGCTCGGCCGGCGACAGCAACCTGATTCTCGAGGCGATGCTGCGGCTCGGCATCACGGGCCGCGCGCTGGTGCCGATGATCTCGCCGATTGCGGCAGCGACGCTTTCGGCTGCCGGAGAGGGCGCGGAGGTGACGTTGGCGCTCGGTGGTGACGCGGCGACCGCCTTCTTCAGCCCGCTCACGGTCACCGGTATTGTTCGCAAGGTCGGCGGCGGTGTGGTCCAGCTCGACTACAACCATCAGAGCGAGGTCGATCTCGGCCAGGCGGTGCTGTTCGATGTCGGGCCGGTCACGCTGATGATCACGGAACTGCGCGGCGTCGCCGGAAATCTGCCGGGTGTCTATGAGGCGCTCGGCGTCGATCTCAGCCAGTACAAGATGGCCGTGCTCAAGACCGCGTCCAACTTCCAGTATTTCGCGCCGATCACCTCCGAGGTTATTCGCGTCGATACGCGCGGGCCAGGCCAGTCCGACGTCTTTGCGCTTCCCTGGGCGCGCACGCCCCGGCCGATCTATCCGCTCGATCCGGTGACGGACTGGCGCGAGCGGCCACAGAGCTGAACGATCGGAACGTCGCAGCCTCGGGAAGGAGTCGGTCATGGCCGAAATTCATCGGATTGCCGCCGAGCGGCTGCGGAGCGCGACGACGAGCCTGCTGCGCGCCGCCGGTTCGGCAGAGCGGGAGGCGAGGCTCGTCGCCGATCATCTGGTCGAGGCCAATCTGCGTGGCCACGATTCGCATGGCGTCGGCGTCCTGCCACTCTATATCTCGACCGCGCGTGCCGGCGGGCTTGTGCTCAACCAGACCCTGATGGTGGCGCTCGATACCGGCAGCCTGCTGATCTGCGACGCCGGCAATGGTGCCGGCCAGGTGATGGCACACGACGCCATGGCGCTCGGGATCGAGCGGGCGCGCCAAAGCGGCAGCGCCATCGTCAGCCTGCGCAATAGCCATCACGTCGGCCGGATCGGCCATTGGGCCGAGCAATGCGCCAGCGCCGGCATGGTGTCGCTGCACTTCGTCAACGTCGCCGCAGGCACGTTCGTCGCGCCATTCGCGGGGACGCGGGCGCGGCTCGGCACGAACCCGTTTGCAGCCGGCTTTCCGAGGCCGGATGCGCCGCCCGTGATCGTCGATTTCGCCACCAGCCAGCTCGCCATGGGCAAGATCCGCGTCGCCCACAACAAGGGCGAGGCGCTGCCGCCAGGCGCCCTGCTCGACGCCGAAGGGCGCCCGACAACCGATCCGGCCGCCTTGTTCGCGACCCCGCCCGGTTCGATGGTGACCTTCGGCGATCACAAGGGCTGGGGGCTGGCGCTCGCCTGCGAACTGCTCGGTGCCGCGCTGGTCGGCGGCAAGACGCAGTCCGGTCCGGACGGCGCCGGCACGACGATCAATTCGATGTTCTCGGTGATCGTGTCGCCCGAGCAGATCGGTACCGCCGCCGCGTTCTCGCAGGAGCTGGAGGCCGTGCTCGGCTGGGTACTCTCCGAAAACGCCGATGGCGCCTCGATCAAGCTACCCGGCACGCCGGAACTGGAAACACGCGCGCTCCGGCTGCGCGACGGCATTCCGCTCGACCCGAAAACGCTTGATCAGATCGCTGCCGCAGCGCGGGATGTCGGGCTGACGGCGATCGACCTGCCGTAGAATTCGGCGCGGAACGTCAGTCCGCGCGGCGCCCTGGCCAGCCCATCAGCAGCTCCGCGCCCGTCTCGGCCGCGCGCGCCTTGTCCTTATCCTTGAAGATCCTCATCACGCATTGCGGCTTCTGCCGATCGATCGCGTCGTAGACCATGTGGTAGCCGGTCTTGTCCATGATCGGGCCGATCCAGCCGGCGCAATGGTCGCAATAGCGATCCATCGGCGCGGCGTCATTGTCCATCACCTTGCTGAGGCTCGGACAGAGATGCATCCTCAGTTCCAGCCGGTCATCGTCGAGATCGATGTCCATGTCGCAGTTTTCCTCGATCTTGATGTGCGACCAGTATTCGTACATGCCGTCAAGGCCGCGCGTCTGGATCAGCTCGAGGATGTGGCGCTCCTGGTTCTTCGAGATCGCCAGCCAATAGGCTTCCAGCGCCTCCTCGCCCTGCGTTTCGAGGAATTTGAACACTTCGTTGTAGAAGCGGGTGAAATGATCGCTCGGAATCATGACCGTCTCCGGATGATCTGCCGGCAGGCGCCCGGGCCGGTGATTTCGGTATCCACCGCGTAGGGTGAACCCTCGGCCATGGCCTCGTTGGTGCGGATCGTCTGATCGCAGAAATGCGGCGAGACCCGGCCGACCAGCGACTGGACATGATGCCAGGCGGGGCAGCGGCGAACCGTCAGCACGATCGCATCCTCGCCGATGTCGATGTCGTAGTCGGCGCCCTCGCGGTCGAAGAAGTGGCGCCAATGGGCGACGAGCTGCCGCGTATCGCCGGCGAGCAGGTCGCGGCGGATGCCGGCATAGACGTCGCGGCCGACGCTGGCGAAGATCGCATCCATCGCCGCAACGCCGAAGCGCTCGACGATGAAATCGATCGTGGTGTTGATGGCGCCATGGAAATCGAGGTGGACGTTGCCCCCCTCCTGATAGCGCAGGCTTCCGTCACCAGATGTCGTCATGATGCACTCCCATGGACGCACCGACCATCGAGATAGGTGGCGCGGACCTCCAATGTCGCTGGGTCGAGCACGGCGAAATCGGCCCGCTTGCCCCGCTCTATGCTGCCGATATCGGCCGCCATGCCGATCACCCGAGCCGGCACCAGACTGGCCGCATGGGCGGCGCGGACAAGATCCCGGCCGGAGAAGCGCAGATAGTTGCGCATCGCTTCGTCCGGCGTCAGCGACGAGCCGCAGAGGCCGCCATTCTCGTCCCGCACCGCCTTGCCCGGCACGCTCTCGACCCAATAGCCGGGATAGAACTCGAACTTCCTGCCCGGCGTGCCGGCATATTTCATCGCGTCGGTTTCGAGGAAGACCCGATCGGCCGGCAATTGCGCCAGCAGCCGGATCAGTTGCCGATCGACATGGATGCCATCGCAGATCAGGCCGAGGGCCAATGTCGGCTCGGCCAGCAGCGCGTCGGTCAGCGATACGGTGTGCACGCCCATGCCGCCGGGCGGATAGGTCGGCATGACATTGTACATGTGCGTGACGGCGTCGAGGCCCCAGCCGACATAGCGCGAGACATTCTCGGGCCGCGCCTGGCTGTGACCGAGATGAATCGAGACCCCGGCGCGTTTCAGCGTACGGATAAAGCCCTCGGCTCCCTCGCGCTCGGGGGCGACCGTTACCGCCTTCAGCGTGCCCTCCGTGGCGGCGAGCATGCGTTCCGCCAGTTCGATGCTGGGCGCCACTATGTTCTCAGGATTATGCGCGCCGGGCGAGCCGAAGCACGGCCCCTCGCTGTGCACGCCGAGCGCCCGCGCACCCTTCGCCTCGCCGCATTGCGCCGCCAGACGGCTGAGCACGCCCTCCATCGTCCCAGGCGGCAGGCAACTGATCGAGGGTAGAAAGCCGGTGACGCCCCGCGCCAGCAACGCCAGCGAATTCTCGGCCACCGCCCCCTGCTCGGTGTCGTTGTAGAGGCGCGTGCCATAGCCATGCTGCAGCAGATCGATAATGCCCGGAAACAGGACCGCGCCCTTGCCGTCGATCGCCTGCCAATCATCTCCGACGACCGTCTCGGCTGGGACCACGCCGGCGAAGCGGTCCCCATCGATCAGCAGATCGGCGGCCGCCTGCTCTGCCGGCGTGACGACGGTGACGTTCGACCATCTCTGCTTGACGCGCATCGCGAAATCCATCGTTATGATGTTATCATGCTAACAAAATAATTGAGCAGCTCAAGGAGAAAGACATGGCGCAGCCCTGCGTGTGCGTGACGGGTTCGACCCAGGGAATCGGCTTCGCAATCGCCGAGGCGTTTGCGCAGCAGGGCGCGCGGCTGGTGATCAATTCCCACCTGCCGAACACCGAGGCGGTGGAACGATTGAGCGCGCTGACGGAATGCCATTTCGTGCAGGCCGACCTCTCCACCGCCAAGGGCGCCGAGATGCTGATCGAGGCCGCCCATGCCAAGCTCGGGCGCCTCGATACGCTGGTCAACAATGCCGGCACCTTCCTCGACGTGCCTTTCGACGATCTGACCGAAGCGATCTTCGACCGCACCTTCGACCTCAACGTGAAGGCCTATGTGTTCGCCTCACAGGCCTTCGTCCGCAAGGTTGCGCCGGATCAGCAGGGCGCCAGCATCCTGTGCGTCGGCTCGACCAACTCGGTGATGGCCGAGCGCCACAGCGTCGTCTACGACGCATCGAAGGGCGCCGTGCTGATGCTGGTGCGCTCGCTCGCGGTCTCGCTCGCCGGGCGGGGCATTCGCGTCAACGGCATCGGGCCGGGTATCATCGAGACGCCATTGACCAAGCGCGGCCTCGACGTGCCGGGCGTGCGCAAATCGCTCAATGCGCAGATCCCCTTCGGCCGTATCGGCCAGCCGGATGATGTCGGCGGCGCAGCCGTCTTCCTCGCCTCGCCCGCGGCGGGCTATATCACCGGCCAGATGCTGTTCGTCGACGGCGGCATCCTCGCCATCCAGAAGACCTGGGAGCCCCCCGTTTGACGATCGAGTCCTCGCCGCGCCATCTGCAACTGCGCGATACGCTGTTCCGGCGCTGGAAGACGCTGGGGCTCGGCGCCGGCGACCGCATCGAATCGCAGAACGAGATCGTCCGGTTCTGCGATTTCTCCCTGATCACGGTCGTCAAGACGTTGAAGGACCTCGAGAGCGAGGGGATCATCCGGCGGCAGGTCGGCAAGGGGTCGTTCCTGGTGCAGACGCCCTGGGCGGAGGCGCATTGGCGCATCGGCTTCTTCTATAATCGGGATACCGTCGGCGGCGGCATCTTCGACAACGAGTTCTATACGCGGCTGGTGATGGCGTTCGAGAAGGGCGTCGTCTCCGACGGTCATGAGTTCATCATGGGCAGCTTCACCCACCAGCGCATGCCGGTCGGCATGTGGGATGCGCTCGACGCCGTGGTGCTGACCGGCTTTACCGGCGAAACGCGGCTCGAAGCGCTTGGCGAGACATCGAGCCAGGTCAGCCTGATCGATGCGAGCCTCGACGGCGACCGCTTCCACAGCTACCGCCTCGATTATGGCCCCGCCTTTGCCGAGATGTTCCGCGAGTCCGGCGCCCGGCGGCGGACCTATCTCTATCTCGACTCGAAGTTCAGCTCGAACGAGCAGGCGGCGCGCCTCGACGCCTTCCGCCATGCCGGCGCCGGCACCAAGGTCGACCAGCGGCTCGAGATCATTGCCGTCAATCAGGAGACCGATGTCGGCAACACCGACGCCCTCAAGGCCGCGATCGAGCAAGTCCGGCCTGATGTCGTCTGCGGCCATATCCATCAGGCCTGGCGGCCGCTGATCCGCTCGATCGTCCCAGACGCCGCCATCTATCCGTTCCTGCTCGATTCCGCAGCGCCCGGCTTCGTGGTCGATACGGCCGGCTGGATGCGCACGATCCTGCCGATGATCTATGCCCATCTCGGCGATCGCCAGCGGCCGCCGGCGATCCACACTTATCCGGCACGGTTCCGCCCGTAGAGCCTAAGCCAGCGCATTGCCGGCGAGGCCACTTTCCACCGTCAGGATGGCGCCGACGAGATTGCGGGTCGCCTCCGCCTTCGGGTGGGTGAAGAGATCGAGCGGCTTGCCGATCTCGACGATCCGTCCCGCCGACATCACCGAAACACGGCTGGTCGTATAGGCGACGACCGAGAGATCATGGGCGATGAACACCAGCGCCAGACCGAGATCGCGCACCAGATCCTTGAGCAGGTTCAGCACCTGCGCCTGGATCGAGACGTCGAGCGCGGAGACCGGCTCGTCGGCGATCAGCACCTTCGGGCCGGACATCAAGGCGCGGGCAATGGCGATGCGCTGCAACTGGCCGCCGGAGAATTCGTGCGGGAAACGCTCCAGCGCATTGCGGCTGAGACCCACCTGATCGAGCACCTGATAGACCCGAGCGGCATGATCGCCCTCGATCCGCAGGCTGCGCAGCGGTTCCAGCAGCGATGCGCCCAGGCGCATGCGCGGATCGAGAGAGCTGCGCGGGTTCTGCATCACGACCTGCACCGAGCGCCGGAACAACTGCCGATGGCTGGGCTCCGCCGTCCACACGTCGCGGCCGTCAAACAGGACATGACCCTCGCGCGGCTGCTCCATGCCGGTCAGGATGCGGGTGAGCGTGGTCTTGCCGGAGCCGGATTCACCGACGAGGCCGACCGCCTCGCCCGGTCGGACGTCGAAATCGATATGATCGAGCACGGTCAGCGTCGGCCGCGCCTCGAACAGCTTCTGCCGCGCCAGCGTGTAGGTCTGCGTGACCTGCCGCATCTCCAGAATCGGCCGCATCGCCTCATTCGTCGGCAAGGGAGCGTTCGTATGAGTGGTCATGATGCTGCAGCCTCCGCCATGGACTCGACCGGATGCCAGCACGCGGCACGACGCGTTCCGCCCTCGAGCGTCGGCACCTCGGCCACGCATTTCTCCGTCGCCGCGGCGCAGCGCGGATGGAAGGCGCAGCCCGTCGGCAGACTGTGCAGCGGCGGCACCATGCCGGGGATCGATGTCAGCCGCGAGCTGCCGTCGAGGGCAATGTTGTCCATGGTCGGCTGTGACTCGAGCAGGCCGCGCGTGTAGTGATGACGCGGCGAACGAAACACCTGTCCGACGGGCCCCATCTCGACGATGCGACCGGCATACATCACCGCGACCGTGTCGCACATCGCCGCGATGATCGGCAGGTCGTGGGTGATCATCAGCAGCGCGCAGCCACGTTGCTCGACAGCGCCGTTCAGCAGCCGCAGCACCTGCTTCTGCACCGTCACGTCGAGCGCCGTGGTCGGCTCGTCCGCGATGATCAATTGCGGATAACAGGCGAGCGCCATGGCGATCATGATGCGCTGCCGCTGGCCGCCGGATATCTCGTGCGGATAGGCCCGCACCAGTTGCTCGGGGCGCGGCAGCGACATCTGCCGGAAGAGTTCGATCGTCTGCCGTTCAGCCTCGCGCCGGGAGGTTTTCATGTGCCGCCGGATCACGGAACTGACCTGGTAGCCGACGCGGCGGACCGGATCGAGCGACGACAGCGGATCCTGGAACACCATCGAGATCGTCCGGCCGCGCCGGTGCGCCAGCGCGCGGTCGGACTGGCGGATGAGATCGACGCCGTCATGCAGAACGCTGCCATCGGCCTGCCAGCCCATGGGCAGCAACCCCATCAGCGCCAGAGCCGTCAACGTCTTGCCGGAGCCGGATTCACCGACGAGGCCCATGCGTCCGCCGACCGGAAGCGCGAAGGAGAGGCCGCGCACGGCCGTGAGCATATCATGGCGCACGACGAGATTGTGCACCTCAAGGGCGTTGGCGCCGCTCATCCGCGCCTCCGTGACAGCTTGGGGTCGAGCACATCGCGCAGACCGTCGCCGAGCAGATTGAGGCCCAGCACGAGGAGGACGATGGCGAAGCCCGGCCAGATGGCGAGGGGCGAGGAGACGCCCACCTGCTGTTGCGCCTCGTTCAGCATCATGCCCCACGAGATCGACGGCCGGTGCACGCCGACACCGAGATAGGAGAGGCCGGCCTCGGTCAGGATTCCGGCGGCGAAATAGAGCGTGAACTGCACGATCATCACGCCGGCGATGTTCGGCAGCACGTGCCGCGCCAGCACGAAGATCCGGCCACGGCCATAGAGCCTCGCGGCCGTGATGAAATCCTCCTGCAGCACGCCCATCGCGGCCGAGCGGATGACGCGCGTGAATGACGGCGTGAAGAATGCCGTCAGCGCCAGGATGGTGGTGAGCGCGCCCGAGCCGAGCGTCGCCGCCAGCACCAGCGCGGTGACCATGCCGGGGATCGACAGCATGATATCCGCGCCGCGCGAGATCGTTTCGTCGGTGAGCTTGCCGGCCGCGGCCGCCGCAAGACCCGTGATCGTGCCGAACAGCAGGCTCAGCGTGGCGCCGCCGGCCCCGACGAGGATCGACGTGCGGGCGCCGACCATCAGCTGGGCGACGATGTCGCGGCCGAGAACGTCGGTGCCGAGCCAATGGCCGGGCGCACCGGCGGGCAACAGGCGATGACGGATATCCGGGACGTTCGGGTTCGACGGCAGATAGAAGAACGAAGCGAGCGCGACCAGCAGGAAGATGCCGGTCAGGACGAGTCCGATGATCAGCGAGGCGTTGCGCGGCAGCCGGCGACGGGTCGGGGGATCAGCCGCCTGCACGGCAGGAATGGCGGAATTGTTCATGGTGTCCATCCTGGTGCTGGGCTCAGCGCGTCGCCCGAACGCGCGGGTCGAGAACGCCGTAGAGCAAATCGACCAGCAAATTGACGGTAATGACGAAGACGATGATGATCATGACGGTGGATTGCACCACGATCACCTCGCGGGCCGCCACATTGGCCAGGATCATGCGGCTGAGGCCGGGCAGCGAGAAGACCGTTTCGATGATCACGGTGCCGCCGATCAGTTCGGCGATCTGTAGCCCGATGATGGTGACGAGCGGCAAGGCGGCATTGCGCAGGCCGACATGCAGCAGGGCCTGCGTTCGGGTCATGCCAACCGCGAGCGCGGTGCGCAGATAGTCCTGGTTCATGACGTCGAGAACGGCGGAGCGGACATAGCGGATCAGCGTCGCCGCCATGATCAGGCCGAGCGACAGCACCGGCAACACCAGCGAGCGCAGCGCCTCGGTGACGCTCTGCGACCAGGGCGTCCAACCGCCGGTCGGCAGCCAGCCGAGCCGCACGCCGAACAGCAGCGAAAGCAGAATGCCGGCCCAGAACACCGGCACGGCAACGCCGACCTGGCTGACCAGCGCCAGCACCGCGCCCGACGGCGTGCCGACATTGCGCGCCGCATAGGTGCCGACGGGAATGGCGATGAGCAGTCCGAGGATCAGCCCGGAAAGCGACAGCGGAATGGAGATGGAGAGGCGCGCCGTGACGAGATCGGCGACGCTCTCATTGGTGCGGAAGGAACGGCCGAAATCGCCCCGCAGCATGTTGGAGATCCAGTCGGCATACTGGACGGGCAAGGGGCGATCGAGGCCATAGACATGGGCGAGCGCATTGATCGCCTCGGGCGTGGCGCTCTTGCCGAGCACGACCGCCGCGACATTGCCGCCAGCACCGCGGATCAGGAGGAAGATCGCCACCGAAGCGACGAAGACGGCGCCAACGAAGAACGCCAGTTTGCGCAACACATAGATCGTCATTCACCTGTCCCAGCGAAATGCCTATCCAATCAATCGACGGCGCAGCCGCTGCCCCGAGGCGCAGCGGCTGCGGGTCTAGACCGGCAATTCTACCAGTGCAGCTTGGCCAGTTCGATCGCCACGGCGACACGCGGCTCCTGGAAGCCCTTCAGGTCCTTGTCGAAGAGACCGACGCCCTTCTTGGCGATCAGCGGAATGATGACCGCATCCTTGCGCAGTATATCGGCCGCCTGCTTCATCTTGGCGGCATAGTCCTGATCGGTCAGCGCGACATCGGCATCAGCCAGCGCCTTGGTGTATTCGGCCGAGCAATAGGTGCTCCATCCGGCCTTCGACGGATCGGGGCAGGCCCACTGCACCGGATTGGCGTCGCCCGACATGACCGTGATGTCGAACTGCGGCGGCCGGCCCTGGAAGATCAGCTGCGAATAGCGCGCAAGGTCGATCGCATTGCGGGTGACGTTGAGGCCGGCGGCCTGCAGCGAGGGGACCATGATATCGGCCGGCAGCGACAGGTCGGGAACGTCGCTGAGCGAGGCGTATTCCAGCGGCGTGCTGCCATAGCCCTTTTCGGCGATCGTCTTGGTCGCGCCTTCCATGTCATAGGGGAACGGGCAGCTTTCCGGGCTTTCCTTCTCGTACCAGACCTGGTTCGGCAGCGCGAAGGTACAGGTGTTTTCCGCACCCCAGGCCGCACCGAAGGCATCATTATAGGACTGGCGATCGAAGGTGCGGGCGATGGTCTCGCGTAGCCCCTTGTCGAGCTTCTGGTTCAGCACCGCATAGGTCGGCTCGCCGACCTGCGGATAGGTCACGAGGGAGTATTTCTTGTCGAGCTCGCGCTTGCCGAGCTGCTCCCACAGATCGATGGTGATGACCGGCAGCGCATCGACCTCCGAGGCTTCCAGCGCATTCAGGCCGGCGGTGCCATCGGTGATGATGCGGACCGTGACGTCCTTGATGGCGGGCTTCGCACCCCAATAGGTCGGATTCGCGGTGAATTCGAAGGCGCTGTTGGTCGTATAGTTCACGAGCTTGTAGGGGCCGGTGCCGATCGGCTTGGTGGCGATGTTCGCCGCATTCGCCTGCGGCTGGACAAGGCCCGAGATCGAGCCCATGCCCTGCCAGAAATTCTGGCTCGGACGCGAAAGCGTGACCTTCACGGTGTGATCGTCGACCTTCTCGATCGATTTCACCGCTTCATAGGCGGCGGCATAATCGACGACCGGGCTCCCCTGCATGGTCTTGAGCGAATAGACCACGTCGTCCGCGGTGACGGGCGTGCCGTCCGAGAAGGTGGTCTCCCGGATCTTGAAGACATAGGTCAGCTTGTCATCGCTGATGGTCCAGGATTCGGCGACCCCCGGCTCGACGCTGCCGTCCTTGTTGAAATAGACCAGCGGCTCGACGACGTTGGCGGGGATCCACAGCCGCATCGCCGTCAGGTTGCTCTTGACGAAATCGAGCGTACCGGGGTCCTGCCGGGCCACGAGGATCATCTTGTTCTCGGCGGCACGCGGCGAAGCGGCCTGCGCGAGCGAATCGAGGCCGCCGAGGGCCGTCGCGACGATCGCTGCTGCCGCCATGAGGCGGACGATACGCCGATGGATAGGTCGCATTCTGGACTGCATCTCGGTTTTCCCTTCTGGAAGTACTGGACGTTTAGACGTCTCTGCATGGCGCGGACTGCATCGGCACGATGCCGTCCGCTTCGGCGCGTGCGCCCGCGGCTCGCGCCGCCGGCGGCATTTCGTGGCACGTTCTGCCTCTGCCGCACGCCGGCTGCCCGACATGCGACATGGAAGCTCGCGGCTTCCGATTTCGATCCCCGGAAGATCGTCCCATATTGTGGAACGAGAATTCCTATTCATGACGTCAGTTTGAATAGAGGAATGGCGATTTGCAAGTAATATCATCCACACCAATCAAATGCGGCGCCGAAATAGTAGAACCTCGCAGTCCAATCATCCCATAATATAGAACGATGATCATGACGCCTCGGCATCTTCACAACAGGCGCGGGCGTTCCGCCACGGTTCGGTCCTCGGACCGTCCCTGCAATGAGCATCGTGATGTCGGTGACCTATGGCAGCGACGGGCCTCTGCCTGAACGTTCACCCATCGGATATCCGGTTCCATCGCGACCCATTGGGGCCGCTGTCCCGATCCGATTGGGAGCCGAAGGCTACGCACCGGCCCGAGCAATCGACCCGTGGCGACGCAGCGATAGATCTCGTGCCGTCGCACGCGCGGCGATCCGCGAGCGCCGTCGGAAGATCGCGCCTTCGCCGATGCCAGGCGGCGCCGTCCGCCACGTTATGCGCACTTGCGAAGCCTCGTCCGACCCCAAAACAAAACCCCGCCAAGATGACGGGGTTTGTCGACAGTCTGACGGTGGTCGATTACGGCGGCTCGCAGCGTCTTGGCGCGTTCGCACCGATGCCATGAACATCGATGCGAAACGCACGCCGGAACCGGCTATCGCGCCTCAGCGATAGACGATGCCGCCATCGGTCAGGATCGCCTGGCCAGTGATGTAATCGGAATCAGCGCTCGCCAGGAACGAGACCAGCGCCGCGACGTCGTCCGGCGTCTGGGCGCGGCCGAGCGCGATGCCTTCGACATATTTCTTGTAGGTCTCGCCCTTCGGAGCGCCGGTGAGCTCGGAAAAGCGCTCGTCGATCTCGACCCACATGTCGGTGCCGACGATGCCCGGGCAATAGGCGTTCACCGTAATGCCGGCCGAGGCATATTCCTTGGCCGCCGCCTGGGTCAGCGCGCGGACGGCGAATTTGGTCGCCGAATAAACGCCGAGCAGCGCGAAGCCGTCATGGCCGGCGATCGAGGAGGCATTGATGATCTTGCCCTTCTGGCCGCGCGCCTTGAACTTCGCCGCAGCCGCCTGGATGCCCCAGAGCACGCCCTCAATATTGATCTTGAAGATGCGATCGACTTCTTCCGGGGTCACGTCGGCGATCGGGTTCACCTGGGCGATGCCGGCATTGTTGACGATCACGTCGAAGCCGCCCAGCGCCTTTTCGGCGTGCTCGATCGCGGCATAGACCTCGTCGCGCTTGCTGACATCGGCGGTGAAGGTCGTCGCCTTGCGGCCGAGCGCCTCGATTTCCTTGGCCACCGCCGCGATCTTGTCGGTCTTGAGGTCGACCAGCGCGATATCCGCGCCGTCCTTCGCAAGCCGCAGCGCGATGCCGCGCCCGATGCCCTGCCCCGCGCCTGTCACCAGCGCCACTTTGCCATTGATCGCCATGTCTTTATCCTTTCAGTGAATTGGATGAGGAGGACGCGCCCGCTCCCGCGCGGCAACCGGCGCACCGAGCCGGCTCAGAACGGCGCGTCGATATCGACGACGTCGATGAGCTTGTGGTTCACGAATTCCTTGATGCCGAGGCCGATCAGTTCGCGGCCATAGCCGGAGCGCCGAACGCCGCCAAAGGGCAGATCCGCCTTGACCATGGTCGGGTGGTTCACGAACACCATGCCGGTCGAGATCTTCTTCGCGACCTCCGCGCCATGCGCCGTGTCCGCGGTGAAGACCGAGCCGCCGAGTCCGAAGGGCGAATCATTGGCGATGCGCACGGCGTCATCCTCGTCCTTCGCGCGGAACAGCATCGAGACGGGGCCGAAGAATTCCCAATAGCGCGCCGGATTGTCCTCGCCGACATCGGTCAGGATCGTCGGCTGCACGAAGGCGCCCTGGTTGGGCACGCTCGGACCGACTTCCTCGGCCTTGGCGCCGAGCGCAGCCGCCTGGCGGATCTTGTCCTTGATCTCGTCGGCTGCGCCCTGCGAGGAGAGCGGCGCCAGCGTCGTCTTCGCGTCCAGCGGGTCGCCGGCCACGAGATTGGCGACGCCCTTGCGATAGCGCTCCAGGAACGCGTCATAGACCTCGTCGACGATGATCATCCGCTTGGAGGACACGCAGACCTGGCCACCATTCCAGTGCCGGCCGAACACCGCCCAATCGACGGTCTTCTTCATGTCGGCATCGGCGAGGACGACGAAGGCATCGGCGCCGCCGAGCTCCATCGTCGATTTCTTCAACGCCTTGCCAGCCTGCGCCGCGACGACCGAGCCGGCGCCCTCCGAGCCCGTCAGCGCCACGCCATGGACGCGCGGATCGTTGAGGATCAGCTCGATCTGCGAGCGCGTGGCATAGAGGTTCTTGAAGGCGCCGTCGGGGAGGCCCGCTTCCTTCATCAGGTTTTCGAAGGCGGCCGCGCTCTGCGGCACGTTGGAGGCGTGCTTCAGCAGCGTCGTATTGCCGGCGGAGAGCTGCGGCGCGATGATGCGCGCGATCTGGTAATAGGGGAAATTCCAGGGCTCGATGCAGAGCAGCACACCGAGCGGCTCGTGCACGAGCATCGCCTTGCCCTCGGCCGGATTGGCGACAGGCAGCGCCTCCGGCGCCAGCAGCTTCTCGGCATGGGCGGCATAATATTCGAAAATCTCGGCGGAAAGCTCGACTTCCGCCTTCGCCTCGGCGAGTAGCTTGCCCATCTCGGTCGTCAGGATCCTGGCATAGCCCTCGCTATCCCGACGCAGGAGATCGGCCGCCTTCTGCATGACCTTGGCGCGATCGGCAAACGATGTTTCCCGCCAGGACAGAAACGCCTTGTGCGCGTTGTCGATCGCCAGCATCACATCGGCGTCGGTCGCATCCGGAAACGTCTTCAGCACTTCGCCGGTATAGGGATTGGTCGTTGCATAGGCCATGACTGGCTCCTTTCACGATATGTCCGTCGCGCCTGCGCATCGTCAGCATGGCGAGCCAGCGGATCCGGCTCCGGCCATGGTGAGGCCGAGCGGGACCCGCTCCCGGGGGGCATGACGACGGATCGCCTTCCGATCAGGCGGGCGTCGATGGGACAATCATTAAGGCTTACATACCGATCCGCCTTGACCCAGATCATGGGCGCCGACGATTCAACGTCCGGCGCGGGTCAGTGGTCGGCGGGGGTCGGCCGGCAAGGGCACGGCCAGCAAGGGCATGGCCGGGTACAGGAATTCGCTCCGGAAGGGCGGCAATCTTGCCACGCCGGAGAAAGCGGGCCGTCGCCCGCGTCCGGCGCCAGGCCCAGCCCGCGCCGTCTCGGCCCGAGAGACATCCGGCGCCTTGGGCCGAGCGGCCGAGACGAGCGCCATGGTGCAGCCTGTTGCGGGCTGCGGTTCGCCTCGGCGCCGGGGTCGGATCGCGCACGGACGGCCGTGGCGATCCCCGCAACGGCGACTAGAGCTTCACCATATCCATGCCGGTGACGCGCAGCGCCCGTCCGTCCCGCTCCACGATCCCGGCCATGTCGCGTTCCAGCACGTCGCGATCATCGACGCCGCACAGCATCCGCCCGGCGAGCGGGTCGAACCGGCCGGCGGCGATATCGGCGATCAGGGACGCGGCGCGCGTCGGAGGAACGTTGATGCCGTCGTCGAACAGTTGCTGGATGGCGGGCAGATGCGTCTTCCCCGCCTCCGAATAGAGCTGCAGCTCGGTCATCGCCGTCCGGACGAGGCCGGGATCGACGGCGAAGGCGAGCACGCCACCTTCCTTCGTCGTGTCGTTCAGGCATTCGGTGAAGCGCATGATACCGGCCTTGCTCGACGCATAGCCGGAACCGTTGGGGAAACTCGTCCCCGTGCCGCCACCGACGAGATTGACGATGCGGCCCCTGCCCCGCGCCAGCATGGCGGGCGCCACGACGCGGCAGGTGTGGAACGTGCCGCGAAGATTGATCTCGATATCGTCCCACCAGAGCTCGGGATCGCACTCCCAGATCGGGCCAAAGGCCCGAAACGAGCCATGATTGTTGACGAGCGTATCGATCGGCCCCAACTCGGCCACGACGCTCTTCAACGTCTCTTCCACGGCCGCCCGATCGACGAGATCAACGGCCCTGGCGATCGCCGTGCCGCCTTCGGTCGCGATCAACGCCGCCGTCTCCTCGATCTCGCGCGCCGTTCGCGCCAGCACGGCCACACGGGCGCCGAAGCGCGCCTGATGCAGCGCGATCTCCCGTCCGATGCCGCGGCCCCCGCCGGTTACGACGGCGACCGTGTCCTGCAAACTCGTCATGGCGTCCTCCTCCAGAAATCCGGCCACCGAAAACCCCTGCCCCAGGGATTGGTAAGCCGACAAAATATCGAGCGATACCGGCAACGAAGCTGACCGCAGCCGACCGATGCACGCCGAGGCGCCGCGCGATCAGCGCGCGAAAGCCTCGAACGGATTGGTATGGGTCAGAAGCGTGATGACGGGCTCCTCCACGCCGCGCCGGCGCAATTCGGGCAGGAGCACGGTGGAGAGATGGGTGTAGGGCAGCGGCGTTCCGCCATCCGGCAGCGCTGGGTCAAACCAGCCGCGATCATGGCTGAGCAGCAATTGGTCGGCATAGCCGGCATCGAGCACGCTCATGATCAGATCGGCGACCGCGCCATCCTCGCTCCGTCCGACATGGTCATATTCGATCCAGGCCCCGCGCTCCGCCACGGCGATATTGAGCGCGAAGTCCTTCTCTTCCTGGGTATGGATCGAGATGAAGCGATCGGCGCGATAGCCCTCCGCCTCGATGATATCGAGCTGGTCCATGACGACGCTGCCCTTGATGGTGTGGCTGCCGATGACGGCGCCGGTCTGTGCGCCGGCCCGGGCCGCCGCCCGCAGGATCTTCGCCTCGAGCGGCGTTATCCCGTCATCGCCGGCGCTCAGCTTGATCCACCCGGCGCGCACGCCGGTATCCTCAATGCCGTCATTCAATTCGCCCAGCATCCAGGCTTCGAGCTCCGCCTCGGTGGCGGACCGCACCCAATCGGGAATCCAGGGTTCGCGATAATTGCCGGTCGGAACGACGATCGGAAAGTTCGTGGCGAGAGACACGGCGAGGTCGAGATCCGCCCGCCGGCCGACGCCGCCGGTCGAACATTCGACGAGGGCGGTGACCCCGAGCGCCTTGATGCGCTCGATCTCCGGCGCCATCAGCCGCACGACATCCGCGCTCTCGGCCCGCGCATAGCCCGGCTGATCCGGCGTCCGCAGGTCGACGAAGACGTGCTCGTGCGGCAGGATCATGCCCAGCTCCGCCTTGCCCCTCGGTCCGAGCGTCGTAAAGAGCTGTTTCATCGATTCCTCCTCAATCGAGCCAATCCGTTTGACGGCAGATCTTCCCCAAGGGCATGCCAGCACGGATAGCCGCCCGCTTCAACCACCGTTCCCGTGCCGGGGCGAGCGCGAGCGCCGGTAAGGCGCTCAATTCATCGTTTCGTCGAAACCGTGAATGGATCCCACCTCTCGATTTATCGCACTTTCCTGCCGCACAGCCCCTCCGCGCCGCCCGGACGCCGACTAGACGATCCGGCTCCACGCGCCGGCAACGACCTCCAGCACCTTCACCTCACCGCCGAACCGCGCGGTCAGTTGCCCGCCATGCACGGCACGGACCTGGCATGACGTCACGCGGCCGGCGCTCCAGGCCATGTCGAGTTCGATCCCGCCACGCAGTCGCAGGCCGCGGACGGACCCGTTCGACAATGCCTTGGGCAGCGCCGGCAGCAGGCGGATTTCGCCGATCCGGCTCTGCGCGATCATCTCGCAAATGCCGGCGGCGCCGCCGAAATTGCCGTCGATCTGGAACGGCGGATGCGCGTCGAACAGATTGGTATAGGTGCGATCGGGCGAGAGCTGGCGCTTCAGCACCGTCCAGGCGCGTTCGCCGTCGCCGAGCCGGGCCCAGAGGCAGATGCGCCAGCCAATGCCCCAGCCGGTTGCCTCGTCGCCGCGAATCTCGAGCGAGCGGCGCGCGGCCGCCGCCAGTTCCGGCGTCTCGATCGGATCGATGGCGAGGCCCGGGAAGAGCGCATAGAGATGCGAGACGTGGCGATGGTCCATCTCGCGCGCCTCCATGTCCCAGTCCTCGAGCCATTCCTGCAACTGGCCGGCCTTGCCGATCTGGTCCGGCATCAGGCGGCTGCGGGTCTCGCGCACCCGGGCGAGGAAGCTCTCATCCTCTTCCACCCCGGCGGCCAGGATCGCATCGAAGAGATCGCGCCCGAGCTGGTTGTCCATGGCGCAGCCGACCGACAGGCTCGCGCCGAAAGGATGGACATTCTCGGGCGAATTGGTCGGAACCGTCACGAGCCAGTCGCTTCCCGGCAATTCGACCAGGAAGTCGAGCAGGAACTCGGCCGCGCCGCGCATCAGCGGGTAGATCCGGCGGAGCAGATCGTCCGGCCAGCCGGCATAGACGCAGTGATCCCAGAGCTGGCAGCAGAGCCAGACGCCGCCCATCGGCCAGAGCCCGGGATCCGCCTGGTCGATCGGACCGGTCGCGCGCCAGAGGTCGGTGTTGTGGTGGAGCACCCAGCCGCCCGTGCCATAATGCTCGCGCGCAACCTCCCGCCCCGTCTCCGCGACATCCTCCACCAGGCTGATCAGCGGCTCGAAGCACGCGGCCAGATTGGTCGGGTCCGGTAGCCAGTAGTTCATCTCGGCGTTGATATTGACCGTATATTTGGAGTTCCAAGCCGGTCGGAACTCCGCATTCCAGATACCCTGCAGGTTCGCCGGCTGCGTTCCCGGCCGCGACGCGCTGATCATGAGATAGCGGCCATAGTT
Source organism: Kaistia dalseonensis (assembly GCF_030814715.1). Classification (GTDB taxonomy): domain Bacteria; phylum Pseudomonadota; class Alphaproteobacteria; order Rhizobiales; family Kaistiaceae; genus Kaistia; species Kaistia dalseonensis. Next base: position 506,170 of record NZ_JAUSVO010000002.1, read on the forward strand.
CACATAGAGCGCCGCGAGCGACGGATCTGTCTCCTTGACGGGATCGGCGACCCGGCGATCGGTCGGAAGATCGTCCTTGCCCGCGCCGAAGCTGAGCGCGAAGCGGCCATAGAGGCTCTGATAATCGGCGATGTGATCGGCCCGGATCGCATCCCACCCGCGCGCGACGGCGGCATCGAGCCGGCGTGTCGTCGCGGCTTCCGGATCGCCGGAGACGTCGTCATAGCGCACGAAGCTCGTGCCGACATCGACCCAGATCGTGAAGCCCCTGACTCCGGCAAGCCTCAGCCCGCTATCATAGACGCTCATCGCGCCCCCATCGGGAACCACGCGCAGCCGGGCGACCCAGTCGAGCCCGGCGGGCACGCCATATTCGGCGCGGTTCCGCCCGCGGCAGACGATCTCGCCCAGCACGGCGTCCAGCTCCGGCGCGAAAGGCTGCTCGATATCATAGCTGATGTCGCTGTCGAACCGTTCGCCGCCTTCGGTCCACATCCGGATGCCGATGACATTGTCCGGCGCCGAGGCGATGATCTCGCGGCGATAATGGATGCCGTGATGGCGATAATCGATGGAGGCGACCGCCGAGGCGAGATCGAGCTCGCGCCGATACGAGCCGGGCTCGGGCCGGTGACGCGTCTCGATGAAGATCCAGCCGGCGGATTGATACGTCATCTGGACGCGCGGACGCGCCATCATGCTGGCGTCGGCGAGACGCTCGGCCGCCGCATATTCGCCGGCGAAGAGCAGTTGCCGCAAAGCGCCCAGATTCGCGTGCGCGCCCTTGTTAGCGGCGCTGTAGGGCGAGCCGGTCCAGAGCGTATCCTCGTTGAGCTGGATGCGCTCCTTACGGCTGTTGCCATAGACCATCGCGCCCAGGCGTCCATTGCCGACGGGCAAGGCCGCCGTCCACTCGACCCAAGATTCCTTCGGATACCAAAGACTGTCGGACATCGTTCTCGTACCTGTGACGGAAGCCAATTGGCGCAAGCCGGGCCTGCGCCGCCGCGCGCGAAATGCGCGAGGCGGACCTGCGATGGCGCTGCGGCGAGCCTATTCCTTGCCGCCGCTCGAGACGCGGTTGCCGACGGCGAACTGGCGCTGGAAGATCAGGAACACGAGCAGCGGCACGATCGCGGTGACGATCGCCGCCACGGCCTGCTGGTCGACATTGGGATCATAGGTGCCCGAAATGCGCGCGAGCAGCACCGTCAGCGTGACGTCGTTGCGCAGGAACAGCATGGGCAGCAGCAGCGAGTTCCAGCACCACAGGAACTGCAGGATGCCGCAGGCGAAGATCGGCGACAGCAGATTGGGCAGCACCACGCGCGTGAACGTGCTGATCGGGCCGCATCCGTCGATCCGCGCGGCCTCGATCAGGTCCTTGGGGAAATCCTCCAGGAACGACTTCACCAGGAACACCGACCAAGCATAGCTCAGTCCGACATACGGGATGATGACAGCCCAGATATTGTCGAGCATGCCCATTTCGCGCCAGAGGCGGAACAGCGGGATGATCACGACCTGCTGCGGCAGCACGAACGCATTGATGATGATGATGAGCGTCGTGCGGCGAAGGGGAAACTTCAGATAGTGGAAGGCATAGGCCGCCGCCGGCGCCGTGACCATGGTCAGGACTGTTGCGATCAGCGTGACCTTGGTCGAGACCCAGAGGCTGTTGGCGAGCGGATAATCGGTCCAGACCTTCCGCCACGCATTCAGCGTGAACTGGTTCTGGCTGAAGTGCCACCAGCCGCGCGCGATCGAATCCGGCGTCTGGAAGGAGGTGGCGACGATGCCGATGATCGGCACCACCCAGATGAGGGCGATGATGCCGACGACGAAGACGATCCATTTCGGGGCACGATAGACCATCAGTGGGCTCCCTTCGTACGCTGCGCGATGGCCGGTATCGCGACGACGAGGACCGCGACCAGCAGCACGATGGTCGCCGCGGCGCCGTAGCCCAGATTGAACTGGGTCATCGATTCCCGGTACATGAAGAAGCCGACCGTTTCGGTCGCCCGCGCCGGACCACCATTCGTCAGCACGAAGATGATGTCGAAGGCGCGGAGCGCGCTCAGCAGGTTGATGAAGATGGCGACGCGCGCGCCGGCCGTCGAAAGCGGCATCATGATGTACCAGACGACGGCGAGCGGCTTGGCGCCGTCCATCTGGGCGGCTTCCAGCACGGTGCGGGGAATGGTCTGCACGGCCGCGAAGCTCAGCAGCAAGGGCAGGCCGACCGAGCTCCACGACGCCGCGACGATCAGCGCCATCAGCGCGGAATGGGCCGATCCGAGCCAGGCCTGGCTCCAGTCGCCGAGCCCGAGCGCGATCAGCACGCCGTTCAGCAGGCCGGACTCACCCGGCCTGAAGATGCCGATCCAGATATAGCCGGCGACGGCCTCCGATATGCCGAAGGTGGCGAAGATCATCAGGCGGAAGATCGAGGTCTGCTTCGGTGCAAACGAGCACAGCATCGCCAGGAACCAGCCGATCGCCACCGAAATGACGGTCACCCCGATCGTGAAGATCAGCGTGGTCCAGAGCGTGCCGAGAAAGGTCGGATCCGTGAACAGCCGCTGGTAGTTCGCGATGCCGATGAAGGTGGGCTTGCCAAGACCGCGGATCTGCCAGAACGAGATACGGATCGTCTCGAAGAGCGGGTAGATGACCGACAGGCCGAAGAAGATCACGACGGGCGTCAGCAGGGCAAACGCCGCCATCGACTGCGGCATGTGAAATCGGGTGGCTCTTGTCGCCGTAGCCGAGCTGGCGTGCGCTCCGCGCACGCCATTGGTTGCGTTGTTCATGCTGAGCCCCGATCTCAATAGGACTGCGCGGCGACGGCTTCGATCTGCTCCAAAGTCGGCATGATCTGCGCCTCGACGGGATTGGCGATGAATTTCTGCAGCGCCACGCGATATTCGTCGACGAGCTGACCGGGCAGCATGTCGCCGAGCACGAAGTGCACCTTGCCCGCCTTGACGTAGCCGACCGACGACGCGGCGACGGGATCATAGGCCGAAATATCGACCGCAGAGGTCGGCACGGTGAAGCCCGCCTTGGCGATGATGCCAGCGCCTTCGCCATTGATCAGATAGTCGAGGAAGAGATCCGCCCCTTCGGCATTCGCGCCGAGATTGGTGGCCAGTACTTCCTTAGAATCGACCAGCGAATCGTCGTCATGGCCGAGGCCGAAGGCCGGGAACTTGCCGAGGGCGTAGTCCTTGCCGGGCTCCAGATGATATTGCGAGCGGGCGCGGGCGTTGATCCACATGCCGATCAGCAGGTAGTTGGCGCTCCGGTCGACGAAGAGACGGTCGGCCGCGTCGTCCCAGTGCGAGGCGTAGATCGTCTGGATGTCGGCGCAGCAGCCCTTCGCCATCATCTCGCTGTAGAATTGCAGCGCCTTCACCAGGCGCTCGTCGGTCCACTTGATCTTGTGACTGGCGAGTTCGTTGATCACTTCCGGGCCGCCGACACGCAGCAGCAGCGATTCGAACCATTCGCTATGGCCGTAGATCTTGCCGGGCAAGGCGACCGGCTCGGCAAAGCCGGCCTTGCGCAGCGGCTCGAAGGTGGCCGTGAAACCGTTCCAGTCGGCCGGGAACGCGGTCAGCCCGATGCGGGTCAGATCCTGCGGCTCATGCCAGATTCCGCTCCGATAACCGAAGATATAGGGAACGCCGTAGACGGCGCCATCGGTCGTGCTCAGCTCACGCCAGGTCGGCGACAGCAGGCTGTCCCAGTTCTTCTCGGTCCAGACGGAGGAGACGTCGCGCAGCATTCCGGCATCGGCGAGTTCCTTGCGGAAGGCCGGCCAGGCATTGATGATGAGATCGACCTTCTGGCCCCCGAGCAGCGCCGTGCGGATACCGCCGCGCTGATCGCCCGATGTCGTGACGGGAACCTGCTTGATGGTCAGATCCGGATATTTGGCTTCGAAGCCGGCGATGACCTGCTTGATGACGGCCGCATCGGCTCCTCCGAGCCAGTTCATCAAGGAAATCTCGCCGGTTGGCTGCGCGGATGCCGGTTGGCAGGCCATGGTCACGGCAATGCCGAGCGCGCCGAGCACGCGTCCCAATCGAATCATGTGATTCCTCCACAGGATCGCGGCCTATCGACCGCCATTGCCGGATGTATATTTCGATTTTAGACCATCGGCAATACCGTTTCCCCGCGAACGGCACATGCGCAAAGCCGTGCTCAGACCAGGCGGTGGTCGCGCAACGAGGAGAGCAGCGTGGTCATGGAGGTTTTCAGATGGCGCCGGGCCGCCGCCAGAGCCGCATCCTCGTCTCGGGATTGCAGCGCCGCGATGATGGCGAGGTGCTCGCGAATGGCGGCCGCATTGCGGGCCTTTTCATCGCGCTTGTCCCACATATAGTGATAGTGGAATATCAGCGAGATGACCTTCTGGAATTCAGAAGCAAACCTGTTCTTCACGACAGAATTGATCGCAGCATGAAACTGCTCATCCAGCCGTGAAAAATCATGATAGTTCGTGTCTATATTGGCTTCCAGCTCGAGATGTGCGCGCCGCAGCGCTTCGAGCTCGGTCCATATTTCATGATCGACGTGACTGCCGAGGACATGCTGGATCGCATTGAGTTCGAGGACTGATCGAAACTCCGACAGTTCAACCGCGAAATCGGCGGTGAAGCCGAGCAGGAGCCAGCCACCCTTGGCGCCGCGCTCGACCAGGCCGAAACGGCTCAGGCTCGCGAGAAACTCCTGCAGGATGTGCGGCGTAACAGCGAATTCGCGCGCCAGTTGTGCGATGTTCAGCGGTGTTCCGGCCGGAACGTCGAAGCGAAGCACCCATTCGAGAAAGGCGCCCTCCAGATCGGCGGGCTTGAGCGATTCGTCCTTGATGCTCAGCCGATCCTCGGGCGTGGCGGACCGCAGTACGGTCTTCTGCCGGCCCTCCCAGGTGACGATGCCGACATCCTCCAGCCGCTGCAGCACCGATCGGATGACGGTTCGGCTGACGCCCGTGCGTTCGGCGAGCGCATTCTCGGAGGGAAGCGCGCTTCCCGGCGCTGAAGTCGAGCACAGATCGATCAAGGCGTTATAGGTCTCCCTGAACCGCTTGTCGCTCCGTGCCATGCCCCGAGATCCGATCTGTTTTACTTTCGATGATCGAAATTAATAAGAACAATCAGCGCGGTCAACGGCGCTCGCCATGGTTGTCCCCAAGCCTGTCCGGCGGCCCGCAGCATTCGCAGAGCCCCGCTCAAGGGCGCCGCGGCACCGATCGCGCCGCGCGGCGATGGACGAGACATGCCGGCGCCGCTGCATACAATCCTCACCGCCCCAGTTCGGCCCGGCTCCGGGCCGTGTTTCGAGCCATGGCGTATCATGGCGCGCCCTGCGGATGAAGGAAATGCACGGAAAAAATAAAAACATTTGACAGCGGCGCAGAGCTCGCTGTTCTTTCGGCCAAAGCAATGAGCGAGGCGGCTGGTTGGAGCGCGCCTGGCGCCGCGGCCGCTGGCCGCCGATCTAGAGCGAGGCAGCATGCGCGCAATTGTGGTTCAGCAACCGGGTTCGATCGAACTGGTCCACCGGCCCGAGCCGGCAGCACCCGAGCCGGGCTGGGTCGCGATCGACATCACCCATGTCGGCATTTGCGGCACCGACTATCACATCTTCGAAGGCAAGCACCCCTATCTCAACTATCCCCGGGTCATCGGCCATGAGCTGAGCGGCGTGGTCGCCGCCGATGCGGCCGGCTGGCAGAAGGGCGCGCGCATCATCGTCAACCCCTACATCGCCTGCGGCCAGTGCCACGCCTGCCTGAGGGGCAAGCCGAATTGCTGCATGCAGATCGGCGTCCTCGGCGTGCACCGCGATGGCGGCCTCTGCGAGCGCATCAACGTGCCCGCGCAGAACCTCATCGCCGCCGACGGGCTAGAGCAGGCCGAGGCCGCGACGGTCGAGTTCCTGGCGATCGGGGCGCATGCCGTGCGCCGGTCGGGCATCGGCGCGGCCGATCGCGCCCTCGTCGTCGGCGCCGGCCCGATCGGACTCGGCGCCGCCCTCTTTGCCCGGCTGCGCGGCGCGGAGGTACACCTCCTCGATGCCAGCGCGGAGCGGCTCGCCATGGTCGCCGACCGCTTCGGCTTCGACGGCATCCACACCGTGGCCGAGGGTCCCGAGGCGCTGATGCAGGCGACGCAGGGCGACGGATTCGACGTCGTCTTCGACGCCACCGGCAGCGTGCGCGCCATGCAGGCGAGCTTTCGCTATGTCGCCCATGGCGGCACCATGGTGCTCGTCGGCGTGGTGCCCGACGACATCATTTTCAACGATGCCGAGTTTCACAAGCGCGAGATGAGCCTCCTCGGCAGCCGCAACGCGACGTCGGAGGATTTCAGCGCCGTGGTCTCGGCGCTGGCGAGCGGCGCGATCGACTATCGCAAGCTGATCACGCATACGACGACGCTCGAAGGCTTGCCCGAGAGCATCGCCGCCTGGGCGGCTGACCGCAGCCAGGTGATCAAGGCGATGGTGAGCGTGGCGGGATGACCGCGCCGACGATCATCCAGTTCGGCACGAGCCGGTTTCTCCAGGCCCATGTCGACCTGATGCTCTCGGAGGCGGCGGCGGGCGAAGCCGTCGGCTCGGTCTGCATCGTGGAGACCACCGGCTCGCCGGCGTCACAGGCGCGCGTCAAGGCATTCCGAACGCAAGCGGCCTACCCGGTCAGGATTCGCGGTCTGGTGAATGGCCGTCCCGTCGATGTCGACCGTCGCGTCACGGCCGTGACCGACGGCCTTTCGGCGCGGGCGGATTGGGAGCGGTTGCGGACCCTTTTCGTCGACCATGCCGATTACGTCATCTCCAATACCGGCGACCGCGGCTTCGACGTCCCCGAAAAGCCCGATTCGACACCGGCCGGATGGACGACCTTTCCCGAACTGCTGACCAGCCTGCTCTATGAACGGTTCCGTGCCGGCAGGCCCGGCCTCACCATCATGCCGTGCGAACTCGTCGAGCGTAACGGCGACAGGCTGCGCGCGCTCGTGCTGACGCTCGCCGGCGCGGCATCGCCATCCGCCGACTTCCGCGCCTGGATCGAGACCGCATGCATCTGGGCGAACTCGCTGGTCGATCGCATCGTCTCGGAGCCGATCGAACCGATCGGCGCCGTGGCCGAACCCTATGCGCTCTGGGCGATCGAGCGGACGGACGGGCTGGTGCCGCCCTGCTCCCACGCCGATATCCAACTGGTCGACGATCTCGACTTCATCGAGAAGCGCAAGCTGTTCCTGCTCAATCTCGGCCACACGCTGATGGCGGAGCGCTGGCGCGAGAGCGGCCGGGCGGCCGACGAAACGGTCCGCGCGATGATCGCCGATCCGACGGTGCGCGGCTGGCTCGACGAGATCATGATCGGCGAGGTGGTTCCGGCCTTCGGCGACAGGCAGGCCGAGGCGAGCGACTATTGGCGCATCTGTCTCGACCGGTTCGGCAATCCGTTTCTCGATCATCGTCTTGCCGATATCGGGCAGAACCATGCGGCCAAGATCGACCGACGGGCCGGCGGTCTGGTGCGCTGGGCGCGGCGCGTGCGGCCCGATGTCGGCTTTCCCCGGCTCGCGGCGATCTTCCCGGGCCTCGGCGGCTGACCGCCACGGCCGGAAACGGCCGGGACGGCGCTCAAACTCAGTTGATATCGATATCAACTTTGTTGACCTTTGCGTCGTCCGCCTGCAAGCTTCTCTCGTCATGGAGAGGAACAGCAGATGACCGCTTTGGAGCTTTGGTATCCACGTCCGGCAGCGCTCTGGACCGAGGCCCTGCCGATCGGCAATGGCCGCCTCGGCGCCATGGTGTTCGGCGGATACCCCGAAGAGCGGATCCAGCTCAATGAGAGCACGTTCTGGTCCGGCGGCCCCTACCAGCCGGTCAATCCCGATGCCCTCAAATACCTCCCCGAAGTTCGTGCGCTGATCTTTGCCGGCCGCTATGCCGAAGCGGAGGCCCTCGCCAACCGCTTCCTGATGGCGAAGCCGCACGTGCAAATGTCGTATCAGCCGGTGGGCGATGTCCGTATCGCCTTTGAGCATGTGGGTCCGATCGAGGACTACCGTCGCAGCCTGTCCCTCGACCGGGCCATCGTCACCACAAGCTACCGCTCGGGCGGTGTCGGCTTCACGCGCGAGATCATCGCCTCGGCTGCCTCCGACATCATCATCATGCGGCTGACGGCCGATCGACCTGGAGCGCTCACCTTTCGGTTGAACCTGACCAGCCCGCAGTCCGGCGCGGCCATGACCCCGGGTCCCGACTGGAACGGCCTCCGGGGAAAGGGGCCTGATGCGCATGGCATTTCCGGAGCGCTCGAATTTGCGTTCAAGGCAACGGTGTTGACCACGAATGGCAACATCAACACAACGCTGGAAGAGGTTCGCGTCGCGGCTGCCACCGAGGCCGTCATCCTGATCAATGCCGCGACGAGCTTCCTGCGCTTCGACGAAGTCGGCGCCGATCCGATAGCGCGTGTCGATGCTGGCCTCGATGCCTGTCGCGGCCTGTCCTGGGCGGATCTTGTCGCGGCCCATGAGACGGAGCACCGGCGGCTGTTCGACACACTCGCGATCGACCTCGGCACCACCGCCGCGGCCGAACGGCCGACAGATGAGCGGGTGGCCCTGTTCGCCGAGGGCGACGATCCGGCTCTCGCCGCGCTCTACCTGCAATATGGCCGCTATCTGATGATCGCCTCGTCCCGGCCGGGCACCCAACCGGCCAATCTGCAGGGCCTCTGGAACGAGGAAGTCCGTCCGCCCTGGGACAGCAAATATACCGCCAACATCAATCTGCAGATGAACTACTGGCTGCCGGACCCCGCCAATCTGGCCGAGTGCTTCGAGCCGCTGGTCGCCATGGTCGAGGATCTCGCCATCACCGGCGCGACGATGGCGCGCGCCCATTACGACGCCCCCGGCTGGGTCCTGCACCATAACACCGATCTCTGGCGCGCTACCGGCCCGATCGACGGCGCCCAATGGGGCCTCTGGCCGATGGGCGGCGCCTGGCTCTGCGTGCAACTGCACGATCACGCTGACTATTCCGGCGATGAGGCCTTGCTGCGGCGGATCTATCCGCTGATGAAGGGGGCCGCCGAATTCCTGCTCGCCGTGCTCGTTCCCCTGCCGGGCACGGACTTACTGGTGACATCGCCGTCCGTCTCACCCGAAAATGTGCACCCCTTTGGCGCGACGGTCTGCGCCGGACCGGCGATGGACCGCCAGATCGCCCGCGACCTCTTTGAGCGCACCATCGCGACGGCGGAGCAGCTCGGTATCGATGCGCCGTTCAGTGCCACGCTCGCGCAGACATTGCCGCGCCTGTCGCCCGACCGCATCGGCGCTGCCGGCCAGCTTCAGGAATGGCTCGAAGACTGGGATCTCGCCGCGCCAGAGATCCATCATCGGCATGTCTCCCACCTCTACGCGCTCTATCCGAGCTGGCAGATCGACCCCGACACGACGCCGGAACTCGCCGCGGCGGCTCAGCGCTCGCTCGAGATTCGCGGCGATGACGCCACCGGCTGGGGCATTGGCTGGCGCATCAATCTCTGGTGCCGCCTGCGAGATGGCGCACATGCCTATGACGTGCTCGCCATGCTGCTTCATCCCGAGCGGACCTATCCGAACCTCTTCGATGCCCATCCGCCATTCCAGATCGACGGCAATTTCGGCGGAGCGACCGGCATTCTGGAGATGCTCGTGCAATCCAGACCGGGCGAACTGCTGCTATTGCCGGCACTGCCACCCCAATGGCGGGACGGGCGCGTTGCCGGAGTCAGGGCGCGGGGCGGATTGTCGCTCGACCTGAGCTGGCGCGCCGGTGTGCCGACCGAGATCGTGATCGAGGCCCGCTTCCCGCAGCGCCTCGTGGTGCAGTTTGCCGACAAGAGCCTGCCGGTCGAACTATCCGCCGGCGAGAGGCGGACCATTCACATGGGTTGAGGCGCGACTGGCCGGCGCCTCAATCTGCCGGCGACCAGCGGCGCGTCGAGCCGCGCAGGATGACGTCGCATTTGAGCACGACCGATCGCAACGGCCGCGACTTGCCGGGATCGAGCCGCGACACGATCAGTGTCGCGATCGATTCAGCAATCGCGGCAATCGGTTGGGAGATTGCCGTGATCGCCGGCTCGCGCAGGCGAAACAGCGCGACATCGTCGAAGCTGACGAGCGAGAGATCGTCGGGCACGCGCAGCCCGTTATCCCTCATCCACTCCAGCACGCCGATGGTCATTCCGTAGTTCGAGACGAAGACCGCCGTCGGCGGCTTGTCCAGCTGCATCAACTGTCGCGCCGCGTCATAGCCGCTATCCGGGCGCCATGTGCCCTCGACGACATAGGCGGGGTCGATCGGGATGCCCCGGTCGTGCAAGGCCGCCTCATAGCCTTCGAGACGCTGGCGACCCGAAGAATCATACTGCGCGCCCGCAATGATGGCGACGCGTTCGTGCCTGAGGTCAAGCAGATGGCTGACGGCCCGATAGCTCGCGCTGCTGTTCTCGACCATTACGCGATCGGCGGCGATGCCCGGAATATCGTTATTGTAGAACACGATCGGGACGCCGTCGGCGGTCATCTGCTCGAGCCGCGCCCGCACCTCCGCCACACCGTCCATGATCAGGGCATCGACACGCTGCGCGTCGAAGAAATCGAGCGCGTCGTTGATCACCCGCGCATCATGGCTGTGGCAATAGATGACCAGCGCACGCCCGGACGTGCGCAGCAGCCTGGCGAGATGCTCCACCATGTCGGAGTGGAACTCGTCGAAGGTCGGGATCAGCAGACCGATCATATGCGTCTTGTCGGTCTTCATCGCCGCGGCAACCGCATTGCGGCGATAGGAGAGCTTCTCGATCGCGGCCTCGATCTGCTCGCGATTTCCGCGGCGAATCTCGCGCCCGTTCAGGAAGCGGGAGACCGTGCCGATGGCGACGCCCGCCGCCTCCGCGACGTCAGCGATCGTGGCGGCTCTTCGCCTGGTCCCGTTCTGTGGCAGGTCTTCGTCGGACATCGTGCATCATGCTCTCATTCCTGCGGTTGCAGGAATGCTGCCGCTTCCTAGCTGATCGCACCGATCGATCCAAGCGTCACGGGGCACCGGCCATGAGCCGGCGCCCCGCGAGGATTGGCTAGACGCCTTCGAGCACGAGGGCGCTGTGGATGTGGAGGCGCGGCAGCGTCACTTCCACGCGTCCATCCTGCAGCATCTGCCAGTCGACATCGGCGCCCGTCAGGGCGTCAAAGATGCGCGAAGGACGGCTTCCGAGCCGGACCTTTGCCGTCACCGGACCGATTGCCGGGACGTCCTCGATCATCTCGAGCACGCGCGTCGGGCCGGCCTCGGTCGGCACGCCCTTGCCGCGCACCTGCGGCGCGCCATAGAGCAGGTGAAGCACGTGACGGCCTTCGGCTTCCTGGCGCGTCAGCGTCGCGCGCGCGGCCGACGGCAGGTCGGTCACGAGGACCGGGTCCGGCATCAGGCGACGGATCAGGCCGCGGATGATGTACTTGTAAAGCGGCTGTCCGTAGGCGTGGTACATCTGGAAGATCGGGAACGCGACATAACCAATGCCCTGATATTCCGTGACGCCCGCTCCGATCGTGCCCGCGGCCGGATCGTCCGGCGTATGCTGGTGCGAACAGAAGTGGCGATAGTTGCGGTTGAAATAGGACGGAACCACCGAGGCGAGCACTGTCGCCGCCCCGCTGACGATCGCCTGTCCGGTCCCATACATCACGAAGGGCGAGTGCGGCAGGCTGGCGTCGAGCGCGTCGGGATCGGCGCGGAGGTAGGATGGCGTGAATTCAACCAGCCCGTTGGCCGCTTCGAGGCCGAGATCGAGGGCAAAGCCATCCGCGCCAATGCCCGACTGGCCGGAAAGGAGCAGCCGTCCGCCCGCCGCGACATAGCTCTTCAGGCGCGCGGCAAGCGCCGCATCGATCGGAATCGTGTCGGGCAGGATCACCAGCCGGTAGGGCTCGAACGAGGCTGTTCCATCGATCACGTCGAAGGGCAGCTTCAGCTCCTGCAGCATCTGCGCGGCGCCGTCATCGCTCGCATTATTGCGGTCGCCATTCGGATGGAAGTACTCGGCCGCAAGGATCGCCACTTCAGAGACCTGGCGCGCGCCCTTCAGGAACGGCTCCAGCCGCTCGATCCGCTCATAGGCCGGCGCGATCGAGCGATAGGTGTCGTGGTTGATGGCGCCGTTCGGATGCAGCTGGTCGCCGACAAGGCACTTCGCCCCGAGCGCCACCATCTGCGCCGCCTCATAGGTAAGCGCCTCGGCATGCTTGAAGCCGCCAAATTCGCCCCAGGCGGTATGGAACTTGCCGGTCTGCCCGAGGAAATCGAAGCCGAGCGTCGCCGCATAGCGGGCGCTCGACGGGAAATGATCATAGCCCCAGCCGCCGGTCGGCAGGCTTTCGAGCTCCAGATGCGAATAGGTATCGAAGCGATGCCGTCCCATCTTGTGGATGTGGCCGCAATTATAGAACACGCGCTGCTCCGGATATTCCGCGAACAGTGCGTCCGAAATATAGCGCCGGAACTCCTCGTTCACGGCTTCGTCGTTCTTGAGCCGGTCGGCGGGGTTCTCGGGGTCGAGGCCTTCGGCGATCATCCGGTCGATGCAGGCCGAACAGACGCAATCGGGCGTCAGGACGATGTCGAAGAAGAGGCCCTGGGTCTTGTAGTTCGAGGCGACTTCACGAGCCTGGTCGAGGATATAGTCGCGCGCACCCTGATGGTTAAGGCAGATGGTGTGCCAGGCCGGGCTCAGCTGCTTGAGGCTCGACGGGTCGTTCGCGAGCGCCCGCGAGAACTGGTTCGTAGCGCTCATGACGCGCCATTCCGGATGCTCGCGCGCCGACAGCTCGTCCCACTGGACGGAGATATAGACGGGCGTCTCGATGTCCGCTGCCGCGCAGGCGCTGATCATCTCGCCCATCAGGTCCGGGCGCGCCAGATTGGGGTGCGGCTTGCCAACCTTCGTCGGATAGTAAGACCAGCCGTGATGGCACTTGGCAAACACGGTGATCGAGTCGACATGCGCCGCCTTCAGGGTCGCGACGAAGTCCTCAGCGTCGAACGCAGCGCCGACATCCGGAATATGCTCCGACGTATGGAAGTCCAGGTGGATCTGGCGATAGCGCAGCGGCTTGAATTTCGTCTCGGACATCTTGGTTCCTTGGGAGATCATTCCTGGGTTCCGGGGCGCTTCCGCACTCCGGCCCTAGGATAAGGTGAGGACGTCATACGCCGACGTCGGACGGCCAAGGGTGGCGGATCATCGCGATCGAAGGCCCAGCCGGGCTGGCATCAGGGATCGACCGGAGAGGATAGATTGCCCGGGCGGCCAGGGTTGGCTGGCCGCCCGGCGCTCGCACCGACCGACATGCCGGGAGGGAAGCATGTCGCCTTCGGTCCGGGCAGGTCAGTTGGCTCAGTACAGCGTGACGGCCTTGGCCTCGAGCGTGGTCATCACGGAGTCGATCGTCGCATCGGTCGGGTTCTGCAGGAACTTCTGCAGCTGGACGCGATATTCATCGACCAGGTCGCCCGGCAGCAGGTCGCCCAGCACGAACTGAACCTTCGACTTCGCGACATTGTCGACGGCGATCTTCGTCACCGGGCCGTAGAGGCTCGCATCGACCTTGTTGCTCGGCGAGGCGAGACCATGCTTGGCGACGATATTGGCAGCTTCCGCCGTTCCGAGGAAGGCGAGGAACGCGTCGGCCGCGGCGGGATTGTCGCCCGAGCTCAGCCCGACGAACTCCTTGGAGTCGACGCTCGACACGTCGTCATGTCCGGCGCCCATGGTCGGGAACTGGAAGAGCGAGTAGTCGACACCTTCCTTGAGCGCGTAGTCGGACTTCGCCATCCCGTTCACCCACATGCCGATCAGCTCATAGCCGGCAGTCGATGCTCTGAGGACGTTGTTGGCCGCATTGTCCCAATCGGTCGCCAGCATGACCGTGGGATCGCCACAGCAATTCGCCTTCAGGAGCTCGGCATATTTCTGCAGCGTCGTCTTGACGATCGGATCGGTCCACGGGATCTCGTGACGGGCCAGCTTCGCGGCCGCCTCGGCGCCGGCCGTGCGCAGCAGCAGGTTTTCAAACCACTCCGTCTGCGCCCAGACCTTGGCGGGAACCGCGATCGGCGTCACGCCGATGCCATTCAGCTTCGCGAAACTCGCCTTGAACTCGTCCCAATCCTTCGGCGCCGCGTCGATGCCAGCCTTCTTCAGCGTATCCGGCCGGTAGAAGATGCCGCTGCGATCGCCGAACGTATAGGTGACACCATAGGTCACGCCATCGATCTGACCGAGCTTGCGCCAGCTATCGGGGATATTGTCGCCCCACTTGCCGGCGTCCCACTGCTGGTCGAGCGGACGCAGCATGCCGGCATCGGCCAGTTCCTTGCGGAAGGCAGGCCAGGTGTTGGTCAAGAGGTCCGCCTTCTGGCCGCCGATCAGGGCGGTGCGGATCGCGCCGCGCTGATCGCCAGAAACGGTCAGGTTGATGTTGCGGAACTTGACGCCCGGGTTCTTGGCCGTGAACGCGTCCTCGAGATCCTGCAGGACCTGGAACTGCGAGCCGGTCTCCCAGTTCAGAAACACCAGCTCGCCGCTGACGTCCTGGGCATGCGCGAGCGGCCCGAACGCTGCCGTGACCAGCAATCCGGCCATCCATGCAGCAGCATTCCGCCCGATCGCGGGTTTCGTAATCCTCATGGTCGCTCCTCCTTGAAGCTGTCGAGAGTGCTTCTTCCTCCTCACACCCTCATAATGAAACGATATCAACTAACTTGCCGATTGAAAAGTCCCGACTCAATTTCGTTCAAGCGATCATGTGCGGGCAAGGGAAGCGCGGGTGCGACTCGGAGAGCCCGATGCGTCCGAGTTTCAGGCGAGATGGATGATGGGCGTCGGCTTGCGAGGAGCATCATCGAAGCGCCAGCGCGATCGTGCGGGCGCATGCGGGCGCCGTCGCGGACAGTGTCCCGTCCGCGATCAAAGCTCGGCTTAGCGGTACAGACGCCCGGTTCGCCCTGAACGGACGAGGAAAGGCGCCAGGCTCATGAAGACATTACGGCAGCGTGTATCCGGCAGCCGTAAAGAGGCGGTACCACTCCTGCCGGTCCAGCACGATATCGGCGCCGGCGGCGCTTTCTGCGAGACGATTCGGATTGGTGGTGCCGAGCACGATCTGGATATTGGCAGGATGCCTCGCGATCCAGGCCACGGCGATTGCGGCCGGCGTGACGGCGTATTTGGAAGCCATCAGCTCGAGCTGGTGATTGAGCTCCGGATAGTTCTCATGGTCGCCCAGGAAGACGCCGTCGAAGAAACGCTTCTGGAACGGCGACCAGGCCTGCAAGGTGATGCCGTTGATGCGGGCGTAGTTGATGATCTCATTGTCCCGATCGATCGATTGATCGAGATCGGCCATGTTGGCAGCGACGCCGGACGCGATCGTCGGCGCGTGGGTGATGCTGAGCTGGATCTGATTGATGACCAGAGGCTGCTTGACCGCCGTCTTGAGCAGGTCGATCTGTCCTGGCGTGTGGTTCGACACGCCGAAATGGCGCACCTTCCCGGCGGCATGCAAGGCATCGAACGCGCCGGCGACCTCCTCCGGCTCGACCAGGGCGTCAGGCCGATGCAGTAGCAGGACATCCAGATAGTCGGTTCGCAAGGCGGCCAGCGACCGATCGACCGTCTGCAGGATGTGCTCGCTCGAAAAATCGAAATAGCCGGGCCGGATACCGACCTTGCTCTGCACGATGATATCTGCGCGTTCGGCGCTCGTGAGGCTGACAGCCTCCCCGAACCGCCTTTCGCATTCATGCGGCGCACCGCCATAGATATCGGCGTGGTCGAAGATCGTGACGCCGGCGGCGCGCGCCGCCTCATAGAGCGAACGGATCGCGCGATCCTCGAGCTTCGAAATCCGCATCAAACCCAATATGATCCGCGACGCCAGCATGTCGGAATTGGCGATCTTGATTGTATGCATGATGTATTCTCGTCGTTGGATCGTTGATGATCGACTGGCGACAGGGGGAAGTCGCGACCAGAGCTGCGTTGGCTGAATCGGCTCGCTAGAGGCGCTGATAGGCCCCCCAGCGCACGATCTCCAGTATCTTTTGCGTCATCGCCCGCTGGCGGTGCGCGGAGGAGGCCTCAGCCGCTTGTGAATGCAGCTCGGTCAATGCGTGCGAAAAATCCTGGCCGCGCTGTCGCGTTCTGATTTGTCCGTTCGTCTTTCTGGGTATGAAGCCGCGTCACGTCCACGGCTTGATCCGCAAATTGGGGAGTGAGCGAGATGGGTCTTTCCTATCGTTGGGTCATGGTCGGGGCCGGCGCCCTGATGGGCTGCGTCGCGATCGGCGCGATGTTTTCGCTGGCTGTCTTCCTCGACCCGATGTCAGCCAATACCGGCTGGTCCCGGGCGGGCATATCGAGTGCAATGACGCTGAACTTTCTTGTCACGGGTGTGGCCGGGATCGGCTGGGGTGCAGCGAGCGACCGCTTTGGCCCGCGCATTGTCGTGCTGATCGGAGCCGTGCTGCTCGGCCTTGCCTTGGTTCTCGCGAGCCGTGTTACCTCCCTCCTCGCATTCCAGCTGATTTTCGGCATCCTGGTCGGCCTCGCCGCGAGCGCCTTCTTCGCTCCGATGGTCTCGGCGGTGACGGGGTGGTTCGATACCAACCGAAGCCTGGCCGTCTCGCTTGTCTCCGCCGGCATGGGCATGGCGCCCATGACGATCTCGCCCTTCGCACGCTGGTTGATCACGACCTATGACTGGCGCTTCGCCATGCTGGCAATCGGCATCGGCGCTTGGGTGATCATGCTGCCAACGGCGCTTGTCGTTCGGCGCCCGCCCGCTGCTCTTGCCAACACACACAGCATGACCGGGCCTGCCGCCGACGCCAAGGGCATGTCGACTGCGGCGGCGATCCGTTCACCTCAGTTCTGGGTGTTGGGCCTGACCTTCTTCGCCTGCTGCGCGGCCCATTCCGGCCCGATCTTCCACATGGTGAGCTATGCAATCGTCTGCGGCGTATCGCCCATGGCGGCCGTCAGCATTTATAGCGTCGAGGGACTTGCCGGGCTGGGCGGGCGCCTTCTTCTCGGCGTCGCCGCCGATCGGCTCGGCGTTAAGCCGGTTCTGATCGCCGGCCTGCTGGCTCAGGCGCTGGTGATCCTGGCCTATCGCTTCATCGGCGAGCTCAGCCAGTTCTATCTGCTTGCGACCATTTTCGGCGCGGCCTATGGCGGCGTGATGCCTCTTTATGCCGTGCTGGCGCGCGACTATTTCGGCCAAAGAAATCTGGGCGCCGTTCTGGGTGCAGCGACCCTGCTGTCGAGCGTTGGGATGGCGCTTGGCCCGTGGGCCGGCGGCTGGGTATTCGACACGTTCAACGACTATGCCTGGCTCTTCATCGGCTCGTCGATCGTGGGCCTCGGCGCAGTCGCCATCGCGTTCGCCTTCCCAGCACGGCCCGGCAGCCGACCCGAGGTCGCATAGCCGGGCACACCTCTGGGGCAGCGCGCCCGTCGCGTCAGATCGCTGTCGCGTTCGCCTGCTGCAAGTGCGATAGTTGTGCTTCGCACAATGGATGGCGCGGAATCCCCAGGATGAGGAAAGAACATGCTGGACGTGCTGGCTCGATATGACGAAACGCGCCGGATCGATGTTCCGGCAGGTCGCGAACTATTGACCGAGGGCGTAACCTCCGGCCGCCTTTATGTGCTCGCCGACGGCATGATCGAAGTCGTGCGCGGCGAGACCCAGGTCATGCTGATCAGTGAGCCGGGTGCGATCTTCGGGGAGATGTCGGTTTTGCTCGATGTGCCCCACACCGCAACGGTCCGCACGGTTGTACCATCCAGCCTCTACGCCTTCGACGATGCCGCAAAATTCCTGCGCGATGACCCAGAGACGGCACTGGTGGTCGCCCGTCTCCTGGCACAGCGGCTCAACGCAGCCACGAGCTACCTCGTCGATCTCAAGCGCCAGTTCGAGAGCCACGGCAACCATCTCAGCATGGTCAGCGACGTGCTCGCCAGCCTGCTGCACCATCAGGAGACGGCGTTCACGCCGGGCTCTGATCGCCAACCCGATCCGGGGATGTGAGCCAGGCCGGCAGGGTGGTCAGTTGGGGGACCGGCCGTTCGAGCGGCTGGTCGAGCCTGACGGCTTGCACGCCTGCCGCGGACAGCCAGACGGCCTCATTGTTGACGGTATCGAGCACGATGTGCGGTGGCGGTGCGCCAAAGGTGTGGCCGGCATTGAAGACCCAGGTGGTGTTGATGCGATCGACCCATGAGCCATCGCGCGCGAAGGGCGACTGGTGCACATGGCCGGAGAACACGATGTCTGGAGAATATTGCGCGATCCATTCGGCAAGCTCCACATCGCCGAAATAGCGCTGCCCCGTCCAACTCGTGGGCGATTTGTCCGGCGGGGCATGATGCAGCCAGAACCAGCGCGTCTTGGGCTTCAGTGCATCAGCGGCGAGTTGCGCGGCCACACGGGCGCGAGCGTTGGGTCCATCCCACCATGGACAGATCGTGAAGAGCACGTCCTCCATGACGAAGGACGTGTCGTCGGAGGGAATGCCCTGCCGGCTGAAGTCGCGCACCCAACGAGCCACCTTCTCGCCCGAAGCATCGCGTGAATCGAGATCATGATTGCCCGAGCAGGTGATCAGACGGGTCCTCGCCGCGATCAGGTCGAGATATTTCCGGATGACGATGGTCTGCGCCCGCCAGTCGACCGCAGACGAAATATCAAGATGATCGCCGGCGATGATCACGGCATCGAATCGCTCGGCCATGCTCAGCACCCAGTCGTACTGAGCCAGCGAATAGTGCAGATCAGCGACGATCAGACATTTCATTTCCGTTGTCGACTCGCGGAACAGAGAAAAACGGAGCCAGACGAACTTGGCATTGCCTGTTTCTGAGCTATGCCGAGCCTAGCATATTTCGTGTGAATGTCTTGCTCAGCCCAAGGCGACATACACGCCGATAACGTCACGTCGACGCGCGTCAGGCGCGACTACGGAGCCGCCGCCGCAATCGTCTCGCTGTCCTTATTCTCGGCCACACCGTCGGCCGGTTCGATCCAGATCGCGGCCGACCATGGGCCGAACTCGAGGCCATGCTCGACGGGATCGACTTGCCCGGTCGTCGCGAACGGGGCGCCGGCGACAAGGTCGAGCGCGCCGGGATGGGGCGACGGGTTCATGGCAAGCACGAGAGTCCTGTCATCATAACGCCAGCGTATGGCGAGGCTCATCGCGCTCTCGACGGTTTCGGAACCATGATATCGGCTGGCCGTCACGGGCCAGACATGGGCGCGGCGAAGCGCCACCAATTCCTTGAACCGGGCCATGGCCTCACGGCGCTCGGGAAGTCCGAACTCATCCCAATCGAGCTTGGCCATCGCCACGGTCTCTTCTGCGACGGGATCGGGGAGCGGCGTATCGTCCGGTCGATGGTCGTAGAATTCGGCGGCCTGACGCGCCCTGCCCTCGCGGATCGCGTCGCTCAAATGACCTTTCAAATCGCCGAAGAAGGGGAAGACCGAACGCATATGCGCTTCCTCGCCCATGAAGAACATCGGGATCTGCGGCGAGAGCATGATGACGAAATGCAGGAAATCGAGTCGTTCCGCGTCAAGCTCCTCGGCGAGCCGCCGTCCATCCGGCTGATTGCCGATCTGGTCGTGATTCTGGATGAAGGAGACGAAGGCCTCAGGCGGGAAATGCGCCACGTCATCCTGGCCAGCCGTCTCCCCACTGCGACCAGGCACGCCGTCGGAGAGCGCCTGTCGCGCCCGTAGCATCGGTTCTTCCGCAAAGGCCCGGTAGTAGCCACCATTCTGCTCCGTCGCGAGCACATGCAGCGAATGATGAATATCGTCGTTCCAGATCGCGTTGAAGAGCGGCACGCCGCCGCCTTCGTCGCGCTTCACCAGTCCCGCCTCGTAGTGAAGATCCTCCAGCACGAGCAGGGCATCGGGTTTGATCGCACGAGCCGCTTCCGCGATCTCGCACTTGAACGCAGCAGCCCCGTCGGTCCTGAACTCGTGCACCGCGTCGAAACGCAACCCGTCGAAATCATATTCGCCGAGCCACATCGCGACATTCTCGATGAAGAACCGCCGAACCAGCGGATGGGCGAGATTGATCGCCGGTCCCCAGGGGGTCGGCTCGCCGCCATCGAAGAACGGGGCGGCATAGTGGGGCAGAAGATTGTCGATCGGCCCGAAATGATTGTAGACGACGTCGAGCAACACGGCGAGACCGAGCGCATGGGCACGCTCGACTAGGGCGCGCAGCGTGCCCGGGCTGCCGTAGCTGGCCTCGGGCGCAAAGGGGAGCACGCCGTCATACCCCCAATTGCCCGATCCGGGAAAATCACCGATCGGCATCAGCTCAATGGCGGTGTAGCCGGCATCGGCAAAATGCGGCAGCCGTTCGGCCAGCGCCTCGAACGTCCCTTCGGGCGTCGCCGTGCCGACATGGATCTCGGCGAGGATCACTTCATGCCAGGGACGGCGCGACCGGGCCGAGCCCGCTGGCATCGGTGCGACGAGCACGCTCCAGCCATCCGTGTCGTCAGCCTGCGCGCGTGACGCGGGATCGGCAAAAACCAGGTCGCCTGTAGCAAACCGATAATGCTGGCCGGGCAAGATTCCGGCCACATGACGCTCGAACCAACCGTCTCCCACGGGCGCCAAGTCGATCGGTTCGCGGTCGCGAAGGATCAGTTGCACATGATCGACACTCGGCGCCCAGAGGCGAAACACGGCCCCCTCGGAATCGAGCATCGGGCCGAAACGCATCGGGCGGTCAATTGCCTGACGTTGATCGACCGTGTCTTCGTCACGGGGCGCATCGTCCACGAACATTTGAAATTCCTTCCGCATCTCGACCTCGGGCTGACCACCCCGCCCGATGAAATGCCGACCAGCGCCAGCCGTTGCGTCGAAGGACGACGAATCCTGATGGCCGTCCGAAATGTCGCGGCGCGACACTATACGACAAGGAGGATCGCTAACGCGGTGAGGTGCGGAAGGTGGAGATGAGGAACGATCCCCGCTTCGTCCCATTGGTCAACAGCGTACCCACGCTGCGCGCGACTGCGAAACACGCGTCGAGCGAAACATAGGGAGAGGCGCAGATGGGCGGCGGGCACGTGTCACGGACACCCGGCAAGAAAAAGGAGGTAATCATGCCCCGCGGAGACAAATCGAAATACACGGACAAGCAGGAACGCAAGGCCGATCATATCGCCACAGGCTACGAGGCACGCGGCGTTCCCGAAAAGGAAGCGGAACGACGCGCCTGGGCAACTGTCAACAAAGACGATGGCGGCGGCAACAAGCCCGGCGGCTCAGGACGCGGCACGTCGACAGGCCATCCCGCCGCTCATAAAGGCGGAGAAAAGGGTGGCCAGTCCTCTGCCGAGCGCCCCGCGGAGGCCCGTTCGGCATCCGCCCGGAAGGCTGCAGCCACGCGCAAGCGTAACGCTGAAGCCCGCACCGTTCACTGAGCCTCGCCGCCTTACGGAAATGCCTTGCCGCCCTGCAGACCGAGGCGGCGGAATATCATGGCTGCGGGGCAGAAACCTGTGATGGACGCCTGAATCAGGTTGAGGCTGACAAAGGCGCTCAGGAGGAGCCAATATGGGCTCATCCAATAGGCCAGCACCAAGCCGACCAGATTGACGAAGCCTGCGAAAGCCATCACGGCCTTATCGATATTCATTGTCTTGTCCTCGATCGATCCATTGATGCGTCAGGCGGCGGCCATGGCTTGCCGCCGCGTCCATTCGATGATGCGGGCTGTCTCCATGACGCCTGCGCTCTGGCCGATCAGGCGTCCGTCGCGCAGGAGCAGGAGTGCTGGAATGCCGCGTATACCGAAGCGGGCCGAAACATTCGGCGCCTGGTCGGCATTGAGCTTGAGCAGCCGCACATCGGGCTGGAGCGCAGCGGCCGCACGCTCGAACATGGGACCCATGACGCGGCAAGGACCGCACCAGGGAGCCCATACATCGACGAGAATCAGACCGTCGGTACCCGCGACATGCCGCTCGAAGCCCGCTTCGTCGACCTCGATCGGATGGCCGTCGAAGAGGGGCGCGTGGCACTTGCCACAGCGCGCCTCGGCCGCCGGTCGGTCGGTCTTGATCCTGTTCTTCTGGCCACAGGCCCCGCAGACGAGATGGCGATCGCCCATCGCACTGTCTCCTTGTTCAAGGCGCAGCCCGTTGACGACCACGCAATCCATGCTTGACTATATATTCAAATATTCGTAGATACGCAACTATGAGAATTGATCCCTTGCAAATGGAAGTCGCGGCGGGCGCTGCGGTCGAGCTGCTGAAGGCGCTTTCCAATCGCCAGAGGCTTCTGATCCTGTGCCAGCTGATCGACCGCGAGCGGTCCGTCGGCGAACTCGCCGCCTTTCTGGACGTTCGCGATTCCAACGTTTCGCAGCATCTTTCGCTCCTACGGAAGGATGGTCTCGTGGCCGCGCGGCGGGATGGCCAGACCATCTGGTACCGCATTGAGAGCGCACAGGCCCGCGCCGTGCTCGAATCCCTCTGGGCTGTCTATTGCCAGCCGACCGACTGCAACCCGGCCGCCTCCGGCCAGAACGAGTAATATCATGAGCCAAGCCAATACCCTGATCGAACTCGAGCCGGCCGAGCTTGCCGATCGCCTCGAGAGCGGCGAAGTCCTCCTCGTCGATGTTCGCGAAGAAGCGGAATTCGATGCCGTCCACATTGATGGCGCCGTGCTGATGCCCCTCTCGGTCTTCGACCCGGCAGCATTGCCGGATGCCGACGGGCGCACGATCGTTTTCCAATGCGCCGCGGGAGGCCGTTCGGCGAGGGCCGTCGCGGCTTGCCTTGCTGCTGGCCTGCCGCATAGCCACCATTTGCGCGGCGGCATCCGCGCCTGGATGAGTGCGGGTCTGCCGACGGTCGACTGAGGCCGCCTGCCCCGAATCAACCAATGCGACCTTTCCTTCAAGTGGGGCCGATCATGTACCGTCACCTATCGAGAGCCATGATCATTCTGGCGACGACCGCCGGAGCGGCCAACGCCGCCGAGAGCCTCACAGTATCGGCCCACGAGATGGCCGATGAGAAGGCGGTTTATGCAACGGTTGAAAGCGTGCGCACGGTAACCGCCCGCACCCGGATCGGTGGTACCGTCGCAGCGATCAGTGTGCGCGAGGGAGACCGCGTCGAGACCGGCGCGGTCATTGCGACCATTGTCGACGACAAGCTGGCACTTCAATTGAAGGCTGCCGACTCTGAGATCGCAGCACTGCAGGCGAGCCTCGACCAGGCCCGCACGGATCTCGCCCGCGTCGATAATCTCGTGCAGCGCGGCGTCAGCACGCAGGCGCAGCTCGACAATGCCAAGACGGCGCTGTCGATCGCCGACAACAATTTGAAGGCTCGGACTGCCGCACGCGCCGTCACTGTGCAGCAGGCCAGCGAAGGCAATGTCCTCGCCCCCACCGCCGGCCGCGTCCTGAGCGTTCCGGTCACCGAGGGTGCCGTGATGCTCGCGGGCGAGACGGTGGCGACGATCGCCGAGCAGAATTTCGTCCTGCGCCTCGAAGTTCCCGAACGCCATGCGCGCTTCCTGAAGGCGGGCGACCCGATCCGCATGGATGGCGCGCAGATCGGCGTTGACGCGGATGCCCGTGGCACGATCGAACTCGTCTATCCCCAGATCGAGGATGGGCGGGTGCGCGCCGACGCCGCCGTGACCGGCCTTGGCGACTATTTCGTCGGCGAAAGAGTCCGTGTCTGGGTCTCGGCCGGCGTCAGGCCAGCCATCGTCATCCCGGCCGATTATGTGACCACGCGCTTTGGCGTCGACACGGTGCAACTGCAGCAGACGGACGGCACGACGATCGAGGTGCCGGTGCAGCGCGGTGCAACGGCGACGGCAGAGGGTGTTCCGAACGGCCTGGAAATCCTGTCCGGCCTGCATACCGGCGACGTTCTGGTGAAACCATGAAGCTGGGTCTCTCGGGTCATCTGACGCAGGCGACGATCCGCTCGCCGCTGACGCCACTCCTGCTGCTGGCCGCGCTCGCCATGGGCCTCGTCGCGCTGATGGTCATCCCGCGCGAGGAGGAACCGCAGATCAGCGTGCCGATGGTCGACATCATCGTCGAGGCCAATGGCCTCAAGGCGCCCGACGCGGTCGAGCTCGTCACCAAGCCGCTCGAAGCCATCGTCAAGGGCATCAACGGCGTCGAGCACGTCTACAGCCAGACGCAGGACGACCACGTCATGGTGACGGCGCGTTTCCTCGTCGGGACCTCGTCCGACGCCGCCATCCTGCGTGTCCACGAGAAGATCCGCGCCAATCTCGACCGCCTGCCCGTCGGCATTCCGGAACCCCAGATCGTCGGGCGGGGCATAGACGATGTCGCCATCGTCGCCTTGACGCTCTCACCGAAGCCCGACGCAGCCGCGCGCTGGCAGGACAAGGACCTGTTCCTTCTCGCGGACCAGCTCCGCGCCGAAGTGATGAAGGTCGACAATGTCGGGCTCACCTATATCCAGGGCGGCGATCGACCGGAAATTCGCGTCGAGCCGGATCCGGAGAAGCTCGCCCTCTATGGCGTGACGCTGCAGCAGCTGGTTGCCAAGGTCCAGGGAGCCAATCGCGCCTTCGTCGCGGGGACCGTGCGCCAGGATGGCCAAACCAAGGAGGTGGCCGCCGGACAGACGCTCTCCGGCGTCCCCGATATCGGCCTGCTCCTGCTGACGACGCGTGACGGCCGGCCGGTCTACGTCCGCGACGTCGCCACCATCACGGCCGGATCGAGCCAGGCGGAACAGCGGATCTGGGACATCACGACGGCAAAGGACGGCAATCTGGAGCGCGTCCCTGCGATCAGCCTCGCCATCGGCAAACGTGCGGGCGCCAATGCGGTCGTCGTGGCGAGCGACGTCGTTGCACGGGTCGAGGCACTGAAGGGCACGCTGATCCCCGGCGATATCGAGTTGCGCGTCACCCGCAATTACGGCGAGTCGGCCAATGAGAAGGCGAACGAGCTTCTCTTCCATCTCGGCCTCGCCACGATCTCGATCGTCGTCCTGATCGCCTTCGCAATCGGCTGGCGCGAGGCGCTGGTGACGCTGATCGTCATCCCCACGACGATCCTGCTCACCCTCTTCGCCGCCAACCTGATGGGCTACACCATCAATCGTGTCAGCCTGTTCGCGTTGATCTTCTCGATCGGCATTCTCGTCGACGACGCCATCGTGGTCGTCGAGAATATCGCTCGCCATTGGGGCATGGCCGATGGCCGTTCGCGCCTGCAGGCGGCGATCGAAGCCGTGGCCGAGGTCGGCAACCCGACCGTGGTCGCGACACTCACCGTCGTCGCCGCGCTCCTGCCCATGCTTTTCGTCTCGGGCCTGATGGGCCCCTACATGGCGCCGATCCCCGCCAATGCCTCGGCGGCAATGCTGTTCTCCTTCTTTGTCGCCATGACGATCGCGCCATGGGCGATGCTGAAGCTCGCACCAAAGGAAGCTGCCACTGGCGCCCATGCCGCGCACCATGATGGCGGCGCGCTTGGCCGGCTCTACCGTGCCATTGCGACGCCACTGTTGAAGACCAAGCGACGCGCCTGGAGCTTCATCGCTCTTGTCGGCATCGCGACCCTCGCTGTGTGCACGCTCTTCTATACGCAACATGTCACCGTGAAGCTGCTGCCGTTCGACAACAAGTCCGAACTCTCGGTCATGGTGGACCTGCCCGAGGGGGCGAGCCTCGAGGATACGGAGCGGGTCCTGTTGGCGGCGGCGAAGCAGATCGGGCCGCTGCCCGAGCTCGTCTCGATGCAGGCCTATGCGGGCACGCCGGCGCCGTTCAATTTCAACGGCCTCGTTCGCCACTCTTATCTCCGCACCTCGCCGGAGCTCGGCGAATTGTCGCTCGAACTGACGCCCAAGGGTGACCGCGACCGTTCCAGCCACGCGATCGCGCTCGAGCTGCGCCAGCGTCTGGCGGGGCTTGAACTGCCTTCCGGCACCAGCGTCAAGGTCGTGGAGGTGCCGCCCGGACCGCCCGTGCTCTCGACGCTGCTTGCCGAGATCTACGGCCCGGATGCCGCAACGCGCCGCGCGGTCGCCGCCGAAGTCGAGACGATCTTTCGCCAGGTCCCGTTCATCGTCGATGTCGACAATTCAATCGGCATGCCGAAGCCGCGCCTGCGCGTCTCGATCGACCAAGATGCGCTCGAATATTTCGGCGTCGAACAATCCGACGTCTATGACAGCCTCACGGCGCTGCTGAACGGAACCACGGTCGGCTACTCCCATCGTGGCGAGGGGCACGAACCGGTGCCGATCGTCATCCGCCTGCCGAAGAGCGGCCTGGCCTGGGACGAGCGTCTCGCTTCGACCCCGGTCCCTGCCAATGCGCTTCCGGGAAATCGCTCCATCGTCGAGCTCGGCGAGGTCGTCCGGGTCGGACAGGAGGCTGGCTCGCCGGCGATCTTCCGTCGCGACGGCCGCTTTGCCGACATGGTGACGGCTGAACTCGCCGGCGCGTTCGAAGCGCCGATCTATGGCATGCTCGCCGTCGACAAGCTGATTGAGGCCCATGACTGGGGCAATTTGCCGAAGCCGACCATCAGCCTGCACGGCCAACCGACCGACGAATCCCGTCCGACCCTGCTCTGGGACGGCGAGTGGGAGATCACCTGGGTGACCTTCCGCGACATGGGCGCCGCCTTCGCGATCGCGATCGTCGGCATCTACATTCTGGTCGTGGCGCAGTTCGGCTCGTTCAAGCTGCCGCTGGTGATCCTGACCCCGATCCCGCTCACGCTGATCGGCATCGTGCTCGGCCACTGGCTGTTCCATGCCCCCTTCACGGCGACCTCCATGATCGGCTTCATCGCGCTGGCCGGTATCATCGTGCGCAATTCGATCCTGCTCGTCGATTTCATCCGCCATGGAAGGCGCGAGGGAATGAGCCTCAAGGAGGTGGTCATCGAGGCCGGCGCCGTCCGCTTCAAGCCGATCCTCCTGACCGCGCTCGCAGCGATGATCGGCGCGGCGACGATCCTGTCCGACCCGATCTTCCAGGGCCTCGCCATCTCGCTCCTCTTCGGACTCGCTTCGTCGACGCTGCTGACCGTCCTCATCATTCCGGCGATCTATGTCGTCCTGAGATCGCCGGATTGACTCGGGGAACGCTTTGGGTCATTCCTGAGTAAACGATAACCCAAGCGACGCCAAACCACATGCCCGACGCCAAGATCTCCCTGCAGGACATAGCCAGACGGCTTGGCGTCTCCGCCAAAACCGTCTCGGGCGCCCTGCATGGCGACGGCTCGATTCGCATGGCGGAGGGCACGCGCGCCCGCATCAAGGCGCTCGCCGACGAGCTCGGCTATGTGCCCAACATGGTCGCCCGCGGCATGCGCCAGGGTGTCATGCCGATCATCGGCATCGTCGCCGACGGGCTCATCACGCAACCCTTCGCAAC
Organism: Kaistia dalseonensis; assembly: GCF_030814715.1. Taxonomy (GTDB): domain Bacteria; phylum Pseudomonadota; class Alphaproteobacteria; order Rhizobiales; family Kaistiaceae; genus Kaistia; species Kaistia dalseonensis. The sequence goes on from NZ_JAUSVO010000002.1 coordinate 533,787, forward strand.
GGAGATCCTGCGCGCTTTCGACAATTCGGTCCGTACCGAGGGCCTGTCGGTGGTGGTGACGAGCGTGGGTGATCCAAGCACCGTCGAGGCGAGCGTCGCCGAGCTCCAGCGCTTCATGCCACGCGCCATCGCCTATGCCGCGATGTACCATCAGGTCGTCGATCTCCCCAAGGCTGCGCGTGGCGCGGTCAAGCTGATGATCAACTGCCGCGACTCCGAGGGCGAGATTGCCTCGCTGGTTCCGGCGGAGCGCGAAGCCGCAGAAGCGATCGTCAACCATCTGTTCGATCGCGGGCGCAAGAGCATCGCCTTCCTCAACCTGCCGGGCCTGCTGGCCGGCACGATGCGCGAGGACGGTTTTCGCGCAGCCCACGCCGCCCGAGGCCTTGCTCCCAATGAGGCCTGGATTCGCCCGGCCACGCGAGGGCCGCTTTATTCCGATCGCGCACGCAGCCTTGTCTTTGCCCATGTCCAGGAGATGTTGTCGGGTCCTGTCCGGCCTGATGCGATCCTCTGCGGCAATGACCGCGTCGCGCTCGAAGCCTACAATACGCTCCGTCGGATCGGCGCCCGCATCCCCGAGGATGTCGCGGTCGCCAGCTTCGACAATCAGGTCGAGATTGCTGCTCGGCTCGATCCACCGTTAACGACGATGGCCCTGCCGCACCGGGCGATTGGCCGTCGTGCCGCCGAGATCCTGGCCGGTCAGGGCCGTCGGGCGAATTCTATCGAGGAAATTCCGTTCCGTCTTGTCGAACGCGCCTCAGTCTGAGACGCGGCGGACCGGTCCAATGGGAGGAGAATGCTATGAATACCGTCTTGGGTAAACGATTACTTTCAGTGCTCGGCACCGCCGCGGCGCTGTCGGTCACGTCTCTGGGGCTTTCGGTTGCGCAGGCGGCGGAACTGAAGGTGATGTTTCAGGGCGACCCCTATGAAGTCACCATCATCACCGATGTGGCCAAGCGCTTCGAAGCCGCCAATCCCGGCACGACGGTGCAGCTGATCAACACGCCGCACGACGCCTATAACGAAAAGGTCGGCGCGGCTGTCTCGGCCGGTTCGCTGCCCGATATCATGCAGCTCGATGCACCGTTCCTCGCCAACTATGTCTGGTCCGGCTTCCTGCAGCCGATCGGCGGCGTCATCGACAAGCCCCTGCTCGACGACATGACGGCGTCGAATATCAGCCAGGGCACCTATCCGATCGACAAGCAGCTCTATGCGATCGGCCTGACCGACAGCACCGTCGCGCTCTATGGCAGCCGCAAGCAGCTTGAGGCGCTCAATATCCGCATTCCCAAGTCGGTCGACGACGCCTGGACAAAGGACGAGTTCGAGACGGTCCTGAAGACGCTCGCCGCTCAGCCCGGCACGAAATGGCCGATCGACCTCTTCCGTTCTTATGGCACCAAGACCGAGTGGATCACCTATGCCTATGAGCCAATGCTGGTCTCGATGGGCTGCGACGTGATCGACCGCACGAGCTGGAAAGCGACGGGTACGCTCGACGGCGCGGCCTGCGTGGCCGCCGCGACCGAGATGCAGAACTGGGTCAAGCAGGGCTGGGTCGTGCCGCAATCGGCGGGCGGAAACCAGTTCTATGCCGAGGGAAGGCCGGCGGCTCTCGCCTGGGGTGGACACTGGTTCTATGCCGAAGCGAAGGCGCAGATGGGCGACGACGTGGTCGTGATGCCACTGCCGAAATTCGGCGAGAAGGGTGCAAGCCCGAACGGTACCTGGATCTGGGCCGTTACCAAGACGGCGTCTGATCCGGCAGAAGCCGGCAAGTTCCTGAGCTTCATGCTGCAGGACCCCGCCTATCGGGAGCAGTATAAGGAACATGCCGGTTTCCCCGGCCTGAAGTCCTTCGCTGCGGCCTCGCCGCTCTATGCGCCGGGTGGCGCGATGGCGGTCGCTTTCGAGCAGGCCAGCAAGAGCGCCGTGCCGCGTCCGCCGCATCCCGCCTATCCGACGATCACGCTCGCCTTCCAGAACGCCATGAACAACATCTTCGACGGCGCGGATGCGCAGGAAGAACTGAGCAAGGCGGCGAAGAAGATCGACGCCGACATCGAGGACAATGACGGCTACGCGCCGTTCGGCAAGGTCGAATAAGGGCCACGCCCAGGCTGCCGCGCGGCCAGTCCGTCGCGCGGCAGGCAGTGTCCGCTTCTGTTGGAGCTCAGTGCCATGTCGACCCAATCCCTGCCTGCGGGACAAGATCGCCCGCGTTCTCGACGGTCACCGCCGCTCTGGGGCGGCAAGATCCAGGAACTCGGCATGCTGTTGCCGGCCGTTATCCTGGTGACGATCTTTCTGCTCGCGCCGTTCCTCTCTTCGTTCCGGATTGCGCTTACCAATGAGCGGCTGATCCCGCGGCCGGTGCCGCCGCGCTTCGTCGGTCTCGGCAATTTCCAACAGATCCTGACAGACCATGATTTCTGGCGCGCGCTCTGGAACGTCGCCCGCTTCACGATCATGGTGCTGCCGGTGCAGTGCGGCTTCGCGCTTGCGATCGCCCTGCTCCTCAATTCGAAGCTGCCTTTCCGGAACTTCTTCCGAGGCCTGTTCTTCCTGCCGGCGATCACGTCGATGGTGGTGGTCTGCGTGATCTGGGCAACGCTGTTCCAATATCCGACCGGCCCCTTCAACCAGATCCTCGGTTTCCTCTCCTTCGGCATGGCAGAGCCGATCGACTGGCTCGGCGACCCGAACTGGGCCATGCCGTCAATTGTGCTGCTTTCGGCCTGGCAGGCCTATGGCTTCCAGATGATCGTCTATCTCGCGGGCCTGCAGGGCATACCCGAGACGCTCTACGAGGCGGCCGAACTCGATGGCGCCAATCGCTGGCAGCGTTTCTGGAACGTCACCATGCCAGGACTGCGCCAGACACATATCTTCGTGCTGATCATCACGACGATCCAGGCGTTCAAGCTCTTCACACAGGTCAACATCCTGACTCAGGGCGGTCCGCGCGGCACCACCGACACGGTGGTCCACTACATGTTCACCGCGGGCTTCGTCGACCAGCGCCTCGGCCTCGCCTCGGCCGTGGCGATCCTGCTCTTCTTCATCGTGCTGGTGGTGTCGATCGTCCAGCGTTTCGTCGTGAAGGATCGGTCATGAGCGCCATCTCCGAAACCCGGACTCCCGCCCGGACCGCCGCGATCGGCTGGGACGTCGGCGCGATTGTCAAATTCGTCGCCGTTACCGTGATCGCGCTCGTCGTGATCTCGCCACTCTTCCTGCTGGTGGTCGCGAGCCTCAAGCCGGATCGCTTCCAGATCCTCGCCGACATGGGCAGCTTTCGCGCCTTCTGGGTCTCGAACCCCTCGCTCGACAACTACCGCAACGTCGCGACCTTCTCCGGTGCGCTACCCTTCGGGCGCTATCTGCTGAACTCGCTCGTCATCCTGTTCTGCACCGTTCTCGGCGGCATCTTCATCAACTCCATGGCGGCTTTCGTGCTCGCCTGGGGCCGGTTGCCGGGACGCGCGATCATCCTGACCGCCTTCATCGCGCTCTATATCGTGCCGCAGGAATCGATCGTGCTGCCCCTGCTGACGATCGTGAACAAGGCCGGGCTTTCCGACACCTTTGCGGCGCAGATCCTGCCCTGGATGGCGAGCCCGCTCTATATCTTCCTGATCTACCAGTTCTTCATCCAGATCCCGCGCGACGTCTATGACGCCGCAACCGTCGATGGCGCTTCGCCGTTCCGGATCTACTGGTCGGTGTTCCTGCCGATCAGCGGCCCCGTGCTCGCGACCGTCGCGATCCTGCTCGGGATCGAGACCTGGAACCAGTATCTCTGGCCGCTGATGGTGACGAACACCGACAATGCGCGCCCGATCTCCGTCGGCATTGCCAGCTTCTTCGGCCATGACAGCGTCTACTGGAACAGCGCCATGGCGGCCTCCGTCATGATGATGGCGCCGGTCCTGATCTTCTACCTCGCGTTCCAGAGATGGTTCGTGAGCTCCTTCATCTCCTCGGCCGTCAAGGGCTGAGGCACAGACGCGGATAGCGACATGACCGAACTCAAGTTCCCGCTCGCGGCTGGCGAAGTGCTGCACGTCTTCCAGAAGCCGGTGGACAAGGTCTCGCCCTCTCATGTGAGCCTGACCGGCGCGGCCGAGGCGGATCTCTTCGGCCCACCCTCGGACGACTTCACCCGCACGACTTATGAAACGTCGGCAAGCGGCGAGGCAACGCTCTGCTGGGACGAGGCATCGACCGTTGTCTCTCTCGCCTATGCCTTCGATCCGGCCCGTGTGAGAGAGAACGGCATCCGTGTGCTCTGGACGACCGAAGCCAACCGTACGGGTGCAGCACGGCACAAGCTTCATCTGAAGACGCCATTCGGCTGGATGAACGACCCGAACGGCCTCTGCGAGGCAGATGGCCTGACGCATCTCTTCTACCAGCACTATCCGCACAGCCAGCGCTGGAACACGATGCATTGGGGACATGCGGTCAGCCGCAACGGGACCGACTGGGTGCACCAGCCGGTCTTCCTCCTGCCACGGAACGAGCTCCTCGCCGACGACAAGAATGGCGGCGTCTTCTCGGGCTCGGCCATGCCCTTGCCGGATGGCCGCCTGCGCGTGTTCTACACTGATCGCGAGGACGACCGGCTGCCGAACTGGGAATGGCAGATGACAGCGGTCTCCGATGACTGGATCGATGTCGGCCCTTCAACGCCAGTCATTACCGCAGCGCCGGATTTGCCCGGCTACCGCAAGGATTTTCGCGATCCCTACGTCTTCCGCGGGCCGGACGGTCGCTGGAAGATGCTGCTCGGTGGCGGCGACGATGCGGCAGCGCTCGTGCTGCTCTACGACACGGCCGATCCGCAAGGCGCCAGCAATTGGGAATTCGTCGGTGTGCTCCACCGCGAGCCTTCGCAGCAGAAACTGCCGGCGGAATGCCCCTGCATGGTGGCGCTGGATAGCGAGGGGGCCGGCCTCCATGTGCTGATCTTCGGGCTGCTCGGCTCGCGCGACGAAATCACCCGCCGCCGCAACATAACGCTCGCCATTGTCGGCCGATTCGACGGCAGGACCTTCGAGCCGATCCAGCGCGAGGAGATGGATTTCGGCACCGATTGTTACGCCTTCCAGGGCATAGTCGGCGCCGACGGACCCTATGGCATCGCCTGGGCAGCGAACTGGACCGACGTCTTCAAGGAGCGTGATTTTCCGAGCGCCATGACCTTCCCTCGCCGTCTGGTCTGGAGGAATGGCCGCCTCGCGACACCGCCGATCGACGCCGTCGCCACGCTGCGCACCGTCCTCGCCAGCGAGAACCTGGCGGAGGCAGCATCGCCCGTGTCACTCGAGGACGGGCTCGGCGAGATCGAGCTTGCATGGGCGGAGCCCGGCACACCGTTCAAGCTCGCCTTCCGGCATCCAACCCATGCGATCGAACTCGGCTATGACGGCTCGACGCTCGAGCTTCATTTCAAGCCGCCGGGCAGCCGCCCCGTCCCGCGCTACACGATCGAAGACATCAAGCCGGAGACGCTGCGCATATTCGTCGATATCGGACTGATCGAAATCTATGTCGATGATGGCCGCTGGTGCCTCACCAAACGCATCGAAAGCGACGAGCCGGTGAGCGCGATCGAACTCGACACGCTCGGCCGGCCACCGGCGCACGCGCGGCTCTGGCAGCTCCGGCCGCAGCGCGCATAGATCAGCGCCCGCATAGAAGACGGGCGCGGGGCGGAATCGTGCAGATCAGGCCGGGGCGGCTCCCCGCCTGACGCAACGAAATCCGACATGGCTGGTCGACGTATCGATCGGCTCGGCATGACGCGCCGACGGGCGGTAGCGCCGGCAATAGTTCGGCGCGCAGAGATGGGAGCCGCCCTTCAGCACCTTGCGCGGGATCCTGATGCGCGGCTGGGTCGGGTCATAGCTTGCCGTCTCGGAGCCGCCGCGCGGGTTCTCCGGGATACAGCAGGCCTTGGGCGCATCGGCCTCATGATGGGCCGACCACCAGTCATCGGTCCACTCCCAGACATTGCCGATCATGTCGTAGAGGCCATAGCCGTTCGGCGGGAAGGCCCTGACCGGTGAGGTCCGTTCATATCCGTCGGTCTTGAGGTTCTCCGAAGGGAACTGGCCCTGCCAGGTGTTGGCGAGCTGCCGCCCGCCCGGATTGAGTTCGTCACCCCAGGCATATTCCGCACCGTCGAGACCACCCCGCGCGGCGAATTCCCACTCCGCCTCGGTCGCAAGCGACTTGCCCGCCCAGGCGGCGTAAGCAGCCGCATCGGGGTAGGCGACATGGACAACGGGGTGATCGTCGAGTCCCCTGATCGAGCTTCCCGGGCCATAGGGCCGGCGCCAGTTGGCGCGGAAGCGGAAGTCCCACCATTGACCCCAGTTTCTGAGATCGACCGGACGGTCGGGGGGCGAGAAGACCAACGAGCCGGCTTTCAGCATATGCGGCAGCGCACCGGGATAGTCCTTCGGATCTGGCGCCTTCTCCGCGACGGTGACATGACCGGTCGCCTCTACAAATGCCCTGAACTGCGCGTTGGTCACCGGAGTCGGATCGATATAGAAGCCGTCCACAGTCACGCGATGAACGGGCTTTTCCTCGGCATAATGATTGTCCGAACCCATCCGGAACGTTCCGCCCTCGATCCAGACCATCGGATCGGTCGGCGGGGCTGGGGCCACAGACGGCCGGTCGTCACCGGACCGTGACTTCATATGGGTGCTCAAGGCGGACCTCTCGGGCAGCGCAAGCCGGGCCCGCATCGCCCGACACCCCATAATAGCACGCCCTGCGAAGGCGCAACGACCCGCCATTGCAGCCGTTTGAATCCGTCAAGGCGCACGATGAGCATCGAGGTGCTGCATCAAAGGTTCTACGGCGCCGGGTCAGCAGGGAGGAGGCGAACCGCCAACCCGGCGCCGGAGATGGCGCATAGAGCGCGCCGATCTCAGAGTTCCATTCGTCTCAGCCCTTGACCGCTCCCGCCGTCATGCCGGCCACGATCTGTCGATTGAAGAACAGGAAGACGATCAATGGCGGGATCGTAATCAGCAATATGTTCATGAAGAGGAGATTGTAGGACGTGTCGAACATGCTCTGGAAATTATAGAGCGTGAGCTGCACCGTTACGTTCTGCTTGCCGGGCAAATAATAGAGCGGATTGGTGAAATCGTTGAAGATCGCGACCGACTGGACCACGATCACGGTGACGACCACGGGCTTCAGCAGCGGCAGGATGATCAGGAAGAAAAGCTTGAGCGGCCCGGCGCCGTCGATTGTGGCAGCCTCGTCCAGTTCGCGCGGAATCGTCGCCACGAAGGCACGGAAGAGGAGCACCGTGAACGACAGGCCGTAGGCGACCTCGATCAGGATCATGCCATGCAGGGTCTTGAAGAGGCCGACGCCCTGCAGAACCCAGATCGTCGGCACGACGGCAGGCGGAATGATCAGGCCGGCGAGAATGAGAAAGTTCGCGATCGGCGTCCAGGCCGACGGCCTGCGCTGCAGCACGAACCCGACCATCGCGCCCAGCACGACGAGGAGGGTGACACTCGCCACGGTCAGGATCGCGCTGTTCACGAACGCGGTCAGCAGCATGTAGTCGCGCGCCTGGATGACCTGGATCAGATTATCCCAGAAATGGAAGCTCGTCGGCCAGGAGAACGCGCGCAGCGACGCCTCCTTCTTGTCCTTGAGCGCCGTCAGCAGGATGAAGACGAAGGGGACGATGAAAATGACGACCGAGACCAGGATCGCGAGGAGCCCGAGGCCGTGCCTTCTGGTGATCCTCACGGCGTGCGCTCCTTCCGGTTGAGGAAGATCGAGACCGGCACGATGATGATCGCGACCAGAATGAAGAGGACGACATTGCCCGCCGTCGACAGGCCGTAGAAACCGGCCTGATATTGCTTGTAGATCACCGAGGCGAGGACATCGGAGGTGAAGCCGGGACCACCGCGCGTCATCGACCAGATCAGGTCGAATGACCGCAAGCCACCGATCAGGCTGAGGATCACGACGGTGATGGTCGCTGGGCGCGCCAGCGGAAGCGTCACGTTCCAGAAGCGCTGGAAGGCATTGGCGCCGTCGATCTTGGCCGCTTCGTAGAAGTCCTGCGGGATCGACACGATACCGGCGATGTAGATCACCGTCGCAAGGCCAAGCCCCTTCCAGACATCGACGAGCGCGACCGAGATGAGTGCAAGGCGCGGATCGGTGAGCCAGCCGGGGCCCTTAATGCCGAAGAGCGCGAGCGTCTCGTTGATCGCGCCAGTGGTCGGATGCATCAGCACCGTGAAGGTGATGCCGACGCCGACGGTGCTGACCAGCACCGGGAAGAAGATGACCGATCGCAGGAAGTCACGCGCCATGATCTCCGATGTCAGGAACACGGCGAGGAGCAGTCCGAGGACGACCTTGAGGCCGGAGGTGAGGGCCGCATAGATCAACGTGTTGATCAGGCCCTGGACGAGGAATGGCTCGCGGAAAAACTGGACGAAATTGTCGAGCCCGATGAAGGTCCAGTTGAACAAGGTCCAGCGCGTCAGGCTGAAGAACAGAGAGGCCAGCGTCGGCACGAGGAACAGGACGGCATAGATGATGGCGGCCGGCAGGAAGAACCAGGTCGGATAGGGCGATCTCTGGGCCGGCCTTCGGGCAGGAACCGCAATCGCGACGGCGGCTGGGCTTGCGAGAGCCATCCTCGTATCTCCTCCACAATCGGGCTCGATCCGGCCTTCACCGGACCGAGCCCAATTCACTGTCCCCGGATCGATTCTACCAGCCCGGCAGACCGAGCTGCTGTGCCTGCTTCCTGACATCCTCGTCATAAAGCGCAGCACCATCCGCCGGCGGGCGGATACCCGAGCCCACTTCGACCGTAATCTGCTCGAGGGCCGGCCCCTTGATCGGAGAGACGAATTCGAGCGCCGGCGCATTGCCGTCGGCCTTCTCGAAGTAAGGCAGGAGGTCCGTCACGGAAGGCGGCGCATCCGCCGGCAGGGCGCAGCCCTTGACCAGATAGGGCCCGGTCACGCCGACGGCTTCGGTCTGGATGTCGCAACCCGCGGTGCTTGCGACGAAGGCCAGGAACTTCTTGGCCTCTTCCTGGTGCTCGGACGTCTTCGGGATGAACAGGCCCGCCGGCATCCATGCCGTCAGTCCGTTCTTCGCGGCGTCATCACCCGGCAAGGCGAAGAAGCCGATATCCTTCAGATTGTCGGGATAATTCTGCTGCAAGGCCGCGATGGCGAAAGTCAGCATCGGGTAGTGCGCGCCCTCGCCGGCCGACAGCATGCGCAGGCCGTCCTCGTAGGTCGCCGCGCCATAGTCAGCGTTCAGGTAGCCGCCCTTGAGGACGTCTTCCTGATGCTGGAAGCCCTTGACCGCAGCAGGGCTCGTGGCGAATTTCGCCTGATTGGCCGTGTACTTCTCGGCAAAATCGGGCTCGGCTGCCTGAACGTTATAGAAATCGCCCAGTACGAACAGCTGTGAGGTCCAGGTGTCCTTGAAAGTCTGGATCACGGCCGTCTTGCCGGCAGCCTTGATCTTCGCGTTGTTAGCCATGAACTCGGCCCAGGTCTTGGGCACGGAAAGGCCGAGATCGGCATAGATCTTCTTGTTGTAGAGCACACCGCCGCCCATCGCCGTCTGGATCGGCACGCCATAGACACGGCCGTCCGACGAGACAACTTTCTTGAACGAATCGAGGACATTGGCCTCATAGGGCTCGTCGGTCAGATCGACCAGGTTCTGCTGCGGATTGATGGCCTGGAAGAGCGAACCGGAATTGTAGAGGAAGATATCGGTCATCTCGCCGGTCGCAAGACGCGTCTTGATCAGATTGTCACCCTCGGTGCCGCCCGGACGAGACTCGACGTCGATCTTGATGCCGGGATTTTGCGCCTCGAAGGCGGCGGCGAGCTTCTGCGCCACGGGAATGGTCTGCGCCCCGTTGTCGATCAGGAAGCTCAGCGTGACCGGGTCCTGCGCAAAGACCGGCCCCATCGCCGTCAGTGAAAGCGCGAGGCCCGCGACCGCACCGAGCAGCAAGCGGCGTGTGGTATGAATTGGCATTGTTCTCCTCCCTGTGTCGTAAACGGGCGGATCGACCCGAAACGATAGTGCCATGGTCCTGAGGCACCGATCCCGTGCCCGGTCGAATGACCCTGCCGATGCCCCGATGCGGATGTGAATCCGTTCGGTCGCTCCTCGGCACTCCTCGTGGCCGCGCCTTCTCCCATCAGGCGCGGCCGCTCGCAGCAAAACGGCGTCCCGCCGATCAGCGAATCCGGAAAGTCGCTATGTGCTGGCCGGCGGCGAGCGGGGCGCGGGTCGGCTCGCCATTGCCAGCGGCAGTCACCGGTGTCCCGTCGAGCACGATATCGCCATAGCCCGGCGCGAGGACGAGCGTCCCCGATACGCCGTCAGGCACCGAGACCGTATAGGTCGCGACATCACCATCCAGCGTCCAGCCGGCCGCGATCCGCCCGGTGATCGCGTCATGATGGGCGGATACGGGCGCCAGTGCCGGCAGGATGGTCGGCTCGAAAATCACATGCTCGAAGCCGGGTGCGTTCGCATCGGGCCTGAACCCGGCCACGGCCTCGAACAGCCATTGGCAGACTGCGCCATAGGCATAGTGATTGTAGGAATTCATCGCCGGATCGAAGGGCTTGCCCTTCTTGTCGAGCGCATCCCAGCGCTCCCAGATCGTCGTGGCGCCCATCTTGATCTGGTAAAGCCAGCCCGGGACTTCCTCCTGCAGGAAGACCGACGCCGCAAGCTCGGGCTCGCCGATCTTGAGCAAGGCGGGGAGGAGTGCCGGCGTACCGATGAAGCCGGTGCCGATCCGTCCTTCCGAACGCGCGATCGTCGCCTTGAAATATGCCTTGGCGGCGGGCAGCAGTTCAGCCGGGATCAGGTCGTGCAGGATCGCCAGCGCATAGGAGGTCTGGTCGTCATAGACCAGCCGCCCCGACGGCGCGATGAACTCGCGGGCGAAAGCCGCCTTGACGATCTCCGCCCGTTCGTTCATCCGCGCGGCGATTTCGACATTGCCGACGACCCTCGCGGCCTTCGCCGTCACGACCGACGAGATGTAGAGATAGATGGTGGCGGCCGCATCGTCGCCGATGGTCGGCAATGGCTTTTCGCTCGGCCCCTTGGGCTGCAGCCAGTCACCAAAGGAGAAGCCGCGCGCGCCCCACTGCCTTGGCGGCATGACGATCGGGCCATCGCTGATCGACCAGACGAAATCGACCCATTTGACCATGGCCGGAAGCGTCTCCTGGAGCACGGCCGCATCGCCATAATGCTCGTAGAGCGTCCACGGAATGGTGCAGATCGCGTCGCCCCAGCCGGTCGAGCCGAAGAAGCCCGGGAAGTTCTGCGGATGCAGGCGCGTGGGATCGGGCACGACATGGGCGATGGCGCCATCTTCGCGCTGATCAGCCATCACGTCGCGCAACCATTTGGCCAGGAAGCTGTGGCTTTCGTGGAGATAGCAGGCGGTCGGCGCGAAGACCTGCGCATCGCCGGTCCAGCCGAGCCGCTCGTCGCGCTGCGGGCAATCGGTGGGCACCTCGATGAAATTGGCCCGCTGCGACCAGATCGTGTTTTGCACCAGCCGGTTCACCAGCGGATGCCCCGAGGTGAAGGTACCGGTCGGGATCTGCGCCGAGCTGATCGGGATCGAGGCGATCGACGTGATCTCGCCATGGCCCGCAATCGTCACCCGTGCATAGCGGAAGCCCTGGAAGGTGAAATGGGGGCGGAAGCTCTCCTCGCCCTCTCCCTTCAGCACATATTCGATCGTCGCCGCCGCCGTGCGGTAATTGGTGTTGTCGAACTTGCCATCCTGATCGAGGATTTCGGCGTGCTCGACAACCACGCGCGTGCCCTCTTCGCCACGAACGGAGAAGGCGACATAACCGCCGCTGTTCTGGCCGAAATCATAGACGGTCCGCTCCTGGCTGTCCTTCCAGGACGACTGCACAGAGAGCGGTTCGAGCTCGCGTACCGGCGTCGTCTCGTGCGGCAGAAGCACGGAATGATCGAACGGCACGACCTCGCTGCCCGACCGGGTCTGCAGATCATCGAGGCGAGCATCATAGATCTCGCCGAAATAGATGCCGGATTTCAGGATCGGCAACAGGCCGCTCTGCCAGCTGATATCGGTCCTGAGCAGCGTCTCGGCCGCGCCGGGCCCCGAGCGCAGCTCGGCGATGGCGGCAATCTTGTCGCCCCAGGTGTTGTAGATCGCGTTCTTCGCCCACATCATCTGCGAACGGTACCAGCCATCGGCGAGCCAGATGTCGATGACATTCTCGCCGGCCTTCAGATAGGGCGCCACCTCATAGGTCTGGTAGGAGAGGCGCTGGTCGTAGCAGGTCCAGCCCGGCGTCAGCAGATCATTGCCGACACGCTCGCCATTGATGAAGGCGCGGTAGAGGCCGAGCGCGCTGATATGGAGCCGTTCGCTGCCGCCGACGCTGGCCAGATTGAACGTCTTGCGGAGAAACGAAGCCTGCGAGCCGACACCGGCATCGGTCAGCGGCCGGACCATCTGGGCGGTCCAGCGGATCGGCTCGACAGCGGCCGAAACCCTGGTCGCATGCGTCGGCATGGCGTGAAACATCGTCGTCTCTCCCTCTTCCCGGACCGTTGATCCGGCCTCTGCAACGGTTGTCTCCAGCGCCCGGCCCTCATCCGCCGTACTGTAAACCGTTCAACGTATACCGTTCTACATTATCGACGAATGACGTCAAGAGGGCATGAACTATCGCGGATGCGCAGCTGGATCGCACGGGAAACAGCCAGAGGCTCGCGTTTCGTCGCCGTTTCGCGCCGCACGGCCGCCTGATAAAGCTGGCATTCACACAATGCGAATGTCAGCTGGGACGAGATGGCCACGAAGAAGAAGACCGAGCGCGTCACCATCCGGACCGTGGCGGAAGATGCCGGCGTGTCCGTCGCGGCGGTGTCGAAGGTCCTGCGCAGCGCCTATGGCGTCAGCGACGCGCTGCGCGCCAAGGTCCAGGCCTCGATGGCGAAACTGGGCTACCGGCCACTGGCGGCCGCGCGCGGCATGCGCGGACAGACCTATACGCTCGGCGTGCTGCTGTCCGATATCAGCAACCCCTTCTTCTCCGACATCATGGCGGGCATCAATGCCGCGCTGGAGCGCACGGAATACCAGCCGCTGATCGGCGTCAGCCAATCGGCATCGTCCATCGAGCTGGAACTGATCGACGCGATGCAGGACCGCCAGATGGACGGCCTCATCCTCGTCGCGCCGCGGATGAAGGCGGCCGACCTCGATACGGTTGCGACGCGGATCCCTTCGGTCCTGATCGGCCATCATCTGCCCGGCGCGACGCTGTTCGACACGGTCAACGACAATGACGTGCTGGGCGCCAACCTCGTCGTCAAGCATCTGGCCGGCGTCGGGCATCGCAACATCGTGTTCCTGAGCCTGCAAATGCCGGCGCTGGACGACGTGCTGATCACGACACAACGCGAGATCGGCTACACGACCGCCATGGCGGAATGCGGACTGGCGCGCTACACGCAGATCGTCCGTGCCGACCAGACCGCGCGCGAAGCCAGGACATTGGCGCGCCACCTCCTGCAGTCACGGCAGAGGCCGGAGGCGATCTTCTGCTGGACCGATTTCATCGCGCTCGAGGTGCTGAGCGTGGCGACCGAACTTGGCCTGTCGGTGCCCGGCGACGTCGCCATCGTCGGCTATGACAATACGCGCTACTGCGACATGGCGCAGAACTCGCTGACGAGCGTCGACCAGTCGGGCCAATTGCTGGGCCTGCAGGCGGCGCGGTTGCTGATCGAGCGGATCAAGGGCCGCGAGAAGGCTGAGCATCTGGTGCTCACGCCCCGGCTCGTCGCGCGATCGAGCTCGCTCAAGGTCGCCACCAGCGTGCCGGGGCCGGCCGCGGCATGACCGCAAGGCCCGACAGTCACGGCAAGCGAGGACTGTTCGGAATCGTCCCGTCGCTCTAGAAAGGGGCGCGCGGAAGTGGCTGCGCCTCGTTCGCGAGAGACGAAGTCCGGGCATGGATACGATCGAAACCAGCAAGCCTCAAACCGAAGCGGACGATCTCGTCGCCTATCTGCGCGATACGGCGCGGCTCGACGCCGACACGCCGACAGCGCTCTACCAACGCCTCGAAGACGCCTTGCGCGGCGCGATCCGGGACAGAGTGCTGCCGCCCGGCGGCGTCATTCCCGGCGAGCGCGAGCTGGCGCAACGCCTTTCGATTTCCCGCGTGACGATCCGCAAGGCGATCCGCGCGCTCGTCGACGATCGCCTGCTCGTCCAGCGGCAGGGCGCCCGCACGGCCGTCGCCGAGCGCGTCGAAAAGCCGGTTTCGGTGCTGACTTCCTTTTCGCAGGACATGCTGGCCCGAGGCCTGGCGCCCGGAACGGTCTGGCTCGCCAAGGACATGGGCGTCGCCCTGCCCGCCGAGGCGATGGAACTTGGCCTTTCGCCCGGCACGGAAGTTTGCCGGCTGAGGCGCCTGCGCACCGCCGACGGCCAGCCGATGGCGCTCGAACTCTCCATCGTTCCCGCCGCCTACCTGCCCTCGCCCGATCTGGTCGAAACTTCGCTCTATACCGTGCTCGAAGAGCGCGGCCACAGTCCGTCGCGCGCACTGCAGCGCATGCGCTCCTCGATCGTCGGCGGCAACGAGGCCAAGCTCCTCGGCGTTCCGCCCGGCGCACCGATCCTCGAAATCGAGCGTCGCGTCTTTCTCGAGGGAGGGCAGACGGTCGAATATTGCCGCAGCCTCTATCGCGGCGACACCTATGATTTCCTGGTCGAGTTGCACCGCTAGAGAGCGCGCTTACAAAAAGACCATGTGACTGGTCCTAAACTGGTTGCGTACCGGTATTATCGTTGCTAGCCTCTCCCTTGCTGAACAGGGAGTGGTGAATTGGCAGTGTCCATCATCGAAGCGCTCAAGGGACGGCTCGTCGTCTCGTGCCAACCGGTCATTGGCGGCCCGATGGACCGACCCGAGATCGTTGCAGCCTACGCTTTGGCCGCGGAAGCCGGCGGCGCAAGCGCGCTTCGCATCCAGGGATTGGCCAATCTGCGCGCCGTCCGTGCAGTCACCAAGCTGCCCATCATCGGCCTGATCAAGCGCGACGATCCTTCGACACCGATCATCATCACCGCCACCATCGCCGATGTCGAAGGCCTCGCCGAGGCCGGTGCCGATATCATCGCCTTCGACGCAACCCTGCGCGACAGGCCCGAAAGTGTGGCCACGCTGAACAAGACCGCGCATGCCGCCGGCAAGCTTTCGATGGCCGATTGCGCCTCGATTGCCGATGCCCGCGCGGCACTCGCGGCGGGCTGCGATGTTATCGGCACGACATTGTCGGGCTATACGGGCGGGCCCGTGCCGGAGGATCCGGATATCGCCTTTGTCGCTGCGGCGGCCGCCCTCGGCGCGCCGGTCTTCGCCGAGGGACGATACCGGACCGTCAGCGAAGTGCGCGCGGCGCGCGAGGCTGGCGCCTGGGCCGTCGTCGTCGGCTCGGCCATCACCCGGCCCGAACATATCACCGGCTGGTTCGTCGACGCCGTGTCGCTCAAGACCCCCGCCGAGGCCTGAACACCATGGTGCCGGCCCCCGTCCTTGCGATCGATCTCGGCGGCACCAAGACGGCCGCGGCACTCGTCGCGGGCTCCGAGATCATCGATAGCCGGCGGAACGATACGCCGCGCCAGGCGGACGCAGGCGCCTGGCTCGACAATATCGCCGAACTGGTCTCCAACTGGCATGGCCGCTATGCGAGCGCCGGCATTGCGGTGACCGGCGGCGTCGCTGACGGCGCCTGGTATCCGCTCAACCCTGCCACGCTCCCGGTTCCGCCCGGTTTTCCGCTGGTCCGCGAGCTCTCCGCCCGGCTCGGCGTGCCGGTCGTCGCCGCGAATGACGCACAGGCGGCGGCATGGGGCGAATATCGCTTCGGCGCCGGCCAGGGCGTCGACCTGATCTTTCTGACGATCTCGACCGGCATCGGCGGCGGCATCGTCCTCGACGGCAAGCTTCGCACCGGTCGCAGCGGATTGGGTGGTCACATCGGGGTTACCCGCATCGGCAACGCGCTGCTCGAAGAGCTCGGCTCTGGATCGGCACTGGCACGGCTCGCGGTTCTTGAGGGCCTGCCCGCCGATCCGCCGGCAATCTTCGCCATGGCCGCTGTCGGCGATGCGCGCGCGACGGGCCTGATCGACCGCGTCGTCGCATCGGTCGCCCGCGCCATCGCCAATCTCCAGCTCGTGCTCGATCCGGACTGCTTCATCATCGGCGGCGGAATGGGCCTCGTGCCCTTCTATCTCGCCCGGCTCGAGGCAGCCTGCGCCGATCTGCCGGACCACCTTCGACCCATCCTTCGCGCCGCCGCGCTCGGCGCGAATGCGGGCCTTGTCGGCATTGCCGATCAGGTCCGGATAATCACGAACGCGCATGAGGGGTAACGACAATGAAGCGACTTAAGTCCGTTCTGCTGGCCTTGGCCGCACTCGCCGCGGCCAGCACGTCATCGCTCGCCGATGTGACCGTACTCGGCTGGCCCGGCGGCCCCGAAGAAGCGGGTCTGCGCAAGGCGGCGGAAGCCTATAACGGCACCGCCGCAGCCGACGACAAGGTGAAGCTGATATTCTTCAACCGCGAAGGCTTCTGGGACAAGCTCCAGGCCGATCTCGCCGCCGGCTCGACCGAGTTCGACATCAACCTGCTCGCCACCTATGCGATCGGCAAATACGCGCCGTTCATGGAGCCGATCACGCTGCCGGCCTCGGCCAAGGATGTCTTCGGCGAGAAGACGCTGACGACGATGCAGTACGACGGCAAGCAGTATGGCGTGCCGACCGATCTCTCCATGCATTTCATGTATTACCGCAAGGACCTGATCGAGAAGCTGCTCACCGACAAGGATTGGCAGGCGAAATACGCCGAGATCTCGGAGAAATATCTCGGCAAGAAGCTGACGCCGGTCGATCCCGACAAGTGGACCTGGGATGACTGGGCTGCCACGGCGCTCTTCTTCACCAAGGCCGTGAATCCAGAGAGCCCGGTCCGCTACGGCACCGTCCTGCAGATGAAGAACCTGCTCTTCAACATGATGGTCTTCGGCTCGCTGCCGCGTTCTTATGGCGCGAACTGGACCGATGCCTCGGGCAATGTCACGGTCGACAGCCCCGCTTATCGCACGGCGCTCGAGCTCTACAAGAAGCTCTATGATGCCGGCGCGACGCCGAAGGATTCGCTCTCCTACGAATTCGCCGAAACCAACGCCGCCCTCGGTTCCGGCCAGGCCGCGACCGCCCTGCAGTGGAACGCTGCGGCGGCAGACCTGAACGACGCCACGAAGAGCCCGGCCATTGCCGGCAAGATCGAGGCCGTTGCCCCGCCGGCTGGCCCGGATGGTCGCTTCACGCATATTCACGGCCTCGGATTCGGCCTGAACAAGGCGTCGACGCATAAGGACAGCGCGCTCAAGTTCCTCGACTGGCTCGCAACCGCCGACGCGATGGAGATCTACGCCAAGGCCGGTGGCTCGCCCGCCGTCTCGGACGCGATCACCGCCAAGCTGCCGGAGCGTCCCGATCTCGCCAAGCTCGGCGCCTTCGCCAATGCCTATGGCTTCGTGATGAACGGCGCCACCTCGGCCAATGCACTTTCGGTCTATGAGGCGCAGGCCAAGGCGTTCACCGGCTATTGGGCCGGCACGCTGACCCTCGACGCAGCACTCGCCCAGGCGCAGGCCGACATGACCAAGCTGCTGAAGTAGGCGGCCTGACCTTCTGCTCCCTCCCCCTTGTGGGGAGGGTTGGGGAGGGGGTACCAGCGCGAAATTCTGGGATTAGCGCTTATCAGGCGCCTTTCCGGACAGACGGAGCCGGTACCCCTCCCTGTCCCTCCCCACAAGGGGAGGGAACGCTCACGCCGAGCCCGGCCTATCTTCCCTCAATCGGACCAAGCCCCATGGAAATCGCCGACCGGCGCATTCCCTATCTGCTCGTGACGCCGCTGACCGCGTTCCTGCTGGCGCTGCTGGCCGTGCCGCTCGCGATCGATCTCGTCTATTCGGTATCGCGCGTGACGTTCGAGACGCTGCGCGCGCCGAGACTGATTGGCCTCGGCAATTTCGTCGCCGTGATCCAGGATGCCGGCTTCTGGCAGGCGCTCTGGTTCTCTCTCAAATTCGCGGTCGCGGCTTCGGTCGCGCAGCTCGTACTCGGGCTGTTTCTAGCGGTTTTCCTTGCGCCTCTGCTGAAGAAGGTGCCGTGGCTGATGGCGCTCCTGATGCTGCCGATGATGCTGGCGCCGGCCCTGGTCGGCCTGATGTATCGGCTCGTGCTGCACGAATTCGTCGGCGTCGTGCCCTATTATCTCTACCTCTATACGGGCGACAGCCCGGCTTTTCTCGATGCTGCCAACGCGTTCAGGACCCTCGTCACCATCGAGGTCCTGCAATGGACGCCGTTCGCCCTGCTGATCCTCTACTCGGCCTATGCCGGCATATCCGATGATGTGCGCGAGGCCGCCGCGATCGACGGCGCGGGCGCGCTGAAGATCCTGCGCCATATCGACCTGCCGCTGATGCTGCCGACCATCGTCATCACCTTCTTCTTCCGCTTCATCGACTCATTCCGCGTCTTCGACAATGTCTATGTGCTGACGGGCAGCGGCGCCGGCGGGTCGACGACAACGATCTCGATCTTCATCTACGAGGCCTTCTTCCGCCGCAACGATATCGGGTTTGCGGTCGCTGCCTCCTTGATTTTCCTCGCACTTTCCTTCCTCGTCCTGATCGGATTGCTGCGCCTTGGCCGGAGGCACGCATGAGACAGAACCCGCTCATGATGTTCCTGAGGATCGTGGTCTTCGCGATCGCGGTGTTCGTGCTGAACTTCCCGCTGATCGCGACGCTACTGACCTCGTTCAAGTCGGATGCGGAGATCTCGGCCAATCCCGCGCTCTGGATCGACCAGCCGACACTCGCGAACTATGCCGGCATCCTCGCCATCCGCGACCGTTTCGACATCTTCCACTACCTCGGCAACAGCGTGTTCGCCGCCGGCGTCGGTGCGGTGCTCGCCACGCTGCTCGCCTTTCCGGCGGCCTATGCGATCGTTCGCCACGAGGTCGGCGAGAGATGGCTGCTGCCGATGGTCACCAACCTCCGCGCCATCCCGCTCATCATCTTTTCGATCCCGATCTATCTGGTTTATCAACAGCTTCACCTGCTCGATACCAAGATCGGCCTCGCCCTGATCCTCTGCCTCGTCAACCTGCCGCTGGTGCTGGCGCTGATCGTCAACGGCATCCGCTCGCTGCCGATCGAGGTCGAGGAGGCGGCGCGGGTCGACGGCGCCAACACCTTCGCGATCCTGACGCGGATCGTGCTGCCCATGGCGCTGCCGGCGATCGCCTCGTCGCTGATCCTCGCCTTCATCTATTCCTGGAACGAGTTCCTGTTCGGCCTGATCCTGACGACGCAGAACGCGGTGCCGATGACCGTCGGGGCCTCGTTCTTCTTCTCGGCCTCGGGCGGTGGCGTGCAATGGGGCATCGCGTCGGCGGTGATGATCATCTCGACTTTGCCGCCGCTTCTGATCAGCCTCGTCGCCTATCGCTATATCGGTCGCTCGCTCGCCGCCGGCGCCGTGAAGGGGTAACAGACGGGGGCAACGGGCTCAACGCCCGTTGCCGTTCGATTGCGTTTCGTTAGCCTTTGACTGCGCCCGCCGTCAGTCCCGCTACGATGTGCTTCTGCGCGGCGAAGAAGACGATGATCGTCGGCAGGATGGTCAGCGTGATGAAGGCCAGGATGAGCTGCCAGGAGCTGGCATACTCGCCCTGGTACACCATGATGCCGAGCGGCCATGGATACTTCGCGTCGGAGTTGAGAAGGATCAGCGGCAGCAGATAGCTGTTCCAGCTGCCCACGAAAGCGACGATGCCGACGGTCGCCAGGATCGGCCGCGAGAGCGGCAACGTGATGTGCCAGAAATAGCCGAGATAGCCGCAGCCATCGACAAAGGCGGCGTC
This sequence comes from Kaistia dalseonensis, assembly GCF_030814715.1. GTDB lineage: Bacteria > Pseudomonadota > Alphaproteobacteria > Rhizobiales > Kaistiaceae > Kaistia > Kaistia dalseonensis. The sequence goes on from NZ_JAUSVO010000002.1 coordinate 553,892, forward strand.
GAAGAGCTCCTTGGGCACGTTCTGGAAGAAGCGGCGGAAGAGCAGGATGCTCATGCCGAGCCCGAAGGCGACCTGCGGCAGCACCACGCCCCAATAGGTATCGAGCAGGCCCAAATCGCGGATGCGGATGAAGAGCGGCAGGATCGCGGTCGCGACCGGGAACATCAGCCCGATCAGGAAATAGTTGAGCAGGAAGGCCGAGCCGAAAAACGTCACATGGGCGAAGGTGAAGGCGGCCATGGCGGCGACGGCGAGCGTCAGCGCGACGGTGAGCGTCGCGATCAGGAACGAATTGCCGAGCATCTGCCAGTAGCGGGCGCTCAATAATATGTCGGTGTAGTTGGCCCATTGCCATTCGCCGGGCAGGCCGAACGGGTGCACGCGCAGATCGCCGAGCGTCTTGAAGCCACCGAGCGCCGTGGTGATCAGCGGCAGCAGCACCACGGCTGCGACCAGGAACAGGCTCGCATAGAGATAGAGCCACGTCAGGAAGCTCATCCGATGCTCGGAGAAGGCCGAGGCGCGCCGGGCAGGCACAGCGGGCGCGGTGCGCGGCGCCCGCGTAGTCGAGGTCGATGTCGAGGGCGGGGCAAGGGTCCGGTCAGTCATGGCGCATGAAGATCCTTCTGTAGCCGAAGGCCAGCGTGACGCAGATGATGAAGAGCACGACGCCGATGGCGCTGCCGAATCCGACCTTCATGCGCGTGATGCCGTAGGAATAGAGGAAGGTGACCATGGTCTGCGTCGAGTTGGACGGCCCGCCGCCGGTGAGCGGCATGATCATGTCGAAGAGCTGCAGCGAACCGACGACCGAGAAGAACACCGACAGGCGGATGGTCGGCGCGAGCAGCGGCAGCGTGATGTTGCGGAAGCGCTGCCAGCGCGAAGCACCGTCGATCTCAGCGGCCTCGTAATAGCTCTTGTCGATATTCTGCAGTCCGGCGATGAACAGCATCATGTGGAAGCCGAAATACTTCCAGACGATGACGGCGAGCACGGCATAGATCGCGAGATGGCGATCCGCCAGCACATAGGGCGAGGCGACGTTGAACATGCTGGCGATCGCGGCGAAGAGGCCATAGTCGCCGTCATAGACGAAACGCCAAATCAGGCCGGCGGCAACATCCGCCAGCACATAGGGCATGAAGAAGATCAGGCGGAACACGACCGCGCCTGGAATGCGATTCGACACCATGGTCGCGAGCCAAAGCGCGAGCGGCAGCTGGATCAGGATCGAGACCAGGATGATCAGGAAATTGTTGCCGAGCGCCGTCGTGAAGGCGGAGGTGCGCCAGAGCGTCTCGAAATTCTTGAAGCCGATAAACTTCTCGGGCAGCCCGTAGCCGTTCCAGTCATAGAACGAATACCACGCGGCCTCGCCCATCGGCAGGATGACGAACAGCGTGAAGAGCAACAGGGCGGGCGGCAGGAACAGGATCAGGACCGGCCATTTGCCCTGAATACCCATGCGCCGGCCGGTCGACGCGGCAGTCATCGTTGAACTCATCGATCAGACACCTCCGCAGGAGAGGAGATGGGCGCCGGCCCAGACGGTCCGGCGCCCACAAGGGGACTTTGAGGGCGCGTCAGTGGTCGAGCGCCCACGCGTCCTGGATCTGCTGTGCCGCCTCTTCGGGCGACATCTGGCCCGAGACGATCTCGACCGAGACGTCGTTGACGACGCGGCCGACCGCCGGACCGAGATCCTGATCGAGGAAGTTCTGGTGCCAGGTCGAGGCACTGAGCTGTTCCGCGGCCGACTTCACCAGTGGCTGGTTGATCGCGCCCGCGGCGCCGACGGCGGCAGGGATGATCAGATCCTTGCCGGCCATCATGGTCTGGTTTTCCTTGTTGGTCAGGTAGGCGGCGAAATCCAGCGCTTCCGGCGGCGCGTTCTTGGTCAGCACCCAGCCATTGATGCCGCCCATCGTGTCGGTGAGCTTGCCAGCCCCGCCTGTCACTTCCGGGAACGGGAAGGAGCCGATATCGGCCTCGTCGAGGCCCTTGCCGTCGGCGGCCTGGGTATGCTGCTGGACCGGTGTCGTATCGAAACCGAGCAGCATGGCGGCCTTGCCGTCGGCGAACATGCCGACCGGGATCGGCCATTTCGTGCCGAGATAACCCTGCTGGAACGGCTCGAGCTTGCCGAGCGCGGCGAGGTCCTGGCCGGCCTTGACGAAGGCCTCGGACTTGAAGCCGTCGCCCTCGCTGGCCTTGGCCGCATCGAACGCCGCCTTGCCGCCCTCGCGCATCGCCAGATAGCCCCAGTAGAAGTGGATCGGCCACTTGTCGCCGCCGCCGCCGGCGATTGGCGTGATGCCGGCATCCTTGAGCTTCTTCACCGCGGCCAGGAAATCATCCCAGGTCTTGATCGAGGCGGCGTCGACGCCGGCTTTCTCGAACAGCTTCTTGTTGTAGTAGAAGCTGACCAGGCCGGTCTGATATGGCACGGCGTAGATCTTGCCGTCGACGGTCAGGCCATTGACGAGCGCCGGACTGTAGACGGCCTTGAGCTTGCCGCCATCGGCGTCCATCGCCTCGGTGACGTCCTTGATCGCGCCCGTCGCGGCCTGCGCCGCCAGCACGCCGCCACCCCAGCTGTAGAACAGATGCGGCGGGTCGTTCGATTGCAGCAGCGTCGGCAGCTTGGCCTTGAAAGCCTCGTTTTCAAGGAACTGCATCTCGATCTTGACGCCCGGATGCGCGGCCTCATAGCCCTTGACGATCTCGTCCCAGGCCGCGGCGATACCGGGATCAGTGTTGAGATGCAGCCATTTCACGGTCACGTCGGCGAGTGCCGTCGATGCCGAAAGGGCAAGCGCGATCGACGCGCCGATCAGCGTTTTCAACTTCATCGATTGTGTCCTCCCAGACAAAACCGGGTTCCTCGGCCCGGGCACTCATTTAGTAAATGATGCGGATTAAATCTGGTCCGGTTAATTGCCGTCTGTCAAGAGGACCCTATTGTTTGTGCGATGCAGCAAGGATTTCCCGCATTGACAGCCCTCGCCCACGGTGGGATTAACTGCCTGATCCAAACTAATTGGTCCCGCCAGAATGAAAACCGCCGATCCCGAATTGATGCGCGCGATCAATCGCTTCCATGTGATGGATGCGATTCGGCGCTTCGGTCCGATCGCGCGGGTTGAGATTTCCGACCGCACCGAACTCTCCGCCACGACGGTCTCGGCGATCACGGCGGCGCTGCTCGATGACGGCCTCATTATCACCCATCAGCTGGGCGGTATTCGCGACGCAGCACGCGGCCGGCCGCGTGTCATGCTCGAACTCAATCCGGCGGCAGCCTATGTCGTCGGCGTCAAGCTCGCGCCGGACCAGATCACCATCGCCACCACCAACTTCCGCGCCGACGTGCTGTCGAGCCTGATGCTGCCGATCCGCCTGCAGCGCCAGCCCGTCTCGGTGATCGCCGATCTCGTCGAGGACGGCATCCGCCGCTGCATCACCGATGCCGGGCTGACGATGGACCAGATCTCGGGCGTGTGCATCGGCCTGCCCGGCGTGGTCGAGCGCGTCGCCGGCATCTGCCGCGCCAGCCCGATCTTCGGTGAGAACGACGTGCCCTTCGCCGCCGAACTGACGGCCCGGCTCGGCGGCGTGGTCGCCACCATCGACAGCGACGTCAATCTGGTGACGTTGGCCGAGCACTGGTTCGGCCAGGCGCGCGGCCTCGACGATTTCCTCGTCATTTCGGTGGAGCTCGGCCTCGGCCTCGGCATCATGCACAATGGCGAGCTGTTCCGTGGCGCGAACGGATTGAGCCCGGATCTCGGCGATCTCATGGTGCGGCCGCCGAGCGGCAACGGATCGGCGCGCCTTGCCAGCGTCGCCTCGGAGACCAGCATCCTCGCCGAGGCACGCGCCTGCCTTACCGGCACCGAGCACGAGCACGCCTTTCGGCTCGGGCGCGGCATGGAGAAGGTCGTGGAACTGGCCACGACGCGCGAGCCGCATATCATGGCGCTGCTGGAGCACGCCGGCGAAGCGCTCGGCTTCGCCATTGCCAATCTCATCACACTGTTTGCGCCGCCCAAGGTCATTCTGGCGGGGGCGACCCTTGCCGCCGGCGATGCGCTGGTCGAGCCGCTGCGGCGCACGGTGGGCGAATTGCTGCCGCCGAGCCTCGCGGACGTCGCCGATATCGTCGTCCATCACTGGAGCGACGACATCTGGGCGCGCGGCGCCGCCGCCATGACGTTGCGCGACCTCTATGGCGCGCCTTGGAACACCACAGGACCCGCCGTCCACCGCTGACGGCCGACGAGAACAAATCGCTTCAGGGAGAGAACGAATGGTTGAACGTGTTGGAATCGGGTTTATCGGCTGCGGCAATATCAGCTCCGCCTATCTGAAGGCGGCGGCCGGCTTTCCGATCCTCGATATCAGGGGCGTCGCCGATCTGAACGAGGATATCGCGCGCGCCCGTGCGGCCGAATTCGGCCTGAAGGCGGTCTCGATCGACGCGCTGCTCGCCGATCCCTCGATCGACATCATCGTCAACCTCACCATCCCCAAGGCGCATGTCGAAGTCGGCCTCAAGGCGGTCGCGGCGGGCAAGCATGTCCATTCCGAAAAGCCGCTCGGCATTTCGACCGCCGAGGCCCGCCTGCTCGTCGAGGCGGCGAAGGCGAAGGGCGTGCGCCTCGGCTGCGCCCCGGATACGTTCTTCGGTGGCGCGCAGCAGACCAGCCGCAAGCTGATCGACGAAGGCGCGATCGGAACGCCGATCGCCGGCACGGCCTTCTTCATGTGTCCGGGCCATGAGCGCTGGCATCCGAGCCCCGCCTTCTACTATCTCAACGGCGGCGGCCCCATGCTCGATATGGGCCCCTATTACGTCACCAGCCTCGTCAACCTGCTCGGACCGATCGCGCGCGTCGCCGGCGTCGCGACCAAGCTGCGCGACGAGCGGCTGATCACGTCCGAACCGCTGAAGGGCACGAAGATCCCGGTCGAAGTCGCGACCCATGTCGCCGGGACGATGGAGTTCGTCTCGGGCGCCGTCGTCACCATCGCCATGAGCTTCGACGTCCCGCGCCACCTGCATAGCCCGATCGAGCTCTATGGCTCCGATGCGTCGATCCTGGTGCCCGATCCCAACTTCTTCGGCGGCGAGATCAAGCTCGCGACCGCCTCGGAGGACTGGCACGCGGTTCCGACCCAGCACGGCTATGCCGACGGCAATTTCCGCGTCATCGGCGTCGCCGACATGGCGGAGGCGATCCGCACCGGCCGGCCACACCGCGCCAGTGGCGATCTCGCCTTCCACGCGCTCGAAGTCATGGAGGCGTTCCAGCGCTCGTCCGACACCGGCACCCACATCACGATCGAAAGCCGGCCCGAGCGGCCGGCCGCCCTCGCCGTCGGCGTGCCCGTCGGCGCCATCGGCTGAATGAAATTCCAGAACAGGGAGTGAGACCATGCGCGAGGCACTGATCGTCTGGGGTGGCTGGAGCGGCCACGAGCCGGAACAGGGCGCCCATATCATCAGCGCGATGCTGGAGGAGGAAGGCTTCAAGACCTATGTCGAGAACTCGACCGAGGCTTTCGCCGACCCGGCCATCGCCGATATGAGCCTGATCGTCCCGATCTACACCATGTCGAAGATCGAGAAGGAAGAACTGGCCAACCTGACCAAGGCGGTCGAGGGCGGCGTCGGCCTCGCCGGCTATCATGGCGGCATGGGCGACGCTTTCCGCGAGGCGGTCGAATACCAGTTCATGGTCGGCGGCCAGTGGGTTGCCCATCCCGGCAACATCATCGACTACCATGTCGACATCACCCGGCCGGACGATCCCGTCATGGAGGGCCTGCCGGCGCGCTTCCCCTACCGGTCCGAGCAATATTACATGCATGTCGACCCCTCCAACGAGGTGCTCGCGACCACGACCTTCAAGGGCGACCATGCCTATTGGATCGACGGCGTTGTCATGCCGGTGGTCTGGAAGCGCAAGCACGGCCAGGGGCGCGTGTTCTATTCATCGCTCGGCCATGTCGCGAGCGAGTTCGACGTGCCAGAGATGAAGACGATCCTGCGCCGCGGCATGCTCTGGGCCGCGCGCTGACAGCACGGTCGCTCAAGCTCCCGTAGCGCCCCGCAGGCCTCCCCGCGCTCCGTCATCCCGGACGAAGCAAAGCTTCGAGCCGGGATCCATACAGCTCTGATGTCGATTGATAGGTCTCAGGCTGCATGGGTCCCCGCTTTCGCGGGGATGACGGCAATGGAGGGGACGTGTCCAGGTGCGGAAAGCACGCGGCACGACCTTGACTACCGTCGCGGCTGGCGCGCCAGCGTCGCGATGCCGAGCAGGGCCTGCGCGATCACGCTATCTGCGATGGCCGCCTTGAGGCGGCTGTCCAATATGGCGCGATCGAGCCGGTCGAGCGCCGCGGTCAGCCGATCCAGCGTCCAGAGCCGGACCTGCTGCTCGAGCTTGGCTTTGCGCTGGAAGAACAATCCGCCCGACGCGCCATCGATCGCCGCCTGGCTCGTGGCGCCATTATCGATCGCCGCGGCGATCCGGTGCAGCATCTGGAAATGCCGGAGCGCCGCCGCCGCGATCACGAAGGCGGCCGTGCCCGAGGCGACCAGGCGACGGAAGGAGACATCGAGCTCCTTGACGTCGCCGAGCGCCATCGCGTCCACCGCCTCATCCGTCGCCGAGGCGCCGGCATCGCCGACAATCGCACGCACAGCGGCGATGTCGATGCTGCGTTCGCCGCGCGCATAAAGGCAGAGTTTGGCAATCTCGGAGCGGCTCGCGAGGCGGTCCGATCCGAGCAGCCCGCGTAGCAGGTTGCGCGCATCGGGCTCGATGGTCAGACCGGCCGCCTGCACTTCGCCGTCGATCAGCCGGTCGAGCGCCATGTCATTGTCGGCATAGCAGGCGATCGCGGCCGCGCCGCGCGCATTCTCGCAGACCTTGCGCAGGCCCGTGCCCTTCTTCAGGTCGCCGGCCTCGATCACCACCCAAGCATCCTGCGGCGGGGCGGCGAGTACAGCCTCGACAGCGGCCTGGATCGGCCGGTTGCCGCCGAGCCGCACCCAGATCGCCCGCGTGCCGCCGAAGAGCGCGATCGTGTTGGCCTCGTCCGCCAGCCGGCCCGGATCGGCCGCTATCTCCGCCGAATCGAGCCGGACGAGCGCGAAGGGATCATCGCCCTTGCCGAGCACGGTCTTGACGAATTGCGCCGCGCGCTCGGAGACGAGGCCGGTATCGCTGCCGTGGATCAGCACCACGCGGACATCGGGATTGGGCCGGCTCAGGAACCGGTCCGCATCCTGCGGCTTGATCTGGACCATCGACCTCGACCCGCCGGCGCCTCAGCTCGCCTTCTTGTTGGCGAGCTCGAGCGCGAGGCGCAGCTGGATTTCCTCGGCCGCGGCAAGGGCGGCGCGGTTTTCCGCGTCGAGCCGTGCGCGCACATTGGCGAAGTTCTGGTTCGAACGGTCATAGGAGGCGACGCCGCGGCCGATCGTGCGCACGATGCTGCGGCCGGACGCGATCTCGGTCAGCTCATAGCGGACGGAGACCGTGACCTGATAGGCCGGCGCCGTATCGTCGCGCTCGAAGCCGAGCCGCTCTTCCGACGTGTCGACCGTCATCGACAGCGTATAGATCGCCGGCGGCGGCGCACGGCCGCCGGTGAAGGCCACGATCAGGTTGTTGCGAACCTCCTGCGCGACCCGGTCGGCAACGCCGTTGATCGCGATCGCGGAGAGGTCGGCATAGACCTTCGGGCTGTTGGCGACCGGCATGTAGACCGGGCGGACCGTGCAGGCGCCGGCAAGGCCGAGAAACACGACGGCGAACGCGATTCCGGCCAGCCGGCCGGTGGAACGGACTGCCCGTACGGGCCGGAATTCGCGATCAGACGACGACATTCACGATCCTCTTCGGCACCACGACAATCTTGCGGGGAGCCCGGCCTTCCAGCGCACGCGTGACGCCTTCAAGCGCAAGCACGGCCTCCTGAATATCAGCTTCGGAGGCCGTTGCCGAGATCGTCAGTTCAGCACGCTTCTTGCCGTTGATCTGGACCGGCAGCGTCATTTCGTCCTCGACCAGCAGCGCGCGGTCGACGACGGGCCAAGGCGCCTCGGCCGCGAGGCCTTCGCCGCCCAGAATGGTCCAGCATTCCTCGGCCAGATGCGGGATCATCGGCCCAATGACGCCGGTCACGATCCGCGCCGCCTCGTTGAGCGCGAAGGCGAGATCAGCCGACGGCGCGCCACCGGCATTGCGCACGGCCGCGATCGCCTCGCCGAACTGGTTGGCGAAGGCGTGGACGCGCGCGACGGCGACGTTGAAGCGCAGCCGGTCGAAGTCCTCCTCGACCGAAGCGGCGAGCTTGTGCGCGGCGCGGCGGAGCGCGGTCGCCTCCGGACCGAACTGGTTTGGCAGGCCGCTGGCTTCGGCGCCGCCGAGCTCGACGGCCTCGTTGACCAGGCGCCACAGCCGCTGCGTGAAGCGCCACGCGCCCTCGATGCCGGCTTCCGTCCATTCGCTGTCGCGCTCGGGCGGCGTGTCGGAGAGCATGAACCAGCGCGCGCAATCGACACCATAGGTATCGGCGACAATCTCCGGCGGCACGACATTGCGCTTCGACTTCGACATCTTCTCGGGCGGGCCGACCGTCACCGGCTCATCGGTGCCGACGCGAACCGCCGTGCCATCGGCGCGCTTCTCGACCTCTTCGGGGAACAGCCATTTACCGGCCGAATCCTTGTAGGTCTCGTGGACGATCATGCCCTGCGTGAACAGGCCGGCAAACGGCTCGGCGACCGAGACGCGGCCGACGCTCTTCAGCGCGCGGGTGAAGAAGCGCGAATAGAGCAGATGCAGGATCGCATGCTCGATGCCGCCAATATACTGGTCGACGGGCAGCCAGTGATCGGCAGCGCCCTTGGAGAGCGGCTGCTCGCCGGGCGCGCTGGCGAAGCGGGCGAAATACCAGGACGAATCGACGAACGTGTCCATCGTATCGGTCTCGCGCGTCGCCGCGCCGCCGCATTGCGGACAGTTCACATGCTTCCAGGTCGGATGGCGATCGAGCGGATTGCCCGGCCGGTCGAAGGTGACGTCGTCCGGCAGCACGACCGGCAGGTCGGCCTTCGGCACCGGCACCGGACCGCAGCTCGGGCAATGGATGATCGGGATCGGGCAGCCCCAATAACGCTGCCGCGAAATGCCCCAGTCGCGCAGGCGGAAATTGACCTGCCGCTTGCCCTGCGGCCGGCCGGCGAGATCCTGCGCCTCGAGGCGCCTGGCGATCGCTTCCTTGGCGTCCGGGATCGAGAGACCGTCCATGAAATCGGAATGGAACAGCAGCCCATCGCCGTCATAGGCGACATTGCCGACCGCGAAGGTCTCGGGATCCTCGCCTTCGGGCAGGACCACGGCCTTGACCGGCAAATCATATTTGCGCGCGAAATCGAGATCGCGCTGGTCATGCGCCGGGCAGCCGAAAATGGCGCCGGTGCCGTAATCCATCAGGATGAAGTTCGCGACATAGACGGGCAAATACCAGCCGGGCACGAGCGGGTGCTCGGCGCGAATGCCGGTATCGAAGCCCTTCTTTTCCTGCGTCTCGATCGCCTCGGCCGACGTGCCGCCGCGACGGCACTCGGCGATGAAATCGGCGAGACCGGGCTTCGTATCCGCGAGCTTCTCGGCCAGCGGGTGATTGGCGGCGATCGCCAGGAAGGACGCGCCATAGAGCGTATCCGGCCGGGTCGTGTAGACCTCGAGCTCGGTATCGCCGGCCGGCGCCGTCTTTGCGTCGAGCGCGAAGCGGACCATCAGGCCTTCCGACCGGCCGATCCAGTTGCGCTGCATCAGGCGGACCTTGTCCGGCCAGCGGTCGAGCCCGTCCAGCGCCGCGAGCAGTTCCTCGCCGAACGCCGTGATCTTGAAGAACCATTGCGACAGCTTGCGCCGCTCGACCAGCGCACCCGAGCGCCAGCCGCGACCGTCGATCACCTGCTCATTGGCGAGCACGGTGTTGTCGATCGGGTCCCAGTTGACCTCGCTCTCCTTGCGATAGACGAGGCCTTCGCCGAAGAAATCAGTGAAGATCGACTGCTGCTCGGCATAATAGGAGGGATCGCAGGTCGCGATCTCGCGGCTCCAGTCGAGCGACAGGCCGAGCAGCTTCAACTGCTCCTTCATCGTCGCGATATTCTCGTAGGTCCAGATCTTGGGATGGCTGTTGCGCTCGATCGCGGCGTTTTCCGCCGGCAGGCCAAAGGCATCCCAGCCCATCGGATGCAGGACGTTGAAGCCCTTCATCCGCTTGAAGCGGGCCACGACGTCGCCCATGACATAGTTCCGCCCATGGCCGATATGGATCCGGCCCGACGGATAGGGGAACATCTCGAGCACGTAATATTTCGGACGCGGATTGTCGTTCTTCGTCTCGAAGATGCCGCGTTCGGCCCAGACGCGCTGCCAGCGCGGTTCGGCGTCGCGGGGATTGTAACGTTCTATGGCCATGATCCGTCGTCGAAATGGGATAAAAGGGCGGCAGTCGCCGCCTTTGGGACAGGCAGCGACCTTCACCAGAAAGGTCGCGCGTGGTCAACCGCTATCGCAGCCGCAGCGGTTGAGCAGGCTTTGATGGCGTGTTAGGCGCAACAATCGTTTTGTTCCGGAGGCACCATGTCCGACGATGTCGAAGCGCGTCTCGCAACCGTGCTTGAACGCATTGGCGCTGCCGAAGCGCAATATGGGCGTGCTCCCGGCAGCGCGCAACTGATCGCGGTCTCGAAGACCTTCGACGCCGATGCGATCCGGCCCGTGATCGCGGCCGGCCAGCGCCGGTTCGGCGAGAACCGCGTGCAGGAAGCGCAGTCGAAATGGCCGGCGCTGCGCGCTGAGACCACCGATATCGAGCTGCACCTGATCGGCCCGCTGCAATCCAACAAGGCGCGCGAGGCAGTCTCGCTCTTCGACGCCATCCACACGATCGACCGCGACAAGATCGCCGGCGCGATCGCCGATGAAATGGCCCGGCTCGGCCGCACGCCGCTCCTCTTCGTTCAGGTCAATACCGGGCTCGAGCCACAAAAGGCCGGCATTGCGCCGCGCGAGGCGGTCGCCTTCGTCGAGCGCTGCCGCGCCGAGCACGGCCTCGCCATTGCCGGGCTGATGTGCATCCCGCCCGCCAACGAAATTCCTGGGCCGCATTTCGCGCTGCTCGCCAAGCTCGCCGCCGAGGCCGGGCTGCGCGAACTCTCCATGGGCATGAGCAGCGATTTCGAAACAGCGATCGCCCACGGCGCGACCTATATGCGCGTCGGCGGCGCCATCTTCGGTCATCGGCCGCCGATCGCCTGATCAGGCGACCGAGACGATCGCGCCCGGGCGAAGACGGCGCAGAATGGCCAGCATGTCGGCCTTGCGCACGGCGACGCAGCCTTCGGTCGGCGAGAAGCCGGGCCGCGCGAGATGGAAGAAGATCGCGCTGCCCCTGCCCTGCGCCCGGCGCGACAGGTTCCAGTCGAGCACCACGACGACGTCATAGAGATGATCGGCGCGCCACATCGCTTCATGGCTGGCGCGGTAGGGCAGCTTGACGGGCCGGTTGTAGTTCGCGTCCCAGACCTGATCGCACCAGCCGTCATCGGCACGGAGCGGACGGGTGGGCAGCAGCGATCGCGGACGGGCGACCCGATCCGGCCGATAGCGGATTTCCACAACGCGCATGCGGCTCGCCGGGGTCCCGCCATCGCCCTCGCGCTTGCCATGGGTGAGGCCGCTGCGGCCCAGCGCGCAGGGGTAAACCGCCTGTCCGATCCGCAGCAGACCCCTGGTGCGCGAGCCGGGGCGGGATCGAACTTCGATGATCGTCATGTTCCGGGCGCTCATGGTACGCTTTGACGTTGGGGCTTGCTTGCGCGGCGGCGCCCGAGAAGGTTAAACGTTGGCGGAATGATTCATAAGTGTGCTTCGGATGGGCTGGGGAATCCGGAGGAACCGCAGAGGCAACACATATGACTGCACGTCGGATCCTCGTTGTCGACGATGATGATTTGCTGCGCGAGAGTCTGGTGGAGCAGCTTTCGCTCTACGAAGAGTTCGAGCTTGCCGAAGAGGCGACCGCCACCAAGGGGGTCCAGCGCGCCCGGAGCGAGCCGACCGACCTTCTGATCATGGATGTCGGCCTGCCCGACATGGATGGTCGCGAGGCGGTGAAGCTGTTGCGCAAGGGCGGCTTCAAGGCGCCCATCGTGCTGCTGACCGGCCATGATTCCGAATCCGATACCATTCTCGGACTCGAATCCGGCGCGAACGACTATGTGACGAAGCCGTTCCGCTTCGCGGTCCTGCTTGCGCGCATCCGCGCCCAACTGCGCCAGTTCGAGCAGAGCGAGGACGCGACCTTCACGATCGGCCGCTACACCTTCCGCCCGAGCGCCAAGCTGCTGCTCGACGAGCGCGGGCAGAAGATCCGCCTGACGGAAAAAGAGACCTCGATCCTCAAATTCCTCTATCGCGCCGGCGAGAAGGTCGTGGGCCGCGATATCCTGCTGCATGAGGTATGGGGCTATAATTCTGGCGTTACCACGCATACGCTGGAAACACACATCTACCGGCTGCGGCAGAAGATCGAGCGCGAGCCGTCCATTGCCGAGCTTCTGGTGACAGAGGCCGGCGGATACAAGCTGGTTCCATGATGTTGGGTCTATGACGCTCGCCGAGGACATTTCTCTCCTGAGCCGCGTGCCGCTTCTGTCGGATCTGGCGAGCGATCATCTGCGCCTGCTGGCCTTCAGCGGCATCCGCCTCGAGCTTCCGGCCGGGCGGATCCTGTTCAAGGCCGACAGCAAGGCGCTGTCGGGCTTCATCATCATGTCCGGCGAGATCGAGATGTCCGCGCATCATGGCGAGACCGTCCGCTCGCTCGGCAAGTTCGGTCCGGGCTCGCTGCTGGGCGAGACAGCGCTCTTCGTCGAGACGAGGCGGCCCGCCACGGCGACTGCGCTGGTCGATACCGTCGTGGTCGAGATCGACCGCACGCTGATGAGCCGCATGCTGACGGAATATCCCGAAGTCGCCACACGGCTCTTCGTTAGGCTCCGCCAGCGCCTCGGCGACACGGTGGGCGAACTCGCTGGCGTCCACGCGAAGCTCGACGCGCTGCATTATCCCGAACTGCCGTAGAGCGCTTCCGAGCGAGGCGGACACCGCTTCGCGCCAGGGAAAGCGCGACACGTCGGATGGATGGATCCTCTCGGCCCGCCCTATTCCGCGCTTCACCGGCGATGAGCCGGACCACTCCATGAAAAACGCCGCCCTGTTTCCAGAGCGGCGTTGAAGTCTTGCGCGTTTCGCGATCAGCGGCGGAAGCCACCGCCGCCGAAGCCGCCGCCATGGAAGCCGCCAAAGCCGCCGCCTCCGAACCCGCCACCGCCAAAGCGGTCGCCGCCGCCGAAGTCGCCACCACCAAATCCGCCGCCGCCGAAGCCGCCGAAATGGTCACTGCCATCGCTGAAGCCGCCGAAGCCGCCCCGCGAACTGAAGTCGTCGACGCGGTCCTGTCCGGCGCTCTGGAAGCTGCGCTGGTTGTTCAGGTCGTTCAACGTGTCCTGATCATGCTCGGGCTGCCAGCCATTCTGCGTATGGGTCTGCCAGCTGCCATCATCGCTGTACTGATGAATATTGCCGTTATGATCGGTGTAGACATTGCCATTGTTCCAGGCGACGCCGTTGCCGGTCTTCGCATTGCCGGCGACACCGCGGCTATCCGCGCTGATATGGCCGTCATTGTCGGTGATGCCGGATTCGCTCGCATGACCGATGCCGGTATTGGCGTTGTAGCTGGCCGACTGGCGGCCGGCAGCGCCATTGCCGGTATAGGGGTTGAACGCAGCAGCGGAACGGCCGGCAAAGTCGGTGCCGTCGGCGGTGTGGCCGGCATAGGAGCGGGCGGCCCATTCGTTGCCGGTGGCGGGATTGTAGCCCCAGGCGTGGTTGACGGTCGCCTCGCCACCCCAGCGGCCATAGATGTTGGTCTGGTTGATGTTGACGTGGTTCCACGAACCGCCCCACGGGCCGGCGCCCCAATAGGGACCCCAATAGGGCGCAGCCGAACCCCAGATCGCGCCGGCAGCGAAGCCGAAGGCAAAGCCGGCCGCCGTATCGAGCGCGAAATTGGCGCCGTAGCCATAGGTGACCGGGCAGCCATACCAGACCGTGCCGACATAGCCCGCGCAGGAATAGCCCGTGCCATAGACGACGACGCCATCGTTGATCGCCACGCCGAAATAGCCGGGCGTGTAGCCGACGACGACGGTATCGGGCGTCGAGGAATAGACGCGGACATAGGTCACGTAATGGACCGGCGACGAGACCGGGATCGTGTAGATCGCATCCGGCACGACATCGGCCACGACCCAGGGGCCGACCGGCGTCGGCGCGACAAACCAGACACCGGCGGAGACCGCATAGAAGCGGCCGCCATCGAGCTGGATCACCGGCGTCGCCGTATTCTCGGCATAAGCGAGGCTCGTACCGGGAATGGCGACGAACTTCGGCGTGCCGCCATCATATCGGACGTCGAGCGTCGTCGAACGCTTGACGACCGCGGTCTGCGGAATGGTGGCGGCGATCGCCGCTTCCTTGGCCTGCGGCGTGCCGGGCACAGAGACGAGCGCCGTAGCACCGGGATCCTGCGGCGATATCTTGGCGAAGTCCGCCGGCAGGCTGCCGGCCGGGACATAGTTCCACGGATCGGTCGGCCCGCCATTGCCGCTGAACCAGCGGCCCGAGACCAGCACGTAATAGAGATTGCTGTTCGGATCGAGGAAGACGGCGTGATCCGCATTGCTCATGCGCAGCAGCGACGTGCCGCCGACCGGAACCATTTGCGGCTCGCCGGTCGTCAGCACCAGCTCGGTCGGCATCGTGGCGATCAGGATCGCCGGCGGCTGGTCGGGCTTCTTGCCGCTTTCCGGCAGCATGGCGTCCGGCGCATCGGCCGAGCTCGCCACCTTGGCCGCATCGGCCAGCGCCTGAGGGATTTCGGTCGTCGAGACCCATGATCCGTCGAGGCTCGGCGACTGGTACCAATAGCCGGCGACATTGGCGTGATAGATGTTGTCGGGGCTGAGCAGGATCAGCGCGCGCGTGTTCATGACGCGCTGATAGGTCGAGGCGCCTTCGACGGGCTTGAGGTCCGGGCTGCCGGAGATCAGTACGAGATCGGTCGGCATCGCCTTGAAGACGATGTGCGGCGGCTCGTTCTTGACCGGCACGTTCATCTCGGCCGTCAGGCCCTTGCCTGCGGCGTAGCTCGTCTGCAGATGGTCGAGCGCGACGGTCCAGCCCTGGGTCGGAATGCGCGACTGGAGCGCGCTCTTCAGCGTGGCGTCCTGCGTCTGATCGGTCGGCACGTCCACCCGGTCGATCGAGATCGGGCCGAGCACGGCGAGGCGCGAGGGCTTGTCGATCTCGACATGGGCGGTGAAGCGGGCGATGCCATAGACCGGCGTGCCATCCTTGGGGCCGAGCGCCACGGCGGCGCGGCCGGAGATCTGATCGCCGTTCCAGTTCTCGATCAGTGGCTGGTAGACCTGCAGGACCTTCCCCGCGACGTCGAAACTGCGCGGCCAGGCCAGGACGGCGGAAGCAGACGGCGCCGGCGCGGCGGCCTCCTGCGCAAAAGCCGCGCCGGCAAACGGCGGCAATGCAACGGGCGACAAGGCGCTTGCGGCGAGCGCAAGCACGACGGCGTAACGATAGCGAGACATTCGTCTCCCCCCAATCTCAAGAGCACAGAAGAACTTAATAACCCCGCATCGCCGGCAAATATACATTGCCAGTTGCAACGCGTATTCCCGAAACTGTTCTCACCAGTATCCGTGGCGGAACCATGGCATCCGTCGGGCGGTTCATAGCACGGGAAGCGCGCGAAGACCCCCTCAGGGCGTACCGGGCGAAGGGACCCGCGCGTTCTGGGCCGCCGCATGGCGATCGCCCAGCTCGACATAGCGCATGAACGCGCTGTCCTCATTCTCCAGGCCACGGCGCATCAGCACGATATATTCGAGCGATTCGGCATAGGTGAGCCCCCGGAAAGCCTCGTGGCCATCGAGGTCCGTCGTCAGGCCGGCGTCACCCTCGAAGCGGGCGCGCTCCTCATCGGTGAGTTCGAGCCGCTGCGCCTCGAGCCTGGCGGTGTCGCCACGCGGGTCGCTGCCCGGCCCCCGGCGCCGTTTCAGCTTGGATTCCATCGGCCGTTTCTGGCCGACAGATCCGATTTCGCGCCGCATCCTCATGACTGCTCCTGAAAATGGTGGTTCGCATTTTCACGGTCAGTCCTAGGTCGCAATCGTTGATGAAAGCAGAATCCAAACAGTTGGATTTGTTGGTATTCTGCCCTTTTTTCCCCGCCGATCCGACGGCTTCAGGTCGGGTCGTCGCGGTGCAGGTCATGGATGGAAACGCCGCGCGCATGGGTGGGCGGCAGCAGCCAGTCACCATGACGCAGCGTCCGGGCCGTGTCTTCGAGACCTGTCTCCCAATGTTCGTTCATCGAGAGATTCGAGAACTCGTAGTCGGCGCCCTGACCCTCGTAATTCTTGTGCTGGTAGATCAGGTGAACGATGTTGACGAGGCCGGGCTCGGAGAAATCGGCGATCATCGCCCGTTCCTCGTCGGTGATCTTGTCGTCGGGAAGGCGCTTCAGCGCATCCAGCAGATGCTGCTTCAAGCCGTGGATGCGGCTGAAATTGTCGGTGTTCTGCCGCGTACGGCTCGAATACATGATGTCCTTGTGGCGCCCCAGCACCTGCCCCATGCTGCGCGGCAGATTGCCGAGCGCACTGAACAGATCGACCTGGAACACGAGCGAGCTTCGATCCTCGTCCTGGTCGAGCAGATATTGCAGCGGCGTGTTCGAGACGATGCCGCCATCCCAATAGAATTCACCCTCGATCTTGACCGGCGGCAAAGCGGGCGGCAGCGCGCCGCTCGCCATGATGTGCTCCGGCCCGAGCTCGATCTCGTCCGTATCGAAATAGACGAAGTTTCCGGTCTGCACATTGACGGCGCCGACGCTGAGCCGCTTCGTACCATCGTTCAGAATGTCGAAATCGATGAGCTTTTCGAGCGTCGCGCGAAGATCGGCCGTATCGTAGAAGCTGGTCGCGCCCTCGGCGCCGGCGGGCAGCAGCCAGGGATTGACCGGGCGCGGCCGGAAGAAGCCGGGCCGGCCATAGGCGACCGTGATGGCCGAACTGATGCGGTTGCGCATGTCGTGGAAGATGTCGCCCTGCGGCTTCATCGGCCAAATGCTCTGGCCCGAGACCGTCTCCCAAAATGCGCGCAGCCGGGGAATGCGATCCTCGGGGCGATTGCCGGCAATGATCGAGGCGTTGATGGCGCCAATGGACACGCCGGACAGCCAGGTCGGCTCGCAGCCGGCGGCCGCCAGCGCCTGATACACGCCCGCCTGATAGGCGCCAAGCGCGCCGCCGCCCTGGAAGACCAGCGCCACCCGATCGTACTTCTTCGCGATCTCCGCAATATCCAGTTTCCTGGCGGTAGCCGGCCTTGCCATGTCGAACTCCGAATGATTGGCGCGATGAATGAAGAACCCCGATCGGTCAGCCCAAGAAAAGGCAGCCATCCGCTGACGGCCCGATATCCGTTGCTCTTCCGAAACAGCAGCTATAGCCCGGCATTCTTAATGTTTCGAAGGCAGAGACAAGACAAAAGCCGCCCCGTCGCCGATTTGCCGCTCAATGCGTCAGCGTTCGGCGGACGGCGTCGTGCCAGCCTGCGAGCTTTGTGGCCCGCTCATCCGCCTTCATGCCGGGCTTGAAGCGTGTATCGCGGCGCCAATCCCGCGCGAAGCCGTCCTTGTCGGGCCAGATACCGCGCTGGCGGGCCGCAAGCCAGGCCGCGCCGAGCGCCGTCGTCTCCAGGACGAGCGGCCGGTCGACCGGTGCGTCGAGAAGGTCGGCCAGGCGCTGCATGGTCCAGTCGCTCGCCACCATGCCGCCATCGACCCTGAGAACGGTTTCGCTGCCGCCGGTCCAGTCGCGCTTCATCGCGTCGAGCAGGTCGCATGTCTGGTAGCAGACGGATTCGAGCGCGGCGCGAACGAGTTCGGCCGGGCCCGTTGCGCGGGTCAGGCCGAAGAGTGCCGCCCGCGCATCCGCATCCCACCACGGGGCGCCGAGGCCCGTAAAGGCCGGCACGAGATAGACGTTCTGGTGCGGATCGGCCTGTTCCGCCAGCGGGCCGGATTGATCCGCCCGCTCGATCAGGTGCAGCCCGTCCCGCAGCCACTGGATGGCGGCACCAGCGACGAAGATCGACCCTTCCAGCGCGTAGGTCGGCTTGCCGTCGAGTTGGTAGGCGATAGTCGTGAGCAGGCGGTTGCGCGACGGCACCATCTCCGCCCCGGTATTGAGGAGCGCGAAGCAGCCGGTGCCATAGGTCGACTTCATCATGCCGGGCTCGAAGCAGGCCTGCCCGAGCGTCGCGGCATGCTGGTCGCCGGCGATTCCCGCGATCGGTACCGCGGCCCCGACGACCGCCGGATCCGTCAGGCCGAAATCGGCGGCCGAATCGCGCACGTCGGGCAGCAGCGCGCGCGGCACGCGCAAAAGGTCGAGAAGCTCATCGTCCCATGCGCCGGCGGCGATATTGTAGAGCAACGTCCGTGAGGCGTTGGTCGCATCGGTCGCATGGACAGCGCCGCCGGTGAGGCGCCAGAGCAGGAAGCTGTCGACCGTGCCGAAGGCGAGCGCCCCCTGCTCGGCCCGCGCCCGTGCGCCCTCCACATGATCGAGGATCCAGGCGATCTTGGTGCCGGAGAAATAGGGATCGAGCAGCAGGCCCGTCTTCTCGGTCACGGTCTTTTCCGCGCCCTCCGCCTTCAGCCGGTTGCAGAGATCTGCGGTGCGGCGGTCCTGCCAGACAATGGCGTTGTGGATCGGCCTGCCGGTCTCGCGGTCCCAGATGAGCGTCGTCTCGCGCTGGTTGGTGATGCCGATGGCGGCTATGTCGCTGATGGCCAAGGCGGCATCGGCGAGCGCGAAACGCAACGTCTCGACGGTCGTGCGCCAGATATCTTCCGGATCATGCTCGACCCAGCCCGAGCGCGGAAAATGCTGCCGGAATTCCTGCTGGCCCATGCCACGGACCCGATAATCGCCATCGAAGACGATGGCCCGCGTCGAAGTCGTCCCCTGGTCGATCGCCAGGACAAAGTCACCCATCAAATCCTCCCGGGCATTCCGTCTCTTATTGGGCGGCGGCGCTCAGCGCCTCATCGGCGATCTCGGCCATGAAGACCTCGAGTGCCGCAACCTCCTCCGCCGACAGCCGCAGGCCGAGCTTCGACCGCCGCCAAAGAACGTCCGTCGCGGTCCGCGCCCACTCCTCGCGGATCAGATAACGAACCTCCGCCTCCGACAGGCCGGCACCGAAGGCCCGGCCCAGATCAGCCTCCGAATGCGCCTCGCCAAGGATCATGCGCGCCCGCGTGCCGTAATGGCCGACGAGACGAACCAGAAGCGCCCTCGGCAGGCCCGGATAGTCGCGCGCGAGCGTGTCGACCAGAGCGGGCTTGCCGTTGATCGGAAAGTCGCCGCCGGGCAGGGCTGCCTTGGCGGTCCAGGCCGGGCCGCGCCGGCCAAGGATCGGCTCGATCTTGGCGAGCACGCTCTCCGCCAGCCGACGATAGGTCGTGATCTTGCCACCGAAGACGTTCAGCATCCGGGGCTCGGCGCCCTCCCCGTCGACCTTCAGCACATAGTCGCGCGTCGCCTCCTGCGCGCTGGTGGCGTGGTCGTCATAGAGCGGGCGAACACCGGAATAGGTCCAGACGATCGACTCGCGCCGGATCGGCGCCCGGAAGTACTCGCTCGCCGCTGCGCAGAGATAATCGATCTCCTCATCGCTGATCGCGACCTTGGCCGGGTCGGCCGCATAGTCGCGATCAGTCGTGCCGATCAGCGTGAAATCGTTCTCGTAGGGAATGGCGAAGATGATGCGGTTATCGGCATTCTGGAAGAAATAGCAGCGGTCATGGTCGTAGAGCTTGGGAACAATGATATGGCTGCCCTGGACGAGGCGGACATTGTGCTCCGTCTCGCCATTACCGACGGCCCGCAGCACGCGGTCGACCCATGGCCCCGCCGCATTGACCACGAAGCGCGCCAGAACCGTCTCCTCCTGACCGGAGACCGTGTCGCGGATGCGGACCGACCAATGGTCAATTCGCCGCTCGACGGATTCGACCCTCGTCCGGGTCCGCAGGATCGCGCCGCGATCGACGGCATCGCGCGCATTGAGCGCGACCAGCCGGGCATCGTCGACCCAGCAATCGGAATATTCGAAGGCACGATGATAGAGCGGCTTCAGCGGCTTGCCCGCCGGGTCCGACCGCAAATCGAGCGTGCGGGTCGCCGGCAGCGCCTTGCGGCCGCCGAGATGGTCATAGATGAAGAGCCCGAGCCGCAGCAGCCAGGCCGGGCGCAGGCCCTTGTGATGCGGCAGCACGAAGCGGAGCGGATGGATGATGTGCGGCGCGTTGGCCCACAACACCTCGCGCTCCATCAGCGCCTCGCGCACCAGGCGGAACTCGTAATATTCAAGATAGCGCAGCCCGCCATGGATGAGCTTGGTCGCCGCCGAGGACGTGCCGCTCGCCAGATCGTTCATCTCGGCCAGGAAGACCGAATAGCCGCGCCCGACCGCATCGCGGGCGACGCCGCAACCATTCACGCCGCCACCGATGACGAAGATGTCGTAGATCGACACGATGCCGCTCTCCTGCCCGCACTACGCGCTTCTATAGCGTCCATTTGCCTGCCGCGATATCCGCCGCCGGGCGCTCACGCGCACGGCCGACGCGCTGAATTGATCACGGCGCTGCATCGAATTTAAGCGCCAGAAAGATTGCAGGAAGATTTTCACGCGCCGATTGGTATGCTTGGCGACGTGATCCGGACCCTGATTCAATGACGGAACGACCCGACGACTCTACTGGCGAAGCGCCTGAACTGGACATGCGCGGCGAGATAGAGGAGCTGATTCGACAGTTTACCGCCTTCATGTCGGCGCTCTGGCACTCGTCGGGGCGGAGCACCTTCGTGCTGCTCTCTGTCGGCATGGTCACGGTGATCATCGCGACATCGGGCATGCAGATCGTGCTCAATGCCTGGAACAAGCCGTTCTATGACGCGATCGAGCAGAAGAACGTTCCGTCCTTCCTGTTCTACCTGATGGTGTTCGGCGGCATTGCCGGCGTGCTGCTCGCCCTCAATGTCGCGCAGACCTGGCTCGACCAGATGATCAAGCTGCAGTCGCGCAAATGGCTGACGCGTGACCTGATCAGCCAATGGCTGAAGCCGCGGCGGCTGGTCCTGCTCCGCGACGCCGGCGACATCGGCATCAACCCGGACCAGCGCGTGCACGAGGATGCGCGCCATCTCGCGGAGCTGACAGCCGGGCTCGGCATCGGCCTGCTCCAGTCCTCATTGCTGCTCGTCAGCTTCATTACGGTGCTCTGGAGCCTTTCGAGCGGCATCGCGCTCGTCATCGACGGCATGAGCATCGTCATCCCGGGCTATATGGTGTGGTGCGCGCTGATCTATGCCGCAACCGGCTCCTGGGTGTCCTGGCGCGTCGGCCGGCCGCTGATCAATATCGGCGTCGAACGCTATGCGCGCGAGGCGGACATGCGCTTCGCCCTGGTCCAGGTCAGCGAGAACGCCAATGGCATCGTCCTCAATGCCGGCGAGGCGGATGAACGGGGCCGCCTCAACGAAGAGCTCGAGCGGCTGCTCGCCGTCATGCGCCGGCTCGTCGATTCGATCGCGCGGCTGACCTGGGTCACGGCCGGCTATGGCTGGGTCGGCATCGTGGCGCCGATCGTCATCGCCGCCCCCGGCTATTTCGGCGGCCAGCTTTCCTTCGGGCAGCTGATGATGGTCGTCGGTGCCTTCAACCAGGTGCAGAATTCACTGCGCTGGTTCGTCGACAATTTCAGCGCCATCGCCGACTGGCGCGCGACGCTCTCCCGCGTCATGAGCTTCCGCGAGGCGTTGACGTCACTCGAAGACCAGCGCAACGGCGCCGGTCGGATCGCCTATGAACCCGATCCAATGGATGGTCTTTCCCTGCGCGACGTCTCGGTGCGCTGGACCGACAATAGGGCGCGGCTCGACCAGCCGGAAATCGACATTCTGCCCGGCGACCGCATGCTGATCGTCGATCGGACCGGATCGGGACGCGGCGCCCTCTTCTCGGCACTGGCGGGCCTCTGGCCATGGGGATCCGGCACCATCCTGCTGCCGGCCCGCAGCAAGGCGATGTTCCTGCCCGAACGCCCCTATGTGCCGGACGGACCGCTGCGCGCCGCCCTCACCTATCCGACTTCGGGATCAGGCCTCTCGGACGGCGACCTTGGCGCCGCGCTCGACCGCGTCGGCCTCTCGCGCCTCAAGCCATCGCTGGACCGCAAGTCGCGATGGGGCCGCGAGCTCTCATCCGACGACGAGGAACGCCTGACCTTCGCGCGCCTGCTCCTGCTCAAGCCGCAATGGATCTTCAGCGAGCAGTCGATCGACACGCTCGACGACGAACAGCGCGCGATCTTCCGCTCGATCCTCGAAACCGATCTCGCGAAATCGGCCCTGGTCACGGTCTCGGCGCGCCCATCCGCCGGTGATTTCTACAATCGCACGGCCAATCTGGTTCTCGTCGAACCAGCTGAACCTGAACACATTGCCGACGACACCGCCGCGGCGATCGAGACAGCGCCCGGAACACCCTCATGACACGAAGCCGGCATGCCAAGCCCGCGCAGCAGGAGCGCCTTTCGGACGACGCGCTGCTCGATCTCGTCCAGCGCCAGACCTTCCGCTATTTCTGGGATTTCGCCCATCCCGTTTCCGGGCTCATCCGCGACCGGACGCTCGGGGACGACGAATGGTGCGCGACCGGCGGCACCGGCTTCGGCGTCATGGCGATCATCGTCGCCGTCGAACGCGGCTGGGTGAGCCGCGCGGCGGCTGTCGAGCGGCTCCTGAAGATGGTTCGCTTTCTCTGGCGCACGCCATCCTATCACGGCGCCTTCCCGCATTTCCTGAACGGCACGACCGGCGCCACGCTCCCCTTCGGCCGTCGCGACGACGGCGCCGACATCATCGAGACCGCGCTGCTGCTGCAGGGCCTGATCGCCGCGCGCAATTACTTCGTCGGCGAAGGAGACGAGGTCCAGATCCGTGGCCTGATCGACGGTCTCTGCAGCGGCGTCGAATGGGACTGGTTCACCCGCGACGGCCGCGAAGCGCTCTACTGGCACTGGAGCCCGAACCAGGGCTGGATCATGAACCACGAGATTCTCGGCTGGAACGAATGCCTGATCGCCTTCGTTCTGGCGGCCGGCGCGCCACAGCATGCGATCGTGCCGGCAGTCTATCACAATGGCTTCACCCAGAGCCGGACGTTCCTGAACCGACGCCGCTTCTACGATATCGAGCTGCCGCTCGGCCCTGATGGCGGCGGGCCCCTCTTCTTCGCGCATTATTCGTTCCTGGGTCTCGATCCGCGCGGCCTCGTCGATCGCTATGCCGACTACTGGGCGCAGAACGTCGCCCATACCCGCATCAACTACGAGCACTGCGTCCGTAACCCTAACAAGTTTGCCGGCTATGGACCGGATTGCTGGGGCCTGACGGCGAGCGACAATGACCAGGGCTACTCCGCCCATGCGCCGGACAATGATCTGGGCGTGATCACGCCCACTGCGGCGCTGTCGAGCTTCCCCTATCTGCCGGAAGCGAGCATGCGGGCGATCCGCCATTTCCACGACGATCTCGGCGCGCACATCTGGCGCGATTACGGCTTCACCGACGCCTTCAATGAAAGCGTCGGCTGGTATGCGAAGACGCATCTGGCAATCGACCAGGGCCCGATCATCATCATGATCGAGAATTACCGCAGCGGGTTGATCTGGGACCTCGTCATGCGCGATCCCCAGATACAGCGCGGCCTGCGGTCGCTCGATTTCAACAGCCCGCGCCTGGCGTCCGCTTAAACCGCCTCGCCCGTGATGAAGGCGACAGCCCGGTCGCCGAGCGCCATCACTGGCGCATTGGTATTGCCGGACGGCACGGCCGGCATGGCGGAGCAATCGATCACCCTGAGGCCATCGACGCCCCGGACGCGCAGCCTTGTATCGAGCACCGCCATCGGGTCGTCATCGCGCCCCATCCGCGCCGTGCCGGTCGGGTGATAGTTCGTCTTCACCGTCTGGCTGCAGAACGCCGCGAGCTCGGCATCGGAGGTCTTGCCGGCACCCGGCAGCATCTCGTCATGGATCATCGCGCCGACCGGCGCGGTCGCAAGCAGTTCACGCGCAAAGCGGAGCGAGGCGATCGTCAGGCGCAGATCGTCCGGATCGCCAAAGAAGTTCGAATCGACCAGCGGCCGCGCCGCCGGATCGGTCGAGCGCAGCTTCACCGTGCCGCGTGCCTTCGGCCGGAGCAGGCAGGACGTCAGCGTGACGCCGTGCGTCGGCTTCATGGTGGTGATGTCGCGGTCCAGATAGACGATCGGCGCGCAATAGAGCTGGATCGTTGGCCGCTCGCCCCCATCGGGGTCATAGAAGGCGCAGGATTCGATGCCGGTCGTGGTCACCGGCCCGGTGCCGAAGGCCAGATATTGCAGCCCGTTCCTCACCATCGGCCAGCCAGTATCTTCGCCGAAATAGCCGAAGGCGCCCTTGGTCGAGCAGATCACCGGCACTTCATGATGATCATTCAGGCTCTGCCCGACGCCGGGCAGGTCGGCGACGACCTTGACGCCGTGCTCGGCGAGATGGTCGGCCGGGCCGATGCCGGACAGCATCAGCAGCTTGGCGGTGTTGTAGCTGCCCGTCGCGACGAGGACCTCGGCGGCCGCATGCGCGGTGACAAGCGCATTGCCGAATTTGTACTCGATGCCGACCGCGCGACCCTTCTCGACGATGATGCGCGTGACGAGCGCATCGGTCACCACGGTGAGCCTCGGATCACCCATCACCTGCGACAGGAAGGCGGTGACGGCGTCGCAGCGCTCCATCCGGCCCCGCATTCGGCCCATGGTGTGCTGCATGATGCCGACGCCAGCCTGCCGCGCGCCATTGAAATCGGGATTATAGGGGATGCCCGCGCCCTGCGCCGCCAGGATGAAGGCTTCCGTCATCTTGCAGGTCGAGCCGGGATCGGAGACCCAGAGCCCGCCATCAATGCCGTGATAGGCGTCGTTGAACTTCGTATTGTGCTCCAGCGCGCGAAAATGCGGCAGCATCTCGCCATAGGACCAGCCGGAATGGCCACCGAGCATGGCGTCCCAGCCGTCATAGTCCTCGCGCTGGCCCCGCATATACACCATGGCGTTGACCGAGGAGCCGCCGCCCAGAACCTTGGCCTGTGGCACGATCGGGGCCCGGCCGCCGAGCTGCGGCTGCGGCACGGGCTCGTGCATCTCGAGGAAATCGTCGCGGCCGAGATATTTCATGTAGCCGGCCGGCATGCGCATGATGCGGGCGTAATGCGCCGGGCCGCGCTCGATCAGCAGCACCCGCGCGCCATGGTCGCGCACGAGCCGCGTCGCGGCCACGCAGGCGGACGAACCGCCACCCGCGATGATGTAGTCATACTCCATGCCGCCGTCCTCCCTCGGACGCCGGTCCTTGGCCGAACCGGCTTTCATCATATTATTGTATGATCAAAGCCGGCGGCAACTGCGGAGCTAGACCAGCACGGGCTGCGTCGCGAGTTTTTTCTGTCCGAAGACGCGGCGGTAGCGTTCGATTTCCTCGGCCGGTCCGGTCGCCTTATTCGCATTGTCCGAGAGCTTCACCGCGGGGCGGCCATTGGCTTCCACCACCTTGCAGACAAGCGAAATCGCCTGCAACCGATCGTCCTTGCCGTCGGGCGCACAGTCGCGGAAGTCATTGGTGACATGCGTGCCCCAGCCGATCGACAGGTTGACGCGGCCGCGCAGCTTCCGCGCCGCCTCCTCGATCATGTCGATATCCATGCCGTCCGAAAGCACGATCAATTTGTCACGCGGATCGAGGCCGTGCGATTCCCACCAGGCGATCGCTTCCTCGGCGCCCTCGATGGGGGGGCGGGAATCCGGGCGGATACCCTTCCAGGCGAGTGTCCAATCCGGCGCATTGCGCAAGAAATCGGCGGTGCCATAGGTATCTGGCAGGATGACGAGCAGGTTGCCGTCATACATCTGCTGCCAGTCGCGCAACACGTTATAGGGCGCCTGATGCAGCTCCGCATCGTCATTGGCGAGCGCGGCATAGACCATGGGCAATTCATGCGCATTGGTGCCGATCGCCTCCAAGCCGGAATCCATCGCCATCTTGACGTTGGACGTACCGACGAAATTGTCGCCGAGCCCCTCCTGCAACGCCTCGACGCACCATTTCTGCCAGAGGAAGCCATGTCGGCGCCGCGTGCCGAAATCGGCGATCTTGAGCGGTCCTTCCTGGCCGAGCACGCGCAGCCGCTCGATCTTGCCCCAGAGCTTGGCCTTGGCCTTCGCATAGAGCACATCGAGCTCGAACCGGCTCATGCCCTTCATCGCGGCGCGGGCGCGCAATTCGCTCACGATCGCGAGCGCGGGCACCTCCCAGAGCGTCGTATCGCTCCAGAGCCCTTCGAAGAGCAGTTCATATTGCCCGTCATCGGTGCGCCGAAGGTCGTATTCTGGCAGCTGGAAGTTCTCGAGCCATTCGAGAAAATCCGGCTTGAAGATCTGCTTCACGCCATAGAACGTATTGCCGGCGAGCCAGATCAACTCGTTCTTCTGGAACCGCAAAGTCCGTGCATGGTCGAGCTGGTCGCGCAGCTCCCGCTCGTCGATGACGTCGGCGAGGCGAACCGATTTGGTGCGGTTGATCAGGCCAAATGTAGCGCGGACGTCCGGGGACGTCTCGCGGATCAATTGCAGCATCAGGAACTTGTAGAAATCGGTATCGAGCAGCGTCCGGACGATCGGATCGATGCGGAAGCCGTGATTGTAGACGCGCGTGGCGATATCGAGCGACATGAAATGTCCAGCGGGAGCCTAGGGGCGGGGCATGGTCATGTGCCGCGTCGGCACGTTCCAGCTGCAATCAAATGGAACCCGAGAAGTTCCGGCCAAGCCGCCCAATCCCGATCATGGCTCGCGTCCGTTCCTCCCGGATGAGACGTCGAAGCTAGCCCCTGAGATCGATACGTCAATCGCTTTCGCGGAATTGCCGATCCGCCACGGCCGGAACGGCTTGAGCGCGCGCGAAAATTCGGCAGAAACCAGCGCCGCCTCAGGCCTTCTTCAGAAATTCGGTCCGAAGCACCAGCCCCTTGATCTTCTCGGCATTGCATTCGATCTCGGCCGGGTCATCGGTCAGGCGGATATTCTTGATCATGGTGCCGCGCTTCAGCGTGGTCGACGTTCCCTTGACCTTCAGGTCCTTGATCAGCGTGACCGAATCGCCGTCGCTGAGTGTGGTGCCGTTGCTGTCCTTGACGGGGGTCATCGCTGTCTTGCTCTGTTGCTGAAAGGGGAGTTGGCAGCCGATAGCACAAACGGGCGGCGCTGCATCACCCCGCCGGTGTTTTAATTGCGCGAAGCTTCCGCCATATAGAGGCGGATAGAGGTTGGAACGCTGTCATGAATGCACCCTTCGCCAAGATGAATGGCATTGGCAACGCGATCACCGTGCTCGATCTGCGCGCCGGCTCGCGCCGGCTCGGCGCGGACGAAGCACGCGCCATCGCCGCCGACCCGCGCACGGCTTTCGACCAGTTGATGGTGATCGAGCCCGCACGCACCGCCGGCACCGAAGCGTTCATGACGATCTTCAATACGGACGGATCCACCTCCGGCGCCTGTGGCAATGGCACGCGCTGCGTCGCGCTCGTCCTGCAGCGCGAATCGGGCCAGAGCGATTTCAGGCTCGAAACATCGGCCGGCCTGCTCGACGTGCAGGCGCATGGCGCCGACGCCATTACCGTCGACATGGGAACCCCACGCTTTGGCTGGGCCGATATCCCGCTCTCGAAGTCGTTCGACGATACCCGCGCGATCGAGCTCGACTTTGGGCCCGCCGACGCGCCGATCCTGAGCGCGCCGTCGGTCGTCAATGTCGGCAACCCGCATGCGATCTTCTGGGTCGATGATCCC
The DNA here is from genome assembly GCF_030814715.1 of Kaistia dalseonensis. Classification (GTDB taxonomy): domain Bacteria; phylum Pseudomonadota; class Alphaproteobacteria; order Rhizobiales; family Kaistiaceae; genus Kaistia; species Kaistia dalseonensis. Next base: position 582,109 of record NZ_JAUSVO010000002.1, read on the forward strand.
TATGCCTACGATCTGGGCCGGATCGGACCGATCCTCGAACACCATCCGCTCTTTCCCGAACGCGCCAATATCTCGCTGGCGGCGGTCACCTCCGACCACGCGATCACGCTGCGGGTCTGGGAGCGCGGCGCGGGCCTGACGCTCGCCTGCGGCTCGGCCGCCTGCGCCGTCGCCGTGGCCGCCGCGCGAACGGGACGCACGGGCCGGAATGTCGATGTGACGCTGCCCGGCGGTGTGCTCAACATCCAGTGGCGTGATGACGACCATATCCTCATGACCGGCGCGGCCGCGTTCGAACATGAGGGCGTGATCAGCCTCGGCGCTCCGCTGACGATCTCCGTCAACCCGGAAAGCGTCGTCCTTCGCGCCTGACGGGTGGCCTTTCCCGGCCATTTCCGCCATATACCGCATGAGAAACAGGCCGGCCGTTCACCGGCCCTGACCCATGGCTTCATGACCGTCGATATCGTCACATTCGGTTGCCGCCTCAACACGCTCGAATCCGAGGTGATGCGCACGCGCGCCCATGAGGCGGGCCTCGACGACGCCATCGTCTTCAACACCTGCGCCGTGACCACCGAAGCTGTTCGTCAGGCCCGGCAATCGATCCGCCGTGCCCGCCGCGAGCGGCCGGGAACGCGCATCATCGTTTCCGGCTGCGCGGCCCAGGTCGATCCGGCTGCCTTCGCCGCCATGCCCGAAGTCGACATAGTGCTCGGCAATCAGGAAAAGCTCTCGGCCGACGCCTATCGCGGCGGCGATTTCGGCCTTGGCGAGACGCTGAAGGCGCGCGTCGCCGACATCATGACGGTGACGGAGACGGCCGGCCATCTGGTCGCTGGCATGGACGGGCACACGCGCGCTTTTGTCGAAATCCAGAATGGCTGCGATCATCGCTGCAGCTTCTGCATCATCCCGTTCGGCCGCGGCCCGTCGCGCTCGGTTCCGATGGGTGCGGTGATCGAGCAGATCCGGCACCTGACGCAGACGGGTCACGCCGAAATCGTGCTGACGGGCGTCGACATCACGGCCTATGGCGCCGATCTCCCGGGCCGGCCGAGCCTCGGCAAGCTGGTCGCGACGATCCTGAAGCTGGTTCCTGAACTGCCGCGCCTGCGCCTCTCCTCTCTCGACACGATCGAGGTCGACGATGCGTTGCTCGGCGTCATCGCGAACGAAGAACGGCTGATGCCGCATTTCCATCTCTCGCTGCAGGCAGGCGACGACATGATCCTGAAGCGGATGAAGCGGCGCCATTTGCGCGCCGATGCCGTCCGCTTCTGTGATGACGTCCGGCGCGCACGGCCTGACGCGGTCTTCGGCGCCGATATCATTGCGGGTTTTCCAACCGAGACCGAGGTGATGTTCCAGAACTCGCTCGCCCTCGTCGAGGATTGCGGGCTGACGCATCTGCATGTCTTCCCGTTTTCGCCCCGCCCCGGCACGCCCGCCGCCCGCATGCCGCAGATCGGCGCCGCGACGATCAAGGAGCGCGCCGCAAGGCTGCGCGCCCGCGGCGCCAGCGCGCTCGAACACTATATGGACCGTGAGATCGGCGCCCGGCGCCGCGTGCTGATGGAGCGGGGCGGCGTCGGCCGGACCGAGCATTTCGCACCGGTCGTCATGCCGGACGTTCCCGCCGGAGCGCTGGTCGAGGCACGGATCACCGGCCGGACCGCACAAGGCCTCATCGCCCAACCCGTTGAAAAGGCTGCCTGATGTCAGAGGAAAAGAAGGGGTTGTTCCGCCGGTTCTTCGGTGGTGGCGACAAGAGCCCCAAACCCGACACGGAAGACCATGCCGCCCGGGAAGTCGCGATCGCGATTGAAGAGGTGCCGATTCTCGGCGCTGTCCTGCCGGAGCCGCAGCCCCTTCCGCCTGAACCCGAGCCCGAAATCGAGGCACAGCCTGCCCCGCCACGGATGAACTGGTTCCAGCGGCTCAAGGCGGGCCTCGCCCGCTCGTCGAGCGCGCTGTCCGAGAGCATCACCTCCGTCTTCACCAAGCGGAAGCTGGACGCCGCGACGCTGGAGGAGTTCGAGGATGTCCTGATCCAGGCCGATCTCGGCCTCGCTACGGCGAGCGCGATCACCCAGGCGCTCGCCAAGGGACGATACGACAAGGAAATCGACGACGCGGATGTGAAGGCGATCCTCGCCGAGGAGGTCACCAAGGTTCTCGCTCCGGTGGCGATACCCCTCGTGATCGACTCCGCCCGCAAGCCGCATGTCATCCTGGTGGTCGGCGTCAACGGCACCGGCAAGACGACAACGATCGGCAAGCTTTCCGCCAAGCTCCGCGCGGAGGGCCGCTCGGTGATGCTGGCCGCCGGCGACACCTTCCGCGCCGCCGCCGTCGAGCAATTGAAGATCTGGGGCGAGCGCACGGGGTGCACGGTCGTGGCGCGGGCGATCGGATCCGACGCCTCCGGCCTCGCCTTCGACGCCCTGCGCGACGCCCAGGCTGCCGGCACCGACGTGCTCATGATCGATACGGCCGGGCGGCTTCAGAACCGCACCGAGCTCATGGCGGAGCTGGAGAAGATCATCCGCGTGATCAAGAAGCAGGACCCGACGGCTCCCCATACCGTCCTGCTGACGCTGGACGCGACCACAGGACAGAACGCCTTGCAGCAGGTCGAGATCTTCGGCCGGACGGCCGGGGTGACCGGCCTCGTCATGACCAAGCTGGACGGCACGGCGCGCGGCGGTATTCTGGTGGCGATTGCCGCGAAATACCGGCTGCCGATTCATTTCATCGGCGTCGGCGAAGGCATGGACGATTTGGAGCCCTTCGAAGCCGAGGATTTCGCCCGCGCCATCGCCGGGCTCGCGACGTGAACGACGCCATAGACCCGGCGCAATTCCTGCCCTATTTCGGGATGACGAACGACGAAAGCCGGCCATGACGATCGAGATCGAACGCGCTCCGAACGACCCGAAGCGCAAGGAACTGAACCCCATTTTGAAGCTCTTGCTCGAACTGGGGCCGCTTGGCGTCTTCTTTTTCGCCAATGCGCGATACGGAATCTACTGGGCGACCGGGGCTTTCATGGTCGTGACGCTCGCGGCGCTGGCAGCTTCTCTAGTCATCACGCGACGGTTGCCGATCATGCCGCTCGTGACGGGCATCGTCGTCGTGGTGTTCGGCGGACTGACGCTCTGGCTGCACGACGACACCTTCATCAAGATGAAGCCGACGATCGTCAACGCGCTGTTTGGCGCCGTGCTGCTCGGCGGGTTGCTCTTCGGCCGCTCGCTTCTCGGCTATGTCTTTGATTCTGTTTTCAAATTGACCGATGAAGGCTGGCGCGTGCTGACCTTCCGCTGGGGCCTATTCTTCCTGCTGCTCGCTGTCCTGAACGAAGTGATCTGGCGGATGTTCTCGACCGATGTCTGGGTGCAGTTCAAGGTCTTCGGCATCATGCCGCTGACCCTCGTCTTCACCCTGTCGCAGCTGCCGCTGATCACGCGGACGACCATCCCCGACGAGCAGCCCAAATAGCGGCTCGCGTAAAAGAGCAATCAGAACAACACGTTGAAGAACCGGGCGCTACGGCGTGGCGCTCGGGGCGATGAGCTTTTCGATCTCCGGCATCAGCACCTTCGCCAGGCTTTCCGGGCTGAGCGGGCCGATGAACTTGTAGCGGATGATCCCGTCCGGTCCGACCAGGAAGGTCTCCGGCACGCCATAGACGCCCCAGTCGATCGCGGTGCGACCGGTCTTGTCGACGCCGATCGCCGAAAACGGATTACCGAGCTGGCCGAGAAAGCGGGCCGCGTTCTCGGGCTGATCCTTGTAGTTGATCCCGACCAGGCGGATGCGCGGGTCGCGCGCCAGCGTCTCCAGCACGGGATGCTCCTCGCGGCAGGGCACGCACCAGGACGCCCAGACATTGACCAGGGTCGGCTTGCCGGGGTTGCCATTAGCCTTGCCACCCGCATTGCCATCATCATTGCCGCCGAACAGCGATGACGGCAGCCCGGGCACGCCGGAGCCGGCGAGCGGCGGCAGGTCGGTCGCCGGGGCCGGTCGGCCGACCAGCGCGGAGGGGACGATCGAGGGGTCGCCGCCCTGTTCGAGCTTCACCAGGAAGACGATGGCGACGAGGCCGAACAGGACAAGCGGCGCGGCGATGGCGACCTTACGGCCGAACGAGCGCGGGGGCTTCGCCGGGCGATTTGCGGATTCTGCGCTCATCGGGAGCGACCTCCCCGCGCGGCCGAGCGACGGCGGACGCCACGCGCCTCGAGATCGCGCAGCCGCCGGCGCTGGGCGCGGCCGTCGAGCAGGATCCAGGCGACGAGGCCGAGCACGATCAGCACGGTCAGCCCATAGGCGGCGAGAATGAAGCCCGCATGAGTACCGAGATCGATCACGCCCCTGCCCCCGGAGCGCTCGCGACAGCGACGAGCTGCAGCGCTCGAATACGCCGGCGCAATATCTCGTTGCGCATCGCCATCAGGCTCAGCGTCAGAAACAGGAAGGTGGCGCCGACCGCGCAGATCAGCAGCGGATAGAGCAGGCTCGCATCGATCGTCGAGCCGCCCATGCGGAACACGCTCGCGCCCTGATGCAGCGTGTTCCACCAATCGACCGAGAATTTGATGATCGGCAGGTTGACCGAGCCGACCAGGATCAGCACGGCGGCGACGCGGCCGGCCTTGTTCGGGTCCTCGATCGCATTCCAGAGCGCGATCAGCCCGAGATACATGAGAAAAAGGACCAGCACCGAGGTGAGGCGCGCATCCCACTCCCACCAGGTGCCCCACATCGGCTTGCCCCAGAGCGAGCCGGTGACGAGCGCGACCAGCGTGAAGGCGGCGCCGACCGGCGCGGTCGCCTTGGCCGCGACATCGGCCAGCGGATGGCGCCAGACCAGCGTGCCCAGCGCCGAAACCGCCATCAGCCCATAACCGAACATGGCGAGCCAGGCGGCGGGCACATGGATGAACATGATCTTGACCGTCTCGCCCTGCTGGTAGTCGGGCGGCGCGACGAAGAGCGCGAGATAGAGCCCGACACCGAGCACGGCCGCCGTCACCGCCCAGAACCAGGGCAGCAGGCGACCGGACAGGGTCATGAAGCGCGTGGGATTGGCGAGATCGAGAAGAGCCATGGCGCAAAGTCATACGGCCTGTGCCGACCGCCTGCAATGCGGCGAACCGGGCAGGCGGCCGATCAGTGGCCGCCGCCGTTCAGCATGTCGAACACCGCGCCGAAGCGGCCATCCACCTCGGCAAAGCGCAGTGGCTTGACCCGCTCGACCAGGATCTCGTCCGCATGCGGATCAGCCTGCAGCAGGCGCATCGTCTCGTCGATGAAGTCCTTGAGCGGCAGCGCGTCGGGGTCGCTCGCCTGCCCCGGTCCCATCAGCTCCGTCTGCACATAGGGCGGCACGATCTCATGCACCTGAATGGCCGTATTGCGCAGCTGATAGCGCAGCGACTGGCTGTAGGAATGGATCGCCGCCTTGGTCGCGCAATAGGTCGGCGTCGCGGCGATCGGCAGGAAGGCGAGCCCTGACGACACGGTCAGGATCGCGGCATGCTCCTGCTTCAGGAGATGCGGCAGCAGCGCCGCGGTCAGACGGATCGGGCCGAGCAGGTTCGTCGCCACCGTCGCTTCCGCATCAGTCAGATCATCCGGCTGGGCGAGCAGATCCTCCGGCCGCATGATGCCGGCATTGTGAATGACGACATTGAGCGAGGGATGGCTTGCGGCGAGTTCGGTCGCCACGGCGCGGATGGACTGGTGATCCTCGATGTCGAGCACGACGGAGTGCAGGCCCGGATGGGCTGCCACGGTCTCGTCGAGCGCCGACTGACGGCGTCCGGCGATGATGACCTGATTGCCGAGCGCCTGGAACGCGACGGCCAGCGCCTGTCCGATGCCCGAGCCGCCGCCCGTGATCAGGATCGTATTCCCGGTGGTCTTCATGATGTTTCTCCTGCTTCGCCGCTGATCTATGGTGGTTACGAACCAGTGGAAAGTAGGCACCTGAAAGAGCCATACTTACCGAACGGAGAGTGTAGGCATGACAATAGCGGCATCATCGCCACAGGAACCTGGCCCGACGGCGCTCGTCCCTCCGCGGGATGCGCGCCCCATGCGGGTCGAGACCTATCCCGATCCGCTCGACCCCGCGCTCGAAGCGCTGGTGCGGCAGATCATCGGGCGCGTGGCGGACAAATGGACCATGCTCGCGCTGGAGGTGCTGGCCGAGCATGGGCGGCAGCGCTTCACGCGGATCGGCGAACTGATCGGCGGCATCAGCCAGAAGATGCTGACCAAGACGCTGCGCCAGATGGAGGCGGACGGGCTGGTGACGCGGACCGTGCTGCCGGTGATCCCGCCCCATGTCGAATATGAGCTGACCAGCCTCGGCCTCAGCCTGGGCGAGGCTTTTTGCGGCGTCTGGATCTGGGCGGCGCACAATCGCGCCGCGATCGAGGCGGCCCGCGCGGCCTTCGAGGCGCGGCAGGCCTGACGCGACCATTCTCCAGACGAAAACGGGGCCCGCGCTGGCGGACCCCGTCTAAAGACAGACGGACTCGACGGGCGCTCAGTTCACCTGCGGCGCAGCCTTGGTCGTGATGACGTTGAAGGAGGCCGGCTTCAGCTTGATGCGCAGCTTTTCGCCGTCGACGACGACATCCGAGTTGGTCTTGGGTGCGACGGTGTTCGGTGCATCCTTGGTGTTGACCGCCTTCAGATTCGAATGGTGGATCTCGGTCGCGGCGACGAGCGAGCGCTCCTTGCCGAGGCCGCGCAGATCGACATCGACCTCCATCGAATCCGACAGGCTGCGGTTCAATGCGAAGATGGTCGTTGTGCCATCGGCCGGATTATCGATCACCGTCGAATAGAGATAGGGGATCTCAGGGAACGCCTTGGCGGAATAGCTCGGCGAATCGACCACGCCGCGCAGCACGCGGCCATGGCCATATTTCGAGGCGAGCGCGAAGGGGTGGAAGATCGTCTGGCGCCAGGCGGCGCCGCCGGTCTCGGTCATGATCGGGCCGATAACGTTGACGAGCTGCGCGAGGCAGGCCGTCTTCACGCGGTCGGCATTGTTGAGCATGGCGATCAGCGCGCCGCCGACGATCAGCGCATCCTCGGCATTGTAGACTTCCTCGATCAGCGGCGGCGCCTCGGGCCAGCCGGGCTTGCGCATGTGCTCGATCTTGTGGGTCTTGTACCAGACGTTCCATTCGTCGAGCGACAGCATGATCTTCTTGTGCGAGCGGCGCTTGGCACCGACCGCGTCGCAGATCGCCGCGACCTCCTTGATGAAGGCGTCGAGCAGCTCGATGACGCCGAAATATTCCGAGGCGGAATCGGCGTTGTTGTTGAAATAGGTGTGCAGCGAGATGAAATCGACCTCGTCATAGCAGTGATCGAGGACCTGATATTCCCACGAGCCATAGGTCGGCATGTTGCGATGCGACGAGCCACAGGCGGCGAGCTGGATCGTCGGATCGACCCAGCGCATGACCTTGGCGGTCTCAAGCGCGACGCGGCCATATTCTTCGGCGGTCTTGTGGCAGATCTGCCAGGGGCCATCCATCTCATTGCCGAGGCACCAGAACTTGATGTCGTGCGGCTTCTCGAAACCATGGCTCTTGCGCAGGTCGGAGAGCGCCGAGCCGCCGGTGTGGTTGCAATATTCGAGGAACTGCCGCGCCTCGTCCGGTCCCTTGGTGCCGAGATTGACGCCGAACATCGGCTCGATGCCGGCCTTCTTCGACCATTTCATGAATTCATTGGTGCCGAACTGGTTCGTCTCGGTCGAGAACCAGGCGAGATCGCGGCGCACCGGGCGCTGATCGCTCGGGCCGACGCCATCCTCCCAATTATAGCCGGAGAGGAAATTGCCGCCGGGATAGCGGGTGATGGTGGTGCCGAGTTCCCGCGTCAGCTCCAGGACGTCGCCACGAAAGCCATCCTCGTCGGCGGTCGGGTGACCCGGCTCATAGATGCCGCCATAAACGCAGCGGCCCATATGTTCGACGAAGGTGCCGAACACCCGCCGGTCCAAATCGGAGATCACGAAATCGCGGTCGACGGTCAATCGGGCTTTCAGCATGGGAGAACTTTCGAGAAGACTGGGTTGATCGTCTGGCGCCCAGCGGATCGGAGCGCCGCTTGTTCTGGATCGGCCGGCGCTAGCCCTTGATGCCCGCCGACAGCATGATCGCTTCCGTCACGCGGCGCTGGAAGATCAGATAGGCGAGGGCGACCGGCAGCGCGGCGAGCACGGCGCCGGAGAGGTTGCGGGCATATTGCACGCCGAACGCATCCTTCACCTGCGTGATGCCGACGGTGACGTTCATCATCTCCTGCTGCGTGACGACCAGGAACGGCCAGAGGAAGTTGTTCCAGGCGCCAATGAAGGTGATGATCGCGAGCGCGGTCGAGATGCCCCAGTTCATCGGCAGGAAGATGCGGAAGAAGAGCTGGAACTCGCTCGCGCCGTCGATCAGCGCCGCCTCGCGGAACTCCTTCGGGATCTGGTCGAAGAACTGCTTGTAGACGATGACGGCGACCGGAACGATGAGCTGCGGCAGGATCACGCCGAGCCATTTATTGATGAAGCCGAAATCGTTCATCAGGATGAAGTGCGTCACGATCAGCGTCTGGATCGGCACCATGAAGCTGGCGAGGATCATGAGCCAGAGGATCGTCCGCCCGGGAAAGCGCAATTGCGACAGCGCATAGCCGCAGGCCGAGCTCAGCATGATGACGAGGATCGTCACCGAGCCGGACGTCACCAGCGAGTTCAGATACCAGCGGCCGATCTGCGTGTTGAGCACGACATAGATATAGCCGGCCAGCGTCCAGATCTTCGGCAGCAGCCCGACGCCGGGCTCGACCACTTCATATTCGGGCTTCAGCGTCGTGATCACGGCCCAGTAGAGCGGGAACGCCCAAAGCATGGCAAACCCGATCGTGATGACCGTAATGATCCCGGAGGCGACATTGAGACGTTTCATGACCGCGCTCCCCGCACCCGAAGCACCTGATACTGCAACACGGAAACCACCACGATCACCAGGAACAGGATGACGGCGACGGCAGCCGCATAGCCGCCGCGATTGAGCTGGAAGGCGAATTTGTAGATGTACTGGACCATCACATAGGTCGAGTTGAACGGCCCGCCCTGCGTGAACAGGTAGATCTGGTCGAAGATCTTCAATTGCAGGATCAGCTGGATCGTCAGCACCAGCGCCGTCACCGGCCAGATCAGCGGCCAGGTCAGATGACGGAACTGCTGCCAGGAGCTGGCATTGTCGAGCGACGCGGCGTCATAGAGATCCTGCGAGATGTTGCGCAGGCCCGCGATGAACAGCAGCACGTTGAAGCCGTTGGTCCACCAGATCGTGATGAAGGCGACGCTCGGCATCGCCCAGTATTTGTCGCGGAAGACGGCGACGCGCGAGCCGTTGAAGAGCTCGATCGCATATTGGGCGATGCCGAACTGCAGATCGAGCATCCACTGCCAGATCAGGAACACCACCGTGACCGGCAGGATGTAGGGCAGGAAGAAGGCGGCGAGCACGAGGCTCTGAAGCCAGCCCTTGAGGCGCGTCACCATCAGCGCGATCACCAGGCCGAGCAGCGTCGTCGGGATCACCGTCAGCAGGACGAAATAGCCGGTATGGAGCGCCGCGGCGAAGAACTGCTTGTCGCTGGCAAGCTTGATGTAGTTCGCCCAGCCGATCCAGTTGCCCTCGCCGATCAGCGGGGCATCGGTGAAGCTCAGCTGCACCATCTTGTAGGTCGGATAGATGAACAGAACGAGATAGGCGATCACGAACGGCGCGACGAGAATGAAGGCCGCCGTGGCCTGATTGCGTCCGAGCTTCATGAAATTGTCCTTGCCGCGCTTCGGAGGCGGAACCGCCCGGCCGAGATGGCCGGGCGATCCTTTCGATCAGAGACTTACTGCAGGAGGCCCTGCAACTCGTCCTTGGCGGCGGAGATGGCGTCGGCGGGCGCGCCATCGCCATTGAAGGCCGGCATGAAGTAATTCGAAGCGGCTTCATAGATCGGCGAAGCGACACCGGCGATCGTCGAGGACGGATCGAAGGTGGCGGTCTTGGCGAGCGTCGAATAGATCGCGTTCGGCAGCATCTTCTTGAATTCGTCGCTGTCGGTGACCGGCAAATAGGCCGGGATGTGGCCAGCGGTCGCCCAGAAGATGCTGTGCTCGTTCATCCACTTGATGACGGTGAGGACGGCCTTGAGCTTCTCCGGGCTGATTTCCTTGCCCTTACGGTTCGGCACGGCGAAGGAGTGCGAATCGGCCCAGGTCGCGGGCTGGTCGAACAGCACGGGGATCTGGATCGCGCCCCATTCGAAGCCGAGCTTGCCGCTCTTGGCGAGGTCGGTCATCGTCGGGACTTCCCAGACGCCGTTGATGTGCATCGCGGCCTTGCCCGAGGTGAAGAGCGCGATCGAAGCGGGATATTCCGTCTGCTTCGGCACCCAGCCCTCGGTGGTCCACTTGGCCATCTCGGCGAGCGCCTTGGTGGCCTTGTCGGCATTGTCGCCGTCCAGGACCTTGCCGTCATTGATGAACGAGCCGCCCTGCTGGGCGAGCAGCGTATAGAAGACGCGCCAGGTCGTGCCGTTATCGGCGGTCGGGATCGACAGGCCGACCTGATCCGGCCCGGTCGTCAGCGTCTTCAGCGCGGCCTCGAAATTGGCGGCGCCGTCGAGGCCCTTGGGCAGGCCGTCATCGCCGAGAAGGCCGGCCTTCTTCAGGAGGTCCTTGTTGTAATAGAGGATGATCGAGTGGATATCGAAGGGGATGGCGTATTGCTTGCCATCGACCTGCGCGGCCTTCCAGTTAGCCGGCGCATAATTGTCGCCGGAGAAGCCGGCTGCCTTCAGCTCGTCCGGGGTCAGTTCGCGCAGCGTGCCCGTCGAGACGCCGAGCGGCAGGCGCGAGAGATGGTACGTCATGACATCGGGGCCTTCGCCGACAGCGGCCGAGGTCTGCACCTTGGTGTAGAAAGGCACGCCCCATTCCAGCGTCGTCGCCTGGATCTCGATATCGGGGTTTTCCTTGTTGAACTGGTCGAGCAGCGCCTTCATGCGCACGCCGTCGCCACCCGACAGGAAGTCCCACCAGACCACGGTTTCCTTGGCCTGGGCGCCGGCGGTCATCGCCAGCAGCGCCGCGGTCGCGAGCGCCTTCTTCATGAATCCACGCATCGTCGTTTCCTCCGTCTTCGGTCGCACCTTCGGATCTCCCAACAAGACCCGTCCTCCGGCGACATTCTCTTATCGGCGCGCACCGCCCATTACGGAGACGCTGCGCGACCCACCTGCCGAATGCGCCTATCCTCCTCGACGGGCGCAGACCGCATATCGTTCCATGACATCCACTTACGGATGCGTGAGAGGCGTCATGGATCTTGAATTGGATCAGGGGCGGGGTGAAATGTCACGGTGATCGGCTGACCGACGCAATTTCCGCGAAGCCCCTCTCCCCAACACCGCTCCAATGGTATTATCATATGCGGCGATCATGATTTTGATCGACACCTTTGTCAACGGCCTCTTGCCGCCCTCGTCAGGTGGCTTGCCGTTTGCAGTGGCCGATCCAAGAAAAACCGCGTAGGGGATGACACGTGTCGGGAGAGCGCGGGATGCTGGAGCGCGAATTATCAGTCGGGACAATGAGTGCGCAGGTCGCCAATCACGTTGGCGCGCGCATCGTTTCGGGTGAATTCCTGCCGGGCTCGGCCCTGCCGATCGAAAGCGAGCTGTGCGAATTCTACGGCGTCAGCCGCACCACGGTGCGCGAGGCCGTGAAGAGCCTGGCCGGCAAGCGGCTGGTCGAGGTTTCGCCCAAGATCGGAACGCGCGTCCTGCCCTTTTCCGAATGGAACCTGCTCGACCGCGAAGTCCTGGCCTGGCGGCTGCAGGCGCAGTTCGACGGCAAGATCGTCGAGGATATCTTCGAGATGCGCCTCTGCTTCGAGCCGCGCGCTTCGTTCCTCGCGGCGCGCGACGGCACGGCCGAGGATCACGCGCTGATCGAGCAGCATTTTCGCGAGCTGGTCGCCGCCCATGAGCAGGGCATGCCGGTCAAGACAATCTCCGAATCGGCGCTGGAATTTCACCTCGCCATCATCAACGCGTCGCATAACGGGCTGTTCGTGACGATTGGCAGCGCGGTCAAATCGGCGCTGCGCGTCTCGTCGGAAATGCTCCAGCGCCACGCGACGCGGCCGAGCGAGGATGTCGCGCTGCATGATGCGGTCCGTACCGCCATCGTGGCGCGGAAGCCGAAAGAAGCCGCGAGCGCGATGGAATATCTCCTCGCCGCCTCGCGCGAACGCCTCCTGCCGCTGACGGTCGACGCCGCCGAATAGCGACGTCCGTCAAGCGATCAGGTCGCGGACGCCGGTCCCGTATCGCTCAGTCGCGCTTCAGCAGCCGGCAGAGCTCGTCGAGCTGCTCGAGCGTGCGATAACGAATCTGCACCGCGCCGGCGCCGTTCGTCTTGTGATCGATCTGGACGATCAGGCCGAGGCTGTCGGTGAGCAGCTTTTCGAGCGCGCGCGTGTCGGCATCCTTGTCCGGCCGGGCAGGGCGGGGACCGCCACGCTTCGGCTCCTGCTGCGTCAGCGCCTCGGCATCACGCACCGTCAGCCCACCCTCGACGATGCGCGCAGCAACCGCCGACGGATCATCGACCGTGACGAGCGCGCGCGCATGGCCGGCCGTCAGCTTGCCCTCGCGCAGATAGCCGAGCACGGGTTCGGGCAGCTTCAGCAGCCGCAGCGTATTGGCGACATGCGGCCGGCTCTTGCCGATGACGTCGGCGAGCGCAGTCTGCGTATAGGAGAATTCGTCGATCAGCTGCTGGTAGCCGAGCGCTTCCTCGAGCACGTTCAGATCGGCGCGCTGCACATTCTCGATGATGGCGAGTTCGAGCGCTTCCTGGTCCGAGACATTGTGGACCAGCACCGGCACGTCATGCAGCCCGGCGCGCTGCGCCGCCCGCCAGCGCCGCTCGCCGGCGATGATCTCATAGGCCTCGGTCGGTCCCGGCACGGTGCGGACCAGGATCGGCTGCACGATGCCCTTCTCGCGGATCGAGGCCGTCAGGTCGGCGAGATCGGCCTCCTCGAAGGATTTGCGCGGATTGCGCGGATTGGGCCGCAAATATTCGATCGGGACGCGGCGCGACAGGCGCGAGCGCTCATGGACGACCGCCTCCGTATCCACGTCGCCGATCAGTGCCGCCAGTCCGCGGCCGAGGCGCTTGCGCGATCCGTCTTCCATGCTCATCGAAACCACTCCTCAATACGCGTCGGCGATCAGGCCGCCCGGAGGCGCTTTTCGCGCTGGATGATCTCGGAGGCGAGCCGCAGATAGGCCTGGCTGCCCGTGCTCTTGAAATCATAGAGCAGGACCGGCTTGCCATGCGACGGCGCCTCGGAGATCCGGACATTGCGCGGGATCACCGTGTCATAGACTGCGTCGCCCATATGGGCGCGCACATCGGCCACGACCTGGCCGGCGAGATTGTTGCGGCTGTCGAACATGGTCAGCACGATGCCATGGATCGACAGTTCCGGGTTCAGCGCATGCTTGACCTGGTCGACCGTCTGCAAGAGCTGGCTCAGGCCCTCGAGCGCGAAGAATTCGCATTGCAGCGGCACGAGGATCGAATGCGCCGCCGAGAGCGCATTGATCGTGAGCAGGTTGAGCGAAGGCGGGCAATCGACCAGCACATAGCTGTAGTTTCGGATACGAATCGAATCCGCCCGCTGCGAATGGTTCGCCAGGGCGCGCCGCAGACGGAAGGCACGATCGGAGCGGCCGGCGATCTCCAGCTCGACACCGAGCAGATCCATGGTCGACGGCGCGACCGACAGCCGCGGCACGGCCGTTTCCATGACGATCTCGGCCAGATTGGATTCGCCGACCAGCAGATCATAGGTCGAGCGCAGGCGGCTGCGCCGATCGATGCCGAGGCCCGTGGAGGCGTTGCCCTGCGGGTCGAGATCGACGATCAGCACTTCCTCGCCAATGGCCGCCAGCGCCGTACCGAGATTGATCGCCGTCGTCGTCTTGCCGACGCCACCCTTCTGGTTGGCCAGCGCGATGACGCGCGGCAGGGGCGGCAGCAGCGAGGGGGGCGAAAAGCTGTCGGTATAGGTCATCGGAAGCCTCTTCCAACGCGCGGATTACGCCGAACGGCGCTCCGCCCGGCGAATTTCGACGATCGAACTGCGTTCGTCGATCATGCTCTTGTGTCTTACCAGATCGAGTGACCAAGATTTAGAGGCTTCTGCCAATTCCACATCGAAATCTTCACCTTTGTGAAATGCCGCCGCCGCGCCCTGCGCCAGAACGGGCGCGGAGAGATCAAGCAGATCATCGAGGCTCGCCAGGGCGCGCGCACTGATGAAATCGACCGGTTCCGCCCATTGTTTCAGAACCGATTCGATTCGTCCCTCATGCACGACGGCGCGCGCGCCGGTCTCGCGAATCGCCGTGCGGAGGAAGGCACATTTGCGCTGATTGCTCTCGACGCAATGCACGACGCCGTCGCCCCGTTCGGCGAGCAGGATCGCCGTGACCATGCCGGGCAAGCCACCGCCACTGCCAATATCGAGCCAGCGCAATGCGCCGGGGAAGAGCGCGACGAGCTGGGCCGAATCAGCGATATGGCGCGACCAGATCTGATCGAGCGTCTTGGGCGAGATCAAATTCTGGGCCGGCTGCCAGCGCTTCAGCAGCGCGACATAGCGCGACAGGCGATCCGCTGTTTCACGTGAAACAGGGAGAATGGCCTCGACGGCCGCAATGCTCTCGCTCATGCGCTTGCTCGCTCCTGGCGCCCGGCCCCTTGCCGCCCCCGCCGAACCGCCGTCAACAGCAAGGCCAGAGCCGCCGGCGTCATGCCCTCGATACGGCTGGCCTGGCCCAGCGTTGCCGGCTGGACCAGGGCCAAACGCTGCCGCAGCTCGTTCGACAGGCCGGCGATCCCGGCATAGTCGAGCGCGCTGTCCAGCGCGACCGCCTCATCGCGGCGGATCGAATCAATGTCGCTTTGCTGCCGATCGAGATAAACCGCATATTTCGCATCGGCCTCGATCTGGTCGAGGATCGCCTGCGGGAAGCCACCCAGCTCCGGCCAGAGGCCGATCAGGCGCAGCGGGTCGATATCGGGATAGGCCAGCAGATCGAACGCCGTTCGCCGCACGCCATCCTGATTGACCGAAAGTCCGCGCCGGTTCGCCTCGTTCGGCGTCATCGCCAACGCCTGGAACCGGGCCCGTGCCGCCGCCAGCTGATCAAGCTTGAAGGCAAAGGCTGCGCCGCGCTCGGCGCCGACGACACCGAGGCGAAGGCCGACCGGCGTCAGCCGCTGGTCGGCATTGTCGGCTCGCAAGGACAGCCTGTACTCGGCACGAGAGGTGAACATGCGATAGGGCTCGGTCACGCCGCGCGTCACCAGATCGTCGATCATCACGCCGATATAGCTCTCTGAGCGGCTGAAGACGAAACCATCCTGCCCGTCGGCGCGCCGCGCAGCGTTGATACCGGCGACCACGCCTTGCGCCGCCGCTTCTTCATAGCCCGTCGTGCCGTTGATCTGCCCGGCCAGGAACAGGCCCGAAACGCGCTTCACCTCGAGCGCCGGCGACAGCTCACGCGGATCGACATGATCATACTCGATTGCATAGCCCGGCCGAATGATCCGTGCCTGTTCAAGGCCCGGGATCGAGGCGACGATCGCCGCCTGGACATCCTCGGGCAGTGAGGTCGAGATGCCGTTCGGATAGACGGTCGGATCGTCGAGACCCTCCGGCTCCAGGAAAATCTGGTGCCCATCGCGCTCACCGAAACGAACGACCTTGTCCTCAATGCTCGGGCAATAACGCGGCCCACGGCTTTCGATCTGGCCGGAATACATGGGCGAGCGCGCGAGATTGGCGCGGATGACGGCGTGGGTCGCGGCCGTGGTGCGCGTAATGAAGCAATCGACCTGGGGCCGCGTGATCGCCGCCGTCAGGGTCGAGAAAGGCTCGGGCTGCTCGTCACCGGCCTGTCGCTCCAGCGACGACCAATCAATGGTCCGGCCATCAAGGCGCGGCGGGGTGCCGGTTTTCAGCCGCGCAAGGCGGAGCGACAGCCGCTCCAGCGCCCGCGACAGGCCCATGGCTGGCTGCTCTCCAACTCGGCCGGCCGGAATCTTGGCCTCGCCAATATGGATCAGGCCGCGCAGGAAGGTGCCCGTCGTGATGACGACCGCGCCGCAATCGATGCGCCGTCCATCGGCCATCACGACGCCGACGATCCGGCCATTCTCGACCACCAGATCATCCGCCTCGCCCTCGACCACAGTCGGGCCATCGGTTGCGGCAATCGCGTCCTGCATCGCGGCGCGATAGAGCTTGCGATCGGCTTGGGCCCGCGGCCCACGCACGGCGGGGCCCTTGCGACGATTGAGCAGGCGGAACTGGATGCCGGCCGCGTCAGCAACCCGACCCATCAGCCCATCCAGCGCATCGACCTCGCGCACCAGATGACCTTTGCCGAGACCGCCTATTGCGGGGTTGCAGGACATGACACCGATGGTCGCGCGCTGATGCGTGACCAGCGCGGTGCGCGCGCCGAGACGGGCGGCCGCTGCGGCCGCCTCTGTTCCAGCATGGCCGCCGCCGATCACGATGACGTCGAAAGAACCCGGGACGCCGGAAGAATCATGCCGTTCATTCATGGGGATGCTCGTCATTCTGATGGCGCTGATCTAGTCGCTTCGCCGCGCCACGTCAAAGCCCAACACTGTTTCACGTGAAACATCGGCCGCTCATTTGCCGATGCAGAATTCGCTGAAGATGACATCGAGCAGATCCTCCACATCGATCCGCCCGGTGATCCGTCCAATCGCGTCAGCCGCGCGTCGCAGCATTTCGGCTTTCACCTCGATGCCATGCGCCTGCTCGATATCGGCAAGCGCCTGTCGCGCCTCTTCGAGTCCGTGCCGTTGCCGCGCTCGCGTCACCATGGCGCTCGGCATCGGACGATCCAGCTTCAACGCTGCCGCGATGGCGGTTTCGAGCCGATCGAGACCGGCTCCGGTCTGCGATGACACCAGCAGACCAGCCTCGGGATCGATTCGTTTCGAGTCCGAATCGAGCAGGTCGGCCTTGGTTCGGACTAGCAGGCGCGGCACGTCGGCCGGCAGGTCGTCCGGGACAGATCCACCATCCGTCAGGACGAGGATCAGATCCGCGGCATCGGCGCGCTTGCGTGCCCGGCGTATGCCTTCACGCTCAACCAGATTATCCGCCTCGCGCAGCCCGGCCGTATCGATCAGCGTCACGGCATGGCCCCTGAGATCGAGCGCGACCTCGATCAGGTCGCGCGTCGTGCCGGGTTCAGCGGTCACGATCGCCGCCTCGCGCCGGATCAAGGCATTCAGAAGGCTGGACTTGCCGACATTCGGCGCGCCGAGCAGGACCACTTCAAAGCCGGAGCGCACCCGCTCGCCGAAATGCGAATCATCGAGATGGCGGCCAATCTCCGCTGCAACCTCGGCCGCCGACGCCCAGGCCGGCGCGGCGACATCGTCGGGGACATCCTCCTCGTCGCTGAAATCGAGATCCGCCTCGATCAGCGCGCGGGCGCGGATCAGCCGGGTGCGCCAGTCATCATAGAGACGGCGCAGCCCGCCCTCGGCCTGCCGCAAGGCCAGCCGGCGCTGCATCTCGGTCTCGGCCGCCACCAGATCGGCGAGGCCTTCAATCTCGGTCAGGTCCGCTCGTCCATTGGCGAAGGCCCGCCGCGTGAATTCGCCGGCCTCGGCCGGTCGATAGCCGGGCAGGGCGGCCAGCATTGCGAGGATCGAAGCCACGACGGCGCGGCCGCCATGGACCTGAAACTCGGCCACATCCTCGCCGGTGAAGCTCGACGGTCCGGCGAAGAACAGCACGAGGCCGCGATCGAGCGCCTCGCCGGAGGCCGGATCGCGCAAGACCCGCAGCGTCGCGATGCGCGGCTCAGGCACCGCGCCCAATATCATTTCGAGTCCGAATCGAACGCGCGGCCCGCTCAGGCGGATGACCGCAACGCCGACGGGCGGCGCGCCGCTCGATAGCGCGAAAATCGTGTCATCCATGGCTCGTTCCCCTTGCCCCCTCGATCACCCGCGCTACGGTTCCCGCCCCACGGTTCCTGCTCATTGACCAGCGAGGGCGCGATGTCCGGCAATCTGCTCCAATACGAGACCAGCCCCTATCTGCTGCAGCATCGGGATAATCCCGTTCATTGGCGTGGCTGGAACGAAGCCGCCTTCGCGGAGGCCCGGCAGCTCGATCGCCCGGTCCTGCTCTCGATCGGCTATGCCGCCTGCCATTGGTGCCATGTCATGGCACATGAATCGTTCGAGGACGAGGCGACGGCGGCTCTCATGAACCGTCTCTTCGTCAACATCAAGGTCGACCGCGAGGAGCGGCCCGATATCGACCAGATCTACATGGCCGCGCTGCACGCGCTCGGCGATCAGGGTGGCTGGCCGCTGACCATGTTCCTGACGCCGACGGCACGCCCAATCTGGGGCGGCACCTATTTTCCGAACGAGGCGCGCTATGGCAAGCCGTCCTTCCGCCAGGTGCTGACCGAGATCGCCAGGCTCTACGCCGAAGACCGTGACGCCATCCTCGCCCAGGCCGACAGCATCACCGCCCATCTCGCCAAGCCGCGTCCTGACGCAGGCTCGGTGCCGCTCGACGAGGAACTGCTCGACCGCGCCGGCGACGCCATCCTGAACATCATGGACCGCGAGAAGGGCGGCACGCGCGGCGCGCCGAAATTTCCCAACACGCCGGTACTCGATTTTCTCGCGCGCTGCCATGAACGCACCGGCCGCGCCGATCTCGCCGCGATCGTCGACACCACGCTGGCCGGGATGAGCCAGGGCGGCATCTTCGATCATGTCGGCGGCGGCTTCGCCCGCTACTCCGTCGATGCCGAATGGCTGGTGCCGCATTTCGAGAAGATGCTGAGCGATAATGGCCTGCTGCTCGAACGCCTCGCGCTCGCGACCCGGATCTCGCCCCGCGCCGATCTGTTTCGCGACCGAATCGAAACCACGATCGGCTGGCTGCTGCGCGAGATGCAGCTCGAGGGCGGCGCCTTCGCGGCGAGCCTCGACGCGGATTCCGGAGGCGGCGAGGGGCGCTTCTATGTTTGGCGCCGTGCCGAGTTCGACGCGCTGCTCGGGCCGGACGACGCCGCCTTCATCGCCGCGCTCTATGACATCACGCCGGCCGGCAATTGGGAGCACGTCTCGATCCCGAACCGCCTCGCGACGCCGGAGAGCCTCGGCGCTGCCGATGATCTCCGCCGGCGCCGGATCCTGGCCGAACTGCGCGTGGCACGCGACCAGCGTCCGAGACCGGCGCTCGACGACAAGATCCTGGTCGACTGGAACGGCTATGCCATTGCCGGCCTAGCGCTCGCCGGGCAGTTGCTGGGCGAGCCGCTCTGGGTCGCCCACGCCGAGACGGCCTATCGTTTCATAACCGAATCGGTCGCGCGGGATGGTCGGCTTGGCCATGCGCTCCGCGCCGGCAAGATGGTCCATCCGGGCTTCTCATCCGATCTCGCCACCATGGCGCATGCGGCCTTCGCCCTGCACCAGGCGACGCAGCGCGCGCGCTATGTCGCCGATGCGATTCGCTTCCTCGATGATCTCGACGCGCATCACCGCACCGCCGATGGCGGCTATCATCTCACGGCCGATGACGGCGAGGCGGTGATCATCAGGAAGAGCGACCGGACGGATGATGCGACGCCCAATCCGCACGGCCTCGCCGCCGACACGCTGATCCGCCTCTGGGCCTATTCCGGCGATGACCGTTTCCGCGCCCGGGCGGATGCGATCCTCGCTGGCTCCGCCGCCAATATCGTGGCCAATGTGTTCGGCACGGCGAGCCTGCTCGGCGCGCTCGATCTGCGCCTGCGCGTCCGCACGGTCGTCATCATCGTACCGCCCGGCACGACCGGCCGTGAACTGCGCGCCGTCGTCGATGCGCATTGGCGATCGGATATCGTGCTCGATCTCCGCGATGACGGCGATCTGCTCTCACCCGCTCATCCGGCCTTCGGCAAGAGCGCGATCGAGAGCCGGGCGACGGCCTATGTCTGTCAGGAGGGGCGTTGTTCGCTGCCGGTCACTGAGGCCGCGGATCTCGCCGCGCTGCTCGAAGGCCGGGCCGGGACCGTCTGGTCGCCGGCGTGAACCATCCTGCGGGATCGAAGATCCTGGCAGGGAAAAGGCGAGGGGTCCTTGTGGTCTCCTCGCCCTGGTCGGTGGATCAGGTGTTCATCTGATCGAAGAAATCGGCATTGCTCTTGGTCTGGCGCAGCTTGTCGAGCAGGAACTCGATCGCGTCGACCGTGCCCATCGGCATGAGGATGCGGCGGAGCACATACATCTTCTTGAGCACGTCCGGCGGAACCAGCAGTTCCTCCTTGCGCGTGCCCGAGCGGGTGATGTCGATCGCCGGGAAGGTGCGCTTGTCCGCGACCTTGCGGTCGAGGATGATTTCGGAGTTACCCGTGCCCTTGAACTCTTCGAAGATGACTTCGTCCATGCGGCTGCCGGTATCGATCAGCGCGGTGGCGATGATCGTCAGCGAGCCGCCTTCCTCGATATTACGCGCGGCGCCAAAGAAGCGCTTCGGGCGCTGCAGCGCATTGGCGTCGACACCACCGGTCAGCACCTTGCCGGATGACGGCACGACGGTGTTGTAGGCGCGGCCGAGGCGGGTGATCGAATCGAGCAGGATGACGACGTCGCGGCCATGCTCGACGAGGCGCTTGGCCTTCTCGATCACCATCTCGGCGACGGCGACATGGCGTGTCGCCGGTTCGTCGAAGGTCGAGGAGATGACCTCGCCCTTCACCGAACGCTGCATGTCGGTGACTTCTTCCGGCCGCTCGTCGATGAGCAGCACGATCAGATAGCATTCCGGGTGATTGACGGCGATCGAGGACGCGATGTTCTGCAGGAACACGGTCTTGCCGGTGCGCGGCGGCGCGGTCACCAGCGCGCGCTGGCCCTTGCCGAGCGGCGCCACCAGATCGATGATCCGTGGCGTCATGTCCTTCGAGGCCGGAACGTCCAGCTCCATCTTGAAGCGCTCATTGGGATAGAGCGGCGTCAGATTGTCGAAATGGACCTTGTGGCGCGCCTTGTCGGGGTCTTCGAAATTGATCGTGTTGACCTTGAGGAGGGCGAAGTAGCGCTCGCCATCCTTGGGGCTGCGGATGTGGCCCTCGACCGTGTCGCCCGTGCGGAGCGAGAAGCGCCGGATCTGGGAGGGCGAGACGTAGATGTCGTCGGGACCAGCGAGATAGTTCGCATCCGGCGAACGCAGAAAGCCGAAGCCGTCCTGGAGAACCTCGACGACACCCTCGCCGACGATCTCGACATCATTGTCGGCAAGCTGTTTCAGGATCGCGAACATCAGCTCCTGCTTGCGCAGCGTGCTCGCATTCTCGACCTCAAGCTCTTCGGCAAAGGCCAGCAGCTCCGTGGGAGACTTGGCCTTGAGGTCCTGCAGTTTCATTTCACGCATGTGTTTTTTTGAATCTCGTTTGGATTCACGGAAGACGAATGGATCAATCGTGGGGATTGCGCAGAACTTAAGCCTGGCTGGACCAAGGGCCGCCGGCACGACGCATCTCTCATTCCTGGCGGAACGATCGGCGCCCGTCTGCTTCGACAAGATGGCGCAGCATAATCGGTCAAATGACTGACGGCAAGCGCCTCAAGCGCTGCCATCTGCCAATAATCGCTGGAAAACCTCAGAAAGGCTTCACCACGACTAAAATCACGATGAGGATCATGAGGATGGTCGGAATCTCGTTCGCCAGCCTGTAGGTCCGCTCGGACAGCTGGTTGCGGTCCGCCTCGAAGGCACGCCGCTTCGCGCTCAGCCACATATGGAAAGCGCTCATCGCGATCACAAGAATGAATTTCGCGACGAACCAGCCCTGCTGCGTCCAGCCGCCGAGATAGGCGATGGCGAGACCGGCCACCCAGGTCACGATCATGGCCGGGTTCATGATCAGCCGCAGGAGCTTGCGCTCCATCACCTTGAACGTCTCGGATTCCGCCGAACCGACCGCGGCGCGGCTGTGATAGACGAAGAGGCGCGGCAGATAGAAGATCCCCGCCATCCACGCTATCACCGCGATGACGTGCAGCGCTTTCAGCCAATCATAATAGGCCATCGTCCCGTGCCTTTCAGCGCCGCACGCGGGCGACGAGTTGTTCGACATGCGCGATCGGCGTTTCCGGCACGATGCCATGGCCGAGATTGAAGATCAGCCGCCCGCCTTCCATCGCCGCCAGTATGGCGTCGACCGCGGCATCGAGCCGGGCGCCGCCGGCGACCAGGATCATCGGATCGAGATTGCCCTGCAGCGCGACGCGCCCCCCTGTCTCCTGGCGGATGGCTCCAAGTGGAACCGTCCAGTCGACCCCGATCCCGTCCACACCGGTCTCGGCGACGAAAGCGGAAATCTGCCGATCAGCGCCCTTGGGAAAGCCGATGATCCGCGCGTCGGGAATCTCGGCCCTGATGCCGGCGACGATACGCGCGATCGGACCGGAGGACCAGCGCGCAAAGGCTTCGGGCGACAGGACACCAGCCCAGCTGTCGAAGATCTGGACCGCATCGGCGCCCGCCCGCAGCTGCGCCAGGAGGTAATCCGTCGACGCCGCGACCAGACGGTCGATCAGACGGTCGAACATCTCGGGATCGCGGGCGGCAAAAAGGCGGGCCGGCGCCTGGTCCGTGGTTCCGCGTCCGGCGATCATGTAGGTCGCAACCGTCCAGGGAGCGCCACAGAAGCCGATCAGGGCCTTGTCAGGGGCCAGCTCCGCCCGAACACGCTCTACAGTCTCCATGACCAGCCGCAGCCGATCGGCGACGCCTTCGACGACGAGTCCGTCGATCTCTCCGGGTGTGATCGGGTCCAGTCGCGGCCCCTCGCCTTCGACGAAGCGAACGGAGCGGCCGAGCGCATGCGGGATGACGAGAATGTCGGAAAACAGGATCGCCGCATCAAAGCCGAAGCGGCGGATCGGCTGCATCGTCACCTCGGCGGCAAGCTCCGGCGAGAAGCAGAGATCGAGGAACGAACCGGCCCTGGCCCTCAGTTCCCGATACTCGGGAAGATAGCGCCCAGCCTGACGCATCAGCCAGATCGGCGGGGAAGCGAGGGCTTCGCCGCCCAGAACGCGCAGGAAGCGCTGTTCCGGCTTCCGTGTCGTCGGATCGTTATGCACCGTCGCCACCTCAATAAAAAGAGAAAGAGGATTCTTGGATTCTTCTTCTTCTTGAGGGGGGAATTACCGTCATTCCTCTTCATCCACAATGCGACCCCGAAGCCACCATCGCGAAAGGACGGTTTTGGGCCCGCAAACGGGCTCTGGGGAAAAACCGGAGGTCGTCCGCGCTAGCACCTTGATTCAGGCGAGTTCTTTCACGGTCGTTAAAATTTGAGCGATCCGGGCCAGGTTGTTAATACCTCGTTAATAATTGTGGCGAAGGCGGCCTTATTCTCACTGATGCCGACAGGGGGACATTTCTATCCCCAGCCTCAGCCGCTGTTGATCATTTTGATGCGATCGCGGACAGTTCGCCCGATCGGCGCCCGGGACCGTCATTGTCCCGTCATCATCCACAGGGCTGGGGGTAAGTTTGAAGAGCGAGGCGCGGCACCTCCATCTGCATCTGGTTTCCGATGCGACCGGCGAGACGCTGCTGACGACCGCCAAGGCGGCTTCGGCGCAATATCCGAGCGTGACCGTCATCGAGCACCTTCACGCCATGGTGCGCTCGCCGAAACAGATCGAGCATATACTGGGCGATATAGAGCGCGAACCGGGCATCGTGCTGTTCACGCTGGTCGATCGAACCATTGCCGATCCGCTCGAGGCGGGATGCCGGGAGATCGCGGTTCCCTGCTTTTCCGTGCTCGATCCCGTGCTGCAGGTGTTTCAATCCTATCTCGGCGCGTCGCGCGAGGGGCGGGCCGGCGCGCAACATACGCTCGATGGCGACTATTTCCGCCGCATCGAGGCGCTGACCTTCACCATGATGCATGACGACGGCCAATTGCCGGAAGAACTCGACCTTGCCGAGATCGTCATCATCGGCGTCAGCCGGACGTCAAAGACCCCGACGAGCATCTATCTCGCCAATCGCGGCGTGCGCACCGCCAACATACCGATCGTGCCCGGCGTGCCGCTGCCCGAACAGCTCGAGGCGGCGCGCCGGCCGTTGATCGTCGGGCTGGTGGCGACGGCGGACCGCATCGTGCAGATGCGCGAAAATCGCGTGCTCGCGCTGTCGAGTTTCGCGGCCGACGATCCCTATGTCGATCGCGCCGCCGTCGCCAACGAGATCGCCACCACGCGCCGGATCTGCGCGCGGAATGGCTGGCCGGTGATCGATGTGACGCGGCGTTCGATCGAGGAGACGGCGACGGCAATCCTCGCATTGCGGCGGGGCAATGCCGCGCTCAAGGAAGGCCAGCCGCGATGACGATTATTCTGGCCTCGACGAGCAAGGCGCGTCGTGCGCTGCTCGCCAATGCGGGGATCGCCTTCGAGGCGGTCGCCTCCCCGATCGACGAGCGCGCCGTGGAAGCGCCGCTACTGGAAGCCGGCGTGCCGCCGTCGGAGATCGCCCAGGCTCTTGCCGATGCGAAGGCGCTCGGCGTATCGGTACATAGTCCGGGTGCGCTGGTGATCGGGTCGGATCAGGTGCTCGATCTCGATGGTGAGCGGTTCGTGAAGCCGGTCGATCTCGCCGATGCCGGCCGCCAGATCGCGCGCCTTGCCGGCCGCCCGCATCATCTGCGCAGCGCCGTGACGCTGGCGCGCGACGGCGTCGTGCTCTGGCGTCATCTCGATACGGCGACGCTGACGATGCGCCCGCTCGACCAGGCCGCAATCGAGCGCTATCTCGCCGCGGCGGGTGACGACATTCTCTGGTCGGTTGGCGGCTACATGCTGGAGGGCGTCGGAATTCAGCTGTTCTCGGCGATCGAAGGCGACTATTTCAGCATTCTCGGCCTGCCGCTGCTGCCGCTTCTCGGCGCGCTGCGCGACCTCGACGCGATTTCGAACTGAGACGAGTTCAATGACCACGCCTTCTATTCCGACCGCCTGCGTCATCGGCTGGCCGATCAAGCATTCCCGTTCGCCGATCATTCATCGCTACTGGCTGCAGCAATTGGGGATTGCCGGCGACTATGTCCGCCATGCCGTGGCGCCGGAGGATGTTGGGGCGTTCTTTCGCGATTTCGCGAAGGGGCCGTTCATCGGCGCCAATGTCACCGTGCCGCACAAGGAAGCAGCGTTCGCCGCCGTCAGTCGTGCCGACGCGGTCGCAACCGCGCTCGGCGCGGTCAATACGGTCTGGCTGGAAGAGGGCGCGCTTGTCGGCGCCAATACGGATGCGCCGGGCTTTCTCGCCAATCTCGACCAGTTGGCGCCGGGCTTCGACAGCGCCGGTGGCCCGGCGATCGTGCTGGGTGCCGGCGGTGCGGCGCGCGCCGTCATCTGGGCGTTGAAGGCACGTGGCTTCGCGCCGGTTCATGTCGTCAATCGCACGCGCGCCCGCGCCGAGGCTCTGGCGGAACGCTTCGGCCCCGGCATCGAGGCGGCGAGCTTCGAGGACCTGCCGGCCCTGCTTCCGCATGCGGCGCTGCTCGTCAACACGACCTCGCTCGGCATGCAGGGCGAGCCGCCACTCGAGATCGACCTCGGCCCGGCCGATGATCGGCTGCTGGTGACGGATATCGTCTATATCCCGCTCGAAACGCCGCTTCTGGCGGCTGCGAAGGCGCGCGGTCTCAGGACCGTCGATGGCCTCGGCATGCTTCTGCACCAGGCGGTGCCGGGCTTCGAACATTGGTTCGGCCAGCGCCCGGTGGTGACGGATGAACTGCGCGCGCTGATCCTCGCCGATATCGGTCAAGTCGCATGATCAGGATCGGCCTGACCGGCTCGATCGGCATGGGCAAATCAACCGTGGCGCGGTTCTTTGCGGCCGAAGGCGCCGTGATCCATGATGCGGATGCCGTGGTGCACGCGCTCTATCGCGGCAAGGCCGTCGAGCCCGTCGGCGCTCTGTTCCCCGAGGCCGTGGTCGATGGCGCCATTGACCGCACCAAGCTGACTGCCCTGCTCGCTGCCGATCCCGGCGCGCTGAAGCGATTGGAGGCAGTCGTCCATCCGCTGGTGCATGAAGCGGAGATCGAGCGCATCGCGCAGGCCCGCGCTGCCGGGCGTCGCATGATCGTCCTCGATATTCCGCTGCTGCTCGAAACCGGCGGCGAAAGCCGTGTCGATGTCGTGGTGGTCGCCTCGGCGGCTGCCGAATTGCAGCGCGAGCGCGTGCTGCGGCGAACGGGGATGACGGTGGAAAAGTTCGAGAGGATTCTCGGCCGCCAGATGCCGGATGCCGAAAAGCGGCGGCGGGCGCATTTCGTGGTCGATACCAGCGGCCGCTTCGAAGCGACGGCGGAAACCGTGGCCGGGATCGTCCGCGCGCTCGCGGCCCGCGCCGCGGCATGAACGGATCGTGGATAAGCGCGGCGGACCTTGCGGCTCGCCCGCGCCATGCCCACCATGAGCGCCTGATATTTCGGGCTTGATGTGATCGGAAACTGACAGTGCGCGAAATCGTCTTCGATACGGAAACGACGGGCCTCGATCCCTTGAAGGGCGATCGGCTGGTCGAAATCGGCTGCGTCGAGCTGGTCAACCATTTGCCGACCGGGCAGACCTACCACGTCTATATCAACCCGGAACGCTCCATGCCGGCCGAGGCATTCCGCGTCCACGGCCTCTCCGACGAGTTCCTTGCCGACAAGCCGGTCTTCAGCGCGGTGGTCGATGAATTCGAGGCGTTCATCGGCGATGCGATGCTGATTGCCCACAACGCCACCTTCGACATCAATTTCATCAATGCGGAATTCGCGCGGCTGGGCAAGCCGCCCGTCGCGCCGGCGCGTGTCATCGACACGCTGGTGCTCGCGCGGCGCAAGCATCCGATGGGGCCGAATTCGCTCGATGCGCTCTGCGCGCGCTACGGCATCGATACGGCCAAGCGTACCGTCCATGGCGGCCTGGTCGATTCGGAGCTGCTGGCTGAAGTCTATCTCGAACTGATCGGCGGCCGGCAGCCGGATCTGGTTCTCGTCACCGACGAAGCGGTCGCGGCCGCGGAAGCCGAGTTCACGGCGGCGGCGGCGTTGGTCGTGCCGCGTTCGGTGCTTCTGCCCCCGCGCGTGACCGACGCGGAGCGCGCGGCGCATGGGCAGTTCATCGCGAAGATGGGCGAAAGCGCCCTCTGGCGGAGCTATGCCGCCGAGGGCGCTGAATAGTCCTAGCTCGGGCGACCGCTCGGCTGGTTCTGGGCGAATTCCATCAGGCGCTGGCGATAGAGCGCGGTGAAATCGACCGGGTCGATCAGCAGCGGCGGGAAGCCGCCATTGCGGGTCATGTCGGCGAGGATCTGGCGCGCGAAGGGGAACAGCAGGCGCGGGCACTCGATCATCAGCAGCGGCGGCAGGTTCTCGCTCGGCACATTGGAGATGCGGAACACGCCGGCATAGACCAGCTCGGCGACGAAGAGCGTCTGGTCACCGTCGGTGGCGCGGCCTTCGAGCCGGAGCTCGATCTCGAAATCCTCCGCATCGAGCGGATTGGCCTGGACGTTGATGCCGATATTGATATTCGGCGCAGTCCGGCGCGGGCCCAGAGAGCGCGGCGCGTCCGGGTTCTCGAACGACAGGTCCTTGACGTACTGCAACAGGACCGTGAGGTTCGGCTGGCCCAGCGAGCGGGCGTCTTCGTTGTTTTCGGCCATCAAGCGGCGCTCCCTTGCGCGATCGGCAGCTCCTGGCCGATCAGACGGTTGGCTCGCTAACACTTCCCATCGCGTGATACAAGCCGCGCGCGGGCCTCCGGGAAGCGTGTGTGGAAGGCCGTGCCCCTTGACAGATCGGGCGGGGATCGGGCTTGAACGCTTGACGCCCTTGGATCGGCAACCGACCATGACCACATGCTATAGTGGTTTGGTTGGCAGCAATTGGCCTCATGGCCGCAGGAATTAGGACAGGACGCCTTCGGCATGACCGGCTTCGTCGATATCTACACGCTGATCTTCCTCGTCCTCGCGGTGGTGATCTTCTTCAAGCTGCGCAGCGTGCTCGGCCAGCGCACCGGCAGCGAACGCCGTCCCTTTGATCCCTTCTCGCGCCGTACGGCCGCGAACGATACCGATGCCAAGGGTACCGATGCCAAGGGCGCCGACGCCAATGGCGGCAAGGTTGTGAGCCTGCCCCGGCGCGACGATGCCGCCATTGCTGCGACGCCGGCTCCGATCACCGTCGCCGATGAACGCATCGCCGCCATCGCGCCGCCGGATTCGCCCCTCGCCGCCGGTCTGGTCGCGATCATGGCCGCCGATCGGACATTCGATCCCAAGCAGTTCATCGACGGCGCCCGCACGGCTTACGAGATGATCGTCAGCGCCTTTGCGCGCGGCGACCGCAAGGCGCTGAAGCCGCTGCTCGGCCGTGAGGTCTTCGACGGTTTCGCGGCCGCGATCAGCGAGCGCGAACAGCGCGGCGAGACGGTCGAGTTCAATTTCGTCGGCATCGACAAGGCCGAAATCACCGAAGCCACCCAGAAGGGCGGCACGGCGCAGATCACGGCGCGCTTCGTCTCCAAGATCGTATCGGCGACGCGCAACAAGGCCGGCGAGGTGGTGGATGGCGATCCCGTCCATGTCGCCGATGTCACCGACATCTGGACCTTTGCGCGCGACGTCAATTCCCGTGACCCGAACTGGACGCTCGTCGCGACCGAAACCGTCGAGTGAGGCGGGGAGAGCGCCGTGTCGACGGCACCGCGCGCGCGGCTCGTTCCCCTTGATTTCAGCGATCTCGCCGGCTGGCCGGATGATGATCACGCCGCCGCCTGGAGCGCCTTTCGCCTGAGCGCGGCGCATATTGCAGATCATCCGCCCAAGACGCGCGCGCTCGGTTTCGATGGCGCGGCGCTTTCCGCGATCGCGCGTGCCGCCATGGCCGAGCCGGTCATTCTCGACCGCGATGCGGCGCGGCGCTTCTTCGAAACGCATTTCCAGCCGGTGCGCGTCGAGCCCGATGAAGGCGAGGGCTTCTTCACCGGCTTCTACGAGCCCGAGGCGGAGGCTGCGCTCGTCCCTGGCGCCGGCTTCGACGTGCCGCTCTATCGCGCGCCGCCCGAACTGGTCGAGATCGACGAGCACAATCCGCCGCCCGGCCTCGAGCCCGGCATGCGCTTTGCGCGCAAGACCTATACGGGGTTCGAGCCGTTCTTCGAGCGCGGCGAGATCGAGCGCGGCGCGCTGGCCGGCCGTGGGCTGGAACTCGCTTTTCTCGCTGATCCGGTCGATGCGTTCTTCATTCACATCCAGGGCGCCGCGCGGCTGCGTCTCGCCGATGGCGGCCTGCTCCGCGTCACCTATGCCGCGAAATCCGGCCATGCCTATACGCCGATCGGCCGCGTGATGATCGAGCACGGCGCGCTGCAGAAAGGTGGCGTGACGATGCAGACCATCCGGGCCTGGCTCGGCGCCCATCCGGCCGAGGCCCGCGCCATGATGTGGGAAAACCGCTCCTTCATCTTTTTCCGCGAGGCGGCGGTGCAGGATCCCTCCCTCGGGCCGATCGCCGCCGCCAAGGTGCCGCTGACGCCCGGCCGCAGCCTCGCCGTCGATCGCACGCTGCACACCTTCCACATGCCGGTCTGGATCGAGACGACGCTGCCGGCCGAGGAGGGCGGCGCGCCGTTCCGCCATCTGCTGGTGGCGCAGGATACGGGCTCGGCCATTCTGGGCGCCGCACGTGGCGACATCTTCTTCGGCTCCGGCGATGCGGCGGGCCGGGTGGCCGGCCGCACGCAGGCGAAAGGCGGGTTCGTGGTGCTCGCGCCGCGGAGGCTCGGTTGAGCCGGCGTCGTCGCGGCCTTTCGCGGGAAGAGCGCACGCTCTGGGCCGCCGTGGCGCGTACCGTCGAGCCTCTGCGTGTCGAGGATGCGGTCGTCGAGCCGCCGCCCGAGCCGGAACCTGAACCCGCTCCGCCGCCGGTCGTCGCACCCGTCAAGAAGCTGCGCGGCAAAGGCGCGGATACCGCGCCGCCCAGGCCGGTTCCGCCGCCACAACCGCCCGCCCATCCCCCGCTCCATCCGATCGAGCGCCGCACGCTGACCCGCGTCGCGCGCGGCACGGTCGGCATCGATGCGCGGATCGACCTGCACGGCCTGACCCAGCTCGACGCGCATGATCGGCTGCGCGGCTTCCTCTTCAGTGCGCAGGCCCAGGGCGCCAGGCTCGTTCTCGTCATCACCGGCAAGGGCAAGGCCGGCGGCGATCCGCATTATGGCGAGTTCGCCGAGCGCGGCGTGCTGCGCCGGCGCGTGCCGCAATGGCTCGCCGAACCGGGCCTGCGCTCGATCGTCATCGGTTTCGAGGAGGCCCACCAGACTCATGGCGGCGGCGGCGCGCTCTATGTCCGCATCCGTCGGCGGCGGGGCCACGGAGTCGACGAGCCATGACGCCCTTCGGCCAGCGCATGCGCCAGCTTCGCGCCGAGCGGAAGGTGTCGCTGAAGACGATGGCCGACGAGATCGGCGTATCGAGCTCCTATCTCTCGGCGCTCGAACATGGTCGGCGTGGCACGCCGAGCTGGCTGACGCTGCAGAGGATCATCGCCTATTTCAATGTGATCTGGGACGATGCGGAGGAGTTGCAGCGCCTCGCCGAGCGCTCGCATCCGCGCGTGGTGGTCGATACGGCCGGGCTCGATCCCGCCGCGACCGAGCTCGCGCATCTCATCGCCGACAAGATCGGCCGTCTCGGTCCGAAATCGCTGCGCGACATCAAGAAGGCGGTGCTGGACGCCGCGCGCCGCGACGGTGCTGCCTAGAGCGTTTCCGAGCGAAGTGGACACCGGTTCGCGTGAAGGAAACGCGAACTATGATCGAGCGCGTTTCCGGGCGAAACGCGTCAGAGCAGCTTGCGCAGCTCGTCCTCGCGCTCATTGATCAGCCAACCGTAATAGTTCTCTTCCGGCCAGGCCGCCTTGTTGCGCTTGCGCGCCGCCGCGAGCGTCCGGGCGCGCACCTTCACGTCGCCGATATTGTAGAGCGTCGCGGTGATGCCGGGATTGTCGGAAATGTCGACGCCGGCCGTATCGCGATAGACATCGATCGACAGGCGGATGATCGCCGCCATGTAGTCGAGCGAAATGTCCGGGTCCATGATTGCCTGGTAGACCTCAGGCGCCTTGTCCATGTCGAGCAGCGGCAGGCCGCTCTTCCTGTGCACGATATCGGTGACGGTCAGCGCCGTCAGCGGATTGATCTGGCCGAGGCCGAAGGTCTGGCCGGCGAAGAGCGGCTGGAAGAACACCTTGGAGAAGCGGTCGCGCGGATAGGAGACGCCGTCGACCCTCTTGCCACGGAACGTCGAGTCCCAGACATTCTCGCGGCAGGTCCACAGGTCGTAATTGGTGGTGAGATCGTTGCAGTCGGCGAATTCCGGCCGCGCCACGAAACTGGCGATCGATATGCCGGCATAGCCGAAGGCGAGGTCCTTGGTGCCGAGATAGGCGAGTCCCTTCACATAATAGGCCTGGGCGCTGTCGAGGCCGCCGACATTGTAGGTGTGCTCGCCCACGATCGCGCCGATCATGTGGATCGGGTCGATGCCGTACTGGGCGGCGGACTTCTTGATCGATCGGATGAGGTTCTTGTCGCGCTTCAGCAGGGCGTAGATCTTCTGGTACTTGCCCTCGAAGCTCTCCTTCGTCTCGCCGACGCGCTTGATCGAACTCATGTCGATCGGCGGCTGCGTCTTGGAACGATTGCCGGGCGGATCGTTGACCACGGCCAGCGCCGGGCTGATCGAAAGGGCCAGGAGAAGGGCTGTGCTGCGCAGTAGACGCATTGATGCGGTCCGCCGGAAGGTCAGATAGATGCTACCGGCGAGCCCGGCGCGACAGGCGGCGCTTATAGCATCGGAATGTGGCCTGCAACATGGCATCGTTAACGAAGTGTGACGACGATCACGCGATGGTGTCTGCCGCCTTCGGCATAGGGGCATGAAAAAGCCCGGCCGCCTGAACGGGCAGCCGGGCCTTTCGAAGGGTTGGCCTCGTCGTCAGAGGATGTAGCGCGACAGGTCCATGTTGCGCGAGAGATCGCCGATATGGGCCTCGATATAGGCCGCGTCCACCGTCACGGTTTCGCCGGAGCGATCGGGTGCCGCGAACGAAATCTCGTCCAGGATGCGTTCCATAACGGTCTGCAACCTTCGCGCGCCGATGTTCTCGATCGAGGAATTGATCTCGACCGCGATGCGCGCAATCGAATCGATCGCGTCGTCGGTGATCTCCAGGGTCACGCCTTCGGTGAGCATCAGCGCGACATATTGCTTGATCAGGCTCGCCTCCGTCTCCGTCAGGATCTGGCGGAACTCCGATTGCGTCAGCGCGGAAAGCTCGACGCGGATCGGCAGGCGGCCCTGCAGTTCCGGCAGCAGGTCGGACGGCTTGGCGATATGGAACGCGCCCGAGGCGATGAAGAGGATGTGGTCCGTCTTCACCGGCCCGTATTTGGTCGCGACCGTCGTGCCCTCGATCAGCGGCAGCAGGTCGCGCTGCACGCCCTCGCGCGAGACGTCGCCGGAGCGGCCGTCACGGGCGCAGATCTTGTCGATCTCGTCGATGAAGACGATGCCGTCATTCTCGACCACCGAAATGGCCTCGGCCGTGACCTGTTCGTCATCGAGCAGCTTGTCGGATTCCTCGTCGATGAGAACCTTGTAGGAATCCTTGACCGTGACGCGGCGCGTCTTGGTCTTGCCGCCGAACGCCTTGCCCAGCATGTCGCCGATATTCATCACGCCGATCGAGGCGCCGGGCATGCCGGGAACCTCGAATTGCGGCATGCCGTTCGACTGGTCGCGGACCTGGATCTCGATTTCCTTGTCGTCGAGCTCGTTCGCCCGCAGCTTCTTGCGGAAGCTCTCGCGCGTCGCCGGGCTCGATGATTCGCCGACCAGCGCGTTCAGCACGCGCTCCTCGGCCGAGAGATGCGCCTTGGCCTCGACATCCTTGCGCTTCTTCTCGCGCGTCAGCCCGATGCCGACTTCGACGAGATCGCGGATGATCTGCTCCACGTCACGGCCGACATAGCCGACCTCGGTGAACTTGGTCGCCTCGACCTTCAGGAAGGGCGCGCCGGCGAGCTTGGCCAGGCGGCGCGAGATCTCGGTCTTGCCGACGCCGGTCGGCCCGATCATCAGGATGTTCTTCGGCAGCACCTCTTCGCGCATCGCGCCTTCGAGCTGCTGGCGGCGCCAGCGATTGCGCAGCGCGATCGCGACGGCGCGCTTCGCATCATTCTGGCCGATGATGAAGCGGTCGAGTTCGGACACGATCTCGCGGGGTGAGAAATTGGTCATACCGTCTTGTCCTCAAGGTCGCGCCTCATCATGAGCGCGGGACCGTAAATCGTTGTGCGCCGGTCGAAAATGGTGAAGCCGGCCTTGGTGTAGGCGCGGATCGCACGGTGGTTGTCGGGATCCGGGTCGATGATGAGGCGCGGCACGCCTTCATCGAAGCGCAGGCGCGCAAATTCCATGATCATCCGTGGCCCGTGGCCGAGCCCGACGAGATCGGGCTCGCCGATCATCTGGTCGATGCCGAGCGTGCCGGGCGGCTGGTCCTGGTAGGGGTGGCCCGCCTCGGCATGCGGGTCGTAGCTCTGGATGTAGCCGGCGGTCCGGCCATCGATCTCGAGCATGTAGGGCTTCACCGAGGCGCTGCCGATATGGGCCGCGATGTTCTCCACCTCTTCCTCGACGTCGTCGTTCCACCATGCCGCGACATGCGGGTTCGCCAGCCATTTCGCGATCCAGTCAAGATCGGCGAAAATCATCGGCCGGAAAGCGTAATGAAAGGCGGGTTCAGGCGGCATCGAGCTGTTCGAGCGTCACGCTCGTATTGGTGTAGACGCAGATATCGGCGGCGATCGCCATCGCCTTGCGGGCGATCTGCTCCGCGCTCTGGTCGGTATCGATCAGCGCGCGCGCGGCGGCGAGCGCGTAATTGCCGCCCGAGCCGATGCCCATCACGCCGCCTTCCGGCTCCAGCACGTCGCCGGTGCCGGTCAATACCAGGCTGGTCGTCCTGTCGGCGACGAGCATCATGGCTTCGAGCCGGCGCAGGTAACGATCGGTGCGCCAGTCCTTGGCGAGTTCGACGCAGGCGCGCGTCAACTGTCCGGGATATTGCTCGAGCTTGGCTTCGAGGCGCTCCAGCAGCGTGAAGGCATCGGCCGTCGAGCCGGCGAAACCGGCGATCACACCGCCCTTGCCGAGCGGGCGCACCTTTCGGGCATTGCCCTTGATGATCGTCTGGCCGAGCGAGACCTGGCCGTCGCCGGCGATCACCACCTTGCCGCCCTTGCGGACGGTGATGATGGTCGTGCCGTGCCAAGGGCCATAGGGGCTGTCATTTTCGGAATGGGTCATATCGTGCTTTCGTGGCAGATCGCCTTGGTCCCGAAAGGCCCCGCGGCGATCCCTGGTTCGAGGCTCATATGTAGGAGCCTGGCTGCATCCTGCAAAGGCTTGCTCAAGCCGGGGCCTCGCTTGAGAGGTCTCTTGTGGCATTCCAAGGGAACGCCTGCTAAAAGCCCGCCTGTCTTCGGTGAGAAGGAAGCTGATATGCGCAGCGCCACGGTCGAGCGCAAGACGAAGGAAACCGAGATCGCGGTCACGCTCGATCTCGACGGCACCGGCCTGTCCGAGATTTCCACGGGCATCGGCTTCTTCGATCATATGCTCGATCAGCTCGGCCGCCACGGTCTCATCGACCTGAAGGTGGTGGCCAAGGGCGATCTCCATATCGACCAGCACCACACCGTCGAGGATGTCGGCATCGCGATCGGCCTTGCGCTCCGTAAGGCGCTCGGCGATTTCCGTGGCATCACGCGCTATGCCGATACGCATCTCGCCATGGACGAGGCGCTGACCCGCTGCGCCATCGACGTGTCCGGCCGGCCCTATCTGGTCTGGAAGGTCGAATTCTCGCGTCCCAAGGTCGGCGATTTCGATACGGAGCTCTTCAAGGAGTTCTTCCAGGCCTTCGCGCAGAATGCCGGGATCACGCTCCATATCGAAAACCTCTATGGCGAGAACAATCACCATATCGCCGAGACCTGCTTCAAGGCGCTCGCGCGCACGCTGCGGGCAGCGGTGGCGATCGATCCCCGCCAGGCGGACCGTGTGCCGTCGACCAAGGGCAAGCTGGGCGACTGAGGGCGATCATGGCAGTCTACAAGGTCTATGCCCCGCCCGCTCCCCCGACCGGCGGCGCGGCCTCGCCCGAGCATTTCGTCTTCGTCCGGGAGAGCTTCAGCTGGGCGGCGTTCCTGATCCCGCTGCCCTGGATGCTCTATCGGCGCCTGTGGATCGTGCTCGCCTTCTATTGCCTCGCCGCCGTCGCGATGGCGCTTCTGGCCGGGTCCGAGCTCGCCCCGGTCTCCATGGCGCTCGGCGTGCTGACGCCCTTCGTGCTCGGCTTCGAGGGCAATGCGCTGCGCGGTTGGAGCCTCGACCGGCGCGGCTACACGCTTGAAGGCGTGGCCGAAGGCCGGCGGCGCGACGATGCGGAAATCCGCTTCTTCACGCGCTGGGTCGGCGGACATGCCGCCGCGCCGCAACAGCCGACACCAGGCCCGGCCGCCCGGACACTGCCCATCACGACGCTGCGTGAAACGCCGACGGGTATCGTCGGCCTGTTTCCGACCGCAGGGACACAAACATGACGATCGCGATCATCGATTACGGCGCCGGCAATCTTCACTCGGTCGGCAAGGCGCTGGAACTCGCCAGCGTCCAGATCGGCCGGCCGGAAGCCGTCATCATCACCTCCGAGCCGGATTTCGTCGCCAAGGCCGACCATGTCATCCTGCCGGGCGACGGCGCCTTTGCCGATTGCAGGACCAACCTCGATTCTGTTCCCGGCATGATCGAGGCGATCAACGAGACGATCGACGGTCGCGGCCGCCCGTTCCTCGGCATCTGCGTCGGCATGCAGCTGCTCGCGACGCGCGGCATCGAATATGGCGTGACCAAAGGGCTCGACCGCATTGCCGGCGAGGTCCGTGAGATCCACCCGACGGATCCACACCTGAAGGTCCCGCATATGGGCTGGAACACGCTGAACGCAGCCTCCGGCCACGCGCTGCTCGAGGGCATTCCGCTGGGCGAGCAGGGCTGGCACGCTTATTTCCTGCACAGCTACCAGCTCTATGCCGATGATCCGGCCGATATCGTCGCGACCGCCGACTATGGCGGCCCGGTCACGGCGATCGTGACGACGGGCAATATTGCCGGTACGCAGTTCCATCCCGAGAAGAGCCAGAAGCTCGGTCTCGCCCTTCTCGCCAACTTCCTGAAGTGGAAGCCCTGATGATCCTCTTTCCCGCCATCGACCTGAAGGACGGCCAGTGCGTCCGCTTGAAGCTCGGCGACATGGATCAGGCCACGGTCTTCAACGCCGATCCGGCCGCCCAGGCGCGCGATTTCGAGGCGCAGGGCTTTGACTATCTCCACGTCGTCGACCTGAACGGCGCCTTTGCCGGCAAGCCGGTCAATGGCGCGGCGGTCGAGGCGATCCTCGGCGCGGTCAAGATGCCGGTGCAGCTCGGCGGCGGCATAAGGGACATGGCCGGTGTCGAGGCCTGGCTCGAAAAGGGCATTGCCCGTGTCATCCTCGGCACGATCGCGGTGCGCGATCCCGATCTCGTCCGCGCCGCCTGCAAGGCGCATCCCGGCCGCGTCGCGGTCGGCATCGATGCGCGCGGCGGCAAGGTCGCGGTCGAGGGCTGGGCGGAGACTTCCGAACTTTCGACGGTGGAACTCGCCCGCCGCTTCGAGGATGCCGGCGTCGCTGCGATCGTCTTCACCGATATCGACCGCGACGGCGTGCTGAAGGGCCTCAACATCGAGTCCACGCTGGCGCTCGCCAATGCTGTCTCGATCCCCGTCATCGCCTCGGGCGGCCTCGCTTCCCTCGACGATGTCCGCCGGCTGCTCGAGCCCGACTGTGCGATACTCGAGGGCGCGATCTCCGGCCGCGCCCTCTATGATGGCCGCCTCGACCCCAGGGAAGCGCTGGCGCTGATTCGCCGGGCGCGGGAGCTCGCCTGATGCTGAAGACCCGTGTCATTCCCTGCCTCGACGTCAAGGACGGCCGTGTCGTCAAGGGCGTGCAGTTTGTCGATATCATCGATGCCGGCGATCCGGTCGAGGCCGCCAAGGCCTATGACGCCGCCGGCGCCGACGAGCTCTGCTTTCTCGACATCACCGCGACGCATGAAAATCGCGGCACGATCCTCGATGTCGTCGCCCGTGTCGCCGAGGCCTGCTTCATGCCGGTCACCGTCGGCGGCGGCGTGCGCGCTGTGGAGGATATCCGCGCGCTGATGCTGGCCGGCGCCGACAAGGTGGCGATCAACAGCGCTGCCGTGGCTGACCGGACCATCGTCGCGAAAGCGGCGGAGAAGTTCGGCGCGCAGGCGATCGTGGTGGCGATCGACGCCAAGCAGACCGCGCGGCGCGGTTTCAACGGCGACCATCACGACCGCTGGGAGATCTTCACCCATGGCGGCCGCAAGCCGACCGGCATCGACGCGGTCGAATATGCGATCGAGGTCGCTTCGCTCGGCGCGGGCGAGATTCTGCTGACCTCGATGGATCGCGACGGCACGCGCGACGGGTTCGACCTCGCGCTGACGCGCACCATTGCCGATGCGGTTACCGTGCCGGTCGTCGCGTCGGGCGGTGTCGGCGCGCTGGATCATTTCGTCGACGGCGTGCGTCTCGGCCATGCGAGCGCGGTGCTCGCCGCGTCCGTGTTCCATTTCGGGCAGTTCACGATCGGCGAGGTCAAGGCCCATATGGCGGCGGCCGGCATTCCGATGCGGCTCGATGGCTGAGGAGAACAGCTTGTCTTCATTCACGCTCGCCGACCTCGCCGCGATCATCAAGACGCGCGCCCATTCCGGCGATCCCGGCTCCTATACGGCCAAGCTCGTCGCCAGGGGCGCGAGCCGGGCCGCGAAGAAATTCGGCGAGGAGGCGGTGGAACTCGCCATTGCCGCCGCCGAGAAGGACAGGGCCGCCTTGACGTCAGAGGCGGCAGATGTGCTCTACCATCTGCTGGTGGTTCTGGAAGCGAGCGACGTACCGCTCGACGCCGTCATGAATGAGCTCGCCGGCCGCACCGGCCGTACCGGGCTCGAGGAAAAGGCATCGCGGCCGCCGGAATAGCCGGTCGCTCGCAGGAACGTCGCTGATGGATACGCAATCGCGCCCCGAGCACGCCCCTCATCGTTATTTCACGCGGGAGGAATGGGCGAGCCTCAGGGCCGACACGCCGCTGACGCTGGATGAAGACGATCTGGCGCGGCTCAGAAGCCTGAACGACCCGATCTCGATCAGTGACGTGATCAGCATCTACCTGCCGCTGTCGCGCCTGCTCAGCCTCTACGTCGCCGCGACGCAAGGCCTCTATAACGCGACGCGCACCTTTCTCGGCTCGGCCGAGGGCAAGACGCCCTTCATCATCGGGATTGGCGGCTCGGTCGCGGTCGGAAAATCCACCACGGCCCGCGTGCTGCGCGCGTTGCTCACCCGCTGGCCCAATACGCCGAAGGTGGCGCTGATCACCACGGATGGTTTCCTCTATCCCAACGCCGTGCTCGAGCGCGAAGGGCTGATGGAACGCAAGGGCTTCCCCGAGAGCTATGATCTCCCGGCCCTCCTCGATTTCCTGTCCGACATCAAGGCGGGCGCCGAGAAGGCCTCGGCGCCGGTCTATTCCCACCTCGTCTATGACATCGTGCCGAACGAGCGCGTCATCATCGACCGGCCGGACATACTGATCGTCGAGGGGCTCAACGTGCTGCAGGCGCCGCGCCTGCCGCGCGACGGCAAGGCGGTGCCCTTCGTCTCGGATTTCTTCGATTTCTCGATCTATATCGATGCCGCCGAGGCGGACATTCACCGCTGGTATGTCAATCGCTTCCAGCGCCTGCGCGAGACGGCGTTCCGCGACCCCAACTCCTATTTCCATCGTTATGCGATGATTTCCGACGAGGATGCGCTGGCGATCGCCGAGCGGCTCTGGTCGCGGATCAACCTCGTCAATCTGCGCGACAACATCCTGCCGACCCGGCCGCGCGCCGATCTGATCCTGCGCAAGGGCCACCGCCACCTCATCGAGGAAGTCGCGCTGCGCCGCATCTGAGAAAGCGAGGCGCGGCGCGGTTTTCCCGCCTTGGATTGCCACTCGTTCGCAGTTGCGAAGATAGGCGTTGAAGCGCGCCCGCGCGGGTGTTAGGTCGCCCGGACGCTTCGCCACGGGAAGGTCGATCATGAAGAGCTGGACGGATAAGAGGACGCTTGTCGCGCTCGGCTCGATCGTGATCGCGGTCGTCGTGATGGCCCTCAAATATGTGGCCTATCTCCAGACGGGCAGCGTCGCGCTCTATTCGGATGCGCTCGAAAGCGTCGTCAACCTGATCACGGCGCTCGCCGCCCTCTGGGCGATCCGCGTCAGCAACAAGCCGGCCGACAGCGACCACCAGTTCGGACACCACAAGGCGGAGTATTTCTCCGCCGTGCTCGAAGGCGTGCTGATCGTGCTCGCCGCCATGCTGATCATGCGCGAGGCCTGGTTCGCCTTTTCCGATCGGCGCGAACTGGAGAATGTCGGCTTCGGCATGGCGCTCAATATCGGCGCGACCGGCATTAACGGGCTCTGGGCGCTCTATCTCTTCCGCTTCGGCCGCCAGCGCCGCTCGCCCGCCTTCATCGCCGAGGCGTGGCACCTGACGAGCGACGTGGTCAGCTCGGCCGGAGTCCTGATCGGCCTGGTCCTCGTCTATGTCACCGGCTGGACCGTCCTCGATCCCGCCATGGCCGTGCTGGTCGCCCTCAACATTCTCTGGTCGGGCTGGCGCGTCATCCGCGATTCCGTCGGCGGGCTGATGGATCATGCGGTTTCGACCGCCGTGGAAAGCGAGATCCGCACCACGATCTCGCTGGAAGCGGAAGGCGCGATCGAGGTGCACGAGTTGCGGACGCGGAGCGCCGGCCGCGCTATCTTCATCGAGTTCCATCTGGTCGTGCCCGGCTCGATGACGGTTGCGGCAGCGCATGCGATCTGCGACCGGCTCGAGGCGGCGCTGCAAAAATCGGTCGAGGGCGCCGAGGTTCTGATCCATGTGGAGCCGGAGGCCGAAGCGCTCCATCACGGCGTTCTGGTGCTCTAGCCTATCTATCTGGTCGCGTTTTCTTCACGCGAACCGCGTGCCACTTCGCTTGAAAGCGCTTTAGGCGCCGCCAAGCTTGATTTTCCGCTCGGAAATCTCGATATCGGGCGCAACCCCTTATCCTGAGAAAAAAGCGAGAGTTCGCAATGTCCAACGATACGCAGTCCACGCCCGGTTCCGAAACGCCTGCCGAGGCGCAGTCGGCAGCCGCCGCGGGCGAGGCGGCCGGCGGAGCTGAGGCGCGCATCGCAGCGCTCGAAGCCGAGACGACGGAGCTCAAGGATCGCGTCCTGCGCACCATGGCCGAGATGGAGAATCTCCGCCGCCGCACCGAGCGCGAAGTCGCCGATGCGCGCCAGTATGCGATCGCCGCCTTTGCCCGCGACATGCTGACCGCCGGCGACAATCTGGCCCGCACCATCGAGGCCGTGCCGGAAGGCGCGCGTGCCGGCAACGAGGCGCTGACGGCGCTGATCGATGGCGTCGAGATGACCGAACGCGACCTGCAGAAGTCGCTCGAGAAGCACGGCGTGCGCAAGCTCGATCCGGTCGGCCAGAAGTTCGATCCGAACCTGCACCAGGCGATCTTCGAGGTTCCGACCGAGGAGAAGCCGGCCGGCACGGTCATGCAGGTGATGCAGTCGGGCTATGTCATTGGCGAGCGCGTGCTGCGCCCGGCCATGGTCGGCGTCGCCAAGGGCGCGCCGAAGCCGAAGCCCACCGCCAAGCCCGAGACCGAATCGACGGACGGTTCGGCCAGCTGATCAAGGAGGCGTGATTGGATCCAGTGCTCCTCCACGCCCTGGATCTGGTCGGTGTCGCCGTCTTCGCCATCACCGGCGCCCTCGCCGCCTCGCGCAAGGAACTCGACCTGGTCGGGTTCGCCTTTCTCGCGGCGATCACGGGCGTCGGTGGCGGCACGTTGCGCGACGTCATTCTCGGCGCGACGCCGGTGTTCTGGATTCGCGAGCCCGGGCCCGTCATCCTCTGCGTCGTCGCGGCGGTCGCCGTCTATTTCGTCGCGCCTTTCGTCGAATATCGCTATCGCCTGCTGCTCTGGGCCGACGCGGTCGGCATATCGGGCTATTGCGTCATGGGCGCCGCGCGGGCGCTCGATGCCGGGGCGAGCCCGTTCGGCGCAGTGGTGATGGGCGTGATGACGGCGTCCTTCGGCGGCATCATCCGCGATATCATTGCGGGCGAACCCTCGGTCATCCTGCGCAAGGAAATCTATGTGACGGCGACGATGGTCGGCGCGGCGCTCTTCGTCGGCGGCCATATGCTCGGCCTCGGCTTCTGGCCGGCGGCCTTCCTCGGCGCAATCGCGGCCTTCATCGTGCGCGCCGGCGCGCTTTATTTCGGCTGGACACTGCCGACCTACCGCTCCCGCCCCGGGCGCGAATTTCCGCCGCGCTGAGCCGGCCCGCGCCGTTCGCTTGGCCGTGCCTCAGGCCGCGTAGCGGGTCGCGTCGACGCCGTAATGATTGACGTAGCGCTCGTTGATCGCGGCGACGGGCATGACGATCAGCACATCCGTCGTTCCGAACTGGCGGTCGATCACCGCGCCCTCGCCGACATAGGCGCCGAGCCGCAGATAGCCCTTGATCAGCGGCGGCAGCGCGTGCAGCGCCTTCTTCATGTCGATCGCCTCCGGCGGCAGGCGGTCCATCGCCACATGGCGGCCGGGCAGGGCGCCGACCGACCAGTCGGATGGCGCGCGCGCGTGATGGTGCAGGAAGGAAAGCTGCAGGGCGAGCGCATCCGGATTGGTGCCCTCCAGCGAGGCACAGCCGATCATCACGTCGATGCGGTGGGCGCGGACATAGGACCAGATGCCGTGCCAGAGCAGTTCGACCGTGCGCTTGGTGCGATAGGGCGGCAGCACGCAGGAACGGCCGAGCTCCAGGAAGCGCAGCCCGTTATGGCGCGCGACCAGCGGGCCGACATCGAATTCGTTCGCGGTATAGAAGCCGGAATAGCGGTCGGCGACGTCCTGGCGCAGCAGGCGATAGGTGCCGACAATGGCCGCCTCGCCCGATTTGGTCCGCGTATCATGGTCGATGACCAGCAGGTGATCGCAGATCGCGTCGAAGGCGTCGCGATCGCGGCGCGACATCTGGGTCTGGATATCGGCAATCGCCGACATTTCCTCGTAGAAGACCTTGTAGCGCAGCTTCTGCGCCTTCTTCACTTCGCGGGGTGTCGTCGCAAGGCGCACCTCCAGCGCACCGATCCGGCCGAGCGGTTCGGGCGGGATCGAGACCGGACGAAGACCTTTCGGCATGGGCAGCCTGAACCCCTGAAGCATGCGCCGGGACAGATCCGGCAACGCCGCGATGGGTGCGGGCATCTGAATGCCGCGTTCAAAAACCGAACTGCCACCGCGCTTGATCATAACATGATCCCCTCATGCGCCACATCCCCTCGGGGAATGCGAGGCCAAACTACCATCGCACAGGTAAACCACGCGAATCATACAGTTTGGTGACGAAGGGACTCGGTTACGTCGCGGCGCCGGATCGCCTCGTCCACGGCCTGCCTGAGAAAGGCAGGCGAAACGGGCTTTTCGAGAAAGAAATCCGCGCCGGCGGCAAGGGCTGCGTCCCGGATCGCGCCCTCGGCGGCGGCGCTCATCCCGGCGATAGTAAGCCGGGGAAGCTGATCGTGATCCTGCCGCAACGAGCGAATCAGCGCGATGCCGTCATCGGCTTCCAGATGAATATCGGCGAGGACGAGATCGAAGTTCGATTGCGCGACCGCCGCATGTGCCGCCGCCGCATTGCTGGCGGTGGTGACGGCATGGCCGAGCCGCTCGAGCAACGCGCGCATGAGCAGCGCATTGACCGGATCGTCCTCGGCCAGCAGGACGGCGAGCGGCCTGCCCTCATGGGGGCGATCGGCATGGATGCGCGCCCGATCGAGCGGATCGGCATGA
Organism: Kaistia dalseonensis; assembly: GCF_030814715.1. Lineage (GTDB taxonomy): Bacteria > Pseudomonadota > Alphaproteobacteria > Rhizobiales > Kaistiaceae > Kaistia > Kaistia dalseonensis. Next base: position 625,512 of record NZ_JAUSVO010000002.1, read on the forward strand.
AACGCATCGCGGCTGTCGATCGTCTCGGCCACGATCCGCATCAGCGACGCCCGGCGGATGGGGCGGATCAGATAGGCGTCGAGCCCTTCGCCGCGCATCTGGTCGACCTGGCCGCGTGCCGCCGGCTCGATCAGGATGATGATCGGCACCGCGAAGCCCGCCGCCTCGCGCAGTGCTTCCACAGTCGCGCGCCTGTCGCCGGCGATGCGTGCATCGAGCAGCACCGCGTCGAAGGCCTGGTTGGCGGCGCGTGCGGTTTCCAGGCGGCGAACCGCGCTGGCGATATCGGCCGCGCGCGCGATACGCGCCTCGGCCGCTTCGAGCAGGGAGGCCGTCGCGTCCAGTTCCAGCGACGGCTCGGCGATGATCAGCATGCTCCGCCCCGGCAGGCGCTCGGCGGTGGGCTGTTCGGTGCTCCATTCGATGATGGGTAGGTCGAGCGCGAAGCCGAAAATCGAGCCGCCGCCCGGCCGTGAATCGAGCGTGAGCAGCCCACCCATGCGCTCGACGATGCGGCGCGAAATGGCGAGCCCGAGACCGGCGCCGCCGCGCATCGTCGAGGCACGCTCGAAATCGCCGAAGATGCGCGCTCGGTCGGTCGGGGCCACGCCCGGGCCGCTATCGCTGACGGTGAAGGCCAGCGTGACGGACTGGTTCACCGGCGGCCCGGCCGCCTCGACCGCGAGCACGACAGCGCCCCTCTCGGTAAAGGCGATCGCATTGCTCAGCAGATTGATCAGGATCTGGCGCAGGCGAACCTCGTCGACCAGGACGCGCGGCAGCCCTTCGGTCGCGCGTGTCGCGAGGCCAATGCGCTTGGCGTGCGCCCGCGGCGCCAGCAATTCGGCGATCTGCTCGATGAGGGGCTCGATGTCGATGGGTGCGGGTTCGAGCGCGAAGCGGCCGGCGGCGATCCGCGATGCATCGAGCAGGTCCTCGACGAGGCGCGCCAGTGCGGCGCCGGAATCGTGCAGCGCCCGGACATAGGTGAGTTGCTCGGCCGAGAGCGGCGTTTCGGCCAGGAGGTCGGCGAGGCCGAGCATGCCATGCAGCGGCGCCCGCATCTCATGGCTGACGGTTGCGATCGGCAGTGCCGCGAGTTCGTGTCGCGCCGCCTCGGCGCTGGCGTCGGCGCGCTGGCGATCATGCTGCTCCCAGACGGCATCCTGCAGCGCTTCCAGCCGCTCGGACGCCGCGCGACGCAGCGCGCGCAGGCGCAGGGTGAGCACCGCCGCAACCGCCAGCGCCATCAGCGCGAGCGCCAGCGAGAGCGCGGCAGCCGCAAAGCCGGGCCGGACAATGGCGCCGGCAAGGAGCGCGGCGATCGGCAGGCCGGCGAGAAGAATGATGATGACCGCGTGCAGGCGGAAGCGTCGTCCTTCGGCCGTTGCGAGCCAGCCCTCGTCAATGCCGAGCGCCATGCCCCGGACGCGCCGGGGCGGGCGCAAGGCGCCTGATGACGGCTGGACCGGGTCGATCGACATTCGGATTTCCTGATCGGCGGGTCGAGGACTGCAAGGCTCGAGGGCTGCAAGGGTCGGTGGCGCGAAGCCAGCCGATCATGCCCGATCTTGATTGCGAAATGCTTGCGCGCGTGGCGGTCGCGTGGATGGCCGGCGCCCGATGGCGCTGAACCGCTTCGGTGGTTCCCAACCGAATCAGGGCGACCGGCCTATCCATCCTGCCCGGTCTCTGTCGAAGCGGGCGAGCCTGTCGCCGGCGTTCAGGCTGCCGCGCTCAGCCGGTCGCCGCTCGTGCGATAGCTCAGCGCCTCGGCGAGGTGCAGCCGGCCGACCGTTTCCGATCCGTCGAGGTCGGCGATGGTCCGCGCCACCTTGAGCACGCGGTGATAGCCACGCGCCGAGAGCTTCATGGCGCTCGCCGCTTCGGTGAGCAGCGCGCGCCCGGGCTTGTCGGGCGCGGCGATCGTCTCGATCAGGCTCGAGGCACATTGCGCATTGGTGAGAATGCCGGCGCGGCCGAGCGCTCGGAACCGCTCGGCCTGGACCGCGCGCGCGGCCGCGACCCGCTCGGCCACCACGGCGCTCGCCTCCGTGCGCCCCGGCGCGATCAGGTCGGCGGCGGTGACGGCTGGAACCTCGATGCGAAGATCGATCCGGTCGAGGAAGGGACCCGAGAGCCGCGCCTGATAATCGGCGGCGCAGCGCGGTCCGCGCCGGCACTGATGGCCGGGCTCGCCCGCCATGCCGCAGCGGCACGGATTCATGGCCGCGATCAGCTGGAAGCGCGAGGGATAGCTGACCCGGTGATTGGCACGCGCGATCACAGCCTCGCCGGTTTCGAGCGGCTGGCGCAGCGAATCGAGCACTTGCGGCGTGAATTCCGGCAATTCGTCGAGGAAGAGCACGCCATGATGGGCGAGCGAGGCTTCGCCCGGCCGCGCGCGCAGCCCGCCGCCGACCATGGCCGCCATCGAGGCGGAATGATGCGGCGCGCGGAAAGGCCGCCGATCCGTCAGCCTGCCGCCGACCAGTTCGCCGCCGATCGAGGCCACCATCGAGACCTCGAGCAACTCCTTCGGCGAGAGCGGCGGCAGGATGGAGGGCAGGCGGCTCGCCAGCATGGATTTGCCCGCGCCGGGAGGGCCCATCATCAGGAGGTTATGTGAGCCAGCGGCGGCGATTTCGAGCGCGCGCTTCGCCGTCTCCTGGCCCTTGATGTCGGCGAGATCGGCGAGCAGGGGCGGCTCGCGCATCAGCGCCGGCTCCGGCCGGGTCAGACGTTGCGTGCCCTTGAAGTGATTGGCGAGCGCAATCAGGCTGCGCGGCGCCAGAATGTCGATTTCGCCGCTGGCCCAGGCCGCCTCGGGCCCGGTCGCGGCGGGGCAGATCAGGCCTCGCCCCATCGCATTGGCGCCGATCGCGGCCGGCAGAACGCCCGCGACCGGGGCGATGGTGCCGTCGAGCGCCAGTTCGCCCAGCACGGCATAGGCCGCGAGCTGCTCGCCGGGCAGCGCGCCGAGCGCGGCCATAAGGGCTGCTGCGATCGGCAGGTCGTAATGGCTGCCTTCCTTCGGCAGGTCCGCCGGCGCGAGATTGACGATGACGCGCTTCGGCGGCAGCGCCAGGCCGGAGGCATGCAGCGCCGAGCGCACGCGCTCCCGGCTCTCGGCCACGGTCTTGTCGGCGAGGCCGACGATCAGGAAGGCGGGCAGCCCAGGCACGATCTGGACCTGCACGTCCACCGCGACCGCCTCGACGCCCTGGAATGCCACAGTGGTAACATGCGCAACCATGATCTTGCCCCCGCACCAACCTGACCTTAGGTCAGCTTCGGTCCGAACTCAAGAACAAGACGGGAACAAAATACGCCTGTCGGTTGTTTTTGTGCTGTAGGCGGTTGTGGTGCTGGAGCATCGGACCGAAAAGTGGAGTCCGGTTTTCGGGTCGATCCGATGCGCAAACAAAGAGATAGATCGCCTCTTTGCGTCCGCGAGGACGCATGGCGATCTAGCGGCGGGCCTCGATGGCGTCCCAGACGAGCGCCGCGATATCGGCGCCGCCGAAGCGCTTCACTTCGCGGATGCCGGTCGGCGAGGTCACGTTGATCTCGGTCAGGTAATCGCCGATCACGTCGATGCCGACGAAGATGAAGCCGCGCGCCTTGAGCTCCGGTCCGATCGCCTCGCAGATCTCGCGGTCGCGCCGCGTGAGCTCGATCGGCTCCGGCCGCCCGCCGACATGCATGTTGGAGCGCGCCTCGCCATCGGCAGGGACGCGGTTGATCGCTCCGACCGCGACGCCGTCGACCAGGATGATGCGCTTGTCGCCGGCGCGCACGTCGGGAAGGTAGCGCTGCACGACATAGGGCTCGCCGCGATAGGCGGCGGCGAAGATCTCGAGCAGCGAGCCGAGATTCTGGTCTCCCTCGGAGAGACGGAACACGCCGGCGCCGCCATTGCCGAAGAGCGGCTTGATGATGATGTCGCCATGCTCGTTGCGGAAGCGGCGGATCTCGTCGGGATCGCGCGAGATCAGCGTCGGCGGCATCAGCGCGGGATATTCGGTGACGAAGATCTTTTCCGGCGCATTGCGCACATGGGCCGGGTCGTTGACGACGAGGGTCTTCGGATGGATGCGCTCCAGCAGATGCGTCGTCGTGATGTAGCCCATGTCGAAGGGCGGATCCTGGCGCATCAGCACGGCGTCGAAGGTGGAGAGATCGGCCCGCTCCGCCTCGCCGAGCGAGAAATGATCGCCGGGCAGGTCGCGAACCTGTACGGGCTCGATCATCGCCTCGACGCGGCCGTCATTCAGCGACAGCCGGTCGGGCGTGTAGTGATAGAGCGTGTGGCCGCGCTTCTGTCCCTCGAGCATCAGGGCGAAGGTGGAATCCCCGCGAATATGGATCTTCGAGATGTGATCCATCTGGACGGCGACGGAAAGCGACATGAAGGCCCCCTTGGAGCGTTTCGCGGCCAGACCTGTTTGGCGGGCGCGAGACGGATGCGAGATCGGACAAGCGATAGTCCCGGTGCCGGCCTCATGGCCGGCGCGGTACCGCGTAGTTTCGGCTAGCCTTATCTCGCGCGCGGGCGGTCAATTGCAATCCCGGCTCAGCGGTCGAGCGAAAAAGCATCGATCAGATGGTGCGGCAGCCGCCGGGGCGCGAGCGCCACGACGTCGAAGCGGAGGTTGAGCGCGAGCGCATCCGGATTGCGGGCGAGAAAGGCCTCCGCCGCGCGGAGGATCCTTCGCCTTGCCGTGGGAGAAATGGCGAGAAGCGCGTCGTCCCGGCTGCGGCGCTGCTTGACCTCGACGAAGACCAGCGTGCCGCCACGGCGCATGATCAGGTCGATTTCGCCGACCGGTGTCTTGAAGCGCCGCGCGACCAGCCGATAGCCCTTCAGGTTGAGGAAGAGCGATGCGATCGTCTCGGCGAAACGGCCGCGCCGCTCGGCCGATTGCCGGTCGGGTCTGTTCGGGCCGCGTGGCCGGCGCTCAGGACTCCCCGTCGGCATCGTCCTCATCGTCATCTGCCGCCGCCGATTTGAGCGCCAGCGCGCGCTGGTAGAGATCACGCCGGGCAAGGCCGGTCTCCGTCGCTGCAATTTGCGCCGCTTCGCGCACGGGGTGGTCCGCGAGCAGGCGTTCGAGCAGGCTGTCGACGTCGTCGGCGTCGGGCGTCACCGCGAGCGGCGGGCCGAGCAGGATGACGATCTCGCCCTTCGGCGTCGGCTCGGCGGCGAATTCGGCCGCAAGCGTCGCGAGCCGGCCGCGGCGCACGGTCTCGAACGTCTTGGTCAGTTCCCGCGCCACGACGGCCGGGCGATCGGGCCCGAGCGTTTCCGCCATGTCGGCCAGTGCCTCGGCGGTGCGGTGCGGCGATTCGTAGAACACCAGCGTCGCCGGGACATTGGCGAGCTCGGCGAGCCGCTTCTTGCGCCCGACGGTCCGTGTCGGCAGGAAGCCGGCGAAGAGGAAGCTGTCGGTGGGAAGCGCGGATGTGACGAGGCTCGCCAGAAGCGCCGAAGCCCCGGGGATCGGCACGACCGTGTGGCCGGCCTCCAGCACCGAGCCGACGAGGCGGAAGCCGGGGTCCGAGACGAGCGGCGTGCCGGCGTCGCTGACCAGCGCTACGACCTTGCCGGCGTCGAGCGCGGCGATGAGCTTCGGCCGCTGCTGCTCGGCATTGTGCTCGTGATAAGCGAGCAGCGGCGTGTCGATCGCGAAATGGCGCGTCAGCACGCGCGTGACACGGGTGTCCTCACAGGCGATCAGGTCAGCCGCGGCGAGGGTCGCCAGTGCGCGCAGCGTGATATCGCGCAGATTGCCGATCGGGGTCGCGACGATATAAAGCGCGGATTCGATCAGCGGGGCGCGAAAGGCGTTGCCTTCGATCGCATAGCTTCGGCCCATCGCCTCGATCGTTGGCGCATCGGTCGGGCTCATCGCGCTTGGCCAGCGTGATGGGGAAGTGACACCTGTTGTGAAAACACTGAAAACACGCGGTTTGGCCTCTCATTCGTCAACATCCCTTCTCTATTGTTAACCCTTCGAACCGTTGAGGAGAAGGTGCGGTGGGGTTGCCCGGGGGCGTTCGCTTGGATCGCAGGTTCTTTATGTTGGGTTCGGCTGCGAGTGCGGCCGGCCTTCTGGCGGCCTGTTCGCCTACGGCGCGGGAATCGGCATCGCCGGGCGCCGCCGCAGCGACGGCCAGCCAGCCCGCGACCGGCGAGACGATTGGTACCGGCACGGTCCGCGTCGCGCTCCTGGTGCCGAGCTCGGCCACCGGCAATGCCGGCCTGATCGCCGCGAGCCTCAAGAACGCCGCGACGCTGGCGCTGCGCGAGTTCCAGGGCGCCAACCTGCAGATCCTGGTCAAGGACGACAAGGGAACGCCGGAAGGCGCCCGTGCCGCCGCCGCCGAGGCGATCTCGCAAGGCGCCGAATTGATCATGGGACCGCTCTTCGCGCCGTCGGTCACGGCGGCGGCTGCGGTCGCCCGGCCCGCCGGCGTCTCGATCGTGGCGTTCTCGACGGATACCAATGTCGCCTCGCGGGGCGTCTATCTGCTGAGCTTCCTGCCCCAGACCGATGTCGACCGGATCATCGGGTTCGCCGGCTCGCGCGGCAAGCACGCCATCGCCGCCCTGCTGCCGGCCAATGGCTACGGCACGGTGGTCGAGGCGGCGTTGCAGAAATCAGTGACCATGAACGGCAGCCGCATCGTCACCATCGAGCGCTACACGCTCGATCGCGTCGCGATGCAGCAAAAGGCCGAAGCGATTGCGGCCATTGTCCAGAAGGGCGAGGTCGACGCGCTGTTCATGCCGGATGCCGGCGATGCGGCGCCCTTCCTGGCGCAGATCCTTTCGGCGCGTGGCGTGCGGCAGGGCCAGGTTCAGCTGCTCGGCTCCGGCCAATGGGACGATCCCCGCATCACGCAGGAATCGGCGCTGCGCGGCGGCTGGTATCCGGCACCGGACAAGTCCGGCTTCAACGCCTTTGCGGCCCGCTATCAGGCGGCGTTCGGAGCGGCGCCGCTCCGGGCCGCCTCGCTCGGCTATGACGCGACCAGCCTTGCCGCGGGCCTCGCCGCCCGCTTCGGCGACAAGCGCTTCACGGCGGACACGATCGCCAATCCGAGCGGCTTCCTGGGCGTCGACGGTGTCTTCCGATTCCTGCCCGACGGCACCAACCAGCGCGGCCTCGCGGTCTATGAAGTCGGCAGCGGCACGGCGACGCTCATCGATCCGGCACCGAAGACATTCTCGCGCGCCGGAGCGTGAGTTCCCGTCAGGCCGCCAGGTCGGCGACGACCGCGTCGAGCACGAAGGATCCCGAGCGGGTGGCGCGGACGTGATGGTCGCCGATCCGCTCGACCATGCCATGGGCGATCAGGTCGGCCATGCGGCCATGATCGAGGCTGCGGCCGGAGATCGCCTTGTAGCGCCTCAGATCGATGCCCTCGACGAGGCGCAGCCCCATCAGCAGCAATTCGTCGCCTGATTCTTCCGGCGTCAGTACGTCGTCGGTCTCGATGCCGTCGCCCCAGGATTCGACGCGGGCGAGCCATTTCTCGGGCTCGCGCGCCGTGGCCGTTGCATGGCGGCGGCCGTCGACGACGAGGCGGCCATGCGCGCCCGGTCCGATGCCGGCATATTCGCCATAGCGCCAATAGACGAGATTGTGCCGGCATTCCGCGCCCGGCGCGGCATGGTTCGAAATCTCATAGGCCGGCCGGCCGTGCCTTTCGCAGATCTCCTGCGTGATCTCGAACAGGGTCGCTGCCGTATCCTCGTCCGGGATCACCAGCTTGCCGGCCTTGTAGAGCTTTTCGAACATCGTGTCGGGCTCGATGGTGAGTTGGTAGAGCGACAGATGGTCGGAAGCGCGCTCCATGGCGGCGGCGAGTTCTGCCGCCCAGAGCGCCGGCGTCTGGCCGGGGCGCGCATAGATCAGGTCGAAGGAAATGCGTGGGAAGGTCGAGCGCGCGATCTCGATCGCCTTGAACGCTTCTTCGGCATTGTGCAGCCGGCCGAGCGCCTTCAGATCGACGTCGTTGAGCGCCTGTACGCCGAGCGAGACGCGGTTGACGCCGGCAGCGCGATAGCCGCGGAAGCGCTCCGCCTCGACGCTGGAAGGATTGGCCTCCATCGAGATTTCAGCATTCGGCGATACGGTCCAGACGCGAGCGATCGCATCAAGGATCGTGCTGACCGTCCGTGGCTCCATGAGCGACGGCGTGCCGCCGCCCAGAAAGATCGAATCGACCGTGCGGCCCGGCGCCCGCGCCGCCGTCGATTCGAGCTCCGCGATGAAGGCCTTGGCGTAGCGATCCTGATCGACGCCCTGATGGCGGACATGCGAGTTGAAGTCGCAATAGGGGCATTTGGCGGCGCAGAACGGCCAATGCACATAGACGCCAAAACCCGGATCGATCGGCTCGCTCACGCGGATCAGGCTCCCAGTTCCGCTTCGGCGAAAAGGGCGAAGGCGCGGGCACGATGCGAGAGCGCATCCTTCCGACCCGCCGACCAGCCGTGCTTTTCTTCTTTTTCCATCTCGCCGAAGGTCCGCTCATGCCCCTCGGGCAGGAACATCGGATCATAGCCGAAGCCCTGCGTTCCACGCGGCGGCCAGACCATCGTGCCCTCGATCTCGCCGCGATAGTAGCGGATCTCGCCATCGGGCCAGGCGAGGCACAGCACCGAGACGAAGCGGCCTGTGCGCTTGTCGGGGGTCAGCGCGCCGGCGAGCTGCATCTTCTCCTCGACATTGCGCATGGCGCGGGCGAAATCCTTGTCGGCGCCGGCCCAATCGGCGGAATAGACGCCGGGCTCGCCGCCGATCGCATCGACGCAGACGCCGGAATCATCCGAGAGCGCGGGAAAGCCGGAGCCCTTGGTGGACGCTATGGCCTTGATCGCCGCATTCTCCTCGAAGGTCGTGCCCGTCTCCGGCGGTTCGGGCAGGCCGAGTTCGCCGGCCGAGACCACCTTGAGGCCGAAGGGCGCCAGCAGGTCGGCGAATTCGCGCAGTTTGCCCTTGTTGTGGCTGGCGACGACCAGCGTATCGCCGGGCTTCAGTCGGTTCGTCATGGCGCCTCAGAGGATCGCGAGTTTCTGCAGTTCGACGAGTTCGGCGATGCCGCTCTTGGCGAGGCCGAGCATGGCGGTCAGTTCCGCCTCGTCGAAGGGCTTGCCTTCGGCCGTGCCCTGGATCTCGACAATGCCGCCGGAGCCGGTGATCACGAAGTTCGCATCGGTCTCGGCCTCGGAATCCTCGGCATAGTCGAGGTCGAGCACGGGCTGGCCGCGATAGATGCCGACGGAGACGGCGGCGACGTGATCGCGGATGACCTTCGGGCCGACCATCTGCCGGGCTTTCATCCACTCGATGCATTCATAAAGCGCGATGAAGCCGCCGGTGACGGAAGCGGTCCGCGTGCCGCCATCGGCCTGCAGCACGTCGCAATCGATGGTGATCTGCTTCTCGCCGAGATGGACGAGATCGACCACGGCGCGGAGCGAGCGGCCGATCAGGCGCTGGATTTCCTGGGTGCGGCCGGATTGCTTGCCGGTCGCCGCCTCGCGGCGCATGCGATCACCGGTCGAGCGGGGCAGCATGCCATATTCGGCGGTGACCCAGCCCTTGCCCGTGCCGCGCAGCCATGCCGGCGGCTTTTCCTCGAGGCTCGCCGTGCACAGCACATGCGTATCGCCGAACTTGACGAGGCACGACCCCTCCGCATGCTTGGCGACACCGCGTTCGAGCGAGATAGCGCGCATGGCGTCGGCGGCGCGTTTGGAGGGGCGCATGGGCAAATCCTGACTGTTTCGTTCGCCCGCTTGTAGCCGTCGAGCGCCGCTGACGCAAAGCCCTGCTTGAAGCCGGCGCAAAAATTGACACCTAATAGGATATGAACCAGGCCGAAGGACCGAAGTGAGTTGAGCGGCGACCGCATTCCACCGGAAGCGACGACATCGGCGCTGGCGGCGCTCGATAGGCGCTCGCGCGAGATCTTCCGCCGTATCGTCGACAGCTACCTCGAGACCGGCGAGCCGCTCGGTTCGCGCAATCTCGCGCGCATCCTGCCCATGGCGCTGTCGCCGGCCTCGATCCGCAATGTGATGTCGGATCTTGAGGGCCTTGGCCTGATCTATGCGCCGCACACCTCGGCCGGCCGGCTGCCGACGGAAAGCGGCCTGCGCCTGTTCGTCGATGCGATGCTGGAAGTGGGTGACCTTACATCCGAGGAGCGTCGCGATATAGAAAGCCGTGTCGCGGCGGGCGGAACCGCACGCACGGTCGATACGCTGCTCTCCGAGGCTGGCCGCATGCTGTCGGGCCTTTCGCGCGGCGCCGGCATCGTGCTCGCCTCGAAGGTCGACCAGCGAATCAAGCATATCGAATTCGTCCGCCTGGAGCCGACCAAGGCGCTGGTGATTCTGGTCGGCGAGGATGGGTCGGTCGAAAACCGTCTGATCGAACTCGATCCCGGCACCACGCCGTCAGCGCTCGTCGAAGCCTCTAACTATCTCAATATGCATCTGCGCGGCCGCAGCCTTTCGGAGGCGCGGCTGGAATTGCTGCGGCGGCAGGAGAGCGCCCGCGCGGAGCTCGACCAGCTGACGGCCGGCCTTGTCGATGCCGGCCTCGCCTCCTGGGCCGAAGCCGCGGCCGGGCGGCCGGATACGCTGATCGTGCGCGGCCAGGCCAATCTTCTGGAAGACGTGCACGCTGCCGGCGATCTCGAGCGCATCCGCCTGCTTTTCGACGATATCGAGACGCAGCGCGAACTCGTGCGCCTGCTCGGTTCGGCCGAACAAGGCGACGGCGTGCGCATCTTCATCGGCTCGGAAAACAAGCTCTTCTCTCTCTCCGGTTCTTCGCTCGTCGTCTCGCCCTATCGCGATTCGGAAAGCCGGGTGGTCGGCGTGCTCGGCGTGCTCGGGCCGACCCGCCTCAACTATGCCCGCATCGTGCCGATGGTCGACTATACGGCCAAGCTCGTCGGCCGCCTGATCGGCTGAAAACCGCGACCGCTTGGCGCCTGTACAGCTCCGCGGCGAGCCGATATGAGAACGGTTCGAATGAACTGGAGGCGAGCATGACGGCGGGTACCGACAAACTGGTCACGGTCTTCGGCGGATCCGGCTTTGTCGGACGCCATGCGGTGCGGGCACTGGCCAAGCGTGGCTGGCGCGTGCGCGTCGCTGTGCGCAGGCCCGACCTCGCCGGCCATGTCCAGCCGCTCGGCGCCGTCGGCCAGATCATGCCGGTCCAGGCCAATCTGCGCTATCGTTGGTCGGTCGATCGCGCCGTTGAAGGCGCCGATGCCGTCGTTAACCTCGTCGGCATATTGAACGAAAGCGGCCGCCAGACCTTTGGCGCCGTGCAGAGCTTCGGCGCCCGCGCCGTCGCCGAGGCGACGCGCGCGGCCGGCATTCCGACGCTGGTGCATCAGTCGGCGCTCGGTGCCGATGCCAATTCGGCTTCGGCCTATGCGCGTTCCAAGGCCGAGGGCGAGGCGGCTGTCTTCGAGACGGTTCCCGGCGCCGTGGTGCTGCGGCCGTCGATCGTGTTCGGGCCGGAGGACGATTTCTTCAATCGCTTCGGCGATCTCGCCCGCCTGCTGCCGGCATTGCCGCTCATCGGCGGCGGCGAGACCAAGCTGCAGCCGGTGTTTGTCGGCGACGTCGCCGAGGCGATCGCCCGTGCCGTCGACGGCACGGTCGAGCGCGGCAAGATCTATGAGCTCGGCGGCCCCGAGGTGAAGACCTTCCGCGCCTGCCTGGAGCTGCTGCTGGCCGAGATCGAGCGCCCGCGCCTGCTGCTGTCGCTGCCGTTTGGATTGGCGCGCGCCATCGCCAGTGTCGCGCAGATGCTGCCCAATCCGCTGATGACGGTCGATCAGGTCAAGCTGCTGGAGAGCGATAATGTCGTCTCGCAGGCGGCGATCGATCGCGGACTGACCTTGAAGGGGCTCGGCATCAATCCGGCGAGCCTCGAGGCGGTGCTTCCGTCCTATCTCGTGCGTTTCAAGCCGCGCGGCCAGTTCGACCAGAAGCGCGCGACCTGATCATCCTGACCGGGGGAGGGTTCGCACCCTCTCCACCTGACTCCTGAAGACCGTCAGCCGGATTTGACTGTGTGCTCACCCGAAGGTGAGCACGGCAGCAAGGCCGATCGCGCCGACCACGATCCGCCAATAGGCGAACGGCGCGAAGCCGCGCCGGCTGACGAAGTCGAGCAGGTGGCGGACGACGAAGACGCCGGCAATGAAGGCCATCACGAAGCCGACGACGATGTTGAGCGCGGCCGCGCTCGTGATCACGTCGCGGTTCTTGTAGAGGTCGAAGGCGAAGGCGCCGACCATGGTCGGCATGGCGAGGAAGAACGAGAATTCCGCCGCTGCACGCTTGTCGCTGCCGAACGCCATCGCGGCGACGACCGACGAGCCCGACCGCGAGACACCCGGGATCATGGCCAGGCACTGGGCGACGCCGATCCCGAAATAGACCGCCATCGGATAATCCATGATGTCGCGATAGCGCGGGTTCAGGTCGAGCCGGTCGACGATCAGCAGGATGAAGCCGCCCACGATCAGCATGATGCAGATCAGCATCGGGCTCTCGAATAATACGGTCTTGATGAAATCATGCGCTGCAGCACCGATGACGACCGCCGGCAGGAAGGCCACGAGGATGCCGACGACGAAGCGCCGCGTGCGGGGATCGGTCGGCAGGTCGCGCAGCATCTTGATCAGCCGCGTCGAATAGACGCTCAGAATGGCGAGGATGGCGCCGAGCTGGATCAGCACCTCAAAGGCGCGCCCGGGGCTCTCAAATCCAAGAAAATGGCCGGCGAGAAGGAGATGGCCCGTCGAGGAGACAGGGATAAATTCGGTCAGGCCCTCGATCAGGCCGAGCACCGCCGCATCCAGCAAACTCTGGGTATCCATAACCGCTCCCGTCAATATAGGGCGTCGCGACCAGCCGCGAATCGGCTTGATCCTTGTTGCAATGCACGCCTATATGCGGGCCTTGAAGCCGAGCTTGCAATCGGACGAACCGCCGCAAAATCGCTTCGATTCCCCGTCAATTGTTCGCCGTGACAATGTCCCTCCTCCACCACCACCCTTTTTCCGCAGCTTCGCGCTTCGTCCGCCTCGTGCTGGCCGAGTATGACGAGACGGTCGAGTTCGTCGAAGAAAAGCCCTGGGTCCGCAATCCGGCGCTTCTGGTCATGAACCCCGCCGGCACGTTGCCGATCTTCGTCGACGACAATGACACGGTCGTCTCCGGCGGCTCGGTGATCGCGGAATATCTGGTCGAAACCAAGGGTGCGCGCATGGGCGAGATGCGGTTGATGCCCGAGCACGCCGCCGATCGCGCCGAGGTGCGGCGGCTGGTCGACTGGTTCTCGCACAAGCTTCACGGCGAAGTGACGAACTATCTCGTGACGGAGAAGGTCTACAAGCGCCGCATGACGACGGCGGAGGGCAATAATTCGCCGGACGCGGCGGCCATTCGCGCCGCGCGCGCCAATATCCGCTATCATATCCAGTATATCGGCTATCTGGCGTCGCGCCGGAACTGGCTCGCGGGCCGCGAATTGTCGCTCGCCGACTTCGCCGCCGCGGCCGAGATCTCCTGCGTCGACTATCTCGGCGAGGTGCCATGGGACGCGGACGAAGCGGCGAAGGCGTGGTATGCGCGGGTGAAGTCGCGCCCGTCCTTCCGCCCGCTGCTGAACGACGCGCTCCGGGGCGTGCCGGCGGCGACCCACTACGCAGACCTGGACTTCTGAGCCCGCCGGCGCTCGACAAGGAGAAGTCGCGCCTCGTCGCCGATGCGAAGGCCGAGGGCTTCGATGTCGTTCGCATCGCGGCGCCGGACGGCATCCCGCTCGCACCGGCGCGGCTGCGGCAGTTTCTCGATGATGGCCATCACGCCTCCATGGGCTGGATGGCGGAAACGGCCGAACGCCGCGCCGACCCGCGCGTGCTCTGGCCCGATGTCCGCTCCATCGTCATGCTCGGCCTCAACTATGGTCCGGACGCCGATCCGCGCGGCCTCCAGGCGCGCAAGGACCGTGGGGCGATCTCGGTCTATGCCCGCAATCGCGACTATCACGACATCATCAAGGGCAAGCTGAAGCTGCTCGCCGGGCGCCTCGCCGCGCGGACCGGTGCCGAGGTCAAGGTGTTCGTCGATACGGCGCCCGTGATGGAGAAGCCGCTCGCCGAGGCGGCCGGGCTCGGCTGGCAGGGCAAGCACACCAATCTCGTCTCGCGCGAGTTCGGCTCGTGGCTGTTTCTGGGTGCGATCTTCACGGCGCTGGAACTCCCCCTCGATGCGCCCGAGCGCGACCATTGCGGCTCCTGCCGCGCCTGCCTCGACGCCTGCCCGACCCAGGCCATTCCCGCGCCCTATCGCCTCGATGCGCGCCGCTGCATCTCCTATCTGACCATCGAACATGCCGGCCCGATCCCGGCCGCATTCCGCGCGGCGATGGGAAACCGGATCTATGGCTGCGACGATTGCCTCGCCGCCTGCCCGTGGAACAAGTTTGCCCAGGCGGCTTCGGAGATGAAGCTGAAGTCGCGGCCCGAGCTCGAGGCGCCTCGGCTCGCCGATCTCGCGGCGCTGGATGATTCGGGCTTTCGCGCGCTCTTCGCCGGCTCGCCGATCAAGCGCATCGGCCGCGACCGCTTCGTCCGCAACGTGCTGATCGCCATCGGAAATTCGGCCGATGCGGCATTGCTTCCCTCGGTTCTGGCGCTGCTGGACGACCCGGCCCCCATCGTGCGCGGCGCGGCCGTCTGGGCGGTTTCGCGACTGGACCCGACGGAATGGGCTGCTCAAAAGACGGCACGCCATGCCAGCGAGCCGGATCCAGAAACGCGGAAGGAATGGGTGGCTTAGCCTGCCATCTGCAGATGGCGCGAGGGTTCCGGCACCGCATGGCCCATATCATGAGCGGCTTCAATCCAGCTCAGGATCGCATCCTGAACGTTCGAGACCGCTTCCTCGGGCGTAGCCCCGTCGCTCATGCAGCCGGGAAGATCCGGAACGGATGCGAGAAAACCGCCCCCATCCTCGATAGAAAGCGGTTGAACGACGATCGGATATCGAAGCGGTGTCACGTTGATTGTCTCACACGATCGATAAAGGCGACGAGAAGACGAATATATATGGCCTTGATGGGCCGCTTGGAAGGAATTGTCAGCTTTTCGTCAAGAGCTGCATGCGCGACTTTATAATGCGAGCCGCCGCCGCGCGGCGGCTCGCAGAAAATGCCGAACTCGCGGCAGACCGCTTCAACGTCGGCGATCGTCCAATCGGCGGCCGGACCAGATCGCATCCGCTCCAGCCGCTTGCTCATCTCAGCCCTTGAGCACCTTCTTCTCGGCGACCGTCGTATCCGCATTGAGGCGGTAGACGATCGGGACGCCGGTATCGAGTTCGCGCTGGATGATCTCTTCGCCGGACAGGCCTTCCAGCGCCATGATCAGCGCGCGCAGCGAATTGCCATGGGCGGCGACCAGCACCTTCTCGCCGCGCATGACCGGCGGCAGGATGTTGAAGATGTAATAAGGCCAGACACGCGCGCCGGTGTCCTTGAGCGATTCGCCGCCGGGCGGTGGGATGTCGTAGGAGCGACGCCAGATATGGACCTGCTCCTCGCCCCATTTGGCGCGGGCGTCATCCTTGTTGAGGCCGGAGAGGTCGCCATAGTCGCGCTCGTTCAGCGCCACGTCGCGGATCGTCTGCAAGTCCGGCTGGCCGATCTCGTCGAGGATCAGTTTCAGCGTGTGCTGTGCACGCGTCAGCTCGGACGTGAAGGCGACGCCGAAGGAGAGGTTCAGCGCCTTGAGGCGCTGGCCGGCGGCGCGGGCCTCGGCCACGCCCTGTTCCGTCAGGTCGGGATCCTTCCAGCCGGTGAACAGGTTCTTCAGGTTCCAGTCGCTCTGGCCGTGGCGCACGAGCACGAGAATGCGGTCCATGCGGTGAATTCCTTCAATGAGGTTCAGTCGGAAAGGCCGAGCACATCGGCCATGGAATAGCGGCCCGGCTTCTTGCCGAGCGCCCACAGCGCCGCCTTGACGGCACCGCGGGCAAAGATGGAGCGGTCCGCCGCATGGTGGGAGAAACCGATCGTTTCGCCCTCGCCGGCAAAGAGAACCGAATGTTCGCCGACGACCGAGCCGCCGCGCAGGGCGGCAAAGCCGATCGCGCCGCGCGGGCGCGCACCGGTATGGCCGTCGCGGCTGCGGATCGCGACATCGGCGAGCGCCACGCCGCGTCCTTCCGCCGCCGCCTCGCCGAGCAGGAGCGCCGTGCCGGATGGCGCGTCGATCTTGTGCTTGTGGTGCATCTCGGCGATTTCGATGTCGAAATCGGCATCGAGCGCGCGGGCCGCCTGCCGGACGAGCGCGGCGAGCAGGTTGACGCCGAGGCTCATATTGCCGGACTTGACGATGACGGCATGGCGCGCCGCCGCATCGATCCTGGCTTCCTCGTCGACGGAAAGGCCGGTCGTGCCGATGATATGGACGATGCGCGCCTGCGCGGCGATCTCGGCAAAGCCGATCGTGGCGGCGGGTATCGTGAAATCGAGCACGCCCTGCGCCTTGGCGAAGGCGGTGAGCGGATCGTCGGTGACGGGGACGCCGAGCGCCGGCAGGCCGGCCAGAACGCCGGCATCCTGGCCGAGGACGGGCGAGCCCTCATGCTCGATGGCGCCGACCAGCCTGGCGCCTGGCGTCTCCGCGATCACGCGGATGAGCGTGCGGCCCATGCGGCCGGCGGCCCCCACGACGACGAGTCCCATATCGGTCATGACGAAAATTCCCCGGATATCAGAAGGGCATATAACAGGCTGGCCACGCGCGCGGAAAGGGCGAACTCAGATCGAAAGCGCCGTGTCGATCTCGGAAAGGATCGCCTTGGCGGCGGCCCGGGGATCATTCGCCGCGATGATGGGACGAGCGACGACGAGATGGTCGGCACCGGCACGGATCGCCATGGCGGGGGTCGCGACCCGCTTCTGGTCGCCGACCGCCGAGCCGGCCGGCCGTATGCCCGGCGTCACGATCGCCATGCCCGCGCCGACAATGGCGCGCATGGCGCGCGCTTCTTCCGGCGAGCAGACGATGCCGTCCATGCCGGCGAGCCGCGCATCGGCCGCGCGCCGCGCGACCAGCTCCGCCGTGCCGACGCCATAGCCGGCGGCGGCGAGATCGGCCTCGTCCATCGATGTCAGCACCGTCACGGCGAGCAGGCGAAGGTCACTCATGCCCTTGCCCTTCACGGCGGCACGCATCGCCTTCGGATAAGCGTGGATCGTGCAGAAATGAAAACCGAGCTTGGCGATGTTCTCGACCGCATGCTCGACCGTGTTGTCGATATCGAGCAGCTTGACGTCGAGGAAGACCTTCTTGCCCTGGTCGACCAGGCGGCGGGCGAAGTCGAGCCCGCCGGCAAATTGCAGCTGCAGCCCGACCTTGTAGAAGGTGACCGTGTCGCCGAGGGTCGAGACGATCGCCTCGGCTTCGGCCACGGTCGGAACGTCGAGGCCGACGATCAGGCGGTCGCGAATGTCGAGAAGCGGCATGGTCGGTCCTCCGAATGGGTCATCATGGTTCGGCCGCGAGGCGGCGGGCAACGAAGACGAGTTCGCGGGCCAGCGCCTGCATGGCGGCGGCCTGTCGTGGATCATCGAGCCGTCCCTTGTCGTCGAAGCTCGAATCCGCGTCGCCAATGGCGAGCCCGCGCCCGACGATCGTGGCGGCGAGGCCGTCGGCGAGCATGGCGCGCAGATGCGCCAGCGCCAGCCGACCGCCCGATCCATCGGCTGACACGCTGCCGAGCGCGAAGATCCGTCCCGAAAGCGGGCGGAAGGGGAGTTCCTCCTCCTCCAGCCAGTCGACGACGTTCTTCAACAAAGCGGGGACGGAGCCGTTGATTTCGGGCGTGGCGATGAAGGCGGCGTGGTGTCCCTTCAGCAGGGAGCGCAGCTTCGCGGCAGCGATCGGCACCTGCGGGCGTGGTGCATCGGGGTCGTGCAGCGGCAGGCTGTAGTCGGCAAGCGAAATCAGCGTCACATCGGCGTCGAGAAAGGCCAGCTCGCGCGCAAACGCGGCAGCCAGGCGGCTGGCCGCGGCGGCAGGCGCCGTCGATCCGGCGAAGACGAGGATGCGGGCTTGGGGCATGGCCGGCTGGTGACAGGTCCGGTGCGATAGGGGCGACGCGCCCTTATACGGCAGCGCGTCCTATCCGAGAACCGTGATCGGGTCGATTTCCATCGGCTGCCAGGACGATATCAGCCTCGAGCTTGCCGTGTCGTAGGCAAACCAGTTGCCGCCGCCGGCCGGCTGGTCGTGTTTCCTGTCGATTGCGAAGCCGCCCCAGCGCGACATCAGCAGCGTACCGACGCCGCCATGGCCGACGAAAAGGGTGAGTTCACGCGCGGGCGCCTCGTCGAGCGCCACGGTTACGGCACGATGGATGCGGGCCTGCGCGTCGATCGCCCGTTCCCAGCCGCCAATGCTCGCCGCCGGTTCGGCGAAGAAGCGATTGGCCATCGCTTCGAACTGGTCCGGCGGCAGGAATCCGGTCGCCGAGCGGTCGTTCTCGTGCAGGTCCGGGCGGATATCGATGGCGAGTCCGATGGTTCCGGCAAGGAGGGCGCCGGTCTCGATCGCCTTCGTCTCGGTGCTGGTCACGACGCGGTCGACGCGGCGCATGATGGCGGTCGCGCCAAACGCCTCGGTTCTGGCCCGGCCAACCGGCGACAGCCCCCATTCCGGCACCGGAATAGCGGGATCGATCGCGACCTGCGGATGGCTCAGATAGAGGACGACCGTCACCGGTCAGGCAACGCGGCGATAGAGCCAGACGCGCGCCGGCGGCAGGTTCCTGATCACCCAATGCGTATGCTCGACCGTGAAACGGCCCGCCTCGGCAGGGACGGGCGGCACGAGGGCATAGGAGAACTGGATGAAGGGACGGCCGACGGGCATGCGTGCCAGCGCTTCCACGATCAGCGCGCGTCGGGTCTCCGGCGGCCGGGTGAACAGCGGCAGGCTCGAGATCACCGCGTTGACATCGCCCTCGACGATGCCCTTCAGCGTCGCATTCAGCGTATAGGCGTCGCCCTGCACGATGCGGACACCCTTGAAGCGATCCTCGAGCAGCTTGCAGAAGTCGGGATTGTATTCGATCGAGAATATGCGCTTGGGCGCGACGCCGCGCTCGAGAAGCGCCTCGGTCACGACGCCGGTGCCCGGCCCGAGCTCGATCACCGGCCGGTCATCGGTCGGATCGACGAAGCTCGCCATCAGCTTGGTCAGCGCCCGCCCCGAGGGGCTGACGGCGCCGGTGGTGAGCGGCTTCGCCGCCCAGTTCCGGAGAAAGCGGACCTGATCCGCGAAGGAACCCGTTTTCAGGGCCTGCTTGCTCACCGACGCCATTGATTTCCCCGATTCAGCCACACGGCGGACTATGCCGCAGAGTTCGCGGCAATCTCGTGACGGACGATCCCTCAGGTGCCGCCGAAGAAATCGCGAATGCGGGCAAAGAAGCCGGCTGAATCGGGGCTGTTCTCCTCGGAGGAGACGGTCTCGAATTCCTCGAGCAGCTCACGCTGCCGGCGGGAAAGGTTCTGCGGCGTTTCGACGGCGACCTGAATGTACATGTCGCCCATCTGCGACGAGCGCAGCACCGGCATGCCCTTGCCCTTCAGGCGGAACTGCTTGCCCGTCTGCGTGCCCTCGGGAACCTTCACGCGCGTCTTGCCGCCATCGACGGTCGGCACATCGAACTGCCCGCCGAGAGCGGCCGTGGTGAGCGAGATCGGCACGCGGCAGAAGATGTCCGCACCCTCGCGCTGGAACAGGCTGTGCGGCTTGACGGACAGGAAGAGATAGAGGTCGCCGGTCGGACCGCCGCGCAGGCCTGCCTCGCCCTCGCCGGAGAGGCGAATGCGGGTGCCGTCCTCGATGCCGGCCGGGATATTGACCTGGAGCGTGCGCTCCTCGGTCCGGCGGCCGGAACCACCGCATTTGTCGCACGGGTCGGAGATGATCTCGCCGCGCCCGCCGCAGGTCGGGCAGGTACGTTCGACCGAGAAGAAGCCCTGCGCCGCCCGCACGCGGCCATGGCCGTCGCAGGTGGTGCAGACCTTGGGATGGGAGCCGGGCTTCGCGCCGGTACCGGAGCAGGCCTCGCAGGCCACCTTGGTCGGCACGCGCACTTCGGCCGTCTTGCCGGCGAAGGCTTCCTCCAGCGTGATTTCCATGTTGTAGCGCAGGTCGGCGCCGCGCTCGCGCCCGCCGCTGCTGCCGCGCTGGCCACCACCGCCGCGCCGGCCGCCACCCATGAACTCGCCGAATATGTCGTCGAAGATATCGGACATGGACGAGGCGAAATCGCCGGAGAAGCCGGCAGCGCCCGGTCCGCCATTCTCGAAGGCGGCATGACCATAGCGGTCATAGGCAGCGCGCTTCTGCGGGTCCTTCAGTGTCTCATAGGCCTCGTTGATCTCCTTGAACTTCGCCTCTGCGGTGTTGTCGCCCGGATTCTTGTCCGGGTGCCACTGCATGGCGAGTTTGCGAAAGGCGGTCTTGAGGCCCTTGTCGTCGGCGTCGCGTGCGACGCCCAGCACTTCGTAAAAGTCGAGTTTGGCCATCCGGCAGAGCTCGTGGTGGTAAGAACGCAAAAATCCGGGCGATGGGCCGGCAGCGACAGAAACGCCGCATCACATAGATGAAACCCGGCGCGTTGCCGCGCCGGGCTCCAATCGACCAGCGTGAAACTTACGCCGATTTCTTCTTGTCGTCGTCGACTTCCTCGAAGTCGGCGTCGACAACATCGTCGGAGCCGGTTGCCTCGGGATTGCCGGCGGCATTGTCGGACTGCGACGCGTTGTACATCGCCTCGCCCAGCTTCATGGAGACCTGCGCCAGAGCGTTGGTCTTCTGCTGGATCGCTTCGGCATCATCGCCTTCGAGCGCGGTCTTCAGATCGGCAATGGCCGTCTCGATCGCGGACTTGTCGGCCGCAGCGATCTTGGAGCCATATTCACCGAGCGACTTCTCGGTCGAATGGACCAGCGCTTCGCCCTGGTTCTTCGCCTCGACGACCGCACGACGCTTCTTGTCCTCGGCCGCGTGGCTCTCGGCGTCCTTGACCATCTTCTCGATGTCGGCGTCGGAAAGACCACCCGAGGCCTGGATGCGGATCTGCTGCTCCTTGCCGGTGCCCTTGTCCTTGGCCGAGACGTTGACGATGCCGTTCGCGTCGATGTCGAAGGTCACTTCGATCTGCGGTACGCCGCGCGGTGCCGGCGGCAGGCCGACGAGGTCGAACTGGCCGAGCATCTTGTTGTCGGCGGCCATTTCGCGCTCGCCCTGGAAGACACGGATCGTCACGGCGGACTGGCTGTCTTCAGCCGTCGAGAAGACCTGGCTCTTCTTGGTCGGGATCGTCGTGTTGCGCTCGATCAGACGGGTGAACACGCCGCCCAGCGTCTCGATGCCGAGCGAAAGCGGGGTCACGTCGAGAAGCAGAACGTCCTTGACGTCGCCCTGAAGCACGCCGGCCTGGATCGCGGCGCCCATGGCGACGACTTCATCCGGGTTGACGCCCTTATGGGGCTCCTTGCCGAAGAACTGCTTCACGATTTCCTGGATCTTGGGCATGCGCGTCATGCCGCCGACCAGGACAACCTCGTCGATCTCGCCGGCGGTGAGGCCGGCATCCTTGAGCGCCGCCTTGCAGGGCGCCACGGTCTTCTGCACGAGATCATCGACCAGCGCCTCGAACTTCGAGCGCGTCAGCTTGATCGCAAGGTGCTTCGGGCCCTTGGCGTCGGCGGTGATGAAGGGAAGGTTGATCTCGGTCTGCTGCGAGGAGGAGAGCTCGATCTTGGCCTTCTCGGCCGCTTCCTTCAGGCGCTGGAGGGCGAGCTTGTCGCCGCGCAGGTCGATGCCCTGCTCGCGCTTGAACTCGTCGGCCAGATAATTGACGAGACGCATGTCGAAGTCTTCGCCGCCGAGGAACGTATCGCCGTTCGTCGACTTCACCTCGAAGACGCCGTCGCCGATCTCGAGCACCGAAATATCGAACGTGCCGCCGCCGAGGTCATAGACGGCGATCGTCTTGCCCTCGTTCTTGTCGAGGCCATAGGCGAGCGCCGCCGCCGTCGGCTCGTTGATGATGCGCAGGACCTCGAGACCGGCGATCTTGCCGGCATCCTTGGTCGCCTGGCGCTGGGCGTCGTTGAAATAGGCCGGGACGGTGATGACCGCCTGGTCGACGCTGGTGCCGAGGAAAGCCTCGGCGGTTTCCTTCATCTTCTGCAGGATGAAGGCCGAAATCTGGGCCGGCGAATATTTCTCGCCCTCGACCTCGACCCACGCATCGCCGTTCGGACCCTTGACGATGTTGTAGGGGACGAGGTGCTTGTCCTTCTCGACCATCGGGTCGTCATAGCGGCGGCCGATAAGGCGCTTCACCGCGAAGAACGTATGTTCCGGATTGGTGACCGCCTGGCGCTTGGCCGGCTGGCCAACGAGCTTCTCGCCACCGTCGGTGAACGCCACCATGGACGGTGTCGTGCGCGCGCCTTCGGCGTTCTCGATGACTTTCGGGGTCTTGCCGTCCATCACGGCGACGCAGGAATTGGTCGTTCCGAGGTCAATGCCGATGACTTTAGCCATATCTTCTCTCTCCTTGTCGGCGGGCCGTGCGGACCCTCTCAGAGGCTTCCGCCGTACCGGCTATCGCCGGAACGGCCCCCATGAACACTTTGATTTGCAGCGAACTCGGCGGACCGGGTCGTGCGGGTTCTGGGCGTATATAAGAAGATGCCGAAAAGGCCGCAAGGCGGCGCTGAGCCTGATGTTGCGACCGTTTGGCTGATTTGAACGAGGAGAGCGAGGCAATGACCGCCGATGACCGCAAAGCGGCGCTTCCCGCCGGGCTGCGCCTGCTGCCGGGCCGATTCGACCGCGCGGCCCAGGAGACGCTGCGTGAGGTGATTCGCGCCATTGCCGCCGAGGCGCCGTTCTATCGCCCGGCCATGCCATGGACCGGAAAGCCCTTTTCGGTGCGGATGACCAATTGCGGGTCGCTCGGATGGGTCGCCGACAAGGACGGCTATCGTTACCAGCCGCTTCACCCCACGACCGGCCGGCCCTGGCCCGCTATTCCGGCCATGCTGCTCGATCTCTGGCAGGAGGTTGCCGATTTTCCCGATTCCCCGGAGGCCTGCCTGGTGAACTTCTATGCGCCCGAGGCCCGCATGAGCCTGCATCGCGATGGGGACGAGGCGGAGCGCGCGGCGCCGGTCGTCTCGGTCTCGCTGGGCGACAGCTGCCTGTTTCGTGTCGGCGGCCCGGATCGGAGTGACCCGACGCGATCGTTTCGCCTCTCGTCAGGCGACGTCGTCGTGCTGGGCGGGGCCGCGCGCGAGGCCTATCACGGGGTCGACCGGATCTATCCCGGTACCTCGACGCTGCTCTCGCAGGGCGGGCGCATCAACCTCACGCTTCGGCGCGTCACCAAAGCCGGTTGACGCCCTCCGCCCCGGCGGGCTCTATCGCCCGCAGCCCATCATGCTCCCGGCTCGCGCCGTTTCGCGCGTCGGCGCGCCCTCAGCCGGAGGAACCTTCCTTGACGGATTCGACCAGCGCTCTCATCGTCGTCGACGTGCAGAACGATTTCCTGCCGGGCGGCGCCCTCGCCGTTACCGATGGCGACGCGATCGTGCCGCTGGTGAACGAACTCGCCAAGTCCTTCAAGAACGTCATCCTGACCCAGGACTGGCACCCGGCCGGCCACATCTCGTTCGCCTCCGCCCATCCCGGGCACAAGCCGTTCGACATGATCGACCTGCATTACGGCCCGCAAGTGCTTTGGCCGGACCATTGCATCCAGGGGACGCGCGGCGCCGAGCTGGCGCCGGGTCTCGATATTCCCCATGCGCAACTCATCATCCGCAAGGGCTATCACGCCCATGCGGACAGCTATTCCGCCTTCTACGAGGCCGATCGCCAGACGCCGACGGGTCTTTCCGGCTATCTCGCCGAGCGCGGCATCAAGCGCGCCTTCATCGTCGGCCTCGCCACGGATTTCTGCGTGTCGTGGACCGCGCAGGACGCGCGCGTCCACGGTATCGAGACGATCGTGATCGAGGATGCCTGCCGCGCCATCGACACGGCAGGTTCGCTCGCCGCGGCGCTGGCGGCGATGGACAAGGTCGGCGTCATGCGCCTCACGTCGGGGGCGATCTGACGCCGCCGCCTCCGCGCTACATCGGTACGGGGACCATCCAGCCCTGCGCGGCACCGCCGGGGTCGGAAACGATGGCGATGCGGCCGACGCCGTCGACATCGAACGGTTCGCGGATCACCGTGCCACCCTCGGCCTTCAGCTTGGCGAGACGCGCGTCGAGATCGTCGACGGCGATGTAGCAGAACCAGTGCTCCGGAATGCCATCGAACATCGGGCCCGGTGGCATGGTCATCATGCCGCCCACCATCTTCTCGCCGATCATGGCGACGTGATAGGTGCCGAAGGGTTCGCCCATCGGCATGTCCGAGAAAGTCCAGCCCAGCGTCTTGCCGTAGAAATCCTTGGCGCGCGCCGTGTCGCGCGTCATCAGTTCGTTCCAGTAGAACGTGCCGTGTTCCGCCATCTCATCCTCCCTCGATGGTTGCCACCGAAGGAGAATAGCGCCTTTGGCGCACGGGCGGATGACAACTCTTTGCGACGCCTGACTTGGCGACGCCGGGCCGGACCCGGCGTCGGAAGGCGCCTCATCCGCCGACGTTGAACGCCGCCAAAGCCGCCATGTTGACGATATCGCTGTCGCGCGCGCCGAGCGAGAGGATCTGCGCCGGCTTGTCGAGACCGACGAGCAGCGGTCCGATCACCGTGGCGCCGCCCAGTTCCTGCAGCATCTTGGTCGAGATCGAGGCCGAGTGGAACGCCGGCATGACCAGCACATTGGCCGGACCGGAGAGGCGGCAGAACGGATAGGACCCCATCACCTTCATGTTGAGGGCGACATCGGCCGCCATCTCGCCATCGAACTCGAACTTTACATGGCGCCGTTCGAGGATCTGTACCGCCTCGCGGACATGGCGCGAACGCTCGCCTTCGGGTTGCCCGAAGGTGGAATAGGCGAGCATGGCGACGCGCGGCTCATAGCCGAGACGCTTGGCGACGCCGGCGGCCTCCTCCGCGATATCCGCCAGTTCCTCGCCCGACGGCATGTCGTGCACGGCCGTGTCAGCGACGACGACGGTGCGGCCACGGACCAGAGCGAGCGAGACGCCGATGACGCGATGCCCGGGCTTGGTGTCGATGACCTTGCGGATATCGGCGAGCACGGTCGAATAATTGCGCGTGACGCCCGAGATGATCGCGTCCGCATCGCCGAGCGCCACCATGGTCGCGCCGAAATAATTGCGGTCGGTGTTGATCAGTCGCTGGCAGTCGCGCAGCAGATAGCCGCTGCGCTGCAGGCGGGCATAGAGATATTCGATATAGGTCGGATTGCGGTGCGAGAGGCGGGCATTGTGGATTTCCATGCCATCCTTGATCTCGATGCCAGCCTTCGCGGCGGTATCGAGGATGATGTCCTCGCGTCCAACCAGGATCGCCGTGCCGAGCTTCTGTGCGACGAAGCTCGCCGCCGCGCGGATGACCTGCTCCTCCTCGCCCTCGGCGAAGACGACGCGCTTCGGATTGCGGCGTACGCGCTCATAGATGCGGGCGAGCGTGCCGACAATCGGATCGCGGCGCGCCGAAAGCTCCAGCTTGTAGGCCTCGATATCCTCGATCGGCTTCTGCGCGACGCCGGAATCCATCGCGGCCTTGGCGACGGCAGCCGGAATCTCGGAGAGAAGGCGCGGGTCGAACGGCACCGGGATGATGTAGTGCGGCCCGAAGCGCGGCCGGACGCCCTGATAGGCCGCGGCCACCTCGTCGGGGACATCGGCGCGGGCGAGCTCAGCCAGCGCCATCGCGGCTGCGATCTTCATCGGCTCGTTGATCGTCGTCGCCCGCACATCGAGCGCGCCGCGGAAGATGTAGGGGAAGCCAAGGACGTTGTTGACCTGGTTGGCATAATCCGAACGGCCGGTTGCCATGATCGCGTCGTCGCGAACCTCGGCAACCTCCTCCGGCGTGATTTCCGGGTCGGGATTGGCCATGGCGAAGATGATCGGCCGCGGTGCCATCGAGCGCACCATCTCGGGCGTCAGCGCGCCCTTGGCCGAGACGCCAAAGAAGATGTCGGCGCCGACCATGGCGTCTTCCAGCGTCCGCGCCTCGGTGCGCGTGGCATGCGCCGTCTTCCACTGGTTCATGCCCTCGGTGCGGCCTTCATAGACCACGCCCTTGGTGTCGCAGAGGAGCACGTTCTCGCTCGGCATGCCCATCGCCTTGACGAGTTCGATGCAGGCGATGCCGGCGGCGCCCGCGCCGTTGCAGACCAGGCGCGTCGTCTTGATGTCGCGGCCCGTCAGGTGCAGCGCATTGATCATGCCGGCGGTGGCGATGATCGCCGTGCCGTGCTGGTCGTCATGGAAGACGGGAATGTCCATCAGCTCGCGCAGGCGGCTTTCGATGATGAAGCAGTCCGGCGCCTTGATGTCTTCGAGGTTGATGCCGCCGAAGGAGGGCCCGAGATAGCGGACGGAATTGACGAAGGCGTCGACATCCTCGGTATCGATTTCAAGATCGATCGAATCGACGTCGGCGAAGCGCTTGAAGAGGACGGCCTTGCCTTCCATCACTGGCTTGGAGGCGAGCGCGCCGAGATTGCCGAGGCCGAGAATGGCGGTGCCATTGGTGATCACGGCGACGAGATTGCCGCGCGTCGTATAGTCGAAGGCCTTGGAGGGGTCGGCGGCAATGGCCTTCACCGGAACCGCGACGCCCGGCGAATAGGCGAGCGACAGGTCGCGCTGCGTCGCCATCGGCTTGGTCGGCGTGATCTCCAGCTTGCCCGGGCGGCCCTGGGAATGAAAATCCAGCGCTTCCTTGTCGGTGAGCACGGGGCCGCTCTTGGCGGGGCGTTTGGTCTCGGTCATATCAGGTGAAACTCGGCGTCAGGCGTTTCCGGGAGGCGGCTATGATTGCCACCTTGAGAGCGGACAAGGACGATAGCACCGGTATCTGTGATCTCAAGCACATAGAGGCGGCATTGCAGATGAAAGAGCTTTAACCTTTTGCTAGGTTCCGCCCATGCTTGAAACCGCACGCGAACCCGACATTTCAGCTCCGCGCCCCACGCCGATGATGGAGCAATATATCGAGATCAAGGCGGCCAATCCCGATAGTCTCCTGTTCTATCGGATGGGCGATTTCTACGAGATGTTCTTCAACGACGCCGAGATCGCATCGCGTGCGCTCGGCATCACGTTGACGAAACGTGGCAAGCATCTGGGTGAAGACATCCCGATGTGCGGCGTGCCGGTTCATGCCGCGAATGATTATTTGCAGAAGCTCATTTCTCTCGGCCACCGCGTCGCCGTTTGCGAGCAGACGGAGGATCCCGCCGAGGCGAAGAAGCGTGGCGGCAAATCGGTCGTCCGCCGCGACGTCGTCCGCCTGGTGACGCCCGGCACGCTGACCGAGGAGACGCTGCTCGAGGCCGGGCGCAACAACTTCCTGGCTGCGATCGCCCGCGCGCGCGGCGTCGGCGCTGATGGCGGCGATCGCCTCGCCATTGCATGGATCGATATTTCGACGGGTGATTTCCGTTTGGCCGAGACCGAGCCGCTGCGCCTCGGCGCCGACCTCGCCCGCATCGATCCGCGCGAGATACTGGTGCCGGATTCGTTCTTTGCCGATGAAGCGCTCGGGCCGTTCTTCCGTGGCCTGCCGACGCCGGTGACGCCGCTCCCCGGCGCATTCTTCGATGGCTCGACGGCAGCGGCCCGCCTCGCCGCCTATTTCAAGGTCGGTACGTTGGACGGGCTCGGCTCGTTCACGCGGATCGAGCTTTCCGCCGCTGCCGCAGCGCTCGCCTATGTCGAGAAGACGCAGATCAGCGAACGCCCGCCGCTCTCCCGCCCGATCCGCGAAAGCGAAGGCGCGGTGATGCTGGTCGATGCGGCCACGCGCGCCAATCTCGAACTCGTCCGCACGCTGTCGGGCGAGCGGCGCGGCAGCCTTCTGGCGGCGATCGACCGGACCGTGACGGGGCCAGGCTCGCGCCTGCTCGCCGAACGATTGGCGAGCCCCTCGACCGATCCCGCCCTGATCGATCGCAGGCTCGATGCCGTCGCCTTCATGGTGGCGGAGGGCGGTCTGCGCACCAAGGTGCGCGAGGTTCTTTCCGCCGCACCGGATCTGGCGCGCGCGCTGTCGCGGCTCTCGCTCAATCGCGGCGGCCCGCGTGATCTCGCGGCGATCCGTTTCGGCCTCGATGCGGCGAGCCGCCTCGTCGCCATGCTGTCGGCGGCGGATGCCGAGCTGGCCGATGATCTCGCCGATGCGGTTGCAGCACTTGCCGACGCGCCGCGCGATCTGGCGCGTGAGCTTGCGGGCGCCCTCGCCGACGAACTGCCGCTGCTGAAACGCGACGGCAATTTCGTGCGGGTCGGCTATGATCCCGATCTCGACGAGACGCGGGCGCTGCGCGACGAGAGCCGGCAGGTGATCGCCGGCCTGCAGGGCGCCTACGCGACCGAGACCGAGATCAAGGCGCTGAAGATCCGGCACAACAACGTGCTCGGCTATTTCATCGAAGTGCCGCAGCAGCATGGCGAACGCCTGCTCGGCGCCGAATTCGCCGGTCGCTACATCCACCGCCAGACCATGGCGGGCGCGATGCGGTTCATCACCACCGAGCTGGCCGAGCTCGAGGCGAAGATCGCCTCTGCGGGCGACCGCTCGCTCGCCATCGAACTGGCGATCTTCGACGCGCTTCTCGGCCACGTCATCGCCGCATCGGAGCAGATCCGCTCCATCGGCGCCGCGCTGGCGGCGATCGATGTCGCGAGTGCACTGGCCGTGCTTGCTGAGGGCGAGAATTACTGCCGCCCCCATGTCGACCGGTCGCTCGCCTTTGCGATCGAGGGCGGACGCCATCCTGTGGTGGAACAGGCGCTGCGGCGTGACGGGGGCGCGGCCTTCGTCGCGAATGCGAGCGATCTCTCGGCGCCGGGGGAGGGCGATGCGGGGCTGATCTGGCTGATCACCGGGCCCAACATGGCGGGTAAATCGACCTTCCTGCGCCAGAACGGCCTCATCGCCATCCTCGCCCAGATCGGCGCCTTCGTTCCGGCGACGAGCGCCCATATCGGCATTGTCGACCGGCTGTTCAGCCGTGTCGGCGCGGCCGACGATCTCGCCCGCGGACGTTCGACCTTCATGGTCGAGATGGTGGAGACGGCCGCCATCCTGAACCAGGCGACGAACCGCTCGCTCGTCATCCTCGACGAGATCGGTCGCGGCACGGCGACCTTCGATGGCCTGTCCATCGCCTGGGCGGCGATCGAGCATCTGCACGAGGTGAACCGTTCGCGCGGCCTGTTCGCGACGCATTATCACGAGCTGACCGCGCTTTCGCAGCGGCTGGACCGGCTCGAAAACGCGACCGTGCGGGTCAAGGAATGGAACGGCGACGTCGTCTTCCTGCATGAGATCGTGCCGGGCGCGGCCGACCGTTCCTATGGCATCCAGGTCGCGAAACTCGCCGGATTGCCGGCCTCCGTCGTGGCGCGGGCGCGCGATGTGCTGTCGCATCTGGAGGAAACCGATCGGAAGTCGCCTGCGGCAACGCTGATCGACGACCTGCCGCTCTTCGCCGCTGCCGTGGCGAAGCAGGCATCGGTCGCGCCCGCGGTTGAGGACCCGGTCGGCCCGGCGCTCGACGGGCTCAATCCCGACGAGATGACGCCGCGCGAGGCACTGGAAGCGCTTTATCGGCTCAAGGCCGTTCGCGCGCAGAAGGCGTGACGGCAAGACGCTGAAGCAGGGAATAGCGCGGCGCGGCAAAGCAGTTTAGGTTCCCGCCAGCTTTTTCCTGTTTCAGGACCGATCGCTTTGATGATCCGATCCGATTCCGCGCTCGTCGACGGGCGCGCTCTTCGCACCGCACTGAACGATATCGCCAAGAGTTCCGACAAATCGGCGCTCCGACCCGCCATCCTCGCTCATCTGAAGGATGTGATGCGCGAGGGTCGTCGCCGGGCCGAGGAGCAATTGGTCGCCGGTGGCCGCGGCAGCGCCTGCGCCCGCAGGCTGTCCGAGCTGCAGGACCAGATCATCGGCGCCATCCACGAGATCGCGACGACCTATGTCTATCCCGTGCAGAACCCGTCCGCGGCCGAGCGCATGGCGATCGTCGCCGTGGGCGGCTATGGACGCGGCATGCTGGCGCCGGGGTCCGATGTCGACCTCCTGTTCGTGCTGCCCTACAAGCAGACGCCCTGGGGCGAGAGCGTGGTCGAGTTCGTTCTCTACATGCTCTGGGATCTCGGGCTGAAGGTCGGCCACGCCACGCGCAATGTCGACGAGTGCATCCGCCTGTCCGGCGGCGACATGACGATCCGCACCGCCATCCTGGAGGCGCGCTTTCTCTGGGGCGACAAGAAGCTCTTCGAGGAGCTGACACATCGCTTCGATCTCGAGGTGGTGAAGAATACCGGGCCGGAATTCATCGCCGCGAAGCTCGCCGAGCGCGATGAGCGCCATCGGCGCCAGGGTGCCTCGCGCTATCTGGTCGAGCCGAACGTCAAGGAAGGCAAGGGCGGCCTGCGCGATCTGCACACGCTGTTCTGGATCGCCAAATATTTCTATCGCGTGCGCTCAGGCGATGCTCTGGTCGAGGCTGGCGTGTTCTCGAGCGCCGAACTCGCCCTGTTCCGCAAGGCCGAGGATTTCCTCTGGTCGGTGCGCTGCCATCTGCACTTCCTGACCGGGCGCGCCGAGGAACGGCTCTCCTTCGACGTCCAGCGCGATATGGCGGTGCGGCTCGGCTACACCTCGCATCCCGGCATGAAGGATGTCGAGCGCTTCATGAAGCACTACTTCCTGGTCGCCAAGGATGTCGGCGACCTGACCATGATCTTCGTGGCGGCGCTCGAGGAGGAGCACGCCAAGTCGGCGCCGCTGCTCAATCGCTTCTTCGGCATCGCCCCGCGCCGCCGGCTGCGCAAGATCCCGGGCTCGACCGATTTCGTCGTCGAGCACGACCGCATCAACATGGCCTCGACCGATGTCTTCAGGCGCGATCCGGTCAATCTGATCCGCATCTTCCAGCTCGCCGACAAGCACAATCTCGCCTTCCATCCCGACGCGATGAAGGAAGTGACGCGGTCGCTGAAATTGATCGATGCGGACCTGCGCGAAAATCCCGAGGCGAACCGGCTGTTCCTCGAACTGCTCGCCTCGCGCAACCAGCCCGAGATCGTGCTGCGCCGCATGAACGAGGCCGGCGTACTCGGCAAGTTCGTGCCGGATTTCGGCAAGATCGTCGCGATGATGCAATTCAACATGTACCATCACTATACGGTGGACGAGCATCTGATCCGCTCGATCGGCATCCTGTCGGAGATTGATCGCGGCGAGCGTGGCCAGGAGCATCCGCTCGCCAATTCGCTGATCTCGACGCTGCAGGACCGGACCGTCCTCTATGTCGCCATGCTGCTGCACGATGTCGCCAAGGGCCGGCCGGAGGATCATTCGATCGCCGGCGCCCGCGTGGCGCGCAAGCTCGGTCCGCGTCTCGGCCTGACGGCGGCACAGACCGAGACGGTCGCCTGGCTGATCGAAAACCATCTGCTGATGAGCATGACCGCGCAATCGCGCGACCTCGGCGACCGCAAGACGATCCAGGATTTCGCCGCCGTCGTGCAGAGCCTCGAGCGGCTGAAGCTGCTGCTGATCCTGACCATTGCCGACATCAAGGCCGTCGGCCCCGGTGTCTGGAACGGCTGGAAGGGCCAGTTGCTCAGGACGCTCTATTACGAGACCGAGCCGCTGCTCACCGGCGGCCACAGCCAGATCTCGCGTGACAAGCGCGTCACGGCGGCGAAGGCCGAACTCTCCCATGCGCTGCACGGCTGGCCGGAAGCCGAGCGCGACGCCTATCTCGAACGGCACTATCCGGCCTATTGGCTGCGGGTCGACCTGCAGCGCAAGATCGCCCACGCAACCCTCATCCGCGAGGCTGACCGGGCCGGCAAGACGCTGGCGACGGCAACCGCGATCCGCGCCTTCGAGGCCGTCACGGAGATCACCGTGTTTGCGCCCGATCATCCGCGGCTTCTCTCGATGGTCGCCGGCGCCTGCACGGCGGCCGGCGGCAATATCGTCGACGCGCAGATCTTCACCACGACCGATGGTCGCGCGATCGACACGATCTTCATCGCGCGCGAATTCGAGACCGACGAGGAGGAGACGCGCCGGGCACTCAAGGTCAGCGCGCTGATCGAGGAGGCGCTTTCCGGTCTCGTCGCCCTGCCCGAAGCGATCGCGAAGAAGGCCAAGCCGCGCGCCAAGATCAAGGCCTTCACGGTCGAGACACAGATCCTGTTCGATAATTCATGGTCGAATCAGTTCACCGTCATCGAGGCATCCGGCCTCGATCGCCCCGGCCTTCTCTATGATCTCACGCGGTCGATTTCTGATCTCAACCTGAACATCGCATCGGCCCATATCGCGACCTTCGGCGAACGGGCTGTCGACGTCTTCTATGTGACCGATCTGATGAGCCGGAAAGTGTCCAACGCCAATCGCGAGGCAACGATCCGCAAGCGCCTGCATCAGGCCTTCGAGGGCGTGCCGGCGGTGGAAAAAGCCCCGGTCCGCAAGGCTGGATGACGGTGCGGCGCACGCCCCCGCCTTCCGGCCTTACTTTCGGCGGGCTGGTCGTGTCCCGAAGACGACGAGAAGGCCTCGGTCGCCGGGTCGGCCCCGGCGATGCGGGCCATGTGCAATACCAACCCTCCGGGCGGTCATGTCGCTTCTGAAGAACTTCGTCACCGTCGGCGGATCGACCACGTCGAGCCGAATCCTCGGCTTCGTGCGCGACATGTTCATGGCCGCCGCCCTCGGCACCGGGCCGGTGGCCGATGCCTTCCTGGTCGCGTTCCGCTTTCCGAACCTGTTCCGCCGGCTGTTCGCCGAGGGCGCCTTCTCGTCCGCCTTCATTCCGCTCTTCGCCCGCAAGCTCGAGGGCGAAGGCGTCGAGGAGGCGAAGCAGTTCGGCTCCGAAGCGCTTTCCGCCCTCTTCGCCGTGTTGATCGCGCTCACCGTCGTCGCGCTGATCGCCATGGTGCCGCTCATGTACATCATGGCGCCCGGCTTCGTGTCGGACCCGGCCAAGTTCGACATGACGGTGCTGCTGACGCGGATCGCCTTTCCATATCTGACGCTGATCTCGCTGCTCGCGCTTTATAGCGGCGTGCTCAATGCGCGCGGGCACTTCATGGCGGCCGCTATGGCGCCGGCCTTCCTCAATGTCGTCTTCGTGTCGGCGCTCGCCTATATTCTGCTCTCGCATCACGAGAACACGGCCGAGGCGGGCATATTGCTCTCCTGGGCGACTCTGGTCGGCGGCGTGCTGCAACTCGGCGTCGTCATGATCGCCGCCTGGCGCGACGGCATGCTGCTGAAGCTGCGCTGGCCGCGCATCACGCCGGGCGTCCGTCGCCTGACCGCATTGGCCATTCCCGGCCTCATCGCCGGCGGCGTCACGCAGATCAATATCGTCATCGGCACGATGATCGCCTCCTTCGCGCCCGGCGCGATCGCGATCCTCGGCTATGCCGATCGCCTCTACCAACTGCCGCTCGGCATTGTCGGGGCCACGATCGCCGTGGTCATGCTGCCGGATCTCGCGCGCCACCTGCGCGGCGGCCGTGACGACCTCGCCCACCACACGCAGAACCGCAGCCTCGAATTCGCGATGGCGCTGACGCTGCCGGCCGCCATCGCCCTGTTCGTGCTGGCGAAGCCGATCGTGCAGGTGATCTACCAGCGTGGCGAGTTCGGCCCTGCGGATACGCTGGCGACCGCCCACACGCTGATGGCCTTTGCCGTCGGCCTGCCCGCCTTCGTGCTGATCAAGGTGTTCTCGCCCGGCTTCTTCGCCCGCGAGGACACGAAGACGCCGATGTGGTTCGCAGGCGTCGGCGTCGCGGTCAACATCATCGGCTCGATCATCCTGTTTCCGTCGCTGACCTATGTCGGCATCGCGATCGCGACGACGCTGTCGGGCTGGGTCAATGCCTTCCTGCTCGGCCTTTCGCTCCATCGCCGCGGCCATTTCGTCTTCGACGCCAAGGTGAAACGCAACCTGCCCATGGTTCTCGTTGCCGCCGCAGCCATGGGGATGGGCGTGTTCCTGGCGGCCTGGTGGGCGGAACCCTTCTTCGCTGATCGGCGCATCATCTTGCGCGCCGCGACCATGCTCTCGATCTGCATGGTCGGCCTCGCCCTCTTCGCGCTGTTCTGCCAGTTGACCGGCGTCGTCCATTTCGGCGCGATCATCGGCAAGCTGCGCAATCGCCGCCGCTGATCGGCTTCTTCCGGCCCGAAGCGACTTGCGGGCGCGCCGCTCGGCCGCCTTGGCGCTTGCGCCGCGCGGCCTCCCGCGCGATAAGGCGGCCGAAAAACGGGGTTTCTCCATGACCGAATTCCAGCCGCGCGTCTTTTCGGGCGTTCAGCCCACCGGCAATCTGCATCTCGGCAATTATCTCGGCGCGATCGTCAACTTCGTCGCGCTGCAGCAGAGCCATGACTGCATCTATTGCGTCGTCGACATGCATGCGATCACGGTCTGGCAGGATCCCAAGGAGCTTTCGCGCCAGATCCGCGAAGTGACCGCCGCCTTCGTCGCGGCCGGCATCGATCCGGTCAAGCACATCGTCTTCAATCAGAGCCAGGTCTCGGCCCATGCCGAGCTTGCCTGGATCTTTAATTGCGTCGCGCGCATCGGCTGGATGAACCGCATGACGCAGTTCAAGGACAAGGCCGGCAAGGACAAGGAAAACGCCTCCCTCGGCCTGCTCGCCTATCCGAGCCTGATGGCGGCCGACATCCTCGCCTACAAGGCGACGCATGTTCCGGTTGGCGAGGACCAGAAGCAGCACCTCGAGCTGACGCGCGACATCGCGCAGAAGTTCAACAACGACTATGCCGAATCGATTGCCGAACACGGATTTGGCGATGCGTTCTTCCCGCTGACCGAGCCGCTGATCACCGGACCTGCGACCCGTATCATGTCCTTGCGCGACGGCACCAAGAAGATGTCGAAGTCCGACCCGTCGGATTATTCGCGCATCAACCTGACCGACGATGCCGAGGCGATAGCGACGAAGATCCGCAAGGCCAAGACCGACGCCGACGCCCTTCCGGGCGAAACGGACGGTCTGAAGGGCCGGCCGGAAGCCGACAATCTCGTCGGCATCTATGCCGCGCTCTCCGGTCTTTCGAAGCAGGACGTGCTGAATCAGTTCGGTGGCCAGCAGTTTTCGGCCTTCAAGCCGGCGCTCGCCGATCTGGCGGTCGAAAAGCTCGGGCCGATCGGCGCCGAGATGCGCCGCCTGATGGCCGATCCCGGCCATATCGACCAGATCCTGGCGAACGGTGCCCTTCGCGCCGACGCGATCGCCAGGCCGATCCTCGACGGCGTCAAGGATGTCGTCGGCTTCATTCGCAGGAAGTGATGCCGCGCTCGGCGCGGCCTTGCGGCTGATCCGGGCGAATGGCAGCATGACGCCATGTCGAAGCGCAAGAGCACAGAGGCTGGTCACCGCCGCAAGTTCCTTGCGGTGATCGACGACACGCCCGAATGCTCGCGCGCCGTGATCTATGCGGCGCGCCGTGCCGAACGGACCAGCGGCGGGCTCGTCATGCTCTATGTGATCGAGCCGACGGAGTTCCAGCACTGGATCGGCGTCGAGAACATCATGCGTGCCGAAGCGATGGACGAGGCGGAGGAAGTGCTCGCGCGCTTTGCCGATCTCGCCCGGCGGCATTCCTCGGTCGAGCCGGAACTGGTGATTCGCGAGGGTGCGAAATCCGACGAGATCACCGCCCTGATCGAGGAAGACGAGGATATCGCGATCCTCGTGCTGGCGGCGGGAACCGACAAGGAAGGCCCTGGCCCGCTGGTTTCCTCCATCGCCGGCAAGCTTGCCCCGACCTTTCCGGTGCCGATCACCGTGGTGCCGGGGACACTGACGGACGACGATATCGCCGCCATCGCTTGAATCCTGAGTTCGAAAGTACGATTTGCGGTGTCGCGAAGCGGATTCCGCTTGATGCGATCGCGTCGATCGATACATATCCAGTTAGAAATATTCCAAAGAAGTTCGTGCGGAGGCCGCATCATGTTCATCCAGACCGAAGCGACGCCCAATCCGGCGACCCTCAAATTCCTGCCGGGCCGGCCCGTTCTGCCCGATGGCACGGCCGAATTCCGTGATCCCGACGAGGCGGAGCGTTCGCCGCTCGCCGAGCGTCTCTTTGCGGTTTCCGGCGTTTCCGGCGTGTTCCTCGGCCATGATTTCATCAGCGTGACCAAGAAGGACGGCGAGTGGCAGCACCTGAAGCCGGCCCTTCTCGGCGCCATCATGGAGCATTTCATGGCCGGCGTGCCGGTCATGGCGACGCTCAAGCCGAATGGCCCGGACACCGAGTTCTTCGACGCCGATGACGCGGAGATCGTCGAGACGATCAAGGAACTGATCGAGACGCGCGTCCGCCCGGCCGTGGCGCAGGATGGTGGCGACATCACCTTCCAGGGGTTCCGCGACGGCGTCGTCTATCTCAACATGCGGGGCTCCTGCTCCGGCTGCCCGTCCTCGACGGCGACGCTGAAGCATGGCATCCAGAACCTGCTGCGGCATTTCGTGCCTGAAGTAACCGAGGTTCAGTCCGTATCCTGACGAACGGCGCTCGACAGGAAGGCGCCTTGGCATTATCGGGGCGTCATGATCCTTCTCGCCATCGACACGGCCCGTGAGAATTGCGCCGTCGGTCTCTCGATCGACGGCGTCGTCATTGTGCGCGAGCGGATGATCGGCAAGGGCCATGCCGAAGTGCTGATGCCCGAAATCGCGGCCCTGATGGCCGAGGCCGACGTGAAGCCTACCCAGATCGACCGGATCGCCGTGTCGGTCGGTCCGGGCTCGTTCACCGGGCTGCGGGTGGGCATTTCGGCGGCTCGCGGCTTCGGTCTCGTAACCGGCGCCCCGGTGATCGGCATTTCCACGCTTCGTGCCCATGCCTGTGCGGCGAGAATCGAACGCGACCGGCTCGGTCGGCCGGCAAAGCCGATCCTCGCGCTGATGCGGGCGCGCGACGACGAATTCTACATGCAGGCCTTCAACGCGGATGCCGAGCCGATCGAGCCGCCCGTCGTCGCCAGCCTCGACTCGGTCGTGGCGCGCGTGCTGGAGGGCGGCTTCGATATCGCCGGCGCGGCGATCGAGCACGAGGGCATCGCCCCGCCGCTGCACGTGCGGTCGGCACCCGACATCCGCGCCGTCATCGCGCTCGGCCTCGCGCTCGACGCTGCCGAAAATCCGCCCCGGCCGCTTTATGTAAAGCCGCCCGACGCCCAGCCACAGACGCGTGCCCGGATCGCCCGGCAATGAAGGATTGGCGATGATTGATCTTCTGCCGCGTTCGCGCGTCTTCACCGATATCGTCCGTGACCCGTCCGACGTCGAGGCGCTGGTTGCGATCCATGCCGCCGGCTTCCGTCGGGGCTGGGATGCGGACGAAATCGAGAACCTGCTCGCCGACGAAACGGTGTTCTGCATCGTGCTGCGGCGCGAATCGCTGTTCGGCGTCAGGCGCATTCTGGGCTTCGCGATGATCCGTTCGGTCGCCGACCAGGCCGAGGTCCTGACAATCGCCGTTGCGCCGGCCCGCCGCGGCCGCGGTTATGGCCGTCGCATCCTCGAAGAGGCGCTGCGCCAGCTCTATCGCGACCATCTGCCGGAGATCTTTCTCGAAGTCGACGAGGCGAACCAGAGCGCGCGCGCGCTCTACAGCCGCTTGGGATTTGTCGAGGTTGGCCGCCGGAAGGGTTATTATCGCGACGAAGAGGGCCGTGAGAGCACTGCGCTTGTCTTGCGGTTGCAACTCCGCTAAGCGGCTGGCACCCTTCGAGCCGGGCGAGAATGAGAGATGGGCGTGACGTCAGAAGCACAGCACCAGACGCTTGAAGAGGCATGTGCCGCCAAGGGCATGCGCATGACCGAGCAGCGCCGCGTCATTGCGCGCGTGCTCGATGCCGCCACCGATCATCCCGACGTCGAGGAAGTCTACCGTCGCGCTTCGGCGGTGGACGCCAAGATTTCCATCTCGACCGTCTATCGCACCGTCAAGCTGTTCGAGGATGCGGGCATCATCGAGCGCCATGATTTTCGCGATGGTCGCAGCCGCTACGAGACGGTCTCCGAGGAGCACCACGATCATCTGATCGATCTGCGGACCGGGCATGTGATCGAGTTCCGCAGCGAAGAGATCGAGGCCTTGCAGGAAGTGATCGCCAAGCGGCTTGGCTTCCGCCTGGTGGATCACCGGCTCGAGCTCTACGCCGTACCGATCGACGATAAAAAAGCAGGACGTTCCTGATGGGCCGCATCCGGCTTGCATTGATTCTCGCAGGCCTGGCGATCACCACACTGATCCTGCTGCCGTTCCAGCTTCTCGCCATCCGCTTCTCCCCGCATTATGCCGCGCGCATCCCCCTGCTCTGGCAGCGCGTGGCACGGCGCCTCGCCGGCCTGACGGTGCATGTCGAAGGCATGCCGACCCCGGACCGGCCGCTCCTGATCGTCGCCAACCATGTGTCCTGGCTCGACATCGTGACGCTGGGCAGCGTGCTGCCGGTCTCGTTCATCGCGAAGAACGAGGTCTCGGAATGGCCTGTCATCAAATGGCTCGCCCGCCTCCAGCGCACCGTGTTCATCGACCGTAACCGCCGCACTGCCACGGCGGCGTCGAACACGGTGATCGCGGACCGCCTGTCCGACGGCGATGCGATCGTGCTCTTCGCCGAAGGTACGACGGGCGACGGCATTTCCGTGCTGCCCTTCCGCAGTGCCTTGCTCGGCTCGGCCCGGGGGGCGGCGGGCGACAATGGCCAGATCACGGTTCAACCCGTCGCGATCGTCTATACCGCGCTGCAAGGGCTGCCGATCGGCCGGCTGCGCATGGCCGACGTCGCCTGGCATGGCGACATGGATCTGGTGCCGCATCTGGTCGGCCTGCTCGGCGTGGGATCGATCGATGCCGTGGTCGCTTTCGGCGCGCCGATCGCCTTCGGCGCCGATGCGGACCGCAAGGTCGTGACGGCGCAGGCGGAGGCCGAAGTGCGGCGCATGGTGCGTGCGATCCGCGTCAGGCGTGGCAAAAGCGCCGCGGTCGCAGGTCCGTCACGTGGCGGTGCTATTCTCACAGCCTCCGAAAGCGGATAGGAAGGAATAGCGGAGGCTATGCTGTCGCCGCCCCTGTCCGCCCCTACGACAACCGGGATCTATGACCGGAACACAGATTCAGACCAAGAAGCGCGTCTTTATCAAGACCTATGGCTGCCAGATGAACGTCTACGATTCCGATCGTATGGCGGACGCGCTGGCAAGCGACGGCTACGAGCCGACCGATAGTGTCGAAAGCGCCGATCTCGTTCTCCTCAACACCTGCCACATCCGCGAGAAGGCGGCCGAGAAGGTTTATTCCGAGCTCGGGCGCATCCGCGTGATGAAGGAAG
Source organism: Kaistia dalseonensis (assembly GCF_030814715.1). Taxonomy (GTDB): domain Bacteria; phylum Pseudomonadota; class Alphaproteobacteria; order Rhizobiales; family Kaistiaceae; genus Kaistia; species Kaistia dalseonensis. Next base: position 665,243 of record NZ_JAUSVO010000002.1, read on the forward strand.
AGGCCGCGCGCCAGGGCCGTCAGGTCACGGTCGGCGTCACGGGCTGCGTGGCGCAGGCGGAAGGGCCGGAGATCGCGCGCCGGGCGCCGGTGGTCGATCTGGTGGTCGGGCCCCAATCCTACCAGCACCTGCCGAAGCTGTTGCGCGAGGTCGCCGAAGGGCGGCGCGCCGTCGAGACCGAATTCGCGATCGCCGAGAAGTTCGAGCAATTGCCGGCTGCGACCCGTGCGCAGACCCGCTCGCGCGGCGTGACCGCCTTCCTGACCATCCAGGAAGGCTGTGACAAGTTCTGCACCTTCTGCGTGGTGCCCTATACCCGCGGCGCCGAGGTTTCGCGTCCGGCCGAAAAGATCGTCGAAGAAGCCGCGCGCATGGCCGAGGCCGGTGTGCGCGAGGTGACCCTGCTCGGCCAGAACGTCAACGCCTGGCATGGTGTCGGCTCCGACGGGCGCGAATGGGGCCTCGGCGAATTGCTGTTCCGCCTCGCTGAAATTCCCGGGCTCGACCGGCTGCGCTATACGACCAGCCATCCCCGCGACATGGACGATGCGCTGATTGCCGCGCATCGCGACCTGCCGGCGCTCATGCCCTATCTGCACCTGCCCGTGCAGTCCGGCGCGGACCGGATTCTCGCGGCGATGAATCGCAAGCACAAGGCGGCCGATTATCTGCGCCTGATCGATCGTATCCGCGACGCGCGGCCGGATATCGCGCTTTCGTCCGATTTCATCGTCGGTTTCCCCGGCGAGACGGATGCCGATTTCGAAGCGACGATGAAGCTGATCGAGACTGTCGGCTACGCCGCCGCCTATTCGTTCAAATATAGCCCGCGTCCCGGCACGCCGGCGGCAAACCGGGATGGTCAGGTCGCCGAGGCGCTGATGCAGGAGCGGCTGCTGCGACTGCAGAAGCTCGTGCTGGACCAGCAGACCGCGTTCAACCGCTCGAAGGTCGGCACGGTCATGGATGTGTTGTTCGAGAAGCCCGGCAAGCGTCCGGGCCAGCTCATGGGCCGTTCGCCCTTCCTGCAGGCGGTTCAGGTCGATGCCGACCAGAGCCGTATCGGCACGATCGGACGTGTCTCTATATCCGGCCTTGGAGCGAATTCGCTCTTCGGTGAACTGGTCGAAATCCCCGGGCGGCCTGTCGCTGCCCCAATCCCGACGGAGGTTGCCTCGTGAATGCACGCTCCACGACACCGCACGGCCCTGCCGGCGGCAGGGTTTCCGAGATGTCGCATGCTTCGGATATCGCCCATGTCGTGATCGGCTTCGACGATAATCGATTGGCGAGCGAGCTCTTCGGCCAGTTCGACCAGAACCTGGCCATTCTGGAGCAGAAGCTCGGCATCGAGGCGGTGGCGCGCGGCAACCAGGTGACGATACGCGGCAAACCCGACGCCTGCGCCCAGGCGCGGCTGACGCTCGATCTGCTCTATATGCGCCTGCAGCAGGGCCATGAGATCGGGCCTGCCGATGTCGAGGGTGCCGTCCGCATGGCCGAGGCGGCGGACGAGCAGTTGAGCCTGCCGAGCTTCGAGCCCAAGGGCCGGCTCGCCATGGCGCAGATCTCCACGCGCCGGCGCACGATCATGGCGCGCAACCCGGCGCAGGATGCCTATATCCGTGCAATGGATCGCGCCGAGCTGGTCTTCGGCATCGGTCCGGCGGGTACGGGCAAGACCTATCTCGCCGTCGCCTATGCGGCAGCTTTGATCGAGCGTGGCGATGTTTCCCGGCTCATCCTGTCGCGGCCGGCCGTGGAAGCGGGCGAGCGGCTCGGCTTCCTGCCCGGCGACATGAAGGAGAAGGTCGATCCCTATCTCCGCCCGCTCTACGACGCGCTGTACGACATGATGCCGCCCGACAAGGTCGAGCGCGGCCTGACGTCGGGCATGATCGAGGTGGCGCCGCTCGCCTTCATGCGCGGCCGTACGCTCGCCAATGCCGTCGTCATCCTCGACGAGGCGCAGAACACGACCTCGATGCAGATGAAGATGTTCCTCACCCGCCTGGGCGAGGGATCGCGCATGATCGTCACCGGTGATCCGACACAGGTCGATCTGCCGCCCGGCCAGATCTCCGGTCTTGGCGAGGCGAGTGAATTGCTGCGCGACGTTCCCGGCATCGTCCAGATCAAGTTCACCGATGTCGATGTCGTGCGCCATCCGCTCGTCGGCCGTATCATCCGCGCCTATGACAGCGCGCCGCGCAACATTGTGCCGTCCGCGCGTGGCAGGACGGGTGGAGGTGGAGCGTGATGGGGCGTGCGGCCATGCCGATCGCGATCGACGTATTGGTCGAAGCCGGCGACTGGCCTTCGGATGAAGAACTGGCGCGCCTCGTGGCGCAGGCCGTCGAGGCGAGCTTCGCCGTCGGCGGGCTCGCCGTCGTGGCGGGGTCGGAGCTTTCCGTCGTGTTCACGGACGATGCGCATGTCCGCCGGCTGAATGCCCAGTATCGCGAGAAGGACAAGGCGACCAACGTCCTGTCCTTCCCCGGCAGTCCGCCGGGCAGCAAACGCTTCGGTCCGCTGCTCGGCGACATCGTCGTGGCGCGGGAGACGGTCGTCGCCGAGGCGGACGACCAGGGTATCGCATTTGACGATCACCTTACCCATCTGGTTGTGCACGGCTTGCTTCACCTCTTCGGTCATGATCATCTAGAGGATGCCGAGGCCGAGCGGATGGAATCTCTCGAGACGGAAATTCTAGCGCGCCTTGGCATCGCCGATCCCTATGCCGATCACATGCACCGGCCGGGCGGCGAGCCGAACACTGAACATGACGGACGATGACGGACACTGACACGCCTGGTTCGGGCGCCGAAACGAACCCCGATCCCCAGAGTATCCAGCCCCCTGCAGCAGAACTGCGGGAGGTTGAACGTGCCCCTGAGAGCTGGTTCGACCGGCTTCGGCAGGCCGTGGGTCTCAAGCCCTCGAATTCGCTCCGCGAGGAGATCGAGGATGCGCTCGAGGCCAATGAGGCAGAGGATGATTTCACTGCCGAAGAACGGGGCATGCTCCGCAACATCCTGAAGCTGCGCGAAGTGCGCGTCGACGATGTCATGGTGCCGAGGGCCGACATTCTCGCCCTCGACGAAGCGATGACCGTGGGCGAGGCGCTGGCGGGATTTCGCGATTCCGGTCATTCGCGCATGCCCGTCTATCGGGAATCGCTCGATGACCCGATCGGCATGATCCACATCAAGGATCTGATGGACTACATCACGACGGCCGCGACCGCTCCTTCGGGCCTCGACTTCGGCCGCGTCGATCTCGCCGTCAAGGTCACCGCGACCGAGCTCGTGCGCGAAGTGCTGTTCGTTCCGCCCTCCATGCCGGCCGCGACGCTGCTTTCCACCATGCAGGCGAGCCACGTGCAGATGGCTGTCGTCATCGACGAATATGGCGGGACGGATGGCCTCGTTTCGCTCGAGGACGTCGTCGAGATCGTCTTCGGCGATATCGAGGACGAACATGACGACGAGGAAGCCCCGCTGATCTCGCGCGAACCGGACGGCGCCTATCTCGCCGATGCCCGCGCCGATCTGGAGGATCTGGAAGCGATCCTCGGCACGCGGCTCGATCTCGGCTCGGAGCATGACGACGTCGATACGCTCGGCGGTCTCGTCTTCACCCTGCTCGGCCGCATCCCGGTCGCCGGCGAGCGGATCGATCTGCCCGGCGGCCTCGAATTCGAGATTCTCGATTCCGACACCCGCCGCGTGAAGCGCCTGCGCGTCCGCCGCAGCGACGCCGCCGCGGCTTGACCGGACGGGCGTCCGCGCCCATTCCCTCGGCTTGGCCCACCGTCCCCGGCGATTCGCACGCCGGGGCGCCATTGCCGGGACGCCATGACAGACCGCTCCGTACCCGCACCGCTTTTTGCGCCTGATCGTGCCCTTGGCGGCCTTCTCGGCTGGCGACGCCTGCTCGTGGCCATCGTCGCCGGGGCGGCGTCGGCGCTGGCATTGGCCCCGGTCAACGCGTTTCCCGTCCTTTGGCTCACCATGCCGGTGCTGATCTGGCTGCTGGATGGCGCGCAGGGACGGCCGGATGCCGGGCCGATCCGGCGGCTCGCGCCGGCCTTTTCCGTCGGCTGGGGCTTCGGCTTCGGCTATTTCGTCGGTGGCCTCTGGTGGATCGGCGTCGCGTTCCTGGCCGAATCCGCCGAATTCGTCTGGCTGATGCCGTTCGGCGTGCTGCTGCTGCCGGCCGGCCTCGCCCTGTTCTGGGGTTTTGGCGCTGCCATCGCGCGGCTCTTCTGGCTCACTGGCTGGCGCCGCATCCTGGTCTTTGCCGTCGTCTTCAGCCTGACAGAGTGGCTGCGTGGCCATGTGCTGACGGGTTTTCCCTGGAATGCGTTCGGCTACACGCTGATGCCTGTCCCGGTGATGATGCAGATCGCGTCGGTCGTCGGCCTCTGGGGCGTAACGCTGCTGGCCTTTCTCGTCTTCGCTGCCCCTGCGCTTGTCATCGGGCGCGGCGCATGGCGTCGGGTCGCCGACCGCCGCGTCTTCCTGGCGATTGTCGCCCTTTTCCTCGCCGATATCGGCTTCGGCGTCGTGCGTCTCGCCGGCGATGACGGCGCGACCGTGCCTGGGGTCGCCCTGCGTCTGGTGCAGCCCATGATCCCTCAGGACGAGAAGTGGGCGCCCGGCCGCGACGACGAGGTGCTCGACCGCTATCTGAGCCTGAGTGCGACGGGCATGGAGGAGGGCAAGCCGGCGCCCTTCACCGTCCTGATCTGGCCGGAGACGGCGCTCCCCTTCTTTCTGGCTGATCGTCCCAACGCCCTGGCGGCGATCGGGGCCGTGCTGCCGCCCGGCAGCACGCTGCTGACGGGCGCCGCCCGCGCCGAGCCGGTCCTTGGCGAGGAACTGGCCGCCAGGGTGTTCAACAGTATCTTTGTCATCGATTCCGACGGGGTCATCCGGGACGCCTATGACAAGGTCCATCTGGTGCCGTTCGGCGAGTATCTGCCCTTCGAGGCTCTGTTCAGTCGGTTGGGCCTTCGCCAGATGGTAGCGCTGCCGGGCGGATTTGACGCAGGGCGCGCGCTGCGGACGATGTCGATCCCGAACGCGCCTTCGTTTGGTCCGCTTATTTGCTATGAGATCATATTTCCCGGTGCTGCCGTCGACGGCACCGATCGGCCACGCTGGCTGGTCAATGTGACGAATGATGCCTGGTTCGGAGATACGCCCGGACCGCGCCAGCATTTTCATCAAGCTGTCATACGAGCCGTCGAGGAGGGCCTGCCGCTAGTGCGCGCTGCCAATTCCGGCATATCCGGCATCGTTGACGCTTACGGAAAGATCATATCGCAGCGCAGCGTGGGCAGCGTCGGCATCGTAGATGGGCCGCTGCCCGATACCGTAAGGGCCACGATCTATTCTAGGTTCGGCGACCGCCTCTATTTCGGTTTAATTGTGGCAGCGATCATCGCGATCGTTGCGGCCTGTTTCACTCAAACTAAAGCTCGTGATTGACAGCACGGACGATGCAATCCATTTTGCGTCGCGTGGGGCATGCGGATCGGTGGCGGTTTGCTGCCAATTTTTTTGATGCGGACATGTGGCGGAAACCAAGGCTGGGCAAGCCTTGGAAGGACGTCACCCTTGTCTCATGGTCTAGAAAGTGAGCCCCTCGATATGGCTAACAAGAAGCAGCCTAATCCGATCGACATCCATGTCGGCAGCCGCGTTCGGCTCCGCCGAATGATGCAGAGCATGAGCCAGGAAAAGCTTGGCGAAAGCCTCGGTATTACATTCCAGCAGATCCAGAAATACGAAAAAGGCACCAACCGCATCGGTGCCAGCCGCCTGCAGCATATAGCATCTGTCTTGCAGGTTCCGGTTTCTTTCTTCTTCGAGGATGCGCCGGGCGGCCCGGCCGAAAGCGGCTTCGCCGAATCGCGCCCCGCGGCCTTCGTAACGGATTTCCTCTCGAGCGCCGAAGGACTGCAGCTCAACAAGGCGTTCATCCGAATCAAGGACCCGAAGGTTCGCCGCCGCGTCGTCGATCTCGTGCGCTCGATTGCCGGCGAAGAAGTCGAGGATTAGTCCGCGCTGACATGCGGCCGGGTTGCACCGTCCTGGCATAGAGCCAAGGATGAGGGGGATATTTCGCTCCAGGCGCGTCGAGGGGCACGGCTTTCTCTGCCGTCCCCTTTATCGCAATTCGGCCCGGTTGCAGCTTGACCGCTCACACGATCGGGTTAAAAAGCGTGTCGGTTTCAGCCTGGGTTCTCACCCGGCCAAATTTGCGCGGGGTCGCTTCAAGGTGTCCAGGACATCCTATCTCTTCACGAGTGAATCTGTTTCCGAAGGTCATCCCGATAAGGTCTGCGATCGGATCTCCGACGAGGTTGTCGACGCATTCTTCCGGCACGGTCCCGAGCAGGGCTGGGATCCGAGCCATCTTCGCGTCGCCTGCGAAACGCTCGCCACGACCAATCGGGTGGTGATTGCCGGCGAGACGCGCGGTCCTGCGACGATCACGCGTGATTTCGTGTCCCATGTGGCGCGGCTCGCCATCAAGGATATCGGCTACGAGCAGAACGGCTTCCACTGGGAGACCGCGAAGGTCGACGTTCACCTGCATGCCCAGTCGGTCGACATCGCCGTTGGCGTCGACTCGGCAGGTAACAAGGATGAAGGCGCCGGCGACCAGGGCATCATGTTCGGCTATGCCTGCTCCGAGACGCCGGAGCTGATGCCGGCTCCGATCTTCTACGCCCATCGCATTTTGAAGCGCCTGTCGGAGGCTCGCCGTTCGCGCGAGACCGAAGCGCTCGGCCCGGACGCCAAGAGCCAGGTCACGGTTCGCTACGAGAATGGCAAGCCGGTCGAGGTGACGCAGATCGTGCTCTCGACCCAGCATCTCGACGAGCATCTCTCCTCGCACGACGTGCGCGCGATCGTTGAGCCCTATATCCGCGAAGCGCTGCCGGATGGCTGGATTTCGCCCGGCACGATCTGGCACGTCAATCCGACCGGCAAGTTCGTGATCGGCGGCCCCGATGGCGACGCGGGCCTCACCGGCCGCAAGATCATCGTCGACACCTATGGTGGCGCGGCTCCGCATGGCGGTGGCGCTTTCTCGGGCAAGGACCCGACCAAGGTCGACCGTTCGGCCGCCTATGCCGCGCGCTATCTGGCGAAGAACGTTGTGGCTTCGGGTGCGGCCGAGCGCTGCACGATCCAGCTCTCCTATGCCATCGGCGTGTCGCAGCCGCTGTCGATCTATGTCGACCTGCACGGCACCGGCAAGGTCGACGAGGCGCGTGTCGAGAAGGCGCTGTCCGAGGTCATGGACCTCTCGCCGCGCGGCATTCGCGAGCACCTGAAGCTCAACCGCCCGATCTATGCCCGCACCTCGGCCTATGGCCATTTCGGCCGGGCGCCGGATGAGGATGGCGGCTTCTCCTGGGAGCGCACCGATCTCGCGGATACGCTTCGCGGGTTGCTGTGACAGCGGCTGAGACCGAGACGCGTCGCGATTCCTTCTATGGCCGGCGCAAGGGGCACGCGCTCCGTGCCGGCCAGGCCGAGACGCTGGAGCGGGTGCTCGCCCGCCTCAGCATCGACACGGATAGTCCGGCTCCTGCAGCGCTGGTGGAGCTTTTCCCCGCACCGGTCGGCGACGTCGTGCTCGAGATCGGGTTTGGCGGCGGCGAGCATCTCATCCACCGCGCCACGACCGAGCCGGCCACGGGGCGGATCGGCGTCGAACCGTTCATCAACGGCATGGCCAAGGCCGCAAGGGCGATCGCCGAGCAGGGCCTTGAAAACGTTCGACTGTTCGACCGCGATGCCGCCGAACTGCTCGACTGGCTGCCATCGGAGAGCGTCACCGCCATCGACCTGCTCTATCCCGATCCCTGGCCTAAGACGCGACACTGGAAACGCCGCTTCGTCTCCGCGAAGAATCTCGACCGGTTTGCCCGCGTCCTGAAGCCGGGCGGGCTTTTCCGCTTTGCCTCCGATATCGAATCCTATGTCGATTGGACGCTGACGCATGTTGCGGCCCATCCGGCATTTGCCTGGACGGCGCGCGATGCGGATGACTGGCGTCGCCCATGGGATGGCTGGCCCGGGACGCGCTATGAGCGCAAGGCGCTGCGCGAAGGGCGAACGGGCACCTATCTGACGTTCCAGCGCCGCTGAACTGAGCCAGCTTCGTCGGTTTCTGCGCTTTTGCTTGCATTGGCGCGCCTTCGGGCCTATACGGCTGTCATTCATCTCAAACGATCGGTTCGTTGGAGAGTGGACCTCCGGGCCCGCTCCTGAGGGACTTCGCCGATCTGTAAGGCTGAACGGAGAATTCCTTGGTCGATATCAAGCCGGATCAGGAGCCGCGCATCATTCTCGAGACGGGGCTCGATGCCCGCGTCGCGGAGATTGTCGAGCCCGTGGTCGTCGATCTCGGCTACAGGCTGGTGCGCGTCAAGATTTCGGGCCGCAACGGCATGACGCTGCAGATCATGGCCGAGAAGGCCGATGGTACGATGGCGGTCGATGACTGCGAGGCGATCAGCCGGAACGTGTCGCCGGCGCTCGACGTCGAGGACCCGATCACGCAGGCCTATCACCTCGAAGTCTCTTCGCCCGGCATCGATCGTCCGCTGGTGCGTCGTTCTGATTTCGAGCGCTGGGCCGGCCATTCGGCGCGCATCGAAACCGGCATTCCGGTCGAGGGCCGCCGCCGCTTCAAGGGTCAGTTGCTGGGCCTGGAGGGCGATGCGCTCATCCTGAAGCTCGACGATGCCCCGGCCGACAAGCCGGACCGTGTCCTGTTGCCGCTCGAGGCGGTCACGGATGCGAAGCTGGTTCTGACCGATGCCCTGATCGACGAGACGTTGCGCGCGACCAAGCAAGCCCGTCTCGAAGCCGGCATCGATATTGAAGACCTCACCGACGAAACCTCCGACGCCTGAAGGCCGGTCGGTTTCGCGAAGACAGGATAGTGGAGACAGGACGATGGCAGTCAGCGCCAACCGCCTAGAGCTTTTGCAGATCGCCGATGCGGTCGCCCGCGAGAAGGTGATCGATCGCACGATCGTCATCGCGGCGATGGAAGACGCGATCCAGAAGGCGGCCCGCTCCCGCTATGGCTCGGAGACCGATGTCCGCGCCGAAATCAATCCGAAGACCGGCGAGATCCGTCTGCAGCGCCTGCTTCAGGTCGTTGAGAATGTCGAGAATCCCTCGACCGAGATTTCGCTGGAACTCGCGACGGACCAGAATCCGGCCGCCCGCATCGGTGATTACATCGCCGAGCCGCTGCCGCCCATGGATTTCGGCCGTATCGCCGCCCAGTCGGCCAAGCAGGTCATCGTGCAGAAGGTGCGCGAGGCCGAGCGTGACCGGCAGTTCGACGAATACAAGGACCGCATCGGCGAGATCGTCAACGGTCAGGTCAAGCGCGTCGAATATGGCAATGTCATCGTCGATCTTGGCCGTGGCGAAGGCATCGTGCGCCGGGATGAACTGATCCCGCGCGAGACGTTCCGCTATGGCGACCGTATCCGCTCCTATGTCTATGATGTGCGCCGCGAACAGCGCGGTCCGCAGATCTTCCTGTCGCGTACCCATCCGCAGTTCATGGCGAAGCTCTTCGCGCAGGAAGTGCCGGAAATCTATGACGGCGTGATCGAGGTCAAGTCGGTCGCCCGCGATCCCGGCTCGCGCGCCAAGATGGCGGTGATCTCGCGCGATTCCTCGATTGATCCGGTCGGCGCCTGCGTCGGTATGCGCGGCTCGCGCGTTCAGGCCGTCGTGAACGAGCTTCAGGGCGAGAAGATCGACATCATTCCGTGGTCGCAGGACCCGGCGACGTTCATCGTCAACGCGCTTCAGCCGGCCGAAGTCGCCAAGGTTGTGCTCGATGAGGACGCCGAGCGTATTGAAGTCGTGGTCCCGGATGACCAGCTATCCCTTGCGATTGGCCGTCGCGGACAGAATGTCCGCCTCGCCTCGCAGCTGACGGGTTGGGATATCGATATCCTGACCGAGCAGGAAGAGTCCGAGCGTCGCCAGAAGGAATTCCAGGAGCGCTCCTCGCTCTTCAATACGGCGCTCGATGCCGATGAAGTCGTCGGACAGCTTCTCGCGTCGGAAGGCTTCGCCTCGATGGAGGAAATTGCCTTCGTCGATCCGGAAGAGTTGGCCTCGATCGAAGGTTTCGACGAGGAGACGGCGGCGGAACTGCAGCAGCGTGCGCGTGAATATCTCGAGCGTATCGAGGCCGAGCACGATGAAGAGCGCAAGAAGCTCGGCGTCTCCGACGAGTTGAAGGAGATTTCCGGGCTGACGACGTCAATGCTGTTGGCCCTCGGCAAGGACGGCATCAAGACGATCGAGGATTTTGCCGGCTATGTGCCGGATGACCTCGTCGGCTGGGCCGAGCGGAACGAAGGCGAGACCACCCGTCACTCGGGCATCCTCGACAAGTTCGGCCTGACCCGCAGCGATGCCGAGAACATGATCATGGCCGCTCGCGTCAAGGCGGGCTGGATCACGGAAGACGAGGCCCAGGCCGAAATCGAGGCGAATGCCGCCCAAGAGGAGGCTGAGGCCTGAGGCTGAGCGTTCGGACGTCGCGGAGGTAGGCATGCCGCGCAAGAACGAGCCGACGACCCGAAGCTGCATCGTCACCCGCGAGGCGATGCCGTCCGATGAATTGATCCGCTTCGTCCTCGATCCCGAGGGGCAGGTGGTTCCCGATTTGCGCCATCGCCTGCCCGGACGCGGTGTCTGGGTCACGGCGCGGGCCGACATGGTTGCCACGGCCGAGAAGAAGCGTCTGTTTGGGCGTGGCTTCAAGGCCGAGGTCAAGGTCGAGCCCGGACTGGCGGCGCGGGTCGAAACGCTTCTGGAGGAGGCGGCGCTTGGCGCGATCTCCTTCGCCCGCAAGGCCGGTGAGATCGTCACCGGCTTCGCGAAGGTTGAGACAGCGATCGCGCGTGACCCCGTTGTGGGACTCGTGCAAGCGACGGAAGCGGCCGGGGACGGCCGTTCAAAGATCGAGGCGGCGCTCAAGCGCCGCTTTGGAAGGGCCGATGCCGTGCCGATCATCCGTATCTTTCGATCGGAGCAATTGGATTTGGCATTGGGCCGGTCAAATGTGATACATGCTGCTCTGCTCGCGGGCCGGGCGAGCGAAAATGTGATAGAGCGTGTCGCCGCGCTCGCCCGTTTTCTGGGAGAAGACGGGCTTGTTGGCATTGGCGACGACGGCCGCGCGATCGAACCGCCGGAAGTGCCCGAGACGAACGCGCCGGATGCCGGCGCACTACCCGCAGGACAGAAGACCGAATGAACGATACGAGCAATAGCGGCGACAAGGATATTGGCGGCGCCAAGAAAACGCTGAGCCTGAAGGGCCGCGACCTCGAGCGCGGAACCGTCCGGCAGAGCTTCTCGCATGGCCGGACCAATACCGTCGTCGTCGAGAAGAAGAAGCGGGTGATGATCCCCGGCAAGGCTGACGCGCCGGCGACCGGCACGGCTGCACCGGCAACGTCGAGCGCGGGCGCAACGGCCCCGGCTGCTCCGGCGCCGCGTCCGACCAATCCGCAGTCGCAGACGCGCACGATCCAGTCGACCCAGGTTCCGACCCAGACACGGCCCACGCCCGCGCCGTCGCAGCAGCAGCGGTCTCAGCCGTCGCGCTCCGGCATGGTTCTGCGTCAGCTGTCGAGCGACGAGCTCGATGCCCGTGCCAAGGCGCTGGCGGATGCCCGCATCCGTGACGCCGAGGAACGCCGTCGCGCCGAGGAAGAGGCCAAGCGCCGCGCCGAGGAGGAGATTCGTCTCGCCAAGGAGCGTGCCGAAGCCGCTATTCGCCAGGCCGAGGAAGACGCCCGCCATGCAGCCGAAGCGGCTGCCAAGGAGCGTGCCGACGCGGCTGCGCGCCGCCGCGAGGCCGAGAATCCCACGCCGCCGGCACCCGCACGGGCTCGGACGACGCCGACCGTCAACGAGTCGGCTCGCCAGACCCCGAATGTCCGCGATCCGAACGCGACCGAAAAGCCGACCTCGCGCACGGCGCCGCCCGGCGTTACGGCCCGCACGCCCGGCCGTCCGGATGACGAGGAAGATCGCTCGGGTGGTCTGCGTCCTTCGACGACCAAGCGTCCGAAGGCTGTCGATCCCAAGCCGGTCAAGAAGGAAGACGCCAAGCCGCGTGGCCGCCTGACGCTTTCGAACGCGCTCGACGATAGCGAGCGTGAGCGTTCGCTGGCATCGGTCCGCCGCCGCCGTGAGCGTGAACGCGCTCGTCAGATGGCGCAGGGCCCGCGTGAGAAGATCTCTCGCGAAGTCATCCTGCCGGAGACGATCTCGATCGGCGATCTCGCCAACCGCATGGCCGAACGCGCCGTCGACGTCATCAAGTTCCTGATGAAGCAGGGACAGATGCTGAAGGCCACCGACGTGATCGACGCCGATATGGCGCAGCTGATCGCCGAGGATATGGGCCATACGGTTCGTCGCGTGGCGGATTCGGACGTCGAGGAAGGCCTGTTCGCGACGGCCGAGGCCGATTCCGAGCTGGTTCGCCGTCCGCCGGTCGTCACCATCATGGGCCATGTCGATCACGGCAAGACGTCGCTGCTCGACGCGCTGCGCAAGACCAATGTCGTTTCGGGCGAAGCCGGCGGCATCACGCAGCATATCGGCGCCTACCAGGTCGAGCTGAACGGCGAGAAGATCACCTTCATCGACACGCCTGGCCACGCCGCGTTCACGGCGATGCGGTCGCGCGGTGCGAAGTCGACGGATATCGTCGTGCTGGTCGTTGCCGCTGATGACGGCGTCATGCCGCAGACGATCGAGGCGATCCACCATGCCCGCGCCGCCAAGGTGCCGGTGATCGTGGCGATCAACAAGATCGACAAGCCGGATGCCGACCCGACCCGCGTGCGGACCGAACTGCTTCAGCACGAGATCTTCGTGGAATCGATGGGCGGTGAGACGCTCGACGTCGAGGTTTCGGCCAAGACGGGCGAGAATCTCGACAAGCTGCTCGAGACGATCCTGCTGCAGTCGGAAGTCATGGACCTCAAGGCTGATCCGCGGCGCGTCGCCGAGGGTTCGGTCATCGAGGCCAAGCTCGATAAGGGCCGCGGTCCGGTTGCGACCGTTCTCGTCCAGCGTGGCACGCTGCATCCGGGTGACATCATCGTCGCCGGTTCGGAATGGGGCCGCGTCCGCGCGCTCCTGAACGATCGGGGGCAGACGGTCTCCGAGGCGCCGCCGTCCATGCCGGTCGAGGTGCTCGGCTTCCAGGGTGCGCCGGATGCCGGCGATCGCTTCGCGGTCGTCGAGACGGAAGCGCGTGCTCGCGAGATCGCCGACTACCGTGCCCGCCAGAAGCGCGAGAAGATCGTTGCGCGGCAGACCACGGCGCGCGGTTCGCTGACGGAAATGATGAACCAGCGTCAGTCGTCTGGCCTCAAGGAGTTCGCGCTCGTCATCAAGGGTGACGTTCAGGGCTCGGTCGAGGCGATCGCCGGCGCGCTGGACGCACTCGGCACCGACGAGGTCCGCGCCCGCATCATCCATTCGGGTGTCGGTGGCGTCACCGAGTCCGACGTCACGCTGGCGGCTGCATCCAATGCGGCGATCATCGGCTTCAACGTTCGCGCCAACAAGCAGGCGCGCGACGTGTCGGAGCGCGACGGCATCGAGATCCGCTACTACAACATCATCTATGATCTCGTGGATGACGTTAAGGCGGCGATGTCCGGCCTGCTCACGCCGGAACGGCGCGAGACGATGCTCGGCAATGCGCAGATCCTGGAGATCTTCCACATTTCCAAGATCGGCAAGGTCGCGGGTTGCCGTGTCACGGATGGCACGGTCGAGCGTGGCGCCAATGTTCGCCTGATCCGCGAGAATGTCGTCATTCACGAGGGCAAGCTGTCGACGCTCAAGCGCTTCAAGGACGAAGTCAAGGAAGTGCCGGCGGGCCAGGAATGCGGTATGGCCTTCGAGCGATACGAAGACATGCGCGCCGGCGACACGATCGAGTGCTACCGCGTCGAGGAAATCAAGCGGTCGCTCTAGGATCGGCTATCGTTCTTTCTCTTCCCGTTTCTCGCCCTTCGGGCAGGATCGGGAAGAGCAGTTTTGGACGATGCCATCGCTTTGGCTGAGGTTGCTGTCGGCAGGGTTGGGCATGGCTCTCCTGTGTCCTCGGGACATTTCGACACCGGGCGCCTCGCCGATTGATCCGGAATATAATCGCGCCGGTCCGAATCCGGCGGGCTGCCGCCATGCGGGGCCAGGATGGAGAATTTCCCATGGCCAGAACGGCCTCCAACGGCAAGAAGATCGGCACGCCAGGGCAGCGCCAGTTGCGCGTCGGCGAACTCGTCCGCCATGCGCTTTCCGAAATTCTGGCGCGCGGTGAACTGCGCGAGCCGGCGCTGGAAAGCGTGATCGTCACTGTGCCTGAAGTGCGGCTTTCGCCTGATCTCAAGATCGCGACGGCCTATGTCATGCCGCTCGGCGGCAAGAATGCCGAGGGCGTGGTCGCCGCACTCGACCAGCACCGCAAATATCTTCGCGGTGAGGTCGCTCACCGCATCAACATGAAATTCGCGCCCGATCTGCGCTTCAGGGTCGATACCTCGTTCGAGGAAGGCGCGCGCATCGACGCGCTGCTCCGCTCCGACCCGATCGTCCGGCAGGATGTCGAGACGCCGCCCGTCGCCGACGAGCCCGACGAAGACTGATCCCATGAACCAGCGCAAGAAGAAGGGCCGGCCCGTTTCCGGCTGGCTGATCCTCGACAAGCCGCTCGGCATGACGTCGACCCAGGCCGTCTCGGTCGTGAAGCGCCTGTTCGGCGCCCAGAAGGCCGGGCATGCCGGCACGCTGGACCCGCTCGCCACCGGTTGCCTGCCGATCGCGCTCGGCGAAGCCACCAAGACCGTTCCCTATGTCATGGACGGTCGCAAGATCTATGGCTTCACCGTCCGCTGGGGCGAGGAAACCACCACCGACGACGCCGAGGGCCAGACGGTGGCGCTCTCCGACGCGCGGCCGACCCGGGCCGCCATCGAGGCGCTGTTGCCCGAATTCACCGGCGAGATCATGCAGACGCCGCCGGCCTTCTCCGCGATCAAGATCGATGGCGAGCGCGCTTACGACCTCGCGCGTGACGGGGAGGAGGTCGTGCTCGAGGCGCGTCCGATCCAGGTTCACCGGCTCGAACTGGTCGACATGCCCGACGAGAATACGGCCGTCTTCGCCGCCGAATGCGGCAAGGGCACCTATGTTCGGGCTCTGGCGCGCGATATGGGGCGCCGGCTCGGTGTCCGAGGGCATGTGGTCAATCTCCGCCGCCTGCTGGTCGGGCCGTTCGACGAGGCCTCCATGGTCAAGCTCGACGATCTGCGCGCCGAGCACGAGGAAACGGGCTCCGAGGGCTGCGACCGCTGGATGCAGCCGGTCGAGCGCGCCTTGGCCGAGCTGACCGAACTGCGCCTTTCGGAGAACGATGCCTTCCGGATCCGCAATGGCCAGAGCGTGCTGCTGCGCGGCCGGGATGCACCCGCCCATGGCGAGACCTGTTATGCGACCGTCGGCGGCTCGTTGCTCGCTATCGGAGCAGTCGAGCGCGGCGAATTCCAGCCGCTGCGTGTGTTTGTCGGCGATGTCTGACGGCGCTGCAACCGTCGGATGCGCTGGCGGCGCAACTTTCCGCTGGTCTTTGGCGCGCTCTTGAGGCATATGTCGCGCGCTCCCGGAAGATCGGTCGATCTTTCGGGCAAAGTCGTATGGAGCGAAGACCTTGCTGGACGACATCCCGGCATTGGCCTTCGACGAGACGGCAAACGCGGCGGATGACTCCGCCCCGTCAGGAATGGTCGAGCTGCCTCAAAGCCGTGACCGTTCGAGCCTCCGGCATTGCGCTGGAGCTTTCGGGCGTTTCCGGATGGCGGATCGGCCGGATCATCAAGCGCTCCGGCGCGTTGCCGGAACCTAAACCCATGAAAGGGGTCCCCGATGTCGATCACTGCTGCCCGCAAGGCTGAACTGATCAAGGAATACGCGACCGGCGCCAACGACACCGGCTCGCCGGAAGTGCAGGTTGCTGTGCTCTCCGAGCGCATCGCCAATCTCACCGAGCACTTCAAGAGCCACGCGAAGGACAATCATTCCCGTCGCGGCCTGCTGAAGATGGTGAGCCAGCGTCGTAGCCTTCTCGACTACGTCAAGAAGGTCGACGAGCAGCGCTACAAGTCGCTCATCGAGCGCCTCGGCCTGCGTCGCTGAGAAAGGCGGGCCGCAAGGCCTGTCCTTGAAAGACGCCGTATGGCGCGGCGGCATGGGGCTGCCGCGCAAAGAGCCGCGGATCTGTGGTCGAGCCATGGCAGGATCGCCGGATGCCTTTTTCCAGCTTTGGATGAGAGCCTCTCGCCGTCTTGCTCATGGCTCCTTTGGCGTATCCGCGCATGAAAGGAACTGCCATGTTCGATGTTCAACGCGTCGAGATTGATTGGGCCGGCCGCAAGCTCGTCCTCGAGACCGGCAAGGTCGCTCGCCAGGCTGACGGCGCTGTGCTCGCCACCTACGGCGAAAGCTCCGTTCTCGCCACCGTCGTCGGCGCCAAGTCGCCGAAACCCGGCCAGGACTTCTTCCCCCTGACCGTCAACTACCAGGAAAAGGCGTTTGCCGCCGGCAAGATCCCGGGCGGCTACTTCAAGCGCGAAGGCCGTCCGTCCGAGCACGAGACGCTGACCTCGCGCCTCATTGACCGCCCGATTCGTCCGCTCTTCGTCGAAGGCTACAAGAACGACACCCAGGTCGTCGTGACCGTGCTCAGCCACGATCTCGAGAACGATCCGGACATCCTGGCGATGGTCGCTGCCTCCGCAGCCCTCACCATTTCGGGCCTGCCCTTCATGGGCCCGATCGGCGGCGCCCGCGTCGGCTATATCGACGGCGAATACGTCCTGAACCCGCAGGTCGATAGCCGCGAGAATTCCAAGCTCGATCTCGTCGTCGCCGGCACGCAGGATGCGGTGCTGATGGTCGAGTCCGAGGCGCAGGAACTCTCGGAAGAGATCATGCTCGGCGCCGTCATGTTCGGTCACCGCGGCTTTCAGCCCGTGATCGACGCGATCATCAAGCTGGCCGAGAAGGCCGCCAAGGAGCCGCGCGACGTCGTCACCGAGGACGTCTCGGAAATCGAGAAGGCCGTGCTCGAAATCGCCGAGCAGGACCTGCGCGAAGCCTACAAGATCACCGTCAAGCAGGATCGCTATGCCGCCGTCGACGCCGCCAAGGCGAAGGTCACGGCTGCGCTGTTCCCCGAAGGCCAGGAGCCCCGCTTCGACAAGGAGAAGGTCGCCGGCGTCTTCAAGGATCTCCAGGCCAAGATCGTGCGCTGGAACATCCTCGACACGGGCAGCCGTATCGATGGCCGCGACCTGACGACCGTTCGTCCGATCGTCGCCGAAGTCGGCATTCTGCCGCGCGCCCATGGTTCGTCGCTCTTCACGCGTGGCGAGACGCAGGCTCTGGCCGTCGCGACGCTCGGCACGGGCGATGACGAGCAGTTCGTCGACGCGCTCGAGGGCACCTTCAAGCAGACCTTCATGCTGCACTACAACTTCCCGCCCTATTCGGTCGGTGAGACGGGTCGCATGGGTTCGCCCGGTCGCCGCGAGATCGGCCACGGCAAGCTGGCCTGGCGGGCCATTCACCCGGTCCTGCCGCTGCATCACGACTTCCCCTACACGATCCGCGTCGTCTCGGAGATCACCGAGTCGAACGGCTCGTCCTCGATGGCCACTGTTTGCGGCACCTCGCTGTCGCTGATGGATGCCGGCGTGCCGCTGAAGCGGCCGGTGGCGGGCATCGCCATGGGCCTGATCCTCGAAGGCGAGCGCTTCGCCGTCCTCTCCGACATTCTCGGTGACGAGGATCATCTCGGCGACATGGACTTCAAGGTCGCCGGCACGTCGGAAGGCGTGACCTCGCTGCAGATGGACATCAAGATCGCCGGTATCACCGAGGAGATCATGAAGGTCGCGCTGGAGCAGGCCAAGGGCGGCCGTGCGCATATCCTCGACGAGATGGCAAAGGCGCTGACCTCGGCGCGTCCGTCGCTCGGCGAGCATGCCCCGCGCATCGAAGTGATCCAGATCCCGACCGACAAGATCCGTGAAGTGATCGGTTCGGGCGGCAAGGTCATCCGCGAGATCGTGGAGAAGACCGGCGCCAAGATCGACATCTCCGATGACGGCACCGTCAAGGTCGCCTCGTCCGACGGCAAGGCGATCACCGCCGCGCTGAACTGGATCCGCGGCATCGCCGCTGAGCCGGAAGTCGGCGCGATCTACCAGGGCACCGTCGTGAAGGCCGTCGATTTCGGCGCCTTCGTGAACTTCTTCGGCGCCAAGGACGGCCTCGTTCACATCTCGCAGCTCTCCAACCAGCGTGTTGCGAAGACGCAGGACGTCGTCAAGGAAGGCGACAAGGTCTGGGTCAAGCTTCTCGGCTTCGACGAGCGCGGCAAGGTTCGCCTCTCGATGAAGGTTGTCGACCAGACGACCGGCGAAGAGATCAAGCAGGAGAAGGCGGAAGCCGTCGCCGAGTAATCGGCCGATTTCAGTCTGCTTCGTAGCATCGAAGGCCCGGCGAGTGATCGCCGGGCCTTTTTTCTTGGATTCGAGATGGCATTGGCCGGCGGCGCGCGGCCGTTGACCGATATCAAGGCCATCACGCGCGTTGATCGCGCATGATGCGAAATCGCGTGGCCTTGGGGGCGGATGATGTTGACGAGACGACAATGGTTGGCGGCGGCCGGGGGTGGTGTTGCCGTCGCTGCCGGTGGCGCCGCAGCGGCCAGCGTCGTCGGCATGGGGACCATGGCGGACTATGAGACCGCCGCATCGATGCAACGCGCGCCATTGCCGATTCCGGCCACAGAACGGGAACTCATCCGCTTGGCGACCCTCGCGCCGAACGGCCACAACACCCAGCCATGGCGCTTTCTGCTCGGCGCAAGCCGGATCGAGATCCAGCCGGACTTCTCAAGGCGGACACCCGTCGTCGATCCGGATGACCACCACCTCTTCGTCAGTCTCGGCTGCGCTGCAGAGACGCTGGCGATCAGCGCTGCAGAGGCCGGTCGTCCCGGGCAGGTCAGTTTTGATGCGACAGGTGACGGCCGCATGCTGTTCGACTTCGTCGACGCGGCGCCGGCGGAATCATCGCTCTTCGGCGCAATCACGAGGCGGCGCTCGACCCGGGCGGAATTCGCCGGCGGCGAAGTCTCGTCGGAGGCGTTGGACGCGCTGGCGGCGGTGTCGAGGCTGCCGGGCGTCGAGTTGATGCTCGTGACCGATCCGGCCCGGGTCGCGGCCGTCTCGGATCTGGTCGTTGCCGGCAATACCGCGCAAATGGCCGATCCGGCCTTCATTCGTGAACTGAAGCATTGGCTGCGCTTCAATCCGCGCCAAGCGATGGCAACGGGCGACGGGCTCTTCAGTGCAGCGAGCGGAAATCCGCAATTGCCGACATGGCTCGGCGGGGTGCTGTTCGATCTGGCGTTCGGTGTCGATGGTGAGAATGAGAAATACAGGCGGCAGATGCGCTCATCCGCCGGTCTCGCCATCTTCGTTTCGGAGAAGGACGATCCCGCCCATTGGGCGCAGTCTGGCCGCGCGTGCCAGCGCTTCCTGCTGCAGGCAACCGCACTCGGACTGAAGCAGTCCTTCGTCAACCAGGCCGTCGAAGTGCCGGCCATGCGACGCGAACTGGCATCGCTTCTCGGTCTTGGCGACCGTCGCGCCGATCTCGTCGTCAGGTTTGGCTATGGCCCGGACATGCCGCGCTCACTGCGCCGCGCCGTGGACGCCGTGATCATCCCTTCGGCGCTGACGTGAAATCGCCCCTTTCCGCCTGTCGGGGAAAGGGGCGATGGCATTACGGGAGATCGCTGGATCAGGCCACCATGCCCGGAGCCGCCGAGACGACATCCTGATCGACATGACGCTCGAACTTCTCGAAGTTCTTCGCGAACATGCCGACGAGCTTGGCCGCCTGCGCGTCATAGGCGAGCTTGTCCTGCCAGGTCTTGCGCGGATGCAGGAGATGCGGCTCGACGCCCGGGACGTCCGTCGGGACCTGGAAGCCGAAATTGCGATCCGTATAGAAGCGGCTGCTGGCCAGCGAGCCGTCGAGTGCGGCCGCGAGCAGGGTGCGCGTCGCCTTGATCGGCATGCGGCGGCCGGTGCCGAAGGCGCCGCCCGTCCAGCCCGTATTGACGAGCCAGCAGGGAACGTCGTGCTCGGCGATCAACTCGCGCAGCAGATTGCCATATTCGGCCGGATGGCGCGGCATGAAGGGTGCGCCGAAGCAGGTCGAGAAGGTCGCCTGCGGCTCGGTCACGCCCTTTTCCGTGCCAGCGACCTTGGCGGTGTAGCCGGAGAGGAAGTGATACATCGCTTGCGCCGGCGTCATCTTGGCGATCGGCGGCATGACACCGAATGCGTCGGCGGTCAGCATGACGATAGCCTTGGGATGACCGGCACGGCCGGTCGGGCTCGCATTCGGGATGAAGTCGAGCGGGTAGGCGGCGCGGGTGTTCTCCGTCTTCGAGCCATTGTCGAAATCGGGAATGCGCGTCATCGGATCGAGAACGACATTCTCGAGCACGGTGCCGAAGCGCTTGGTCGTCGCGAAGATCTCCGGCTCGGCCTCGGCCGAGAGCTTGATCGTCTTGGCGTAGCAGCCGCCTTCGAAATTGAAGATGCCGTCCGGTCCCCAGCCATGCTCATCGTCGCCGATCAGCGTGCGCTTCGGATCAGCCGAAAGCGTGGTCTTGCCGGTGCCGGAGAGGCCGAAGAAGATCGCCGTGTCGCCAGCGGGGCCGACATTGGCCGAGCAATGCATCGGCATGACGCCCTTGGGCGGCAGCGTGAAGTTCAGATAGGTGAAGACGGCCTTCTTCATCTCGCCCGCATAGGACGTGCCGGCGATCAGCACGATGCCGCGGCTGAAATCGCAGGCGATCATGGTCTCGGTACGCGCGCCGTGCCGCTCCGGGCTCGCCTTGAAGCTCGGCAGGTCCAGGATCGTCAGTTTCGGTACGAAGCTCTTGAGCGCCTCGACATCCGGGCGGATCAGGAGGTTGCGGATGAACAGCGAATGCCAGGCCTTCTCGGTGAAGACGCGGACATTGACCCGCTCAGCCGGATCGGCGCCGCCATAGAGATCCTGCGCGAACAATTGCCGGTTGGCGGCATGCGAGAGCATGTCGGCATAGAGCGTGTCGAAATGGGCCGGCGCCAGCGGCTTGTTGTTGTCCCACCAGACCGTATCTTCCGTCAGCGCATCGCGGACGACGAACTTGTCCTGTGGTGAACGTCCCGTGTGGACACCTGTCTCGACAGAGAGTGCACCGTCGGCGGTGACGACGCCTTCGCCGCGGCGCAGCGCTTCCTCATAGAGCGCTGGTGCCCCGTAATTCCAATAGAGAGCGGCCAGCCACTTCAGCCCGAATTGCTCGGCGCCAAGGGCAGGGTTCCGAATGCCGGTCTCGGTCACAGGGTCTTCTCCTCTGAGAGGTCCGCGTCGCTCGCAGGACCTCGGCTGGGCTCTTGGCGCATGGCGCCGGATCTGCCGGGTCTGTCCCGACGGATTAAGCCTAGAGGATCGGAATTCGGAATCGCAAGTCAAACCGTTCCCGATTGCTCGGCCGCGACGACTAAAATCGATTTAGATCGAAGCAGCCAAGCAACAACGCAATTGAGCCAAATAGTTAGACCGTCAAATAAATGCCGAACGCATTTAGTTTTAGATCAATATTAAACGCCAGCCGATCGTGCGTCCCTGGCGAAGGTCTTCAGGTGGCCTCCCGCGGCTGCAACCGAGGTGGCGCGGGTGGGAAAGGAGAGCCGTGCGCGACCGGCTTTCGAGATCAGGTCGACCCCGTCGGGATCGCAGCCTGTCATCTTCCAGTCGCTGGCGGGCAGGCCGAGCAGTTTCTCCGCATAGAGGCTGATCGCATCGAGATGGTCGTCGTTCATGTGCTCGACGACCATCTTTTCGTTCTCGAGCAGGTCGGCGCTATCGGAAATGTCGACCAGCAGGTCTTCTGGCGCGATCTGCGCGATGCGGCCGAAGCCGGCGACGAGATGAGAGCCGGTGATCGTCATCAGATAGTGGTTGAAATCCTTGAAGCTCGAATGACCGCCGGGCCCGCCATGCAGCGTGTCATAGCGCCAGAGGGCGATCGGGTCCTCGGTCCGCTCGATCGTGCCGGTCAGCGTGATACGGGCGCCGGCGAGCGGATTGCCCGTTTCGCCACCCGGCGCCACCAGCAGCAGCGAGGCGCGGGAATCGTTCTTCAGGTTCTTCGTGTGGACGGCGAGGTCGGAGAGGGCGAAGACGGGGCGGCCGTCCGGCATGGTAGCGACCGTCGCGAGCGTAACGAACGGATTGCCGTTGGCGTCAAGCGTGCCGAGGCTGCCCGCGATCGCGCCGCGCATGATGGAACGGCCGGTGGCCACCGGGTCAAAGGGCTTGTCGTCGAGCATGTCATCGCCTCGTCGGAGCTGGAAAATTAAAGATGACTATCACGATCAACTTATTCTGTCTTCACCCCCGCATGGCCGTTTTCGGTCCGCTTCCCAGCCCGCATGTCGGTATGTTTGGCATATCCCGCCGAAACCCGATAAGATCAGCGCCATATTTTCCGCGTAATCCTGCGACCTTAAGGCGACAGCCGGTAGAATGCGTGGCGCGCCGACGCGTCGCCGCCACCTGCCGGATGAGAGAAGCGGAACGCCCATAACCGGGAGATGCCATTTCATGCCGACGATTGCTCTCGTCGACGACGACCGCAACATTCTCGCGTCCGTCTCCATAGCGCTCGAATCGGAGGGGTATCGCGTCCAGACCTATACGGACGGCGCCTCCGCGCTCGATGGCTTCCAGCAGACGCTGCCGGATCTCGCGATCCTCGACATCAAGATGCCCCGCATGGACGGGATGGAGCTGCTGCGCCGTCTCAGGCAGCGGACCGACCTGCCCGTCATTTTCCTGACCTCCAAGGATGACGAGATCGATGAACTCTTCGGCCTCAAGATGGGCGCCGACGATTTCATCAAGAAGCCCTTCTCGCAGCGCCTGCTGGTCGAGCGGGTCAAGGCCGTGCTCCGCCGCTTCCAGCCGCGCGACGCCTCGCCCACCGCAAAGGTGCCCGATGCGGCCCGCAACCTCGACCGCGGCGCGCTTTCGATGGACCAGGAGCGCCATACCTGCACCTGGAATGGCGAAGCCGTGACGCTGACGGTCACCGAATTCCTGATCCTCTACGCGCTCGCGCAGCGTCCCGGTGTCGTCAAGAGCCGCAACGCGCTGATGGATGCGGCCTATGACGATCAGGTCTATGTGGACGACCGCACCATCGACAGCCATATCAAGCGGCTCAGGAAGAAGTTCAAAGCGGTCGATGATGATTTCGACATGATCGAGACGCTCTACGGCGTCGGCTACCGCTTCAAGGAGGCCTGACGCACGCGTCGGGCGAGGCCGAGTTGAGAGGATGACGATCAGCATCGAGGAGCAGCAGCCGACGCGGAGCTGGGCCCGCCGCACGCGGCTCAGGCACTTGCGACGGCTGGCCTCGCGCGGCCTGCGTTCGATCGGCATCCACGCCTTTTCGAGCCTGACGCGTCGTATCATCATCCTCAACCTCGCAGCCCTGATCGTCCTCGTCTCGGGCATCCTCTATCTGAATCAGTTTCGCGCCGGCCTGATCGACGCGCGGCTGGAAAGCCTGCTGACCCAGGGCGAGATCATCGCCGGCGCGATCGCTGCCTCTGCGACCGTCGAGACGAACAACCTCTCGATCGATCCCGACAAGCTCCTGGAGCTTCAGGCCGGCGAGAGCCTCAACCCGGCCGACAGCGCCATGGAAGGCCTCGATTTCCCGATCAATCCGGAACGCGTCGCGCCGGTCCTGCGCCGCCTGATCTCGCCGACGCGCACCCGCGCCCGCATCTATGATCGCGATGGCAGCCTGGTGCTCGATTCGCGCCATCTCTATTCGCGCGGCCAGATCCTGCGCTTCGACCTGCCCTCTCCCACCGATGACGAGCCGGCGCTTTTCGACCGGGTCTGGGAGTGGATCAAGGTGCGCCTGCAGCGCGACGACCTGCCGATCTACCATGAGCTCGCCGGCGCCAATGGCAAGGGCTATCCCGAGGTCGCGACCGCGCTCGATGGCGGGCCGTCCTCGATCGTGCGCATCACGGAGCGCGGCGAACTGATCGTCTCCGTCGCCGTGCCGATCCAGCGCTATCGCTCGGTTCTCGGCGTGCTGCTGCTCTCGACGCAGGGCGGCGATATCGACGCGATCGTGCACAACGAGCGCATGGCGATCGTGCGCGTCTTCCTCGTTTCGGCCGCCGTCGTGGTCGTGCTGTCGATCCTGCTCGCGAGCACGATCGCGGCGCCGCTCCGTCGTCTCGCCGACGCCGCGGACCGGGTGAAACGCGGTGTCACCTCGCGCCCGCAGATTCCCGATTTTACATCGCGCCGGGACGAGATCGGCCATCTCTCGCTGGCGCTGCGCGAGATGACGGCGGCGCTGTTCAACAGGATCGAGGCGATCGAGAGCTTCGCCGCCGATGTCAGTCACGAACTGAAAAATCCGCTGACCTCGCTCAGGAGCGCCGTCGAGACGCTGCCGCTCGCCAAGAGCGCGGCGTCGAAGGCACGGCTGACGGAGATCATCCAGCACGACGTGCAGCGGCTCAATCGCCTGATCAGTGATATTTCAGATGCTTCGCGACTCGACGCGGAACTCGCGCGCCAGGATGCCGTCCCGGTCAATGTCGCCGGCATTATCGAGGCGGTCGTCACCATTGCGCGCGAGACGGCGCCGGCCGACGGGCCGAACATCGTGCTCGATATCGCCAAGACGGATGAGGACGATGCCTATGTCGTGCTCGGCCATGACAGCCGTCTCGGCCAGGTCTTTACCAACCTGCTCGACAATGCCCGTTCGTTCTGCCGGCCGGGTGGCACGGTCAGGGTGATGTTGCGGCGCAGCGCCGCTTCGGTCGAAGTCGTCATCGACGATGACGGCCCCGGCATTCGCGCGGAACAGGTCGAGCGCATCTTCGAGCGCTTCTATACCGATCGGCCCGAGCAGGAGGCCTTTGGCCAGAATTCCGGCCTCGGCCTTTCTATCTCGAAGCAGATCGTCGAAGCGCATCGCGGCCGCATCTGGGCGGAGAATCGCATGAAGACGAAGGCCAGCAAGGATGATGGAGCGGTCATCCTCGGGGCGCGTTTCACCGTCCGCCTGCCGGGAGCATCGAACGCATGACCGCTATCTCGCTCCCGCCCGCCACGCTTCACGCCAGCGCCGCTCGCGTCGACGGCGCGGGCGTCCTGGTACGGGGTGCTTCGGGGAGTGGCAAATCCTCGCTGGTGCTCGCCCTGCTGATGGCCGATCGCCTGACGAACCGTTTAATTTCCGACGATCGCCTCATCGTGACCGCCGAGGCCGGCCGGCTCTATGCCGCGGCGCCGGAGACCATTGCCGGATTGATCGAGATCCGCGGGCAGGGCATTGTGCGGTTGCCCTATGTTTCGCCGGAGCCGATCAGCCTCGTCGTCGATCTCGAACCGATCGAGCGCTGTCCACGCCTGCCCGGCGCGGAAGACATGGAGACGATCATCGCTGGAGCCGCTCTGCCGCGCCTGATTCTCCCGATCGGTCAAGCAGATGGCTGGATTCGCGTTCGCGCCGCGCTCGCCAGTTGGGCGGGGAATTTTCATGATCGGTAAAATTATCGCGATCCCTGTTCCGCTTTTTTCTTGCGTTGCGGCATTGTTCGGTCAAGATGGCGCCGCTTGGAGGGGCTTGGCCCTTCCGCCGGGGGAACCTGGGTCCGGATCACCACATCGCCTTATTTTTGGGGCGGTCAAGAGAACAACAGGTATTCAAAGGGCATGATCGGGCTCGTCCTTGTCACCCATGGCCAACTCGCTACCGAGTTTCGTGCCGCCCTTGAGCATGTGGTCGGCCGTCAAAGCCAGATTGAGACCATTGCGATCGGCCCCGAAGACGACATGGAGCGTCGGCGCCAGGATATTGTCGAGGCGGTTCAAAGCGTCGACGATGGCAGTGGTGTGATCCTGCTGACCGACATGTTCGGCGGCACCCCTTCCAACCTCGCCATTTCCGTCATGGAAGCCGGCCGGATCGAGGTCATCGCCGGCGTGAACCTGCCGATGCTGATCAAGCTCGCCAGCGTGCGCGTCGAGAAGCCTTTGGCCGCGGCGATTGCCGGCGCGCAGGAGGCGGGACGGAAATATATCAACGTCGCGAGCCAGGTCCTCGCGGGGCAATAGGGCGGTCCGCATCGTGAGCGCAACCGAGGCCGAGCTTTTCCAGGATCTCCCGATCATCAATCGCCGCGGCCTGCATGCGCGCGCCTCGGCGAAGTTCGTGCAATGCGCCGACGCCTTCAACGCGGAGATCACCGTGTCAAAGGACCAGAATACCGTCGGCGGCACGTCGATCATGGGCTTGATGATGCTCGCGGCCGGCATCGGCTCGTCGATCCGCGTGACCGCGACGGGACCTGAAGCCGAGGCGGCTCTGGCCGCCATCGCGAAGCTCGTCGGCGATCGCTTCGGCGAGGAAGAATAGCGCCGGGTCTCTTTGCCGGCTCCGCCATCACATAAAGATATCTTTATATCCTGATTGCCGGCTCTTTTGGTCTCCGCTATAAGCGCGACACACAAGGAAACGGAGATCAGGACAGATGGCTGCTGCGCACGATTACGTCGTCAAGGATATCGGGCTCGCCGATTGGGGCCGCAAGGAACTCGACATCGCCGAGATCGAGATGCCGGGCCTTATGAGCGTCCGCAAGGAATTCGGGCCTTCGCAGCCGTTGAAGGGCGCACGCATCGCCGGCTCGCTGCACATGACGATTCAGACCGGCGTCCTCATCGAGACGCTGAAGGCGTTGGGTGCCGATGTCCGCTGGGCCTCGTGCAACATCTATTCGACGCAGGACCATGCCGCCGCCGCGATCGCCGATGGCGGCACCCCGGTCTTCGCCATCAAGGGCGAGAGCCTCGAGGATTATTGGGAATACACCCACCGCATCTTCGAATGGGCGGATGGCGGCGTTCCCAACATGATCCTCGATGATGGCGGCGACGCCACCGTCCTCGTTCACCTTGGCCTTCGTGCCGAGAATGGCGATACCGCCTTCCTCGACAAGGCCGAGAACGAGGAGGAGGAAGTCCTCTTCGCCGCGATCAAGCGCCGCCTGAAGCACAAGCCCGGCTGGTACACGACGATCGCCAAGTCGATCCAGGGCGTGACGGAAGAGACGACCACGGGCGTGCATCGCCTCTATGAGATGCAGAAGAAGGGCACGCTGCTCTTCCCGGCCATCAATGTGAACGACTCGGTCACCAAGTCGAAGTTCGACAATCTCTATGGCTGCCGTGAATCGCTCGTCGACGGCATCCGCCGCGGCACCGATGTCATGATGGCCGGCAAGGTCGCCATGGTCGCCGGCTTCGGCGATGTCGGCAAGGGGTCGGCGGCCTCGCTCCGCAATGCCGGTTGCCGTGTCATGGTGTCGGAAGTCGATCCGATCTGCGCGCTGCAGGCGGCGATGGAAGGCTATGAAGTCGTCACCATGGAAGACGCCGCGCCCCGCGCCGACATCTTCGTCACCGCGACGGGCAATGTCGACGTCATCACGATCGACCATATCCGCGCGATGAAGGACCGGGCCATCGTCTGCAATATCGGCCATTTCGACAGCGAGATTCAGGTTGCCTCGCTGCGCAATTACAAGTGGCACAACGTCAAGCCGCAGGTCGACGAGATCGAGTTCCCCGACGGCAAGCGCGTGATCCTGCTCTCGGAGGGTCGTCTGGTGAATCTCGGCAATGCCATGGGCCATCCGAGCTTCGTCATGTCGGCCTCGTTCACGAATCAGACGCTGGCGCAGATCGAACTCTTCACCAAGCCCGGCCAGTACGAGAACAAGGTCTACACCCTGCCGAAGCACCTCGACGAGAAGGTCGCGGCGCTGCATCTCGACAAGATCGGCGTGAAGCTCACCAAGCTCTCGGAGAAGCAGTCGGCCTATATCGGCGTCGGCGAGGCTGGTCCGTTCAAGCCGGAACATTATCGTTACTGATCGAAGATTCTGTGGGCAGTGTGCCGCGCGCACTGTCTACAACCCGTCGTGCCGCCAACGGCGCATAACTCAACATGTTGATCGCTTGCAATCTTAACTGGCGATTAACCATGATTGACTGACAATCCAAGGCCATGCGGAGCCCCTTCGCATGGCCTTTTTCTCGTCGTCATCGACTTCACACACGAATCCCCGAACCGTTACATTAGGGTGATTCGCGAGATGCCGGAGTTCGTAGTCGGCGCCGAGAACGGGTCGATTTCATTACTCAGACGGCGGAAGGGCCTGTTGCATGCTTTGGCATCGCAGGAAATCGGGAGGGATTCGAGCGGGCGGACGTCCTCGCTTCCTTGTCCCCGGGCCGCGCATTTCACTTTTCGCCACGACATCCATTGCCGCCATCATTGCCTCCAGCATGCCGGCTGCTGCCGCTGAGGCGGTGCTGTTCGACGCCAATCGTATCGTGACGGTGAGTGCGCTCGTCGGCGTGCTCGGCTTCTCGCTTCTGAGCGTGATCGCGCTGCTGCGCAGCCGCAACCGGGCCGAGCATGACAATCTGGCGCTGCGGCTGCATCTGGCGGACCTCCAGGCCCGCGCCGATCGCGCGGAGGCCCTGGTCAATGCGGATGACCAGCGCCTCGTCGCCTGGAGCGCGCCGGAAGAACCGCCGCTCGTCGTCGGCCGCCTGCCGAAGCTCTGTGGTGCGCCGGAGGATCGGGCGGCCTTTCTCGCCTTCGGCACATGGCTCGTTCCCTCCGCGGCGAGCCAGCTCGATGCAGCGCTGGAACGCTTGCGCGGGCAGGGCGAGCCGTTTTCGCTTGCGCTTGAAACCAGCTCCGGCAATTTCGTCGAAGCGATCGGCCGCACGACGGGCGGTCGCGCGGTTGCGCGCTTCCGTGACCTTTCCGGTGATCGGCTGGCGCTCGCCGAGCTCGACAGCCGCCACCGTCGCCTGACGGCTGACGTCCAGGCCATGCGCGAGCTGCTGGAGGCCGCGCCGACGCCGGCCTGGATCCGTGATCGGGACGGCGGGCTCGACTGGATCAATCCGGCCTTTGCGCGGGCTGTGGAAAGCCAGAATGCCGACGAGGCCAAGGCCCGCGGCCTCGACCTGCTCGATACCGCCGGCCGCGACGCGATCCGCCAGGATCACATGCGGGCCGCCGTGGTCGCCCGTCGGCTGCCGGCCGTCGTAGCCGGCGCACGCCGCATCTTCGACGTCATCGACGTCGCCTCCGAATCGGGCAGCGCCGGCATCGCCATCGATGCGACGGAGCTGGAGACCGTACAGGCGCAGATGAAGCGGCTGATCGAGTTTCACGCCCGCACGCTCGACCAGCTCGCGACGGCCGTCGCCGTGTTCGGACCCGACCGTCGGCTGCGCTCCTATAATGCAGCGTTCCGCGATCTCTTCGGCCTCGAGGCAACCTTCCTCGATACGATGCCGGATGAGAGCGCCGTGCTGGAGCGGATGCGCGCGGCCCGCCGTCTGCCTGAGCAGGCCGATTTCAAGAGCTGGCGCAACGAACTGCTTTCCGCCTACCAGGCGCTCGATGCGCAGGAGCATTGGTGGCATCTGCCCGATGGGCAGACGCTTCGCGTCCTCGCCAACCCGCATCCGCAGGGTGGCATCACCTGGATCTACGAGAACGTTACCGAAAAGCTCGATCTCGAAAGCCGCTATAATTCGTTGATCCGCGTTCAGGGCGAAACGCTCGATCACCTCGCGGAGGGCGTTGCGGTCTTCGGTTCGGATGGACGGCTCCGGCTCGACAATCCGGCCTTCGCCCGCATCTGGAAGCTCGACCAGAAATTCCTCTCGGCGCGTCCCCATATCAACGAGATCGAGCGCGCCTGTCGCCGTCTGCATGATCGGCCCGATGCCTGGGCGCGGTTCACGGCGCTGGTCTCCGGTCTCGGCGAGGGTCGCGCCCCGACGCGCGGGCGCCTCGAACGGCTCGATGGCCGCGTGGTCGACTACGCAACCATCCCGCTGCCGAACGGGCAGACCATGGTGACCTTCGTCGATGTGACGGACACGGTGAAGGTCGAGCGCGTGCTGACCGAGCGCAATGAAGCGCTGGAGGCGGCGGACGGCCTCAAGAATGCCTTCATCCAGCATGTTTCCTATGAGCTGCGCTCGCCGCTCACCAACATCATCGGCTTCACGCAACTGCTCTCCGACGTGACCATCGGTCCGCTGAACGAGAAGCAGCGCGAATATGCCGGCTACATCCTCTCGTCGAGCGGTTCGCTTCTCGCCATCGTCAACGACATTCTCGATCTCGCCACGGTCGATGCCGGCATCATCACGCTCGAACTCGGCGAGGTGAATGTCGCCGAGACGATCGCGGCCGCGACCGAGGGCGTGCGCGATCGGCTGCAGGAGGCGAAGCTCCGCCTCGACACGCGCATATCGGCCGATCTCGGCACGCTGATCGCCGACGAAAAGCGCGTGCGCCAGATCCTCTACAATCTCTTGTCCAATGCGGTCAGTTTTTCGACGCAGGGCGGGCGGATCGAGCTCAGGGCCACCCGTCGCGGCGACATGATCGAATTCACCGTGGCCGACCAGGGCCCCGGCATTCCGCCCGAATTCATCGCGGTCGTCTTCGACCGTTTCGAGAGCCGGCCGACGGGTTCGGCCCGGGGCGGTGCGGGCCTTGGCCTCGCCATCGTCAAGAGCTTCGTCGAGCTGCACGGCGGCAGCGTGTCGATCGATTCGGAGGAAGGGCGCGGCACGATCGTGAAGGTGAGCCTTCCCATCAGCCCGACGACGCTGGCGGAAGCGGCGGAATGAGCGAGATGGCCATGCGCATGGTTCTGCCCGATGAGGCGGCGACGGTGCGCCTTGCCGAAGATATTGCGATCAAGCTCAGGGTCGGCGACGTTGTCGCGCTCCATGGCGATCTCGGCGCGGGCAAGACGACCTTCGCGCGTGCCCTCATCCGCGCTGTTGCAGGTGACCCCGCTCTTGAGGTGCCCAGCCCGACCTTCACGATTGTCCAGACCTATGCCGCGCGCCTGCCGATCGCCCATTTCGATCTCTACCGTCTCGGTTCAGCCGATGAACTGGAGGAGATCGGCTTCGATGAAGCCGTCAGCGAGAGTGTGGTGCTGGTCGAATGGCCGGAGCGCGCCGAAGGCCGCCTGCCGGCTGACCGGCTGGATATCGTCCTCGACCTCTATGAGGATGGCCGTGTCGCCTCCTTGTCCGGCGGCGGCGATTGGGCCAAGCGGCTGGATCGCACAGAGGCTCTACGGCGATTTCTCGATCGCGTCGGCTGGTTGGATTCGGAGCGGCGCCATCTACAGGGCGACGCATCCAGCCGCACCTATGAGCGGATCCGGGCACCCGACGGGCCGAGCGCGATCCTGATGGATGCGCCGGAGCAGAATCCGGGCTGGGTCGTGCGCGATGGCCGCAGCTATGACGCGGTCGCGCATCGGGCAACGAGTATCAGGCCGTTCGTCGCGGTCGGCGAGGCGCTGCGCGCGATCGGCCTCGCGGCGCCGGCCATTCTCGCCGCCGATTTGCCGGCCGGGATGCTGCTCCTCGAGGATCTGGGCTCGGTCGGCTTGCTGGACGATGGTGCCCCGATCTTCGAGCGCTACGCGCTCGCGACCGAAGTGCTCGCCCATATTCACGCGGCGCCGCGTCCGGACCGGCTGCCATTGCCGGATGGCGACATCCATCGGGTTCCGCCGTTTGATCGCGATGCCGTTGCCGTCGAGGTCGAACTGATGCCGCGCTGGTATGCGCCTCTGGTCGACCGGCCGCTGCCGCCCGAGGCAGAGGCAGCGTTCGACCACGTCTGGACCGAGCTCTTCTCCGTCTTTGACAGCGCCGAAAAGAGCTGGCTGCTTCGCGATTTCCATTCGCCGAACCTGCTCTGGCTCGAGGGGCGCAACGGGCTTCAGCGCATGGGCATCCTCGACTATCAGGATGCGATGATCGGCCCGAGCGCCTATGACGTCGCTTCGCTCGGACAGGATGTCCGCGTCGATATCGATCCGGGCTTCGAATCGGCGCTCAAGGCGCATTACGTCGCCACGCGGCTCGCCAACGGTCCTTTCGATGCGGTCGGCTTTGCAGGGGCCTATGCGATTTCCGGCGCGCAGCGCGCGACCAAGATCATGGGCGGTTTCGCTCGCCTCGCCAGTTCGGCGGGCAAGCCCCAATATCTTCGTCATATTCCGCGTATAAAGGGCTATCTGAGACGTTGTCTGGAGCATCCGGTTCTGTCTGAACTGCGGCTCTGGTATGAGAAATATCTGCCGCTCGAAGATTGAACGGGGCCCTCGCATCCGGCGACCGGGCTGTCCAGCAAGGCGGACAGAAACTGTCCGAGAATGATGTCCATGAGTTCTGATCCAATTCCGTTGAAGACCATCGCGAGACCCCGGCACGCCATGATTCTCGCTGCCGGCATCGGCAAGCGCATGCGCCCTGTGACCGCCACCGTTCCGAAACCGCTGATCGAGGTTGCCGGCCGCCCGCTGATCGACCGGGCGCTTGACCGGCTGATGGTCGCGGGCGTCGAGGAGGTGGTGGTCAACGTCCACTATCTCGCCGACCTCGTCGAAACCCATGTGAAGAAGCGCAAGACGCCCCGGGTTATCGTCTCCGACGAACGATCCGGCCTGCTCGAAACCGGCGGGGGCGTCACCAAGGCGCTGCCGCTGCTCGGCGACAAGCCGTTCTATGTGATGAATTCCGATTCCTTCTGGATCGAGGGGCCGCGCCCCAATCTCGACTGGCTCGCCGCCGGCTGGGACGACGAGCGCATGGACGCGATCCTGATGCTGGCCCCTACCGTGGCCTCGATCGGCTATTCTGGTCCCGGCGATTTCGAGATGGACAAGGAAGGTCGCCTCGCCCGCCGGGTCGAGCGGACGATTGCGCCGTTCGTCTATTCCGGCGCTGCCATCCTGTCGCCACGACTGTTCGAGGGAGCGCCCGAGGGCTCGTTCTCGCTCAATCTCCTGTTCGACAAGGCGATCGCCGCCGGCCGGCTCTACGGCATTCGCATGGACGGCATCTGGCTTCATGTCGGCACGCCCGAGGCGATCCGCGAGGCGGAGCTTTCGGTGGCCGAAAGCGCCGCCTGAGGGCGGGATAGCACGAGGCGATGGACAGAGGGACACCGCGCGTCTTTTCGATTCTGCCGGGCGCGCCGTTTCTGCCGACGCTGGTCGATGCGCTCTTCACGGGCCGTTTCGGCGCCCTGGCTGATCCGGCCGAGGATCCGCTGGCGCTCGCTGAGGTCACGATCTTCCTGCCGACCCGCCGCGCGGCGCGCGTGCTGCATGCGGCTATCCTCGAGCGTGTGGGTGGCCGCGCCGTCATCCTGCCTTCGATCAGGCCGATCGGCGATGTCGACGAGGAAGACCTTCTGCTCGAGCCGGCCGAGGATCCGGCGGCGCGACTGGTGCTTCCGCCCGCGATCTCGCAGCTCGACCGCCTGCTGGTCCTGACCCGGCTGACGCTCGCCTGGGGTCGCGCCGTGAAGCGTGACCTGCTGGCGCTTGCGCCGGATGATCCCTTGCTCGTGCCGGCCTCCGCTGCGGATGCCTTTCATCTCGCCGGAGACCTCGCCCGCCTGATCGACGATATCGAAACGTCGGGCGTCGCCTGGGACCGCCTCGCGACGCTCGTGCCGGACGATCTCGCGCGCTACTGGCAGATCACGCTCGATTTCCTGAAGATCGTCGGCGAGCAATGGCCCGCTTTCCTGGCGGAGAGCGGCCTTGCCGATCCGGCGGTGCGCCGCGATTATCTGATCCGGCAAGAGGCGGCCCGGCTTGCCGCTGCGCCGCCAACAGGCCTCGTGATCGCCGCCGGCTCGACCGGCTCGATCCCGGCCACTGCGGCGCTGCTCGCCACGATCGCGCGCCTGCCGAATGGCGCCGTCGTTCTTCCCGGTCTTGATACGATGCTGGACGATGTCGCCTGGGGCGCGATCGGCGGGCCGGATCAGCCCAAGTCCGCGCCGGGTCATCCGCAATATGGCCTGAGGCAACTGATCGCGACGATCGGTGTGGACCGCGCCGACGTCGAGCCGCTTGGGGTCGTGCCGCCCGCCGGCGCGCAACGAGCGCGGCTGATCTCGGAGGCACTGCGGCCGGCCGAGACAACCGAAGATTGGGCGAGCGCGCCGCCGGTTCCTCCTTCAGCCAGCGACGGCGTCGGCTTGATCATCGCGCGGACCGAGCAGGAAGAGGCCGTCGCGATCGCGCTGGCGCTGCGCGAGGCGGTCGAGACCGAGGGATCGACGGCTGCCTTGATCACGCCGGACCGACGACTGGCCGGCCGCGTCGCGATCGAGTTGGCGCGTTTCGGCCTTTCGAGCGATGATTCCGCCGGCCGGCCGCTGATGACGTCTCCCGCCGGCGTCTTGGCGCGACTGGTCGTGGCCGCAGCGCGATCGAACGGTGCGCCGCTCGATCTGATGGCGCTCGCCAAGCATCCGCTCGCCCGCTTCGGCCGTCCGCGCGCGCTCTGCAGGCGGGCGATCGAAATTCTGGATCTCGCCGTCTTTCGCGGGCGGCTTCTGTCTGGAGGCCTCCAGGCCCTGCCGGCAGCGGTGCTGGCGGCAAAGAAGGATGCGATCGATCCAACGCGGCGCCATGTCGCGCCGGCCGTCCGTGCCCTCTCCGAGGCCGATTGGCAGGCAGCCCAGGATCTGGCGGCGGCCATGGATGAGGCGCTCTCGCCACTCACCACGCTGATGGCGCAGCGCACGCCGGTTGATGCGGCGACGGCGATCAGGACGCTCGTGACGGCGCTGGAGCGCGTCTCTGCCGACGAGAACGGGCTTGACGATCCGCTCTGGGAGGCAGAGGCCGGCGACGCGCTCGCGACCCTGCTTGCCGGGCTCATCGGCGATCATGCGGCGGCGCTGGCCATGACGGGCGCCGAGTTCCCGGCCTTTTTCGATGCGACCATGGCCGGCATATCGGTTTCAGCCCGGCCCGGAGGCGACCCGCGCCTCTTCATCTGGGGCACGCTGGAGGCGCGGCTTCAATCGGTCGATCTGGTGGTGCTGGCGGGCCTCGATGAGGGTATCTGGCCGGCCGAGACCCGCACCGACCCGTGGCTGTCGCGTTCCATGCGCACCGATCTCGGCCTCGAAGCGCCCGAGCGGCGGCTTGGTCTTTCCGCCCATGATTTCGCCGCCGCCTTCGTCGCGCCGAAGGTTCTGCTCACCCGCGCGGAACGACGTGGTGGCACGCCGACCGTTGCCGCGCGCTGGCTGCAGAGGCTTCTCGCACGGCTGGGCAAGCCGGGGGCCAAGGCGCTGGTCGGGCGTGGATCATGTTATGTCGATTGGGCACGCAGCCTCGACCGTCTGGCGACTGTCACCCCGATTGGCCGACCGCGCCCGCAACCGCCGCTCGATGCGCGCCCGAAGCGGCTGTCTGTCACCGAGATCGAGACCCTGATCCGCGACCCCTATGCGATCTATGCCCGGCATGTCCTGAGGCTCCAGCCGCTCGATCCGGTCGATATCGTGCCGGATGTCGCGCTGCGCGGCACGTTGATCCACGACGCGCTCGGGCAGTTCATCGAGACATGGCAGGGGCCGTTCGACGCGAATGCGCTGGAAGCCCTCATGGCTGTTGGCAGGACGGTTTTCGCTCAGGTCGAGCCCTTCCTATCGGTCCATGCCCTCTGGTGGCCGCGCTTTGTCGCGATCGCCCAGTGGTTCATCGGCTGGGAGGCGAGCCGCCACGATATTGCTGCGCGGCATGCGGAGATTGGCGGCTCGTGGCCGGTCAATGAGCGTTTTCGTCTGACGGGGCGCGCTGACCGCATCGACCAGCGCCGTGACGGCACGCTGGAGATCCTCGATTTCAAGACCGGCGTACCACCTTCCGCCAAGCAGCTTTCGACCGGGCTTGCGCCGCAATTGGCGCTCGAAGTCGCCATGGCGCGGGCGGGCGCCTTCGAGGGTATCCCGGCTGGTGCCTCGGTTGCGGAACTCGGCTGGATCGGGCTCGGCCGCGTCGGCAAGGGCGAGCCATTCGCCTCCGCCATCCGCGACCTGCCGGCCGATGCGTTGGGCCAGGAGGCGGCCGAGCGGCTGGTGGCGCTCATCACAGCCTATGCCGATCCAGACCGCGCCTATATCTCGCGTGCCCGGCCCATGTTCGAGACGCGGTTCGAAAGCCCCTATGATCATCTCGCCCGCGTTCGCGAATGGGCGCTCGGCGTCGGCGAGGACGGCGAATGAGCGCGATCGTCGTCGATGCCCATACGAGAGAGACGCAGGGCAAGGCCACCGACCCGGAGGCATCCGCCTGGGTCTCGGCTAATGCGGGCTCCGGCAAGACCTACGTCCTCGCCCGTCGCGTCATCCGGCTTCTGCTCGCCGGTGCCGATCCGGGAGCTATCCTCTGTCTCACCTTCACCAAGGCCGCTGCGGCCGAGATGGCGAGCCGCGTCTTCAGCATTCTTGCCGATTGGACGACGCTCG
The DNA here is from genome assembly GCF_030814715.1 of Kaistia dalseonensis. Lineage (GTDB taxonomy): Bacteria > Pseudomonadota > Alphaproteobacteria > Rhizobiales > Kaistiaceae > Kaistia > Kaistia dalseonensis. Next base: position 701,945 of record NZ_JAUSVO010000002.1, read on the forward strand.
ACGATGCCGCACTTGATGCGATCCTCGCGGACTATCAGGGCGCCGCGACGAACGCGGACATGCGCATTCGCGCGCGACGGCTGTTCGCGCGAGCGCTGGAAACGCCGGGTGGGCTGAAGATCCAGACGATCCATGCCTTCTGTGAGAGGTTGCTGCATCAATTTCCCTTCGAGGCCAATGTCGCCGGCTCGTTCGAGGTGCTCGACGACCGCGCGAGCGCGATCCTGACGGAGACGGCGCAGCGCGACGTGATCGCGCGCGCGGCTTCGGGGCCCGAGACCGAGCTTGGCCGAGCCTTCGCGCGTGTGCTCGATGCAGCCAGCGACCAGGGCATCGAGGCGGCGCTCGCCGCGATCATCGGCCAGCGTGACGCGCTGCGGGAATTGACGGCCCGGGCCGGTTCATTCGCCGGAGGCCTCGCCGCGCTTCGCCGTTCGCTGGGGCTGAAGCCGGGTGAGGATTCCGCTGAGCTCAGGGCGGAGATCGTCTCCGACATGCCGTTCACGGCAGGTGAAATCGCGCAACTCGTCGAAAGGCTCGCGGCAAGCGGTGCCAACGACAAGAAGGGCGCGCTGCGGCTGGCGCCGTTCGTGACGGCGGAGACCGTCGCGGACGAGGGCGATGCCTGGCTTTCATTCCTGATGACCGGCGACGGCAAGAAGATGCGCGAGGTTTCGAGCCTCGCCGCCAAGGCGATCCGTGATGGGTGGCCGGGGCTGGAGGAGCGGCTGCTGGACGAGCGCGAGCGCATTGCGGACCTGCTCGACCGGATAGCCGCTGCCGAAGCCTTTGCCGCGACAGAAGCCTTGCTGACCTTGGGCGATGCCGTCGTCGCGGCCTATGAGCGGGCGAAGCACGCCCGGGGTGCACTCGATTTTCAGGATCTGGTCGTCAAGACGGCCTATCTGCTGTCGCGGTCCGAGGCGTCGGCCTGGGTCCACTACAAGCTCGATCGCGGGCTCGAACATATTCTCGTCGATGAGGCGCAGGACACCAGCCCGCGCCAATGGCAGGTCATCACCGGGCTCGCCGAAGAGTTCTTTGCCGGCGTCGCCGCCCGCGCCACCCCGCGCACCTTCTTCGCTGTGGGCGATGAGAAGCAGTCGATCTATTCGTTCCAGGGTGCCGTACCGGCCTGGTTTGCCCGTCAGCGCGCGCGGATCGGCCAGCAGGCGGCCGACGTCGAGGCTCGGTTCGACGCGCTTGAACTGAACCTCTCCTTCCGGTCGACCGCCGATGTGCTCGGCGCGGTCGATCGTGTTTTCAGCGCGCCGGATGCCCATCGCGGCCTGACGCAGGATCCACAGCCGACGGTGCATGTCGCGGCGCGCCGGGGTGATCCCGGCCGTGTCACGGTCTGGCCCCTTATCGCGGCCGAGAAGACACCCGAGCCCGAGGATTGGCATACGCCGCTCGACAGGCTGGATGAGAAGAGCCCGGAGGTGCGTCTCGCAGAGCGGATTGCCCGCACGATCAAGGGCTGGACGGATCGGGGCGAGACGATCGACGCGACCGGCAGGAAGATCCGTCCCGGCAACATATTGATCCTCACGCGCAAGCGCGGCGCACAGACCGACGCGATCAATCGCGCGCTGAAAGCCGCGGGGCTTGCGGTGGCCGGTGCCGATCGACTCGCGCTCGGCAGCCACATCGCCGTGCTCGATCTGCTCGCCGTTGCCGACATCGTGCTGCAGCCCCGCGATGATCTGGCGCTCGCCGCGCTCTTGAAGAGCCCGCTGGTCGGCCTCGGCGAAGAGCAGCTGTTCGACCTCGCGCATGGCCGGAGTGGCACGCTCTGGCGGGCGGTCGCGGACGCCGATGCGCCCGAAATTGCCGCAGCGGCAGCGCTCCTGGCCGAATGGCGCGACCGGGCCGACTTCATGAGCCCCTATGCCTTCTTCGCCCGCATATTGGGGCCGGATGGCGGCAGGCGGCGTCTCATTGCGCGGCTCGGTCCCGAGGCGGATGACGTCCTCGACGAGTTCCTGGCGCAAGCGCTGGCGCATGAGCAGACCGAGGTGCCGTCTCTCCAGGGCTTCGCCGCCTGGATGCGGGAGGCTGCGACCGAGATCAAGCGCGACGCCGATCTCGCTCGTGACGAGATTCGCGTCATGACGGTCCACGGTGCCAAGGGTCTCGAAGCGGAGATTGTCTTTCTCGTCGATACCGGCTCCAAGCCGGTTCACGCCAGCCATGATCCGAAGATCGTGGCGCTGGCTGATGATCCGGACGACTCGGAGGGCGCGCCGCTGGTCTGGGTCGCCCCCGGGGCGCGCCGCCCCGCGGCCGTCGAGACGGCGCTCGCAACGCTGCGCGACAAGGCGCGGGAGGAATACAGGCGGCTGCTCTATGTCGGGCTGACGCGCGCGCGCGACCGCCTGATCGTCTGCGGCACGGCCAAGGCCAATCTGGGTGGCGAGCGGATCTGGCACGATCTCGTCCAGTCGGCTCTCGAGGTCGACGGTCACAGGGTCGAGGTGACGCTCGGCGATGATGTCTTCGAAAGCCTCGAATGGCGCATCGGTACGACATCGACGGCGGTGCCCGCACTCGAGGAGCAACCCGAAGTCACAGCCGCCACGGCCCTGCCAGCTTGGCTCGGGCGCCTGCCGCCGGAGCCGGCAAAGGTGATGCGCCGGTTGACGCCGTCGACGGCTGTCGGCTTTGCCGAAGCCGAGCCGGCATTTCCCCCGGTGACCGCGCTCGATGCCCGGCTCGATCCGATGGCCAAGTCGGCGCTCGATCGGGGACGATTGGTGCATCGGCTGCTGCAGGCCTTGCCCGATCATCCACCGGAGGCCCGTCTCGATGTCGCGGTGTCCTATCTCGACGCCGTCGTGCCCGACTGGCCCGCCGCCATGCGCGAGGCACTCGCCGACAGCGTTCTCGGTGTCATCCATTCTGGTGATTTTGCTCCGCTCTTCGGACCCGGAAGCCGTGCCGAGGTGCCGATCGCCGGTGTCGTCGAGACGCGCAGCGGACCGGCTTCGGTCTCGGGCCGCATCGACCGGCTCGTCGTGAGCCACGGACGGGTGATGATCGTCGACTACAAAACAAACCGTCCCGCGCCGACCACGCTGGAGGCGGTGCCGGAAACCTATTTCGCCCAGCTTGCGCTCTACCGCGCCATCCTGCGCGCGCTTTATCCCGACCTTCCGATCGAGACGGCGCTGCTCTGGACAGAGGTTCCGACGCTGATGCCGATACCGGGCGAATGGCTCGACGAGAGACTCGCGGCCATAGTGGCGGCATGAGAATCGGCGGTGCCGAATGAGCAACCCATGGTAGATTGCTCCGTCGCGTCAGATCGACGAGCGGAGGGGAAACATGAGGATAGCTGCCATATTTTGTGCTGCGCTCTGCGCAGTTCCGGTTGTTGCATCAGCCGGGGAGGTTTCCGTGAAGCGTGGCGCGCTGGTCGCCATCACCGGCGGTTGCCATGACTGCCATTCCTCGGGCTATGCCGAGAGCGGTGGCAAGATCGACCCGGCCACCGCGCTGAAGGGGGCAGCGGTGGGCTATCAGGGGCCATGGGGTACGACCTACCCCAGCAATCTGCGCATCCTGGCGGAGAAGCTCTCCGAAAAGGACTTCGTGCATCTCGCGAAGACTTTCCAGGCACGCCCGCCCATGCCCTGGTTCAACGTTAACGCGATGGAAGAGAGCGACGTTCGCTCGCTCTATCTGTATATCGCCTCGCTCGGCGAGCCGGGTGATCCGGCGCCGGATTATGTGCCGCCGGGGCAGGAGCCGAAGACGCCCTATATCGTCTTCGCGCCGCCGCAGATGCCGAAATAGCTCATCCCCAGGCAGTGACGCGGTCGTGAACCGGTCGGGCTCGGCGAGCCTTGACCGACCGGTAACGCCTACCTACTTTCAGGTCCAACTTCCTGCCACTCAATCGAGGCTTCTCATGGCCACTGCCAAGGTAACGGACTCTTCCTTCGACACCGATGTTCTGGGCGCTGCCGGCCCGGTCGTCGTGGATTTCTGGGCTGAATGGTGCGGTCCGTGCCGCATGATCGCCCCGGCGCTCGAGGAAATTCAGAGCGAACTCAACGGCAAGGTGACGATTGCCAAGCTGAACATCGACGAGAATCCCGAGATCGCGGTGCGTTATGGCGTCCGCTCGATCCCGACGCTCATCATGTTCAAGGATGGCGAGCCGACCTCGATCCAGGTTGGCGCCGCGCCGAAGGGCCGGCTCGCGGAATGGATCAAGAACGGCATCTGATTCGTTCTGTGTGAGCTTGATGCGGGGCCTTCGGGCCCCGTTTTCATGTCTGCTTGCTGCCGCGGATTATCGCGGCGGCGTGCCGTTCGCCTCCAGCACGGTCCCGGCCAGATAGAGCGAGCCGCAGATCAGGATCCGTGGCACGACATTGGGCGGCAATGTCCGCTTCATGAGATCGAGAGCCGCCTCGACGCTGCCAACCGGCTCGGCAGTCAGGCCTGCCTCGATCGCCGCTGCCGCCAGCTCGCCCGGATCGCGCCCGGCATCGGAACTGGCGATCGGCACCGTATAGACGTGGCGCGCCAACCCGGAGAAAGGCTTGAAGAAGCCGACCGGGTCCTTGGTGATCAGCATGCCCGCGATCAGGTAGAGGGGATGCGAGACCCGCTCTTCCAGATCGGCGACCGCCTCGGAAATGACCGCGCCAGCCCCGGGATTATGCCCGCCATCGAGCCAGATCTCCGATTCGGCCGGGGCGTGCGCGATGAGCGCGCCGCTGGTCAGGCGCTGCATCCGGGCTGGCCAGTCGACCGATTGCAGCCCGGCGGCGATGGCCGCCTGCGGCACGTCGAGGCTCGAACGGCGGATCGCGGCGATCGCAGCGCCAGCATTCACATATTGGTGGCGGCCCGGCAGACGGGGCGCCGGAAGGTCGAGCAGGCCGTCCTCGTCCTGGAACACCAGCCGGCCACGCTCCGGATGGGCGATCCAGTCGCGATTGCCGACATAAAGAGGTGCACGCAGGCGTGCGGCTTCGCGCTCTATGACATCGAGCACGACCTCGACCTGCGGCGAGGCGACGACGGGACAGCCGCGCTTGATGATGCCGGCCTTCTCGCCGGCGATCTCGGTCAGCGTGCTGCCGAGGAACTTCTCATGATCGAGCGAAATCGAGGTGATGACGGAGACATCCGGCCGCTCGATGATATTGGTCGCGTCATAGCGCCCGCCGAGGCCGACCTCGAGCAATGTCACATCGGCCGGATGATCGGCGAACAGCTTGAACGCCGCCGCCGTGGTGATCTCGAAATGGGTGATCGGGGCGCCGTCATTGACCCGCTCCAGTTCGACCAGCGTCGCCACCAGTTCGTCCTCGGTGACATAGCGTCCACCGCCCGGCTGGCCGAGGCGAATGCGCTCGTGGAACTTGACCAGATGGGGCGAAGTATAGACATGGACGGTCCGGCCGGAGGCTTCGAGGATCGCGCGGAGGAATGCCGTGGTCGAGCCCTTGCCGTTGGTGCCGGCGATGTGGATCACCGGGCCGAGCTTTTCCTCCGGATGACCGAGCTTGGCCATGAGCGGCTTCAGCCGGTCGAGGGAGAGATCGATCTCCTTCGGATGGAGCTTGAAGAGCCGCTCCAGGATCGCGGTACTGTCCATGGAAAAACCGAATTCGAATCCGGAAAGTGGGAACAATGCTCTTTACCTCTCCCGCGGGGAGAGGTCGACGGCGCTGTCGGCGGGATAGTGCGGAGGGGACGGGTCCCCTTCCTGACCTGTGTCGGGTCCGACCTCGCCATCCTTGGCGAGGACAGCCGGCGGTGCCGACTCAAGGTCCGATAGGCCGCTTACGAGGCCAGCGCGAGCGACTGTTCGGCGCTCGCGGGCAGCGCGACGTTCGGGCCCAGCAGACTGCAAAGCCGCGCGATCGTCGGGCGCAATTCATGGCGATGGACGACCAGATCGACCATGCCGTGCTCATGCAGATATTCGGCGCGCTGGAAGCCTTCGGGCAGCTTTTCGCGGATCGTCTGCTCGATCACGCGGGGACCGGCAAAGCCGATCAGCGCGCCGGGCTCCGCGATCTGGATGTCGCCGAGCATGGCATAGGATGCGGTCACGCCACCGGTCGTGGGATTGGTCAGCACGACGATATAGGGCAGCTTCGCTTCGCGCAGCGCCATGACGCCGAGCGTGGTGCGCGGCAATTGCATGAGCGAGAGGATGCCCTCCTGCATGCGCGCGCCGCCCGATGCGGCGAACATGACGAAGGGCAGGCGCCGATTGACCGCTGCTTCCATGCCGGCGATCACCGCCTCGCCGGCCGCCATGCCGAGCGAGCCGCCCATGAAGTCGAAATCCTGCACGGAGGCGACCAAAGGCACGCCCTCGACGGTTCCGGCGCCCGTGAGAACGGCGTCCTGCAGGCCGGTCTTGGTCCTGGCGTCCTTGAGGCGATCCGTATAGCGCCGCTCGTCGCGGAACTTGAGCGGATCGATCGCGACATCGGGGGAGGCGATCGTCTCGTAGCGGCCTTCATCGAAGAAGAAGGCAAGCCGCTTCGGGGCGCTCATGCGCATGTGGTAGCCGGAATTCGGCACCACATAGTGATTGGCTTCGAGATCGCGCAGGAAGACCATTTCGCCGGTCTCCGGATCCTTGATCCAGAGATTCTCGGGAACCTCGCGCTTGTTCAGCAGGCTTTTGATCTTCGGGCGAACGACGTCGTTGATCCAGTTCATTCGGATCTCCTTGAAATCAGGCTGCGACCGAGGCGCGCGCCGCGCGCACGCCCGAGGCAAGCTCGGAGACGAGCGTGACGACCGCCGGGACGGTCGCGCCGGTCGCGCGGCCTTCGCCATCGAGCGAGGCGGCAATGGCCGCGACGATCGCCGATCCGACGACCACGCCGTCGGCATGGGCGCCGATCGCGGCGGCCTGTTCGGCGCTGCGCACGCCGAAGCCGACCGAAACCGGCAGCTTGGTGTGGCGCTTGATGCGCTGGACGGCTTCGGCGACGCGTGAATTATCCGGCGCGGCCGAGCCGGTGATGCCGTTGATCGAGACGTAATAGACGAAGCCGGAGGTGTTGGTCAGCACCGTCGGCAGGCGCTTGTCGTCGGTCGTCGGCGTGGCAAGGCGGATGAAATTGAGACCGGCGTCGAGCGCGGGAATGCAAAGCTCGTCATCGGCCTCCGGCGGCAGGTCGACGATGATCAGCCCGTCGACGCCCGCAGCCTTCGCCTCGACGACGAACGCCTCGGAACCATGCGAATAGATCGGGTTGTAATAGCCCATCAGCACGATCGGCGTCGTGTCGTCGCTCTTGCGGAACGCCCGCACGAGGTTGAGCGTCTTGGCCAGCGTCTGCCCGCCCTTCAGGGCGCGAAGGCCAGCCGCCTGGATGGCGGGGCCGTCGGCCATCGGGTCGGAAAAGGGCATGCCGAGCTCGATCACGTCGGCGCCGGCTTCCGGCAGGGCCTTGAGCAAAGCGAGCGTCGTCTCGGGATCAGGGTCGCCGGCGGTCATGAAGGTGACGAGAGCCGGACGGCCCTCGGCCTTGAGCGCGGCAAAACGGCGGTCGATGCGAGTTTCAGTCATGTGAACGGCCTTCGACCTAGATGTCCATACCGAGCAGCTTGCCCACGGTGTGGACGTCCTTGTCGCCGCGGCCGGAGAGGTTGACGATGATGATCTTGTCCTTCGACATGCTCGGCGCGATCTTGATCACATGTGCGATGGCATGCGCTGATTCAAGCGCCGGGATGATGCCTTCGGTCCGCGTGCAGACCTTGAAGGCATCGAGCGCCTCGTCGTCGATGATCGGCACATACTTGACCCGGCCGGTATCGCGCAGCCAGCTGTGCTCCGGGCCGACGCCGGGATAATCGAGGCCGGCCGAAACCGAATGGCCCTCGAGAATCTGGCCATCGGCATCCTGCAGCAGATAGGTGCGGTTGCCGTGCAGTACGCCCGGGCGGCCGCCGCTCATCGAGGCGGCATGACCATTCTCGATATCGAGGCCGTGCCCACCCGCCTCGACGCCGATGATTTCGACATCCTGGTCGTCCAGGAAGGGGTGGAAGAGGCCGATCGCGTTCGAACCGCCGCCGACGGCCGCGACGATCATGTCGGGGAGGCGGCCTTCCTGCTCCAGGATCTGGGCGCGGGCTTCCTTGCCGATCACCGACTGGAAGTCACGCACCATCTCCGGATAGGGATGCGGGCCGGCCGCCGTACCGATCAGGTAATAGGTGTCCTCGACATTGGTGACCCAGTCGCGGAGCGCCTCGTTCATGGCGTCCTTGAGCGTGCCATTGCCGGCGGTCACTGGATTGACCGTGGCGCCGAGCAGCTTCATGCGGAACACGTTGGGCGCCTGCCGCTCGACATCCGTGGCGCCCATATAGACGACGCAGGGCAGGCCGAAGCGGGCGGAGACCGTCGCTGAGGCGACGCCATGCTGGCCGGCGCCCGTCTCGGCGATGATGCGGGTCTTGCCCATGCGCTTGGCGAGCAGGATCTGGCCGAGGCAGTTGTTGATCTTGTGGCTGCCGGTGTGGTTCAGGTCCTCGCGCTTGAAGAAGACGCGCGCGCCGCCGAGATGGTTGGTCAGGCCTTCGGCGAAATAGAGCTTCGACGGCCGGCCGGCGTAGAAATTGGACAGGGCCGACAATTCGGCATGGAAAGCCGGATCGTATTTGGCGTCGTCATAGGCCTTTTCGAGCTCCAGGATCAGCGGCATCAGCGTCTCGGCGACGAAGCGGCCGCCATAGATGCCGAAATGGCCCCGCTCGTCCGGGCCGGTCTTGAAGGAATTGGGCAGCGCGGGAGCGGTCACGACATGATCCTTTCGCCGGCTTGTTCCCGGCCTTCTTCTGGTGTCTTTGAACTGCCGCGTGCCGCGGCCGTGAAGGCGCGGATGCGGTCTGGATCCTTGATGCCGGGCGCGCTCTCCACGCCGGACGAGACATCGACGCCCGGCGCACGGGTCAGACGAACAGCCTCGGCGACATTGCCGGCGTCGAGGCCACCCGAGAGCATATAGGAAAGCGCAGGGTCAAGCGCCTCGAGCAGGCGCCAATCGAACGGTACGCCATTGCCGCCGGGGAGCGTCGCGCCCTTGGGGGGCTTTGCGTCGAGCAGCAGCCGATCGGCGACGGAAAAATCAGCGATCGGGGCGAGATCCTCGGCGCTACTGATCCCGAGCGCCTTGATGACGCCGAGGCCGAACCGCGACTGCGCGGAAGCAACCTCTGCCGGGGTCTCGGCACCATGGAATTGCAGCCAGTCCGGGCGGACGGCCTGGACGATCGCTTCGATGCCGGCAACGTCCATATTGACGGTGAGCGCGACGATTTCGGCGCGGCCGCGCACGCGGGCGGCGAGCTCGCGAGCGCGCTCCACGGTGACGAAGCGCGGGCTTTTCGGAAAGAAGTTGAAGCCGACCATGTCGACGCCGGCATCGAGCGCGGCATCAAGCGTGTCTTCGGTCGAAAGACCGCAGATCTTCACGATCACGGATTGAGTCATGGCATCCTGCATGGGCAAAGGGTTTGGCACGAAAGGACTGCGAAGTCCAACATTGCCCGCCTGTTCACCCTGCGTTGCATTTGCGTTGCCGCCTGATCAGGCAGCGTTGCTGCGCACCGTCGGCAGGGTGGTCGCCGGGCTGGCCTTGGTGACGGTCCTGAACTGCTCGTTCTCACGCCGGACCGTCCTGGCCTCGCGCTTCATCGCGCGCGCCTGGCGACGCCATCGACCCTGGCCTAACCATGTGGCGACCCCACCGATGATCGTGCCGACTGCGAGAGTCGCGAAGATCAGCACGAAGAGCGGCATGGTCAGCGCCAGCACCGGCGCCTCGCCATTGAACGGATCGAGCGACAGCGTCACGGCGTGGCGATTGGCGACCGAAAGCGCCACGACGATAATCGCCAGCGGCACGAGGATCAGAATGGCAATCAGCCGTTTCATCGCATGGTCCTGTTCTAGATCGCCACGTGTCCTGCCGGACGCAAAGGCGATCTATCTCTTTGTCTTCGCATCGGATCGACCCGAAAACCGGATTCCACTTTTCGGTCCGATGCTCTAGCGACCCGGTCCCGGCTCTAGCGCCGAAATCAGGCGTCGTTGAGACGCTCACGCATCTCCTTGCCCGTCTTGAAGAAGGGCACGTATTTTTCCGTCACCTCGACCTTGGAGCCGGTGCGCGGATTGCGGCCCTGGCGCGCCGGTCGGTTCTTGACCGAAAACGCGCCGAAGCCGCGCAGTTCGACCCGGTCGCCGCGCGCCAGCGCGTCGATGATCTCGTCGAGGATCGAATTCACGATGTGCTCGACATCCCGCTGATAGAGATGCGGGTTCTGCTCAGCGATTTTCTGTACCAGTTCGGACTTGATCACCGCTGCAACCCCCCAGCGTCATTCAGAGGGACGGGAGCCTGCCAAACCGACATGAGCCCGTCAAGGTTAAGCCGTGCGGGGATCAGGTCGGAGATCCCGCTCGCCCGTACGAATTCGGGAGGGAGCCCGGCCTGGACGGCGAGCCAGGTCACTGCCGCATGCGCGAAGGAGAAGGCGCGCGAGGGCTCTTCCTTCTTCCAGTCGACGATCGGGAGGCTCGCATTGACGCTCTTGGCCTTGGCGAGCCAGGCGACAGCCTGGTCCTCGCCGCCAATCTCGTCGACGAGGCCTGCGGCCAGCGCCTGCCGGCCGGAATAGATCCGGCCATCGGCGAGCCGCACGGCCGTCGGGCGATCGAGCTTGCGGCGCTCGGCGACGATATCGACGAACCAGTCATAGGAATCGCGGATCAGCCCCTCGATCACGGCAGTGGCCTCGGGTGAGGCGGGCGCGAAGGGCGAGGGCGCGGCCTTCAACGGTGACGACTTGATCTCGGTCAGCTTGATGCCGAGCTTCGCCATCGCCTCGGAAATCTCCGGCGACTGGAACAGCACGCCGATCGAGCCGGTGATCGAACTCCTGTAGGCGACGACATGATCCGTCGCGATCGCCGTCATGTAGGCGGCCGAGGCACCGACGGTCTTGATCGAGGCGACGGTCGGCTTCTTGGCGGCGAGCTTGCGGATCGCGTCATAGAGCGACTCGCCTCCGACCGTGGCGCCGCCGCCGGAATCGATCGAGACGATGACCCCGCGCACGGCATCGCTGTCGGCGATGCTCTGGATCAAATCGAGCTCCGCCTGATCCTGCGCGATGAAGCCGTTGATGGAGAGGCGGGCGATATGCGGACGCGAGCGCTCGCCGATCTTGTCGGGGCCGATCGCGATCACGATGCCGCCGGCGACCGCCGCGACAATGGCGATGAGCCCGAGCACGCGCCAGAAGGAGAGCTTCCGTCGCAGTCGTCGCCGGTCGATGATGTCTTCGGCGTCCATGCCGATGGCCTCCGTCTTCGCGTCGATCCAGAACCCGCCCGAGACCCCGCGTCATGGGGTTAGCCGCTTTGGCGGCCGAAATCAAACGCGCAGTCAGCCAAATGGTTGGCGCGACTTGCGATTTTGAGGCGCGAAAAAGAAAACGCCCCGGACCAGCCGGGGCGTTCTCGATTTACCGCTTCAGCGGGGAGAGGCGATTACTCGCCGTCGCCCTGACGCGCCTTGAGCGCTGCGCCGAGGATGTCGCCGAGCGAAGCACCCGAATCCGACGAGCCGAACTGCGCGACCGCTTCCTTCTCTTCGGCGATTTCAAGCGCCTTGATGGAGACGGCGATCTTGCGGGCCTTCTTGTCGAAGTTGGTGACGCGGGCGTCGACCTTCTCGCCAGCCGCGAAGCGCTCCGGACGCTGCTCCGACCGATCGCGCGAAAGATCGGCGCGACGGATGAAGGTCGTCAGGTCGCTGTCGACGATCTTGACCTCGAGGCCGCCTTCGGTGACCGCGAGGATCTCGCAGGTGACCACGGCGCCCTTGCGGATATCGCCCGAAGCCTCGACGAACGGATCGCCGCCGACCTGCTTGATGCCGAGCGAGATGCGCTCCTTCTCGATGTCGACGTCGAGAACCTGGGCCTTGACCATGTCACCGCGATTGTACTCGTCGATGACCTGCTCGCCCGGACGGTTCCAGTCGAGATCCGAAAGATGGACCATGCCGTCCACATCGCCGTCGAGGCCGATGAACAGGCCGAATTCGGTCTTGTTCTTGACTTCGCCTTCGACGATCGAGCCGATCGGATACTTCTCCGAGAAGCTCTCCCACGGATTGGCGAGCGTCTGCTTGAGACCGAGCGAGATGCGGCGCTTGACCGGATCCACCTCGAGGATGACCACTTCGACTTCCTGCGAGGTCGAGACGATCTTGCCGGGATGGACGTTCTTCTTGGTCCAGGACATTTCCGAGACGTGGATCAGGCCTTCGATGCCCGGCTCCAGCTCCACGAACGCGCCGTAATCGGTGATGTTCGTGACGCGGCCCGAGAACTTGGCGCCGACCGGATACTTCGCCTCGATACCCGACCACGGATCGGCCTCGAGCTGCTTCATGCCGAGCGAGATACGGTGCGTCTCGTGATTGACGCGGATGATCTGCACGCGGACGGTCTGGCCGATCGAGAGCACCTCGGTCGGATGGTTGATGCGGCGCCATGCAATGTCGGTGACATGCAGCAGGCCGTCGATGCCGCCGAGGTCAACGAACGCACCGTAATCGGTAATGTTCTTGACGACGCCCTCGATGATCTGACCCTCTTCGAGGCTCTGCACGAGCTCCGAACGCTGCTCGGCGCGGGTCTCTTCAAGAACGGTACGGCGCGAAACGACGATATTGCCGCGGCGCTTGTCCATCTTGAGGATCTGGAAGGGCTGCGGCGTGTGCATGAGCGGGCCGACGTCGCGCACCGGGCGGATATCGACCTGCGAACGCGGCAGGAAGGCAACGGCGCCGTCGAGGTCGACGGTGAAGCCACCCTTGACCTGGTTGAAGATGACGCCCGTGACCTTCTCGTTCTTGTTGAACTGCTCCTCGAGACGGACCCAGCTCTCTTCGCGGCGCGCCTTGTCGCGCGAGAGAACGGCTTCGCCGAGGGCGTTTTCAACGCGCTCGAGATAAACTTCGACGACGTCGCCAACCTTCAGCGGCGTGTCCCGGCCGGGGCCGGAGAATTCCTTGAGAGCGACGCGGCCCTCGGTCTTCAGCCCGACGTCGATGACGGCGAGGTCCTTTTCGATCGCGACGATCGTACCCTTGACGACGCTGCCTTCGAAGAGGTCTTCGTTCTGGAACGATTCCTCGAGCAGGGCGGCGAAATCGTCACGAGTGGGATTGGTAACTGCCATGAAAGCTCCTGGTGCCATGTCTGGCGTGCGTCGGCGGTTCGTGTTGCGTTGATCGAAATCCCATCCTGCCCGGCGATAGATAATCGGGGCTGCCGCTTGGGGCGGACCGACGCTTCCGGATCGGATCTCGATTGCTTGACCAAAGGGACCATGATCGGGCGCGAAAACAGGCGCGCCAGGCGAGGGTCCCTTCAGACTTGGGCGTCTATATAGGGACTCTTCTGGCGCGACAAGGTTAAACGGGCCGGATTCTGCCGTTCCGGAGCCGATTTTGCGCGATTTTAAGCGCGTTTTGCCTCGACGATCGCAATAGCGGCCTCGAAGGCGCTGTCGATGTCGAGTGCACTGGTATCGAGCACTGCGGCATCCGGCGCCTGTTTCAGAGGCGCGGAGGAGCGGCCGCTGTCGCGCGCATCGCGCTCGCGGATTTCGGCGAGGATGCGCTCATAGTCGACATTGCGGCCCTTGGCGCGCAATTCGTCGGTGCGGCGACGGGCGCGGACCTCCGGCGAGGCGGTGACGAAGATCTTGACCTCGGCATCGGGACAGATCGCCGTGCCGATATCGCGGCCATCGAGGACGGCGCCGGGGGCCCGGCGCGCGAAATCGCGCTGGAAGGCCACGAGCGCCGACCGCACTTCGGGATGAACCGCAACGCGCGAGGCGAGCTCGCCCGCCTCGCGGCCGCGCAGGTCGGCATGGCCGAGATCGGCCGGGTCGAGCGTCCGCGCGACGGCGCCGGCCGCTACCGGGTCGTCGAGATCGAGACCGCGATCGGCCATGATCCGCCCGATCGCGCGATAGAGCAGCCCCGTATCGAGATGATTGAGCCGGTAATGGTCTGCGAGCCTGAGCGCGAGCGTGCCCTTGCCGGCGGCCGCCGGTCCGTCGATCGCGATGATCATGCGTCGTTCTCTTCCACATCCTCGAAATGGGCGCCGAGGCCCGTCATCAGCGCCCGGAATTCCGGGAAGCTCGTCGCGATCGGGGCGGCATCGTCAATCGTGACCGGCTTGCCCGCGGCGAGGCCGAGCACCAGAAAGCTCATGGCGATGCGGTGATCGAGCGCGGTCGAGACCGTTCCGCCGCCGATCGAATCACCACCGCCCGTCACGGCGAGCGATTCCGGCCCCTCCTCGAAACTGATGCCGTTGGCGGCGAGCCCGGCGGCGACGGCGGCGATGCGGTCGGATTCTTTCACGCGCAATTCGTTCAGGCCTTCCATCACCGTCTGCCCCTCGGCAAAGGCCGCGGCGATCGCGAGTACCGGATATTCGTCGATCATGGCGGGTGCGCGCGCGGCCGGCACCACCACGCCCTTGAGGCGGCTCGCCCTGACGCGAATATCGCCCACGGTCTCGCCGCCGACCGTCCGGCGGTTCTCGATGGCGATGTCGCCCCCCATCTCGATCAGCGTCTCGATGAGGCCCGTGCGCATCGGGTTGAGCAGGACAGCCTCGATCGTGATGTCGGATCCCGGAACCAGCAGGGCCGCGACGATCGGGAAGGCGGCCGAGCTCGGGTCGCCCGGCACGACGATCGATTGCGGCTTCAGATCGCGCCGGCCCTCGATGCGGATCAGGCGGTCGCCCTCGTCATTCTGGTCGATCTCGATTGCGGCGCCAAAGGCGGCCAGCATGCGCTCGGTATGGTCGCGGCTGCGTACCGGCTCGATGATGGTGGTGGTGCCGGGCGTGTTCAGCCCGGCGAGCAGCACGGCCGATTTCACCTGCGCCGACGGCACGGGCAGGCGATATTCGATCGGCAGCGGCACGTCGGGGCCCTTGATCGTCAGGGGAAGCCTGTCTTTCGAGCGGGCAATGACCTGCACGCCCATGCGGCGCAGCGGGTCCAGGATGCGGCCCATGGGCCGGCGCAGCAGCGAGGCATCGCCCGTGAAGGTCGCCGCGATCGCCTGGCTTCCGACGAGCCCCATGGCGAGGCGCACGCCCGTTCCGGCATTGCCGAAATCGATGATGTCCTCGGGTTCCAGAAAGCCGCCGACGCCGAGACCCCTGACGGTCCAGGATCCGGGCGAGCGCTGAACCACGCTGGCGCCGAAGGCGCGCATCGCGGCCGCCGTGGCCAGCACGTCGCCGCCCTCCAGCAGGCCCTCGATCGTGGTTTCGCCGATTGCGAGCGCGCCGAGCATCAGGGCGCGGTGCGAGATCGACTTGTCGCCGGGAACGCGGATGCGCCCGGTGAGCGGGGGCGCCGCGTGCGCTTTCAGAGCGGTGGACCGGCGGGCGTCGGACGACATGATCTGGCTCCTCGCGGCGCTCGGGTTTCGCGCGAATCTAGGCTACGCTCAGCACGTGGCGCACGATCCGGATGGGCCGTCGGATAGCACGGCGACTGCATCGCCGCCACAGCACACAGAATGCGGCCCGACAATTGCTTTTGACAGAGCCGATCCGAGTCATTATGGGAGGCCGGCTCTTTTAACCGACGAGGCACGACGTGGCGAAAGCGGAACTCGGCACAAAGCGGGTCGACCCGGAGACGGGCAAGAAGTTCTACGACCTGAACAAGGACCCCATTGTCTCGCCCTTCACGGGACAATCCTACCCTCGCTCCTTCTTCGAGACGGGGCCTGCAAAGGCGCGCCCGGCTCCGGCGAAGGCGGTCGAGGAAGACGAGGTTGAGGACGAGCTGCCCGAGGGCGCCGAGTTCATCAGCCTGGAAGAGGCCGATGACGATACCGCCGGCGGCGTCGTGACGACGGAAGTCGACGACGAGGATGTCGAGATCGTCGACGACGAGGCCGACGTCTTCATCGAGGAAGAGGAAGAGGAAGGCGACGACGTGGCCGACATCATCGGCGGCGTCGAGGACGAGGAGCCGTAAGGCGGCTATCCACAGGCTCCGATCGAAAACGTCGATTGGCACTTGATTTGAAAATGGGCGCGGCATAAGTATCCGCCGCGCCGGAGGGGTCCCAACTCCTCCGCTGAAGACGGCGGGGCCATAGCTCAGTTGGGAGAGCGCTTGAATGGCATTCAAGAGGTCGTCGGTTCGATTCCGATTGGCTCCACCAGTCTTCCTCAGTGCGCAAGACGATTGAAGGGCACCGTGTACGGTGCCTTTTTCTTTTTGCAGCCTTGCGCGGCCGGCCGGCGGGGTTTCCCGCGAGACCCCACAGCTCAATGTCACGCCAGATGGCTGGCGCGGATTGACCGATCAGCGCGGCATGCCGCGGCTAGGGGTCGATGACCGCGGTTCCCTTCGCGCCATCGTCGCGGGTCCAGGCGATCTTGTCGGGCGCCAGCGAACGGATTTCGAAGCAGAAGCGGCGGCCATTGTACCAACTGGGCCATTGCTGGCACATCGCGTCGCCCTGGATCCACCAGCGCCCTTCTTCCTTTGGCGCGAGCATCCTTGCCGCTGAAAAGCGCGAAACGTCGCCCACGACCGTGCCGTCATTGCGATAATGCAGCGGCAGCGCGACGCCGAAGGGCGTGTTGAGCCGAACGACGCGGCCGCGGATCAGTTCCCTGATCTCGGCGCCGCTCAACTCTCGCGCGGCGGCGGGCTCGATGGCGATGGCGGCGAGCCCGAGGGCGAGGGCGGAGATCGCTTGTGTCCGCATGATCGGTTCCTCCTCGTCACGGGCGGTGAAACACGACGCGGGTCTTGGCCACAGGGAAGCCGAACTTGGTCACTGAGGCCGTGTTGACCAGCGTCCCGTCGTCCTGGAGCTTCATCGTATCGTGGAAACGGACGCGGTTCTTCTTCGCCTTGGAATCCAGATCGACGAGATAGCTGAAGCGCGCCGTATCGCCCGTGATCGTCACCTGCGTCTCGCCGACGACGTCTTCGCGCGTGCCGCTATATTGGCCGGGGCCGGTCTTGCGGAAGCGCCAGGTCTTCCGGTCGCGTTCGCCATCGTCATAGACGAAGTCCTCGACCAGCGTCAGCGTCTTGCCGTTCCATGTCCCGTGCAGGTCGACCTTGAACCCGCGCTTGACGCCGTTGATGGCGCTGAACCAGCCGACGGCCGATGTCCTGCCGGTGAAATAGCCTTCCAGGGTGAAGTCCCGCGCCAGGGCGGACGTCGTCCCTGCGATCAGGGTCATGATGAATCCGATCAGTAAGATCCGTGCACGGCGCATGCGACACCTCCCGAAGCCTGATGTGCGTTCGGATTCGATACGGCGCGAGCACGGCTTTGGATCAGCGGACTTGATCCGCCGCATGGTGCGATCGTCTGATAGGGCTCAGATGCTGTAACAATGCTCCGCGACGGGGGCGCCGACCAGGAATCGAGGACCGCGCTTGAACGAGACATTGCTGCACCGGGCCCTGTTCATCCTGGCGATCGCCGGCCTTGCCGCCGGGCTCGTCCTGTTCCTGACGGGCTCTCCTGTCGGCGCTGATCGCTCGTGGTTTGTCGCCACCGCGCCGGTCATCGTCGCGCTGCTCTATTCGATGGTGCACGATTTCCTGGTGGGCCGGGTCGGCGTCGATGCGATCGCCTTCGTCGCGATGACAGCGGCGCTCGCGCTGGGCGAGCCACTCGCCGGCGTCGTCGTCGCAATCATGTATTCCGGCGGCAATCTCCTGGAGGATTACGCCCGCGGCCGTGCCGAGCGCGATCTGAAGGCGCTGACCGATCGCACGCCGCGCATCGCCCATCGGCGCGAGGACCATCAGGTCCGCGACATTCCCGTCGCCGACGTGGCGATCGGCGATCATCTGCTGGTCAGGGCCGGCGAGCTCCTGCCCGTGGACGGCAAGATCATCGCCGACGGGGCGCTGATCGACGAATCCGCCGTGACGGGCGAGCCCATACCGGTCAGGCGCAGCGAAGGTGAGCTCGTGCGCAGCGGCACGGTCAATGCCGGCGAGGCGTTCCAGCTTCGGGCGACCGCGACGGCGGACGAGAGCACCTATGCCGGTATTGTCCGCATGGTGCGTGCCGCGCAGACGGCGAAGGCGCCGTTCATCCGCATGGCGGATCGTTTCGCGCTGCTGCTCCTGCCGGCGACGCTGCTCATTGCCGGCCTCGCCTGGCTCGTCTCGGGCGATCCGGTGCGCGCATTGGCCGTCCTCGTCGTGGCGACGCCCTGTCCGCTGATCCTCGCGGCCCCGGTGGCGCTGATCGGCGGCGTCTCGCGCGCGGCGCGGGTGGGCGTGCTGATGAAGGGCGGCGCGGCGCTGGAGGCGCTGGCCCAGGTGCGCACCGTCATCTTCGACAAGACGGGCACGCTGACGGAGGGCGGCGCGCGGCTGATCGCGATCGGCGCGGCGCCCGATGTCGATGCGCAGGAGGCGTTCCGTCTCGTCGCGTCGCTGGAACAGGCCTCGCATCATGTGCTCGCGGCGGCCCTGGTCGAGACCGCGCACGTCAAGGGGACGCCGCTCAGCCACCCGGCGCGGGTCAAGGAATATCGCGGCTCGGGCCTCGAGGGTGAGGTGGATGGACGTGCCATCCGCGCCGGTTCACGCGCGCTCATCGCCGGGTCGACGGAACTGCCGAGCTGGGCGGAACAGTTCCTCACGCCCTTTCACGATCAGCCGATCCTGACGGTCTTCGTCGCGATCGACGGCGTCCCCTCCGCCATCCTCGTCATGGGCGATGCGATCCGGCCGGATGCGCCAACCGCGATCGCGAGATTGCGGGCGGCTGGCGTCACTCGCACGCTGATGGTGACGGGCGATGACGACGCGGCGGCGCAGGCGATCGGGTCGGGCCTCGATATCGATGCCATCATCGCCGATTGCAGCCCGGCGCAGAAGGTCGAGGCGATCGCGGCCGAGAAGCGGCTGGCGCCGACGATGATGGTCGGCGACGGCATCAATGATGCGCCGGCTCTGGCGGCGGCGACCGTCGGCGTCGCAATGGGCGCCCGCGGGGCGACGGCTTCGTCGGAAGCGGCCGATGTGGTCATCCTCGCCGACCGGCTGGAACTCGCCGCTGATGCCGTGCTGATCGCCCGCCGGGCAAGGTCGATCGCCCTGCAGAGCATCGTCGTGGGCCTCACTCTGTCCGGCCTGGCGATGGTCGCCGCCGCGTTCGGCCTGATCCCGCCCGTCGCCGGCGCGCTGCTGCAGGAGGTCATCGACGTCGCGGTGATCCTGAACGCGCTGCGCGCCCGCAGCGACGGATGGGGTTCCACCCCGACGGCGGCGCAGGCCTCCGACAAGCGAACCGATCTGGCCGCGTGATCAGCCCGATTTCGGCCGGCGCAGCAGATAGGTGTCCATGATCCAGCCATGCGCCTGCCGCAGCCTCTCGCGCGTGGCCGCGATCTCGTCGGCGACCTCGGCGAGCTTGCCGGCAATGATCGTCTCACCCTCGGCTCCGAGATAGGCGCCCCAATAGATGTCGAGGTCCTCGGCTGCCAGCCGGGCGAAGGTCTGCTCGCCATCGAGCATGACGACCGCCGTGCCGATATCGGCCGGCATGCCCTCGGCGAGCTTCCGCCCGGTGGTGATGAGCACCGGCTCGCCGATCATGTTGAGCGGAATGCGATGGCTCGCCGTCAGCGCCTGGATGCTGCTGATGCCGGGAATGACCTCGTATTCGAGCGCAAACCCGTTGGCGCGGAGCGCGTCGATGATGCGGATCGTGCTGTCATAGAGGCCGGGATCGCCCCATACGAGGAAGGCGCCACACTGGTCCTCGTCGAGCTCGCGCGTCAGCGCCTCGCGATAGCTCGCCTCGATGCGCTCGTGCCAGTCGCGCACCACGCCGAGATAGTCGCTGCCGGCGGCCTCGCGCTTCGGCATCGGCACGTCGACGAAGCGATAGTCGCGATCATCGATGAAGCGCTCACAGATCTCCAGGCGCAGTTGCTGCAGCTCGGCTTTCTCCGCCCCCTTGTTGGGAATGAAGAAGACGTCGGCGCGGTTCAGCGCCTTGATCGCCTGGATGGTGACGAAATCGGGATTGCCGGCGCCGATGCCGATGATCAGGAGCTTGCGCATGTGGTCGAGGATCCGCGTCTGTCGCGGGCCGGTCGATCCCGGCCGCGCGACAGGCTTAGCGCGCGTCGCGGGCCGATGCACGCGGCATCAGCCATTGGCGCGGTCGCGCCAGCGATCGAGCCGGTCGATCAGTTCGCCGAAGATGCCCTTGGGGAAGAAGATCACCGAGGCCATGAAGACCATGCCGAGCACCAGCGGCCAGGTCGCGCCCATCAGGTTGGAGAGGCGGCTTTCGAGGAAGCGCACGGCGACAGCGCCAAGGGCTGCCGCGATGAGCGCGTTGCGGCCGCCGAGCGCGACCCAGATCAACACGTCGGCCGAGAGCGAGAAGCCGATCAGCGAGGGTGCGGCAAAGCCGAACTGCACGACGAAGAAGGCGCCGGCGAGCCCGGCGAGCCCGCCCGACAGCGCAAAGGCCGCGATCTTGAGCTTTGCGACATCATGGCCGAGCGTCCAGAGGCGCAGTTCGTTCTCGCGCAGCGCCGCGAGCGAGACGCCGAAGCGTGACGCGGAGACGCGCATCATCGCCGCGATTGCGACGGCGAGCAGGGTGAGGCCTATATAATAGATCGGCAGCGGATCGTAGATCTCGGGACCGTCGCCATTGAGGCCGAGCGTGATCGGCGGCACGCTCATCAGCCCGTTCATCCCACCCAGATAGGACGAGTTGATCGCGAGCCGCTCGACGATGACGGCGAGCGCCACCGTGACGATGCCGAGAAAGGCGCCCTTGAGGCCGCGATTGGCGAAGAAGAACCAGCCGACCACCGCAGCCGCGACGGTGGACAGCACGATCGCCGCCGCAAGACCAACCCACGTCGAGTGCAGCTCCGGCAGGCCCGGCACCATGCCGAGCGTGACGAGGCTCATCGCATAGGCGCCGATGCCGAAATAGACCGCATGGCCGAGCGAGAGCAGCCCGGCATGGCCCCAGACGAAGCAGAGGCTGACGGCGAAGAGGGCATAGGCGAAATAGATGCCGAAATCGGCCGCCACCCAGTCCGAGACGATGAAGGGCAGCACCACGAAGAAGATCAGCGCGACGAGGCCGACCAGTGTGGCCGAGGAGAGCTTCATCGTCATGCCTCCCGCTTGGCGCGCGAGACGAGGCCGTTCGGGAACAGGCGGATCACCAGGATCGCGGCCGTGAAGACGACGAGCTGCGCCCAGACAGGCGAGGTGAAGGCCGCCGTCAGGCTGTCGACGGCGCCGACGCCGGCCGCGCCCGCGAGCGGCCCCGAGATCGTGCCGAGACCGCCGACGAGGATCGACAGGAAGGCGGGCACCATCCAGCCGAGGCCGGCATTGGGATCGATCGAGATCAGGGGCGCCATGGCGGCGCCGGCAAGGCCCGCCAGACCCGAGCCGAAGGCGAAGGTGATGCGGTCGAGCCGCCGCGTATCGATGCCGAGGCAGGACGCCATGGTGCGGTTGGCGATGACGGCACGCGCGGCGAGGCCGAAGCGCGTGCGGAAGAAGACGTAGAAGGTGGCGATGATGGTCACGATGCTGATCGCCATCACGATCAGCCGATAGACCGGATAGGGCGTGCCGAAGAGATCGACGGAACCGACATCCGGCACGGCGACGGCATGCGATCCGGGACCATAGAGCAGCACCATGCCCTGGCGCAGGAAGAGCGACAGGCCCCAGGTGGCGAGGATTGTGTCGAGCAGCCGGGCATAGGTTCGTCGGATCAGCAATTCCTCGGCGACGAGCCCGATTCCCGCGACGATGAAGGGCGCGAGGGCGAGCGCCAGGAAGAAGGGCAGGCCGGCCTCGGTGAGCGCGAGGAGCGCGTAGCAGCCGAGCATAAGGAACTCGCCATGCGCCATGTTGATGACGTTCATGAGCCCGAAGATGATGGCGAGCCCGAGCGAGACCAGCATCAGCACCAGCACGGCGTTGGAACTGTCGAGCAGGACGATGGCGAGACGTTCCATGGCTGTCCTCAGAGCGCGAGATAGGGATCGACGCGGCGCGGATCGGCCTTGAGCGCCGCGGTGGGCTCCTCGCCGACGACATGGCCGTGATCGACGAAGAGCGCGCGGCTGCAGAGCCGCGTCGCCATGTCCAGATTCTGTTCCACGAGGATCAGCCCCATGCCGGTCGCGGCGACGATGCCGGCCAGGATCTGGCCGATCTCGGCGACGATCGAGGGCTGGATACCCTCCGACGGTTCGTCGAGCAGGAGCAGGCGCGGCTTGGCCATCAGCGTCCGGCCGATGGCGAGCTGCTGTTGCTGCCCGCCCGAGAGCCGCCCGCCGGGCTCGCGCCGCTTTTCCGCCAGCGCCGGAAAATGGGCATAGACCGCATCGGCATTCTTCGCCGTGAGGTCGCCGAGGAAGAGATTCTCCTCGACGGTCAGATCGGGGAAGACCTCGCGGCCCTGCGGCACATAGCCGATCCCCGCCCGGGCGATCTCGAAGGGGGCGCGGCGATCGATTCGTTTGCCGGCGAAATAGATCGCTCCCGCGCTCGGGCGGATCAGCCCCATGATGGTCTTGAGCAAGGTCGTCTTGCCGACGCCGTTGCGCCCAAGCAGGGCCACGGCCTCGCCGGGCGCGATCGCCAGCGAGATCCCGTCGAGCACGATGCCGCCGCCATAGCCGGCGACCAGCCCCTCGATGACGAGCCCATCCGCGCGATCAGCCATTCACCGCCCCGAGATAGGCTTCGCGCACCAGCGGGTCGCGACGCACCGTGTCATAGTCGCCCGAGGCGACGATGCGGCCGAGCATCATCACGGAAATCGGGCAATCGAGCGCGGCGACGAAGGCCATGTCGTGCTCGATCACCAGCGCCGCGACATTGGTCTCGCGGCGGATCTCATGGATCAGGCGGACGGTTTCGGTCTTCTCGGTGCGTGTCATGCCCGCCGCCGGCTCGTCGAGCAGGATCAGGCGCGGCGCGGTCGAAAGCACCATGGCGAGCTCCAGCCACTGCTTCTCGCCATGTGAGAGCGTCCCGGCCATGTGACGGCGGTTCTTCGTCAACCCGACCATGTCGAGGAGTTCGGCGGGCGAGGCCACGCTGCGTCCATGCCGGACACCGGCGGCCGCGCGAATATTGTCCTCAACCGTCATTTCCGGAAACACCGAGGGAACCTGGAACTTCCGCACGATGCCGTCGGCCGCAATTTTGTGCAGCGGCCGCCCGACGATGGATTGCCCGCGATAGCGGATGTCGCCCGATGAGGGCGGCAGGTAGCCGGTGATCAGGTTGAAGAGCGTGGTCTTGCCACAGCCGTTCGGCCCGATGATGCAGCGCATCGCACCCGTATCGAGCACGAGATCGACATGATCGACGGCGCGAACGCCGCCGAAGCTCTTCACCAGCGAAATGATTTCGAGGAAGGGAGCGCCGCCAGAGGTCGCGTTCCCTTCGGCGGCGTCCTGCATCGCTTAGGCGCAGCCGGACTTCGGCGCGATCTGGCCGAGATCGTCGACGACGACCATGCCGTCGCCTTCGGTCTTGGCCGTGAACATTTCGAGCGTGACGTGATGGTCCTTGCCGACTGTGACCTTGCCGGTCGGGCTGTCGACGACGATGCCTTCAAGGCCGTTGACCAGCGCCTCGCTGTCGATCGCCCCGGACTTCTCGAAGGCAGCCTTGGCGGCGATCAGCGAGACGTAATGGGTGAAGACATATTGCGAGACCGGCGTATCGGCGCCCGACTGCTTGCGCACCTTGGCGACGAACTCCTTGGCCGCGTCGGTCTGGATCGCCTGGGTGAACGGAAGCGCCACCCACATGTCCTGCGCCTTGCCCGCGCCGAAGGCGCCGAGATAGAGCTCGCCGAAGCCGAGGAAGGCGACCTTCACCGTCTTCAGCAGGCCCAGTTCCTCCGCCTGGCGGATGAACGTGATGCCGTCGGCGCCGGGAAGCGCGAACACCAGCACCTTGGCGCCGGAATCCTGGATGCGGCGGATGACCGGCGCGAAATCCTTGACGCCGAAGGGCGTGAATTCCTTGCCGGCGACCGTGCCGCCAATACCGCCAATGATCGTGGTGGCCGTCTCGAACATCTTCTGCGGCCAGACATAATCGGCGCCGAAGAGATAGAAGCTCGAACCGGCCTGATCCTTCATGATCGGCAGGAGCTTCTCGAGTTCCTGGTTCGGAACGGTGTTGAAGGAGAAGAGATAGCGGTCGCAGCCGCCGCCCTCGTAATTGGTCGCGTAGAGCAGCGGCACCTTGGCGCGCGACAGCGTCGGCATCATGGCGTCGCGATTGTTGGAGGTGATCGGGCCGGAGACGGCGATGACCTTGTCGCGGCGGATCAGCGAGGTGGTGCGCTCCACCGCGGTCTTGGGATCGGTCTTGTCGTCCTCATAGATGAGCTCGACATTGCGGCCGAGAATGCCGCCGGCGGCATTGATCTCGGCGGCGGCGAGATCGAGGCCGATCTTGGCCTGGCCGCCGAACAATTCGAGTCCGCCGGAGAATGGCTGGACCACGCCGATCTTGATCGGCTCGGCCGCGAGCAGCGCGGGCATGGGCAGCGTGGCGGCAAGCGCGGCACCGGCGCCGGTCTTGAGAAGCGTGCGACGCGTAAGCGACGTCATTCGAACCCCCTCTGATCGAAATTCTCTGGAGCGCAAGAGCTGCGCGCGACCGATAAACTCGTTGGCCTACTAATGATTAAGGGAGGCCAAAGCCCTTGCGCAACAAGATTCGCGACCGATCGTTCATGCTGCCGATGCGCGACTGGTCCCGTCCGGAGGCAACCCACGGCCCGTCCGGTCGTTATCTCTCGCACGAGATGGCCGAAGAGGAGAATTCATGACCAGCACCGAGCCCGTCCTGCCCGTCGATCCTCTGGAAAAGCGCCCCTCGCCCGCCGGCCCGCACGACAAGCCCGAACTCACCAATCCGGAGCTCACACCCGGTACGGGCGCGCTGCCGGATCGGACGGTCAAGGAGCGCGATGTCGATCCCGGAGCCGGCTAGGACGGCCGAGGGATCGGGCCAAACCGTGTCGCGAAAGCGCGCGTCGACCCCGCCGTCGACCAAGCCGGCAATGTGCCGCGGGGACCTCCTGGAACGAGATCGTCCCTCGCGTGTTGAGTGAACCTGACCGGTGGCCAGCCCTTGTGGTCGCCGTGCATTGTGAGTGAGGCAGATACGGCAAATGATACCCCAAAGGCTCCCAAGCGAACCGACCGTGCTCGTCGTTGAAGACGAGCCGTTCCTTCGGCTGGTGACGGCCGATGCGCTTCAGGATGCCGGTTTTCAGATATTGGAGGCCGGAAATGCCGACGAGGCGTTGGCCGTGCTGGAGACGAAGCCCCAGATCGATATCCTGCTGACGGATATCGACATGCCGGGTTCGATGGACGGCGTGCGGCTCGCCCATGCCGTGCGCGATCGCTGGCCGCCCGTGCGGCTGGTCGTGGTCTCGGGACATCGCCGCCCTCCGGAAGCGGAACTCCCGCGCGGCAGCGTGTTCTTCACCAAGCCCTACGAGATCGAAGCCGTCGCCGAGACACTGAAGCGCATGCTCTGACGCGGGACAGGCAGAAGGACGCCGCCCCAGAGGACGGCGTCCGATCGTGGATTACTGCACGACCCGTGCGCGCAGGCGGGTGTATTCCTGCTCCGTGATCGAGCCCGAAGCCTTCAACTTGTCGAGCTTCTCGATCTCGTCGGCGACGCTGTAGCCGACAATGTGGCGGAGCTGCTCCTGCGCCTGCTTGGCGCGCGATTCATTGCGCTCGGCCATGCCGCGTCCCTGCGTCAGCAGATAGGCGAAGATGCCGATATAGGGCAGGATGATCAGGAAGATCACCCACAGGACCTTGCCGAAGCCGGACACGTCGTGGCGGCGAAACAGATCACTCGTGACGGTGATCAGCAGCCAGAACCATAGAATGAAGATGAAGATCGCAAAGATATCTGCGATGAAATTGCTGAAGGTGAAGCCGCCTTCGAAAATCATGATCGTGTTCCCCAATATTGCGCCGTTTCGAGCGGGTTGATTGCTCGATGCCGCCGGAGTTGGCAGCCGGAACGCAAGTTGTCGATCAATAAGCCAGCTTTGCCCGGTTTCATAGACCGAGGCTTCAACCAGAAGCGGCATCCGCTCCGCCCCGAAAAGGCTGCACCAAATCTCGACCGATGGCCGGGGCAGAGCACCCCTAGTCCGCGCCTTGCCCGGTCAGGCGCTCCCAATTGCCATGGGCGAAGCCGGCCCTGGCCGGTTCGTCGAGACCGCAAGTCTCCAGAAATCGCCGCGCATCGCCGCCGGGGCGATACTGGTAGGGGAAGTCGGTGGAGAAGAGCAGACGATCCGCCCCGACGATCGCGGCGGCGCGTTCGAGGTAATGCGGCAGGAACATGCCGCTCGCAGTCACCCAGAGGTTCCGGCGCAGATAGGTCGCGATCGGCTGGTCCAGCCCGGACACGCGGTCCATGGCGGCGAGGCGCTCGGCATAGAACAGCACCAGTTCGCCCCAATGGCCCAGGATCACCTGCAGGCCCGGCATGCGATCGAAGGTGCCGGCCAGAACCAGGCGGATGAACTGAATGCCCGCATCATAGTGCCAACCCAGGCCGAAGGTGGCGAAGGCCGCGTCGACCACGGGGCCGATGCCCGAATAATAGGCCTCCCTGACAGCCGCCGGGGGTGTGCGCGGATGGAGCAGGATCGGCGCGCCCAAGGACTCGGCGCAGTGGAGAATCGGCGAGAAAGCAGCATCGTCGAGGTGGCGATCGCCGACCCTCCCGCACAGCATCGTGCCCTTGAAGCCGAGCGTCCGGACGCAGCGCTCGAGTTCCAGCGCCGCTTCCTCCGGTATCGCTACGGGCAATGTGGCCAGCGCCTGAAAACGGGTCGGATGGCGCGCAACCGCCGCCGCCAGCGCATCATTGGTCCGCCGCGCC
The DNA here is from genome assembly GCF_030814715.1 of Kaistia dalseonensis. Classification (GTDB taxonomy): domain Bacteria; phylum Pseudomonadota; class Alphaproteobacteria; order Rhizobiales; family Kaistiaceae; genus Kaistia; species Kaistia dalseonensis. The sequence continues at coordinate 729,015 of NZ_JAUSVO010000002.1, forward strand.
AGGTCGACGCTCGCCGGCCCGAGATCGTGCAGCATGGGCGTCGTCAGCGATAGCACCTGAACATCGAGCCCCGCTTCGTCCATCAGGGCCAGCCGGTCATCGGCCAGATCGAGCAAACGCCCTTCGATCTTCCCCGCATGAAACGCCACGCTCGGATCCACCGCGTCCAGCCCGATAGCATGCCAGGCTGCGCCGATTTCGGTCGTCAGGAAGTGCTCTTCGATACCGATCAGTTTCATCGGGTCGCCTCCTATGCCGGGAGCACGGTCATCACGTGCGGCGTTCATCGCCCATCGGATTGCCCATCACTATGCGCGGTGACGTCGACAGGCGCCAGACGCATGGAGCACACAGTGTAGTTGCGCCAGACGCTAGGTCTGGAGCAGGCAATGCGATAGTGTTCGGCCATGGACGATCTGGACCTGAACCTGCTTCCGGCGCTGGATGCGCTGCTTGCCGAAGGGAGCGTGACCGGGGCGGCCCGTCGCCTCGGATTGAGCGCATCCGCCATGAGCCGCACGCTGGCGCGGCTTCGATCCGCGACAGGTGATCCGCTCCTCGTCCGCGCTGGGCGCGGGCTCGTGCCGACACCGCGCGCCGCCGAACTGCGCGACCAGGTTCATGAGCTTGCCCGTGACGTCCGCGCGGTCCTGAGCCCGCGGATCGACACGCTCGACCTTGCCTCGCTCGACCGCCTCTTCACCATCCGGGCGAGCGAAGGGTTCGTGGAACTGTTCTACGCGCCCCTGGTCGCCCGTGTCATCGAGGCTGCGCCGCATGTGCGCCTGCGCTTCGCGCCCAAGCCGGAAAAGGACCTATTTCGGCTCCGCGATGGGCAGATCGATCTCGAGGTCGGGGTGCTCGGCGCGTCCGCGCCGGAGGTTCGCACCCGACTTCTCTTCCGCGACGGCTTCATCGGCGCGGCGCGGATCGGACATCCGGTGCTCGCGGGCACCATGACGCCCGAACGCTATGCGGCGTGCCGCCACGTCGTGGCATCGCGCAAGGGCGCTCTTTCGGGGCCAGTGGACGATGCGCTGGCGGCGCTCGGGCTCAAGCGGGAGGTCGTCGTGATCGTGCCCGGCTTTCCAGAGGCGCTGCGCATTGCGCGGCAATCGGAGCTGGTCGCGCTGGTGCCGCGCTCCTGCCTCGGCGACCCGCTCGCGCAGGGCGTTATCGGCTTCGCCCTGCCGGTCCAGACGCCCGAGATTGCGATATCGGCGATGTGGCATCCGCGCATGGACGCCGATCCGGCCCATCGCTGGCTGCGCGAGATCGTCATGGCGGTGTGCCGGCCGGAGGCGCCGGCGCCGGGCGCCTGAGGCGAGGGTTCAGGCGTCCGGGACGTTGTCGTGCAGCTCCGCCAGCCAGAGCTTGGCATCGCCATCCGACGGCGCGCGCCAGTCGCCGCGCGGCGACAGCGAGCCGCCCGACGAGATCTTGGGCCCGTTCGGCAGTGTCGAGCGCTTGAACTGGTTGGTGAAGAAGCGCTTCAGGAACACGTCCATCCAGTGCTTGATCTCGGCCAGCGTATAGGCGCGCTTGTCGCCTTCCGGCATGTCGACCGGCCAGGCGCCCTTGTCCGCCGCGCTCCAGGCGTGATGGGAGAGGAAGGCGATCTTGGACGGGCGGAAGCCGTAGCGCGTCAGGTAATAGAGATTGAAGTCCTGCAGCACATAGGGACCGACGATCTGCTGGGTCGACTGGATCGTCTTGCCTTCGGTGCGCGGCACCAGCTCCGGCGAGATCTCGGTCGCGAGGATGGAATAGAGCACCTGCGCCGTCTCGTCGCTCACATCGCCGGATGCGGCGACGAAGCGGATCAGGTGCTGGATCAGCGTCTTCGAGACCGAGGCGTTGACGTTGTAATGCGACATGTGATCGCCGACGCCATAGGTGCACCAGCCGAGGCCGAGCTCGGACAGATCGCCCGTGCCGACGACGAGGCCGCGATTGAGGTTGGCGAGACGGAAGAGATAATCCGTGCGCAGGCCCGCCTGCACATTCTCGAACGTCACGTCGTAGATCGGCTCTCCCTTGGCGAAGGGGTGGCCGAGATCGGTCAACATCTGCCGCGCCGTCGGGCGGATGTCGATTTCCTCGCCGGTCACGCCGAGCGCGTTCATCAGCGCCCAGGCATTGATCTTGGTCTCGTCGGAAGTCGCAAAGCCGGGCAAAGTGTAGGCGAGCACGTTCTTGCGGTCGATGCCGAGCAGGTCCATGGCGCGGCAGGTGACGATCAGCGCCTGCGTCGAATCAAGGCCGCCCGAAACACCGATCACGGCATGCTTCAGTCCCGTCGCCGCGAGCCGCTTGGCGAGCCCCTGGACCTGGATGTTATAGGCCTCGTAGCAATCCTCCCGGAGCCGGGACGGATCGACCGGCACATAGGGGAAGCGCTCGACGACCCGGTCGAGCGCGATCGGCCGCTCTGGCGCATCCAGCGTCAGCGACACGATGCGGAAGGGTGGGATGCGCCCCCGCTCCTCGCGCACGCATTCGCCGAAGGTGTTTACCCGCATGCGCTCCTGGCGCAGCCGGCCGAGATCGACGTCGGCGGTGGCGGCAACCGCGCCGCGCGGGAAGCGCTCGGTCTCGGCGAGGCGCTCGCCATATTCGAAGATCGCGGCCTGGCCGTCCCAAGCGAGGTCGGTGGTCGATTCACCCGGACCGGCCGCCGAATAGGCGTAGGCCGCGATCGTGCGCGACGAGTGGCTGGCACAGAGCAGCCGCCGCGTATCGGCCTTGCCAATGGTGATGTTGCTGGCGGAAAGGTTGAGCAGCACCTCGGCGCCGGCCAGCGCGGCCCGCGTCGAGGGCGGCAGCGGCACCCAGATGTCCTCGCAGATCTCGACATGGAAGGTGAAGGGTACCGTTCCCGTCGAGCGGAACATGAGATCGACGCCAAAGGGCACCACGCGCCCCGCAATCGTGATTTCGCCGCCAACTTCGCCGAGGCCGGTCGCGAAATGGCGGCGCTCGTAGAATTCGCGGTAGTTCGGCGGATAGCTCTTCGGCACCACGCCGCAGATCTGCCCGCGATGGATCACGACGGCCGTATTGAACAACCGTCCGCCCTGCCTGAGCGGCGCGCCGACCACGAGCACCGGCAGCAGTTCCTGCGATGCCTCGGCAATGCGGATGAGCGACGCCTCGACCTTTTCGAGCAGGGCATCCTGCAGCACGAGATCGTCGATCGCATAGGACGAGATGCCGAGCTCGGGATAGAGCATCACGGCCGTGCCGTTGGCGTCGCCCTGCCGCGCCAGCGCCAGCGTCTCCTCGACCGCAAAATCGGGATCCGCGACGGAGGCGCGCGGCACGCAGGCGGCGATGCGGATGAAATCATGACTGTAGAGTGAGTTGAATGCCTTCATCGCCAAACTCGATTCTCGTCGTCCTGGAGATTGCGCGCTCGCCTTTGCAAGCCATTCCAAACCCTTACAGTCTTGCGCGGCATTCAGCCAGCGCCGGATGACGATTGCGTCGCGCGGCAGGCGATCGGCCACAGCGCCGCCTTCTTCGCGGGCGAGTCTCGCCGCTCCAGCCAGCTTTCGGGGGCCCGTTCATGAAGCGTCTCGCCACTCTCGCAGTCCTTTTCGTCGCGGCCGGCCTCGGTCATGCGGCGGCTGCGGACAAGCCCGTCGATTATGTCTGCCAGGACGGCACCGTCTTCACGATCATCTTCAAGGGCATGGACGGATCCGGCGATGCCGTGGTGAAGATCAATGGCGATACGATCCCGCTCGCCAACCAGAGACCGGCCTCGGGCATGTGGTACGCCTCGCCCCGGCACGAGTTCCGCGGCAAGGGCGACGACGCGACCTGGACGATCGGCCGCCGGGCGCCGACCGACTGTCACGCCGTACCCGCCAAGGCCGAGGCCAAGAGCCCGGCCGGGGCATGGCTGCTGACGGAGATCGGCGGAAAGCCGTCGGTGGCCACCGTCAAGACGCGGATCACGATCGTCAAGGATGGCGCCGTGTCCGGCACGGGCGGCTGCAACAGGATCTCGACCATGGCGAAGATCGACGGCAGCACGATCACCTTCGAGCCTGCCTCCGCCACGATGATGGCCTGTCCCGAGCCCGCCATGGCGCAGGAGCAAGCCTTCCTGAAGGCGCTAGGCGCGACCAAGGCGTGGCGCCGCGAGGGCGGGACGCTGATCCTGCTCGATGCAGCCGGCAAGTCGCTCGCCTCGTTTGCGCCCGTCGCCAAATAGGTCGCGCGTCCCTGGTCGTCGCCCGCGGATTTCCTATGGCGGCGATCGCGAACGGCTGGCACATAGACGGCCTTGTCCCCTTGGCCTGCCCGCGCCGGCCAGCCTGCCCGGAGCCTAGCCGTGAGCCGTTTCTGGAGTCCGCTCGTCCACCGCCTGACGCCCTATGTCGCGGGCGAGCAGCCCGTCGTGCAGGATCTCGTCAAGCTGAACACGAACGAGAACCCCTATGGTCCCTCGCCGCGCGCGATCGCGGCGATCAGGGCCGAGGCCGGTGACGGGCTGCGGCTCTATCCCGATCCGCACGCGACGATATTGCGCCAGGCGATCGCCGTGGGTCTCGGCGTGCAGGCCGATCAGGTCTTTGTCGGCAATGGCTCGGACGAAGTGCTGGCGCATGCCTTCCAGGGCCTGCTCAACCATGACGGCCCGCTGCTCTTTCCCGACATCACCTATAGCTTCTATCCCGTCTATTGCGGCCTCTACGGCATCGCCTATCGCGAGATCCCGATCGACGCCGCCATGCAGGTCGATGTCGATGATTATGCCGGGCCGTGCGGCGCGATCATCCTGCCGAACCCCAATGCCCCGACCGGCAGCGCGCTGCCGCTCAGCGCGATCCGCCGGCTGGTGGAAGCGCACCCGGATCAGGTCGTCGTGGTCGACGAGGCCTATGTCGATTTCGGCGGCGAAAGCGCCGTGCCGCTGGTGGCGGACCATCCGAACCTGCTCGTGATCCAGACCTTTTCGAAGTCGCGCTCGCTGGCGGGGCTTCGCGTCGGGTTCGCCATCGGCCAGCGGCACCTGATCGAGGCGCTGGAGCGCGTCAAGGACAGCTTCAATTCCTATCCGCTCGACCGCCTCGCCATTGTCGGCGCGGTGGCCTCCTATGAGGATACGGGCTGGTTCGAGGAAACACGCGGCCGCGTGATGGCAAGCCGGCAGCGGCTCTTCGAGGCGCTCAATGAGCTCGGCTTCGAGATCCTGCCGTCGGCGGCCAATTTCGTCTTCGCCCGCCACCCGGCCCATCGCGGCGCCGACCTCGCCAAGGGGCTCCGCGCGCAATCCGTCATCGTGCGGCATTTCGCGAAGCCGCGGATCGAGGATTTCCTGAGGATCAGCATCGGCACGGACGCGCAGTGCGACCGGCTGATCGCGGCGCTGAAGACGCTGGTCGCATAGCGCTCGATCATGTCATCGTTTCACGGGAAACACTGAAATGATCGAGCGATTTGATGTGGTGCGTTTCCTTCCCGGTCCCACCTTCGCTCGGAAACGCCCCAAAAGGCTCCGCTCGGCCCTGTGCTAGTCCAGCCCCTCGAACAGCGCCGTCGAAAGATAGCGCTCGGCGAAGGAGGGGATGATGATGACGATGTTCTTGCCCTCCATATGCGGCCGGCTGCCGACCTTGATCGCGGCTGCGATCGCGGCGCCCGAGGAAATGCCGACCGGCACGCCTTCGAGGCGCGCCACAAGGCGGGCCGTCGCCAGCGCCTCGGCGCTCTCGACCTGCACCACCTCGTCATAGATCGACGTATCGAGAACGGGCGGAACGAAGCCGGCGCCGATGCCCTGGATCTTGTGCGGGCCGGGCGCGCCGCCGGAGAGAACGGGGCTCTCCTTCGGCTCGACGGCGATCATCTTGAGCGAGGGCTTGCGCGGCTTCAGCACCTGGCCGATGCCGGTGATCGTGCCGCCCGTGCCGACGCCGGAGATGATGACGTCGACATGGCCCTGCGTGTCGTTCCAGATCTCCTCGGCCGTCGTCTTGCGATGGATCTCGGGATTGGCCGGGTTCTGGAACTGCTGCGGGATGATCGCATCGCCGATCTCGGCGACGAGCTCTTCGGCGCGCGCGATCGCGCCCTTCATGCCCTTCGGGCCTTCGGTCAGCACGAGCTCCGCGCCGAGCAGCTTCAGCATCTTGCGCCGTTCGATCGACATGGTCTCCGGCATGACGAGGATCAGCCGGTAGCCGCGCGCGGCCGCGACGAAGGCGAGCGCAATGCCGGTATTGCCGGAGGTCGGCTCGATCAGGGTCGTCTTGCCGGGCGTGATCTTGCCCTCGGCCTCGAGCGCATCGATCATGGCGACGCCGATGCGGTCCTTGACGCTCGAAATCGGATTGAAGAATTCGAGCTTGGCGAGAAGGTTCGCCTTCACGCCCTTCTCCGCCGCGATCCGCTTCAGACGGACGATCGGCGTATCGCCGATCGTATCGGTGATCGATTCATAGATCCGGCCCCGCCCGGGCACCCGCGTCTCGCCGCCATCCGCCATATCGGTCTCCTCATCCTTTGGGGGCGCAGGACCGCGCCCGATTGCCGTGAAATTAGTTCAGCCAGCCACCTTGGTCGAGATGGCTGCGCCGGTCGAGCCGAAGCCGCCCGCCCCACGCGTGGTCTCGGCCGAGAACGCGTCGACCACGGCGAAGCTCGGCCGCAGCACGGGAACGAACATCATCTGCGCGATCCGCTCGCCCGGCATGATCTCGACCGGCGCGGAGCCGGCGGGATTGCGGTTCCAGACGCTGACCATGATCGGGCCGAGATAATCGGCGTCGATCAGCCCGGTCAGATTGCCGAGCACGAGCCCCTTCTTGTGGCCGAGGCCGGAGCGCGGCAGGATCGTCGCCGCCATGAAGGGGTTGTTCATGAAGAGCGAGAAGCCCGCCGGCACGAGCACGGCCGGCGCGCCGGCTTCAACGAGAAGCGGCACATCGAGGCAGGCATGAAGGTCGATCGCCGCGGCCATGTCGCTCTGATAGGCGGGAAGCCCCCATTCCCTGAGGCGGGGATCGAGGATCTTCAGTTCGACGATCGGCTCATGCGGCACGGGAGGCTCCTTCGGGCATATCTGTCCGGAGATGCGATCGGCGCGGGAATAAAATCAAGCGCCGTCAGGGATATTTCAGATCGCGCGGCACGAAGAGGCCGGTGGGCGGCCGGATCGCACTCGAGAAATCAGGCGAATCGCCGGCGGCGAGCCCCAGCGCGCTGATCGCGGCACGGCGGCGGAATTCCTCGTAGGAAAGGCCGGTCTGGTAGCCCTGATGGTCGAACACATAACTCGGCAGGTGGCCCGAGATCAGGATGCGGTAATCGACCGGCAGGCCCGGATCGAGCGCGCGGATCAGTCGGAAGACCACGGTCGTGCAGTTGGTCGTCAACGTATTGTAGAATTTCGGCGCCGCGTTCAGCGCATTGCCGGCATCGACATAGGAGAGGAAGAGCGCCCGCATGCCGGCCTTCGGCATGCCGAGCGGATAGAGATAGACGTCCTCCTTGCGGACATTGGTCCGCAGATGCACGACATCGCGCTCGTCCGCGGCGACGAGAACCAGGGTGAAGACACGGAAGAACCCGGCAATGGCCGAGAAGGCCTGCGTCTTTTCGCGCCGGATCTCGGCGGAGAAGGAGACGTGGTCACCATTTTCGAAGCCGAAGGTGACGATCGTGTGGGCGATGGTCGGGCCGGCCCAATAGGCGAGGATCAGGTCGACGGACTTGATCTGGCTGAGATCATAGGTCCGCGTTTCCCAGCGGGGCGTGAAATCCTCATCGGTGCGCCAGCCGAAATTGCGGACATTATGCAGCGTGACGATGTCGCCATCGACGGTGCCCGAGACGCTGTGGGCGACATCGGGCGCCCAGTCCCGGTCGTTGGAGGGCAGGATCGTCGACCACCAGGCGCCGAAGACGAGGACCGCGACGACATAGCAGGCCGATGCCGGCCATTTGCGCCGCGAGAAGGTCAATACGATCACGGCGATGGCGAAAAGCGCCCATCCGGCAATTGCGATCGTGCGGCCGGCGTCGCCGAACGGCAGCTGGAAATAGAGGCAGAAGCCGATCCAGAGCGCGGAAAGCGCGATCGCGAACACCAGAAGCACATGGACGAACCCGCGCCCGATTCGCCCAAGCCAGCCGCCCCGCATCCCCGTCTCCTTCGCGCCGCCGCGCAGTCCCGAACGTCTTCCGGCGAAGACACGCTCGCCATAAGCGTTCTATCTCGTTGCTTTATCGCATTTGAGTCGCGTGGATCATGATCCGCGCCGCCCGGAAATGCCTAGCTCTTGCCGATCCGGTCCGCGATCCAGCCGACGAGCCGCGTGCCGACCTCGTCCTTGGGCAGCTTCGGCCAATGCTCGATGCCGTCTTTGGTGACGAGATGGACCGTATTCTCGGTCCCGCCCATGACACCCGTACCAGCGGAGACGTCATTGGCGACGATCACGTCGCAGCCCTTGCGCGCGAGCTTCGCCTCGGCGTTCGCCAGCACGTCGTTCGTCTCGGCCGCGAAGCCGATGACGAGGCCGGGCCGGAGATCGGTCCGGTGGGCAATAGTCGAGAGGATGTCGGGGTTTTCGCTCATGGCGAGCGGCGGGACTTTGCCGCTGCCGTCCTTCTTGATCTTCAAGGAGGCGGCTTCCGCCGGCCGCCAATCGGCGACGGCAGCCGCGAACACCGCAATATCAGCAGGGAGCGCCGCTTCCACGGCGGCGAGCATGTCGCGCGCCGTCTCGATCCGGCGGACGGTGACGCCGGGCGGGTCGGGCAGGCCAACGGGCCCCGCGACCAGGGTCACCCGGGCTCCCGCGCGCGCCGCCGCCTCGGCAATGGCGAAGCCCTGCCGGCCCGAGGAGCGATTGGCGATATAGCGGACGGGATCGATCGGCTCATGCGTCGGCCCTGCCGTGACGACGACGTGCCGGCCGGCGAGAGGCTTCTCGGCCGGCGAAAGCAGCGCCTCGGCGGCCGCGACGATCGCCAGCGGTTCGGACATGCGCCCCGTTCCGGCCTCGCCGCGCTCTGCCATCTCACCGCGCTCGGGGCCGACAAAATGGATGCCGTCGGCCTGCAGCCGGGCGACATTGCGCACGGTCGCGGGATTGGCCCACATCAGCGGGTTCATCGCGGGCGCGACCAGCACCGGACGGTTGGTGGCGAGGAGAATGGCGGTTGCCAGATCGTCGACAAGGCCTGCTGCCATCTTCGCCAGCAGATCGGCGGTGGCGGGCGCGACGATGACGAGATCATGGTCGCGCGCGAGGCGGATATGGCCGATATCGTGCTCGTCCTCGCGATGAAAAAGCGCGGTGAACACCTTGCCGCCTGAAAGCGCGCCGGCCGCGAGCGGCGTCACGAATTCGGTCGCGCCCTCCGTCATGACGACACTGACAGCGGCGCCGCGTTCCTTGAGCCGCCGGATCAAGTCGAGCGCCTTGTAGGCGGCGATACCGCCGGACATGACGAGCAGGATGCGGGTGGAGGAGAGCGATGACACGTTCAGAGAACCCACGGATCGACGACAGCGACGCCGCAATCCTCGAAGTCCCTCACATTGCGCGTCGCAACGCCCATATCGCATGCCAATGCGATGGCGGCTATCTGCATGTCGAAAGGCGCTATCGAGCGCCCGGCCCGTCGCCGCTCGGAGAGCAGCGGCGCGTAGTACGTTGCGGCCTGCTCGTCGAAGGGAAAGACGCGGCCCGCGAAGAGCGCGACGACCCGCTCTGCCGCCGCCTTTTTTTCGTTCTTGCGGCGGCCACCCGGCATCAGCTCGATGCCCGAGAGCGTTTCGGCCAAGGTGATGCTGGTCGTGAAGGCCTCGGCAACCGTCAGAAAGCCGAACCAGTCAAGCACGGCCTCGGACGCGGCATCCGCAGGCTTCATGAGTTCCGAAAGTACGTTCGTATCGAGGATGATCACGATTCTAGGTCAAACCGCGGCGGTTCACGGTAGGCTAACCGCTCCGGCAGATCGAGGTCGACGCCGGCAACGGGGTCGACGATCGCGCGGATGGCGTCGGTGAGATTGTCATTCGGGCGTGCTGCGCCGGGCGTACGGCGCAGGCCTCGAATTTCGGCGATGCGCATGGCCGCGGTCTTGCCTTGCTGCGGCTTGGGGCCCATCGCCTGGGCCCTGGTGGCCTGCTGCTTTTCAATCGCTGGGCTTGCCATCGAACCCTCCGCTACCGGACGTAGCGTCAGCTTAACGTCGGAGCGGCCGAATTCAAAGACCTACCTGAGGCCGATCCAGGCGAGGAGCGCCGCCACGACCCAGATGCCGATGGTCAGCCAGCGGTTTCCGCGTCCCTCGGCCCTGCCGATCGCCTCGACCGTGTCGGGCGAGAGCGTCAGCCCGTTGCGCGTCGCCTGGTCGAGTTGGGCGGCGATGCGTGCGCCATGCTCCACCATGCCGGGCAGGCGCGTCGCGGCGCGGCCGAAATCGGACAGACCACCGGCGGCCTCCTCGATCTTGCCGGCCGGTCCGAGATTGCGCTCGATCCATCCGCGCACGACCGGCTCGGAGGCATCCCACATGTCGAAATCGGGATCGAGCGATCGCGCCACGCCCTCGACGACGACCATGGTCTTCTGCAGCATCAGAAGCTCGGGCCGGGTCTGCATGTCGAAGAGCTCGGTGATCTCGAAGAGCAGCGTCAGGAGCTTCGCCATCGAGATGTCGCGGGCCGGCTGGCCATGGATCGGTTCGCCAATGGCGCGCAGCGCCTGGGCGAAATCCTCCGGCGCATGGCGGGCGGGAACATAGCCGGCTTCCATATGCACTTCGGCGATGCGCAGATAGTCGCGCTTGATGAAGCCGTAGAGGATTTCGGCGAGGAACCGCCGCTCCGCCTTGCCCAGCCGCCCCATAATGCCGAAATCGACCGCGACGACATCGCCCTTGGCGTCGACGAAGAGATTGCCCTGGTGCATGTCGGCATGGAAGAAGCCGTCGCGCATGGCATGGCGCAGGAAGGCCTGCATCAGGTGCCGCGCCACCAGCTTCGGATCATGGCCGGCCGCGGCGATGCCCGCCGGATCGGAGAGCTTGACGCCGTCGATCCATTCGAGCGTCAACACGTCGCGGGCCGTGCGCGCCCAGTCGATGGTGGGCACGCGAAAACCCGGATCGCCCTTTGTCCGCTCCGCCATTTCCGAGAGCGCGGCGGCCTCGAGCCGCAGGTCCATCTCCATCGAGACGGAGCGGGCGAGGATGTCGACGACGGAAACCGGCTTCAGCCGCCGCGAGGCCGGGTCGAGCTTCTCGACGAGGCCGGCGCCGGCATAGAAGGTCGAGAGATCGCGGCGGAAACGTCCGCGCACGCCGGGACGCAGGACCTTGACCGCGACGACGCGTACCGTGCCGTCGGCATCCGTGACCTCGGCCTTGTGGACCTGGGCGATCGAGGCGGCGGCGATCGGCGGCGAGAAGGCTGAAAAGATCGTGTCGACCGGCCGGCCGAAATTGCGCTCGATCGTCGCGCGCGCAGCGGCCTCGCCAAAGGGTTCGATTTCATCGCGCAGCTTGCCGAGCGCCTCCGCGACATCATCGCCGACCAGATCGGCACGCGTCGCCAGGAACTGGCCGAGCTTCACATAGGAGGGGCCGAGGCGGTTGAGCGCATGCGATATCCGCTCGCCGCGATCGGCAACCTGCGCGGAGCGGCGTTCGAACAGGCGTCCGATGCGGATGCCAAATGCCGCGCCGGGCGGAATGTCGTCAATATCGACGATCGAGAAGGCGCCTTCGCGCGCCAGCACGAATCCGGCCGCCGCGAGGCGGAAGAGAGCGGCGGGGCCGATTGCCATCGGTCTCAGGTTTTCCAGCCCGAATGCAACGCCGAGATGCCGCCGGTCAGGTTGCGGTAGCTGACCTGCGAAAAGCCCGCCTGCCGGATCATCTGCGCGAAGCGCTCCTGATGCGGGAAACGGCGGATCGATTCGACCAGATAGCGATAGCTCTCGGCGTCGCCCGCGACCGCGCGGCCCATCTGGGGGATCAGGTGGAAGGAATAGAGGTCATAGATCTTGTCGAGGCCGGGCACGTCGACGGAGGAGAATTCGAGGCAGAGAAAACGCCCGCCCGGCTTCAGGACGCGATAGGCCTCCTTCAGCGCCTGGTCGATGCGGGGCACGTTGCGGATGCCGAAGGCGATCGTGTAGGCGTCGAAACGGCCGCTTTCGAAGGGCAGCTCTTCAGCATTGCCCTCGACGAAGGTGACGTTGTCGGCGAGGCCGCGCTTCTCCGCGCGTTCGCGGCCGACCTCGAGCATCGAGGTGTTGATGTCGCAGACGATGGCCTTGGCGTTCTTGTGCGAGCGATCGACGATGCGGAACGAGACATCGCCCGTGCCGCCCGCGACATCCAGCACCTCGAACGGCCGGTTCGACGGCGGCGACAACCAGGAGACCATCGCATCCTTCCAGATCCGGTGCAGGCCGCCCGACATCAGATCGTTCATCAGGTCGTAGCGCGACGCCACCTTGTGGAAGACGGCGTCGACCATGCCCTGCTTGGCGTCGAGCTCGACATCGCGAAAACCGAACGAGGCGCGCTGTTCTGCCTTGTCGGAAACAGTTTCCGTCGCCATCACGCCACACTCCTTATATTACGCACGCCAGCATTCATTGCCGCCCTTGATAGACGAAGCGCGGCGATGGCGCCACGGCAGACCAACCGCATCGTTGACGCATCGAGAACACATGCCCGAATTGCCCGAAGTCGAAACCGTTCGCCAGGGTCTCGTCCCCGCCATGGAAGGCGCCGTGATCGACGCGCTGGAACAGAGGCGGCCTGATCTCCGCTTTCCCTTTCCCGCTGGCTTCGCCGAGCGTTTGACGGGCCGGACGATCATCGGCCTCGGGCGACGGGCCAAATATCTGCTCGCTGATCTCGACGATGGCGCGCTCCTGATCATGCATCTCGGCATGTCCGGTTCGTTCCGCGTCGAGGACGGAACCATCCAGACGCCCGGCATCTTCTATCACCCGCGCGACAAGCAGGCGGCGCATGATCATGTCGTCTTCCATCTCTCGAACGGCAAGCGCGTCGTCTATAACGACCCGCGCCGCTTCGGCTTCATGGATCTGGTCCGGCGCGCCGATATCGCGACCACGCCCCATCTCGCGGGCCTCGGCATCGAGCCTGTTGGCAACGCCTTCGATGGCGTGACGTTGCATGGCCTCTTCGCCGGCAAGCGCACGCCCCTCAAGGCCGCGCTGCTCGATCAACGCCTCGTGGCGGGCCTCGGCAACATCTATGTCTGCGAGGCGCTGCATATGGCCGGCCTGTCGCCCGAGCGTGCCGCCGGGACGATCACCGCTGAGGAGGCCGGGCGCCTCGCCACAGCGATCCGCGAGGTGCTCGGCGCGGCGATCGCGGCCGGCGGCTCCTCGCTGCGCGATCATCGCCAGGCCAATGGCGAACTCGGCTATTTCCAGCATTCCTTCCGCGTCTATGACCGCGAGGGCGAACCATGCCCCAATCTCGCCTGCTCAGGCGTCGTCACCCGCACCGTCCAATCCGGCCGCTCGACCTTCCACTGCCTGACATGCCAGCGCTGAGCCGTCTTGAAGCCATGCGTCCGCTCGACTACGCCTTGTCCATCACATCGAGCGGAGCGCCTCATGGCCTATGAAACGATCATCGTCGAGACACGGGACGCTGTCGGCCTCATCCGCCTCGATCGTCCCAAGGCGCTGAACGCGCTGAGCCGGCAGCTCATCGCCGATCTGAACCATGCGCTCGATGGCTTCGAGGCCGATGACGCGATCGGCGCCATCGTGCTGACGGGATCGGACAAGGCCTTCGCGGCGGGCGCCGACATCACCGAGATGCAACGGCTCTCCTATGTCGACATCTTCATGCACGACTTCGTCGCCGAGTGGGAGCGGCTGTCGCGCGTCCGCAAGCCGGTCATCGCGGCCGTCGCCGGCTTCGCGCTCGGCGGTGGCTGCGAACTGGCGCTGATGTGCGATCTGGTCTTCGCCGCCGATACGGCGAAATTCGGCCAGCCGGAGATCACGCTGGGCCTCATTCCCGGCTCCGGCGGAACGCAGCGCCTGACCCGCGCCGTCGGCAAGGCCAAGGCGATGGACATGGTGCTGACGGGACGGCTGATCGACGCGGCGGAGGCCGAGCGCATCGGTCTCGTCTCGCGCGTCGTGCCGGCGGCGGAGCTTGTCGAGACGGCTGTCGCCGCCGCCGCGAAGATTGCTGGCCTGTCGCGGCCGGCCGTCCTGATGGCGAAGGAGGCGGTGAGCCGGTCCTTCGAGACGCCGCTTTCCGACGGAATCCGCACCGAGCGGCGCCTGTTCCATTCGCTTTTCGCGACCGAGGATGCCCATGAAGGCATGGCCGCTTTCCTCGAGAAAAGGCCACCGGCGTTCCAAAACCGCTGAAAGCCGCGATCGGACCCGCTTAGCCGATTGACGATCACGCGTGAGGCGACTATAAGCGCCCCTCGAACCGAGGCGGCACCAGGCTGCCTCTTCCGTATTGCTGTGGCCGTCGGTCATGAGCGCGGAAATCCAACGAACCGAATTGATCAGGAAGGCCCCATGGCCAATACGCCGTCCGCCAAGAAGGCTGCCCGCAAGATTGCTCACCGGGCCGATATCAACCGTACGCGCCGCAGCCGCGTCCGCACCTATGTGCGCAAGGTCGAGGAAGCCATCGCTTCCGGCAATCTCGCAGCTGCCGCCGAAGCATTCAAGAACGCCCAGCCGGAACTGATGCGCGCCGCCCAGAAGGGCGTGCTGCACAAGAACACGGCTTCGCGGAAGGTCTCGCGTCTCGCGGCCCGCGTTAAGGCGCTCACCGCCTGATTAATCCTTTCTGGGGATTCGCATTCAGCCCGGCTTCGGCCGGGCTTTTTGTTATGCGGGTAAGTGCTTGCACGGGCTGATTCAATGTCAGAAATCCCGCTGAAGGCACCGTGGCAGCTTCCGCTGCTTCGCACCTTTTTTCATTGTTTGCCAATAACTTATGCCTTGGTTGGACATCGCTTACGTCGCGCCATCCGATTCCTCCGGAGTCAAGTGGCCACGTTCAAAAATTTTTCGCCCGCTACGCTTCCGCACCGCTTTTGCGGCGACGCGAAGTGAAGCCTTTGACTCGCAAGGGTTTAGTCGGAAGGGGCGGCCGATCGGCCGACCCGTCGCCGGTCCGGGGTCGAATTATCTCGGTCATGAGGCGTTGCGGGGCACGGGGGGGCTGTGTATTTTCCCCCCATGGAGAAGGCGACGGAAGTTGTCTTCGACCAGTGCGTAGGAGCCGGTCACGGCTTTGGGAGTGTTTTGTCCCTCCCGCCAGTAAAGAGTGTGACGGCTAGTGCAATCACCGACATTGAGTTTGTTTATTCTGTAGTTTCTACGCGTATTTTGTTGCCTTCCATTGAGAGGGCGCTCTCCAGACGCCAGCGTAGAGTTCAATTCTAGCATAGCCCTTACTTTGAATAGTGAGGGCATGAGGGAGATACGATGTCTCGTTCGCCAGCCGGAAGCTTTGCCGGCGATGTTTCACCGACAGAGGCCTGGGACGGCCTCTCGAGCGAGCCGCAGGCGATGCTGATCGATGTGCGGACCCGCGCTGAGTGGGGTTACGTGGGCATTGTCGATCTGAGTGCGATCGGGAAGGAGACGCTGCTCGTCGAGTGGCAGAGCTATCCGGCGATGGAGGTCAATGCCGACTTCGCCGACGTGCTCTCGGCCGAGCTCGAGCGTCGCGGCATAGGCCGCGAGACGGCGCTCTATTTCATCTGCCGGTCTGGTGCCCGCAGCCTTGCGGCGGCGCGCGCCGTGGCGGCGGCCGGGTTCGATCGGTGTTTCAATATTGCGGGGGGCTTCGAGGGGCCCCTGGATGACGCACGGCACAGAGGTCTCGTTGACGGCTGGAAAGCCGCGGGCCTGCCGTGGGTTCAATCGTAACTAAATTCAAACTGAGAAAAGGGGCTGCGATGCGCGATGACAGGACGGGCGAATTCGGTTCGGGAGCTTCGGCGTTGCGGGCGATCGCTGTTGACGATGTGTCGTCGATGAGCGGCCGTGCCGATGCCGCGCTCTGGGAGCGGGTTAAGCGTCGCCTGAGGACGGAACTGGGCGAGGACGTCTTCTCGAGCTGGTTCGCGCGCGTCGAGTTCGAGGATTCTGATGGTGTCACCGTCAACCTGTCGGTGCCCACGCGCTTCCTGAAGTCCTGGATCCAGTCGCATTATCTCGAGAAGCTGGTCTCGCTCTGGACGTCGGAGATGGAATCGATCCGCCGCGTCGAGCTGATCGTGCGCGGCGCCGTGCGTGCTCGCGCGCCGGTCAAGGTCGAGAAGCCCGTGCTGGTCGAGGAGGCGCCTCAGATCGCCCCGACGCTCCTGCCGACGGCTTCCGCGCCGATCCAGGCGGTTGCCCGCACCGAGGCCGATGGCGCCGGCTCGCCGGTCGATCCGCGCTTCACCTTCGAGACCTTCTGCGAGGGGACGGCGAACCGCGTCGCCTATGCGGCGGCGCGCGCCGTCGCCGAGACGCCGGCCGGTCGGCCGACCCCTTATAATCCGCTCTACATCCACGCCGGCGTCGGGCGCGGCAAGACGCATCTGCTGCATGCGGTCGCGCAGGCGGCCCGCCAGGCCGATCCGAGCCGCAAGGTCGTCTATCTGACGGCCGAGCATTTCATGTTCCGTTTCGTGGCGGCGCTGAAGAACCAGTCGGCCATCGCCTTCAAGGAAGGCCTGCGCGAGATCGACCTGCTGCTGATCGACGATCTGCAGTTCCTGCAGGGCAAGTCCGTGCAGCAGGAATTCTGCCACATGCTGAACGCGCTGATCGACGGCGCGCGGCAGGTGGTGGTCGCGGCCGATCGTCCGGCGGCTGATCTCGAAACGCTCGACGAGCGCGTTCGCTCGCGCCTTCGTGGCGGCGTGGCGTTCGAAATCGGTGCACCGGATCTCGATCTGCGTCGCCAGATCCTGAAGAGCCGCTATGTGGCGGCGCAGGTCCAGAATAATGGCGTCGACGTGCCGGATACGGTCATCGAATATGTCGCGCAGTCTGTGGTCTCGAACGGCCGCGATCTCGAAGGCGCGCTCAATCGCCTCGTCGCGCAGTGGCAGTTCACCAACCAGCCCGTGACGATGGCGTCGGCCGAGATCACGCTGCGCGATCTCGTCGGTGCGCGCGAGCCGCGCCGCGTCAAGATCGAGGACATCCAGAAGATCGTCGCGATCCACTACAACGTCTCGAAGGCGGACCTGCTTTCGAGCCGCCGCACGCGGACGATCGTGCGCCCGCGCCAGATCGCCATGTATCTTTCCAAGACGCTGACGCCGCGCTCGCTCCCCGAGATCGGACGTCGCTTCGGCGGCCGCGACCACACCACCGTCCTGCACGCCGTGCGTAAGGTCGAGGAGCTGATGCAGGGCGACAAGCACCTCGCCGAGGAAGTCGAGCTGCTGAAGCGGATGATCGACGAATAGGCGGAAGCGCCGCTGCGGGTCGTCGGCGTTTCGCGGGGCGGGCTTCGGCCCGTTCCCTTTACGAAGCGCGCATGGCCCCTTGCGTTCCGTCCCGGAACCGGCCAATTTCCACGGTCCGTACAGGGCGCAAATGCCCGCCTCTTTCGGTGCCGCGCCCAAAGCGCGGCCTTTCTGTCAAGGTTTCTGCGTTCCATGAGAGCGACCCTCGAGCGATCCAATCTCCTCAAGTCCCTCAATCACGTCCACCGTGTGGTGGAACGCCGCAATACGATCCCGATCCTCTCCAACGTGCTCCTGCGCGCGACGGGATCGACGCTGACGCTGAAGGCGACGGATCTCGATCTCGAGATCCTGGAGACGGTGCAGGCCGATGTTGGCCGGGCCGGCGCCACGACGGTTCCCGCGCACATGCTCTACGACATCGTGCGCAAGCTGCCGGATGGATCCGAGGTCGTGCTCGAGACGTCCGCCGACGGCCAGACGCTCTCGGTCCGGTCGGGCCGCTCGAACTTCTCGCTGCAGATGCTGCCGGAATCGGATTTTCCCGATCTGACCACGGGTGAATTCCCGGTCCGCTTCACGCTGCCGGCTTCGAGCTTCAAGACGCTGATCGATCGCACGCAGTTCGCGATTTCGACCGAAGAGACGCGCTATTATCTGAACGGCATCTATCTCCACACGCCGACGATCGAGGGCCGCACTGTGCTGCGCGCGGTCGCGACCGACGGCCATCGCCTGGCGCGCGCGCAGACCGTGGTGCCGGCCGGCGCCGAGGGCATGCCCGGCGTGATCATCCCGCGCAAGACCGTCGGCGAGATCCAGAAGCTGCTGGAGAATTCCGACGAGGCGGCGACGATCGAGATTTCCGATACCAAGATCCGCGTCACCTTCGGCCCGGTCGTGCTGACCTCCAAGCTGATCGATGGCACCTTCCCGGACTATGCCCGCGTCATTCCGCAGGGCAATGACAAGCTGCTGAAGGTCGATCGCGGCAGCTTCACCGCCGCCGTCGACCGCGTCTCGACGATCGCGAGCGAACGCGGCCGCGCCGTCAAGCTCGCCCTCTCCTCCGAAGGCCGGCTGGCGCTGACCGTCAACAATCCGGATTCCGGTTCCGCGACCGAGGAACTCGACGTCGACTATGATTCCGATCCGATCGATATCGGCTTCAATTCGCGCTACCTGCTCGATATCAGCGCGCAGCTGAAGACGGATACGGCGCTCTTCCGGCTCGCGGATCCCGGTTCGCCGACGCTGATCCAGGACGATGGCGACGAAGACGCGCTCTATGTCCTGATGCCGATGCGCGTGTGATCGCGGACGACCCCATCGCCGCGCCGCAGGTTGCGCGCATCATCCTCGCCGATTTCCGCTCCTACGAGGCCTTGGACCTGACCGTCCATGGCCGCCTCGTGGCGCTCTCGGGCGAAAACGGTGCCGGCAAGACCAATCTGCTCGAAGCGCTCTCCCTTTTCACCGCCGGCCGCGGCCTCCGTAGGGCGGATCTCTCGGAGATCGTGCGGATCGGCGCTCCGGGCGGCTTTGCCGTGTCGATCCATCTCAGGACCGGCCATGACGAGGTTCGGCTCGGCACGGGCCTCGAACGTCAGCCGGGCGGCGAGTTCGGCAGCCGGCGCTGCCGGATCGATGGCGCGGCGGCCTCCTCGCCCGCAGCCTTCGCAGATTATCTCCGCATCGTCTGGCTGACCCCGGCGCTGGACGGGATCTTCTCCGGCTCCGCCGGCGACCGCCGGCGCTTTCTCGATCGGCTGGTGCTCGCCGTCGACGCGCGGCATGGCAGCCGGGTCAATGCCTATGACCGCGCGCTCCGCTCGCGCAACAAGCTGCTGGAAGAACCAGCCCCCGACCGGTCCTGGCTCGATGGCATCGAGGCGGAAATCGCCGAACTCGGCATCGCGGTCGCCACGATCCGCAGCGAGACGGTGGCGCGGCTCGCGGCGCTGATCGCCGAGGATCGCGACGACAGTTCGCCCTTCCCCTGGGCCGATATCGAGGTCGAGGGCAAGGTCGAGGAATGGCTGGCTCTCGGCCAAAGCGAGGCGGTGGCGCGGTTCCGGACGGCCCTGCGGGATGGCCGTCCGCGCGATGCTTCCGCCGGCCGCGCCCTGATCGGCCCGCAGACCAGCGATCTGAAGGTTCGCCACGGGCCCAAGGACGTACCCGCCGACCGCGCCTCGACCGGGGAGCAGAAGGCGCTCCTCGTCGGCATCATCCTCGCGCATGCGCGGCTGGTGGCGCGGATGAGCGGCATCGCGCCGATCGTGCTCCTCGACGAGATCGCTGCCCATCTCGATCCGCGCCGCCGCGCGGCACTGTTCGAAGCGCTCGATCGGCTCGGCGGGCAGGTCTTCAT
Source organism: Kaistia dalseonensis (assembly GCF_030814715.1). Taxonomy (GTDB): domain Bacteria; phylum Pseudomonadota; class Alphaproteobacteria; order Rhizobiales; family Kaistiaceae; genus Kaistia; species Kaistia dalseonensis. Next base: position 748,862 of record NZ_JAUSVO010000002.1, read on the forward strand.
GACCGGCGCCGATCCCGCGCTCTTCGCCGAATTGCCGCAATCGTCGGAGATATTCCTCGTCAAGCCGGGACGGATCGATACGATTCCGGCAGGAGGAAATGCATCATGACCGGCCTGTCCATTTCGGGTCTGCTGATCTTTGCGGCCGCGCTCTTCGTCGCCGCCTTTTCGCCCGGGCCCGGTATTGCCGCGATCCTGGCGCGTGTGCTCGGCCGTGGACGCCATGGTGCCGTGGCCTTTACCGCCGGCATGGCGATTGGCGACGTGGTCTGGCTTTCGTTCGCCGTCCTCGGCCTCGCCATGCTGGCGCAGACCTTCCACGAGGTCTTCACGGTCATCAAATATGCCGGCGCGGCCTATCTGCTCTATATCGCCTACAAGATGTGGACGGCGCCTGCGCGGCCGCCGGCCCTTGTCGCCGATCAGCGTCGCGAAAGCACGTTGCGCCTGTTCCTCGCCGGCCTCGCGGTGACGATGGGCAATCCGAAGACGATGATCTTCTATCTGGCGCTTCTGCCCAACATCGTGGACCTGACCCGTGTCGACGGGCTCGCCTTCGCCGAGCTGGCCGTGGTGACGCTCGGCGTGCTCGCCCTCGTCTTCGGCTTCTACATCGTTTTGGCGCTCCGGGCGCGGCAGCTGATCACGAGTCCCAAGGCGGTCCGCCTCGTCAACCGCGGCAGCAGCGCGGTGATGGCCGGCGCGGCGGTGGCGATCGCGACACGATAGAGCCGTCGGGCCTTATGCTTTGCCGGGGTGTGCCCTTCATGCGTGAAAAGCGCGGGTGAAGGGTCTAGCATCCGGCAAACGAATCAATTGACCCGGATGATCCATGCCGCTTACGCGTGCCCGCGCGGCGCTCAAATCCGTCTTTGGCTATGACGATTTCCGACCCGGCCAGGATGAAGTGATCGGGGCCGTGCTGTCGGGCGAGGATGTCCTCGCCGTGATGCCGACCGGCTCCGGCAAATCCATGTGCTACCAGCTTCCGGCCGTGGTCGATGGCGGGCTGACCGTCGTCGTGTCGCCGCTGATCGCGCTGATGCGCGACCAGGTGCAGCAGATGGGCCATGTCGGTGTCTCGGCGGCGACGCTCAATTCCAGCAATGGCGATGAGGCCAATCGCGAGACGCTGCGCCGGATCCGCGCCGGCGAGGTGTCGCTGCTCTTCGTCTCGCCCGAGCGGCTTGCCGGTGACGGGCTGGTCTCGCTGCTGGCGGCCTCTAAGGTGAAGCGCCTTGCGATCGACGAAGCGCATTGCGTTTCGCAATGGGGGCATGATTTCCGCCCGGAATATCGCCAGCTCGCCTCCGTGCGCGAGGCGCTCGGCCAGGTCCAGGTGGTGGCGCTGACCGCGACGGCCGATGCGGCGACGCGGGGCGACATCGTCAGCCAGCTCTTCCCGCGCCCGCCGCGCGTCGTGGTGCATTCCTTCGACCGGCCGAACATCCATCTGCGCTTCGAAGCGAAGGAGCGGCCCCGCGCGCAGATCGAGGATTTTCTCACGCGCCACAAGGGCGATAGCGGCATCATCTATGCCGGCTCGCGCGACAAGACCGAGAAGCTCGCCGATTGGCTGACCGGCAAGGGCATCCGGTCCGTCGCCTATCATGCGGGGCTCGATCCGGCCGTCCGGGCGCGCCATCAGGACATCTTCCTGCAGGAGGACGGCGTCGTCGTCGTGGCGACGATCGCCTTCGGCATGGGCATCAACAAGCCGGATGTCCGTTTCGTGGTCCATGCCGACATGCCCTCGGGCGTCGAGGCCTATTACCAGGAGATCGGCCGCGCCGGTCGCGACGGGCTGCCCGCCGATACGCTGACGCTCTACGGCATTGAGGATATCGCCTTTCGCCGGCGGCAGATCGACGACAAGGCAATCAGCGAGGCGCAGCGCCGCGTCGAGCAGCGGCGGCTTTCAGCCATGATCGATCTCGCGGAATCGGCGACCTGCCGTCGCCAGACGCTTCTCGCCTATTTCGGCGAGCAGCGCGGCCCCTGTGGCGCCTGCGATCTCTGCCAGGGTGGCGCGGAGCTCGTGGACGCGACGATCGATGCCCAGAAGGTGCTTTCGGCCGTCGCGCGCACCGGCCAGCGCTATGGCGCGGCCCATCTGGTCGATATCCTGCGCGGCGAGGCGACCGATACGATCCAGCGCCAGGGCCATGACCAGATCAAGACATTCGGCGTTGGCACGGACAAGAGCGCCCATATCTGGCGCACCATCATCCGGCAGCTCTTTGCCGCCGGCGCGCTCGCCGAGGCGAGCGAGGAACATGGCGGCTTCCGCCTGACGGAGCAGGGCGACGCCATCATGCGGGGGCGCGAGACGATCGCGCTGCGCAAGGTCAAGGATGCGCCGGCCCGGCGGGCGCGGATGTCCTCGACGAGGGAAAACCGCACCGATGGCCTCGATACGGCCGCCGCGGCGCTGTTCGAGCAATTGCGGGCGCTCCGCCGCGAGATCGCGCAGGATGAAGGCGTTCCGGCCTATATGGTCTTTCCCGATCGCACGCTCATCGAAATGGCGGAGAGCCGGCCGGCTTCGCTCGATGAGATGCGTGCGGTGCAGGGCGTGGGTGAGCGCAAGCTCGTCCTCTATGGCGAGGCCTTCCTCGACGCGATCGGCTCAGCCTGATTTATCGATCGACCCGGTCGTTCCGAGGCTGGCTTGCCGGCGCATGAACCAGCGGCGGCCGAGATGCCCCGCGGCGACGACCGCGAGCCCGATGGCGAGGGCGATCACCACCTTGGTCTCGATGCCGTGCAGGCGCCCGGCATAGCGCTCGATCAGCTGCCCGAAGAGATAGCCGATGCCGGTGATCAGTGCTGCCCAGACGATCGCGGCGCTGACGTTGAGGACGGTGTAGAGGCCGGCCGGAACACCGGCGATGCCGATTGCGATCGGGCTGATCGTGCGCACGCCATAGGTGAAGCGGAAGCCGAGGATGAACAGCACGCGATGCGTCTTGATCAGCTCCAGCACCTTGGCAAAGGCGGGCCGCTCGACCTGCTTCTTGACCAGCCTGGTGTCCGCGAAATAGCGGCCGAGATAATAGAGCAGCTGGTCCGACGTCAGAGAGCCGGCAAAGGCCGCGAGGAAGACACCGTAAGGGTCCATCACGCCCTGATGGGCGAGAAACCCAGCCGCAATGAGCACGCTGTCGCCTTCGATGATCACGCCGAAATAGACGACGATGAGCCCGTAGGTCGCGAGAAAGCCTTCGATCCAGTGCATGGTTCCGTTCGGTCTTGCGGCACCGGAGACGGCCAGGGTGCGCTTTGGTCAGGATCGACGTCCGCACGCTCCGGCGCAAGCGGCAAAAGCGAAATCCCCCGCCACCTTCCAGCCGTGTTTATCCGATAGGGTCGAGGGTGTAATTCCGCTGTTGAAGCAATATATTAGCACTACGATTCGACTTGTCGCGCGCGCGAGCGCGCGACACCTCCAAGGAAGCCTGAATGTCCGATACCGCCCGCGATCTCGCCTCTGAAGCCTATGGCGCCGATTCCATCAAGGTGCTCAAGGGCTTGGACGCTGTCCGCAAGCGACCGGGCATGTATATCGGCGACACGGATGACGGCTCGGGCCTTCATCACATGGTCTATGAGGTCGTCGACAACGCGATCGACGAGGCGCTTGCCGGCCATGCTGACGAAGTCCAGGTGACGCTCAATCCCGACGGCTCCTGCACCGTGCGCGACAATGGTCGCGGTATTCCGACGGATCTGCATGCCGAGGAGGGCGTTTCGGCGGCCGAGGTCATCATGACCCAGCTCCACGCCGGCGGTAAGTTCGACCAGAATTCCTACAAGGTTTCGGGCGGCTTGCACGGCGTCGGCGTGTCCGTCGTCAACGCGCTTTCGTCCTGGCTGAAGCTGACGATCTGGCGGGGCGGCAAGATCCATCAGATCCGCTTCGAGCACGGCAATGCCGTGGCACCGCTCGAAGTCGTCGGCGATTGGGACGGTCGCAACGGCACGGAGGTCACCTTCCTGCCGTCGACGGAGACCTTCACCAAGGTCGAGTTCGATTTCGAGACGCTCGAGCACCGGCTGCGTGAGCTCGCCTTCCTGAATTCGGGCGTGCACATCGTGCTGACGGACCGTCGTGGCGTCGAGCCGCGCCGCGAGGAATTGCTCTATGAGGGCGGCCTCGAGGCCTTCGTGCGCTATCTCGACCGCACCAAGAAGCCGCTCGTCCCGGCGCCGATCACCATGATCAGCGAGCGCGACGGCATCACGGTCGAAGTCGCGATGTGGTGGAACGACAGCTACCACGAGAACGTGCTCTGCTTCACGAACAACATCCCGCAGCGCGATGGCGGCACGCATCTCGCCGGCTTCCGCGGCGCGCTGACGCGCCAGGTCACCGGCTATGCCGACAGCCAGGGCATTTCCAAGCGCGAGAAGGTGACGCTCAACGGCGACGATTGCCGCGAAGGCCTCACCGCCGTGCTCTCGGTCAAGGTGCCCGATCCGAAATTCTCCTCGCAGACCAAGGACAAGCTGGTCTCCTCCGAGGTGCGTCCCGTGGTCGAGAACATCGTCAACGAGATGCTGGGCCAATGGTTCGAGGAGCATCCGGGCGAATCGAAGACCATCATCTCCAAGGTCATCGAGGCTGCGACGGCGCGCGAAGCCGCCCGCAAGGCGCGTGAACTGACCCGGCGCAAGGGCGCGCTCGACATCGCCTCTCTCCCGGGCAAACTCGCCGACTGCCAGGAGCGCGATCCGGCCAAGTCCGAAATCTTCATCGTCGAGGGTGACTCGGCAGGTGGCTCGGCCAAGCAGGGTCGCAACCGCGAGAACCAGGCCGTGCTTCCGCTGCGCGGCAAGATCCTGAATGTCGAGCGCGCGCGCTTCGACAAGATGCTCTCGTCTGAGCAGATCGGCATGCTGATCATCGCGCTCGGCACGTCGATCGGCAAGGACGAGTTCGCGCCCGACAAGCTGCGCTACCACAAGATCATCATCATGACGGACGCCGACGTCGACGGCGCCCATATTCGTACCCTGTTGCTGACGTTCTTCTTCCGCCAGATGCCGGAATTGATCGAGCGCGGCCATATCTACATCGCCCAGCCGCCGCTCTATAAGGTCACCAAGGGGCGTTCCGAGCAGTACCTCAAGAATGAGCGTGCGCTGGAAGACTATCTGATCGACCAGGGCGTCGACGATGCCTCGCTGCGCCTCGGCGATGGCGAAGTTCGCGCCGGCGCCGACCTGACGGCGATCGTGAACGACGCGCGCGCCGTGAAGCACATCCTCGACAGCATGCACACGCGCTATGACCGCAAGGTCGTCGAGCAGGCGGCGATCGCCGGTGCGCTCAATGTCGACGTGCTCAACGATCCCGAGCGGGCATTGGCGGCCGCGGTCGAGGTCGCGCGGCGGCTCGATTTCATTTCCGACGAGTTGGAGCGCGGTTGGACCGGGACGCTCGGGCGTGATGGCGGCTATCTGTTCGAGCGCGAGGTGCGCGGCGTTCGCGAGGCGGCGATGATCGATGCCGCTCTGGTGGATTCGGCCGATGCCCGCAAGCTCGACAGCATCACGGCGCGCATGCGCGAGATCTATCAGACGCCCGGCATCTATCGCCGCAAGGACCTGGAGACGCCGATCTTCGGGCCACGCTCACTGCTGGATGCGGTCTTCGCCGCTGGCCGCAAGGGCATTCAGATGCAGCGCTACAAGGGCTTGGGCGAGATGAATGCAAGCCAGCTCTGGGAGACGACGCTCGATCCGAACGTGCGCTCCCTCCTGCAGGTGAGGGTCAAGGAGGCTGATGCCGCCGACGACCTCTTCACCAAGCTGATGGGCGACGAAGTCGAGCCGCGCCGCGACTTCATCCAGGACAACGCCCTCAACGTCGTCAATCTGGACGTATAAGCCGGCTTATTGACTGCCGGCCATCGCCGCCCGTCTGGCCCGTCTCGACGGGTCCGCGGGCGGATTCCGGTTGTTTGACGATCCTTACCCGACTCATCATCGAACGGATGGGGCCGGCGGTCTTGCTCAGCCCGCTTTGCCCATGACGAGCGACAGCGGCGGCGGATCGCTCTCGCCGCCGACGAGATGCATCGGCCAGATCTCCTGGACCACGGGGCCGGGATAGAGATCCCGATAGGCGGGCATCAGGCCGAGCATCGCCTCGGCGAGGCGGCGGCCCATGTCGAACAGCGAGACCTCGAAGCAGGTCAGCGTCGGCGACAGGAAGCGCGCCTGCGGGCTCCGTCGGAAGCCGATGACCGCCATGTCGCGTCCCGGCATCAATCCCGCATCATGCAGCCGTCGATAGGCGCCGATCGCCATGATCTCGTTGACGAGCAGCATGGCGGTCGGGCGTTCCGCGAGCGCGAGCAGCCGGTCGGTCGCGCCATAGCCGCCTTCCTCGCTGGTCTGGTCGGCGCGGATGACGAACTCGGGCCGGTAGGGAATGCCGGCCTCGGCCATCGCCCTGCGATAGCCATCGGCGAAGACATAGCCGAGATTGATGTCGTTGCCGGTGTTGATGAGACCGATCCGGCGATGGCCCCGCGCGACGAGGCGGCGGACCGATTCGGCGGCCACGCCCTCAAAATCGAGATCGATCCAGGAATGCGGTCCGCCGGACAGGCTCCGCCCGAGTGCAACGAAGGGAATCTCGCGCTCGATCAGATAGTCGATGCGTTCGTCATGGCGCTGCGTCGCGGAGATGAACAGCCCGTCGACGAAGCGACGCGAGACGACACGGCGCACATAGTCGCACGGGTCGTCGTCAAAGGGGCAGGGCAGGATGATGAGATCGAGATGGTGCTGCGCGAAGACCGATTGCACGCCGTCATAGACGCTCATGAAGAACGTATCGCCGTGGAGGCTGGTCTCGCGATTTGTCTCGATCATGAAGCCGACGGCATTGGTTGTGCCCTGGCGCAGGCTGCGTCCCGACTGATTCGGCGCATAGCCGAGTTCGGCAGCCGCCTTCAGCACGCGCTCCCGCGTCTCGGCATTGACGTCGGCGCGGCCGTTCAGGGCACGCGAGACGGTCCCGATCGAAATGTTCAGGTGCCGGGCAAGTTCGCGGATGCTCACGCGGATCGATCTCCTTCAGCCCTGTCCGCCCGGCCGTGCCGGCGCGGCACGGACGGCGCTTCCTGGCATCGTCGATGGTGGGTGTACAACCGCGCAGCGGCACTTGTCCATTCGTGCCTACATCCGCGCTCTTGACAAGAGGCGATCTTCATTGTGTGATCGTAAACGTTTACGGCTCTCTTGCGGCGCACCGAAAACGTTTGCGGTGCAGCAAATGAGGACAGAGCCGCGGGAGGAGACCTGGAATGCAACGTGCCGTTTTGATCGGCTGCGGAGCTATGAGCCGTGCCTGGCTCGAGGCCGCGAAGACGATCGACAATCTCGAAATCGTCGGTCTTGCCGATATTGATGCCAGCCGTGCTTCTGCGCGGGCTGCCGAATTCGGCCTCGACAAGGCCGTGATCGCGACCGATATCGACGAACTGATCGCCAAGACCAATCCCGACATCGTCTTCGACGTCGTCATCCCCGGCGCGCGTCATCGCATCGTCTCGACGGCCTTGGCCGCGGGCTGCCATGTCCTCTCCGAAAAGCCGATGGCGGAGACGCTCGACGAGGCGCGAGACCTGATCCGCCGCGCTGAAGCCGCCGGCAAGCTGCATGTCGTTGTCCAGAACCGCCGCTATATCGAGGGCGTCCGCCGCATCCGCCGCGCGCTCGCCGCGGGCGTCATCGGCGACGTGACCAGCCTTCACTGCGATTTCTTCCTCGCGCCGCATTTCGGCGGTTTTCGCGAAGAGATGGACCATGTGCTCCTGCTCGACATGGCGATCCATACCTTCGACGCCGCGCGCCTGATGGCCGGCGCGGCGCCCTCCGCCGTCTATTGCCGCGAATGGAACCCGAAGAACTCCTGGTACAAGCAGGGCTCCTCCGCCTCCGCGATCTTCGAGTTCGGCGATGGCGTGATCTTCAACTATCGCGGCAGCTGGTGTGCCGACGGGTTCCGCACGAGCTGGGAGAGTGCCTGGCGTATCGTGGGAACCAAGGGTTCGCTCGTCTGGGACGGGCATGACGATATTCGTGCCGAGATCGCCGGGACGGCGATCGACGGCCTGTTCTCCGAGGTGGTCGCTGTCGAGCTTCCTCCCCTCGCCGCGTCCGATCGCACCGGCGGCCACCTCGGGGTCATGCAGGACTTCATCGCCGCCACGCGTGGCGGCCCCGTGCCGGAGACGGTCGGGTACGAGAACATCAAGAGCCTGGCCATGACCTTCGGCGCGATTGAAAGCGCCGAGACCGGCCGCCGGGTCGACGTGATCATCTAGGAGCAGACCGTGAGCAATCCCGCCCTCGACATTCGTATCGGCACCATGATCAAGGGCAATCTGCCCGATCCGGCCGCCTATGTTCGCCAGATCCTGCCGCTCGGCTTCGAGTCGATCGAGCCCTTCTTCTGGCAGACGATCGGCAACAAGGACATTCCCAAGCTCGCCGCCGAGCTCAAGGATGCGATCGGCGATGCCGACGTGAAGATCGACACGCTCGGCATGTTCGGCAATCCGCTCGAGACGACCGATATCGACCAGCAGACGCTCGAAGGCTGGAAAACGCTGATCGACAATGCCCATCTCTTCGGCGCCAAGACGATCGCCGGCTTCACTGGCCGCATCCGCGGCAAGTCGATCGAGGAGAGCCTGCCGCGCTACAAGGAAGTCTGGAGCGATCTCGCCAAGCGCGCCGCAGACAAGGGCGTGCGCCTCGCCTTCGAGAATTGCGCCATGGACGGCAACTGGGCTACGGGCGACTGGAACATCGCGCATAATCCCGACGCCTGGGAGCTGATGTTCAACGAGACGCCGGACGACAATATCGGCCTCGAATGGGAGCCGTGCCATCAGATGGTCTATCTGATCGACCCGATCCCGCAGATCCGCAAATGGGCGCCGAAGATTTTCCACGTCCACGGCAAGGACGCGACGATTCGCTGGGACGTGATCCGCGAGAGCGGCGTGTTCGGGAAGTTCCCCTTCGTGCAGATGCGCTCGCCCGGCTTCGGCGACAGCGACTGGGCACGCGTGATCAGCGAACTGCGCCTCGCCGGCTACAAGGGCTGCATCGACATCGAAGGCTGGCACGATCCGGTCTATCGTGATGCGCTCGAAATGACCGGTCAGGTCCGCTCGCTCAACTATCTGAAGGAGGCCCGTGGCGGCGCCGCCTTCGTGCCGAACCCGAGCTGAACGCCGGGTCCTGAGGAGACGATCCGCCGGCCCGCCGGCGGATCGGGACGAGAAGCCGACGCGCTTGAGGAAGCGTAGACGACCAAATTCACGTGGAGGAGAACATGAAGAAAACCCTAGTTCTGATCGCGGGGGCGCTCGGCCTTCTCGCATCGACGGCGATAGCCTCGGCCGAGGATGTCACGCTGAACGTCTGGACCATCGATCGCCAGTCGGATCCCGGCTACAACTACGTCATGGCGGACGAGTTCACGAAGCTCCATCCGAACATCAAGTTCAACATCAAGCATGTCGAGTTCGCCGATTGGGCAAACGACATCATGCGCGCCGTGGCGACGGGCACGCAGCCTGATATCGCCTATGTCGACAATCCCAACACGCCGTTCCTGTCGTCCAAGGGCGCGCTGCTCGACCTGACGCCGTATCTCAAGGATTCGACGATCGTCGACACGACGAAAATCTTCCCGGGACCGCTCTCGACCGTCACCTGGGATGGCAAGGTCTATGGCCTCCCGCGCGGCTCGAACACGATTGCGCTCTACTATAACGCCGACATGTTCAAGGCCGCCGGCCTCGACCCGGACAAGCCGCCGCAGACCTGGCAGGAACTCTACGATACGGCCAAGAAGCTGACGGATCCGTCCAAGAACGTCTATGGCCTCGCCTTCTCCGCCAATGGCAATGAGGAAGGCACCTTCCAGTTCCTGCCCTGGGCGCAGTCGACCGGCGCCGATTTCGACCACATCTCCGATCCCGGCGCGGTCCGTGCGCTCGAGATGTGGCAGAAGATCATCGACGAGAAGCTCGCCTCGCCGGATACGCTGATCCGCGGCCAGTATGATTCGATGGCCACCTTCAATGCGCAGAACGCCGCCATGGGCATTTCCGGCCCCTGGGAGCTGCCGCGCATGTCGAAGGACGCGAAGTTCGATTTCCGCGTCGCATTGCTTCCGACCGAGAAGGAAGGCGACAAGCGCGCCTCGGCGCTCGGCGAAGGCAACAATGTGATCTTCGCCAAGACCCAGCACCCGAAGGAAGCGTTCATGTACCTCGAGTACATGTATTCGCAGATGCCGCGTGTCTGGAACGAGTTCGGCTTCCTGCCGTCCTATCCGGTCGAGGCCAAGGACCCGAAATGGTCGGCGCAGTATGAAGTCTTCGCCGAATCCATGAAGTATGCCCGCGCGCGCGGTCCCTCGCCCGACTGGGCGAAGATCTCGAAGGCGATCTCGACCGCGATCCAGGCCGCGCTGACCCATCAGACCGATGCGCAGACCGCCCTGAACACGGCTCAGACGACAATCAACGGCGTCCTCGGCAAGTAGGCCGCGCCTCGCCTCGGGCTTCAGCCGTAGTCGCGGCTGGAGCCCTTTCTCGCAAGGCCGCCCTGCCTGCACATGCCGGGTATCGACTGGCCGCCATCTTGGGCGGCCCTGACGGTTCCGGCGCAGCACGGCGGATCAGCCATGGCGCTCGTCCCCACCTCAACGGAGCCCGCCCTTGTCGTCCATCTTTCGCAGCGCCCATGACGGCCGCGGGTTCGATATCGCGCTCGCACTTCTGGCCCTGGCCTATCTGCTGGTCTTCTCGGCCTTTCCCCTCGTCTACAACATCCTGATGTCGTTTCAGGAAGTGGACATGTTCAGCCTCGCTTCGCTGAGCCGCCCCTTTGTCGGCCTGGCGAACTACATGACCCTGTTCGCCAATCCGGATTTCTGGCCGATCATGGGCAATACGGCGCTGTTCGTCGTGCTCTGCATCACGTTCCAGCTTCTGTTCGGCTTCGGCCTGGCGCTGTTCTTCCAGCAGGATTTCTTCGGCGCGAGCTATCTGCGCGGCTTCTTCCTCGCCGCATGGATCATCCCGGCGCTGGTCGCCGGCGCGGTCTGGAAATGGATCTTCGCGGGCGATGCCGGCGTGCTGAACTATCTGCTCTCATCGGTAGGGCTGATCGACCAGAAGATCTTCTGGCTCTCGAACCCCGCCATTTCGCTCTATTCGGTCATCATCGCCAATATCTGGCTCGGCATTCCCTTCAACATGATCCTCCTCTCGGTCGGCCTCGCCGGCATTCCGAAGGACATGTATGAGGCCGCGGCACTCGATGGCGCGGGGCCGTGGAAGCGCTTCTTCTTCATGACGCTGCCGATGATGCGCTCGACGCTCGGCGCCGTGATCTCGCTCGGCATCATCTTCACGTTGCAGCAGTTCGATCTCTTCGCCTCGCTGACCCAGGGCGGACCGGCCAACGCCTCGAACGTCGCGCAATACTGGTCGTGGCAGCTGTCGTTCCAGACCTATGACATCGCCTCGGGAAGCGCTGTCTCCGTGCTGATGCTCGGCTTCGTCATCGTAGTCGCCTTCATCTATGTCCGCTCCACGCGGCACGAATACAGCGCCTGAGGACGAACCCATGAAACGCTATGTGCTCTTCGTCGTCGCGCTGTGCTTCCTGGCGATCTATCTCTTTCCGCTCTACTGGATGTATCTGACGGCGTTCAAGCCGTCCTCGGAGACCTTCACCTACCCGCCGACCTTCTGGCCGACGCATCCGCAGTTCAATTTCGTCCAGACCTTCATCGACAAGAAGATGGACGTCTATCTCTGGAACTCGATGGTGATCGCCGTCGGCACGACGATCATCGCGGCGCTGATCGGCACGGGCTGCGCCTATGCGCTCGCCCGCGTTCGCTCGCTCGGCATGGATATCGTGCTGTTCCTGGTGCTGATGATGCAGGTGTTGCCGCCTTCACTGATGGCCACGCCGATCTTCGTGCTGTTCAATCAGGTCGGCCTGATCGCGACGCCCCGCTTCGCCGTCGTGCTCGCCCAATCGGCCAAGGTGCTTCCGCTCTTCATCGTGCTCTGCCGGACCTCGTTCATGCAGATCCCGAAGGAGCTGGAGGAGGCGGCGCGCGTCGACGGCGCGTCCCGTCTCGGCGCCTTCCTCAGGATCGCCGTGCCGCTCGCGCGCAATGGCATCCTGGTGACGTCGGTGCTGATCTTTCTCCAGTCGTTCGGCGAATATGTCTATTCGCGCTCACTGATCTCGCAGGAGGACCTGCAGACGGCGACCGTCGGGCTGATGAACTTCATGGGTCCGAACACGACCGACTGGAACGGCATCATGACCTATGCGGTCATCTATGTGACGCCGATCCTGATCGTGTTCATGCTGCTGCAGCGCAAGATCGTCAGCGGCCTCACGGCTGGCGCCCTGAAATAATGGGCGGCGGCCTCACTGTCGGATCAGCGTGGTCTCCACGCTGCCGACGGGCAGGCCCATTGCATAGATGACGGCGCGGTTCAAAATCGCGCCGCGTCCGCCGCGCTCGATCCTGTCCTCGAAATGCAGGCGCACCGTCACGCCGGATTTCTGCTTCATGTCGATATTGTAGGAGAGGTGGATGGCATCGGGCTCGACCCGCACATCCGCCTCGCCGACGACGTCCTGCCGTGTGCCGGCATAGCGCCCCGGACCTATCTTGCGGAAGCGCCAGGTGCGCCGGTCCATATGGCCGTCGTCGAAACGGAAGATCTGGTCGAGTACGAACTGGTCGCCCGATTGATGGCCGCTCGTCGTCACGAGAAAGCGGCGATCCAGTCCGATGATGGCGCTCTGGAACCGGCCACGGCCGACGGCGCGGCCAAAAAAGGCCTGCTCCAGCCCGGTCTGGGCCGCATCGACCTGAATGCTGCCGTTTGCGGCGAGCATCATGAGCGCAACCGAGAGAATGCGGATCGCTTTCATGCGGCCCCCGGGAACGACAGCGCCTGTCGAGCCCGGACATCCTACCGCATTGGGCGCAATGCGCCAGCGGCTCAGGCCGCGTTTGAAGCCGTTGCGCTGCCCGTCAGCACGGCGTAGAGCGCCGTCTGGTCGTTCGAGGCGCGAAGCTTGGTGGCAAGGCCCGGTTCGCGCAGCAGCCGCGCGATGCGCGCAAGTGCCTTCAGATGGTCTGCCCCGGCGCTTTCGGGCGCCAGGAGCAGGAAGATGAGGTCGACCGGCTGGTCATCCAGGGATTCGAAATCGATCGGTTTGACGAGGCGGGCAAAGACGCCATGAATGCGCGTCAGCGACGGCAACTTGCCATGGGGAATGGCAATACCATTGCCGACGCCTGTCGATCCCAGCCTCTCGCGCTGCAGAAGCGTGTCGAAGATCTGCCGCTCGTCGAGACCGGTCAGCTTCGCCGCCTTTTCCGCCAGTTCCTGGAGGGCCTGCTTTTTGCCATTCGCTTTCAGCGCCGGGACAATCGAATCCGGGCTGATGAGATCGCTGAGGTCCATGGCTTGGTTCAAAATGCCTCGTTCAAACCTTCGGTCCAAGACCCGTCGTTTCGACGCGCTCCCCGAGCGCGTCGAATTCGTGCTCCGACTTTAAGCGGAATCACTGTCCGACGGAATCCCCTTTGCCGGCCTGCGCCGGGTCGATCCACCCAATATTTCCATCATGCCGGCGGTAAATGACGTTGACACCGCCGTGACCGGCATGACGGAAGACGATGACCGGCGCGTTGGCGAGGTCCATCGCCATGACCGCGCCCGACACGGAAAGCGTCTTGAGCGTCTTTGTTTCTTCGGCGATCACCATCGGGCTGTAGTCAGCCGGGATCTCCTCGTCCTCGTCCGGGGTGGCGGCGAGAACGACATAATTCGCCGCCTCCGCGTCGACGCCGTTCCTGGCGTCGTGGTGGTGGTCCTTGAGCCGGCGCTTGTAGCGCCGCAGGCGCTTGTCGATGCGCTCCGCCGCCTGCTCGAAGGTCGGATAAATCTCGTGGCCACGCCCCTCGGCCTGCAGATCAGCGCCGCTGTCGAGATGCAGCGCGCAATCGACGCGGTAGCCGCTACCGTCGCGTTCGAGCACGACACGGCCCGAGAAGCCTCCGTCGAAATATTTGGCGATAGCAGCGCCCATACGCGTTTCGACATGCGTGCGATAGGCGTCGCTGATCTCGATATTCTTGCCGGAGATGCGGAGAGACATGGATTTCGTACCCCTTGGTCCTCGTTGCGAACCGAGGCTGCTCTGCGCGTGCGCAGATTGCGGCCCCGCCGGGCACTAACGACTACCGGCATCCAAAGCCTGCCAGCGTTTTGGGCCGATGATCGACCCTGTCTCGCAGGCCTCCGATACCTTCGGCGCCGCGCCCTTCTAGTGATGGCTGGTCAGGAAGTCAAGAAAACGCCCCAGCCGAGACCATCATGTCCTGAAGCTGGGCATCCGTCGAGGGCAAGGCAAGGGTAAAGCGATCAACGCGAGGTGACCGCCGCCGAGAGCTTTTCGCGCCGGCGCTGGACGGAAGAGGGGATCTTGAGGGCTTCGCGATATTTCGCGACCGTGCGACGTGCAATGTCGATGCCGGAATCGCGCAGGAGCTTCACCAGCGTATCGTCGGAGAGGACGTCGTCGACGCTCTCCGCATCGATGAGCGAGCGAATGCGGTGGCGGACCGCCTCGGCCGAATGGGCCTCGCCGCCTTCCGACGAGGCGATCGCCGATGTGAAGAAATACTTGAGTTCGAAGATGCCGCGCGCGGTCGCCATGTACTTGTTCGAGGTGACGCGCGAGACCGTCGATTCATGCATGCCGATGGCTTCGGCGACCGTCTTCAGGTTGAGCGGCCGGAGGTGCTGGACGCCATGGGCGAGGAAGGCGTCCTGCTGGCGAACGATCTCGGTCGAGACCTTCAGGATGGTCTTGGCGCGCTGGTCGAGGCTCTTCACCAGCCAGTTGGCGGTTTGCAGGCATTCGGCGAGATAGGCGCGGTCGACATCCTTCTTCGATGTGCGCGCCACCGTCGCATAATAGGACTGGTTGACGAGAACACGCGGCAGCGTCTCGGTATTGAGCTCGATCAGCCAGCTGCCGTCGGGGGCGGCCCGCACGATCACGTCCGGCACGATCGCCTGGATCGGGACCGTGTCGAAGGCAGCGCCGGGCTTGGGGTTCAGCGCCCTCAGTTCGGCGATCATCTCCGCCAGGTCTTCATCGTCGACGCCGCAGATCCGCTTCAGCGCGTTGAAATCGCGCCGGGCCGCAAGGTCGAGATGGGCGATCAGCGCCGCCATGGGCGGGTCGAACCGGTTGCGCTCGCGCAGCTGGATCGCGAGGCATTCCGTCAGGTTGCGCGCGCAGACGCCTGTCGGCTCGAAGCTCTGCAACAGAGCGAGCGTTTCCTCGACGAGCTCGACGGGCGCGCCGAGGCGATCCGCGATCGCTTCCACATCGCCGCGCATGTAGCCGGCCTCGTCGACCTCGTCGATCAGCGCATAGCCGATCAGGCGCCGGGTCGGGTCGCCGATTGCAAGGCCGAGCTGGTCGGCCAGGAGATCGGTCAGCGACCGCTGCTCGGCGACGAAGGCCTCGAGATTATAGTCGTCCGAGCTGACGGACTGACGCGTCGATGGCGTCGACCACGGATCGGTCGCTGGCATCGGCGTGGATTCGCCCGAAGCGCGGCCGTGATCGTCCGGGAAGACGTTGGCGAGATCGGTATCGAGCCGGTCAGCGATCGCATCCGGCGATATTTCGAGCCGCGTCTCCAGCCAGTCCGGACGACCATCCTCCGCATCCGCGGCGCTGGCACGATCCTCGGCGAGCTCTGCGGCGCGATCGGGCTCGGAGACACTCTCGGCCCGTTCCTCGCGCTCGTCGCGCTCCAGAAGCGGGTTCCGCTCCAGCTCGGCGTCGACATAGGTGACCAGATCGAGATTTGACAGTTGAAGCAGCTTGATGGCTTGCATCAGCTGCGGCGTCATCACAAGAGACTGGGTCTGCCGAAACTCGAGTTTGGGCGAAAGTGACATGGGTACGCGGCGGGCCCTTGGGAGTGGTCCAAGTCTTGCTTGTGCCCTCTTTGGTAACGTATCCTACGCTGCATTCAAAGCGTAAATTGCTCGCCGAGATAAAGACGGCGAACGTCCGGGCTTGCGACGATATCGGCCGGACGGCCTTCCATCAGCACTTCGCCGGAATGGATGATATAGGCGCGGTCGATCAGGCCGAGCGTCTCGCGGACATTGTGATCCGTGATCAGCACGCCGATGCCGCGCGCCGTCAGATGGCGCACCAGAGCCTGAATATCGCCGACCGCGATCGGGTCGATGCCGGCGAAGGGTTCGTCGAGCAGCATGAAGGAGGGGCGGCTCGCCAGCGCGCGCGCGATCTCGCAGCGTCGCCTCTCACCACCTGAAAGTGCGATCGCCGGCGACTTCCTCAGATGGGAAATGTGGAACTCGGCCAGGAGCGAATCGAGCTCTTCCTCGCGCCGGCGGCGATTGGGCTCGACGATCTCGAGCACGGCGCGGATGTTCTGCTCGACCGTCAGGCCGCGGAAGATCGAGGTTTCCTGCGGCAGGTAGCCGATGCCGAGCCGGGCGCGGCGATACATCGGCAGATGCGTGACGTCGTGTCCGTCGAGATCGATCCGGCCATAATCGGCCTTGATCAGCCCCGTGATCATATAGAAGATCGTGGTCTTGCCGGCGCCGTTCGGGCCGAGCAGGCCGACCGCCTCGCCGCGCGAGACCGCGAGACTGGCGGAATTCACCACGCGCCGGCGGCGATAGCTCTTGCCGAGCCCGTGCGCGACCAGCCAGCCAGGACCGCCCGCATCGACCTCGTAACGCGTGGCCTGCTCGGCATCCAAGCCGACCCCGTCATGGTCCTGGTAGTAGCCAGACACGATCAGCGACACTCCGGGTGTGGGTTGGGCCTCAGGGCGCGATCGTTTCGGCGCGAGGCGTCTTTGTGCCGGCTCAAGGCGTCTTGGCCGGAGCCGCGCCGCCGGGGGCTGCAGCGCCCGGTGTCGAGCCGGGCGTGAAGATGCCGCGAATGCGGGCGCCCGGCTTCTGGTCGACGCGCGCGCGGCCCGTCGTCATATCCCAGACCAGCCTGTCACCGGTGATGACGTTCGGCCCCTGGCTCAGCACGACATTGCCCGACAGCGTAACCAGCTTGCCGACCATATCGACGACAGCGGTCTCGCCGGTTGCCGTCTGATCACCGGAATTGACATAGACCTTGCCGCTGGCCTCGATGCGGGTGAAGTCGCCCGCGCCCGGCAGGCCACTCGACGGGGCTGCCGCAGCGGCGGGCGCCGCGGCCGGCTTCGCGTCACCATTGCCGCCGGACCCTGCCGAATAGATCGCGATCTTGCCGGCCTTGAGCACGGAATCGCCCCGCGTCACGGTGACGTTCCCGGTGAAGGTCGAAACGCGCTGGCCATTCTTCTCGACGACGTCGAGTGAATCGGCCTCGACATTGACCGGGCCCTTGGACCCGCTCTGGAATCCCTTGAACATGCTGTCGCCGGGCGTCGGCGTCTGGGCGCGCACCTCGGCGGAAAAGGCCAGCATGGGAACGAAGGCGAGGGCGAGAAAGAGGCGTGCAGTCGAAGAGGTCATTCGGTCACCGGGCTGGCAGCGCGTTTCTTGGATGGGTCCGATTCGTCGGGCAGAGCGTATGTTACCTTCACACCGTTTCGAAACGATATACGCTTGCCACGGTCCTGCACTTCGACATTGTTAGCCTTGATCGTGCTGCCCTGCGAGGAGATTTCCAGCGGCTTGTCGGACCGCATCGTCCCCGACTTCATGTCGATATCGGCCGAGGCGAGCGAGCCGTCTATGCCGGTGGTGGTCGAGAGCGTGATCTGGTCGTCGAGAACCATGCGCTCGCTATCGGCATAATAGGTGCCGCTCGCCGCCTTCACCTTGGCGGTCTGGTCGTCCCCCAGCCCGATCGTCGCGCCGATATTCTGCAGCGTGACGATCTTGGTGTTCTTGAGCGATTGCTCGGCCCGGTCCGCCCGCAATTCGTACGCGCGCCCGCCGCTCATGAAGCCCGAGACGTGGGGGTCCTGCATGACGATCGCATTGCCGCTGATGTCGATCGAACCGAAGGCGACATTGGCCGGTAATTGCGGGAGCACGTAGACATAGCCAATGAAGCCGACCGCCCCCAGCACGGCGAAAAGGGGCAGGGCGATCTTCAGGATCCGAACGCGCAAGCTGTGGCGACGGGCGGCGCGGTACCGCTCGTCCATGTCGGGGCGAGACTCGGCGAGCCAATCGACCTGGCTGTCTTCGTGGCTCGATGTCCGCACCGAATTCATACGCTCTCCAACTGCTGTAGCGCCATAGAAGCCAACAATATGGATATTCGACGACGAACCTGTCTGCGACATATGTCACAGCACGGTCACGAATGCGCGAAAATGTCCTCTTCGGCCCATCCGGCGAGATCGAGCGCAGCGCGGGTCGGCAGGAAGCGGAAACACTCGGCCGCCAGTCCAACTCGCCGTTCGCGCGCAAGACGTTCGTCCAGGCGAGCTTTGAGTGCATGAAGATGTAGAACATCTGACGCAGCATAAGCAAGCTGTGCGTCGCTGAGTGTTTCGGCTGCCCAGTCCGAACTCTGTTGTTGCTTGGAAAGATCGACGTCGAGCAGTTCCTTGACGAGATCCTTGAGGCCGTGGCGATCGGTATAGGTGCGTGTCAGTCGGGAGGCGATCTTGGTGCAATAGATCGGGGCGACCTCGATGCCGAACGTCTTGCCGAGGACGGCAACATCGAATCGTGCGAAATGGAAAATCTTGACGACCTCAGGATCGCTCAGCAGGCGGACGAGGTTCGGCGCCTCGGTCTGGCCGGGCGCGATCTGCACGACATCGGCGGTTCCGTCGCCGGGCGACAACTGCACGACGCAGAGCCGGTCGCGATGCGGGTTGAGGCCCAGCGTCTCGGTGTCGATCGCGACCGAGGCGCCATAGCGGGAGAGATCGGGCAAATCGCCGCGATGCAGGCGTATCGTCATGGCGCGCTCCTCGTGAGGTTATGATCCTGGACTATCGAGCAGGTGTCCTAGCGAAGCGCGGGAAAATCTGCAATGACGCGACGTAGTCAGGCAGACCGTGACGCTCAGGGAAGGAAACGGCCATGGTGAAACTCGCAGGCGAGCCGGCAGTGCCGCCGGTCAGATGGGGCATCCTCAGCACGGCGCGTATCGCGCGCCAGCGCGTCGCCCCGGCCATGCTGAAGAGCGAGTCGACCGTGATCGCTGCGGTAGCCTCGCGCTCGCTCGACAATGCCCGCAATTTCGCCGGCGCCTTCGACATCCCCAAGGCCTACGGCTCCTATCAGGAGTTGTTCGACGATCCCGAGATCGACGTCATCTATAATGCGCTGCCGAACAACCTGCATCTCGAGACGACGTTGGCGGCGCTGGCGCGCGGCAAGCATGTGCTCTGCGAGAAGCCGCTCGGCATGAGCCGCGCGGAGGCGGAAACGTTGAAGGCGGCGGCCGGGCCGCTGCTGGTCGCCGAAGCCTTCATGATCCGCCATCATCCGCAATGGCACGAGGTCCGGCGGCTGCTCAGGGCCGGCCGCATCGGCCCGGTCCACACCGTCCAGACCTTCTTCTCGTTCCTGAACATCGATCCGAACAATATCCGCAACAAGCCGGAGACCGGCGGCGGCGCGATCCTCGACATTGGCTGCTATGCCATCGCCTCGGCACGCTTCATCTTTGAGGCAGAGCCTGTGCGCGTGATGGCGCTGATCGATCGCGACCCCGTCATGGGGACGGACCGTTCCGTCAGCATTCTCGCCGATTTCGGTGAGGGGCGTCAGTTCTCGGCAAGCCTTTCGACGCAGGCCTTCCGCCATCAGCGCGTCGGCATCATCGGCACGGAAGGCCGCATCGAGATGCCGACCCCCTTCTCGGCGCCGACCGACGAGACGACGACGATCGGGATCGACATCCACGGACCCGGCCAGCCGCTCGATACACTGACCATTCCCGCGGTCGACCAATATGCGCTGCAGGTCGAGGCGTTCTCGCGCGCGGTGCGCGGCACGGGCCCATGGCAATACGGGATCGACGATGCGCTCGCCAATATGGCGGTGCTCGACGCGCTTTTCCGCTCGGAGAAATCCGGGACCTGGGAGCGGCCCTGAGGCCGCCGGACGGGCGCTTGAACCTGCCCGCCTCGACGACCATATTCTGCAGGCGGGATCGTTTCCGCCGGATGCCTCCAAGAGGGTCCGAAGACAAGGTCGCTGGTGGAAGGACTTTGTAATGTCGCGTGTTTCAGCATTTTCGAGCCCGTTGCTTCTGGGGTTCGACGAGATCGAGCGTGCGCTCGACCGCGTCGCCAAGGCATCGGGCGACGGTTACCCGCCCTACAATATAGAGCGGGTGGCAAAGACGGATGCGCGCGATGAATGCCTGCGGATCACGCTGGCGGTCGCGGGGTTTCCCCGTGAAGCGCTGGAGGTGACCGTCGAGGAGAACCAACTCGTCATTCGTGGCCGTCAGACCGACGATCGCGAGCGGGTCTATCTCCATCGGGGCATTGCGGCACGGCAGTTTCAAAAGACCTTCGTGCTGGCCGATGGCATCGAGATCATTTCCGCCGAACTGAAGGATGGGTTGCTCGCCATCGACCTCGCACGGCCGACGCCCGAGCGGATCGTCCGCAGGATCGAGATCGGCGTTCGCGATTGAGGTCGTCGATCTCTGCTCGCTCAATCGAGGAGTTAAATCATGTCTGATGCACGTATCGTTGTTTCACCCGAGAGCCTCGCCGGCCTCGGCCACGGTCAACTCGCCTTCGTCAAGGCGGTCAAGTCCGAGGATATCAAGGCTCTGTTTCCCGATGCGCCGCCCTTGGCGCCGGGCCAGAATTTCTGGGCGCTGCTCGATGCGAGCGGCACGCCGCTCATGGTGTCCGATAGCCGCGAGGCTGTCGTGATGAACGCGCATGAGCACGATCTGGAAGCCGTCAGCCTCCATTGAAGTCCGCGTCGGGCGCGCTCAGCGCGCCCAGATCGTGAGCGTAACGCCGGCGGCGGGATCGAGATCGATCGGCGCGCCGGCGTGAAGGCCATGCCCGGCGAGCAGCCTCTCCACCGACCCAGCCGCCCAGGCCCGTGTGAAGGCCGGCGTTCCGTTCGGGATCGTGACGCCCTTCTTGCGGGCGAGGTGGAAGGCGTCGAAGCCAAGGCTCAAGAAGAGATCGTTGACCCGGCGTCCGCCCGGCACGGCGATCAGGCCGCCTTGCGGCGCCGCCAGGCGCAGCGCTTCGCCGAGTGAAGCCCGCCCCGGATTCCACCACCAGCCATCATCGCGCTTCTCTATGCCGTTCGCCCGCGAGGAAACGATCATGCGCGGGCGTCCGCGCGTGTTCTCGTTGACCTCGTGGCCGATCCGGCCGACGACGACCAGCGCGGCACGGTCGAGTTCGGCCTGGAAGCGCGCCCAGTCCGCCTCGTTGCGCAGGCTTTCCGGCGTCAGGCCGTCTTCGCCGGCGATGCAGTCATTGTCCGAAATAATGGCGTGGCCATGGATCTGGTAACGAGACATGCGCGCATCCGCTCAATGAGCCGCCCGGCACGATAGCCGGGCGGGTAGTATTCGGCGCGGCGCCACGGGAGAGATCGCGCCTAAGTGCGGAGCACGGCCCCCGTCGCCTTCGAAACCTGGGCCACGATTTTCGCGGCCACGGCTTCGATCTCCCCATCCGTCAACGTCTTCTGCGTCGGGCGCAGCGTGACCTCGATTGCGACCGACTTCTTGTCCGCCCCGAGCGCGGCGCCCTCGAACAGATCGAACACCGATACGGTCGAGATCAGCACCTTGTCGGCCGACTGGGCCGCCTTGATGATCTTGGCGACCTCGACCGAGCGGTCGACGACGAAGGCGAAGTCGCGCGTCACGGGCTGGAACGGCAGCAGGTCGAGTGGCGGCTTGGTGCGGGTCGGGCGTGCACGCGGCGCCGGAATCGCCTCGAGAATCAGTTCGAAGCCGACGAGCGGCCCCTCCACGTCGAGCGCTTCGAGCGTCGCGGGATGGAACTCGCCGAACCATCCGATCACATTCTGCGGTCCAAGCTGGATCGTCCCGGAACGGCCGGGATGGAACCAGGCCGGACCACCCGCAATGATCTGGAACTTCTCGACCGGAGCGCCGAGCGCGTCGAGCAGCGCCAGTGCGTCGGCCTTGGCATCGAACACGGAGACCGGCGGCGCCTTGCTCTGCCAATGGCGGCCGGAACCATTGACGTTCGCCGTATTGCGGCGAACGCCGGTGGCGGCGGTAAACTGCTCATTCGGCTTCGTGCCGCGGAAGATCTGGCCAACCTCGAACAAGGCGAGATCCGAAATGCCGCGATCGGCATTGCGCTGGGCCGCCAGCACCAAGCCCGGCAGCAGGCTGGGCCGCATGTCGGTCATATCAGTCGAGATCGGATTGGCGAGCGCCAGCGCCGGTGCGCCGCCGCCAAAGGCCTCCGCCACCGCCTTCGCCACGAAGGACCAAGTGACCGCCTCGACGAGGCCTCGCGTCGCAAGCGCGCGCTTGGCGCGTCGCGTGCGCAACTGGCCGAGCGAAATCGCGGGCTTGCCGGCATGTTCCGATTTGGGCAGCGGCGTCGATGGCACGCGGTCGACGCCGAGAATGCGCATGACCTCCTCGACCAGATCGGCCTTGCCGTCAATATCGGGACGCCAGGATGGCACGCCGACGGTCAGCGAAGGCGCGTGGCCCGAAACCGTGAAACCGAGCGCGGTGAGCACGCGGCGGATTTCGTCCTCGGACGGGTCGATGCCGACGAGGCGCTTCACCTCCGAGATCGGGAAAGCGATCGAGAGCCGCGGCTCGGGGATATCGCCCGCGACGAGAATGTCGCTCGGCGTACCGCCGCAAAGCTCCAGCACCAGCCGCGTCGCGAGATCGAGCCCAGGCACCATGAAGGCCGGGTCGACGCCGCGCTCGAAGCGATAGCGCGCATCCGTGTTGATGCCGAGCTTGCGCCCCGTCTGGGCGATGTTGAGCGGCTCCCAGAGTGCCGATTCGATCAGCACGTCGACCGTGGCTTCCGAGCAGCCCGAAGCCTCGCCGCCCATGATCCCGGCGAGCGATTCGACGCCATTGTCGTCGGCGATGACGCACATGCTCGAATCGAGCGTATAGGTCTTGCCGTCGAGCGCCATTAGCGTCTCGCCGTCCCGGGCGCGGCGGACGGTCAGGCCGCCCTGCATCTTGGCGGCGTCGAACACATGCAATGGCCGGCCGCGATCGAAGGTCAGGTAGTTGGTGATGTCGACCAGCGCATTGATCGGGCGCAGCCCGATCGCGCGCAGCTTCGCCTGCAGCCATTCGGGCGACGGGCCATTCTTCACGCCGCGCACGAGGCGGAGGCCGAAGGCGGGGCAGAGCGACGGCGTATCGCCGAATTCGAGCGTCACGCCGGTCGATACCGGGCCTTGTCCCGGCACGGGCGCGACCGCGCCGTCCTTCAGCGTGCCGAGGCCCGCTGCCGCCAGATCGCGCGCGACGCCGTAGACGCCGAGACAGTCGGAGCGGTTGGGCGTGATGGCGATGTCGATCACCGGGTCGGCGAGCCCGGCCCAATCGGCATAGCGAACGCCGACCGGCGCATCGGCCGGCAGCTCGATGATGCCGTCATGATCGTTCGAAAGCTCGAGCTCGGCGGCCGAACAGAGCATGCCATGGCTCTCGACGCCGCGGATCGTGCCGACCGAGAGCGTGATGTCCTTGCCGGGAATATAGGTGCCGGGCGGGGAGAAGACGCTCTTCATGCCGGCGCGTGCATTCGGCGCGCCACAGACGACCTGCACCGGATCGCCGGAGCCTGTGTCGACCATGCAGACCCGAAGCCGATCGGCATTCGGATGCTGAACCGCGGACACGACATAGGCGATGGTGAAGGCGCCGAGCGTCTTCGCCTTGTCCTCGACGCCTTCGACTTCCAGGCCGACCCGCGTCAGCCCGTCCGTGATCGCGTCGAGCGAGGCGGACGTGTCGAGATGCTCTTTGAGCCAGGAGAGAGTGAATTTCATGTTTCTGCCCTCAGCTGCTCAGGCCGCCGACCAGCGTCGGCAGATCGAGGGGACGGAAGCCGTAATGGGCGAGCCAGCGATGATCGGCGTCGAAGAAGGCGCGCAGGTCCGGCATGCCGTATTTCAGCATGGCGATGCGGTCGATGCCCATGCCGAAGGCGAAGCCCTGATATTCGTCCGGGTCGAGGCCGGCGAAACGGATCACGTTCGGATGGACCATGCCGCAGCCAAGGATCTCCAGCCAGTCGTCGCCCTCGCCGAAGCGCACCTCGTTGCCGACGCGCTTGCAGCGAATGTCGACTTCCATGGACGGCTCGGTGAAGGGGAAGAAGGACGGACGCATGCGCATCTCGACCTTTTCGACCTCGAAGAAGGCGCGGCAGAATTCCTCCAGCAGCCATTTCAGATGGCCGACATGGCTGGTCTTGTCGATCACCAGCCCCTCGACCTGATGGAACATCGGCGTGTGGGTCTGGTCGCTGTCCATGCGATAGGTGCGGCCGGGCGCGATGATGCGGATCGGCGGCGTCTGCGACTGCATGGTGCGCATCTGCACGGGCGAGGTGTGCGTGCGCAGCAGCAGGCGTTCGCCCTGCTCATCCGGATTGAAGAAGAACGTGTCGTGCATTTCCCGCGCCGGATGGCCGACGGGGAAGTTCAGCGCCGTGAAATTGTAGTGGTCGGTTTCGATATCGGGCCCTTCGGCGACCGAGAAGCCCAGATCGGCGAAGATCGCCGTCAGTTCGTCGATGACCTGGCTGACCGGATGGACACGGCCGCCCTCCAGCGGGCTCTGGCGCACCGGCAGCGTGACGTCGACGGCCTCGGCGGCGAGGCGTTCGGCGAGGCCGGCTTCCTTCAGGATGATCTTGCGGGCGGCGAGGGCTTCGGTGATGCGGTCGCGCAGGCCGTTCAGGGCGGGACCAGCGGTCTTGCGCTCGTCGGGCGTCATCGCGCCGAGGCCCTTCAGACGCTCCGAGACGGAACCCTTCTTGCCGAGCGCAGCGACGCGCACGACTTCGAGCGTCGCTTCGTCGGAAGCGCCGTCGATGGCCGTGCGAATCTCGGCTTCGAGACTTTCAAGGTCGGACATTTCATTCCTCATGGGCGCGTGGCGCGCCGGATCAATCAGTGTTCGATCCGATGAGAAATGCTCGCCGGATCACGCCGAACGCCGCGCCGCGGGATCGCGACGACGGCTCGATTGCGTTTTTCCGGCCCCGGAAAGTCCGGTTGGACGCCGCCTTGCGGCGGCATCCGGCTTAGGCGGCCTTGAGGGCGCCTTCGGCCTGAGCGACCAGCGCCTTGAAGGCCTCCGGCTGGCTGATTGCCAGCTCGGCCATCACCTTGCGGTCGACCTCGATACCAGCCTTTGCGAGGCCGTCGATAAATCGGCTGTAGGTCAGGCCCTCGGACACCTCGCGGACGGCAGCGTTGATGCGCTGGATCCACAGGCCGCGGAAGCTGCGCTTCTTGGCCTTGCGGTCACGGAAGGCGTACTGGGCGGCCTTGTCGACCGCTGCCTTCGCTGTCCGGATGGTATTCTTGCGACGACCGTAGAAGCCCTTGGCGCGCTTCAGGGTCTTCTTGTGCTTGGCGTGTGCGGTTACGCCCCGCTTCACTCGCGACATGGTTCAGATCTCCAGGTAAGGGGGCGGTTAGCCGTTCAGGAACTGCTTGACGATCTTCGCGTCCGCATCCGACAGCGTGGTGGTGCCACGCGCATTGCGGATGAACTTGGCGGTACGCTTGATCATCCCGTGCCGCTTGCCAGCCTGGGCGGTCTTGACCTTGCCGGTCGCAGTGAGCTTGAAGCGCTTCTTCGCTCCGCTCTTCGTCTTCAACTTGGGCATTTTGCTCATCCTTAATCATGCGCCGAAAACGGAATGCGCCGCACCGCCTGTCTCTCGACATTCGGTCTTGCGGCGTCGCTTCGGCATGGAAGCATTCGTGAGCCGACGCGGCATGCCCTGAAAGATTGCTGACATCAGCATCCCTCGCGCCGGGCGGCTCGGAAACGGCGGCGTTATAGCGGGCGCGTGCGGTCTGCACAAGCTCCCACAGGTCGGATTCGAGCGCCCTTTGCGGCGCCGCCTCATCAAATCCAACAAAGCCGCCCCGAATCCGATCCGGAACGGCGATTCTCTGGCATCGAAACGGCAAGGCTGTTCCCCGCCGGCGATCGACGCCTCAGCGCGGTGCAAGCACCATGATCATCTGGCGGCCTTCGAGCTTCGGCTCCGCCTCGACCTTGGAGATTTCCGCCGTCTCGTCGCGCACGCGCTCCAGAAGCTTCATGCCGAGATGCTGGTGCGCCATTTCGCGACCGCGGAAGCGCAGCGTCAGCTTGACCTTGTCGCCTTCTTCAAAGAAGCGCTTGATGGCCTTCATCTTGACCTCGTAATCGTGGTCATCGATGGCGGGGCGCATCTTGATCTCTTTGACTTCGACGATCTTCTGCTTCTTGCGGGCCTCGTTGGCCTTCTTCTGCGTCTGATATTTGAAGCGGCCGAAATCGAGAATCTTGCAGACCGGCGGCTCGGAGTTCGGCGAGATCTCGACGAGGTCGAGGCCGGCTTCCTGGGCCATGGCCAATGCTTCATCGAGCGGCGTCAGACCGACATTCTGGCCGTCCTGGTCGATGAGCTGAATTTCTCGGATACCGCGTATTTCGCGGTTGATGCGCGGCCCGTCCTTGCTGGGCGGCGGCGCTTTGAAGGGACGGCGAATGGGGACATGCTCCTATGATATTGACGGATCTGGCCGGATTGGAAAAACACACAAGACCCGCAGATAAAAGCCCGTCATGCTGCAACGAAGCCTAGCGCGGATCGATCGGGTCCAATATGCCCGGACAGGAGGCAGAAATTCCGCGAATATGCCGCGAAAGTCAACCAAAAGCAGGCGGTACATGGTGGTTTCCTCCGGCCGGATCAAGGTTTTTCGCTTCGGGACGCATGATTGATGCAATTGGAACACAATAGCTTTGTTGTCGGCGCCGATGCTGCGGCGCGAGAGATCGCCGTGCTGCAGCGCGGCGGGAATGGCCCCGGCATATTTTTCCTCGGCGGCTTCATGTCGGACATGCGCGGCTCCAAGGCCGAGGCGCTCGATCATTGGGGCGCCGAACACGGCCGCGCCGTGACGCGCTTCGACTATTCGGGGCATGGCGCATCGGGTGGCGCTTTTGCGGACGGCACGATCTCGCGCTGGCTCGAGGAGGCGGAGGCGGTCTTCACACGCTTCACGACGGGTCCGCAGATCCTCGTCGGCTCGTCCATGGGCGGCTGGATCGCCGTTCTGCTCGCGATCAGGCTCGGCAAGCGCGACCCCGCCCGCGTCGCGGGGCTGGTGCTCCTCGCTCCGGCGATCGATATGACCGAATCGTTGATGCTGGCGCGGATGCCGGAGGCGGCAAGGCTGGAGATGGAGACGACCGGCGCCTGGCGGCAGCCGAGCGCCTATTCGGACACGCCCTATCTGATCACAAAGGCATTGATCGATGATGGCCGCCAGCATTTACTGGGCGAAACACCGATCGCGATTGGCGCGCCGGTCCACATCATCCAGGGCGTCCTCGACGAGGATGTGCCGTGGGGCCATGCTGTAGACCTTGTTTCGCGCCTCGCGCAGGACGATGTCGTACTGACGCTGATCAAGGATGCCGGCCATCGGCTTTCGCGGCCGGAGGATCTTTCCAGGATCGTCGCGGCCGTCGAGGCGATCGCATAGCGGATCGAACAACCGGTCTGGACCCGGATCCAGTCGGCGAAGCACAGGAGCAACCATGGCAACGCGAGGATTCATCGGTAAGCGCCCCGCCGACGAGATCGGCAACCGCCTGCCGCCCGGACAATATCTGACCGAGGATTTCCCGGTTCTGTCGGCCGGGCCGACGCCGCATGTGCCGCTGGAGAAATGGTCGTTCACGATCAAGGACGGTGTCCGCCCCGTGGCGACCTGGAATTGGGATGAGTTCGCCAAGCTGCCGCACGTGAAGCTGACGCGCGACATTCACTGCGTGACGAAATGGTCGAAGTTCAACACCGCCTGGTCCGGCGTGATGATTGACGACATCCTCGCCGAAGCCGGCATCGCGGCGCCGAGCGCGTTCACGCTCGCCCATGGCTCGGACGGCTACACGACCAATGTGCCGACCGCCGACCTGATCGACGGCAAGGCGATGGTTGCGACCGCCTATGAGGGCAAGCCGATTACGGCCGACCATGGTGGTCCGGCGCGACTTCTCGTGCCGCATCTCTATTTCTGGAAATCGGCCAAATGGGTCACCGGCCTTCAGTTCACCCAGCGCGACGAGGCCGGTTTCTGGGAACTGCGCGGCTATCACATGTATGGCGATCCGTGGCGGGAGCAGCGCTTCACCGGTGACTGATTCCGTGACCGTTCCGATCCAGCCGCAGCGCCTTCTCTGGCAGGAGGCCGTTGTCGAGGCCATCACGGTCGAGACGCCGAGCGTCAAGACCTTTCGCCTCCGTCCGCCGCAATGGCCCGGCTTTCGCGCCGGCCAGCATGTCGATGTGCGCCTGACCGCGCCCGACGGCTATCAGGCCGAGCGGTCCTATTCGATCGCTTCCGCGCCGGAAGAGGCCGGCACGCTCGACCTCACGATCGAGGAACTGGAGAATGGCGAGGTCTCGCCGTTCTTTCACGAGGTCGTGGAAGTGGGCGACACGATCGAACTGCGCGGACCGATTGGCGGCCACTTCATCTGGGAAAAGAGCCTCGGTGGCCCGATCCTGCTGATCGCCGGCGGCTCGGGCCTCGTGCCGCTGATGTCGATCCTGCGTCATCGCGCGGCCGTAGCGCCGGATGTCCCGGCCGTGCTGGTCTACTCGGCCCGTCGCTACGACGACATGATCTGGCGTGAGGAATTGTTCCGCCGCGCCGGGACAGAGCCGCAGTTCAAGCTGATCGCCACCTTGACCCGCGAGGCGGCGGCGCACGAAGGAATTCGTCACGGCCGCATTGACGCCGCGCTGATGGAGGCGGCACTTGCCGCCCTTCCTGCCGGCGAGGGGCCGAAGCTCACCTATATTTGCGGCTCCACGCCCTTCGTCGAGACAGCGGCCACGCTGGCGCTCGGCGCGGGGCTTCCATTCGCAAGCGTGCGTACCGAGCGCTATGGCGGCATGGGGCGATAGACGTCTCGCCCTGTTTCAGCCACGCCAGCTCTGGCTCTCCCAGAGCGCGCGGAGCGCGTCGCGATAGGTCGGATAGCGTAGCGTCACGCCGAGATCGTCGATCAGGCGATTGTTCGAGACGCGCTTGTTCTCGCCATAGAAGGATCGCGCCATCGGCGTCAGCGTCGCGGTCTCGAATGGAATGTCGGGAAGTGGCGGATAGCCGGCGAGCGCGGCCGCATAGGCAACGACATCCTGCGGCGGCGCCGGCTCGTCATCCGTCACGTTGAAAATGCCGCTCGCCCGCCGCTCGGCAGCGGCCTCGATCACCATGGCGATATCCTCGACATGGATCCGGTTGAAGACCTGGTCCGGCTTGACGAGCCGGCGCGCCGTACCCCCGGCCAGATGAACAAACGTATTGCGCCCCGGCCCATAGATGCCGGCAAGGCGCAAGATGGCAAGCGGCATGCGCCGCGCGCTGGCGAGGTCCTGCCAGTCGGCTTCGGCGGCGACGCGTTCGAGAGAGCGGCGCGAGACCGGGCGCGGCACCGTCGTCTCGTCGACCCACGCCCCGCCATGGTCGCCATAAACGCCGACGGTCGAGAGATAGCCGATCCAGCCGAGATTGGCGGCGGCGACCAGGTCGTCGTGATAAAGCCGAAGCGCGGGATCGCCCGCCTCGCCCGGCGCGATCGATTGGACGAGGTGCGTTGCGCGGTGAAGAGACTGCGTGACGGCGTCGTTGCGCACCACGCCATCGAAGAGAAGCGCATCGATACCTTCGGCGCGCAGGCTCTCGGCCTTCTCGGCGGAGCGAACCGTGCCGCTGATCGATGCATATCGGCCGCGCGCGCGGCGGACGAAAGCCGTCGCCGAGAAGCCGAGGCCGAAGATGAAGAGATGCTGATCCGCCATGGAGGCTCCGGGCGCTGCGTGTGCCCGGATTTAGGATCGAACTGGCCGCCGCTTCAAGACGTCGAGCCGCGATCCGTCGCCTTTCCGGCGATCAGTCGTCCGCGCGGCCCGAAACGCCGGCCTCCCAGCCGAGAATGGCGCGCTTGCGCGTCAGTCCCCAATGGTAGCCGGTGAGCGCGCCGGACTTTCCAAGGATGCGATGGCACGGCACCACGAAGGAGATCGGGTTTCGCCCGACTGCGGCGCCGACGGCCCGCGCCGCCTTGGGATGATCGATCTTTTCCGCGATCTGGGAATAGGTCGCGACACGGCCGAGCGGCACGCCGAGCAGGGTCTGCCACACGCGCACCTGGAAATCGGAGCCGATCAGCACCAGACGGAGCGGCGTCTCCGGCCGCCAGCGCTCGGGCTCGAAGATGCGCGCGGCGTAGCAGGCCGTGGCCGCCTGGTCTTCGATATAGTCGGCGCAGGGGAAGCGCCCCTGCATGTCGAGGAGGGCGGCCCGCTCGTCGCCAAGATCGGCGAAGGCGAGGCCTGCGAGGCCGCGATCCGTGATCATGATCAGCGCATGGCCGAAGGGCGAATTGTGGAAGCCCCAGCGGATGACGACACCTTCTCCGCGCGCCTTGTAGGCGCCGGGGCTCATCGCCTCATGGGTGACGAAGAGATCATGCAGCCGGCCCGGGCCGGAGAGGCCCACCTCATAGCTCGTATCGAGGATAGAGGCGTCGTCGGCGAGGAGCGCGCGGGCACGGTCCAGCGTATGGGCCTGGATGAAGGCCTTCGGCGAGAGGCCGCACCAGCGCGTGAAGAGCTTCTGCAACGCCAGCGGGTTCATGCCGACATGGGCGGCGAGGCGATCGAGCGAAGGCTGCTCCCTCCACCGTTCGGTCATGAACTCGATCGCGCGGCGCACGATCTCATAATCGGATTCAGGACCAGCCGGTGGGGCCGGATCGGCGCTGGCAAGCGCGGTTGCGATGTTGAGCATGGCGGTCGTGTCCTTCAACGATGCGCCCAATCTAGTGACGCCGTCGATGGCGCGACACCCGATTCCTGCATGGTTCAGGCCCGGCGCGTCGCCGCCAGCGCATCGGAGAAGTCGTTCGCGAAGCTTTCGCGGTCATCGGGATTGAGAAAGCCGCCGATCGAAAGGCTCTTGCCGTGCGACGTCAGCGCCATCCGCGTGATGCCCCAGTCGGGAACGCGGTCGACCTCGAGCCGCGCCCAATAGGGATTGAAGCGGAATTCCTGCGTCCGCCCATTGGCGGCGATGCGGCGCACCAGCAGTTCATGTGCGGTCATCTCGACGATCTCGCATGCCCGCGCCGCGCGATAGTTGAGGCGGAAAGCGATCTGGATCGCCAATATGTCGAGCCCGAAGAAACCGGCGATGGGCCAGGCGCCCATCGACCAGAACAGCAACCCACTCGCAAAGCATGTGCCGCCGATGAACATCAGCAGCAGCGCGAAGCCGCGCGGGCTCAGCGATCGATAGGGCTTCAG
Source organism: Kaistia dalseonensis (assembly GCF_030814715.1). Lineage (GTDB taxonomy): Bacteria > Pseudomonadota > Alphaproteobacteria > Rhizobiales > Kaistiaceae > Kaistia > Kaistia dalseonensis. The sequence goes on from NZ_JAUSVO010000002.1 coordinate 780,552, forward strand.
GGTGGCGGCGAACAGAACGGTCCGCGCTTCATCGTCATTGCGGTCGGTCATGGCGGATCATTATAGAAGGGCCATGTCGAAATCCCAGCCCTCGTCGCGTCCGCCGCTCGTCCGCAAGGCGAAAAGCCCGAAGCCCTTCAGCAAGGCCGAGGTGACGGAGTTCTTCGCCCGCTTCGCGGCACGCGAGCCGGAGCCGAAGGGCGAGCTCGAATATCTCAATCCCTTCACGCTTCTGGTTGCCGTGGTGCTCTCGGCCCAGGCGACCGATGCGGGCGTCAACAAGGCGACGCGCGCGCTCTTCAAGCTCGCCGACACGCCCGAGAAGATGGTGGCGCTCGGCGAGGAGGCCGTGCGTGAACACATCAAGACGATCGGCCTCTTCCGCACCAAGGCGAAGAACGTCATCGCGCTCTCCCGGCAATTGATCGCCCTGCACGGCGGCGTCGTGCCGCGCGATCGCGACGCGCTCGAGGCGCTGCCCGGCGTTGGCCGCAAGACGGCGAATGTCGTGCTGAACATCGCCTTTGGCGAGCCGACCATGGCCGTCGACACCCATATTTTCCGGGTCGGCAACCGCACGGGCCTCGCACCCGGCAAGAATGTGCTCGAGGTCGAGATGGCGCTCGAACGCATCGTGCCTGACCAGTTCCGCCTGCATGCCCATCACTGGCTGATCCTGCATGGCCGCTATGTCTGCAAGGCGCGCAAGCCCGAATGCCCCGCCTGCATCGTCGCGGACCTCTGCCGCTATCCCGACAAGACCATCGCCTGAACGATCAGAACCCGCGCGCCATCGCGGCGGCGAAGATCGGGATCAGCAGGAAAATCGTCGCCTCGATATGGAGATAGCGCCGCGCGCCGGCAATTTCGGCCGGGGCCGGCATAAAACCAGGCTCGCTTTCGGCCCGCCGCCTCCAGGCGAGGATTCTGCGCGTCGGTGGGATCGAGAGCAGGCCGATCGCCGCGAAACACGCGATCTTGGCCCAGAAAGAGTGACTGGCGAAATAGAACTCCCAGCCCTTCAGCCCGAAGAAGACGCGCGAAAAGCCGACGATCAGGATCAGGCCGGCGACGATGCCATAGATCATGTCGAGCCTGGCGAGCCGCTTCAGTCGCGCCAGATCGAGGTCCTGCTTGAGCCAGACCAGTTCGACGGCGAGGATCGCGAACAGGATGAAGACGAGGAGATGGTGGACGATCGCGAGCAGTAGGTCGGTGATCATGCTGGCTTTCCCGGTGGCGGGGACGGAGCCGCAAGGTGCCAGAAGCGGTCCTCGCTGTGAATGGCAGCCGCGGTCTCAGACCTGCGACATGCGGACCGGGACCGAGCCGGTCAGGCGCTTGTGCAGATGCGTCATGAAGGCGGTGGCGAAAAGCGGCGTCAGCAGGTTGACGACGGGGATCGCCAGGAAGAGCGCAATGACGAAGCCGCCGAGGAGCACGGTGACGGCATTTTCGCGCCGCAGCGCCCGCGCCTCCTCGACGGAGCGGAAGCGCGCCGCCGCAGCCTCGAAGAATTCGCGGCCGAGCAGATAGCCGTTGCCGATGAAGAAGGCGACCAGATTGACGCCCGGCACCAGCAGCAGGACGAGGCAGACGAGATTGACCGCGATCACCGTCAGCGTGAAGCCGAGCGTGCCGATCAGGCTCGCCGAAAAGGAAAGGCCCCGGCCCGGCGGGTCAAAGGGATAGTGCGTCGTCTCGACCAGGCTCGCTATGTCGTCGGAGAAGAGTCCGGCCATCAGCGCGGAGACCGGCGCGATGAGGAAGCAAAGGCCGACGACGAGCCCGAAGCCGGTCACGATGGCAACAGAGGTCTCGATCCAGGGCTGGCTCGGCCAGGTCGCAAAGTGAAGCACGAGCGCCTGCAGCCCGAACCAGGCGAGGATCAGCAGCAGGATCGTGAGGCCCAGCGACTTCCAGAGCACCGAACGGAACGGCGGGGTCAGGATCTCGTTCAGGGCCAGCCAGGCGGCGGTCAGCATGTATCTCGGCCTCGTCGCGTCGGGTTCGGATTGCTCGGTCGAGCGGTTGGGAGATGGGATCTGCCCATGGTCCCCGCAAGGATTTCAACGGTTGCACGGCGTAGGACCGGCTGTATAGTCCGCCCCCGTCAACCTTCCCGCCTGGGCGTTCGGCCCGGCCTCATCAGGATCTCTTCATGACGGAAGCCCGTTACGACGTTCTCGGGATCGGTAATGCGATCGTCGACATTCTCGCGCGGGCGGAAGACGATTTCCTCGTCGAGCAGAAGCTCACCAAGGGCTCGATGCGCCTGGTCGACATGGTCGAATCGAAGCGGCTCTATGCCGCCATGGGTCCGGCGATCGAGGCGTCGGGTGGTTCGGCCGGGAACACCGTCGCCGGCATAGCCTCTCTCGGCGGTCGCTGTGCTTATGTCGGCAAGGTCGCCGATGACGATCTCGGCGCGGTCTATCGCCACGACATGCGGGCGATCGGCGCCCGCTTCGATGTGCCGCCGCTGACCGACGGCACGCTGCCCACGGCGCGGTCGATGATCTTCATCACGCCCGATGGCGAGCGCACGATGAACACCTATCTCGGCGCCTGCCATGCGCTCGGGCCGGACGACATTGACGAGGCGCTGGTCGCCGACACCAAGATCACCTATTTCGAAGGCTTCCTCTGGGACGCGCCGAGCGCGCGCGACGCCTTCGCCAAGGCCGCGTCCATCGCGCACAAGGCGGGGCGGCAAGTGTCGCTGACACTGTCGGACGCCTTCTGCGTCGATCGTTTCCGCAGCGATTTCGGCCGCCTGCTCCGCGACGGGACGATCGATATCGTCTTTGCCAATGATGCCGAGATCAAGTCGTTCTACCAGACGTCGAGCTTCGGCGCCGCGCTCGACGCGCTGCGCTCCGAATGCCGGATCGCGGCCGTGACCGTGGGCTCGGAAGGCTCGTTCGTCGTGACGCCCGATGGCATCGAGCAGGTCCCCGCGACGCGCGTCGAGCAGGTCGTGGATACGACCGGCGCCGGCGATCTCTACGCGTCGGGCTTCCTCTACGCGGTGGCGCGGGGTCTCGATCTCCCGACGGCCGCGGCACTCGGCGCATTGGTGGCGGCCGAAGTCATCACCCATGTGGGCCCGCGCCCGGCCGTTCCGCTGCTCGATCTGGCCCGGCAATCGGGTTATCCCCTCTGATCGTCACATCGACGATTGACAAGCCGGCGGAGGCCCCTTAAGCATCCCGCCGTCGCCCAGATGGCGGAATTGGTAGACGCGCTGGTTTCAGGTACCAGTGATGAAAGTCGTGGAGGTTCGAGTCCTCTTCTGGGCACCATTTCCCAATACAGAGCCTGTCAAGAGGCTCCGGAAATCGGCAGAAATGCGATGAAATCGGACCCTGCGGGGTCCGATGTCGTTTAGGGCATTCCATTGGCAGCCGATGGATTTGGGGCGCGGTGATGGATGTCATCAACGGCGCATGCGCTGATGCCGCGCGCCGGCATAGCGATTCGAGACGCGGGGCCCAGCCGAGGATCAATGCGGGCTTGCTGTCGGCGTTCCGAGCCTTTCGGCCGTCCTCGCTATCGGGGCGTGAGTCTGCGATCGACTTCGCCATGAGGACAGGGCCGGCGGAGAAGCCGCGCCATTGCGCTTGACGCATGTATATTGCTTCGGCTTCAGTCCAGATGATCAAAGCGACCCATTCTCGAGGGATCACCCATGACCGAAGGGCAAAATGACCAGGAGCGCGGGACCCCTTATCACCCCGAAGAAATGCGGGCGAGCTGGGATCTGAAAGTGGGAAAGAGCATCACCCTGCAAGGGAGTGCGCGGTGGACGCCGGCCGGCGTCGTCACGGCCGGCCTCGCCGCTTCGGGCATGCTGCTCGCGCTGACCGCGCTGGTCCGCGCCGCGCGGCGACCGTAAGCGCGCAATCTACGGCTCGTCGTGCGCGGGCTGTCCGTTTGATACGCTTCGATAGTCCAGCCCAAGCAGCCTTCTGCTGCCGCCGCGGATCGGTTGCTGTCGACAACAGAGGCGACGGCAGGGCCGCCTTCCCTCAGTCGAAGGACATCGAGATCCCCATCAGCAGGCGGCTTGGCCGAGACTGGCGGCGGCGGCGGGCGAGACCTATTTAAGACGCTCACCCCAAAGGAGATGATGCGATGTCGGCAGCAGCGGCGACGTTTGTTCGGACGGATGAGGAGTGGCGGCGCCTCCTGACGCCGGAGCAATATTACATCATGCGCCAGCACGGCACGGAGCGGCCCGGCAGCTGCGCGCTGCTCCATGAAAAGCGCCAGGGCAGCTTCACCTGCGCCGGCTGCGGCCAGCCGCTTTTCGCATCGGACGGCAAGTTCGAGAGCGGCACGGGCTGGCCGAGCTTCGGCGCCCCGATCGAAGGCTCGGTCACGACCACAGTCGATCGCAGCCATGGCATGGTGCGCACGGAGGTCTCCTGCAGCCGCTGCGAGAGCCATCTCGGCCATGTCTTCGACGATGGTCCGCCGCCGACGTTCCTGCGCTATTGCATCAATGGCGTGGCGATGAATTTCGAGCCAGCCTGACCGCGCTATTGGGCCTCGCAATCGCTGGGCGGCGGCAGGCCGTTGAAACGGTCGGCGATCCAGGCGACGGCCTGCCGGGTCGCCGCCTTCCCCATCGCCTCGTGATTGGCGCCGGGGATCATGATGAAGCGTACGGCACGGCGCCGACTGCAGAGGACATCGGAATAGAGTTCGGTGATCAGCGGCCGCACGATCTTGTCGGAGGCGCCTTGCGCGAGGAAGACGGGCACGCCCGGCGGCGTGATGCCGGGCGTATTGCCCTCGATCAGGTCGCGCCAAGGCTGCGTGGTCGTGACGTCGCGGCTCAGCAAGCTGTTCTGCTGGAAGAGCTGGTCGGCGAGCACGAGGCGAAGCTTGTCATGGGCGCTCTTCGTGCAGGTGTCGGCGATGCGCGGCATGATCAGCACGACGCGTTTGTCGATGGCCGAGGTGATCGGCAGGCCATAGACATTCGACCATGACCAGAGCGCATAGGCCGACAGGACGCGGCCGACGATGCTACCCACATCGGCCCTGATCAGGGAACCGAGCTCCGTCGGTGGCGCCGAGGCCGCGATGCCGACGATCTGGAGCGTCGGCGCATAGCTCTTGGCGATCTGGCCGGCGAAGAGCGCCGCATGGCCGCCTTGCGAATAACCCCAGGGCACGACGCGCGGACTGGCGGGAACCTGCGGCATGGTCATGGCCGCGCGCACGGCATCGAGCACGGCGCGCCCTTGGCTATCGCCGACGAGATAGGGATGAAACCCCGGCGTGCCGAGGCCGGGATAGTCGCTCGCCGCCACGACATAGCCGCGCGCCAGGAAATCCGCCAGGCCGGCTATGTGGTCGTAGCGCGCGGGATCGAGCGAGGGCGCGCAATGCTGGGCAACCCCGGTCGTGGGATGCGCCCAGGCGACTACGGGCCAACCGCCAACAGGCGGGAGGCCCTGCGGCACGATGATGATGCCCGATACGGCGATCGGCTCGCGCCGCACGCCGACCGAGCGATATAGGATCCGGTAGGCCGCGGCCGCCCCGGATGGCGGCACGATCGGCGTGGCGCGGATGAGCGTGCCCGGCTTGCCGACGAGCTCGGTCGGGCTCGCGGCATAGAACGCGTCCTGGGCCTTTGCTGCGGCGAGGCCGAGGCCAAGCACCAGCAGGGTCGCGAGTGCCCTGAGCGCCGAACCGATGCAAACTCGTTCAATACGATCCGAAAACAGCATTAGCGCCCCACGACCGCCTCATCGTAATCCGTCGACCTTCTAGCGCAGATCTTGCCGCTTGGACATGACGTGGCGGCATCTGGGCATGGAGAGGGCGCAATGTTGGCGGCTGCTCCACGGCAAGGAGTACGCAGCCCCGACCTGCGATAGCGGGAGGTGGGCGCGGTCGTCGCATCCAGGATGACGGCCCCGGAACGATGGGCATGGCAACTTGTCCGATGTGGGCGCCAAAACGGTCGCATCGAGGCCCCGAACAGGCCATGATCCGGGGCCAGATTGGGGAGGAGTGGCGGCCGGCGCTTGTATCGGGCGACGGAGAGGGCCACATCATCCGTTGATTGAAAAAGGCGGAGACGATGGCGACCTATCGCGCATTCTACATTTCGGGACCGAATTCGAGCTGGAAGGACAAGCTCAGGCTCGCTGCAGCCGTGATTGTCGGCGGAGCGATCCTGGTGGGTGCCCTGATCCTCTCGCTCAGCCTGGCGCTGATCCTGGTTCCGATCGGATTGATCGCCTACGCATTCCGCCGTCAGATCCTGCGCAGCATGCTCGGCTCGCTACAACGTCAGCAGCAGCAGCAACAGCGGACGCAGTCGCCTGAGCCCGAACGCACGGATTTCCGCAGCGACGGGGCCGGCCCGACCATCGAGGCCGACTACACCGTGATCGACATCGAGCGGCGCGACCGGCGCTGAGGGCAACCCCTCGATGGCTCATGCGTTGTCCTCGAAAGAGGAGAAATGCATGGCCATTCACGCAACTGATCGCGCTGCCCGCGCCGGGGCTCCATCCGCGCCGCTTATCAGCAAGACTGATGCACGGCAGGCCGTCGCGCCCCACCAGCTTCGCTATATGCTCATCATCGGCACGATTGCCGTGATCGTCGGCTTTGCGGTCGTCTACATGCGGATCGCTTGAAGTTGATCGCTGCGCCGACGCGGCGGGTCTACGATCTCTCCAGCCGCCGAGCGCGGCACCGATCGCCTGCGGAAGCATGACCTCCGCGCGACGAGGCGGCGAACGATCCCGCCCCGTGACACGCCTGACCATCTTCCCCGGTGACCGGACCGCGTTTGATTGGGTGCGGCCGTTCAATGGAGGATGTCATGCAGACCATGATGGACCGAACGAGCCTCAAGAAGGCCGTCGAGGGCAACAATGCCGCGCTCTGGACGGGCATGTATGCCGATGATGCCGAGGTGCGCGTCATCGACCAGGACCATCCCCCGAGCAAGCCGCTGGTCCTGAAGGGCAAGAAGGCGATCGGCGCCATGTACGACGATATCTGCGCGCGCAAGATGAAGCATCATCTCGACGAGAGCGTGATCGAAGGCGACCATCTCGCCTTTGCCGAGACCTGCACCTACGACAATGGCACCAAGGTCTATTTCAGCGCGATGGCGGAACTGAAGAACGGCAAGATCAGTCGCCAGACCAACATCCAGGCCTGGGATCGCTGATCCCGTGGAGGCGTGGTCCGCCCCGCCGGGTCACGCCTCCAGCCGGTCGACGAACCAGCGTGTCAGCTCGATCCAGACCTGGTCCTTCTCGGCCGCATCCTCGATGCCGTGCTCGATATTGGGATTGTCGTTGACCTCGATGACGAAGAAGCCATCGTCGGTCTGCTTGATGTCGACGCCGTAGAGGCCGTTGCCGATCAATTGCGCTGCGCGGAGCCCGATATCGATCACCTCCGGCGGCGCCTCGCCGATCGTCATGGAGCGCAGGCCGCCTTCGAGCGCCTTGCCGTTCGGCTGGTGCTTGACGATCTGCCAGTGGTGCTTCGCCATCGTATATTGGCAGACGAAGAGCGGCTTGCCGCCGAGGACGCCGACGCGCCAGTCGAAATCGGTCGGCATGAACTTCTGCGCCAGCAGCAGGTCGGTATCCTTGAACCACGCCTTGGCGAGTTCATCGAACTCCGCCGCATTGCCGACCTTCTTCACGCCGCGCGAGAAGGAGGAATCCGGGATCTTCACCACGAGGGGAAAGCCGAGCTCGTCGGCGGCGCGCTCCATGTCGCCATGGCTGGCGAGGATCACGGTCGGCGGCACGGCGATGCCGTTTCCGGTCATCAGTTCCTGCAGATAGACCTTGTTGGTGCAGCGGATCATCGAGATGGGATCGTCGATGACGGGCATGCCCTCCTGCACGGCGCGGCGGGCGAAGCGGTAGGTGTGGTTGTCGATCGAGGTCGTTTCGCGAATGAACAGCGCATCGAATTCGGCGAGCCGCGCCAGGTCCTTCCGCGTGATCGGCTCGACCTCGACGCCCATCTTCTCCGCGATGCGCGCCCAGTGCTTGAGTGAGGCGAGGTTCGAGGGGGGCATCTTCTCGCGCGGATCGTGCAGCACCGCGAAGGAATGGCGCGGTGGCGTCCGCGTCTTGCGCGAGCGCCATTCGCGCCGCGTACGGTCGTGCAGGGCCTTGTGGAAGAAGGCGAGCTCGTCCGGAGCGAGCCTGGTGATCGAAACCGCCGCGAGCTTGCGGATCTCGGGCCGGCTCGTCTCCTCGATCGTCACGTCCAGAACCGGACAGCGGAACCAGTCGAACAGCAGCCGCGCGAAACGGTCGAAACGCTTGTCGGCGCAGATGCCGAACATCACCAGGAGCCGCGCGGGGATTGCCCCGTCCTCGTGCCGCGCCTTGACGAGCTGGTCTTCCAATTCTGGCAGCGCCTGCGCGTAGAGCGAGCGATCGGCGAGGTCGATCATCGTCTCGACGGTCGGCACCACCCGGTGGCCGCGCGCGCCGGCGAGCAGCGAGGCGTAATAGCCCCGGCTTTGATAGGCGAAGGAGCGCGACAAGTTGATGATCTTGGGACGCGAGCCGCGAAAGAGATTGGTCCGCGCAAGATAGTCCTTGGTCGTGATGACCTTGTGCGGCGTATCTTCGTTGGGGAAGTCCTTGGGATGATCGACCAGTATGACCCAATCGGACATAGTCTACCTCTGCTTGAGAACGACTGCGGCACGCAGCGGTTCCCGGCCCCAGCGGGCCATGCGTTCGAAATCGGCATAGGGAATCGGCAGGTTGGCGGCGTCGGCATGCGTCTCCAGCTCGCGATCCTCGACCCATGGGTCGTGGACGAAGAGATGGCGGCCGTCATCGCCGACCACGAGGATCCAGTGGGGCACCTTCTTGCCGAACATGGCATAGGCCGACACCAGCACGATGACGAGCGCGCCCTCGGCGAGCGCGGCGCGGATCGCCTCGACATCGAGCGGCGTGTGAAAGATCGGAATGTCGAAGGCGATCGTCTGGCGACGAAAATCCTCCTGCGCCAGCGTCATGACGCGGCGCTTCTCGGGATCGCGCACGGAATCGAGGAAGAGCGATCCGTCGCGGCTGACATGCACGGCGGCGGCAAGGCCGTTGCGCGCGGCCGAGACGGCAAGGCCGTGCGGATCGCAGCCGCCGACGCCCGACATCATGAACACCGTCGTTGCCTGCCGCCAGAGCTTGATCTCCTCGACGGGCGCGAGCGTGTAATCCGGCCGGAAATGGGCGAGCGCCATCATCACGCAGCACGGGCCGCAGGTGAAATCCGTCGTCTGCTCGTAATAGGGCACGGCGGTGGAATGACCGGCGCCGCGCAGGCGCTTCTCATAGCGCAGCGCGTTGGCGTGATCCTCGTAATAGTCGAGATAGCGCCCGATGCGGCGAAAGCCGAGCCGTTCATAGAGGCGGATCGCGCCGGGATTATCCTCGCGCACCTCGAGGCGCAGCACGATGCGGTCACGCGCAAAGGCGAGCCGCTCGGCCTCCGCCATCAGGGCTTCGCCAATGCCGGCGCTGCGCCGGTCGGGCGCCACCGCGATCGAATAGAGGCGCGCCATGCCGGTTCCGGCGCGGAAGAGCAGCAGCGCATAGCCGACGAGGTCGCCGTGCGGTGTCTGGGCCACGGCGAGCGCGGCGGTCGGCGCATCGACCAGCTTGCGAAAGCTGCGCCTCGACATGCGGTCGCCCGCGAAGCAGCGTTCTTCGAGATCGACCAGCGCGTCGACATCGGCGACCACGGCCAGCCTCAGCGCAAAAAGCGTTGATCTGTCGGCGGGCGCGGAGCCGGCCATGCGTGCAGGAACGCCCATTGCGGCCGTCCACCAAGGCGATGCGCCGGGGGTTCGGCGCGTCATCGACCAAGCGTTTCGGCCGCAATTGCGGCGACGCTAAGGCTGGGCGGGATTGCTCGGCGCGACTTCCTCGGCGAGTTCGTCGGGCACCCCCGGCGGCGTGCGGGTCTGCTCGCGGAAGAATATGAAGAGGCCCGAGGCGATGATGATCGCCGCTCCGATCAGTACGCTCATCTTCGGCGTGTCGTTGAAGAAGATGTAGCCGAAGATTACCGCCCAGATCAGCATCGTATACTGGTAGGGCACGACCACAGAGGCGGGGGCGAGCTTCAGCGAACGGTTGACGCAGAAACTCGCGAACAGGGCGACCACGCCGAGGAGCAGCAGCAGCGCCAGATCGCGCGGGGTCGGCGTAACCCACTGGAAGGGTGCGAGGACCGCGCCGGCCAGGAAAGCCGCGCCGGTCGAGAAGACGAGCAGCGTGCTGTCGGCCGTCCCGCGCAATTGCCGCGTCACGATCATCAATACGGAATAGACGAAGCTGCCGGTAATCGCGATCAGCGCCGGCCAGCTCAATGTCGACGAGGACGGATTGAGCACGATGATCACGCCGACGAAGCCGACCAGGATCGCGGCCCAGCGGGCGCCATCGATCTTCTCCTTCAGGAAGATCGCGGACATGGCCGCGACATAGATCGGGCCCGCGAGATAATAGGTCATCGTGTCGGCGAGCGGCATGTAGCTGACCGCCCAGTAGAAAAAGCCGATCTCGGTCGTCGAGAGCGCGACGCGCAGCAGTTGCAACCCCCGATGCGGGGCGTGGAGCAGGGCGCCGATGCCGCCATCGCGATGGGCGAAGGGCGCCAGCACGATCAGCGCGCCGAGCGAGCGGACGAGCAGGATCATGCCGACGGAATAGGCCCCGACCAGCCATTTCCCCATCGCGTCATTGATCGAATAGAGCAGGATGCCGAGCACCATCAGCCCGATGCCGAGAGTGGTTCCCGACAAGGCGAAGGATGACGAGTGGGAAGCAGCGGGGCGAGGCAAGGACGACATGAGCAATTCTGGCGATTGAACCGGCAGCTTGCACAGACATTGTGCGATTTCAATAAGGCGGCTAGAAGAATGTGATCCAGTCGGTCAAATCTCGCGTTCAACAGCGCTCCCGACACGGTCAAATCGAATTTTCAGTTGCTTTTTCGGTGCGAAACCCGCATATACGCGGCGACGATCATCGTGATCGCGCTGTTCCATGCGCTGAAAATGCATGGTTCTGACCCGCCTGAAGCGGGGCACGACCCCGTCCTCTGATCCTTTCGCGCGTGGGTCATGACTTCAGACGAGTGCCAAGAGCACTCGCATATTTAGGCTTACTTCTTGGATCAATTGAACAATTTCGCGGATTTGGCCCTTGCCGAACCGCTCCTGCGTGCGCTTGACGTGGCCGGCTTGGTTAAGCCGACGCCAATCCAGGCGCAGGCAATCCCCGCCCTTCTCGAAGGTCGCGACATGCTCGGCATAGCGCAGACCGGAACGGGCAAGACGGCGGCCTTCGGCCTGCCACTTCTCCAACATCTTTCGCGTCGTGCCGACGGCCTCGAGCCGAAGAGTGTTCGTGCTCTCATTCTTGCGCCGACGCGCGAACTGGCCATCCAGATCGATGCTGAACTGCGCAAATACGCGAAGTTCCTCGGCATTCGTCACGCGCTCGTCTTTGGCGGCGTCGGCCATCAGCCGCAGATCCGCTCGCTCGAAAAGGGCGTCGACATTCTCGTCGCCACGCCGGGCCGTCTGCTCGATCACCTGCAGGCGCGCGTCGTGCGCCTCGACAAGGTGACCCATCTCGTCCTCGACGAGGCGGACCGCATGCTCGACATGGGTTTCGTCCGTGACGTGATGAAGATCGTGGCGCTGCTGCCGCAGGATCGGCAGTCGCTCCTGTTCTCGGCCACCATGCCGGCCGAGATCGCGCAATTGTCGCGCAAGCTCCTGAAGGATCCGGTCCGGGTCGAGGTGACGCCCGAGGTCGTGACCGTCGAGCGGATCGAGCAGCGGCTCTACCGCGTTCCGGCAGGCGACAAGCGGCATTTCCTCGTCGATCTCCTCCAGGATCTGGCGATGCATCGGGTCATCGTCTTCACGCGGACCAAGCACGGCGCCGATCGCGTCGCGCAGCATCTGCAGAAGGCGAAGATCGAAACGCTGGCGTTGCACGGGAACAAGTCCCAGGGCGCGCGCCAGAAGGCTCTCGAAGGCTTCAAAGATGGCAGCCTTCGCGTACTCGTCGCGACTGATATTGCGGCGCGCGGCATCGATGTCGCCGACGTGACCCATGTCGTGAACTTCGACCTTCCGGATGAACCGGAAGCTTATGTCCACCGCATCGGCCGGACCGCAAGGGCGGGTCGGAGCGGATTGGCCTATTCTCTGTTTGACGCTGGCGAAGCATCGCGGCTGAAGGCGATCGAACGGCTGATTCGCCGTCCGATTCCGGAAGTCGTGACGAATTTTAAAGCCCCTCCTGCCGCTCCTCGCGCCGCTGTCGATTTGCAGCGGGGTGAAAATTCGGCACGCGATGGGCAGCCGATGGAACAAAAGAGCAAGAAAAACCGGTGGCGTGGCCAACAACGCCGCCGGGCCGCTTGACGACGCGACTGTCGTTAGCAAAGTTCACTACCGCCAGATTGAAGGAGATTTCCATGGCGACGGGTACTGTGAAGTGGTTTAACGCGACCAAGGGCTACGGATTCATCCAGCCCGATCAGGGTGGTCAGGATGTTTTCGTGCATATCAGCGCCGTTGAGCGCGCTGGTCTGTCGACCTTGCGCGACGGCGCCAAGATCTCGTACGAGCTCGAGACCGATCGTCGTGGCAAGACGTCCGCGACGAATCTGAAGGTCTCCTAAGGAAAATAAGACCCATGGCGAAGGAAGAAGCGCTCGAATTCGAGGGGACGGTCGTCGAGGTTCTCCCCGACGCGAAGTTCCGGGTTGAACTCGAGAACGGGCATGTCGTCGTCGCCTACACCGCGGGCCGGATGAAGAAGAACCGAATCAAGACGCTGGCGGGCGACCGCGTAACCGTCGAGATGACGCCATACGATCTCGATCGGGCGCGGCTGGTCTTCCGGCACAAGGGTGACGCGGTGGCTCCGCCCACCTCGAAAACACCCTTCCGTGGCGGGGCGGCGCGGCGTCGCTGACATCCGACGCTGGGTTTGACGAATCCCGGCCGGCGCGAGCTATCGCGCCGGCCTTTTGTTGTGCGCCGCAGCGAAACGAGGCCGGAAACGGGCGATTGCCCACAAGGCTCTTGCATCGCGAAACGGATGCCCTTATTCTGCCTTTATCGCATCGAGCGGACGAGATGGTCTGGATTGATGTGTTTGAACTCTATTGAAGTTATCTGATACGTCTTTCTAGTTGGAATTGATGAGTTCGGGCATTTTTGGTCCGGGCAAGAGGTTATTAGTATTAAGATATAGATGTGCCGCCGGCCCTTGGCCGGCGGTTTCTTTTTGTGCGTTGCGATGAGCGGCGAGGCCATCTTTCCCATCGCGACCGGCGCGGCTATAGCTGCGAGGCCCGTGCGGCTCGATCGCGCGGCGCGGAGGACGGCATTTTCGACAGCAGGGAACCGAGGTTCCAGGGAGAAGGCTTATGCTGAAGGCGCTTCGCAGCTTCCTTTCCGAACTGACCGGCGCCGATGAAGAACGGCGTTTCAGCGAGGACGACCATCGGCTGGCTGCGGCCGCGCTGCTCTATCATGTGATCGCCGTGGACGGCTCGGTCTCCGAGAAGGAACGGACGCGGCTGCATGATCTGCTGAAGGCGCGCTATGCGCTTGCCGAGGAAGAGACCGAGGACCTGATCCGCGAGGCGGAGACGGCCGATGACGAGGCCGTCGATCTCTATCGCTTCACGAGCATCCTCAAGGATCGCCTCGACGATGACGGCCGCGAGCAGATCATCGCCATGATGTGGGACCTCGTCTACCAGGATGACCACGTGCATGAATTCGAGGAGAACGTGATCTGGCGGGTCGCGGAACTCCTGGGCGTTTCGAGCCGCGAGCGCATCCGCCTGAAGAAGATCATTCAGTCGGGCGGCGCGCCGGTCCTGAGCTGAGGACCGGCATTGGCGGATTGAGAACGATCGTCTAGCATCGGCGATATCACCTTGTTGCGCCGCAGCGGAGCCGATGAAGCCGCCCGTCCTGATCGTCCTCCATCAAGAGCATTCCACCCCCGGCCGTGTTGGCCAGCGGCTAGTCGCTCGGGGGCATAAGCTCGATATTCGCCGGCCCCGCTTCGGCGATGCCCTCCCTGCGACGCTCGACGGGCATGCCGGCGCGATCGTCTTCGGCGGCCCGATGAGCGCCAATGACGATGAGCCCTATGTCCGCGGCGAGATCGACTGGCTGCGGGTTGCGCTGGCCGAGGAGGCGCCGCTCCTCGGCATATGCCTGGGCGCGCAGATGCTCGCCCGCCATCTCGGCGCCAGGGTCAGCCGGCGGCCCGATGGGCTGGTCGAGATCGGCTATTATCCGCTCCGCGCCACCGAGGCTGGCCAGGCGCTCTGCACCTGGCCGCAGCAGATCTACCAGTGGCACAATGAAGGCTTCGAACTGCCGGCCGGCGCGACGCTGCTCGCGGCGGGCGATCTGTTCCAGAACCAGGCCTTTCGCTACGGGCCGTCCGCCTTCGCGTTCCAGTTCCATATCGAGCTGACGCTGGCCATGATGGTGCGGTGGACGACACGCGGCGCCGAGCGGTTTTCGCTGCCGGGAGCCCAGGAGCGCCGCCATCATATCGAGGGCCGGGCGCTCTACGACGTCGAGAGTTCCGCCTTTCTCGACGCGTTCCTCGATGTCTGGCTCGCTCTGCCGCGGCAGGGCCGCGACGCCCGCCTCGGCATGGCGGCGGAATAGCCGGAACGGGCCGAGGCACCGCTCGGGCCCTCATCGCCATCGGCGATGGCGGGCCCGAAGAGGCAGGGCGGCCAAAGTCGAGGTTACAGGCCGGGCCACATCCCGCCAACGAGTCTCAGATTGGCGCCGGTGATGTAGCTGGCGCGCGGGCTGACGAGGAACGAGACGGCGTCGGCGATTTCTTCGAGCGTTCCGACCCGCCCCAACGGAACGTCGGCAAACATCGGCAGCACGATCCGCTCGATGTCCGGCCATGGCGCGTCCGCCGCCAGCCCTTCATTCAACGCGACTTTGCGGAAGGCTTCATCGAGGCTGGCGCTATGGATTGTTCCCGGCGAGACGGTGTTTGCCGTAATGCCGTCCAATGCGACGGCCTTCGCCAGCGAGGCCGTCATGGCGATCATGGCCGCCTTGGCTGCAGCATAGTCCGGCCTTCTGGCCGGCGGCATCAAAGCCGCAAGGCTGGAGATGTTGACGATCCTTCCCCATTTTGCCGCCCGCATGCCCGGCAGCAGGCGGGTCGTGACCCGCACCGCGGCGAGGACGTTTCGATCATAACCCGCTGCCCATGTCTCCGGGCGGGTCGTTGACCAGTCCTCCGTTTCGCCGGAACCGCCCGCATTGTTGATCAATATCTCGACTGGCCTCACGAGGGCCTGCGTCTGGTCGACGAGACGTTGCACGTCGCCTTCGTGGGTCAGATCGCCGACCACGGCGTGGGCACGGCCGCCTCGACCCTTGATATCCTCGGCGACTTCCTCGGTTCTTGTTCGGTTGCGACCGTGGACGATTACGATCGCGCCTTCTCGCGCGAGCCCCCGGGCGATTGCTTCGCCGATCCCTTTACTGCTGCCGGTGATCAGAGCGACCTTGCCGTCTAGGTTCAAATCCATCGCATGTTTCCCCATATGCCTGTCCGGAGCCCATAGAAGGACAGGTCGATGGAAGAGGCCATTACGCACCTTAAAGTGCCCATCGAGCACGAAGACCGGCGCACTTGTCTTGGCCCGGACGGATCGGCGGCGCATGTTTCCCGAGTTATCCAGATGCTGAGTGGACGATGGAAGCTGCCGATCCTGTTTCGCCTGTTCGCAGAACCGACGATGCGGAGCTCGCAATTATTGCGGGATATACCGGGGATCTCACAGAAGATGCTGACGCAGCATCTCAGGCAATTGGAGCAGGACGGCCTGGTCGCAAGGCAGGATTTCCAGGAGCAGCCGCCGCATGTCGCATATGAAGTGACCGCTTCCGGCCGGGCGCTCATGCCGGCGCTGATCGCGGTGAGGGAGTTCGCGCGTCAACACACTGAGGCGGAATGATGAATGCCGGGCTTGCCGCGCGAAAGGCGGCCCGGCAACGGCGTGAGGGTCCGTCCTGCCGGCCCCGGGGGGCAGCGGGCGCATGCCAAGCTTCGTGCCCATGATAGCCTCGGGCCGCGATCGCCGTTGCAGAATGCGAGAGGTCTCGCAAATTGCAATGCGCGACCTCTGAATCGAACGTTAACCTTACCTAGATGTGGCGATTTTCAGTCGAACTTGATCCAGATCTGGTGGCTCATGACGCCGATCGGCTTGGCAGGCGGATTGCGACTGTAAGGCCAAGCTGATGTTCAGGTATTGCGTAGTCAGCTCGATTCGGACGGAGAGGGGTTACAACCGAGACCCCCGGGCCAACCCCTCTCCGCTCCGCCCTGATATCCCCTTGCGTCCTCTGCCGACACCGGGTTGAGATAGGGCTGCGACGAGGTCCCTTGTCGCGTGACATCCCTCCCAGTCCGGAACGCCCGTTCATGTCGGACCACAGAGATCCGCGCGCCCTCGCCGCGTCGCTCGCCTTCTGGAGCAGGCCGGTCGATCCCCAGCCCCTGCCGGGCGGGCTCACCAACACCAATTTCGTCGTCGAGGATCAGGGGCGCAAATTCGTCGTCCGCATCGGTGGCGATATTCCCGTGCATGGCATCGTGCGGGCGAACGAACTTGCGGCCAGCCAGGCGGCCGCGTCGGCCGGCGTTTCGCCCATTGTCGCCTATGCCGAGCCCGGTGCGCTGGTCATGGATTTCATCGAGGGCAGCACCTTCACGCCCGAGGACATCCGCGATCCGCGCAACCTGCCGCGGCTGGTCCAGCTCGTTCGCCGGGCGCATCGCGATATTCCGCGCTTCTTCCGCGGCCCGGCGCCGATGTTCTGGGCCTTCCAGGTGATCCGCGACTACACCCACCAGCTCGAGGACGATGAGAGCCATTATCTGCCGATGCTGGTCGACCTGCTCGATGCGGCCGACCGGCTCGAGGTCGCCGTCGGCCCGATCGAGCTGGTCTTCGGCCATAATGATCTTCTGGCCGCCAATTTCATCGATGACGGCACGCGGCTCTGGCTGGTCGACTGGGATTATGCCGGCTTCAACTCGCCGCTCTTCGATCTCGGCGGTCTCGCCTCCAACAGCGCGCTCGGCGAGGACGCGCGCGACAGGCTGCTGGAACTCTATTTCGAGCGGCCGGTCACCGACGAGCTGCGCCGCAAATCGGCCGCGATGACGGCAGCCTCCCTGCTGCGCGAGGCGATGTGGAGCATGGTGTCCGAAATGCACAGCCCGCTCAACTTCAACTACGAAGCCTACACCCACGAATATCTCACGCGCTTCAAGGCGGCGCTGGCGCTGTTCGATGTGATGGAACGCACATGACCGACCTTCCCTCATCCGCCAAGATCGTCATCATCGGCGGCGGCATCGTCGGCGCATCGGTCGCCTTTCATCTGGGCGCCATGGGCGTGAGCGACGTGCTGCTCCTCGAGCGCGGCAAGCTCACATCCGGCTCGACCTGGCATGCCGCCGGCCTCGTCGGACAATTGCGCACATCCGCCAACATCACCCAATTGCTCGGCTATTCGGTCGCGCTCTATGACCGGCTCGAAGCGGAGACCGGGCAGGCGACCGGCTGGAAGCGAAATGGCGGCCTCCGCCTCGCCTGCAATCCCGAGCGCTGGACCGAGGTGAAGCGGCAGGCGACGACCGCGCGCTCCTTCGGTCTCGAAATGCACCTGCTGTCACCAAAGGAGGCGCAGGACCTCTGGCCGCTGATGCAGATCGACGATGTCGTCGGCGCGGCCTTCCTGCCGACCGACGGGCAGGTGTCGCCATCCGATATCTCGGCCGCGCTCGCCAAGGGCGCGCGCATGAAGGGCGTGACAATCCGCGAGGGCGTCAGCGTGCTCGATGTCGTGGTCGAGGATGGCAAGGTCGCGGCGGTGGTGACGGATCAGGGCCAGGTCGAATGCGACAAGCTGGTGATCTGCGCCGGCCAGTGGTCGCGCGAGATCGGGCGGCTCGCCGGGGTCAACATCCCGCTCGTCTCGGTGCAGCACCAATATCTGATCACCGAGCCGGTGCCGGGCGTCACGCCCGGCCTGCCGACGCTGCGCGATCCCGATCGGCTCACCTATTGGAAGGAAGAGGTCGGTGGGCTCGTCATGGGGGGCTACGAGCCCAATCCCAAGCTCTGGGACGTCGATCCGCTGCCGAGCGATTTCGAATTCCAGCTGCTCGAAAACGACCTCGACCATTTCGAGCCGATCATGGAGCAGGCGCTCGGCCGCGTGCCGGCGCTGGGCGAGGTCGGCATCCGCCAGTTCATCAACGGCCCCGAGAGTTTCACGCCGGATGGCAATTTCATCCTCGGCGAAGCGCCGGAGGTGAAGAACATCTTTGTCGGCGCCGGCTTCAACGCCTTCGGCATCGCGTCCGGTGGCGGTGCCGGCATGGCGCTGGCGGAATGGGTCGCCAAGGGTGCGCCGCCCTTCGATCTCTGGCCGGTCGACATCCGCCGTTTCGGCCGCAATCACCAGGATCTCGGCTGGATCCGGACACGCACGCTCGAAGCCTATGCCAAGCACTACACCATGGCCTGGCCATTCGAGGAGCATCATTCTGGCCGCCCGCTCCGCCGCTCGCCGCTCTATGACCGGCTGAAGGCGGAAGGCGCGGCGTTTGGCGAAAAGCTCGGCTTTGAACGCGCCAATTGGTTTGCGGACCTCGCGGCGGGCGAGGTGCCGGAGGATCACTATACCTATGGCCGGCAGAACTGGTTCGGCGCCGTTGGCCGCGAGCACAAGGCCGCGCGCGAGGCCGCCGTCCTCTTCGACCAGACTTCGTTTGCCAAGTTCGAGCTCGTCGGCCGCGACGCGGAAGCCGCGCTCTCCTGGATCGCCGCGAACGACGTGGCGAAGCCCGTCGGCCATCTCGTCTATACCCAGATGCTGAACGATCGCGGCGGCATCGAATGCGACCTGACCGTCTCCCGCCTTGCCGTCGACAAATATTACGTCGTCACCGGCACCGGCTTCGCGACGCACGACTTCCACTGGATCGCGTCCAACATTCCGGCCGGGATGGATGCGCGCCTTTCCGACGTCACCTCGCAATTTGCGACGCTCGTGCTGATGGGGCCGAAGGCGCGCGAGATCCTGTCGGGGCTGACGCGCGACGACATCTCGCACGCGGCCTTCCCCTTCGGCCGCGCCAGGCCGTTGCAGATCGCCGGCTGCCCGGTTCTGGCGCTTCGTGTCACCTATGTCGGCGAGCTCGGCTGGGAGCTTCACGTGCCGACCGAATTCGCGCTGACGCTCTACGAGGCGCTCATGGAGGCCGGACGCCCGCTCGGTCTGCGCCTTGCCGGCTATCGCGCGATTGAATCGCTCCGCCTCGAAAAGGGCTATCGCGCCTGGGGCGCCGAAATTGGCCCCGATCATTCGCCGCTGGTCGCCGGCATGGGCATGTTCGTGAAGCTCAAGAAGCCGATACCGTTTCTCGGCCGCGCCGCGATCGAGGCGCAGGCTGCCCGGCCGCTGCCGCGCCTGCTCGCCGCCTTCACCACCGTCGATCCCTCGCTCGTCCTGCTCGGGCGCGAGACGATCTATCGCAATGGCGAGCGCGTCGGCTGGCTCGCCAGTGGCGGCTATGGCTACACGGTCGAAAAGCCGATCGGCTATGGCTATGTCCGCAATCCGGCGGGCGTAGACCGCGACTACGTGCTCACTGGTGCCTATGAGCTGGAAATCGCCGGCGAACGCTATCCGGCGGAGGTCCATCTCGACGCGCTCTATGATCCGCAAGGATCGAAGATACGAGCCTGAACGAGTGGTCCCTGCGGCGCCGCCGTCGCCTCGCGTGCAAGGGGGCAAGCGGTGTGTCGTCGCAATTGCCCCGCCTCTTGCGCTCGATGGTTGACAGATAGGGCGGGGAGGTATTCGTTCGCTCGAACAATCGGCAATAATAACATAGAGTTATTCTAATGTATGACGTCACGCGGCGTCAGTTGATTGCAGGCGCCGGACTTGGCGGCGTGGCGATCCTTTCGGGTGCGGTGCTGCCGGCGCGCGCCGACACGGTCCGTCTCGCCCTTTACAATGGCCAGCACCGTCCGCCGGTCGAGGCGCTGGTCGCCGCCTTCACGCAGGCGACGGGCATCGAAGTCGCCACCCGCAACGGCAACAGCGCACAACTCGCGAGCCAGCTGATCGAGGAAGGGCCGAATTCGCCGGCCGATGTCTTCTGGTCGGAGGAAAGCCCATCGCTCGCGGCAATCGCCGAAAAAGGCCTGCTCGTGCCGCTCGCCGCCGACACGCTGGCCGCCGTGCCCGAGACCTATCACGCGAAGGACGGCACATGGACCGGCGCGACGGCGCGCTGCCGCGTCGTCGTCTATAACAAGAGCATGATCGAGCCCGCATCGCTGCCGCCCTCGGTGCTGGATTTCGCGGCGGAAGCCTGGGCCGACAAGGTCGCCTTCGCGCCGAACAGCGGCGCCTTCCAGCAGCAGATCGTTGCCGTCTCGCTGCTCAAGGGCCGCGACGCTGCGCTCGCCTGGCTGAAGGGGCTGAAACAATATGGCCGCGTCTATAATTCCGACTCGGCCGCCGTCGAGGCGGTGGAGAGCGGCGAGATCGAGACGGCGCTGAGCAACAATTACTACTGGCATGCACTCGCCCGCGAGATCGGTGCCGACGACATGCAGTCGGCGATCCACAATATCGGCCATGGCGATCCCGGCACGCTGATCACGGTCTCCGGCGCCGGCGTGCTGAAGACCTCGAAGAACGCGGACGCCGCGCAGAAATTCGTCGCCTTCATGGTGAGCGCGGAAGGGCAGGCGGCCATTGTCGGCGCGATCGCCGAATATCCGCTGCGGCCGGGTGTCGTCTCGCCGTTCCCGCTGACGCCGTTCGACCAGCTCGACCCGGCGCCGGTCACGCCGGCGCAACTCGGCACCGCCGAGGATGCGCTCGCTCTGCTGCGCGAGGCGGACCTGGCTTGAGGCACCCTCGATGAGCGAGTTTCTCGGCGAGGTTCCGGGCGGGGTCGTCCCGGCGCGCCGCCGCTGGCGCCGCGTCGGCCGCCCGTCTTTGCTGCTCATTCTCGCCGCCCTGGTGCCGACAGTGCTGATCGCGCTGCCGGTGGTCTATGTGCTGATCCGCTCCTGGGATGCAGGCTGGAGCGGCATCGTCGCCGAATTGCTGCGGCCGCGCACGGTGCTGCTGTTCGTCAACACGACGACCCTGACGGTCTGCGTCACGCTCTTCTCCGTCCTCATCGGCTTTGCCGCCGCATGGTGCACGGAGCGCTGCGACCTGCCCATGCCCGCGCTCTGGCGTGTGCTCTGCAGCCTGCCACTGGCCATGCCGGCCTTTGTGGCGAGCTTCGCGTGGAAGTCGCTCGGGCCGGAATTCCAGGGACTGCCCGGCGCCATCCTGATCCTGACCATGGAGAGCTTCCCGCTGGTCTTCCTGCCAGCGGCGGCGGCCTTGCGCAGTATGGATCCCGGCATGGAGGAGGTCTCCCGCTCGCTCGGTCATGGGCCATGGCAGAGCTTCGTGGCGATCGTGGTACCGCGCATGCTGCCGGCACTCGGCGGTGCAGCCCTGCTGGTGACGGCGCATATGCTGTCCGAGTTCGGCGCGCTGTCGCTCCTGCGCGTGCAGACATTCACGACCGCGATCTTCCAGCAATATGAGCTGCAATTCGACAACGCCTCGGCGGCGGTGCTCTCCGCCGTGCTGATGCTGCTCTGCCTGCCGGTGGCCTGGGCCGAGATGCGGCTGCGCAAGGGCGCCCGCTTCGCCAAGGTCGGCCGCAATACGGCGCGGCGCGGATCGCCCGTGCGCCTCGGGCGCGCCAAGCCGCTCATCATGCTGGTGTTCGTCCTGCTCGCCATCGTCTCGCTCGGCGTGCCGTTCGGCCGGCTGCTCTATTGGCTGGTCAAGGGCGTTTCTGCCGGGCGCGGGCTCGATGCCATCGTGCCCGCTCTCTGGGGCTCGCTGTCGCTCGCCATTCCCGGCACGCTCGTCACGACGCTGGTCGCGCTGCCGCTGGTCTTGCTGGCGTTGAAGAGCCGCGGCCCGATCGCGCGTCTCGCCGATCGCCTGCCCTATATCGTGCATGGGCTGCCCGGTCTCGTCGTCGCGCTGGCGCTGGTCTATATCGCGATCCGCGTCTTGCCGGCCGTCTACCAGACATCCACGCTGGTTTTTGCCGCCTATGCGATCCTGTTCATGCCGCTTGCGCAATCCGCGATCCGCGCTTCGGCGGAACTGGTGCCGCGCGAGATCGAAGAAGTTGCACGAACACTCGGCCGCGGCCCGGCGGCCGCCTTCCTGTCGGTAACACTGCCGGCGCTGGCGCCCGGCCTTGGTGCCGCGCTCGCGCTCGTGGCGCTGGAACTGATGCGCGAGCTGACCGCCACGCTGATCCTGGCGCCGACCGGCGTTACCACGCTCGCGACCGAAGTCTGGTCGCATACCAATGACAGCGCCTATGCCGCCGCCGCGCCCTTCGCGGCCATGCTGGTGTTGATCTCGGGCGTGCCTGTCTATTTCTTCACGCTGCGCACCTTGAACGGCCAGCGTTCGCGCGCCGTGTCGTAGAGTCCACATCAGACGATCGCTGTCGCCCCTGCGTTGACGCCCACGTCATCGATAGAGGACTAAGTGTCGCCGCATTTCGCTGTCATTCATATAAGCATATTACGTTCGGTCGATCGTGAATGACTGAGCGGAATATGTCGTGTTATTCTAATGTTGTTATGTAGTTAGAGAGCATTAACCAAGGAAGAAATCGGGAGTGTTTTGGCGGGTATGGGGGTACATGTCGAAACAGAGTAGAGACCAAGCCCATGACGAATTTCGCCCGGTCCGCCGCTGTCCGGCGGCGCGAATTCACCATGCCGGTGGATCGACACCCTCCGGCCAATGTGCTTCAGCCGCTTCGTCAGTCTGATGAAGACCTGATCATCCGTGTGCCTTCCCAAAAGGAAGACGCCGCACCGATAGAATGGCCTGCACCGGCCGATGTGGCGGCGGATTCGCCGTTGCTCGAAAATCTGGCCTCGGAGCTCGAGGCGGCGCTGATGAGCGATCTCCAGTCCGTCGCGTCGCTCTGGCCCGGCGAGGCGCCGCGCCGCACGGCGCCACTCCTGTCGGAGCCCGACCTGTTCGCGGCCGAGTTTCCCGAGATTCCACTCGAGGCCATCCGCAACGGCGACGCGCCCGATCATGATCGGCTCGCCATCGAGCTGCTCCTGTCGCGGGCGAGACCCGATGGCGCGCCGTCTCCGTCTCTGCAGCAGCGCCAGGAGGCGTTTGCCGAGGCTCTGGCCGCCAGCATGGCTCATGAAGAGCCCGTGCCGGAACCACCGCGCGCTCAAGTCCGGGCACCGCGCCGTGTGCCGCGTCCCGAGAGCGCCGCGGTCGAGCCCGCGCAGCCGACGCGAGTGGATGGATCGGGAGGCGTGCTGCGCTTCAGCCGGAAGATCCTGCTTGCCGGCGGGCTTGTCCTGCTCTTCGGCGGCGGCGTGCTGCTGACCGTTCAATCGGTTACGGCCAATACGGAGACGGGCCCGACAGCGCTCGATCCGTCGGCGACGGCCAGCATTGCGCCTCCGGCCGCAAAGGTCGAGGCGCCGCAGAAGCAGTCCTATGACAGGGCAGCACAGGATCAGGCTCTGGCGGAGCCGCCGCAGCTTCGCCCGACGGACATGCTGCCGGCGCCGGGCGCGACCGCCGACGCTGCGGGAACAGAGCCGGTTCAGGCCGATTCATCGGCCGCCCAAGCAGCATCTGCCGCCCAAGCAGCCTCGGCGACGAAGACCGATATGGCCAAGCCGGTCACGGTCGCATCCGCGCCTTCAGCGGATATGGTGAGGGCCGACAATGACCCGGTTCAGGGTCCGTCCGGCAAGGCCGCCGCTTCGGCCGCCTCGCCCGCTGGATCAGAACTGGTCGCATCCGTGCCGCAGGCGATTGCCCAGCCGCTCGTGATGGATACGGCTGCGGCACCGGCGACCGTGATGCGCAAGAAGACGACGCAAGCCGTCGGCGCCCTGGCGGCCGGTCCGGCCCGCATCACCAGCGGCGTCAAGATGCGCAGCAATCCGGACAATGGCGCGCCCGTCGTGGCGCTGCTCGGTGCCGGCGACAATGTCAGCATCGTCCAGTGCAAGGGATGGTGCGAAGTGACCTCAGGCGACAAGCGCGGCTTTGTTTTCCAGCGCTTCCTCGCCCCAGCCTCGACCGTCACAGCGTCCGAGTAGGACGGAAGAGGCCTGCCGGCATGTCGTACCGCGTTTTTGTCGGGTGACATGCCGGCCTTTCTGCCGGAGACCGAGGCGCGCGTCGCGCCACCGGTGCTCTCAGCCGGCGCTATTACCTTCTGATCGTTGGAATTCTTCGCTCGGGCCGCGCTTCACTCGGCGTGAAAATGCTCTAGCATGCCGCCCGTAACAAGGACGGCGCATATGCTCATCGAACAACGCTTGCAGTCACTCGGCCTCGTACTTCCCGAGGTGCCGACCCCGGTCGGGACCTATCTTCCCTATGTCCAGATGGGCAATCTCCTCTTCATGTGCGGGCAGGGGCCGCTGCTGCCGGACGGCACCAATGCGCTCGGCAAGGTCGGCGGCGACGTGACGCTCGAGCAGGGCTATGAACGCGCCCGCATCACCGGCCTGGTGATGATCTCGGTCATGAAGAAGGCGCTCGGCGATCTCGATCGCGTGGTCCGCATCGGCAAGATCCTCGGCATGGTCAATTGCGTGCCGGAGTTCGGCGGCCACCCGCAGGTCATCAATGGCTGTTCCGACCTCTTCCTCGAAGTCTTCGGCGAGAAAGGGCGTCACGCCCGCTCCTCGGTGGGCATGTCGTCCTTGCCCGGCAACATGACCGTCGAGATCGAGGCCGTGGTCGAGGTCGCCCCCTAGCCACGTTTCCTTCACGCGAAGCGGTATCCACGTCGCTCGGAAACGCTCCAGGTGCGGCCTCAGGCCAGTTCTGGATAGCCGCGCTCGATCGCGAAATCGCGCATGGCCGTGCAGCGCGCATAGTCGGCGAGGTCCAGCCGTTCGAAACCAGCGATGAGCAGGGCCTCGCTTATGGCGGCGAGCGCCGGATCGGCGACTGTGTCCTCGATTGCCTGACGCAGGCGTTCGAGGTCGGCGTCGCTGGTCGTGGCGGACGTGATCACCGGCAGGCCTGGAGCCGGAGCCGTGGCGCCGACATCCTTCAAGCCTGCGACGATCTCCGGCTCGCTGCGCGCGATGAGTGCGAGGGTGACGCAGTCGATCGCCGCAATGTCGGCGGCACCACCCAGCACGGCCTCGATCGAGCGCCGATGCGCGCCCGTCTCGACCGTCGCACCGAAGAAGCGTCCATCGGTCTGGAGTGGCGCGACGAGCGCCCGCAGCCCGTTATAGCCGGATTGGGAATCGCGGCTGTTGAATGCGACAGTCCGGCCCCGAAAATCCGCGATACCGTCGAGCGCGAGGTCCTTCCGCGTGACGAGCCGGCTGCGATAATCGCTGCCAGTGCAGCCTTCGGCCGCGTAGCAGAAGGCGCCGACCACGCGGACATGGTGCGACAGCCCTTGGACCAGAGGGTAGCCGCAAGCCTGGCTGATGAGGAGGTCCGGCGCGCGCCAATGGGCGGCGAGGTCATCCGGCCATGCCAACTGGGCCGGTACATCGGCAAGGCCGCGCTCTGCCAGCTTGGCGGCTAGCACGCCCCAGAAGCGCTCGACTGCTGCTGGGTCGACGCCATACATGGGCAGCGAAGCGATCATGCCGCGTGGTTCGGTTCCGTCCCCTCACCCGCCGCCAATCGGCTGGGCGCGCGGCCGAAGGGGTGGCTCGGGCGATCATGCGGCGTGAAAAGATAGCGCCGTGCGACGTCGAAATAGGTCCGGTAGACGAGGCCGTCATTCTCGGCGATCAGCCGCTCGCGATTGGCGCGATACCAGGCGGGCAGCTCGTACCACGGCTTGGTCGGCAGTGCGTGATGGGCGGCGTGGAGATTGTTGAACAGGAACAGCGGCCCGAGCAGCCACGATCCCTCCACGATGGCCGTCCGCTCGATCACATTGGCCTCGGCCCGGTGTTCGGCAAAGGAGCGGATGAGCAGGATGGCGGTGCCGGGATAGACGATCGCGAAGAGATAGAAAGCGAGGTTCATGTCGGCGACGAAGACGAGCCAGGCCAGAACTGGCGCGACATGCAGCAGATGCGCGCTCCAGATGCGGCGCGTGGTTCGATCGCCGGCCCAGATCTTCCCCGCCTCGTCGCGCAGGAACCGTCCGATATTCCAGAATGGTCCGATCAGCATCCGCCCCGCGAGCGTCGATTGCGCCCAGACCAGCGCGCGGCCGATCGGGCCGAGCGAGCGCCAGCCTTGCTCCGACCAGTAATAGGATTCCGGATCGTCGAGCGGATCGGTCAGGCGGTCGTCGACATGATGGATGAGATGGGAGATCCGGTAGCTCTCATAGGGAAGCCAGAGCGACAGTGGGATCGAGGCGAGCTGGCGGTTCAATCCGCGCCAGCGGGTCGGGTGGCCGTGCAGCATTTCGTGCTGCAGCGAAGAATGCGCCGTGATCAGCACGGCGCCGACGAGTGATACGAGCCAGAGCGGCATGGCGGCATGAAAATAGGTCACCGCTGCCCAGCCGAAATAGACGGCGAGGACCAATGTGAGCGTCGGCCATTCTATGGCATGGGCCGAAGCGCGCACCGCCTCGGCGATCCGGGCGTCACGCGCGCTTTCCTGGGTGATATCGGACATGGAGGCTTTCGAAAGGATCGGTGAAGGCAGGACTGACAATGCGTCGGCTAGACAGCCGGCCGGGCCAGACAACACGAATCCGCGGGGCGAAAGCCGGACGAAATCCCCGTAAAACCGCGCGACTCAGCGCATCGAGTGTGATATGTGCCGCGGCGTTTCGCAACGCCCGGCTGCGTTCGCGCGGCAGGTCGGTCCGTGCTTCGTGCAGTGACCGGATGCGCTCTCAGTAACGACATCATCAAAACGTCCGTCGATCGGGACATGGCGTGCGGTGAAGGCCCGCGCCTAGTTTCAGCCGGGATCCTACACGGGCGCGGCCAAGCCGGCGTTCCAATTTTCCGAGGCGCTGAGAACGGCTTGCTCCCATTGCGCGCAAGCCGGCAATGAATTCGCCCTGACGGCACGGCCTCGCCGATCACGAAGCCGTGAGGCTGTAACGAAACTGGCGGCGCGTCCGTATTGCCTATCGAGACCGAGCGCCAACGCCGCGAAGGCCGCTCCCGAATACATCGAGATCATAGCGCCGCGTCTTCGTCGCGACGTTCAGAAGATCGGAGACCGCAAGGTCACCGAACGCCTCGCCATGGCCCGAAGCCGGTGGCGATCCCAGAGGGCACACAAACCGTGTGCGAAACGACCATCAAGGATGTCTCAGATCATGAACACGCTCTCCCGGACTTTCGCCCTTTCCCTGTTCGCGCTGACGCTCGGCGGCGGCATCGCCCAAGCCGAAGACGCGATGAAGCCCGATGCGATGGCCTCGGATTCCATGATGGCCGACTGCCTGAAGAAGGCCGACATGGAGACGGACGCGATGAAGAAGCAGGCGATGGCGGAGGCCTGCAACACGGATTCGATGGCCTCCGACGCCATGAAGCCGGATGCCATGGCACCCGACGCGATGAAGCCCGATGCGATGGCGCCGGACGCCATGGCGCCCGCCAAGTAACGGGCCACTCGATAACGAGTTGCGATCACGCTGGCGGACCGGGTGCATATCGCCTGGTCCGCTACGCATTGTTCAGGCGCACCAGGGAAGGCCCGACATGGTCACCATCGACGCCGACGCCAGACCGGCCACCAGGATCCTGGTGAAGCGGCATGCGCTGTCCGTGCGTATCACGCACTGGATCAATGTCCTCTGCCTGAGCTTCCTCATCCTGAGCGGCCTGCAGATCTTCAATGCGCACCCCGCGCTCTATTGGGGGCAATACGGCGCCGATGCCGACACGCCGTTCATTGCGATCGAAGCCGTCCGGGACGGGGATGGCCTGCGCGGGGTCACGACGATCGGTCCGGTCTCGCTGACGACGACCGGCGTGCTCGGCGTATCGAGCTATAATGGCCAGGAGCGCGCCCGTGCCTTTCCCTCATGGCTGACGATACCGAGCTATCGCGATCTCGGCATGGGGCGGTACTGGCATTTCTTCTTTGCCTGGCTCTTTGCCATCAACGGTGCCGTCTATCTGGTCTACGGTTTCATATCGGGCCATTTCCGCCGCGATCTGGCACCGAAGCTCGAGGAATTGAAGCCGGCCCATATCGGGCATGAGATCATCACCCACGCCCGGCTCGACTTCCCGAAGGGCGAGGCGGCGCGTCGCTACAACGCGTTGCAGAAGCTCGCTTATCTCGGCGTCGTGGTCCTGCTGGCGCTGATGGTCCTGACCGGCCTCACCATGTCGCCCGGTGTCAATGCGATCGTTCCCTGGCTCGTCGATGTCTTTGGCGGCCGGCAGTCGGCCCGCACCATCCATTTCATCTGTGCCACGCTGATCGTCGCCTTCATCATCGTGCACCTCGTCATGGTCCTGCTATCGGGCGTCTGGAACAACCTGCGCTCCATGGTGACCGGCCGCTATGCGATCAGGCTCGAAGGACCGCGGACATGAAAAAGCTCCTGACCCGCCGCAGCTTCATCGTCGGCTCGACGATCGGCGCCGGCCTGTCGCTTTCCGGCTGCGACGTGCTGACCGGCAGCGACAGCTTCAGCCGCGTGCTGAAACTCGGCGAAACGATCACCATGGGTGCTCAGCGCCTCTTTCTCTCCGACAAGGCACTCGCGCGCGAGTTCACCGAGGCCGACATGTCGCCGGTCTTCAAGTCGAACGGCACCCACAGGCCGGACAGCGCCGAATATGCGGCGCTTGCCGAAAACAACTTCGTCGATTGGCGCCTCGTCATCGATGGACTTGTCGACCAGCCGCTCAGTCTTTCGCTGGCCGAACTGAAACGATTGCCCTCCCGCACCCAGATCACCCGGCATGACTGCGTCGAGGGCTGGAGCGCTATCGGCAAATGGACCGGCGTGCCGCTCGGCCTGCTGCTGCAGGCGGCCCGCCTCAAGCCGAACGCGCGCTATCTCGTGTTCCACTGCGCGGATGAATATGAAAAGACGCTCGACGGCACCGGCCAGTATTATGAGAGCATCGATCTGGTCGATGCCTTCCATCCGCAGACCATCCTCGCCTATGGCATGAATGGTACCGATCTGCCGATCCCGAACGGGGCGCCATTGCGCCTGCGGGTCGAGCGCCAGCTCGGCTACAAGCACGCCAAATATCTGATGCGGATTGAAGCGGTCGAGAGCTTCGCCGCGTTCGGGCGCGGCAATGGCGGCTTCTGGGAAGATCGCGGCTACGAATGGTACGCCGGGATTTGAATGCGCGTGCCGGGTGAACCGGCACGCCGCCGACACCACATGAAGGTCCACACCCAGTTTTCGAGGAGATCGGACATGATGTTTCAATCCAGTCGCACGGGGTCGATGAGCGCGGAAGCCGTAAGCAGGGCGATGGCCTTGCCGGCCCGCAATGTTCGTCGCGGCCTGCTGGCCGGTCTGGTCGCGTTGCCCATTCTCATCCTGTTCGGTCATGGGCTCGGCCATGCGGCCGAGGACGCGGTCGTGATCCCCGCACCGATCGTGGACGAGGCGGCGAGCGGCACGTCCGAGGTGGCGGTCCTGGCCGGTGGCTGCTTCTGGGGCGTGCAGGGCGTGTTCCAGCACGTCAAGGGCGTCAAGAATGCCGTATCCGGTTATGCCGGCGGCGCGGCCGACACGGCTCAATACGAGACGGTCAGCCGCGGCGATACCGGCCATGCGGAATCGGTCCAGATCACCTTCGATCCGCGCGAGGTCAGCTATGGCCGTCTGCTGCAGATCTATTTCTCGGTCGCCCACAATCCGACCGAGCTGAACCGCCAGGGGCCCGACACCGGCACGCAATATCGCTCGGCGCTGTTCCCGATGAACGCGGAGCAGGCGAAAGTCGCCGCAAGCTATATCGCGCAGCTCGACAAGGCGAAGCTGTTCCCGGCGCCGATCGTCACCCGGATCGAGCCGTTCAAGGGCTTCTATCCGGCCGAGGCCTATCATCAGGACTTCCTGACCTTGAACCCGAGCTATCCCTATATCGTCTATAATGATCTGCCGAAGGTCGAGAACCTGTCGCAGGTCTTCCCGAACGAGTATCGCAAGGATCCCGTTCTCGTCGGCGCGACGAAATCCTGAGCGCCTGGTACAAAGGAAGCGGCCGATCAGAGGCCGCTTCCCGCGTTTCAAATGGAGTGATTCAGGCGGCGCCGGCGGGCACGAAGGTCATGGCGACGCCGTTCATGCAATAGCGCAGGCCCGTCGGCTCCGGTCCGTCATTGAAGACATGGCCGAGATGGCCACCGCAGCGGCGGCAATGCACCTCGGTGCGCGTCATGAAGAGTGAGGTGTCCTTCCGCGTGCCGACCGCATTGTCGAGTGGCGCCCAGAAGCTCGGCCAGCCCGTGCCGCTGTCATATTTCGTCGTGGACGAGAACAGCGGCAGCGCGCAGCCCGCGCAATCGAAGGTTCCCGCGCGCTTTTCATGATTGAGCGGGCTGGTGAACGGTGTCTCGGTCCCTTCCCGGCGCAGCACGTCGAACTGATCGGCGGTGAGGATCTTGCGCCATTCGGCCTCCGTCTTGGTGATCTCGAAGGTTTCGGCGGCCTCGGCCGGCGTGGTCCGGCCGATCCGACCCGCCAGGACGAGAGCGAGGCTCGAGCCACCCAGCGCGAGCAGGGCATTGCGGCGTGTGATCATGACGATACTCCCGGTGCTTCGCGATCATGCGAAGAGGTTGGTTCGTCGGAGTTACGTTAGCGAAGCCCGTTTCGTTACAGCCACATCGGTCACGACACGGTGAACCGAGCGCTCGCCCCGCCGATCAGCGCGGCCGGTAGACATGCGCGACGGCCCCGGAGGGGAAGGGTGTCTGGCTCACCAGGGTCAGTTCCAGCGGCTTTTCGAGCTTGGAGAACAGCGGCAGACCCCGGCCGATCGCGACCGGGTGGATAATCAGCTGATATTCGTCGATCAGGCCGGTCGCGACCAGGCTCTGCGCGAAGCTCGCGCCGCCATGGGCAATGATGTCCTTGCCGGGTTCGGCCTTCAGCTTGGTGATTTCCTCGGCGATATCGCCGCTCGCCACGCGTGAACTGGTCCACTCGGCCAGAATCGCCGGGTCCGGAGGCGCGCCGTCCGTCCGTTCATGCAGCCTCGCGGCATCGTCGAGCGCATGCACTGTCGGCTCGGCGCCGGGGGGCGCAAGCGTGCCGCGCCGGGAGAAGATGACCTTGGGGATCGCATTCATCGGCGGCGCATAGGGTTCGGTCGAGGACGGCCAGTAGGCGACCATGTCCTGATAGGTCCGGCTCCCCATGATGTGGAGGCCTCCTCGCCAGAGCCCCTCGATGATCCAGGCGCTCGCCGCGTCGTCGAAGCCCTTCATCAGCCAATCGACCTCGCCGTTCGGCCCGCCGACGAAGCCATCGAGTGACATCGACATCTTCAGGATCAATCTGCGCATGGAGTGCCCTTTTCAGTTAGCGGCGATATGGCTCACCGTTCCAGGCCAAGGACGAATGGAGGCGACGGGCACCGACATTCGATCGCGTCTTTCGGGAGCGAAAGGCGGCCCGCCCGTCAGAGAACCTGCAGGCCGAAATTCGAGAGCAGGTCGGTCGCCTGGCTCCGCGATATGATGGCGCCTTTCAGCGTCGCGGCGGCGGCGAGATCGAGGGCGCCGAGATCGCAGCTCCTGAGATCGGCCCGTTCGAAGCGGCAATTGCGCAAGATCGTACCGCGCAGGCTGCAATCCTCAAAGGTCGCGTCGCGAAAATCGCACTCGCGCAATTCGGCGTCGCTGAAGTCCATCCGCAGCAGCGTCTTGTTGCGGAACGACACCTTGGGCAGGAAGGTGCTGACGAGCAGGCATTCCGCAAACTCGGTCCCGATCAGGCCGCTCTCGGCGAAATTGGCGCCGGTGAGCTTGCACTGGGTGAAGCGCGTCCGGGCGAGCCGCGATCGCGACCAGTCGGTATTGGCGAGGTCCGAGGCCTCGAACTGCGAGTCGAGTGCCTCGACCGACCGGAAGGTCGCGCCGCCGAGCCGGCAGCCGGTCCACCGCGTCTCGTTCAGCGTGGCGGCCGTGAAATCGCAGCCGGCGAACTGGCAGCGCTGGAACGAGATGCCCGTCAGGTCAAGCCTGGAGAAATCGAGCCCGCTGGCGTCGATGCCCTCGAAGGTGCGGATACCCTGCTCGATCGCGTCCAGCATGGTGGTCCGCTGCTCGCTTCCCCCGCTCGCCATTCGCCTGATTCTCCCGCTCCGGCCGCTCTATTCATACGGCCTTATCATGCGGGCCGGGGAAACGGCGCGTCAGGGAACAGGCTTCGACACGGATTGACGTGCGCCCCTCAGATTCCGAGTTCCCCCCTCTTTGGCTTTGGCCTAAAAGAGGCACGCGCGGCCTGCGGGCCGTAGATCAGATGCGAGAAATCGACGGAGGAATCGATCATGACGACGGGCGCCATCTATCCGAGCCTGAAGGGCCGGACTGTTCTCGTCACGGGCGGCGGCAGCGGCATCGGCGAGGCGATCGTTCGCCACTTCGTCGCGCAGGGGTCGAAGGTCGGCTTCCTCGACATTGCGAAGGAGCCCTCGGAGAAGCTGGTCGAGGAATTGACCGCAGCCGGCGGCTCCGTGCATTTCGAACCCTGCGATCTGCGCGACATCGCAGCGCTTCGCACCGCGATCGGCAATGTGCGCGCGAAGTTCGGCCCCATCACCATCCTGGTCAACAATGCCGCTCATGACCAGCGCCACAAGATCGAGGATGTGACGCCCGAATATTGGGACGAGCGCATGAACGTCAACCTGCGCCATCAGTTCTTCGCGGTGCAGGCCGTCATGGACGACATGAAGGCGGCCGGCGGCGGTTCGATCATCAATATGGGCTCGGTCACCTGGCTGGTTGGCCAGGGCGGCATGCCGGGCTATTCGGCGGCGAAGTCGGCGGTGCTCGGCCTGACGCGCAGCCTCGCGCGCGATCTCGGCCCGTTCAACATCCGCGTCTGCTCGGTCGTTCCCGGCTGGATCATGACGCAGCGCCAGATCGACCTCTGGCTGACGCCCGAGGCGGAGGCCGACCTGATGCAGAAGCAGTGCCTGAAGCGCAAGCTCTACCCGGACGATATCGCCAAGCCGGTGCTGTTCTTCGCCTCTGATGAAGCGTCTGGCTGCACCAACCAGGCCTATATCGTCGATGGCGGCTGGGTCTGAGACGCGATCGGGGCCGTCATTCCGCTCGCGGCGGCAATGACGGCCTTCTGGCGCCTCAGGGCGCGTAGGTCTCGACGAAGAAACTCGCCGGCAGCAGGTCTGAGATCGAGAAGGTCTGGCCCTTGCCGGTCGGGTCGACGCATTCGATCACGGTGCTCGCCGTCGAGAATTCCTTCAGCCGCTGGCGGCAGCCCCCGCACGGCGTGCAGACGATACCGCCATCGACCCGGTCTGCGACGACGGTGATCGCCGCCACGCGGCGGCCGCTGGCCGTCGAGGCCTGCGAGATCATCTGCCCGAGCGCGGAGGTCTCGGCGCACCATCCCTCCGGAAAAGACGCATTCTCGACATTGGCGCCGGCGAAGATGGCGCCATCTTCCGTGCGAAGCGCGGCGCCGACGAGAAAGTGCGAATAAGGTGCGTGCGCATTCTGGCGCACGGCGCTGGCGCGTTCGAAGAGTTCTGCGTCCAAGTCGGGGGCTCCTTTGGGCAAATGATGCCGCGCAGTCCGGCCCTCGGGCACGCCGATCGGGCCAGCGGATGCGCTGACAACCGAGAATAGTCGCCGCAGCAGGATTTGAAACGGAAATCGCATGCAGGCCGCAGTGCCGCATGACGTCGCGGGATGATGGTCGGCCGGGTCGCGATCTCGATGATCGGACGTCGGCAATGGTCTTTGTTGACCCTTTTCTGCACTTTCGGCTTTTCCTCGGACCCCGATCTTTCTATCACTGGCGCGGCGGGTGATCCTGAGGAGGGGCGCATGAGCATCACGATGGTGACGACGACGGTGCCGCTTCGGCCCGCCTTGGCACTCGTCGCGCATGACCAGAAGAAGGACGACATGGTCCGTTTCGCGGTTGCGCATGCCGATCGTCTCTCCGCCTACGACCTCTTCGCGACCGGAACGACAGGCGCGCGAATCGCTGAGGCGCTGCCCAATCTGCCAATCACGCGCCTGAAGAGCGGCCCGCTCGGCGGCGACCAGCAGATCGGCGCACT
Source organism: Kaistia dalseonensis (assembly GCF_030814715.1). GTDB lineage: Bacteria > Pseudomonadota > Alphaproteobacteria > Rhizobiales > Kaistiaceae > Kaistia > Kaistia dalseonensis. The sequence goes on from NZ_JAUSVO010000002.1 coordinate 815,004, forward strand.
GATTGCGGAAGAGCGCGTTTCGGGCCTGATCTTCTTCGTCGATCCGCTGACGCCCATGCCGCACGACGTCGACGTCAAGGCGCTGACGCGCCTCGCGGAGCTCTACAACATCCCGATGGCGCTCAACCGGGCGACCGCGGAACTCGTTCTCGCCAATCACGGCGCGCTGAAGCGCCCGATCTGACCCCCTACGCACAAGGCATCATGATCCAAGAAACCGCCGACCGCGCCTTCGTTCCCTTCCCGACGCTGATCGGCGATATCGGTGGGACCAATGCCCGTTTCGCACTGGTGCCCGATGCGACCGGCGAGGTCGTGCGTTTTCCCAACGCGCAGACGGCCGATTTTCCGGCGATTGACGACGCCATCGAGGCGACCGTCCTGCCGCATGCCAAGCCGCGCTCGGCCGTGCTGGCGCTCGCGGGCCCCGTCCAGGGCGATCAGGTGCCGCTCACCAATTGCCCCTGGGTGGTCGAGCCGAAGAAGATGATCGCGCGGCTCGGCCTCGACGAAGTCATCCTGCTCAATGATTTCGAGGCGCTGTCTCTCTCCCTTCCGGCGCTCGGCGAGGAGGACCTCGTGCGCGTCGGCGGCGGAGAGCCTGTCGCCAATGCGGCCCAGGTCGTGGTCGGGCCGGGCACGGGCCTCGGCGCGGCGGCTCTCATTCATGCGCGCGGCACGTGGTTTCCCGTGCCGGGCGAGGGCGGCCATGTCGATCTCGCGCCGGTCACGGCCCGCGATTTCGCGATCTGGCCGCATATCGAGGAACCCTTCGGCACGGGTCCCTACCGTCGCATAGCGGGCGAAACGCTGCTCTGCGGCGCGGGCCTCGTCCGCCTCTACCGCGCGATCATTGCGGCCGACGGCGCACGGGCGCGCTTCGATGATCCCTCCGAGATCACGGCGGCGGCGCTCGGCGGGTCCGACGGCGCGGCGGAGGAGGCCTTGTCGCTCTTCTGCATTCATCTCGGCCGCCTCGCCGGGAATCTGGCGCTCGCCTTCATGGCGCGTGGCGGCGTGTTCCTCGCTGGCGGCATCGCCGCCAAGATCGCGCCCTTCATCAAGGAGAGCGGTTTCCGCGAGGCCTTCATCGACAAGGCGCCGCACCAGGCGCTGATGGACAAGATGCCGACCTCGGTCATCGTTCATCCGGCGCCGGCCCTTGCGGGGATCGCAGCCTATGCCCGCACGCCCGAACTCTTCGGCGTGGTGACGGAAGGGCGCCACTGGCGCAGATAGTTGCCTCAGGCGACCCGCATCAGGCTGACGACGGCGATTTCCTCGTCGACATCGGGCCAGCGCAACGCTTCGCCGGTGCCGACGAGCTGCCAGTTGGCGCGTTCGGCCTCGCTGCTGGCGAGGAGCTTTTCCGACCAGGCGAGCGGTACGGAGAGTTCGCGGCCATCGGCGAGGCTGACCAGGATCATATCCTCGGTCACGAAGGCGTCGATTGCGCGCGGATCGGGCTTGATCGCCGGAGGGGTCATGCCCTGCCTCCCTGGACTCGGTTGGTTCGAGCGCCGCGCAGCACGCGGGCCGTGTGATATCCGCTTGATTCTATCACGTGCCGCGCGGCTTTGCCCGGTTGGTCGCCTGCGCCGAGACGGGGTCGTCGGGCCAGACATGCTTGGGATAGCGTCCGCGCATGTCGGAGCGCACGTCCTTCCATGACCCGCGCCAGAAGCCCGGCAGATCCTTGGTGATCTGGATCGGCCGATGCGCCGGCGAAAGCAGCGTCACGGTCAAGGGCACCGCTCCGTCACCGACGGCTGGGTGCCGATCGAGGCCGAACAGTTCCTGGACGCGGATTTCCAGCACCGGGCCATTCGGGTCGGAATAATCGATCGGCAGGCGCGAGCCGGATGGTGCGTCGAAATGGGTCGGGGCCAGCCGGTCGAGCGCGGCCCGTCGATCCCACGGCACCAGCGCCGAGAGCGCGTCATGGAGCAATCCGGCATCGATCGCGTCGAGCCTGCGCTTGCCGATGAGATGGGGCGCCAGCCAGTCGTCCAGCGTGTCGGTCAAGGCCTCGTCCGAGACATCCGGCCATGCGTCGCCGAATCGGGCATGCAGAAAGGCGAGGCGCGCGCGGAGCGCTCCGGCGCTGCCGGCGAAGGCGAGCGAGCCGATCCCGCGCCGCTTGATCTCCTGCAGCAGCGCGACGGCAATCGCCGCGTCGGACACTTTCTGGATCGCGGTATCGCCGAGGATCAGCCGACCCAGCCGACGGATCTTGCGGCCACGGACCGAGCCGGTCGCAGGGTCGAACGCGATGCTCTCCTCCTCGACGATGTCAGCGCGAAACGCAGCCTCTATCTCGGCGCGTGATAGCGGCGCCGCCGTCAGGATGCGGGCATTCTCGGCCGCGCCCTGGAGGCTCGCGACGGCAAGGAAAGGCTCGCGCGCGAGCGCATCGGCCGCATCGAGCTGGCCACCGCGCCCATTCGCCATGACGAAGGCGCCGGGTGCACCGCGCGCCATGGCGACGCGATCGGGAAAGGCGAAGGCGAGCACGGCGCCGGCTTGTTCGGCGGCGTCCCGGCCGGCCTCCGGATTGGCGCCGACTTCGCGCGTCCAGCGCGCGGCGAGGCCGAGTGATTCGCGGCTGCGCGGATCGCGCGCGGAGAGGACGCGGCGAACCCGCTCGCGCAGATCGACATCATTGCCGCCGAGGCCGGTCTCGCTCAGCACGGCTGCGATCACGCCGGCCAGTCCGCCGAGATCGAGTGCCGCGGCGCGGCGCAGCATGTGGCCGAGACGGGGATGAAGCGAGAGGCGCGCGAGCCCGCGTCCTTCATCGGTCAGCCTGCGGCCAGCATCGAGCGCGTCGAGCCGCTGCAGCAGGGCGACGGCCTCCTCCCAAGCGGGTTTCGGCGGGGGATCGAGAAAGGCGAGCCCGGAAGGATCAGAAACGCCCCAGCTCGCAAGGTCGAGCGCCAGCGGCGCGAGGTCGGCTTCCAGCATTTCCGGGCGGTCGAAGGGCTGCAGCGCGGCCGTCTGGCCTTCATCCCAGAGCCGGTAGCAAACCCCTGGCTCGGTGCGCCCCGCGCGTCCACGCCGCTGGTCGGCGGCGGCGCGGGAGACGCGGCGGGTTTCCAGGCGCGTCAGCCCGGTGGCCGGCTCATAGATCGGCGCCCGGGCAAGGCCGCTGTCGATCACGACCCGCACGCCCTCGATGGTGAGCGACGTCTCCGCGATCGAGGTCGCCAGCACGACCTTGCGCTTTCCCGTCGCGGCCGGCTTGATCGCGCGGTCCTGCGCGGCGAAATCGAGCGCGCCATAGAGCGGCGCGATTTCGACATCGGCGCCGACACGGCCTTCGAGCCGCTCCGCGACGCGGCGAATCTCGGCCTGACCCGGCAGGAAGACCAGAATGCTGCCGCTCTCGGCGCCGAGCGCGCGGCGCACGGCGTCGGCGACATCATCCTCGATGCGGCGCGCGGAATCGCGTCCGATATGGCGCGTCTCGACCGGGAACATCCGGCCGAGGCTCTCGATCACCGGCGCGTCGTTCAGCAGCCGCGCGACGCGGGCGCCGTCGATCGTGGCCGACATGACGAGAATGCGGAGATCGTCGCGCAGCGCCCCTTGGCTGTCGAGCGCGAGCGCGAGGCCGAGATCGCCGTCGAGGCTGCGTTCGTGGAATTCGTCGAAGATCACGGCGGCGACGCCGTCGAGCGCGGGATCATCGAGGATCATGCGCGTGAACACGCCCTCGGTGACCACTTCAATCCGCGTTTTCGCCGAGATCCTGCGCTCGAGGCGGACGCGGTAGCCGACCGTGCCGCCGACATCCTCGCCCAGCGTCTGCGCCATGCGTCGGGCTGCCGCGCGCGCGGCGAGCCGGCGCGGCTCCAGCATGATGATGCGGCGATCGTCCCGCCAGGATGCATCCAGCAGCGCGAGCGGCACCCGCGTGGTCTTGCCGGCGCCCGGTGGGGCGACGAGCACGGCAGCGGGCTTATCGTCGAGCGCGCGCTTCAGGTCCGGGATGACATCGTCGACGGGAAGCATGGTGCGTTAGCCAGGATCCCGCCGCGCGTGGCGGAGGGCGAAGAGGAAAAATCGCACCGAAGGGATTATTCCGCGGCTTCCGGGCTCACTTCGGCGTGGGCTTCTTGAACCTTGAGCTCGTCGAGACGCGGCATGGAGATGATGTTGTAGCCGGAATCGACGAAATGGATCTCGCCGGTCACGCCGGCGCCGAGATCCGACAGCAGATAGGTCGCGGTGCCGCCGATCTCCTCGATCGATACGGTCCGGCGCAGCGGTGAATTGCGCTTCTGGAAATTGTACATGAGCCGCGCATCCGAAACGCCCGAGCCGGCGAGCGTGCGAACCGGGCCGGCCGAGATCGCATTGACGCGCACGCCATCGCAGCCAAAGTCCATGGCGAGATAGCGCACCGAGGATTCGAGCGCCGCCTTGGCGACACCCATGACGTTGTAGTTCGGCATGACGCGCGTGGACCCGCCATAGGTCAGCGTCACGATCGAGCCGCCCTTGGTCATCAGCGCCGCGGCGCGCTTGGCGATCTCCGTGAAGGAGAAGCACGAGATGACCATCGTCTTCACGAAGTTCTCGCGCGTCGTCTCCGCGTAGCGGCCCTTGAGCTCGTTCTTGTCGGAGAAGGCAATGGCGTGGACGAGGAAATCGATCGAGCCCCATTCGGCTTTCAGCGCATCGAAGACGCTGTCGACCGAGCCGACGTCCTCGACATCGCAGGGAAGCAGCAGCTTGGCGCCGACCGAATCGGCCAGCGGCTTGACCCGGCGGCCAAAGGCGTCACCCTGATAGGTGAAGGCAAGCTCGGCACCATGGGAGGCGAGGGTCTTGGCGATGCCCCAGGCGATCGAATGATCATTGGCGACGCCCATGACGAGGCCGCGCTTGCCGCTCATCAGGCTGCTGATAGATCCCGTCATAATCCTCGTCTACTTTTTTGCTCGAGCCAACCGCTTCCCCCGAAACGATCACGCAGCCTAACTGATTGTTTCAACACGTGAACTGGACCTGAAGCAGTGTGCACTGTTTCAGGTTCGGGCGCTAGCTCACATAGCGCTGGAAGACGAGCGAGGCATTCGTGCCGCCAAAGCCGAACGAGTTGGACAGCACGGTGTCGATCTTCGCATCGTCGATGCGCTTGCGCACGATCGGCATGTCGGCGAAGGCCGGGTCGAGCTCTTCGATATTGGCCGATTCCGCGATGAAGCGGTTGTTGAGCATCAGCAGCGAATAGATCGATTCGTGCACGCCGGTCGCGCCCTGCGAATGGCCCGTCAGCGACTTGGTCGCCGAAATGGCCGGGCAATCGTCGCCGGCGCCGAACACTTCACGGATCGCTTCCATTTCCTTCAGATCGCCGATCGGCGTCGAAGTGGCGTGCGGGTTGATGTAGTCGATCTTCTCGCCGACCGTGGAGATGGCCTGGCGCATGCAGCGCGCCGCACCTTCGCCCGACGGCGCAACCATGTCGGCGCCATCGGAGGTGACGCCATAACCGACGATCTCGCCATAGATCCGCGCACCGCGCGCCTTGGCGACTTCGAGTTCTTCGAGCACCAGCACGCCGGCACCGCCCGAGATCACGAAGCCATCGCGGTTGACGTCATAGGCGCGCGAGGCGACGGCCGGGCGGTCGTTGAACTTGGAGGAGAGGGCGCCCATCGCGTCGAAGAGGACCGACAGCGTCCAGTCGAGCTCTTCGCAGCCGCCGGCGAACATCCGGTCCTGCTTGCCGTACTGGATCATCTCATAGGCATTGCCGACGCAGTGATTGGAGGTCGCGCAGGCCGACGAGATGGAATAGTTCACGCCCTTGATCTTGAACCAGGTCGAGAGCGTTGCGGAGGGCGAGGACGACATCGCTTTCGGCACGGCGAGCGGGCCGACCTTCTTGGACGAGCCGGAGGCGAGCGCCTTCTGCGCCGCCTCTACGATGGTGCGCGTCGACGGACCGCCGGAGCCCATGATGATGCCGGTGCGCTCATTGGAGATTTCACGCTCCTCGAGGCCCGCGTCGCGAATCGCCTGGTCCATTGCGACATGGTTCCAGGCGGTGCCGCCGCCGTGGAAGCGCATGGCGCGGCGATCGACGATCTCGGCCGGATCCAGCGTCGGCGCACCGGCGACATGGCTGCGGAAGCCGTGATCGGCATAGTCCTTTACGAAGGAAATGCCGCTCTTCGCCTCGTGCAGGCTCGCCAGCACTTCCTGGGTGTTGTTGCCGATGGAAGAGACGATCCCCATCCCCGTCACGACGACCCGCTTCATCGTTTTCTCGTCCTTAAATAGAAAGAGCGTACCGCTCGGTTAGCGACCGTTCCGACCCCTTGCGGGCCGGACCTGCCGATCAACCGACGGCAGGCTGCGCCTCGCCCTGGAACAGGCCGACGCGAAGGTCCTTGGCGCGATAGATGGTGACGCCATCGGCTTTCAGCCAGCCATCGCCGATGCCGAGCACCAGCTTCGAGCGCAGGACACGCTTCAGGTCGACGCCATATTCGACCAGTTTCACGCTCGGCAGCACCATTCCGGAGAACTTCAGTTCGCCGGTGGAAAGCGCGCGGCCACGGCCGGGAGAGCCGCTCCAGCCAAGGAAGAAGCCCAGCATCTGCCAGAGCGCATCGAGGCCGAGACAACCCGGCATGACAGGATCGCCCTTGAAGTGGCACTGGAAGAACCAGAGGTCCGGCTTCACGTCGAGCTCGGCGCGGATATGGCCCTTGCCATATTCGCCGCCTTCTTCGCTGATCGATGTGATGCGGTCGAACATCAGCATGGGCGGCAGCGGGAGCTGCGCGTTGCCTTCACCGAACAATTCGCCTCGCCCGCAGGCGAGCAGAGCTTCATAATCAAAGCTCGACGGGCGGTCTGCCATGCCGTCGGTCTACCTCTTCTTCGGTCGCGGCATGGTCATGTCGACCGGCCGGCACCATATTTGGTGGAGCGGGAACCGTTGCGGCCCCGCTTGGATCGTGGCCTTCCTAACATAGCCTCCCCCTGTTCGAAAGCCCGTGCGGCAGGCAGGACAAGGCCTCTTTGAGCGATATGTTCAGGGATACGGGGCGCGGATATCCTTCGACGCCGAAAGGAATGACATGAGCTTTCGCAGCCGGCCGCTGATGCTGGCGATCCTGATGGTGCTCACGGCCGGGACGGCTTCGGCGCAAAACCTTTTCACCGGCAGTGGCGGCGCGCCGCTCGGGCTCACCCCTGTGACCCCGCCGCGCGTCACACCCCCGCCCAACGCCGGCACGTCGCCCTATACCGGCAATCAGTGCAAGCTGATCGCCGGCACATGCCCGACTGGCCGGCTCGTTCGCTCCGGCACGCTTTGCTTCTGCGCAACCAAGGATGGCGGCGCGACGCAGGGTACGTCGCGCAAGCGTCCGCAGGGCAGCGGCGGCTGAGCCGCGCCGGGGCCGGCTAACGGCGCTCGGGATAGAGCGCGAGCAGGCCGTCGCGGCTTGCCTTGGCGACGCCGCGCTCGGTGACGAGACCGGTGAGCAACCGCGCCGGCGTCACGTCGAAAGCCGGATTGCCGGCCTTGGTGCCCTTCGGCGCGAGGCGGACCTTCACGATCGTGCCGTCGCCGGCAATGCCCGAAATATGCGTGACCTCGTCGCCGGCACGTTCCTCGATCTCGATTTCCTTGACGCCGTCGCCGATGCGCCAGTCGATCGTGGAACTCGGCATCACGACATAGAAGGGCACGTGATTGTCGTGCGCGGCGAGCGCCTTCAGATAGGTGCCGATCTTGTTGCAGGCATCGCCCTCGGCGGTGACGCGATCGGCGCCGACGAGGCAGATATCGACCTTGCCGTGCTGCATCAGATGGCCGCCGGCATTGTCGGCGATCAGCGTGTGCGGCACGCCGTGCGAGCCCAGTTCCCACGTCGTCAGGCTGGCGCCCTGGTTGCGCGGGCGGGTCTCGTCGACCCAGACATGGACCGGAATGCCGTCATCATGGGCGCTGTAGACGACGCCGAGCGCCGTGCCCCAGTCAACGCAGGCGATCCAGCCCGTATTGCAGTGCGTCAGGATATTGACCGGGCCGGAGCGGCCCTTCGCTTCCCAGATCTCGCGGATCAGTCGGGCGCCATGCGCCGCCATCGTGCCGTTGGTCTCGATATCCTCGGCATGGAGACGATCGGCCGTCGCATAGGCCGCAATGGCGCGCTCGGCCGGGGGGAGCGGTGCCACGGCGTCGCGCACGATCTCCAGCGCCCAGCGCAGGTTGACGGCGGTCGGCCGGGCGGCGTTCAGCGCATCGAAGGCGTTGGCGAGGTTGGCGTCGGACGGGTCGTCGTGCAGGGCCATGGCGAGGCCATAGGCGCCGGTGACGCCGATCAGCGGCGCGCCGCGCACCACCATCCGCTTGATGGCGTCGATCGCGTCGGCGACATCGTGCAGCGTCAGCGTATCGAAGCGATGCGGCAGCAGGGTCTGATCGACGACGACCACGGAGGCCGCGCCGTCTTCGCGCCAGATCGAACGATAGGCGACGCCGTTGACTTTCATCGAATGCTCCCGCGGACAGACGAAAAGGGATGACCGCCCTCACCTAATGGAGTAGAGGCGGAACCGCCAGCCCGGCCTCTTGCGCAATGAAGGCGGGCCGCGAAAAATCGAGAGCCATGGGAACGACGATGTCGAGCCAGACCATCCGCGCCATCCTGACCGATATCGAAGGCACCACCTCCTCCATCTCCTTCGTCAAGGATGTGCTCTTTCCCTTTGCCCGCGCCCGTCTCGGCGATTTCGTCGCAGCACATGGTGATGAACCGGAGGTGCAATCGGCCCTCACCGAGGCCCGTGCGCTCGCCAGCGAGCCGGATCTCGACCAGCCCGCGACAATCGCGCTGCTCACGCGCTGGATCGAAGAGGACAAGAAGGCGGGACCGCTCAAGGCTCTCCAGGGCATGATCTGGGAGGATGGCTATCGCTCCGGCGCCTTGAAGGGCGATATCTATCCCGATGCGGCGGAAAATCTCGCCGCATGGAAGGCGGCGGGCCTGCCGCTCTATGTCTACTCGTCGGGCTCGGTACTGGCCCAGAAGCTGATCTTCGGCCATACGACGCGCGGCGACATGACCGGGCTCTTCTCCGGCTTCTTCGATACGGCGGTCGGCTCCAAGCTCGATCACGCATCCTATGCGGCGATCGCGGCCGTGATCGGCATCAGCCCGCTCGAGATCCTGTTTCTCTCCGATAATACGCGCGAGCTCGACGCCGCCGCCGAGATCGGCATGAAGACGATCGCTCTCGATCGTGGCGAGGTGGTGATTCCCGTGGGGCAGCCCCACCCGGTCGCGAAGAGCTTCGACGACATCGATGCCCTGCATGGCCTGCTGAAGAGCGCCGTCTGATGGCCAGCGCGACCCGTACCGCCACGGCGATCGGCGCTCTCGCGATCCTGCTCTGGTCGACGCTGGCGTTGGTCACGACGCTGAGCCGCGCGATCCCGACCTTCGAGGCGCTGGCGATCACCTTCGGCATCGGTGCGGTGACGGTCGGAATCGGCTTCCTGCTGACCAGAGGCCCGGCCGGCATCGTTTCGGGCCTCAAGGCCTGGCCGGCCAAGGCATGGCTGCTCTCGGTCGGCGGCATCTTCGTCTATCACGCGCTCTATTTCGTCTCGTTCCGTCTCGCGCCGGCCGGACCGGTGACGATCATCAACTATCTCTGGCCGCTGCTGATCGTCATCTTCGCCGGCCTGATCCCGGGCGGTACGTCGCGGCTCGGCTGGCCGCAGATCGTCGGCGGGCTGATCGGCTTCGGCGCCACCGCCATGCTGATCGGCGGCGGCGATGCGCTCGCATGGGGCGGTACGGCGGTGCTCGGCTATGGCGCCGCCTTTGCCTGCGCCTTCGTCTGGAGCCTCTATTCCGTCCTGAACAATCGCCTCGGCGCGCCGGGCAGCGAGCCGATGATCGGTGTCTGCGCGATCGTGGCGGTGCTCGGCGCGATCGGCCATGTCGTCGTCGGCGAAACCTTCGTCATGCCGGACCTGTCGACCGCGATCGCGCTGCTCGTGCTCGGCGTCGGCCCGGTCGGCGCGGCCTTCGTCGCCTGGGATCACGCGACGAAGAAGGGCGATGTCGCGATCCTCGGCGCCATGTCCTATGCGACGCCGCCGCTCTCGATGATCCTGCTGGTCCTCGCCGGCCAGGCGCCGCTGAGCTGGCGCCTCGCGCTCGCGACGGCGTTGGTGGTTGTCGGCGCCATCATGGCCGCAATGCCCGGTCGGGCAGCCCGGCGGCATGGTCGCATGGCGGCCTGAAGACCGGCGACAGCGCCTCAGCCCAACGTCTCCTCGAAGAACTCCAGCAGCCGCTTCCAATGCCGTGCGGCGCCGGTGGCGTCATAGACGCCGTGGTCTGGAATGGTCCAGCCATGGGCCATGCCGATATAGTTCTCGATGATATGGTCGATTTCGGCTGTGCGCAGCGCTTCGGCCAGCCTGGCCGATTGGGCGGGCGGGAAGCTGCCATCGACGCCGGCGACGCCGACATAGACCCGGCCGTTGATCGATCCCGCCTTGTGGTGCGGGCTGTCGGGTGCGTCGCTTGCGAGATTGCCGCCATGGAAGCTCGCGGCGGCGGCAATCCGGTCCGGATAGGTGGCTGCGGCTGTGAGCGCTCGCCCGCCGCCGAGGCAGTAGCCGACCGTGCCGATCCTGCCGGTGGCGCCGGCCCTGGTCAGCACCTCGATGAAGGCGCCGGTATCGCTCGCCGTCATCGCCTGCGAGGTGCCGTGGATCAGCGCCATGATCTGGGCGCGGGTGGTCTCATTGCCGAAGGCGGATGTGTCGAAGGGGCCATAGTCGCCTGCGCGGTAGAAGAGATCCGGCACCAGCACGTGATAGCCGGCGTCGGCAAGGCGCTCCGCCATGCCGTAGAGCGCCGGGCGCGGTCCGAAGGCGTCCATATAGAGAATGACGCCGGAGGATGTGGCGCGACCGGATGCGGGTGCGAAAAGGCCGGCCTTCGCGCTGCCATCGGCGGTCGCGATCTCGATGTCCTGTTTCATGGCGAGGGCTTTCGGGAATGAGCGTGGGGAGGTGAGAGCCGGACGGCCCACGCAGGAGAGATATGAACGCCGACGCGTTCCTCAATCCCCGTCGCGGCCGAAATGACGGATCAGGACGGCGGCTAGGATGATCGCGCCGGTCATGACATCCTGCAGGAAGCTCGGTACGCCGAGAATGGTGAGGCCATTGGAAATGACGGCGATGATCGCGGCGCCCACCAGCGTGCCGGGGATGCTCGGTTCGCCCTCGCGAAAGGCCGTCATGCCGAGGAAGACGGCCGCATAGGCCTGCAGCAGGTAGCCGCCGCCGCCGGTCGGGTGAGCGCTGCCGAGTCGTGCGGTGAGCAGCAGGCCGGCAAGGCCCGAGAGCCCGGCGCAGAGCGCGAAGGCGACAACCATGTCGCGGCGAACAGGGAGGCCGACGAGCCGCGCCGCCTCGCGGTTTCCCCCGATGGCATAGAGCCTCCGCCCGAATTCGGTCTGGTCGAGCAGCAGCCAGAAGATCACCGCCACGCCCGCGAGCCAGAGCGTCGGCACTGGGATGCCCAGGATCATGCCGCGACCGAGATCGCGAAAGGCGGGCGGAATGCCGGAAAAGAGCGTGGCGCCGTTCGAGACCCAGAAGGTGAAGCCGCCAATAACCGTGCCGAAGGCGAGCGTCGCGATGAAGCTCGGCACCGAAAAGCGGGCGACGAGGAAGCCGGAAATCGATCCCATCAGAAGCGATGAAACCAGCACCAGCGCGATGACGGCGGGAAGGCCGAGGCCAGTGCCGAACAAGGCCACGGAGGCGATGCCGGCCCAGGAGACGACGCTGGAAACGGACAAGTCGAACTCGCCGAGCACCATGACCAGCGTGGCGCCGATCGCGACGATGGCGAGCAGGGCCATCTGCTGCGTGATGTTGACGAGGTTCGCCACCGTGCCGAAGGCGTGCGGCGAGGCGATCGCGAAGATGACGATGATGAGTGCGAGCGCGAGGAGCGTGCCGTAGCGGCGAAGCAGGATCATGCGATGAATTCTTCGGAAGGTCGCGGAACGGCGGGACCAGAGGGGGATGGCGCATGGCCGAAGGCGGCTGCGACGACGGCGGAGCGGGTGAGCGTCGTGCCGCCGAGTTCGGCGATCAACCGGCCCGTCTGTAGCACGAGCACGCGGTCGGAGAGCGCGAGCAGTTCTTCAATATCGCTCGTCGCCATGATGACGCTCGCGCTTTCGGCGGCGATCCGGCGCATCTCGGCGTGGATCTCCGCTTTGGCGCCGACATCGACGCCGCGGGTGGGCTCGTCGACGAGCAGAACGCGGATCGTCCGGCCGAGCCAGCGGCCGAAGACGAGCTTCTGCTGGTTGCCGCCCGAAAGCGTCATCGGCGAGCGGTCGAGCCTGGCCGCCACGAGGCGAAGCCGCGCGCCGACGCCCGCCGCGAATTGCCGGATCTTTCCACGCGAGGAGATGGGAACAGCAGCAACAGCGCGAAAATCGGCAAGATGGGCGAGCGCGAGATTGTCCTCGATCGAGAGCGTCGCGGCAAAGCCTTCGCGGCGCCGGTCCTCGGGCACATAGGCGATGCCCTTGCGGATCCGGTCCGCAGGGCCGCCGACGAGCTTGCGCCCGGCGATCGTTATCGTCCCGCGCGCTACGGAGGCACCCCAGAGGATCTTCAGCAGGCTCGATCGGCCGGAGCCGACAAGGCCGTAGAGGCCGATGATCTCGCCGGGACGGGCCTCGAGCGTGAAGCGGGCATTGGCAGGCCCGAAGGCGAGATCGGCGGAGAACAGAGCGCCGGGCCGTTCGCTCCTGCCTGCCGGGGGGGCGGATCGATCGCGCATTGGGTCAACGGCGGCGTGATCGCTCGCGCCACCCGACATCAGCGCCACCAACCCCGCCCGGTCGATGCCGGCGATCGGCCCGGCGCCGACGGTACGGCCGTTGCGCAGCACCGTATAGCTGCCGCAAAGCTCCAGCACTTCGTCGAGACGGTGCGAAATGAAGAGCACGGCCGTGCCCTCCTCGGCCAGTCGCCGCACGACCTTGTGCAGCCGTTCCGCCTCGCCTTCGCTCAGGCTCGATGTCGGCTCGTCCATGACGACAAGACGTGCGGGCTCGATCAGGGCGCGCACGATCTCCGCCATCTGGCGCTGTCCTGGCGTCAGGCGGATGGCGGGACGGTCGAGCGGCAGGTCCGGCGCGATGCGGGCAGCGATCTCGGCCACGCGCCGGCGCATGGCGCGGTGATCGAGGAACGGACCACGCCTGGGGTGGCGCCGCCCGATCCAGGCATTGCCGACCGCGTCGAAATGGGGAACGAGATTGAGTTCCTGGTGGATGAAGCGAAAGCCGAGCGCTTCCGCGGCCTTCGGCCCGTCGATTGCGATATCCGCCCCGTCGAGCCGGATCGACCCGCCGCCCGGCTGGTAGAGGCCGGACAGCGTCTTGATCAGCGTCGATTTGCCGGCGCCGTTCTCGCCGACCAGCGCATGGACGGAGCCAGCCTCGATGACGAGGTCGGCGCCGTCGAGCGCTTTCGTGGCGCCGAAATGCCTGATCAGGCCGGAAAGGGCGAGGAACGGCCCCGTTCCGGACGCTTCTGTCACGGGCAGGTGACGCCGAGGCTTTCCGGCGTGATCAGCTTGGCCGGGGCGTAGAGTTCCGGCTTCTCCGGCTTGGTGCCGGCGAGGATCTTGGTGAGGCCGTCGGCCGCGAGGCCCGCCATGGCGTCGAAATCCTGGCTGACCGTGCCCTTGATGTGGCTGCAGGCCTTGATCAGCTCGATCGCCTGCGGATTGCCGTCGATGCCGGCGATGATGATCTTCGAATCGGGCTTGTCGGCTTCGATCGCGAGCTGAGCGCCGATGGCCGGCTCGTCCCAGGCGGCCCAGATCGCATCGATCTCGTCGCCCTTGCTCTTGAGCAGGTCTTCCGTGGTCTTGCGCGCATCGTCGATCGGGCCGGGCACGACCATATAGTGGTCGGCGATGACCTTGATGTCGGGGTTCTTCTTCAGGGCCTCGTCGAGCGCCAGCTCGCGCTGATGCACGCCGGGATGGGCCGAGTAGTAATATTTGACGATGTTGCCCTTGTGGCCGAGCTTCTCGAACAGGAAGTCGGAGAGCTTGGTGCCGAGCTCGAAATTATCCGAGGTGACATTAAGCACCACGCCCGGCGCCGTCGCGCCATCGATCGCGATGACGGGGATGCCGGCGGCCGCAGCCGCGTTGACCTGATCCTGAATCAGCTTCGGATCGACCGAGACGAGCACGATCGCGCCCGTCTTGGCGGCGACCACGTCCTCGATGCGGCTCGCGAGCTGGCCCATATCGCCGCGCGTATCGACAACCGTCGTATTCCAGCCGGCTTCCTTGGCCTTGGCTTCGAACACGTTGATCATCTGGTTGGTCGTCACGGAGCTCTGGAAGGCCGTGAGAACGGCGATGTCGGTGGCGCTCGCCGCCGTCGCCGACGCGGCCAGTCCGGCCAAGGCCAATGCGAAGATTCCAGCCCGCATGCTTTTTACTCCCCGTGAAGATGGTCGTGATTGATATCGCTTGAGCGGGGAGGCATGCAAGCCGCGAAGCAGCGCGATTCCGGGCCGTCAGCCTCGATCCGGCGCGGCCTTGGCCTTGTTGCGGGAGCCTTTCGGGCGGCCGCGCTTCGCCGGCACCTTGGCGGGCGCCTCGGGCTGGCCGGGCTCCACGAAGGGCTCGCCGGCAAGGTAGGTCGCCAGACTGCGGGCCTGGGCGGTGGAAAGTCGGTAGGCGGCGAAGCGGCGCGCGGCACGCTCGGCGCGCTCCGGGCGCGGCGCGACCAATGTCTCCGCCTCGCCATCATTGGTGGTCAATCCCAGCACCGGCGCCACCAGGCGGAAGGCGCCATAGGCCGTCACGATCCGGCTGGCGGATGGAACGGTCACGGTCGCCCCGGTCACATCGGCGATCAGCCGCGCCACGGTCAAGCTGCCTGCGACGCCGCCTGCAAGTGCAATCGTGCTCGGACGGATCGGCAAGGCGTCGAGATTGTCGCGGATCGCATGGGCGAGACCTTCGAGCACGGCATAGGCGAGCGCTTCGGCACCATGTTGCCGGTCGAGGCCGAGAAACGAGCCGCGTACGGCGCGGTCGAAGAAGGGGGCCCGCTCGCCGATGAGGTATGGCAGGAACAGGACTTCCGGCGGCTCGGCGTCGATCGTCTCCGCCGCCGCATAGAGCTCGGCGACCGGTCGTCCGGCGATGCCGGCAAACCAGTCGATCGCGAGTCCCGCCGCGAGGAAGGGCGAGATGACGATGACATCCGTCTTGACCGGCGCTGCCAAAGTGTAGGCGTCGCGCGGCGGCCGGGCGACGTTGAGCGGCATGGTCGCAGCGATCCAGCCCGTCGTGCCGAGATAGGCATGGGGCCGGTCATGCGCCTCGCTGGCCGTGCCCCAGGCGGTGGCGCCGCCATCACCGGCGCCGACATAGACGGGAATGCCCTCTTCGAGGCCAAGCGCCGCCGCCGGTCCGGGCAGAAGCGGGCCGACCAGCGCATCGGCATCGAGGATATCGGGCAGAACGGCCGGGGAAAGGCCGAGCGCGCCCAGGATTTCGGCGTCCCAGCTCCGCGCGGCGAGGTTCATGAGCCCTGTCGTGGTGGCGCAGGTCGGGTCGACCACGGCGCGACCGGTCATCCGGTGAATGACCGCATCCTTGGCGCCGAAGAGCAGGCGCTCGACCGAGGCCATCATGCCGGGCTCGTGGCGAAGCAGCCAGTCGAGCGCAAACAGGCACAGGGCCGGCTCGCTGCGATTGCCGATCCGCCGCTCGAAATCGACGGGGAGATAGGTCTTGAGCGCCGCAATCTCGTCCGGGCCGACGCGGGCATCGCTATAGAGGATTGCGGGCCGCAGGCTCGCGCCCTCGCTGTCGAGCGCGATCACGTTCTGCATCGAGCCGGTCAGCGTGACGGCGAGCGGCATTGCAGTGATTTCGAGCGCGCGCACGGCCTCGATGGTGGCCTGCCACCATCCACGGGGATCCTGCTCGGCCCAGCCCGGATGCGGCGCAAGCGTCTCGACCGGATGGTCGCTCGCGCGCAGCAACCGGCCGCCGCCGTCGAACAGCACCGCCTTGACGGACGACGTGCCGACGTCGATGACCAGAACCGATTCCCCTGCCATGAACCCTATCCGTACTGCCGAATCCGAGCGTCGCAATCTAGCGACCCGACCGGTGGATCGCCATGCGCGTTTTCGACGTCAGGCCGCGAAAACCGAATGGGGCAGGATGAAGGGCTGGTCGGCCGGTGCCTGTCCGACGCGGATCGAGACGCCGAATACCGCCTGCAGCATGGCGTCGGTGAGGACGGCGCGCGGCGGTCCTTCGGCGGCAATGCGCCCCTTGTCGACGACGATGATGTGGTCGGCATAGAGGGCGGCGAGGTTCATGTCGTGCAGGATCGCCACCACGCCGCCGCCCCGTCGAGCGAAATCGCGCGCCGTGTCGAGGGTGAGGAGCTGGTGGCGCAGATCCAGGCTCGCCGTCGGCTCGTCGAGGAAGAGGTAATTGGGCTTGCCGTGCGGGCACGGTTCCCAGACCTGGCAGAGGACCCGCGCGAGGTGCACGCGTTGCTGCTCGCCGCCGGACAGCTCCTGGAAGAAGCGGCCGCCATAATCCTTCAGGTCGACACGCGCCAGCGCCGCGGTGACGCGCTCGCGCACAGCTTCCATGCTGCGTGGGCCGCTGACGCCGAGGCGCACGACCTCGTGGACCGTGAAGGGGAAGGCCAGCGACGAGGATTGCGGCAGCACCGCGCGGCGCGTCGCGACATGGCGCGCCTTCATGCGGGTCATGTCGGCGCCATCGAGGCGGATGGTGCCGCCCGCAAGCGCGATCTCGCCGGAGATCGCCTTCAATATCGTCGATTTGCCGGCGCCGTTCGGTCCGATGATACCGGTGACACGGCCGGGCTGGATCGCCAGCGATACGCTCGAGAGGATCTCGCGCTTGCCGGCGCGAATGGTGATGCGATCGGCTTCGATCATCCCGGCCCCCTAGAGATCGACCACGCCGCGTTTGCGCAGCAGGATGGAGAGGAAGAAAGGCGCGCCGATCGTGGCGGTGACGATGCCGATCGGCAGTTCGGCCGGGGCGACGATGACACGACAGACCATGTCCGCGGCGATCAGCAGGGCTGCGCCGAGCAGCGCGCTGGCCGGCAGCAGGGTCCGGTGTTCCGGCCCGATGGCAAGCCGCAGCACATGCGGCACGACGATGCCGACAAAGCCGATCACGCCGGCGAAGGCGACCGCCACGCCGACCGCGAGTGCGGTCGCGAATATCACGATGCTTTTCAGGCGCTGGGTGTCGATGCCGAGATGGCGCGCTTCCGATTCGCCGAGCACCAGCGCATCCAGCCCGCGCGCGCAGAACGGCATCAGTGCCAGCACCGCGATGATGGGCGGCGTGGCGATCAGGATCTTGGGCCAGGTTGCGCCGCCAAGGCTGCCCATCGACCAGAAGGTCAGCTCGCGCAGCTGCAGATCGTCCGAGCGGAAGACGAGATAGGAGGTGAGAGCGGCCGCCAGCGCGCCGAGCGCGATGCCGGCGAGCAGCATGGTGCCCACCGATGTGCGGCCTTCGCGCGTCGCAATGCCATAGAGGGTCAGTGTCGTGGCGAATCCACCGACAAAGGCCGCGATGGGCAGCGCGCCGATCCGCACGATGCCGGTGATCGGCGCAATCAGGGCCGAGCCGAGGACGATGACGAGCACGGCTCCGAGTGCGGCACCGGACGAGACGCCAACGAGGCCCGGATCGGCGAGCGGGTTGCGGAAGAGGCCCTGCATCATGGCTCCGGCGACGGCGAGCGATGCGCCGACGAGCGCACCGAGCAGGGTGCGCGGGATACGGATATCGAACAGGATGACGTGGCTCGTGCTGCCGACCGCGTCGAAGCGACCCGCGAGCGCATCCGCGATCAGCTGGCCGACCTCGCCCGTCGAAAGCCCCGACGGGCCGACGCAGAGCGAGCCGATCATCGTCGCGAGGAGAAGCACGCCGAGGACGACGATCGCCAGCTGTGCCCGGCTCCGGCGATCGCCGGCGACCGGCATCGACAAGGACATCGTCATCACTTGGCCGCCGAGGACTCGGGCAGTGTCAGCGACGGATAGATCTGATGGGCGAGGTCGCGGGCGGCGTCGGCGGTGCGCGGTCCGAAGCCGAGCAGATAGAGCCCGTCCATGACGATCAGCGCCTTGCTGGCGGCAGCCGGCGTCGCGGCCAGCGCGGGAACGGCGAATATCTTGTCGGCATCGGGAGCGTCGGCACCCGGGCGGTTCATCATGATGATCGAAGCCGGCTGTGCGGCCGCGAGCGCTTCGTCGGAGGCCGGCTTGTAGCCGGGAATGCCGGCCATCGGATTGATTGCACCGGCCAGGCCGATGATCGCATTGCCGGCCGTGCCCGATCCGGCCGCGAGCGGCTTGTCGGAAGCGAGGCTCATCAGGAAGACGGCCTTCTTGCGTTGATCGGCCGGAATCTTGGCAAGCGCCGCGTCGAGGGTCGCGAACTGGCTCTCGATCCGCGTGGCGAGCGCCTTGCCCTTCTCCTGCTCGCCCAGCACATCGGCGACCAGAGTCACCTTTTCGACGATGCCGGCGGCAGAATAGTGTTCTGGAACCACGACCATCGGCACGGCGGCTGCCTCGAGCAGCTCGATCGCCTCCTTCGGCCCGGCGCCGTCGACGGCGATGATCAGGTCCGGCTTGACGGAAAGCACGCCCTCGGCCGAGAGCGCGCGCATATAGCCGACATCCGGCTTCTGCGTGACCTCGGCGGGATAGAAGCTCGTCGAGTCGCGCGCGATCACGCGGTCACCGGCGCCGAGCGCATAGATGATCTCCGTCACCGCGCCGCCGATCGACACGATCCGCTTGGCATCTCCCACGGTCACTTCGCGGCCGGCTCCGTCGCGAATGGTCCGTTCGGCTGCGCTCGACTGGGCGATGGCACCCAGTGTGATCGCGACGGCAAAGGCGAGGCCGAGGGCGATCTGCGAACGGCGGCGCATGAGAAGCTCGAAGGGGTAGGGCATGCCGAAATGGAGGTGCTGCTGCGCGAGCATGGTGTTGATCCCGTCTACTTGTTCAGGATGAGCTTGCCGGCCCGGGTGACCCGCAGCCTGTAGTTCTCGCCGGCATGGCGAATGACGATTTCACGGGCGCCGCCGAAGAGATCGGCACTGGAAACAACCTTCAGTTCGGATGCGGCAGCCGGATCGATCGGCTCCGTCTTTTCGTCGGCGGGGGAGGGTGTGTGCATGGCTGCGGAGGCCTTCACGACCGCCGGGACGGTCGCTTTCTTGAGTTGTTCTAAAGTTGCGAACCATTCGCAACAATTTAGTTGACTGGCGTACTCATCTTTTCCTATCACCGCAAGTGAAACATCGCTTCCGTCGATGCGTTCGGCCGAAAAGCCGAGCCGCTGCTTCGGTTGCGTCCTGCCAAGCACGCGAGATCGTCGGCCCGGATTCGGCCGCTCGAGCAGCCAGCCAGGCGCTTCCTTCAAACGCCTACGGGGGTCTCGATGCGTGTCGTTCGACACAAGACTTGGTTGATGGCTGGAACCACTGCCGCGCTCTTTCTCGGCATGTCGGCAATGTCGGCTTCGGCGCAGCAGGCTACGGCCACGAAGACTGCGAGCACGGAGAAAGGGACGACGACGACCGCTGGCGCGACCGAATTGCAGGCCGTCGAGGTGACGGCGACCAGCGGGACTGCCGGCAGCAGTTCCCCCGCCGTCACGGCCAAGGAAGGCACGGCGATGGTCACGACGACGACCTCGTCGGAGATCACCGAGAAGATGATCCAGAGCTGGGACGATTTCGGCAAGCGCGCCGAACCCGGCGTGAACTACAACGACCAGAACAAGAGCATCAATGTCCGCGGTCTCGACGAGAACAACGTCGTGACCACCATTGACGGCATCCGCATTCCCTATCTCGGCGTCGGCAGTGCGCGCACGGGTGACGGCGGCGGCCTCTCGACCTTCGATTTCAGCGGCCTGAGTGCGATCGACGTGGTCCGTGGCGCCGATTCCAGCATCGCCGGCTCGGGCGCGATGGGCGGCCTCGTGGCGCTGACGACGCTGAGCGCCGATGACCTGCTGACCGAAGGCAGGAATTTCGGCTTCCTGACCAAGAACACCTATAACAGCGCCAATCAGAGCATCACCACCTCGAACGCGATCGCGGGCCGGGTCAGCGATACGGCGCTCCTGATCCAGGGCTCCTATTCGAACGGTCACGAGACGGAGACGCAGGGCACGGTCGGCGGCTACGGCTCGACGCGCACCGAAGCCAATCCGATGGACTACGACCAGTACAGCCTGCTCGGCAAACTGTCGCAGAGCTTCGACGGCGGCCACGAACTGACGCTGACCGGTGAAACGTTCAAGTATGATTCGACCACGGATGCGATGACCAGCCAGTCGAAGACCGGCAATTATCGCCCCGGCAACTATTATACGGGCGAGGTCGCCGAGCGGCAGCGCGTCTCGCTGACCTATGACTACGCGGCGCCCGAAAAGGGCATGTGGGTCGATAAGGCCCAGGCGATCCTCTACTGGCAGAGCGTGCAGACCGAAGCCGACGTCAACGGCTATCGCTACACCAGCGTCATCGGCCCCTATGTCCGCGAAAACTCGAACCAGATCGATGAGTTCGGCGGCAAGGGATTCGTGCAGAAGGACGTCCAGATCGCCGGCTACAGCAACAACTTCACCGTTGGCGGCGAACTCTTCCTGACCGACACCACGCAATATTCGTTCGGCATCGACAATTGCCCGGCCAATGCCAAGACCTCGCCCTGCTCGATGCTGCATAGCGATCAGGCCGACAGTCCCGAAGCCAAGGGCACCACGCTTGCCATCTATGCCCGGGACGACATCGCGCTCACCGACCAGGTGACACTGACGCCGGGGCTTCGTTTCGACTGGTATGAGCAGAAGCCGCAGGAGACGGACGGCTACGATTCGAGCAATCCGGCCTATAAGGGGTTGCCGGCGGATTCGAGCGGCTCGAAGCTGTCGCCGAGCCTGCTCGGTACATGGAAGGCGACCGAGGACCTGAGCTTCTACGCGCAATGGGCGCAGGCCTTCACGGCGCCGACACCGGGCCAGCTCTACCTGACCTATGGCGGTCCCGGCGCCTATGTCTCACTCGGCAATCCTGATCTCCAGGCGCAGGAGGGTTCGGGCTATGAGGCGGGCCTGAAGTATGGCGATCAGGCGCTCGGTGGCGGCCTGTCGATCTTCAACAATTACTACAAGAACTTCATCGACGCGAAGTCGCTGACGGCCGCCGAGGCCGCCGCTGCCGGATACCCGCTTTCGCAATATCCGCTCGGCGTCACGCGCTATGAGAACATCGACAGCGTCCGGATCTACGGTATCGAGGCGCGCGGCAATTGGGAGTTCGCCCCGCACTGGAAGACATGGGGTTCGCTTGCCTGGATGGTCGGCCAGAACCAGACCGACAATAGCTGGCTCGATTCCGTTCCGCCGCTGAAGGGCATTGTGGGCGTGGGCTATTCGACCGAGGAATGGGGTTCGGATGTCCTCGTTACGGCCGCTGCCGTGAATGCACAGACGTCGAGCTCGTTCAACGCGCCGGCCTATGCGGTCGCGGACTGGACGGTCTGGTGGACGCCCAAGCAGTTCAAGGGGCTGCGCCTGCAGGGTGGTGTCTTCAACATCTTCGACGCGACTTACTTCAACGCGCTCGACGTGCCCACCACGGTCACCAATACGAGCTCCAATCTCGACTTCTATTCCGAGCCGGGTCGCAACTACCGGGTCAACCTGACCTATCAGTTCTGATCCGCTCAATGAGAAACGTCGGGTGGGCGGTGTGGTGACACCTGCTCGACGCGAGGGGGGAGGCCGGTTTCCGGTCGTCCCTCCTCACTTATTCCGCTATTGCGGCCGATACCGCTTTCACCACGATCGATGCTCACACCACGACGGGATTTCACCATGTATATCGCCATGAACCGCTTCAAGGTCATCAAGGGCTCGGAGGCCGATTTCGAGGAGGTCTGGCGCTCGCGCGACCGCCATCTCGATGAACTGGAAGGCTTCGTCGATTTCCACCTCCTGAAGGGTCCGGAAGCCGAGGATCACACGCTCTATTCCTCGCACACCGTCTGGAAGACCCATGACGACTTCGTCGCCTGGACGAAATCGGAACAGTTCCGCAAGGCCCACCGCAATGCGGGCGATCGCAAGCCGATGTTCCTGGGTCATCCGCAGTTCGAGGGCTTCGAGGCCGTCGAAGGCATCTAGCGCCGAAAGCGTTCCCGATCTTGTGAACAGGTCAGCGCACCTGCCCTAATTGCTATTGAATCACCTTGCAGATAGTAAGGTTCATATAGCAATTTGTGGCCGTCAGGTGCCTGCGTCTTGCCTTTCGGAGGCGACGCCCACGTGCGGACGGCCCTCGGGAATGTCCTCATGGTCCACAAGCACCACGCGCCGCGCGATCCACATTACAAGTGGGTCGCGCTCTCCAATACGACGCTGGGCATGCTCGCCGCGTCGATCAACGGCTCGATCCTGTTGATCAGCCTGCCGGCGATTTTTCGCGGCATCGGGCTCAAGCCGCTCGAGCCCTCCAACGTCAACATCCTGCTCTGGTCGATCATGGGCTACATGGTTGCGACATCGGTGCTGGTCGTGACGTTCGGACGGCTCGGCGACAGCCTCGGCCGGGCGCGGATCTATAATCTGGGCTTCCTGATCTTCACGGTCTGCGCCGTCGCCTTGAGCCTGATCCCCGGGTCAGGGCCGTTCGCGGCCTGGTACCTGATCGCGGTGCGCGTCGTGCAGGGCGTCGGTGGTGCCATGCTGATGGCGAATTCGACCGCGATCCTGACCGATGCATTCCCGAAGGATCAGCGCGGCCTGGCGCTGGGCATCAATACCGTGGCGGCGATCGGCGGTTCGTTCATCGGGCTTCTGATCGGGGGATTGCTTGCCGACATCAACTGGCAGCTGGTCTTCTGGATCAATGTGCCCTTCGGCGTGATCGGCACGGCCTGGGCCTATTGGAAGCTGAAGGATCGCACGGCGCCGAAGCATCGTCCGGTCGACTGGATCGGCAATTTCACTTTCGGCATCGGCCTGATCCTGATCCTGATCGGCATAACGGAGGGCATCCAGCCCTATGGCGCCCATGCCATGGCCTGGACCAGTCCGGAGGTTCTCGGCCTGCTGATCGTCGGATTGGCCCTGATCCTGGTCTTCCTCTTCGTCGAGCAACGCGTCGCCTTCCCGATGTTCGATCTGAAGCTCTTCCGCATCCGGCCCTTCTCGCTCGGCAATCTCGCGAGCCTCGGCGCCTCGATCGGCCGCGGCGGGCTGCAGTTCATGCTGATCATCTGGCTGCAGGGCATCTGGCTGCCGCTGCACGGCTATTCCTTCGAGGAGACGCCGCTCTGGGCCGGCATCTTCATGTTGCCGCTGACGCTCGGCTTCCTCGTCGCGACGCCGGTCTCCGGCTATCTTTCCGATCATCACGGCGCGCGCCCCTTCGCGGTCGGCGGCATGCTGCTCGGCGCCGCGAGCTTCGCCGCGCTGATGACGCTGCCGCCGGATTTCAGCTATCCGTTGTTCGCGCTCCTCCTCTTCGTCAACGGGCTCGGTTCCGGCCTGTTCGTGGCGCCGAATTCGACCGCGATCATGAATTCCGTCCCGGCCGCCGAGCGCGGCCAGGCCGCCGGCATGCGCGCGACCACGCTCAATGCCGGACAGGTGCTGTCGATCGGCATCTTCTTCAGCCTGATGATCGTCGGCCTGACGGAGCAATTGCCGGCCGCGATGGAGGCGGCGCTGGTACAGCAATCCGTGCCCGAGGCGATTGCCCATCATGCGGCGTCGGCACCGGCCGTGGCGAGCCTCTTCGCTGCCTTCCTCGGCTATAATCCGATGGGCGAACTGCTCTCGCCCGACGTGCTGGCGAGCCTGCCGGCCGCCAATGCGGCCGAGATCACGGGCAAGACGTTCTTCCCGCATCTGATGGCCGGCCCTTTCATGCACGGCCTCGTCTTCGCCTTCACCTTCTCGATGACCCTGAACCTGCTCGCGGCTGCGGCCTCGTGGGGCGCGGGCGGAAAATTCGTTCACGCCGAGGCGGAGCCGTCCAAGGAAGCGGTGCCCGCCGCCGAATAGGCGGCGGCATCCGGGCATCTTGTCAGGTCACACGATAAAAGATATATCTTACGTTATAACGAAGATAGATCGTACCGATGCGCGTCGATCGCGGCGCGCGACGAGGATTGTGATGACCGAGACCACGACGGAACCCCATGCCATTCGCCGTATGCGCCATGAGACGCGCCGCCGCCTTCTGACGGTGATGGCCGTCGATCGGCTGACGCCCCGCATGCTGCGCATCCATTTCGCGTCGGACGATTTCGCCGATTTCGTGAGCGCTGCGCCCGATGACCACATCAAGCTGTTCTTCCCGGACGTCGATCCGGCTGTGGAGGGTGGCAAGCCGGTGATGCGCGATTTCACGCCGCGCGCCTTCGATGTCGCGAAGGGAACGCTGACGATCGACTTTGCGCTGCACGAGGCGGGCCCGGCGACGCAATGGGCGGCTGGCGCAACCGTGGGCCAGACGCTCGAAATCGGCGGCCCGCGCGGCTCCATGGTCGTGCCGGATGATTTCGACTGGTACTGGCTGATCGGCGACGAGACGGCACTGCCTGCCATCGGGCGCTGGGTCGAGCAGCTTCCGGCCGGCAAGCCGGTGCTCACGGCGGCGGTCATTGCCGATGCCGGGGAGATCCAGTCCTTCGACGCCAGGGCGGATTGGGATTCCCTCTGGAGCCTGCGCAGCGAAGCGGGCGCGGATGATGCCGCAGCACTGAAGGCGGCGCTCGATCGCAAGGCTCTCCCGGCCGGCGACGGCTTTGTCTGGATCGCCGCGGAATCATCGGTCGCGCGAGCCCTGCGCGCCTATGTCGTGGAAGAGCGTGGCCATCCAAAAGTCTGGATGAAGGCTTCCGGCTATTGGAAGCGCGGCGAGGCCGACGCGCACGAGCGGATCGACGACTGAACCGGCGCAGGAGGGGAGGCGGGCCCCGCATAGGCCCGCCCCTCAGCCTATTTCAGCCAGGTGTCGTAATCCGATACCAGCAGGTGCCAGGGCGCGACGTCTTCCTCGATATTGGAGAAGCGGCCGATCGGCTCGCGGAAGACGTTGTCGGTCAGGTCGTCATTGACGGTCGAGACTTCGCCGATCAGCACGTCCTTGCCCTCGCCCCAGAAGGCGTGCCAGACGCCGGGGAGCAGCGTGACGCTCTCGCCGGGATCGAGCTTCAGGATGCCGCCGGCCGGCATCCTCCGGATGATGCCGTCGGTCGGAACCTCGACTTCGGCCTTCGGGTCGGGATTGCCGTCCGCATCGCTCATGAAGAGCTCGAGCGTCAGCGTGCCACCGCCGCGATTGATGATGTCTTCCGCCTTCACGACATGGCGGTGCATCGGCGAAAGCTGGTCCTTGCGCGAGATCATGATCTTCTCGGCATAGAGCATGCCCCGGCCGGTCGACAGATCGGCCTGGTTTCCGTTCCGGACCGTGAAGAGGAAGAGGCCGAGTTCGTCGAACTTCTCCTTGCCGTAATCCGTGATGTCCCAGCCGAGCCGGGCATCGATGATGCCCTTGGCGTTCGCGGCACGGCTCTTGAATTCCTCCGGCGTCCAATAGGCGAAGGGCGGCAGGATAAAGCCGAAGGAACGGATGAAATCGTCCGCTTCCTTCATGATCTCGTTGATGCGCGAACGCTTCATTTGCAATGTCTCCTCGGCACATGGCCGGCCCTCTTCCGCCGGCCGCGGGAGACTAAGCGCTCGTCGCCGCGTCGAAAAGACGAAATCGCTTTTCGTCCAGCCGGATTCGCGGCTCAGGCGGGGAAGATGCGCCAGTGATTGGGCCGGAAGGCAACCTGGCTGCCGATCTGACGCCCCTGGTCTGCCGGCACGTCGATCTCGGCGCGATGGGCCTCCGCGCCGACGTGGAGCTCTAGCCGGCGGCGCGCACCATGCCGCCGCTCCGCGATGATCTGGCCCGAGATCGCGGGGCCGCCATCCTGCACGATCGCAATGTCGTGCGGCCGGAAGCCGAGCGTGGCCGTGCCGGACTGGCCCTGCGGGGCGGCCAGGCCGACGGGCCGGCCATCGAGCTGGATCTGCCCGTCGACGAGCGTGACCGGCAGCAGAGAGGATTCGCCGATGAAGGAGAAGACGAACGGGCTCGCCGGCTGGTCATAGATCTCGTCCGCGGTGCCGACCTGCTCGATGCGCCCCTTCGACATCACGACCACGCGGTCGGCGAGTTCCAGCGCCTCTTCCTGGTCATGCGTGACGAAGAAGGTCGTATGGCCGGTGCGGTCGTGGATCTCGCGCAGCCAGCGGCGGAGATCCTTGCGCACCTGCGCATCGAGCGCGCCGAACGGCTCGTCGAGCAGCAGGACACGCGGCTCGATGGCGAGCGCGCGGGCGAGCGCCACGCGCTGGCGCTGGCCGCCGGAAAGCTGTGCCGGATAGCGCTTCTCCAGGCCGCCGAGCTGGACGAGGTCGAGCAGGTGCAGCACGCGCTTGCGGATCTCCGCCTTTGGCGGGCGCGATGCGCGCGGGCGAACCGTCAGGCCGAAGGCGATGTTGTCGAACACCGTCATATGGCGAAAC
This sequence comes from Kaistia dalseonensis, assembly GCF_030814715.1. Taxonomy (GTDB): domain Bacteria; phylum Pseudomonadota; class Alphaproteobacteria; order Rhizobiales; family Kaistiaceae; genus Kaistia; species Kaistia dalseonensis. The sequence goes on from NZ_JAUSVO010000002.1 coordinate 841,763, forward strand.
AGCGCATAGTGCTGGAACACGAAGCCGATATTGCGATCCTGCACCGGCAGGCCGAGCGCGTCCGAGCCGTCGAAGAGCACGCGTCCCGATGTCGGCGCGTCGAGGCCGGCCAGGATGCGCAGCAGGGTCGTCTTGCCCGAGCCGGAAGGGCCCAGCAGGGCGACGAGCTCGCCGGCCTTCACATCGAGCGACACGCCATGCAGAGCGGGCGTGTCGTCGAATGCCTTCACGACATTCTCGATCGATACGTCGATCGGCAGGCCGAGCGCGATGGAGTCCTCAGTGACGACCGGGGTGATCGCGTTCATCATGTTCACCTCAGTGGCGGCGGGTCGCGGCGATCTCGTCGGCATAACGCCATTCCAAGACCGACTTGACGATGAGTGTAAAGAGGGCAAGCAGCGCAAGAAGCGATGCGACCGCGAAAGCTGCTGCGAAATTATACTCGTTGTAGAGGATCTCGACATGCAGCGGCATGGTGTTGGTCAGGCCGCGTATATGGCCGGAAACCACGGAAACCGCGCCGAATTCGCCCATGGCGCGGGCGTTGCAGAGCAGGACGCCATAGAGCAGCGCCCATTTCACGTTTGGCAGCGTCACGCGGAAGAAGACCTGCCAGCCGGATGCACCGAGCGATAGCGCCGCCTCCTCGTCGCCCTGTCCCTGTTCTTCCATCAGCGGGATGAGTTCCCGCGCGACGAAGGGGAAGGTGACGAAGATCGTGGCGAGCACGATGCCCGGCACGGCGAAGATCACCTGGATGCCGTAGCTCTTCAGGATCGGCCCGAGCAGGCTGTGCGAACCGAACATCAGGATGTAGATCAGGCCCGAAATGACCGGCGAGACAGAAAAGGGCAGGTCGATCAGCGTGTTGAGCAGGCTCTTGCCCCTGAAGTCAAACTTGGCGATAGCCCAGGAGGCGGCGAGGCCGAAGACGAGATTGCAGGGCACGGCGATCGCGGCGACCAGCAGCGTCAGGCGGATGGCGGCGGCCGCATCCGGCTCGAAGATCGCATCCATGAAGGCCTTTGGTCCGCCGCGTAGCGCCTCGACGAAGACGGCGACGACCGGAAGCAGCAGGAAGACCGCCAGGAAGACCAGCGACACGACGATGAGGCCGACGCGGACTCGCCGTCGCTCGATCGTGACCGGCCGGAAATGAACCGCCGCGGCGCCGGGCAGGCGCTCGCGGGTGAAGGCTGCATCAGACATCGCCATAGCGTCGACGGCTCCAGCTTTGGACGAGGTTGATGGCAAGCAGGATCAGGAACGAAGCAATCAGCATCAGCACGGCAATGGTCGTCGCGCCCGAATAGGAGAATTCCTCGAGCTTGATGACGATCAGGAGCGGGGCGATCTCGGTCCTGTACGGGCTGTTGCCCGCGATGAAGATCACCGAGCCATATTCGCCGACGGCGCGCGCGAAGGCGAGCGCGAATCCGGTCAGCAGCGCCGGCATCAGGGTCGGCATGACGACGCGCCGAACCGTCTGCGCGCGTGTTGCGCCGAGCGTCGCCGAGACCTCCTCGACCTCGCGGTCGAAATCCTCCAGCACCGGCTGGACGCTGCGAACGACGAAGGGCAGCCCGATGAAGACGAGCGCGATCACGATTCCGGTCGCGGAATAGGCGATGCGAATCCCGAACGGTTCGAAGAGCGAGCCGATCCAGCCGTTCGGCGCATAGAGCGCGGTCAAGGCGATGCCTGCGACGGCTGTGGGAAGCGCAAAGGGGAGGTCGACGATCGCGTCAATGATGCGCCGGCCGGGGAAATCATAGCGCACGAGGATCCAGGCCAGGATCATGCCGAAGACGGCGTTGATCGCTGCGGCGATGAAGGCCGTGCCGAAGGAGAGGCGCAGCGCCGCGAGCGTTCGTGCATCGGTTGCGATGCGGATGAACTCGGCTGGGCCGCCCTGCGCCGAGCGCCAGAACAGGCCCGCCAGCGGGATCAGGACGATCAGGCCCAGATAGCTCAAAGTGACGCCGAGCGCCAACCCGAATCCCGGGATGACGCTCGGCCTCTTGATGCTGGCGATGTGTAGGGCGGCCAATCGCTGATCCGTCAGTTATGCCTTCCGATGCGGAAGTGCGCCTCAGTTGGTCGGCTTGTAGATCTGGTCGAAGATGCCGCCATCACCGAAATGCTCCGGCTGCACCTTGGCCCAGCCGCCGAACTGCGGATCGTCGATCGTCACGAGCTCGATCTTCGGGAATCGGGCGAGATCGGCCGCGTCGACGAGCTCGGGCTCGGTCGGGCGATAGAAGTTCTTGGCCGCGATCTGCTGGCCTTCCTTGGAATAGAGATACTTCAGATAGGCCTCGGCCTGCTTGCGGGTACCCTTGGCGTCGACATTGGCGTCGACGACGGCGACGGGCGGCTCGGCCAGGATCGAGAGCGGCGGCACGACGATATCAAACTTGTCGGCGCCGAGTTCCTCCTGCGCCAGGAAGGCTTCGTTTTCCCAGGCGAGCAGAACGTCGCCGATGCCGCGCTGGGCGAAGGTGGTCGTCGAGCCGCGGGCGCCGGTGTCGAGCACCGGGACGTGCTTGTAGAGATTGCCGACGAATTCCTTGATCTTGGCCTCGTCATTGCCGAAGGCCTTGTTGGCATAGGCCCAGGCGGCCAGATAGTTCCAGCGCGCGCCGCCCGAGGTCTTCGGGTTCGGCGTGATCACCTCGACGCCGTCCTTGACCAGGTCGCCCCAGTCCTTGATCCCCTTCGGATTGCCCTTGCGGACGAGGAACACGATCGTCGAGGTATAGGGCGAGGCATTGTGCGGCAGCTTCGAGCGCCAGTCCGGCGCGATCTTGCCCGATTCCTTGACGATCGCATCGATATCGGCCTGCAGGGCCAGCGTCACGACATCGGCCTCGATCCCATCGATGACGGAGCGCGCCTGCTTGCCGGAGCCGCCATGCGACTGCTGGATCGTGACGGCCTCGCCCGTCTCCGCCTTCCAGTGCGCGGCGAAGGCCTCGTTATAGGCCTTGTAGAGTTCGCGCGTCGGATCGTAGCTGACATTCAGCAGGGTGACATCGGCGAATGCCGGTGGAATGGCCGTTGCGAGGCCCAGCGCCAGCGCGGCGAGAAGGCGCCGGATATGCCGCGCCATGGACGGATTGGTTCGGGCCATCGTGTGCTCCCTAGATCGATGATGCTGTTATCTCGACATAGGTAGTCGACAAATTCAAACCACGGACACGCGCCGCCGCACAGCCATTCTAGAAAATCGTTCCTAGATGGGGCTGTTTGCGGAAAATGTCGCGCCATCCGCTTCAAACTCCAGCGTCTCGGCCTCCTCGCGCAGGGCATCGGCGAGCGTCGTGGCATCGAAGAGCAGCAATTGCGCGGCATAGGCGCCAGCGAACATCCTTCGGACGGCGCAATTGGCCTCGTCCGGGCAATCGCTGCAGGGTTGGTAGGCCGTGCGTGAGATGCAGGAGAGCGGCGCGATCGGCCCGTCTATGGCGCGGAGCACCTGGCCGATCGTGACCTCCTCGGCCGGCTTGATCAGGATGTAGCCGCCCGTGCGCCCGCGCCGGCTGGCAATGATGCCGCGATGCTTCAGATCGAGCAGGATATGTTCGAGGAACTTGCGGGGGACGCCCGCCTGCCGGGCGATGTCGTCGATCTGGATCGTTTCGCCCTTGGGCTGGCGCGCCAGATGGATGAGCGCCTTGAACGCGTATTTGGCCTTCTGCGAGATCATGCGACGTCCGGCGAGCCCTGCCCGCATCCGAGGAATGCCCTTTCCTCATAGCGGATACGCGGCGCCGTGGGAATTGAAGCTTTTCGAGCTGCAACCGGCCTGCAAGCCTTTGTGACCCGCCGGGAAATCGGCTAAGAGGCTGGCATGAAGACGCTCGTCACCGGCGCGGCCGGCTTTATCGGATCAGAAGTCGCCCTCGCGCTGCTCGCGCGTGGCGACACCGTCATTGGTCTCGACAATCTCAACAGCTACTACGATCCCGCGCTGAAGCGCGCGCGGCTCGACCGGCTCGCCGCGCATCGCCATTTCGAATTTGTCGAGGCGAGCGTTTCGGACATGGCGGCGATCGAGCGGCTGATATCGGTGCACGCCGATATCGAGGTCGTCGTCCATCTCGCCGCCCAGGCCGGCGTTGCCTATTCGATCGAGAATCCGCTCGCCTATGTCGATGCGAATGTCACGGGGCAGACGGTCATCTTCGAGGCGGTGCGCCATCTCGCGAAGCTGAGGCACATCGTCTACGCCTCGTCTTCCTCGGTCTATGGCCTGAACGAGGACATTCCCTTCCGCGAGACCGACCGGGTCGACCGGCCTGCCTCGCTCTATGCGGCGACCAAGCGGGCGGGCGAACTGATCGCGCACAGCTATGCCCATGTGCATGGCGTCGCCTCGACGGGCCTGCGCTTCTTCACCGTCTATGGACCGTGGGGCCGGCCCGACATGGCGCCCTGGCTCTTCACCGGCGCCATTCTCGAAGGCCGGCCGATCACCGTCTTCAACAATGGCGAGATGCGGCGCGATTTCACCTATATCGACGACATCGTCGCCGGCACGCTGGGGGCGATCGACCGCCAGCCCCAGCCGGCCGAGGCCAAGATCTTCAATCTCGGCAACAACAAGCCGGTGGCGCTGATGGATTTCATCGCGTCGATCGAGGCTGCGGCCGGCCGCAAGGCCGAGATCGTCTTCGCCCCGATGCGAAAGGCCGATGTCATCGAGACCTTCGCGGATATCGAAGCCGCCGATGCCGCCTTCGGCTACAATCCGCAGGTTCGGATCGACGAGGGGATAGCCCGCTTCGTCGCGTGGTTCCGCGGGTACAACGCGCGCCCATAGGGCGTTGACGCGGCCGGTGTGGCCGGCCCATCATTTGGCTGGCCCGGCTTGGGCCGATTCAACGAGAAAGCGGCCCTCGCGCCGCCAGGGGGACGCTCATGCTGCGTGGCATCGATCCGATCATCGGGCCCGATCTTCTCTACACGCTCCGGGCCATGGGCCATGGCGACGAGATCGCCATCGTCGATGCCAATTTTCCCGCGCTCGCCATGGCGAAGCGGCTGATCCGCATGGATGGCCACGATGCCGTGACGGTGGCCGACGCGATCCTGAGCCTGATGCCGCTCGACCGTTTCGCGGCCGACGAGACCGCGATCCGCATGGAAGTCGTGGGCGACCCCGAAGCGGTGCCGCCGGTCTGCACGCTGTTTCAGGATGTCGTCGACCGCCGCGATCCGGGCTACAAGGTGGTCAAGCTGGAGCGCTTCGCCTTCTATGAGCGGGCGAAGCAGTCCTTCGCGATCGTCGCGACCGGCGAGCGCCGGCTTTATGGCAACATCATCCTGAAGATGGGCGTGATCGATCCCTGATCGCTCAGGCGCCGATCGGAGAGGCGAGCAGTGCGTCGAGCCGTGGCGTCGGCAGGTCCGGTGCCACGATCGCCTTCCAGGCGAGCAGCCCGCCGATCCGGCGCTTCTTCTTCTCGACATGGTTGCCGAAGATCTCCGCCAGGCGATGCGCCAGGAAGGGATTCTCGAATCGCTCGATGACTGAAAGCCGGTAGGCGGGTGCCTCGTCCACGCCGCCGGCGCGGAAGATGGGCAGGACCTCGTCGTCATAGAGGGTGTCGAGAATGGACCGCATCGCGCGGTCCGCCATGATCTCGCGCACCAGTTCGCCCTCGGGCCGGCCGGTCGCCTTCCAGTGCTCGGCGAGCACCGTATGGCCGAGGTTGAGGATGAAGAGCTTCAACCGCTCCACCACCGCCAGATCGTCCACCATGCGCACCGAGGGATGCTCGCAGGGCGGAACGAGACCGGGCTGCTTTTCGATTGCCCAGAGCGCATAGGGTTCCGCCACGGCACCGGCCGGCTCGATCGGCTCGGAAACGATGCGGTCGACGAGCGAGCTTGCGAAGATGCAGGCGGCGAGGAAATCGTGGAACTCCGGCGGCAGTCCGTTGGCCGTCGCCTGTCCGGAGAGGATGCCGCGCAGCACATCGCCGTTCCTCGGGATCAACTCGCAGGGAAAGAGAGTGAGCGGCGGCCGCCCGGCGCGCCAGCGTGCGACGAGCAGCTTCAGGAGCTTCAACGGGAAGGATTGCGGCACGCCGTCGCCGAGCTTTTCGCCCGGCACGAGTGCAAATCCGGCATCCGACGTGTTGGAGATCAGCGTCTCAGCTTCCTCGACGACGATCCGCTCGACCTCGTCCCACTGGCTGGCCGCCGATAGCCCCCGCACGATGATGGTGAGGTGGTCTGTCCGTTCGATCGGCCGCCCGTTCTCGAGGCCGCGCACGACGATCGGGATCGGCGTGCCGTTGAAGGCGCCGAGCCGGCCTGACCGCGCGCCGGAGCCCGTGGTCTGCACGATCGTTACCGGTCCGACATCCTGCCCGGCGTCGCGCGCCTGCGACAGGAACAGATCGGCATGCGCCTGCAGGAAGCGGCTGGTGCCGAATTGCACGATCGGCGTCACGGTCTTGTCGCTCACCCTCATCCTCCCTCAATTCGTCTCGGCCGGCTCGTCGCCATTGGTCCTGGCGGGCGGGACGGCTGGCAATGTCTTGGCCGTGCAGAGCCCGGCGGTCTCACGCAGTCGGTCGGTCTGTTCCGGCGTCATCGAACCGTCGAGCAGTGGTGCCAGCAGCTTGCTCGCCTTCAGCCCATCGAAGACGCAGGCGCAGTAGGACTGGCACCCCTCCGCGCTGTTTCCAAGCACGACGCAGCGATCGGCGCAATCGGCGCGCGCCGCATCCTCCGCCGCGTTCGGCATGAAGAGGTGCGCGACCGCGAAGAAGAAGGCATAGAGCACCGGCTGGTGGATCAGATAGACGGCGAGGCTGTGCCGCCCGCCGAAATCCAGCAGCCGTCCGATCGCGAACCGCGGCGTCCAGCGTGCGAGGCGCCGATCCCAGCCCTGATCGACACCGAAGCGGCCCAGCGCGAGCCCTGCCAGCACCACCCCGAACCATGGGAAGACCGGGACATAATCGAAGGATGGCGGCGATTCCGGCGCCAGTCCGACCCACCAGAGAGCGGGAAACGCGAAGATTGGATGCCGGAAGGCGAAGGGCACGACGAAGATGAACGCAGCCGAGACCAATGTGACCAGGGGCGGCAGGCGCAGGAACGGCAGCGCCAGAACGCTGGCGATCAGGATCTGGTGCAGGATGCCGAAGAAGACCCAGCCCTGCGGCAGGACGAAATAGGTGGCGATCGAAACCAGAGCGGCGGCGCCGGCCACCATGGCGAGGCGGCGAAGATAGGCGTGGAGCTTGAACCCGTTCCGCGTCGAAAGAACGAGGCTGACCCCGACCAGCGCCAGGAACGTGCCGGCGATCGCGCGCGCAAAGATGATCCAGCCGATCGAAGCGCCGGGATCGAAGCGAATGATGCGGAAATAGGAGACGTCCCAGGCGCCATGAAAGATCATCATGGCGATAAGCGCACCGCCGCGAATGACGTCGATCAGGGCAATCCGTCGCGGCGCCGATGCCTCAATCATGTGCATGCCCCGCCGAATGGCAGTTCCCAACACGCTCGCGCAGCCATAGTCTGCAAGCTGGTTGTGTTGCGCGTCTGAGGAATTTCATGACTGTCGTCCCGCTCATTGATCTTTCCGATCCTCGCGGTCCCGGTGCGGTCGCTGATGCGATCGGCCGGACCTGCCGCGAGACAGGGTTTTTTATGGTGACGGGCCACGGCGCGGATGACGCCGTTGTCGCGAGGGGCTGGCAGGCGACGCGCGCCTTTTTCGACCGGCCCGTCGACGAGAAGCTGACGGCGGGCATGCCCTATCCGGGCTATCCCTATGGCTATAGTCCGGTCAAGGGCGAGACGCTCGCCGCCTCGCTCGGCGATGCGACGCCGGCCGATCTCAAGGAGACGTTTTCGTTCGGGCCTTCCGCCTTCAACCGGCTCGACCACAAGCCCGCCGACGATGCCGAGGCGTTTGTCTTCTCAGCCAATCCCTGGCCTGTCGGCGGTGATGATTTCCGCGCCGCCGTGATGGCCTATTACCGCGAAATGTCGGCGCTCGCCGGCCGAATCATGCGCTTCTTCGCGCTCGCGCTCGATCTGCCGGAGACCCATTTCGACCGCTTCATCGACCATGAGGCGAGCGCACTCCGCCTGCTGAACTATCCCGATCTGGTCGAGGACCCGGTTCCCGGCCAATTGCGCGCCGGCGTCCATTCCGACTATGGCTCGCTCACGATTCTGATGCAGGAGGACGCGCCGGGCGGGCTCGAGGTCAAGGGGCTCGATGGCGCCTGGCACAAGGTGCCGGCCACGCCGGGAAGCTTCGTCATCAATATCGGCGATCTGATGCAGCGGTGGACGAACGACCTCTGGAAGTCGACATTGCACCGCGTGACGATCCCGCCGCGCGACATTGGTCGTTCGGCGCGCCGACAGTCCATGGCCTTTTTCCATCAGCCCAATTGGGATGCCGAAATAGCCTGCATAGAAACCTGCCTGGCGCCGGGCGAAAGCGCCAAATATCCACCGGTCGGGTCGGGAGAATATCTTGCGTCGAAGTTTCGCTCGACTGTCTCGAAAGCCTGATCGTCGTGTCCTGCCGCGCCGGGCTGCGGCTCTGGCGCGAATGTTGCGTCATCCAGAACCGATCTACCGTCGCTAAAGTCATCTGAAGTCCGTCGCCGGAGAAATAGAACAGACGATGTCGATTCTCGCCGCGCTTCGCCATGTTACCCGCTACCGCTACGACAAGCCCGTCCAACTCGGTCCACAGGTCATCCGCCTGCGGACGGCGCCGCATTGCCGCACCAAGGTGCCGAGCTATTCGCTCAAGGTGACGCCGGCCAATCATTTCGTGAATTGGCAGCAGGATCCACACGGCAACTGGCAGGCGCGATTCGTCTTTCCGGAAAAGACCAAGGAATTTGCGATCGAGGTCGACCTTCTGGCCGAGCTCGAGGTGTATAATCCGTTCGATTTCTTCGTCGAGCCTTATGCCGACCAGTTTCCCTTCGTCTATGAGCCGTCGCTCGCCGAGGAACTCGCCGCCTATCTCGTGCCGGAGCCGGCCGGTCCGCTGCTGACGTCCTTCATGGAGACGATCCCGCGCGGCCCGATGCAGATCGTCGACTTCCTGGTCTCGATCAACCAGCGCCTGCAGAGCGACATACGCTATCTGATCCGCATGGAGCCCGGCGTGCAGACGCCGGAAGAGACGCTTTCGACGGCCGCTGGCTCCTGCCGCGATTCGGGCTGGCTGCTGGTGCAGACCTTGCGCCATCTCGGCCTCGCCGCACGCTTCGTGTCGGGCTATCTCATTCAGCTGAAGCCGGACGTGAAGGCGCTCGACGGACCCTCGGGCACCGAGGTGGATTTCACCGATCTGCACGCATGGGCCGAGGTGTATGTTCCAGGCGCCGGCTGGATCGGCATGGACCCGACCTCCGGGCTCTTCACGGGTGAAGGCCACCTGCCGCTCTGCGCGACGCCTCATTACCGGTCGGCCGCGCCGATCACCGGCGCGTTCTCGGCCGAGCCCGACACCAAGACGGAATTCGAGTTCGAGATGCGGGTCGACCGCGTGGCCGAGAAGCCGCGCGTGACGCTGCCTTTCTCCGATGAGAGTTGGGCGGCGCTCGACGCGCTCGGCCACCAGGTCGATGCCGACCTGAGGGCGCATGATGTGCGCCTGACCATGGGCGGCGAGCCGACCTTCGTCTCGATCGACGATTACCAGGCGGCGGAATGGAATACCGCCGCCGTCGGGCCGACCAAGCGGATCCGTGCCGACGAGTTGATCCGCCGCCTGCGCGAACGCTTCGCGCCCGGCGGGTTCCTGCATTATGGCCAGGGCAAGTGGTATCCGGGCGAAAGCCTGCCGCGCTGGACCTTCGCGCTCTACTGGCGCAAGGACGGCAAGCCGATCTGGAACGATCCGAGCCTGATTGCCGCCGAGCACCAGCCGCAGAAGGCGACGGCCGAACAGGCCGGCGCGCTGCTCGAGGATCTCGCTGACCGGCTCGGCATCGGCGCCAGCTACGTCATTCCCGCCTATGAGGATCCGGCCCATTGGATTCTCAAGGAGGCCGAACTTCCTGAAAACGTCACGACGTCCGATTCGAAGCTCGATGATCCTGAGGCTCGGGCGCGCATCGCCCGCGTCTTCGAGCGCGGCCTCGGCAATCCCTCGGGCTATGTGCTGCCCGTGCAACGCTGGCAGGCCAAGGCGCAGCCGCGGCGGCGCTGGGCATCGGAGAAATGGCCGCTCCGCCGTGGCAAGATGTTCCTTGTGCCCGGCGACAGCCCGGTCGGCTTCCGCCTGCCGCTATCGTCACTGCCTTACGTTCCGGCCTCGTCCTATCCATTCATCATCCAGGCCGATCCGGGCTCGATCAACGCGCCGCTGCCTGATCCGGAAGAGCTCGCCGCACAGGTTTCGCGCCGTGGCGCGGACGGCGCCGATGCGGATCGCGCCGAGCAGATCGAGCAGTACTTCACCGGGACGGGCGCCGTCCGAACGGCACTGTCGATCGAGCCGCGCGATGGCCGCCTTTGCGTCTTCATGCCGCCGACCGAACGGCTGGAGGATTATCTGGAGCTGCTCGCCTCCGTCGAGGCTTCGGCGCGCGATCTCGGCCTGCCGGTTCATGTCGAGGGCTATCCGCCGCCGATCGACCCGCGCATCGACGTCATCAAGGTGACGCCGGACCCGGGCGTCATCGAGGTCAACATCCATCCCGCCGCCGACTGGACCCAGTGCGTCGCGACGACACGCGATCTCTATGAGGAGGCGCGTCTTTCGCGCCTCGGCACCGAGAAGTTCATGACCGATGGCCGCCACACGGGAACGGGCGGCGGCAATCACGTCGTGGTCGGTGGTGCCCATCCCGCCGACAGTCCCTTCCTGCGCCGGCCGGACCTCTTGAAGAGCCTTGTGCTCTACTGGCAGCGCCATCCTTCGCTCTCCTACATGTTCTCGGGCTTGTTCATCGGCCCGACCAGCCAGGCCCCGCGCATCGACGAGGCGCGGCACGACAGCCTCTACGAGCTGGAAATCGCGATGTCGAAAGTGCCCTCGCCGAACTGGGGGGCTCCGCCGCCCTGGCTCGTCGACCGGCTCTTCCGCAATTTGCTGGTGGATGTCACCGGCAATACGCACCGCGCCGAGATCTGCATCGACAAGCTCTATTCGCCCGATGGGCCGACGGGCCGGCTCGGGCTGGTCGAGTTCCGCTCGTTCGAAATGCCGCCGGATTACCGCATGAGCCTCGCTCAGCAGCTCCTGCTGCGCGCGCTCATCGCCTGGTTCTGGAAGCAGCCGCAGCAGGGATCGCTGATCCGCTGGGGCACGCAGTTGCATGACCGCTTCATGCTGGAGCATTTCGTCTGGTCGGATTTCCGCGACGTGCTGACCGATCTCGAACGGGCTGGCTATCCGTTCGATCCGACATGGTTCGAGGCGCAGCGCGAGTTCCGCTTCCCCTTCTTCGGCGCTATCGAGCAGCAGGGCGTAAAGCTCGAATTGCGGCAGGCGCTCGAGCCCTGGCATGTGATGGGCGAGGAGGGGGCGATCGGCGGCACGGTGCGCTATGTCGACAGCTCGGTCGAGCGCATCCAGGTCAAGGCCGACGGCTTCGACCCCGGCCGCCATGTCATCGCCTGCAATGGACGCCGCATCCCGATGCATTCGACGGGCATTGCCGGCAGCTATGTGGCGGGCGTCCGCTACAAGGCGTGGCAACCCGCATCGGGCCTGCATCCGACGATTCCCGTCCATGCGCCACTCACCTTCGACATCGTCGATACCTGGTCGGGCCGTTCGCTGGGCGGCTGCGTCTATCATGTCGCCCATCCCGGTGGCCGCAACTACGACACCTTCCCGGTCAACTCCTACGAGGCCGAGGCACGACGGCTCGCCCGCTTCGAGTCGATTGGTCATACCGGTGGCGCCTTCCTGCCGCCGATCGAGATGCCATCGGGCGAATTCCCGCTGACGCTCGATCTTCGCCGTCCGGCCGGTCTCTAGGACATGGTGGCACGCACGGAAACGCCGCGCAGGGGCCGGGCCGCAGCCGACAGGGCGCTGCGTCTCGTCGCGCATTATCGGCCCTTGCCGGGCGTTGCCGACGAGTTCATCGACAAGAATGGCCGTATCCGCCCGCACTGGATGCGCTTCGTCGAGACCATGGCGGCGCTGGGCCCGGGCGAGGTCGAGCATCGTTTCGAACTCGCCGACCGGCACCTGGCTGATTCGGGCGTCGTCTTCCGCGTCTATGGCGCGGAGAATGGCGACGAGCGGCCGTGGCCGCTGTCGCATGTTCCGTTCCTGATCGAGCCGAATGAATGGCGTCACCTCGAGGCGGGCCTCATCCAGCGGGCCAAGCTGCTCGATACGATCCTCGGCGATGTCTATGACGAGGGAAAGCTCGCCGCCGACGGTGCCCTGCCTGCGGCGATCATTGCCGGCAGCCCCGAATTCCTGCGGCCGCTCGTCGGCTCGAAGCCGGTCGGCGGCCATCATCTGAGGATCTACGCGGTCGATGTCGGCCGTGGTCCGGACGGGCGCTGGTGGGTCATCTCCGACCGCACGCAGGCGCCGTCCGGCGCGGGCTATGCGCTGGAAAACCGCATCGCGCTTTCGCGCGCGCTGCCCGATGTCTACCGCTCGTTCAATGTCGAGCGTCTCGCCGGCTTCTTCCAGGATTTTCGCAGCGGCCTGAACGCGCTCAATCGGCATGAGGAGACGCGCGTCGCACTGCTCACGCCCGGTCCCTTGAACGAGACCTATTTCGAACACGCCTATCTCGCGCGCTATCTCGGTTTTGTGCTGGTGGAGGGCGAGGACCTGACCGTGCGCGACGACACGGTCTATATGCGCACGATTTCCGGCTTGAAGCGCGCGGACGTGCTGCTCCGCCGTCTCGACGCCGATTTCGCCGACCCGCTCGAATTGAACCCGGCCTCGCGGCTCGGCGTCCCCGGCCTTGCCGGTGCGATCCGCCAGCGCAATGTGGCGATCGCCAATGCGCTCGGATCGGGGATCATCGAGGCGCGCGCCATGATGGGGTTCATCCCCGGTCTCGCCGAGCGCATTCTGGGCGAGAAGCTGATCCTGCCGAATGTCGCCACCTGGTGGTGTGGACAGACGCTGGAGCGCGACCATGTGCTGGCGGAATTCGACCGCATGGTGATCGCGCCGGCGCTCGGCGCAACGGTCCCTGGCATTCTCGAACGCGGCCCCGTGCTCGGCGGCGATCTGGAGCCGGAGGAAAAGGAAAAGCTGATCGCGGCGATCGCCCGGCGTGGCAGCGATTTCGTCGGCCAGGAAGTGGTCAAGCTCTCGACCACGCCGGTCTGGCGCGGCACGGGCGACAGCGCTCATCTGGAGCCACGGCCTTCGATCCTGCGCCTCTATGTCGCCCGCTCCGCCGATGGCTGGACGGTGATGCCGGGCGGCTTCTGCCGTATCTCCGATCGGCCGGATGCGCGCGCCATGACGCTGCAGCAGGGCGGCGCGTCGGCCGATGTCTGGGTCATGTCCGATCGACCGGTTGCCGAGACGACATTGCTCGCCTCGCCCGACAAGGTCGCGCTCCGCCGCGTCACCTCGACCTTGCCGAGCCGGGCCGCGGAAAATCTCTTCTGGCTCGGTCGCTATGTCGAGAGAACCGAGGCGGCGCTCAGGATCATCCGCGCCATTGCCGGCCGTCTGGTCGATGAAGGCGGCGATGGCGCCGCGGTCACGGCCAGGCTTGTCGCCATACTGATCGCATCGGGCGCGGCGAGCACCAATGACGGGCCGATGCAGCCGGCGCCGCTCGCGCTCTCGGCGCTCACCGACCGCAAGGCCTTCAACACCGTACCCCGCCTCGCCGAGGCCTCGCGCCGGGCGGCATCGGTCATTCGCGACCGTCTGTCGCCGGATGCCTGGCGCGCCGTTGCGGATCTGGAAATCCTGATGCAGGCGCCGCTCGAATCGCGCACCGGCAGCGACATGCTGGAGCGGGCGAACGAGGCACTCCGCCTGATCGCCGCATTCTCCGGCCTCGCCCAGGAAAACATGGTGCGCCACAATGGCTGGCGCTTCCTCGAACTCGGCCGCCGCATCGATCGCGGCCTCGCAGTGGCGCGGGCGACGCGCTATTGCGGGCTGAGCGGCCAGCCTGCCGAACTCGACGCCCTGCTCGAACTCGCCGACAGCCAGATCACCTATCGCATCCGCTATGTGATGGAAGCTGCCCGCATGCCCGTGGTCGATCTCGTGCTGCTCGATGCGGGCAATCCCCGCGCACTCGCCTTTCAGGCGGACCGGATTCGCCAGTCTCTGGCCGATCTTCCCGCCCATGCCCCGGCCGGCATTCTCGGCGCGGCCGATCGCCTCGCGACCCGTCTTTCCACCGAACTCGGCACGGCGGATGTCGCCGATCTCGATCACGACACGATCTTCGGCTACGAGACCGCCCTGATGCGGATTTCCGATGAGATCGCGCTCGCCTATTTCACCCATCGGCGAGCGACCGATCCGACCGAGGCCGGGGACTGAGCGTGCTCTACGACATTCGTCAGGTGACGCAATATAGCTATGCGAGCCCGGTTCCGTTTGCCCGTCAGGTGCTGCGGCTGCTTCCGGTCGAGCGCGCCGGCCAGCGTGTCATCGCGGCCGACCTTTCCATCACGCCGTCGCCGACCGAGCGTCATGACGGCTTTGATTTCTTCGGCAACAGGATCACCACGGTCGCCTTTGCCTTTCCGCATGAGGAATTGAAGCTGGAAACCCGTGCGCGGGTTCTCGTCGAGAAGGCGACCCGGCCTGATCCGGCGGCGACCCCGCCCTGGGAGCACATTCGCCGCATCGCCGTATCCGAAACCGATCTTGGCCCGCGCTCGCCGGTGCACTTCCTGTTCGCGAGCCGCCTGATCGCGATCGACAATGCGATCGGCGCCTATGTCGCCAAGAGCTTCCCGGCCGGCCGGCCGATCTTCGAGGCGGCGTTCGATCTCACCAAGCGCATCAAGGCCGATTTCAACTACGACCCCGAGGCGACCGATGTGAAGACGCTGCCGGCCGATGCTTTCGCCAAGCGCGCCGGCGTCTGCCAGGATTTCGCTCATGTCATGATCGCCGGCCTCAGGACGCTGGGCCTGCCGGCGGCCTATGTCAGCGGCTTCCTCCGGACCGAGCCGCCGCCGGGGAGGCCGCGGCTCGAAGGCGCGGATGCAACGCATGCGTGGGTGGCGGTCTGGTGCGGGCGCGGCGCGGGCTGGATCGGCCTCGACCCCACCAATGGGGTCGTCGCGGACGAGGATCACGTCGTGTTGGCGCTCGGGCGCGACTATGTCGATGCAGCACCAGCCGACGGCGTCATCGTCACCTCAGGCGACCACACGCTCGATGTCGCCGTCGATGTCATTCCGGTCGAGGGATGAGGCAGTCTTGCCGCATTTTGTCCGTCCAATCGGTAAGCCGGCTGGACAGGCTGGTATTTCGCCCCGGCACACGGTATCAGGACGGCAGCAATTCCTCGCTGCCTCGGCCGACGGAAGGTCGGCACGCGGTCTCGATCCGAGCTGTGGTGCCCGTCCCAAGCGGCCCGGCCCGGAATTCGGGATCCATTCAAGATAGGACTACGTGACCGTCATGTCTTCAACGTTCGACGTCGTTGCCGATGTTATCGCCCAGACCAGTGAAATTCCGCGCGAGAAGATCACGCCCGAATCCCATGCTATCGACGATCTGGGCATTGATAGCCTCGATTTTCTCGACATCGTCTTCGCGCTCGACAAGAAGTTCGGGATCAAGATCCCGCTTGAGCAGTGGACGCAGGAAGTGAACGCCGGCAAGGCCTCGGTCGAAGAGTACTTCCTCCTGAAAAACCTCGCGGCGCATATCGACGAACTCGTCGCCAAGAAGAACGCCTGATCTCGGGCGGTACTCAAGCGCCATGCGCCTCGAATATTTCCAGATGATCGACACCGTCGTATCCTTCGATGCGGCGACGGGTGAGATTCACGCGAAAGCCTTTGTTCCGGAGAAGAGCCCGATCTTTGAAGGGCACTTTCCGGGATATCCGATCCTGCCTGGCGTTCTCCTGATCGAGACGATGGCGCAGGCGTCAGGCTATCTGATCCTCGGCATGAACGGTCTCACGCGGATGCCCTTCTTCGCGGGCGTCAAGAAAGCCAAGTTCCGCAAGTTCATCGAGCCGGGCACGACGCTCGATGTCTATGCCAAGATGGTGCATGAGGGCTCGGGCTATTCAGTCACGGAAGGCCGCATCGAGCAGGACGGCCCCGTCTGCGACGCGGAACTGACGCTGCGGGTGCTCGATTTCCCCGCGCCGGAACTGAAGGCGGAGATCGAGGCGCGTGCTGCCGTGATCGGCCTCGGCCAGAAATAGGACACCGAATGACCAACGCCTCGCAGGATGTCTGGATCACCGGCATCGGCCTCGTTTCCTCGCTCGGCGAGGGGACGGAAGCGCATTGGCAGGCCATGGCGACGGGTGACGTACATCCGGCCAAGGCCGAGATGGAGCGGTTCAAGCCGTTCCCGGTCCTGCCGATGGTGCCCCTCGAGCTCGACCGCCAGATCCCCCGTCGCGCCGACCAGCGCCAGATGGAGACCTGGCAGCGGCTCGGCACCTATGCCGCCGGCCTGGCGCTGGAAGATGCGGGCCTTGCCGGCGATCTCGATCGGCTGGCGCATATGGACATGATTGTCGCCGCAGGCGGCGGCGAGCGTGATCTCGAGGTCGATGGGCAGATCCTCGCCGGGCTCGAAAGCGCACCGGCACCCGAGGCGTTCCTGAACGAACACCTCGCCAATGATCTGCGCCCGACCCTGTTCCTGGCGCAGCTGTCCAACCTTCTGGCCGGCAACATCTCGATCGTGCACAAGGTGACCGGTTCGTCGCGCACCTTCATGGGCGAGGAACTGGCCGGCATCAGCGCCGTGGAAGTCGCCGCGCGCCGGATTCGCGCGGGCCAGGGCAACCTGTTCATCGTCGGCGCCGCCTATAATGCCGAGCGCAAGGATATGCTGCTCAGCCTGGCGCTCGGCCACACGCTCTGGAAGGGCGAGCTCGAGCCCGTCTGGGCGCGCGCTGCCGCCAGTCCCGAGGGCGGCATGATCACGGGTTCCGTCGGGGCCTTTCTGGTCCTCGAATCCCGGGCTCATGCCGAGGCACGTGGTCGCACCGCCTATGCCAAGCTTGGTCCCGTGCTATCGGGCCGCAGCCGCCGCAAGCCGGGTGATGCCGCCGCCGTTGCGCGCGGGCAGATCGAGGCGATCCGTCCTTCGATCGGCAAGGCGCCGGTTGCCGTTCTCTCCGGTGCTAACGGCATGACGGCCGCGACGCTGGAAGAGCGGGCGCTGCTCGAGCAATTGGGCGCCGAGGGCATTATCGGCCCCGTGCGCGCGTCGCAGAGCCTGATCGGCAGCAGCATCGAGGCCGTGTTTCCGGCGCAGATCGCTCTGGCCGGACTGGCGATCGCGAAGAAGGGTTTCTATCTTCCCTTTGATCCGACCGGGTTCGAGCAGGCCGCCACCGAGGCGCCGTCGCAGATCCTGGCGACAAGCTGGGGATTCTGGCGTGGCGAGGGCATGGCGCTCGTCGAAGCCATCGACTGAGAAAGGCTGCCGCGATGAGCGCTACCGCAACTGGCAAGACTCGTGATCATCTCGGACGCCCGGTCGTGGCGGTCACGGGCATGGGCGTCGTGACCTCGCTCGGCCAAGGCGTTCAGGACAACTGGTCGGCGCTGACTTCGGGCCGCTCGGGCATCCATCGGATCACACGCTTCCCGACGGATCATCTGCGCACCACCATTGCCGGCACGGTCGATTTTCTGTTCGACGAGCCGGTTCGTTCGCCGGTCCTGACGGAGCGCCTCGCGCATCTCGCCGCCGAAGAGGCGATCGCACAGTCCAAGCTCGGCACGCCGGGCGATTTTCCGGGCATGCTCTTCATGGCCGTGCCGCCGGTCGAGCTCGAATGGCCGGCCAAGCGCGCGCTCTATGCCGGCACCAATCCGGACTCGGGCGATGCCTATGATCGCATGATCGACGGCGCCTGGGCCCTGAACGATACCGACACCTATGAATTCGCGCTCTATGGCTGCGTCGCCGAGCGCACGGCCGACCAGTTCGGCACGCGCGGCGCGCCGATCTCCCTGTCGACCGCCTGCGCCTCGGGCGCCTCGGCGATCCAGCTCGGCGTCGAGGCCATTCGTCGAGGCGATACGGATGCCGCGCTCTGCATCGGCACGGATGGATCGGTGCAGGTCGAGGCGGTCGTCCGCTTTTCACTGCTTTCGGCGCTCTCCACTTCCAACGAAGATCCGACTGCGGCCTCGCGGCCGTTCTCGAAGAGCCGCGACGGCTTCGTGATTGCCGAAGGGGCCGGCGCGCTGGTGCTGGAAGACTATGATGCCGCCAAGGCACGTGGTGCCGAGATCCTGGCGGTCATTCGCGGCGTGGCCGAGCAGGCCGACGATTTCCACCGCACGCGCTCCAAGCCGGACGGATCGCCGGTCATCGGCGCGATCCGGCAGGCTCTTGCCGATGGCGGTGTCGCGATCGAAGAGGTCGACCACATCAACGCGCACGGCACCGGCACGCCCGAGAACGACAAGATGGAGGCGATGTCGCTCGAAGCCGTGTTCGGCGAGCACATCCGCAATATCCCGATCAGCTCCAACAAGTCGATGATCGGCCATACGCTGACGGCGGCCGGCGCGGTCGAGGCGGTGATCTCGATCAAGACCATCCGCGACGGCGTCATCCCTCCGACGATCAATTACGAGAATCCGGACCCGAGCTTTCCGCTCGATATCGTCGGCAATGTCGCGCGCCGTGCGCCGGTCTCCATGGTGCTCTCCAATTCCTTCGGCTTCGGCGGCCAGAATGCGTGCCTGCTGATTGCGGCCGAGCCGGGCTGAAGCGGCGCATGGGTCTCTGCTCTGGCGTCTTCTGGCGCGAGGCGCTAAGCAGAGCCGCGACTTCTGACTGACGGACCCTGATATTCATGCGCGCTCTGCAACTGCTCTCCGACCGCAAGCTCTCGATCGTCGACGTGCCGATGGCGCATCCGCCGGGAGAGGGCGAGGTCCGCGTCAAGATCGGAGCGGTGGCGCTCAACCATATCGACGTCTGGGGCTGGCGCGGCATGGCCTTCGCCAAGCGCAAGCTGCCGCTGACGATCGGCGCCGAAGCCGCTGGCACGATCGAGTCGATCGGACCGGGCGTCGAGGGGTTGAGCATCGGCCAGCGCGTCGCTCTCTATGGCGCCGAGACGTGCGGCCAGTGCCCCGCCTGCCATGCGGGCCGCGACAATCTCTGCGAGAACGTCGCCGGCGTGCGCGGCTTCCACATTGATGGCTTTGCCTGCGATTATGTGACGATGAAGGCGCGTCTGGTCGTGCCGGCGCCGGAAGGTGTCTCGGTGCGTGACGCGGCCTGCACGCCCGTCACCTATGGCACGGTCGAGCACATGCTGTTCGACAATGCCAAGCTCGAGGCAGGCCAGACGATCCTGGTCCAGGCGGGCGGCAGCGGCATCGGCACGGCGGCGATCCAGCTTTCCAAGGCGGCGGGCGCCACGATCATCACCACGGTCGGCAGCCCTGAAAAGGCCGAGAAGGCGCTCGCGCTCGGCGCGCATCACGTCATCAACTATCGCGAGGAGCGCTTCGAGGGCGTTGTCCGCAAGATTACGAAGAAGCGCGGCGTCGATGTCGTCTTCGAGCATGTCGGCGTCGATACCTGGGCCGGCAGCATGTTCTCGCTGCGCCGTGGTGGTACGCTCGTCACCTGCGGCTCCACGACGGGCATTTCGACCGAGATCAACCTGTTCCAGCTCTATCAGCAGCAATTGCGCCTGATCGGCTCGTTCGGCTGCCGGATCGAGAATATCGCCCATGCGCTCGCCAAGATCGGCGCTGGCGTCGTTTCGCCGGTGATCGACAGCGTGATCGCCCTGGAGGATATCGACCTGGCGCTGGCCAAGATCGAGGGACGACAGGTCTTCGGCAAAGTCATCGTGACGCTCTGATCCGCATGGCGACGGGCATTCCCAGCGGTCGCAAGCGGCCCTTCAAGAATTTCGTCCGCAGCCTATCGCGCAGCCGCGCCACCCAGGTGACGGTGGCCGCGGCCGTACGAGGTCTGATCGGGCTGATCCGCGCGCTCGGGCCCGAGCGGGCAGGGCGTGTCTCGGAAGCCGTCACGGTGTTCGTCGGCCGCTTTGTCCCGGAATCGAAGCTCGCCCTGCGCAACCTCGCCGCCGCCTTTCCAGAGAAGACCGAGGCCGAGCGCGAGGCGATCCTCGAAGGCGTCTGGCGCAATCTCGGCCGCACCGTCGCCGAATATGTTCACCTGGACCAACTCGTCGATATCGATCCCGAACATCTCGATCGATGCCGGACGGAGGTGGTCGGGCTCGAATACTTCCTGTCGCTTCGTGACGATGGCAAGCCGGGCATCGTATTCTCGGCACATCTCGCCAATTGGGAAATCCTGGCTGTCGTCGCGGCCAGGTTCGGCCTGCCCGTCGTGGCGCTCTTTCGTGCCCCGACCAACAATGTCATCGCGCAGGACCTGATCCGCCGCCGCGAGGAACTGATGGGCAAGCTCATCGCCTCGGGACGCGGCGCCACCTTCGAGGTCGCTGCGGCGCTCGATCGCGGCGAGCATCTCGGCATATTGACCGACCAGCATCATGGCTCCGGCCCGCGCGTCCCCTTCTTCGGCCGTATGGTCGCCGCCAATCCTCTCGTTGCGCGCCTCGCGCGGCAATATGATTGCCCGGTCCATGGCGCCCGCACGATCCGCCTGCCCGATGGGCGCTTCCGTGTCGAGCTGACGCCACCGCTTGATATGCCCCGCGACGCGGAGGGCCTGGTCGATGTCACGGCCGGGACGGCCGCCGTCATGGCCGTCGTCGAGGGTTGGGTGCGGGAGCATCCCGAGCAATGGCTCTGGCTGCATAATCGCTGGCGCTGAGCGCCGATCGCACGAACCGCTTTTCCTGCGGCGCGCGCCATGGCAAAATCTGTTCATGCTTTATTCTCAATCGATCACCCCGCCGCGCGACGGCCGGCAATCGGACAGGGCCCTGGCGATCCAGCGCGGCGTCGGCCGGCTTTTTCGCGCGCGTGGCCATGCCGTCATCTCCGAACTGGTGCTGACCACGGGACGGCGCGCCGATATCATTGCTCTGGGGCCGAATGGCGAGATCACCATCGTCGAGATCAAATCCTCGATCGAGGACTTCCGCGCCGACAATAAGTGGTTCGACTATGCGCCGTTCTGCGACCGGCTCTATTTCGCCAGCCATGCCGGCGTGCCGGCCTCGATCTTCCCGGAGACGACCGGGCTGATCATGGCCGATGCCTATGGCGCCGAGATCCTGCGCGAGGCGCCGGTGGCCACGCTCGCCGGCGCACGGCGCAAGGCGATGACGATACGCTTCGCCCAGGCAGCAGCGCACCGGCTGCATGGCCTGTTCGATCCGGAGGCGGGCTTTGCCGATGTGTGAGGATCAGCGCGGCGCGCGCTTGGCCAGGATGCGCTGCAGGGTGCGGCGATGCATGTTGAGGCGCCGGGCCGTTTCCGACACGTTGCGTTCGCAGAGCTCGTAGACGCGCTGGATGTGTTCCCAGCGGACGCGATCGGCCGACATGGGGTTGTCCGGCGGGGTCGCTTTTTCGTCCGGGTCGCGCGTCAGCGCCAGGAAGACTTCGTCCGCGTCGGCGGGCTTGGCCAGATAGTCCACCGCGCCGAGCTTCACCGCCGTGACGGCCGTCGCGATATTGCCGTAGCCGGTCAGCACCACCATGCGCGATTCCGGGCGCCGCTTGCGGATCGCCTCGATCACGTCGAGGCCGTTGCCATCCTCGAGCCGCATGTCGACCACCGCATAGGCCGGCGGCCGCTGCTCGACCTTGCGAATGCCGTCCGCGACGGTGTCGGCGGTATCGACGCTGAACCCCCGCGTCTCCATCGCGCGGGCGAGGCGCTGCAGGAACGCCTTGTCGTCGTCGACGATGATGAGGGATGTGTCGGTACCGGCGAGGCCAGCGGTCTCTATGTCAGTCATAGGATCTCGTCTCCGCCCCCCATGTCTTTCTTGTTCCCGTCAACGCGCGTTATAGGCGGACCCCACGCGCGCGCAAGCCCGATATGATGGAATGATGAATACAAGAGGCCACAAAGCCGCATCGCCCGACCGGGGAAGGCCGGTCAGTGGCCGGCCGCCATGCCGAGAGGAGCGCTTTCCTGGCTGTCGCGGCCGCGTCCCGCCTGGCGGAAGCGGTCCATGGCATCACGCGGCCAGTTGATGCGCACCACAGCGCCATGGGCCGGCAGCTCGCGATTGCTGAGTTCGATCTGCGCGCCGGTACGCTCCAGCAGCGTCTTGGCGATGAAGAAGCCGAGCCCCAATCCGCCGGCCTCGTGATCCTCGACCATTTCGGCGTTGCGCGCCCGCGTCGTGACATAGGGTTCGCCGATATGGTCGATGACGTCCGAGGCAAAGCCCGGCCCGTCATCGGCGATGATCAGCGTGACCGCCTTGTCGGTCCATATCGCCGTGATCTCGACCGTCGTCTCTGCGAAATCGACCGCGTTTTCGACGAGATTGCCGATGCCGTAGAGAATGCCGGGATTGCGGCGCCCGACCGGCTCCGCGTCGGCTCGGCCGGCGACGTTGATCTTGATCTCGATGCCCGCGTCGCGGTGCGGCTCGGTGACCTCGGCCAGAAGATGGCTGATCGGCAGGCGGTCGAGATGCTGGTCGGTCTGCGTCGAGAGCGAAGTGAGCTTGCCGAGAATGTCGCGGCAGCGTTGCGACTGGCTCCTGAGCAGCGCCACGTCTTCGGCGTAGGGGCTGTCCTTCGGCAGTTCGCGTTCGAGTTCCTTGGTGACGAGCACGATCGTGGCGAGCGGGGTGCCGAGTTCATGCGCGGCTGCCGCCGCGAGCCCGTCGAGCGCCGAGAGATGCTGCTCACGCGCCAGGACGAGTTCCGTCGCGGTCAGTGCGTCTGCCAGTTGGCGCGCCTCCTCCGCGACACGGAAGGCATAGACGCCCATGAAGACCACGGCGGAGACCAGTGCGACCCACACGCCGGCCACATAGGTGAGTGGCAGGGCGATCGGCTCGGCCGTGCCCCAGGGCAGCGGCAGGTGCCAGAGGGCCAGACCGCTCACGGCCACGATGACGAGGCCGCCCAGCGCCATGGTCAGCCGGGGCGCCATGGTGGTCGCCGAGACGATGACCGGCACGAGCAGCAGGATCGCGAAGGGGTTCTGCAGGCCGCCCGTCAGATAGAGCAGCAGCGACAATTGCAGCAGGTCGTAGGCGAGCATGAGCGCCGCCGTCCGCGCACGGAGCCTGAGGCTCGACGGATAGCGGATCTTCAGGAACAGGTTGACCCAGGCCGACAGCGCGATGGCGGCGAGACAGATGCCGATCGGCATCGGGAACTGGAGCCAGAACTGGACGAAGACCACCGTCACGGTCTGCCCGGCCACGGCGAGCCAGCGCAGCCAGACGAGCGTATCCAGCTTCAGGCGCCTGGCGTTGAAATTGTCCGTGGGGGGGATCGGACCTGTCATGTCTGGGGCATCCGGGGACGTCTTTGCCTTTATGAACCGGCTTATAGCACGATGGGCATGGGTTCGGCGGCAGCCTGACCATTCGGATCGCCAAACAACTTGCGTCGCAGGTGGAATCGTTCTTACATATTGCAGCGCAAAAGGCCGGCCGCGGTCTTCCTCGCACGATCAGTTTGCGGCCGACCGCATCGTCTTTCGGGGCTGCGGGAGGTCGAATGAGTCCCTTATCCTATTATCAGCTTTATGAACTGAACCACGCTGCCCTGTCGCCCATGCGCGTCGCGGCGGACATCATGAAGCTCATGCTGCAGAACCCCTTCAATCCGTTGGGGCAGACGCCGCTCGGCAAGAATATCTCCGCCGGGCTCGAGCTCTTCGAACGGACCACGCGCCGTTATGGCAAGCCGGCCTTCGGCCTGCCGACGACCCTCGTCGGCGGTGAACGCGTGCCGGTGGTCGAGGAGATCGTCTGGCAGGCACCGTTCTGCAACCTGATTCATTTCGACAGGGTCCTCGAGCGGCCACGGACCGATCCGAAGCTGCTGATCGTGGCGCCCATGTCGGGTCATTATGCGACGCTCCTGCGCGGTACGGTCGACGCCATGCTGCCCAAGCACGACGTCTACATCACCGACTGGATCGATGCCCGCATGGTGCCTTTGACGGAAGGCAGCTTCGATCTCGACGATTATGTCGACTACGTCATCGCGATGCTGCAGGCCCTCGGCGAGAATACGCATGTGATCGCCGTGTGCCAGCCGGCGGTTCCCGTGCTCGCGGCCGCCGCCGTGATGGAAGCCCGCAACGACCCGTTCGCCCCGCGCACCATGACGCTGATGGGGGGGCCGATCGATACGCGCATCAACCCGACAGCGGTCAACAAGCTCGCCGAAGGCAAGACGATCGACTGGTTCGAGCAGAATGTCGTCATGAAGGTGCCATTTCCCCATCCGGGCTTCATGCGCGACGTCTATCCGGGCTTCCTGCAGCTCTCCGGCTTCATGAGCATGAACCTCGACCGCCATGTGACGGCCCACAAGGAGTTCTTCCAGCACCTGGTCGACGGCGACGGTGATTCCCAGACCAAGCACCGGGATTTCTACGACGAGTATCTCGCGGTGATGGATCTCTCGGCTGCGTTCTATCTGCAGACGGTCGACACGGTCTTCATCAAGCATTCTCTGCCCAAGGGCGAGATGCTGCATCGGGGCGAACGCGTCGACCTGACGGCGATTCGCAATGTCGCCCTGCTCACGGTCGAAGGCGAGAACGACGATATTTCGGGCGTCGGCCAGACCGAGGCGGCCCAGCATCTCTGCGTCAACATCCCCGGCGACATGCGCGCCCATTATGTGCAGCCGAAGGTCGGCCATTATGGCGTCTTCAACGGTTCCCGCTTCCGGGCGGAGATCGCGCCGCGCATCAGCGATTTCATCCTGACCCATAATCGTCATCGCGCGGTCGCCCCGGATGCCGTGCCGGTCGAGGCGGTTGCCCCGGCGGCGGAGCCGGTCGCGCCGGAGCCGAAACCGGCGCCGGGCCGGGCCACCCAGGCCGATACGTTGGCTGCACTGGTGCTCGCGCGGCCCGACGGGGTCGCCGATGATCTGAAGCTGATCTCCGGCGTCGGGCCGAAGCTCGAGGCGACGCTGAACGGGCTCGGTATCTTCCATCTCTGGCAGCTCGCCGCGCTTACCGACAAGCAGATCAGCGAGCTCGACGAACGGCTCGCCTTCAAGGGGCGCGTGGCGCGCGACAAGTGGGTCGAGCAGGCCAAGACGCTCGCGCGAGAGACGACATCGTCCTGAGTTCAGCCGGGCGGCGGTCCGATTTCCCGGGCCTGCCGTCCGATTTTGCTTGAATCAGCTTTTCCGCCTTCCCACTTCCCAATCGTTGGGGAGTTTCCAGGAAGGAAGGATCAATGACCCATAGTCAGGCCCTGCGTCCGGCATGGACGCCGCTCACCATCGCGCTGATGGTCCTCGGCTTCGTCGTGTTCTGGCCGCTCGGTCTCGCCATGCTGGCCTATATCATCTGGGGCGACCGGCTCCCGGAATTCCGCCGCAACGCGGAAGGCGTGCGCGATGACTTCAAGCGCTCGTTCCGGGGCTGCGGCTGGGGCGGATCGCGCGATCAGCGCTGGAACGCCTATCAGAGCGGCAATTCGGCGTTCGATGATTACCGCGCGGCCGAGCTCAAGCGCATCGAAGAGGAACGTCGCCGGCTCGATGAAGAGCGCGCGGAGTTCGAGACCTTCGTGCAGAACCTTCGCCGCGCGCGCGACCAGGAGGAGTTCGACCGCTTCAAGGCCGATCGCCGCCGTCAGCGCGATGTGAAGCCGACCGCTCAGTCGGATGACGGTGTCATCGACCTCTGATCGGGATCTGTGCCGATGAATTGGGCCGGGCCACAAAGCCCGGCCTTTTCGTGTTGGTATCAGGGCGGCCCACACGAGGGCGCTTTTTCCCGCCTCGACCTGCCCTGCCGCAGGGTGACGGCGTCGCCGCAGGCGCCTTCGTCCCGGCAGCGGCTGCGCCATCACTCGACACCGCGCGCATTCAGGCCTTGTCGAATGTTCCTTCGATTTGCGCCAATGCGAGGCTCAATCTCGGCGCAATGAAATCCAGGAAGGCTCGGCGCTTCAGGGGCTGGACCGGCTGCGGCGGGTGTATGAGGTTGACCGGCGTCGGACGATCATCCCAGCGGCGCAAGATCGGCACCAGCCGCCCGTCAGCGATCGCCGCAGCCGTCTGATAGGACATCAGGCGCGCGATGCCGAGACCGGCCGCCGCCGCCTCCACCACTGTGTCGGCGGTGTTGACCGAAAAGCGCGGCCTGATTGGCACCGTGCGTTCGCTCGCACCACTGCCGAATGTCCAGTTTCGGTGCGCCTGCGGGACCTCGAAGGCAATGCAGTCATGGTCGCTCAGGGCATCGGGGTCGGCAGGCGTTCCATGCCTGGCGAGATAGTCCGGGCTGGCGCAGGCAATCCAGCGCACATGGCCGACCTGACGGCCGATCAACCGGCTGTCGGGCAGGCTACCGATGCGGATCGCTACATCGACGCGTGCCTCGATGAGATCGACCACCTGATCCGACAGGATCAGCCGCGCGCTCACCAGCGGATAGGCGGCAAGGAAGGCGTGGACGATCGGGGCGACATGCAGCTTGCCGAACATGATCGGTGCCGTCACCACCAGTTCGCCGCGCGGTTCGCGATATTCGCCGCTGGCCGCGCGCTCGGCATCGGCCAGATCGTCGAGCAGGCGCCGCGCTACCGCGGTGAAGGCTTCGCCAGCTTCGGTCAGGGTCAGCCTGCGGCTGGTTCGCACCATCAGCCGCGAGCCGAGATGCGTCTCCAGATCGGAGATGCGGCGGCTGATCGTCGGCAGCGGCACCGCGAGCGAACGGGACGCCGCCGAAAGGCTGCCGCTATCCACAGCCGCCACCAATGTCCGCATGGCTTCGAAACGATCCATCATTCTTCCAAAAAATGGAATATTGGATCTCAAAAGTAGCGTCTGATGTCCTGAAATGAAAGGTCATAGATAGGGGTCACCAGCCAATCCGGCTGGCGAGAAAGGACCTACCCATGAGCCGCCTTCCCACACCCGCCACCGTCGCCGACGCCCCCGAAGCTTCGCGCCCCCTGCTCGAGGCCGTCGGACAGCAGCTTGGCAGCGTCCCCAACATGTTCCGCTCGATCGCGCTCAGCCCGAAGGCGCTCGAGGGCTATCTCGGCCTCTCCGGTGCGCTGGGCAAGGGCTCGTTGCCTGCCGCCACGCGCGAGCGGATCGCGCTCGCCGTCGCCGAAGTGAATGGCTGCAGCTATTGCCTGTCGGCGCACACCTTCATCGGCCGCAACCTGCTCAAGCTGGATGATGCCGAGATTGCCGCCAATCGCAACGGCGCCTCGAACGACCCCAAGGCGGACGCGGCCGTCCGCTTTGCCGTCCGGGTCGCCACCGATCGCGGTCATGTCACCGATGCCGATTTCGCCGCCGTCAAGCTTGCTGGCTACTCCGACGCGCAGTTGATCGAGATCGTCCAGCACGTCGCACTGAACAGCTGGACCAATTTCTTCAACGAGGTCTTCAAGACCGAGATCGACTTCCCGCTCGTGGAAGCCAGCAAGGCCGCCTGACGTCTCGAACAGCCCGGGCCACCTGCGCCGCGCGCGCAGCGCAGGTGCTCGCAAAAGGAGCGACTGCAATGCCTTCCAGCGACATCGCCTTTTCCCCGGCGGTCAAGGCCGTCCAGGCCGTGCGCGGCTCGCGCGAGATCTATGCGCGGATGGAAGCGCGCGACGGCTTCCCGACGGCCGCGACCGACGAACTGGCGGATTTCCTCGCCGAAGTCGATACCGCCTATCTCGCCACGGCCACCGCCGACGGCCAACCCTATGCCCAGCACCGGGGCGGCCGCCGCGGCTTCATCCGCCTGATCGACAGCAAGACGCTCGGTTTTGCCGATTACAGGGGCAACCGCCAATATGTGACCACTGGCAATCTGGCCGAGAACGACCGCGCCTTTCTGTTCCTGATGGACTATGCCCATCGTCGGCGCATCAAGATCTGGGGCCGCGCATGGGTCAGCCAGGATCCGGCCGTTATCGCGGAACTGATGCCGGAAGACTATCGTGCCAAGCCCGAGCAGGCGATCCTGTTCCGGATCGAGGCTTGGGACGCAAACTGCCCGCAGCACATCCCGCAGAAGTTCGACGCCGATGACATCGCCACGGCAGTTGCTCGCCTCGAAGATCGCATCGCGGCACTCGAAGCGGAGAATGCCGCCCTCAGGAGCCGGATTGGAGAACCCCGATGAGTCGCCCGCCGCTGCCACCCTTCACCGATGAAACGGCGGTGCAGAAGGTGCGCCTTGCCGAAGATGCCTGGAACAGCCGCGATCCGGCCCGAGTGGCGCTCGGCTATACGCGCGACAGCCAGTGGCGGAACCGAGCCGAGTTCCTGGCCGGCCGTGCCGAGATCGAGGCGTTCCTGACACGCAAATGGACGCGCGAGCTGGACTATCGCTTGATCAAGGAGGTCTGGGCGCATGCCGGCAATCGTATCGCCGTTCGCTTTGCCTATGAATATTGCGACGATGGTGGCCAATGGCATCGCGCCTATGGCAACGAAAACTGGCAGTTTGATGCCGATGGCCTGATGGAACGCAGGATCGCCAGCATCAACGAGCATCCCATTGCCGAGGCCGACCGCAGATTCCATTGGCCGTTGGGCCGCCGGCCGGATGAACACCCCGGTCTGGGTGCGCTGGGACTGTAGATTCCGCGGGCCAGAATACCCAATTATGAGCTCGGGTCGGGGGCCGTGTGCCCATCGACGGGCCTGTGGCCCTCGATTGCAAGGATTTCTCCAGCAAAGTCTCCCGGCGAGTTTACGTGCACATTCATAATGGTAGGATTCTCGCGGTCTATGGCTCGGCGCATTGGAAGCGATAGACGAAATTTTCATGTCAATTCAGTGCGCTAGGCCACATTCTGACAATCGCATGGGCTTCTTCTCCAGCATCAAGGCAGTGACTCGGCCGAAGGCGGCAAAGCCTGATCATTGCCATGTCGATATTGACGGCGAGATCGTCCGCGTCGCCCTGCTTTGGAACGACCGCGCGCGGCGCTACACGCTGCGGCTGCGCGGTTCCGTCCGCGAGCCGGTCGTCACTATACCTGCGCGCGGGGCGCTGGCCGAGGCCCGCGCCTTTGTCGAGCGCAATCGAGGCTGGCTGAAGGCTCGCCTGGCGGCGCTCCCAGCCGCGACGCCGATCGTCGACGGCGCGGTGATCCAGTTGCGCGGCGAGCCCGTGCGGCTGCTCCATCGGCCCGGTCGCGGCACTGCAGCGCTCGATCGATCGGAAGGCGAGGCGTTCTTGATCGTCAATGGCGAGCCGGCGCATCTGCCGCGGCGCGTCATGGACTTCCTCAAGCGGGAGGCGCGGCAGGATCTGGAGGCCGCCACGCGCCGTCATGCGGCGGCACTCGGCGTCACCGTCAAGGCCATTCGGCTCGGTGATCCGACCAGCCGCTGGGGCTCGTGTTCGTCCTCCGGCACGATCGCCTATTCATGGCGCGTGATCATGGCGCCACCCTTCGTGCTCGATTATCTCGTCGCACATGAGGTGGCGCATCTGCGGGAGATGAACCATTCGCCGCGCTTCTGGCGTCTGGTCGCAGAGCTCTGCCCGGGCATGGAGGCGGCCAAGAGTTGGCTGAACCGACACGGCGCCACACTGCACGCCGTCGGCGCTGCGTGAAACCTCGATCGGCTCTTTCGCGCCGCGCTTGCCCGTCCTAGACTCACGCGCGAAAAGAGTGCCCGGATCAAGGGCCGCTGCCGAGGAAATTGTCCATGCCTGAGAAGTCCGCGCCTTCACTCGCCATTTCGAGTTGGAGCCTGCATCGTGCCCTTGGGCTCACCTTTCCCAATCGCCCCGACAACAACATCGTGCCGGATGCGGAGCCGACCTATGGGTTCGGCGAGATCACCCTTCTGGATCTGCCGGAGACCGTCGCGGCACTCGATGTCGACCGGGTCGAGATCTGTTCGTTCCACATCCCGACGCGTCATGCCGGCTATCTCGCCGAAGTTCGTTCGGCGCTCGCGGCGAGCCATGTGCGGCTGCAGACGCTCCTGATCGAATATGGCGACATCACCAACCCGGAGACGGCCGAGCGCGATCTGGCCTGGATCGAAAGCTGGATCGACGCCGCAGCCCTTCTGGGCGCGGAACAGGCCCGCGTCATTGCCGGCAAGGCGCAGCCCTCGCGCGAGGCGCTGGATCGCAGCGCAGCCGGCCTCCGGCGGCTTGGACGTTATGGCGCGTCGCGCGGCGTTTCGATCGTGACGGAGAACTGGTTCGACCTGCTGGCGACGCCCGAGCATGTCGATTATCTGTTCGACCGGCTCGAAGGCACCGTCGCGCTCAATGGCGATTTCGGCAATTGGTCGGGTGCCACCAAATATGCCGATCTCGAGGCGATCTTCGGACGGGCCGTTTGCTGCCATGCCAAGGCGGATTTCCGCTCCGGCGAACTCGACGCCGCCGATTACAGGCGCTGCCTCGAAGCAGCGGAGGCAGCTGGTTTCGGCGGCCCCTATACGCTGATCTATGACGGTCCGGATGCCGATGAGCGGGCCCATCTCGCGATCGAGCGCGATTTCATCCGCGCCTATTTCTCCGAGGGGCGCCAGGCCGCCTGAGACCGCCCGGGCCGTCTCCGGGCGCGTCCTCAGGGTCTGTTTCGTCAGGATGCGCTCTTGGCTGCCCGTCCGGCCTTAACACTCGCTATGATCGGGTCGGCGCCCGATCTGGGGCTTGGGGTGGCTGCGACGGTTGGCTTCGGCGCTTCGTGCTCGAAATCATAATCGGCGATCAGGTCGATCGCCTTGGCGAAGATCGCCTCCTGATGCCGCGTCCGCTCGGCGTTCTGCCGAATATCGGCCGCCCGGCGCTCGATGGCGGCGCGAATCAGATTGTCGCCCTTCTGGCCGCTCTTGCGGTGGAACCGCTTGGCCATCGCGTCGGCACGCTTGGCCTGGCTTTCGAGCTTGCGAATCGCGGCGCCGATCTCGGCGCGCTGGCGCGCGAGCGTGTCGCCGATCGCGGTGACCAGGTCGACACCCTCGAAGGGCAGGTCGCTTTCCAGAACGGAACTGACCAATTCGTGAATATGCGCCATGGCCCGATCGGCGATGTTCTCGCCCGCCATTTCACCTTCATAACCGGTTTCGTCATAGGCCTTGCGCCGGTCGGCATCCGAGAGGATCGCATAGGCATGGCTGAGCTTGTGGAAGGCCTCCGAGCTTCCGCCCGTATCGGGATGAGCCTTGCGCGCCTTTTGGCGATAGGCCTTGTCGATCGCGGCCGGGGTCGCGTCGTGGCGGACGCCCAATTCCTCGTAAAGGCGACGCTTCGGGTCCAATATGAGGGCGCTCCCTGGCCTTCGGACATGGCGGAACGAATGATGCAAATCCGCCGGCCTGGGAGGCAAATCAGCCACCGGCAACGGATCGGCGGGCAACGAACCACGCCGAACCGTCAATGTCCACCGTCGCGCTACGGGCCGAACGCTCAGCCGCCGAAAAGCCGCCGTAGGAAACCCCCGCCCTGGCGCGGATGGGTCTGGTACGATCCATCCTGACCGACATCGGCTGGCGGAACCGGGCCGCCATTTTGAACCGTATAGGGATCGTTGCCCCAAAGCGGCTCCTGCTGGATCACGCGCTGACCATTGCCGTAATAGCCCTGATCGTTGGGGCCGGGCGTGCCGTCGCTCGCCTCCGGATCGGGCGCGGCGGCATAATTGCCGTCTGAGCCGACGGCCGGCTGCGTGCTGCCGGTCGGCGTGTTGTCCTGCTGCGGATAACCGCTGCCGGATGGATCCTGCCAGCCGGCCGGTGCGGGTTGGCCCTGGCCGATCGTCTGCTGTGGCGCCGCATCAGCCTGGAAGGCGTTCGGATC
Source organism: Kaistia dalseonensis (assembly GCF_030814715.1). Lineage (GTDB taxonomy): Bacteria > Pseudomonadota > Alphaproteobacteria > Rhizobiales > Kaistiaceae > Kaistia > Kaistia dalseonensis. The sequence goes on from NZ_JAUSVO010000002.1 coordinate 873,825, forward strand.
GCGGAAGGTATAGTCGCCCGGCAGGTTCGCGACCGGCACGCCCTTATGCGCCTCGACCATGAAGCGATGCCAGATCTGCGCCGGCAGGCTGCCGCCCGTCATGCGCTTGGTCGGCTTGAAATCATCATTGCCGAGCCAGACGCCGGCCGTGAGGTTCGCGGTGTAGCCGATGAACCAGGCGTCACGGGAATCGTTGGTCGTGCCCGTCTTGCCGGCCGCTGGCCAGCCATCGATCGCCGCCTTGCGGCCCGTGCCGCGCGAGAGCGTATCCTGCAGCATCGAGTTCATCATGCCGATATAGGTCGGATCGATGACCTGCGTCGGCTTGGTCTCGGGCCGCTGGTAGAGGGTCTTGCCGTCGACCGATTTCACGGCCGAGATCACATGCGGCGGCACCGCATAGCCGTCATTGGCGAAAGGCACATAGGCGTCGGTCAGCTCGAGCAGGCTCACCTCCGACGTGCCGAGCGCGATCGACGGATTGGGCTGCAGCGGCGAGTGAATGCCGAGCCGCTCGGCCGTCTTGACCACGCTGGCAGGCCCCACTTCGTTGGCGAGCTGCACGGCGACGGTGTTGATCGACAGCGCGAGCGCCGTCTGCAGCGTGATCGGGCCCTTATAGGTCTTCTCGTAGTTCTTCGGCTCCCATTTGCCGATCCGGGTCGGCTCGTCGATGCGAACCGTTTCCGGCGTCAGGCCGAATTCGAGTGCCGTCAGATAGACGAAGGGCTTGAAGGCCGAGCCGGGCTGGCGCTTGGCTTCGACCGCGCGGTTGAACTGGCTCTTCTGGTAGTCGCGGCCACCGACGAGGGCGCGCACCGCGCCCGTCCCGTCGATCGCCACCAGCGCGCCCTGGCTGACGCCATAGGTCTTGCCGCTCTTGTCCAGCGTTTCGGTGACGGCGCGGCCGGCGGCATCCTGAAGATGCGCATCGATCGTCGTCTCGACGATGACGTCCTGGTCGAGCGCACCGACGACATCGGGCACGAGGTCGGCGACCCAGTCGGCCACATAGCGCGCGCTGCCGCCATCGCCTTCTTCGCGTGGTGTGATGACGACAGCCGCGGCCTTCTTCTCGTCGGCGGCGGTGATGAAGCCGGCATCGTGCATCGCGCCCAGCACGACATCGGCGCGGTCGTCCGCCGCCTTCTGGTTGCTGGTTGGCGCATAGCGCGACGGCGCCTTGAGCAGGCCCGCGAGGATAGCGGCTTCCTTCAGCGAGATATCGCGCGCCGACTTGCCGAAATAGCGCCGCGAGGCCGCGTCGACGCCATAGGCGCCGGCGCCGAGATAGACGCGGTTCAGATAGGCCTCGAGAATCTGCGCCTTGGTGTATTTCGCCTCGAGCCAGACCGCCATGATCGCTTCCTGCAGCTTGCGATCGAATGTCCGTTCCGGCTTCAGGAATAGATTCTTGGCGAGCTGCTGGGTGAGCGTCGAGCCGCCCTGGACGACGCCGCCGGAGCGCAGATTGGTGACGGCGGCACGCGCAAGTCCGATGGGGTCGATGCCGAAATGGCTGTAGAAGCGCCGATCCTCGATCGCGATCACGGCTTGAGGCAGATAGGCCGGCAATTCGTCGAGCTTGACGAATTCGCCGCCCGTATCGCCGCGATTGGCGATCAACGTGCCGTCATTGGCGAGGATCTTGATGTTGGGCGGCCGCTTCGGCAGCACCGACCAGTCGGCATCGGAAGGCAGCTTGGTGGCGTAATAGCCGACCGCGCCGACCAGCGCCACGATGCCCCAGACGCCGAGGATGATGCCCCATTTCAGGGTTCGGCGGAATGCACGGAACAGGCTGAAGCCGCCGCCATCTCCCCCGCCGCGCCGCCGCCTGGCTTTGCGGCGGGCGGACGATTTGCGCGTGGCGCGGCGTGAACGCGGGCGTGGCTCGTCTTCGTCGACGTCGAAGAATTCGGCGTCCTCGACATCGTCGTCCTCGGCCGCGCGCCGGCTGCGCTTGGGCGCGGCCTTGCTCGCGCCGGCTGTCCGATCATTCGCGTCGAGGCGGATGTCGAACTCGCTGTCGGAGGATTCAGAGGATTCGGCGGACCGATCGAGCACAGGTTCGATCCGTTCTCGGCGCGGGAGCGGTCTCGCCATGCTGCTTTCGGGTTCCTTTTCAGCCTCGCCCATCTGTCGTCGAATGACGGACGAATGCGGCGATTTCAGGGGAAATCCAGATAACCGTTAACCAGTCTAGCAGGCCGATCCTCGCTAATTCGCTAAGATTTCGACGGTTTCCACGATTGCATGCGGTCGCAGCCCTGCCGCGACGTCTTTCATTCGGGCCTGTGCGAGGCCATGTTCGGGCCTCTCGACAAGGGGATTCGGGTTTGGAGCCTGCCCGCACGGTCTCCGTCCTGCTGCCGCTGGCGGTCGACGGACCCTATACCTATCGCCAGCCGGCCGGGCTTGACCTCGCGCCGGGCGATATTGTGCGCGTGCCGCTCGGCCCCCGCGAGATCATCGGCGCCGTCTGGGACGATCCGCCCGATGCCTCGGTCGGTCATAATCGCCTGCGGCCGGTATCGCACCGCTACGATTCCCCGCCGCTCGACGAGACCATCCGCAAGTTCGTCGATTGGGTCGCCCATTACACGCTGACGCCGCGCGGCATGGTCTTGCGCATGGTCTTGCGCGCGCCCGATGCGCTGGAGCCTGAGCGTGAGACGATCGCCGTACGCCGCACCGGCGTGCTTCCCGACCGGGCAACGGCGGCGCGCCAGCGTGTGCTCGATCTGTTGGCGGATGGCGCGCCGTGGCCGAAGAGCGGCCTTGCGGCCGCCGCTGGCGTGTCCTCGAGCGTGGTGACGAGCCTGATCGAGCAGGGCGTGCTCGAAACCTTCTCGCTGCCACCGCCGCCCCTGACTGCCGCACCCGACCCCGATTACGCACGACCGGTCTTCGACGATGGCCAGGACGAGGCTGCGGCCACCTTGCGCGCCAGCGTCGACGAGGGCGCGTTCTCGGTGACGCTGATTGACGGCGTGACAGGTTCGGGCAAGACGGAGGTTTATTTCGAGGCGCTCGCCGAAACGCTGCGCAAGGGCCGGCAGGCGCTGGTGCTGCTGCCGGAGATCGCGCTCACCAACGATTTCCTCGAACGCTTCACCCGCCGCTTCGGCGAGCGTCCGGCCGAATGGCACTCGGAGCTCGCCCCCCGCATGCGCGAGCGCGTCTGGCGCGGCGTCGCCTCGGGCGAGGTCCGTGCGGTGATCGGCGCCCGGTCGGCCCTGTTCCTGCCGTTCCGGGAGCTGGGCCTCGTCGTCGTCGACGAGGAGCACGACACGGCCTACAAGCAGGACGAGGGCGTCATCTACAATGCCCGCGACATGGCCGTCGTCCGTGGCCATATAGGCGGCTTTCCCGTCGTCCTCTCCTCCGCGACGCCCTCGATCGAGAGCCGGGTCAATGCCGATCAGGGCCGTTATCGTCGCATCGTGCTGACGAGCCGCTATGCGGCTGCGAAGCTACCCGATATCCACGCCGTCGATCTGCGCGTCACGCCGCCCGAGAAGGGCCATTTCCTGGCGCCCCCGCTCGTGGCCGCGATGGAGGAGACCATCGCCGCCAAGGGGCAGGTGCTGCTCTTCCTCAATCGGCGCGGTTACGCGCCGCTGACGCTCTGCCGCGCCTGCGGACATCGATTCCAGTGCCCGAACTGCTCGACCTGGCTGGTCGAGCACCGATTCCGCGGCCAGCTCGTCTGCCATCATTGCGGCCATACCGAGCCGCGGCCGGATCGTTGCCCGGTCTGTGACGCGGAGGATAGCCTGGTCGCCTGCGGCCCCGGCGTCGAGCGCATCGCCGAGGAGGTCGAGACCCGCTTCCCCGATGCGCGCCGCATCGTGCTGTCGAGCGACATTCTGGGCGGGGTGAAGCGGATGCGGCTCGAATTCGAGGCGATCCGCAAGGGCGAGGCCGATATCATCATCGGCACGCAACTGGTCGCCAAGGGACACAATTTCCCGCTGCTGGCGCTGGTCGGTGTCGTCGATGCCGATCTCGGTCTCGCCCATGGCGATCCGCGCGCCGCCGAGCGGACCTTCCAACTGCTGGCGCAGGTGACGGGTCGCGCCGGCCGGGCGGGTGGCGAAAGCCGCGCCTTCCTGCAAACCTATGCGCCGGAGCATCCCGTCATCGCGGCTATTGCCTCGGGCGACCGCGAGGCCTTCTACGCCCGTGAGATCGAGGCCCGGCGCGTCTCCGGCCTGCCGCCCTTCGGCCGGCTCGCCGGCATTATCGTTTCGGCCGCCGATCGCGCCACCGCCTTCGGCTATGCGACCGCGCTTCGTCGCGCCGCTCCGGAAACGGGGCCGGTCATGGTGCTCGGCCCATCCGAGGCGCCGCTCGCCGTGCTGCGCGGCCGCCACCGCTTCCGCCTGTTGCTGCAGGCGCCGCGCAATGTCGACATGCAGGCTTTCCTGCGGTCCTGGCTCACCAGTGCGCCGCCACCGCGCGGCAGCATCAAGGTCCAGGTCGACATCGACCCGCAGAGTTTCATGTGAAGCGCCGGGGCTGGCCTCGTCTGTCCCCTCTCCTGCGAAGCGGGGGAGGGTTAGGGAGGGGGCCAGCGGCCGGGTCCGCCCGGATATTAGGCAAGACCCCCTTTCCAGCTCTCCCCCGCTTCGCGGGAGAGAGGGCAGGCCGTGCTTGTCATAGATGCTTGCCGTTCGCCCCCAAGCGGGTTAGCCCATATTTCCCCGCCCGCCTGGCTCACGCCGGGCTGTTCCAGCCTCCTTCTTGAGAAGTGTGATTCCCGCCATGGCGCTCCACAAGGTCATCTACGATACGGATATTGGCGTCGACGACGCCATGGCGCTTCTGATGCTGGAATTCGCGCCCGAGGTCGACCTGGTCGGCATCACCACCGTCTTCGGCAATATCCCCGTCGAGACCGCGACGCGCAACGCGCTCTACGTCAAGGACCTGTTCAACATCGCCGCGCCGGTCGCCGCCGGTGCCGGCACGCCGCTGGTGCTGGAATCGAAGCCCGCGCCGGTTCATGTCCACGGCGAAAATGGCCTTGGCGATATCCCGCTGCCGGACGTGATCCACGCGACGCCGCATGAACTGCCGGCCCACCGCTTCATCATCGACATGGTGCGGAAGCATCCGAACGAGATCACCATCGTCGCTGTCGGCCGCATGACCAATCTGGCGCTGGCGCTGCGCGAGGACCCCGGCATTGCTGCGCTGGTCAAGGAAGTCGTCATCATGGGCGGCGCCTTCGGCTATCACGGCCATTCCGGCAATGTGACGCCCGTGGCCGAGGCCAACATCATCGGCGATCCGCATGCGGCGGATGAAATGTTCGCGGCTGCATGGCCGGTCGTCGTTCTCGGCCTCGACGTGACGCAGGAATGCGTGATGACGACGGCCTACATGGCCGAGATCCGCGACAAGGGCGGCAAGGGCGGGCAGTTCCTCTGGGATGTGACGCGCTTCTACGAGGATTTCTACCGCAAGGCGGCTGGCATTGACGGCGTCTTTGGCCACGATTCCTCGGCCGTCGCCTATGTCCTCGATCCCACGCTCTACGCGGTTCGCAGCGGCCCGATCCGCGTCGTCACCGAGGGCATCGCCATCGGCCAGACCATCCAGATGCCGAATACGCGCCGCTTCCCAGCCGCCGCCAGCGCCTGGGCCGGCCGGCCGGAGCACACGGTCTGCATTGAAGTCGATGCCCAGCGCTTCCTCGATCTCTATTTCAACGTGATCGTCGACGGCGCCAAGACGCGGGGAGAATAGCTCGCCGGTCGAACAGGCTCAGCCCGCCCTCTCTCCCGCGAAGCGGGGGAGAGCTGGAGAGTGGGCTGAGTGCCGTGGCATAGGAATGCAACCCCAAGGCCTGAGCGTGCGGCCCCCTCCCTACCTCCCCCGCAAGCGGGCGAGGAGAAGTAAGCCGGAGGGCGAAGCGCACGGCCCGCCCTCTCTCCCGCGCACCGGGGAGAGCAGGCTGAGTGCCGTGGCATGGGAATGCAACCCCAAGGCCTGAGCGTGCGAACCCCCTCCCGACCTCCCCCGCAAGCGGGAGAGGAGAAGGAAGCAGGAGGACGAAGCGCACGGCCCGCCCTCTCTCCCGCGCACCGGGAGAGCAGGCTGAGTGCCGTGGCATGGGAATGCAACCCCAAGGCCTGAGCGTGCGAACCCCCTCCCGACCTCCCCCGCAAGCGGGAGAGGAGA
>NZ_JAUSVO010000003.1 GCF_030814715.1 Kaistia dalseonensis
GGCTCGGCCGGCATTGAGGGCGGCGCACAGCCGGTGCTCGACCTGCCGGCGCTCGCCTCCGAGACGCTGGCGGTCACGGCCGCCGAGACGATCTCAGCGTTGGACCTCACCGCAAACGGCGCATTCCAATCGGTTTTCGCGGCGCTCTACGCCGATGCCGACATGCTGATCGGCGCGGGTAACGCGACCGGCGCGGGCGGCGCCGTCACGCCGCTCCCCGCGAACACGCTCGTCGTCTACCGCGTGCCCAAGGGTCAGAAGATCCTGGCGAGGACCATCTGATGCTGGTGTCGCTCGGTCGTATCGGCCAGATCGGGACGCCCGCCCGTCATAAGGCCGGGGCGCCGTTGGCCGAACGCATCGTCGCGACCCGTGGCCGCACCGCGCAAGGCGAGCAGACTGTGTTCTCCTCCCGGTCCATCGCCGTCGGGCGTGAACGCATCATCATCGGAGAAGACTGCGCAGCCATCAAGGTTCGCTATCTGGCCTGGATACAGCTTGCCGCCGATCCGGGCGAGCGACCGATCACAAACGCGGTGACTATACAGGCAGTGGGCCTCGAAAAGGCCGATGGCAGCCTGACAGTGCCGATGTTGTTTGCGGGCGCCGCGACCGCGCTGCTCGATCCGACGTCGACCGACAAATTCATGGATACCGACTATCTTCCGGCGACGGCTCTTGGATTGTCCAAGTTCTCGCGCGGGGAGGAGTACTTTATCCGGACGCAGGCGAATTGCGGGGCGACCAATAGCAAATACCCCGTCAACAATCGCCTGCAGCAGCCGGGCGAAGGCAATGTCGTGTATGCGGTCGGCACTTCCGGCGCGCCAACCGCTTATGGCACTGGCGCTGTCACAACTGGAACCGGCATCGTCTCGACCCACAGCGTGACGCCACAGGCGGTTTTCGGCAGGACGTCGGGGCGCGTCCGCGCCTATGTCGCGTTGGGGGACAGCCTGACGGACGAGACCAACGATGCCAACACGACGGACAAGGCCGGCCGTGGATTTGCGCAGCGGGCCGCGCTCGACGCCAGCGGCCTCAATCCACTCGGCAACGTGGTGCATGGCATCGGCGGATCGACGCTCAAGGCATTCGCGACCAATACCTCCTTGCGTTCGCTGGTCTATCAAAACGTCGACACGGCCGTGCTGTGCCTGGGCACCAATGACGTCTCCGATGTTGCGTCGACACCGGAGAACATGCGCGACTACGCCCGCCAAGTCCGCGCGCAGTTGGCCGCCGGCGGCGTCAAACGCATCATCCAACTCCTGCCGGCGACCCGCGTCACGGCCGCCACGGCTACACTCGCCCCGGCCGACCAGGTCGTCTACGACGCCAATTGGGACACTGGCGGGCTGATGGATCAGTTCCGCGCCGCCGTCGCGCCGGACGTGGGCTCGCAGCACCTGGACGTGTTGCTCGATGCGCGCGACTACATTTGCGACGCGAGCGACCGGCGCAAATTCGCCAGCGGCATGGTGCATACCGATGGCCTTCATTGGGTTGCCGCTGCCCATGTGCTGATTGCCCAAGCAGTGCGTGCGGCGATCCTCGGGTAGAGCGAGGCGGCTTAGGGCTGAAGGAGCGGGCGGCCCGGAAAGCGGGGGCCGTCCGGACTGCGGGATCAGGCGCCAACCACAAACCCGCACGACGCCAATAAGCTTAACGTCACGCCCGCCGCTGCTGTCGACAGCACGCCGAGGTGACATGATTCGGACGATCGAAGGTATGGAGACGAGTGAGTTTCGCACAGTCGAGGCAACGAGGCCTCTGGCTGGCTATATCGGTGGCAAGCGCAATCTGGCCGGCAGGCTGGTTGAGCGGATCGACCGCGTCCATCATCTGACCTATTGCGAGCCCTTCGTGGGGATGGGTGGCGTATTCCTGCGGCGGACACGGGCGCCGCGATCCGAGGTGATCAACGATCGTTCCGGCGACGTAATCGGCTTCTTCCGCATCCTTCAGCGGCACTATGTGGCGTTTCTCGACTTCCTGCGATTTCAGCTCACCAGCCGCCGCGAATTCGAACGCCTGAGCCTGACCGATCCGACCACATTGACCGATATCGAGCGCGCTGCGCGCTTCCTCTACCTTCAGCGCACCGCGTTCGGCGGGAAGGTCGTCGGGCGAAGCTTCGGCGTATCCCCGGATCGCCCTGGTCGTTTCGATGTCACCACGTTGGCGCCCATGCTGGAGGCCGTGCATGAGCGGTTGAGCGGCGTCGTGATCGAGTGCCTGCCTTATGCCGACGTCATCCGGCGCTATGATCGGCCCGAGACCCTGTTCTATCTCGACCCGCCCTATGCGGGCTCGGAGGGCGACTACGGGGCGGGCGCGTTCGTCTCTGCCGACTTCGCGCTGCTCGCCGACCAATTGCGTTCCATCGCCGGCCGTTTCATTCTGTCCATCAACGACACGCCGATGGTGCGGGGCGTGTTCAAGGGGTTCCAGATGGATGCTGTCTCGACGACTTATTCGGTGTCGGCCAAGAGCCCAACAAGGGCCTCTGAATTGATCATTAGCGGCCCCTAAAATGGGGCTTTCGCGTGGTGCAAAACCAAGTGACGGTGACTGCAAAAGCAAGTGGCGCGCTTCAGCGGGCCCCCTCCCTAGCCCTCCCCCGCAAGCGGGAGAGGGGATGGACTGAGTCGCCCGATGGCCTGCCCCAATCCTGATGAAGTGCTCAGCCGGGCCCTCTCTCCCGCGCAGCGAGGGAGAGTTGGAGAGGGCGCCGCATCCGCGGCCCAGCGCTTTCGCGGCAATCGACAGTCGTATCATCCGGCACTGTCCGCGCCTGGCGGGCCCCCTCCCTAGCCCTCCCCCGCAAGCGGGAGAGGGGATGGACCGGAGCCGCCCGACGGCCTGCCGCAGTCCGGATGAAGTACTCAGCCGAGCCCTCTCTCCCGCTTGCGGGGGAGAGTTGGAGAGGGGGCCGCAGCCAAAGCCCCCCACGGCGAGAAGCTTGTCCGGGCCATCCAGCCGTGAAATCCCAACGCGCGAGGCGGCATCACCGGAACCTTGCAGACATCACTTCAACTTGGCTCTATCCTGATAGAGCTTGGGACTGGTTGGGAGGAACCGCGATGCCCGACGTGATGCTGCACCATGTCTCGATCGTCGCGACGGACCTCGATCGATCGGTGGCGTTCTACCAGACCCTGTTCGAACTCGAGCGACTGCCCCGGCCGCCTTTTGCGATTCCCGGCGCATGGCTCGGTTGTGGCGACCTGCAGATCCATATCGTCCACAATGCGGCCGGGACCTATAGATCGAACGCCGCGATCGACGTGAATGACGGTCATTTCGCCTTTCGCACCGACGATTTCGAGAAGGTGGTGGAGCGCCTCGCTGCCAATGGCTATCGCGAGGACGCGGCCGAAAGCGATCCGAAACGGGTCTTCGTCAACCGGCATGGCAAGGCAGGCTTCCCGCAGCTTTATCTGCTTGATCCAGACCGCAACATCGTCGAGGTGAACGGCGCGCCAGTCACCTGGCCCTGATCCTGCGGCTCTGGCCGACACGACACATTCAGCCTGTTAAAGATTGCCTGCTAATCATCGGCCCGCGCGCGGGGAGCCGATTGGTGCTGGCCGCGCAAGGGAAAGTCGCGAAAACAGCAGGATGATCGGCGCTTTGATCCACTCCTTCACATGGTCTATTGCAGTCGCGGGTGCCTTGTTGCATGGGGGCAGGCAATGACGGCGAGCAATTTCACGCTATTTCTGTCGGTGCTGCATTTCGCGCTCGCCTCGGCGGTGACGGTGCACGCCTTGCTAACGCGGATCACGCCGCCCTCCCAGATCGGCTGGATCGGCCTCGCCTGGCTCTCGCCCTATATCGGGCCGCTTCTCTATTTCCTGTTCGGCGTCAATCGCGTGCGGCGCAAGGCGATCAAGCTGACCGGCCCGGGCGAGGATGTCGACGCGCCGCCGTCGCGCTTCATCGTGCCGGCCGAGCAGATCGGCGACGGCCATGACGAGCATCTGGAGCCGCTGGCGAAATTCGGCCTGCGCATCACCGGACGCCCCCTCCTCTCCGGCAACGTGCTGACGCCGCTGGTCGATGGCGACAGCGCCTATCCCGAAATGGTCCGCGCCATTGACGCGGCGCAGACGAGCGTGGCGCTCTGCAGTTTCATCTTCCATGATGACGAAGGTGGCGGACCGATCATCGACGCGCTGATTGCCGCGCATGGGCGCGGGATCGCGGTGCGCGTGCTCGTCGACGGGCTCGGCTCCGGCTATGTGAGGAGCCCAGCCTATGAGCGGCTGCGCGCCGCCGGCGTGCCGGCCGCCCGCTTCATGCATGAAGTGGCGCCGTGGAAGATGTCCTTCGTCAATTTGCGGAGCCACAAGAAGGTGCTCGTCATCGACGGACGGCACGGCTTCACCGGCGGCATGAACATCGCCGCGGTCAACCTGTTCCGCCAGATCGCCGTCCCGGCCCGGGAGGCGGTGCAGGATGTGCATTTCCGCATCGAGGGTCCGGTCGTCGCACACCTGATGGAGACATTCGCCGAGGATTGGGCCTTCACCACCAAGGAAGTGCTCGGCGGCCCCGACTGGTTTCCCGCCGTCGAGGCGCCCGGCTCCGTACCGGCGCGCGGCATCGCCAGCGGCCCGGACGAAGACAATGAGAAGCTCATGTGGACCATGGCCGCGGCGATCGCCCGCGCCGAGAGCCGCATCCGCATCCTGACGCCCTATTTCCTGCCGGACGATCGCATCAACTCGCAACTGATCCTGGCGGCGCTGCGCGGCGTCACGGTCGAACTGATCATTCCGGGCCAGTCCAACCATTTCTACATGGATTGGGCGATGAACGCCTCGCTGGCGCCGCTGCTGCGGGCCGGCTGCGTGGTGCGCCGCACCGCCCCGCCCTTCGACCATTCCAAGCTCATGACGGTCGATGGCGCCTGGGTGCTGTTCGGCAGTGCCAATTGGGATGCGCGCAGCCTCAGGCTGAATTTCGAGTTCAACGTCGAAGCCTATTCCAAGGACTTCGCCACGACGGCCGATGCCATCATCGACGGCAAATGCGCCACGTCCGAGGAGGTCACGCTCAAGGCGCTCCGCTCGCGGCTGATCACAACGCGGCTTCGCGACGCCGCGGCGCGCCTCGCAACGCCCTACCTCTGAGCGTTCGGAGCGTTTTCAGGCTCAACAATCCTCGAGAAGGTCACAAGGGCGAAACAGGCGCGAGCGTCACGACGCTTGCTCCCACGTTTCCCGTGCCATCTTTCCAGCCTGCTCCAGCCACGCTCGTCGCTCGTCGCGGGAGCTTGTCGCGACGACACCAAATAGCGCGCGGTTCACATGCTTCACGCCGCAGAATTCGAGAATGCACCGCCGCCAGATTTGATCGAGCGGGTCGCCGAAGTGATCCTTCTCGCGTTTGGCTGGTGTATTGCCGGTGTTCAGGATCAAAGCCCCGCGCGCCCGCAACAGGCCGACCGCCTCGTCCCCGCCGTCCACACCTTTGGCGAATGTGAACGCGGCCTCCTCGGCAAACACGCGATCGATCCAGCCCTTCATCATTGCCGGCGGTGCGCCCCAGCAATTGGGGTGAATGACAGCGAGCAGATCGCAGGCACGCAGCTCGGCAATATGCGCTGCGACTGTCTCGTCCGCAGTCGACGCGCCCCGAGCTTCGGACGCGGTCAGAAGCGGATCAAAGCCCTCTGCGTAAAGATCATGAAAGGCGACATCACACCCAACGGATATCCAAGCCGCCCGGACCGCTTCCGCCAGCGCGTGATTGAAACTCTCGGCAGCCGGATGGCCAACCACGACAAGTGCTTTCACGAACCCCTCCCCAATGTGGTCTTCGCCTTGGAAAGGGTACCAAGCTTGCCGCTTGGCCCCCAGGACTTCAGTCCCGCGACAATCGCACCGAAGAGAGCCGCGAGGCGCCGCCCGATCCGCTTCCGAGCAGCTCAAACCTCTGTGGCTGCCGCATCACATTGGCGAGCAATGGGGCGATCTTGCTCCCGATCGGGATCAACGCGTAGCCTACCTGCGGCGGTGTCGCAACGGCGAAACAACCGCCAGAGCAAGAGCATTAGAGCCAGCGGCGCCATTTGAAATAGACGAACGGGATCACCGCCGAGATCACCATCGCGCCGAGCGCGACCGGATAGGCCCATTGCCAGTTGAGCTCCGGCATGTCGCGAAAGTTCATGCCGTAGATCGTGCCGATCAGCATGGGCGGCAGCAGGATGGTCGATACGATCGTCAGGACGCCGAGCACCTGGTTCTGCTCATTGGTGACGAGGCCAAGTGTCGCATCGAGCAGGAAGGTGATCTTGTTCAGCACGAAGTTGACATGATCCTCGAGCGACCGCGTATCGCGCAGGGCGAGCTTCAGCCGCGCGCTCTGACCGCTGCTCTTCGGATTGGGATCGGGCACCATCGTCGCGGCAAACTGGATCAGCCGCTCCATCGAAGCGAGGCTCTCCCGCACCTTCGAGGCGAGATCACCCTGGAAGCCGATGCCGCTGATCAGCACGGAGAGCCGCCGTCCGTTCGGACGTGTGTTGGCACGGCGCATGAAGATTTCGCCGTTGAGCTTATCGACCGCCTGCGTGATGCGCTCCAGCACATCGGCGGTGCGATCGATGAAGGCTTCGAGCAGGCCGACGAAGACGCCGTTCGGCGAGGTGCAGGCCATGTCCGGCTTGGCGGCACGAGCCATGAACTGGCGGAATGCGACCGGATTGGCGTAGCGAAGCGTCACGATCTTGCGCTTGCCGATGGCAAAGGAAAAGGGCGTCAGGGCCGGCTCGCCATCATCGACGCCGGAGAGCAGGCTCGCCGTCATCACGACGACGCCGTCCTCGACATAGAAGCGGCTGGAGAACTCGATCTCCTGCGTCTCCTCGCGTGTCGGAATTTCCGTGCCGAGGAAAGCCTCGGCCAACGCCTCCTCCCCCGCCGTCGGAGAAAACAGATCGACCCAGCTCGCTTCAGGCCCGATCGTATCGGACACGACAGGAAGATCTGCCGGTCCGTTCGGACCGATCGTGTAAGCGGTCAGCACGGCCGCACGTCCCGGATGCCAAGATCAATCATGCCAGCTTCCTTATCGAGAGGCAGTTTACCACGTGTGACGACAGCCACTTGCACATGCACCATTCGTTTGTCATGACGACAACGACTTTTGCGGCAGCGCATCCGATGCCCGCGAAATCCGTTATCATGACCCAGGCTCGCTCACCATCGGCCCTCCCGAGGTGAAAGCGTCGCGGGGCTAGCAGAAGAGGAAAACGGGATTATGAAGAATTACTCGCTCAAGATCGCCGCAACGGCCGCGGCTCTGGCCTTCGCCGGCGCGGCTCACGCTGCCGACGTCAATGCCAGCGTCGAGGACGATGTGCGCGGCGGCGTGAAGGTCGGCATTCTCCAGTGCGATATCGGTGCCGGCCTCGGCTACGTCATCGGTTCGGCCAAGGAAGTCGGCTGCACCTTCAAGCCGGCCGGCAAGGGCCGCGTCGAGCAGTACACCGGCAACATCAAGAAGCTCGGCGTCGACCTCGGCTACACCAGCCAGGGCACGCTGGTCTGGGCGGTGTTCGCCCCGGTCGCCGGCTATCACCGTGGCGCTCTCTCCGGTCTCTATCTCGGCGCGACCGCTGAGGCTACCGTCGTGGCCGGTCTCGGCGCCAACGTCCTGTTCGGCGGCACCGGCGGCGCGATCGCCCTGCAGCCGATCAGCGGCACCGGCCAGCTCGGCCTGAACGTCGCAGCCGGCGGCGCCGCCCTGACGCTGACGCCGACGCTCTGATCGCCCTCGAGGCGCTCTGAAGATCGAAAGGCCCGCGCCCCGCGCGGGCCTTTTTCGTTGCCGGCTTGCTTCTCTTCGCACCTCCACCTCTATCAAGAAGAGGTGAAGGGGGCGCAGGCGGACCGGCTTGTCACGACGGGCAATCCCTGAGACCATGACATGCGGGCCGGGCTTCGGCTCCGGCCGGCGCATCCAGCATGATAATGACCCGAGAACATTTCATGAACGGAGGAAGCCATGGCAATCAGGGATGGAGGCGAGGCCGGCGCTCAAGCCGGCCCCAGAAAAACCGGCCCCAAGACGGTGGCGTTGATCGGCCCGCTCGGCAGCGGCAAGACCACGCTGATGGAGGCCATGCTGGCGCGCACCGGCGCCATCGCACGACAAGGCTCGGTCGACGACGGCACATCGGTCGGTGATGGCGCGCCCGAGGCGCGGTCGCATCACATGAGCGTCGAGCTGAACGTCGCCGAGACGGGCTTCATGGGCGAGCGCATCGCGCTGCTCGACTGCCCCGGATCGGTGGAATTCCAGCATGAGGGCGACGCGGCGCTCGCGATCGCCGATTGCGCAATCGTCGTCGCCGAGGCGGACGAGAAGAAGGTGCCGGCGCTGCAGGTGATCCTGCGCCATCTGGAAGATCACGGCATTCCGCGCATCCTGTTCCTCAACAAGATCGACAAGACCGCAAAGGGCGTCCAGGAGACGCTAGCCTTTCTGCAGCCGGCGAGCCGCGTGCCGCTGCTGCTGCGCCACATTCCGATCCGCCAGCACGATATCGTCACCGGCTTCGTCGACCTCGCGCTCGAACGCGCGTTTCTCTATCGCGAGCAGGCGCCGAGCGAGATCGTTGATTTGAGCGGACCGGAACGGGTGCGCGAGGCGGAGGCCCGCTATGCGATGCTGGAAAGGCTCGCCGATTATGACGACGCGCTGATGGAGGAATTGCTGGAAGACGTGCAGCCGTCGCGGGAGCGGGTCTTTTCCGATCTCGTCGCGGACATGCGCGCCGGCCTGCTCTGCCCGGTCATGATCGGCTCGGCGCTGCACGGCCACGGTGTCGGCCGGCTGCTGAAGGCGATCCGCCACGAGGCGCCCGACGTCGCCGATACGGCCGAACGGCTCGGCCTGCCCTCGGGCGCCGACGCTGTCGCGCAGGTCATCAAGACGGTCCATACCGGCCATGCTGGCAAGCTCTCCATCGCCCGCGTGCTGCGCGGAAACCTCTCCGACGGCGCCGAACTGAACGGTCCCGATGGAGCCGTCGGGCGTGTATCCGGACTGCTTCGCGTGATCGGGCAGCAGATGGCCAAGCGCGAGCCGGCCATGGCCGGCGAAATCGTCGGGCTCGGCAAGGTCGATGGCGCCCGCACGGGCATGACGCTCGGCACAGGCAAGGCGGCCCCGCCACAACTCGCCCCGCTCGCTTTGCCCGAGCCCGTGATCACGCTCGCCATCAGCCCGATCGAACGGCGCGATGATGCGAAGCTCTCCACCGCACTCGCCAAGCTCGGCGACGAAACGCCGACCTTGCAGGTGAGCCAGGACGAGGAGGTGGGTGAAATCCGGATCGGCGGCCAGGGCGAGATGCATTTGCGCGTCGCGCTCGAACGCCTCGCCGGACGCTACGGCCTCGCCGTCGAGACGAAGCCGCCGGCCATTCCCTATCGGGAGACGATCCGGGGCGAGACCTCGGTGCGCGGCCGCCACAAGAAGCAGTCCGGCGGCCATGGCCAGTTCGGCGATTGCGTGCTGGAGATCCGCCCGACCGAACGCGGCGCCGGCTTCCTGTTCCAGGATGCGATCACCGGCGGCGTGGTACCGCGAAACTACATTCCGGCGATCGAGGATGGTATTCGCGATGTACTCCGGAAGGGCGCGCTCGGCTTCCCCGTCGTCGATGTGGCGGTGCGTCTGGTCGACGGCTCCTATCACAGCGTCGATTCCTCCGATCAGGCGTTTCGCACGGCGGCACAGGTCGGAATGCGCGAAGGGTTGGAGCGATGCCGACCGGTGATGCTCGAACCCATGCTGCGGGTGACGGCGACAGTGCCCTCCGAGGCGAGCCCGCGCGTCAACATGATGGTGACGCAGCGCCGCGGACAGTTGCTCGGCTTCGACGCGCGGCCGGGTTGGCCGGGATGGGACATTGTCGAGGCGATCATTCCCGAGGCGGAAATGTCCGGGCTGATCGTCGAACTCCGGTCAGCGACAGCGGGGGTCGGCTCGTATGAGAGCCATTTCGACCATCTCGCCGAAGTGACGGGCCGACTGGCGGAGCAGATCGCCGAGCGCAGCGGCGTGCGCGCGGCCTGATGCGGAGCGAGGGGACGAGTGGAACCGCGCGTTCCCTCCCCCCTCGCTCAGCCCTTGGCCGGCGTCCGGATGAAGATCCAGCCGACGATGCCGGCGAGGATCGCCAACGCGCCGCAGATCAGCGAGGTGGCGGCAAAGCCGGCGATCGTCGCTTTCGACCAGAGCGCCGTGACGGCGGCCTGGTCGGTCCCGTCCGTGATCATGCCGAGCATGCCGCCGAAACCGGCCGTGCGCACCAGCCGCCCCGCCTCGCCCGCATTGTCGCCGAGCACCACGTGAAATCCGATGCCGACCGCAATGCCGAGGCTCGCGACGGCCAGCAGGCTCGCCACCCGAGCCACGGCATTGTTGATGCCGGACGCGGCGCCGTGGCGCTCCTCAGGCGCCGAATTCATGACGGCGGTCGAGAGCGGTGCGACGGTGATGCCCATGCCCGCCCCCATCAGCAGCATCGTCGGCACGATCGCGCGCCAGAAGCCGCCATCGGCCACGGCGAGCGCCAGCAGGCAGAAGGCGATGCCGGTCAGGATCGGCCCGAAGGTGAGGCTCGGCCTGACACCGATCTTGTCGGCAAGACCGCCGCCAAAACGCGACAGCAGGCCCATGACGATGACGAAGGGGAGAAAGACGGAGCCCGCCAGCGTCGCCGGATAGCCATGCGCCTGAATGAGCGCCGTCGGCAGGAAGAAGAGCGCACCGGACAGGGCGAAATAAAGCAGCAGCGTCAATATATTGACGCCTGCGAATGTCCGGTCGGCAAAGAGGCCGAGCGGCATCATCGGATTGCGGGCGCGCATCTCCCAGACGACGAAGCCGGCCAGCACCGCCGCGCCGAGGAGCGCGATCAGCGCATAGGGCGTGGCCGTCCCGTCCGGTGCCGGCTCCCCGAGCCGCGTCAGCCCGAAGGCGAGCAGGCCGAGACCGACAACGGCGAAGGCGCCACCGATCCAGTCCATGGCGACGGCGGCACGGGCACGATCGGCCGGCACGCGGCTGCGGCAGAGCCACCAGGCGATGATCGCGATCGGCAGGTTGATCAGGAAGATCCAGCGCCACGAGCCGATATCGACGAGCGCGCCGCCGATGACCGGGCCGATGGCGGGCGCGATCGACGACGCTGCGGCCCAGGTGCCGATCGCCCGGCCACGGCTCTCCGGCGGATAATGCGCCGAGATCAGCGCGAGCGAGCCCGGCACCATCAGCGCGCCGCCGACGCCCTGAATGGCGCGGGCGAAGATCAACGCCTCCGGCGACCAGGCGAGGCCGCAAGCGGCCGAGGCAAAGCCGAACAGCGCAATGCCGATCATGAAGACGCGGCGAAGGCCAAAGGCGTCACCGGCTGCGCCGCCGAGCAGGGTGAAGGCGGCGAGCGTCAGCGTATAGGCATTCGAGGCCCATTGCGCCTCGCCGAAACCGGCGCCGAGGCCCGAGCGGATCGCCGGCAGGGCCACCGTGACAACGGACCCATCCATGAAGGCCATGCTGGAGGCGAGGATCGTCGCCAGCATGACGAAGGTTCGCGTGGTGGCGGAATTGGCCGATGCGGCGGGTCGGACGGCCTCTTGGTCCATGTTTCGTCTCCCGCAACACATCGATTGTGCAGTTGCGATCAATCAATCGCACCGCAAGCCTTGAGGAATGCTCCGGCAACCCTAGCATTCTCTGGGGAGCGCATGTGGTCTTTGTCGAGACGACGCTGGTCGCGACGATTGGCCGAAGCAGGCTGGCGGTCGATGATGCGATGTTCTCCATGGCTGATGACATTGGTGCTTGCCCTCGCGCTCGCACGCCCGGCGCAGGCCGACGATATTCCCGTCGATCTCGAGCTCGTTCTCGCCGTCGATGTCTCGCGCTCGATGGATCCCGACGAACAGGCGCTGCAGCGGCAGGGTTATATCAATGCGCTGCGCCATGCGGAGGTCATCAACGCCATCAGGTCCGGGCCCTATGGGCGGATCGCGGTCACCTATTTCGAGTGGTCCGGCCCGGACGCGCAGGAAGTGATCGTCCCCTGGATGTTGATCGAAGATCCCGAAAGCGCCGATGCCGTGGCATCGCGCATCGCGCCCTCCTCCTCGTTCGGACGCTATGGCACGTCGATCTCGTCGAGCCTCGCCTATGCGGCGACGCTGTTCGACCATAATGGCTTTGCCGGCCAGCATCTCACCATAGACGTCTCGGGCGACGGCCCCAACAATATGGGCGGGCCAGTGGTTGTCGCGCGCGATGCCGTGGTCGCGCGCGGCATCACCATCAACGGGCTCCCAATCGTGCTGCGGCCGAGCCGCTTCAACGGCTTCGATATTGCCGATCTAGACCACTATTATCAGGGCTGCGTAGTGG
The DNA here is from genome assembly GCF_030814715.1 of Kaistia dalseonensis. Lineage (GTDB taxonomy): Bacteria > Pseudomonadota > Alphaproteobacteria > Rhizobiales > Kaistiaceae > Kaistia > Kaistia dalseonensis. The sequence continues at coordinate 12,445 of NZ_JAUSVO010000003.1, forward strand.
GCGGCTTCGGCGCCTTCACCATTGCGGTCACCGCGACCGAGCAATTCGAGATCGCGATCCGCCGCAAGCTGGTGCTCGAAATCTCGCAGGCCCGGCCACGCCTGATCCCGGCCGCCGCCGATGCGCCGACGCGCAGCGACATTGACTGCATGGTCGGCGAGAACCTGCGCGGGCGCTCGATGCAGCGATAATCGCCCGCCAATGGTTGCGTCGGGCGGTCGCCTTCGCCAAGCTCGCGGGCGAATCCGACGCCTCCGACATAAGCGAGCCCGCACCGTGCGCCTTCTCTTCAGCCTCTGCCTCGCGGTTTTCCTGATGCACTCGACCAGCGCCGGCGCGGCCTCGCGCGACGCCGTCGAGCAGCAGTTCCAAAAGTGGCTTGCAACGACCGTTGCGGCGGATGCCACCAGGCGCGGTGTCTCCAGGGCCACGCTGACGCGGGCCTTTGACGGGTTGAAGCTCGACTGGTCGCTGCCCGACCTCGCCCCGCCCGGCGAGCCCGAGAAGCATGAGGCGCCGCAGCGCCAGGCGGAATTCTCCGGCCCGGCGCGCTATTTCAACGAGCCCAAGGTCGCGCAGCTCGCCAAGGCCGGACAGGCGCGCATGCAGCAATGGTCGAAGACGCTCGCCGCGATCGAGAAGACCTATGGCGTGCCCGCTTCGATCGTGGTCGCGATCTGGGGTCGCGAATCCGGCTATGGCGCCGCCAAGCTGCCCTACTCCGCCCTGTCGGCGCTCGCGACCGAAGCCTTCATGGGCGCGCGCAAGCAGAGCTTCTATGGCGAACTGCTCGCCGCGCTGGAGATCCTCCAGGGCGATCATATTTCCCAGTCCGAGATGAAGAGCTCATGGGCCGGGGCGCTCGGACAGCCGCAGTTCCTGCCTTCGAAATACCTCACCACCGCCGTCGACTTCGACCGCGACGGCAAGCGTGACATCTGGAACTCGGTGCCGGACGTGCTCGGCTCGATCGCCAACTATCTCAGGGAGAATGGGTGGCAGCCGGGCGTCGGCTGGGGCGTCGAGGTGGTGCTGCCGCCCAACGTCTCCTGCAGCCTCGAAGGGCCTGAAAAGGGCCGGCCGCTCGCCGAATGGCAGGCCATGGGCGTGCGCACGGTCAGCGGCGGCCCGGTCACAGGCCGCAATCCGAAGCAGATCGGCCATCTCATGATGCCCGCCGGGCGACTAGGTCCAGCCTTCATCGTCTCGAAGAACTTCTACATCCTGAAGACCTACAACGAGTCCGACCTCTATGCGCTCTTCATCGGCCACCTCGCCGATCGCATGCGCGGCGCTGGTCCGATGGCGCAGAGCTGGGCCGATATCGGCACCTTCAAGCGCTCGGATGTCGGGCGCATGCAGGAGCGGCTGGAAGCGCGCGGCGTCGATGTCGGCACGGCCGACGGGCTGGTCGGCTTCAAGACGCGGATCGCGATCGGCGAATGGCAGACGGCCAATGGCCGCGCGGCAACCTGTTTCCCGGATGCCGCGCTGCTGAAGGCGATCCGCTGAGCGGGTCAGACCAGCGCGCCGCCGCCATCGACATAGACGACGCTGCCGGTGATGTAGGGATTGGTCATGAAGGCCGCGATCTGGATCGCGATGTGGTCGCCCGTGCCGGCGACGCCCGCCGGCAAGCCGGCCGCGATCCGCTCCAGCAGCGCGCTGTGCTCGGCCTCGGTCTTGGTGCCCCAGAGCGGCGTATCCACGAAGCCGGGCGACACCGCGTTGACGCGGATCGGCGCCAGCTCCAGCGCCAGTCCCTTGGCCAGCGCCTCGACGGCGGCGTTGATCGCGCCCTGCAGCACCGCGCCCTTCTTCGGCCGAATGCTGAGAAAGCCCGAGACGAGGGTCAGCGAGCCGCCCGGCGCGATCTTCGCGGCGCGGGCGACGTGGAAGGCGCCCCAGAACTTCGACAGCATCGAGCCATAGGCGTCGTCGAGGTCGAAGGCCTTGATCGGTGCCGACTTGGTGGCCGCGGCCGAAACCACGATGTGGTCGAAGGCCGGCAGCGCTTCGAAGAAGGCGGCCACGGCTGCGGCGTCGGTCGTGTCGAGCGAACGCGCATCGACGGCGCCGCCGAGGCTCGCTTTGGCGGCGGCCAGCTTCTCGGCGGAACGACCGGCGATCGTCACGTCTGCGCCCTCGGCCAGCGCATGCCGCGCGGCCGCGAGCCCTATGCCCGAGCTGCCGCCCACGACCAGGACTTTCCTTCCATTCAGGCTCTTCATCGTCTCGCTCCTTGCTGCGTGATCCGAAGAGAGTGGCACTCTGGCCCGCTGTTGATAATAATGCGATCGATCAATCCATTCTTTCATCTTCGGCAAGAATGAACGCGGCAGCGCATGAACAATATCGACAGCATCATGGATTTCACGGTCTTCGTGCGCATCGTCGCCGAAGGCAGCCTCTCGGGCGCGGCGCGCAGCCTCTCCATGTCGCTCGCCGTGATCTCCAAGCGGCTGGCGCGGCTGGAAGACAGGCTGGGCGTGCGGCTGATCCATCGCACCACGCGCCGCCTCAGCCTCACCGAGGAAGGCCTCGCCTTCCATGAGCGTTGCGTGCGCATCCTCGCCGAGATCGAGGAGGCGCAGGAGATGGTCGCCAATCGCAGCCGCCACGCGACGGGGCTGCTGCGTGTCACCGCCTCGGCCGCCTTCGCCCGCCGGCAGCTCGCCCCGCGGCTCGGCCGTTTTCACGCGCTCTATCCCGATATTCGCGTCCAGATGATCGTGACCGACACGCTGCTCGACCTGGTCAAGGAAGGCATCGACGTGGCGATCCGCCAGGCGGCGCTCGCCGATTCGAGCCTGATGGTCCGCCGCCTCGCGCCGACCTGCCGCGTCATCTCCGCCGCACCGGCCTATATCGCGGCGCGCGGCGCGCCCGTCGTCCCCGCCGATCTCGTCCGGCATGATTGCATCATCTTCGGCGATCCGCCCGTCTCGGAGTGGACCTTCATGAGCGCGACGAACGATCCCGTCAGCGTGCGGATCGACGGCGTGCTGAGCACGAATGATGGCGAGGTCGCCCATGCCGCGGCACTGGCTGGCCTCGGCATCGTGCGCAAGACCTTCTGGGATGTGTCCGACGACATCGCAGCGGGAAGGCTGGTGCCGCTCCTGACCGATTATCCGATTCCCGCATTTCCGGTTCAGGCGGTCTACCCAACGGGCCGCCACCTTGCACCGAAGCTGCGCGTGTTTCTCGATTTCATGGTGGCGGAGATGAAGTCGGTCGAGCATGGACCGGCCGGGCCGGCACTCAACACGGCGCTCGACATGGCCGACTAAGCATCCCCCTTACGAATCAGGTGTGATTGTCCTATCCTGAGTGCGTCGTCAACAATCGAAAGGAGGTGATCCTGTGTCTCATTGTCGTTCGCCGCGTCTGTCGGGTCCAATGGTCCAGGTCTCTGCTTTTGTAGGGATTTGCGCCGCGTGACCGGCCTTTGCCAGGCCTTGTGTCTGGTCGCGATCTGACAATGGAAGGGTCGTCCGAGAGGGCGGCCCTTCTCATTTCCAGAGTTCCGATATGTCCCGTCCGATCCAGATCTACGTCGATGCCGATGCCTGCCCGGTCAAGGCCGAGGTCTACAAGGTTGCCGAGCGCCATCGCCTGCGCGTCTTCGTTGTCGCAAACAGTCCGATTGCGGTACCGCGTGATCCACTGATCGAGCGTGTCACGGTCCCCGGCGGCATGAACATCGCCGATGACTGGATCGCCGAGCGCGCGGTGCGCGGCGACATCGTCATCACCGCAGATGTCCCGCTCGCGGATCGCTGCGTCAAGACGGGCGCCGATGTCATCGGCCCCACGGGCAAGGCCTTCACCGAATCATCGATCGGCATGGCGCTCGCAACGCGCAATCTCCTGGAAGATCTGCGCTCCGCCGGCGCGATCACGGGCGGCCCGCGCCCCTTCTCGCCGCGTGACCGCTCCGCCTTCCTGTCGGCGCTCGATCTCGCCATCGTGCGGCTCAAGCGGGCCGGCTTCGGCCATGACAAGAATGTCACATGAAGTCTGCCTCAACCTCACAGTAACACTTGAGGCGTCATGATCGGCTTGCGGGCAACGCGCCCCCCGGCGTAGTGAAACGCGCCTCCCGCAGAGACAAGGGCTGATCATGAGACTGTCGATACTCCGCCTTCCGGCTCTTGCGCTCGGCCTGGCCCTCGCTGCAGGGCTCGGCCAAGCGAGTGCCGCAACTTGTGGCAAGAACCCGTCCGAGTTCCCCGCCTGGCTGCAGGACTTCAAGGCCGAGGCGGTCGCGAGCGGAATCTCGCAGCGCACGGTCAATGCAGCGCTCAACGGCGTGACTTATGATTCGCAAGTCATTCGGCTCGACCGCAACCAGAAACACTTCAAGCAGCCCTTCGAAGTCTATTCGAAGCGTGTCGTCTCTTCCGGTCGTGTAGCGCGCGGCAAGCAGCTCCTGAAGCAATATTCCAATGCGCTCGCTCGCATCGAGAAGGCCTATGGCGTTCCCGGCCCGATCCTGATCGCGATCTGGGGCATGGAGACGGATTTCGGCGCCGGCAGCGGCAACATGTCGACATTCCGCTCGCTCGCGACGCTGGCTTTCGATTGCCGCCGCACGGATTTCTTCCAGGAACAGCTGCTGGACGCGCTCAAGATCGTCGAGCGCGGCGACCTGCAGCCCGGCGACATGCGCGGCGCCTGGGCCGGCGAAATCGGCCAGACCCAGTTCATGGCCTCGTCCTATGTCCGCTTCGCGGTTGATTTCGATGGCGACGGCCATGCAGACCTGCGCCACAGCCCCGTCGACGTGCTGGCCTCGACCGCCAATTATCTCAAGGGCTATGGCTGGCAGCGCGGCGGCAGCTGGGAAGAAGGCTCGGCCAATTTCAACGTGCTGCGGCAGTGGAACAAGGCCGAAGTCTACGCCAAGAGCGCGGCGCTCTTCGCCGACAAGCTCGTCGGCAAGCAATAATCCGGCAGGCCTTGCGGTCGCCGCGGTTTCGACCGACAAACCGCGGCGATGAACACGGATATTCCCCCCGCGCTGAAAAGCGTCACCATCATCGGCGCCGGCCCGGCCGGGTTGATCGCCGCCGAGCGGCTGGCCATGGCCGGCTTTGCCGTGACGGTCCATGACCGCATGCCTTCCGTCGGGCGCAAGCTGCTCATGGCGGGTCGCGGCGGCCTGAACCTGACCCATAGCGAGCCGATCGAGACGTTCCTGGCGCGCTATGGCGAGAGCGCCGCGCGTCTGGCGTCGCTCATCGCAGCCTTTCCGCCTGAGGCGTTGCGGCAATGGTCCGAGGCGCTCGGCGAGCCGACCTTTGTCGGATCGAGCGGCCGCGTCTTTCCGCGCTCGCTCAAGGCCTCTCCCCTCCTCCGCGCCTGGCTGCGCCGGCTGGATACCGTCGGCGTCCGATTCGCGCTCCGCCAGGACTGGCGCGGCTTCGATGCCTATGGCGCCAACGTCTTTGCGCTCCCCGATGGCGAGATGACCGCCGTGAAATCCGGTGCGACCTTGCTGGCTCTGGGCGGCGCGAGCTGGCCGCGCCTTGGCTCGAACGGCGCATGGGCGTCGATCCTCTCCGATCGCGGCGTGGCGATCACGCCGCTGCGGCCGGCTAATGTCGGCTTTCGCGCGGCCTGGTCGCCCATGTTCCGCGAGCGCTTTGCCGGGACGCCGCTGAAGACGATCACGCTCGGCTTCGAGGGACAGACCATTCGGGGCGAAGCGCTGATCACGCAATATGGCATCGAGGGCGGCGCGATCTATGCGCTGTCGGCGCCACTGCGCGAGGCGATCGCGCGCGCGGGCTCGGCGCGCCTCGTCATCGATCTCTGTCCGCAACGCTCGCAAGCCGAACTGGCGCAGCGGATCGCGGCCCAGAAACCTGGCCAATCGCTCGCCAATCTCCTGCGCAAGGCGGCCGCCCTGCCCCCGGTCGCGATCAACCTGCTGCGCGAAACCGCAGGCCAGCCCTTGCCGCGCGACGCGGACTCCCTCGCCGGCCTGATCAAGGCCGCCCCATTGGTCCTGACCGGCATTGAGGGCCTGGAGCGGGCGATCTCGACGGCGGGCGGCGTCTCATGGGATGCGCTGGACGAGCACATGATGCTGAAGGCGCTGCCCGGCGTGTTCGTCGCCGGCGAAATGATCGACTGGGAAGCGCCCACCGGCGGCTATCTGCTGCAGGCAAGCTTCGCCACCGGCGTGGCAGCGGCCGAGGGGATCGCGGCATGGCTGGGCGCGGAAATGCCGGCCACGCCGCGCTGAAGCACCTCATCTGTTGATTGAACCATCGGCCCACTCAGGCCGTCATCCCCGCGAAAGCGGGGACCCATTCAGCCTGATCCGCCGGACGTGCGAACCAATCATTTTCACGGCTGGATGGGTCCCGGGTCTCCGCTGCGCTTCGCCCGGGATGACGGAGCGGTTCTTCAGATCGGTTGCAGCCTAAATCCCCCATCAGGCGAAAGGCACTTCGTTCTTTCCCTCTCCCGCTTGCGGGGGAGGGTCAGGGAGGGGGCCCAAGCGCCGAGACCGGTGAAGACGAGCCCCCTCTCCGGCTCTCCCCCGCTCTCGCGGGAGAGAGGGAAGGCCGGGCCTGCGCCAGCATCGGGACATGAGCCGCCTTAGGCGGAAAGACCCTGCATGCGCCTTGCATGGACGGCATGCTCGCGCAGCACGTCGCCAAGCGCCGCCGCGACCGGGCGACTGTCCTCGACGAGCACCGCGCCATTGACGATCGTCGTGCCGGCGACCGCCGGGCCGCAGCGCAGCCAGGCTTCGACGGGATCGCTATGCGCCCCCGCGAGCGCGACATCCGTCATCGACCAGACGACCAGATCGGCGCAGGCGCCCGGCCGCAAATGGCCGATTTCGTCGTCCCAGCCGAGACAGGCCGCGCCACCGCGCGTGGCGATATCGAGCGCGTCGCGCGCCGACATCGATTGCGGGCCGTTCCGATAGCGGCCGAGCAACATGGCCATGCGCGCCTCCAGCCACATGGAGGCATGGTCCGTCGAGGCCGATCCGTCGCAGCCGAGCCCGACCTGCATGCCGCGCGCCCGCAGATGCATCGCATCGGCGGAACCGCCGCCGATCATCATGTTCGAGCAGGGACATTGCACGGCGCAGACGCCGGCATGGGCGAGCCGACCGATTTCCGCCTCGCTCGGATAGATGTAATGCGCGACCCAGGCGCGCTTGCCGGCCCATCCGACGCGCTCGAGATATTCGGTCGGCGTACAGCCATAGACTTCGGCGCTGTAGACGTCCTCGTCATGATCCTCGGCAAGGTGCGTGTGCAGCCGCAGATCATATTGCTCGGCCAGCCTGGCCGATTCCGACATGATGCGTTCCGTGACCGAGAACAGTGAGCAAGGCGCCAGCGCCACGCGCGTCATCGCGCCAGCCGCAGCGTCATGATAGGCCTCGACCAGTCGAACGCTGTCCTCGAGGATCGCATCCTCGCTCTGCACGACAGAAGCGGGCGGCAGGCCGCCATCCTCCACCGAGCGCGTCATGGAACCGCGCGTCGCCAGAAAGCGGAAGCCGAGGTCGCGGCCGGCGCGGATCTGGGCGTCAATCAGGCGCGGCTTCGGATGGACATACATGTGGTCCATCGAGGTGGTGCAGCCGCCCAGCAGCAATTCGACCATGGCGACATAGGTCGAGGCATAGACGGAGTCCTCCGTGAGCCCGGCCCAGAGCGGATAGAGCCCGGTCAGCCACTGGAACAGCGAGCCATTGGTCACCGGCGCATAGGCGCGGGTGAGATTCTGGTACATGTGATGATGGGCGTTGATCAGCCCCGGCGTCACCAGCTTGCCGCCGGCATCGACGGTGCGCGCGGCCGAAGGTTCCTCGCCGGCCTTGCCGACGGAATGGACCCGGCGGTCCTTGATGGCGACCCAGCCGGCAGGGATCTCCCAACCGCGATCGACATAGACATAGGCATTGCTGACAAGCAGATCGACGAGCATTCGAAACCCTCCTGATGGTCGTCATGAAACCCGGCGAAGCCGCGTATCGGCCTCGTCGCGCCATGATCCCTGTCCCAGGAGTTGCGAAGTCCGGATCGTCATCGGCCATCGGCCGAACGGGTCATTTCCGTGTCGCGCGGCATTCACCAGCACGAGCAGCTTATTGAGAGCAGGAGAGAGGCATGCCTGTCAATGGAGCAGAGCGAGGCTCAGGCCTCGTCCGCGCTCGCTGGCCCGGTCGCGAGATATCCATGCAGTTCCGCGAGGCCGGATGCGATCGCGGCATTGGCCTCCGCCTCCATCGCGCGATACCGCGCCAGCACCTGCCGACCAGTCTCGGTCAGGCGCGCCGAACCGCCGCCGCCGGAGCCGCCCTTCTCGGTTTCGACGAGCGGCGCGCGAAAGGCCTGGTTCATTTCCCGCACCAGCGTCCATACGCGCTTGCCGCTCATGCCGAGCTTCGTTCCGGCGGCCACGAGCGATCCGGTCGCGACGATCGCCTCGAGCAGATCCGCCTTGCCGGGGCCAAAGGCGAAGCCCGGTTTCAGCACGATGCGGAAGCGCAGGCCTTCGGTCTGGTTGGGGACGCGCATGATGATGACGGCTCGCGGAATCGACGGGCCGCCATATTGCGAAAAGCCGGCCCGTCCGTCGATGCCGTTTCGCTATTCCTGCTGGCGCAGGCTGCGGATGCGGTCGAACATCACCGCGATGATGATGAAGGTTCCGACGAAGGCGAGTTGCCAGAAGGTCGAGATGCCGAGCAGGATCAGGCTGTTGCGGATGACCTCGATCAGCGCGGAGCCGACGACGGCGCCGAAGGCCGTGCCCACGCCACCGGCCAGATTGGCGCCGCCGATGACGACCGCCGCGATGACCGAGAGCTCCATGCCCTGCCCGAGATTGGTGGTGACGCCGCCGAGCCAGCCGACTTCGAGAATGCCGGCGATGCCGGCGGTCAGCGCCGAGATGATGTAGACGATCACCTTGATGCGCTTGACGGGAACGCCGGTCAGCGTCGCCGCGTGCTCATTGCCGCCGATCGCGAAGATGTGGCGGCCGAAGCGTGTCCAGCGGAAGACGAAGCCCGTGATCAGCGCCAGGACCACGAGGACGATCACCGGATTGGCGATGCCGAGCGTCGTGCCGCCGCCGAGCCAAAGCAGAATGTCCTGATCGGGCCCGAACTGGTAGACCATCTTGTTGTTGGAGGTGACCATGGCGAGGCTGCGCGCGATCGACAGCATGCCGAGCGTCACCACAAAGGGCGGCATGCCCATATAGGCGATGAGCAATCCGTTCACGAGGCCGACGGCGAGCGAGGCGGCGATGGCCGCCCCCGCGCCGACCCAGATCGGATAGCCCGCGCTCATCGTCATGCCGCAGATGATCGCCGCGAGGCAGAGCGTCGAGCCGACCGAAAGGTCGATACCGCCCGTCACGATGACCACGGTCATGCCGAGCGCGATGATGCCGACAAAGGCGAAATTGCGCGTGACGTTGAAGAGGTTCTTCTGCGTCGCAAAGGTGTCGGTCATGACCGAAAGAACGAGACAGGCGAGCACCACGGCCATGAAGACCCAGAAGGTCTGCCGTGAGAACAGCCAGGAAAGGCTGCTGTGCGTCTGTCGGTTGATCGTGTCGTCGAGCGAAACGGTCATTAGCTGAATTCCTCCCCTCGTTCCGCTCTCAGGCGCGTTCGATCGCGCCGGTAATCAGGCCCGTAACTTCCTCCGGCGAGCTGTCGGCGACGCGCTTGTCCGCCACCTTGGTGCCACGCCGCAGCACCACCAGACGGTCGCAGACCGCGAAGACGTCGGGCATGCGGTGGCTGATCAGCACGACGGCGATGCCCTGGTCCTTGAGCCGGTGGATGAGGTTCAGCACCTCGGCGACCTGGCGCACCGAGATCGCGGCGGTCGGCTCGTCCATCAGCACGATCTTGGCGTCGGAGAGCCGCGTGCGCGCGATCGCGACGGCCTGCCGCTGGCCGCCCGACATCTGCTTGACTAGATCGCGCGGGCGCGTCTCCGACTTCAGCTCCTTGAACAGTTCGCCGGCGCGCTTGTACATCGCCGCATAGTCGAGAATGCTGATCGGGCCGAAGCCCTTGCGGATTTCTCGGCCGAGGAAGACGTTGGCCGCCGCCGTCAGATTGTTGCAGAGCGCGAGGTCCTGGTAGACGACCTCGATGCCATTGTCCCGCGCCTCGATCGGCTTGTGGAAATGCACCTCGCGATTGTCGATCCGGATCGTTCCATGCGAGGGCCGGAAATTACCGGCCATGATCTTGACCAGCGTCGACTTGCCGGCGCCGTTATCGCCCATCAGGCCGACGACACCGCCGGCCTCCAGTTCCAGCGAAACGTCGTTCAACGCCTGGATGGCGCCGAAATGCTTGGATATGCCGCTGAGTTCCAGGACTGGCACCCGGCTCTCCTCCCTGCGTCGCCCGGTTTTCCGGTGCGTTTTCCCCTCCGCCAGCACCTTGCGGCGCCGACACCTCGTTTCACCCATTAGTCGGACGTATTGGCTTCGTCAACGCGAACGTCTGGGCCCGGCACGAATCGATGATTTGAATCGAAACAACGCTCGGCGGCATCAAGTTTCAGCGCGCCATATCTATTTCGGCAATTGTGTATTTTAGTTCCACCAAAAATACCGTTGTTCTAGAAATATTGCGGCGCAACATAATGAAAACGCAATGCAACAACATCGTTTTCATCGGACCAATGCGATTGACTTTCACCTGTTTCGGTTTTTAGGTGTTGGCCGTTCGCGACCCGCATCGCGCGTAGGTCAGGGAGGGGAGGCCCGGACTGGCCGGGATGCGGGGCGCGAGCACGAAAACGCTTGATCGCGAAATTCGGGACCCAACCCGGGGTGCGACGAGCGCAATGAATGGGCCAGCTTCATCCAGAGGGCATGGTCCATCGCATTTCGTACAATGTCTCGGGAGGAGACCATGAAGAAAGCACTCGCGATACTGTCGTTCGCCGCGACCGCGCTCACGCTGTCGATCGGCGCCGCTTCCGCTGAAGACAAGGTGCTCGCAATCGTCGTGAAGGGCCTCGACAATCCCTTCTTCGAGGAGATCCACAAGGGTTGCGAGAAGTGGAACGCCGAGAACAAGGGCAAGGGCTATACCTGCCTTTATACCGGCCCCGCCTCCAGCAATGACGAAGCCGGCGAAGTCCAGATCGTGGACGACCTTCTGACGAAGGGCGTGGCCGCGATGGCAATCTCGCCGTCCAATGCTCCGGCCATGGCGAACTTGCTCAAGACGCGCAAGCCCACCATTCCGATCATGACGACCGACGCCGACCTGAACAAGGAAGACGCCGCTCTGCGCAAGGCCTATCTCGGCACCGACAATTACCTGATGGGCGTCCAGATGGGCGAGCAGCTCCAGAAGCTGAAGCCGAAGGGCGGCACGGTCTGCCTCCAGCTCGGCAATGTGGCGGCGGCCAACATCGCCGCACGCGCCGCCGGTGTCCGCGATACGCTCGCCGGCGCCAAGGATGTCGCATCGCTGACCGGCCAGAATGGCTGGACGGAGCCGGCCGGTTGCCCGCTCTTCACCAATGACCAGATCGATCTGGCGAACCAGCAGATGACGGACACCTTCACCGCCAATCCGAAGCTCGACGCCTTCGTGCTCGTCGGCGGCTGGGCGCAGTTCGCCCCGCAGGCCTATGCCCAGGTCACCGACCAGGTCATGGACCGCCTGAAGAGCAAGGACCTCGTGATCATCGCCGGCGACACGCTGCCGCCGCAGATGGACGCGCTGAAGGCCGGCCGCAGCCACGCCCAGATCGGCCAGCGGCCGTTCGAGATGGGCTACAAGGCGCCCGACATCATGATCAAGCTGATCAATGGCGAGAAGGTCGACGAGATCCAGTTCACGGGCCTCGACACCTGCCTGCCCGACAATGCCGATAGCTGCCTGGCAAAATAACAACCACAAATCCGGGTTGCAGACCTCGGGGCGCTTCGGCGCCCCTTTTCTTTGGCCGGTCACCAACCTTTGAAGGAACGAAGCGACGCGCACGCCTCTTTAAGCCGGACCGAAACATGGCCGCGCTTGACCGCGGCCGGCGGCGCTGCACATTGGCGGCAGTTATTCCGAAAGAGGCCTTCCCGAATGCCCAATCTGCTTTCCCCGGTAATCGCGCCGGTGCTGCTCCTCATCGCCTCGAACGTCTTCATGACGACGGCGTGGTACTGGCACCTGAAATTCGCGACGACCTCGCTCTGGAAGGTCATCCTGATCAGCTGGGTGATCGCGCTGTTTGAATATTGCCTTGCGGTGCCGGCGAACCGGATCGGGCATCAGGTCTATTCGGCGGCCCAGCTCAAGACGATGCAGGAGGTGATCACCCTCGTCGTCTTCGCCATTTTCTCGGCGCTCTATCTGAAGGAACCGCTCGGCTGGAACCACCTGGTCGGGTTCACGCTGATCGCGGGCGGGGCGGCCTTCATCTTCCACAAGTTCTGATCGACCGCGGCGCGGCGGCCGAGAGCCGGGCGGCGTGAACGATCAGCCGTTCACGTCGACCAGCGTGATGCGCGGCAGCATCCGGTCGGCCAGCGAGCTCTGCGGCTCGCCGGTCATCTTGGCCTGCTGGGTGCGAATGCCGTCCGCATCGATCACGGTGCCGCCGGCAATGCCGCCAAATGTATGGACCACGGCGATCGCGACGATCACCGCCGCATAGGCCGCCATCCAGACATAAAACAGTCGGCGGGCGGCGGTCTCTCGGCGTGGGCTAGCGCGGTGGAATGTATCGTTGGTCATCTGTTCGTTCCCCATCTCGTCTGTTCGACCACGCCATTCAGAGCGCCAAGTGAGGCCTCCATTCGGAGGCATTGTGACCGTCGACGACAGATATCGTGTTCAAATTAAGGCAGTTAAGCAGAGGTTAAAAAGCCTTGCCGGAGCTTAACCTTAGCCAGAAAAGCTGAAGCGGTCTGTGATGCCGGTCACTTGGCCGGCGACAGCGGAACGCCGCCGGCGAAGACGCACCTTCCCGGCTGCAACAGGCCTCGGTGGATAGCCGCCGATCAGGGGCGCCAGTCGAGCCCGACATGGCGCGGACGGGCCGCGACGCGGGCGAGCCAGGCGCTGACGGCGGGATAGCGGGCGAGATCGTAATCCGCCTCCCCGGCCACATGCGTATAGGCATAGAGCGCGATATCGGCGATCGAGAAGGACGGGCCGGCGAAGAAATCGCTCGCCTTGAGCCGATCCTCCATGATCGAGAGGACGCGATTGCCTTTCTCGCGCCATTCCTCGATCCGGTGCGCCATGGTCTCGCGCCCGCCGGGAATATAATGCAGCCAGTTGCGGGCGACCGCGATCACCGGCTCGTGGCTGTACTGCTCGAAGAACAGCCACTGATAGCAGAGCGCACGCTCATAGCGGTCGACCGGAATGAGATCGCTGCCCTCGGCCAGATGCAGGAGCATGGCGTTCGATTCGGAGAGCGGGCGGCCATCCGGCAGGATGAGCAGCGGCACCTGCGCATTGGGATTGAGCGCCAGGAAATCCGGCGACGTCGTCTGGCCGCTGCCCTTCCGGAAATCGACGATCTCGAAGGGAATGCCGAGTTCGTGCATCGCCAAGCGGGGCTTGTAGCAATTGCCCGAGAACTGCATCGAATAGAGCGTGTGGATGGCGGCCATGATCATGTTCCCCTGCAACCTGCAGGCTAGCCGACGCGCGGCGCCCACGTCCAATTCCAAAACGTTCTGTATCGATCAATCTCGGCAATGAATGACCGGCGGCAATTGATCATCTCGATATTTCCATGCAGAAATATCGATGACAGAGCCAAGGAGAATTCCATGTCGATCAACCGCCTTCGTCGCGGCCTCGTGCTGCTCGGCAGCCTCGCCTTCCTGACGACGCCGCTCGGCGCGACGCTGGCACACGCGGCCGACGTCACCGTCTTTGCCGCGGCGAGCCTCAAGAATGCACTCGACAATGCCGCCGGCCTCTACAAGGAGAAGACCGGCAAGGGCGTCGCGATCAGCTATGCGGCCTCCTCCAACCTCGCCAAGCAGATCGAGGCCGGCGCACCGGCCGACATCTTCTTCTCCGCCGATCTCGACTGGATGGACTATCTCGCCAAGAAGGACCTGATCGATCCGGCGACCCGCGTCACGCTGCTCGGCAATACGCTCGTGCTGGTCGCGCCGGTCGATTCGACCGCCTCGCTCACCATCGCCAAGGACTTCCCGCTCGCCGCCGCCCTCGGTACCGACGGCAAGCTTGCCATGGGCAGCGTCGCCTCGGTCCCCGCCGGCAAGTATGGCAAGGCGGCGTTGACCGCGCTCGGCGTGTGGCCCGCGGTCGAATCGCATGTCGCGCAGGCCGATAATGTCCGCGCCGCGCTCGCCTTCGTCGCCAAGGGCGAGGCGCCGTTCGGCATCGTCTACGGCACCGACGCGAAGTCGGAGAAGGGCGTGAAGGTCGTGGGCACCTTCCCCGAAGACAGCCATCCGCCGATCGTCTATCCGATCGCCAAGGTTGCCGCCTCGGCCAATCCGGATGCCAAGGCGTTCCTCGATTTCCTGCTTTCGCCGGAGGCCAGGCCGAGCTTTGAGGCCCAGGGTTTCACGATCCTCGGCGCCAAGGGCTGAGGCCGTGAAGCTCAGCGCACGCAACCAGATCCCCGGCACGATCGTCGCGGTCGAAAAAGGCCAGACCACGGCCGGCGTGAAGATCGATGTCGGCCACGGCATCATCATCACCTCCTCGATCACCAATGAGGCGGTCGACGATCTCGGCCTCGCGGTTGGCGATACCGCGACCGCGATCATCAAGGCCTCCGATGTGATCGTGGGCAAATGACCCGCGCACACCTCCGCGTCGCCGCGCTGGCGCTCACGCTCGCCTTTGGCGGCCTTGTTCGCGCGTTCGCCGGCGAAGCCGCCACGGCCGCTCAGGACGCCGTCGCGGCGGATGTCGTGGTGCTCGGCGGTGCCGTCGCCAAGCCGATCGAGCTCACGGAGGCCGCCCTGCGCGGCCTCCCGCGAACCGAGATCGACATCGCGTTCGAGACGAGCAAGGGTCGAGAGAGCGCCCGCTATGCCGGCGCGCTGCTCTGGCCGCTGCTGCAGAGCGCCGGTCTCGCCGATGCGAGCGGCAAGAACCCGGGCCTCCGCCACACGCTGATGATCACGGGCCGCGACGGCTATGTCGTTGCCCTCGCCTTCGGCGAACTCGATCCGCATTTCGAAGGCAAGTCCGTCATCCTCGCCTATGAGGGCGGCACGCCGCCTGCCTCGTTCCGGAACCTCCAGCTCGTCGTGCCGGGCGACGCTCATGGCGGCCGGAGCGTCAAGGACATTGCGCGCATCGACGTGCGCTAGGGCCACGCCCTAACATGACCCGCCGCCACCCGAACGAATCGGATCGCATGAATCTCGATTTCACGCCCGACGAGTTGAACGCGATCAGCTTGAGCCTGAAGGTTTCGATCGTCGCGACACTGGCGAGCCTGCCCTTCGGCGTTGCGATGGCGCTGCTGCTCGCGCGTGGCCGCTTCTGGGGCCGCACGCTGCTCGACGGCATCGTGCATCTGCCGCTCGTCATGCCGCCAGTCGTGACCGGCTATCTGCTGCTGCTGACCTTCGGCCGCAAGGGACCGATCGGTGCCTTTCTCGACCAGAATTTCGGCATCGTCTTCGCCTTTCGCTGGACCGGCGCGGCGCTCGCCTGCGCGGTGATGGGCTTTCCGCTGATGGTGCGCGCCGTCCGCCTCTCGATCGAAGCAGTCGATCGCCGGCTCGAGCAGGCAGCCGAGACGCTCGGGGCGGGCCACGCCGTCGTTTTCCTGACCATCACGCTGCCGCTGATCCTGCCGGGCATATTGGCGGGGTTCGTGCTCTCCTTTGCCCGCGCGCTCGGCGAATTCGGCGCGACGATCACATTCGTCTCCAATATTCCGGGCGAGACCCAGACCATCCCCTCCGCCATCTATGCGCTGATCCAGACGCCCGACGGCGATGCGGCAGCATTGCGATTGACGGCGATCTCGATCCTGATCGCGCTCGCCGCGCTGATCGTCTCGGAATTGATCGCGCGCCGCTTCTCCAGGGAGGCGGCGCTGTGACGCTGTCAATCGCAGTCCGGCGCCGGCTCGGCAATTTCGCGCTCGATGTCTCCTTCGAGGCGGGCGACGGCATCACCGTGCTCTTCGGTCGCTCCGGTTCCGGCAAGACGACGCTGGTCAATCTGATCGCAGGGCTGGCACGGCCGGATCATGGCCGCATCGCGATCGGCGATCATGTGCTGGTCGATACCGAGCGCGGCATCTTCCTGCCGCCCCCTGCCCGCCGCATCGGCTATGTCTTCCAGGAAGGCCGGCTCTTTCCGCACCTCTCCGTCCGCTCCAACCTGCTCTACGGCCGCTGGCTGACGCCGCGCGCCGCGCGCTGGGGCAGGCTCGAGGATGTCGTCGAGCTGCTCGCGATCGGCTCTCTGCTGGGGCGTCGGCCGCGCGATCTCTCCGGCGGCGAGAAGCAGCGCGTCGCGATCGGCCGCGCCCTGCTCGCAAGCCCGCAATGTCTGCTGATGGACGAACCGCTCGCAGCACTCGACCGCGAGCGCAAGGCGGAGATCCTGCCCTTCATCGAGCGGCTGCGCGATGAAATGAAGCTCCCGATCGTCTATGTGAGCCATGCGGTCGAGGAGGTCGCGCGGCTGGCCGACACGGTCGTGCTGATTGATGGCGGCCGCGTCGCGGCGATCGGCCCCGTCGGGCAGGTCTTCGCGCATCTCGATGGTGCGGGCGACTGGGATGTCGGCGCGGTGCTCACGGCGCGGATCGTGGAACAGGACGAGGCCGGCGGCGTGACGCGGCTCGATCATCCGGCGGGCCGCCTCACCGTCCAGAAGATCACGGGGCAGATCGGCGACGCGGTGCGGGTCAGGATCCGCGACCGCGACGTGACGCTCGCCATCGGCGAACCTGGCCGCCTTTCGGTCCGCAACCGCCTCGCCGGAACAATCGTGGCGCTGGACGAGAAGCCCGGCCATGACGTCGCCGTGCGGCTGGATCTCGCCGGGGCGCCGATGATCGCCCGCGTGACGCGCGAGGCGGCTGATGAGCTGGGTCTCAGATCCGGCCTTCCGGTGACCGCGCTGATCAAGGCCGTCGCGCTGGACGGCCGCTGATCGGATCAGGCCGGACAGGCGCCGCGCAGTTCCTTGCCGTCGGCGACGATGCGAACCTTGGCCGTGCCGCTGCTCATCATGCCCAGCTGCTGCGCCGCAGCCCGGGAGACATCGATCACGCGACCGCCGACAAACGGTCCGCGATCATTGATGCGGACCACGACATACTTGCCATTCTTGAGATTTTCGACCCGGACGCGGGTCCCGAAGGGAAGAGAACGATGGGCTGCCGTGAGGGCGCCCGGATTGTTGCGCTCGCCGCTCGCGGTCCGTCCGCCGAGCTTGTACCACGATGCCCTCCCGCATTGCGTGCCGGCCTCGGCCGGCTTCGTACCCACGGAATAGACCGCGCCGGCGGCCGTGAACGCGACCGCGAGGGCCGCATAACGAAACTTGGAACTCACCCCGGATCTCTCCGTTATCGCGCTCGCTGGCGCGGACCACACCCATTCATGAAACAACCTTGGCTTCGTTGTTAATCGTTAGGGTGAAAAGGGGCGAGATTTGGGCGGAGGATTGTTCACTATTTCGCAACGAATTCGGGAGGCGGAAAGGCCTCCCGCACACCGCGAAAATTAGGCGGCTTTGATTCTCTCGATCAGCGCCATTGCGGCGAAGGGCGCCTTGGGCTTGAAGCCATTGATCATATAGACGAACACGTCACGCGGCACTTCAGCCTTCGGCGCCTCAGTAAGCAACGGCAGGTTGTCCGCAACGCCACCCCTGCGCCAGGCCTGGGCACGCTCGTGCCAGAGGTCGAGCGCGTCTTCCGAATAGCCGTTCTCGTGCTCTTCGCCCGCATCCATCAGCCGGGCATAGACGAAATCCGCCGTCTGATCGGCAATCTGGGGGAACTTCGCGGAATCGGCCGTGATGATCGCGACGCCATATTGGCGGGCCAGGGCCACGAATTCCGGCACCTGGAAACTCTCGTGCCGAACCTCGACGGCGTGGCGAAGCCGCCGGCCGTCGACCGACTTCGGCAGCAGCGCCAGGAAGGCCTCGAAATCCGCGGGATCGAACTTCTTGGTGTCCATGAACTGCCAGTTGATCGGCCCGAGCTTGTCGCCGAGTTCCGTGATCCCGCTGGTGACAAAGCGCTCGATGGACTCCCCCGCCTCGGCGAGGACGCGCCGGTTGGTCGTGAAGCGCGAGCCCTTCAGCGCGAAGACGAAGCCGTCCGGCGTCTCATCGGCCCATTTGCGGAAACTCTCCGGTTTTTGCGAGCCGTAATAGGTTCCATTGATCTCGATCGATGTAAGCTTGCTGCTCGCATGCGAAAGTTCGCGCTTCTGAGGCAATCCGGCGGGATAGAAGCCGCCGCGCCAAGGTTCGAAGACCCAACCACCAATGCCGACCCTGATCATGTCACTCTCCCCGGAACGCGAATGGGAACGCGAAAGCACCTTCCAGCGTTCTATCGCCAGGCTACAGGAGACCTAAGATGATTTTTCGTTCCAAGCCACCCGTTATCGCACCCGCCATGTCGACGGGCGAACGCACGGCGTCGGTTCTCGCCGGCCTCTTCCTCGCCGCCGTCGCGGTGCGGCCACGGCCCAACAGGCTGTTGTCCGTGCTGGCGCTGGCGACCGGCTCCTACCTCGCCTATCGCGGCGCGACGGGCACCTGCCCGCTGAGCGAAGCGATCGAGGACCGGGTGCACTGCTCGGAGAAGAGCCACCGCTGACGGCGGCTTTTCCTATGGCGCGCAGCGTTGCCCTGCGCGCCTATTTCTCAGGTGCGGCGCTCGCCGTCACCTCGGGCGCGGCGCTTGACGATCGCGCCCCAGATGAGCAGCACGATGATTGCGCCGACAATGGCGCCGATGAAACCGGCCCGCTGATCCGGTCCATACCAGCCGACCTTCTGGCCGATCCAGGTCGCGACGAACGCGCCGGCAATGCCGAGGATGATCGTCAGGATGAACCCCTTGGGTTCATTGTCGCCAGGCATGATGAATTTGGCGATCACGCCCGCCACGAAACCGATGATAATCGTCCAGATGATGCCGCCCATAAAGCGCTCCTCGCTTGTGATGCCGTTCGTTCCCCCCGAGCGGTAGCAAGGCGATGTTGCACGGAGTCCAGTGATTTGGCGAGGGCTAGTCCAGCTTTACGCCACCGCGCAGCGCCTTGACGCCCGAGCGCTTGGCCTTGCCTTCGAGCCGCTTCTTCTTCGAGGCGAGCGTTGGCCGCGTCGCGCGCCGCGGCGTCGGTGGCGGCAGGGCTTCCTGGATCAGGGCGACCAGCCGCTCCAGCGCATCGGCGCGGTTGCGGGCCTGATCGCGAAAGCGCTGGGCGGTGATGACGATGACGCCGTCCTGCGTCAGCTTGGAGCCGGCGAGCCGCATCAGCCGCACAGCGACGGGATCGGAGAGCGCCGGCGACCGCCGCGCATCAAAGCGCAGTTGCACCGCGCTCGAGACCTTGTTGACGTTCTGACCGCCGGGTCCTGAAGCGCGGATGAAGGTCTCCTGGATCTCGCTCTCGTCCAGCGCGATATCGTCGGTGATGCGGATCATGAGGCCCCCTCCAGGAGAGGCGCTGCCGCCCTGTACGTGGCGGCCTTATTTCGTGGCGGCCTTGGCCTCTGCAATGCCGCCATCATAGGCCGCGCAGATCTGGTCGAGATCCGTCGTATTCTCTGCGACGCGGGCGACATTGATCTGCTTCTGCTTCCAGACGAGTTCCTGCGAAGGATTCTTCGCCACGATCGCCTTGACCAGGCTCGCATATTCGATCGACTTGGCCTGCAATTCGTCTGCCGTGCAGGCGAAAGCCGCGGGGCTCGCGGCGAAAAGAAGCGAAAGAGCCAATAATGTCCGGCGCATCGGCTGAAATCCTCGTCTCAAAGCCAGTCCCCGATTCGATATAGAAGGTTGCGCGATAAGTTGCACCTCTGCTTGCCGCGACATTCAGGCGGGCTCAAGGCCGAACACTACTCCAACGAGAATACTGGCGTCGCGCGGATGGCTTCCCTATCGTGCCGCTCGATCGTCTGGACCTCGGAGGAAGCCGCCATGACCCATCCTGTTCTCGCCCCGAACCATGTCGCTGTCGTCACCGGCGGCGCCGCGGGCATCGGCCTCGCCGCAGCGCGCAAATTCGTCTCGCTCGGCCTCAAGGTCGCCATCGCCGATTGCCGGCAAGAAGCGCTCGATGCGGCCGCTGCCACGCTCGGGCCGGATGTGCTCGCCATGCGGGTCGACGTCGCGAACCGCGCCGATGTCGAGGCGCTGAAGGACGCCGTCTACCAGCGCTTCGGCGCGGTCCATGTGCTGATGAACAATGCCGGCACGGGCAATGGCGGCCCGGCGCTGGGCGACCTGCCCGATTGGCAGCGCGTGATCGGCACCAATCTCTGGGGCGTGGTCAATGGCGTGCAGGTCTTCGTGCCGGAAATGCTGAACAACGCCACCCCCGCCCTCGTCATCAACACCGGCTCCAAGCAGGGCATCACGACCCCACCCGGGGATACCGCCTATAACGTCTCGAAGGCTGGCGTGAAGGTGTTGACCGAGGCGCTGCAGCACGAACTGCGCAACAAGGATGGCGCGCGGATCAGCGTCCATCTGCTCATTCCCGGCTTCGTCTGGACCGGCCTCACCTCGGGCGCGAAGACCGACAAGCCCGCCGGCGCATGGACGCCCGAACAGACCATCGACTTCATGCTGGAATCGCTCGATCGCGGCGATTTCTACATCCTCTGCCCTGACAATGAGGTCGATCGCGCCACCGACGAGAAGCGCATCCTCTGGGCCGCCGGCGACATCGTCGAAAACCGCCCGCCCCTCTCGCGCTGGCACAAGGACTATGGCGACGCGTTCAAGGCCTTCCTGAAAGGCTAGGCAAAGGGCCCGGTTGCTGCCGCGACGCGGGCACAGTCGGGCTCCCCTAGCGAATATTGCATCGCGATGTCATTCTGTGCGCCGCAATGATCCATGGCGGTTCGGGACCGGCTTGCCATGGCGCGTGCGTCACCGTCGAGGGAACCCCCGGTCCCGAGAGATCCAATAGGCATTCATGAGCGGCGCCATCTTCGCCCTGACCGTCAACGTGACCGTGGCGCTGCTCGTCGCCCTGACGTTCCTGATCTTTTCGCGCACGCGCAACGTATCCCCGGGCGTGCAGTGGTTCGCCTTGAGCTTCGCCGTCGGCGCGCTCACGCCGCTGAGCGAGATCCTGGTGCGCGCCACACCTTTCCCCGGCTTTTTCGTCGCGACCAGCTTCGGCACGTTCTGCCTCGCCTTCCTGCTCATGGCCCATGGCCTCGCCGTCTATTACGGCACGAAACTGCCGCGCTGGCTGTTGCCGGGCATGCTGACGGCCTCGCTCGGCGGACGCGCGGTCATGTGGCCGGGGCCGCGCAACAGCCTGCCCTATGAACTGCTCTATCAGTTTCCCTTCGCGCTAACCCTCGCGCTCGGCGGCGGTGTCATCCTGAAGGCGTCGCGGCATCGACCGCTCGATCTCCTGCTCGCCGCCATGTTCTTCCTCGTGGCGCTGCATTTCCTGATCAAGCCCTTCGCGGCCGTCACCTTCGGCTCCGGCCCGACCGCGCGCGACTATATCGGCAGCGTCTACGCGCTGATCTCGCAATCCATCACCGGCATCCTGCTGGTCGGCACGGCGCTGTCGCTGCTGCTCGTGGTGGTCCGCGACATGCTGGATATGGCGGAGACACATGCCGATCGCGACATGCTTTCCGGCCTTCTCAACCGGCGCGCCTTCGACCGCGAGGCGGCGAAGCTTCTCGCGAGCGCCATCGCGCGCAAGAGCCGGATCGCGGCACTGATGTTCGACCTCGACCACTTCAAGGCCGTGAACGACACCTTCGGCCATCCCGCGGGCGACGCGGTGATCCAGGCTTTCGCCCGGCATCTGCACGCCCAACTGCCGAGCAACGCCATTATCGGGCGGACGGGCGGCGAGGAATTCTCTGTCGCGCTGCCGATCGCCGACGGTGCGGAACACGCGGCCGAGCGCGTGCGCGAGGCCATGGCGCTGCAGACCTTTCCGGAGATCGACCCGCGGCTGGCGGTGACAGTGAGCTGCGGCATCACGGAATCGACTCCGGACGATACGCTGCGCACACTGATGGTGCGCAGCGACAGTGCGCTCTACAACGCCAAGCGCCAGGGCCGCGACCGCGTCATGGCGGTCGCCTGACGCAGGGGCTATGGCGGGAGAAGCGAGGGCGCGCCATAGTAGCGGCTCCTGCCAGGGAGGGTGCCATGACTATCCGCGGCTCGTTCTTCTCCATTCTCGTCTCCGGCCTGATCGCGACCGCCGCATCGGCCGAGACGCTGCCTCTGCCGGCCAATCTGATCGGGGCGGCGAGCGAACCCGGCGCGGCGCTGCTGATCGGCGCCGAGGCCCGCACGGCCTATTTCCCACTCGCCGACAATTTCGTCACGCAGAAAACCCAGTCCTTCTGCGGCGTCGCCTCCATGGTCATGGTGCTGAACGCATCGGGTGTGCCAGCGCCCGCCGTGCCGGAATATGAGCCCTACCGCACCTTCACGCAGGATAATCTGCTCGACGCACGCACCGATGCGATCGTCCCGCGCGAGACGATCCTGAAGCAGGGCATGACGCTCGACCAGCTCGGCGGCGTGCTCGCAACGCAGCCGCTCAGTGTCACCGTCCGCCATGCCGGCGATACGACGCTCGACGCCTTCCGGAACGAGGCGCGGGACCATCTCGCGTCCCCCGGCCAGTTCGTCGTGATCAACTATCTCCGCAAGGCGCTCGGTCAGGAAACCGGCGGCCATATCTCGCCGCTCGCCGCCTATGACGCGGAGGAGGACCGCTTCCTGATCCTCGACGTCGCCCGCTACAAATACCCGCCCGTCTGGGTCAAGGCCGATGAGCTGTTCGCCGCGATGAATACGCCGGACAAGGACAATGCGAACAAGACACGCGGTTATGTGCTGGTGACCAAGAAGGGCGACTGACGGTGGCTGACAGAAGGAACGGCAAGGGCGAGCCGACGCGCCGGACCATGCTCGCGGGCGCGTTCGGCGCCGCGCTGGCGCCCGTGCTCTCGGTGCCGTTCGCCGGGCTGCTGATGCCAACGCGCGCCGCGGCCGAGGCCGGCGCCGCCATGCCCATGGCGCGCGAAGTCCCCGCTCGCCTGCTGCCGGTGCCGAGCACGGTCAGTCCGGAGTTGCAGGCCGTTGTCGGCGCGCCGTTGCCGGCGGGATGGCAGGACATTCCGGCCGATGCGGATGGCTGGCGCAGCCTGCAACGCCTGAGCGGCGCGGGGCCGCACCCCATCCTCGCCGAAATCAGGCAGAAGCTTCGCGTCGACGTGACGGCGGACAAGATCGGCGGCATCCCGGTCTTCATCTCGACACCGCGCGATCTGCCGGTGGCCAACCGCAATCGCCTCCTCCTGCATCTGCATGGCGGGGGCTATGTGTTCTTCCCCGGCGAGATCGGGGCCGGCGAAGGCATGATGATGGCGGGCTATGGCCGGTTTCGCGTCGTCTCGGTCGATTACCGCATGGCGCCCGACTTCCCCTTTCCCGCCGGGCTCGACGATGCGACCGCCGTCTGGAAAGCGCTCACGGCCAGCAATGACCCGAAGCGGATGGCGGTATTCGGCACGTCGGCCGGCGGCGGACTGACGCTCTCGCTGATGCTGAAGGCAAACGCCGCCGGCCTGCCGCTTCCCGCCGCCATCGCGCCCGGCAGTCCCTGGGTCGATCTCGCCGGCAAGAGCGATTCCCTCGCCACCAACGCCTTTGTCGATAATGTCCTCGTCTCGGAGACAGGCTGGCTCGGGGCGGCGGCAGAGCTCTATGCCGGCGGGCAGCCACTCGACACGCCGCTGATCTCGCCGATCTATGGCGATTTCGCCGGATTGCCGCCGGCGATCCTCACCTCCGGCACGCGTGACCTCCTGCTCAGCGACACCATCCGCGCCCACCGCAAGCTGCGCCGCGCCGGCGTCGAAGCGGCCCTGCAGGTGTTCGAGGGCGAAAGCCACGCCCAGTTCCTGACGCCCTTCGTCCCGGAAACCGAAGAAGCCTTCACCGAGATCGCAGCGTTTTTCGACCGGCATCTGACCGTCTGAGCGGAAGCCGATCCGCATCCGCCATACTGGAAGGACAACCGCATGCAGCCTGCAACTGACCCGATTGACTTGTTGGAGCGCTACGGGACGCTGATCAATCAGCACCGGTTTGAGGTTCTGGCGCCACTGATCGACGCCGATGCGATCTTCTGGTTCAACGATGGCTCATTCAGCGGCCTCGACTCCATCAGGACGGCTTTCGAGACAACATGGGCGCGCTATCCCGAGGAACGATACTGGCTGGAGGATGTCAGCTGGATTGCCCGCTCGAGCGATGCGGCGAGTTGCCTCTACCGCTTCCGCTGGAATGCGACCATTGACGGTCGCCCGGCCTCAGGCAGCGGACGCGGCACCACCATCATGCGATGCACCGATGGCATATGGCGGATCATCCACGAACATCTGAGCGCGGAACCGAAGAAAGCCTGACACTGAAGCGCTTCAGCGTCGCGCCGCCTCCCGCTTCTCGCTGGCCCTCCGTATCGAGGTCAGCACGCGGCCGCGGATCAGCCCGCTGACCGGGCGGATGAGATACCAATAGGGCGCGAATTTTCTACGCGAGACAGGATCGGGGCAGAATATCCGAGTCTCCGTGGTCAGTTTCGTCAGTCCGCCGGCACCGGGCTCGGTGGAGAAGCCGAGGACCAGCTTCGCGATGCCAGGCCTGTCGAAGGCGCGGAATGCCGTTCCGTCCGCTATGGACACCAGCCCGAAATCGGAGCGCCAGAACTGACCAACGAGGCCATAGACCAGCTCGCTGCCATCGCGCCGATCGAGAAGCGTGAAATTGTCCAAGCTGAAGGTCGGCGGCAAACCCGCTCGCCGGCCGCCAAGCCAGCCTGCAAGCCGCATAGGGATTTCCCGCACTCCGATCATCGCGCGGAAGAACGGGTCCGATTCCGCCCGATAGGCCGAAGCGGCTTCGATGATCGTGTCCGGTCGGGCAGCTACATTCCGACAGTGGCGTTCGCTGAAATCGTAATCCGGCAAGTAATCGTCGAGCATCGACACACCAACCTCCAGCCGGTCCGATCAAGAATCGGCATCACGACAGATATGGACCTTTCCTCGACGTGCAGCGACAGCCACCAAGTCTCCGCCACTTGAGCCCGTTCCGGAGCACAGTCATCAGGGCCTGATCACAGAAGCTATGAACGCCTCGGACCTTTCTTGCCGGCATGGCTGCCCGCTCGTCCGCCGAATGACCGCCCGCCCGGGCGGTGGTTGGTCGTCATCGGATCGGGGCGCTTCGGCGTCTCGCGCTCGTCGGCGGCGAGCGAGGTCAGGTTCGAGCTGGCGCCCATCTCGTCGAGCGTCGGCTTGCGTGCCTTCCCCGCCGGGACTTCGGTACGCTTGACCGTCATCTCGTCCAGATCGTTCTTGCGCGCGCGTGTCGCCGGCTCGGGCGGCAGGTTGGCGGCGCGGCCATATTTCTTGTCGCCCTGATAGCCGCCCGTGCGATCGTCGATCGCCGTCTGGCGCGCCAGCGGATCGTCGGCAATGGCGAGTTCGGTTTCCTTGAGGCGCTTGATCTCGTCGCGCAGACGCGCGGCCGTCTCGAATTCGAGGTTCATCGCCGCCTCGCGCATCCGCTTTTCGAGATCGTCGAGATGCGCCTTGAGATTGTTGCCGACGAGCGCCGTATCGGCCATGCCCGCATCGACGGTGACATGGTCCTGCTCATAGACCGACGCCATGATGTCGCCGATCGACTTCTTGATCGATTCCGGCGTGATGCCGTGCTCGATATTATAAGCCGTCTGCTTCTCGCGCCGGCGCGCCGTCTCCGCCATCGCCCGCTCCATCGAGCCGGTGATGTGATCGGCATAGAGCACGACCTTGCCGTCGACGTTTCGAGCCGCGCGCCCGATGGTCTGGATCAGCGAGGTCTCGGAGCGCAGGAAGCCTTCCTTGTCGGCATCGAGGATCGCGACCAGCGCGCATTCGGGGATGTCGAGGCCTTCGCGCAGCAGGTTGATGCCGATCAGCACGTCGAAGGCGCCGAGACGCAGATCGCGGATGATCTCGATCCGCTCCAGCGTATCGACGTCGGAATGCATATAGCGGACGCGCACGCCATTTTCGTGCAGATATTCCGTCAGGTCTTCGGCCATGCGCTTGGTCAGCGTCGTGACCAGCGTGCGATAGCCCTTCTTCGCCACCTCGCGAACCTCGCCAAGCAGATCGTCGACCTGGCTCTTTGCGGGGCGGATCTCGACGGGCGGATCGATCAGCCCGGTCGGGCGGATGACCTGTTCGGTGAACACGCCGCCGGTTGCCTCCATCTCCCAGGTGCCGGGCGTGGCCGAGACGTGGACCGTCTGCGGGCGCATCGCGTCCCATTCCTCGAAGCGCAATGGCCGGTTGTCCATGCAGGACGGCAGGCGGAAGCCATATTCGGCCAGCGTCGCCTTGCGCCTGAAGTCGCCGCGATACATGCCGCCGATCTGCGGGATCGTGACATGGCTCTCATCCGCGAAGACCAGCGCGTTGTCGGGCAGATATTCGAACAGCGTTGGCGGCGGCTCGCCGGGAAGGCGGCCGGTCAGATAGCGCGAATAGTTCTCGATGCCGGCGCAGGCGCCGGTTGCCTCCATCATCTCGATGTCGAACCGGCAGCGCTGCTCCAGACGCTGCGCCTCCAGCAGGCGACCCGCGGCCTCGAGTTCGGCGAGGCGCATGCGCAGTTCCGCCTTGATCGAGGCGATGGCCTGGTTGAGCGTCGGTTTCGGCGTCACATAGTGCGAATTCGCGTAGACCTTGACGAATTTCAGGTCCGACGTCTTCTGCCCCGTCAGCGGGTCGAACTCGGTGATGCTCTCGACCTCGTCGCCGAACAGCGACAGCCGCCAGGCGCGATCTTCAAGGTGGGCCGGGAAGATCTCGACCGTATCGCCGCGCACGCGGAACGTGCCGCGAATGAAGTTCACGTCGGAGCGCTTGTATTGCAGCGCCACGAGATCGGCGAGCAACTGGCGCTGGTCGAGCTTTTCGCCGAGCTCGATGCCGAAGGTCATCGCGGTGTAGGTCTCGACCGAGCCGATACCATAGATGCAGGAAACCGAAGCGACGATGATGACGTCGTCACGCTCGAGCAACGAGCGCGTCGCCGAGTGACGCATGCGGTCGATCTGCTCGTTGACCGAGGATTCCTTCTCGATATAGGTGTCCGTCCGCGGCACATAGGCCTCGGGCTGGTAGTAGTCGTAATAAGAGACGAAATATTCGACCGCGTTGTCCGGGAAGAACGACTTGAACTCGCCATAGAGCTGGGCGGCAAGCGTCTTGTTCGGCGCGAGGATCAGCGCCGGACGCTGCGTCTCCTCGATGATCTTCGCCATGGTGAAGGTCTTGCCGGAACCCGTCACGCCGAGCAGGACCTGGTCGCGCTCATGCGCCGCGACACCGGCGACGAGTTCGCGGATCGCATTCGGCTGGTCGCCGCGCGGCTCGAATGGCGAGACGATCTGGAACGGCTTGCCGCCTTCCGATTTTTCCGGCCGCGGCGGACGGTGCGGCACCCAGGTCTTGTCGCGCACTTCCGGACGGCCGCTCTCGATCAGCGCGCTCAGCGCCGCGACCGTCGCCGTCACGGAGGACGAGGCGAGGCTCGATCCGGCGATCGCCTCGGCCTCCTCCAGCCCGATATCCAGGCCCGAGACAGGCATCAGTCCGCTCGCGGCGCGCTCACGGGCCGAGCCGGCAATGCCGATGGAGGTCCCGCGCCCGGATTTGTGGGTGGTCGAGGCCGCCTTGCCGCCCTTGTCCTGCCTGGCACCCTTGGCCTTCTTCTCCGCGTCGACCGGCAGGTCGACGAGCTGCATGCGCTCGGGCCGCGCGCGCGGCGCGCGTTTCGGCTTCGGCGCGATCGGCTCTGCATCGGCTGCGCGCGCGATCTCGTCCATCCAGTCGGCAATGTTGCCTGACAGCGGTTCGCCGGTGGGTGCGCCTTCGAACGAAGCCTGCGGAGATTCGCCGAAGCCGGTGTTTTTAGGAGGTCTGGCCATGGGTACGAAAGTAGAACGACTCAGGCCGGATTTGAAGGGTCGGATGCTTGAAAGTTTTGGTCTGAGCTATAAACTAGTTGAAACAACCAACCAGAAAGTGGTGCCATGATTACGGTCGGTGCCTTCGAGGCCAAGACGCATCTGTCATCTCTGCTCGACCGCGTCGCGGCTGGCGAGGAAGTCCTTATCACCAAGCATGGCAAGCCGATCGCCCGGCTCATTGGAGCGCAGCAGCCTGATCGTGAGCGCATTGAAGCGGCCTGGAACGAATTGGTGGAGCTCCGGAAGGGACAGACGCTGGGCGGGCTGTCATGGAAGGAACTGCGCGATGAGGGTCGGCGTTGACGGCGTTCGTCATCGATAGCTCGATCGCGCTAACATGGTGCTTCATGGACGAGGTCACCCCGGCGACGGATGCGTTGGCGGCGGTGGTGCGGCGCGAGGGCGCCTTGGTGCCTTCGCTCTGGCAATGGGAGATCGCCAACGTCTTGCTGCATGCGGAGCGCCGAAACCGTATCGGAGCCGGCGAAGCCGCGCAGTGTCTACGCCTTCTCGGCCAGATGCCTATCGTCATTGACGATATCGATCGCGACCGGACATGGCGCGAGACGTTCGCTATTGCCCGATTGCAGCGCCTGACGATCTACGATGCCGCCTATCTGGAACTCGCCCTTCGCAGCGGGCTACCCCTGGCGACACTCGACCGCGACCTGGCCAAAGCCTGCCGCGCCATGGGGATCGAAACGGCGCCATAGGGCGCATATCAGGAACTGATCGGAATTCTTCGACGAGATGTCGGCTCGGGAGAGCTTCGCCCGTCTTAATCTCGTGGCCATTCGCCGGCACGCTCCAATTGCCGTGCGCCGCCGACTTCATGAGGAGAAGACCATGCGTTTCATGATGCTGATGATCCCCAAGGGCTATGAGGACGCCGCGCCCGGCACCATGCCGGATGTCGAGGCTGTGGCCGCGATGATGAAATATAACGACGCGCTGAAGGAGGCCGGCGTGCTGGTCGCGCTCGATGGATTGCATCCGCCATCCATGGGCGCGCGGGTCTCCTTCGAAGGCGGCAAGCCGATCGTCACCGATGGCCCCTTTGCGGAGGCGAAGGAAGTGCTCGGCGGCTACTGGATGATCCGCGTCAACTCGCGCCAGGAAGCGATCGACTGGGCCAAGCGCTGCCCGGCCGGCGACAATGAGGTGATCGAGATCCGCCAGGTCCAGGAGTTCGACGACTTCCCCGGCGAGATCCAGGCGGAAATTTCCGCCTATCCCGGCCTGCTCGATGGCGCCAAGGCACCATGATGTCGCTCGGAGCACGCCCATGCTGACCTTGCCCGAGATCGTCGAGCGCTCGGCCCAACCCTATCTCGCCATCGCCGTCACGACGACGATGGACGATCTCTCGACCCTGGCGCCGAAGACGATCGATGCGCTGATGGAACATGCCGCCATGCGCGGCATCGATCCTGCCGGACCGATCTTCTTCAAATATGATTTCATCCGCATGCCCGACCGGCTGGAGATCGAAGTCGGCTTTCCGACGACCGCCCTCCTCGCCGCGGACGAGACGGTCAGGAGCGGCATGCTCCCCGCCGGCCGTTTCGCAACCGTGACCTATCGCGGACCTTATGACGGCCTCTATGACGCCAATGCCGTGCTGATCGGCTGGGCGAAGGAGAGGGGCCTGCGCTGGGATGTCGAGACGACGCCATCGGGCGATCGCTTCGGCTGCCGGCTCGAAATCTATGTCACCGACCCTGTGACCGTGCCCGATCCGAAGGATTGGGAAACGGAGCTGGCGATCCGTCTCGCCGCATGAGCGCGTGAGCGGCGGCGTCGACGCCGCTCCGCCGCCCTTGCCGAACCCGCCCTCTTGCCTCTGGGGCCTGCGCCGCCTACGCAACGGGCGTGGCCGGCATGGCCGTCATGCGCAAGGAGCGAACCGATGGACAGCCCGATCCTCACCGCCCGCATCATCCAGCTCGAGACGCGGCTCGCCTATCAGGACCAGACGATCGAGGACCTGAACGCGGCCGTGACGGCGCAGTGGAAGGATATCGATCTCCTGCGCCGCCAACTCGCCAAGTTGACCGAAGAGGTCAAGGAAGCTGCACTGCATGCGCGCGAGCCGAACGCACCCGAACCGCCGCCGCCCCATTACTGATCTTCCACATCATCGCAACCAACGTATGATCCCAATTGTCCGGCATTTCGGACAAGATCGAAACCAGAGGGTGGTCGACGCAGCGGTGAAGGAGAGCGGGCATGGCTTCGAGTGTTGAGAACCGGCGCGACCAGATGTTTCCGACACTCGAGGCGGCCGAGATCGCGCGGCTGACGCGATTTGGCACGCCGGTGACCTATCCCGACGGCGCGCACATGATCGCGGCTGGCGCGGTGGCGCGTGGCATGTTCGTCATCCTGGCGGGCCATGTCGAGGTGTCGCGGCGCGATGCGGCCGACACCGAGCAACTGGTCGCAAATCAGGGGCCTGGTAGCTTCGTTGCCGAGCTCGGCCAATTGTCCGAGCGTCCCGCCCTCGTCGACGCCTATGCCAGGGGCGAGGTCGAGGCGTTGGTGATCCCCTCCGACAAGCTGCGCGCCTTGATGATCGCCGAGGCGGAACTCGGCGAGCGGATCATGCGCGCGCTGATCCTGCGCCGTGTCGGACTGATCGAGTCCGGAGCGGGCGCTGTCATCGTCGGCGGTTCCGATCTCGGCGATGTCCTCCGGCTGCAGAATTTCCTGCGGCGCAACGGACAGCCCTATCAGCGGCTCGATCCCGTGGCCGATCCGGCCGCGCAGGCCATCATCGAACGCTTCCATCTGAGCCAGGAGGAGATGCCGATCGTCATCTGCCCCGCCGGTCAGATCCTGCGCAACCCTTCGGAGACCGAACTCGCTCGCTGCATCGGCCTCGTCGGCCCGATTGATCCCGATCATCTCTATGACGTCGCCGTGATTGGCGCCGGCCCGGCCGGCCTCGCCACCGCCGTGTATGCGGCATCGGAGGGCCTGTCGGTGCTGGTGCTCGACACGCGCGCCTTTGGCGGCCAGGCAGGCGCCTCGGCGCGGATCGAGAACTATCTCGGCTTTCCCACCGGCATCACCGGCATGGCGCTGATGGCGCGCGCCTATAATCAGGCGCAGAAATTCGGTGCCGATCTCGCCATCCCCGATGAAGTCACCTGCCTGGAAGATGCCCCGGTCAACGGCGAAGCGCGCTTCCGCCTGACGCTCGGGCCAGACGAGCACGCGAATGCGCGCACCGTGGTGGTCGCCAGCGGCGCCCGCTATCGCCGCCCTGATATTCCGAACATCGAGAGCTTCGAGCTCTCGAGCATCCATTACTGGGCCTCGCCGCTCGAGCGGAAGCTCTGCAGCGAACAGGAGGTCGTGCTCGTCGGCGGCGGCAATTCGGCCGGACAAGCCACGGTGTTTCTCGCCGGCCAGGCCAAAAAGGTCTGGTTGCTGATCCGCGGGCCGAGCCTGGAAGCCAGCATGTCGCGCTATCTGATCGACCGGATCGCGTCGCTGCCCAATGTCGAACTCGTCACGGAGAGCGAGATCACGGCGCTGGACGGCGAGGCCGGCATCCTCGAAGCCGTGAGCTGGACCAACCGGAGCATCGGCGTGGTGACCACGCGGCCGATCCGCCATGTGTTTCTCTTCATCGGCGCCGATCCGAACACCGCCTGGCTCGCCGATTGCCGCGTGGCGCTCGACAAGAAGGGCTTCGTGCTGACCGGAGCCGACAATGCCGGCATCGATCGCTTCCCGCTCGAGACCAGCCGGCGGGGCGTGTTCGCCGTCGGCGACGTGCGCTCCGGATCGGTGAAGCGCGTTGCGGCCGCCGTTGGCGAGGGCGCGCAGGTCGTCGCCGCCATCCATGCCTATCTCGCCGCCCACCCCGTGGCCCCTGCCCCCGGACAACCCGCGCCTGAAAGGATATCCGCATGAGCGATGAATGTTCGCACACGGCCAGCATCCGCGTCGTCAAGCCCAGCGCGCGCGGTTGCGAGGAATGCCTGAAGACCGGCAGCATGTGGGTGCATCTGCGCCTCTGCCGCAGTTGCGGCCATGTCGGCTGCTGCGACCAATCTCCGAACCGCCACGCGACGCGCCATTTCCAGGCGACCGGCCACCCGATCATCGAAGGCTACGACCCGCCCGAGGGCTGGGGCTGGTGCTACATCGACGAGGTCTTCCTCGACCTCGGCGACAACACGACCCCGCAGGACGGCCCGATCCCACGCTACGTGTAGGCCGGTTTTGCAACCTTTAATTATATCGACAATGCAATATCCGTATAAGTTGTAATGATCGCTTGACTCGCGCATTCTGATCCGCGCGGCCAGGCAGCGGCCTGCCGCAATGCGGGGGCGATCATGGATGATGGGCTCGTGACGGTCTGCACGGCGGATGGCCTTGGCCAGTCGCTGTGCGAAGCATCGATATGGCTGCTGAGCACCAACGGCGTTCTCGGCGCCTGGATACCGTTGCTGATCGGCTTTGCGACGGTGTTCTTCACCATACTGGTGAACCACAGCACGCGGCTCAACCGCTTCAAGCGCATCCATGGCTTCTCGCAGAACTTCGCACCGCGGCCGTTTGCCGAGGATACGCGCACCGATGCAGGGTCCGCCAAGGACGACGGCACGACGTCTGACGATGACTGGCTACGCCGCCGCGATATTCGCTATTCATCCTCGCTGGAGTTCGTCGTCACCAAATATGTGACCGATCTCGACGAGGTGCTGAAGCCGAATGACTTCGATCGGCTGAAGAAGCTCGATCGCGAGGACGATGGCTCCAGCGAAATCGAATATCTGGTCAACCGCATCCGCTGCTACAGCATGCCCGTCAATCGTCGGACGCTGTTCTACGCCCTGCCCTTCATGGCGGCGATCACGGTCGGCTGGTCGCTCGCGCTCGCCCCGACGCCATTTCTCGACCTGTTCGACAAGACGATGGCGACGCCCGGCGCCACGCAGACAGAGCCCTGCCGTTTCGATCCGACGATCCTGTCGCTGGCCTTTCTCGGCGCCTATGTCTCCGTTCTGACGATGCTCGTGCGCGCTGTCAGCCTGTTCGATCTCGGCCCGACGACCTTCTTTCGCGCGCTGCTCCACGTCGTCGGCGCCTTCGTCGCCGGCATTATCGTCTGGAACGTGCTGCTGGCCATCTTCGGCAACGACATTTGCGGCGGGCGCCTGTCGGGCGCGTTCTATCCCTTCATCTTCGCCGTCGGCTTCGTGCCGGATGCCGGCCTGCAATTCGTCCTGTCCTCGATCCTCAGCGCCATGGAAGCGCCCATCAAGCAGACCAAGACCGAGCAGCCGACCGAAGAGCAAGCCGAGAATCGGCTCGTCTTTCCGGCCGGCCTGCTGAATTTCCTGAAACTGACCGATGGCCGGTTTGCCCGCGCCACCAAGTCGATACCGCTCGACGTGATCGATGGCGTCGATTTCTTCACCCGCTTCCGCCTGAGCGAGGCCGGCGTGCAGGAGGTGCAGAACCTCGCCGTCGCCAACCCGATCCTGCTCTATGTCGAGACGCCCTATGGCATCTACCAGACCATAGACTGGGTCGGGCAGGCGCAGCTCTGCACGGTCGTCGGGCCGGAGCGCTTCCTGATGCTGCGGCAGTTCAACATCCGCACGGTCTTCGATCTCGAACGCGCGGTGCTGAGCATCAAGTCGACCACGCAACTGCGCAAGATCATCGCCGGCATCCTGCTCATGACCACCAACACGATGCGCGACATCGAGATCCTGAGTGGATCGCCCTTCCCGGACATGAACAATCCGGCCTCCGGCGCCAAGAAGACCGCCGAGGAATATACGCGCTGGGCGATCCAGCAGGCCTCGACCGCCACCAAATATCGGTTCAAGCTCGCCCGTGACCCGGCAATCCTGCCGGCGGCCACGGGAGGCCGACCCATAGCGGGCTATTATGTCTGGCCGAACGCACAGCCAGCCGGCACGCGCCACTATGCGGCCTTCGAGATCCAGAACGACAAGAGGAGCCAGATCTACGACATCTTCGAAATGGATGATGACGATGCGACCATCAAGCATATGGTGCGCGTCATCATGGATGATCTGCATGTGATGCGCCTGCGCCAGATCTGGGAAAGCATAGGCCGTACGCTCGGCAGCGATGCCGCGACGCTCGACGATTCCGAGGATGCTTTCATGGGCGCGTAGGGTCTCGCGGCCCGTGGCCGGCTAGACCGATACGCTGCCAGCGAGCAACCCTTTCCTCGCAATTGTCTTGATGCCATGGCGGGATGATGCATTGTCTCGCCCTAGGGCGCGATCAGGGCGAGGTAAAGAGCTTTCATGGCCGGAAAAGTGCTTGTTGTCTCGCAGCAGAAGGGCGGTTCGGGCAAGACGACGCTGACGGCTCATCTTGCCGTCGCGCTCGCCAAAGGCCTGCCCGTCGCCGTGCTCGACGTGGACCCGCAGGGCAGTCTCGGCCAGTGGTTCGAGCGACGCGAGCAGCGGCTGGGCGAAGAGGACATAGACCTCCAGTTCCGAACCGCGAGCGGCTGGGGCGCCAAGCGGGAAGCGCGCAGCCTCGCGCGCGACCATGCGATCGTCGTGGTCGACACGCCGCCCCGCTCCGATCTCGAAACGCGGCACGCGATCGAGGCCGCCGATCTGGTGGTCGTGCCGGTCCAGCCGACGCCGGTCGACCTCTGGGCGACGACGGCGACACTGGAACTGATCGCCAAGAGCGAGCGCGACGCGCTTCTCGTCATCAACCGCGCGCTCGCCCGCGCCGGCACGACGGACCAGATGCTGCAGGCGATCGAGAAGCTGGGCGCGACGGTGGCGCAAACCCAGATCGGTAACCGCGTCGCCTTTGCGACATCGATGGGTATTGGCGGCACGGTGCTGGAAGCCGCCCCGAAGAGCAAGGCGGCGCTCGAAGTGCTGTCGCTCTCGGTCGAGATCCTGAGGGTCATCGAAAGCGGCGGGGCCTGAGGACCTACCTTCTCCTCCCCGAGCCATGCCATGAGCAGCCGTCGGCCACGGCGTTTTTCGACAGAAGAAGCGCCCCCTCTCCATCTCTCCCCCGCTTTGCGGGAGAGAGGGCTGGACGGAGCGCTTCATCGTCAGCGCGAAAGGCCGGGCCTCAGGCCGCGGCCGTCTTTGTGTCGGTCTGCCGGCGGCGGATCGGGTTCGGCAGTTCGATCTCGACTTCGAGCGTCGAGACCGCGTCGCCGCGCTGCATCTTCACCTGGACATTGTCCTTGGGGATGTCGACATGGCGCGCGATCACCGCGAGGATCTCCTCGCGCAGCACGCCGATCAGGTCGCTCGCCCCTGCGGAGACACGCTCATGCTGCAGCAGGATCTGCAGCCGGTCGCGCGCGACGGGCGCGGAGCGCTGTGGCTTGAAGAAGTTGAAGATGGTCATGCCGCCCTCCGGCCGAACAGCTTGCTCATCAGGCCGCGACGTTCCATCGGCACGACCATCGGGATCTCCTCGCCTTCGAGGCGCCGGGCGGCGTCGATATAGGCCTTGGCCGGTGCACTGTCGCCATCGACGAGGGTGACCGGGCAGCCGACATTCGAGGCGTTCAGCACGGCCTCGCTCTCGGGAATGATGCCGAGCAGCGGGATCGAGAGGATTTCGAGGACGTCGTCGACCTTGAGCATCTGCCCGCGCTCGGCGCGCGCCGCGTCATAGCGGGTCAGCAGCAGGTGCTTCTCCATATATTCGCCGCGCTCGGCCTTGGCCGTCTTCGCGTCGAGCATGCCGATGATCCGGTCGGAATCGCGCACCGAGGAAACCTCGGGGTTCGTCACCACGACAGCGACATCCGCATGACGCATGGCGAGCATAGCGCCGCGTTCGATGCCGGCGGGTGAATCGCAGACGATCCAGTCGAAATGCTCGCGCAATTCGTCCATCACGCGGGCAACGCCCTCCGACGTCAGCGCATCCTTGTCGCGGGTCTGCGAGGCCGGCAGCAGGAAGAGCGTGTCGAGCCGCTTGTCGCGGATCAGCGCCTGCTGCAGCTTCGCCTCGCCCTGGACCACATTGATCAGGTCATAGACGACGCGCCGCTCGGCCCCCATGACGAGATCCAGATTGCGCAGGCCGACGTCGAAATCGACGACAGCGACCTTGTTGCCGTTCATAGCGAGCGCCGCGCCGATCGCAGCTGTCGACGTGGTCTTGCCGACCCCGCCCTTGCCCGATGTCAC
The DNA here is from genome assembly GCF_030814715.1 of Kaistia dalseonensis. Taxonomy (GTDB): domain Bacteria; phylum Pseudomonadota; class Alphaproteobacteria; order Rhizobiales; family Kaistiaceae; genus Kaistia; species Kaistia dalseonensis. The sequence continues at coordinate 48,912 of NZ_JAUSVO010000003.1, forward strand.
CACGAGTACCTGAGACATTTCTCTCTCCTTGCTGGCTCAGGCCAGCGCCGCCATGTTCATCTTGTCGTTTGCGAGCCAGGCCTGGACCGCGCGCCCCCGGAAGGACGGGTCGATTTCGTCCGCGGTCTGGTAGAGCCCGTCGATCGCAATCAGCTCGGCCTCGAACTTCTGGCAGAAGATCCGCGCCGCGGCATTGCCGGTGGAGCCAGCGATAGCGCGCCCGCGCAGCGTCCCGTAGATGTGGACGGAGTTCCCCGCGATGATCTCTGCGCCCGATGCGACGGAGCCGAGCACGGTGACATCGCCCTGCGGGAAGATGATCGACTGGCCGGAACGCACCGGTTGCTCGATCAGCAGCGAGGGGATCGTCCGTTCGACGAAGCCCTGCTGTTTGGGTGGCTCGGCGGAAGGCTTGTGCAGAATTTCCGTCTGCTTGCCGCCCGAAACCGAAGGCGGCATGCCGAAACCGAGCCAGGACGGATCGGCGCCCTCGACCCCCATCACCTTGATCTCGCGCTTGAACAGCGTCTCGATCAGGTCCGTGAAATCACGCTTGGTGATGGCGAGGCCAGTGACGTCGAGAATGACGGGCCGGCTCGCGAAATAGCCCTGCGAGCGGCCAGCTAGCTTGTCGAGCTCGGCGAGCCATTCGTCGAGCGGCAGTTCGGGAGCAAGGACGGTCGCGAGGAAGGACCGGCCTCTGAAACGGATCGCTGCGCGGGTTTGTTGAGCTTTGTTCGCCACGGTCGCTGTTTGCCTTCTGTTAAGCAATTTGTGCGGCCGCGTGGTTAATGAAGCGTTAATTCGCGCAATGAGCCCTGTTGAGAAGTCCCGGAAATGCGAGGTTTTTCAATGCCGAGGGGGTTGGAGTTTTTTTCCCGCCCCCGCGGGCCAGCCGGCGCCGGAAAGGCTCCCGTGGCGGCATGCCGCAGGGTCACCGCCACGCCTTAACGGAACCCTCCGACGAATCGCGGTGGGCGACCGGGCAGGCTCCTGCCGTGCCCGGCGCGGTCAGCTGCGCCTTGGCTCCCTCGTGTGCGAGGCGCCTTAGCCGATGGCGCTCTGCGCCGGCTCGGCCTTGGCGGCGACGGCCTTGCGGACCGCCGGGGCGACCTTGGTGCCGTAAAGCTCGATCGACTTCATCATCTTGTCGTGCGGCAGCGTGCCGACCGAGAACTGGATCATGAAGCGGTCATGGTTGAAGAGCTCGTGCTGGTAGAGGATCTTCTCGGTCACTTCCGCCGGACTGCCGACGAACAGCGCGCCATTCAACCGGCGCTGCGCCTCGAACTGCCCGCGCGTCGTCGGCGGCCAGCCGCGCTCGCGGCCGATGCGGCTCATCTGGTCGGCAAAGGGCGGGAAGGCGATATCGGCCGCATCCTGCGAATTCTCGGCGATGAAGCCATGCGAATTGATGCCGACACGTAGAGTGGAAGGATCGGTGCCCCCTTCCCGCGCCGCGCGGTGATAGAGATCGACCAGCGGCTGGAAATGGGCGGGATTGCCGCCGATGATCGCGATGGCGAGCGGCAGGCCCATGACGCCGGCACGTGCCACGGATTGCGGCGTGCCGCCGACCGCGATCCAGATCGGCAGCGGGTCCTGCACGGGACGCGGATAGACGCCGCGATCATGGATGGCGGCGCGCAGCTTGCCTTCCCATGTCACGCGCTCGCTCTCGCGCAGCGCCAGCAAAAGATCGAGCTTCTCCGCGAAGAGATCGTCATAGTCGGCGAGGTCGTAGCCGAAGAGCGGGAAGGACTCGATGAACGAACCCCGCCCGGCCATGATTTCGGCGCGGCCCTTGGAAATCAGGTCCAGTGTCGAGAATTGCTGGAACACGCGCACCGGGTCATCCGAGCTCAGCACCGTGACCGCGCTCGTCAGGCGAATGGTGCGCGTGCGGGCGGCTGCGGCGGCCAGCAGCACGGCCGGCGCCGAGATCACATAGTCGGGACGGTGATGTTCGCCGAGCCCGAAGACGTCGAGGCCGAGTTGGTCGGCGAGCTCGATTTCCTCCAGCAAATTGCTGATGCGCTGCTGCGGGCTGATGCCGGCGCCGGTGACGGGATCCGCAATGGCGTCGCCGAACGTATAGATGCCGAGTTCCATGGATCACCTCGCTTGCGGCGCCTGCCCGAATGGTATCGCCCTGCTGCTCCACCCTATATGGCATTGAGCGACAACCTCTATTATCCACCCTGCGAAGACAGACCGTCCACCGGCATCAATCGGGATGGCGGCAAACCGGCCCAACAGGCGAGCCCATGCGATGACGCTTTCGATGTACGGCGCTTCGGTGCCGGTCTTTATTTCGATGCTCGAGAACAGTTCCGCCATCCTCGGCAAGGCCGAGGCGTTTGCGGTCGAAAAAGGACTGGACCCGGCGGGGCTGCTCCGTCTGAGGCTCGCGCCCGACATGCTGCCGCTGGTGCTGCAGGTCCACATCATCACGGACGGGGCGCGCGGCAGCGCCGCAAGGCTGGCCGGACGGCCGTTGCCATCGGCCGAGGCGCTGGATTTCGCTGTCTTCAATCGGGGTGATGAGGGGCAGTTCAGCGCGGCGGAGGAGAGCTTCGCGGCTCTTGGAGCGCGGCTCCAGCGTAGCCTCGACTATCTCCGCGCGCTGCGGCCGGATGAGATCGACGGCTCGGAAGAGCGGCCGGTCGTCCTTGCGATGGGTGGCAGAACGCGGAGTTTCGAGGGCCTGCCCTTCCTGCTGCACTACGCGCTGCCGAACTTCTATTTCCACGTCGCAATGATCTACGCGATCCTGCGCCATGCGGGCGTCGCGCTCGGCAAGCGCGACTATGAGGGTGCGCCGGTCTATGTGAGCGGCGCACGCTGATCCTTGGGCCTCAGAGGCAGGGATGCGTGAAGGTGCATTCCTGCTGCGGCGACTGCGGCAGGCCGGGCGGCGGCGGCGGGCGCGTCTGCTGGCCCGGCCCGGGCGGGAAGCCCGGCGGTGGCGGCTGAACCTGCTGCTGCCCGTTGTTCGGCGGTGGCGGCGGCCGGTTCGGCGGCGGCTGGTTGCCACCCTGGCCCTGGTTTGGCGGCGGGCGCTGTCCGCCCTGCTGGGGCGGCGGTGGTCCGTTGCCGGGCCGTCCATAACCCGGAGGCGGCGGGCGATAGCCGGGCCCGCCATAGCCGGGCGGTGGCGGCGGTCGGTTGCCCGGGCCGTAATAGGGTGGTGGCGGTGGCCGGTTGCCTGGGCCGTAATAAGGCGGCGGCGGAGGCGGTCGGTAACCGGGCCCATAATAGGGCGGCGGCCGATAGCCGGGGCCGTAATAGGGCGGCGGATAGCCGGGCTCGATGATGACTGGCGGCGGCACGATCACGGGCGGGCCGCGATAGACTGGCGGCGGGCCGCGCATGCCCTCGAGATAATTGTCGGAAACCCAGCCGGGCGGACCGCCCTGCGTCACCTGGCACCAGCCGCCCGTGCAGCCGAGAATATCTACGCCGACACCGGCCGGCAGCGTGCCGAGCTTGGGATAATTGGTGCCCGGGCCAGTGCGGATATTCACATTGCCGGTCGTGAAGGCGTCCTGGGCCTGCGCGGCGGCGAGCGGTGCGAACAGGCCCGCAGCCATCAACGCGCCGGCAAGCAGCCTGGACATACGCATCATCAACCTCCTTGGGCACAGAGCCCTGATCGTCACCGGCGCAACCGCCCATCGAGGCGCTGCAAGAAGGCGCCGGTCTGCTTCAACGTTTCGCCTCGTGGCCCGTTCCAGAGCCGAATCGACGGCATGATAGCCGTTCAAATGCGGTTCCGCGCGGCCCCGCAAGCGGCCGATGCGCGCGGCCTCGCGGACTCCGGTTGCCGTTCCCCTGCGCTTCCCCTAAATGACGTTCACCCCAATAGGCCGGAATTTGCCTGAATGTCCGAAATCGACAAGACAACCGCCAAGAAGGAACCTTCCAAGGAAGGGCTTGGCGGCACGATCCGCGTCTTCGCCGAGGCGCTGATCATCGCGCTGATCGTGCGGACATTCCTGTTCCAGCCCTTCGAGATTCCATCGGGCTCCCTGATCCCGACGCTCGAAATCGGCGACTATCTGTTCGTCTCCAAATATTCCTACGGCTATTCGCGCTACTCCTTCCCCTTCGGCGCGGCGCCGTTTTCAGGCCGCATCTGGGGCACGATGCCCAAGCAGGGCGATATCGTCGTCTTCAAGGGCCCGAAGGACAATTCGACCGATTTCATCAAGCGCGTGATCGGCCTGCCCGGCGACACGGTGCAGGTGAGCGAAGGCCGGCTCTACATCAACGACAAGCTGGTCGAGCGGAAGGAAATCGCCCCCTACCAGACGCGCGATTTCTTCGGCAACACGATCGAGGCGCCGCGCTACGAAGAGACGCTGCCGGACGGCGTCGTGCACCAGATCATCGAGATCGAGGGTGATCGCGGCAGCTTCGACAATACGCCGAAATATGAAGTGCCCCCGGGCCATCTGTTCATGATGGGCGACAATCGCGACAATTCCGCCGACAGCCGCGACATGAACTCGATGGGCTTCGTGCCTTACGAGAACGTCGAGGGCAAGGCGCAGGTGATCTTCTTCTCGGTCGATCAGGACGCCCGGATCTGGGAATTCTGGCGTTGGCCGTGGACGGTGCGCTGGAACCGCATCTTCACCTCGATCAACTGATCGCTGGTTCAGGCGCGGCACGCGGCGCGCCTGGTTTTCTCGCATCGCACAGTGCAAATCCTACGGATGCTGCATTGCAAAATTCATAAGGCTGACGTCTAACTAATGATAGCGGTTCGCCGCTTCATTCCCGGACGCCATCCATGCCGATCGCACTCTTTGCGCTGACCATTGCCTCCTTCGGCATTGGGACCACCGAATTCGTCATCATGGGCCTGTTGCCGGATGTGGCACGCGATCTCGGCGTGTCGATCCCGAGCGCCGGCCTGCTGATCACCGGCTATGCGCTGGGCGTGGTCGTTGGCGGGCCGATCATCGCGATCGCCACCGCCAAGCTGCCGCGCAAGACAACCCTCGTCGGCCTCGCCGCCCTCTTCGTCATCGGCAATCTCTTCTGCGCCATCGCGCCGAATTACGGGTTCCTGATGGCTGCCCGCATCGTCACGGCGCTCGGGCATGGCGCCTTCTTTGGCATTGGCGCCGTCGTCGCCGCCGACCTCGTGCCGCGCGACCAGCGCGCCCGCGCGCTCTCCATGATGTTCGCAGGGTTGACGCTCGCCAACATCCTCGGCGTCCCGGCCGGAACCGCGCTGGGGCAAGCGTTCGGCTGGCGGTCGACCTTCTGGGTCGTCGTCGCCATCGGCCTCGTCTCCGTCGCTGCCATCCTCGCCTGGGTTCCGCGCGCCCGGGGCGTCATGGCGCCCGTCAGCATCGTCAGCGAATTCCGCGTGTTCCGGAAGAAGCAGGTCTGGCTCGCCATGCTCATCAGCGTCGCGGCCTCGGCGAGCATGTTCTCGGTCTTCACCTATATCGCGCCGATCCTGCAGACGATCACCGGCGTCTCGCCCCATGGCGTCACCTGGATCCTGCTGCTGTTCGGCCTCGGCATCACGATCGGCAATCTGGTCGGCGGCCGCCTCGCCGACTGGAACCAGATGGCGACGATCATCGGCGCGCTGACGCTGCTGACCTTCGTGCTGGCGCAGTTCACGCTGTCGAGCCACTCGCTGATCGGCGCCTGCCTCACGATCTTCGTCTGGGGCTTGCTGCTGTTCGCGCTCGTGCCGCCGCTGCAGATGCGCGTGATCGAATGCGCGTCGGAGGCGCCCAACCTCGCCTCCACGCTCAATCAGGGCGCCTTCAATCTCGGCAATGCCACCGGCGCCTGGGCCGGCGGCGCGGCGATCACGCTCGGCATGACCTTCGACCAGCTCCCGCTGCTCGGCAGCCTGCTGGCACTGGTCGGCCTCGGCGTCGCGATCTTCTCGCAGGGCCTCTCCAGGCGCGAAAAAGAGCCGACCCCCGTCGCCGCTGAATAGATGCGGCGGTCATCCGCCGGGCATTGGAAGATGGACGGGACGGCCGACCGGCCATCTCCCGACCGGCAGCGGCGCCATGCACCCCTTCGCCGGCATGCGCCCCGCCCACAGGTCGCGCGCCATCGCCGAACGCGTATGGCGACGATGGCCGGCGGCAGGGCCAACCTCACGCGCGATGCGTCGATCTGGAATCAATGAAAACGCACCACCTGCGGCGCGACAAGCGCGCCGTCAGGTCGGTCGGGCGGACAGCCTTGCCCGCGGGCGCGTCAGGCGCTCCGCTTCAGCGCCACACGCGGTGGCAGGACCGAACGGGCGGCCACGGCATGGACATGTGCGCCGGCGCTGCGCGTGCGATCCAGCCACTGCGCGCGCGGTGACGGCAGGTCGAGCCCACGCGGCGCCATCAGGCGCGCCTCGAAAGCCGACCCCTGTCCCGCGCCTGCCTGCGCAGTGACCACGGAATCATCAAACGGGTTCTCCCCGAACGCGGCGCTCGGCAGCATGATGCTGACCCAGACAGCCCCGGCGGCAAGCAGATTATCAGCTCCCATCCTCGTCATCACGACACCCCAAGAACCGAAACTCGGTATAAACGGCCACTGCCCAAATGCGTTCCGGCGAGCGCCGATTTATTGCGCTCGCCGGAAGATCTTTGTTTCAGTCTGCAATATGCAGTGACCGTGCCAATATGATGACGATCCTGAGGTTTTTCGGACCGATCAGCCGAGATTCGCTTTCAGGAAGGCCACCGTTCGTGACCAGGCCAGATCGGCCGCCTTCTTGTCGTAGCGGGCGGCTGACGTGTCGTTGTTGAAGGCGTGATTGGCGCCCTCATAGACGAAGACCTGGTAGTCGACGCCGGCCGATTTGAGCGCCGCCTCATAGGCCGGAATGCCGGCATTGATGCGGTCGTCCAGACCCGCATAATGAAGCATCAGCTTTGCCTTGATCTTAGGCACGTCGCCGGCCGGTGGTTGCATGCCGTAATAGGCGACCCCGGCAGCGAGATCAGGTGCGGCAACCGCGATGCGATTGACCAGCCCGCCACCCCAGCAGAAGCCGATCACGCCCACCTTGCCGTTGGAGGCGGGATTGGCCTTCAGATATTCAACCGCCGCAATGGCATCGGTGAGTGACGCCTCCGGCGCGAGTTTGCCGATCATGTTGCGCGCCTGGTCCTCATCGGCCGGCGTACCCCCACTGCGCGACAGGAGATCGATACCCAGCGCCAGGAAGCCCTCGGTCGCGAAGCGCCGCGTCACATCCTCGATATGCGGATTGAGGCCGCGATTCTCATGAATGACGAGTACGGCCGGGAGCTTGCCCGCCGCATCCTTCGGCTTGGCGAGAAGGCCCGAAAGCTCGGTTTCGTCAGCGGAGGGAAAGGACACCCGCTCGGTCACGATCCGCGCGTCGTCCGGCGCGAAGACGGCCGCATGAGCCTTGTCGGCGGCGAGCATCGGCACGATCGCCGCGGCGGCCGCGGACCCTCCGGCCAGACGACCGAGCTTATCCATGAAGCCACGGCGGTCGAGCGTCAGATGGGTATATTCGTCATAGAGGTTGATCATCTCCTGGGTGATGGCGGGGGACTTCGTTTCGACAGTCTCGGTCATCAGTCTCTCCTCATGGCGGACTGATACGAATTGGCGCGGTGGGTCCCAGGATCAAGACGTTACGGAAGGCGCCGAGGCGATCGGCCTTCCGGCTCGAACCATAACGTCCAGCCACGCGCCATCCGGTTTTTTCCGATCGAAGAGATCCGACAGACGATCCGGACGAATCGTACGGTCAGGTGAAGATCAGGCACGAAGATCGCGTGCGCTGAAACCCGAATTTCACACCGGCATCAATATTAAGGGTCAAAGCCTGCACCGACCTGAAGTCCATGATCTGTCTTACTCTTGGTAAGCAATGCCATTGCCTTCCGGGCGTTCGTGCCGCATTATTTGACCGCAAGGGCAGGCAAAGACCCGACGGAGACTGGACGAACGCGCGTTGGATGGCAGCATCCACGGGTGGCTGACATAGACGGCCGAACGATAACCGGAAGACGCTGAGACCTTTCGCCGACTTCTGAATGCCTGAGTGAGACCGGCCGTTGCAGTGCGGCCGGAAGCGGAGTGGGAAAGGATCAGCAATGCGCCAGACTGGTACGGTCAAGTTCTTCAACGCTTCGAAGGGCTTTGGCTTCATTACACCGGATGACGGCGGCAAGGACGTGTTCGTCCATGTCACCGCCGTGGAGCGTTCGGGCATTTCGGGCCTCAATGACGGCATGCGGATCTCGTACGAGACCGAGCCGGACAAGCGCGGCAAGGGGCCAAAGGCCGTCGATCTCCAGCCCGCCTGAGGCTGAGCGAGATTAACCGGGAGGGCTTCGAGAGGCCGCCGCTCATCCGGCGGCTTCTTGCCTTTGTGCGCCGCAATGGCCGCCATCGGGCCCGTTCAGGCCGATCCCACGCGCCCAAAGCCCAAGGAAAAGCTCGCCTTTGGGGCGCCTTCCACATTCATTCAATTTCGCGAACAAAAGTGATCGCGCAATTTCGATCGCGCTCTATATACTGATTCTCAATGGAGATTCGCGCTGATCCACCATGCGCCCGACGTTGAGCTCGATATGAGAAGCACTCTAGGCGGTCTACGCCGGAACGTTTCTTGCTCGGATCGGAATTGGCACCGAAAGGTCCGCTTTCGATAGTCGACTTGTTGCACTGCGTTTTCCACCCGATCAAGCGCGAGGATCGGCCATGAGCCTCATCGAATTCGAGACAGAAGACCGTCAGTCTAATCCGGTCGACATGATCGAGCATATCGCTGCGATCAATGACTGGAGCTTCGAACGGTCGGGCGACGACGAGATCACGATCTCGATCGGCGGCGGCTGGTGCGATTACCATGTCTCCTTCTCCTGGATGGAGGACATGGAAGCGGTTCATCTCGCCTGCGCCTTCGATCTCAAGGTGACCGAACCGCGCAAGACCGAGGTCACGCGGCTGCTTTCCCTCGTGAACGAACAGCTCTGGATCGGCCATTTCGACCTCTGGAGCAAGGAAGGCGTCGTCATGTACCGCCAGACCATGCTGCTGGCCGGCGGCGCCGAGCCGAACAGCGCCCAAGTCGAGGGCCTGCTCGAAAACGCGGTCGAGAGCTGCGAACGCTATTATCAGGCGTTCCAGTTCGTCGTCTGGGCCGGCAAGTCGGCGGCCGAGGCGCTGGAGACCGTGATGTTCGAGACGGTCGGCGAAGCCTGACGCACGGACCAGCCGTTCCGACCACGATCCGCTGCCATGGCCGGCGTCAACCGGCCATGGTGACCATCGGCTGGATCGATCTGCCTCCCCTGTCTCGCCCCCATCAGGCCGAGCGCTCGTTGAGCGTGGCCAGCACGCGGTCCTGCTGCTCGATCGACGGTTGGGCTGCGTGCGGGCGGCGATAGACGCCGCCGCTCTTTCCGAGCAGGTCGGCATGCCGGCCTTGCTCGACGATCGCGCCATCCTTGACGACGAGGATGCTATCGGCCCGCGTGATCGTGGCGAGGCGATGCGCGATGACCAATGTCGTGCGACCGACCGGCAATTCGGCGAGCGATTCCTGGATCGCGCTCGGTGACGAACACATCCTGTTGCACGATGCCGATCTGGCCGCGCAACGATTTCGGCGTCGTGTCGCGAATATCGATGCCATCTATGGTGATGGTGATCGTGATCGCGCCCGACTCGAACCCAGCCCGCCGGCCGATCCGGCGCGCCCCATGGATGGGAAATTGGCCCGCGCGACACTTCGGTCACCGCGCGCCGGAACCGAACGCAAAACCGGGTCCCACTTTGGCGCGCTATGCTCTAGACAAGGCTGGTCTCGAAAAAGCGCGGTTCATCCATGTCGTTTTCTTCCCTCACCCCCTCCTCCCCCCTGATCCTGATCGGCGCCGGCAAGATGGGGGGCGCGCTCCTCACCGGCTGGCTCGCGCGCGGCCTCGACCCGAAGGCCGTCATCGTCGTCGACCCCGCGCCGCCGGCCGAGACACGGGCGCTGCTGGAACATTATGGCGTCGCGCACCGCACCACCCCGCCCGAGGGCGTCAAGGCGCGCGTCCTGCTCCTCGCCGTCAAGCCGCAGATGATGGGGGCGGCCCTCCCCGCCGTCCATGCGCTGGTCGGGCCTCAGACGATCACGGTCTCGATCGCCGCCGGCACCACCATCGCCACGCTCGAGGCGGCACTTGGCGGCGCGATCGTGCGCGCCATGCCGAACACGCCGGCGCAGGTCAGCCGCGGCATGACGGGCGTCTACGCCAATGCCGCCGTGCCGGCAGATGGCCGCGCACTGGTGACGGCGCTGCTCGACGCGGTCGGCGAAGTCGGCTGGGTCGAGAGCGAGAGCCTGATCGACACGGTGACAGCCGTCTCGGGTTCGGGCCCGGCCTATGTGTTTCTGCTGGTCGAGGCGCTGGCGGAAGCGGGCGTCGCGGCCGGCTTTAGCGCGGAACAGGCGGCGCGCTTCGCTCGCCAGACCATCATCGGCGCGGGCGAATTGCTGAACCAGTCGGATCTGCCGGCCGACATTCTGCGCAAGAACGTCACCTCGCCGAACGGCACCACGGCGGTCGCGCTCGCGGTGCTGATGGACGCCGACGGCTTTGGCCCGTTGCTTGGCCGCGCTGTCGCCGCCGCCAAGCGCCGCGCCGAAGAACTCGCCGGATAGGCCGATCTGCCGATTTCGACGCGATCCGGCCTCGCCCTCGCCACGAGCGTTCCCTAGATTGGGGAAAACAGGAGATGAGATGATGGCGAACGAAGAAACCAAGGCTCGGATCGTCGACGCGTTTCTGGCCCTGCTTGGGCGCAAGCCTTTTGGCGAGGTCGGGCTCACCGAAATCGCCGACGAGGCCGGAATTTCGCTCGGCGAACTGCGCGGCGCGTTTGACGGCAAGATATCGATCCTCGCCGATTTCACGCGCCGGATCGACCGCGCCGTGCTCGATGGCGTTGAGCCCGCCTCGGACGAGGACACCAGCCGCGATCGCCTGTTCGACATTGTGATGCGCCGGCTCGACCTGCTCGCGCCCTACAAGGATGCGCTCGGCCATCTCGAAGCCTCGGCCCGGCGTGATCCGGGCCTCGCGCTCTGCCTGAACCGAATTGCGCTCGATTCCGCCCGCTTCATGCTGGCGGCGGCCGGTGTTTCGACCGGCGGACTGCAGGGCGCCGCCCGCGCGCAGGGTTTCGTCGTGATCATGGCGCGGATCATTCCGATCTGGCGCGCCGATACCGATCCCGACCAGTCGCGCACCATGGCGGCGCTCGACCGCGCGCTGGAGCGGGCGACCGACTGGTCGCGCCGTGCCGACCGGGCCGGCCATGCGCTCTGCGCCCTTGCCCGCCGCATCGATCGCCACCGCCCGAGCCGCGCGCGGCAGGCCGAGCCTCAGGCAGGCCCCGCAGAGGCGAGCGAACAGCCCGCCGCTTGACGGCACGGCACGCGGCCATGCTAGTTCGGATCCGGACACATACGGAGACGGGCCATGGACGCGGCGGCATCGCAGACGATCAGCTTCGACGATTTCCTCAAGGTGGATATCCGCGCGGGAACCATCGTCGAAGCCGTGCCGTTCCCCGAGGCGCGCAAGCCGGCCTACAAGCTGGTTATCGATTTCGGGCCTGAAATCGGCCGCAAGAAATCCTCGGCGCAGATCACCAAATACTACACGACCAATGAACTGGTCGGCCGGCAGGTCATGGCGGTGGTCAACTTCCCGCCGCGGCAGATCGGCCCGTTCATGTCGGAAGTGCTGACGCTCGGCATGCCGGATGGCGAAGGCAATGTCGTGCTGACCGCGATCGAGCGCACCGTGCCCAATGGCGGCCGCCTGTACTGACACGGCGCCAGCACACAGTGTTCACCCAACTGGCGCTTATCGGGCGACGGCCTGTTCACTAGATTGAGATCAATCGAACAGAACAGGAGATCGCAATGAGTGATCCCATCGTTGCCGAACACGCCCTGCCCTTCGCACTGACCCGCCCGATCCATGTGGCGGAAGTCGGCCTGAAGGCGCACGACGTCGAGAAAGTTGCCGACTATTATCGCGCCGTGCTCGGCCTGGAGACGATCTTCACCGGCGGCGGCCGGATTGCGCTCGGCGCGGGCGGCAAGGTGCTGCTCGACATTGCGCCGCTTCCGCCCGGTGGCCTTGCCGATGATCCGCGCAGCGCCGGCCTCTTCCACACCGCCTTCCTGATGCCGACCCGCGCCGATCTCGCGCGCTGGATCGTGCATGCCGCCGGCAAGCGGTTCCCGGTCGACGGCATGGCCGACCATCTCGTCAGCGAGGCCTTCTACCTGACCGATCCGGAAGGCAATGGCGTCGAGATCTATTCCGACCGGCCGCAAAGGGACTGGGGCTGGGACGGGAAGAGCGTCCGCATGGCGACCGACCCGCTCGATGTCGACGCGATCGTGCGCGCCGGCGGGAATCCGCCGCCGCCCCAGGCGGGCGCGCCGGAGGGTTTGAGCATCGGCCATGTCCATCTGCGCGTCGGCGATGCCGGTCCTGCCGGCGAATGGTGGACCTCGGTGGTGGGCCTCGACGAGACGGCGCGGATGCGCGGGGCGAGCTTCCTCTCCTCCGGCGGCTACCATCACCACATTGCCGCCAATAGCTGGCAGAGTCGTGGTGCCGGCCAGCGCGATCCGAAGCGCAGCGGTCTTGCCTATGTGATGCTGACCGGCTCCGGCGTGACGACCGAGCGCGAACTGGTCGATCCATGGGGCACCGTGATCCGCATGACGCCGGGCGCCTGACACAAGACCCCGGCTTGAACCCGCCGTCTCAGGGCCGGTTCGAGCCGGACATGCTCACGCCGGGATGCGGATAGTCGCGATCAGGCCGCGCACCGGCGCCGGGGCGAGCGTGACGTCGCCGCCATGGGCGCGCGCAATGTCGCGGGCGATCGGCAGGCCGAGACCCGTGCCGCTGTCATCCAGGGTCCGCGCCTCGTCGCGCCGATAGAACGGGCGGAACACGGTTTCGAGTTCGCTTTCGGGAATCCCCGGCCCGTCATCCTCGACATTCACGACCAGCCAGCCATCATCGTGCGCGGCCCTGATCGCGACATGCTCGCCGTGACGACATGCATTCATCACGAGATTGCCGAGCGCGCGCTTGAAATCGCCTGGACGGATGCTGACGATCGGATCACCGACAAAGGTGCTGATCACGTCATGGCCGACGCGGTTCGCCTCCTCCGCTACCTCGTCGACCAGCACGCTCATATTGGTCGGCACGGTGGGCCCGCCCGTGTCGCCCCGCGCAAAGGCGAGATAGCCCTCCAGCATGCGCTGCATGTCGTCGACATCCTTGCGCATGGCGCAGACATCGTCGTTCTCGCGCAGCAGCGCCAGTTGCAGGCGGAAGCGCGTCAGCACGGTCCTCAGATCGTGGCTGACGCCGGCGAGCATGGCGGTGCGCTGCTCGATCTGGCGCTGGATGCGATCGCGCATCTCGATGAAACTCGCTCCCGCCCGCCGCACCTCGCGCGCCCCGCGCGGCTTGAAATCCGGAATCTCGCGGCCCTTGCCGAAGCTCTCCGAGGCATCGGCCAATTGCTGGATCGGGCGGATCTGGTTGCGCAGGAAGGCAATCGCGATCACCAGCAGCACGAGGCTGGTGCCGACCATCCAGAAGATGAAGATCTCGGAATTCGAGGCATAGGTCTGGCTGCGCCGGGCGAGCACGCGCAGCACCTTGTCGCCGAGCTGGATCCGAACCTCGACCAGGTTGGACTTGCCGAGCGTATCGATCCAGAACGGCTTGGCGATCTGCGTGCTGATCTCGCTCGAAAGCGCACTGTCGAGCAGCGAAAAGAAGGGCTTGGGCGCGGCTGGCGGCAACGGCTCGCCGGGTACGACCGAGATGATCAGGCCAAGCCTGTCCTGCGCGATGCGGATGATCTGCTGGTAGGTCGGATCCTGCGGATAGGTGTCAATCAGGTCGACGATCGCCGCAATATCGCGGACCGTCGCCGCCGAAAGGCGCCGCGTCACCGTCTGCCAGTGGCGCTCCATGAAGACGAAGGCGACGACCGATTGCAGGATGACGATCGGCGCGATGATGATGATGAGGGCGCGGGCATAGAGCCCCTTGGGCATCGCCTCGCCGAGGCGGGCGCCGAACCAGCGATAAGGCGCGAGCATCAAGTCGATCGCCGGCTGCGCCTTGCGGAGATTGCGCCGCATGGCGTTGATGGCGGGCGAGCGGCCGAAGCGGCGAACGGCGGCGACCGCCGGCCAATCGGCCCAGGAGCCGATCCGGCCGGTCCTGTGGAAAGGGTGCGGCAGGTTATCCGTCAGGAGCCCGCCCTCCCGAGGGAGGTCCATGTCCCGCGATCGGCCATCACGCCTCCGTCACCAGCCGGTAGCCGACACCGCGCACCGTCTGCAGATAGAGCGGATTGGCCGGATCGATCTCGATCTTGCGCCTAAGCCGGTTGATCTGCACATCGATCGTGCGCTCGCCCGCCGGCTCATCCTCGGCGAGAAGCGACAGGCGCGGCACGGTGTCGTTCGGCGTCGCGGCAAAGACGGCCATGATCTGGCGCTCGCGATCCGTGAGGCGGATGACCTCCTGCCCCCGCTTCAACTCACGCCGGCCGATATGGAAGGTGAACGGGCCGAAGCGGAGTTGCTCGATCAACGGCGCGGGCGCGGCCGGGGCACCGCGCTTCAGGATCGCGTTGATCCTGAGCACCAGCTCGCGCGGCTCGAACGGCTTGCCGAGATAATCGTCGGCGCCGCCCTCGAGGCCGATGATGCGGTGCTCGATCTCGGCGCGCGCCGTCAGCATCAGGATCGGGACGTCCATGCTCTGGCGCAGGCTGCGCAACAGCTCGACACCGCTCTCGCCCGGCATCATCACGTCGAGCACCAGCAGGTCGAACGTCATGCCGGCGAGCCGGCTGCGCGCCTCCGCCGCATTGGCCGCGACATCGACGCGGAAGCCGTTATCGGTCAGATAGCGCGAGAGCAGCGTGCGGATGCGCTGGTCATCGTCAATGACGAGAAGATGCGGCGCATCATCCGCAAGCGGCGCTAGTTCCGGGCTGGCCAATCCGCTCATCTCGGTTCTCCCTCAGACTGAGCTTGCATGGAAAATGGGGCCGGGTTGAGCCGAAAATCGGGCTTCGGCAACCAGAGCGCAGCGATAGCCCATTCTCCGATCAAGTCAGCGGTTGATCTTCCGCCAGACCTTATCGCGCTCCGCAGGGTCGATCATCAAGCGGAGAAAGCGCTCCGCGGCGACACGGCCCTCGGGCTCCAGCGCCGACAGCGCCGCATTGATCCGCCGGGCCTGCGGCTCGAACAGCCGCTCGGCCAGCGCCCTGCCCTTCTCGGTCGGATAAAGCAGCCTTTGCCGGCGGTCGACCGGGCCGGGCACCTGGTCGATGAAGCCGGTATCGATCAATTGTTTGAGAACGCGGCCGAGACTCTGCTTGGTGATCTTCAAGATATCGAGCAGTTCCGCCACCCGCATGCCGGGATTCCGATTGACGAAGTGCACCACGCGATGATGCGCACGCCCGAAATCATAGGTCTCCAGCACGGCATCGGGGTCGGAGACGAAGTCTCGATACGCGTAAAAGAGCAGTTCGATCAAGACGATCTCGGGAATCTCGGCGACCGACAAGGGAGTCGTGACGATGGCGCCCTCGCCCGTCGCGGCCTGATCCGGTTCCACACCTGCGAAATTTACGTCAGTCATATTGACATATTTCGGTTCGATTGTTACTTGAATGGCCGTCGCGACGAAATGTTCGAACGCGCCCGCCGCTGCCCATCCGCGAAACAGCTTCGCGAGATCGTGCCACGACCGGCACTTTACCGACTGTTTCCTTGTGGCGCAAAATCGGCCGCCCAGCATGACGGCTTTCCGCCGCGCACCATGCGGCATTACAGTGTCGGCACGGCAAGGAAACAGAACCCGGACCGACGAGATGACAGGGCCGACCCGATCGGTCCGCTTGAGGGAGTAACGAAGATGAGCGCGGTTGCCTTCGACCAGAAAGATGGCTGGATCTGGTTCAACGGATCCTTTGTTCCGTGGAAGGACGCGAAGATTCACGTGCTGACGCACGGCCTGCACTATGCGAGCGCCGTGTTCGAGGGCGAGCGGGCCTATGGCGGCACCGTCTTCAAGCTGCGCGAGCACACGCAGCGCCTGTTCGATTCGGCCAGGATCCTCGATTTCGAGATCCCCTACACGCTGCAGGAGATCGACGACGCGACGCAGGCGACGCTGGCGAAGAACGGCCTCGTCGACGGCTATCTGCGCCCGATCGCCTGGCGCGGCAGCGAGATGATGGGCGTCTCCGCCCAGCACAACAAGATCAACGTGGCGATCGCCGCCTGGGAATGGCCGTCCTATTTCAGCCCGGCCGAGCGACTGAAGGGCATCCGCCTCGATTGGGCGAAATATCGCCGCCCCGATCCGCGGACCGCACCCTCGCTCGCCAAGGCGTCCGGCCTCTACATGATCTGCACGATCTCAAAGCATGAGGCCGAGCGCCGCGGCTATGCCGATGCGCTGATGCTGGACTGGGAAGGCAATGTCGCCGAGGCGACGGGCGCCAACGTCTTCTTCGTCAAGGACGGCGTCATCCACACGCCGCTCGCCGATCGCTTCCTGAACGGCATCACGCGCCAGACGGTCATCGGCCTCGCCAAGGCGCGCGGCATCGAAGTCGTCGAGCGCCGGATCCTCCCGGAAGAACTGTCGACCTTCTCGGAATGCTGGCTCTGCGGCACGGCCGCCGAAGTCACCCCGGTTTCCGAGATCGGCGAATATCGCTTCACGCCGGGCAAGATCAGCGAAATGCTGATGAACGACTACACGGCCGCGACCGTTCCGGCAGCCGAGAAGCTCGCCGTCAACGCCTGATCCCGGCGATCAAGGACTATCCAACGGCCGGGGATTTCTCCGGCCGTTTTCTTTGGTGACTGTCGGGCCGTCTTCGGGGCGGTCAGAGCGGCTGCGCGTCCAGCGCCGCACGCCAATGGGCGCAACGCTCCTTCAGAAGCGCCTTCTGGATATAGGCGGTCTCTTCCTTCTCCAGCCGTTCGAGCACTTCGAAACCGAGGCTCGCCGCGCCATGATCGCGCCAGGCGGCCTGCAGCGTCGGCGCCGTATGGCTGCCGAGATTGAGCGTGAACCAGATCCGGTTCTGGATCGCGTCGAGATCGGGCGTCTGCCCGACCCAGCGATCACCCGTCGCAGCGCAGCGGATCAAATAGATGCCGCTCGGACTCTCGCGCTTCTTGTAGGCGGCCACGGCCGCCTTCCGGTCTTCGATTTTCATGAGGACGCTCCATCCATCGGCCAAGGACCGAGACGAGCCTTCTCATCGCTCGCCGGAGCACTGTTTTACCCGGATGATATCAGAAGGTCAATATTACCCGGCTAAAACAAACCGGCTTCGTCCCGCCGGGCGGAAGACCCGGTCGGGTCATCAGGGCTTGCCAGCGCCGTGATGATTGGACGAATCATGCCTCGTAGCGATCCAGTACGCCCATCCCGCGAGCGCCAGGCCACTGGCTGCAAACGTCAACGCGAAGAACAGACTATCGACCGTCATTCGATCAGGCCCTTCAGGACACGCCGAGCCAGTTGATGCGCGCCGGCGCTCACACCAATGAATATGAGACTGATCGATACGACAATCAACCGGTCGGGATGGCCCGGATTGGTGGCATAGAATGCCGAAAGGATCTGAGCCAACCCGCCGACCGCAAAAAGTGCAATCGCAATGCCGTTCAGAAATGAAGCAGTCAGCTTCCGCTGCTCATTCTGAACCAACTTGTTCATTCAACATCCCGATCGACGGAATTCGAAGGCCATCACACTTGCCTTGCCTCTGAATCACGCCTCCGGCGGCGCGGCCACGATGTGGCCCTGTGTCAGCACGGCGAGCTTGGCTTCGAGCTCGGCGACCTTGGCCGCCAGTGCCTCGTTCTCGGCGCGGGCCTTCTGGGCCATTTCGCGCACGACATCGAATTCCTCGCGCTTGACGAAATCCATGTCCGAGAAGAAGCGCTCGGCCTGATGCTTCATCACCGTCTCGGCTTCGCGCTTGACGCCCTGCGCAACGCCGGCGGCATCCGTCATCAGTTTCGCGAATTCGTCGAACAGGCGGTTCGAACCCTGGTCCATGGAAACCTCCGAGGGACAGATCAACTCATTCTACTATGGGCGGCCGGACGAGCCGGAACAAGGGTGGCAGAGCGTCACGCGCGCCGGACTTGACCCTTTCCCCCGGATCAGCGCACCAATGCGGCCCGGTCCCTGTCGGAGCCCCTCATGCTCTATGTCCTGCCCTTTCCCGCCATCGATCCGGTGCTGATCTCGGTCGGGCCGTTCGCGATCCGCTGGTATGCGCTGGCCTATATCGTCGGCATCCTGTTCGGCTGGTGGTACGCGAAGCGCCTCGTCGGCAGCCCGAAGCTCTGGGGCCCCGGCGGCGCGCCGATCAAGCCGATCGACATCGACGATCTCGTCGTCTGGGCGACGCTCGGCATCATACTGGGCGGGCGGATCGGCTATGTGCTGTTCTATGATTTCGCGCGCTTCATGGCGGCACCTGCCGAGATCTTCGCCGTCTGGCATGGCGGCATGTCGTTTCACGGCGGCTTCCTCGGCACTGTCGTCGCCATGGTGCTCTTCGCCCGCTCACGCCGCATTCCGGTCTGGTCGCTGATCGATGTCGTGGCACCCGGCGTCACGATCGGCCTGATGCTCGGGCGGATCGCGAATTTCATCAATGGCGAGCTCTGGGGCCGCGCTACCGACGTGCCCTGGGCGATGGTGTTTCCCAATGCCGACGACCAGCCGCGCCATCCGAGCCAGCTCTATGAAGCGGCGCTCGAAGGGCTGCTGCTCTTCCTCGTGCTGCGCTTCTTCACGCACTCGCAATTGCGGCTCAAGCAGTCTGGCTTCGTCTCGGCGGTCTTCGCGATCGGTTATGGCCTCGCGCGCATCGTCTCGGAGTTCTTCCGCGAGCCCGACATCCAGATCGGCTATTTCTCCGGCGGCCTCACCATGGGCATGCTGCTTTCGCTGCCGCTGGTCCTTGCCGGCATCATCCTGCTGGTGGTCGTGATGCGCCGGCCCATGGGCGGCGCATGACGCAGGCGGGCGCAACGCTGACGCCGCTCGGCGAAAGGCTGCTCGGCCGGATCGAGAATTTCGGCCCAATCACCATCGCCGACTATATGGCGGCCTGCCTCGGCGATCCCGAGCACGGCTATTACATGGCGCGCGAACCTTTCGGCACGGCTGGCGACTTCATCACCGCGCCGGAAGTGAGCCAGATGTTCGGCGAGTTGATCGGGCTCTGGGCCGTCGAGACCTGGAACCGGATGGGGCGGCCCGACCCCTTCGTGCTCGCAGAGCTCGGTCCCGGCCGCGGCACGCTGATGGCCGACGCGCTCCGCGCCGCCCGCGCTCAGCCGGCCTTCGAGGCCGCCGCGCGGATCGTCATGGTCGAGACGAGCCCAAGGCTGCGAGCCCGCCAGCAGGCGACGCTCGCGGCGCATGACATCGCATGGGCCGATCGCATCGAAGACCTGCCGGATGGTCCGGTGATCATCATCGCCAACGAATTCTTCGACGCGTTGCCGGTTCGCCAGTTCCTGCGCGTCGGCACGGGCTGGGCCGAGCGCATGGTCGGCGTGGAAGATGGCCGCCTGATCTTCGGCCTTCGTCCCGATGCGCATTTCGAAGGCGCCGATCCGAACCTGCCGGACGGCGCGCTGGTCGAGATCGCCTCGGTCAGCGCCGCGATCATGGCGGCGATCGCCGAGCGGCTGGTGCGCTTCGGCGGCGCCCTGCTCGCAATCGATTATGGTCATGCCGGGATCGGCACGGGCGATACGCTGCAGGCCGTCCGCGCGCATCAGTTCGACGATCCGCTCGCTCATCCCGGCGAGGCGGACCTGACCGTCCATGTCGATTTCGGCCTGCTCGCCCGCATCGCGGCCGCCCATGGCGCCACGCCCGCACCGATCTGGACGCAGGGCGATTTCCTGCTCGCCCTCGGCCTCCTCGAACGCGCCGGCCGGCTTGGTGCCGGCAAGGATGCCGAAACCCAGGACGCGATACGCTCGGCCGTCGCGCGCCTCGCCGGCCCCGAGGCGATGGGGACGCTGTTCAAGGTTCTCGCCGTCGCAGCCCCCGGCCTCGCTTTGCCGCCCTTTGCCTGAGGATATTCGATGAAGATCACAGCCGACGCTCTCTCCGCCCTGCCCGGCATCCGCCACGGCTTCTACACGCGCGCCGGCGGCGTTTCGGACGGCATCTATGCGAGCTTGAATTGCGGCGTCGGCTCGGCGGATGAGCGCCTGAACGTGCTCGAAAACCGTGCCCGCGTCACGGCCGATCTCGGTGTCGCCCCCGACCGCCTCGCTACCCCGTATCAGGTCCACAGCCCCGATGTCGTGGTGGTCGACGAGGTCTGGGCACCGGGCGCAGGCCCGAAGGCCGACGCCGTCGTCACAGCAAGGCCGGGCATCGCGATCGGCATCGGAACCGCCGATTGCGGGCCGATCCTCTTCGCCGATGCCGAGGCTCGGGTGATCGGCGCGGCCCATTCCGGCTGGAAGGGTGCCTTCACCGGCGTGCTCGAGGCGACCGTTGCCGCCATGGAAGGCCTCGGCGCGCGGCGAGAGCGCATCGTCGCCGTGCTCGGCCCGACCATTTCGGCCGCCGCCTATGAAGTCGGGCCGGAATTCCACGCCCGCTTCGTCGCCGCCGACCCTGCCAATGCCCGCTTCTTCGTGCGCTCGGAGCGGCCGGAGCATCACCGCTTCGATCTTCCCGCCTATATCGGCATGCGCCTGCGGGCCGCCCGACTCGGCACCGTCGACGATCTCGCGCTCTGCACCTATGCCGATCCCGCGCGCTTCTTTTCCTACCGTCGCACGACCCATGCCGCCGAGCCCGACTATGGGCGGTTGCTGCACGCGATCGCCCTCGCGAAATGAGGGCGCGGAGAAGAAAACTCCACCGACAATCGTCGTTCTGCCGCCCTCTATTCTAGACCGCATGGCGATTTGCCGTTAGACAAGCAAGGGGGTCTTGGACGACCGCGCCGGAAGGACGATCGCCATGATGGTTAAGAGAAATTCCGTTTGGAGCATCGGCTTCGCGCTGCTGCTCGCATCCGTTTTGGCCGGATGTGGCACTGCTAATCAGCCCGGCGGATCAGGTGGTTCAGGCGAGCAGCCGGTGATCGGTTCTGCGACGGGAAATGGCGCGCCGACTGTGCCGGCGCCGCCCGCCGTTCCGTTCGCCGATGCCAAGTTTTCCTTCGCACCCGTGACCGGCGCGCCGGCCAGCATATTGAACAACCTCTCGGCCCAGCTCGGCCGCGAGGCGTTCGCGCAGCATGTGACGCTCGTCCCCGCCGGCGACCCGACGGCGACCTATGTGGTCAAGGGCTATCTCTCCGCGGTGGGCGACAGCTCCGGCACCATACTCGTCTATGTCTGGGACATATTCGACACGAGCGGCCGCCGTGTGCATCGCATATCGGGCCAGGAAACCTCCTCCACGGGCTCGCAGGACCCCTGGGGCGGCGTTACCCAGGACACGACGATCAACGTGGCGCGGCGGACCATTGGCGGCATTGTGGGCTGGGGAACGGCCCCGGCCGGCTCGGGTTCGTCCTGATCGGCCGCGCGCTCCGGCGCAACGCCGGGCCCGAGACAAGAAGCGCACTTTACCTGCGGGCGCGAATCGCATTTGCAGTGCGCCATCGCAGTTGATACAACGCCGCCGCCCGAACAATTGGCTCCCGACGGAGCCTTTTCCTATTCTCGACCTCCGATGACGGGACCCGAAACCTTGAAGCTGGTTGCCGGAAACTCCAACCGGGTGCTCGCCGAGGCGATCGCCACCTATCTCGAAATTCCGCTCGCCAAATGCATGGTTCGACGCTTTGCCGACCAGGAAGTATTCGTCGAGATCCAGGAAAACGTTCGCGGAGAGGACGTGTTCGTCATTCAGTCGACGAGCTTCCCCGCCAATGACCACCTCATGGAACTGCTCATCATCATCGATGCGCTGCGCCGTTCCTCCGCTCGCCGCATCACGGCGGTGCTGCCCTATTTCGGCTATGCCCGCCAGGACCGCAAGGCCGGCCCGCGCACCCCGATTTCCGCCAAGCTCGTCGCCAATCTGATCACCCATGCCGGCGCCGACCGCGTGCTCACGCTCGACCTGCATGCGGGCCAGATCCAGGGCTTCTTCGATATCCCGACCGACAATCTCTTCGCCGTGCCGGTGATCACGCGCGACATCAAAGAGCATTACGAGCTCCAGAACGTCATGGTCGTCTCGCCGGACGTCGGCGGCGTGGTGCGTGCGCGTGCGCTCGCCAAGCGCATCGATGCGCCGCTCGCCATCGTCGACAAGCGCCGCGAGCGCCCGGGTGAATCCGAGGTCATGAACATCATCGGCAATGTCGAGGGCCGCGATTGCCTGCTCTTCGACGATATCGTCGATTCAGGCGGCACGCTCTGCAACGCGGCCGAAGCGCTGCTCGCCAAGGGCGCGAAATCGGTCGTCGCCTATATCACCCATGGCGTGCTCTCCGGCGGCGCCGTCGCGCGCATCGGCTCGTCCATGCTGAAGGAACTGGTGATCACGGATTCGATCGCCCCGACCGAAGCAGTCCAGAACGCGGCCAACATCCGCGTGACCTCGATCGCCACCCTGCTCGGCGAAGCGATCAACCGCACGGCGAGCGAGAAGTCCGTTTCGAGCCTGTTCATCTAAGGCGTGAAGGCGCCATTGGCGCCTTCCGGTTCGCCCCGCCGATAGTCCCGCGCAGGCTTTACCGTCCGCCATCCATGCCGACGAGCGCGACCTTGGTATAGCCGGCGTCGCGCAGCGCGTTGATGAGTTCCATCAGGTCGCCATAGTCGACCTTGCGGTCGGCGCGCAGATAGATCCGCTCATCGCGATTGCCGCTGGTCGCCGCGTCGAGCGCGGCACCGAGCTGTTCGCGCTCGATCGCGTCATTGCCGAGCACCAGCGTCAGGTCGGTCTTCATCGAGATGAAGAGCGGCTTTTCCGTGCGCGGGGAGGCCTTGGCATTGGAGCGCGGCAGGTCGACCGGCGCGTCGACGGTGGCGAGCGGCGCCGCCACCATGAACACGATCAGCAGCACCAGCATCACGTCGATGAACGGCGTGACATTGATCTCGCTGTTCTCGGTCAGTTCGTCGTCATGACTTCCAAGGCGTGCGGCCATGACCCGTCACTCCGCCGCAGCCGCGAGCCGGGACGGGCCACGCAGCGCCGAACGATCGAGATCGCGCGACAGCAGGCGGAGCGTCTCGGCCGAGACATCGGCGATCGCGGCCTTGTTGCCGGCGATCATACGAGCGAACACGTTGTAGAACAGCACCGCCGGAATGGCGGCGACGAGGCCGACCCCGGTTGCAAACAGCGCCTCGGCGATGCCCGGCGCGACGATGGCGAGATTGGTCGTGTTCGCCTGGCTGATGCCGATGAAGGAATTCATGATGCCCCAGACCGTGCCGAACAGGCCGACAAAGGGCGAGAGCGAGCCGACCGAGGCAAGGACAGCCGTGCCGCGCGCCATGTCGCGACCGGCGCCCGCCTCGATCCGGTCGAAGCGCGAGACCACGCGCTCCTTGATGCCTTCATGTGAAAGCCCGTGCGAGAGCTCGACCTCCTCGGCCGCGGCGCGAACAATGCGCGCGCCGACATCCCGACGCCGCCCGATCTCGTCTTCCGCCTCGGCGAGCGAACGGGCATGAGCGATGCGCCGGCCAAGCGCGAGCGCGCGGCGGCGGACGCCTGCAAGCTCAAGCGTCTTGGTGAGGAAGATCGCCCAGGTCATGACGGAGGCGAGGGCCAGCGCGCCGATCACGGCCTTCACGACATGATCGGCGCCCATGAACATGCCGATTGGCGACAGATCATGCGGGAGGCTTCGCGGATCGACCGCATCGCTCAGATCGTCGGCGGCCTCGTCCGGCGTGTTGATCTCGTTGATCGAGGGATGGCCGGGCGGCAGGCCATCCGACGTCACGGCCGGCGCGGGCTCGCTCGCAGCGCCCGGTGTCTGGGCCGAGGCGGCGGAGACCGCCAACATCAACGTGATGAGGAGCGATGCAGCGAAGAGCGCTTCGCCACGATGACGGCGAATGGACATGGCCAGCCTGTCGATAAAGTTTACTTCAATACTCCGATTAATCGAGCGTTTGTCGAAACGCAAGGCGCGGGGCATGGTCGCGCGGTGAATTTGGCGCGGTGATCCAGTCCCGGGCGGCCGGTTTTCGGCCATTTCCCTTCGTTTCCGCCGCAGCGGCGCTTGTTCGCCGCCTCCCCTTCGTCTATAAGCACGTCGGCCGCGCCGACACCCCTGGAGGCACCGCGGCCATTTTTCGTTTGAACAAGGAGAATACCGATGAGCACCGCTTACGAGCTCACGGCCTCGGTACGTAACCGCGTGGGCAAGGGGGCCGCCCGGGCGTCGCGTCGCGAAGGCAAGATTCCCGCCGTCATCTACGGCGACAAGCAGGCCCCCCTGGCGATCGAGCTGTCGCACAAGGACATCTTCCTCAAGCTGCATGCCGGTGGCTTCCTGACCACGATCGCGACCATCGACGTCGATGGCCAGAAGATCCGCGTCCTGCCGCGCGACTATGCGCTGCATCCGGTCACCGACCAACCGATCCACGTCGATTTCCTGCGCATCTCGGCCCATTCGACGCTCCACGTCGAAATTCCGGTGCAGTTCATCAACGAGGACAAGTCGCCCGGCCTCAAGGCTGGCGGTTCGCTGAACATCGTTCGCCACGAGATCGAAGTGAACGCTCCGGTCGACGCGATCCCCGAGCGCATCACCGTCGACCTGGCGAGTGCCGAGATTGGCGATTCGATCCATATCTCGTCGGTCCAGCTGCCGGCTGGCGTGACCCCGGTCATCTCCGAGCGTGACTTCACGATCGCGACGATCGTGGCTCCGGTCGCGCTCACCGCCGAGGAAGTCGCCGCTGCGGCTGCCGCCGCTGCTGCTCCGACCGGCAAGCCCGGCGCGAAGGCTCCGGCCAAGGCTCCGGCGGCCGCGCCCGCCAAGGGTAAGTAAGGCGCCGCGAGGCAGTCGGTTCAGTGCAAGGGTAGCGTCATGCTCCTCATCGTCGGCCTCGGCAATCCCGGTGGCCAATACGCCCTGAACCGGCACAATATCGGCTTCATGGCGGCGGATGCGATCCACCGCCGCCATCGCTTCGGACCCTGGCGCATGCGCTTCCAGTCCGAAATTGCCGAGGGGACGCTGTCGGGGCGCAAGGTGCTCCTGATGAAGCCCCAGACCTATATGAACGAGAGCGGCCGCGCCGTTGGCGAAGCCGCCCGTTTCCTGAAGATCCCCAATGCCGACATCGTCGTGATGCATGACGAGCTCGACCTTCCGCCGGCCAAGGTCCGGATGAAGGTGGGCGGCGGCCATGGCGGCCATAACGGCCTGCGCTCGATCAGCGCGCATATCGGCGAGGATTACCGCCGCCTGCGCCTCGGCATCGGCCATCCAGGCTCCAAGGATCTCGTGCACGGCTATGTCCTGCACGATTTCGCGAAGGTCGACGGCGACTGGATCAATCCGCTGCTCGACGCCATCGCCGACAACGCTCCCCTCCTCGCCGACGACAAGGACAGCACCTTCGCCAATCGCCTGCACCGCGCGGGCGAGCCGGAAAAGGTCAAGAAGAAGCAGGAAGCGCTGGACGCCGAGCCCGTCATTGCAAAGCCGGCGATCACCAGGCCGGTCGTCGACAAGCCGGCAGCACCCGGCGCGGAAAAGCCGGCCGATGGCCCCTTCGCCGCGCAGTTGAAGCGCCTGCTCGGCAAGGGCGAATAGGCGGCATTGACTTATCGCCACGAAAACACGAAATCCGTGTAACACGGAGTTCGTGCCATGAAGAATGTAACCATCACGCTGGATGAGACTGTCGCGCAATGGGCCCGCGTCGAGGCGGCCAAGGCGGGCATGAGCCTGTCGCGCTGGATCGGTATGCGCCTGTCCCGGGAACGAGACGGCGCTCTATCCGCGGCCTCAGCCGACGACTGGCTCGACACGCCACTTTGGCCCTCCGCCGATCTGCCCCTTCCCAAGCGCGCCGAGCTTTACGAGAGCTTCTATGACCGTCCGGGTTTTCGTGGATACGAACGTCCTGATCTACAGTCGGGATCAACGCACGCCGGACAAGGCGAGCCGGTCAGTGGACTGGCTGAGGACGCTCCGGAATCAGGATGGGCTGGTGCTGAGCCCTCAGGTTCTGAATGAGGCGTTCTCTGTTTCAGGTCTGAAGTTCAGGGATGTGGCGAGCTCGGAAGTTGCCGAGTGGATCCGTCATCTCCAGCCCTATTGCACCGCTCCGCTGGATTCACGCACGGTCGGGCTGGCGCTCGATCTCCATCAGGAACACCGATTGGCCTGGTGGGACTGCCCGATCGTGGCTTCCGCGATAATGGCCGGTTGCGTCTACCTGCTCTCCGAGGATATGCAGCATCAACAACTCATCCGGACAGTCCGCGTCATCAACCCGTTCAGGGTCGCTCCGTCCGATATTCTGAATTCGAACTGATTGTAGAGATCATGGGTTTCAAATGCGGGATCGTGGGCCTGCCGAATGTCGGCAAGTCGACCCTCTTCAATGCGCTCACCAAGACGGCGGCGGCGCAGGCGGCCAATTATCCGTTCTGCACGATCGAGCCGAATACCGGCGAGGTCGCCGTGCCCGATCCGCGCCTCGACAAGCTCTGCGAGATCGGCAAATCGCAGAACATCGTGCCGACACGGCTGACCTTCGTCGATATTGCCGGCCTCGTGCGCGGCGCCTCGAAGGGTGAAGGCCTCGGCAACCAGTTCCTCGCCAATATCCGCGAGGTCGACGCCGTCGCCCATGTGCTGCGCTGCTTCGAGGATGGCGACATCACCCATGTCGAGGGCCGGGTCGATCCGGTCGCCGACGCCGAGACCGTCGAGACCGAGCTGATGCTCGCCGATCTCGACAGCCTCGAGCGCCGCATCGCGCCGCTGAAGAAACGCGCTGGCGCCGACAAGGATCTGAAGCTGCAGGTCGAGCTCATCGAGGGTGCGCTGGAACTGCTGCGCGAGGGCAAGCCGGCCCGCGCGCTCAAGGTGGCGCCCGAGGATCGCGCCGCCTTCGACGCCCTCAACCTGCTGACCTCGAAGCCTGTGCTCTATGTCTGCAATGTCGAGGAGGCTTCGGCCGCCACCGGCAACAAGCATTCCGAGCGCGTCGCCGAAATGGCGAAAGCGCAGGGCGCGGGCTGCGTCGTCATCTCGGCCGCGATCGAAGCCGAAATCGCGCAGTTGGACGCAGCCGAGCAGAAGGAATTCCTGGAGACGCTCGGCCTCGAGGAACCCGGCCTCGATCGCCTGATCCGCGCCGGCTACAAGCTGCTCGGCCTGATCACCTATTTCACCGTCGGCCCGAAGGAAGCCCGCGCCTGGACGATTCCCGCCGGCACCAAGGCGCCGCAGGCCGCCGCCGTGATCCATACCGATTTCGAGCGCGGCTTCATCCGCGCCCAGACGATCGGCTATGAAGACTATATCCGCCTCGGCGGCGAGGCGGGCGCCAAGGAAGCCGGCAAGGCGCGCGACGAAGGCAAGGACTATGTCGTCGCCGATGGCGACGTGCTGCTCTTCCGCTTCAATACCTGATGCCCGCGCGGCGCCGGGTCCCGGCGCCGCATGACCCTCGAGAACAGCGGTGCCTCCGAGGCGGCCGCTGTTTCATGCTGGCAGCTCCTCAGGCGGCGTCGCCGGTCTTGGCCTGACGCTGTGCGGCCTTTTGGGCCTTGGACGAACGGCTGCGGCCGCCCTTTGGCGGGGTCGGACGCGGATCGCTCCCCTGATCGGCCAGTTTCGGATCGGCCGGCTTCGGATCGGCCTTGGCCGGCGACACGGCCTCGGCCACCGCAGAACTCACCGCCGCACCTGCCGCCTCCCGCGCCAGCTCTTCGTCCACGGCCCGGCTGACGGCGGTCTTGACCTGCTCGACCACGTCCTCGAGTGCCCTCGCGACATCGAGGCTGGGCTCGGCATGCGTCGCCGGATCATTCTTCGAAGTTGCCTCGTCGCGCTCGCCGCCCGGCTCGATCGCCAGCGGAACCGGCGCGATATCCAGCAAGGCGGCCTTCGGCAGTTCTGGCTCGGCATCGACACGGGCCGGCGTCCGCGATGACGGGCGCGGATCGGGCGCATAGAGGTTCGCATGCCGCTCGGCGAGGCGCTCGACGAGATGCGGATCGGCGGCCTTGAGCAGGGGCGCGCGAACCTCGGGCACCGCGATCTCCGGCGCCCGCCTTTCGGCCAGGCGTCCCTCTATGGCGCGCTGCTCGGTCTGGCGCGATTCGGACGCGGAGGGGATCGCCTTCGGCTCGTGCAGCCTGTGCTCCGAAAGTCGCGCCTCCACGGCGCGCGTCTCGCTCGAGCGGTGTTCCGGCGAGCGCGGCTCATAGGTCCGGCCCTCCTGCGGCCGGTTCTCGCCCGGCTGCGCGTCCCAGGCGCGCGGCTCGGTGCGACGCGGCTCCGGCGCGCGGACCTCCCAGCTGCGGGCCGGACGCGACTCGCTGACCCTCGGCTCGGGTCTGGGCTCGACTCGTGCTTCAACCCTCGGCTCCGGCACGCGAACCTCGATCGCCTTCGGCTCGATGACCGGCTCATGCGCCCTGTGCTCGACGGCGCGCGTTTCCAGCCGCCGTGCCGCCTGGGCGCGGCTTTCGGCGAGCTTGCGCTCCAGCATGGCGAGTTCCGGGTCCTCGGCGACGGCCGCCTGGGGGGCGGCGGCGGGAGTCGGCGTCTCGGCCACGGCCAGCGTATTCTCGCGGATATCGAGCAGATTGTCGTTCATGCGGAACATGATGACGACGGCCTCGCAGAGCACGCGCGCACCGACGATCCCGGTCACGCCGCCGATAATGCTGAGCGCGATGGCCAGAAGGCCGCCGATGGGGCTCGACGACAGGAACTGCAGGCCGGCAAAGAGGCCGTAGCCCCCGAGCAGGACGCTCATTGCCGCCAGGAGCCAGAAGAGCAGTTCGATCACGGAGGTCGCGACGAACCTGTCCCATCTGAAAACGTCGAAGAAAGAAATCATGCCATCATCCCGATTGGGCAGAGATGGTACCCCCATGACAGGGTGGAGGTAAGGGCGCCCGAGATCAATGGGCGCAATGTTGCACCATCATCACAAGGCGCGACGGGCCGCCTCCTCCCAGGCGATGAACCCATCATCGGCCAGCATCGTCTCGACATAGCGGGCGGCAATCCCGGTGAGCGCGGGTTCATAGGTCCTGAAACGGCTGACGACCGGCGCGAACATCGCATCCGCTATGGTGAAATGACCGAAGAGATAGGGTCCGGACTGGCCATAGGCTGTGCGGCAATCGCAGAAGATCTGGTCGATACGGCGAATATCGGCTGCGACATCTTCGGAATCGATCCCCTGCCCCGGCAGATGGGCAAAAAGATCCATCGGCATTGCCATGCGCATTGGCCGGAAGCCGGAATGCATTTCGGCCGAAACCGAGCGCGCGACGGCCCGCGCCGCCGGATCGGACGGCCAGAGCCCTGCCTCGGGAAATGATTCGGCCAGATATTCGGCGATGGCGAGCGAATCCCAGACCTTGATCGGCGTATCGCTACGCCGGTCGATCAGGAGCGGAACGAAGCCGGAAGGGCTCACCGCCAGCACGTTCTCCCGCGTATCGGGCCGGCGCAGCTCGATCACGACCTCCTCGAACGAGGCCCCCGTCCGGCGCAGCGCGAGCCACGGCCGCATCGACCAGGTCGACCAGATCCGCGTACCGAGGACGATCGTGAAGTCCGTCATGATCAATGTCCGTCGAAGCTGATGAGCGTGCGCACGGGCACGTCCATGGCGCGCAGCTTGTCGGCGCCGCCCAGCACCGGCAGGTCGATGATGAAGCAGGCGGCCTCGACGATGGCGCCCTTGCCGCGCAGAAGCTTGATCGCCCCCTCGGCCGTTCCGCCGGTCGCGATCAGGTCGTCGACGAGGATGACGCGCTCGCCCGGTTCGACGGCGTCGACATGCATCTCGATCTCGTCGATGCCGTATTCGAGCGCATAGGAGACGCGGACGGTCTCATAGGGCAGCTTGCCCTTCTTGCGGATCGGCACGAAGCCGGCCGAAAGCTGGTGCGCCACCGCGCCGCCGACGATGAAGCCGCGCGCCTCGATTCCCGCGACCTTGTCGATCTTGGACCCGGCCCAGGGCTGGACCAGTTCGTCGATCGTGCGGCGAAACGCGCGCGCATCGCCCAGCAGTGTGGTGATGTCGCGAAAGACGATGCCCTTCTTGGGATAGTCGGGAATCGCGCGGACGGTGGCGGCAAAGTCGAACGGATCGGAGGACATGGGGGCTTTCGGAAAATGGGCTGCTATCTGCCGTAGGCTTGCCTCAGCTTCGCGGCCGCGTCCAGTCCGCGACCCCAAGCAGGCCCGCATTTCGCCCAAATCCCGCATGCCGGTTCACAATGGTCGCGCCCCGAGAGAACGCATGCGCGGCAATCATATCCCGTGCGCCCACGGGTGTAGCTCGGTTCTCCAGCGTCGATCTCAGTTCGAATCAGCGAATGCGAACTGGCCGCGTCCCGGGCGTTGAGCGCAGGCCCTTCTTCTCCTCTCTCGCGTAAGCGGGGGAGGACGGGAGGGGGCCAACTGCCGAGGCTTCGCCCTATGAAGTCCCCTCTCCAACTCTCCCCCGCTCCCGCGGGAGAGAGGGTGGGCCAGAGCTTGTTGCGCTCCCCAGAGTGAGGGCGAGCCAGGGAGACCGACTGGATGGAGTTCAGAGCCCCCCGCCTGAGAGCGGCCCCTACGGCCACTTCACCACGGGCGGCATGGAGGACAGGATCGAGTCGATATTGCCGCCGGTCTTCAGGCCGAAGATCGTACCGCGATCGTAGAGCAGGTTGAACTCGACATAGCGGCCGCGACGGATCAGCTGCTCCTCGCGGTCGGCCTCAGTCCAGGGCGTCTCGAAATTCGCCCGCACCAGCGCGTCGTAGATCGTCAGGAACGATGTGCCGACATCCTGCGTGAAGGCGAAATCGCCTTCCCAGTCGCCGGAATTGTGGCCGTCATAGAAGATGCCGCCAATGCCGCGCGGCTCGCCCCGATGCTTCAGGAAGAAATACTCGTCGCACCAATCCTTGTAGCGCTGGTAGTTCGCGACCGGATGCCGCTCGCAGGCGCCGCGCATGGCAGCGTGGAACGCGACTGCGTCGGGATCGTCCTGATTGCGGCGGCGATCCAGCACCGGCGTCAGGTCGGCGCCGCCACCGAACCACTGCCTGGTCGTGACGACCATGCGCGTGTTCATGTGCACGCAGGGCACGTTCGGGTTCGTCATATGGGCGATCAGCGAGATGCCGCCGGCCCAGAAGCGCGGGTCCTCGCTGGCGCCGGGGATGTCCTTGGCGAATTCCGGCGCGAAGGAGCCGTGCACCGTCGAAACGTGCACGCCGATCTTCTCGAACAGCCGGCCGCGCATGATCGCCATCGTGCCGCCGCCGCCCGGCGTGCCGGTATGATCGGTGCGCTGCCAGGGTGTCTTCTCGAATCGCCCCGGCGCGCCCTGATAGAGCGAGGACGGCGCGTCGTCTTCCAGCTTCTCGAATGCGGCCGTGATCCGGCCCTGCAATTCGGCAAACCAGGCGCCCGCGCGGGCTTTCTTCTCGTCGAGACCTTCAGGCAACGTCATTTTCGTTTTCCTTGCGAACAGCGGTCAGCTCGGGCAGCCCGTGGGTCTGCCGGAGCGCTTCGCCTGTTACCATGGCAACCGTCATGGCGAGATTGATCGAACGCAAACCGGGCCGCATCGGAACGATCAGCCGCTGATCGGCTTGACTGTGGACATGCTCCGGCACGCCGGCGCTTTCGCGTCCGAAGAGCAGCACGTCATCGGCGCGATAGGTGAAATCGAGATAGGATCGCTCGGCCCGGGTCGAGAACAGGATGAGTCGGGCGCCCGCCGCGCGCCTTCCATTCTCGAATGTTTCGAACGAGACGTGGCGCGTCAGCGCCGCGCGCTCCACATAATCCATGCCGGCGCGCTTTAGGCCGCGATCGGAGAGATCGAAGCCGGCGGGCTCGATGATATCGACCCCGACGCCGAGGCAGGCGGCAAAGCGCAGGATCGCACCGGTATTGTGCGGAATGTCGGGCTGGTAGAGGGCGATGCGGGGCATGAATCCGGATTTTCGGTGGTGGCGGCTGACCCTCAGGCAGCCGAAGTGATACAGGGTCGGACATGCTCCGCTATTTCGAACATCTGATCGATCCCTTCATTGCCGAGGAGGATGATCCGCCGACCGGGCTGATCGCCTTCTACCGCCATTTCCTGCAGCCTGTCTGGCCCTTTGTTGCCGCGCTGATGGCGGCCGGCCTGCTGGTCTCGCTCGCCGAGGTCGCGATCTATTCCTATGTCGGCCGTCTGGTCGACATGATGTCAAAGGGCCAGCCGGCCGGATTCTTCGCCGAGCATGGCTGGCAGCTCGCCGGCATGGCGCTGGTGGTGATCGTGCTGCGGCCGCTGGTCAATGCGATCCAGACCATCCTCTCGAACCAGACCCTGCCGCCGGCGCTCACCGCCCGCGTGCGCTGGCTCAACCATCTCCATGTGATCGGCCAGTCCTATTCGTTCTTCCAGAACGATTTCTCCGGCCGCATCGTCACCAAGATCGTCCAGACCGGTTCGGCGCTGACGCAATCGATCACGCAGGTCATCGATGCGCTCTGGGTGATCTCGGTCTTCGTCGTCTCGGCCCTGTTCATCTTCGCCGATGTCAGCCTCGTCATGGCCGTGCCGCTCGTGATCTGGGTGGCCGTGCTGGCGAGCCTCGCCGCCTATTTCGTGCCGCGCGTGCGCAAGCGCGCCGCCGCCGCCTCGGAAGCGCGCTCTCTGCTCACCGGCAAGCTCGCCGACATCTACGGCAACATCCAGACGGTGAAGCTCTTCGCCCGCGACGGCCGCGAGGAAGAGACAGCCAGGACCGCGATCGCAGACCAGACCAACCGTCTGCTCGACCAGAACCGTCTGCTGACGACGCTGTCGATCCTGCTGCAATTCTCCAACGCGCTCCTGATCGGTGCGACGGGCGCGGCCTCGGTCTATCTCTGGACCCATGGCGGCATGAGCGCCGGCGAAACCGCCGTGGCGCTCGGCCTCGTCATGCGGCTGACCGTCATGTCGGGCCGCGTGATGATGACGCTGACCGGCCTGTTCGACAATGTCGGCACGGTCGAGGACGGCATGCGCACCATCGCCCGCCCGCACGGCCTGATCGACCAGCCCGATGCGGCGGAACTGGTGGTCACCAAGGGCGAGATCGCCTTCGACCATGTCGGCTTCGCCTATGGCGGCAAGACGCCGGTGCTGCGCGGCGTCGATCTGACGATCAGGCCCGGCGAGCGCATCGGCCTCGTCGGCCGCTCCGGCGCCGGCAAGACGACGCTGGTGAGCCTGCTCCTGCGCCTCTACGACGTCGAGGCCGGCGCGATCCGCATTGACGGGCAGGATATCTCGACCGTCACGCAGGGTTCGCTGCGCGCCGCCATCGGCGTGGTGACGCAGGATACCGCGCTCCTGAACCGCTCGATCCGCGATAATATCCGCTATGGCCGGCCCGATGCGGACGATGCCGCCGTGATCGCCGCGGCGAGGCAGGCCTCGGCCGACGGCTTCATCGCCGGCCTCGCCGATCCGCGCGGGCGCACCGGCTATGACGCACATACCGGTGAGCGCGGCGTCAAGCTCTCTGGCGGCCAGCGCCAGCGCATCGCCATTGCCCGCGTGCTGCTGAAGGACGCGCCGATCCTCGTTCTCGACGAGGCCACCTCGGCGCTCGATTCGGAGATCGAGGCCGTGATCCAGGAGAAGCTCGAAACGCTGATGGAGGGCAAGACGGTGATCGCCATCGCGCACCGCCTCTCCACCATCGCGGCGATGGACCGCCTCGTCGTGATGGATGACGGCCGCGTCGTCGAGACCGGCACGCATGCCGAGCTCCTGGCCGCACAAGGCCTCTACGCCGCGCTCTGGGCCCGCCAGTCCGGCGGCTTCCTCGGCGACCGCGCCCCGCACGAGATCGCGGCGGAGTAGCGTCGCCCATTTGACCACTGTCCCTCTCCTCGCGGGAGAGCCGGCAAACCGCCACGAACTCCACTGTCACCCAACGGCAACAGCCAAGTCGAAACGCCTGCGACCGCGCAGATTGGGACTGCAACGGCATTTGTCATGCGGCTATAAGACAATTGTTGGTCATGAGCTCTTCATCGGGAAGAGCGGCGCGCAAGGCATGGAGGGTTGTATGGATAATGTCCGTTCGAACAACCGGTCCGCGATGTGCCTGCGTCAGATGACTGCCACTTTCCTTATCTGACACGTAATCGATCGAGCGGCCCGTACTGACGCCACAGGCGTCTTCCGGGCATCAGCATTCCGATCGTTCATCAGGCTTTTCCGCGGCCGGGCCGTCGCTTGCGCGTGTCCCGCCAGGGCCGCGCCGCGTGCCGCCTCCCGCACCCTTCCGTCCGCGCCGCTCCTGCCTTTCTTTCGGGGTCCACCATGTTCCGCTTCTTCGAAAACCTCATCGATCCGTTCCGCGCCCATGACGAGACGATGCCGCCGGCGACCCTGCTCGGCTTCTATTGGCGCTACTGCCGTCAGGTCTGGCCCTATCTGCTCGCGCTGATGGCCGTCGGCCTCGTCGTGTCGCTGATCGAAATTTCGATGCTGCGCTATATCGGCTCGATCGTCGACCTGCTCAAGGCGACCTCCCCGACGCAGATCATGGCCGATTACGGCCCGACCTTCCTGTGGATGGGCTTCGTGATCCTGATCGCGCGCCCGATCGCGCAGGTGGCGCACGACCTGCTGAACCAGCAGGCGATCGCGCCCTCCTTCACCAACATGATCCGCTGGCAGACGCATCATTACGTGATGCGCCAGTCGATCACCTTCTTCGCCAATGATTTCGCCGGCCGTATCGCCTCGAAGATCGTGCAGACCGGGCCGGCGCTGCGCGAATCGGTGGTGCAGGTGATCGACGCGCTCTGGTTCGTGACGATTTTCGCCGGCTCCGCCCTCGTCATCTTCTGGAGCGCGGATTGGCGGCTCGCCATGCCGCTCATCGGCTGGATCCTCGCCTATGTCACGACGCTGGTCTATTTCGTGCCACGCATCCGCGACCGCGCCACGATCATGTCGGAGATGCGCTCGCTCGTCACGGGCCGCATCGTCGACAGCTACACCAATGTGCAGACGGTGAAGCTGTTCGCCCATCCCGACCGCGAGGACGAATACGCCAAGGAATCGCTCGTCCAGCATACGGAGACGTTTCGCAGCGAGACACGGCTGATCACGCTGATGAACGCGACCGTCTCGACGCTGAACGGCATTCTCGTCGTCGGCACGGGCGCCCTCGCGATATGGCTCTGGTCCATGAACGACATCACGCTCGGCGCGATCGCGCTCGCCTCGGGCCTCGCGATCCGCATCACCAACATGTCCGGCTGGATCATGTGGGTGTCGATCGGCATCTTCGAGCAGATGGGCACGGTGCAGGAAGGCCTCGAGACGATCGCGCGGCCCTATGCGCTGCTCGACAAGCCCGACGCGCGGGACCTCGTCGCCGACAAGGGCGAGATCCGCTTCGATAATGTCCGCTTCCACTACGGCAAGAAGGGCGGGATCATCGAGGACCTCTCCTTCACGATCAAACCCGGCGAAAAGGTCGGGCTGGTCGGCCGCTCGGGCGCGGGCAAGTCGACGCTGGTCAACCTGCTGCTGCGCTTCTACGACGTGGAGAGCGGGCAGATCCTGATCGACGGGCAGAACGTCTCCAATGTGAGGCAGGACAGCCTGCGCCGCCAGATCGGCCTCGTCACGCAGGATACCTCGCTGCTGCATCGCTCGGTGCGCGACAACATTCTCTACGGCATGCCCAATGCCACGGAGGCCGAAGTCGTCGAGGCGACGCATCAGGCGCATGCGGCCGAGTTCATCGGCGGCCTCTCCGATCCGCATGGCCGCATCGGCCTCGATGCCCATGTCGGCGAGCGCGGCGTCAAGCTCTCAGGCGGCCAGCGCCAGCGCATCGCGATCGCCCGCGTCCTGCTGAAGGACGCGCCGATCCTGATCCTGGACGAGGCGACCTCGGCGCTCGATTCGGAGGTGGAGGCGGCGATCCAGGAGAGCTTCTTCCGCCTGATGGCCGGCAAGACGGTGATCGCGATCGCCCACCGCCTGTCGACCATCGCCGCCATGGACCGGTTGATCGTGCTCGACAAAGGCCACATCGTCGAGACCGGCAGCCATGAGGAGCTGCTGCGCCAGAACGGGCTCTATGCCAGCCTCTGGCGCCGCCAGTCGGGTGGCTTCCTCGACCTCGACGCGGCCTGACGTGACGCCCTCGCCCTGCCCTCTCCCGTCCCGGCGGGAGTGGAACGGGCGAGGGTCTCGCCGCCGGCTCAGATCCCCAGCCGTCGATAGCTCGCAATGTCGGCCTTCACACCCGGCTGCGCCAGGAATGCCTGCCGGTCGAAGCCGATCTCGGCATGGCGCTTCAGCACGGCGGCGGTGACCTTCCCGATCGCATCGGCGCTGGCCCACTCGACCAGCGTCACGATGTTGAATTCGCCGGGCCCCGATTCCTGCTCGAGAATGTAGTCGCGCACGAACCCTTCCTGCTGCCGCAGCACGGCGTGGGTCTGCTCGATCCGCTCGATGAACGCATCGCGCAATCCCGCCGGCACGACGAACTTGTCGACGCGATAGAGTTCGCTGCCCGTTTCCTGAACCATAATCCTGTCCTTCCCGCTCTCCAGGGCGCCCGGCACCATCACCGGCTCCCGACGGGCTATTTATATGCGTAACTCACACATATGTCTATAGCATATAAGTGCGTCGATCATAAACTTGCTGCGGGACGGTGGACCGATGCTAGGATTGCGGGCATGAGCAGGACCGATCATCAAGCTGGCGCGCGCACGACGCCCGATCCCGACGCGAACAACCATGCCGCCAGCGACCCGGCGCGGATGGACGACATTGCGTGCATCGATGCAGCACTCGGACGCATCCGCCGCAGCATGGCGCGGCAGTCGCTCGGACGCCGCGTCCTCGATGAACTCGGCGCCGATGTCGATTCGGGCCTGATCGAAGTGCTGCACGCCGTTCAGCGCGGCGAGGCTGATCCGGCCGGCGTCGCGGTGGGCACCGTCGCGGCGAGCCTCGGCGTCGACCCCTCCCAGGCGAGCCGCCTCGTCGCCGAGGCGGTCAAGCGCGGCTATGTGCTCCGCGTCCCGGCGCA
This sequence comes from Kaistia dalseonensis, assembly GCF_030814715.1. GTDB lineage: Bacteria > Pseudomonadota > Alphaproteobacteria > Rhizobiales > Kaistiaceae > Kaistia > Kaistia dalseonensis. The sequence goes on from NZ_JAUSVO010000003.1 coordinate 86,339, forward strand.
GGACGACGGCCGACGCAGCGTGTTGCGGCTATCGGAAAAGGGCCGCGTCCTGTTCGCGCGCTTCGAGATGCACAAGCGCGTCATCCTGCAAGACCATTTCCACGACTGGTCCTCGGAAGACCTCGCCGCCTTCGGCCGCCTCCTGACCCGCTTCTCGTCGATCGCCCGCGGCGAGGACGGCTGAGCCGGAGGCGGGCAACCGGCCGCCGGGGCGACATCAACTCGCTCTATCATGGCCGGGTGTGACCCGGCGGTGACGACGCATGGGGGATGGAGTGGCCATGGCGCGGAGGGGCAGGCGCTCGACCATGGCCACCCGGTAGATGATCGGGAGGCGGGAAGAGCAGAAACCAGGCGAGAGGCCGACAGGCACCAACGCTTCCGGCGGGCCGCGCACTGCCGCGACAATGTGCGCAAGGCCCCTCCGCTCTCTGGACATTGCGGCCGGACGATGGCTAAACAGCTTCTAAACCAGTTCGAGGAAGATCGACTTGATCTGCCTCAAGTTCCGGCCTGCGGGTGCCATCGGGGGGATCCTTTCTGGCGCTCGGGTACGGAACGGCCGAAGGCGTCCGCCTTCGATCGAATGAGAGGGGAGAAATCTTGGCACAGAGCGCTGCGGTAGAACCGACCCGACGCGACTTTCTCTACATCGCGACCGGCGCCGTGGGCGCGGTCGGGCTCGCGGCGGTCGTCTGGCCGTTCATCGACCAGATGAACCCCGATGCCTCCGCTCTCGCCCTCGCTTCCACCGAGGTCGATATCGGCTCGATCCAGACCGGCGAATCCGTGACCGTCAAATGGCGCGGCAAGCCGGTCGTGATCCGCAACCGCACGGCCGAAGAAGTCAGCGCCGCCAAGGACGCTCCGCTTTCCGAGCTGAAGGACCCGATCGCCCGCAACGGCAACCTTCCGGCCGACGCACCGGCGACCGACGCCAACCGCGCCGCGACCGGCAAGGAAAACTGGTTCGTCATGGTCAATGTCTGCACCCATCTCGGCTGCATTCCGCTCGGCCAGCAGGGCGAATATTCCGGCTGGTTCTGCCCGTGCCACGGCTCGGTCTACGACACGGCCGGCCGCATCCGTAAGGGTCCGGCGCCGGAGAATATGGCCATTCCGGTCTATTCCTTCCTGAGCGACACCAAGATCAAGATCGGCTGAGCGGGAGGACATACACATGGCCGGACATTCGACCTACAACCCGCAAAATCCATTGCTGAAATGGTTCGAGGCGCGCCTGCCGATCGGCGGCCTGATCCATTCCTCGTTCATCGTGTTCCCGAATCCGCGGAACCTGAACTACTGGTGGACCTTCGGCGGCATTCTCGCCTTCATGCTGGTGGCCCAGATCGCCACGGGCGTGGTGCTCGTCATGCACTACACGCCGCATGCCTCGCTCGCCTTCAACTCCGTCGAAGGCATCATGCGCGACGTGAATTATGGCTGGCTGCTGCGCTATCTGCACGCCAATGGCGCGTCGATGTTCTTCATCGCCGTCTACATCCACATCTTCCGCGGCCTCTATTACGGCTCCTACAAGAACCCGCGCGAGGTCCTCTGGGTCCTCGGCATGATCATCTTCCTGCTGATGATGGCGACGGGCTTCATGGGCTATGTGCTGCCCTGGGGACAGATGTCCTTCTGGGGCGCGACCGTGATCACCAACCTCTTCTCCGCCATTCCGCTGGTCGGCGAGAAGATCGTGATCTGGCTCTGGGGCGGCTTCTCGGTTGATAATGCGACGCTGAACCGCTTCTTCTCGCTGCACTATCTGCTGCCCTTCATGATCGCCGGCGTGGTGATCCTGCACATCTGGGCACTGCATATTCCCGGCTCGAACAACCCGACCGGCGTCTCGGTCAAGGACAAGCAGGACACGCTCCCCTTCCACCCCTATTTCACGGTGAAGGATGCGTTCGGACTGGTCTGCTTCCTGATCCTCTATTGCTGGTTCGTGTTCTACCTGCCGAACTATATGGGCCACGCCGACAACTATATCGAGGCGAACCCGCTCGTGACGCCGGCGCATATCGTGCCCGAATGGTACTTCCTGCCGTTCTACGCGATCCTGCGTTCGATCCCGTCCAAGCTCGGCGGCGTGATCTGCATGTTCGGCGCGATCGCGGTGCTGTTCGCGGTTCCGTGGCTCGATACGTCCAAGGTGCGCTCGGCCAATTTCCGCCCGCTCTATCGCCAGTTCTTCTGGATCTTCGTGGCGGTCGCGATCGGTCTCGGCTATCTCGGCTCGGCACCGCCGGAAGGCGGTTACGTCATCGCCTCGCGTATCCTGACGGTCTATTACTTCTTCCACTTCCTGGTGATCCTGCCCCTGCTCGGCCTGTTCGAGAAGCCGCTGCCGCTTCCGGCGTCCATCACCGAATCGGTGCTCGGCAAGGGTGCGGCCGCCGTTACGGCGGGTGCGCCATCCGCACCGCAGACCAAGTAAGCGGCGGGACAGGATCATGATGAAGACGCTTACCAAGAGCATCGCGCGGCTGACCTTCGCCCTCTCGCTCGGTGTCGCGACAGCGACACTGGCGGGCGGCATCGCCAGCGCGGCCGAAGAGCCCGCAGCCGGCGGCCATGCCGCCGCCGAGGGCGAGACGCCGCACTATCCGATGATCAAGCCGACGCTTGAATCATGGAGCTTCGCCGGCGTGTTCGGCCGCTTCGATACCGCGCAGTTGCAGCGCGGCTATCAGGTCTACAAGGAAGTCTGCTCGAACTGCCATTCGATGCATCTCGTCAGCTTCCGCAACCTCGCCGACGAGGGTGGCCCGCACTTCAGCGAAGAGCAGGTCAAGACGCTCGCCGCGACCTTCCAGGTCCAGGACGGTCCGAACGATGCGGGTGACATGTTCGAGCGGCCCGGCCGCCCGTCCGACCGTTTCCCCTCGCCGTTCCCCAATCCGCAGGCCGCCGCCGCCGCGAATAATGGCAAGGCACCGCCGGATCTGTCGCTGATGGCCAAGGCCCGCGCCGTCGAGCGCGGCTTCCCCTGGTTCATCCTCGACTTCTTCACCCAGTATGAGGAAGGCGGCCCGGACTATATTCACGGCCTGCTGACCGGCTATACCGATCCGCCCGCGGGCGTCACGGTGCCGCCGGGCGGCCACTACAACCCGCATTTCATCAGCGGGCCGTCGCTCGCCATGCCGCCGCCGCTCTCCGACGGCCAGGTCACCTACACCGACGGCACGCCCGAGACGGTGGACCAGTATTCGCGCGATGTGTCGGCGTTCCTGATGTGGGCGGCCGAGCCGCATCTCGACGCACGCAAGCGCACGGGCTTCCAGGTGATCCTGTTCCTGATCGTCTTTGCGGGCCTGCTCTACTACACCAAGAAGAAGATCTGGGCGAACATCGCCCACTGACCGGCACGCGGTCGTCGATCTCAACGAAAAAGGGCCCCGACGGGGCCCTTTTTTATTGCTGTTGCTGCTGTTGCTGGGCCGCGGCGATCATGCCCTGCAGGCGCCGGCGGAGTTCCTCCGCATCGGGCGCGAAATCCTCCTCGATCCAGCCGCGCTCGAGATGGCGCAGGATCAGCCCGACCAGCGGACCGCGATCAATGCCGCTCTCGACGACATCGCGGCCGGCGAGCGGAAAGGTCGGGATCGCCCAGGCCGAGGCGGCGCGCTTGCGCGTTGCGGCCTCCTCGGTCGGAATCATGCGGCGCGCCGAGGCGAGCGCGAGGCCGTCGAAGAAGGCCTCGCGGCCGATCGCATAGAGCAGAGCGTGGTCGGAAATCGTGTTGCGCGACGGCAGCGCCGTTGCGGCCTCGAGCGCCGCCCTCATCCGCCGCCGCTCGCCATTGGAAAGTCGCAGCCGCAGCGCGATGCGATCGACATCCTCGCCAACCCGCGCGAACAGCGTCGCGAAGCGAAGCGCGGGAATGGGGGGGCCGTCCTCGAAATCGGTGAGATGCGCGAAGGCGGCGAGATCGGCCACGCTCGCGGTGATGAGCGGCAGGATGCCGCTTTCCTGCATGATCGCCACCGTCTCGACCGCGCCGGCCGCGACGACGAGCTTGCGCATTTCCTGCCCGATCCGCTCGGCCGAGAGTTCGCCCAGGTCTTGCCGGGCGCGGATCGCGGCGGAAAGCCCTTCGGCATCCGGCTTGCCGGTGCCATAGGCGGCGTGGAAGCGGAAGAAGCGAAGAACGCGCAGGCGATCCTCGGCGATGCGGGTCTCGGCGGAACCGATGAAGCGCACGCGCCGCGCCGCGAGATCGTCGAGGCCGCCGACGGTGTCGTGCAGGATGCCGTCGAGATCGACCGAGATCGCGTTGATGGTGAAATCCCGCCGCGCGGCATCCGCCGCCCAGTCGCGGCCGAAGCGCACCACGGCGCGGCGCCCGTCGGTCTCGATATCCTCGCGCAGCGTCGTGACCTCGACGGCACGATGCTGGCCGATCACCGTGACCGTTCCGTGCTCGATGCCGGTCGGGACCGCCTTCAGGCCGGCTGCGATCGCCTGTGCCATGACGGCCTCGGGCAGCATCGTCGTCGCGATATCGACATCGGCGACCGGCAGGCCGAGCAGGGCGTTACGAACGGCGCCGCCGACGACGCGCGCCTCGTCGCCGTCCTGCGACAGGAGACTCAGCACATGCCGCACCAGCGGATCGGTCAGAAAAGGCGCATCGCGCAGCGGTGGCACCATCAGTCGAAAGCCCCGGGAATGAGTTGCCCGTTCTCGAACCGGGCGGGATGATAGGTCCGCCCCGCCTCGCCGCCCGACAGATGGACCAGGATGGCGATGGCAAGCAGCGTGGCGAGGATACCCGCGCCGGAGAGCCGCATCCAGACCTTCGTCGCCCAGACCTCACGACCCGGCACGATGCCGGCCGTGATGAAGCGCCAGGCCCCATAGGCGATGAAGGGGGACAGGAAGCAGACGATCGTGAAGCCGGTAAATCGGAGCATGGTCAGGCAAACAATCGTTCATAGAGGCCGCGGATGATTCCCGCCGTGATCCCCCAGATATAGTGATCGTCATACGGCATTTCGTAAAAGAAATGTCGCGCGCCATCGAGTTCGCGGCTGCCGAGCCGGTGGTTCTCCGGCGTCATGAGGAAGGAGAGCGGCACTTCGAAGGCCGATTCGACTTCGTGTGGATTGAGCGCGAGCTGGTGATCGGGAGCCACGCGCGCCACGACGGGCAGGATCCTGAACCCCGTGCCGGCAATATAGGGATCGAGATAGCCGATCGGCTCGACAAGGACGGGATCGAGGCCGATCTCTTCCTGCGCCTCGCGGAGCGCGGCGGCTGCCGCATCGCGGTCGCCGGGGTCGACGCTGCCGCCGGGAAAGGCGATCTGCCCCGCATGCTTGCGCAGGAAGGCCGTGCGCCGCGTCAGGATCACGGTGGGCCGCTCGCGCGCGACGATGGGGATCAGCACCGCCGCCTCGCGCGCGCGGAACCCGGCCGGCGGGTGAAACTCGGGATTGATCACGCGCTCGCCTGCGACGTCGCGTCCGCTGCCGATCGGCGCCAGCAGGTGGCGCGCATGATCGAAGAAGCGCTCGGGCAGGAAAGGATCGAGGCTCTCGGCCGCCATCATGCGCCAACCGTCTCCCCGGCCGCGCCGATGACGAAGAATTGACCGGCCGACCAGACGCCGAGCGTGTCGCCACGGACCGATGCGGCCTCCACGAGGTCATGGACCACCGAACGGGTCAGCCGCGCCTCCAGCCCCGGCCGGACGGTCAGATAGGGCACCAGACCGTCGGACGCATCCGGCACGGCGATCCGCAGCGGATGATCGGCGTCGAGCGGCACGACCTCGCCGAGATTGGTCACGAACAGCAGGCGCGGCACGCCGCCCTCGTCATCCACGATCAGCTCGACCGCCAGGAACGGCACGTCCTCGACGCTGATGGCGAACTTCTCGACCGGCGTGACGAGCACGAAGCCGCCATCCGCCTGGCGACGCAATACGCGCGCGAAAAGGCGCACCAACGCCTCGCGGCGGATCGGCTCGCCCTCGTGGAACCATGTCCCGGCGCGGTCGATCCGGATGTCGATCCGCCCGCAATCGGGCGGGTTCCACAGATGAACCGGCGCCGGGCCCGGCATCGCGGCCGCCTCCGCGATCAGTTGTTCAGCCCGCGTCCCGAGCGGCGAAACATCGCCGGCCTTGGTTTCGCCCTGCTTTGACCCTGACATGCTACATAGAACCTTTCGGCGGGGCGGCTGACGTCCGCATGCCGATCGTGCGAAGATTGTGCGGAAGATCGAGTCACCGGATCTCGCCCCCGCCTCAACCGAAACTATATGGGCCGATATGAGCGCGTTCAATCAGACCTCCCTCGCCGGCTCCGATCCGAGCCAGATCATCGCCGAGGCCGATGCCGCCGTCGCCACGATCCATGCGGCGCGCGCGGCGATCGGCAAACTCATCTATGGCCAGGAAACCGTCGTCGAGCGCGTGCTCGTCACGCTGCTGTCGGGCGGCCACGGGCTGCTGGTCGGCGTTCCGGGCCTCGCCAAGACCAAGCTGGTCGAGACGCTCGGCACCGTGCTCGGGCTTGACGAGCGCCGGGTCCAGTTCACGCCCGACCTTATGCCATCTGATATTCTGGGCTCCGAAGTGATGGACCAGGACGCCGAGGGCCATCGCTCCTTCCGTTTCCTGAAGGGGCCGATCTTCGCGCAGCTGCTGATGGCCGACGAGATCAACCGCGCCAGCCCGCGCACGCAATCGGCGCTGTTGCAGGCGATGCAGGAATATCATGTCACCATTGCCGGCCAGCGCTATGACCTGCCGGCCCCCTTCCATGTGCTCGCCACGCAGAACCCGCTCGAGCAGGAAGGCACCTATCCACTGCCCGAAGCGCAGTTGGACCGTTTCTTGCTGCAGATCGACGTTGTCTATCCTGATCGCGACGCGGAGCGGCGCATGCTGTTCGAGACGACAGGAACATCGGATGCGACGCCGGAACGCGTCATGGACGCGGCTGGGCTCAGAAACATCCAGCAGCTCGTCCGCCGCCTGCCGGTCGGCGCCAGCGTCGTCGAGGCGATCCTGGAGCTGGTTCGTTCGGCTCGCCCGGGCGAGAACAGCGACAAGAAGCTCGCCAGCGTCATCGCCTGGGGTCCCGGCCCGCGCGCCAGCCAGGCGCTGATGCTCGCCGTCCGCGCCCGCGCGCTGATCGACGGGCGCTATGCGCCATCGGTCGACGATGTCGTGGCGCTGGCCGAGCCGGTGTTGCAGCACCGCATGAGCCTGAGCTTCGCGGCGCGCGCCGACGGGCTCACCGTGCGTGATGTCATCGGCACGCTCAAGTCCCGCATAGGATGAGGATGTGACGGAAGTTCGAGCCGCCGTTCCAACCGCAGGATCCATCCACCGCTCGCTGGCCGAAGCGAAGGGCCTGGCCGACAGTCTCCCCGGCCTTCTCGTCGAGGCGCGGCGGATCGCGACCACGGTTCTTGCCGGCTGGCATGGCCGCAGGCGCTCGGGACCGGGCGAGACATTCTGGCAGTTTCGTCCCTTCGTCGCCGGAGAGGCGCCAGGCCGGATCGACTGGCGCCGTTCGGCGCGCGACGAGCACCTCTATGTGCGCGAACGCGAATGGGAGGCCGCCCACACGATCTGGCTTTCGGCCGACCTCTCCACCTCGATGGATTTCCGCTCGCGTCTCGCCGTCGCCTCGAAGCGCGACCGCGCCGTGGTGCTGACGCTGGCCATCGGCGAATTGCTGGCGGCGGCCGGCGAGCGGATCGGCCTGCTCGGCCTTTCCGATCCGATCCTCGCCCGCAACGCTGCCGAGCGGATGGCCGAGACGCTGGCCCATCTCGACAAGCCGCAGCCGGGGCTCCCCGAGGCGCACCGCCTGAGCCGCTTCGCCGATCTCGTGCTGATCGGCGATTTCCTTGATCCGCTGGACGAGATCGAGGCGGCGCTCGCCGCCTATGCCCGCCACGGCGTCACCGCCCATCTGGTCGAGATCCGCGATCCGATCGAGGAAACCTTCCCCTATGCAGGGCGGACGGAATTTCGCGACGCCGAAAGCGGCGCGGTCTACACGGTCGGCCGGGCCGAGCAGATCGGCGCGGACTATCGCCGCCACCTGCTCGCGCGACGGGAACATCTGGCCGCGACCTGCCGGCGCCTCGGCTGGACGCATCTCGTCCACCGCACCGACCGGCCGGCGACGGAGCCGCTGCTCGCGCTGCATGCGCGCCTCTCCGATCGCGCACTGGCCCGAGGTGTCGCATGATCGGCGGCCTGCCCCTCGCCTTCGCGACGCCGCTGGTTCTGTCCGCGCTCGTGCTGCTACCCGCGATCTGGTGGCTTCTGAAGCTGACCCCGCCACGCCCGCGCGTGGAGAGCTTCCCGCCGACCCGCATCCTGGCCGAAATCCGCCAGCAGGAGGAACAACCCGCGCGCAGCCCCTGGTGGCTGACGCTGCTGCGGCTTCTTCTCGCCGCCTTCGTGATTCTCGCCCTCGCCGGCCCCGTCTGGCGCCCTGTCGGCGAAAGCGCGCCTGGTTCGGGTCCGCTCCTGCTCGTCATCGATAATGACTGGCCGGCCGCGCGCGACTGGCCGGCGCGGATCGATACGGCGAGCCGCGTCATCGCCCAGGCGGAGGCGGCCGGGCGGCCGATTTCTCTGCTGGCCACGGCCGAGCCCAGCAATCAGGAACTCGCGCCGACCGATGCCGGGACCGTGCGCACGCGGCTCGACGCGCTGGTGCCGCGCCCCTATGCGGCCAATCGCGCCGCGCTGGTGCCGGCGCTCCGCCAGGCGACCGCGTCCACGACCTTTGGCGGCGTGACATGGCTTGCAAGCGGGCTCGGCGGCCAGGACGTCGAAACGTTCAGCCGCTTTCTCAGCGACGGCATCAATGCGCCGATCACGCTCTATAGCGGCGAGAAGACGACGCTGCAGGGTCTTGCCGCGCCCTCCGCGACGAGCGATGCGCTGACGCTCGCAGTCCTGCGCAGCGATGGCACGGGTGCCGCGAGCGGCACGGTCGAGGCGCGCGACATGAAGGGGCGCTCGATCGGCACGGCGCCCTTCGCCTTCCAGCCGGGCGAGACGAAGGCCGAGGCCGTCTTCAGCCTCCCGTCGGAACTGCGCAACGAGATCGTGCGCGTCGAGATCTCAGGCAGCACCACGGCGGGCGCCGTCCAGTTGCTGGATGATCGCTTCAAGCGACGGCGGATCGGGCTGATCTCGGGCGCGGCAAACGACAACAACGCCCAGCCTCTGCTTTCACCGCTCTATTACATCAGCCGCGCGGTGCAGCCCTTCGCCGACGTGATCGAGCCGCGCGACGCCAATGCCGCGCTCGCCGTGCCGCAGATGATCGAGGGCGGCGCGGCCGTCATCGCCATGGCCGATATCGGCACGCTGACGCCCGATGTCGAGGAGAAGCTGACCAACTGGGTCGATGCCGGCGGTACGCTGGTGCGCTTCGCCGGTCCCCGACTCGCAGCCGCGACCGCCAATGCCGATACGCTCATTCCCGTCCGGCTGCGCCAGGGCGGGCGCGTGCTCGGCGGCAGCCTCTCATGGTCGAGCCCGCAGCCTCTCGCCGCCTTTTCCGAGCAGAGCCCGTTCGCCGGCCTCACGGTCCCGTCCGACGTCACCGTCAGCCGGCAGGTTCTGGCCGAGCCGGACGGCAATCTGCCGGCGCGAACCTGGGCGACGCTCGCCGATGGCACGCCGCTGGTGACGGCGACGCGCCTCGGCAAGGGCTGGCTCGTCCTCTTCCACGTCACCGCCGATACGAGCTGGTCCAACCTGCCGCTCTCCGGCAGTTTCGTTGAAATGCTGCGCCGGATCACCGCCTTCTCATCCGCGCCCGTGACGGCTGACGCCGCTTCCGGCAGCACGTCCTCCGCCGGGACGGCGCTGCCGCCCTATCGGCTGCTCGACGGTTTCGGGCGCTTCGTGACCGGCGATCCGATGGCGCGGCCGCTCGGGGCGAATGCGCAGGTGATCGCGCCGGATCGCGACCATCCCCCCGGCCTCTATGGCGCCGAGGACGGCTTCCGGGCCGTCAATGTGCTCGCGCCCGACGCCCTGCTCCTACCCCTTGATCCAACGCTCCTGAAAGGGGCCACGTTGAAGCCCTATCCGACGAGCGCGCCGACGGACCTCTCGCCCTATCTGCTGCTGGCCGCCCTCGCCTGCCTGCTCGCCGACGCGCTGGCGGTGCTGTGGCTGCATGGCGGGTTGCGCATCCGCCGCGCGGCGCCGGCCGCGTTCATTCTCGCAGCACTCCTCGCCGGCGCCCTGCCGCGACCGGTCCATGCCGATGCCGCGAGCGACCAGTTCGCCGTCGATGCCGTCAGCCAGACCCGCCTCGCCTATGTCACGACGGGCGACAGCAGCATTGACGATGTCAGCCGCGCTGGCCTCGCCGGCCTGTCGCGCGAACTCGCCAATCGCACGGCGCTGGAGCCGGGCGATCCCGTGGGCGTCGATATCGCCAAGGACGAGCTCGCCTTCTTCCCGCTGCTCTACTGGCCGATCGACCCCAATTCGCCCATGCCCTCCTCGGCGACGCTTGCGCGGGTCGACGCCTATATGAAGCAGGGCGGGACCATCCTCTTCGACACGCGCGACGAACTCGACCGCACGCCGGGCGAGACCGGCTTTGCCGGCACGCCGGCGGCGGAGCGGCTGCGCGTGATGCTCTCGGGCCTCGATATTCCGCCGCTCGAGCCGGTGCCGAGCAATCACGTCCTGACCAAGGCGTTCTATCTGCTGGCCGATTTTCCCGGCCGCTATTCGGGCGGGCCGCTCTGGGTCGAGGCCTCCACGCCGGATGACGATCCCGCCAGCGCCGATCGTCCAGCCCGGCCGGGCGACGGCGTCTCGTCGCTCCTGATCACCGAGAACGATCTCGCCGCCGCCTGGGCGACGGATGCCGATGGCCGCTATCTCTATCCGACCCTGCCGCCGGATCCGCGCCAGCGCGAATATGCGTTCCGGACCGGCATCAACATCGTGATGTATACGCTGACCGGCAACTACAAGGCCGATCAGGTCCATGTGCCGGCGCTTCTGGAAAGGCTCGGCCAGTGAACTGGTCCCTCACCTTCACGCCGTTCATCCCGCTCTGGGCGCTCGTGGCGCTCGGCCTCGTCGGCGTGGCGCTGATTGCGCCGCTGCTGTTGCGCCGTGTTCGCGGCGCCTGGATCCGTCTCGCCGCGCTCGGCGCCCTGCTCGCGGCGCTGGCAGGGCCTGTCCTGCTGCAGGAGCAGCGCGATCCGCTGCCGACCGTCGTCGCCATGGTGGTCGACAGGACGGCGAGCCAGACGCTCTCCGATCGCGAGCAGGCGACGGCGGCGATGCGCGCCAATCTCGCCCAGCGCTTCGGCGAACTGAAGAATATCGATCTGCGCACCATCGAGGTCGGCGGCAAGGGCGACGGCGCGCCGGTCGACGGCACGGAACTCTTCAAGGCGCTCGCCACCGGCCTCGCCGATGTCGCGCCGGAACGCATCGGCGCCGTGGTCATGCTGACGGACGGCCAGGTCCACGATGTCCCGACCACCGCGCCGACCGAATTGCTCGGCGGCGCGCCCTTGCATGCGCTGATATCGGGCAAGGACAACGAGCGCGACCGACAGATCGTGATCCGCTCCGCGCCGCGCTTCGCCATTGTCGGCGAGAAGCAGGTGATCGAATACAGCGTCGTCGATCAGGGCATCGATCCGTCAGGCCCGGTCCGCGTGAGCATCACGCGCGACGGCGAGCCGCTCGCGACCGAGAATGTCCAGCCCGGCGCCGTCAATCGCTTCGAGATCGATGTCGCCCATGCCGGGCAGAACATCTTCGAGTTCGAGGCCGCCGCCGTCGATGGCGAGCTCACCACCGTCAACAACCGCGCCGCCGCGATCGTCGACGGCATCCGCGAGAATCTGCGCGTGCTGCTGGTCTCCGGCGAACCGCATGCCGGCGAACGGATCTGGCGCAACCTGCTCAAATCCGACGCCTCGGTCGATCTCGTCCATTTCACCATCCTGCGCCCGCCGGAGAAGCAGGATGGCACGCCGATCAACGAATTGTCGCTGATCGCCTTCCCGACGCGCGAGCTCTTCTCCGTCAAGATCGACCAGTTCGACCTAATCATCTTCGACCGCTACGCCCAGCGCGGCGTGCTGCCGATCCTCTACTTCGACAATATCGCGCGCTATGTCCGCAATGGCGGTGCGCTGCTCGTCGCCTCCGGGCCGGATTATGCCTCCGAGGGCAGCCTCTACCAGACGCCGCTCGCCGACGTGCTGCCGGCGGCGCCGACCGGCCGTGTCATCGAGAAGCCGTTCAGCCCGGAGATCACCGATCTCGGCAAGCGCCATCCCGTGACGCGCGGGCTCGAAGGCGGCGACACCACGCCGCCGCATTGGAGCCGCTGGTTCCGTCAGGTCGAGACCGATACGCCGACCGGCGAAGTCATCATGAAAGGCGCCGACGAAGACCCGCTCCTGGTCCTGCAGCGCGAGGGCAAGGGCCGCGTCGCCCTGCTGCTCTCCGATCAGGTCTGGCTCTGGGCGCGCGGCTATGAGGGCGGCGGGCCGCATGTCGACCTGCTGCGCCGGCTCGCCCATTGGCTGATGAAGGAGCCGGAGCTCGAGGAGGAGGCGCTCCGCGCCAGCGCGCGCGGCGCGACGCTCACCATCGATCGCCAGACCATGCAGGACACGGTCGGCCCCGTCACCGTCACGGCGCCCTCGGGCGCGAGCCGGACCGTGATGCTCGCCGCCGACGGGCCGGGCCGCTTCCGCGCGAGCTTCGATGTCGACGAGATCGGCCTCTGGCGCGTCGAGGATGGCGACCGGCGGGCCTTTGCCCATGTCGGCCCGGCCAATCCGCGTGAATTCACCGATGTGCGCTCGACATTCGACAAGCTCGCGCCCGTCGTGCAGGCGTCCGGCGGCGAGATCGCGCGCATGGCTTCGGCATCGGGTCAGCTGCAGCCGCCGCGCATCGTGCCGACACGGCAGGGCCGCAGCATGGGCGGACGCGACTGGATCGGCATCCGCATGACGGAGGCGTCAGTGCTGAAGGGCGTCGACCGGCTGCCGCTCTTCTCCGGCTTCCTGGGCCTCGCCATCCTGCTCGGCCTCGCCACCGCAACCTGGTACCGCGAGGGACGCTGAGGCTCAGGGGGCGCGTTCCGCCGCCCCGCCCAGCCCCTCGAGCGCGCCATCGTTCAGCGCGCACACCAGCACACGCGCCGGGTCAGCCGGCGCGGGCAGCGTGATCTGGTAGGGCTTCACGCGAACGAATCCGAACGGGCCGTAATAGGGCTCGTCTCCGACCAGCAGCACCACGCTGTGGCCATGCTCTTTCGCGGCCGCGAGCGCCGTGCGCATCAGCGACTTGCCGGCGCCCCTGCCCTTCCAGCTTTCCACCACGGCGAGCGGGCCGAGCAGGATTGCGGGACGTCCGCCGATGCGGATCGGCGTCAGCCGTACGGAGCCGATCAGATCCAGCCCCGACTTCGCGACGAAGGAGAGATCGGAATCATGCGGCACGCCCTCGCGCAGCAGCGAGGCTGCCCGGGTGAAGCGGCCGGGCCCGAAGGCGTGCTCGTGCAGGGCCTCGATCGCAGGCGCGTCGTCGGCCTGTTCGGCCAGAATGGTGAAACTGTCGATTTTCATGAAAGGCGCATCTCGTCGGAGATCGGTAGCGGCGTCCGACGGGCGCACCGCGATCAGACTGGGCCGTGCCGGCGGACAAGCGAAAGAGCGGCAAAACGTGACACGCGGTCACGGCCGTTGCTTCGTCGTCGCAGGATCAGCCGCGGGGCCATGGATCAATCCGGTTTGGAACAAGCCGACATGAGAACGATCGCGCAATATCACGACCGGTCGGCACTGGTAAAGCGGCAATCACCAATGATCGGATGGGGGATGGCCTTCGAGAATCTCGGCGAGCCGCCTGAGCGTGCTCGGCGTCGTCCCGTCCGGCAGCGCATGCGGATCGAAAAAGCCGGCATCGGCGATTTCACGATTCGGATAGACGGGCACATCGGCGAGGCTGAAGGCCCGGCAGACATAGAAGGCGATATGATCGCGCGGCCGGCGCCGGTTCCAATAGAAGCCGAACAAGGTCGGCGCGCCCTCGAGCGTGATGCCGCCTTCCTCGCGCAGTTCGCGCTTCAACGCATCGGACACGCTCTCCGACCGCTCGACGCCGCCGCCGGGAAAATACCAGCCGGGCATATAGGTGTGGCGGACCATGAACACATGTCCGCGCGAATCGATGCAGGCCGCTCTCACGCCGAGCGTCATGCCGCGCGTGAGCGGAGCGGCGAGGCCGCTGAGCCGGGCCAGAACGGACAGCAAGGTCGCACTCCTCGGTTCGGTATGGTGCGAGCTTGCCCGCAATCGGTGGCGGAAATAAAGCGCCGCGCGCCGCCAAAGGGCCATGCGCCGCCGGCATGGCAGCCGCGCCGGCTTCGGTGTGGCTAATTCGTCAGCAATAGACTAAACGATAGGCACTCAAGGCAGGTTTGTGAAACGCAAATCATGGCCCGTGGCTGTGTGTCATACCGACCGGCCGCGTACATCTGGAGAATTCCCATGTTCCGCCTTCTGTTCGGTCGTCTCGGCGGCACGAACTATATCTGGTCGCCGGCCGTCGATTTTTCCGCCGCGCGCATCGCCGCCACGCTTGCGACTTTTAGCGCCCGCTAATCGCTAGTCCTTGCTGGACGATGGCATCGCCCTCGGCTAAGTCCGAGGGCGATGTTTATACTGGCTCATCTCTCCGACCCGCATCTCGGCCCCCTGCCGCGACCGCGCACCTTGGAGCTCGTTTCCAAGCGGTTCCTCGGCTACGTCAACTGGCGTCGGGGGCGTATGCATTCGCTTGCCGGCCCCATTCTCGGCGGCCTGCTGGACGATCTCATCTCCAACAAGCCCGACCATATCGCCGTCACCGGCGATCTCATGAATATCGGCCTGCCCGGCGAGATCGTCGCGGCGCGCCAATGGCTGGAAACCTTCGGGCCACCCGACGTCATATCCGTCGTTCCCGGCAATCATGACGCCTATGTGCCCGGCTCGCTCAAGAAGGCGCTCGCGGCCTGGGCGCCCTATCTGACGGGCGATGGCGGCTCGCCGGCCGCCCGCGTCACCTTTCCCTATGTCCGCCGCCGTGGCCCGATTGCCGTGATCGCGCTTTCGAGCGCGCGCGCCACCGGCCCGTTCATGGCAACGGGTCATGCCGACGCGTCGAACCTCGTCAAGCTGCGCGAGGATCTCGCCAGTGCCAAGCGCGAAGGCCTCTTCCGCGTCGTGATGATCCACCACCCACCCATGGTCAACGCCACGACCTGGCACAAGCGCCTGATCGGTGCTGCGCGGATTCGAGCGGTCATTCGCGATGTCGGCGCGGAACTCGTCCTGCATGGCCACACCCATGTCGACAGCTTCGCCGAGCTCGAAGGCCCGGACCAGCCAGTGCCGGTCGTGGGCGTGCCTGCCGCCTCGACCATCCCCGGTGGCCACAGGCCGGCCGCGCGCTACAATCTCTTCAAGATCAGTGGCGGGCCGGGTGCATGGCATTGCCACATGACCGAGCGCGGCTATCAGGGCCCCGGATCGAAGATCGAGGTCATACGCGAGCGGCGGATTTTCTAGAGCTCTTCCGGGCGAAGTGGACAGCAGTCCGCGTCAAGACAATGCGCGACGCCCGACAGGGCGTCGGCAGAGGACGCAAATTTGCGATAAGCCCTCTGGTGAGGCGCATCTGTCGCAGGCGCGCATCTCAGCCGATATCGACCTCAGCCGACATGCACCCAGGCATAGCCGAGCAGGACGATGGCGCCGACCAATATACCGCCGAGAAAGGCCGATACGATCCAGCCCGGATGAATCGACGTATGCGGCGCGGGCTCGGCCACGGCGCGGGCGAGGGGCGGCACGCCGCGCTCGGAACGCGCGGCCGGCTCGGGCTGCGCGATCCGCCTGGCGAGCCAATCCCCTTCGAGCGCGCGCTCGCGCTCGATAATGCGCTCGGCGACATATTGCGTCACGCAATCCGCCATATCGTCGATATTGGCGGTCTCCAGAATGACCGTCCGGCCGAAACGCGTATCCTTGAGAAAGCGATAGGTCCGCCGGTCGCGGGCCATCATGACGAAGGACGTCATGTCGACCCAGAAGCGCGGCTGGGTGCCGGCAGAGACCTGGAAAACGAACTGCTCGTCGCCCTCGGGCACTTCGGCGAACACACCGCGCAATTCGTCCGCGAGCATGTCGAGCCGTACACGCTCAGCCTCACGCAGTTCGACGACGACGTCCGTGCGCTCGGATTCGGCCACGCGCACCTTCCTGATCGCATCCGACAGGTTGCGAACATTGGAGGGCGTTCCGTTCCTTCCGCTGGCGTCGTTCATCAATTGACTCCCATTGGCCGCGAAGTTCTTTAGGCTTCTTCTATCAAAAACGGCTCGACAACGCACCATCGAACCGAGTCGGCACGACAGATCGAGACGCCGCATGAACGAACTCACCGGATCCGCGCGACGCGTCCTGGACGCCGCAGAAACCTTCGGGCTGTCCGTCACCGTGCGCACTATGCCCGAATCCACGCGGACGGCGGAAGAGGCCGCCGCCGCCTGCGGCTGTTCGGTTGGGGAAATCGTGAAATCGCTGGTCTTCCGGGGAACGCAGACGGGACGGCCGCTCCTGCTGCTGGTCTCGGGCGCCAATCGTGTCGATGAAGCGAAGGTCGCGGCCGCCATAGGCGAGCCGATCGAGCGACCGAACGCCGCCTTCGTCCGCGCGGCGACCGGCTTTGCCATCGGAGGCATTCCGCCTTTTGCTCACGCGACGCCGCTCGCGACATGGCTGGATGTGGATCTGCTCGCCTTTGAAACCGTCTGGGCAGCCGCGGGAACACCGCATGCCGTCTTCTCCGTGTCGCCATCGGCGCTCCGCGCCGCGCTCGCGGCGCCCGTCATGGCGATGCTCTGATCGGCACGTCGCGCCGGCATGCGACGGCCCATTCGCTGCCGTGACGGCCGTCACAATCAAATCGGCGTGCGAGATCAAATCGGCGTGCGAGACTTGAGATCGACCCAATTCTAGGGCTTATCGCCCCGTCCGGATCAGCCAGAGAGAGAATGATGCGCCTCGCCAGCCCGAATGCTGCCGCCCGATCCACGCGCCCGATGATGACCGGCCCGCGCCTGTCTCTCGCCCTGGTCGCCGCGTTGCTGCTGGTCGGCGCGGCGCCGGCCACGGCTGATTCGATCTATCGGCGCGGCGTGACCGGCCCGATCGAGACGCTCGATCCGCAAAAAGCGGCAACGGTCGACGAAAACACCATCCTGCTCGATCTGTTCGAGGGTCTGGTGACCATCGATGCGCAGGGCCGGCCCGTGCCGGGCGCCGCGGAAAGCTGGACGATTTCGCCGGATGGGCTGGTCTATACCTTCAAGCTGCGCGACGGGGCTCGCTGGTCAAATGGCGATCCGGTGAAGGCCGCCGATTTCGTCACCTCGTTCCAGCGCCTGTTCAGCCCGGCGACGGAAGCGACCGAGGACAGCCTGCTGCTCGTGATCAAGAATGCGGAGGCCGTCAAGGACGGCACCGCCAAGGCCGATACACTCGGCGTCAAGGCCATCGATCCGGCGACGCTCGAAATCACGCTGGAGCGCCCGACACCGACCTTCCTCGTCCGCCTGACGCTGCCGGCCGCCCTCCCCGTCAATGTCGCCTCGATCAAGACGCTCGGCGCGGATTTCGGCACCACGGGCAAGATCGTCTCGAATGGCCCCTATCGCCTCGCGGCGATCGACCGGAAGGACGGCTATATTCTCGCCAAGAACCCGCGCTTTGCCGCCGCCGACCAGGTCGCCATCGACAGCGTCGTCTATCGACCGTTCGAAAATGCCGGTGACTGTGTCGAGGCCTATCGAGCGGGCGAGGTCGAATCCTGCCCCGATGTGCCGACCGAGGCGCTCGGCGAGCTCAAGACCGAGTTCGGGGCGGCGCTGCATCTCTCCCCCTATGCCGGCACCTATTTTCTCGTATTGAACACGGCGAAGAAGCCCTTCGACGATGTGCGCGTGCGGCAGGCGCTGTCCATGGCGATCGACCGCGAGGCGCTGGCGGAGACCGCCTGGTCGGGTGGCATGAGCCCCGCGACGACGCTGGTGCCGCCGGCGCTCTCGGGCCTGCCGCCGCTCTCGCTCGGGCCAATCGCCGTGCGGCGCGCCGAAGCGGCGACGCTGCTCGCCGAGGCCGGTATCAGCAAGACCAAGCCGCTCCGCCTGCAGATTCGCGTCGGCACCGGGCTCGCCCACGAAGAAACCGCCCGGCTGATCGTCGAGCAATGGAAGGCGATCGGCGTCGATGCGACGGTCCAGACCGAGCCCAATAACGAGCACTATGCCCGACTTCGGGACGGTGGCGACTATGACGTCGCGCGCGCAGGCTGGATCGTCGACGAGGCGGACCCGATCGACATGCTCTCCCTGCTCCGCGGCGACAATGTCCGCTTCAACTATGGCCGCTACAAAAGCGCCGCGTTCGATTCGCTGCTCGAAAAGGCCTCCGCCGAGCTCGACCCCACGTCCCGGACCAGGGAGCTGACCGAGGCACAGGCGCTCGTCGAGCGCGACGCGCCGGTCATTCCGCTGCTCAATTATGTCTCGTTGTCGCTGGTCTCGCCCAAGCTCACCGGCTGGCAGGACAATGTGCTCAATCTGCATCCAACCCGCTTCATCAGCCTGGCGGATTGATCAAACGAAAATGGCCGGGCGATGAGCCCGGCCATGATGATTGCCTGAAAGCTGATTGGGATCAGCGGCAGGCGGTGTAGTGGCGCCGGCCCTGATTATCGACCCAGTAGCAGCGACCCGTCGCATCGGCGATGATCGCGCCCGTGACGGCGCCCACGCCGGCACCGATAGCCGCCGCGCCGACCGAACCGCCCGCGACGCCGCCAATGGCAGCACCGGCCAGACCGCCGACCACAGCGCCATCACCAGCGCGCGAGCCCGTGGTGCAACCAGCAGCCAGGGCACCGAGCAACGCCAAAGAAACGAGCGTCGTAGCTTTCTTCATTTCCAAACATCCTCCTGTCGACGATCGGCTCAACGAGCACACGCCATAACGAAATCCGCTATGGCGCAATGCCCCGCCTAACGTTCGGTTCCATATCCGCCAGCCGGGGGGCAATTCGGACACGATTTGGTTCATCCATTCGACGACGTCGACCGCCAGTCGCCTGAATCGAAATGCACCGTAGCCGTTCCGGCGAAAGCGGAGAAGAGGGCAATATGGTCCTCGGCTCCTGCACGGGCGATGCGGATGACGCCCGCTTCAGGCGCTCAGACGATGCCGCTGGACGAACCGCCGGTGGACGGACGCGCCGCAGCGACCTTCGCCCGATAGCCCGACGCGCGATAGACCGCGAGCGGATCGATGGCGCCGCCCTTGGCGAGACGGGCCTTGGCGAGGATCGGGCCGACATCGGTGGTGAAGGCGCGCTTCAGCGTCTGGTTCGCCATCATGACGTCGTTGCCGTCCTGGTAGCCTTCCAGCGCCTTGCGGTCGACGAGGAGCGCCTGCGCATAGGCGCGCAGGATCTCGATCGCGCTCGACATCAGGCTCTCGATCGGATCGGTCACATTGTGCGACTGGTCGATCATATAGGCCGGGTCGAAATTCTTGGCCTTGCGGGCCTCGGCGTCGATCAGCTCGTTGAAGACCAGGAAGAGCTGGAACGGGTTGATCGAGCCGGCGTCGAGATCGTCGTCGCCATACTTCGAATCGTTGAAATGGAAGCCGGCGAGCTTCTCGAACTGGATCAGCCGAGCGACGATCATCTCGATATTGGTGTTCGGCGCGTGATGTCCGAGATCGACGAGCGAGAACGCCTTCGGACCGAGCTCCTTCGACACCAGGTAGCTGGAGCCCCAGTCCTGGATGATCGTCGAATAAAAGGCCGGCTCGTACATCTTGTGCTCGGTGAAGAGCCGCCAATCATCCGGGAGGGCCGCATAGACCGCCTTGGACGAGTCGAGATAGCGCTCGAACGCCCGGGTGAAATTGCCTTGGCCGGGGAAATTCGTGCCCTCGCCCGTCCAGATCGTCAGCGCCTTCGAGCCGATCGTCTTGCCGATCTCGATGCACTCGATGTTGTGGGCGATCGCCTGCTGGCGGACGGCCGGATCGGTGTGCGAGAGCGAGCCGAACTTGTAGGAGAGCGGCGAATCCTTCGCATCGGCGAAGGTGTTCGAATTCATGGCGTCAAAGCCGAGGCCGAGCTGATCGGCCTTCGCCTTCAACTCCTTCGGATCGGCCTTGTCCCACGGAATGTGCAGCGAGACATTCGGGGTGGCGCGCGTCAGCTGGTTGATGACGCCGCAATCGTCGAGCTTCTCGAAGATGCCGCGCGGCTCGCCAGGACCTGCAAAGCGGGCAAAGCGCGTACCGCCCGTGCCCACGCCCCAGGAGGGAACTGCGACCGCGAAGGCGGCGACCTTCTTGGTGATCGCGTCGATATCGATGCCGCGACGATCGAGCTGCTCACCCAGCGACGAATAGTCATTGGCGAGCGCCGCGTCCTCGGCCTTGTTCTGGTCGGTGACGAATTCCGGTGAAATCGGAAGATCGGTCATGTGGGGTCCTCCCCGAATTTGAACTGCTGAGAAAACTTCGTCAGACGAGAAGCGGCTGCGCCGGACCATCCGATGCGACCTCGCGAAAGGCAATATCAGAGAACCGGCGCAGCCGAATTCGCTGGATATTAACGCGGGAAGCTAACGGCGTTGCCCGCGTCGACGTTGATGATGTTGCCAGTCGACTTCGACGAAGCATCCGATGCCAGGAAGTAGATCGCCTCGGCGATATCCTCCGGGAACACGTTCAGCTTCAGCATCGAACGCTTGCGGTAATGCTCCTCGAGCTCATCCACCTGCAGGTGAGACGAAGCCGCCCGCTGTTCGCGCCACTCGCCCGACCAGATCTTGGATCCGCGCAGCACCGCATCCGGATTGACCGTGTTGACGCGGATGCCGGCCTCTGCGCCTTCGAGCGCCAGGCAGCGGGCGAGATGGATCTCGGCCGCCTTGGCGGTGCAGTAGGCTGCCGCATTCGGCGAAGCGGCAAGGCCGTTCTTGGAAGCGACGAAGACGACATTGCCGCCGAGCTTCTGTCGACGGAACAGGCGGAACGCCTCGCGGGAAACCAGGAAGTAGCCGGTCGCCAGGATCGAGATGTTCTTGTCCCAGGTCGCGAGCGTCGTCTCCTCGATCGGCGCCGACGAGGCGATGCCGGCGTTCGAGACGAGGATATCGAGGCCACCATACTGGACCGACGTCTCGATATAGGACGCGAGAACCTGCGCCTCATCCGTCACATTGAGCTTCACGCCGCGCACCACATCGGCGCCGTAGCGCTTTGCGAAATCGGCTTCGGTCGTCTTCAGGGCGGCTTCGTCGATGTCGGCGAGCACCACGACAGCGCCCTCGCCGATCAGACGCTCGGCCGTCGCCTTGCCAATGCCGCCGGCGCCGCCGGTGACGAAGGCGATGCGGCCGGCGAGGCTCTTCGGCTTCGGCATGCGCTGGAGCTTGGCTTCCTCGAGCAGCCAATACTCGATGTCGAAAGCTTCCTGCTCCGGCAGGCCGACATAGGTCGAAACGGTCGAGGCGCCGCGCATCACATTGATGGCGTTGACGTAGAACTCGCCGGAGATGCGGGCCGTCGCCTTGTCGCGGGCGAAGGTGATCATGCCGACGCCGGGAACGAGATAGACGACCGCATTGGGATCGCGGATCGCCGGGCTGTTGTCGTGCTTGCAGCGCTCGTAATACTCGGCGTAACCGGCGCGGTATGCGGTGATCGACGCTTCCAGCGTGGCGAGGACTTCGTCCAGATTGTCGCGCGCCGGGTCATAGTCGAGGACCAGCGGGCGGATCTTGGTGCGCAGGAAATGGTCCGGGCACGAGGTGCCGAGCGCGGCGAGCGCGCGCAGATCAGCCGAGTTGACGAATTCGAGCACGGCCGGCTGGTCGTCGAAATGACCGACCTTCGATTCCGACTTGCCGATGAAACCACGGATGACCGGCATCAGCGCGGCGGCGACGGCCTTGCGCTTGTCGGCGTCGGCCGACTGCGTGACGGCGCCACCGAAGATCGCCTTGCCCTCGGTCTCGGTCTCGAACCAGGCGATCGCCTTGTTGATGATCTCGAGCGTCAGCAGGTAGCAATCCTTGGCGGTGTCAGCCCAGGTGAAGAGGCCATGGCTCTCGAGCACGACGCCCTTGGCCGTCGGATTCTCCTTGGCGAACTTCGACAGCCACAGGCCGAGCTCGAAGCCCGGACGCTTCCACGGAAGCCAGCCGATCTCGTCACCGTAGATCTGCTTGGTCAGTTCCTTGGAATTCTTGGACGCGGCGATCGCGATGATCGCGTCGGGATGCATATGATCGACGTGCTTGTAGGGCACGTAGGCATGGAGCGGCGTGTCGATCGACGCGGCGCGCGGGTTCAGGTTGAACGTGCAGAACGGCAGGTAGCCGACCATCTCGTCCTCGAATTCGAGGCCGCGATAGATGTTCTTCAAGCCTTCGAGCTTGTCCTGGTAGAGCGTTGCGAAACCATCGATCTTGATCGATCCGACATCGCCGCCCGAACCCTTGACCCAAAGGACTTCGACGTCCTGGCCCGTCAGCGGGTCCTTCTCGATCACCTTGGCCGACGTGTTGCCGCCGCCATAATTGGTGATGCGCTTGTCCGATCCGAGCAGGTTCGAACGGTAGAGCAGCAATTGAGATTCGCTCAGGCCTGCGGCCTTGGCGTCATCCCAACGATTATCGAGGAGACGCGAGGATTTGGGATCGGTCATGATCGGTCTGGTCCGCTCTTCATCGGCCGGCGCCGCAGGCATGCGGTCTGACGCCAAGCCTTCCTTGGGAAGCCCTTGACGGGCGAGGACGTTGTTGTGCGCGATTGTTGGACGAAATCGTCCGTCCATGATCTGTCAGGGGCCATTCGCTTTGTCAATCATATCCGATCAATCTTGCGCATATTGCAGTGCAGTATGATTGGATATGATTGATGTTGCATTGCGATATTATGAATTATGACGGTTTTTGATTGACACCATTTCAAAAGCTTGAAAGATCACAAGCCACTGGGGGAGGACCCATGCACGAAATTGAACGCCAGCGGATTATCTTGGGCGAAGTTGCTGATCGGCCCGTCGTGACCGTCGCACAGCTTGTCGACCTGACGGGCGCGTCCGAGGCCACGATCCGTCGGGACATCAACGCGCTCCACAACGAACGCAAGCTGCGCAAGGTGCGCGGCGGCGCCGAGGCTCTGCATCCCCCGCAGACCGTCGGCATAGCCGGCCGCACCTTCGCCGTGAACGAGACGGTCAATGTGGGCCGCAAGCAGGCAATCGCGCAGGCCGCGGTCGAGCTTTGCGAAGATGGCGAATCGATCATCATCAATGGCGGAACAACGACGTTCCAGATGGTGCATCACCTCGCCCGCCGCCGCATGCAGATCCTGACGAATTCCTTCGTCATCGCCGAGCATCTGCTGAAGAATTCGAAGAATACGATCACGCTGCCCGGTGGCGCGATCTATCGCGAACAGAACATCATCCTGTCGCCATTCGAGAATGACGTGACGCGCAATTTCTATGCGCGCCGCATGTTCATGAGCGCGCAGGGCATCAGTCCGATCGGCGTGATGGAAGGCGATCCGCTGCTGATCCAGGCCGAGCAGAAGCTGATCAATCAGGCCGAGGAGCTGATCCTCCTTGTCGACTCAACGAAGTTCGAGCGCCGCTCGAGCCTCATTCTCTGTCCGCTCGATCGCGTCGATACGATCATCACCGACAACGGCATCACGGATCGCGATGCGAAAATGATCGAGCAAGCCGGAATTCGCCTCGTCGTCGCGGAGGCAAATGCTGACGACGACGAAGCGGAATCGTCGGTCGCCTGACGCGGCCACGATGAACTCGATCCACACATGGAGGAGACTACTCTGATGAAATTGCTCAAGACCCTGGCTCTCGGCACGGCGTTTGCGCTGTCGCTCGCCGCCGGCTCGGCCTCGGCCGAAGACATCCGCATCGGCCTCGTCGTGAAGAGCCTCGGCAATGGCTTCTTTGACGCGGCCAACAAGGGCGCACTCGAAGCCGCCAAGGAAATCGGCGGCGTCCAGATCATCTATACGGGCCCGACCACGACGACCGCCGAGGGCCAGATCGAGGTGATCAACTCGCTGATCGCCCAGAAGGTCAACGCGATCGCCATTTCGGCGAACGATCCCGACGCAGTCGTCCCGGCGCTGAAGAAGGCCATGGATCGCGGCATCACCGTCATCTCGTGGGATTCGGGCGTCGCCGAGGCCGGCCGCCAGCTCCATCTGAATCCGTCGTCGAATGAGCTCATCGGCAAGCAGCTGGTCAACCTGACCACTGCTGTCCTGCCCGAGGGCAAGGGCGACGTCGCGATCCTCTCGGCCACCTCGACCTCGACGAACCAGAACATCTGGATCGAAGAGTTCAAGAAGGCCCAGGCCGCGGCTCCCGGCATCAACCTGGTGACCGTTGCCTATGGCGATGATCTCTCGGACAAGAGCTACCGCGAAGCCGTCTCGATCCTGAAGAACAGCCCGAACGTCAAGGTCATCGTCGCACCGACGACGGTCGGCATCCTCGCCGCCGCCCAAGCTGTCGAAGACCAGGGCCTCGTCGGCAAGGTCTACGTGACCGGCCTCGGCCTGCCGTCGGAACTCGCCGGCCACGTCAAGGCTGGCTCGATCAAGTCCTTCGCGATCTGGAACCCGATCGACCTCGGCTATTCCGCCACCTATCTCGCCTACGACCTCGCCTCGGGCAAGTACAAGGCCGAGCCGGGCGTGGAGCTTCCGATCGGCCGCGTCGGCAAGGTCAAGCTCGGCGACGACCTGCAGGGCGCCATGTCCGACCCGTTCGTCTATGACGCGTCGAACGTCGACGAGTTCGCCAAGATTTTCTGATCTGCGAACCATCAAATAGCCGCCGCTCCGGGGTGCAGCCCGCATCCTGGAGCGGTGGATCGTCCATTTGCGAACCATTGAGCCCCACCAATGAACGCCGCCTCGCCCAAACCTGTTCTCGAAATGCGCGGGATCGCCAAGAGCTTTCCCGGCGTGAAGGCGCTGGAAGGCGTCGATCTCACCCTCTATCCGGGACAAGTCACCGCGCTGATCGGTGAGAACGGGGCAGGCAAGTCGACATTGGTCAAGATCCTGACCGGCGTTTACCAGCCCGATGGCGGCACCATCGTCCTCGACGGCACCCCCGTGCTCTTTCCGACGGCCGAAGCCGCGATGGATGCGGGTGTTTCGGCGATCCATCAGGAAACCGTGCTCTTCGACGAGCTTTCGGTCGTGGAGAACATCTTCGTCGGCCATCAGCTGACAAACCGTTTCGGGCTGCTCGACTGGCCGGCGATGCGCGCTCGCACCCGCGCCATCATGGCCAATATCGACCCGGACATCGACCCCGATACCCGCCTCAAGGATCTCGGTATCGCCCGCAAGCACCTCGTCGCGATCGCGCGGGCGCTGTCGGTCGAGGCGACCAAGATCGTCATCATGGATGAGCCGACCGCCGCGCTCTCCTACAAGGAAGTCGAGGATCTCTATGAGATCGTCGAACGGCTGAAGGGTCAGGGCAAGGCGATCCTCTTCATCAGCCACAAGTTCGAAGAAATCTTCCGCATCGCCGATCGCTACACCGTGTTTCGCGACGGCAAGCCGGTGGGCGACGGGCTCGTTGCCGAGGCCGATACCAACAAGCTGATCTCGATGATGGTCGGCCGCACGGTCGAGCACATCTTTCCGAAGATCGAAGTGGCGCCCGGCGGGACGGTGCTGGAAGTTCAGGGGCTGTCGCATCCGACAGAATTCGCCGACATCTCCTTCTCGCTCAGGAAGGGCGAAATCCTGGGCTTCTATGGCCTGGTCGGCGCCGGCCGCTCGGAAGTGATGCAGGCCCTCTTCGGCGTCACGCATCCCTCCGCCGGTACGATCCGCATCGAGGGCAAGACCATTCAGCCGCGCACGCCGATCCAGGCCATCGACGCCGGCATCGTTTACGTCCCGGAAGAGCGTGGCCGCCAGGGCGCCGTGACGGCACTACCGATCTTCCAGAACATAACGCTGCCCTCGCTCGCCCGCATCTCGCGTCACGGCTTCCTCGACCTCGCCAAGGAATTCGAGATCACGCGCCACTACGCGGCACGCCTCGACCTGCGCGCGTCGAACCTGTCGCAGGACGTCGGCACGCTCTCTGGCGGCAACCAGCAGAAGGTCGTGATCGGCAAATGGCTCGCAACCGAGCCGAAGGTGATCATCCTCGACGAGCCGACCAAGGGCATCGACGTCGGTTCCAAATCGGCAGTGCATGGCTTTATGAGCGAACTCGCGAGCCAGGGTCTTTCGGTGATCATGGTCTCGTCAGAGCTGCCCGAAATCCTCGGCATGGCCGACCGCATCGTGGTCATGCGCGAAGGCCGGATCGCCGGAACGTTCGACCGCAGCGCTGTCGACGCCGAAGAACTCGTGCGCCACGCCACCGGCAATACCGCGAAGGAGGCCGCATGATGGCTCAGTTCCTCAAGAGCCGCGACGTCATGCTCGCCGGCGTCATCCTGCTGCTGCTCGTCGGTATCGGGATCATCAATCCCCGCTTCGTCCAGCCGGGCAACCTCGTCGAGGTTTTCAACGATTCCTCGATCCTGATCATGGTCGCGCTGGCGCAGATGCTGGTGATCCTGACCAAGTGCATCGATCTGTCGGTATCGGCCAATATCGCGCTCACGGGCATGATCGTGGCGATGCTGAACTTCTACTATCCCGAGATTCCCGTCGCCGCGCTGATCGCGATCGCCATCATCGCCGGCGGCATGCTCGGCGCGATCAACGGCCTCTTCATCTGGAAGCTCGGCATCCCGTCGATCGTCGTGACGCTCGGCACCATGTCGGTCTATCGCGGCTCGGTGTTCCTGCTTTCGGGCGGCGCGTGGATCAACGCCCACCAGATGAGCGATGCGTTCAAGGCCGTGCCGCGCACCGTCATCCTCGGCCTGCCCGTGCTCGGCTGGATCGGCATCTTGACCGTCCTGCTGATCGCCGTCTTCCTGAAGATGACGCGGCTCGGCCGCTCGCTCTATGCGGCCGGTGGCAATCCCACGGCCGCGGTCTATGCCGGCATCGATGTCGGCCGCTCGCGCTTCTATGCGTATACGATCGGCGGCGCGATCGCGGGCCTCGCGGGCTATCTCTGGGTGTCGCGCTATGCGGTCGCCTATGTCGAGATCGCGCAGGGCTTCGAGCTCGACACGGTCGCCGCCTGCGTCATTGGCGGCATCTCGATCGCCGGCGGCATCGGCTCCGTCGTCGGCGGCGTGCTCGGCGCCCTGTTCCTCGGCATCGTCAAGAACGCCCTCCCCGTCATCCATATCTCTCCCTTCTGGCAGATGGCCATTTCCGGCGCCGTCATCATCGTGGCGGTCGTGATCAACGCCCGCAGCGAGCGCAAGGTCGGCCGGCTCATCCTGAAGGAAGCGCAGGTTCACGCATGAGCACGATCTCCGCCCCCACGCCGCCCAACGCGACGCTGACGCCCCGCAACATCCCCGACCGCCTGTCGCTCGGCTGGCGCCGGATCTTCCAGCGCTGGGAGACGCTGCTGCTGGTCGTCGCGGTGCTGATCTTCATCTTCAACGCCTTCGCCTCGCCCTACTTCCTCGATCCGTGGAGCCTGTCGGACGCGACGTATAATTTCACGGAGAAGGCGATCGTCGCGCTCGCCATGACCTTCGTGATCATCGCGGGCGACATTGATCTCTCGGTCGCCTCGATCATCGCGCTCGCCTCGACGGCGATGGGCGCGGCGGCGGCGGCTGGCCTCGGCACACCCGCCATCGTTGTGATCGGGCTCGGCGTCGGCATTCTCTGCGGCGCGTTCAACGGCTTCCTCGTCACGCGCTTCCAGGTGCCCTCGATCGTCGCCACCATCGGCACAATGAGCCTCTTCCGGGGCATTTCCTATGTCGTGCTCGGCGACCAGGCCTATACGAAATATCCGTCGAGCTTCGCCTGGTTCGGACAGGGCTATGTCTGGTGGGTGATCACGGCCGAGTTCGCGATTTTCGCCGTCCTGTCCGTCATTCTCGGCGTGCTGCTGCACAAGACCTCGTTCGGCCGCCGCGTCTTCGCCCTTGGCAACAACCCGGTCGCGGCGCGCTTTTCCGGCGTGCGGGTCGAGCGGATCCGCTTCCTGCTGTTCCTGATGACGGGAACCGCCGCCGGCATCGCGTCCGTCCTGTTGACCTCGCGCCTCGGCGCCACGCGCCCGACCATCGCGACCGGCATGGAACTCGAAGCCGTGACCATGGCCGTGCTCGGCGGCGTCAATATTCTCGGCGGCTCCGGCACGATCCCGGGCGTAGTGATCGCGGCTTTCGTGATGGGCCTCGTCACCTTTGGCTTCGGCCTGCTGAACGTGCCCGGCATCGTAATGTCGATCTTTGTCGGCGCGCTCTTGATTGCCGTCATCGCACTGCCGATCCTCTGGCGTAGATTCGCCCGACGCCGCGCCTGAGCAGGACCCAAATGCAGAAAATTGCCTTCAAGATGCTCCTTAATCCGGGGCAGGAAGCCGAATATAAGCGCCGTCACGACGAGATCTGGCCGGAGCTTTCAGCGCTTCTGAAAGAGGCCGGCGTCTCCGACTATTCGATCTTCCTCGATCGCCAGACGTCCACCCTGTTCGCGACGCTCTGGCGCCGTGACGATCACGCCATGGACGAATTGCCGAACCACCCGGTCATGAAGCGCTGGTGGGCCCATATGGCCGACATCATGGCGACCAAGCCCACCAACGAGCCGATTTCGATTCCCCTCGAAAACGTCTTCCACATGGAATGACGCAGACCATGTCACGCCCCAAGGCCACGATCGTCCTCGATATCGGCAAGACCAACGTCAAGCTGGCCCTCGTCGATGCGCAGACGCGCGCGATCATCGCCATCCGGACCACGGCCAATGAAGTGATCCGCGACGGCCTCTATCCGCATTTCGATACTGACAAGAACTGGAACTGGATCGTCGCGGGGCTGAAGGAATTCGCCGCCGAGGCCGAGATCGGCTGCATCTCGACGACGACCCATGGCGCCTGCGCCGCCATCATCAATGATGATGGCCTCGTCCTGCCGATCCTCGATTATGAGTATGACGGTCCGGATTCGATCGCCGACGCCTATCGACCGCTCAGGGGCGCGTTCTGGGAGACCCTGTCACCCGACCTGCCGGGCGGGCTGAATATCGGCCGCCAGCTCTTCTGGCTTCAGGAAACGTTCCCCTCTGCATTCGGACGCGCCAAATCGATCCTGCCCTATCCGCAATATTGGGTCTGGCGCCTTTCCGGCGCACGCGTCAGCGAGCCGACCTCGCTCGGTTGCCATAGCGATCTCTGGAATCCGGAGGGCGGCACATTCTCACGCCTCGCCGAGGATCGCGGCTGGGCGGCGCTCATTCCAAAGGTCGTCCATCCCTGGGATACGGCCGGCACGATCCGCCCGGAACTCGCGGCCAAGACGGGCCTGCCGCTCGACTGCCGCGTGGTCGCCGGCATTCACGATTCCAATGCCAGCCTTCTGCCGCATATCCTGCGGCGGCAATCGCCCTTCGCGGTACTCTCGACGGGCACCTGGCTGATTGTCTTCGCCGTCGGCGGCTCGATGAAGAATCTCGATCCGGCGCGGGACTGCCTCGCCAATGTCGATGCGCTCGGGCGGCCCGTTCCCTCAGCCCGTTTCATGGCCGGCCGCGAGTTCGGACTTCTGACCGAAGGCATCAAGGCCGAGCCGACAGCCGCTGACGTCGCCTCCGTGGTCGAGCGCGGCGTGATGGCCCTGCCCTCCTTCGCACAGGGCACCGGCCCCTACGCCTTCCTCGAAGGTCACTGGACGGTGGATGTCGAGACGTTGACGCCGGGCGAGCGCATCGCGGCGGCGAGCCTCTATTGTGCCCTGGTGGCGGATACCTGCCTTTCGCTGACTAGCGCCGCCGGCCCTGTCATCGTCGAGGGCCCGCTTTCGAAGAACGCCGTGTTCCTGTCGGCTTTGGCGCGCATCGTCGGCCGTCCGGTCATTGCTCGCTCCGATGCAACGGGAACGACGGAGGGCGCCGCCCTGCTGGCGGACGGCCCCGAGGGCGCCGGCCCCGGCGCTCCGGACGGCCCGCCCATAGCGCCGCTCGATGTCGATCTCTCGGCCTATATCGAGGCCTGGCGCGAGGCGCTCGACTGAAAGTCCGACAAGGTCGAGCTATGGCCGGTCGGCCGTAGCCTTGATGCCGTAGCCTTGATAAAGTCGATGAAGGCCCGCAAGGGCGCCGGCACGAGGCGCCGGCCCGGATAATAGAGGAACGGCCCGGAAAAGCTCGGCCACCAGGATTCGAGCACCGGCTCGAGCGCGCCGCTATCGAGATAAGGCCTCAGCCAGTCCTCAAAGAGATAGATGATACCCGTACCGGCGACGGCCGCATGTACCGCGAGATCGACCGCCGCGCCCGCCCGCACCAGCAGTGGTCCGGTCGGATCCACCCGCACGATCTCGCCTGAATGCTCGAACTCCCACGCCATGATCGCGCCGCTCGCGAATTGTCCGCGCAGACATGCATGACCGAGCAATTCGCTCGGATGCTCCGGGCGGCCATGGCGGTCGAGATAGGCCGGAGACGCTGCCGTCGCAAAGCGCTGCACGCGCGGCCCGATCGGAACGGCGATCATGTCCTGCTCGAGTCGCTCGTCATAGCGAATCCCTGCATCACATCCCGCCGCCAGCACGTCGACGAAACTGTCCTCGGCCATTACTTCCAGGCGAATGCCCGGATAGGCGGCGAGAAAGCGCGGCACAATGGCGGGCAAGACCAGCTTGGACGCGCTGACCGGCACGTTGAGACGCAGTGAACCTGCCGGCTGATCGCGAAAGCCGTTCACGACATCAAGGGCGGCTTCGACCTCGGCCAGCGCCGGCCCGAGCCGGCCGAGAAGCCCTTGCCCGGCTTCGGTCAGGACAACACTGCGCGTGGTGCGATTGAGCAGCCTGACACCGAGCTGCGTCTCGAGCCGGCGCACCGCCTCGCTCAAGCCGGACGCGCTGCCACGGCTGGCACGCGCGCCCTCGCGAAAGCCCCCTGCGCGCGCCACTGCGACAAAGGCGTTCAGATCACTCAGGTCGGCCTTCATTGTTCGACATCCCGCACAGCCCGTTCGAATTGTGCCCGGTTATCGTGAAGACAGGCAAGGTCTATCTCACGCTCAGCTTCAGAGGAGAACGACATGCCGAATATCGAACAATCCGGAACATTCGCGCTCGGCGATCAGAACGTCAAACGGATGGGCTATGGCGCCATGCAGTTGGCGGGGCCCGGCGTATTCGGCCCACCGAGGGATCGCGAGGCCGCCGTATCGGTCCTGCGGGAGGCGGTCGCCCAGGGCGTCAATCATATCGATACCAGCGACTTCTATGGCCCGCACATCACCAACAAGCTGATCAGCGAGGCGCTGGCGCCCTATTCCGACGACCTCGTGATCGTCACGAAGATCGGCGCCCGACGCGGGGCTGACAAGTCCTGGCTGCCGGCCTTTTCGCCGGAAGCGCTGACCGAAGCCGTGCACGACAATCTGCGCCATCTCGGGCTCGATGCGCTCGATGTCGTCAATCTCAGGGTCATGTTCGACACGCACGGCCCGGCCGAAGGGTCTATCGAAGAGCCGCTCACGGTTCTCGCCGAACTCCAGCAGCAGGGGCTGGTGCGCCATGTCGGTCTCAGCAATGTGACGGCGGCCCAGATCGAGCAAGGGCGGTCGATCACCGAGATCGTCTGCGTGCAGAACCAGTACAATCTGGCGCATCGCCACGACGACGCGCTGATCGACCAGCTCGCTCGGGAGGGCGTCGCCTATGTGCCCTTCTTCCCGCTCGGCGGCTTCAGCCCCCTGCAGTCCTCGACGCTCTCGAATGTCGCAGAGGGCCTCGGCGCAACGCCGATGCAGGTTGCACTCGCCTGGCTGCTCCAGCGCGCCCCGAACATCCTGTTGATCCCGGGCACGTCGTCGGTGGCTCATCTCAATGAAAACCTCGCGGCAGCCGAACTGGTCCTGCCCGAGGATGCGATCCGCCAACTGGACGGCATCGCCGCCTCCGCCTGAGGCCCGGCCCGCCGGTGCCCGCGCTGCGACGACAAGCGCGGGCACCAGTGATACGCTCCCTCGGAGATTGGCCGAGGGAGGATCGGACATGAAGCTGCTGCCGGGAGCATCGTTCGCTGCGGTCGGGATCGGAGCCGCCTTGTTTCTGGCGCCAGCGCTCGCCGGAGCACAGCCCATCTCGCGGGCGGAAATCGACGCGGCGCTGCCGAAGCTCGAAGCGCTGGCCCAAGCGGCGGTCGATCAAGGTCAGGTGCCCGGCCTTGCCATCGCGATCGTCCACCACGATGCGCTGGTCTATCTCAAGGGCTTCGGCGTCCGTGAGGTCGGCAAGCCCGACAAGGTCGATCCAGACACGGTGTTCCAGCTCGCCTCGTTCTCGAAGCCCATTTCCGCGACGGTCGTCGCCGCAGTGGTCAGCGAGAACAAGGTCGCGTGGGATTCGAAGATCGCTGATCTCGACCCGGCCTTTCGGCTCTCGGCTGCCTACCCTTCCGCCGAATTGACCGTGCGCGATCTCTTCGCGCATCGAAGCGGGCTGCCCGGCAATGCCGGCAACGAACTCGAGGATATCGGCTATGACCGCGCCGCCATATTGGAGCGCCTGCGCCTCGTGCCGCTCGATGGCTTCCGCTCGCATTATTCCTACAGCAATTTCGGCCTGACCGAGGGCGCCGTAGCGGTTGCGAAATCGCAGGGCATGGCCTGGGAGGATCTGGCCGAGGCCAAGCTCTACAAGCCGCTCGGCATGAAGGCGACCAGTTCGCGCTATGCCGATTTCCTGGCGCAATCCGATCGCGCCGCGCTCCATATCAGGCTCGGCGGCCAGTGGCAGGCGGCGCTCACCCGCGACCCCGACGCCCAGGCCCCCGCGGGTGGCG
The DNA here is from genome assembly GCF_030814715.1 of Kaistia dalseonensis. Classification (GTDB taxonomy): domain Bacteria; phylum Pseudomonadota; class Alphaproteobacteria; order Rhizobiales; family Kaistiaceae; genus Kaistia; species Kaistia dalseonensis. The sequence continues at coordinate 119,441 of NZ_JAUSVO010000003.1, forward strand.
TCAGTTCGAGCGCGCGCGATCTGGTCCAATGGTTGAAGCTCGAGATCGGCAATGGGCGGTTCGACGGCAAGCAGGTCATCGAAAGCGCGGCGCTGGCCGAGACGCACCAGCCCCTGATGGCGCGCGGCGTCAATCCTGCCAATGGCGCGCAATCCTTCTATGGCCTCGGCTGGAATGTCGAATTTGGCCGGCACGGCCTGGTCTGGGGCCATGCCGGCGCCTTCAGCAACGGCGCGCGGACACTGGTCAGCATCATGCCGGATGACGGGCTCGGGATCGTCGTACTTTCCAATGCCTTCCCGACCGGCGTTCCCGAAGGCCTCGCCGATTCCTTCTTCGATCTCGTCAAGGAAGGCTCGATCGAGAAAGACTGGATCAAGATCTGGAACGATACGTTTGACGGCCTGTTCGGGCCGGCCGTCGCCGCCTCCAAGGCGCGCCTGGGTACGCCGCCACAGAACGCATCGCCGGCCCTGCCCGCTGCCGCCTATGTCGGACGCTATGCCAACGACTATTTCGGCACGGCGATCGTGACGGAGGCGGGTGGCAAGCTCCAGGTCGCCCTCGGCCCGAAGGGCCAACGCGTCCATCCGCTCCAGTCCTTCAACCGGGATGTCTTCATCTATCCCTCGGCACCTGAAATGCCCGATCTGATGGCCGCGGCAACCTTCGAGATCGGCCCGGATGGCAAGGCCAGCGCATTGACGCTGGAAGACCTGGACGATCTCGGCTTCGGACGGTTTGCACGCCGCGCCGATTGATCGCGATGCGTCGACCCTCTTGGCAGCGTCTCAACCCCGGCGGATGGCGGGCTAAGGCCGGGACCGGATCGCTTCGAGCGCTTCGAGACGGCGCCGCCCCTCCTCGCCGCGCCTTTCGACCACGGCGGCGATGAGCGCCTCGACCAGCATCAGCAAGCCGGCGTTCGAATCCCAGACGGAGGGGACGGCCACATGCGCCGGCAGGACGCGGCGTGCCACCTTCGAGATCGGTGACAGCCACTGATCCGTCACCAGGACGATGATCGCGCCCTGTGCCGCCGCGCGCTCGGCAAAGTCCCTGAGATCATCCGAATAGCGGCGTATGTCGAACAGGACGACGACGTCGCGCCGGCCAATATCGAGCAACTGGTCCAGCCAGGCCGCCGGCTGGCCGCCGACACGGCGCACATCGGGCCGGATGACGCGCAGATGCGCCGTCATGTAGTCGGCAATGGCGTCGGTGAAGCGCCCACCCAGAAAGTGCAGCCGATATCTTGGGTCGGCGAGCAGCGTCGCGACGGCGGCAAATTCGTTGCGCGGCAGGTTTTCCGCCGTCGCCCGCAGATTGGCGATCGCCGCTTGCGCGAAGCCGGCCAGCGGATCATCGGGATGGACTTTCATGCCCTTGGTCAGCGGCGTCTCGCGCTGCGCGGCGAGTTCGGCCTTCAAATCATCCTGGAAGGCGCCATAGCTGGAAAAGCCGAGCTTGGCGATCATGCGCAGGATCGTCGGCGCACTGACGCCGGCCGCCTCGCCGAAGCGCGCCGCCGTGTCGAGACCCGCCATGGGAAAATCGGCCAATAGGCGCTGTGCGGCGCGCTTCTCGTTCGGCGTCAGCCGGCCGAGATCGCGCCGCAGCCGCTCCGCGATCGATGCTCCGCTATCGGAAACCATGGCCCGTCATCCCCGTTTGCCGCTTCTGCAGGCAACTGACGCCTTCATTTCAGAATTGACCCATTTCTTGGCTGCTGTAACGTATATTTCAGATCGGCGAGCACAGACTCTCCTTAACCGGTTAAAAAGCCGGCGCCGCTTCGACGGGGAATAGCGCATGCAGGATCCGGCCGACAGCGAAAGCCTGCTGGCAAGCGACGAGCCGCCAGCCGTCGACTGGCGCGCCGGCTCGATCGACCCGTTTTTCTTTGTCTGCGAACATGCCTCCAACCGTGTCCCGCGCGCGCTGGGCGATCTCGGCCTGCCGTCGGAAGCCTTCGAGCGCCACATCGCCTGGGACCCCGGCGCAGCGCAGCTGACGCTCGGCCTTGCCGAGCGCTTTGGGGGCGCTGCCGTGCTGCAACGCTATTCACGCCTCGTGATCGACTGCAACCGGGAGCCGGAACTGCCCGATGCGATCACGCCGTTGTCTGAGGATACGCCCATCCCCGGCAATCAGGGTCTCGGCGAGGATGAACGGCGTGGCCGGATCGCGGCGATCTGGGCTCCGTTCCATGCCGCGGTCGATCGCCTGCTCAATGCGCGCGTCGCCGCCCGCAAGCCGACGGCGCTGGTGACGATCCACTCTTTCACGCCGGTCTATCGTGGTGTCTCGCGCCCCTGGCATGTCGGCATCATATCGACCGGAGACCGTCGGTTTGCGGAACCGATGCTGGCGGCTCTCAGCCGCGAAGCCGGGCTCGTCGTCGGCGACGACCAGCCTTATTCGGCGCGAGACAATGTTGACTACACGATCCGCCGTCACGGGCGCGAACGCGGCTTGCCGCATGTGATGATCGAGGTCCGCAACGATCTGCTGCGGACCGCGCGCGACGTTTCGCAATGGGTCGAGCGGCTGGGCGACGCGCTCACGGAGAGCGCCGGCGCCGTTGGCCTGCCGGGCCCGATACGGGTCTGAATCAGGGAGACAGAACAAGACGACGCGCCAATGCGCGAAGGGGAAGAAGGCGGTGACCGGCTGCGGACCATCGCGACGGACGGACCGAGGCAAAAGACCGAGGCCGACCGAAGACCGGCGAGCGCTTTCCAGGGCGCTCGCCGGACCGATCAGAAGGGGCAAGGACCCGCGCCGGCAACGCCGCGACGGGGCAACAGACGGGAGCAAGTCATGAGCAGTACCGAGGGGTATACAGAACACGACAAGAAGGCGGACATTCACGTCCTCCATTCAATGGGATACGCGCAGGAGCTCGAGCGGCGCATGAGCCGCTTCTCGAATTTCGCGATCTCGTTCTCCATCATCTGCATTCTCTCTGGCGGCATTAATTCGCTCGCCCAGGCGACGTCGGGCGCCGGCGGCGCCGCGATCGGCATCGGCTGGCCTGTTGGCTGCCTGATCTCCGGCGTATTCGCGCTCGCCATGGCGCAGATCGCCTCGGCCTATCCGACGGCGGGCGGCCTCTATCACTGGGGCTCGATCCTCGGCAACCGCTTCACGGGCTGGGTCACGGCCTGGTTCAACCTGCTCGGCCTCGTCACCGTGCTCGGCGCCATCAATGTCGGCACGTATTATTTCTTCTTCGGCGCCTTCGGGCCGATGATCGGCTGGGAAGACACGATCACCAATCGCGTGCTGTTCCTCGTCGTCCTGACCGGCCTGCAGGCGATCATCAATCACATGGGCATCGGCCTCACCGCCAAGCTCACTGATTTTTCCGGCTATCTGATCTTCGTGACGGCGCTGGTGCTCGCCATCGTCTGCCTCGCATCGGCACCGAGCTACGATTTCGCGCGTCTCTTCACCTTCTCCAACTATTCGGGCGAAGCGGGCGGCAATGTCTGGCCGCAGGTTTCCGAATGGTGGGTGTTCCTGCTCGGCCTCTTGCTGCCGATCTATACCATCACCGGCTATGACGCCTCGGCGCACACCTCGGAAGAGACCGTCAAGGCGGCGCATTCCGTGCCGCGCGGCATGGTCATGTCGGTCGTCTGGTCGGCCGTGTTCGGCTACATCATGCTGTGCGCCTTCGTGCTCATGATCCCGAACATGGACGACGCCGCCAAGCAGGGCTGGAACGTCTTCTTCTGGGCCATGGATTCGCAGGTGAATCCGACCGTGAAGATCATCCTCTATGTCGCGATCTTCGTTTCGCAATTCCTCTGCGGACTTGCGACCGTCACCTCCGTCTCGCGCATGATCTTCGCCTTCTCGCGTGATGGCGGCCTGCCGGCCTCCAAGGCGCTCTCGAAGGTCAGCCCGAAGTTCCGCACCCCGGTCGCCGCGATCTGGACCGGCGCGACGCTCGCCGTGCTGTTCGTGTGGTTCACCTCGGTGATCACCATCGCCGGCGCCTCGGCCTATTCGATCGTCGTGTCCTGCACCGTCATCTTCCTGTTCTTCTCCTTCGTCATTCCGATTGCCCTCGGCCTTTTCGCCTACGGCACCAAGAAATGGCCATCGATGGGACCGTGGAATATCGGGCGCGGCCTCTACACGTTGTTCGCGCTGCTCTCGATCGTCGCCATGATCCTGATCTTCGTGATCGGCATCCAGCCTCCGAACGACTGGGCGCTCTACATCACCATCGGCTTCCTGGTGCTGGCCGCGATCGTCTGGTTCGCCTTCGAGAGCCGCCGCTTCCAGGGTCCCCCGATCGGCGACGTGATCGCCAAGCGCAAGGCCGCGATCGCGGCTGCGGAAAAGGCCGTCGGTCAGGTCTGATCAAACTGATTGCGCCGGGCGACCCGAAGGGTTGCCCGGCGTTCCCATCATCCCCTCTGTCATTGCCGGGCTTGACCCGGAGTCCTGGGCTTGCTTTCCACATTCTGTCAGCCAGCGCGGCGCAAGCCGGGCGGAGGGACGGCCTGGTCAAGCCCGGCAATGACAAGAAGAACGCCCTGAAAAGAGAGAACGCCCATGGCCGGAAACCTGACGCTCAAGCAACTCGAGGCCGCGATCGCGGACGGCACGATCGATACTGTGATCGTCGCGTTTCCCGACATGCAGGGTCGCCTCGTCGGCAAGCGCTTTACGGGCGCGTTCTTTCTCGACAGCGCGCTGCACGAGACCCATGCCTGCAATTATCTGCTGACCGTCGACATCGACATGGAGCCGGTGCCGGGCTACCAGGCCGCGAGCTGGGAGAAGGGCTATGGCGATTTCGTCCTGAAGCCCGATGTGTCGACGCTGCGCCGCATTCCCTGGCTCGAGGGCACTGCCCTGATGCTCGCCGATGTCTGCGACCATCACGGCGAAGACCTGCCGCATGCTCCGCGCTCCATGCTGAAGGCGCAGTTGAAGAAGCTCGCCGATCGCAAGATGTCGGCCTTCTTCGCCTCCGAACTCGAATTCTATGCCTTTGACGAGACCTATGAAGGCGCGGGCGAGAAACGCTGGCGCGACCTCAAGACCATGGGCAACTACATCGAGGACTACCAGATCCTCCAGACGACCAAGAACGAGCCGCTGCTCCGCGCGATCCGCAACGGCTTGATGGGCGCCGGCATTCCGGTCGAGAATTCCAAGGGCGAATGGGGCCCCGGCCAGGAAGAGGTCAATGTCCGCTATGCGGAAGCCCTCGAAATGGCCGACCAGCACACCATCCTGAAGAATGGCTGCAAGGAGATCGCCCATCTCCAGAACCGCGCCGTCACCTTCATGGCGAAGTGGCGCTACGATCTCGCCGGCTCGTCATCGCATATCCACTCCTCGCTCTGGGACGCTGGCGCCAAGACGCCGCTCTTCTCCGACCCGAAGGACCCGCTCGGCATGTCGGCGACGATGAAATCGTGGCTCGCCGGCCATCTCACCTACGCGAAGGACATGACCTATTTCCTCGCGCCCTATATCAACTCCTACAAGCGCTTCCAGGTCGGCACCTTCGCGCCGACCAAGGCTGTCTGGTCCGTCGACAACCGCACCACCGGCTTCCGCGTCGTCGGCGAAGGCAAGTCGATCCGCACCGAATGCCGCATTGGCGGCGCCGATCTGAACCCCTATCTCGCCTTCTCGGCGCTGCTCGCCGCTGGCCTCGCCGGGATCGACCAGAAGCTGGAGCTGGAGCCGGCCTTCGCGGGCGACGCCTATTATGGCAAGCGGCTGCGCGAAGTGCCGAAGACGCTGCGCGACGCCACCACCGCGCTCGACAAGTCGAAAGTCCTGCGCGCAGGACTCGGCGATGCCGTCGTCGAGCATTATCTGCATACGGCGCGCTGGGAGCAGTTCGAATATGACCGCCGGGTCACGGACTGGGAGTTGCAGCGCGGCTTCGAACGGTATTGATACCGCCATCGGCGGAGCCGGCACCACGCCGGCCCGCATCATTGAACGCTGCGAGATCTGATCCATGAATGCGCCCGTCCTGAAGATCGTCACGCCGGTCGACGGCTCGCTCTATGCAGAGCGCCCGCTGGCGACCGAAGCCGAAGTGCTCGCCGCCCTGGAACGCGCCAAGGCCGCCCAACGCGCCTGGCGCTCGTCGACCATGGCCGAGCGGCAGACAATCGCCACCGCCTTTGTCGACGCCATGGTCGCCGAGAAGGACAAGGTTGCGGAACTGCTCGCCTGGCAGATGGGGCGGCCGATCCGCTACGGCCATGGCGAGATGCGCGGCTTCGAGGAGCGCGCCCGCTACATGATCGAGATTGCGCCGGCGACGCTGGCCGATATCGATGTCGGCCCGAAGGAAGGCTTCAAGCGCTATATCCGCCGCGAGCCCCTCGGCGTCTGCCTGAACCTGCCGGCCTGGAACTTCCCCTATATGACGGCGCTGAATGCCGTGCTGCCGGCGATCCTCGCCGGCAATACCGTGGTTATGAAGCATTCGAGCCAGACGGCGCTCGTCGCGGAGCATTTCGCCTCGGCCTTCGCCAAGGCGGGCCTCTGGCAGGATGTGTTCCAGTTCGTGAACATGTCGCATGAAGTGACCGACAAGGTCATTCGCTCGGGCCTCGTCGACCAGGTCGGCTTCACCGGCTCGACCTCCGGCGGCCGCCACATCATGGCCTCGGTCGCCGGCGCGACGAACTTCCCCGCGACCTGCCTCGAGCTTGGTGGCAAGGACCCGGCCTATGTGCGCCCCGATGTGAACCTGCCCTTCGCGATCGAGAACATCGTCGATGGCGGTTTCTTCAATTCCGGGCAGTCCTGCTGCGCCATGGAGCGCGTCTATGTCCACGAAGCCGTCTATGACGCCTTCGTCGAGGGCGTCGTCGCGACCGTCAACGCCTACAAGCTCGGCAGCCCGACGGATCAGGCGACGACGCTGGGTCCGGTCGTGCGCGCCTCCGCCGCCGATTTCATCCGTGCCCAGGTCGACGAAGCTCTTCGGGCTGGCGCGAAGGGCCTAATCGATCCGAAGAACTTCCCCGAGGCGAAGGTCGGCACCGCCTATCTTGCGCCGCAGGTTCTGGTCGATGTTGATCATTCCATGCGCTTCATGACGGAAGAGACCTTCGGACCGGCCTTCGGCATCATGAAGGTGAAGTCGGACGAGGAGGCGATCCGCCTCATGAACGATTCCGATTTCGGCCTGACCGCCGCGATCTGGACCGAGGATGTCGAGGCCGCCGAGGCGATCGGCGACAAGATCGAGACCGGCACCATCTACATGAACCGCTGCGACTTCCTCGATCCCGCCCTCCCCTGGGTCGGCGTCAAGCAGACCGGCCGCGGCGCCACGCTCTCGCGCGTCGGCTATGAACACCTGACCCGACCGAAGAGCTTCCACCTCAGAACCAAGACCTCCTGAGCGGCTGCTCCCGACGAACAAACCGACCGAGACCACCAAGGACACGACATGCTCGACCGTTACGCCTCGCTCACCGCGAACTGGTCCTATCCGACCGCCATACGCTTCGGCGCGGGGCGCATCGTGGAACTGCCGGCCGCGCTTGCTGCGGCCGGTATCAGGAAGCCGCTTTTCGTCACCGATCCTGGCCTCGCCAATCTTCCGATCGTCCGCAAGGCGCTCGCGATCCTCGACGAGGCCAAGATCCGCTACACCGTGTTCTCGCAGGTCGACGGCAATCCGACGCTGCGCAATCTCGATGACGGGCTGATCTCCTATAAGTCGGGCGAGCATGACGGTGTCATCGCCTTTGGCGGTGGCTCGGCGATGGATATAGGCAAGACGATCGCCTTCATGGCCGGCCAGACCCGCCCGGTCTGGGATTTCGAGGATCGCGCCGACTGGTGGACGCGTGCCGATGCGACCGCGATCGCGCCGGTCGTCGCCGTGCCGACGACCGCCGGCACAGGCTCCGAGGTCGGGCGCGCCACGGTCATCACCGACCCGGCCGATCACACCAAGAAGATCATCTTCCATCCGCTGATGCAGCCGAAGATCGTGATCGAGGATCCCGAGCTGACGCTCGATCTGCCGGCCAAGATCACGGCCTGGACGGGCATGGATGCGCTCTCCCATTCGCTCGAGGCGTGGTCGAGCCCATTCTTCCATCCGCTCTCGGCAGGCATTGCGCTCGAAGGCATGCGGCTGGTCAAGGACTGGCTGCCGATAGCCTTCCGGGATGGGCATAATCTCGAGGCGCGCTCCTACATGCTGATCGCCTCTTCGATGGGCGCCGTCGCCTTCCAGAAGGGCCTCGGCGCGATGCATGCGATGAGCCATCCGAGCTCCAGCCTGCGCGGGACCCATCACGGCCTCACCAACGCTGTCGTGATGCCCTATGTGCTCAAGTTCAACCTGCCGGTGATCGAGGACAAGCTGGCGGCGCTCGCCCGCTATCTCGACCTGCCCGGCCAGAATGCGACGAGCGTGATCGACTGGGTCCTGGCCCTGCGGAGCGAGCTCGGCATCCCGCACACGCTGAAGGAGATCGGCGTCGACGAGAGCGTCCTGCCCGAGGCGGCACGGATGGCCGAGCTCGATCCTTCGACCGGCGGCAATCCCGTGCCGGTGACGGCAAAGGACTACGACGTACTCTTCCGCAATGCGATCAACGGGACGCTCTGAAGCATCGGGGGTGCTGCCTTATCCGGCAGCGCCCTCTTGCACCGTCAGACGCGAGCGGCCATGAAAGGCGCCGTCGCGTCTGGAGGAAACGGATGAGTGATTCAGTGAAGAGCCCCGACATCGTCTGCCTTGGCGAACCGCTGTTCGAGCTCAACCAGTCGGAGGACGATGCGCCGTTTCGGCCGGGCCATGGGGGAGACGCTTCGAACTGCGCCATCGCCGCCGCGCGCCAGGGTGCTTCGGTCGGCATCGTGTCGGCGCTCGGGACCGACAATTTCGGCCAGTCCTTCTTCAATCTCTGGGCTGCCGAAGGCGTCGACGCCAGCGCGGTGAAGCGCGATCCGGGCGCCCCGACGGGGATTTATTTCGTCACGCACGGCCCGGATGGCCATGTCTTTTCCTACAGGCGCGCCGGATCGGCCGCGAGCCGGATGACGCCGGAGGAACTGCCGGCCGCCTATGTTCGTGGCGCGCGCGTGCTCCACACCTCGGGCATCAGCCAGGCGATCAGCTCTCCCGCTGCCGACCTCGTCTTTGCCGCGATCCACGCCGCGCGCGGCGCTGGCACGCTCGTTTCCTACGATACCAATCTGCGGCTTCGCCTCTGGCCGATTGATCGTGCCCGCGCCGTCATTCACGCCGCGGCCGGCCTCTCGGACATATTGAAGACCAGCTCCGACGATGCCAAGGAACTCTGCGGCCACACCGATCCCGATCGTATCGCCGATTTCTATCTCGGCCTCGGGCCGAAGATCGTCATCGTCACCCTGGGCGGTGAAGGCGCGCTTGTCGCGACGCCCACGAACCGCGCCCGCATCGCCGCCATACCGGTGAAGCCCGTCGATGCGACAGGTGCCGGCGACACGTTCGATGGTGCGTTCCTGTGCGAATATCTGCGCGAGGGAGATCCCTTCGCCGCGGCGCGCTACGCCAATGCCGCCGCAGGCCTCGCCACCGAAGGCTATGGCGCGGTCGCGCCAATGCCGCGGCGAGCAGCCGTCGAAGCAGCGCTCATCGAGCGGCGGTGAAAACGTGTCGGCCCGCGACGTGGCGGCCGTGGATGGCGGAGGCGCGGTGAGGCCGCGCCGGATGAAGCGCTGCGTGCTTTATCTCGGCGGCTATGATCCGGTCACGCCACAGCGCTTCTTTGCCCGCCTCTGGCGACAGGCGGAGCGATTTCGTGCGACCTGGACCGTGGATTTCTCGGCAACACCCGAGCGGCCCTCGGCGGATGGTGCGATCTGGTCGGCCGCCATCACCACGCGCACGGATGATTGGCAGACCGAGACGGATTTCCGCCTGCTGGCCTGGGACGATATCGTCAAAAGCGATTTCGCCCGCCCATTGTGGCGCCGCCTGCCGCTCTCCTTCGGCGTGCTGGCCGATTTCATCGTCTCGGGCACCGTCTTCCGCTACTTCATGACGGCGTGGCGGTTCGGCCTCTATTTCATCTATCCTTATTTCATCGTCGCCCTGTTCATCGCCATCGCCGCCATCGTGGCGAAGCTGCTGCACCATTTCCTGCCCGTGCCCGGCGCTCTCCCCATCGGCCTCGCAGTTGGTCTCGCCGTCTTTCTCGGCTTGATGCGCTGGCCGGGGGAGCGCTGGTTCACCGGCCATCTACTCGATGCGCGAACCTTCATGGGCCAGTATTTGCGGGGCGACCGCCCCGACATGGAGGCGCGACTCGAGCGTTTCGCGGCCGAACTCGTCGCCATTCATCGAACGGGTGGCTTCGACGAGATCGTGCTGCTCGGGCACAGCCAGGGCAGCGTCTTCGCCCTCGAAATCGTCGATCGGGCCCTCAGGCTGGATCCGGAGGCCATGCGATCGGGACCACCGACCACGATCGTCTCGGTCGGCTCATGCGTGCTGCAACTGGGGCTGCATCCGGCCGCCGAACCCTTCCGGCAACGCCTGCGCGCGCTCGCTCAAGAGCCCGCGCTGAGCTGGACGGAGTTCCAGGCCCTCACCGATACGGTGAACTTCTACAAGACCGATCCTGCGCGGCTGATGCGGCTCGGCGAGGGAACGACCGGTCGCTTCCCGCTCATCCGCCTGGTGAAGATCCGCGACATGTTGCAGAGCGAGGATTACAGGCGCATCCGCAACTCGCTCTTCCGCGTCCACTATCAGTTCGTTATGGGCAATACGCGGCGCTATCCTTATGATTTCTTCATGATCTGCTGCGGCCCCGAACGCCTGTCGGTCTGCTTCCCGACACCGAACTATCCCGTCCGGGACGCGCAGATCTGAGCCGATCCGCCAGCCCGGCAAGGGCAGGCGGCCAAGAACAATCCGTGTCGAGGAGACCCCATGACGCCGTCCATCGCCGAGATCATCTGGATCGCGGGTCTGATCGCCTGGGCCGTGATCCGCTATCCCTATACCCGCCGCTCGCGCCGGCATCGGATCGTCGGATCGGTCGAGCGCACGCGGCAGCAATCGCTGGTCGCGCTTTCCATGGTCGGTGTCGGCATCGTGCCGGCGCTCTATGCGCTCTTCGGTTTTCCCAAAGGGGCGGACCTGCCCTTCTCGCCCGTCGTCGCCTGGATCGGGGTGCTGGCGGTGCTCGCCTATCTGTTCTCGTTTTACCGCAGCCATCGCGATCTCGGCCATAACTGGTCGGCGACGCTGGAAATCCGCGAGAAGCACGCCCTGGTGACAAGCGGCATCTACCACTATGTCCGCCACCCCATGTATGTCTCGTTCTGGCTGATGGCGGTGGCGCAGGCGCTGTTGCTGCAGAACTGGTTCGTGGGCCTCGCCGGGCTCGTCGGCATCGGCATCCTCTATTTCCTCCGGGTGAAGAAGGAGGAGAAGCTGATGCAGGATACGTTCGGCCTAGCCTATCGCGACTACGCAAAGAGAACCGCCCGGCTCATTCCCAAGATCTACTGAGACCCCAAACGACCAGAACCCGCCCTTCTGAGGCGGGTTCCAGTTTCACATCGATGGATCGCCGTCCCGGTGCGTCAGCTGCCGCTGATCGCCGAGAGCAACTGGCCCTCATTGTTCTCGAACATCTTCACATAGGTCGGTGCGGGACCATCGGCGGGCGAAAGCGCATCGGAGAAGAGCTCGCCGCCGACCTTGACGCCGGTCTCGCGCGCAATCTGGTCGAGCAGGCGCGGATCGGAAATGTTCTCGACGAAGAGCGCCGTGATCTTCTCGTCCTTGATCTGGCGGATGATCTTGGCGATCGCCGCGGCGGAGACATCGCTCTCCGTGCTGAGCCCTTCCGGTGCAATGAACTTGACGTCATAGGCGGCGCCGAAATAGCCGAACGCGTCATGGCTCGTCACGATGCGCCTGCGGGCCTCGGGCAACTTGCCGAATTCGGCCGCAAGGCGCTTGTCGATCACGGCGAGCTGGGCTTCGAGCGCCGCGCCGTTCTTCGCATAGTCGGCCGCGTTCGCGGGATCGGCCGTGGAGAGGCCGGCGACGATGTTCTTTACATAGAGGATGCCGTTCTTCGGATCCTGCCAGGCATGTGGATCGAGCGCCTTGCCGGAAGCGTCATGCGCGAGCTCGGCCGCCTCGTCGGCATCGCCCGTCCAGACGCGGGGCTTCACGCCCTTGGTGGCGACGACCGTCTCGCCCTTGAAGCCGGAGACGCTGACCAGCCGCTCGAGCCAGTGCTCGAGACCGAGGCCGTTCTCGACGAGAACAGCCGCACTGCCGAGCGCCTTGGCGTCGGTCGGGCTCGGCTCGAACATATGCGCGTCGCCATTGGGACCGACCAGCGTCACGACCTGGACATGGTCGCCGCCGACCTCCTGCGCGAGGTCGCCGAGGACCGAGAAGCTCGCCACGACCTTCAGCTTGTCGGCGGCGAACGCCGGGCTCGCAAGCCCCGCGGCGAGAACAGCCGCCATGAGAATACGCGATGCAGTCATGAGTTCATTCCCTTGATGCAGAGTTGGACGATCAGCCCCTCAAATGCCGCGTGCGCAGCATCTGTCTCAGAAAGCTTCCATGGCGCCCGACCAGGATCGAGCCGGCATGGATGACGCCAGCCGCCAGGATGATGGCGGGCGAGGTCGGAACCTGGGTGTGGAACGACACGAGCAGCCCGATGAGCGACGACACCATGCCGATCGCCACCGCCGCCATGATCCGTCCGGCAACCGTCTCGCTCCAGAACTGCGCCGAAGCCGCGGGCAGGATGATCAGGCCGACGACCATCAGGGTGCCCAGCGCATTGAAGCCGCCGACGAGGTTGAGCACGACCAGCGCGAGGAACAGGAAATGCACGAGGCCGCCAGCGCCGCCGACGCTCTGCAGGAAGCCGGGATCGAAGCATTCCGCGACGAGCAGCCGATAGATCAGCGCGAGGGTCAGCAGCGTAACCGTCGCGATGCCGGCGATCAGGTAGAGCGCGGGATCATCGAGCGCGAGGACATTGCCGAAGAGCACATGCAGAAGGTCGATATTCGACCCTTTCAGCGACACGATCAGGACGCCGAGCCCGAGCGAGACCAGATAGAAAGCCGCGAAACTCGCATCCTCGCGCAGCGGCGTGCTGCGGGCGATCGCGCCGGCTCCCAGCGCCACGGCCAGACCGGCGACCACGCCGCCAAGGGTCATGGCGAAGAGCGAGAAGCCCGACAGGAGAAAGCCGATCGCCGCCCCCGGCAGGATCGCATGCGCCATGACGTCGCCCATCAGGCTCATGCGACGCAGAACCAGGAACACGCCGATCGGACCGCCCGAAAGCGACAGCGCGACACAGCCGATCAGCGCCCGCCGCATGAAACCGAATTCGACGAACGGGCCGACGAGAAGATCATATGCGGTCATGCCGCCGGCCTCTCGCAGAGTTCGGCATCGTCGTCGAACGCCTCCTGGAGGCGCCGGGCGCGGGCGAGATTGGCATCGGTCAGCACGGCCGACGTGGCACCCCATGCAACCGGCTCGCGCGCGATCAGCAAGGTCTCGGGGATATTTTCGCGAACGACGTCGAAATCATGCAGGACGGCGATCACGGTCCGCCCCTCCTGATGCCAGCGGCAGATCAGAGCCAGCAATTCCTCGGTCGTGCGATCGTCGATCGCGGTGAACGGCTCGTCGAGCAGGATCAGCCGCGCATTCTGCAGCAGCAGGCGCGCGAACAGGACACGCTGGAACTGGCCGCCCGACAGCGTCCCGACATTGCGATCCTCGAAGCCCGACAGGCCGACCGCCGCGATCGCGGCCTCGACTTCGGCCAGTTCCGCCTTGCCGATACGCCGGAACGGGCCGGTCTTGCGCCAGAGGCCCATCGCGGCGAGATCGATGACGCGCATGGGAAAGCTGCGGTCGAGCGCGCTCTGCTGCGGCAGGTAGGCAATTTCATTCCGCCCCGCGCCCTGGATCTGGATCCGTCCGCTATCGGGCTTGATCAGGCCGACCATGCCTTTCAGCAGCGTCGACTTGCCGGCGCCATTCGGCCCGACCAGGGCCGTGAACGAACCCGGCGCGAAGACGCCGGAGAGATGATGCACCGCCGGATGGCGGCGATAGGACAACGTCACGTCGGTGCACTGAATGGATGGAGCCTGGGAACGCAACATCAAAGCCTCACGCAGTCGCCCAGAAGACGGCGATCCAGAGCAGACCGCTCAGCACGACCGCGACCAGCAGCCGATCCAGCGCCGAGGCGAGGAAAAGCGAGGGCCGCGCCTGCTTCGCCGAAGGCTTCGCCGCGACACGCACTGGCCGCGCACGCGCTTCGTCGTGATGGCCATGCCCCTCATGATGATGCCCATGGGCTCCATCCTTCGTGAGCGCGACCGTCCCGACGGCGGCCGAATTGCCGTCGCGTCCGATCGGGTCCAGATCCACTGCCGCCATGCTGCTGCTCGCCTCGTGCCTCGATGCGAAATGTTATGTTATATCATTTCAGACAATGCAAGCGGATCGATGCGGTGAAATGGCCGCACGCTCCGGCAGCATCCGCGCTGCCGCTTCCTCCGAGCGGATGGGCCGAAATCGAGCTCCAATGTTGGAATTAGAATAATTTCAATCTCTTAGTCGTTTCTTGACTCGCCCGAACAACAGGAACAATGGTGCCTCATTCCATGACGCGTTGAGGTGCGCGCCGGTGCCGAGCCGGCTGCGAGATCAAGGCGTCAGCCCCATTCAACCGTCTGGTCGGCCATCCGCCGGACCGGTGCGCACAGCCCGCGGGAGGCTTGACTGATGGCAACACGCCTGCCTTGCGGCATGATGTGCCGCTATCTCGATCGCCTGCCCGAGCGCCTCGTTGTTGAAGGTTTCCGCCGCTGGATGCAGGGGTGCGACCGCGGCTCGGTCGCGTGCTGGGAGATGGCCGCCAATCTCTTCACCGAAGAATTTGGACTGATCGAAGGCCACCGCATGCTGGGCGAGCTGGTGCAATGGGTCGATGCGTTGCGCGCCGGCATGGATCACCCCGCCGATCTGTCACCCTATGAATGCCCCCGCCTCTGCCGGGATGAGTGCGTCGCCGTCGCCATGATCGCGGCCTCGCAATCGGGCGACGCCAAGAGCCTTTCCACCGCGGTCAACGCGTTCGTCCGGCCGGAAGCACGCGACGCCACCATGCGCGCGGCCCAGGCTTTCGCCCACGCCCTGGCCGAAACCGGCCTGATACTCATTCCCGTGCCCGACGCCGTCATCCGCGATGTCGCGGAATGGCCGGGACGCCAGCAGTTTCATTGAAGCCTTTTGCCGGGCCTCGTTCCACGGAGACAACCATGAACATCAGGAAGTTCCTCCTCGCGGCGTCCGCGACGCTCGCCATAGCCGCCGCCGCGCCGGCCTTCGCCGCCGATGCGCCGACGGCAGAGGCCGTCCTGAAGACCTATGCCGATATCGCCGAGGCGAAATATGCGGATGCGCTTTCCGGTGCCGTGGCGCTCGACAAGGCGATCGACGCGCTGATCGCGACGCCGAACGATACGACGCTCGCCGCCGCCCGTGCAGCCTGGAAGGCGTCGCGCCCCGCTTATATGGAGACCGAGGGCTATCGCTTCGGCAATGCGATCGTCGATGATTGGGAAGGCCGCGTGAACGCCTGGCCGCTCGACGAAGGCCTGATCGACTATGTCGACACCAAGAGCTATGGCAACAGCTCGGACGCCAACCCGCTCTACACGGCGAACGTCATCGCCAACAAGGAATTGCAGATCGGTCCGGACAAGGTCGATGCGACCGTGATCAACGCCGAGCTGCTGCACAAGCTGCAGGAGGCCGGAGATGTCGAGGCCAATGTCGCCACCGGCTATCACGCGATCGAGTTCCTGCTCTGGGGCCAGGACCTGAACGGCACCGGCCCGGGCGCTGGAAACCGCCCGGCAACGGACTACGACACCAAGAACTGCACCAACGGCAATTGCGATCGCCGCGCGGCCTTCCTGAAGGCGGCCAGCACCCTGCTGATCTCGGATCTGACCGAGATGGTCGGCGACTGGAAGGCGGACGGCGAAGCCCGCAAGCAGCTCGCCGAGAAGGGCCCCGATGGCGGCCTCGTCACGATCCTGACCGGCCTCGGTTCGCTTTCCTATGGCGAGCTCGCAGGCGAGCGCATGAAGCTCGGCCTGCTCCTTCACGATCCGGAAGAGGAGCATGACTGCTTCTCCGACAACACCGCCAACAGCCATTATTACGATCAGGCCGGAATGGTCTCGATCTGGCAGGCGAAATATACCCGCGCCGACGGCACCGTGATCGAGGGGCCGAGCCTCGAGGCCTATGCGGCTGCCAAGGATCCGGCGGCGGCCAAGCGCGTCACCGACGCGCTCGCCAATACCACGGCCAAGATGCAGGTGCTGAAGGACACGTCGGATGCCGGCGAGGCCTATGACCAGATGATCGGCCCCGACAATCCCAAGGGCAACCAGATCGTGCAGGATGCGATCGACGGGCTCGTCGTCCAGACCCGCGCCGTCGAAGGCGTCGTCACGGCGCTCGGCCTGAAGATCGAGGTCGAAGGCTCCGACAGCCTCGACAATCCGGACGCCGTCGGCAAGTAAGGACGAACGGCGCACCGCAGGCGGCGACGAAACGCTTGCGGGCGCCCGTTCCAACGTGTCATTGCCGGGCTCGCCCCGGCAATGAAGGAGTGGTGGTTCCATGACCGCCGTGAGAGTTCGCACCGTATCATGATCTCCCGCCGCACCCTTCTCGCCGGCACTGCAGCGCTCGCCGGCACGGCGCTCTTCGGCAGGCCCGGAAGCGCGCCGGCCTTCACGCGGCCCCTGCCGCCAGCCGCCGTTCCTGGCCCCGAGACGATTGTGTCGGTCGAGTTGAAGGCGGCCGAGCGGGCGCTTTCCCTCCCCTGCTTCGATGGCCACGCCCTGCCGATGTGGACTTTCGCGGACCAGGCGACGCCGCCCGTCATCCGCCTCGCTCTGGGCCAGCGCCTCAATACGCATCTCGTCAACGGATTGACGCGTCCGGGCGAGCACGTCTCGATCCATTGGCACGGCATCCGCCTGCCAAACGATCAGGACGGCGTGCCCTATCTCGTGCAGAAACCCGTCGAACCGGGCGAAAGCTACGATTATTCCTTCGTGCCACCCGACACCGGCACCTTCTTTTTCCACACCCATTGCAACACCGTCGAACAGCTCGGCCGAGGCCTTGCCGGCATCCTGATCATCGATGGCGACGCGCCCGAGCCCTACGACGCCGACGAACTGCTCGTGCTGAAGGACTGGCGCCTCAACGACGACAATACCGGCTTCCTGCCGTTTCTGACGCCCGAAGGCGCGGGCAAATCCGGCACGTTCGGCACGGTGCGCAGCGTCAACGGCATGGTCGAGCCTGACATCACGGTGCCGGCCTCGGGCGATGTGCGGCTCCGCATCGTCAATATCGACCCGACACGCGTCTCCGAAATCGGGGTGGAGGGCGCCGAGGCGGCCGTCGTCGCGATCGATGGGCTCGCCTGCCAACCCTTCCCGCTCCGCTCCTGGCGGATGGGGCCGGCCATGCGTGCCGATCTCGTGATCCGCACCCCGGCCGATGGCGGTACGGCGACGCTGTTCGATTATTTCTCGGCCAAGCCCGTGCCGCTGGCGCGTTTCATGACCAAGGGACCGGCGCGCCGGACGACGCCGTTCGACCCCGCGCCGTTGGCATCGGCCCGCATCACCGCGCCCGATCTCTCGGCGCCCGTCACGCCAATGACCTTCTCGGCGACTGCGACCGCGCAATCTGTCGCGAGTGCCGCAGGCGACGACCAGGGCTTTCTGGGTCCGCTCTGCCTGGCGGCGGGAACGTTCTGGGCGATCAACAAGGCGTCGTGGCCCGGCGGCGGCATGGACCAGATTCCGCCGCCTCTGCTGAAACTCGAGCGAGGCAGGAGCTATCGCCTGCAGCTCCGCAACGTGACGCCGCGCATGCACCCGATCCACATTCACGGCCACAGCTTCACGGTACTCAAATCGAACAAGCGCGAACTGCCGCCGCATTTCGCCGACACGGTCCTGCTGCTGCCTGAAGAGCGTGTGGACGTCGCCTTCGTCGCGGATAATCCCGGCCGGTGGATGCTCCACTGTCACATCATCGAGCATCAGGAGACCGGCATGATGGGTTGGGTCGAGGTTGCGTGAGCGCGCGGAACCATGAACTGGCGCATCAGGGCCCTCCTGCTCACACCATTCCTGCTGCCGGCTGCGGCGTTTGCGGCTGACGGCCTGAACGCGGCCATCGGCAAGGCGCTGTTCGATCGCTTCTGGGTCCAGGCCCCCTCCTCCACTGCCGCCAATGACGGGCTCGGGCCACTCTTCAACGAAAAGAGCTGCCAGAGCTGCCATTCCGGCAAGGCGCTCTCGGCGCGCATTGTCGCGCTGCCCGACGGTACGCTGGAACCGCGGGGCCTCGCGACCCGTCTCGGCAGCGCCGATGGCATCCCGGATCCCGTCTATGGCCGCCAGATCCAGCCACGCGCCGTCACCGGCTTGATCAGCGAAGGTACCGTCGCCTATGCGCTCGGCCCGAAGCCGGCAAATCCCGTCCGCATCACCGTCACCCCATCGCGTGGACCGCTGGACCCCAGGACGCATCGTGGCGCCCGCCAGGCGCCGTCGCTCCGCGGGATCGGCCTGCTGGACGAAGTCGACGACAAGGCGATCGAGGCTCTCGCCGATCCGGACGACATGAATGGCGACGGCATATCCGGGCGCGTGCGCTGGTTGACCGTTGACGGCAAGAGAGTGATCGGCCGCTATGGCTGGAAGGCCTCTGCGGCAACGCTCGAACAGCAGACGGCCGACGCCTTCATGCTCGATATCGGTCTTTCCAGCCCGCTGGCGCCCCACCCTTCAGGCGACTGCACGGCGGCCGAAGCCGATTGCCTCGCGGCGCCGAACGGGCGCAGTCCGGGTTTCGACGATGAAGAAATCTCGAACCAGATGATCGGCCTCGTCACCGCCTATCTGCACAGCCTGAAAGCGCCGCCGGCCCTTTCGTCGACGCCACCCGGCGCGGCGATCTTCGCCCAGGCGGGCTGCGCCGCATGCCATGTGCCGAGCCTGCCCACCCGCACGGGCGGAACGGTTGCGATCTATAGCGACCTGCTGCTCCATGATATGGGTCCCGCTCTCGATGATGGCGTTGGCGAGCCGGGCGTCGCGTCGTCGGAATGGCGGACCGCGCCCTTGATGACGCTTTCGGTTCGCCGCGAGGCGGATCGGCGCTATCTTCACGACGGTCGGGCGGCAACGCTCGACGATGCGATCCGTGCCCATGGCGGCGAAGCCGATGCGGCGCGCTCGAACTACGAAGCTCTTTCGGCGGCCGACCGGGCCGCGCTGATTGCCTTTCTGGAAACCTTATGATCGCGATCACCAAACGCTTCCTGCTCCTGTCGCCGCTCCTGGTGCTGGCGCGTCGCGCCTTCGGACAGGATGCCGCGACCCCGGCGCCCAATGAGGCCGCGATGAAGGCGGTCACCCACAATGCGATCGACCGCTATATCCTGCCCTCCTATCAGGGGCTCGAAGCCGCGACGGCGACGCTGGTCTCCGCGATGAAAGCCGCCTGCCAGACGCCGACGGCCACCCCGAGCCCGGCGCTCAAGAGCGCCTTCGAGGGCGTCATCAAGGCCTGGGCGCGGGTCGACTTTCTCCGTTTCGGCCCCATCGCCGAAAAGGGCCGGCTGGAGCGCTTCTCCTTCCTGCCGGACAAGCACGGCACGGGCGCGCGGCAACTGCGCCAGATCCTTGCAAAGCCCGATCCCGCCTTGCTGGAGCCGGGCATGATTGCGACGCGCAGCGCCGCCGTGCAGGGCCTCCAGGCCTTCGAAAGCCTGACATTCGACGCGCCGGACGACGCCGAGACGGCGAGCTATCGCTGCACGCTCGCGCTCCGCATCGCCGAGAACCTGCACCAGATCGCGGACGACACGCTGGTTGAGTGGGCGCGGGATGGCGGGTGGCGCCAATTGATGGAGCAGCCGGGCGGCGACAACATCGTCTATCGCAACGCGACCGAACCGGTCATCGAGGTGTTGAAGGCGATCGTCACCGGATTGCAGCAGATGCGCGACCAGCGCCTGCTGCCTGCGCTGGGCAAGTCCTTCGATACGGCCAAGCCGGCGCGCGGCGCCTTCGTCAAATCCGGCATGGCGTTCCCCTATCTGCTGGCATCGAGCGCGGCGATCGAAAGCCTGATCGAGCAATCCGATCTCTTCAGCCTGGCGCCCGCCGCCGCGCCGAAGCTCCTCGCCGAATCCAAAGCTGCGACCGCCGATTTCGAGAACTCGATCAACGTCGGTTCGGACTGGCAGGCGGCCTTCGCCGACAAGGCCGCCTATGACAGTCTGCAGCATGCCTTCGACGTGCTGAAGACGATGGAGGACATCTTCAACTACCAGTTCACGGCAGCGGCCGGCATCCAGCCCGGCTTCAACGCGCTCGACGGCGACTAGGACGAGCCGCCATGGCAAGCTGGCGAAATGCGCTGTCAGCCCTGCTGCCCTTCCGAGCCGAAGCGGGCAGTGGCGTGGAGCAGCGCGCCGTCTTCGTGAGCTCGGCCCGGATCGGCCCTCGCCAGCACATCCTGCTCATGGTCGACGAAAACGGCGCCGAGATCGGCCGCACCAGGCTCTCCGGCCGAGGGCACGACATCGCGATCGATCCGGAGCGGAGTCGCGTCGTGGTCTTCGCCCGGCGCCCCGGCTATTTCGCGCTCGTCGTCGACGTGCCGTCCTGCGAGCCGGTCGCGACGATCACGCCGCCCGCCGGCCATCATTTTTTCGGCCATGGCGTGTTTTCGACCGATGGCCGGCTGCTCTATGCGACCGAGAATGCTTTCGACGGCGAGACGTCGCGCGGCGTCATCGGGGTCTATGATGCGAGCGGCGGCTTCAAGCGGATCGGCGAATTCGAGACGCATGGCGTCGATGCCCATGAAATCCTGCTCGCGCCGGACGGACGAACGCTCGTCGTCGCCAATGGCGGCATCGAGACCCATCCCGATTTCGGCCGGCAGAAGCTGAACCTCGCCGAGATGCGCCCGTCGATCGTCAAGCTCGACAGTACGACCGGTGACCTCCTCGGCGAGGCCGTTCTGACACCGACGCTCAACCGTCTCTCCATGCGCCACATGACCTTCGACAGTCAGGGCGCGGTCTGGTTCGGCTGCCAGTGGGAAGGCGATCGCACGGCCCGCCCGCCCTTGATCGGTCGTTTGACGGAGCGCGGCGCCGAACTCGTCGACATGCCCGATACCGCGACGGCGCTGGCGCGGAACTATATCGGCTCGGTGGTCGCGAGCCGCGATGGCGGCACGATCGCAGCCTCATCGCCGGTCGGCGGACAGATCTTCCTGTTCGATGCCGCCTCGCTGCGCTTCAGGAGCCATATTGCACTCGCCGACGGCTGCGGCCTCGCCGGCACGGATAACGATACGATCGTCGCCACGTCGGGCGATGGCCGCATGGTCCGCATCGACGACGACGCCATCGCCCCCGTCGCGCGGCGCGCCGAGCAGTTCGACAATCATCTGCGGCGGATCGAGAGCATTTCCGAGCGAAGTGGACACCGGTTCGCGTGAAGGAAACGCGACACGTCAAATAGCTAGACGGCTCCGACCGCCGCCAGCCGCCTTTCCTCGTCGACGATATAGTCGCGGATGACCGGCACGTCGTCGCGACGCTCCGACAGCAGGATCTGGAAGACGAAGTTCGAGCCGTGCAGGAAGCCGAGTTCGACGGAAGCGAGGTAGAAATCCCACATCCGGCAGAAGCGGTCGCCCATCATGGCGACGGCCTCCTCGCGCTTCGCCTCATAGGCGAGCCGCCAGTCGCGGATGGTCCAGTAATAGTGTAGGCGCAGGCTCTCCATGTCGGAACACCAGGTTCCGGTGCGCTCGAGCGAGGCAAACACTTCCGACAGCGCCGGGACATAACCGCCCGGGAAGATGTATTTGCGAATGAACGGCGCCGTCGTGCCGGGCGGCGACATGCGGCCGATGCAGTGGACGAGCGCAAAGCCGCCGGGCTTGGTCAGCCGCTTGATGGTGGAAAAGTAATTGTCAAAATTCGCGACGCCGATCGCCTCCATCATCGCGATCGAGACCACGCGGTCATAGGTCCCTTCGAGATTGCGATAATCCTGCTCGAGGAAGCTGACCTTGTCGGCGACGCCCTCCGCCACAGCCCGCTCGCGGGCGACGGCAAGCTGCTCCGGCGAAAGCGTCACCGAGGTGACCTTCACATCGTAATTGCGCGCCAGAAAGGTCGCGAGCGCGCCCCAGCCGGAGCCGATCTCGGCGATGTGCATGCCCGGCTCGAGCTTCAGCTTGGCCGCGATATGGCGAAGCTTGTCGATCTGGGCCTGATGCAGCCCGATATCCGGCGCCGAATAATAGGCGCAGGAATAGGTCATCGTGTCGTCGAGGAAGAGCCGGTAGAACTTCGGCGGGATGTCGTAGTGGTGGCGGATGTTCTTCGCGGCGAGATCGACCGTGTTGCGCTGCTGGCTGCGCCGAACCGTGTGCCAGACCTTGCGCAGGGCCTTCTGGACGGGATGGGCGGCGAGGCCGGAGCGGTTGACCGAGAAGAGATAGAGCAGGTCGAAGATGGTCCCGCCATTCTCGACGGTCATGCGGCCGTCCATATAGGCTTCGGCCGTCTTGAGCTCCGGATTGAGGAAGATCTCGCGTTCGACCGCCTGGTCGGCGAAGCGAATCGTCACCTCCGGGCCGTTCTCGCCCGAGCCGAAACGATGTGATGTGCCCGCGTGATCGATCACGATGAGGCGGCCGTTCCGCACGAAGCGGGCCAGCAGATGAGACAGAAGGCGCATGATCATCCCCCGGATTCGGCCTGCGGTGATCAGACCGGGAAGCGCCGACCGATGCAACCGGAAAGACACACCCGTTGACAGAGTCATGGGGATGGCGATCGCTCGCGTCAGCCGAGCTCGAAGCTGGTGACGCCAAAGATGCGCTCGATCGGGAGGCTCGGCGCGACACCGCGATACATGCGCGCGGTCTCGAATGATGGCGTGAGGCCATAGCGCTCGACGAGGCGAAGCGCGCCTTCATTCGGCTCCGGCGGGTCGATCACAAGCGCCGCGCCGCAGGCTTCGGCCGCCAGCGCCCGGAACAGAAGGTCGGCATCCTGCTCCGTCTCGGCGAAGAGCGGGCCGATCTTGAAGCCGTCGACCGCCGGCCGGATGACGCCATAGCCGCGAATCGTGCCATCAGCCACGAGCGCAAGGCCGCGCCGGCCGCCCGACGGCGCCAGCCAGAGATCAAGGAAGGCACGCCGCGCGGCCGGAAAGAACGCCGCGTCATAGGCCTGGATTCTCTCCGTCAGCGCCGGTTCGATCGTCACCAGACGCGGATCGTCCGGCCGTTCGACGGTGACGTGGCCGCCGAACCGGACATTGCGATAGGCGAACGCGAAGCCGGAGCGGCGGTAATTCTCCTGCTGGTCCACCACGCCGTCGAGCCCGACCGTGCGCGTGCCGAGATGGTCCATGCCCGCCTGCCAGGTCTGCCAGCCATAGCCCTTGCCGCGCCAAGCGGGCCGGCAGATGTAGAAGCCGAGAAAGCCGAAGCGGTCGCCATAGCGAACGACCGAGATGGCCGTGATCGGCTCGTCGTCGAGATAGCCCATCAGGAAGCCTCCGGGGTCAGCGGCGAGAAACGGCCCGGCGTCGCCGAGGCCGGGATTCCATCCCTCCATGCCGGCCCAGGAGATGGCGCGATCGAGGTCAGCCGGGGTCATGGTGCGGATCGAAAATGGGGCGGTCATCACGGCATCTCCCTCTGGCGGCGGGGTTGAGCCATATCAGCTTTCGCGCGTCGCCACGATCGTCCCTGACGCCCTTGCGCGGTCACGGGCGAGGCGGATAACGTTCCCGTCGAGGGATCCACTCGTCGGCAAGCCACAATCAGAATCCCACGGGGAACGCAAAAGAACCGAGGTGCCTTCGCTCCTGCGACGGCGCGTCGGACCATATTGGAGACGGCAGCATGATCATCGAAAAACGGCCCGCCGGCCGCACCAGCCTTCGACTGTCCACCTTCGGCCTCGGCACCGCCACGCTGGGCGGCAATTTCAGGCCACCGATCGACGGCGCAGCCGCAAGATCGATCGTCGAGCGCGCGCTCGAGATCGGCATTTCCTATGTCGATACCGCGCCATTCTATGGCTACGGCAAGGCCGAGCGCGTCGTGGGCGACGTACTGCGCCAGCATGAAGGCTGGACGCTGTCGACCAAGGTCGGCCGCCTGCTGAAGCCCCGCACCAACCCGCGCGATGCGAACGACCAATGGGTCGATCCGCTGCCGTTCGAGCAGGTCTACGACTATTCCTATGACGGCGTCATGCGCTCGTTCGAGGACAGCCTGCAGCGCCTCGGCCTCGACCATATCGATATCCTGCTGATGCACGACATCAGCACCGAGACGCTTGGCCCGGAGCGCAAGGCCGAACTGTTCCCGATCGCCATGGATGGCGGCTACAAGGCGCTCGACCGCCTTCGCTCCTCCGGCGCGATCAAGGCGATCGGCCTCGGCGTCAATGAGTGGCAGGCGCTCGCGGAGGCGACCGAATATGGCCAGTGGGACTGCTTCCTGCTCGCCGGGCGCTATACGCTGCTGGAGCAGGAGCCGCTGCACACGCTCTTCCCGCTCTGCGAGAAGGCCGGCACGTCGATCATCGTCGGCGGTCCGTTCAATTCGGGCATCCTCGCCGGCCGCGACACCTGGAACTATGCGCGCGCACCGCAGGCCGTCATCGACCGCGTCAAGGCGATCGCGCGCGTCTGCGATGCGCATGGCGTGCCGCTTCCGGCAGCCGCCCTCGCCTTCCCGCTCGCCAATCCACTGGTGGCTAGCGTCATCCCCGGCCCGCGCGCCGCGTCCGAACTGGACGAAATCATGGGCTGGTGGACGACCGACATTCCCGGCTCGCTCTGGAGCGATCTGAAGAATGAGGGACTGATCGACGCAGCCGCACCTGTTCCGGCCTGACGAGGGCGTCGGTATACTGTATCTTGTTGCGGATTTGTAAACTTGTACTGGACAATCGGGCCGAGATTCCCCAGATAGGGAGCGGCCCGATCTTCCCCTTCCGCATCACGAGGCCTCTACCCCCATGGAATTCCTGACGATGGATTTCGTCACCACGGAACTCGTCGCGCTGGCGACGGTCGTGTTGATCGATCTCGTTCTGGCTGGCGACAATGCGATTGTCGTCGGCATGGCAGCGGCGGGCCTGCCGCGCGAATTGCGCAACAAGGCCATCGTCGCCGGCATTGCCGCCGCAGCGGTGCTGCGCATCATCTTCGCCCTGTTCGCGACCAAGCTGCTCGGCGTCATCGGCCTGACGCTCGCCGGCGGCATCCTTCTGCTTTGGGTCTGCTGGAAGCTCTGGCGCGAGCTCCGCTCCGGCCATCACGAGGAAGAAGAGCATATCCAGCATGCGCTGGCGGAATCGGCGGCTGCCGGCGCGCCGGGCCAGAAGACGTTCCGCCAGGCGCTGACGCAGATCGTCATCGCCGACGTCTCGATGTCGATCGACAATGTGCTCGCCGTGGCGGGCACGGCGCGTGACCACACCTGGGTGCTGGTGATCGGCCTGGTGCTCTCGGTCGCGCTGATGGGTGTCGCCGCCAATTTCGTCGCCAGACTGCTGAAGCGCGCGCCCTGGATCGCCTATGTCGGCCTCGCGGTAATCGCATATGTCGCCTTCAAGATGATCTGGGATGGCGGACTGGAGATGTTCCACTTCGCCGACAAGGTCGGCATCGTTTGAGCACCGGCCCGGCCGCCGCCGCGCGGATGACCGGGCTTTTCCCCCTGATGCTGGCCGCCTTTGCCTGGGGCCTCGCCGAGGCGACCTATTTTCCGCTGGTCGCCGACATCCTGCTCAGCTTCGTCGCGCTCTGCTTCGGCCTTCGGGCCGGGCTTTGGTCGGCTCTTGGCGCCGCGATCGGAGCGGCGTGCGGCGGTCTCGTCCTGTACCGCCTGGCGGCCACGGACCCGATGGCGGCGCGGGCGATGCTCGACTCGGTCCCCTTCGTCTCAAGGGCGATGATCGCGACCGGCTTCGCCGGCATCCAGTCCGCGGATTGGCCGCTCGCCATGCTCAAGGGCTCTGTCACCGGCATCCCCTACAAGGTCTTTGCCGTCGGGGCCGGCGAGAGCGGTCTTTCCGCCCTCGCCTTCTTCGCCGTCAGCATTCCGGTCCGGCTCGCCCGCTTCGCAGTCGTAGCCCTGATCATCGCGGTCGCGAGCCATCTCCTGTCGAAACGGCTCGCGCTCGCGGGCCGTGCCGTCGTGCTGGCGCTGTTCTGGATCGTCTTCTATGCCGAGTTCTGGCTGCGCTGGTCCGGCATGGAGGTGACCCTGATCCGCTGAAATCAGGCCTTCAGCATGCCGTCGATCGCGTAAGAATCGATCGCCGCCAGTTCGTCGGCGCTGAAGGCGAGGTTCTGCAGCGCGCCGACGGCATCCTCGATCTGCGAAACCTTGCTCGCCCCGATCAACGCACTGGTCATGCGCGGATCGCGCAGCACCCAGGAGAGCGCCATCTGCGCCAGGGTCTGGCCGCGCCGCTCGGCGATCTCGTTCAACCCCTTCACGCGGGCGAGGTTGGTATCCGACAGCACGCTCTCGTTCAGGAAATGCGAGTGGCGGATACGGCTGTCATCGGGAATGCCCTTCAGATAGCGATCCGAAAGCACGCCCTGCTCCAGCGGCGAGAACACGATGCAGCCCATGCCCTCGTCCTCGAGCGCATCAAGCAGGCTGTCCTTCTCGGTCCAGCGGTCGAGCATGGAATAGCGCGGCTGATGGATCAGGAGCGGCGTGCCGAGCGCGCGGGCGATGCGCGCCGCCTCGCGCGTCTTTGCCGAGGAATAGCTCGAAATCCCGACATAGAGCGCCTTGCCCTGGCGAACGATGGCGTCGAGCGCGCCGATCGTCTCCTCGAGCGGGGTCTGCGGGTCGAAGCGGTGCGAGTAGAAGATGTCGACATAGTCGAGCTTCATCCGCTTCAGGCTCTGCTCCAGGCTCGCGAAGAGATATTTGCGGCTGCCCCATTCGCCATAGGGCCCCGGCCACATGTAGTAGCCGGCCTTGGTCGAGATGATCATCTCGTCGCGATACGGCTTGAAGTCACCCGTCGTCATCGTGCCGAAGAACTCCTCGGCGGAACCGGGCGGCGGGCCGTAATTATTGGCGAGATCGAAATGGGTGATGCCGAGATCGAAGGCGCGATGGCACATGGCCCGCATCGTCTCGACCTTGCCGTCATAGCCGAAATTGTGCCAGAGCCCGAGCGAGATCGCCGGCAGCTTCAGGCCGGAGCGGCCGACACGGTTGTAGACCATCTGGTCGTAGCGATCATCGGCGGCGACGTAAACCATGGCATTTCCTCTCGGGCAGCGTGGGGGCTGTCTGGCGGCAGGGATGGAACAAGGGCGGGAGCGACGACCGGACGGCTCACCTCTTGCCGCCCTCAAATCATCGGATGAAAACCCATTTGCGCGTTGGCGGATCATCCGTCAAGCGGATATGAATCGATTAAATCGATCGAGAGGAGAACCCGTTGACGAGCAAACTCTTTGACCTGACGGGGCGCGTCGCACTCGTCACGGGGTCGAGCCGCGGCATCGGCCATGCAATCGCCCGGGCATTGGCCGAGGCCGGCGCGACGGTGGTGCTGAACAGCCGCGACCGGCTTGCGCTCGATACGGCGCAGGCGTCGCTTGCCGATACCGGCGCACCGATATTCCAGTCGCGCTTCGACGTGACCGATCCAGACGCCGTCGCCGATGCGGTGGCAACGATCGAGGCGGAGATCGGACCGATCGACATCCTGGTCAACAATGCCGGCCTGCAACGTCGCATGCCGCTCGAAGATTTCCCGCTCGAAGACTGGAAGCGCGTTCTCGCGACCAATGTCGACGCACCTTTCATCGTCGGGCAGGCGGTCGCCCGCCGCATGATCCCGCGTGGGCGCGGCCGCATCATCAATATCTGTTCGGTGACGAGCGAACTCGGACGCGCCACTATCACGCCCTATGCGACGTCGAAGGGTGCGGTGAAGATGCTGACGAAGAGCATGTGCGCGGAATGGGCCCGATATGGCCTCAATATCAACGGCATCGGGCCGGGCTGGTTCAGGACTGAGCTCAACAAGGCGCTGACGGAGAGCGAGGAATTCAACGCCTGGCTGGTGCAGCGCGCGCCGATGGGCCGATGGGGCGAATTGGAGGAGCTGGGCGGCGCGGCGGTGTTCCTCGCCTCCGACGCGTCGAGCTATGTCAATGGCCACATCCTCTATGTCGATGGTGGCGTGACGGCCGTGGTCTGACGTCTCAGGCCGATCCCGCCCTCCCGGATGCCGGCGAATAATCAAGGCTGAACAGAGCCGGGATTTCTCGCTTGAGATGGGCCAGGCGGGCGGCCAGCCGCTCCGCCGGAACCGGCGCCGAAAACAGGAAGCCCTGGAATTCGTCGCAACCCTGATCTTCGAGCCAGCGAAGATGGGCAACGGTTTCCACTCCCTCCGCGATGAGACCGATGCCGAGCTTTCGCGCCATGGCGATAATCGCGCTCACGATCGTGGCGCGGTTCGGGTTGCGCATCAGGTCCTGCACGAAGGTGCGGTCGATCTTGATCCGGTCGATGGAGAACTGCGCGAGATAGGAAAGGCTCGAATAGCCGGTTCCGAAATCGTCGATCGTGATCGTGATGCCGAGGTTGCGCAGTTGCGAGAGGACCTGCTGCTCGCGATTGCCATTGCCCATCAGGCTGGCCTCGGTGATCTCGATCTCGAACAGATGCGGGGCGATGGCGTGCTTCGCCAGGGTCTTGTCGATGTCCTGCCACATCTGCTCGTCGAACAATTGCTGCGGCGACACATTGACCGAAAGGCGCAACGGCTCCGCCAGCGTCTTGTTCAGCGCGCCGATTTCGGCGCAGGCCGTGCGCAGGACCCAGGCGCCGATCGCGACGATCAGCCCGCTCTCTTCCGCGATCGGGATGAACTCGTCCGGTGGGACGAGGCCGCGCGTCGCATGGCGCCAGCGCAGCAGCGTCTCGACACCGATGACCCGGCCCGATTTGCTCGACACTTCGGGCTGGTATTCCAGGAAGAACTCGCCGCGCTCCATCGCACCGGCCAGCGCGCGCTGCATGCCGACCTGACGCTCCAGCCGGTGCGCCATGTCGAGCGTGAAGATCCGGTAGTGGCTCCCGCCGCGCCGCTTGGCGTCGTACATCGCCATGTCGGCATGCGTCAGCAGCGCCTGCGGATCGGTGGTGTGGTCGGGATAGAGCGCAACGCCGACGCTCGTCGCAACGCTGGCGGCATGGCCACGGATCTGGATCGGGCCTGAAAGCGCCTGGACGATCTTCCGCGCGGTCTCCAGCACCTCGCGCTCATTGGTGACGTCAGGCATCAGGACGACGAACTCGTCGCCGCCCATGCGCGCGAGTACATCCGTGCTGCGCACGCAGCGCTGCATCGCCTGGGTTATGTCGATGAGAAGCTGGTCGCCGGCATAATGGCCGAGCATGTCGTTGACGCGCTTGAAGTGGTCGAGATCGACCAGCAACACGCCGATCTTGCCGCCCGTGCGACTGGCCTGCGCAATGGCGCTGTCGAGCCGTTCGTGCAGGAGCACGCGATTGGGCAGGCCGGTCAGCGCGTCATGATGGGCGATGTGCCTGATATAGCCATCGGCGCGCTTCCGGTCGGTGATGTCATAGGCGATGCCGAGAAAGCCGGTGATGGCCTGCCTCTGGTCGCGGATCGCCGAGACGGTCAACTGGACGGGAACGCGGGAGCCGCCCTTGCGAATGTAGCTCCACTCGCGGCTGTCCGGCAGGCCACGGCTCGCCTTCGCCCGGAAAACCGCGATATCGGCCGAGACGGGCTCACCCAGCTCGCGCGAAAGCTCCGCGGCACACGCCTCGATTTCGGCCTTGTCGTGCAGCAGCAGCACCGACGCCTTGCCCGCGAGTTCGGCTTCTCGATACCAGAGCAGGCGCTCGGCGGCCGGATTGACGGCGACGATCAGGCCCGCCACATCGGTCGCGATGATCGCAAAAGGGGCCGAACTGACGATCGCCTCGGCCTCCGCCACCGCCATCGCGGCCTCGCGTTGCGCCTCGTGCCGGGCGCTTGTGTCAAAGATCGACGCCAGGATCTGCACCTCGCCGCCGAGTTCGAGCGTATTGAGGGCCATCTCGACCGGGATCTCGCCGCCATCCTTGCGAAGGCCGAACAATTCGCTGTCACCGCCCATCATCCGGCTGACTGGCGTATCCATGGACACGTGATAGGAAACCATATGCGCGTCGCGATAGCGCGGCGGCACAAGGTCCAGGAGCGGCCGGCCGACCAGTTCGCCGGCCTCATAGCCGAAGAGACGTTCCGCCGCGCTGTTGGCGAAGGATATGTTGCCCGCCGCATTGGTCAGCAGGAGCGCGCTGGGGGTGGCTTCGATGACCGCATAGGCGAGGCTTTCGGCAGCGGCCGCAACGCCGGTGGCCAGCCCTTCTTCATCCTCGCCATGGGGCCTGTTCGTCACCACCGTCAGATAGCGCGAGAGCGCCTCGGCGAGCGACCAGCTACGGCTTCTCCGGCCGTCGTCTCCCGACATGCTCATCGGCCCTGATCCACCGCCGGGTGCGACGACCCTCGATGTTCGCGAAATCTGCCCATACTCGAACTTTGACCGTTTCCAAAGAGCGCGGAAGTTGCACAACCAAACCCGCACCCGCCGCATCGGTCAAGGCGGAAAATCGATATTCCTCAATGATGAAATGCAATGGTAACCGAATTGAGCATCGGCAGAATATTTGACTACCGAACTAACCGAAATATTGTTTCTTGATGAAACCTTTCGCGCCGTCGCACAGGCGCGAAAGATGCAGTATGGCCTCGCCGCGAAAATCGGCCGGAAGTACAATATTCTACATGCTGCAGTCGAAGCAGCTGCGGCGACCGCCCGCCTCAGGTCATATCGCGCCAGGAGTGCTTGGGCGCGTAACCCAATACGGACTTGGCCTTGTCGATCGCCAGCAGGGTGTCGTTGGGGCCGAATTCGCGCTTGCGCGGAACACCCGGAAAGACCGCATCGAGCAATTCGTCATTGGGTCGGCTCATCACGCCGTCCTCATTGGCAATGATGAAGGCCTCTGCGCCCTTCAACGGCGATTCAAGCGCCAGCCGCACCGCCTGCGCGGCATCGCGCGCGTCGATATAGGCCCAGAGGTTCCATTTGCGCCCGAGCACGTCCTCCTCGAAGGACGGGAACTTGGCATAGGCCTCCGGCGCCATGATGTTGGAGAAGCGAAGACCGAAGATCTTGAACGAGGGATCCCAGCGCACGAACTCCTTCGCCATCTCCTCCGACAGGAATTTCGACAGCGAATAGGCGCTCTCGGGACGCGGGCGATAATCCTCGTCGACCGGCACGTAGGGCGGCGGCGTATCGAAGGGGAGACCGAGCACCGTCTCGCTCGACGCCCACACCACATTGCGAATGCCGAGCACGCGCGCCGCCTCGAAGACATTATAGGTCGAGATCATGTTGGTCTCGAAGATGACGTGGTTGGGCGCCAGGCCCGGCGCCGGGATCGCGGCGAGGTGCACGATGCCCGTCACCTTGGAGACGCGCTCGTCGATCGCCGAGAGCGCCGCGATCGCCTGGCCGTAATCCGTCAGATCGGCGCGCGAGAACCGCACGCCCTGACCTGCGGGCTGCGGCGCGAAATCAATCGACGTGACATCATAGCCATGCGCCACGAGGTCCTTGACCACCGCGCGGCCCAGAAGTCCGCTACCGCCCGTTACGACGATCATGTTTATCCTCCCGCGATTTCATGATTGAAGCAGTGCTTCAAGGGTAACGCCCGATGGGCGCTTCGAAAAGGAGAAATCCATGGATCGCTCTTTGATCGCCGTCGCAGGCATAGCCGGCGCGATCGGCGTGGCTCTCGCCGCGGCCGGCGCCCATCTGCCGGATGGCGGCCGACTCGCCATCGCCGGCAGCATGGCGATGGCGCAGGCGCCCGCCCTGCTGGCGCTCGGATTCTACTGGCCAAGCAATGGCCGGCTGCTCGGCCTTTCGGCCTGGGTCATCGCGCTCGGCCTCCTCGGTTTCGCCGGCGCGCTGATCTTCCACAGCCTCTCCGGCAGCGCCGCGCTCAGCTTCATCGCGCCGATCGGCGGCACCACCATGATCATCGGCTGGATCGGCGTCACCGTGGCGGCGCTGGTGACAAAACGCTGAGGGCTGGCCTTTCCGGCGCGTCTCGTCTATCGATGCGCCACCCCAAGCCATCTCAAGAATTGGCCATCCCAAGAATTGCCAGAAGACCACTCCATGGATCAACCCATCGGACCCGTCGATCGTCGCCGGACCTTCGCCATCATCTCGCACCCCGATGCGGGCAAGACCACGCTGACCGAAAAGCTGCTGCTCTTCGGCGGCGCGATCCAGCTTGCCGGCGAAGTGAAG
This sequence comes from Kaistia dalseonensis, assembly GCF_030814715.1. GTDB lineage: Bacteria > Pseudomonadota > Alphaproteobacteria > Rhizobiales > Kaistiaceae > Kaistia > Kaistia dalseonensis. The sequence continues at coordinate 152,036 of NZ_JAUSVO010000003.1, forward strand.
GGCAAGAAGGATCGGCGCCAGACACGCTCCGACTGGATGGGCATCGAGCGCGAGCGCGGCATTTCGGTCGTCACCTCGGTGATGACGTTCGAATATGGCGGCGCGATCTTCAACCTGCTCGATACGCCGGGCCATGAGGACTTCTCCGAGGACACCTATCGCACGCTGACCGCCGTCGATTCCGCCGTCATGGTGATCGACGCGGCCAAGGGCATCGAGGACCGGACGCGCAAGCTGTTCGAGGTTTGCCGTCTGCGCGATATCCCGATCGTCACCTTCATCAACAAGCTCGACCGCGAGACGCGCGACCCGTTCGACCTGCTCGACGAGATCGAGAAGACGCTGGCGCTCGACACCGCTCCGATGACATGGCCGATCGGCCGCGGCCGCGACTTCGCCGGCACGTATGACATCGTCCGCCGCTGCGTGCGCAAGCTTGATTCCGATGGCGAGGAGTTGAAGGTCAGTGGTCCCGAGGACGCCTTCATCGACACGCTCACGACGCCCGAAGCGGTCGCCACCTTCCGCGAGGAAATGGAACTCATCGCCGGCGCCGCCAACGGCTTCGACATGGAGGCGTTTCGCGAAGGGCATCTGACGCCGGTCTATTTCGGCTCGGCGCTCAGGAATTTCGGCGTCCGCGACCTGATCGACGCCATGGCCGCCTATGCCCCCTCGCCGCGCCCGCAGCAGGCCGAGGGCCGCATCGTCGAACCGACCGAGCCGAAGATGTCCGGCTTCATCTTCAAGATCCAGGCGAACATGGACCCGAACCACCGGGACCGCATCGCCTTCCTGCGTGTCTGCTCCGGCCGGCTCCAGCGCGGCATGAAGGCCAAGTTGGTGCGCACCGGCAAGCCGATCCCGCTTTCGAGCCCGCAGTTCTTCTTTGCGCAGGACCGCCTGCTCGCCGACGAGGCCTATGCCGGCGACGTGGTCGGCATTCCGAACCACGGCACGCTGCGCATCGGTGACACGCTGACCGAGGGCGAGAACCTCGTCTTCCGTGGCGTGCCGAGCTTCGCGCCGGAAATCCTGCGCCGCATCCGCCTGCAGGACCCGATGAAGGCGAAGAAGCTGAAGGAAGCGCTGCAGCAGATGGCCGAGGAAGGCGTCGTACAGGTCTTCGTGCCGCATGACGGCTCGCCGGCGATAATCGGCGTCGTCGGCGCGCTGCAGCTCGATGTGCTCAAGGAGCGCATGCAGGCGGAATATGGCCTGCCGATCGATTTCGAGGCCTCGCGCTTCACGGTCTGCCGCTGGGTGACATCGACGGACAAGCTCGCGCTGGAGACCTTCGTCGAGCGTCACCGCTCCTCCATGGCCTCAGACCTGGACGGCGCCCCGGTCTTCATGGCGCCGTCGGCGTTCGAGCTGCGCTATGAACTCGACCGCACGACCGCGATCGTGGCGAGCGAGATCAAGGACTATCAGCGCGAGGCGGCCTGACCACCTCGCCGCGCGCATTCTAGTCGAATGCGTAGTCGAGGTGCACGACACCCGACCCGAATGTTTGCGCGCCGATCAGCCTGATGCTGCGCGCAAACCCATTGGGCGGGAAGGTCGGATGGCCGCCACCCACAATCTCGGGCACGACGAAGAGCTCCAGCCGGTCGAGCGCGCCACGCGCGATGAAGGCCTGCTGCAGCTTGCCGCCGCCCACGATCCAGACATCGCCATCATCAAGCCCGCGCAGTTCGGCGACGAGCGCGTCAATGTCACGATCCCAGACGGTCAATGGCCCCATCGGATCATCCAGCGGCCGAGACGTCACGATGAAGGCGCGCTTGCCGGGATAGAGCCAGCCGAGACCATAGCCGGCGATCTCGTCATAGGTCGTGCGGCCCATCACCACCGTGGCGATGTCCGCGATGAAGCGGTCATAGGCACGATCGCCGAAATCGACGCCATCATATTTCCGCAGCCAATCGATGCCGCCGCCGGGAGAGGCGATATAGCCGTCGACGCTCACACCCATATAACCGCGAATACGCGCCATCGACCGATCCTTCCTCGCCTGATATGATTTATAAACGAATATTCATTCATTAATTGGAGGTCAAGTGGCTCGTACGCGATCCGTGACCGACGCCGTGTTGCTCGAGGCCGCCATGGCCGTGATGAGCCGCGCCGGCGCCGATGGCGTGACCTTCGCCGCCGTCTCGGCCGCGACCGGGCTGGCGCCGGCAACGCTGGTGCAGCGCTTCGGCAGCAAGCAGGGTCTGGTCAAGGCCGCGCTGCGGCACGCTTGGGACCAGCTTGACGCCGCCACAGAGGCCGCCGCCGCTGCCACGCCCGCGACGGCCGAGGGCGCCGTCGCCTTTCTCATCCGCCTCTCCGGCGATTATCCCGAGCAGGACGAAGCCTATGCCGACCAGCTCCTCGTGCTGCGCGAGGACCTGCGCGATCCGGAGTTTCGCGCGCGCGGGAGCGCCTGGGGCGCACGGCTTCGGGCCGTTCTCGCGCCGCGCCTCGCCGACGCCACCGGACCGCGCGAGGATCTGGCGCGCGAGATGATCACGCTCTGGCAGGGCGCCGTGCTCTGGTGGGCCTTCGAGCGCGATGGTGCGATCATCGACCATGTCCGGGCGACGCTGCTGCGCTGGCTCGACCGCATATCGCACGATCGAGGCATCTGAACGCCCCAACGTTGTCAAGAATGCCGGATCCTGAACGCGGCTTCGTTGCGCTGTTGAATGTGGCATCCGAATCTAATAAGCCGCCCAGTATTCTCCGACACGGGGCAGCTTCATGAGCGAGCTAGCGGTCTTCAGCGGTCACGCCAACCCCGAGCTCGCCGCGGCGATCTGCTCCGAACTCAGCGTCCCGCTGCTGCCCACGCGGCTGAAGCGCTTTTCCAATGATTGCCTCGAAGTCCAGCTTCAGGCCAATTGCCGCGACCAGGACGTCTTCCTGATCCAGCCGCTCAATACGCCCGTGCAGGAAAATCTCTTCGAGTTGCTGTTGATGCTCGACGCGGCGCGCGGCGCTTCCGCCAAGCGCATAACGGCGGTCATTCCGTATTTCTCCTATGCCCGCTCCGACAAGAAGGATGCGCCGCGCATCTCGATCGCCGGGCGTCTCGTCGCTGACCTGCTCGCGACTGCGGGCGCCGATCGCGTGCTGACCATGACGCTGCACTCGCCGCAGGTGCACGGCTTCTTCAGCGTGCCTGTCGACCAGTTGCACGCGCTCGACGAATTGTCGGCCCATTTCCGCACTTACGACCTCGGCCGGGCGGTCGTCGTCTCGCCCGACCTCGGCAACGCCAAGACCGCAGCGGCCTTCGCCAAGCGGCTGAACATCCCCGTCGCCGCTGCCGCCAAGGAACGGATCAGCGATACGCAGGTGCGGATTTCCGCGCTGATCGGCGACGTGCGCGACCGCGACGTCATCGTCCTCGACGACGAGATCGCCAGTGGCGGATCCATACTCGAATTGATGCAGCATCTGCGCGCCGGTGGTGCCCGCTCGGTTCGCGTCGCGACGACTCACGGTATCTTCGCCGGCGAGAGCCTCAAGCGGCTGGCGCAGGAACCCGACATTGCCGAGATCGTCTGCACCAACACCGTGCCGATGCCGGAAGAGAAGCGGTTGCCGAAGCTTACCGTTCTGTCGGTCGCTCCGGCATTGGCCGAGGCGATGCGGCGCATCAATTGCGGTGAGTCCGTCAGCGCCCTGTTCTATGCCGAGCCCGGCGAAGCGCGGGCGGCCGCCGCCGAATAGCGTCCGCCAGACGAAGGACAGCCATGCCCGTAACGGTGGACGATCTGCGTGGGTTGTTCCTGCGCTTGCCGGACACGCGCGAGGGCCTGGCCCACGGCACCATCGCCTTTTATGTCGGCAAGAAGTTCCTCGGCCGCTTTCGCGATGACGATACCGTCTTCGCCATGCCGGTCGGCTTCGACGAGCGCGACATGCTGATCACGATCGAGCCGGAGGTGTTCTTCACGCTGGATCATTATCGCGGTTACCCCTATGTCCTGATCCGGCTGGCCGAGACGACGCCGGAGCGGCTGGAGCCGATCGTCATGCGATGCTGGCGCAGCCATGCGCCGCGGAGGGTGCTGAAGGCCTTCGATGCCGGCAAAACCAACGAAACATGAGCGCAACGTCATGGAATGGGCCGATTGAGCGCGCCATGATGCTCGGATACTGATTCACCAAACGACATCGCCTCGATGTCGGTTCTGGAGGTTGTGATGCGCAAGGCCGGGCTGCGGCTCCTGACAATGTTCCTGCTGGCGACGGCGAGCGGCGCCGCCTCCGCGGCGAGTTGCAACGATCCCTCGGGCTTTCCGGCCTGGCTCGACGGCGTCAAGAGGGAAGCGGCGGCGAGCGGCATCTCGGCGGCGACGATCTCCTCCGCGCTCGATGGCCTCACCTTCGCGCCCGACGTGATCAAGAAGGATCGCGCGCAGAGCGTGTTCGCGCAGAGCTTCCTGCAGTTTTCCGATCGCATGGTCGCCAAATACCGCCTGCAGCAGGGCGCGGCGCTGATCAAGAAATACGGCAATGTCTTCGCCCGCATCCAGAAGGATTACGGCGTCCCGGCGCCGGTCATCGTCGGCTTCTGGGGACTGGAGACCGATTTCGGCGCCAATCTCGGCGACATGCCGACGCTGCGCTCGCTGGCGACGCTCGCCTATGATTGCCGTCGGCCGCAGCTCTTCCACGACCAGCTGATGGCGGCCCTCGCCGTGATCGAGCGGGGCGACCTTGCGGCGGCGCAGATGAAGGGCCCCTGGGCCGGCGAGCTCGGCCAGGTCCAGTTCCTCGCGACGCATTACCGCGATTTCGCCGTCGACTATGACGGTGATGGCCGCCGCGACCTGATCAACAGCGTGCCTGATGTGCTCGCCTCGGCCGCCAATCTGCTCGTCCATGAGGGCTGGCAGGCCAACCAGCCCTGGCTGACCGAAGTGCGCGTACCCGCCACCATGGACTGGAAGGAAGCCGACCTTTCGATCCAGAAGCCGGTTTCGACCTGGCAGCAACTGGGCGTCGTGGCGGCTCCGGGCTCGAAGCTCGGCCCGGCCGGCATGCCGGCGGCGCTGATCCTGCCAATGGGCCGCAAGGGCCCGGCCTTCCTCGCCTATCCGAACTTCAACGTCTACCTCGAATGGAACCAGTCCTTCGTCTATGCGCTGACGGCGGCCTATTTCGCGACCCGCCTCGCCGGCGCGCCGCCGGTCGGACGCGGCAGCGGCGCGGAATCGCTCTCCTACAAGGAGACGATCGAGCTGCAGAAGCTGCTCGACGCGCGCGGCCATGATGTCGGCAAGGTCGACGGCATGATCGGCGTCGGCACGCGCGCCGCGACCAAGGCGATGCAGATCGAGCTCGGCATGCCGGCCGATTCCTATCCGGACGCGGAACTCCTGGCACGCCTGCGCGCCGGGAACTGACCGGCTCGGCCCGGTAGGGACAGGGAGTTGAAGCCATGACGGATCGGATGGACGGGGAGGCCGGAACCGAGCCCGAGGACGCGCTGATGACCGGCTCCGGCGCGCCGGTCAGCGCGCCGCGGACGCTCGAGCAATCGATCGGCGCGCAGGTTCGCCTCCACCGCAAGCTCAACAACCTGACCGTCGCCGGGCTCGCCACCGCCGCCGGCATTTCGAACGGCATGCTGTCCAAGATCGAGAACGGCCAGATCTCGCCCTCGCTCGGCACGCTGCAGACGATCGCCTCGACGCTCAACGTGCCGCTGACGCTGCTCTTCTCGGCCTATGAGGAGCGGCGCGACTGTTCCTATGTGAAGGCCGGCCAAGGCGTCGTCATCCAGCGCCGGGGCACCAAGGTCGGCCATCAATATGAGCTGCTCGGCCATGCGCTCGCCGGCGAAATCGTCGTCGAGCCCTATCTGATCACGCTGACGGAAGAAGCCGCGCCCTATACCGCCTTCCAGCATGACGGGCAGGAATTCATCTACATGCTGACCGGCACCGTCGATTATTTCCACGCCGGCGAAACGTACCGGCTCGAACCCGGCGATGCGATCCTGTTCGATTCCGGCGCCCCGCACGGACCCGAGACACTGGTCGAAGCGCCGATGACGTATCTGTCGATCATCATCTATCCCCGAGGATAGTGTTGGCAGCCTGATATTGCGGACAAGACGTATCATGATAAGATACGTCTCGATCCGTTGGTAGGCTGAGATGATCCGCTCGATCAAGGACAAGCGCATCGAGGCCGTCATCGCTGGCAAGGCCCCAAAGGGTTTTCCAGCCGATCTGGTGCGTGCGGCCCAACGCAAACTTGCCATGATTGCGGCGGCCGTCTCGCTCGACGACCTTCGTTCGCCACCGGCGAACCGACTTGAGGCGCTGAAGGGCGACCGGGCCGGGCAACATTCGATCCGGATCAACGACCAGTTTCGGCTCGTGTTCCTCTGGAAGGATGGCGGCGCGGATCAGGTCGAGATTGTGGATTACCATTGATGGAGCAAACGATGCGCATCACCCCGCCCATCCACCCTGGCGAAATTCTCCGGGACGAATTTCTCGGCCCTTATCAGCTGACGGCCTATGCGCTGGCGCGAAATCTCAATGTGCCACGCACGCGGATCGAGCGCCTTGTACGCGAACTGACACCCGTCACGCCGGACACCGCCTTGCGGCTCGGGCGCTATTTCGGAACGACTCCGGAATTCTGGATGAACCTCCAGATCGCCTTCGACCTTGCGAGCGAGGAACAGGCCAAGATGGCGGAAATCGAAGCCATCGCGCCGAGAGATGCGGCGTGAATTCTCCCTGAAATTTCCTGATAAGAAAAATACTTTCTTCCTGATTGACGGGATTGGAGACCTTCGTTAGCATTTCGGCATCGTGCTTGACGGAGTTCGGTGTAGATGTGCGGCATTGTCGGCCTGTTCCTGAAGGATGCGTCGCTCGAGCCGGAGCTTGGCGCCATGCTCGCCGGAATGCTCGGCGTCATGTGTGATCGGGGGCCGGATTCCGCCGGCTTCGCAGTCTACGGCGCCGGCGAGACGGGCCAGCTCAAGCTGACGCTGCGCGGGCCTGCCGGAACGGTGTTCAGCGGCCTCCAGTCCGCTCTGGATGAGGCGGCCGGCGCGCGCGTTGCAATCGTCGCGCGCGACACGCACGCCGTCATCACCATTCCCGCGACCCGCGAATTCGCCATCCGCACCGCGCTCGCGCAGATCGCGCCCGATATCACGGTGGTCGGCGTCGGCGCGCGCATGGAGCTCTACAAGGAAGTCGGCCTTCCCTCCGACGTCGCAATCCGCTTCGGGCTCGACCGCATGGCCGGCACGCACGGCATCGGCCATACCCGCATGGCGACCGAAAGCGCGGTCACGACCGATGGCGCCCATCCCTTCTCGACCGGCACCGACCAGTGCCTAGTCCATAATGGCTCGCTTTCGAACCACGCATCCCTCCGCCGCGACCTCGTGCGCGAGGGGCTTTCCTTCTCGACCGACAATGATTCCGAAGTTGCCGCCGCCTATCTGACCAGCCGCATGCGCGAGGGCGACAGTCTGGGCGAAGCGCTCGAACATTCGCTGAAGGATCTCGACGGCTTCTACACCTTCGTCGTCGGCACCGAGACCGGCTTCGGCGTGTTGCGCGATCCGATCGCCTGCAAGCCGGCCGTCATGGCCGAGACCGATCGCTATGTCGCCTTCGGCTCGGAATATCGCGCCTTGGCCGGCCTGCCCGATATCGAGCATGCGCGCATCTGGGAGCCCGAGCCGGCCAGGGTCTATTTCTGGGACCGCGCCGCATGACCTCCGATCCGTTCGTCTTCGACCTCGCGCACCAGACCGTGCGTGATTTGAATGCCGCGCTGCATGCCTTGCCGCCCGGCAGCAATGAAACGCTCTGGCGCGTGGAAAATCCGCGCGGGCTGCATGCGATCGCGGCCGGCGTCGATGCTGATGCGGCGATCGAGATCGGCGGGTCGGTCGGCTATTATTGCGCCGGCATGAACAAGCGCGCGGCGATCACGGTGCGCGGCAATGCCGGCGTCGGCGTCGCGGAAAACATCATGTCCGGCCGCGTCCACATCAAGGGCGATACCAGCCAGGCGGCCGGCGCCACCGGCTGCGGCGGCACGCTCTTGATCGACGGCAATGCCTCGGCCCGCTGCGGCATTTCGATGAAGGGCGTCGATATCGTCGTGAAGGGCTCGGTCGGCCATATGTCGGCCTTCATGGCGCAGGCCGGCACGCTGACCGTGCTGGGCGACGCCGGCGAAAGCCTGGGCGATTCCATCTACGAGGCCCGGCTCTATGTGCGCGGTGCGGTGAAGAGCCTCGGCGCCGATTGCATCGAGAAGGAGATGCGCGATGAACACCGCGCTCAGCTCTTCGAAAAGCTCAGCCTGGCGGGCCTAGCCGGCGAAGTCGATGTGTCCGAGTTCCGCCGCTATGGCTCGGCGCGGACGCTCTATCATTTCCACATCGACAATCTCGGCAACTATTAGGATTTCGGCATGGACAGCCCAACATTTCCGAAGGCCGTCATCCCGGGCGAAGCGCAGCGCAGACCCGGGACCCATACAGCCGAAGCGCCCATCGACGGCGGGCCTCAGGCTGGATGGGTCCCCGCTTTCGCGGGGATGACGGAACCTTCGAGGACAACGCGAACCAGAAAGGCCATCGACCCGGCATGGCGAGGCCGAGCATGACCGAGAAGCCCGCAGCGCCGCGCACCCTCCCCCGCCACTCCGCGACCTTCGACGATTATACGCTCTCCGAAATCCGCCGCGCGGCCGCGACCGGCATCTATGACATTCGCGGCGGCGGCGCGAAGCGGAAGGTGCCGCATTTCGACGACCTGCTCTTTCTCGGCGCCTCGATCTCGCGCTATCCGCTCGAAGGCTATCGCGAGGCCTGCGGGACCAATGTCGTGCTCGGCTCGCGCTTCGCGAAGAAGCCGATCGAGCTCAAGATTCCGATCACCATTGCCGGCATGAGCTTCGGCTCGCTCTCGGCCAATGCCAAGGAAGCGCTCGGCCGTGGCGCCTCGGCCATGGGCACGTCGACGACGACGGGCGATGGCGGCATGACGAATGAGGAGCGGGGCCATTCGAGCCTGCTCGTCTATCAGGTCCTTCCCTCGCGCTATGGCATGAACCCGGACGATCTGCGCCGTGCGGATGCGATCGAGGTCGTCGTTGGCCAGGGCGCGAAGCCCGGTGGCGGCGGCATGCTGCTCGGCCAAAAGATCTCCGAGCGCGTCGCCGGCATGCGGACACTCCCCGTCGGGATCGACCAGCGCTCGGCCTGCCGCCATCCCGACTGGACCGGCCCGGACGATCTCGAAATCAAGATCGAGGAACTGCGGGAGATCACGGATTGGCAGAAGCCGATCTATGTGAAGGTCGGCGCCGCGCGGCCCTATTACGATACGGCGCTCGCGGTCAAATCCGGCGCCGATGTCGTCGTGATCGACGGCATGCAGGGCGGAACCGCCGCAACGCAGGACGTATTCATCGAGAATGTCGGCATACCGACGCTGCCGGCCGTGCGGCAGGCGGTCAAGGCGCTGCAGGATCTGGGGCTTCATCGCAAGGTGCAGTTGATCGTCTCGGGCGGCATCCGCAACGGCGCCGATGTCGCGAAAGCCTTGGCGCTCGGCGCCGACGCCGTCTCGATCGGCACGGCGGCGCTGGTCGCGATCGGCGACAATGATCCAGCGCTGGAGGCCGAATATCAGGCGCTCGGTTCGACCGCGGGCGCCTATGACGACTGGCAGGAGGGCCGCGACCCGGCCGGCATCACGACGCAGGACCCCGACCTGATGGCCCGGCTCGATCCAGTGCTCGCCGGAAGGCGGCTTGCCAATTATCTCGCCGTGCTGACGCTGGAGGCGCAGACGATCGCGCGCGCCTGCGGCAAGAGCCACGTCCACAATCTCGAGCCGGAGGACCTGGTGGCGCTGACCATCGAGGCCGCCGCCATGGCCGAGGTTCCGCTGGCCGGGACGAACTGGATACCGGGGAAGAACGGCGGGTTCTAGGCCTCGATGAAGCGCACGATCAGCCCTCTCTCCCGCGAAGCGGGGGAGAGTTGGAGAGGGGGTTGAAGCGCCGTGACATCGGGATTTCCAACCCCGAAGCCTGAGCACGCGAGCCCCCTCCCGGCCTCCCCCGCAAGCGGGAGAGGAGAAGGAAGCAGGTGGGCGAGCCGCACGATCAGCCCTCTCTCCCGCAAAGCGGGGGAGAGTTGGAGAGGGGGTTGAAGTGCCGTGACATCGGGATTTCCAACCCCGAAGCCTGAGCACGCGAGCCCCCTCCCGCCCCCCCGCTACGCGGGAGAGGAGAAGGAAGCAGGAGGGCGAGCCGCACGATCAGCCCTCTCTCCCGCAAGGCGGGGGAGAGCTGGAGAGGGGGGTTGAAGTGCCGTGATATCGGGATTTCCAACCCCGAAGCCTGAGCGCGCGAGCCCCCTCCCGGCCTCCCCCGCTACGCGGGAGAGGAGAAGAAAGGAAGTCCGCGGCCCTTTGTGCGGAAGCCGGCACGACACTTGAATGACCGACGGCCGGACACGCGAAAACGCGGGCGGACCGGAACAGCAGGGAAACGGGGATCATGGCGATCGATCTGGCGGAAACCGCCAAGGCGAAGGGGATCAGATATTTCCTGATCTCCTATACCGACCTCTTTGGGACGCAGCGCGCGAAGCTGGTGCCGGCCCAGGCGATCGGCGAGATGCAGAAGGCCGGCGCGAGCTTCGCCGGTTTCGCCACCTGGCTCGACATGACGCCGGCAGACCCCGATGTCTTCGCCGTGCCCGATCCGGAGAGCCTGATCCAGCTGCCCTGGAAGCCGGAGGTCGGCTGGCTCGCCGCCGATCCGTGGATGGGCGGCAAGCTCGTCGCGCAGGCGCCGCGCAACGTGCTGAAGAAGCAGATCGCAGCCGCCGCAGCGCTCGGCTACCAGATGAAGACCGGCGTCGAATGCGAGTTCTTCCTCGTCACGCCGGATGGCAAGGCGATCTCTGACGCGGCCGACTATCAGGCCAAGCCCTGCTACGACCAGTCGGCGCTGATGCGGCGCTACGATGTCATCACGGAAATCTGCGACGCCATGCTGTCGCTCGGCTGGCAGCCCTACCAGAACGATCATGAAGACGCGAACGGCCAGTTCGAGATGAACTGGCACTATGACGACGCGCTCGTCACCGCCGATCGCCATGCCTTCTTCAAATATATGGCGAAGTCGATCGCCGAGAAGCACGGGCTGCGCGCCACCTTCATGCCCAAGCCCTTCGCCGCGCTGACGGGCAATGGCTGCCACGCACATATCTCGCTCTGGAAGGACGGCGTGAACGTCTTCGAGGCGGCCGATGGCGAGCTCGGCGTCTCGAAGCTCGGCTATCATTTCCTCGGCGGCCTGCTGGCGCATGCCGGCGCCTTCGCCGCGCTGACCAATCCGACCGTCAATTCCTATAAGCGCATCAATGCGCCGGTGACGCGCTCGGGCGCCACATGGTCGCCGAACACGATCAGCTATACCGGCAATAACCGCACCCACATGATCCGCATTCCCGATGCCGGCCGGTTCGAATTGCGCCTCGCCGATGGCGCCGCCAACCCCTACCTGCTGCAGGCGGCGATCCTCGCGGCCGGTCTGGATGGGCTGGCGAAGGAGACCAGCCCCGGCCAGCGGCTCGATCTCAACATGTATACGGACGGCCACAAGGTGAAGGGCGCCAGGAAGCTGCCGCTCAACCTGCTCGACGCGCTCCGCGCCTTCGAGAAATCGAGCCTGCTCGCCGAAAGCCTCGGGCCGGAATTCGTCACTGCCTATGCGAGGCTCAAGATGGGCGAATGGAACGATTATGCCGGCCACTTGACCGAATGGGAGCGCGCGGCCACGCTGGATTGTTGAGGCTCGCTCCGGCGCCGTGGAAGCGCTCGATGAGCCCTCTCTCCCGCGACGCGGGGGAGAGTTGGAGAGGGGGCGCCTCACGGGGTGGAGGGCGCAACCGTCGACTGTTCCCATGCGAGCCCCCTCCCGGCCTCCCCCGCTTCGCGGGAGAGGAGAAGAAAGAGCTGAATGACCGACCGCTACTCGTTTCTCTCCATCCTCAAGGAAGCCTTCTCCGGCCAGAAGGGCTGGGAGCCGGTCTGGCGCGAGCCGGCGCCGAAGCGGGACTATGAGGTCGTGATCGTCGGCGGTGGCGGCCATGGGCTGGCGACCGCGCATTACCTCGCCAAGGAACATGGCATCACTGATGTCGCCGTGGTCGAGAAGGGTTATCTCGGTTCCGGCAATGTCGGCCGCAACACCACCATCGTGCGCTCCAACTATCTGCTCGACGGCAATATTCCCTTCTACGAACTGTCGATGAAGCTCTGGGAAGGGCTGGAACAGGACCTGAACTACAACGCTATGGTCAGCCAGCGCGGCGTGCTCAACCTCTTCCATTCCGACGCCCAGCGCGACGCCTATGCGCGGCGCGGCAATGCCATGCGGCTCAACGGCGTCGATGCCGAATTGCTCGACCAGGCGGCGGTCAAGAAAATGCTGCCCTTTCTCGATTACGACAATGCGCGCTTTCCAATCCAGGGCGGGCTGATCCAGCGGCGCGGCGGCACGGTGCGCCATGATGCCGTCGCCTGGGGCTATGCGCGCGCGGCCGACCGGCGCGGCGTCGATTTGATCCAGAATTGCGAGGTCACCGGCATCACGGTTGAAGGCGGCAGGGCGATCGGCGTCGAGACGACGCGCGGCTTCATCGGCGCGAAGAAGGTGGCGCTCGCCGCCGCCGGCAATTCATCCCGCGTCGCGGCGATGGCCGGGCTTCGCCTGCCGATCGAGAGCCATGTGCTGCAGGCCTTCGTCTCGGAAGGGATCAAGCCCTTCATCGACGGCGTGGTGACCTTCGGCGCCGGCCATTTCTATATCAGCCAGTCCGACAAGGGCGGCCTCGTCTTCGGCGGCGATATCGATGGCTATAATTCCTATGCCCAGCGCGGCAATCTTCCCACCATCGAGGATGTCTGTGAGGGCGGCATGGCGCTGATGCCGCGGATCGGGCGCGTGCGCTTGCTCAGGCATTGGGGCGGGCTGATGGACATGTCGATGGATGGCAGCCCGATCATCGACAGAACGCCGGTCGACGGTCTCTATCTCAATGCCGGCTGGTGCTATGGCGGCTTCAAGGCGACCCCGGCCTCGGGCTTCTGCTTCGCCCATCTGATCGCCCGCGACGAACCGCATCCGGACGCTGCTGCGCTGCGGCTCGATCGTTTCGCACGCGGAACGCTGATCGACGAGAAGGGTGTCGGCGCGCAGCCGAACCTGCACTGACATGCGCATCCCCTGCCCCTCTTGCGGTGAACGCGGCCATGAGGAATTCGCCTATCTGGGCGATGCCTCGCTCGTGCGGCCCGACCCGACGGCGCCGGACGCCGAGGCGCGCTTCGCCGACTATGTCTATCTGCGCGACAATCCGGCGGGCGCATTGCGCGAACTCTGGTATCACGCCGCCGGCTGCCATGCCTGGCTGGTGGTGACGCGTGATACGCGGACCCACGAAATCTCCGGTGTCGAACCGGCCAAGGCCGCAGCCTTGCGCCGCCAAGAGGCCGGCTGATCATGGCCGAGCAGCCCTTTCGCCTGAAGCAGACCGGCCGCCTCGGCACGGAAAAGCCGCTCGCCTTCACCTTCGACGGCAAGCGTTACGAAGGCATGGCGGGCGACACCCTCGCCTCGGCATTGCTCGCCAATGGCGTCCAGCTGGTCGGGCGCTCGTTCAAATATCACCGCCCGCGCGGCATCTTTTCCGCCGGCTCGGAGGAGCCGAACGCGCTGGTCGAGCTGCGCTCCGGCGCGCGGCGCGAGCCCAACACACGTGCGACCATGATCGAGCTTTATGACGGGCTCGACGCGCGCAGCCAGAACCGCTGGCCGTCGCTCAGCCTCGATCTTCTGGCGGTGAATTCGCTCGCGGCGCCAATCCTTTCCGCCGGCTTCTACTACAAGACCTTCATGTGGCCGTCCCAGTTCTGGGAGAAGGTCTACGAGCCGCTGATCCGCCGCGCCGCCGGTCTCGGCCGCGCGGCGCAGGAGGCCGATCCCGACCACTACGAGAAGGCGACCGCCTTCTGCGACGTGCTCGTCATCGGCGCTGGCCCGGCCGGGCTGATGGCGGCGCTCGCGGCTGGGCGCGCGGGCGCGCGCGTGATCCTGGCGGAAGAGGATTTCCGCCTCGGCGGCCGCCTGCTCGGCGACCGGCGCCGGCTCGACGGCCAGCCCTCGCCGCAATGGGTGGCGCAGATCGAGGCGGAACTGGACGAAATGCCCAACGTCCGCATCATGACGCGGACGACCGTGTTCGGCGCTTACGACGGCGGCGTCTATGGCGCGCTCGAGCGTGTCTCCGACCACCTGCCCGAGCCCCTGCCCTTCACGCCGCGCCAACGGCTCTGGCACATTATCGCCCGGCGCACGGTCCTCGCCGCCGGCGCGATCGAGCGGCCGCTGCTCTTCGGCAATAATGACCGGCCGGGCGTCATGCTCGCCGGCGCCGTCCGCACCTATCTGAACCGCCATGCTGTCGCGCCGGGTGGCCGCGCCATCGTCTTCGCCACCAATGACGACGCCGCCCGCACGGTTGCCGACCTGACCGCCGCCGGCATCGCCGTAGTCGCGCTGGTCGATCCGCGCCCGCGGCCGCCATCGAGTTCGATCGACCTCGCCGATCGCGTCGGCGCGGCCTTCGTCACCGGCATCATCAGCCGCGCCATCGGCCTCCGCCAGGTCGAGGCCGCCGTGGTCGAAACCGATCGCGGCCGCACCATCGTCTACGATTGCGATCTGATCGCCGTCTCCGGCGGCTGGAATCCGAGCATCCATCTCTCGACCCATCTCGGCGGCAAGCCGGTCTGGAACGAAGACCGCGCCGCCTTCCTGCCCGGCACGCCGCCGCCCGGCACGACGGTCATCGGCGCCGCCGCCGGCGATTTCGCGCTTCGCGACTGCCTCGCCGAGGGCGCCCGCGCCGGGCTGGACGCAGCCGAGGGGGAGGGCTTCGACGGCGACGAGCCCGCTTTGCCCGAGGTCGACCCGGAAGGAACCGGCATCGGCCCGCTGCTCACCACGACGGCCGCGCGCGGCAAGACCTTCGTCGATTTGCAGAACGACGTGACGGTCAAGGATGTCGAGCTCGCCAATCGCGAGGGCTTCCACGCGGTCGAGCATCTGAAGCGCTACACGACGCTCGGCATGGCGACCGATCAGGGCAAGACGGCGAATGTGCTCGGTCTCGCCCTGATGGCGGAGCTGACCGGCAAGCCGATCGCGGCGATCGGCACCACCACCGCGCGCCCGCCCTTCACGCCGGTCGCGATCGGCGCGCTGGCCGGCCATCATCGCGGCAGGGATTTCAGGCCGACGCGGCTGACGCCCTCGCATGACTGGGCGGCGCGGCAGGGGGCCGTCTTCGTCGAGGCAGGCCAATGGCTGCGCGCCCAATATTTCCCGCGTCCCGGCGAGGCGGACTGGCTCGCGACAGTCAACCGCGAGGTCAACGCGGTGCGGACGTCGGTCGGCGTCTGCGATGTCTCGACGCTCGGCAAGATCGATATCCAGGGCGCCGACGCCGCGACCTTCCTCGACCGCGTCTACACCAACACCTTCTCGACGCTGCCGGTCGGCAAGGCGCGCTACGGACTGATGCTGCGCGAGGACGGCTTCGTCATGGATGACGGCACGACCGCGCGGCTCGCCGACGACCATTTCTTCATGACGACCACGACCGCCAACGCCGCCAAGGTGATGCAGCATCTCGAATTCTGCCATCAATGGCTCTGGCCGGAGCTCGATGTCGCGCTCGTATCGGTTACCGAGGCATGGTCGCAATATGCAGTGAGCGGGCCGAAATCACGCGATGTGCTGCGCACCGTGATCGATCCCGAGCACGATATCTCCGATGCCGCCTTCCCCTATATGGCGGCGGGCGCGATCTCGGTCGGCGGCATTCCGGGCCGGCTCTTCCGCCTCTCCTTCTCCGGCGAACTGGCCTATGAGATTGCCTTGCCAGCGTCTTACGGGAATGCGTTGATTCAAGCTCTGATGGAAGCCGGCGCGCCGTTCGGCATCGTGCCCTATGGCACAGAAGCGCTCGGCGTCATGCGCGTGGAAAAGGGTCATGTCGCCGGCAACGAGCTGAACGGCACCACGACCGCGCATGATCTGGGTCTTGGCCGCATGGTCTCGGCGAAGAAGGACTTCATCGGCCGCACGCTCGCCAACCGCGCCGCGCTGATCGATACGAACCGCCCGCGCCTTGCGGGCTTCCGCCCCGTCGACCGCACGGAGCGGCTCCGCGCCGGCGCCCATTTCATCCAGCTGGATACCGAGGCAGTGGCGGCCAACGATCAGGGCTACATGACCTCGGTCGCCTTCTCGCCGACGCTCGGCCACTGGATCGGCCTCGGCCTGATTTCGGGCGGCGAAAAGCGGATCGGCGAGATCGTGCGCGCCTATGATCCGGTTCGAAATGGCGATATCGCGGTCGAGATCGTGGCGCCGGTCTTCGTCGATCCGGAGGGAGTAAAGCTCCGTGGCTGAGATCGTGCTTTCCCCCACCAGCGCCTTCGCCGGCATCCCGCGCGGCCGCAGCGGACAGACGGACGGCCCGCCGGGGGTCATCGCGAGCGAGCGCACCGATCTGGCTATGGCGACAATCATCGCCCGCAAAGGCCAATCCGCCGCGCTCCGCGACACCGTGCGCGAAATCTATGGCCTGAAGCTGCCGATCCGCCCGACTTGGGTTGGGAATGACGAACTCGCCTTCCTCTGGTCCGGCCCCGACCAATGGCTCGCCCTCGCCACCGGCACAATCGGCCCCCTCTCCCCCTTGCGGGAGAGGGTTGGGGTGAGGGCCTTCGCTTCCTTTGAAGACGCCGCCAGCGAAACGACAGCAAGCAAGGCCCTCACCCCACCCTTTCCCACAAGAGGGAGAGGGAGTCCGGCTGGTGGCTTTGTCGATATCGAGACCGAACTGCGCGAGTCGATCGGCGCCTTCGCCGCGATCTCCGCGCAAGGCGACGGCCGGGCCGTGCTGCGCCTCTCCGGCCCGAATGTCCACGATACGCTCGCCAAGGGCCTGCCCATCGATCTGCACGAAAGCGCGTTCAAGCCCGGCGATGTGGCGATCACGCAGATCGCCCATATCGGCGTCACGATCCGTCAGATCGACTCCTCACCGACCTACGAGATCATCCTCGCCCGCTCGCTCAGCCTGAGCTTCTGGTCATGGCTCGTCGCCTCGTCCGGCGAGTTCGGCCTCGATTTCACGTGATCGAATAACCGCCATCAATGACGAGCGTCGTCCCCGTGACGAAGCTCGCAAGCGGCGAGGCCAGATAGAGCACGCCGCCGACGAGATCCTCCGGCTTGCCCCAGCGCTTCAGCGCGGTGCGCGCCAGGATTGGCTCGGATCGCGCGGGGTCGGCGCGGAGCGGCGCCGTCAGCACCGTCTCGATCCAGCCCGGCGCGATCGCGTTGACGCGAATGCCATCGGCCGCAAACGCAATGGCGAGCGATTTGGTCAGTTGCGAGATGCCGCCCTTCGACGCGGCATAGCCCGGCACCAGCCCGCCGCCGAAAAAGGAGAGCATCGAGGCGAGGTTGACGATCGATCCGCCATTCCTGGCCAGAAGCGGCCGCGCGGCGGTCGCGACGCGCATGGCGCCGGAAAGGTTCACGTCGAGCACCGCATCGAAAATGTCGGGATCGAGCTCTTCGCCACGCCGGATCACGCCGGCCGCATTCACCACGACATCGAGCGCCGGCAGGCCGCCGACCAGTTGATCGACCGCCGCCCGGTCGCGCACGTCGAGCCGGCGGAGATCGGCCGCGGCGAGCGGATCATCCGCGAGCGCATCGATCTCGCCCTGCGCGAATCCGACCGCCAAGACGTTTGCGCCCGCTTCCAGAAAGCCGCGCGCGATCGCGGCGCCGATGCCGGATGTCCCGCCCGTGACCAGCACGCTGCGGCCGGCAAACCATGGTGCCGCCCATTCTCCCGATATGCTCATGAGGCCCTACCGCACGAACTGGTCGACGTAATCGGCGCCGAGGCCGACATCGATGTAGTGCTTCCGGCACATGTCGATCTTGGTGAACACGTCCTCATAGCCGACATGCTTGTTGTCGCCGTCGAGATAGATCATGCAGCCGGTGATGTTGAAGAAGGTGATCATCTCGGCGCAATCGTCCGGCACGGTCAGCGTGTGGATCTCGCCCGGCGGCTCGAAGACATAGGAGCCTTCACTCGCGATCCAGTCATGCTCGAGATAATGCCATTTGCCCTTGAGCACGAAGCCGTGCACCGGGTTTGGGTGCAGGTGGCGCGACAGCACGCCGGAGCGGCGCACGCGCAGCAGGTTGCACCATTGGCCATGGCGCGTATTGAGCATCAGCGGCCGGAACCAGACATCCGGCGCCTGCGGCACCCAGACGCGCTCATCCTCCGGTATCGCCGCGACTGCGATCTCGGGCGCGGCGAGCTGGTGCGCCGAGCCCTTCATGAACTGATACATGCGTCTTCCTCCCGTAACGCTTCTTTGCCGAGACACTGCCCCGAACCGCGCCGCCCTCCAAGCCCGTCCATGGACGCGGAAAGAAAATCCCTCCGCCCGCGGGATGTTGGGCGCTGATTTCTTCGGTACGCGGATTGCATGACCTATCTTCCAGGATTAGACCCGCGCAGCGATCCGAAACGGAGGGATCAACCATGTCGAGATTGATCATCCCTGGCTGGCAAGGCTCCGGCATCGGTCATTGGCAGCGATTCTGGGCCGAGCTCGACGCGGATTCGCGTGTCGTCGAACAGGACGAGTGGGATTTTCCCGTGCTCGAAGACTGGATCGTCCGGCTCGACGGCGCGGTCCGGCAGGCGCCGGGATCGATGCTGGTCGTGCACAGCCTGGGCTGTCTGCTCGTCGCCCATTATGCCGAGCGCTTTCCCGATGCGCCGGTCGGCCGCGCGCTGCTGGTGGCGCCGCCGGATATCGATGCCCTGCCGAGCGACCATACGCTCGCCGGATTTCAGCCCGCGCCCCTCGCCGCCCTGCCCTTCCCGAGCCTCCTCGCCCTCAGCCGGAACGACCCCTACATCACCTTCGAGCGTGGCCGCCTCCTCGCCGAGCGCTGGGGCTCCGAATTTGCCGATCTCGGCCGCGCCGGCCATGTGAACACCGAGAGCGGCCATGGCCGCTGGGACGAAGGCTTCCGCCTCGCCGACCGCCTCAGCGGCATGAAGACCCGCGCAGCCGCCTGAAGGGGCTTATGCCCGCCCGTCGGCCTTGCCCGGCTGAGCCATTCCGGCCAGGCATCGTCATGCCGATCTGGCATCCTTGACCGATAGCGATCGCCTCGCCTGCCCGCTTTCTGTGTGAAACGGGGTCGGACCGCGTGCCCTGCCCGACGACGAAAGCTTTCGCGCACGACGGACGAGATCGGCGAAACGAACTACTCGCGGATGTCGAAACTTTGAAAACCACTACCTTTATAGAAATAGTCCGCATTCATAGGCTTGTCACACGGTCGGATGATCGACCGTCGCGGCGATTTCAGGATCGGCTTGCCCCGCGCCAACAACGGCTAAGCCCCGAGGGGAGCACGCACATGACCAACCGGCTCTGTTGACGCGCCGAACACGGCGCCACCGCTTTCGCGGTCTTCCAAACCCATTTCGTCTTTCGAGCGCGCGGCCGTCCAGCCGATGAGCCCTTGTGCGCCCATTTCAGGATCAAATCCCATGTCCCGTTTCACGCGTCGAACTTTCGTCGCCAGCGTCGCCGCCGTCGGCTTGACGCTCGCCGCCGGCGTCCAGGCCCGCGCCGACGACACCAAGCTCACCATCGCCTACCAGACCGTGGTCGAGCCCTCCAAGATCCCGCAGGCCGACGGTACCTATGAGACCGCCACCGGCGCCAAGATCGACTGGAAGAAATTCGATTCCGGCGCCGACGTGATCGCCGCCATCGCCTCCGGCGCGGTCGATATCGGCTATGTCGGCTCCAGCCCGCTCGCTGCCGCCGCCAGCCGCGAACTACCGATCGAGACCTTCTTCATCGTCGGGCTCATCGGCGAATCCGAGGCGCTGGTCGTGCGTGACGGCGCCAAGATCACGGAGCCCAAGGACCTCGTCGGCAAGAAGATCGCCGTGCCCTTCGTCTCGACCACCCATTACAGCCTGCTCGCGGCGCTGAAGCATTGGGACATCGATCCGAAGTCGGTCGAGATCCTCAACCTGCGTCCGCCGGAGATCGCGGCCGCCTGGGAGCGCGGCGATATCGACGCGGCCTATGTCTGGGATCCGGCGCTCGGCAAGATCAAGGAAAACGGCAAGGTCCTGACGAGTTCGGCCGAAGTCGCCAAATGGGGCGCTCCCACCTTCGACGCCTGGATCGTCCGCAAGGATTATGCGGAGAAGCATCCCGAAGTCGTGAAGCAGTTCGTCAAGGTCACCGGCAAGTCCTATGCGGACTTCAAGGCCAATGGCGCCAAATGGGACGCCAAGTCGCCCGAGGCCGCCAAGATCGCCAAGCTGACAGGCGCCAAGGTCGAAGACGTCCCGGCCCTGCTGCTCGGCTATCACTTCCCCCTCCTCGAAGAGCAGGCCTCGGCCGAACTTCTCGGCGGCGGCACCGTCAAGGCGATCGCCGATGCCTCGGCCTTCCTGAAGGAACAGGGCAAGATCCCGGCCGTGCTTCCCGATTATTCCGGCTACGTCACGGCCAAATTCGTCACTGACGCCCTCGCGTCGAACTGAAGTCGTCGCGGCTGGCGGCCGCCGCGACGCGACTGGGCCCGTTCCGCGAACCCTCTGGCGCGGAACGGGCCTCTTCGCGTTTTCGGGGGGCTCGCTCCAGACCCTCCATCAAGGGGGTGACCGAGCGGAGCGCTCCAAGCCTGCAGGAGAAGCGGAATTGCCCCATCTGACCCTCGATTCGATCTCGCTCAGCTATGATGGCGGTGCGCCGGTGCTCGCCAATGTCTCTCTCGGGCTGCGCTCGGGCGAATTCGTCGTCGTGGTGGGACGATCGGGCTGCGGCAAGACCTCGCTTCTGAACCTCGCCGCCGGCTTCGTCACGCCCACGAGCGGCCGCGTCCTTGTCGACGATGCCGCTGTGAAGGGTCCCGGCGCCGATCGCGCGGTCGTCTTCCAGGACGACGCGCTGTTTCCCTGGCTGTCGACGGCGGAAAATGTCGCCTTCGGGCCGCGCCTTGCCGGCATCGGCGCGGCCGAGCGACGGCGGATCGCCGATGAACGGCTCGCCATTGTCGGCCTGCCCGGCCTTGGCGACCGGCCGATCTGGCGCCTTTCCGGCGGCCAGCGCCAACGCGTCGGCCTGGCACGCGCGCTTGCGGCCAACCCGACCTTCCTGCTGATGGACGAACCGCTCGGCGCGCTCGATGCGATGACGCGCGAGGCCATGCAGGAATTGCTGCTCGATGTCTGGGGTCGCACCCAAGCCGGCTTCCTGCTGATCACGCACGGCGTCGAGGAGGCGCTGTTCCTCGCCACCCGCATCGTCGTGATGGCGCCCGGCCCCGGCCGCATCGTCCGCACGCTCGCCGTCGATTTCGGCAAGCGTCGGCTCGCCGGCGAAAGCGCCCGCGCGATCAAGGCGAGCGCGGACTTCGTCGCCGCGCGCGAAAGCCTGCTCGACGCCATCTTCGAAAGGGAAGCCGCATGAGCCTCGATCTCGCCGAAGCCGTGCTCGCACCGGCCGATCAGGCCGCGCCGGCAAAGGAGACCACGACCCGCACCAAGCGGTCGATCGTGCCGATCGTCACCGCGCTGACGCTCGCGCTGCTGCTCGGCGCTTGGCAGGTCGCGGCGACGCTGAAGCTGGTCTCGCCCGTCTTCCTGCCGGCGCCGATCGATGTCGCGCATCAGTTCGTGACGGTCGCACGCGATGGCTTCGTCGATGCCACGCTGCTGCAGCATCTGCTGGCGAGCCTCGGCCGCGTCTTCGCCGCCCTCCTCGCCGCGACGCTGGTCGCCGTTCCGATCGGCTTCGCCATCGGCTCGAGCCCGATCGGGCGCGGCATCTTCGACCCGCTGATCGAAATCCTTCGACCGATCCCGCCGCTCGCCTACCTGCCGCTCGTCATCATCTGGTTCGGCATTAGCGAGCCATCCAAGATCCTGATCATCGGCATCGCTATGCTGGCGCCGATCGTGATCGCGACCGCCACGGGCGTGAAGGGCGTCGCGACCGACCGGCTGAACGCCGCCCGCGCGCTCGGCGCGACCAAGGCGCAGTTGCTGCGCCATGTCGTGCTGCCGAGTGCGCTGCCCAGCATATTGGTCGGCATACGCATCGCGCTCGGCACGGGCTGGTCGACGCTGGTCGCGGCCGAGTTGGTCGCCGCCTCGCGTGGACTCGGCTTCATGATCCAGTCGGCCGCGCAGTTCCTCGTCACCGATGTCGTGATCATGGGCATATTGGTGATCGCGGCCGTCGCCTTCGCCTTCGAGGCGGCGATCCGCCTGCTCGAGCGCTGGCTGGTGCCCTGGGCCGGCAAGGCCTGACGCCGTCTCCGATCGGTCCCCCCGAACCGGCCGGCTGACATTTCACCTTCGCCCGCAAGCGCGGTATGAAGAGGCCAGAGAACTGGCCGCAATGGTCAGGGAGGGTTCTCGGGGAGAGACAACATGACCATCTGGATCGTGCTGGCCGTCATCGTCGTGGCCGTCCTTTATGGCGTCACGCTCTATAACGGCCTGGTCCGCAAACGGAACCTCGTCCATGAGGGCTGGAGCGGCATCGATGTCCAGCTGAAACGCCGGGCCGATCTGATCCCCAATCTGGTCGAGACGGTGAAGGGCTATGCCGCGCATGAGAAGGCGATCTTCGAGGATGTCGCCGACAAGCGCGCCGCCTCGATGCAGGCCGGCGACGTCAAGAGCCAGGCCGCCGCCGACCAGGCGCTTTCCGGCGCGCTCGGCCGGCTGATCGCGATCTCCGAGGCCTATCCGGAACTGAAGGCCGACGCCAATTTCCGCGAACTGCAGGGCCAGTTGGCCGAGATCGAGGACCAGATGCAGATGGCGCGCCGCTATTATAACGGCACCGTCCGCGACCTGAACATCGCCGTCCAGTCCTTCCCCGCCGTGCTCGTCGCCGGCCCGCTCGGCTTCCATGCCGAGCCGTTCTACGAGATCGAGGATCGCGCGAGCGCCTCGATACCGCCCAAAGTGTCGTTCTAGATCGGCGGCATGATGCGCCGCCTCATCCTGGGAATTGCGCTGCTCGTCGCGGCCCTCGCGCCGGCCATGGCGGAGGAGCGCATCCTGCGCTTCGTCAGCGATGTCACGGTCGAGAAGAACGGCGATCTCGACGTCACCGAGACGATCCGGATCGTCGCCGAGGGAGACCAGATCCGCCACGGCATCCTGCGCGACTTCCCCACGAGCTATATCGGACCGGACGGCGCCTCGATCGTCGTCGGCTTCTCCGTCCTGTCGGTCGAGCGCGACGGCGCGGCCGAACCCTATGCGATGGAATCGCTCGGCAATGGCGAGCGCATCCGCATCGGCTCGGCCGATAGTTTCATCGCACCGGGCGAGCACGAATACGCCATCCGCTACCGCACGACGCGCCAGATCGGCTTCTTCGACACCTATGACGAGCTCTACTGGAACGCGACCGGGACGGACTGGACCTTTCCGATCGAAAAGGTGGAGGCGCGGATCACCCTGCCCCAGCCGGTCCCGTTCGGAAAGACCGCCGTCTATACCGGGCCGCAGGGCGCCAATGGCCGCGATGCGCTGGTGGCGTCGAGCACGCCCGGGCAAATCGTGTTCCGCACCATCATGCCGCTGCCGCCCGGCAGCGGGCTGACCGTCGCCGCCGCATGGCCGAAGGGCGTGGTCGAGCCACCGACCAGCGGCCAGCGCACCTTATGGTGGCTCAGCGACAATCTCGCCGCCCTGCTCGCGATCGCCGGCACGATCGGTGGCCTCGGCTATTTCCTGGTCGCCTGGCAGCGGGTCGGCCGCGATCCGGAGCGCGGGCCGGTCATCCCGCTGTTCTCGCCGCCCGAAGGCCTCTCGGCGGCGGCGACGCGCTATATCGCCGAGATGGATTTCGACAACCGTGCCTTCACCGCCGCGATCGTCGACCTCGGCGTGCATGGCCGGCTGAAGCTGACCGACAATGAACGCCAGCTGGTACTTTCCCGGCAATCCGGCGGCAAGCCCATCGCCGCGCCGGAACAGGCCGCCGAGCAGGCGCTGTTCCGCGGCGCCGACGAGCTTGTCGTCGCGCAGGCGAACCATGTCGCCTTGTCGAGTGCCCGCGGCGCGTTGCGGGGCGGACTGGCGGCAGCCTATGCCGGCACGATCTTCCGCTGGAACAAGGGCTGGCTTTCGGCCGGCGTGGCGCTGACGCTCGCAATATATGGGGCCGTCGCGGTCGGCCTCTTCCTCACCTCCGGCGGCGATCGCGGCGTCGCTACGCTGGTCGGGCTGGTGTTCGCTTCCGTGCCGAGCATCGTCATCGCCACCGCCCTCGGCGCCGATCGAAGCGGCGGCGGGCTGTTCGCCCGCATCATCGGCTTCCTGATCGTGACGGTCTTCGCGGTCGCTTTTGCCGGCGCGGGCATCGGCGCGGTCGTCTCGGTCGCACGCGGGCCACTCGACTATGTCACCCTGCTGCTCCCCTTCGCGCTCATGCCGGCGCTCACCTCCTCCTTCTTCTGGATGCGCTCGCCGACACCGGCCGGCCAGAAGCTGCGCGACGCGATTGCCGGCTTCCGCCACTATCTCGGCATTGCGGAGGAGCATCGGCTGGACGTGCTCCACCCGCCGGAAAAGACGCCCGAACTCTTCGAGCGCTACCTGCCCTATGCCATCGCGCTCGACGTCGAAAACGCCTGGGCGGCGAAATTCGCCGACGTCCTCGCCGCGGCCGGCGCCTCGGCGGCGGTGGCGCACTGGTACATGACGAGCAGCCATCGCGACGCGACGGGGCTGGTCAACCGGCTGGGATCGAGCCTGTCGCAAAGCGTCGCCGCGGCGGCAACGGCGCCGGGTTCGAGCTCAGGCTCTTCGGGCGGCGGCTCGTCGGGCGGTGGCGGCGGCGGTGGCGGCGGATCGGGCTGGTAACGTCTGCCCGCTCAGTGGAACGACAGGTTCGCGATGACGGGCAGATGGTCGGAGCCGAAATCGCTGCCGACATGCATGCCCGCCAGCCCGATATTCCCCGTCACGGCAATATGGTCGATGGGGGAGCCGAGCGCGGGCGGCGCGCCGAATTCGCGGAAGAAGCGCGTCGGGCTGGGCCACGCCCTGCCATCGGTCGCAAACGCGCCGGCATCGACCAGGAAGCGGCGATAGAAGGGCGACCAGGACGGCGTGTTCCAATCGCCTGAGACGATGACATCCGCCGTCGCCTCCTCCTTGCGCACCATCGCGGCGATCTGCGCCAGATAGAGATTGCGCGACCGCCAACCAGCCCAGGAGCGCGGCGTCGGCGGATGGATCGCATAGATGACCAGCGGCCGCGTCGCGCCCGGCCGATCGACCTCGACGCGGAGCGGCACGCCGCCGCCGATCTCGGGACGGGGCCAACCGGCAGAAAAGTTCAATTGCGTCGCGCGGAGCGGATAGCGGCTCGCGACCACCACGCCTTCCTGAGGTCCGAACTCCGGACCGACGACATGGTCCAGGCCCGGGATCGCCTTGAACACGGGCTGCCAGTGCCCGCCAGCCTCGGCGCCGACGATGATATCGGGCTTCGCATCCGCCACGAGGCGCAGGAACGCGTCGGCATGGTGGTTGTCGAACAGGACGTTGGCGCTCATCACGCGCAGGTCGGCCGGACCTTGGGCAGCGACGCCTTGGGCAGCGGCCGCGGCCGGCACGGACCGTATGATCAGCGGATAGGCGGCGATGATGAGCACGACGAGGCCCGCAACCGCGCGCAACGGCGATTGCGACAACAGCGCGAAGAGCAGCACGAGAAGAGCGAGCGCGGCGATATGGGGGCGGAAGAAATTCGTCATGTCGAACAGCCAGGCCGACATGCCGAAATAGCCTGCTACCGCGAGACCGAATACGACCAGAACAGACGCATCGAAAGCGAAACGGCTCGCCGCGATCAGGAGCGGCGGCAGGAACGACCAGACGGACGCGTCCGACGCGACAGCACTCAACATGACGCTGTCCTGCGACGCCTGATCGTTCGACATGGAGACCGCACCCGCTTGCAGACCGGCGCGGCCTGATGCTGCGCTGCAGCGAAATTAGCGCAGTTTGTGCGCCGCGGCGAGCCCCGTCTTGGGCCGCAGGCCGGCCGACACAGCGTTATTTCTGCGCCTGCGGATTGCTGCCATCGGCCACGCGGCGCTTCAGCCCGTCGAGAATCTTGGCCGCAAGCGCGTCATAATCCCCGTCGAAATGATGGCCGCCCGTCGTCTTGATCAGTTCCGCGCCGGTGCCATCGAGCTTCGGACAGACCGTATCGTCCTCCTCCTCGCCATAG
This sequence comes from Kaistia dalseonensis, assembly GCF_030814715.1. Taxonomy (GTDB): domain Bacteria; phylum Pseudomonadota; class Alphaproteobacteria; order Rhizobiales; family Kaistiaceae; genus Kaistia; species Kaistia dalseonensis. The sequence goes on from NZ_JAUSVO010000003.1 coordinate 178,528, forward strand.
ATGCACTGGATGAGCGACGGCTTGATCAGCTTCAGGTCCGGCAGCGTCTGCCCGTCGCTGGAATTGGTGCCGAGGAACTCGCCGACCGAAATCTCGTAATCGACATCCGGCGACAGGCCGAGCAGCGATATCTCCGCCACCTGGTCCTTCTCCTCGACGGCGAGATTGTTATAGGCCGAGGGCAGGATATCCGCGCCGAAGGAATAGCCGATCAGCACGACGTGATCGATGCCCCATTTCTCGGTGTAGGTATCGATGATCCGCTTCAGGTCGGCCGCCGTCTGGGCCGGCTCCTTCTTCGACCAGAAATAGCGCAGCGAGTCGACGCCGACGACCGGGACGCCCTGCTTCTGCAACGCTTCGCCGATCGACTTGTCGATATCGCGCCAGCCGCCATCGCCGGAATAGATCACGGCCATGGTGGAATATTTCGGCGTCGCTTCCAGTTCGACCAGCGGCAGGTCTGCCAACGGATCGTCGCTGGTCGATTTCGGCGCGAGGATCCGCTCGAGCCTTGCCTCGAGCGCCGCGAACGCGCCGACGCTTGCGTCCTTGGACTTGATCTTGAAGCCCTGGTTCTGCAACTCGACGACATGGGCGCGGCCATCGGCGGGCGCGGCGGATGTGTAGAGCACGTCGACCGGATTGGTCAGGTCGCCCGTCGCGAGCCCATAGACGCTCTCACCATTCTCCACCGTGCGCGGCGCGTCGGTGCAGAGCGGCTTCACCAGCGGGATCGCCTTGGCCGGATCGATGGCGACGGTGTGCCCGATCGTGGCGTCCGGCGTCTGCGCCGCAATGGCGAGGCCGAGCGTGCCGGCAATGCCGACGCCGGCAATGATCGGCGAATGATAGTTCGGCGTGCCGAGCGCGCGCTGGATCTGATGCGACAGGTCCTCGATATCGGAAACGAGGTAAACGCACTCGTCCTCCTTGTCGACCTCGAGGCCGGCGAAGAATTTCGGCGTGTCGACACCGACGACGATCGCGCCCGATTTCTGCAGCGTCGCGGCCAGCGTCTCCTCATTGGCCGACCAGCCGCCCTTATCGGAAAACAGGAACACCGCGCCCGTGACATCACCCTTGGGCAACAGGATCTCGGGCTTGCCGAGCAGGCCGGCGGTGAACTGCGGCGGCGTGGCGGCGGCGGGATTTGCCGTGGCGGCCGCCGGCGCGGCATCCTGCGCGAAGGCGGGAGCGACGAGGCATGACGCGATGAGAGCCAGAGCGAGACGACGCATCATTTCCCCACAACACCCTTGAGGCCGCCGCTGATCAGCACGGTCACGTCGGTCAGCGCGAGCGCGGGGCTCGCGCCACCGGACATGACGAGATAGCGGGGTTGCCATTCGGGCTGGAACTTCGCCTTGAAGGCCCTGAGCCCATTGAAATTATAGAACCGCTCGCCGTGCTCGAAGACGGCGCGGCCCATGCGATGCCAGAACGGCGCGGCCGGGCTCTCGGCGAGGCCGGAGAGCGGCGCCATGCCGAGATCGAACCAGTGATAGCCCTCGCTCTTCAGCCTGAGCAGCAGGCAGACGAAGAGATATTCCATCGTGCCGGGCGGTACGTCGGGCGCAAAACGCATCAGATCGACGGTCGCTTCCTGCTTCTGGTTGGTCGTGAGCAGCGTCGCGAAGGCGACGATCCGCCCCTCGCGCCGGATCACCGCCGCCGGCAGGCCGGACACATAGGTGCGGTCGAAGGCGCCGAGCGAGAAGCGCTTTTCGCGCGCCCTGTGCTCCGACAGCCAGAGATTGGAGACGGCCTGCAGCGCGTCGATCTCGGCCGTGACCTCCTCCGGCGTGAGCAGGTCGAAGGAGAGGCCGTCGCGCGCGCCGCGATTATGGGCGTGGCGCAGGCTGGCGCGCTTGGCGCCCTTCAAATCGAACTGGGTCAGGTCGACCTGCGCCGCCTCGCCGAGCTTGTAGGCGCGCAGGCCGCAATCGGCATAGAGCGACAGGTTCTGCGGCTGAACCTGATAGAACACCGCGCGCCCGCCGGCGGCATGCGCCATCTCGACGAACTGCCAGACCAACTCCGGCCAGGCCTTGCGCGGCCCGACGGGATCGAACAGTGCGACCCAGGAATGGGCCTGGCGTCCGAACATGATGAAGGCCGAGCCGTCCTCGGAGAAGAGCAGCGTCTTGTCGCCCATGCGCACCAGATTGGCGTCGGGATGGGGCTGATGGGCGACGATTTCAGTCGCCAGGCGGATCTCCTCCGCCGTCGGCAGGCCCGTCTTGCCCTTGGAGGGCCGCAGCAGCGACCAGCCCGCAATCAAGCCCGAGGCGATGACGACACCCAGCAGGGCGCGAAGGCTGCGCGGCGCTTCCTCGGAGAACTCGAACTGCCACCAGAGCTCGTGCGAATAGTCGACATCGCTATAGACGAAGAACAGCACCGCGACGGCGCAGATCACGACCGTCGCCATGGCGAGCAGCCAACCCGGCGAAAGCCGCTGGTGCAATAGCGAGGCGGGCCGGGTGAACTCGCGCCGCGTGGCGAACAGCGCGCAGAAGAGCAGCGTCAGCGCGATCGATTCGGTGATCGCGAGCGCCTTCAGGAGCGACAGAACAGCCGAGACGCCGACGATACAGATGGCCGCCCACCAGGCGCCGTCCAGCCGATGGGCGAGTCCGCGCGCGATGACGATCAGGCAGAGGCCGAGCACGCTCTCGATGAAATGCGCGCTTTCCAGGATCGGCAGCGGCAGGATGTTCGAGAGCAGGTCGAGCCGCTCATCGGCAGCCGGCGTCACGCCGGAGAGGATCAGCACCGCGCCGAGCGTCAGCGTCAGCGCGGAGAGGACGCGTGGCGACAGGCGTGCGCCTGTCCGAAGCAGGCGCGAGGCGCGCGGCCCGGCGGCGGCGCGCCGCACCTCCATGGTCGCCACCAGCGCCGAGGCGACGATCAGCGGCAGGCCGTAATAGATGATGCGATAGAGGAAGAGCGCGGAGAGGATCTGGTCGAGCGGCGCGGTGCGGCCGATCACGGCGACGATCACCGCCTCGAACACGCCGAGCCCGGCCGGGACATGGCTCGCCACGCCGAGGCCGATCGCGACCGCGAACACGGCGACGAAGGCCGGCAGGTCGACCGAATTGGCCGGCAGCAGCACCCAGAGGACCGCCGCCGAGGTCGTGACGTCGATCAGCGTGCCGATGAACTGCGCGATCATCATGCCGGGGCCGGGCAAGGTGATCGCCATGCCGCGGAAGCCGACCCGGCCGCTGCCGAAGGCCGAATAGGCGACGAGCGCGACCAGCCCCAGCAGCGTCGCGACACCGAGGCCGGTGAGCAGCACCGGCGGCAGGTTGATCGGCGCCGCGACCTCGCTGGCGTTGAAGACGAGGCCCAGCGCCGTCACGCCGCCGAGGCCGAGGCCGAAGGCGACCGTAATGAAGGCGACGACGCGGCCGACATCGGCCGGCTCGAAGCCCATGCGCGAATAGAAGCGATAGCGGATCGCGCCGCCGGTCAGCGGGCCGAAACCCGCCATATTGCCGACCGCATAGGAGCAGAACGCCGTCAGCGCCACCAGCGGCAGCGGCACGCGGCGGCCGATGTAGCGAATAGCGGTATAGTCATAGACCGTGAGCGACAGAAAGCTCAGGAAGGTCAGCACGATGGCGGCGACGATCGCCGAGATCGGCGTCGCATGCAGCGCGCTGATCACATCGTCATAGCGCACCTCGCGGATCAGCTTGCTGATCGCTAGCCAGACCAGGACCAGCACCGCAATGGCGACGACGCCGGTGATCGCCGGACGCCAGGGCGCGATCGCGTCGCCAATCCGCCTCAACCGTCCCGGCGGCGGCGCGACTGACGGATCGTCATTCGCAGCAATCGGGACGACGACGGTCGCCGGCTTCTCGCGGCGTTGCTCGACCCTGCTCTCGCGCGGCCTTTCGGACATCAAGACGTCTTCGATCATGGTCTACCCGAGCGCGCGGCACCAAATCGCCGGCTGGATCCGGCTCGAGAGGCGCGACCGCCCTTGCTTGGGTTGCGTTGTATGCAGTGTGAAGAGCCCCGAATTGGGCCGCATTGAGGCCGCAGCGGCGCAACAGGCAACAGTTTCCGTCGCCGATCACGCCAAAGTGTAGCGAGCGGGGCTCAGACCCACTCGCCCATCCGCATGATCGGCTCCGAGCGACCGTCAAACCCGATGCCGTCAATGTCGATGTGGCCCGATCCGATCATCCAATCAATGTGGATCAAGCTCTTATTGGCGCCCTTGGCGGCCAGTTCTTCGGGGCTCATCTTGTCGCCGCCGCGGATGCACTTGGCGTAAGCTTGGCCGAGCGCGATATGGCAGGCCGCGTTCTCGTCGAAGAGCGTATTGTAAAACAGAAGACCGCTCGCCGAGATCGGCGAAGAGTTCGGCACCAGCGCGACCTCGCCCAGCCGGCGCGAGCCCTCGTCGGTATCGAGCACCTTGGACAGCACGTCGGCGCCCTTGCGGGCCGTCGCCTCGACGATGCGGCCTTCCTCGAAGCGCACCGCAATGTCCTCGATCAGCGTGCCCTGGTAGGAGAGCGGCTTGGTGCTCGTCACATGGCCCGAGACGCGGTCCTTGTGCGGCGTGGTGAAGACTTCCTCGGAGGGGATGTTCGGGTTGCAGACGATGCCGTTCTTGGCCGTCGACGCGCCGCCTTCCCATTCATGGTCGTCGGCGAGGCCGACGGTCAGATCCGTGCCGGGCCCGATGAACCGCACGGCCGCGTATCGCTTGTCGTTCAGGAGCTTGGTGCGGGCGTGCAGCGCCTTGTTGTGCTCCGCCCAGGCCGCGATCGGATCGACGCGGTCGACGCGCGAAGCGGCGAAGATCGCATCCCAGAGCTTGGCGACGCCGATCGAGTCGGGCTCGTTCGGGAACACCGCCTTGGCCCAGGAGGGCGTCGCATAGGAGGCGATCGTCCAGTTGATGTCGAAGCCGGCGATCAGTTCCAGCGCCGGCTGGTAGGCCTTCGAGCGCGCACGATTGGCGCGCGAGACCTTGTCCGGGTCCTGGCCCGACAGCAGCGACGGGTTCTCGCCGGCGATGGCGAGGCGTGCCGCGCCGTTCCTGAAGGCCGAGGCCATGCCGTCATAGAGCCAGCCCGACGCGACGTCGAACGAGCCGTCCGGCGCGTGCTTGAAGCGCATCAGCGTCGATTCTTCATCCGAGAACAGCGTCGTCACCAGCGAGGCGCCGGCCTTGTAGGCATGTTCGGTGATGCGGCGGACCAGCGGCAGCGCGTCGATCGACGCGGTCATGACCAGTTCCTGCCCCTTCTCCAGACCGAGCCCGACCCGAACCGCGACTTCGCCGAGGCGGTCGAGCTTCACGTCGTGGGTCAGGAACGGGTCGCGTTGAACGATGGTCATGGCAAGAACTCCAATGGCGCTATGGGCCGAGATATCAGGCTCGCGGCCGACCGCGTCAAGAGCGAGGCGCAGCCGTGGCGCTTTCGCGGCGGCGATGCTTGCTCACGATGGCTCCGGCATCGTGCGGCAGCGCAAAACTGTCGACGAGCCCCAGGATCGCCACGCCGCCGATAATCAGGAAGGCGGTGTGGAAGTCGGAGAGCGTCAGCGTCGCCGTTTCGGTCGTCGCGAACATGTCGGACAGGCGCAGCGCGATCGCACCGAGCGCAATGCCGAGGCCGAAGGTGATCTGCTGCACCAGGCTGAACAGCGTATTGGCGCCGGCCATCTTCTCCTGCGGAATATCGACGAAGGCGATGGTGTTGATCGCCGTATATTGCATCGACCGCGCCGCGCCGGAGAGGACGAACACGACAACGAGGATCGCGGGCGGGGTCTCCGGCGTCAGGAAGGCGCAGGCGAACATGGTCAGGATGAAGAAGATGCCATTGCCGATCAGCGTCGTGCGGAAGCCGAAGGTCCTGAGGACCCAGCTCGTGCCTGGCTTCATGCCGAGATTGCCGGCAAAGAGCGCCAGCACATAGAGGCCGGCCTGGAACGGATCGAGCCCGAAGCCGATCTGCAGCATCAGCGGCAGCAGGAAGGGCACGGCGCTGACGGCGGTGCGGAAGAGCGATCCGCCCCTCATCGTCACGGCGAAGGTCTGCACCGAGAGGCCCCAGAGATCGGGCATCGGATGGGCGTGGTGGCGCGAATGGCGCAAGGCGGCCCAGCCGAACACCACGCTCGCCGCGAGGATGCCGGCCCCGACCAGCCATTTCGTCTCCGTCTGCCCGACCAGGTCGAGGCCGTACATCAGCCCGGCGCAGGCAAGGCTCGTCAGCACGAAGCCGATCCAGTCGAAGGTCGGGCGCATGAGGCTGCGATCGTTAGGGATCAGCCAGAAGGAAAGCGCCAGCGCCGCGATGCCGAGCGGCAGGTTCAGGAGAAAGATCCAGTGCCAAGAGGCATAGGTGGTGATGAAGCCGCCGAGCGGGGGCCCTAGGATCGGGGCGGAGAGAGCCGGCCAGGTCAGCGTCGCAATGGCGCGCATCAGCTCGGCCTTGCTCGTGTTGCGCAGCACGACCAGCCGGCCGACCGGCACCATCATCGCGCCGGCTGCGCCCTGCAGGATGCGCGCGAGCGTGAAGGAGACGAGGCCTTCGCTGATCGCGCAGAGGAGCGAGGCGAGCGTGAAGATCGCGACGGCGGTGGCAAACACCGTCCGCGCGCCGAAACGGTCGGCCACCCAGCCGCTGGCCGGAATGAAGATCGCGAGCGTCAGCATATAGGCCGACATGCCGACATTCATGTCGACGGCCGAAACGCCGAAGGAATGCGCCATTTGCGGCAGGGCGGTCGCGATCACCGTGCCGTCGAGGTTCTCCATGAAGAAGGCACCGGCGACGAGATAGGCGATCCAGTTCGATTTACGCGCGTCTGAAAGGGTCATGCCGGGGAATATTCTGGTGGGCCTCGACCTCTCATCGCGCGTTCCCCGCCGCAGGACAAGGAAATCATCATCAAGGGAGTGTTGCCAAGCGGGAAAGGATCGGGCGGATGGTGGGAGATGTGGGGGCCGCGCGGGAGGGCAGTTTGGCAGAGGGGCACGGCCACGCTGGACCAGATATGACGGCGGGGCAGCGGCTCCGCTTAACCCGCCCCCGGAGGGCGGGTCGAAAGTGCGGAGCACTTTCGGGGCGGGGGTAGCTTCGGCCCTTGCCGAAGCGTGCTTGGCGGTTGGTGTCGGCGGATGTCGGATAGGACAGGGGACGGCCCGATCAACGCGCCCCCTCCCCAAAACCGCTTCGCGGTTTTGACCCTCCCTCAGGGGGAGGGTTTGGGCCGGCGCTGGCGGGCCAACTCCGCTAGGACGGCCCAGACGCCGTCCATGTTCTGCACGATATCGCGATTGGTGAAGCGAAGCACCTGATAGCCTTGCGCCTGCAGCCAGGCCGTGCGGCGCGCGTCGGCGGCCACGGCTTCGTCGTCGAAATGCTGGCCACCATCGGTCTCGACGATCAATCGCAGTTCCGCACAGAAGAAATCGACGATGAAGGGACCGATCGGCACCTGCCGGCGAAACTTGAAGCCACGCAGTTTCTGACGGCGCAGATGCATCCAGAGATGGAGTTCCGCCTCCGTCATGGCCTTGCGCATCGATTTCGCAAAACCACGCAAGCGCGGCTCGACCTCGCGTCGCGGCATGATGACCCCAATACCTGTCTCTGACGCCGATCATTCGACAGGCACAAGTTGTCGTAAAGCGCGATCACGAGCCAGCGGTCGATTCTTGTAGGATGAGGCGCCGTCAAACCCGCCCCTGGAGGGCGGGTCGAAAGTGCGCAGCACTTTCGGGGCGGGGGTAGCTTCGGCCCTTGCCGAAGCGTGCTTGGCGGTTGGTGTCGGCGGATGTCGGATAGGACAGGGGACAGCCCGATCAACGCGCCCCCTCCCCAAAACCGCTTTGCGGTTTTGACCCTCCCTCAGGGGGAGGGTTTGGATCGAGCTTGGGGTGACGCTTGTGGTCCAACATCTGAGCCGTCATGCCCGCATTATTGTCGGCATCCACGTCTTGCTTGCGATCGTGGTGCGCCGGGCCCCTGTCAGGAAGGTGTGGATGGCCGGGACAAGCCCGGCCATGACGGTTCGAGCGACCCGCCCAACCCGGCCACAGGCCGTCATCCCGGGCGGAGCGAAGCGGAGACCCGGGATCCATCCAGCCTGAGCGGTTCTTGCCTGTCACAACCGAGGCCTCGGCTGAGGTCCCCGCTTTCGCGGGGATGACGGCACGGGATGGGGAAGACGGCGCGTCATCGGCCAGCCGCGCCGTCAGCCCGGCGCGCGCTTCGAGGGCGTCGCCCTGGGCGTGAACGCAAAATCCGCGTCGAACGGGAAGACGGGCCGCGTGCGCCGCACATTGGCGATGCGGGGAATGTCCTGGTCGACCACGCCTTCCGACAGCGCCATCAGGTTCGGATTGGCGAGTGGTGCGAGTTCCGGCGAGAGATAGCCGGACTTGACGACGACGAGATCGAAATCGCCCGGATGGAAACCGAACTTGGTGAAGTCGGCAATGTCGTGGAACGGGCGCCGGCGCGCGGTCAGGATGATGGTCGCATCCCCTGCCCGCACCACGGCCTCGCGCCGGGCCGGCTCCGCAACGTCGAGCAGGACGGCGACCTCCGCCACTACGCTGACCGGCGTGCTCGACGGGTCGAGCGTCGCGCCGATCGAAAGCGTGACCGTGGCCCCGACGCCGGCAGCATAGGCAGCCTCCGTCGCGGGCGCGTCGGTGATGCCGGCAAAGACCGCCTTGCCGTGGCTCGCGCCTCGCGCAAGGACGGCGCCGAGCACGTCGGCCCGGTCGCCGACGCCGCCGCCGGTCGGGTTATCGCCCGATTCGGCGAAGATGACGGGCTTGGTGCCCGCCTCGGCGGCCCAGTCGAGGCATTCCTCGATCGAGCCGGTCTTCGGCCCGAAGACGAAATCGTTCCGCGCCTCCCAACAGGCCGCGGCGAGCTTTACCGCCTCGGCGGCGAGCACGGCCCGGTCCGTGCCGGTCATGATGATCGAGGCGGTGGCGCGTGGCTCGTCGGCCCAGACATAGCCGACCATGATCGAGGCATCGAGCACGCCGGGCACGGCATCGACTTCCGGCAGGCGCGCATAGAGCGATTTCGCCGGCTCGTCGACCGTGCTGGTCCGCTCGCCCGGCAGCAACACAGGCACCTTGGCCCAGACCACGAAGGGCCTGACATCGGTGGTGAGGCGCTGATGGAGCAGCGCCAGTGCTCGCCGCTTGGTCTCGGTGACGTCGATATGCGGCGCGGTGCGATAGGCGGAGAACATGTCGATCGCGTCGATGACGCGCTCGCTCACATTGCCGTGCAGGTCGTAGCTCGTCGAGATCGGACATTCATCGCCGACGATCGCCCGCGCGGCGGCGATCCAGTCGCCCTCGGCATCGTCCATGCCCTCGACATTCATCGCGCCATGCATGGCGAGATAGAGCCCGTCGATCGGCAGGCTCGCCTGCAGGCGGTCGAGAAACTCCGCCTTCAGCGCCTCATAGGTCGCGCGCTCGACGGGGCCGCCGGGAATGGCCCGGGCATGCAGCGTCGGCAGGATCTGCCAGTCCCATTCGCCGAGCACGGCGAAATCGGCGGCGGCGGGAATCTCGGCGCCGCGCAGCACGGTGAAATCCTCGAGCCGGGCGAGGAGCGGATTATAGGTCGAGCATTCCGTATGGATGCCGCCAACTGCGATCCTCATGCTTCGCCCGCCTCATTGTCCTGCCAGCCGTAAAGGATCGGCATCAAGCCGGCGAGCGCCTTGAAGCGCGGCCAGGATTTGCGCTCCGCCTTCGTCCAGCCGGTCTCGGCGATGGCCGAAAGGCGCGGGAAGACGAGGCGGTCGAAGATGGCACGATCGGTCATCGGCTCCGACCAGATACAGGCCTGGACACCCAGGAAACGGCTTTTCTGTGCGTCGCTCCAACCCGCCACGGGGTCGAAATGATAGGCCTTCTCCGGGCTCGACCAGCCCGCCCAGCCCGCGCCCGGCTCCGACCATTCGGTGCCGTTCGACATGTCGAGATAATAGGCCTGTCCCGGGCTCACCACGATGTCATAGCCCTGGCCGGCGAGTTCGGCGGATGCCTCGACCGTGCGCCAGCCGACGAGATAGGACTTCGCCTTGTCGATGACATCGCCATGCGCGGCCTCCTGCCAGCCGCCGGTGATGCAGCCGCGCGAGGCGAGAAAGGCGCTGATCCGCTCCAGGAACAGCGCCTGCAGGATCGCAGCGCCGGAGCCGTCGATCTCGTCGGCGCCGTCATGATTGGTCTCGACATTCAGGCGGCGGCTATGGGCATAGGCGATTTCCGGGCTGCCGACCATGCGCAGCTTGGCGAGCGCCAGCGGCGAGCCCGACCAGGCGCCGAGCGGCACCTCATCGGCGCCGATATGGATGATCTTCGACGGGAAGAGCTCGATCAGCTCGTCAAAGATGGTCTCGAGGACCTGATAGGTCTCCTCGCGCACCGGATTGATGCAATTGTTCGGGAAGCCCTGCACCGAGCTGTAGGTGCCGTGCTCGTCGGGATCGCGCAATTCGGGGATCGCCTGCAGCATCGCATAGCAATGGCCAGGCACGTCGATCTCCGGCACCACGACGATGCCGAGCGCGGTGGCGAGCGCCACGATCTCGCGCACCGCCGCCTTGGTGTAATAGCCGCCGGTCGGCTGCGGGCCCGAGCCGAGCAGAGGCGGCAGAGCGAGGCCATGGCCGCGCCAGGACGCGATCTCGGTCAATGCCGGATAGGCCTCGATCTCGATGCGCCACGCCTCGTCATCGGAGAGATGCCAGTGGAACCGGTTCATCTTGTTCCAGGCGAGAATGCGCAGGAACGCCTTCACCTCGCCGGTCGAATAGAACTGCCGGGAAACGTCCAGATGCGTGCCGCGCCAGCCCTGCGCCGGCGCGTCGTCGATCGTGCCGCCGGCCGGGAACAGGAACGTGTTGGGGTAGCGGCGTGCACCGCGCAGCATCTGCCCGAGCGTGATCAGGCCATAGAGGAAGCCCGTTTCCGTCGCGGCCTTCAGCACCACCGCGTCCGGCGCGAAGGCCAGGCGATAGCCTTCGACGGCAAGCCCGGCCTCGACAACGAGGCGCACGGCGAGCCCGCCCTCGGCCGCGCCGCGCACGATCGCATCGGCGGGGAAAAGCGCGTCGGCGAGCATGGAGAAGCTCTCGATCGCCGCCTTGGCCTCAGGCGCCTCGCCCTCGGGGGCGAAGCCCACCGGCGTCGGCGCGCTGCCCGTGACGGCGACAGCGTTCGGCCACGGCACGACCGAAATCGTAACGGGCGCCCGCGCCGGCACCTTGTAGATGACGGCGCCCCGCTTCAGCGGCGCGTTGTCGCCGGTCGACTGCGTCGCCTCGACGGAGACCGGCGCCGTGACGCCATCGGCGAAGGCGACATAGGCGGCATTGGTACCGTCGCTCCAGTGGCGCAGCGGATAGGAAAGGCCATGCGCCGTGACCGTCCAGGACTTGCCCGGCTCCAGCACGAAGCCGGCCGGCGGCGCGAAGGCGGAATGGTTGGAAAGCCGCGCGACGAGCGCGCCGCCCTCGATCGTGGCGGCCGGATCGATCCGCGCCGGGCCGCTGACGCAAAGCTGGAAGTCACGGATCGGCTCGGCGGAGAGATTGGTCAGCGTCAGCGCATAGGCGAGCGGACGCCCCTCGGCGGGCGGAGTCCATCGGGTTTCGAGGCGGAAGGCGGCCGGCGTAGCGAAGGTCATTCTGTGTCGATCCGTGCGGATGAAGAAAACAAGATGAAGGCTGGACGAACCCGTTCAGTCACCGAGCGGCTGGGTATCGTCGCCGTCTCGGTTGATGACGAGCTGATGCTTGATCCGGCGCATGCTCTCGATCGCGCGTCCCTGCATGCGGGTCGCGACCGTCTGCGCGACCGTATCGATCATGGCGAGGAAAGCGTAACGGGCATGCGACGGCCGCAATATGTCGTTCTGCTCCGGCACGTCGATGGCGAGCAGCACATCGGCATGCTCGGCGACGGGCGAATTGGGGCGGGTCAGCACGATCCGGTCAATGTGATATTCGCCGGCGATCGCCAGCGTATTGGCGAGCTGCATGTTCCGCCCGCTGGTCGAGGACGCGATGATGACCGTGCCCTTGGGCGCGCCTGCCGTGCGCATCATCTGCGCCTGATGATCCGTCGAGGCGCTGACGCGCAGTCCCAGACGAAAGAGCCTCGTCTCGAATTCGTTCGCCACCATGGTGGAAGCGCCACCGGAGCCGAAGGAGAGCACATAGCTCGACGCCACGATGCGGCTCGCCGCATCCTCGATCGCATCGGCATCGATCGCCTCGAAGAAGGAATAGAGCGAGGACTGGGCGCAGTTGACGATATGGCGCGCGATCTCGCTCGCGGTCTCGGGACCGGCTGGCGGGATCAGGTAGCGCTGGCCGAGAAAGCGGCTTTGAGCGAGGCGGACCTTGAAGTCACCGAAGCTCTGGCAGCCGAGACGGCGGCAGAAGCGCGTGACCGTCGGCGGCGAGATATCCGCGCGCGCCGCGAGCTCGACGATCGAGGCGTTCACCGCGGCCTGCACATCGGCGAGCACGATATCGGCAAGCCGGCGCTCGGAGCGGCTGAAGCTCTCCCTTTCGGCCTGCAGCAGCCCGACGAGATCGAGCATGATCATTCCTCCCGGCGCGAACCGGGCCGGCATCCATGCCGGCCGTTCAGCGCGTTGGCCCGTCGATCATGCCGGACGGGCGACGGCCTGGCCTTCGGCGTCGAACAGATGGCAATCGGCCGGTACGATCGAGACCGCGACATCCGCGTCGTCGGACATCACCGGATCGCCCTCGAACAACGCGATGAAGGTGTCGCCGTTCGGCAATTGCGAATAGGCGACGGTGTGGATGCCCAGCCGCTCGATGATGCCGGGCCGCAGCGTCATGGCGAATGCGCCATCCGAGCCGAGACGCACATGCTCGGGCCGGATGCCGACGGTCAGCCGCTTGCCGACCAGATCGGCAGCGCCGGCACGCGGCAGGTTGATCGTGCCGAGCGGGCCGAGATCGACCGAAACACCGGACGCGTTCGCGGCGGTGCAGGTGCCTTCGAGGAAGTTCATCTTCGGATTGCCGATGAAGCCGGCGACGAAGCGGTTCTGCGGCCGGTGATAGAGATCGAGCGGCGAGCCGACCTGCTCGATCCGGCCGGCGTTCAGCACGACGATCTTGTCGGCCATCGTCAGCGCCTCGACCTGATCATGCGTCACATAGATCATGGTCGCGCCGAGCTTCTTGTGCAGGCGCGTCAGTTCGATCCGCATGTCGGAGCGTAGCGCCGCGTCGAGATTGGAGAGCGGCTCGTCGAACAGGAAGATCTTGGGTTCGCGCACGATGGCGCGGCCGATCGCGACACGCTGGCGCTGGCCGCCCGAGAGCGTGCCCGGCTTTTGCTCCAGCCTCGTATCGAGCTGCAGCACCCGCGCCGCCGCCTCGACCCGCGTGCGGATATCATTTTCGAGACGCTTCTCGACGCGGAGCGGAAAAGCGATGTTCTCAAACACCGTCATATGCGGATAGAGCGCATAGGACTGGAAAACCATGGCGATGCCGCGCTTGACGGGCGGCAGGTCGTTCACCGTCTTGCCGGCGATGACGATATCGCCGGACGTGACCTCCTCGAGGCCGGCGATCATCCTGAGCAGGGTCGACTTTCCGCAGCCCGACGGGCCGACGAAAACGACGAACTCGCCCTCCGAGACTTCGAGATCGACGCCCTTGATGACGTCGGTTCCGGAGAACGACTTCTTCAGGCGGGAAAGGGTGAGCTGACTCAACGTTTCGGTCTCCGGTCGTACTGCGTTCGAAGGCGTAGAGCTGTCCTGAACCTCCCGCGCGACGGGAGATCGAAAGCACGGCAGGCACTTTCAGGATCGGGGCGCCGGTCATGCGGTGGACGCAAACGTCCGGCGAACGGCGTCCCGCGCCTGTCGCGGGACCGCTTGCGCGGTCCCGACCCTTTCGCGCGGAGAGGGTTCAAGCCCCTCCGGCCGGCCCGAAGGCCGCGCCGGAGCGGACCCTGCGGCTTACTGGAACTGGCCGATTTCGCCAGCGGCCTTCTTCAGCGCGTCGGCCGGCGTGGCCTTGTCGGTCACGACCGACTGGACCATGTCGATCATGGCGTTCTGGAAGCCCTTATAGTCGAGGAAGAGCGGCTCCGGGCCACCATTCGCGATACCGTCCAGGAACGGCTTCCAGCTCGGATCTTCGCTGACGAGCGTGTCGACGCCGGCAACCGGACGCAGCGGCGTCAGGCCATGGGTCTTCTCATAGGCGAACTGGTTTTCCGGGTTGGTCAGGAGCTTGGCGAGGTCGACCGCCTGGTCCTCGACGCCGGTGCCCTTGAAGACGGCCATGCTGTCGGTGATCAGCAGCGTGCCGGGGCCCTTGGCCTCGGGACCGGTCGGGAGCGGCGCAACGCCCCACTTGATGGCCTTGCTCGTCTGGTTGCGGACCCACGGGCCGCCTTCGATCATCGCGACCTTGGCGTCGCTGAAGAGCTTGATCATGTCGTCCTGGTCATAGGCCGAAGGGCCTTCTTCCGAGACGGGAACGAGCTTCTTGATGAATTCGAGCGCGGCGAGGTTCTGCGGGCTGTCGAGCGTGATGGTCTCGCCGTCGATCACGGTGCCGTTGTTCGTGTACACGTAGTGCAGGAACTGGTGCATCGTGTTGTCCATGGTCTTGGCCGGCAGGCCGTAACCGGGGACACCCGTCTTTTCCTTGATCGTCTTCGCGTCGTTATAGAGCTCGTCCCAGGTGGTCGGCGCCTTCTCGGGGTCGAGGCCAGCCTTGGCGAAGAGGTCCTTGTTCCAGAACAGCGCCTTGGTCGAGAACGCGACCGGGATACCCCAGACCTGATCCTTGAACGTGACCGTCTCGACGATGTGCGGATAATAGGCGGCCTTCTCGGCATCCGTCATCGGGATCGGGATGATGAGGTCGTTGTCCGCGAACTGCTTCAGCGTGCGCGAACCGACATAGGCGAGACCGACCGGCGTGCCGGCGGCGGCGAGCGTCGTGATCTTGTCCTGGCACTGCGCCCAACCGACGATCTCGGTCGAAACCTTGAAGCCGGGATTCTTGGCTTCCCAGGCCTTGATCAGATCCGGATAGGTCTCGGCGATCGCGTCGCCGCACTGGATCATGCTGACCGTCTTGTCTTCGGCGAACGAAAACGCCGTCGAGGCCAGCAGAGCGACGATCGCCCCGCCGATGATTTTCGAATGAACCGTCATGACTTAACCATCCCTTCCTTCAACCCGCCCCCTCTGGATGGGAGCAATTTCATTGTTTAACGGCACCGGCGGTGATGCCGGCGACGAGGTAGCGCTGCAGGAAAACGAACACGATCATCACCGGCAGGATGCCGGCGAAGCTTGCCGCCATCAGCTCGTTCCAGACGACACGCTCCTTGCCGAAGAAGGAGAAGAGACCAACGGCAAGCGGCATGTATTCCGACTTCGAGTTGAAGGTCAGGGCGAAGATGAATTGCTGGGCGTAGGCGCCGATGAAGGTTGCGATCGCGACGACCACGATGCCGGGCAGCGCGATCGGCAGCACGACGCGCCTGAGCGTATAGAGACGTCCGGCGCCATCGGCCCAGGCGGCCTCTTCGAGCTCGCGCGGAATGCGCAGCATGTAGGTGCGCAGCAGCCAGATCCCGGTCGGGATCAGAAAGGCCACGCCGGGCACGATCATCGCGAAATAGGTATTGAGCAGGCCCAGCGTGCGCATCAGCCGGTAGAGCGGGATCAGCAGCACCGCGCCGGAGAACATGTTCACGGCGAGGAACATGCCGAGCAGCGGACCGCTGCCGCGGAACTCAAACCGTGCAAAGGCATACGCGGCCGGCACGACGATGATCACGACGACGATCGTGATGACCGTGGAGATGAAGAGGCTGTTCACGATGTAGCGGCCGAGAAGCGGAACATGCTCCCACATCGTGAAATAGGCGTCGAACGAGCCATCCTCCGGCCAGAAGCGGTACGGCGATGAGAAGAGGTGCTCCAACGGCTTCAGCGAAACCAGGAATCCCTCGACGAAGGGCGCCAGCACGAAGGACAGGAAGACCAGCAATCCCAGATAAACGCCGAGCGTCTCATACCAGGTGTAGCGATCGATCATGGGCCGTTCGCTCATCGTGTCTCTCCACGCGAGAACCGATTGATGACCTTGAAGTAGAAGAAGCAGAACACGGAGAGGAATATGCAGATCATCACCGCACGCGCGGCACCCTCGCCATATTTGTAGGAGCCGATCGCGACCTTGTAGGTATCGATGATCATCGTCGTCGTGGCGCCGTTCGGGCCGCCCTGGGTCAGGATCCAGATGATGTCGAACGAATTGAACGTCGCGATCAGCGACAGCATCGACATCGTCACCATGGACGGGCGGATCATCGGCAGCGTGATGCGGCGGAAGCGATAGAAGCGCCCTGCCCCGTCGGTCCACGCCGCCTCATAGAGATCGCGCGGGATCGACTGGATCGCGGCCAGCATGTAGATCGTCACCATCGGCACGCCGATCCACACATCGGTGATGATCGTGGCCCAGAATGCCGTGCCGCCAAAGGCGAGCCAGGGCAGCGGCCGGTCGAGAATGCCTATGTTCTGGAGGACGCCCGAGATCATCCCGAACTGGCCGTTATACATCCAGCCCCACATGAAGATGCCGATGGCCATCGGCACGATCCAGGGCGGCAGGGTCAGGACACGGAAGAGCGTCTTGCCCGGCACGGACGCATTCAGCAGAACGGCAGCGCAGGTTCCGATCACCATCTTGAAAGAGACGGAGAAGAAGGTCCACACGAACGTCCGCACGATGACTTCCGCGAAATTGCCGCGGAACATCTTCTGGTAATTGGCAAAGCCGACCCAGTTGACGGCCTTCTTCAGCGCCGCATCGGTAAACGACAGATGGAACGTGTCAGCCAAGGGATAGGCGACGATGGCGGCGATGTAGATGAGCGCTGGAGCCAGAAGCGCGAAGGCGAAGAGCGTGGCACTTTGAGACCGCGTCATCCGCCCCCTCCTTAGCTGCCGCCGTCGGCAAGCGCCGTATCGAAGCGCTTCCAGATATCGGCCATATCGACCACCGACTTGGTCCGCCGCGCCTCGTCCATGGTGATGGCGAGCAGGCCGGCTTCGAGCGCGTTGACCACCGAGACCGGCAGCGGCGCGCCATGCACCATGTGCTCGCCAATATCGCGAGCCATCTGCTCGTCGGCGCCGTAATGGACCGAGAGCTCCGAGCCGGAATAGGTCGTGTCGATCAGCTTGGCCGACGTGCGCGCGTCATGAACCTTGAAGAAGTTCCGCACGAAATCGCCTTCCGCCATGCCCTTGGCGCCGATCACGCAGAAACGGCGGAATTCGTCGGGCACGTTCAGATTGGTGTGGAAGGTCATCGAAACGCCGTTGGCGTATTCGACGATCGCGGTCTGGAAATCGATGATGTCGGCGTCGCTGTCGAACACCTTGTCGGTGCCCATCCAGCCGCTCGGCTTGCGATGATAGACCTCGACATCATTGATGCCGAGCCCTTCCGGAGCGTTCTGCGGGATGAAGCTCTTGCGACCGCCGAAACTCGCGACCCGTGCCGGCCGCGCGCCGATCACGCCATTGTAGAGATCGAGATCGTGGCAGCACTTTTCGAGCATGAAGGAGCCCGAATACTTCTCATAGCGGCGCCAGTCGCGCATGAAGAACGCGCCATGATAGGGCGCGATGTGCTCGGACGCCTCGATCGAGACGATATCGCCGAGAAGGCCATCGGCCTGTGCCTTGCGCAGATCGACATAGAGCGGCGCATAGCGCAGCACGAGGCCGACCATGACATTGTCGGAGCCGTATTGGCCGATCAGCCGCGCCAGCTGCATCGTTTCCTCGACGGTCGTGACGACGGGCTTCTCGCTGAAGACCTTCACGCCATGATCGAGGCCGATGCGGATATGGCCGAGATGGAGATGGTTCGGCGAGCCGACCATCAGCAGGTCGAGCGCCTCGTTCTCCAGCAGCTCGGTCAGCGTCTCGTAGGCATTGCCGACGGGAACATCGAACTGCTTCGTATAGGAGAGACCAGCCGGCTCGGGATCGACATAGCCGACCACCTGAAAATCCGGAAGCGACGCCTGGAAAATGCGCGCGAGATAGCCAAGGCGATAGCCAAGGCCGACAATGCCGACTTTCATGAAATTCCCGTTCAACGCTCTGGGCAGGCAGTCCAGATCTCTTCGGATCCAGCCACCCTTATGTAAATCGTTTCCATGATCATGGCGCAGCGGCGGCAAGTGTCAAGCGGGAAACACGCTTTCTTCCATTACAAATTTCAATTCTGGTCGAAGGATGTAATACCTTTTCAGAATTGGTTTTATTTCTGCGAGGCAGTCGCGAAGAGCCGACCGCGCGGAGAGGCCAGCGGGCCGCCCGCGACCCAAAAGGGGCAAGGAACAAGTCGGCGTTCATCGAGGGTGTATTCGGAACGGAACGGTCCGCGCACCCAAGTCTGCGCCCGGAGATGCAATAGGCACGCTTTCGCAGCCCCGCAGAACGCGGTTTCACGCGCAAGCGCGCTCGCAGAAACAGTGAGCGGCTACTCGACCAGATCCCCATGTGGGTTCTCGACCCGCGGCCAGATCCCGCGCGCCAGCTTCCTGTAATCCGTCACCCTCGGGTTCGACGGATAGGGCGCGCCCGCATCGATATAGACGATCTCCGAGGCGATCTTCACGAAGCCGGCGTAGAAATGGTTGGTCGATTTGACGAGCAGGATGTCCTTCGCCAACGGATCGAGGCCGAGATTGGAGAAGACGTCCGGCTCGAAGGTCTGAGTCCGGTTCGTGTTCAGGATCACGTCGATCTCGGTGCCGAGGATGCGGATCAGCGCCGTCGGCCCGAGCGTGACGCGGCTGGCGCCGAAGCTCTGCCAGGATTCGGGTGTTGCGCGCAGAACCTCGACCATTGCATCGATCGGCGCGCCGCCATCGGGCCCTGCCTTGCCGCCGAAGCGGAGCTGGATGCGGGCGCCCTCGCCGGCCGCGAGGCAGAACGTGACCGCGATCGGATCCCAGATCGTCGCAACGCCGACACGGTCCATGCCGCGTTCGATGATACGACGCAGGATGAGCGTCCCGTCACCCGCAACGCCTCCGCCGGGATTGTCCCAGGTGTCCGCAACGACCACCGGCCTGCCGGGCCGCGCCGCCACCAGCGCTGCGACCTTGTCGAGGCCCGCCTCGGTGTCGAGTTGAGGCATCATCGTCTTGCCGCGGAGCGAAAACACTTCGAGGCCGAGCCGCTTCGCCAGCGCGTCGCCCTCTTCCTTCCGATCGTCGGTGATGACGAGGACCTTGGTGCCGAGTTCCGGAACATCACCCGCCATGAAGCCGTGAATGAGCGATACGGACAGCACACCGTCCTTGCCCTGCAACAGCTTCATCCGATCGACGAAGGAGCGCATCGGCTCGCGACTGGTCGGAAACACGTCGATCATCAGGCAGTCGAATACCGACATGACGGGCTTGATCTCGCCACGGATCGCCCTGAGCGCGAGGTCGACGACATGCTCGCCACGCTCATAGAAGTCCGTGTGCGGAAACTCCAGAAACGAAGCCAATATGTCGGCATTGGCGACACGCTTCGGCGTCAGATGGCTGTGCGGATCGAGTTCCGCCGCAACGATGATATCGGGACCGACAATCGCCCGGACATGTTCGAGCAGGTCGCCCTCGCAATCGTCATAGCCCTGTGCGACCATCGCCCCGTGGAGGCCGAGCACGACACCATCCACCGGCATCGCGGCACGGAGTTGGTCGAGAATTTCGTCTCGAAGCCCCTCATAGCTCGCCTTCTGGACGAGCCCGCCGGGCTCCGCCCAGGTGGCCGTGCCCTCGACGAGGTCGATCCCGTCCGCCTTCGCGCGCGCCCTCAGCGCCACGATCGGCGATGAGCAGAGCGTCGGCGTATCGGGATGCTGCCCCGGCCCTGCATAGAAGGCCATCTCGAAGCTCGCCCGGTCCGTTGGAACCGGCGAGAACGTGTTGGTTTCGGTTGCGAGCGAGGCAGCGAAGATGCGCATGATCGATCAGCCCGTCAGGCCTGAGGCGCATAGGCGATGGCTTCAATCTCGATCTTGATGTCGACCATCAGCCGCGCCTCGACCGTCGTCCGCGCCGGCGGCTCGGTCGGGAAATAGGTGGCGTAGACCTTGTTGAAGCCGCCGAAATCACGCGCATCCTCGAGGATGACGAAGGTTTTCACGACCTGATCCATCGTGCAACCGGCAAGCGCCAGCGCCGCCTTGACGTTTTCGAGCACCTGCCGGGTCTGCGTCTCTATCCCGCCCTCGACGATGGAGCCGAACGATCCAACCGGCACCTGACCCGAGATGTAGACGAAATCGCCCGCGCGAACGGCCGGCGACAGCGGCACATGCGACGTGCCGTAGGCGATCTTCTTCAACATGGGATCGAGCTCCGAGGGGTGAGCAGCGCCTGAAGCGCGCGAGGCCTCATGTAAATTCCCAACATAATCGGCCGTCAAGCAGCAAAATTGAGCCACACCATGTTGCTTTTTTTCAGATTGGAGCGAAGCTGACACCAATTCGGAGGCACAGCATGTTCGGACTCGAAGCGAAACACGTCGTGATCACGGGCGCCGGCGGCGGCATCGGACGTTCGCTGGTGTCGGCCTTCAGGCAGGCGGGCGCACGCGTCACGGCCTGCGACCGGGACGCCGATCTCCTGGCAGGACTGGACGGCGTCGATACATCCGTCTTCGAATTGACGGATCGAGACGCCACGACGGCCGCGATGGCCACGATCATCGCCCGGAGCGGTGCGCCCGCAGCCATTATCGGCAATGCAGGCTTCACCCGTGCAGAGACGATGGCCCATGTCACGCCGGAAGTCTGGGACAGCGAGATCGCGATCAACCTGACCGGCACGTATAATCTGGTCGCGCCGGCGCTCGGCCCGATGATCGCGGCCGGCGGCGGATCGATCGTGCTGGTGTCCTCGGTCAATGGGCTGCAGCATTTCGGCAATCCGGCCTATTCGGCAGCGAAGGCGGCTCTCAACGCCTATGCGCGGGCTCTTGCCGTGGAGAATGGCCGAGACGGCATCCGCGCCAATTGCATCTGCCCCGGTTCGGTCCGCACGCCGGCCTGGGATCACAGGATCGCCAAGGACCCGGGCCTCCTGGCGGAAGTCGCCAAATACTATCCGCTCGGAAGGCTCGTCACGCCGGAAGAGGTCGCAAACACGGCCATCTTCCTGGCATCGCCGCTTTCCGGCGGCATCACCGGCCTGTCGATTGCCGTCGATGCCGGGCTCACGGCTGGCAATCTCCGCTTCGTTCGGGAAATCCTCGGAGGCTAGGTCTTGCTTCCGATCGTCGACGTCATCGCGAGATTGAGGCGGATCGAGACCGACGGCAGCCGGTCCGATCGCAAGCTCGCGACGGTCGTGCTGGCCGATCTCGAATTCGCCTCGCAGGCCTCCATCGTCGATCTGGCACGTCGGGCAACCGTCAGCGAGCCGACGGTGACCCGCTTTTGCCGCGCGCTCGGCTGCGACGGCATCCGCGAGTTCAAGTTCCGCCTGGCCCAGGCGATCGCCGTCGGCGGCATCTATCTCTCGGAACGGCCGAGCGAGATCTCCGGAGAGCGGCGCATCGTCGACACCATTGCCGATGGCGGCATTGCCGCGCTCAACACGCTGCGCAACCAGATTGATCCGACGCTCGTCGCCGAAGCCGGCCGGCGTATCGCTCGCGCGCGCTCGGTCCTCGCCTTCGGCTCCGGCGGATCATCTTCGATCGCCGCGATCGAATTGCAGCATCGCCTTTTCCGGCTCGGCCTGCTGGTGACGGCGCACACGGATGGCGAATTGCAGCGCATGACCGCCTCGGTCGCCAACAGCGACACCATCGTGGTCGGCTTCTCGATTTCCGGCCATGTGCAATCGGTCGTCGATTCTGTCGCGATCGCCGGTCAGTATGGGGCCGGCAGCATCGTCGCTACGGCGCCAGGCTCGCCACTGGCGCAGGCCGCCGACCTTGCGATCACCTTTGCCATTCCGGAGGATGGCAATCTCATCTATCGTCCCTCACCCGCACGCTACGCGCTGATCGGCATCGTCGACATGCTCGCCATGGCGACGGCCGACGCCCTTGGGCCCAAGGTTCTCGAAGGCTTGCGGCGCATCAAGCAGAGCCTGAATACCCTGAAGATCAACGACCCCAATCTGCCGCTCGGCGACTAGAGAGCCCCCATGCCACAGAGTATCGATACGCTTGAAACGCCGTGCGTCCTGATCGACATCGATCGCGCGGATGCCAATCTCAAGCGCGCGCAGGATTATGCCGACGCGCATGGCGTTCATTTGCGCCCCCATATCAAGACGCACAAGCTGCCGCTATTCGCCAAGCGCCAGCTCGAACTCGGCGCGATCGGCATTACATGCCAGAAGCTCGGCGAGGCGGAGGTGATGGCCGATGCGGGCATCGAAGACATTTTCCTGCCCTATAACCTCGTCGGGCCGGAAAAGCTGTCCCGTCTCCGCGCGCTGAACGAGCGCACCACGCTCGCCGTGACGGCCGACAGCGAATTCGTGGTCAATGGCTATGCCAGCACCTTCGCCGATGTCGGCAAGCCGCTGACGGTCCTCGTCGAATGCGACACCGGCATGGGACGCTGTGGCGTCCAGACGCCCGACGACGCCGTCGCCCTCGCCCGAATCATCGCGTCGAGGAACGGCCTCGTCTTCGGGGGCATCATGACCTATCCGGCGGCGGGTGCGGCGCCGGCCGCGCGCGCCTGGCTGGGAGAGGCCGTCGAGAAGCTGTCCGCGGCTGGCCTTCCGCCGCGAATCGTCTCGACCGGCGGCACGCCCGACATCTGGTCTGCCCATGAAACGCCGATCGCGACCGAATACCGCCCGGGTACCTACATCTATCTCGATCGCTATCAGGTCGCGAAAGGCGTCGGCACGCTGGAGGACTGCGCGCTGACCGTGCTCGCGACGGTCGTGAGCCGTCCGACGGAGAACCGGGCCATCATCGACGCGGGCTCCAAGGCGCTGACCAGCGACCTCCTCGGCCTCAGCGGTTTCGGCGTCATCCAGGGATATCCCGATGCGGTGATCAGCGGCTTGAGCGAGGAGCACGGCACGATCGACCTCTCGGGATCGGCGCAAAAGCCCGCCATTGGCGAGCGCCTCCGCATCGTGCCGAACCACGCCTGTCCGGTCTCGAACCTCTATGACAGGGTTCACCTGGTTTCAGGCGACCACGTCGTCGAGACGGCGGCCGTGTCAGCTCGCGGCAAGGTGGAGTGAGCAACGAAGCCGAACCAAATTGCGGCGGAAGGAGCAGAGCGACGAGCCGTCGCTACTCACTCGCCATATCGGCGCGCACGGCGTCGGTCGCGAGTTGCACCTGATCGCGGATTGCGCCGAGCATGGCCAGATGTTCGGCCAGTTCACCACGGCGCTTCTCGCCACGGACCAGGAAGCGTTCCGCTTCCTGGATCAGCGTCGTGCTTCGCTCGTCGATGTCATCCTCGGAATCAATCACGTCCCCGTAGAGAAACGCCGCACGCGAACGCGCCTCGTCGAGGCGTGTCGTCAGACCCGCAAGCTCCTGCTCGGCCTCGGTGATGGCCCGGGCGACCGCAGAATCGATCGACGCGAAACGCTCTATATCGCCGCGAAGATCGCGTTCCTTCGAGCGGAAGCGGGGGAATAACATCCAGACTCCTAACAGCGCGATTGCTGACGGTGACGATACGGCAGGTCGTTGATCCTAAGCCGAGCCGCCACGATTTGTCACCGTCGAAGCGACGATGAGTCATCAATAACGCGGTGTTGAAGCCAGGTAACGAACGCGAAGTCGATCTTCGCAGCTTTCTAACAACCCGGCCACCCTTGCAATCGATTGCCAGGCGGATCACCGAACAGGCGGGCAACATTACAACGGCCTCAGGCGGTTGCTTCCTCCATCATGTGCTCGACGGCCATGATGGCGTTCTCGAGATCGGAAATCTTGCGCAAGGCGCTGTCGGTAGGGAGAGTGCCCGATTGAGCCGCCTGATCGACGAGCTTGCGCTGCGCCTCGATAAGCCGCACGCGAAGCGCGGCCAACTTCTTGTTCATGAGCACCTTCCTGTGGGCTCTACTCGATAGTCCGGTAAGAAGCCTGCAATGGCGCAATTCCCCGCTGCCGGCAAGCCATTGCAATGAAATTGTGGACGAATTGCATCAAGCACACCCCGATCATGACCATCCCTTGACCGAATCCTCGATGAGGCAGATTCTTATTGAAAGGATCTATCGACAGGATGGTTGAATATGTCGCGTCGAATTTTCCTATCGACCGCGTTGGATCGCTTGATCGAGGACGGGACGATCAGTCGTCGCTCGAATGCAAGCCGCATCATTAAGCTGGTGATCGACGGCGGCGTCACTGCGCTCGATGATTCGCAGCGAGAGATTTATGATCGTGATCTTGTTCCCAAGATCGAAGATCTTGAGATCAGCTTTCACTGAAAGATCGACCAAGGCCTGTTGATATTCTCCGGCTCTCGCCGCATCGAACAACACGCCCAATTGCATTGCTGGCTCTGAGAACCTGATCGGCATCGGTCAGCTCGGAAGTGGGTCGAAGCTCTCGGCCTGCGCGGTCCGCCAACTCGCTGTATAGAATGGAGCATCATTGCTCTCCGTCAGCAGTTCGCCGGGCTTCAGGAAACGATGCAGATCTGAGAAAAGCCGGATCTCGGTAGCCGAGACACGTCGTGCGAGATGGTGCGGCGCGAGCTCCGACGGATGATTGAGGCCGGCGGCAGCCAGCATTTCGGCGAGTGCATGCATCGTGTTGTCGTGAAAGCGCGCCACCCGCTCCGCCTTGTCGGGCACGACCAGGGCTCGCTGCCTGAGCTTGTCCTGCGTCGCCACGCCCGTCGGGCATTTGTTGGTGTGGCAACTGAGCGACTGGATGCAGCCGACCGCGAACATGAAGCCACGGGCGCTGTTGACCCAGTCGGCGCCGATGGCCAACGTCGCAGCGATGTCGAAGGCGGAGATGATCTTGCCACTGGCGCCGATCCTGACCCGCGAACGAAGGCCCGCCCCGACCAGCGTATTATGGACGAGCAACAGAGCTTCGCGCATCGGCACACCGATATGATCGGTGAATTCGACCGGCGCGGCGCCCGTCCCGCCTTCGGACCCGTCGACAACGATGAAGTCGGGCACGATGCCGGTATGCAGCATCGCCTTGACGATGCTCATGAATTCCCATGGGTGCCCCACGGCCAGCTTGAAACCGACAGGCTTGCCGCCTGAAAGGCGCCGCAGCTCGGCCAGGAATTCCATCATGCCGATCGGCGTCTCGAAACTCGAATGGCGCGCTGGCGAAATGCAGGCCACTCCGACCGGAACGCCGCGTGTCTCGGCGATCTCGACGCTCACCTTGTCGGCCGGCAGGATGCCGCCATGGCCGGGCTTTGCCCCCTGGCTGAGCTTCAGCTCGATCATCTTGATATGGGGGTCGGCGGCACGGCGTGCGAATTTCTCCGGATCGAAACGTCCATCCGCAGTGCGGCAGCCGAAATAGCCGCTGGCGATCTGCCAGATCAGGTCGCCGCCATTTTCCAGATGATAGGCGCTGACACTGCCTTCGCCCGTATCCTGGGCAAAGCCAGCGAGCTTCGCGCCCTTGTTCAAGGCTCGGATGGCATTGGCGGAGAGCGCGCCGAAGCTCATCGCGGAAATGTTCAGGACCGACGTATCATAAGGTTGGGTACACTGATCGTTGCCGACACGGACCCGAAACGTCGCCGGATCGCGAACGGGCGCAGGGCGCATGGAGTGGCCGATGAATTCGTATCCGGCTGCGTAGACGTCCAACAGTGTGCCGAACGGACGCTCGTCGGGCTCGTCCTTGGCGCGCTGATAGACGAGCGAACGCTGCGTGCGCGAGAAGGGCAGTTGCGCGTCGTCGTCCTCGAACAGATACTGGCGCAATTCCGGCCGAACGGCTTCGAACAGAAAGCGCGCATGTCCGATCACGGGATAATTGCGCAGCACCGCATGATGTCGCTGCAGCACATCGACCACGCCCACGACCACCAGCCCGAGAAAAATCGCTAGCGGCAGCCAGAAGCGGTGCGTCTCGACCACCAGGACAAGAAATATCAGCGCCAGCACGATGCAGGCGAAGAAGACAGCGTATCGATTCGCAACCGACGGGACCGCGAACGGCTTGACGTTCATCGAACAGGCTCCTCCCGAGCACGCAGCCGCAACGATGACGCTGCAGGCGGTAGTCCTGCTTCAGGAATCGAGGGCGTCGCGAACACTCGTCGCGAGCTGATCGATCGAGAAGGGTTTGCCCAGAAGCCGAACGCCCGGATCGAGAAGTCCATTATGGACGACCGCGTTTCTCGTATAGCCGGTCATGTAGAGAACTTTCAGTCCGGGCCGCATCGCCTGCGCTCGTTCGGCCAATTGGCGGCCGTTCATTTCCGGCATGACGATGTCGGTGAACAGCAGCTTGATCTCCGGATGCTGGGCGATCAGATCGAGCGCTCCTGCAGTCCGGTCGGCATGAAGCACCGTATAGCCGAGATCGCGCAACGTATCGACACTGAGCCGACGCACGGCCGGTTCATCCTCGACCACCAGAATGACCTCTTCCGGCGAACCGGTCGGCGCCTGCTCGGCGGCGCCGCGTGCGCGGTCATCATCGGCGTCTGAACCATAATAGCGCGGCAGGTAGATCTTGACGGTAGTCCCCTGCCCCTTCTCGGAATAGATCTTCACATGGCCGCCCGACTGGCGAACGAAGCCATAGACCTGCGACAAGCCCAAGCCACTGCCCTTGCCGACACCCTTGGTCGTGAAGAAGGGCTCGAATGCGCGATCGACCGTCAGGGTGTCCATGCCGGTTCCCGAGTCGGTCACCGCGATCAACACATATTGCCCGGCCGGAATGTCCTCGTGCTGCGCGGCATAGGGCGGGTCGAGGCTGGCATTGGCGGTCTCGATCGTCAGCTTGCCGCCATCCGGCATGGCGTCGCGTGCGTTGACGGCGAGATTGAGCAATGCACTCTCAAGCTGAACCGGATCGGCGGCCGTCTTCCACAGTCCCGCGCTCAGGACCGTCTCGATCTGGATCGACTCGGTCAGCGCCCGACGCATCAGTTCCGACATGCCGGTCACGAAGCGATTGGCGTCGATCGTCTGCGGCGCCAGCGGCTGCTTGCGGGCGAAGGCCAGCAGGCGCTGCGTCAGCGCGGCGGCCCGATGCGCGCCGTCCTGGGCGGACGCGACATATTTCGCGACGTCGTAATTGCCACGATCGATCCGCTTCTGGATCAGGCCCAGACTTCCGATGATGATCGCCAGCATGTTGTTGAAGTCATGGGCGATGCCACCGGTCAGTTGGCCGATCGCTTCCATCTTCTGCAACTGCCGAACCTGATCCTCGGCCTTCTCGCGGCGCGCCATCTCCGAGGTCAGCTCGCGATTGGCTTCCGAAAGCGACAGGCTCGAGTTCCGCTCCATGCGCGATGCGCGGACGGCAAGCCAGGTGAGCACGCTGAAGACCACCACGGCACCGAGGGAGATGGGAAGGAAACGCCCAAACCACGCTAGCCAGCCGCCCACCACCGCCGCGCGGGATATATCGACACTCAGATAGATCGGATAATCACCGACCCGGCGAAACGCGCCGAAACGCTCGCCGCCTTCGTCGCCGGAATAGATGCCCTCGGCCGGCAACTCGGCCACCGCCGCTTCGAGCCCCGGCGGATGCACCATCGTCCCGTCATCGGGAACCTGCGCCAGCATTTCCATGGTGGGTGCGCGGCTCAGCGTCACGCGCGCATCATAGGGCAGCGTGATGGCCTTCCAGTAATCACTGAAATAGGTCAGATCGGCGGTGACCGAGACCATGCCGCGGAACCGCTTCTGGTCGTCCTCCATCCGCGTGCTCAGCAGGAATGTCGGCCGATGCGTGACGCGCCCGATGATGAGAGGTCCGATGAAGATCTCGTCGACGGGCTGCTGCGCGGCCTTGAAATTCTCGCGATCGGTGGCGTTCGAGACGGGAGCCGGGAAGGAAAATGTCGTCGCCCGCAATTGGCCTGTCTGATCGTTGAGCCAGACGTCTTCCACATAGGGCATGGACCGGATCAGGCCCGTCATCTGCTCGTGGAGTGCGGAAGAACCGGCAATGTCGTCCCAGGACCGGTCAGCGACCAATACCGCTGCGCCGGTCAGCGCGACGCGACCGACCTCGAACAGCCGGTGCGCGTGGTCCGACAGGAAGAACGCTTCCGTCACCACCTCGTCGCGCGCGTCCGAAATGCGGCGCTGATACTCCATCCATGAGATCAGGGTCGAGCCGACGAGCGTCAACACGATGCCGAGCAGCCCGATCAGCGCGACAAGCCGCGTCACGTCGAACTGAATGCGGCGGCGCCCGGAAGCCGGCATGAATGATCCCTTCGATGATGTCGTTCTTCAATCGATTGAGGAATTCATAGGTTGAAAGCGTTAACGGCTCCAGACCCGGACTGCGCGACAGGCCTACCAGACGCCCTCATGCAGCTTTTGCGCTTCCTCGACGAGGATGGGGCCGACGACCTCGACATGGCGCTGGCCGGCCGCGAACACGATCTCGCAGGAGAGATCGAGCGTTGGATTCTCCGGGTGGTTTCCGGTGATGTCCTTGAGCTGGCGCTCACTCAGTCCGTAGACCACGCGGCCGAGGCCGACCCAATAGGCGGCCCCAGCGCACATCGCGCAGGGCTCCGCGGAGGTGTACATCGTGCACCCGGCGAGGAATTCCGGGCCATATTCGATGCCGGCCCGTGTCATCAGCACGCGCTCGGCATGGCCGGTCATGTCGCGGTTCGGCATGTAGCCATTGCCCTGCTCCATGAGCACGGTGCCGTCCGCCCCCACGAGAATGGCGCCAAAGGGATGCTGGCCGTTGCGGTGTGATTCCTCCGCCACGCGAAAGGCCAGCCGCATGAAGTGGTCGTGATCGAGCGCAGGCAGCGCGGTCATCGGGCGTCTCCAAGAATACAGGGCGCGCCATCGAAGCCTTCGACGCGTCCTGACGCAAGCGAGAATTCCGACGAACGGCCTCGGCGGCCACTCAGTGGCTGAGCAGGCAGCAGATCGTGCTGTCGGCGAGAACGTCATGCGTAACGCCGCCGAATACCCATTCTCTCAGCCTGGCATGACCATATCCACCCATCACGACCAGATCAGCGCCCTGCTGATGGGCGAAGGCTAGGATCTGGGAACCATCGGCGTAGGGCGTCGTCGGCTGAACGAAGGTCTGCGACGGCACCCCGTGCCGCGCGAGAAAACCGGCAACATCCTTCACCGCGTTCTCAGCCGGCTCGGCTTCGCCGGGCTCGTGGATCGCGAGGATCGAGGTCTTCTGCGCGAGGCGCAGAAATGGCAGCGCATCGACAACCGCACGCTGTGCCTCGCGCCCATCCTTCCAGGCGATAAGGACATTGTCGGCGGCCGGTGTCTCGGCCTGCGGCGGTACGATGAGGACGGGACGTCCCGTCTTCATCAGCACGTCGCCCGCGCTCACGGAGTGGTTCGGTGCGCTGGTACCGGTATCGCGCCCGACGATGATGAGATCCGCCGCCCGCGCCTGACGCGCGATCAGATCGGATGGATAGGCAATCGCCGAACGCCATTCGGTCGTCAGCGCCGTGGTGCCGGAAACCGAATCAAACAGCGCCTTTGCGTTCTTCAGCAGGTCTTCCGCCCGCTCCCGCTCGAGCATGGCGAGTTCACCCACCATCGCTCCGGCCGCGAAGGGATCGGCCAAAGGCGGCTCCGGGACGGCTCCGGCAATACCGATCAGGACGGCGCCGAAGCGCTCCGCCAGATCGCAGGCGAGACGGATGCGCGCTGCCGCAGCCTTCCCATCATCGACATGGACCATCAAGGTTGCCGGGTTCATCGCTCATCTCCTGCGGCGCACGCGCTCAAACCGATCGCGGCAATCTAGGCTTTCGGGGTCAGAGAGCGTTGACCCAGATCAACGCCAGAGGCAAGCGGCCGCCCTACCTATGATGGCGTCATCGTCGGTAAGTTCGGAGGAATATGGCCATGCCCAAGATGAAAGCCGCGATCTTTGTCGAACCGGGCCGGATCGTGCTCGACGAGAAGCCGATTCCCGATGTCGGCCCTCTCGATGCGCTGATCCGCCTGACCACGACCACGATCTGCGGGACCGACGTTCACATCCTCAAGGGCGAATATCCGGTCGCCAAGGGCCTCACCATCGGCCACGAACCGGTCGGCATCATCGAAAAGCTCGGTTCCGCCGTTCAGGGCTTCAGGGAGGGACAGCGTGTGATCGCCGGCGCGATTACGCCGAGCGGCCATTCCTATGCCTGCCTCTGCGGCTGCGGCTCCCAGGACGGCGCCGGCACCAAGCATGGCTTCAAGGCCATGGGCGGCTGGAAATTCGGCAATACGATCGATGGTTGCCAGGCGGAATATGTGCTGGTTCCCGATGCGATCGCCAATCTGAGCCCGGTGCCGGACGGCCTGACCGACGAGCAGGTCCTGATGTGTCCAGACATCATGTCGACTGGCTTTTCAGGCGCCGAGAGCGGCAAGATCCGGATCGGCGATGCGGTCGTCGTCTTCGCGCTCGGTCCCATCGGGCTCTGCGCCGTCGCCGGTGCCAAGCTCATGGGCGCCACCACCATCATTGGCGTCGACACCGTGCCGGCTCGCCTCGAGGTCGCCAAGAAGCTCGGCGCCACACATGTAGTGGACTTCAAGGCGGAGAACCCGCTGGATGCCATTGCCCGCATCACCGATGGACGCGGCGTCGACGTGGCGATTGAAGCGCTCGGCACGCAGACGACCTTCGAATCGGGCCTGAGGGCGCTTCGTCCCGGCGGGACGCTGTCGAGCCTGGGTGTCTATTCGACCGATCTGCGCATTCCGCTCGATGCCTTTTCGGCCGGGCTTGGCGACAACAAGATCGTCACGACGCTCTGCCCGGGAGGCAAGGAGCGTATGCGCCGCCTGATGAGCGTGATCGAATCGCAGCGGGTCGACCTCAAGCCGCTCGTGACGCATCGCTTCAAACTGGACCAGATCGAAGAGGCCTATGAACTCTTCGCCAACCAGCGCGATGGCGTCCTGAAAGTCGCGATCACGCCCTGATCGAGATCGCGGGCGACGCAGGCAATCGTGTCGCCCGCGATCTGCAAACTCTGCAAACAGCGTCAGGCCGTGCGCGAGCGGCGCGACCTGGCAATCCAGAAGGGACGCGCCTTGCGGAAGCGGCGCCAGTCTCGGGAAAGGGAACCGAGCGTGCGGCGCATCTCGCGGCCTGGCAGTTTCGGCATGGATACGAACCGGCCGACATCGCCCAGTTGCAGCGTGGCAATCAGGCGCTCGATCATGACTTGGTCGTTGAGTTCGCCTAGATCTCGTTGCAGCGAACCGAGCCGCTCCACATAGGGACCCGCTTGATCCTCGTCATAAAGGCTACTGAAGAAGTCCGCCGCATAGCGGAGCTTTTTGAGCGCGATGCGCAGCCTGTGACGAGAAACGGGCGAACGCCGGGCCGGATCCTTGTGGCGCTTCAGCGCCTTCCCGAGCAAAGCCGCCAACCCCTCCTCGGCGATCATCTCGATCGAACCGGGAAAAGTTGCATTCGGCATTTCGCCGACATTGAGAATACAAAGCTGCAGCGCGAGCACGAAGCGCGCCGTATTGCTGTCCGCGAGCCTCGCGGCGGCCTCTGCATAGGCCGCGTGCCGACGCCTGGCTATTCGTCGCATCAGGCGCCGACGCGCTTTGGCCGCCTCGGGGTCGTCGCCAGCCGGCTCCCTCAGAAAGTCGTGCAGAACATCGAGATTGCGCGCCTCGCCCAGCACGGCCGCAATCCGCCTGGCGCCGTCGGACAGGCTGCGCGCCTGTCCCGCCGGCAGAGACGGCCCGAACAGGCTGAGAGCCGAGCGAAGCTGTCGCAGGCTCACGCGGGCCTCGTGAACGGCGTCCGCATTGTGTCCGACGATGATGGCAGGCCAATTGCCGACGAAACCGTCGAGACAGGCCTGCAGAACCGCCGCGATCGCCTGTCCGGTCGGCATCGCCTCGTCAAGCTCGGGTGGCTCGGACGGGCACGGCACGGGCGCATGACCGAGGAGACCAAAGCCCC
Organism: Kaistia dalseonensis; assembly: GCF_030814715.1. Taxonomy (GTDB): domain Bacteria; phylum Pseudomonadota; class Alphaproteobacteria; order Rhizobiales; family Kaistiaceae; genus Kaistia; species Kaistia dalseonensis. The sequence goes on from NZ_JAUSVO010000003.1 coordinate 210,777, forward strand.
GCTCGGACTTGCTCTGCTGCATCAGGCCGGCAGCGAAACGATCAACGAAGAGAAGCCCGATTTCAAAGAGTGGCTGCAGCGGCCCGGCGCGCAGTTCGATCTCGAACTCGGCCACCCGCTCAGCCTTGCTGCCAGCGACGATCTCGCCGCTATCGGCCGCCAGTTCGATGGTGGCGCCGTGCCACTCGATCGTCCTGACCGTGCGCTCGATCTGGCTTGTGAAGATCGCGACGAGCGGCGCGCCTTCCAGGATCGATTCCAGCTCTGCCGCAACCGTCGGTCCGAACAGGTCGATGTCCGGCGTGGACGCAGGGGCTGCGACTTCATGCTCGAACCGTGTGCCGACCGAGCCGGAATGGGTCGTGCCCTTCAGGCATTGCGTCGGCTCGACGCCGTCCTGCCTGATCCTGAGCACATAGCCATGGCGGAACAGGACGTGATCGGATGTATCGAAGTAAGTGCTGACGAGTCGTCGCGTCTGCATCGGGCCCCGCGTCAGGGCCTGTGAATCCGGTTCGAAGGCGATCGCTTCATCGAGCCGATCAGGCGCTATGGCGATCTTGAGCTCATGTTCGCGACAATCAGGCATTTCGGCCCGCCTCCCGTGCCGTCAACGGCCTCGGACTGGACCATCATAGCCGAATGGCCGGAAAACGTTAGCCCGCCGCCTCAGCAGGCATTGACGCGGTTCAGGCCCGAACGGCTGCGCAACGCAATCTGGCGCGAGCTGTTCAGCGATATAGCGTGCGTGCTTTCCAGATGCGTCATCGTGCGCGACACGGTCTCGATCGTCAGCCCGAGATAGTCGGCAATATCCTGGCGCATCATCGGGAGTTCGAGCGCACCCTCCTTGGCGAGGCGATCGGCCATTTCAAGGATGAAAGTCGCGACACGCTCCAGCGCGGTCTTGCGGCCGAGGAGGAGGATATGATCCTGCGCGCGCTGCAGATGCTGGGCCGTCACGTTCCAGAGCAGCCTGGCGAAATCGCCGTCCTGGCTCGCCCAGGCGAAAGCGGTGCTGCGCTTCACGGCAAGAACTTCGGCATGCGTCACCGCCTCGGCCGAGAAATGATAATCGTCGCCGGGCTCGAGACCGAATATGTCACCGGCCATGTAGAACGCGCCGATCTGGCGGCGGCCATCATCCAGGATCTTGGTGCTCCTGACCGTGCCGCTCACGACCTTGTAGATATATTCGGCCGGCTCCGACTCCGCGCAAATCTCGCCGTCCTTCTCGAAGGAGACGGGGATGCCGAGTTGCTCGAACACGTCCTCGACGCGGCGCCCGGCTCCAGCGAGGCTCCTCGACGCGACCCAGTCCACGGCACTCGGAATACGCTTGGCTTCCAGCGATTGCGTGTTCGACATCAACATGATCGCGACCTCGACGTTGGGATGATGACGAAGGGGTAGCGCGCGGCCCGGGCCATGAAAATTCAGATCATCCCCCTAAGGGACATCCCTTAGTTGGGTCCCAGCTGAGCGACTCGGACAACCGCGACAAATTCGAGTAGTCTGGCGCGATCACCGAATCCCGAATGCTGGAACCTGCGGATTGGCCACCGAAACCGAGGAACGTCAGGCGCTGTGGCAATTCCTCGCCGCACCGCGCCGACAGTGGATGCACCACCTGCTGGCTATCGCGGCGGTGCTGATCGCGCTGCTCTTCGACCTCGCCTTCTCCGATATCGTCCAGAGCCAGGCGCGCTATCTGATCTTTGTTCCGCCCGTGCTGTTCGCGTCCGGCATTGGTGGGCTTGCGCCGGGGATCACGGCGACCGCGTTGAGCATCATCGTCTGTGTCTGGGTGACGCCGAGCCAGGGCGACATGGCGACGGAGGTGAGCGCGGCGGTGCTCTTCGGCCTGACCGGCATCAGCGTCGCTCTGCTCGGCGAATGGCTGTTGCGCTCGCGCATCCGCGCGCTCGCACGAACCCGCGATCTTGTAGCGCGCGAGGCTCATCTCCAGTCGATCCTGGAAACCGTGCCGGATGCGATGATCGTCATCGACGAATTCGGCGGCATCCGCTCCTTCAGCACGACTGCGGAGCGGCTGTTCGGCTATAGCGCGGCCGAAGTCATCGGCACCAATGTGAAACGGCTGATGCCGTCGCCCTACCGCGGCAATCACGACCAGTATCTGCATCGCTACATGGACACTGGCGAGCGCAAGATCATCGGTATCGGCCGCGTCGTCACGGCCGAGCGCAAGGATGGCACGACCTTTCCGATCGAGCTGGCCGTCGGCGAGATGCGGTCGGGTGATCAGCGCTACTTCACCGGCTTCATCAGGGATCTCTCCGAGCGACAGAAGACGGAGGCGCGCCTGCAGGAGTTGCAGAGCGAACTGGTCCATATCACGCGGCTGACCGCGCTCGGCGAAATGGCATCCGCGCTGGCGCACGAACTGAACCAGCCACTGGCAGCGATTTCAAACTATCTGAACGGCTTGCGCCGGCTGATCGAACGCACGCCCGACCTCTCGCCGCGTATCGGCGAGGCCCTGGAGAAAGCCGCCGAGCAGGCCTTGCGTGGAGGCCAGATCATTCAGCGCCTGCGCTCGTTCGTCTCCCGCGGCGAAACCGAAAAGAAGGTGGAGAGCGTCGCGAAGCTGCTGGAGGAGGCGAGCGCCCTGGCGCTTCTCGGCGTCAAGGAGAAGGGAATCAACGTCCGCCTGCGCATCAATCCTCAAGCGGATCTGGTGCTGGTCGACAAGATCCAGATCGAGCAGGTTCTGCTCAACCTGATCCGCAATGCGATCGAGGCGATGGAACATTGCGAGCGGCGCGAGCTGATCATATCCGACGAGCGACGCGAGGACATGATCATGATCAGCGTGTCCGACACCGGCAGCGGCATTGCGCCGGACATGGCACCGCGACTTTTCGAGGCCTTTGCCACCACCAAATCGCATGGCATGGGCGTGGGACTGTCGATCTGTCGTACCATCATCGAGTCGCATGGCGGCGAAATTTGGGTTGATTCCAATCCCGAAGGTGGCACGATCTTTCGCTTTACGGTAAGGGCAGCGCAGCAGGACGAAACGGCTGATGGCCAGTGAAGGGATGATCCACGTCATTGACGACGACGAGGGCGCGCGTGAATCGTTGGCCTTCCTGCTGTCCTCTGCGGAGCTGACCGTACGCACCTACGATTCGGCTGTTCGCTTCCTGCAGGATTTCGCCGGCGACACGACGGGCTGCATCGTCACCGATATCCGCATGCCCGAAATGACCGGCCTCGAACTGCTCGTCACCTTGAAGAACCGCGGCATCGTCCTGCCTGTCATCGTGATGACCGGACATGGCGACGTTCCGTTGGCGGTGACCGCCATGAAGGGCGGTGCCATCGACTTTCTGGAGAAGCCGTTCAGCGACGATGCAATCCTTGCCGCTGTCGGGGCTGCGCTCAACACCAACCATCATGATGCCCGCAAGGAAGCAGAGCGCAGCTCGATCCTGGAGCGGCTCGCGACGTTGTCACAGCGCGAGCGGCAGGTCCTCGAAGGACTTGTCGCCGGTCACGCCAACAAGCGCATGGCGTATGATCTCGACATCAGCCCCCGCACCATCGAGATCTATCGCGCCCACGTCATGAGCAAGATGCGCGCGAGCAGCCTGTCCGATCTCGTCCGCATGGCGCTGGCCGCCGGCATCAACATCGCCCAGGACGACGGCCCGACGGCTTAGGATTTCCGCGTGATGAGCGAAGTCGCCTAAGCACCTCATCCTCAACCGCGTTTGATCCATCGCAAGGCAGCCGCGCAAACTCCCCCGCATGATATTCGACCGGAGGCTCGCATACAGGATATCGATGTGGATCAGTTGCTATCGAACGAGACGGAAAATCCGGTGGTCATCATCGTCGATGACGACAAGGCAATTCTCCACTCCCTCAAATTCGCGCTCGACACGGAGGGGTTGGAATCCAAGGTTTACCTGAATGCCGCCGCCCTGTTGGCCGAAGGCGCATTGCCACAGCGCGGCTGCCTTGTCGTGGATTACTACCTGCCGACCATGGATGGCCTGCAATTGGTGAACCATCTGCGCGCAGCCGGCGTGACACTGCCGGCAATTCTGATGACCGTCCGGGCGACCAATGCGGTGAAGGCCCGCGCTGCGGCCCTGGGTGTCCCGATCGTCGAGAAGCCGTTTCTGGAAAACGGCCTCCTCACGGATATCCGCAACGCGATTGCCGGACAGACGCCCCCCCGATCGCCTTGAGACCATCGCCCGGCGCGGGTTGGGTTCAGCCTTCGATCGTGTCGACCGCTTTCGCCATCTCCTGGACGAGCAGGGCGAGCGCACCGGCGAGATGATCGAGCAGAATGCGGCCAGCCTCGGCCGTTGCCACCGATGCGTCGCCGGTCACGCCCTGGCTGTTCAGATCCGCCGCCTTCCAGCCAAATCCGCCCAGACGCCCATCGCCTGGATTCGCTGAGATCTGCTTGGCAACCACGTCCAGATCGACCGACTTCGAATGGAAGTCCGCCATCAGATCGGTCCGCACGAGATCGGGGCGCAAGTGCAGCATCAGGCTGGTCTCGATCGCGCCGCCATGCATCCCGTGCCGGATTTCCTCGTCGCTGAAGAGGCCTTCCGGGTAGCCCGCATCGAACCAGCTCGCATAGGCGACGAACATGCCGAGCTTGGCGCGGAGGTCCACGGCAACCGGCGCAAGCAGCCCCGTCTGGCCGCCATGGCTGTTGAAGATGATGACGCGATTGATGCCGGCGCGCCGGACGTTCACCAGCACATGCGACCAGATCCGCATGAGATGCGGCGGCTCGAAGGAAATCGTGCCGGCGAAGTCGATGTGCTCCTGCGACGTTCCCGCTGTCTGCTCCGGCAGGACCAGAAACGGCACATCCTTCGGCAGCAGTTCCAGCATGCGCGCGACGATGCCGCGATTGATGAGCGCATCGGTGCCGATCGGCAGATGCGGCCCATGTTGCTCGACGGCCGCGACGGGCAGCAGCACGACCGTCTCGCGCGGCAGAGCACCCGCCTCGAATGTCGTCAGATCAATCCATTGGCGTGAAGGCGGGAGCGTGAGGGGCATGGTTGAACTCTCTATTCCAGATCAATGATGCAATGGGCCGGAAGGCTCCGGCCACCCTCTCTCCCGCAAAGCGGGGGAGAGTTGGAGAAGGGCCTCCCAGACAGTCCGGAGCGGCTAGCCCCCTCCCGACCTCCCCCGCAAGCGGGAGAGGAGCAGGAAGGGTGGTCATCCCACGGCCTCGCCGAGCGTCACCAGCGTCAGGCTGCGCGCGGCCCGTTCGGCATCGCCCCAGTCATGCGGATCGCCGGAGAGGAGAAGCCCGGCCGCGGCGACGGCCCGGCGCAAGGCGACGTCAAACATGGCGCCGTCGAGCAGCGCCCGCACCAGCCCCGCCATGAAACGGTCCCCAGCGCCGGTCGTATCGCGCGGCTTGACCGGAAGGGCTGCCACCCTCATCAACGCATCGCCCTCGCGTGCAACGACGCCGGCTGCGCCGAGGGTGACGCAGACGCGTCCGCCGGCCGGCCGCAGGCGGGAGGCGAGCGATCGCGCCACGTCCTCGGCGCTGGCCGAAACAAGCCCCTCGCGCTCGGCGAAGGCGCGCACGACCTGACTGTTGGTGATGACGACATCGGCGCTCGCGGCGGCGCGGAATGCGGCGTCCCAGCCCCAACGCAGAAGCTCCGGCAGTTCGAGATCAAGCACGGCGAAGGCGCCCGCCTGCCGCGCACGATCGAACGTGCTCGCGAGAGCCTCGACATGGAAGAAATTCGCGACGACAGCGTCACCCGCCGCCGGCTTCAGGCTGCGTCCGATCTTGGCGAGCACGGCATCGGGAACCGGCTCGATCACGATCGCCCGTTCGCCGGCGTCATCGACCATGATCAGCGTCGCTGCCGTCTCGAGGTCGGGCAGCACGTCGATCGCCTCGGAACCGATCGATTCGTCATCGAGGCGCGCGAGCAGCTTCATGCCGATCGGATCGTCGCCGACGACGGAGGCGAGCGATACCGTCTCGCCCCAGGCGGCGAGTGCGGCGGCCGCATTGCGCGCCGGGCCGCCCGGCCCTTCCCGCTTCGCCTTGACGAATACCTTGTCGTCAGGCCCCGGCAGGCGATCGACTTCGACGATCCGGTCGAGCACCACGGTCCCGAGACAGTAGACATGCGGCCTGGTCATTCACGTTCCAATCTGACGCCGGTTTCCGCGTCGAACAGCATCACCGCACCGGCGTCCGGCATGAGTCCGACGGAGGTTCCCGTCTTCGGCGCAGCCCCGGCGGCTTCGACGGCAATCTTCTGCCCGCCGAGATCGAGATGAACAAGACGGCCACCGCCCAGATATTCCGATGAGCGCACTTCGGCCCGAAGGGCGCCGGGCGCGTCAGGCGCGACGATCGCGATCCGCTCGGGACGAAGGCCGACCACGAGATCGACGCGGTTGAAGCGGTCCATGCGGGCCGCGAGCCTGTCCTCCGGCCGCCAGATCGTATCGCCGAACAGCCAGCCGCCCTCGAAGCGCTTCAGCGCCCGCACAAGCGAGGCTGGTGGATTGCCGACGAAGCCGCCGACGAAACGCGTCGCCGGCCTCTCATAGATCGCTTCCGGCGTGCCGAGTTGCAGGATGCGCCCCTCGGCCATGACCGCGACCGTATCGGCCATGCTCATCGCCTCTTCCTGGTCATGGGTGACCATGACCGTCGTGGCGCCGACGCGCTCGTGCAGCTCGCGAATGTCGACGCGGACGCTCTTCCTGAGCACGGCGTCGAGATTGGAGAGCGGCTCGTCGAGGAGCAGCAGACGCGGCCGGATCGCCAGTGAACGGGCGAGCGCGACGCGCTGCTGCTGTCCGCCGGAGAGCTCCGACGGCATGCGCTCGCCATAGCCGCCAAGCTTCACGAGTTCCAGCGCCTCACCCACGCGCGTGGCGGCCTCGGCCTTCGGCATCGCGCGCATGTCGAGGCCGAAGCGCACATTATCGTTGACCGTCATGTGCGGGAACAGCGCGTAGCTCTGGAACACGACGCCGATATCGCGCTTGTAAGCCGGCACACCATCCAGCGACTGGCCGCCGAGATGGACGCTCCCGCCCGACGGCGCCTCGAGCCCGGCGATAATCTTGAGCAGGGTCGACTTGCCGCAGCCGCTCGGCCCAAGCAGCGCGACGAAGGCGCCCTTCGGGATCGAGAGAGAAATGTCCTTGAGCACCTCGGTTTCGCCGAAGCGCTTGGTGACCTGCTCGATCTTGAGATGGGGGGCGGCGGCCGCGCTCATGAGGCGAGCCGCGCCAGCGCGCCGAGCCCAACGAGGATCGCCTTGTTCTGGCCTGAGCCGGATTTATGCGCCTCGCCGGTGACGACATTGTCGCCGACCGAACAGACCGAGCCGCCGCGACGGCCATAAAGCGCGCAGAGCGTCAGGATCGCGGCGCTCTCACGATCGGTGTTGAGGATGCCCGCGCGGCTCCAATAGTCGATGATCTGCTTGTGCTCTTCCTGCAGGTAGCCGCCCGGCCCCGGCTTGCCCCAGCCGGTATATTCGCTGTCGCCGGAACGGGTCACGCCGACATGATAGGGGGCTGCGATCGCCTCGGCCTCGGCGACCATGGCGGCGACGACGCGGTAATCCGCGACCGCCGGATATTCGACCTTCACATGCGCCTTGGTCATGCCCTCGTCGCGCACCGCGCCCGATGAGATCACGACATCGCCGACCTTGACTTGTCTGCCCCAGCCGCCGCAGCCGCCAATGCGGATGACGGTGTCGCAATCGGTGTAGTTGAAGAGGTCCATCAGCGCGAGTTCGGCCTCCGGAGAGCCGCTACCGCCGAGCACGACCGAGACCGGCGTGCCGCGATAGGTGCCGGAGATCGTGGTGAAGAGGCCGGTGCGCGCCACCATCTCGGCGCCCTCGAGCTCGGAGGCGATCGCATCTTCCGAGGCGCCCTCGCCCACCACCAGCGGATCGCGCACGGCGAGCACAACCGATTTCGCGATTGTCTCGCGGCGAAAGCCGGTCAGCGAGGGAATGCCGTCGCGCTCGAATTTCGGCATGCGGTCGAGATAGGGATAATCAGCGCTCATGGGGTTTTCTCACAGATGCCGCGACCATTTCAGCGCGTATTCGCCCACGATCGCGGCGATCAGGATCACCGCGATGATGGTAGCGCCGATGGCCAGCGTGATGGGATCCACGCCTTCGCTGCGAAGCTGGGCGTAGAGGCGGACGGGAAAGGTGATCCAGCGCGCGCCCGCGATCAGCGACGACACGATGACGTCGTTGAACGAGATCAGCAGCGAGAAGGCGGCGCTGGTGACGAGGCCGGGCATGGCGAGCGGAATGATGACACGGCGCGCGACCGCGAAAGGCGTCGCCCCGAGGCTGGCCGCCGCCGATTCGAGCACCGGATCGATGCGCTCGAAGGTCGAAACCATGATGCGCACCGTATAGGGCACGGTAATCACAGCATGGGCCAGCACCAGCCCGACCAGCGTGCCGCTCATGCCGAGCCAGGCATAGATCTGTAAGAGCGCGATCGCCCAGACGATCAGAGGCAGGACGAGCGGTGCGAGCAGGATCGCCTCGATCCAGCGCTTGCCCGGCATGTCGAAGCGGACCAGCGCGAACGCCGCGAGCGAGCCGACGAGGATGGAGAGCGTGCCGGCGATCAGCGCGATGATCGAACTCGACGCGAGCGCGCTGCGATATTCGCCCGAGGCGGCCGCTGCTTCGTACCAATGCAGCGAGAAGCTCTGCGGCGGGAAGCGGAAGAACTTGGCGTCGTTGAACGAGGCAAGGATCAGCACCAGGATCGGTGCCAGCAGGAAGGCATAGGCGAGCACCGTCCAGATCGTCTGGGCCACCCGAGCGGCGATGGAGGGCCTCATGATGCGATCCTCCGCTTGCGAGCGATCAGCCGGTTGAACTGCGCCGTGAGGATCAGGAGCAGGCCGATCGCCACCAGCACGACGACGGCGAGCGTCGAGGCGAACGGCCAGTCGAGCACCAGCGCCGCCTGCTGATAGGCGACAGTGCCGAAGGTGGCGATCTTGCCCTGCCCCAGCACCTGCGGCGTCACGAAGGAGGTGAACGCAGCGCAGAAGACCAGCACCGACCCGGCAATAATGCCGGGCATCGCCAGCGGCAGGATCACGCGCAACCAGACGCGGACGGGCGCGGCGCCGAGCGAATTCGCCGCCGCCTCGACATCACGCGGCATGCGCGACAGCGTGTTGACCAGCGGCAGCACCATCAGCGGCAGGAAGGCCTGCACCATGCCGAGGATGACGCCCGTCGTAGTGCCGAGAAACTTGATCGACGTGTCGATGAGGCCGAACATCTTGAGCGTGCCGTTCACGACGCCGAGCGGCCCCAGAAAATGGATCATGCCGAGCGAGGGGAGCAGCGCGCCAGAGACGAGCGGCACCAGCATCAGCGCGAGCAGCAGCCCCTTGGCGCGCCCCGACCATGTCGCGATCAACCGGGCAACCGGCAGGCCGATGACGAGGCAGAGCAAAGTCGCGAGTGCGCTCATCCAGACGGTACGCCCGAAGGCCTGCACGAAATAGAGATCGTCGAGCAGCCGGCCGTAATTCTTCAGTGTCAGCCCGTCGGCCAAGAGCAGCGAGCCGGACCCTTGAGTCTTGAAGCTCGTATAGACCAGCCAGACGAAGGGCAGCAGGAACACGACCGCCGACAGCAGCACGGCAGGAAGCAGGAAGAGCGCCGCCTTCGAGGATGGGTTCGAACTGTTCATGGCACCTTCGCTGTTAGTCGGCTCCGGATAGCTCCGGCGAGCCCTCTCTCCCGCTCGCCGGGGAGAGTTGGAGAGGGGACCGCTGGACTCGGGCGGAGTCTTGCAAGCCCCCTCCCAACCTCCCCGCAAGCGGGAGAGGAGAAGGAAGGGGTCGGGCCTGCCTTACTGGCCGAGCACGTCCTTGTTCCAGCGCTGCGTCCAGTCGGCGCGCTGCGTGATCACATAAGGCCAATCCATCTGCAGCAGGCCCTTGACCTCGTCCGGCGTGTCGATCACGTCGACCGAGACATTCTCCGGCAGCTTCACGTTCTTGTTGGTCGGGCCGAAATAGAGCTGCTCGGCATAGTCCGTCTGGTTCTTCACGCCGAGTGCGAGTTCAGCGAACTTCTTGGCGAGCTCGGGATTGGGCGAGTTCTTGACGAGGCAGAGCATGTCGCGAACCAGGACCGGGCCGGGGTTCTTCGGGAAGGAGAAGCCGATATCGGGATGCGTCTTGAGCGCTGAGAGCACATAGCCGGAGATCATCGGCGCCATGGCGACTTCGCCCGCATCCATCATGGCGAAGGCTTCGTCGAGATTGGTGTAGGTGAGCGCGATCGGCTTCAGTTCGGAGACTTTCGCGAAAGCCGCATCGGCATCATGCTCGTCCTTGCCGGCAAGGCGTGCTGCAACGCCGAGCAGGCCGTCGCCCTCCGAGCCCGGATAGCTCGCCACAGCGATCTTGCCCTTGTATTCCGGCTTCCACATGTCGGCCCATTCCGGCGCATTCGGCACGAGCTTCTTGTTGTAGGCGATGCCGAGGCCGACGAGCGACATGGCGTAGCAGCCATCGTTCATGCCGTCCCAGATCTCGGTATAGAGCGGGCTCTTGGGATCGGGCGCCTCGACGACGCCGTCCTTGAGCGCCTGGGGCGCCTCGTAAATGTTGAGGAAGGCGATATCCATCGTCGGATTGGCCTTCTCGGCATAGATGCGGGCGAGGCGATCGCCGGTGCCGCCGAGCACCAGCTCGACCTTGGCGCCGGTCTCGGCCTCGAGCGGGCCGACGACGTTCTGGCGCAGCAGACGCTCGATATCGCCGCCCCAGACACCGACCACGAGGGTCTTGCCCTTGAAATCCTGAGCCATGACCGGCGAGAGGGTCATCGGCAGAGCGATCGATGCCGCAAGTGCGGCAGCCATCGCGCGGTGAGTCATTTGAGCGCGCATGTCTTTCGTTCCCCTGGTTCTTGCATGAACGGCATCCGATTGAAGCCGATCAGGGAAAACGAGAAAGTGCCGCAGTGCTGATAGTGTCTATTAGGCCGGGATTATGTCGCGCAGACCGGCTTTGCGCGAATGTAGGTTGCCGAGTTCGTTGAGTTCACCCGCAACGCGGCGCACCAGGCCTCTCAGCCAACGACTGCACGGCGATTGATGAACCCGCTCATGCCACAGCATAAAGAACTTCATGGTCTCGAACTCGGCCGGCGCCTCGATGATGGCGAAGGGCATGGTCGCGGCCATCTGCTCGGCAAACGGGCGGCTGGAGGTGAAGACGAGATCCGTGCGCGCCAGCACCGGCGGCACAAGCGTGAATTCCGGAACGGTGAGCGCGATGCGGCGCTTCTTGTCGAGTTGCGCCAGCCGTCCATCGACCGGGCTGATCGCGGCGCTGATATAGGGCGTCGGCGAGAGGTGATCGAGCGAGAGATATTCGTCGAGCGAGAGCATGCTCCGCGCGGCCATCGGATGATCGCGGCGCATGACCAGAACCATGTCGGTGTCGAACAGCGGCGCAACGCGAAGATTGTCACGTGGCATCAGCCAGTTACCGATGACGAGGTCGATCGCGCCCGATTCCATCTCGTTGAAGATTTCGCGCTCGTCCGGCGTGCCGCAGAAATCGACCTGCATCAGCGGCGCCTCGCGCCTGAGCAGTTCGACGATGCGCGGCAGGAAGAACATGCCGAGGCAATTAACGCCGTGAATGCGGATGTTGCGCGTGTCGACGGAAGGGTCGAACTGCACGTGATCGGTCACCATGCCGTCAATTTCAGCAAGGACCCGCTCAATGCGCGCGCCGAGTTCGATGCCGCGTTCGGTCGGCACGAGGCGGCTGCCGCTTCGGACGAGCAGAGGATCGCCGATGATTTCGCGCAGCCGCTTCAGCGCGAGGCTGACGGCGGGCTGGCTCTGGCCGAGAATAACGGCCGTACGCGAAACGCTGCATTCATCGAGCAGAATCTGGAATGTCCGCATCAGGCGGATATCCAGACCGTGATCCTGGTGGCGAAGCATGGCAGACCCACCTTTCCATTTTCGCTCGTAGCGAGCGCCCCCCCCTTCCGCCAGCGAAAGCACGATCCGTGCCGCCGCGCCGGCCGGACCACGATCAATCGAAATCGAAGGACCTGAACTGATGCCCCTGCTCATCCGCCAAGGCTATATCCACACCAACGACGCAGCCGGCACGGTTCTCGACAAAGGCGATGTACTGATCGTCGGCGACAAGATCGCAGCGATCGGCGCGGACCTCAGCGAGCAGGCCGCCGCCTATCCCGGGATCGAGGTGATCGAGGCAGGCAAGCGCATCGTCATGCCGGGCTTTGTCGACGCGCATATGCACTCGAATGAAGGCTTCGAGATGGGGCGCTATGACAATCTGCCCCTCGAAATCTGGCTTTCGGAGGTCTATCCGCCCTTCGGCGCGCCGACGCTGACCTGGCGCGAGCATTATCTGCGCGCCCTGCTGGTCGGCATCGTCTCGGTCCGCTCGGGCGTCACCGCGCTGCAGGACGACGTCATCAACATGGCGTTCACAGCCGATGCCGTCGACGCGACGGCCACCGCCTATCGTGACCTCGGCCTCAAGGGGTGGATCACCGCCTCGATGTGGGATGAGGGCTTCCTGAAGAGCCTGCCCTTCCTGAACCAGATCATGCCGGACGAACTGAAGGCGCGGCTGAATGCGCTGCACACGCCCGGCCGCAAGGAGCAGATCGAGCTCTTTCACGAACTGCACGGCAAGTGGCACGACAAGGATGGCATGCGCATCATCCTCGGCCCCTGCGGCCCGCAGCGCTGTTCGCCGGAACTGCTCGAAGAGGTCGCGGCACTCTCCGAGAGCATGGACCTGCCGATCCACTGCCATGTCCTGGAGACGAAGACGCAGGCCGTCACGGGTCAGGAGAAATACGGCAAGACGCTGCCGGCCTTCCTCGCCGATGTCGGCTGCATGACGCATCGCCTGACCATGAACCACGCAATCTGGCTGACCGAAGAGGACATAGCCATGATGGGCGATGTCGGCGCCTCGATCACCCATAACCCGCTCGCCAATCTGAAACTCGGCTCCGGCGTCGCACCAGTCCGCAAGCTCAAGAATGCCGGCGTCAATGTCGCGCTCGGCTGCGACGGCGTCGCCTCAGCCGATTCGGCCGACATCTTCCAGGCGATCAAGGCGGCGTCCGGCATCCACAAGATCGGCACGCATGATTATCGCCAGTGGGTTTCGGCGCACGAGGTTTATGAGATGGCGACCAGGAATGCCGCCCGCTCCAGCCTGATGCAGGATGAGGTCGGCTCGATCGAAGTCGGCAAGAAGGCCGATATCGTCCTGCTCGACCGCTATGACTGGGGCTTCCTGCCGCTGCACGACCCGATCCAGCAGATTGCCTTCAGCGCTAATTCCGACAGCGTACAGACCTCGATTGTCGACGGCCGCGTCGTCATGAAGGACCGCAAGCTCGCCCTGATCGACGAAGAGTCGATCCGCGCCGAGATTTCGGAAGCGGCCGAGCGATTCCGGCGCGATTATTGCCCGGCGATGAGCGCGGGCGCTGCTGTGGTGCGGCCCTGGCTCGACCAGATGCACACTATGGCGACGAATCGCGACGTGCCGGCCGGACATCTGCCGCTCCGCATGCCGCCCTCCACCGCCAAGGCGCTCGGCTACCCTGCCGCCGCCGAATGAACCGATTGGATTGACGAGGATATTGCCGTGAAGACCTTCAGCTTCGAGACTGTCGCGAACGCCAAGGCGTTCCAGATTTCACCGACCGACACGAACTATTTCGCGATCCTCTTCGACGAGGAAAAGGACGCGATCTCGAACATCTTCGTCATCGAGATCTTCAATCGCGGCGGCGCCACACCGCCGAACGAGCATTCGGAGGCGCATGAGTTTTTCTATGTGCTGCATGGCGAGGGTATCGCCCGCTGCGGCGATAAGGAATTGCCGATCAAGAAGGGCGACGCGCTGCTGCTCAACCCGGGCAACGAGCACGTCGTCAGGAACACCGGCGACAGCAAGCTCTACACGCTGACTGTGATGACGCCGAACCAGGGTTTCGCCGAACTGATCCGCGGCGGCACACCGATCGCGCTTGACGCCGAAGACGTCGCCGTCCTCTCCGGAAAGGCATGACCCGATGGCACCTCTGAACCGCCTCGGCTCGGCGCCGGCCAATTGCTGGCAGGTTGATGCCGGCGAGGCCAACATGGTCCGCGCGCAGGCAACACCGAGGCCCGTAAACGTCGATGCAGGCAACAAGAAGCTGACGCTCGACCTCGCGCGGACTGCGATCATCGTCATCGATATGCAGAATGATTTCTGCCACCCGGAGGGCTGGCTCGCCCATATCGGCGTCGACGTAACGCCGGCCCGCGCGCCGATCGCGCCGCTTCAGGCGCTCTTGCCGGTGCTCCGCCGCGAGAATGTGCCGGTGATCTGGCTGAACTGGGGAAACCGTCCCGACCGGCTCAACCTCTCGCCTGCCCTTCTCCACGTCTATAATGGCGACGGCGCCAGCGTCGGTCTCGGCGATCCGCTGCCCCGAAGCGGCGCCCATGTCCTGGAGCTCGGCAGTTGGTCGGCCGGTATTGTCGATGAATTGACCATCGAGCCAACGGATATTCATGTCGCGAAATACCGTATGTCCGGCTTCGTCGACACGCCCCTCGACAGTATCCTGCGCAATCTCGGCGTAACGACCGTTCTATTCGCAGGCGTCAATGCGGACCAATGCGTTCTCTGTACGCTGCAGGACGCCAATTTCCGCGGCTATGACACAATCATGCTGGAAGATTGCTCGGCGACGACGTCGCCTGAGTTCTGTATGCAGGCAACGATCTACAACGTCCGCCAATGCTTCGGCTTCGTGATCGGCTCGACCGGATTGATCGAGGGGATCGGCTGACGGTCGGGCGGTCCGGTCGGCCTGCGTCCTGCTCGATGAACTGCGATCGACCGAGAAGGATACGGAAGGTCAGCCGTCCGCCGCCAGTATTCGTGCAATATCCGGCGCAATGGTTGCCTTCACGGCCTCCTGCTGCGCGGCTGCCGAGGGATGGGTACCGTCGGCGGTCGCGCCCGGCTTCCAGTAGTCGGGGCGCTGCGGCGCGTCGCTCCAGTAGGGCAGCGGATCAATCACGCCGAGCAGCCGGTCACCAACCTGCGAAGCCATCCAGTGCCGGAAGCCAAATCGGATTTCCGCGCTCGTCAACGGATCGGCGAATGAATCCGATGGATAGACCGATTGACCGGCAAGGCTCGACCAATTGTCGGTCGAACGCGTTTTGGGTCCGGGCATGACGCCGATCGCCGGAAGGCGTCCGCCATCGCTCAGGTTGTCGGCCATTGCCGACCAGTCCTTGATGATGTCACTGAGGCTTCGATTGAGATCATTGTTACCGACCTGAAATACCAGCAGATCGGCCGCCTCATTCATGATCTGCCGCCGCACCTTGAAGGCGTCCCCGAGAAACGACGCGATGACGGAGCCGTGCATTCCGAGCTTGCCGCTATCGACGCCCAGTTTGTCAAGCCCACGTCCCAGAAAGCCGCGCTGGCCATTGAGGTCACCGCCGCTGCGCGCCTCGGCTGCCCCCATTCCGATCGAATCGACGATCAGGGCCGCTGATATCCCCCGCCGCTGTCCCACTGGGCGCGCCAGGAGCGCAGACGGGCCGAATGCAGAGCGCCCGTCCGCGAATTCTACTTTCGCATCGATCGGGATATCGTCGCCTATATTAGTGCCGAGAAGCGCTACACCTTCGCCGCGCTCGGCATTCGTCTGATATGCGACAGGAACACCCTGTTCGACATCGGATTGCACGAAGCTGTCGACATAGTAGCGGGCGCCCGCCGCGATCGTAGTGTCCGGCCAGATGATCCTGCCGACCTCGCCCGGCGCGACGCTGACGACGACTGCGGTTCTATCATGCGCTGCAACACCGAGCCGGCCGGCGGCCCCTTCAATCCTGAGCACCGCGGCGACCCGAATCGTCGCAGGACCCGGCGTCTCCGCCCCGCCGCGCTCCGGCGGCAAAGCCAGATTGACGAAGACCGCCTCCAGATCCGTCTTCTCGCATCCGGGGTTGGCAAACGCCAATCTTGAGACGGTCCACTCCGCCGCGCCTCCCGCCACAGACTTGAAGGCAAAGGGGAATTCGGCCCGGCTGCCGGCAAACATTCTGACGTGCCCATCACCGCCGCCCTCCATCGCCCGCCGCCGAAACTCGGATGCGTTGGCACCATGGGACACGAGCCAAAGGCCTGTGGCCAGCGAACTCCCCAAACCAAGAAATGCGCGTCGATTGATCCATGTCATCAAACACCTCTTGATTATGTATCGTCGCGTAACGCACAATTGTGCACAGCACTGCAACGGGATCTCAATGGGTTACCGGCCGGGGGGCGGGTGTGCGGATAGCATCTTTGGACTCAATTCGCGGCATCGCAGCACTGAGTGTGCTGATCGCGCACCTGTTTATGACTTTTCCCTCGGCCCTCGCCAGCGTCAATGTCTTTTCGCTGGAGGCATGGTACGAGCCGGCGACCTATTTTCGCTATACACCGTTGCGCGCAATCATCGGCGGCCGCCCGGCCGTCATATTGTTCTTCGTGCTTTCGGGGTTCGTTCTCTATCTATACTTCTCCCCTGGAAGAAATCCGAATTATATCCAATACTTAACACGCCGATTCTTCCGGATTTACGTGCCGTTCGCCGTATCGATCGTTGTCGCTGTACTCCTGTGCCTCCTGTCGTTCACTGAACCTGTTGGCACGCTCAGCATGTGGTTCAACGAGAAATCATGGACTGGCGAGCCGACGGCCGAACTGGTCATGCGGCACCTCCTCCTGTCTGGAGGCCAGGACGACATGACACTCAATAACGTCATGTGGAGCCTCGTCCATGAACTGAGGATATCGCTCGTATTCCCGCTCATCGTGATTATCGCGCTGAGAGGACTAATCCCGGCTGTCTTGGTTTTCGGATCGATCTGGATTGTATCGAGCGCCGCAAAGCTCTTCTTTACAGATGACAGCACGGTCCATTCGTGGCTCGACACGTTCAGCTACTCGATATTCTTCGGTGCCGGGACCCTGCTCGCTATCCACTTCGGAACTCTGGATCGTGCGATGAAGAAACTCGGCCCCGCAAGCATTTTGGGGTTGTCTCTGATTGCACTATCGCTGCTCGCTCTTCCCGCAGCGGTCCCGGGCGCCGAACTCGTCTATGGCGTCGCCGCAAGCTTCTTCATCCTATTGGCTGCCGCAAACCGAAGTGTCAGCCAAGCGCTCGATTTCCCCGCCTTGAAATGGCTTGGCCGGGTGTCCTTCAGCCTCTATCTGTTCCATCTTCCGATCTTGCTGATATTATTCCGATCTTTCCACGATACGATTCCGGACTGGCTTATCGTTGGGCTTGTGGTGGTCTTCACCCTTCTGGCGGCGGAAATCGGCTATCGCTGCATAGAGGAACCATCCATGCATTTCGGAAAGCGGCTTACCAGTGGCAAGCGCGCCGCCTCTCTGCCGCCTGCTGAAGCAAGCTGAAAAGGTCGACGCCTCTGTCGGGGAATGATTTGGCGCTGCTCCGTCACAGTGGAGAATATCCGTTCAATTGACCAAGCTTTTCGCCATAGTCATGCAAGCCAAGCGCGTGGCGTTCCTCTAAGTTAGGCGAGCCTCAAGGAACAGAACCCAGCGGTCGACATTAGGCCCGCGGGCTCTATCTTCGAGCAGAGCGCTTCGACCGACCGTCCGCCGCCTTCAGACGAAGCGGCCTGCCTGGGAGAATTGAACAATGATCGCACGTCTCAATCGACGCATGGTTCTGGGTATCGCCGCCGCCATCGCGCTCAATGCCCCCTTGGCCACCGCCCCGTTGGCCCACGCCGCCGATGCGGTCAAGGTCGGCTCCAAGATCGACACCGAGGGTTCTCTGCTCGGCAATGTCATCATCCAGGTGCTCGAGGCCAATGGCATTCCGACGGTGAATAAGGTCTCCCTCGGCAACACGAAGATCGTGCGCGGCGCGATCACGGCCGGCGAGATCGATATTTATCCCGAGTATACGGGCAACGGCGCCTTCTTCTTTTCCGTCGATACGGATCCGGCCTGGAAGGATGCCAAGGCTGGCTACGACAAGGTCAAGCAGCTCGATTACGACGCCAACAAGATCGTCTGGCTTACGCCGGCGCCTGCCGACAATACATGGGTCATCGCTGTCCGCAAGGATGTCGCCGACGCCAACAACCTGAAATCGCTCGAAGATTTTGCGAAGTGGATCAATGGCGGCGGCACCTTCAAGATCGCTGCCTCCGCTGAGTTCGTCGAGAGCCCGGCCGCCCTGCCGGCGTTCCAGTCCGCCTATGGCTTCAAGCTCGGTCAGGACCAGATCCTGACGCTCGCCGGCGGCGACACGACCACCTTCATCAAGGCGGCCGCCGAGCAGACGTCCGGCGTCAATGGCTCGCTCGCCTATGGCACCGATGGCGCGCTGGCGGCACTGGACCTCGTCGCCCTCACGGACGACAAGGGCGTACAGCCGGTCTACGCCCCGACGCCGATCATCCGCGAAGCGGTGCTGACGGCTTATCCGCAGATCAAGGACGTGCTCGATCCGGTGTTCAAGTCCTTCGATGCGCCGACCCTGCAGGCGCTGAATGCCAAGATTGCGGTCGATGGCCAGGATGCGAAGGCCGTTGCGGCCGAGTATCTGAAGTCGAAGGGTTTCGTGAAGTAGTTCGATACGGCTCGTCGCGGCCGGTGCCATCCCGGCCGCGA
The DNA here is from genome assembly GCF_030814715.1 of Kaistia dalseonensis. Lineage (GTDB taxonomy): Bacteria > Pseudomonadota > Alphaproteobacteria > Rhizobiales > Kaistiaceae > Kaistia > Kaistia dalseonensis. Next base: position 229,588 of record NZ_JAUSVO010000003.1, read on the forward strand.
CGATCATGGACGGCGGTTCTGGTCCAAAGGTAGTCGCCCCACCAGACCGGGGTAGAGATTGCCGCGCTGGGACCAGTCGTGAGAGATTGCGCGGCACCCCCTGCTCCCACGGGCTTGCAGCCTACTGCCTCGCCCCATTAGCAATGTCGAAGACGGGTCCGTATGCAGCCGCTTCTCGCCTCCGACACGGATGTGGCGCCCGAACGCGGGTATTTGAGGAACCGCGTGCTGCTGGTGCTCGTGCTGATCGCGCTCGCCGGGGGCTTCGGCCTCAGTTTCCTGACGCATGCACCAAACCGGCTGATCTCGGGTCGACCGGTCGCATGGAGTGCCATCCTCGCTGATGGTCGGTTCCTCTGCCTGCTTCCCGGGCTCGCGCTTCTCATCGGGCCGTTCCTGCGCCAGATCAGAACGAACCACATATTGATCGCGCTCATCGGCGCGGCCTTTGCGGCGCTGCTGTTCTGGCTGGCGGGCGATGCGGCGTCACGGCTCGCCGATCCGGCGTCGACATCGGCGCGAACGTCATTTGGGGGTGCCTTCTGGGTGATCGAGGCCATCACGGCACTGGCGATCGCGGACGCCCTGCAGCGCGCCGGATTCGGGCCGGCGACCCGCATCGGCATCAGTCTGATCCTGGTTGTCCCGATCGCGCTGGTCCTGGTTTCCGGTTCTGCCGACCAGCTATCGATCATGAAGGAATATGCCACCCGGCGCGACGTTTTCGGCGCGGCGGTCGTGACCCATATCCAGATCGTCGCCATGACGCTCGTGCCGACGCTCCTGATCGGCGTACCGCTCGGCATACTCGCCTTTCGCCGTCCTTCGTTGCGCGGGCCGCTCTTCGCGGTCCTCAACATCATCCAGACGATCCCCTCGATCGCGCTGTTCGGCCTGCTGATCGCGCCTCTCGCCGGCCTCGTCGCGACGTTTCCGGTGCTCAGCCAGTTCGGCATTTCGGGGATAGGCGTCGCGCCGGCCGTCATAGCGCTGACGCTCTATTCTCTGCTGCCGATCGTTCGCAATACCTCCGCGGGCCTCGAGCAGGTGCCCGGCGCCGTCATCGACGCCGCGAGCGGCATGGGCCTGACACCGTCGCAGATCTTCAGAAGCGTCGAGATTCCGCTTGCCCTGCCCGTCTTTCTCGCCGGCCTCCGCGTCACCATCGTGCAGGCGGTTGGGTTGACGGCCGTGGCGGCGCTGATCGGCGCGGGCGGATTGGGCGCCATCATCTTCCAGGGCCTCGGATCGAGCGCACTCGACCTCGTCCTGCTCGGGGTCGTGCCGCTGATCGCGCTGGCCGTCATCGTCGATGCGAGCCTGAAACTCGTCATCTCCATCCTGAAGGGTCGTGCCGCATGATCGATTTCGAACACGTCGGAAAGACCTATGGCGGCTGGCAGGCGATCGAAGATCTCTCGCTCTCGATCGCAGAGGGCGAGTTCTGCGTGCTCATCGGACCCTCCGGATCCGGCAAGACAACGACGCTCAAGATGATCAACCGGCTGATCGAACATGATTCCGGCCGCATCCTATTTGCGGGCGCTGAAATACGCTCGTTCAAGCCGGAAGAGCTGCGCCGGCGCATGGGCTATGCGATCCAGTCGATTGGACTTTTCCCGCATTGGACGGTGGAAGAGAATATCGGCACCGTTCCATCGCTTCTGAAATGGCCCAAGGCGAAGATCCGCGACCGCGTCACGGAACTGCTGGAACTCCTGAACCTCGATCCCGCCCAATATCGGGACCGTTATCCGCACCATCTCTCGGGTGGTCAGCAACAGCGCATCGGCGTTGCCCGTGCGCTCGCCGCAGATCCCGACGTGCTGCTCATGGATGAGCCGTTCGGCGCGCTCGACCCGGTGACGCGCGATACGCTGCAACTCGAGATGCTGCGGATCCACAAGGCGTCCGGCAAGACCATCGTCCTGGTAACCCACGATATTGACGAGGCAATCCGTCTCGGCTCGCGCATCGTGATCCTCGATGGCGGGCGGATCGTGCAATCGGGGTCGCCGCGCGACATACTGGCCCGGCCCGCGAACGATTTCGTATCCGATTTCGTCGGCCGCGAAGATATCGGCATCAAGCTGCTGTCGATCGAGACCGTCTCGTCACGCGTAAGGCGGGACGGGAGCGCTTCTGGCGAACCGATCGCTGCCACCGCAACGCTTCGCAACGCCCTTTCAACCCTCGTTGCGCGCGGCGTTGACAGCCTGCCCGTCGCTGACAGTGATGGCAGCCCGCTTGGCGCCATCCACCTTGCAGATCTGGTCGGACCGCACCCATGAGCGAGATCGCAGCCTCGCCCCATCGGCCGGCGCTAGAATCCTGGCTGCGCGATCCCCTGCCATGGGCGTTCCTGCTTCTATTGGCACTCGTCTTCGGCATGCCCGCGCTGAAGCCGGTCTTTGCCTTCCTGTTTCCGGGCCAGGAACGCCCGCTCTACGAGCAGGACAGTTTCTGGTCGCTGACGCTCGCCCATCTCTGGCTGGTCGGTGTTTCCAGCTCGATATCCGTCATCATCGGGGTTGCCGCCGGCATCTTCGTCACTCGTCCGGCGGGGCGGGAATTCCGGCCGCTGATCGAGACCATCGTCGCGACAGGACAGACCTTTCCGCCTGTCGCCGTTCTCGCCGTTGCGGTGCCGCTGCTCGGCTTCGGGCCGGCCCCCGCGCTGATCGCCCTTGCGCTCTACGGCCTGCTTCCCGTCACCGAGGCGACGGTCGCAGGGCTTGAATCAGTACCGGAAGCAGCGTGCGAAGCCGCGCGCGGGCTGGGTTTCGGCCATCTTGGTCGACTTCTGCGCGTCGAGTTGCCGTTGGCGGCGCCCGTCGTGATCGCCGGCATTCGCACGTCGGTCATCATCAATATCGGCACCGCCGCGATTGCCTCCACAGTCGGGGCCAAGACGCTGGGCCTCCCCATCATCATCGGCCTCAGCGGCTTCAATACGGCCTATGTCCTGCAAGGCGCTCTGATCGTCGGCACGCTCGCCGTGGTGATCGACCTCGCCTTCGAACGCCTGGGCGGGTTCATCAGCCGTTGGAAGCGAGGCTGAACCAGGCGGTCGCACAGAATTGTGTTGAGGCATGCCGCGACGAGCGCGAAGTTCACGGCAGTCGACGCCCCGGCTTGACCTGAATCATGTGTCTTCGCGTCTGGACTGTTATTGTCGATCTATATTGAATGGCTAAGGTCGACGGCCAGACCGACTATCGGCGGGGGAACGCGGATACTGGTTCAGGCGTTGGCGGTCGGGACAGAGCTGTTTGGACAAGGAGACCTCCATGAGTGAACCGAGCGACGAAGCGATCCGCGTGAAGGCCTACGAACTCTGGCTTGCCGATGGCCAACCGCATGGCCAGCACGACGAGCATTGGCACCGCGCGCGGCTGCTTCTGATCGAAATGGCCGAGACCGCCAAGACGAAGGTTGGCAAGGCCGCCGCCAAACTCGCCAAGGCAATCCATCCCACTGAAATCGCTGAGGAACCAGCGCCGAAGAAGAAGCGTGCCGCGAAGGCCAAGGCCGTGGAGGCTGAGCCTGCCGCAGCCGTCGTGACGCCGCCGACGACAGCCGTGGTCGCGGAAGCGTCAGCCGCCGAGGCCACCGCGCCGAAGACGGATGCGATCGAGGCCAAGGTGGAAACGTTCGAAACGGCCGAGACAGCCCCGAAGAAGGCAGCCAGCAAGACTGCGAAGACGGCTAATGGAAAGGCCGCGACTGCCCCCAAGGCGTCCAAGACCGCCAAGACTCCGAAGCCGGCCAGCCACGCCTGAACCGGCCCTCGCGGCGCACGAAACGAAGGCAACAGAGGTTCGTTTCGTGCTTGCCGCGTTGCATTTGGCGTTGCTTCCATTGCCTTCAATAGCAGGCAACCCTCGTCTCTACCGAGCGATGGTAGGATCTGCTTTGGGCTTGGCGGGTGATCCAGCGCGGCGGAGACGATCGGAGACGCCGCGAACGACGACGTAGAATAGCGGCACGAAAAAGATGCCGATCACGGTCGCCGCGAGCATGCCGCCCATCACGCCGACGCCGACGGCGTTCTGGGCAGCGGACCCCGCACCTGTCGCGATCGCCAGCGGCAAGACGCCGAGGATGAAGGCGAGCGACGTCATCAGGATCGGGCGCAGGCGCATCCGCGCCGCATGCAGGGTCGCCTCGACCAGGCCCTTGCCGGCCGCCTGCTGATCCTTCGCGAACTCGACGATCAGGATCGCATTCTTCGCCGCGAGACCGATCGTCGTGAGAAGGCCGACCTTGAAATAGACGTCGTTCGACTGGCCAAAGAGCTTGGCGGCGATGAGCGCCCCGAGCACGCCGATCGGCACGGCCAGGATGACGGAGAAGGGGATCGACCAGCTCTCATAGAGGGCGGCGAGGCAGAGAAACACGACCAGGATCGAAATCGCATAAAGCGCGGGCGCCTGGTTGCCGGAGAGGCGTTCCTGATAGGAGAGACCGGTCCAGGCCGTCGTGAACCCGCCGGGCAGCGATGCAACGATCCGATCCATCTCGTCCATGGCAGCGCCCGAACTGACGCCGGGGGCAGCCGAACCCTGGATGCCGATCGCGGAAATTCCGTCATAGCGATCGAGATTGGGGGAGCCAAACGTCCATTCCGTCGACATGAAGGCCGAGAAAGGCACCATGTCGCCGCTGGCGTTCTTGACGTACCAGCGATTGAGGCTTTCGGGCTGCATACGAAACGGCGCATCGGCCTGGACATAGACGGGCTTGATCTTGCCGCGATCGATGAAATCATTGACGTAGGAGCCGGCGAACGCGGTCGAGAGCGTCGTATTGATGGCGGCAAGGTCGATGCCCAGTGCCGTCGCCTTCTCCTGATCGATATTGATCTTGAACTGCGCGCGGTCATCCTGCCCGTTCTGGCGCACACCGAACAGGAGCGAGCTCTTGGCGGCCGCCTGGAGGAGCTGGTCGCGCGCCGCCATCAGCGCGTCATGGCCGGCATTGCCAGTGTCCTGCAGATACATTTCGAAGCCGCCGGAGTTGCCCATATTGGGCAGGGCCGGCGGGGTGAGCGCGAAAACCTGGGCGTCGCGGATCTTCGAGAAAGCGCCCATGGCACGCGCTGCCACGGCTTGGGCCGAAAGCCGCTTGTCGGTCCGCTCGTCGAAATCCTTGAGCTTGACGAAGGCCATGGCCGCATTCTGGCCGCTACCGCCGAAGCTGAAGCCTAAGGCCGAGAACACGCTGACGACCGCATCCTTCTCCTGGTTCAGGAAATAATCCTCGACCTGATTGATGACGGCCTTGGTCCGCTCCTCGGTCGCCCCGTTGGGCAACTGGATCATCGTCATCAGCATGCCCTGGTCCTCCTCCGGAATAAAGGATGACGGCAGGCTGGTGAAAAGCGCATAGACGCCGCCGATCATCAGCACGAAAATGGCGAGGACGCGCAGCGGGCGCTTGATGATGCCGTGCACGCCACGCTCATAGCGGCGTGCCCCGCGATCGAAGGTTCGGTTGAACCAGCCGAAGAGACCCTTGCGCTCATGGTGGCCCGATACCGGCTTCAGCATGGTGGCGCAGAGGGCCGGCGTGAGGACCAGCGCCACCAGCACGGAAAATAGCATGGCGGACACGATCGTGACGGAAAACTGCCGATAGATCACGCCGACCGAGCCGCTGAAGAAGGCCATCGGAATGAAGACCGCCGAGAGCACCAGCGCGATGCCGATCAGTGCGCCGGTGATTTCCTTCATTGATTTCTGCGTCGCCTCGCGCGGGCCCAGCCCCTCCTGCGCCATGACGCGCTCGACATTCTCGACCACGACGATCGCGTCGTCGACGAGCAGGCCGATCGCCAGCACCATCGCGAACATCGTCAGCGTGTTGATCGAGAAGCCGGCAATAGCGAGAACGCCAAATGTCCCCAGCAGGACGACGGGCACCGCGATCGTCGGGATCAGCGTCGCGCGGATATTCTGCAGGAAGACGAACATGACGATGAAGACGAGCACGACGGCCTCGAACAGCGTCTCGATGACCTTTTCGATCGAGAGCTCGACGAACGGCGTCGTGTCATAGGCGTAGACGACCTCGATATTCGAAGGCAGACTGCCCGAAAGCCGGTCGATGGCGGTGCGCACGCGTGCGGCCGTATCGATCGCGTTGGCGCCGATCGCGAGGTTGATGCCGAAGCCGGCGGCGGGCTTGCCATTATACTGGCCGCTTGAGCCATAGCTCTCCGCGCCGATCTCCACCCGGGCCACATCGTCGATACGGACGACGGAGCCGTCGGTTGCGGTCTTCAGGATGATGTTGCGGAACTGCTCTGGCGTGGTGAGTTGGCTCTGGGCGGTGATCGAGACATTGATCTGCTGGCCGCTCGCAATCGGGGCGCCACCGAGCGAGCCGGCCGAGACCTGGGCGTTCTGGGCCTTGATGGCGGTCGAGACGTCGCCTGGCGTCAGTTCGAACTTGGCGAGCTTGTCCGGATCGAGCCAGATGCGCATCGCAAAGCCCGAGCCGAACAGTTGCATGCCGCCAACGCCTTCGACGCGCTTGATCGTGTCCTCGAAATTGCTGGTGACGTAATCGCCCAGTTCCAGCGCCGACAGGCTGCCATCGGTCGAGACGAGATTGGCGACCATCAGAATGCTCGACGTCGAGCGCGTCACCGTGATGCCCTGATTGACCACGGCGTCGGGCAGCGACGACTGGACCAGTTGCAGCTTGTTCTGAACGTCGACCTGGGCGATGTCGGGATCGGCGGTGCTGTTGAAGGTCAGCGTGATCGTGGCGCTGCCGCTCGCGGAACTGGAGGACGACATGTAGTCCAGATTCTCGATGCCGGTCATGCCCTGTTCGATGACCTTGGTCACCGAGTTCTCGACGGTCTCGGCCGTCGCGCCGGGATAGGTGGCGCTGATGCGGACCGTGGTGGGTGCGACGTTGGGATATTGCGCGATCGAGAGCGAATAGATGCCAAGCAACCCGCCGAGCATGATCGTGATCGCGATCACCCAGGCGAAGATCGGGCGGTTGATGAAGAACTGGGCCATGGATCGTTCGCCTCAGTTCTTCGCCGGAGCCGCCGCCGCGGGCGCGACGCCGGCGTCGGATTGCTGGACAACACCGGCGGCATCGAGCGTGACGTCCAGCGGCGTGACCGCCTGCCCGTCTCGAATTTTCTGCAGCCCGTCGACGATCAACCGATCGCCGTCGACGATGCCGTCATCGACGAGCCAGCTCGATCCGACCGATTGCAGCGCAGTCAGCACGCGCGTCTCGACCTTGCCATCCGCCCCGACGAACATGGCCGTAGCCTGACCCTTCGCATTGCGACTGACGGCGCGCTGCGGCACGAGGAAACCCTTCTCGTCAACGCCGAGATCGATCACCGCCCGTACATACATGCCGGGCAACAGCATGGTCGCCGGATTGGCGATGCCGACGCGCATGGAGAATGTCCCGCTCGTCTCGCTGACCACGGCCTCCCGCGACTTGAGCGTGCCCAGCTGGTCATATTCGCTGCCGTCATCGAGCTTCAGCCGAACCTTGGGCAACTCGCCGGCCCTGGTGATGCGGCCACTGTCGAACAGGTTTCGAATCCTCAGCAGATTGGTGCTGGAATCGGTCAGGTCGACATTCATCGGATCGATCTGCCGGATGGTCGCGAGCGCATCAGTCTGGTTCGCCGTCACCAGCGCGCCCTGCGTTATGCTCGAATTGCCGATCAGGCCCGAGATCGGCGCCGTGACGCGGGTGTGGTCGAGATTGATCTTGGCGGTGTCGACGGCCGCCTGCGCCGACGCAACATCGGCCTTGGCCTGCAACAGTGTGGCATTGGCATCGTCGAGATTTTGCTCGGTGATCGTATTGACCCCGGCGAGCTTCGAATAGCGATCCACCTTCGCCTGAGCGCTCGGCACGGCTGCCTGCGCCTTCTGCAGAGCGGCCAGCGCGGCTTGATAGGCCGCTTCATAGCTGGCGGGATCGATGCGGTAGAGCAGGTCTCCGGCCTTGACCTGGCCGCCCTCCGTAAAGGCGACCTCCTTGATGATGCCGGCTACCTGCGGCCTGATCTCGGCCGTAGCCGATGCCTTGGTCCGGCCTGGGAGTTCCACAGTGATCATGACCGGCTGGGCGTGCAGCGTCACGACGCCGACCTCGACGGCCGCCCCCGCACCCGGCGCGCCCGGCGCGCCGCCCTTCGTCTCCGATTGCGAACAGCCGGCCAGCGATAGAACAGAAAAGATCAAAACGACTGCAAACCGGCGCGATCGAAGCATTCCACTCAGCCCTTCCAATCGACTTCCACGAGCCGATTGCCTCTTTTGAAAAAGAGCCCGATTTCTGACTGATCATTCCACGTTGGTCGAACGGATTTTTGTTGCTGTCTGTTTCCCGGAAACATGGAAGTTCCGATAGGGCCGAGGCCTGATTGCGACAGAAGAGATCAGCACGATCACAAGGCCGACCGGCGCAACAGGCCAGCAACCCGTTGAAATCGCATAAATATCTGGCGATCCCAAACCAGGGGAGCCGTCTGAACATCAATCGCGTTCCGGAGCCGGCGGGGAGACTGAAATTGTCGCTCTACTTGCGCAATTCGCCAGAACAACACTCAAGCCAGTATTTTGTAACTGAACGATGCCGTCACGCCATCGAGCCACAAACGGAAACAGTGTCGTTCGGACGAAGCGCCGGAGGCGCGGCGCCGCAGTTGCCTCCATTCTCCATACCGGTCTCAACGTGCAGAATCTCGATGCCGAGGGGATGGACCATCGCGGCGCGGCGTCGTAACGCTGCCGATACGAATGGTGGATTTCGTCTTGCAGGGACGAGGCACCCGAAATGTAGAGGCAATCCTCCCGATGACGTCGATCCAGGTCCCCGGTCTACTCACCTTCACCATCGCCATCGTCGTCTTCTTCGTCGGGTCGGGCCTCAACCGGGTCATCGCGCCGCTTCGGCGCTGGAACATCCCGGAGGCGGTGACCGGCGGCCTGCTCGCCGCGCTCGTGACGTTGCTGGCGTATCGCGTCCTCGGGATCGAGGTCACCTTCGATCTCAACGCCCGCGACATGCTGCTGCTCTATTTCTTCACCGGCATCGGCCTCAATGCCCGTCTCGGCGATCTTGTCGCGGGCGGACGGCCTCTCGTCATCCTGCTGGCGCTGACGCTGGTCTATCTCGTGCTGCAGAATCTAGTCGCCGTCGGCAGCACTGCCGCGCTCGGCCTGCCGCGCGGCATCGATATCCTGCTGGGCTCGGTCTCCCTGATCGGCGGGCACGGCACGACGATCGCCTGGGCGCCGCTGATCAGCGCGCGCTTCGACCTCGCCAACGCGCTCGAGGTCGGCATCGCATCGGCGACGCTGGGCCTCGTCGTGGCGAGCCTCGTCGGCGGCCCGGTCGCGCGCCTTCTGATCAATCGCTATCATCTGAGCGGCACGACGGCCGAGGCGCCGTCGGTCGGCCTTCCCGATGCCCAGCGGCCGGCACCGGGCAACGATATTGATCATGTCAGCCTGCTCAGGACCATCCTGATCCTGAACGTCGCCATATTGATCGGCTTCGCGGTCGACGAGGTGGTGGCGCAGACCGGCATCAAGCTGCCGCTCTTCGTCGTCTGCCTGCTGGTCGCGATCGTGCTGACCAACACGGTTCCGCGCGTCATGCCGCGCCTGCTCTGGCCGACGCGATCGCGATCGCTGGCGCTGATCTCCGACCTCTCGCTCAATATATTCCTCGCCATGTCGCTGATGAGCATGCAGCTCTGGACACTGGGCGGGCTCGGGCCCTCGCTCGTCATCGTGCTCGGCCTGCAGACGATCGTGGCGGTGCTCTACATGATCTTCGTGGTGTTCCCCGCCATGGGCCGCGACTATCAGGCAGCGGTGATCTCGGCCGGCTTCAGCGGCATCAGCCTCGGCGCGACGCCCACGGCCATCGCCAACATGACGGCCGTCACCAAGGCCCATGGCCCGGCACCGGCGGCCTTCATCATCCTGCCACTGGTCTCGGCTTTCTTCATCGATATCGCCAATGCGCTCGTCATCGGCTTCATGATGCGCTGATTTCAGCGCCGGCCCTCGGGCCAGACGCGTTGCATGATCGCGAACAGGAAAGCGGTCGTGAGCCCGAACATCATGATGCCGTTCAGCGCCTCGAGGGCACCCATCAACTGCCATTGCGGCGCCAGATAGATATTGGCGTGGCCGAAGGCGGTGATGGCGTTGAGCGAATAGAGCATGGCCGAGCGACTGTCGGCTACGGCGCCGAGCGCGCGGTATGAGATCGCCCAGGCGCTCGCCTCGATGCCGTGCAGGAGGGTGGCGGCCAGGATAGCCACCGTCATGACCTGCACGAAATTGCCGATCGAGCCCGGCCTGAGGCCTCGCGGTCTGACGAAACGCATGATGACCTCGTCGATCAGGCCGAGCCCCAGCACATGCAGCATCAGCATCGAGACCACGAGCGGCAAGCCCCAGAGCCAATCGGCGCTCCAGACGATCGCGTCTGCCATATCCTCCTTCATGACTGTCGCTCCATCGCCTGATCGGCGGCGGCGCGCGACGCCGCCCCCAGGCGCCTCGACGCCCTATAATGTCCAGTCATCGTAGTCCGCCCCACGGCTTGCCGGCGCGGCCCGCGCACGGCTGGCCGCACAGAGCCGCCTGAGCACGGCGACTGTCAATGGCGCGGAAGCCGCATGGCGACCCGCTTCAGCCCCTCCGCCGCCACCAGATAAAGCACCACGATCCCGATGATCGCGAGGAGGATCGGCGGCGGCACCGCGACGAAGCCGACGAAATGGCCGAGCGGTGTCAGGGCCAGGACAAGACCGATCGCCAGCGCCCCGAGCGAGGTGCTGATCAGCACCGGATGCGGCCAGCTGGTCCAGACCGGCTTGGCGGTGCGGATGATGAAGATGACCAGGATCTGCGTCGCGATCGACTCGACGAACCAGGCGGTGCGGAACGTGTCGACATCCGTGCCGAAGCCCCAATGCAGCAGCGCGAAGGTCGTGATGTCGAACAGCGAGGAGAGCGGGCCCATGATCAGCGTAAAGCGCAGCACCGCCCGCATGTCCCAGACCTGCGGCCGGGCCAGCGTTTCCTTGTCGGCCGTGTCGAAGGGAATGCCGATTTCCGAGAGGTCGTAGATCAGGTTGTTGAGCAGGATCTGGAACGGCGCCAGCGGCAGGAACGGCAGGACGAGCGAGGCGAGCGCCATCGACAGCATGTTGCCGAAGTTCGAGCTCGTGCCCATCCGCACATATTTCATGATGTTGGCATAGGTGCGCCGCCCTTCGGCCACACCGGCCGCGAGCACGCCGAGATCGGGCGCGAGCAGGATGATGTCGGCCGCCTCGCGCGCGACATCGGTGCCGCCCTCGACCGACAATCCGACATCGGCGGCGTGAATGGCGGGCGCATCGTTGATGCCGTCGCCGATGAAGCCGACCGTGTGGCGGCGCCGGCGGAGCGCGCGGACGATGCGGCTCTTCTGATCGGGCGAGACGCGGACGAAGAGATCCGTCTGCTGGGCGCGCGCGGCAAGCGCCGCATCGGTCAGGCCCGATATCTCCTCGCCCGTCATAATCCCGCGCGTGGGCAGCTTCAGCGTCTCGACCAGATGGTGCACCACCGGCGCGGCGTCGCCCGAGATGATCTTGACGCGGACGCCGGCGGCGATGAGACCCGCCACCGCATCCGTCGCCGACGCCTTGGGCGGGTCGACGAAGGCGGCGCAACCGACCAGCACGAGCCCGGCCTCGTCAGCCATGGTGATCTCACGGCAATCCGCCGGCATCGGCCGGAAGGCCACCCCGAGCAGCCGCAGGCCCTGCAGGCCCTTCTGCTCCATGAGGTCGGTGAATTTCGCCCGGACCGCCGCGTCGAGCGGAACGCGCGTGCCATCTGCCCGCTCGACCTCCGTGCAGAGATCGAGCAGGGCCTCCGGCGCTCCCTTGGTGATCATTTCGACCTCGCCCGCGCGCGCGACGAGGACGGAGGCGCGCCGCCGGTCGAAATCGAACGGCAGGTCGTCGAGCCGGGTCCAGCCGTCATTCGGGACCAGAGAAGCACCCGCAAGGATCGCATCGTCGAGATTGCTGCGCATGCCGCTCACAAAACGGCTGTTCAGGCGGATCAGCTCGCTGACGCGCGCGCTGTCGCCGCCAGCGACGTCGAAACTGCCGACATGGGCGATCTTCGCCTCGGTCAGCGTGCCGGTCTTGTCGGTGCACAGCACGTCCATGGCGCCGAGATCGTGAATGGCGCTGAGCCGTTTCACCACGACCTTGCGCTCCGCCATGCGCGCCGCGCCGCGCGCCAGCGTCACGGTCATCACCATGGGCAGCAGTTCGGGCGTCAGGCCCACGGCGAGCGCCACGGCGAAGAGGAAACTCTCCAGCGAGAGCCCGTGATGCAGCAGCTGCGTCAGCAGGACGAACAGGACGAGAAAGCCGGTCAGGCGCAGGATCAACATGCCGAGCGCATGCACGCCACGCTCGAAGGCGGTCGGCGGCTCGTTCTCCTGGACCGACGCCGAGATGGCGCCGAAGCGGCTCGCCCCGCCGGTCGCCGTCACCAGCATGACCGCCTCGCCGGCGACAATGCTGGTGCCGCCGAACAGGGCGTTGAAGGCATCGGAAAGCGAGGCGCCGACCGAGGGGCCCGGCCGCTTCTCGACCAGATAGGGCTCGCCCGTCAGCACCGCCTCATTGGCGAGCGCCTCGTGACTCGTGAGCACCACGCCGTCGGCCGGCACCAGCTCGCCGGCGCGCAGCTCCACCACGTCGCCCGGGACGATGTCCTCGACGAGCAACTCGATAATCTTGCCGTCGCGCCGCACGGAAGCCGTGACCGAGACCGATCGCTTGAGCGCATCGACCGTCGATTCGGCATGGCGCTCCTGCGCGATGTCGAGGCCGATGGAGAAGAGCACGATGATGACGATGATCACGAAGCTCTGCCAATCGCCGGTCAGGCCGGAGATCAGGGCGGCGATCAGCAGAATGGCGATCAGCGGCTCCGCCAGCCGCTTGCCGAGCTTGGCGAGGAGGCTCGCGCGAAAATTGACGATGGCGAGGTTGGGGCCGTAGCGGTTCAGCCGCTCGTTCGCCTCAGCCGTGCTGAGCCCCGTCGGCCGCGAGGCGAGCGATTGCAGCAACTGGTCGTTCGAGGCGGTCCAGAACGCGGTCTGCCCGCCTTCAGGCTGGTTGCCGTGCTTCGGCGGCTGGCCCGCACTCAAAGTGCGATCCATTGGTCGCCTTCCTTCCGATACTGGCGCTTGACGGCGGCCCAGGCGACGCGGTGGGCGATCTGCTCGCGCGCCTCGGCGCCCCGGCTCGCATATTCGACCCAGGCATTGTTGAAGGCGGCGCGATAGATCTCCTGCGCGTGGAGCGGCAGATGCGTGCGCACCGAGGGCGGCAGGTCATCGACGAAGGCGTATGGCATCGGAACTCCCCTGCTCGCTCAGGCGGTCATGCGCGGATAGATGCGGGCGGCGATGACGACGAGAACGGTGGTGGCGAGCACCAGCACGGCGCAATCCACGCCCAGACCGAACTTGCTCTGCCCTCCGGTCAGCATCAGCGCCCGCAGCGCATCGACCTGATAGGTCAGCGGATTGGCCCGCGAGATCGCCTGCAGCCAGCCCGGCATGAGGTCGATCGGATAGATCGCGTTGCTGGCGAAGAAGATCGGCATGGTCAGAACCTGGCCGATGCCCATGAAGCGCTCCCGCGTCCGGACAATGCAAGCAATGATCAGCGAGAAGGTCGAGAACAGCGCCGAGCCGAGCGCGATGATGACCGCGACGCCCAGAAGATGAAGCGGATTGAGATCGACCCCGATGCCGAGCACGATCGCGAGAATATAGACCACGACCGATTGCGTGAGCCCACGAATGCCGGCCGAGAGCGCCTTGCCGAGCACGAGCGCGCTCCGCGGCGCCGGGCTGACCATGTAGCGATGCAGCACGCCGAGATCGCGCTCCCAGATCGCCGCGATGCCATAGAAGATCGCCGCGAACAGCACGCTCTGGGCGAGGATGCCCGGCGCGAGGAAATCGAGATAGCGGGTCGAATCCGAGGTGATGCCGCGCACCTGCGCCATCACCTCGCCGAACAGCACCAGCCAGATCGCCGGCTGGATGGCGCGGGTCAGGATCTCGCTCGGATCGTGGCGGAGCTTGCTCACCTCCGCGCCCGCAACGGCCTGAACCTGCGTGGCGTAGCCCTCCACCGCGGCGAGGATGCCGCTAGCCGTGGCCGATGGCACTGCGACGCGATTCGCGGGCGTTTCCATGCTCGTCTCCCATCTCGATATCCGTGCCGGCGATCTGCGCGAAGACATCGTCCAGCGTCGCATCCGGCCCGATCTCGGCCTTCAGCGCCGCCGGCGTGCCGACTTTTTCCAGCCGGCCGTGATGCAGGATGCCGACCCGGTCGCAAAGTGCCTCGACCTCCTCCATCACATGCGTCGTGATCAGGATGGTCGTGCCGAAACGCGTCCTCAAGTCGCGCACATGGTCCCAGATCGCATTGCGCGCGACGGGATCGAGCCCAACGGTCGGCTCGTCCATGATGAGCAGGCGCGGCCGGTGCAAGGTGCTCTGCGCGATCTCGAGCCGGCGCAGCATGCCGCCGGAATAGTTCTGCGCCGGCCGGTCGGCGGCGCCCTCCAGGCCCGTCATCGCGAGCGCCTCGGCAATCCGTTCCGCGCGCTCCTTGCGCGGGAGCAGATAGAGCCGGGCCGAGAGAAGCAGGTTTTCGCGGCCGGTCAGGGCCCCGTCGGCCGAGAGCAATTGCGGCACATAACCGATGCGAGCCCGCACGAGCCTGGCTTCACGCAGCAGGTCGCAGCCCGCGACCGTCGCCTCGCCGCTCGTCGGCGGCAGCAACGTCGTCAACATCTTGATCAGCGTCGACTTGCCGGCGCCATTCGGCCCGATCAGCCCGAAGATCTCGCCGTCGCGCACCTCGAGATCGACGTGATCGACCACGACGTGACCGTCGAACGCCTTCGTCAGACCGCGTGTCCGAACGGCATAGCCCTGTTCGAACCCCGGCGCGACAGACGCCGTTTCCGCCGGGACGTTTCGAATGTCCATGCCCAGACCTCTCTCGATCCAAGATCGAGCGCTCGCCTATTTCTGATAGGCTGGATCGTGCGGCATGTCATAGCAAGGCGCATTGATTCAGGACAAACCTGACGTAACGGCGCGGTCTCACCTGGCACTCGGCGAAGGCTCCGGCACCGTCGCGCTCCGCCCCGATCCCCGACTATCCCGCACGCAGGTCGCAGCCACCGAGCGCCGGTACTCGAATGGTGATGTCGCGCGCATGAAATGAAGAACTCGCGCAAAAATTGTGATAAAGTATAGGACCAACTTGGAAGGGAGGCCGCAATGGAGAGCATTTACGAAACGATACGACGTGTGAAGGAGTGGGGTCTCGACTGGGGCCAATCCATCGAGGAGCAAGTCGTTGAGGCGGGATTGGCGCGCGCGAAGCTTGCGATATTGGCCGGAGAATACGACAGAGAGCACGGGCACATTGATGTCTCCGTTCCCATTACAGTGAAGCTGCGCTTCGCGTTGATGGGGGATGAGGTCGTGTTGGCCCCCGAGGGCGCGGCCGCCCTGTGCTCCTGCGTTTGGCATCCCTATTCCGGAGGCGGCGGTGCTTGCGTTTGCACCGGACCTGGGGCCGGCGATCCCAGCTGCGATTGCACGGCACCGATCGCCTGACCGCGATCCGCCGGGACTCCAGCGCCCCTCGGAACCGTGTCGCAATATGCCAAAAGACCAAAAACGGAGCCCCACGGGGAACCGCGTGCTCGTCAATTCGCTGATATCGTTGAAGAATTTGGTAGCGGAGGACCGTGTCAATCAATTCGGCCGACAGGCAGGCGGCATCATTTCGCTAGGCACCTATCGATCGGGCTGACCAATCTTCACTTCATGGCCCCTTGTGCGGGATCCATGACCAGATCCGCATCAGCGCGTCGATCAGCATCGGCAGCCCGATGACCAGGCCGATGATGGCGCCGCCGACGAGCGCGAGGAACTTGCCGACAGAGCCGAACGACATGATCATGCGGATCAGCTTTTGCAGGAACTCGACCTCGTCCGGCCGGAGATCTTCCAGCATGCGGCGGGTTTCCTCGGGAAGGTCGGCATAGGTTTCGGCCGGCTCCATCTGGTCTCTCATTTCCAGCCGCAAGCTTTCTCGCCATAGGCGTCATGCGCGAGGATCTGTCGCGCGGTCTCGGTCGAGAGCGTATCGGTCACAGATGGTCGGATAGGCCTCGAAACGTCGCAGAAATCACCGGCCGTCACGCATCCACTTGCGGAGAGACTGATCAACGTCAGCAGCCCGCATGCGATCCACATCCTCATCGGACTTCTTCCTTTGCGAAATGGCTTGGAGTTTGGCCTTCTGTTGGGTCGCGCGCTCCTGTGCGCGGCCCATGGCGAGCAGCTTCAAAACGGCAATGCCGATGGCGAGCGCGATCGCGCCGGCCGCCGCGAGCCAGCGCCCGAGGCGCGATGTGGCGAACCACGCGGCAATCGCGCTCATGTTCCGAACGCCTTCCGCTGCCTTGCCCGCTGCCAGATGATGAAGCCGGCCGCCGCCACCACGAGCGCGAAGGCCGCCAGCGCATACGGGTTCTGCACATAGGAGAGCACCCCGAGCGCGCCCGAGCCCGAGACCGCCGTGATCGCGCCGAGCACGGTCTTGGATTCGGCGAGCGGCGGCGGCGCCTCGAGCGCGATCGGCGCATCGGGAAGCGGCGCCGGCGCGGGCACCCCGATATCGGCAAGAGGATCGGCCCGCGCCGACGTCACCGGCCTCGGCGCGGCCGTGGCCGGCCAGATCTTCTTGGCCTTGGCCAGATAGGCCTTGCGATCAGCGAGGCCGTTCAGCCCGCCATTGATCTTGCGGGTAATCCCTTCGATATCGTCGCGGTCGGCAAGCGCGTTCAGCCCCTTCGCCTTCCAGTATTCGCAGGCGATCGCCAGCGAGTTCGCCGGCTGCGCGGCCATGTCGGGTGCGCCCACCAGGTCGATGCCGATCTTCTGCCCGTAGAAGCGATAATTCGCCCGGCCGGTGCATTGGAAGATGCCGCGCCCGCGAAAGCGCGCGCCATCGCCCGGCTCGATATTGCCGAGCCGCTTGCCGACGCTGGTCTGCGGCCCATAGCGCTTGTTGAAATAGGCCTCGCTGCCATATTCGATCAGCGTCTTGAAGCCGTCGGTCTCATGCGCCGCCTGCGCGATGAAATGAGCAAAGCGCAGCGGCGTATCGATGCCGTATTTCGCGAGCACCGGGCCGAGTGTCGGCGCGAGGCTGTTCAGAATGGCCGGCAGGCCCTTCGGCGCGAGTGCGCGAAGGTCCGCCGCTGAATATGCAGTCATGTCTCGTCTCCGATGATGTGGGGTTAGCTATTGCGCCGTGGACATCCGGCGCCGGCTCATGTCAGAACGGCCCCATGCAGCGAGGCCGCGTCTATACGCTCAGCACGATTGGCGACCTGATCGACGATGAGGTGGCGGTCTCGGCCTATTGCAATGCGTGCCAGCACCACGGCTGGCTGGATCTTCGCGCGGTGGCGGTAAAGCTTGGACGCGATACCGAGGCGATCGGGCCCGACACGCCCTTTCGCCGAGCACTCGTCTGCCGGTGCGGGAGCCGGAATGTCGGGTTCCGGCTGCACCCGAGGCCTATGTGACGGTGACCGGCCCGAAGCCCTCAACCGGCCAGTTCACCCCGCTCGCATTGTCGACCGGGTAGTTCGCGAGGTCGTAATCCGTGCCATATGGCAGCTGGATGGTCGTCGCGCCGACGCAGGATGCCGACAGGGACACCAGCATCGTCGTCGCGGTCTCGCGGATAGCGGAAGCGATCGTCTTGACGCCGCCGGTGTCGACAACCCGAAAACCGGAAATCCCCGTCGACGGGCTGATGTCGGTGCCGCCGACATGCGCGATGGCGACCCGGATCCCCGTCTTCGTGCCGTCAGTGAAACTGGCTGAAACGAAACGCGGCCCGCGGTCGACGAGCCCGAGTGACGGCTTGGCCACATTCGCGGCCTTGCGCGCGATGCGCTTGATCCATTTCGTCTGGATGAAGGTCGTGTCGTAGTGGATGTAATCGCGCAGTGTCGCGTCGTTCGCCCCCCACAGCAGCAAGATCTTGCCATTGCTTTCAGCCGCCAATTCGATCTGGGCTTGGCGCACGGTTTCCCAGCCAGCCGCATAGCTGCCGGCGGGCGTCTGAAGATGCAGCAGGTTGTAAATGACGGCCGCCACCGGATGGCCAAGCGCGGCCTCGAGATCGTCGAGTTCGTCTTTGACCGCCTGCTTGAACCCGGCCTTGGTGGCCGTGCCATAAAGCGGGTTGCCGACTGTGTTCGTGGCCGCTGTAGCGACGCCGCCCAAGGCCGCAGCGTCCTGCTGTCCCCAGTCGCAGATCGCGATCGTGCGACGATTCTTCGTCGCATAGGCCGAGACGGCGTTATAGGCGGTCGTTCCATTCGGTCCGCGACCTGGCGCGCCGGCGACGAGCGGATAGACGCGCCAGTAGTTCGACGCGCTGCCGGTGTCGACCGAACCTTGCTGGGAGGCCGAGCCGCCAAAGGCGGTGAAATTGTTGGCCTGCGTCGGTATGCGGTGAACGGCCGGAGATCCGCCCAGAAGGCTGGCCAACTCCGCGCGCAGCAGCGACCAGCCATCCTGTTCCAGCCAGCCGATTTCCGACTGCCCCCAGAGCAGGAGGTTCGTGTCGAGCGTTT
Organism: Kaistia dalseonensis; assembly: GCF_030814715.1. Lineage (GTDB taxonomy): Bacteria > Pseudomonadota > Alphaproteobacteria > Rhizobiales > Kaistiaceae > Kaistia > Kaistia dalseonensis. Next base: position 248,379 of record NZ_JAUSVO010000003.1, read on the forward strand.
CAATCGGCCCGCCCAGCGCGCCCCAGAAGGTCCCGACCTCCTTCATGATGCTGAGGATTTCATTGTCCGACAGGGCAGCGTTATAGACGATCGCCTCCTTGATCTCCGCATTGGCCGAGGCCACCGGCCCGGAGGCGCAGCCGAGCCAGAGCCGGACGCCGGTAAGAGCGCTGAACGACATGGTGTAGGAGAAGCACTTCGTCTGCCCCATGTAGCCCGTGACCTTCTGGCCTTCGAACTTCAGGGCGATCGTTCGCAGACGGTTCCACGACGTGGACCGTTCGAACATCGCGTTGATCTCATCGCGGAGGATGCAGACGCTGCCATAGACGGCTTCGCCGCTGTTGATGTCGTCGGTCTCCGCAAGGCTCAGGAATTCGGAGGTCGACGCGCCAAACCCCAGCGCCGTTCCGGCCGCATTGGACGCGCTGCCCGGCGTCGATGTCCCGAAGGGTGCTGCTGCGCCCCAGCCGCAGATCGCCAGCGACAGGATCACGGTGAGATTGTCCGTGGCGCCGCCGATATTGAACGGGCCCGTCGAGGCCGCGGAATTGGTCGTCAGGCCCTGCGTCTGGGCGAGCGCGCGCAGGCCGGGCGATCCGCCGACGCCCTCTGAAACGCGCTTGACCCGCTGGCCGGTCGTGGATGCGGTCGAGACGAGATTGTAGGGCCCGACCGTCGCCTGGTCATAGAGCGTCCGGCACCGAAGCTCGGTGTTCGTCGGGTTCGCCGTATAGAGCGCGTCGAGCGCGGCGCCGTTGATCAGCGCGTCCTTGCCGGCGGCGGCGAAGCCATAAGCCACATTGGTCGTGGCGACGTCGCCGCTCGCCATCAGGCAATTGCCCGCATAGCTTGGGTTGACGCGGCGCAGCGACCAGCACGCCATCGGCGCCACGGTCGCCGCGAACGGGGCCACGGGCGTAATGACGGGTGTGGAGAGGACCGTCGATGATAGCCAAAGACCGAGGCCAAGTCCGATGCCGGGCATGGTTCAGTACAGCGCGATCAGAGTGCCGGAATAGCCGGCCGCCAAAATGCGAACTGGCTGGATATCCACGATTGCTCCGGCCGGGATCGTACATGGCACTTCCGTGCCGGTCTCGTCGCGCATCGTCGCCATTGCGGCAACCGAACAATAGAGCGCTCGTGGGCGGATCGGCAGATCGGCGCTATCGGAGGGCACAACAAGATAGAACCGGCGTGCCGGACCAATGAGGCCCGACTGGTACTCTTTTGTCGGATCGATTTGGGGCATGGATCGTGCTCCTGCAATGCGTCATGGCCCCGCGCATCGGCAGGGTCGTCCGGAATGATGGGCGGCTAGTGGCCTACTTGCCGTAGGCCTGCCCGACGCCCTGAGCCAGTTCGCCCCAATAGGGCGCATTGCGGCCCTCTTGCGGTGGCGTGGCGCAAGCCGCGAGGGCAAAGACGGCGAGGAAGAGAGTGATGCGGATCATGCCTTGGTCCTCCGCAATGCGATGCCGGGCCGGGCCTGGAGCGCATCGCTCCCGCGCCAGCCGAAATAGCCTTCCCACTTCGGGCCTCGGAACGCGGCATAGGGCCGGAGGTCATAAAGCGCGAACATGTGGCCCGGCGTCTTGCGAGGCCATTGCCGCGTCACCACGGCGCCGGGCTCGTCACTGACCCAGATCGATTTGACATGGTCGACGTTGAGGACGTGCCACACGAGATTGTGGAACGGGTTCCGGATCCACCACGCGACGGCAAGGGTCCAGCGGCGCCGAGCCCACCATTTATGGGCATTCGCCACCTCCCAGCCGGGATCGCCGTAGAGGCCGTCATCATCGTTGCCGAAGATAGCCCATCGCCATGAGGGGATGACCACGCAGAGGATGGCGAGCGCCGCCAGAACACAAAGGATGATGATCATCAGGACGGCCAAGCCGCGGCGTCGATTTCAGCGATCGTCGTGATGGTGCCGGCATCGATATCCGCCTGCACCACCTTGAGAGCCGAGAAACACGCCTGCACGTGCCGGCCGACTGCGATGCCGATCGCCTTCATGGTCGCGGCCGGGACTTCAATCCAGACGCCAGGCTGTGCCTCCCAATCGATCGTGGCGAGGTCCGGGTCGCTGATGGCGAGGAGCGCCGCTCCGGAGACCCGGTTCTGCGATTTCTCGTCCGTGCGGATGTCGACGCCATCGACCATGACCCCGCCGGTCTCGACCTGCCAGCGTTTTGCCGCTGCATAGGCCTTGAGTTCACTCGTGCTCGGCACTGGAGCCGTCGGCGCGGCGAAGGAGCCGCCGTCATATGACCAGCCCTCGGCGACGTCGTCCCCGCATTCAATCAGAGTTTCGACGATCGCCGCGCTGAACCGTTCCACGATCGGCACGCCGATGTCAGGGATAATCTCGACAACGGCGCCAGACTGGATACGTGCAAACTGCATGATGCGGCTCCTACCAGCTCACGATGATTTGGCCGGCAGTGCCAGCACCGCCAATGTTTCCGCTCGCCGCCGCGCCGCTACCGCCGCCACCAGGGGCTTGCCCCGGATATCCGGCAGTACCGATCGTACCGAGCGTGATCCCGCCGCCACCGCCCGCCGCCGGGCCGCCGGCCCCGCCGACGTTGCCAGTGCCGCAGTTGAAACCAGTCCAGCCACCAACGCCCGTGAGATTGAGATCGCCGCCAGACCCCACCCCAGGAGATGCAGTCGGCGTCGGGAAGTTGTTCGACGCGCCAAGACCGCCCTGCCCACCCGTGGCGGAAATCGTACCAAACGACGACGTGCCACCGTTGCCACCGGGAAGGCCCGTCGATCCGTTGTAGGACCCGGCGGCCCCGGCCGCGCCAACCGTGTAGGAGATCGACGCGCCTGGTGTCGTGCTCAACCAGCCCTCAGAGTATCCGCCGCCACTTCCACCGCAGGCGCCCATATTGGTCGGGGACGTTGCAAATGCGCCGCCGCCGCCACCCCCGGCGCCCCAGACGCGTACGAAAATCTTGTAGACACCGGCGGGCACCGTGAATGAGCCAGAGCCGGGCGTTGCGGTGAACAAGGACCCGCCCGGCGACCTGTTCGTGAGGCCAGCAAGCGAGAATGATGTGCCATTGTAGATCAGCAGGGCTGGAGCCCCTGCCGTCAGGTCTCCCGCAGTCAATGCGATACCGGACGGTTTCACGATCGATTTGGCGCCAAGGCCGTTGACGTTGATCGTCGCGGCTCCAGTGTTCGTGGTGCCGATAATGACCGGGATGATCATCCCGCTCGTATAGGCTGTTGGGGCCGGAGCGAGCGTCAGGGTCAGAGCGTTAGCGGTGCCGCCAGCGATTGCGGAGCGCCACGTTCCAGCCTGAACCGCAGCCGCCAACTTGGCCGGATCGACGGCCTTGCCAGTGATGGTTCCAGCCGTGACCTCGGCGAGCGTGGCGAACGGCGTCGCACCACTTGCAATCAGCACTCCAAGAGCGCTGATGAAGTTGTTCTTCAGTGCGGTAACGTCCGCATTGTCGAGCGCGTCGTAACCTTCCTGAACAATGAAGGCCGCAATCGCCGCCGCCATATTGGCCGCCTGGCGCTGTGCCTTGTTGTAGAGCAGGGACGACGCCGTACCCGCAACAACGCCGCCGGTGCGCGCGCTCGACCCGGCATAGGTCGCCTGGTCCATGACATTGGGGCTCGTGCCGCTGGCCCACGGCAAGAAATCATTCGTTGGCATATGATGCTCCGGTGAAGGGCTACGGCACTAGGTCGTGCGTCAGCGCGTATTCCGGGGAGACGGCCCAAGCGGCCTCATCCCATCCGGCGATCGGGACACCGTCCTCAGACGGGACATCGAACCCGAAAATCGGGTCTCCCATGACAGAGGTCAGGTAATAGTTGACCTTGACGCCGGCCGGCTTGAGCGGGATGTACCCGCCGATCAGGATCGACAGAAACAGCGCGGACGGGATGACGCCGGCAATGCCAACCGTCATCGTCATGTCCTGCGGGTCTTCGACGAAGACGATCGTGCCGGTATCGGCAAAGATGTAATCGAGCGCGTTCTGAGCGCCGTCGACCGTGCCGTCCCAAGAATTCGCGGCGATCTTGGCACGGAGAAGAAGCCGGTAGGTCTCGTCATCGAGCCGCGTCAGGCCCGTCGTGGAGTCGTACGGACCCTTCCAGACGCCCTGCTCCCAGCCGAGGCCGGCTGTGTCCCACGAGAACCAGACGTTATCGAGCGGCGTGCTGATGTATCGGTTGCGCCCAATCCATTCGCCGTCAACGTCGAGTTGGGCCCCGATCGAGACATCGAGGTCAAACGCCTCAACGATGCTCCGGATCATGTCCTGTTGAGCGACGGAGGCATCCGCGCTGACTTCGATCGTCGCGGTGAACTTCGGCTTCCCGCGATGGTAGGACGTGATCAGTCCGACATAGTCTTCAGACGTCGCCATTACGTCACCACGAGCGTCACATCGGCCGGGTCACAGATCGCGGCTTCGTTGAAGGCCAGGACCAGATCGGCGGTGCCGAGCACGTCGCCATCAAAGGCGATCGTCAGGGCGGTGATGTTGTATTTCGTGCCGTCGGCCGCGCCATTGAGGTTGGCCGGCAGATAGAGGCGGTGCAGGTAGACATCCCCGCCAATGGCGAGCGCCGTGATGTAGTCCGCCACGGCTGCCGCGATTTCGTCGCCGATCCCGGACGTGTAGCCGATCATGGATGTGAGAGCGATGCGAACCTTGACGCGCTTCGCCGTCGGCCGGAAGAACCGGATCGTGTGCGCCAGACCATACCGGTCGACGACAGTTTGCGCCGTCGTCCCATAGGTATAGGCGCCGGGCGTCTTCTTGGCCGCAATGGCATTGGCGATCAGTTGAGCGTCACCGCCTTCAACCACCATCGAAATGGAGTGCGCCGGCACACCATCGCCGTCGGTGACATCCGTGTCGTTCTCATAGGGTGCATAGCGCGTGACGCCCTCGATCGTCGCCACGGCGCCCGTGATGCCCTCCAAGACGGTCAAGGACGGCAATGCGGTCGATACACGCTGCCGGCGCCGCAAATCTGCGTCTTTCTCGACAGGAGCGCCCGGATCGGCCGCTAGAACATTGGTGACGGTCTGCCATCCGCGCGTCGGCGTCGCGATCGTCGTGATGGTGCCAGACGCTGCCGTGATCGCCCCTGCGTCCTCAGCCGTCGCGGTCACAACGATTTCGCCGCCTGGGGGGACCGTTACGGAGGCCGGCAGGAACCAGCGGTTCGTCCCATCAGAGGCGATGCCGGACGTGATGATCGTCCCGGCCTGCCCCACAATGGTCAGGTCGACCATGGAATTGGTCGGGATGGCGCGAGAAATGCCGTTCAACTTGACATTGCTCGATAGGCCGGCGCCCTGCCCCGTGGATGGCGAGAACGAATTGTAGACCGCCGCGGCCATCGTGCAGGCGTCGTAATGACCGAGCGCGAGGATCGCCACCCACTGGCCGTCCTGCGTATCGTTGCCGAGGTCGACGTCGCTGCCGTAGATGGTGCGGAATTCGGTCTGGAAATAGGCCAGAACGCTGTCGTATGACGGCACGTGGATGCCGGTTTCATCGATCGTGCAAACCGGAGCGGCCATCAGAAAGTCCCCGTGACGACGGTTTGCCCATAGACGGTCGTGATGGTGGACGCGACCTTGAATTCCCGCGTTTCGCGGTTCAGGTTGCTGTCATAGGCATCGATTGACACGACGCCCTGGGTGCCAAGAATGCGTGCGCGAATAACCGGGTCGCGCGTGTCGCCGGTATACTTCCCGAGCACCTGCGTCTTCCACGCAGTGCCATCGGTGATGTCGAGAAAGAATTCGCCCTCGAACAGATAGAGTCGCGACATGACGGCATGAGCCGGGGCCTCCGGAACGTCGCGCCAATAGTCGCGCTGCCCATTGCCGAAGAGCATGTCTCCGTTCTCGTCAACCTTGCGATATCTCAAGAGACCGGCCCGCCTGTGTTGTCGCCGCCCGTCGTGACGCCGGTATGCTTGTGGGTCTTGAGGCTGATCCCGTTCAGGACGATGTCGCCCGTGACGTTGATCGTGCCGGTGTAGTTGACGTCCGAAGCCGCCGCGATGTTGATCGCGCCGGGCGTGTTGATGTCCATTTGCCCGTTTGGCTTCAGCGCTATCGACGCCAATCCGTCATCGGAGCGAAGCTGCACCGCGTCCGACGACATGCCCGAAAGCGCTTTTGGATTGCTGCGGAACCCGACCATCACGAATGCATCGGATAGGTCGTGCATCCGGCGCGCGTTCTGCTGTTGCTCCCCACCGGACTGTTGCCAGCTATCTGTGGGACGCGAGGCGATGATCGCCAGCGCTTCATCACCGGCTTTCACCGGGAACGTCAGCGATACGCCGCCGCCGCCTGGGAAGTGCAGCGGGGCATCGGGGAGGACCGGCAGAGATTGCCATTCCTGCGACCCGTCCGGTTTACGCACCGCGACCTTCTGCGTGGGCTGCACGGAGCATGTCTGCTTGCCGTAATCGACGCTGACGATGGTACAGGGGACGGCGGTCCACATGCCGGCCTGGAGCCCCCGGCCGGCTGCGTCTTGCTGCTCTGTCGGGTCGGCGAACCGCTGGCGAAGATCCATTAATGGTCACTCGGGTCAAGCACGATGCCGCGCGAGGCCAAGCCGATCGGGGCAACGCCTTGCCCATCGGCCCGGATGCAGATCACGGTCGTGTAATAGGGGTTGCCTCGGGTATCGCCGGCATGGTCCACGACCAGAACCCGATAGACGCCGTCGTCCGCCGTGCTCGGAATCATCGAATTCGCGACTTCGGCCGTATAAGCCGGGCTCAAAGCGGCCTGTTGAATGCTGGCCTGGTCGATCTTGATGCGCCGCCCCGGCTGAACCATCGGGTTCAAGAGCATCATCACCTCGATCCCGTCGATAGTTTGCGTCGGCAGGCCGATCATCCCGGTTCGGCTGTTAACCACGATCGCGTCACCGGGCGCATAGGACCCGTTCTTGATCATCTGGAACGTACCGTTCTGGATTGACCAGCTCGTATTCGTCGACTGCGCAATGTTGCGGAGGCAGTCCCGCGCCATCCCGAAAAGCACCGTCCCGCGGGGCATTTTTGCCGAGCCGAGGTCCGCGATATAGCCGACCTTCACGCCCATGGCCTTCATCGGTTCCAGACAGGCGTCGACCTGCTGCCGGAAGGTATTGCCGGCCGCCAGTGTCTTGTTGACCACGGCGTAGTTGTGAGCCTTGCCGCCATCGGTCGCGAGGATGGTCAGGTAGGTATCGGTCGGGTTCTCGCGCCCGCTGCGGATCTGCCGGACTTCGCCCTCGAAGATCGTGCCGAAATTCTCGGCATAGCCGGCCTGGAGCGCGACCTTCGTGTATTCCTTCTTCGCCTTCGCGATCGTATTCGGTGACGGATTGGTCACCGTGATCTCTGCCCAATTGGGGGTCTGAAGATCGCCTTGCCTGACTTGGAACCTGATCCGCAACGCGGACAGGTCCATCTCCTCGCTATCATCTCCGACCGTCAGCTTGACGGCGCGAATCCACTGCTGAGCCATCAGTCGACCTGAAAATAGAGATGGCTGGACGTGCCCAAGTTCTCGAAGGTCGGGACCGCGTCCAGATCGGCATCCGTCGCGACGTAGAGCGCTCCGGCGAAACCGAGATAGGCATACTGTTCGAGCAGGTCGTGGCCGGTCACGAGAGGAACGCCAGCAAGAATGCTGTTGCCGTCCGTGTCCGAGATATTCAGGATCCAACTGCCCTCGATCGTGTCGAGATAGGCCAGCCCCAGCCGATATTGCGTTGTCCCGAGCGTGATGGAGAACGTCTGCGGCGTTGCCGAAAGCGGGATTTCATAGGTTGTGGTCACATTAATTCGCTTTCAGAGAACATTTCTCTTGCGTATAAGTTCGCTAATAGCTATAGTTAGCCCATGAAACAGATCGCATTCAGCAAAGACGCCCTGCGGACTCTCCGGAAAATCCCGGCGAACGTCGCCAAGACGATCCGCGCGAAAATCGATCTCTATGCCGCCAACCCCGCCGCGCTCGCCAACAACGTGACTGAGTTGAAAGGTGAGGCCGGCATCCAGCGCCTTCGCGTTGGCGACTGGCGCGTGATCTTCAGTGAGGATGGCTCCGTGATCGCCATCATCCGAATTGCCCCGCGAGGGGAAGCATACGACTAGGCCAAGGAGGGCCGCCCATGTCCTATCAGGTCATCACCACGCCGGCTGGCGAGCGCCTTGCCGTCATCCCAGAGGCCGAATACCTCGCAATGGTTGAAGCCGGCGAAAGCGCGGCCGACGTTGCCGCCGTTCATCGCTTCCGTGCCCGTATGGCGGCTGGTGAGGAAGAGCTTATCCCTGCTGCTGTCGTTGACCGCTTGCTAGCCGGGGAAAGCCCTGTCCGCGTTTGGCGCCAATACCGCAATATGTCGGCTCGCGACCTAGCGTCATCTGCCGGAATAGGCCCCCCCTATCTGTCGGAGATTGAGACAGGAAAGAAAGAAGGCAGCATTGGCGCCATGAAAGCGATTGCTCATGCGCTCGGTGTAGCGATCGATGATCTTGTCTAGGCACCGTTGCCGGCATAGCCATTCGATGGCTTGACCTGCTTCGTCCCGGCCGAAACTGATGTCGTGGTCTTCTGCGGGATCGCCTGAGAGCTTTTCGCGTTGCCGATCGACGCAACCTCGGTCGAGACGATAATCACTTCTCGCATGCCGACGCGGAGCAAGAGGGCACCCGGCGACCGCTCATCCGTCGTGCGCTCCAGAGCGGAGATGAGCATGTTCGGATAGGCGCGATATGGCGTGTAGACCGTAAACGGCTCGCGCATCGCCTGGAGACTAAGCATCTCCTGGTAGACCAGATCGATATAGCCCACATAGCCGGCCGTGCTATTCGACCAGCCGCATTGCATCTCCAGTTCCACCGGCATGGAAAAGGCATGGTCGGAGATGGAGGCGCCCTGCTCGACCGGGTGCTGCGTGACGAACAGGTTGTCGCGAGCCACCTCCTCCACCACAACGTCCGGGATGACCGTGCCGATGATCCGGCGCGGCTTGATCATGATGGCAACGGCGTCGTCGAGGATAGTCATTGAACGGCGCCCTGCACGTTGCTCAGGATGTTGTTGTTGATCCGACCCTGAGCCTTCTCGACCTGCAACCCGGTGATGGTCGGGTCCGAACTGCCGTAGACGTTGATTTCCGTCTTCTGGTGCAGCGTTGCGGACTTGCTCGATGCACTGTTGTTGACAACGCTATCAGGCAGCAAGGGCGCCGACGTATGCGGGGACCAATAGTCGTCGGTGGATGGCTTGTAGTTGTCCGGCCATTTTGTCTTAGGTGGCTCCGGGGCTGGTGCCGGCTTATTGGCGGCTTCACGCGCGCGCTCCCGTTCGAGCGCCGCATTGAAGTTGCCGATCATGGTTCCTTCGCCCTGCCCCTGCTCTATTCCGCCGGGCAGAGATGTCCACGTTCCGCTTAGGACACGGCCGGCATTGGCGATTACATCCTTGTCGCCGCTCTTCAGATCGGTCTCAAGATCGCGGCCCGTCATCTTCTTGTACTGTTTCTGCGCCAGGTACCATGCGGCCTTGTCTTGGCTTTCTGGGCTGAAATCCGGCAATCCGGTCTCGTTCTTGATCTGGTCCCACGTCGATGCGAGAAACTGATAGCGGCCCGCTGCGGTGCTCGTCCTTCCGGCGTTGGGGCCGGAGGTGATGACCTTGGGCTGACGTGGATGGTCGGAAAAGTCGGTGAACTTGCCACCGCCATACATCACGTCATAGCCGGGGGATTCGGTCGCCCCAATCGTATCGAGAAGCGCGCGGCCTTCCGGCGAGATGGATAGGTCCGTCGCGCTGATCGGCTTGCCAGACTTCCCACCGCTCTTGCTGCCGAACCAACCGCCGCTACCACCCATCCATTGAGGCCGGCGCGACCACCAGCTTTCGCCGCCGCCGCCGTTTTGCGGCTGGCTTGAATACCCGTTGTAGTAAAGACCCGTCGCAGGGTCCTGCTTGATATCGCGGGGAATGTCCTTCGTCAGCCATTCGGCCCCGGCCACAAGCGCCATTGCCGCGGCCAACTGGATATTGACCTTCCCGAGGACGCCGAGCATCCCGAGAAGCCACTTCCCGGTCATGTAGAGCAGGACAATCTCAAGAGCTGCCTGAAACCCGTTCTCGCCGATAAGCGACTGCGTCAGGTCGTTGAATCCCTGAAGAAGAGGCTGGAGAGCCCCAACCGCTGGAGGGATAGCCTTTGCGAGAGCAACGAACGCATCCGAGATATTCTTGACCGCCTGAATGATCTCGTCTTTGTGTTTGGCGATCCACAGGCTGAGTTCGTTCATGTAGCCGGTGATCGTCGGCCCGAGGTCGAGCGCGATTTTGTCGATGACCAACCCGATCTGCATTTGCAGGTCGCGGAAGTTCGTCATCAGCTCGTTCGCGGCCTTCGCGGCCTTGTCCGGGTCCACGCCCATCTCGGCGGCGCGCTTGCGGTACTCCTCCTGGTACTTCTTGATCTCTTCCGCGCGGGTGCGGATGACATAGAACGTCTGCTCGTCAAGCCCGAGCGCGGCGGCATACTGTGCCGCGACATAGTAAGGCTTCTTTTCCAAAGCCTTGTTCATGTCGATAAGGATATCGACCGTGTCGCGCAGGTTGCCCGATGCGTCCCGCGTATCGACGCCGAGAGACCGCACGAGGCTTTCGGTTCCGGGGTTGGTCCGCAAAGCGCGGGCAATCCCCTCGATCGCTCCAGTGGCCTGAGATGCCGTGCCGCCGATCTGCGACAGGGCATAGGTCAGCGACTTGATCTGCGTGACGGACGTGTTGGTCCGCTGGGCAGAGAAGTAGAGGTCGTCGAACCCACTGGCGATCTTGACGACGGTTGCCGCGATGGCTGTCGCCGCCGCCGTTAGGCCAGCCGCAACGGCCGCTGCCGTCTTCGCCGCCGCCTCAAGCGACCCTTGGAACCGCTTTTCACTCTGCGCGTCGACCTTGAAGCCGAGCGCGATCAGATATTCGCGGAGGACGTTTTCGTCAGCCATTCGACTTTGTCGCCTCGCGGTATCGGGCTGCGTTTTCGTCCTGAACGTCGAGGGCGTCGTTCATGCGGGCCACGTCGACGAGGTCAATCGATCCGTCGATCAGGCTTTCGTAGCGGCAGAGATTTCGGAGCACCGGCCGCATGATCCAGTCCTCCCCGTCTGGGAGCCTGGCAAAGTCGATTTTCGGCCCTACCGGCCCGCGGTGCTCAAGACTGACGGAAGGGCGCGTGAAAAAGACCCGACGTTCTCGCGGATCACCTGAGCGGCAATGGCGAGCATCGCCGTCATGTCGATATCGTCGAACATGAACACCTTGGCGTCCTTGTTCCACACCGGCGCCCATCCACCGCCGCCGGCCTGCTTGCGGCTCACCACCGAAAGACAACTCTGGACGATGAAGTCGCAGTCATCGGCCGGCATGTCCGAGATGGCCTGCATGAGGGGGAGAAGACTTTCGACCAGTGCGGCCGGCTGCGTTTCGGCCGCCTGACTGGCGACCAGCATAGGGCCGATCGCTTTCATGAACGGCGCCACGGCCGGCGCCAGTTTGCGCGCGACGTGGAACTGCTGGAAGGCGTCCATCTTGCGGGAATTGTACTGAACGCCCGCGACTTCGAATTCAGCCATGGGGACCCTCCACTGGTTCATATCGCAAGGTGATGACTCGGCAAATTGGATGGCTGATGAGCGCGACGCGGCACTTGATGGTCAGATACTCGCCACTTATGGCCATGGCATCCACACCGTGGCGGCCCAAAGCATAATCGACGAATTTGTCGGCGCCCTCATCCACGCGAGCGAATACCAGCCTGACTACGGTTCCCATTAGAGTTCCGGCGTGCCGCTGCCGAGAATGGTATCGATCGCGATGGCATCGAACACCCACTGGTGCGTGTTGCCGTCCTTCGCGTAGGTGAGGTCCGGGACCTTTTTGAAGGCACAGGCCTTGGCGGTCGTTCCGTCGCCGGAAATGTAATTCCGGATCGAGATGAAGTTCTGGCCCCAATTCGCCGAACTGGTCTGCTGGAAATTGTACATCGTCATGAGCTGCTGGTTCCTCGGAGAGGTCTTGAGCAGCGTGATCGTCACCGTTCCATGCCGGCCGGCGTGCAGCGAATGCATGCCGGAACCATCGGCGCCCATAGTGAGGGTGTTCTTGTCTTCGGCGCGGGCGATCGTGATGCCCTCTTCCGCATTGCCGGATCCCGAACCAAGCTCAAATTTCCCTCCGGGCCCCTCGATGGCCGCCTGTACGTCGAGAAAGCTATACGTGCCGCTCATGAGCCTGGCCCTTACCGATTGACGTTGATGGTGATGTCAGACGAATGCACGGCGCCAGCGAGCTTGATTGCGCTCTGGATGGGGACCGACTTGCGCGCCTCACGATCGGCCTGCGACTGAGACGAGACCGGCGGGGCATAGACGTAGTAGCCCTTGGTCAGGGTGTCGCCCTGCGCGAGTTGGCCGAAGCCGGCCGCGTTCCAGACGCCCGGCGCGACGAGGCCATTCGTGACCGCCTGTTCAAGAGCCGCCTCGACCGTGATGACGATCAGGTGGGTTCCCGCGTCGGTCTGCGGGATCTTCGTCGAGCTGGTATAGAGCAGGTTCCAGACATCGGTCTGGATGCGATTTTCCAGCCAGTCGGTGCCGTGCACTTCATCGAAGAAGTAGCCGTTCGACATGACGCCTTCCTGGATGATGGCGGCGCCGTTGTCGTAGTTGACGAAGACGTTGATGTGCTTGGCTTTGAGCGCGGCGGCTTGCGTCTCGGTGATCGTTTCCGCAACGATGCCGGGCTCGGTCTTGAACTTCATCGTCAGGGTCGTGTTGGACCCATCAAAATTCACCGTGGCGGCACGGCCGAAGAAGGATGCGACCGCATAGGCGTCCGACGTGCTGTACTGCACGAATGTCCGCTTGTAGTTGCCGACCTTCAGCAGATAGCCGATATCCGTGGTCGACGAGCCGTCGATGGCCGTGGTGGCTTGCACTGTGATACCGAGCATGCGCTTCTTGGCGCTGGCCTCGATATAGGAGGCCGCCGCCAGAACGTCAGAATTGCTCGGCAGCGTCGCCGCGATCAGCGCCGCGTACCAATCCCCCGAAACATTCGCGAGCGCCTGAAGGGCCGTCACAAGCGTTTCTGCGACGATGCCATCGACGGGCGCCGAGGCAAGGCCGGAGGTCAACTTGAGCTGCGCCGAAATGTCGGTGCCGGAGCCGGCCGCTGTGGCATAGGTCAGGGTCGACGATGCGCCCGTGGTCGGGCTGGTCACCTCGAACCGACCATAGATGGCGTTCCACACCACCGTCGCGCCGGACAGCGCCGTGGTCAGGACAGTCGCGACGCCGTTGAGATTGGTCTGGGCTGAGAAATCGAGCCCGGTGAGCGTCTTCAGCGTGCCGTTGACCGTGATCTTGAGCGATCCGGTGGTGATCGCGGTCCAATTGCTGATGACCTGTTCGGACGCCGTCAGAACGCCGCCCTTGAGCGTGCCGGCCGTCGCCGTGGCGGCCCATTTGCCAATGTAGAGGAGATCGGGCTGGGGGCTCTGGGAGAAGAACCGCAGCGCGGCCTTGTACTCGGGGTCCGTGGTCGAGAAGTCGCCCGAAACGCCGTCGATCGTCGCATAGCTGCGGATGCGCTCGCGCGTATCGATTGCATTGGTCGAGCCCACGACGAGGCCGGCGCCGAAATTGCGGTACGGCGTCGCCAGTGGGGACATGACGATGTCGACATTGACGACATCGCTGACGGAAAGGCCTGCGGTCATGTGGATGGCTCCGTTGCCCAGGATTGCATGTGGCCGGAATCGGCTTCGATGGTACCTTCAGCCGAAAGCAGGTTGAGGACGGGGTAGACCCGATCGACACGACGGCGGAAAACGAGGGGGAGGTCGCAGCGGCGAAGCCACGTTTGATTGACGAGATCGGGAACGGAGATGACCGTCCCGCATTCGATGAACGACATGCCGATATCGACGCCCGCATCGGTCGTTGCGGTTCGGATCATGTCGCGGTTCTGAGGCAGCGCGAGACCGTCGCGGAGTCGGGCGGCATTGGCCGAGGCGGACGGGCCGTAGAACGAAGCCAGTGCCTCGATCGTCTCATGCCGCTGCATATGATCGGCACCATCCCCGCCGGCATCGGATGGGATATGCATGATCGACGCGTTGGCATCGGGTGTGGCGCGGACAATACCTACGGCTGCCCACGTCATATCGGCGGCCGGCTGTTGTGGCGGGATCGGTTGCCAACGCGGACGGACCAAATCGCCGGGCAATCCGGTGATGCCGGCCACGGCGGCTTGCAGCGCCTTCGCCAGATCGAGGTCTTCAGCCGGGGGCGTTCCGGTCGGAACCAGATAGCCGCCCGTGGCGCTCGTGTTGCTCATGTCAGTTGCAGCAGCTCGCAGCCCGCGACGACGAAGCCGGCGCCATAGGACGAATAGTCATTGAGCACCGACACCGTGTAATCGCGGCCCTGCCAAGTCAGCCGATCGGCCTCCGTGGGGCCATCGCTCGCCACGAGACGGGCCGTGGTGTGGACGAGGATCGAACCGCTGACCCTCGCCATATCCGGGAAGCGCTTCAGGACATCGCCGCTGTTCGAAGTAACGACACCGGAAATGGTGCTCACCACCTCGGCTCGAGTCGCGATTCCGTCTGATCCGACCGATTGCGTCGCGCGCGTTAGGGTGAGCGTGTCCGCGAAATCCGGGTCCGCGAGCACATCGGATACGTCCAGCAAGGGCATGCTATTTCTTCCTCACCACATAGGTGATGCTGCGCTGCATCTGGGCCGTGTCGATCAGGGGCTTTTCACCCGATCGGCCGCGTCGCCTGCGATTGGCGAGCGTGGCCGGCGCCAAGGGCGTAAATGGCCCATCGTCGATCTTGCTGCGGATCGAGTTCTGGGCGATGAGCCCGGCCCGGTTCAGCGCGATATCGGCCGCATCCACTTTGCCGAGCAAAGCGTTCTTGGCGCCTGCCTTGAGCCGGCTCGCGATGGCGTCCTTGGCGTTTTCGATTCCGGGGATCATGAACTGCCGGGCTGGGATGTTCGCCTCCGGCGCGCCGTTGTCGTGGATATAGGCGAGGGCCGCATTGTTGATCGGGCCTTCGTCTTCATCGCCGGGCTGGCGTTCGCCCTTGTCGGCCGGGACGCCCACGAGCACCCGGTCCTGCGTCAGGCTCTTGATGGCCTTCATCAGGTCGTCGACGCGATCGACAGTGATCTTGATGGTCACAACTGGAGGCCTCCGGCACCGATCATCCGCGCAAGCTGGATGTAGCGCGTGCCATAGGTCGTGAGGTTCCACGCACCCGCGCCCTCAATTGCAGCGGCGCCGGTGTCATAGGACACGCTGACCTTGTCGACAGCCTTGGAAGCAACAAGGCCGGCCGATGATCCGCCGATGCCGCCGGCCACCGCTGCCTTCTGGTCTCGCGCGCCGAGCGCCAGATTGTGAGCGATGAACAGTTCGGTGCCCAGATCGAGCAATTCAGCCCATCGGTCGATCGACAGGAGCTTGGCCGCCGTGGTCAACCAGAACGCCACCATGGCATCCGGATAGGTCACGATGCTGGCGAACTCTGGGAAGTCAGCTCGGAACGATGAGACGGTGACGGTCATGCGGCGTTCTTCTTGGCCTCGATCTCGGCCATCAGCCGCGCGACACCCCAACGGCCGTCAACCTCGATCCCGAGACCTTCGGCTTCCGCCTTGAGAGCGGTCTTCTCATCGACATCTTCCGGCGTGTCGACATGCGTCGATCCATCATCCTCAACGGCGACGGATGACTCTTCCGGATGAGCGCCGCGGTCAGGCTCGGGCGCGCCCTGAGCTTCATCCGATGGCGCCGGGGCTTGGGGCTCCGGCTCGGCAACTTGTTCCGAAAACAGCTTGACGTACCAGTGCGAGGCGACCTCTTCATCCACCTCAACAACGCCGGCTTCGAACTTCCTGATCGTGCCGCCGAGATTGAGCAGAAACGGCGTCAGGACGGTGATTTGCGACATTCGGGCTCTCCGGCAAAGGGAACGGGACCGGCACGCCTACGCGCCGGCCCTGGGACGGCCTCAGAGGCCGTCGCGATATCCTGCCGTCTCGGGATAGACGAACTCGACGACGCCGAGGCGCCCGAAATAGGTCGTCATCTGATAGAGCGACCGGTATTCGAGCGGCGTGCGCTGCAGCGGGGTCATGGGATAGCGGACGCGCTGCGGGTCCTTGGTGTAGGCCATCATGCGGCTGGTCGTGGTTTCATCGCCCGCCGTGCCACCGGAGCCGTAGCCGTTCAGCCACTTCAGCGGCTGGATATTCAGCTTCTGGCCGTTCGAGGCAGCGAGGTTGTTCTCGCGGAGGTAGTTCAGGATCGAAACGTTACCGGCGTTCGACACCTTGTTGGCGACGATGTAGCTGTAGCGGGCCGGCGGCAGGCGGAGCTCCGTCGGGATCACCGCCCAGGCGGAAGCAGCCCAGACGCTGGACAGAAGCTCGTTCACGTCCTGAAGGATTTCATCCGGGGTCTTGTTCGCCCAGAGCGGCGAGCCGCCGGCGCCATTGGCGACGTTGGTCACGTTCGTGACGGCGGTCGAGTTGACCAGACCGTATTTCGTGAGCGTCGTGTCGCCCACATAGACCATCTCGTCGATGTCCATGTTGTTCTTGAGGCGCATCGCCTCGAACTTCTGCGCATCGACCGGACGGCCGAGCTTCATCGCCGATTCGAGCTCGGGCAAGGTCCACGATACCTCGGTGCCCCAGAGGTACAGAGGATTGGCCGTCTTGCCGATATCGATCGAGACGCCGGAGATTGCGTTGGCGTCCTTGCCGATCCACGACTTGCCGCCGGGATTGATGCCGCCTGCCGCCGCGAACGAGGAGTTCGTGAAGGACGACGTTTCATCGGCGATCGACACATCCTCGCGGAGGTCGATATCGCGGGACCAGGTGACCGACACCAGCGGCATATGGAGGGTCTGGTCCAGACGCTCCAGTTCGCCGATGAGGAAGGCGCCCGTGCTGTCCACGGTGCGACGGTCATAGGTAAGGGCCGCGTCGCGGGTGCGAGCACGGATCAGCGCAGGGCGGGACGGGGTGAGCGCCGTCGACCCTGCGAAGCTGCGGGCATGGAATGACATGAAGGAGGCTCCATCAAGGGACGGGCCCGTCGTGATGACGCGCCACTTGCCTTGCCTAAGGGCGGTTCGAGGCGGGGGAAGGACGGCCGCTTTGGGCCGTCGGATCAGATGTTGTAGGCGATCTCGACAATGCCGCCGGCATCGGCCGGGCCCGTGAAGAACGCGTTGGTGACCGCCACGCCGGTGCCGCCGCCAGCCGGCGACGCGGAGGTGACGATATCACCGACCACGACCGAACCGCCCGCGGTGGTGACCGCATAGACCTGGCCATCCTTGGCGGCGGTGCCGAGCTTTAGCGTCGCCATGATGTAGCCACGACGGAGCACGTCGCAGATACCGGATGTCGGAGGGGTCGATGTTCCAAGACCGTCGGTGCCGTTTCCGGAGGTCGGGAACGGGCGGACGAGAAGGCCCTTGGCGACGGTGCCGGCATCGCCGGAGGCCAACGGCTGGATCTTGCCGGTGACGACCTTCACGAAGGCACCATAGACGGTCGGAGGCGTACCGGAATCGATGACCTCGGGGGTGATCGTCGCGTGTTCGACACGGTTCACGGCGCCGGGCACTCCGGCCGCCATGCGGTAGGTGATTGCATTACCCATGGTTCAGTTTCCTTGGCTGCGGGAGTGCTTCAGGACCGGGCGGCCCAGAAATCGCGATGCGCCTTATTGATGTCGGCGATACTCTTGACCCCGACATTGCTAGCGTCTCGGGTCGCCTTGTCGGCGCCGATCGCCGAGAAGTTGTTCGTGACGCTGGCAACTTCGGACGCCGCGATGAAGGCGGTTTTCGCGGCATCGCACGTCATGGCCTTGATGGCGGCGGCGTCCTTCGCGAACGGCTTCACGAACGCCGAAGCGCGGCTGTCATCGAGCGCCTGGGTCATGGCCCTGCGGCGGAGGGCGCACAGATTGTCGCGCACCTTCTTGGCGTCGGCCTTGGCATCGAAGGTCGGAACGCGCGTGCCGGGCAGAAGGATTTCGATCCGTGCGATGGTATCGGTGAATTCGGAGGCGAGCCCGGCGGCATCGGCGGTCTTGGCCGGCGTGACGTCGCCTTCCTCGAGCACGTCCTCATCCTTGGTCGCGTCGTCGCCTTCCTTCTTCTCCGGGTCTTCATCGGCATTGGTGACTTCGGCTTCGGCCTTCTCAGCCTGGACCAGCTTGCCGACCTGTTCGGCGATGGCGGTGATCGCGGCCTCGATCTTTCCAAAACGGGCTTCGATCGGGTCTGCCGGCTCACCCTCGTCCGCGGCCTTCTCGGCTTCGACAGCCTTGGTTTCGCCGCCGTTGAGATGAACATGCACATGCGTTGCGCCATTGGCCTCTTCGCCGGCGGGGACGCCTTCCTTCAGCGCCTCCTCCAACTCTTCTTCGGCCACGTCGCGTGCCTTGAACGCGGCCCGGATGCGGTCCGCGAAGCTCTTCTTCGCCGTCATGGATTTGTCTCCTATGGAGCATCTGGGACCGCACCGGCCGTTCTCGACCAGGGCGACATGATTGCCGATGATGTTGTGCTGGCGCCCTCGGCCGGGGGCGATCTGCTCATAATCGGCGTCATAGCCGCACGAGACTTCAACCTTGCCGTCGAGGACGATCTGGATCGCGTTCTCGTCCTTGATGAAGAGGTCCGCCACGAGACAATCGGACCAGATCCCATCGCCGCGCCGTGGATTGTGGATTTCGCCCTTGGCGAGCTGTGACCAGTTAGCCGGGGTCACATCCTCGTCAGGATGATCGTCGGTCACCGGCTTGCCGGCGAAAGATGCGATCGTCTTCGGGTCGAACACATCGCTCTCAGAGCGCTCGATCCGGATAATGCCGTCCGTACCCGGCTCGATCGGGATTTCTCCCGGCCCGTAAGCCATGATGCCGGTGCGCGCGATCGGGACGGACTCGCAGACCAGGAACCCCTCCGGCGTGCGATATCTGGTGAGGCCGATCTTTTCCTCCGGCAGGAACCACATGGCGGTTCTTCCGGGTCAGGCCGACAGAACGCGGTACCATTTGCCCGCGACCGGGCAGATGTAGACGGCCGACTTGCCCGCTGCCTGGGCAACGCCCGTGGCGGTGGCGACGTCATTGATCGTGTCGGTTCCGGCACCGAAGACCTGCATCGAGTTCGATGCGGCGCCGTTGATGACGAACACGACCATGCCGGCGACGCTTGCGGGCAGTTTCACGGAGTCCGCCGCCGTCGCGACGGTCGAGATGCGGTTGACGCCCTTGGCCAGTTGCAGCGCATTGGTCTGGCCGCCGCCCGCATAGGCCGTGAGCGCGTCGGCTGCAGACTGGACCTCGAATCCGCCGATGGCGAGATTCGCGGTGGCCGTGAGCAGGCCGGTAACGGTGGCCATGCCGCCGACTGTCGCGCCGCCCGTGACGGCAAGGGAGGCGAAATCGCCAACCGCAGCGGAGGCCTTGCCCTTGCGGACGTATGCGGGAAGAACCATGGTGCATCCTCCAATGGATGAGCAGAGCCGCCGCGCCCATGTCGAGCACGCCGTATGATGTTGACGATTTGCTGGAAGAACTGCGGGATATGGCGGCCTCAGCCGCCTCATTCATGAACGAGGGCAATAGGCCGCTCGGGAAGGTGATCGCCGTCCCCACCTGCGTTCCCGAGGAAACGACAGAATGGGAGGCAGCCGAAGTCATCGTGCACTACCGGGATGCGCTCAAACGCATTGCAGCCGGTGAAGATCCTGCGTCAGGCATTGCCGAATCCGCGCTCGATTTCGAGCCGCCGGCATCGCGCCTTATCAACGGGCAGCAGTTCTAGGGTCTTCTCTCTCAATCGCCCAAGGCGACACCCTGGGGTCGGCTATGAACTACCTGACGACTTCCCCGCCCGAAAGAACCGGGCCATTGAAGACGACGGTGATACCCGTACCGCCATCGTCAAGGTCAACGGCGACCAACGTCGCCTTGAGAAGAATGAGTGCCACGGCGGCGGCGGCCTTGGTCGAGCGTCCATGCGTGATAGACTGGTGAGCAGCCATTAGTTCGATCCTCATATGATCGGCTTCGGTTAGGGCCGAGATTGAGGTTGCACCCTCATCTCGGCTCGTTTATTTTTATGCTCATAAATTCGATGCACGTCAATTGATGAGCACAAAAATTCCGAAGGTCGGTCGCCCTCCTATCGATTCCGAGCTTGTCAGATCACGCCTTCAACGGCTTGACTTAGATGGCATTGACGCTTTTGCGGCGTCCGAGACCGATAAACCTTCCCGATCCGAGGCCATCCGTCGAATCATCCGGGACTGGCTTGTCGGGCATGGGTATCTGCCCCCGCCCGAAGACTAGACTTCCGGTTGAGGCGATGCGATCGTGCCGGCTTCCTCTGGAAGAGCACCATGATCGTCGCCATACTGGTTTTGATCCTTTTCGCGATCCTGTTCCCAGGCTTCCTGCGCGGCGTCTTTGTCGTGCTGGCCTTGATCGTCTTGTTCGCGGTCGGATCCACCCATCATGCCGCGGCAAGCGAATTGCCAATTGTCGATGTCGACCGCGCATGCAGTTGGCGGTTCGATGACAACCGCTACGCGTACAATCGATGCATCAGCATTGAGCAGGCAACCTACAACATGCTCGTCGGCCTATGGCCGAACCTATCGGGCGAAATACGTGCCCAGGCGTCTGGAATGATCGGGAGGCTCATGGATGAGCACAACCCGTATGTGTACCAGAACACCTACGATCTCGTGCTGATGCTCATAGATCAGCAAGCGATTAAGGACCAACTGACAGCGCCAAAGCGCCAGTTCCAGCCCTAATCCTCCGGCACCACCACCTCAGGCCAGCACCTGCAGTTCCAGATCGCGCCCGGCAATGCGTGATAGCCGGGGTCGCATTCCGGCGGATCATCCCATCGGAACGCCTTGCCGTTCAGGGCCCGGTGCGTCGGCCGGACATCGCTATCCCCCGCCGTCCGCCAGATGAAATGTGTCGACCCAACATGCTCCGCTCGAGCCTTGGTCAGTTCGGTCGTCGTGCGGCTCACCTCGGTTCGAGCAATCGTATTTGCCCGGCCCTGCGTCACCTCTCCGGTGCGCATGATCTCCGCAGCGATCTCAGAGGCTCGCGTGCCTTTGGTGATGCCTTCCAGAGTGATCTGGCGCACCCTATCAGCGGCTTCCGTGGGCAGGCTGGTGATGAGCCTCGTCTGTTCGTTCAGCGCCTTCCGCATTGCCTGCCCTGTCGGGGCGTTCGCGATCTCCTGTCGCAACCTAGAGCCCATCTCCTTCGAAATGCTGTTCCACGCTTGCAGGTCGCGCGCCGCGACTTCCGCCACCATGGCGCTGCCGGCAGCTTCGGCCCATCCTGAGATGACGCCGGCATACCGCCGCAACGCTTCCTCGATCAGCGGCGCCGATGACAGGTCCTCGACATCGAACCCACTGACGATATCTCCGACGTGCCGTGCCACCTTGCGAAGCTGCTTCGCATAGTTGGTCTCAGCCTTCCGAGCCCGGATCCAGACTGATTTCGCCCCTGCCCGATCCGCCGTCAGCACCGAGGTCAGCGACAATTGCGGCAAGGTCAGGCAGTTCTCGCACATCGCCGCCCTCGCTAGGCTCTGGCGGGTCGTCATCCGCCGCCTGGATTTCCTCGTCCGTTATGTTCGTCCAGACACCGGTCACATCGGCGGACTGCCGTAGCTCGCGCATGGCCGTCTCGCGGTCGACGATCCCGGCTTCGTAAGCCTGCGCGACGGCGCCGGTGACGCCAACGGCAATCGTGGCCTTTTCTGTATCCGACATCAGCCAGAGCGAATTGAATACGAAACTGTAGCTCGACGGCGGGTTCCCACCGATCGACGACCGCCAGGCGAGATCGAGGATTTTCGAAACACCGCCGCGAAGCTTGGACTTTTGCTGCGCTGCGATGCCATCGTAATAATTGCGGATGTCGCTTTCGCCGGTGGCGTTCAGCCCGGCCGGCGATTGTCCGAACAGCCTAACGAGCGGGATCTGCAAGGCGCCGGACAATTGCTGTGCGAACTGCAGCAGCACGTCTGACAGGCCCGAGAATGTGTAGTTGTGCGCCTCGAACGTGTCCTTCGCGTCGATCAGGGTTAGGCCCTCATTCGACTGCATCAGGCGGATCATTTCGAACTGCTTGATCAGAGCGGCTTCCGGCGCGCCGCCTGCCGCGAGGATTTCACGAAGTCCATCGACGGATACTGTCCGCAGGTGCGCTTTGTAGACCAGTTGCGCGACGCCGGTCGACGTGCTGTCGAACGCGACCATCCGGTCGTAGAGCCGTTCGAGGACCGAAATCCCCCAGCCGTTCTCTGAAATCCGCTGCCAGTATGGTAGTTCGACGCCATCCAGACGGATGACGCGGCTGTAGTGGATCTTCTTTCCGCGATATGCCGGCGCGTTCGCCGTGACGGTGTAGAATGCTGGGCGGCCAAGATCGGGTCCGAGTTCCTTGACCTCCTCAGCCAATTCCGGGGTGACCATCCATCGATCGAGGACGAGGAGGCCCTTGAACTGACCACGCTTGATCGTATCGAACCTGAGTGGAGTTCCCACGTCCTGCCCATCGATAAGTAAGACCGCCAGCGCACCGCCGTAGAGACGCGACCACTTGATGGTTTCCGAGAGCCTTTCCCAGATACCGAGATCGACAAACGCCTCATTGACCTTGCCGAGGTCATCCGGGGCGCCGTCCGACACGATGTCGATGCCAGCCCGCGTCATGTCCTCCGCGACGCAATCGACGGCCTGGCCAACGAGCCACGAGCCCCGGTACATGAACTCCAACAGCACGCGGTTGCGCGTGATCGGGTTGAAGCCATAGTTCGCACTGGACGAGACATTCTCCGCCCCGATGCCGAGGCGCGCTGCGAAATTCTGGAACGAATCTGCCGTCTGGTGCTGGGCGGCCTGGACCCGATAGCGAGGCTTCTTGGTCATGATGCCTCGTCAGTCGACTACGATGCAGCCAGGACGGCGATCTTTTGCCCTGCGTAGAGGATAAGATCGATCGACGTTCCCGCCGCCAAATAGCGCTTTGCATCCGTTGCAGATGTGGCCGTGGTGGCGGACGCGTCCGGCGTCGACCCCTTCGCGACGAACGCGGCTGCATCCACGGTCACGCGGACCGAATTCTTGCCGGCGCCACCAGTCACGGTGCCGACCACCTGCGACGCGCTCAACGTCAGCACCTCGGTAGCGGCGCACTTTCCATAGACAGAGCTGCCCGCCCCACTCGAAAAGCCTGTCGGGGCGGGAAGGGCCACGACGCCGTACTCGACATATGCGCTAGCCATCGGCGAAGGCCTTTATCCATGTTTCCGGGTTGTGAGCGTTTGGGTCCAGAAGCCGCCCGAAAGCGCCCGAGCTCGCGTCGACTTGGTCTTTGAACGACCCTCCTGGGAACAAGCAGATCTCGTCCAGATAAGGGTCATTCCATTCGGCACGCACGAGGTAGACATTTCCCGCCTCGCACTGCGACGAGAACGGTTCGGCTCTGGTCACCTTGTCGCCCGTCTCCGGGTCCGCGCGAACGACGAAGCCTTCGAGCATCGCCACCAGATCGGCCTTTTGGACCTTGCCCGCTTGCCCCGGGTCCTGAGGAAGGCTGATGCGGACGTCGCGGCCGTCGGTTTCTGCCGTGGCGCGGATGATCTTACGAACTTCGTGCCCTTCGGACTGTGTCGTGATGACATGGCCGACGATGATCCTGCCGTCCGGCGCCTTGCCGATCTTGACGCCGGCCGTTCTTGCCGATGTCTTCTTGGCCGTCGCAGCCAGATCCCAATGGCGCCACCAGCGCGTGCCGACTGGCGCCACCTGAATGATCTTGCCGTCGAACCAGGCGCGTTTGAACAAGCCACCTTCGCGAGGCGTCGGGCGCTGCTGATATTGGCCGGAATAGGCAACGGAGCCCTTGACGACCTTCAGCTTCTCGACTGCATCGCGACTGAACCGCTCGGGCAGAAGAAGCTCGCCATCCTGCGTCCTCGGATCGATGAAGCCGATTGAAGTCGCCTTCCGCGGCGCCTCGAATTCCATGGGCAGGCAGAGGTGCTCGTAGGGAAGCCCCAACCTCTGGATTGTTCCGGAGACGTCATCAGCATGCAGGCGCTGCATGATGATCACAATGGCCGACCGGTCGAGATCATTGAGGCGATCGGAGATCGATTCCCGGAAGATGCGGATCGTGTTGGCCCGTTCGATCGCGCTTTCGGCCGTTTCCGTCGAATGCGGGTCGTCGATGATGACGCGGTCACCACGGCCGCCCGTCATGGATGCGAACGGGCGCCCTTCCCGGCCGCCAGACTTCGTATTCTCGAATTTGCCTTTTGCGTTCTGGTCCGGCGACAGCGCGACTTCCGGCCACAGCGTTCGGTACCACTCGCTTTCGACCAGCCTGCGCATCTTCGTGTTGTCGCGCATCACGTTGTCCTGGCTGTAGGACGATGCGAGATAGCGCATATGCGGAAGGCCGGCCGCGCCCCATTCCCACGCCGGCCAGAACACCGACGTCAACAGCGATTTCATCAGGCCCGGCGGGCAGTTCGTCAGGAGGCGCGTGATCTCCCCGCGCGTGACCGCCTCGAGATGATCTGCCATTGCATCCAGAGCCCAACCCCAGACCAGGTGGGCCTTGGGCTCCAGCACATGCCACGCCTCATGAACGAACCCGGCCAGCGTCTGGCAACGCGCCCGGATCTTTTCGATATCGCGAGCAAGGCGCTCGCGCTCGGCCTCAGCCTCCCGCTTCCGCCTCTCCGCTCGGATCGCCGTCATCATCGCCGCCGGATCCACCGGCAATCTTGCCGAAGAGGGCTTCCAGCGCGTCGAGCTGTTCATTCGAGACCTTCGAGAGGTCGATTTCGACCGGGATGGCGCCTCCGCCTGGGCCGGAGATGCGCTTGTTCTCGACGCCGAAGCCGAACAGTTTTGCCTTGCCCATGGTGGCAGATACGGCCGCAGCCGCCTGCTTTTCTGCGATGGCGATCAATCTGGCTTCTTCGAGTTCCTTCGCGAGGGAATCGATGGTGACTTCCATCCGCTTCGCGGCCACGGCCTGCAACTCGGCAACCCGTTCGGCCACGTCTGGGAGCCCGGCAAGGCGGCTGCCGGCTGCGCGGCTGCGCTTGTAGCCTGCCTGCTCCTGCGCGTCGCAGATCGAGGCGCCCGTGGCGAGCGCCCGGGCAAACGCCTCACGGCGTGCGTTTGGGAGGACGGACATCGACACGCTTCTTGAAGGCGATGACGCGCGTCACGGCCTGGTTGAGGGTGGCGCCGGCCTTCGAGGCGGCGGCCTTGATGGCCTTACGGCGACGGCTGCAGGCGATGCAGGTCATGCTGGTCACCAGATCTTGGAGAGGCTTCGACGCGGGCCGGCGATCCCATCCACCAGCGTTGCCATGACCACTGCTCGGGTCCTCACCGGCGCAAACCCCGGCTGTGTTGGGCGAGACTGACGTGGGCGCACCGCGCCGAACTGCCAGTGGGCCGGACTTTTACCGGCCGGGACGCCGTTACCGAGCGCTACGTCGCGAACGTCCCCGCATCATCCTGATGCCCAAGGGCCTCTGTAGCCCTATCGGGCTTTTTGGTTGCGGGAGGTGGCTTCGATCCACCGGCCTTCAGGGTATGAACCTGACGAGCTACCTGGCTGCTCTATCCCGCAGAATTTTGGTCGAGTTTTTGATGACGGGGAGCGACGAAGCTCTCCCCTGATGGGCCGGCGTATTGCCATCCAAGCGTTCGCTTGGGTCCGCACTGGCGCCCCGATGTCGTCTGGCGCCAGATATGGGACGTGTTCGCGGGCGATGTCAAGATGCAGATCGCAACGCCTCCAACTGGTTATCGGCAAACTCAACGGGCGTTGCACGACCGAATATCTCAATCGCGACCTTGATCAGGCCCTGCCCGACGACATCCTCGACGAGCCCGCTGAAGCCGGCGAAGGGTCCGTCTTTCGCCCGGACCGGTGTGCCGACGGCGAAACGGTGCCGCGCAAGGTGGCGTTTGGCGCGGCCGCTCTCCGCGTCGGTCACGATGTCGTCGCGATCGAACCGGCCCGCCGCTTGTGCATCCTGCATCTTCTCGACATAGCCATTCGGGCAGGTCAGCACCCATCCGTCCATTTGCAGCGGTTTGCCGATGCCGTCGCAGGCCCTGAGCCGAAGCCAATCCATGCCACCGCGCGGTTCGGCGACGAAGACATAGCCCGTGAACAGGATGCGTTTCCGCTCCACGATCTTGCGCGACCGGGGATTGCGAAAGCGATGCTTCATCCGCGGCACATAGCTCGTGAAGCCGGCCTCGGCCATGGAAAGCTCAACCACCGTTTCGTGCTCGGATGGTTCCCCACCGCGCAACGGCGCCTTTCTGGTGGCCCCGAACCCAAGCGCGCAGACGAACCAGCGCCCTGCGGGATTTGTCGTCTGTGCTGACATTTTCGGCCCTATCGCTGACATTTGTTGATCTAAACCCGCTCGTTTTTTGGCTGCCCGTATCCAAATTCGATAAGGATATCGGCCGGGACCTGGCATCCTGCTGATCCGGGCCGCTCTCCCCAGTCGGCGAGCCATAGGCCGGAGCGCTTGAACTCGAGGATCTTGTTCCGCCACGCCTGGTCGGCCGGGATCTTCGAGGACGGCGGCGGCCGTCCGATTGCGTCGTTCTTCGCCTTCGCTTCCTCGACCATTCGAACGTAGTAGAGCCAAGTTCGGCCACGCTTTCCCCGCGCTTCGGCTGAACGCAGAACCGGCAAAATGTCGGTTTCTAGCGACCACCCTTTGTCGAGCAGGGTCCTGATCGGCGATAGATCGAGCAAGCTTGGCGATGCGTCGTCGACGAGGCCGGCAGCCTGCCGACATCGCGCTTCGATCCCATCGAGCTCCTGCTTGCCGCGCGGCGCGGATGCTGAGCGCAGCGAAGCATCTTCTTTCTGGATTCTGGACTCTGGCTTCTGGGTATTAGGTGGATGCGTAGGTACCCTATTAGGTGACCTATTAGGTCCGTCTTTTTTTTCTGTGGTTTCAGTGACTTGCGACCAGCGCTTATTGACCGCGTTGGTGCCCTTCTGAGCCTTGGAAAAGTCCTTGATCATGCGGCGAGAGGTTATGATGCCCTTGCGTGTCACGCTCAGAACTCCGGCTTGTCGAAGCTCCGCTAAGTGCTCGCGGAGTTCGTCCACCGATGTTCCTGTCATGCGCGCTAATGCGTCATCTCCAGGTATCTCGCCGTTGAGCAGGAGGTGCCCATACGGCTCTGCCTCGTGCATGATGCAGAGGCATTCCATCCAAAGACCGCGGGCGCCAATGGAGACGGCACGAAGTGCCTGATCCCCGCGCCAGTCTCTCGGGTAGAATTTCATCCAGGGGGAGCCGCTCATGCCGATCCCCAATCACATCTGTCGGTCTGATACAGCGGAGAGCGAGACGTCGCACCAGAGGGGCACGTTCCCGGTCGGGCCGAGGCGGTTCTTGCCCAGATCGAGATCCAGCGTGTTCTGGCAGTCGGCGAGCTCCTGCATCGCTTCCGGGTCGCCGGCCTTCACGCGCGCGTCCTGCGCGAGATAGTAAGCCGGACGGTAGAGCAGCCCGACGACATCTGCGTGCTCCTCGATGTTGCCGCTGTCGCGAAGATCGGACATGAACGGCCGCTTGACATCGCGTTGCTCGACGGAGCGCGACAGCTGCGCCAGCAGCACGACAGCGATCCCCAGGCGCTTCGCCATCGTCTTCGCGTGCAGCGCCATCTCGCCCATCTCGTGGACCTTGTTGCCCTTGTAGCGGTCCGTCGCCTTGATGAGCCCGAGATAGTCGATATAGACGACACGGAGCGGCGTGCCGGCGCGTTCGAAGCGGTCCTTGACGATACGGACGCGAGATTCGATCTCGTGCATCGACAAGCCGCCGGCCGCGTCGATATGCAATGGCGCTGCGGCAAGGTTGTCGCGCGCCCAACGGATGTTCTCGTACCCACCCGATTCGAGATTGCCGGTAAGGATTTCGGCATAGGTCATCGGCCGTGACGACATCGACAATTCCGATGCCATGACACGGGCGCCGATTTCCATCTGATCGAGCTCGAGCGAGTAGAAGGCTGCGCCGCCGCCCTTACGCGCCACACGGCGACTGGACGCTACGCCGAAGACCGATTTTCCCATGCCGGGCCGGCCGGCGATCACATAGAGCCGCCCAGGGCGATAGCCGCCGCTGATACGGCGATCGAGGTTATTGAAGCCGGTCGGAGTGCAGACGTCGCGCGAAGCAGCATCTTCGTTCTCGACATTCTGGACAATCCGATCGGCAATATCACCGATCGCGGCATCAGTTCGCTCCCGCGTCGCCGAGCCAGAGAGGAGCTGCAGGAGGCGAGCCTCCGCGTCCTCGATCTGGGATCGTGCCGTCATGTCGACGGGCGCGTCATAGGCGATATTGACGACGTCCTCGCCGATCTTGATCAGCGAGCGACGGACGGCGAGATCATAGATCGCGCGGCCATAATCCTCCGCGTTGATGATCGTCGTCGCCTCGGCGGCCAGGCGCGCGAGATATTGCGGCACGTTCAGATCGCCAATGGCGAGATCGGGCGGCAGGAAGCTCTTCAGGGTGACCGGACTGGCGACCCGATCGGACCGGATCAGCTTTGTGGCGATGTCGAAGACCTGACCATGCACCGGCTCGGCGAAATGCTCCGGCTCCAGAAACCCGGCAACGCGATCGAGCGCTTTGTTGTTGAGCAGTATGGCCCCAAGCAGCGCCTGCTCAACATCGATATTCTGCGGCAACAAGCGCGACGCGGTACCGGGCTGGCCTTGGTTCATGCTGCCCGTTCCTCGCGAGGGGCGGCGACGGGCTGCAGCGCCTGAACAGCCGACCGAATGGCCGCCTCGTGCGGGATCATCGCCTTGACGAAGCGATACATCTGCCCTGCCCGCTCGGCGCTGGCCTTGGTATCGGTAAGCGTTATGGTCGCGGCCGTGCTCGGCCAGCGCGCCGCGAAGACCTCAAGCTGCGAGACGATCCCCGCCAGATCCCGCGCGATCAGGAAGAGGTCGACGGCGACCTCGGCGAAGCTGGCATCCGGAAGGGTGAAAGTGTCATCGGCCATCTAGGCGACCCTCCGGCGCGCATCCCGGGCCGTCGCCAATTCCTCGGCCAGCTTGACGGTGACGCGGGAGAAAAACCAAGTCGAGCACGCATCGCAGACGCGATTCTTGCGACCCGGCGGCACTGGGTTGCCACAGACCATGCCGTAATGGGTCACCGGCTCTTCGGGCAGCAATACCTTGCAGACGAACTCGCGCGACTTCAAAAACGATACGCGGTGCGTTCCCGTGGGCAGCACAGGCGATGCTGGCAATACGGCCGCGCGCCGCGGCGCGGGTACAGGGGTCACGATTGAGGGGGCGGCAACGCGCTTGGTCCGCGCCGGTCGCCTGACCTTCTTCGTAGCGGGCAGGCGCGCAGCGGGCGCTCGTGGGGGACGAGGCGCTGGCGCTTTCGACCCGGCTTCGCGCTTCTCGACGCCGATTGCGTCCCGATTTCGCATGACGAAGCCGGAGACGGCGCTCCGTGTCGCGCCGTGTCTTGCGCCGATTGCTGCAAAGCTCAGGCCTTCGGCCAGGCCGGACTGGATGGCCGCGATGGTGGCGGCGGTCGACATGTCGCCCCAGGGGCGATGGTTGGCGGAGGAAGGCGCCGGCGTTGGACGGCTCCCCTCCTCCGCCCTTCCGGCCGGCGCCGAGGCGACGACCAGGTTCAAAGGGGGCGATGCCGGGATTCCGACCTCGGCAAGCTTCGCCTCGACCTCGCCGCGCAGGCGGCCGGTCTCGGCTATGATCTGGTCCAGCGGATAGCCGAGGCCGACATAGTCCCGGAGGTCGGCGACCTGGTCTTCGGTCCAGCCGGTCATGCTGCGTTCGCCTTGGCACGACGGGGCGTCAGATGAAGCAAGCCCGTGGTTTGGTTCGCGGCGAAGAGCGCGCGGTTGGAAATGTGCAGGCGCCGGCATGCCTCGCGCACCCTGCTGTCCGCAGCGCCATATTCGCTGATCAGTTCCTTGACGGTCGGACCAAGCGGAAATTCGGTCATCAGCCGGGGCAGGTCGGCCATGAGCAGGTCGGAGAATGCCTCGGCGCTACCGGGCGCAATGGCTGGCAGGGGCGGGATGATGGCCGGCTTGGCGACGGCCTCGACGATGGTAGCCATACTGGTCTGAGGCTCGGCGGGGAGATCAACGGCCGGTGCGACCGGGTTCACGATCTCGGCGTCGTCAGCCGGTTGCACATTGATCCTGGTCGAGCCGCGATCCTCGATCGCCTGCAGCGCGGCGAGAGCCGTATCCAGCCCGGTGACCTGCACCGTGAGCGCGGAGATTTCGGCCTGCACCGCATCGCGCTCCGCGGCGATCAGGTTCATGGCATTGGCAATGGCATTCATGCTGCATCTCCTTGTTCTGCTTTGATTTTCCGGATGGCCTCTTCATTGGCCTGAAGCCAGCGAAGCGTGGTGCCGACGGCGTCGAGGTCGGCCGCGATCATCGTTGCCTCGGCCTGCCGTGGAGCCGGGCCGCCATTCATGCGGCGGCGCGCCACGTCGACGGCCTGGATCTGACGGGAGAGCGACACCTTGGTCATTCCGCGGCCCCCGCAAAGAGCGGCGTCAATTCCGTGGCAAGCGCCGGCCGGAGTTGCGCGGCGCGCCAGTACCAGAGCGCAGCGGCGTCGCTCTCGTCATAATTCTTGGGATCGAGGCCAAGCCGCCTGCAGCGCTCCATGACGCAGAACTTCGACGCTTCGCTGTCGAGATTGCCGCTCCCACGAAGAGCATGACCCTTGTAGATGAACTGGTGTCCGCCGATGAAGAAAGCGCGCACGGTCGATGGATGCACAATAATTGGCGGGGGAATCCCCTTAAGCCTGCAGACGAGAGCGGCAGTCGTTGCAAGGCCAATCAGCCTCATTCCTTCGTCTGCCGGATTGCGCTGGCGCATCATCGGCGCCTCAATGACCACATAGCGGGGCGGGAACGCGCTGAACCGATCCCAGAGGTGCCGGAACAGGGCAAGATGGAGATCAGTGTAGTGCGCGCCCTCCGGCGTTAGCCGAACGGTCCCAAGCCGAGGGAACCTGTCGAGCTCGCCCTCAGCCCAGCCCGTTTGACGGGCCAGGTCCAATGTGAGCAGCGTTGCGTCCGCCATGTCAGGCACTCAGTTCGGCCGCAGCGTGGCGTCGATCTCGTCGGAGAGCGCCTGATCAGCCGCCCCGGCCCGCCCGGCCTTCTTGCGCGCGGCCGCTTCCTTCGCCTTGGCGACCTCGCTGGCGCTGTCCCACTGCTCCTGTTCGGCGAGGCGCTCCGTCACCGTCTTGTCAACGGCCGGGATATCCTCCGCGAGCTCGGCCTCGGTGCGCGCCTTGCGCTCGGCGTCGTTGCCGATCGCCGCATCATCGATGACGTCTCGAACAGCCGAGCCGAGATCGTCGAACGCGTCCGCCTGGTCGAAATAGCCCAGGCGATCGGCAAGGATCATCGCGTCCCTAAGGCACGATTGCCGCTTCTGATCGTCCATCTTGTCGAGGCCGGCGATGAAGCCGAAAGCCTTGCGATGAATGCCGTAGCGCTCGGTGAAGGTCTTCGTAGCCTGCCCCGCCAGGCCACCATATTCGGAGGCGTGCGCCTTTTGCCGCGAGACCTCGGCGACGGCCGCCTTGACCTCCTCCACCGACGGCAGGCGCTTCGGCCCCGTCGATTCCTGCTTCTTCTTCCGGCCTCGTGCCATGGTCAGAGCTTCCTTTCCGGTTCGGCGCCCGATCGCATGATCAGCAGCGCCTGCTTGAGACCGGCGAGCCGTTCGATCGCCTGGTCGATTTCGGGAATGGTCAGGTCGATGTCGCGCGCGTCGAAATCGCCATCGGCAAGGCCGCCGGTGACCGCGATGACGACATCCGATGTCTCCTGCGTGATCTGGCCGATCGACTGCACCAGCGTCGCCCCGGTCGCCTGCGCATGGGCGCGGACGATGGTCCAGCCCTGCCGAGCCGCCAGTTGGCGGGTTACGATCGGGTCGCCCGCGTCGGCCTCGAGGTCGAGCAGCACATCGGCCGGGATGAAGTCTTCGGCGCGATCGGCGAGACGATAGCGGCTGATCGTTTGATGCGAAACGCGCGTGATCGACGCCGCGCTCTCCTGCCCGCCGCAGGCATCGACGAGACGGCGCGTTGCCGCCTTCAGCGCCTGCAGGTCATCGACATTCGTCTTGCGGCCAAGGGGAGCTGGGCTCATGTGCAGGAAACCTCTGCTTGCGCGGTGACGCCCGCGTCACGGCATTGCAAATTCGCGTCGACAGGACGGGGACGGGGCAACCACGGAAATGAAGGCAGGACGAAATCGGCCGGCTCGGCGCGCAGCGACGCGTCGGCAGCGGCGAGGAGCCGCGCGATGAACGACGTCTCGGACGGCGCCGGGGCGTTCATGGCCGCGCGCCCGGTTGAAATGGCCAACGGCGCCCCTCGGCTGGGGTCAGGAAGCCGAGAGGCGCCGCCACCACACGCGGGGAGGATGTCGCGCGCGGAAGGGGAAAAGAGCGAGAGGCCATTACAGCAGCCTCCAGACGACGAAGATGATGGCGACCCAGGCCGCGACCGTGCCGATGACGGTGCCGATCCAAACGCGCCGAACGAACCGCTGCATCTTCATGAATTCATGATCGAAATGGTTCTGGCTCATGTCAGCGCCGTCCATAAGAGGCAGGTCAGGGTGAAGAGCGCGGCGGCCTTGAGGGTGACGGACAGCCAGAAGGTCGTTGAAAGCCAGAGGGTCATGATGCTGGCCTCATTGATGCCGAGCGACGAAACCGCCATGCTGAATATGTGCGGCGGGCCACTGGCATGGCGCCGCCGCGATCCACACCGATCGGATGGAGGTCGACCGACATGGAAACGAAGGAAGCCGAAGACCGGCTCATCGTTCTCGAACTCATCGTCTTCGCTGTTGTCGCCGCGCTGCGTCGCCGCGAAATTGCGGATGACGACTTTCTGGAAGAGGTCCACATGCTCGTCGGCAACCGTGTCGCCGGAAACGATGAGCAGACCGCAATCATCCGCGAATGGATTGACCGACAGTATGGCGGCCAAAGCGGGTCAATCGGGGAAATCCTCGGCGATCTCGTCGCGGCCGCCAAGCGCAGGCAGGCCAGCAAGGAGGACGAATAAGCGATCATCGCCGCAGATCCGCAAGGAACATCAAGGCGCGCTGCCCGGCGTTCGCGCCAGCCAGACCGAACGCCATCAGCGCATTGCCGCGAATGCGAATGCCGTGGCGTCGTGCGTAGCGGAAGACTTCCGCGTAATGCTTCCGGTGGATCGTGTTGCGGATGGGCCGGCCGTTTTCGTCATGCGGTCCACCAAGCGATGCCCACTCGGCGCGGATCATCGGTCCGATGCGCCGCAGCGCGGCACCGCTATTGATGGGTGTCTCGCCGACCATGTTCGATTGCCGGATACGGAGCATCTCCTGGTAGAGCGCACCGCCATTGGGCAGCGACAGGAGAAGGGTAACGGGGCCGAGGGTCATGATGCGGCGCGCTCCTCGCGCGGGTAGAGGTCCGGGCGAAGGTCGTGGCGGGAGATCCCGGTGATCCGCTCCACTTCAAGGACGCGTTCAGCCGGCACGTGCTTTTGTGCCCATCGGGTCACAGTGGCCTTGTTGACCGATACGGCTCGAGCCACGTCGATCAACCGAAGCCCGCGCGGGGCGAGAAGAGAGGCGAGATTGATGTCGGTCATGACGACAGATGTTGCATGAAACACAACTCGTCGTCAACGGGCAGGTTTGCATTTGACGATGACGACGGCTACGCCGCACCGCGCATAGAGTTGCGCATGGCAACAACAACTCGCATTCACACCGACAAAACGCCGCCTCGCACCCATTACATTGTCGAGTGGGCGGAGCGACGCGGTAAGAAACAGGCCGATATCGTGCGCGGCACGGGAGCAGACAAAGGGCTCGTGTCTCGTTGGTTTGATGGCGTCATTCCGAGCGAGAAGTACCTGCAGCCGCTTGCCGAGTTTCTACAGGCCGGAGACCCGCCAGAGCCAGCCGCTCTTTTTCGGCACCCCGATGATGACTGGCTCGCGCGATTGTTCAGGGATCGCTCTGATGAAGAGCGGGAGCGCATGATCCGTGTGATCGAGACCGCATTCCCGATCCGCCGCGCATCGTGAGGGCTCAGATTCTCACTCCGGCCCTAAAGCCTTGATCTGCGCCCATTCCTCCGCCGTCAGCGCAGCTTCGAGAACGGCATCAACCTCGTCGAGGTAGCTCATCCACATCGGGCGACCCTCGAAGCGAGTGTCTTCCGGATTGCCGGCGCGGAGGCATAGCGCGCGGGCAGCGCGCTCGCGGGGAGACTTGGGACGCGGGGCCATGTCTACCGCTCAGCCTCGAATTGCCGAAGAAGCTCGATCGCGAGGGAGTCGCCAAGCCTGGCCTTACGGGCCGCGACCTCGCCGACGGTAGCATCCTCATGTTCTCCGGCCATCAGCGTCTTGATCCGCTCGAGTTTCTTCACCTCGTCCCGTTCGATCGCAATCCATTCGGCGAGCCGATCACGCACGTCGATCATGATCGCGTCGATCTGGTCGCTCGTGATGTCCGGGAAACGGCTGGACATCTCGCCAATATCGATTTCCTGCCCAGCCTGAAGCTGGTCCATGACCCATCCAACGACGGCGTTGTGGCGCTCAGCGTTGTTCATCAAGATCCGGTCTCCTTTCGGTTCCCGCTCTCTTCTGCGAGCTTCGCGGCTACCGCATCTTCCAGCGTGTCGTCGATGTTCTTCATGTAGGGGCGATGATCGTCGAGGAACTTCCGGAAACCTTCGTTTTTCACTGTCCCGTCCGGTATCACCTTGGCCTCGTGTGCGATGAGCCAAAGATCAGCCTCCCGGAACGACGACTTGAGCGTGTTCCGCTTTTTGCCTCTGGCAATAGAGATCATCTTGGGCACGCCCGGATAGGCGCCGAATAGATCGGGGCCGCTTGTCGTCATCGTCGCGCGCCGTTTGCGGCCGCCAACCTCGTTCGCGAGCTTGATCAGTGCGATATTGATCAACTGCGGAGCGAGCGCCTTGATGTCGTCTGCATTACGGGCTTTCAGCCCAGCGATTGCATCGGCATTGGAGACTTCTCCGTCGACCTTTGCCCCTATTTCCATCATGATCTTTTCGAGAGCATTGCGAAGACTGCTCAGTGTCGAGCTATTTGACATGGACGCGCCACTCCTTTGCAAAGCGATTCAGCCAATCTACAGCATTTTCGAGGTTAGCCAGGATGGTTGGAGCCTGCCACCGATCGATATTTCGGGCGACTTCCGCAGGCGAGAGCTTGTTCGCTCCAAGATTAGCGATGGCATAGGTCGCGCGGCTGCACTCCCCGGCGATGAGGCTCCGTTCCTTCCGCCCGTCCCGTTCATCTCTCTCCGCAGCTTTCTGACTTGCGCTCTTAGGAGGCTGCATCGATCCGTCGTCGGCGCGCACCTGGCCGCCGAGCAGCGCGCCGATGGTGGCGGCCGTCTCCCTATCCGGCCGCCTTCCATGTTTCAGGACATAGTCGGTGTAGGCGCTGCTTCCGTAAACGGCGACGGAGTGCTCGGTGTCGGCAATGAGCTGGCGCGTGGCCTCTTCACGCTTCTCTGCAGCATCGGCTTCGGTGGGGCCGGTGACCGCCGCGACCTGTTCTCTGGCCGGGAGGTTGACCAGTTCGGCAGCCTTTGAGATCGAGATCTCACCGGCATCCATCTTCTCGACGACTTTGGGGGCGCCGAATTGCACGACCTTGGCGGTACGCTCCATTTGCTGGTGCGATGAAAAGCCCGCGGCCTTTGCAGCGATATCTCGAGACTTGGTGCCGGTTGGAAATTGTGCCCGATTGGGCACATTTTCTTTCCCTTGCAGTTTTGAAATTGCTGGCCTAGGTCGCCCGCGGCGCTCACCAAGCTTGCGCTCAACCGCCTCGGCAATCGCTATCCGCTCGCTCGGCGTGAACGCCCGCCGCATCTCGTTTTCGGCATATTCGCCTTCGAGGATGCTGGTGACATTGACGATCCGGCAGTCGATCTCATTCCATTTCAGATAGGCCTCACAAGCGCGCATGCGGCGCTCGCCGAAGACGAGAACCTTGTCCTCCGTGATGCCGATCGGCTGCAAGAGACCCTGTTCCCGAATGTTTTCAGCCAGCGCTTTCAGGTCCCCCATATCCTTGCGGTGGCGCTCGCCGACGGCGATTTCCGCGATCTTCACCATCATGCCCATGGCTATCTCCGGCGTTGGTTTCGTCACTCAAGTAGCACTGCGTTGTTTTTCATGCAACTTTCGACTTGACGGATAGTTGTGTTTCATGCAACATATTTTCCATCAGCCGCCCACCGGCGCGATGGAGCCTCGAATGACCAACTCCCCCGAAACTGATTGGCTTACCGACGCGAATGGCAACCGCTGTTCGATCTCATGGTTTGGCAGCCGTGAGGCAGCGCAGGCCGCACTCGATAGCCTGAAGAACTGTCGCGATTGCACCAACTGCTCGTACTGCTCGGGCTGCTCGGACTGCTCGGACTGCTCGTACTGCTCGCGCTGCTCGGACTGCTCGGACTGCTCGCGCTG
The DNA here is from genome assembly GCF_030814715.1 of Kaistia dalseonensis. Lineage (GTDB taxonomy): Bacteria > Pseudomonadota > Alphaproteobacteria > Rhizobiales > Kaistiaceae > Kaistia > Kaistia dalseonensis. Next base: position 285,210 of record NZ_JAUSVO010000003.1, read on the forward strand.
CTCGGACTGCTCGGACTGCTCGTACTGCTCGCGCTGCTCGGACTGCTCGGACTGCTCGGACTGCTCGGACTGCTCGTACTGCTCGCGCTGCTCGGACTGCTCGGACTGCTCGGACTGCTCGGACTGCTCGGACTGCTCGTACTGCTCGCGCTGCTCGGACTGCTCGGGCTGCTCGGTCTGCTCGGGCAAGAAAGGCAAGTCCAGCGATTTTGCGCCGCCTGTCATCCCGGCGATCGAAAACATCCATGCTCGCGTTCTGGAGGCCGTCTCGCAACCCAATGCGCTCGATATGGGTAGTTGGCATACCTGCAACACGACGCACTGCCGGGCAGGATGGGTCGTGCATCTGGCCGGCGAAGCCGGATATGCGCTGGAGCGGTTCCACGGCACGGCCCTTGCCGCCCAACTGATCTATCGGGCCAGCAACCCTGACCTGCCTGTAAGCCCGACGCGGTTCTACGAGACCAATGATGAGGCTCTGGCCGACATGCGCCGCATGGCGGAGGCCGAAGCTGCGCAGAAGGTGGTCTGATCATGACCGCTCTCCCCCGCAACCTTCTCAGCCTACCGCAGGTCGATCTCGAAAGAGCGCTGGCCTCCCGCGCCCACCAATCGTGGTGCCAGGTGTTCAAGGCAGGCGCCCGCCGCCTGCTGGCGCAGCCGAAGCGGATCGAGCGCGCGCTCTATCCCGATCTCTACGGCCCGGTTCCCGTCTCGATCGCAGACCGTCTGCAGCGCTGCGAAGCGCGGATCGATTGCGAGCGGCAGCTCGGCCGCGCCGGACATTTCGCCTACAGCCCAGACCGTCTAGTCGACCTTCGTCAGGCCCGCATTGCGCTTCGCTATCAGCGCCGGTTCACGCGGATCGAGGTCGTGCCGATCGACGAGGTCGAGAACTTCGCCCCCGACATTTCCTGGAGAATTTCGGCATGAAGACCAAGCCGCTCTGGAAGCCGGCGCGACATCTGCGCCGCTACGCCAACAAGACACGCGCCATCCTGATCGAGCGCTTTCCAGCCGCCATCGTTCCGCACGGGGCGCCGAAGCTGCCGCTGAAGATCGGCATTGCCGACGATATCGCGGCTGCCATGCCGGAGATGATGCGCGGCCATATCGCGCTCTTCCTGAAGGACTACACGCTCGGCCCGACCTATTTCCTTGCCGTCGTGACCGGAACGCACCGGGTCGACCTGGATGGCCAGCCTGCTGGCGAGATCAGCGCCGAACACCGCGCCTATGCCGCGGCGATGCTGGCGAAATGGGAGGCGTGCGGCTTCAGGCGAGACAGCGCGCTCCGGCCGGATGAAATGGCGAGGGTGGCGTGATGCGGTCGTGCGTCATCTGCGGGGTTGGGATCGAGCATCGTGATATGCAGTGCACGACCTGCGGCCCTGAGTGCCGAACCCGGGCTCGCTATGCAAGGCGAGCTTTGCCACGGTCTGCGACGCATCTGACCTTGTCCTGCAAGGGCTGCGGGCGCCCCGTGGTCGATCGTGGCTGCGCTGCGAAGTTTTGCTCTCATGCATGCATGAGAGCAACGACGAACGCCCGTGAACGGAGCGTCCGTGAGGCGCGCAAAGTAGCAGTTCGTCGACCTTGCAAAGAGTGCGGCGAGATCATTTCGCCCAGCCGCATCGCGACTGCCAAATACTGCTCTGACGACTGCCAATATCATGCGCAAAAGCGCCGCGATCGCCAAAAGATCGCGATCTACCGCGAAGCCGACCCCGCCCGATATCAGCAGCACCGCGCTCGCGAAAATGACCGACGCGCGCTGGCTCGCGCCGCACTCACGCTCGTCCGAGAACTTGAAACTAAAGGCATGGAGGCACTGCTATGACGAAGCCGCTTTTTGATGTGTTCCGCGCCACGATGATGGAGATCGCGGCCGGATCTCGCAAGGAAGCGCAGGACGCTTTCGTGGCCAAGATGAAGGCCGACCCGGCCTATCTCGATCTTCTTGCCGTCGACTATTTCGAGCGCATGGCGGCCGTCCACACCGTCCATACCGAAGTGCCTGACAGTGTCGCATTCGGACGCACGGGCGTGTCGCAGGACAAGGTTGAGCGCCTGAGCCGTCCGCGCGGCGAGCCTGTTGCCATTGCTCTGGTACGGAGGAACAGGGAGGAGACGGCCGCCCGCACAGCCGCCGTCATCGCCGAGGTGCGGGCCAACATCCGCAGCGTCATTTTGCTCGATCTTGTGCTGCCCAACGGCAAGGCGCTTCGCGACTGTACTGGCGCCGAGTGCATCAAGGCTGGCGGCTTCTTTGAGGCTGTCGGCAAGTCGATCAAGGGATCGCAGGTCGTCGACAAGCACCTGACTGAGGCCGACCTCCAGAACATCAAGGCGCGCTTCTTCCAAGCCAATATCTCCGATCGTGGCAGCAAGCGCTCCGACGACAAGCGGAAACGGGCGTGACCATGACTGGCGATACCCTCATAACCCTGGTCATCTTCGGTTCGCTCTGCGCCCTCGCCCTCGCCATCGTGCTCCGCATCCATGGCGATTTCACCGCCGCGCGCGCCGAAGACGAGCCGACCAGCGAGATCATCGAGGACGAAGACGAGGCCGATCCCGTCTATCCGTTCCGTCGCATCGGCCCGGTTGCGGCCGATGTCGTGGAAGATCTCGGCGGGAGGCGGTCATGAGGTTCCGCGTTCCCGCCTCCGTCGAGATCGTCAAGCCGAAGAGCCGCGATGCGTGGCTTGCCGCGCGCCGGCCGAATATCGGTGCCAGCGCTGCAGGTGGTCTGCTCGGCGTCCACTCCTACTACACGCCGTTCCAGCTTTACGGCCTCAAGAGCGGCACGATTGCGGATGACCAGAGCGACAATCCGGCGATGGAGCGCGGACGAGATCTTGAAGAGGTCGCCCTTAACCGCGTCCGCCGCGCGAACCCGCTATGGAACGTTATCAGCAATCCGATGCCAGGCGGGAAGATGTTCGTCGATCGGATGGCCCGGCTATCATCGACGCCAGACGCGTTCGTGGTTGACCCGCAGCGCCCCGGCACCGGGGTCCTGCAGATCAAGACGGTCTATCCGCACATCTTCCGCGATCAGTGGCTTGACCCGGACACGAGAGACGTCATCCCGCCCCTTTGGGTGAGCGTCCAGGCCATCCTTGACGGCTATTTCAGCGGCGCATCATGGGCCGCTGTCGGAGCCTTAGTCGGCTTCGATCTGGATCTCTACGTCGTCGATGTCCCGATCCATACCGGGGTGGTTCAGCGCGTCTATGACGCCGCCGCCCGGTTCTGGCGCATGGTCGAGGCAGGCACCGCGCCCGATCCCGACTTCGCCCGCGACGGCGAGGCGCTCGCCGCAATGTTCGGCCAGGACGATGGCCAGACGATCGATCTTTCCGGCGACAACGCGCTGCCTGTGCTGGTCGACGAGCATGAACGTCTTGTCGGCGAGAAGAGCGCCGCCGATCGCCGCCTGAAAGAGATCAAGGCCGAATTCATTTCCAAGCTCGGTACGGCCGCCGCCGCGCGCCTCGCCGACGGCCGCGTCATCACCGCCAAGACCGTTCACCGCGACGCCTATGCGGTGGCGCCCTCCTCCTACCGATCCATCCGCATCAAGGCCGCGCCGATCCATTCGGTCGCCGCATACCAGGGAGAATTCTGATGTCCGCAGTGCTTGCCTCGAACCCGCGCGAACATGCTGGCGCGAACAATCCCCCGCTCGCCGATCGGTTGGCGCTCGATCATGCCGAGCTCTTTGCCGAGGTCGAGCGTCTTGCGGCCCGCGCCAACGAAGCGCCGCGCAAGATCATCGACGAGGCAACCGGCGAGGCGGTCGCCAAGATTCGCAAGGATGCGGCGGCCTTCTTCAAGCAGGTCGACACGATCCGGACGGACGAGAAGGATCCTCACCTTCAGGCCGGTCGCACGGTCGACGACTTTTTCCGGCCGTTGCTGGAGCGGTCCGAGAAGATGCGCAAGTTCTTCGTCGGCGTCGAGGATGACCGCGCCCGCGAGTTGGCCGCCGAAGAGCGCCGCCGGCGCGAGGAAGCACTCCGTAAGCTGCGCGAGGAAGAGCAGCGCCAGCGTGAGATCGCCGAGCGTCAGGCGGCAGCGGCCCGCCCGGTCGCCGCCGCCAAGGCCGAAGACAAGGCCGAAGCCGCAGCGGAGCGCGCCGAGCGCCTCGAAGTTGCCCCGGTGACCCTCGACGGCGCCAAGGCCGAATGGGCGTTTCGCATCGTCGATCCGGACGCGGTGGATCTGAATGCGCTGCGGCCCTTTATCCCCGCCGAGGCGGTCGAGAAGGCGCTGCGCCAGCACATGCGCATCCACAAGGGCTCGCGCGCGATCGCCGGTGTCGAGTTCTTCCAGGATTTCAAGGCCAAGCGTCGCTGAGGCGCCGGCAGGCTTCCCCCTTCACTCTCAGGAGCACAACGACATGGCCGGACAGGCGATCGAAACCATCAACGAAGTCGGCGACGTCGCGTCCGGCCTGCCGGCTGGCTATGCGGCCGGTAACCAGAGCCTGGCGGTGAGCCTCGCCCGTGCCGAAGTCGATCAGCAGATCACCACGGCGCATGCCTATCCTCGCAGCGTCACCCGCGCGGTGCAGAACATCATGAGCCTCGCGACGATCGACGATGACAGTGCGGAGGAGTGCATCTATGCGCTGCCGCGCGGCGGGAAGCCGATCAAGGGTCCGAGCGTCCGTCTTGCCGAGATCATCGCGAGCCAGTGGGGCAATTGCCGCGTCGGCGCCCGCGTGGTTCACGTCGACCGGATCGAGAAGTATGTCGAGGCCGAAGGCGTCTTCCATGACCTGGAGACCAACGCGGCGACGACGGCCCGCGTGCGGCGCCGGATATCGGACAAGCACGGCAAGCTGCTCAACGACGACATGATCGTCGTCACAGGCAACGCCGCGTGCTCGATCGCCAAGCGCAATGCGATCCTCGGCGCCGTCCCCAAGGCGGTCTGGCGCAAGGCTTATGCCGCTGTCGAGCAGGTGATCGCCGGGGACGTGAAGACGCTTGCCGAGCGGCGCGACCGCGCGATGAAGGCATTCGCAGCGTTCGGCGCGACGCCGGAGCAGGTGTTCGCCGCGCTCGGGATCGGCGGCATCGACGATCTGACGCTGGAACACATGACCACGTTGATGGGCATGCACTCGGCGCTGAAGAGCGGCGAGGCCACGGCCGAGGAGATGTTCCCGAAGCAGCCGGCTCCCGGCGAGAAGCCGAAGAACCTCGCCGAAGGTCTCGACAAGCTCGCCAATGCCGGCAAGGTCGATAAAAAGCCGACCGCCCACGACGCCGATGGCGTGGTCATCGAAGACGAACAGCAATCCGCCGCAGCCGCCTCCCAGGCAGTGCCGGAGAAGGCCGAGGCCGGCGCGAAAGCCCCCCAGCGCCGCGCCTCGGCCGCCCCCGCCAAGACACAGCCGAAAGAGAGCGTGACCGCAGCCGCCGCCATGGATCGCGGCCGCGCCGATGCGCAGTCCGGCAAGGAGCGCAGCGAGGTTCCCGACGACATCATGGCCGCCGGTCGCGAGATCGTCGCCGCATGGTTCGCCGGCTTCGATGAAATCGCCGATGCGGCCGTCGACGAAGTGGTCGAGGCCGAAGATGCGGCTGCGGAAGCGAGCTTCGACTTTCCGGGAGATCGCTGATCATGGCCGAACAGATCGATGATGGCGGCTCCGCGTTTCCGTTGGCCGCAACTGAGCATACGGTCGACCATCACGGCATGAGCCTGCGCGATTGGTTTGCTGGGCAGGCGCTGGCCGGTATCGGCGTGTGGATACCTCCTGCAGATTATGGGCCGTTTGATTGGGCCGATCGCACGGAGGTCACTGCGCTAAAGGCGAGATGGGCATATGCGCAGGCCGACGCCATGCTTGCCGTCCGCGCCGCCCTCTCCCAAGCCGAGGGAGGCCAGCATGAGTGACCTGCTGGGCGATTACGTCGCCATGCTCGAAGTGGAGGAAGAGCGAATTGGCCACCCGCCGACCGTGGCGGACATGATCAGTGGGTGGAAAGCCGAGCGCACCGCCCGCCAAGAGGCCGAAGCCAAGCTCGCGGCGGCGGAGAATGAGCGGGACACGACGGCAACCGATAATTTCGACCGCATCTTGGACTTGGGCAAGGAGTTGGCCGAAGCCGAGGCGGAGATCGTACGGTTGCGGGAGGCGCTGAAGCCGTTCGCGGCGGAGGCCGCAGAGTGGGGCGACGGCGTTCCTGATGATCACCGGCCCGTCTTTGTCGAAATGGGCCACTGGGATGCGCGCTACTACGGCAGCGCGGCCAAATTCACGGTTGGCGATCAGCGCCGTGCCCGCGCCGCCCTATCGGAGCCCAAGCCATGAACGCGCACGCCTCCATCGCCCGCGCCATTGGCGAGACGACCTTGACCGAGGTCATCGACCGCCTTCGGCACGGCACGATCTACGAGGATTACGACTGGCTAGCCGGTCTTGCAGGGCCGCTGTTCCGGGAGGCCGCAGAATGACGCAGCCCTTCCTGATCGGCGAAGGCTGGATCGAAGTGCGCGACGGGGACGCCAGCGCCCGCGCGATGTTCGAGCGCCACTACAGCGCGCAACGCAATCTTCTGCGCCGACGCGCGCGACGGACGAAGCTGATTGTCGGCCCGGGCTTCAAGCTGGTCTTAATCCGAGCTGATGCGGCTTCCGTGTGCGCTTGGCGCAAGGCCATCCGTGACGATGGACAGACAGGCGTGGAATGCACGGTCTATCGCCGCGAGCAAGGCGAACTGGCGAGCGACCTGCTCCGCAGCGCCATGGCGATCGTGTGGGACCGGTGGCCCGGCGAAAGGCTGTTCACCTTTGTAGACCCGATGCTGGTGAAGCCGACCATTCGTACCGGCCGTCCGACCTGGGGCCACTGCTTCTATCTCGCCGGATGGCGCTTCGCCGGCATTAGCAAGAAGCGCTTTCACATCCTCGAGGCGACGCCATGACCAGCCCCATTCCCGCCGCAGCTCTGGACGAGGCTCTTTCGATCATCGGCACCACCGGAGCCGGGAAAACCTATGTTGCCAAAGGCATCGTTGAGCAACTGCTGTGGCAGGATCATCGCATCTGCATCATCGACCCGCTCGATGTCTGGTACGGGCTGCGCACCACCTCCGGCGGCGACCAGCCGGCCTTCCCCGTCGTCGTCTTCGGTGGAGAACATGCCGACATACCGATTGAAGGCGTTGATGGCGGCGACCTCGGCAGGCTGATCGCTGGCGGTAGCGTTCGAGCGTCGATCATCTGCACCGCCGAAATGACCGGCGGCGAGACGGCCAAATTTATGACGCCGTTCTTCGAAGCACTTTACTCGCGAAACAGGATCGCTCTGCATCTCGTGGTCGATGAGGCTGACGCCTTTGCGCCGCAAAACCCGATGCCTGAGCAGGCGCGAATGAAGGGCGCGATGGACAAGATCGCGCGCCGTGGCCGAGTGAGAGGCTTTCGTCTGCTGACAATCACGCAGCGGCCGGCTGTGCTCGACAAGAGCGTCATGTCGATGAACAAGTCGCTCGTCGCGATGCAACTGACCAGTCCCCAGGATCGCAAGGCGCTTCAGGATTGGGTCAAAGGTAACGCCGACGAGGATGCAGCAAGAGACGTGCTCCGGAGCCTGCCGAAACTCGCGCGCGGTGAAGGCTGGATATGGTCGCCGCAGCTCGACGTGCTCGATCGCGTCACCTTTCCATCGATCACGACGCTCGATACCAGTCGCACGCCGGAGCACGGCGAGGCGGTCGTCGAGGCGCGCGCGGCGGCCGCCGTCGATATCGAGGCCATCCGGAGGGCCATGTTAAGATTTTCGACCATCCCGGATGGCGAGAAAACTTCACATGGCGCTCGCGACGCCTTGAAGGCCGTTGGCGAGACCGCAGCCGGCATGGCGCAGCAGGTGAAGGACGCCGAGGAGCGGGGCTATCAGCGCGGGCTCGCTGAGGGCGAGGCGCTGGGCTACCGGCGCGGCCAGGCGCTGCAGCTGACACGCATGCGCTCGGCGCTCGACGCGCTGCGAATCGATGAGATACCAGCGGGCTCGCCCGTCCCCGATGCCGGTCTGTCGGATCAGGTTGCGGTGACTGCCGCCGCCCTGACGCGGCATCGCAAGGACGCAGGCCCCGCGGGGAACGACCGTCAACAACCCGACCGCCGGCCCCATCCCTCCGCAGAGGCGAGCGCGGAGGGAACCCTCAACAGCGCGGCGCGCAAGATGCTTGCCGTGCTCGACACCAGCCCGCCGGTGCGGCGCACCTGGACCCAAGTCGCGACGCTAGCTGGCCTGAAGGCGCGCGGCGGCCACTACAACGCCGGCCGGAAGGCACTTATCGACGGCGGGATGATCCGCGACGTCGGCGGCCTGATCGAACACGCCGCGCCGACGCCCGGCGCACGGCCTCCTGCGACAGCGGCTGAGGTCGTCGACATCTGGGCAGGCGTGTTGTCAGGGGCGGCGCCGAAGATCCTGCGGTTTCTGTTCGGCGAGACGAGCGACGGCCTTGGAACGCGTCAAGGCTCGCGCGAATGGATCGCCGAACAGCTCGGCATGCAGCCGCGCGGCGGACATTGGAACGCCGCATGGAAAGAGCTTCGCGACAACGGCCTAGTCGAGATCAACGGCACCACAGTGCGGCTGCACCCGGCAATCTTCGGAGGCCGCTCATGATCCGCGCGCGCGACGAGGCATTGAAGGAGATCGGAAATGGCTGACGACATGAGCACGGATCAGAAGAGCGCGTGGAAGCGGGACGACCGGCCATCTCGCCACGGTTGGGCGCCGGGCGACTATCTCAGCCAATGCCGGCGTTGCGCCATTGCATTCCTTGGCGCCAAGCGCGCGTGGACCTGTGCGGACTGTGCCTACGCGGAGCCGGACGCCGCCCCAGAGTGCCCAATATGCGGCGCCAGCGACAGCCGCGCTCTCGAACCCGACCCCCGCATTGCCGAGCTTGAGGCCCGCGCCGAGAAGGCTGAAGCGGAGCGAGATAGGCTGGCCGGCCCGACCGAGGCCATCAATGCGACGCTTGACCGTCTTGCCGCCGAGTACGCCGTTGCGGCCGTAGACGCGACGCCAGCCCATCTTGAGCGGTGTGTGGCGCAGCTTCGCAACATCATGCTCATGACGGCTGTGGTTCTGGCGCAGCCGTACAAGAAGAGCGCCGAGGCCGCCGAAGCCGACCTCGCCCTTCCCGCCCTCCTGAAGTCGATCGACGCGCTGCTTGACGCGATCACCTATGACGATAGCGGATCGATGGGCCGGGGCGGCAATGGCGGCCTGATCTCGCGCGAGACCATCCGCAAATGCGACGAGCTGAGGCTCGCGCGGCTGCCATTCAGCAGCTCGGCCGGCTGATGTCTCTTCGCCAACCCTTGCAGGATCCGGCGAAGGAGGCGTTAATCACCTTCGTTCGAGCCTTGGCGAGACGCCAGGCACGGCTGGATGCGATAGAGGCCGGCGAGGCGACAGAGGAAGATTTCCATGAGCGGGCGGCGGGCGGTAACCTACGCCAGATTTTCAACGGAGCTGCAAAGTGATCGCTCGATCGAGGATCAACAGGCACTCTGCCATGCTTACGCCACCCGGAACAGCCTGACGGTCATTGCCGACTATGCCGATCGCGCCCGCTCCGGCGCATCGATTATCGGCCGCGAAGGCCTGATCGCCATGATGGAGGCAGCCCGCGACCGGCACTTTGACGTGCTGGTCGTCGAAGCGCTCGACCGCATTTCCCGCGACATGGAGGATCTGGCGGCGCTGCATAAGCGACTGAGCTTCGCCGGCATTGACATCGTGGCCGTGCATGAGGGCAAGGCCGATACGCTGACGATCGGCCTGCGCGGCCTCATTGGCCAGATGTTTCGTGAGGACAATGTCCATAAGGTGCGCCGCGGTATGGCTGGCGTGGTCCGCGATGGCCGCCACGCTGGCGGTCGCGCCTATGGCTATCGGCCGATCGCGGGGCGCCCCGGCGAGCTCGAGATCGTCGAGACCGAGGCTGCTATCATCCGCCAGATCTTCGAGGCCTATGCGGCAGGGGAATCGCCCCGCGCGATTGCCGGCCGGCTCAATGCGGAGGGCGTCCCGCCGCCGCGCGGCCAGCGCTGGAACGCATCGACGATCAACGGATCGCGACAGCGCGCCACGGGCATTATCCAGAACGCGCTCTATGGCGGCGAGATTGTATGGAATCGCGTGCGCATGGTGCGTGATCCGGAAACGGGGCGTCGCGTCTCTCGCATGAATGCCGAGGACGAATTCCAGCGCGCGCCGGCTCCGCATCTGAAGATCATAGACGACGACATTGTCCGCTTGGCACGCAATCGGAAACTGTCGCGGTCGACGCAACAGCCGCGCGGCCGACAGTCAAAGCGCCTCCTGTCTGGGCTGCTGCGCTGTGGCGCATGTGGCGGCGGCATGACGTCGGTTGGCAGCGATCGAGTCGGCCATCGCGTCATGTGCTCGACGCATAGGGAGAGCGGCGCATGCGAGAACAGCGCGCGCTATTACGTCGAGAAGATCGAGGCGGCAGTGCTTCGCGGGCTCGGCCATGCGCTGGCGGATCCAGAGCTCGTGCGCGCCTATGTGGAAGCCTATCGCGAGGAGCGGCAGCGGGCGGCGGCCCATGCGCGCAATCGCCGGGCAGGGATCGAGCGGCGCATTGCCGACGCCGGCAGCGCCCTCGCGCGCCTCGTTGACGCCGTAGCGGATGGCATGCTGACCAAAGAGGATGTTGCCGATCGAACAGCGGCGTTGCGTCAGCAAAAGCGCGAGGCAGAGGCGGAACTTGCCCTTGCGGCCGAGCCGACCAAGGTTGTCGAGCTTCATCCCCAGGCCATTCGGCGCTTTGCCGAAAATATCCAGACGCTCGGCGATGTCCTGACGGCGCGAGGCCAACCCGATCAGGCCATGATCGCGCAGTTCCGACAACTTGTTGAGAGTGTCGTGGTCTCGCCACGAAAGGCCGGAGAACCCTACGAAGTATGGCCCATGGGCCACCTCGCCGCCCTGATGGGGCTGTCGGCCGAATTGGTGGTAGCGGAGGAGGGACTTGAACCCCCGACACGCGGATTATGATTCCGCTGCTCTAACCAGCTGAGCTACTCCGCCCCAAGGCCTGCGGCCTGACAACGACCCGTCACCGGATCGTTGTGGACGCGCAGCTTATAGGAAGCGCGGGGAAGGCCTGTCAAGCATGGTGGCGCAAATGCCCACCATGACGTGATCGTTCCTCAGACCCGCTCGAAGACGAGCAGGGTGAAGAAACCGATCGGGCCGATGCGGCGACGATCCACGAGGCGCAGGTCGCTGCGGCCGAGAATGCGATCGACCGAGAAATCCATGTGCCAGCCGAGCGAGGACGAGAGCGGCGCCATCTTCTCGCCGAACCATTTGCGCCAGCCCTTCTGGTCGGCGAAATGGCTGACCAGCACCACGGCGCCGCCGGGCTTCGTAACGCGGGCGAGCTCCGACATGACGGCCTGCGGATCGGGCACGACGGTCAGCACGAACATGGCGACCGACGCGTCGAAGCTGGCATCGGCGGCGCTCAAATCACCGGCATCGGCTTCTTCGAGCGCGACGATATTGGTGAGCCGGTCCTTGCGGACGCGTTCGCGCGCGACATCGAGCATGTCCGGGCTCAGATCGATGCCCGTGATGCGATGGTCGGTCTTGTAGTGCGGCAGCGATATGCCGGTGCCGACGCCGCATTCGAGCAAATGGCTCGGCGGCAGTTCATTCAGGAATGCCACCGCCGCGCGGCGGCCGGAATCGAAGACATAGCCGAAGACCCAGTCATAGACCGGCGCCCAGCGCGCATAGGCCGTCTTCACGGCCGTCTCGTCGATCCGCGAGGACTTGCGGCTCGCACGCCCCGTGGAAAACGACTTCCACTTTCGCGCCACGTCTTCGAAAAAATCCGGCATGTCTCTCCCTCAGATAGCTACGCCTTGAGGCTCAACGAGCCGCCGCAGCGCACGTTCCGCTTCGCCCGCGCGCTCGGTGCGGCCGATCCAGCCACCGCCCAGCACGCGCGCGCCCTCGCCTTCGCCCGCATAGAACACGCAGGCCTGACCGGGCGCGACGCCCGTCTCGCCGCCGAGCAGATCGACCAGCGTTTCCCCATCGCGCCGCATCAGCAGCGCCGCCTGGGGCGCGCGCGTCGAACGCACGCGGGCGTAGATCTCGAGCCCATCCTCGCCGATCGCGTCGAGCGGCTGGTCGCCCAGCCAGTTGACGTTGCGCAGCACCAGACGCTTGGCGGCCAATGCCTCGCGCGGACCGACGATGACGCGGCTGCGCTCGGCATCGAGATGGATGACGTAGAGCGGTTCGCCGAACGCCACCCCAATGCCGCGACGCTGGCCTACCGTATAATGGATGATGCCTTCATGACGGCCGACGACCCGGCCATCGATGTGGACGATATCGCCCGCTTCCGCCGCGCCCGGCTTCAGCCGCTCGATCACGTCGGAATATTTGCCGCTCGGCACGAAGCAGATGTCCTGGCTGTCGTGCTTGTCGGCGATCTCGAGCCCGAGATCGCGCGCGATCGCCCGTGTCTCCGGCTTGGTCAAGCCGCCGAGCGGAAAGCGGATGAAGTCGAGCTGTTCCGGCGTGGTCGCGAAGAGAAAATAGCTCTGGTCGCGGTCGAGATCGGCCGGCCGATACATGGCGCGCCCGCCGCCGACCAGCGGCCGGGTCGTGACGTAATGGCCTGTCGCGAGCGCCGCAGCGCCCAGTTCGCGCGCGGTCGTCAGCAGGTCAGAGAACTTGACCGTCTGGTTGCACGAGACACAGGGGATCGGCGTCTCGCCGGCGATGTAGCTCTCGGCAAAGCTGTCGATGACGGCCTTGCGGAAGCGCTCTTCATAATCGAGCACATAATGGGGAATATCGAGCCGCTCGGCGACGCGGCGGGCATCATGGATGTCCTGGCCGGCGCAGCAGGCGCCCTTGCGATGCGTGGCGGCGCCATGGTCGTAGAGCTGGAGCGTCATGCCGACGACATCGTAGCCTTGCCGCTTCAGCAGCCCCGCGACGACGGACGAATCGACACCGCCCGACATGGCGACGACGATGCGCGTATCTTCTGGGCGTCCGGGAAGATCGAGGCTGTTGAACATGACGCTACTGCTTTGTCGCGTTGTCGCGCCAAGACGATCGAGGGCACGACGACACAAGGCGATGCGGCCCGAGCCGCGAAGGTTGAGCGGAATATAACGGCGATCTTAGCATCTTCAAGGCGAAGCGTCTGTGATCCCAGCCATAGGCCGCCGACGCGTCCCCACCCGGGGCAGTCGCCGCTCGTTGAAGAAACACATCACCGATTGCCGGAAATAGCTGCAACTCTTACCGAATTGCAATGACGCGCTTAGCCAAAATTTAAGGGGCGCTCCGTAATCTCTCCTCCGACAAGGTCAGGTTGAGTGTGAGAGTAGAATGACCGAACAGATTCGTCCGCGCGTCAAATACGTGATCGGACCTGACGGCAGCCCGCTGACGATCGCGGATCTTCCGCCGCGCGACACGAAACGCTGGGTCATCCGGCGTAAGGCGGAAGTCGTGGCGGCCGTGCGCGGGGGACTGCTGAGCCTCGAGGAGGCATGCCAGCGCTATACGCTGACCGTCGAGGAGTTCATCTCCTGGCAGCAATCGATCGACCGTCACGGTCTCGCGGGCCTTCGCACCACACGCATTCAACAATATCGTCAGTAGTTCGCGTCGAATATACGAGTTCAACTTCGAAAGGCCGGCACAGCGCCGGCCTTTCCTTTTTGGCCGACGAGACGTCAGAGCGTCAGGATCTCGCCCACGGCCGGCACCAGCACCGCCGTATCCGAACCCTGCATCGCGTCGACAAAGGCGTCAGCAGTGGCGTCGATCATCGGGAACGTGCCGTAATGGCACGGCAGCACCGTCTCGAAGTGGAAGAAGCGCCGGGCCGCCAGCGCCGCCACGGCGCCGCCCATGGTGAAGCGGTCGCCGATCGGCAGAATGCCGATCTTGGGTTGGTAGATCTCGTCGATCAGCGCCATGTCGGAGAAAATGTCGGTGTCGCCCGCGTGATAGAGCGTCCGTTCGCCCGGCGCACGGATGACTACGCCATGCGGGTGGCCGAGAGAATGCAGCACGCCGTTCTCGTCCAGAAAGCCCGACGAATGATGCGCGACCGTCAGCGAGACGCGAAAGGCGCCCTGGTCCGTGGTGCCGCCGGAATTCATCGGATCGACAGCCGGAGCGCCACGGCTGGCAAGAAAGCTGGCGAGATCGGCATCGGCGACGATCTTGGCGCCGGACGCCTTCGCGATTGCCACGGCGTCACCAACATGATCGCCATGGCCATGCGTCAGCAGAATATGGGTCACGCCCTCGCCCACAGCGGCGACATCGCCCTTGAAGCTGGGATTGCCCGTGAGAAACGGGTCGATCAGAATGGTCGCGCCGGCGATTTCGATGCGGAAGGCGGAATGGCCGAGCCAGGTCAATTTCATGAATGTCATCCTGCTGGTTGTTTTGCATTGCAATATGGCGTGCTATGCCGGTTTGGACAGCCCCCGCGCGGGCGCAAATCACGCTTGATGCAAGCGCCATTTATGCCGAACTCGTTGGAGGCCACGTGACAGATCTGGAAGCAACCGCGCCGCGATCGGAAAAGCGTGGCTTCATGAAGCGCCTTTTCGACAAGGTCATGGAGCTTTCCGCAGGCAAGCACGCGCTCTGGCTGCTCGCCGTCGTATCGTTCGCCGAGGCTTCCTTCTTCCCGATTCCGCCGGATCCGGTGCTGGCGGCGATCGTGCTGGCCAATCGCAAGCGCGCCTGGGTCGCGGCCCTCGTCTGCACGGCGGCCTCCGTGCTGGGCGGGCTCGCGGGCTATGCCATCGGCGCCGGCCTCTATGACGTCATCGGCGCGCCGGTGATCGCCTTCTATCATCTGGAGGACGCGTTCCACGCCTTCCAGGCCCGGTTCGAGGAATGGGGCGGATGGATCATCCTCGCCAAGGGCCTGACGCCGATCCCCTTCAAGCTCGTCACCATCGCCTCGGGCGTGGTGCACCTGAACCTCACCACCTTCGTGTTGGCGAGCCTCCTGACACGCGGCCTGCGCTTCTTCATCGTGGCCGGGCTGTTCTATGCCTTCGGCCCGCAGGCGCGCGCGATCATCGACAAGAATTTCCCGCTGGTGATGCTGATCGGGACGATCCTCGTCATCCTCGGCTTCGTCGCGATCATCTATATCTGAGACCGGAATGGCGGGAACCAACGTTACACTGGCCGAGCTGTCGCTGACCCTTCCGCCGGCTGCGGCGCTGATCGGTCTCGACCTCGGCACCAAGACCATCGGCGTCGCGATATCGGACCTGAGCCGCAACATCGCCTCGCCGCTGGTGCTCATCAACCGGCAGAAATTCACCGTCGACGTCGAGGCGCTGCTGAAGATCATCGCCACGCACCGCATCGCGGCGATCATCATCGGCCTGCCGCTCAACATGGACGGCTCCGAAGGCCCCCGCGCGCAGGCGACGCGCGCCTTCGTGCGCAACATGCTGCCGAAGATCGAGATCCCGGTCGCCTATTGGGACGAACGGCTCTCGACGGTCGCGGTGACGCGGACGCTGATCGAGGCCGACACCAGCCGCAAGCGCCGAGGCGAGCTGGTCGACAAGATGGCTGCGGCCTTCATCCTGCAGGGCGCGCTCGACCGCCTCGGCCGGATCGAGCGCGATCGCGACGAAGAGGCCGATTAGAGCATCGGACCGAAAAGTGGAGTCCGGTTTTCGGATCGATCCGATGCGAAGACAAAGAGATAGATCGCCACGCATCCGGCAGGACGCAGGGCGATTCAAGCGCGTGGGCAGACATAATCCACGAAGGCGCGCGCATCGAAGCGCGCATCCAGCATGCCATAGGTCGAGCGCCACGGCTTGCCGAGGCGTGATTCCAGGAACGCATCGGCGATGACGGCCGGGAAGCGGCGCCGCAGGGCGGCGGCCGCGACGGTCATGGCCAACTGCTCCGTCAGGATGCGGGCCGAGCCCTCATCGGCCAGCGCCACGGCGGTGGCCGCGCGCAGCACGTTCAGCGTCGAGCGGGCGGCCTGGCCGAGCCCGTCCTCGATCACGCGCAGGACGGCCTCCAGCGGATCGGAGGAGCGGCGCAGCACGCGCATCACGTCGAGGCCGAGAATATTGCCGGGGCCATCCATCAGCGGCAGCGCCATCGCATCGCGATACATCCGCGCCAGCGGGTTCTCCTCGACATAGGCATTGCCGCCGGCGCATTCGATCGCCTCGGCGATGATGGACGGCGTGACCTTGGTGATCCAGTATTTGACGACGGGCGTCATCAGCCGGGCAAATGCCGCCTCGACCGGATTATCGTGGCTGCGATCAATCGCCTCGGCCAAGCGGAAGACGAGCGCGGTTGCGGCCGTCACGTCGAGCGCCATGTCGGCCAGCACGCGCGTCATCAGCGGCTGGTCGATCAGCGGCGCGCCGAAGGCACGGCGATGCCGCGCCGCATGGACCGCATCCGCCAGCGCCGCGCGCGCTAGGCCAGCCGACGTCATGGCGGCATCGAGGCGGGTGAGCGTCACGGTCTCGGCGATGGTCGAGACGCCACGCCCGACCTCGCCGACGAGATAGCCCGTCGTGCCGGGAAATTCGATCTCGGCGGCCGCGTTGGAGCGCATGCCGAGCTTGTCCTTGAGGCGGATCAGCCGGATCGGATTGCGCTTGCCGTCCGGCAGGAAGCGCGGCACGAGGAAGAAAGAAAGCCCCTCCAGCGTCTGGGCCAGCACGAGAAGGGCGTCGCTCATCGGCGCGGAGACGAACCATTTATGGCCGATGATGCGATGCGTGCCGTCGCTGGTCGGGTCTGCCCGCGTCGAACTGGAGCGAAGGTCTGAGCCGCCCTGCTTCTCGGTCGTCGCGAAGGCGAAGAGCGCCCCCGTTTTCTGCGCGGTCGGCAGCACGCGCGAATCATAGCGCCGCGAGCGCACCATCGGCAGCCAGGTCTCGGCGAGCGCCGGGGCATGGGCGAGTGCCGCGACACCAGCGCTCGTGGTCGACATCGGGCCGAGATGGCCCGCCTCGACCTGCGCCGTCATGTAAATGCGCGCGCCACGCGCGACCGAACGCACGCTCGATTCGTCGCCGCTCGCATCCCAGATCGAGGCCTGCAGGCCGGCCGCGACGCTCCGGCGCATCAGCGCGTGATAAGCGGGGTGGAACTCGACGAGATCGGCGCGCCGGCCGAGCGCGTCATGCGTCTTCAGCGTCGGAGACGCCGTATTGGCGAGCCGCGCGAGATCGCTCATCTCGGCCGTTCCCCACTGGCTGCCATGGGTCGAAAGACCATCGACAACCGGCTGCGGCAATCCCTCAACCAGCGCCGCGAGCACGGGATCGGACGCATAGAGGTTCACACCGACGCGCGGCGAAACCTGATTGCCGACCTCATGCGTCTCGAAATCCAGCGAAACCATGCCGCTCCCAGCCCCGTCCAAACATCGCGCGACTATGTCCCGCTCAGGTTAATAGGGGGAAAAGGCGCAAGTGTCTCTCTCCTCACGCACAATCGGCGGATTTGGCATCGATGCGGCGGTTTTACCGCCGCTTCGGCCCGGGCCGGCCCTTGGGCGGCAGCGACGGACGGCCGGGTGGACGGCGAAATCCGCGCTCGGTGACCTTGCGCGCGCCCTTGGGCAGGATCTTGCCATCCGACAGCAATTCGAATCTGAGCGCGCCTGCGACCGGGGCGACTTCGACGAGCTTGACCTCGACGCGGTCGCCGAGCTGGTACATCTCGCCGTAGCGTGCGCCGATCACGGCGTGGCGCGCCTCGTCATATTCGTAGAAATCCGAGCCGACGCCGCTCATCGGCACGAAGCCATCGGCATTGGTCTCGTCGAGCTTGACGAAGAGGCCCGAACGAGTGACGCCGGCGATGCGGCCCTGGAAGCTCGCGCCGATGCGATCGGCGAGCCAATGCGCCACGAGACGATCGATCGTCTCGCGCTCGGCCGCCATGGCGCGGCGCTCGGCGCCCGAAATCTCCTGGGCGATCGCCTCCAGCTCGGTCTCAATGCCGTCCTGCAACCCACCCTCGCCCATTTCGAGCGAGCGGATCAGCGCGCGATGTACGATGAGATCGGCATAGCGACGGATCGGCGAGGTGAAATGGGCGTAGCGGCGAAGATTGAGGCCGAAATGGCCGATATTCTCCGGGCTGTAGACGGCCTGGCTCTGCGAGCGCAGCACGACCTCGTTCACGACAGCGGCGTGCTCGCTCTCCTTCACCTTCTCCAGGATCAGGTTGAAATGGCTCGGCCTGAGATTGCCGCTCTTCGGCAGGTTCATCTCGATCGAGGTGAGAAACTGCCGCAGGGCTTCGAGCTTGGCGAGCGAAGGCGCGTCGTGGACGCGATAGACCAGTGGCGATTTCCGCCGCTCCAGCGTTTCCGCCGCCGCGACATTCGCCTGGATCATGAACTCTTCGACGAGCTTGTGCGCGTCGAGGCGCTCCGGCACGATGATCTTCTCGATCGCGCCATCCGCGCCGACGATCACCTTGCGCTCGGGCAGATCGAGATCGAGCGGCTCGCGATTGTCGCGCCCGCGCTTCATGATCTCATAGGCGGCCCAGAGCGGCTTCAGGACGGGTTCGAGCAGCGGGCCGGTCTTGTCGTCGGGCCGGCCGTCGATCGCCGCCTGCGCCTGCGGATAGGCGAGCTTCGCGGCCGAGCGCATCATGATGCGCTGGAACCAGTGGAACTTCTTCTTGCCTTCGGCGGTGAACTGCATCTTCACCGCGATGGCCGGACGATCCTCGCCCTCGCGCAACGAGCAGAGATCGTTCGAGATCCGCTCCGGCAGCATCGGCACGACACGGTCGGGGAAATAGACCGAATTGCCGCGCCGCAAAGCCTCGCGGTCGAGGGGCGAATTGGGGCGGACGTACCAGGCGACATCGGCGATCGCCACGGAGACCAGATAACCGCCGGGATTCTCCGGATCGGGGTCCGGCTCGGCAAAGACCGCGTCGTCATGGTCCTTGGCGTCGGCCGGATCGATGGTGACGAGCGGGATATGGCGCCAGTCCTCGCGTCCCGCGAGCGGCGCCGGCCTGGCCTTTTCGGCGGCTTCGAGAACCTGGGTCGGGAAGATGTAGGGAATGTCGTGCGCGTGAATGGCGATCATGCTGACCGCCTTCTCGCTCGTCATCTCGCCGATGACTTCGCCGACCCGGGCGCGGGCGAGACCATAGCGCCCGAGGCGCTTCACCTCGACGGCGACGAGATCGCCATCCTTGGCGCCATTCATGTCGTCGGGATCGACCAAAAACTCTTTCTGCTTGCGATCGACCGGCTCGACCCGCGCGCCACCGCCCGGCGTCACACGGATCACGCCCAGCGTCGAAGCGGGCCGCTTCTCCAGGACCTTTATGATCCGCCCGGTATAGGCGAATTCGAGCTCGTCCTTGGTCGCGGGATCGACATGGGCGAGGATGCGGTCACCAATGCCGGGTGCCGGCACGATCGGCTTGCCCTTGCCCTGCACGAGCAGCACGCGCGGCGGACCGGCATGGTCGGCATCCCAATTGACCGGCTGGGCGACGAAATCGCCATCGGCATCGCGATCGACGATGTTGAGCACGCTGACGGCCGGAAGGTCGCCGACGCGGGTCAGGCGCTTCTGGCGCTTTTCGACGAGGCCATCCTCGCCGAGTTCCTTCAGCATGCGTTTGAGCGCGATCCGCGCGCCGCCGGAAATGCCGAAGGCCTTCGCGATCTCGCGCTTTCCGGCCTGGCCGGGATGTTCGGCGATGAAGGTCAGGAGCTGTTCGCGCGTCGGCATCCCGTTGGCGGGCGGCGGCTCGACGGGCGCGACGACCTTGGAACGCGTCGCGTGTCGCGCGCCGGGCGTCCTGGTCTTGGTGGGCTTTGTGGGAGTGTCTGGCGTCTTGGCCAAGTAATTAATGTCCAGTTCGGAAATGCGGGTCGGGGGCCAATCGCCCCCGCCGCCTCTCCCCATCGGGAGAGGGTAAAGAATGGCCGGCCCTGCCTCATCTGGCAACTGCCGGCATGGGAGGCGCCCTATTCGGCGGACGCCTTCTTGCTATTCGGCGGACGCCTTCTTGGCGGCGGCCTTCTTGGCCGGCGCTTTCGCAGTCGTCGCCTTCTTGACCGCGGGAGCCTTGGCGGCAGTCGCCTTGGCAGCGGCCTTCGGCTTGGTGGCGCGCGCCTTGGGCGCCGGTGCCTTGCCGGCCTTCTCGGCGATCAACGCAACCGCCGCATCCAGCGTCACCGATTCCGGCGGCAGGGTCTTCGGCAATGTGGCGTTGACGGCGCCATGCTTGACATAGGGACCGTATTTGCCGGCATGCACCGTGACCGGCCCGCCTAATGTCGGGTGGTCGCCCAGCGTCTTCAAGGGTTCGGCACCGGCGCGCGCCGGTCGCCCGCCACGCGCGGCCTTCTCGGCGATGACCGAGACGGCGCGGTTGAGTCCGACGGTGAAGACCTCGTCGACGCTGTCGAGATTGGCATATTTGCCGTCGTGCAGAACGAAGGGGCCGTAGCGCCCGATGCCGGCCTGGATCGGCTTGCCGTCCTCCGGATGCAAGCCGACTTCGCGCGGCAGCGCCAGCAGCGACAGCGCCTTTTCAAGGTCGATGCTCGCCGCCTCCCAGCCCTTGGGCAGGCTGGAACGCTTCGGCTTTTCCTTGCCCTCGGCCTCGCCGAGCTGAACATAGGCGCCGAAGCGGCCCGAGCGCAGCGTCACGTCGAGGCCGGTTTCCGGGTCCTTGCCGAGCACCTTGGTGCCATCGACGCCGAGCACGGCGCCGTTTTCACCGCCCTCGCCGGGCGAAGCCTCGTCGCCCTGCGCCACGAGCTGGCGCGTATAGCGGCATTCGGGATAGTTCGAGCAGCCGATGAAGGCGCCGAACTTGCCGAGCTTCAGCGAAAGCTTGCCTGTGCCGCAATTCGGGCAGGCGCGCGGATCGCCGCCGTCGGCGCGTTCCGGGAAGATATGCGGGCCGAGCAGATCATTGAGCGCGTCGAGCACCTGCGTGACGCGCAGATCCTTGGTCTCGCCGACATTGGCCGAGAATTGCTGCCAGAATTCGCGCAGCACGTCCTTCCACGCAATCTCGCCGGCCGAGATCTGGTCGAGCTTTTCCTCGAGATCCGCCGTGAAATCATATTCGACGTAACGAGCGAAGAAGCTCTGCAGGAAGGCAGTGACCAGCCTGCCCTTGTCCTCGGGAACGAGACGCTTCTTCTCGATCTTCACATATTCGCGGTCGCGCAGAACGGTCAGCGTCGCGGCATAGGTCGAGGGCCGGCCGATGCCGAGCTCTTCCATGCGCTTGACCAGCGTCGCCTCGCTATAGCGCGGCGGCGGCTCGGTGAAATGCTGGTTGGCCTCGATGGCGCGCTTCTCCAGCGTCTCGCCCTTTTCGATGCGCGGCAGGCGGCCGTCCTCCTCGTCGCCCTCCTCGTCCTTGTCCTCATTATAGAGGGCGAGGAAGCCATCGAATGTCAGCACCTGGCCGGAGGCGCGCAGATCGAGCTTGCGCCCGCCGGCCTCGACCAGAATGTCGACGCTGGTGCGCTGCAATTCGGCCGATTCCATCTGGCTCGCCACGGTGCGCTTCCAGATCAGCTCATAGAGCCTGGCCTGGTCGGCATCGAGATGGCGCGAGACCTCGCGCGGACGGCGGCTCGGATCCGTCGGGCGGATCGCCTCATGCGCCTCCTGGGCGTTCTTGGCCTTGACCTGATAACGGCGCGGCGCATCGGGCAGATGGCGCGGCGAGAAATCCTGCCCGATCACGCCACGGAGCGCGACGACCGCCTCCGGCGCCATGTCGACACCGTCGGTTCGCATATAGGTGATGAGACCAACCGTCT
The DNA here is from genome assembly GCF_030814715.1 of Kaistia dalseonensis. Lineage (GTDB taxonomy): Bacteria > Pseudomonadota > Alphaproteobacteria > Rhizobiales > Kaistiaceae > Kaistia > Kaistia dalseonensis. Next base: position 307,124 of record NZ_JAUSVO010000003.1, read on the forward strand.
CGCCGCCAATATCGACGCCCTCGTAAAGGCGCTGCGCGATCTGCATGGTGCGGTTCGGCGCGAAGCCGAGCTTGCGGCTCGCTTCCTGCTGCAAGGTCGAGGTGGTGAACGGCGCGAAGGGATGACGCTTGGCCGGCTTCGATTCGACATCGGCCACCGTATAGCGGCCGGCATCGAGCGCCTGGCGGAAGGCCTCCGCCTCCTCGGCCGTGCCGACATCGAGGCGGGCGATCTTCTTGCCGTCGGCGCCGACGAGGCGGGCTTCGAACTCGTCGCCGCGCGGCGTCGCGAGGCGGGCGACCAGCGACCAGTATTCGCGGCGCTTGAAGCTCTCGATCTCGCTCTCGCGATCGCAGACCAGGCGAAGCGCCACGGACTGGACACGACCGGCCGAACGCGCGCCGGGCAGCTTGCGCCACAAGACCGGGGAGAGCGTGAAGCCGACCAGATAGTCGAGCGCGCGGCGCGCCAGATAGGCATCGACCAGCGCCTCGTCGATCGGCCGCGGATTCTTCATCGCCTCGAGGACGGCCTGCTTGGTGATCGCGTTGAAGACCACGCGCTCGACCGGCTTGTCCTTGAGGGCGCGCTTCTGCTTCAACACTTCCAGGACGTGCCAGGAGATGGCCTCACCCTCGCGATCCGGATCGGTTGCGAGAATGATGCGGTCGGCCGTCTTCGCCATGGCCGCCATTTCGGTGAGCCGCTTGGCCGATTTCGGATCGGCCTCCCAGCTCATCGCGAAATCCTCGTCCGGCAGGACCGAGCCATCCTTCGACGGCAGATCACGGACATGGCCATAGGACGCCACGACCTGATAGGCCGAGCCCAGATATTTGTTGATCGTTTTCGCCTTTGCAGGCGATTCCACGATGACGAGATTCATTAATGCCATTTACGAACAGGCCGGAGGAGCGACGACGCCCAAGCCAGCGGAAATTGAAAACGTGACTGCGAGGCCACCCCGCTGCCACAGGGGGCGGGATCGGGCAGGACAATCCGGGAAAGCACCCGGCCTGTCAATCAAGCGGCGGAAACACAACCTGATTGCTCCCTATGATTGTATTTATCCATAGACGCAACTATTGATGAATGTGCCCGTCAAGTCCTATAGTGCCGATGGCTGATTCAAGCAGCCGATGGCCTTGGGCGGCGACGGGTTCGGGGGAACGATGGGCGATGCTTCGAGCGACGAAGGACGGCATGCCATTGCCGGCTATATAGGTAGGATGGCCGGCGAATTGCGAGACCTCGCAAGCAATGCCGATCTCAACTTCCTCGCCTATCTCACCGCCATGCTCGAGGAAGAGGCGCTTTCCACGGCCAATCACTATGCCGTCGCCAAGCGCGACGCCACGGATCGCACGCCCCCATCCGATGCCCGGACGCGGCGCACCTCCAGCAACGGCCGGTAGTCTCAGCCGATCAGGGCGACACGCTGGCCGGGATGGCGCTCGATGCGGCCGGCGAGGTCGAGCTCGATCAACAGCACCTGAACCGTCGCGGCGCGAAGCCCGGTAAAGCGGATCAACTCGTCGACCTGGACCGGAGTCGGCCCCAGCGCCTCGATCAGCAAGGCGCGGTCGCGATCATCCGGCACCACCGATCCGGGCGACTGCGCGCCCTCCCCTTCGGGCTCCGACCAGTTGGGGGGAGCGACGAAGGCGTGGCCGATCATCGGCCCGACGACCTCCAGAACGTCCGAGGCGGTCGTGACCAGATGCGCACCTTCCTTGATCAGCCGGTTCGTGCCGGCCGCGCGCGGATCGAGCGGCGAGCCCGGCACGGCGAAGACGATGCGTCCCTGCTCGCCGGCGAGTCGCGCGGTGATGAGCGAGCCCGACCGTTCCGCAGCCTCGATGACGAGCGCACCCACCGACATGCCCGAGACGAGCCGGTTCCGGCGCGGAAAATCCCGCGCGCGCGGCTCCCAGCCGAGCGGCATCTCCGAGAGATGTGCGCCGCCGCGCTCCAGGATCGCCTCGGCGAGCGCGGCATTTTCCGGCGGATAGAGCCGGTCGAGCCCGCCGGCAAAGACAGCGACCGTGCCGCCGTCGAGTGCCGCCTCGTGAGCCGCCGCATCGATGCCCCGCGCCAGGCCCGAGGCAATGGCGAACCCGGCTTCTCCAAGGCCGCGCGCCAAGATCTGCGCCATCTTGCGCCCCGCGACGGACGCGCTTCTGGCGCCGACGATCGCGATCATGGGCTGGCGCAGCAAATCGCCGCTTCCGCCGCGAATCGAGATCAGCGGCGGCGGCGCGTCGATCTCGCGCAGCCAGGGCGGATAGTCCGGCTCGCCAATGGCGACCAGGCGGCCACCCAGGCGGGCGAGCGCCGCGATCTCCCGTTCCGCCTCCGCCTGACCGGCGATGCTGATGCGCCGGCCGCTGCGCACGGCGAGATCGGGCAGCGCCTCGATCGAGGCGGCTGCCGAGCCGAAATGATTGAGCAGGTCCCGAAACGTCGCCGGGCCGACATTCTCGCTGCGGATCAGCCTGAGCCAGGCGACGCGCTGTTGATCGGTGAGCCGGATGCCGCGCGGAGAAGCCATCGCCGCGCCGACCATCGCCTAACCCTTCTGGCCGATGCGGCCTTCGGTCCCGGCCAGGAGCCGCGCGATATTCGGTCGATGCTTGATCCAGATGATGATGGTGAGCAGCGCGAAGGCCGCCGCCTTCGGATAATCGCCGAGCGCGAGAAAGACGACGGGGGTCAAGAGGCTGGCGAGCAGCGCCGCCAGCGACGAATAGCGACTGACGACCGCGACCGCGAGCCAGACCACCGCAAAGGCGAGCGCCACATGCCAGGAGAGCCCGATCAGCACGCCGAGAAAGGTCGCGACGCCCTTGCCACCGCGAAAGCCGAGCCAGGCACAGAAGACATGGCCGAGAAAGGCGCCAACGCCGGCAAGAATGGCGGCTTCCGGCCCCCAATGCCCCGCGATCAGCACGGCGACCGTGCCCTTCAGCGCATCGCCGATCAATGTTCCGGCCGCAAGCCATTTGTTGCCGGTCCGGAGCACATTGGTGGCGCCGATATTGCCGGAGCCGATCGCACGGATATCACCGAGGCCGGCGAAATAGGTCAGGATCAGACCAAACGGGATCGAGCCGAACAGATAGCCGAGAATGAGCATGCCGCTCGCAATCGGAAAACCGAGATCCCAACCGAAAGCCTGCGGCATTCGCTTCCCCTAGAGCATGTCGCGCGACGAGGCCCGCCCCGGCGGCCCCGATTCCATTCAATCGCCAGCGTAGGCGTAGACAGTCCGGCCCGCAACGATTGTGCGCAGCACGCGGCCCTCGAAACGGGCCCCTTCGAACGGCGTGTTCTTGGAGCGCGAATGCAGGCGGTCGGCGTCGCAGATCCACGGCATGCCGATATCGACGACGATCAGATCGGCCGGCGCACCGGCCGTCAGGCGGCCGGTATCGAGGCCGAGCAGTTCGGCCGGCCGGGTCGACAGCGCCCGCGCCAAGGCGAGCAGATCCGCATCGCCATTATGGACCAGGCGAAGCGAGGCGGCGAGCAGCGTCTCCAGCCCGACGGCACCGTCGGCGGCTTCCGCGAAGGGATGCCGCTTGGTGTCGACATCCTGCGGGTCGTGGCTCGACACGATGACGTCGATCGAGCCATCGGCGACACCCTCCATCATCGCCTGCCGGTCATCTTCCGAGCGAAGCGGCGGCGAGAGGCGGAAGAAGGTGCGATAGGGCCCGATATCGCGTTCGTTCAGCGTCAGATGCGTGACCGAGACACCGCAGGAAACGGCCAGACCGTCCTTCTTGGCGCGACGGATGACGGCAAGCGATTCCGCGCAGGAGATCTGTGCAGCGTGGTAGCGGCCGCGCGTCAGCGCCGCGAGGCGAACGTCACGCTCCAGCATGATGATCTCGGCCTCCTTCGGAATGCCGGAGAGGCCGAGCCGGGTTGCCGTCTCGCCCTCGTTCATCACGCCCGAGCCGGTCAGGTCGGGATCGGCGGGATGATGCATGATCAGCGCGCCGAAATCGCGCGCATAGGTCAGCGCGCGCCGCAGCACGAGCGCATTGGTGATCGAGTGCCGGCCATCCGTGAAGCCGACAGCGCCGGCCCCCTTCAGCAGGCCGAATTCAGTCATCTCGCGGCCTTCGAGGCCCTTGGTCAGGGCCGCCATCGGCAGCACGCGTACCTTGGCGGTGTCGCGGGCGCGGCGGGCGATGAAATCGACCAGCGCTACATCGTCTATGACCGGATCAGTATCCGGCATGGTCACGATGGTGGTGACGCCGCCGGCCGCCGCCGCCTGCCCCGCCGAGGCGAAGGTTTCGCGATGCTCGCCGCCGGGCTCGCCGACGAAGACGCGCATGTCGATCAGGCCGGGCATGACCACCGCGCCGCGGCAATCCACGATCTCGGCGCCTTCGGGCTTCGATTGCGCGGCCGCACCGGGGCCAGCGGCGACAATCCGGCCGTCGACGACGATCACCGAACCGCGCGCATCGAGCTTCTGCGCGGGATCGACGATGCGGGCATTTTCAAGAACGAGCGGACGGGCAGGCTCGGCGAGGCGGTCCATCGTCATTGCGCCTCTCATGCGTTGGGAAGATTCTGGGCGAGCGCTTCGAGCACCGCCATGCGGACGGCGACGCCCATCTCGACCTGCTCGCGGATCAGGCTCTGCGGCCCGTCGGCGATGGCGGAATCGATCTCGACGCCGCGATTCATCGGGCCCGGATGCATCACGAGCGCGTCCGGCTTCGCAAAGGCGAGCTTTTCGGCATCGAGGCCGAAGAAATGGAAATATTCGCGCACCGAGGGCACGAAGGAACCGTCCATCCGCTCGCGCTGGAGGCGCAGCATCATGACGATATCGACATCCTTCAGCCCTTCGCGCATGTCGGTGAAGATCGTGACGCCGAGCCGGTCGAGCGCCTTGGGCAGCAAGGTGGATGGCCCGATGCAGCGGACCTGCGCGCCGAGCGCGTTCAGGAGCAGGATGTTCGAGCGGGCGACGCGCGAATGCAGGATGTCGCCGCAGATCGCGACCTTGAGCTGGCCGATATCGCCCTTGTGGCGGCGTATGGTGAGCGCGTCGAGCAGCGCCTGGGTCGGATGCTCGTGCGCGCCGTCGCCGGCATTGATGACCGAGCAGCCGACCTTCTGCGCCAGCAATTGCACCGCGCCCGCGGCGTGATGGCGCACGACCAGTATGTCGGGGTTCATCGCGTTCAGCGTCATCGCGGTATCGATGAGCGTCTCGCCCTTCTTCACCGAGGAGGAGCCGACCGACATGTTCATGACGTCGGCGCCGAGCCGCTTGCCGGCGAGCTCGAACGAGGACTGGGTCCGCGTCGAGGCCTCGAAGAAGAGGTTGATCTGGGTTCGGCCGCGAAGGACGGATTTCTTCTTCTCGACCTGCCGGCTGACCTCGACCGCCTCTTCGGCGAGATCGAGCAGGACCAGGATTTCCTCGGGAAGAAGGCCTTCAATGCCAAGCAAATGGCGGTGCGCGAACACCGCCGCGGGTGAGGCCGCGACCGGAATATTGAGCTTTGTCATTGAAGCGACCCCTATAGGCTGAAACCGCCTTTCCGGCAAGCCGGCAGCGAAGGCTGGCGCATTCGTCCACAAGCGGCCAGCTTCGTATCACAGAGCACTTCGGAGTCCGAATTTAATCAATCGGCTCCAATAGTTAGAATTGATGAGATCGCTTGACAAAATCCTGGCTCTGGGACTGAGTTAAGTGAACGCGCGCAGTCGGGGCCGGAGAGAGGACCACGACGCAAAATCAGCGCGCGAAGTAGGGAGGATAATGCCATGACCCGTCTCGCGGGCTCTATTTCTATGCTTGCCGTCATGACTGTACTCGGCATGGGCTCTGCCTTGGCCGATACGGCGGACAAGAAGATTGCGCTTTCGAACAACTATGCCGGCAATTCCTGGCGTCAGGCCATGCTGCGCAGCTGGGACAAGGTGACGAAGCCAGCCGTCACCGCCGGCATCGTGGCCGCGGCCGACCCGTTCACGACGGCCGAGAACCAGGTGACCGAGCAGGCGGCCCAGATCCAGAACCTCGTTCTGCAGGGCTATAATGCGATCGTCCTCAATGCGGCCTCACCGGACGCGCTCAACGGCGCCGTCAAGGAAGCCTGCGATGCGGGCGTGATCGTCGTTTCCTTCGACGGCATCGTGACCGAGCCCTGCGCCTGGCGCATCGCGGTCGACTTCAAGCAGATGGGCAAGGACGAGGTCCTCTATCTCAAGGACAAGCTGCCGAAGGGCGGCAACATCCTCGAGATCCGCGGCCTCGCCGGCGTGTTCGTCGACGACGCGATCTCGAAGGGCATCCACGAAGCGGTCGCCGAGAACCCGCAATTCAAGATCGTCGGCTCGGTTCATGGCGATTGGGATCAGGCCAAGGCCCAGGCCGCCGTTGCCGGCATCCTGCCATCGCTGCCGAACGATATTGTCGGCGTCGTGACCCAGGGCGGCGACGGCTATGGCGCGGCGCAGGCCTTCAAGGCTGCCGGTCGCACCACGCCGATCATCATCATGGGCAACCGCCAGGACGAGCTCGCCTGGTGGAAAGAGCAGAAGGATGCCAACGGCTACGAGACCATGTCGGCCTCGATCGCCCCGGGCGTCTCCACGCTGGCCTTCTGGGTGGCGCAGCAGATCCTCGACGGCAAGGACGTGCCGAAGGACCTGACCGTGCCGTTCCTCCGCGTCGATCAGGCCACGCTCGACAAGAGCTTGGAGACGACGGAAAAGGGTGGCGTCGCCAATGTCGAATATTCGGCAGAGGACGCGCAGAAGGTCGTCGACGCGGCCAAGAAGTAGGCCGGTGAACCCGGGGCCCTTCATGCATCCTTGCCTTGAGACAGCCTGAATGGCCTCGGCCGCAACACCCATCATCAGCCTGAACGGCGTCGAAAAGAGCTTCGGCGCCGTTCGAGCCCTTCGGGGCGTCGATCTCGCCTGCCATGCCGGCGAATGCATCGGACTTGTCGGCCATAATGGCGCCGGCAAGTCGACACTCATGAACCTGCTCGCCGGCGTCTTTCCGGCCGAGGGCCGCATCGAGGTCGACGGCAAGGATATTGCCAGCCGCTACTCGGTCGCGACGGCGCAGGCGCACGGAATCCGCTGCGTCTTCCAGGAATTGTCGCTCTGCCCCAACCTCACCGTCGCCGAGAATGCGCGCATCATGCACGCTTCGCTGCGCGGCTTCGGCTGGCGCAAGCGGGCGGGCAAATTGATCCTCGACAAGCTCGACGAGGTCTTCCCGGGCCATGGCATCAGCGCGAGTGATATTGTCGGCGACCTGCCGATCGCACGCCGCCAGATGGTCGAGATCGCGCGCGCCTTCAGCGTCACCACGGCGCCGGCGCGTCTGGTGATCCTCGACGAGCCGACCTCGTCGCTCGACGCCCATCTCGCGAGCCAGCTTCTCGCCTATGTCCGCAGTTTCGTCGCCAAGGGCGGCTGCGTCGTCCTGATATCGCACCTCCTCGGCGAAATCCTCGCCGCCGGCGACCGGGTCGTCGTGATGAAGGACGGCAAGGTCGTGGTCGAGCGACCGGCCGCCGATTTCAACCGCACCTCGCTGGTCGCGGCCATGGGCAGCGTTGCGCATGACGAGGGTGCCAATGCCGCGACCGCCGATACCAAGCGGAGCGAGACGGAGCCGCGCGTGCGCGTCGCGGCCGATCGCCAGGCCGGCGGCCCCGAACTGATTGCGCATCAGGGCGAGATCGTCGGGCTGGCCGGCCTCGGCGGCCAGGGGCAATCGGAAATGCTGATCCGCATCTTCGATGCGGCCGGAAAGAATGCGCGCAACGTTACGGTCGTGGGCGGCGTGGCGCTGGTGGCGGGCGACCGCCAGACCGACGGCGTCTTCCCGCTCTGGTCGATCGCCGAGAACATCACCATCAGCTCGCTCCGGCGCATGCGGCGCGGTCCCCTCATCGACGGCGCCGCCACCGAGGCGATGGCGGAAGACTGGAAGCAGCGGATCGGCATCCGCACCCCCGATATGAACAACCCGATCCTCTCGCTTTCAGGCGGCAACCAGCAGAAGGCGCTTTTCGCCCGCGCGCTGGGTTCCGACGCCCAGACCGTGCTCATGGACGACCCGATGCGCGGCGTCGATATCGGCACCAAGCAGGAGGTCTACGGCATGATCCGCGCCGAGGCCGAGGCCGGCCGCACCTTCCTCTGGTACACGACCGAAATGGACGAACTGAAGCACTGCGACCACGTCTATGTGTTTCGCGACCACCACATCGTGGCCGAGCTTTCCCGCTCCGAACTGACGGAAGAGAAGGTGCTGCACGCCTCCTTCGCGGAGGTCGCATGAACGGGTCCGTGCTTTCGGCGCGCACGCTGCGCAACCTGCTGCCGGCGCTGTCGCTGCTCGTCCTGCTCGCGGCGATCTTCTATCTGCAGCCGCGCGCGATCAGCTATGTCGGCTTCAACCTGATGCTCAACCTCGCCATCCCGATCGCCTTCGCGACGATCGCGCAGATGTGCGTCATCACGGTCAACGATCTCGATCTTTCGATCGGAACCTATGTCGGCTTCGTCGCCTGCATCGGCGCCACGCTGCTGAGCGGCGGTATCGGCGCCCTGCCCTTCATCAAGGACCTCCAGGCGAGCGGCGCCCTCCCCGCCACACTGCCCTGGATCATGAACACGCCGCTCGCGGGCGTGCTGGTGCTCCTGATGGGCATCGGCGTCTATGCGTTGCTCGGCGCGCTGATCCATCTGCGCAACCTGCCCTCGATCGTCGTGACGCTCGGCATGTCCTTCGTCTGGCTCGGCCTTTCTGTGCTCGTCCTGCCCGTGCCGGGCGGACAGGCGCCGGGATGGATCAAGTCGCTGATGACGCTGAAGACGCCCTTCATCCCCTTCCCGATCATCGCGGCCGTAGTGATCGCGGTGGCGGCGCATATCCTGATCATGAAGACCTCCTATGGCGCCGTGCTGCGCGGCGCCGGCGGCAATCCGAAGGCGATCGAGCGCGCCGGCTGGTCGCTGCTCAAGGTCAAGATGGCGATGTTCGCGCTGGCCGGATTCTTCGGCATGCTGGCCGGCCTCTCTCTCGTCGGCCTCACCACTTCGGGCGACGCCAATATCGCGCTGCGCTACACGCTGCTGTCGATCGCCGGCGTCATTCTGGGCGGTGGCGAGTTCGTCGGCGGACGCATATCGCCGATCGGCGCCGTCATCGGCGCCGCGACGCTGACGCTCGCCGGCTCGTTCCTGTCCTTCATGCGCATTCCGCCCGATTGGCAGATCGGCGCCCAGGGCGCGATCCTGATCATCGTGCTGGCGCTCAGAACCCTGATCGACCGTGCGGAGAAGCGTCGATGAACGCGGAACCCGGCTTCATCCGTCGGCTTGTCGCCAAGCCCTGGCTCTGGGCCTATGTCGCGGCGGCCGCCGTCTGGCTCGTCACGATCCTGTTCACCGGCGGGCGCGGCGGCGGCGAGGTGCTGACCGCCGCCTTTACCTTCGCGACCTTCTCGGTGATCGTCGGCATCGGCCAGCTCTATGTGGTCACGCTCGGGCCGGGCAATGTCGATCTCTCCATTCCCGCGACGATCACGCTCGCCGGCGCCGTCGCCACCAAGGTGATGGATACGCAGGACGGTCTGATCCTCGTCGGCCTCATCGTCGCGCTCGCCTGCGGCGTCGCCGTCGGCTGCTTCAACTATGCGCTCATCATCATCTTGCGGATTCCGCCGATCATCGCGACGCTCTCGTCGAGCTTCCTGATCCAGTCGACCGCCATCGCCTATGGCCGCGGCATCCGCATCAAGCCGCCGGCCGCGCTCGCCGATTTCACCACCGCGCAGGTGCTCGGCATGCCGGTGCTCGCCCTTTGCGTCATCGCGCTCGCGGCGGTCATGGAGATCGTGCTGCGCCGGACGGTCTATGGCCGCTGGGTCACGGCGATCGGGCAGAACATGCGCGCCGCCCGCCTCGCCGGCGTCAATGTCGGACGCACGCGCTTCACAGCCTATGTCATGAGCGCGGTCTTTGCCGGCCTCTGCGGCTATCTGCTCTCCGGCTTCTCGGGTGGCTCGTCGCTTTCCATGGGCGAGGAATATCTGCTGACCTCGATCGCGCTCGTCGTGATCGGCGGTTCGTCGGTCGCGGGCGGCTATTCCAACGTGCCCGGCCTCTGGGGCGCGGCGCTCTTCCTGTTCCTCGTCGTCACCATGCTCAACACCTATGGCTTCGGCGCGGGGCTGCGCTATCTCTCGACCGGATTGATCATTATCGCCGTCATCGTGGCCGCCAGCGCGCGAAAAGCCACGCGCTGAGGCCTTTCTTTGGCCCTCGACGCTGCCATGCGCCTTGTACGGGGCCCTTCGCGCGCGATATGAAGGGGCAAGGAGCAATCGATGACCGAATGGACCGGCAGTGCCGACACACGCAGGAAGGCGTTGCCGCAACGCTCGGTCTGGCAGGCGATGCGGCGCGGCTTCGCCTGTCGCTGCCCGAATTGCGGCCGGGGCAAGCTCTTCAAGGGCTACCTGACGGTCGTCGATCGTTGCGAGGCGTGCGGCGAGGACCTCTCGCACCAGCGCGCTGACGACGCCCCGCCCTATTTCACCATCCTGGTGGTCGGCCACATCGTGGTGCCGCTGATGCTGATCGTCGAGACGACGTGGCATCTGTCGAACGTCACCAATCTGGCGATCTGGCTGCCGCTGACGCTCATCCTCACACTCGGCCTGCTCCGGCCGATCAAAGGCTCTGTCGTCGGCCTGCAATGGGCGCTCTATATGCACGGCTTCGATCCCTCGGGGGATCCGAACGACCCGGGCAAGGCGCCCTGGCAGGCCGATCTGGGCAGCTAGCGTCCTCTCCCTCCCGCACGACCTTCGGCCGCCCACGCGGCCATGCCCAAAGCAGCTGAACCGAGGCGATCTCGATGACACGAGCACCCGATGGAAAGCCCAATGGCGACATGAGGGGCTTGATCGCGCCGATCGGCGCGATCGCCGTGGTCGGCCTCGGCTTCTCCATCACGCTGCCCCTGCTCGCGCTGACGCTGGAAGATCGTGGCATCCCGACGACGTGGATCGGAATCAACACCGCCGTCTGGGGCATCGCCTCGATGGCGGTGACGCCGCTGATCTCGCGCCTCGCCGTCCGCCTCGGCACGGCGCTGCTGCTGATCCTGAGCATGCTGACGATCGCGGTGGCGCTGCCGCTGTTCTATTTCTCGCCCTTCTGGCTCTGGTTTCCGCTGCGCCTCGTCGCCGGCGCAACCATCACCATCGTCTTCGTGCTCTCCGAATTCTGGATCAGCACCGTCGCGCCGCCCGAGAAGCGCGGCATCATCATGGGCATCTATGCGACGGTGCTCTCCTTCGGCTTTGCGCTCGGCCCCTTCATCCTCACCTTGACCGGCACGCAGGGCTTCCTGCCCTTCGCGGTCGGCGCCTGCGTCCTCGTGGCGGGCGTGCTGCCGGTGCTGACGGGCCTGCGCTCGGCGCCGGTGCTGCACCATGAACAACACGGCACGTTCTGGCGCTTCCTCTTCCTCGCCCCGGTCGCAACCGGCGCCGCCCTGCTGTTCGGCACGATCGAAAGTGGCGCCTTCGCGCTGCTGCCGCTCTATGGCCAGCATGTCGGCCATGCGCGCGACGTCGTCATCCTGCTCGGCGTCGGGATCACGGTCGGCAATATCGTTTTGCAGATTCCGATGGGCCTCCTCTCGGACCGGATGGACCGCCGGAAGCTCTTGCTGATTCTGGGCCTGCTGGGCCTCGCCGGCGCGGCCGTGATCCCCCTCGTCGCGGCCATGTTCTGGCCGTTCATGATTCTGCTCGCCATATGGGGCGGCACGGTCGGCGCGCTCTATACAGTGGGACTCGCGCATTTGAGCGCCCGCTTCCGCGGCGCCGATCTCGCCGCCGCCAATGCGGCCTTCATCTTCTGCTATTCGGCCGGCGGCCTTGCCGGCCCGGCGATTATCGGCGCATCAATGGACCATTGGGATCCGCACGGATTCGTGGTCGCGATCTGCGGATTCTTCCTCGCCTATCTCGCCATGGTGCTGGTGCGTATGTCCCGGGCGAAAACCGTTGCCGGGATTTCTTGACATTCGATCGTGAATCCGTAGTGTGCGCGCTCAACGGCGCCGGGCTGATCTCCAGGTCCCCTGCTGCACACGCATTCAGAGGTTAGATTATGGCCAAGGCCACCACCATCAAGATCCGGCTCGTGAGCTCCGCTGACACCGGCTTCTTCTATGTCACCAAGAAGAATTCGCGCACCATGACCGACAAGCTGACGGTCAAGAAGTACGACCCCGTTGCGCGCAAGCACGTTGAGTTCCGCGAAGCCAAGATCAAGTAAGCGGCGCTCAATCTCCACATTGAAAAAGGCCCCGCTCTGCGGGGCCTTTTTGTTTTTGCCTCATGCTTCGCGCGCGGCCGCGCCGGCCCTCAAGGTTGCCGGTCCCGGATCGATGCGGTAGGAAACCAACCCTCAAGGACGGGATCGACTGACATGGCTGAGAAAGAAAAATCGAACGCCCTCAAGGCGCGGCTGCCGCGCGGGCTCGTCGATCGCCATGCCGGCGCGATCAAGGCGGCGGACCGGATGATCGCGACAATTCGCGGCATCTACGAGCTCTACGGCTTCGAGCCGGTCGAGACGCCGCTGATCGAATATACCGACGCGCTGGGCAAGTTCCTGCCGGATCAGGACCGCCCCAACGAGGGCGTCTTCTCCTTCCAGGACGATGACGAGCAGTGGCTGTCGCTGCGCTACGACCTGACGGCGCCGCTCGCCCGCTTCGTCGCCGAGAATTTCGACCAGTTGCCGAAGCCCTATCGCAGCTATCGCAATGGCTGGGTGTTCCGCAACGAGAAGCCCGGCCCGGGCCGCTTCCGCCAGTTCATGCAGTTCGACGCCGACACGGTCGGCGCGGCTTCGCCGGCAGCGGATGCCGAGATGTGCATGATGATGGCCGATACGCTGGAGGCGCTCGGCATCCAGCGCGGCGACTATGTCATCCGCGTCAACAACCGCAAGGTTCTCGACGGCGTGATGGAATCGATCGGCCTCACCGGACCGGAAAATGCCGGCCGCCGCCTCTCGGTGCTGCGTGCCATCGACAAGCTCGACAAGTTCGGGCCCGAGGGTGTCGAACTCCTGCTCGGCGCCGGCCGCAAGGACGAGAGCGGCGACTTCACCAAGGGCTCTGGTCTCGATGAGACCGCGATCAAGCAGGTAATGAGCTATGTCGCCGCGCAGGACAGCGTCGGCAACGAGGCCGCCGTGCAGCGCATCCGCGCCAGCGCCGCGCTCGGCACGTCAGGCGTAGCCGGTGTCGAGGAGCTCGACCAGATCGCGACGATCGTCGGTGCCGCCGGCTATGGCGAGCGGATCAAGATCGACCCCTCCGTCGTCCGCGGCCTCGAATATTACACCGGTCCCGTCTTCGAGGCCGAACTGCTGTTCGAAACCGTCAATGAGGATGGCCAGCCCGCCCGCTTCGGCTCGGTCGGTGGTGGCGGGCGCTATGACGGCCTCGTCGGCCGGTTCCGCTCCGAGCCGGTTCCCGCGACCGGCTTCTCGATCGGCGTCTCGCGCCTGATGGCGGCGCTGTCCGCGCTTGGCAAGATCTCTGTCGAGGCCGAGGCCGGCCCCGTCGTCGTGACCGTCTTCGATCGCGACCGGATGGGCGAATACCAGAAGATGGTCAAGGATCTGCGCGATGCGGGCATCCGCGCCGAGCTCTATCTCGGCGGCTCGGGTCCCAAGGCGCAGCTCAAATATGCCGACAAGCGCAACAGCCCCTGCGTGATCATCCAGGGCAGCGACGAGAAGGCAAAGGGCGTCGTCCAGGTCAAGGATCTGGCGCTCGGCAAGCAGATGTCGGCCATTATCGCCGACAACGCCGCCTGGCGCGAGGGACGGCCGGCCCAGGTCGAGGTGCCGGAAGCCGACCTGGTCGCCACCGTGCGCGCCATCGTCGAGCGGAGGGCTGGCGAATGACATCGCTCGCGTCTCAAGCTCCGGCCCGTCCCCTCTCCCCGCAGGGGGGAGGGCTAGGGAGGGGGTGCCTCCCTGTGGCCTCGGTGACTGCAGTGAATTTCCCTATCGCACGGCTGAAGGCCCCCTCTCCAACTCTCCCCCCTACGGGGAGAGAGGGCTCGATGGTGCGGGTGGCGCCGGCCCGTTCCCTCTCCCCGCAGGGGGGAGGGCTAGGGAGGGGGTGGCTCCCTGTGGCCTCGGTGATTGCAGTGAATTTCCCTATGGCACGGCTGAATGCCCCCTCTCCAACTCTCCCCCCTACGGGGAGAGAGGGCTCGATGGTGCGGGTGGCGCCGGCCCGTCCCCTCTCCCCGCAGGGGAGAGGTCTAGGGAGGGGGTGGCTCCCTCTGGCCTCGGTGACTGCAATGAATATCCCTATCGCACGGCTGAATGCCCCCTCTCCAACTCTCCCCCCGGCGGGGAGAGAGGGATCGACTGAGCGCGTTACCGGGGGATTGTCATGACCGTCGATACCAACCAGCTGCGCATCCTCCTTTCGGAGGCCGGCTATCGCTTCGTCGAGCCGCCGATCCTCTCGGACGCCAATGTCTTCCTGGAAGTGGCCGGCGAAGACCTGCGGCGTCGCCTCTATCTGACGACGGGCTTTGACGGCAGCGAGCTTTGCCTGCGGCCCGAATTCACCATTCCGGTCTGCCTGCATCACCTCGCCACCGGCGACGCACACCGCATGGCCGACTACGCCTATCTCGGCCCCGTCTTCCGGCAGCGGCCCGGAGAGAACGGCGAATTCCTGCAGGGCGGCGTCGAATCGCTCGGCCGGACGGACCGCATCACGGCGGATGCCGACGTGCTGGCGCTGGCGCTCGACGCGGTGCGCCTCTACGGCCTCGACAAGCCGATCGTGCGGATCGGCGATTCGCTGCTCTTCTCGGCCGTGATCGAGGCGCTCGGCATTGCGAGCGTCTGGCGGCGGCGCCTGTCGCGCGTGTTCGGCGACCGGCAACGCCTCGACGCGACGATCGAGCGGCTGTCGGGCGGCGGCACCAGCGAGGCGCCGGCGCATGCGGGCTTCCTGGCGGCGCTCGACGGCACCGATCACGCCGCGGCCCATCGCATCGTCGAGGACCTGCTCTCGATCGCCGGCATCAAGGCGGTCGGCGGACGCTCGGCTGGCGAGATTGCCGATCGCTTCCTGGAGCAGTCGTCGCTCGCTGTCGGCGCCGGGCTCAGCGCGCGGGCACAGACCGTGCTCAAGCGCTTCCTCGACACGCGCGGCACGCCGGAGGTGGCGCTTGCCGCCCTGAAGACCCTCTCGATCGACGAGGATCTCGGCATCGAAGCCACGCTCGATGGTTTCGAGAAGCGCGCTGAAGGGCTGGCGCGGCGCGGGATCGATCTTTCCACGCTCGATTTCGCCGCCGATTTTGGCCGGCGGCTCGATTATTATTCTGGCTTCGTATTCGAGATCTATGACGAGGCGCTGCCGGCGGGACGACAGGTCGTCGGCGGTGGACGCTATGACCGGCTGATGCCCGCGCTCGGCGCCAAGGCGCCCGTTCCGGCCGTCGGCTTCTCGCTCTGGCTCGACCGCGTCAAGGAACCCCATTCATGACGTCCGCACCGCTCGTCCTCGCCGTCCCCTCCAAGGGCCGGCTGCAGGAAAACGCCAATGCCTTCTTCGCCCGCGCAGGCCTCTCCGTGCTGCAATCGGGCGGTGAGCGTACCTATCGCGGCAAGATCGCCGGCCTCGGCGATGTCGAGATCGCCTATCTCTCGGCCTCCGAAATCACGCGCGAGCTCGCCGCCGGATCGGTGCATCTGGGTGTCACCGGCCGCGATCTGGTCGAGGAGGAGGTGCCCGATTTCAACGAGCGGCTCGACCTCGTGCTGCCGCTCGGCTTCGGCCATGCCGATGTCGTGGTGGCCGTGCCCGAGGCCTGGATCGATGTCCGCACCATGGCGGATCTCGACGACGTCGCCGCCGACTTCCGCGCCCGCCATGGCCGCTGGCTCACGGTCGCGACCAAATATGTGAACCTGACGCGCCGCTTCTTCGACACGAACGGCATAGCCGACTACCGCATCATCGAGAGCCTGGGCGCCACCGAAGGCGCGCCGGCTTCGGGCGCCGCCGACCTGATCGTCGACATCACCTCGACCGGCTCGACGCTGACCGCCAACGCGCTGAAGGTGGTCAATGACGGCGTGATCCTCCGCTCGGAAGCACATCTCGTTGCGAGCTTCGCAGCGAGCTGGAGCGGCGCTGCGCGCAGCGCGCTCCGCACGATCCTCGACCGTATCGAGGCGGAGGCCGCCGGCCGGTCGCTGCGCGAGATCCGCGCCGATGTGGTCGACACGGAAGGCGCCGCCCGCGTCGCTCTCGACCGCTTCGGCGCCACCGCTCCGTTCGGCACCTCTGGCGGCCCGCTGACGCTGCATTGCCAGGCGTCGAAGGTCTATGCCTGCGCCGAATGGCTGCGCACCGGCGCCGGCGCACGCACGGTTTCGGTCACGCGAATCGAGACGATCTTCTCCTCGACGAGCCCGCTCGCCGAGCGGCTTCTCGGCCGGCTCGATGGCCACATAGCGGGCTGACGGTCGCGAGGCGTCGGCGCCGGCTCACGGCATGCTGCAGCGCAGGCTCTGCGCATGCCGCATTGCTGCGATGCAATATGGACAGATTGTATCGCAGCCTCAGAGGTCTATCTTGTGGGGGTTCCTTTCGTTCAAGGAGAACCGCAATGTTCAAGACGCTGAAGAAGATGAGCCGGAGCTGGAACAGCTACCTGCATTATGATGCCGAGACGGAAGCGCTCAACAGCGCCGGTGACCGCATCGACGTCGAGCTGATCCACCGGAATTTCTCGAAGAACAGCCGCCGTCCTTTCGGCTACTGAGTTTTATACTGGCCGAACCAGCCGCGCGCGCAGATCTTCTGCCTCGGCGCGGCAGGTGCAGCCCTCGATATGGTCGTTGACCAGCCCCATCGCCTGCATGAAGGCGTAGACGGTCGTCGGTCCGACAAAGCTCCAGCCGCGCTTCTTGAGATCCTTCGACAGGCGGATCGAGGTCGGCGATGTCGACGCGATGCTGCCACGGATAACAGAAGCCGGCCGTTCACTCGCCGGCGGCTCGAAGCGCCACACATAGGCCGCGAGCGAACCCTCCGTCTCGATCAGTTCCAGCGCCCGCCTGGCATTGTTGATCGTTGATGCGATTTTCCCCCGATGCCGCACGATGCCGGTATCGGCCAGCAGGCGTGCAACATCCGCCTCGTCGAAGCGCGCCACCTCTGCGATCTCGAAATTCGCGAAGGCTTTGCGGAAATTCTCGCGCTTGCGCAGGATCGTCAGCCAGGACAGGCCGGACTGGAACCCCTCCAGGCAGAGCTTCTCGAACAGGCGGCGGTCCTCCACGACCGGCCGGCCCCACTCATTGTCGTGATAGGCCTCGTATTCGGGCAAGCCGCCCGGCCACCAGCAGCGCGGCCGACCGTCGAGACCAAGGGCAATGCCATCGGGCAATGAGCTGGAAAGAGACATGGCGACTCGCAAGTTCATTGTTTGTTCTTGCCGCTATGTACCGCGCTCCCTGCCCTTCGGGCAAGCCCATGGTGCCAGCAGCGTCGGCCGAAAACCGATGCGGACCACCCTCCCCGCTCCCTGAAATTCGCCCCGCCCGACGGGAAGAGCGCAAGCCTTCGTGTTCACAACCGCGTGATTTTTGCGCCGATTGTTGCCAACTCTTTAGCTTTCCGTTGCGAAGATGGGCAGGATCGATGGTTGGGGGCACGACGTCGATCAGTTGGTCCAGAGATCTGGGGGAAAAAATGTCGATGAAAAGGGTCGTGGCTGCTGCACTCATGATGGCCGCCGTGACAATGAGCTCCGGAACGGCGCATGCCGAGAACTTCTTCAAGATGCTGTTTCTCGGAACGGGCGACGTTCGACCAGTGAACCCGGTTCCCGGCGCGGCGATACCGTACAAGTACCAGCGTCAGCGCGTCCGCTATGAGACGAACGAGAAACCCGGCACCATCATCATCCATTCCGACGACAAGTTCCTCTATCTGGTCGAGGGTGACGGCAAGGCGCTGCGCTATGGCGTTGGCGTCGGTCGCGAAGGCTTCGGCTGGCGGGGCAATGTGAAGATCGGGCGCAAGGCAGAATGGCCGACCTGGACGCCGCCGCCGGAAATGCGCCAGCGCGAGCGCAAGAAGGGCCGCATTCTTCCGGTCAGCATGCAGGGCGGCCCGCAGAACCCGCTCGGGGCGCGCGCCATGTATCTCTATGATGGCGGCCGCGACACGATGTTCCGCATTCATGGCACCAGCGAGCCCTGGACGATCGGCCACAACGTCTCGTCGGGCTGCATCCGCATGGTCAATGCCGATGTGAGCGATCTCTATGAGCGCGCACCGGTCGGCACCAGGGTCATCGTTCGCTAGAGCGTTTCCGAGCGAAGTGGCATGCGGTTCGCGTGAAGGAAACGCGACCAACCTAAGACTTAGGGCTATCCATCGATTCAAGGAAACGATGGATAGCTCCAGACCGCACGGGCGCCGCCGGGACCGGTTCCGCGAGGATCAGCTCTTCGGCGGCGCGTAGGCCTTCATGAAGATGGCGATCGCGCTTTCGACGCGATGGGTGATCTCGGCATCCGTCGGGGTCTCCGCCACGCCGAACAGCACGCGACGCAACAGCCCGCTCTGCGAGAGCTCGACGAACTGCTGCGCCGCCAGCGTGCAATCGTCGATTACCAGGACGCCCGCCTTGACCTGGGCCTCCAGATAGACCTGAAGGTGGTCGGTGCAGAGCTGCGGGCCGGTCGAATAAAACTCGACGCCGATCTCGGGCATGCGGTTGATGATGCCGAAGACCGTCCGCATCGCCTGCACGTAATAGGGACGCGTCAGGATGTTGCAGAGCCGGGTGCCGAACGCGCGCAGCACATTCGGCACGTCGTGATCGTCGGAATCGAGACGCACGACACGGAAGACCTCTTCCCGCTTTTCTGTCGAGATCAGTTCGACGAACAGCCGTTCCTTGTCTTCGAAGTAGACGTAGAGCGTTCCCTTCGAAACGCCGGCCGCGCGCGCGATGTCGTTCATGCTCGCGCCGTCGAAGCCCTTTTCCAGAAACACCTGCCGCGCACCCTGCATGATCTGCGCGCGCTTGGCGGGATCCTGCCCGGCCGAACTGGCTTCCTGCCCACGAGTCGTCAATTCCACATCGACGATGGCCACCTTGTGTCCTCTTCTGCCCGCTGCAGCGCGGGCCTGGCGCAGCTCTTGCCGTGAATCGGTGGCGCGTCCTGATTGCCAATCTAGCAACCATGGCGCCCCGATCCAATCACGTGTCGATCGAGCCACTGCACTCAAATTTTTGACCGAACCGTTCGGTTCGATCTTGATTTAGGCATTTCACAGGTCTAGATCAAGCGGCAATTGACCGAACGGTTCGGTTCGATATCGCTTTCATTCCCAGTGGAGACGCGTCATGGCGAAAGTTGCGCTGGTCGACGACGCCGCGGATGGCGTCGTCGCAGATATCCCGCCCGCCCTGAAGAAGACCGCCGAGGCACCGACGCCCGCGGGCGACCGTCCGGCGGCAGAGAAGCCGGCCGCCCCGCCTGCCGGGACGACGGGCGCCAGCACGAGCCACATGCCGCCGCCCGCCAAGAAGGGTGGCCGTCGTCGCGTCATTCTCCTGGGCGTGGCCGTGATCGCCATCGCGGCCGGCGCTTATTTTGGCCATAGCTGGTGGACGGTCGGCCGCTTCATGATCTCGACCGACGATGCCTATGTCGGCGCCGACACCTCCGTTCTCGCGCCGCGCATTTCGGGCTATGTGACGAAGGTCGATGCCGTCGCCAACAGCGCCGTCAAGGCGGGTGACCCGCTCGTCTATCTCGACGACACCGAACAGAAGCTCGCCATCCAGGCTGCACAAGACCAGATCGCGTCGCAGGAAGCGGCCATCGCCCGCATCGGCCAGCAGATCACGGCCGGCCAGGCCAGCGTCGACCAGGCGAAGGCCGCCATCGCCTCGGCCAATGCCGAGGCCGAGCGCACGGCCGCCGACCTCGTCCGCACGACCCAGCTCACGCAGAGCCGCTTCTCCAGCCAGCAATCGCTGGAACAGGCGAAGGCCGCCGACGACAAGGCGAAGGCCGGCGTCGATTCGGCCAAGGCGGGTGTCGCCTCCGCCGAAGCCGCCGTCGCGGTGACCGAGGCGCAGCGCGTCGAGGCCGAACGGGCGCTCGAGCAGTATCGGACGGCGTTGTCGCAGCGCCAGGTCGATCTCGACCACACGGTCATCCGCGCCCCGTTCGATGGCGTCGTCGGCAACCGCTCGGTCGATCCGGGTGAATTCGTTGCCGCCGGCCAGCGCCTGCTCGCGATCGTGCCGTTATCGGCCGTCTATATCGACGCTAACTTCAAGGAGACGCAGCTCGACCGCATTCGTCCGGGCGCAACCGCGAAGATCACCGTCGACGCCGCCTCGGATGGCGAGATCGACGGCACGGTCGAGAGCATCGCGCCGGCTTCGGGCTCGGTCTTCAGCCTGCTGCCGCCGGACAATGCGACGGGCAATTTCACCAAGATCACCCAGCGCGTCCCGGTCCGGATCAAGGTTCCGGCAGAGGAAGCCGCCAAGGGTTATCTGCGTCCCGGCCTCTCCGTGACGGTCGACATCGACAGCCGCACCGGCTCGGGCGCTGCCGAGCACTGAACTCCCTCCTTGGAGGGACCAGAGGGGGGAAGCCGCAGCCGTCCCTACCGGCCTAGCCGCTTCCCCTCTCGACCCCTGACGAAGAAGCAGAGAACGCCGGACAAGGCCGCCTGACGACCGCCCGACGCAAACGCCTGATGGTGAAGGTGCAAGATGGCCGGACCGCAGCCAAGCTTTGAACAGCCGATTATGACGCCCCGCCGCATGCTCGGCTTCGTCGCCATGTGCGTCGGCATGTTCATGGCGATCCTCGATATCCAGATCGTCTCTTCCTCCCTCTCCGAAATCCAGGCCGGCATTTCCGCCAGCGCCACCGAGATCGCCTGGGTGCAGACGGCCTATCTGATCGCCGAGATCGTCATGATCCCGCTTTCGGGCTTTCTTGGCCGCGCGCTCTCGACCAGGTACCTGTTCGCGATCGCCGCTGGCGGCTTCACCATCACCTCGATCGGTTGCGCGACGTCCGGCTCGATCGGCGAGATCATCGTCTGGCGCGCGGTGCAGGGCTTCGTCGGCGGCGGCATGATCCCGGCCGTCTTCGCAGCCGCCTTCACGATCTTCCCGAAGAACCGCCAGGCGATGGTCTCGGCCGTCGTCGGCCTGATCGCGACCATGGCGCCGACCGTCGGCCCGACCATCGGCGGCTATCTGACCAATCTCTTCTCCTGGCACTGGCTGTTCCTGGTCAACGTCATCCCCGGCATCTTCGTCACCATCGGCGTGCTGAGCTTCGTCGACTGGGATCGGCCGAATCTGAAGCTGTTGAACCAGTTCGACTTCATCGGCCTGATTACGCTCGCGGCCTTCCTGGGCAGCCTCGAATATGTGCTCGAGGAGGGTTCCGCCAATGACTGGTTCCAGGATACGGCAATCGCATCGCTCGCTGTCGTCACCGTCATTGCGGGCATCGGCTTCTTCTGGCGCGTGCTGACGGCCAAGGAGCCGATCGTCGACGTGCGCGCCTTCAAGGACCGCAATTTCGCGACCGGATCGCTGTTCTCCTTCATGCTCGGCGTCGGCCTCTACGGCCTCGTCTATCTCTATCCGGTCTATCTCGCCCGTGTGCGCAGCTATGATTCGCTGCAGATTGGCGAGACGATGTTCGTCACCGGCCTCTTCATGATGATCACGGCGCCGATCGCCGGCAACATCGCGCAGCGCGTTGATCCGCGCGCCATGATGGCGTTCGGCCTGTCACTCTTCGCCGTCTCCTGCCTCGAACTCGTTCCGATCACCAAGGATTGGGCGTTCAGCGAACTCTTCCTGCCGCAGGCGATGCGCGGCGTCGCGCTGATGACCTGCATGATCCCGGTCTCAATGCTGGCACTCGGTACCTTGCCGCCCGAGCGGATCAAGAATGCGTCCGGCCTCTTCAACCTGACGCGCAATCTGGGCGGTGCCGTCGGCCTCGCCGTCATCACCACGGTGCTGAACAATCGCTGGGACCTGCACATCATGCGGCTGCACGAGTCGGTGCAGTGGGGCCGCGATGCGGCGACGGAGCGACTGACCGCGATGACGCAGGGCTTCTACGCCGCGCTCGGATCGAATGCGGAACTGGCGGCGCTCAAGACGCTGTCGCTCTCAGTCAAGCGCGAGGCGCTGGTGATGGCCTTCTCCGACGTGTTCCTGCTGCTTGCCGTCATGTTCGCGGCGATCGTCCTGCTCGTCCCGCTGGCGCGCAAGCCCGCAGCACGCGGCGCTGCGGGCGGAGGCGGCGGCCACTAGTTGTTTGATCACCGCATTTGACGGATTGGACTGAGGAAAGATGCGCCTCGGTATCGGACCGAACAAGCCTGTCTGCGCGAGTGGCGGCGGGAAGGTGCCGGGACACACGGGCCGTCGCTATGGCGTGGTCCCGCCGGATGCGTATCTGACGCGATGATCTACACGGCAGGTCTTGCGCTTCCTTGTTCGCCTGCCTCACGCCAAGACTCGAATGCGCGCCGTCCGCGTTCAGCTTGTCGTTGCCTCCAATAGGGCTCGCGCGTCGCGATAGAGGTTGGCACCGCCGCTCAGCGGTGTCGCCTCGATCCCAACATGGCCGGCATAGCCCGCATCGAGCAGCCATCGCAGCTCACGGACCCAATCCTGGTTGCCTGTACCGAATTCCTGCCGCCCGGGCACATCGGCAGCCTGGATGTGCCCGACAAGCTCGAGATTGGTCCCGATCCCCCATCCGAGGGGTTCGCCGTTCAAGATCGCGTGATAGCGATCATACAGGAAGCGGACATTTGGACGGTCCAGCCGGCGGATGAGATCGAGCGCAGTCATCGAATCCGACAGCAGGGCGTTCGGCCCCTCAAACTGGCGGTTGACCACCTCCACGAGCAGCTCGACTGGCTCGCCGGCGACGGCATCCGAGGCGCGGAGAAGCGCCTCGGAGGCCATCGCTCTCTGGGCCGCAATGTCCCGATCCGGCAGGATATCGCCAGCCAGCACGACGATCTTCGGCACGCCGAGTTCGGAGGCGACCTTGGCCGTATCGGCAACGCGACGGACGAATTCGGCATGCGATGCGGGGTCGGCAAGCTGGCACTTGTCGCGCCAGTGCTCGGCGCAGATCGTGAGCAGCTGCGTGTTGGTCTCGTCGAGAACCCTCGCGAGATCAGGAAGCGGCTTGTCGCGCCAGTCCCAGATCTCGACGGCCGGAAATCCAGCGTCCGCCGCCGCGCGGACCCGGTCGGAAACCGACGGGCCAGCCTCCGCGAAGGCCAGCTCGATGCAGACGCTGAAATCGATCACGACCGCGCGCGCTCGACGACCGCCTTGCCGGCCAGAAGCGCCGCGACCGGGTCCCGGGCGGCGTCGAGCTCGAGCAGGACGATATCGCGTCCAGGCGTCGCGAGCATCGCCTTCGACCAGCCGCTCCAGTCGACGACGCCCGCGCCGAAATCGGCCATGAAGCGCTGCTGCTGCAGGAAGATGGTCTCGTCGATCACGAGATTCTCCTCGATCGGGCCGACCGCGTCCTTCCAATGGGCCAGAATGATGCGCTGGTCATAGCGCGACGCGACGCGGACGGGATCACCGCCGCCGAGTGTGATATGGCAGGAATCCGGGCAAAGCCCGACATAGCGCGGGTCGGTGAGCGACATGAAGAGATCGATGTCGCGCTCATACCAGAGCGCACTGTTCGATTCGGTATGAACCGCGAGACGGATGCCCTGCTTCTCGATTGCCTCGCCGATCGCATGCGCGATACCCGCCTTGTGGCTCATGAAGGCCGCATCGATGAAGAGCGGCGGCCGGACGCCGACCGTGCGGCGCATCGGGAGTCCCGTGACGAGCAGGCTGCCGCCCGCTTCGGCGACGAAGGCAGCCCGCGCCTCGGCATCCGCGATGATCGCGCCGAGATCGGCCCCGTCCGCCCAGGCCGGCGCGTCCGCCATGAAGGCGCTGACGACGCTGAGCCCCCGGCTCGCGAGCGTCTCGCGAAAGGCCTTCGCGCTGCCGAAAGCCTTGAGAACATTGCCGATGCTGCCGGGGCCGAAGGTCAGCTCGATACCCGTCACGTCTGTTTCGGCGAGGGTGGCCATCACCTTGTCCCAGAAGGCATCCGGCTTCGCGGCGGCGAAGGCCTCGAGCTCGGCGCCGGATGAAAGCCCCCAGAATCCCGGCTGATAGAAGGTGATCATGTCGGTCGCGTAGATGGCGGGCATCGGAAGTCCTCTCTTGCGGGATAATTCAGGCGAAGCGTGATCGGCTATTTCAGCCCCGTCGCTGCGATACCGCGGACGAAATAGCGCTGCAGGAACAGGAAGAGCACGAGCACCGGCAGCAGGACGATGATCGCGCCGGAAAGCAGCAGGCCAAATTCGGTCGACTTCGCGCCCTGCGAGGCGACGGCGAGGCCGACCGGGAGCGTGAAGATGTCCTGGTTCTGCGCCACGATCAGCGGCCAAAGAAAGTAGTTCCATGAATTCAGGAAGGTGATGATCGCGACGGTGGCGAGCGCTGGGCCGACCAGTGGCAGGAAGATCGTGAAGAAGATGCGGAATTCGCCGGCCCCGTCGAGCCGCGCCGCCTCGAGCAGTTCGTTCGGCACGGAGAGCGCGAACTGGCGCATGATGAAGACGCCGATCGGCATGACCGCAATCGGCAGGAAGATGGCGAAGAGCGTGTTCAGCAGCCCCATCTGCACGATGATGAAGAAGGACGGCACGAAGAGCGCGATATAGGGGATCATCATCGCGGCGATGATGCAGCCGAAGACGAAGCCGCGGCCGCGGAACGGAATCTTGGCGAGCGCATAGCCTGCGAGCGCGGAGAAGAAGAGGTTCGAGACGACGGTGAGCGTCGAGACGATCAGCGAATTGCCCAGATAGGTCCCGAACTGGCGATGCGTGAACAGCTCGACGAAATTGCTGAAATCCGTGAAGCTCTCCGGTAGCCAGGCGCCGGGCGCGGCGAGGATTTCCGCCTGCGACTTGAAGGCGCCGAAGAAGACCCAGGCGAATGGCAGCAGCATCACCGCCGCGACGAGGGTCAGTATCCCATAAAGCGCGAGGCTGCCTGCGGTCCGCTCCTCGTTCATTGGCTCGTCCTCAGCATGCGAAGCTGCAGGATACCGAGCAGCGCGACGATGATCAGCATCACGTAGGAGCCGGCCATCGCGGCGGCGATGTTGCCATGGCCGAACTGTTCATAGACCCAGAGCGCGACGGAGCGCGTCGCGCCGAGCGGCCCCCCCTTCGTAAGAAGATAGGGCTCGTCGAAGATGTTCATGTAGGAGACGGTCATCAGGACGGTGACGAGCAGCGTCGCCGGCTTCAGCAGCGGCAGCGTGATGTAGAGGAAGCGCTTGCGCGCCGAAGCGCCGTCGATCGCTGCCGCCTCGTGCACGTCGCCGGGGATAGCCTGCAGGCCGGCCAGGAAGAGCACCATGCAGGTGCCGACATTGCGCCAGGCCGTCAGCAGAATGACGGTGGTGATCGCCATGTTCGGATTGCCAAGCCAGTTCGGCCCCTGAAGGCCAAGCTCGGCGAGGAAGGTGTTCACCGGCCCGCGAAGCGTGAAGGCGTACTGCCAGATCACGGCGGCCGCGACGATGTTGGTGATCACGGGCAGATAGAAGGCCGCGCGATAGGTGGCGCGCAGCCTCTTGATGCCGCTGTTCAGCGCCAAGGCCAGCGCGAGGCCGATCGCCATGGTCAGCGGCACGCCGACGACGACGAAGATCCCCGTCGTGACCAGGGATTTCAGGAAGCCGGCATTTGTCAGGACGCGGGCGAAGGTCTCGAAATAGGTGAAGTGCACATCAAGCGGATGGCGGATATCGGCGACGCCGATATCCGTGAAGCTGTAGATGAGCGCGATCACCGCCGGAATGGCCGTGAAGACGAGGAAGATGACGAGGAAGGGGGAGACGAAGGTCCAGCCGATGGTCGCCTGCCACAGGCTGGGCCGCTCGTGTCCGATATCGGTCTGGCTCATCGTTTTGGCTCCCCGATGTCCGCCGTCGCGGGGTGAGGCGTAAGCACCTCAGGAGATCGAATGCAGATGCGCAGAAGGTGCGGCGGCAGAAAGCCGGGAGAGCATCACTCTCCCGGCTCGCAGCAGGGGCTTACTTCGTGCCGAGCCCGGCGGACTCGGCAAAGGACTGGACATCGTCGAGAACCTGCTTGGCGGAGGCCTGGCCACGGGCGACGAGTTCCATCTGCTGGCCCATATAGGTGCCGACCTGGTTCCAGGTGGGCACCTGGGGAATGTCGACCGCCGTCTGCAGGGCCTGACGCTCGGCGTCCAGCAGCGGATTGCCGGCGATTGCCGGATCATCCCACGCAGACTTGACCGCTGGCAGGCTGCCGAAGGCCTTGTACCAGGCAACCTGGACTTCCGGCTGCGTCAAGTAGCGCACGAGCTTCCAGGCGGCGTCCGGATTCTTGCCGTCCTTGAGCACGCCGAGACTGCCCGAACCGAGCGCGGAGAAGCTGCCGGCGGGACCGGCGGGCATCAGCGCCGACGCGAGCTTTGCGTTGACCCAGTCCTGGCCGTTCGCCTGCACCAGCCACTGCTCGAACCATGGCCCGATATCCTTGCTGGCGATCTCGCCCGAGGTGAACCACGGCACCGTGTCGAGGAATTTCGGCCCGTCGGGCGAGGCGAGGCCTTCGGTGAACAGCGAGCCCCAGAATTCGAGCGCCTTGATATTGGCCTCGGAATTGATGGTCCACTGCGTCTTGTCGGCGTTCAGGAAGCTGCCGCCGTTCTGGTGGACGAATTCGTTGAGCCCCTGGGCGTTGTAGATGTCGTAGCCGACATCGGCCGAAATGCCCCAAGTCGCGCCCTGGGCCTTCATCGCCTTGGCGAAGGTCTTCAGCTCGTCCCAGGTCTTCGGCGCGTCGAGGCCGGCCTTTTCCGCGAGATCCTTGCGATACTGGAACGTGGTCGCATAGGCGTCCCACGGCACGCCATAAGCCACGCCGTCCTTGACATTCGTCTCATAGGCGCTGGCAAAGAAATCGTCAGGCTTCACCAGCCCGTCGGGCACCGGCGCGAAAGCGCCCGTCGCCATGAGGCTCGCCTGGCTCTGCGAAAAGAGGCGCACGACATCGGGCACCGTACCGGCGGCGATGGCGGTCAGCAGCTTGGCGTCGGCCTGATCCGAGGGAATCTGCGTGATCTGGACCTTGAGATCGGGATTGGCCTTCTCGAAATCGGCAAGGAAGGCGGGAAGCTTGTCGCCCTCGGCGCCGCCGATCCAGATCTGGAGCGTACCGGTCGCGGGCGCTGCGTCGATCGGTGCGGCGATGGCGCCGCCGGCGAGCATGGCCGGGAGAGACGTCACCGCCAGCAAGGCGGCAGAATGGACGATGCGGTTGATGAACATGGAACCCTCTGTCTGGAAGCCGGGATAGGCATGCAGGTCAGGTCCTTCGGCCAGCTAATTTTCTTGTTTCCGTGGACCAGATTGATTTGGCAATCGATTGCTATCGCGGCATTGATTGCATATGCTCTTTTTGTACGCAAGCGGGATTTATGCCCAAGCCATAGGCGGCAGCGCTTCGGTGCCGCCGCCTTTTTCTGGCCATCCCGCCTCCTTCTGCCGGCATCCCTCGGGCGTCGGCAGCGCATCGGAATGGAGCAAGCCGCGATGGCGGATGTTGAATTTGACGCCCTGGTAGTCGGGTCGGGAGCGGCCGGGATGTTTGCTGCCCGCGAATTGACGGCTCAGGGCCTTTCGGTCGTGCAGATCGAGGCGGGACCGAAGATCGGGCCCGCCCATTTCGACGCGACGAAGAACCCGCGCCAGACGGAGATCAATCTCTGGCAAAGGGCCAAGGCGACGGCGCTCGGCCAGGCCATCCAGGCCCGCGCCGCCTTCTTTGACGGACGGATGCGCCGCCTCTTCGTCAGCGACCGGCAGAACCCCTATTCGACGCCGCCCGACGCGCCCTTCCTCTGGATTCGCGGTCGCCAGGCCGGAGGGCGCACCCACACCTTCGGTCGCGTGCTGGTGCGCTGGACGGATGACGACTTCAAGATGCGCAGCCGCACAGGCAAGGGCGTCGATTGGCCGATCGACTACCGCGCTCTGGAACCCTATTATGAGGAAGTCGAGCGCGTACTGCAGCTCTACGGCCAGGTCGAAGGCGTACCGACCATGCCGGACAGCATCTATGCGCACCGGTCGGAACTGACCGAGGCCGAACACCTCTTCAAGCAGGCGGTCGAAACGCGATGGCCGGAGCGCCGTGTCGTCACCTGGCGCTATCTCGGGCCGGAACCGACACGCGTGCTGACGCCGATGCGCGATGCGCTCGCCAGCGGGCGATTGGATATCCGCTACGAGACGATCGCTAGGAAGATCCTCACCGACGAGATCGGCACACGAGCCATCGGCGCCGAGGTGATCAACACGCGCACAGGCCAGGTCGAGACATTGCGCGCGCGGTCGGTCATCGTCTGCGCCTCGCCGATCGAGAGCATAAGGCTGCTGCTGAACTCGGCATCGCCAAGTCATCCGAACGGGCTCGCCAATAGTTCGGGTGCCCTTGGACGCTATTTCATGGACCAGGTGCCGATCGTCGCGGCGGGCGTCTTCCCGCGGACGCGCGGCACTTCCACGGCCGACACCGCGCCGACAGATCCCTTCTACGGGCCGTCGGGCGGCATCTTCCTGCCACGCTTCATCGGCGAGGACGGCGTCTCCGGAACCGGCGACTACGCGTTCCAGGGGTCGGTCGGTCGCATTCCGCCTTCGGCCTCGGGCCTGTCACGGTTCAACTTCTTCGGATTCAGCACGATGGAGCCAGACGCCGACAACCGCATCACCCTCAATCCCAACCGCAAGGATCGCTGGGGCATTCCGATCCCGCATATTCGCTGCAAGATGGGCCCGGTCGATACGGAGACGGCGAAGCGAGCCATGGCTGCGCTCGAAGAGACGGCCGAGGGCGCCGGCTGCGAAGTCGAGTTCGTAGGCTCGCCGCTCGGGCTCAATGAAAAAGGTCGGGGCGCCTATCCCGATGCGGACTGGTTCAGCCGCACGGCCTTCCGCGCGCTCTTCCGCCGCACGATCGCCATGGGCGCCGCGATCCACGAGAGCGGCGGTGCGCGGATGGGGGCGAACCCGGCGGAGTCTGTGCTCGACACCTACAACCGTAGCTGGGACGTGCCGAACCTTCTCGTCACCGACGCCAGCGCCTTTGCCGGCAGCGGCGTCGCCGGCACGACGCTCACGATCATGGCGATGACGGTTCGTGCCTGCCGACGCCTCGCCGCGACCTTGAAGGAGGGCGATGGCTGAGCGATGCACAGCGCGTCCCTTCCTGCCAAACGCCGGCCGGAGCGCTATAAGGGACCCCACGATCTGCAATGATTCCTCCTGGGGCGCGGGAAAGGCGGCGAAGAATGCCGAAACAGACGGGTATCAGGGCGCCGGGGCCCTCGATCACTGATGTCGCGCGTGAGGCCGGCGTCGCGACCTCGACGGTGAGCCGGGCTCTGACGATCCCCGGCCGCGTCGCCGAGCCGACCCGCCTCAAGGTCGAGGCGGCGGCGCGCAAGCTCGGCTACACCGCCAACCAGACGGCGCGTAATCTGCGTGTCGGCGTCCCGCGCACGATCATGATCGTGCTTCCCGACGAGATCTATATCGGCGCCTCGCAGACCGTTTCCGAGGTGCTCCGGGCGACGGCCGAAGGCCTCACCGACCGCGGTTTCTCGCTTCTCATCGCCAATGTCTCCCGAGCGGCCGACACTGACGCGCATATCCTCTCGGTCGCGCAGGGGGGAACCGTCTCCGGCGTGCTGCTCATGGCGAGCGATATGCCGAAGGCAGAGGGCCGCAGCCTCGCCGACACCGGGCTTCCCATCGTCTCGCTGCATTTCGATCTGTCCGGCGAGGGCGTGCCGAGCGTCGTGAGCAATGATCACGACGCCATCGCCGAGGCGACGCGGGCGCTGGTCGCGCTCGGTCACCGGCGCTTCCTCTATATTCGCGGCACGCTCGGCAACTATCACGAACGCGAGCGCCTCGCGGGCGTCCGCGATGCACTCGCCCAAAGCGGCCTGCAGGAAGGCGCACTTCACCTCAGCCAAGGCGACTTCAACTTCAGCGGCGGCATTGCGGCGGCGAAGGATTTCCTGGCCCTCCCCGCGGACGAGCGGCCAACGGCCGTGGTCTGCGCGAATGACGATATGGCCATCGGCTTCATGCGCAGCGTCGTCGATGAGGGTGTCCGAATTCCCGAGGACGTCTCGGTGATCGGCTTCGACGGGGCGGCCGTCGCCCCCTTCCTGACACCGGCCCTTGCGACCATCCAGCAGGATACGCCCGGACTCGGACGCCGGGCCGCGACGATCCTGATGGACATGGTTCTTGGCGAGCAACTGCACAACGAGCAGCGCTTCGTGGTGCCCGCCACCCTCGTCCTGCGCGAAAGCGTCGGGCCGTTGCTGTAGGCCGGTTCCGTCATTCAGGCCGCGGGCCGACGCCCTCGCCGGCGCCCCCGAGGCGCTGCTAGCCAGCCGAACACAAGAAAGAGAGCAGCCGGCCGCTCGATTGCGACCGATCGGCAAAACCACTATGGTCCGCTCTCATTTCGGAATCCGCCCCCTTTTTGACACCGATGAGCCGCCGCTTCCGGCGGCGCGCAATGATTTGGCCGCATGACAATGGACGCCACACTCTCTCCGCCCCAGGCACGGGCTGAGCTCGACGACGCAACGAAGCGGACGATCGTCTTTGGCGTTCTGCTCGCCATGCTGCTCGCGGCCCTCGATCAGACGATCGTTGCGACCGCATTGCCGACCATCGGTCGCGACTTGGGCGACCTGCAGAACCTCTCCTGGATCGTGACCGCCTATCTGCTGTCGTCGACGGCCGTGACGCCGCTCTATGGCAAGGTGAGCGACATTTACGGTCGCCGGACCACGCTGCTGACCGCGATCGGCATCTTCATCCTCGGGTCGATCGCCTGCGCGCTGGCGCCGAGCATGCTGGCGCTGATCATCGCGCGCTTCGTCCAGGGGCTCGGCGGCGGCGGGCTGATCTCGCTTGCCCACACCATCATCGGCGATGCGATGTCGCCGAAGGAACGCGCCCGCTATATGGGCTATTTCGGCGCCGTCTTCGCGCTCTCCAGCATGGCCGGGCCGGTACTCGGCGGCGTCCTCTCGCAGGCGTTTCACTGGTCGCTGATCTTCTGGATCAATATTCCCCTCGGTCTGCTCGCCTTCGCCATGACGGCAAACGCGCTCCGCAAGCTGCCGCGCCATGAGCGGCCGCACCGGATCGATGCGATCGGCGCGCTGCTGCTGGTGCTCGCCTCGGTGCTGCTGCTGCTGGCGCTGAGCTGGGGCGGCGTGACCTATGCCTGGGATTCGCCGACCATTCTCGGCATCATCGCGGCGTCGATCGTCGCCTGGGTGCTGTTCGTGATCCGCCTGCTGACCGCGCCCGAGCCGTTCCTGCCGCTCGGCGTCCTCGGCGACAAGGTCGTCGCCTATGCGACGCTGGCGGGCTTTTTCGGCATCGGCACCATGGTCGGCTTGTCGATCTACCTGCCGCTCTTCTTCCAGTCGGTGCTGCATCTGACGGCGGGCGCCTCGGGCGTCGCGCTGATCCCGCTTTCGATCTGCACGGTCATCGGGGCGCAGTTCTCCGGCCGCGTCATGGCCCGTGTCGAGCACTATAAGCGGACGCCGCTGATCGGCCTCGGCGTCGCCGCCGTGACCACGGGCATTCTCGCCGTCGTCAGCCATTCGGCGAGCCTGATTGAGATCGAGGTGCTGCTCTCGATCATCGGCCTCGGGCTCGGGACGCTGTTCCCGGTGACGATCGTGGCCGTGCAGAACGCCGTTCCCCCGCATCACATGGGTTCGGCGACGGCGACAGTGAATTTCATGCGTTCGCTCGGCAGCGCTATCATCGTCGCGACCTTCGGCGCGATCTTCCTCGGCGGCGTCGGTGCGATTGCGGGGGCGAGCGGTACCTCGGTCGAGGAGAAGATCGCCTCGGCGACGGCGGCCGGCGTGTCGCTCGGCGGCGCCTTCAGCGGCGTATTCACCGCCGCCGCGATCGGCATTCTGGCCGCGTTCGTGCTGCTCCTGCTGATGGAACAGCGCCCGATCCGCGGCCAGGCACCGGCCACCAGCTCGGCGCTGGAGCTCTGACGGCAGGCTATCGTCGTCCGCCCCATGAAATGCAAATGGCAGGCTGTCGGCCAGCCTGCCATCCGATATGGTTCCGCAGTGATCCCGGCGCTTAGTCGATGAGCTTATAGGCCGGGACGGTCAGGAAGGCCTCGAAGGTCTTGGCGGTCGAAAGCGTCGTGAAGAGGTCGATCGCCTCCGGGAAGCGGCCGGCGGCATAATTGTCCGGTCCGATTTCGCCCTTCACGACTTCCATCTCCTCCGCAAGGCAACGGCGGAACAGCGCGTCCGTCACCTTCTGGCCGTCTTCGAGCGTCGCTTCGAAATGAAGCTGCTGCCAGATCTGCGCGCGGCTGATCTCGGCGGTCGCGGCATCTTCCATGAGGTTGTAGATCGGCACGGCGCCACGGCCGCGCAGCCACGCCTCGATATACTGGACACCGACGCGGATATTGTGGCGCAGGCCCTCTTCCGTGCGGGTGCCGGCATGGATCTCCAGCATGTCCTTCTGGCCGTAGGAGACCTCGTCGCGCTTCCGCGACAACTGGTTCGGCGTCGGCATCAGGCGGTCGAAGACTTCCATGGCGACCGGAACCAGATCCGGATGCGCGACCCAGGTGCCGTCATGACCGGCATTGGCCTCACGCTCCTTGTCGGCCCGGACCTTGGCGAAGGCGGCCTCATTCGCGGCCGGATTGTTCTTGACCGGAATCTGCGCCGCCATGCCGCCCATGGCGAAGGCGCCACGGCGATGGCAGGTCTTGATCAGCAGTTCGGAATAGGCGAGCAGGAACGCCTTGCCCATGACGACCTGGCCGCGATCGGGCAGCAGGAAGGCCTTGTTGTTCCTGAGCGTCTTGATGAACGAGAAGATATAGTCCCAGCGGCCGCAATTGAGGCCGACCATATGGTCCTTCAGCTCGTAGAGGATCTCGTCCATCTCGAAGGCGGCCGGCAGCGTCTCGATCAGGACGGTCGCCTTGATCGTGCCATGGGCGAGGCCGAGATGCGTCTCCGCATAGGTGAAGACCTCGTCCCAGAGCCGCGCCTCCAGATGGCTCTCGGTCTTGGGCAGGTAGAAATACGGGCCCGAGCCCTGCGCCAGCGCGGCCTTGGCGTTATGGAAGACATAGAGGCCGAAATCGACCAGCGAGCCCGAGGCGTCCAGGCCGTCGAAGCCGATATGGCGCTCCGGCAGATGCCAGCCGCGCGGGCGGATGATCAGGACGGCCGGCTTGGCGCCGAGCTTGTAGTCCTTGCCGGTCTTCGCATCGGTGAAATCGATCTTGCCGGCCCAGCGATCCTTCAGGTTGATCTGGCCTTCGATCATGTTGGCCCAGACCGGCGAGGATGCGTCCTCGAAATCGGCCATGAAGACCTTGGCGCCGGAATTCAGCGCGTTGACGATCATCTTGCGGTCGACCGGACCGGTGATCTCGACGCGGCGGTCCGTGAGATCGGCCGGGATCGGAGCAACCTTCCAGTCGCCCTCGCGGATGGATTTCGTCTCGGGCAGGAAATCCGGCAGGCCGCCATCATCGAAGAACTGCTGCCGCTCCTTGCGGAACTCGAGCAGCGCCCGACGCTTGGCATCGAAGTTCTCGTGCAGCAGCGCCAGGAAATCGAGCGCTTCGGGCGTCAGGATCTCGTCGAAACGAGGGCCGAGCGCCCCCTTGACGACGAGGCGTTCGGCATTGGTCGCGGACATGGATCAGCTCCTCGGATTGGCACCTTGGAGGCGACTATGGCACGCGCCGGTCTTCAACAAAACCGGCGCGAACAGGGCAGAACTTTTTCTAAATTGGAACAAGTCGCCCGCTATTCCGCACGATAGCGCGCGATGCGCTCGGCGAAGGACGACGCCGCAGCCGCAGGATCGTCCGCCGCCATGATCGCCGAGACGATGGCGAGGCCATCGGCCCCCGCGCCCAGCGTCGGTTCGACATGGTCGGCCTTGACGCCACCGATCGCGACGACCGGTTTCGGGCTGGCGGCAACCATGGCCGCGAGCCCGTCAAAGCCGATCGGCGCCGCTGCATTGGGCTTGGTCGCAGTGGCGAAGATCGGCCCGACGCCGAGATAATCGGCATAGGCGACGTCGCTCGCCTCGAGTTCCGGAAAGGTCGAAACGGAGAGACCGAGGATGCGATCCGGCCCGATCAGGCCGCGGACCATCGAAGCCGGCATGTCGCTCTGCCCGACATGGACGCCGTCCGCATCGATGGCGAGGCAGACATCGACGCGGTCATTGATGATGAGCGGAATGCCCCGCGGCTTCAGCAGCTGAAGCAGCGCGGTCGCGGTCTCGATCAGATGGCGGGTCTTGTTGTGCGGATCGCGCAATTGCACCAGCGTGACGCCGCCCTCGATCGCCGCGCGGACGGTTTCGACCACGCCGCGCGGGCCGGCGAGGCCCTCATCGGTGACGAGATAGAGCGAGAGATCGAAGGGACGCGCCATCACGCCGCCTCCGTCTCGAGGACGCTGATGGCGGCCCGGCGTTCGAGCATGGCGGCATCGACCGCGTAGAGCGCGTCGCAGAGCTCGGCCGGAAGATGGCCGGGTCCGGCGACATGGGTCGATGCCTCGGCACCGGCCGCGGCATAGACCGCGAGCGCATAGACGGCCGCCTCCAGGGGCGGACGGACGGCTGCAAACGCACCCACGGTCGCGGAGAGCGCGCAGCCGAGCGCCGTCGAGAGTGGCATCAGCATATCGCCACCCTCGATCGCGACGACGATCGCCCCATCGGTCACATAATCGGTCTCGCCCGTGATCGCGACGACGGCGCCGGTGGCGAGCGAAAGCGCCTTGCCGGCTTCGATCGCCGCATCGGAGGCGGCGGTCGAATCGACGCCCTTGCCCCCTGCCCCGGCAGCACCCGCGAGGCTCATGATCTCGCTGGCATTACCGCGAATGATCGCGGGCTTCAGCCGGCTGAGCTCGACCGCGAGATCAGTGCGGAACTTGGTCGCGCCGCAGCCGACCGGATCGAGCACCCAGGGCTTGCCGAGGGCTACGGCCTGCGTCGCCGCGCGGCGCATGCCCTCGACCCAGGGCGCCGACAGCGTGCCGATATTGATGACCAATGCGCTCGAAATGGCGACGAAATCCTCGACCTCGTCGACCGCATGCACCATGGCCGGCGACGCGCCGACGGCGAGCAGCACATTGGCCGAGATCGTCATGGCGACGTAATTGGTGATATTCTGCACGAGCGGCCGCGCGGCGCGCATGTCGTCGAGAGCCTTGGCGGCTGCGGCAATGCTGAATTCGGTATGATCTGACATTCACTGTCGTCCTTGCTTGGGCGCAGGACGGAAGACGGCTTCGGCGCTTCTTGTCGAGGCGAATGATCGCCTCGCGCCTTTGCTCAATCCCTCCGCCGGCATGATCCGGATCAGGTTCGCGGGTTAGTCCGAAGACCTCTCAGCCAGGATCCGAAGCCGGATCAGGGCACCCCGATGAGACGGCGGCAAACTAGCATGGTGAGGCCTGAGCGCAAGCCTTGTGCGTATCGCCAGGACGTGGCCACACCATTGCGTCGACGAAGCGCAGGCGCGAAGCTGGTGCACCAGGCAAGGAAGAAACGATGCACAAGGGTCGGGTCGAGGCGTTCAGCGATGGTGTCATCGCCATCATCATCACGATCATGGTGCTGGAACTTCGTGCACCGCACGAGCCGACCATCGCGGCGCTCTGGCCGCTTGCGCCCGTGTTTGGAAGCTATGTGCTGAGCTTCATCTATGTCGGCATCTACTGGAACAACCATCACCACATGTTCCAGCTGGTGCGCCGCGTGAACGGCGCGGTGCTCTGGGCCAATCTCCATCTACTCTTCTGGCTGTCGCTGGTCCCCTTCGTGACGAACTGGATGGGCGAGAACCATCTCGAATCCGCGCCGGCCGCGATCTATGGCTTCGTCCTGCTGATGTGTGCGGTCGCCTATCTCATCCTGGCGCGCACGCTGGAACGCTGCGAAGGCGCCAATTCGGCGCTGGCGGCCGCGATCGGCAATGACAGGAAGGGCAAGATCTCGATCCTGATCTATCTCGCCGGCATGGCGCTCGCTTTTGTCGGCCCGTGGTTCGGCATTGCCTGCTATGTGCTGGTGGCGCTGATCTGGCTGGTGCCTGACCGCCGGATCGAGCGCAACCTGGCCGCCCACCACGCGGCCGGCGACCAGTCCGAATAACAGGCGCGACGCCGCACAGCCGGCTGCTGTCTCGCCCCATGCAGCACCATGCCGCCGTCGCCGCTGGTTTGCGCACCCGCGCCGAACTGATAGACCTCGTGGGTCGACAGGATCATTTGGCTTGAACGCAGCACGGCGCCAGGGACTTTCTGTAGAGGTGACACTGCTCGTCGCCCTGCTGCTGCTCGTCCAGGCGTTCTTCAGCGGACTTTCGATCGGCTCGAAGGCCGTGGCCGCCGAACTGGCTACAGGCGTGCTCTGCTCGACCATCGGCACGAGAAGCGCCCCGATCGAGCAGCCGGCCGGGCGGAATCATCTGGTCGATTGCTGCACGCTCGGCTGCAGCATGGTCGGCGGCCAACCGCTGCCCGAGACGGCCGCGCTGCCCTTCGCCACGGCACGCCCCGTAGCCGCCGGTCTGCGCGGACGACTGGATGCAGCCGGATTGCAGCGCGCCGAGCTCGCACCGCTCCACACGCGTGCTCCGCCGCGTGTGAGCTGATCCCGACAAACGGCCTTCGCCCTTCATCGCGCCGCGTCAGCATGGCTGCGCGGCCGTTCTCGATCTTCCTGGACGTCTTTCCATGTTTGGTTCCCTCGTCTCCCTTCGCCGCGCCGCGCTCGGTCTCGCCGCGCTGGCCCTGCTTTCCATCAGCGCCGAAACCGCCTCCGCCCATGACTTCAAGGCCGGCGCCATCACGATCGACCACCCCTGGTCGCGCGCGACGCCGCCCGGCGCCTCCGTCGGCGGCGGCTATCTGACCATCACCAATGATGGCGACACACCCGACCGCCTCGTCTCGGCGACCATTTCGGCGGCCGACCGCGCGGAAATCCACGAAATGGCGGTGAAGGACGGCGTGATGACGATGCGCCCCGTGCCCGATGGCGTGGCTGTGCCCGCCCATGGCAGCGTTACCTTCTCGCCCGGCGGCTATCA
The DNA here is from genome assembly GCF_030814715.1 of Kaistia dalseonensis. Lineage (GTDB taxonomy): Bacteria > Pseudomonadota > Alphaproteobacteria > Rhizobiales > Kaistiaceae > Kaistia > Kaistia dalseonensis. The sequence goes on from NZ_JAUSVO010000003.1 coordinate 344,601, forward strand.
CCTGATGTTCGTGAAGCTGGCGAAGCCGCTGGTGAAGGGCGAGAAGATCGCCGGCACGCTGACCTTCGAAAAGGCCGGAACCGTTGCCGTCGAATTCGACGTCGATGCGATCGGCGCCACGCCGAAGGAGGATCATTCCGGTCATGGCGGCAACGCCATGCCGGGCATGAACATGAGCCAGTAGCATGGCCGGACGAACCCGGCTTCTCCTGGTCCTCACGGCGGCGATCGTCACCGTCGGGATCGCGGCCGCGGTCGGCTACAGGGCGTTCGAGACGGAAAAGGCGCCCGCTGGTTCGACCGTGGCCAGCCTCGGCATTGGCGGGCCGATCAACCTCGTCGCGGCCAGCGGCGCGCGCTTCACATCCGCCGATCTGGAGGGCAAGCCGCATGCGATCTTCTTCGGCTTCACCCATTGCCCGAATGTCTGCCCGACGACGCTTTCGGACCTGACCCTCGATCTCGACGATCTGGGCCCGCTCGCCGACAGGCTCAAGGTGCTCTTCGTCTCGGTCGATCCGGAGCGCGACACGCCGCAGATCATGAAGGATTATCTCTCCGCCTTCGATCCGCGCATCATAGGCCTGACCGGCACGCCGACCGAGATCGCCGCCATCGCAAAGGACTACCACGTCTTCTACGAGAAGGTGCCCACGGCCGATGGCGACTACACCATGAACCATACGGCCGGCGTCTACCTCATGAACGCCAAGGGCGAGTTTACCGGCACGATCAGCTTCGAGGAGGAGCGCGACGTGCAGATCGCGAAGTTGAAGCGTCTGGCAAACGGCTGATTTTGCGCCATCAAACAAGAGAACGGGCGGCGGATCGCTCTGGCTGCCCGTCTCCATCGCCGCAAGCGCGTTTCCGCGCGAAGTGGGCACCGGTTCGCGTGAAGGAAACGCGACAGATCAAATAGATAGATCAATTCAGCCTTTCCGTGAAACGCTGAATTGATCTAGGCTGCGCGCCGCGCTTCGGCGCCCTCCGAGAGAACAGCAGGGAATGACGATGAAGGCCTGGGAATATGCGCGCGACCTCCTCCGCAATGCGGAACCGGTACTCCTCTCGGAGGAGGAGCAGACCTGGGACGCCTCGGCGCTGATCCGCGACCAGGACGCGATCCTGAAGCTGTTCTGGAATTCGAACGTGCCGGGCTCGGGCGCGCCGGAAAGCCTCGCCGTCGCGGCGATCCAGTCGCTCGAAAACAAGGGCTATGTCGTCCCGCCGAACCAGCATCTGCTCGATGCCGGCCTCGCCGCCGTCGCGGCCAGCGATTTCGAAACGCTGCACACCGTCCATGCCCGCCTCAAGGCCGTGATGCGCCAGGCCGTTCCCGACCCCGAGCATCCCTCGCAGAAGACCCGCCGCTTCAAGGACTTCGCCGAGTTCGAAGCCGCGATCGCATGGCCGCAGGATGTAGCAGTCGATGTCCACAGCGCCGATTTCGCCGACCGCATCGCGGCCGCATGGTGGGGCCAGATCATCGGTGCAGCAGTCGGCACCGCGCTCGAAGGCTACACGACGGAAAAGCTCAAGGCGGCCTTCGGCACGATCGATCGCTATATGCGTCCGCCGAACACCTATAATGACGACATCACCTTCGAGCTCGCCTTCCTCTATGCCTTCGAGGAGAAGGGCTATGCGGTGACGAGCGCCGATGTCGCCGATCGCTGGGTGAGCCTCATCCCCTTCGCTTGGTCGGCCGAGGCGGTCGCGCTCGAAAACCTGAAGCGCGGCGTCTATCCGCCAGTGAGCGCCGAGGACGGCAATCCCTTCGATGAATGGATCGGCGCGCAGATGCGCGGCGCGATCTGCGGGATGGTTGCGCCCGGCCGCCCGCATGAGGCGGCGCGCCTCGCCTGGCTTGACGGCGAGATCTCGCATACCAGCAACGGCATTCTCGGCGAGGTCTTCAACGCGATCATCGTCGCCCGCGCCTTCGTCGAAGGTGATTTCAGGAAGATCGTCACGGAGACGGTCGCGCTCATGCCGGCCGAGACCGAATATGGCGCCGTGGTCCGCTTCGCGCTGGAGGCGGCGCAGACTTCCAATGAATGGGAAACCGCCTGGCGGCTCTGCGACGAGAAATATGTCGAATATAACTGGATCCACGCCTATCCGAACGCGGCCGCGCAGGTGATCGCGCTCTGGTTCGGCGAGAACGATTTCGACAAGACGCTGGCCATCATCGGCGGCTGCGGCCACGACGTCGACTGCAACGCCGCGCAGATGCTCTGCGCCGTCGCGATCGCCAAAGGCTTCGCCTCGATCGACAAGCGCTGGATCGAGCCGATCGGCGACGAACTGGTCACCTATATGCGCCGTCCGGCCAAGACGACGACGAGCGCACTGATCGCCATGACGGTCGAGGCGATCCGCAAGGCGAACTGACCGAAAGGCCCGCATGGCCTTTCAGCCCCGGAACACCCATCGCATGCGACGGGTTCCGGGGCTTTCATTTGGTGCCGTCGTGCGACGACGGCATCACGCCGGAGGCAGCATCTCGATGCCGTAGCGGCTCGCCGCCTTGATCAGACGCGGAATGTCCGGCGGGCTCATCGGCGGAAACACCGTGGCATCCGCGACCGGATCACCGGCCTCCACGAAGAAGTTCTCATGCAGCCCACCCGGCAGGTTGATGATCAGCATGCGCGCCGGCTTGTCGCTATTGTTTGCAAAGCCGTGCGGCGCGCCACGCGGGATATAGTGGAAGCTGCCGGGGCCGCTTCTCGACGTCTGGCCACCGACCATGAAATCGAACGTGCCCTCGAGCACGTAGAAGGCTTCGGCATCGTCGCGCTGAATATGCGGCGGCGTGCCCTGCCCCGGCGCGGTCGTCGCCTCGACGAGCGAAAAGGTGCCCTCGGTGTCGAGCGCCGTCGCCTTGAAGGTGACGAGCGTGCCGAGCAGATGAACGGTGGTGCCGGTCTTGGGATCGAGACCGGAAGACGGGATAGGAGAAGGAGCGTTATGTGCGTTCATGATTGGCATTGTCCTATGTTTACGATATAGTTTTCTCGTAACGAGATATTTGTCTTATAAGAGGTCGTCTTGAGTAGTCAAGAGAGTTTCGAACGGGTGGCGCAGAAGCAGAGAACCCGTGCCACCCTTCTGGCGGCCACGCGGGAACTTCTGGCCGAGGGCAAGCATCCGACGGTCGCGGAAACGGCCGATCGGGCTGGGATCTCGCGTGCGACGGCCTATCGCTATTTCTCCGCGCCTGATGCGATGGCGCAGGAAGCGGTGCTCGACGCGATCGCCAGGGAGTTCACCGCCGTCCATTTTCGCGACGGCCCGGCCGATGCCGATCTCGCCATGCGTGCTGAAAGCGTCGTCGCCGGAATATTGGCGATGGTGATCGCCCATGAGGCGCTGTTCCGCACGTTTCTCAGCGTCTCCGTCGGCGGCGGCGGGCGTCAGCCGGCCGAGCGTGGAGGTCGGCGCATGGGCTGGATCGAGGAGGCGCTGGCGCCGGTTTCGACCGATCTTTCGGATGAGCAGATGAAGCGGCTCATAGCTGGCCTCGCCCTCCTGACCGGGATCGAGACCATCGTCGTGCTCAAGGACGTGATGGGGATGGATGACGCCGCCGCCGAGAAGACGGCGCGCGCTCTTGCCCGAACCCTGGTGCAGGGCGTGCTCGCGGATTGACGGCTGGGCGCGGCACGCGCCCTCACGCCACGGTCGAACCGCGTTCTAAACGAGCCCGCCGTCCGCCTCGGATGAAGATCGGCAGGCAGAAGAGATAGAGGCAGGCGCCGACGATCCAGACCAGCCCCAGGGCCGACGGCGCAGTCGCGGCATAGAGTGCCGTGACGCCGATGGTCGAGATCACGCCGGCGAGGCTGCTCAGGCTTGCCAGCAGGCCCTGCAATTCGCCCTGCCGCTCCTCGCTGGTCTGGCGGGAAAAGAGCGCCTGCAGCGCCGGCTGCTCCATGCCGCCGAGGCAGAGCAGCGGAATGGCGGCAATCGCCATCCAGCCCTGGCTCGCCAGACCGACACAGACAAAGGCCACCGCATCGATCGCGACACTGGCCGCAAACGCGCCGCGCTCGCCGAGACGGCGGATCACCGGTCCGGTCAACACGCCCTGCACGACAGCATGGAGAATGCCGAACAAAGCAAGCGTCAGCCCGGAGATGGCAGGCGACCAGCCATAGCGATCCTGCCCATGGATCACCCAGAGCACGCCGCCGATCTGCCCGACCATCTGGACAATGACGAAGATGGCCATCAGCGGCAGCATGGTCCGGACGGAAAGCGCCGCGCTCAACGAGGCAAAGGGATTGACGGCCTTCCAGTCGAACGGCTTGGCGCTCGCCGGCTGGCGCGCAGGCATGCCGACCATGGCCGCCAGCACCAATGCGCTGTTCAGCGCCATGGCGAGCCAGAACGGCGCGCGGGCCGAATATTCGCCAAGCCAGCCACCCAGCGCCGGCCCGGCCACGAAGCCGAGACCGAAGCACGCATTCATCCAGCCGAAGCGCCGGCCGCGTTCGTCAGGTGGCGTGACATCGGCAATATAGGCCGAGGCGACGGCCGCATTGGCGCTGGCAATGCCGGAGACGATGCGTCCGACATAGAGAAACCAGAGGCTCGGCGACAGCGCCATGAGCGCATAGTCGATCGCGGCGGCAGCGAGCGAAACCAGCAACACCGGCTTGCGACCAAAGCGATCACTGAGGATGCCCACGATCGGCGCGAAGATGAACTGCATCAGCGCATAGAGCGCGATCAGCACGCCATACTGATTGGCGATCAGTTCATGGCCAGAAAGATCGCGCAACAGTCCTGGCAGGATCGGCATGATCAGCCCGATGCCGACGGCATCGAGCGTCACGGCTGCCAGCACCACGAAGAGACCGCGATTCATGATCGATCCTGCCTGATGAAATGGGGAGGCGATCTGCCCTTGCCGGGCGCCGGCCGGATCGCATAGCCTGCCTATCACTGATAGGGACATGTGCCCGATCATTGATAGGGAGTCAAGCTTGCAGGACAAGATCAATCTGACGCGATCCTCGATCGTCGCCGCGGCGCTCGATCTGCTCGACGAGGTCGGCATGGACGATCTGACGACCCGTCGCTTGGCGGAGAAGCTGCAGATCCGCTCGCCGACGCTCTACTGGCATTTCAAGAACAAGCGCGCCCTGCTCGAGGCCATGGCGGAGGAGATGATGGCCGAGCACATCGCTTCGCCGCCGCCGCCCGGCACGGATTGGCGCGCCATGCTGCTCGAAAGCGGGCGCAGCTTTCGGCGCGCCATGCTCTCGCATCGCGACGGCGCGCGGGTGCACGCCATGGCGCGCCCGAGCCTGCGGCAATTGCCTTCAGCCGAGGCCAAGGTCGCCCTGCTCCGCGCGGCCGGCTTCAGCGGGGTGCAGGCGCTTTCCGTGCTGCTCGCCGTCAGCCGCTATACCGTCGGCTGGGTGCTGGAAGAGCAATCGCTGGCCGGAGAGCACACCGGCGCGCCAGCCGCAATCTCGGCGCAGACCTTTCCGCACATGGTAGAGATGTTCGCCCTGGCCGAGACGCTGCCGCCCGACGCCCTTTTCGAGGCTGGACTCCGCATGATCATCGAGGGTCTGGCGCAGGACGGCGCCGTCGGCCGCCGCGACGAGGCATGATGTTCCGTCAGTATTTGAGCGGCGGCTGAAATTGCCGGACGACGAAACGTCTACTGCGGACGAACTGCCTAATGATTATACAAACAAATCGCCGCAGATCACCTCGATAAGGCGTATGCTGCGGTATGGATATTCAATTTCCCAATCGCAGCCGCAGCTACAATGAAACTCGAGGTCGTATCCAGTTTTGGGGATATGACAGCACGATCGAGGTTTCGTTCTTCCTCGATGCTGGCGCCTTGCAGCGTATCAACCCCTCGGCCGCTCGCGACGAGACGGGTTCACTCGGCGTTTTCGACGCCAATCGCGACCGGATCGAGCAGGCCGCCGCGCGGATTTATTCGCGCCGCTCCGGCTCCTCCTACACGCTGACGGCAGCCGATCTCTGATCGGCCCGATACTGGCCCGCACCGTGCATCGAAAGATCCATCGGAGGCGGGCCCGGGCGACCTGTGTCGCCCATATGACCCATACCCCCACACCGTGACGAGAGGGACGCTTGATGCGCCTTAAGCTGGGTTGCGAGCTGAGCTACAGTTTTCCGAACCCTACGCCGATGATCGTGGTCCTCAACGTCCACTATTCGCGTGCGTCGAGCCTCGAATATCCCGACCTCCTGAAGACCAACCCGCCGGTTCCCATCGAAAGCTATCGCGACAGCTTTGGAAACTGGGTCTGTCGTCTGGTGGCGCCGGAGGGCCTGTTCACGCTCGGGACCGATACGGTCATCCGTGACAATGGCGAGCCGGACCCCGTCGACTATGGCGCCGTCCAGCACGAGGTGCAGGACCTCCCGGCGGAAACGCTGATGTTCCTGCTCGGCAGCCGCTATTGCGAGACCGACCGGCTGATGGAAGAAGCCTGGCGCCTCTTCGGCCAGACGCCGACCGGCTGGGCGCGCGTGCAGGCGATCTGCGATTTCGTCAACCAGCATATCACCTTCGGCTACCAGAATGCCCGCGCAACCCGCACGGCGGCCGAGGCCTATGCCGAGCGCGTGGGCGTCTGCCGCGATTTCGCGCATCTCGCCGTCGCCTTCTGCCGCTGCATGAACATCCCGACGCGCTATTGCACGGGCTATATCAGCGATGTCGGCGAGCCGCCGCCCTATGCGGAGATGGACCTCGCCGCCTGGATGGAAGTCTATCTCGGCGGTCGCTGGCACGTCTTCGACCCGCGCAACAACAAGCGCCGCATTGGCCGCATCCTGATCGCCCAGGGCCGCGACGCCGCCGATGTGCCGATCACCAACACGTTCGGCCCGAACACGCTGGTCCGCTTCAAGGTCGTGACCGAGGAACTGGCGGGGTAAGGCACCGCTTGGGTCAAGCGCCGATCCGCGCCGGCTTCGGACCGCCATAGGCCCAGTCGAGCAGCTCGACCGTGTGGATCACCGGCACGCCCGCGCCATCGGAGAGCTGCGTGATACAGCCTATATTGCCCGTGGCCACGAGGTCCGGCGCTGTCTTGGCGATATTGTCCAGCTTGCGCGCCTTGAGGCGCTGGGAGATTTCCGGCTGGAGCATGTTGTAGGTGCCGGCCGAGCCACAGCAAAGATGGCCCTCCGGCACATCGCGGACGGTGAAGCCGGCCTTGGTGAGCAGCGTCTTCGGCGTCGTCTTGATCTGCTGGCCGTGCTGCATCGAGCAGGCGGAGTGATAGGCGACCGTCAGCGGCTCCGGCGCCGCAACGGGCGCGAGCTTCAGGCTCTCCAGATATTCCGTAATATCCTTGGCGATGGCCGAGACGCGCGCCGCCTTCTCCGCATAGGCCGCATCCTCGCGGAACATGAAGCCATAATCCTTGATCGTCGTGCCGCAGCCCGACGCCGTGATGATGATCGCGTCGAGTCCCTCGCCATCCATCTCGGCGATCCAGGCATCGATCGTGCGCTTGGCGGTCTCGTGCGCCTGGTCGGATTTGCCCATGTGGTGGGCGAGCGAGCCGCAGCAACTCTCGCCTTTGGCGATCACCACCTCGACGCCGACGCGCGTGAGCAGACGGATCGCCGCCTCGTTGATGCCGGGATCGAGCACGGGCTGGACGCAGCCGGAGAGCATCGCGACCCGGCCCCGCTTCTCCGCGAGCGCCGGGAAGGTTCCGGGCCCTTCCGAATGGGAGCGGCCATGGGGAAAGCGCGGCGCGAGCTTCAGCATCGCGCCGATGCGCTTGAAGCCCGGCACCTTCGCGATCGCGCCTGCAACCGGCCGCGCCGCCGCGGCGCCGACAAGCGCCACACGGAAGCGGTTGCGGTGGGGCAGCACCGCCGCGATGGCGGAGCGCGTGGCACGATCGGCGAGGCTGCGCTTGTAGGTCCTCTCGATATGCGCGCGGGCATGATCGACAAGATGCATGTAGTTCACGCCCGATGGGCACGTCGTCATGCAGGAGAGGCAGGACAGGCAGCGATCGACATGCTTGACGACCTCGTCATTGGCCGGCTTGCCACCCTCCAGCATGTCCTTGATCAGATAGATCCGCCCGCGCGGACTATCGAGCTCGTCACCGAGCAGCACATAGGTTGGGCATGTCGCCGTGCAGAAGCCGCAATGAACGCAGGTCCGCAGGATCTTCTCGGATTCCCGCGTATCCGGATCGGCGAGCTGAGCGAGGGAGAAAGAGGTTTGCATGATGTTTAGCCGGCTTGCTCGATGCTGACACTGTCCCGCTCGGCGGGAAGGTCGGACGGAGGCTCTTGCAGATCAAGCTTCGACGCGAGGTCGAGCAACACGCCCTCGATGTTGATCATGACGTCGTTGTTCCAGTAGCGCACGACGCGAAGCCCTACGTCTTGCAGCCGACGTGTACGGGCAGCATCGCGCGCGACTGCGATGTCGTCCCCATGCGTGGCGCCGTCGATCTCGACGATCAGCCATTTGTCGTGACAGACAAAATCGACAATGAAACCGGCGATTGGCGCCTGTCGGCGAAAGCTCAGTCCGTGAAAGCGATCGGCGCGGAGATGCGTCCACATGACTTGCTCTGCGCCGGACATCGTCGTTCGGAGGGCGCGAGAACGCTGACGGAGGACGGCTGTCACGGACTTCGTCACGATGCGCTCCCTGGCGAGGCCTCGGCGGCGTCCCCCCTCCCTAGCCCTCCCCCGCTGCGCGGGAGAGGGAATGACATAGCCTGGCCACGCCCTCGATGAAGCGCACAGGCCCGCCCTCTCTCCCGCAAAGCGGGGGAGAGCTGGAGAGGGGGTGTTCCAAACGCGAAGGCCTCGGCAGCGGGCCCCCTCCCTGGCCCTCCCCCGCTACGCGGGAGAGGGGACGGGAACCGTGGAGGCTCTAGTTCGATGCGACGCGCCGGCCGGCCCTCTCCCCACATTGTGGGGGAGAGTTGGAGAGGGGGGCCTTTGGCGTCGAGCGCGCGGCACGCCATGATCAGCTCACCCTCCCGGGATTGAGCACGCCCGACGGATCGAATGTTGCCTTGATCTTCTTCGAAATTGCCGCAACGCCAGCCGTCTCAGGCTGGAAAACCGGGACGGCGGCGCGGAGCGCGAAGGGGGCGCGGATCAGGGTTGCGTGGCCGCCGACCAGCGCGACCGCGGCGCGGACGATCTCGGCGCCGCCATCGCCCTTTGCCGGGGCTGTCGCCCAGACGAGCCCGCCGGCCCAGTCATAGAGAAGGCGGCTGTCGAGCGCGAAGGCGAGCTTGGCGCCGATCGCTGGCCCGTCGCTCGGCTTCACCGAAATGCGCCAGACGACCTCGTCATGCGCGGCTCGCAGCGGCTCGACATCGCGGATCGAGCGCCAGATGGCACGCGAATCCGCGTGCTCGACCGCCTCGGCAGCGCCAAACGGGCGCAACATGGCCCGAAGTCGCTCGGCCCTGTAGCTGCAGGACGCGGCGAAACCCTCGAAACGCAGATAGGTCCGCGACGGTGCGCCGGGGATATGCGCCGCACCGGTGATCTCGAATGGCGTGCCGAGCGCCGCCGCCATCGCCTCGACGGCGCGTTCGGCCGAGAGGCCCTCGATCACCAGCGTCGTCTCGGTCTCGGCCTCGGGCAGGAGCTTGTAGGTGACCTCGGTCATCACGCCGAGCGTGCCCCAGGATCCGGCGAGCAACTTGACGAAATCATAGCCGGTGACGTTCTTCATCACGCGGCCACCGGACTTGATCGTCTCGCCCCGGCCCGTCACGGCGCGCACGCCGATCAGATGATCGCGCGCGGCGCCGGCCTGGATGCGGCGCGGACCGCTCGCATTCGACGCCGTGACGCCGCCGATCGTCGGCTCGCCATGCGCGCCCAGCAGCGGGCGATAGTCGATCGGCTCGAAGGCGAGGCGCTGGCGGTTCTGCGCCAGCGCGGCCTCGATTTCGGAAAGCCTCGTGCCCGGGCGGGCGGCGATGACGAGTTCCGTCGGCTCATAGAGCGTGATCCCGGTCATCGCCTGCGTTGAAAGAATGCGCGCCGCCTGGACCGGGCGGCCGATATCGCGCGTGCCGCCGCCATGAATGGCCAGCGGGCTCCGGCTCGCGGCCGCCTCGTGCACGATGGCTTCGAGCTCGGCCTCGGATTCGGGGAGGAGGATCGAGGTCACGCGACCGCCCTTTCCCGCGCGGCGAGCGGAAACACCTTGTGCGGATTGAGCAGCCATTGCGGATCGAGAGCGGTCTTCACCCGCATCTGCTGATCGAGGTCGATGGTGTTGAATTGGTGGATCATCAGCTCACGCTTCTCGACGCCGACGCCGTGCTCGCCCGTCAGGCAGCCGCCGACCTCGACGCACAGCTTCAGAATATCCGCGCCGGCTGCCTCGGCCTTCTCCAGTTCGCCCGGCTGGTTGGCGTTGAACAGTACGAGTGGATGGAGATTGCCGTCGCCGGCATGGAAGATGTTGGCGACCTGCAGGCCATAGCCGGCGCAGATCTCCGAAATGCCCGTCAGCACGCGCGGCAATTGCCCGGTCGGGATCGTGCCGTCCATGCACATGTAATCGGCGATCCGGCCCATAGCGCCGAAAGCCGACTTGCGACCCTTCCAGATGGCGGCGCTCTCGGCCTCGGATTGCGAAACCTTGAGGTTGGAGGGATTGAAATCGGCGGCGATCGTCGTGATCCGGCCGATCAGATCCTCGATCTCGGCCTCCGAGCCCTCGACCTCGATGATCAGCAGCGCCTCGACATCGAGCGGATAGCCGGCATGGGCGAAGGCCTCGCAGACCTTGATCGCCGGACGGTCCATATATTCGATCGCGACCGGGATGATGCCCGACCCGATGATGGCCGCGACGGCCGCGCCGCATTCCTCGGCGGACTGGAAGCCCATCAGCATGGGCCGCGCACCCTCTGCCATCGGCAGGATCCGCAGCATCGCCTCGGTGACGACGCCGAGCTGTCCCTCCGACCCGACCACGAGGCCGAGCAGGTCATAGCCCGGACTATCCAGATGCGGCCCGCCGATCTCGACCACCGTGCCGTCGATCAGCACCATCTTCACGCCGAGGACATTATTGGTCGTGACGCCATATTTGAGGCAGTGCGCCCCGCCGGAATTCATCGCGATATTGCCGGCGATGGTGCAGGCGAGCTGGCTCGACGGATCGGGCGCGTAAAAAAAGCCGAGATGCGAGACCGCGCCCGACACGCCCAGATTGGTCACGCCGGCCTCGACACGGATCGTCCGGTTCGGCAGGTCGATATCGAGCACTTTGTTCATCTTGGAGACGCCGAGCACGACGGCGTCCTCCGCCGGCAGCGCACCGCCGGCAAGCGAGGTTCCCGCTCCGCGCGCGACGACCTTGACGCCCTCCTGGTTCAGGAAGGCGAGGACAGCGGAAACCTGCTCAGTCGTCTCGGGCAGCACGACGGCGAGCGGAATCTGGCGATAGGCGGTGAGCGCGTCGGTCTCGTAGGCGCGGCGCTCATCCTCCGCCGTAATCAGCGAGGCGGGCGGCACGAGCCTGGCGAGGCCGGCAATGATCTCGTCACGGCGCGCCAGCACGCGCTGGTCGGGCTTCGGCATCAGAATGGCGGACACGGCTTCCTCCTCGCCCTTTCCTGAAGTCACTCTACGCTTGGCGCGTCGCGCTGCGAAAGTCGCGATCGCGACAATCATTTTTGCTTTGCGATTGAAAGTGGTCCAGTTTTTTTGCCACTATACGATCATGAGTGCTTTCAATGATATGGAGATCTTCGCGCGCGTCGTCACGGCAGGGAGCCTTTCCGCCGCAGGACGCGAGCTCGGCCTGTCGCCGGCCGTCGTCTCCAAGCGGCTGAAGCGGCTCGAAGACCGGCTCGGCACGCGGCTGCTGCAGCGCACGACGCGCCAGATCGCGCTGACCGAGGCGGGGCGCGATTTCAACGAGCGCGTCATCCAGATCCTCGCCTCGATCGACGAGGCGGAGGGCTTCGCCAGCGGCCGATCGGATGTGGCGCGCGGCACGCTCAAGGTTTCGGCGCCCACCACCTTCGGCCGTCTGCACATCGCACCCTATCTCGGCCCCTTCCTCGGTGCCCATCCCGGCCTCACCGTCAATCTCGTGCTCTCCGACGATTTCGTTGATCTCGTGCGCGAGGGGATCGATGTCTCGATCCGGATCGCCGAACTGACGGATTCGAGCCTCGTCGCCCGCCGTCTGGCGCCTAACCATCGCCTGCTCTGTGCCACGCCGGCCTATCTCGCGACGCATGGCGAACCGCGGACGATCGCGGATCTTTCCCGGCACACCCTGCTCGCCACCGCCGGCCAGGATCCCTGGCGGCTCGAAGGGCCGTCCGGGCCGGTCACGGTCCATGTCGAGGGACGGCTTCGCACCAATTCCAACGAGGTCGTGCGCGAGGCGGTCTTTGCCGGCCTCGGCATCGCGTTTCGCTCGACCTGGGATGTCGGGCCGGAACTGCGCTCGGGGCAACTCGCCCATGTCCTGCCGGCCTATCGCGCCTCGCGCCGCGTGGCCGTTCATGCGGTCTATCCGAGCCGCCGCTTCCTGGCCGCCAAGGTGCGGCTCTTCATCGACTATCTCGGCAGCCTCTATGGCGAGCACCCGGCCTGGGACCAGGGGCTGGAGGGGATCGTCGGAAGCGGCTAGACGCCGTCGCCATGTCCATCGCTGTGGCGCGAGCGGACGCGGCGGACCACGAACCACACGGCGAACGCGACCGGTATGACGGCCACGGCCGTCAAATGGGTCGGGTCGATGTCGAGACCCACCATGCCGGAACCCTTGGCGAAATAGCCAAGCAGCCCGATGATGTAATAGCTGATCGCGGCGACCGAGAGACCTTCCACCGTCTGCTGCAGGCGCAATTGCAGGCGGGCGCGGCGGTTCATCGAATCGAGCAGCGCGCGGTTCTGCTGCGACAGCTCGACATCGACGCGGGCGCGCAGCAAAGCCGCCGCCCGTGCGAGCTTTCGCGACAGATCCTGCTGGCGACTTTCGAGCGTCTGGCATGTGCGCATGGCAGGCGCCATGCGGCGCGCGAGAAACGCGGTGAAGCTCGAATAGCCCTCGATCGGGTGTTCACCCATCGCCTCGAGCCGCAGGCGCACGATCTCCGCATAGGCGCGGCTCGCCCCGAAGCGGAAGGCACTCTCGGCCGCCCCGGCCTCCAGTTCGCCGGCCAGCGCCGTCAAATCGTCGAGCAGCGCGCGGTTCGCCTCGAAGCCCTCGCTGGCGCGGAAGCGGCCGGTATTGGCGACAAGCTCTGTCTCGATCCGGCGAATATCGGGTTGCAGGCGCTGGGCCTCGGGCAGGCCGAGCATGGCCAGGGTGCGGTAGGTCTCGACCTCGAGCAGCCGCTGCACCACGGGGCCCGCTTCCTGGGCGCCGAGACCGCGATCGATGACGAGCAACCGGGTGAAGCCGTCGCCATCCTCGCGAAAATCGGTGGCGATGATGCCACGACCGCCCGCGACATGAGATACCGCGAGCGAGCCCGGGTCCAGCGCTTCAAGGATCTCGGCCGGCGGCCGCTCGTCGGCCACCAGATCGAGGCGGACAGCCACCATCAGCGGCCCGGGCGGATCAAAGGCGTCGCCGAACGGCGTTTCAGGCGGCAGCGCGCCGATGCCGCCCCGCACATCCCAGCTATAGGTCGTGAATTCGGCGTGGCTTTCCCAGCGCAGCGTGCCGCCGAGCAGGGCCACGACATGATGGCGCGCCTGTTCGGTCGGCGGAGAGAGGCCGTTGCGCAGGCAGAGTTCCGAAAGCCGTGCCCGTGCAACCGCCGTCTGCTCGCCATCGGTCATGAAGGCGAAATGCAGGACGATGCGCGGCGCCTCCATCATGTGGAAAGGTCGCGCATGCACTTCGTGCAGCACCGCTGTCCGGAGCGGATGGTCCGCGAAACGCCTCGGTCCCTCGCGCATCATCCCCTCGATCGCGGTGCGGCCTCACCAAGCAGTAAGGCAGCAGCGACCGCGTCTCAACCCCGGTCGATCACCGTTTCGTCGATCTCGGCGATGGTGCGACGACCCGTCAAGGCCATGGAGATGTCCAGTTCGGCACCGATGACGTCGATCGCCTTGGAAACGCCCGCCTCGCCACCCGCCCCGAGGCCATAGAGAAACGCCCGGCCGAGCAGGCAGCTCCGCGCGCCGAGCGCGAGCGCGCGCAGCACGTCCTGGCCCGAGCGTATGCCGCTGTCGAACATTATCTCGGTCTGGTGTCCAACCGCATCGGCGATGCGCGGCAGCGTCGAAATCGCCGACGGGGCGCCGTCGAGCTGGCGGCCGCCATGATTGGACACGACGATCGCGTCGGCGCCCGTCGCCGCCGCGCTCTTGGCGTCACCCACATCCAGCACGCCCTTCAGGATGAGCTTGCCCGGCCAGATCGAACGGATCCAGGCGACATCGTTCCAGTTGAGCGTCGCGTCGAACTGTCCCGCCACCCACTGACCGAGCGACTTGACCCCGCTCATGCCCTCGATGCGACCGGCCAGATTGCCGAAGGTCTTGTGCTTGCTGCCGAGCATCTCGAAGGCCCAAGGCAGCTTCGTCGCCATGTCGAGCACATTGCCGAGCTTGATCCGTGGCGGAACGGTCAGGCCGTTCTTGATGTCGCGGTGGCGCTGGCCCTGCACCTGCAGGTCGAGCGTGAGCACCAGCGCCGAGCACTTGGCGGCAATGGCGCGCTCGACCAGTTGCCGGGCGAAGTCGCGGTTCTTCATCACATAGAGCTGGAACCAGAACGGCTTCGACGTGTTCGCAGCCACATCCTCGATCGAGCAGATCGACATGGTGGAAAGGCAGAACGGGATGTTCGCCTTTTCGCAGGCGCGCGCAGCGAGGATTTCGCCATCGGCATGCTGCATCCCGGTCAGGCCCGTCGGTGCGAAGGCGAAGGGAAAGGCCCGCTTCTCGCCCAGGATCGTCGTCTCGGTCGAACGGTTCGAGACATCGACCATGACGCGCTGGCGCAACTTCAATGCCTTCAAGTCGGCGCGGTTGGCATCGAGCGTCTCTTCGCTGTAGGAGCCACGATCGCAATATTCGAAGAAGGCGCGCGGCACGCGGCGCTTGGCCATGAGCCGAAGATCTTCAACGCTCGTCACGTCCTTCATCGGAAGCTCCAGACCTCTCTGATCACGGCCTCTCGGACCCGCCCCGAACGGGCAAACTGGATCAGTTTTCTTACCACTTGGCGGAATATGCTGATAGGCTCATCGGCATGGTGTTTCAACCCGTCCCTTCACGCGCGACAGCAGATGAGGTCGCGCGCCAGATCGAGATGCTCGTCCTCGAGGGCGTGCTGCATCCCGGCGATCGTCTGCCCGGCGAGCGCGAACTTGCGACCCTGCTCGACGTTTCGCGCCCCATCCTGCGCGATGGCTTGAAGGCGCTCGAAGCGCGGGGACTGATCGAGAGCCGGCATGGCGGTGGCACCTATGTCGCGGCCATCGAGGGCTCGGTGTTCGCCGCGCCGATCGTCGATCTGATCGCCCATTCCCCCAAGGCCAGTGGTGACTATCTGGAGTTTCGCCGTGAGATCGATGCGACGGCGGCGGCCATGGCGGCGGCACGGGCGACCGAGGCCGACCGGACGATCATCACGCGGATTTTCGAGACGATGGAAGCCGAGCACGACAAGGCCGATTTCCGGCGCGAGGCGGCGCTCGACGTGGAGTTTCACCAGGCGATCGGCGAGGCCACGCACAACATCGTCATGATCCATGTGCTGCGCGCCTGCTACCGCCTGCTCGCCGATGGCGTGTTCTATAATCGCAGCCGGCTTTATGGCCATGCCGGCTCGCGCGACCGGCTGCTCGCGCAGCACCGCGCCATTCGCGACGCGATTGTGGCGGGCGATGCCGATGCGGCCGGCAAGGCGGCAACGGCGCACATCGCCTATGTCGAGGCCGCGCTGCGCGAAGGGGCGGAGGCCGGCGCCCGTCAGGAAATCGCCAGCCTGCGCCTGATGCAGTTCGAGGAACGCGCCTCGGCCCGCCGCGGTGGGCGGAAGGCCGAGGCGACGAAGTTGGAAAGCTGATCGGCCCGTCGATCAAGGCCTGAGCAGCACCGAACCGGACGAACGTCCGCTTTCCAGGATGCGATGCGCCTCGACCGCGTCGGCGAGGTCGAGCTCCGTGCCGATCGTCACGACGAGCCCCTCCTTCAGAACCGCGAAGACCGCCTTGGCGGCCGTTCGATAAGCAACCGGATCATTGGCGAAATGGAGCACGCTCGGCCGCGCCAGTGAAAGCGAGCGGCGCGGTCCGATCTCGTTGACATCGATCGGCGGGATGGCGCCGCCGGCCTGGCCGACGCTCGCCACCGTCCCGAACAGCCGCACGCAGTCGAGCGTGCGCTGCAGCATGTCGCCGCCAATGCCGTCATAGGCGACATCGACGCCGCGCCCATCGGTCAGGCGGCGCGTCTCGGCCACGACATCGACGGAACGATAGAGGATCGCATGGTCGAGGCCATGGGCGATCGCGATCTCCGCCTTCTCCTCGCTTCCGACCGTGCCGATCACCGTGGCGCCGAGGCGCTTGGCCCATTGCGTCAGGATGAGGCCGAGCCCGCCCGCAGCCGCATGGACGAGAACGGTCGTGCCTGGACCGACCGGATAGACACGGAAGAGCAGCATATAGGCGGTGAGCCCGCGCAGCATCGCCGCCGCGGCCGTGCGCGAGGCGATGGCGTCCGGCAGGTGCAGGAGACGGCCGGCGCCGATCACGCGCGTCTCCTGATAGCCTCCCACCGGGAGACCGGCATAGGTGACGCGGTCTCCGAGGCCGAAGCCCTGGACGCCGGCGCCGATGGCCTCCACCACGCCGGCGCCCTCGACGCCCAGGACGGCCGGAAGGCCGGGCAGCGGATAGAGGCCCCGACGCTGGTAGATATCGACGAAATTGACACCGATCGCGTCGTGCCGAATGCGGATTTCGCCCGGCCCCGGCTCGCCGGGAGCCGTTTCGACGAGATGGAGATTCTCGGCAGGTCCAGTTGTTTCGAGAATGACGGCACGCATGATGAACTCCTTTGATGAGGTTTGGAGCCGCATTCTGTCGCGGGAGCCTTCACCCGAGAATTCCATGTTTCTCCACATGATCTGTGCGATAATGCACAGATGAACTGGGACGACCTGCGCATCTTCATTGCCGTCATGCGATCGGGCAGCCTCTCCGAGGCGGCGCGCCAACTTCATATCGACCACGCCACGGTGGCTCGCCGCATCACGGCGCTCGAAGAGGCGCTCGGCGTGAAGCTGTTCGACCGGATGCCACGTGGCTACCTCCCGACAGTGGAAGCGGACCGTATCGCAGCTGAGGCCGGGGCGATCGAGCGATCCGTGCTGGCCGTGCAGCGCCTGGCAGCCGGCTCGGACGCCATGCTCGGGGGCACGGTGCGCGTCAGCGCCTCGCCGGTGGTCGCGAGCCACTTCCTGGCGGGCCGTTTCGCGGCGTTTCGCAAGGCTCATCCGCAGGTCGAGATCGAACTGCTGGGTCAGGCAGAACTGGTGCAGCTCGATCGCAACGAGGCCGACTGCGCGGTTCGGCTGAGCCGACCGGAGGAAGGCGATCTCCTGCTGCGCAAGGTCGGCGTGCTCGGCTATGGCCTCTATGGCGCGCGGGACTATCTGGACCGAACGGCGGAGGCGGATTGGGTCTTTTGCGGCTATGACGCGGCCCTGGCACATGTGCCGCAGCAGCTTTGGCTGGCCGAGGTCGCGGCCGGCCGGCCGTTTGCCTTCCGCACCAACGATCTGGCGTCATTGTTTCAGGCGGTGCGCTCCGGCATCGGGCTGTCCGCCATACCGCATTTCATGGTGGCCGACGTGCCCGACATGGTGTGCCTCGCCCGGTCGGAGCGCGCAGCGCGCGATATATGGCTCGTCGCGCATCGCGATGTCGCCCGCGCGCCGCGCGTGCGAGCCGTGCTCGACTATCTCGCCGTCATCCTCGGCGAACTCAGGCAATAGAAGGCCGAGAAGCCGCCTCAGCGGATCGTCGCGACCCAGGCTGCGGCCAGTGCCTGGCCGACCCGGTCGGCGTGAACGCCCTTTTCGATCGCCTCGATGCGATGACGCGCCGCCCAATTCGTGTCGATCGCCTCGATCTCTTCGGCGAAGGCGACGTTCCAGTCGCGCACGAGGGTCGTATCCGCCTCGAAATGAAACTGGATGCCATAGACCGCGCGCCCGATGCGAAAGGCCTGGTAGGGCGTCATGGCGCTGGTCGCCAGATGGACCGCGCCGGGCGGCAGCGTGAACGTGTCAAGATGCCAGTGAAAGAGCGGCGCGGCATCGCCGATCGACGCGATGACGGGATCTGCCCGCCCCGCATCGGTGGGCCTGACCTCGTGCCATCCGAATTCGACCGGACGACCAAGAATATTGGTTGCGCCATGGCCGCGCGCCACGATCTGCGAGCCGAGGCAGATACCAAGCACCGATTTGTCCGCCTCACCGAAGCGGCGGGTCAGCTCGCTCAAATGCGGCAGATAGGGATAATCGTCATCATCGATCGCGCTCTGGCCGCCACCGAGCACGACCAGCGCGTCATGGCCGTGATGATCCACGGGCAAGGGCTCGTCGAGATCGGCGCGCCTCAGGTCGATCCTGGCGCCCGCGGCTTCGAGCGCGGGGCGAACAAGCCCGAGCGGCGTGTCGGCGAAGTTCTGTATGGCGAGAACGCGCATGGGTCGGGGCATCCGGTGGGGGCTTTCCGGTGAAATAGAAGACGGCTGGCGCAATTGCGCCAGCCCCAATTTGCGCCAGTTGCATCTGGCAGACGGCCTGTTCGAACGCGAACACCACGCGCCGCCGCAAACTATTCCCCAGCCGGCTGCGGCAGCGAGGCGTGCCCCACGTCCGTCGTCGCACCAGCGTCGACCGGCCTGCCCTGGCGCAGGCGGCCGAGGAAGCGGCTGAACCGCTCCATCTCGACGAAGATGACGGGCGTGATGAACAGCGTCAGCAATTGCGAGACCACCAGGCCACCGACCACGGCAATGCCAAGTGGTTGCCGCAGTTCGGCGCTGGCACCACTGCCGAGCGCGATCGGCAGCGCGCCGAGCAAGGCGGCGAAGGTCGTCATCATGATCGGGCGGAAACGGCGGACGGCGGCGCGATGGATTGCCGGGCCCGGTTCCATGTTCTCCTCGCGCTGACCGGCGATCGCCACATCCACCATCATGATGGCGTTCTTCTTCACGATACCGATCAGCATCAATATGCCGATCAGCGCGATGACGGAGAGATCGAGCCCGGTGAGTTTCAGCGCGATCAGCGCGCCCAACGCCGCCGCCGGCAGGCCGGAAAGGATCGTCAGCGGATGGATGAAGCTCTCATAGAGCATGCCGAGCACGACATAGATGGTCAGGATCGCCGCGAGGATCAGGATGCCCTGCGTCGAAAGCGAATCCTGGAACACCTGCGCCGTGCCGGCATAGGAGGTGTAGACATTGGCGGGCAGGCCGATGTCCTGCTTCAGCACGTTGACCTGATCGGTCGCATCGCCGAGCGCGACGCCGTTTGGCAGGTTGAACGAGATCGTCGCCGCCGGAAGCTGGCCGAGCTGGTTGACCGTCACCGGCCCCGAGACGCGATCGACATGGGCGAAGCTCGTCAGCGGAACGAGATTGCCCGATGAGGAGCGGACGCGAATGGTCGAGAGCAGGTCGTCCGACCAGGCGAGGTTCGGGTCATATTCGAGGATGACGTCGTAGCTGGAACCCGTGCTCTGGATCGTCGCGGCGGTCGCCGTGCCGAAGCCGTCCTCCAGCGTCTGGCGCAAGGTCGCGGCCGTGATGCCGAGCGATGAGGCCTTGTCGCGATCGATGACGAGACGGGCCTGCAGGGCGTTGTTCTGCAGGTTGTTCGCGACATCGACAAAATGAGAATCCGCCCGCATGGCGTTGGTGAGCTTCGTAGTCCAGTCGTTCAGCGTCGGCTGGTCCAGCGACTGCACGACGAGCTGATACATGCTCTGCGAGTTCATGCCGCCAACGCGCAGGTTCTGCACCGGCACGATGTAACTGCGTATGCCGGCGATGCGGCCGAGTTGCGACCGCAGGTCCGCCGTCACGATATCGAGCGCGGGACGCTCGTCCTTCGGCTTCAGCTGCACGGATAGCGAGCCCGCATTCATCGTCGCCGAACCGGGACCGCCGCCGACGAAGGAGGCGACGTGATCCACATAGGGCGATGCTCTCAGCACGGCCTCGACCTGGCGCTGCAGGCCGGTCATGGCATCGAAGGAGATATCCTGCCGCGCCTGCGTCGAGACGGAGAGCTGGCTGATATCCTCCTGCGGAAAGAAGCCCTTCGGCAGCGTCATGAACAGATAGCCCGAGGCGACAACCGTCGCGAGGAACACGCCGAGAATGGTGAAGCGATGGGCGAGGCACCACGCAACGCCGCGGTCATAGCGCCGCTCGATCCAGAGGAAGACCGCCTCGAACCATGCCGCAGGTCCCCAGCGACCGGGTTCGGCCGCCGATTTCGGCAGCCGGGCAGCCAGCATCGGCGTCAGCGTCAGCGACACGACCGCCGATGCGCCGATAGCCATCGTCACGACGATGCCGAACTCGTTGAAGAGCCGGCCGACGACGCCGCCCATCAGCAGGATCGGCAGGAAGACGGCGACCAGCGAGAGCGTCATCGAGATGATGGTCGCCCCGATTTCAGAGCTGCCCAGAAGCGCGGCGGCGAAGGGTTTCTGTCCCTCCTCGACGTGGCGCATGATGTTTTCGAGCATCACGATGGCGTCGTCGACCACGAGGCCGACGGCGAGCGTCAGGCCGAGCAGCGAGATATTGTCGACGCTGAAGCCGAGCCAATACATGCCGCCAAAGGCCGCCACCATGGAAAGCGGCACGGCGAGCGCGGGAATGATCGTGGCGGAGAGCTTGCCAAGGAACAGATAGATCACCAGCACGACGAGGACGATCGTGATGCCGAGCGTGATCTGCACATCGGAGATCGCCGAGCGGATCGAGGTCGAGCGGTCGTTCATGACGCTGATCGTCATCGAGGCCGGCATGGAAGCTTCGAGCTTCGGCAGCTCCGCATTCACGGCATCGACGACCGCGACCGTATTGGCGCTCGGCTGGCGCTGGATCGCCAGCACGATCGAGCGTGATCCGTCATACCAGCCCGCTGTCTGCGTGTTTTGGACACTATCGACGACATTGGCCACGTCCGCGAGGCGGACCGGGCTGCCGTTCGGATTGGCGATGATCAACTGCTTGAACTGGTCGGCACTGGTCATCTGGGTCGGCGCGTCGATGACGAGCGACTGGCTCTTGTTCATCAAGGTGCCGACGGGCGTCTGGTCGTTGGCGCCGGCAATGGCGCTCGACACCTGGTCGAGGCCGATGCCGCGCGTCGCGAGCTTGCTCGGATCGACCTGCACGCGCACCGCATAGGTCTGGCCACCATAGACGCTCACCTGCGCGACGCCCGGCAGCGTCGAGAGGCTGGGCGAAATGATGTTTTCCGCAAAGTCGTCAATGGTCGACATCGGCAAAGTCGGGCTCTGCACCGCCAGGAACAGCACCGGCGCGTCGGCGGGGTTGACCTTCCGGTAGCTCGGCGGGTTCTGCATGTTCGACGGCAATTGCCGCTGCGCCCGGTCGATCGCGGCCTGGACGTCGCCGGCCGCCGTATCGATGTTCTGGCTCAAGGCGAATTGCAGCACGATCTGCGAACTGCCGAGCGAACTCGTCGCGCTGATCGTATCGATGCCGGAAATGGTCTCGAACTGCTTGATCAGCGGCGTGGCGACAGCCGTCGCCATGGTCTGGGGCGAGGCGCCGGGCAACTGGGCGCTGACGCTGATGGTCGGGAAGCTGACTTCCGGCAGCGCCGCGACCGGCAATTGCTGATAGGCGAACAGGCCACCCATCGCGATGCCGAGAAAGAACAGCGTGGTGGCGACGGGTCGGCGGATGCAGAACTCCGAAATATTCATGATGCCCCTCCCACGACGGCCGGCGCGCCATGGGCGGGAGGCGAGGCAGCCCCGACACCGGCCGCCTTCGGCTCGCGAACATTGACCGTCATGCCTGTTGCAAGCGAGAGCTGCCCTTCGGTCACGACCTGGTCGCCCGCCTTCAGCCCGGCGCTCACGCCGGCCTTGTCGCGGACGATGCCCGCCACCTGGACAGGGCGTACATCGATCGTCTTGTCGGGCTTGACGACGAAGACGTTCGACCCGCCCTGCCCTTGCTGGATTGCGACCGTCGGCACGATGACGATGTTGCGGTTGACGCCGAGATCGACGGCGACCTTCACCGCCTGCCCGGGCCAGAAGACGCGATCCGTATTGGCGACCGCCGCGCGGACGGCAATCGTGCCCGAACCCGACGTGATCGTGCTGTCGATGAAGTCGACCTTGCCGGCGACCACGGTCGGAGCCGGGGGTTCCGTCGCCTTGGCGGTTGCGTCGCCGCCGCTGGCGGGCGCGACGCCGGGATCGGCGGAGGATATCTGGACCGTGACGGGGCCGATCGCGAGCGACTGGCGCAAGAGATCGACATCGGCATCGGAGACGGTGAACACGGCCTCGATATTGTCGATGTCGGTGAGCGTGACGATCGGGTTGCCCGGCTGCACGAGACTGCCGACCGTGATCGGGAAGGCGCCGAGGCGGCCATTGTGCGGCGCGCGGATCTTCAGCTCGTCGACGACCACCTTGTCGGCGGTGATATTGGCCTGGTCGAGCGCTACGACCGCCGTCGCGCTCGCGGCCGCCGCGGTCGCCTGGTCCAGTTGCTGCTGGCTGTCGAATTTGCGGTTGAAGAGGTCCTGCGCACGGACCAGATCGGCCTTGGTCGAGGTTACGGTCGCCTGGTCCCGCAGCATGGCCGCGCTGTCCCGATCGAGCGTCGCCTGCGCCGCGCGATCATCGAGCTGGACGAGGACGTCGCCGGCCTTGACCTCCTGGCCGTTCGTCGCGAGCAGCGCCGTCACGACACCCTGTTGCTGCGTCGTCACCGTGGTCGACGCGGTCGACTGGATCCACCCGATCGTGGAGCGCCGCACTGGCAGGTCACCCGCAACGGCGGTTGCCACCGAGACGGATGCGCCGCCGCCGCGATGGCCCTTGCCGCCTGAGGCAGCGCCCGTCGATCCCGCTGCCACGTCGGGCGTGCCCTGTGCCGCGACGGCCTGGCCGAAGAGAATGGATGGTTTATGTTGCCAGTAGCCCAGACTGAGCCCGCCACCGACCAGAATGGCGGCGCCTACGGCAATCACGGCGGCCTTGCGCATGACGAAATCCCCTGTTTCTCGGATCGTCTATGGCACCGCCTCAGGGTCGGGGATCATTAAATCGGTGTAAGATTGTGCGGTGCAAATCGGCGCCATGCTGCACCGCGTGAGGGCGCGGCGGCGGGCGGTTCGCCGAATGCCATGCGCCTCAATATGTTCCGGCAAAATGGAATATCCGTCGGTGCCGCCATCACGCTTCGGATCACGAATATGTGCGGGCGAAGCCGCTTCGATTCATCACTCTCCGTGATCTTTCGTTTCACCAGCATTGACTGGACGTGATGGATCGGGCGGCGCATCTTCCGCCTCTTTCTCGATCGATCGGACGTGGATATGCGCCCTGCGGCACCCTTGATGGCGGAGACGAGCCGATTGTCCAGCAAACCACCGTCGAGCACGACGACCGCACCCATGGTCGGGCTCGACTATACGCTCTATGCGATCACCGTCTTCGCCTGGAGCACGAGCTGGATTGCTCTCAAGATGCAGCTCGGCGTCGTCGCGCCGGAGGTGTCGCTGACCTGGCGCTTCGCGCTCGCCTCGGCGATCATGTTCGTCTGGGCGGCCCTGCGCGGCAATCGCCTCGCCTTTCCGCTCGCCGACCATCTGCGCTTCGCTGGGCTCGGCGTCTTCATCTTCTCGCTGAATTTCGTGCAGTTCTATCATGGTGGCGCCAAGCTCGCCTCAGGCCTGCTCGCCGTGATCTTCTCGCTCGCCTCGGTCTTCAACATGATCCTCGGCGCGATCTTCCTGCGCCAGCCGATCGATCGCCGCGTGCTGGCAGGAGCGGCGTTCGGCTTCGGCGGCGTTGCGTTGATGTTCTGGCCGGAGATAGCCGGAACGGAGATCGATCATGACGCTGCGATCGGCTTCCTGCTCTGCGTCGGCGGAACGCTGTTCTTCTGCGTCGGCAACATGATCTCGGCCTCAAACCAGCGGCGCGGCCTGCCCGTCGCCTCGGCGAACGCATGGGGCATGGCCTATGGTGCGCTGCTGCTCGCGATCATCGCCGGCGTTTCGGGCAAGACCTTCATGATCGACCCGACGCTTCGCTATGTCGGCTCGCTGCTCTGGCTGTCGATCCTGTCGTCGGTCGTAGCCTTCTTCGCCTATCTGACCCTGCTCGGCCGGATCGGCTCGGGAAGAGCCGGTTACTCGACCGTGCTCTTCCCCGTCTTCGCGCTCCTGATCTCGACCGTCGCTGAAGGCTATCACTGGACAGCCTTCGCGATCGCCGGACTGGTGCTCGTCATGGTCGGAAACGTCATCGTGCTGGGACGACGCTGAAGGGATCAGCCTCGGCCCTGCCGATTAACGTTGACGATATCGCCCGTACGGCTGCTGATCGTCACGATCAACCCCCGCCCACGGCGATCAGCGCCGCTGACCACCCACATCGGACCGCGTCGACCGACATCATAGGTCTGCGCCATGCCCGCACCGCGGGCGATGCGGCTCGCCTCGCGCGGGCTGATGCCACGATGATTATATTGCGGCCCGCGGTCATAACCGCGCTGGCCGCCATCGTCATAGCCGGGCGGCGGCGCGATCCGGACACCACCCTGGTCGATGATGATTCCCTGTGCCGAAGCGGCCGGAACCGCGCCCGCGATCGAGGCGACCGCGGCAAGGCCGATGAGAACTGAGCGTAAGGTCATGATGCGTATCCCTGATCGTTTGACGGCTGACCGTCTGGACCTGGGAAACGTCATGCCGCGCGGTCCGGTTCCCGCGCGGGGTGACGCCGGTCACACCATCCGCATGCTCATTCCGCCATCGATGACGAGCGTTTCGCCCGTTATGAACGGGTTGGTCAGAAGCTCGATCGAGGCGGTCGCGACGTTTTCCGGCGTGCCGAAATGGCGCAGCGGAATGCGGTTTTCGAGATTGTTCCTGCGCGCCTCGGGCGTCATGGCGGCGTGGAAGCGCGTCTCGATGATGCCTGGACAGACCGTATTGATGCGGATCCCCTCGTGGCCGTGATCACGCGCCAGCGCACGGCCCATCTGCGGCAGGGCGCCCTTCACGGTCTGGTAGGCGACCGTGCCGGGGCAGCCGCGCAATCCGGCGACGGAGGAAATCAGCAGCATCGCGCCACCGCGAACCGCGAGCGCTCCATGCGCGGCCCGGAAGAGATGGAACGGCGCATGGACGTGGACGCGGAAGGCCTCCTCCCAGGCCTCCGGCGATACGCTGAGAGCCGTGCCCGGCACCGCCCCGCCCGCCGCCGGCACGAGATAGTCGATGCGGCCGAAGCGCTGCATCGCCAGCTCGACCAGTGCCGTCGCGGTCGAGGGATCGCCGGCATCGGCGAGATGCAATCCAACATTCGTCTTCGTATCGAGTGCGGCGATCAGCGCGTCGACCTCGTCGTCCCGGTTTCGTCCTGAAAGCAGCAGGTCGACATCGCGCGCCGCCAGCGCATGCGCAATCGCCGCGCCGATGCCGCGCGTCCCACCCGTGATGATCGCCACATGGCGCGCCGATTCGGTCATGATCCCTCTCCCTGATGAGCATTACCCGGCTGAAATCCCTGCACGAAACCGGCTCTCCGGTCCATGGAAAGCCTGACGAACGGCCTCCGCCGGTGGCCGATCGCCGATTACCGCGGAGAAGATTGCCGTCGCGCCGGAGCGCCGCTAATGTGCCGGCCCTATCCTGCCCTTCGGAGTTCCCATGGCTCGCGACGCTTCCGATTCAACGATCGTCGAATCTCGTGACGATCTCGTCGCCCTGATTGCGTCCGGCTCCAAGCCGGAAGCGGACTGGCGGATCGGAACCGAGCACGAAAAGTTCGGCTTCAACATCGCCGATCTGTCGCCCGTCCCCTATGAGGGGCCCCACGGCATCGAGCGCATCCTGCGCCTGATGGAGGGGCTTCTGGGCTGGCAGCCGATCGAGGATCGCGGCCTGATCATCGGCCTCGTCGACCCTGTCGGTGGCGGCGCCATCTCGCTCGAGCCGGGCGGCCAGTTCGAGCTCTCGGGCGCGCCGCTCGAGACGATCCACCAGACCTGCCGCGAACTGCACGCCCATCTGGCGCAGGTGCGCGAATGCGCCGAGCCGCTCGGCATCGGCTTCATCGGTCTCGGCACCTCGCCGATCTGGTCGCTCGACGAAACGCCCGTCATGCCGAAATCGCGCTACGAGATCATGGCGCGCTACATGCCGAAGGTCGGCACGCGCGGGCTCGACATGATGTTCCGCACCTCGACCGTGCAGGTGAACCTCGATTTCGCCGACGAGGCGGACATGGTCAAGAAGATGCGCGTCTCGCTGGCGCTGCAGCCCATCGCGACGGCCCTCTTCGCCAATTCGCCCTTCATCGACAACAAGGTGAACGGCCTGCTCGACAATCGTGCCGAGATCTGGCGCGATACGGACAATCAACGCTCGGGCCTGATCCCCTTCGCCTTCGAAGATGGCTTCGGCTTCGAGCGCTACGTCGACTGGGCGCTCGACGTGCCGCTGTATTTCGTGAAGCGCGGTGACCGATACCATGACGTGGCCGGCCAGTCCTTCCGGGACCTGCTGCGCGGCGAATTGCCTGGATGTCCCGGCGAGCGTGCGACACTCTCCGACTGGAACAACCACCTGACGACGCTGTTCCCCGATGTCCGGCTCAAGAAATACATCGAGATGCGCGGCGCCGATGCCGGCCCGTGGCGGACGCTGACAGCGCTGCCGGCCTTCTGGGTTGGCCTGCTCTACGACCGAGCCGCGCTCGACGCGGCATGGGACCTCGTCAAGGACTGGACTGCGGATGAGCGCGAGGCGCTGCGCGACGCCGTACCGGTGACGGCCCTCAAGACCCCGTTCCGCAATCGCATCGTTCGCGACATTGCGCGCGACGTGCTTGAGCTGGCTCAAGGCGGGCTCACCCGCCGTGGGCGTAAGAATGCTGATGGCGTTGACGAGAGCGTCTACCTGCAGCCGCTGCAGGAAGTCGTTGCGAGCGGCGAGACACCGGCCGAGCGCCTGCTGCGCGAATATGCGACCGATTGGAATGGCGATATTGGCGAAGTGTTCAGGCGCCACGCATATTGAGTTCAGGCTCGAGATTTGTTCCGCAGGCGTGCCGCCCGTTCTGGCGCGCCGCTAGCGCAAGAGGAAAATGATTATGGATATCAAGGATATCACCGTCGTGGTCGACCTCGGCGGCGATCGTCCCGCCACCGGGGTGGCGATCGATCTGGCACAGAAGCTCGGCGCGCACCTGACCGGCCTGGCGCTGGCCTATGATCCGGTCGTGCCGGGTTATGCGGTCACCCCTGTCCCGGTCGATTTCATGATCAGCGCCCGCAACCAGGCGCTCGACGAGGCCAAGAACGCCCAGCAGGCCTTCACCAAGCTCGCGACCGAAGCCGGTATCTCCTCCGAGGCGCGGATCATCGAGGTCATGTCCGGCGGCGGCCTCGACGGCATCGTCCATGACGTCCGCCTCGCCGATCTCGTCGTCATCAGCGAAGATAACCCCGAGCAGCCCGAGCCGGTGCGTGACGCGCTGATCGAAGCTGTCCTCTTCCATGCAGGCGCGCCGATCCTGATCACCCCGCGCAAGCTGAGCGGCCCTGTCGATACGAGCCATGTGCTGATCGCATGGGACGGCTCGATCACCGCCGCCCGCGCCGTCCGCGCCGCCATGCCGTTCCTGAAGGCGGCGGAGAAGGTCGACATCGCCATTGTCGATGACGGCAAGGAACTGCCGACCGGCCAGCGCGTCACGGCCTATCTCGCCCGCCACGGCATCACCGCCACGCCGACGACGGTTCCCAATCCGAAGAAGGACGTCGCAGCGGCCCTGAAGCACTACGCCACCGAATCAGGCGCCGGCCTGATCGTGATGGGCGCCTATGGCCACAACCGCCTGCTCGAGTGGATTCTCGGCGGCGCGACGCGCGGCATGCTCAAGGACCTGACGATTCCTCTCATCATGACCCACTAAGGCGGCCGGCCGAGAGCCGCGCGTCCCGCCCCCTGCCTACGGGATTTGACGCCTTGCTCCTGCCGCCCGATCATAGCGAACAAGGCCGGCCGGAGCAGAGCCATGAAAACCTTCTATGATCTGATGCAGGAAGCCCAGCAGAACGCCATGGCATCTGTCATGGCGAAGGAATTCGGGATCACGGCCGAACAGCAGGCCAAGGCGTTCGAAGCGCTGATGCCGGCGTTCTGGCTCGGCATGCGGCGCAGCGCGTCGGATCCGTTCGGCGTCGCGGCCTTCTGGCAATCGCTCGGCACCGGCCAGTACAAGTCCTATTTCGACAACCCGTTCGCCGCCATGACGCCCTCGGCGCTCAAGGAGGGGAACGGCCTGCTGGAAAAGATGTTCGGCTCGCCGGAAGTGGCCAAGGCCGTCGCCCTGCAGGTCGAGGCCGCCACCGGCATCACGCAGGACATCGTACGCCGCATGATGCCCGTCATGGCCAACATGATGGTCGGCGGCATGCAGAGGCAGACGGAGAGTTACGAAAACCCCTTCCTTCGCTTCATGCAGGACATGACGCCGGGCGCTGCCAAGCCGAAGAAGAAACAAGCGCCGGACCTTCCATTCGTGACGCTGATGGAGAGCTTCCTCGGCAAACAGCCGGAGCCCGAGCCCGACAACGAGCCGATGAGCAATGAAGAGGTGATCGACCGCCTCTTCGACGCCGGGCGCAGCATGCAGGACAGCTATCGCAAATCCATGGAACGGATTTTCGATCAGTTCGCCGAAAGCTCGAAGAAATAGGCAGCGGTCGTCGACTGTCGCCGCAGAGCGGACGAGGCGCCTGAATCAAAAAGGCCCGCCGTGCGAACGGCGGGCCAAGTTCGGAACCACCCAGGGGATTGAAGGGGGGCTCCGGCTGCAGGCAAACGGATGACGGATCGGCCGTCATCCAAAAGGTAGCATTCAGGCCTTGCGGCGATAGCGCGCCGAAGCGACGCGGACTTCACTGCCGCGATTGAGCCTGTCGCGCATCTGGGCCTGGTGGGCGAAGCGGCGCTCGAGCGCCAGCATGGAAAGCTGCACCGACGGGTCCTCATCGGCGCGAGCCGACATGGCACAATAGACGTCGCCCTGCGTCAATCCGATATCGCTCAGCATGCGATCATCCCATTCGAGGAGCCGCGCCACGGAGCGACGATTTTTCCAGGCGCGGACACGCGCCGTGACCGGGGCGGCAACAGCAGCGACGATCGTCAGGATCGTGCGCCCACGCCGAACACGGGTCGAAGTGGAAAAGGTCTCATAGGTGGTCATGGCAGCCTCCATCGGCAAGCGCAGCGAGGGCCTTCCACCACTCGGAAGGGGTTGCTCAGCAACGCGTCTTGGGAACAAACGAACAATCGCTCAATCTGATTGATCATTCCAACGAATGTTTTTAATATCAGCCATCGCTATTCATGATGCGTCCATCGGTTGGCGTTTTCCTTCTTCGCACCGCGCCAACGAGCAGACCACCCGATTCTTGCCGTTTTCGACGCCGGCTCATGATTTGGAACCGGAAGAAGGCGGCGCGAAGGCACGAACGCAATGTGAGGATTCGCACATGGCCAATATGCTCGATCTCGATCAACTTAGGACGTTCGTCGCGATTGCCGACAGCGGCAGCTTCACGCGCGCGGCCGACACCGTTCACAAGACCCAGTCCGCCGTATCGATGCAGATGCGCCGGCTGGAAGAGCGCATCGGCAAGCCGATCTTCGGCCGCGACGGCCGCAGCGCCAAGCTGACGGAAGATGGCGAACGCCTGCTCGGCTATGCCCGCCGCATGGTGCGCCTCTCCGACGAGACGGTCGCAGCCTTCGACGATGACGAATTGTCGGGCCGCGTGCGGCTCGGCACGCCTGACGACTATGCCGATCGATTCCTGCCCGAGATCCTGGCGCGCTTCTCGCGTTCCAATCCGCGCGTCGAAGTGACGGTCGTCTGCGAGCCGACCTTGCAGCTGGTGGATTGCCTGCGGGCCGGCGAGCTCGACCTCGGCATCATCACCAACATCAAGGAAACGCCGATGGCGGAGGTGGTGCGACAGGAGCCGCTGCTCTGGGTCGTCTCCAACCATCACCGGCTGGAAGAGGAAGAGGTGCTTCCGCTCGCGCTCGGCCGCAACACCTGCTGCTGGCGCCGCACGGCGATCGACGCGCTGCAATCATCGAGCCGGAAATATCGCCTTCTCTATGCGAGCAACAATTCGACCGCGCTCGCGGCGGCCGTGCTTGCGGGCCTCGCCATCTCGGTGCAGCCGGAATCAGCATTGCGTCCAGGCATGCGGGTCCTCGGCGAATCCGACGGTTTCCCGCGCCTCGCGCCCTGTGAGATCGGCCTGCTGCGCGCCTGGAACCAGCCTTCCTCGCCGATTGTCGATGCGTTGGCCGAGCATATCGTATCGTCGCTCGACAACCTCTCAATGCGGATCGCCGCGGAGTGAGCGAGATCAAAGCGGGGCGCATCGTTGTCCTCAACGGCGCGCCACGATCCGGGAAGTCCTCGATCGTCGCCGCTCTGCAGGCGCGCGAGGACGCCGTCTGGGTCAATTTCGGCGTCGACATGCACAATGCCGCGATGCTGCCGCCACGACTGCGCCCGGGTATCGGATTGCGACCCGGCGGTGAAATGCCCGGTCTCGAAGTGCTGCTGCCGCGCCTTTACGCAGGCCTTTACGAATCGATCGCGGCGCATAGTCGGCTCGGCTTCGATGTCGTCGCCGATCTCGGTCATCACGACGATTATTCGCAGCCCCTCGGCATTCTCGCCGATTGCGCCCGGCGCCTGCATGGCTTGCCGGCGCTGCTGGTCGGTGTTCATTGCCCGCTCGACACGATCATGGCGCGGCGACGTGTCCCTGTTGCCGGTCGCGAGGGCCTCTATGCCGCGGACGGCGAGGATGGGGCCATTCCCGCGCCGGTTCGACGCTGGCAGGAGGCGGTGCATGCGCATCAGGCCTATGATCTCGAACTCGACACATCGTTGATGAGCCCGGAAGCCTGTGCAGAGGCTATTCTGGCACGCCTTGCGGCCGGACAGGCGGGCCCTTCCGCTTTCGAGCGACTGGAGCGCGGTATCTGAGCGCTCGGCGGGGCCGGATCACGGCCCGAAGATCGACCAGTCCATGGCTTTCGCCAGCCGCTCCAGCGCGAGCGAGCCGAGAAGCGAATTGCCGACCTTGTTCAATCCCGGCGACCAGACGGCAATCGACGCCTTGCCCGGCACGATCGCCAGAATGCCGCCGCCGACGCCGCTCTTGCCGGGAATGCCGACCCGGAATGCGAATTCGCCCGATCCATCATAATGGCCGCAGGTCAGCATCAACGCGTTGATGCGGCGCGCGCGCTCGCTTGAGACCACCTTGATGCCGGTCAGCGGATGGCGGCCCTGGGTGGCGAGAAAGCTGCCGGCCGTCGCAAGCTGGCGGCAGTTCATGGCGATCGCGCATTGATGGAAGTAGACCCCGGTCGTCATCTCGACCGGATGATGCAGATTGCCGAACGCTTTCATGTAATTCGCGAGCGCGCGATTGCCGAAGCCCGTTTCCTCCTCGGAGCGGGCCACCGCATTGTCGATATAGATCCCCTCATCATCGGCGAGCGAGCGCATGAAGCGCAGGATCTGGCCGATCGCTTCGCGCGGCTTGTGTCCGGCGAGGACGACATCGGTGACGACGATGGCGCCGGCATTGATCAGCGGGTTGCGCGGTATGCCGTGCTCGTGTTCGAGCTGGACGATCGAATTGAACGCATTGCCCGATGGCTCGCGCCCAACGCGCTTCCAGAGCGAATCGCCGACCTGGCCGAGCGCCATGGTCAGCGTGAACACCTTGGAGACGCTCTGGATCGAAAACGGCGCATCGGCGTCGCCGGCGCCGTAGAGCTGGCCGTCATTGGTCAGCACGGCGATGCCGAACTGGTTCGGGTCCACCTTGGCGAGCTGCGGAATATAATGGGCGACATGGCCGCGCTCGGTCATGGAGGCCATGGACGCGGCGATTTCGTCGAGGACGGTCTGCAGTTCGGGCATAGGCAATCGGCTGGTTGCGACCAAAGCCATTCTCGCGAACACCCGTTCGCCCGAAGGGCTCCGTCTCCTTGTTTCATCGAATCGTCTTCACGCGATCCGCTTCGCTCGAAGATGCTCAGCTCGCGAGAACGCGATTCGTCGGGAAGGTGATGCGGATCAGCGTACCTTGTCCGACTGCGCTGTCGATCGCAAAGGCGGCGCGGTTGGCCTCGACCAGGGCCTTGGTCAGCGGCAGGCCGAGACCTGTCCCGTCGCTTCTCGGCTTGCTCGACGTGGCGAGCTGCCGGAACGGCTTCAGCGCCGTCTCGATGTCCTTTTCCGACATGCCGACGCCGGTGTCGCGGATCCTGAGCGCTACCTCGCCCTGCTCTTCCATCGCCGTCGAGACGATGACCTGGCCACCAGCAAGCGTGAACTTGATCGCATTGGAGACGAGGTTCAGCACGATCTGCCGGATCGAGCGCGGATCGGCGACGATGCTCGGCACCTGGCTGGACAGGCTGGTGCGAATGATGATCCGCTCGCGATTGGCCTGCGGCTGCATCAGGGCCACGCACTCCATCACGATCTCGTTCAGCGATACCGCTTCGAAGGAAAGGTCGAGCTTGCCGGCCTCGATCTTGGAGAGATCGAGCAGATCGTTCAGAAGGCTCATCAGATGCGCGCCGGACACATGGATATCGCGCAGATATTCCTTGTAGCGCTCGGTACCGATCGGCCCGAAACGCTCCTCCATCATCACTTCGGAAAAGCCGATGATGGCATTGAGCGGCGTGCGGATTTCATGGCTGATCTTGGCGAGGAAGTCCGATTTCTGCATCGACGCGGTCTCGGCCGTGCGCCGGGCCGTGATCAGTTCCTCCTCGGCATTCTTCCACTGCGTGATGTCGCGCAGAACCGCACAGAACTTGCCCGTATCACCGAGGCGGCCCATCGTCATGAAGAGCGGGATCAAACCGCCCTGCGGCACGCGCCCGATCACCTCGCGGCCATCATTGAGGACGCTGGCGACACCGTTGCTGGCAAGACCATCGAGATAGTCGAGCGCGGATTTCCAGCTCTCCTCGGCGAGAAGGTCCGTGAAGGGCAGCCCGGCAACCCGCGCTGCATCGATGCCGAACAGGGCCTCGGCGCTGTGGTTGATGCGCTCGATGCGTCCTTCGCGATCGATCACGACAACACCGTCCGTCGCCGTATCGAGGATCAGTTCCAGCTCGACGATCTTCTGCTCGGACAGCGCCAATTGCGCCTCGATTGCCGCGATGACGGCTAATGCCGCATCACTGGCGGGTGCGGCGGACGGCTCTGGAACAGACGCGACAACGGGTTCGACCAAGGCGGCGTCGATCGTCACCTCCGCCGGCGCCTCAGGAACAGCGGCCACGACCTCGGCCTCAGGCGGGGTCGGCACCGGGAGCGCGACGGGCTCGGGCTGTTCCGGCTCGGCTTTCGGCGTTGCGGCAGCGACCGGCGCACCGAGCGCCGCGGCGATGCGGCGGAACGCATCCTGCTCGGGCGGGCTCAGCCGCTCCGTTTCCACCGTCGAAGCACGCGAGAGACGCACGACATTGGACGGCGGGGCCGACGGCGCCTCCACCGGCTCATCAATGGCCGGGGGTGCAATGGCCGGCACAGGCGTTTCGACGACCGCCTCGGCCGGCGCGCGGTGTTCGATCGGACGGATGACGCCGAAGCCGCGATAGCCCTCGAACTGACGGTCCCGCGCAAAGGCCGGCAAGGCGGCGAGATCGACGGCGACGCGCACACCGGAACCATCGACTGACCAATCGAGCGTCACGCCGCTCCATGGTTGGCGCCGCGCGATGAGGGCCGCGATCTCGCCCGCGCGATCGAGCCCGCGGGCGGCCGCGACATTGCTCCAGGACATGCCGACGATCGCGCCGGATCGGGGCCCGACCACCGCCGCGAATTCGGGCGAAACCAGGATGAAGCGCCCGTCCTGATCCATCTGGAAAACAAACCGCACCGGGCCGGCCGGCTGCTCGAATTGAAACGCCGCTTCTCTATCGGTCGTCTCGGCCGGCACAGCGGACGGCGGTTCGGCTGTCGCGCTTTGCTCAATAGAGGCAGGCACATCGATATCGGCCGATGGAACTGGCTCTTCGGCCGCCGCAAGCAGATCGACAGGCAGCGATGGCGCGACGATCTCCGGAGAGGCCGGAGCGCTCTGTTCATCGCCCTCGGTCTCGTTCTCGGCTCCTTCGCTCGCCTGAACCTGAGTTTCATCCGGGCTCGCGACGGGTTCGGCCTCGGCCATCGGCTCCGGGCGCGCAGAGACAGGCTCCACGACGATCCGCTCGGCCGGTCCGACCACGAGGAGATGGAATATGCCCTCCGGCGCCTCGAACCGCGCAAGACCGGCGGCCCGGCGGCTGTCGTCGATGCGGAAGGCGCGCTTGACCAGTGGTCCGCCGCCCTGCTCCATCGCGGCGGCGAGTTCGGCAATAGCGGCCTCGCCGGCCGAGAGCACGCCGAAGCCACCCGACGCCGCGATCACCTCGCCATCATCGTCGAGCACGGCGATGAGGCAGTCCTCGGCCGCAATCGCCTCGACGAGCGATTCGGCACGCTCCCCAAGCGCCTGCACCCTGCCCCGCTCGCCATCGAGCGTCATGAGCACGGCCGCGACGCCATCCGGCAGGATCAGCCGCATGCAGGACGCGGCAAGGTTCAGCAGACGGCCGCCGGTTGCGAAACTGATCCGCTCCATGCGCGCGACATCGACGGGCGCCTGTCGCGCGAGACGCGCGATCTGGTCAGTCGAGGGCAGCGTCGCGGAAAAATGGCGATCGAGCAGCGTTGCCATGTCGGCGGCGCCGAAGAAGCGCATGCCGGCCGCGTTCGCCCAGAGCAAGCGCCGGCCGTCGGCCGCCCAAAGCAGGGTCGGTCGTTCGGACAAGAGCGCCGCCCCGACCGGCGGCAATGCCGCCAGATCGAGATAGGCATGATTGCGCCCGCTCATCGCCACCTGGGCCACCTTGCTCCACCTGCGCCACCGGCCGTTCCGGCTCCTGAGAAAGCCGGACGGAGCTTAAGGTCGCGCTAAGACGTCGTCGGAAACATCGCGATCCTTAACAATATCCTAATAGACCGCCGGTGTTTCGCGGTCCACGCACGGGCGGCCTGGACGGCGGACTCTTCTGCGGTTTGGTTAATCACGGCCAGCTGTCTTTCGATCGTCGCCTGCAAGCGCTATGCTCCCCACAGCCAGCGAGGGAGGAAACCGATGGCCGACAAGACCGCGTTCGAGATTCCAGAACAGATGCGCGCCTTCGCCGACAAGAGCGTCGACCAGGCCAAGAAGGCGTTCGACGACTTCATGAACGCGACCGTCAAGGCCGTCGACAAGGTCGAGACCTCGACCAAGTCGCTGCAGGAAGGCGCGCTCGACGTCAACCGCAAGGCCCTCGGCTACATTGAGGAGAACATCGCCGCCTCGTTCGACTTCGCGCAGAAGATGGTGCGGGTCAAGACGATCGAGGAGCTCGGCGAGCTGCAGCAGAGCTTCCTGAAGCAGCAGGTCGAGTCGGTGCAGGCGCAAGGCAAAAACATGACTGAGATACTCGGCAAAGTAGCAGGACAAGCTGCACATAAGTCCGAGCGTTGAGCGGACGCGCCGCAACGAGCCGACAGCGGAAAAGTCCGGAATCGATGCGCCATGGCGCATCGATCGCCTTTGAATTGCGCTTCCTGCCAGTGAATGAGGCGACAGCGCCGTCATAAATTCGACAAGCGCAGAAAACGGCGCATTTTGCGCGAACATTCTATCGCCTTGAAACGTCTCGGCTTTTGTGCGTTGCAAAATAATGTTGCAATGCACCAACAACCTGCGCTATGTATTGATCGAAGTCGATCGGGGCGTTGGATTGATCGGTTGATACCGTCAAGGCTAGTGCAGCTCCGAGAAACGGCAGTTCAGCCCAAGGAGCGCCCCAATGTCCGAAACATCTGCCCCCAAGACCGTGAAAGCCGCCGCCGCCAAGACCGCCAAGGCGTTCGAAGCCCCGTTCGAGGCTTTCAATGTGACCATCCCGAACGTCGAGATTCCGGCGGCCTTCCGCGAATTCGCCGAGAAGTCGGTGAACAGCAGCAAGGAAGCCTACGCCAAGTTCAAGACGGCGGCTGAAGAGGCCACCGAGGTCTTCGAGGACAGCTACGAGACCACGCGCGCCAGCACGCTCGAGTTCGGCCACAAGTCCCTCGATGCCGCCAAGACCAATGTCGACGCTGCCTTCACCCTCGCCAGGGATCTCCTCTCGGCCAAGACCTTCGCCGAAGTGATCGAGCTTCAGACCGCCTTTGCCCGCAAGCAGGCTGAGACGCTGGCCGCCCAGGTCAAGGATTTCCAGGCCCTCTCGCAGAAGCTGACGACCGATGCTTCGCGTCCGGTCAAGGAAGGCGTCGAGAAGGCCATGAAGGCGTTCAAGCTCAACTGAGCCGCCGACAGCCAGACACGATCGAATGCAAGGGGCCCGGACATCGTCCGGGCCTTTTTCTGTGCATAGTGCACGTCCAGCCGACGATCACTCTGGAAAATTCCCGCTTTCGCCCTTGAATCGCGGCGGCTTTGCTTCTAGGTTCCGCACGCTTTCGAATAGGCAGCTGTAGCTCAGTTGGTTAGAGCGTCGGATTGTGGCTCCGAAGGTCGGTGGTTCGAGCCCACCCAGCTGTACCATTCGCCACGCACCTCCCCCACATCGTTGAATTGACGATTTCGCCCCCCACGGCGAACTGGGAGCGTTTCTGCACCTCGTGACGCCTCCACCAATGTGGCCGCCCTCGCCTGACCGGGGACAGAGGCGCGCGTGGAGACGAGCATATCGCGCGATACCCGAACTGCCTGAGACGCAGGTCGCCTCAGGCAGTCTGATTGCCGATGCCGCCGCAGTTTGACACGATGCGGCAGCGATTTGAGGATCAGGCTCATGGCACGACGCATCGGGACACGGACATTGGCGCTGCATGGTGGCGCGGGACCGGCAAAGCCGGGCGATCCCGTCTCTCCGCTGATCGTGACGGCGACCAGTTTTCACACCGAGCCCGACGCGATCGGATTCTCGGCCAACGATCTCGCCGGCACGCCGCCCCCCTTCTATACCCGCTGGGGCAATCCGACCGTGCAACTGCTCGAAGACCGGCTGACGGCGCTGGAAGGCGGCGCCGGCACCGTGGCTTTTGGGAGCGGCATGGCCGCGATCTCGGCGCTGTTCCTGTCGCGCCTTTCCGCCGGAGACCATCTCGTCCTCTCCAATGTCTGCTATGCCGGCGTCGCCGAGCTGGCGCAGGATATCCTGCCGCGCTTCGGCATTACGGCGACATTGGTCGATACCTCGAATACGGACGCGGTCGCAGCCGCGATCAGGCCCGGCGTGACGCGGCTCGTCCATATCGAGACGCCCGCCAATCCGATCCTGCGCCTCAGCGACATTGCGGCGATCGCCGATATCGCCCATGGCGCAGGTGTTGCCCTATCGGTCGATTCGACCATCGCCACGCCGATCGCGACGCAACCGCTCTCGCTCGGCGCCGATTATGTCGTGCATTCGCTGACCAAATATATCTGCGGCCATGGCGACGCGTTGGGCGGCTCCGTGACGGTGCGCGATGCCGATCAGTTGGCGCCGCTGCGAAGCGGAGCGCTGATCCATCATGGCGGCGCGCTGTCGCCCTTCGCCGCCTGGCTGCTGCTGCGCGGCCTGGAGACCTTACCGGGCCGCATGAGCCTTCATGAGGCCAATGCGCGGATCCTTGCGCACTTCCTCTCCCAGCACCGATCCGTGAAGAGCGTGCTTTGGCCAGGCCTCGACAGTCATCCGCAGGCGGAACTCACCGCCCGGCAGATGCGCAACGCCTCCGGCCTGCTCTCCTTCACCGTCCAAGGCGACAGCAAGGCACTCGCCGACAGGCTGGCGCGAGACCTGAAGGTCATCGCCTATGCAGTGTCGCTTGGGAAGACCAAGAGCCTGCTGTTCTACATTCCGACCGAGGACATCCTACGCTCGTCCTTCCGCCTCGAAGGCGAGGCGGCGGCCTCGTACCGGGCGATCGCGGGAAGCGGCGTGTTCCGCTTCTCCGTCGGACTGGAGGATCAGGACGATCTCATCGACGATCTCGCGCGCTGCCTTGATTGACGGGCCGGCTGGTCAGGTCCCCGTCGCCCGTCGCCGCTCGCGCTCCCGCTTTGTCGCGTCGCTGACGAGGGCGCCCTGCTCGTCCAGCACGACGCCATAGTCGCGCAACGCCCCTTCCCGCGAGACATAGCCATCGCGCACATCCTCGCGGACGCGCTCGGCGGGACGGTCGAGCGCATCGCCCCAGCCACCACCGCCGCCGCGGATCGTTTCCAGCCGTCCGCGCGGCGGAAGGCGGTGTTGGAAAGCCGCCTCGGGGACCTCGACGGCGCTCTCTTCGTCGTCGCGCAGCAGCACGCGGTTGGCGCCGCCATCACCACCGCCGGCATAACCGCGCGACGTGTTGCGGACGCCATCCATCATCACGCTGTTCCGCGTCTCCGTCAGGTGCTCGACGACCGTCTCGAGCCCCGGCGCGCCGCGCCAATAGCCGGGTCCGGTCCTGTCGGGGATATATTCGTGCTTCACGATCCGGCTCGGATACTGGATCTCCGTCATCTCGATCGAGGGCGTCGTGACGCCCGTCATCAAAGGCGCATAGAGGCCCCAGCCATCGGTGCCGTAGGCCGCGCCCGCCCCGCCGGTGAAGCCGAGGAAATTCAGCTGAACCCACATGCGCCCATCGGCGTAATTCCCGAAGGAGAAGGCGAGCGGGTTCTTGTGGCAATTGACGCCGACGCGCTGCGGCGCGAGCCCGCCGATCGCAAGCAGCACGACCTCGGCGATCTCGGCGCCGGAGACGCAGGTGCAATTACCGACTGGCGCGGGACGCCTCGGATTGACGACCGTGCCTTCGGGCGCGATCACCTTGACCGGCGCCATATAGCCCTCGTTGATCGGGATATCCTCGTCGCAACAGCCCGCGACTGCGAGGAAGACGAAGGACAGCGTGTTGGCGATCGGGCTGTTGATGAAGCCTTGCACCTGCGGCGCCGTGCCGGTGAAGTCCAGCGTCAGGTCCGAGCCCTTCACGATCGCCTTGCAGGCGATGCGGATATCCCTGCCGCCGGCATAGTCGTGGTCGACGAACGTCTCGGCCGAGAATTCGCCGTCCGGCCAGCTCGCGATCTCGGCCCGCACGCGCTTTTCGGCATAGTCGATGTTCGACTGCAGCGCCTTGCGAACCACTGGCAGGGTGTAGCGGTCGAGCAGTTCACCGATGCGCCGCGATGCGAGACCGCACGCGCCGATCATCGATTCGAGATCGCCCTGTACCCAATGGGCCAGCCGATTATTGCCGACGATGAGATCGAAAGCGTCGCGCCGTCGCTCGCCACGGCTCACGATCTTGAGCGGCGGCATGACGAGACCGTCCTGCCAGATGTCGCGCGCATGCGGATTGTATCCGCCAGCGACCGGCCCACCGACATCGCCCATATGGGCGCGTACCGCCGGAAAGAGCACCGGCTTGCGATCATGAAAGACCGGCGCGATCACGACGAGATCGGGAATATGCGTGCCGCCATCATAGGGATCACTGGCGAGAATCACGTCGCCCGGCTGAAGGTCGTATTTGAAGGCCTCGATGGCCCGGTCTACCGCCATCACCACGGCATAGAGATGGAGCGTGCAGCCCGGCGACTGGGCGACCAGACGCGATTTCTGGCCATCGAACTCGAAGATCGCGGTGGTGAAATCATGCGCTTCGTTGAACACGGGCGAGCGCGCCGTGCGGGTCACGGTCGCGCTCATTTCGTCGGCAATGGTGTTGAGCGAACCGCCGATGATCTGCGAGAGGATCAGGTCACGTTTCGTCATCAAGGTCGCCTGCATAGCGAGGATAGGTGAAGCGCAGCAATGCGCCATCGGGAATCGGGCCACCGGTCACGCAGTCGAGCGGCGTTTCGCGGTCGCCCTCGACCAGGACGAGCGCGCCACAGGCGTGGCCGGACCGCTGCGGCACGATGGCGGCCGCCTCGAGATCGCCGCGTCGATTGCGGACGAGTACATCGATGGCGCCCATCGGCGAACGCTCGCGAAAGAGAACCTCGAAGCCATCGCGCGCTTCGAGGATTTCCGCCGATGGCAGCAGGCGGTGACCAGCCAGGACGGGCGAGCCCCAGCCGGCACCCGATATGGCAAAGCCAGGATCGAGAGCAAATGGCGGATTGTCCTCGCGCGAGCCGATCGGCGCAAACAGAACGATGGCCGGCGCGGGGCCGTCGATCGGGGCCATGCCGTCGCCATCGCCCTGAAGCATGGCGCGGACGAGCCCGGCAACGGCATGACCCGTCACGAGATCGGAAAGGCCGGTTGCCGAGGGAAGGATGGGGTCGACAATGCTCCCGCGTTCCGCCCGAACCTCGAGGCGATCGAGAACGCCGTCATTGAGCGCGACGTCGTCGAGCATTTCGGCCACGGCGGCGACCAGCACATAGCCCCGCACATGCCAACGCGTGATGTTGTAAGGTTCGGCGACCTGCGGATTTGAACCAACGAAATCAGCCAGAAGCGTTCCGCCCTCCGCGGAGAGCCGCAGCTTCAATGCGATCGGGTTGGAGCCGATTCGCTCGATTGTCGTCGCACCGGCGCGCTCCATGCCGTTCCATCGCGACAGATAAGTGCCGACAAGCCGCCGGCCATGGTCGATGGCGTCGTCGATCGCGCCCTCGACCGCCTGCCGGCCGCGATCCCGCAGCAGCGTATCGAGATTGCGCCCGGCGGCGCGGAGCGCAGAAACGATCGCCTCGATATCCGAGCGGACGAGGTCGGCGGCGCGGCTATTGCGGAGCAGAAACCGCAGTATGTCACGCTGGAGCACGCCATTGCGATAGAGCTTCACCGGCGTGACCCGTATGGCCTCCTGCCAGGTCTCGCTCGCGGTCGGGTGCAACGTGCCCGGATATTCGCCGGCGAGATCAGCGAGTTCGGCGCGAATGGCGGGGAAGAGGACCAGTTCGCCCTCGTGAAAGAAGGGAGCGAGGAAGGTCAGAACCTGCGGTGTCGATCCGCCGCTATAGGGATCGCCCACCACCACGATGTCGCCATCAGCGAGATCGAAAGCGAAATAGTCGATCAGCGCCGCCGCGCTGGCACGGATCAGATAGGAGTGGCTGGCGTCGAACTGCACTTGCGCGGCGATGCGCGGCGCGCCGGTCAATGCAGCGACGGCATAGCGCCGCCCCTCGGCGAGGCCTTTGGAGCGGGCCGTCCGTGCCACCGTATCGGACATTTCCCGGACGATCGCCGCGAGCCTGCTATAGACAACCTGAGACCTGATCATCCGGGGAACCGCTCCGGCTCGAGCGTAGCCTTGCGGTTCCGCGCCGCCTGGCCGATCTCGATGATGATGTTGCCATAGGCGTCGATCAGGCATTCATGACCGGGATGAACGACGATGGTCGTGCCCCATTGCTCGATGATCGCCGGCCCCTCGATGAAATTGCCGGGCTTCAGCAGCGCGCCGTCATAGACCGATGCTTCCAGCGCCTCGACGTCGAAATGAACCGGCCGGACATTCTTCAGCGCCACCGACGGATCCTCGTCGCCGAAATCCGCCGCCGGCAAGCGCGGCTTCTCGCGCACGCCGATCAGATCGACGCGCAGCGTGAGAATCTCCACCGGCTGGGCCAGGTCCTTGTGCGCGAACAGCCTTTCATGCAGGGCGTGGAAATCTGCGATGGTCGCGTCGAGATTCAGCCGGGTGATGCGGCGGGTACGCGCGCGGACCGGCACGGTCACCTCATGCACCTCGCCGGCATAATGCAGGTCGAGGCTGCGGCGAACATCGAAGTTGCGGACGAGCGACTGGGTCGAGAGCCGCTGGCGGGCGCGCGCTTCAATCTCCTGGAAGGCATCGTTCAGCGCTTCGAAATCGACCGTTTCCGCCAATCCAATATGGGTCCGTGCCTCGCTGACGCGGAGATCCGCCACCGTGTCGCCGAGCGCGCAGAAGACCGGCGCGAGACTCGGCACGATCACGGTCTGGATGCCGAGTTCCTCGGCCTGCTTGCCCACGTGAAGCGCGCCGGCGCCACCGGCCGCGACAAGCGCGAATTGCTGCGGATCATGGCCGCGCTTGGTGGTGACGAGCCGCGTCGCATTGGCCATGTTGTTGTTGACGATCTCCGAGATGGCGAGCGCCGCCTCGACCACCGACAGGCCGAGCGGCTCGGCGATCTCATGCAGGATCGCGTCCTCGGCCGCCTTGCGGTCGAGCTGCATTTCTCCGCCCAGGAAGAAATCCGGATTGAGCAGCCCGAGAACGACATTGGCGTCGGTGACGGTCGGGCGCGTGCCGCCGCGGCCATAGCAGGCCGGTCCCGGATTGGAGCCGGCGCTGGCGGGGCCGACCTGCAGGGCGCCGCCGGCATCGATCCAGGCGATCGACCCGCCACCGGCACCGATCGTATGGATATCGAGCATGGGCAGCGCGATCCGGTAGCGCCCGATCCAGCTCTCGGTCGTGACGGCCGGGCGCAGGCTCTCGATCAGCGCGATATCGTAGCTCGTGCCGCCCATGTCGACGGTGATCAGGTTGGGATAGCCCGCGATCTCGCCGAGAAAGCTGCCCGCCGTCACGCCACCGGCCGGGCCCGAGAGCAGCCCGTTCACGGCAAAGCTGCCGGCCTCGCCCGCCGACTGCACGCCGCCATTCGACTGGATGACAAAGAGCTCGCCACCAAAGCCGCGCTCGCGCAAACGGCTTTCCAGATGAGTGAGATAAGCGTTCATGCGCGGCCCGACAAAGGCATTCACCACCGTCGTCGAGACCCGTTCGAACTCGCGGATTTCGGGCAGAACCTCCGAGGAGAGCGACAGGAACGCCTCCGGCATGACCTCCCTGACGATCTCGGCAACACGCCGCTCATGCGCGGGATTGACGAAGGAGAAGAGGAAGCACACGGCGACCGCCTCGATGCCCTCGGCCCGGAAGCCGGCCAGCGCCGCGCGAACCTCGTTTTCGTCGAGCGGCGTCAGCACCGTGCCCTTGTGATCGACACGCTCGCTGACACCAATCCGGTAGCGGCGCGGCACGATGGCATACGGCGCCTTCAGACGTGGGTCGAAGACGCTCTCCTTGTAGGAACGGCGAAACTCGATCTCGTCGCGAAAGCCGGAGGTGGTGATCAGGCCGACCTTGGCGCCGTCATATTCGAGCAGTGAGTTCGTCGCGACCGTGGTGCCGTGGACGATCAGTGGCAGTTCGGCGAGGAGTTGATCGAGATCCATACCGAGATCGGCGGCAAGGCGCGCGAGCGCCGTCAGCACGCCGTCGGACTGGTCGCGGGTCGAAGGCGTCTTGGTGGCGTGGATCTTGCCGTCGGGTCCGACGGCGACGAGGTCGGTAAAGGTGCCGCCGACATCGATGCCGACAATCCATCTGCTCATTCTGAACTACCTTGCAACACAGGTTCGCCAGGACCGCTCAAGGCCTGGAATGACATTCGAAGCTTGCCGACCCCGTCCGCTATGCCCCTCCAGGACACGAAGATCCGGCCCAACTGCGCCATGGCGAGTGCCATGCCCTCGGTTCATCGGCCAAGGCGGATTGGCGAAAAGCCACGCGAATTTTAGTGTAGCAAAAATTCTCCGAGTCTCCACACGCAGCGACGCTCACAGAGGGTCGGCGCGACGGCGTGTTGGAGAGGCCGGCCACCACAGGCTGAAAATCAAGCGCCCCACCAGACAGCTCCGGCCGGATCGCCTGGCGAACTGGTCGTCAGACGTCGAAATCGTCACGGTCGAACAGTTGCGCCATGCTCTGGTCAGAACTGTCGAGATGGCGCAACAGCCGATCGACGGAGGCGTCCGGATCACGCGCCACGAGAGCGTCGAAGATCGCCTGGTGTTCGGTCAAGGTAGCATCGGCGCGCCCCATCGCCGGGAGCGCCATGTAGCGGGTGCGGTCGATCTGCGCCTTGGCGCCGTCGATCATCCTCCAGAGACGGGGAAAGCCCGAGAGATCGCAGATATAAGCGTGGAAACGGTCGTCGAGATCGAGAAGGCGCTCGAAATCCCGTGCTTCGACCGCCCGCCT
Organism: Kaistia dalseonensis; assembly: GCF_030814715.1. GTDB lineage: Bacteria > Pseudomonadota > Alphaproteobacteria > Rhizobiales > Kaistiaceae > Kaistia > Kaistia dalseonensis. Next base: position 389,039 of record NZ_JAUSVO010000003.1, read on the forward strand.
CTGCTGCGTCATCAGCATGTCGATCTCGTCAATATGCCTCGCCTCGATCCGCGAGGCAGCGAGACGAATGCCCTCGATCTCCAGAGCGCGGCGGATCAGCCGGCCCTCCTCCCAGCGAACACGGTCGATCGACGACACATAGGTGCCGGCCTGCGGACGGATAACCACCAGTCCATCGGCCGCGAGCTGCCGCACCGCCTCGCGCAGGGGCGAACGTGACACGTCGAACCGCTTCGTCACCAGCGCCTCCGGAATGACGTCGCCCGGACGAAGCCGCCAGTTCGTGATCGCGTGACGCAACAACAGGTAGACCTGCTCGCCGATCGGGCGCGAACGATCGATCTCCGCTCCCGGCGGGAACGGATCGGCTCCGCCCGACAGGCCGGGCGCCTTACTTCTTTTCGGGTCGGACAGCGCAATCGCCATTGACACCCCCTAACTAGGATCCTAGCATCATAGCCAGAATAAGAGAGCCGTCTACGGTTCAATAACAAGCTTATAAAAGCTCTGAGTAACCGGGTTGGAAATTGTCGCCTAAGTCGAGGCAACTGACGCCACAATCTCAAATATAATACCTGTTCTAGTGCTCGCATGAATGCTGTCACGTTCACAGCAATCGCGTTCTTGCGCACACTTGATAGGCAATACAATGAAATCGATGGATCGGACTTGTCGTGCTCGTCTTTGGAGCATGCCTGGTCGTAAATAATCGTGCGGAGGAATTATGTCTGACGGATTCTCGGGTCTCGGTATGCATCTCGGCAATCTCTCGCGATTGTCCCATGCCAAGACCCGCTCGATCAGCCCGGAGAACTTCACCGGCGAGAAGGGCAAGGGCGGGATGGCGCTCGAGGGAACCGGCGCGATCCATGCGCGCGGCCTCGGCAAGGACGGCAAGGGCCAGGGCTGGAAGGTTTCGCCCTCGATCTCGATTGCGGCCGGAGAAACGCGCGTTCTCGCCGACATCGATGGTCCGGGAGCGATCCAGCAGATCTGGTGCGTCGTTTCGAATGTGCGCTGGCGCAACCTGATCCTGCGGATCTACTGGGACGACCAGGAGAATCCTTCAGTCGAATCGCCACTCGGCGATTTCTTTGCATCGGGCTGGAACCGTTTCGCGCAGGTTTCCTCGCTGGCCGTGTGCGTCAATCCGGGCCGCGCCTTCAATTGTTACTGGGAGATGCCCTTCCGCAAGCGGGCGCGCGTCACGCTTGAGAACCGCGATCCCGATGAATCGGTGATCCTCTACTATCAGATCAACTATGCGCTGACGGATGTTCCGGCAGACGCGGCCTACTTCCACGCCCATTTTCGCAGGACCAATCCGCTTCCCTTCGGCGAAGACTATGTGATCCTCGACGGCATCAAGGGTCAGGGCCACTATGTCGGCACCTATATGGCCTGGGGTGTCAACAATGCCGGCTGGTGGGGCGAAGGCGAAATCAAGTTCTTCCTTGATGGCGACAAGGAATTCCCGACGATCTGCGGCACGGGAACCGAGGATTATTTCTGCGGCGCCTATAATTTCGACGGCGGCGTGATCGATCCCAACATGACGAGCGCCTATAGGGAATTCACGACGCCCTATGCTGGCCTGCCGCAAGTACTCCGCCCCGACGGAACCTATCAGTCCCAGACCCGTTTCGGCATGTATCGCTGGCATATCGCCGATCCGATCCGCTTCGAGAACGACATCAAGGTGACGATCCAGGCGATCGGCTGGCGGACGGAAAAGAAGGATCGGCGTTACCTTCCGTTGCAGGACGATATCGCTTCCGTTGCCTTTTGGTATCAGGCGTTGCCCACGGCACCGTTCCCCGCCCTCCCCGGCAACGATTACCTCGAGATCATCTGACCGGCCGCGACCGCGATCAGTCGCGGTGAGCGCATTCGACGGAAATGACCCGTCTCCTTCGGAACATCCGAAGGAGACGGGAAACAGTACGAAGGGACGGGTCCCGGATGAGACTGCTGAGCCAGATCGCCACGCGACTGATTTCCTATTTTCTCGTGATCGCCTTCGGCCTGACCACGATTTTCTTCGTGCCCCGCTTCGCGCCGAACGATCCGGTCGAGGCCATGCTGGCCAAGGTCTCGTCGACCGGCTCGTTCATGGACGCGGCGCAATCCGACGCCCTGCGCGCCTCGCTGACCGATGCCTTCGGCCTGCAGGGCTCGCTGCTCGAGCAATATGGACGCTTCGTGAAGCGCGTCCTGCTCACCGGCGATTTCGGGCCGTCACTCGCCATGTACCCGACACCGGTCAGCGAACTGATCGGGCGGGCCTTGCCCTGGACCTTCGGTCTGCTGCTGTCCTCGACGCTGATCGCCTGGGTACTCGGCAATTTCGTCGGGCTTCTCGCGGGATGGCGGCCGAACAAGGCATCATCGCGGATCATGGAGGCCGTGGCGATCACGATCTATCCGATCCCCTACTACATCCTGGCGCTCGTTCTCTCGATCCTGTTCAGCTACATCTGGACGGTCTTTCCGCTCACGACCTCCGTGCACGGGGCACCCTGGTCGTGGGCCTTCGTGAAGAGCGTCGTCTGGAACTCGATCCTCCCGGCTGCCTCGATCGTCATCGTCGTCTTCGGCTGGTGGGTGATCAGCGTCAAGGCGCAGACCACGGCGCTCGCTGAAGAAGAATTCATCCGCTACGCCCGGCTCAAGGGCCTCTCCGATCGGCGGATCATCACGCGGTATATTCTGCCCAACGCGATCCTGCCGCAGATCACCTTCCTGGCGCTGCAGATCGGACTGATGTTCAACGGGTCGATCGTCACCGAGATCCTGTTCGAATATCCGGGCCTCGGCCACCTGATCTACACCGCCGTGATCCAGGGTGACTACAACCTCCTCATGGGCACGATCAGCCTGTCGATCGTCGCGGTCGCCACCGCGACCATGATCATCGACCTGATCTACCCGCTCCTCGATCCGCGCATCCGGGCGAGATGATCATCATGCGCAAGTTCAAGATTCCCGAAATCGGCTCGTTTCGCCTCGGCCTGGGCCTCGTCCTGCTCTTCATCTTCGTGGTGCTCGGCGTCATCCTGCCCTGGTTTGCGCCAACCAACCCGCTCACCTGGTACAAATCCCCGCGCAACCAGGGCGCCAGCCTGCATCATCTGCTGGGCACCACCAATCTGGGCCAGGACATCTTCTGGCTGCTGACCTGGGCCTTGCAGAATTCGCTCGTGCTCGGCCTCAGCGTCGCCTTCTTCTCGACGCTGATCGGCGTCTTCGCCGGCCTTGCCGCGGGCTATGCCGGCGGCTGGGTCGACCGGGTACTTTCCTTCCTGATGGATGCGCTGCTCTGCATTCCGAGCCTGCCCATCCTCATCCTGCTCGCGGCGCTTTTCGGCGGACAATTGTCGCTGCCGGTCGTCGGCATGGCGCTGGTGCTGTTCAACTGGCCCTATCCGGGACGGCAGGTGCGCGCCGTGGCGCTCACCATGCGCGAGCGCGAGTTCGTCAATGTCGCCTGGTTCTCCGGTGAATCGAGCCTGCGCATCCTGGGGCGGCATGTCTTCCCCTATATTGCGGGCTGGTCGGCGGCGAACTTCATCAACACCGTGCTCGTCGGCATCGCCACCGAAACGAGCCTCGCCGTCATCGGCCTTTCGAGCGCGCAGCAGGCGACGATCGGCACGATGATCTATTGGGCGCTCAAATATCAGGCGCTTCTCTCGCAGCGTTATCTCTGGGTCGGCGCGCCGGTGCTTTCCATCGTGCTGATGTTCATCGCGCTGTTCCTGGTTTCCTCGGGCCTCGCCATCCGGTCCGCCGCACGGAGGATCGGCTGAGATGATCGAGATCAAGAACCTGCGTGCGGGCTATGGCCGGCCGGATGCCTTCATTCCCGCCGTCGACGATATCAGCCTGACCATCGGCGATAACGAGATCATCGGCATTGCCGGCGAATCCGGCTCCGGCAAGTCGACGCTGCTGCGGACGATCTATGGCGACTTCACCGGCGGATTGAAGCTGCGCGACGGATCGGTGACGGGCCATTTCAAAGATCCAGAGACCGGCCGGCCGCTGGTCTGCGAAAGCTCCACCTTTCAGAAGCTCTGGTGGGATGTGATCTCCTATGTGCCGCAAGGCTCGATGAGCGTGCTGAACCCGATCATGAAGATCGAGAAGCAGGTGACCGACGGCTTGCCGGCGCGGGAAAAGCGTGGCTCGCGGCAGGAACTGCGCAGCCGCCTCGCCAGCTTCCTTGCCGGCTTCGGCCTGCCCGAGACGGTGCTCGATTCCTATCCACACCAGCTCTCGGGCGGCATGCGCCAGCGCGTGCTCGTCGCGATCGCGGCCTTCGTCAATCCGCAACTGATCCTGGCCGACGAACCGACCACCGCGCTCGACGTCGTCGTGCAAAAGCGCATCCTGCTCATGCTCGTCGAAATCCAGCGCCGGCTGAAGAACACGCTGGTGCTGGTCTCGCACGATCTCGGCGTCCACTACCAGATCACCGACCGCATCGCGATCGCCTACAAGGGCAAGATCGTCGAGGTCGGGCCGACCGACGAGGTCTTCTCAAACCCGCAGCACGACTACACCAAGGCGCTGATCGCGGCCCTGCCCCGGATCGGCCAGCCCCGCCAGGAGACAGCCCGTGGCGCTGTCGGCGTGATCGTATGAGAGGCGAGATGACTGACGCCCCCGTCCTCGATATCCGCGCCGTCCGCAAGGTCTACAAGGCCGGCGGGCTGTTCTCCGCCAAGACGCTCAACGCCGTCGACAATGTCTCGATCACGCTCGACCCGAAGCCGCAGGTCTTCTCCATCGTCGGCGAATCCGGCTCCGGCAAGACGACGCTGGCGCGCATGGTGCTGCGCCTGGTCGAGCCGACCGAAGGCACGATCAGCCTGCTCGGCCGGCCGCTCGCCGGCAAGGGCGTGGAACGGATCAGCGATTTCGAGTTTCGCCGTCTGGTGCAACCGATTTTCCAGAATCCGTTCGAGGCCTTCAGCGCCTATCTGCCGATCGAGAGCTATCTGATCCGGACGGCGCTCAATCTGAAGATCGCGCCGAACGAGGCGGGCGCCAAAGAGGTCGCCGATGGCGCGCTGCGGTCCGTCGGGCTCTCCTATGAACGCATTCGCGGCAAATATATCCGCCAGTTCTCGGGCGGCGAATTGCAGCGCCTCAGCATTGCCCGCGCGCTCATTCCCAATCCGCGCCTGATCGTCGCCGACGAGCCGGTCTCCATGGTCGACGCCTCGCTGCGCATGAGCATCGTCAACCTGTTCAAGCAGATCAAGGAAGAGAAGGACGTCTCCTTCGTCTACATCACGCATGATCTGTCGACGGCCTATTACCTGTCCGACACTGTCGTGATCATGAACAAGGGCCGCATCGTCGATGCCGGCAAGCCCCAGGACATACTGAACAATCCCACCGAGGCCTATACGCGCGAACTGATGGACGCGATCCCGCGTCTCGGTGAGCGCTGGCCGGAGATCGACCTCTTGAAGGCGGCTGAGGAGACGCCTTCCAGGACAGCGCCGATGAGATCGCGCGGCTGAAGAAGACTGAAGAAACATAACCCGGAGGAGAACGAAATGTCCGAGACGAGGAACAGATCCGGTATTCGAAGCGGCGGCATCGCCGTCTTCGGAGCCGCGGCACTGATGGTTGGCTCCATGCTCGCAGGCGTGCCGGCGCTCGCCCAGGAGATGACCGATGTCGGAACGCCGCGCGACCAGACGCTGATCGTCGACATGCTGAATGCGCGTGTCGCCAATCCGAACACGATGAACCCCTACCAGCAGGGCGTCACCATCAACCAGGGCCTGCACCAGATGGCGGAAGCCCTGATGTGGGACATCGATACGGCATCGGGCAAGCAGATCCCCGATCTGGCCGCCGACATGCCGGAAGCGCTGAATTCCGACTACACGAAGTTCAAGGTCAAGCTGCGCCAAGGGCTGACCTGGAGCGATGGCAAGCCCTTCACCGCCGACGACGTCGTCTTCACCGCCGACATGATCGCCAAGACCAGCGGCATCGCCTACAGCGCCGCCTTCAACAATGCGATCAAGAAGTTCACCAAGGTCGACGACTACACGGTCGAGATCGAGACGACGAAGCCGACGCCGCGCCTGCCGATCGTGCTCGGCTCGCTGATCTACGGCAACCCCTTCCATGTCGTGCCGAAGCATGTCTGGGAGAAGGTAGACCCCGCGACGTTCTCGAACTTCCCGCCCGTGACGATCAGCGCCTACAAATACAAGTCGAGCGACCCGAACGGCTCGTGGTTCCTGTGGGAGAAGCGCGAGGACTGGAAGAATTCGGATGTCGGCCAGATCGTCGGCGAGCCGAAGGCGCAATATGTGCTGTTCCGCTCCTATGGCACCGAGGAAAAGCGTGTCCTCGCCATGGCGCAGAACAATATGGACATTCTGACGGATATCTCGCCGGAAAGCCTCGACATCCTGCGCAAGCAGAATCCGAACGTCCATGCCTGGTATGACGGCTTCCCCTACGCCAATCTGGACGATCCCTGCGAACGCGGCATCCACTTCAACACGAGCAAGGCGCCCTACGACAAGGCGGAGACCCGCTGGGCTCTGGCGCTGGCGATCAACCTGCAGCAGGCGAGCATCGCGACCTTCTCGGGCATGCTGCGGGCGTCCCCGCTCGGCATGCCGCCGACCAGCGTGCTGATGAAGACCTATCACAAGCCCATGGTGCCGTGGCTGACCGACTTCGCGCTGTCGGACGGCTACAAGCCCTTCGACCCGGACTATGCGGTGAAGCTCGCCGACCAGCTCCGCTCGGAAGGCGCCACCGATATCCCGACCGATCCCGACAAGGTTCGCGATCTGCTCGGCGTCGGCTGGTGGAAGTTCGATCCGGACGAGGCCTCGAAGCTTCTGACGGCGCAGGGCTTCAAGAAGGATGGCGACAAGTGGCAGACGCCGGACGGCAAGCCCTGGACGATCACCATCAACGCGCCCGCCGATTTCGAGGTCCAGTCGCAGCGCCTCGCCTTCGCGGTCGCCAATGAATGGAATGCCTTCGGTATCGAGACCAACGTCCAGCAGATGCAGGACGGACCGTTCTTCACCGCCGAGAACACCGGCAACTATGAAGTCGGCTCCTATTGGGGCTCGTCCTGCGGCATCGTTCCCGACCCGTTCGTCCGCATGGAAGGATGGCACAAGGACTATGTTCGTCCCAACGGCACGGCAACCTCGTCCAATCAGGGTCGCTACTCGAACGACGAACTGAGCGCGTTGATCGACAAGCTGCGGACCGTCCCGTCGGAAGATCCGCAGGTGGTCGAGATCGGTACGGACATCCTCAAGGAACTCGTGAAGGGCCTGCCCTCGATCGAGATGTTCGGAACGTCGAAGTTCGTGCCCGTGAACGAGACCTACTGGACCAACTATCCGAGCGCCACGAACTATTATGAAGGTCCGTGGTGGTGGTGGTCGAACTTCAAGTTCATCGCCGCCAAGATCGAGCCCAAGGCAAAGTAGCCCGCGGCTGCGCCAGAGTTGAACCAGACGAGGTGAGCGGCATGCCGCTCACCTTTTTTCATGGGCACATGGGAAGAAGAGATCGCTCGGTAGAAGCCGGGCATGGATCGGCTGCGCCATCAGATAGAAGTAGCGTCCCCTCGCCCTCCAGCATTATCGTGCAGGGAGTATTCCGGAATCGAGCCGCCGGCCACGGCCAGCCAGAGCACTGGCAAGGCCGGCGCAGTCAGCCAGAGGCGAGGCGTGCGATCGTTGACCAAGGCCGTGTCGGGACGTCACTTCGGTTGGAACGGCTTTGCGTTCCTGGTCGTGCTGATGGGGTTCTGCATTTCGGCCAAAGCCGAGGACACGGACGGACCCGTCAAGCTGGAGATCGTCGGCGGGCTTGATGCCGTCACCCAATATACCAAGCTGGAACAACCCTTCTGGGAGAAGGAGATCGAGCAGCGCTCGAACGGACGCATCAAGGCCACGATCCGTCCGCTCGACAGCAGCGGCCTGCGCGGCCAGGAAATGCTCCAGCTGATGCGCCTCGGCGTGGTGCCTTTCGGCACGGCGCTCGCAGCGGTCGTCGCCGGCGACGAGCCCGAGTTCAATGCGCTCGACCTGCCGATCCTCAACCCCGACATGGCGACGCTCCGCAAGACGGCCGACGCCTTTCGTGGCCGGCTCAGCACCCTGCTGCGCGAGCGTTACGATATCGAGCTTCTGGGAATCTACACCTACCCGGCGCAGGTCGCCTTCTGCGTCTCCGACTTTTCCGGTCTCGACGACCTCTCCGGCCGCAGGGTCCGCACCTCGTCGGTCGGCCAGTCCGAGCTGATGACGGCGCTCGGTGCCGTTCCGGTGCAACTCCCCTTCGCGGAGGTCGCGTCGGCACTGCGCGACGGCGTGGTCGACTGCGCGATCACTGGCACGCTCAGCGGTTATGAGATCGGTCTCGATCAATATACGACGCATGTCCACGCCATGGCGCTCAGCTGGGGGCTGTCATTCTTCGGCGCCAATGTCACGACCTGGCAGGCACTGCCGCCGGCGGATCGCGAGATCATCAGGGCCGGTGTCGCCGATCTCGAAAAGCGCATCTGGGCACAGGCCGAGCAGGATACCGAGCGGGGCCTTGCCTGCAACACTGGCGCATCGCTGTGCGGGCCCGCACCCGCGCGGCCGATGACGCTGGTGCCGACGTCGAAGGCCGATGCCGAGCGACGGCGGCAACTGCTTTCCGAGGTGGTGCTTCCCCGATGGATCGCGCGGTGCGGCGACGCCTGCGCGCAGGACTGGAACAGCTATCTCGCCGCCGTCCACGACATCAAGGTCGGCGCAGAGTGACCCCCTTCCTGGCGCGGGATTGATCGATGCTCTGGCGCCACATCAAGCTGATCGTTGCCGCGGCCACCCTGCTCATCCTGATCGTCAGCATCGCCCTGCCCGCAATCATGATCGAGCATGGTCGCATCGCCACGATCTCGATCGCCGAATCCTCGCTCGAACGCTCGGCCCAGGCGGTGGAGGATGCCCTCAATCGCCAGCTTCTCCAGGTCCACGGCGCGCTTGCGAGCGTGCCGTCGATCTTCGCCGCGGCCGGCGCCTCGCCGGATTCTCGGCAGATTTCGGATCAATTGCTGCAAGGGCTGAACTTCCAGACGCTCGCCTATCGCGATCTGCTGCTGGTCCGCGCCGACGGAACCATCCTGGCCACGGCGCGCTATCGCCGCCCACATCAGCCCCTCGCCATCGACCTTTCCGAACTCAGCACCAACCCGACCGCGCTGATCGGCCCGACGCGCAACACGGTGACCGGCGAGTGGTCGCTCTATGTCGCCCGCAGCATTCCCGAATGGCACGGCGTCATCGCCGTCGCCGAGGTGCCGCTGCTGACGCTGATGGGATTACTCGCCGAGACACGCATGCCCCCGGGGGCGACGCTGCGACTCGAGCGGCGCAACGGGCAGCTGATCGCGGCGCTGCCCCATGACGAGGTCCGCACGGGCCGCATCGATTCGTCCGCGCTCGGCCTGCGATCGGCTGATGGCCAAGCCTTTATCAGCACGGCGACAGGCGGAACCGAGCGGCTCGCCGTCGTCCGCGCCTCGCTCTATTCCGACGTGCGCGTCGTGCTGGCGCAGGATCTGAACTCCGTGCTGGCCGATTGGCGCGCCGAGCGCGGCCGCGGCATCGTCGGACTCACGATCCGCGCCATCCTCATCGCGGCCTTCGCCGCAGCCCTCGTCTTCGCAATCCGCCAGCGCGAACGGGCCGAGGCCGAGCGCGCCCGGTCCACGGCCGTGCTCGAAGGCGCGATCGAGACGATGTCCGACGGCTTCGCCATGTGGGACACGCAGGATCGGCTCGTCACCAGCAACCAGCGCTATCGCGATCTCTATACGCGGATTGCGCCCCTGATGGTCCCCGGCTGCGGCTATGAGGAATTGCTGCGCCGCGGCGTGGCGCTCGGCCAGTATCCCCAATCCGAGAGCGATCCCGCCGGGTTCATCGAGCGGACGCTCGACTGGCATCGCCGCGCCGACGGTCCGCAGGAGCTGCTCGTGCCGGACGAGCACTGGCTGCTCATGCAGGATCGCCGGATGGCCAATGGCGGCATCGTCAGCATCAGGACCGACATCACGCCGCTCAAGGCGACCGAGGCCAAGCTGGCCGAGGCCAACAGGCGCGCCAATGCGGCGACCGAAGAGGCAAAGCGCCAGAACGAGGCGCTTTCCGAGCGCGAGGGCCGCATTCGCTTCCTGGCACACCATGACGAGCTGACGCGGCTGCCCAACCGGGCGCTTTTTCATGAGCAGATCAGCGAGACGCTCCATCTGAGCCGCGCCCATGGCGCGCCGATGGCGCTGCTCTATCTCGATCTCGACCGCTTCAAGGAGGTCAACGACACGCTCGGCCACCAGGTCGGCGATGCCCTCCTGAGGACGGTGGCCGAACGGCTCGGCACCTGCGTGCGCGATACGCAGACCGTGGCGCGCCTCGGCGGCGACGAGTTCGCCGTGATCAGCCCGGCGCCCATGTCGCGGGGCGATGCGGAATCGCTGAGCGCCCGCATCATCAGCGCGCTCAGCGAGCCCTATGACGTTCTGGGCCACACGATCGGCAGCGGCGTCAGCATCGGCATCGCCCTCGGCGACGGCTCGGTGACCGATCCCAACACACTGCTGCAGCAAGCCGATCTCGCGCTCTACGAAGCGAAGGCCAAGGGACGCTCGACGACCTGCGTCTTCGCGCCGGAAATGGAGGCCCGCTTGCGCGATCGGCTCCAGATCGAATCCGACCTGCGCGTGGCGCTCGCCGAACAGCAGTTCGCCCTCGCCTACCAGCCGATCTTCAATCTGGAGACGGACCGGCTCTGCGGCTTCGAGGCCCTGCTGCGCTGGCGGCACCCCGAGCGCGGGCTGATTTCGCCGGCCGCCTTCATCCCGATCGCCGAGGAAACGCGGCTGATCGTCGAGATCGGGGCGTGGGTCCTCCGGCAAGCCTGTCGCGACATTGCGAGCCTGCCAGGCGAGTTGAAGATCGCGGCCAATCTGTCGCCGGTACAGCTCGCCGTCGGCGATATCGCGACGACGCTCGCCGACATCGTGCGCGAGACCGGGCTCGACCCCAGCCGTATCGAGCTGGAGATCACGGAGACGGCGCTCTTCGCCGACGACCAGCGCAATCTGGATGCGCTGCGACGCCTGAAGGCGCTCGGCGTGCGCATCGTGCTCGACGATTTCGGCACCGGCTATTCGAGCCTCAGCCATTTGCGGCTCTTCCCGCTCGACAAGATCAAGATCGATCGCTCCTTCGTCCAGGACATGGTCGACCGGCCCGACAGCGCAGCGATCGTCGAGGCGGTCACCAGCCTGGCCCGCCGGCTCGGCATGACGACGACGGCAGAAGGCATAGAGACGGCCGAACAGCTGGCCGTCGTCCGTCGCATCGGCTGCACGGAGGCGCAGGGCTACCTCCTCGGCCGCCCCGAGCCGATCGCGGCCGCTCTGGAGACGGTTCGCTGCTCGGCGAGGGTTGAAATCGGGGCCTGACTGACGGCCGCGCACGAGATGTCGTGGATCGGCGGCGGGGCCCCGGGATCAGGACCAGAACACATAGGCCGGATCCTCGTATTATTATTCGATCGCGCGGGATCGAAATTCACGTCTGCGTATTGAGTTGCGCCCGATGCAGCCCGAGCCCCGCATGCTGCACGCCTTGAGCCGAAGAGATGTCAGATCCGTTGGTGAAGTTCGAGGTTCCGACCACCGAGACACAAGCGCTCGAGCCGCCGGACCTTGCCGGGGAGACGGGTCCGATCACGTCGGATCTCAAATTGCTCGTTCTCACCTGTCTCCTGATCATCGCGCTGCTCGCCGTCGCCTATTTCGCGGCCGATATCATCCTGCCCATCGTGCTCGCCATCGTGCTGAAACTCCTGCTGCAGCCCGGCATGCGGGCGCTGGAGAAGCTGAGACTGCCGCGCAGCCTGGCCGCGCTGCTTCTGATCACCGCGATCTTCGCCTTCATCGTCGCGATCGGGGCCGCCATGTCCGGCCCGGCGGCGGCATGGGCCGCGAAACTGCCCGAGGGCATCGCGAAGATGGAGGAGCGGCTGCGCTTCCTGAGCCGGCCGATCCAGACGCTGCAGACCTTCCTGCACCAGTTCGATGCCGGCGCGTCGGCCGGAGGCACGGGCCCGACCATGTCGGAGATGCTGCTCAAGGGCACGCAGCATTTCGCCAGCGGCTTCTTCGAGACCTTGCTGATCCTGTTCTTCCTGCTGATATCGGGCGATACGTTCCTGCGCCGCATGGTCGAGATCGTGCCGAGCTTCCGGGACAAGCGCCGCGTGGTGGAGCTGTCGCAGCAGATCGAGGAGAATGTCTCCGCCTATCTCGTCACGATCACGCTGATGAATGCGGCCGTCGGCGTCGCAACCGGCATTGCCATGTGGGCCTGCGGGCTCGGCGATCCGATCCTCTGGGGCGGCGTCGCCTTCCTGCTGAACTATGTGCCGATCATGGGCCCGTTCGTCGGTGTCGGCCTGTTCCTGCTCGCAGGCCAGCTCTCGATCGACGCGTTCTGGCAATCCCTGTTGCCGGCCGGGCTCTATCTGGTGATCCACGTCATCGAGGGGGAGACGGTCACGCCGATCCTGCTCGCACGTCGCTTCACGCTCAATCCGGTGCTCGTGATCATATCGCTGATCTTCTGGTTCTGGATGTGGGGCGTGCCGGGGGCGATCCTGGCGGTACCAATGCTCGCCATCACCAAGATCGTGTGCGACGGAATCAGGCCGCTGAACCCGCTCGGCCATTTCCTCGAAGGGTGACGCCGGCAGGCTTTCAGCTCATCGCGTGCCGCGCGCCGCGCCGGGCCTGCGGCCCTCCAGGGCGCGACGGCCGCCAAACTCGATGATCGCGCGCATGGCGGCGACAGCGCCGGGCGCGTCGCCCGCCTCGATCATCTCGATCAGTTCCCGGCTCAGCGTCGTCAGCGCGACCCGGGCCGCCGCGCGCTCGGCTTCGGATCCCGCCACGGCCACGAGCGCGAGGGTGAGTTCCACCAGCCCGATCGCGGAACGCAGGAGCGGATTGCCGGAGGCCTCGGCGATGACACGGTGCACTTCGAGCACGGCGAGAGCGTGCGATTCCACGTCGCCGTTCACCAGCTCCATCTGGTGCACCCAATATTTGAGCAACCGGATCTGCTCGGCCGTGCGCCGGCGGGCAGCGAGATCGGCCGCCCTCGTCTCGAGCGCGGCGCGGATATCGAACAGGCCGACCAGGAATTCAGCCTCGAGCTCGGCCTCGAAATGCCAGGCGAGAACCTGCTGGTCAAAGAGGTTCCAGCGGCTGCGCTGCGAGACGCGCGTGCCGACCTTCGGCCGCGCCTCGACCATGCCCTTGGCCTCGAGAGTCCGCAGCGCCTCGCGCAGGACGGTGCGCGAAACACCGTAGCTCGCCATCATCTCGGCGTCGCTCGGCAGGATCGTCCCGACCGCGAACTTGCCCGAGACGATGGCGACGCCGATTTCGTTGATGACGAAGGTATGGAAATTCCGCGCCGCAGGCCGGCCCGAGAGCGAGCGTAAGAGACTGCCAGGCTCGCTCATTTCAGGCTTTCTGCGGCGCCCTGTCTCCGCGGGACGAGGCGGCGAACACCAGCCGCTGCAGCACGATGAAGAGGAACAGGAGGAAGCCGATCACGATCTTGGTCCACCAGCTCGACAGCGTGCCATCGAAGATAATGTAGGTCTGCACGAGGCCGAGCAGCATGACGCCGACGAAAGTGCCGAACACGAATCCGTAGCCTCCCGTAAGCAGCGTGCCGCCGATGACCACCGCGCCGATCGCATCGAGCTCGACGCCGACAGCCGCCAGTGGATAGCCGGCAGAGGTGTAGAGCGAGAAGACGATTCCCGCCAGACCGGCGAGCACACTGGAAAGCATGTAGATCTGGATCGTGGTGCGCGCGACCGGGACGCCCATCAGCGAGGCCGATGTCGTATTGCCGCCAAGCGCGTAGACATAGGAGCCGAACCGCGTGCGGTGGGCGACGATCGCGCCGACGATGAACACGGCCACCATCAAGAGGCCAACGAAGCTGAGCCGCCCGCCGCCGGGGAGGCGGAAGTAGAGCGACGAGAGATAACTGTAGAAAGCGTGGTTGATCGGCACCGAATCCTGCGTGATGACAGAGGCTCCGCCGCGCGCCAGGAACATGCCCGCCAATGTCACGATGAAGGCCGGCACCTGCAGATAGTGGATCGCGAAGCCCATGGCGGCGCCGAACAGCGCCGCCACGACGAGCGCGATGGCAAAAGCTACAAGTGGATGCAGCCCGAGCGAGCTGATCAGCACGGCGACGAGAACGCCGGTGAAGCCGATCACCGCCCCGACCGACAGATCGATGCCGCCCGACAGGATGACGAAGGTCATGCCCACGGCGGTGATCCCGAGGAAGGCGTTGTCGGTCAGGAAATTGCCGAGCACACGGGTCGAAAGCAGGCCCGGGAACTGCATGACGGCGGCGGCATAGGCGATGGCGAATATGATGACGGTCGCCATCAGCGGACGAAGGCTGCGGTTCATCGCGCCGCTCCCCGGTTGCGCCGCCCGAGCCAGTTCATGAACTGGCTGGAGAAGGGCGACTGGATCACCAGGATGAGCGTGATCATGCCGGCCTTGACGACGAGGTTGAACTCCGGCGGGAAGCCGGAAACGAGGATGCCGGTGTTCATCGCCTGGATGATCAGCGCACCAACGACCGACATGGCGATGGAAAACCGTCCGCCGAGCAGCGAGGTCCCGCCGATGACGGCGGCGAGGATCGCATCGAGCTCCAGCCAAAGACCCGCATTGTTGGCATCGGCGCCATGGATGTCGGCGGTCACGATCAGGCCGGCGATCGCGGCGCAGAGGCCGCTCAGCGCATAGACGACGATCAGCAGCAGGCGGCTGCGAATGCCGGCGAGCGTCGCGGCCGAGCGATTGACGCCGACGGCCTCGATGAAGAGCCCGATCGCCGTCTTGCGCACCGCGAGCGTGACGAGCACCAGCAGGGTGAAGGCGATGACGACCGGCATGGGAAAGCCGAACAGCGAGCCGGTTCCGATGAAGATCAGAGCCGGATCAGAGAAGGTGACGATCGAGCCTTCCGTGATCAATTGCGCGATGCCACGGCCGGCAACCATCAAGACCAGCGTCGCGATGATCGGCTGGATGTCGAGCAGGGCGACCAGTATGCCGTTCCAGAGGCCGCAGAGGAGTCCGACCGCGAGGGCGGCCACAATCGCGAGCGCCGTGGGATAGCCGGCCACGACCAGCGTCGCCGCGACCGCGCCGGCCATCGCCATCACCGCGCCGACGGAAAGGTCGACGCCCTTGGTGGCGATGACCGCCGTCATGCCGATCGCGAGGATCGCCACCGGCGCGCCGCGATTCAGCACGTCGATCAGGCTACCGAACAGGCGGCCATCCTGCCACTCGATCTTGAAGAAGCCGGGGAAGAGCAGCCAGTTCAGCAGCAGGACGCCCACAAGCGCGACGGTCTGCGTATTGACGAGGCGGCCGAAAGCGAGCCGGTTCATGCCGCCTTCTCCCCATGCGTGGCGATCGCCTGCACGATGACGCCGGGACTGATATCCTCGCCGCGCAATTCGGCGACCATTTCCCGGTCGCGCATGACGACGATGCGCGAGGAATAGGCGACGACCTCGTCGAGCTCTGACGAGATGACGACGAGCGCCATGCCATCGTCGCGCAGGCGGTTGATAGTGCGGACGATCTCGGCATGGGCGCCGACATCGATGCCGCGGGTTGGCTCGTCGAGGATGAGGAAGGCCGGATCGGTGGCGAGCCAGCGGGCGAGGATGACCTTCTGCTGGTTGCCGCCGGAAAGCAGCTTCACCGGCATGTCGAGCGAGGCGGCGCGGATATCCATCGCCTCGCCGAACTGGCCGGCGAGATCGAGCTGTTCGTCGCGGTTCAGCGCGCGGAACCAGCCGAGCTTGCCCTGCAGCGCGATGACGATGTTCTCGCGCACGGAGAGTTCGCCGAAGATGCCATCCGCCTTGCGATCCTCCGGACAGAAACCGAAGCCGTGCTTGATCGCGTCGACGGCGGTTTTGATCGCAACCGGCCGGCCATTGAGCGTGGCCGTTCCCTGGTCGGCGGGATCGATGCCGAACATGATGCGCGCCATCTCGGTCCGCCCGGAGCCGAGCAGCCCGGCGACACCGATCACCTCTCCCTTGTGGATCGTGAGCGAGAAGGGATGGACGCTGCGCTTCTTGCCGTAGCCCTCATAGTCGATCAGCACATCCGTGACCGGCCGTTCGGTCTTGAGGCTGGTCGAGCCGGAAAAGGCGATGTCCTTGCCGAGCATCTTGCGCACGAGCTCGGTGCGGGTGAGTTCGTCGAGACGACGCGTATCGATCAGCTTGCCGTTGCGCAGGATGGTGACGCGGTCGGCGAGCGCGAAGACCTGATCGAGGAAATGGGTGATGAAGACGATCGCGAGCCCGTCGCGCTTCAGGCCCGCGACGACCTCGAACAGGCGCTGGACTTCGTCGCGATCAAGGCTCGCCGTCGGCTCGTCCAGGATCAGCACCTTGCCGGAAAGCTGGACGGCGCGCGCTATCGCCACGATCTGCTGCACGGCGACGGAATGGGTGCCGAGTTCGCTGGACGGATCGATGCCGAGCCCGTAGCGCTGCAGTAGCACGCGCGCCTCGCGATCCATGCGGCGCCGATCGACCAAGCCGAACCGCGTCGGCTGATGGCCGAGGAAGAGGTTTTCAGCCACCGATCGGTTCGGCAGCAGGTTCACTTCCTGGTAGACCGCGCCAATGCCGAAGGACTGAGCGTGCAGCGGGCTGTTCAGCACCACCTCCTCGCCATCGACGAGGATCTTGCCGCCATCCGGCTGGTAGGCGCCGGTGAGAATCTTGATCAAAGTGGACTTGCCGGCCCCGTTCTCGCCGAGCAGGGCGTGGACTTCGCCGGGCAGCAGCCCGAATTCGACCGCATCGAGCGCCGTGTGATTGCCAAAAATCTTGGAAACCCCACGCGCCTCCATCCTGAAGGCCGTCTGCTCCACCTCGCCCCCCTGTCACCGATCACCGTTCACGCATGGCTATGGCCTCGCCGGCGCGATGCCGGCGAGGCCGAGATCAGGCTACCCGATCAGTAGCCGAGACCCTTGCGTGCATCATACTCGCCCTGGGGATTATCCGCCGGGGTATAGAGCTTCGATTCGGTGATGATGAACTTCGGCGGAACCGTGCCGTCCTTCTTGTAGGCAGCGAGCGCATCGAGAGCAGGGCCGGCCATGTTCGGCGTCAGCTCGACAGTGGCGTTCGCCTCGCCCGCCACCATGGCGGCGAAGATATCCGGCACGCCGTCGATCGAGACGACGAGAATGTCGGTGCCCGGCTTCAGGCCGGCATCCTTGATCGCCTGGATGGCGCCGACCGCCATGTCGTCATTATGCGCATAGACGGCGCAGATGCCCTTGCCGCCATTCTCGGCCTTCAGGAAGCCTTCCATCACTTCCTTGCCCTTCGAGCGGGTGAAGTCACCCGTCTGGCTGCGGACGATGGAGATGTTGTTGTGGCCGGCGATCGCCTCCTCGAAGCCCTTCTTGCGGTTGATGGCCGGCGTCGAGCCGACCGTGCCCTGAAGCTCGACGACCTTGCAGTCCTTGTCCTTGACGGCGCCGACCAGCCAGTCGCCGGCGACCTTGCCTTCCTTGACCTGATCGGATGCGACGGAGGTCAGATAGAGATCCTGCGAGGCATCGACACCGCGATCGAGCAGGATCACGGGGATCTTGGCTTCCTTCGCTTCAGTCAGGACGTCGTCCCAGCCGGTGGCAACGACGGGCGCAACCAGGATCGCGTCGACGCCCTGGGCGATGAAGCCACGGATCGCCTTGATCTGGTTTTCCTGTTTCTGCTGTGCGTCGGCGAATTTCAGCGTGATGCCACGCTTCTCGGCCTGCTGCTTGGTGACCGAAGTCTCGGCGGCGCGCCAGCCGGATTCCGAGCCGATCTGCGAGAAGCCGATGGTCATGTCGGCCGCCATCGCCGACGAAGACAAGGCGGTAGCGATGCTCGCCGCGAGGGCAAGCTTCTTGAAATAGGTCACGATTTCCTCCCTTAGCCGCGAGCGTTCCTCCCTCGGCGGCATGAGAGTCGATACCATTAGTACTATTATATGTAAATACTGCCCCGGCGCAGTGAATAGCACCGTGAATGGCGGGAACCGGCCGATCCGGGCCGATGGCTCCAACCCACACTGTCATGATATCGGGCCTGCGCTCAACGAAGGCGCGAGACAATGTCTGGCACACGTGCTTTCAAAGCGGCCGGCACGATCTGTCTTCGTCGAAGCTGAGGCGGCGTATCAGCCGCCATTGCCACCGCCGCGCGGCGTCGAAAGCCAGGGATAGGAGAAATCGAGATAGGCATCGGCGAGTTCGCCGGCCACGGCGCGGCACTGATGCGTGACGCCGGCGATGAGGGCCTCGATCAGGCCGAGGATCGCCGTATCGGAGGTGGAGCTGTACTGGCGGGCCGCGCGGACATAGAGCGTGAGATCACCAAAGGCTGCGAGCGGCGAATTCTGGTTGTCGGTGATCGCCAGCACGCGGAGGCCGCGCTGCCGGACATAATGGGTCAGTTCGACCGTATCCTTGAGATAGCGGGGAAAGGCGATCGAGATGACGAGGTCTTCGTCGCCGAAGCGATAGAGCTGCCGCGCCGCGCCGGCAGCGCCCCCGGCATTCTCCACCATGCGGACATTGCAGCCGGCGAGTTCGAGGCCATTGGCGAGCAATTCCGCCAGGCTTCCCGCCCTGTCGAAACCGATGATGAAGATCTTGCGTGCCTGCGCGATCATGGTGACGGCCTGCGCGCAGCGCTCGTCGTCGAGATTGAGGATCGTCGCCTTCAGGTTCTCGATATCCTCCTCCAGCGAGGCGACCAGAACCTCGCGCGCGGTCGATTCCTCCGACAGCTTCCGCTTCAGCCGGTCATCCGGCGACAGGACGGATTCAAAGCCCCGGATCAGTTCCTGCCGGAACTGCGCATAGCCGTCGAAACCGATCGTCCGGGCGAAGCGGTTCGCCGTCGCGACCGAGACGCCCGACGCCGCGACCGTGTCGTTGATGCTCATGCGCGCGATGCGCAGCGGCTCGGCCAGCACGAAATCCGCGAAGGTTCGCAGCGCCTGCGACAGCTCCGGATAGGCTGCGGCGATGCGTTCCGCCACGATGGCGCTGGCGGGGAGCATCGGAACCGCTGGCTTGCCGAATTCCCGGCTCATCGTATACCGCCTCTTGTAATCATAATTACATATGGTAGCGTATCTGTAACAAAAATACAGGGGGAGGAAGGCCAAGGGAACCACTCATGCGGATGGCTCCAATGACCTTCTCGAATTCGTTCAGACCAAACCGTCGCGCCGTGCTGGCAGCCGGCATCGGTGCAGCAGCATTCGGCCTTGGCGGCAGGCCCGCTTTCGCCGCCGAAAGCCTGCCGATCACAACGGCATTCGGCTGGATTTCCAATGTCGAATTCGCGGGCTTCTGGATCGCACTCGACAAGGGTTACTTCGCCGCCGAAGGAGTTGACTCGAAGTTCCTGCCCGGCGGGCCGAACGCGCCCGACGCCCTCGTCACGCTCGTCGCCGGAAGCGCCGATGTCGCGAGCCCCGACTGGCTGCCCTTCCTCGAGGCGGTCGACAAGGGCAACGATCTGGTGATCCTCGGCGCCAGCTGGGCGAAGAGCCCGGCCGCCCTGCTCTCGCTTGCCAAGCGGCCGATGCGCGAGCCGAAGGATCTGGTCGGCGGCAAGTTCCTGATCCAGAGCCCCAATAATCGCCAGATCATCGACACCGTGCTGACCAAGGCCGGCCTGCCGCTCGAATATGAGACGGTGCCGACCGGCTTCTCGCCCGAGCCGCTGCTGAATGGCGATGGCGACGGCTATTTCTGCTTCGCAACCAACCAGCCGATCACGCTGGAAAAGATGGGCATGGTCCGCGACAAGGATTTCTTCGTCACCCTCTGGGACGACCTCGGCTTCAAGGTGGTCCAGGGCTATATTGTGGTGAAGCGCGAATTCCTCGAGAAACACCGCCCGCAGGTGGTCGGCTATCTGAAGGCGCTCATCAAGGGCTGGAAGGACAATGCGGCCGATCCCAGTCTCGCGGTCAGGCTCGTCACCGAGAATTACGGCGCCGATCTCGGCCTCGATCCGGCCCAGCAGCTGCGCCAGAACGAGTTGCAGATCCCGCTGATCGCCGCCAACGGCCCCAACAAATTGCTTTGGTTCGATACCGCGCTCGTCTCCGGGACGATGACGGATGTCGCCAAGATCTCCGGTCGCACGGTGCCCGCGCTTTCGAAGATCGTCGATCTCGGTCCGCTCGACGAAGCGCTGAAAGCGAGCTGACACATCGACCACGCTCACGCCTCCATCAAAAACGCCCGAAACGGGCCTTCCAGGGAAAACTCATGACCATCGATCGCCGCTCCTTGCTCAAATCGCTTGCCGTCGGCGCCATGGCAGCGCCGATCCTGCCGAGCCTCTTCTCCAGCGCCGCGTCGGCGGCGGAACTGGTCAAGCTCAAGGTCCAGTTGGGCTGGGTGTCCAATGTCGAGCACGCCGCGCACTGGATCGCGCTCGACAAGGGCCTGTTCACGGCGGCGGGGCTCGATGTCACCGTCTCGCCCGGCGGGCCGAACGCGCCGGATCCGCTGGTGGTCGTGGCGGCCGGCGACGCGCAGATCGGCTACACCTCATGGCTGCCCTTCCTCGATGCGGTGGCGCAGGGCAATGATTATGTGCTGACCGCAACCCTGTTCCAGTCCTCGCCACTCGGCATCATCTCGCTGAAGAAGAAGCCGATCCTGACGCCGAAGGATATTCTGGGTTCGAAGATCCTGGCCCAGGGACCGAACGAGAAGACCTCGATCGAGGCGACGCTGGCGCTCGCCGGCCTCAAGACCGATGATTGGACCATGGTCCCGGCTGGCTTCTCGCCCGAGCCGCTCGTGGCCGGCGAAGGCGACGGCTATACGGCCTTTGCGACCAACCAGACCATCACGCTCGAAAAGATGGGCCTGAAGCGCGACGAGGACTTCTTCTTCCGCTCCTTCGACGAGCTCGGCTTCAAGAGCTATGCCGGCCTTCCGTTCGTCACGCGCCAGTTCCTCGCCGAGAACCGGCCGGCGATCGTCGCCTATATCCGCGCGCTGATCGCCGCCTCGAAGCTGAACGAAGCCGATCCCGCCTATGCCGCGAAGCTCGCCGTCGACACTTATGGCGCCGATCTCGGCCTCGATCTCGCGCAGCAGACGCGCCAGAACGAGCTGCAGATCCCGATCATCCATCCCGGTATGAAGCCCGATTTCAAGCTCCTGTCGATGGATCGCGACTTGATGGCCGGCGACATGATGGCGGCCGCCAGGGCGACGGGCCGAACCAATTTGCCGGATATCGACAAAATCGTCGATTTTTCCGTCGTGACGGAAGCTCTGGGCTGATCCGATGAGCCTCGTTCCGGCGCCGGTCACGGCGATCCATCTCGATCATATCAGCAAGTCGTTCACCCTCGACGGCGGCGGCACCATCGCGGCCCTCGGCGAGGTGACGCTGAAGATCGACAAGGGCGAGTTCGTGGCCCTGCTCGGCCCCTCGGGCTGCGGCAAGAGCACGATCCTGCGCCTGGTCGCGGCACTCGAAGAGCCGAGTACCGGCGCTGTCACGATCGAGGGCCGCGCGCCGGTCGAACTATCGCGCCAGCATAGGCTCGGCGTCGCTTTCCAGGACCACGCTCTGCTGCCCTGGCTCACCATCGCGCAGAATGTCGCTCTGCCCTACCAACTGGCCGGCAAGCCGGTCGACAAGGCCCGCGTCTCAGCGCTCATCGCGCTGGTCGGCCTTGCCGGTTTCGAGGCCGCGCGGCCGAAGCAACTTTCCGGCGGCATGCGCCAACGTGCCTCGATCGCCCGCGCGCTGGTGCTGAAGCCGGACGTGCTGCTGCTCGACGAACCGTTCGGCGCGCTCGATGCCGTCACGCGGCGGCAGATGAACGTCGAATTGCAGCGCATCTGGAGCGAGCAGCGCATCACGACGCTGCTCGTCACCCACGCGGTCGACGAGGCATTGTTCCTGGCCGACCGCGTCGTCGTCATGACCGGACGACCGGGGAAGATCCTGAAGACGGTCGAAGTGCCCTTCGCCCGTCCGCGCCACCCCGACGTGACCCGCGAGCCGCGCTTCCACGAACTCGTCGATGAACTCACGCTCGCACTCGAGCCGGCAGGAGGGCACGGATGAAGCATCGCCAGCGCATCCGCACCATCACGCTCGGCGCGATCGGCATCGCGCTGTTTCTCGCACTTTGGGAACTGATCGGCATCCGGGGTTGGGCCGGTCTGACCTGGCCGCCGCTTTCGACCGTGCTCGCCTTCCTGTTCGATCCATCGCGCCGGCCTTTGTTCCTGCGCGCGATGACCGCGAGCTTTTCCATGATCGCATTTGGCTATGCGATCGGCCTGGTCCTCGGGCTTGCTGCGGCGGCGCTCGGCCATCTCGTGCCCCCGCTCCGGCCCGGCCTCGACCGGCTGGCGAGCATCATCCACGCGATCCCGACCATCGCGCTGGCGCCGCTTTTCATCGTGCTCTTGTCGCGCGAACTGACCGGCATGGCGATCGCCGCACTCGGCGTGTTCTTCGTGATCTATGTTTCGGCGACCTCCGGCCTTGCCGCAAGCAGCGCGGCGCATCGTGATCTGTTCCAGGTTTTCGGGACGTCGCGCCTAACGCAGCTTCGCCGCCTGGACATGCCCGCCGCCCTGCCCGCTCTGGTGAGCGGCATGAAATACGCCGTCCCCGCCGCCTTCATCGGCGCCATTCTCGGCGAATGGTTCGGATCGAGCCGCGGCCTCGGCCTGTTGATGGTCAGCGCCATGCAGAACTTCCAGATCCCGTTGCTCTGGAGCGCCGTGTTGATCGCCTCGACCGCCTCGCTACTGATCTTCGGCCTGATGAGCCTCGCCGAACGCCTCGCCTATGAGCGCTATCGATGACGAAAATGCTCAAGACCTTCGTTTCGCGCTATTGGGGCGTCGCGGGCGTGCTGCTGTTCTGGCAGGCCTGGGTGACGATCACCGGCGTCAACAGCATCGTGGTGCCGCATCCGATCGACGTCGCACGCGATATCGTCACCGAGCCCGGCGTCTATCTGAGCAATGGCAGCCAGACGTTGTTCCTCGCAGCCCTCGGCCTCGTGCTCGGCATGGCGCTCGGCACGCTGGTCGCCGTGCTCGCCTGGTCGTCCGACATATTGAGCGGCATACTGACGCCACTCGGCCTCGTCTTCTCCTCGGTCCCCGTGGTGGCGTTGATCCCGATCATCGCACGCCTGTTCGGCTATGACGTCAAAACCGTGCTCGCGATCGTCGTGATCATCTCGTTCTTCCCGGCCTTTGTCTTCACCTCGGCCGGGCTCAAGACCCTGCCGGCCGGCAGCGACGATCTCTTTCGGGTCTTCGGCGCCAGCCGCTGGACGCGCTTCGTGCGGCTGGTGCTGCCTTCGGCCGTGCCGAACTGGATGATCGCCTTCCGCCTCGCCGCGCCGCCAGCCGTGCTCTCGGCGATGGTGGCCGAGTTCCTGATGGGAACGTCGGGGCTCGGTTATCTCTTCCGCTCCGCCGCTTCCAACTTCCAGACCGACCGCGCCTTCGGCACCAGCGTGGTCGCGACGATCATTTCGGTCATCTGTTTCGGCCTGGCGCTATCGGCCGAACGCGCCGTGCTGAAGCGCTGGACCTGACCCATTGCAAGGGCGACACCCGTCGCCCTTGATCCCGCATGACGCGACCCGGGCGGGCCGCGTTGAACCGCCGAAGTTCGCCGATCGCAAGACCGGACACCTTCGACCAACCCCGAAGGAAAGAGAAAACATGACGAAAGTGACGCTCGCCAAGGACCCCTGGCAGGATGTGAAGACGTGGCACGGCGTGCCGGCCGACGAGGTGATCTCCGGCCTGCAGAAGTGCCTGCGCCGCGGACTGGCCGAGAACGCGCTGCTCATCGCCTATGAGATGTACATCACCAGCCCGCAGCTGGAGCAGATGCTCTGGGACCGGCTGATGGTGATCTCGGTCGAGGATGTCGGCTTCGGCAACATGATGGCGCCGGTTCTGGTCGATACGCTCTATCGCAACCACACGCGCTATCCCCGCCCGATCGGCGACCGCTTCCTCTTCGCCGCGCATGCGATCCGCATCCTCGCCTCGAGCGCCAAGGACCGCACGACGGACGACATGGTCAACTGGGCCAAGCTCGAGATCGAGCGCCGCGACAAGGCGCCGCCGATCCCCGATTTCGCCATCGACATGCACACCAAGCGCGGCTGGGAAATGGGCCGCGGCTATGAGCATTTCATGAAAGAGGCCTCGCGGACCGAGAATGTCTCCAACGAGGTCGACCCGACCTATCGCGACCGCATCATGGCCGCGATCGAAGCCGGCGAGCTCAGCTGAGATGGCCGCGATGAAGGTCTATCTGGCCGGTCCAGACGTGTTCCTGAAGAATGGCCGCGAAGTGATCGCGGCCAAGCAGGAACTCACCCGCCGCTATGGCTTCGTGCCGAATGTCTGGATGGGCGAAGACGATGCGCCCCATTCGACGCCGTTCGCCTTCGGCCTCCACATCAGCGCCGCCAACGAGGCGGTGATGCGCGACAGCGACTTCATCATCGCCAACCTGACGCCGTTTCGCGGCATCAGCGCCGATGTCGGCACGGCCTATGAGCTCGGCTTCATGGTCGCGCATGGCAAGCCGGCCTTCGGCTATTCCAATGACGGCCGGCTCTACGCCGAGCGGCTGACGGCGGATTACTACAAGGGCGCCGTCGCCAAGGCCGATGACGGCATGATGCGCGGACCGGACGGGCTGATGGTCGAGAACAACGACATGGGCGACAACCTCATGCTCGATGGCGGCATCGAGCATATGGGCGGCGTCTTCATTCGCCGTTCCGTCGCGCCCGAGCACCTGCTCGACGATCTCGGTCCGTTCGAGGAATGCCTCGCCGCCGCCCGTGCAAGGCTGCTCGGCGTCGCCGCCTGAGACGATCATCGCCTGCTCGACGAAAGGAAAGGTGACGGCGCGACCAGCGCCGTCACCGACACGGCCTATGGCTCCTGCGGCAGTTCGCTCCCCGCCGGCGCCTCGGCGGATGATGTCCGCGCGATGGCCTCTTCGGCCGATTGGACACAGGCCCTGAGGGCCGGCAGATAGCGCTCCGCCGCATCCTCGATGCTCATGGCGCTGCGGAAGAACAACACGTTGACCGAGCCCAGCACATGCTGCGGGCCACGGATCGGCAAGGCGATGGCGCTGATCGCGCTATCCGATCCGCCAATGCTCCAGGCATAGCCGCGGCGCTGCACATCCGCGATGGCGCGATCGATCGTGCGCCGATCGGCGGCCGCCTCGCTGTCCACCGTGCCGGCACGCGCGGTGATCTCGAGCATGGTGGTTCGCTCGGCCTCGCTCGCCGCCGAAAGCAGCGCCAGCCCGAGCGCGCTGCGCGTCAGCGGACGGCGCCGGCCGATCATGGAGCGATGGACGGAGAACGGGCTGAAGCGATGGGTCGTCTCGCGTATGACCATCCAGCCCTTCTCGAAGGTCGCGAAATCGCTGGGCCACAGCACCTGCGGCATCAGCTTGCCGAGCTCGGGCGCAATGATCGCGGCGATCCAGTCCGTATCGGTGAAGCCCTCGCTGAGCTGGCGCACGGCCGGAAGCAGCCCGTAGCTGTCGTCAGCCGCGCGCTGGGCCACCAGGCCGCGCTTGGCGAGGGTCGCGAGCAGCCGGTAGACCGTCGTCCGGTCGATCCCTGTCGCCTCCGCCAGTTCCGATGGGCGCGCATGACCGCGCTGGTTCAGCTCCATCAGGATGTCGAGCCCGCGTTCCAGTGCGCGGACATTGCGATAGGACGAGTCGGACATCACGGACCTCTGTGCACCTAGTGCACATTTCTAACAGCTCCATTGTGACACGTCATGCCCTTGTGAATAGCTCCCTTCCAGCACGGCCGGGGAGGACGTCGATCGCACAGCGATTATCGATGCCCGGCCGACGACATCGAACAGGGAGAATAAGCCGATGATCGCGGGCGCCGTCTGCCTCAGCCATTCACCGCTTATGGATCACAATCGCGCCGATGCCGGCGTCGAAGCCCGCTTCAACGCGGCGCTGAAATCTGCGTCGCGCAAGATCGCCGAGTGGGAGCCCGATCTCTGCGTCGTCTTCTTCCCGGATCATTTCAACGGCTTCTTCTACGACCTGATGCCGGCATTCTGCATCGGTGCTGCCGCCAATTCGATCGGCGATTTCGGCTCCGTCCCCGGCCAGCTCGATGTTCCCGAGGATATTGCCGTCGACATCGCCACCTCCTGCACCCGCTCCGGCGTCGATATTGCGCTGTCCTATCGCATGCAGGTCGATCATGGCGCCGTGCAGCCGGTAGAACTGCTCTCGGAATTTCATTCGCTGACGCGCATCGTCCCGATCTTCATCAACTGCGCAGCGCCGCCGCGCCCGACCTTCGCGCGGGTCCGCGCGCTCGGCGAGGCGGTCGGCGTCTGGGCCAACCGGACCAGCCAGCGCGTGCTGTTCCTGGCCTCGGGCGGCCTGTCGCATGATCCGCCGATCCCGGCCATGAAGGGCGCGACGCCGGATGTGCGCGCCAAGCTGATCGACGGCCGCGCCGCGAGCCACGCGGCCCGCCTGTCGCGCCAGACGCGGATCCACGGCGCCGGCCATGCCTATGTCTCAGGCACCAGCCCGCTCCGTCCGCTCAACCCGACCTGGGATCGCGACTTCCTCGATCATCTGACGCGTGAAGACCTGACGGTCGGCGACGACTGGCGCGACGACGACATCACCGAGGCCGCAGGACGCGGCGCGCATGAAGTGCGCAGCTGGATCGCGGCCTTCGGTGCCCTGTCGGCGGCCGGCCACTTCCAGACAACCGTCGAATTCTACGAGCCCGTTCCGGAATGGATCACCGGCATGGCGATCGCGACCGCGACGCCGCGTTCGGCCACCTGATCCCAAGCCTATCAAGAAGAGGAGCCAATTCATGTCCGAGGCAGCGAAGCCGGCACCGTTCCAGAGCGTCTGGGGCGATCTTCGCGGTGTTTCCTTCTCGCAGGGCTTCATCGAGGCCAACGGTGTGAAGACCCGCTATCTGCATTCGGGCCGCACGGGCCTGCCGCCGCTCATCCTGCTGCACGGCGTCGGCGGCCATGCCGAGGCCTATGTCCGCAATCTCGGCTCGCATGGCGAGTTGTTCGATGTCTGGGCGATCGACATGCTCGGCCATGGCTGGACCGACAAGGCCTCGCATGATCTCGAGGTGAAGCACTATGTCGAGCACGTGCTCGCCGTCATGAAGGTCCTCGGCTTCGAGAAGGCGTCCTTCAGCGGTGAATCGCTCGGCGGCTGGGTCGCGTCGCGCATCGCCGCCGACCATCCCGAGAAGGTGGACCGCCTGGTTCTCAACACGGCCGGCGGCTCGCAGGCCGACCCGGTGGTGATGGAGCGCCTGAAGACGCTCTCGCTGCGCGCCGCCAGCGATCCGACCTGGGAGTTCATCAAGGCCCGCGTCGAATGGCTGATGGCCGACAAGTCCAAGGCCTATGACGATCTCGTCGCGACACGCCAGGCGATCTACGCCCAGCCCGGCATGGCCGAGGCCATGAAGCACAACATGATCCTGCAGGAGATGGAGGTCCGGAAGCGGAACCTCATGTATCCGGCCGACTATGGGCGCATCAAGGCGCCGACGCTGGTTCTATGGACCTCGGATGATCCGACGGCCGATGTGAGCGAAGGCCGCCGCATCGCATCCATGATCCCGGGTGCGCTGTTCACGGTCATGGAAGGTTGTGGTCACTGGCCGCAATTCGAGGATGCCGAGACGTTCAACCGGATTCATCTCGGCTTCCTCAAGGGAGAAACGGTTCCGGAGGCACAGCCCGTCGCCGCATAGGCACGGGGGAGAGGACGCGGCGACGTGCGGAGGCGCGTCGCCTGCCATGAGAGGGAGGCGACATGAGCACTACATCACATGATGCGGATCACTGGACCGGCTTAGCCGAGCCGGACGCCGTCATTGTCGGGGCCGGCCCGGTCGGGCTGCTGATCGCGAACCAGCTCGGGGCGCAGGGCCTCTCGGTGCTGGTGCTCGAGCAGTTGCCAGAGCTGATCGATTATCCCCGCGGCGTCGGCATGGATGACGAGTGCCTGCGGGCGATCCAGGCGGTCGGCCTTGTCGACGGCGTGCTGCCGCACACGACGCCCAATCAGTGGATGCGCTTCGTCACCGGCAAGGGTCGCTGCTTCGCCTCGATCGAGCCGCGCACCGACGAATTCGGCTGGCCCCGGCGCAATGCCTTCATCCAGCCGCTCGTCGACCGCGTGCTCGCCGACGGCCTCTCACGCTATCCCGGCGTCTCGCTCGAACTGGGCACGCGGCTCGATAGCTTCACGCAGGACAATGAAGGCGTCACGCTCAAGGTCGTCGACCGGACCGGCACGACGCAGACGATCCGCACCCGCTACATGGTTGCCGCCGACGGCGGCAAAAGCGCCATCCGCAAGGCGCTCGACATTCCCTTCGAAGGCACCACCGATTCAAACCGGTGGATCGTGATCGATGTCGCCAACGATCCCGTCGCCAGCCCCAACGCCTACATGCATTGCGACCCGGCGCGGCCCTATGTGTCGATCGCGCTGCCGCATGGCATTCGCCGTTTCGAGTTCATGCTGTTTGCGGGCGAGGCACCGGGCGACGTCGTGCCGCCGGAAATGCTGCGCCAGATGCTCGCCAAGGTCGTCGCCGACCCCGACAACATCGACCTGATCCGCGCCCGCATCTACACGCATAATGCGCGCCTCGCGAAACACTTCCGCAAAGGCCGCGTGCTGCTCGCCGGCGACGCCGCCCACATCATGCCGGTCTGGCAGGGCCAGGGCTACAATAGCGGCGTGCGCGACGCGGCCAATCTCGGCTGGAAGCTCGCTCTGGTTCTGAAGGGCATAGCCGGCGACGAACTGCTCGACACCTATGAGGAAGAGCGGCGTGAGCATGCCCGCGCCATGATCGACCTGTCGCAGACTGCCGGACGGATCTTCTCGCCGACCAATCCGATCGTCGTCGGCCTGCGCGACGCCATCACCTGGCTCCTCAATTATATCCCGCCGGTGAAGCGCTATTTCCTCGAAATGCGCTTCAAGCCGATGCCGCGCTACAAATCCGGCGCGCTCTTCTATGGCCACGGTTTCGACGCCGCCTCGCCTGTCGGGCGCATGTTCATCCAGCCCATGGTCGAGACCGCCGACCGGCGCGTGGTGCGCCTCGACGACATCATCGGCAATGGCTTTGCGCTGATCGCCTGGGGCATCGACCCCTCGCGCTGGCTGTCGCCCGCAACGCGGCGCACGCTCGATCGGCTCGGGGCGCGCATCATCTCCGTGGTGCCGAGCGTCCAGCTCCAGCACGAACATGCCCGCTACAACGACGTGACCGTGGTCGGCGATCGCGATGGACGGCTCAAGGAATGGTTCGGCCGCAATGCCGATCCGGTGATCCTCGTCCGTCCGGATCGCTTCGTCGGCGCGGCCTGCAAGCCGCAATCCATCGATGACGGCGTCGTGGCGCTGACGCGCGCCATGTCGTGCCACGTGGAGGCGATCGCCTGATCGCGGCCCCGGAGGGAGCCGGGGCCGACTGACTTTTCGAGGGAGGATGGAATGAAGATGATCAATGGTTCGATGCGGCATCTGGGGACCGGCCTGGTCGCCCTGCTCATGGTGGGGGCGAGCAGCCTGGCGGCACGGGCCGACATCACCGTCGGCGTGCTCGCGCCGCTCACGGGGCCGGCCGCCGCACTCGGCGCCGAGACGAAGCGGGCGATTACGCTGATCCCCGATACGTTGGCCGGCGAAAAGGTCACGGTCGTCATTCTCGATGACGCGACCGATCCGACCGCCGCCGTGCGCGCGGCCCAGCGTCTCGTCTCGGAGAACAAGGTCGACGTCATTCTGGGACCGGGCATCAACGCCCTCGCCGCGGCCGTGACGCCTGTGGCGCAGGAATCCGGCACACCCATGATCGCGCTCACGCCTTATCAGCCGCCGGCCGACAAGCAGAAATGGGTCTTCCGCTCGGTGCAGAACGCGGATTCCATGGTCCGCCGCATCGTGCAGGACATGACCGAGAAGAAGGTCAAGACGGTCGGCTATATCGGCTTCGCCGACGCCTGGGGCGACCTGCTGGCCAAGGAGCTCGACAAGGCCCTCGCCGGTACGGACATCAAGCTGGTGGCGAGCGAACGCTTCAATCGGCAGGACACGACGGTGACCGCGCAGGTCCTGAAGCTGCTCGCCTATCATCCCGAGGTCGTCTTCGTCGGCGGATCGGGCACCCCGGCCACGCTGCCGGAGATCGAGCTGAAGAAGCGCGGCTTCAAGGGCCAGATCTACCAGTCGCACGGCGTCACGACGCGCGAGTTCATCCGTGTCGGCGGCGCGGCCGTCGAAGGGACCTTGATACCGGTCGGACCGATCCTGGTCGCCGAGCAACTGCCGGACGGTCACCCGAGCAAGGCGGCCGGCGTCGCCTTCAACAAGGCGATCGAGGATGCGAACGGCCCCAACTCGCGCTCGGCGCAGGCGGGAACCGCGTGGGACTCCTGGCTGCTCTTCGCCAACGCCGTCCCAACGGCGCTCAAGACCGCCCAGCCCGGCACGCCCGAATTCCGCGCGGCGGTTCGCGATGCGCTCGAAAACACCAAGGGCCTCGTCGGCGTCCACGGCGTCTACACGATGACACCCGAGGACCATACCGGCCTCGATGACAATGCTCGCGTCCTGATCGAGATCGTCGACGGACAGTGGAAGCTCGTGAAGTGAGACCGGACCGGGCCGAAAAACCGGCCCGGTCCGTTACCTGAGGATGGACAATGAACGACGTCAGCAACAGCCTGGCCATTCGATCGCTCGCCGACAGGCTCATCGCCGCCGAAACCGATCGTAGCGCCTGCCCGCCGATCCGCGAGGAAATCGCGGCGCTTTCCGTCGGCGACGCGGTCTCGGCCGCCTATGCCGTGCAGAACGAGGTGAACCGTCGCCGCAGCGATGCAGGCGAACGCATCGTCGGCCGCAAGATCGGACTGACGTCGAAAGCGGTCCAGAAGCAACTCGGCGTCGATTCCCCCGATTTCGGCACGCTCTTCGCCGCCATGGCGATCGGCGACGGCGCGGAGATTTCGCTCGGCGGACTGATCCAGCCGAAGGTCGAGGCAGAAATCGCCTTCATCCTCGGCCGTGACCTGACCTTCGAGCGCAACACCACCGCCGATATCCTGCGCGCGGTCGATTATGCCGTTGCCGCCATCGAGGTCGTCGACAGCCGTATCGCCAGATGGGACATCCGCCTGCTCGACACGGTCGCCGACAATGGTTCGAGCGCGCGCTTCGTGCTCGGCACCAGGCCGCTGTCGCTCGGCGCCGTCGATCTCTTCAACTGCACCATGTCGCTCGACCGCGCGGGTCAGGAAGTCTCGAAGGGAGCCGGTGCCGCCTGCCTCGGCAATCCCGTCAACGCCGCCTGCTGGCTCGCCGACATGATGGTCGCGATCGGCACCCCGCTGCGCGCCGGCGACGTGGTGATGACGGGCGCGCTCGGCCCCATGGCCGTCGTGACGGAGCCCGGCACGTACACCGCCAATATCGAAGGTTTCGGCTCGGTCAGGGCCGTGTTCACCGCATGAGGACTGTCATGAGTGATGAGAAGATCGCGGTCGCGATCATCGGATCCGGCAATATCGGCACGGATCTGATGATCAAGGTCATGCGCTATGCCAAGCACCTCCGCATGGCCGCACTGGTCGGCATCGACCCGAAATCAGACGGTCTCGCCCGCGCCGCCCGCCTCGGCGTGGCCACCACCGCCGGAGGCATAGACGGCCTGCTGGCGCTGCCCGATTTCGCCGATATCGGCATCGTCTTCGACGCGACATCGGCCGGAGCCCATGTCGAGCACGACAAGCGGCTCGCCGCGCATGATGTGCGCGTGATCGATCTGACGCCTGCCGCCGTCGGTCCCTATGTCGTGCCGGTGGTCAATCTCGGAGCGCACAGCAAGGCGCGCAACATCAACATGGTGACATGCGGCGGCCAGGCGACCATTCCGATGGTCCACGCCGTCTCGCGCGTCGCCCCCGTTGCCTATGCCGAGATCGTCGCCTCGATTGCGAGCAAATCGGCCGGCCCCGGCACCCGCGCCAATATCGACGAATTCACTGAAACAACATCGCGCGCCCTCGTCGAGGTTGGTGGTGCCGCACGCGGCAAGGCGATCATCGTGCTCAATCCGGCCGAGCCGCCGCTGATGATGCGCGACACGGTCTATTGCCTCACCGATCTCGACGCCGACCGCGATGCGATCGTCGCCTCGGTCGCCGAGATCGCCGCGGCGGTCCAGCGCTATGTTCCCGGCTATCGGCTGAAGCAGGCGGTGCAGTTCGACGCCTTCGACGCGTCGAACCCTCTGACCATCCCCGGCATCGGCACCCGCACCGGCCTCAAGGTCACGATCTTCATCGAGGTCGAAGGCGCTGCCCATTACCTCCCGGCCTATGCCGGCAATCTCGACATCATGACGAGCGCGGCGCTGGCCGCGGCCGAGCATATGGCGGCGGAGCGCCAGTCGCTCGCCGTCGCCGGCTGACAGGGAGATCGCGATGACCATCGCAAACCGCAGGATTTATGTTTCCGACGTGACGCTGCGCGACGGCATGCACGCCGTCCGCCATCGCTATTCGATCGAGCAGATCGAGACGATCGCCGCCGCCCTCGACGCCGCCGGCGTCGCGAGCATCGAGGTCGCCCATGGCGACGGCTTGCAGGGCTCGAGCTTCAACTATGGCTTCGGCGCCCACACCGATATCGAGTGGATCGAGGCCGCCGCCTCGGTCGTCAAGAATGCGCGGATCGCGACGCTGCTGCTGCCCGGCATCGGCACGACCCATGATCTCGATGCCGCCTACAAGGCCGGCGCGCGCGTCGTCCGCATCGCGACCCACAGCACCGAGGCGGACATTGCCCGCCAGCACATCGAGCATGCGCGCAAACTCGGCATGGACGCCGTCGGCTTCCTGATGATGAGCCATATGAATACGCCGCAGGGCCTCGCCGCGCAGGCGAAGCTGATGGAAAGCTATGGGGCGACCTGCGTCTATGTCGTCGATTCCGGCGGCGCCATGAACATGTACGACGTCGCCGATCGCGTCCGCGCCTTCAAGGACACGCTGCAGCCGGAGACCGAAGTCGGCATGCACGCGCACCATAATCTCGCGCTCGGCGTCGCCAACAGCATCACCGCGCTTGAGCACGGCGCCGACCGCATCGATGCGAGCCTCACCGGCATGGGCGCCGGTGCCGGCAACGCGCCGCTCGAAGCCTTCGTCGCCGCCATCGACAAGATGGGCCTCGATCATGGCTGCGACGTCCGTCGCCTGATCGACGCGGCCGAGGACCTCGTCCGTCCGCTGCAGGAGCGCCCGGTCCGCGTCGACCGCGAGACCCTCGCGCTCGGCTATGCCGGCGTCTATTCGAGCTTCCTGCGCCATACCGAGGCGGCTGCGAAGAAATACGGGCTTTCCTCCTTCGACATACTGGTCGAGCTCGGGCGTCGGCGCATGGTCGGCGGCCAGGAGGACATGATCATCGACGTAGCGCTGGATCTTCTGGCCGAGAAGGCTGCCGTCTGACCCTGAGGAGGGCAGCCGGAGGGGAGGATATCTGAGGAGCGGCCCGCTGCTTGCCGGCGGGTCGAGGGAGGACGAATGGACGGCACGATCGCCTTGATGCTCGTGCAGGATGGCGTGACGACAGGAGCGATCTATGCGCTCCTGGCGCTCGCCATCGTGCTTGTTTTCACCGTCACGCGGATCATCTTCGTTCCGCAGGGAGAGTTCATCTCCTTTGGCGCGCTGACCCTTTCACAGTTGCAGCAGGGCACCGCGCCATCGATCGTCTGGCTGCTCGTCGGCTTCGGTGGTCTTGCAGCGATCTTCGAACTGGTCGAGGCGCTGCGGCATCGCCGCTTCTCGGCCGTGCCGCGGATTCTCGGCTGGAATGTCGGCCTTCCCGTGCTGCTCGCGTTCCTGGCTATCTGGCTCGCCCCACTCAAGCTCGGCCTCGGCGTCGAAATCGTGCTGTCGCTGGCGCTCGTCGCGCCGCTCGGCCCCTATCTCTACCGCATCGTATTCCAGCCGCTCGCCGAATCCTCGGTGCTGGTGCTGCTCATCGCCGCCATGGCCGTCCATGTGGCGCTGACCGGTTTCGGCCTGCTGTTCTTCGGCGCCGAGGGCTCGCGCACCGAAGCCTTCTCCGACGCCATGTTCAATGTCGGCCCGGCCATGATCACCGGCCAGAGCATTGCGGTGGTCGCCGTCAGCTTCGTCCTGATGCTCGGCCTCTATCTCATCTTCGAGCGCACCATGATCGGCAAGGCGCTCCGCGCCACGGCCGTCAACCGCCTCGGTGCCCGGCTCGTCGGCATCAGCACCAGCCTCTCGGGCAGGACCGTGTTCCTGATCGCGGCATTGCTCGGCGGCCTCTCGGGCATACTGATCGGGCCGCTCACCACGGTCTACTACGACACGGGCTTCCTGATCGGCCTCAAGGGCTTCGTCGCCGCGATCATCGGCGGGCTGATCAGCTATCCGATCGCGGCGGTCGCGGCGATCCTGATCGGCATACTGGAGTCCATCTCCTCCTTCTGGGCCAGCGCCTTCAAGGAGGTGATCGTCTTCACCGCGATCATCCCGTTCCTGATCTGGCGTTCGTTGCGCGCCGGCCCCGCCGAGGATGAGGAGTAACCCGCATGGACCGTCGCCTGCTCGGCGTTATCGCCATCCTCATCCTGTTCGCGCTGCCGTCCATCCCGGGCATTCCGCCCTACTGGATCACGCTGCTGAACTATATCGGCCTCGCCTCGATCGTCACCATGGGCCTCGTCGTGCTCACCGGCGTCGGCGGCATGACCTCCTTTGGACAGGCCGCCTTTGTCGGCTTCGGCGCCTATACGACCGCCGTCCTGACGACGCATTATGGCTTCTCGCCCTGGCTGACCCTGCCGATCTCGCTGGTCGTGACCGGCATTGCGGCGGCGATCCTCGGCGCCGTCACGCTTCGCCTCTCCGGCCACTACCTGCCGATCTGCACGCTGGCCTGGGGCATCAGCCTCTACTACCTCTTCGGCAATCTGGATTTTCTCGGCCGCCATGACGGCATCGCCGACATTCCGGCCCTGGCGGTTGGTGGCCATGCGCTGATCGCATCAAGTGAATACTACTATGTCGTGGCGATCGCCTTGGTGCTCGCAGCGGTCGGAACGAGCAACCTGCTCGGTTCCCGCACCGGGCGGGCGATCCGCGCGCTGAAGGGCACGGCACGGGCGGCCGAATCCTTCGGCATCAACACGATCCGCATCCGCCTCGTCGCCTTCACCTATGCGGCCGTGCTCGCCGGGCTCTCCGGCTGGCTCTACGCCCATATGCAGCGCGCCGTGAACCCGACGCCCTTCGGCCTCGGCGCAAGCATCGACTATCTCTTCATGGCGGTGATCGGCGGGGCGAGCCATGTCGGCGGGGCGATCCTCGGCGCCGGCATCGTCATCGTGCTGAAGGACCAGCTCCAGTCACTGCTGCCGCGCCTCTTCGAGACGGAAGGTAATTTCGAGACGATCATCTTCGGCATCCTGATCATCGTCTTGCTGCAGACTTTGCGCGACGGCCTGTGGCCGCACTTCGCGCGCCTGCTGCCGGGCGCACGGCGGCGGAAATCCGGCTATGCCGAGCCGCTACCTCGCCGTTCGCTCCCGGAGGCCGGCTCGGCGCTGCTCGACGTCACCGATCTGCGCAAGACGTTCGGCGGACTGGTCGCGGTCAACGACATCAATTTCTCGCTGAAGGCGGGCGAGATCGTCGGGCTGATCGGCCCGAACGGCGCCGGCAAGAGCACGACCTTCAACCTCGTGACCGGCGTGCTGCATGCGACCAGCGGCGCGGTCCGCTTCGCCGGCGAGACCATATCCACCCTCTCGGCGCGGATGATCGCCCGGCGTGGCGTCTCGCGCACCTTCCAGCATGTGAAGCTGGTGCCGGACATGAGCGTGCTCGAAAATGTCGCCCTCGGCGCGCATCTGCGCGGCGAGGCGGGTGCGATGCGCGGCCTGTTCCGGTTCGATCGCACCGAGGAAGCACGCATCTTCCGCGAGGCCGAACACCAACTCGAACGCGTCGGCCTCGCTGATCTCGCGGCGAAGCCCGCGGGCAGCCTCGCGCTCGGCCAGCAGCGCGTGCTCGAGATCGCCCGTGCGCTCTGCCTCGATCCCGTGCTGCTTCTGCTCGACGAGCCGGCAGCCGGCCTGCGCCACCTCGAAAAGGAGGCGCTGGCCGCGCTACTGAAGCGTCTGTCGCAGGAAGGTGTGGCGATCCTCCTCGTCGAGCACGACATGGATTTCGTCATGGGACTGACCAACCGCCTCGTCGTCATGGATTTCGGCACCAAGCTCGCCGAAGGCCCGCCGGCGGAGATCCAGGCCAATCCGGTCGTGATCGAGGCCTATCTCGGAGGCGTCGCATGACCCGCACCGTTCTCAGCCTGCGCGATATCTCCGTCTCCTACGGCAAGGCCGAGGCGGTCAGGAACGTCTCGCTCGACATCAGCGCCGGCAGCATCGTCACCGTGATCGGCGCCAACGGCGCCGGCAAGTCGACGCTCCTCAATGCCGCCATGGGTGTGGTGCGCGGTGAAGGCCGCATCCAGTTCGACGGCGCGGATTGCAGCGACGAGCCCGTCGAGACGCGCGTGATGGCCGGCATGAGCCTGGTGCCGGAGCGGCGCGAGCTCTTCTCCACCATGAGCGTCGAGGACAACCTGACGCTGGGCGCCTTTCGCGCCAAGGTCACGCGGGGGGAAAAGGCCGACCGGCTCGCCCGGATCTATGACCGCTTCAAGCGCCTCGGCGAGCGGCGCCATCAGCTCGCCGGAACGCTGTCCGGCGGCGAGCGGCAAATGCTGGCCATGGGCCGTGCGCTCATGATCGAGCCGAAGCTGCTGATGCTCGACGAGCCGAGCCTCGGCCTCGCGCCGCTGATCGTGAAGGACATCTTCCGCATCATCGTCGAACTGCGCTCGACCGGCGTCTCCATCCTGCTCGTCGAGCAGAATGCCCGCGCCGCCCTCGAGGTCGCGGACTATGCCTATGTCATGGAAACGGGATCGGTCACGCTCGAAGGCCGAGCGGCCGACCTGATCCATGACCGCCGTGTGGTCGCGAGCTATCTGGGTCTCCGCGAGGCAGTCCCCGCCTGAGGCAGGCGGGGCTCGAGCGAGGCGTCTTCACGCGAATCCTCTCGCGTGAAGAACAGGCTCAGGGACAGGCCGCGCCGGAATTGGCCCAGGCCGCGACCAGTGCGCCCGCCTGCTGCTGCGTGCCGGGGGCCGGCGTGCGGCCGAAGCCGGGCGCCCAGGCCCAGCCGACCAGCGTGTCGGTGCCGATATGCTTGACGAGGTCCTGCAGCGAGCGGTTTCCGTTCCGCTTCGGATCCTTGATCTGGGCGCAGATCTCCGAGACGGTCTTGCCCTCCCAGGCCATCTCCAGCGGCGCCAGATGCCATTCGGGGTGCCCCGGTACGCGTCCCGGCTCGAAATTGGCGTCCTGGTGGCAGGTGGAACAGCGCATGGTTTCGAGCCCGAAGCCATCAGGACCACGAAAGACCGGCGGCTCGTGCAGGCGGCTCATATCGCCCTGGCGCGGCCGATTGCCGGCGGGATGGCAATTCGTGCAGCGCGGATTGGTCAGCACCTTCCCGAGTTCGGTGAAATAGGCGGCCGAACGCTTCGCCGGATCGCTGATCGTGGCGAAGCTCTCGGGCGAGGCGAGAGCGTTCGACGTCGTCGCCGAGACCGTGTAGCCGGCAAGGCAGGCGGCCGCGATATTGATCGCCATCACCGCCAGGACGAGGACCGGAATCCGCCATTCGCGCTTCATCTTCGACTATCCTTCAGCCCGATGGGACCGGTTGGGTCTTGCCCATACACGCGATACAGAGCGCCTAGATCAGATAGCGGCCGGGGTCTGCCAGTATGACGGCCCGCACGGCCTCGTGATATTTGACGTAGCCCGTGCACCGGCAGAGATGGCCGTCGAGCGCTTCGGCAATGGTCGCCTCGACATCCGCCCGCGCGACCTTCTGCCGGGCCAGCCGCTCCAGCAGCACCTGCCCCTCATTGAGGAAGCCGGCCGTGCAATAGCCGCACTGGAAGGCGAAATGCTCGATGAAGGCCGTCTGCAGCGGAGTGAGCGCGCCATCGCTCGCATGCCCCTCGACGGTGCGGATCGACTTGCCGTCGAAATTCACCGCCGGAACGATGCAGGTCGGGTTGGTATAGCTGCTGCCATCCGGCCGATCGACGATGACTGCGCAGCTCAGGCATTGCGCTGCCCCGCAGCCGAATTTCGTCCCGGTCATGCCGAGAAACTCGCGCAGGAAATCGTTCATCGTCAGTTCGTCGCGCACATCCATCGGGCCATAGGCGCGGCCGTTGATGGTCAAGGCGAGGTTCGTCACGCGAGCGCTCCCTTCAGCATGGCCCCGGTCACCGGCAGCGATTGAAAGCGGTGGCCGGTGGCGTCGAAAATGGCGTTCAGCAGGGCCGGCACGATCGGTATCATCACGACCTCGGCCATACCCTTCGGCGGCTCGTTGGCCGCGAGCGGCGGCAGCACCTCGATCTCCAGATCGTGCAGCGGCAGGTCCGAACCGCGCGCGACGAGATATTGGCCGAGATTCCACTGGCCGTTGCCGGGCCCGTCCTCGAAGGGCGGCAGCGTCTCCAGCAGCGCATAGCCGACGCCCATAGCGAAACCGCCCTGCGCCTGGCCGACCACGACCTCGGGCACGAGCGCCTGGCCGCATTCGAGCACGCTATAGGCGCTGGCGATGCGCAGCAGGCCGGTTGCGCGTTCGATCTCGACGCGGACGAGCGTGCCGCAGAGCGAGGAAAATGCCGTGCCGATCCGGTTATAATCGGCGGGCGGGAAAGCGACCACCGACCGATCGAGGCG
The DNA here is from genome assembly GCF_030814715.1 of Kaistia dalseonensis. Classification (GTDB taxonomy): domain Bacteria; phylum Pseudomonadota; class Alphaproteobacteria; order Rhizobiales; family Kaistiaceae; genus Kaistia; species Kaistia dalseonensis. The sequence continues at coordinate 428,259 of NZ_JAUSVO010000003.1, forward strand.
CGTGAAGGCATCGCCACCACGGCGGATGGCGAGCGCGTCGATATCGCCCGTCCAAGCCTCGCCGGCGATATCGAATGTCGCCTGCGCCCAGGCCCAGCGCGAGAAGGCGTGGGCCATCGCGCCGGTCACGCCCTTCTGCGCATGGGCCTTGGCCGCTATCGCTTCGAGCGGCAGCGGGGAAAGGCCGGTCATGATGAGGTGCCGGTCCTGCCAATAGGCTTCGCCCGCCTGCTTCGCCCTTGGATCGGTTGGTGCAATGCCCCAGAGCGCCAGGGCGGCCGGCCAAAGGCCGAAGCGGAACACGACCCGCGCCGCCTCCGCCGCCGCCTGCGTGCCGACATGGGCGCCGATCGAGGCGCTGGTCGCGGAACTGATCGCCGGCACCCATCGCGTATCCTTTGCGGCCGTGTCCTGTTCCGCCTGACTGATCGTGTAGGAATCGCCGCTCGTGAACAGTTCCAGCGCGTCGAAGACGTCGACCTGCGCCACGGTCACCGCGTCGGCAATGCCGCCAATATGGATCGCGACACGGTTCGCGAGCGCAGTGCCGATGCCATTACCCATCTCGACGGCGTCGCCGTGGATCGAAATGCGGCCGTCGGGCGCGATTTCGACGGTCCCGAGCGCACAATCCGCCCCCGTGCCATAATCCTTCGCCGCGCACGCCACCCCGGTCCCGACGAGATAGCCCGGCTTGGCTCCGGCCTTCTCCACGCCGCGGTTCTGCCAGATCGCGTGCGCCTCGAGCTTGTCGAGGATTTCCCGGGTGCGGACCGAGACCGAATAGGGGTTGCCGGCCATCGTCCGGCCGCCGGTCTTCAGCGCGTTCAGCCGCCGGAAGGCGATCGGATCGATTGGAAGGGTTGTCGCGACCTCGTCGATCAGTACTTCGAGCGCCGTCATGGTCTGCAATGTGCCGTAGCCGCGCATCGATCCGGCCGTGACGCCGCGCGAATGGACGGCGACCGTGGTGACATCGACTTTCGGTATGTCGTAGATGCCGATCGCGCCCGTGGCACCGACGACGGCGACGCTGACCGAATAGTTCATCAGCCCGCCGCCATCGAGCACGTGATCGGCGGCAAAGGCCGTGATCTTGCCACTCGCGCGGTCGACGCCGATCTGCGTACGCATCTTGAATGCGTGGCGCTTGATGCCGCCCTGGAACTGCTGGAAGCGGTCATGCGCGAGGCGCACGGCGTGGCCCGGATAGAACATCGCCGCCAGCGCGACATAGAGCGGAAACGGCGTGTGATCGCGCCCACCAAAGCCGCCGCCGACATAGGCGAACTGCGCATCGATGCGCTTCGGCTTGAAGCCGTCACCGGCCTCGCCGAGCAGGAAGGCCACCGCGCTCGCGGCCTCGAAGGGAGACTGCACGCCGAGCACGATCGAAAGATCGCCCTCCCCCGCATCGTACCAGGCGAGCCCGCATTCCGGCTCCAGGAACATCGGATCGACCGACTGAGTCTCGAAGTCACGGTCGAGCGTCAGCAGCGCCGGGTCACCGCTGCCGAGCTCGGCCCGGATCTTCTCGCCGAAGACCGCGCCCTTGACGTATTCCCCGCCCTTGGCGACGGGAAGCGGCGCCCAGATGGGGCGCCCGGAACTCTCCAGGAAACCCGGACTGATCCAGCCCTCCTGGATCGGCGAATAGATGTCGGGCGCATCCGGCGTCGCTCCGGCAACGCGTGTGAAGCGGAACGCGGCATAGTTCGGCACCGCGACCGGCCCCGTCTCCGCCCCGAACTTCAGGAAATTGCCGTCGCGCAGAGCGAGCCGCGCCTTGTCGAAATCGTCGAACCGCTCGAAGATCAGCAGGGCGACCGGCTGGCCGAGATAGAGCGGCGTCTTGCCGACCGGACAGAACAGATCGCCGGCATAGAATGACGGCACCCGTGTCCCGATGCGATCGAGATCCTCGGCCGTGACCACGACAGTCGGCTTTGCAATCGCGCCGAGCCGCGCCAGATCGAGGCCCTCATAAGAGTGGGTCGCGTCGGCCGCGCGTACGAGCAGGGCATGGGACGTCTCGGCCGGCCAGCCCGGAAGATCGGCCGCGCGAAAATCGGAGGCGTAGAGCTTGGCCCCGGTGACCTTGGCGACGCCATCGACGCGGCCCGTCGCCGGCCTCGGAACGCCCCGCCCCGGCAAGGTCTCACGCACGAGAAAGCTCGGCGTATCGGCCGAGGCCAACCGTGACAGGCCGAGCGAAATGCCGCTCACCATGCTCCAGCGCATAAACTCGCGTCGCGACGGTCTCATGGCTTCCCCCGCCCCACACGCTTCGCTTCCTGGAAATCAAGACTATTGCCGCAATAGTCCAGAAAATCTCCGAAGCACAGGATATCGCCAGCATAGAACGTGGAAGGCGCCGCAGTCTTCCAAATAATATTGTGCACCGCAAACCGAACAGTTACGGCATCACGCTTTGTCGGGAGCCAATATTGTCCTCGTCGTCAATTGACGACATCAAGCGCCGGCATGCGGTTCTGGTCACGCGTGATGAAATGCAGCCCAAAGCACGGTCTCAACCGCGTGCAATGAGAGGCGGAGCCGGTCCAGCGATGCAGCCGGGCCGCGCGGCGGATCAGGACGAGCGCTGCATCGGCGACCGATCCGGAATGAAGCGTCGCGGCCGATGCCATCGGCCGCGACGGGAGGCTCAGACTGAGAGCCTGATCACATTGTAGGAGAGCGGCGGCAGCTTCGACATGAGCGTGCCCGCTTCGACATGCGTGCCCGAAACGGTCTTCGGCACGACGTTGTCCGGGTTCGCCGCCGTATTGATGGCGCGCAGATCCGGATGCGTCATCTGGATGTGCTCGACGAGGCTCGCCTTCGGGAAGCCTTCGAGCGCAGCCGTCAGATCGAGCGTTTCGGTCAGATGGCGGTTGACGACGAAGAAGGTGACGGCGTCGCCCTCGGGCGAGCGGACCGCAGAAACGTCGAGATAAGGAACGTCGTCGCCGGACGTGCTGTCATAGGTCGGGCCGTCGACGACCGCGCGCAGCGAGGTGCCACGGCCATAGAGCGAGGCATAGAGGAACGGATAGTAGATGGTCTGCTTCCAGGCCGGACCGCCCTCTTCCGTCATGATCGGCGCGATGACGTTCACGAGCTGCGCGATGCAGGCGATCTTCACCCGGTCGGCGCGACGAATGAAGGTGTTGAGAATGCCGCCGACCTGCAGCACGTCCTCGAAATTATAGAGGTCTTCGAGCAGATGCGGCGCATCCGGCCACTCGTCGCCCTCGAGGATCTTCTTGTCCTGCTCGCGGCTATGATACCAGACGTTCCACTCGTCGAAGGAGATCTTCACGTCCTTCTTCGAACGCTTCTTCGCCTTGATGAAGTCGATCACGCCGCCAATCGTGTTGATATAGCGATCGAGCTTCTCCGCCTTAGCCAGATAGTTGAGCGTGTCGTGCTCGTTATTGGCAAAGTACATGTGCAGCGAGATGTGGTCGATCGAATCATAGGTGTGTTCGAGGACCGTCGCCTCCCAGTCGGGATAAGTCGGCATGTCGGAATTGGACGAGCCGCAGACGACGAGTTCGAGCGACTTGTCGAACAGGCGCATGGCCTTCGCCGTCTCATTGGCAAGGCGGCCATATTCCTCCGCCGTCTTGTGGCCAACCTGCCAGGGACCGTCCATCTCATTGCCGAGGCACCAGAGCTTGACGTTGTGCGGGTCCTTCCAGCCATGACTGCGGCGCAGGTCGCTCCAATAGGAACCGCCCGGATGGTTGCAATATTCGACGAAATTGCGCGCTGCATCGAGGCCGCGCGAGCCGAGATTGACCGCCAGCATCGGCTTGGTGTCGGCCTTCTTGCACCAATCGACGAATTCGTTGACGCCGATCCGGTTGTCGTCGCGCGTGCGCCAGGCGAGGTCGAGGCGGGTCGGGCGCTGGTCGCGCGGGCCGATGCCATCTTCCCAATTATAGGCCGAGACGAAATTGCCGCCGGGATAGCGCACATAGGGCGTCTTCACCGCACGGACGAGATCGAGCACGTCGCCGCGAAACCCGTCGGCATCAGCCGTCGGATGGCCGGGCTCGTAGATGCCCGTATAGATCGCGCGGCCCAAATGCTCGAGGAATGAACTGTAGACCCGATCGTCAATCGGAGAGATCGCGAAGTCCCTATGGACGGTCACGTTCGCTTTCACGGCAACCTCACTCTGCGTTTTCCCGGTATTTGTATCATTATTTTCGATACATAACGCTGAGTATGGTTCGAACCCGACGAGGTGTCAATCAACCAATGGTCATTTCATATGCTGAAAGACGGTCCACCGTGACGCCTGGCGTCGCCGGATCGTCCAGCGGTTTTCACGCTCGTTCAGGCGCGCGATAGAGCCGCATCACGATGTCCTGATCGTAATTGCCAAAGCCGCGGCCGAAGATATTGATGCCGCCCGGATGCTTCGCCTCGTCGGCAATGCCGATGCGCATGCGGATGGAATGGTGGTTCTCCAGGTCCAGATCGGCCAGTGTCACATCGGAGATCCTGATACCGTCGATGAACGTGCCGCGCGCTGAAATGGTCCAGGTCTTGAGCTTGCCATATTGCGAGCCTTCGAGCTTCCACCAGCGCGGCGTATAGACACCCCGCTTGTCGCCAAAATCGCCGGGCGAGGTCCAGGTGCCGACGGCGACATTGTTGACCCAGAGCGTGATGTCGGAGGGCCAAACGGGATTGGTTCCCGGCACCTCGGAGGAGAGCTCCATCGAGAACTCGATCGCGCTGATGGCCTCGTTCAAGATCTTGGCGTTGTTCGGGAATTTGTATTCGACATAGCCGCGGCCAAACCAGATCAGGCCGGCCTGCATGCGGTTCGGATCAAGGAAGAAATTCGGCACGTCGAGCAGGCCGATCACGCCCTCGCTGGAGCAGAGGCCGCAGGGCGCGCGGGTATCGCAACTCGTATAGAGCCCGATCGGCATCGAGACCTCGATCGTCTCCTCATCCGGGGTCTTCGAGGCCGTATCGAAGCGGATGACGATCTCGTCATAGCGCGCCGAGCACAGCTTCTGGTGCCCCTTCTTCGCCTTCACGGTCTTGGTGTCGATCAGTTCCGCTTCCTCGAGCATTTGCACGGCCGTCGCCACGCTCGATTGCGGCAGCTTGAGCGCCGCGCTGATCTCGTTCACGTTCATCGGCCCCTTGTCGTGGAGCAGGCGCAATATGTCGATGCGCACCGGGGACGCGATGCCTTTCAGCGCCGCATAGCTGTCGGCGACGTCGAGAGTCAGGAAATTTCTCTTCAAGCTTCGATCCCCAAAGGTCCATGCGCCGGCCTTGCGATCAAAGGTACATATCAGGAATTTCGATAATGTCGACGGTCACGCAGGCGACGACAGCGCCGGCGCCGATGGAAGCAGCCGTTTTCGCCACCGCTAGAGAACGCGCGAGAGGAATTCCCTGGTGCGCGGTGATTGCGGATTGGCGATCATCTCGCGGGGCACGCCGCGTTCGACGATGACGCCCTGGTCCATGAAGATCAGTTGGTCGCCGACCTCGCGGGCGAAGCCGATCTCATGCGTCACCACGACCATGGTCATGCCGCTCGCCGCCAGATCGCGCATGACCTGCAGCACCTCGCCGACGAGTTCGGGATCGAGCGCCGAGGTCGGCTCGTCGAAGAGCAGCACCTTGGGGTTCATCGCCAGCGCCCTCGCGATCGCCACCCGTTGCTGCTGGCCGCCCGAGAGTTCACGAGGATAGCGAGCCGCCTTGTCGGAGAGGCCGACACGGGCGAGCAGGATCTCGGCCTTGGCCCTGGCCTCACCGACCGGCATGCCGCGCACCCGCAGCGGCGCCTCGATCAGGTTCTCCATCACCGTCATGTGGGAGAAGAGATTGAATGACTGGAACACCATGCCGATATCTGCGCGGCGCTTGCAGAGCAGGCTGTTCTTGACCTCATAGAGCTTGCCGTCGCGCAGATCGTAGCCGACGAACTCTCCGTCCACGAGGAGGATCCCGCCCGATAGCTGCTCCAGATGGTTGATACAGCGCAGGAACGTGCTCTTGCCCGAGCCGGAGGGTCCGATGATGCAGGCGACCGAACCGGCGGGGACCGTCGCGTCGATCCCTTTCAGGACCTCAAGCGGACCATAGGATTTGCGCACCCCGCGGGCGAAGACCATGGCATCGGGCGCCACGCCGAAGCGCGCCTGGTTTTCCGCCTTCGGCGTCATGGCAGCACTCCGACACGGCGCGGGGCAAAGGCGAGGCGTATCAGCCGCGCGAAGGGGCTTTCGTCGAGCTTGTCGCTCCGCCCGTAATAGCGCTCGAGAAAATGCTGTCCGATCGACATCACGGTCACGACGAAGAGATACCAGAACGCCACCACGATCAGCAGCGGGATGGTCTCGAAGGTCCGGGCATAGATGCTCTGCGCCGTATAGAACAGGTCATCCACGGCGATGAAGGTCACGAGCGACGTCATCTTCAAAAGGCTGATCGCCTCATTGCCCGTCGGCGGCACGATGAAGCGCATGGCTTGCGGCAGGATGATCCGCCGCAGGATCTGGCCGTAGGAAAGGCCCAGGCCGCTGGCAGCTTCCGATTGGCCGCTCGGCACGGATTTGATGCCCGCGCGGATGATCTCGGCGAGATAGCCCGCCTCGCAGAGCGACAACGCCACCACCGCCGAAACGAAGGGCGTCATGAAATCGTTGGTGTTGACCGAAAAGACCGGCCCGATCCAGGGCAGCGACAGCGAGAAGGTGCGGAAGAGCAGCGAGAGGTTGAACCAGAAGATGAGCTGGATCAGCGCGGGGACGCCACGGAAGAACCAGACATAGGCGCTGGCGAAACTCTGCAGCACCAGGCTCGGCGAGACGCGCATGATGGCGATGATCGTGCCGACGACGATGGCCGCCGCCATGATCACGACAGTGAGCAGAAGCGTCTTGGCGAGGCCGCGCATGATCGAGGGATGGAACAGATAGCCGGCAGCGACATCCCAGGCGAAGGCTGGGTTCGTGGCGAGCGCACGGATGATCACGAAGGCGAACAACAGCGCGACGACCATGCCAATCCAGATGCCGTAATGCCGGCGCGGCACCACGACCAGATCGTCAATGGGATCGGAAGGACGCTCGATCATGTTGTCCGGCTCGGCCAGGCTCATCCGCATGTTCCCCCGGAAAGGTAGGGACAGAAAGAAGCGCCGGGAACGCAGAGGCCCCGGCGCCACTCGCGATCAATCGTTGCGGACTTTGTCCATGCTGTCGACCAGATAGGGTTCCTTGATGGCATATTTGCCCATGCCGTATTTATCGAGGACCTTCTGATAGGTGCCGTTCTTGAACAATTCCGCGAGCGCCTCGACCATCATGGTCTGCGTCGCAGCATCGCCCTTGGCGACCGCCATGCCGAGCGGCGCGACGTCATAGAGGGTCGGCAGCACGACCAGCTTGCCGCCGCTCGTCACCTCGAAATAGCTCGATGCGGTCGCATCGTCGAGCCGCGCATCGACGCGGCCGGAAAGCACCGCCTGGATGATGTCGGTCGAGGCATTGAAGACGGATTTCTGGATCGGCGGCAGACCGGCCGTCTTGCATTCCGCATCCAGCTTGTCGACGAGGAAATCGGACGCCGTGCCGGCCGAGACGCCGACGCGCTTGCCGCAGAGCGGATGATCGCCCGAGAACGACGCCACCAGATCCGGCGTCGTCGAGGCGGCCACGCCGGCCTTCAGGAACATGACGAAATCGACCTGCTTCAAGCGGTCGGGATTGGCGGAGAACGTCTCCCAGGCGATCTTGAAGCGCCCGGCGGCGAGGCCGGGGATCATCGATGGGAACGGCGTGCGCTGGATATCGAGCTTGGCGTCGACCATCTTGGCGACTTCGCCGGCCAGCTCGATAATGATGCCGGTCTGCTTGCCGTCGGCATCGAGATATTCGAACGGCGCGTAGTCGAGCGTATTGGCGATGACCAGCGTGCCGGATTTGGCGACCTCGGGCGATTTGGTGATCTCAGCCGCCATCGCGCCCGCGCTCCATGCGACGACGCCGATCGCCAGCCCAAGCCCTGCCATGTGCCGCAAATAGTGTTTCATGACCCTGTCCTCTGGATTTGTTTCTGGACCTGCATTGCCTGCCACCCCCGGCGCGATTCACGCCCTGGCCGGGGATCTTCAAGATCAGGCCCGCGCTCTGTCGGCCGGGTCCGGATCTGAACTTCGAAAGGGATGGTCGCCTTGGCGAGCCGGGTACGGAGGGGGATCATCATCCGCCTAGACCCCCGTGGTCGGCTGCATCTTGGTTCCGTCGATCAGGCGCTCGTAGCGGAAGGGTGCGGGATCGACGATCGGCGTTGCGCCGCGCACGAGATCGGCGGCGAGGCGCCCTGCCCCCGGGCCAATGCCGAAGCCGTGCCCGGAAAAGCCGGTCGCCACCACGAGACCCGACAGCGCCTCGACGGTCGATATGACAGGAACCGCGTCGGGCGTCGCATCGATCATGCCCGCCCAATGCTGGACAACCGGAACGTTCTCGAACACCGGAAACGTCACCTTCAGCGCCGCATAGGCAGCATCGAGCGTATCGGTGCGCGGCGCCGGATCGAGAACGCGCGTCTTCTCGAACGCGAGGGCGGCCGCAGCCTTCCCCTTCATGCCATGGCCCAGCCCCGCAAGGAGCGGCGCGCCGAAATCGAGGCGCATATGCCGCCATTCGCGTTTCAGGATGGGCAGGAAATCGGTGAAATAGCGGAAGCTGTCCGGCACGACATCGTGCAGGCTTCGCGTGCCGTCGGCGATCGTGTAGCCGCCATCGAGCCGCTTGCGATAGGCGAAGCGCGGCCCCCACGCGGCACCATCGGGCCCGCGCGGCACCGGGCCCGTTCGCAGCACCGAGGAGCGTATGCCGAGTTGCGGCAGGCGCAACCCCAGCGAGCGCAGCAACTGGCTCGACCATATGCCGCCGGCAACGACGACGTTCCGCGTGACGATCCGTCCGCGCTCGGTTTCGACCGCCGAAATCGCACCGGCACCGGTCTCGATCGAGCGGACGGCACAATCGCCGAGCAGGATCGCTCCGGCTTTCGCGGCTGCCGCGGCGATCGCCGGCGCCGCCTTCTGCGGCTCGGCGCGGCCGTCGCTGGCCGTATAGAGCGCAGCGTGAAAGGTCGTCGTCGCGCCGGGCAGCAGGCTCGCCAGCGCGGGACCGGAGATGATCCTGGAATCGAGAGCATAGGGTCCGGCGCGGTGCAGCCAATCCTCGTGCCGCGCCACGTCGGCCTCGCTCTCGCAGAGATACAATATGCCCGTGCGGCGGAAGCCGACATCGCGGCCGACAAGGCTGCCCATCTCGTCCCAGAGCCGCATGGCCTCGATGACCAGCGGCAACTCCCTGGGATCGCGCCCCATGCGCCGCACCCAGCCCCAATTGCGGCTGGATTGCTCGCCGGCAAACGTCCCCTTCTCGCAGACGACCACCGACAGGCCAGCACGCGCCAGAAACAGCGCCGTGCTCAGGCCGATGATGCCGCCACCGACGATGACGACGTCAGCGGATGTCGGCAGCGTCTCGGAGGATCGGACGGGATCGATTGGCGGCCCCAAGCTCGGCCCTTTCGCGGTCGGTCTCCGGCATTGGGCCGGCCCAGACGATCGAGTCGAACGCTACGGCGCCACGGGCGCAGCCGCCGTACCCTTGCGGTAGTGGTAATTCTTGTCGATGCGCTCCATCAGATAGTCGCCATAGAGCACGGGCGCGTATTTCGGCTCGGTGCCGGCGGGCAAACAGGGCGGCAGCACTTCGATCATCTCGTCCATCGACGGATCGAAGAAGAAGGGCTGCGAATAGCGCTCGCGCCCCGACCGGTTGATGACGCGATGCGGCGTCGAGACGAACTGGTCGTTCGACCAGCGGGCGAGGATGTCGCCGACATTCATCACGAAGGTGTCGGGGATCGGCGGCGCGGCGATCCAGTCGCCGGCCTTGTTCTTGACCTCGAGCCCGCCGACATTGTCCTGCGCGAGCAGCGTGATGTAGCCGTAATCCGTATGTGGCGCGGAGCCGAACAGCCCCTCCTCCGCCGGCTGCGTCGGATAATGCAGCAGGCGCAGGAACGTGGTCGGGTGCTCGAAATAGCGATCCATGCTGTCGGGCGGCATGCCGATCGAAATCGAAATAGCGCGGACCAGCTTGCGCGCCAGTTCGCTCATCTCGGCGACATAGCGATCGATGGTCGCGCGGAAGCCAGGCAGCACGGCTTCATCGGGCCATTGGTTCGGCCCCTGGAGCGGCTTGCCGGCGAGCGCACCGGGATCATCCGCCGCCACCTCGTGCATGAAGAAGATCGATTCACTCTGGTTCGGCTTGCTCACTTTCGCAACCGACGAGGTGACGATCGTCGACCCGGCAAAGGGCAGGAAGCCGCGGAAGTTCTTGTCGATCTTGAGCTTGAGCTTCTCCTCGTCGGGCAGCGCGAAGAACGCCTTGCTCATTTCGCGGACCGCCTCGACATCGGCGCGGGATACCTGATGCCCCGCGACATAGAGGAAGCCGACATTTTCCAGATAGCCGCGGAGCGTCTCCGCAACGGCCGCCACGGCGTCCGGATCGCCCGTGTAGAGCCCCGAGACATCGAGGATCGGAATCTCTGAAAAGTCCCCGCGCGTCTCGCTATTCATGGCTTCCACCCGACCTTGAACATAAGATACAGTACTGTATTCTGGCGCTTTCCGCTTGGCAAGCGCCGGGCGCCGTTCCCATCCGACATGACGAGGAGAGTCCGTGGCACCGCGCAAGATCATCATCGATACGGATCCCGGCCAGGACGACGCCTTCGCGATCCTGTTCGCGCTCGGCTCTCCAGCTGAGCTGGAGGTCGTCGGTATCACCACGGTCGGCGGCAATGTTCCGCTGGCGCTGACGGCGGAAAATGCGCTCAAGGTCATCGAACTGGCCGGCCGCGCCGACATCCCGGTCTATGCCGGCTGCCCCGGCCCGATGGTCAAGAAGCTCAAGACAGCCGAATATGTGCACGGGCCCACCGGGATGGACGGCGCCGACCTGCCCCGCCCCACCACGCCGCTGCAGGACGAACATGCGGTCAACTACCTCGTCCGCGCGATCATGGACGCGCCGGAAGGCGAGCTCACGGTCTGCACGCTCGGACCGATGACGAACCTCGCCATGGCCATGGTCATGGAGCCGCGGATCATCCCGCGCCTGCGCGAAGTCGTGCTCATGGGCGGCGGCTTCTTCCAAGGCGGCAATGCGACGCCGGCCGCCGAATTCAACATCTTCGTCGACCCTCACGCCGCCCATGTCGTCTTCGAATCCGGTGTGCCGGTCACGATGTGCCCCATCGACTGCACCTATACGGCCGAAATGACGGTGGAATGGCTCGACCGCTTGCGCGCGACCGGCAAGCGCGCCGCGATCGAGGCTGCCAACATGGCCGATTTCTATCGCCAGTATGGCAGCCACAAATTCGCGACCAGCGCGCGGCCGATTCACGATGCCTGCGTTACCGGCTATCTGCTGGCGCCCGAGCTTTACGAGCAGCGGCTCTGCAACGTCACGATCGACATCGTCTCGCCCGAGACGATCGGCATGACGCTCGTCGACTGGTGGCACGTTACCGGCAAGCGCAAGAACTGCACGGTGTTGCGTCGGATCGATCCCGACCCGTTCTTCGCGCTCATGCTGGAGCGGATCGGCGCGCTCGCGTGAGAGCGGGACCTCGGCCGCTCGCATAGCGGCATGGTGGCGCGCGGCTCGTCCTGCCACTGGCCGGACGAGGCCGACGCTGCGTAAGATACACCCTGCGATGGTTGTACAACCGAACCCGCTGGCGGCAGGAACCCGATTTGCCCAAGAGGATCTCATCGGCCAGTGAAACGGAGGCGACACCCGAGCCGAAGCGCAAGACGCTGAGCCGGGAAAGCTGGATTGCTGCCGCCCTCAAGGCCCTGGAAAAGCGTGGCATCGCAGACGTGAAGATCGACCTGCTCGCCAAGCAGTTCAAAGTGACGCGCGGCAGCTTCTACTTCCATTTCACCGGCATCAAGGATCTGCACGAGGCGCTGCTGGAAGAATGGCGCGCGCGGAACTGCCGCCCCTTCGAGGCGCTCGACCGGATCGAGGAGCAGGACGGTCTCGCCTTCTTCACCCGGATCGTGAAGATCTGGGTCGACGAAGCCCCCTACAGGCCGCTGCTCGATCTCGCCGTCAGGGATTGGTCGCGCACAGCGCGCAAACTCGCCGACGAAATGGCCGCGATCGACAATCTGCGCATCTCGCTGCTGACACGGGCGTTTCGGGCCATGAACTATCCCGACGACGAGAGCCTCGTGCGCGCCCGCATCACCTATTTCCACCAGATCGGCTATTACACGCTGTCGTTCAAGGAAGCGGCGGCCGACCGCAAGCGCTACCAGCCCCTCTATGGCAAGGTCCTGCTTGGCCCACTCGGAGACCCGTCCAGCTAGGGCATTTTTCTCGGCGCTAACCGCTTCGCTCGAAGGCTCCGGCTCAGATTTCCGTCCCCGTCCTGAGCCGATCCAGGATGATGGTGCGCATGTTGCGGATGGCGGTCCGGTAGTTGAATTCCGGGAACATCATGTTGCGAAACAGCGCGCCGTCCAGGAATGTCGAGATGAACACCGCCATCTGCTTCGGCTTGGTCGGGCGGAACATCCCGCTTTCGACGCCCTCTCGGATCGCCTGGCCGAGCACCACCGATTCCTTGTCGTAGAACTGGCGGATCGCCTTGTCGATGCGCTCATTGCGGCTGCGGGTGCTGGCATAGTCAAGGCTGACCTTGGCCAGTTTCTGCAACAACGCGAACTCGGTGACATGGATCTCGATCCAGGACGAGATGACGGCATCGGGCGTATTGGCGTGATCGCGGATGCGGTCGAATTTTTCGAAGGCCGTCGCGACGGTCATCTCGACGGCCTGCAGGAAGAGCTCTTCCTTGGAGCCGAAATAATAATAGATCAGCGACGGATTGAAGCCTGTCGCGCGCGCGATATCCTTGATCGTGACGGTCGAATAGTTCTGTTCGGCAAAGAGATCGAGCGCGGCATTGAGCAGCGTATCGGACGCGGAAAGGGTCGCGTCTCCCTTGGCCACGGCCTTCAGCCGCCCGCGCGGCGCCTTCGCGGCAGGGACCTCCTCGCCGGAACCATCCGCAGCAACTGCGGACTTGCGGGCTCTCGGCGCGGAGGCTGCTCGTGTAACCATCTGGATCCCGTCATTCCTGGCCTTCGACGGACGGCCTTTGATGTGGCCCTGTCGGAGCGCGTTCACGGAGGCGCCGCGCAGACTCGGCGCCTCCTTGCTTTCCTTGACCGTCATGCTCTCGGCGATCCTGTCAAGGGAAGTTTGCCGCTAGGGCAACGCGACTGTGGATTGTAGCGGCAGAGACATCCTGAATGGACGCCGCATCGGCCGATCTCGAAATGCTTCATTTGTCGCCGTCGTAAAGATAGGCCGAGAGATGCCATGTCGCGACGCCGCCGCCATCGACGGGCAGCGTCTGCGCCGTGATGTAGGCCGCATCGTCCGAGGCGAGAAAGGCGACCGCCTTGGCGATGTCGATCGTCAGCCCTGCCCGCTTCAGGGGAAGGCGCGACACCTCCTTGATCAGCCAGGGCTCGGCCTCCTGCCAGTTCGTCTCGGGATCGCGGATCGCGCCGGGGCTGACGCCGTTGACGCGGATGCCGAAGGGCGACCATTCGAGCGCCATCTGCTGGGTCAGGCTGACCACGGCCGCCTTGCTAGAGCCATAGGCGCCCGATCGTGGAAAGGAGCGATGCGCTGAAGCCGCGATGATGTTCACGATCGAGCCGGACTGCTGCTTCATCATCACACGCGCCACCGCGGCGCTGCAGAGGAACGTGCCCTTGACGTTGACCGCATAGACCGCGTCCCAATCATCCTCGGAAAGCTCAGTCAGCGGCGCCGCTTTGCCATAGCCGGCATTGTTGACGAGGATATCGACGCGGCCGAGGCGCGCCACCACCTCGTCCACCATCCGGTTCACCGATGCCTGGTTGGTGATATCCGCCTCGATCGCGATCGCATCCGGACCGAACGTACCAGCAATCGCCTCGGCGGCGGCGAGATCGCCATGGGTGACGATCGCGATGATGGCACCCTCCGCCGCGAGTTCGGCCGCGATGGTATGGCCCATGCCGCGCCGACCGCCGGTGACGATTGCCACTCGGCCTTCCAGGCGCCGCCTTGCGGGCGGCGGTGCAAGCGTTTCCATCATGTCGTTTCTCCCGGATCGTTCGAGGCGTGATGGGCGACGCGGCTTTCCGCGACGATGGCGCGGCCGCTGATATAGCCCCAGGTCAGGTTGGGTCCGATCGTCGTGCCGGCGCCAACGGCGCGGGTGCCGATCGGGTTCGCCATGGCGACGCCGGCGCAATAGAGCCCGCCTATGCGCCGGCCATCGCGCCGCAGGACCGCGCCCGAGGCATCGGTGCGCGGACCGCCCTTGGTCGAGACGAAGGATCGATTGCAGGGAATGGCGACGAAGCGTGGCCGATCGATCGGCAGCATTACGGTCTTGGCGGGCTTCAGGCCGATCGCGCGCCCGCTCGCCTCGCGACCGAAATCGGCATCGCGGCCTTCGGCGCAAAAACGATTGAAGCGAGCCACGGTCTCGGCGAGCCGGTCGGAGGGGAGACCGATCTGAACAGCCAGTTCCTCGATCGTTTCGGCCTGCCGCAGCCAGCCGGGCTGGAGGCGTGCGGCCCGACGCAGCAGCGGCGAGCGCGCCATCAACCGCGCATCGCTGATCACCCAGGCCGGCAGATGAAGCGCCTCGCCCGTCTCGGCGGAACGCGCGTCGAGCCGTTCGCCGAAATTGAAATCCTGTTCATTTGCAAAGCGATCGCCCATCCGGTCGACGACGATGGCGTTGGGCTCGCGAAAGAAATAGAGGCTGAGACCCTGCAGCCCGCCTTCATAGCGGTGCGGCGCGGCGGCGCTGAGATTGGCCTGGTCCATATGCGCCAGCGCTGCGCCGACGGCCTCCGCCATGCGATGGCCGTCACCCGTATTGCCGGGCGGACTGGTGACGAAATCGACCGGGCCGGAAAAATGTCGGGCGCGCCGCTCGGCGTCCCATTCGAAGCCGCCGGTGGCGATGACGACGCCGTGTCGGGCCTCGAGCGCGATCCGCCGGCCATTCTGCTCGACGATGCAGCCGCGAACCGCCTCTCCGGCCTCGTCCATGACCAGTTCCGTGACGGCCGCGCCGGTTTCGATCCGACAGCCCTGGTCGATGCAGCCTTTCAGCAGCCCGGTGACCAGGGCCGTGCCGTTGGCGCGCTGGCTGGTGAGCCAGCGCCAGAGCAGGCGCGGCCAGATGCTGAGCGCGCTCGCGATCGGACGATGGAAGACATCGAGCCGCTGCGCCTCCTGATAGGTGAAGATATGCGGCAGCATCGGGGGGCGCAGATCATGGCGCAGGCGGCCGATCAGCCGCCGGCTGAGCGGTTCCGGCGACAACATGCGACCATGGAGCTGGGCGCCCGGCAGGTCCGGCATAGGGTCAGGCTCGGGCGTCAGAGCGAAGCGGAGCGGCGTCCTGGCCTCGACGAAAGCGAGCATTTCCGGCGCGAAATCCGTGAAGGCCTGCCAGAGCGCATCCTCGGTCTCCTGCCATCCCGGCGGCGAAGCGGCGCGAATATAGGCAAGCGCCTTGGCCGGCGTATCATCGATTCCGGCGGCGACCGCGTGATGATTGGCGGGAACCCAGGTGCCGGCGCCGGACATCGCCGTCGTGCCACCGAGCTTCGCCGTCTTCTCCAGTATGACCGTGGACAGGCCGGCGGCCGACGTCACCAGCGCGGCGGCGAGCGCCGCCGAGCCGGAGCCGATGATGGCGACGTCACAGGACTGGACGAGATCTCGATGCATGACGTGCCGCAAATTGGGGGGCAACGGCGCGTTGCCGCGCCGTTTCGTTGGCGTTTCGTTTGTTGTCTAGAAGCCGGCGATCGCGTGCGGGATGTAGGGCTCTTCCAGCGCCGCGATCTCGTCAGCCGAGAGCTTCACCGAAAGCGCCGCAACGGCATCGTCGAGATGCTGCAGCTTGGTGGCGCCAATCACCGGCGAGGCGATGGCAGGCTTCTGCAGCAGCCAGGCGAGTGCGACCTGGGCGGGTGGTAGATCCTTCTTGCCGGAGACCTCGCGCAGCTTCTCGACCACGGCGCTGTCGGCCGCTTCGGTCGCCGCATAGAGCGTGTTGGCGTACTGGTCGCTCGATGCGCGCGACGTCTCCGGCGTCGTGCGGGCGAGCCGGCCACGGGCGAGCGGGCTCCAGGGCGTGACGCCGACGCCTTCCGAGGCGCAGAGGCCGATCATCTCGCGCTCTTCCTCGCGGTAGAGCAGGTTCATGTGGTTCTGCATCGAGATGAAGCGCGCCCAGCCGTAGCGCTCGGACATCTGCAGCGCCTTGGAAAACTGCCAGGCGAACATGGAGGAGGCGCCGATATAGCGCGCCTTGCCGGCCTTCACGACATCGGAAAGGGCTTCCAGCGTCTCCTCGATCGGCGTTGTCGGGTCCCAGCGATGGATCACATAGAGATCGACATAGTCGGTGCCGAGCCGCTTCAGGCTGGCGTCGATTTCCGTCATGATCGCCTTGCGCGACAGGCCCTTGGCGTTGGCGCCCGGACGGATCGGATTATAGAGCTTGGTCGCGATCACGACCTCGTCGCGATTGGCGAGATCGCGGATCGCGCGGCCGAGCACTTCCTCGCTCGCGCCGGCCGAATAGACATTGGCCGTATCGAAGAAGTTGATGCCGAGTTCCAGCGCGCGCTTGTAGAAGGGGCGGCTCTGTTCCTCGTTGAGCAGCCAGGAATGGCCGCTATTGCCGGGGATCGTATAGGTCATGCAGCCGAGGCAGAGGCGCGACACCTTGAGGCCGCTCCTGCCGAGATTGACGTAGTCCATCAGGCGATTTCCTTGGAATGATGCGAGCGGCGACACCGGCCTTGACGGCCGGCGTCGCGCAGTCGGGCGGGCGATCAGTCGCGCATGCGGCCGCGGACGTAATTGGCGAACTGCCAGACCGTCTTTTCGAGATGGCTGAGCCGGCCGACGGTCGCGAGCGACGACTTGGCGCCGATCTGCTGCATGTCGTTGACCTCGATATCCTCCATGAAGATCGCCATGCCGGTCTCGCGGATATTCTCGATGATCTCCGGGTAGTTCGGCAGCTCGAGCGCCTCTGGCTTCACCAGGACCTGGCGGAACCAGATGCACTTGTTGACCGAGACCGGGATGATCGTCGTCCAGTGGATGCGGTCGGAATTGGTGTTGAAGAGCGTCAGCGGATAGATGACGTAGAGGCCGCCATTGCGCAGAACTTCCTCGCTTAGCCCCTCGAATTCCGGCAGGCCGGTCTTGTGGCGCTCCTCGATCGGCAGGTCCGGGCGCCAGGGCGCGTAGCAGACCGTCCAGCCCTTGCCGCCATCGCCGCCAAAGGAGAAGCGACCCGGCGCATGGGGCTCCGCCGTCTTTGAATGCGCACCGATGTGGTGGTAGCATTCCATGAAGGTCTCAACCGCGATCTTCCAGTTGAAATTGCACTCATATTTGTAGCTGAAGGCAAGGACGAGCTTGTCCATGTCGTAGCGCGCGAAGGTCGCGTCGAGATCGGCCAGGCGCTCCTTCAGCGGGTCGGCATCGCCCGAGAGGTTGATGTAGATCGTGCCGTGCCAGATCTCGCTGCGGACCTCCGGCAGCTTGCAATCCTTCGGCTCGAAGCCATCGGCCTGCTCCATATGCGGCGCGGCCTTCAGTTGGCCGTCCAGCCCATAGGCCCAGCGATGGAACGGGCAGGAGAAGAGCTTGGTATTGCCCTCGCCCGAGGCGACCGGCGCCCAGCGATGCAGGCAGACGCGCGACATGACGCGGATGCGATCGGCGCCACGCACGATGACGAGCAGTTCGTCCAGAATGTCGATCGTGACATAGTCGCCGACATTGGGGATCTGGGCGACATGGCCGACGGCGATCCAGTCGGTGCGGAAGATCTTCTCGACCTCGGCGTCGAAAAAGGCTTCCGACGTATAGGAGCTCGGCGGGAGGGTCTCGGAATGGGCGAGGTCCTGGTTGGAGCCGGCGAGAACCGCCTGGGTGATGCCTTCGACCTCGACGGCTTCGCTCTCGCCGAGCACGGGATTGACGCGCGGATTCATGGGTGGGACCTCCTTGGGCTTCTGCGCCATAGCGTGGGCTGGCGCACGGGATGGGTTCGGAACGGGGACAAGGGCGATGGGAGAACGTCAGGCCATGGTGGCCTGGCGAAGCGGAGCACTGAAGGGCTGGCGCAGGCCGATGCGGTCGAGCGGGCCGACTTCGCGCTCGATCAGCGGCATCACCTCGGCGCCGAAGCGCTCCAACGAGCGCCGCGCCAGCGCGATCGGCAAATCGCCGAACTGGAAGAACGTGCTGTAGTGATAGGGGTTGAAGGCCCTGATCTCGCGCACGATGCGCTCGGCGACATAATGCGGGTCGCCGACGATGATGTTGTCGCGCACCGTTTCCAGCGGCGGCTCGCCCGGCAGGGGCGGCGCATCGAGCATGGAGCCGTTCAATTGCGGTTCGGTAACCTTGAGATGCCCGGCGATGCGGCCGACCGACAGCGCATGCTCCGCCGCGACGATCCCGTCGGCGGCATTGTCGGTAACATGGATATATTGCTGGACCGAGATCGGCGATGACGGGCGGCCGAGCACTTCCTCCCAGCGCTTGAGCATGGCCGGTGCCTCGACCATCAGCGCCGGCGTGCCGCGCCATCCCGTGGTGATGAAGGGGATCGGATCGAGATGGGCGAGCCGGCCGAGCACGCGCGCCTCGCTCGTCGTCAGGAAGATTTCCGACAGGATGTTGTGCTGCGGCTTCAGCAGGAACACCGAATCCGGCACCGAAATGTGCTGGCCCTGATAATGGGCGCGGCCTTCGGTCAGGACCTGCTCGACGATGTCCCAATATTCGAGAAAGATGTCGGTCTTGTTCTTGACCGTCACATTGTAGCGCTCGAACTCATAGGGCTGGTAGCCCGTGCCGACGCCGAGCATGGCGCGGCCATTGCTGAGCTGGTCGAGCAGCGCGATCTCCTGCGCCACCCGCATCGGATGATAGAGCGGCAGCACGACCACCGCCGCGCCGACCTTGATGCGGCTGGTTTCGCCCGCCATGTGGGCGGCCATCATCAGCGGCGACACGCTGATCGAATAATTGGTGAAATGGTGCTCGGCGAACCAGGCCGTCCCGAAGCCGATATCCTCGGCGAGCTTGACCATGGAGCGGGTGTCGGAGACGACGCCCTGCAGCCCGCCGGGATTGTGGCGGTAGGTCATGAGGTTGAACAGGCCGAATTGCATGGGAAAGCCTCTCGGAAATGCTGGATCAGGGGGTCGGCAGGCCGGGCACGGCGCTGGCGCCCTTGGTCCGGGCCGACATGAAGGGGATCAGGGACAGGAGCGGGTTGCGCTTCGCCGAGCTGCGATGCTGGCTGCGGCCCATGCGGCGCTCGATCCGGCTCTGGATCGCCGTCAGCACCGTGGTGATGACGAGGTACCAGAAGCAGGCGACGAGCAGCAGCGGGATGGTCTGGTAGGTGCGCGAATAGACCATCTGCACCGAATAGAGCAGGTCGCCGAGCGCGATGATCGAGACGATCGACGTGCCCTTCAGCATGCCGATCACCTGGTTGCCGGTGGGCGGGATGATCGTGCGCATCGCCTGCGGGATGATGATGCGGCGCATGATCAGCCCCCGGCGCATGCCGAGCGCGCGCGCCGCATCATCCTGGCCGGATTCGATCGAGAGAATGCCGGCGCGGATGATCTCGGCCATATAGGCCGCCTCGTTCAGGCCGAGGCAGAGCACGGCCGCCGTATAGGGCGTGATCAGGTCGTTGACCGAGCCATCCGCCAGCGTGATGCCGAGGAAGGGAATGCCGAGGAAATAGCGTGGATAGAGCGCGGCCAGATTGTACCAGAAGATCAGCTGGACCATGACCGGCGTGCCGCGGAAGAACCAGATATAGGCGCCGCTGACGCTCGACAGCACGACATTGTCGGAGATGTGCATCACCGCCAGCACGATGCCGAGCAGGATGCCGACGATCATGACGACGATGGTAAGCCAGAGCGTCATCCAGGCGCCCTGCAACACCAGCGGATCGAACAGATAATGCGCGACGATCGGCCAGTTGAAGTTCGGATTGGTGGAAACCGACCAGGCGACCAGTCCGACAATGGCAAGCAGAAATCCGGCGGCGACCCAGCGCCCGATATGGCGACCCGGCACGACGATGAGATCGTCGCCCGCGCGGCCATCGTTCACGGCTGCGTCCGCGATCGGCTCGCGCGCCCGTCTGGCTGTATCCTGCAACATGGTCCCCTTCTCCTCGTGAGGTGGTGGTATTCACGGGGTGGAGGGAGCCGGCCCCGCTTTGAGCCGGCGCCCTCCCGAGTGACGTCTCAGTTGGCGGCGGCCTTGATCGGACGCTCCGTTGCGAGATTGATGCCAGGATCGAGCAGCTTGGCGTGCGCGACCTTGTACTTGTCCCAGATCTTGTCGTAGGCGCCGTCGGCGATGACGCCCTTGAGCGCGGCGAGCAGCGCGTCGGCGAGCGCCTTGTTGTCCTTGTTCACGATCGCGCCCATGTAGCTGTTGATGCCGAGCGTGTTCGGGAAGCTCGCGATCGGAGCCGGAGCCGCCTTCTGCAATTCGTCGAAGGCGACGAGCGCGCCGAGCGCGAAATCGAACCGGCCGGCATAGACGCCGATCATGACGGCGGAAGCCTGCGGCACTTCGCTGATCTGGATCGGCGGCTTGCCCTTGGCGATGCAGTAATCGGAGAAGACCTTGAGGCCGTCGATGAAGTTCGTGCCCGACTGGCCGGCCGTCTTCAGGCCGCAGAGGGACTCGAAATCCTTCTCCTTGATCGCGGTGTTCGACGCCATGTAGTAGACGGAGTTGCCGTAATCATAGGAATAGTCGACGAAGGTCACTTCCTTCTGGCGCTCGGCCGTATCGGTGATGCATTCGATCGCGAGATCGAAGCGGCCGCTCTTGATGCCGGGGATCAGGCCGGAGAAATCAATCGATTCCGGCTTCACCTCGACGCCGAGCTTCTGGCCCATGGCGCGCCACAATTCGCCGCCGAAACCGAGGATCGTCTTGTTGTCGTCGGCGAAATATTCGCAGGGCGGATAGTGCGCGTCGGTGCCGAGCTTCAGAATGCCGGATGCCTTGATGGATTCAGGCAGCAGCGCCGCGGCGGCAGGATCCTTCTGGAGCGGAGCGTAGGCGTCCTCGGCCTGGGCGGCCAGGGGCACGAGGAACGAGACGGCGAGGCCGAGAGCCGGCAGCAGACGAGACAAATCCTTGAAGAGCATTGACTTCCTTGCCTTTCATGGGTGCGCCACGAGGCGCCTCTGGATGGATCGGAGTGCTTGAGAGAACCCTGCTATTGTTTGTTCGAGACCCGCAGCGGAGACCGCCCCGGACTTCCGAAAACAGGGTAGCAAGCGCCGTGCCAATTAATCGAACGATTAATTAGTGAGGGAGTCTGCCCCTTTGAAACGGCAGCCCGGCTTTACTTTGCCGGATGTCGCCGAAATAACAGACATCAATGCAAATTAATTAATCATTCAATTATTGAATTCGCTCCGAACAGCGCATGGGATGGCGCGGAGGCCGCGCGTTTCGAGCGCTTCGGCGACTGGCACGAGTTTCGCTTCCAACCGGTGCAAAGGGCAGCGACGGCCGTGACCGTCCATCTTGCCGAGGAGACCGACAATTGCTTTGGACCACACGAGCCCGCCCACAGGCCCCCACCCCGCGCGCAGCCGACACACCGATGGTCCTCGCCCAGCAGGTGAAGAAGAGCTATGACGGCGCCATGGTGCTCGGTGGCGTCGACCTGGTGGTGCGCCATGGCGAGGTGATGTGCCTGATCGGCCCGTCCGGCTCCGGCAAATCGACCTTCCTGCGCTGCATCAATCATCTTGAGAAGATCGACGGCGGCGGCCTCTATGTCGACGGCATGCTGGTTGGCTATCGCCAGCACGGCAACCGGCTCTATGAGCTGCGCGACCATGAAGTCGCCGCGCGGCGCGCCGAAATCGGCATGGTCTTCCAGCGGTTCAACCTGTTCGCCCATATGACGGCGCTGGAAAACGTCATCGAGGCGCCGATCCATGTAAAGGGCGAGAGCCCGCGCGAGGCGAGCGAGCATGCCCGCGAACTGCTCGACCGCGTCGGGCTCAGCCACCGCATCAACGCCTATCCGAACCAGCTCTCCGGCGGACAGCAGCAGCGCGTCGCCATCGCCCGCGCGCTCGCCATGCGGCCGAAGCTGATGCTGTTCGACGAGCCGACCAGCGCGCTCGACCCGGAACTGGTCGGCGAAGTGCTCGACGTGATGCGCGACCTCGCCGCCGACGGCATGACGATGATCATCGTCACGCATGAGATGAGCTTCGCGCGCGAGGTGGCGCACACGGTCGCCTTCATGGATCAGGGCGCCATCGTCGAATCGCATCCGCCGGAGGAGTTCTTCAGCGCGCCGCGCCACCCGCGTACCCGCGCCTTCCTTTCGAAAATTCTCTGAAATGCGCAACGGACCCGTCTTCCCGGCGACACGCATCCTGAAGCGCCCGGCTCGGGCCATGCCCGTCAGGAAATCGATATTCCCCATTTATTATCAATTGGATAGATAGACCGTTACTTCACCGACCCGTCATTCGCCGGTCAGAACGACCGGGCCGGAACGACCGCAAGAAACACCGCGATATTAATTGAACGTTCGGTTAATTGTCGCTAGGATCAACTCAACGCCTCGACAGGCGGCGCGCTCGCAAGAGCCTCGCAAGGCCTCGTTCGCAAGGGTCTCGACAGCCGATGCGACGGGCCCGCGGGCAGCCGCCAGGGGCAGATTTCAGGACAATCTCATGCAGCTCGGCACACCGGTCAGATGGCAGGAACTCTCGTGGGAAGAGATCGCGGCGCTGCGCGAGGGCGGCATCGACATGGCGATCCTGCCCGTCGGCGCCACCGAGCAGCACGGCCCGCATCTGCCGACCGGCGTCGACACACTCTCGGCGACCGCGGTCGCCGAGGGCGTCTCGGCGCGGACCGGAATCCCCGTTCTGCCCGCCCTGCCCTATGGCTGCTCGCCGGGCCATTCCGACAAATGGCCCGGCACGCTGTCGCTCCGTCCCGAGACGCTCGCGGCGCTGGTGCTCGAAATAGCCGGCTGGCTGTGCCGCTCGGGCTTCACGCGGCTGGTGCTGCTCAATGGCCATGTCACCAACTGGGCGCCGCTGCGCTGCGCGCTGGAGAATATCCGCGCCGACCTGCCGGACATGCGCATCGCGCTGCGCTCGATCTGGGAGATCTCGGCCGATGTGCGCGCGATCTATGAATATGACGGCGGCACCAACTGGCACGCCAATGATGCAGAGACCTCGCTGATGCTGCATCTGCGGCCGGAGCTCGTCGACCTCGCCAAGGCAGTAGACGAGCCGAACCGCGCCGGCTGCTGCTTCTTTTCCTACACCGTCGACAAGGAGAGCGTGACCGGCACTGTCGGTCGCCCGAGCGCCGGCACCGCCGAATTCGGCGCCCGGCTGCTCGATCTCTGCGTCACGAGCCTCGCCGGGCAGCTCGAGAGCGCGCTCGTCGAACGTACACCGCTCGAGGACTGGACCGCGGACACCATGCCGTTCCCGCCTCGCCCCCTGTCCCGCATGATTGCTGATGGAGTCTGATGAGAATGGATGCGAAGCTCGAGAGCACGGCCTCCGTCGAGATAGCCGATGTAAAGACGAAGCTGGCCGATTCCTCGGTCCAGTATCTGATGGCGAGCTATGTCGACATGCATGGCGTGTCGAAGGCGAAGATGGTCCCCGTCGATCATCTGCCGCAGATGATGGAGGGCTCCGAGCTCTTCACCGGCGCCGCCCTCGACGGCGTGCCGCAGGAGGTCAATGACGAGGAGGTTTCGGCCCATCCCGACGCCAAATCGCTGACGGTCCTGCCCTGGCGGCCGAACGTCGCCTGGTTTGCGAGCGACCTCTGGCTCGCCGGCGCGCCGTTCGAATCCTGCAGCCGCGGTATCCTGAAGCGCCAGATGAGCGAGGCCGCCAAGCTCGGCTATACCTTCAATCTCGGCATGGAAGCCGAGTTCTACGTCATGGCCGACACGCCCGACGGCCCGATGCCCCTCTCCGAGCGCCGCCTCTCCAAGCCCTGCTATGACGGCTCCATGCTGCTCGACAACATGGACTGGATCGAGGAAATGGTCTCGGCCATGAACAATCTCGGCTGGGACGTCTATTCCTTCGATCAGGAAGACGGCCTCGGCCAGTTCGAGATCGATTTCACCTATGCCGACGCGGTGACGATGTCGGACCGCTTCACCTTCCTGCGCCTGATGGCCTCGAACATTGCGCGGCAGAATGGCGCCTTCGCCAGCTTCATGCCCAAGCCCTATGCCGACCGCACCGGCAGCGGCGCCCATTTCAACATGTCGTTCGCCGATATTGCGAGCGGCAAGAACGCCTTCGCCGACCGCGCCGATCCGCGCGGCTGCGGCCTCTCCAAGCTGGGCTACCAGTTCATCGCCGGCGTGCTGCGCCATCTGCCCGCGATCTGCGCGGTCGTCGCGCCGACGGTCAACAGCTACAAGCGCCTCGTCAAGCAGGGCTCGATGTCAGGCTTCACCTGGGCGCCGATCTTCGCCTGCTATGGCGGCAACAACCGCACCAATGCGCTGCGCATTCCGCTCTCAGGCGGCCGCGTGGAACTGCGCGCCGCCGACAGCGCCTGCAACCCCTATCTCGGCGCCGCCATGGTGCTCGCCGCCGGCCTCGAGGGCATTCGCGAACAGCTCGATCCGGGCGAGCCGAACCGCGGCAACATGTATGAAAGCTCGGAAGCGGAGCTGACCGCACGCGGCATCAAGCAATTGCCGCGCACGCTCGGCGAAGCGGTCGAGGCCTTCGCCGCCGATCCGCTGTCGCGCCAGGTTATGGGCGACGCGATGGCCGATTCCTGGACCAACTACAAGCGCGGCGAATGGCTCTCCTACATGGCCCATGTCTCGCAGTGGGAGCAGGACCGCTACCTGCGTTTCTTCTAGTCTATGCCCCCCGCCCGCGCGGCCTCGTGCCGTGCGGGCCCCCTTCGCAACCGGGACAAGAGACCATGGTCGTTCCCTCGGCCGGCAGGATCGTCGGCATCAGCGGCAACATCACGCGGCCGTCCAAGACACGCGCCCTCGTCGAGACGATCGCGGCGGCGATCGGCGAACGGCACGAGCTCGCGCCGCACGTGTTCGATCTCGTCGATTTCGGCCCGTCGCTCGGTGCCGCGACCAGCCTCGCCGGGCTCGATGCGCACGGCCAGGCGATCGTCGCCGAAATCCTCTCGGCCGATCTGCTCGTGGTCGCCTCGCCAATCTTCAAGGGCAGCTATTCCGGCCTCTTCAAGCATCTGTTCGACCTGCTCGATCCGGCCTCGCTCGCCGGCAAGACGGTCGTACTCGCAGCGACCGGCGGCAGCGACCGCCACACGCTCGCGCTCGACCACCAGCTTCGGCCGCTGCTCGGCTTCTTCATGACGCATACGATCCCGACCGGGATCTTCGCGACCGCCGCCGATTTCATCGACGGCAAGCCGGCAAGCGCCGGCTTCCGCGCCCGGCTCGATCTCGCGCTCGCCGACGTTGATCGACTGCTCACACCACCGATCCCATCCACGCTTCAACGCCAAACCCGAAAGACAGCCTGATGGCCATAACCCCCTTCCACATCGCCTTCCCCGTCGACGACCTGGCTGCGGCCCGCACCTTCTACGGGTCCGTGCTCGGCTGCGAGGAGGGCCGCAGCTCCGACCAATGGATCGATTTCAGCCTGTTCGGCCACCAGATCGTCGCCCATTACAAGCCCAAGGACGAGACCGCCAAAGGCCCGCACCACAACCCCGTCGACGGTCATGACGTTCCGGTGCCGCATTTCGGCGTCGTACTGGAAATGGCGGATTGGGAAGCGCTGGCCGAGCGGCTGCGGGCTACCGGGATCAAATTCGTGATCGAGCCCTATGTCCGCTTCAAGGGACAGGTCGGCGAGCAGGCGACAATGTTCTTCTACGATCCGGCCGGCAATGCGCTGGAGTTCAAGTCGTTTGCCGATATGAGCCAGATCTTCGCGAAGTAACGCGCCAGGAGACTGCGCGTGCGCCGGATTGCGGCGCACGCGCTTATTTTATCGGCCCTTCGGCGCCTCAGCCTTTGAGCGCCTGGGTGACGACCTCGGAGATCGGCGAGGTGGGATGGCCGATCAGCTTCGACAGCGTGTGGCTCTCGTCATGGAGAGCGCCCTTCGAGATCGGAACGTCCCAGCTCGCGATCGTCGCGGCGAGACCCTCGGGCAGGCCGAAGCTCGCGAGAGCGGCGGCATAATCGGCCTCGCTCAGATTGTTGTAGGGAATGACCTTGCCGGTCTGCTTCGATATTTCGGCGGCGAGATCGGCGAGGGTGAAGGCCGTATCGCCCGCAAGCTCATAGACCTTGCCGGCCTGGCCTTCCGACGTCAGCGCCACGACGGCCGCATCGGCATAGTCGGCGCGCGAAGCGGCCGAGATCTTGCCTTCGCCGGCGCTGCCGATCAGTGCGCCGCCCGCGACGGCACCGGGGATCGAGCCGGCATAGTTTTCCGTGTACCAGCCATTGCGCAGGAAGACGAAGGGAAGGCCCGACGCCCTGATGTCGGCTTCCGTCTGCCGATGGTCGACGGCGAGGCCGATCTCCGACGTGTCGGCATGCAGGATGCTCGTATAGCCGATCAGCTTAACGCCGGCGCGCTTGGCGGCCGCAACGACATTGGCGTGCTGCGCGGCGCGCTTGCCGAATTCGTTCGACGAGATCAGCAGCAGCGTATCGATGCCGGCGAACGCCGCGTCGAGCGTCTCGGGATTGTCATACTCGGCCTTGCGGACGACGACGCCGAGATCGGCCGCCTTGGCGGGGTCGCGGACGATTGCCACGATTTCGGAGGCGGGAACCTTGGCCAGAAGCTTCTTGACGATCAAGCGGCCGAGCTGGCCGGTCGCCCCTGTAATGCCTATCATCTGCATGTCCTTGTTGCGGTGGGAACTGGATGCGATATAGACCAGACAATTACTTTTCGTAAGTACGCACAAAAAGGTTAGCTTGATGAGCGCGGTGATGCAGGCCGACGAGACGGCGACCACCCTTTCCGAGCAATTGGGGCGCGGAGACCTTCTGGCGGCCAATTGCCCCTCGCGCGACGTGCTGAAGCACCTGACCAACCGCTGGGGCGTGCTGGTGCTGATCGCGCTGCTTTCGGGCACGCACCGCTTCAGCGATTTGCGGCGCAAGATCGGCGGCGTCAGCGAGCGGATGCTGTCGCAGACGCTGCAATGGCTGGAGAGCGACGGCATGCTCGACCGGAAATCCTATCCCGTCGTGCCGCCGCATGTGGAATACAGCCTGACGCCGCTCGGCCGCGAGGCGGCGGAGAAGGTCCGCAGCCTCGCCGACTGGATCGAGATCAGCATGCCACGCATCGCAAGGGCCCAGCGCCCCGAGCGCGCCCCGGCCTGAACCATCTCGCTACCGCCTGCGACGGCGAAGCGATAGGATGGCCTGAAGGCCCGCCTGTGTGGTGCCGGCCCTTTTCGAGAAGACAAGGCCATCATGGCGAAGCGAACGGGAAGCGCCGACCTTCCGCTCCATAGCGGCCAGGTACCGCGCTGGCTGGCCGACCGGATGACGCGCCTCGGCGCCGTCATCGCCGAGGCGATCGTGCAGGAATATGGCCGCGACGAGCTGTTGCGCCGGCTGGCCCATCCCTTCTGGTTCCAGTCCTTCGGCGCGGTGATGGGCATGGACTGGCACTCCTCCGGCATCACCACCAGCGTGATCGGCGCGCTGAAGCGCGGACTGACGCCGCTTTCCGCCGAGCTCGGCATCCATGTCTGCGGCGGACGCGGCAAATATTCCCGCCAGACGCCGCATGAGCTGGTCGCGATCGGCGAGCGCGTCGGCTTCGACGGGGCGGAACTCGCAAGGGCCAGCCGTCTCGTCGCCAAGGTCGACAGCGCCGCCGTCCAGGACGGCTTCGATCTCTATTTGCACGGCTTCATTGTCACCGATGACGGCCAATGGGTAGTCGTACAGCAGGGCATGAACGATGCACGCCGGCAGGCCCGCCGCTATCACTGGCTTTCGGAAGGCCTGAAGAGCTTCATCGAGGCACCGCATGCCGCGATCGAAGGCCGGACGCAGGGCGCCATCATCAACCTGACCGACCAGCGCGCCGGCGCCTCGCGCAATGCGCAACTCGGTCTGCTCAAATCGCTCGGACCGGACCGGATCGCCGTCGAACACGCGAAGATGCTGCGCGCCGCGTCCGGAACCGCGGTCGAGCAAGAGCCCGAGCAGCCCATGCTGCCGCATCTGATCATGCCGGGGCATCACGATGTGCGGCCCGAAAATGTCGATGCGCGCCGCCTAGCCGGCAACCTCGCCGCGGCTGCCGATGCCGGCCCGGCCGATTTCACGGAACTGCTGCTCGTGCCGGGCGTCGGCGCCCGCACGGTCGAGGCGCTGGCGCTGGTTGCCGAGGTCGTGCATGGCGTGCCCTGCCGCTTCGACGATCCGGCGCGGTTTTCCTTCGCCCATGGCGGCAAGGACCGTCATCCCTTCCCCGTGCCGCTGCGCGTCTATGACCACACGATCGACGTGATGCGCTCGGCCGTGCGCAAGGCGAAGCTCGGCAATGACGAGGAACTCGCCGCGCTGAAACGGCTCGATGAGCAATCGCGGCGGCTGGAGCAGGAAGTGCGCGGCGTCGATGTCCGCGAGGAGATCATGCGCGAGCGGGAGCGCTCGCCGGCCTATGGCGGCCGCAGCGTGTTCGGCTGGGAATAGGGCGTCGGCCCGACGGCAGTATGACGCGGTGCGAAGGCGCAGCTTCCCCTTTCGCACTGCGATGCGGCATGCAGAAATCGGTCACCAAAAAACGGGAACCGGGGAACTTTCTATGGAATTCGTGACGCTGCTGGCGCAAACGCTTCTGGTGGCCGCCCAGGCGGTCTGGCTCGGGATCGGCGCCTTCGAAAATCTGCGCATACCGAAAGCCAATGGCGACATGGTCGCCGATGTCTTGTCGCTGCGCCAATTGAAGATCGAGGCGCCGGATATCCATGCGGCCTGCGAGACGCACCGCATCGACAATCCATTCATCCAGCGCCTGCTCTTCGCCGGCATCGTCATCGGCGAGAGCGTCGCCGCCCTGATCCTGATTGTCGGCACCTTCGCCCTGCTCGGCGCCCTCCTCGGCTTCTGGGCGGCCGAGACCCCGCGCATCATCGCCGCCCTCGGCGTGCTCGGCTTCACCATGGTCTGGGGCAGCTTCCTGGCCGTCGGCCAGTGGTTCCACTATTGGGCCGCCTACCAGAACGCGCAGCACACCCATTTCATGCTGGCGATCTGGGGCACGGTCACGCTCGCCTTGCTGCTGTGAGAAAGAGTTGATCGGATACCGGCATCCAGGCAGGGATATCCGGGCGCGATCGCGCTATGTTGGTGACGCCCTCGCCAAGAGGGCAGTCTGACTAGCAGCCTCGTGGCGAAGGTTGGCCTCGGCGCCCCGCTCTTCATCCGCCTTCGGCGCAGCCTTATCGCTGGCATGTCGATGGGCGCCGTGAAATAGGACTGATAGTCCGGTCATCTCTCCACCAACCACAACATGAGAGGCGAGGCAGCGGTCTCGCCCGACAGGAATTCTCATCATGGGCAGTTCGGCGTCGCACGACGCGTTCGACTTGATCCTCTCCGGCGGCCGCGTTCTCGACGAGCGCAACGGCATTGACGGCATTCTCGATATCGGCGTGCGCGACGGGCGCGTCGCGGCCATTGCGAGCGAGTTGCCCAAGACCGGCGCTGCGACCGTCCGCGACGTCACCGGCGCGATCGTGGCGCCAGGCCTGATCGACATCCACACCCATATCTACCATAAGGCGACATCGCTCAGCGTTGCCCCGGACCCGATCGCGCGGCGTTCCGCCATCACCACGCTCGTCGATGCGGGCAGCGCCGGCGCCGGCAATTTCGAGGGCCTGCGCGACTACATCATCGGCCCGTCGCCCTATCGCATCCTCGCCTATCTCAACATTTCCTTCCCCGGCATCTTCGCCTTCGACAAGAACCTCTTCGTCGGCGAGGCGGCCGAGCGCGCGCTGCTGATCGTCGATCGCTGCGTCGAGGTCTGCAAGGCGCATCCGGAGATCATCGTCGGCGTGAAGGTCAGGATCGGCGGCCCGGCCTCGGGCGATCTCGGCCTCGAAGCGCTCGATATCGCGCTCGAAGCCGCCGAGAAGGCCGGCCTGCCGCTGATGACGCATATTGGTGGCCCGCCCCCCTCCTATGCGGAGGTGGTCGAGCGGCTGCGCCCCGGCGACATCCTGACCCATTGCTATCGGCCCGATCCGAATTCGGCCTTCACCGAAAACGGCGCCGTGTTGCCCGCCGTCCAGGCGGCGCAGGCGCGCGGCGTGCTGTTCGACATCGGCCACGGCATGGGCGCGTTCGGCTATGAGAGCGTCGACCGGGCGCTCGCGGCCGGCTTTCTGCCCGACATGATCTCGAGCGACGTGCACCAGCTTTCGGTCAACGGCCCCGCCTTCGACCTGCTGCACACGATGAGCAAGCTGATCAATTCGGGCGTGCCGCTGGAATCTGCAATCGGCATGGCCTCGAGCCGCCCCGCGCTCGCCATGAGACGGCCGGAACTCGGCCATCTCGGCATCGGCGCGCCGGCCGATATCAGCATCCTGAAGCTCGTCGAGGCGCGCTATCCCTTCACCGACGTGAGCGGCGCGATCCGCGAGGGCCAGACCCTGCTGCAGCCGGTCGCGACCTATCTCGGCGGCCAGGAGATGGAAACGACCCGGCGCCCCTTCGAGGAACGCTTCATCTGCAATTGCTGCTGAGGCGGGACGATCGAGCCGGAATTGCCGGCGGGAATAAAGGCACCGCCCTCGCCTTCATGGCGCGAGGCCGGCGCCGGCGCGCTGCTATCGCGCGAGCGTCTCGCGCTCCTTGAGGAGGACGGCGAGGATTTCCTCCTGCTCCGCGATCCGCGTGGCGGCGAGGTCCTCGTCGGCGGCGCCAGAATAGGCGGCGGCCTGCTCGGTCAGCGTGCGGATGTTCTCACGCACGGCTGCGATGCGTTCGTCGAGCTCGATCAGGGTGGCCGAGTCTGTCATTGGCGTTCCTCCATGAGGCTTGTGATGGCGAAGCTTAGCATGCCGGTGACCGGGCCGCAGGATCCACCTGCGGCACCGTCCACTGCCGGCGTGCCTTCTGGAAAGTGCCTCCGCTCAGGGCGGATTGGGCGGGCCAGCCGCACGCGGCCGACGATCGGAACCGCCGGCCGGGCGCGAAGGCGACTGGCTCAGGCCTCTTTCAGATAATCGTAGACGACCTCGCCGAGGCCGAGCGTCAAGTCTGTGATGAAGTGGTTCGCGACCAGGACCTCATGCACCGGCAGGCGGCCGACATCGCACATCACATGGCGGAAGAGCTGCAATTCGGCCGGGCCGGTCCAGGCGCCCTTCAGCGTCACATCCTCCAGATAATAGCGCACCAGTTCCAGGATGCGCGGCGTGCCGTCGACATGCGGAATGATCTTCAGCATGAAATTCGGCTTGGCGAGCGACTTCAGCAGCGGCTCCAGCGGGATTTCGCGATGCTTGTAGCCCATGGTCGCGACGGCGCAGAGGATCGAGCCATAATGCAGCTTGCCCACCAGCACCTCGCCTTCATGCGTGACCTCCGGCTTGGCGAGCTTCTTCGGGAATCCCCAGAGTTCGCGGCCACCGGCAATCGGCGAATCATCGTCGAGATACATGTCGAGCACATAGCCGCCCTCCTGCACCACGCCGTCTGCGCCGGTGAAGCGGACGGGGATCACCTGCCCGGTTTCCGTATAATCGCCGAAGCCGGTCGAATCCGGCATGCGGATAAATTCGTAGGTCACGGTGTCGCCGATGACCTCGAGCGGCTCGGGAACGAGTTCGCGCACCAGTTCGATATCGGTGCGGTAGGAAATGGTGATGAATTCGCGGTTGTAGAACTTGTAGGGCGGGCGCGGATAGGAGGGGTTGTGCAGCGGCATGGCGAATGCCTTGCTGCGCACGTCGGAGATCTTCATCGCTACTTCCTTTCGATCGGTCCGGCTCGCGCACAGCCCGTCCCGGACCGATCGAGCGGACATGCCTCCGGCCGCGCGCATCCGATCGCATCGATCACGCCCCGCCGTCATCCGACAGGATAGCCCGAAACCTGCCCGTGGCTATGACAACGGCGCCGCAACCGGAATGCCGAAGCCCGGAACGACGTGATCGCGACGATTTTGCTAAAATTCGACCATCCTGCCGCCACGGCATGCCGCCAGACCGGCTGGACAGGCCGTAAAATGCAGTGAATATCGCAGGCGTGATTCATGGTTGAGGTCGGTTTCTCCTTGTTTCCCTTCCTGCTCTATGGTGGCGCAGTCATGATCGCCGTGATGATGGCGCAGGCCTTCTGGCCGAGCGAGATCCTTCAGGATGCGCATCACCAGCGCCTCTACTGGACCGGCGTCATCGCCGCGCTCGCCTTGCTCGGCCTGTTCGTGAACACGATCGCGGCCTGACGCCGAGCATGCCGGCGCCGCCGTCCCGGGACGGCGCGATCCGGTTGCCGACGGGATCCTACGCGGCACAGAAGAGGAGTGACCGACATGCCGACGAACCGCACCACGAAGCCGACCCGCGCCGGGCTCTACCGGCTGATCGCGCCGGCCATGTTGCTGCTTGCCTTTTCCGCCGGCGCGCCGCCGGCGAGCGCCGCGAGCTTTCCCTGCGCCAAGGCTTCGGCCCCGGACGAGATCGCGATCTGCACCCATCCCGACCTGAACGACAGCGATGTCGAGATGGCGACGCGCTACCAGATGCTGCTGGCGCTTTTGCCGATGGGCGGCGCCGGCGCACTCCGCGACGACCAGAAGGCGTGGCTGCAGGGCCGCCAGGCGTGCGGCGGCAATGTCGCCTGCCTCAGGAGCGCCTATGCCGCGCGGATCGGCGCGCTCAAGAGCCAGTTCCAGCAGATCGTGAGCCGCGGCCCCTATTAGGGCGCCGCCCCTTCTCCCCTATCGCGCGATCGAGGCCGTCGTCGTCGGGTCGACGAATTCGACCACGACGCCGGGCTTCACCAGCTTGACCAGTTCCTTCGCGTCCCAGTTGGTGAGGCGCAGGCAGCCATGGCTGTTGGTCTTGTCGATCTTGCTCGGCTCCGGCGAGCCGTGAATGCCATAGGTCGGCTTGTCGAGACCGATCCAGACCTCGCCGACGGGATTGTTCGGCCCCGGCGCGAGCTTGAGCGCCTTGGTGTTCTTGCCCTGCTGGAAATTGACCTGCGGGCGATACCAATAGACCGGATCGACCGCCACCGCCTTGATCGCATGCATGCCCGAGGGCGACGGCATGTCGGTGCTGCCGATCGTGGCGGGATAGGCGACGACGAGGTTCCAGTCATTGTCGTAGCCGAGCAATTGCTTGGTGCTCGAATCGGCAACGAGATGGGCCACCTTGGCGGTCGCGTTCGGGCCGACATCGGCGACCGTGATCACCGTGCCGGGCACGTCGAAGGTCGCGCCCGGATTGAGGCGGCGCAGGAAGCCTTCATCCATGTGGAAGCGCTCGGCCAGTTCCTCGACGACATTGCGATAGCCGAGCCAGTCCAGCTTGGCGAGTTCGGCATAGTCGCGCGGGAAATTGGGCACGAACGGCCCGGCGAGGTCCTGCGGTGTGATCGTGTAGGAGACGAAGAGCGGCTCGGCCGAGACGGCGGCCAGGATCGCGTCGATATCGGGCCCCATCCGCCCGGTCGAGGGCAGGCCGTGCATGTTCTGCAGCGCGCCGACCGCCTTGCCGAGATTGTTGCCGGAGAAGCCGTCAATGACGCCGGGCGAGACATTGGAACGATCGAGCAGGATCTGCAGACGTGCGACGCGCGGATCGGGATCGTCGCTGCGCTTGAACCCCTTCGGCAGGACGCGTTCCTCGGCGAGCGCCACGAATTCGGTCGGCGAGAGCTTCGGCATCGCCGCCGGATCAGTGGCCTGCGAGCCGGAGGGCGGCATGGCGGCGACAGGCGCCGGCTGTGCCTGGAAGCTGTCGGCCGGGATGATCGCGGCAGCCGCAGCGGGCGATGCCGGCACCGAGGCGGCGGGCGGTGTCGACGCTGTGGCAGCCCTCACGGCGGAGCCGCGGGCGCGAGGCAAGGGAACCATCGACGGTGTCGGACCGACATTGCGCATGACCGGCGCGGGCGCTTCGGCAATCGGCGCCGCGTTCTGCTGCGGGAGCGGATCGACCGGCGTCGCGAGCGGTGCCTGATCGGCCGGGGTGGCTGCGGCCGTATCAGTCACCGCCTCGCTCTGAGCGGCGCGGTACTTCTGATAATATTGCGAGCCGACAAATTGTGCCGACGCCGTCTGCGCCCAGAATAGGGCTGCGACGGACAAAAGTCCCACGCGACTGGCTGCACTCAGCACGCTCAACTCCACACAACGCCCGATCGGCCCGCCCAGACCAAGGCACAGTCTAGGAAAACTTGGTTAATTTTCCCTGATGTCTCCGGAGGCACCGCGGCGGCAAAGGACCCGGTGGATGACCCGATCCGGCCCTGGACCGGGACTGTATTGTCACACGGCTTTGTTCTATGCGTTGTCCGCTGCAGCACGGGGAGCAAGAGCGGATCATGACCGATGGTTTCGGCATTTCGGATGTCATCCTTCTGCTCTTCGTGACGATCGGGCCGCTCAAGGCCGCGATCATGTATGCGAAGCTCACCGCCAAGGCCGGTCCTGCGCTCAGGCGCACGATCGCCTTCAACACGGTGTTCGTGGCGACGATCGTCTCGCTCGTCTTCGTGTTTCTCGGCCAGAACCTGCTCAGCCTCTTCCATGTCTCGCTGCCGGCCCTGAAGATCGCCGGCGGCCTGATCCTGCTGCTCTTCGCGCTCGACATGGTGATCGGCGAGCACAAGGACGAGGTCGGCGACGCGCTGCCATCGACAGATATCGCGATCTATCCGCTCGCCATGCCTTTGATGGCGACGCCGCAAGGCCTCGTCGCCATCACCGCGATCGTCGCCGAGACCCAGACCTTCGGCCAGAAGCTGGTCATCGCGGCGATCGTGCTCGGCATCATGGCGCTCAATCTCGCCATCCTTCTTTCCGCCGGCTTCCTGTTCAAGGGCGGCAACGCGTCCGGGCGACAGGTCGTCGTCAGCAAGGTGATGGGGCTGCTGCTCTCGGCACTGGCGATCCAGCTGATGATCAGCGCCTTCCGCGACCTCGGCGTGATCGCGCCGCTGGCCGCCGCGGCGCATTGAAGCGAGGGCTGCCATGGCGAAGGGCCCGGTGTCGACCGAATATACTGAATACACCGAATATACGGTGATCGAGGCGAAGCCCGTCGCACCCGGCGCGGCGCCGGAGCTGAAGCCCGAGACGAAGCCGACGCTACCAGAGGAGGAGGCGACACCGGCAAACCCGCTGCGGCGGACCGCTTTCGTCGTGCTCGCGATCGCGATCATCCTCTTCATCGCCTCGATCGTCGTCGAGCGGCTGACGCCCTATACGTCGCAGGCGAGCGTGCAGGCCTATGTCGTGCGTATCGCGCCGGAAGTCGCCGGCAAGGTGATCGAGATCGGCGTCGTCGACAATGCGGTGGTGAAGGCCGGCGATGTCCTCTTCCGCCTCGATCCGCAGCCCTTCGAAATCGCCGTCGAGCAGGCGGAAGCACGGCTGGCGCAGGTCGGACAGACCATCGGCGCCTCGACATCCGCCGTCGATTCGGCACAGGCCCGGCTCGTCGAGGCCAAGGCCGCCCTCGACAACCAGCGTGAACAGACGCAGCGCGCCGTCGAACTGGTGAAGAGGAACGTCTACGCCAAGACGAAGCAGGACGATGCCGAAGCCGCACTGAGAATCGCCGAGGCGACGGTCACGCGGACCGAAGCCGATCTCGCCAGGGCGCAGAGCGAGCTCGGCCCGGCCGGCAACGACAATCCGCAGCTGCGCGACGCGCTGGCAGCCCTCGAGACGGCGCGGCTCAACCTGCTGCGGACCACGGTCCTCTCGCCTTCCGATGGCGCTGTCACCAATCTCCAGCTCGCCATCGGCCAGTTCGTCGCCGTCGGCCAGGCCGCGATGACCTTCATCGATGCCCGCACGATCTGGATCAACGCCAATATCAAGGAAAACAGCCTCGAATATCTGGCGCCGGGCGATCCGGCCGAAGTGGTGTTCGATTCCCTGCCGGGCCAGGTCTTCGCCGCCTCGGTGGAGAGCATCGGCTGGGGCGTTTCGCAGGGCAGCATCGACCCGGCCACCGGCCTGCCCAAGATCAGCAACCAGAGCGGCTGGGTGCGCGATCCGCAGCTCTTCCCGCTCCGCCTGGTCTTCCCCGATAGCATGCCGCGCGGCGTCCGCTACGGCTCGCAGGCGAACATCGTCATCTATACCGGCGATCATCCGATCGTGAATGCGCTCGGATGGCTCTGGATTCGCATCGTCTCCGTGCTGAGCTATGCAACCTGACGCCACCCTGCCCGACCCACGCGCGCGGACCCAACTGATCCGCGCGCGGCATCTCGGCCTGCGCCTCGCCTTCGTGGTCTCGGTCGGCTTCACGGTCTCGGTGCTGCTCGGATCGCCGCTGGCCTTTCTCGCGCCGATGCTGGCGCTGCAGTTCATCACCGCCAGCCCGAAACCGCCGACGCTCGCCGCGACCATCACCATGGCCGGCATCGTCGTCTTTCTGGGTGAGACGCTGACAATCGCCATGGCGCTGCTCGGTGATCGTCCCGCCGTGCTGCTGGTGATGATCGGGCTGCTCTATTTTCTCTGCTTCATGACGCAGGCGCTGGGCAAGGCGCTGCCGATCGTCGGCCTGGTGCTGACGATCTCGACCGTGACGCTCGTGCTCGGCATGGCGAATATCGATCTCGGCGAATCGATCGTGCTGACGCTGGCGAAATCGATCCTGATGGGCGTGGTGCTGGTCTGGTTCGCGCACGCCTTCTTCCCGGAGCCGGACGGCGCGAACGCGAAGCCGGCGCAGCCGGTGCACGTGCTGACCGCGCCAGGGCTGCGCGCGCTTGCCAATACGGCGATCCTGCTCGGTGCGGTGCTGATCTGCTTCGTCGGCCGCAATTTCTCGACCGCGATCGTCGTGCCGCTGACCGTGATCTCGCTGATCGGACAGGCCGACATCGTCACCAACCAGCGCGCTTTCACCGGCCTCCTGGTCGTCAACATGATCGGCGGCATCGTGGCGTCGATCGCCTTCACGATCCTGTCGATGCGGCCCGAGCTGGTGTTCCTGTTCCCGATCCTGCTGATCGTCTCGCTCTTCTTTGGCGGCCGCGCGGCCGATCCGAAGAGCGGCAGGATCTTCGCCGGCGCGCTCGGCATTTTCCTGATCCTGTTCGGCCTCGGCGTCTCGCCGATCCCGACCACCGCCACGGAATCCTTCGTGACGCGCATCGGCCTCGTATTGTTCGCGATCCTCTACACGATCACCGGCATAGGCCTCCTCTGGCGCGCCGAACCGCTCGCCAAGCCCGAGGCCCCGGCGATGACGGGGTAGCCGAAGCCACGCGGCAGCCTTTGGCGGGCCCGCCGTCTCATGGTTGGACTGTCTGGTGGCCAAATCGGCGATACGACCGACGCGGCTTGATCAGCGCTCAGCGAGGGCTGGGGTTCCGAAGCGTTCGATCGGGGTGAGGTTCGGCAATTCGGCGTCGTCGAACAGGCGGGAGCGGGTCAGGAACCTGACCTCTCGGCCGTTCTCCAGCGAGAACATGCCGCCACGGCCCGGCACGACGTCGATGATCAGTTGCGTGTGCTTCCAGTAATCGAACTGGGAGGGGCTCATGTAGAACGGCGCGCCGCCGATCTCGCCGAGCCGGATATCCTCGTCACCGATGATGAATTCATCCTTGCGGAAGCACATCGGCGACGAGCCGTCGCAGCAACCGCCCGACTGGTGAAACAGGATATCGCCATGCTCTGCCCGCAACACATGGAGGAGGTCGAGTGCGGCGGGCGTCACGGTCACGCGAGGAACGGCAGGGGTCATGACCGGGGCTCCTGTTCAGGTCGAAGGTGCCGCGCCGATATCCGGCTCGGCGATCGGGGCTCGGCGATGCCCGCTCGGCAAGGGGGCGGCTCCGAGCGGCGGACGGGCCCTTGGGCCCGCCCGTTTCGTCGAGCCCGTTTAGAAGAAGCCGAGCTTCTTCGGGCTGTAGCTCACCAGCAGGTTCTTGGTCTGCTGGTAATGGTCGAGCATCTGCTTGTGGTTCTCGCGACCGATGCCGGACTGCTTGTAGCCGCCGAAGGCCGCATGCGCGGGATAGGCGTGGTAGCAATTGGTCCAGACGCGGCCGGCCTGGATTTCCCGGCCGAAGCGATAGGCGCGGTTGCCGTCGCGGGTCCACACGCCGGCGCCGAGGCCATAGAGCGTGTCATTGGCGATTTCGAGCGCCTCTTCCTCGGTCTTGAACGTCGTGACCGATACCACCGGCCCGAAGATCTCCTCCTGGAAGATGCGCATCTTGTTGTGGCCCTTGAACACGGTCGGCTTGACGTAATAGCCGCCCGCGAGCTCGCCCGGCAGGATGTTGCGCTCGCCGCCGATCAGCACTTCGGCGCCTTCCTGGCGGCCGATGTCGAGATAGGAGAGGATCTTCTCGAGCTGCTCGCTGGAGGCCTGGGCGCCGATCGCGGTGGTCGGGTCGAGCGGGCTCGCCTGCTTGATCGCCGCAATGCGCGGCAGCGCCTTCTCCATGAAGCGATCGTAGATGTCTTCCTGGATCAGCGCGCGGCTCGGGCAGGTGCAGACCTCGCCCTGGTTGAAGGCGAAGAGCACGAAGCCTTCGATCGCCTTGTCGAAGAAATCGTCGTCCGCGGCCGCGACGTCGGAGAAGAAAATGTTCGGCGACTTGCCGCCGAGTTCCAGCGTCACGGGAATGAGGTTCTGGCTGGCATATTGCATGATCAGCCGGCCCGTCGTCGTCTCGCCGGTAAAGGCGATCTTGGCGATGCGCGACGAGGACGCGAGCGGCTTGCCGGCCTCGAGGCCGAAACCGTTGACGATGTTGAGCACGCCCGCCGGCAGCAGGTCCTGGATCAGTTCGGCGAGGATCAGGATCGAGGCCGGCGTCTGCTCGGCCGGCTTCAGCACCACGCAATTGCCAGCGGCAAGCGCCGGGGCGAGCTTCCAGACCGCCATCAGTAGCGGGAAGTTCCACGGGATGATCTGGCCGACGACGCCGAGGGGCTCATGGAAGTGATAGGCGACGGTGTCGTCGTCGAGCTGTGAGAGCGAACCTTCCTGCGCACGGATGGCGCCCGCGAAATAGCGGAAATGGTCGGCTGCCAGCGGCACGTCGGCCGCCGTCGTCTCGCGGATCGGCTTGCCATTGTCCCAGGTCTCGGCAAGGGCCAGCAGGTCGAGATTTTCCTCGATCCGGTCGGCGATCCTGTTCAGGATCAGCGCGCGGGCGGCCGGGCTGGTCTTGCCCCAGGCCGTCTTGGCGGCATGGGCGGCATCGAGGGCGAGCTCGATGTCTTCCTTCTGCGAGCGGGGGACCTCGGTCAGCTTCTCGCCGGTGATCGGCGTCGTATTGTCGAAATAGCGGCCGCCGACAGGCGCGACCCATTGGCCGCCGATGAAGTTCTCATAGCGTGCCTTGAAGGGCGACTTGGTCTTGGAGGTGAGAAATTCGGGCTTGTTCATGGTTTCCTCCCATGGTGAACACGCCCTCTCATCAGCACCGGCCGTGCCATCACCGTCCCGCGCAGTGCAGCAATCGTTGCTGCATGACGGTAAGAGCTTGAGATAGAACACGCGGCGCCAAGATGCCGGAATGTTCATTCGGCCGCCTATGGACGTACTGGGAAAATCGGTGCAACAGTTTCCCGATGAACTGGGGTGTACTGCAACGACTGTTGCAGAACGCAACAGTCGGGAGGACAGGCTCATGCAATCGACGATCGTCAAGGATACTGTCCAGACGGCGCGCCGGCGCTTTTTCGACGAAGGCTCGTTGCCGGAGGGTCTCGTCGCCGCGCCGATCCTGCGGTCGTGGCAACGCTGCGCCACGCAGGGACTGAACGCCGAGGACAAGCCGCGCGTCGAGCCGCTGAGCGCACCGGAACTGCGCCTCCTGCACGAGCGCAACGATCTGCTGCGCCGGATCACGCGGCCGGAAATGGCGGCTCTGCGCGCCGAGGCGCGGTTGACCGACAGCGTCGTCATCCTGACCGACAATAGCGGGCTGGTGCTCGACATGGTCGGCAATGCGGAATTCGCCGGCCGCGCCTCGCGCGTGGCGCTGCGCCCGGGCGTTCAATGGGACGAGATGGCGATCGGCACCAATGCGATCGGCACGGCGCTGGTCGAGAAGCGGCCGATCGGCGTGCATGGCAGCGAGCATTTCTTCGATCCCCACCGGATCCTGACCTGCGCGGCGGCGCCGATCTTCGGACCGCGCGGTGAACTCTCCGGCGTGCTCGACATGTCAGGCCATGCCTCGGTCCGCCATGTCCATGCGCTCGGCCTGGTGCGCCTTGCCGTCGAGCAGGTCGAGCATCGGCTGTTCGAGCGCGGCTTCGAGGATTGCACCGTGCTGCGCTTCCACCAGGACGCGGAGCTGGTCGGAACCGCGCAGGAGGCCGTGCTCGTCTTCCGCGACGATCGCCTGGTCGCCGCCAACCGGCGCGGGCTGGGCTTCCTGAAGCTCGATTGGAGCGCGCTCGACCAGACGCGGCTGAGCGAACTCTTCGAGCAGCCCGACCGGATCGGCGAACTCGGCCAGCTCAGGACCCGGACCGGCGAGGATTTTCGCGGCCGGATCGCCGCGCCGGAGGAGCGTTCGGTGCGCGCCGTCGCGGTCGCCCCGCGCGCCTCGGCCGAGGTCGAACCCTTTTTCGGCCAGGCGACCCGCGCAGCCCTTGCCCGCGCCATCCGCCTCGTCGATGCCGACGTGCCAGTGCTGGTCCATGGCGAGACCGGCAGCGGCAAGGAGGTCTTCGCCCGCCGCATCCATGCCGGCAGCGCCCGTTCGGCCAAGCCCCTCGTCGCCATCAACTGCGCGGCCCTGCCGGAGGGGCTGATCGAATCCGAACTGTTCGGCTATGAGGAAGGCGCCTTCACGGGCGCGCGGCGGCGGGGCCATGAGGGGCTGTTGCGCCAGGCCGATGGCGGCATCCTGTTCCTCGACGAGATCGGCGACATGCCGCTCGTCCTGCAGGGTCGGCTGCTCAGAGCGCTGCAGGACCGGCAGGTCGTGCCGCTCGGCGGCGACAAGCCCGTCAGCGTCGATTTCGCCCTGCTCTGCGCCACACACAGGCCGCTGGCCGATCTGGTCTCGAGCGGCACCTTCCGCTCCGATCTCTATTTCCGCATCGCGCAATATGTCGTCGAACTGCCGCCGCTCCGCGACCATGCCGATCGATCCGCCCTGATCGACACCCTGTGGGACGAGCTCGGCGGCCGGCGGGCCGGCGTGACATTGGCGCCTGAAACCTTGCGGCGGCTCGCGGCCCATGACTGGCCCGGCAATTTCCGGCAACTGGTCGGCACGCTGCGCGCGCTGCTCGCCCTCGCCGAGCCGGGCGAGCCACTCGATGCCTCCGCCCTGCCGGCTGATATCGGCATGGGCGACAAGCCGGCCACGCGCAAGGAAGAGGTTGTACCGCCCCGCACCGCCAATACGCTCTCCGCACTGACGCGCGAGGCGATGAGCGAGGCGCTCGCGGCCCATAATGGCAATGTCTCCCGCGCCGCCAGGAGCCTCGGCATCGACCGCACGACGCTTTATCGCCGGCTGCTCTGGCGGGGCGCGCAATCCTGAGCCGAAGGACCGTCCGAACGCACGTCGTCACCTGAACCGGCCCGATTCGAGCGCACGCTCGCCATAGCGCCCGACGGGATGGCGAAGGCCTTGTTTTCGCTCGAACCGGCGGCCGCGCAGCATGGTCCCGGGGCCGCCCGGCGCGCCGAACCAATCTGTGACTTATGCGCCATAGAAAGAAAATTCTTCGGAGCCGATTGGCTGATTTCCGCCATTTCGACGGTTAACGCTCCGTTTTCGCGGTCTCGATTCAAACCCTTCGTTAACGCTGTCCTCCTTATCCCTGAGTGGGTCTCAAACAGATGGCGCACGAGCGCCAGGGTCAGCGGTAAACATGCGTTCTTCGACACGGCCTCCACATTTGATCGACGGTCAAAACTTGGACAAGACCGCCTCGCCGAACGGCAGGGAGGTCGGTCTCACGCGCGGCAATCCGCAGGCGCCACGGCCCGACGATCCAAGGCTACGCACGGCGGCGGTTCCGCCTGTCACCGAACTCGTCGATCCGGAAGCGGTTCCGAGCTGGTTGCGGCCCTTCACGGCGACGCCGACCACACGTTTTACGCGCACGCCCGAATATCTCATGAAGTCGAAGGGCGCGCAGGCGGAGGAGCCGGCCGAGCCGACTCTGGCCCGCTCGCGGCCCGAACCGCAGGCGCCAATGCCGGCGGCTCCGGCCACTCCGACGCCTGCACCAGCCGCCAGCACGCCGGCACGGACGGCACCACCCGCACCTGTCCAGGGCACGCCGCCCGGCATGGCGAACCGTCAGCCGGTTGCGCCAGCTCCCGTCGCGCCGGTTCAGCGCGCCCCCGTGCCGCCGCAGGCCGCACGGCCCGCTCCCGTTCCTCCGGCGCCGGTTCCGGCCGCGCCCGTGGCCGAAGAAGAGCGCCCGGTGGCGCCGCCGCTGCATATCCGCAAGCTGGCGCGCATGATCCAGAC
Organism: Kaistia dalseonensis; assembly: GCF_030814715.1. Lineage (GTDB taxonomy): Bacteria > Pseudomonadota > Alphaproteobacteria > Rhizobiales > Kaistiaceae > Kaistia > Kaistia dalseonensis. The sequence goes on from NZ_JAUSVO010000003.1 coordinate 471,225, forward strand.
CGACGTCCGCGAGCCGGCCAAGCCGGAAACGCAGGACGACCGGCCGATCCGCGAGATTAGGGCAGAACGGCGCGCCGAGAGCATGGCGACGGCGCAACCCGTCGAGACCGCCCCGGTGCAGCCCACGATCCTGCCGATCCAGGCGCCGCTCCGCGCCTCGATCAGCGTTTCCTTCTCCTGGCCCGTCGAGGAGCCGCTCGCGCCGCCGCCGCCGGTCCAGGCCATCGAGCCGGCAGCGCCGGTTGTCGCCCGGCCGCGGCTGGTCGTCGTCGAGCCGGAAGAGATCGTCGAGGACGAGGCGCCTGTCGTGGATCATCGTCCCGAAGGCGCGGCGCTCGACGCGCTGCGCTATTATGACGGCGACGATTACGAGCACCCCTCGCTCGAACTCCTGGCCGAGCCGCCGGAAATGGAGCCGGATTCGGAGCTTTCCGAAGAGGCGCTCAACAAGAACTCCGTCACGCTTCAGCAGACGCTGCGCGATTTCGGCGTGCGCGGCGAGATCATCGACGCCAATCCCGGCCCGGTCGTAACCCTCTATGAGCTGGAGCCGGCGCCCGGCACCAAATCGTCCCGCGTCATCGCCCTTTCCGGCGATATCGCCCGCTCGATGAGCGCGGTTTCGGCCCGCGTCGCCGTGGTCGAGGGCCGCAACGTCATCGGCATCGAGCTGCCGAACGCCCGCCGCGACACGGTCTGGCTGCGCGAGCTGCTCGCGAGCCATGACTTCGCGGAGGCCAAGGCCAAGCTCGGCCTCTGCCTCGGCAAGACGATCGGCGGCGTGCCCGTCATCGCCGATCTCGCCAAGATGCCTCACCTGCTCGTTGCCGGCACCACCGGCTCGGGCAAGTCGGTCGCGATCAACACCATGATCCTGTCGCTGCTCTACCGGCACCGCCCGGAAGAGTGCCGCCTGATCATGATCGACCCCAAGATGCTGGAACTCTCCGTCTATGACGGCATCCCTCATCTGCTGACGCCCGTCGTCACCGATCCGCGCAAGGCCGTCGTGGCGCTGAAATGGGCCGTCCGCGAGATGGAGGAGCGCTATCGCAAGATGTCGCGCCTCGGCGTGCGCAACATTGACGGCTTCAATGCCCGCGTCGCCGAGGCCTCGGCCAAGGGCGAGATCATCACGCGCCAGATCCAGACCGGCTTCGATCGCGAGTCGGGCGACACGATCTTCGAAGACGAGATCATGGACCTGACGCCCCTGCCCTTCATCGTCGTCATCGTCGACGAGATGGCAGACCTGATGATGGTCGCCGGCAAGGACATCGAAGGGGCGATCCAGCGCCTCGCACAGATGGCGCGCGCCGCCGGCATCCATCTGATCATGGCGACGCAGCGCCCCTCGGTCGACGTCATCACCGGCACGATCAAGGCGAACTTCCCGACCCGTATCTCCTTCCAGGTCACCTCCAAGATCGACAGCCGCACCATCCTCGGCGAGATGGGCGCGGAGCAACTGCTCGGCCAGGGCGACATGCTCTACATGGCCGGCGGCGGCCGCATCCAGCGCGTCCACGGCCCCTTCGTCTCCGACCACGAGGTCGAGAAGGTCGTGGCGCACCTGAAGCTGCAGGCGCGTCCCGAATATCTCGATGCCGTCACCTCCGATGAGGACGAGGAGGCTGGGGCCGGACCGGCGCCCGCAGCGGCTGGCTCGGAAGACGGCGCTGTCTTCGACAAGGGCGCATTCGGCGACGACGGCGCGGACATGTACGACCAGGCCGTGGCGATCGTCTTCCGCGACCGCAAGGCCTCGACGAGCTACATCCAGCGCCGGCTGCAGATCGGCTACAACCGCGCCGCCTCGATCATGGAGCGGATGGAAAACGAGCGCATCGTCGGCCCGGCCAACCACGCCGGCAAGCGCGAGATCCTCGTCGACGGGCGGTAGGCAAACTGATCAGTCGGAACGACGAAGGGGCCGGTGCTTAGCACCGGCCTTTTCTTTTGAGCGTTTGAGCTGAACTCCATCAACGCGTCGTTTTCCGTCGGGATTAGCTAAAAGAAGCGTCCCAACTGGTGTGTCAGCCAAGGTGGCACAGAATGACACTTTCAATCGTATGCTGCAGCCAAGTCGAGTGATTGCGGTTGCACCAATCTCATTTCCACGCTTCTCTTGATCCGAGACACTGAGTTTTCGGGGGCCCATATGAAACGAATAGTGTTGCCGCTGGCGGCATTTTGCATTGTCGTCTTGCCGTCCATCGCGCGTGCCGATTGGCTCACCAACGTCGAAGACGACATTTTCTCAGGCGGCAAGAAAGCGACCATGCTCGGCTATATTTCAGCCGGATCATTTTTTACTGCCGACTGCGTCACTGATGGATCGGTCAGCTTGGCCTATGCGGAAAAGGGCAAGTGGGTGGATGGATTGGACCTTCTGAAGTTCCGCCTGCTCGTTAAGGTCGACGCGGGCGCTGTGCGAGAATTTGTCGGCAAGGCGAGCCAGCGCAACGATGAAACCTGGCAGGTCGAGGCAACAGACCAGGATGATGTGCTGGCAACCATCAAGGCGATCGGAAACACCAAAAAGCAGGTTCTTATCGGTCTACAAGAGCCTGTGACAGGTATGAAGTATTCTGGAACTGTGACAGCCCGTGGCTCGACTCGAGCCGTCAAGCAGTTTGTCGAAGCCTGCGGCATCTGATCTATTGTCACATCGGCTGTCGGTCACACCAGCAGGACGATCTCGTTCTGGATCGGCGTGGTGACGCTCGGGCCGGCGACGGGGTCGAGATAGACGTTGATCTCGAGCCGGACGCCGAACTCCGGCAGGTAGATCGCCGGCTCGATCGAGAAGCCCGTGCGCGGCAGGATGCGGCGCGTGTCATGCGTCTCGAGATTGTCGAGATTGACCCCGAGCGCGTGCAGCCTTTTGCCCGGACCCATGCTGTGGCCGGTGCGGTGGTGGAAATTGTCGCCATAGCCCGCCGTCGCGATGATGCCGCGCGCGACGTCGTCGACCTGCCAGCCGGCCAATGTCTCGCCGCGCGCCCAGGCGGAGCGGATCGCCTCCAGCGCCGCGTCGCGGGCGTGCTTGACGATGTCGAACACGCTCTGCAGCTTCTCCGGGATCTCGCGGCCGGCATAGGCGCCCCAGGCAATATCGGAATAGACGTTGCGCTCGCCCGGATAGCGGGCCCAGAAATCGATCAGCAGCCAGTCGCCGAGCCCGATCGGCGACGAGGACTCCGGCCGCGGCTCGTAATGCGGCGTGCCGGAATGGCCGTTGACCTGCACGACCGGATGACCCTCGGTCTCGAGCCCGAGCCGCTCGAATTCGGACACCATGAAGCTCTGCACCTCATATTCCGAGACCGCGCCGCCCTTGCGGATGGCGCTGCGCACGAGGTCGAAGGCCGCATCCTTGATGCCGGCGACCGCGACGCAGGCGCGCTGGTGGCTGTCGATCGCGAAGTCATCCCAGGCGGAGGCCGAGACCTGAAACAGATCGGCGGACGAAACGAGATCGTAGCCGACCTCGCGCAGCCATTCGACCGTGCCGGCATCGATGAAGGAGGCGGTCGGCACGGCGCCCATCGGCGAATATTCCACCGCGAGCCGCTTCGTATTGCCCAGCAGTTCGCGGACGATGGCGCGCATCTCCTCCCAGCCGCGATAGATCCGCTTCTCGACCTTGAAGTCGATGAAGAACATCTGGTCGACGGTGTGCAGCACGAGCACCGGCTCGCCTTCGCGCGGGACGATCAGGAAGGCCCGACGCGTCGGCGCCCTGCTCTCGCCGAGCAGACTCCAGAAGAACAGATTGCTGCCGCGATAATCATAGAGCAGCCAGCCATCGATCCCCTCTGCCTTCATGAAGGACTGCGCGGCGGGAAGCGAAAACATGTTTGGCCTCATTGTGGATACTGGTCGTCATTTCTCTGCCATCTCCACGCGCTGCCGTCATCCCGGGCGGAGCGAAGCGGAGACCCGGGACCCATTCATCCGTGAACGGGGTTCAAGCGTTGACAGTAGAGCGTGGCATGCCCCCTCCCTAACCCTCCCCCGCTTTGCGGGAGAGGGGACATACCGCGCTCTACGAAGCGTCGAGCCCGCCGAATTCAAGCGGGTCCCCTCTCCCGCAAAGCGGGGGAGGGTTAGGGAGGGGGCGTCACAGAACATCAACCCCGCCAGAATTTCTTGCCCGGGTGATCATCCCGAAGCCGTGCCTGGCCGGCGCCATAGATGTTCTCCCGAAACGTCGTGCCTTGATAGGCCGGCCGCATCAGGCCGCGGCGACGCAGTTCCGGCACGACATATTTCACCGTGTCGGCGAAGGTACCGGGGCGGATCGCATAGGTGATGTTGAAGCCGTCGAGATCGGCGATGTCGACCCAGCGCTGCATCTCGTCGACGATCGTCTTGCCCGAGCCGACGAATTTCGGCCCCATGCCGCCGACGCCCATATAGTCGGCGATGTCGCGCAGCGTCCAGACGCGGTCCGGATCGGCATCGGCGAAGAGGTGCCGCGTGAAATGGGCGGCGTTCGGGTTGATTTCGGTCAGAGGCTGGTCGGGGTCGAATTTCGACACGTCGACACCCAGCGGGCCGGCAAACTGCACCATCGCGCCCTCATAATCGGCATAGGAGAGCAGCTCGGCATATTTCGCCTGCGCCGCCTCATCCGTCTCGGCCGCGACGATGGTCGTCACGGCGAAGGCCCTGACGCTCCTGGGATCACGACCAAGGGCCGCGGCCCGCGCGCGGACATTGGCGACGACCGGCGCGATCACCTCGGGCCGCGTGCCATGCACGAACACGCCCTCGGCATGCGTTGCCGCGAATTGCTGGCCGCGCGCGGACGAGCCGGCCTGGAACAGCACCGGCGTGCGCTGTGGCGACGGTTCGGCGATGAAGGCATCGGGCACGCTGAAATACGGACCCTGATGGCGGATTGGATGGACCTTCGCCGGGTCGACATAGACGCCCCTCGCCTTGTCGATCACGACGGCATCGTCCTCCCACGAGCCCTCCCAGAGCTTGTAGAGCACCTCCATGAACTCGTCGCCGCGATCATAGCGCTCGTCATGCGACATCTGCTCGGCCCGGCCGAGATTGCGCGCGGCGCTATCGAGATAGGAGGTGACGATGTTCCAGCCGACACGGCCGCCGCTCACATGGTCGAGGCTCGTCATGGTGCGGGCGAAGGCATAGGGCTGCTCATAGGTGAGCGAGACCGTCATGGCGAAGCCGATATGCCGCGTCGCCGCCGCCATCGCCGAAACCAGCGTGGTCGGGTCGTTGATCGGGACCTGGGTCGCTGTCCGCAGCGCCGCGTCGGGCTTGCCCTGATAGACGTCGAGCATGCCGAGCACATCGGCCATGAAGATGCTGTCGAAGCCCGCCCCTTCCAGCATCTGCGCCAGTTCGATCCAGTAACGGACATCCTTGTAGCGATGCGACTGGTCTTCCGGATGGCGCCAGAGGCCGGAGGAAATATTGACCGGCGAGGCGTTCTCGAAGGCGTTCAGATGGATGAGCCGTTCGGCCATGCGCGCTTGCTCCGGATGATCGACGGTTCAGAGAATGGCGAGCGCATAGGTGAGCGCCACGGCCTCGGCCGCCGCGCCGACATCGACCGTGATGCCGAGCTTGCCGAGCGCCGCGCCATAGCCGACGACGCTGGCAATGACGGAGGCAAAGGCCGCGCGCGCGCCGGTATGATCGAAGCGCACCAGCCGATCCTTGATATCGCCGAAGCCACGGCCGAGCGCGATGCCGAATTCGGCCGCCGTCGCGATCAGCACTTCCGCGTCGATCCCTTCCGGCACCGGCGCAGCCGTCACGAGCGCCGAGGCGGCATGGTCATCCCTGATCCATGGCTCGATGCCGAGCGCGCGCAGCCCTGCCCGGCTGGCGCGAGCCGCCAGCTGATGCCGCGCGACGAGGCGGTCTATGCCCTCGGCCTCGACGCGGTCAACGGCGGCTTCCAGCGCCCAGAAGTCGAGCGGCGGTGGCGTACCGGGCAGCACGCCACGGCCGCGATCGAGCCAGTTTTCCTTGAGGTCCAGCAGCGAGAGAATCGAGGGCGAGAAGCGCGGCGTCGCGGCGATGTGCGCCCAGGCGCGTTCGCTCACCGTCACGGCCGAGAGCCCCACCGGCCCGCCCAGCGCCTTTTGCGGCCCGATCGCGACGATGTCGACGCCGAGTGAATCGATGGCGAGCGGATGGGCACCGACCGAGGCGACGGCATCGACGACGACGAGGGCATCGCGCGCCCGGGCGAGCGCCGCGATCTCGGCGATCGGGTTCAACGCGCCATTCGCCGCCTCGCCATGGACAACGGCGAGGATATCGAGCGACGGCAGATCGTTGATCGCGGCCTTCACCGCCACGAGCTCGATCGGCTGTCCCGGCTCGGCGACCACGTCATGGACCGTGACGCCGCCGCGCCTGAGCCAGGCACTGAAATAGGTGCCATAGGGGCTGGTGATGATGTTGATCGCGGTGAGCCCCGGCCGCGCAATACTGGCCGCGACCGCCTCCAGCGCCAGGATCGCCTCGGCCTGGATGAACAGAAGATCCGCCTCGGTGGCGAGTAGCCGCTTCAGCCGGTCGGCGAGCGAGGCATAGCGATCGGCCGGATAGTTCGGGACGTCGAGAAGGGCGTTATAAGACGGCATCGGCACGGGCGCGGACCTTGTTGGGGCGATAGTCATGATCTCGGGCGATCGTCATCTCAGGCGATCGTCATGGCGGCGCCCGACCGTCGCGCCAGCCGATAGAGCAGTGCGGCGATGCCGAGCATCAGGAGCGTGAAGACGAACACGACGGCGGCGGCAGCATAGACGGCCGGCGACGGGCCATATTGCAGGCTGCCATAGAGATAGACCGGCAGCGTGTTGACCTGCGGCGTGGTCAGGAATGCCGAGACAACGAGATTATCGAATGAAAACGTATAGGCCATGATGCCGCCCGCAGCGACGGCCGGGGCGATCTGCGGCAGGATGATGAACCAGAGCGTCTTCAGCCGCGAACTGCCGAGATCGGCGGCGGCCTCCTCCACGCGCCGGTCGAGCGTCAAGACGCGCGCCCGCACGATCAGCGCCACGACGGCGATCGCCATCGGCGTGATGCCGGCGACGAGCGTCGCCATGCCGAGCGGAATGCGCGTCACCGCATAGGCCAGCAGCAGCGAGACGCCGATCACCGTCTCCGGCACGATCAGCAGCACATAGGTCAAGCCGGCCAGAACCTTGCGCGCGATCTGGCTCGGGTGGCGCACCAGCGCATAGCCGAGCGCCGAGCCGATGATGATCGATATCAGCGCCGACCAGAAGGCCAGGACGAGGCTCGTCTGCACGGCACGGCGCAACGAGAGATCGTTCCAGGCCGCCGGGTACCATTTGAGCGTCCAGCCGGTGATGGTCGCGGTCTGCTTGTTCACGACGCCCAGATTGAACGAATAGACGAGAGCCGCGAAAATCGGTCCGAACAGGAAGACGATGGCGGCGACATACCAGAGGAACAGCCCCCAATCGGTGGCGCGCTGACCCCATTGCCCCCGGCTGGCTGTCGAAATGCTCATTGGCCGACCTCCGCGAAACCCTTGGTGAGCCGCGCGAGGCCGGCGACGATCACCGCGATCGCGAGCAGGATCAGCACCGCCATGGCGGAGCCGAGGGGATAATTCTGCGATTGCAGATATTGCGAGGAGAGCGCCTGCCCCATCAGCACGCCGCGGCTGCCGCCGAGCAGCTTCGGGATCACCATTTCGCCCAGCATGGGCACGGCCGTCAGGAGCACGGCCGTCGCGATGCCGGGCCGGCTCATCGGCAGCGTCACGAACAAAAAGGTCTCGAGCCGCGAGGCGCCGAGATCGCGGCTCGCCTCCAAGAGCGGCCGCGGAATGCGGTCGAGCACGACATAGAGCGGCACGATGGCGATCGGCAGATAGGCATAGACCATGCCGATGAAGACGGCGGTCTGCGTATCGAGCACGTCAAGCGGCCCCGAGTGAAGATTCAGCACGTTCAGCACCGCTTCGGCAAAGCCATCGCGCGACATCAGCATGTGCAGCGACATCACGCGGATCAGGAAGCTCGAAAAATAGGGAATGAGGATCAGCACGATCGCCAGCACGCGATGGCGGCTGGTGTGGCGCGCGATGAAATAGGCGACCGGATAGGCGACGGCGAGGCAAAGCGCCGAGGCCGACGCGGCGAAGATGATGGTGCGGATGAACGTCGCGCCATAGAAGCCGGACAGCGCGGTCCTGTAATTGTCGAGGGTGAAGGCGAGTTCGACGCCACCGAAAATATTGCGCCCGAACGAGAACACGACGGTGAAGCCGAGCGGCGCCAGGAAGAACAGCGCGAGCCAGAGCGTCGGGATGCCCGCCAGAAGATGATCGACCAACCGGGCGGAGGGCGCACCGAGCCGGCCGCGAGCAGGCTTGATTACGTCAAGAGGTACTGAGGTGAGGGTCGACACGGCCGAGATCTATTCCATTCCAGCATTTGCAACCAGACGCCAACGCCTTTCGCGTCCGTCATCCCGGGCTTGACCCGGGACCCATTCAGCGGAAGCGAAGGTCGCCTTGCGGCAAACAATACGGCTGAATGGGTCCCGGGTCGAAGCTCCGCTTCGCCCGGGATGACGGAGCTTTCTTGAGAGCATCGCTGCTCGATCCAAACTCCGCTTGAACCCTCCCGCGAGGGGAGGGTTAGGCTGTGCGGGCTGCCGAACCGTTCCGGGAACTCAGCCGGCGGCCGCCTGGATCTCCGTCTGAACCTGGAGATAGGTGCCGATGGTCTCGGGATTGACGACGAAGGAGGTCAGCTTCTTGAAGTCGAGATCCTTGCCGCCGAAAATCAGGTCGGCATTCGGCGTATCGGCGCCGATCTTCTCGCGCAGCCCCGCGACCGCCGCCGGGAAGCCGACATATTTCGTCTCGGCGAGCTGGACGTCGGGCTGCAGCATGAACGACAGGAAATCATAGGCCTGGTCGACATTCGGCGCGTTCTTGGGAATCGCGTAATTGTCGACCCAGAGCTCGCTGAACGGACCCGGAACCGACCATTTCAGCTTCGGATTGAGGCCGATCGCGGCCCGCGCCGTACCCTGGTTGGTCTGTGCCATCACGATCGAGCCGTTTGCGACCGCGTTCGGATCGAGGCCCGAGAAGGATTTCACATGCTTGGCGAAGCTCTTCAGCCGCTCGCCGGCCGCCTTGATCTCCTCGACGGTCGCGGTGTTCCAGTCCTTGCCCTGCAGCCAGAGCTCGGTGCCGATCGTCTCCCAGCCCGAATCCGACAGGCGGATCTTGCCGGAGACCTCGGGCCGCTCGCCGGCCTTGAAGAAATCCTCCCAGGTCTTGATCTCGCCGCCGGTCGCTTCAGGATCGTAGACGACGCCGAGCAGGCCCCAATCCTTCGGGATCGAATATTTGTTGCCGCGATCATAGTCGCGATCGAGCAGGTCCTGGTCGAGCGAGGCGAGGTTCAGCCGGGTGTGGTCGAGCTCGGCCAAGAGGCCTTTATCGGCCAGCTGCTTGATCCAGCTCGACGACGGGATGACGATATCGAAGCCGGCGCCGGCCGGGCTGTTCAGCTTGGCAAACAGCGTCTCGTTGGAATCATAGGTCGTGATGTTCGGCGTCACGCCCGACTTCTTGGCGTAGGTGGCGAGGTTGTCGGCCGAGAAATAGTCCGGCCAGCTATAGATGTTGAGCTGGCCCGTGCCGGCCGCATTCGCCCGGAGCGAGCCGGGAAAGGCCGCGGAGAGCGCCGCCGTTGCGGGGGCCGCACCGAGCAGGCCGAGCATGGTGCGCCGGCTGAGCAGGGATTTCGGAGGAGATGAGCGATCGACCATCGGCGTTATTCCTCTATTGAAAACGAAAATCAGGCTGTGGGCTCGTCGCGATAGGCGCGGACCGACGCCGCGCCGAAGGTGACGAGAACGGGATCGCCGGGCGCCAGCGCCTCGGGCGAAGAAGAGGCGGAACCGGGCGCGAAATCGGCTCCAGGACGATCGGACTGACGCTGCACCACCGCCTCGAAGGCCGTGCCGCCCGCCGTCACCGCGCGCAGGCGCAGCGATGGCCCGATTGCGACACTGTCGACGATCCGCGCCGCAATGCGGTTCGGGCCTGTGGCCGCGCCGGCATCGGCCGGCAGAAAATGCGTCGCCTCCGGCCGGACGACGACCAGCGCGACATCGCCGACGCCAAGCTCCGGCGCGACATAGCCAGCCGCGATCGGCCCGTAATCGGAGACCAGTGCCCCCCCTGCCCGCTCGACGCGCGCGCGAAAGACATTGGCGCTGCCGACGAAGAGCGCGACCCAGGCATTGGCCGGCTCGTCATAGACTGCGGCCGGGGCACCGATCTGCTCGAAGCGGCCATCGCGCATGACGGCGAGCCGGTCGGCCATGCCGAAGGCCTCGTCCTGGTCGTGCGTCACATAGATGAAGGTGGCGCCGAGTTCGGTCTGGACCCGGCGCAGCTCGCGCTGCATCTCGTCGCGCAGCTTGCGGTCGAGCGCGCCGAGCGGCTCGTCGAGCAGCAGCACCGCCGGCCCGTTGGCGAGCGCGCGGGCGAGCGCCACGCGCTGCTGCATGCCGCCGGACAGTTCGTGCGGCCGCCGCTCGGCCGCCTCGGAGAGGCGCACGAGATCGAGCAATTCCCGCGCCTTGGCCCGCCGCGCCGCGCGCGAAGCGCCCTGCATGCGCGGCCCATAGGCGACGTTCTCGAGCACGCTCATATGGGGAAACAGCGCATAGGACTGGAAGACCGTATTGACCTTGCGCCTTTCGGCCGGGAGGAAGGTCACATCCTCGCCCGCAATCGCGACCGTGCCCGCATCCGGCGTCTCGAAGCCGCCGATGATCCGCATGACGGTCGTCTTGCCGCTGCCACTCGGGCCGACAATGGCGAGAAATTCGCCGGGCGCGACATCGAGGGACAGCTCGCTCAGTACCAGGCGGCCGTCATAGCTCTTGCTGATCCCGGAAAGCGAGACCGCGTCGGTGAGGGGCTTCGATGCCGCGAGAGTCATGTCGTTCCATATCCAGGCCGCGAACAGGCGCCGCGACCATTCTTCGGCGAAGACCTCGACACCGCCGCGCCATCGGCCAGAACCGTCGGCCGGGATCGATCGAACAGGGACGCGCCCCGGGTCGATCACGACAACCAGAACGCATCAACAGCCCCAAGGACAGCCCAGCCTCGCAAACCTTTCGAGCATTATTGTTCAAAATCATAAAGTTGACAGGGGTATGATTTCAATTCGGCCCCCGAATTTCAATTTTCACCGCGATTTTGTCGCGAAACTCGCAAATGCGTTCCAACCTCATGGAGAGCCGGCGATCAGGCCGTCTGCGGCAGGCATGAAAAGCCCCTTCCCGAGGCTCGCGCCCCGCCCGTACCGCGCGATCCCGCCCCAGGCGATCACCTCTGGGATGCATCGCATCGCCCCGCCTGCGATCCGGGGATAGCGCGCGATCCATCGCCATTCACCATTGAAGCGGCGAGATCGTTCGGCTATGAAGACCGCGACGCGCCTTGGCGCGACCGGCCGCACCCGTAGCTCAGCTGGATAGAGCGCTGCCCTCCGAAGGCAGAGGCCAGGGGTTCGAATCCCTTCGGGTGCACCATACTTCAATTCAGAACTGTGAACCGCAAACGCTGCCGTTTTCCCGCTCGAAGCGTACAGTCTCTGTGGGCTCATGCCCGCGCGAAGCGACGCCTCACCGGGCGGATGGCGGGGCCGGATGTAGATGGAGATGGCTGTGCGTATGGGCATGGGCGTGGATCTCCGCAGGCTGAAGCGTGCCGCCGTCGATGATCATGGCGCGGGTCGCGAAGTCTGCCACGAAGGCCGCGTCGTGCGAGACGGGCAGCATCGCGCCCGGGAAGGCGCGGAGTGCGTACCTCAGACGGCGGCCGTTCTTATTGTCGACGCCGTTGGTGGGCTCGTCGAGCATGAGCACATCCGGCTTCATGGCGAGGAGTCCGGCGAAGCAGACGAGGCGTTTCTCACCGCCTGACAGGCGATGGCTAATGCGCTCCGCAAGATGGCCGATGCCGAGATCTGCCAGTGCGGCCACACCGCGTCGTTCCGCCTCCGTCTCATCGCAGCCAGTATTGAGCGGGCCGAAGGCGACGTCTTCGATCACCGTCGGGCAGAAGAGCTGATCGTCGCTGTCCTGGAAGAGATAGCCGATCCGCGGCCGGTACTGCCGGAACGGGCGCTCTTCGCCGCAGGCGGCTCCGAACAGCCGCACTGTGCCGCTCGCAGGCTTTTCGAGGCCGACGATCGTGCGCAGCAGCGTCGTCTTGCCCGCGCCGTTGGGGCCGACGATCGCGAGGCGCTGGCCGGCGACAAGGCTGAGGGTGGCGCCGTGCAATACGGCGATGCCATCGCGCGTGACGCCGACATCCTCCAACGCGATGAGCGCGCTCAAAATCTGTCTGCCCCGACGACGGCGACGGCGGCGAAACGCATCCAGTCCGGCCCCGTCGGCGGCGAGTGTGCACGACGTGGGAAGCGCCCGCCATAGCCACGGCACAGCATCGCCTCCTCGATGCGGCGCGACCTGTCGAGCGCGCACACCTGCAGCATGCCGATCAGATTGCCGTGGCTCCGCCATGTGTGACGGCTGGAGCGGGGTCGAAAGCCGCGCGCGCATCGCGTCGTGAAGCCGGCGGGCCTCGTCGCGGACCAACTGGAGATAGCGCGCCGTCATGGCGATGAGGCGTGCTACCGGCTCCGGCAATCCAAGATCGCGCAACGCCGCGCCGAGGCGAGACGCTTCGACCTGCCCGAGCATCACCATCAGCACGAGAACGCAGGCGGAAGCCTTGCAGGCTATCAGCGCGGCCCGCTCCAGCCCTTCGAGGCTGGCCGTGACGACGCCGATCGAGGCGATCGGCTGTGCCGGCGTCGTCAGCGGCAGCATCAGGAAGAGCAGCGCCATGAAGCCCTCGACATGCTGCAGCCGATGCCAAAGGTGCCTTTCCAGTCGCATGAGCCAGGCGACCGTCACAGACACGGCAAGGACGATCGCCGCCACAGGCAGCAGATGGACCTGCGAGATGCAAAGGATGAGGATGAAGGCGGCGACGATCTGCAGTCTGAGATCGTGCGCCGCCATCGCTTGCGACGACCCAAGACCCAGTTCGCCATGCCGGCCAAGCCGAGAATCAGGAAGACGCCGGAGACCGCATCGGTGAGGCGCAGCCGCAAATCCATCTGGTCGATCTGCTCCATCAGCGGCTCGACCTGTCGCTGGACGGCAGCGTCGACCAGCGCAGCGCAGTTCTTCGGGCTGTTCGTTTATCATGTCGTGGCCGCAGCCGGGCGGCCCCGCGAGCCAGGTGTTCGCGCGCATATCGGCGATACTGTAGGCGTTCTCCCGCACGGCGGCACAGTCAAGCAGGCAGCTTATCGCGAGCATCGGTGCGGTTCCGCCCGCGCTCCAGGCTTCCCTCGGCGTCACGTGGCTGGCCTTGACCTCAGCGGCTGCAATCGCGCTGGGGATTGTCCTTCGTCCGCGTCCTTTTCAGCAAGATGCTCGTGCCCTGCGGCCCGAGATCGTACGCTCTGCTCCGATCCCTCAGGCCGCGCGGTAGACGCTCTTTCCCTCCTTGATCGTCTCGACGACTTTGAGTGTGATCAACTCCTCGGGTTTCACGGCGAGCGGGTTGGCGCTCAGGATCACGAAGTCGGCGAGCTTGCCGGTCTCGATCGTGCCCTTGCTCGCCTCCTCGAAGTACTGAATGGCCGGCCAGATCGTCATGGCTTTGAGCGCGGTCAGCGTATCAACCCTTTCCTCGGGCCCGAGCACATAGCCTGAGCGCGTCACGCGGGTAACCGTCGCCGACAGCACGCGGATCGCGTCCGGGTTCGCGACCGGCGCGTCGTGATGGCTCGTAAAGATCATGCCGAGTTTCCGCGCCGAGTTGCAGGGCGAGATGCGTTCAGCCCGCTCTGGTCCCAAGACCGAACTGCGATGCCAGTCGCCCCAATAGTAGGTATGCATCGGGAAGAAGGAGGGCAGGACAGCGAGTTCTTTCAGCTTCGGCAACTGGTCGAGCCTCGCAGTCTGGCCGTGTACCAGGACAGCGCGCCGATCGCCGGGACCGTGCTTCGCGGTCGCCGTCCCGACCGCCTCGATCAACCAGTCGACCGCCGCGTCGCCGTTGGCATGGGTGAGGATCTGCCACCCATTGGCGAAGGCGAGATCGACGGCGTCGACGATTTGCTCCTTGGTGATCGCCGCGTAGCCGCGATAGTCGGGGCGCTGCCCCTCCGGCGGCTTGTAGTAGGGCTGCGAGAGAAACGCCGTCTTGCCCTGGGGCGAACCATCGATGGTCGCCTTCGCGCCGCCGATCCGGACGCGGTTCTTGTAGTCGCGCGACGGCGCAATCTCCCCAATTGACTGAAAGATGTCGGGATAAACGACGACATCGACATCGAGCAGCCCGGCCTCGCCTGCCCTCGCCAGCATGGTCGCGCTGCCGGGCATGGCACGACCCTCCTGGACGGTCGTGTAGCCGAAAGAAGCATAGAACGCGGCGCCCGCCTTGATCATTTCAAGATAGGCTTGCGCGTCGAGACGGCCGAGAAGCTTGCCGGCGGCACCGAAGAAGGCCGCCTCCTCGCAAACGCCGTTTGGCGTCTCTCCATCGGCTTCGCGACGCAGCGCGCCGCCGGGCGGATTGGGCGCCCCCTTCATCAGACCTGCATCCTCGAGGGCTTTGCTGTTCAGGACCCCGAGGTGGCCCGACTGGTGGACGATCAGGATCGGAGTTGCCGGTGAAACGGCGTCGAGGTCGGCGCGGGTCGGGTGGCGTTGCTCCTCAAGCTGTGAGTCATCGTAGCCGAAGCCGACGATGACGCCGTAGCGATTGATGACCTCGCTGTTCCTGGCGATCCAGTCGCGCAGGATGCGCTGCAACGCAGGAATGCTGTTGCCCTCGCCGTCAGGCGCCGGCAGAAGGTTCGCTGCGAGGGCCTGCAGCCCGACCATCACGACATGGCCGTGCGGATCGACGAAGCCGGGGAGCATCGTCTTGCCCATGAGGTTGACGGTCGTGATCAGACCTGTCGCTTGGCTTTCGACCTCGGCACGGGAGCCCACGGCGACAATTCTGCCGCCACGCACGAGCACCGCCTCGGCGGACGGCTGAGAATCATTGATCGTGACGATCGGGCCGCCAACATAGAGCGTATCGACGCTCTCAGTCGCCGCCTGCGCCGGGCTGCAAAGGAAGCTACGCGCCGTGCCGGCAAGGGCGATGCCAGCGATCGTTTGTTTCAGAACTCTTCGGCGCGAGATGGCTTTGGCGAGGGCGCCGGCGAACGGACTGCAAGCGATACACATGGATTGATCGCTCCCCAAGAATTTCTCGTGTCGCGCTAGTCGATCCTCCGGTCGGGATAGAGCGACCCATCACGGCATCAAATGCCCTCTTCGACAGCGAACGCTAGCACCGGAACCATTTTGCCACTTTGACTTGCATCAATATCGGAGACGTTGGGGCCGAGCCACCAAAAGGCTCACTCACGGCTCTTCAAAGAGCTTCCACTTCTGATACGCCTCGGACGACGGTCGAGATCATCATGGCAGCGGGATGGGGTGGAAACCCTCGGCTGAAGCACGGGCGGGAAGGTTCATGAGTCGACGCCCTTGGCCGCTCACTGCAGTGTCGTGAGCCTTCAGATGCGCCGCATCGATCATGATGCGCTCGGGCGTCGGCCGCTCGTCGGCGCGTCCGACGAAGATACGGTCAAACACGCCCAGCCCGCTCAAGCGTATGACGCGGCTGTTGAGAGTCTTGAGTGCACCGCAGCCCGGCTGCGTCCTTCCGCTGGAGGCCGTTGTCGACCGCGTATCGGGATCGATGCTGATGGCATCGACCCCGAGGTGACACGACAAAAAGCAGGAGCCGGCCGATCCAGGCGCTCACGACAGCGGAGACGACAAGCACCAGAGCGAGATGCGCGGCGCCGTGACAATCCCGCCGCCTCTTGGCGGTCGTAATCCGCGGCCCTCAACGCAGCTTGTATGATTGCGCGCCGGTGCCCGCGAGCTTGCCGCCATCGACGATCAGATATTCCGGACGGATCGGACGGCCCTCGAAGAAGCATTCGAGGATCTCGAGCGTGCCGGCGGCATAGCGTGCCTGGGCCGATAGCGAGCTGCCGGACATATGCGGCGTCATGCCATTGAAAGGCATCGTCCGCCAGGGATGATCGGCCGGGGCCGGCTGCGGGAACCACACATCGCCAGCATAGCCCGCGAGCTTGCCCGAGTTCAGCGCCCGCACCACCGCGTCGCGATCGCAGAGCTTGCCGCGCGCAGTATTGATCAGATAGGAGCCGCGCTTCACATGCTCGAACATGCGGTCGTCGAACATGTTCTCGGTCGAGGGATAGAGCGGCGTCTGAAGGTTGATCACGTCGCAGGCCGCGACGAGCGATTCCGGCGTCTCGTGGAAGGTCAGTCCCAGTTCCTTCTCGACCGCCTCGGGCAGACGATGCTGGTCCATATAGTGCAGATGAACATCGAAGGGCTTCAGGCGCCTCAGCACGGCGAGGCCGATGCGGCCGGCCGCGATCGTGCCGAAATGCATGCCTTCGAGATCATAGCTGCGGCTGACGCAATCGGCGATGTTCCAGCCGCCATTGGCCGCAATCTGATGCGCCGGCAGGTAGTTGCGGACCAGCGACAGCACCATCATCACGACATGCTCGGCGACGCTGATGCTGTTGGAATAGGTCTCCTCGGCGACGGTGACGCCGTGGGCGGCGGCGGCCTGCAGATCGACATGGTCGGAGCCGATGCCGGCGGTCAGCGCCAACTTCAGCTTCTTGGCCTTGGCGATCCGCTCCGCCGTCAGATAGGCGGGCCAGAAGGGCTGCGAGATCACGACATCCGCATCCGGCAGATGGCGATCGAACTCCGAATCGGCGCCGTCCTTGTCGCTGGTGACGATCAATTCGTGGCCGAGCTTCTCCAGATAGGAGCGCAGGCCGAGCTCGCCCGAAACGCAGCCGACGAGTTCGCCCGGCTTGAAGCCGAGCGGCCCGACCGGGGTCGGGGTCGTCTGGCCGCCGGGATAGGCGGTGATCGCGGGGATTGTGTCCCGGGCATAGGCCGGCGGATAGCCGGTGACGGGATCGGGATAGAGAACGCAGAGAACCTTGGCCATGATGGGCTCCTTTCGGGGAGGACGAAAAATGGGGCGCGACCGGGATGGCCCGAGACGGGGGCGGCGCGGTGGACGCGGAGGGCTCGGCGAAGGGCTTTGCTTCGCTGGCGGTTGCCCCCCCGGGAAGGACGGGCCAACCGAACGCGGACGACGGTGGCATCCCGGGCGCGAGGGGATTTTCAGGGCCGGATCCCTGCATATCTCGAATATCCGGCGTCGTTTCCTGATCGAAAGCCGCCGCGTCGCGCGAAGCTGATCGAGCGGCTTCGGCAGGCGGGCGATCCGCTGGAGACGGCGTCGCCGAGGCGAAGCGGCAGAGCGGAGCGGTATCCGGACCGTCCGATCATCGCCGCTTGCCATGGGCGTTATTGTGCCGGCCGAGTATCCTCTGCGCCGGCACGGACGCTTCGGGTCAGCCCTTCACCACAGGCTGACGCGTGGAACGGAGTGACGACATCAGCGGATCACCGACATCGAGATGGCCCTCGACGAGATGCTTCGGCGTCAGCGCCAGCCAGTTATTGAGCGAGACATCCTTGTACTCGCCGGTATGGAAGACATTCAGGACGCGCATCGGCTCGTCGCCGATATTCTCGATATAGTGGGCGAGCGTCTTGGGAACGTAACCGACATCGCCGGCGACGAAGTCGAACGTGCGAGCATTGGCGACCGCATCGAAGACCGTCATGCGGGCCTTGCCACTGACGTAATACTGAATCTCATCGGCATCCGGGTGCCAGTGGATCTCGCGCAGGCCGCCCGGCTCGAGATCGATGAAGAGGGCTGCGAGATTGGTGACGCCGAAGGTCTTCGAGTCGATCACCTTCGTGGCGCCCCCCGGGAACGGCGTCGCGGCGACTTCGGAGGCGCGGAAGACATATTTGTCGGTGAATGTGACGGCACCGAGCTGCTTGCGCACTTCGTCGAGCGGCGGCGGGACCGGCTGGCGGAAGATGTACTTCTCCTGAGCCGGGGTGCCCTCGAAGGCCTCGGGGGGAACGCCGAAGTTCTTGGCCAGCACCTCGCGCGGCGTATGGGCGAACAGTTCCGTCACGAGCAGCGTCTGATTCTCGGAGAAATTGCCGTCGTTGAAAACGAGCACGAACTCCGTGCCTTCCTCGAGGCCCTGGATCGCATGCGGGAAGCCGGCCGGAGCCAGCCACAGATCACCAGGACCGAGATCCTCGATGAGCGTCTGGCGCTGGTCGTCGACGAGATAGAAGCGCACGCGGCCCTTGAGCACATAGGCCCATTCGGCCTCCTTATGCCAGTGCAGTTCACGCACCACGCCAGCCGGCAGGCGCATGTTGACCATCGCGAGTTCCTTGAGCGAGCCGAGCTCCCGCTGTGTCACCTCGCGTGCCCAGCCGCCGTCCTCCAGACGATTGTGCGCCATGGCAAAGGGAAATTTGAGGTTCGGGATGCCGCCATGGTCGGAAAGCGGCGGGATCAGGATGTCGGGGTTCTGCGCCTCGACTTCCGGATTGCGCGGCCCGACGATGTCCGCACCTTTGGTGCCAACGATCGGTTGCTTCAGGATAGTCATCGAGAGATCCTCGCTATTGGGACTAGATTTGATGGCAATTCCAAGCAGATCGTCCGATGATACAGCGTGTATCAAATATAGATTTCGCCTATATCTGGATATTTTGCGAAATCCCAGTCGGATGTCTCTGGTGTTTCTGCCCAATAAAGATAGCCCTGGCCGGATATAGGGCTCCATTGAATGGCGGTATGAATTACCTATACGATCGTATGACTGCGATCTGACTGTCCGGTGATCGCGTCAACATCAGTATGATGGCAGCGGTCGGCACAGAGTGCGACCTTCGGCAAGGCACCGCGCCGCTTCCGTTTCGAAGCGTCGATCGTCAAACGACGCCGCGTGACGGCCGAACGCTCTCGGCCAATTCCTGCCATCTCGTCGCAGCGGGTCGGTCCGCCGCGGCGGCACTCATGCCGCCGGATGACCGACGTCGTGGTCGACGTCATGGCCGACAGGATTCGGGTCCGTCTTCCCGACATGTCTGTCCCAGAGGTGGGCGGTGCCAGCCGAGCCGAAGCGCTTGCTTCGCATTGTCCCAACCTCCCGAGGCGACGTATCGATATGACCGCAAATATCCCCCTGCAAATCCCAGTTGCTGCCGACCTCAAGGCCCCGACGGCCAGCGCGCCGCTGCCGTCCACCGCCCCTCAAGGAGGCTCGGCGGCGCGCTACCCGTTTGCTTTCGCCCTCACGCTGACGGGTCTCGCCGGCTTTCTCGATGCGGCTGCCTATGTCCGCTTCAACCACCTCTATGTCTCGTTCATGAGCGGCAACAGCACCCATCTCGGCATCTCCGTCGCCGACTGGGCGGTGCCCGACCTCGTCGCCGTTCTCGGCGTCATCTCCGCTTTCGTCGCGGGCTCTGCCGTCGGCACATGGGTCGCCGACCATTTCGGCGCCCGGCTGATCGTTCGCGTACTCGCGCTCGAGGCTGGACTGTTCGCTGCCGCGATCCTGGCATCGCTCGCTTCGCTTTCGCTTTTCTGCGTGATGATCGTCGCCCTGACGATGGGCATCCAGAACGTCCTGCATCAGGCGGTTGGCGGGGTCGATGTCGGCAAGGGCTTCGTGACCGGCATGCTCTTCCGCTTCGGGCAGTCGATCGCGCGCATATCGGAGGCCAAGGTGACATGGCCCAATGCATCGACCTCGCTCTTGAACTGGCTGGCCTTTGTCGGCGGCGCGGCCTTGGGCGCGGTGGCCATTCGGCTACTCGACTTCACCGCATGCCTTGTCATCGGTTTCTGTCTGATCGTCGCCATGCTCGTCGTCGTGCCGTTGCGCCATCGGTGACGCCCCTCCCGGAGTAGCCGGCATCTCGATGAGCAAGGGGGCCGCGAAGATCGCGGCCCCCCTTTTCATGAGCTCGTCCTCATTGGCCGGGCCCCTCGACGTCATCGCCGCCTCAGTCGGGAACGATGGACACCGTTGCCGTGAGCCCGGCCACCAGCTCAAGCGAGGGCGGCACGGCGTCGAGCACGACGCGGACCGGCACGCGCTGGGCGAGACGAACCCAGGTGAAGACCGGGTTCACCGTGGCGAGACCCGAGCCGTCCGGCTCGGCATTGGCGACGGCGATGCCGCGTCCGATGCCGACAACACGGCCCGGCAACGGTTCAGGATGCGCCATGAGCGACACCCTCGCGGCATCTCCGACGCGGATGCCGGAGAGCAGTGTCTCCTCGAAATAGCCGTCGACCCAGAAGCTGTCGCTGTCGACGACGGAAAGCGCCCGCTGGCCGCTCGTCGCATAGTCGCCGGGCTGCGTCTGCAGATTCGTGACATAGCCATTCACGGGGGAGACGATCCGCGTGCGCTCGAGGTCGAGCTTGGCCTTGTCGCGCACGGCGATCGCCTGCTGCAGTGCGGCGGCAGCCACGGCCGCCGACGCGGCGAAGCTCTGCTGTTCCTCCTTGGAGACGACGAGCGCGTTGAGCGCGGCGCGCCTTTGCGCCTCCAGATTCTTGTTGTCGAGATCGGCCTGCGCGCCGGTGACCGCGGCTTCCGCATTGGCCAGTGCGATCTCATAGTCGCTCTGGTCGATCGCCATGAGCAGATCGCCTTTGTGCACGAACTGATCCGCCTTCACGGGAAGCGCCGTAATCCGCCCCGAGACCTGCGGCGTCACGGTCACGACATAGGCGCGCACGGTTCCGTCCCGAGTCCAAGGCGTGGACATGTAGATCTGCCACATGCGCCAGCCGAGATAGCCGGCCAGCGCGACGGCCGCGATCGTCACGAGAAAAGCAGACAGCGACCGAAGCAACGAGATCAGCCGCCCACCCCGTGGGGACATCGGCTCGACTGAAGTATTGGACGCACTCATGGATATTCTCCAAAATAGATCACGATAAGCGAAAGGGTGATCACGTAGAGGCAGAGATTGAACAGGCCCGGGTGCCACATACGGCTGAAAAGCCGGTAGCGCGTCGTGATCATGGTGACCGGCGTGATGATCAGCCAGGCGGCGAACATCATCACGACGAAGGGTGAGATAAAGACGCCGAGAATATTGACCTCGGTAAACATGGATTATGCTCCTAGCCTTCAAGCGGTTGCTGCGCCGCCCGAGGTCAGCAGGTGCGGATGACCGTCAATGGCGTCGATGATCACGGCGATCGCGGCCCCGATCCGGTCGCCCATTGCAGACGCCGCGGCGGCGCCCGCCATCGCCCCCAGATGAGTGCGGGCAGCGTCCAGACGCGCATCTGCAAGAGCATCGAGCCCCTGGCGGAGAAAGTGCCGCTCAACGGCATCGAGCTGTGCCGATTTCAGTGAAATCACGGCCTGGCCCACGGCCAGCAACGAAAGAAGTGCGCTGACATCGGCGAGGGTGGCCCCGGCGGGAGCGGTCTCGAGCCGTCTTTCAAGTCGCTGCGTCCAGATCTCGATACGATCCGGCGTCTCGCGGCGCATGCACGCGCGGAGTTCGTGCAGCGAGTGCGTGATGAGGCGCCTCATCCGAAGCTGCGGGCTGGGCACCGGCAGAACCACGAAGAAGAGCACCCCCGCGAGATTACCAACGATGATGGCCAGGCAGAGATTGAAATAGGCGGCCGCGTCATAGGTGGTCGGGTTGCCAAGGCCGAGCATCGGCAGCGCGCTGATCGTCATGGCGAGGAAGACGATCGGGTGCCAGGTGCCGGCCTGCAAGAAACCGAGCATCGCGAACAGCAGGAACAGGAGGCACAGCAGCGCGGGGAAAGTCGTGAAGGCTGGCAGAAGCCCGAAATAGATCAATCCCCCCGCGACGGCCATCAAGGTCGTGCCGATTGCATTGTCCCTGGCAAACGCCGGCGCCGCATCATCGCGTGCAACGAAGACGAGCGTCACCACGGCGGTGAAGACGATGGCGAAGGAGCCGCTCGACCAGCCCGTCACGATGGCGAAGATCGAGATCGCAAGGACGGCAGCGAAGGCGCGGAAGCCCGCGAGAAATGTGAGGAGCGGATCGTCAATGACGAGGCGACGCCTTCGGATTGGCCGCACCTCGGCCGCGCAGCCACGGAGTACCAGGAGCGCATCCGCCGTCGTGGCCAGATAGCAGACGACATCGCGGGTCGCGCTCTTCAACAGGCCGTCGAGCGATCCGGCGCCCGGCATGGCGTCGAGGTCGCGCAGTGTCCTGACGCTCGCCGCTTTGAGTGTGGCGGGATCACGCCCGATCGTCGCGGCGGCGAGAGACCTCACCAGTTCCGCGAGATGCGCCCGTGTCGCGGCTCCGTCTGCGCCAGGGCGGCCGGGGTGGTGCCCCACATTGCGCCAGCCTACCAGAGCGGCAAGCAGGGCGTCGCGAACGGCGTTGAGATTGCCGCGCCTCGCGTGACGATGCGGCGAGCCCGCTATCGTCGCTTCGATGGCCGCATTCAGCGGCGCGAGCGCGTGCGTAGCCTCGCGCCTTGCCGCGCGCATGTCGTCGGTTTCGGTTGCGCTGGCCATCGAAGCGACGAAGCCGGATGCGACCTCGCCGGCGCTGCGCTCCAAAAGGCCAGCGAGCTGGCGGCCGGCCTGGTCGAGATCGGTGACGAGCATCACGAGCGTCGCCGCCCCGATGCCAATGCCGATTTCGCTGACGCGAATGAGGGACAGGAAAAAGGCGTTGGTCGGATCGGTGAGCGTATCGGCGAAGATGATCGTTGCCGTGATGCCAGCCAGCGCCGCCGCATAGGCCGCAAAGCCCTGCAGGGCGACCGCGGCGAAACCGCAAAGCCCACAAAAGAGCGCCATGCTGAGAATGAGCATGTCGCGTTCCTGGGCGAAAAGACCGAGCAGCGCCACCATGACCAGAGCGCCCGTCAGCGTGCCGAGGATCCGGTAGCGCCCTTTCTGCAGCGAGGCGCCGAAATTGGCCTGACAGACGATGGCCGCAGTCGTCGCGGCCCAGAACGAGTTCTGGAGTTCGAGATAATAGGTGATCGCAAGTGCCAGGCACACTGATATCGCGAGGCGAAATGCGAAGAATAGGCGCTGGCCGAGCGAACCCCGCAGATACAGGATCACTTTCAGCGGGCGATGGGCCTGCGAGCCCATCGGCAGACCGAGGCGGGACGTCACGCTCATTGATGCGCCATCTCCTATGCACGTGGAAATGGCGTGAGACTAGGCGTTTGGCCCGCAAGCGAAATCATACGATGGGAACAGGCGATAGCACCTTGGTTTGCCCCGCCTGATGCCAATCAGGCGATCAGCACGTCACACCAAAGGCCGACCCATCGCCCGCGCCGACACGCCGACGACAGGCCTCATCGGATGCACGGTCGCCGCAGCTCGCCGGTGGAAGCGGAGCGGCCGGTCCGGGTCGGTCTGGATGGCTTCTCGACCACCGCCATCGTCTTGCAGATCGGGCCGTGGCGGGGACGCGGGTGGCACCCCGTCGCATCGGTGCCGGACATCAGCGTCGCTGTGCATCCTGCCACGCCTTCGGCGACACCCCCATCTCGCGTGAGAAGACTCTCGTGAAATGGCTCTGGTCCGCGAATCCGCAGGCCACCGCGATCTCGGCGATAGTCATCCGCGACTCCACGAGAAGTTGCCGCCCCCTGTCGACGCGCATCTTGAGGAGCCAGCGATGCGGGGTCATTCCGGTCACGCGGGCGAACTGGCGTGCGAAATAGCTGGGCGTCAGGCCGCAGGCTGCCGCGATCTCCATGATTGTGAGGTTTCCGTCGAGCCTGCTCGCGATCATCTCCTGGGCCCGTTTCAATTGCCAGGCCGCGAGCCCTCTTGCGACGGCGCGAGGTTCGAGCTCCGTGCCATAGGCAGCCGCGATATGCGTGCACAGCGCGACCATTGCCTGATCCAGGAAGAGCTGACTGAGCTCGGCCGAATGCTCGAGCGCCGCCGTCATGGCGAGTCCCAGATGGGTGATCACGGGGTCGTGGAAGCCCTGCCCCGTCACAACGCGAAGGTCGCCCATTGGCGGCCGACCGCCGGCGAGCGCGAGATTGTCGAAGTAGCGCCTCGGTATATGGAAATGCAGCGTGTCGAACGGATCTTCGAGCTTCGCCTCGACGCTGTTGCGAAGATCGAAGAAGGCGCAGTTGTTCCGCAGCAGTCCTGTCTGCGACGTGCTTCGGCCGTCGAGCCAGAGCTCGCCCTTCGCGTAGTCGATCAATTCGAGCGAGAGCGCATAGCCTTCCTGAGCGGGCACGGGATCGACGAAGCCGAAATCGGCGCCGCCGGTGATGCGGGCAATGGTGACATCGGGCGCCAGCGATCCACCAACCGAGAGCGCCGTGACAATCGTCTTGCTGTGCCAATGCTGGTCGAGGCGCTCGCCATAAGAACCCTTATCCATGACCCTCGTCCCGTGATTGTCCGATCAGGAGCGTCCGCGCCGCAGACCCGATCTGTTCGCATTTCTTCAAAACCGTCGCAATGCGTTCAATCCCTTCCCATTGCACGTCGCTATGTTTTTTACGGGCCCATAACGGGGCCCCCGGCTTGGCAGGACATTGCCACGCTGAACGTCCTGCAGTGGAGCATGAAGATGGACCGGCCCCCCACGTCCGGAAACGACAATGAAGTGCTCACCCGACGGCGCTTCCGGCCCCTCCGACATCTGGAGAAAGGCGTATCCACACCTGTCGCCGTGGTCGCCGGCCTCCTGATTTTCAGCATCGATGCGCTTGTCGCGCCGGCCTATGGCCTGAACGTTCTCTATATCGTCCTGCTGATCGCCATGATCCCTTGCGGATCCAAGCGCCAGATCGCCTGGATAACAGCAGGATGCATGTTGCTGTCGGCGCTCGGCTTCGTGATCGGCCAAGGCGGGACACCTTCGGGAGAGAACGTCGCGAGGCTCGTCATCAATCTTGGCGCCCTCGCCATCACGGCCTTGCTGATCATCGGCCTGTACACGCATGGGCCGGGGCTCTTCCTCGGAAGAGCACGAACGGAAGATCGAGAAATCCCCATGCGCGATCCCGAACGTGTCGCCCTGTTCGCGCGCCTCGCAGAGACGGTGTCGATCGCCGATGAGGCCATTCAACAGCTGACAGCGACCATTCTCGGGAGCGCAGCCTGCCGCAACTGGCTCGACAAACCCGTTCCGGACCTCGCAGAAGCGCGGGCCGCGATCGACGACTCGATCGCATCCGCGCGCCGCGCCGGCGAACTGGTCCAGCGCCTGCGACGTTTCAGGCCGGGCTTGTCCTGCCGGGCAATGGCTCTGCCGGAACCTGGCCTCGATCGAAGGTGACATTGATCCTCCTGCAACATTGACAGGCAGACCCTTGGTCTGCCTGTCTTCGTTTGTGGAGCCTCTGGCACGGCGCTCAGTAACGACGCTCCTCGACGATCTTCCCGCGGAATACGAAGTAGACGATCAGCGTATAGGCCAGCGTAAGCGGAAGAACGAAGAGACCCGCGCCCCAGAAGAGGAACTCGAGCGAGGAAGCCGGCGATGCGGCCTCCCAGATCGTTAGCGAGAACGGCAGCATATAGGGGAGGAAAGACCCGGCCAGCGCAGCGAAGGCGGCGATGAAGATCGTCGCGCCGCCGAGATACAGGAAACGATCGCTTCCGCGGCGGACCGCCTGCACGAGGCCGGCAAATGCGATGAAGCCGAGCAAGGGGCAGAGCAGAAGGATGGGGCGTTCAATCCAGCGATGCAGCACCGGCAGGCGAATCGCCAGCGACCAGACGAAGACGGCTATGAGAAAGGCCAGCAGCGCGGCCATCAGCCCCGGCAGGGCGCGAAAGCCGAATGCCCGCAGCGAGCCCTCTGATTTTTGCGCGATCCAGCACGCGCCGAGCAGAGCATAGCCGAGGCAAAGCCCGACACCGCAGAAGAGTGCGAAGGGGCTGATCCAGCTCAGCGCATTGCCGGTGAAGACGCCGTTCTCGATCGGCAGGCCCTGCACGATGGCGCCGACGGCCGCTCCTTGCACGAAGGCTGCCGCATAGGATCCCACCACGAATCCGGCGTCCCAGAGGGGCCGGCTGCGGGTGGCCTTGTAGCGGAACTCGAATGCAACTCCGCGCAGGATGAGGCCCGCCAGCATGATGAAGAGCGGCAGATAGAAGGCCGCGAGGACGATGGAGAAGACCGCCGGAAAGGCGCCGAACAGGGTGGCGGCGGAAACCACGAGCCAGGTCTCGTTGCCATCCCAGACCGGGGAGATCGATGCGAGCATCCTGCGCCGCTGGTCCTCATTTGCGGCGAAGGGTGAGAGCATGCCGACGCCCAGATCGAAGCCGTCGAGCAGGATGTAGAGCAGGATTGATAGCCCGAGCACGAAGGCCCAAAACTCGACCATGATCATTCTCCTATGCCTGCAGCGCCCGTCACACCCGGGCTGGCGCCGGGCAGGGACAGAGGACGCTTGGGATTGGTGCCACCAAGGGAAATATCAGCGTTGGGGATCGGACCGGCGCGGAGCAGCCTGTAGATATAGAGAACGCCGAAGCCGAATATGACCGCATAGATCACCGCGAGCAGCGTGAGCGTTATCGCGACCTCGGTCGACGTCAGCGACGGCGTCACGGCGTCCGCGGTCCGCAACTGGCCATAGATGACCCAGGGCTGCCGGCCTACTTCGGCCGTGAACCAGCCCGTCAGCGTCGCGATGAAGCCGAGCGGAAAGGAAAGCGAGGTCGCGATCAGGAAGACCTTGGCCTTCAGGATGCGCTCGCTGAAGCTGAGCCATGTACCGAACCAGGAAAGGGCGAGCATCAGCAATCCGCAGCCCACCATGATGCGGAACGAGAAGAAGGGGATTGCGACGGGCGGGCGATCCGCGGGAGGGAAGCTCTTGATCCCCTGCTCCATCGACGTCAGGTTCATGGAACCGATGATGCTGCCGAGATAGGGCACCGCGATCTCGAAGAGATTGCGTTCATTCTTCGGATCGGGCCAGGCAATGAGGATCTCGCTCGCCGGCTGCTCGTTGTTCCAGCGGCCTTCGATGGCGGCGAACTTCGCCGGCTGCTTATCATGCACGAAATCGCCCACGAGATGCCCGAAGCCGAGCTGGACGGGTACCAGTATGGCTGCCAGCCGGAGTCCCATGACGGCCATCGCGCGGCCTTCCTGCACGGCCTTGCCGCGCAGCATGTACCAGGCGCCCGTCGCGGCCACGCAGAATGCGGATGTGACATAGGCCGCAAGCACCATATGCGGGAAGCGCGTCCACACCGCAGGACTGAAGATGATCGCGGACCAGTCCGTCGGCACGAAGATGCCGTTCGCGCCGAGACTGTAGCCGGTCGGATATTGCATCCAGCTGTTGTTGACCATGATCCAGAAGGCCGAAAGGCTCGTCCCGAGCGAGACCATCAGGCAAGCGAGCAGATACGCGATGGGCGGAACGCGGTCGCGGCCGAACATGAGCACGCCGAAGAAGGCCGCCTCGAGCGCGAAGGCGGTGAAGCTCTCATAGCCGAGAAGCGGACCCTGGATAGCACCCGTCCGCCGCGCGAGCTCGCTCCAGTTGGTGCCGAACTGGAAGGCCATGACGATGCCCGAAACGACGCCCAGCCCGAAGGCGACCGCGAAGATCTTCAGCCAGAAGTCCGAGAGCCGCCGATAGATGCGCTCTCCCGTGATCATGCCGCAGGCTTCAAGGAAGGTCAGCCAGGCGGCGAGGCCGATGGTGAAGGCCGGAAAGATGATGTGGAAGGAGATGGTGAAGGCGAACTGTATTCGCGACAGCAACAGCGGCGTGAGATCCATGAGAGCGTCCCGCGTTCCTAGGAAATTGTGTCTGCAAGCCAGAGTGCGAGGTCGGGACGAAGGTCATCGTCCCGACCCCGCGATCGGACCGTTCGGCTTCAGCGAGGCAACAGATTGGCCTCGGCGAGGTCGATGATCTCGCTCCCATGTCCGCTCAGCACGGCGCGCAGCATCCAGAGGCCAAAGCCGCGTGCCTGCTCGACGCCGATGGTCGGCGGCATCGAGAGTTCCTGCGTTGCGGTGAGGACGTCGAGAACGGCCGGGCCATCATGGGCCAGGACGCGGTCCAGGGCATGCGGCAGATCACCGGGGTCCTCGACGCGGACGCCGAGGATGCCCATGGCATTGGCCATCGCCGCAAAATCGGGATTCTGGAGATCCGTGCCGAGCTCGACGAAGCCGGCCGCCTTCATCTCCAGCGCCACGAAGCCGAGAACGCCATTGTTGAAGATGACGATCTTCACGGGGAGCTTTTCCTGCGTGAGCGTGATCAGATCGCCCATGAGCATGGAGAAGCCGCCGTCGCCGGACATCGAAATGACTTGGCGGCTGGGCTGGGCCGCCTGAATGCCGATCGCCTGCGGCAGGGCATTGGCCATCGAACCATGCGCCAGCGACCCGACCAGGCGGCGCCGGCCGTTCATCTTCAGATAGCGCGCCGCCCAGATCGTGGGCGTGCCGACATCGAAGGTGAAAGCAGCGTCATCCGCTGCGCGCTCGCTGATCATCCGGGCGAGATATTGCGGATGGATCGGCTTCCTCCCAGGCGTTCCTTCCGCAAGGCTGTCGAGGCCCTTCCGGGCGTGGCGATAGCGCGTGAGGCTGTCGTCGAGATGAAGCCGATCCGATTTGACGTCGAGGCGCGGCAGCAGGCCATTGATCGTCGACGCGACATCGCCCACCAGGCCGAGATCGAGCTTGCAGCGCCGCCCGAGATTCTCGGGCCGGATGTCGACTTGCGCGATCTTGGTCTCGGTCGGCAGGAACTGCTTGTAGGGGAAGTCGGTGCCGAGCATCAGCAGGACATCGCAAGCGTGCATCGCCTCATAGCCGGAGGAAAAGCCGATGAACCCGGTCATCCCGACATCATAGGGATTGTCGTATTCGACATATTCCTTCCCACCGAGCGCATGCACGATCGGGCTCTTCAGTGCTTCGGCGAGCTGCATGAGTTCGGCATGAGCTCCGGCGCATCCCCGGCCGCAAAACAGCGTCACGCGCTCGGCGTCGTTGAGCAGCGTGGCGAGCGCATCGAGTTCACTTGCGGCGGGGGTCACGACCGGGGCCGGCGGAAGCAGGCCCTGCGGCGCCGAAGGTGCGCGGTCAGGAGCAGGCTTCAGCGAGACGTCACCCGGAATGACAACGACTGCGACGCCGCGCTTGCCGACGGCCGCTCTGATGGCGTTCTCCAATACGAACGGCATCTGCTTCGGATCGGAGACCAGCTCGCAATAGACGCTGCATTCCTGGAACAGGTTCTGCGGGTGCGTCTCCTGGAAATAGCCGCTGCCGATCTCTGCGGATGGTATCTGCGCCGCGATCGCGAGCACCGGCGTCCGGCTCCGCTGGGCATCGAACAGACCGTTGATGAGGTGGAGATTGCCCGGCCCGCAGGAGCCGGCGCAGACGGCGAGCTTGCCGGTAATCTGGGCCTCTCCCGCCGCGGCGAAGGCGGCGGCCTCTTCGTGCCGGACATGGACCCAGCGCAACGTGGCCGTCTCGCGCAGCGCTTCCGTGAGGCCGTTGAGGCTGTCGCCGACAACGCCATAGATGCGCTCGACACCGGCCTGCTCCAGGGTTTCTACGATAAGATCTGCGACATTCCTTGAAGACATGAATTTCCCCTTCTCTGCCTGTACCGAGTTGTACTGGCGACAGAATAGGATCGGGCGGGCGGCCACGCAGTCAGACCTTACGGTCGAACGATCATACCTTGGGATGATCGGGCCGAACGACCGCGCCGAACAGTGCACCGGTCGGCGTTGCGATCCCGCCTGTACCGCTGACGGTGGATCTGCCTTGCGACTTCGCCGTCTTGCCAAGGCGCGATGTGCGGGCCCGCTGGCAAAGACGGTGATGATAATCGCCATTGCGGCGGGACCAGATGAGGCTGTCCCCTCCCCGCCTCATCCTCTGTCCGCGAGACAGCGATGCATCCGCCAGAAAGGCGAGGCATTCCCGGACGCAGTCATCGACGTCGGTAAGGGCGGGCCGGAAACGGCGCCTCCCGGGGCGAGTTGGTCCGGCCGTTTCTGGAGGCGAGCCCAAATGCATCGAAGAGGGGCCACGCAAGCGGAGATCAACGCCGGCGTGGTGCGGCAGGCCGTTTCAGCGCGTGTCCCGGCCGGCCCCAAAGCAGATGTATTTGAGCTCCAGATAGTCATCGAGGCCGTATTTGGAGCCCTCGCGGCCCTGACCGGATTCCTTGACGCCGCCGAAGGGGGCGACTTCGGTCGAGATCAGCCCTTCATTGATGCCAACCATGCCGACCTCGAGCGCTTCGGCCACACGCCAGGCTCGGCTGACATTCTCGGTATAGAAATACCCGGCGAGGCCGACTTCCGTATTGTTTGCCAGCGCCACGGCTTCATCTTCAGTTTCGAAGCGGAAAAGCGGCGCGACCGGCCCGAAGGTCTCTTCCTGGGCCAGCATCATCGCCGGCGTCGCATCGGCGAGGACCGTCGGCTCGAAGAACGTGCCACCCAGCGCATGGCGCTTTCCGCCCGTCACGATGCGCGCACCCTTGCCGATCGCATCGGCGATGTGCTCTTCGACCTTGCTCGCCGCCTTGCCGTCGATGAGCGGCCCCTGATCGCTGTCGCCGCCGAGCGCAGACCCGACCCTTAGCTGTCGAACCGCCGCTGCCAGCCTGTCGGCAAAGGCGTCGTAAACGCCCGCCTGCACCAGAATGCGATTGGAACAGACGCAGGTCTGGCCTGTATTGCGGAACTTCGACGCGATCGCCCCTTCGACGGCCCGATCCAGATCGGCGTCGTCGAAGACGATGAACGGCGCATTGCCCCCGAGTTCCATTGATGTTCGCTTCACCGTGTCGGCCGCCTGCTTGAGCAGGATCTTGCCGACGGGGGTCGAACCCGTGAAGGTGAGTTTGGCGACCGCCGGGCTGGTCGAAAGCTCGGTCCCCACAGCCGCAGTGCGGCTCGAAGTGACGACGTTGAAGACGCCTGCGGGCACGCCGGCCCGTTCGGCCAGCGCAGCCAGAGCCAACGCGCTGAGCGGGGTCGCGGAAGCCGGCTTGAGCACCATGGTGCAGCCGACCGCCAAAGCCGGCCCGGCCTTGCGAGTGATCATCGCATGGGGGAAGTTCCACGGCGTGATGGCCGCGACGACACCCACCGGCTGTCTGATCACGACGATCCGCTTGTCCGGCGTCGTCGCGGGAATCACGTCGCCATAGACGCGCTTCGCTTCCTCGGCGAACCACTCGATGAAAGAGGCGCCATAGGCGATTTCGCCGCGGCTTTCGGCCAGGGGCTTGCCCTGCTCCGCCGAGAGCAGCCGGGCCAGCGCTTCCTGATTGTCCATGATCAGTTCGTACCAGACACGCAGGATCCGGGATCGCTGCTTGCCGGACCTTGCGCGCCAGGCGGGCAGCGCGCGCTGCGCCGCCGCGATGGCCTCGCGGACCTGCTCGACCTCGAGATCGGCCACTTCGGCAATGATCGCGCCATCAGCCGGATTGGTTACCGCGAACCGCTTCGGCGCGCCTATCCACGCACCGTCGATGAAGGCGTCGCGGCGCAGCAGTTCAAGGTGCTCGGTCATCTGGGTCTCGACTTCAGGATTTCGGACGCTCAGGCGAGGCCGGCGATCCCGGCCTCCGCGCAGGCGATGTCATCGGCCTCAATCGAGCCGGAAACGCCGATCGCGCCGACCAGTTGCCCATCGATGACGATGGGGATGCCGCCACCCCAGGGCAGCAGGCGCGGCCGATTGGCGAGTCCCAGCGCCAGATTGGGCTGCGAGAGCATGTGCCGGCCGAACCCTTCGGACGGGGCACCCGTGACGGCAGCCGTATAAGCCTTGTCGAGCGCCAGTTCGGCGACCGATGGCTGCGCGCGGCTGACGCGGATCAGCACCAAGGGCGCTCCCGTATCATCGACCACGGCGACCGCAATGGCGATTCCCAGCCCATCTGCATGAGCAAGCGCGGCATCGGCTGCCATCCTTGCTGCGCCGCTCGACAGGCTGGCCCGGGAGTGGATCAAGGGGTTCATGCTGGGTGGCCCTCCAATGGCCGAATCTCGGCGGGTGCGAGCGCGGGACGGCCACGCAACAGGTCTGCCGCCTTCTCGGCGATCATGATCGTCGGAGCATTGGTGTTGCCGCTCGGCATGGACGGCATGATGGACGCATCCACCACATGCAGCCCTGCGACGCCGTGAACGGCCAGATGATCATCGACCACGGCCGCCGGCCCGAAGCCCATGCTGCACGTGCCGACCGGATGGTAGACGGTCTTGCAGTAGGAGCGCACATAGTCGGCCAGGACCTCGTCGCCGGGATCCTGCTCGGGAAGGATCAACTCGCGCTCGATCAAGGGAGCGAGCGCCGCCGCGCGGCCAATCAGGCGGGTCAGGCGAAGGCCGCGCACCAGGCTGGCGACATCGCGCTCGTCCGCGAGCGCATTCGCGATGATGCGAACCGGCAGGCTTGGATCGCGCCCCCGCAGCAACACGCGCCCCCGTGAACGAGGGCGCAGGTCGCAGGGGCTGATGGTGATCCCATGTCCCTCCGGCGGCGGCCGCACATGATCGGGCACCATGATCGGAAAGGCATGAATCTGGATATCGGCGCGGCCGTCGCCATCGGTATCGGCGAAAGCAGCGGCCTCGCCGACATTCGAGGTCAGAAGGCCCTGCCGGAAAAAGAACCACTGCAGGAAATGCCGTACGGCGCGCAGGCCGCGATCCTGTCCGAGCAGGCTGATCGGCCCCCTCGTCGCATAGTAATTGGGGATCTGCAGGTGATCCTGATAGTTGGCCCCGACGCCCGGCAGGTCGCGCAGGACGTCGATGCCCCATTCGCGCAACTGGTCAGCCGGGCCGATTCCCGACAGCATGAGCATGCGCGGGCTGCCCATCGTCCCGGCGGACAGGACGACGCCTCGCCGCGCCGTCGCCGTGATCGGTGAGCCGCCGCGATGCCATATCACGCCATTGGCGCGGCCGTCGGCGAAGGTAATGCGCTGAACCTCGGCGCCCACTTCGAGCGCCAGTTTCGGGAAGCGGGCCAAGGCGGGACGCAGGTAGGCGGCTGCGGTGCTTTCGCGCTCGCCGCCGCGCTGGGTGACCTGGAAATAGCCGGCGCCGAGCTGCTCGCCGCCATTGAAATCGTGATTGTATGGCAGGCCGACCTGCTGCGCCGCCCGCAGAAAGGCCGCGCTCACCTGATGATGATGGGGGACATCGGTAACCGATAGCGGGCCTTCCGTGCCGTGATACGGCCCGGCAAGACGGTCATTGTTCTCGGCGCGCCGGAAATAGGGCAGCACCTCGGCGAAGCTCCACCCCTTGCAGCCTCCGGCGCTCCAGTCGTCATAGTCGCGCGCGTCGCCGCGAATGTAGATCATGCCGTTGATCGAGCTGCCACCGCCAGGCATCCGGCCCTGCGGAACGTGGATCCGGCGCCCGGCCGCGGCCGGCTCGGGATCGGACACGTAGTTCCAGACCCGATCGGTGCCGAACAGTCCGACAAAGGCCCCGGGTGCGCGGCTGTGCAGCACGCGTTCGTTGGGACCGGCCTCGAGCACGAGCACAGACGTCGCGCCATCCTCCGCGAGACGGCTGGCTACAACCGAACCAGCTGATCCCGCCCCGATGACGATGTAGTCAAAGACAGCGCCGGTCGTGACGGTCATGAGCGCAGATCCTCCTTCACGAAATCGGCGACGCGCTCGCCGATCATGATCGAAGGCGCATTGGTGTTGCCGCTGGTCACACGCGGCATGATCGACGCATCCGCGACGCGCAGCCCGGCGACGCCGTGCACTTTCAGCCGAGCATCGACCACCGCACGTTCGTCGATCCCCATGGCGCAGGTGCCCGAGGGGTGGAAGGTCGTGCCCCCAATGCGGCCGAGCCAGGCGCGGAAATCCGCGTCACTCCGCGTATCGGCGCCGGGCGAGAGTTCACGGCCGCGATAGGGCGTGAGCGCCGGCTGCTCCGCGACGCGACGCATCTGCCTCAATCCCGCGAGCGTGAGGCGAATATCGTAGTCGCTCGCGAGATAATTGGCGCGGATCAGCGGCTTGGCCAGCGGGTCGGCGGAGCGCAGGCGAATGTCGCCCCGGCTCTCTGGCCTGAGCGGCGATACCCGGATGGTGAAGCCGTGACGCTCCTCCGCCGGTCCGCTGTCCAGGAGATGCGGCGATGCCGTGTCTTCGCGCCCGTGCATGAAGTGAATCTGCACGTCCGGATCGCCTTCTCCCGGCTCGGTCCGGATAAAGGCGCCGCCTTCATAGGGAAAGACGGTCGCCGGGCCGGTCCCGAAGGCCATGCCGCGCAGCAGCGATATGGCGAGACGGTCCAGCCTCAGATCGCGATAGAGCGACACCCGCTTCGTCGCGGCATAAACGAGGCTGCAGTCGAAATGATCCTGCAGGCTCTGTCCAACTCCCGGACGATCGGCGACGACATCGATCCCATGTTCACGAAGATGCGCGGCGGGCCCAATCCCCGACAGCATCAGGATCTGCGGCGAGCCGATCGCTCCGGCCGAAACGACGATTTCCCCCCGCGCGCGCGCCACCAGCTCACGCCCACCGGCGCGATACGCGACGCCGACGGCCCGCCCGTTCTCGACCACGATACGGGTGACGACAACATTCAGGCGCAGTGTCAAATTCTG
This sequence comes from Kaistia dalseonensis, assembly GCF_030814715.1. Lineage (GTDB taxonomy): Bacteria > Pseudomonadota > Alphaproteobacteria > Rhizobiales > Kaistiaceae > Kaistia > Kaistia dalseonensis. The sequence goes on from NZ_JAUSVO010000003.1 coordinate 505,989, forward strand.
AAGGCGCATCGCGGGACGCAGGAAGGCGCGCGCCGTGCCGCACCGCTTGCCGTCGCGGATGGTGAAATCGTAGCGGCCGAAGCCCTCCTGGGACGGGCCGTTGAAATCGTCGTTGATCGGATAGCCGGCCTCGCCGCCTGCTGCAATGAAGGCGGCCGTCAGAGGATTGTTACCGCGCGCCCGCGTTACGGTGAGAGGTCCCTCCGTGCCATGCAGCCCGTCACGGCGCTGCAAGTGCCCCTCGGACTTGCGGAAATAGGGAAGGACGTCGTCCCACGACCAGCCAGTCAGCCCCATCTGCGCCCAGCCGTCGAAGTCCGATCGGAGGCCGCGTATGTAGACCATGCCGTTCAGTGTCGAGGTGCCGCCGGCAACCCGGCCACGCGGCCAGGGAATGCGGCGTCCCGCCAGCTGCGGCTCGGGCTCGGTGTCGAAGTTCCAGTTATATATGCCCGACTTGATGAACGCGCCCATGAGGAGCGGCAGGCGAAAGCCGGGATGGCGATCCATGCCGCCGGCCTCGAGAACCAGGACTTTCAGATCACCGCGTTCGGCGAGCCGGCTCGCCGCAACGGCGCCGGCCGAGCCTGCGCCGACAACAATTACATCGAACTCACCACCGTCGACGGTCAATTGTAGACACCTCCGTCGATCGACAATGCCTGCGCGGTCACATAGCCCGACTCGTCGGAGAGCAGGTAGACATAGAGCGGCGCCACCTCCTCGGGGATCGCCTGCCGGCCCAGCGGCACCATGATCTTGACGATCTTCTCCTGTTCGGCGCGCCCGCCCATGAAGTCGATCGCCGGATTGTTGAACGGCGTATCGATGAAGCCGGGACAGACCGAATTGACGCGGATCTTGTGGGGCGCGAGCTCCAGCGCCGCAGCCGTCGTGAATGCCATTACGGCGCCCTTGGTGGCCGCATAGCCCGAAATTCCCGGGCCGCCACGCTTGGCGGCCAGCGAGGCGGTATTCACCACCGATCCGCCTCCCGACGCCTTGAGATGACGAATAGCCTCGCGCGTCGCGATGAAGACGCCACGCCCGTTGACCGCCATCATGCGATCCCAGTCGTTTGCGGTCATCGACTCGAGCGGGCCTGCCCGCATGAGCCCAGCATTGTTGACTAGCCCATCAAGGCCGCCGAGACGAGCGGCGGCTTCCGCGACCGTCGCGACGATGCTCTCCTCATCGCCGACGTCACACCGCAGGAAGTCGCACGCCGGACCGATGGCCTGCGCCGTCGCCCGTCCCGCCTCCTCGGCGAGATCGGCAATGACGACCCGCGCGCCCTCGGCAACCGCGGCTTCGGCGACGGCCCGCCCAATGCCGCTCGCCGCACCGATGACCAGAACGCGCTTATTTGCCAGACGTGCCATTATCGAACTCCCTGATGAAACTTCTGGGCGACGGGACTGCGCCGCCTGGTGCCGAATAGGTCGATGCCGAACCTCGTCCGCACGACGCCCCATATTCCTTTGGGAGCGACCAGCATGACGACCACCGCGGCTGCACCGAGCAGCATCAGGTAGAGATTGCCGGTTCCGGCGAGCCAACCGCGCAAGAGGAAATAGATGGCCGTCCCGATGATCGGCCCCTCGATCGTGCCGACGCCGCCGATGATGACGATGAACATCATCACGACCATCCAGTTGGGATCGAACGCCCCACCCGGCTCGACATGGAAGACCGACATGTAATAGGTCGCCCCGGCCATCCCCGCGATGCCGCACCCCAGCACAAAGCCGAAGAAGCGCGTCCACCACACATTGATCCCGACGGCGGCAGCCGTGCCTTCATTGTCGCGGACCGCCGACAGCGCAAGGCCCAGACGGCTCATCGACAATGCGTAGAGCCCAAATACCGAGATGAGCACCAGCGCGGCGGCGAAGTAGAAATTGGTCGTGGCGACGAAGCTACGGTCCATGCCACGGGTGGCGACCAACGGCAGCCCGCTGACGGAGCCGAGCCAATCGCGCTGCGAGATGAACAGGCGCACCACCTCGGCGATCACCCAGATGCTGATCGCGAAATAGGCGTCGCGCAGGCGAAAGACGAAGGGAGCGGCGAGTGCCGCGAAGCCGGCGCAGAACACGAAGGAGAACGGCAGCAACAGGAACGGGCTCAGCCCGAGCGTGTTCGAGACGAAGAACACGAAATAGGCGCCGAGGCCAATGAAGAGCTGCTGTCCGAAGGACATCAGGCCGACATAGCCCGCGAGGAAATTCCAGCTCTGCGCGAAGGTGAAGACCGTGAAGATCTCGATCATCAGGCGCAGATTGGCTTCACGCACGAAGAAGGGCGCAAGAACCAGGGCGGCGGTCGTGAGCACGGCGAGTGCCGCCACCAGCCGGGGGTGAGACGTCGTGAACGGGGTCATTTGCGGAGCACCACCCGACGGAAGGCCCCGGCGAGGCCGTTGGGCGAGAGGATGAGGATGATGAAGAAGACGATGTGCCCGTACATCAGCCCCGAGGCTGGATCGAGCTTGAGCGCCACCAGTTGGGTGATACCGAGCAGCATGCCGCCGAAGAACATGCCCCAGAACGAACCGAGCCCGCCGATCACCACCACTTCGAACGCGATGAGCAGCCTGTCGGCGCCCGAATAGGGCGTGAACGAGCCGCGCATGGCCAGCAGCACGCCGGCCACGGCCGAAAGCGCCATGGCAATGCCCATGGCGATGGCGAACACCCGGCGATAGCTGACGCCCTGCAGCTGCACGACCTGATAGTCGTCGGCAGTTGCACGGATCAGGCGGCCGAGCCGCGAGCGGTGCAGCCACAGATGCAGCGCCGCGAACAGGAGCAGCGCGATGACGAGGATCACGGCCGGCAGTACGCCGAGCCGGATGCCCAGCAGATTGAATCCCAGGAAGCGCATCGCGCCGACATCGATCGACTGGCTGTTGGCGCCAAAGCCCGCCACCATGGCATTGCGCAGCACGATGGCGACGCCAAAGGTGAGCAGGATCTGCGGGATCTGGTCGTGCCCGAGAACACGATTGATCAGCAGCCGCTGCAGGGCGATGCCGATCAGGAAAGCGATGACGGCCACCGGCACGATCACCAGGATCGGATTGATCGGCACCCAGGGAGCAAGGTAGAGACCGATAAAGGCTGCGGCGACGATGAAATCGCCCTGGGCGACATTGACGACACGCATGACGCCGAAGGCAAAGCCGAGCCCGAGGCCGATGAGCGCATAGAGGCCGCCCAGGAAAATGCCGTTGGCGATTGTCTCGAGCCAGATCATGGCAGTGCCTCCCCCGTACCGAAATAGGCTGCGGTGATCTGGGCCTGACTCAGATCCTCGGGCCGGCCCTCGAGGCTCATGTGCCCCTCGAGCATGCAGTAGACATAGTCGGCGGCCGCGCAGGCCTGCACGACGTTCTGTTCGATCAGAACCACCGAGACTCCGCTGGCCGTGATCGTCTCGAAGCAGCGATAGATGTCGCCGATGATCTTGGGTGCGAGGCCAAGCGAGATTTCGTCACAAAGCAGGACGCGCGGATTGGTCATCAGCGCTCGGCCGATGGAGACCATCTGCTGCTGGCCACCCGAAAGGCTTCCCGCCGTCATCTTGCTCAGCTCGCCGAGCCGCGGGAAAAGCGCGTAGACGGCCTCGAGCGTCCATGGTCCCGGTCGCTCGGCAGCGAGCCCGACCAGGAGATTATCTTCCACGGTCAACGAGCCGAACAGCCGCCGCCCTTCCGGAACCATCGTGATGCCGGCGCGCGCGATACGGTCGGTCGGCTCGCGCCCTATGTCGCGTCCGTCGAAGCGGATGCTGCCGCTCTTGCGGCCGCTGAGGCCGACGATGGCGTTGAGCAAGGTCGACTTGCCGGCGCCGTTGGCGCCGATGATGGCAATGGTCTGGCCCGCCGCGAGCTCCAGATGGGCGCCCCGGACCGCACGGAAGTCCCCGTAGAAGACGTCCAGATTCTCAACCGACAGCAGCGACATTCAGCACGGCTCCCATGTAGATTTCCTGGACGGCTGCGTCGGCCATGACGGCGGCAGGGACGCCTTCGGCGATCCTGGTGCCGGCATTGATTGCGAGGATGCGGTCTGCCACGGCGGAGAGCGCGTGGGTGATGTGTTCGATCCAGACGATGGCGAGACTCGGCTTGATCGCGAGGATCAGCACGATGAGCTCATGCACCTCGGCTTCCGTCAGCCCGCCCGCGATCTCGTCGAGCAGCAGCAGGCAAGGCGACAGCGCCATGGCGCGCGCCAGCTCCAGCCGCTTGCGATCGAGCAGCGGCAGTCCTCCGGCCGGAAGATCCGCCTTGCGCGACAGGCCCGTGAGCGCAAGCACTTCGGCCGCCCTCTCGGACGCCTTGGCGCCACGCAGCCGCCCGCCATAGCTCGCCGCGGTCAGCACGTTCTCGAAGGCCGTCAACTGTCCGAAGGGCTGCGGCACCTGATAGGTGCGGCCGACGCCGCGACTCGTCCGCTTGTCCTGCGACAGTGACGTGATGTCTTCGCCGTTCAGCAGAATTCGCCCCGCCTGTGGCTGGATGACGCCAGCCAGGAGATTGAAGACCGACGTCTTGCCGGCGCCGTTGGGTCCGATGATGCCGAGGCACTCGCCGTGAGCGACGGCAAAGCTGAGATCATGGGCGACAACGATCTGCCCGAAACGTCGGGATAGGTTTTGAACTTGCAGTACAGGGGCCAAGGCGGTCCATCCAGTTTAGCCGTCGAGGCGGGGGCTGAGGCCCCCGCCCGGTTACGCCGGGTCCAGACTTCAGCGGAAGCTGGACAGGGGAAGAAACGCCTTCTGGATCGGGACCTGGGGAGCCGTGACGTTGTTCGTCACATAGAGCTCGTAGGGGAACTTGCTGCCCGCCGGATTGCGATGCCACTGACCCATCGTGACCCAGGTGTTGGCGACCGACTTCATCGGCGAGTTCTTGAAATCGACCTTGCCGATGATGGTTTCGAGTTCCAGCCCCGCGATCGAGTCACGGACCGCCTCGCGGTTCTTCGGATCACCGGAGGCCTTGAGCGCGGCCAGCGCGACTTCCCAGATGGCGTGCTCGTAGCCCATGGGCTGTGCCCACTGCTTGCCGGTGGACTGCTCATAGGCGCTGCAGAAGGCGTCGGCCGTATCGCCGGTGATGCTCGACTTGAACGGAAGCTGGCGGTTGAACCAGACTTCGGTCGACATGCCCGCGCCCCGATCACCCAGCACCTCGACCCCGGAGGGAAACACGAAGGCTGCGGCGATGGTGGCCGCCTCGAGTTCGAGGCCTGACTGCAGCGCCTGACCGTAGAAGGTCGCGAAATGCTGCGGGAACACCAGTCCGGTAACGATCTTCGCCCCGCCATCGCGGAAGGCGGCGACCTGATTGGAGAAGTCGTCGACCTGCTCCTTGAAGAGGCCGCCCTGCACTTCCTTGAAATTGGCTGTCTTGAGGGCCTCGGTCATGCCGCCCGAGAAGCCACGCCCGAAGTCATTGTCCTCGTACAAGGTGCCGACCACCTTGTCGATGCCGGATGCTTCCCACATGCCGACATAGTTCTTGATGATGTCGGCGCCGCTCCAGAAGAACAGGAAGCTCCACGGATAGCCCTTGTCGGGGCTGGAGCCGCGCGAAGCGTAGAAGGGCTCCCATTGCAGGATCGTCGAGATGGCGGGCGTGCCGTTCTGGTCGCAGATCTCCAGTGCCGGGGCCGCGAGGCCGTCCGCGATCAGAAGCAGATCCACGTTCTCGCGCAGAACCAGCTCGTTGCCGAGGCTGCCCATGCGGTTTGGATCGGATTGGCTGTCACGGCGCAGGATCTCGACGCCATAGCTGCGCCCGCCGATCTCGATACCGTTGGCAAGCTTGGCCTCGATCTGATCGAGAACCCAGGGGGCCGTCTCGGCGAAGTTCGAGCGGATGCCGGTGAACTGGTCGATATAGCCGATCCGGATCGTATCCTTGCCCTGCGCCCTGGCGATATAGGGCATGCCGACCGCAGAAGCGGCGCCCGCCGCCGCCAGGCCCCTGATGATCTGCCGGCGATTGGCGACGAGCCCGCCGGATTTGATGGACGTCATGGTATTCCTCCCTTGAGCCGATCGACCTCCCGATCGCCCCGCGCATTTTGTAGGACAATCTTCATATCAGTCAATCTGTCAGTCAGATTTTTCGACGGCCTTGGCTGTTGCGGGGATGACAGCCATCTCCACCAGCACCTCATTGGCCGCCTTGAAGGCGTCGAGGCCGGCCGGAATGCCGCAATAGATGGTGGCGTGAAGCAGGACCTCGCGAATCTCTTCGGCCGTCACGCCGTTATTGATCGCCCCGCGCACATGCAGGCGAATCTCGGCAGCTCGATTAAGGGCTGTCAGCATGGCCAGGTTCAGCATGCTGCGCGTCTTGAGGTCGAGCGTGTCGCGCGACCAAGCATAGCCCCAGCACCATTCGGTGGTGATACGCTGGAACGCCATCATGAAATCGTTGGCGTTGCTCAGCGACCGATCGACATACTCGGCACCGAGCACCTGACGCCGCAACGCCAATCCGTCTTCAAACAGTGATTCGATCGTCGGGCTCGTTGCTGACATGCTGGGTTCCATCGTGTTGATTGACATACAAACCTACAATAAGGCAAAAGGCATTAGGAAAGGGCGGCGGTGCCGCCTGCCGGACGAGCAGTGCGGGACGACAGCGTCCCGCTTGTCGCCACACAAGCCACAGAGACCGTGTCATGAAGATCAGCTCGGACGACGAGCCGTCCCTCAAGATTCAGAGCCTGCCCGGCATGCGCGAACTGGTGACCGAGCGCATGCGGCTCGCGATCGCATCCGGCCGGTTCCCGCCGGGAACGCGCCTGATCGAGCGTGAACTCTGCGACATGCTGGGCGTGTCGCGCTCGTCGCTGCGCGAGGCGATGCGTGAATTGCAGGCCGATGGACTGATCACGCTCCAGCCCAACAAAGGCCTCAGCGTCTCGGTGATCAGCTACGAAATGGCCGTGTCGATCTATCAGGTCCGCGCCATGCTCGAGGGACTTTCGGCGCGCCTGTTCGTCCTCAATGCGACCGACAGACAGATGGCCGATCTCGGGCGCAGCCTCGACCGCCTCGCCGACGTCTACGACAACTTCTCGAGCGAAGCGTTCATAGCCGCCAAATCGTCCTTCTACGACATCCTGCTCGAAGGATCGGGCAATATGCTCGCCGCTGACATGCTGCGCCGGGTCCATACGCGCGTGTCCCTGCTTCGGGTCATGTCGCTCTCCAATCCGGAGCGGGCGCGCAAGTCCATCCGCGAACTGCGCGAATTCTATGCCGCGCTGGTCGCGCGCGATCAGGAGCTGGCGTGGACGCTGTGCGTGGCGCATGTCGAGAATGCCGCGAAGGCCGCCCTTGCGGCGCTGAAGGAAACGCCGCCCTGATGGAAGCGAAGCGGTGTGAGCGGGGTGCATGGGCGGCTCACATCGATTTCACGGTGATGCCGCCATCGACGTGCAGCACCTCGCCGGTAATGAAGCCGGCATCGGGCCCGCACAGGAAGGCGATGGCCGCGGCGATCTCGCTTTCCTCGCCGAGCCGTCCGAGAGGCGTCTGGGCGCGGCGCTTGGCGTAACCGGCCTCGTCGACAATGCTGCGAGCGCCCGGTGTGGGGACGGCGCCCGGCGTCACCGCATTGACGCGCACGCCCTGGGGACCAAGCTCGACCGCCAATTGCCGCGTGATGGCGGCGATGGCGCCTTTGACGGCGGTGTAGGCGACCGTATTCGCCATTCCGAGATCTGCCACCGGCGAGGCAATGTTGACGACGCTCACGGGGCCGTCGCTACGATGGGCGAGAAGCGCCTGGACGCCCCAGATCGGCCCTTTGAGGCCGACGGCCAGCATGCGGTCGAGATCGGGCTCGGCCAGTTGGTCGACCGGTCCATAGCGGATCCACATCGCGTCATTCACCACTCCGGTCAGGGGGCCGAACGCGGCGCTGAGCGTCCCCGCAGCATCCATGACACCGCCGCGATCGGCCACGTCGCAGGGCAGAGCGAGCGCGAGCCCGCCAGCCGCCTTGACGGTCGCGGCAGTCTCCTCAGCCAGTTCGGGAACGATATCGAGAACGCCGACCGCGGCACCGCCGCGCGCCAGCCGCTCGGCGGCGGCCCTGCCGATGCCCCGCCCTGCCCCGGTGACCAAGATGACCTCGCGCGCGATAACCTGACGCGCCGCCGGCTCCTGTCCCATTTTCCCTATCCCTCTTATTGTCTTCTTGTATGACAAAATAAACGAACGGAATACTGCCACGGTGATCGGCGCCTGCCGGCGCCGGACTCAGCCAGCCTCGGGCACGCCGCCATAGAGGGACCAGAGCTGTGTCGCGAGCGTTCCGCTATCGACGGGCAGTTCGATCCCGGTAATGGCATTGGCGGCATCGGAAAGCAGGAAGCCGATGGCGTCGGCGACTTCCTCCGGCTTGACCAGCCGACCAAGCGCGGTCTGCCGGATCATCACGTCCGGGTTCCGCTCGCCACGCGCATAGCTCGCCTCGACGGCGGGCGTCCGCGTCGGGCCCGGACAGACGCAATTGACCCGAATGCCACTTCTGCCCCAGGCGACGGCGAAATTGCGCGTCATGTTGAGAATGGCGGCTTTGGTCGGCCCGTAAGCCTGTAGCGGGGACGAATTGAACGCCGTAATCGAGCCGACGGTAACGATGGAACCGCGGCGCCGCGCCAGCATGGGCGCGCCAAACGCGGTCAGCGTGCGGAATGTCCCGGTGAGGTTCACCCGGACGATATCGTCCCATTCCCCCGGGTCCTGATCCTGCGGGGCATGTGGATTTTCGAGATGGGCGGCGACGGCGGCGAGCGCCGAGATCGGCCCGAGTTCGCGCGCCACGAAGTCCGCGGCCGCCTCTATGCTGGCAGCATCACCAATGTCGATGGCGCAGGCAAGCGCGCCATGGCGATCAGCCACGCGCTGCGCGGCGCCGACGTCGAGATCCAGGACGGCCACCTGCCAGCCATCCTCACGCAGGCGACGAACCGTCGCCTCGCCGATCCCGCCGCCGCCTCCGGTCACCGCGGCAATGCGCGGCATGGCATCGTTATCGCTCATCCGAGCACCCCGTAGACGGCCTCGATCAGACGACGCGCGCGGGGGCCATTGTCGGGACGCGCATGCATCTTGTTGCAGGCATAGCTGAAGCCGAGCCGTGCATCGGGGTCGCCCATACCAATGGACCCGCCGAAGCCATGATGGCCGAAGGAGTGGGGATTGGGGCCCATCCAGACGGAACTCGGCGTGTTGAGCAGAACGCCACGCGCCTGATGATAGGGGCGCTGCTGCATCTGTTCGGTCTGATTATGCTGTTCGGTCAACATGGCGGTGACGGTATCCGGCCCCATCAGCCGTACGCCACCGAGACTGCCGCCATTGGCGACCGCGCCGTAGATCGTCGCCACCGACCGGGCGGTGCCGTGGCCATTGGCGCTGGCGATCTCGGCCTGCCGCCAACCATGCGAATTCAGCGTGACGCCGATCGGCTCGTCGGGATGCTGGGTGAACCCCTTGGCCAGCAGTGAATCGGGCTCGCTATCCTTGCGGGCGAAGAGCGTGCCGGCCACTGTCGGCACCAGTTCGGCGCAACGCTCGAAATCGGCCTCGGTCAGGCCGCCGATGCGATAGTCGAGCCCGAGTGGCTGTATGACGGCCTCGGCGATGAAATCGCGGTAGCGCTGACCCGTGACGCGGCGAACGATCTCGCCGAGCAGATTACCCTGGGTGTGGATGTGATAGGCCGCGACCTCTCCGGGCGGCCAGAGCGGCGCCTGCCGCTCCAGTGCCGCAACGATGGCATCGCAATCGAAGATCGCGCCGCGCCACAGCGGCTCGAGCACGACGGGCAGACCCGCCGTGTGATCGAGCACATGACGGACCAGCACGCCCTCCTTGCCATTCTGGGCGAATTCGGGCCAGTACCGGGCGACCGGCGCGTCGGGATCGACCAGACCGCGATCAATCAGGACATTGAAGGCGACGCCGGAGATGCCCTTGGCGACGGACATCATGCAGACGATCGTGTCGCGCTCCCAGTCCTTCGTGAAGGCCCCGTCGCGGCTGCCGCCCCACAGATCGACGACCGTGCGACCGTCCACGACGACCGCGGTTGCCGAACCGATCTCCTCCTCGACGCGATAATTCTCGATGAAAGCGTCAAGCACGGGCTCGAAGGCTGCATCATAGCTGCCACGGATGCGGCGCTGCCGCCCGGCGGCGTCGATGACGGTATCTACTTCCATGAATTCCTCCCGGATCCGACGCGATCCAACACTTGGTCTGACAATATGTCAATATGACAATTATGCATCAGGCGCGAGATCCAGCCTTACAATATCGGGGTGATCCGCCAATGCGCGGGGCCAACGCCGCAAGACATCCGGGTCGTGCCCCGGAATCAGCAGGTCCTCCCGACCCTCGGCCAGGCTTTCGCAGCGCAGAAAGCCCTGGAGCATGTCGCCGACATTGAAAACGATCGGAAATGGCGCCCGGCGCAGGCGATTCTCGGTGAAGTGAAACGCATCCGAGGCCAGCACCAGCGGGCCACGACGCGTGGCGACGCGAACGGCCTGCAGCCCCCCGCTATGACCGCCGACCCAATGGAGCGAAATCCCCGGATAGAGCGCAGCGTCGCCATTGTGGAAGCGCAGCCGGCCCGCGAAGAGAAGGCCGACCGTGCGCATCACATCTTCGGCGTCGAACGGCGCGCTCAGGCAGGCATGACACATGTTCCTCCCCGTCGCGTAGCTCATCTCGCTCTCTTGAAGATGGAACAAGGCGTTGGGAAAGCTCGATATTCCTCCCGCGTGGTCATAATGCAGATGCGTCAGGACGACGTCGGTCACGTCCGCCGCCACGATACCCACCGCAGCCAGGAGATCGACCGGATCGTGCAGAAGCCAGCGCTTCCGCCGCTCTGCCGCCTCGCGGCCGAAGCCCGTATCCACGACGATGGTCCGCCCTGCGCCGCGGATCGCCCAGACGTAATAGTCGAGCGGCATCGGGCCGTCGTGCAGGTCCATTCCCGGCAGGAAATTCTCGCGCCGCCCACGGTCGGGCGCCGTGCTGGCATAGCGCAGTGCGAGCACTTCGTAATGCGGATCGATCACATCATGTTCCATCGAGGCTCGAAAGGACCTTGCGACACCATATCGTAGTCCTGTAGGTCTGTAGGACAGAACTGAGATGCGGGCTAGACCCGTTTTTGGGAATCGTCGTTCGGGCCTCGTCGCGACGATTCAGATCGTCAGCGCGAGGCCGGGTGATTCCAATATGGTACAGGCGGATCAGGCGCGTTCACCTCTGGTCGGGTTCATCGGCCTTGGAGCGATGGGAGCGCCGATGGCAGCTCGCCTGGCGTCAGCGGGCCACGGCCTGATGCTGCTCGATATGAACCGGACCCGGGCGGTCGAGCTCGCAGCCGAGCTTGGCGCCGTCGCCGCCGAAACTCCGGCGGAGGTCGGCGCAGGCTGTGACACCGTCGTGACCATGCTGCCGAGCAGCGACATTGTGAATGCCGTCCTTGCCGGCGAGACAGGCCTGCTCTCGACGTTGCGGCCCGGCTCCATTCTGGTCGAGATGTCCAGCGGCGTGCCGGCCAGGACATGCGAGTTCGCCGAACGGCTCGCCGCGCAAGGCGTTCGACTGTGCGATGCGCCCGTCTCGGGTGGCGTGCCGCGGGCGAAGACCGGCGAGTTGGCCATCATGGTGGGCGGGAACGATGCCGATATAGCCGCGATCACCCCGCTTCTCTCGGCCATGGGCAGTTCGATCATGCCCACGGGACCGGTGGGCAGCGCCCATGCGATGAAGGCGCTCAACAATCTGGTCAGCGCCGGCGGCTTCCTGATCGGCATCGAGGCGCTGCTGATCGGCAGCCGCTATGGCCTCTCGGCCGAGCGCATGGTCGACGTCCTCAACGCCTCGACCGGCATGAACAATTCGACGCAGAAGAAGTTCAAGCAGTATGTTCTTTCGCGCCGCTTCGATGCGGGCTTCGGCCTCGATCTCATGGTGAAGGACCTCGGCATTGCGTTGGCCGTGGCCGCCGAGACGGGAACCACGGCCCCCTTCGCCTCGCTGTGCCGCGACATCTGGGCCGGCAGCCAGAAACTGCTCGGACCAGGACAGGATCACACCGCCGTCGCGAAGTTCTCCGAACTCCTCGCAGGATCCACGCTCGAGGCAGATCAACACCAATAGTGTCGAGGCGCTTGCCGACTTCGACCGAAAACGGCCTCCGGCGGATGCAATGTCGCCGCCTCGCCGTACAGCAGCATCATGGCGCGGCCCAACGGCCGGCAAAGCGGATCGCCGAGACCGTCCAGGGGGCTCGTTCCTGAGCGGGAGCGCCCGGCGCCGGCCCGTCAGAGGCAGTAATGAACGATGATCGGCACCAGGATCGAGGTGACGATGGCGTTCAGGCCCATGGCGATGCCGGCGAACAGGCCCGCGATCGGATCGACGTGGAAGGCGCGCGCCGTGCCGATGCCGTGCGAGGCCAGGCCGACTGAAAATCCCCTCGCCGCATAGTCGGTGATCCGCATGGCGTTCATCAGCGGGGTGACGATGATCGCGCCCAGAATACCCGTCGCGATGACGAGGATCGCCGTGACCGACGGCGCTCCGCCGAGGCGCTCGGTGATCGCCATGGCGACGCCGGCGGTGACCGATTTCGGCGCCAGCGCGACGAGTATGTCCTTCGGCAGGCCAACCACGGCGCCGATCGCGAGCGCAGAGGTGACCGCGACGAGCGCGCCGGCCACGAGCGCGACCAGCATGGGCAGGAGGTTGCGTCGGACGATCGCGCGGTTGCGGTAGAGCGGCACGGCGATCGCGACGGTGGTCGGCCCGAGCAGGAAGTGGACGAACTGCGCGCCCTTGAAATAGGTCTCGTAGGACGTGCCGGTCGCGATCAGCAGGCCGCCGACGAGCAGGATCGCGATCAACACCGGATTGACGACCGGATGTCCCTTGGCGAGCGTCGCGATCCGGACCGCGAGCAGCCAGGCGGCGATCGTCAGCGTCAGCCAGGTGAGCGGCGTGGTTGCGAGATAGACCCAGAGCGAGAATGGCGTATCCATCATGCCTCCGGCGGCCGGCCTGACCGCGTCCATTTCGCGACGCCGATGAAGACCCAGACGGTCACGACGAGCGTCAGCACGGTTGAGACGACGAGCGCCAGTCCAAGGCCGAGGCCATACCGCGTCACCAGCCCGAGATACTGGATGACGCCCGCGCCGGCCGGAATGAAGAAGAGCCCGAATTCGCGCAGCAAGCCGGTCGAGACGCTGTCGAGAGCACTGCCCTCGATCCTCGCCTCGCCGGACCGAGACCGTGCGCCAAGAACGACCAGCCCGGCAAAGAGGAGCACCAGACCGATCACCGGCCCGGGCACCGACAGGCCGAGCCCGCGCGCGATGATCTCGCCGGCGAGTTGGCAGACAAGCAGAATTCCGATCGCCTGGATCACGGATCGTCACTCCCACGAACGGCATGGACGGAGGGGCCTGCCCGCTTTTGCGGACAGCTGGCCGAAAACGCCAGAGCCGACCCGCAAGCGGGCCGGCTCCGCAGTCTGGAAGACCGAGACGGTGAGGTCAGGCCACTTCGTAGAGCCGACGCTCGAACAGGCCGCTCTCCTTCATGCCGCGCAGCGACTTGGCGGCGCCGAGAACCGCGAGGTCGACCAGCGGCTCGATGATGATGACCAGCATGTAGGCACCACCGAACGTGGCGATGGAGGCCGCATTCTCGACCGTGAAGCCGTGACCGTAGAAGGCCCAGAACGCGACCCAGGCGACGATGCCGGCCTGATAGGCGGTCGAGAGTGCCAGCGCCTGACGGTATTTCAGCTCCACATAGGGCGTACCGGGCGCGATGATCTGGCGCGCCAGCATGGAAAGGCCGAACAGCGGCACCAGCAGCGTGGTGACGTTCATGCCATATTGCGGCAGGTCGAACGGGGCGAAGGTCAGCCCCTGCATCAGCAGGCCGAGCGCCAGGCCGAGCGCCGCCGGCGCGGCGCCGAAGATCAGGAACAGTGTCGAGCCGAGGATCAGATGCACCTCGGAAACGCCGACCGGGAAGTGCGGCAACACCTCGAAGAAGCAGAAGACGAGCGCCGCGCTCACGGCGCTGCGCGCCACCAGCGAGACCACGCCGCGTTCGCGGATCGTGTCGGCCGCGAGCTTGAGGGTGTAGCCGCCGGCTCCGGCGGCCGTCGCATAGCTCAGCCACATCTTGGTGCTGTCGACGAGTCCAGGTTCGATATGCATGTCAGTCTCCGTTTGCCGCTCACGGGCGGCCTGATCGTGGGTCAGGATACAGGGTCGGTCTATGGATTGCGCGGGGGTGGCAGCCGCCCGGCGGTCGTTCACGTCGCCTTGGCGGCGTGCGAGGGGACCAGCTTGTCGATCTGCGCTGCGAACAGGGCAGACGCATAGGCGAAGCAGGCGCCGATGATCATCGAGAACGGGATCAGGATCAGTGCATTCCGGCCAGTCGCCGACAGCATGACCTCCGGTGTGAAGGCATCGGCATTCTGTGTCAGGAAGGCAAAGGTGCAGGCGTAGCCATAGGTGACGGCCGGTATCGAGGCGAACAGCCTGATATGAGCCGCCAATATGTAGATGAAGATCGAAAGGGCGACGATCGTGGCGCCCCAGACCGGGCCGCCAGGAAACGACACGAGGGCCAGCCCCGCCGCCCAGGCGACGACCACGCCAAACACATTGGAAATGATCGTCGTGCGAAACGCGGTCGCATCACCGCCGGAGTGGTAGAAGCAGGCCCATGCGACGAAGGCGGCCCAGATGAGGAATGCGTTCGTGGCCATGAACAGCCATGTCGCGACGCCGCCCAGAAGGGCGACGCTGATGGCAAGGGGAATGATCATTGCGAAAGCCTTTCGAACCTGAGGGATGGCAATAGTCACCCGCATCCGGCGCGGCGGGATGGCCGTGCGCGCCGGATCGGTATTGCGGACCGTCGGATCCGGCGCATGCCGGAGACCTAGATCAGTTCGACGCGGCTTCGCGTCTGGAATTCCTCCGTCCGGCGGTCGAGCTCTTCGGCCGAGATCAGCCCCTGGCTGAGAACGAGCTTCTCGAAGGCTGCGAGCCACTGCTCGTAATAGTTCCAGGTCTCGTCGTCCGGCGTGTGAGACTTGTCCCACGCACCGATCGTCGAGATCAGGCTCTGGCGGAAGGATTCCCAGGGATAGGTCTTCGCCTCTGCGAGCGCGAGCGCCATGCCGAAAGCACGGCCTTGCCAGGGCTCGTCGAACTGCAGGCTTTCGCAGTTGCGAGGCAGCGCACCGACCCCCTCGCGCAACTCATCGACATAGGTTTCCGTCGAAGCGTTCATGGTCTTTTGCCTTTCCGGTCAGGCGGAGACGAGGGCGAGGCCCTGCATGGCCTCGGTCGAAACAAGGGCCGCGAGCTTCTCCTCGGACCAGCCATCCGTATCGGCGGGACGCTGGGGAATGACGAAGTAGCGGACCTGCGCGCTGCTGTCCCAGACAGCGATGCTCTTGTCCTCGGGCAGCGTGACGCCGAAATCGGAGAGGACAGCGCGGGGTTCCCGGACGACGCGGGCGCGGAAGACCGGGTCCTTGAACCAATAGGGCGGGAGGCCGAGCAGAGGCCACGGCCAGCACGAGCAGAGCGTGCAGCAGACGATGTTGTGAACGTCTTCCGAATTCTCGACGACGCGGAGGTTCTCACCTTCGATGCCGTCTTTCAGGCCGAGTTCGGCGATGCCCTTGTTGGCGTCGGCCAGCAGCCGCTCCTTGAAGGCGGGATCGGTCCAGGCCTTGGCCACGACCTTGGCGCCGTTGAACGGGCCCATGTCATGTTCGAAGAAGTTGATGACGCGGTCCACCGTATCGGTGCCAATCAGGCCTTTCTCCCGGAAGAGGGATTCGAGTGCCTTGGTCCGCGCGGCGTAATAGGTCTCGCTTTCGCGCAGGTGGTGATGGTGGCCGTCTTCGTCGTGATGATGATCGTCGCTCATGTCAAATCCATCTCAAGAATTGAAGGGGCGGTTCCGGCGTGGCGCTCGGCAACCGCGAAATATCAGGCGGCCTCGAGGTAGGCCTCGAAGAAGTCGTTGTACAAAACGTCCTGCGTATCCGGGATATCCGACCAGATATCGCGCGTCTTGAACTTGACGAGATAGACCGGCTGCGCCGTTCCGATGCCGTCGGTGGGCACGTTGTCCGCGTAGAGATACGCGCCCTTATAGACGACATCGACCGTGCCGACCTTGTTGCGCAGATATCCGGGCAACCGCGTATGCACGGCCGGCGGCATGTCCTTGACGCGCACCATGTCGCCCGCCTTGAAGACGGGATTGGTGACGACGTCCCGGTAGGGATTGGCGCCGCGGTAGAAATAGTCGACGACGCGCTGGGTGATCTCGGCATTGCCGGCATTGGGCAGTGCTGCGGTCGGATTATTGAGGAAATATTTGGTCTTTTCCTCGATTTCGCTCTGCGAGAGATAGCCGCGATCGACCAGGAACTTGCAGATGCCCCCGAGCCATTTGATGTAATAGCGATACTTGAAGTAATCGAGCGGATTCATTCCTTCCGCCAGGACGCGCAGATCGGGCCAGGCCCAGATTCCCGTCCCCATCATCGTCGAATGCACCGCGAAGAGCTGGGCTTCCCAGGGCTCGACGAAGACGCGCTTCTCGACCTTGACGGGGCCGAGCCCCTCGATGCCGCCCAAATAGTGTTGGACTTTCATTGTCTTATCTCCCATTGCGCCGGTTTGGGCGCGCCGCTCCGGCTGAGCGGAGCCGGCGAACCGCAGAATGAAGCTCTGGATGAGGCCGATCACGCCCGGTCGATACCGGGGCAGGAACAGCGGTGGATCCAGTCGCATGCGGGCTGCTGCAGGAGGCCGATCGGGGTCTGATGTCGATGAAAGTCATAGCGACCATCCAACGCGAAAAGACCCGACAGCGTCGTGCTGCGGGCTACATTGCCAATTCCAGGATAAAGGAGAGTTGGCGCCTTTTTGGGCAGCTCTGCCCGGCGTCTATAAATTAGACTGCTACGCCGGCTGCGATGTGTCAAGCAGGTTTTTGATGCCGGCGAAATTGTCGGCCATGCAATCGGCGACGCGCCTTGCGCCCTCCGCCACCGGCGAAAACGGGCAAGAATATTCAGGCTTGACAAGCGGCCACGTTCCGTAGAGCCTAAATCGGAGGCGCAGAGCAAGGATGCTCAGTTTCGCGCCATTCTACCCTGTACATAGGCGCCGCCAGACCAGCGGCCTTTGGCAATGCAGCCCTCAGCCGTTTCGGTTCGAGGGCTTTTTTCGTTCTGAGGAAGCGGCATGGCGTCGTCGAACTATCGCATCGGGTTGATGTTCTCCTCGACGGGGCCTTACAGCATCGTGGCGGGCGCCATGCTCAACGGCGCGCTGCTGGCTGTGCAGGAACTGCGCGAGAGCGGCGGGCCGGTCCAGCTCGAGCCCGTCGTGGTCAATCCCGGCGGCGATCTCGGCCGTTATGCGCCGCTGAGCGCGAAACTGCTCGGCTCCGGCATTCGCCAGGTCATCGGCTGCTACACCTCGTCGAGCCGCAAGGAAGTGATCCCCTGCTTCGAGAAGTATGACGGTCTGCTCTGGTATCCGTCGCACTATGAGGGTTTCGAGAGCTCGGACAACGTGATCTATACCGGCGCGGCGCCTAACCAGCACATCCTGCCGCTGATTGATCATCTCATGGCGGAATTCGGGAATCGCGCCTTCTGCATCGGGTCCAACTATATCTGGGCGTGGGAAAACAACCGTATCCTGCGCGAGGTCGTGACAGCGCGCGGCGGCAGCGTGGTGGCCGAGCGCTACCTGCCGGTCGGCGAAACCGAGCTCCAGCAATTGGTGGACGCCGTGCTCGACGCAAAGCCGAGCTTCGTGTTCAGCTCGTTGATCGGCAATAGCGGCTATGCCTTCTTCCGCCTGTTCCGCGCTGCCTGTCTCGCCCGCGGCATCGACCAGCCCCGATCGATCCCGGTCGCGAGCTGCAATCTGTCGGAGCCGGAACTGGTCGAGATCGGCGAAGGCGCAATCGACGGTCACCTGAGCTCGAGCGTTTATTTCTCGACGGTCAAGAACGCCTCCAATGAGCGCTTCGTGACCAACTATGCCCGCGCCTTTCCCGACAAGCCGCTCACCTCGGCCGATGCCGAGGCCTCCTACATCGCCGTCAAGCTGCTGGCGCTGGCCCTCCAGGAGGCCGGCACCGACGAAAGCCGCGCGGTCAAGGCGGCTGTCGGGCATCAGCGGCTCGCCGCGCCGCAGGGCGAAGTCTGGGTCGATACAGAGACATTGCATTGCTATCTTACGCCACGCATCGGCAAGTCGCGATCCGGGGGGACCTTCGACGTGATCATCGAGGAAGAATGTCCGGTCGCGCCGGACCCCTATCTCGTCCGCTCCTCGCCGCCCACGCCCTGGTCGCTGACGGCCCCTCTCCTGCGATTGGCGCGCTGATGGCGCCGCGGGTCGTCCAGAACTTTCGCGGTAGCCGTGCGCTGGTCATCGCCTCGGATGGCGGCTCGATCGACACATTGGACGCGACTCTGATCAAGCTCGGCCTCACCGTCGAGCACCCCGCGATCGCCGACGGCCTCGTGGAACTCGACATGCGCACGCTGCGCGCCGAAGCCGACATCCTGTTCATCGACGGCGATCTCGGCGTGACGCTCGCCTGCGAGAGCCAGGCCGATCGCCTGCCGCCCGTCCCGGTCATCGGCCTCGTCGGCGTCGAGGCGCCCGGCCGGCTGAAGGCGCTGCTCAACCAGGGCGCGACCGCGTTCCTGCGCAAGCCGGTGCATGTCGGCGCCGTCTACACTACGCTGTTTCTCGGCATCAACCAGTTCCTCCAGCGCCGGGACCTGGAACTCCAGCTCGACGATCACCAGAAGCGCCGCCGCCGGCGGCGCGTTGTCGTCAAGGCGATCGTGCTGATGATGCAGCGCGACGGCCTCGATGACGAGGAGGCCTATGCCCAGTTGCGCCGGGACAGCATGCGCGTGCGCTGCAGTCTCGAGGACTATTGCGAAGACTATCTGAACTGCCGGTCAACGACGACCGTGGATGTCCCCTCCGCCGAGCCGCGACTCCTGGCCGACCGGAGATAAGTCCTAAACTCCACCGCCAGCCGAAGCCCGAGCGCGCGCCCTTGACGGCGTCGCGGACGCATGGCCTCGGCGCAATCCCCGCTGCCAATGACGCCAGCTTCTCTCGTCGATGCCGCTTCGACGATCACGGAGACTACGACATGTCTTGGTTCGATAATTCGATCATGGTGCAAAGAGGCGTCGCCAAGGGCCGTACGGGCACGTCCCATTCGATCACCGAAGCCTCGCAGGGCAAGTATCATTATGTCTATGGGCCCTATGCCGCGCCGGTACTGCGGGTTGACCCCGGCGCCGTCATCTCGGCCGAGACGCATGATGCGATGGAAGGGCAGATCCGCTCCGAAAGCGACATGCCGAGCGACATACTGAACTTCCCGTTCCTCAATCCGCAAAACGGGCCGATCTTCGTCAATGGCGCCGAGAAGGGCGATTGCCTGGCCGTCCACATCAAGGAGATCGTGCCGCGCGGGCCCCAGCCGGTCGGCACGACCTGCGTGATGCGCGAGTTCGGCGGATTGGTGGGAACCGGCGAGACCGCCATGCTGAACGCGCCGCTGCCCGAGATCGTCAAGAAGGTCGAGGTCGATCCCGTCACGGGCATCAAGTGGAACGACAAGATCACCCTGCCCTATGAGCCCTTCATCGGAACGATCGGCACATCGCCCGAGATCGAGGCCATTTCCTCGCTGCATCCCGACTATTACGGCGGCAACATGGACCTGCCCGACATTGCGCCGGGCTCCATCATCTATCTGCCGGTCAATGCGCCGGGCGCTCTGCTCTATCTCGGCGACTGCCACGCCACCCAGGGCGACGGCGAGCTCTGCGGCTTCGCCATCGAGCATCCGACCGTCACCACCGTTCAGGTCGACCTGATCAAGGGGTGGACGTTCCGCTGGCCGCGGCTGGAGAACGAGCGCGTGATCATGACGATCGGCTCCGGCCGGCCGATGGAAGACGCGGCCCGCATCGCCTATCGCGAGCTAATCCGCTGGATGGCGGCTGATTACGGCTTCGAGGAAATGGACGCCTATATGCTGCTCACCCAGGCCGGCCGCATCCGCGTCGGCAACATGGTCGATCCCAAATACACACTCGGCGCCTCGATCGCGAAGTCGCTGCTGGTGTAGGCGGCGGCGATAGCGCAACGATCCGCTGACCGAGGCCATCGGAGCGGGCCTGGAACCTCGGCAAGGCCGAAGTTGCGAGCCCGTCCGCGCCTAGACCATTTCATCGTTTCATGGAAACGACGAAATGGTCCATCGATTTGATTTGTCACGCTTCCTTCACGCGAAACGGTGCCCACTTCGCTCGGAAACGCTCTAGTCCTCGTCGTCGCCGCTCAGATGGTTCTGCACCGACTGCTTGACCTGGCCCATATGGGTGAGCAGGCCGGCGACGACGATCGGGTCGACATCGGCCATCATGTCGCGCAGCCATTGCTCATGCGCCGCCGCCATGGCCGTAAACGTAGTCCGTCCCTTGTCGGTGAGCCGCGCCACGGTCACGCGGCGATCGTCCTCGAGGCGCTCGCGCAGCACATAGCCATCCTGCTCCAGCCGCTCGACCAGCCCGGTGATGTTGCCGTTCGTCACCATGGTGCGGCGGGACAATTCGCCGAGGCGCAGGCCGTCCTTCTCGCGGTAGAGCTGCGACAGCAGATCGAATTGCGGCAGCGTCGCCTCGAATTCGCGCCGCAGGCGACGGCGTATTTCCTGCGAGATCAGTTTGGAGGTCGAGAGGACGCGCAGCCAGAGCCGCAGCTCCTGCTTCTTGCCGTCCTGCGTATCGCTGACAATGACTTCCAGATCGACCGACATTCATGGATCCTGCAAATCGGGCCGAGTGCCGATCGGCTTCGACGGTCGGGACATACTTTATGTTTCAACGGATAGGCAAGCTCAACGGAGCGGCAAGGCCTTTCCCCCACCGCCCGAATGCCCGCGCCCTCAGCGGGCGAGCATCCTGGCGAGCATATATCCCGAGCCCGCGCCCGTTCCCGCACCCGGCCATGTGCCGGCGCCACAGAGATAGAGCTGCGGCACGGGCGTCTTGTAGCGCGAATAGCCCGCGACCGGGCGGAACAGGAAGTTCTGCGCCAGATGATGCGAGCCCGACAGGCTGTCGCCGCCGATCAGGCTCGGATTCTCCGCCTCGAGATCGGCCGGCGAAAGCACGAGCCGGCTGCGTACCTTGGCGAGCATGCCCGGCGCATAGCGCTCGATGATCGCCATGGCGCGGTCGGCATAGGCCTCCTTCGCCGTGTCCCAATCGGTGGCCGTGATCGCTCCGGCCGCATCGCCGCGGATCGTTGCCGGCAGCACGCGCACCTGCACCCAGAGGACATGCTTGCCGGCCGGCGCGCGGCTCGGGTCGAGCGTCGTGGGCTGGCCGACGACCAAAGCCGGCTCGACCGGCAGCAGGCCCGCCATCGCCTCGGAATAGACGCGGTTCATCATCGCCATGTCGGGCGCGATATGGACATAGGCGAAATCGCGGAGTGCTGCGCCGGCGCTCCAGTCGGGCAGATCGTCCATGGCGAGGTGGATCATCATCGCAGCCGGCCCGGGACGGAACCTCGCCACCGCCTGGCGATAGTCGCCAACGGGCGCCTCGGCGGGAACCAGATGCTCGAAGGTGACGCGCGGATTGACGTTGGAGATGACGGCGCGCCGGGCCGTGAGAACACGGCCATCGGCGAGTCGGACGCCGCTCGCCTTGCCGCCGGCCATCTCGATCGCCGCGACCGGCGCGCCGAGCAGCAGCGTGCCGCCCTTT
Source organism: Kaistia dalseonensis (assembly GCF_030814715.1). GTDB lineage: Bacteria > Pseudomonadota > Alphaproteobacteria > Rhizobiales > Kaistiaceae > Kaistia > Kaistia dalseonensis. The sequence goes on from NZ_JAUSVO010000003.1 coordinate 527,944, forward strand.
GCCGCGAACAGAGACGTCATGGCACTGATGATCGTATCGGCGCCGCCCTTGCCGATCACCATGCCGAAGAGCTGGTTGGTCATGGATTCGAGATAGGGGAACAGCGCCCCGCCCGCGACATCGGGCGCGAAATCGAGATGCAGCCCCCAGGCCGCCATCATCGCCTTGAGCTTGTCGTTCGCAAAATGGCTGTCGAGGAAGTCGCGCGGCGAGGCGAGGAGGAGCTTTGCGATATCATAGAGCAGCGGCAGGCCGCCGGCCCGCCAGGCCCGCCACACGACCTTGAGGCTCGCGAGCGAGGGCATGGGCGCACCCATCAGGCCGAAAATGTGCGGCGCCTTGTGGCCGAAATCGTCCAGCATCGCCTGCCAGGCGCGCGCATCCTCCGCCGAAAGAGCCGCGATGCCGGCCACCGTCCCGGCGACATCGGTGCCTACGCCCAGATGGGTGCCGTCGGGAAAGACGCTGGCGAAACAATGCGGCGCGGGCACGAAGGCGAGGCCATGCTCGGCCAGCGCCTCCTTGTAGCGCGCATGGAAGGCGGAGCCGGCGAACATGGAGAGGTTCATGGCGCAGAGGTCGTGCCGGAAGCCGGGCTCAGTGACCTCGCGCGTCTTGACCGCGCCGCCGGCGACGTCGGCGCGTTCCACCACCGCGACGCGCCATCCCTTAAAGGTTAAATCGATCGCGGCGGCCAGCCCGTTATGCCCGGCCCCTATGATGACGGCGTCGAAGCTGTCCATGTCCACCTCTGGAAGCGGATGATCTTATTATATCTTTGAATGCATATATTCCGGGCCGATGGCGCACAAGCGCGGATTGGCACCGCGCCGGCATCATCGCTCAGGATGCCGGATTTTTCCGCATTTCAAAGCCATTTTATGGCGCATCTGGCCGTATGTTGAGCAGGCGAGACCACTCATAATCACACACCGCATATAGTTGCAGATTCATATTTTATGATCTAGGCTCGCCTCATAAGTATCGGCTTCCGGCATGCGCGGAGGGCGCCGGCCGGCCGCCAAGAACAAGCCGAAGGGAACCTCGCATGTCCGATACCACCGCTCTCGCCACGCTTGCCGCCGGCCTTCTCGCCGGGTCCATCAAGGTCGTGGATCTCACGGCGCCGCTGGGGCCGGAGACCCCGGTGCTCTATCTGCCGCCGCAGTTCGGCAACAACACGCCGAACGTGAAGGTGCACAAGATCTCCGCCTATGATCAGGATGGTCCCTTCTGGGCCTGGAACTGGCTTGAGCTCGGCGAACATACCGGCACGCATTTCGACGCGCCCTGCCATTGGATCACCGGCAAGGATCTGCCGGAGAACACCACGGACACCATCCCGCCGCAGAACTTCGTGGCGCCGGTCAACGTCATCGACCGCTCCAGGGAAGCCGCCGAGAATCCCGATTACCTGCTCACCGTCGAGAGCATCCAGGAATGGGAAGCCGAGCACGGCGCGATCGAGGCGGGCACCTGGGTCCTGCTGCGCACCGACTGGTACAAGCGCAACGGCTCGACCGAGACCTTCCTGAACGCCGACGAGAACGGCCCCCATTCGCCGGGACCGACCGCCGAGGCGATCGAATATCTGATCGGCAAGGGCATTATCGGCTGGGGCCAGGAAACGATCGGCACGGACGCCGGCTCGGCTGGCGGCATGAACCCGCCCTTCCCGGCCCATAATTTGATGCACAAGGCCAATCGCTACGGCCTTGCCAGCCTGAGCCATCTCGACAAGCTGCCGCCCAAGGGTGCGATCCTGATCGCCGCCCCGCTGAAGTTCGTCCAGGGCACGGGCTCGCCGGTGCGGGCGCTCGCCCTCCTCGCCTGATCGCGACCACGGGAACGTCGCGCCATGCCGTCGGCATGCGCGCGACGCCTTCCATGATCCGCCTGATACCATGCGAGAGCCGGCGGACAGCGTCACCGCGCCGGCTCTCGCTGCCAGTTCCCGTTCGCTGATGCCCCAAGCGGAGGCCCGCGCATGAGCGCTCCTACGACAGCCTATGACCACATCGTGATCGGCAGCGGCATCAACGCGCTGGTGGCGGCCGCCATGCTCGGCAAGAAGGGCCGCAAGGTCCTGCTGCTCGAGCGAAACGCCGTGATCGGCGGCTGCCTCCGCACGGAAGAGATCACGCAGCCCGGCTTCGTCCATGACGTCATGGCCACTACCATGGTGCTGTTCGTCACCTCGCCGGCCTATGCCGCGCTCGGCAAGGACCTCGCCACGCGCGGGCTCGAATTCGCCCATTCGCCGACGCCAACCGGCGTGCTGCGCCCCGATGGCAGCCACGCGATACTGAGCATGGACCGGAAGCGCAACATCGATCATTTCGACGCCCTCGCCAGCGGCGACGGCGCCGCCTTCGATCGCGAAATGGGCCGCTTCGGCGGCAATGCCGGCTTCGTCTTCGGCCTGCTCGGCGGCAATCTCTGGTCGGCCGCGACCGCGAAGCTGGTCGCGAAGGAAGCCTGGAAGCGCGGGCTCAAGGGGCTCGCCGCCTTCTTCGGCGAGGCGCTGGCGCCGGCGCGCGGTTATCTGGAGACGACCTACCGCTCCGAGGAGATGCGGGCGCTGTTCGCGCCATGGGCACTGCATTGCGGCCTCGGTCCGGAGAGCGCCTATTCGGCCGAGATGACCAAGGTCATCGGCTTCGCGATCGAGATGGCCGGCTGCCCGATCGTCAAGGGCGGCGCGAAGAACCTGCTCGCCGCCTTCGAGCAATTGATCCGCGACCAGGGCGGCACCATCCTGACGAATGCCGATGTCGAGGCGATCGTGCCGGACAGCGCCGGCCGCGCCGCTGGCGTGAAGCTCGCCGATGGCCGCAGCCTGACGGCGAGCAAGGGCGTCATCGCCTCGGTGACGCCGAACCAGCTCTATGAGCGGCTGCTGCGCGACTGGCCCTCGGCCCTCCCCACCGAGGTGGCGGACGGGGTCAAGGCCTATCGCTATGGCAAGGGCAACATGCAGATCCACTATGCGCTGAGCGCCCCGCCGGCATGGAAGGCGGGCGCGGATCTGGGCCGGGTGGCGCTGCTGCATCTGACGCCGGGGCTGGACGGCGTGTCGCGCTCGGCCAACGAAGCCGAACGCGGCCTGCTGCCGGCCGAGCCGACGATCTGCGTCGGCCAGCCCGCGAGCTTCGACCCGAGCCGGGCTCCGGAAGGCAGCGGCCTGCTCTGGCTGCAAATCCCCGATACGCCGCGCGCAATCAAGGGCGACGCGGCCGGAGAACTGGCCATACCGGCCGATGGCCAATGGACGGAGAAGCTGCGCGAAGCCTTCGCCGACCGGATCGAGGCGATTCTGGCCAGCCATATTGATGGTTTCCGCGACACGATCCTGAGCCGCCGCGCCTATTCGCCGGCGGATCTTCAGGCCATGAACATCAATCTCGTCGGCGGCGATCCCTATGGCGGCTTCTGCGGGCTGGACCAATTTTTTCTATGGCGCCCGATGAAAAGGCCGTCTAACCACAGAACCCATATTGCGGGGCTCTATCATATCGGCGCCTCGACCCACCCTGGCCCCGGTCTCGGCGGCGGTTCCGGCTTCCTTCTGGCGTCTTCCATCTAGTGCATGTTCGGGCGAACTGGATCGCAGTCCGCGTGAACTGAATGCGACAAGACGAGACGATGGGGCATTTGAGCGAATGGATGTTCGCTGGAATGTTCCAGGCGCGGGCGGATCGGCGGCGAGTTCAGGATCTTTGAGGAGTTCGTTCTATTGAAGGCGCGCGCGCGTTCGAAATCCACACCCCCACCGCCGGCAACCGAGCCGCCGGCGGCCACACCGCGCCTGCAGAGCCTCGGCGAAATCGGGCTCAACAATTTCGCGCCCTATCTCATGAACCGCGTCATGGCGCACTGGAACGCCGGCCTCGCCGCCGACATGCGGGCCATGGGCGTGACCACGCCCAAGATGCGCGCGCTCGCCGTGCTCAGCATGTTCTCGTCGCTGACCGTGAACGAGCTGGCGGTCTATGGCGTCACCGAGCAGTCCACGATGAGCCGCACCATCGATGCGCTCGAGGAACAGGGCTATATCCAGCGCCAGTCGCGGCCTGACGACATGCGCATCCGTGATATCACCATCACGCCCGAGGGCCGCGCCGTCTTCGATCGCATCTGGCCGACCATGTATGGCCATCTCGGCGAAATGTTCGCCGATGTCACGGACGAGGAACAGCGCTTCTTCGTCGCGATCCTGCAGAAGGTCCTGCGCAACATCCGCTCCGAAGAGCCCTGAGCCTCGTTTCAGGTCGACACCGCCATGCGCCCCCGCCTTGCGTGGCGGGGACGGCCATGACGGCATGGAAGGCGCCCGTTCAGAGCGTCGCCACGGTCGCGAGCGCGCCATTGAGCGCATCGCCATTCTCGTCGAGCAACGCCGCCTGGCGCAGGCGGCGGAGCCAGGCCGCGCCATCCTCGCGCGTGACGAGCAGCGGCAGGCTGGAGAGGACGCGATCGAATTTGGACAGGCCGCGCGCATGCGTGTCCGAATAGCCCTTCACCAGACGCCTGCACGCGATCACCTCGACCGCGAGATCATAATTGCGCGGCAGCGTATCGAGTGCGATGGCGAGCCAGGCTTCCCAATGGGCGACCTCGCGGGCATGGCGGAGGCTGCGCGGCCGCAACCCCTTGAGCGAGGAGAGCGCATAGAGGCTCATGAACCAGCCGAGCGTGCCGGTGCGCACGCGGCGTCCCTTGTTGACCCTGCGGTCGAACCACTGGAACAGAGCCGGCCGGTCCTCGATCCACTGGCCGAGCCCCTTTGGCAGCGTGCCGCAGACTTCCTCCATGCGCGGATGCATGAACTCGGTCGTATAGACGAGCTGGTCGGCCTTGGCGCCGACCTCGCGCCGCACCCGCTCGAAGCGGGAACCGCGGATCTTCAGGTCTGCCACGCGAATCACATCGTCATAGGCCATAGCGATGGCGAGATATTTGGCCGCCTCGACGGTGAAGGCATGGCCATGGGCTCCGCCGCCGGCAGCGACGTCGGCGCGGAGCAGCGCGCCCAGCCGATCGAGATAGGCGCCCGCATAGGCGACATCCTGGAAATCGGTCAGCTTCTTGACGCCAGCATAGAGCATGGCCTGCGCTTCGGGCGGAAACTCCGTGCGGATGCGCTGGAGCAGCGCGTCGAGCCTGGGATGACCGGCTGAAGCGGGCAGCGGATCGAGACGCTTGACCGGCTTGTCGGAGAGCGTGTCGTTCGCGCCCTTCAGCGTGCGGTCATAGGCGGCGTTGAAGGCCTTCAGGCTCGGCTCGATGCCCTTGCCGCCGGCCTTGATCGTCGCCTCGAAGGCGGCCTTGTCGAACGGCAACCGGCCAGAAGCCGCAACCGCCCCGAACAGCGAGGCGGAGACGACGCTGCCATTCCGGGTCGCGAGCGTCTCCATGTCGAAGGCGATCGTCTTCTTGGCGGCGAATTCGGTGGCATCGACCACGACGAGCGGATTGCCGATGCCATTGCCCGGCTTCTCCTTCTCGCCGACCGCATAGGAGCGGTGGGTCGAGGCGATCAGCAGCGTGCGGTCCGGCGTCACCAGCCCACGCAGCACGGAGCGCCCGGCCTCCATCAGCTCGGCCGCGACGACGAGATCGACATCGCCCGGCGTCGGCATCAGGGCCAGCACCGGCCGGATGCCCGGCCGCGCCTTGATCAGCTCCAGATAATAGATCGTCGCGCCGGTGCGCTGCGCGACGCCGGGAACCGAGGTGGACTGCGCCACCCAGCCCTGCTGCTCGGCGAGCGCGACGATCCAGTCGGCGAGGACACCGCCGCCCTGCCCGCCCATGGCGAGGATCGCGACAGTGATGGGCTTCTCGGCGGCGAGTTCCGCCGGGCCGGCCGTGATGGTCAGTTCATTCAGCATGACGCGCCCCTCAATCCGCGAAGACCAGACGCTGGCGCTGCCGGCGGGCCTGCAGCCAGCCGATCACCGCGCCGCGCACGCGATGGAGAAGAAGGTCCCAGCGCGTCGGATTATGGATGATGTCGGCGCGATAGAAGGACGGGCAGAGCACCGCCGCCTCCGAAACCTCGCCGCAATTGCCACAGCCGACGCAGGAATTGTCGATCGCCGCCACCGGATCGTCCTTGAGCGGATCGTCGGTATGCTTGACCGAGAGCGACGGGCAGCCCGACAGGCGGATGCAGGCATGATCGCCGGTGCAGACATCCTCGTCGACGCCGAAACGCTCGCGCACCATGCGCTTGCCCTCCTTGACCGCCTTGGCGAAGAGCGGCTTCACGCGGCGCTGCTTGTTCAGCATGCATTCCGACGAGGCGACGATGATCTTCGGACCCTTTTCGGGGCTGGTGAGCGCTTCGCGCAGCGTATCGCGCATCTTCGCCACGTCATAGGTGCGGTCGATCTGGCGCACCCAGGTCGCGCCGATGCCCTTCACGGCCTGGACGATGGAATTATTGGTCTTGCGGCGCGGATTCTGCGCCCGCGACGACATGATGTCCTGCCCGCCGGTCGCCGCCGAATAGAAATTGTCGACGATCAGCGTCACGCCGTCCTGCTTGTTGAACACGGCATTGCCGACCGAGGTCGCGAGCCCGTTATGCCAGAAGCCGCCATCGCCCATGACCGAGATGGCGCGCTTGTCCGCCTCGACATTGAAGGCCGAGGCCGAGGCCGGACCGAGGCCGTAGCCCATGGTCGTGCCGCCAATGTTGAAGGGCGGCAGGATCGAGAACAGGTGGCAGCCAATATCGGCCGCGACGTGGTGGGGGCCGAGTTCCTTCTCCACCAGCTTCATCGCGGCGAAGATCGGGCGCTCGGGACAGCCGGTGCAGAAACCGGCCGGGCGCGGCGGCACGACCTCGGCGAGCGCCTTGACGCGCGCATCGGCCAGCACCTCCGACGGATCGGGCACCGGCGGGCGGTTGCCGAGCAGCGCCGGGGCATGGGCGTCGAAGAAGGCCGCGAAGCCCTTGGCGAGCACCGGCGCGGTATATTCGCCGCCGCGCGGCAGCACATCCTTGCCGGAAACGCGGGTCTGGATATCGCGGCGGCGGAACAGGGTGTGGAGCGTATGCTCGATATATTCCGGCGCCCCCTCCTCGACCATGAGCACCGCCTTCTTGCCGGCGGCAAAGGCGATGACCTCATCGTCGATCATCGGATAGGAGACGTTCATCACATAGAGCGGCACGCGGCAATTGCCGTAAATATCGGCGAGGCCCAGCTGCTGCAGCGCGCGCATGGCGCCATTATAGATGCCGCCCTGCAGGATGATGCCGACATCGCCACTTTCGGGGCCGAAGAACTCGTTGAGCTTCGCGGATTTCACATAGTCGACCGCGGCGGGCCAGCGCTGCTCCAGCTTTTCCTTCTCATGGTTGAAGGAGGCCGGCGGCAGCACGATACGCCCGACATCGCGGCGCGGATTTTCGAGCGCCTCGCGCAGCGTGAACTCCGGCCGGCGGTTGTCCTTCGCCTCGAACTGGCCGTGCACGTGGCAGGAGCGGATGCCGACCTGGAGCATGACGGGCGTGTTGGACGCCTCAGAAAGCTCGAAGCCCTTCTCCACCGCATCGACGATCGAGGTCAGGTTCGGTCGCGGCGTCAGCAGCCACATCTGCGATTTCATCGCGAAGGCGTGGCTGCGCTCCTGCATGATCGAGGAGCCCTCGCCGTAATCCTCGCCGATAATGATGAGCGCGCCACCCGTGACGCCGCCCGAGGCGAGGTTGGAGAGCGCGTCGGACGCCACATTGGTTCCGGCCGTCGACTTCCACGTCACCGCGCCGCGCACGGGATACATCACCGAGGCTGAAAGCATGGCGGCGGCGGCGGCTTCGGAGGCGGAGGTCTCGAAATGGACGCCCAGATCCTCCATCACGTCCCGCGCATCGGCGAGCACGTCCATGAGGTGCGAGATCGGCGAGCCCTGATAGCCGCCGACATAGGAAACGCCCGACTGGAGCAAGGCCTTGGTAATGGCGAGAATACCCTCGCCACTGAAGATCTCGCCTGCACCCAACTTCAGGTCTTCAACCTCTCGGGCGAACGATCGCTCGGCCATGCTGGTTCCCTTCTGGCGAAACTGGAAGTGTTATTATATGCATTTTCATATTTTCCCATCGCCATCATTTGTCAAGGATTTTTGCCGAAGTCGCCCCTGAATGGCGGCGCCGACCTTTGCCATTAAAATGCGCACGCATATTAAAATGCAGCCTCACAGACGGGCAAATGCCTAGCGGCCGGGCAGCAATGGCGATTGTTCCCAAGAGCAGCATTTCGCGCTTGTCGACACTTCAAACTTATTTTAGGCTTCAACTAATGCACTTGAAAAGTGCCTGCCGGAATGCCGGTGAACAGGGGAACTAGGAGAGTCGTCATGGTGGAATTCAATCGCCGTCAGGCCCTCGGGCTTGGCGCCAGCGCATTCATTGCCGGGATCCTGAGTGGACGCGTCGCAGTGGCGGCAGCCGACACGTCGACGCTGACCATCGCCTTCAACGCCAACCTGCCGTCCTTCGACGGCACGACCGGCCCCTCGGCCGTCAATCCGGCGATCCAGGCGATCTATCGCTCGATCTTCGACCAGTATATCGCCCAGGCGCCCGACCTTTCCTTCCAGCCCGGCCTGCTGACCGCCTGGGGCTGGAACGACGACCGGACCAAGGTGTGGATGGACGTCCGTTCCGGCGTCACCTGGCATGACGGCACGCCACTGACGCCCGAGGACGTAACCTGGTCGCTCGAGCGCGCCGCCGACCCCGCCACCGGCAACCCTGTCTCCAATGTCTGGGCCAGCATCGGCAATTTTACCGTCGACGGCCAGCGCATCACCGGCGACGTCAAGAATTTCGACCCGACCATCTTCAAGTGGATGGCGTTCCTGACCGGCTTTGTTCTGCCCAAGGCCTATTACACCAAGGTCGGCGCCGCCGGCTTCGAGGCCAAGCCGATCGGCACCGGCCCCTATATGTTCGACGCCTATGAAGGCAACTCCTTCCTGCGACTGAAGGCCAACCCGAACTATTTCGGCGGCAAGCCGGCCTTCGATACGGTCGTGTTCAAGTTCGTCACCGACGCCACCAGCCGCGTCGCGGAAATCGAGTCCGGCTCGTCCGACGTCACGCTCGAAGTCCCCTTCGAGGAATATGACCGCCTGCGCGAGAAGGCGGGCCTTGCCGGCGTTTCCGCCCCGATCTCCGATATCGGCATGCTCTTCGTGACCAATATCGAGCCCATGCTCGACAAGAATGTCCGCCTCGCCGCGCACCACGCGATCGACAAGGCCGGCATCGTCAAGAAGCTGCTGCGTGGCTATGGCGTGCCGATCGACACGCTCGAGGCGCCCGAATACGAGGCCTATGACGCCGAGATCAAGGTCGGCTACGACCCGAAGAAGGCAGCCGAACTGCTTGCCGCCTCCGGCTACAGCAAGGACAAGCCCGTCAAGTTCACGATCCAGACCACGCGCGGCCTGAAGCCCAAAGACTATGAGATGATCCAGGCGATCGTCGGCATGTGGCGCAAGGTCGGCATCGAGGCCGAGATCGAGGTCTACGACATCGCCAAGCATTTCGAGCTGCGCATGTCGCACAAGCTCGCCCCCACCGCCTTCTACAATTGGGGCAACGCGATCGGTGACCCGACCACTTCGACCGGCTTCGCCATGTATTCCAAGTCGCCGCATTCTGCCTGGAAGAGCGACGATCTCGACGCGATGATGAACCCGCTCTGGGGCGAGCCCGACGAGGCCAAGCGCATCGCCGGCTGGAAGGCCGTCGACAAGTACATTGCCGAACAGGGCTACGTGATCCCGCTGCTGCAATATGTGCAGCCGATCGTCTACAAATCCTCGCTGAAGGTGATCCCGAACACCTCCAGCGCGCTGCAGCCGACCCTGGTTTCCAAGGTCTGAGCCGCACACGGGGCGGGCCTGCGCCCGTCCCATTTTCTGCCTGAGGCAGGCTCCGGGCGGCCCGATCGGCCGCTCGGCGCGCAAGCAATGCAGGGCGTGCAATGACGCTGACCTCTGTCATCAACCGGCTGGGCATGGCCGCGATCACGCTGTTCGGCGTCGGGCTCGTGGTCTTCGTGCTGCTGCGGGTCGTTCCGGGCGATCCGATCGCCATGATGATCTCGCCGAGCGCGACGCCGGCCGACATCGCGGCGCTCCGCGCCCATTACGGGCTCGATCTGCCGCTGCCGGAACAGTTCTTCATCTGGCTCGGCAATGTCGTCCACCTCGATTTCGGCACATCGATCTCGCTGCGCCGGGGTGTGCTCCAGCTCATTGGCGAGCGCCTGCCGGCGACACTGGAGCTGACCTTCGCGGCCCTCGTCTTCGGCGTCCTCGCCGGCGGTATCGTCGCGGTCGCAGGCGTCCTGCTGCGCCGCACGCCGCTTGAAGCGGCCATGGACTTCGTCAACGGCCTCTTTCTCGCCGTGCCGGATTTCGTCTGGGCGCTCGTGCTGGTGCTGCTGGTCGGCGTGCTGTGGCCGATCTTTCCGCTCTCCGGCCGGCTCGATCCCGTCCACGCGTCGGATTTCATGACGCCCTTCTATCTGATCGAAAGCATCGTGCGGCTGAACTGGACCGATACCGGCGACGTGCTCGCCCATCTGGTCATGCCGATGCTGGCGCTGGGCCTGCCGCTCGCCGCCGTGATCGCGCGCACGCTCAAGGAAGCGCTGAGCGAAGCGATGGTGCAGGATTACGTGCTGCTCGCCCGCCTCAAGGGCATGTCGGAATTGCGGCTCGTGCTGCAGGAGGCGCTGCGCAACGCGGTTGGCCCGACCCTGACGCTCACCGGCGTACAATTCACCTTCATGATCGGCGGCACGGTGATCGTCGAGCGGATCTTCGCCTTTCCCGGCATCGGCAACATGGCGATTGACGCGGTCGTCAACCGCGACCTGCCGCTGATCCAGGGTATCGTGCTGGTCTTCGGCGCCCTCTTCATCGTCATCAACATCGCCGTCGATCTCATCGCCAACCGGCTCAATCCGAGGCAGTCCCATGGCTGACGTCGCCATTCCCGCGCCGCGCTCGGCCGGGCATTTCCGCAGCCTGAAGCCGCTGCTCGACGAGTCGCGCGTGGTGCTCGCCGGCGGGTTCCTGATCATCCTCGCGCTGATCGCGATCTTCGCGCCCTGGATCGCGCCGAAGAGCCCGCTGGAACAGGATCTGATGATGGCCTCGCTGCCGCCGATCGGCTTCGAGGGCTATGAGCCGGGCTATTATCTCGGCACCGACGATCTCGGCCGCGATGTGCTCTCGCGCCTCATCTTCGGCGCGCGCATCGCGCTCACCGTCGCGCTGGTGGCGGCAACGCTTGCCGGCCTTGTCGGCTCGCTGCTCGGGCTCGCCTCGGGCTGGTATCGCGGCTGGACCGACCGCATCGTCTCGCGGCTCGTCGATATCTGGATGTCGTTCCCGCCGGTCCTGCTCTCGGTGCTGCTCGTCGCCGTGCTGGGCTCGGGCCTCTCCTCGGTCATCATCGCCATCGCCATCATCGACTGGACCCGCTTCAGCCGTGTCGTGCGCGCCGAAACGCTGGCACAGGGTGGCCTCGACTATGTGACGGCGGCCGAATCCATCGGCTTCTCGCGCCGGCACATCCTCTGGCGCGAAATCCTCCCCAATGTCGCGCCGGTGATCATCGCCCTGCTCAGCCTCGAAATGGGCATAGCGGTCATCGTCGAGGCGATCCTCTCCTTTGTCGGCCTTTCCATTTCGAGCGACGCGCCCACCTGGGGCGGCATGGTCGCGCAGGGCCGGCAGGTGCTGCATGAAAGCTGGTGGGTGCTGGTGTTCCCGCTCTGCTCGCTCTTCGCCACCGTCCTTGCCTTCAATCTTCTCGGCAACGGCCTGCGCAAGGCCCTCGATCCGGTGATGCGCCGATGACCCCTCCCCTGGTAGCCATCGAGGCGCTTTCCGCCTCTTCCGTCCGCGACGGCAACCAGCCCGTCCTGCGCGATGTGAGCCTCAAGCTCGAACGTGGCGAGGTCCATGGGCTGGTCGGCGAATCCGGCGCCGGCAAGTCGACCATCGCCAAGGCGCTGCTCGGCATCCTGCCGGCGACGATCCACGTCACCGGCGGCTGGCTGCGCTTCGAGGGGCGCGATCTGCTGACGCTGCCGCATGGCGAATTGCGCGCGCTGCGCGGGCGCGACATCACGCTGATCCCGCAGGACCCGCAGACGGCGCTGAACCCGGCCCGCACCATCGAGGCCCAGCTGACGGACGGGCTGCGCATGAAGCTCGGCCTCAGGGGCGCCGCGCTGCGCGACCGGGCGCTCGACCTGCTCGAAGAGGTGCAGATCCGCGATCCCGCCCGCGTGCTCGGCTCCTATCCTCACCAGCTCTCCGGTGGCATGCGCCAGCGCGTGCTGATCGCGGCCGCCTTCGCGCCGGGACCGAAACTCGTGGTCGCTGACGAGCCGACCACCGCGCTCGACGTGACCGTGCAGAAGGAAATCCTCCGCCTGATCCGCCGCATGCAGGAGCGCCACAGCACGGCGGTCATCTTCGTGACGCATGATCTCGGCGTCGTCGCCAAGATTTGCGACAATGTCACGCTGCTCTATGCCGGCAAGGTGATCGAGGCGGGAACGACTGCCGATCTGATCGAGCGGCCGCAGCATCCCTATACCAAGGCGCTGATCGCCGCCGGCCCGCGCTATGACCGGCCGGGGCAAGGCCTCGAACCGGTGCCGGACTCGATCTTCCAGCTCCTGCGAGCCCAGATCGCCGGTTCGGCCGAAAGGACAACCGCATCATGACGGAGATCCTGCTCGAAGCCCGCGGACTTGAGGTGACCTATGGCCGGCGCACCGGCCTCGTGAACCGCTCGCCCGGCACGCGCGTCCTGCACGGCGTCGACGTGACGATCAAGAAGGGCGAGACGGTCGGCATCGTCGGCGAATCCGGCTCCGGCAAGACGACGCTCGGCCGCGCGCTGCTGCGGCTTGTACCGGTCTCCGGCGGATCGATCCGCTTTGCCGGCGAGGACATCACGCTCGCCTCGCCCGAGCGGATGCGCGCGGTTCGCCGCCGCATGCAGATGATCTTCCAGGACCCGATGGCCTCGCTCAATCCGCGCCATACGATCCGCACCATCCTGACCGCGCCGCTGCTGCTGCATGGCGTCGCCCATGACCGCCGCACGGCCGAGGAACGGGCCGTGGCGACACTCGCCCGCGTTTCGCTGCCGGAAATCGTGCTCGACCGCTATCCGCACGAACTCTCCGGCGGCCAGCGCCAGCGCATCGGCATCGCGCGGGCAGCACTCCTCAAGCCCGATTTCGTACTCGCGGACGAGATCGTCTCGGGCCTCGACGTTTCCACCCAGGCGCAGGTGCTGCGCCTCCTCAAGGAGCTCTCGCGCGAGATGGGCCTCTCCATGGCCTTCATCAGCCATGACCTCTCGGTGATCCGCGCCGTCTGCGACCGGGTCTATGTCATGCGGCTCGGCGAGGTCGTCGAGGAGGGGCCGTGCGACGCGATCTTCGCCAATCCGCGCTCCGACTATACGCGGCTGCTGATCAACGCCATTCCGCTGCCCGATATCGACCCGGACTGGCTGACCGCCGCACCCGTCGCCGCCCGCAACGAGGACCATGCCCATGTCTGAGGACCATGCCCATGTCTGATGCGACCGAACCGAGAGGGCTCCCCGGCCTCGTCGGCAATGACCATACCGGCCTCACCGTCCCCGATCTCGACGCCGCGCTCGACTTCTTCGTCGGCGTGCTCGGCTGCCAGCATGGCTATACGTTCGGCCCGATCGCCGACGACCAGGGCACGTTCATGACGGAGGCGCTCGGCGTTCATCCGCGCGCCCGGATCAAGCGTTGCGCGCTGATCCGCATCGGCCATGGCTCCAATCTCGAACTGTTCGAGTATGACGCCCCCGACCAGCGCCGGCTCGACCAGAAGAACAGCGATATCGGCGCGTTCCATATCGCCTTCTATGTGCGCGACATTGATGCCGCGAAAGCCTATCTCGATTCACAGGGGGTCGAGACGAGGCTTGGACCGATCCCGATCGCCGCCGGTCCCAATGCCGGCCAGTCGATCCTCTATTTCCAGGCACCCTGGGGCCTCCAACTCGAGGCGATCAGCTATCCCGACGGCATGGCCTATGAGAAGGACTCCGCCGTGACGCTCTGGGACCCGCGCAAGCCGGCGCTCTAATCGCATTCAGTCTCGGCCCGGCTCTGCCTCACCGCCGTGGTGCGCGGCGCAGCGTCTCCGAAGGACTTTCGCCGAAACGCGCCTGATAGGCGGCAGCCGCCCGTCCGAGATGGCCGAGGCCCACGGCATAGACAGCCGTGGCCACGGTCGTCGTTTCGGTCGCGGCGATCAGGCTCGCGCGCAGCTTTTCAAGCCGCACGCCCTGCACCGCCTGCCAGAGCGTTTCGTGGCGCGCCTTGCGGAACGCATCCTGCAACGCCCGGAGCGAGGCCCCCGAGGCCTCCGCGATGTCGGCGACCGAGATCGGGCGCGCATATTCCGCCTCGATGAACTGCAGCGCCTGCCGCACGGCGCGCGGCCCGCATTCGGGCTCCGGGCGGGCAAAGAGCGCTGACCGGCTGTGGGCGAGGCCCGACAGCAGCAGCGTCGCCAGCCCGTCGCGCAGCATCACCCGATAGGCATCCGGCAGGCTCGCACCCTGCTCGGCCGCGTTGAGCAGCAGTTGCGCATGATGCAGTACGCCTTGCCCGACGGGCGAGGTCAGGTCGAAGCCGGCCTCGAACTCGATGGCGCCAGATTGTGTGCTGGTCAACTGGCCGCAGAGTTGCTCGACGCTCTCGCGCCACATGAGCACGATCAGCTTTTCGCATCCCTCGCCCCAGACCATGCGGCTCGCGATCGTCGGCGACAGGATCGTGGCGCGCCGCCCGGCCTCGGCCATCGTCGCGCGCGCGCCGCTCCGCACCTCGGCGCCGCCCTTCAGCGGGATCTGCAGCAGGAAGAAGCGCGAGAGTTCGCCGGGGTCGATCTCCACCTCGGCGCCATAGGAGACGAAGTTCACGGAATAGCCGGGCTGGCTCACGGCGTGATGGCGGGCGCGAAAAAGCGCGGTCTCGGTCCGCGGGACCAGGAAGTGCGGACAGAAGATGCGGCCGATCGCCTCCCGCGCCTCGTCGACATCGGGCGTGTCGACGAGCCGGAAGGGCTCGAGCGGAACAGGCTGAAGGCTCTCCATGATGCACCCCGCAATCCACGACAGCGATACGGGACTTCGCGAAGGTTTGCCGAATCCGGACAACCGACCGCGCAATTCGGATTGCCGGCAAAGCCACTCGGTCCGACCATCCGAATTAATTGAACCATAAAATGAATGGAAAATCCATTCACTCCAGAGGGATCCAGGCCATGGAACGCGACCAGTTTCGCGCCGGCATGCGCAAGCTTGCCGGCGGGGTGACGATCATCACCGCGCGCGATGCCGAGGGCGTGCGCTGCGGGCTCACCGCGACGGCGGTCTGCTCGCTCTCGACCGAGCCACCATCGCTGCTCGCCTGCGTCAACCTGCAGAGCTCGGTCGCCCGTGCCCTCCAGGGCGCCCACCACTTCGCCGTCAATATCCTCTCGTCCTCGCATCAGCGCGTCGCCGAAACCTTCGCCGGCCGCCATGGCCTCGCCCGCGATGCGCGCTTCGCCCATGGCGCGTGGATCGATGGCGAGAGCGGCCTGCCGATCCTCGCCGATGCGGCGTGCAGCTTCGAGTGCGAACTCGCCGAGCCCAAGGTCTTCGGCACGCACCTCATCCTGATCGGACACGTGCTCCATACCCGCTCGATCGAGGAGGACACGCCGCCGCTCGTCTACGGCAATGGCAGCTTCCTCGCCGCGCTCGCGCCAGAGTTCGCCGCCGCCGGATGATCGGGCAGCAAGAGCAACAGAACCACAACGAACAGCAACACCAGAGGCAACAGATGCAGGGACTTGCAGGGAAGACGGCGATCATCTCCGGCGGCGCCACGCTGATCGGACAAGGCACCGCCGAAGTGCTGAAGAACTACGGCGTCACCGTCGTGATCGCCGACATAGCCGAGGAAGCGGGCACGGCCGCGGCCGAACACCTCGGCGCGACCTTCATCAGGACGGACATCACCAGCGACGCCGACATCGCCGCGCTCGTCGCCGGGACCGTCGAGAAGACCGGCCGGCTCGACTATCTCGTCAACGTCGCCTGCACCTATCTCGACAATGGCGCCGAGACGACCCGCGCCGACTGGCTGAAGGCGCTCGACGTCAACATCGTCTCCTCGATCATGCTGATGCAGGCCGCCCGGCCCCATCTGGCGGCCAACAAGGGCGCAATCGTCAATTTCGGCTCGATTTCGGCCCGCGTCGCGCAGACCGGCCGCTGGGTCTACCCGGTCTCCAAGGCCGCGATCCTGCAACTGACCCGCAACCAGGCGATGGACCTCGCTCCGGACGGCATTCGCGTCAACGCCGTCTCGCCAGGCTGGACATGGTCCAACATCATGGTCGAACTGACCAAGGACACGCGCGCCAAGGCCGACAGCGTCGCCAAGCCGTTCCATATCCTCGGACGGACCGGCAGCCCGAGCGAAGTCGGCGAGGCGATCGCCTTCCTGTTGTCGGACAGCGCCTCGTTCATCACCGGAACCGATATCTGCGTCGACGGCGGCTACACCGCCATGGGGCCGGAACGGGCCGAATCCGCCATTCCGCTCCTGATGGCCTGACCTTCCAAGAAAAACAGCAGGGAAAAACCATGAGCCAGATCAAGACCTTCACCATTATCGGCGGCGGCCAGTCGGGACTGCAGCTCGCCTGCGGTCTCCTCGATGCCGGCCACAGCGTGCGCGTCGTACAGAACCGGACAGGCGAGGAAATCGCCGCCGGCCGCGTGCTCTCCAGCCAGTGCATGTTCGACAATGCGCTCCAGAACGAGCGCGACCTCGGCCTCGGCTTCTGGGACGAGACCTGCCCCACGGTCGATTCGATCGATTTCTCGGTTCCGATGCCCGATGGCTCTCCCGCCAAGGCGATCAGCTGGAACGGTCTCCTCGACAAGCCGGCGCTCTCCGTCGACCAGCGGGTCAAGATCCCGCGCTGGATGGACGAATTCGTGCGCCGCGGCGGTGAGCTGATCATTCATGATGCCGGCATCGCCGATCTCGAAGCCTATGCCGGGGCGAGCGATCTCGTGATCGTCGCGGCCGGCAAGGGCGAGATCGCCAAGCTGTTCGAGCGCGACCCGGCCCGCTCGCCCTTCGACAAGCCCCAGCGGGCGCTCGCGCTCACCTATGTGACCGGCATGACGCCGCGCCCCAGCCATTCGGCCGTCAACTTCAACCTGATCCCCGGGGTCGGCGAATATTTCAACTTCCCGGCCCTCACTACGACGGGCCCTTGCGACATCATGGTGTTCGAGGGCTTGCCCGGCGGCCCGATGGACTGCTGGAAGGACGCCACCAGCCCGGATCAGCATCTCGAGGTCTCGAAGAGCATCCTCAAGACCTTCCTGCCCTGGGAGGCTGAGCGCTGCACCGACATCGCGCTCACCGACGACAATGGTCGCCTGGCAGGAGCCTTTGCGCCGACCGTCCGCAAGCCGGTCGGCCGCCTTCCCTCAGGCGCGATCGTGCTCGGCCTCGCCGACGCGGTCTGCCTGAACGACCCGATCACGGGCCAAGGTTCCAACAACGCCTCCAAGGCGGCGAAGGTCTATCTCGACGCCATCCTCGGCCATGGCGACCGGCCCTTCGACGAGGCCTTCATGGTCTCAACCTTCGAGACCTATTGGGCCTATGCGCAGTTTGTGGTCGGCTGGACCAATGCGCTGCTGATGCCGCCGCCGCCCCATGTGCTCAACCTGTTCGGCGCCGCGCAGGCCATACCGACGCTGGCGAAACGCATCGCCAACGGCTTCAACGATCCGACCGACTTCTTCCCATGGCTCGCCGTGCCGGAAGAGGCGGACGCCTATCTCGCGCGCCTGGCAGCCTGAAGCCCCCCAGTGAACCGGGGCGGCGTTGCGGCCCCGGTTCACTCCGTCGGGAACGGCTTGGGAAAGACGCGGTGTGTCGCGGCGCCCCGCGCCACCTGCTCGTAGATGCCGGTCATCAGTTCCAGCGTGCTGGTCGCCTCCTGCAGCCTAAGTCCGAGATCCGGCACCGATTGAACGGCCTTGATCAGTAGCCCGGCCCGCACATCGGCGTAATGGTCAGTGACCGCGCGTCCCTTGTCGGTCACGAAATAGGTCACGCCGGAACGCCCGCTGCCGCGCCGCTCGACCAATCCCGCCGATACCAGCTTGCGCAGGCTGTACTGCATGTTGGGGATGTCCTCGCGATTGGACAGCCGGGCCAGATCCTTGATCGTCTTGGGGCGGTCGTGCATGCGGATGATGTGCAGCATGGCGTTTTCCGGCCCGCTCGCGGCAAGTTCGCTCACGCAGGCGAGGCATTCGGCCTGCCAGCGCCCGAAGGCCTCGAAGGCGCGCATCAGTGCATATTCGAACTCGGCGACGTCGACCTCGCCCGGCGTCCTCGCCAGGTGCCAGCTCCGATCGAAACCGACCTGCCCGTCATCCTCGCTCCGCCCGCCCGGTTTCATCGCCAACATCCCTCCTTTTTGCCGGCAAGCGCCGATCACCATTGACAAGCTTCAAACTTCAAATAAAATTTCTATCGTAAATTCTAACAAATTGCAGGGATCTTGTGATGACGGAGAACTCCATGTTCGCCGCCGGGCAGTTTTTGCTCGGCACCTTCGCTTCCAATTGCTCGGGTGGCATGTCTGTCACCAAGGTACCGGAAAGATGGAACAATTCCTGGGACAATAATCTGAAGCTCGCCCGCCTCCTCGATGATGCCGGGATCGACTTCATGCTGCCGATCGCACGCTGGATCGGCTATGGCGGCGAGACGAACTTCCATGGCGGCGTTCTCGAAACGATGACCTGGGCGACCGGGCTTCTCGCCCATACGAAGAATATCAACGTCTTCGCCACGGTCCACACGACCGCCAACCACCCCGTCGTCGTCGCCAAGCAGATCGCAACGGTCGACCAGATCAGCAAGGGCCGCATCGGGCTCAACATCGTCGCCGGCTGGAATCGTCCGGAATATGAGGCACTGGGCCTGACGCTCCCCGTCGACCACGAGACACGCTACGCCTATGCGGAGGAATGGTTCGACGTCGTCAAGGCGCTCTGGCAGCGCGAGGAGGCCTTCGACTTCGACGGGCAGTTCTTCTCGCTGAAGCAGGTGCTGGGCGACCCGAGGCCGTCGCGAAAAGTCCCGATTCTCAATGCAGCCGGCTCCGGTCAGGGCCGCGCCTTCGCCGTGCGCAATGCCGACTTCCTGTTCACGCCCGCGATCGACCTCGCCCGCTCGACCGAAGAAATCGCGGAAATCAAGGCGCAGAGCAGCGCGGCCGGGCGCTCCGTCGGCGTTCTCACCTTCTCGCATGTCGTCTGCCGACCGACCGAGAAGGAGGCGCGCGACTATCTGCAATATTTCGGACAGGACAATGCCGATTGGGCCGCGGTCGACAATCTGGTCAACCTCCAGTTCGCTCATGCGCATTCCTTCCCGCACGACCTTCTCGCCCTCATCCGCGACCGTATGGCCGCTGGCCATGGCGGCTTCCCGCTCGTCGGCACGCCGGAGCAGGTGGCCGAAGGCCTGATTGCCCTGCACGCGGCGGGCTTCAGCGGAACGACGCTCTCCTTCGTCGATTATGCCGAGGAATTCCCCTATTTCCGCGACACCGTGCTGCCGATCCTGGAAGCGAGGGGCATTCGCCGTCCTGCCCCTGCCCGTGAAGCCATCGCCGCTTAAGCCTCGCGTCACCATTCCCCGCGCCGCGCCGGCGCGGGGAACTCCGCCCGTCTGTTCATCCACGCCCGGCCGCGTCTGCGGCGACACAATACGGCTTGACGGGTCGCGCCAGTTCCAACTACTTTAAGCTTAAAGCATCTGGCCTGAGCCAGTGTCATGTGGAGAGACCACCATGCGCATAGTCTGTATTGGCGGCGGTCCGGCCGGGCTCTATTTCGGGCTTCTGATGAAGAAACTTCATCCCGCCCATTCCGTCACCGTGGTCGAGCGCAACCGCCCCTATGACACGTTCGGCTGGGGCGTGGTCTTTTCCGACGCGACCATGACGTCCATGCGCGCCTGGGATCCCGAGAGCGCGGCCGAGATCGAGACGGCGTTCAACCATTGGGACGACATTGAAGTGCTCTTCAAGGGCACGCGCCAGCGCACGACGGGCCATGGCTTCGTCGGCATCGGCCGCAAGAAGCTGCTCAACATCCTGCAGGCGCGCTGCGAGGCGCTCGGCGTCGAGCTGAAATTCGAGACCGAGGTCGACAGCGACCTCGACTTCCCCGATGCCGACCTGATCATCGCCTCCGACGGTCTCGGTTCGAAGATCCGCAACCGCTATGCCGAGGTGTTCGCGCCGGACCTCGTCGTCCGTCCGAACCGCTATATCTGGCTCGGCACCGACAAGTCCTTCGACGCCTTCACCTTCGATTTCCGCAAGACGGATCACGGCTGGTTCCAGGCTCATATCTACAAATTCGACGACAAGACCTCGACCTTCATCGTCGAGACGACCGAAGCGGCCTATGAGGCCCACGGCCTCGGCCGGATGGACCAGCAGCAATCGATCGAATTCTGCGAGAACCTGTTCTCGGACGTGCTCGACGGCGCATCGCTGATGACCAATGCGCGTCATATGCGCGGCTCGGCCTGGCTGAACTTCCAGCGCCTCATCTGCGGCAAGTGGAGCCATTTCAATGGCCAGTCGCATGTCGTGCTGATGGGCGATGCAGCCCATACCGCCCATTTCGCCATCGGCTCCGGCACCAAGCTCGCCATCGACGACGCGATCGAACTGGCGAACCAGTTCGAGAAGGCCGGCCACGGCAAGGAAACGATTCCGGCGGTGCTCGCGACCTATGAGGAAATCCGCCGCGTCGACGTTGCTCGCATCCAGAATGCAGCGCGCAACGCCATGGAATGGTTCGAGGTGGTCGGCGAACGCTATGCCGATACGCTGGAGCCGGAGCAGTTCATGTATTCGATGCTGACGCGCTCGCAGCGCATCAGCCACGAAAACCTGCGCCTGCGCGACAAGACCTGGCTCGAAGGCTATGAGCGCTGGTTTGCCCGCAAATCCGGCCTCGACGCGCGGGAAAACGAGCGTTGCACGCCACCCATGTTCACGCCCTACCAGGTGCGGGGCGTCAAGCTGCCGAACCGCGTCGTCGTCTCGCCGATGGCGATGTATTCGGCGACGGACGGACTCATCGACGATTTCCACGTCGTCCATCTGGGCAGCCGCGCCCTTGGCGGCGCCGGATTGATCTTTGCCGAGATGACCTGCGTCTCGCCCGATGCGCGCATCACGCCCGGTTGCCTGGGCATCTGGAACGATGAACAGGTGCAGGGCTGGAAACGGCTCGTCGATTTCGTGCATGCGAGCAGCGAGGCCAAGGTCGGCATGCAGCTCGGCCATGCCGGGCGCAAGGGTGCCACCAAGCTCGCCTGGGATGGCATCGACCAGCCGCTGGAAACCGAGGGCTGGCCGCTTCTCTCAGCCTCCGCCCTGCCCTATCTCAAGAACAGCCAGACGCCGAAGGCGATGGATCGCGCCGACATGGACCGCGTCCTCGCCGATTTCGTCGCCGCCACCAGGCGCGCGGACGAGGCTGGCGTCGACTGGCTGGAACTGCATTGCGCGCATGGCTACCTGCTGTCGAGCTTCCTGTCGCCGCTCACCAATCGGCGCGAGGATGAATATGGCGGCAGTCACGAGAATCGCGCGCGCTTCCCCCTGGAAGTCTTCCATGCGGTCCGGGCCGCCTGGCCGGAGGACAAGCCCATCTCGGTGCGCCTCTCCTGCCACGACTGGTTCGAGGGCGGCAACACGCCTGACGACGCCGCGATCTTCGCAGAAATGTTCAAGGCGGCTGGCGCCGATCTGATCGATTGCTCGTCCGGGCAGGTGTGGAAGGAAGAAAAGCCGGTCTATGGCCGTCTGTTCCAGACGCCGTTCGCCGACAAGATCCGGAACGAGATACGCATCCCGACCATTGCGGTCGGTGCGATTTCGGAAGCCGATCACGCCAATTCGATCATCGCGGCCGGCCGCGCCGACCTCTGCGCCGTAGCCCGCCCGCATCTGGCCGATCCGGCATGGGCGCTGCACGAAGCGGCGAAGATCGGGCTCACCTCTGTGCCGTGGCCGAAGCAGTATCGCGCCGGCAAATATCAGTATGAGGCCAATCTCGCACGCGCCAGCGCGGCCTCGACCGCGTCGAAGTGAGGATGGTGGCAATGTCCCCTTCCCCTTCGCTGCAGGGTCGCCATGCTCTGGTGACGGGCGCCGGAAGCGGCATAGGTGCCGCGATCGCCCGCGCACTCGTCGCCTCGGGCCTCCGGGTGACCCTGGCTGGACGACGCGCCGAGCCGCTGCAGGCGCTCGCCGACGAACTCGGCGCT
The DNA here is from genome assembly GCF_030814715.1 of Kaistia dalseonensis. GTDB lineage: Bacteria > Pseudomonadota > Alphaproteobacteria > Rhizobiales > Kaistiaceae > Kaistia > Kaistia dalseonensis. The sequence goes on from NZ_JAUSVO010000003.1 coordinate 550,440, forward strand.
GCCCACGCCCATGTCGCCGCTGGCTTCGATGTAACGGATCCCGCGGCCATTATCGCGGGCCTTGCCGTGGCCCGCGACCGCTTCGGCCCCATCTCGGTCCTCGTCAACAATGCCGGCGAAGCTCCTAGTGCGCCGTTCGAGAAGACGACCGAGGAAATGTGGTCGCATGTGATCGCGGTCGATCTCGGCGGCGTCTTTCACGTCACGCAGGCCGTCCTGCCGGACCTGAAGGCGTTCGGCACCGGGGCGCGGATCATTAACATCGCCTCGACGGCGGGGCTTGTCGGCTACGCCTATGTTTCCGCCTACTGCGCCGCCAAGCATGGTGTTGTCGGTCTGACCCGGGCGCTTGCGCTCGAACTCGCCCGGAAGGGCGTTACCGTCAATGCGGTCTGCCCCGGCTTCACCGACACGCCGATCATCCGACAGGCCCTTGCGACGATCGTCGAGAAGACCGGACGGACGCAAGCCGAGGCGCTGGCGGAGCTGACCAAGGCCAATCCGCAGGGCCGCCTCATCGAGCCCGAGGAAGTCGCGAACAGCGTCCTCTGGCTGGTTCTTCCCGCTTCCGGCTCGATCACCGGCCAGTCGATCGTCGTTGCCGGCGGCGAAGTCATGGCAGGCTAGAGCGCAGAGCAGCCAGAAACGAAAGCACACCCAATGCCCTTCACGATTTCCATACCCCTGCGCTTCGGCGATTGCGACCTGACCGGGATCGCCTACCACCCCGCCTACCTCTCCATGCTGGTCGACGTGAACGAGGCGATGTTCGCCTCCGTCGGGCTGAGCTGGAAAGAACTGCTGGTGGATCGCCGGATCGGCCTGCCGACCGTGACGCTGAACCTCGAGTTCAAGCGCCCGTCCACCTATGGCGACGTTCTCGACTTCGAGGTGCATGTCCGCGCCATCGGCCGCTCCTCACTCGATCTGGAGACGATCGTGAGCGTGCGCGACCATGTGATCTGGACCGTCAAGCAGCGCATCGTCGCCACCTCGCTCGACAATCACAAATCCTATCCCTGGCCGCACGATGTCCGGGCCGGTCTTTCCCGCTACCTGGAGCCTCTCGATGAAGCATGAAATCATTCAGCCCGATCACTGGGCGAAGCCGGTCGGCTATGCCAACGGCATTTCCGCGCGCGGCCGCATCGTGCAGGTCGGCGGCCAGGTCGGCTGGGACGAGAACTGCCAGTTCCAGTCCGACGATTTCGTCGACCAGGTGCGCCAGACGCTGACCAACATCGTCACGGTGCTGGAGCACGCGGAAGCGAAGCCAGAACACATCATCCAGATGACTTGGTACTTCACCGATCGCGATGCCTACAAATCGCGGATGAAGGAAATCGGCTCGGTCTATCGCGCGATCATCGGCCGCCATTTCCCGCCCATGGCCGCCGTTCAGGTCGTCGCCCTGATGGAAGACCGCGCCAAGGTGGAAATCCAGGCCCTGGCCGTCGTGCCGGACTGAGGCATCAGCATCCGGGCCCATCGCGAAGAGGCCCGATTTCAGCAGGAGGAATATATGTCCAAGGTTATGCCCGTCATCACGCGCAAAGGCCACGAGGATAAGCAGACGACCCAGTCGGGCGGCTGCGTGCGCGTCAGCGGAGTCGGTCCGCAGCACACCCCGGCGACGAAGATTTGGTTCGGCAAGGTTTCCAACGAGCCGGGCTATCGCTCGTACCCCCATCATCACGGCGAAGCCGAGACCGGCGGCTACGTGCTGAAGGGCAAGGCGCGCATCTATTTCGGCGAGAACTTCTCCGAATATCTCGACATGGAAGAAGGCGATTTCATCTTCGTGCCGCCGTTCTGGCCGCATGTCGAAGTCAACATGTCGACGACCGAAGAGCTGGTCTGGCTGACGACCCGCACGCCGGACAACATCGTCGTCAATCTGCCCGACGTCGCGGACGAAACCCTGGTCGGCTTCCGCCGCGCCTGATGAAGCAGCCTTGCGTCGGCCCATGGGCCGGCGCGCTGCCACCATGGATAACGATCCAAGCGAGGACTTGATCATGACCGACCTCCAGGGGCGCGTCGCCATCGTAACCGGCGGCGCGCGGGGCCAAGGAGAAGCGGAGGTCCGCCTTCTCTCCGACCGCGGCGCAGCTGTCATCATTGCCGACGTGCTCGATGCGGAAGGTGAGGCGCTGGCAAAGGTCCTCACCGAGTTGGGCCGACCCGTGCGCTTCTATCGCCACGACGTCACCAGCCCGGAAAGCTGGGCCGGCTGCGTTGCTCTGGCGCGCGATTGGCTGGGCCGCCTCGACATCCTCGTCAACAATGCCGGCATCATCAACCGCACCACGGTCGCGACAACCGCGCTCGAAGGCTGGGAGCGCGTGCTGAAGGTCAATCTGACCGGCGCCTTTCTCGGCATCCAGGCGGTGACGGCCCTCATGGCCGAGACCGGCGGCGGCTCGATCATCAACATATCCTCGAACAGCGCCTTCTCCGGTCATTATGATCCGGCCTACACGGCCTCCAAATGGGGGCTGCGCGGCCTGACCCGGAGCGCGGCGATGGAACTGGTCGACAGGGGCATCCGCGTCAATGCGGTCTGCCCGGGTCTCGTGGTCACCGGCCTCAATGCGGCCAGCCCGCATCTGAAGCCGATGATCGAGATGACGCCGATGCGCCGCAGCGCCAAGCCGGACGAGATCGCCGAACTGGTGCTGTTCCTGGCCTCCGATGCTTCGAGCTTCATAACGGGCGAGGACTTCGTGATCGACGGCGGGTTCACGGCCGGCGCCGCCTATCGGCGCGTCGCCGTGCAAACCGGAATCCTGGCCGAGACGCCCGAGGCCTGAGGCCGGATCGCCGGCCATTCGCGCCGCTCGACCGCTTCCGGATCATGCTATCCATGTCGATACGAGCCCATTTCGGGTGGTTTTCGGCATGGAGCGAGGAGGCGAGCTGATGGAGATCGAACGCTATCGGCGCGTGCTGACCGGCATATCGGGCGTGCATGTCACGGCCTATGACAGCGCGGGTGAGGTTGACGGCGTGTTGACGGCCAAGATCGTCGATCGCATCGCCGCCGCCCACATCCACAACATCGTCACCGCCGACAATACCGGCGAGTTCTCCAGCCTGACGTTCGACGAGGTCGTTAGGCTCCAGTCCATCGCCGTGAAGGCCAATGACGGGCGCTCGGCGGTCACGGCCGCCGCTGGCCGCTCCGTCCGCGAGGCGGTCGCCACCGCCCGCTCGGCGAAGCGCGAGGGCCGCCGATGGCGTGATGGTGCATCATCCGCTCGATCCTTTTGCCGCGCCCCAGGCGCAGGCCGATTATTTCATCGCCATTGCCGAGGAATCGGAGCTGCCGCTGGTCGCCTATCTCCGGTCGGATGCGATCGGCGTCGTCGATCTCGTGCGCGTCGCCACCCATCCGAACATTGCCGGCGTCAAATTCGCCTCAACGAACCTGATGCTGTTTGCCGAATGCGTCCGCGCGACGCGGGACAGTCCTGCGGTCTGGATCTGCGGGCTCGCGGAAGGCTGGGCCGTTTCCTTCTATGCGCTCGGTGCGCGTGGTTTCACGTCCGGCCTCGTCAATATCGATCCCACACGTTCGCTCGCCATCTGGGACGCGTTGGAGAGCGGCGAATTCGGCGCCGCGCGGGCGCTCGTCGACACCATTGCCGGCTTCGAGCAGATGCGGACCCGCTTCAACAACGGCGCCAATGTCACCGTCGTCAAAGAGGCGCTGGCGCTTCGCGGCGACCCGGTCGGTCCGGTGCGCCTTCCGGGCCTGCCGCGGCTGGATGATGCCGATCGGGCGCGGCTCGTCGCGATCCTCGCCGGTTGGGAAAAGCAGCCGGCGCAGCGGGGCGAAGCAACCCGCCCGGCGCCTTGAAGGCGTCCGAATCGATGGGCAAGAACGCCTTGAAATCAGGTCTTCGGCGCGGAAGATTGCCGGAAAGCCCGACGCAGGGTATGAACAGAGCTGAAACTGAAGGATCGCGCATGGCGATTGCCCTCGAAATCGGGGCTGTGGATCGTCCTCGCGAGACAGAAGGAGACTTCCAATAGGCTATCTCGTGGACCGTTTCCGCGTGCCCCTGATGGCAGGCTTGATCTTCGCATCGGTGATATCGATCGCCGGCGCAGCCCCCTCGCGCGAGGAGCTCGAGGCGCGTGTTCGCCATTATGCGGAGCTCTATGATGTACCGCCGGGCCTGGTGATGCGCATTGTCCGGCAGGAGAGCCGGTTCGATCCTTCGGCCCGCAATGGCCCCTATTGGGGATTGATGCAGATCCGCTTCGATACCGCGCGGGGCGTCGGCTATTCGGGGCCCGTGACCGGCCTGCTCGACCCAGAGACCAACCTGACCTATGGCGTCGCCTATCTCGCCAATGCCTACATGGTTTCGGGCGGCAACGAGTCGCGCGCCCACAAGCTCTACAAGACGGGCTATTATTACGAAGCCAAGCGCAAGAGGATGCTGGCGCAGCTGATCAAGGTGCCGACTGTCGCACAGCCTCAGGTCGTTCTTGCGTCCATCGTCCCGTCTCCAACCGCCATCGAAGCGGCATTCGTCGAGACGTCCGCTGTCGAAGACGTCATCGTCATGCCGATCCCGCGACCGAAGCCCGGCTCGCCGACGCTGGTCGCCGAAGTCGCGCCCGCCCCCACCCAGGATGCGGCAGCGGTCGTGCCCGAGCCGACACCCAAGCCGCAGCCGACGGCCGTGGCTGCCGAGGCGCCATCAATTGTCCCGCTGCCACGGCCTCGGCCGGGCCTCGACGTGCGGGTGACCTTGGTTGCCAGCGTCGCCATGCCCGTGCCGCGCCCTCGCCCAATGGGTTCGGCCGGACGAACAAACTGATATCCGCAAAGTGATGGCCACGGCGATTTGAGCTGGCCATCGTTCGGGCAGAACCAGACCCACGCCATGCGCTTGCGTCGGCGTGAGGGCGCTCGCTTGATCTGCGTCAAGCGGTTCCGAGACGACCCGAACTAGGATTGAGCCAAGTTGGGAAGCCGTTCTTGCAGGGCCGTTTTTGCGGGCATGGGTTGCAGGCTGCGGTCAACGCCCATTGCGAATCGGTGCACCGGACCATCCAGATCGAGATGGTGGAGGGGCGGCATTCGTCAGGGGCTTGACCGTATTCGAAACTGGTCATGGTCTCGAAAGGGGCCGATGCGGGCGGTCCGCCTGCGTCAGCCCGCCCGTTCTGATTGAGTCGCGGCGGCCGATCCGAAGACACATGAAACGGGTGGTGATGAGCAAGAGCATGGTTCCGGAGACGACGCCCCTCCCCGATCAGCACAAAGCGGTCTTGCCACAGCGCCCTTCGAGCGGTCCGGCCCAGACAGGGGAAGAGGCCTTCAACGCGCTCGACCGGATGAGCCAGGCCTCCATGGCGCGGCTCACCAGCGGACTTTCGCCGGCGTCGCTGGCGCTCGCGCTCTTCGACTGGTCGATCCACCTCGCGTCGGCGCCGGGCAAGCAGATCGGGCTTGCCGCGAGTGCCTATCGCAAGGCCACCGAACTGGTGACCCATGCCGTCACGCCGGGTTCCCCGCCCGCCATCTCCCCCCTGCCGGGCGACTATCGCTTCAGCGCCGAGGGCTGGCAGAACCCGCCCTTCAGCCTGTGGTCCCAGGCCTTCCTGCTGGGGCAACAATGGTGGGAGGAGGTGACGCATGACGTCGCGGGCATGACGCCACACCATCAGGACGTGGTCGCCTTCTCCGCCCGCCAGATGCTGGACGTTGTCTCGCCCTCCAACAGCCCCCTCGCCAATCCCGAGATCATTGCAAGGGCGCTCGAGACTGGCGGATCAAATTTCGGGCGTGGCTTCCAGAACTGGCTCGAAGATGCCGGCCGTCTCGCGACGGGCCAACCGCCCGTCGGCACGGAGGATTTTGTCCCCGGCCGGGAGGTGGCCGTAACGCCCGGCAAGGTCGTCTACCGTAATCACCTGATCGAACTGATCCAGTACGCCCCCACCACCGAAACGGTCTTCGCCGAGCCGGTCCTGATCGTGCCGGCCTGGATCATGAAGTATTATATTCTCGATCTCTCGCCGCAGAACTCCCTGATCCGCCATCTCGTTGCAGCCGGCCATACGGTGTTCTGCGTCTCCTGGCGCAACCCGACGGCGGCCGATCGCGACCTCTCCATGCACGACTATCGCGAAATGGGGCTCATGGCGGCGCTCGATGCCGTCGGATCCATTGTCCCGGGCGTGAAGATCCATGCGACCGGTTACTGCCTGGGCGGCACGCTGCTTTCGATCGCCGCGGCTGCGATGGCCCAGAAGGGTGATGACCGCCTCGCCTCGATCACGCTGCTGGCAGCGCAAACCGATTTCACCGAGCCCGGCGAACTCGCACTGTTCATCGACGACAGCCAACTGCATCTCCTCGACGGGATGATGTGGAACCGTGGCTATCTGTCGGCAGACCAGATGGCCGGCGCGTTCCAGCTGCTGCGCAGCAACGACCTGATCTGGTCGCGCCTGATCCATGATTACCTGATGGGCGAGCGCAGCCCGATGACCGACCTGATGGCGTGGAACGCGGATTCGACCCGCATGCCCTACCGCATGCATGTCGAATATCTGCAGCGCCTCTACCTCGACAACGAACTGGCAGCCGGTCAGTTCATGGTCGATGGCCGTCCCGCCGTCCTGCTCAACATTCGCGCGCCCATCTTCGTGGTCGGCACGGAGCGCGACCATGTCGCGCCCTGGCACTCAGTCTACAAGATCCACCAGATCACCGATACCGATGTCACCTTCGTGTTGACGAGCGGTGGTCATAATGCCGGCATCGTCAGCGAGCCCGGTCATCGCGGACGACGCTACCGCGTCGCGACCAAGGAAGCGATCGGCCCCTACCTGTCACCCAAGGAGTGGGTCGAGGCCAACGCACCGAGGGAAGGTTCATGGTGGACCGAATGGGTCGACTGGCTCGACCGCCGCAGCACGGCAGAGCGCGTCGTGCCGCCCGCCTTGGGTGCGCCCGGTGCCGGCTATCCGCAGCTCGGCGATGCTCCGGGCACCTATGTCTTCCAGCGTTGAGGACCCGATGACCGAGACCCTGATGCGCAATCGGACCTTCGACGAGCTCTCGCTTGGCGAAACGGCCTCGATCGTCCGCACGATCGGACGCGACGACATCGAGCTGTTCGCGACCGTCTCGGGTGACCTGAACCCCGCGCATCTCGACGCCGCTTTCGCCGCGACGAACCTCTTCGGTCATGTCGTGGCGCATGGCATGTGGACGGCCGCCCTGATCTCTGCCCTTCTCGGCACGAAACTGCCCGGCCCCGGAACCATCTATCTCGGCCAGGACTTGAAGTTCCTGAAGCCCGTGGCCCCGGGCGACACGATTACGGCGACCGTGACCGTTAGGGAAAAGCGGCCGGAAAAGCGCATCGTGCTGCTCGAAACCACGTGCACAAACCAGAATGGCGACGCGGTGCTGAGCGGTCTCGCGACCGTCATGGCGCCGGCCGAGAGCATCACCTGGCCCCGCATGCGGCTGCCCGACGTCACGCTGCGGCGCCACGATCGCTATGATGCGTTCGTCAAGGAGGCGCAGGCCTTGCCCGTGCTCCGGGCCGGCATCGTGCATCCCTGCTCCCCCGAGGCGATCCTGGCCGCCATCGAGGTCCGCGATCAGGGCCTGCTCGACCCGCTGCTGATCGGTCCGGAGGCCAAGATACGAGCTGCCGCCGAAGCAGCCGGCGTGTCGCTTGACGGGATGACGATCGAATCCGTCCCGCATAGCCATGCGGCCGCCGCTCGTGCTGTCGAAATGGCCGTGGCGGGCAAGATCGCCCTGCTCGTCAAGGGCAGCCTGCACACCGACGAATTGCTGGGCGCGGTCGTAGCCCCCGGCTCGGGCCTGCGGACCGAGCGGAGGATCAGCCATGTCTACGCCATGGACGTTCCCGCCTATTCAAAGCCGATCATCGTCACCGACGCGGCCATTAACATCCAGCCGACGCTCGACCAGAAGCGCGACATCTGCCAGAACGCCATCGACATGCTGCACGCGCTCGGCCTCGAAGAGCCACGCGTTGCCATCCTGGCCGCGGTGGAAACGGTGAACGCCAAGATGCCGTCGACACTCGATGCCGCCGCGCTCACGGTCATGGCTGCACGCGGCCAGATCACCGGTGCCAAGGTCGATGGTCCCCTCGCCTTCGACAACGCCATCAATGCCGAAGCGGCGAAGACCAAGGGCATCGTCTCTCCGGTCGCAGGCCAGGCCGACATTCTGCTTGTCCCCGACCTCGAGGCTGGCAACATTCTGGCCAAGCAGCTGATCTATTTCGCCGGAGCGACTGCGGCCGGGCTCGTGCTCGGCGCACGCGTGCCGATCGTCCTGACCAGCCGGTCCGACCCGCTCACCGCGCGCATCGCCTCGGCTGCGCTCGCCAAGCTCGTCGCGCATGTGCGCATGCCCGGAGTGCCGGAGTCATGACCGCCGATCTGATGATGACATTCAATGCCGGCTCATCGACGGTGAAGGTCGGCCTCTTCGAGATGGAGACGGGCGGTGCGACCCGGGTCGCGCGCGGCGTGATCGATTTTCGCGCGAAGCCGCTCAGCTTTCGCGTCACCGAAGGGCCTGTAACCTTTGCGGTTGATCTTGAGGCCGAGGCGGCGGACGACCTCACCGAGGTCCTGGCCGAGACGCTCGGCTGGCTCACCCATCATTTCGACATGGACCGCATCGCCGTGATCGGCCATCGCATCGTGCATGGCGGCGATATCTTCGATGCGCCGGTGGTGCTCGACGATCGCACGATCCAGGCGATCGACGACCTGACGCCGCTGGCGCCGCTGCACCAGCCACAGAGCCTGCGGCTCATTCGCGCCATCCGCAAATTGCGGCCCGATATCGAGCAGGTGGCCTCGTTCGACACGGCCTTTCACCGGACCAACGCGCCGGTCGTCCGGCGCTTCGCCATTCCGCGTGCGCTGCATGATGAAGGCATCAAGCGCTACGGCTTCCATGGATTGTCCTATAAATTCATAGCCGGAGAGCTGAAGCGCTGCGCTCCCGAGGTTGCGAGCCGCAAGGTCATCGCGGCTCATCTCGGCAGCGGCGCCAGCCTTTGCGGTTTCGACGAGGGCGCCAGTCGGGACGTCAGCATGAGTTTTTCGACGCTGGACGGCATTCCGATGGCGACGCGCTGCGGCGCGCTCGACCCCGGCGTGATGCTGCACCTTTTAGGCCAGAAGCATCTTTCGCCCGCCGAAATCGAGGACATGCTCTACCACCGCTCGGGCCTTCTGGGCGTTTCGGGGATCAGCGCCGACAGCCGCGACCTGATTGCAAGCGATCGCCCCGAGGCGAAGGAAGCACTGGACCTCTTCACCTTCCGCATTGCGGGAGAGATCGGCAGGATCGCGATGAGCCTCGGAGGGCTCGACGCGATCGTCTTCACGGCCGGCATAGGGGAGCACCAGCCCGAAATCCGCAGCGCAGTCTGCGCGCGGCTCGGCTGGCTCGGCGCGGTGCTGGACCCGGCAGCGAACGAAGCCAACGTCCTTCGCATCGCCGATACAAGCAGTCGTATCCAGATCTTCGTCATTCCGACGGATGAAGAGCAGGTCATCGCCGATGAGGCGGTCGCTATCATCCAAACACAGCGCCAGACAATCGCGGAGAAGTCGAATGGACGCCCATGAACGCACGCTGATCGACCGGTATTGGCGCGCCGCCAACTATCTCTCCGTTGGCCAGATATACCTGCTGGATAATCCGCTCCTGAAGGAGCCGCTGCGTCCCGAACACGTCAAGCCGCGCCTGCTGGGCCATTGGGGAACGACGCCGGGCCTCAATTTCATCTATGCCCACCTCAACCGCATCATCAAGGCGCGCGACGCCGACATCATCTACATCTGCGGCCCTGGCCATGGCGGCCCCGGCATGGTGGCCAACACCTATCTCGAAGGCACCTATAGCGAGATCTACCCGGCGATCGCTCGCGACGAGGCGGGGATCAAGAAGCTCTTCCACCAGTTTTCCTTCCCCGGCGGCATACCGAGCCATGCCGCGCCCGAGACGCCCGGCTCCATCCATGAGGGCGGCGAGCTCGGCTATGCGCTCGTCCATGCCTACGGCGCGGCCTTCGATAATCCGGAGCTCGTCGTCGCCTGCGTCATCGGCGACGGCGAAGCCGAGACCGGGCCGCTCGCCACCTCGTGGCATTCCAACAAATTCCTGAACCCCGCCCGTGACGGCGTGGTCCTGCCGATCCTCCATCTGAACGGCTACAAGATCGCCAACCCGACCGTGCTCGCGCGGCTGGGTGACGAAGAACTGGTCCATCTCTTCACCGGCTATGGTTATGAGCCATTCTTCGTCGAGGGCAGCGACCCGACGCTGATGCACGACAAGATGGCGGAGACGCTGGACACCATCTTCGACCGGATTGCGGCGATCAAGCTTGCGGCCGAGGCCGAGCCCGGCGAACGGCCGCGCTGGCCGATGATCGTCCTGCGCAGTCCGAAGGGATGGACCGGGCCGAAAGTCGTCGACGGCAAGATCGTCGAGGGGTCGTGGCGCTCGCATCAGGTTCCGGTGGCCAATTGCCGCCAGGACGAAGGGCACCGCAAGATCCTGGAAGACTGGATGCGAAGCTATGACCCGGCCGATCTGTTCGATGAAACCGGCGACCTGAAGCCGGAACTGAAGGCGCTTGCTCCGGAAGGCACGCGGCGCATGGGCGCCAACCCGCACGCCAATGGCGGCTTGCTGCGACATGAACTGAAGCGGCCGGACTTTCGCGATTATGCCGTGACGGTCGCTACTCCCGGCGGCGCCGAGGAGCAATCAACCAAGATCCTTGGTGATTACCTGCGCGATATCATCCGCCTTGACGCGACGGCGCGCAGCTTCCGCATCTTCGGGCCGGACGAGACCAACTCCAACCGCCTCAACAGCGTCTTCGAGGCGACCGATCGCGTCTGGATGGCCGAGACGATACCGGGCGATGATCATCTCTCACCGGATGGCCGCGTCATGGAGGTGCTGAGCGAGCATCTCTGCCAGGGCTGGCTGGAGGGCTATCTCCTGACCGGACGGCATGGCTTCTTCTCGTGCTATGAAGCCTTCATCCACATCGTCGATTCCATGTTCAACCAGCACGCCAAATGGCTGAAATCATCGCGTGACCTGGCTTGGCGCAAGCCTATCTCGTCGCTGAACTACCTGCTGACCTCCCATGTCTGGCGGCAGGATCACAATGGCTTCAGCCATCAGGATCCGGGTTTCGTAGACCTCGTCGCCAACAAGACGGCCGATGTCGTGCGGGTCTATTTCCCGCCGGATGCCAATACGCTGCTCTGGGTCGGCGACCATTGCCTCGCCACATGGAACCGCATCAACGTCATCGTGGCCGGCAAGCAGCCCGCACCGCAATGGCTCGGCATGGACGAGGCCATCCGGCATTGCGAGGCTGGCCTGGGCATATGGGACTGGGCCGGGACCGAAGAGGATGGGCTTGAGCCAGACCTCGTGATGGCCTGCGCCGGCGACGTGCCGACGCTCGAAACGCTGGCGGCCGTCGAACTCCTGCGCGAAGCCTTCCCGCAGCTTCGCATCCGGGTGGTCAATGTCGTCGACCTGATGGCGCTGCAATCGCCGGGTCAGCATCCGCACGGCATATCGGACCCGCTTTTCGACAGCCTCTTCAGCACCGATCGGCCGGTGATCTTCGCCTATCACGGTTATCCGTATCTGATCCATCGCCTGGTCTATAAGCGCAGGAACCACCCGAATTTCCACGTCCGCGGCTTCATCGAGCAGGGCACGACCACGACTCCCTTCGACATGACCGTCATGAACCAGCTTGACCGCTACCACCTCGCCATCGAGGCGGTGTCACGCCTGCCGCGCCTTCATGCCAAGGCTGGTCCGTTCATCAAGCGGCTGGAGGCCAAGCTGGACGAGCACCACCATTATGTCCGCGAGCATGGCGAGGACATGCCGGAAATCAGCCAGTGGAAATTCTCCCCAGCGGCTCGCCCGTCAGCCCCGGTGTGACCTGAGACGCAGACAATACGCGCCGCACGGCGTCATCATTCGAAGTTCGTCGCGAGGGTCCGGACTCGCGACCCGATCAAAAGTCGCCTATTGAGTTCGCTGGCCCCTCGGACGGCTCGGAAATTGACTTTCCGGGCTTCCGGCACCAGACAGGGCGACCTTTGATTCAACCTCGAGTTAGGCGCAGAGACGACGTAAGGCGGCGATGACGCAGAATCAGTACACTTTTCCACAACCGTCGAAGCAACTCGAGTTCGATGGAGAGCGTCACGTTTCTGGCATTGCCGGCACTATTCGGCACGAACAGCATCAGATGTATCTCTTTGCCCTCGAGCTGTGTCGCGGCAAGACCGTTCTCGATATTGCCTGCGGTGAGGGCTACGGCAGCAGTTTGATCGGACAGGTCGCCGGGAATGTCGTTGGTATCGATCCAGACGAAGCCGCCATCGCCGTCGCCCGCTCGACCTACGCCACAGCCAACGTTCAATTCATAGTTTCTGACACAGACCCGATCCTGCTGGACGACAATGCCGTCGATGTCGTCATCTGCTTCGGGTTGATCGGACGCCTCGAAGGCCAAGGGGCGTTTCTTCAGGAAATAGCCCGCGTTCTGCGGCCTGAAGGCACCTTGATAATCTCGGCGCCGAACCTTCAGAATCGGGATCAGTTCCGCAAGGCTCTGGCCGAGCTTTTCGCGAATGTCCGTCTTTATGATCAGCGCCCGATATCCGGCTCCGCCATCATTGCCGATGGAACCTCGATCGAGATCGAGAGCTTCGAGAGTGCCAGTGGATTGACTCAGTCCGATGGCAGCGACGCGCCTTCCATCCGCAATTTCGTGGCGATCGCGTCCGATGGCGCTTTGCCTGCCGTCGCCAGCAACCTGCTGTATGATGACAACTATGTCGCCAATCTGCGGGGCACGATGACGACCGAAGCCAGCCAGTCGCGTTCGCTTGCGCGGGCTCTTGCCGAGGCCAACGAGAAGAATGCCCACCTCCGCAATTTTGTGGAGCGCGAGACTGCGCGAGCGAACCACGTAGAGGATGTATCGCTCCAGCTCACGGACAAGATTGCATCGTTGAAGTCGTCTTTGAGCTGGCGGCTTACGGCACCAGTTCGCGAGATCGGCCGGATGATCCTGCGTCTTGCTCAGTCGGAACAAATCCTTCGGATCAGGGCCGCTTGGCGGCACCCGACCAACCCGGCGAAGCGCAAGCGATTTCGTGCGGCCCAGATCGCAGCACGCAACACACCCACACGGCCGGCCAGGGATGCGGGTGAAGGCGGGACCATCGATTCTGTCCTCTTCCGACGCTACGTCCGTAATGCAGTCGGCAATCCCCTGTTGCGGGACTTTGTCGAATTGTCGGCCGAAGAGACGCCGGCAGCAGCCTGCGACGTCAAGCTGATCGCCTATTACCTGCCGCAGTTTCATCCGATTCCGGAAAACGACAAATGGTGGGGCAAGGGCTTCACCGAATGGCGCAATGTGACGCGCGCTTTCCCGGTCTTCGCCGACCACTACCAGCCCCGCGTGCCCGGTGAACTCGGCTATTACGACCTCCGCGTGATCGACACGATGAGGCGCCAGGTCGAACTCGCCAAGCAGCACGGCATCACGGCGTTCTGCTTCCACTTCTACTGGTTCGCGGGCAAGCGGCTCCTTGAACTGCCGATCGAGTCGTTCCTCAACAACAAGGACCTCGATCTGCAGTTCGCGCTCTCCTGGGCCAATGAAAACTGGTCCAAGCGTTGGGACGGCGGCAACAACGAGCTTCTGATCGCCCAGAACCACTCGCGCGAAGACGATATTGCCTTCATTCGCTATATTGATCGCTATTTCAAAGATGATCGATATATGAAGGTCGATGGAAAGCCGGTTCTCTCTGTATATCGGCCGGCGATTATCGATCACATGAAGGATACGATCGCCGTATGGCGGCAGCAGGCGCTGGAGCTTGGCTATCCCGGCATCTATCTCATCGCCACGAGCTCCTTCAACTTCAAGGAATTCGCCGAGTACGGCTTTGACGCTCTCTCGGAATTTCCGCCCCATTCAATTCAGGCGGAGCAGCTTCAGGACAAGCTCGAACTGGCGTCCGTCAGGACGGGCGGCCCGATCTACAGCTATGAATCACTCGTCGATATCGTGACGTCGAGGCCCCCGGTGGCTCCCGGGATGATCCATCCCGGCGCCATTCCGAGCTGGGACAATTCCGCGCGCCGGCCGTTCGACGGCCATATCTTCCATGGCGCTTCGCCGGCGCTGTTTGCCCGCTGGCTTCGCCATTGCTTCAAGGTCGCCCGCGGCCACCGTCCGGAAGAGCGCTTCGTCTTCATCAACGCCTGGAACGAGTGGGCCGAGGGCGCCTATCTCGAGCCTGACCAGCGCTATGGCTATGCCTATCTCGCTGCCTGCGCCGAGGTGGTCAGGGAGAACTCGACGCCTGATCCGACCGGCAAGCGCATATCAGCGATCGTCCCGAACTATAATCACGCGCCCTTTCTCGAGGAGCGGCTGAACTCGATACTGGGTCAGACCCAGAGCGTGGCCGAGATCATCATTCTGGATGATGCCTCGACGGATGACAGCCGCGCCGTGATTGCTCGCGCCATAGAGGGTGCGACAATCCCGGTTCGGGTTATCGTCAATGAGCAGAATTCTGGCAGTATCTTCGGCCAATGGGCCAAAGGGATCGAACTAGCCCAGGGTGACCTGATCTGGATCTGTGAGAGCGACGATAGCTGCGACCCGGATTTCCTGATGACGCTGTCGCCCCATCTTGACGATCCCAGTGTTCTGCTCGCATTCGGCAAGGTGAACTACATCGATCGGGACGGCAATCCGTCGCCCGATCTCGATGCTTACCGCGAAGGCATCAGGCCTGGTTACTGGGACGCGCCCCATATCGAGAGCGCACAGACCTGGTTTGACGGCGCATTCGGCATCGCCAATGTTATCCCCAATGTTGGCGGTTGCCTGTTCCGCAAGCAGCGGATCGACCCTCAACTGCTGCAGGAACTGCTCTCCTACAAGGTCTGCGGCGACTGGTATCTCTACAGCCGTTTCGCGCATGGCGGACGCATAGCCTATGAACCCAAGGCTCTCGCATATTTCCGTCGGCACGGCGCCAACACATCCGTGCTGAGCTATCGGGGCGATGCGTTCTACGAGGAGCATGTGGCTCTGGCGAAGGCCCTGCGCCGGCACCACCGCGTCAGCATCGAGACAACACGCAAGATGCTCGATCGCGTCCAGGATCATTATCGCTCGACATTCGGCGAGAGCGCCGCAAGCCAGTTCATCGAGCGCTTTCCATTCCGTGACATTGTCTCGGAGCCGCGCACGATCCAGCATATCGTCATCGCGCTCTACGGACTGCAGACGGGTGGCGGCGAGATATTTCCGATCCATCTGGCCAACGAATTGTCGCGGCGCGGTCACGACGTATCCTTGCTCATTGCGACGACCGAAAACAGCAATGCACGTGTGCGCCGTCTCGTGGCGCCGGGCATTCCGATCTTCACGCAAGATTTCGTCGAGAGCATCGGGCTGGAACGGTTCCTCCGCGACTATGGCGTCGACCTGATCCACACGCACAACATCGTTTCCGACATGTGGCTTCACCAGAAGCTCGCATCGGTCGACATACCCTATGTCGTGACGCATCACGGCTCGTATGAGGCGGTGCCGCTCGACCCGTCCCTGGTCAACTGGCTGCTGCGTAACGTCGATCAGTGGGTCTATATTTCCGACAAGAACCTGAACTACACGAAGGGTCTCCGCGTCGAGCGCGATCGGTTCACGCAGCTTCCCAACGCAATGCCGTCGAGCACGGGAGCTTTTGCCTTCACGCGCGCTGAACTCGGCATCGAGCCGGACGCGTTCGTCTTCGGTCTCGCATCGCGCGCCGTCTATTCGAAGGGATGGGATGTCGCCATTCGTGCCCTTGTCGCGCTTCGCAAGGAGACCGATCGGCCGGTCCACTTGCTGCTCTGCGGCGACGGCGATGATCTCGTCGCGCTCAAGAGAAACTATGGCCAGGTTCCCGGTGTCCATTTTCTGGGGTATCAGGACAACATCCAGTCGTTCTATGGCCTCTGCGACTGCTGCATCCTTCCGACCCGCTATGTCGGGGAATCTTACCCCCTGACCCTGGTCGAAGCGCTTCAGGCGGGCACACCCGTCATTGCCACCGATATCGGCGAGATCTCCAAGATCCTCCAGATCCAGGATCGCCCGCTCGGCCTGACATTCCCGATGATCGAGGACGATGCCGCATTCGAAGCGAACGTGCGGCAGGCCATGAAGCGGATGCTCGACGCTGACTATTATGCGGTCATCGCATCCAATCTCGCGGATGGGCGAGCGCTGCTGTCGATGGAGAAGCTCGTCGTCTCGTATGAGGAAATCTACACCCGCGCTTCCGGATCCGGCCAGCCATTGGCTGCGGAGGGCAACCGGCGGTCCTGATATGCCGCCGATTGTCGGGTAGCGGACGCTGTTCCGGCTTGGGTCGGGCGCGAGGCGGGTCGGCGCTATTGCCTGCCGGCACGGGCTGATTGCCTTACCGACCAGGGGAAATGGCGCAGGGACAGATTGCGGCTGCCCAATGCGGCGTCCGAGACCTGCCCAATTCGCGGGCTTGACAAAATCTTGGACAAATTGTCGAATTTGACCGGATAGACAAAAGCTCGGCAAAGTCGGGCGGGCGCTGAAAAGTGGCTTCCAGAGGGGAACAGTTCGACATGTCGCATCAGATTTCGCGCCGCACGTTCATGATGACCGCAGCTGCCGGCAGCCTGATCCTGGCGGCGCCACGCGCCTTTGCCCAGGAAAAGCTGAAGGTGGCCGGCATCCACGCCTCGCCGGTTGAGAACGCCTGGAATTCTCGCCTTCACGAGGCGCTGCTCGCCGCCGCCAAGGATGGCGTGATCGAATATGTCTTCTCCGAAGGCGTTTCCGGCACGGATTACCCGCGCGCGATGCGCGAATACGCAGAGGCCGGCAACAAGCTCATTGTCGGCGAATCCTATGCCGTCGAGACCGAGGCGCGGCAGGTCGCGGCGGATTACCCCGGCACCGCCTTCCTCATGGGTTCGAGCGGAAAGCCCTCGGGCGACAATTTCGGCACCTTCGGCACCTGGAACCACGAGGCGGCCTATCTCGCCGGCATGCTGGCCGCACCGCTCTCGAAGTCGGGAACGTTCGGTGCCGTCGGCGCGATCCCGATCCCCGAGGTCAACATCCTGATCAACGCTTTCCGTGCCGGCGTGAAGGAAGTGCGCCCCGATGCCAAGTTCCTGAACGGCTTCATCGGCACCTTCTTCGATCCGCCCAAGGCGCGCGAAGCCGGCCTCGCCCAGATTGATGCCGGCGCGGACATCCTGTTCGGCGAGCGCATCGGCACGGCCGACGCTGCCAAGGAGAAGGGCGTGAAGTCTGTCGGTTCGCTGATCGACTATACGCCGCGCTATCCCGAGACCGTCTTTGCCAATGC
The DNA here is from genome assembly GCF_030814715.1 of Kaistia dalseonensis. Classification (GTDB taxonomy): domain Bacteria; phylum Pseudomonadota; class Alphaproteobacteria; order Rhizobiales; family Kaistiaceae; genus Kaistia; species Kaistia dalseonensis. Next base: position 567,966 of record NZ_JAUSVO010000003.1, read on the forward strand.
CATGTGGTATTTCCGCCCGATCCTCGACGGCGCCATTGCCGATGTGAAGGCCGGCGTCAAGACGGGCAAGGATTACAGCTCGTTCTCCTTCATGAAGGAGGGCGGCAACGATATCGTCTTCACCGAAAGCATGGTCGACGCCGCCTCGATCGCCCCGATGGAAGCAAAGCGCGCTGCGATCAAGGCCGGCACGTTCACGGTTCCGGTCGATCCGGCTGAGCCGACCTGAGGCACGACGGCGATCGCCGGGCCTCGCCCGGCGATCCAGGCCGGCTGACTGCGCCCGGCCTGCCGCTGCCCGTGAAAGCTGTTACTGCCGGTCGATTCCGGCAGCAGCGATATTGAATTCGTTCCGGCATCGCTCATCGTATGGCCTTTCCGATCGGCCGAAGACGGGGAACACGCGATGACGATTCCTTCGGGGTCACAATCTTGAGCAATCCTGCTGATCCCGATGATGGCCTTGCGCTTGCCGCAGCCATACGCTCCGGCGCAACGACGGCGGCGAGCGCCATGGAGGCGTCGATTGCCAGGGCCGACGCGGTCGCTGATCTCGGTGCCATCTCGTTCTTGAATGCCGATCTCGGCCGGACACAGGCTGCCGAGATCGATGCCGGTCTCGCGCGACGGCCGAAATTCTACGGCTTGAAGCCGTTCTTGGGCGTTCCGTTCCTTATGAAGGATCTCGGTGCTACAGCTGCCGGCCTGCCGATGATCTGCGGCTCGGCGGCCATCGAGCGCCCGGCGGAATCGGTCGATGCCGCGCTCACGACCCGCTTCCGCCACGCCGGTCTTCTCCCCTTCGGCCTCACGACGGTTCCCGAATTCGGCCTGGCACTCTCGAGCGAGCCGGCGATCGGGCCGATTGCCCGCAATCCACTCGACCCGTCGCGTACGCCGGGCGGTTCTTCCGGTGGCGCGGCCGCTGCCGTTGCCGCCGGGATCGTCGCGGTAGCGCATGCCACCGATGCCGGCGGCTCGACCCGCGTCCCCGCCGCCTGCTGCGGGCTGGTCGGCCTCAAGCCGACGCGCGGCGCTATGCCGGGCGGCCCGGCATTCGGCAATCACATCGGCGGCATCGCGGCGGAGTTGATCGTCAGCCGCTCGCTGCGTGATACGGCAGCGGCACTGGATCATTTCGCCGGCGCTGCCGAAGGCCCGTTCCCCGATCCCGATCTCGACGGGCCGCTGCTGGCGAGCCTCGACCGGGCAACCGAGCCGCTGCGGATCGGGCTTTGCGTCGATGTGGCCGAAGGCGCGCCCGTCACCAGCGAGCGCCGTGCCGCCATCGAGCACGCCGCGGACATATTGCGTGCGGCCGGCCACACCATCGTGCCGATCGAGCCGGAGCGCCTCGCGCCGCTGGTTCGTCAGGCGGCGTTGGTGTTCGACCACGTCATCTGCGTCAACCTCGCCCGCTCACTCAGCGATTTCAGCCGCGTGGAACCATTGACGCGTGCCTGCGCCGAGCGCGGTCTCGGCATCACGGCCCGCGCCCTGCAGGCGGCGGAACTCGGTGGCGTTCATGTCGCGCACGCCATGTGGCGTCTGTTCGACGAGGTCGATGTGCTGCTCACCCCCATGCTGAGCGGCCCGCCCCTGCCGATCGGCTCGTTTCCGCTCGACCATGGCGACATAGACCTGCAATGGCGGCGCATGACCGATTTCGCGCCTTATGCGACGCTCGCCAATGTCGCCGGCACGCCGGCGCTCACGATTCCGCATGGGGTCGACGCCGGCGGCCTGCCGCTCCCCGTCCAGTTGATAGGCCCGATGGCGAGTGACGGCCTCTTGCTGCGCCTCGCACGTGTCCTGCAACGCGCCGCACCCTGGAGCTTCAGCACGCGGATCGCCGGGCTGCCGGAAGGAACCAATTGAATGAGCGAACCCGTCCTGCGTCTCGAAGGCATCACCAAGCGCTTCGGCACGCTGACGGCCAATGACGATGTCACGCTGGAGCTGCGCCAGGGCGAACTGCTGGCGCTGCTCGGCGAGAATGGCGCCGGCAAGACGACGCTCATGAACATTCTCTTCGGTCACTACACGCCCGACGCCGGACGGGTCGTCGCCTTCGGTCACGAACTGCCGCCCGGCAAGCCGCGCGCGGCGATCGAAGCCCGCATCGGTATGGTGCACCAGCATTTCGCGCTCGCCGCCAATCTGACGGTGATCGAAAACGTCATTGCGGGAACGGAGAGGCTATTCTCCTTTGGTCTCGACAAGTCGAGCGCCCGCGCCAAACTCAAGGAGCTCTCGGCCCGGTTCGGCCTCGCGGTCGATCCCGATGCGCGCGTGGGGGACCTGTCGGTCGGTGAACGCCAACGCGTCGAGATCCTGAAATCGCTCTATCGCGACGCTCGGATCCTGATCCTTGACGAGCCGACCGCTGTCCTGACCCATCAGGAAGCGGAGAAGCTCTACGCCACGCTGCGCGGCATGGCGGAGAAGGGCCTGTCGCTGATCTTCATCTCCCACAAGCTGCACGAAGTGCTGGCGGCGGCCGATCGCGTCGTCGTATTGCGCGGCGGCAAGGTCGTGGCCGAGCGGCGCGCGGCGGAGACGAGCAAGGACGAACTGGCCGAGCTCATGGTAGGGCGCCGGGTCGCTCGCCCGCAGCGCGATGTTCAGGCTCCCGGCGCCGTGTTGATGCGTGCGACCTCGGTCGATGTCATGTCGTCTGGCACCAAGCTTCTCTCGGAGGTCAGCTTCGAGGTGCGCGCCGGCGAGACGCTGGGCATTATCGGCGTCTCGGGCAATGGCCAGTCCGCCCTCGGCCAACTTGTCTCCGGTCTGGCAAAGCCCACCGAAGGCCGGCTCGAAATGCTGGGCAAGGAAATCCAGGCGCCCTCCCCGCGCAGCTTCGTCGCCGCCGGCGTCGGGCGCATCCCCGAGGACCGCAACGCCGATGGCGTCGTCGGCGACATGCTGATCTGGGAAAACGCCGTGCTCGAACGTGTGCGCGGTTCGGAGTTTTCGGCCGCCGGCTTCGTCAGACGCACGCCGAGCCGGGCCTTTGCCCAAACGGTGATCGAGCGTTTCGATGTGCGGGGCGGCACGCCGGACAGCCCGATCCGCCTTCTTTCCGGCGGCAACATGCAGAAGCTGATCCTCGGCCGCAATCTCGCAACCTCGCCGCGGATCCTGATTGCGGCACAGCCGACGCGCGGCCTCGACGAAGGCGCCGTTGCCGCCGTGCATGCGGAGATATTGGCGGCGCGCCGGGCGGGCACAGCCATCCTGCTGATCTCGGAAGATCTGGATGAAATCCTGCAACTCGCCGACCGCGTGCAGGCAATCGTCCGGGGCCGCCTCTCGCCAGCCATCCCGATCGGAGCTGCCGATCCACGCCGCCTCGGCCTGATGATGGCCGGCGTCTGGGATGAGGCCGCCTGATGCGCCTCGAACGCCGCGCCAACATTCCGCTCTCCCTCGCCATCGCTGCACCGATCGGCGCCGTCATCGCTGCACTGCTTCTCGCCGGCATCCTGATCGCGATCGCCGGAGCCCCCGTTCTGGAGGCCTATCAGCGCATGCTGATCGGCGCCTTCGGCTCGCGCCTTTCGATCACGGAAACGCTGACTCGGACGACGCCGCTGATTCTGACGGGACTTGCTGCCGCGGTCGCCTTCCGTGCCCGGCTCTGGAACATCGGCGCAGAAGGACAATTCTATGTCGGGGCATTGGCCGCGGCAGCGCTTGGCTCGGAGCATGGGCTGCATCTCCCCTCCTACGCCCTGATTCCGGCCCTCATGGTCGCCGGAGCGGTCGCCGGGGCGATCCTGCTGCTGGTGCCGCTGGCGCTGCGCCTGCGCTTCGGCGTCGACGAAGTCGTCACCACGCTGCTGCTCAACTTCGTTGCCGTCCTCTTCGTCTCGATGATGATCGAGGGCGTGCTCAAGGATCCGCTGGCATTTGGCTGGCCTCAATCCGTGCCGATCGTCGGCGATGCGAGCCTGCCGAAATTGATCGCGCGCTCGCGGCTTCATATCGGCCTTCTCATTGCTGTCGGCCTTGCACTGTTGATCTGGCTGATCCAGTCGCGAACCCTTTTCGGACTGGAGAGCCGTGCCGCCGGCCTTAACCCGTCCGCGGCGCGCTTCGCCGGCGTCTCGCTCACCGGAGTACTGGTCAAGGTCGCCTGTCTCTCGGGCGGCCTCGCGGGCCTTGCCGGCGCGATCGAGGTCATGGGCGTGAAAGGCTATGTGACGACCGATCTTTCGCCCGGCTTTGGCTATACCGGCATCGTCGTCGCCATGCTGGCCGGCCTGCATCCGCTCGGCGTGGTCGTCGCCGCGCTCTTCGTCGCCACCATGTTCGTCGGCGCGGACGGCATGAGCCGCGCGCTGGGTGTGCCGAGCTTCATCGCCGACGTCATCGTGTCGCTCTCGCTCTTGACCATGCTGGTCGGTCTGTTCCTGACCAGCTACCGGATTCGCCGCTGATGGACGCGCTCGATATCTTCGCCTCGGCCGGTCTCTGGGCAGCCGTGCTCCGCATTGCCACGCCGCTGATCTTCGGCACGCTCGGTGCGCTGATCTGCGAACGGGCCGGCGTGCTCAATCTCGGCATTGAAGGCATCATGACCTTCGGCGCCATGATCGGCTGGATGACGGTCTACCAGGGCGGGGACCTCTGGCTCGGACTGCTCGCCGCGGCATTGGGTGGCGCGGCCTTCGGGCTGTTGCATGCGCTTCTGACCGTGACGCTCGGCCTTTCGCAGCATGTGACAGGCCTCGGCATCACGCTCTTCGCTTCGAGCCTGACCTATTTCATCTTTCGCCTCTCCGTCCCGGTCTCCGGGACGCCGCCGACCATCGTGCCGTTCCAGGTCATCCATATCCCGGTGCTCTCGGACCTTCCCTTCCTCGGCGAGGCCGTCTTCGCCCAGACCGCACCGACCTATCTGGCCGTCGCGCTGGCGATTGTCATTGCCTGGGGGCTCGCGCGGACGCCGCTCGGCCTGGCGGTCCGCATTGTGGGCGAGAATCCGCACGCCGCCGAGGCGCAGGGCATCGATCCGATCCGGCTCCGCATCGGCGCCGTGGTCTTCGGCAGCGCGCTGATGGGCATGGGCGGCGCTTTCCTGACGCTCGCCGCCTTCAACTCGTTTTTCCCGACGATGGTGCAGGGACGAGGCTGGGTCTGCATTGCGCTGGTCGTGTTCGCCTCGTGGCGACCCGAGCGGGCGTTGCTCGGCGCCCTGCTCTTCGCGCTTTTCGATGCCTATCAGCTGCGCCTGCAGCACATTGTCGGCAAGGCGGTGCCTTACCAGCTCTTCCTGATGATCCCGTATCTGATGTCGATCGTCGCACTGCTCGTCATGGCACGGCGGGCGCGCGTGCCGCAGGCGCTGATGCAGCCCTTCCGTCGCGGCGAACGATGAAGGCGGTCAGCGCGCCGCTCAGCGCCCCTCGGGCTGGTTCTCGTCCGGATCGTCGCTGACATCGTCGATCCGCATGCCGGCGGCCGCGACGGCAATCCCGAACAGGCGCTCAAGCGCATGCTCCAATGCGCCATCGACGAGACCGCTTTCCGCAGCGAAATCGTCCATCGAGAGATCGAGCGTCTTCAGGACATCCAGCACGGGGCTGCGGATCCAGAACATCGTGCCGGCAAAGAAATCGAGCTTCACCGCCTCGCGGGCAAGTCCGAGCCGCGCGGCAAGTTCGTAGACATTCGCCTCGTTCTCGCCCCACGCGCCCTTATTGCCCAAATGCTTGTTGGGCAGGCGAAAACGTCGTGCGCCGATCATGCCGATCGACGGATCGTCGGCGAAACGATCGATGATCTCCTGCACGACACCGGTCGAGCCCAGAAGCTCCCGGATCAGCGTCCAGCGCCAGACCGTGCCCAGCACGGCCCGCAAGCCGCGCCGGGCCGAGCGCTTGCCATGAAGCTTGCAGATGATGTCGAAGCCCTCGAGGCGCCCTTCATGCAGCAATTGCAGGAACGGCCCGACATCGCGGCCCTTGTTCGGATAGACCACCACCGTCGACCGCGGGAATTTCGCCGCCACCCGATCGGCAAACGCCTGGTCCGGCGCCACGATGGTGATGATGAGATCGAACGGCTGCTCGATCGCCGCCAACGCCGTCTCGAATTCGGGCCACAGGTCGACATAGTAGAGGTGCAGGACGATCGCGATCCGCAAGCCACGGGTGCTGACGACATGACTGTCCGTGCGAGCCGGCGCCTGAAAGCGCCGCCTGACGGCATATTCCAGCGACGACGATTGCAGCCCGAACCCCCACCCCCGCAAATTGCGCACCGTGCGCATCAGTTCGCGGCCTTCCGGCCCGATTCCCTTCAGGAGCGGGTGCAGTGTCAGGCCATGGCCAATCGGCAGCAGATAACGGTCGCGGCGGCGGAGGTTCCGCCACACCAGCCAGTCGGACATACGCAAAGGCCGGACGTCAAAGTGCGTCGCACCCGGCATGGCGAGCGACAGCCCGCCCGACTCCGCCTTGAGGTAATATTGGACGGCCGGCAAAGCCGGGACCTCCATCGACCGCATATCGCCGGAGCGACCGAAACGCAGCGTCGAAAACGGCAGGTCGGCAGGCGGAAATTGCGCCGATAGAATATAGCGCCCAGGCTTTGGCAGCGTCACCGACCCCGGTTCAGGCGCACCCGGCTCGTGCGAGGCCGAGCCGGCTGGGGCCTCGAAAGCCTCAGCCATTCACGCTCTCTGCCTTTGGCGTCACAGCGGCGATCTCGTCCATGCAGATCGCGAGGCCAACACGCCAGTCGGGCATGGCGAGGCCGTAGTCGCGCTGCAGCCGCTCGGTCGACAATCGCGAGTTCTTTGGCCGTACCGCCGGCGTCGGGTAGTCGACGGTCGCGATCGGCAGCACTTCGGCCGAAGGCAGACCTCGCGCGGCCGCCTCGGCGAAGATCGCCTTGGCAAAGCCGTTCCAGCTCGTCTCGCCCGATGCGACGAGATGATAGAGGCCGGTTCGATCTTGGAAGCCGTTCCGGACGACGTTGTCCGCTATATCAAGCAAGGTCTCCGCAATGAGGCGCGCCGGCGTCGGCGCCCCGAACTGATCGTCCACCACTTTCAGCGACGGCCGATCGGCCGCGAGGCGCAGCATGGTTCGCAGGAAGTTCTTGCCTTCAGAATCATAGACCCATGAGGTGCGGAAGATCGCCGAACCATCGCCATGGGCAGCCATGACCGCTTCTTCGCCACTGCGCTTCGAGCGGCCATAGACAGAGAGCGGGTTGGTCGCGTCCGTCTCGACATAAGCACCAACCTTGGCGCCATCGAAAACGTAATCCGTCGAAATATGCAGGAACGGTATCCCGTTCAGCGCAGCGCCCTCCGCCATATGGCGCGGTGCATCGGCGTTGATCGCCATCGCGGCATCAGGCTCGCTCTCTGCGAAGTCGACAGCCGTATGGGCAGCGGCATTGATGATGACCGCTGGCTTCAGCCTCTCGATCGCATCGGCAATGCTCGCCCCGTCCGCGATATCGATCTCCGGCCGCCCCAAGGCTACGAGCGGAATTGACCGCTCGGCGGCTGTCGCGATCAGTCGCCGGGCTACCTGCCCGCTCCGGCCAAAGACGAGGATCGGCGCAGGCATCAGCCCTTGACCTGCCTCAAGCCGAGGCGCTCGCCGCTATAGACGCCCTGGCGCAACGGCTCCCACCAGTCGCGGCGGTCGAGGTACCAGCGCACCGTCTGCTCAAGGCCCGTCACGAAGGTTTCGCGCGGCCTCCAGCCGAGTTCCGACTCGATCAGCGAGGCGTCGATGGCGTAGCGATGGTCGTGTCCCGGCCGGTCGGTGACGAAGCGGATCAGTTCTCGGCGCGACGAGCCGCCATTCGCGCCGGCATGGCGATCGACCAGATCGCAGATCGTCTCGACGACCGAAAGATTGGTCGCCTCCGCATTGCCGCCGACATTGTATTTTCCACCCGGCCGCCCGCCTTCGAGCACGGCGATCAGGGCTCGCGCATGGTCTTCCACATAGAGCCAGTCGCGAATGTTCGATCCGTCGCCATAGACCGGCAGCGACCGGTACTCGAGCGCATTCAGGATCATCAGCGGAATGAGTTTTTCCGGGAAGTGATAAGGCCCGTAATTGTTCGAGCAGTTGGTCATCAGTGTCGGCAGGCCGAACGTCCTGAACCAGGCCGAGACCAGATGATCGGCGCCCGCCTTGGAGGCTGAATAGGGCGAGCTCGGATCATAAGGCGTGGTCTCGGTGAACTTGCCCTCGGGTCCGAGCGAGCCATAGACCTCGTCGGTCGAGATATGCAGGAAGCGGAACGCATCCCGCTCGCTGGACGGCAACTGATCGCGATGGGCCGTCGCCGCTTCGAGCAGCACGGCCGTCCCGAGCACATTGGTGCGCACGAAGGCGCTCGGATCGCTGATCGAACGATCCACATGGCTCTCGGCGGCGAGGTGCATCACCGCATCGGGCCGGTGGCGGCGAAAGACGTCCTCGACAAAGGCGCGGTCCGCAATGTCACCCTGGACAAAAGAATAGCGCGCGTCGCTTGCGATTGGATCGAGCGAGCGCAGATTGGCCGCATAGGTCAGCTTGTCGAGATTGACGACTTCATGGTCGGTGTCCTCGATCAGCTGGCGGCAGACCGCCGAACCGATGAAACCCGCGCCACCTGTGACCAATATCTTCATCGTCATGCCTCCACGGCCGAGCCGTCATAGACAAAGGGCGTCTCGAAGCTGTCGAGCCCGCCATAGAGCTTGTCCTTCGCCGAGAGCACGGCGGTCTCGGCCGAGACAGGCCATGCAATACCGATCGCCGGATCATTCCACGCGATACCACCCTCGCATTCGGGGCTGTAACCGTCCGAAACCTTGTAGAGAACCTCGGTATTGGGCGCGAGCGTGCAGAAGCCATGCGCGAATCCGACAGGCACCAGCAGTTGCAGGAAATTCTCGGCCGAAAGCTCGACTGCCACATGCCGGCCATAGGTCGGCGAGCCGCGACGGATGTCGACGGCAACGTCGAGGATCGCCCCCTTCAACACACGCACCAGCTTGGCTTGAGCATGGGGAGGAGCCTGGAAATGCAACCCGCGCACAACGCCCGGTTCGACGGAGAGCGACTGGTTATCCTGCATGAAGTCGATGTCGATGCCGAAATCAGCGAATGCCGGGCGCTTATAGACTTCGGAAAAGAAGCCGCGATTGTCGCCATGCCGCTTCGGCTCCACGAGGATCAAGTCGGGAATGTCCAAACGCGTCAGCTTCATTTCGTCCTGTCCGCTGCTGTCGATAAAGGCCGGCCGCCATGCTTATCGCTTTGTGATGTGGCTGAAAACACCGACCAGACGCCCCAGCGCGCCCGCGAGCCGCATTCGGTCCAGTGTCACGGCATAAACCACAACCTTGAGGAGATGATTCACAAAATCTACCGAAGAACTATAGCGTATATTATACTTACGCTTGTAATAAATCTCAGATATCTTCTTATGCTTATTACGATTAAAGTTGTAATTAACGCTATTGGGAACCGATTTACCAATGGCATGACTCGAATTTGCATTCGCGACTACAATAATGGGCGCTTTTTTGGCCTGAAGGCGCCGCGAAAAATCATCATCCTCGTAATAGAGGAATATATTTTCGTCGAAACCGCCGATCTCCAGAAAAAGGGAGCGTCGGATCATGAACACGCTGCCATCCAGGAACTGGGTGCAGAAATCCCCAGCTATCTGGTCGGCATCGTCGCGACCCTTGCGCTGAAGACGAAGCCCGGCTGCGCTGTTGCGCAACCAGAGCGTACCGTCGGGACGCCGGGTCAGTGGCAGGAACACGCCACAATCGGGATAGCGCTTGGCTGCATCGAGCAGGGCCGAGAGCGTGTCTTTTTCGAAGACGACGTCCGGATTGATGAAGAGGACAAACTCACCGGAAGCCGCCGCCAATCCCTGATTGCAGGCACGGCCAAAGCCGACATTGACCGGATTGTTGATCCGGCGAACGTTCAGCCCCTCCAGCGCCGTATCGAGATCGTCCGAACTCGCATTGTCGACGCAGATGACTTCCACATCAGGCGAGAATGCAGAAAGCGCAGTGCGCACAATATGCGCACTGTTGAACGTGACGGTGACGACGCTGACCGACCCTTGGCCCATCAGTGATCGGGCCGCGATTTGCGCAGCGGGAAAGCTTCGTTGGCCCCACCCTCTGCCAATCGGCTCAAATAGCGGCCGTAATCATTCTTGTAGCGGCGCGCGAGGGCAGCCAAGGCCTCGGTTTCAATGAAACCAAGCCGCCAGGCGATCTCTTCGGGCGAAGCGATCTTGTGGCCCTGGCGCTTCTCGATCACCTGCACAAACTGGCTCGCCGCGATCAAGCCGTCGAATGTTCCGGTATCGAGCCAGGCGGTGCCTCGGGAAAGCGGCACGACGTCGAGCTTGCCAGCGGCCAGATAATGCTGGTTGATCGACGTGATCTCGAGTTCGCCGCGAGCCGACGGGCGAACCGATTTGGCGATCGAAACCACTTCCTGATCATAGAAATAAAGGCCCGTCACCGCCCAGTTGCTCTTCGGCTCCGGCGGCTTTTCTTCGATCGACACCGCCCGGCCTTCTGAATCAAAGGCAACGACGCCATAGTCGCTCGGCTTGTCGACCTCATAGGCGAAGACAACTCCACCCTCGGTGAAGGTCGACGCCTCCTGCAATTGAGCCGTCAAGCCAGCGCCGTGGAACATGTTGTCGCCGAGCGCAAGGCCTACACGGTCGCCTGCAATGAACTCCTCGCCAATGATGAAGGCCTCGGCCAGACCGCGCGGCTTGTCCTGCTCGGCGTAGGAAAAGCGCACCCCCCAATCCTCGCCCGTCCCGAGCAGACGCTCGAACATCGGCAACGCCTCGGGCGTCGAGATGATCAAAATCTCGCGGATCCCGGCAAGCATCAAAGTGGTGATCGGATAATAGACAAGCGGCTTGTCGTAGATGGGCAAGAGCTGCTTGGAAACTGCGAACGTGGCCGGATAAAGCCGGGTCCCACTCCCACCCGCAAGAATAATACCCTTCATAGAGAAGACCTTAGCTCCCGAGAGGCGCCCCAGTTGATCGCAGAAAATCAACCCGAGCAGACGCCCCCAACGCAAAAGGATGAGCTTAAGGAGGCTTTCGTGCCCTCACTAACATCAGGCAACTGCCGACGCAAAGGGATATGCCAGAATACCGGTCAAGACCCCGGCCGGCATCAAGCTGGGCGCTCGAGCCATCGCATCTAATCGCTCGCGAATTCAGCCGAGAACATCTCCCGCCTATTCCGGTGAGACCATGCGAGCCTCACGGTCAACAGAGGAAGAGATCGCAAGAATTCTGAAGGAGCAGGAAGCAAGCGCGGCGACCGCTGGCGTCCGTCGCGAAAACGGCAGCTGTCAGTCGACCTTCCAGAAGCTCGAGCCAAAGTCATGGCCTCGTTGAACCAGCCCGGCGCGCGCAGGATCGATGACCGGGGCGTGATGAGCGACATCGTCCACGTAACCTTGGGCTCGATTGAACTCATAGCTCCCAGTCTCAGACTGCTAGCAAGGCGCCAATCGGCACTCTATGGTTTATAGTTCAACTCCTGTGAATGCCCCCAACGGACTGATGCGATATATATAGGCGCCCGGCGTCTTGTAGGCCGCGAACCTCGTATCCGGATCAAAGGACGGGACACCTTTCGTCAAGACCACATACCAATCCAACCCAATCGCATGCAGAGCCGCGGCAACCGAAGGTGCATCTCGGAACCCCTCGATAGCCTTCAACTGTCCAAGGCGCGCGAATACCACATGCTGGCGCTCGGCCCCTTCTCCCATGAGCGCGGCAGGCGATCCGACGTAGGTTGGGACATTCGACAGGCTGGCTATAACTGTGCCGAGATCCACGAATAGGGCATTCGGGTCAACTGGGGACACAGCAAACGTATCTCCGGGGCGCGCATTCTTCTTGAGCACTGCCGCCACGCTCACCGTATTCGGGTCTACCGGCACATCATAGTTGAACTTTGCCCAGCTGACCTTCGGTTTCGATGGATCAAATTGACTAATTCTCATCGCGGCCACGAAAACCGCAGCCATAACCAGCGGCGCGAGTACCAGAATCCGACTCCGCTCCAATCTAGCCTTGAATAACCACCCTCCCAAAAATGATGATGTAAATATCGCAACAAAATAATAAACAAACGGAAACGACCGATGAGAGTATTCGGATGAATCCCCATTCGCCGCCATCGGCGAAACTAAAACAACAGCAATATAAGAGACAATTACGTAAAACGGAAATAATTCAACAATCGGCGGCCACCCCCCCCTTTCCTTTGCCCCTTTCATCCTCATCACAAGCGCAATCGGAAGAACCAGACAAAACGCCCCAAGGATAGCGGGCAGCAATAAGATGATCCCGACAGATCCGCCCAATATGGGCCCAAGACTCGACACGACACTGGCATAGAAACCGTCATAAGCCGTCGGCACGCCAAAAACTCCGTGCGCATCCCGAAGAAACGGCCCAACCGAAAATAGATGATCAAAAACCAGAACGCGATCCGGCGCAATCAAGCCAAAAACAAGAAAAGCACCGATTCCGGCAATGACAATTGACGCGAACCAGCCCCAATTGCGCCGGACAAACGGAAATCTCGACAGCCAAGTTAGGGCGGCTGCTGGAACGACAATAAGCAATCCATGAAATCTAAAATTAAACAGCGCCACGAGAAGAACTAGACATAGCCACAGAGTCGAATCGCCATAACGAAGATGTCGTGTTACTAGCAGAACAAAGATTGACGCTATCGCCATTCCGTAGCCTGCCCCGGGCACGATCAAGGTGAGCCAGTCGAAACTAAAGAAGCTGTTCCGAAGTCCATAGCTTCCCGCATCCGGAATAAGGCAGAAAGCTGCAATTGCCAGCAGGCCCGCCGAGCGCCCCCCCAGTTCGGATGCAAGGGCGAAAGCCGCAACCAGCGCAAGCACCAGGCCAATCGGCAGAAGAAGCGCCGTTGCAGCCACGAGGCCCGGCAGATCGAAGGCCTGCGCGATGACACCGATGAGGAGGAACGGCGCGTAGTGGTAAACAGAGATATGCTGATCGGAAAGGATCGGATTGCCGCGCCCCAACATCATCGGGCTACTGAATTCAGCGATCGTTGTTCCGTGTATGAAATAGTCACCCCACAAGGGGTACCGCCCCGTCTCGGCGAACATATGCGTGGAGTTGGCATAATCCACACACAAATATCCGACAATGACGCAAACGGATACAATTATCGCAACGTCCGCAATATTGTTGAAATCGAGCAAGACCGAATGATCAATCTTGTCCGACGACAATTCTATCCACATTCCCGCGGGAATCGCAAATATTAGCCAAAGCAGAAACGCTGCCCCTGGTGACAGGTTCAGTACAAATACTCCAAAAACGAGAGCGAGACCCGTCACCGCAACGCCAATGACCATTCCCGCAAATAGACGCTCCTCAAAAGGAGTAGGCGCAACAACGAGCGTGACGATGCCCGTCCAGATGATCACGGCGACACCCGATATGACCGCAAGCAGGTCAACAGGGTCTGTGGCGCGACCGGCGAGCCCAAGCATTGTGATGATGAACACGCCGAGGACAACTGACGCCGGGGCGATCAGGACGAGGCGACGGGTCAGCGCGGCCACGAACCGACGCCGGGCAAGAACCAATTCAAACGCCATCAATTTCTGTCCAGTCCTCTAGGCCCGACGGGCCCATGGGTCGCCCATCCCTGGAAGCAACGCTACCGGTCAAAAACCGGCCTGCGGAGCCCATTAGGTCGCCCTACAAGCAGGAGACGCGGGAGTAACGGGCGGCACCTATCGGCATATTAGCGATCTGTCGTAAACTCCCGTTCCAGTGCTGGCGGCAATAAACACCGAGCATGGACAGGAGTTCATCATTGGCAATGATCCCAAGCCCGGCGGAAGAACGCAATCTGGCTAGTATCTTGCTACCATCGATATTTCTTCCGACATAGGAGTGTGGGGCCAGTTGGTCATCTCCCAGACTGAACAGATTGAGAACAGGGTAAGGCCGTCCCTTAATCGGGAAGGCGGGATATAATTGTTCGTATGGCAGATTACCGGCCCATTCGAGCACCAGTTCTCCCTGCGGCAATCGGCTGACGTCTTCCAGAGCCTGCTCATTCAAGATAGACGACGCATCTGCTCGACTTACGTAATAGCGAACTGTCAGAGCGCCAAGGACGAGGCTCGTGATGATCAACGCGCCCCCCGCCCAACGCCCGAGCGGCCGCCTCGTCAACAGCAACATACAAATGCAGACCAGCCCCGAATACGTCACCCTGGTAACGTTGAGACGCCCCAATAGAGTGAACACGATCGTCACAACCAGAAACAATATGATCGACATGCAAATCGGCGCACCAAGATACCTGCCAACGAGGACAATGGTGAGCGCTGCAATCGCTGTAGCCGTTATGACATCGCGAAGAACAAACTGGGAAAGCCAACTCCCTAGTGAACTCAGATCCGGAGAGAACGTTCTGGTTGCTCCCAATTGCTGAACAACAGAGCGGACCTTATCGGGAGAATAGACATCAGGATCGAAGAACCACCAATGACTGATCATCGCCAAGTCATTGGCAGACCAACCTGCACTCGCAAGTGCACTCGGATTTTTGTCCAGGGCGAGATCCAAGCGAAAGTCCGTGAACCAGAACCGTAGCAGATTCATGGCGTTATAAGCATGCCACTCCGGGCTCTCATAAGACAACCAATTATACCACCAGACAGCAGCTACAGCTATCAGACTAAGAGCGATCGCGGCGCCTGAGCTCCATGATCGGATCGATGACGACGCCACAAGTACGGGCAGCGCAATGATTACGATGAAAGCGGCGGCATCGGGACGCATCGAGAACCCGAGAACCAATAGAATCCCCGCCAAGACGAACTCCCCAGCGGATTTGAAACGAGCAGCGCACATCAAGGTCAGCAGTGCAGCAACAATTAGCATCGAGGCGATGATCGTGAACTGCGGCGCGAATATCGGCCGTATCCAAAGCGCAGAGACCACCGCAAGGTTGCCGAGGAAATTCCCGCTCAACCGGGTTAGATCGACAATGATTAGGGCGCCACTTAATACAAGGCAAATGAACAGATATACAGAATATCCAGAATTACCAACAAACCATGACGTTATGTGTATAAATTCGCCCTGTAAACGACTCGAATACAGAAGAAGACTCGTGGGAACAGAAGTTAACCCATAGCCGTGAGCCAGCATCATCATGCCGACATCATCGTTTGTCTCAAAAAATATTCCGAATCTGAAGATAACAAGTAGGACCGCAGCTGAAAGCCACGTCAACGCTATCGAAAATGCCAACTTGGGCGAGATGTTGTCGATCGTCATGTTATGGAATGATCACGAGATTGCCGAAGGTCGCCAGCCCGAATGCAACGCACGAGCAAGTCCTCTAGATCGTGTGGCAAAATTGCATTGAGGTATTCCTTCCCCCATCGAGCACCGCGATGTGTGCTGGGTGGGCGAGCAACGCAGTGAGAGCCCCACGCGGCAAACCCTGAGCGGAACCGCAAAGGCGGCTCCCAGCCCCCTCTCCCGGATCGATCGTTTCACTGCATTTCTGGATCGGCCGAGATTCCCAATCGGTTGAAGCTCCGACCGAAGGACCGATGGCCAAACGCGAATATCGACGACACCTGAGCTTTCGAATGCAGCGCGCCAACTGCGGGATCGTCGCCTGCAAGGCATAGAGGCAGTCGTCGAGCGGCAGCAAGTATGCCGGCGGAAGGCGATGATGCGGCGCCCATAGTCAAATGACCCGAGTCCCGAACGTTAGTTTCTCAAGTTGGCATTGCACGCTACGACTCCCGGGACGTTAACGGGGCCGCCTACGCCTGCCTGTGAGCACGACAAACCCGCAGCCACCTTTCGCTTGATGTCCCAGCGGGGTCATCGGCACTGGCAACCACTCTGTCGCCAATGCCAAGCGTCACACCCAAGGCGTCGTCGACTTCGATCCCGAAAGGAGCATCAACCCCTCATCCGCTGCTGCCGCGGCCAATAGAGCCCAGCGCCGAGTTGGGCCGCTTGCTCACCATCTTCGCTGCACCGCGGGCTCTGCCGATACGTAGTTTCGGCCGTCGGTGTAGCCGGTCCACCCTTCACCGTCAAAGGACGGACTGCCATCATGTCACCCGGCCAATTGCCACAAGCGATCGAGTTGCTCGTGGATGGAGGCGACCACGGGGGGCGGCTAGGTGTCGTTTTCAAGAAGGTGTTCAGAGTTGGAATGGCGGGATACCTTTGAGAGCTGAGCGGCGTCTTCGGATGTTGCAGGCGTCGACCAGCGGGGCATGGCTTCTGTTCGTTCGGTTGAGGATCGGTAGGTTGCGGCGTAAGCCCATTCGCGCAAGCTGGTCTGGATGAAGCGATCGGCCTTGCCGTTGGTACGCAGCGTGTAGGGCCGGGTGCGGATGTGGCGGATGCTGGGGCCGGCGAGAAGCCTGTGGAAGGCATGGCTCTTGTAGGCGATCCGTTGTCGGACATCACGCGGTCGACGGTGACGCCGTATCGTTTGGACCAAGCGATGGCGCGGGCCGCTCATGCGCCGGTGGCGAAGCGCCTCGACGGCCTCGATCGTCACGGCTGGGGTCGCATGCGGTGTCAGGCACGGCGCCGAGTTCCTGTCATGAAGCATCCGCTCGCCGCCCGCCCGGAACCGCTCCAGCCATTTGCAGGCCGTGCGGGCCGACACGCCGGCATCCTCGGCAGCGGCTGCAACCTGCCAGCCGCTTTCAACGATCCGCTTCACCAGAAGGGCTCGACCGTGAAAGGTGGTCCGCGCATTCTTACGGACGCCCATTCGGGCACTTCGGTCAGGGTTGCCTGGCCTCGCAACCCCAACCTCACATCCTGGTCCCGGATGAACCACCTCCTCAGATTCGCTTCTTAGGGCGACAACTCGACCATCATTGCGGTGGCCGCATCTTCTTCAGCCTCAGTTGGACATTTGAGACGCTCCGCGTATTTACAGATGCCTGCGGCCGACAGGCTAGCAAGCAGCGAGCGTCCTGGTGAGGGATCCATGTCGAGACCGAAAATATCCGTCGTAGCAACAGCATATAATTCCGAGCGCTATATCGAGGCATTCGCGAAAGAAATGCGCGAAACACTTGATCTTATATCGGATAGATCAGAAATCATTATCGTAGACGACGGAAGCACCGACGACACGATTGTCGCATGCAAGCGGGCAATCTCACGTGATGCTGACATGAGGCTTGTGGAGCTGTCACGGAATTTTGGTCAAGAACCCGCTATTCTGGCAGGATTAAGATATGCACAGGGCGAATTCATATTCCTGATCGATTCAGACCTAGAGGAGCCTCCATCCGCCCTCATCGATATGATAGAGGTTATGCGCAGGGAAGTGCCAGCCGTCGACGTGGTCTATGGCGTACAACTTCAAAGAAACGGCACGTTGCAGCATACCTTCTTCGGCGGATTGTTCTACAAGGTATATAACGCCCTCTCTGACGTCAATATACCTGACAATATATTGACTATAAGATTGATGACTAGGCGGTATGTTGACTCTATATTAATGTACGAAGAGCGAACAATTGCTCTGGCCGGAATATTTTCATTGACCGGATTTCGGCAGGTTCCGATCGTAATACACAAAAAGTATAAGGGTTATTCTGGGTACTCCGCAATTCAAAGAGCCAAAATATTCATAAGATACTTGATAATATTTGGATCAAAGCCGGCCCTTCTCATCACGTTGACTGGCCTCGCAACTGCCGGCTTGGCACTAATATATTCTATATATGTTATTATCGGATATATTGTCGTAGATACGGAAACGCCAGGATGGACATCTCTGGCGCTGCTGACTACTTTCTTCAATGGGCTGCTTCTCATAAGTATCGGGGTGTGCGCAGCCTATCTGGCGTTCATATTCGAAGAGGTGAAGAAGCGGCCTGTTTCGATCGTGCGCACCGTCGTCGATTCGAATGGATCGGACATCGCCACACCGGAATTGCCTGTGACGAGACATGCGGACATGCAAATTCCGGTTGAAGTCGAAGCTGACACCCCGCAATAGGGTCAGCTAGAGTTGGGATCCAGGGAAGCCAGAAGAATGTCCGCGACGTCTGTGAATGAAGGTGTACTGCAAACCTATCAATCTCTCTATTCCCAACACGGCGACGATCCCGCGTCGCTTGGCGTGCGGGCGACGTCGCAGCCGGTGCGGTTCCAAGCGGTTACGGCGGCACTTGGCTCCCAATGGCCGGACACGATAGTGGATCTCGGCTGTGGCTTCGGTGATCTCCTGTCGCATTTGCGGGGGGTTGGCTGGAAAGGCCATTATACGGGCGTGGACTTCATGACTGAATTCGTCGATATCGCCCGTCAACGCTTCGAAGAAGACCCGGCTGCCGATTTTCTGGTTGGCGACGCAACGCTGATTGAACTCCCTCCGAAATCGTTCGACGTATGTATTTCGTTAGGCCTCTGCAATCATCAGCGGGGCGCCGGAACGATCTCCTTCATCGAGGCACTTATCGGGCATGCCGCGTCACTTGTACGACAATCGATCTTCGTCGATTTCCTGAGCGCCACCTCAAATCGCCGACGCGATGATCTGTATTTTATGGACGCAGGCAAAGCGATCCAAATCGGGTTGCAGCATAGCAACAGGGTCAAGCTCGATCATACATATATGCCGTTTGAGTTCCTCCTTACCATACGGCTTGATGATCAGATCCAACCTGGCCTTCCGTTCTTCTCCGACTAGAGCATGACGCGGTCTGGTTGACTCGGAATTCCCAAATCGTCGGGGAAGCGAGCCGCGCTGGGTTTGGCCATTTGGTTTATGTCACGCCGCCATTCGCGCCTCATCGAGCAGAGGGCAATCGTGTTCCTCGGCTTCGGCTGGTGGGATGTTGCCGATAGGCTCCAGCAGCCGGCGATGGTTGAACCAGTCGACCCAAATGAGTGTCGCGAACTCTACAGCCTCGAAGAATCTCCAAGGGCCTCGGCGATGGATGAGTTCGGCCTCGTAGAGGCCATTGATCGTCTCGGCCAGGGCGTTGTCGGACACATCCGTCGTCACGCCGGCCCGCTTGCCGACATTGACCTCGGCCTTCTTGACCACTCGTTCGGCGCGCGCGTCGAACAGCCGATCTTCGCCGCAATCGAGACAATCCCTGCCGGCGCGACGGATGCTCGGCCTCCTGGTCCAGCACCATCCGCGCCCCCCGCACCACCGGCGAGAACGTGTTCGTCGTCTTGCTCGTAACAGCCCCGACCTCTCTGGATCTGGGCCTCTGACAAACCCGTCGCGGTTCAACAACAATCGCGCTGGAAACCCAGACGGCTTGAGGTAACAAATCCTCTTGCGGACTCAGTCCTGATGCTGAGGCGAAGGGCACTCAGATCAATCTGTCAGAAGAGTCTACACCTCAAACTAAGCTCCCGACGGCGGCATGGCGATCTTGTTGACGAAGGGATCTACCCAGGCATTGTTCATCGATGGGGCTTTGGCCCGATGTAATCAGTTGCTTCCGCGCCCACAGAGAACAGAAGGTCGATCGTCGAGACGTTAGGCAAAAATTCGCCCCAGAGTTGCGGGTAGGCGCTATATCCTGAATAGTCCATCCACTCGACTGCGATACCCGCCTTCGCCATGGCGGCCTCATCGAGATAGACACGAGCCGCCGGCCCGGAGAGGTAGTGGGTTGCGCCTGCTGCCTTGCAGATAGCGATGATACGGTCGGTGCGGTCTGAGTTGCCCCACTCTTCGTCGTCGATATAGCGAGACGTTCGCGAAAATGACGTCCCGATTTGCAGGAAGGAGCAAAACTCGCGAAGCAGCCGTTCGTTAATGACGGTCAGCCGTTCTTCCCGGCCGACTTCCTCATAGAGGGGCTCGAGCCATTGCATGATTGACTCGAAATGCGGAGCCTTTCGATATGCATGGCGGAAACTCTTCAAATGCGCTCCTGCCCACCGGCCATCCACCACGTTAACCCTGTCGATCCGCAGCGCCTCCGCCAACCGCCCCGAACTATGGACGGGGATGATCAGCCAAGCGAGACCCTCACGTGTCTTGATCTGATTACGGTTCCGCCAGTCCTTATGGGTGTATTGTACGCCATCACCTATTACATATTCGTCGCAACGACTTATAAGATCGAAAAAGCCCCGCCAAGGAATGTAGTTGGATTGGTTGATACAAATTCTTTTCGTCATTCAGATCCCGTTCTTGACGATGCCCCGCCTATGATATCCCAATCCGCCGCAGGCGACTATCGCTCCGACAGGACTCATAGTCGCCATTCGCTCAGCTGAACGCACCTCTATAACGCTACCGCTTATCTGGATGCTGGATGACAAACACCACTGGATACATCTATCTCGCCGCCAACCTGTTCTTTTCGCTCTTGGGAACCCTAGCCATGAAGTGGCGAGCGACTTCCCATTCGGCGACGGCGACAGAACATGGGCGCCTCGCCTATCTTGTATCCATGCTACTTGATCCCTGGGTCATTCTTTCCCTTGCATCGGCAGCATTGGCCATGATCGCATGGATCTACGCGCTGGAGCGCGTCGAGCTTTCCCGGGCGTTTGCGTTCACGGCTCTGATCTACGTGTTGATACCGCTATTCTCGTGGCTCTTCCTGAAGGAACATGTGTCGATACAGCAAATAGTCGGAGCACTATTGATCATCGGAGGCGTCGTGCTCGCGGAGCTAGGGCGACACTAGACCCGGAGGTAAACCACCCGGCTATTATGGGCGCCGAAGTGGCCACCAATGCAGCACCGTGATGATTGGGAACTAGGGCAGTGCGATCGCCGACTGACCAACCAGTTCCTCGATCATCCTGAGCACGATATCAACCTCCTCGTCGCTCAGACGCGCGTGCATTGGCAGCCGAATAAGCCGATCGAACGTGTCGTCTGTGATCGACATGCTGCCCCGCGTGATACCAAAGCGACGGCCTGCAGGTGCACTGTGCAGCGGAACGTAGTGACTGACAGCACCAACATCTGCAACGCTGAACACCTTCAGCCAACGTTCCTTGGTCTGTCTGTCGGGCGCCAGAATGAAGTATATGTGCCCATTCCCTTCGCAGTCTATTGGCACGCTCGGCCGCATCAGCAAGCCCTGGCGTTCCAACGCAGCTAGCCCGGCGTGATAGCGATCCCAAATCGCCCGCCGGCGTGACGTTATTGCTGGCGCCCCTTCCAGCTGCGCATAGAGAAAAGCGGCTGTAATCTCGTTGGGCAAGAATGATGATCCAACGTCAACCCACTCATATTTGCTGACTACACCGCGCTTGAATTTAAGGCGATCGGTACCCTTTTCCCATATGATCTCCGCTCGATCGATCAATGACTCGTCATTGACTATGAGTGCGCCACCTTCCCCAGAGATCACGTTCTTTGTCTCATGAAAGCTGAGACAGCCAAGGGTACCAAATGTGCCGAGTGGCCTGCCCTTGTAGCTGGATCCAAAGGCTTGCGCGGCATCCTCGATGACGGGCAGAGAATACCTGTCGGCAAGCGACAAGATCGAATCCATATTGCAGGCAACACCCGCATAATGAACAACAATAATCGCCTTGGTCTTCGGCGTAATCGCAGCCTCGATGAGCCGCTCGTCGATATTCAACGTGTCAGGTCG
This sequence comes from Kaistia dalseonensis, assembly GCF_030814715.1. Classification (GTDB taxonomy): domain Bacteria; phylum Pseudomonadota; class Alphaproteobacteria; order Rhizobiales; family Kaistiaceae; genus Kaistia; species Kaistia dalseonensis. The sequence continues at coordinate 589,661 of NZ_JAUSVO010000003.1, forward strand.
GATATCGACAAAGACCGGCACGGCATTGCGAAGAACGACTGCGTTGGCCGTGCTGGAGAACGTGAATGACGGCAAAATAACTTCGTCACCCGGACCCACGCCCGTCAGTATCGTAGCCATTTCGAGCGCCGACGTGCATGACGTCGTCAGCAAAACGCGCGGAACGCCGAGTGATTTCTGAAGATGATCTTGGCAACGATTGGTAAAAACGCCATTGCCACTGGTCCCGCCGGCCAAAGCCTCTGCGATCAGATCGCGCTCGGAACCGAGTATAAACGGCTCATTCAAAGAAATAGACACGATTATCGTTCCATAGACTTAGTTCCACATCGTGCTGGCTCTGGCCATCACGATGTGGATGGGCGCGTCGCAACAAGCCGAGCAGTAAGGTCTCAAATGGGTGCAGCCGTCAATCATCTGCACGCCGGATCTGCAACCCGATAGCGGCAGATGTACCAGACGAATCCGCCGCCAGTTTGTGGTGACGGGCCTGTGCGATACCAGTCGAATTGTTGAGCACAAGGATATCAGGCTCGGAAGGCGTCAACGAGCAGCGATTGATGCGGCAGAACAATGCGGACACGCGCGCAACTGTCGACGGAAAAATGGACTCCGTCAGGACCTGTTGGTCAGCGCACCATCCCCTGCATCCGCCGGGCGACGAAGTGGGCGACAGAGGGGCCGACGAGGACGATCACGAAGAATCGGACCGTCTGGAGGGCCATGACGAAGCCGATATCGACCGGCGTTGCCGCCGCGATGATGGCGACCGAATCCATGCCGCCGGGGCTCGTTGCGAGATAGGCTGTCAGCGGATCGACGCCGAGCAGGCGGACGAGCACGAACGCCATGCAGCCGCAAAAGGCGATCAGAAGCAGGATCGAGGCGACAATGTGCGGCAGGACACGTGCCGCATGATGCAGGACGGCGCTCGTGAAGCCGAGCCCGATGCGCCAGCCGATCAGCGCATAGCTTGCCGAGAGCACCCATTCCGGCAGGGTGATGGTGATCCAGCCGCCTGAATTCAACACCGCCCCTGCCACCATCGGCACCAGCATCGCGCCGGAGGGAATGCGCGAATAATAGCCGACGACCGTCCCGATTCCGGCCACGGCCATCGTCTCGATCAGCGGCAGCCAATCGAGCGGGGGAAACCAGATCACCACCGGACGCGGCACGCCGCTCGTATCGACCCAGATGCTGGCGATCAGCGAGGCCGCCGTCGCAACCATGACGACGCGCATATATTGCATCAGCGCCACGAGCCGCGCATCCGCGCCGAACGCCTCCGCCATCAACACCATGGCCGAGGCGGCGCCGGGCGAGGTGCCCCAGACAGCCGTCGTGCCGGGCAGGAGGCGGCGGCGGCTCATCGCCCAGCCCAGCGCGCTGCTGGCAACGATCGTTGCGATCACGATGCCGAGGAAGAGCGGCCAGTCCGACAGAAAGGCCGCGACGGTACGCGGCGTGATCGACTGCGCAATCAGCATGGAGACGACCGCCTGGGCACCGAAGGCAAGTCCTCGTGGAACGCGGATGGTCGCCCCACTGACGCCGAGTGCGATCGCGGCGATCATCGGGCCGAGCAGCAGGGCAGCCGGCACGCCGCTCGTAAGCAGAATGGCGCCGAGCGCGAGCGACAGCCCGATCAGCAGCGGCCATTGTCCGGCAGGCGACATCAGCCCGACATTGAACGAACGGAAAGACGGCAGATGCATCGCCTCGAGGTCCAGAAAGGGCATGTCGGATCACGGCCTTGCCAAGGACGCCGTGCCCGCGACATGGCGGGACCAGATGGCAGCAGCATGACAGAAGGCCAGAAACAACGTCGACTTCAGGATAGCAGGAAGGACGGCAGCCAAACGAGCGCGCTTGCAACGTGCGGCCAGCAGGTGAACCCTTGGAACGCTTTTGCTGTCTCCGTGTCAGGGCGTCATGCTATAGCCCCGGACGCTGAACCGGAGCCGACCCTCATGCTCGCCTTTGTGCCCGAGACGTCCATATTGCTGGCCTATATGGCGGCGGTCATCGCGCTGACCTTGACGCCGGGGCCAGATATGACGCTGTTCGTCGGCAAGGCGATCGGGCAATCGCGGCTTGCGGGCCTGGCCGCGTTCTGTGGCACCTCGACCGGGCTGATCATCCACACGGTGCTGGTGGCGGTGGGCCTCTCGGCGCTGCTGGCAGCATCGGCCACCGCATTCCTGATCCTGAAGATCGTCGGCGCCTTCTATCTGGTCTATCTCGCGGCCCAGGCGCTTCGCCACGGATCCGCGCTCTCGGTCGGCGGCAAGCAGGCGGCCGATCCGATCGGCAAGGTCTATCTGAAGGGGCTTGCGATCAACCTGCTGAACCCGAAGGTGATCATCTTCTTCCTGACGTTCCTGCCGCAATTCGTCTCGCCGGCCGATCCGCATGCTGCCGGAAAGCTCATGTTCCTCGGCGTCTTCTTCGTGATCGTGGCGACCCCGATCAGCCTCGTCATGATCTGGTTCGCGGGCTCGATCGCGCATTTCCTGAAAGGCTCGCCGCGAGCGACCCGCGCGGTCGACTGGCTCTTCGCCAGCGTGATGGGCGCATTCGCCGTGCGCCTTATTCTGGCACACGGGAAATAGCGCCCCGGAGCGATCCGGCGCCACGACCGGCGATCAGCCAATAAGCGAAACCGGCGGCAAAGCCTGCCGCCAGCGGCGGAAGCAGCGCATAGTTGCCGGGAAATCCGAAGAGGTGCAGGCCGAGCCCGAGGGCGCCACCGAAGAGCATCCAGAGGATCAGCGAACGGATCGCCAACACTTCCGAAAGAAAGATCGCGGCCAGAAACGGCAGCGGCGCGTAGCGCGCGATATTGGCGAGCAGGATCACCACCGGCCCCATGATGACCGGCACGGCATTCTCCGGCCCGCCCCAGAGGTCGGTACCACCGAACCCGAAGGCGGCAAGATAGACGACCACTGCCGTCACGATCGCGGCGATAAGCCCGATCGGGATCAGGAACACGATCCGCAGAAAAGCGGCCATGCGACTCAGTCCGCCGTGTCCGGGAACATGGAGGTGAGCGCCATGCGCTCGCGTACGCGCATCCGCTCGCTCTCGCTCTTCAGCTGGCCGCAGGCGGCGAGGATATCGCGGCCGCGCGGCGTACGGATCGGCGAGGCATAGCCGGCGCGGTTGACGATGTCGGCGAAGGTCTCGATCGTCTCCCAGTCCGAGCACTGATAGTTGGTGCCGGGCCAGGGATTGAACGGGATCAGGTTGATCTTGGCCGGAATGCCGCGCAGCAGGCGAACCAGTTCGCGCGCATCGGCGGGGCTGTCATTGACGTCTTTCAGCATCACATATTCGAAGGTGATGCGGCGCGCATTCGAGAGCCCCGGATAATTGCGGCAGGCCTCGAGCAGTTCGGCGATCGGGTGCTTCTTGTTGAGCGGCACCAGCATGTCGCGCAGATCATCGCGAACAGCATGCAGCGAGATCGCCAGCATGGAGCCGATCTCGGCGCCGGCGCGCGGAATCATAGGAACCACGCCCGACGTCGAGAGCGTGATGCGGCGCTTGGAGAGCGAGAGACCTTCGCCATCCGAAGCAATGAGCAGCGCATCCTTCACGTTCTCGAAATTATAGAGCGGCTCGCCCATGCCCATCATGACGACATTGGAGACGAGCCGGCCCTCGGACGGAACGGCAGCCCCGACCGGGGTCGACTTGTCGGGGAAATCGCCCAGCCGATCGCGCGCGAGCAGGACCTGGCCGACGATCTCTTCCGCCGTCAGGTTGCGCACCATCTTCTGCGTGCCGGTATGACAGAAGGAGCATGTCAGCGTGCAGCCGACCTGGCTCGATACGCAGAGCGTGCCGCGGCCGACTTCCGGAATATAGACGGTCTCGATTTCGACCGGACGACCCGCGCCCCGCGCGGGAAAGCGCAATAGCCATTTGCGCGTACCGTCCTCGGAGACCTGTTCGGTCACAATCTCCGGCCGCTTCAGCGTGAACGCATCGGAAAGCGTGGTGCGCATATCCTTCGAGACATTGAGCATGTCCGAAAAATCGGTCACGCCGCGGGCATAGATCCAGTTCCAGATCTGCGCCGTGCGCATGCGAATATGCTTGCGATCGATGCCGATGCCGGCGAGTTGCTCGCCAATGCCTTCGCGCGAGAGACCGACGAGCGAAGGCTTTTCTTTGGTCGCGGCCGGAGCCACGGCAAGGGGTGCTGCCATTCTTGAAATCCAACAGAGCGGCGACGCGCAAAGGCGCGATCAGAACCGACCAGACATGTTGGTCGGCTCATAGCACAAAGATCGGCTGAAATCAGGCGAAATAGAACGGCCCGCCCCGCGCGGGCCGCATGAGGCAACCAACCGTGGCGCATGCCAGCGCCTCGACCCCGCACCGGAGTGCGGTTCGGGATCGCCGGCACGATGGGCCAATCAGGCGACGACCTCGCCGTCATAGGCCGCCTGCAGGCCCGCCACGTCGAGCTTGATCATTTCCATCATCGCCTTCATGACGCGCTCGGCCTTGACCTTGTCGGGGTCACCGAGCAAGCGAGGCAGCGCGGACGGGACGACCTGCCAGGAAACGCCGAAGCGGTCGGTGATCCAGCCGCATTGAACCTCGGAACCGCCGCCGGCCAGTATCCTGTCCCAGACCTGATCGACCTCGGCCTGATCGGCACAGTCGATCGAGAACGAGATCGCCTGGTTGAACGCGATCCGCGTACCGGCGTTCAGCGCCAGGAAGGTCTGGCCGCCAAGCGTGAAATCGACCACGAGGACCGTGCCGTCCTTGCCGGCCGGCGTATCGCCGACATTCTTCTGGACGTGATCGATGTGGGAACCGGGAAGCAGCGAAACATAGAAGCTGGCCGCCTCCTCGGCCTCGGTGGCGAACCAGAGGCAGGGCGAGATCTTGGACTTGATGCTGGGCATGTCGTTTCCTCCGTATCGACGAGAATGGCGCGGCGTGCTTCAAGCTTGCGCCGGCCGATGGTTCAGGCCTCGGCCTTTTCGGGCTGCGATGCCGTCGCGGCGGCGACATCCATCCACATCACCTCCCAGATATGGCCATCCAGGTCCTCGAAGCTGCGGCCATACATGAAGCCGAAATCCTGCTTCGGCCCCGGATCCGCGCGACCGCCTGCCGAGCCGGCCTTGTCCAACGTCAGGTCGACATCGGCGCGACTATCGGCCGAAATGCAGATCAGCACTTCGCTCGTCGCCTTCGCATCGGCGATGGCCTTTGGCGTGAACTGGCTGAACTTCTCATGCGTGAGCAGCATGACGTAGATCGTCTCGGAGAGGACCATGCAGGATGCGGTCGCATCGCTGAATTGCGGGTTCTTCTGCGCGCCGACCGCCTCATAGAAGGCCGTCGCCCGTGTCAGATCGGCAACCGGCAGATTGATGAAAACCAGCTTGGACATTGAGAGCTCCCTCTGTTCAACGGCCGAAGGACGAATGGCGAGAAGCCGATCCGACATCGTCCTTCCCATTTCTCCGTTTCGTTACTCGACCTGATCCAACGGCACCGCCCGTTCGTTTCACGAATAACTGTTGCGGAGCCCTGCCATGATCAATGCCCTCGCCTATGTCGTGACGCTCGTCCTGTTCGCTGCCATCGATACGGTCTGGCTCGGGACAATGGCCGCGCGCATCTATCGACCGCTCCTCGGCGATATCCTGCTTACCGGCTTTCGCGCCGCCCCGGCGGTGGTGTTCTATCTCTTCTATGCCGTGGGCCTGCTGATCTTCGCGGTGCTGCCGGCGCTGAAAGGTGGCAGCGTCGGGACGGCATTGCTCTGGGGCGCGCTGTTCGGCCTCTTTGCCTATGGCACCTATGATCTCACCAATTACGCCACACTGCGTAACTGGGGTGCGACGATCACCATGATCGACATGGCCTGGGGCACCTTCCTCAGCGGCACTGCGGCGGCCCTGTCCTTCCTCGTGACGACATGGCTTGCACGCCTTATCGGGCTCACGACCTAGCGCTGGCCCCGCTCCCGGGACGGGCGCGGGAAAAAGGCGCTGACGCGGGCCTGATAGGCACGGAAGGCTTGCGGCCGCGAGCGCAGCATATGCGCCTCCAGCGGCGGGATGCCGGAGACGTGGACCAAGAGCCAGTACATGAAGAGCGGTCCGCTCAGCGACAGCAGGCCGAAGCCATGGCCGCCCGTCAGATCGATCGTGAACAGCGGATAGGCGCACCAGCCGAGCCATTCGAAGAAATAGTTTGGATGCCGCGACCAGCCCCAGAGGCCGACGTCGCAGACGCGACCATGATTGGCCGGATCGCGCTTGAAGGCCTGCAATTGCCGATCCGCCACGCCTTCGCCGATAACGGATATTGCGAGCACGATCGCTGCCAGCCAGTCCTGCAGGCGGAAGGCTGGAACGGGATTTTGTGCGGCGAGCAGGACCGAGAGCACCAGGAACGTGCCGGCTGCGGCCTGTATCATCAGGAAGAGAAACAGGCGGCGCTCGTAATCCGCACCCCAGTCCTGTCGGAACCGGGCATAGCGGGCATCCTCCGGCCCGTCCGCGACGCGAGCAGCAATGTGGACGCCGAGCCGGATCGCCCAGAGCCCGATCAGCGCCGCGACTACGAGTTGCCGCGTGGTCGGCTCGGCGGCATCCGCGATCGGAAGAAGCGCCAGCGCAACACCGGCCGCGCCGACCCCAAATGACCAGAACGCGTCCGACCAGCCCGCATTGCCCGTGAAGCGCTGCGCGACCCAGGCGCCCGTCATCACAAGGGTGAGAAAGATGGCCGCAAGGACAAATCCAATCACCGGCACAGTCATCGCTGGCCTCCCTGCATCGGCTGGGCATGAATGAAGACGGCGACGTCGTCGACGACCGGAGCCAGGGAACGAAGCGGCCCAATGAAGGGCAGGATCAGGCCGAAATGGCCGCGTCCCGCATAGACGACCTCGGTCGCCGGCCGCCCGTGACCGCGCAGGCGCCTTGCGAGGCTAGCCGTATTGCGCGGCGAGACGATGGTGTCTTCGTCGCCCGTCGCCAGCAGCGCCGGCGCCGCCCCGGCATTCGCAAAATGAACCGGCTGCGTCTCGGGGCGCTCGGCCCCGCCGAATATTTCGATATAGGTTGGCCCGGTCAGCGGCAGGAAGTCATAGGGGCCGGACAGTCCCACCAGCGCCGCTATATCCTCGGCCGGGTCCAGCCCTTCGGCTCGAAGCCACGTCCCGTCGAGGGCGAGCATGGCCGCGATATAGGCTCCGGCCGAATGCCCCATCAGCACGATTCGCGACGGGTCGCCGCCAAAGCGGGCGATATTGTCCTTGGCCCAGCGCGTCGCGCCAGCGCCATCGCGCAGGAATTCGGGAAATCCAACGTCAGGATAGACCCTGTAGTCCGGCAGGACGGCGACGATCCCGCGCGCGGCGAGCGCATTGCCGACAAAACCATAGAGCTCCTTGCGCCCCATCTGCCAGCTGCCGCCATAAAAGAAGACGACGACCGGCGCGCCCTCGGCGTTCCTGGGGACATAGACGTCGAGCGTGCGGCGCGGCCCATCGCCATAAGCGATCGCCCGCGAGAGGCTCGCCCCGCCATCCGGCGTCACAGCGCGGAGAAGCGAATCCCGGAAGACATAGGCGCCGCCGACAAAGGCTCCGAGCCCGAGAAGGCCAAAGATGGCAAGCGGCAGCGCGGGGATCAAAGGCGGGCTAGGGGCTGCAGCAGGCGGCCGAGCACGCCTTGCAGGCGGATCTGGCCGTCGAGCGCCACGACACAGATGCACGGCACGTCCGAGTCGACGATCGGACGATGATTGGTCTCTTCATCGGCCTCCTCGAAATCGCCGGGACCGAAGCGTCCGGCCTCGTCCGAATAGGACCCGCTGACAACGCAGGTCAGCTCGACACCGGCATGGCTGTGCTGCGGCATCTTGCGGCCGGGATCGATCTTGAACAGGATCACGCGACAATCCCCGTCCCGCGGCACGCCGACCGAGCGCACGCGTGTGCCGCGACCGAGCCAGCGCCAGGGGCCGAGCGGGTAGCGCCGCAGCGGCTCGGGCAATTCCAGCATGTCATTGAGGGGCGCCGGCATCACGGCCTCACCACCATCGGCGTCGATGCGCGCCATGACGCGTTGCAGGGCATCCGGGCTCATCGCCGATGTCGGCAATTCGTCGAGCAGCTGCCCCCCGACGCGCTGCAGTGTCCGCACCCAGTCCCGCCCGCTCCTGCTGAAGGCGAGATGGGTCGCGACGACAGCCGCTTCCGGCGCCCGCAAGGTGCCGGCTGCATAAGCGAGAAGCGTCTCTTCGCTGGGTTTGTGGCGGATGGTCATCAGCGTTCGCTCAACAGGTCGCGCAGCTTGATCATGGCCAGCCGCAGACGGGATTTAACGGTACCAAGCGGCAGGCCGAGCTCTTGTGCGATCTCGGCATGGGCTTTGTCGTGGAAAAAGGAAAGCCGGACGACACGCGCCTGATCGGCCGAAAGGGCCTCGAGCGCAGCGCGGATCCGCGCTTCATCATCGATCCCGCTCAGGATCTGATCAGGCTGGGCCGGATCGTTCGGCAACTCGCTCAGATCGAGTTCGCGCAGCGCCTTGCCATCGCGGCGCGCCGCATCGATGCGCAGATTTCGGGCGATGGTGAAGACCCAGGTCGATGCTCCGGCCCGCTCGCGATCGAATAAGGCGGCCTTGCGCCAAACCGTCATCATGGCTTCCTGCGCAAAGTCCTCCGCCGTGCCGGCCGCAGCCCCAGTCCGGATCAGGTAGCTTTTCAGCCGCGGGGCGAAATAGGCGAACAGTTCGGCAAAGGCCTGGCGGTCGCGATGCTGCGCAACCGCCTCGATCAGGCGTCCGAAATCCGGACGGCCGCTCGGCTGCGCCAGCATCAGGGCACCATCGGCGTCAGGAGAGGAGGATTGGATCCGGCCATTCATGGAACTTTCTACGGCACCGTCGCGAATTTGGATCACGAGACGTCATCCAAATCTGCCTGCGGCACGTATCCAGTCTAGATGAGCGCAACCGCGTCCACCACAGGATGGTCGCGCCGAACCGGGCAGGAAGCGAACGGCATGGTCGAGGGCGACAATCATAACGGCAAGCGTCTTCGGATCGCTGTCATCGGATCGGGTATTTCGGGTCTCTCCTGCGCCTGGCTGCTCGGCCAGCGCCATGACGTCACGCTCTATGAGCGCAATGACCGTCTCGGCGGCCACTCCAACACGGTGACGGCGCGCACGGACGAGGGCGCCGTGCCCGTCGATACCGGCTTCATCGTCTATAATGAGAGCGCATATCCCAACCTGACCGCCCTTTTCGCGACGCTTGGTGTTGCGACCAAGGCTTCGGACATGTCGTTCGCCGTTTCCCTGCGGGGCGGGACGACGGAATATTCCGGCACCGGTCTTGCCGGCCTCTTCGCGCAGTGGCGCAACCTGCTTCGCCCGCGCTTCTGGTCAATGCTCAGCGATCTGATGCGCTTCTACCGCGAAGCGCCGTCGGCGATAACGCAGGCGGATGATCCGAGCCTGACGCTGGGCAGTTATCTGGAACGGAACGGTTATGGCGCGGCACTGAGGGACGATCACCTCCTGCCGATGGCGGCGGCGATCTGGTCGTCACCAACACGCGATCTGCTCGACTATCCGGCCGCGAGCTTCATCCGCTTCTGCGCCAATCATGGGCTGCTGCAGGTGCGCGACCGTCCTGTCTGGCGAACAGTCGAGGGTGGCAGCCGGAGCTATGTCGAGCGCTTCGCCGCACTCATGGGTGGCACCGCGCGGATCGGCAACGGCGTTGCCGAAGTGTTGCGATTACCTGATCGCGTTCTGGTTCAGGACAGGGCCGGCGCCATCGAACAGTTCGACCATGTCGTCATCGCGACCCATGCCGACCAGGCCCTCGCCATGCTGGTCGAGCCCGACCCGGAGGAGAGACGCCTGCTCGGCGCCTTCCGCTATAGCCGCAACCACGCGGTGCTCCACTCCGACGAGACGCTGATGCCGAAGCGCAGATCCGTCTGGTCGAGCTGGAACTATATCGAGACGGAGGGCGCGCTCTGCGTCTCCTACTGGATGAACCGCCTGCAGGGCCTGCAGGGCCGCAATCTCTTCGTGACGCTCAATCCGCCCCGCGCGCCACGCGCCGGCACGCTGCTCTATAGCGAACTCTACGAGCACCCCGTGCTCGATACGGCTGCCGTAGAAGCCCAGCGTTCGCTCTGGTCGCTCCAGGGCGTGCGGCGGACATGGTTCTGCGGTGCCCATTTCGGCGCGGGGTTCCACGAGGACGGGCTGCAGTCGGGCCTTGCCGTCGCCGAACAGCTCGGCGGCGTCACGCGGCCTTGGCGGGTGGCCAATGAGAGCGGCCGCATCCACGTCCAGCCGCTCGATGCGGACAGGGTGGAGGCTACGCAATGAGCACGGCGTCGGCGCTCTATAGTGGCAGTGTCATTCATCGGCGGATGCGACCTCGCCCGCACAAGCTTCGCTATCGCGTCTTCTGGACGGTGTTGGATCTCGACGAAATCGCCGCGCTCGACGCTTCACTGCGCCTCTTCGCGCATAACCGCTTCGGCCTGATCTCCTTTCATGATCGCGATCACGGCGCCGGAACCGACGAGCCGCTGCGCGCCCAGGTCGAGCGCCAGCTGGAGCGGGCCGGGATCGATATAGAGGGCGGTCCCATCCGCATTCTCTGCATGCCGCGCATGCTCGGCTATGTCTTCAATCCGATCAGCGTCTATTTCTGCCACCATCGATCCGGCGCCCTGTCGGCGATGCTCTACGAAGTGACCAACACCTTCGGACAGCGCCATTCCTACCTGATCCCGGTCGATCCGGACCAGGCGTCGCCCGGTGCATCGATCCGGCAGAGCTGTCGCAAGGCGCTCTATGTTTCGCCCTTCATCGACATGGACATCACCTATGATTTCCGCGTCACGGCGCCGACGGACCGCGTCGCGCTCGCCATAACCGGCTCCGACGCCGAGGGCATACTGATTGCGACCGCAATGACCGCCCGCCGCTCGGAACTGACCGATGGGGCCATCATTCGGGCGACGCTGACCCACCCGCTCCTGACGCTCAAGGTGATCGGCGGCATCCATTGGGAGGCGCTGAAGCTCTGGCTGAAGGGCGTGAAGCTCACGAAGCGTCCTGCCGCGCCGGACTGGCCGGTCACGATTGTCGACAGAAAGGCCGTGTGATCGCCCATGTCAGTTCGCGAACAGAATTCGATTTTCAAGGGCGTCAGCACCAGTCGACCCTTGTTTGATCTATCGGGCCGCTTCATCGCCAGGCTGCTGGACCGGCTGCGTCATGGCCGACTGATCATCGAGACGCCCGCCGGCCAGCGCATCGAGGGGCGGACCGCCCTCCCCGGCCCGGAAGCCATTCTCGTGCTCCACGACTGGCGCGCCGTTCGCCGTGTGGTGACCGGCGGCGCGATGGGGTTTGCCGAGGGCCATATGGCCGGCGAATGGTCCAGTCCCGACCTGCCGACGTTGATCGAACTGCTCGCAGTGAACCTCGACAATCTGCAGCCGGCGCGGTCCGGCGTCGGGCTGTCACGCTTCATGGCGCGCCTCTGGCACGGGGCAAACGAAAACAGCCGCCGCGGAAGCCGGCGCAACATCAGTTTCCACTATGATCTCGGCAATGCTTTCTACGAAGCCTGGCTCGACCGCAGCATGCAGTATTCCTCGGCGATCTATGCCGATGGCGACGATCTCGAAAGCGCACAGCTTCGCAAGCTCGACCGCATCGTCGAACTGATGGCGATCCAGGGCGGCGAGAGCGTGCTCGAGATCGGCTTTGGCTGGGGCGCCGTCGCCGAACGGCTGGCCGCGCGCCATGGCTGCGCCGTGACCGGACTGTCGCTCTCCGAACGACAGCTCGAATATGCCAATGATCGGCTGGCCGCCGCGGGCCTGAATGCCGATCTCCGCCTGCAGGACTATCGCGACTGCGACGGCCAGTTCGACCGGATCGTCTCGATCGAGATGATCGAGGCTGTCGGCGAAAAATACTGGCGGCAATATTTCGACGTGCTGCGCGCGCGCCTCGCTCCGGGTGGCCATGCCGTGATCCAGGCCATCACCATCGCGCCAGCGCGCTTCGAGCGTTATCGCAGCAATCCCGACTTCATACAGCGGCACATCTTCCCGGGCGGCATGCTGCCGACCGTCGACATCATGCGGCGCGAGGCCGAGGCGGCGGGCCTGTCGCTTGGCCATGCAGAGAGCTTCGGCGCCAGCTACGCGCGGACGCTGGCGGATTGGCGCGTGCGCTTCCATGCGGCATGGCACGAGATCGAGCATCTCGGCTTCGACGCCCGATTCCGCCGGATGTGGGATTACTATCTCGCCTATTGCGAAGGCGGCTTCCGCGCCGGCTCCATCGATGTCGGCCTCTTCACGCTCGAACGGCGGCAGTAGCGATCGCCGCCGTTCGTCGCTGCCGCCCTACCAGTTCGTCACCGAGCCATCATTGCGCTTCAGATGCGGGGCTTCCCAGAACTTGAAGCTCTGCTTCTTGATCAGGTCCTCGTTCACTTCAACGCCGAGGCCGGGCGAATCCGGCACCGGATAATGGGCGTTCTCGATCCGGGGCTGGACGGGGAAGAATTCGGAATTGTCGAAGCCGAGTTGTTCAGCCGTCGACGTGCGCGTCTCGAGCCAGGAGAAGTTCGCGACGGCAGCCGCAAAATGAACCGTTGCGGCCGTGCAAATGGGCCCGAGCGGATTATGCGGCATCATGTCGACATAATGCGCCTCGCTCCAGCCGGCGACCTTCATGGACTCGGTCAGGCCGCCGACATTGCAGACGTCGATGCGATTGAACTGGTGAATATCCCGCTCGATATAGGGCAGGAACTGCCATTTCGAGGCGAATTCCTCGCCGATCGCAAAGGGAACATCGACCATCCGGCGGAGCGCCTCATAGGCTTCCGGCGTCTCGTCGCGGATCGGCTCCTCGATGAAGTCGAGCGTGCCCGACGGCATCTTCTGACAGAAGCTGGCGGCCTCCGCGACGGAGAGGCGGTGATGATAGTCGATGCCGAGCACGACATCCTCACCCAGTTCCTCTCGCGCCTTCACACACCATTTCGCCGAACTCGCTATATGCTCGCGCGGCTCATAGTTTGTCGGATGACCATGGCCCGACGGCGATAGTCGCATCGCCGTCCAGCCTGCCGCGATCAGTTCCTTGGCTTGCTCGATCATCTCTGGCCCGGGCGGCGCCGAGGTGGTGGCAAAAGTCGGGATCCGGTCACGCTGCTTGCCGCCGAGAAGCTGGTAGACCGGCACGCCGAGCGCCTTGCCGAGGATGTCGTAGAGCGCGATGTCGATGGCGGAGATGGCGGCCTGCAGGACGCGGCCGCCCTCGAAATACTGGCTGCGATACATCTCCTGCCACAGCGCGCCGATCCGCCGCGGGTCGCGACCGATCAGGAATTCGCGGTAATGATCGATCGCACCCACGACGGCCTTCTCGCGGCCCGAGAGGCCGCTTTCGCCCCATCCGAAAATGCCCTCGTCGGTTTCGACCTTCACGATCAGCTGGTTGCGCGTGCCGACCCAGACCGGATAGGCGACGATGGCGGAGATTTTCATGGGCTGATATCCGGATTTCGGGGCGGGCGAAGAAGAGCGGCGTTCAGACAGGCTTGAGCGGATGGGTCTTCCGCCATTCTTCATATTCGGGGCGCGCAGCGTCGGAGAGCGGGTAGTAGCGCTGGAGAGAACCGCCCTTCAGCAGCATCTCGCGCGAGAAATCCTCCCAGTCGTGATGAGTGCCGGCATGTTCGAGCACCTGATAGCCGAGCGCGGCCGGGACCACGCAGGCGCCGTCATCGTCCGCGACGATGATGTCGCCCGGCATCACCGTGACGCCGCCGCAGGCGATCGGCGTGTTCACGGCAAAGGGCATCAGCGAGGTCTGGGTGTGGAAGTTCGGCGTGACGCCGCGCAGCCAATATCCAAGATCGATCTGCTGCGCATGCGGGTAGTCGCGGATGCAGCCATCGATCACGACACCGGCGCCACCGCGCCCCTTGAAATAGGTCAGCATCATCTCGCCGAAGATGCCGCTCCGCATGTCGCCGCGCGCATCGACGACGACGATGTCGCCGGGTTGGGTGTGGTAGAGGACGTGGCGGTGGAGCTGCTTTTCCGGCTCGTTATATTCGCCCTCGCCATAGAGGTCCTCGCGCTTCGGCATGAATTGCAGCGTCAGCGCCGGCCCGGCGATGGCGCGGCCCTTGGTCCAGGCGACGGGTCCTTCCATGAAGGTGTCGCGCACGCCCATATGGTGCAGCGTGGCGCAGGCCGTGGCGCATCCGAGCGCCTGAAGTGCCGCCACCAGATCGGCTGGCGGCCGGACGATATCCTTGGTCTCGATCATGTCTCTTCTCCTCCCGACACGCTGGCTCACCAGTGCCAGATCGTACCGTCCTCGAGCCGGTTGACCGGCAGATAGGCGCGCTCATAGGGGTACTGGGCTGCCAGCGCCTCATCGATATCGACCCCGTGGCCGGGCGCTTCGCCGGGATGGAGATAGCCGCCATCCTGCCGCCATGAATGCGGGAAGACCTCGTGCATCAGCGGCGTGTAGCCGGAGAATTCCTGGATGCCGAAATTGGGCACCCAGAGGTCGATATGGACATTGGCCCCCATCGCCACCGGCGAGACGTCCATCGGGCCGTGGCAGGCCGTGCGCACGTGATAGATCGAGGCGAAGTCGAAGATCCGCCGGAGGCCCGTCACGCCGCCGGCATGGACCGTCGTGGCGCGGATATAGTCGATCAGTTGTTCCTCGATCAGCAGCTTCGCGTCCCAGATCGTGTTGAACACCTCGCCGAGCGCGATCGGCTGCGTCGTGTGTTGGCGGATGAGGCGGTAGCCCTCCTGCAACTCGGCCGGAACGGGATCCTCGAGCCAGAACAGGCGGAACGGCTCCAGATCCTTGCCGAGACGGGCCGCCTCGATCGGCGTCAGGCGATGATGGGTGTCGTGCAGCAGGTGCAGCTCATCGCCGTAAGTGTCGCGGAGCCGCGCGAAGAGCTTCGGAATATGGACCATGTATTTCGAGGTCGACCACACCTCTTCATTCGGCAGCGCGTCGACCATGCCGCCCTTGCCCTGGTCGGAGTTCTTGCCCGTGCCGTAGATCGCCGGCAGGCCGGGAATGCCGACCTGGGCACGGATCGCGACATAGCCCTCCTCGCGCTTGGCGCCGACCGCGTCCACGGCTTCTTCGATGCTCATGCCCTGCGCGTGCGAATAGACCATCACCTTCTCGCGCGAAGCGCCGCCGAGAAGCTGGTAGAGCGGCATGTTGGCCGCCTTGCCCTTGATGTCCCAGAGCGCCATGTCGACGGCCGAGATCGCGGCCATGGTGATCGGCCCGCGCCGCCAATAGGCACCGCGATAGAGATATTGCCAGATATCCTCGATCCGGCTCGGGTCACGCCCGATCAAGAGCGGCGCGACATGGTCCTTGAGATAGCTGACGACAGCGAGCTCGCGTCCATTCACCGTGCCGTCGCCGATGCCATAGAGGCCCTCGTCGGTGATGATCTTGACGGTGACGAAATTGCGTCCGGGCGAGCAGACGATGACTTTGACGTCCGTGATTTTCATGGATCTTGCCTTGAATGATGCGAATGGCGGCGGCGGGCGTTGGCCTCAGCTTGGATCGTGACGCCAGCCGAGCATTCGCTCGGCCTTCGCCGAGGAGAAGAAACTCCGATTGCCGTCGAGATCGCCGCGAATGGGAACATCGGGAAAGAAGCGGGCTGCGAGCTCGCGGCTCGGAACGTCCATCACCGTGTCGGGCGCCACGATGTAGAACACCTCATGCCCAGTGAAGGGAGCCTCCAGCGCCAGCAGGCAGGCGCGCGAGGCGGCGTCATAAAGCGTGTAGGCCCAGAGATGCTTGGCGAGATCCTCGCTGGCGCGGCCATAGATCTCGACGGCCTTGGCGCGCTCGTCGGTCACCAGATGAAAGCGCATGCTGGATATGCGTATGCCCTCATAGCGGCGGGCGAACATGTCCGCCTGCTGCTCGCAGATCCATTTCGACAGCCCGTAGGGCTCCTCGCTGTAATTGGGGTGCGCCTCGTCGAGCGGCAGATAGTCGAAATGCGCCGCCCGGCTGAAGGATAGCCCGATCGCGTTGACGCTCGACGCCTGCACGATCCGCATGATGCCGACCTCGACGGCCGCGCGGAGCGCGTTGTAGCTGCCGACCACATTGTTGTTGTGAACGATGTGGTCGGGATCGCGCATGGGCGACGGGATCGCCGCCATGTGGATCAAGGCATCGGCGCCGCGAAAAGCTTCGACGAGGCCTTCATAGTCCCCCATGTCGGCCTGCACGAAACGGAGGTTCTCGCGCGTCTCAGGCTCCGCCGGCGCAACACGGTCGATGGCGATGACACTATGGCCCTGGCGCAGCGCTTCGGTCGTGATGGCGCCGCCGATCCTGCCGGTGGCTCCGGTAATGGCGATTTTCATGGCCGGCTTCCTATGAGGCGTAGACGGCCTGGTGCAGGCCGCGAATGTAGCCGATGGCGTAGAGCCGCCCGAAGGCCGAATAGCCGGCCTGATCGTTGCTGTCGCCCTCGACGGTCGGCACATGGTCGGGACGCAGCACGCCCTCAAAGCCGATGTCGCGATAGGCCCGCATGCAGGCCAGCATGTCGGTCTTGCCGGCGTCGTGCCATGTCTCCTCGAAGGCTTTCGGCGTGCCGCGCACATCGCGGAAATGAACGAAGGAGATCTTCTTGCCGAATTTGCGGATCGCGGCCGGCAGATCGTCGGTCATCAGCGTGAAATTGCCCTGGCAGAGCGTGATCGTGCTCATCGGGCTCGGCACCGTCTCGATGAGGCGCTGGTAATTTTCGATCGAGCGCATGATGCGGCCGACGCCGCGGATCGGCGACAAGGGCGGATCATCGGGGTGCATCGAAATCTTGACGCTGGCTTTCTCGGCCACCGGCAGCACCTTCTTCAGGAAGTATTCGAGATTGGTCCAGAGCGCCTCTTCATCGATCGGCGGATTGGCGGTGATGTCGGCCGGGACGTCCTCCAGCTTGAAGCTGGTCACCACCGAGCCGCCGCGCGACGGCGTCGCGAGATTGGTGCGGACCCAGTTGAAATCGGTCATCCACTCGTAGCACCAGACAGGAACCCCCAGCTTGCCCATATTCTCAATGAGCGTGCAGACCGTCGCGATCTCCTCATCGCGACCGGGCAGACCACGCTTCGCTTTGTTGAGCGGCGGCCGCGCCTCGATCACGACGAGCTTGAAGCCGTTCTCCTCGTAGCGATCCTTCATGCGCTTGAGAGGGGCATAGTCCCACGGTGCCTCGCCTTGCAGCAGGTCCTCCGGCGGCAGGCCGCCGACCGCGAGGTCGACGCCCGCCTGCCTGGCGAGCTTCCACACCGGCGACGGCGTCGGGCTGATGAATTCGGCAATTTCGAGCATGATGGGCAGGTTCCGTATCCAATCCGGCCTTGGGACCGGCATTGATCGACGTGAGAATTCGGGAAGATCCGGACGAAGCTTCGAAAGGCCTCAGGCAGGAAGCATTTCGGAGAGACGCTCCTTCACGACCTCTGGCTGCTGGTCGTAGAGAAAGCACGATGCGGTGTGGCGCCGGCTGATCTCATAGAGCGGCGGCTCGCTGGCGCACTGGTCCATCGCCATCGGACAACGGGAGCGGAAGCGACATCCTTCTCCGCTGCCACCGCTCGCCTCGCGCGCCTTGATCGGCTGCGCGCCCCAGCGCTGATCGAGGTTCGGCCAGGGGATCGAATCCACGAGCAACTGCGTATAGGGATGGCGCGGATCCTTGATCACCGCATCGACATCGCCCGCCTCCATCACACCGCCCCGATAGAGCACGATGATCGATTTCGCGATGTGATAGGCCGTGGTCAGGTCGTGCGTGATGTAGATGATCGAGACGCCATGATCGCGCTGCAGGTTGCGCAGCGTTTCGAGGATCGTCGCCCGAAGCGAGGCATCCACCATCGACACCGGCTCGTCGGCGATCAGCAGGCGCGGCTTCAGCAACAGCGCGCGCGCGACATTGATGCGCTGGCGCTGCCCGCCGGAGAGCTGATGGGGAAACCGACCCAGAATATCCTCCGGCCGCAGACCGACGGCGGTCAGCGCCTCCTCCATCTTGTTGCGGGCATCCGCCCTGGATTTCGCCAGCTTGAAGTGCTTGATCGGCACCGTCAGAAGATGGTCGACCGTATAGAACGGGTTGAAGACGGCGAACGGATCCTGGAACACCGCCTGCACCTCGCGGCGATAGGCGAGCTTGTCCTCGCCATAGAGCGTCGAGATGTTGCGGCCGCGATAGATGATGCGGCCGGTCGTGGGCAGGATGAAGCCGAGCAGCAGCATGGCGAGCGTGGTCTTGCCGCTGCCGCTCTCGCCCGCGACGGTCAGGATGGTCGGCTCGTCCTCCTTGAGCGTCAGCGAGATGTTCCGAAGCGCGATCGTGGCATGGGTGTTGATGAGGCCGCGCGTATAGGCCTTGGAGACATTCTCCAGCTGCAAGAGATCAGCCATGCGAAGCTTCTCCATCATAGAGGTGGCAGGTGACGCTCCGGCCGCCCGGCAGGATGCGCGGTTCGGGGCGCGTCGTGCCGCACATCGCCATGGCGCTGGAACAGCGGGGATGGAAGGCGCAGCCGCTCGGCAGCCGCAGCAGTGATGGTGCCAATCCCGGAATGCCCTGGAAGACGCCCTTATTTTCGAGGCTGGGAAGGCTCGAGATCAGCGCCCGCGCATAGGGATGCTTCGGATCGGTGAACATCTCGCGCACCGTGCTCATCTCGACGAGCCGGCCGGCATACATGACCGCAACCTTGTCGACGAACTGCGCCATCAGCCCCATGTCGTGGCCGATCAGGATGACAGCCGCGTTGATCTGCTTCTGCACATTGTCGATCGTCTCCATCACCTGGCGCTGGGTAACGACGTCGAGCGCGCTGGTCGGCTCGTCGGCGATGATCACATGCGGATCGAGCAGGATGCCGATCGCGATGCAGACGCGCTGTTTCATGCCGCCCGAGAGCTCGTGGGCATACATGCGGAAGACGCTCGCATCGAGATCGACGGACTGGAGCGCCCGCCGGCACCGCGCCTCGATCGCCGCCTTGGGCTCGCCCGGCAGGTGCGATTTCACCGCGTCCACCATCTGCGCGCCGATCCGCATCACCGGGTTGAGCGAGTTCATCGCCCCTTGCGGGATATAGGCGATCTTGCTCAGCCGGGCCTTGCGCATGCCCTCCTGGTCGAGCGACATCAGATCCGTATCGCCGACGATCACCTGCCCGCCTTCGATCCGGCCCGGCGGCTTGATCATGCGCATCATGGCGAGCGCCATGGTGCTCTTGCCCGAGCCGGATTCGCCGACCATGCCGAGCTTCTCGCCGGAATTCAGCGTGAAGCTCACATTGTCGAGCGCCTTGGCGCGCCCCGAGTCGGTGTAGTAGGTCACCTCGAGGTTGCGGACGCGAAGAACCGGATCGGCCGTTGCGGCCCTGAGAGCGTGCATAGGGGTGCTGGACTCCATCGCGCTTTGCATGAGCGTTACGTTCATTGCCGTCACTCCGACCTGCGCACGCGGGGATTGGCCAGTTCGTCGAGCCCCATATTGATGAGGGCGAGCGAGCCGAGGATCAGGATCATCGCGATCGACGGGATGATCGGCCACCACCACCAGCCATTAAAGAAGGCGCCCTGGCTCTGGGCAGCCCAGATGATGTTGCCGAGCAGCGGCTCGCGCAGGGGGCCGAGGCCGAGCACGGCGAGATAGAACGAGGCGAACACGGCGACGAACACCTGGGCCACGAAGGCGGCCGCGATGAACGGCAACAGGCAGGGCAGGATTTCCTTGAAGATGATGCCGAGGTCGCTCACGCCGGAGAGCTTCGCCACGGCGACGAACTGCCTCTCCTTCATCGTCAGGACCTGCGCGCGGATCACCAGGGTCGGGCCCATCCAGGCCAGCAGCACGACGATCAGCGCCATGGTGACGATGGTGACGTCGCGCTTGTCGAGCGAGCCCGCAATCACGACCTGGATCAGCAAGACCGGGATCGGCGTCAGGATCTGGCAGATCGTGCGGATGGAACCGTCGATCCACCGGCCGAAATAGGCCGAGATGAAGCCGAGGAAGACGCCGATCAGTGTCCCGAGCCCACCGGCGAGCACGCCGATAAAGGCCGTCTGCCACATGCCCACCACCATGGCGGCCAACAGGTCGCGGCCGAAGAAATCCGTGCCGAACGGGTATTTCCAGCTCGGCGGCTTCTTGAGCGCCACGGAGAGCGGATAGGCGTTCTTGGTGTTGACCGTGAGCAGGCCGATGACCGTGAAGGCGACCAGCGCGAGAAGGATGATGACGCCGAGCGCGAGGCCCTTGTTGCGGCGCAGGTAGCGGAGAAAGAGGACCAGGCTGCCCGGCCGTTCGATCGACTTCTCCACGGGGGGTGACAGCGCGACAGTGGACATGGTGCGCTCCTATGAATGCCGGATTCGAGGGTCGAGCAGCGGCAGGATGAATTCGACGACGGTCATCAGCACGGCGACCGCGATGGTGATGAACAGCACGATCCCGTAGATGGTCGGGAAGTCGTTCGAGCGGATCGCGAGATTGAGCATCGTGCCGATGCCCGGCAGGCCGAACAGCCCTTCGACGATGATCGCCGAGGTCACGACTGTGCCAAGCGCCAGGGCAAAGCCCGTGACCTGCGGCAGCATCGCGTTGCGAACGTAATAGTCGCGGAAGATACGGCCAGCGGTCAGGCCCTTGTGCTCGGCGAAGTTCACATAGTCCTCGCCCTGGATCGTGATGCCCATGCCGCGCATCGAGAGCACCCAGCCGCCGACCGAGCCGAAGATGAGCGCCAGCGCCGGCAGGATCTGATGCCGCATCAGGTCGAAGAAGAAGACCCAGGTCCAGGTCGGCACGACGCCGACCGAATAGGCGCCACCAAGCGGCAGCCATTTGAGGCGGAAGCCGATGAAGAAGAGCAGCAGGATGCCCATGATCACGGGGGGGACGCCCGTCAGCAGGATGAACGGCGTCGCAAACCCGCGCAGCCATCCCGGCGCGCGCGGCCAGGCGGAAATGGCGCCGAGCAGATTGCCGATGACGAAGCTCAGGATCGTCGTGACGAGCAGCAGGCCGATCGTCCAGGGCAAAGATTGCGCGATCAGGTCCGACACGGTCGACGGATAGCGATAGAGCGAATAGCCGAAGTCCAGGCGCACGATATTGCCGAGATAGTGCCAGTATTGCGTCAACAGCGGCTGATCGAGGCCGAACTGCTGGTTCATGTTGGCAATGATCTTCTCCAGATCTTCGGGCGAGAAACCGCCCGTGCGCGCCAGTTCACCGAACCGCTCGCGCAGTGCGTTGCGGCTGGACAGGCGTGGAATGAAGAAGACGATTGTCGACGCGGCCCAGATGACGAGGACAAGGAAGACAAGGCGTCGGATGACGAGCTTGAAAGTCACGGCGATGTTCCTGACGTCTCTTGCTGTTTCGGCAAGTCCCGCCGCATGGGCGCGTCTTGCCGTCGGGGATGGTGCGCGCCGATGGAGCGCGCACCCTCTCTCGCAAGCGGATTGCTTGCTTTCGCGGACGGACTATTGAGCGCCCGTCGGCTGCAGCGAGACAATCACCGGCAGGCCGGTATGAGCCCAGAACGCGCCGTTCGTGCCCGAAGCGACGTTCGTGGAGCTCGGCCAGTTCTTCCAGTAGTGGTTGTTGTAGGGGATGCGGTGCAGCCACTGGATCACCGGAACGTCGATGACGTCGCGCCAGTAGATGCCCATGGCCTTGGCGGCCCCTTCCTGGAACTTGGGATCGTCCGAACCAAGCGGCGAGATCTCGTCCAGGATCTTGTCGAACTCCTCGTTCTTGTAGCGCGAGAAGCGGTTGTTGCCGGCGGCGGAGCCGATCGAATTGCTGTACTTGCCGTGGAAGAGGTTCAGCGCCTCGAACGGGTCGTACAGGCTGGCGCCATGGCCGAACATGTAGAGGCCGGCCTTGCCGTCCACCATGTTCTGATAGGCATCGGTGCCGAAGTTCACATTGGCATCGAAGCCAGCCTGGCGCAGCATTTCAGCGAGCACCGGGGCGATATCGCCATGGATGTTCTCGAAGGCCTGGATCGTGGCATCGAACGTCTTGCCGTCCTTCTCCCACAGGCCGTCGCTGTTCTTGGTGAAGCCGGCCTCGGTCATGAGCTTGGCGCTCTCTTCGAGGTCGAACTTGCCCGGCTCGTACTTCGCCGCCTCAGCCTTCACCGCGTCCGAATCCGCGAACTTCTGCAGGTTCGGATAGAGCGGGAAAGGATAGATGGTGGCGATCTTGGCGCCGTCGTAGAGGACTTCGTCGATCTTGTCCCGGTCGATGGCGAGGCTGATCGCCTTGCGCACGCGCACGTCGTTATAGGGCGGGAGCTGATCGTTCATCCAGAGCGAGTTCGGCCACCAGTCGAGATAGCCATAGGGCGACTCGGTACCGGTCCAGGACTGGATATCCTTGTTCTGCTCAAGGATGTTGCCAATGATCTGGGCGCGCATGTCGACCGACGAGTCGAACTCGTTGTTCACGAGCCGCTGGGCAACCGTGTCCATCGGCTGGTTGAGGACATTGACCACCACGACCCGCTTGACCGCGGGCTCGGGCGAGCGTCCAGCCTTCACGCCCCACCAGTCGGGGCGCAGATCCATGATCTTCTGGTTGGCGTTCCAGGCGACGATGTCATAGGGGCCGGAATGCGGCATCTGGTCGAGGCCGACGGCCTTGGTCGGATCGGCCTGGGCCGCTTCCCAATGCTCCGGCACGATCGGCAGGCCGGTATCGAACTTCTCCGTCAGCACCTCGAACTTGAAGCGCGGCGCGGGCTGCTTGAACTTCACTTCGACCGTCAGGTCGTCCTTCGCGGTGACGCTCTCGACGAACTGCTGGAAATGGGCGTGATAGGGCAGCGTCTCGCGCTGCATCTGCCCTTCGAACGTATAGACGACGTCCTTGGAGGTGACCGGCTTGCCGTCGCTCCACTTCGCGTCCTTGTTCAGCTTGATCTCGAGCGAGGTGAAATCCGGGCTCGTATATTCCATGCTGTCGGCGAGCCAGGGAATGTACTCGCCCTTGAAGATGGCGAAATACATCAATGGCTCGAACAGGAGGTTGTTGCCCTCCTGGTGCGTATAACCCGGCAAAACCCATGGATTGGTCGTGCCCATGGACGTGCCACCGGCAACGCCCCATCCGAGAACGAGTGTCTCGTTGCGCGGGACGACCGGCAGAGCGCCCTTCGGCGCGATTTCCTGCGCGGCCGGCAGGCCAGCCCCGCCACTTTGCGCGAACGAAGCCACCGGCGTCAGCATGGTCGCAGCGACCAGCATCGCGCCTGCAATACTCTTTAGATTGACCATATGACAGATCTCCTCCCTTTACTGTCGAATGGAACAAAGTCTTATTCTGACTTCGAATTAGCTCTTCCTGCTCCTTCTTCGAAAGCTCAACCAGATAACGGTTAATCGCACGAAATCACCGGCCTTGTTTATCTATATTTCCGATGCGTCGCGAAACCGCCCAAACCAGAGCCCAAGCCCCCCCTAAGCAGACCCGACGCGCCATCGCCGATTCCTCGGTCGACGATGAACGCGTCCCATGCCGTCGCCACCTCCAAGCCCAAGCAACAGACACGACAAATCAATCAACACTAACGTTGATAATTACCATGATAGCGATTTTCCGATGAATCGACCATAATAGATCGAATTTCATCTGCATCCTCCCGTTGCGGTATTGCAAATTTCTCAAGCAACCCGCTATTATATATTATAACCTTAGCGTTAAGTCAGTTTAACGACTTGGTCAACCGCGAACCCTCCATTTTCGGGCCGAATTTCGTGTGCCAGATCACTTTTCCGGCGGGTTCGTTTCGGCGAGCGCCGGCGTGGCGAAAGCCAGACAGAATCATCGTTTCCAGGCCCTCGCCCGACCGCTCAACACGTGTCGGGTCATAGGCCCAACCAATCGCAATCAAGAGGAGGAAGAAGCCATGTCCGAAGCCGCCATGCGGGTCGCCGTGGGCCAGTTTCACGACCTGACGGACGAGAAGCTCCGTTTCGCCGCGCAGATCGGCGTCACGGGGATCCAGATGAACAATCCGAGCCTGCCCGGCGATACCCATTGGGAAGAGGCCGATATCCGCAAGCTGGTCGACAAGATCGAGGCGGCCGGCCTCATCTTCGAGGCAATCGAAAACGTCCCCACCCATTTCTACAACAAGGCCATGCTGGGCCTGCCGGGCCGCGACGAGCAGATCGAGAATTACTGCCGGACCGTGCGCAACATTGGACGGGCGGGCGTGCCGATCCTCGGCCTGCATTTCATGCCGAATTCGGTCTGGCGCACCGAGCGCCGCGCGCCTGGCCGCGGCGGCGCCGGCAATACACGCTTCGAGATGGCCAAGGTCGAGGGCACGACGAAGGATGACTGGCGCCGCTTCATGCCGACCACGCTCGGCCGCCCTGATTCCATGCCGGTCTTCGACGAAGAGGACGACATCATCACCGCCGACATGATGTGGTCGAACTACACTTACTTCATGGACGCCGTGCTGCCGGTCGCGGAGGAAGCCGGCGTGAAGATCGCCCTCCATCCCGATGATCCGCCCGTGCCGATGCTGGGCGGCGTCGCCCGCATCTTCAAGGAGCCGACCGATTTCAAGCGTGCCTATGCGCGCTATGCGAACAGCCCGTCCTGGGGTCTCGACCTCTGCCTTGGCTGCTGCTCGGAAATGCCGGGCGGCGCCGACAATGTGCGAGACCTGATCACCTTCTTCGCGCCGAAGGGCCGGATCTTCTACATCCATTTCCGCGACGTGCAGGGCACGGTTCCCGACTTCATCGAATGCTTCATCGGCGAAGGCAATTTCGACCCGGCGGAGGTCATGACGCTGCTGAAGGCGAACGGCTTCTCCGGCTTCCTGCTCGACGACCACGTTCCGCACATGGACGACGACACCGACTGGAACCATCGCGGGCGCGCCCATGCGATCGGCTACATGCAAGGCTTGCTGCGCATGGCCGAACGCGCGGCCTGAGGCGCTGCCGCTAGCGATCGAAGAAGCCGGCATCGTCTTCTCGCAAATATTGTTTCGCGGCCTCGGCATTGATGTCGAGGCCGAGACCCGGCGCCTCGAGCAGATCGACCATGCTGTCCTTGACGATCTGCTGGGGAAGCCCTTCCACGATGTCGTACCACCAGGGATCGGAGGCGCTCGGATACTCGAAGGCGATATAGTTCGCCGGCAAAGTCGCGCACACATTGATCAGCGCGCCGAGGCCGAGCAGGCCATTGGCGGTGCCGTGCGGCGCCATCAGGATCGAGTGCATGTGCGCATGCTCCGCAATCCATTTCAGCTCGGCGATGCCGCCGACATCGGCCGGGTCCGGGCCGACGACGTTGATCGCCTGGGTCTCGATCAGTTCCTTGAAATTGTTGCGGAGATAGATCTGCTCGCCAGTGTGGATCGGCACGGTGGTCGAGGTCGTCAGCTCGCGATAGGCCTGCGGGTTGACCCAGGGCGTGTAGTCGCCGGTCAGCATGTCCTCGAGCCACATCAGATTGTATTTTTCGACGGCGCGGGCGAAGCGGATCGCATCCGGCAGCATCCAGCCGGGGCCGCAATCGAGCGCCAGGCTCACCTTGTCGCCGAGCACCTCCTTCATCGCCGCGACGCAGTCGAGCATGTGGTTGAAGCCACGCTCGCTGATCAGCCCGGTATCCATCGCACCGTGGAAATGACTGTCCTGCGGAATGCCGTAATGGAAATCGGGAAAATCGCGCTTCATCGACGAGTGGAAGCTGATGCCCTGCTTCACCATGAAGAACTGCTCGGGCAGATCCATCATCCACTTGCATTCGGCGGCGTAGTCTTCAGGCCTCGTCCCCGTCATCGGCCGCCTGCGCGAGCCGTTATAGACGCGGACCTTGTCACGCACCTTGCCGCCGAGGAGCTTATAGACCGGTACATTCGCCGCCTTGCCGGCAATATCCCAGAGCGCATGCTCGATCGCGCTGATCGCCGCGCCATAGGGCTTGAAACTGCCCCGCTGGCGGATCTTCAGCATGCAGCGCTCGACGTCGGTCGGGTCTTCGCCGATCAGCGCCTCGCGGAACTGCAGCACGAAGGGCTTCAGATAGGTCTTGGTGAATTCGACCTCACCCAGCCCGTAAAGGCCCTCATCGGTGGTGATGCGCACAATCGGATGACGCCCGATCACCGCGCACTTCAAATCCTTGATCTTCATTGGCAATATCCGCGCTGGAGTTTCCGCTTCAAACGAGAGAGGGCGACGTTCAGTCGTCCTCATGCCCGCGGAAATCGGCGCCCACGCGCAGATCGTTCCATTCGTTGGTAGCGGCGAAATAGCTGGCGTTCTTGCGCAGGTTCTCGCGGATGACGTCCTCGTTGAGATCGATTCCGAGGCCCGGCGCATCCGGCACGCTGACATAGCCGTCGGCCATGTAGTCGGCATCCATCCCGCGCACCAGATCGCGGAAGAATGGCAGGTCGAGACCGTGATGCTCGACCGCGACGAGGCTCGCGATCGAGGCACCGAGATGCACATTCGCCATGAAACCGACCGGCGAACAGCAGGCATGCAGCGCCGTCGGAATGCCGAAGCGCTCGGCATGGTCGGCGATGCGCTTGGTCTCCATCAGCCCACCGGAGGAGAGCATATCGGGATGGATGATATCGAAGGCGCGCGTTTCGATCGCCTCGCGGAACCCTTCCCAGAGATAGAGGTCCTCGCCGGCGGCAACCGGCGTCAGCAGCGCATCGGCGACCTTCTTGTGCCCGGCAATGTCGCGCCAGGGCATGACATCCTCGATCCAGGCGAGATTATAGGGCTCGATCGCCTTGCCGATGCGGATGGCTTCATCGGCCGTGACATAACCCTCGCCAAAATGATCGGTGCAGAGAGAGACCTCGTCGCCGACCGCCTCGCGCACCGCGGCACAGATCGAGGCCGCGAGCTCGACGCCCTTCTCGCTGATACGCGGGCCAGCGCCGCGCCCGGGGACATACCATTGATTATACTGATGATATTCGTGCTTCGTCGCGCTGCCGACCAGCGCGCCGGGGGTCTTCTCGAAGAGCCGCGCCGGCAGGTCGAACTTGATGAAGGTGAGGCCGAGCGCGCGACGCCGCATCACGACCTCGACATAGCCCTCGGGCGTCTGGTTGCGCGGCGCCGGCGTATCGCCATAGAGGCGCACCTTGTCGCGATATTTGCCGCCGAGGAGCTGGTAGCAGGGAATGCCATAGACCTTGCCGACCAGGTCCATCAGCGCGATCTCGATGCCGCAGACGCCGCCCGCCTCGCGGCTGTCGCCGCCATAGCGCTTGATCGACTTGAACAGATAATCGACGTTGCAGGGATTCTGGCCGACCAGCAGGTGCTTCAGCCGGAGTGCCGTGTCGGGATGGGCGCCGTCGCGCACCTCTCCCAGGCCATAGATGCCCTGATTGGTGTCGATCCTGAGGATCGGATAGTAGCCATGCCCGACGATCGTCGCGACGCGGACATCGGTTATTCTGAGTTTTGACGGCTCTGATGCAATGCGGATCGCGTTCTCGACGCTTTCAGTCAACTCCAACGGCTCGGCAACAACGGACACTTGGTTTCCTCCGGATTGTCATTTTGTGCATGGTGGTTAATCCACCTTGTCTTTGGGCAGCGTGCGGCGGGCAGCGCGCATCTGCTCGATGATGTGACGGCCCGATCCTTCGACGTGCCGCGCGATGATCGCGGCGGCCGCCTGTTCGTCATGGGCCTTGATCGCCTCGATCACCTCGCCATGCTCGCGCATCACCGCGGCCTGGCGCCCGAGCGAGGTGCGGTGGCGGCGACTGATGGCGCGCAGGATCTCGCGGTGCTTCCACCAGAGATCGACCGCGTGGCGATTGTAATGGCGCTCATACATGGTGTGGTGAAACTGGGTGTCGAGCACGGTGTGGCGCAGCGGGTCGGAGTAGTTGAGCCGCAGCATCTCGGCATGGAGCGCCTCGAGCGTCTCGATATCGGCGTCGGTGGCAATACCGACGAACCAGCGCGTCAGGGCCGGCTCGATCAGAACCTCAATCTCGTAGATGTCGCGGATGAAATCCTCGTCGATCGGGCGTACCCGAGCGCCGCGGTTCTGCGCCATCGTGACGAATCCCTCGCCGCGGAGCTGCTGCAAGGCTTCGCGGACAGGATTGGTCGAAGTTCCATGCTGCTCGGCGAGATCGGCGACGATCAGGCGCGCATTGGCCGGCAGGCGACCCGAAATAATGTCCTCGCGGATCGCCTCATAGACCGAGGCTTCGCGGTCAGGCGACTGAAAAGCAGAGAAATCCAGGCTGGGAGCAATGCTCATCGCGGGCTTCTGCGTAACCTGACCGTGCCGCAATACCCGAACTTCAGAGTACCGCACGTGATCCATTCAATTTCGTGTACGATTTGTGCCGGAACCAACATGGATTGTCCAGCGCGGAATGCAGCCCCGCAATCACCGCGCAAAACCCGGCTTGACGGCGGCACCGTCCCGGTCCCATAAGGACTAATATGTTATGTTATAACATTACATAAATGGGACATGAGATGAATCACCGCCGCCTCCCCGTGACCGTGCTCTCCGGCTTTCTCGGCGCCGGAAAGACCACCCTGCTGAACCATATCCTCGCCAATCGCGAGGGCCGCCGCGTCGCCGTCATCGTCAACGACATGAGCGAGGTGAATATCGACGCCGAACTCGTTCGCCAGGATGGCGGCCTGTCCCGCACGGAGGAGAAACTGGTCGAGATGACCAATGGCTGCATCTGCTGCACGCTGCGCGACGACCTCCTGACCGAGGTGCGGCGGCTCGCGGCGGATGGCCGGTTCGACTATCTGGTCATTGAGGGAACGGGCATTGCCGAGCCGCTACCGGTGGCCGCGACCTTCGACTTCCGCGACGAGAATGGCGCGAGCCTTGCCGATGTCGCGCGTCTCGACTGCATGGTGACGGTGGTCGACGCCGCCAGCCTGATCCACGACTATGGCAGCCATGATTTCCTGAAGGATCGCGGCGAGACCGCCGGCGAGGGCGACGACCGCACGCTGGTCGATCTGATCGTCGAGCAGATCGAGTTCGCCGACGTCGTCATTCTCAACAAGGCCGATCTCGCCTCGAGGCACGACATCATGGTCGCGCGCCAGATCGTCATGGCGCTCAATGCCGAAGCGCGCATCATCGAGGCCGAGCACGGCCGCGTCCCGCTCGCCGCCATCCTCGATACGGGCCTGTTCGATTTCGAGAAGGCGCAGACCCATCCGCTCTGGTTCAAGGAGTTGAACGGCTTCAGGGATCATGTTCCGGAGACGGAGGAATATGGCATCCGCTCCTTCGTCTATCACCAGCGCCGCCCCTTCGATCCCGCCCGCTTCCACGCCTTCACGCAGGTGGCATGGCCGGGGGTGATCCGCGCCAAGGGCTTCTTCTGGCTTGCGACGCGCCCCGATCTCGTCGGCGAGATCGCCCAGGCCGGCGCACTGGTGCGCACGCTCCGCCGCGGACGCTGGTGGGCCTCGGTGTCGCCACAGCGCTGGCCCGATGATGCGGAATGGCGCGCAGCGATGCGCGGCTATCTCGATCCCGTATGGGGCGACCGGCGCCAGGAAATCGTCTTCATCGGCATCGACCCGATGGACGAGCAAGCCCTGCGCCAGCAACTCGACGACTGCCTCGTCCCCTCGGTCACGGCCTTCACGCCAAAGGCATGGGCAAAGCTGCACGACCCCTTCCCGACTTGGGCCGCGAACGTCGCCTGAGCACGCAACGGCCACCAGCCGCCGATGAGGCGGGCGGTGCCGATCGGCGCTGAAGGGCGCAGCGACCTTATCAAGGACGAGACGTGATCAACCGTGCGATTGGCAAAATGCAGCATGCAATCGGGAACGATGTCCATGCAGATGACACCCCCTTCGAACGGTCGCGCGGGATCACGCCGATGCGCGCCCGGTAGCTGTCCTGCCACGTATAGGGAAAGGCACGACCGGATTGGTGATCGAGCGCGACACTCGGATCGAACCAGACGACATGATTCTCGGTGATCGCGACGTCATGGATCACCGAGGCGTTCGGCCGTCGATCAAATCGCTGTGCACCTCGGCGCCCTCCGTGCGGTCGGCGGATTTCTCGACCGACCGCGCGGGAAACACTGATCAAGACGAGCGTCTGGACGAGTTTTGGTGTGCAAATGCGAGCCCAAGGGCGACCAGCATCATGGCGCCGGCCAGCAGGAAGGTCAGCCGCGTCCCTGAGGCGATGGCCGGAGCGGTCGCGCGAGCGAACTCTTCCGTCCCCACGCCGAAGGCGAAGACCGCGCCCATGGCCGAGGCGCCGGCGATGAGACCGATATTGCGTGACAGGCTGAGCAATCCAGAGACCGTGCCGCGTCGCTCCCTGGAGATGTCGGCCAGCGCGGCCGTGTTATTGGCCGCCTGGAAGAGCTGATATCCGGGCGTCAGCACGATGATGGAAAGCACATAGCCGTAGACACCGGCCCCGTTTGGCAGCAGCGCCAGCAGAAACGCTCCCGCTGCGAGGAGGACGAGGCCGATGGCCAGCATGCGGTCCGTGCCCCACGCATCGACCAGTCGCCCGGACGGAATGCCGCTCAAGATCGAGATGACGGGGCCGACCGCCATGACGAAACCGACCTGCGTCGCCGTCAGGCCCAGGCCAATGCCGAGATAGAAGGGACCGACCACCAGCGTCGTCATCATCACGGCGGCGACCATGACATTCACGAGCAGATTGGGCACCAGTTGCCGATTCATGACCTGCCAGAGGCCAGCGGAAGGCGCCCTTTCCTTTGACGCGGCGGCCGGGAGCATGAAGATGGCCAGGATCAGGGCCATGACCGCCAGCGGTACCTGGACCCAGAAGATGCCGCGCCATCCCGCCACCGGGATCAGCAGGCCGCCCAGCGAGGGGCCAAGCGCTGTTCCCAGCGCCGATACAGTGCCCAGCAGCCCCATGGCTCGCCCGACACGCGCCTCGTTCGCGGTGTGGCGCATCAGCGCCATGGCGAGCGTCATCAGGAATCCGGCACCAATACCCTGAAGCGCCCGCGCGGCGATCAGCAGGGGGAGGCTCGAAGCGATGGCGCAGAGCAGCGAGGCGGCAGCGAACACGGCCAGACCGGCGACCAGCATGGGCCTCAACCCGTAGGCATCTCCCAGTCGACCAGCGATCACGACCGAGACTGTAAGCGCCGCGAGATAGGCGACGACCACCGCCTGGACCTGCGAAAACGGCGTGGAGAAGGCTTCCGCGAGCGTTGGCAGCGCGATGTTGGCAATGCTGGTGCCGAGTGAGGCCAGCAGCATCGAGAGCGCCAGTGTGATCGTGATTCCCGTTTGGGCCTTGTTGGATCCATATGATTTTGCCTGTTCCATGACTTCGTCCTCTTGATTCAATGTCCACTGGAGAGCAGGCTGCCACTTCAAGCCAACTTGAGGTCAAGCATGAAATTTCTCGACATTGGAGAGGTTGCGGAAAAGAGCGGAATCAAGCCCTCGGCGCTTCGCTATTACGAGGAGGCGGGGCTGATCACCTCGGTCGCGCGTCACGGACTGCGCCGGCAGTTTCCTCCCGAGGTGCTGCTGCAGCTCAAGCTGATTGCGATGGGGAAGACGGCTGGATTCTCGCTCGAGGAGATCGCCGGGATGTTCTATCGAGATGGAATGCCCAACCTGTCGCGCGACAAAATCCACGCGAAAGCGGATGAGATCGACCTCAAGATCCGCGAATTGATGGCGCTGCGCGATACGCTCCGCCATGTCGCCGATTGCCCGGCACCCTCCCATATGGAGTGCCCGACGTTTCGGCGCCTCGTAGATGTCGCTGGCAAGCGCGTTGTGAAGCGCGCAAAGGAGCCAAAGCCGAAGAGTGGCAACCGACCG
This sequence comes from Kaistia dalseonensis, assembly GCF_030814715.1. Lineage (GTDB taxonomy): Bacteria > Pseudomonadota > Alphaproteobacteria > Rhizobiales > Kaistiaceae > Kaistia > Kaistia dalseonensis. Next base: position 621,708 of record NZ_JAUSVO010000003.1, read on the forward strand.
GCATGACGAAGCACCCCCGCTTGGGGACACGGCTGATCTGCGCAGCAGCCATGCGGATCGTGAACAGGCACCGGGAAGCGGCCCGCCACAATTGGTCTTCATGGCAACGCGCTCCGGGAACGTCCGCGCGCCATGATGAAGTTGGTCGAGAGCGTGGCCGGCGCGTCCTATACCTAAGTTTATGCTGCTAACGCCATTCGATACTGCCGCTGCCCATGCGTAGGATATGGCGTCAGAGCGCTCCTCCGTAAGCTCAATCTCATCGGGCAACCCCATAGCCCACGACCAGGATCGGCAATCTGCAAGATCGATCCAGCTCTGGTCCATGGAAGCGTTGCCGTTTGACAGAGATGAAGCAGCGAGGAGATTGACGATGTTCAACGATGTCCAGGCGGTTACTCAGACCACGGCACAGACGTCCCAGATGTTCCACGACGATGATCTGGCGGGCGAGTTCGAGATCGATGCCGCATCCGATGCAGCGCTCCTGGATACGCTCTTCACGCTTGCCATCGTCACGGACAAGGCCAACCTCGTCGTCGTCATCCCGGGTGACGATCGCGCCGGCATGACGGGCGACCTCGCCTCCCCGCTCGATCGTGCCGTCGCGCTGCTTCCCGAGGCGATGCCGACCCATATCGCGCCGGCCACCAATCCGGATTTGCGCCGCTTCTTCAGCGCGCTGCGCCAGCAGAAGGTCCATGCGGGCTTCCTCGTCATCGACCTCCGCATCAAGCCCGACGCGACGCTGGAACAGCTTGCCGCCTCTCTGCTTCGCGCCAAACAGGCCGAGCCGGCGTCGTCCGAACTCTATGCCAATGCGATCGGGGCGACCCTCGCGGCACGGATTGCGGAGGAATCGCCGCTGCGCGCCGAGGGCGCCCGTCGCCCCTGCGGAACGCTGTCGAAGTGGCGGCTGAAGCGCGCCATCGAGTATATCGACGCCCATCTCGGCGAGACGATCACGCTGGCCGAAATGGCGGAGGCGGCGCGGCTGACCCGCATGCATTTCGCGGCGCAGTTCCGTGCCAGCACGGGCCTGCCGCCGCATGCCTTCCTGCTCCGCCGGCGGATCGATCGCGCCAAGCAATTGCTGCTCGACGACCGGGAGACGATCGTCGGCGTCGCCTTGACCGTCGGCTTCCAGACGCAGGCCCATTTCACCACCGTCTTCAAGCGCTTCGTCGGCGACACGCCCTATCAGTGGCGCCGCGCCCAAGCGGCAGGACGCACGCCCGCGCGTGCACAGCGTCGGGGCGTTGCCCAGCCGGGCCGGGTCCAGGCACCTGCCGGCCGTTGGCCGTCCCACGACGCCAGCCAGGGCGCGATGATCTCCTGACCTCGATCTTCTCCCTGAATATCAACGCAGATGGTCGACCGACATGATCGAGTTTCTTGGGCCCCAGACACGCCGGGCCACCCTGCCTGATCTCGGCGCTCTCTTTCCCGGCGCGGATCGGTCGACGACCGAAAGCGGATGGTCGCCGTGCGGCCCGCTCGACGATCTGCAAGAGATGATCAACTGCCTCTCCAGCACGCTGGCGCTGATGCGCCTGCGCATCCGGCGCGCCCAGTCGACCGATCTGGAGCCGCTGATCGACGACGCCGAACAGGCCACTGCCCGCGCCGGCACGCTGGCCCGCGGACTGGCCCCCTTCCTCGGCAATTCCCTCGAAGCGCCCGAACCGGCCGACGTCAACGAGATCGTCCTGACCGTCGGCCGTTCGCTCGACGAGGCCGGATTTGGCGGCGGCCTGCAATTCGCGCTGGCGCAGGCGCTGCCGCCGGTCCATCGCGACACCGACGAGATCTCGGGCGCATTGCTGCAGGGCTTCCTGCTGTTCTCCGAAAACGCGGCGCATGCGAAAAGCGCGCCGATCCGTGTCGAGACGTGTCGCGCCATCCTGCGGGCTCCGCATGGCGAGCTCGCGCCCGGCGCCTATATCTGCGTCGGGATAGGTCAGGTCCTGCCGGCCGACCGGCGAGCGGGCGGGGATGGGCGCCCTGCCGAAGAGGCAAAAAAGGGTTGGCCGAAGCGGTCCGTCCGCCGACTGTCGCGCGCCATGGCCTGCCTGGAGGGGCATGTCGAGACGCGGACGAAGGATGAGGGACGGGCCATCGAGCTCTATTTTCCGATCCGCGCAAGCAGCGCCTGAGAACCCGCGTCAGCGAGCGAGCACCTCAGGCGACCTGCCGAGGGCACGATATCGGCTTGAGAGACGTGTCGTACGGCACCCCAAGTCATTCGCACCACATGTTCTCGACCGGCACGACAAAGCCGCGCCATTTGATTCAGAACAAAGCGCTTCAATTGTCGGCAATATAAACAATGTGAACATACTTCTGTATAGGGCGTTCATATCTCAGCCCTACAGCAGTATACGCCGATCCAATATGTAGATCGGCCCGTAATCCGCATCATATGACCGTCCAGTCCCGTGCAATTGAGCGAATGCACCGTTGAAGCTATTGGAGGCAAAGATGAGACAGGTCATTCTCATGTCGGCGGCAGCCGTTCTCGCCGGTATAGTCGCGGCGGTCGCCGCCCAGCAGCCCGAAGATGCTTCGAAGGACGTTCTTGGCGTCCGGGGAACGGAGCCCCCGCGGGCCGGTGAGGTATTCCGGACCGAGGATGGCGCGATCCTCTATGGCGTGCTGCCGAACCAGCGCGTCTTCGTCAACTATGATGGCGACCAACGTGTCGGCGCGCTGGCAACGCATGCCGTGGCGCGGGCGCGCACGAACGTCGATATCGACTGAGGCTTACCTCGTCGGCTATGGCCATCACGGCCGTGCTCGTGGGCAGCGGCTTCAATGCGACGCTGGCAGTGCGTGGCCCGCAAGAAGATCACGCTGCCGAACCACCGCAGCCGGAGACGAATGGGCATGGGTCCCAACCGACCGGCAGATGGCAGGCGGATCGATCGAGATCCATTCGGCCGCGATCCATGACATGCGCAGCTGCTATTGCGGCCGCGGCGGCGTTAGCCAGGCGGCAACCGCTGCGGCAGCGATGAGCAGCAACAGGGCCAGACCAAGGGTTTGAGTCAGATGCAGGCGCGCGAGCAGGAAGCCGCCGGACGTCGCCCCGATCACGAACGCAGCCCATGACGCGGCGAGGATCGCCGGTTCGGCCAGATTGCCCTTGCCGCTCACCAGATGCGCGATCGACTGGCCGAGCGAGAACAGCGCGCCGGTGACGAACGTCTTGCCCGCATCCGCACCGCTGATCGTTCGATGCAGCACGTTCTGCATGCCCATCGCCACGACGATCAGCAACAGGCTGTAGGGTCCGTCGTCGAAGAGGCTGAGGATGAGGCCGACGCCGACGAGGGCGGCCTCGGCCGCCAGGATCGGCGCGGGCCCGCTCATCGCATATCTCTCACTCGCGAGTGTTCCGAGCGTGGCGCCTGCGACAAAGCTGGCGATGACAGCGCAGCAGACCACGACGGCGGGCCAATCGGCCGTGGCGATCAGTGTGCCGAGGCGGGTCGTGTTGCCGCTCATGAAGGACAGGTAGAGGCCGGAGAGATGCATGAAGCCGACCGCATCGACATAGCCGGCGACGGCCGTGATGGCGCTCACCATGGCAAAGGACAGGAACCTCGGTGCGACCATGGTTCTGGCTGGCATCAGAGACTCCCCGGTGGCTTGGCCGCTAGACCAGCCACATGACATCGATCGCCGGACCTTGCCAAGGTCGCGCTCCCGCCGCGCGTTGATCCTGGTCCGGCGTCGAGGTTGGCTCGGCCCGCGACACCGGGTCCTTGTCGGACGGGTCGCGGGCTCGGCGTCTCGGCTCAGGTGAGCTTGTAGGATTGCGAGCCGGTGCCCGCGAGCTTGCCGCCATCGACGATCAGATATTCCGGACGGATCGGACGGCCCTCGAAGAAGCATTCGAGGATCTCGAGCGTGCCGGCGGCATAGCGTGCCTGGGCCGATAGCGAGCTGCCGGACATATGCGGCGTCATGCCATTGAAGGGCATCGTCCGCCAGGGATGATCGGCCGGGGCCGGCTGCGGGAACCACACGTCGCCGGCATAGCCCGCGAGCTTGCCCGAGTTCAGCGCCCGCACTACCGCGTCGCGATCGCAGAGCTTGCCGCGCGCGGTATTGATCAGATAGGAGCCGCGCTTCACATGCTCGAACATGCGGTCGTCGAACATGTTCTCGGTCGAGGGATAGAGCGGCGTCTGCAGGTTGATCACGTCGCAGGCCGCGACGAGCGATTCCGGCGTCTCGTGGAAGGTCAGTCCGAGCTCACGCTCGACCTCGTCGGCAAGCCGGTGGCGCTGTGTGTAGTGCAGATGAACATCGAAGGGCTTCAGGCGCTTCAGCACGGCGAGGCCGATGCGGCCGGCCGCGATCGTGCCGAAATGCATGCCTTCGAGGTCATAGCTGCGGCTGACGCAATCGGCGATGTTCCAGCCGCCATTGGCCGCAATCTGATGCGCCGGCAGATAGTTGCGGACCAGCGACAGCACCATCATCACGACGTGCTCGGCGACGCTGATGCTGTTGGAATAGGTCTCCTCGGCGACGGTGACGCCGTGGGCGGCGGCGGCCTGGAGATCGACATGGTCGGAGCCGATGCCGGCGGTCAGCGCCAGCTTGAGCTTCTTGGCCCTGGCGATCCGCTCCGCCGTCAGATAGGCGGGCCAGAAGGGCTGCGAGATCACGACATCCGCATCCGCCAGATGGCGATCGAACTCCGAATCGGCGCCGTCCTTGTCGCTGGTGACGATCAGCTCGTGGCCGAGCTTCTCCAGATAGGGGCGCAGGCCGAGCTCGCCCGAAACGCAGCCGACGAGTTCGCCCGGCTTGAAGCCGAGCGGCCCGACCGGGGTCGGGGTCGTCTGGCCGCCGGGATAGGCGGTGATCGCGGGGATCGTGTCCCGGGCATAGGCCGGCGGATAGCCGGTGACGGGATCGGGATAGAGGACGCAGAGAACCTTGGCCATGATGGGCTCCGGGAAAGCTCACCCTGGCGGGCACGATGAGCCGTGGATCGGGATCGGATTGATGCCCGGGATGCCGCCGCATGCGGCCTCCTTTGGCGTCGAGGCTGCCCCCCGGGGGGGGGGAAGGGCCAGCCTCGGAAAGGTCGACGCCCGTCGCAAAAATACGCGTCGGGTGACGAGATCGGATGCTCGCGCTCATTGGCGGTCATCCCGGGCACGTCGACACACTGAACCAGCCGGAGCCCCTGTTCTTTCGACATCGCACCCGGACTTGCCAAATCGCGCGGTCGAAATGGCCCTCACGGCTCTTGTCCGATCCGTCTGGAACCTGCGGCGCGCATGTTGAACCCACGCCCGCCGTGCGCTCTCGCAAAACCGCATCTCTTCTCGAAAGATCGCCGCGCCCCATGAGGACATGGTCGCCAAAGTTCAAAACGGCCTTCTGGAACGGACATGAACGCCGTCATTCAACCTGCAGAGCTGAAACTGGACGCCACGCCCCCCGCGCCGAAACCGTTGATCGCGCGGCGTGCCATCCTGGCCGTGGCCGTCATCGCCGTCCTCGGGGTCGGCGCTTATCTCGGCTGGCAGTATTGGGCCGTCTGGCGTTTCGAGCAGGCGACGGATGACGCCTATGTTCAGGCCGACGTGGTGGCTATCGCGCCACAGGTGGCGGGATATCTCGCCAGCGTCGAGGTCGCCGACAACCAGCACGTCAAGGCCGGCGATGTGCTGGCGACCATCGACCAGCGCGACTATCAGGCCGCCGTCGACCAGGCCAGCGCCGATGTCGCCCAGGCCCAGGCCGCGATTGCCGGCGTCGGGGCCGAGCTCAACGAACAGCACGCGCTGATCAGCGAGGCTACCGCCACCATCAATGCCGACCAGGCGGCGGAACTCTATGCCGAGCAGAACAACAGGCGCTTCGGAACGCTCGCCACCAACGGCTTCGGCACCGTCCAGGACGCGCAGCAGGCCACGTCGCAGATCAACGCGGCCAAGGCCACCGTCACAAAGGACCAGGCGGCGCTCGCGGCGGCTACGGCCCAGATCGACACGCTGAACGCGCAGCGCGCGGCCGCCGAGGCGACGTTGCAGCACAATCAGGCAGCCCTCGACAAGGCCAAGCTCAATCTCGGCTACACGGTCCTGCGCGCGCCCGTCGACGGCGTGGTCGGCATGCGCCAGTTGAGGGTCGGGCTCTATGTCCAGCCCGGCCAGCAATTGCTGGCGCTTGTGCCGCTGGGCCAGACCTATATCGTCGCCAACTACAAGGAGACCCAACTCGCCGACGTCTATCCTGGACAGCCCGTCCGGATCGACGTCGACACCTTCGCGGGCACACCGGTTCGCGGCAAGGTCCAGAGCATCGCGCCCGCCAGCGGCCAGGAATTCGCCCTGCTTCCGCCCGACAACGCCACGGGCAATTTCACCAAGATCGTCCAGCGCATCCCGGTGAAGATCGCGATCGACCGAACCGACCCGCTCGCCGGACGATTGCTGCCCGGCATGTCGGTCACAACGACGATCGAGGTCGGCCCGACGTCGCAATCGAAATAGCGGACCGCAATCATGGCCGTGTCCCCCTCGTCCGACGCTCCGCGGGAACGCAATGCCAATCTGCGCGAGTGGATCTCGGTGTTCGGCTGCATGCTCGGCGCTCTGATCGCCGTGCTGGACATCCAGATCACCAATTCATCGCTGCCCGATATCGAGGGCGGCATCGGAACGGGCGCGGACAATGGAACCTGGATCTCGACCGCGTATCTGATCGGCGAGATCATCATGATCCCGCTCACCGATTATCTGAGCCGCGTCTTCACCGTCCGCCGGTTCCTGCTCTCGAGCGTCTGCCTCTTCCTCAGCTTCTCCGTCGCCTGCGCCTTCGCCACTAATCTGGGCGAGATGATCGTGCTGCGCGGCATGCAGGGCTTCTGGGGCGGCGTGATGATCCCGATGGCGTTCGCACGCGTGCTGACGACGCTGCCGAAGCATCAGCAGCCGGCAGGCCTTGCCGCCTTCGCGCTGACGGCGACCTTCGGGCCGTCGATCGGGCCAACCATCGGCGGGTACCTCACCGAGAATTATGGCTGGCAGTACATCTTCTTCATCAACCTCGTGCCCGGCGTGCTGATGCTCGCCCTGCTCTTCCCGACCCTCGAACGGCAGAAGATGAACCTCGGACTGCTCCGCCAGGGCGACTGGTGGGGCATCGGCTTCATGAGCATTGGCCTCGCATGCCTGCAGACCGCGCTCGACGAGGGCAATGAAAAGGACTGGTTCGGCTCGCCGCTGATCGTCCAGCTCACGCTGATCGCCGCCGTCACGCTGACGATCTTCGTCGTGATCGAGTTCCGGAGCGCCAATCCCGCGGTCCAGCTCCGGCTTCTCACGCACCGGAATTTCGCGCTCGGAACCATCGCCAATGTGGCGATCGGCATCGCGCTGTTCGGCTCGGTCTATGTGTTGCCGACCTATCTGCAGGAAATCCAGGGCTACAATGCCGAACAGGTCGGTGTCGTCCTCGCCTGGGCCGGCCTGCCCCAATTGCTGATCATTCCCTTCATTCCCCTGCTGCAGAAGCACTTCGATGCGCGCGCCATCGTCTGCACCGGCCTCGTGATCTTTGCCTCCAGCTGCTTCATGAACATTCATCTGAGCGCCGACAGCTCCGGCGACCAGTTCTTCCCCGCCAACCTCGTGCGCGCAGCCGGCCAGGCGATCGTGCTCGCGCCGCTGGCGGGCCTTGCCGTCATCGGCGTGCCCAAGGCCATGTCGGGTGCCGCAGCCGGCGTCTTCAACATGATGCGCAACCTCGGCGGCGCCATCGGCACGGCGGTGCTCGCCACCATCATCACCAAGCGCGAGCAGTATCACTCCAACATCATCGGGCAGTCGGTCACGGCCTATGACGGCACGGTCGAGCACTTCCTGATCGAATCGCAACGTCGTCTGCTGCAACAGGGAACGAGCGATCCCGGCCTCGCCTTTCACCAGGCGGAAGCGATGCTCGGCGAGCTCGTCGCCCGGCAAGCCACCATCATGGCCTTCTCCGACATCTACCTCATCATCGGGGCAACCCTGCTGGCGGCAGCCGTCGCCGTCATGCTGATGCGTCGCAACCCCGGAGCGGCGCGGCCCGTGGAGCCAAGCGATCCGAAGCGGATCATCCAGCCCGCAGGCACGAATTAGCGGTCGGCCGAGGCGCGCGCAGGGGTTGAACCCGGCTTGTCGGGCCCGATCGTGACAGACTCCGACACGGGAGGATAATAATTCTGAAAGGCCCTTGGCTTATGCCTACGTCGCCTGACAATTCCGATCAGGACATGCCACGGGGGCGGAAGATACGGGATGCCATTGCGACAGACTCGGTGTCTGACCCTGGTCCGCGAAATTCTTGCGGTTGGACTGACCACTCCCTTTGCCGTCTCACTCTCAGGCTGCACAGTACCGGCTAGTCCGGCACTACCGCTTTTCGGCGCCTATTTTCCCTCCTGGCTCATCTGTGCAAGCGTCGGCGTGATTGGCGCCGTGATCATTCGCGCCGTGCTGATCAAGCTCGGCATCGACGAAATCTTGACGTGGCGCCTGCTCGTCTATGCCTGTCTCGCGGCCGTCATCGGATTCGCCCTGGCGCTCACTGTCTATGGGCGTTGAAGCATGGCCGCGTCCGCTTATTCTCGGCGCCATCGTCTGCTGGGTTCGCTGATCGCCCTGTTGGTCGTCATCGGCTCGGTCTATGTCGGCTGGCTCTACTACAAGCGCACCGAGAGCAATCCGTTGTCGGAAGATGCGGTTATTACCGCAAACATCGTCAACATCGCCGCGACCGTACCCGGTCGGATCGTCACGCTCGAGGTCGCCGAGAACCAGAAGGTCGCCAAGGGCGCGCGTCTCTTCTCGATCGACCCGCAACCCTACCGGCTCGCCGTCGATCAGGCGCGCGCCGACCTCAAGATCGCCGAGGCGACCCGCGACGCGCAAATGCGCTCCATCAGCGCGGAGCAATCGAATGCCGCCATCGCGGTGCAGCAGATCGACCGCGCCCGGACCAACCTGTCGCTCGCCGAACAGACGCTCGCCCGCCTCACGCCCCTGCTCCCGAAGGGCTATGTCACGGCGCAGCAGGTCGATGATGCCCGCACTGCGCGCGACGACGCACGGACCAGCCTCGCGCAGGCCATCAAGCAGTCCGAGGCCGCCGACAGTCTGATCAGCACGATCGACGCCTCCGAGGCCCTGGTGGAAGCGCGTCGAGCGGCACTCGCCATCGCCGAGCAGAGCCTCGCCAATACCGAGGTCTTTGCCCCGCATGACGGGCGCGTCGTCGGGCTGAACATATCGACGGGCGAGTTCGTCGCCCCGGGCCAATCGGTCTTCACGCTGATCAACACCGAGGCCTGGTTCGCCAGCGCCTCTTTCCGCGAGACCGAGTTGACCTCGGTTGCCGTGGGAGACTGCGCCCGGCTCTATGTGCTGGCGGATCGCTCCCGGCCCGTGGAAGGACGGGTGGAGGGATTGGGCTGGGGCGTCATCTCCGAGAATGTCGTGAACCTGCCGCGCGGCCTGCCCTATGTCCCCAAATCACTCAACTGGGTGCGGATCGTGCAGCCCTTCCCGGTCAGGATCCGGCTCATCGATCCGCCGGAGGATCTGATGCGCATGGGCGCGTCGGCCGTGGCCATCGTCAATCATGGCAGGCAATGCTGATGGCCGAGGCGCTTGTCCGTCAGTCGCTCGTCGCGCAGGCTCTTGAAGATCTCGCGCCCTTCCCCGGACGGGCGGCGCTCACCTGGCGGATCGCGCTGCTCTGCTCGATCGTGGCCGCGACGGCGATGCTCTACCAGATACCCGAAGCCGCCATCAGCTGTTACCTCATCATCTTCCTGATGAAGCCCGACGCCGTGCAGAATATCGGCACGGCCATCGGGTTGATCGTGCTGGTCGTCATCGTAGTCGCCTGCATGGTGCCGCTGATCAACGCGACCGTCGAATCGCCCCTGCTCAGGATGCTCGCGATCGCGCTGGTGTCGTTCGTCTTTCTCTTTCTCGGCGCGGCTTCCCAACTGGGCGAGATCGGCGGGGTGATCGGGCTGATCTTCGCCTTCCTGCTGACGCTCGTGAACATGGCGCCGCTGGGCGATGTCGTGACATTCGGCCTGCGCTATGCAGCCTATCTCGCGATCATGCCGATGGCGCTGATGGTCGTGTTCAATCTGGTGCTCGGGCTATCACCGGTCAGTCTCCTGCGAGAAACGCTCCGGATCAGACTCGCCGCGTCGGCCGAGGCATTGGCCTCGGGCGCGCCGGGTGACGACGAGCACCTCGCCGAATTGCTCCGCGCCGACAATACCGCGCTGGAAAAGCAGGCCGGTTTCGTCAAGGTTCTGAGCCTCGTCAATCGCACCGCTGCCGGCCAGATCGCGTGCGACGTGCGTGCCTCGTACCGGCTGATGCTGGCGATCTCGGCTTTGCCGCGTGACATCGCGACCCAGCGCCGCGATGCGCTGGTCGAAGGGATCAACCGCTCGCTCGCCGCGCTCGACGCCGGCGAGATGCCGCCGCGCGTCGAAGCCTCAGAGGCACCGGCGAGCCCGGTAGAGGCAGAAGCCTGGAAGGCTTTGGACATGCTGGCCGGCGGGCCGGAGGGCGAGATCATCGCGGCGCCAAAGCAAGCGTTCTTCGCCGCCGACGCCTTGTCCAACCCCGATTATCAGCGCTTCGCCCTCAAGACGACGGCGGCGGCGATGATCTGCTACGTCATCTATGCGGGCATCAACTGGCAGGGCATCCACACCGCCATGATCACATGCTATGTGGCGGCTCTCGGAACGACGGGCGAGACCGTGCACAAGCTCGGCCTTCGCATCCTGGGCTGCCTCATCGGTGCGGTACTCGGCGTCGCGGCCATTCTCTTCGTGATCCCGCAAATGGAATCCATTGGCGCGCTGATGGTCCTGATCTTCGCGGGCGTCCTCGTCGGCGCTTGGGTATCGACCGGTCCCGAGCGCATCTCCTATGGCGGGGTGCAGATCGCGCTCGCGTTTCTCCTGACCGTGCTGCAGGGCTTCGGCCCGAGCACCGACCTCGCAGCCGCCTGGGATCGCATCGTCGGCATCCTGCTCGGCAATCTCGTCGTCTATCTCATCTTCACGCGCATCTGGCCGGTGCCGGTCGAGAGCGCCGTGCGGCGCCGCATCAAGACGGCGATTGCCGGTCTTGCCCGCCTCGCCGCCCTGGCACCGGAGCGGCGCACGGCGGCCGTCGCCGATGCGGCGCTGATCATGAACGAGGCCGGCCAGATCGAAGAATCCATGGAGCTCGCGCCGTTCGAACCCCGCAGCGTTCGCGCCGCACCCGCGATCGAGGCGAGCCTGATTGCGGCGGGCGATGAAATCGCAGATCTAGTCCGGGAAATCTATTTCAGTCGCGACGCGCTGTCCGATATTGCCGACCGGCTGAACGTGCTTGTTGCGCGAACGGATGGTGGCGCGGCGGGCGATGCTGGCGGCGACGCCGGAGAGCTGGCGTTGCTCCATCGTCGGATCGACCGATTGCAGAACGCGGTGATCGGCTGATGCGGATCCATCGCTCCATCCCCGCCCTTTTCGGCCTGGCGATGCTGGTTGCCGCCTGCTCGCCCAATGCCCTCAACATGGCGCCGCCGAGCGCGGAGACACCATGGGTGCCGAACGGCAAGGAAGACGGCCTGTGGAGCACCAGGACGAAGCCGAGCCCGCGTGGCGACAATTTCGGCGTGCCGGCAAATCCCGCCTTGGCGGTCATGCCGCAGACGCCCGACATCGACGGCAACCGCGTCTACAAGCTGCCGGAACTCATCGACCTCGCCGAGCGGAACAATCCCGCGACGCGTGTCGCCTGGGAGCGGGCGCGGCAGGCCGCGCTGGCGGTCGGCATGGCAGAGGCGACCTATCTGCCGGTGATCACCGCCAATGTCATTGGCGGCCAGCAGACCGCCGAGGCCCCCCTGCCGGCGCCGATCGGCACCCAGCGCTATTTCGAGACGACGGCGAGCGGCGTGACGTCAACCGTCGCGCTGCAATGGCTCGTCTTCGATTTCGGCCAGCGCGCCGCCGTCGTGGATGCGGCCAAACAGGCGGCAATCGCAGCCAATGTGCTGTTCAATGGCGAGCATCAGAAGCTGATCTTCGACGTCACCAACGCCTATTATGTCTATGGCGCATCGGTGACGCGCGCGAAGATCGCCCAGCAGACGCTGAAGAACAGCAAGGCGATACAGAGCGCCACCGAAGATCGGCTGTCCCGCGGTCTTGCCACCAGCGTGGAAACCGCGCAGGCGCGCCAGCAGGTCGCGCAATCCCAGTTGCGGCTCGTCCAGGCGCAGGGGCAACAGCGCGATACCTACCAGGCCCTGATCGCTGCCATGGGCATCAATGCGATGACGCGAATACAAGTCGCCGATGCCGGCCAGCGCCGACTGCCCGACCTGCCGGCCGTGCCGCTCGATTCGATGATCAAGCTCGCCCTGTCGCAGCGCCCGGACGTGATCGCGAGCTATTCGGCCGTGCAGGCGAGCAAGTCCGGCATCAAGGCGGCAGAAGCCGAGTTCATGCCCAAGGTCTTTGTCGCCGGTGCCGTGGCGTCGGGCCAGGGCGGCTTCAACGTCAACGGCCTGTCGAATATCGGCCAGCAATCGACAGGTTCCGGCGTGCTGGTCGGCGCGACCGTCCCGCTTTACGACGGCGGACTGCGCGACGCGCAGCTCAAGCAGGCGCAGTCGGTGGCAGCGGCGGCCGAAAGCACCTTCCGGCGCACCCAGACCGCCGCAGTGACGGAGATCGTCGCCGCCAGCAACGCGCTGCGCACCGCGCTCGAATCCTACAAGGCGGCGAGCGCGCTCGCCGCCGCGGCCTATACAACCTACGACGCAGCGCTCGAGGCCTATAAGCATGGGGTGGGAACCGTGACCGCGGCAACGGCAGCCGATACTGGCCTGCTCGATGCCAGACAGGCCCAAGCGGATTCTCACGCGGCTGCGCTCGTCAGCGCCGCAAACCTCGCCTTTGTCGTCGGCGCCATGACGTCGGAACAGGCGGCCGCAGGCATCCCGCAACGATAATGCCATTCTCGAAGAATGGCCTGGATCCCCTGAAACAGTGAGGAGAACGAAAGTTGGCTTCCGATACGCTAGGCGCAGAGCTGCGCAGTGAACTTCTGGATGACATCTATTCGGCCGGCGATCTCGCCCTGGCTCTTCCGAAGGCGGCCTTTCCCCGTCAGGAGCGCGATCCCCGACACGTCTTCGCCTCGCTGCGCGACGAACTCATGCTCGATGGCAATTCGCGCCAGAATCTCGCGACCTTCTGCCAGACCTGGGTCGACGACCAGATCCACGACCTCATGAACCTGTCGATCGACAAGAACATGATCGACAAGGACGAATATCCGCAGACGGCCGAGATCGAGGCGCGCTGCGTGGCGATGCTCGCCGATCTCTGGAATGCGCCCGATCCGAGCGGAACGCTGGGTTGCTCGACGGTCGGCTCGTCGGAAGCAGCCATGCTGGGCGGCCTCGCGCTCAAATGGCGCTGGCGCAAGAAGCAGGAGGCCGCTGGCAAGCCGACCGACAAGCCGAACCTCATCTGCGGCCCGGTCCAGATCTGCTGGCACAAATTCGCGCGCTATTTCGACGTGGAATTGCGCGAGATCCCGCTCGAGGGCGATCGCCTGATCATGAACGTGGACGAGGTGCTGAAGCGCGTCGACGAGAACACGATCGGCGTGGTTCCCACCATGGGCGTCACCTTCACCTGCCAGTACGAGCCGGTGAAGGCGGTCAGCGACGCGCTGGACAAGCTCCAGGCCGAGACCGGGCTCGACATTCCCATTCACGTCGACGGCGCGAGCGGCGGTTTCCTGGCGCCATTCTGTGCGCCCGATGTCGCCTGGGATTTCCGCCTGCACCGCGTGAAGTCGATCAACGCGTCCGGCCACAAGTTCGGCCTCGCCCCGTTGGGCGTGGGCTGGGTCATCTGGCGGGAAGCCGCAGACCTGCCGGAAGAGCTGGTGTTCAACGTCAACTATCTCGGCGGCAACATGCCGACCTTCGCGTTGAACTTCTCGCGCCCCGGCGGCCAGGTGATCGCGCAGTACTACAACTTCCTGCGTCTCGGCCGCGAAGGCTACGCCAAGATCCACAATGCCTGCTACGCGACGGCGAAATATCTTGCCGAACAGATAGCGGCTCTCGGGCCGTTCGAAATCCTTTTCGACGGCGACAGCCAGGCCGGCATTCCGGCCCTGTGCTGGACGCTGAAGGACGATAAGGGCATAGGCGGCTACAAGCTTTATGATCTCGCGGATCGCCTGCGCAGCCGCGGTTGGCAGGTGCCGGCCTATTCCATGCCCGTCCATCGCCAGGACCTCGTCATCCAGCGCATTCTGGTCCGCCACGGGGTGAGCTTCGACCTGGCCTCGCTGTTGATCGCCGACATGAAGCGCGCCATCGATTTCTTCGCGCAGCATCCGGTGTCCCAGCCGATGACCTCCGCCGAGGCGAGCGGCTTCAATCACAACTAGCTGAATCGCGAACGCCGCGCCGTCCCGGGCGCGGCGTCCAGAGCACGGCCGGTCTCGGCCAGGATCTTCACTTCGTCAGGGAGACGACGACCGCCATGTGCACGTCACTCGGTTACAAGGATGCCGCCGGCAACGCCTATTTCGGGCGGACCCTCGAGCTGACCATGGATCTGCCCTATCAGGTGGTCCATTTTCCCGCAGGCTTCGAGACGACGTCCGAAGTGCCCGATCATCCCGCGCTGAAGCTCACGGCTCGCCACGCCATCCTGGCGGTGACCATGCCCTACCGGGTGCCGACCGCCACGGCACCGATGACGATCGCGGACCTCAAGATCCTGGAAGGGCTCAACGATCAGGGCCTGACCTTCAGCCTGCTCTCCTATCCGGCTGCGGGCGGCACGCAGAAGTCCGTCGATGCGACGCAGGCCGTGTTGTCCGCGTCCGATCTCGGTGCCTGGGCGCTCGGTCAGTTCGCCTCCGTGGCCGAGGTCAAGGCCGCGATCGCGGAGCAGCCGGTGATGCTGCAACCGCTCGGCCTGCTCAAGGGCGTCGAATCGCCGTTCCACTACGTCGTCCACGACGCCACGGGCGCGGCCCTCGTGATCGAGTTCGACCATGGAGCGATGAAGCTCTACGACAATCCGGTCGGCGTGATGACCAATGGACCGAAGTTCGACTGGCACCTGACCAACCTCGACAATTACTCGTTCCTGAGCAATGTCGACCAATCGAGCGCGACCTTCGGCAGCTACAAGGCCGTCCAGCCCGATTCCGGCATCGCAACGGCGGGACTACCGTCGTCCAATACGTCGGTCGGCCGCTTCGTGCGGGCGGTCTATTATGCCCAGTTTACCGAGAAGGCGGCGTCGCCCGATCTCGCAGTCCAGACCGTTGCCCACATCCTCAACAATTTCGACCGGCCCCGCGGCGTGTCGATCGACTATCCGAGCCAGGGCGGCGGCCACATGGAGGTCGAAGGCCTGGCACAAAGTGATTCAGAAGCCTATGCGACGGAATTCACCTGCTGGACCAGCCTTTCGGACCTCGCCCGCAAGCTGTTCTTCGTGCGCGACTATCGAAGCCTGAACTATACCTGCTTCGATTTGAACGCGCTGTCGGGCTCCACCCTCCCCTCCATCCTTCCGCTCCAGAAGCTTCCCGGCGGCGCGATCGATGCAACCAGCGCATTGATGGGCAAGGGGCGCTGATCCCACACCGGCGAACGCCCGCCGGCTTCCGCGCCGCGTGCAGGTCAAGCACGCGGCCGGCCACGCGTCACGAGACACTGACCGTGCCGTCGGTCGCGACGATGATCCGCCGCCTCGCTCCACCCGGTCCGCCAGGTCATCCCGAATGAAGGGCATTCATCTCCATCCGAGCGGCATCCGGATCCGGATCGAAGGGCCTTGGCCCTTCATCACCCGTCGCAGCTACCGGCTGGCCGGCCGCCCGATCGTCTGGCTCGCCCGCGCGCATCGCAAGGGACTGGGTGTTCAGGCGCATGCGCTCGAAAGCGCGAAGCCGCCATTCTGGCAAAGCGCGCGCTACAACTGGAGCGTCGGGGCGATCTTCGCCGTCGGCTCCTTTCTCTTCATGCTCGGGAGCCTGATGAGCCTCATGCCGAGCGGGCCTTGGCAGCCCTCCGCCTTGATGACGAACAGCGTCTTCTTCCTCGGCTCCATTCCCTTCACGACGGCCGGCTATCTGCAGCACTTCCAGGCCGCCAATGCGGGCGATTTCACGATCGAACCGCACCCGCTGCAACCGCGCCGCGTCTCCCTGATTGGCTGGGATCCGTCGAGCCCGGGCTGGCTCAGCACGTTCACGCAGTTCCTCGGCACGATCGCCTTCAATTTCAACACGTTCGACTCGATCATGGCGCCCGCCGCCTGGGATATTCAGGACGCGCTGATCTGGATGCCGGACATGATCGGCTCGATGCTCTTCCTCGTCTCGGGATATCTCGCCTATATCGAGTCCGGGCATCGCTATTGGAGCTGGCGCCCGCGCGAACTCACCTGGCAGATCGCCTTCGTCAATCTCATCGGCTGCATCGCCTTCATGACCGCGGCGATCCTCGCCTATGTTCCCAACGGTCCGGAGGCGCAGTGGATCGCGACGGTTTCGATCGCGCACCTGTTTGTCGGCGCGCTCTGTTTCTTCATCGGCGCGCTCCTCACGATGCGCGAGAGCAAGGCGACTTGATCCACGCGTAGGGGGCGAGCGCGAGAGCCTTCCGATCAGGGTGCCGCCGCGATGAAGACGAACACGGCGAAGATGACGAGGTGAACGCCACCCTGCAGGATCGTCGTTCTTCCGGTCGCCAGCGTGATCGTGCTGATCAGAAGCGTCAGCACGATCTGGACGACGTGATCGCCCTCCAGGCCCAGGGTGATCGGCTTCCCGAGCAGCATGGAAATGATGGCTATGGTCGGGATGCTGAGGCCGATGCTGGCGAGCGCCGAGCCCAGGGCGAGGTTCAGGCTGCGCTGGACCTTGTTCGCCCTGGCGGCGCGAAACGCCGTGGTGCCTTCCGGCAGAAGCACGACGGCGGCGACCAGAACGCCGATCAGCTGGGGATTGAGCCCGGCGGAGGCCACGGCGCTGCTGATGGTCGGCGTCAGGTCCTCGGCGACGAGGATCACGATGAGAAGTGCGACCAGAAGCATGAGAGCGCTGAACGCGGCAGCGCGGTTGGACGGCTTTTCTGTTGCCGGCCCGGTATCGACATCGAGGAAATAGTCGCGATGGCGCACGGTCTGCACGAAGAGAAAAAGCCCGTAGAGAATGAGCGAAACGATCGCGACGAAGCCGAGTTGCAGCGGCGAATAGAACGGCCCCGGCACCGAGGTCGTGAAGTTCGGCAGGATCAGCGTCAGCGTCGTCAACGTGCCCAGGACGGCCAGCGCCGCGGCCGCGCCCGTATTGTGGAACTCCTGTTCGCGATAGAGCAGACCGCCCGCCAGCAGGCAGATGCCGACCACGCCGTTCAGGACGATCATCACGGTCGCGAAGACCGTGTCGCGCGCGATCTCGCTGCCTTCCGCGGCGCCCGAAAGCATGATGGAAACGATCAGCGACACCTCGATCACGGTGACGGCGGCAGCCAGCACGATGGATCCGAACGGTTCGCCGATCCGATGCGAGATGACCTCGGCATGCTCCACCGCGGCAAAGACGGAGCCGATCAGGAAGAGACCGGCAAGCGCGACGAACAAGCCCGACGTCTCGCCGAAGAGATCGAGGGCATGCGCCGCCAGGACGAGGATCGCGCCAACCATCGCAATCATGGCCCAATGTCGCTTCAGAGAGTCAAATGAAGATGCCGCCATCGGTGCGTTCCCAGCCTCGGTCGGAATTGCCTACGCGGCGGACCCTAACTCAATCGTGACGATTCGGATCTCCTGCCAGCATCTGACCAAAGGCCTACACCTTGATTTGGCACCCTTCGCCCACGGTGTTTCAAATGCGCATCACAGATCGATCCGGTGGCGCGAGCGGGTCGCAGAGCTATGGATTCAGCGGACCGCGCTTGCTAGCCATCGGATGCGTTCCGACCGTTTCGCCTTGAATCGGTTGGCTCTTTCAGTCTCAAATCCGGGCAAGCGAATATGCTTATGAGCGATAGGCCAATCGGTTCGAGCGTTCTCCCCCAATCGCACGCAGCCGTCCAACCGTCGGCCGCCCATCGCCGGAGCGTATGGGTCGTGCTGGCTGCACTGGCTCTTCCAGGCGCGGCCTCCGCCGCCGATATCGAGCTCGACAATCAGCCGCCCGCCCTCGCCGCCCCCGGCCCGGAGCGCTGGCAGTTCACCATTGCGCCCTATGTCTGGGCCGCGGGCGCATCGGGCGATCTATCCTATGGCGGCATTCCGCTCGTTCATGTGGAAGCACCGTTCTCGCATCTGCTCGACAATCTGAACTTCGGCGGCATGCTGGTCGGCGAGGCGCGATATGATCGCTTCGTGCTCTTCTCCGATCTGATCGACCTGAACGTTTCCAGCGATTACAGCCTGCAGCCGATGGGCGTAGCTGTCGGCCTGGATGTCGGCCTCAATCTGTTCGAGTGGACGCCGATGGTGGGCTATTCGGTGGTGAAGACGAAGGACTGGAATTTCGACGTCATGGCGGGCGCCCGATTGTGGTCCGTCGATGTCGATACCTCGGTCAATTTCGGCAACATCCTGAACCTCGATGCCGACGCGCACGAGACGTGGGCCGATGCCATGGTCGGCGTCAAAAGCCAATACGCCCTGACGGACAAGCTCTTCGTGGCGGGCTGGGCGATGGCGGGCGCCGGCGGCTCGACCTTCACCTGGGATCTCATGGGCAGCGTCGGCTACAAATTCTCCGACCGGATCTGGGGCATGGCGGGATACCGCGCCCAGGGCGTCGATTTCGACAGCGGCTCGTTCAATATCGACACCACCATGCAGGGACCGATCATCGGCGCCACGTTCAAGTTCTAGTTCGGGATGTCTCGGGATTGCAGAACATCGCACGAGCCATGCGAAGAGAGCCAGACGCACCTGCCGATGCGGTAGCAACGGCTGATTTCCGGTCCGCCGAGCGGAAGAACGAGGCCTACTGTTTTGAGTGGGGCTCACACGGGCTGACGCAAGTCTCCAGCAACTCTCCTGTTGCCACTGCATTCGCTGAGGCGGCAGCCGGTCCAGATGGGTGCTGCGGCACCGCATAACACCTCGCCGCCAGCTCGCCCGCCGTTATTTTCGGCCTTTCAAACGAGAGCCCCCAGCCTTGGCCCGGATGCCGTCGCCTCGCGGCAATAGCGGTTCCATGAATTTACCAGATGGGCTTCAACGGCGAGCTGGGCCCTGTGGCGGTCGCCGGTCTCGATGGCGTCGAGAATCGCGCGGTGCTCGTCGACGACGGGCCTTATGTCGTGCGGCAGGCTTCTGAAGAGCCTCGCATGGTGCAGGTGGGGATGAAGGTTTCGCAGCGACTGGGCGAGGATCGGATTGCCGCATTCGTCGAGCAGCGTGTCATGAAATTCGGCATCCAGGCGCGAGACGCTGAGATAGTCGCTGGCGCCCGCTTCGTCGCGCGTCACGCCGCGCTCCATCTCGTCGACGCAGCGGCGCATGCGCTCGATCACGCTGCGGTCGGCCCTTTGCGCGAGGCATTGCGCGGCCCAGCCCTCATTGAGAATGCGAAAATCGCGCAATTGTTCATACCATGCCCGCGACGGCTCCGGCGCGACGGAGAAGCCGCTGAAGGACGCGGACGCCACGAGACCGATGGCGGTGAGACGTGACAGCGCTTCCCGGATCGGCGACGTGCTCACCTGCAGTTCGCGCGCCAGCGCATCAATATTGAGCCGTGCCGCAGGCTCATATTCGCGGTCGAGAATGCGCCGCGTCAGAAGCGCGCTGACCTGGTCGACCAGCACCACACGGTTGAGAATGGGTTTGCCGTTCATTTTTGTCCTCCCAAGCTCATCATTTTTCGATTATCGTCGCGCGTCAATCATCGATCGTGCACGATTTCAGGTATTAGGCGGAGAGAACGACATGCGCGCACACAGCCATGCCGATACGCTTCGCGTCCTGCGCGCCCGCCGATGAGTTTTCGATTTTCGTGGCGCGGATCCGCAGGCCAGATCTCCAGGAGCAGCTTCAATGCGCGTTGAAAAGGTGATCGAGGCCGCGGAGCAACCCGCCTCGCCCTCGACGAACCTCAATGGCAGCGATGATCGCTCCGAATCGACGCCGATCGAGAGAATTGACAGCAGCTGGTGGTCGCGCCTCTCGCTGTCGCTGGAGGCGACCGAGGACGGGCTCGATATCCACACCGCGCAGGATGCTGACGGTCAGTCCTGGCGCATCCTCAGCGCAGCTTCCGACACACAGGCGGCCGCACAGCTCGGGCGCGAGGCTGTGCTCGCGGCGCGTCTGAACGAGACCATTGCCGAGCGTCCCGCCAGGATCGGCGAAGGCGAGCGCATGGTGCTGGCCTATCCGGCGCGCACGGGTTCGACATGGGCCCAATTGCCGGCTGGTGCGATCCCGCTCGATCGCTTTCTCGATATCGCGATTGCGGCGGCGCAGTCCCTCTCCCGCATCCACGCGCTGGGCATCGTGCATGGCAATCTCGGCCCGGAGCGTCTCTCCGTCGAGGCCGATGGCCGCGTCCGGTTCAATTCGTTCGGCCGCGCCACGGCGACGGACATGGATGCTCCTGCCGGCATCGGCAGCTTCTCGCCGGTCGAAATCGCCTATGCCGCGCCCGAGCAGGCCCGCCGACACTATCCCTACGCCGATGGCCGCAGCGATCTCTATGCGCTCGGCGTCATCCTCTATGAGCGCCTCGTCGGTCGCCTACCGCTGAACGCCACGACCACCGCAGAATGGCTGCATGCCCATGTCGCGGTCGACGTGCCAAAGCCGAGCGAGCTGCGTGACGACGTTCCGCCCGGTATCGATGCGATCGTGCTGAAGCTCGTCGCGAAGGATCCCGAGCAACGCTACCAGAGCGTCGAATCGCTTCAGGCCGACCTGCACATCGCCCGCAGGATGCTGGCCGAGACGGGCGAGGTCGCGGCCTTTGCATTGGGGCGCGGCGAGCTCGCCCCGAAGGCGTCGCTCTCGAACCGGATTTTCGGCCGCGCCGCGGAGCTTGCCGATCTGGTCGGCACGTTCGACCGCATCCGCCGCTCGGGCAATTCGGAGTTGGTGTTCATCTCCGGCGAGGCGGGTGTCGGCAAATCCGCGCTGGTGGAACAATTGGCCAAGATCCTTCCTGCGGCCGATGCCCATTTCGCCATCGGCAAAGGCAGCCTGCTGCAGCAGGGCATTCCCTATGCCCCCTTTGTGCAGGCGCTGCGCTCGATCTTTTCCTGGCTTCTGAGCGAGAACACCGACGCGCTCGAATCGACGCGGGCACGGCTCGTGGCGGGCCTGGCCGGCTATGGACGGCTGTTGACGGAGCTCGTCCCGGAAGCGGAATTCGTTCTCGGGGAAAGCGCCCCCCTCCCCGAGGTTTCCGCGAACCTCGCACAGGCCCGTATCGCGCGCATCATCCTGCAGACCTGCGCCGCCGTCGCGACCGCGCGCACGCCGCTCATCCTGCTGCTCGACGATCTGCAATGGCTCGATGCGGGCAGTCTGGGCGTGATCCGGGCGTTTCTGGGAGAGGCGCCGCACCATATGCTGCTCATCGGCAGCTATCGGGAGGACGAGCTCGTCAAGCATCCCGAGCTCGCCGCCCTGCTGAACACCGCACGTTCCGTCGATGTCCCCGTGACGGAGATTCGCCTGCGTCCGCTGAGCGATGCCGACACGATCGAGCTCGTCTCGAGCGCCTTGAACAGCTCGCCCGCCGATGTCGGCGCACTCGCGCAAAGCATCTACCTGAAGACGCAGGGCAACGCCTTCTATGTCGGGCAGCTGCTGCAGAAGCTCGTCGACGAGCGCGTCGTGGCCTTCGATCCCGAACGGCAGAAATGGGGTTGGGACGCCTCTCGGCTGGGTCAGCAGCGCACCGTGACCGACTTCATGCTGCGCCGGCTCGACGCCCTCGCGCCGGACCAGCGCGAGTTCCTGCGCCGGCTCGCCAGCATAGGCGGGCGCAGCCCGGCGCGCTTCCTCGCGCAACTGCTCGGAAGAAGCGAAGCCCAGTTGGAGGACACCGCCGAACGCCTGCTGGAGAGCATTTTCCTGGTGCGGCAGGGAACGGAATTCCTGATCGCTCACGACCGGGTGCTCGAGGCAGCCCATGCGCTGACGCCCGAGGCGGATCGGCCGGCCGAACATATCAGCATCGCCCGCGCCATGATTGCCGCCTTTGGCGATGACAGGCCGGACCACGCCTTCGATATCGCTACGCAGATTGAACGCGGCGATCGCAGCACGCTCACCGAATCGGAGCGCCTCGCCTTCGTGCGCGTGTTGCGGACCGCCGCCCGACGCGCGCGCAGCGCCGGCGCCGTTTCCCAGGCGGCGGGATATCTGGACGCTGCCCGCGAGATGGTCGAGCCGGCTTGGCAGACCAGCCATCACGCGCTCTTCTTCGAGGTCGAACTGCTCCATATCGACTGCCTGCTGGCGCTCGCGGCGGTCGACGAAGCGCTGCTGGCCATCGACCGGTTGCTCGCCGGCGCCATGAGTCCGCTCGACCGGGCGGACGCCTTCCGCCTCAAGGCCATCGCCCATACGGTGCAGTCGGATTATGAGCGGGCCATCGATGCCAGCCTGGCAGGCCTCGACGTTCTGGGCGTTACCCTCGAGCCCTCACCGGACGCAGAGCAGCTTGAACGCGCCTATCGCGCCTGCCGCGACAAGCTCGACACCTACACCATGGCCGAGATCAAGGCGCTCCCGGAAGCGACGGACCCGGCGGTGAGGGCAACGCTCGGACTGCTGTCCACCTTGATTTCTTCGGTCTTCACCGAGAGCCGCCTGAGCTTCCTGCACACCATCAAGATCATCGATTTGACGCTCGAGCACGGTGCCACGCCCGAATCCGCTTACGGCTTCGCCTGGTTCGGCGTGCACAGCGCCCATCACTATGGCGCCTATGAAGACGGCGCAGCCTATGCGCTGGCAGCCCAGGACCTGGTTCAGCGAGACGGCTACGAGGCCCAGCGCACCGCAACGCTGGTCGCGCTCGACCAGATCATCGCCTGGACGAAACCGATGCGCTTCGCGCTTGCCCGCGCCCGGGAAGCCGCCCAGGTCGGTCGCGCGGCCGGCGATCTCGGCATGGCCTGCTACGCTCGCAACCATATCGCCTCGGACCTGCTGATCATCGGCGAGCCCTTGGGGGCGACGCGGGAAGAAATCGACGAAGGTTTGGTCTGGACGCGCGAGATCAAATACAAGGATATCGAATATATCCTCGAAGCGCAGCGTCTGCTCGTCGATACGTTGATCTCCGGCGATTATGACAGCGCCCGAGTGGCACCTGAAGAGCTCATCGTCTCGATACCGACACGGTTCTGGGTCAACCATTATGCTGGCGTGACCGCGTTCCTGTTCGGCGACAATGCGCGCGCTCTTGCGCATCTGGAAAAGGCGATGCGCCTGATCTGGGCTGCGCCGGCCCATATCGATACAGCCGCCTGCAGCCTGTTCTTCGGCCTTGCGCTCGCGCGCTCGACCGAGGCGAGCTCAGCACCGGATCTGATACTGGAGCGCATGGCTGGCGTCATCGGCCGCTTCGCAGGCTGGGCCGATCTCAACCCGGAGACGTTCGGCTGCAAGCACCTGCTGCTCCGGGCCGAAGCCGCGCGCCTCGCCGGCGATCGGCAAACCGCGAAGGCCCTCTATGAACAGGCTGCGGATGCTGCTGCTGTGGCGGGCTTCGTCCATGAGCAGGCTCTTGCCTACGAGTTCGCAGCATATCACTACCGCGAGGACGGGCTGAACATTCCTGTCGAGGGCTATGTCCGCGCTGCCTGCCAGCGCTACCGGGCATGGGGCGCGGATGGAAAGGCGGACCGCCTGCTGCGCGATTTTCCGCTGGTGGTGGAAAACATCGGCCGCGCGCCGCAAGGCGTGGAACGGCAGAACGATCTCGACCTCGCCGTAATGACCAAGGCGGCTCAGACGCTGTCGGAGGAGATCGGGCTCGAGCAGGTCATCCGCACGCTGATGCGCGACATGGTGGTCCATGCCGGGGCGCAATTCGGCCTGCTGCTGCTCCTGTCCGGCGATGAGCCGATCATTGAGGCCTCGGCGCGCGTCGAGCAGCAGGAGGTGAAGGTCGACATTCACAGCGCGCCGCCAACCGCGCGCGATCTTCCCCTCTCCGTGCTCAACACCGTGTTGCGGACCCGCAAGGCGGTGGTCTTCGCGGATGCGTTTGCCGAGGCGCCGCGCTTGCGCATATCCGGGCCCGACGACCGCGTGGTGCGCTCGCTGCTCTGCATGCCGTTGATCAAGCGGGGCGCGCTTATCGGCGTGCTCTATCTGGAGAACAGCCTGGCGGCCGACATCTTCACGCCGAACCGGACGGCCATGCTCGAAGTGCTGGCGCCACAGGCGGCCATCTCCATCGACGCCGCGCGGCTCTTCAAGGATCTGGTCGATGAGAACACACGCCGCACCAGCGCCGAACTCGCCCTGCGCGAAGCCCGCACGAAACTGGCGCGCACCTCGCAGATGACTGCCATGGGCGGCTTCGCGGCCTCGATCGCGCACGAGATCAACCAGCCCCTGGCGAGCGTCGTCGCCAATGCCGATGCCACCATACGCTGGCTCAATCGCCCGCAGCCCGATCTCGGCGAGGCCATGAGCGGCCTGCAGCAGATCCGCGCGGCCGGCCTGCGTGCGGCCGGCATCATCAAGTCGCTGCGCTCGCTCTCGAAGCAGGCGCCGGCCACCCTCACGCCAGCCCGCCTCGAGGATATTGTGGAAGGCGTGTTGCAGCTCACCGCGAACGAGCTGGACGCGCATCGCGTCACGGTCGTGAAGCGGCTGGAAAGTGCGCCCGGCCTGGTTCTCGCCGACGCGGTCCAGTTGCAGCAGGTAGTCGTCAACCTCATCACCAACGCCATCCACGCCATGGCCGGGAACGACCCCGCCCAAAGGCACCTTGTCGTCGAGACGATCCATCGGAGCGGCACCGTCCATCTCAGCATCAGCGACAGCGGATCCGGCATGGAGGCCGATGTGCTGAAGCGCATCTTCGAGCCGTTCTTCACGACCAAGAGCGCCGGCATGGGCATCGGCCTGGCAATCTGCCGCTCGATCGTCGAGGACCATGGCGGAAAGCTCGAGGCGACGTCGACCGTCGGCAAGGGAAGCACATTCTTCTTCAGCCTCGATCTGGCGCAATGAGAGGCCTGCGGCGACGCTTGCGTCTTCAATGGCATTTCAGACCGTGAAGGCCTGACTTCCGCGCCCCCCAGAGAAGATCTGTCCTTGGCAAAGGAATGGTCGGCAGATCGACCGTCAAGTCCGTCGTGGCGTCAACAACCCACCGTTTGCCGTTGATCAGGGCGACATTTTTGAGCCCGGCCGGATAAAGCGGCCTGGTGGCAAGTCCCATCTGATCTATGTAGTCCCAGGTCCAGCGATGCGATCGGGGAATTCGACCTGCGCCCGCCTCCGCCATGGGCGCGCCGTCTCGCGCACGTTGTGTGTGAACCCGGCCGCCGATCCTTTGCCGGGCCTCGACGATCCGGACATGGTGTCCGGCGCGCTCAAGTTCGAGTGCCGCCACGAAGTCCACGGATACCGGCACCGACGACAATGACCGTCTTTGGGTCGGTTGTCGGGGCTAATCGTGGCGGTACGGCTAGCATGGTGACACCCAATGGTGACCCGCCTGCTGGTGAAAACTGGAGTTGGAGACGATGCCTTTCGCCGGCCCATGGGTATTGTCGTGCTGCACAACACGGAGGAAAGGGTTCTGCCCTTCTCCGTCTCGTTCAAGCCTCAGCTCTGCACCCCTCACCATGGTAGGCGATCCTCGCCAAAAAAGAAGCCTCCGGACGGGCCGTCTTCGGGGAGGCTGGCATAGTGAACTGCGATCTCGGCGCCTTCTTCAACGCTCATATCTGCCTCTTTCCCACCCATGTCGGTTCGCAGCCAGCCGGGGTGAATGGCATTCACTTTGATCGCCGTGTCTCGCAACTCTTCTGCAAGAAGAATGGTGAAGGCGTTCAGTGCTGCCTTGGATGCGTTGTACCCAAGAGTACGGTTTCGATAGATTGGGGAGCTAGCGTCAGACATGTGCGACAGCGATCCCCTGATGCTGGAGACATTCACGATCCGACCGGCCTCCGAGCGTTTGATCAGGGGGAGCAGGGTCTGAGTGAGAAGAACAGGGGCGAAAAAATTGACATCGACGATGTCTCTCACCGTCCGCGGGTGAGCATCGCTTGGCGGTTGGTCGGGGGCTAGGGCGCCCGCGCCACCGTCAACCAGGATACCGGCATTGTTCACCAGGATATCGAGCCGCTCATGCAAGCGTTCGATAGCGGCGTATGCTGTTTGGTGATCGGCGACGCTGGTCACTTCCAGTCTCAGGGTCGAGACGTGCAGACCTTCGCTGAGGAGGCTTTCTGCGGCTGCCTCTGCCCTGGAAATGTCGCGGGCAGCGATCATCACATGAGCGCCCTTGCGGGCGAGCTGACGACTGGTTTCCAGTCCAAGGCCGCGAGCCCCGCCGGTCACCAGCGCAACCTTGCCCCTCAGCGGTCTGGCTTCTGAGATATTGCGCATATTTGCTATCTTCATCTTGTGCCTGGTGATGCGTCCAAAGGCGCACGCCAATTGATGTGGACCGTCTGGGGCCGGCCGCCTTGCTGCGGCCAGCCCGCGATTGGCAGTTCAACTTTCCAGGTGCTTCTTGAAGCGCAGCGTGTCGAAATACTCACTGAAGTGAGTGATCAGGCCATCTTCGGCCTCGACCCTGACGATGTAGATCTGATCGAACGGCTTACCGCTCGACCGCATCCTGCCGGTGACCGAATACTCGGCGACGACCGCATCGCGAGCAGCGATATTGTGCACGGTCACGTCGCCGACCTCTAGTTTGTCCACAAGCGACAAGAACCAGGTCATGCCAGCAAAGACAGCTTCGCGTCCTTCACGACTTGTAGGCGCATCAAAGGTGCCGGCGTAGGGCAGATGGAAAACGGCGTCTTCGGCGAACAACGCTGACCAGGCATCAAGGTCGCGAGGGAGAAGGTCGAGCGAGCGCAGCAGAAGTTCTTCAGCGTTCAGGGGCTTGGAATCGGTCATGGCAGGTTCCTTTGATCCACTTGCCAGATCGAAATGGCGCAGCGAGGAACCGCTGTTCAGTCAGATAATCTGGAAACACTGATCACCTTGATGGACAATCGGGTGCCTTTGCGGGCACTCGGTTCGCAGAAATCACTGTTCGCCGAGCATCTGACGCACATCCACTCGGGCGAAAGTCTGAGCGACCCACTCGATAAATACGCGCAGTTTCGCATTGAGGTGGCGATTGGATGGATAGACGACATAAAGCGGATGACAATCGCGAGTCCAGTCATCGAGCAGTGGGACGAGCTGTCCATCATCGAGATATGGCTGCGCAGCAAAGCGGAACGTTTGGCCGATGCCGAGACCTGAAAGCAGCGCCGAAAGATGCGCCGTACTTTCATTGAGCGCGACACCTGAATGGGACACTTCTATTCTTTCTGTCCCCCGCTCAAAAAGGAGCGGAAAGACTTTGCCGGACAATGCAGAAAAATAGCTTACGAGCTGATGCCCCGTCTCCAGTTCACGCGGGTGCAAGGGTCCGGATCGCTGCGCCAGATAGTCGGGAGAGGCGCAGGTCACATAGTCCAATTGGCATATGCGCCGGCCAATCAACGAGCTGTCGCTGAGCGCGCCACCCCGAATGACGCAGTCGACTGCGTCGCCAACAAGGTCAACTGGCCGGTCATTCACGCCGAGATAGACTTCGATGTCTGGATAGCGTTGCCAAAAGTCTGGGAGCGCTGGAATGAGGATCCGATTGGCGAGCAAAGAGCCGATATCGACGCGCAATTTGCCTTGGGGCTGAGCCTTGGTCCGCCGGGCCTGCTGGTCCATGTCATTTAGCTCGTCGAGCAGGCGAAGGGCGCGCTCATAATACTCTGCGCCGTCTGGCGTGACGGTGACTGACCTGGTCGTGCGCTGGATCAACTTGGTATCGAGATGATCCTCGAGGTCGGAAATGAGCTTGCTGACCGTAGACCGCGGCAGGTTAAGCAGGTCGGCAGCCTTTGCGAACGTTCCTGATTCAGCAATCCGCACAAAGGTGCGCATCGCGAGAAGCTGATCCATCGTCCTCTACCCGCCGCGATTATCCACTGATATGGATTATGAAACCATATTCCGCATCTTTGTGCAAACAGTGGGAGGTGTATCTCTACGGCACGGCCTAACCCATGGAAGGACAAGCCTATGAAAAACGCTACGCAACTGCTCGAAGCCTATCTGGCGAACATCCAGGATCCCGCGGCTGCGGCGAGCCTCTTCGCAGATGACGGTATCTTGGAACTTCCGACGATCAACGCTCGGGCCCAGGGCCCGGACGCAATCGAGAAGTTCATTTCGGGCCTCCTCTCCAAGGTTCCCGAATTCAGATTCAAGAACATCGACATCACGATCATGACCGAGGACCGGGCGTTCGGCGAGTATCAGGTCGAGGCCCCGGTGGTCTCAACCGGTAAGGTCTACAAGCAGACCTATGCCGGGCGGCTCGTCGCCAAGGACGGGAAGATAAAACTGCTTCGAGAAGCGCTCGATACGCTCGCAGCCTCACAGGCGTTCAGCAAGGATTGAGCGCGCCGCGGCGGGCGAGGTCATTCACGTGTCTTGCCCGCCGACAGCGGGCTCCTGCGTCCCCAGCATCCTCCACCGAAGAGCTTTGAACCAATGGCAGGTGTTGGGGAACTCTGGAAGAGTCCCCGCGTGACCGGAATGAGGACGCAAAGCCGAACGTCCGCTATCGGGCGGCGAGCCAGTGCTCGGACCATCGACGCTGGCCTCCGCCCAGCCAGCATCTCGAATCACAAACTCACACCAATGGGAATCCCCAGATTCCGTCAAAAGCAGAAGCGCTCTAGAGGCCGACCGCTCAGCCGGTCGCACTTCACCCGGAGCCGAATTTGCCGGCATAGTTGCGTTATCAGGGGGCGGTGACTTGGCTCAATGATTTCGCAACATTCTTCTGCCGCTGGGACTGGCTAGACACGCAGCAGTGTCTTGATGGCCCGGCGTTCGTCCATCGCCCTATAGCCTTCGGCCACCTCGGCGAGTGGCAGTTCCAGGTCGAATACCTTGCCGGGATTGATCTTCCGGGTGAGCACAAGCTCCATCAGATGTGGCAGGAAGCGACGCACCGGCGCCGGTCCACCCAGCATGCCGACCTGGGTGAAGAACAGGTTCTGACCGTCGAAGGTGACGCCGTGGGGCACGCCGACATAGCCGACCATCGAGCCCGGACGGGCGACCTGCAGCGCCTGCTGCATGGATTCCTGCGTGCCGACGCATTCGAGCACGGAGTCCGCACCGATGCGGTTGGTCAATTGCTTGATCCTGGCAATGCCGGCCTCGCCGCGTTCGGCGACGATGTCGGTCGCGCCATATTCCAGAGCCAGATCCTGGCGGGTCTTGTGCCGGCTCATGGCGATGATACGGCCGGCACCCATCTGTTTGGCGGCCAGCACGCCCATCAGTCCCACGGCACCGTCGCCGACGACGACGACCGTCGAACCGGGCTGCACCCGCGCCGCATCGGCCGCATACCAACCGGTACCGAGAACATCGGAGGCTGCCAGGAGGCTCGGTATCAGGTCATCCGCGGGCATTTCGTCGGTCGCCACCAGCGTGCCGTCGGCCAGCGGCACGCGGGCATATTGCGCCTGCGCACCCGTCATGAACTCGCGCTGCTCGCAGGACGACTGAAAGCCATGAGTGCAATGCGGGCAGGTATTGTCGGAAATCACGAAGGAGCCGACGACGAACTGGCCTGGCTTGACGGTCTTCACGGCGCCGCCGACTTCGAGCACGACGCCGCAATATTCGTGACCCATATGCATGGGCGCGGTCACCGTGTTGGCGCCCCGATAGGGCCAAAGGTCGGAACCGCAAACGCAGGTGGCCGAGAGCTTGATGATGGCATCGGTGGGCTTGAGGATCGCGGGCTCCGGCAGCTCTTCGTAGCGCACGTCGCCCGGCGCGTAGAGGGTCGTTCCAAACATCGTTTCGTCCTTGTTTTCAAGCGTTTTGGTTGGTCGAGCGGCTACGGCGTCAGCTTGCCGAGCCAGCCTGTTACCTGTTCGAGCGTGCGCCGTTCCTGATCCGCTTCCATCACGAAGGGGGCGGCGATACGGGCACCCGGCGCATGCCCGGCGATGACGGAGACACTGCTGCCGACGCCATAGCCGCCATGGGTGATGAATGGCACAAGCGTCTTGCCCCGCAAGTCGTGCGCGGCCAGAAATGCGCGAATGACGGGTGGTGCAGTGGTGCCCCAGACGGGCAGGCCAAGATAGATTGTCTCGTACTGGTCGATGTGTTCGACACTGGCCCGCAAGGGAGGTCGAAAGCCGTCGGCCGTTTCCTGCCGAGCCTGTCCGACCGTCTGCTCGTAGTCCTCCGGATACGGAACAGCGGGCGCGATCTCGAAGATGACGGAACCTGTCGCGCGCCTGATCTGCCCGGCAATGACCCGCGTGTTGCCGGTCCGGCTGAAATAGGCGACCAGCGACGAGGCCGAGGACGGCCCTTCCAGCGCTCTTGCCGGGCCGACCGCGCCAAGCACGGCCATCACCGGCGCCAGGGCCAACGCCTGCAGGGCTGTCCGGCGCTTCAGTTCAGACATGACTGACTCCGAGACTCTCCCGCATATGCAGGCCCGGCGTCGTCGCGAGCGCCGTGATCAGGGTCGCCAGCCCGTCCAGTGTCACATCGTGGCCGACGAACGGCCACGAGCGCAGCTGCATCGAGCACGTCGCCTTCGACGATCCGAACCCGCGACGGATCAGGATTGTCGAGACGGCTGGCGCGACGCAGATATAGTGTGAGCGCCGCACCGGCCCGCAGCAGTTGCGGGGCGGTATGCCGGGCCAGCTGGCCATTGGCGCCGAGCACGATCACTCTCGGCGACCCTGAGAGACCGGCGCTCATCGGTCGATCCGCGCCTGCTGCTGGGGCGAGTAGCGTTCGCCCCGGATAGCCGTGTTGGAGAATGCGTGGTCGATCTGCGCCAGTTCGCTTTCGGACAACTCGATATCCGCCGCGGCGATGTTCTCGTCCAGGCGGTGCAGCTTGGTGGTGCCGGGAATGGGCACGAAGGTCGGCTTCCGGGACAGGACCCATGCCAGCGCGAGTTGCGCCGGCGTGACCTCCTTTTCCCCGGCAATACGGGCCAGCGTCTCGACGATGCCCTGATTGGCAGCGCGGTTCGCTTCGCTGAAGCGTGGAACCTGGTTGCGGAAGTCGTTTGCGGCGAAGCGGGTGCTGGCGTCGATGGTGCCGGTCAGGAAGCCTTTGCCGAGCGGGCTGAAGGGGACAAAACCTATACCCAGCTCTTCGAGGGTCGGAATGATCTGCTCCTCGGGCTCGCGCCACCAGAGCGAATACTCGCTTTGCAGGGCCGCGACCGGTTGCACGGCATGCGCGCGTCTTATATTGGCCACGCCAGCCTCCGAGAGGCCGAAATACTTGACCTTGCCCTCCGCGATCAGCGCCTTCACGGTCCCGGCGACATCTTCCATCGGCACCTTGGGATCGACCCTGTGCTGGTAGAGAAGGTCGATATAGTCGGTGCGCAGGCGCTTCAGCGAATCCTCGACCGTGGCGCGGATATGGGTGGGCCGGCTGTCCATGCCGCCACCTTCCGGAATGTTGAAGCCGAATTTGGTTGCGATGACGACCCCGTCGCGGATCGGCGCCAGGGCTTCACCGACGACCTCTTCATTCGTATAGGGACCGTAGACCTGGGCGGTATCGAAGAAGGTGATCCCGCGATCGAAAGCGCCACGAATGAGCTTGATGCCCTCGGCGGGTTCGAGCGGTGTGCCATAGGATTGGCTGATACCCATGCAGCCGAGGCCAATGGTGGAGACTTCGAGGCCGCTGGCGCCGAGTTGTCGCCTTTTCATGTCGTGTCTCCTCATGCTTCCGGGATCGGACGGCTGAAATTGTCGAGCGTGACGAAGTCGGGCTCCGGTCCGCCGCGAATGCCGGTTTCCAGTCCGTCGATGGCTGCCAGTTCGGCAGGGGTCAGTTCGAAGTCGAACACGTCGAAATTCTCGGCAATGCGGGCGGGCTTGATGGATTTCGGGATCACCGAGCGGCCCTGCTGCAGGCCCCAGCGCAGCATCACCTGCGCGGCCGACTTGCCATGCGTCTTTGCAATGCCAAGGATCGTGGGGTCTTCCAACGAACTCTTGCCGTTGCCGCGGTAGAAGGTGATGCCGCCGATGGGTGACCAGGCTTGGGTGAGGATGCCGTGCCGCCTATTCACAACCTGCAGTTCAGCCTGCTGGAAATAGGGGTGCACCTCGATCTGGTTGACCGCGGGTACGATCTTCGCCACGGCCAGCAGGCGCTCGATATGCTCAGGCATGAAGTTGCTGACGCCGATCGCGCGAACCTTGCCATCGGCCAGGAGCGTCTCCAGGGCGCGGTAAGCCGCCAGGGTCTTGTCGAAAGCGGAGGGCAGCGCCTGGTGCAGGATCAGCAGGTCGAGCTGATCGACGCCCAGCTTCCGGGCGCCTTTTTCAAACCCATGCAGGGTTTCGTCAAAGCCGTAGTCGTTGATCCAGATCTTGGTCTCGATGAAGACCTGCTCGTGCGGAATGCCGGAGCGGCGGATCCCCTCGCCGACTTCTCGCTCGTTGCCATAGGCGGCCGCCGTGTCGATATGGCGGTAGCCGACGCGAAGGGCTTCCTGCACCGCTGCCGTGGTTTCGTCAGGCGGCGTCTGGAACACGCCGAGGCCGATGGCGGGAATCTGAACGCCATTGTTGAGTTGCAGGTTCGGTACGTTTGTCACGGGCGGGCATCCTTCTGAGCTTGGCCGTTATCCGGGGCCAGTTCGCCGTATCGGTAGGAAGCGGTCACGCCGCCATCCATCAGGAAGTCGCTGCCGGTGATGAAGGCGCCTTCGGGGCCCATCAGGAGCGCGCCGACAGTGCCGACCTCGTCCGGCGTAGCCGCACGCCCCACGGGGCAAAGCTCGATCATCCGTCGATAGCCCGCGCCACGCGGGCCGGTCAGTTCGTCCCGGGCGAGCGGCGTGATGACGATTCCGGGGCTGATCGTGTTGATGCGTGCACCACGCTTGCCCCAGCGAACCGCCTCCGCCATCACGCGAAGCGAATTGCCACGCTTCGACAATTGGTAAGCGTTGAGCGAGTCCGTAACCGCGGATGGCTGCAGCCAGGGCAGTGCTAGCAACTGGTCGGCGGGCGTCGTCGCCAGCGCCCTGTTCTGATCTTCGGTGAGCGCGCCCAGCCGGTGGCCGGACTGGGAGGCGATGACGACCCCGCTGCCACCCTTGGCGATCACGGCGCCAAACGCCTCGAGCACCAGCGCCGTGCCGTAGAGATCGACCTTGAGGATCGTCTCGGGACTGGCCTGCGAGGGCGAAACGCCGGCCGCGTGGATCAGCCCGGTCACGTCCCCCAGCGCCGTCGCAGTCTCGACAAGCGCCTCGACGGAACCGCGCGATGATACATCAACGGCCGCAGTGCTGACCTCGAAGCCGGCATCGAGCAAGACTTTGGCGGCCGTCTCGGCATTCTCAAGCCGCAGGTCGGCGAGCAAAACATGCTTGCCCGAGCTGACGCGGCGGGCAATGGCCTGGCCGATCGAGCCCGCGCCAATCACAACAGTCACGTCGGTCATCGGCCTGGCTTTCCTTCGACCTCGATGCCGTATTGCGCGTCGCTGACATGCTCCATCCAGTCGACCGCCTTGCCGTCGAGGGATTCCTGGATCGCGATATGGCTCATTGCTGTCGCGGCACTGGCGCCGTGCCAGTGCTTTTCCCCCGGCGCGAAGCGAACCACGTCACCCGGCAGCACCGTTTCTATCGGGCCATCCGCTTTCTGCACCAGACCACGTCCGGCCGTGATGATCAGCGTCTGCCCGAGCGGATGGGTATGCCAGGCGGTGCGAGCGCCCGGCTCGAAGGTCACAGCGTTTCCGGCCATGATGCTGGGGGCTTCAACCGGATAGAGCGGATCGATCCTGACTGTTCCGGTAAACCAGTCAGCCGGCCCCTTGGCGGAGGGCTGCGAACCTGCGCGCTGAATCTTCATGAGGGCTCTCCTTGCTGCGACGACAAGGTAAGCCCGTCGCACTCAGCTGATTAGTGGCGTCATCCTGCTTGAGCCTATGAATGGGATTCATGGAACGACGGGGAGTCGGACAGCGCATTGTCCGTTGCCAGAGAGCCGTTCGGCGCTCATCGTGAGCGCGATGGATGACGAAATGGGCGCTTCATGATACCGATTCATGAATGGACCGCGATAATGTTGCCGACCTCATAGCCTTCATAACGGTCGCCCAGGACCGGAGCTTCACGCGCGCAGCGGCGCGCCTGGGCGTGTCCCAATCGGCACTCAGTCACGCGCTCCGCCGTCTCGAAAAGCGTCTGGGCGTCCGGCTCCTGACGCGCAGCACCCGAAGCGTGTCGCCCACCGACGCAGGCGAGCGCCTGCTCGCGACGGTCGAGCCTCGGTTTCGGGAAGTCGACGCCGCGCTCGAACAGGTCAGCGAGTTTCGCGACAAGCCGGCGGGCACGATCCGGCTGAGTGCCGGCGAGCACGCCATCAATTCGGTGCTTTGGCCCAGGCTGCAGGATTTCACCAAAAGCTACCCGGATATCCAGCTGGAGATCATCGCCGAGAACGGCTTCGTCGACATTGTCGCGCAGCGCTACGACGCGGGCGTGCGCCTTGGCGAGCAATTGGCGAAAGACATGATCGCCGTCAGGATCGGGCCGGACTGGCGCATGGCCGTCGTGGGTTCCCCGGACTATTTCGAAGGCCGAACATTGCCTTCAAGCCCTCACGATCTGACGGAGCATGTCTGCATCAATCTGCGCCTACCAACCTATGGTGGCAACTACGCGTGGGAGTTCGAGCATGGTGGCCGCCGGCTCAATGTGAGGGTGGATGGCCAGCTGACGTTCAGCAGCAGCCATCACATGCTTTCGGCGGCTCTCGTCGGATCAGGCTTGGCATGCATTCCAGAGGACATGGTAATGCCGCATGTCGAAGCCGGCGAACTGGTCCGAGTTCTCGGCGACTGGATGCCGATCTTTGACGGCTATCACCTCTACTACCCCAGCCGGCGCCAAACCTCGCCGGCTTTCGCGAGGCTGATCGAAGCTCTACGATTCCGGCTTGCTTAGCCTGCTCACAAGGGCGGGAGCCATTCGTCAAGTTAGCTTTGGGAGAGGTTGGCTTTCTTGAATGTCCGTTCTGGGCGTTCACCCCGTAGTCCGCTCTTGACGCATGTCACACATCGGCCCTGTCTCAAGTGCTCACGGTTACGCCATGCCATAAAATCAAAGGAGTGGTGTTTGCTGAGAGAAGTACAGAGCGGGTGGAGGGCCGTAACCTCGTCCCGTAACGCCCGTGCGGAGCACTTCGACGGATCAAGCCGCCGGACGACATGCGCATGATAGGTCAATGGGCGATCGGCAGCACTTTGCAGATCGGCTCGACCCCATACGCATCGCGATGATCATCGATGAACGCGATCATGTCTTCGACCGGCGGTCGAGCTCCGCCGCAATCGACACGATCGCCTGCCAGCGCGAAGGGTGTTCAGCCTCGTGATCCAGCACTATCCGCACCGCCCGGGCACGCACCTCAGGCGAAAACTTGTTCGTCGTCTTGCTCGTCATAGCCCCATCCTCTCAGGAGTTGGAGCCTCCGACAAAGCCGGGGCAGTTCAGTCGGCAGTGCGGCAGCTTTCGACCAATCTCGGTCATCCGCCCGCTCTCGCCGGCTTCCTGAAAGCGGGCGCCGGGTTGATCATCGTTGAACGGCTGCCGCATCAACATTGCCTGCCGACCTGCTCTCTGGGAGGCCTGAGTTCGCATCGCTCACGCGACATGAGTTTGCCGCCGAAAGCATGCGAGGCCCGAACCCGCCCCTCGCACACCCTCGCGCGCATCAGAGGCGGAAGCCGCCTGAGACTTCGATCCGCTGCCCGTTCACCCAGCGAAAGTCGTCGGACAGCAAAGCTGCGATGACCGGCCCCACTTCCTCGGGCCCTCCGACGCGCTCCAGCGCCGTCTGCGAGGCGATGGCCTTGTTGATCTCCGGATTGTCCCGAGTAGCGCCGCCGCTAAAATCGGTTGCTATGGCCCCCGGCGCCACGACGTTCACGGTAATGCCGCGCGGCCCGAGCTCCAGCGCCATGTAGCGGGTCAGCGTCTCCACCGCCGCCTTGATCGGTCCATATATGGTCCGTCCCGGCAGGCTGAAGCGGGCAAGCCCTGAAGAGATGTTCACGATGCGGCCGCCATCGTTCATCAGCGGCAGCAGCTTCTGGGTGAGCAGATAGGGGGCCTTGAAGTGAACGGCGAACAGCGCGTCGATCTCCTCCCCGGTCCCATTCGCCAGCGTCGCGGTTGACGATGTGCCAGCATTGTTCACGAGATAATCGAAGCGATTCGCGCCCAGAGTGGCGAGCGCCTCACCGACGACGGCGACGAAGCTGTCAAAGCTTTCTGAACGGCTCACGTCGAGCTGCAAGGCCACTGCATTTGCGCCTGCCGCCCGGACGGCTTCGACCACCTTTGCGGCTTCATCCTGCCGACTATTGTAGGTGACGATGGAAGACACGCCCCGCTCGGCGAGGCGGAGCACGGCGTCCCTGCCGATCCCGCGGCTGCTACCCGTGACGATGGCGATGCGTGCAGATGTAGACATGGTGTTTTCTCCGATTGTTTGCGTCCCTGTATATTATGGTCCCCGCGCAGGACATTTAGACCGAATGATCAGACATCACTGTTCCGCAGGGAGGAACAAAACATCATGGACCGGCTGACCGCTCTTGAGCTGTTCGTGCGTATCGTGGACCGCGGAAGCTTCAGTGCTGCAGCGGCTGACCTCGGCATGTCCCGCCCCGCCGCGACGGCGACGATTCAGGCACTGGAGCGGCGGCTCGGCGCCCGCCTGCTCCACCGTACGACGCGGCAGGTTCGGCCGACGAGCGAAGGCGATGCCTATTACCGACGCTGCACGGCGATCCTCGCCGATCTGGAAGATGCGGACCAGACCGCCTCCGGGACCGTATCCGGTCGGTTGCGCGTCGATGTCGCAGGGTCGCTTGCCAGGACCATGTTGCTGCCGGGGCTTCCCGACTTTCTGGCGCAGCATCCCCGGCTGAGCATCCATCTCAGCGAAGGCGAGCGCTACGTCGATCTCGTGCGAGAGGGGGTGGACTGCGTGGTGCGCGCAGGAACGCTCGCCGACAGCAGCATGGTCGCCCGGCGCCTTGGCACGATCGAGGAGATCACCTGCGCCAGTCCCGCCTATCTTGAGCGTTACGGCGTTCCCTTAGCGCCCGACCGGCTAGCGGGGCATCAAATGATCGGCTTCGTGTCCTCCCGCACCGGCCGACCCTTACCTCTGGAGTTCACCGTCGATGGCGCGGTCGTGGAGGTGGCGTTGCCGGCACGTCTGCTCGTCAGCGGTGCGGACATGAGCGCCGCGGCGGCACGACTGGGGTGCGGGATGGTTCAGGCGCCGCGCTATCGCTTCGCCGACGATCTCGCATCCGGCGCCTTGGTCGAGGTCATGGCGGATTATCGGCCAGTGCCGACGCCCATATCGATCCTGTTCCCGGACAATCGGCACTTGTCGCCGAAGGTCAGGGTGTTCGTTGACTGGGCGACCGAGACGCTTGCGCCGTTTCTGTCCCGCTGAAGAGATGGACTAGCCGCTGTGAGCGGTCTCCGATCAGGTTGCGCGACATTGGCGGAACGCGTGCATGGCTGAGCATTCCTGCGAAATGATGCGCTTGAACCCGACGGTGTACCGCTGGGCGTCGACATCATGATTTACACGATGAGGGCGGCCAGCCAGTCGGACGGTGGCTCACGGTAAAAGCTGCCCTAGGTCTGGCGCGGCGCGAACGTCAGATTAGTCCCATGAAGCGGCATTCGCTCTCGGCGGCACCCGACCAATCTCTGTCGGTCGCTGAACACTGCTGAAACGTCGTCTCACGACAGAAATGCTCGTTCGCGAGCAGGATGGCGATCCGCTAAATTGCGCGTTGTCTTCGCTGTTCATGACAGCTTTCACGACGACGCAGTGCGAAAACCTTCCGGGGTCATCCCTGCCCAACTGCGAAAGGCACGGTAGAAAGAGTTCGGCTCGTCAAAGCCTAGCAAGAAGGATATTTCGGCAATCGGCATCCTCGTCTTGCGGAGATAATGCCGCGCCAGCGCGTTGCGAGTGCCTCTCAAAATCTCCTGAAAGCTGGTGCCCTCAGCTTCGATCCGCCGCTGGAGGCTGCGCTTGCTCAAGCCTAGCTTCGAGGCGATCGCGTCCATGCCGATCAACCCGCTCGGCAAGCCTTCGAGCAGAACTGCGTGGACTCGCTCCGCTGTCTTCACATCTGCGTCCAGATCGGCAAGTCGCTGTCGCAAGTCTGGCTCGAACATCGACCACATCGCATTGTTCGAGGTCAGGAACGGCATTGCTGCATCGCGCGCATCAAAAACCACCCGATGGCTGTTAGCCCGACGGATACGAATTCCGAGAAATTCCTCATATGGTGCCAGCGGCCCCGGCACGGTGCCGATCGAGAATTCAATCGGTCGGATCGTCTCCCGTGTTCCCATCCGCGCCAGTTGAACGGTGAACAGAAGTTCCATCATCACTAGCGACGGCGGCGGCGTCCACGGCGCATCCAACCAGCTGAACTCCGCCGTCACCCGGTCGGGCTCTTGCACCACGCCGAGCCGGATAGGCCCGATCAGCGCCTTATATTTTGCGATGCGCTGCAAGGCCACCAGCAGGTTCGGGCTGCACAACGCCGCGAAAAGGGGCGGCAAGAACGATTCCGCTCTCACGCCGGTGCACAAACGTAGGGGCAACAATGGATCGGCCAAGGCGTCCTCGATACTCGCCCATAGCCTGTAGTAGTCTTCGGAAGGCAGGCGCACAGACGGCTGTGTCAGCAAATCATCCGATAGTCCCGCCCGGCGCAGCACATCGGCGGGGCGCAAGCCAAGATCGGCCAATAGCGTGCG
The DNA here is from genome assembly GCF_030814715.1 of Kaistia dalseonensis. Taxonomy (GTDB): domain Bacteria; phylum Pseudomonadota; class Alphaproteobacteria; order Rhizobiales; family Kaistiaceae; genus Kaistia; species Kaistia dalseonensis. Next base: position 660,944 of record NZ_JAUSVO010000003.1, read on the forward strand.
CCATGTCGTATCGAGCGCGTAAAGCGGATGTGGCGTAGTCACCATCAATGCACCTGGATTATTTTGCGTAGCCTAACCCGCCAATCGTTCCCGGTGAACGCCTCAGGTTGCCAGGTTGAACGTCGCGCGCATGGCGGCGAAGAATGATTCGTCATCGGTTGCCTGCCGCGCAGTGATCTGCTGGACGGCGTCGTCACCAGCGGCATAACGCAACCGGTCGCTGTGATCGGTCGTGGCGTGATAGACGATTTCTGCGATACGCTCGGGCGTCGAGCCCTGCGCCATGGCCGGGCCCATCACATCAAGCACACACTGGATCAGCGGCTGATATTCCGCAATTGCCGGATCATTGCTGAAATCAAGTGAGCGTCCGCCAAAGTCGGTCTGCATCCCGCCCGGCTCGATCAGCTTCACGCGGACGCCGAGCGGGGCCATCTCGTACATCAGCGCTTCCGTCAGCCCTTCGACGGCGAATTTGCTCCCATGGTACAGCGTACCGAGCGGGAAGGCGAACCGCCCGCCAACCGAGGCGACATTGACGATTGTACCGCCATGCAGGGCGCGGAAATGCGGGATCAGCGCTTGCGTCGTCGCCAGCAGCCCCAGTACGTTGACCTCGAATTGGCGCCGAATCTTATCGGCAGGCGTCACTTCCAGAGGGCCGTAGGCGCCGTAGCCGGCATTGTTCACCAGCGCGTCGATCCGTCCGAACCGCGCGATGCCGGCCTGGACCGCAGCGTCGATTGAAGCGGTATCCTGAACGTCGAGGCGCGTCACCAGCACATTGTCGAGCGCGTTGAGCGCTCTCTCTTGATCGGGCGAGCGCATGGTGGCGATGACGTTCCAGCCTTGGGCATGGAATTGCATGGCCGTTGCGCGACCGAGGCCGCTCGAGGCGCCGGTGATGAGGATTGTCTGTGCCATGTTCGCTTCCTTTCTGACTTGATGAGCGAACATCTGGCCTGTGGCGGTCAATCCCGCAGTCGCAGAGGACGCCATTGCGCTATCCGATCGCGACAGCTAGCGGATCAGAGGATTTATGAACGGGCCAACGGGGGCAGCCATCAACGGTCATCTCGGGTCAGGAATCGTGGTTATGCCTCGTCAGACAATACGCCTGCGGTCCTTTCGCGGCCCGGCCTCGGGTGGCCTTCTTGGCGCCCGGTATCATCGCCGCCATTCTTGATGGCCGGCAGCCGGTCGAACTCACGGCGAACAAGCTCATGGCCGATACTCGTCTTCCGATCGACTGGGCGGGACAGCGCCAGGCGCTTGGGTTCGAGTAGCGGTCTCACGGACCGCTTGGCGACACGATCAAAGAACCCGATAAATCGATGCCGGCTGGGGGAATACTGCCAGCCGGCCCTGCCGTCGCTCCAGCCAGAAACGTCCCATGGCCTCCCACGATTTCCGTAGCCCGTTGGTCGCTCGGGCGGCAGCGATGCCGCTGGTAGTGATGCGAAACCAAAGTTCTTCGGAGTCGCCTGGCTGCCCTGCGGTTGTCGCCTCCTGCCGCGCTCAGACACGCTGGCAAGCGCGCAGTCTGCGAACGCCCGGTCCCAGCCCGCCTGGCTTCGGTATTGGCGAAAGCCGACGGGGAGACGCGGCCGAGAGAGCGGCGCGGAATCGGCGCCTAAAACGTCTCCTGAAACCACGCCGGCGATGAGGCAGCCGCAACGCGCGGAAATGTCGGGCCAATTCGCAGCGTCAAAAGACAAAAAGAGCAATAATATCAATTTGTTAATTGATGGCGGCGGACGCAGTCCGTTGCAAACCCGTCTCTGCCTGCATTCCCTGTTCGGAGCAGAAACGCCAGAGAGCGTCTTTCTCTCGGCTCGGATGGGGACGCCCGCTAGAAAATGACGCTGTTTCCGTGGGTTACCCGAAATCCTCTGTTGAATTGATGGGCCGATTTTCCGACTCTGGAGCGGCGTTCGCAGTCGCTATCAGGGAAAAGCGATTGTCGTTTGGCGGGATTGCATTGTCGTTCGCCTGGATCGGACTGCACGCCTGTGGGATCCGATTGCGCAGATGCGGGATCGCTTTGTCGAATATCGGTTCGGCATTGTCGTTACGCAGTGTTGCCCTGCCGCAAGGCGGGCAGAGATTGTCGCTTTGCGAAGTCCGATTGTCGAATGCTGGGAGCGGTCCGCCAAGCGAACTCCAAGTCGACCAACGATTGCTCTCTTTCGGATGAGGTCGTTGTCATGCGTTGGCATGATGCCAGATCGGAGGATTGCTGCGCGGGGGGAGATGACCAAGGCGGGCTCATTTCAACCGTCCCTACGATCGCGTTGCCGATAGGTGTCCTGGTCTGGCCGGCAGTCTGGTTCGATTGCGGGATATTCAAGCGCAAGCAGGTCTATCCTGAACGCGCTTTGGTGAGCCCCGTCGCCATTCGGCTAGCCCTTTGAGGCGATATGCCCGGGTGGAGCGCCGGTCCAACGCCGGACTGCACGGCTGAGCGACGACTGCTCCGAATAGCCGAGATGGCCGGCAACAGCCGACAAATTTCTGTAACCGTCCTTCAGTGCGCCGAGCGCCTTCGCCTCGTGCGTTTCGTCCCTGAGGCGCCTGAAATTCGTCCCTTCCGCGGTCAGAACGCGCTGTAACGAACGCGATGACATGCCGGCTGCAAGAGCCAGTCGCTGGATGGTCACAGGTGGATCGATGACCATCGCCGCAAGGACAAGTCGCGCTGAGTGATTGAAAGAGCCATCGCCCCGCAGCGGTACCCAGTCGCTGTCTGGAAGCGCCAACCCCTTCGCTCCGAAGGATAGAGGCGCATCCAGGACGGCATCGTCTAGATCGATCTCCAATGTCGCCGCGTCAGTCGAAGCGAGAGACGGTCCCAACAGTGGGCGAAGATGCTCAATGCCAAAATCTGGATGCCGACGCATCCGGAGGCTGCGGGGCGGCGTCTGGCCACGACAGGTCGCCGCATAGAGCCCGCAGACAAGCGACGCAGCGAACTGCTGCGACAGGTGCATGCGCTCATCATCCAGCACCAGCGACCATCCGACCCGCACGCACAGCCCGCCGGCAATTGGCTCGACGGCAACATATTCGTGCGTCGAGTAACGGGGCAGCGCTGCAACGATCCGGTTGAGTGCATGACGCGGCGTATCCGAACCGAGGATGACGCGGCCGAAATTGCCGAAGTCTGCAACGTTACTCTGCGAGATGATCCGAGCGGCGATGTCCGGTCCTTCGACCAAGGCCAGCAGCCGCAGGAGTCTGAGGGCGGGAAGCAGCGGTATGGGGAGTTCGGCTGAACATCTGGCGACATAGGCGAGGTCTACCGCTCGCAACCGATCGCCTGCCGGCCGACCCTGAGCATCAAGCCAGCGCAAGATAATCTGCAGCGGCGCCGCGCGGATCAAGGGGATGGATGTCGCCATCGTCGGCCGGTCTCCGTGCGACCGATGCCCAAATGCCCTTGGGCAATCGAGAACGGGGCGACCATAGAGCGATTTGACCCGACACGCCAGAATCTCCATGGCCCTCGCCTTCGTATCAATTGACGTCCTCGGCGACCGGGATCAACAGTCCAGCAGTCTTGCCATGACGACGGCCAACGTGCCGAGCGGCATTTTGCAAGGGTCACCTGGCATGCGTCGGGGAGGTGCTGATATGCGGGCTTTTCATGTTCTTCTGGCGAGCGTGGGTCTGATTTCGTTCGGCCTCGCGCAATCGGCGGCTCAAACCGTAACCGGCGTCGCCGGATCACCGAGCGCGACCACGACCATCAGCGGGTCGCAGCTTCCGCCGCCGCCACCGCCCTTTGGTGGCGTCATCAAGGAGAAGGCCTCGGACTCGACGCCGTGGTGGCCACCCCGCGTCGTGCCGCCGAAGGGCGCGCCGAATGTGCTGCTGATCATGACCGACGATCAGGGCTTCGGCGCGCCGAGCACGTTCGGCGGCGTCATCCCGACGCCGACGATGGACCGCATTGCGCAGGCCGGATTGCGGTACACCGACTTTCATTCGACATCGCTGTGTTCGCCCACGCGGGCGGCGCTGATCACTGGCCGCAACCACCATTCGGTCGGCTTCGGCGTGGTCGGCGAGGTCTCGACCGGCTTCCCCGGCTACGATTCGATCATCCCGATCGACAAGGGCACGATCGGCACAATACTGCGCGACAATGGCTATTCGACAGCCTGGTTTGGCAAGGATCACAACACGCCGTCGTTCCAGTCGAGCCAGGCGGGACCGTTCAATCAGTGGCCGAACGGCATGGGCTTCGATTATTTCTACGGCTTCGTCGGCGGCGACGCGAGCCAGTGGCAGCCGAACCTCTTCCGCAACACGACGGCAATCTATCCCTTCGAGGGCAATCCCGGCTGGAACCTCGAGACCGCGATGGCCGACGAAGCGATCCAGCATGTGAAGCAATTGAAGGAAGTCGCTCCCGGCAAGCCCTGGTTCGTCTACTACGTTCCGGGTGCCACGCACGCCCCACATCATCCGACGGAAGAATGGGTCAAGAAGATCAGCGCCATGCATCTCTTCGACGAGGGGTGGAACAAGGTGCGCGAAACGATCTTCGCCAACCAGAAGCGACTCGGCATCATGCCGGAGAGCGCGAAGTTGACGCCTTGGCCGGACACCCTCCCGACATGGGACTCACTCGACCTCGAGTCAAAGAAGCTGTTCATCCGGCAGGCAGATGTCTACGGCGCCTATCTCGCCTATGCCGACCATGAGATCGGCCGCGTCATCCAGGCGGTCGACGACCTCGGCGAACTCGATAATACGCTGATCATCTATATCGGTGGCGATAATGGCGCCTCAGCCGAGGGCATGCTCAACGGCACGCCGAACGAGTTCACCACCTTCAACGGCGTCGCAGTGCCGGTGAAGGACCAGTATCTCTGGTATCCTTTCTGGGGTTCGGAGCGAACTTTCCCGCATTTCGCGGCCGGCTGGGCCTGGGCGATGGACACGCCGTTCAAATGGGTCAAGCAGGTGCCGTCGCATTTCGGCGGCACGGCGCAGGGCGTCGCCATGTCCTGGCCGGGTCACATTCCCGAGGGCGGTGGCATCCGCCGGCAGTTCTCGCATGTCATCGATATCGTGCCGACCATCCTTGATGCCACCGGCATTCCGGCGCCTGCCGCGATCGACGGCATTCCGCAGAAGCCGATAGAAGGGACCAGCATGGCCTATACCTGGGACAAGGCGAATGCTGACGCGCCGACACCGCACACGACCCAGTATTTCGAGATGCTCGGCAACCGCTCCATCTACCACGATGGCTGGGTTGCGGCGACGACACCCGTCACGCTGCCCTGGGAACTCAGCACCAAGACGCCGCCGGACGTGATCACCGGCTACAATTGGGAGCTCTACAACGTCGACAAGGACCCGACCCAGTTTGACGATCTGGCAGCGAAGATGCCGGACAAAGTCAACGAGATGAAGGCGCTCTTCTACTCCGAGGCGGCGAAATACAACGTCCTGCCGCTCGACAACTCGACTCTCACGCGCTGGAATACCCCACGTCCGAGCCTGACCGCCGGCCAGACCGAGTTCACCTATTCCGGCGAACTCAGCGGCGTCCCGCCGAGCGCGGCGCCGAGCGTCCTGAACAAGTCCTATACCATCACGGCGGAGGTCGAAATTCCTGATGGCGGAGCCGAGGGCATGATCGTCACCGAGGGCGGGCGCTTCGGTGGCTATGGGCTCTATCTCGGCAAGGGCGAGTTCGGCATCGGGCGCGGCAAGGTCGTCTTCCTCTACAATCTGCTCGATCTGAAGCGGACGCTTTGGGAAGGGCCGCAGCTAGAGCCGGGCAAGCACACGATCGTCTTCGATTTCAAGTCGGCCGAGCCGGGCCTCGGCAAGGGAGGAACCGGCGTGCTGTCCGTCGACGGCAAGGAGGTCGCTCGCAATGCGCTCGATCACACGACGCCGATCACCTTCCCCGAGGACGAGACCTTCGATGTCGGCCTCGATACGCGGACGGGCGTGGCGCTCGTCGAGGATCGCTACGAGTCGCCGTTCAAGTTCACCGGCAAGATCGATAGACTGACCGTCAAACTGGAGCCGGATCGCGATGCTGCCGTCAAGCCCTGACGGGGACCGTGGCATGCTGCGCAGTCCGGCGGCGGCGTGCCCGATCCGCCCTGAGATGTCATGAAGCGTCTTCTGGTCTTCGCTGCCGTCGCAGAGACAGCTACCGGCATCGCCCTGCTGATCGTGCCATCGCTGGTCGGGCACTTGCTGCTCGGCCAGCCGCTTGAAGGGGTCGCCGGCGATATCGCGCGCCTCGCCGGCATCGCGCTGACCGCGCTCGGCGTTGCGTGCTGGCCGGGGCCACCATTGCTCGGCATGCTGCTCTACAGCACTCTGGTGACGCTCGGACTGGCGCGGTTTGGCACGGCGGGCGGTCCTGTCGGCGTCCTGCTTTGGCCGGCGGTGGCGCTGCATCTTGTCCTGACGGTGTTGCTGGCGCTGGCATTTTGGCGCCGAAGGTAGCAGAGTAGAGTTCCCCATCGATGGAACTCAGGGTGCCTTACCCTTCGCCGTTCCATCAGCCGCCGATGCTGTTCGCAAAGAAGAAGGCGCAGTTGTTCGTCCGTGGGCGCCAGTAGACGATCGCTGCGACGAATTCGTCGGTGCGAATAGGCGGATCATCCAGTCATGGCGATGGTCCTGTTCTTTTCCATCCCACAGGGCGAGATTGGTGCAGCGAAAGCTCTGCGGGAAGGTCAGTCGGTCGACGCCGGCGAGTTCCGGATCGTCGGCCAGGACTTCGCTCAGGCGTTAAGCGGGATCCGGCTCGGAAGGTGATTCTTGTGGGTCGCCAGCCTGTCGAACTCAGCGCGAACAAGCTCATGGTGGATACGCGACTTCCCGTCGATTGGGCCGGGCAGCGGCAGGCGCTCGGATTCGCATAGCCGGTCGATGACGGCGTAGCAGGCACGATCCTCGCCCCCCTCTGCATCGAGGCGTCAAGGCTCACTGAGCCCAATTCCGGCCATCGCTTCCAGCCAAGTGCGTTCATGGCCCTGTCACCGTCATCATGGCCTACCTGCCGCAAACTGTGCTCAGCGACGCTGTCGACCGCGGTCCGAAACCAACGTTCTTCTAAGCCTGACGATAGTGCCGGACCGCCGTCTTCTAACGCCTCGCCCGCCCGGACCGGCCAGCACGCAGTCCACGAAACGCCCAGTCCCGGTCCGACCGAGCTTTGGTACTGCCGAAAGCCGGCGGGGAGGCACGGCCGAGAAAGCGGCACAGAATCGGCGGGGAAAAGGTCTCGCGAACCCCCGCCGGTGATGAGGCAGCCGCAAGCCGCGGAAATGTCGGGCCAATTCGCAGCGTCAAAAGACAAAAAGAATAACAATATCAATGGGTTAGTTGATGGCGGAGGGAGCGGGATTCGAACTAAACTCTGATTGGGCGCAAAATCCAAGCGTTCAGCAGCTTTCAGAGGAGGTTGGTTCGGGCGTCTGGTGCTTTTTCTGGTACAAAAGCTGGTACGCAGAGGCCGTATTGTCGAACACGAATTATATACGCTCGATTCGCCACAGCTTCCAGGACCGCTTGACGGCCGCCGACATGCCCGATCGCCTGCAGGCCGACTTGATGGGCCACAAGTTCAACCGTCCCCGCTATGGCGAAGGACCGACACTCGAGCACAAGCTCGAATGGTTGAAGCGGGTCAACGTCAGCGACGTCGAAGATGCATCTGCAGCCGCAAATTGGGAGATCCGGCAGTAGGTCAGATTGAATTCGGAAGGCACCGAATACCAGCAGAGCTCTCCGGGAGCGGGAAACGATCCGAAAGCGGACTGGGCATTAGCCGAAGAAATTTCGAGAATTCCGATTGCGCTAGTCATTCGTCCTTGCGCTCTTTCTGGTCCTATCGAGCCTGTTGCCTGACATTCTGATCACATAGACCCTTGGCACCGTAACTTCGTCTAGCGACCTGTACGAACGTCGGCGTGTAAGCGTCCAATCGCCGCCGTGCGACCGAACCGGACATTCGTATTCTGGTTGCGCTGCATGTTGCCCCAAGGATGAGGGTCACAACCCCATCCGTCCGACGCTATGGTCAACGGCTTCTCGCTAATCGCCTGACGCCAAGACATCTGGACTCGATATCGAACGCAGACGTTTGCTGTCTTTGGCCGGCGAAGCCCCAAACAGTCGTCTGTACTCTCGGCTAAATTGGGAGACGCTCTCATATCCAACGAAGAAAGCAGCACTGGCAATGTCATCTTGCAAGACAAGCATTCGCCGGCGGGCCTCATGAAGGCGAATTTGCTTCTGATATTGGATCGGAGACAACGTCGTCACAGCCTTAAAGTGTTTATGAAATACTGAAACACTCATCCCAGCGACTCTGGCGAGATCCTCGACACCAATCGATGAGTTATACTTCTCTCGTATCCATGCCATTGATGTTCGAATTCGGGAGAGGCGGCTGTTGGAATTGGCGATTTGTTGCAGGAGCGCTCCTTGGGGACCATTGAGCAGTCGGAAAATGATCTCCCGCTCTATTAATGGCGCGAGCACAGATATTTCTTCCGGTCTGTTGAGCAGGTCGCTCATTCTTCGCCACGCATCCAAGAGATGCGGATCCGCCGAATTGACCGCAAATCCACACGCCACGGAGGCCTCTGCTACGCTGGGCGTTTCCAGCAGCACTGATGCAATGATCGCCGGATCGAGATAGAAATTGATGGCGAGGTAAGGCCGATCGCTGCTCGCTTCGGCGATCTGGCCAAGGGCCGGAACTTCGATTGCTGCGACGAAGTACTCGCCTTCTTTGTATTTCAGCACCGTGTCGCCGATCAGAACGCGCTTCGCGCCCTGGAGGACGAGGCAGAGAACCGGCACATAGAGTACCGGAACCAGCTCTGTAGCCATTGCCTGGCGCAGGAACTCGAACCGCGCGATGGGCGTGACCGTCTTCTGCTTGGTCGAGTGTTGCAGCGCCAAGCGCCGCAGTTCTTCAAGTGTGCTCATCTCCCTAGGGTAGTGCAACCTCCCGACCAAACACAACGTATCGAGAGAATTAGGCAAGATGTCAGGATAATTGGGCACGTGCCAACGATCCCGAAGACCTACCGTTAAGCTAGAGGCTGCCGACATGGCGCAAGGGGCCGTTCGTCGGGCGCTTATGTTTCGATGTCCAGAAGGGAGAAGTGCGGTGCGCGTACTCATGGCATTTGTAGCAGGTCTGCTCGCGGCCTCGGTCGCCTGGCCGGCCGCGGCGCAGGACGATTTGGCAACACTGTCGGATGAGTTTGACGGCGGCAGCCTGAGCGGTTGGACTTGGTTTCATGAAGCGTATGGCTGGCCGAACAAAGTCAAGAAGGTGGATGTTGGGGTCACAACGCCCGGTACTCTGCATATCGAGCCATACCATTCGGGTTGGATCTATGACCTGAACGCGCCGTTTCTCTTCCGCGAAGTCCATGGCGACTTCGATGTTCGTGCTCGTGTGAGGGTGCGCGGAGCGGAAAAGGCAATTGCTGGAGGTACATGGTCTTTGGGCGGCCTGATGGCGCGTGTTCCAAACAAATTGGACTCAAAGACCTGGGTGCCGCGTTCCGAGAACTGGCATTTCCTTACCACCGGCGTTGGATATGTGGCTGGTCAGCAGATGACGGAGGCGAAGTCGACCTTCAACAGCTACTCCTCCTTGAAGTTGCGACCATTCCCCAGCGGCTGGGTGGAGTTGCGCATGGTGCGAGTCGGTGTGTCGATCATCGTCATGGCGCGCCCGGAAGGCGAGACGGCTTGGCAGGTGCGTGACCGCTTCTATCGCATGGAGAGCAATCCGGTCATGCAGGTCGGTTTGAACGCCTACACCATCAGTGACAACGTCCCGATTGGCGCCGACAACCCTGACGTCGTCAACCGCACCGTAAACCGCGATGCGCCGGTAGACATGATATTGGAAGTCGACTGGATCCGCTTCTCTCGCCCGAAGGTGCAAGTGCCGCCAGACTGGTACACTCAGGTCAGCGCCAATCCACTGGCCGATCCTGGTCTGCCGGAAGCCGACCTCCTGGCCATGCTCGGCAACTGAGCAAGCGACAGCAAGAGCCCGATGGACCGAGCGCATGTTGGAGCCTTAGCGAATGGGCACAGTGCGCGATCAGGGAATGCACGATGAAGTACCGCAAACTTGGAAAAGACGGCCCGGTTGTTTCTGCGATCGGCTACGGCGCGATGGGTGTGTCAATAGCATATGGATCGAGCGATGACGCCCAAAGTGTCGAGACGATCAAGCATGCCTACGAGCGGGGTGTGACTCTTTTTGACACGGCCGAGATGTATGGCTGGGGCGAAAACGAAAAGATCGTGGGCGAGGCGGTGAAGGGCTTTCGCGACGACATCGTTATCGCCACCAAGTTCGGTTTCACCCACGATTTCGGCACCGACAGCCGGCCGGACCACATCCGCGAAGTCGCCGATAACAGTCTCCGCAATCTCGGAATAGAGCAGATCGATATACTCTACCAGCACCGGGTCGATCCGAACGTGCCGATCGAGGATGTCGCCGGCACCGTTCGTGATCTGATCGAAGCCGGCAAGGTCAAATATTTCGGCCTCAGCGAGGCTGGCGCCGCCACAATCCGTCGGGCACATGCCGTTCAGCCCGTCACCGCCCTGCAAACCGAATATTCAGTGTTCGAGCGTGAGGTTGAATCTCTGCTTCCAACACTTCGCGAGCTCGGAATTGGTTTCGTCGCCTACTCTCCGCTCGGCCGGGGCTTCTTGACAGGAGCCGTCAAGCCCGCAGCCGAGTACGAGAGCAACGACATGCGGCGCTTCGATCCGCGTTGGCAGCCAGGCAATTTTGAGCGGAACATGGAAGCGGTACGGCAGCTCACTGAACTTGCGAGGGCCAAACGCGCAACCGTTTCGCAATTGGCGCTTGCATGGCTTCTCGCACAGGGTGACGACATCGTGCCAATTCCGGGAACGCGCCGCAAAGACCGCCTGGATGAGAACATTGCGTCTGTCGACTTAGACCTGACGCCCGAGGATCTGGCGAGGATCGTGGAAATTCTGCCAGACGGTGGCGCCGGAGCGCGATACGTTCCATCCATGCTCCCCACATGGATTTGATCAAGGAGCCTTGCTCTAACCGGCCGACCGCTCAGGGCGCCATGCACAGTCCTCAAGAAAGACGGCGTTGGGCCAACAGGAGGCAATTGATCGCGAGGCGATGCATGTCCTCCATCGAACAGATCTGGCATTCAAACTCACCCTCCACTTAACTGCCGGCAATTTTTGCGGGGATCGGATTTGCGTGATACGATTGTATAGTTGCCGTCACCGCACCCGGTTCTCCCCGCCAAGGAGGGCCTACCGATTCCGTCTTCAGCCGCACACGTCGCCGGCACCCAGCGCGCTTATGCAAGCTCCCCCAGCCGGGAACACGCCAGACTTCTGCGGGATGGCTGCGCCAAGCTTCTCTATAGGGCTATCCTGACCCTTGCAGCGCAGCCCGATCGCGAGCGTGGCTGGCTGAGCAGCCCACGCTCATGCATGCCGGAGCACGTGCGCGAAGCCGTCGAGTCGTTCGGCTGGCAGGCCGCGCGGGCAGCGCGGTTCTCTCCTGAGCCCAAGGACATCGATCATTATCTCGACGTGCTCGCCTGGCTGTCCTGGCTTGGCCGGCAGAACGATGGGGCGCGCAATGTGCGGATCATCACCGCACGAGCGTTCGGCACGCCAACATGGAAGCTGGCCGCGAAATTCGGCAAACATGACGAGACCATCCGCCGATGGGAGAATGCCGCGATCGACGACATCGTCCGGCAGTTTCACGAAGAGATTGTCAAGATCGGCATGAAATGAACCATTTCTTGCACAGCCATGGATTATGGCGTCTCTCATAACGAGATGCTTCGCCAGAGGGCAGTGCAATGACCATAAAGCCGGACTTCACCAGCCGCGCCCTATACACCATCGGATATGAAGGCAGCGTACTGGCCGACTTCGTGGCTACGCTAGCCCTTCGTCACATAGAACTCGTCGTCGACGTGCGGGACGTACCGATCTCGCGAAAGCCTGGCTTTTCAAAACGCGCGCTAGAGTCTCAATTGGCTGCAGCAGGAATTGACTATTTGCACATCAGGTCTCTCGGCGACCCCAAGGCAGGTAGGATCGCAGCGCGAGAGGGTCGGTTCGACGAGTTCCGATCGATCTATTCACAACATTTGACAACGGATGCAGCACAACTCGGATTGGATAGTGCAATTGCTGCTGCAACCGGACGCTCGGCATGCTTACTCTGCTTTGAACGCGATTTTTCAAATTGTCATCGTCGAATGGTTGCGGATGCGATGACGCGTAGGGCGGGATTTGTCGTTACGCACCTCGGCGTCAAAGCAGGTTTGGCCATGACGATCGAGAAAGCGGACCGAGCGCTACATGACCGAGCAGAGCAAGTCGGGTTCCGATGAAGTCGTAATCCTTATCAAGGCAGCCCCCAACGCCACTGCCCGCGGGGAGACCGTCTGCTGCGCCGGCTTGGACATCTACGGGAATTGGCGGCGCCTCTATCCGATTGCGTTCCGTCGGCTCACCAAGGATCAGCAGTTCGGTAGATGGGACCAGATCAGATATAACTGGCGCAAACCGAAGGATGACGGGCGGTTCGAAAGTCAGCGCGTTGATCAGGATACGATCCGGATTTTGCGCGAGCTCAAGCAGTCGGAAAGAGCCAGTTTCGTCGATAAGGCAGTGGTTTCGAGCCTAGTCAAAGAGCGCGAGCAAGGCAGAAGTCTAGCTGTCATCCGCCCTGAAATTCTGGGCTTCTCGTACGAGCGCAAACCTCAGGAGGAGTTCGACCGGGATCGTCGAAGTTTTGAGCTGCTGGCGCGTCAGGTCGATCTGTTCGCGAAGGAGTTGGCCGCGTATCAGCCCTGCCCTTACCGGTTCATCTACCGCTATCGGACCGAAGACGGCGATCGTCAGGGAACCTGCCAAGATTGGGAGATCGAAGCCACATTTTTCAGATGGTCGAGATTGTACGGCGAGCAGACCGCGCTGGAGCGCATGATAGAGAAGTTCGGCGTCGAATACCCTCGACTGGGGATGGTATTGGCCATGGGCACGCATTCGCGATATCCGGACGTCTGGCTTATCAACGGTGTCTTGCGTGTCGATCGATTGGCACAACCATCGCTGTTCTGATGTTTGAACTGTGGCCGCATCGGCAAACGCTGGTGGAGCATCAGAATGCCCCGCGTTCTTCATCCCCTGGCCGCCCTCACCCAGGCCGTCAGTTCAACCTCTCCCGGGCCCGGATAGGTTACGAGATCGAGCGTCCGAAGGGAGCCGAGCACGTTTCGCAAATGTCCGCTGGAGGCGTTCCAGCCGGCTCGGCGTGCGAGTTCGACACGCGTCAGGCAGCCGTCATCCGATCGCAGCAGAACGCCGAGCGCATCCCTCTGCGGCCCGGACAGTATCGCACTCACCCGCTCGATGACGCCAATGCTCGAATCCGCTTCAGGTGCGGCGGAACGGCCCGCGTCCGTCATCGATACTCGCCCCTCGGCCGGATAGTCGACCAGCCCGGCTGCACGCAGTGAACCGGCAATATTCCTGAGGTGTCCCGACGTGACCTTCCATCCCGCGACCGCGGCGATCTGTGCGCGCGTCGGCATGGGCTCGCCGAGCTCGGCCCAGAACACCAGCGCCTCGAGCAGCTGCCGCTGCGGCCCGGACAAGCTTGATGAAGCATCCGCCGCCTTTCGGCGCACCGGCGCGGCAGCCGGTCGGAGTGGCTCGACGATCGCCGGTGCCGCATCAACCGGCAAACTTGCCGCTTGCTCGCTGGCGCCGAGCCGAGTGGTCGCGAGGAGAAGATCGGCGATCAGATCATGGTCGCGCTCGCCAGGGACATTGCGAAACCCCGCAATGTCCCGGAGCAGCGACGTCGCAGCGGCTTTCCAGCCGACGGTGACACCCGTGCGCGCCCCTTCGGCGTAGCCTCGCTCATAGCCTCGCTGCTCGATCGACGCCTTTTCCAGCTCGATCACCTCGGGCGCAATGCGAGCGCTGGTCGGCGCAACATCCGGCGCCGCAGGCGCGGCGGCCGAACCGAGCGCATCGCGGATCGCGGAAATATCAACCGTCGCCGCAGCCCTCGCCTCAACCAGGCGCTCGCCCGGCTCCGGCGTGCGCGACGTGTCGAGCGTTCGGATCGCCGGAAAATGGACCCGTCGCAGCACATCGGCCGCCGGGGACCAGATCCACCCTTCGCCGCGCGCCAGCTTCGGCAGGCTGGCCTGAACGACCTTGGCAGCGCCCTCGTCGGCGTTACCCTTGATCCAGCCCTCAAGCGCCTTCCGATCTTGTGGCGATGTCAGCTGCATCGAGACCAGCGTCGAGATCTGGGACAAGACGGACTTGTCCAGGACCGCCGGCCGCTGCGTGATCGTCATCAGCCTGAAGCCCTTCACGCGGCCGCGCCGCGCGATCTTGTCGACAGCGCCCTTCAGCCGCTCGGCGCCCGGCGTCGGGTTCTGAGGTGCAAAGGCGTCCGCCTCGTCGAGAACCAGATGCAGTACCTCCCGATTTCGGGCGAAGAGCTCCTCGAAGAACGCCGTCAGAAATCGATTGGTTTCGCCGCCGGTCATGTCCGCGGTGACCACGATCGCCGCCGGCGCCACGCCTCGCGCGATCAGGCTACCCAGCTGTCCGCCCATGGTCGGATTGATCGGGACGTCGGCATGATCGCCGCCAAAGATCACGACCGGGAATGCCGGCGCGACGCCATCGGCGCTGGTGCGCAGGCCATGCCAGACATCGAGCGGATCGACAATGCAGACGCGGCGGCCGAGCTCGAGCAGCAGCTCGACAGCACCCTTCGCCACATAGGTCTTGCCGGAGCCCGTCGTGCCGATGATGGCGAGCGGCGTATCCAGCAGCGCCGTCGGCAGGCCCGATTCCTCGGTCGTCGTCATCGGCTTGGGCTCCAGTAGACCGGGATCATGTCGTCAGGGACGCGATTGCGCCCCCGCGAAAGCGTGTGACGTGGCGAGCCATCTGCATTCGTGCCGAGGCAATGCCAGGCGATCGGACACCCGAGAGCGCGCTCGACCATCGCGAGCCACCGGGCCAGATCATCGGGCTCGGCGCCGTTGCCCCAGGCCGCAATGAAGAGGTCGCAGCCGGCGATCGCCGCAGCGGCCCGCTCGGCCGCGTCGCGAAGGACAATGTCGTTCCGGCCGAGCCGCTTGCGCCACTCCGCGAGTGCGACAGGCGAAGGCGAGCGGAACGGATAGACGTTGACCTTGACCAGCGATCCGAACCCCCACCGAAAGCTGAAGCCCATTTCGCGCAGCATGGTCGGGTCGTCGATGGACCCGTCGGCGCGCGAGGGATTGAGGCCGCACCAGGCGACGCATGGACCATCGGCCCATCGCCTGCGAAGCGACCAGCGCAGTTCGTTGTCGGCGCCACCGATCAGGGCGGTCCGCTCGATCGGTTCGGCTGGCCTGGTCGCCGATCTATCAGGCGGGAACGTCAGCGCGAGTTGACCCGGCAACATTATGCGACCCGCTGATGCTCGGACCGGTTCATGTCGATCTCCTCTGGATCGCCCGGCACCAACCGCCGCAAAGCCGTTCGTGTTTGGGGTCCTCGTGACAGACGAACGGCGATCGCGACCGGACGCATGCCTGATAGTCGCGCCGCGTATGCAGGCTCGTCGATGCTTCGCTGCCCTTACGGGCCGCGCAGCCCCCGCAGACCGACGGCAGCGCCGATTCCTTGGTTCGCTGGATGGCGCGAAGCTGCTGGCGCGGCAGTGACGGCCGCGCCCGGGGAACATAGGACAGGCAGGTGACCCCGGCGCCGGGGTCCGTGACCCATCCACCTTCGGGCCAGGCGCCGCCGGACGCCATCTCGATCATGCCCTCGATGACCGCGCAACCGCCTTGCAGGTCGCAATGGCCGCACAGCATTTGATAGCAATTGGGCCAGTCGCTCCGCACTGGGCTATAGGGCGCACGCAGCGGCGCCGGCGAGCTGACCATCGCCCTCATGACTGCACCCGCAACAGACCGAGACGGCCGGCGGCTGCGAAGATGACGCCATAGGGCTGGCGCATCATGGCGGCCACGCTGGTCAGTCGAACGCCGCGCCGCAGGAGAGAGGCGAGTTGGGCGTCGTCACCTTCCGCCCATGGGCGTTCGGCTCCGCGATCGTGCAGCGTCGCCTGCATGCGGCGCACAGGGCCGAAGCGGCGTGGCTCGTCGCCCGGCGGCCGCCGCGCAAAGGCGGGAACGGCAATGCCGGAGCTCCGGGCCTTTCGCAGCACGCCATAAATCGTCTCGATCGAGATCCGCATGGTCTCGGCGATGACGACGGGCGGCCGCCCCGCCAACGCATGCTCGACGATCTCGGCGTCGCGTGCCTCGCGCCACGGGCGTCCCGAACTGGATGCGGATATGGGAGAGCCACGCATCAGCCTGCCCTCCCCGGCCCGGCATAATGGGCGGTTCGGAACTCGGGCGGCAGCCAGCCGGTGCCTGGAACGTTGGCGATGGCAAAGGCGACCACGTCCCCCTTCTTCATCTTCGCCGTCTTGACCTGGTCTTCGGCGAAGCCGGCTTCGTGAATCGCCTGGGCGACCAGCGGCTTGCTGATCCCCCCGAAATAATCCGCGGCGTCGAATGTCTGGCGGATCGCCCCCTCGAGCCGCTCGCCGTTCATCGCGCCGAGCAGCGCGGCAATGCCCTCGTTGGCGAGTGGCGGCTGGTCGACGGACATTCGTTGCAGATCCACCGCACGTGCGGCGATGCCGGCGGCGACCGCGAAGAGTTCGCCGTCCGTCATCGCAGACAGCCTGGCGAAGATCGCGCCAAAGGTCTCGACACTTTCGGGTCGCCGGGTCACACGGCCATAGCCGTTGCGCTGCACGCGGATCGGGTCGCTGTAGGCCTCGTGCGACAGAAACCCCGACAGCAGGGCGACGAGACCGACGCGCGGCTCCTCGGCGATCGCCTGTTGCGTCGCCTCGGTCAGCTTGATCGAAAGGCGATGCATCATCGCATTGGAGATCGTCGGCACTTTCGACTCCGCACCGCCGGCATCCTCGGCCGCCGATGCCGATGCAGTGGCCTTGGCCGGTTTCACCACGCCAGGTCGCAGATCGAGATGTCCCGCGCCGTCCAGCCTGACGATGACGCCAGAAGCCTCCCGCTCTTCGTCCGTATATGGTCGCAGCTGCAGTTCGCGCTTGAGCTCGCGCAGTTCCTGGATGTCGTCCTCCGACGCCGTTCCGGTCTCGACGCGCTCGTTGAGCTCGGCCCTCAAGGCCAGTTCTGCCTGCGAGCCCCGCGCCGGGGCTTTTTCCGTCCTCGACCAGCCGTAATACGCCGACGGCGGCAGTTCCCAGTCGAGCTCCGCCCAGGACCAGCCCTCGCCGATCAGCCGTTCGCATTCCGCCTTCAGCTTGGCCTGCATCAGGTCCTTGAGCAGGCCGGGATCCGATATGGCGTGGTTGGTGCCGAACAGGTCCTCGACCAGCGATCCGCCGGCGGCGAGGTAAGCCCGCTTGCCGACGAACTGCAGATTCTGGATCGCCGCCCGATCGCCGGCGCCGAACTGCGCGCGGATGACCTCCGGCCAGAAGCGTCCGGCCTTCGCCAGCTGTTCGTAGACCGCATCCTGCTCGGCAAGCGACGGCGCGAGCGTGAAGGCGCGCACGCAGTCCATTTCGTTGCGACTATCGCCGAAGGCACCCGCGCGCCAGGCGTCGATGATATTCGGCGAGAGCCGGCCGAGCGCGAGCATGCGGCTGACATTGCGGGGATCGATGCCGAACCGGCGCGCGATGTCGGCCTCGCCGAGCCCATCTTCCGCGAGTGCCATGAAGGCGACGTATTCGTCGGCCGGATGCAGGGCCTCGCGGATCACATTGGCGGCGAGCGATATTTCCTTCGCATCCGCGCCCGCGGCGATCTCCTCGCATTTGACGGGATGATCGGCGCGAATACTCCCCTCCTTCGCGAGCAGGAAGAACCCGGCCAGGCGACGGTTGCCGTCGCTGACGAAAATTCCGCCCTCGAGCGATTTGACGACGAGCGGATGGATCTGACCATGCGCCTGCAGCGAGGCCGCCATGCCGTCGATATCGTCATTACGGCCCTTGGTTCGCGCATTGATCGGCGGGTCGGCCTCATGGCCGAAGCGGAGAAGGTTGAGCGGGATCAGCGTCGATGCTTCGGCCATTTCAGATCGCCTCCACGCCGGCGGCCGCGGCGACGGACGAGGCGAGCGCGTTGCGCAGGCGGCCGTCGCGGATCTCCTCGAAGTGCATGCCGACCCTGAAGGCCTGCTGGCTCATCTGCGGCGGCGCCGTCGCCGGCACGTCGTCGGTCGGCAGGAGCGCCGCGGCCGGCACGCCGAGCACCGTGGCCATCCGGACGAGCCGGCTCGCGCTGATCCTGTTCGTTCCCTTTTCGTATTTCTGGATCTGCTGGAACGTGATGCCGAGCTCGTCGCCGAGCTTCTCCTGGCTCATGCCGATGCTCATGCGCTGCAGGCGCACGCGACGGCCGACTTCGATGTCGATCGGGTCGATGGTCTTCTGGATCATGATGATCCCCTTGTTCGGGTGGAGATGCGGTCGGCCGCCGATGGCGTCGGCGAACGGCCGGGGCGAAAGACCGCGCTCAGAGGATGAGGCGCGCGGGAATGGCGACCGCGGCGTCGGTCGGAGGCGTGGTTTCGGTCAGCTCGCGCGCGAAGGTCTCGATGGCTGCTGGATCGAGCGATTGCGGCGATATCCGCGTGACCAGGCAGAGGACGGGAACCCCTGCATCGGTCTGCCCCTCCCAGATGCGGGCGGGAACGCCGTTCACGTCGATGAGCCGATCGGTGTTGCGGATGGTGATGTTCACAGGCTGTCACTCCAGTTCCAGAAGCCTTGGGCGCCGCGCGCGGGGGGGAAATGGAAATTCGAAGGGCCGGATGTCGGCCACCGGCGAGGTGAGCGCCTTCATCATCGCGGCAGCCAGAGCAGGAGCTCGATGCCGAGCCAGGCGGCGCCCACACCCGACACGGTCAGCAGCAGCGCGCCGGCAGGGTCGCGATGCAGTTCGCCGGCGAGCAGCGATCGGATCGGCACCGCGATGCAGGCCCCGGCGCAGCCGATCGCGCCGACGCTGATCGCGAAGGCGGCAAGTTGCAGCGATTGCGAAAATGCGGGCCCCGTCATGCTGAGCCTCCCGGCATGCGCTGCTCGACCAGCAGCCAGATTTTGCGGCAGCGTTCGTCGCCCGAGCGGATGAAATAGCGAAAGGGATCGTTGCGGAACTCGGCCCAGGCCGTGTGGTCATCCGGGCTGATGACGCCGACGCTGACCAGCTCGTGCATATCGATGCTCAGCAGGATCCGCAGCGCGTTGTGGAATTCGTGCATCCTCACTGCAGGCCTCCCGCGCATTCGATCGCCTCGCGCTTGCAGCGCTGCCAGAGCCAGATCATCAGCCGCGCCGCGCGCTCGGTCCGCTTGCGCCGAAGGATCCGCTTCGCGGCAGCAAAGACCGCGCGCCGATCACGCCTCACCGGCCGCCAATGGGTCGGACAGATCCATTCGTCGAGCGCGAGCGGCTTGCCATCGATGATGACCGGGGCCTCGTCGGCGCGCTTGGAACGCCGGCAGTGCGGGACGGCGCAGCGCAGGCGGTCAGTCATGCTGCACCTGCCCGGGAACCGCGTCGTGGATGCGCCCATCCAGCTGCCGTCCGGCGCGGGCTTTGCCGACCCGATGCATGATCGTCACGGGGAATCGGCCTTCGTCCTGCGCGCTTCGCATCTGACCGCCATTGGTCAGCCGATTGCCGTACCGATCGAGGCAGATGCCGCCTTGCACCCACGTGTCGCCCTTCGCGACCCACTGGCCGAAGTCGCGGAACTGGCGGAACACCATGTTTCCGGAGCTCATATGGATCGCCGCGCTGGCCCACTCGCCCCATTGCTTGAAGAAGAACGGCACGCCAGCGGCCGCGCATTGATCGCGGAGACTACGGACCCAGTCGGGATGCATCGGCCTTGCTTCTCGTCCGCTCTCGCCGCCGACGATCACCCAGTCGATGAATGGCAGGTAGCGCGCGATATCCATCGCGCCGAGCATCGGCTCGATCGACAAGCCGACCGTGCCGATGCTGAAGGCATGGCGAAGCGCAATCAGCTTGGGAATGTCGCGATCGGCTTCGGCCTGATTGACCACCGTGATCATCAGCCAGACATGAGCCGGCCAACGCCGGCGCCAATCCTGCGGCACCATGCGGTCGACATTGCCAATCCGTTTCGTCAGCATCTGCCAGTCCATGGCCTTGCAGTCGTTGACGACGTCGAACAGGTTCTCGCGCCAGATCGGGTCGACGGCCTTGTCGAAGACGTCCGCAAGCGAGGCACAGAAGACCTTGCTTCGGCGGCCCGACTGGATCGCCTCGCGGTTCCAGCGCCGTGGCTGGTTCCAGTTCTCGCGCGAGGTCAACCGGCGCGGCGCGCCCGGGCCCCAGTTCTGCGCTGTCCCGCCTCCGAAGCGCGCATTACGCGTCTCGGCGTAGCAGTGGTCACAGCCGTGCCCGACCTTCTGGCAACCCTCCCATGGATTGAAGGTGTGGTCCGTCCATAGAATGCCCGTCTGCTCGCCCATTACGCGCGCCCTCCATTGGCGTGGTCGACGGCGCAGCCCATGCAGATCCGCACGGGCGCTTTCGGTGCGTGCGGGCGGAAGACGATCGCCGTACCGCAATGCGCGCATTGGCCCCTCAGATCGTCCGAGAAATAGGGTCTGCCTTCGGGCAGCCGGTCGACCGGCACGCACACCAAAAATGCCGCCTTCTCCGCCGTCTCCTGGTCGACGATCTCGATCGCGACCAGATCGCCTGCCGGGTCTCCCGTCCTCATGGCCAGAGCCTCCCGACTGACGTCCAGATCAGCTCGCTGCCCAGGTAGATGGCGGCAACCGCGTTGATCAGCAGCAGCCACTGCGCCCAAAGCTGCATGAGGCGGCCGGAGCGGAGGACCGCCGTGCCGACGAACAGGCCGGACGACAAGTTCAGCCATCCGAGCAGGAAGCGGGCGACATCAAGCATGGCGACGACCTCCCTGACACGCCGAGCAGAGGTCCGGCTCGACCCAAGAACAGCCGAGGCCGCAGGCGTCATGTTCGGAGCAGCCGCAGGAACAGCAGACCGGCCCCAGTAGCGAGGGCAGCCGCATATGCCCGTCCGCCGCCAGTAATGCGTCATCCCCAATATGCTCACGGAACGCGGCAACGAGCCTCACGTCGAGCGCATCGACCGCCGCATCTGCCGCCCGGTCCTCCGCCGTCTGAATGGGCCCGTGCCCAGCCGCCTCCATGCAATGGAATGCCGCAACCAGCTCGAGCGCGATCGCGCCGATTTCGGCCTGCGCCGCCGGCGAGAGAGCCGCCCAGGCAACACTGCCGTTGAAACGCTCGGAAAGCGGCTTGTTCATCACCGCACCTCGATATTCGAGGCGCCGAAACGAGCCACCCAGTCGCGACGAAAATCGGTATCCGGCGAAAGCGTGCCGCGGACGATCTCGTTGATCGCCGCCTCGATCGTCTTCATCGCCTCGGCGTCGGACGGGCAAGCCAGCTGCGCGCCGAAATTGCTCGGAAACAACATCGCCGCACGCTGCTCGCCCGATATCTGGGGCGCGCGCGGCTTGTCCGGATCAAGGGCGAACAGCCAGAATTCATGCGTCGCGTCGGGCCGGTGGAGAATCGGTTGGAGCACCAGGGGATCCGGCCGCAGATGAACGAGGCCGACCAGATAGCTGTGCCAGACCGGATGTGCCCACGAGGCCTCGACGATCCAGGCCGCCACCGTGGTGTCGGGCCTGGCCTGGTCCAGGCGCCGTCTGACGCCGGCGAGATCGACCAGCCAGGCGCGGCCGCATGGGCCCTCCAAGGTGGGCGCCAAATTGACGGCGTCTGGTATCGCGGCGCCACGCTCGCTTGGTCCGGTTTCCTGAGCCCGAAACTCGACCATGGTCATTTCTCCCGATATCCGATGAGCAGAGGTGTCGGCCGGCCATTCTCGAGCCGGCGCTGGGCGCGCGCCTCGATCCGCGCCAGATGCGCGTCGACCGGGTCCGCGCTCCGGGGGCGAGGGTCCGAGGGCGAAGGTCGGTCCTTCGCGCGCGGATCAGCGGGTCGTGTCGCGGCATCCTGTTCGCGCTGTGCATCGCCGAGCGATTTGAGCAGATAGGCGAGTTCGTTGGTGTCGGTGACCTCAAGCTCGATCTTGAGCGAGACGGGCCCGGTGCCCCGGCTCGATTGCGAGAAGGTCTTGAGCCGCGTGCCGAAGCCCCAGTAGAAGCCGGTCATGGCTGGGCTCCTCGACGTCGTGCACTTTCACGTGCAGGCCCCGTGAACCGCTGCCATTCGTTGCGGAATGTGCTAGCTCTGGCTTGTGGCCCGATCATCGCGAGACGGTCCGGCCGAGCAAATTGGTCCGTTCCTGCAACAAAGAGGTTGTCGAAATGGGTTCTGCTCTGATTTCGTCCGGCTATCGCCCCATGCCGGTTCCCGATGAAGCTCCGGTCGAGCCCAAGCCCGTGGAATAGTGCTTTCAACGGCTTGCTGAGAATAAGTGCCGGCCCGCTCCAACGGGCCGGCTTCCACAACCCCTCATAGATTCGACGCTGAGGAGCCGCGAAATTGGGAGAACCGCAGTGGCTGATGCCCCGCGAACCGATTCCGACACCACGACCGCCGCCCCCGCCCGCGAGGCCGGATCCCGACACGAGGAACCAGCCGGTCGGGCCAAGGCCACCGCGCCTGCCGGATTGAGCTCGCGGGAAAAGCTGCAGATCAATCTGACCCGCAACGGCCTGTATCACGAGGATCGCGAACGGTTTTACGACGGCGTCCAACGCTGGACGATGTTCCTGGTCGTCGTCGCCGGCTCGGCGGCTGTCTTCAACCTCGCGGCCATGAACGTCGCCGTCGCGTCCATCGTCGCGGCCGCGACCACGGCGCTCGGACTGGTCGACCTGGTCTTCAACGTCTCGGGCAAGGCCCGCATCCACGGTGAATTGCGCCTGCTCTCCTTCACCCTGCTGGGCGAGCTCGATGCCGGCGGCGATGAGGTCAGCATCAATTCGAGGCTGATCGCCTCCTATGGCAAGGAACCCGTGTCGAACGGAACGGTCGGCGCCCTTGCCTACAACAATGCCATGAACGCCTATGGCCGGCCGGTGGCCGCGACCTTCTATATCTCTCCGCAGCGACGCTTCTGGCGGCACTTCTTGCCCGATGCGAGCGATCTGGTGGAGATACGCGAACTGCCTGCCGGGCATCCGGCCCGACCCAAGGCGCTCTGAGCGACGCACGATGGCGTTCACGGGATCGCCCTCGTGCATCGGGTCAGCCGAACCGTTCCAGTAGACCATCGGCATCAGCGCACTCCCGACGGGCCGGGAATGAGAACGGTGAGCCTGCTGGTCGGCACGACGAATGAACCGATGCTGTTCAGTCGAACCGTCGCCAGGCCTTCCTCCGGAAAGGCACGAACATGGCCGCGCGCGATGACGCTGCGGCCGCGCAACGCGAACTCGACCAAGTCGTCGATCCTGATGACTCGATGCGAACGCGCGGGCTCGAGCAACTCGGCCGTGAAGAGCTTCAGAAGAATGTCGCTGGGGTTCGGAAGCGCCGCGCGATCAGACATCAAGCACCGCCAGGGCCTGGTCGATCAGTCCGGTGAGTTCGACACGAAGCTCGCTTGCCACGTCGGCGGCGACGAGCGCCTCGGGGCCGCCACGCTTACAGGCGCGGTCGCAGGCTTCGGCGCTGCGGATGAGCAGCCCGGCGCGAGAAAGAATGGCGTCCAGGTCGCCGGACGAAGCCAGCAGCGCTACGGCCGGCGACGTCTCCTGATTGTGCAGCATGGTCGGCTCCATCGTCGTTCGATGGAGCAATCAAGTCACAATTTGTGATGTTCATCAAGATAAAAATCACAAATTGTGATCTTCATCATTTGACTTTACGACGTTCGACCCGTCACCAATCCACTCAGTCGCACGGGCAGACCGCTGACATCATCGCGATAGAGCCAATCTAGGGTCACACCGGTTATCGCAGCGACTCGTATAGCATGATGAACAGGGAGGTGCCTCTTCCCGTTCTCGTACTGATTGTACTGATTTGGACTCATGCCAAATCGAGCAGCGAACTCGGCCTGTTTCTCCGAGTAGACGGCGCGCAGCATTTTGAGCCGCGCGCCGACAGCCTCATCGTCAAATTCTGCTGTCACGGTTGCCATTGCTCGGGCCCAGTTTCGAGGCACCACAATCGGCAATCTCCGGTCTTGTTCTCAATCTCGCTGTTGTGACGCTTGCGAACATCACAAATTGTGATATCCAGTTCACATGCCTACGAACTGCGTGCCCCTCATCGAGACCGTGGAAGACGTCATCGCCGCTTTGGGCGGCAATGACGCCGCTGCACAACTCGCAGGTCTGGCGACACCCTCGGCGGTGTCGAACTGGCCTGCTCGAGGTCGAATACCGGCCTCCTATTTTCTTGTGTTTCAGGCCGCATTGGCAAAAGACGGCAGGCGTGTGTCGCCAACTGTCTTTGGGATCCGCACCGCAGCTCAGGACGACCCTCATTCGGGGAGCCCAGAATGATGTCCTGCCGTAATTTGGCGCTGTCCATGCCGTCAGTGTTGAGCCAATCCGGCTCTCTGCTCCGCCTCGCCGAGCGCCTTGAACACCGCGAGAGACCAACTTTCGAGCGTCTGTCGGGACATGAGAAGCCGCGAGACGATCATCCGCTCCGTGCCTCCTGCTGCATCCCTGCGATCGGAGAAAAGCGTAATTCTGAAGAGTCCGCCGAGGTCCTCGACGGGCAACATTCCCGTAACAAACGTATCGGCGACTGGCACCGGCTCGTAGGCAACGAGGTTCTCTTCGGTTATTCCGAAACCCATGCTCAATATTTCCCACAACTAGGACGCACTGCGCGTCCGCGGCGTGGTTGTCCGATAATTTACGATGAAATATCAATAAATTACTCGGCATATGGTCTACCGTACCTTGTTGAAAAAACTCAACTTTGCCGCGCATCACTTGCAGAGGAACATGTCGGTTCGCGCGAGTCGTCAGAACTGAACCAACAGTCCCCATCCTCCATAGTGACTCGACACCACATGGTAGGACGGCCGGACGGAGGCCGTCCATGACGCGCCTCCGTCCGGTTCTTCTCGGCGCTGCCGCGATCGCTATCCCGATGGCACTGCTTGGCGCGCCCATCCTGGTCATCGCGGACGTGATCTCGCCCCAGGCGGGATACCTCGCGCTCGGCGCGGTCCTGGCGCTCT
Organism: Kaistia dalseonensis; assembly: GCF_030814715.1. Classification (GTDB taxonomy): domain Bacteria; phylum Pseudomonadota; class Alphaproteobacteria; order Rhizobiales; family Kaistiaceae; genus Kaistia; species Kaistia dalseonensis. Next base: position 686,301 of record NZ_JAUSVO010000003.1, read on the forward strand.
CGACCCTCGTTGCGTTGCTGGTTGCGCCAGAGGCGGACGAACCATGAGCGCGGGCAGCTTCCCCCTTTTCCCCCGGAAAGCCGGCCCGGTCGATGACAGGTTCGGCGCGACCGGCCGCCTCTCGGCGTGTGTCTGCGGGCTGCATCTGCGAGGGCCTCCGTGATGGCGATCTGACGCTCGCAACCTGACAGACCGAACCCGTTCCCACGCCGGGAAAAGCACATCGCTTTTCCCGGAACAGGAAAACCTTGCCCGAGAGCAGGCCGATGAACGCACCCCTCGCCGATGCCAACTATCACCGCCTCAAGGCGGCCACGCGTGATCTCGTCAAGGCCTGCGGCGGCGTTGAGCGCAGTGCCGAAATCGCGGAGATGTCGTCCTCGGAAGTCTCGCGCTGGCAGTCCTCAAAGGCGCTCCGCTACATCATCCCGCTCGATGCCGTTCTTGCGCTCGAGGCCGATTGTGGCCTGCCCTTCGTGACGACGGTGATGGCCAGCATCAACGGCCGGCGCCTCTCCGAGCCGGAAACAGGCACCGGCACCAGCATGGCCGTCATGGCGCGCTATGCGGAGACGATGAGGTCTGTCTCGGAGGTCATGGCGAAGGCGGCCCTGGCCTTCGCGGACGGCAAGCTGACCGACACAGAAATGGAGATGCTGACGCGCGCGCTCGGCGACATGAAGCGCGAGGCTGAGCTGTTCCAGGGCGAGCTCGCCTCGGCCAAGGGCGGCGCCGGGCTGCGGGTCGTTGGCGAGGCCGGCCGATGAGCATGATGACGAACGACGACGTTCAGGGCGTTGCCGCTGCCCAGTTGAAATCGATCGTCGAGCGCATCGAGCGACTCGAGGAAGAGAAGAGCGCGATCGCCGATGACATCAAGGATGTCTATGGCGAGGCCAAGGGCAATGGTTACGACACCAAGGCGCTGCGCACGATCATCCGCCTTCGGAAGCAGGACGCGTCGGAGCGGGAGGAACAGGACGCGATCCTGGAACTCTACAAGAACGCGCTCGGGATGGTTTGACCGCCATGACGAGCAAGCTCTGGAAAGATCTGACGCGCGATGAAAAGCGACAGGGCGTCATCGATGGCCGGCGTCGCGGCCTGTCGTCAGCCCTGATCGCGGAGGCGCTCGGGGCGCCGAGCCGCAATGCCATCCTCGGCGTGGTGCACAGGATCATCAACGAGGCACGCGCGGATGGCGCCCCGTCGCCGATCCCTCCCTACCGGCCGACAGCGCGGGTGAACGGCACCGGCCGTGCGCCTTCGGTAGCCGGGAAGAAGCTGGGCAGCGGGCCGAAGGCGAAGAATAGACCGGCCGAGATCACTGAAGAGGCAGCGGGAAAACGTCCTTCGCCCAGCGTAAGCCCGATCGAGGGCAAGCAACAGCGCGACACATCGTGCGTGACAGCCGGAGAGACGGCACCCTTGCACGAGCCCATCGCCTACCTCGAGCGGAACGGCACCCAATGCGCCTGGCCGATCGGACCATGGGAGGGTGTGCCGATCGCCCAGAAGCTTTTCTGCGGCGCGCCGGTGCCACTGGGCAAGTTCCTGTCGCCCTACTGCAGCGATCATCATCGTGTGGCGACAACGCCGCCGGCTGATCGTCGGCGCTTCCTGGCAGAGGGGGCGCGCGCTTGATCGATCCTGACGCCGAAACCCGACGCCCGGCACGCGGCGCGCCGCGCCTGCGCAAGCCGGAGGAAATCACGCTCGCCGACCTGTCGCATGGACGCGACCTTGCTGCCTGCCTGGTGCTGCGGTTCGGCGAGAAGTTCCTGCCGATCTTCGAACGCCTCGACAGCGAATGCACGACGCGCGAGCGCCGCGAGGACATGCTCCTGCGCGCGCGCCAGGTCGCAAGCGGCGTGATCGAGCGGCGCGCGGGGGCATCGGCATGACGTCCCCGGCGCTCTCAGGCCGCCTTGCTTATCCCGATGAACAGGCGTTGGCCGAGCACACGGGCAGCGGCATCGAGCTTGTCGAGCTTCGTATTGTGGTGCGGATCGAGGATCCGTCGCACCTCGCCTTCGGCGAGACCGAGGCGTCGACCCATCTCGCTCTTGCTGATGCCGCTCGCGCGCCAGGCAAGAATGACGGCGAGCTTGGCGGAAAGCTGCGCCGGCAGCGACACGAGATGCTCGCCTGCCTGCACCGGCGATGGCTCCGGAATCTCGCGGCCATCTTCGAGGGCAGCAGCGATCACCACTGCGATGGCGTCCTCGGCCATGGCGAGCGCCTCCGCTTCGTCTTTGCCCCAGGTCAGGACCTCAGGCAGATCACGCGCCTGCACGAGCAGTTCGCCATTTTCATGGGGTACGAGCGCGACCGGATAGACGCGCTCACCGAGAAATACGGTACCGGACAGGGCCGGCCAATTCCGCTCAGGCTCTACCGACCCATCAGCCTGGCGAATTGCTCTGTGGATCGCGGCTATGGCGGCCTCGCCGGAACAGCTGAACCATTCTCCGGACTTGCGATGCTTCGAAAGCAACTGATGGGCAATGCGCTCGACCTGCGCGGCCTGATCGCCCATGTCGATGGAGAATTCCATTTTCAGCTTGAAGGGGCAGGAAGTTGCAACGCCCGCAAGGCGCCGCTGCAGATTGTTCGTGATTCCGATTTTCACGATTTCCGCGTCAGTCGCAAAGACATATACGAACAAGAAAGCCACCTCGGCGCAGGACAATCAACCAACGAAGATTGTCGCTCATCGCTGTTTGCTGGTCGAGTGGCGGGAGCGAGGTTATGACCTCCCTCCCCTTCCACCCACTGGCCAACATCTTCCCTCTGCTCGAGGACCGCGCCTTCGCGGAGCTCGTCGAGGACATCAGGGCCAACGGCATCCTGGACGAGATCGTCATGCTGGATGGCAAGATCCTCGATGGCCGCAACCGGTATCGGGCTGCCATTGCGGCCGGCCTCTTCGACGCTGACGTCGACTGGCAGCGCGACTGGCGCTTCGTCCGCTTTGGCGAGACCGGGCTCGACGGCATCGCCGCGGGATCCGATCCGACGGCCTATGTCATTTCGAGGAACCTGCGCCGGCGACATCTGACCGAGAGCCAGCGCGCCATGGCGGCGGCGGAGCTCGCCAGCGGCCGTCACGGCGGGGCTCGCACGGGCAGCTCTGCGCAAGCGGCAAATTTGCCGCTTGCCCTGACGCAAGCCGCCGCCGGCGAAATGCTGAATGTCTCGGAACGGACCGTTCGCAGCGCACGCGTCGTCATCGAGACTGGCGCGCCCGCGCTGGTCGAGGCCGTCAAGCAGGGATCGGTCTCGGTCTTCTCGGCCGTCAGCCTTGCCCAGTTGCCGATCGCCGAGCAGCGTCGCGTCATTGAGACAGCCGACCAGCGCGCGATCGCGGGCTTCGTGAAGGGCCTGCGTGCGGAGAAGCAGGCAGCGAAGAAGGAGCGTCGTGTCGCCCGTGAGATCGCGCTCGGGTCGCTGCAGCGCGCCCTGCCCGATCGGAAATTCGGCGTCATCTACGCCGATCCGGAATGGCGGTTCGAACCTTACAGCCGGGAGACCGGCATGGATCGCGCCCCCGACAATCATTATCCGACATCGGAGACGAACGACATCATCGCGCGCCCGGTCGGCACGATCGCGGCGAAAGACTGCGTCCTGCTGCTCTGGGCCACCGGCCCCATGATCCGCGCCGCGCTGCGCGTTATGGAGGTCTGGGGCTTCGAGTACAAATCACAGCAGATCTGGGTGAAGATCCGCCCGGGCGACGCGCGCGGCCCCGGATACTGGTTCACGGGCGAGCATGAGCTGCTGCTGCTCGGCACGCGTGGCAACGTCCCCGCGCCGGCGCCCGGTGAGCAGTGGCCCTCCGTCGTTCACGCACCCGTCGGCGAGCATTCGCAAAAGCCCGAGATCTTCGCCGAGATGATCGAAGAGTATTTCCCGAACCTGCCGAAGATCGAATTGAACGCGCGCCGCGCCCGGCCCGGCTGGGAACTCTGGGGCCTCGAGGCGCCGGCGGCGGAGGTGCTCGGATGAGGACCTCCGAAATCAAGGCCGCGATGGCGCGGCAATGGAAGCAGCCAGAATACGCGCTGTTCTTCGAGGTCCGGGACGGCGCCGGATTCGACACGAAGCGCTCGGCGGACGCGGTCATCATGTCGCTATGGCCGTCACGCGGGCTTCGCCTCACAGGCGTCGAGATCAAGGTTTCGCGCTCAGACTGGCACCGCGAAAAGACGAACCCGGCCAAGGCCGACAGCATTGCCCGGTTCTGCGATGAATGGGTGCTGCTCACGGGTCCGAACGTCGTGAACGACGTGGACGAAGTGCCGCCGCTTTGGGGCTGGACGGTCTTCGACGGCAAGTCCTTCAAGGTGATGCGCAAATCCGGCCAGCAGCCGGCGGAGCCGCCAACCCGTTCCTTTCTCGCGGCGCTCCTCCGTCGAGCCGACGAAGCCGAGGCGGCGCTTCGCAACGAGGAGGTCGAGAAGCGCATCGCCGACCAGCGCAAGGCGCTCGAAGAGTCGTTTCAGAAGCGGATCGAGCGTGAGGTCGCCTCCCGCTCATCCAGGGCAACCGATCTTCTCAAGACCGTCGAGCAGTTCGAGGCGGCAAGCGGGATATCGATCCGGGACACGTGGCGCAGCGGCAGCGAAGTCGGGCGCGTGGTCAAGGCCGTCCTGGAGAGCGGCGCGGCCAGCACGTATGCCGGCCTGCTCGGCCAGGCGAAGCAGCTGGAGGACGCCGCGGCGAATATCCGCAAGGCCTTTGCCGATCTCAACCTTGCTCCCGAGTCTGTCGATACCGACGAAATCCTACGTTCAGCGATGAGGCGAACGGCATGAACGCCCCATCGCGTCGAGGGCTTCGCTGGCACAGCTGCAAGTGGCGGCTCACGTCATGGATCTTCGCGCACCTGCTGCCGCACCGTGCCTATGCCGAGCCGTTCGGTGGCGCCGTCTCTCTGCTGCTGCGAGAGGCCCTGACAGCAGACCACAACAGCGCATCCAATCCCCTACCGCAGGAGACCCCTATGAAGACGCTTAAGCAGTTCTGGATGGTCATGGGCGATGGCCCGCCGACCTACAGGCACGACAATCAGATTTCGGCAGCCATGGAGGCCAAGCGCCTGGCCCGGACGAACCCTGGCGTCGAGTTCGTCGTGCTCGAGGCGGTGGCGACGGCATTCAAGAACGATGTCGACTTCACCGTGCTCCGACCAAGCCGGCGGGCCATAGCTGCGGAAACGGATGAAGGCGACCTACCCTTCTGACCATCCGGAAGCGCGCTTTCCGCATGGAGAGCGCGTCACCGGGCGATCGGGCCCGAGGGGAAAACATGATGCCAGCGCACATCCTGGACCATTTCCGGTTCGAACACCTGCCGCCGCGCCTGCAGTCGGTCAGCCGGCCCATCGGCGAGCTCGCGCGCAAGTTCGATGCGGATCTGCCCGACGGCGCCGAGAAATCGACCGGCCTGCGGAAACTGCTGGAGGCGAAGGATTGCCTCGTCCGGGCCGAACTCGAGCGGCGCCCGCAGGGACAATCCTTGCCGCCGAACGGCTGAACGGCCGCCATGTTGATCGCGGTGCTCGGCAATCTCCCGCAGCTGGCCCTCGGCCTCTGCTGGACGACCGTCGTCTTCCTCGGCGGTCGTCGATTTGAACGCTGGAAATCCGGGCGCCGGCTTTCCGAACGCTAGATCTCGTCATCACAATTTCGGAGACAATTTATGCGTCGAATTATGCTTGCCGCGGCGATCCTGCCGCTGGCCGGATCGGCCGCAGCCGCGGACCCGATCACCCTCAACCTCTGCACCGGCGGCAGCAGCGGGCCGTATCACCAGGCCGGGCTCATGATCGCCGGCATGGCGAAGTCGGACCCGAACGTGCGGATCAATGTGATCGCCGACACGGGCGGCACCTGGGGCAATATCGAGCGGACAGTTCTTGGCGAGGGGTGCGACGCGATGATCGGCCAGCCCGACGGCGCGGCCTATCTGAAGCGGCAGAACCCGGCGGCCGCCATGAAGCTGAAGCCGATCGCCGATCTCCATCGCGAATATCTGCATGCGCTCTGTTCGAAGGAGAGCGGGGTTTCGGATATCGGTGACCTCGAGAACGATCCGAAGGGCCACGGCTGGTCAATCGCGCTCGGCGATCAGGGGTCTGGCGCCTGGCTGATCTGGCAGAACTTCGTGGCCGAGGATTCGGACTACGGCGCGGTGCCGGTCACCACAGAGAGCGGCGTCATCGCTCTTTCCTCTGTTGCCGCCAACGAGACGACCTGCCTGCTGCAGCCGGCAGCGCTCGGCAACAGCCTGGTGATGCAGGCCGACGAGCAGTTCGGCGACGGGCTCGCGCTCGTCGGCGTCAACGATCGCGACTTCGACGATGCGGCCGATCCGCAGGGCAAGCCGCTCTATGCATACGCGAAGATCCCGAGCGGGACATATCCGAACAGCCTGCAGGGCTGGTGGTCGGCGAAGTCCACCGTGTCATGGGTCGCGAAGGTCTATGTGAACCCGGACCGGATCCCCGACCAGAAGGCGCTCGGCGCGTTCATCACCGCGGTCGCCCGCGCGAAGCCAGCGATCCGGGCACAATTCGGGAAATAGGGGGAGGCGATGAAGCGGCACTTGCTGAAGCATATCCGCCTGATCATGGCGAAGACGATCCCGGCTTGCCGGGCGCAAGGTGATTCGGTTTCGCTGGTGACGGGCGGGCGCCATCCGAAGCTGGTGCTGGAAGGGCACGGCTCGCGCCGCACGAAATCGCTCTGCTCGACGCCGCATTGCTGCGACGCGGCGGTGAACCTGTCGCTCCGCGATATCCGCCGCATCCTGGCCGAGATGGCGGCACCCTCGCCGGCTCGGCGGAGTATGCCATGACGGGATGGTTCCGCGTTTGGGAGGACATGGCAGACGACCCGAAATGGGGCGCGATCGGCAAGGCCGCGCGCGTGCCGCCCGGCCTCGTCCTTGGGCTCGCCATCAAGCTTCTGACGCGTGCTTCGACCAACGGCGAGCGCGGCTCGATCGCCGGCTACAATGCCGAGGCGCTCGCCTACGGCATCGGCTGCAAGGCGGAGAAGATCGAAGCGATGATCGCCGGCATGAAGACGATGGGCGTCATCGTCGACGACCGCTTCGTGGCCTGGGACAAGCGGCAGCCGAAGCGGGAGGACAACAGCGCGGACCGGGTTCGGGCGCATCGCGAGCGGGCCAAATCCGCTGCTGCCGAGGCTGTAACGCAGTGTAACGCACCAGAAGCAGATGCAGATGAAGACAAGAAAGCAGCAGCTGCGGCGGATACGCGCACGGCCAAGCCGAACACCGACGATCGCGTCGGGGAGAGCGTGACTGCCGCTGCCGCTGCTTCGATTGATTTTTCGGTGAAACGAGATCAGGGGCGTCGAACGGCGATCGTCGACCAGGCCGTTGGGCTGCACCGATGGATCTGCGAGCGCCTCGGCGCGCCCGGCGGATATCGCGGCGACCTCGGCGTCGTCATCGGCTGGCTCGAGGCGGGCTTCGTCGAGGGCGATATCAAGGGCGCGGTCGAGGACGTGCTGATGCGGAACGGCGAGCAGCTGTTCACGTCGCTGCGCTATTTCGAGGGAGCCATCGCGGACAGGCGCCGCCGACGCCGGCCGGGCGGAACCACCGCGAAGCCAAGGGATTCGGCGGTTATCACCGCGGCCACGGCAACGGCGGAGCATTGGCGTCAGCAACTCGATCTCTGGGCGCGCCAGTGCGCCAAGTTCGGCTTTGATCAGAAGCGATGGCCGGACTTCGCGCGCTGGTCCGATCGCCATCCGATGGGCCCCCCGCCGGACAGCGACGGGTGCCGAGCACCACCGGAGCTCGTCGACGCGGCCCTGTCAAAGCATGGGCTCAATTGGCCAGGCGCGGAGAATGCGCGTGTGGCCGTCGGACAGCGGTGAGGCGGGGAAAGGGAAGGAACGGCGATGGCAGAGGCTGGCGAGGACCGCCATGGCGGCGTTTGCGATGGATGGGCGATTTCGGCGCGCGACAGAGCCTATTGCCTCTTTGCCGATAGGCGGATCAGTCTCCTCGCTAGGCGCGTCGCCGTGACGGAACGGTACGCGATCGATCAACTTGAGCAGGCGCCGGCTATCATGGCCTTCCTGGTTATGTCCGGAAGAATCAATGAGTGGGTGTTTCTGGAGAAGGACTATCGCGAGGCGGCAGCGAAGGGCCGAAAACTGCCCCGCCTCATGGCCGCGCTCGGCGCAACCTACCCGCTCCGGCGGATACATGCATGGAACGTCAGGTTCGCGACTTGCCGCGTGATCGTCAGGCTTGCTGCCTGTCGGGCGACCGTCGTTGCCCAGGCGATGCCGTTGGACACCGATCTGCAGCTCGCCTGGCTGCACACCCTCAATCGCTGGCAGGAGTTGAGCGACGAATGGTGGGGATGGGCGGTCGCACGATTGGGCGAGGCTTTCCGGACGATCGGGGGGCAGGGCCTCGATGGTCACGAGCGACTCGACCGGATCCGCGCGATCGAAGGGGATTCCGACGCTCTCTTCGAATGGGTGGTCGCTGGCAATGCGCGGCTCGATCAGCGCTGGTCACTGGAACGGGCCAGTTCGCATCTTGCCGCTTGGCGCAAAGCGCTCGAGAGGGAAATGGGGGCAACGGCGTCGACGCCTGTCGATTACGGTCCGCTGCCCTTGGAGAGCGAAGTCGACGGCTATCGCTTCATCGCCTTGCGGACGCAATACGCGTTGCACGCGGAGGGCCGGGACATGAACCATTGCGTCGCAAGCTATTATCCCAAGGTCGAGGCTGGCCTTTCCAGGATCTATTCGATGCGGCTGGACAACAGAGCAATAGCGACCCTCGAGATCGGGCCTGACTTTGGCGGCACCTATCATATCGTGCAGATCCGTGGCCCGGGGAACGGCCAGCCGGCGCCAGAAGTCGATGTGGCGGTGCGCGCCTTCCTGAACCGGATCAATGCCGCGGCATTTCAAAGCGCCACAGCTTGGATCGATAAGCGGAGAATGACCGCAACCGAAGCTTTCCGGAGCGCCAGGCGTGAGGCGATCGACTATCGGCAGAGAGAGCATGCGCTGCTGAGCCAGATGACTTTGCACTTTCGCATGGAGGAAGTGAACGTCAGGCTCCTCGAACTGATGCGCCGGAATGTGGCTGCGGAGTTCGATGAGTTCGCACGGGACATCATTCTAGGTGCGCCACACAGGGGCGTAGACCCATAGCTCGCTCAGCGGTGTTGTCTGAGCTGAAAACGCAAAAAGGCGCCCGCCAGCTCCGGACGGAACTGGCGGGCGCCATAGCTTTGCGTTTGCCGGATGAATTATGCGAGCTTCATGCCGTAGCCGACGTCAGGGGCCGGAGATGATCAGTTCGCCCTGGCCTTTCTTCTGCCCTGCATAGCCAGAGACGGAATAGGTCACGTCCACCGTCTCGATCGCGAAGTCAGCGAACGCCGCTCTCGTGTCGGGGTGGTCATTGACGCTGAGGATGAACCGCCCCTTGAGATCGGCCAGCCGTTCCGCCATGCGGAGATAGTCCGACCGCTCGAAGAGACCGCGGCCGTAATAGTGCTCGGTGCCGGCATAGGGCGGGTCGAGATAGAACAGCGCCCCGGGCCGATCCCAGCGGTCGAGGAAATCCTGCCAGGGCAGGCATTCGAGCCAGACGCCCGCGAGGCGTTCATGCGCAGCGGCAAGGGGATCGGCCAATGTCGCGATGTTGAATCGGCCACCATGCGATCGATCGATACCGAACGTTCGCCCTGCGACCTTGCCGCCGAAGGTGGCGCGCTGCAGATACAGAAAGCGGGCTGCCCTCTGCAGATCTGTGAGCCGCTCAGGATCCTGCCCGTTCAGCCGCTCAAATTCGTCGCGGCTGGTGAGCTGCCATTTCAGCATGTCCATGAGCGCCTGGTGATGGTTCTGAAGGACGCGAAAGAAGGTGATGACGTCGCGGCTGATATCGTTCAGCACCTCGATCTTGGGCGCGGTGCGTCGCTTGAAGAACACCCCGGCCATGCCAGCAAAGACCTCGCCATAGAGGTCATGGGGTGTTGCCTCGATGCGCTCAGCCAGCCGGCGCGCGAGGATCTTCTTGCCGCCGACATAGCCGGCGACCGGCCGCGCCGGAGGGACGGCGCGGAATTCATGTTCACTCATTATCAACCCGGATCCGTGTAGCACCCGCTTCAGGCGGGGCGACGCTATCCTAGATGTCGTCGGGCGGGACATCGTGCCAACGTGGACCCGCAGCCGGGCTTGCGCCCGGCCCCCGCCGCCTCATACGGCGGGGATCTTACGGCGCGCGCCTCAGCTGCGCTCGACGAGCTCGGCCGTGATCGGCGAGACGCTGAAATCCTCCGCCGGCGGCACGAAGGTGATGCCCTTGATCCCCTTCACCTTGTCCTTCGCCTTGCCGAGGGCGGTGACGTCGATGTCTTCCTTCGTCTTCACCAGATCGCTCAGGCCGCGCTTCTTCAGCAGCGCGATGATCTTTTCCTTCAGCGTGCTGTCGATATTGATGCGCTGACGGCCAAGCCGCCACGCCGCCTCGCCCGTTGTGAACGGCGCCGTCTTGCGCCGGCCGCCATCGGTCAGCCGGTCACGGTTCTCGACGCAGTAGATCTTCACGGCCTCGAACAGCTTCGCCCTTTCCGCGATGTGCGGCTCGGCGCTCTTCTCGGCCAGCACGGAGGCACGCTCGACCGCCTCGGCCTTTGCCGCCTCAATCACGGCGAGCTCGCGGTCGAGCTGGCCCATGCGCGCGATCGCCGTCGCGCAGGCTTCATCGTCGCCGAGCTTCGGCGCGGTCTGGTCGTCCATGGTTCACCTTTTGGATATGCGGGTCCCTGGCGCGAGGACACGACTATGCGGCCGCCGGCGTGTGCGGGCGGCTGGTTTACGGATGGCGGGTGGCGATTGAGCGATTCAGTGGGTCATCCGGCCGATGCCAGCGCGGTCGACGGATCGGACCGGGCTTTGGTTTTGGCTGCCGCGACGGCTGTTCTCAGAGCGAGGGCGCGCCCCGTCATGTTTGCGCCCCTTGGCGACGATGGTGAGCACATCCGTACCCCTAGTCATGAAAGGCAGGGACCCGGATGGGCGGCTACCAACGGGGCGGAGCAAGAGGGACTATCGGGAACCGGCCAGCATCCTCAAGGCTGTCTCGCCATTCCTCGTCTTGGTGGCGCAATGCTTCACGTTCCGCCGCAGCAGCCTTCCTCATGCAGTCGTTGTAGCGAGCGGCTTTGCCATTGGCTTGTTGACGACAGCCCTCCTCAACAGACGCTTGATACCGCTGCATGGTGTTGCATCCCGACAGCAGCATCGCCGCAACGATTCCGATTATCCACCTGCGGTGCACCAAAATCGGACTCCCCTTCAGATGCCGCGGTTAGCGCGGTCGCTTCCTCCTGCGATTGCGTTGGAAACGACGCAGCGCTGGATTGGTTTCCAAGCAGCAGGGCATGGTCGCCACGGGCAGAAAGGCTCGAACAGAACTCGTCTGCTGGACGAGGTCGAAGCTCGGAAGATCGGGCGGCAGGTCCCTGAGCGGCGCTCGGCGGCCGCTCCCCTAGACCGCGCCGTCCAGCTTCTTGCCCCGCGCCACGATCGTGAGTGCGTCATCAGCCAATGGCCGCTGCAGCGTGAGCGCATCGCCGGCCGGCAAGGTCAGCCAAGCGTCGATCTCATCCTGCGTCGTCAGGATCACCGGCATGGCCTTCGGATGGATCGGCGCGATGACGGCGTTCGGTTCGGTCGTCAGGAAGCCGAAGAGATCGTTGGTTGTCTCCCCTTCCCTCACCTTTCGAACCGACGTCCAGTTCGTCCAGATCCCGGCGAAGAAGGCGAGCGGCCTGGTCTCGTCGAGCGCGAACCAGATATCGCCGCCCTCGGCCTTGTTGAACTCCGAGAAGCTGGTGAACGGCACCACGCAGCGGTGTTCCGGGACAAGCCAGCGCTGCCAATGCTTGCTGTTCGTGTTGCGGATATTGGTCGTGCCGATATCCGGCTCCAGCCGCAGCAGTTCCTTGAAATCGACCGGCTTGCCCTTGGCCTCGAGCTTCGCGGCGCGCTTCTTTGTCGCCTCCATGAGCGCCAGTTGTGACGATGGCATGCCCCATCGCGCCATGACGAGTTCGCGACCATCGGGACCGTTGCGGACGATCGGTGCCGGGTAATCCGGAAAGATGCCCGGCATCGGCGGCAGGTTGCCGGTCTGGTCTCGCAGCACCCGCGCCATGTTCCGGACGGCGTCCTGCGAACGTGTCATCGAGTAGAGGTTGCACATGCGGTCGAGCTTGCCACAGGTCGTGGACCATTCAAAGCGCCCCATTGACTCCCTCGCTACCGTGAACAAAATAGGAACATGTTCACATCGGAGGACGGCCATGGCCGAGACAGCGGAGAAATTCGCGGCAGAACAGCGCGAGCTCGATCGGCGCGTCGATCTGCTCATCGCCTCGCACAATGGCGACCTGCGGGCCGCCATGGAGACGATCCTCATCTGCTATGACGATGCGTGCGAGCGGTCGTCGAGCGGATTCTCGCGCGGCCGGATCAAGAGTTATGGGCTCTGAGCGTCGATCGCTGACGCCATGGGCAATCCGCGACCGGCTCGAACGGCTGGTTTCCGCGAAGAAGGAAGTTCGTCTGCATTGGGAAACGGCCTTCGTGCTCCTGGAAGCGCTGAGAGCCTATATTGCCAATCCCAAACGCGACAAGATTGCTGCGATCATCTGCATGCGCCAGCACGTCGCGCGGGCACCTTGCGAGCCGCTGTGCAGACGGTGCTTGGAAACGGCCTATGAGCTGAAGCAGCTCTTCCGCGGCGAGATCAACCCGTTCGGCGACGAAGAAGAGCCCAGGCCCCGAAGGCGGGGCAACGACAACGTCTGGGCGATCTGCAAGGCCTGCCGGTCTCCCCAGCTCCTTCCGAAGCACGTTGTCGAGAAGATCAAATGTCCGCGCTGCGGCAGCGAGGACTATAATCTGACGGTGAACGATCCAACCGAGCCGAAACGCAATGTGGCCACGACCCAAGAGGTAGCGCCGCCGCCCAGGCTCGAGGCGCCGGCGGTGGACCTGGAGGAGGCGCGCAAGAACGGTACGTTCCCTTGAGCCAGCTGCTTGAAAACTCTTCCATCGAGGTTAGTCACTTGGAAGCCGCAGGTTATTTTCAACGGGCACCCAGCTAATCCGCCAGACAATCGCGCATATACTACCGATTTCGCATTCTCTCCATGTAGCACTCATGGCTAAATTTGTCTTTACCACCACAATCAGGACCCGAGAACAAAGCCACAACGCCGAGAACGACTAAGATGAGAACAATCAACACGATAACAGACTGAGTCCTTCTCGCGGAATCTAAATGTGGATTGGCCGCGCTCGCCGCCGCCGCTCCGCCCAATCCAACGACAGTAAAGATCACCATACCGCCAAGAACGAGAGCTAGAATTATGACCATGATTTCCCCCTGCCATGCCACATGAGCAATCTAGGGTTTATCGGTCTTCCTTCGCAATGCCCGAGCCCGCAGCATCCGGCAGCAGCGAGGTTTGAACCAAACGATTCAAAGTTGCCGATGGACCACAATGTTAAGTTGAGGTAACAGGTCTAGCGGCTTTTGGCGTGGATGGGGGCTACGATGCAGCAATTGAGCGTATTAATTCGGATTGTCTTCGGAGCGTGGATCGGCCTGATGGCCGCCTTACCGAACTTCGCGGCGGCAGCGAACCTTACGACACCTGAGGCCGCGGTCACGGCCTATATTGACGGTGTAATCCACCAGGACTTTGAAGCCATCATCGCGTCGACATCCGCGGACCAAATGGGCAAGGGATTCGATTTCGTTGCTCAGGTCGATAGAATGCGCTCGCTCCTTCCGATGATGCCGGCGCCGGCCAGCAGCCCGTTATTCGTCGAGATTAACAAGGCCAATTTCGTGGCGCAGATTGCGCGGCAAGTGCAATTCCTGACTTACGGACTAATGACGACAAGCAAGATCCTGGACGGCAAAACCGATATGATGGATTCGGCCGGGGCAGCTGAGTTTGCCAGTGTAGTCCGCACCGATCGATTAGGCAGCCTTAAACTGGTGGAGATCGGCATTCCGGATCCCACCTCCGTTAACAGCAAGCAACACTTGGTCAACTCAACTAAATTCGCCAGGATCTACGGCGCCATCGCGTCGACTGACCGCGTTGCTTTAGTTTCGTTCGAAGGGCTCCACTTCTTGGTCGGCTTCAATCTGCTACTCTATGGGGATGAATGGACCGTCTTCTCTCAGTCGTCAGCGTTTGGCGGCACCAGTTCGTTGGGGGTTCCAAAGCGCGTGACGCCGGCAGAATTTGAGCAACTTCTCCAGTAGGAGCCTCAGGACGAAGTCGACGCGCCAGCTCACCTGGCCCAAGGGATCGTTCCCATGATCTCCTCACTATCGTCCGAGGAAGGGTTGCAGCGCAGGGACCGCGACCCGTGAACCAACGATGAGGCCGGCAATGAAAGCCCCGACGCCGATCGCCGCCCCAACACGGATCCATGCGGCGCGCGGCACATGATCAGCGATCGAATTGGGCGCCGTGATGTGCAGCACGCCACCGAGGATGAACAGATAGATCAGGAAGCCGAGCATCGGCGAATAGCGCATCCACTCGGGAAATCCGGCGACGCGCGAATAGATCCCCCATGCGCGAAACAGGTCCGTGCCAATCCACGTGACGACGATGCCGAGGATCAATTGGTCCGTCTTGTCGAGCCGAGGCTTGGCGGCCGCCCTCAGTGCCTCTGGGAGATAGGCGATCAATACCGCCGTTGAAACGCCGAGCAGCGCGCCATTCAGGACCTCGATCAACCCAGGCCCGCTGAAGAGCAGCGCGACCGGCCAATAGCCGATCAGCAAGGCTGCAGCGATCCAGATCGTCCTGCTCAAGGCCAACTGCTTAATGAACGCCATGACTACCATTCCCATTGACGCGGTCGACCGTCTCTCCGACGAGATCGCGCAGGATCGAGCTGTTGCGCTTCACGCGATCGATGGCGGCCTGATAGTTCTCGCGCGCAACGGCCACCTCCGCCTCGATCGCGCGGGCCTTGTCGCCGCGCGGCTTCGTGCTTCCAAAGAGCGCCTGCAGCATCTGCCCGAGGGCAATCATTGCGCCCTCCCCTGGTTATCGATTGCGGTCTTGAGGCGCTCCAGCCCGAGCGCGACGGCCTCCTGCCCGTCGGCCACGGCGGCTGCCGAATCCGCCGCCGCCTTCATGGCGGTAAGCGCTTCACGGCCCTCGGCGATGCGCTTGTCCTGAACCTCGTCGAGCCGCTGCGACCGATTCCATGCGAAATAGCCGAGTGCCATGATCACGACACCCGAGAGCCCGTAGGAGGTGAGGATCGTGGCGATCGCAGTCGTGATCGCGTCCATCAGCGCGCCGCCTGCAGGTCGCTGTAGAACGCGTTCTTGTCGCGGTTCTTCTCCCGCTCGCACTTCGCCCAGTTGCGATTGCGCTTGAGCTCGGAGCGCAGCGGATAGCCAACCCGAACACCCGGATCAGGACAATCGAGCGCGAGATCGCCGGGCAGATCGGGCAGCGGCCTGGCAGCGAGCGCGCCGGCGGTACGGTCGCTCACACAAGCGGCGCCGCCGGCGAACACCACGATCGCCAGGACCAGCGCCACCCTAAAGCATGTCCCGAGCGTCGTCATCGGTGACAATGCAGCTGTCCTTCTTGTTGAGGAGCTTCCGTTCATAGGCGTCGGCATCAGACTGCCGGGCCCGCGTCGCGGTCTCGCGGGTCTCCAGCCGGGTCCGTGCCGCCGCCTGCGCCTTGCCGACGCCGAGCTGCCATTTGAGCTCGGCGGCCGCGACGGCCTTGTCGATGCTGGCCTGACGCGATGCCTCCCCGGCCTGGAAGACGGATCCGGCCAGCAGCCAGCCGGCGAAGCCGACGAGAAGAGCCGTGATGATCGAAGCCGGCAGGCGCAGATAGACCGCCATGCCACAGAGCGCGATGACGGCGAGACCGCCGACCACCAGACCGACATCTGAAAAGGCGAAGCCCATCAGGAGCGCGAGCATCGCTCAGCCCCTGAGCCGCGCATAGGCGGCCGCGAGCTTCGCGTCATAGCGGTTCGCCGCATATTTGGAGCCGTTATAGCCCTTCGCGACAGCCGCCCAGTTGCGCGCCTTCAGGGCTGGAACGAGCCCGTTGGACTTCAGGAAGGCCGCCATGCCTACGATCTGCGCGTCTTCGCCGTCGGCGAAGGCCGCGAGCATAGCCTGCGGGGACGTGAACCCACACTTGGCGCAGTTCGAGCCCAGGACCTGCCCGAGCCCCCAGCTGGTCGCTCGCAGCGCAGCAGTCTCGTCGATCGCGAGCGCCTGCTGGATCCTGGGATAGCTGTCGGACGGATAAGGCTTCTCACCCCATTTGGGATAGGCCAGCCCAGCCTTGACCGCGGCGGCCAACTTTCCGGGATTTCCGGAGAGTTCGCGGTAGAACCGGTGCGGCTCGAAAAGCGCCTTTGGGCGGCCGGCGCCATCGAAGCCGGCGCCCGAGGCCTCAACCTCGATTATGGCGCTGAGCGCCGCCGTCTCGACGCCGATGAACGCCGCGGCGCGCGCGATTGCATCGGGCGAGCGCCTGCGCGCTGCCCCTTTGAACGAGACCATGAAATTCACTCCAGGTTTAGAGACGGCGTGTGACCGCACGATCGTGCGGCGCCAGTCATCGATCAGTGCATAGGCGCGCGTCAGCGATTGCGATCAGTCGTTTGCTTCCTAAGCGTGCTACGTGCTAATTGCGCAACCAAAAGATTGTGTTACGTTGCGTGATGGCTTGGTCGATCGGGGGATCATCAAGAAATGCGTGTGAAGGAAGTCGGGCTCCACCTTGCGGAGCTTCAAAGGCTGGCCGAGATGGACGGTCGGGAGACTTTGGCCTATCTGCTTTCCATGGCCCGCCTGGAATGCGATGCAATCATCGCATCTCGGAGCGACCGCCCGCCGGCCCCGCCCCACGGGTCGGCGGGCATTCCTACAATTATGTGACCGCCACCGGGCCGAAGCCCTCGACCGGCCAGTTCACCCCGCTCGCATTGTCAACCGGGTAGTTGGCGAGGTCATAGTCCGTGCCATACGGCAGCTGGATCGTCGTCGCGCCGACGCAGGCCGCCGACAGGGACACCAGCATCGTGGTCGCAGTCTCGCGGATAGCGGAAGCGATCGTCTTGACGCCGCCGGTGTCGACAACCCGAAAACCGGAAATCCCCGTCGACGGGCTGATGTCGGTGCCGCCGACATGCGCGATGGTGACCCGGATCGCGGTCTTCGTTCCGTCGGTGAAACCGGCCGATACGAAACGCGGCCCGCGATCAACCAAGGCGAGCGACGGTTTCACCACATTCGCGGCCTTGCGCGCGATGCGCTTGATCCATTTCGACTGGATGAAGGTCGTGTCGTAGTGGATATAGTCGCGCAGCGTCGCGTCGTTCGCTCCCCAAAGCAGCAGGATCTTGCCGTTGCTCTCGGCCGCGAGCTCGATCTGGGCCTGGCGCACTGTTTCCCAGCCCGCCGTATAGCTGCCGGCGGGCGTCTGAAGATGCAGCAGGTTGTAGATGACTGCCGCCACCGGATGGCCAAGTGCGGCCTCGAGATCGTCGAGCTCGTCCTTGACCGCCTGCTTGAACCCCGCCTTGGTGGCGGTGCCATAGAGCGGATCGCCGACCGTGTTCGTGGCCGCCGTCGCGACGCCGCCCAGGGCTGCCGCATCCTGCTGTCCCCAGTCGCAGATCGCGATCGTGCGACGGTTCTTCGTCGCATAGGCCGAGACCGCGTTGTAGGCGGTCGTTCCGTTCGGCCCGCGACCCGGCGCGCCGGCGACGAGCGGATAGACGCGCCAGTAGTTCGACGGGTTGGTACTGAGGTCGACCGACCCTTGCTGCGAGGCCGAGCCGCCGAAGGCCGTGAAGCTGTTGGCCTGCGTCGGAATGCGGTGGACGGCCGGCGATCCGCCCAGAAGGCTGTTCAGTTCCGCACGCAGCAGCGACCAGCCGTCCTGCTCCAGCCAGCCGATTTCCGACTGCCCCCAGAGCAGGAGGTTCGTGTCGAGCGTTTCAATCGGCCCGCCCAGCGCGCCCCAGAAGGTCCCGACCTCCTTCATGATGCCGAGGATTTCATTGTCCGACAGGGCAGCGTTATAGACGATCGCCTCCTTGATCTCCGCATTGGCCGAGGCCACCGGCCCGGAGGCGCAGCCGAGCCAGAGCCGGACGCCGGTAAGAGCGCTGAACGACATGGTGTAGGAGAAGCACTTCGTCTGCCCCATGTAGCCCGTGACCTTCTGGCCTTCGAACTTCAGGGCGATCGTGCGCAGACGGTTCCACGACGTGGACCGTTCGAACATCGCGTTGATCTCATCGCGGAGGACGCAGACGCTGCCATAGACGGCCTCGCCGCTGTTGATGTCGTCGGTCTCCGCAAGGCTCAGGAATTCGGAGGTCGACGCGCCAAACCCCAGCGCCGTTCCGGCCGCATTGGACGCGCTGCCCGGCGTCGATGTCCCGAAGGGTGCTGCTGCGCCCCAGCCGCAGATCGCCAGCGACAGGATCACGGTGAGATTGTCCGTGGCGCCGCCGATATTGAACGGGCCCGTCGAGGCCGCGGAATTGGTCGTCAGGCCCTGCGTCTGGGCGAGCGCGCGCAGGCCGGGCGATCCGCCGACGCCCTCTGAAACGCGCTTGACCCGCTGGCCGGTCGTGGATGCGGTCGAGACGAGATTGTAAGGTCCGACCGTCGCCTGGTCGTAGAGCGTGCGGCAGCGCAGCTCGGTGTTGGTCGGGTTGGCCGTATAGAGCGCGTCGAGCGCGGCGCCATTGATCAGCGCATCCTTGCCGGCGGCGGCAAAGCCATAGGCCACATTGGTCGTGGCGACGTCGCCGCTCGCCATCAGGCAGTTGCCCGCATAGCTCGGGTTGACGCGGCGCAGCGACCAGCACGCCATCGGCACGACCGATGCGGCGAAGGGCGCCACAGGTTCGATCGGCGACGGCAGCGAGATCGCCGACCGCGCCGCGCCCCAGAGCTGGCCGATGCGGCCGGGCGACACCAGCATCAGATGGTCCTTGCCAGGATCTTCTGGCCCTTGGGGATGCGGTACACCATCAGCGTATTTGCGGGCAGCGGCGTGACTGCTCCGCCCGCGCCGGTCGCGTTGCCGGCGCCGATCAGCATGGCCGCATCGCCGTACAAGGCCGCAAAGACGGACTGAAATGCACCATTCGCCGCGAGGTCCAAGTTCGAGATCGTCTCGGCGGCCGTGACCGCCAGCGTCTCGGAGGCGAGCGCCGGCAGGTCGAGCACCGGCTGTGCGCCGCCCTCAATGCCGGCCGAGCC
>NZ_JAUSVO010000004.1 GCF_030814715.1 Kaistia dalseonensis
AAACGCGATCAACGCAACATCAGGCGACGGCGCACGTCGCAGGCTCGAAACAATCCGACGATTGTGAGCCCGGATCGGATCCAACAACGAAGGCGGCGCACCACACGCGCGCCCCAACCGGAATCCCTCATCGACTCCCTATTGAGCGAATTGCTCTAGCCACGCGCCTCAGCTCAATGAAAGTGTCCGGCCCATAGTGGACCGTGTTACGCGCGAAATAGGGCGGCACCGGCATGTCGAACTGTGCGTAGCCATGACTTACATTGCTGCGCAGGAGGTCCGTGCGGCTTGCTATGTCGAGGCGGAGGCGCTGGCCGGATCTCAGTACGACCGGCTGTGGCGTCAGGCTGAAGCGAAGCGTCACCGGGACGCCGGGCGCCAGGGGCTTCGGTGTGTCGATGTCGATTGCGATCTCGGTGGCCGTGGAGCGGGCCGCGTCAATCCGCCGGCAGGCCGGCCGGATCGTGCCCATGGACAGGATCCGATAGGCGCCATCGGCCGCAACGACCCCCATACGGGCAACGACATGTGAATCGATCTCGTTCGAACTGAAGCCGAGGCTCACGGTCACGGGGCCGGTCAACTCCATCTCCGCCTCGATCGGCATCTCGAAGGCGAGGGATTGATTGGCGACCTCGGCGAAGCCGGCTGTGACCGTGGCGTGGGGAGGGACGGCCGCCCAACGGTTCACCCCGTCCATCGGCGGGTCGGGTGTCAGGCGGTGCGTGGCCGTGTCGCCACCGCCGGATGCGAGGTAGAGCCGCAGCGACGTGCTCCCCGGAAGCGGCCAGTCCTCGGCCGAGCCGTAGGTCCCGGCACCCTGCCGCCAGTAGCGCACCCGCGCCTGGCTCGCATAACCATTTTCGCTGCCATAGAGGAGGTGGTCGAAGAGGGCGAGCGCCTCCAGCTGCCAATGATAGGCCGGCAGCTCATAGGCCGGCGACCCGATGATCAGCCATCTCTGGTCGGGCGGCGTGCCTGCATTCTCGAACAGATCATAGGCGCCGAACTGGTGCAGGTTGAAATAGCCCGGATTCTGCACCACCACGAATGGGACCGTGACGTCGCCGAGCGCACCGGACGGGCCCATCGGCAGCACGCTCGTGGCGCGGGTTTTGCCGTCGAGCATGAGGGCGGCGAACAGCTCACGCGTTGCCTGTGCCGGGATTTCGTTCTGAAAAGCCCTCATGACCCGCGCCATCCGCTTCCTGAGCTGCGGCCACCAGAGCCGCTTCAGCGGCGAATTGGTGATGTGGCTGGCGAGCGCGCGCAAAAGGGGCGGCAGATGGAGCCTGAACTGGAGCGGCGTGAAATTGGCGCCCATCCAGGTCGCGAAGAAATCAGGCTGCGGCGCACCGCCGAACATGGCGATGTGGCGGAAGAAATCCGTGCAGATTTCAATGGCGAAGAAGCCCTTCAGTGCCGGCGGGCGGAGCCGCGCCACCTGCGGCTGGGTCATTCCATAATAGGACGTCCCGAACAGCACGACCTGCCCGTCGCACCACGGCTGCGCGGCGGCCCATTGAATGACCTTGGCGTGGTCCTCGACGTCCGTATCGTTCAGATAGACGCCATCAGCGCCGGTCGAGCGGCCCATGCCGCGCCGGGCCACGATGATGTGGGCATAGCCGCGATCGGTGAACACCGGCGGGCTACCCGTCTCGTTGTTTCCGGTAGGCGCCCCGGCAGCCTGCAACTCCTTGGAGTAGGCCGCAAAGGCGACGACCGCCGGATAGCGCCCCGGAACCTTGGGAAGATAAACATCGGCTGAGAGCGAGGCCTCGGCGGCAACCTCGATGCGCTGCTCTGCCAGGACGCGACAGCCGAGGCCTGATTTCGCAGCCGGACCCGGTATCCATCCCGCCAACTGCTCGCCGAAAAGCCCACCCTTCGGCACGATCAGATTGTCCCAGAACGTTCGCTTCCTTCCCCTGGGGATCATCCGCGCCTCTCCCGCGCAAGCTCTTCATCGACCTGGGTCACCCCCGCCGCGAGCGGCCGGAGCTACGGTTGCGATCGATCGGGCGCAGTCTTGTTCTGGGATGCCAGCCGCATCTCGCGCAGCACCCATTTCTGCGAGTCGTCCGGGACGAAGAAGCCGCCGATCCCGGACGAAAACAGGAGGTCGAGCGACTGTTCCGTCACGCGGGTCAACTCCAGTTCGAGGTCCTGGCCCTTCGCCGGCCTGGGCGGCACCATGATGACGATCGTGTCCTCCGCCTGCTCGATGATCTCGATCTTCAGATCCGGTCCCGGCGTGTAGCCGAACTCTTCGCAGACGACTTTGACCGGGTCGGCAAGCAGTCGGGCCCGGTAGGCCGGATCGGTCGCGATCCGCTCATAATATTGTTCGACGAAGTCGGGGCTGCTCATGAGCGCTCTCCCGCCTCGCGCGCCGCGCTGCGCAGGGCGAGCAACTGGAACTTTGCAGCGACAGGAACCAGCCAGATGAACAGCCCCTTGCTTGACCAGAGGTCGAACTGGTTGAGCGGCGCCGATGGCGCCGGCGATTCGGGAGCCCGCATGGGCGGAATTGTGAAATAGAGCCTGTCGGGCTGTTGCACGACGACCTTCACCTTCACGCCGGGCGGCACCGATACGCCCATCGACTGGAGCGCCTCGACAGGGTTGCTTTCCAGTCGCGTCGCGAACGCGTCATCCGACCAAACGCGCTTCGTCAGTTCTCGTTCAAAATCTCCGGTCATGTTGCCTCCTCGATCAAGCGCAATTGCGGCACCTCAGCCTTCGCAGCGGAGTTCGCGTGGCGGGGGAGCACCACCGGGCCCCCAATGCGCGCATTTGGTGGTGCGGCCGATGCCTGGATTGAAGGTGTTGCAAGGGTCGAGCGCCTTGAAATGGTCTAGCATCGCCCGCTTCGCGAAATAGAGATGCCCCACATTGTGCTCGGCAGGATATTCCGCGCCGCGTCCGTCGAGGAGCTTCCACATGGCGTGCTCGATCGCCTCGCAATTGCTGCCCTTGGCCACGATGTAGTCCTGGTGGAAGACGTGGCAGAAGAAGTGACCGCAATAGAGCTTGTGGATCAGATGCTTGTCGATCTCCTCGGGCAGCGTCTCGAACCAGTTCTGGTCGTTGCGGCGCAGCGCGATGTCGAGCGCCACAATGTCCTCGACCTCCTTATCGCGCACCGCGCGATAGCGGATGGCGGCGCCGGCCGCCGCGAAGCGGTGCAGGAAGGCCTTGTCGCCTTCGTCAGGCGAGCATTCGAAGTAGTCACCGGTCTTCGAGGGGAAGATCGACTTGAGGTAAGCGCGCGCTTCCCCAATTCCCTCATCGCCCATCTTCAGCAGAAGATAGTGCTCGAAGCGGTCGCGATAGTCGGTCATTCGCTTGGGTAGATGCTTCGGGAAGAGATGACTCAGTGCCTGCAGCATCTTGGCGCTGAGGTTCTTCGGCAGAAACGCGATCCGCCGGCAGAAATTGTCGAATGCCGCCTGGAGCGCGAACAGCTGCGGGATCCTGTCGGTGCCGAGATATTGGATTACCAGGAAGGTGTCCTTGCCGTAGACCTCCGCACAATCGAAGGAACCCCGGTGCATGTACTCGCCCTCGATCGGCAGCGTCTTGAAGCTCTGGAGGATGTGGCGGCGGATGCTTTCGAGCTCTCCGGTGTCGTTTGAGCCGATGTAGAAGACCACCTCCTCCTTCTCTTTCGGGAAAGTGTCGAGGCGCACCGCCATGAGCATCACCTTGCCGGCGCTCCCGGAGGCCTCGAACAGTCGGCGCGGATCGGCATTGAAGCGGGACGGCGTTGCCGCCTCGATGTCACGCACATGGTCGGCATAGTCGTGGTCGGAGGCGGCGCGGGCGGGGTCGTTGACGATGTCGGAGGGCTTGAAATCGCCGTTCTCGACCCGCCGAAGGATCGTCTCCGGATCATTGCCCAGCGCTATGCCGAGATGATTGACGAGATGCAGCGCTCCTGTCTCGTCCAGCCGCGCGAACAGGGCTAGCTGGGTGAAAGCCGGGCCGCGATGGATCAGGGCGCCGCCGGAATTGTTGCAGATGCCGCCGAACACCGAGGCGCCGATGCAGGACGAGCCGATGACCGAGTGCGGCGCGCGTCCGATTCTGTCCAACGCCTTTTCGAGTTGAAACAAGGTGGCACCCGGCAGACACACCACCTGAGTCCCGTCGTTGATCAGGTGAAGACCCTCGATCCGCATCGTATTGATGAGCACCACGCCACGGTCGTAGTCATCCCTATCCGGGCTCGACCCACCGGTTACGCCGGTATTGGCCGACTGCATGATGATGATCTTGTCCGCCGCGACGCAGGCCTTGAGCACACGCCATTGCTCCACGAGCGAGCCCGGCCGCACCACGGCGACCACCGGGCCGCTGCCGAAGCGGATCCCCGTCCGGAAACGCCGCGTGGCGTCGGGACTCGTCAGGACGTACCGGTCCCCCACGATCCCCTGAATCTGCCGGATGAACGCGGCGTCATCATCGGCCGTACGGTCCGGTGTCCGTTGGCCCGATGGCTCGGCGACGTCGAGGAATGCAGCATCCATAGAGATTGCTCCAGGGAGTGATGGCTGGCCGACAGGGCAAGGGTAGCTCCGATCGCCGAACCGGCGAGCCATCAAGCCGGCGGCGGGGCGATTCCCGTCGGCGCCGCATACCCCGCCAGATAATTGGCGACCGCCTGCCAGTCCTCCGTCGGCGCGGACATCGCCAGATAGCCGTCCGGCCGGACGAGGGTGAGACGCCCCGCAGCCTTCGCCGCACGAAGCTGCGGCTCCAGCAGGGCCGGGAACTGCGACAACAGCGACGCGGCGCCCTCGCCGGTGCCATGCAGGCTGAAGCGCGGTGAATCGGCCCCGCCATAGGGTGCCTCGTCGACTGCAGGCGGCACGCGGGCGCCGACAGCGGCAGCGGTGCCGCCGTCCGACGGTCCGTTCAGCGGGCTCTGCGGATAGCCGATCGCGACCTCGGTGATCATCCCGGCAATGGCATGCTGGGCGGGCGCGAGGCCGAGGACGAGATGCGCGACGAAATTGCGAACATCCTGCAGGGCGTGGTTTTCGAGGGTCGCGGCCTTGGTCAGCCGGCCGGATTCCTGGATCACCTCGGCTCCGACGGGCCGGCGCTCGGCGTCGTAGCTGTCGAGCAGCACGGGGGCGGCCGAGATGCCGCGGGCCACGAGAGCCAGCTTCCAGGCGAGGTTGATCGCATCCTGCATGCCGGTGTTCATGCCCTGTCCGCCGGCCGGGCTGTGCACATGGGCGGCATCGCCGGCGAGGAAGATCCGGCCGGACCGATAGGAACCGACCTGACGCTCATTGATACGGAAGGCGCTGGTCCACACCGTGTCCGTCAGCGTGATGCCGCCGGGACCGCGGCGATCGATCACCTTCTGGAAGGCGTCGAGGTCGAGCGGCACCGGCTCGACGTCGCTCGATGGGCCGAGGCTCGTGATGATGCGATAGCGGTCCGCCGCCATCGGGAAGAACATCAGCGCCCCTTCCGGATGCCAGAAGATGGCGAGCTCCGAGGAGGGGATCGGCATGCCGGTCAGGTGAAAATCACCCTGTGTCCAGTCGAGGCCCAATGTGTCGCCCTCGAATTCGAGGCCGAGGCGATGGCGGACGACGCTGTGCGATCCGTCGCAGGCGACGAGCCAGTCGAAGCGCTCCGCCGTTTCCGTCCCGTCGCCGGCGCGCAACGTCGCGGTGACGCCGTCTTTATCCTGCGCGATGTCGGCAAGCTCCGTGGAGAATTGCGGCTCGATACCGTGCGCTTTCAGGTGGCGGCGCAGCACGCCTTCCGTCTCGTATTGCGGCGCCATCAGTGCGAAGGGGAAGGGCGACGTGATTCCGTCGAGCTTGATCTGCCCGACCCGGCTGTTGCCGGAGAAGATGTTGGCTGCGACGACGTGGTTGCCCGCTTTGACGAGGTCACCTGCCACGCCTGAACGATCGAGCAGTTCGAGCGTCCGCGGCCAGATGGCGACGGCACGCGACGTGTCGGAGGGGCCCGCGATCTTGTCGATCACGCGGACCGGAACGCCGTAGCGGGCAAGCTCCATCGCCATCGTCAAACCGACCGGCCCGGCGCCAGCCACGAGAACGCGATCCGTCATTGTCTCCCCCTGAGCTCTTGTTCGAGCGGCCTTGGTTCATTGCCGCCGGCATCATCAGCGGAGGCCCCTAACCGGCCTGCCGCCCTATCCGGTCGAGGACCCGCCTCGGGCGGGTCCTGTCGTTTCGCCTGTGCCGGCTACTGCTCTTCCTCGAACAACCAAAGCTCGGCGGTCGGCTGCGGGACGCCATTGATCGCCTCGCGCAGACCAAGGAAGGCCGGAATGCGGCGCTGCTGCTCGGGCGTCAGCGACGCGACCAGCGGCTTCAAGGCCTCGACAACCATCTTGAGTTCGGCGGCACGCGTCGCTTCCGCGTCAGCCGTCCGCTCCAGAATGTCGACGAAGCTTGTCGGCTCCGGCGCCTCGGCGCGCTGTGCCCGGCGCTGTGCCGAACTGGCGGCCGCCTGACGGATGGCCGCTTCCACGGGCGCCCACAGCTTTTCCTGTTCGGGCGAGAGACCGATCACGGTCTTGAGCGCGATGATGCGGGCATCGAGCACGGCCTGCGCATCGGCAGGCGCGTAAAGCTCGACCGCGGGGGGCTCGGGCGGTTGAGGCGTGTCATCGGCGAAAGCCGGAGGTGCCAACGCGAGGAACGCGCCGAGCGCGATGGTGGTCAGGAGCGTTGTTTTCATGATGCTGCCCTGTCGTGTGCTGGTCTGTCTGGGACGGTGAATTCGGGCTTACTGCCAACCGCCGCCCGGGAGACGGCCATGATAGGGCGTATCGCGGCAATGGCCCCAGGGTCCACGCCAATAGCCGGGCGGGCAGCCATTGCCGAAATAGCCGTAGGCGGGCGGATAGTTGTAGGCCCAGCCGCCGCCCGGCAGGCGGCCCGTATAGGGCGTGTCGCGGCAATGGCCCCATGGTCCGCGCCATGCATAGGGACCGCAGCCCTGGGCGACGCGGACGATGTTGGAGTCGGGGGCTTCGATCGGCACCGTGATCGGTGCTGCCACGGCCGGGAGCCCGCATAGGGCGGTGAGGCCAAGAACGACGAGATGGGTGAGTTTCGTTCGCATTGCAGTTTTCTCCACAAAGGGTGGGTTCTGGAACTTCTGCTTCGGCACAGGCCGGCGGGCTCTCGCCGGTCATTCTTCAATCAAGGCCCAATAGGCCGGACATCATCAGAACTGGTGAGGGCTGCGTCGCCGCGCCGCTCAAGGTGATTTCCAGGTGGTGGCGACCTCGATGAGGGAGGGCCGGCCGGCTTCGAGCGCCTTGGCGAAGGCGGCGGCAAAGCCATCGTCAGTGTCGACCCGCACCGCTTCCACCCCGTAGCCCGTCGCGATCGCGACGAAATCGATGTCGGGCACGTCCAGCGCCGGCACGCCACCGGCGTTTAATACGCCGGCAAACCAGCGGAGCGCGCCGTAGGTGCCGTTGCGCATGATGACGAAGACCACCGGGACGCCGTGCTGCGCTGCTGTCCACAAGGCGGTGATGCTGTAATTGGCCGAGCCGTCACCGATGAGGGCGATCACCTGCCGGTCCGGTTCGGCGAGTTGGACGCCGACGGCTGCCGGCATGGCAAAGCCGAGGCCTCCGGCCGCTCCGAAATAATAGCTCCCCGGCTTCTCCCACCGCATGCGCTGCCACATCGCCTCGATGGTGGAGGTGGATTCGTTCACATAGATTGCATCACGCGGAGCGAGTTCGTCGATCAGATCGATGACGCGTTCGGGGGCGAGCGGCGCTTCGCCCGGCGCGATCCGCGGCGGCCGTTGCCGCGGCTCCGGCGCCGCCCGAGCAGCATCGCTGACCGCGTCGGCAAGCGCGGCGAGGATAAGCCCGACATTGCCGACGACTGCCTGGCCCATGGGAGCGCGGACGGCTTCATCGGGATCGCAGGTGATCTGGATAAGCTCGGCGCCAACCGGCAGGAAGGGGCCGGGATCATATTCGTGATAGCGGAACACCGGCGCGCCGACCACCAGCACCAGATCATGGCCCTGCAGCAGCCGGGAGATGCCGGCCATGCTGGCGGGCAGCAGGCCGCGGAAGTTCGCGTGGGTCGTCGGAAAAGGACAGCGCGGGGCCGAGGGTGCGATCCAGACGGGCGCCTTCAGTCGCTCCGCAAGGCGTACGGCGTGCGCGTTCGCCCGTGCCGCGTCCACGTCCGGTCCGAGGATGATGACCGGATTGGAGCTCCGCTCGAGGCGCGCGACCAGACCGGCCTTGGCGTCGTCGCCGAGGGCTCCTGCCGCGGAGACGACGCGATCGAGGAGGCGCAGCGACTCTGGTTCGGCGGGTTTGGCCCAATCGTCATAGGGAATGGAGAGATAGACCGGCCCGGGCGCGGGCAGGCCGGAAAGGTGCAGCGCGCGGCTCATGGCGAGGGGCACATCCTCGGCCCGTGCCGGCTCGTAGGACCATTTCACCAGCGGCTTTGGCAGCGTCGTGGCGTCGAGATTGGTCAGCAGCGGCTCGATGCCGATCATCGCGCGGGTCTGCTGGCCGGCCGTTACGAGCAGCGGCGAATGCGAGTTCCAGGCATTGGCGAGGCCGCCCATGGCATTGCCAGTGCCGGCTGCCGAATGGAGGTTGATGAGCGCGGTGCGACCGGTGGCCTGGGCGTAGCCGTCCGCCATCCCGACCGCCGCCCCCTCATGCAGGGCGAGGATGTAGCGGAAGTCGGTCGGGAAGTCCTGCAGGAAAGGCAGTTCGTTCGAACCGGGATTGCCGAAGATCGTCGTGATGCCATTGCGGCGGAGCAGGTCGTAGGTCAGTTCGCGGATCGTCGCCATGATGTGCCTCGGAAACGGCCGTCGCTCGCGGATCGGCGGAATTTCACAGAATAGGTCGGCGGACAAGCTTGCCGTTTGATATCGCGCAAAGGTTGCGGCCTGTCCACCAAGCCGCCGCAATCATTCGGTCGGCGCCTCATCCCGCTTCACCGGAGGCCCAAGGAACTCGACCTGCCACTTGATGCCGAACGCGTTCAGCGCCTCGGTGTCGGGAATGCCATTGTGCATCACGCCGCCAAGCTCGGTGAAGAAGGTAGCGGCGTCGAGCGCCGGCGTCATGAGGATATACTGGCGTGCCGGCGCGTCGGTCACATTGACGAAGCCGTGCTCGACGCCGCCCGGAATACAGACCACATCTCCTTCCTCCGCATAGAAGCGTCGTCCATCCGCCTCATAGAGATACCGTCCCTCGATGACGCGGAAGATCTCCGCTTCGGGATGACGATGGCGCGGCGG
Source organism: Kaistia dalseonensis (assembly GCF_030814715.1). Taxonomy (GTDB): domain Bacteria; phylum Pseudomonadota; class Alphaproteobacteria; order Rhizobiales; family Kaistiaceae; genus Kaistia; species Kaistia dalseonensis. The sequence goes on from NZ_JAUSVO010000004.1 coordinate 9,310, forward strand.
GCCGAAGCCCGGCGCATTGATCGTCTCGATGAAGCAGAATTCCCCGCCGCTCGCGGCAGGCGGCATCCTGACGAACAGATCGAGCCCGATCGCCGGGATCTTGATGGGAAGCTCGGTTCCCTTGGAATGCAGGAAGGTGATACTCATTCGATATCCCTCATGGTGTGCGCGGTGAGGCTGCTATCCAATTCGCGTGATCGTGACGCGTGGTGGTTCCGACCTTGCCGAGATCAACGGTCTCGACAGGTCCGATGCGGGGGAACATACCGGCCCCTGCCGTTGGCGACATCATCAGAACTGGTGACGAATCTCGCAAAATCCGATTGAGGCGCAATGCGACAGGCGCCGTTCAATCCGGTCGGCGGCCCGCCTTCTGCTCGTCCGAAATCGCCGTCGCGGCTTCGCCTTCGACACCCGTCATGATGCCGCCGGCGTCGGCCGGATAGCCCGCGGATCGCCGTTCCCGGGCCTTTGCCGCGAAATAGGCCGTCGTCCAGCCGAAGCGCTCGCTCGTCGCAGGGAGCCCGACGGAGGTGGCGATCGACGCCATACCGATCGGCTTGCCCGCGCACCCCCAACTGCCCTCGGTCACCTCTTCGATGACTGTCAGGATGCTCTTTCCGGTCTCTGCCGTGTTCGGGGGTCTCTTGACGTCGAGAATGGCCTGGCCGACGAGAGCGTGGACCTCGTTCTTGTGATCCGTATTCATGTATCCCTCGGGAATGAGGACGCGAACGAGGAAACGTCCGGGGGAGCGGACATAGGTGTCGTCGGTCTCTCCGCCGACCCACCAATCATCCTTGGGCACCTCGCGGAAGATGACCCAGGCGAAGGCGCGTCCGCCGAAGGTATCGGCACCGCCCTCCATATCGATCATGACGGCAGTCAGGCGCCGGGCCAGATCGGCCTTCGCGACTGGCTCGAGATCTCCGGCATGATAGTGGACTTCCATGATCGGCATGTCAGGCTCCTTCGCATTCGAAAGTTCCTGTAGCGGAGACGTCCCTCCCACAGGGTGATTTGCAGCGGGATCGGTTCGGGCAAGGCTCAATGCCGATGGAGACGTCCTCACCGGCCATGGCCCGCGCGAAAGCGGTCCCTCCGCCGGGGCAGCCCAGCCGTCCCGCTTCAGTGGCCGGCATGTTCGCTCTCCCATGTCTTGATGTTCGCCTCGTCGATCATGATCGTCTCGACGATAAGGATGTCGCTGTCGTCGTCGAGGATATCGATGTCGACCGCCGCGACGCCCGAAAGGCCCATGCTGTCGCGGTAGCCCAGTTCCTCACCGGCGCAGCCGATCCGACCCTCGCGGACGAAGACATAGGCGCCATGCGAGGCGGTCCGCGGCGCGTAGCGGAAGCTGCGCCCCCTGTCGGCGATCAGTCGTGAAACGCGAAGATCCTGCGGGATCGGCAGCGCGCCGTCTCCGTCGCCGACCAGCATCACAATCTCGTTGCGGCGGCGGCGGAAATCGAAATGGCCGCGATGATAGGCCGGCGGCAGATAGAGCTGCTCCGGCATCACCCAGAGATAGATCGCCTGCATGTCCTCGGTGGTGATGGAAAGCTCGGAATGCTTGCCGCCCGAGCCGGCCGAGAAGACGTAATAATCGCCTGCCCGAAGCTGGTCGACCATGCCCTCGCCCGCCGTGTTCACATGCGTGAGCTGACCGCCGAACACGAAGGCGCAGATGGCGAAGTTGTGGTGAGGATGCATGTTGTAGCCGCAGCCGGCGCCGTGAAACACCTCGTCCCCGAAGACGCGGATGGTACCGAAGCCCGGGCGCCCGCCCTGATATTCATGGAAGTTGAAGCTCGAGGCCCTGGTGACGAAGCCGTCCGGGTGGCCGGCGATGTAGGAGGACCGCGACCCGTCGGACTTGATCAGGTCGTGACCGCGCTCCTCGTTGCGGAGGATGAAGGACTGGCTCATCGGTCTGGTTCCTTTCTGTTCGCCGCTCATGCATTCCGCGCCATATCGGCGCCGCCCGTGGCGTAGCCGATGACGATCATTTCGAAGAGGTGCTTGGGTGTGCCGCAATCGGGGCAGACCCAGTCGTCCGGAATGTCCGCCCAACGTGTGCCGGGCGCGATGCCGTGCTCGGGCAGGCCGAGCATCTCGTCATAGGAAAAACCGCAGCCGAGACACATCAGCCGCTTGTAGGGTTCATCCGCCATTGTCGACTCCCTTATGTAATGTGTAACGCGCTACTATTGATGTGTGACGCACTACTATCGACAGGCGAGACGGAATGCAAGCGGATTTCGTATCGATCGCCCGAACGCAGCGCTGTTCTCCGCCCGGAGGCTTGCAAGCGGCGTCCCGGACTGCACACGAAAGGAGCCGAACGCGATCACCGCCTCGGTGGAAGTCCGGTGGCCAATGGTGTGCTTCTGGATCTGGAGAGGTTCGGGCTCGGGTAGGCTACTGCTTGTAGCCGCTCAGCCCGCCAGGCGACGGCGGACCGTCACCGCGCGAGACGCCCAGCAGGGCCTGCGTGAAGATCGGTTGCCACGACCGGATATGGTGACGCATGAGCGTCTTGAGGCCTTCGGTGTCGCCGATCTCCGCGAGATCGAGGATCTTGTAGTGTTCGTCGACTGAATCTCGCTGCCGCTCCAGTCCTGGATCGGAGGAGATGCCGTAAAGACGCATCTTGTCTCGGAATGCCATGACGGATTCGGTCAGGAGTTCGTTGTCCGCGGCTTCCACGAAGGCCTGGTGAAACTGCCGGTCTGCCTCGAGATAGCCCGCGACGTCACCGGCCTCGACCGCACGGGCGACGGCGCCGGCCAGGGCGCGCGCTTGGGTCAGATCCTTCCTGCGCTTGAGCGCCACAACCTCCGCCGCATAGACCTCCAGCAGTTCGCGCATGTCGAACAGGTCGCGCAACTGGGCCAATGTGGGCGTCACCACCTTGAAGCCGCGATTGCGAAGCGGCTCGATCAATCCGGCGCGCGCCAGTTCCAGCAGCGCTTCCCGAACCGGAGTGGTCGAGACGCCAAGCGCGGCCGCTAGGCTGGGAACCGAATACATTGTGCCGGGGGCACTCTGTCCCGAGATGATCTCGGATCGCACCTGCTGCAGCACCTGTTCGCGGAGATTGCCGTCGGACGGCCGTTCAATCGTGGTCATGAACGCTATGTAGCGCGTTACCGCGGCAAAATCAAAGGCGCCTTGCAGATGCGGGTAAAACGACAAAGAATGATACGTTGGGTTGCGGGGGCGACATGGACGATCGGGATGAACCGCGCGGGCGGATGGTTGCTGCACTGTCTGCCCGTCTGATTGCATTGACGAGCCGTTGGTATCCCGATGCCTATGTCTTCGCGCTCGGCGTCGTCGTGCTGGTCGCGATCGCCGCCATGCTGCATGGCGCCTCTCCCTTGGCGGTCAGCATCGCGTTTGGAAACGGGTTCTGGTCCCTCGCGCCGTTCACGCTTCAGATGGCCTATGTCGCCATCGGCGGATTTGTGGTTGCCACATCCCTGCCTGCGGCAAAGTTGATGCGCCGCGTCGCCCGGCAGCCCTCCAGCGGCCGCTCGGCCATCGTGTGGGTCGGGCTGATCAGCATCGGCCTGTCGCTCGTCAATTGGGGGCTGAGCCTGATCTTCTCCGGGCTCCTGGTGCGCGAGCTGGCGCGGCGATCCGATATCCGCCTCGACTATCGCGCCGCCGGTGCAGCCGCCTATCTCGGGCTCGGTTGCGGTTTCACGCTGGGTCTCAGTTCCTCGGCCGCCCAACTGCAGGCGAACGCGGCCAGCATTCCCGCCTCGCTCATGTCGATCACCGGCGTCATCGGCTTTTCGCAAACCATCTTCACCTGGCAGAACGGATTGACGATTGCCGTCGTCGCGGCGGTGTCCGCCGCCGTCTGCTATCTCACCGCGCCTTGCCCCGGCAACCTTCGCACGGCGAGCGACCTCGGCATCGATCTCTCGACCATCGAGCCCGCGATCGCCAAGGACCGGCATCCTGCCGATCGCCTCGCCGATAGTCCGCTTCTGACGCTTCTGGTCGTGGCACTCGGTGCCGGCTGGATTGTCGACCGTTTTGCCTCCGGCAATCCGATCCAGCATCTATCCGGCCTCGAAACCTATAATTTCGTCTTCCTTCTGTTCGGGATCCTGCTGCATTGGCGGCCGAGTAATCTGGCACAGGCCTTTGCCAAGGCCGTTCCAAGCGTCTCGGGCGTGTTGCTGCAATTCCCTTTCTACGCGGGCATTGCAGCGATCTTGACCGTGCCGCGCAACGCGGCCGGTCATACGCTCAGCGACTCCATTGCGTCCCTCTTCATCGGTGCATCGTCCGGGCCCGTCAGCTTCTCGGTCGTCGTCGGGGTCTATTCGGCCTTTCTGGGCCTCTTCATCCCGTCTGCCGGCGGCAAGTGGATCATCGAGGCGCCCTATGTGGCGACTGCAGCGAACGCCTTGGGCGCCCATCTGGGCTGGACCGTGATGATCTACAACATCACCGAAACGCTGCCGAACTTCGTCAATCCGTTCTGGATGTTGCCGCTGCTCGGGATACTGGGTCTACGCGCGAAGGACCTCGTCGGATATACGGCGGCGCAGTTCGTCGTCCATTTTCCGATCGCCCTGGTGCTGGGTGCGGTTCTGATGACGACATTCAATTAGGCGCCCGCAGTACTGCAAGATCGAAGTCCCTAGGAAAGACGACGCTCCATTGCCTGACGGTGCAACCCGCAGGCAATAGTCTCACCCCCGCCGCAATCGTTCCATTGAACCGCAGAAAAGCCTCTGGCAATTTCGTTTCCTGGCATGGGAGCTGACAGTGGTCGATATCGAGCGTGATCTCGCCGATTGCGTTGGAGCCATCTATCAGGCCGGCTCCGGAGACGGCAGCTGGCTTGAAGTGGGCGAGCGCATCTGCCGGCTTCTTAACGCGCAGCGGGCATTGCTCACCCTCGGCGAACCGGGCGGCCCGAGCAATCTCCTGATGCCTTCAGACGGCAGCGAGGTCGCCTATGCCGCTCATTTCCATACGGCCGACCCCTATGCCGCTCAGGCGCGCCGCGATTTCGCCGAGGCGCGCGACCATCATCTGGGAAACGCGAAGCTCGGTGCCGAGCTGGTCGCCGAAAGCGATTTCCTGCGCAGCGAGTATTATTCTGATTTCGCCCGCCACCATGAGCGCCGCCATATGATCGGTGGCATGGCTGGCCTCACGGAGGCCACGCCGGTTCTGGTCTTCCGCGGCGAGAGGGCGGGCGCGTTCGACATGACCCATGTTCGTCTGCTGCGCATGCTGATGCCGCATGTGCAGCGCGGCATCGAGCTGCGCCAGCGCCTCGGGCGCCAGACGCAGTCGGTTTCCCTGACGCGGGCTGTGCTGGACGGGCTCACCGTGGGGGTGGGCATCGTCGATGCGGGACTGAAGATCCATTTCATCAACGACATGGCCCACCGGCACATCGCCGGCTCCCATTCCGGGCTCGTCGTCGTGCGCTCGGGCCTCCCTGTGGGGAGCGCTGTCCATCTCGGCGCGATGGGCCGGGAAGAGGCTGGCAGGCTCCGTCGCCTCGTGCTCTCCGCCACCTCGGGAGGTGCCGGTGGCGCGATGCGCATGGAAGGCCGAGACGGTTCGATGCTGGCCGTGATGGTCGCGCCGGCGCCGCCCGGCCTTGCCAGCGATGTCAGGGGAAGCGAAACCGGCGAGGCTCTTGCCATCATCATCTTGCGGCCGCTCGACCGCAGGGTGTCGCCGCGAATGGACGTCCTGTGCGAACTGTTCGACTTCAGCCGGGCCGAGGCCGAGGTCGCCATTGCCCTTTCCGGGGGCGCGAGCGCGGAGGAAGTCGCGCGCAAGCGCGGCGTGTCTCTCATGACCGTCCGCAGCCAGGTCCGTGCCATTCTCGGCAAATCGGAATCGGAGAACCTCAGGGATTTCGAGCAGACCATGGCGACGCTTGCCGGGCTCGAACTACGGTTCGGCTAGCCTCCCTTCTGCCGCTCGCCGGTCTCGTCTCCTGGGCGCTGGAGGATTTGCCGCCGGATTTCGCCGCACGGTGGATGTCGGCTGATGTGAGCCCAACTGCCAGCAGCCGGTCCTGGTGCGTGCGCCTTGCCCTCCATCAGGCGCCCGTCGATCGCGCCGACACCCTCATCCACAAGCATCGCGCGCTCTATCGGAAATAAGTTCAACGCGCGCTCCGGCTGCCCGTGTGAACAGGCTGCGCAACGTGCTCGCCTCACCGAACCGTCCACCCTGCCTGGTCGAGGCTCGACTTGCCTCAGGCAAAGCGAAGTCGTTCGACGCGCCCGTGATCGTCTCGCGGCAGGCGGCCCGGCACCTCTGCCACACCGGCAGATGATCTGACCTGGTTGTTGCGGTATTCTCCGGTCAAGCAGTTCACCTCCCGAGCGTCGGTGGAGCGATGACATGCGCGCACTGGAAATACCTGATCCCGAACTCGCTAGCCTGGTATCGGAGGCGGCGAAGCTCGCCACGGATTATTGGGCCTCTCTGGAGGCGCGGCCGGCCTATCCAGTGACGAGCGGCGGGGAAACATCGCGACTCTTCGACCGTGCTTGGCCCGACGAAGGTCGCGGTCGTGCGGTTCTGGACGACTTCAGCGCGATAGCGGAGCATGTCCGGCCGTGTACGGGTCGCTTCTTCGGATATGTCGCGGGCTCGGGCGAAGCTGTCGGCGCCATCGGCGATTTTCTGGCGTCGGTTCTCAATCAGAACAGCACGTCCTGGCGTTCGGCCCCGGCCGCGATCGCTATCGAACGTGTCGTGGTCGGCTGGCTCGCGGAAGCGGTCGGATGTGGCGGTTTTGCAGGAAGTCTGTGCGGAGGCGGCTCAACGGCCAACCTCATGGGCTTGGCGATCGCGCGCGAGAGCCTGTTGCCCGCCAATGAGGACGGCGCACGGCCCGGCATCGTCTATGTGTCCGAACAGGCGCATATGTCGATCGCCAAGGCCGTCTCTCTGCTCGGCCTTGGTCGCAACAACCTTCGCCTGATTTCGGTAGATGAGAATTTTCGCTTGCGCACCGACGCACTGCGAGACGCCATTGCGCGCGACCGCGATGCAGGCAAGACGCCCCTGGCGATCGTCGCCAGCGCTGGCACGGTTGCCACCGGCGCGATCGATCCACTGCGAGATCTCGCGGAGATCGCCAAGATGGAGGGGCTTTGGCTCCATGTCGACGGCGCGTTCGGCGTCATGGCCGCGCTGGCTGTGCCGGAGATGTTCGACGGGCTGTCTCTCGCCGACTCGATCGCCCTTGACGCTCATAAATGGCTCTATCAACCGATCGATTGCAGCTGCCTGCTGTATCGCGAGCGCGATGCGGCGCGAAATGCCTTCTCGCATAGCGGAGACTACGTCAAGATTTTCAACCAAGATCCGGAAGAGGTCTTTGCCTTCTTCGAGGAATCGATCGAACTGACCCGGCGATTCCGCGCCTTGAAGCTCTGGATGTCGCTGCAATATCATGGCCGATATGCCTACCGCGAGGCGATAATCCGTGATCTTCGGCACGCGCAGTTGCTTGACAATGCTGTCCGCGCGCATCCACAACTTGAACTCTTGGCACCGGTCCCCTTGAGCGCCGTTTGTTTTCGCCATCGCATCAAGAACAATGAGGCGATTCTGAAACGCGTGATCGCACGGGGACGCGTATATCTTTCCAATGCGACCATCCATGGTCGCTTCGCGTTGCGCGCCTGCTTCGTCAATCATCGGACGACGCCTCAGGACGTTGACGAGATCATTCATGAAGTCATTGCCGCTGCAGACGAATTGAACGCCTGACAATCCGGCTGCGAGCCTGCCTTCCCAAGCCGCGACCACGGTTGCAGCGGTTGGCCCGGACGATCGGGCCGGGCGACGAAGCGATCATGATCAGGAAAGGCACGAGCGGTTGGCCGATGCGTCGACATCCGCGGGGGCTCGGGCATTGAGCAAGTCGGATCAGCGGTGCGGCGTTCCGAGGCCGACCGCCCGGGCGTCCTCGGCTTCGCAGACTCTGCGCATGCGTCGCGTTTGGCGTCGCCCGGAGGAAAGCGCCAAACGCCAGACGCCAAGCGCCAAGCGCTACCAAGCGCCGGACGACTATTCGGGATAGGTCTCGATGCGGCCGGGTGCATCCCCATGGAAAAGGATGAATGCCAGCGGGTTGCCGGGCTCGGCCATCGCATCGCTGCGCTGGCCCGTCACCACGCCGGCCACGCCGCTGGTGTATTCGGCAACCACCTCACCGAAACTGTTGCGCTGGACCGCGACCCTCTGTCCGGGCGCGACCCTGTCATTGAGCCCCACCAGATGCTCGACGAGACCGCCCTCGGTCGCCAGGATCGGAAACGCGCTGTTGCCGACAAAGACATTCGCGTCCTTGCCCGTGCGTCCCATCGGGCCGGCCACGATGCCGTAGTGCTTGAGCACGTTCATCGTGCCTTCCACGAACAGCGCGATCATGTCGGGATCGAGAATGCGCGCGGCGCCAATCTCCGGCGTGAAAGCCGGGATTCCCTCGTCCATGAAAGCGTTGTGCAGGACACCCGGATAGACGTGATTGTCGAAGATCTGGTCGACGGGATAAAGCTCCACCATCGCCCTGACCTCCGGCACATCCATGCCACCGATATTGAAGGCCGCAACGTCGAACCCCGTCGTCCCGGTATGGAAATCGATCGCGGCATCAGCGTTCGGCCGCAGCAGATGGTTGAACAGCAGCCCGGCGTGTCGGCTCGGGGCGGTCAGGCCGTTCTCATTGCCGGGCCATTCGCGGTTCAGGTCGATCAGATCGGCGCCCCTGCCAAAATTCGGCCAGCGGCGTTGCATGCCTTCCATGGCCGCGCGGGCGACGTCTGTCGCGGCCATCACCGTGCCCGACATCTGCGCGGGATCGAGCTGGTTCATCACGGACTGGACCGTGTGCACGGAACTCATCTCGTCGCCATGCACGCCGCTGACCAGAACGACGCGCTTGCCCGGCTTCGCGCCCTTCGCGACCACGACTGACACATACCAGTGCTGTCCGGTCGGCATCTCGACGCCCTGGAAATAAAGCAGATGCGTCCGACCCGGCTCCAGATCGCCGACATCAAGCGCGCTGACGACCTTCTTCCCCTGGATGATATCGCCCGTATAGACCGTCGCCGAAGCGGTGCCGGGCGCTATATCCGCGGCCGCCGGTTCCCCGGCATTGGCGACGCTGGCATAGGCTGTGGGCGCCGCCGATGCGCCGATGGTTGCGACGGACGCGATCATGAAGTCTCGGCGACCGAGCGGCTTGTCCGGCTTGTTCGACATGTCAGAGATCCCTTTCGGAGCGATCGCCCGTAGCGACCATCTGCCGGCCGCCCCAAAGATCCGGACAACTATGGTCCGTTGCTGGCGGCGGTCAGGTTGGCAAGGATACCTCATCCTGCCGGCCCATTTCGAGCCGCCTTGCAGGGCGATATGAAGGCAAGGGTGGAAAGAGCCCTTGAAAAATCAAAAGCCTCAATGAAATCAACGGGAAAGAATGGTGCTGCAAGAGAGGATTGAACTCTCGACCTCTCCCTTACCAAGGGAGTGCTCTACCACTGAGCTACTGCAGCGCTGCCGGGCGATTGTCGCCGAACGGCGGCCTTACTGCCACAGTGAAGCGGCGGGATCAAGCGGCCTGCCTTGGTCGCGCACGGTTTCATGTTAAAAGCCTGCCATGAGCGACAGAGATTCACACAAGAAGACCGGCGAATCGCCCCAGAATGCAAGCACGGCCAAGCCGGGGCACCCCAAATCAAGGGACGCGCGGGCCGAGCGGCTCGCCGCGGCGCTGCGCGCCAATCTCGGCCGGCGCAAGGCGGCGGTTCGTGCGCAAAGTCAGGATGTTACGGCAGATGAGCCGGGCGAGGACGAGGCGTGACGGCCATCACAGCGGCCGCGTGCTCTCCTTGAGTCGGCCGCAATCCTGCGTTAGACCGCAAACAATCGGGTGGGGCGCTTCGATCGTTGCAGCCGCTCGCCCTCCAGTATTTTCTTCGCGAAAGGCTCGGCTTTCATGGACAAGATTCGCATCGTCGGTGGCGCGCGTCTGAACGGCACGATTCCGATTTCCGGCGCCAAGAACGCCGCTCTGCCGTTGATGATCGCGAGCCTCCTGACTGATGAAGCGCTGGTCCTTGCCAATGTGCCGCGTCTGGCCGATGTCGCGCTGCTGAAGCGCATTCTCGGCAATCACGGCGTCGATATCACGGTCGCCGGCAAGCGCATCGGCGAGGCGGAACTGTCCGGCGAGACGGTGCAGTTTTCCGCGCGCACCATCGTCGACACGACGGCGCCCTATGAGCTCGTCTCCAAGATGCGCGCGAGCTTCTGGGTGATCGGGCCGCTGCTGGCCCGCGAGGGTTTCGCCAAGGTTTCGCTGCCCGGCGGCTGCGCCATCGGAACGCGGCCGGTCGATCTCTTCCTCGAGGCTCTGCAGACGCTGGGCGCCGAGATCGAGATCGATGCCGGCTATGTCATCGCGCGTGCGCCGAACGGCCTCAAGGGCGGGCATGTGGTGTTCCCGAAGGTGACGGTCGGCGCCACCCATGTGACGATGATGGCGGCGACCCTCGCCAAGGGCGACACGATCATCGAAAATGCGGCGCGCGAGCCGGAAATTGTCGATCTGGCCGAATGCCTGATCAAGATGGGCGCACGGATCAGCGGCGCCGGCACCTCGACCATCCGCATCCAGGGCGTCGACCGCCTGCATGGCACGCGCCATGCCGTGATGCCGGACCGCATCGAGGCGGGCACCTACGCGATGGCGGTGACCATGACGGGCGGCGACGTGCTGCTCGAAGGCGCGCGCTATGACAGCCTCGCCAAGCCGATCGAGATATTGCGCGAGGTCGGCGCCGAGATCACCGAGACCAATGAGGGCCTGCGCGTCTATCGCAATGGCGCCGCACTGCGGCCGGTCGATGTGACAACCGAGCCGTTCCCGGGCTTCCCGACCGATCTGCAGGCGCAATTGATGGCGCTGGTCTGCCGCGCCGAGGGCACCTCGCATATTCGCGAGACCATCTTCGAGAACCGCTTCATGCATGTGCAGGAACTCGCGCGCCTTGGGGCCGAGATCCATCTCGACGGCCAGAACGCGACGATCGTCGGCGTGCCACGCCTCAAGGGTGCGCCCGTCATGGCGACGGACCTGCGCGCCTCGGTCTCGCTGGTCATTGGCGGGCTCGTCGCCGAGGGCGAGACGATGGTCAACCGCGTCTATCACCTCGATCGCGGCTTCGAGCGGCTGGAGGACAAGCTGTCGCGCTGCGGCGCCACGGTCGAGCGCATTTCCGGATAAGCAATCCGCCCTGTTGCGAACAGGTCCTGACGATACTACCTGTCCGTTGCTGCAACGGAACATAAAGGTGCGATCATGGACAAGTTGAAACTGGTAGCGTTCGATCAGGATGATCTCGCGGTCGTCTCGGCGCATGTCCAGGACGCTGTCCTCAAGGTCGGGGATCTGGCTTTTCTGCCGAAGGAGCAGCGCTTCGCTGCCGTCATCAATCGCTTCGTCTGGGAAAAGCCGGCCGAAGGCACGTTCCGCAAGAATTGGGAGCGTCGCCGCGCCGGGTTCCACTTTGACCGCGTGACGGCCGTTCGCTCCACCGGCATCGACCGCCACAATGCGGAGGCCGTGCTCGATCTGCTCGCGATTTCCTTCGAGGAAACGGAAGCTCCGGCCGGCACTGTGACGCTGATCTTCGCCGGTGGCGGGGCGATTGCCCTTGATGTCGAGTGCATCGAGGCATCGATCAGCGATCTCGGTCCCGCTTGGGCCACCAAGGCCTGCCCGCAGCACGAGCTGGATGCGGCCAAGGCCTGAGGCCGGCGCGCACTGCCCACAGCTTCGCCTTTCCCCTCGGGCCGAACCGCGCTAGAGACGGCGCATATTTACGGGGAGCCGTCTCTTGGCCATTCGTCTCGACCACACCGATCCTGATTTCGAGGGCCGCTTTCGCGCCCTGCTCGGCGCCAAGCGCGAAGTCTCCGAGGATGTCGACGCCGTGGTGCGCGGTATCCTCGCCGATGTCCGCACGCGCGGCGACGCGGCCGTGCTCGACTATACCGCCCGTTTCGACCGGTTGCCGCTGACCGCAGATCGCCTGCGCGTATCCGAGGCCGATTTCGCGGCCGCCGACGAACTGGTCGACGACCGCACGCGCGCAGCCCTCGTCCTGGCGCGCGATCGCATCCAGTCGCACCACGCGCGCCAGAAGCCCGCCGATGATCGCTATGTCGATGCGCTCGGCGTCGAACTCGGCTCGCGCTGGACGGCGATCGAGGCGGTCGGGCTTTATGTGCCGGGCGGCACCGCCTCCTATCCGAGCTCCGTCCTCATGAATGCCGTGCCGGCCAAGGTGGCGGGCGTCGATCGCGTCGTCATGGTCGTGCCGGCGCCGGACGGGCTGATCAATCCGCTCGTCCTCGTCGCGGCGCGGCTCGCCGGTGTCGACGAGCTCTACCGGATCGGCGGCGCGCAGGCGATCGCGGCGCTGGCCTTCGGCACCGAGACGATCCGCCCCGTCTACAAGATTGTCGGCCCCGGCAATGCCTATGTCGCGGCGGCGAAGCGGCAGGTGTTCGGAACGGTCGGCATCGACATGATCGCCGGCCCCTCGGAAGTGCTTGTCATCGCCGATGGCGCCAATGATCCCGATTGGCTGGCGGCCGACCTGCTCGCGCAGGCCGAGCACGATGTCGCGGCGCAGTCGATCCTGATGACCGACGATCCAGCGCTCGCCGACGCGGTCGAGAAGGCGGTCGAGCGCCAGTTGAAGACCTTGCCGCGCGGCGAGACGGCGGCGGCGAGCTGGCGCGACTATGGCGCCATCATCACGGTTCCTTCGCTCGATGCGGCCGTTCCGCTCTCCGACCGCATTGCGCCGGAGCATCTGGAAATCGCGACAGCCGATCCCGAGCGGCTGGTTGAAAAGGTGCGCAATGCCGGAGCGATCTTCGTCGGCCGCACGACGCCGGAAGTGATCGGCGATTATGTCGGCGGTTCCAACCATGTCCTGCCGACGGCGCGTTCCGCGCGCTTCTCCTCGGGCCTTTCCGTACTCGATTTCATGAAGCGGACGTCGATCCTCAAGACGGGCCCCGAGCAGCTTCGTGCGCTCGGGCCGGCCGCGATCGCGCTTGCCGAGGCCGAAGGTCTCGCGGCGCATGGCCGGTCGGTGGCGATTCGTCTCAATCTGTAGCAGGATCGCGTTTGGGGAAACGCGGATAGGCGAAATGTCTGACGGTGAGGCGACGGAGGAGGCGGGCAAGCTCGTCGCGGTCGATCTCGACCCGGCTTCGATCGGCCGGTCGACGGCCGATGTCGAGCATGAGCGCCGCATCGCGATCTATGATCTGATCGAGGATAATCGCTTTGTGCTGCCCGGGCACCCGACGGGCGAATACCGGCTTCATCTCGCCGTGCGCGACAACCGCCTGGTGTTTGACGTGCGCGATCGCGCCGACGGGCCGCTGGTGCTTCATCTCCTGTCGCTGACGCCGCTCAGGAAGATCGTTCGCGATTATTTCCTGATCTGCGACAGCTATTATGCCGCCATTCGCACAGCGACGCCGAGCCAGATCGAAACAATCGACATGGGCCGTCGGGCTGTCCATGACGAGGGCTCGCGGCTGCTGATGGAGCGGCTCGCCGGCAAGATCCTGGTCGATTTCGAGACGGCGCGACGGCTCTTCACCCTCGTCTGCGCGCTGCACTGGAAAGGCTGAGCCTTGGCCGCTGCGCCCGCCCCGGCCTTTGCCATGCCGGCCGAAGGGCGCCCGCCCGGCTCCGTGCTGTTCGTTTGCGGCATGAATACGGTGCGCTCGCCGATCGCCGCGGCGCTGGCGCGCCAGCTTTTCCCCCGTGGCCTTTATGTCGCCTCGGCCGGGGTGCGCAAGGGAACCGCCGATCCCTTTGTCACGGCGGTGATGGAGGAACGCGGCCTCGATCTCGCCCGCCACAAGCCACAGACGATCGAGGATCTCGAAGACACCAATTTCGACGTGGTGATCACGCTTTCGCCCGAGGCGCATCACCGGGCGCTGGAGCTGACCCGGACCATGGCCGTCTCGGTCGAATATTGGCCGACCGCAGACCCGACGCTGGTGAGCGGCACGCGCGACCAGATCCTCGATGCCTATCGCGCGGTGCGCGATCAGCTCGCGGCCCGCATCAAGGAGCGGTTCGACTGGCGGCCGCTATCGGGTGACTAGATCGCCATGCGTCCTGCCGGACGCAAAGAGGCGATCTAGCTCTTTGTCTTCGCATCGGATCGACCCGAAAACCGGAATCCACTTTTCGGTCCGATGCTCCAGCGTCTGCGCCGGCTGCGTGTCGCGCCAGCGTTTCCTTGCAGCCTGATTTCCGCTAGGGTCCGCCCGCTTCGCCGCGATGCGCTCGGCGGGCATGACCGATCAACGCCACCGGACGGAAGAATGAACGGCTCTCCGAAGCTCCTGCTCGCCTCCGGCAGCCCGAGGCGGCTGCAACTCCTCGCCCAGGCCGGGATCGAGCCGGACAGCCTTCTGCCAACATCGGTCGACGAGACGCCGCTCAAGAACGAATTGCCGCGCAGCCTGGCGAAGCGCCTGGCGCGGTCCAAGGCCGATGCGGCGCGCGCCATGGCGGGCCGCACGGCCGATTTCGCCGGCGCCTACATCCTCGCCGCCGACACGGTCGTGGCGGTCGGGCGCCGCATCCTGCCCAAGGCCGAGTTTCACGACCAGGCGGCGGAATGCCTGATGCTGCTTTCGGGGCGCGCGCACCGCGTCTATACGGCGGTGTGCATCGTCACGCCCAAGGGCGCGATCCGCCAGCGCCTCGTCGAGACGAAAGTTCGCTTCAAGCGTCTTTCGCGGCAAGAGATGGATACCTATCTCGGTTCGGGCGAATGGCGCGACAAGGCTGGTGGCTATGCCATTCAGGGCCTTGCCGGCACGTTCGTGGTCAAGCTGGTCGGGTCCTACACCTCCGTGGTCGGCCTGCCGCTCTATGAGACCATGGCAATGCTCGAAGGCGAGGGCTATCCGATCCGCAAGGGATGGCTCGGCCTCGCCTGACGCGGAATTTGTGATGAACGACGACGACAAGAAGTCCATTGGGGCCGAATCCCCTAGCCATACGGGTCCGAGCGCCGGTGCGGATGCGCCGGACAAAAAGGCCGAGGGCGCCAAGGTCGTGCCCCTGCGCCCGCCGCGCCCCTGTCCGATCTGCGGCCGCGAATCGATGCGGCTCACTTATCCCTTCTGCTCCAAGCGTTGCGCCGATATCGACCTGAACCAATGGCTCTCCGGCGGCTATGCGATTGCCGCGGTCGAGGATGACGGCGATATCGATGATGGCGAGGACGAGGAAAGCTGATCCTGTGGCCGGAGGGTGTCGGCCACGGGCGCCTCGTGCCCGCGTTGCTTTGAAGCGCTCGTTGCCAGCGCTCATCGCCGCGCGATCGAAGGCAGGGCCGGCTTGATCGAAGTCCCGACGCGCAGCCGCCGCTGAGACGGCTTCGCCACCATCTCCTTGATCGGCTGTCGTTTATTGCCCCCGGCGCAAACTGATCCACAGGCTGCATTTTGCAGTCACGCTGCCTCTGGACAGGCCCGTTCGGCTCCCCTATAAGGCGCTGTCTTCGCGATCGGGCCGCCTCTGGCGCCGCCCGCGGGCCCAGGTAGCTCAGTTGGTAGAGCAGCGGACTGAAAATCCGCGTGTCGCTGGTTCGATTCCAGCCCTGGGCACCATCACTTTCCCCTCGCAATTTCGGTGTGTTACGTTGTCTTCTCTCAAGAACGCGGTCGCCGTGTCGCGTCTGGTTCCTGGCTGACGTTCAACGGTTTTCATGCGGGCAACGGCCGAGAAACAGCCCAAGGGCAATTGCCATGGCGCGCCTCAAGGAAATCGTCATAGACGCCGACCATCCAGCAGCCTTGGCGCGCTTCTGGGAGCAGGTCGCGGATGGTTATGCGGTCCGGCCCTACGATGAGGCGGAGATCAGGCGATTGGCCGGTGTCGGCCTTTCGCCCGAAACCGATCCTGTCGTCATGGTCGACGGGCCCGGCCCGACGCTCTGCTTCCATCTACGACGCGGACCACGGCCGGAGCGCAATCGGATTCACCTCGACCTGAGCACCCCCGATCGTGAGATGGAAGTCCAACGCTTGCTCAAGCTCGGGGCCACCATCTTCAGGATCGAAGACGCATTCACGACCCTGCGCGATCCCGAAGGCAATCAGTTCTGTATTGTCGAGCTGGCAGAGCATGATGCCTAGCGGCTGCTCCTGTCCGATCATCACGATATCCGGTCAGATCGCCCCTGTGACCAGCCGCCGATACTCCCTTTCGGGTGTGCCATAGGCGTTGGCCGCGAAGGCCTCGAGCGCGGGTCGGTCGAGGATGGTGACCTTGCCGCGGGTCGAGCGGATGAGGCGGCGTCCTTCGAGTTCATGCAGCACGAGGGTGACGGTCGGCCGACGCACGGCG
Source organism: Kaistia dalseonensis (assembly GCF_030814715.1). Classification (GTDB taxonomy): domain Bacteria; phylum Pseudomonadota; class Alphaproteobacteria; order Rhizobiales; family Kaistiaceae; genus Kaistia; species Kaistia dalseonensis. Next base: position 25,793 of record NZ_JAUSVO010000004.1, read on the forward strand.
AGCATGACCGACATATAGTCATGCGTCAGGGCGATCTCGTTCCCGTCCACGCGGTCGTGGCACATGAGCAGCCAGCGGGCGAGGCGCTGGTCGACCTTGTGGGCGGCGTTGGAGAGCGCCGTGAAGGCCGTCTGGATGACGAGGGTCTGCACATAGCGCAGCAGCAGGTCGCGCAGGCCGGGGCTGTCGGCGATTGCCGTTCGGAGCGCTCCGGCTCTGATCCGCAAACCGTGGCCGGCGACCTGCATCACGACCTTCTGCGGCCCTGCCGCCGCGCCGAGAAGCGGATGGATGGGCGATGCGCCGTCGCGGCCGAAGAGGCCTGCCTCAGCGCTTTCGCCCGTCGGGGACGTCGTGATGATCGAGCCGATGCCCGAGTTCGGAAAATACACGTAAGGTGCCGGCGCATCCGCCTCGGCGAGGCCAAAGCCGAACGGCAGATCGACGGCTTCGAGCGCTGGCGTGATGCGAGCGAAGTCCTCGTCGATCATCAGGGACAATAGCCGGTTCTGCACGTCCTGACGGATAGCTGCGTCCATGGATCCTCCAAGCGCCGCTCCGGGCGACTCAAGAGTTCGGGCCAGGTGCCCGGATCATGGTCGGCCCATTCAGTGATCTATAATGATCGAGCCGTCTTTTCGTTCGCCGTTGGCGCCGTCGGCCGAACCGGGCTCTTTCGTCGGCAGGCTATTTCGTGGATCGGCCAGGCCGACTTCATTGGCAACGATGGCGATCCGCTTATCGGCCAGCCCCATGAGATCGATGATCTTGCCGGCGAGCGCATATTCCCCGAGATCGGTTGCTTCCGTCGCGGCCGAGGCGAGGAGCGAGGAAATCTTCAATAATCGTGGCAGGCGGTGCATCGTTTGGTACCGGACGGCGTTGCGGAGACAGCAAGGTCGTATGCTGATTTGTTTCCTCAGTCTTCGGCTAAAGCGACCCTGGGGCGGAACCGTTCGAAAGCTGACAATTGGCCGTTGCCGCCCCGACCAGTAACGATAAGCCGCGAGACCTTCATGCCAAGCCAAGATTTGCAGCTCAACCCGGCACAGTGGGCGCTGCTGCGCACGATGGAATTGGGTCCGATCGACCTGGCTTCCCTTGAAAGCGATCTGCAGGCCCTTGTCCGGCTCGGCCTCGTCGAGCGTCGGGAGACGCTCTGGCGGGCGACGGATGCCGGGCGGATGTTGCTGGCGATGCGGAGAAGCTTGTGAGCCCGGAGGTCTGCGCGCGGCCGCCCTCCGAGATCGGAATGGCCACTCGTTCGCTCTCTCCGCGTCGGGCGGATCGCGGCTGACGGGGCCCGAATGATCATGACGCTGGTCCCGCCGCGCCGTCGGGCGCGGGCAGGATATGTCCTCAATCCAGCTGCGCCCGTCGTCAGACCGGGTGGCCGCGCGCGCGGCGCTCGCCGAGCGTTCGCTCCAGCGCCGCAGCCGTTCGCCGCGCCTCTGCGGCGCAGCGCGCATGCAGCAGGCGCAGCTCCTGATCGGTCAGTTCCTCGATGCCGATGAATTCGTTCTGTGCGTCGGAAGAGCGGATGAGTTCATCGAGCTTCGCCTGCAACGCCGCGCCGTCGCGATTCTGCGTGTTCTGGATGACGAAGACCATCAGGAAGGTGATGATCGTGGTGGTCGTGTTGACCACGAGCTGCCACGTCTCGGAAAAGCCGAAGAGCGGACCGCAGAGCGCCCAGATGATGACGCCGCCCAGGCAGGCCATGAAGGTGATCGGGCTGCCGGCATAGTGAGCCGCTCTGTTGGCGAATTGGGCGAAGAGCTTGTCCATGGGCGCCCCCATGCTGGGAAGGACGGTGACGCTTTCGCGCCACCGTCCATGTCAGGTCAGGCGGCGGCCTTCTGGTTCACCCGCGGCGCGAGCTTGCTGAGCGCGGCATCCGTGCTCTTCTCCTCGGCCAGCGTCGCATCCAACAGCTTGGCCGCGTCGCCGAGGCCGAGCTGTTCGGCCCAGCTCTTCAGCGTGCCATAGCGGCTGATCTCGTAATGCTCCACGGCTTGGGCCGCGCCGATGAGGCCGGGATCGAGCGCGTCGGTGCCCTCGAAATCCTCCATGATTTCGGTCCCTTCCTCGAGGATGCCCATGATGGCGTCGCAGGTCTTGCCGCGCGCCGGCTTGCCGATCAGCTCGAATACCTGATCCAGACGCTCCCGATGCCCCTCTGTCTCCTCATGGTGCTTCATGAAGGCGTCGCGGAGGACCGGATTCTGCGCGGCCTTGGCCATCTTCGGCAGCGCCCGCAATATCTGCTTCTCGGCGAAATAGATGTCCTTCAGCGTCTCGTAGAAGAGGTCGTTCAGGTCTTTCGGCTGCTTTGCCATGATCGTCTCCGTTTGAGCGCAACACGCGCTTTGAGGCCGGCCCATATTGAGAGGGTCGGCGGGTGTCTGGAGGCCGGCATCGTATTCGGGGCACCGGCCGGGATATGGCGCGCCGCCCCGTCGGCCGCAGAGCTAGAATTCCCCTGGCCGGGACGGGTTCCGCTTTAGGCGCGATCGTTCGAGAGCGGACGGACGCGCCGTCGCGATCGGCGGAGGACCGGGGCCGAGGAGCGTGTGGAGAGGGAAGGGTGTTGCAGGTCGCCCCGGGTGCGTTCATTCCGGCATCGACGGAGCGCTGATCTGCTTCTGCGCCGAAGGCGCGCGTCTCAGTTCACGCCGAACCGCTGGCGATATTCATTGGGCGTCAGTCCGGTGACACGCTGGAACAGCCTGCGGAAGGCGGAGGGGTCGCTATAGCCGACCTGCCAGGCGATCTGTTCGACCGAGCGATTGCTGAGTTCGAGCGCCTCGCGCGCCTTGGATATGCGGATCTGCTGCGCATATTCGGTCGGCCGCAATCCTGTCGCCTTGCGAAACCGGCGCAGGAAGGTCCGCTCCTCCAGCTCCGCCCGCCGCGCCAGCTCCGGCACGGACACCTCCTTGGCGCTGGTCGCATGCATCCAGTGCTGTGACCTCAGTATGGCGAGATCGCCATGATCGCGGCGGGGCAGGAAGTGGCGATAGGGCTGTTGCGTGCGGCCCGGAGGATCGGCGAGCAGAAAGCGCGCTGTATCGAGCATGATGCTCGGCCCCATGAAGCGCTCCACGAGCGAGAGGCCGAGATCGGTCCAGGCCAAGATGCCGCCGGCGGTTATGACGTCCCCGTCATCGATCATGATGCGATCGACATCGACCCGAATCGTCGGGAAGCGGCGGGCGAGTTCTTCCGCGAAGGCCCAATGGGTCGTCACCTCGCGCCCGTCCAGCAGCCCGGCCTCGCCCAGCACGAAGGCCCCCGCGCAGACCGAGCAGATCGTGGCGCCGCCGGCATGATGGTCGAGCAGCCAGCCTGAAAAGCCGCTCATCGACTGCATTTTCTCCGGCATGATCAGGCTGGGCGGCGCGATCAGATGCGAGAGCTTGTGCGGCTGGCCCGGATGGCTGTCATAGACACAGCCGATCACGCCATCCACGGGGTCGCGGCGCCAGTGACTGACACGGATGGCGGTCGGCCGCGATTGCGCCTGCGCCTCGGATATTTCGCTCGCTATGCGGAAGAGGTCGGTCAGGCCGTAGACGGCGGCCAGCTGGGAGTCGGGATAGATGACGAGCCCTATATCGGCAACGATCTTGGGTTGTTCCGGCATTTGTCAGTTTCGTCTCGCACATTGTCGCATCCGCCAAGTGGCAGCATGCCTCAACACGCTTATCCAGTCTACGCGCCGCGGTAATCATGCCGCTTCAGTCGAAGGAAAATACGATGAGCACAATCGTCACCAAGGACGGCACCGAGATCTTCTACAAGGATTGGGGTCCCAAGGATGCGCAGCCGATCGTCTTCCATCATGGCTGGCCGCTGAGCGCCGATGACTGGGACGCCCAGATGACGTTCTTTCTGCAGAACGGCTATCGTGTCGTCGCCCATGACCGCCGTGGCCATGGTCGCTCGCAGCAGGTCTCCGACGGACACGATATGGACCATTACGCCGCCGACGCGTTTGCCGTCGTCGAGCATCTCGACCTGAGAAATGCCGTCCATATCGGCCACTCCACCGGTGGCGGCGAGGTTGCCCGCTATGTCGCCAGGCATGGCCAGCCGGCCGGCCGCGTCGCCAAGGCGGTGCTCGTCTCCGCCGTGCCGCCGCTGATGCTGAAGACGGAGGCCAATCCCGAGGGCCTGCCGCTCGAAGTGTTCGACGGCTTCCGCAAAGCCACCGCCGAAAATCGCGCCCAGTTCTTCCTCGATGTTCCGGCCGGCCCGTTCTACGGCTTCAACCGCGAGGGCGCGACGGTCTATCCGGGCGTGGTCAATAATTGGTGGCGCCAGGGCATGATGGGCAGCGCCAAGGCTCATTACGACGGCATCAAGGCCTTCTCCGAGACCGACCAGACCGAGGATCTCAAGGCCATCATCGTACCGACCCTCGTGCTCCATGGCGATGACGACCAGATCGTCCCAATCGCCGATTCCGCGCTGAAGGCGGTCAAGCTGCTGAAGAACGGCACGCTCAAGGTCTACAAGGGCTATCCGCACGGCATGCTCACCACCCATGCCGAGGTGATCAACCCGGACCTGCTCGCCTTCATCAAGGGCTGAGGCCAGCGAACGCACGGTCCCTGCCGGATCGGCCTGACCTGATCCGGCAGGGACGATCATGCCCGCCGCGCCGAGAATGAGGCGGGGCGGGACAATCATGCCGTCGGACCTGCGGCGTCCGTCTCTCGCGCCTCATCTGATCGATTGGCGCGGCCACATTTTTTACCTCTTTGCGCGCTGATGTTCGCCGATGCCCGGCCGCATGCGGTGCCGGGCTTTCGTTTCAAGCCGGGGGTATCATGCCGATCCTATCAAGGGCGCTCGCCGCGTTCGCCTTGCTCTGCCAACTCGCCCTCATGCCGATGGTGGCGCGAGCCGAGGAGACCGGACCGATCCAGGTCAATTCGGGCGTCAGCTATGAGTTTATCGGCCGTTGGGATGTCGACCGTCTCAACGAGATCCTGACCGTCGATACGCCCAAATTCTTCGGCGTATCCGTCAAATACACGCCGGCAAAGAATGCCGTCCGGCTCTACCGCATCACCTACTCGTCGGTCGTGCCCGAGCGGGGTAACAAGCCGATCGTCGCGACCGGGCTACTCGCCTTGCCCGATATCGCCGGCAGCAGCCTTCCACTGGTCTCCTACCAGCACGGCACCGTTTACGGCAGAGAGCAGGTGCCGTCTTTCCCGGACCAGTCGCCCGAGACGCAGCTGATGATCGCGCAGTTCGCCGGCGAGGGCTATGCGCTGATCGGCGCCGACTATTTCGGCATGGGCCAATCGACCGAGCCGGAAGGCTATATGGTCAAGGCGAGCCACCAGCAGGCGAGCTACGACATGTTGCTCGCGAGCCGCGCCGTGCTCGACCATATGAAGATCGCCACGTCGAAGCTCTTCATCGGCGGCTGGTCGCAGGGCGGCTTCGTCACGATGGCCTTCCTGGAGAAACTCGAGAATGCGGGCGTCGCTGTCGCCGCTGCCGCAACGGCCTCCGCGCCGGTCGATGTCTCCGTCGCACTCAACGGCTTCCTGAGCTTCCCGCGCAAGAACGATGCGGATTGGGTCTCGACCCTCTTCATCCTCTCGTCCTTCTCATTCGAGAATTACTATGGCGTGCCGGGCCTCGCGCGCTCGCTTCTGACCGACGAATATTACGACGTCTCGAAGAAGGCCTATGAGCGCCAGCCCTTCGACGCGAAGGACATTCCGACCGACCTGCACAAGCTGATCCGGCCGGAATATTTCAATGCGCAGTTCTTCGCCGAATCCGCCTATGGCCGGCTCGTCGCGGCGACGCAGGCCTATCGTTGGATCATCAAGACGCCGGTGCACAACTATTATGGCGAGGCCGACGAGGCGATCACTCCCGGCCTTGGCCGCCTTGTCATGACGTATCAGCACGCAATCGGCAGCGGCAACGACAAGGTCGAAGCCATCTCGACGGGCGAGACGTCCCATCGCGGTACCTACGCAACTGCCGTGCCGCAGTGGAAGGTCTGGTTCGACGGATTGCAGTAGCCAGAACGAATGCGGCCGGCCTGGCGCCGGCCGCCCTGACAAGGAGCCGATCCGCGTCGTCGGATCGGCTGCGCCGTGACGATCAGGCCGCCTTGACGGCGATCTTCTTCTCGGCCTGCTGGGCCTGCGCCGTCTTCGGCAGTTTCACGGTCAGCACGCCCTTGGCGAAGGTCGCCTCGATCTTTTCGGCGTCGACCCCATCGGGCACGCGGAAAGAGCGGACAAAGGAACCATAGCGCCGCTCGGACAGGTAATAGTCGCCTTCGCGTTGCTCGGTTTCGTCCTTTTTCTCGCCCTTGATCGTCAGCGTACCGTTGGCGAGCTTGACCTCGATATCCTTGTCGTCGAGACCGGGCAGTTCGGCGGTGATTTCATAGGCCTTGCCACGCTCGGCGAAATCGACCGCGGGCGTCATCGCCCACGCGGCCTCGCGCGGCTGGAAGAGGTCGAGCGCCGACCGGCCGAAGGGCAGCCGCGGCGAGCGGAGCCCGAACCCTTCGAACAACTGATCGATTTCGCGGCGCAAGGTATCGAAAGCGCCCCATTCGGCCAGATGGGCCGGAGCGGGGGCCTTGCTCTCGGTCTTGACGGGCAGCTTGGTTGGTTCAGCCATGACAGACTCTCCTTGAATGGAAACGTCAATCGGCGATCGGGCGGAGCGCTCAGGCGCCCCGCGTCTGCGGTCGTCCACACGCATTGTGTGTGCCGCAATATGAACGCGCTGCAGCGCTTCTGCCCTTGATCCAGGTCAATCGATCGGCACACCAGGACGGAGGGCGGATCGCCGCCGCCTGTGTGCGCAGTCCTTGCGCTGGACGGTCAGCGAACCAGACCTGGTGCCGGATGGCGCTGCGGCTCGCGGGAGAGCGGTTGCGCGCCCGTCGCCTGTGCAAGTCGCCCGAGCCGTCATGGCGAGCGGTCGCATAGTCCGATAGTCCTTGAAGTTCAACGAGTTGCCGATCAGGACGATACATCGTCGTCAATCTCACCAGAGCGGATCTCGATAATAAGGAATATGATATAATAATATCTAATATTGGTATTCATGATTATTGGATAGATTTCAGTTGAGGTAAATATATGGGCTGAGATCGCGTTCAATTGAACTTGTTTATCCGCGGATGGTATTTCGGGTATCCTTTCCATGATGTCGCTTGAAACGACAGGCGGCGTCTGTTGCGTCGGCCCCCGTCTGAAGATCAATCAGATGGTCGGGTGCTTGTTTGACGATCATGGGAGGATGAAATGGTCCAAGGCGGCTTGTTGCACGGTCTCCGGGATTTTCTGGCTGATACCGGGGGCGGGCGAACGCGGTTGACGGCCTCGCTCGTCGCCGCGACGGCGCTCACGATCGCCATGCCCGGCATGATGGGTGTGGCGGAGGCTCAGGCCAAGCCGCCCAACATCATCTTCATCATGGGCGACGACATTGGCTGGAGCAATATCGGCATCTACAATCAGGGCATCATGGCCGGGCGCACGCCCAATCTCGACCGTCTGGCCAATGATGGCATGCGCTTCACCGACTATTATGCCGAGGCGAGCTGCACGGCCGGGCGCGCCAATTTCATCACGGGTGAACTGCCGATCCGCACCGGAATGACCACGGTCGGCCAGGCGGGTTCGCCGATCGGCCTGCCCGACGAGGCCGTGACGCTTGCGACGACACTCAAGTCGATGGGCTATGCCACCGGGCAGTTCGGCAAGAACCATCTGGGCGATCTGAACAGGTTCCTGCCGACCGTCCACGGCTTCGACGAGTTCTTCGGCTATCTCTATCATCTCGATGCGATGGAGGATCCCGCGCATCCGAACTACCCGCAGGATCTTCGCGAGGCGATCGGTCCGCGCAACATGGTCCATAGCTGGGCGACCGATGTCGACGACCCCACGGTGCAGCCGCGCTGGGGCAAGATCGGCAAGCAGAGGATCGAGGATGCCGGTCCGCTCTTCCCGCCGCGCATGGAGACGGTCGACGACGAAATCCTCGGCAACGCGCTGAAATTCGTCGACAAGGCGCGCGCCGACGGCAAGCCGTTCTTCCTCTGGCTCAACCCGACCCGCATGCATGTCGTGACGCATCTTTCCGACAAATACGAGAAGATGCGCAATTCGGTAAATGGCTGGAGCGAGCAGGAGGCCGGCATGGCCCAACTCGACGATATCGTCGGCTCGGTCATGCAATATGTCAGGGACAATGGCCTGGAGGGCGACACGATCATTGCCTTCTCGACTGATAATGGCGCCGAGAACTTCACCTGGCCCGATGGCGGGCAGACGCCCTTTGCCGGCGGCAAGGGAACGGCGCTGGAAGGCGGCTTCCGCGTGCCCGCGATCATCAAATGGCCGGGCAACGTGCCGGCGGGCAAGATCGAGAACGGGATCATGTCGGGGCTCGACTGGTTCCCGACCTTCGTAGCGGCGGCCGGCAACCCCAACATCGTCGATGAGCTGCTGGCCGGAAAGGAACTCGAAGGCCGGACCTACAAGGTTCATCTCGATGGCTACAACCAGATGAACCTGATTACCGGCAAGGGTCCCTCGGTTCGCCACGACGTGTTCTATTTCACGGAGAGCACGCTTTCGGCGGTTCGGGTCGACGATTACAAATACCGCTTCACCGACCAGCCCGGTGGCTGGATCGGGGGAACGATCAAGGTCGATTGGCCCATGATCACCAATCTGCGCCTCGATCCCTATGAGCGCACCGGCCTGCCCGAAGGGGCCAATGGATCGCTCAACTACTACAACTGGTTCGTCTACCAGTTCTGGCGGTTCCAGTTCGTCCAGCGCGAAATTGCCGAACTTGCGAAGACTGCGATTGATTTCCCGCCGATGCAGGCCGGCGCGAGCTTCAATCTCTCCGCCGTGAAGGAGCAGATCGACCGCGCAATGGCGGCCCGTACCGGCCAATAGGCTGGCCGCTCCCCCCCGCAGGCGGAATGCCCGCTCGTCCCGAAAGGGGCGGGCGGGCTTTTCACTAAGCGGGATTTGCGTTGCGCCAGCGACTGGCGTCCTATCGGCGACGGTCCGATATGGGACGGCCAGGTCAGGAGGCGTCGATGCAGCGCGTAACGGTAACCCTCGACGATGAACTCATGGTCGAGCTCGACCGCATCATCGCCGCGCGGGGCTATCAGAACCGGTCCGAGGCGATCCGCGATCTGGCCCGCGCCGGGCTGAAGCTCGCAGCCCTCGAGACAGGGTCGGCGCAGAACTGCGTCGCCGTGCTCAGCTATGTCTATGATCATGATGCCCGCGATCTCGCGCGGCGGCTGACCACGACCTTTCACGATCATCACGAGTTGACCGTCTCCAGCCTGCACGTCCATCTCGATCGCGACAATTGCCTGGAGATCGGCGTCCTGAAGGGGCCGACGGCGGCTGTCCAGCATTTTGCGGAACACGTCATCGCGGAGCGCGCCGTGCGGCACGGCAGCCTCCACCTCATTCCCGCGGCCGATGATACGCCTCCCCACGCGCACGCGCCGCACGCTGATCACACGCACGACTGATGTGCGCCGGAGAGTGGCTCGCGGCGCAGCCCTTGCCTCGCGCCAGGAATACCATCATTATACATATATATGCATGATGAGGTGTGCGTGATGGTTCATACCGAGACAGCGGCGAACTGGCTGCCTGCGATCGACAAGGCGGCAGGGCCGGTCTATCTCGCCATTGCCGACGCGCTCGCCGCCGATATCGCGTCGGGGCGTCTCCAGGCGGGTGGCCGCCTGCCGCCGCAACGGACGCTGGCCGATCAGCTCGGCATCGATTTCACGACGGTAAGCCGCGCCTATGCCGAGGCGCGGCGTCGCGGCCTCGTCGATGGCCGTGTCGGCCTCGGGACGTTCGTTCGGCCGCGCCGCGCCGCGATCACGGCTGAGGCGGCGAGCGGCCTGGTCGACATGAGCATGAACCTGCCGCCACGCTTCGATGATCCGGCGCTCTTCGACCGCATGTGGGCCCGGATCGACGATCTGAAGACCGATGGTGGGCTGGATCTGCTGTTGCGTTACCAGGAAGCCGGCGGCACGGGACGCGACCGGGCGGCAGGACGGCTCTGGCTGGCGCCGCGGTTCGGCGAAATCGCAGCCGAACGGGTGCTCGTCGCGCCCGGTGCGCAGGGGGCGCTCCTGGCGATTCTGGGATTGCTGGCGGCGCCGGGCGACACGGTCTGCGCCGAGGCCCTGGCCTATCCCGGCTTTCGCGCCTTGGCGGCCCATCTGAAGATCCGCCTTGTCGGCGTGGCGATGGACGGGGAGGGAATCCTGCCCGATGCGTTCGAGGCGGCCTGCATCAAGGCGACGCCTAAGGCGCTCTACTGCAATCCCACGCTCCATAATCCGACAACGGCGACGATGTCGCTGGCCCGCCGCGAAGCACTCGTCGCGATTGCCCGCCGCTATGGGGTCCCGATCATTGAGGATGACGCCTATGGCGCGCTGCCGCTGAGCCCGGTTCCTCCGCTCGCCTCGCTGGCGCCCGAACTCGTCTATCATGTCGCCGGCCTCGCCAAGAGCGTCTCGCCGGCACTGCGGATCGCCTATCTCGCTCTGCCCGATCATCGCACGGCGGCGCGGGTCGCGGCAGCCATCCGGGCGACGGCGGCCATGGCGTCTCCCCTTGGGGCGGCGATCGCCACCAACTGGATCGAGGATGGCACGGCAGACATGATCCGCGCGGCGATCCGGGCCGAGACGATCGCGCGTCAGGCCTTGGCGTCCGAGATCCTGCCGCAGGAGAGCGCGATCGCCGATCCCGAGGGCTTTCATGTCTGGCTGCGGCTGCCCGAACCGTGGACGCGCGGCGAGTTCATCGCACGCCTGCGCTCGGCCGGAATCGGCGTGGTCGGCAGCGACGCCTTCGCTCTCACCGCCCCGCCCGAGGCCGTTCGCCTCGGTCTCGGCGTGGCGGCGAGCCGCGAGAGCCTGCGGCAGAGCCTGCGGATCGTCGCTGACCTGCTCGACGAGCCGCCCGCCCTTTCGTCCATGGTCGTGTAGGTCCGCGCTGGCGCCGCCTCGACTAATTGTATGTATGTCATGTTGACAATGAATGCATACATACGACATACACGAGGAAAGGACGGCGTGGGTTGCATGATGCCGTCACGGCTGGTTGGTCGTCCGTTTTTGGATCAGCCGCACAGAAAGGATGATCCCCCATGATATCCAATGCGCAATGGCCGCCGTTGCGGCCGATGCAGACCGGATTGCGCGGCCGTTGCCCGCGTTGCGGTCAGGGGCATCTGTTCGAGGGCTTCCTGAAGCTGCGTAAGGAATGCGAGGTGTGCCATCTCGATTATTCCTTCGCCGACCCGGCGGACGGTCCGGCCTTTTTCGTGATCTGCTTCGGCTGCGTGCCGAGCGTCATCCTGGCTCTGTGGCTCGAGGTGGCCTTCTCCGCGCCCTATTGGGTCCATCTCTTCACGACATTGCCCTTCATGTTGCTGACCTGCATTCCGCCGCTGCGGCCGATCAAGGGCTGGCTCGTGGCGAGCCAGTATTTCTACAAGGCGGAGGAGGGCAAACTGATCCAACCCTCCGTCGAGCCCGAGCGGCCCGTCGGACCAAGCTGATGGCTGGGCCGCATCCAGTGTGGGGCCGCGCCCTGCTGCTGGTGGTGTTGGCGGATTGACCCTGCTCGCGCAGCTTGTATGCTCTGGCGATGTTCCTGGTGTCTTTGGGGGCCTTCGAAGACGAGAGGGCTGGGATGCTTGCTGAAGGACAGATAACCGACGGGACCAATCCGCTCGCGCCGATCCATTTCTCGACCAGGACCGTTCCAGTGCGCCAGCAATTCGCGGCCTGGCGCGATTTCATGTCCGAAATCGTTGAAATTACTGGTCCGGGCGCGAATGAAAACGGCTTTGAGGCCGAACACAGCATCTGGGATCTCGGCAATCTGGTCTTTACGCGCGCGCTGATGCCCGCGGGCGCGCCGGCGCGCCGCTGGACCCATCTCGGCCGTGGCTCGATCGACCATTGGTGTCTCGTGCTGGTACGCGACGGTCGTTCGGGCGTGGGGCCGCATCCGCAGTCGCTGCATTTCCGCTCCCTCGGACGCCCCTTCGAAGGCGTCAGCTCCGATACCGATGTGCTGACGATCTATATTCCGCGCGATCTCTTCAGCGGCGCTGCCGGCCTGCTCGACCGCGTGCCCAATATCGTCCCCGATGGCGGCGTATCGGGCCTCCTCGCTGATTATATCGCCTCGCTCGATCAGCGCCTGCCGAGCCTTGCCGAAGGGGATCTGCCCAATCTGGCGTCCGCGACGCAGAATCTGATCGCCGCTTGCCTGCTGCCGACGGCCGACAGGCTCGCAGCGGCCGATGATCCGATCAGCCTAACCTTGATGGAGCGTGCCCGCCGCATCATCCGCGCCAATCTTCACGGTCCGACCTTCGGCCCGGATGAGCTGATCAGCCAGCTCTTCATCTCGCGATCGCGGCTCTATCGGCTGTTCGAACCCGTCGGCGGTGTCGCGCGCTATATCCAGCGCCAGCGCCTGCTGGCTGCCCATGCGGCCATCTCGGATCCCGCAAAAGCCGATCGCTCGATCCTGCAGATCGCCGAAAGTGTCGGCTTCGGCGATGCGTCGAGCTTCAGCCGGGCCTTCAAGCAGGAGTTCGGCCACAGCCCGAGCGATGCGCGTTCGGCCTCCTCGCTCGGCCTGCCGCTTGCCCCCGTCAAGACGCGCATGCACGGCAATGCCAGTTCACCGCTCGGCAGCATGCTGCGCGGCCTGCACGCCTGATGGCTGGGCCGAAACCGGCCTGGCTGTCGTCCCTCGTCAGCGCAAGGCGAAGGTCGCGATCCCGAAGGCGACGGCGAGGATGAGCAGCGACAGGCCCGCGACAGGCCAGCGCCGCAGATAGTCGTCAGCCTGCTCGAACGCCGCGCTGCAACGCGCGGATGCCGGCTTGACCGCACCGAAGAAGACCAGGATATCGCCGCGCGGCACCAGCGGCAGCCGATTGCCCCAGCGCTGGAGCGCGCTCCAGAGCGCGCCCCCGATCAGCATCGGCCAGATCGACGACCAGAGCGCATATGGCTTCAGCGCGTCGGCGACCGATCCGCCGAGCACGCTCAGATAGAGCACCCACGGCACGAGGATGGCCGCGAGCGCGATGGCGAGCCAGGGTGCCACGGGTGACAAGACCATTGAAAGCGCCGATCGCGAAGACGGACGCACCATTTTCGGCTCGATCGGCACGGCCTGCAGGCAGGTCAGGAAATGCAGCATCAGCAGTGTACTGCCGGCGGCCGAAAGCGCTCCGAGCGTGCCGACGAGGCCATAGCCGAGCGTGTCCTTGACGGCGAGCTTGGCCAACGCGCCGCCGGTGAGCGGCAGGCCACCAATGCCGAGCGCGATGATTGCCGCCGGCAAAAGGACTGGCCAGAGGCGCCGCGAGCCGACCGAGGCCGCAGCGCCGATCGCGAGAAACAGCCCGCCTTTGACCAGGATATGATGCGCGGCATAGAAGGCGCCGCCGAGCATGACGCCCCGGTCGCCCGATGAAAGACCCATGCCGAAGACGGTCGCGATCACGCCCATCTGGCTCACGCTCGAATAAGCGAGCACGGTCTTGGGGTTCTTCTGGGTGATGCCGATCGCCACGCCGTAGAAGGCGGAAAAGAGGCCGACGACCACCAGCGCCGTGCCCCAGCCGGATGAGGCGCTGTCGAAGGGCAGGAAGCGGATCATGCCGATCACGCCCGCCTTGACCGCGGCGCCGCTCATCACCGCGACGGCGGGGATCGGCGCGGCCGTATAGGCGAGCGGCATCCAGACATGGAATGGCACCAGCCCCATCTTGATGCCGAAGCCGAGGATGATCAGGCCGATGGTGAGATCGCGCCAGGGCGACTGGGCGAGATTGCCGACCACGTCGCGGATCATCAGGCTGTTGTCGGCCGTCGCGGTCGAAAGCAGCACGAAGGCGAGGAGGAGAAAGGCCTCGCCGAGGACGGCGAGCGCGACATAGACCCGGCCGGCCCGCCGCGTGCTCGGCGTGTCGTCAAAGACGACAAGGCCATAGGCGGCGAGGCTGACCATGGAAAAGAGCAGATAGAAGCTCGGCAAGTCGGCGGCGATGAAGACGCCCATGCTGCCGACGAGCGTCGTCAGCCACCAGACCGAGAAGCGGCCGGCATCCGACCGCCCCCGCAAATATCCCTGCGCGGCGACGCCCGCGACGATCCAGAGCAGCGCGGCGACACCGAGCAGGATCGCGCCGGGCGCGTCGAGCTCGAGTGTCAGGCGGAGCGGCCAGTCGGGGAGGGCGAACGTCGCGCCAGAGGCGAACAGCGCCGTGGCGAGCGCCGGAACCGGCGCATAGGGCAGGATGCGTGGCAGATGCTGCCGCAAGTCTCGTGACAGCGCGCCGAGCAGCAGGACGAGGGGGAAAGCGAGGCTGAGGACGAGGAGCAAGCTGCCGCCGGTCATGGCTTGATCTCCCGGGCCTGATGTCGCGCGAGGGTCGGTGGATGCACGATCTCGATCATGGCAGATGTGCCTCGACCGCAGTGCGACCGATCTGCAGCAGTGGCCACGGCTCCAGCGGCACGAAACCGAGCAGCACCGCGAAGAGTGCGAGCGCCAGCGCGACGCCCTGGCGGCTCACCGGAACGACCGCCTTGAGCTCGGGTGCAGGGAAGGGCTGGATCAGAGTGGGCGAGATCACGCGGAAGATGTAGCCGGCCGCAAGCAGGCCGCCGAGCGTGATCACGATGATCCACCACCATTGCCCTTCGCCGACCGAGGCCTGCAGCAGCATCCATTTGGCCGAAAAGCCGCCGCTCGGCGGCAGGCCCATCAGTGAAAGCCCGCCGATCGCGAAGGCGAAGACGGCGATCGGCACGACGCGTCCGGCGCCACCGAGCCGGTCGATGCGATCATGGCCGAGCGCCTCGTAGATCATGCCGGCGGCCATGAACATCGCCGCCTTGGCGAAGGCGTGCGAGGCGAGTTGCAGCAGGCCCGCCGTCCAGGCGATCGAGGCGAAGGGCGAGGCGATGCCGGAACCGACCGCGAGCGGGAAGAGCAGGAAGAGGTAGCCGATCTGCGCGATCGTCGAATAGGCGATGAGGAGCTTCAGCCGCGCCTGGCGGAGCGCCAGCACGCTACCGAGCAGGATCGCGCCGGCACCGAGAAAGCCGAGGATCTGCGCGGGCAGGTGGATCTGCCCCGGCATGACGTCGAACCAGAGCCTGAGGATCAGGAAGAACGATCCCTTGACGACCAGCGCCGAGAGGATCGCGCTTGCCGCCGCCGGCGCGCCGGCATGGGCGTTGGGCAGCCAGAGATGAAGCGGGAAGAGCGCTGTCTTGGCGATCAGGCCGACCGTCATCAGCGCGACAGCGACCCAGATCACCGGCTCGGAACGGACGACCCCGGCAAGGAGCACGATGTCGAGCGTGCCATAGGCGCCATAGATGAGCGCGACACCGAGCAGATAGAGCACGGAGCCCATCAGCGCGAAGAGGAGATAGCGTAGCGCCGCAGATAGCGTTTCGGCGCGGCCATCGAGGCAGACCAGCGGAACGGCGCCAAACGTCAGCAGTTCGAGCGCGACATAGAGGTTGAAGAGGTCATCGCCCAGGAAGACGGCGTTGAGCGCGCCCCAGACGGCGAGGAGGAGCGACCAGAAGACCATCTGGGCCCGCCCTTCGACACCGGGCGCCGGACCGCGAAACTGGCCGCGCGCAAACAGCACGGTCGCGCACATGACGATGGCGGTGATTGCAATCATGACGGCCGAAATGCCGTCGGAGCGGAGCGCCAGCCCGAGCGGCGGCCGCCAGCCGCCGACGATATAGACGAGGGGCTGGCCCGACGACCAGACCGAGGCGAGGATGGCCGCCGCAATGACGAGGCCAAGCGGGGCCACGACGAGCGCGACGCGCTCGGCCCGTTGACCGCCGAGCAGGACGATCGCGATCGTCCCGATCAGGGGCAGCATGATCGCGAGCACCAGAAGATAACCGCCCGACGTGGTCGCGAGCAGCGCGGCCGTGGTTTCCCCCGTCATCAGCCTGCATCCTCAGCGGAATGGCCGGACCGTGCTTCGCGCCTCGCCGCTTCATTGACCTCGAACAGCCGCATCACCAGCGTGACGGCAACCGCCGATGCCGAAAAGGCGACGACGATGCCCGTGATGACCAGCGCCTGCGGCACGGGATCGCCGCCGAAGCCCGCCGCCGCGCCACGCCGCGCGATGATGCCGAACAGCACGAACACGCCGCCGCCGAGCAGGTTGAAGGCTAAGATTTTGCGGATCGGCTCATGGTGCACGATGATGCCGTAAAGGCCGAGCCCGACCAGCACCGCGCCGCAAAGCCCGAAGAGCGTTGCCGCATTCATGATGTCTTGTCCCGTTCCGCCGGCCCGGAAACCAGCAGGCCGAGTGTCACGGCGATCGTCAGCGTCATCGGGATCTCGATCAGCAGGATGAGCGCCTTGGGGAAGGCGGCGGGATAGGAGAGGAAGCCGCCGGCGATCAGGAATCCGGCAAAGCCGACGACGATGAAGGTGATCGTGCCGGAGAGCAGCAGCAGGCGCAGCGCCCGGCTGCCGATCGCCGGCGGCGCGCGCAGCCCGGCCATCATGGCGAGGATCCACATCGCCGCCAGCACGGTGCCGCCCTGGAAGGCGCCGCCGGGATTGTCCGCGCTGGTCCAGAGCAGGTAGACGCCGAAGACGATGCCGATCGGCGGCAGCAGCTTGGCGAGGAAGGTCAGGGCGCTGTCGGTCACCACGGCCGGCGCGCGGCCGGGGAGACCGCCCCAGTTGCGGTCCGGGCCGAGCGACCAGACGCCGATGAGCGCGAGGAGCAGCACGACCTTTTCGAGCATGGTGTCGAGCGCGCGATAGGCGATCAGCACCGCCGTGACCGGATTGCCCAGTTCGAGCGCCGGAAGATGTTCCGCCGCGGCAATCGCCAGCGACGGCGCCGGATCGGTCGGGAAGAGCACGACGACCGCAAGCCCGATGGTCACGATGGCGCAGAAGATGCCGACCAGGACACGGAAGACGAGGCCCGGCTTTTCATGCGGTGCTGGCTCCGTCGGACGCAGCCGCGCCGCAGCGCGCAGCAGCAGCACGCCGGTGACACCACCGCCGATCGCCGCTTCGGTGAGCGCGACATCGACCGATGCGATGCCGGCCCAGACGAGGCCGAGCAGCATGCCATAGGCGATGAAGCCGATCACGGCCGCCATGGTCTCGCGCGCAACCAGCGTCCACCAGGCGACGCCGATGACGAGGAGGGCGAGGAGGCCGTAATAGAGAGGCAGTAGCGTCACGTCCGCGCTCCGTTGCGCCGTGCCGCCGCACGCGCCAGCAATTGCGAGACCGTTGCGCCGGCGAGTTGCACGAGCAGCCATACGCCGATCAGCCGGATGCCCATGCCGAGGCTGGTCGCCTGCGGCAACAGCCCGAGCACGATCAGTCCGACGCCGAGATTATCCGCCTTGGTCAGCGCATGCAGGCGCGACAGCGTGTCGGGAAAGCGGAGAAGGCCGACCGTGCCGGCCACGAAGAAGAAGGTGCCCGCGCTGACGGCGACAATGGTGAAGGCGTCGAGCAGCAAGGTCATGGCCGATCCGCCGGTTCGTCGCCCCGGGTGCCGAACGCCTCGAGCACGAAGGCGGCTGACGCGAAGGCGGCGAGCAGCGCGATCGAAAGGGCGATGTCGATGATCGCCGGAATGCCGCTGATCACGGCGGAAAGCAGCAGCACGGCCACGCCGCCCGATCCGAGCAATTGCGCGGCCATCATCCGCTCCGCGTCCTCGGGGCCGCGCAGGATGCGCCAGAGGCCCGCCGCCACCGTCGCCAGTATGATGATGCCGGCAAGCGTCAGGAAAACCGTCATTTCCGCCTCGCCAGATCGAATGTTTCCACGAACAGCGCCTCCTCGCGGGCGAGATCGTCGATGATCGGCTGGCTGACGTCGAGGCCATGGATCAGGACGCCGCCATCATCGGTCGTGCCGGCTGGCACCGTGCCCGGCAGCAGGCTCATCGTGTCGCAGAAGGCATCGCGCGCCGTGCCGGGTGGAAGCTTGGTGCGGTAGGTCACGAAGCCGGGATTGATCGGCAGGTCCGGCGCGAGCGCACGCCGGGCGACGTCGATTCCCGCGACGATCGACTGACCGACGAAGCGCAATACGTAGCGGATCGCCGGCAGGATCGAGGGATGCGAGGGGCCGGGCGGCAGCAGCCGGAGGCTGATCCAGGCGGCGCCGAAGGCGGTCAGGATGCCGACCGGAAGATCCTTCAGATAGGCGCCGGTCAGGACAACCCAAACCAGTGTGAATGTCACGATCCGGACCGCTCCGGCGGCGGAAAAGAGGCTCGTCTCAGCGGGGTCGCTCAAGGGGTCGGCTCCGTCATGAGGAAGGGCGATCCGCACCGGCCACCGAAAACCGATGCCGGGCACCAGGAGCGTGGCAATATGCCGGTGATGTCAGAATGCGCATGTCCGAGGCAATCCAGTTTCGCTCTGATCCGCCCTTGCCCGTCGATGAACGCTTCGTGCCGAGGTCCGATCGATCCGCCTGCATCCTTGACACGATTCGCGTCGAAAGACGCGCACCCCGTGCGTATTGCCGATCCCGTCGCCGCCGCCGGTAGCCACAGGGCAAGGCAACTCTAGCCAGAAACGCTGTTTCGACAAAGATCCAACTTCGGCCGATGGAGCCGCGCAATTGCCTTTGGGATTCCGTGCATAGTCGCGGGATCGTCTGCTCATCACAGGACGCACGCCGCAGGCTAGTTTCCGGCATCGACAAGGGGACGCCGGGCGATATGCGCGGCGCATGAACTGATTTCATACGCATTTCATATGCCTGCTGTCTTGTTCCGGCGGACGACCCTTATGCCCGCCGTCGCCGGCAGGCCTTGTTCATGGATCGTGATGTCATCATGCCGGCGGCTCTTGCGTCCGTGGCGGTCCGGGCTCAGAAGATGGGCGGGGCGATCCGTGCGGCTTGAATCGGACGGTAAAGGCCCGCTTGATATGCTGTGCGAGGTCAGTGGCCGGGTGAGCGGCCATTTCCGATGGCGTGACGCGCCTCTCCTCAGGGTGCATTCAAGGTTGACGCGAATATCCATGGATAGGGACAAGGCTGTGGTCAAAGCTGCTGATCGGACCAAGGGAAAATTCGGGTTCTGGCGTGTCGCGCCGATCCTCCTGGTGGCCCCGCTGCTGGCCGCCTGCCAGCAGGAGACCAAATCCGAGGTTCAGGATGCGCGTCCGGTGCGGACCGTCATCACGGCGCGCGAGCCGGGAGGCGAGACCGTCGTCCTGACCGGCCATGTCGAGGCGCAGAACGAGGCCGCCATGTCGTTCCGGATCGGCGGCCGGATGATCGAGCGGCCGGTCAATGTCGGCGATACCGTCAAGGCCGGGCAGATCCTCGCCAAGCTCGACCCCGTCAACGAGCTGAACGCGCTGCGCTCGGCCCAGGCCGCTCTCGCCGCAGCGCAGGGCCAGCTCGTCCAGGCCAGCAACGCTTTCGACCGCCAGCAGCACCTGCTCGGGAATGGCTTCACGACCCGTGCCAATTTTGATCAGGCACAGCAGGCCCGCCAGTCGGCCCAGTCCCAGCTCGACGACGCCGAGGCGCAGCTGGAGATCGCGCATGACCGCGTCAGCTTCACGGAACTGAAGGCGGATGTCGACGGAACGATAACCGCGCGCGGCGCGGAGCCGGGCGAAGTCGTCCAGCCGGGCCAGATGATCGTCCAGCTCGCCCGCCAGGGCGGCCGCGACGCTGTGTTCGACGTGCCGGCGCAGGTTCTGCGCATGGCGCCGACCGATCCGGAAATCACGATCCGCCTGACGGATGATCCCAATGTCAGCGCCACCGGTCGCGTCCGTGAGGTCGCCCCGCAGGCCAACGCCCAGACCCGCACGTTCCCGGTCCGCGTCGGCATCAACAACCCGCCGGCCACCATGCTGCTGGGTTCGACCGTGACCGGCACGATGATGACGAGCAGCGAGCCGGTAATCGCCATTCCGGCGACGGCGCTCACGACCGCCGAGCAGAATCCGGCGGTCTGGGTCGTCGATCCGAGCGCACTGACCGTTTCGCTGCGCAATGTCGACATCGTCCGCCATGATCCGGCGACGGTGATCATCTCGCACGGGCTCGATACCGGCGAGATCGTGGTCACGGCCGGCGTGCAGGCGCTGCACCCGGGCCAGAAGGTTCGCCTGCTCGGATCCGCGCAATGAACGGCTTCAATCTCTCCGCCTGGTCGCTCAGCCACCGTTCCTTCATCATCTACTGGATGATCGCGGTGATGGTGGCGGGCAGTGCCGCCTTCATCCATCTCGGCCGCAACGAGGACCCGCCGATCACGATCAAGACGATGATCGTGCATGCGGTCTGGCCGGGCGCGACGATCGAGGACACGCTGCAGCAGGTGACGGAGCGGCTGGAGCGCAAGGTCCAGGAGATCCCGGAGGTCGATTTCGTCCGCAGCCAGACCAATGCCGGCTCGACCACCCTGTTTGTCAATCTGAAGGACGAGGTGACGTCGGCGCAGGTGCCGGACATCTGGTACGAGGTCCGCAAGGGCATCGGCGACATCCGCGCCACGCTGCCGTCGGGCGTCGTCGGTCCGTTCTTCAACGATGATTTCGGCGACACATTCGGCATCATCTACGGTTTCACCGCCGATGGCTTCACCCATCGCGAGCTGCGCGACTATGTCGAAAGCGCGCGTTCCCGCCTCCTGCAGGTGCCGGATGTCTCGAAGATCGAGCTGATCGGCGAGCAGGACGAGAAGATCTATGTCGAGTTCTCGACCAAGCAGCTCGCGGGCCTCGGCATCGACCGTTCGGCGCTGATCGCGGCGCTGAGGGCGCAGAACGTCGTCAGCCCGGCCGGCGTGCTCGAAACCGGCGACGAGCGCATTGCGCTGCGCGTCACCGGCGCGTTCGAATCCGAGCAGGACCTGCTCGACATCAACTTCGTCTCCAATGGCCGGCTCATCCGCCTGCGCGACATCGCCGAGATCCATCGCGGCTATGCCAATCCTCCTTCGCCGATGTTCCGCGTCAATGGCGAGCCGGCGATCGGCCTCGGCATCTCGATGCGCGAGGGTGGCGATATCCTCGCGCTTGGCAGCAATGTCCGCGCGGCAATGAAGGAGATCACGGCGGAACTGCCACTCGGCATCCAGCCGTCGCTGGTGGCAGACCAGGCGGTGGTGGTCGACGAGGCGATCGGCGACTTCACGACCTCGCTCTGGCAGGCGATCGCGATCATCGCCGTCGTCAGCTTCGTCAGCCTCGGCATTCGCGCCGGAACGGTGGTGGCGCTCGCCATCCCGATTTCGCTCGCCATGGTCTTCGTGGTCATGGACGTGGTCGGCATCGACCTGCAGCGCATTTCGCTCGGCGCGCTCATCATCGCGCTCAGTCTCCTGGTCGACGATGCGATGACCACGGTCGATTCCATGACGACACGGCTCGCCGCGGGAGAGACCAAGGAGGGTGCGGCGGCGATGACGTTCCAGACGCTCGCTCTGCCCATGCTCACGGGAACGCTGGTGACGGCGGCCGGCTTCGTGCCGATCGGCTTTGCCCGCAGTTCGGCCGGCGAATACACCTTCTCGATCTTTGCCGTCGTCGGCATCGCGCTGATCGTGTCATGGCTCGGCGCGGTCATCTTCTCGCCGCTGATCGGCGCGGCGCTCCTCAAGGCTCCGAAGCCGCAGGACCCGAACAAGCCGGTCAAGGTCAACGTCATCATCAGGACGTTCCGCGCGATCCTCGTCACCGCGATGCGGTTCCGCTGGATCACGATCGGCGCCACGCTCGCGGCCTTCGTGCTGGCGATGCTGGTCCTGCCCTATGTGCCGCGCCAGTTCTTCCCGACATCCGATCGTACGGAGCTGCTCGTCGACCTGCGCCTGCCGCAGAATTCGTCGATCTTCGCCAGCGAGGAGGCGTCCAGCCGCCTCGATGCTTTCCTGAAGAGCGATCCGGATGTCGAGCGCTGGAGCACCTATGTCGGCCGCGGCGCGATCCGCTTCTACCTGCCGCTCAATGTGGAACTGGCGAACCCGTTCTTCTCGCAGGCCGTCGTCATCGCGAAGGACGTCGAGGCGCGCATGCGGCTTGAAAAGAAGCTGGATACGCTGCTCGCCGAGGAATTCCCGAGCGCCGTCTCCAACGTCTCGCCGCTCGAGCTCGGCCCGCCCGTCGGCTGGCCGGTGCAGTATCGGGTCAGCGGACCCGACATCAACCAGGTCCGCGATATCGCGCTGAACCTCGCGCAGATCGTCTCGCAGAACAGCGAGACGGAACGCGTCAATTTCGACTGGATGGAGCCCGCGCGCATGGTGCGGGTCCGGATCAACCAGGACCAGGCCCGCCTGCTCGGCCTGAGCTCGCAGGCGCTCGCCGCGTCGCTGAATGCCGTCGTCACGGGATCGACCGTGACGCAGGTTCGCGACGACATCTACCTGATCGATGTCATCGCGCGTGCGACCGACGAGCAGCGCATCTCGCTTGCCAATCTGCGCACCCTGCAGGTGCCGCTGCCCAATGGCCGCACCGTGCCGCTGAGCCAGGTCGCGACCTTCGATTTCGGGCAGGAATATCCGTTGATCTGGCGGCGTGACCGCGAGCCGACGCTGACCGTCCTTTCAGCTGTCAAGCCGGGCGGATCGCCCGAGGCGATCGTGCAGGACCTGGAGCCTGCCGTCTCCAAGCTGATTGCGGGGCTGCCGGCCGGCTACCGCATTGCGGTGGGCGGCACGGTCGAGGAGAGCGCGAGCTCGCAGGCCTCGGTCGCGGCGGTGGTGCCGTTCATGCTGTTCCTGATGGTCTCGTTCCTGATGATGCAGCTGCAGAGCTTCAGCCGTCTTGCGCTGGTGCTGAGCGTCATCCCGATGGGCCTGATCGGCGTCGTCGGCGCGCTCTTCATCTTCAACCGGCCGCTCGGCTTCGTGGCGATCCTCGGCATCCTCTCGCTGCTTGGCCTGATCGCCAAGAATGCCGTGATCCTGCTCGAACAGATCGAGACGGAGCGACGCAACGGCCTGAAGCCCTGGGATGCCGTTGTCGAGGCGACGGTGTCGCGCTTCCGCCCGATCATCCTCACCGCCATTTCGACGGTGCTCGGCATGATCCCGATCGCCTTCACGATCTTCTGGGGCCCGATGGCGTTCGCGATCATGGGCGGCCTTTCGGTCGCAACGCTGCTGACGCTGATCTTCCTGCCGGCGCTCTACACGGTCTTCTTCCGCGTCAGGGAGAACGACCCTGCGCCGAAGGCCGGCGAAGCCAAGGCGGCTGCCGAGACGCCCGCCCCGCCCGCCGCCGCTACGGCGTAGCGAGGGCTCCGCCATCGGGGCCCATCGCGCCGGTGGCCTCACCTCATCTTGAACCTCACATCCGGTAGCCCAAATGGGCTGCCGCGCGAAGGCAGGCTCGGACATCAGATGGCCCAGGATTTCACGCCTTCACCGGTCGCGTCAGACGACGCCACGGCGCGCTGGCGCAGCCATTTCAGCGTGGCGATCAGCCTGATCGCGGTTGGCATCGGCCTCTATCTCGTCTGGCTGACCTCATCGAGCCTGCTGATCCTCTTCGCCGGCGTCCTGTTTGCGGCGTTTCTCGATGCCTGCACGCGCGCGCTGCGCCCAATCCTGCCGATCGCCCGGATCTGGCGGCTTTCCCTCGTCATCCTGATCCTGACGCTGCTCTCCGCCTGGGGCATCTTCCGCGGGGCGGTCGGCCTGCCCGAACAGGTCCGCAGCCTGATCAGCGTCATGGATGCGCAGCTCGACTTTCTGCAGCAGCGTCTGCTCGCCTATGGCATCGAGATGTTCGGCCCCGACGGCGGTCGCGATTTCTCGCGCTTTTTCCCGGGTGATACGCAGCTCTTCGGCCACGCGCAGTTCGCGGTCGGCACGGCGACCAGCTTCCTGGCGGGGCTGATCGTCATCGTCTTCGTTGGCCTGCTCTTCTCCTTTGATCCGGCCGTCTATCGCGAGAGCATCGTTCTCTGCGTGCCGCCGCGCCGGCGACCGCGCGTCCGTCAGGTCCTGGACGAAATGGGCGGAGCGCTCAGGATGTGGCTCGTCGCGCAATGCGTGCGGATGCTGCTGATGTTCGTCGCGGTCTGGATCGCGCTCTATGCCCTGCAGCTTCCCGGCGCCTTCCTGCTCGCGGTGCAGGCCGGCGTGCTCAACTTCATCCCCTATCTCGGCCCGATCCTGGCGGGTATTCCGATTGCGCTCGTCGCCATGCCGCTCGGCGTGCCGATGCTGGTCTGGGCCGTCGGCATCTACACGGTCATCCAGACGATCGAGGGCTATGTGATCGGGCCGCTGATCCAGCGCCGCGCCGCTTCGATCCCGCCTGCCTGGACGCTGGTCGGCATCGTGCTGATCGGGGCGCTGTTCGGCACGCTCGGCATCGCGCTCGCCATGCCGTTGATGGCTCTGGCGCGGATCGCCATCCTGCGCTTCTACGTCGAGGATTGGCTGGGCGACGCGGTTACCGCACCCGTGGAGCCAGAGCCCGCAGAGCGGAGCTGACGGGTCGGCGGTTTCCCGCTCAGTATCGGCCCGTACCCTCGAAGATGCGGATCGGTGCCGACAGGACGGCGCCCGCGGCCGAGCCGAGCACCTGGCCTGTCCCCACGGCCGTTGCCGCGAGCTGACCGCTACCATCCATGTCCGACCGGCTGACGCCGCTACCATCGATCAACTGCGACCCGAGCAACTGCACGACTTCCGGGCTGGTGGCGAACTGGCTGTGGTTGAGCCGGTCGCCATTCCGCAAGTCGCTCAGGTCGAGCACGGTGATGCCGGACGCGTTCTTGAGCTGCGCCAGATATTGCTCGTCACTGAGGTCGACGGCGCCGACGCGTGTCACGCTGCCGGAAATCAGCCGCGAAATGCGCAGGGCCCGGTCGTTCGTGGAAACGAAGATGGTGAAATGCGGGCGCTTCGGTCCGATCTCCAGGAGTTGCTTGCGGAACACGTCGATGTCGAGATCGGGTGAGGCGAGGATCACGTCGCTGACCTTAGGCGAAATCCTGCCCCGCTGGAGCGCGATCTGCCGTAGCGCCTCCATCGCGACCCAGCTTCCCATGGAATGGGCCATGACGATCACGTCGGAAACGTCGGGACTGTTCGCGGCCGTCTCGATTACGCGCGCCAAGTCGCTGCGCGAGAAATTCGCGCTTTCACGGTCGTAATTATAGTCGAGCAGGCTGCCGCGCGACGGCCAGGAGAACAGCACTGGCGCGACATTCGCATTCGCGTCGTGCACGATCTGGGCAAAGCGGAAGACGGACGCATCGAAAGGCGTGTTGAAGCCGTGCACGAAGATCAGCACGCGGCGCGACTTCGTCTCGTGCTGCTTGAACCAGGGTCTGAGCTGGCCGTCTTTCAGCGGTTCTACCGCCGTGGTGACGAAATCATGAGCCGGATCGCCCGGAACGCTGCGCGGCCACTGGACCGAGCCGGCCTCGCGGGTCGGGGGAATCGAGACCACGACATTGGTGAAAGACAGTGTCGAGCCGCGCTCGCCCGTGAAGAGGACGCCCTTGTCGGCCGTTGGCTGGCGGGTGGTTGCGACGAGCATGTCGACGGTCTCGGTTTTCACCGGGCCGGCGGCAACAGGGGCGAGTGGCGGCGGCCGGCTGGCGCAGGCGGCAAGCGTGACGGCGAGCAGCAGGCTGGCGACAAGCCTCGCAGCGGAACGAGCATTCACGGGTAAGCGGCCCCACACGTCACGACAAGACGCGACTTTAGTCGATGATCACGACGAACTTATTGCACGACTCCAAGGCGACGGTGAAGCGCTCATCCGGAGCCGCACGGGGGATTGCCTTGCCCTGGATCAGGACGCGAGCGGCCCTGTTGCGTCAGGCTGGATTGATGCAAGCAAAGATTGAAGGCATCTGCCGCCGAGGCGATTCAGTATACCGGGGCCAATCCATAGTGCATTGCAATATATGATCTATTTCGGCGCGGCATGGCTGAACTTGGGATGACCGGTATAGTTGCGGGATGCTGCGCTCATGCGGCGCGGGGGCGAATGACGCATAACTGACGCGATAAAAAGAAGCGTGGGGAGGGCGTTATGGCATCGGCTCAGGGTGGAAAGTTCTCTCTGCCGGCTCTGACGGCGATGGTCGTCGGCTCGATGGTCGGCGCGGGCATCTTCAACCTGCCCGGTCGGTTCGGCGCGGCGACCGGACCGTTCGGCGCGATCATCGCCTGGGTGATCGCGGGGACGGGCATGTACATGCTGGCGCGCGTCTTCCAGGCGCTCGCCGAGAAGAAGCCCGATATCGACTCCGGCGTCTTCGCCTATGCCAAGGCCGGTTTCGGCAACTATATGGGCTTCCTGTCCGCCTTCGGATATTGGCTCGGCAGCTGCCTCGGCAATGTCTTCTACTGGGTCCTGATCGGGTCGACGCTGGGGCGCTTCTTCCCCGATCTCTTTGGCGATGGCAGCACGATCACGGCGATCGTCGTCTCGCTGATCGGCATCTGGGCGTTCCACTTCATGATCCTGAAGGGCGTCGAGCAGGCGGCCTTCATCAACACCGTCGTCACCATTGCCAAGATCGTTCCGATCATCGTGGCGATCCTCGCCATGATCTTCGTGTTCAACTACGCGCAATTTTCCGAGAATTTCTTCGGCGGCGTCGGCATGCCGGAAAAGACGCTGGTGGCGCAGGTGCGCGACACCATGCTGATCACCGTGTTCGTCTTCCTCGGCATCGAGGGCGCGAGCGTCTACTCGCGTTTCGCCAAGACGCGCGCCGATGTCGGCACCGCGACCATACTGGGCTTTGTCGGCGTGACCGGGCTGATGGTCGCGATCACGCTGCTGCCCTACGCCGCCATGCCGCGTGCCACGATCGCCGGCGTCAGCAATCCCTCTCTCGCCGGCGTGCTCGAAGTGGTGGTCGGCCATTGGGGTGCGGTCTTCATCTCGATCGGCGTGCTGATCTCGGTCCTCGGTGCCTATCTCGCCTGGTCGCTGATCTGCGCCGAAGTGCTCTTTGCCGCGGCGAAATCGGAAGACATGCCCAGGATCTTCGCGGCGCAGAACGGCAACAAGGTGCCGGCGAATGCGCTCTGGCTGACCAATATCGTCGTCTCGCTGTTTGTCGTCTCGACCTACTGGTCGCGCGACGCCTTCAACTTCATGCTCGACATGACCAGCGTCACGGCCTTGCTGCCCTACCTGCTCGTCGCGGGCTACGGCGTGCTGCTCGCCCGCCGCGGCGAGGGCTATGAGGCGACGCCGAACGAACGCGGCCGTGACCAGGTCTTCGCCTGGATCGCGGTGATCTACACGATCATCATGTTCGTCGCGGCGGGCCTCAAATATGTGCTGCTGGTCGCCGTGTTGTTCGTGCCGGGCACCGTTCTCTATTTCTGGGCGCGTCGCGAGCAGAAGGCGCAGCTCTTCACGTCGATCGAACTCATCGTCTTCGCCGTTACCGTGGTTGCCGGCCTTGTCGGCGCCTGGGGCCTGATCAGCGGCACGATTACACCTTGAATGGGGAGGTAACAGCAACATGACGAACAACGTCACATTCGGTGTCCATTCCGAGGTCGGGCAGCTTCGCAAGGTCATGGTCTGCGCGCCGGGCCGGGCGCACCAGCGCCTGACGCCGTCGAATTGCGACGATCTGCTCTTCGACGATGTCCTTTGGGTGGAGAACGCCAAGCGCGACCATTTCGACTTCATGACGAAGATGCGCGACCGCGGCATCGAGGTGGTGGAGATGCACAATCTCCTCGCCGAGACGGTCGCGATCCCCGAGGCCAAGGCGTGGATTCTCGATAATCAGGTTGTCGCGAACCAGGTCGGCCTAGGTCTGGTCAACGAAGTCCGGAGCTATCTCGAAGGCCTCTCCCATCGGGCTCTGGCCGAAACGCTGATCGGCGGGCTTTCCACCGAGGAATTCCCGGAAACGATCGGCGGCGAGATGCTGGAACTCGTCCGCGATGCGGCCGGCGCCAACGAATATCTGCTGCCGCCGCTGCCCAACACGCTCTACACCCGCGACACGAGTTGCTGGATCTATGGCGGCGTGACGCTGAACGCGCTCTATTGGCCTGCGCGGCATGAAGAGCCGATCCTCACCACCGCCATCTACAAGTTCCATCCCGATTTTGCCGGCAAGGTGAATGTCTGGTGGGGCGACCCGACGGTCGATCACGGGCTCGCCACCTTCGAGGGTGGTGACGTCATGCCGATCGGCAAGGGCAATGTGCTGATCGGCATGAGCGAGCGCACCTCGCGCCAGGCGATCAGCCAGGTTGCGCAGGCATTGTTCGACAAGGGCGCGGCCGAACGCGTCATCGTCGCCGCCATGCCGAAGCTGCGCGCCGCCATGCACCTCGACACGGTCTTCACCTTCGCTGACCGGGACTGCGTGCTGCTCTATCCCGACATCGTCAACGGCATCCAGGCGTTCTCCTACCGCCCGGATGGCAAGGGCGGCCTCGAGCTCTCCAAGGACAAGGGCACCTTTGTCGAGACGGTGCGGGATTCGCTCGGCCTCAAGAAGATGCGCGTCGTCGAGACCGGCGGTAATGCCTATATGCGCGAACGCACCCAGTGGGATTCGGGCGCCAACCTCGTCTGCGCCTCGCCCGGCGTCGTCTACGCCTATGATCGCAACACCTACACCAACACGCTGCTGCGCAAGGAAGGCATCGAGGTGATCACGATCACCGGCGCCGAACTCGGCCGCGGCCGTGGCGGCGGTCATTGCATGACGTGCCCGATCATCCGCGACGCGGTCGATTACTAGCGGCACCTCCTCCCTCGCCGGCGAGACGGGGGCGCCCGCCTTGCCGGCATTTCATCGGGATCGGTCGTGCCGCAGCGAATTGCGGGTCGCGCATGGCCGTCATCTTTGGCTATGATCCGGCCGTCGCGGCGCATATCGCGTCCTTTCCCGCGTGCTGGTCACTTCAGTCCGGCCGCCTCCTGCCACACGGGCTGCCATTCACGATGCGTTGGATATCCAGATTGGTCAGGCGGGTGGTTCTGCTGCTCGTCCTCTGCGTCGTCGCGATCTTCGTGGCGCGCGTGGTCGAGTCCGAGCGGGGCGAGCCACTCGATCTCTGGCAGACCTATGCCCCGGAAGAACTGAGCGCCGCCGAAATCGACCGCACCGATTGGCCCGGCTACATCGCGGCCGAGAACAAGCTGTTCGATGCAGTGCGGGCCGAGGTCTCGGACAAGCTCGATCCCAAGGACAGGGTCCCCGCCAATCGCTATTTTGCGGATAGCCCGATCAATCCGCATGGATTCAAGCAGGATTGGAACCGGTCCTTCATCATCGAGCCGTCCGGGCCGCCGGTCGGCGCCGCCGTGCTGCTGCACGGCTTGACCGATTCACCCTATAGCCTGCGTCATCTGGCCGAGAGCTACGCCGCACACGGTTTCGTGGCGATCGGCCTGCGCATTCCGGGCCATGGGACAGTTCCCGGCGCGCTGACGATCGTCGACGACAGCCAGTGGGAGGCGGCGACCCGGCTCGCGGTCCGCGAGGCGCGTCGCCGCATCGGCGACAAGGCGCCGCTCCATCTCGTCGGCTATTCCAATGGCGGCGCGCTGGCGCTCATGTATGCGCTGGAGGCCGCCGCCGATCCGAAGCTGTCGCGGCCGGACCGTCTCGTGCTGCTTTCGCCGATGATCGGCGTGAATCGCTTCGCCCGTTTCGCCGGGCTCGCGGGCTTGCCGGCCTTCTTCCCCGCTTTCGCGCGGTCGGCCTGGCTCGACATCATCCCCGAGTTCAACCCGTTCAAATACAACTCGTTTCCGGTCAATGCGGCGCGGCAGTCCTATCAGGTGACGGACGAGTTGCGCACGCGGATCGCGCGCCTGCGCGACAATGGCGGCCTCGACACCCTGCCGCCGATCCTGACGTTCCAGTCGGTGCTGGACGCGACCGTGAGCGCGCGAGCGATGATCTCGACGCTCTATGACAATCTGCCGGCCAATGGCAGCGAACTGGTCCTGTTCGACATCAACCGCAGCGCCAAGACGCAATTCCTGCTCCGGCCGGCGTCCGATACCGCACTCGAAAGTCTGCTACCCCTCGCCACGCGCAAGTTCCGCACGACCGTGATCGCCAATGCCTCCGCCGATTCCGACGCGGTGGTGGCGCGCGTGGTGGAGCCGGGAACGACAGCCGAGGTCGTGCAGCCGCTCGGGATCGACTATCCGCGCGACGTCTTCTCGCTGTCGCATATCGCGCTGCCGTTCCCGCCGGCGGATGGGCTCTATGGCGCGGACCCTGATCCGGCCGACAATTTCGGCGTCAGTCTCGGTGCGCTGGCCATGCGGGGCGAACGCGGCGCCCTGATCGTCTCGCTCGACTGGCTGCAGCGAAACTCGTCCAATCCGTTCTACGGCTATCTGCAAGGGCGGGTCGACCAGGCGATCGATGCGGATGCGGGTCGCGTGGCCCCGGATGGGACGGCCGGTGCCCCTATTCGATGAGGGGCGCCACGACCTGCGAGCAGATCCAGAGGATCTGGGCCGGCGTCTCGCCGGACGATATGCAGGCATGGCCCATCGTGCTGTCGAAATAGCAGCTGTCGCCGGCCTCGAGCACGGTGGGCGCATAGTGCTCGCTGTGCAGCGTCACCGTGCCGGAGAGCACATAAAAGAACTCCTCGCCCGGATGGCTGACGAGGCTCGGGAAATCGGCCAGCGAGCGGGCCTCGATCGTCGTCAGGAGCGGGATGAACTGCTTGCCGGAAAGCTCGGAGGCGAGCATCTCATAGGAATACTGTGCCGTGCCGCGCAGGACGCCCTGGCCGCGCCGCGTCACCGTCCGCCGACCCCCGACATGGCTGGACTGCGCCCCGGTGAAGAGCTCGGCGACGTCGATGTTGAAGCCGCGCGCGACGCGCAGGATGGTGTCGTAGGTCGGCGACATCTGGCCGTTCTCGATCTTGGAGAGCGTCGAAGTCGCGATGCCGCAGCGCTCGCCGAGCTCCTGCAGCGTCAATCCCGATTCCCGCCTCAGACGACGCAGGATGCCGGCTATCGATGTCGCTGCTGGTTCGGCATTGCTTTCTGGAGCGCTTCGCAGCGATTTCCGGGCAGGCTTGGCGGGAATTGGCATGCAATGTTCCGATCGGAAACTTTTTTCTATCTACCGTCTCGGCTGTTCCCCGTAAAGCCTAAGGATGGGGCAAGCGGCATTGGCCGCATCCCCACGACCTAAGGCGATGCGATCATAAGGCGGGCGCCTGATACAAGTCTCTGAGATAAAATGATTGTCTTGGATTTCCCTTTCGGTTGGGCCTCATGCCGGCCGATGACCGCCCTGTTCGGGATGCGGACAATGTGGGCGTATTCGTGCATGGTGGGTGGGCAAATTGCGTCTCGAGACGGCAGCCCCTGGCGTCGGCTGCCGAAATTTTTACCTATACGAAAATTCATCTCGCGCTATGATGCTGGTGGCGTGCGATGGGTCGCCGGTTTGGATGTCCGGCTTGGCGCCGATCGAGGCGGTCTTGAGCCGGCTCTCGACACATGGTCGCGATAGAAGAGGGGAATTCGCATGAATCGGACTGCAAAGGCTTTGATGTCAGCCGTCGTGATGGCATCGCCGCTCTGGCTGGCGACGCCGTCACACGCGGAACGCGTCCTGAGGCTCGACGAGTCGCCGATCGGCGAGATCGATCCGGCCAAGGCGACGGATTATGCCGACACCGTGCTCGCGGTGAACCTCTACGATACGCTGGTCTACCCGAAGAAGGGCGGTCCGGGCGTCGAGCCGCGGCTGGCGACAGAATGGACCACCGACGGCGCAACCTACACTTTCAAGCTGCGCGACGGTGTCAAATTCCACTCCGGCAATCCGCTGACGGCCGACGACGTCGTCTTTTCGCTCAACCGCACCGTCGCGATGGGGCAGGGCTTCTCCAACCTCTTCGCTGGTCGCGTGACCAAGGCCGAGGCGATTGATCCGCTGACCGTCAAGTTCACGCTTTCCGAGCCCTATGCGCCGTTCCTGGCCGCGCTGGTGCGCCTGCCGATCGTCGATTCCAAGACCGTGATCGCCAACAAGGTCGACGGCAAGTATGGCGAGTTCGGCGACTATGGCGAGGCCTGGCTGTCGGCGCATGATGCCGGCTCGGGCGCCTACAAGGTCGAGAGCCAGAACCCGCAGTCCGAGACCGTGATGGTCAAGTATCCGGACTATTTCCTCGGCTTCGCGGAGAACGCACCCGATACGGTGCGCTATCGCTATGGCGTCGAAGCGCCGACCATTCGCGCTCTGATGTCGCGCGGCGAGCACGAGATCTCCGATCTGTGGCTGCCGCCTGAAGTCATCCGCGCCATGGGGACCGAGAAGGGCCTGAAGCTCCTGACCGAAGCCGGCGGTGCCACGGGCGAGTATATCAAGCTGAATACAGCGCGCGCGCCGCTCGACGATGTTCATTGTCGCCTCGCGCTCACCTACGCATTCGACTATGCGACGACGCTCAAGATCCTGCAGATCAATGATAAATACGCGCAGGGCATCCCGATGAAGGGTGCGCTGCCGAGCGGCCTCCTGGGCTATGACAAGGATGCTCCGGCCTATGCGCAGGACATGGACAGGGCCAAGGCCGAACTCGCCCAGTGCAAGTACGACCCCAAGACGAGCCCGATCGATATTGCCTGGATCGCCGAGGTTCCTGCCCGCGAGCGCATTGCGCTCCTGATGCAGGCGAGCTTTTCGAAGCTCGGTTTCCCGGTCAAGGTCGTCAAGACGCCTTGGGCGCTCGTCACCGAGCAGGTGACCAAGCCCGACACGGCACCCCACGCCGTCGAGATCGCCGTCGCGGCCGTGACGCCGGATCCGGATTCGCTGCTCTACAACATGTATTCCTCCAAGGTCCCGCCGACCTGGATGTCGGCCGAGCATCTCAAGGACGACAAGGTCGACGCTCTCCTGGAGGCCGGCCGCGGCGAAGTGGACGAGGCCAAGCGCGCCGAGATCTACAAGGAACTCAACGCGCGTCTGCGCGAGCTCGCTCCCTCGATCTACGCCTATGAATTCACCGGCGTGGTCGTCGCCCGCGATGCCGTCAATGTTCCGGGTCTCTCCGGTCCTGCCGATCAGCGTCTCGACAACTTCAACCTCAATTTCCGCGACATCAGCGTCGCGGAGTGAGCTGGCGACGGCGCTGGTCCCGTATCGGCGCCGTCTTCCCTGTCGGATCGGGAAGGGCTGATGAAGAAGCGCATCCTCTGGGTCAACACGGTCGGTTGGGACGCCTATGACCAGCCGATTGGCGATGTCCTTGCCGCGATCAAGGATCCCGAAACCGAAGTCGAGGTGGTTTCCCTGGCGCTCGAGGGGCAACTCACCCATGTCGAGTACCGCGCCTATGAGGCGCTGACCTATGCCGATATCGTCCGCATTGCCTATGATGGCGGCCGGCGGGGTGTCGACGCGATGGTCATCGGATGCTTCTATGACCCGGCCCTGAAGGAGGCGCGCGAGGTCTCGGGCGACATGGTCGTCGTCGCGCCGTGCCTTGCGGCCGTCCAGCTCGCAACCACATTGGCCAATCGCTTCTCGGTCGTCGTGACTCGCCGCAAATGCATCGACCAGATGGTCGACCGCATCCGCGAATATGGCGCGCATGACCGCCTCGCCTCGATGGTGAGCCTCAATATCGGCGTGGAGAGCCTGCAGCAGGACCCTGAGACCACCAAAGCGGGTATCATTGCCGCCGGTCGTCGTGCCATCGAGCAGGACGGTGCCGAGGCGATCGTGCTCGGCTGCACCTGCGAATTCGGCTTTCACGAGGAGGCGCAGAAGGTGCTCGGCGTTCCGGTCATCGATGCCGTCAGCGCCCCCTTCAAGCTCGCCGAGCATCTCGCTGGCCTCAAGCTTCAATTTGGCTGGAGTCCCAGCCGTGTCGGCAGTTGCGAGCCGCCGCCAGCCGGCGAGATCGAGCGCTTCGGGTTGTTCCGCTCGGCGCCGGTACTCGGCAATCGTCTGATCGTCTGAGGAACCGGCCATGCAGCGAGCCCACGGCGCCAAGGGAACGGGCCAATGATCTGGAAATCCCTTCTGCACCGCATTGGCGCGGCCCTGATCGTGATGGTCGGCATCTCCATGCTGATCTTCGCGATTGCGCGCGTCATGCCGGGCGATCCGGCGCGCATCGCGCTCGGCCCCAATGCGACGGCCGAGCAGGTCGCGGCGCTGAGGGCCGAGCGGCATCTCGATGCAGCGCTTCCGGTTCAATATTGGGAGTTCCTGAAGGCCCTGTCGCGCGGCGACCTTGGCAAGTCCCTCTACACCAACCGCCCTGTCACCACCGATATCGCGCAGTTCCTTCCCGCCACGCTGGAGCTCTGCATCATATCGGCGATCCTGATGGTGCTGATCGGCCTGCCACTCGGCATCCTCTCGGCCCATTTTCGGGGCCGCTTTCCCGATCATCTGGGGCGGTTGATCGCGCTCATCGCCGTTTGCACGCCCGCCTTCGTCTGGGGCGTCATCCTTCAGCTCTGTTTCGGCTATTTCTGGCCGATCTTCCCGATCGAGGGGCGCCTGCTCGACAGCATCCCGGTCCCGCAGGGCCCGACGGGCTTCTATCTGATCGACCTGCTCGTCGCCGGCAACGGTGCCGGTTTCCTCGACGCCCTGCATCATCTGGTGCTGCCGGCGCTCGCGCTCGCCATGTCCGGCCTCGGCCAGGCCGCGCGGCTGACGCGCTCCAACATGATCGACGTCTATGAGAAGCCCTATGTCGAGATGGCGCGAGCCTATGGCTTCCGGCCCTGGCGCATCGCGACGCGCTATGCCTTCCGCCCCGCCTTCATCCCGACGCTGACCATCCTCGGCCTCGAATTCGCGGCCATGCTGGGCAATGCCTTCCTGGTCGAGAAGGTGTTCGGCTGGCCGGGCCTGTCGCGCTATGGCGTCGAGGTGATTATCCGCAAGGATCTCGATGCCATCGTCGGCACAGTGCTGATCATCGCGGCCGCCTTCCTGATCATGAACATCATCGTCGACGTGCTCGTGAGCATCATCAATCCGCGCATTCGCCTCGCCGGCGGGAGGGGCTGACATGTCGGAACCGGGCTCCCCCGTCATCGCCAAGCGCTCGGGCTCGAAAGCATGGCAGGCCTATCGCTCGAACCCGCTCTCGGTCGCCGGTCTGGTCATCGTCGCCGTGATCGTCTTCATGGCCGTTTTCGCCGATTATTTGACGCCTTTCCCCGAACATGTCGGGCCGATTGGTGATTTCGCCGCCATGAACATGGGGCCGAGCGAAACCTACCGGCTCGGCACCGATACGATGGGCCGCGATCTCTTCACGCGCATCATCTATGGCTACCAGCTGTCGCTGATCATGGCGGTGGTCGTGCTGGCGATCGCGACGCCGGTGGGCGTCATTGTCGGGCTGGTCGCCGGCTACAAGGGTGGCTGGACGGATTACGTCCTGATGCGCATCACCGACATCTTCCTCGCCGTGCCGCCGCTGGTGCTCGCCATGGCGATCATGGGCTTCCTGGAGCCGACATTGTTGAACGGCATGCTGGCGATCACCGCCATGTGGTGGCCGTGGTATGCGCGGCTGATCTACAACGTCACCCGCGCCGAAGCGCAGGAAGGCTATGTCCTTGCGGCCGAGACGGTCGGCGCCTCGACGATGCACATCATCTTCCGCGAGATCTTGCCCAATTGCTGGCCGTCGATCTTGACCAAGATGACGCTGGATGTCGGCTTCGTCATCCTGATGGCCTCCTCGCTATCCTTTCTCGGCCTCGGCGTGCAGCCGCCGACGCCCGATCTGGGATCCATGGTGGCCGAGGGCGCAAAGTATATGCCCGATGCCTGGTGGCTCTCGGTGTGGCCGGCCATCGCGATCCTGATCATCGTGCTCGGCTTCAACCTTGTCGGCGACGGCCTGCGTGAAGCCTTCGAGGCGGAGAGCTGATCATGGCCGAACCTGTCCTCACCATTCGCGACCTGCGCCTCGCCTTCGGCAGCCGCCGGCGGCAAACCGAGGTCCTGCACGGCATATCGCTGCATGTCCGCGCCAGCGAGAAAGTGGCGCTGGTCGGTGAATCCGGCTCGGGCAAATCCGTGACGGCGCGGCTCGCCATGGGCCTGTTGCAGGAAGCGCCGACCACGCACGCCTCCGGCTCGATCCGCTTTGACGGCATCGACGCGATCAAGGGCGGGCGCGAGATCGCCAGGCGGCGCGGCAATCGGGTCGCCATGATCTTCCAGGACCCGACCTCGGCGCTCAACCCGACCTTCAAGATCCGCGGCCAGTTTCGCGAAGTGCTGCGCTCCGGCAATCCTGCGATTTCCGATGCCGACGCCGACCGGCAGGCCGAGGCGGCGCTGGCCGAGGTCAGCATCCCCGATCCGAAGCGCGCGCTCGATTCCTATGCCTTCCAGCTCTCCGGCGGCATGAACCAGCGCGTGATGATCGCCATGGCGCTCGCCAATCGCCCGGCGCTCCTGATGGCCGACGAGCCGGGCACGGCCCTCGACGTCACGGTGCAGGCGCAGACGCTGAAGCTCATGCACGAGCTCACCGAAAAGCGCGGCACCGCGGTGCTGCTGATCTCGCACAATCTCGGCGTCGTGCGCGAATTCGCCGATCGCGTCTATGTCATCTATCGCGGCAGGATCGTGGAGCACGGCACGACGGCCCAGCTCTTCCACGAGCCGCGCCATCCCTATACGCGCGCCCTGCTCGCCGCGATCCCGAAGATTTCCGGCGGCGGCTTGCCCGATCTGCCCGAGCGCAGCCCCGATTTCGAGAATCCGCTGATCGTGCACGAGGGCTGCGGCGAACCGGCTGGAGCGATCGCATGAGCACGCCGATCCTGGAGCTCGACAATCTCGGCAAGACGTTCGAAGCCGATGGCCACAGGGTCGTGGCGCTGGACGGCGTCTCGTTGACCTTCAACCGCGGCGAATGCCACGCCATCGTCGGCGAATCCGGTTCGGGCAAGACCACCATCGCCAATCTCGTGCTGGGGCTGATGCCGGCGACATCGGGCAGCATGCGCTTCAACGGCGTAGCGCTGCCGGCGGAACGGACGAAAGCGCATCGGCGCGCGATCCAGCTCGTGCAGCAAAACCCGCTCTCCGCGCTCAATCCGCGCCGCAGCGTCGGTGCCAGCGTGCGACTGCCGCTCGACGTGCATGGCATTGGTGTCAGCCGTGAGCGCGGCGCGCGTGTCGCGGGACTGCTCGAGGAGGTCGGCCTCGAGGCGGATTATGCCCGGCGCTCGCCGCGTGGCCTTTCCGGCGGCCAGCGCCAGCGCGTCGCGATTGCCCGCGCGCTCGCCTGCGAGCCGGAGCTGATCGTGCTCGACGAGCCGACATCGGCGCTCGACGTGCTGGTGCAGGCGCGGGTGCTGCAATTGCTGCAGCGGCTCAGGCAGGAGCGGGGCCTCACCTATCTCTTCATCACCCACGATCTTGCCGTCGTGCGCGCGATCGCGACCCGCGTCAGCGTGTTCCAGAAGGGCCGCCTCGTCGAGACGGGGCCGGTCGAGTCGATTTTCGCCAATCCGCAGAGCGCCTATACGCGCCAACTCATCGGCGCCATTCCCGTCGTGACCGAGGAAGAGGCGAAGATCCGCAATGTGATCCGCGCCGGCACGCCGACGCCGCTCGGCACCGAATGACCGTCGAGCAGGATCGTCAGGCGCGCACCGCTTCATGGCGGCGGCAATGTCGGACGATCCGAACTGCAGCGATTTCATCGCCGGAGGACCATCGCCAGGCTCCGGCATCCCGATCAGTTACCTCCGGAGGCTAGCATGGCGACACGCATCGGCGTCGATATTGGCGGCACGTTCACCGACCTCGTCTACTATGACGACGAGACCGGCGAGACGGTCGAAGGCAAGGTTCCGACCGTTCCGCATGCCCCCGAGGAGGGCGTGGTCAATGCCGTGAAGGGCCATGTGCCGCGCGAGGTGATCGAGAAAGCGGAATTCTTCCTGCATGGCACGACGGTGGGCCTCAACGCGCTCCTGGAGCGGCGCGGCGCCAAGGTGGGGCTGATCACCACCGAGGGCTTCCGCGACGTGCTGGAGATCCGGCGCGGCGACCGCGCCGAGATGTACAATCTGTTCTGGAAGCAGCCCGAACCGCTAGTGCCGCGTCATCGCCGCCTCGAAGTGGTCGAGCGGATCAAGGCCGACGGCTCGGTCTACAGGCCGCTCGACGAGGCCTCCGTCGCGCCGGCGCTCGCCGCCCTGGTCGCCGAGGGCGTCGACACGATCGCCGTCTGCCTGATCAACGCCTATGCCAATCCGGCGCATGAGCTGCGCGTCGAGGAGCTGCTGCGGGCCGGCGGATTCACGGGCGGCATCTCGCTTTCGCACAAGATCTCCGGCGAATATCGCGAATATGAGCGCACCTCGACGACGGTGATCGACGCCTTCGTCCGCGCGCGCATGTCCAATTATCTGAAGCGGCTCGACGGCCGCCTGCGCGAACTGGGCTTCAAGGGCACATCGCTCATCACGCGCTCCGGCAGCGGCTCGATGACCTTCGCGGAGGCCGAAGACAGGCCGTTCGAGACGATCATGTCCGGTCCGGTCGCAGGCGCGCAGGGCGCGAGCGAGGTGGCGCAGATGCTCGGCATCGAAGCGCTGATTACCGCCGATGTCGGCGGCACCTCCTTCGACGCGGCGCTGATCCTGAACGGCCAGCCGCAGGTTCTCTACGAAGGCACGATCGACAACATGCCGATCCAGACGCCCTGGGTCGACGTGCGGTCGATCGGCTCGGGCGGCGGTTCCATTGCCCATATTGATGTCGGCGGCCTGATGCGGGTCGGGCCGCGTTCGGCCGGCGCGGCACCCGGACCAGCCTGCTACGGCAAGGGCGGCACAGAGCCGGCCATGACCGATGCCGCCGGCTATCTCGGTATGCTCGGGCCGGGCAAGCTCGCTTCCGGCATCACGCTCGATTTCGAGAAGGCGCGGGCGGCGATCGAGCCGGTGGCCGCCGCGATCAGGCAGGATGTCGAGACGACGGCGATCGGCATTCTCCGCATCGCGTCCTCGTCGATGGCGAATGCCATGCGCGAAGTCTCGGTCGAGCAGGGGCTCGATCCGCGCACCATGACGCTCCTGCCCTTTGGCGGCGCCGGTCCGCTGATGGCGACGCTGCTCGCCGACGAATTGAAAATGAACCGGATCGTCGTGCCGCCGCTTGCCGGCAATTTCTCGGCCTGGGGCCTGCTCGGCGCCGACATGGTGCAATCGGCGGCGCGGACCCGCATCATGGACCTGTCGCCGGAGAGCATCGAGACCGTCAATGCCGTCCTGCGCGATCTCTTCGCCGACATCGCGACGCGCGGCGACCATCTCTCGCGCGAGACGGTCAAGACCGCGCGGATCGACCTGCGCTACAAGGGCCAGGAACACTGGCTCTCGATCGAGGTGCCGCTCGATGGCGAGACGGTGGCCGAGAGTGCGGAGGGCGTGCGCGCTGCCTTCACGGCGGAATATCTGCGCAGCTTCGGCGGCACCATGACCGAGGCGGTCGAGATCGTCTCGATCCGCGCCACGGTCCGCGCCCCGCTGCCGCGTCGCAACCAGACGCTGAAGCCTCCCGAGGTCAGCACGGAGGCCGAGGAGAGCGTGCTCGCTTATTCCTTCGGCTGCCGGAAGCGCATGCCGTTCCGAGTCGTGCCGCGGAGCGCAATCGTCGAGCCGCTTCAGGGCCCGGCCATCGTTACGGAAAGCACGGCAACCCTCTATCTCGACGCCGACTGGACCGCCTCGACGGGCGATCGCGGCGAACTCGTTCTCGTTCGTTCGGAGGCAAACTGATGTTGGCGCACGATACCGTTCTCCATCGCGCAGGCGTCGCCAGGTCGGGCAATGCGGCCAAGGCCGACCCGATCACGACCGAGGTCGTCCGCCATGCGCTGAATTCGGCCGCGAACCAGATGAAGCGTGCGCTGGTGCGCACGGCGTTCTCGCCGGTCATCTATGAAGTGCTCGATTTCGCCGTCGCGATCTACGATCCGCAGATGCGCCTGCTCGCCCAGGCGCCGAGCCTGCCCATGTTCATGGGCACGCTCAATTTCTGCGTCGAGGAGGCCGTGAAGAATATCGGCGGGACCGAGAACATGTTCCCCTGCGACATGATCATGTACAATTGGCCCTACGGCACGGGCTCGCATCCGCAGGATCTCGCCGTCATCAATCCCGTCTATCTCGATGATGGCGAGCTGATCGGCTATACGGCGATCAAGGGGCATTGGCTCGATATTGCCGGCAAGGATCCTTATTGCACCGATACGGTCGATGTCTTCCAGGAAGGCACGATCTATCCGGGCGTGAAGATCTACAAGCGCGGCGAGCTGAACGACGATATCTATCGCATGGTGCTCGCCAATAGCCGTGTGCCGAAATTCGTCGCGGGCGATCTGAATGCGCAGGTCGTCGGTTGCCGCGTTGGTGCGGCGGGCTTCCTCGAAGTCGTCAACCGCTTCGGCCGCGACGAGTTCAGGAATGCGGTCGAGAACATGTTCGACCATGGCGAGCGGGTGGTGCGCTCCTATTTCGAGAGCATTCCCGATGGCCGCTATGTCGGCCATGGCGAGATGGATTCGAACGGCATCACCGACGACAAGATCCCCTTCGAGGTCGTGGTCGAGATCGAGGGCTCCAATGTCCGCCTCGATTTCTCCAATGTGCCGGA
Source organism: Kaistia dalseonensis (assembly GCF_030814715.1). GTDB lineage: Bacteria > Pseudomonadota > Alphaproteobacteria > Rhizobiales > Kaistiaceae > Kaistia > Kaistia dalseonensis. Next base: position 66,583 of record NZ_JAUSVO010000004.1, read on the forward strand.
AACGCAGGTCGGGCCCGTCAATTGCCCCGTGCCGTCGACCATATCGGCGAGTCGCGTGGCGATCAGCATGCTCGCCGGCTATGGCGAGGCCCCGCATGAGGGCCATTTCCGGCCCGTCGAAGTGGTGACGCGGCCGGGCACCATGTTCCATCCGCTGCCGCCTGCGCCGTGCTTCCTCTATGGCTGGCCCGCGCTGCAGGCGATCGAGGTGATCTACAACGCGATTTCCAAGGCGCTGCCGGATGCGGTTCCCGCGCAGAGCGGCGGCTGCATCTGCTCCGTCGTCTCCTGGGGCACGCGCGAGGCAACGGGCGAGCCCTGGGCCGACGGCTCGCCACATCCGACCGGGCAGGGCGCGTGGAACGGGGGCGATGGCGGTACCATGCTGCACATCTCCGAGTCCGCCACGCGCTTCTCGCCGATCGAGGTCTGGGAGGCGAAGAATCCCTGGATGATGGACAAGCTCGCTCTGGCGCAGGATTCCGGCGGCCCGGGCACGTGGCGCGGTGGCCTCGGCGTCGATTTCCACTTCCGCATGACCGAGGACATCTTCATCACCACGGCCGTCGAGCGCACGAAGAATGCGCCCTGGGGCCTGCTCGGTGGCGAATCCGGCCGAGCCAATGGCGCTGCCGTCCGCTTCCCGGATGGCCGCGTCGTGTCGGTCCCCAAGACGACCCGCTTCATGGTGCCCAAGGATGCCGTGCTCGAGCTTTCGACCGGCGGCGGCGGCGGTTTCGGCGATCCGGCCGAACGGCCTCGCGCGGCCGTCGAGGCCGATCTGAAGGCCGGTTATATTTCCGAGGCATTCGCCCGCGAGCATTATCCGCACGCCTTCGGCGAAGCTGCGGAATAAGGCGCTTTCGGCCGGACGCGGCGCGCTTCGCGCGTCGCGTCCTTGTCGCGGAAACGCCGCTGCGCCGTGCCGATCGGCGCTTGTGCCCCTGGGCCGATGATCTGTATCAATGTGAGATTGCGCGGGTCGTGCCAATAGGCAGCACTCGCATCGACGCCCCATATTGCCGGGCGCCGTCCGCTATTGTTTTCATAAGTTTCCGTCCTCACCGGAGATGCGCGTGACTCGCCGATTGATATTCCTGCTCGGATTGGCCGTTATTGTCGGCAGCCTGAACGGGGCGCCCGCCAGCGCCGCCGATGACGGATTGGGCGAGCGACTGAAGACCATCTGGAACAAGCTGAGCGGCAAGACGGTCAATACGGGCATTTCCGGCTCCAACGGCCGCATCGAGGCCGAGCAGGTGGCGATATCGAGCAAATATGCCGGTCGCGTTGCCGAAGTGCCCGTCGAAGAGGGGCAGATGGTGGAGAAGGGCGAGGTGGTCGCCCGTATGGACACCACCACGCTCGACGCGCAGATCCTCGGCGCCAAGGCGCAGGTTCGTCAGGCCCAGCAATCCGCAGCCGAGTCCGACCAGGCGATCATTCAGCGCGCCAGCGAGCTGGAATTCGCGCAGCAGGAATATGATCGCGCCGCCTCGCTGACGGCAACCGGTCATGGCACGCAGCAGACGCTCGAGCAGAAGCGCAGCCTGCTCAGCGCCGCCCAGGCGGCGCATCGCTCTGCGCTCGCCGGCCGCGATGCCGCGCAGGCGGCGATCGAGGCGGCCGAGGCCAATGTTGCGGCGCTGCAGGCCCAGCACGACGATATGACATTGACCGCCCCCCGGCGCGGCCGGATCGAATACAAGCTCATCCAGCCGGGTGAAGTCGTCGGGGCCGGAACGTCGATCGCGACGCTGCTCGACATCTCGAACGTCTATCTCACGATCTTCCTGCCGGCCGCCGACGCGGGACTGCTGAAGATCGGCGACGAGGCGCGGATCATCCTCGATCCGATCCCGCAATATGTGGTGCCGGCCAATGTCACCTTCGTTGCGACGGAAGCGCAGTTCACGCCGAAAAGCGTCGAGACGAGCGATGAACGCGAGAAGCTGATGTTCCGCGTCAAGCTCCGCATCCCGACGGAACTCCTGTCCAAATATGAGAATGTCGTGAAGACCGGCGTCCGCGGCATAGGCTATGTCCGCACCAGTGCCACGGCTGATTGGCCGGCCGATCTCAAGGTGAACCTGCCGCAATGAGCGAGCCCGTCATACGGTTCGACGGCGTGTCGCACCGTTATGGCGATACGCTGGCGCTCGATCAGGTCAGCGTCGCCATACCCGCCGGTGTCATGGCCGGACTGATCGGCCCGGATGGTGTCGGCAAGTCGAGCCTGCTCGCCTTGGCTGCCGGTGTCCGCCGCATCCAGTCCGGAAACGTGGTGGCGCTCGGGGGCGACATGGCCGATCGCAGCCATCGCCGCGCGTCCCAGCCGCGTATCGCCTATATGCCGCAGGGGCTCGGCCGCAACCTCTATCCGACGCTGAGCATCGTCGAGAATCTCGATTTCTTCGGCCGCCTCTTCGGCCAGGGCAGTGCCGAGCGCAGCGCCCGGATCAAGGAGCTTCTCGTCGCGACCGGCCTGGAGCCGTTCGGCGATCGCGCCGCCGGCAAGCTTTCCGGCGGCATGAAGCAGAAGCTTGGCCTTTGCACCGCGCTGATCCACGATCCCGACCTTCTCGTGCTCGACGAGCCGACGACGGGCGTCGATCCGCTGTCGCGCCGCCAGTTCTGGGATCTCGTCGACCGGATTCGCGAACGCCGCCCGGGCATGAGCGTCTTGGTCGCCACCGCCTATATGGAGGAGGCCGAGCGCTTCGACTGGCTCGCCGCCATGCATAGCGGCAAGGTGATCGCCGACGGTTCGGCTGCGGCGCTCAAGGAGAAGACGGGACAGCCGACGCTTGACCGCGCCTTCATCAGCCTGCTGCCGGAGGCGTCCGCCGATGCGCAGCCGGTCGTCGTGCCACCGCGTCCGGCCGATGGCGCTGTCATCGCCATCGAGGCGGACGGCCTGACCTGTCGGTTCGGTGATTTCACGGCTGTCGACCATGTCAGCTTCAAGATCGAGCGGGGCGAGATCTTCGGGTTCCTCGGCTCGAACGGCTGCGGCAAGAGCACGACGATGAAGATGCTCACCGGCCTGCAGCCACCGACGGAGGGCGAGGCGAAGCTGTTCGGCAAGCTGCTCGACGCCAAGGACATGGCGACGCGCCAGCGCGTCGGCTACATGTCGCAGAGCTTCTCGCTCTATAGCGAGCTCACCGTACGGCAGAATCTCGAGCTGCATGCCGAGATATTCCAGTTGCCTAAGGCCAGGGCCGCCGCGCGCATCCAGGAAATGTTCGATCGCTTCGAGCTCGGCGCCGTTGCCGACGCGACGCCCGAGGCGCTGCCGCTCGGCATGCGCCAGCGGCTCCAGCTCGCCGCTGCCATCCTGCACGAACCCGAACTGCTGATTCTCGACGAGCCGACATCGGGCGTGGACCCGATCGCGCGCGACATCTTCTGGCGTTACCTGATCGAACTGTCGCGGAACGACGGCGTTACCATCTTCCTCTCGACCCATTTCATGGACGAGGCGGAGCGCTGCGACCGCATCTCGCTCATGCATGCGGGTCGCGTGCTGGCCGTTGGCAGCCCGGACGAACTCCGCAAGGGCCGGCAGATGGCGACGCTGGAGGATGCCTTCATCGCCTATCTGGAAGACGCCGGAATGGGCACTGAATCCGCCTCCTTCGATGTCGCCCCGGCCTTTGAGGGGACGCCCGCCAAGCCGGCACGGTTCTTCGATCCCGGCCGGCTCTGGGCCTGCTGCCGCCGCGAGGCGACGGAAATCCTCCGCGATCCGCTGCGCCTCGCCTTCGCGCTGCTCGGCCCGCTCCTTTTGCTCGTCACTTTCGGCTATGGTATCTCCTTCGACGTCGAGCATCTGCCCTTCGCCGTCTTCGACCAGGACCAGTCGGCCGAAAGCCGCCAGTTGCTGGAGGCCTTTCAAGGCTCGCGCTATTTCGACGAGAGGGCGCCGATCACATCGTCGGACGAACTAGACAGGCGCATGCGCAGCGGCGAGTTGAGCCTCGCGATCGAGATCCCGCCCGATTTCGGCCGGGACCTCCTGCTGGGCAACGAGCCCGAGGTGGGCATCTGGGTTGATGGCGCCATGCCGTTCCGCGCGGAGACGACACGCGGCTATATCAGTGGCATCTCGGTCAGCTATCTGGTCGACCAGTATCTGCGCACCTATGGCACGACGATCTCGCCCTATCCGGTCAATATCGAGACCCGCTACCGCTACAACCAGGATTTCAAGAGCATCAACGCGATCGTGCCGAGCGTCATCATGCTGATGCTGGTGCTCATCCCCGCCATCATGACCGCGATCAGCGTCGTGATGGAGAAGGAGTCGGGCTCGATCGCCAATTTCCGCTCCACCCCCGTGACGCGGCTCGAATTCCTGGCAGGCAAGCAGCTTCCCTATATCGCCATCGCCTTCGCAAGCTTCCTGACCATGCTGCTGGCCTCTGTCCTCGTCTTCGGCGTCCCGTTCAAGGGATCGCTGTTGACGCTGCTCCTGGCCTCGCTGCTCAACGTGATGGCGACCACCTCGTTCGGCCTCTTCATTTCCTCCTTCACGAAGACTCAAGTCGCGGCGATCTTCGCGACGGCGATCATCGCCATCGTGCCGGCCGTCAATTTCGCCGGCCTGCTGGTGCCCGTATCCTCGCTTTCCGGAGGCGGCCGCCTGCTTGGCCTCGCCTTTCCCGCCGCCTGGTATCAGCCCATCAGCGTGGGCACGTTCACCAAGGGCCTCGGCCTTCCCGATCTCTGGATCAATCTGGTCGTCCTCGGGCTTTTTGCTGTCGGCTTCCTGACGGCGGCGGTCATTTCCCTGCGCAAGCAGGAGGCCTGAGATGTTCCGCTCGCTTGGCAAGATCTTCCATCTCGGCGTCAAGGAGCTGCGCAGCCTTCGCGCCGATTGGGTGCTGGCGGCGCTGATCGTCTACACCTTCACGATCGCGGTCTACACGGTCTCGACCGGCGCCAAGTTCGAGGTCCAGAACGCCTCGGTCGGCGTCGTCGATGAGGATCGGTCGCCGCTCTCCTTCCGCATCCGCGACGCCTTCCTGACGCCGTTCTTCAAGCCCGCTCAACTGATCGAGGCCGACGAGATCGACAGCGCCATGGATTCCGGCCGCTTCGTCTTCGTCATCGAGATCCCTCCGAAATTCGAGCAGGACACGCTGGCGGGCAAGAAGCCCTCGGTCCAGATCAATATCGATGCCACCGCCATGTCGCAGGCGGGCAATGGCGCCGCCTATATCCAGAGCATCATCCTGCAGGAGGTCGCGGCTGCGCTGCCGAGCACAGCGGCGACGACCCCGCCGATCGCCGTCGTCACGCGTGCGAAGTTCAATCCCAACCTGAACTCGAGCTGGTTCACGGCCGTGATGCAGGTCATCAACAATGTGACGCTGCTCTCGATCATCCTGACGGGGGCGGCGCTGCTGCGCGAGCGCGAGCGCGGCACGATCGAGCATTTGCTGGTGATGCCGGTGACGCCCGTCGAGATCATGCTGGCAAAGATCTGGGCGAACGGCCTCGTCATCCTGGTGGCCGCCGTCCTGTCGCTCATTTTCGTGGTGCAGGGCCTCCTGGGCGTGCCGATTTCGGGTTCGATCGCGCTCTTCGTCTTCTCGGCGATGCTCTATCAGTTCTCCGTCACCGCGCTCGGCATACTGATCGCGACGTTTGCAACGTCCATGGCGCAGTTCGGCCTCATCGCCATCCCGGTGCTCGTCATCCTGATGCTGCTCTCCGGCAGCACGACGCCGTTGGAAAGCATGCCGCAATCGCTGCAATATGTGATGCAGTTCATGCCGACGCCGCATTTCGTTTCGCTGTCGCAGGCCATTCTCTATCGCGGGTCGTCGATCGATATCATCTGGCCGCAATTGCTCGCGCTCGTGGCGATCGGCGCCGCCTTCTTCACCATCGCCGCGATCCGCTTTCGCAAGACGATCTCCAGCTTCCATTGACGCCGACAAAGCGCGTGCAAGACCGGGCCGTGGCGACTATATCCGCGGGACTTCGAGATCGAACGCACGAGTGGGCAGCTTCGCATGACGACAGATCAGGCCGTGGCGCAGGATGTTGCCGCGCGTTTCTTCAAGCCTGAGCCCGCTCCCAGCGCCCTGGCAGGCCTGCTCCATCAGGAGCAGTTCGGCGACGAGGTTCGCTCCGACAGGGATCTGATCGTGCTCGCCTGGCGCGGGCCGCGCGGGCTCATCATCGGCCGGCAGGATAACCGCCTGCCGAACGTGCCCGCCGCCGAGGAGCGCCTCGCGGCCGAGGGCTGGCCCGTCCTCATCCGGCGCAGCGGCGGAACCGCCTGTCCGGTTTCACCGGGAACGCTTCAGATCGCTTTGGCGCGGCCCGCCCATGCGCGCACCACGATCGACGGCGCCTTCGGCGAACTCGCGGAACTGATCACCGTCTTGCTCGCTGAATATGGCATCGAGGCGAAGACAGGCGAAATACCCGAGGCGTTCTGCCCCGGCCGCTACGACATGGCGATCGAGGGCCGCAAGATCGCCGGCCTGTCCCAGCATTGGCGCCCGCGTGGCGGCCGCATGGTGGTAACGACGGCCGCGACGCTGCTCGTGGACGAGGATCATGATGAACTCTCCCGCATCGTCGACCTCTTCTACGAGACGGCAGGCGGTGAAAAACGCTGCCTGCCCGAGGTCGTCGGCTCGGTGCGCCACGCATTGCCACCCGATGGCCTCGGCGGTGCTGCCCTGACGGACGACCTCTGCGCGCGGCTGGCGCGGCTGACGACCCAACTCTCGGCATAGTCCAAACAGAAAACCCGTCCTTGTGGGACGGGTTCAATGCGGCCTGAGCGTTTCCGGGCGAAGCGGACACCGGTTCGCGTCTCGTCTATTCACGCCGGCTCGACCATGGCGCGCCCTCGACGGCACCAGCGCGCCGTTTTGGCCCGTCCTCGCGCGGAGGGCTCAGACGCGGGGCGCCATCCGCCAGCAGGCTCCCTCGCCCGCAGCGCGGGAGAGGGGCCCGGTCCGGAGAGCCTTCGTGAATCTGGCTCAGGCTTTCCGGGGCGAGGTGATCAGAAATCCTCGTCACCACCGCCGCCGAAGAACGAGTCGAAGAACCCGCCACCATCCTCCGATGCCGCTGCCTCCGGCTCTGGTGCCGGCTCGCTTGCCGGTTCAGCCGCCTGTGCTTCGCCGCCGCCGGAGAACATGCTGCCGATGGCGTTGCCGAGCAGGACGCCGCCGGCGACACCCATCGCCGTCTGCGCCGCGCCGGCGAGGAAGCCGCCGCCGCGACCGGGCTGCTGCTGCTGCGGGAACGGCGTCTGCTGTGGCTGATAAGGCGGTTGCAGGTCCGGCGCGGCCCGGCCGACATTCGGCACCGTGCCGCTGCGGCGGGCATTGTCGTTCCGTCCGCCGCCGAAGAGACCGGAGAGGAGACCACCGCCCTGTGCGGGGCGTGCATTCGCCTCTTCCAGCTCCGCGATCCGCGCCTCGGCCTGGCGCAGCGCATAATCCTGCATCACGATGGTCTGCGCCATGAAATAGGGCGCCTTGGGCTGTGCGCCGACGCGGTCGCGGATGAAGGCCTCGGCCTCTGGATCCTGCGGTCCGGCCTGTCGCTCGGCCGTACCGAGGCGGCTGAACAGGCCATCGATCGCCTGGCGATCCTGGGTATCCATGCTGGTCTCCTTACCTCTGTCCGTTACTCGCGATCGCCCGTCAGGTTGAGCAGGAGTTGGAAGATGTTGACGAAGTTCAGATAGAGCGAGAGCGCGCCGAAGACGGCCAGCTTCTGCTGCGATTCCCCGTCGAAATTCTCGGAATACTGCTCCTTGATCGACTGGGTATCCCAGGCGGTCAGGCCGACGAAGACGGCGACGCCGATGATCGAGATCGCGAATTGCAGCGCGGTCGAACCGAGGAAGATGTTCACGATCGACGCGATGATGACGCCGATCAGGCCCATGACCAGGAACGAGCCGAACTGCGACAGGTCACGCTTGGTCGTGTAGCCGTAGAGGCTGGTCGCGCCGAACATGGCGGCCGTGATGAAGAAGGTCCGCGCGATGCTCGTTCCCGTGAAGACGAGGAAGACCGAGGCGAGCGAGAGGCCCATCACGGCGCAGAAGGCCCAGAACATCATCTGCGCGCCCGGTCCCGACATGGCGTGGATGCGGAACGAGAAGAAGAAGACGAAGGCCAGCGGCGCCAGCATCACGACCCATTTGAGCGGGCTCGAGAAGATCGGCACATAGAGCGCCGGCGTCGTGCCGACGACGAAGGCGACGATGCCCGTCACCAGCAGGCCGAGGGCCATGTAGTTGTAGACGCGCAGCATGTGCTGGCGCAGGCCGAGGTCGAAGGCGGCTCGGTCGACCCCGCGGGCGCCGCTCTGCCAGTTGAAGCCGGTATTGGGTGTATTCATGGTCCTGCTCCCGGAATGACGTTGATGCGAAGTAACGAGGTTCAGTAGAGGCTTCTCGCCATGCGGTTCGCCGCACGTTCGATGTCACGCGTCTCGGCCTTGGCCACCAGCGCATAGGCGACGTCGCCGATCTGCCAATAGGCGGCGGAAGCGTCATCGCGTGGCATGACGGTTACGGGCACGACGTCGAAGGCGCCGGGCCGCACGGCAAAGAGCGAAAGCGGGCCGAGATCGCCCGCGTCGACGGCGATTTCCACGCTTGGGCCGAATTGCGACGGGAAGATCTGTACGTCGCGCACATGCCAGTCCTTGGGCAGGGCCGGCATGACGATGGCGGTCGAGGCGCGGATCTCGTTCGGATCGAAATCGGTCGTCTCGTGCTGCGAGTGCATGCCGGCGCGCACCAGGCTCGTGCGGTGCGCCATGACGGCGTCGTCGAGATAGGCCGGCGGCAAAGACGAGGCGACGACCGGTCCTATTCCGAGCGGGCCGATTTCGGCATGCGCCAGCCAGCCCGCGGCAACGAGCGCCGCAACGGCTGCGACCCTGCGGAAACGTCCCATCAGGCGATCGCGCGAAAGTCCGCGCTCCAGGCGTCGCGCCGCATCCATCGTCTTGGCGGGGGGGTGGGGCGGCATGTCGGCCATGGTGAGCCGCAACTCGTCACGCGCTCGCAGATCAGCCATCACGCGACTGGCGAGATTGGCGTGGCGTGACAGGTGAGCTTCGACCTCGATACGCCGCGACACGCCGAGCTGATCGTCGACATAAGCGTTGAGATCGGCATCGGTGATGGGATCAATCGGTCGTGTCATCCGAGCCTCCCACGATCTTGAGGTGATGAATGCGTGTCGGATCGGGCCGCTCGATCAGGACCGGGCCGTCCTCGATGGCGCGCAGCGTCGCGCGGGCCCGGCCGAGCCGCGACATCAGCGTGCCGATCGGAATGGCGAGCGTGGTCGCGGCCTCGGCATAGGAGAGCCCTTCGATCGCGACGAGGTGCAGCGCCGCCCGCTGTTCTTCCGGCAGCGCCAGGAAAGTCTGCCGCACCTGGGCCAGGCGTACCGCATGGTCCTGCGGCGGCGCCTCCGAATGGGGGGCCAGATTGCCGGCATGCCCGATGCGAAGCTGCTCTGAACGGCGGGCGCGGATGCGGTCGACGAAGATATTGTGCAGGATCGAGAGCAGCCAGGCGCGCAGGTTGCGCTCCGGGCGAAAGCTCTCGCGCTTCTCATAGGCGCGGACGAGCGCCTCCTGGACGAGGTCTTCGGCGTCGGTCTCGTCGCGCGTCAGGGAGCGCGCATAGCGGCGAAGCGGTGCGAGCTGTCCGACGATATCGAAGCGATGTCTGTCTGTGGTCATGTCCCGTATACGGAGCCACCGGGCTCTTTCATCCCATATGGTGATGATTTTTCGTATCGGGCGGTCCATGTGGGCTGCAGTGGCACACATGGGTGGAGAATGCAGGCCCTCTATCGAGCCCGGCAATGACCGTTTCGGCTGGACGGTCCCGAGGTCGGGACCGTCTCTCGCGCAGGACGAGCGGGCTCAGCCTGCCTGCAGTGCGGGGGCTTGAGCCTTCAGTTCGGCGATATAGGCGCGCCAGCCGCCAAGGTCGGTGATCTCGCGCGCGCCCTCGATGGCATAGGGCTCGCAGAGAAATCCCGTTACGACCGAGCCGTCGTCCAGCGTCACCTTGCCGACGCCGAGCGGGGCCGGGATATTGTTGACGAATTCGCCGAAGGCCGCTGGTGTCAGGGCCCAGATCTCGACCTCGAGGCCCTTGCCGCCGAAACCGGGCGCATGGATCAGGCCGGGCTTGGGCGGTGTCGTGTTCGGCAGCGCATAGAGCCGATAGTCGCCAGAGGTGCGGCAGCTTTTGATAAAGGTGCCGCGCGGCGTGGTCAGCTGGCCGTTGAGGGGCATGCCGGACAGATGCGCGCCGACGACGGCGATCGGGATCAGCCCCTCCGTCGGCACGGCGAGCGCGCTCGCTGCTGGCAGCGCTGCGTCGGTATCGCGGCCCATGCCCCAGCTCTCGGCGCGATGGAGCCGGTCGGCCAGCGCAGCGAGAGCGGAATCCACGAAGGCGGGTCCGATCAGCGTCACGCCGCCGGGGATTCCATCGGCGCGGAAGCCAGCGGGAATCGCGATCGCGCTGCAATCGAGCAGGTTCACGAAATTGGTGTAGCGACCAAGATTGGAATTGAGCGTGATCGGATCGGCTTGCATCGCCTCGACCGTGTAGGTCGTGGGGGCTGTCGGGAGCAGCAGAACGTCCATCTTCGCCCATTCCGCATCGGTGCGCTGGCGATAGGCTTCGAGCGCGTAGTCGCCGCGGAAGGCGTCGACGGCCGTCTTGCCGTTGGCACCCTGCACGATGGTGCGAACGGTCGGGTCCATCGCATCAGCATGTTCGCCGACGAAATCCTCGATCGCGGCCAGGCGCTCGGCGACCCATGGGCCGCCATAGAGCAGCAGCGCGCATTCACGGAAGGGCGCATAGTCGATCGGCACCGCCGTGCCGCCCAGGGCTTCGAGCCGGGCGATTGCGGCGTCGTAGAGCGCCTCGACTTCGGTGTCGCCATAGAACTCCCGCTCGGCTCCGGCGAGGACGCCGAAGCGCAGGCCCCGGGTCGGCAGGGGCTTCGCCTTCATCGACCGCGAATAGACGTCGGCCGCGTCATAGCCCTCGGCGACGCGGCGCACGAGATCGGCATCGCCCGCCGTGCCGGCCAGGACTGTAATGCAGTCGAGGCTGCGGCAGGCCGGCACCATGCCGGTCGAGGAGAGCAGTCCGCGCGATGGCTTGACGCCGACGAGGTTGTTGAAGGCGGCCGGGATGCGGCCCGATCCGGCCGTATCCGTGCCGAGCGCGAACGAGACCTGACCAGAACCCACGACCACGGCCGAGCCGGAGGATGAACCGCCGGAGATATAGCGCGCGTCGAAAACCGAGCGCGGCGCGCCATAGGGCGAGCGCGTGCCGTTCAAACCGGTCGCGAACTGGTCGAGATTGGTCTTGCCGACGAGGATCGCGCCGGCGGCCTTGAGCCGCGCCACGACGAAGGCGTCGGCTTCAGGCTGGTAGCCGAAGGCGGGGCAGGCGGCCGTTGTCTCGACGCCGGCGCAATCGATATTGTCCTTGACGGCGAAGGGAATGCCCCAGAGCGGCTGGTCGGCACGCGCCGCTCCGGCCGCGACCAGCGCGGCGGCGGCCTTGCGCAACTCGGAATCGGCGAGTTCGGTGATCCAGGCGGCCTTGTCCGGCCAGGCGGCGCGTCGCTCGATCACCGCCTCGATGACGTCGATCGGCGTGAAGCGGCCCGAGCGATAGCCGTCGGCCAGGGTCGCGATATCGAGAATGGTCGGCAGCATGTTCAAGCTCCTTCAAGCAATGCGACGACATCGCCGGCGCGGACCGTTCGGCCCGGCTGGCAGCGCAGGCCCGTGATGCGGCCGGCGATCGGCGTCGTGATTTCCATTTCCATCTTCATGGATTCGACGATGACAACCGGCTGGCCGGCTTCAACCTCAGAACCCTCTTCGACGAGGATCTTCCACACATTCCCTGTCATATGCGCCGAAATCGCGCTCATGCCGGGCGGAATTGCCTCGCCATCCCCCGCCGGTGGTCCGCCATCGTCACTGACGAAGCTGTCGAGGCCGCGGGCCTTCCAATCGGCACGCTCCGCCTCGAACGCCGCCTGTCGTTTCGATTGAAAGGCGGTGATCTCGTCATCGTTCTCGGCCAGGAACTTGGCATATTCGGCATAGGAGAAGGTCGTTTCCTCGATCCTGACCGGATAGCGGCCATGCGGAAAAGCCTCGCGGGCCTCGATCAGTTCCGCCTCGCTGACCGGGAAGAACTTGACCCGGTCGAAGAAGCGCAGCAGCCAGGGATGGCCGGGCGTGAACTCGCTGGTCGTTCGCCAGGAGTTCCACATCTGGATCGTGCGGCCGAAGAGCTGGTAGCCGCCAGGACCCTCCATCCCATAGATGCAGAGATAGGCCCCGCCGATCCCGACCGCATTTTCCGGCGTCCATGTGCGGGCCGGATTATACTTGGTCGTGACGAGGCGGTGGCGCGGATCAACCGGCGTCGCGACCGGCGCGCCGAGATAGACGTCGCCGAGGCCGAGCACCAGATAGTCCGCCTCGAAGACCGTGCGATAGACGTCGTCGATCGAGGAAAGCCCGTTGATGCGACGGATGAACTCGATATTGGACGGACACCAGGGCGCATCGGGCCTGACCAGTTCCTGATATTTCCGCATGGCGAGCTGGACCGACGGATCGTTCCAGGACAGCGGCAGATGCACGATGCGCGAGGGCACCGTGACCTCTTCCGCCGCCGGCAGACCAGCCTCGATCTCGGTCAGCGCGTCGAGCAGTGTGCCGGCGGCGAGCACCGTGCTGTCGAAATGCACCTGCAGCGAACGGATACCGGGCGTCAGCTCGATGATCCCCGGAAGCTTGGCCTGTTCGACAGCATTCGCCAGCAGATGAACCCGCAGCCGTAGCGCGATATCGAGCATCATCGGCCCATATTCGACGAGCAGATTGTCGGTCCCCGCACGCCGATAGACGACCGGCACCGGGCCGTTCTCCAGTCTTCGCAGGATCGGGCTCGATCTCTTCTCCCTTTCCCCGAAGGGGGGAGGGCCGGGGAGGGGGCGAGCCTGCACGTTCTCACCGATAGCGTCCAATACCGAGCGAGCTGCCCCCTCTCCAACTCTCCCCCCTTCGGGGAGAGAGGGCGCACCGAGCGTGTCGACGGCGCTGGCCGCCTCCGCATCAACGAACCTTACTCCGTCGCCGGGCTTCAACTGCCCCATCTTCCAGAGGTCGTCCCGCGTGATCACCACCGGGCAGACGAACCCGCCGAGGCTCGGTCCGTCGGGGCCGAGGATGATCGGCATGTCGCCCGTGAAATCGATCGAGCCGATCGCATAGGCGTTGTCGTGGATGTTGGAGGGGTGCAGCCCCGCTTCGCCGCCATCCGCACGGGCCCAGCGCGGCTGCGGCCCGATCAGGCGCACGCCGGTGCGCGCGCTGTTGAAATGCACCTCGTAGCGTGACGCAAACAGATCATCGATATCGGCGGGCATGAAGAAATCCGGCGCGCCATGCGGACCATAAAGAACCCGAACGGTCCATTCGCGCGTCAGTTCCGGCCGTTCCTCCGGCGACGCCATGCGGGGCTCGGCCACCGCCTTGTCGTCGATCTTGAGCACATCGCCGGCGCGTAGCGTTCCGGTGGCGTGGCCGCCGAACTTGCCGAGATTGAAGGTCGCGCGCGAGCCGAGGAAGAGTGGCGCGTCGATCCCGCCGCGGATCGCGAGATAGCTGCGCTGGCCGGGACCGTCGATCGGTCCGAGCGCCAGCACCTGCCCGGCTTTGACGGACACCGGCTCGAAGAAGGGCACGGCCGCGCCGTCCAGTTTCGCCGTCATCGCCGCCCCGGCCAGCGCGACCAGCGCGTCGCGGTGGAATTTCAGCGTCGGTCCGACCACCGTGCATTCGAGCGCTGCGGCGCCCTCTTCATTGCCGACGATCCGATTGGCGAGGCGGTGCGAGCGATCGTCCATCGGGCCGGATGGCGGAATGCCGACATTCCAGAGCCCGAGCCGGCCGGGCCAGTCCTGTACGCTGGTCTGGGCGCCAGGCGAAAGCACTTCGATCGCGCGCGGCGTGAAGGCGAAGCTCTTCAACACGCTTGTCGAGACCGCGCTGCTCGTGAACGCGTCGGATGCCGTGACCGCGCGCAGATAATCCAGATTGGTCTCGATGCCGTAGAGCGCCGTCTGGGCGAGCGCCGCCTGCAGCCGGGTGAGCGCATCGGCGCGGTCGGCGCCGTGCACGATCAGCTTGGCGAGCATCGGGTCGTAATAGGGCGTCACCTCGCTGCCGGTCTCGATCCAGCCATCGACGCGCACGCCTTCCGGAAAGCTCACCTCCGTGAGCAGCCCGGTCGAAGGCCGGAAATCGGCCTGCGGATTTTCCGCATAGATGCGGACCTCCATCGCAGCGCCCTTCGGCACCAGCGTGGCCTGTTCGGGAAGGATGAACGCCCCGGCTGCCTGTCGGATCATCCATTCGACGAGGTCGACGCCGAACACGGCCTCTGTCACCGGATGCTCGACCTGAAGTCGCGTATTCACCTCGAGGAAATAGAAGTCCTCGCGGGCGACGTCATAGATGAACTCGACCGTGCTCGCGGATTCATAGGAAACCGCCTTGCCGAGCGCGATCGCGGCAGCATGAAGACGCTGGCGCAGCCCATCGGAAAGCCCCGGCGCCGGGGTCTCCTCGACGACCTTCTGGTTGCGTCGCTGCAGCGAGCAGTCACGCTCACCGAGCGCCACGACATGGCCCCTTCCATCGCCGAAGATCTGCACCTCGACATGGCGCGCCTCGGCGACGAAGCGCTCGAGATAGACGCGGGCATCGCCAAAGCTTGCGCCGGCCATGCGCTGTACGGCCTCGAACTTCGCGCGCAGCTCGGCCGCGTCATGGCAGAGCTGCATGCCGATGCCGCCACCGCCGGCCGTGCTCTTCAGCATGACCGGATAGCCTACCGTTTCGGCTGCGGCGACTGCCTCGTCGGCCGTGGCGATCAGGTCGCTCCCCGGCAGCAGCGGTACACCGCAGCGCCTGGCGATTTCGCGCGCGGTGTGCTTCAGCCCGAAATCGCGCAGCTGTTCCGGCCGCGGCCCGATGAAGGTGATGCCATGCGCGGCGAGGCGTTCGGCAAAGGCGGCGTTCTCCGACAGGAAGCCGTAGCCCGGATGTACGGCCTCGGCTCCCGTCGCAAGACAGGCCGCGATGATGGCCTCGACATCGAGATAGCTCTCCTTCACCGGCGCGGGGCCGATGGCGACCGCCTCATCGGCATCGAGCACCGGCCGCGTGAAGCGATCGGCCTCGGAAAAGACGGCGACAGACTGGATATTGAGCCGGCGCAAAGTTCGTATGATACGTCCGGCGATTTCGCCCCGGTTGGCGATCAGAACCTTCCTGAACATGGCGTCACGCAGTCGCCGGATCGAAGATCATCACGCGGATCGGCGTCGGATTGAAGCCGTTGCAGGGATTATTGACCTGCGGGCAGTTCGAGATCGCGCAGATCACGTCCATGGTCGCGAGAATGTCGACATAGTCGCCGGGCCGGGAGACGCCGTCGACGATGGCGAGCTTGCCATCGGGCTCGATCGGCACGTTCATGAAGAAGTTGATGTTCGGCACGATGTCGCGCTTGGTCATGCCGTGCTCGGCCATTGCGATGATGAAATTCTCGCGGCAGGCATGCATGTATCGCGTGTGATGGCCGAAGCGGACCGTGTTCGCCTCGCAGGAACAGGCGCCGGCGGAGGTGTCGTGCCGGCCCGCCGTATCGGCGACCACGACCGCCATGACATTGCCGATGTTCGACATCAGCCGCGTGCCGGTCGAGACATAGGGCGCACCCTGTTCGAAGATCGTATCCTGTGCGCTGTAGCGCTCGCTGGTGTCGGCGGCCGCATAGAACAGCGTGTCGACGGCCTGCTGGCCTTCGAGATCGACGATGCGGAGGATCTGGCCCTTCTCGACGATGCCGGTCCAGGGCTTGTTGGCGGGAACCACGAAATCATAGACGGCCCTGGCGGGATCGAGCGCGACCGGGGCGGCGAAGAAGGAGGATGCGTCGGGCTGGTTCATGGCGTCCTCCTTAAGCGCGCAGATAGGTGGCGTTGTTGTCGAAGCCGCGCGCGGACTCGGCCGTCGCGGTCCGCGCCAGATCGTCGGCCGCCGGCTCCGGCAGGGCGAAAATGATTGCGGCCACGGGCCCGGGATCGAAGACGCTGTCGGGCGCCAGCGGATGCGGGCAGTTCGAGACTGCGACGATCAGGTCCAGTTCTGCGCGCAGATCGACGAAATCGCCCGGCTGGACGATGCCGTCGCACCAGGCGAGCTTCCCCTCGTTATCCACGATGACCGGGGCGAAGAAGGTGATCACCGGCGCGATGTCGCGCCGGCCGAGGCCATGCTTGCCGGCGGCGAGCAGCATGTTTTCCCGCGTCGAGCGCAGCGCGCCATCGCCATATTTGCGGGCATTGGAAGCAGGGGTCGAGCCACCGACGATCGTGTCATGCGCGCCGGTCGTATCCTCGACGATCGAGAACAATACGCGGCCCATGTCGGAGAACAGCACGCGGCCTTTCCGGAGCTCGGATGTCCACTGCACCTTGACCGTATCGGCGCTGTTGTAGCGCTCGCTGGTGTCGTTTGCGTTCCAGGCAAAGAGCGAGACGCCGGGCGTGCCAGAGATGTTCAGGAGCCGCAGGCCCTCGCCGCGCTTCACCTTGGCAGTCCAGTACCAGCCGCCGGGAATCTCCTCGCGGTGGAGGATATCCCCTTCCGCGATCGGCGCGCCGTCGCGCGGCGTCGGTGGCGGCAGCACCTTTGGGGCCGCGGCGTCGCCGGCGGCTTTCAGTTCCTCATAGCGCTTCCGATTGGCTTCAATCAGCGCGGCCTTGTCCAGATGCGCGGTCATAGCGCGGCTCCTTCAATGGCCGGGTCGTCCCGGAGTGATCCCGATGGTGCCGGGTCGTCCCGGCCGGGCATGAGCTTCTTCTTCTGTGGCCTGGGTTCGCCGGCGATGCGTTTCGGCCAGACCTCGAAATCGCGCGTGATCGTCGCGCCGTAGCGCCCGCCATCGGAGGGCTCGTTGCGCCGCCGCTCGAAGGCGATGACGCGCGTGCCGAGCGAGAACGCCTCCGAGAGGTCGTGCGTCACCATCACCACGGTGAGCGGCCGCTCGTGCCAGAGCTTGCGCATCAGCGTGTGGATCTCGGCGCGAATGCCGGGATCGAGCGCGCCGAACGGTTCGTCGAGCAGCAACACCTTGGGCTTGGCGATCAGCGCCTGCGCGAGTGCGAGGCGCTGCTGCATGCCGCCGGAAAGCTGGGCGGGATATTTATTCTCCGCCTCGCCGAGCCCGACGGCGGCGAGCAGTTCGCGCGCCTCGTCCTCCGCCGCGCGGCGCTTGGCGCCGAAGAGCCGGCCCAGGATCGGCGCGTCCTTGAACTCGAGCCCGAGCACGACGTTGCCGAGCACGGTCAGGTGCGGAAATACCGAATAGCGCTGGAAGACGACGCCGCGATCGGCGCCCGGCTCGGCCGGCAGTGGCGCGCCGCCAATGGTGATCGCGCCGCGCGTCGGCGCCTCTTCCGAGAGCAACATGCGCAGGAAGGTCGTCTTGCCGCAGCCCGAGGGACCGACGAGGGCGACGAAGGCGCGCGGCGCGATCTCGAGGCTGATCTGCTCAAGCACGACCTTGTCGTCATATTCCTTCCAGACATCCTTGACCGAGATGACCGCGCTCATGTCGAAGCCCTCGCACCGGCGAACCACGGGAAGGCGCGGGTCTGGATGATGAGAAGAATGCGGTCCATCAGGAAGGCGAGGATCGTGATCCAGGCGACGTAGGGCAGGATCACATCCATGGCGAGATAGCGCCGCACGAGGAAGATGCGGTAGCCGAGGCCGGATTCCGAGGCGATCGCTTCGGCCGCGATCAGGAAAAGCCAGGCCGGGCCGATCTGCAGGCGGAGTGAATCGATGAGGCGCGGCAGCGATTGCGGCAGCACCACGCGGATGATGATCTGCCAGGTCGAGGCGCCGAGCGTCTGGGCCTTGATCAATTGCTGCACCGGCATGTCGCCGACCCTGAGCGCCATGTCGCGGATCAGGCAGGGCGCGACGCCGATGACGATCAGCGCGATCTTCGAGGTCTCGCCGAGGCCGAGCGTGATGAAGAGGATCGGCAACAGAGCCAGTGGCGGCACCATGGAGATCACGGCGACGAAGGCGCCGAGCCCGGCACGGAAATAGGGCAGCAGGCCGATGACGATGCCGAAGACGAGCCCGATCGCGACCGAGATCGCCAGCGCCGCGCCGAGGCGTGTCAGGCTCGCGGCCGTATCGACCCAGAGCAGGATGTCGCCCGTGCGCTGGTCCGGCGTCAGCGCCATCCGGTCGATCGCGGCTGCGAAGGATGAGAAGGCCGGCAGCAGCTTGTCGGACGGATTCTCGGCGAGCCGCACGCCCGAGCCGATCAGATAGGCGACCAGCACGAGCGCAAACGGCACGATCGCGAGAAACCGCGCCGCGCCAAGGCTGGGCCGGCGGTTGATCAGGCGCATGAGCGGGCCTCCGTCTGCCGAGACACGGCGCCACCCCATTCCCTCTCCCCGAAGGGGGGAGGGTCAGGGAGGGGGCTCGTCGTTTCCGCGCTGAAATCGTCGCCGAGCACGCTCCATGCCCAGCACAGAACCTCCTCTCCAGCTCTCCCCTCTGTGGGGAGAGAGGGCAGGACGGAGCCTGTCACGAGGGATGGATGGTTTCCCCCAGCGCCTGGAAAGGCTCCGCCCCATTCCCTCTCCCCGAAGGGGGGAGGGTTAGGGAGGGGGCTCGTCGTTTCCGCGCTGAAATCGTCGCCGAACACGCTCCATGTCAGGCCCAGATCCCCCTCTCCAGCTCTCCCCCCTGCGGGGAGAGAGGGTAGGACGGAGCCCGTCACGAAGGATGGACGGTTTGCCCCAGCGCCTGCAAAAGCTCCACCCCATTCCCTCTCCCCGAAGGGGGGAGGGTCAGGGAGGGGGCTCGCAGGCTCCGTCGCGAAATCGTCGCCGGACACGCTCCATGTCCGGCCCAGACCCCCCTCTCCAGCTCTCCCCCCTGCGGGGAGAGAGGGCAGGGCGGAGCCTGTCGCGAGGGATGGACGGTTTCCCCCAGCGCCTGGAAAGGCGCCACCCCATTCCCTCTCCCCGAAGGGGGGAGGGTTAGGGAGGGGGCTCGCAGGCTCCGTCGCGAAATCGTCGCCGGACACGCTCTTTGTCCGGCACAGAACCCCCTCTCCAGCTCTCCCCCCTGCGGGGAGAGAGGGCAGGGCGGAGCCGGTCACGAAGGATGGATGGTTTGCCCCAGCGCCTGGAAAAGCTCCACCCCATTCCCTCTCCCCGAAGGGGGGAGGGTTAGGGAGGGGGCTCGCAGGCTCCGTCGCGAAATCGTCGCCGAACACGCTCCATGTCCGGCGCGGCGCCCCCTCTCCAGCTCTCCTCCCTGCGGGGAGAGAGGGCAGGGCGGAGCCTGTCGCGAGGGGCGGGCCCATCGGGATCACAGCTTTCCGGCGGCCGCGTCGGCCATGAAGGCATCAGTGAAGCGGAACTTCACATTGCCCGTATCGCCGAGAACCTTGCCATCGGCGAGTTCGATGCCGACGACGTCGGCCGAGGCGGCGCCATTGCCGAGCAAGCCGTGCTCGAACAGGAAGCCGCGGACATGGTCCATGGTCGCGCCGATCTCGGGGCTCTTGGCGAAGGCCGCCGCCTCGTCGGGCTTGAAGAACATCTTCGTCGCCTTGAGCTGCGCCTCATAGCCGGCGAGATCGGTGCCCGAGGCCTTGCCCATCGCCTCGCGGGCGGCTTTGCCCTCGGGCGTATCCGACGCCATGATCGCCATGGTCTCATACCAGGCGCCGGCCAGAGCCTTGCCGAAAGCGGGATTGTCCTTGAGCGTTCCGGTGTTGACGGCGGTCAGGTCGATGATCTTGCCGGGGATCTGCGAGGAGTTGAACACCTCATGCGCCGCCGGCGTCTTCATGATCTCGGCGACGAGCGGGTTCCAGGTCACGACCGCCGTCACATCCGGCGTCGCCCAGGCGGCGACCATGTCGGCGTCGGAGGTGGAGACGACCGTCAGGTCCTTCTCGGTCAGCCCGATCGTCGAAAGCGCGCGGGCGAGCAGATAGTGCGAAACCGAGAACTCGACCAGATTGACCTTCTGGCCCTTGATGTCGGCAAGCGCGGTCTTGTCCTTCAAGATCACGGCGTCATTGCCGTTGGAGAAATCGCCGACGATCACGGCGGTCGTGTCGACGCCGCCGGCCGCGGGAATCGAAAGCGCATCCATATTGGTGAGCGTGACGGCGTCGAAGCCGCCGGCCGTGTATTGGTTGATCGATTCGACATAGTCGTTGATCTGCACGACATCGATCTTGATGCCGTATTTGTCGGCCCATTTCTTGACGATGCCCTGGTCCGCCGCCCATTGCCACGGCATCCAGCCGACATAGATCGACCAGGCGAGCTTGAATTCAGTCTTGGGTGCTGCCTGTGCCGAGGCTCCCATCAGGGAGACGGCCAGGAGGCCGGCTGCGAGGCCACCCTTCAGAACGTTCGAAATTTTCATTGCCAACTCCGCTCACGGTTCCGACGAAACCTGGAATTGGCACAGACCTTCCCGTCGCCAATTCCTGGCCACTGAGGTCTCCCGGGATTTTATCCCGCCGTGCCCCATGCGGATTTCTCCCGCACAGGCGGCAGCTCTCGGACCAGCCGTCGCCCTGCGACGCGGAACCCTAGCCACCAACTCAATGACAATCTAAAAGCAGAAAGCGTGCCAAGCCGAACTGTATGCAATTTGGCCGAGCGCGATCGGAGCGACGGGTGTTTCTGCCCAGAAACTGGGCGAAGTCGCGCCTTGATCGGTGGCAGGCTTGTCGCGCACGGTGTCTGCGAAGGAGCGATGCGTGATGCAGGGTGATCTATGGGAGGTCGTTCTCCGGCTCGGGCTGGCGACGCTCTGCGGCCTGCTGATCGGGATCAACCGGGACGCCAAGGAGAAGACGGCCGGCATGCGCACGCTGGCGCTCGTCGCGCTCGGCGCCTCGCTCGTTACGCTCGCGGCGATCACTTTCCCTGATTTCATCGGCCATCCCGATGCCATGAGCCGTGCGCTGCAAGGCGTCGTCCAGGGCGTCCTCGCCGGTATCGGTTTCATTGGCGCCGGCGCGATCCTGCGCAAGGGGCGCCATGAGGAGGTGGTTCACGGGGTCACGACGGCCGCGACCGTCTGGATGGCGGCGACGCTCGGCATTGTCTGCGGCCTCGCCGACTGGTCGCTGGTGGGCGTCGCGCTCGTCTTCGTCTTCATCATCCTGATCATCGCGAAGCCAATCGAGCGCTGGATCCTTCTGCGCTTCGGCATCGCCGAGAAGACGGATGTGACGGCGGCTGCGGCCGCCAGCGTGCCGCCTAATGAACCAGGCTTGCCCCCACATTGACGGCAAGCGCCAGCAGGACCGTGTTGAAGACGAACGACGCGATCGAGTGGAACAGCACCACGACACGGAAATCCGTGTTCTTGATCCCGACATCGGAGGTCTGGAACGTCGCGCCGATGACGAAGGAAAAATAGAAGAAGTCCCAGATGACCGGCTCCGGGCTTTCGGGGAAATCGAGCCCCGCGGCATCCGTCGCCTTCCCGTCCGTGCCGGCCGGCGCATAGTAGAGGCGGGCATAGTGGAACGCGAAGAGCGAGTTGAGCACCAGCCAGCCGAGCGGAATGCTCGCCAGCGCGGTCAGGAGATGCGAGAGCGGCCGGCCATCGCCGCTGTTCAGGATCGAGAACATCGAGCCGAACGAGAAGATGATCGCCGCGATCGTCAGCCCGACGATCAGCACGATGCCCTCATCCTCGACCTTGGCGCGGGCACGCAGAGTGGTGACGTCGGCCTTCGCGGCCTTCTGCAGCATGCTCAGGAAGAAGGTGATGAAGAAGACGTCGCCGGCTGCGATGAAGGCGATCTCGGGATCGAACAGGCGGAAGACGAAGATGGAGAGGATAGCGATCGCTGCGGCGCCGTAGAAGCGCACATGCTGTCGCCAATGGCGTGCGAGCATCGGTTTGGTCTTCCTGCTGCGGCCTATTCGACGAAAACGGTCACCCTGTCGGAGCGCCCGGCCGAATCGACGACGGAGAGCGTAACAAATCCCGGCCCATCCGGCGCCCAACTCTCCGAGCGTTGAAACGGCGTCCGCGCGATAGGGGTTCCATTGGCAAACCAGGTGAAGGGTGGCTTGCCATTGCGGATCTTGATCATGAGCGGCATCGGGTCGCCGTCGCGAATGCCGAGATCGACCTGGACGCCATCCGGTGGAAAGGCGATTTCCGGCGTGTCGGGCGCCTTGTTGGCCATCACCTCCGGCCCACGGAAGCGTTTCAGCGGCTCCGGCAGGTCGCCATTGGCCGCAATCAGCGCGCCGCGCGGGGCAGGGCGCAGCGGCGCGCGGTCCCCGCCCAGGCGGTCGAATGCCTCGAACAGCACCGGAGCGGCCGTGCCGATGCCGGAAAGGCCGGGAACCGGCGCCCCATCCGCGCGGCCGACCCAGACGCCGATGACCGTCCGGCCGTCAAAGCCGATCGACCAGGCGTCACGATAGCCATAGGACGTGCCGGTCTTGTAGGCGATCCGGCCCGATGCGCCGATGACGGGCGGCGGAACGTCGGCTAGGATGTTGGCGACATACCAGGCCGCGACCGGCTCGAGCACGGGCGCGCTCTCGATGGCCGGCGCGGGCGCGCCAGTGCCGTCATGCAGAGCGACCGGCCGGCCGCCGCGCGCGATGGCGGCGTAGACCGAGACGAGGTCCTTGAGCGATATGCCGACGCCGCCGAGGCCGATGGCGAGGCCCGGCGCCGAGAGATCCGGCAGTTTCGGGCTTGCCGCCGCGCGCTTCAGCCGCGCCACGAGGCGGGCGGGCCCGACCGCGTCGAGCACCTTCACCGCCGGCACGTTCAGCGATTCGGTGAGTGCGTCGTGGATCGTCACCGTGCCGCGATAGAAGCCGTCGAAATTCACGGGCGCATAGCCGCCGAACGCGCTCGGCCGGTCCTCGATCAGGCTCTGCGGATGGGCGATGCCCTGCTCGAAGGCGAGGCCATAGATCAGCGGCTTCAGCGTCGAGCCGGGCGAGCGGATCGCGGTCGTCATGTCGACGAAGCCGTTCCGGCTGTCGTCCATGAAGCCGGCCGAACCGACCGAGGCGAGGATATTGCCGGTGACGTGGTCGGCGACGACGATCGCGACGGACGCCTTCGGGCCGACGGTGGCGGCGCGATCGGAGGCGAGTTCTTCGAGCGTCTGCTGCAGCCGCGCGTCCAGCGTGAGCTTGACGATGGCATCGTTCGGATGCGCCTTGCGGGCGAGATCGCCCAAATGGGCGGCGAGCATCGGGAATGGCTTTCGCGCCGTCGGGACGCGCTCGGTCTTGGCGGCTGAGGCGGCGTCGGCATCGATGACGCCGGCCGTGACCAGCCTGTCGAGCACGCGGTCGCGTGCTGCCTTTGCGGCCTTGGGGTCGCGATCGGGACGGCGTGCCTCCGGTGCCTGCGGCAGGGCGACGAGCAAGGCGGATTCGGCGATGGTCAGCCGGCGCGGCTCCTTGCCGAAATAGGCTAGGCTCGCGGCGCGGATGCCTTCGAGATTGCCGCCATAGGGCGCGAGCGCGAGATAGAGCGAGAGGATCTGCTCCTTGTCGAGCCGGTCCTCCAGCGTCAGCGCGTGGACGATCTGGCGCAATTTGCTTTCGGCCGCGCGGGTCGAGCCGCCCTGCACGAGGCGGGCGACCTGCATGGTCAGCGTCGACCCGCCCGAGACGACATGGCCGGTCTCGGCGATCTGGCCGGCGGCGCGGATGAGCGCCTGCCAGTCGACGCCGTGATGGGTGGCGAAATTCTTGTCCTCATAGCCCTTCAGCATGGCGATGAAGGTCGGATCGACCTCGCCGAGCGTCACGGGCAGGCGCCAGCGCCCATCGGCGATGGTGTAGGGCCGCAGCAGCGTATCGGAGCGATCGACGATGATTGCGGACGTCGGCACGGTCCTGGGGTCTGTTACCGGCGGCAGGCCGGCGCGGATATCATGCACCGCTCCGCCGAGCCAGGCGGTCGAGAAGAAGGCCATCGTCGCCAGCGTCAGGCCGGCAACGGCAAACGCCTTCTTCACCCTCTCCCCGAGGCGGGGAAGGTCGGGGAGGGCGCGCAGATCCTCGCCGATCGCGTTCGATACCGCGTTAGGCACCCCCTCTCCAACTCTCCCCCCTTCGGGGAGAGAGGGCTCGCTGCGGCCTTCATCGGCATGGGCGCGAAAACTCGATCCTGTTCCTTCCCCCTTGTGGGGGAGGCTAGGAGGGGGGAGCGCTGGGGCAGGGCTCGGCGCACCCGGAGAGGCCGACGCGGCGCTATCCGGAGAGGTCCGGAAACCATCCCCCTCTCCAGCTCTCCCCCCTTCGGGGAGAGAGGGCTCGCTGCGGCCTTCATCGGCATGGGCGCGATCACTCGATCCTGTCCCTCCCCCCTTGTGGGGGAGGCTAGGAGGGGGGAGCGCTGGGGCAAGGCTCGGAGCACCCGGAGAGGCCGACGCGGCGCTATCCGGAGAGGTCCGGAAACCATCCCCCTCTCCAGCTCTCCCCCCTTCGGGGAGAGAGGGCTGGCCTTCGTTTGTCATGGGCGTCGTGCCCCAACCAGCACGTTCAGTTTCCCGCCCTCACTTCGTCGTCGTCGGGCCGACGATTTCGACGGCGCTCGTATCCGTATGCGCCTGGCGGTCGGGGTCATACATGTCCTCGACCGTCGCGGCGGGATGGATGAACGTGCCCGGCGAGACGGCGCGGACGCCATAGGCGACCGAGAACTCGACGGGATCGCTCGATGAGCGCGTCAGCGCGGCGACGAAGCGGTCGGTCCGCGCCTCGGTGTGATCGATGTTCTGCTCCACTTTGAGCCATTCATAGGTCGAGGTGTCGCCCGAGCGCGAGATGTTCGGGTTCTCGATCTCGAAGCCGGCCGGCAGCGGATCGACGACCATGATGCGGCCGAAGCGCGCCTCGTTCGCCGTAACTTTCAGCACCACGACAAGGCGGTCGTTCTGCGCCACTGTGGCGGGATCGGCCTCGGTGCCGTCGGTGTTGAAATAGCTCCGCGTAATGGTGAAGCCATCGCCGCCCGCAGGTTCGGGATCGAGCGGGATGCCGGTCAGCGTCAGCGCGGCATCGAGCGGCACGTCGCCGGTGTTCTCGACCACCAGCGGACGGCTATCGACATCGCTGCCGAGCAGCTTCCTGTAGAGCGGCACATCGGCCTTGTTGCCGTCGACGTCGAGCGAGGCCTGCCGCAGATCGTTCATCAGCGAGGCGGCCGCCATCAGCATCCAGCCCTGCTCCTGGGTGGAGAGATAGCGTCGCGTATCGCGCATCTGGACGATCGTATCGACCAGCGCCTCGCGGTCGGTCGCTTTGTCCCCGGTCTCGGCGACGAGCGTCAGCACGGCGGCCTGGTCGCGGAGATAGGAGCCGTAATCCTGCCGATAGGCGGGAAGCTGGCCATAGCTCGTCCGGACATTTTCAACTGCGAGCTTGAACACGTCGGCCGCCCGGGCCTTGTCGCCATAAAGCGCGAGGCCGGCGCCGATCTGGGCCTGGGCGAGCGGGGTGGCGAAATTGCCGAGCTTCGTTTCCGCGTAGTAGCGCAGGTCTCCGATCGCCGCCTTGCCGTTGCGCGCAAGCACGTAGAGCGCATAGGCGATCGCCTCGCCGCCCTTGTCGAAATCCTGGGCGTAGCCGATGCGGTTGGCCAGATTGTCGATCGCATTGTTGAAGGCGACATCCGGCACGACATAGCCGACCGCCTTCGCCCGGGTCAGGAAATCCGACACATAGGCGTCGAGCCAGAGATCGTCATAGCCCGGGCCCCAGAGGCCGAACGAGCCCGAGGAGGACTGGTTGTCGAGCACCTTGCCGATCGCATCCTGGATCCGCTTGCGGATCTCGCTGTCCTGGGCAATGCCGATCGTGGCGGCGACCTGGTTCAGATAGAGCAGCGGCATCGCCTTGGAGGTGATCTGCTCGGTGCAGCCATAGGGATAGCGGTCGAGCGAGGCGAGGATCGCGACGATGTCGAGCTTGGCCGAACCGCCGACAGCGAGCGCAGCGCTCGTCGTCAGCGGCTTGAACTCGGAGAAGGCGCCGGCATCGATGGTGAGCTTCTTGCCGGGCGCAAGCGAGATCAGCGAGCGTCGTGACACCGGCTGGCCGGCGGGCCGGATGCCCAGCATGTAGTCGCGGGCGAAGGTCTGCCCGTCGGGGCTCTTGAGGCTGACGGTGATCATGTGATCGCCGATATCCTCGGCCGTCATCGGCAGCGCCAGCGTCGCGCGACCCAGCTTCTCGAGCCGCACGGGCATGTCGGCGGCGCCGGGATCCATGGTAACGCCGGGTGCGTCGACGGCGAGGCGATAATCACCCGCTTCACCCTCGACATTGTTGATCTCGACGAGCACGCGGCTCTGGTCGCCAGGCGTCATGAAGCGCGGCAGGCTCGCCATGACGACGACGGGATCGCGAACGATCACAGTCTTTTCGGCATGCCCGAGGCCTTCCTTCGACCAGGCGATCGCCATGACGCGGACCGAGCCGTTGAAATCGGGCAGGTCGAAGGTGACGTTGGCCTTGCCATCGGCGTCGACCTTCACCACGCCGGAGAAATAGGCGATCAGCTTTTCCGTCGGTGGCGGGGCCTTGAGGCCCGACGCGCCGCCATCGCCGCCCGAGCGCAGCCGGCCCGGAACGCCCTGCATGCGGTCGATCAACTGCCCGTAAAGGTCGCGGATCTCCATGCCGAGGCGGCGCTGGCTGAAATACCAGCCATCCGGATCGGGGGTCTTGAAGCCGGTCAGGTTCAATATGCCGACATCGACCGCCGCGACGGTGACATAGGCGTCCTCGCCCGGCGCCAGATTGGCGAGCGTAACGGGGATGGAGAGCGGTCCGCGCGGGCGGATCTGCTCTTCGGTGCCGAGTTCCACCTGCAGCCGGCGGTTCCCTGGATCGACGGGCACCCAGGCGAGGCCGAGCGCGCGCGAGGGCATGCGCTTCGCCGCGACATCCATCGGGCGGAACAAGGTCGCCGTCACATAGGCGCCGGGACCCCATTTATCGGTGACGGCGAGGTCGACCGTGGTGCCGTCTGCGGGCACGTCGACCGTCTTCATGTCGATGACGCGGTCGTCGATGACCATGATCTGCGCGATGCCGGCAAAGCGCGGGTCGAGCCGGAGCTTCGCTGTGTCGCCTATCTTGTAGTTCTTCTGGTCGAGCGAGACCGTCAGCATGTCCGGCGTCTCGGAGGTGGCCGAGGCATCGACATACCAACCCGCATCGAAGGCGACCGAGGAGGAGGTCGGCGTGTCGCCGGGCAGCGAGACGGTCAGCCGATAGCGGCCCCAATCCACCTTCGCCTCGACCGGCACGGCGGCGTCGGCCAAGAGATCGACCGTGCCGTTCGCAATGCGCGTCGCCGTCGTGATCGCCTCATATTTCCAGGCGCCATCGCGGCGATACCATTGATAATTCGTCTCCAGCCGCTCGATCGACCAGGTGGCGCCGGGGGCTGCAATGCGCTCGCCATCCTCGCCGATCGCGATCAGGTCGAACCGCGCCATGCCGCCTTCCGGCACGCTACCATCGTCGAAATTGGTCTTGATGCCGATATGCGTGCCGCCGGAACTGGCCGGCAGCTTCAGCCGGCGCTCGACGGCGCGGCCATTGGTGTCGGTGACGCGCACGACGATCTCGGCGTCGAAGAGCTTGGTCGTCGCGGGAAGCTCGGGCACGGTTGCGTCGAATGCGGCGACGCCGTCCTCGTCGGTGACGGCGCTGGCGCCGAGCGAATCGCGGACCGTCTCCACGGGATCGTCGGAGAGGCCGAAGCTGTAGCCCGGATAGGCGGCCGCCTCGCTGGTCGGCGTCGCGATGATCTCACCATCGACGCCGAGGCCGATCGCATTGGCGCCATAGAGATATTTCGCGGTGAGTTCGATCGGGAAGGTCTGGCCCGACACGAGCCGTTCGGCGGTGGTCTTGAGCTCGAAGGCGATCCGCTCGGGCTCGAAATCGTCGACCAGTGCGGAGATTTCCGTGAGCTGGTCGCCATCGGGATCGGCATAGAGCTGGAAGCGCCAGGCGCCGCGCTGCGCGCCGTCCGGGATCTTCACGTCATAGGCATAGCCGCCGGCGCCCTGATCCTCGATCTTGGTGCGCAGGAATTCGACGCCATCCGGCCGGTCGACGATGAGCGTCAAGGGAAGGCCGGTGACGGCCTTCGCCTGCGCATCGCGCAGCAGCGCCGTCAGGTGGACTGTCTCGCCGGGGCGGTAGATGCCACGCTCGCTGGTCAGGAAGGTGTCGAGCGCGCCCGGGGCCGGGCGGCCGTCGACGCCGCGATCGGTCAGGTCGAAGGCGGTCTTCTTCAGATCGAGGAAGGCATAGTCGCCCTGGTCGGTCTGGGTGACGAGAAGCTGGGGCGCCATGCCGCCGGTGCCACGCGCGAGGCCGGGTTCGAAATGGACATAGCCTTCGGCATTCGTCGTCGCCTCGCCGAGAATCTCGTCATTGGTCGCGACGAGCTTCACCTTCACGCCTGATACGGCCCGGGCCGTGTTCAGCGAGCGGATCACGGCATGGATGCCGTCATGGCCGGTGAGCGCGGAGAGGCCGAGATCGGACACGATGAACCATTGCGTGGCGAGATCGCCATATTCCTGCTCGCCATTCTTCTTGGCGCGGGCGGTGATCACATAGACGCCGGGCTCGACATTCTTGAGCGCGTCGCCGATCGGGATCGCCGTCGTGACGGTCTCGTTCGGCTTGTTGACCGGCACCTCGATCGCACCCGTCCAGATCGACTGGCCAGACTGGCTCGCGATCTGGCTCGCCGAATAGCTGTCGAGCTGGCGCAGGAAATTGCCGTCGCGGACGGCAACCGCCAGCGAGCGGTCGCCAATCCGGTAGACCTCGGCCTCGATCAGGGCCGTATTGATGGAATCGACCGGGATCGACGCGCCCTGGCCAGCCGGCAGGACATAGGCGTTGCCGCCGAAGCCGACCCAGGGTTCGCGGTCGCGGACATAGCTCGTCACCGAAGCCGCCTGCGCGAGCTTCTCGCCCGAGGCGGAGGGCAGGCCGGCGCGCACGCGCAACGTATAACGCTGGCCGTGCTTCAGCCCATCGACGCAGATCTGGTTGTCCTTGGGCTCTATGGCGAGCCCGGTGCCGCCCTCGACGACGACGAAATCGGAGAGCGTGGGATCGGAAACCGGCAGGTTTTCCGAAAAGACGAGGCACATGCGGGGCGATTCGGAGTCCGCGTCGACCGTGTTCGACTGGATGCGGAAGCCGTGCTCGGCCACGACCTTGTCATAGGCCGCACGAATGCGGGCATCCTCGCGGAATTCGAGGCTGAGGCGGTAGGTCTTGATCGCCTCGGGCCACATTTCGCGGCGCACGAGGCTGTCGCCGAGCACGTTGAGGCTGGCGGCCTGGTCGCTCTTTCCGTCGGAGCGGAGATAGGCGTTGATCGCGGCTGCCGTGGCGCCGGTCTGGGCGCGCTGGCGCGGCTCATAATCCTGCGGGTTCTGGCGCAGGAAGGCGAGCGCGAATTCGCGCCAGACGGCCGGGTCCTCCGCGGCGATGCCGAGCATGGCGCCGAAGGCCTGCGTCGCCTCCAGCGCATTGCCGTTCTTGCGAGCGAGCAGCGCCGCCTGGTGGATCGCCTCATAGCCCATGCCGTTGGAGGGATAGTCCTTGGCGAGGCCACCGAACTGTCGCTTGGCCTCGTCGAAGGCGCCGGGGCCCAGGAACTGCAATTCGTCGGTGCGCGTCTCGGCGATGGTCGGATCGGTCTGCCGGAGCGTGACGACGCGGCCGGCGATCGCGCCCGGCGCGACGGCCATGGCGCCGAAATCGCTCTTCAGGAAGCACCAGCGCGCCTTGATGTTGTAGGTGAAGGCGTTGCAGGCGCTGTTCGTCTGGCAGGCTTGGGCACAGGCTTGCTGGCCGACATCCTTGAGCGTCTCCGCGTCGAAGCCGGGATAATCGCCGCCGGGCGTGATGATGACCCGCCGGGCTGATTGATCCGCCGCCTGGGCCGGCGCCGCGAGGGCGCCGACAGACAGCATCAGGCCCAGGGCGAGCCCGCCAATTCCGCGCATCCAGCCGTTCATGATCATCTCCCGTGACGTTCTCGCCACCCTTGATCCAAGGCGCGCAGTTTAGGCGTCGGCGAGAGGGAGGTAAAGCGGCCGGGAAGCTCGCAGTGATACAGCTAAGTATCTTATGCCACTGGTGAAATATCGCCGTTACCGGCGCATGTGATCGCGGTCACAACGCGCCGGGCGCCGTCAAGGAGTGCCTGACGCCGCGCGTCGCACAGCGTCGGGATCGGTCTCTATCAAACGGAGCAACAGCGTGGTCGCGGCGTCCGGCCGGCGTCGGCCCTGCTCATAGGCCTCGATGGTCCGTGCGGGGATGTGGAACTCGGCTTCGAACGCCTTGGTGCTTGATGCAACGGAGCGGCGGATCGTGCGGATGCGGTCGGGCGTAAGGAGACCGGCGGGAACCTCATAGGTCTCCGACTGGCTCTCGCCACGCATGTAGGACGCCATCTCCTCGAAGGCCTCGACCAGATCATCGCCAACGTGGCTCATGTTCAATGTCCCTTAATGCCATCGATCGCAGCCAAAATTGCCCGCCGCTGGCTTTCATCCAGATCGTCCTGCTCGTTCTTCGGGTAGGCTGTCAGCATGAAGAGAACCGACGGCGCGACGGTAACGTAGTAGATAACCCGTCCGCCGCCCCTCTTGCCGCGGCCGTGAAGTCCGAACCGCGCGTTTCGAACGCCGCGCAGTCCCTTGACCATGGGATGGGCCTCGGGTGTGGCAGCGATCTACAATTCGATGTCGCGCATCGCCTCATCGTCGAGATCCATCGACTTGCAGGCCCGGAGATAAGGCTTCATCCGAACGACACGCATCGTATATACGCCTTCAGATGACTACGTCAATGACGTATCTCACGCCTCGCCCAGCGCCGTGAGTGCCACGACGGCGGCGGAGGCGCGGTTTTCGACGCCGAGCTTCTGGTAGACGGTTTCGAGGTGCTTGTTCACCGTGCGCGGCGAGAGCCCGAGGATCTCGCCAATGTCGCGGTTGGATTTGCCGCGCGCGATCCACAAGAGCACCTCCGCCTCGCGCTGCGTGACGGCGAACTGGCGGCGGAGCGCTGCTTCCTGTCCGCTGTCATCGTCGCTGGTCAGGCGGAACAGGAACTCGTCCTCGCCGGTATTGCCGAGGAAGGAGAGCTGCAATTGCCGTCCGCCCTCGACCACTATCGGCGTCGGTGGCGCCACATTGCCGCGCTGGCCGGAGGCGACCTTGAGCCAGACCTTGATGTTCTCCGGCAGGTGGATGGTGCCACCGCGCGTCGGAAGCGCGGCCTCGAGCAGCTTGACGGCCTGCGGAGTGCACCAGCGGATCTCGCCATCGCGATTGGCGGCGAGCAGGAATCGGCCCGCCGTGTCGAGCGCGAGGCGGGCGCTCTGTGCCGTGCGGGCATTGGCCAGATGCACGCGGATGCGCGCCAGCAGCACGTCGAGCACGATCGGTTTCGTCACATAGTCGACGCCGCCCGCCTCCAGCCCCTCCAATATGTGCTCGGTCTCCGAGAGGCCGGTCATGAAGATGATCGGCACATGGCTGAGCGCGGCGTTGGCCTTCAGGCGGCGGCAGGTCTCGAAACCATCCATGCCGGGCATCATCGCATCCATCAGGATGATGTCGGGCGTGATCCGCTCGACGAGGGCGAGCGCGCGCGCGCCTTCCGTGGCGACGAGCACGGTTGCGCCGGAATGCTCCAGCGCATCGGTCAGGAAGCTCAGCGTCTCGGGGGAATCGTCGACCACCAGCACGATGTCGCGGGCGCGTGAAATCTCAGTCATGCTCGCCCATCGCCTCCAGCACCGCGTGATATTGGTCGAAGTCGAAATTGCGGATGTGGATCCGCATCGCGGCGACGAACAGTTCGTTGTCCGCCTCCGCCGCCAATTGCTCGAGCTTCGCCTCGATGCCGCGGACATAGCCGATCCGGCCGAGATCGAGAAGCTCCCGCACATGGTCGGCGCCGGGGTTCCGGAGCGGCGCGGGCGGCTCGTGCCGCGGCGGTGTCGGCGCCTCGTCGATCCAGTCGAGCTTCAGGAGCGCCTGGATCCGGTCGAGCAATTGCCGGACGTCGAAGGGCTTGGGCAGCGCGCCGTCATGGGCGGTATCCTCCGTCGCCTCGGGATGCATCTCGCCGAGATTGGCCGAGAGCATGATGATCGGCGCGCCATGGCCGTTTTCGCGCAGCTTCAGCGCCAGTTCCCAGCCGGTCATCCCCGGCATGGAGATATCGAGCAGGAAGAGATCGGGCCGGATGTCGACGGTCAACGCCAGGCAGGCCGGGCCGTCGGCGACGGCCAGCACGATGAAGCCGATCGGCTCGAGGATCTGGCGGACGAGCTCGCGATGATCGTTGTCGTCATCGGCGACGAGCACGGTCCGGCGCGGACCATCATAGCCGAAGATGCGCCGGGCCGGCGGCGGCGCCGGGGCGGGGCGGTCGACGGCGGCGAGCATCAGCTTGACCTCGAAGGCGCTGCCCTGGCCTTCCACGCTGTGGAGGGCGATGTCGCCGCCCATCAGTTGCGCCAGCATCTTGGTGATGGTGAGCCCAAGTCCCGTACCCTGCACGGCCTTGGCCGTGGCCGAGGCGCCGCGCTCGAACGGCTCGAAGATGCGCTCGGCGTCCTCGGCTGGAACGCCGGGCCCCGTATCCGTCACAGTCAGGGTCGCGATCTGGCTGCGATAGCTGATCTTCAGCGTGACACTGCCGGCCTCGGTGAACTTGATCGCGTTGGAGAGCAGGTTGACCAGGATCTGGCGCAGCCGCTTCTCGTCGGTCGCGACGACTTCGGGCAGCCGCTTCGGTCGCTCGAAGCGGAAGCCGAGCCCCTTCGCCTCGGCCTGGAAGCGGAACATGTCGACGATCTGGTCGAGGAAATCGTCGAGGCGGATCTCGTTGCGCTGCAATTGCAGTCGCCCCGCCTCGATCCGCGAAATCTCCAGGAGCCCGTCGATCAGCCCCGAGAGATGCTCGGCGCTGCGGCGGATGACGCTGATATTGCCCTGCCGCGCGCGCGGGATCGTCTCGTCGCGCTCCAGGATCTGAGCATAGCCGAAGACGGCGTTGAGCGGCGTGCGCAGTTCGTGGCTGAGGCCGACCAGATAGCGGCTCTTGGCGAGGTTGGCGGCTTCCGCCACCTCCTTGGCGCGCTGGAGCTCGGCATCGGTCCGCCGATGGGCCTCGATTTCGCGCAACAGCAGCGTCGTCTGCCGCGCCGATTCTTCCTGCGCGACGTGGCGGCTCTCATTGGCGAGGACGAGGAACCATGAGGCGATGCCGGAGACGATCAGCAGGATGAAGAAGGCGGCCCAGAGGGTCTGGCCGATAATGGCGCTGTGGGCGCCGCCATAGGAGGTCGCCTGCACGTGGATCAGCAGCAGGACCAGGCTGATCACGCCCATGAAGAGCGTGAAGACGCCCAGATATTGCACGATGCGGGGGCTGATCCGCGCCGCCACGCTCGCCGGCATCACCGCCGAAACGGCCTCGCTCACCTGGATCTGGAGCCGCGCATGCGGCTTGCAGAGATCGTGGCAGCGCGCATCGAGCGAACAGCAGAGCGAGCAGATCGGGCCGGAATAGGCCGGGCAATAGGCCATGTCCTCCGGTTCGAAGGCGTGCTCGCAGACGGTGCAGATGATCTCCGTCCGGTTCTGCCAATGGGCACGCGGCTTGCGGGCAAGGTAATAGCGGCCCTTGGTGCCCCAGGCGATGGCGGGCGCCGCGACCAGCGAAGCGCCGAGCGCGATGAAGGGCGCGAGCGCCTTGGCGATCTCGCCGAACATGCCGACGGCCGCGATCAGGCCGAGCGCCGCCGCGATCCCCATGCCTCCGACGCCGACCGGGTTGATGTCGTAGAGATGCGCGCGCTTGAACTCGATGCCGGGTGGCGAGAGGCCGAGCGGCTTGTTGATGGCGAGGTCGGCGACGATCGTGCCGAGCCAGGCGACGGCGACGACCGAGAACAGGCCGAGCGTCTGTTCCAGCGCCTTGTAGATGCCGAGCTCCATCAGGAGGAGCGCAATGGCGACGTTGAACACGAGCCAGACGACGCGGCCGGGATGGCTGTGGGTCAGCCGCGAGAAGAAATTCGACCAGGCGAGCGAGCCCGCATAGGCGTTCATGACATTGATCTTCAACTGCGACACGACCACGAAGGCCGCCGTCAGGAACAGCGCCGCATCCTGCCAGGGCAGCACATAGCCGAAGGCCACGACATACATGCGCGCCGGCTCGGCCGCGTGCTCGGCCGGCACGCCATGGCGCAGCGCCAGCACCGCGAGGAACGAGCCGAACAGCAGCTTGGGCGCGCCGACGATGATCCAGCCCGCGCCGGCCAGCAGCGTCGCGATACGGCCGCGTCGGCCTTCCAGCCCGTGCGGCGGCAGGAAGCGGAGAATGTCCACCTGCTCGCCGATCTGCGGCATCAGGCCGAGAATGACCGAGCAGGCGGCGCCGAACGAGACGATGTCGAGCCCCGGGCCGTTGCCGTTCGCGACCGGCGTCAGGCCCTCGAAGGAAAGCCAGGCATGGACCGAGCCCCAATCCTGCCAGAGGATGAAGCCGACCGGCAGGATGTTCAGGATGATCCAGAGCGGCTGCGTCACGATCTGGAAGCGCGAAATCCAGGTGATGCCGTGCGTCACCAGCGGAATGACCGCAGCGGCCGAGAGCACATAGCCGAGCCAGGGCGGAATGCCGAAGGCGATCTCCAGCGCCGTCGTCATGATCGAGGCTTCGATCGCGAACAGGATGAAGGTGAAGGTGGCGTAGATCAGCGAGGTGATCGTCGAGCCGATATAACCAAAGCCGGCGCCACGGGTCAGCAGGTCGATGTCGACGCCGTAGCGCGCGGCATAGCGGGCGATCGGCAGGCCGGTGAGGAGCAGCACGATGCCGACCACCAGCGTCGCCGCGAGCGTGTTGTTGGTGCCGTGCGAGAGCGTGATGGCGCCGCCGACGGCCTCGAGGGCGAGGAACGAGATTGCGCCGATCGCCGTCTGCGCGACGCGCGGCCGCGTCCAGCGCCGGGCGCTCTTGGCCGTGAAGCGCAGCGCATAATCTTCCAGCGTCTGGTTCGCGACCCAGCGATTATATTCCCGGCGGACGGGAAGAATCCGCTGCCGTCCCGTCATCGATGCTGCTTACCTTCTAGTCCTGCCCAGAATTTCAGCGAAGAGTAGCGATCTGGCCTTGCCACGCAAGATCGAACTGCCCGCGCCGATGGCGTCGCATCCGCTCGCATGGCGCAGGCGCAAACGCACGCTCCCCTCCACCTACGTCAATCGACGTATATGCTGCGCTGCGCAAAATATCTGACATTTCCTGCTGAACGGACCCGGATTCTTCCTGTGGGAGACAGGCCGGTGTCGTTTCAACACTTAAACCACCACGGATGACCGCCTTAAGCCGAATGGCCGAAGCGCGGCGTCGCGTAACAGGGGGAATTCCAGATGTTGAACAAGGTGAGCCGCACCGTCGGCGCTCTTGCAACGGCGGCCATGCTCGGCGCCGGTGTATCGAGCGCCTTCGCGGCAGACGACACGATCAAGGTCGGCGTCCTGCATTCGCTCTCGGGCACGATGGCGATCTCCGAGACGACGCTGAAGGACACGGTCCTCTTCCTTATCGACGAGCAGAACAAGAAGGGTGGCGTTCTCGGCAAGAAGCTCGAGGCCGTCGTGGTCGATCCGGCCTCGAACTGGCCGCTCTTCGCCGAAAAGGCACGCGAGCTGATCAGCCAGGACAAGGTTTCGGTCGTGTTCGGCTGCTGGACCTCGGTGTCCCGCAAGTCGGTCCTGCCGGTGTTCAAGGAGCTCGACTCGATCCTCTTCTACCCGGTCCAGTACGAGGGCGAGGAATCCGAGCGCAACGTCTTCTACACGGGCGCCGCTCCGAACCAGCAGGCGATCCCCGCCGTCGACTATCTGATGAGCGATGAAGGCGGCGCCGTGAAGCGCTGGGTGCTGGAAGGCACCGACTACGTCTATCCGCGCACGACCAACAAGATCCTCGAGGCGTATCTGCTCTCGAAGGGTGTGGCCGCTGAAGACATCATGGTCAACTACACGCCGTTCGGCTTCTCCGACTGGCAGACCGAAGTTTCCGCGATCAAGAAGTTCGGCTCGGCCGGCAAGAAGACCGCCGTCGTCTCGACCGTCAATGGCGATGCCAACGTTCCCTTCTACAAGGAACTCGGCAACCAGGGCATCAAGGCTGAAGACATCCCCGTCGTGGCGTTCTCGGTCGGTGAAGAAGAGCTCGCCGGCATCGACACCAAGCCGCTCGTCGGTCATCTGGCCGCCTGGAACTACTTCCAGTCGATCGATACGCCGGAGAACGAGGAGTTCATCAAGAAGTGGCGCGCGTTCATCAAGAACGACAAGCGCACCACCAATGACCCGATGGAAGCCACCGTCATCGGCTTCAACGCCTGGGTGAAGGCCGTTGAAAAGGCCGGCACGACGGCTCCCGATGCGGTCATCGATGCGCTGATCGGCGTCTCGGTCCCGAACCTGACCGGCGGCTTCTCGACGATCATGCCGAACCACCACATCACCAAGCCGGTCTATATCGGCGAAATCCAGGACGACGGCCAGCTCGACGTCGTGTGGAAGACCCCGGGCCTCGTGGTCGGTGACGAGTGGTCGGACTACCTGCCCGACTCGAAGGACCTGATCTCGGATTGGCGTGCTCCGATGTCCTGCGGCAACTTCAACGTTAAGACCGGAAAGTGCGGCGGCTCCTGAGCCAACCGCCCGGCACGGATCATGCAATGATCCGGCATGAATGACGACGGGAGGCGGCTTGCCGCCTCCCGATCCGACAGACCGGCGGCCGAGACCGCCGCCATCATCCCGAAGACAGAACTGGTACCGCCGACCATGCGCCTGTCCATGCCGACCCTCGCTACGCTCGCCACCGCGCTGATGCTGATGCTGGGCGTTCTCAAGCCGGCCTATGGCGCCGATATCAGGTCCACGGTCAACGCGCTCGGCCAGGGCGACTATGTGGCGCTGCAGACGGCGATCGGTACGCTCGCCGCGACCGGCGATCCGGCGGCCGCGACCACGCTGCAGGCCCTTTCCGACGGTGATCTCTATATCCGTACCGCCGACGGCGCCGTTTTCAAGGCGGTCAAGTCCGGCGACGGCTATGCGCTGACCGACACGGTCACCGGCGCCGATGCGGGTATGGCGGCCTCGTCCGAGATCACGAAGGTCAAGGTCAACAACAAGCTCCGCGGCGTGATCCGCGCCGCCATGGGGTCGCTCACGCTGATGAGCCCGGACCCCAAGCAGCGTTTCGCGGCTGCAACCGACATCTTCAAGAGCGGCGACGCGGAAAAGATCCCGCTGCTCGATCAGGCGATCGCCAAGGAAACCGACCCGGCCATCACCAGGCTGCTGACCGATGCGCGCGCGGCAGCCGTGCTGAAATCCGACCTCCCGGAAGCCGACAAGATCGCCGCGGTCAACGTGCTGGCGGCGCGTGGCGACCAGGATGCGCTCGCGATCCTCACCAATGCCAGCGGCGCGGCGCAAGGCGCCCTGAAGCCCGCCATTGACGGCGCGATCTCGACGATCGAAGGCACGCTCAAGCTGTGGCAGGGCGTCCAGAACATCTGGTACGGCGTCTCGCTCGGCTCGGTGCTGCTGCTCGCCGCGATCGGCCTCGCCATCACCTTCGGCGTGATGGGCATCATCAACATGGCGCATGGCGAAATGGTCATGCTCGGCGCCTACACGACCTTCGTCGTGCAGGAGATCATCCGGAACAATTATCCGGGCCTGTTCGACTGGTCGCTCGCCATCGCGCTGCCGCTCGCCTTCCTCGTCTCCGGCGCGGTCGGCGTGCTGATCGAGCGCTCGGTGATCCGCTTCCTCTATGGCCGTCCGCTCGAGACGCTGCTCGCCACCTGGGGCATCTCGCTGATCCTGCAGCAGGCGGTCCGCACCTATTTCGGCCCCAATAACCGCGAGGTCGGCAACCCGTCCTGGATGTCCGGCTCGTTCGATCTCGGCAATCTCGCGATCACCTACAACCGCATGTGGATCGTGGTGTTCTCGCTCGGCGTGTTCGCTGTGCTGATGCTGGTGCTGAAGCGCACGCCGTTCGGCCTGCAGACCCGCGCCGTGACGCAGAACCGCCCGATGGCGTCCTCGATGGGCATTCGCACGCCGCTGGTCGACGCGCTGACCTTCGGCCTCGGCTCGGGCATTGCGGGCATTGCCGGCGTGGCGCTCAGCCAGATCGACAATGTGAGCCCCAATCTCGGCCAGAGCTACATCATCGACAGCTTCATGGTCGTGGTGTTCGGCGGCGTCGGCAATCTCTGGGGCACGCTGGTCGGCGCCTTCACGCTCGGCATCGCCAACAAGTTCCTGGAGCCCTATGCGGGCGCCGTCCTCGCCAAGATCGTGGTGCTCGTCTGCATCATCCTCTTCATCCAGAAGCGTCCGCGGGGCCTGTTCGCCCTCAAGGGCCGGTCGGTGGAATCATGATGATGATCGCGCGCGCCGTGGCGCAGACCGAATGGCTCGCAGGCCACCCGTCGCCCCTCGCGGCGTTCGACAAGGGCCGGAACGACACTGGCGAGCGGCCTGCTTATGGCTTGGCATTGGATCGTCCGGAACAGCCCAGTCCCTTGGTTGCCGGCACTGAACGGGAAGAAAGAGGCCAGTCGTGATCACCGCTTTCATCTTCCGCGCGCTCGACAAGAAGACCTGGGCCGTCCTGATCATCCTGCTGGCCGTCGGCATCATCCTGCCGGTTCTCAGCATCGTGACCGACCCGTCGAGCGCGTTCCATGTGCCGACCTATCTGATCGCCCTGCTCGGCAAATATCTCTGCTATGCGCTGCTGGCGCTCGCGGTCGATCTCGTCTGGGGCTATTGCGGCATCCTCTCGCTCGGCCACGCTGCCTTCTTCGCGCTCGGCGGCTATGCCATGGGCATGTATCTGATGCGCCAGATCGGCGCGCGCGGCGTCTATGCCAATCCGATCCTGCCGGATTTCATGGTCTTCCTGAATTGGACCGAGCTTCCGTGGTTCTGGTACGGCTTCAACCATTTCTGGTTCGCCATGATCATGGTGCTGGCGGTGCCGGGCCTGCTCGCCTTCGTCTTCGGCTGGTTCGCCTTCCGCTCGCGCGTCACGGGCGTCTATCTCTCGATCATCACCCAGGCGATGACCTATGCGCTGCTGCTTGCCTTCTTCCGCAACGATATGGGCTTTGGCGGCAATAACGGCCTGACGGATTTCAAGGATATTCTCGGCTTCAACATTCAGGCGCCCGAGACGCGCGGCGTGCTGTTCTTCTGCTCCGCACTCGCGCTCGCGCTCGGCTTCCTGATCTGCCGCGCCGTGATCGCGTCGAAATTCGGCAAGGTGCTGATCGCCGTGCGTGATGCGGAGAGCCGCACCCGCTTCATCGGCTATCGCGTCGAGGGCTACAAGCTCGTGGTCTTCGTACTCTCCGCCATGATGGCGGGCGTTGCCGGCGCGCTTTATGTGCCGCAGATCGGCATCATCAATCCCGGCGAATTCGCCCCGGCCAATTCGATCGAGGCGGTGATCTGGGTCGCCGTCGGCGGCCGCGGCACGCTGATCGGGCCGATCGTCGGCGCACTTCTGGTGAATTTCGGCAAGACCTGGTTCACCAGCGGCATGCTCGCCGAATATTGGCTCTTCGTGCTCGGCGCGCTGTTCATCGCCGTCACGCTGTTCCTGCCCAAGGGCGTGGTGGGCGCGATCCTCGCCCGTACGCAGAAGAAGCCCGACGAATCCAAGGCGCCACCGGCGGTCTCGCCGATCCAGGCGAGCCAGGCCGCCGAGGAGGGCGCGTGATGGAAAAGGCCAAGAACTCGCTGCTCTATCTCGACGGCGTCTCGGTTTCCTTCGACGGTTTCAAGGCGCTCCGCTCGCTGTCCATGGTGATCGAGCCGGGCGAGATGCGCGCCATCATCGGCCCGAACGGCGCCGGCAAGACGACGATGATGGATGTCATCACCGGCAAGACCAAGCCCGACGAAGGCGACGTCTATTTCGCCGGCAATACCGACCTGACGCGCATGGACGAAGCCTCGATCGCCTCGCTCGGCATCGGGCGCAAGTTCCAGAAGCCGACCGTCTTCGAAAGCCATACCGTCTGGGACAATATCGACCTGGCGCTCGCCGGCGTGCGGAAGCCGTTCGCGACCTTGTTTCATCGCACGACGAAGCGGGAAATCGACCGGATCGACGAGATCCTGGCGACCATCCGCCTCGGCGACAAGCGCAACTGGCTCGCGGCCAATCTCTCGCATGGTCAGAAGCAGTGGCTCGAGATCGGCATGTTGCTGGCGCAGGAGCCGCAACTGCTGCTGGTCGACGAGCCGGTCGCCGGAATGACCGATGCCGAGACGGTCCAGACTGCGATCCTGCTCAAGGAAATCGCCAAGACCAAATCGGTCATCGTGGTCGAGCACGACATGTCGTTTGTCCGCGACCTCGATGTGAAGGTGACGGTTCTGCACCAGGGATCGGTGTTGTCGGAGGGCACGCTCGATGCCGTTTCGGCCGATCCGACGGTGATCGAGGTCTATCTCGGGCGGTAATTCGCCTGTTACCAGTCGGGGGGGCGGGAACGGGTCCGTTCGGTTCGTGTGGGGCCGGCCGGACGGATCCGGAACCCCGCACAGTGTCGAAGTCAGAGAGTCCTGCAGCGAGGCGGATCGCCGCTCGCGGCAAATGCTCCAGTCGGAGAAGGTCGAAGACATGCTCGAAGCGAAGAATGTCGATCTCTATTACGGCGCCGCTCAGGCGCTGCGCGACGTGTCTTTGACCGCGACGACGGGCAAGGTCACCTGCCTGATGGGCCGCAACGGCGTCGGCAAGACCAGCCTCTTGCGCGCCATCGTCGGCCAGAAACCGATCGCATCGGGCGAAATCGTCTGGGAGGGCAAGGTGCTCGGGCGCTCCGCCGCCTATGATC
The DNA here is from genome assembly GCF_030814715.1 of Kaistia dalseonensis. GTDB lineage: Bacteria > Pseudomonadota > Alphaproteobacteria > Rhizobiales > Kaistiaceae > Kaistia > Kaistia dalseonensis. The sequence goes on from NZ_JAUSVO010000004.1 coordinate 107,824, forward strand.
GCGCCAAGGCCGGCATCGCCTATGTGCCTCAGGGGCGCGAGATCTTCCCGCTGTTGACGGTGAAGGAAAACCTGGAAACCGGATATGCGCCGCTTTCGCGCAAGGACCGCTATATCCCGGACTATATCTTCGACCTGTTTCCCGTCCTCAAGGACATGCTGGGCCGGCGCGGCGGCGATCTGTCCGGCGGCCAGCAGCAGCAACTGGCGATCGGGCGCGCCCTTGTCACGCGCCCGCGCCTGCTCGTCCTCGACGAGCCGACCGAGGGCATCCAGCCCTCGATCATCAAGGATATCGGCCGCGCGATCAAATGGCTCCGCGAGCAGGGAACGATGGCGATCCTGCTGGTCGAGCAATATTTCGATTTCGCGCACGAACTCGCCGATACCTTCGCCGTGATGGATCGCGGCGAAGTGGTTGCATCAGGTACGCAGGCCGAAATGGGGAGCGAAACCGTCCGGGCTCACCTCACAGTCTGAAGCAGCGCTCCAGCAATGTGATGTCCCGTGCCTGGGCGCGCTGCCGCATCCCATCGTGCTTTTCCGCCATCTTGCGATAGAGCGCACGAATATCGTCCGAGCGTACGCCGTCGCTGGTCATGAGCATCGCAATGATGGGCTCATGCAGAAGTTCGTTAAGCGACGATTCCTTGCGGAAGCAGGCGTTGGAGTCGTTCATCACGGGGCTCCTTCGGACATTCGGGTTATGTGAACGTCCGAAAGATTACGCGACCGCGTGACAAATGTACGAACGAAGCCTTAAATCGACTTCACAATTGCTTGATGCTGCAAAGCAATACAGCGCCGGCTGATTATATTGCGGCGTCGTAGGCGGTCACGAGTTCGCGGGCCCGGGCGCCGATTTCAGCGGCCGTCAGTCCGGGCTTGTAGAGCGACGAGCCGATGCCGAAGCCGTCGCAGCCAGCCTTCAGGAAGTCCGCGAAATTGGATGCGCCGGCACCGCCGACGGCCATGACGGGCACATGCTTCGGCAGCACCGCCTTGATCGCCTTGATGCCGGACGTGCCGATCAGCTCGGCCGGGAAGAACTTGAGCGCGTCCGCGCCGGCCTCGAGCGCGGCGAAGGCCTCGGTCGGCGTGAAGACGCCGGGATAGGATTCGAGCCTCAGTTCCTTGGTGCGCGCGATGACCGCCGGGTTGGCGTTGGGCGACACGATGATCTCGCCGCCGACATCCTTGACGGCCACGACATGGGCTTCGGTCAGCACCGTGCCCGCTCCGACCTTGGCCCGGCCGTTCGAGCGCTTGGCTATCCGCTCGATCGAGACGAAGGGATCGGGCGAGTTGAGCGGGACCTCGATCAGCGTGATGCCGGCCGCGACGAGTTCCTCGAACACCGCCTCGGCCTCGCCGGGCGTGATGCCGCGCAGGATCGCGACGAGCGGACGATGATGGGCGAAGAGCGGATGGGTCATGATGGAGATCTCACAGGAGGCCGTTGGCGCGGGCGAGCCGGACGAGGCCGCGGCGGACGAGGGCGGAACCGTCCTTTGCCTCCGCTTCGAGGCCGGCGACGTTGAAGGCGGTGACATAGGCGCGGGCGAGCGTGCGCGAGCCGACGATGCGAATGGGGCGGCCGGCCTCGATCAGGCCCATCTGCCGCGCGGCTGCGATCTCGCCGCCGATCACGAGGCCTGAGAGATAAGCGAGATTATCGTCGCCCGAGACGCCGTTCAGCAACTGGCGGACGCGAACGGAGAAGATGGCGCCGAGGAAGGGCAGGTCCTCGACTGCCGTGCGTCGCACGGCGAGCGCGAAATCGGCAGTGCCGGCCAGATCGTCGGCATCCTCGGCGACCGAATGGCGCAGGAAGGACTTCCGCGCCAGCAATTCGAACATCTCGCCGGTCATGAAGGTCTGGAAATTGACGATCCCGCCCTTGGCGACGACCGCCCATTTCGAATGGGTTCCCGGCAGGATGACGATGCCGTTGAAATCGGGATCTTCCTCGATCAGGCCGACGAGCTGCGTCTCCTCGCCGCGAATGACGTCGCCGTCGCGCGTCTCGGAGCGCAGCACCAGTCCGGGGACGATCGCAACGGGGCGATGATCGCTGGTCTGGAAGCGCAGCAACTGGCCGCCGAGCGCGTCGGCCGAGGTCGGCACGGCGACGTAAGCTGCCTCGTGCCAGCCCTGCCGGCTGCCGACCATGCCGGCCATGATCGCCGGCACTTTCGGCCAGTCCGCGACCAGGGCGTTGAACGCGTCTTCATGGCCACTGCCGCCGAGCGCGCCAATGCCGTCGGCGCTGTCCGCCTCGGCGATCACGGCACCGGCCCGATCGAGCAGCATGGCGCGGCATCGCGTCGTGCCCCAATCGACGGCGATCAGGGCGGCATCCTCAATTCGTGCGGCAGGCATTGTCGTGATCCGTGCATTCCGATGAAGGCGAGCCCTTGTTCGACGCCGCGGCGTAACTGTCAAGTACTGACGGGTGCCGCGTCGCCGATCGAGCTGTGCGTTACTGCATGTCGGGCAAATAGCTCCTGAGGGTCAGGACGCGATTCTTGACCATCTCGACATTCTGTCGATTGAGCGTGACCCGGATCAACGTGCCACGGTCATTGATCCAGGGCCCGGTTTCGAACTTCCGCTCGGCATCGCGATAGGCGATCCACTGCCGCTGCGACCGCTTCAGCAGGCCCCGGGACTTGGCGTCCAACGACTTGTTGAGGGCGAGATAGACGGTGTTCAGTTCCTTGTCCCAGGCGTCATAGGCCGTGGTCAGGCACTGCACCATGCCCGCCGTCGATTGCCCGTCGGCGCTGTCGAGGCAGGTGGCGAGAGCCGCGTCGATCGGATCGACGGGGCTGTCCTCGGCGAATGCCGGGCTGGCGAGGGCGAGCGCCGCCGCGAAGCCGAGACTGACTGCAACGATGCGCATGACCGCTTACTCCCTGACAAAGGACCTGCAGCAACGAAGCCCGTGCTGCAATCGACCGATTTCGACCGATCGGGCGGTCGCGGTCAATCCCTTGGCGCAGGTCCCGTCGAGCCGCGAACAACCAGCTCGACCGGCCACAATTCGTGGATCGTCTCCGGGGCGCGGCCTTCGACCAGCAACTCCATCAGCAGTTCGCCCACCCGCTTGCCGGCGGCGCGGATCGACGAGCGCGTCGTCGACATGGTCGGCACCATGACGTCGGGATTGAGGAACGGGAAGACGTCGTCATGGGCGATCATGGAGACGTCGCGGCCGAGTTCGAGGCCTGCGGCGCGGATCGCGCGGAAGGCGCCGAGCGACATCATCATCGACGACACCAGCAGCGCCGTCGGGCGTGGACGCTCGGCGAGGAACCGCGCCGTGATGCGATAGCCGATCTCGTCGGTCATCAGGCCATTCGCGACGAATGCTTCGTCGACGGCCAGGCCGTGGGCATTGAGCGCCCGGCGAAAGCCATTCTCGCGGTCGCGGGCGAATGTGTGCCGCGTCTCGCCATTGATCAGGCCGATCCGGCGATGACCGAGATCGAGCAGATGCTTGGTCGCGTGATGGAACGCACCCTCATTGTCGATGTCGAGCCAGGCATGTGGAATGTGGCTCTCGGTGCGGCCGTGGAGCACGAAGGGAAGGCCGAGCTCGGTCAGGAGGCCGACGCGCTCGTCCACCACCGTCGGGCTCGACAGAATCACGGCATCGACCCGGCCTCCGAGCGCCATCCGGCGATAGGTCGCCAATTCGTCGGATCCCTTGGTGGGGGACAGGACGATGTCGATTTCGTCGCGCAGCAGGCGCTCGCCGAGGCCCGCCTGGAATTCGATATAATGTGGATCGAGCAGCATGTTGCGATCGGTGGGAAGCACGATGCCGATCGCGCCGGCGCGCCCGGTCGCCAATCGCCGCGCGCTGGCATTCGGCCGGTAGTCGTGGCGGCGCGCGGCCTCCATCACGCGCTGGCGTGTTTCCTCGTTGACCTCGGGATATCCGTTGAGCGCCCGGCTCACGGTCGTCTGCGACAGACCGAGATGCGAAGCCAGTTCCTTGAGCTTCATTGAGCTCTGTTCCTCCCTTTGAATCTATTCAAAGCGCTTTCAATCGGGCTTGCAAGTTCCTTGGTCGCCCAACGCACAACGAACCGATGCATGTTGCGATGCACCATGGGTGTGGCCGGTCGAAATTCACCAATGAATCAAGCGAATATCATGATTTATCATACGAATTTCTGTGCCTCTCGTGTTGCGTCGCACAGAATTGCGCTGGCGCGTCCGGCTTGACAGTCGCGCGGCTAGCTGTTCATTTCACCTCAAAGCGCTTTGAGCTGTGCCGCGACATGTCATGGCGTCGACGCGTTTTGGGCAGAGGGGAGCCGATCGTGCCTCCGCTTGCAAAAGCGGTACGGGGTGCAGCCTCTCTCGCAGCGGAACTTGATTGTTTCTCAGGGAGGTTTATCGATGAAATTGCGCTCAGCGCTCATGGCCTTCGGTGCCGCGGTCGTGATGACCGGCACCGCCCATGCGGCCAATCTTTCGATTGTTTCCGGTGACACGGGCAACGGCCTGGCAGTCCTCCGCGAAAAGCTCGACATTTACGAGAAGACGTCGGGCAACAAGGTCACCATCGTCCCGATGCCGTCTTCCACGACGGACCAGTTCGGCCAGTACAAGCTCTGGCTCGCCGCCGGCAATTCCGACATCGACGTCTACCAGACGGACGTGATCTGGGCGCCGCAACTCGCCGAGCAACTCGTCGACCTGACCGAGGCGACCAAGGACGTCATCGGCCAGCATTTCCCGTCGATCGTCCAGTCGCAGACGGTGAATGGCAAGCTCGTCGCCATGCCGCTCTTCACCGACGCGCCGGCGCTCTATTATCGCAAGGACCTGCTCGAGAAGTACGGCAAGACCGCGCCGAAGACCTGGGCAGAACTGGCGGCGACCGCCAAGGAAATCCAGGACAAGGAACGTGCGGCTGGCGCCAAGGATCTCTGGGGCTTCGTCTGGCAGGGCAACGCCTATGAAGGCCTGACCTGCAACGCGCTCGAATGGGTCATGTCGTATGGCGGCGGCCAGATCGTCGAGCCCGATGGCGAGATCTCGATCAACAATCCGCAGGCCGTTGCGGCCATTGAGGAAGCCAAGAGCTGGGTGAACACCATCTCCCCGCCCGGCGTCCTCGCCTATCAGGAAGAAGAGGCGCGCGGCGTCTGGCAGACCGGCAATGCCGTGTTCATGCGCAACTGGCCTTATGCTTATTCGCTCGGTGAAGGCGCGGATTCCGCGATTAAGGGCAAGTTCGACGTCGCGCCGCTTCCGGCCGGCACGGGCGACAAGGCCCGCTCGGCCGCCACGCTCGGCGGCTGGAACCTCGCGGTCTCGAAATATTCGAAGAACCAGAAGGAAGCCATCGACCTCGTCAAGTTCCTGACGTCGAAGGAAATGCAGAAGAAGCAGGCGATCGAGGCCTCCAACCTGCCGACCATCATCGATCTCTATGATGATGCCGAGATCGCCAAGGCCGTGCCGATCATTCCGCGCTGGAAGGACGTTTTCCTGAACGCCGTTCCGCGTCCTTCGGCCCCGACCAAGGTCAAGTACAACGAAGTCTCGTCGAACTTCTGGACCGCGGTCCACAACAGCCTCGCCGGCAGCGGCACCACGGCTGACAACCTCGAGCTGCTCGAGGCCCAGCTGACGAAGCTGAAGGGTAACGGCTGGTAGTCCGACCCTCGGCCGGCGGGCCCTGAAACGGGCCTCCGCCGGCCGGTTGACGTTCTCGGCGCGGCGGCTACCTTTGGTATCCGCCGCATCGTTCAAGAAGGCCAAGGGCCGGACTAGCCGGTCGGGGGAGCGAAAAAACCATGGCAGTGGCAGAAACGATCGCCGAGCCGGCCGCGCAAGCCGGATCGGATCTCCTGCGCCAACGCGTGCGCGCCGCCTGGATATTCCTGGCGCCCATGTTGATCGTCCTGGCGCTGGTCGCGGGATGGCCGCTGCTTCGCAGCATTTACTTTTCCTTTACCAATGCCTCGCTGACCAATCTGGAAGCGCGGCAATGGATCGGCTTCGAGAACTACCTGTCCTGGATCACGCTGAAGAGCGGCAAGACGGTCTATGACGGCCTGCTCGTCGATCCGCTCTGGTGGAAGTCGGTCTGGAATACGGTCCGCTTCACCATCGTCTCGGTGACGCTGGAGACCATTTTCGGCATGATGGTCGCGCTGGTCCTGAATGCGGATTTCCGCGGCCGGGGCATCGTGCGCGCCGCCATTCTGGTGCCGTGGGCGATCCCGACGATCGTCTCCGCCAAGATGTGGGCCTGGATGCTGAACGACCAGTTCGGCATCATCAATGACATCCTGCTCAATCTCGGCCTGATCTCGCAGAAGATCGCCTGGACGGCCAATCCCGACACCGCGATGCTCGCCGTGCTGATCGTCGACATCTGGAAGACGACGCCCTTCATGGCGCTCCTGATCCTGGCGGGCCTGCAGATGATCCCCGGCGACATCTACGAGGCGGCCAAGATCGACGGCGTCAATCCGGTCAAGGTGTTCTGGAAAGTGACGCTGCCGCTGGTGCGCCCGGCGCTGATGGTCGCGATCATCTTCCGCATGCTCGACGCACTCAGGATCTTCGACCTGATCTACGTGCTGACCGCCAACAATGCGCAGACCAAGACCATGTCGGTCTTCGCCCGCGAAAACCTGTTCGATTTCGACAAGTTCGCCTATGGCTCGGCGGCGTCGACGATGCTGTTCCTGATCCTGACCGTGATTACGATCCTCTACATCATTATTGGCAAGGTCAATTTCGAGGGAGGCCGCTGATGCTCTGGCACATCGTCAAGCGCGTAGCCTTCTATGCGCTGGTGATCGGGATCGTCGTCATCTCGCTGTTCCCGTTCTATTACGCGATCATCACCTCGTTCAAATCGGGCACGGCGCTGTTCGTGGTCAATTACTGGCCGACCAGCTTCTCGCTCGCCAACTATACGCAGGTGCTGACGACCGGCAGCTTCGTCCGCAATCTCGGCAATTCGCTGTTCATCGCCTCGGTGGTGGTCGTGATCTCGCTGCTGCTCGCGGTCACGGCGTCCTTTGCGCTGTCGCGCGTCCGCTTCCGCGGCCGCTCGCTGCTGCTCTTCACCATCCTCGCCGTCTCGATGTTCCCGCAGATCGCGGTGCTCTCGGGCCTGTTCGAGCTGATCCGCTTCTTCGGCATCTTCAACACGCCGTTCGCGCTGATCTTCGCCTACATGATCTTCACGCTGCCGTTCACGGTCTGGGTGCTGACGACCTTCATGCGCGACCTTCCCGTCGAGATCGAGGAAGCCGCGATCGTCGATGGCGCCTCGCCCTGGGTGATCGTGACAAAGGTCTTCCTGCCGCTGATGTGGCCGGCACTGGTCACGACGGGCCTGCTCGCCTTCATCGCGGCGTGGAACGAGTTCCTGTTCGCGCTCACCTTCACCTCGTCCAACAATACGCGCACGGTGCCGGTCGCGATCGCCCTTCTGTCGGGCGCGACGCAATATGAAATCCCCTGGGGCAACATCATGGCGGCGTCGGTCATAGTGACCGTGCCGCTGGTCGTCCTTGTCCTGATTTTCCAACGCAAGATCATTTCCGGCCTGACCGCCGGCGGCGTGAAGGGCTGATAATGAACGAGATCGTTTCCGGTAGTGCGCTGGGTGGAGCCGGCGCCGTCGATGCGGATTGGTGGCGCGGTGCCGTCATCTACCAGATCTATCCGCGCTCCTTTCAGGACACGAACGATGATGGCGTCGGCGATCTCAAGGGCATAGCGGCGCGGCTCGACCACATCGCCACGCTCGGTGCCGATGCCATCTGGATCTCGCCGTTCTTCAAGTCGCCGATGAAGGATTTCGGCTACGACGTGTCGGACTACACCGCCGTCGACGGCCTCTTCGGCACGATCGAGGATTTCGATCATCTGATCGCCGAGGCGCACGCTCGCGGCATCAAGGTCATGATCGACCAGGTCCTGTCGCACACCTCGGACCAGCATGCCTGGTTCAAGGAGAGCCGGTCGTCCAAGGACAATGACAAGGCAGATTGGTATGTCTGGGCGGATGCGAAGCCCGATGGCACCCCGCCCAACAACTGGCTGTCGATCTTCGGCGGTTCAGCCTGGGAGTGGGAGACCACCCGCTGCCAATATTACCTGCACAACTTCCTGACGTCGCAGCCGGATTTGAACTTCCACTGCATGGCCGCGCAGGATGCGCTGCTCGATACGGTCGAGTTCTGGCTGAAGCGCGGCGTCGACGGCTTCCGCCTCGATACGGTGAATTTCTACGTCCACTCGCAGGGGCTGGAGAACAATCCGCCATCGGCGCTGGAAGATCGCAATTCGCCCGAGGCGCCGGCCGTCAATCCCTATAACTGGCAGGATCATATCCACGACAAGAGCCAGCCCGAGAACCTTGCCTTCCTGCAGCGGCTGCGCGCCCTGCTCGATCGCTATCCGGGCCAGACGACCGTCGGTGAGATCGGCGACGGACCGCGTTCACTGAAGACGATGGCGGCCTATACGTCGGGCGGCGACAAGCTGCACATGTGCTACACGTTCGATTTCCTGAGCCCGATCTTCACGAAGGAACATTTCGTCAACCGGATCAAGGCTTTCGAGGCGATCGTCGGCGATGGCTGGCCGTGCTGGGCCTTCTCGAACCACGATATCGTCCGCCATGTCAGCCGCTGGACGAAGGATGGCGACTTTGACGCCGTCGCCAAGATCGCCGCGGCGATCCTCTTGTCGCTGCGCGGTTCGGTTTGCCTCTATCAGGGCGAGGAACTCGGCCTGACCGAAGCCGATATCGCCTTTGAAGACCTGCAGGATCCCTATGGCATTCGCTTCTGGCCCGAATTCAAGGGTCGTGACGGTTGCCGTACGCCGATGGTGTGGGAATCGAATGCCGCCTATGCCGGCTTCTCCAATCACAAGCCCTGGCTGCCGATCCCGCAGGAGCACATTGCCCGCGCGGTTAACCGCGAGGAGCCGGATCATTCCTCGGTTTTCGCTCAGTACCGGCGCATGATCGCGCTTCGTCATGCGCATCCCGCGCTGATCAAGGGCTCGATCTCATTCGTCGACACGCCGGATGACGTGCTCGGATTTGTTCGCGAATTCGAGGGCGAGAAGATCCTTTGCATCTTCAACCTCGGCACCGCGGCCGTCACGGCGCCGCTGCCGGCGGGCCTCGACGTCACCGCGCTCGAAGGGCATGGCTTCACGGCCTCGCTGCATCCCGTCGAGCGCACCATCAGCCTCGGGGGACGCGACGCGTTCTTCGGAAAGATAGCCTGAAGGGGCAGGGAAGGGGAACGAACATGGCCGGCTTGCTTCTTCGCGGCATCAAGAAGACCTATGGCACCGTCAAGGTGCTGCACGGCATCGATCTCGACATCAAGTCAGGCGAGTTCATCGTCTTCGTCGGGCCGTCCGGTTGCGGCAAGTCCACGCTGCTGCGGCTGATCGCGGGGCTCGAGGACATTACGGCCGGCACGCTGCAGATCGACGGCGAGGTCGTGAACCAGCTGGCGCCGTCGAAGCGCGGCATCGCCATGGTGTTCCAGTCCTATGCGCTCTACCCGCATATGACGGTCTACGACAACATGGCCTTCGGCATGAAGCTCGCCAAGGGCCACAGCCAGGACGAGATCGACAAGCGCGTGCGCCAGGCGGCCGACGTCCTGCAGATCACGCCCTATCTCGATCGCCTGCCCAAGCAGCTTTCCGGCGGCCAGCGCCAGCGCGTCGCGATCGGGCGCGCCATCGTGCGCGATCCCAAGGTATTCCTGTTCGACGAACCGCTTTCAAACCTCGATGCGGCGCTGCGCGTCCAGACGCGCATCGAGATCAACAAGCTGCATGAGAGCATGCCGGGCGTGACGATGATCTATGTCACGCATGATCAGGTCGAGGCGATGACGCTGGCCGATCGCATCGTCGTGCTGAATGCCGGCCGGGTCGAGCAGGTCGGCGCGCCGATGGAGCTCTACCACAATCCGGATAATCTCTTCGTCGCGCGCTTCCTCGGCTCGCCGTCGATGAACACGATCCCCTGCGTGATCGAGTCGGGCGGCAGCGATCCCCGCGTCAAGCCGGATGGCTGCGCATCGATCCCCGTCAAGGCAACGATTCCGGCCAGCGCCGCGGGGACCAAGGGCACCTTCGGCGTTCGGCCGGAAGATCTCGAAATCACCACCGGCGATTTCTCCATCTTCCGCGGTACGGTCGATATCGTCGAGCAGCTCGGTGAGGTCACGCTCATCTATGTCGATGTCGGCACGACCGAGCCGGTCGTCGCGAAGATCGCCAATGATATTCCGGTGGCCAAGGGCGACAAGGTCGCGCTGACCACCGAACTTCGCCACCTGCACGTCTTCGACGAGAAGGGCATCGCCTATCCTCGCACCTGAGGCGCGGGGATTTGCCTTATCTGCCCCACGCGGCGCGAAACGCGCTCCGTGGGGCGGGCCGCGCTTCAGTAGCGGCCGACGCGATTGACCGGGCCGCCGCGATTGCCGACATAGCCCGGCGCGACACCGACGCCCGGCGCGCCGACGCCGACCGAGCCGACGCCCACGCGCGGCGTCACGACGACGGGCGCCCTGACGACCGGTGCGACGACGACCGGTGCCGGACGCACGACACAGCCCTGCGGCACGCCGGCGGTCTTGCAGTAGACGACGGCTTCGGCCGATCCAGTGCCGACCATCATCATGCCGATGCCGGCCAGGGCGAGAAGCGCATGGCCACGATGAGTCGAGCGCGTTCCAAGAAACATAGGGTGTCCTCCCAAGGTCTTTCTGATGATCGTGCCGGGAAATCCGGTCGACCGATGGCGTCTATCTAATTGATTTGATGCGTTTCCTTCACGCGAACCGGTATCCACTTCGCTCGGAAACGCTCTCAGGCGAAGTGACTGCGGGACAATCCGGACAGGCCGCAAAGGGGCGGTCCCCTTCACTTCCGACAACTTAAGACCCGGACTCAGTCCCGGCCTGCCGGAGAGCGTATTCAGCGTCCCCGGCTGACGGTCTCGATCGTCTCGAGCGACCTCAGCGCGCTACCGAACCGAGCGCGCTCTTGCAGGTCGATGAAAGCTGTGCCGCATGCGCCGAGAGGCAGGCCGCCGCGCCACCGCCGCCAAGGCGCACAGTGCTGCAGAAACGGCGGAAATCCGGGCCGCAGGATTGGCGCACCAGCACCATTTCCTGGCGCGGCGAGAGCTGCGGAGCGGGCGCGGCCTTCGGCGTAGTGGCCGCCGGCTTCGCCGGAGCCGCAGGAGCGGTTGCCGCCGGAGCGGTTGTCGCGGGGGCCGTTGCCGCCGGAGCCGTCGTTGCGGGCGCGCTGGCCGCCGGGGGCGGGCTCGCGGCCGAAACGGCGGACTGGCACGATGGCGAGAGGCTGGCGAGGTTCTTCTGCAGGCATTGCAGGGCGTCGGCGCCGCCGGGCGACACGCCGGAGCAATGGGCGCGAAAATCGCTTTGGCAAGCCGAGCGGATGGCCGATTGCTGGGCCGCCGTCGGCGCCTGCGCAGAGGCGGCGCCGGCCGAAACCAGGATCATCGCCAACAGGGAGAAGACCAGCCGCTCAAGACGGTGGACATAGTTCATCGCGACAGCCCTCCAAGACAGGGCTTCGTCTAGCACGTGGCGGGAATGCCTGCAAACGAGCAATTTGGGGCAGGACATTCCAGATATGCCGTCCGCGACGAACAATTTGGTACTGTATCGTCGCAGCGCAATATGGGCGGCAGCCATTGATGGATTGCCGCCGCCCGAAAGCTGATGTCGCGGTTTCAGCGATCGATCTTGAAGATATTCTCCGGCAGGCCGGGCACGTCGACGCGGTAACTGAACAGCCCGCCTGCGAGCCGCTCGAGCGGTCCATCGCCTCCGCGCGCCGTGGTGATATAGAGCGTCTTCAGGTCCGCGCCGCCAAATGTGCAATTGGTGATGTTGCCGACCGGCATGTCGATCACGCGATCGGTATGGCCTTCCGGCGAAATGCGGACGATGCAGCCGCCGCCATAGCGCGCATTCCAGACATAGCCGGCGCTGTCGATCTGGGAGCCATCCGGCGAGCCGCGTTCGAAATCGGCGAAGAAGGGCTTCTCATGCGCGATCGCGCCGGTCGCCACGTCATAGTCGAATGACCAGATCTCGTTCTTGAGCGTGTCGGCCGTGTAGAACCGCTTGCGGACGAGGTCCCAGCACATGGTGTTGGAGATGCCGATCTGCGATTTGAGCGTTTCGACCTTGCCGTCGCGGGTGACGCGGTAGAGGCCGCCGAGGGGTGGGCCGTCGATTTCGACGCCATCGCCATTCGGTGCGACATTATTGAACATCGAGCCTATGATCAGAGCGCCGAACGGGTCCGGACGGCCGTCATTGAGGCGCGCCGCGGGCACGTTCTTCTCGGGATGGGCAAAATCCGCGCGGGCATCATTGGCCGGCTGCCAGAGAATGACCTTGGATCCGAGCGCCACGATCAGCGTGCCGGGACGGTCGGTCAGACCGATCGTCGTGACCGGTTCGTTGAAGAACCAATGGCGCGTCGTCTTTGTTTCGGGATCGAAACGATGGATCAGGAAGCGGTTGATGTCGCACCAGTAGACGGCCCGCTCGGCCGCATGCCAGACCACGCCCTCACCACAGGTGTCGCCGGCCGGCACAACGCAGACGGGATCCGTCATTCTCTTTCCTCCTTTGGCCTATATTGTGCTTCGCAATTCATCGGGCCGTTGCCGGCGATGGAAGCGAGGCGGAGCATACGTGAATCGCACGACTCCGATTTTATTTCGGTGCTCTAATTTTTTCCCTCAACATATGAAGCGGAATTGATTACGAGACATGGTGCGGAGGCTGGCGGCCCGAGGGCTGGCGGTTTCGTGCCGGGTGAGCGGGAAAGAGGAATTCATGACCAGTCGTATCATAGCCGTCGACCCTTTCGACCTCGTGGTTTTCGGAGCAACCGGCGACCTGGCTTATCGCAAGCTGATTCCGGCGCTCTTCCATCGCCATCGCGATGGCCAGATTCCAGACGTTTCCCGCATCATCGGCTGCTCGCGCCGGCCCATGACGGACGAGGCCTATCGCAAGGCGACCGAGGACGCGCTGAAGAAGTTCGTGCCGGCCGATGAGCGCGAGCCCGAGCTGGTCGCCTCCTTCCTCGAGCGGATCTTCTATGTCGCCGTCGACGCGACGGCGGAGAAGTCGGGCTGGCCCGATCTCGTCAAGGTGCTCAAGGAAGGCAAGGATCGTGTCCGCGCCTTTTATCTCGCCGTGTCGCCGGACCTGTTCGGCGTCATCTGCGAAGGCATCGGCGCCCATGGGCTGATCACGCCGCAGACCCGCGTCATCATCGAGAAGCCGATCGGCAAGAGCCTCGAATCGGCCATGGCGCTCAGCGACACCGTCGGCAAGGTGTTCAAGGAAAGCCAGATCTACCGTATCGACCACTATCTCGGTAAGGAGACGGTGCAGAACCTCATGGCGCTTCGCTTCGCGAATGCGCTGTTCGAGCCGCTCTGGAACGCCGCCCATATCGACCATGTCCAGATCACGGTCGCCGAGAGCGTCGGCGTCGAGAGCCGGGCCGGCTATTACGACACGGCCGGCGCGCTGCGCGACATGGTGCAGAACCATATCCTCCAGCTCCTCTGCCTCGTTGCGATGGAACCGCCGAGCCAGTTCGAGGCGGATGCAATGCGCGACGAGAAGCTCAAGGTGCTGCGCTCGCTGAAGCCGATCGTGGACGGCATGGCCGAGCAGGTTACGGTGCGCGGTCAGTATCGCGCCGGCGCCTCGGCCGGCGGACCCGTGCCGGGCTATCTCGAGGAACTCGGCCGCAACGATTCGCACACCGAGACGTTTGTCTCGATCAAGGCCGAGATCGAGAACTGGCGCTGGGCGGGCGTGCCGTTCTACATCCGTACGGGCAAGCGCCTGCCTTCGCGCATTTCCGAGATCGTGGTCTCGTTCAAGTCGATCCCGCATTCGATCTTCGGCGCTTCGGCCGGCTCGCTGGCATCGAACCAGCTCGTCATGCGCCTGCAGCCCGACGAGGGCGTGCGCCTCTGGCTGATGATCAAGGATCCCGGTCCGGGCGGCATGCGCCTTCGCCATGTGCCGCTCGACATGAGCTTCGCGCAGACCTTCAAGACGCGCAGCCCCGAGGCCTATGAGCGGCTGATCATGGATGTGATCCGCGGCAACGCCACGCTGTTCATGCGCCGCGACGAGGTCGAGGCCGCCTGGCGCTGGATCGACCCGATCCTCGACGCCTGGTCGACATCGCGCGAGGCACCGAAGTCCTATACGGCCGGCACATGGGGGCCGTCCGCCGCCATCGCGCTGATCGAGCGGGACGGCCGGACCTGGCATGAGGAAATGATCTGAGCCGCGGCTCGCAAGCCTCTGCCGGTTCAATATCGCACCTCGCCCTTGGGGCGGGGTGACGGCTGCTATTGTTGCATCTCCTCCGGGATGAACAGGAGACACCACATATGTCCATCCACCCGAAGATCGCCGAAGTCACGGATCGCATCCGCCTGCGCAGCGAGAAGACGCGAAGCCTCTATCTGCGTCGTCTCGAAGCGGCGAAGAAGGCCGGCCCGCGCCGCGCCGGTCTCGCCTGCGGCAATCTCGCCCATGGTTTCGCGGCCTGCGGCGTGGAGGACAAGGCCAATCTGAAGGGCGATGTCGTGCCCAATATCGGCATCATCACCGCCTATAACGACATGCTCTCGGCCCACCAGCCCTATGAGAGCTATCCCGAGCTGATCCGCCAGGCCGCGCGCGAGGCGGGCGGCGTGGCGCAGGTCGCGGGCGGCGTCCCGGCCATGTGCGACGGCGTCACGCAAGGTCAGACCGGCATGGAGCTGTCGCTCTTCTCGCGCGACGCGATTGCGATGGCGGCCGCGATCGGCCTCTCGCACAACATGTTCGACGCCGCGCTGTTCCTCGGCATCTGCGACAAGATCGTGCCGGGCCTGATGATCGCGGCGCTCTCCTTCGGCCACCTGCCGACGATCTTCGTGCCGGCCGGCCCGATGACCTCGGGCATGCCGAACGACGAGAAGGCGCGTATTCGCCAGCTCTATGCCGAAGGCAAGGTCGGCCGCGCTGAACTGCTCGAGGCCGAAAGCGCCTCCTATCACGGCCCGGGCACCTGCACCTTCTACGGCACGGCCAATACCAACCAGATGATGATGGAGATCATGGGCCTGCACCTGCCGGGCGCCTCCTTCGTCAATCCGAACACGCCACTGCGCGACGCGCTCACCAAGGCGGCCACCAAGCGCGCGCTCGCGATCACGGCGCTCGGCAATGAGTTCACGCCGATCGGCGAGATCGTCGACGAGAAGGTGATCGTGAACGGCGTCGTCGGCCTCAATGCGACCGGCGGCTCGACCAACCACACCATGCATCTGGTAGCGATGGCGAAGGCCGCCGGCATCCAGCTCACCTGGGACGATTTCTCGGATCTTTCCGATGTGACGCCCCTGCTGACGCGCGTCTATCCAAACGGCGTCGCCGATGTGAACCATTTCCATGCCGCGGGCGGCATGAGCTTCCTGATCCGCGAATTGCTGCAGGCGGGCTATCTGCACGACGACGTCAAGACCGTCTGGGGCAATGGCCTCTCGGCCTATACGGTCGAGCCCAAGCTCGACGAAGCGGGCGCGATCGTCTGGAGCGAGGGCGCGACCACGAGCCTCGACGAGAAGGTGCTGGCGCCGGTCTCCAAGGCGTTCTCCGTCTCGGGCGGCCTCAAGGTGCTCTCGGGCAATATCGGTCGCGGCGTGATCAAGATCTCGGCCGTGAAGCCGGAGCGCCGGTTCATCGAAGCGCCCGCCAAGGTGTTCCACACGCAGGAAGACCTGCAGCACGCCTTCAAGGCGGGCGAGCTCAATGGCGATTTCGTTGCCGTGATCCGCTTCCAGGGTCCGAAGGCGAACGGCATGCCCGAATTGCACAAGCTGACGCCGACGCTCGGCGTTCTGCAGGATCGCGGCCACCGCGTCGCGCTCGTCACCGACGGCCGCATGTCCGGCGCCTCGGGCAAGGTGCCGGCGGCGATCCACGTGACGCCCGAGGCCGTGGATGGCGGCCCGATCGCCAAGATCCGCGACGGCGACTTGATCCGCCTCGATGCCGAGGCGGGAACGTTCGAGGTCCTGATCGACGAAGCCGTCTTCGCGGCCCGGCCTGCGGTGACGCTCGATCTGTCGGAGAACGAATTCGGCCTCGGCCGCGAATTGTTCCACCTCTTCCGCGCCAATGCGGAATCGGCCGAGCTGGGCGCCGGCGTGTTCTAAGGCGCCTGACGCCTGTCGGAATGGAAGCTCGCCTGAGCCTTCCATTCGCAGGCCGAGCAGGATCATGCCCCCGCGGGGGCAGGACTTTCTCGGCAGAACAGTATACCTAAATCACGATAGAATTAGTCGTGTATTAGCAAGGTCGTTTTGGCTCGTACGAGCATCGGTCGCTACCGATTGTTCCGTGCAAATGCGGGGAATTTGGTCCGGGCGCCGGCACATGGGTTCCAAAGCGTCGTGCTGCGCCTTGCTGCGTCTCAAGGGAATGTTTTTTCGCCACCGCCGCAGATATTGGAACCTGCATCGTCGTGTTCCGGCGGCGCTTTCTCTAAATAGCTTGCAAGAATTCCAGTATTGCGCTCCAGCGCGCATGGGGAGGTCGTCGATGGCAATAGCCCGTCGCAAGCTCGGCACGTTCCCGGCCTTCCACCGTGTGGAGGGACGCCGGGTCGTGGTCGTCGGCGGGGGCGAGGAAGCGGCGGCGAAACTCCGGCTTCTGGCCGAGACCAGCGCCGATCTCGTACTCTTTGCACCTGAACTCGAAGCCGATGCGTCCCGCGATGTCGGGGCGACCGGCGCGATCTGGCATGCGACATGGCCGACGGCGCAGGATATCGAGGGCGCGGCTCTCGTCTTTGCCGCGACCGGCGATCTCGATCGCGACATCGTCGTCCGCGATCTCGCCAAGTCGGCCGGCGTGCCGGTCAATGTCGTCGACCGTCCCGATCTTTGTGATTTCTTCACGCCGGCCCTCGTCAATCGGGCGCCGCTCTGCGTCGCCATTTCCACGGAGGGTGCCGCGCCCGTGCTGGCGCGCCATGTGCGCGCGCGGATCGAGGCGCTGCTGCCGCCCGCTATCGGCGATCTCGCAGGTCTCGCGGAGCGGCTGCGGGAGCGCGTCGGCGCCCGGATCAAGGGCGTCGAGGCGCGTCGCCGGTTCTGGGCACATTTCTTCACCGGACCGACGGCGGCCAAGCTTCTGTCCGGCCAGCTCGCCGAGGGCGAAGCCGAGGCCGGCGTTGCGATCGAGCGCTCGGCTGCGGGCGCTCTTGCTGGCCATGTCGGTCTCGCCGGGCATGTCAGCCTCGTCGGCGCCGGGCCCGGCGCGGAGGACCTGCTGACGCTGCGCGCGCAGCGCGTGCTGCAGGAGGCCGACGTCATCGTCTATGACAAGCTCGTTCCCGAGGCGATCGTCGCCATGGGAAGGCGGGATGCGTTGCGCATCTATGTCGGTAAGGCCAAGGGCGCGCATGCCGCCAGCCAGGACGAGATCAACGACATTCTGGTGCGTGAGGCCCGCGACGGCAGGCGGGTCGTGCGCCTGAAATCCGGCGACCCGCTCGTCTTCGGCCGCGCAGGCGAGGAGATGGCGGCGCTGCGGGCGGCGGGTATTCCGTTCGACATCGTCCCCGGCATCACGGCCGCGATCGCAGCGGCCGCGGAGAACGAGATTCCGCTGACGCTGCGCGGCGTGGCGTCGAGCCTGGTGATCGCCACCGGCCATGATCTCAAGGGCGATACCCTGCCGGACTGGGCGAACCTCGCTCTCTCCGGTGCCACGGTCGCCGTCTATATGGGGCGGACGGTTGCGGCCAAGGTCGCGGCCCGCTTGATCGAGAACGGGCTTGCCGTCTCGACGCCCGTCGCCGTGATCGAGAACGCCTCGCGCGACGATCGCAAAGCCTATGCCGGCCGTCTCGACGAACTGGCCGGCCTCGCCGACCGACCGGAGATCGACGGGCCGGTGATCATCATTGTCGGCCGCGTGGTGGCGGAAAGCGCGTTGGGCGTCGCTCCGATGCCGCTCGCAGCCATGACGTTTCAAGAACGGGCGGCCTGAGGAAACGACATGACCGACAAGCTCATTACCGCAAATAATCTGGGCGACGGCCTCGTCGTCTTCCTGACGAGGGATGGCGGCTGGACCACCGATATCGCGCAGGCGCGCGTCATCGGACCGTCGGAGATCGATGCGGCGCTCGTCTATGCCAAGGCCCAGCACGATGCGCGCATCGTAATCGAGCCCTATGAGATCGAGACGACGGTCGAGGACGGCGTCCCCGTTCCCGTGCGGCTGCGCGAGCGCATCCGTGCCGCCGGGCCGACCGTCGCCTATGGCGAAGCTGAACTTCTCGAGCGGGCAGCCGCTTCAAAGCATCCGGGTTGATCGATGTATCGTTACGATGAGTTCGACCATGAGTTCGTGACCGCCCGCGTCGCGCAGTTCCGCGACCAGGTCGAGCGGCGCGTCAGCGGCGACATCACGGAAGACCAGTTCAAGCCGCTCCGGCTGATGAACGGCGTCTATCTCCAACTGCACGCCTATATGCTGCGCATCGCCGTGCCTTATGGCACGCTCAACGGCCGTCAGGTGCGGATGCTGGCGCATATCGCGCGCAAATATGATCGCGGCTACGGCCATTTCACGACGCGGCAGAACATCCAGTTCAACTGGCCCAAGCTGTCGGACATTCCCGATATCCTGGCCGAACTCGCCACCGTCGAGATGCACGCGATCCAGACCTCGGGCAATTGCATCCGCAATGTCACGGCTGATCATTTTGCGGGTGCTGCCGCCGACGAGGTCGCCGATCCCAGGCCCTATGCCGAAATCCTGCGGCAATGGTCGTCGCTGCATCCCGAATTCCTCTTCCTGCCCAGGAAGTTCAAGGTCGCGGTGACCGGCGCCGAGCGCGACCGTGCGGCGATCCAGTTGCACGATATCGGCCTGCATCTGAAGCGGAACGAGAGAGGCGAACTCGGCTTTGCCGTCTATGTCGGCGGCGGCCAGGGCCGCACACCCATGGTGGCGAAGAAGATCCGCGACTTCCTGCCCGAAGAGGACCTGCTCTCCTATTCGGAGGCTATCCTCCGCGTCTACAATCTGAACGGCCGTCGCGACAACAAATACAAGGCGCGCATCAAGATCCTCGTCCATGAGACGGGCCTTGAAGAGATCGCGCGCCAGGTCGAGGAGGAATGGGAGCGCATTCGCGCCGGCGCCCTCAAGCTGCCGCTCGACGAGGTGGAACGCATCCGCGCCTATTTCGCGGCGCCCGATGCGCTGAAGCCGCTCCAGCCCAGCGCCGCGCTCGCGACCGCACGGGCCGCCGATCCGGAATTCGACGCCTGGGTGAAGCGCAACACGCATCCTCATCGCGTGCCGGGCCATGTCTCGGTCACGATCTCGCTGAAGGCGATCGGCGGCACGCCGGGCGACGCCACGGCCGACCAGATGGAAGCCGTCGCCGATCTGGCCGAGCGCTATGCCTTCGATGAGGTCCGCGTCAGCCATGAGCAGAACCTGATCCTGCCGCATGTCGCCGAGGGAGACTTGGCCGCGATCTATGCGAGCCTGGTCGCGAACGATCTCGCGGCCGCCAATGCGGGCTTCATTACCGACATCATCGCCTGCCCCGGCCTCGATTATTGCGCGCTCGCCAATGCCCGGTCCATTCCGGTAGCCCAGCGCATTTCGCAGCGCTTCGGCGATATTGAACGGCAGCGCGAGATCGGCGATCTCAAGATCAAGATCTCCGGCTGCATCAATGCCTGCGGCCACCACCATGTCGGCCATATCGGCATTCTCGGCGTCGAGAAGAAGGGCGAGGAGTTCTACCAGATCTCGCTCGGTGGCTCGGGCGACGAGAACGCGGCGATCGGCGAGATCATCGGGCGCGGCTTCTCGACCGAGGAGATCGTCGACGCGATCGAGACGCTGGTCGATACCTATATCGCGCAGCGCGAGAGCCCGGAGGAGACCTTCCTCGCCGCCTATCAGCGCCTCGGCCAGGCCCCGTTCAAGGAAGCGCTCTATGGCACGGCTTGATCCGGCGGCGTCCGGCTTCGACCAGCCCGCGCCGGTGTTCGACCATGAGAGCGCCGGCCTGCAGGATGTCGCGGTGCTGAACGCGCGGGCGGCCGGCCTTTCCTCCCGCGAGGTCGTGGCGCGCGCGCTGTTCGAGCTTTTCCCGGAGCGGATCGCGCTGGTGTCGAGCTTCGGCGCGGAATCCTCCGTGCTGCTGCATCTGGTCGCCTCGGTCGATCGCAGCGTGCCGGTGGTGTTCATCGATACGCTCAGGCTCTTTCCGGAAACGCTCGCCTATCGCGACACGCTCGTCGAGCGGCTGGGCCTCACGAATGTGCGGACCGTCGTCCCGCTCGCCGAGACATTGGCGGCGCAGGATCCCTATAAGGGGCTCTGGATGAGCAATGCCGATCTTTGCTGCCACATCCGCAAGACCGAGCCGCTGGAGCGCGCGCTCGAGGGCTTCGATGCATGGTTCACCGGCCGCAAGCGCTTCCAGGCCGCGACGCGCGCCGAGATCCAGCTCTTCGAGCGCGATGGTGCCCGCATCAAGGTCAACCCGCTCGCGACATGGTCCTCGGCGGAACTCAAGGCCTATATGGCCGAGCACGACCTGCCGGCGCACCCGCTGGTGGCGCAAGGCTATCCCTCGATCGGCTGCGTGCCCTGCACCTCGAAGGTGAAGCCGGGCGAGGACGAACGCGCCGGGCGCTGGCGCGGGCTCGACAAGATCGAGTGCGGCATTCATCTTGGCGAGAAAGACGGCAGCGGCATCTGACATGGCACTCTGGAAAAACGGCGCATTCGCCGAGGACAATTTCAGGCTCGTCCCCGACGAGGCGGCGCTCGCCGATGGCGAGCCGTCGATCGTGACGCTGGCGCGTTTTCGCGCCGAGCGCGACCAGTTGCTCGGGCGCAATACACCGATCGGCCTGCTCATTCCACCGGGCGCCGACTGGTCCGATATCGTCGGTGACCTCTCGCGCTTCTCCGTCATCGCGCTCGACCTGCCGAAATTCGCCGATGGCCGCGCCTTCTCGATCGGCCGGTTGCTGCGCGACCGTGACGGCTTCACGGGCGAATTGCGCGCCGTCGGCGCCTTCTTCCTCGACCAGATGCCATTCCTGAAACGCGTCGGCTTCGACGCATTCTCGACCAGTGATCCGCTGGTCCTAAAGGGGCTGGAAGAGGGGCGCTGGCCCGAGGTCACGGAATATTATCAGCCCGCTTCGGACATCGGCGAAGTGCCCGCCGGCAAGCGGCCCTGGGCGCGGCGGCCGGCTCCGAAGGCGGCCGAATAGGCCACACGAGACTGTGCGGCTCCGTATTGTTGCGGACTGTCATCGGCTTGTGAGCATGCTATGCAAGCGTCGGCATAAAGCCCAACTAGCGTGAGGTTCGCTCCATGTCCGATCTCGTTGTCATCGTCTATCCGTCCGAAGAAAAGGCTGAAGAGGTTCGTCAGCACCTTCTGAAGCTGCAGAAGGAATATCTGATCACGCTCGCCGACGCGGTGATCGCGGTGAAGACCGAGAGCGGCCACATCAAGCTGAACCAGCTCGTCAACACGACGGCGACGGGCGCCATTTCGGGCGGCTTCTGGGGCCTGCTGATCGGTACGCTGTTCCTGATGCCGGTCGTCGGCGCGGCGATCGGTGCCGCCTCGGGCGCCCTCGGTGGCGCGCTGGCCGATTTCGGCATCGACGACAAGTTCATCAAGGAACTCGCCGAGAGCATCCAGCCGGGCAATGCGGCGCTCTTCGTGCTGATCAAGCAGATGACGGCCGACAAGGTCCTGGAAGAGATCAAGGGCTCGGGCGGCGTCGTGCTCAAGACCTCGCTCGACCACACCAAGGAGCAGGCGCTCCGCGACGCGCTCAACGCGTCCGTCCCGGCCGAGACGACCCCGGAAGCCCCGGCTCCGCAGGCGTAAAGACGTTCCACTTTCGCGGTATCGGTCTGCGACCGGTCCGAACAAGACTCCGTCATCCCGGGCGAAGACCCGGGATCCATTCAGCTGTTAAGACGCTCGGCAAAGCTCCCGGCGCTTCGGCTGAATGGATCCCCGCTTGCGCGGGGATGACGGCTCGAATGGGCTGCTCGCCTTCTGCTCAGTCCAGCGTCCGCCGATAGCGGAAGAGGGCGATGGTCGCGACGACGAGCCAGAAGGCTGCGATCGCGCCGAGCTCCCCGCTGATGTCGCCCATGTGGCTGCCCTTCAGCATGATGCCGCGCACCGAGCGCAGATAATGCGTCAGCGGCAGGACCGAGCCGACCCATTGGGCCCATTCCGGCATGCCGCGAAAAGGGAACATGAAGCCGGAAAGCAGGATCGAGGGCAGGAACCAGAAGAAGGTCATCTGCATCGCCTGCATCTGGCTCCGCGCGATCGTCGAGAACGTGTAGCCCAGCGTCACATTGGCGGCGATGAAGACCAGCGTGGCGGCGAGCAGCAACGCCATCGATCCCATCATCGGCACGTGGAACAGGAACTCGGCGCAGATCAGGATCAGCGACACCTGCACCAGCCCGATGCCGATATAGGGCACGATCTTGCCGATCATGATCTCGACCGGCGTCGCCGGCATGGCCATGAGGTTTTCGAGCGTGCCGCGCTCTCGCTCGCGTGTCAGCGCCAGTGCCGTCATCAGGATCGTCGTCATGGTGAGGATGGTGCCGAGCAGGCCGGGCACGATGTTGTACGCGGTGATGCCCTCGGGATTGTAGCGGCGGTGAATGATGAGATCGACCGCCGATGGCGTCGTCGCCTTGGTCGCGAGCGGCCCGGCAAGCTGCCGCGCCAGCGCAATATCGATGATCTGGGGCAGCGCGCCCAGCGTGTTCGACGTCGCCGAGGGATCGGTCGCATCGGCCTCGATCAGGATCTGGGGCCTCAGACCGCGCACCAGGTCGCGCTCGAAATCGGGCGGAATGGAAATGACATAGGCGGCCGTGCCGTCCATCAGCGCCTTGTCGGCGTCCGCCTCGCTCGCAATCCCCGGCGCGATCGCGAAATAGTCCGAGCTCGCCAGCGCCGCGACGATCGCGCGCACGTTCGGCCCGTTATCGGCGGCGGTGATCAGAGCCGGCAGGCGCTTCGGGTCGGTATTGATCGCATAGCCGAACAGGACGAGTTGCAGCACCGGAATCACGAGGATCATCGCGAAGGTCAGCCGGTCGCGCTTCAGCTGGATGATCTCCTTGATCATCAGTGCGCTGATGCGCGAGGGCGAGAAGCGGCTGGCGGCACTCACGCGGGGCGTCCGTTCTCGTCGGGCCCGTTGGGCGGTCGGTCCTCGATCCGCGCCGTCTGCATCAGGCGGATGAAGACGTCTTCGAGGCTCGTCTCGCCGGGCCGGGCGACGGCCGCGCTGCCGATCTCCGCCAGCGCGGTGTCGACGGCCTGTTGCAGGACCATGGGATCGGGCCCGACGACATGGAGATCATTGCCGAACGGCGCAACCTGCTCCACGCCTGGTCGGTCACGCACCGCATTGGCGATGGCGATGATGTCGCCGCCGCTGATGATCATGGTGGAGAGGCCAGATTGCGCGATCACCTCGGCGACCGTCCCGCGGGCGACGATATGGCCATAGGCGATATAGATGATGCGATGGCAGCGCTCGGCCTCGTCCATGTAATGGGTCGAGACGAGGACGGTGAGGCCGTCCGCCGCGAGCCGATGGATCTCGTCCCAGAACTCCCGCCGCGCGAGCGGGTCGACCCCGGCGGTGGGCTCGTCGAGCAGCAATAGTTTCGGCTGGTGCATGACGGAGGCGGCGAGCGCGAGACGCTGCTTCCAACCGCCCGAGAGCGAGCCGGCCAGCTGGTTGCGCCGGGAGGTCAGGCCGAGCCGCTCCAACGTTTCCCGGACGCGCTCCTTCCGATGATCGATCGCATAGATCCGTGCAACGAAATCGAGATTCTCGCGGATCGTCAGGTCCTCGTAGAAGGAGAAGCGCTGCGTCATGTAGCCGACCTCGCGCTTGATCCGGTCGGCATCCTTCAGAATGTCCATGCCGAGGCAGGTGCCGGAGCCCGAATCCGGCTTGAGCAGGCCGCAGATCATGCGGATCGTCGTCGTCTTGCCGGAACCGTTGGGCCCGAGGAAGCCGACGATTTCGCCCCGCTTCACATCGAGGGCGACATCATCGACGACCTTCTTGCCGCCGAAGCTCTTGGTCAGGCCGGAAATCGCGATGACTGTCTCGCCCGCCATGGCGTCGGCCACAATGGTCAGCTCCCGGACGCGAGCGTGATATCGAGCGGCTGTCCGGGATCGAGCTGCAAAGCGGCCCCTTCCGGCAGGGCCTCGACGCGGAAGACCAGCTTGGCGCGGCTTTCCTTGGAATAGATCACCGGCGGCGCGAACTCGGCGTCGGTGGCGACATTCGAGACGGTGGCCGCGAGACCGCTGGCGCAGCCGTCGCAGCCAATGGCGATGCGGGTGCCGGGCGCAACGCGCGACCGGGAGGTCTCCGGCACGAAGAAGACGACCTTGCGGGCGCCGCTTTCCGGCAGCAGCGAGATGACGGCCTGGCCGGCCGGCACCATCTCGCCGACGCGATAGAATGTGTTCTCGATCCGCCCGGCCGTGGGGGCCGAGCGGCTGCGCCGCGCGAGCGCCGTCTGGGCCGCTTGAACAGCCGCATCGAGCGCGGCGAGGTTCTGCGTCGCGGCATCAATGGCGTCGGGGCGCGCTGCGAGTTCCGCAACCGCACGGTTCTCGCGGGCGGCGCCGACCCTGGCTTTGGCGACGTCGAGGTCGGCGGTCGATTGATCGAGCGATGCGACCGAGGCCACGGCCTTGCTCGAGAGCGCCTGATAGCGATCATAGGCCTTCTGTGCCGCAGTCAACGTCGCCTCGGCCTCGGCGAGCTGGGCGTCGAGAACACGGATTTCCTCAGGCCGCCTGCCGCTCTTCAAATCGGCCAGCGTGGCGGCGCCGGCCGCCCGCTTGGCCTCGGCTTCGACAAGGGCGGACCGTTCGTCGCGATCATCCTGCTCGAAGAGAACGGCGTCCGCGGCGACATGGTCGCCGCGCTTGACCGCCAGATTGGTGAGCCGCCCGCCGGTCTCGGGTCCGATCAGGACATACTCACCCTCGATATAGCCCTGCATCGTCGGCGCTCCCGCCTTCTCGCCACAGGCCGAAACGGCAGCGGCGATCAGGGCGAAGAAGACCGATGAAGCAAGCCTCGATGATGTCATGCTGCCGTTTCGAGAGGGAGAGCGAAACCGACGATCCTGTCGATATTCTCCTCGACCACCCGGGCGATCAAGTCCAGCTCCTCGTCACCGAGCGCGTTTCGCCCCAGCCGGCGCAAGATCATCGGCCGCCCGATGTGGAAGATGAAGATCTGCCCCATGATCGTCGCGCTCCGCACGATCGCCTCGTCCGATTGCGGCGCAAGGTCGAACAGAATGCCGATCAGCCCGTTGAGCGGATCCTGGTCGCTGCAAAGATGCTCATAGACGGCATCGAAGGTCGAAGACGGGTCCATCTGCTCGCGCAGGATGAAGCGAGACCAAAGCTCCGCCTCTTCCTCGCGGAGCATGGACTGAACCTTCCAGCGGATCAGCTTTCGCAGCATGATTCGCGCGCCCGCCTTGTCCGGCGAGCCATTCAGGTAGTCCCGCGCCTCCGCCTGTTCGGTGTGCATGTGGCGCGTGATCTGTTCGATCACATATTCGGTCACCGCACGGTGAAGGGCTTCCTTGCTCCCGAAATGATAGACGATGGCAGCCAGATTCGCGTCGGCGCGCTTGGCGATGTCGCGCGTCGAAGCCGCCTCGAAGCCATAGCGGCCGAAGGCGTCGAGCGCTGCGAGGAGCAGTCGGTGCCGGGTTTCCGCGCCGCGATCATGGCGCGCCTTGCGATAATGACGCGAGGCCGGCATCTGGGGGCCACTGCCGCCCGCGTCGCGCTCGCTCGCTTCCAGTTCAAGCTTGGCCAAGATTCGCTCCTTATCGTCCGCAATTCTGGCCGATATATCAATCGATCGATTGATTTTGTCAAACGATCGATTGATTTGTTTCTGAATGTTGCTCGGCTTCACTCCCGGCGGACGGTGCCGGCCTCGACAAGCCACTGGACGGCCTCATAGACCGCTTCGAGCGAGTTGTAGCGCGGCTTGTAGCCGAGCAGGCGGACCGCCTTCTCGATCGAGCAGTTGGGGCTGTGGGCGATGTGGTCGAAGGTGGCCTGCGCCAGCTCCGGGCTGTGCAGGCCTTCGAACTCCGGCCATGGCACGAAGCGGAGCCTGGCTTCGCGGCCGAACCATCCCGCAACGGCCTCCGCATAGCCACAAAGGCTGATGGCGGCCGGCGAGACCGTGTGGAAGGCCTCGCCCTTCGCCTGGCTCCAATGCGCGATCGCGGCCATGAACATCTGCGCCACGTCGTCGGCATGGACATGGTGGACGGTTTCGAGACCGAAATTGGCGATCGTCACCTCGCGTTCGGTGGCGAGCGCGGTGAAGATCTCGGGATCGAAATGGCCGGCCGGATTGAGCGGCGCCCAGCCCGGGCCGACAATATGTCCCGGATGGACGATGGTGGCGGGAAAGCCCGTGCGGCGGGCATGGTCGAGCAGATAGGCCTCAATCGCCGCCTTCTGGATGCCGTACTCGCCAAAGGGCCGGCGCGGTGCGGTCTCCAGCGTCGGCACGGTGACGCTGGGGCCGTGCACCCAGATCGTGCCGGTATGCAGGAAGTGCTGCACTTGTCCGTCCAGCGCCTCGACCAGATGGCGGGCGCTGTCGAGCGTGAAGCAGATCATGTCGATGACAATGTCGGGGCGGAGCGAACGGATCGTTTCGCCGAACGTGCCGGCTGCCTCCTCGGCCACCCGGTCGACGGCAAGCGTCTCCACCTGCGTCCAGGCGCCGTGCGGTTGATAGGGCGCACGCTGGCCCCGGCTCACATTCACGACGTCGAAACCGGCTTCCACGAGCCGCGGCACCAGATAGGTCCCGACATGGCCGCTGCCGCCGATGATCACCACCCGCGTCATTGCATCCTCCCTCAAAACGCTGCGGCGATGGTAGCCGAAGTCGCGCGGGCTGTCCGGTGCCGGGCTTCGTGGCCGCGTCCTGCGCGCTTCGCCCTGTAGCACGGCCTTGATAGGGGCCGTCAATCGTGATACTTAAGCATATGCTTAACCAATCAGCCGTACTCGATCAGGTCTTTCATGCGCTCGCCGATCCGACGCGGCGCACCATCGTCGAGCGGCTGACGCGCGGGCCCGTCTCGGTCAGCGCGCTGGCCGAGCCGCTTTCCATGTCGCTGCCGGCCGTGCTGCAGCATTTGCAGGTGCTGGAAGCGAGCGGGCTGGTTCGCTCCGAAAAGGTCGGCCGCGTGCGGACCTGCCGGATCGAGCCGGAGACATTGAAGACGGTGGAGGACTGGGTCGCGGAACGGCGGGCGGTCTGGGAGACCCGGTTCGACCGGCTCGCCGCTTTCCTCGCCGAGGAAGAGGATCAATCGAAATGAAGGAGGAGATCATGACGAAACGAACGGCCGAGCACGCGACATTCGTAATCGACCGCGTCTTCGCCGCGGCCCCGGGGCGCGTCTTCAACGCCTTTGCCGATGAGAAGGCCAAGGCGCGCTGGTTCGGCGGACCGAAGGAGTGGGACCAAGGCGAGCGCTCGATGGATTTTCGCGTCGGCGGTCGCGAGGTCAATCGCGGCGGCCCGGCCGGAGGGCCGCAGCATTCATTCGAGGCGCTCTATTGGGACATCGTGCCGAACGAGCGCATCGTCTACAGCTACGAGATGCATCTCGACGACAGGAAGATCTCGGTCTCGCTCGCCACGATCGAGATGAAGCCGGAAGGCAGCGGCACCCGCCTCGTCGTCACCGAGCAAGGAGTGTTCCTTGATGGATATGACGACAATTCGAGCCGCGAGCACGGTACGCGCCAACTGATCGAGACGCTCGGGCGGTCCCTGGAGGAGGATGGTGGCGATGACCAGCACGCCGTCGTGCTGCATCGCATTGTCGATCTGCCGCCGGCCGAGCTGTTCAAGGCGTGGTCCGATCCGGAACGGCTGAAGAACTGGTGGGGGCCGAACGGCTTCACCAACACCTTCCATGAATATGACCTGCGGCCGGGCGGCGCCTGGCGCTTCGTCATGCACGGTCCAGACGGCCAGAACTATCCGAACGAGAGCGTCTTCGTCGATGTGGACGAGCCGAAACGGATCGTCTTCGACCATCTGAACGGTCATATTTTCCGCATGACCTTCGCCCTGACCGATCTCGGCGGCCAGACGGATCTCGAAATGCGCATGAGCTTCCCCACCAAGGAGGACTGCGACGCGATCCGTGCCTTCGTGACGGAGAAGAACGGCGAAGTTCTCGATCGCCTGGAAGCGGAAATGGCCAGCGCGGGCTGAACCTGTCGTCAGATCCGGTCGCGGAGCGCGTACCAGCTCATGCCCGCGACCAGCGCCGGCCAGCGCAGCAGCTTGCCGCCGGGAAAGCGCGGGCAGGGCAGGGCGGCGAAGCGGTCGAGCTTGCCGGGATCGCCGAGGATCGCCTCGGCGATGACCTTGCCGCCGAAGGGCGCCAGTGCCACGCCCTGGCCGGAATAGCCGGATGCCGCATAGACGCCGGTCTTCAGCCGGCGCAGAAAGGGCAGGCGATTGACCGTCACGGCGAGCGTGCCACCCCATCCATAATCGATCCGCGCATTGGCGAGCTTCGGATAGATCTTGAGCAGATGGGCGCGGACGAAGGCGACGATATCGGCCGGGTCTCTGCGCGAATAGGTCTCGCCGCCGCCGAAGAGGATGCGGCCGTCCGGCGTCGGGCGCCAGTAATAGACTACGAAGCGCGAATCCGAGACCGCCTCGCCGCCGGGAATGAGCCCACCCGGCTCGCCTGCGCCGATCGGCTCGGTCGTCAGGATATAGTTCTTGATCGGCATGGCGCTGGTCTCGGTCTCCTCGTCTATGCCGTCGAGAAGACCATTGCCGGCGAGAACCACGATGTCGGCCGTGATGCGGCCACGCCCGGTCTCGATGACGGTCGCCTTGCCCTTGTCGAGGCGGATCGCCCCCGTTCCCTCATGAATGCGCGCGCCGGCCTTCTGCGCCGCGCGGGCGAGACCTTGCGCGAATTTGAGCGGGTGGAGATGGCCGGCGGTGCGATCGAGCCGCCCGCCATAATAGCCATCGGAGCCGATCATGGCCGGCAGGCGGTCGCGCTCGATCCATTCGGCATGGCTGTAGCCATAATCGACATTGAGCTTCTCGACATAGTGGCGCTCTTCCGCGACCAGCCTTTGCTTGTGCACGGCCTCGATCAGGCCCGGGCGCCATTCCGCGTCGATGCCGTGCCGCTCGATCAGGCTCATCACCAACGCCTTGGATTCCTCGGCGAGGCCCCAGAGCTCATGCGCCGCCGGGCGGCCGAGATGGCGTTCCAGCCAGTCCTGGTCGCGGCGCTGGCCGGTGTGAAGCTGGCCGCCATTGCGCCCCGATGCGCCCCAGCCGATTTTCTCCGCCTCGATCAGGACGACGTCGATGCCGGCTTCGGCCAGATGCAGCGCGCAGGAAAGACCCGTAAACCCGCCGCCAATGATCGCGACATGCGCCTTGGCGTCGCCGTCGAGCGGCGGAAATGTCAGGTTCTGGTCGGCGGTCGCGGCGTACCAGGAGGGAGCGTGCGGCTGGGTCATGCCGTAGCGCCGATGAAAGGCTCCGGCCGAACCACCTCCCTCTCCCTTGCAGGGAGGGTTGGGGAGGGGGCCAGAACGAAGGGGGCGATCCGCTTCAAATCAAACCCAGCCGCTTCACTTCGGCGTAGGTGTCGTCCAGCGTCGTCTTCGCGATCGCCAGAAGCTGGTCCGCCTCGTCATGAGAGAGCGTGAGTGGCGGGGAGAGGATCAGCGAATCCCGCACTGCGCGCATGACGAGCCCGTTCTTGAACGAGAAATCGCGCGCGATCGTGCCGACCTTGCCCGTATCCGGGAATTTCTGCTGCCGCGACGGCTTGTTCGGTACCAGTTCTAGCGCGCCCATCAGCCCGGTCATGCGGGCTTCGCCCACCAGCGGATGCTCGCCGAGCGCCTTCCAGCCGGCTTGCAGATAGGGTCCGATATCGTCGCGGACGCGGTCGACCAGCTTCTCATCCTCGATGATGCGCAGGTTTTCGAGCGCCGCCGCAGCGGCGACCGGATGCGCGCCATAGGTGAAGCCATGATGGAATTCGCCGCCCGGCCCGATCAGCACATCGGAGACCTTGTCGGAGACCATGACGCCGCCAATCGGCAGATAGCCTGATGAAAGCCCCTTGGCGATCGGCATCAGGTCGGCGGCGATGCCGAAGGTCTCGGAGCCGAACCAGTTGCCGGTGCGGCCGAAGCCGGTGATGACCTCGTCGGCAACGAGCAGGATCTCGCGATCCTTCAGGATGCGCGCGATCTCGGGCCAATAGGTGGAGGGCGGAATGATGACGCCGCCGGCGCCCTGGATCGGCTCGGCGATGAAGGCGCCGATATTCTCCTCTCCGATCGCCTCGATCGCCTTTTCGAGCTCGCGCGCAGCCTGCACGCCGAATTCCTCTGGAGTCGCGTCGCCGCCCTCGCCGAACCAGTAGGGCTGAGCGATATGGTGGATGCCGGGGATCGGCAGGCCGCCCTGGCTGTGCATCGACTTCATGCCGCCAAGGCTGGCGCCGCCCATGGTTGAGCCGTGATAGGCGTTGTTGCGCGCGATGATGACCGACTTGCCCGGCTTGCCGAGGCTCGCCCAATAATGGCGGACCATGCGGATGACGGTGTCGTTCGCCTCCGAGCCCGAGCCGACATAGAAGACATGGTTGAACTGCGGCGGCGCGAGGCGCGCGAGCGTTTCCGAAAGCGCGATGGCCGGCGGGTGGGTCGTCTTGAAGAAGGTGTTGTAATAGGAGAGATCGGCCATCTGGCGCTGGATGGCGTCGGCGATCTCCTTGCGGCCGTGACCGATATTGACGCACCAGAGGCCGGCCATGCCGTCGAGGATGCGATTACCGTCGGAATCGTAGATCCACGACCCCTCGGCCCTGACGATGACGCGGCTGCCCTCGGCATTGAGCGCCTTCATATCCGAGAAGGCGTGGATGTGATGCGCCGCATCGCGTGCGCGATAATCGGCCGTCAGATTGGAGAGTTTGGTCAATTTGGCAGCCACGCTTCCTGGAAATCCACTATCCGTTGTCATTGCCGGGCTCGGCCCGGCAATCCAGCTTCAACTGCACCAGCCACCAGTCTGGATTGCCGGGTCAAGCCCGGCAGTCACATGGCCCGGAGAGCCGACCAGCGCGCCTCACACATTCAGCAGCAGGAATTCGCGTTCCCACGGGCTGATCACCTGCATGAAGGTCTCATATTCGGCCTGCTTGATCGCGCGATAGGTCGAGACGAAGCGCTTGCCGAAGATCTCGACCAGTTCCTCGCATTCCTCGAACACCGAGACGGCTTCGAGAATGCTGCGCGGCAGGTCGATCTCGTCGGAATTGGCGGAGCCGCTGACCGGCTCGCCCGGCTTCTGGCTTTCGATCAGGCCGAGATAGCCGCAGGCGAGCGAGGCGGCGATGGCGAGATAGGGGTTGGCATCGGAGGAGGGGAGCCGGTTTTCGAGCCGACGTCCGGCCGGCGAGGAGTTCGGCACGCGGAGCCCGACCGTCCGGTTGTCATAGCCCCATTGCGTGTTGACGGGGGCGGAGGACGAGCGGACGAGCCGGCGATAGGAGTTCACATAGGGCGCCAGCATGCACATCACCGCCGGCAGATATTTCTGCGAGCCGCCGATGAAGGAGAAGAATTCCGGCGTCGGGTCGCCATCGGCGTCGGAGAAGATGTTCCGGCCCGTCTCGGCGTCGACGACCGACTGGTGGATATGCATCGCCGAGCCGGGCTCGCGCGACATCGGCTTGGCCATGAAGGTCGCGTACATGTCGTGGCGCAGCGCCGCCTCGCGGATCGTCCGCTTGAACAGGAACACCTGGTCGGCGAGCGCCAGCGGATCGCCATGCAGCAGATTGATTTCCATCTGCGCCGCGCCTTCCTCGTGGATCAGCGTGTCGATCTCGAGGCCCTGCGCTTCAGAAAAATCGTAGATGTCGTCGAAGAGATCGTCGAACTCGTTGATCGCCGCGATCGAATAGGATTGCCGCGCCGCCTCGGGCCGGCCGGAGCGGCCGGTCGGCGGCTCGAGTTGGTAGTCGGGATCGGTGTTCGGCTTGACGAGGTAGAATTCGATTTCGGGCGCGACGACCGGCTTCCAGCCCTGGTGCTGGTAGAGCTCGACCATGCGGCGCAGCACCTGGCGCGGCGCCGTTTCGACCGGCCGCCCATCGCGGTGATAGCCGTCATGGATGATCTGGGCCGTGGGATCGCTCTCCCAGGGCACGACGGCGAGCGTCGAGAAGTCCGGCTCGAACAGGATGTCGTTGTCGGCTTCGTCGCTCTTATAGTCCTCGTCGTCGGGCGGATAGTCGCCCGTAATGGTCTGCGTCAGGATCGAACCGGGCATGGACATGGTCGGCCCGGTCAGGAACTTGCCGACCGGCATCATCTTGCCACGCGCCACGCCAGCCTGATCGGGAACGATGCATTCGATGTCTTCGATGCCGCGGGCGCGCAGCCATTCACGGGCGTCCTCGATCGACTTCGTACCCCTGATCGCGTCTTCGGGCGCTTTCGTGGGCTTCTTCCGTTTCGTCACGGTTTCTCCTTGGGCTAACGCCAGCATGACAGGGGAAGTGTCGTCACGGTCACGCCGAAGTCAACTGTGACGGGTGCGTCAGCAAGAGTGCGGCGTCGCAGCATGAATCTGTTGAGCAAATCGGCAAAGCCTCATAACGTCTAAAAAAGAGGCCTGTCCAAAGCCGTCCCAGGCCGTCGATCCGGCATCACTGCAGAGGGTGAACTGATGAAGACGATATTGAGCCGCGTGGTTCTGTCCGCGGCGATGCTTGTCGGTGGCTCCGTGCTGGCCATGGCCGCCGACAAGGAAGTCCACATCTACAACTGGTCGGACTATATCGATCCGACCATCCTGGAGGATTTCACCAAGCAGACCGGGATCAAGGTCGTCTACGACGTCTATGATTCCAACGAGATGGTCGAGACCAAGATGCTGGCGGGCGGCTCGGGCTACGACATCGTCGTGCCGACCGATCGCAACATGCAGCGCCTGATCCAGGCCGGCGTGTTCCAGCCGCTCGACAAGTCGAAGATCCCGAACCTGCAATATGCCTGGCCGGAGATCTACAAGCGCCTCGAGACCTATGATCCCGGCAACCAATATGCCGTGAACTACATGTGGGGCACCACCGGCATTGGCTACAACAAGAAGCTGATCGCCGATCGCATGGCCGATGCGCCGGTCAATTCGATGGACATGATCTTCAAGCCGGAAGTCGCGGCGAAGTTCGCCGATTGCGGCATCTATGTCCTCGATTCGGCCGACGACGTCATGCCGGCGGCGCTCAACTATCTCGGCCTGCCGCCCGATTCGAAGGAGACCGCCGATCTCGAAAAGGCCGCGGCGCTGATCGAATCCGTCCGCCCCTATATCCGCAAGTTCCATTCCTCGGAGTTCATCGAGGCGCTCGCCAATGGCGATGCCTGCATCGCCTTCGGCTTCTCCGGCGATATCCTCCAGGCGCGCGACCGCGCCGCCGAGGCCAAGAACGGCGTCGAGATCGCCTATTCGATCCCGAAGGAAGGCGCGCTGCTCTGGATGGATTCGATGGTCGTGCCGAAGGATGCGCCGAATGCGGACGCCGCCTTCGCCTTCATCAACTATATCCAGACGCCGCAGGTGATCGCCAAGGCGACGGATTACGTGAACTATCCGAACGGCAATCTGGAATCGCAGAAATACGTCAATCCGGACATTCTGAAGGACACGTCGATCTATCCGGACCCGACGACGCTCTCCCATCTCTACACGACGACGCCGAACGATCCGAAGGTCCAGCGCGTGCTGACGCGTCTCTGGACGAAGGTGAAGACCGGCAGCTAAGATCGCTTCGCGGGCCCGGCATAGACCGGGCCCGTTTCATATCGGGGGCAGGATCTCAGGCGGGATCCGAGGGCAAGAAGGCTGATAGGCGATGGCAGCTAAAGCGATCGGGCCGGTCCGGCGATCCTTTGCACCGTGGAATGATCCGAACGCGAAGCCATTCATCGAATTCAGGAACGTCACCAAGACATTCGGCGATTTCACCGCCGTCGATGATCTCTCGCTCGGCATTTACGAGCGCGAGTTCTTCGCGCTGCTCGGGCCGTCGGGCTGCGGCAAGACCACCTTGATGCGCATGGTCGCGGGCTTCGAGGAGCCGACCAGGGGGCATGTCCTGCTCGATGGGCAGGACCTCGTCGGTATTCCGCCCTACAGGCGGCCGACCAACATGATGTTCCAGTCCTATGCGCTGTTTCCGCACATGTCGGTCTGGGAGAATATCGCCTTCGGGCTCAAGCAGGACGGCATGCCCAAGGCCGATATCGTGGCGCGCGTCGACGAGATGCTTACCCTCGTCAAGCTCGAGCAGTTCGCCAAGCGCAAGCCGCACCAGCTTTCCGGCGGCCAGCGCCAGCGCGTGGCGCTCGCCCGCTCGCTCGCCAAGAAGCCCAAGGTGCTGCTGCTCGACGAACCGCTCGGCGCGCTCGACAAGAAGCTGCGCGAGGAGACCCAGTTCGAACTGACCGACCTGCAGATGCGGCTCGGCATGACCTTCCTGATCGTGACGCACGACCAGGAAGAGGCCATGACCGTTGCCGACCGCATCGCCGTGATGGACCGTGGCAAGATCATCCAGATCGCGACGCCGGCAGAGATCTACGAGCAGCCCAATTCGCGCTATGTCGCGGACTTCATCGGCGACATCAATCTGCTGGAAGGGCGGCTTTCGAGTGTGGGAGCCGGCGGCGCCAAGCTCGAATGCGTCGGCACGGGCGCGACCGTCGATGTCGCGCAGGATGTCTCTGCCCGTGTCGGCGACCAGGCCTGGTTCGCCATCCGGCCGGAAAAGGTCACGATCTCGCTGACGCCGCCGGCCGATCCGAACGTCAATGCCGTCTCGGGCGAGGTCTGGGATATCGGCTATCTCGGCGATGTCTCGATCTACCATGTTCGTCTGGCGACAGGCGCGACCGTCAAGTCGACCATCACCAACACGACCCGCCTGGTCGAGCGCCCGATCACATGGGAAGACAAGGTGTGGCTGAGCTGGACCCGCGATGGCGGCGTCGTGCTGACGCGGTAGGGGGAACCTCATGGCCGTGACCGATACCCAGCCGACACCGCCGCCCGGTATTGCGGCCCCCGCCGCTCTCGCAAAGCGGGGCCGGCTCCGCTGGCTCGTGGTCGCGATTCCCTATGTCTGGATGCTGCTTCTCTTCCTGGTGCCGTTCTTCATCGTCGTGAAGATCTCCTTCTCGACGACGGCGATCGCATTGCCGCCCTATACGCCGGTGTTCGACCTTTCCGGCGGCCTCTCCGGCATCTGGGACAGCGTCAAGGAATTCACCTTCGACAATTACGTCTTCCTCACGGAAGATTCGCTCTATTGGCGCTCCTATCTCACCAGCCTGCGCATCGCCTTCGTCTCGACCGTGCTGATCCTGATCGTCGCCTATCCGATCGCCTATGGCATGGCACGCGCCCGCAAGGAATGGCGCCCCTCGCTCCTGATGCTGGTGATCCTGCCGTTCTGGACCTCGTTCCTGATCCGCGTCTATGCGTGGATCGGCATCCTGAAGCAGGAAGGCCTGCTCAACCAGTTCCTGCTTTGGCTCGGCGTCATCGACAAGCCGCTGGTGATCATGTCGACAGACTGGGCGGTCTATATCGGCATCGTCTATTCCTATTTGCCCTTCATGATCCTGCCGCTCTATGCGGCGCTCGAGAAAATGGACGAAACCCTGCTCGAGGCGGCGGCTGATCTCGGCTGCCCGCCGATCCAGGCTTTCTGGAAGATCACCTTTCCGCTCTCCCTGCCCGGCGTCGTCGCCGGCTGCTTCCTCGTCTTCATTCCCGTCGTCGGCGAGTTCGTGATCCCGGACCTGCTCGGCGGCTCCAACACGATCATGATCGGGCGGACGCTCTGGAACGAATTCTTCAATAACAGGGACTGGCCGGTCGCCTCGGCGGTGGCCGTCATCCTGCTGCTGATCCTCGTGATCCCGATCGTCTATTTCCAGAACCAGCAGCAAAAAGAAGCGGAGAAGGCACGATGAGACGCGGCCCCTCCTGGTTCAACGTCACCTCGATCACGCTCGGCTTCGCGTTTCTCTACATCCCGATCATCATCCTGGTGATCTATTCGTTCAACGAATCCAAGCTCGTCACCGTCTGGGCCGGCTTCTCGACCAAATGGTACGTGTCGATGCTGAGCAATCAGAGCCTGCTCGACGCCGCCTGGGTCACGGTCCGCATCGCGCTGCTGACGGCGACGCTCGCCACGATCCTCGGCACGCTGGCGGCGCTGACGCTGGTCCGCTATGGCCGCTTCCATGGCCGCACGCTGTTCTCCGGCATGGTCTATGCGCCGCTCGTCATGCCCGACGTGATCACGGGCCTGTCGCTCCTGCTGCTCTTCGTCGCCATCGGCTTCGATCGCGGCTTCTGGACCGTCGTGATCGCGCATGTCACCTTCACCATGTGCTTCGTCACGGTGGTGGTGCAGTCGCGTCTCGTGACCTTCGACATGAGCCTCGAAGAGGCCGCGCTCGATCTCGGCGCCACCCCCGCCAAGACGTTCTTCGCCGTGACGCTGCCGCTGATCCTGCCGGGCGTCGTCGCCGGCTGGATGCTGGCCTTCACGCTGTCGCTCGACGATCTCGTGATCGCGAGCTTCACGACCGGACCGGGCGCGACGACCCTGCCGATGAAGATCTACAGCCAGGTGCGCCTCGGCGTGACGCCGGAGATCAACGCTGTCTGTACGGTGCTGATCGCCATCGTCACGACCGGCGTGCTGATCGCCTCGATCGTGACGAAGCGCCGCGAGGTCGAGCGCCAGCGTGCGGAGCGGCTCGCGATCCAGGGGTAAGGCGCGATCCGCCTTTCCCGTCATTGATGGCCTGCTTAAATTATCCGGGTAATATTGACTTCGTGGCGGGCCCGGCCTAGATCGTTGTCCATGGCAGGCGGAGATCGGTCATGATCGACGAGAACACACAATGCACCGCGTTTCAGGGCTGGCGGCGGATCGCCTCGGGGCTCCTCTCCGATGTCGCGCTGAAGGCGAAGGCCGTCCTCGATCAGGGCGATGCCCTCGCCGTCACGATCTTCGACGACGAGACCAGCCGGCCGATCGAGGTCGATTTCCGCGGCACGGCCGATGATGTCCGCCGTCGCCTGAAGGCCAAGGCCGCCGATGAGACGGTCGCCGTGCCCGAGCAGCCGCGCGGGCCCGGGCGGCCGAAGCTCGGCGTGGTGGCGCGCGAGGTGACATTGCTGCCGCGCCATTGGGATTGGCTGAACGCACAGCCCGGCGGCGCCTCCGTCGCGCTGCGCCGGCTGGTCGAGGATGCCCGGCGCGCCCATGAAGGCCGCGACCGCATTCGCCAGGCGCAGGATGCCGCCAATCGCTTCATGATGACGATGGCGGGCGATCTTCCCGGCTTCGAGGAAGCGGCCCGCGCCCTCTTCGCCGGTGATCGGGCGCGCTTCGATGAACGTATAGAGGCGTGGCCGCCGGATGTGCGCAATTATGCGCGTGAACTTGCGGCCCCCGCCTTCGCCAACTGACGGAAATTCCCAGATCATGTCTGAACGGCGTTTGCTGCCGGAGGGTCCTCTCTGGAAGACCTTCCTGATCTTTCTCGGGCCGATGATGCTGAGCAATGTGCTCCAGGCGCTGTCGGGCACGGTCAACAACATCTATCTCGGGCAGATGATCGGCGTGAACGCCCTCGCGGCCGTCTCCGCTTTCTTCCCGATCCTGTTCCTGTTCATCTCCTTCATCATCGGCCTCGGCGCGGGTGCCTCGGTGCTGATTGGCCAGGCCTATGGCGCGAAGGAATATGACAGCGTCAAGGCTGTCGCGGGCACGACGCTGACCGTGGCGATCCTGTTCGGCATCCTGGTCGCGATCTTCGGCGGCTTCTTCACCACGCCACTGCTGGCCGCCGTCGGCACGCCGCCGGACATCCTGCCGGATTCCACCGCCTATGCCCGCATCATGCTGATCGCGATGCCGGGCCTGTTCGTCTTCCTGCTGACGACGGCGATGATGCGCGGCGTGGGTGATACGGTCACGCCGCTCTACGCGCTCGCCTTGTCGACGGCGATCGGACTCGTCGTCACGCCGGCGCTGATCGAGGGCTGGTTCGGCTTGCCCCGGCTCGGCATTGTGTCCGGGGCCTGCGCCTCAGTCCTGTCCTTCACGCTCGCGATGATCTGGCTCGCTTGGTATCTGCGCCGGCGCGGCCATCCGCTCGCGCCCGATGCGACACTTATCCGCGCGCTTCGGGTCGATCGGAAGATCCTCGGTTCCGTGCTCAGGATCGGCCTGCCGACCGGCGTCCAGCTGATCCTGGTCTCGCTCGCCGAGGTGGCGGTGCTTTCGCTCGTCAACGGCTTCGGATCGGAGGCGACGGCAGCCTATGGCACGGTCAATCAGGTGGTGAGCTATGTCCAGTTCCCGGCCATATCGATCGCCATCACCGCCTCGATTTTCGGGGCCCAGGCAATCGGTGCCGGCCGTGCCGACCGCCTCGGCGCGATCACGCGGACGGGCATCGTGCTGACCCTGATCATCACCGGCGCCCTGATCGCGCTGGTCTATCTGTTCTCGCGCGTGATCATCGGCTTCTTCCTGACCAGCCCGCCCGTGCTGGAACTGGCGCAGAGCCTGCTGCACATCACGCTCTGGAGCTATGTGCTCTTCGGCCTCGCATCTGTCATCTCGGGTGTGATGCGCGCGAGCGGCACGGTGCTGGTTCCGATGCTGATCTCGATCTTCGCGATCATCGGCGTGGAGGTGCCTGTCGCCTATGTCCTGTCGCGCGCGATCGGCATAGATGGCGTCTGGATCGCCTATCCGGTGGCCTTTGCTGCGATGCTGATCATGCAGGGCGGCTATTACTGGTTCTTCTGGCGCAAGAAGACCATCACGCGGCTGATCTGAGCGCTATCGCCTGCGCCCCGGCGGCTCGATCGCGGCGCGGGTCTCCGGCGTCGCCTTTTCCAGCGCGTCGACGATCGCGTCCTGGCCGATCTCCGACGTCGCGGCGAGCTTGCCGCGCAAATCGGCGAAGGCGGCTCTGACTGCATCGGCATTGAAGGGTTCGGCGCGCATGGCGGCGAACAAGGCGAGGCGGGCATCGCGGACGCCACGGCTGGCCGAGCGGAGGTCGTCCTTGCGCTGATCGAGCGCCGCCGTGATGCCTCGCCTCAGATCGGGCGGCAGAGAGCGGGCCCCGAGCGTGACCAGCCGCTCGGCACCGACGGGGCGATCACGCTGGCCGACGAAGCCGGACGCGATATAGCCGATGCCGACAAAGTTCAGCAGAAGTGAAACAGCGAGGACCGCGACCAGCGCAAGCGCGGAGCGACCGGAAAAGGCGAGGCCGGAGACGTTCATGGCTGGTCTCCGGTATCGGCATTGCCGAGATCGGCCATCTGGACCGTGCGGAACATCGTGTCGGCCAGATAGCTCTCGTCAGGATCGGGCAGGGCCACGCCGGTCACGAAGCCGACCATCAGCGAGGCCGCGAGTGCCAGCGAACTGATGGTCGCGATCCGCCAGCGCGAAAGCGTGAAGGCCGGCGGCCGCGCGAGCGCAGCGAACACGTTGCGCCTCAGCCGTGCTTCGAATGCCGGATCGGGCTCGGTCAGGAGGCCGAGCGTCGCTCCGACGCTCTGCGCGGCGGCGAGTTCGCGCTGCGCCGTGACGTTCGAGCGCAGCAGCACCAGCCCATCGCGCCGATCCGCGAGCGGCCAGCGCGTCATGTCAGGGCCGTATTGGTCGAGCGCCGCGGTAAAACGCGCGAGCGCCCGGCTCTCAGCGTTCATGTCGCTCATGCCCCGGTCGCCTCTTCCTTGCTGTTCATGCGCTCGAAGGCGCGATTTCTCAATGTCCGCCGTGCGCGGACGAGCAACTGTTCCACGGCGCCGACCGAAAGGCCCATGATCTGGGCGACCTCGCCGACACCGTGCTCCTGCGTCGATACGAGCAGGATGGCTGCACGCTGTCGGGCCGGCAACGCCCTCAGATCCTGCGCGACAGCAGCCATCTCGGAGCGTGACGCAACCGCCTGGTCGGCGCCCGGCGTCTGGTCTTCGGGCTCGGGCGTGGAATCGAGGCCGATCATCCGGCGCAGCTTTTCACGACGCGCCTTGTCGATGCAGCGATTGACGACCGTGCGTGTCAGATAGGCGCCGAAGGGGGCACCATCGACCTTGAGCGCGCCCGCCCGTCGCCAGACGGCGACGAAGGCATCCTGCACGATGTCCTCGGCATCATCGCTGCGTCCGGTCATCCGCAGCGCGATCTGGCGCAAGCGGCCGCCATGGCGCTTCATCAGCTCACCGAGCGCGGTTTCGTCGCCCGCGATCAGGCGGGCGACGACAGGAGCGTCCGGATCGGCCGATGGCGTCGGCTCTGCCAAATTGCGGCCTCGATTGGTGACGTCGACGATCAGCAAGTGGGTCAGGCTAGCACGAGTTCCCAGCCTGACCATCTCAAGCATCATGCGATCCGCCGGTACGATGCTCAGGGATGGGGCATCTTGGTCGCGGCCGCGAGGAATTCCTCCTTGCTGACCTTGCCGTCGCCATTGGTGTCCGCCCGCTTGAACATCGGATCGTCCTGCGCGACGAAGGCCGCGAGCGTGATCGTGGTCGTCGTATCGGAGAAGCCGAGACGCGTCAGCATCCGGCTCTCGCGCTTCTCGGCGCGCGCTGCGAAGCGCTCGGCATGCTTACCCCTGCGCTCGCCATGCATCGGGCGCTGGTTGATCGAGGCGATCGCCTCGTCCTTGCTCAGCACGCCATCGCCATTCGTGTCGAGCGACTGGAACTTGGCCGTGCGGAACGCGGCGATCTCCGTCTGGTCGATGAAGCCGTCATTGTTGCGGTCGAGGAACCAGAACATCATCGCTCCGCGCGGACCGGGCTGCGCGTCCGAAGCCGGCGCCGGCTGCGTGCTCACGGGGGCATCCGGTGCGGCGGCGAAGGCCGGCAGCGCGACGGTACCGGCAGCGAGAGCGAGCGTGGCGGCGATCAGGGTATGTTTCATGGGAACTCCACATCGGTCGGCAGGCCGTCATGGCTGCCATCGATGACATCACGCGGTGGCGCGGCCGCTCCTACGCGGCCGCCTTCCCTTTTTCACCGCGCCGGCGTGAAGAGGCTGCGTGTGAAGTGTCCGATGCCGCTGGATGTGGCGGGTTCCGCGTCGCTTCTTCGCAGAAAGGCGCTGAAATCGGGCAACAGGGTCGGGTTCTGCCAGGTGCCGTTGATGGCGAAGGGAACACGTCGCGGCGGGGTCGTGGTGACCGCAGTGCCGTCGCCGATCACGACCTCCCCATCCATGCTGAGGTCGGGATCCCGCAATGGCGTATCGCCCGACAAGTTGGCGCGATAGCCGGAGCCATTGATCGTCGCGCTCTTGACCGAGAGCACCGTCGACTGAACCGTGAAGTCGCCCTTGGCGCTCGAAAAACGGGTCGCGCCGTTGGTCAGGGCG
This sequence comes from Kaistia dalseonensis, assembly GCF_030814715.1. Lineage (GTDB taxonomy): Bacteria > Pseudomonadota > Alphaproteobacteria > Rhizobiales > Kaistiaceae > Kaistia > Kaistia dalseonensis. The sequence continues at coordinate 149,642 of NZ_JAUSVO010000004.1, forward strand.
CCGGTCGTGACCTTGCCGCTTGCCGCGGCTGCCGCCAGCGCATCCAGACCGAGGCCCCCGATCGTCCCCTGCGTGACCGTGAGGCTGCCGCCGCCCGAAAGCGCACCGACCAGCGCGTTCCAGCTTGCGCCGTGCGTGGAGAGGCCGATCGTGGCGGTCGCCGTGCCGTCGAGCTTGCTGGTCCAGTTCATATCCGGCAGGGCTGTGCCGAGATCGATCTGGTCGAACCGGCCTTGCAGCGATGCAGACGGGGTGTCGTCGTTCATCGTCGCTGAGAAATTGGCCGAGAGCCTGCCGCCATAAAGCTGCATCTCGCCGACGGCGATGTCGAGGCGGCCGCCGCGCAAGGCGGCCGACGCGGCCGTGCGGCCGAAGCGCCGGGTTCCGATGAGCAGCCTGTTGGCGGAAAGGCGGAGATCCACGTCGACCTGGTCGAGCTTCGGCCAGTCAAGCGGCATGTCCGGCGTCGCCCGGGCGGTCTCGATCGCCGCATCAATGGCGGCCGCATAGGCGGAGAGATCGAGCGCGTCGAAGGCGAGCGTGCCCTGCAGGCCCGGACGCGCCGTGCGCAGGTCCAGCGACAGGGCGCCTTCGCCTTCATTGCCGTCGAGCACGACGGTCGCGGCGCCGAGCGAGACTGTGCCGCGGATCAGCTCCGCCGATGACTGGATGGAGGCAGCGCCGAGCGTCGCGCCATCCTTCATCCGCCAGCCGAACAGATCGGCGAGATGCCGGATCGAGGGCACGCTCGCCGACAACTGGCCGCTGCTGGTCAGTCCATCGAGGTTCTGCACCGTGCCGTTGAACGAGGCGCGCAGCGGCGCGGAGGTGATGGCCGCGCGTAGCATCGCCGGCCGCCCGGCGATGAATTCGGAAAGTGCGCCGATCGACGCGCTGAATTCCGCCGTCTCGCCCATCCAGCTGGCGCTGCCCTTGATGCTGGCGGTCTCGGTCGGGCCGGGCCAGTTCAGCACGACATTGACGCCGGAAATGTCGATCGAACGGCCGCGCTGGTCGGCATAGCCGATCGTGCCGTCGGTGATCGAAAGCCGGGCGACGCGCGATGTCGCATCGAGGCCGCGCGGCAGCGTCCAGTTGGCCGTGCCGTCGCCATCGACCGCAAAGTGAAACACGGGTCGCTCGAAATCGAAGGCGGAGGGCTCGATCTGGCCGCCGAAGATCAGGGGCAGGATCGGAATCTCGGCGGAGAGCGAATCCATGACCACCAGGGTTTCCTGCCCGGTCTTGGAGCCGATCACGACACGCGGAAAGGTCACTGTCAGGTAGGGCGTGAAGGCGACGGTCGGCGTGCCGTCGAATGTCAGTGCGCGCCCGCTCCAGCCCGCGATCTCATGCGCGAGCGAGCGACGAACGCCTTCGATCGAAACCAGCCGCGGTGCCAGCACCATGAAGAAGCCGACAAGGGCCAGGAGACCGGCAAGGAGAAGAGCGAGCCGTTTCATGAGACCCATTGAACGTGCATCCCGTCGCGGAACGCCCGCCGGCATGCTGCCTCCCGGATAGGCAGAATCCCATCGTGCCGCAAGATTTTTCTCCCCGATCGGCCGAGGCTTCGGGCGTGACTTGCCTCGTGGGCCCGTTTATCCATTGCTTATGCGGCAGGATTCCGCCGCGTCGGATATTCTGGCCTGGAGGCAGCCGATCTGATGACGCCCGTTTCTGCCGCTGAATCCGCTTTCCCGCTCTGGACGCCCTCGGCCGAACGGATGGCACGCCATCCGATGACGGCCTTCCGGGCCGCCGCCGGCATCAGGGCAGGCCGCGCGCTTGCCGATCACGATGCGCTCCATGCCTGGTCGATCGATGATCGCGCCGCCTTCTGGGACCTCGTCTGGGATTTCTGTGGCGTCGTCGGCACGAAGGGCGAGCGGCGCCTGATCGACGGCGACCTGATGCCCGGCGCGCAGTTCTTTCCCGACGCGACGCTGAATTTTGCCGAGAACCTGCTGAAGCGCACCGGGCCCGACGACGCCCTGGTCTTCTGGGGCGAGGAGCGGGTCAAGCGGCGCATGAGCTTCGACGAGCTCCACGCCCTGGTTTCTCGCCTGCAGCAGGCATTTCGCGCCGCCGGCGTGGTGGCGGGTGACCGTATCGCGGCGATGATGCCCAACATGCCGGAGACGATCGCCGCCATGCTCGCGGCCGCATCGCTCGGCGCGGTGTGGTCGTCCTGCTCGCCCGATTTCGGTCCGCGTGGCGTGCTCGATCGCTTCGGCCAGATCGAGCCGAAGGTCTTCATCGCCTGCGACGGCTATTATTATGCCGGAAAGACAATCGATATTGCGCCAAAGCTGACGGAAATAACCCCGGCATTGCCGTCCGTGAGCGCGGTGATCATCGTCGATTATATCGGCACCGCGAAGGCGACGGCGGCGAGCCTTGCGGGGGGAATCACGCTCGACGACGCGATTGCGCGCTTCGTCGCGCGGCCGGTCGAGACCGTGTCGCTGCCCTTCGCCCATCCGCTCTACATCATGTTCTCCTCTGGCACGACGGGCGTGCCGAAATGTATCGTCCATTCGGCCGGCGGCACGTTGCTGCAGCATCTGAAGGAAATCCATCTTCACTGCGGTATCGGTGAGGGCGACAAGCTCTTCTACTTCACCACTTGCGGCTGGATGATGTGGAACTGGCTCGCCTCCGGTCTCGCGACCGGCGCGACGCTGCTGCTCTACGATGGATCGCCCTTCCATCCCGACGGCAATATCCTGTTCGACTATGCCGCCACCGAGAAGATGACATTGTTCGGCACGTCGGCCAAATTTATCGACAGTGTCCACAAGGCCGGTCTGAAGCCGATCGAGACGCATGATCTTGGCGCGCTCCAGATGATCACGTCGACAGGGTCCCCGCTCGCGCCCGAGAGCTTTTCCTTCGTCTATGACAGCATCAAGCACGACGTTCACCTCGCCTCGATTTCGGGCGGAACGGACATTGTTTCTTGCTTCGTGCTCGGCATTCCCGGCAAGCCGGTCTGGAAAGGCGAGATCCAGGGGCCGGGGCTCGGTCTCGCCGTCGATGTCTGGGACGACGAAGGGCATCATCTGGACGCCGGCAAGGGCGAACTCGTCTGCCGCAAGGCCTTCCCGTCCATGCCGATCGGGTTCTGGAACGATGCTGACGGCGCGCGCTATCGCGCCGCCTATTTCGAGCGGTTTCCCAATGTCTGGTGCCATGGCGATTTCGCCGAATGGACCGAGCATGGCGGGCTGATCATCCATGGCCGCTCGGACGCGACGCTCAATCCCGGCGGCGTCCGCATTGGAACGGCCGAGATCTACAATCAGGTCGAGCAGATTCCCGACGTTCTGGAGGCTTTGGCCATCGGGCAGGACTGGGATGGCGATGTCCGCGTCGTGCTCTTCGTCAGGCTACGTCCCGAAATCGCGCTCGACGAGATACTCGAGAAGACGATCCGCACCAAGATCCGCACCGGCTGCACCCCGCGCCATGTTCCGGCGCGCATCGTGGCTGTCGCCGATATACCGCGCACCAAATCCGGCAAGATCGTCGAACTGGCCGTGCGGGAAGTCGTGCACGGTCGGCCGGTCAAGAACCAGGAGGCGCTGGCCAATCCCGAGGCCCTCGCGCTGTTCAAGGACTTGCCGGAACTCGCCGTTTGAACCAGGCCGCGCCGGCGCGGCCACGTGTTCCCGTCCGCGCCAGGATGATGACGGGGATCATGCCGACCAGCACGATGGCGAGCGCGGCGATCGCGCCGTCTTCATAGGTGCCGCGCGCCGCCTCGCCATAGACATGCGTGGCGAGCGTCTCGAAATTGAGCGGGCGCAGCAGTAGCGTAGCCGGCAATTCCTTCATGCAATCGACGAAGACGAGCATGGCGGCGGCTGCGATCGCGGGCGAGAGCAGGGGAACGTGGATGTCGCGCGTCAGCCTTTGCGGCGTGGCCCCGAGGATGCGAGCGGCCATATCGACGCTCGGGCTGATCCGCGCGAAGCCGGATTCGATGCCACCGGTCGCGATCGTCAGGAAGCGGATGGAATAAGCCAGGATCAGGGCCATGCCGGATCCGATCAGGACCAGACCAATCCTGTTTCCGGTCAGGCTGCGCACGCCATTTGCGATCAGATTATCGAGCCCGGCCAAAGGCACGAGCAATCCCACAGCCAATACGGTTCCGGGAATGGCATAGCCGATGCCCGAGAGGCGAATCAGGGGCTGGATGCCTGGATTGCGTATCATTCGGGCAGCAGAAGCGAGGAAGAGCCCGAGCAGGATCGTGAGGACGGTAGCGATCGAGGCGACCGTGAGGCTGTTCCCGACCCAGAGCCAGAGATCGCCCGGCAGGCCGTCTCGCCCGATCCGCTGCCAGGCGGACAGCACCAGATAGCTCGCGGGCACCACGAAGCCGAACATGATCGGCAGGAAGCAGGCCAGCATGGCGAGCAGTGCTGCCAGGGGGCGGAGCGCGCGTTCCGTGGGCTGGCGGCCGCCACGCGGTGTAGCGGCGACGTTGAGGTGCCGTCGGGCATGACGCTCGAGCAGCAGCAGCGCGAAGACGATCGCGAGCATGACGAGAGCGATCTGCGAAGCACCCTCGATCGAGGAGCGCGTCACCCAGGTGGTGTAGATCGCCACAGTGAGGGTTCGAACGCCGAGAAATTCCGATGCGCCGATATCGTTCAGCGTTTCCAGCAATGCGAGGCTGACGCCGATCGCGATCGCGGGACGCGCCATGGGCAGCGCGATATGGAGGAAGGCTGGACCCGGCCCGGCCCCGAGCGTGCGCGCGGCGTCGAGCAGGGTCGTCGATTGCATCAGGAAGAGGGCGCGGACCGGCAGATAGACATAGGGGTAGAGGATAACGCCGAGCAGGAAGATCGCGCCGCCGAGCGAGCGGATTTCGGGAAAGGGCAGGCCGCGCGGGTCGGTGATGCCGAAAAGGGCGCGAAGCCCGCTCTGGATCGGCCCGACCGGATGAGCCACATCGAGATAGGCGAAGGCCATCACATAGCTGGGGACGGCGAGCGGCAGCAGCAGCGCCCATTCGAACAGCCTGCGTCCGGGAAATCGATGCATCGCCACCAGCCACGCCGTTCCGACGCCGATGATGGTCACGATGGTGCCGACGCCGAGCAGGAGCAGTAGCGTCGTCAGGCTCGCCGCAGGGAGGACGTTGGCGATCAGATGGGGCCAGAGCGCGCCCGAGCCGCGCAGGGCGAAATAGACGAGGCCGAGGATCGGCGCCAGCGCCATCAGCGCCGCCAGCGCGCTGCCGACCAGGAACAGGCGCTCGCCTGCGCCAGGCCACGCATTCCTGCGGTCCGGTTGCGGCTCACCGGCAATCAATGCGCTCATGCCCCGGAGTATCCGGGGCATGATGTCGTGAAACGGGCAATGTCCCTCATGCCTCAGCCGTCAAACGCGACAGCTTCGGCGAGTTCGCTGGCGCGCACGCGCTCTTTGGCGATCTCGGCCAGCGGGGTGGGATCGACCGTGAGCGTGCCGAGCGCCGCGATGATCGGATCGGCTGCCACGCCGGGACGGACCGGATATTCGAAGTTCGCCTTGGCATAGATTTCCTGGGCCTCGGGAGAGGCGAGGAATTCCAGCAGCTTGACCGCGTTCTCACGGTTGGGCGCATTCTTGGCGACCGCCGCGCCGGAAATGTTCACATGGGTGCCGGCGCCGTCCTTGAAGGTCGGCAGGATCACGCGGATCGCCTCGCCCCACTTGACCTGGTCGGGGCCGCCCTTTCCGCTGCGCATCAGGCCGACATAATAGGAGTTGCCGACGCCGATATCGCAGATGCCGGCCAGGATATCGCGCGCCACGTCGCGATCGCCGCCGCCGGCCTTGCGGGCGAGGTTGTCGCGAACGCCGGTCAGCCAAGCCTTGGTGGCTTCCTCGCCGTCTTTCGCGATCATCGCGGCAACGAGCGAGGTGTTGTAGGGATGCTGGCCCGAACGGATGCAGACCTTGCCCTTGAAGCGCGGGTCGGCGAGATCCTCATAAGTCAGCTTTTCGTCGGTGATCCGGTCCTTGGACGCGTAGATCACGCGAGCCCGCATCGAAAGGCCGAACCATTCGCCCTTCGGATCACGAAGATTGGCCGGGATGCCTTCATCGAGCACAGCCGACTGCACCGGCTGCGTCAGGCCACGATCGACCAGTTCGACGAGATTGCCATAGTCGACGACGCTGAGCAGGTCCGCCGGCGAGTTCGCACCCTCCGTCTCGACGCGCTGGGCGAGGCCTTCCTTGATGTAGATGACATTCGCCTTGATGCCGGTTTCCTTCGAGAAGGTCTCGAGAAGCGGCTGGATCAGGCCGGGCTCGCGGGTCGTGTAGACATTGACTTCGCCGTCGGCGAAAGCCGGGATACACGCGCCGATGATCAGCGCTGCTATGGCGGAACCTTGAATCAAGCGGAAGGGCTTGAGCATCGTCGTTAACTCCGTCGATCGAGAGGGCGGAACCTGTCTGTCGCTTGATCAGCGCCACACCGGGCTCGGCTCCATCTCATCTGACTTGGCAGAGGTCAACGCGACCGGGACAATATTCAATATAGTAGAACTATTCCAATATGGAATTGGTCTAGATAATGTCAGTTCAGCTTTGATATGCCGAGCTTCTGTCCGAGATCGTCTCTCGGAGACGTTTGATCACGTTATCGTGATCAATTTGATCGATGCACTTCTATCGTGTGGATCAGGCCTCGTTCCAGTCTCCGGCCACGGCCTGCACGAGCGCGAGCGCCGCGACGGCGGCCGTATCGGCGCGCAATATGCGCGGGCCGAGCGGGATCGAGGTCACGAAGGGCAGCGCTTTCAACGCCGCGCGTTCGTCCGGAGAGAAGCCGCCTTCCGGACCGATCAGGACCGCAAGCGGCCCCTTGGGCGATGCGGAGAGAATCGTGACCGGGTTCGCACCCGCCTCATCCTCGTCGCAGAAGATGATCCGGCGTTCCGGTTCGTGCGCTGGCCATTCCGCCAGCAGGTCGCGCAACGGTCTCGGCGGATCGATCTCGGGGATCGACAGGATCCCGCATTGCTCGGCCGCCTCGATCGCATTCGCCCGCAGCCGCTCGTCGTTCAGCCGCGCGACTTGCGTACGCCGCGTGATGACGGGGCGAAGTCGCCCGACACCCATCTCCACCGCCTTCTGGATCATATAGTCGAGGCGAGCATGCTTGAGCGGCGCGAAGAGATAGTGCAGCGACGCCTCAGGCGTCTGGGCGCGCTGCATTTCGGTGATGATCAGCGCGGCCTTCTTGCGGTCGCCATCAAGCTCCGCCCGCCATTCGCCGTCCCGGCCGTTGAAAACCAGGACCGGGTCGCCAGCATTCATCCTGAGCACGTTGACTAGATAGTTGGTCTGGTTCTTGTCGAGCGGCACGCGTCCCCCCTCGGCGAGGGGTGCGTCCAGAAAGAGCCTTTGGGTGGTGAAATCATAGCGTGACATGGCTCACCGATAAGCGGGCCGGCGCGGCGCTGCAAGCCGGCTTGACCCTGGCCGCACTGGGGGGCATTCAGGGGCGGAGGATCATCCATGACCGAAGCCGTTTCCAACGCCTCCGAATATTCCGTCTCCGAAATCTCGATGGCGCTGAAGCGCACCGTCGAGGATGCCTTCGGCTATGTTCGCGTGCGCGGCGAAATCTCCGGCTATCGCGGGCCGCATTCCTCGGGACATGCCTATTTTGCGCTGAAGGACGATCGCGCCAAGCTCGAGGCTGTGATCTGGAAGGGCAATTTCGGCAAGCTGCGCTTCCGCCCCGAGGAGGGCATGGAGGTCATAGCGACCGGCAAGCTGACGACCTTCCCCGGATCGTCCAAATATCAGATCGTCATCGAATCGCTGGAGCCGGCCGGCATTGGCGCGCTGATGGCGTTGCTGGAGGAGCGCCGGAAGAAGCTCGCTGCGGAAGGCCTGTTCGATTCTGCCCGCAAGCGCCCGATTCCCTATCTGCCCCGCGTCATCGGCGTCGTGACGTCGCCGACAGGGGCCGTGATCCGCGATATACTGCACCGGCTCGCCGATCGCTTTCCGGTCCATGTGCTGGTCTGGCCCGTCCGCGTCCAGGGCGAGACCTCGGCGGCAGAGGTTGCCGCGGCGATTGCGGGCTTCAATGCGCTGCCCGAAGGCGGGAAGATCCCGCGCCCCGACGTGCTGATCGTCGCGCGTGGCGGCGGCAGTCTCGAAGATCTCTGGGGCTTCAACGAGGAAATCGTGGTCCGCGCGGCGGCGGCCTCGGACATCCCGCTGATCTCGGCCGTCGGCCATGAGACCGATACGACGCTGATCGATTTCGCCTCCGATCTCCGGGCACCGACGCCGACGGGCGCGGCCGAAATGGCCGTGCCGGTACGCTCGGAACTGCTGGCGACCACGGGCGATCTCGATCGCCGACTTGCCGGCGCGATGGCGCGCCATGTCGAGGCGAGGCGCCGCGAACTGCGCGCCGCCGTCCGTGCACTTCCGCGCCTCGATGATCTCCTCGCCATCCCGCGGCGCTCTTTCGACGAACTCGCCGCTCGCATCGGCCGCGCGCTGTCCGCCAACACGCTGGCCCATCGCGGGCGGCTGGAGCGCACGGCGGGCCGGCTGTCGACAGCTTCGCTCGACCGGCTGATGACGCGTGCCGGTGATCGGTTGACCGCGCTTTCGGATCGGCAGGGCCGCGCGCTGGAGGTTCATGCGGAACGCAAGCGCGCTGTCTTCGCCCGGATTTCGGGACGTCTGCGGATCGAACCGCTCTCCGAGCGTGTTGCGCGTGGCCGCGACCGGCTTGGGCAGGCCGATGAGCGCGGCGCGCGCGCCTTCATCCGTGTGACGGAGCGGCTGCGCGACCGATTGGACCGGGCCTGGCGGCTGGCGGAAACACTGTCCTATCGTAGCGTGCTCGCGCGCGGCTTCGCGCTCGTGACCGACGCCGAGGGGCGCACCGTCCGCGCTGCGGCGACGGTAACGTCCGGCGACGCGCTCACGATCGAATTCCAGGACGGCAAGATCGGCGCTGTCGCGGCCGGCGGCGCGGCCGAGCCGAAGCCAAAGAAGGCACCCAAGGCCAAGCCACCGACGCAGGAGAGCTTGTTCTAGCCGCGCCTGTGTGAGGCATGGTGCCGAACCTGCGAGCCGGCCGCCATGAGCGGTCTGCTCTCAGCAGCCTAGCGCGGCGACGAGCCCCTGAGCGACGTGATCGTCGCGCCGGGGGCGATCGCCTCCGGGTCGGTCTTTACATGGATGATCGCCGGCTTGCCGCTCGCTTTGGCGCGCTGGAAAGCGGGCCAGAACTCTTCCGTCCGCTCGACCGTCTCGCCATGCGCGCCATAGGCCCGCGCCAGTGCTGCGAAGTCCGGGTTGACGAGCATCGTCGCCTCGACGCGGCCCGGATAGTTCTTCTCCTGATGGGCGCGGATCGTGCCATAGATGCCGTTGTCGACCACGATAACGATGATGGCGGCGCCTTCCTGCGCGGCGGTGCCGAATTCCTGGCCCGTCATCTGGAAGCAACCGTCGCCCGCAAAGGCGACGACCGTCCGCTCGGGATATCGGAGCTTGGCCGCGACGGCGGCGGGAACGCCGTAGCCCATCGAGCCTGACGTCGGTGCGAGCTGCGTTCCGGGTTTCTTGAAGCGATAGTAGCGATGCAGCCAGCCGGCATAATTGCCGGCACCGTTCGTCAGGATCGCGTCGTCCGGCAGCTCCTCGCGCAAGGTGCGCATGACCGCGCCGAGCTCGACACCCCGGACGTCGCGCGGCGCCGGGTCGGACCAGGCCCGATAGGCGGCGTTGGCGGCGCGGGTTTCCTCGCCCCACGGGATCGAAACCGGCGGGTGGACCACTTCGAGCTGGGCGGCGAAGCCGTTTGGCGTCGCGTTGATGGCAAGCGTCGGACGATAGACGCGGCCGAGCTCCTCGGCGCTGCCATGGATATGGACGAGCTGCTGGCGCGGCTCGGGTATGTCGATCAGCGTGTAGCCGGAAGAAGGGGTCTCGCTCATGCGTCCGCCGATCAGGAGCAGCAGGTCGGCGGCCTTGATCCGCGCGGCGAGCGCCGGATTGGGCCCGATACCGACATCGCCGGCATAATTCGGGTGCTCATGGTCGAAGAGCCCCTGCCGGCGGAAGGAGACGCCGACGGGCAGGTCGAACCGTTCGGCGAAGCGCTGGACCGAGGCGATGGCCTTGTCGCTCCAGCGTGAGCCTCCCAGGATCACGAACGGCCGCTTCGCCGCCCAGAGCAGCTTCTGCAATTGCGCCGTCTGGGTCAGTCCGGGATAGGTCTCCAGCGGCTCGAACGGCTGGGGCTGCAACACCGAAGCGGTCTCGCGCAGCATGTCCTCCGGCATGGCGAGGACGACCGGACCCGGCCGGCCGGACGTCGCCACGTGAAAGGCGCGCGACAGGAGCTCTGGAATGCGCGCGGCCTCGTCGATCTCCGCCACCCATTTGACGACCTCGCCGAACATGCGGCGATAGTCGATCTCCTGGAACGCCTCGCGCTCGCGCATGCCACGCCCGATCTGGCCGATCAGAAGGATCATCGGCGTCGAATCCTGCATCGCGACATGCAGGCCCGAGGCGGCGTTGGTGGCGCCCGGCCCGCGCGTGACGATGGCGACGCCCGGACGGCCGGTCATCTTGCCCCACGCCTCCGCCATCATTGCGGCGCCGCCCTCCTGCCGCGCCACGGTCACCTCGATCGGCGAATCATGCAGCGCGTCGAGCACGGCGAGGAAGCTCTCGCCCGGCACGCAGAAAACGCGCTCCACGCCATTCGCCGCCAGCGCGTCGACAATGAGTTCGCCGCCGGTGCGGGCCGAAAGGGGGGAAATCATGCGATGAACCTCGGGAGAGATGGCAGGAATGGCGCCCCCATTCTTACTGTCAGGTTGAACCGCCCATCAAGGCACCTGCGGACATCGGCTGTCTCGTGCTTCCCCGGTCTCCCCGCTGCCGATAGACTGGTCGCCATACTGATTTGCGAGGAGCGAGGCCGTGACGCTGGGATTGAACGTTCGGGTGAGACCGCTCCTGGCCGCGCTGCTTGCGGTGGCGACGATTCTGATGGCCCCGCCGCTTCGGGCCGAAGAGGACGAGACGGCTGCACCAGCCTATCCGACGACGGATTTCTCCGACGGCGCGACCGAGGCGACGATTACCGATTCCGGCATCACGGCGCGCGTGTTTCAGGAGATGCGGCCGAAGGTCAATTCGGACTTCGCCGTGCCGGTGCTGCAGGTGACGATCGATGGCGGCATCGTGCTCGACTATGCCGGCGTGGCCTCGGGCATGGACATGCCGGCCGCGAGCGCTTCCATTGCCGAAATCGATCCCACCAATGATACGAAGGAAGTCTATTTCTCGAGCTATTCCGGCGGCGCCCATTGCTGTTCCGAAGTCGTGATCGGGGAAAAGACCGACAAGGGGTGGGTCGCGGTCAATGTCGGCTCGTTCGATGGCGACGGCGACTATCTGCAGGATCTCGACAATGACGGCGTGGCGGAGATCGTGACCGTCGATAATGCCTTTCTCTATGCGTTCGATTGCTACGCCTGCAGCGCGGCGCCTCTGGTGATCAAGACGGTGCGCAACGGCAAGCTGGTCGACCTGACGAACGAGCCGCGCTTCCAGAAGAACCATCGCGACTGGCTGAAACAACTCGAGGATGACGCCGATCCGGCGACACGCTGGACGTCGCCGGGTTTTCTCGCAGGTTGGGTCGCGGCGAGCGTCAGGGCGGGGGAGGGCCAGAAGGCTTTCGACGCGCTGGTGCAGCATTGGAACCTTGCGACAGACAAGGGCGAGGAAACCTGCCTCACCGGCGGTGATATCGATTCCTGTCCGGCGCGGGACCGGAAGGTCTTGAAGTTCCCGGACCGGCTCAAGCTCTTTCTCAACCAGAACGGCTATCCGCTTTAGGGATCGAACGGCCCCGTCGGGTGTTGAGCCATGGCCGACGGAAATGGAGCGCTGCGGCGTTCAAGTGCTTGCGGGCGGCACCGGCGCGTCAAGCGCTGCCAATGAGAGGAAGACCGTAATGCTCAATCGACGTTCTATGCTCCGGGGCCTTTTTGCCGCGGCGCTGGCTGCGCCAATTGCGGCGGCCGGATTGCCGGTCGAGGCCGAAGCGCAGGGGCGCCCGCCGCCTCCGCCGCCCGGTGGCCCAGGCAACCGCCGTCCCCCGCCGCCACGTTATGAGCGCCGCCCCGCGCCGCGTCGTGGCTATGTCTGGATGGACGGCCATTGGGCCTGGCGCCGTGGCCGCTACGTGTGGGTTCCCGGCGGCTGGGTCGCTGCCCGTCCCGGCTATCGCTATCGCGGCCCGCGTTGGGTCCTGCGCGGCAATAACTGGGTCTTCATCTCCGGCGGCTGGTACCGGTAGTCCAGCCGATTGGCTTGGTGATGAATGGCGCGGCTTCGGTCGCGCCATTTCTGTTTAGGGACGAAACGCCCGTCGGTTCAGCGATAGGTGGCACCGAGGTGATGGACGGTCAGATCAGCGGCCTTCGGCATGGCGACGCCGTCCTCCGGCCTGAAGGTTATCGTGCGCGGCTGGTTGGGCAGCAGCAGGAAGCTCGCATCGTCGAAATGCCCCGTATTGCCCGGTGCTTCCGGCCGGACATAGAAGGCCGGCGCGTCGGCCGACAGGACGAACCGCCCAGGCCCGATTTCCTCGACATTGAGATAGGCGACAGGTAGCTCGAACCGTTTCGCGACATCGGGAAACTGGACGAACTGCAGGGTGGGATCGAACTCGCCGTCGACCGCAACGTCGATGACATAGAAGCGGTCCGTCGCCTTCGGCGCCGCGATGCGGGTCACCTCGATCGACCGGTCAGGCGGGAGCAGAGCGCTGGCGCGATGCTCGCCGATTGTCTTGCCCGCCAGATCGATGGTCCGGATCTTGACTTCGATCGGCACGTCCTCATGCCGATCGTTGAGCCCGCTCACGATCAACTCGCCATCGAGCAGGCGTGCGGCGATCGCAACCGGCATGTAGAAGCGCTTGGCGTGATAATGCAGCGTCTTCCAGGCAAGCGTATGGTCGATCGATGACCAGGAGATCGCCGGCCAGACATCGTTGAGCTGCCAGTAGAGCGTGCCCATCGTATGCGGCTTCAGGCTGCGCCAGTAGCGCACCGCCGTCTCGATCGCCAGCGCCTGCTGCAATTGCGAGACGAAGACGAAGTTCTCGAAGCCGTTCGGCACGCGGAAATAGCGCGCCATCGTATCGATGATGCGCGCATTGCCGGCCGGATCGCGCTGGTGGAATTCCATCACTGGCGCGGTGGCGTTCCATTCGTCGGGCTTTGCGAAGGAGCGGATGCCCGTCATGGACGGGAAGGACTGGAAGCCGAATTCGGAGCAGAAGCGCGGCTTCACGGTGTAGTAGTGCTCGAAATTCTTGTTCGAGTGCCAGACATCCCAGAAGTGCATGTCGCCCGAGCTGTCGTCGTGCCAGGCATCGCCATAGTCGAGATCGCCCTTGCAGGGGCTCGACGGCCAGAAGCGGCGGTCCGGATCGGTCTCGATCACGGCCTTGTCGATGATGCGGTTCAGCCGGTCGTAATTGACGAGATAGCGGTCGCGATTGTTCTTCGAGAGCTCATACCAGGTGAGGGAGCCGACCACCTCGTTGTCGCCGCACCAGATCGCGATCGATGGCCGGCTGGAAAGCCGCTTGATCTGGTAACGCAACTCGATATCGACCTCCGCCAGGAACTCCGGCGTCGAGGGATATTGCGAGCAGGCGAACATCATGTCCTGCCAGACCAGCAGGCCGAGCTCGTCGCAGAGGTCGTAGAAAGCGTCGAATTCGTAGAAGCCGCCGCCCCAGACGCGGATCATGTTCATATTGGCTTCGACAGCGGCCGAGAGCAGGGCGCGGGTCCGCTCCGGCGTCGCGCGCGCGGGCAGGGCATCGGCCGGGATCCAGTTGGCGCCCTTGGCGAAGATGTCGACATCGTTGACGCGGAAGATCAGCGAGGCGCCGACGGCGTCCTTCTCGTTGACGACCTCGAGCTTGCGGAAGCCGACGCTGCGGATGACAGTATCGCCCGGTAGCGAAACGACGGCTTCATAGAGCGGCTGCGCGCCGTGGCCGGCCGGCCACCAGAGATCCGGCTTGCCGATCTCAAGGGCGAGCGCGACCTTGCCGCCATTCTCCGCGGACACCTTGGCCTCGGCCGTGACGGTCTTTCCGGCGACCGAGAAGGACACGGGAACGACAGCGTCGGCCGGCCCTACGAGTTCCACATCGGCGATGGCCGTGACCGTGCCGTCGGCGTGGTGACGCTGGCGGATCTGGGCGCTCTCGATCCGCGCCTTCTCGTAGAAATGCAGGATCGGCTCGGCATAGACGCCCATGACGAGCAGGCAAAGGCCCCAGTCCCAGCCGCCATGGCATTGGGGCTTCCTCACCATGTTGAGGTTGGGCGCCTTGTTGTTGGAAATCGAATAGGGAATGGGGAAGGGCTGGCGCGCCGCGCGAGCATTGGCCTCGTCGAGCACCGGCGAGAAGCGCAGCCGGATCTCATTGTCACCGGCCTTGAGCACGCTGGAAAGATCGATGCGGTAGCGCTGGAACGTCGATCCGAACAGCGCCACCGACGTGCCGTTGACGAAGAGTTCGGCGAAGATGTCGACGAATTCGAGCTCCAGCACGGCCCATTTGCCGGCCAGCGCCGCTTCGTCGATCACGAGATGGCGGCTGATCTCCCAGCTCGTCTCGCCCACCCATTGCATCGTCTCTTCATTCTGGCCGACATGCGGATTGCCGATCTTGCCGAGGGCGAAGAGCGCGGAATGGATGTCGCCGGGAATGGCGCAGGGGCCGAGCGTCTCGCCGGCTGCGTCCGCGAGCGTCCAGGCGCCGGCAAGGGAGAGATGTGTCATTGCGATTTCCTCTGATCGACTTGGCGTCTCCGGCCTAGCCCTCCAGCCCGTGGCGCGACCTTGCGGAGCACCGGGAGACGCCTCGTCTTCTATCACAGCCAAAAAACGCCTCAACGCGCGTTTGCGTGGAATGGACGGACACAACGGCAGGCGTGCTCTCGTGGGGCCTCTTTTTGTTCGGAAGGACAATTTCCCGCTTCCATTTGAAGGCCAAGGTGCTCATATGCCGGATATGCGCGGAAGGCGCCGATGGCGCCCGGTACAGCTTGGAGGAGCGTCAGATGACGTCGAAACTCGATCAACTCAAAGCCATGACGGTCGTCGTTGCCGACACCGGCGATCTGGAGGCGATCAAGACGTTCCGGCCCGTCGATTGCACGACCAACCCGTCCCTCGTCCTGAAGGCCGCCGAACTGCCGCAATATGCGGACGTGATCGACGGTGCCCTTGCCTGGGGCAAGAAGCAGGGCGGCTCGAGCGAAGCTATCGCGGCTGCGGTTGCGGATCGTCTCGCGATCGTCTTCGGCGCGGAAGTGTCGAAGCTCGTTCCCGGCCGCGTCTCGACCGAAGTGAACGCCGATCTCTCCTTTGATACGGAGGCCTCGCTCAAGAAGGCGCGCGCGATCATCGCGACCTATGAGGAGCTGGGCATTCCGCGCGAGAAGATTCTGATCAAGCTCGCATCGACCTGGGAGGGTATCCGCGCGGCGGAAATCCTCCAGAAGGAAGGGATCGACTGCAACCTGACGCTGCTGTTCTCGATCGCCCAGGCCGTCGCCTGCGCCGATGCCGGCGCTTTCCTGATCTCCCCCTTCGTCGGCCGCATTCTCGACTGGCACGTCAAGGCGAGCGGCAAGCAGTTCGAGCCGGAAGAAGATCCGGGCGTCCTCTCGGTCCGCAGCATCTACAATTACTACAAGACACACGGCATCGAGACTGTCGTGATGGGTGCATCCTTCCGCTCAACCGGCGAGATCGAGGCGCTGGCCGGTTGTGACCGCCTGACGATCGCCCCCGCTCTGCTCGAGAAGCTCGCTGCCGACGAGGGCACGCTGGTCCGCAAGCTCGATGCGGCCAATCCGGGCGCGAAGCCGGCCACGCTCACGGTCGACGAGAAGACGTTCCGCTGGATGATGAACGAGGACCAGATGGCGACCGAGAAGCTCTCGGAAGGCATCCGCCAGTTCGCCAAGGACCTGCGTACATTGCGGACGCTCGTGGCCAAGAAGCTCGAAGGCGTGCCCGCCTAAATCTGTCGGCTGCTATGCGTCTATGACGCTCAGGCGCCGTCCTCTCTCCCGCATGGCGGGGGGGATTTGGGAAGGCGCCTATCTGCCGCGAGGCAGGGCATTGTCCTCGATGATGCCGGAGTCCGGGCATCGACTTTTCCGACCTCTTCCGCTTTGCGGGAGAGGGACTGAGGATCAATCACCCGCCGTGGTTCGCCCGGCGGGTTTCTTTTTGTCTTTTGATACGCCGGGACAGCTTGCCAAATCCGTTTCGACTCGTCTAAATACAAACTGTCGACAAATCAAAGAGGAGAGCGACCATGGATCCGAGAGCGACCTGGAAGGGCGTGTTCCCGGCAGTCACGACCCAGTTTCGCCCGGACTATTCGGTCGATCTCGATGCCACCAAGGGCGTGATCGAAGCGCTCGTGCGCGACGGCGTCTCCGGCCTCGTCATCTGCGGCACGGTTGGCGAGAATTGCTCGCTCCGCCGCGAAGAGAAGATCTCGCTGATCGAGGTCGCCGTTTCCGTTGCCAAGGGCAAGGTTCCGATCATTTCCGGCCTTGCCGAATATACGAGCGCCTTCGGCGCCGAATATGCCAAGGAGGCCACCAAGGCCGGCGTCGACGGCCTGATGGTGATGCCCGCCATGGTCTATCCGGCCAAGCCCCGCGAGACGCTGGATCATTTCACGACGATCGCCAAGGCGACCGATACGCCGATCATGATCTACAATAATCCGCCCTCCTACCGGACGGACGTGAACCCGGCCATGCTGGCGGGCCTCGCCGATATCGATACGATCGTCGCATTCAAGGATTCCTCGGGCGATACGCGCCGCATCGTCGATGTGCGCAACATGACCGGCGACCGCTTCATCCCCTTCTGCGGCCTTGATGACGTCGTGCTCGAGAGCGTCGCGCTCGGCTGCGTCGGCTGGGTTTCCGGCATGTCGAACGTGTTCCCGCGCGAGGGCGAGACCCTGTTCCGCCTGATCCGCGATCGCCGCTTCGACGAGGCGATGGCGATCTATGACTGGTTCATGCCGATCCTGCATCTCGACGCGCGCTCGGATCTCGTCCAGGCGATCAAGTACTGCGAGAAGTATATCGGTCGTGGCACCGACCTGACCCGTGCCCCCCGCCTCGGCCTCGACGACGCCGAGAAGGCCGAACTGGACGCGGTGATGAAGAAGGCGCTGGCAACGCGGACGGTGTTGCCGGAAGTCGGCCTGCCGCTCGCAGCCTGACGCAAGCCAATGCGCGTCGCGGTCATCGGTGCTGGAATCATTGGTGTCGCGGCGGCGCATGCGCTTCTCGACGAAGGGCACGTGGTCGACCTGATCGACCGCGAAGGGATTGCGGCCGGCACATCGCAGGGCAATGCCGGCTGGATCGCCCATGTCGACATCATGCCGCTGGCCTCGCCCAAGGTCTGGCGCAATCTGCCGGCCTGGGCGTTCGATCCGCTCGGGCCCCTCTCCATTCGGCCGGCCTATCTGCCGAAGCTTCTCCCCTGGCTCGCCCGCTTCATATCGGCGAGCCGGCCGAGCCGTATCGAAGCCTCCGTGCAGGCGATTGCGGCGCTGAATGGTCGCGCCTTGCCGGCTTGGGAAAGGCGGCTGGATGGCCTCGGCCTCGAAGGGCATCTGCGCCGCAAGGGGCTGCTCTCGATCTGGGATGACAAGGCAGCTTTCGAGGCCGCCCGCCCGCTTCTTGCGCGCCAACGCGCCATGGGCATTCCGGTCGAGGAACTCGACCAGCGCGCCTTGCAGGCCTTGGAGCCGGCCCTCGGGTCGCGCGTGATCGCCGGCGCGCTCTATGGCACGGGCTGCCATGTCTCCGACCCGCGCGATCTCACGCTGGCGCTGGGCTATGCCGCGCTCGATCGTGGCGCAACCGCGCGCCAGTTCGGCGCCGTGGCCCTGAAGCCGCAGGCCGACGCCATTGCCATTCGCACCTCGATGGACAGCATCGCGCTCTATGACCGCGTCGTGGTCGCGGCCGGTGCTTGGTCGAAGCCGCTCGCCGCCTCGCTCGGCGACGCCATCCCGCTCGATACGGAGCGCGGCTACAATGTCACCCTGCCGGCTGGTCGCCTCGGCCTGACGCGCCCCGTCATGTTCGAAGGCAAGGGCTTCGTCACGACGCCGCTCGATACCGGCGACCGGATCGGCGGCAGCGTCGAGTTTGGCGGCCTCGATGCCGCACCCAACTACAAGCGCGTCGACGCCATCCTGTCGCGACTGCGACGGTTCCTGCCCGACGCGGATCTTTCGGGTGGCACGCGCTGGATGGGCTTCCGCCCCTCCATTCCCGATTCCCTGCCGGTCATCGGCCGCGCCGCGCGCGAACCGCGTGTCGTCTATGCCTTCGGCCACGCCCATCACGGCCTCACACAGGCCGCCGCGACCGCCGAGATCGTCGCCGATCTCATTGCGGATCGTCGGCCGACGATCGATATAGCGCCCTATTCCCCCAAGCGTTTCGCCGAGAGGTTTTGAGCATGGCTCGCCATTCCTTCTTCTGCATCGACGGTCACACCTGCGGCAATCCCGTCCGCGTCGTCACGGGCGGCTCGATCCCCGTCTTGAAGGGCGAGACCATGTTCGACAAGCGCCAGCATTTCCTGGCCGAGTTCGACTGGATCCGGAAATCGCTCTGCTTCGAGCCGCGCGGCCACGACATGATGTCGGGCTCGATCCTCTATCCGCCGTCCTCCGACGCCTATGACGTCGCGATCCTGTTCATCGAGACCTCGGGCTGCCTGCCCATGTGCGGTCATGGCACGATCGGCACCGTGACGACGATCATCGAGCACGGTCTCGTCACGCCGAAGATTCCGGGCCTGCTGCGGCTCGAGACACCGGCGGGCCTCGTCGAGGCGCGCTATGTCCAGAATGGTCCCTATGTCGACAGCGTCACGCTGACCAATGTGCCGTCCTTCCTGCTCGGCCGCGATTATGAGGTCGAGGTCGACGGCATCGGCACGCTCAAGGTCGATATCGCTTACGGCGGCAATTTCTACGCGATTGTCGAGCCACAGGAGAATTATGCCGACCTCTCCGACCTGGAACCGTCGGATATCGTTCGCCTGTCGCCGAAGCTGCGCACGGCCTTCAACGAGCGCCATTCGATCGTCCATCCGACCAATCCGGCGCTGAACAAGCTGACCCACGTCCAATGGACCGGCAAGCCGAAGAACCAGGGTTCGTCGGGCCGCAATGCGGTCTTCTATGGCGACAAGGCGATCGATCGCTCGCCCTGCGGCACCGGCACCTCGGCCCGCCTGGCGCAACTCTTCGCGACAGGGCGCCTGAAGGAGGGCGAGGCCTTCGTGCATGAGAGCATCATCGGCTCGACCTTCACGGGCCGGGTTGCCGGCACGACGACGGTCGGCGACAAGCCCGCCATCATCCCGACCATCGAGGGCTGGGCCCGCGTCACCGGCTACAACACGATCTTCGTCGACGACCGCGACCCCTTCTGGGCCGGTTTCCAGGTGGTCGACGGCGCGCCATAGGCGCTGCGCGCGCCGCTTGAGGAGGGGCCCCTCTGCTCCCTCGTCCTTCTCGGGCGGGGGAAGGCCCGATATTCGGGCTCCTACGCGACGGCAAAGCCGGGAGCACCTTCCCGGCGGTCGTTCGCTTGGCCGTCCTTCGCCACCCGGCGCATTCCTGTGGAATGAGGGGCGCACCTCAGCTAAAAGAGCGCGTTGTGATCAGGAGGATCCTTTCATGCGTGCGCTCGTCCTTGAAGAAAAGCTGAAGCTGTCGCTGCGCGACATCGACCTGCCGCTCGATCTCGGACCGCGCGACGTGAAGATCGCCATCCACACGGTCGGCGTCTGCGGTTCCGACGTGCATTATTACACGCATGGCCGCATCGGGCCCTTCGTCGTCAACGCGCCGATGGTGCTGGGCCATGAGGCCGCCGGCACGGTCGTTGAGATCGGTGCCGAGGTGAAGTCGCTGAAAGTCGGCGACCGCGTCTGCATGGAGCCCGGCATCCCCGATCTCACATCGAAGGCGTCAAAGCTCGGCATCTACAATGTCGATCCGAGCGTGACATTCTGGGCGACGCCGCCGGTCCATGGTTGCCTGACGCCCTATGTCGTTTTCCCCGAAGCCTTCACCTACAAGCTGCCCGAGAATGTCTCCTTCGCCGAAGGCGCCATGGTCGAGCCGTTCGCGATCGGCATGCAGGCGGCCGCCAAGGCTCGGATTGTTCCAGGCGATACGGCGCTGGTGATCGGCGCCGGCCCGATCGGCATCATGGTGGCGCTGGCGGCGCTGGCTGGCGGCTGCAGCCGCGTCTATGTCTCCGATCTCGTCAATGAGAAGCTCGCCATTGCGGGCCAGTATGACGGCATCGTCCCGGTCAACATCCGTGAGACCGATCTGAAGGCCCGTATCGCTGCCGATACGGACGATTGGGGCGTCGACATCGTCTTCGAAGCCTCGGGCAGCCCGCGCGCCTATGACGGCATCTTCAATTTTGTCCGTCCAGGCGGCACGATCGTCTTCGTCGGCCTGCCGGTCGAGCCCATCGCGCTGGATATCGTCGCCGCGTCGGCGAAGGAAGTGAAGATGGAGACGGTGTTTCGCTACGCCAATGTCTTCGACCGCGCGCTGTCGCTGATCGCATCGGGCAAGGTCGACCTGAAGCCGCTGATCACCGGCGTCTACAGCTTCGAGGACTCGATCGCTGCCTTCGAGCGCGCGGCATCAGGCAATCCCAACGACGTCAAGCTGCAGATCACCCTCGGGTAGAGCGGGGCGGAGATCGGTGGCGTTGTGGTTAGCTGGGGCTCGCCGCGCGTGGGATAGTGTTGAGTGTCGTCGCACCTTCCCCTGCGGTACCTGAAGATCCACCCGACCTGCCGCTTCGGAGAGCCAAGGCCAGAACAGCCGCGATGTCGACGCCAGGAATGGATGCGACGGCGCGCGCGATCGCGGCCGCTGCCGAAGGAAGTGCCGCAATCACGGCACTGGCGATTTCGGCAGCGCGCGGCGGGAACGCCGCAGCGATTGCCCTCGCAATTTCTGCTGCCAACCAAGGATTGGCCGTCGCGGCCGTTGCGGCAATAGCTGCGACATAATCAGGATAGAGCTTTGCCAGCGCGACGAGCGCGTCGAGATCATCCGATGCGGCAATCGCCTGGTCAGCTATCTCCAAAGGAAGGTCGAACCGGGTTTCAACCGGTTCCTGTGAGAGCGAGGCCAACGCGCGATTGATTTCGGGCGCCGCTGCTGGAATGGCATATGCGGATGCCGAAGCCACTTCACTCATGGCCGCAGGAACCGCCGCTACAACGGCAGCGGCAATCCTTGCTGCGGCACCCGGATTGGAGATCGCTGCAGCCGCGGTGATAGGGCCGATAAAGCCGGGATTGAGAACAGCAATTGCTGCTACCGCCTCAGGATCGCCAGCAGAGTCGACGACCTGAATGGCGAGCGGTTCCGGCATATCCGAGATCACCCCGAGATCGGCGGCTTTCGCTGACTCCGAGATCAAGGAGCATGGGGCAACGATAATCGTAGCATAGATAGTTCGCGTCAAAATATTGTGTATTTGTAAAAACACTGCGCGCACCATTCGGCTTAAGATCAGAAGCTATTGATTGCTGATGATCAATATTCTGGGCCATTCTGAGATGAGCGCAGTTACGGCAGGCCGGGGGTCCTGCGCTGCACATCGTCTAGCATGCAGCATGCTGCATTGCGACGTCTGGATTCCGCTACGGCAGTCTGTCAGGTCAAGTTCCGCGCTAGGGGATCGTCGGTGGCGCATTCGATATCCGTGATGGATCCGATTGGGACTGTTCCCGGCGCGGCCGTACGACTTAGATTCCTACATTGATATAATGTATAGATTAATATATCTATAAATTATAACATATAATTTTCTCTGTTAACAGAAACAAATTATACTAGATGAGTGGATTGAGACGGAGATATGCTTCTATTGGAAAAATTTACGTTATGAAATTGGAATTATTTCCAGGATAGAAGCTAAGTCGACCTGTTGATCGTACGCAAATCTGGGGGTGACTGTAATTCTGGCAATGCAGGAAAGAGGGCTAGCCCCCTGTCTGCCACCGCAGCTGGCGGCTATCACGGTACAATCAAAATCCCGTGATTTCGTCCGACGTGGCCCAAAAAATGGCGGTCAGGCCGACGGGGCGGTCTTCAGAAGAAATCGACCTGCCGTTGGGGTGCCGGCAGGTTCTGCGCTGAGCGTCGGGTCAGTGGTTAGCTCGGGCTTGCGGGTCTTCCAGTGATGATATCGCCGCCGCCGTCGCCGCCCGTATTGTCATTGTTGCTGCGATTATTGGCGTTGCTGGCATTTCTTGCGTCGGAAGCCGTCTTGCCGGCCGCCGCGACTGCCGCGACGTTGACGCCGCGAACGGAACTGACAGCCGCCACGATGGCCGCGATGTCGACGCCTGGAATGGAGCCGAGGGCCGCGACGATGGCGGCAGCCGCACCGGGCACCGCTTCCGCCACGGCCTTGGCGATCGCCGCAGCCAGGGACGGGTACAAGGATGCCACCGCCTTGGCTATGGCTGCCGCGGCATCGGGAACAGCCAAGGCTACGGCCTTGGCGATGGCGACGGCTGCTGCGGGCACCGCCGACGCGACTGACGCGGCAATATCAGCGGCAGCGCCGGGATTGGCCAGAGCGGCCGCGGCCGCGATGGATGCCGCCTGTTCCGGATTGCCAGCGGCAAGCGAAGCGACCGCATCCGGATCTTTGGCAGCATTGGCTACGGCTTGCGCAAGCGTCGGTGACAGCTCCTGCGCATAGGCAACGGTCGGTATCAAGATAGTTGCAGAGGCCAATAGCGAAAAGCAGATGGCCAGCGAAACCAAGGTCTTGCGAATATGCCTCATCGGGGGGGGCCTCATCTAGCAGCGCTTTTCAAAAAATGAACTTCAGCCCAATTTATCAACACCGCCCTGAGGGGTGCATGAAATAACCTGCCACCGTACACTAGCGTTATGCCGTATAGCACAACTCATGTTGCGGCGCGAAGCGAAACCTTGATTCCGCTGCCAGAATCTCGCGGCATTGTCAGGTCTCTTTTGATATCCCGGTAGAATTCACGTCAAACTGTCAGAGTCTGAAATATTCCGGGATCGGCCGGAGGCGATTGCTTGGAGTAACGCGCAAGCGGTCAACCCGATGGATTGCAGCCCGCACAGATGATAAATGCTTGTTCGAATGAATGAATGAAGCATAATTCATAGTATTGCGCTATGAATTATGAACAACCCAGAGGCGGTGACCCCGCGGAAAGATGTGATTCAGTTTTTTCGGCGGCCGGACCGCGGTCGCGCAGCAAGTGCCACGGCAATCGAGGCGGTGGCACTGCAGGCCCATGGGCGAGTAGTGGTGCGAGCTACGGCTACAGCGCGCAGGACGGCCTTGACCCGCAGGGTGCCGGCGCAGCCAGCACCCAATCTGTCGATCCCGCCCTACCGGCAGGCCGTCTGTCAGTTGACCCAGCCGCCATCGATGATGTGCATCTGGCCGGTCGTGTAGGTGGCGGTGGCGAGGTAGATGGCGAGGTCGGCGATTTCTTCCGGGGTACCGATGCGCCCGATCGGCTGGCGGGCGATGAAGGCGGCGCGAGCGGCTTCATAGTCGCCCTGGGCCTTGAGTCGCTCCTGCAGGGAGGGGCTTTCGACCGTGCCCGGGCAGATTCCATTGCAGCGGATGCCCTTGGTCACATAATCGGCCGCGACCGACTTGGTGAGGCCGACCGTAGCGGCCTTGGTCACGCCATAGGCAAAGCGGTTCGGCACGCCCTTGATGCTGCCGGCGACGGAACAGATGTTGACGATCGAGCCGTCGCCCTGCGCCAGCATGCCGGGCAGCGCGGCCCTGATCGTGCGCCACATCGATTTGACGTTGAGGTCATAGGCGAAGTCGAGATCGGCCTCTGTCGCCTGCTCGATCGTGCCGGCATGGACGATGCCCGCGCAATTGAACAGCACGTCGATCGTACCGATCTCGGCGACGAGCGCGTCGACATCTTCGGCCTTCAACACGTTGAGCGGACGGGTCGTGATCCGGTCGACACCGGTCAGTTCGGCAAGCTTGGCTTCATTGACGTCCGTAGCCCAGACCGTTGCGCCGGCGGCCGCGGCCTGCTCGGCGATCGCGCGTCCGATGCCCTGTGCCGCCGCCGTGACCAGCGCGACCTTGCCTTCGAGCTTTCCGCTCATCGTCACTTCCTTCACTTTCCAACCGCAAATGTGGAGCCATCGACCGTCTGGCGGTCGATGGCCTCGAAATCCCAGGCAATGCCGAGCCCTGGTTCGGCGCTCGGCACGGCATGGCCATCCTCGATGGTCATTCCCTTCGTCGTGAGGCTGTCCAACTGCGGGATATATTCAACCCAGCGCGCATTGGGCACGGCCGAACAGAGGGCGACGTGGAGTTCCATGAGGAAATGCGGGCAGACCGAAACGTTGAACGTCTCGGCGAGGTGCGCGACCTTGAGCCAGGGGGTGATGCCGCCGATCCGCGCGACGTCGACCTGCACGATGGAGCAGGCGCGCCGCTGCAGATAGTCGCGGAAATGCGGTGGTGAATAGAGGCTCTCGCCGACGGCGATCGGGATCGATGTCGAAGCCGACAGGCGGATATGGCCGTCAACATCGTCGGCCGTCAGCGGCTCTTCCAGCCAGCCTATATCGACGGCTTCATAATGGCGGGCGCGCCGGATCGCCTCGTCGACGGAAAAGGCCTGGTTGGCGTCGGTGAAGATCTCGAAGCCGGCGCCGACGGCGTCGCGCACGGCGGTGAGCCGGGCCACATCCTCATGGATCGGCCGGCCGACCTTCATCTTGGCGCCGCCGAAGCCGCTTTCCTTGGCCTTGAGCGTGTCCTCGACGATCGCCGCGGTGGGCAGGTGCAACCAGCCCCCTTCGGTGGTGTAGAGGCGGATCTTCTCCTGCGCGCCGCCGGCCAGAACATGCAGCGGCAGGGCCGCCTTGCGCGCCTTCAGGTCCCACAGCGCCGTATCGATCGCGGCGAGCGCCAGCGAGGTGATGGCGCCGACCGAGGTGGCGTGGGTGAGGAACAGCAGGTCGCGCCAGATCTGCTCGATCATGCCGGCTTCGCGGCCGATCAGGGCCGGTGCCAGGGTCCGCTCGATCAGCGACATGATCGCCGGCCCGCCGGTCCCGATCGTGTAGCTGTAGCCGGTGCCGACCGCGCCATCAGCGTCGATGATGCGGATGATTGGCGTTTCCTGGCTGACGAAGGACTGGATCGCGTCGACCCGCTTCACCTTCGGCTTCAGATCGACCATCAACCCTTCGACGCGAACGATTTTCGCCATGCTTTCCTCCCTCCCTGTCACGGAGCGCGTGGCGACCCGGACCGGGCGACAGCCCAGGTCCCGGGAACGGCATCGATACCCCCGGTCCACACCCTAGCGGGCCTCCTCCGAGACGCCCCGCCAACAAAATCGGATTGGAGCCCTCAGCATCCACTATTGAATGGAGTATTCGTATATAAGCGAATTTGACTGAATCAAGTCAACGTCTAACTTGCCGGAACGGCCCGGGAGGACAAGGGACGATCATGCTCGACGACAATAACGACCGCTACCGCGCGCCTGCCCTCGACAAGGGGCTCGACATACTGGAACTGCTCGCGGCCACCGACCAGAGCATGACGCAGGCGGAGATCGCCAAGGCGCTCAATCGCTCGCCTAACGAGATTTATCGCATGCTCGACCGGCTGGTGCGGCGCGGCTATGTCGCGCGCGTCCTCGGCGATCGCTACGAGCTAACCCTACGGCTGTTTGCCCTCGCCCATCAGCATGCCCCGGTGCGTCGTCTGGTCAGCCAGGCGCTGCCGGTCATGCGCAATTTCTCCAAGGATGCCGAGCAGGCCTGCCATCTCGCCGTCTATGATCGGGGACGCGTCGTCGTCGTGGCCCAGATGGATGCACCGAGCTATTGGAGCTATTCGATCCGCGTCGGCGCGCATGTGGGGCTCTATAACACCGGCTCGGGTCACGTGTTGCTGGCCTTCGCCACCCCGGCGCTCCGCGCCATGATGGAGGCTGAGCGGGAGCGGGAGGGGCGCATGGATGACGAGGCGCGCCCTGACGGGCTGGACGAGCGCCTCGCCCTCATCCGGCTGCAGGGCTACGAACTCATGCCGAGCCTGCAATCCGAGGCGGTCTATAATCTCTCCGTCCCCGTGCTGGGCGCCAACGATACCGCGCTTGGCGCGCTCACATGCCCGTTCCTGCCGCGTATCGATCGATCGAACGTGCCCGACATGATGGAAGCGCTCGGCATATTGCGCGGCGCGAGCCGGGAACTGTCCCAGGTGCTTGGTCGGGGCGACGAGCAGGCTCCAGACTGATCAGCGCCGATCGCAGCGTCTGCTGCTGGACCAATCGGCCTCTTGCGCCTGCCGTGCTTATATGAATGATACGCTCACCTGTGAACGGACTGCATGACTCGGTGTGGGGGACAAATCTTGCGGATCATCGATACTCACCTGCATCTCGTCTATCAGGAGCGCCTTCGCTATCCCTGGCTTGCGGGCGCGCCGGCGCTGAACCGCAATTTCACGCTCGATGATTACCTGCCCCAGGCCGAGGCGCTCGGCATCAGCGCGATGCTCCATATGGAGGTCGATGTCGCCGAGGAGGACATGGAGGTCGAAACGGCGTTCGTGACCGGTCTCGGCCGTGGCGTGGTTGGCGCCATCGCCGCCTGTCGTCCCGAAAGCCCCGATTTTCCGGCCTTGCTGGAGCGCTATGCGCAGAATCCCAAGGTGAAGGGGCTGCGGCGCATTTTGCATCAATCGCCGGATGAACTCGGCCAACGGCCGATCTTCACGGAAAATCTGAAGCGCCTCGCCGCCTATCCCATCAGCTTCGATTTCTGCGTGTTGCCGCACCAGATTCCGATCGCCATCGCGATCGCCAAGGCGGCACCCGATGTTCAGTTCATCATCGATCATTGCGGCGTGCCGAACGTCAAGGACGAGGCTTTCGAGCCATGGCGGACAAACATGTCGGCGATTGCCGAATTGCCGAATGTCGCGGCGAAGATCTCCGGCGTCATCGCCTATGGCGATCCTGTCAATTGGACGGTCGATGATCTCAGGCCCTTCGTCGAGCATACGATTACGGCCTTCGGCTGGGACCGCGTGGTCTGGGGCTCGGATTACCCGGTCTGCACGCTGACCGCCGATCTCGGACGCTGGGTTGCGGCGACGCATGAGATCATCAAGGGTGCGAGCGAGACCGAGAAGGCCAAGCTTCTGCATCAGAACGCCGAGCGGATCTATCGGCTCGGCTGATCGACAGGCGAGGGGAGGGCGACATGCAGCGCATGGGACAGGTTCTGGCTCTGAAGCCGGACGCAATCGACGAATACAAGCGCCTTCACGCCGATGTCTGGCCGGGCGTCTTGGCCAAGATCGCCGAATGCAATATCCGCAACTATTCGATCTATCTGCGAGAGCCGGAAAACCTGCTCTTTGCCTATTTCGAATATCACGGCAGTGATTTTGCCGCCGACAGCGCGAAAATGGCGGCCGATCCCCTGACGCAGAAATGGTGGTCGGTCTGCGGGCCGTTGCAGCAGCCATTCGAGAGCCGCGCCACGAGCGAGTGGTGGGCGTCGATGGAAGAGGTATTCCATACGGACTGACACCGTCGCCACCACATCACGGCTCGAGCAAGACCGCAGGACGATCGCAAGAAGAAGCGCGCGCATGGCTGATTTTGAATTGCCGCTGGAGGGCCTGCTCGTCGTTGATCTGAGCCAGTTCCTGTCCGGCCCCTATTGTGCGCTGCGCCTGATGGATCTCGGCGCGCGGGTCATCAAGATCGAGCGACCCGATGGCGGCGATCTCTGCCGGCGCCTCTATTTGACCGATACCGAGATCGGCGGCGATTCCACGCTCTTCCACGCGATCAATCGCAACAAGGAGAGCTTCTCGGTCGACATGAAGAACCCGGCCGAACTGGAGCAATTGAAGAAGTTGCTCGCCCGGGCCGATATCGTCATGCAGAATTTCCGCCCCGGCGTGATCGAGCGCCTCGAGCTCGACTATGAGGCCGTCCGGGCGATCAATCCCGATGTCGTCTATGGCTCGATCACGGGCTATGGCCGGGAGGGCCCATGGGTCGGTCGTCCGGGACAGGATCTGCTGGCGCAGGCGCGCTCCGGCATCACATGGCTGAATGGCGATGAAGGGCAGGGGCCGGTGCCGTTCGGGCTCGCCATTGCCGATATGCTCGCCGGTGCCGCCCTCTGCCAGGGCCTCCTGGCGGCGCTGGTCCGGCGCGGGATTTCCGGCAAGGGAGCCCATGTCGAGACCAGCCTGATGGAGGCGCTGATCGACGTCCAGTTCGAGGTGCTGACGACCCATTTCAACGATGGTGGGCGCCGGCCGCGCCGTTCGAGCTCCCGCAGCGCCCACGCCTATCTCGCTGCGCCTTATGGCATCTATCCGACAGCCAATGGCTATCTCGCCATCGCGATGACGCCGATCCCCAGGCTCGCCGATCTGCTCGGCATGCCGGAACTCGATCCCTATCGCGACGAGCCGAAGAGCTGGTTTTCGGAGCGCGACGCCATCAAGGCGCTGCTCGCGGACCGTCTCGCCCTCGAGACGACCGAATACTGGCTGGCGATCCTGGAACCCGCCGACATCTGGTGCGCCAAGGTGCTCGAATGGCCGGAATTGCTGCAGAGCCAGGGCTTCACCGCGCTCGACATGCTGCAGACAGTCGAGCGCGCTGACAATGTGCGGGTGACCACGACGCGCTCGCCCCTTCGTGTCGACGGCCATCGCGCGATCAGCGCCAGCGCGGCGCCGCGGATCGGGGAACATACGGAAGCGATCAAGGCTGAATTCGGACTCTGAAAGGACACCATGCCGACCCATCCGATCACGCTCAAAGGCATGACCTGGAGCCATCCGCGCGGCTATGACCCGGTGGTCGGCTGCGCGGCGATCTATCAGGAGAAGACGGGTATCGCGATCGAATGGGAGCAGCGCTCGCTGCAGGACTTCGAGAGCTTTCCGGTCGAGGATCTGGCGCGGAATTTCGACTTGATCGTCATCGATCACCCCCATGTCGGGCAGGTGACGAAAGAAGGCTGCCTGACGCCGCTCGACGTGCCGGGCCGCGACGATGAACGCCTCGCGCTCGAGGCGGGCTCCGTCGGTCGCTCCTATGAAAGCTATCATTGGCAGGGCCGCCAATGGGCCTTTCCGATCGACTCGGCGACACCTGTGCTGGCATTCCGGCCAGACCTTGTCGCCTCGCCGCCTTCGAGCTGGGACGAGGTCTTCGCGCTTGCCGAGGCAGGCCATGTGCTGGCGCCGCTCCGCTCGCCTCATGCGCTGATGATGTTCTTCACGCTCAGTGCCCATCTCGGCACACCGTGCAGTGTGGTGGGACCAGAGCTGATCGCGATCGATGCGGGTGCGCGCGTTTATGAGCTGATGCATCGGCTGGCGCGGTCCATGCCCTCGGTCGCCTTCGAACTCGATCCGATCGGGGTATTCGAGCGCATGGCGGAGGCGGGCTCGACGGTCGCCGTGGCTCCCTTGCTCTATGGCTATGTGAATTATGCGATCGACGGGTTTCGTCCACATCGCCTGGGCTTTGCCGACATGCCCGTCGTGGATGACCTGCCGCCGCATGGTTCGGCGCTGGGCGGCACGGGGATCGCGGTTTCAGCCTATTCCACGCAGAAGGACGCGGCGATCGATTTCGCCTATTGGCTGGCGAGTGCCGATGTGCAGCGTGGGCCCTATATCGCTCATGGCGGGCAGGCGGGACATGCGGCAGCCTGGGCCGATGATGCGGCCAACCGGCTGACGCATGATTTCTATCGCGCGACACGGGCCACGCTCGAAGGTGCCTGGGTGCGGCCGCGCCACAATGGCTATATGCATTTCCAGGAGGAGGCTTCGCAGCGGATTAGCCTCGGATTGAAGGCCGGCGAGCACGGAGAAACCGTGATCGCCGACCTTAATGCCTTGTTCCGGCGTAGTTTTTCTCACGCCTGACCGGTCTGCTCCCAGACGACCAGCGAACGGCCCGGCATGGTCCAGTGGCCGTTCGCGACCAGCGTCTTGCCCTCGGCCGCCTCGGCCGTATCGAGCACCGCGCGCCAGCGTCCGCCTAAGCCCGGTGCCACGAAATCGACGTCAACATGGGAGGCGTTGAGCATGACGAGCATGGCCGGCTCGTTCTTGCGGGTCGGCGCGAGGCGGACGGCGAGGCATTTCACATGCGGATCGGCCCATTCCTGGTCGGTCATGCGGGCGCCGCCGGTTCCGAACCATTGCACGTCGCGCTGTCCGAGCTTTGTTCGTGCGCCGGTCAGGAACTCCGCCCGGGCAAAGGTGCTGCGTCCCTTGCGGAGCGCGATCACCTTGGCGACGAATGCCGTCAGCTCCGGATCGTCCCGCGTCCAGTCGACCCAGCCGATCTCGTTGTCCTGGCAATAGGCGTTGTTGTTGCCGCCTTGCGAGTTGTCGAGTTCGTCGCCGGCGAGCAGCATGGGGACGCCCTGCGATAACAACAGCGTTGCGATCAGATTGCGTTTCTGGCGCTTTCGCAGTGCCAATATTGCCGGATCGTCGGTCGGGCCTTCGGCGCCGCAGTTCCAGCTGCGATTGTCGTCGGCGCCGTCGCGATTGTCCTCACCATTCGCCTCATTGTGCTTGTCGTTGTAGGAGACGAGGTCCTCGAGCGTGAAGCCGTCATGGGCGGTGACGAAGTTGACGCTCGACCATGGCCGTCGCCGCCCCTCGTTGAAGAGATCGCTCGAGGCCGCGAAGCGGGAGGCGAAGCTCGGCAGCAGGCCTTCCGCGCCCATCCAGAATTCGCGCACGACATCGCGGTAGTCGCCGTTCCATTCGGAGAAGCCGGCCGGGAAATTGCCGAGCTGGTATCCGCCCGGTCCGACATCCCAGGGCTCCGCGATCAGCTTCAGCTGGCCGAGCACGGGATCCTGCAGGATCGCATTGAAGAAGGCGTGGCGCGGATTGAAGCCATCCGGCTCACGCCCGAGCGTCAGCGCGAGGTCGAAGCGGAAGCCGTCGACGCCATAGACATTGGCCCAGAGGCGCAGGCTGTCGAGCACCATCTGCAGTACGCGCGGATGGTTGGTATCGACCGCATTGCCGGTCCCGGTCAGGTCGTCATAGTAGCGCTTGTCGTCCGGCATCAGTCGGTAATAGGAGTAATTGTCGATGCCCTTGAAGGAGAGCGTCGGGCCGAGATGATTGCCTTCGGCGGTATGGTTGTAGACGACGTCGAGGATCACCTCGATACCGGCCTCGTGCAGCCGGTCAATGGCGCCGGCGATCTCCGGCAGCCCGCCGCCATCGATGTAGCGGCTCTCCGGCGCGAAGAAGCCGATCGTGTTGTAGCCCCAGAAATTGGAGAGGCCGCGTTCGAGCAGATGGCGATCCTGCACATAGGCGTGGATCGGCAGGAACTCGACCGTCGTGACGCCGAGCTTCTGCAGATGTTCGATCGCCGCGGGATGGCCGAAGGCCGCGAATGTGCCGCGAATATCCTCGGGGATCAGCTTGTGCCGCATCGTCCAGCCGCGGACATGGCTCTCATAGATCACCGTCTGCGGCCAGGGCGTGCGCGGCCGCTTCGACCTGGTGAAGGGCTCGGGCGAGATGATCCGCGCCTTGGGCATGAACAGCGCGCTGTCGCGCTCGTCGAGCACCAGATCGGCCTCGCCTTCGGCCCCGATTGTGTAGCCGTAGAGCGCATCGTCCCATTTGAGCTCGCCCACCAGCTCGCGGGCATAGGGGTCGAGCAACAGCTTGTTGGCGTTGAAGCGATGGCCGTTCGCGGGGTCCCAGGGCCCGTAAACGCGGTAGCCATAGAGCTGGCCCGCCTTCACGTCGCCGACATGGCCGTGCCAGACGCCGTTGGTGCATTCCTGCAGATCGATGCGCTCCGTCTCCTTCGAGCCGTCGGCCGAGAACAGGCAGAGCGTCACGCCATCGGCATGA
Organism: Kaistia dalseonensis; assembly: GCF_030814715.1. Taxonomy (GTDB): domain Bacteria; phylum Pseudomonadota; class Alphaproteobacteria; order Rhizobiales; family Kaistiaceae; genus Kaistia; species Kaistia dalseonensis. Next base: position 181,804 of record NZ_JAUSVO010000004.1, read on the forward strand.
TCGGAAAAGAGCGCGAAATTGGTGCCCTTGTCGTCCGGCTGGGCGCCAAGGGGAAAAGGTGATCCGACATCCAGTTTGCTCATGCTGCGGAAGCCCTTGCCTCACGCGCCGGCGCCGCCAGCGTCTTGCGGGCCAAAGGGAGCGACACCGGGCGGACGACCGCGATCCCGGTCACCTCCTCATAGAGCCGTTCATAGGCGGCCGCCGGCTCGTCCCAGTCGAACACCTTCCGCATCGCCGTGCGGCGCATCGCATCGAGCCGCCCCTTGTCGGCGAAGGTCTCGAAGGCGCGATTGCAGGCTCCGAGGAAGTTGTCATAGGAGAAATCCTTGAACAGGAAGCCGGTCTCCCCATCCTCGATCGTGTCGGCAAGGCCGCCGGTTGCATGCGCAACTGGCAGAGCGCCGTAGCGTTGCGCCTGCATCTGCGTCAGTCCGCAGGGTTCGAAGCGCGACGGCATCAGGAAAAAGTCGCTCGCCGCAACCAGGCGGTGCGCCATTGTGTCGCTGAAGCCGGCGATGAGGCCGATCGATCCGCGATGGCGGCGCGTCAGGTCGAGCAGCATGCGCTCGACGCCCGGATCGCCGGTGCCGAGGATCGCGATCTGGCCGCCCTGCTCGACGATATGGCCGGCGATCTCGGCGACGAGGTCGAGGCCTTTCTGGTGCACGAGACGGGAGACGACACCGAACAGCGGACCGTCGGAGGCGGAAAGACAGAGCGACGTGCGGATGAAATCCGTGTTCGCCCGCTTGCCCTTCAGGTTTTCGGCCGAGAACGGAAAGGGCAGGTGCTTGTCGGAGCTCGGGTCCCAGCCCTCTTCGAGCCCGTTCACGATGCCCGAAAGCCGCCCCTCGGCGGCGAGGCCGCGCGTGACGCCGTGCAGGCCGGAGCCGAGATGGTCGGAGGTGATCTCGTCGGCATAGGTCGCACTCACGGTTGTCACACGATCCGCGTAAATCAACCCGGCCTTCATGAATGAGATGTAGCCGTGGAACTCGACGCCGTCGGTCCGATACGCATCATGCGGAATGCCGAGCGCGTCCAGCCGGTCGGCGGGAAAGACGCCCTGATGCGCGAGATTATGGATCGTCAGGATGGACGGCATTTCAAGGCCCGTCCATTGCATGTAGCCGGGGGTGAGCGCCGAGGTCCAGTCGTTGACGTGGACCAGATCGGGCTTCCAGTCGAGGCCTTCGATGCCGCGCGCGATCTCGGTCGCGGCGAGGCAGAGGCGGGCAAAGCGAAGATCGTTGTCGCCCCAGTCATAGCCTTCCGGCGTCGTGTAGGGGGTGCCCTGCCGCTGATAGAGCGAGGGTGCCAGCACGAGATAGACGGGGATGCCGTCATGGGTCTGGCTCTCGCCGATCAGGCAGGGCTCGATCGCGGCATGGCCCGGCAGCGAGGCGACTACGGACAGCGAACTGATCTTGTCGAACACACCCTGATAGGCCGGCATCAGGATGCGAACATCGATGCCTCTCTGCTTCAGGGCCCTGGGCAGGGCGGCGGACACGTCGGCCAGTCCACCGGCCTTCGCAAAATCTGCAAACTCGCTTGTTACGAATAGCGCCTTCATGGACCGGCCTGCACCCTTTGAAGATGATCAATTGAGAATGGGTTCGATAGATGATCGGCCGGCCGGTTTCGCCACTGAGGGGACGTCCGCTAGCCTGAACAGCAAACGCAACGTCAAGGGCTTTGGTTGCGGCGTGGTCATGCTCTAATTTGCGCCAGCGCGCGGGTGCCTGCAAAATGGGCGGCATCCTTGTTGCATGGCATTTCGGACTTATCGGCATGGCGCCTTCGCCAGCATGCCGATAACGGGATGAGACAATCGGGCGACCGGGGACGAGGCTTAACGATGAGAGACGCCGCAATGACGACAGAAGCTGTGATCCAGTCGACCCAGCCCACGCCACCCTCGCCGGTGTTCGAGGCCGAGGTCGCCGCCGTGCGCGCGGCGATTACCGCCAAGCTCACCTACTCGGTCGGCAAGAACGCAGTAACCGCCAGCGACCGCGACTGGTTCCTCGCCACCGCGCTCGCCGTGCGCGACAAGATGGTCGATCCCTGGATCGCGTCCTCCAAGGCGACCTATGCCGAGGGACTGAAGCGCGTCTATTACCTGTCGCTCGAATTTCTCATCGGTCGTCTGCTCTTCGACGCGATGAACAATCTCGGCCTGACCGAGAGCTTCCGCGCCGCGCTCGGCGATCTCGGCGTCGATATCGACCGTCTGCGCACCGTCGAGCCCGATGCGGCGCTCGGCAATGGCGGTCTCGGCCGCCTCGCCGCCTGCTTCATGGACTCGATGGCCTCGCTCTCCATCCCAGCCTATGGCTATGGCATCCGCTATGATCACGGCCTCTTCCGGCAGGTGGTGAAGGGCGGCTGGCAGCAGGAATATCCCGAAAACTGGCTCTCCTTCGGCAATCCCTGGCAGTTCGAGCGTCCCGAGGTCGTCTATGACATCCAGTTCGGCGGCTCGGTCGAGGCCCAGATGGGGCCGACCGGCATCGCCCGCTATATCTGGCATCCCTCCGAGACGATCGAGGCGGTTGCCTATGACACGCCGATCCCCGGCTGGCGCGGCCGCCACGTCAACACGCTGCGCCTCTGGTCGGCGCGGGCGGTCGATCCGCTCCGCCTCGACGCGTTCAATTCGGGCGATCACATCGGCGCGCTGGTCGAGCAGGTCCGGGCCGAGGCCATTTCCAAGATCCTCTATCCGAGCGACGAGAGCGCGGCCGGCCAGGAACTGCGCCTGCGCCAGGAGTATTTCTTCGTCTCCGCCTCGCTGCAGGACCTGATCTATCGCCACGTCCGCACCTATGGCGACATCCGCTCGCTGCCGGACAAGGTCGCGATCCATCTGAACGACACGCATCCGGCGATCAGCGTCGCCGAACTGATGCGCATCCTCGTCGACGTCCGCGACATTCCGTGGGACGAGGCCTGGGGCATCACGGTCAGGACGCTCGGCTACACCAATCATACGCTCCTGCCGGAGGCGCTCGAGACATGGCCGGTGCCGCTGCTCGAGCGGCTGCTGCCGCGCCAGATGCAGATCATCTACCTGATCAACGCGATCCATCTCGAAAAGGCCAAGACCGTCTCGCCCGAGGGCTCGTTCCTCTCCTCTGTTTCGCTGATCGACGAGAATGCCGGCCGTCGCGTGCGCATGGGGCATCTCGCCTTTGTCGGCTCGCATTCGATCAACGGCGTCTCGGCGCTGCATTCGGATCTCGTCAAGGAGACGATCTTCCGCGATCTCGACGCGGTCTATCCCGGCCGTATCAACAACAAGACCAACGGCATCACTTTCCGCCGCTGGCTCCACGAGGCCAATCCCGGCCTGACGCGCTTGCTGGTCGAGAATTGCGGGCCGGCCATCCTTGATGATCCGACCGGCCTCGACCGGCTGATGCCGCATGTCGGCGATCCCGGCCTGCATGCCGAATTCGGCGCGGTGCGTCGCCACAACAAGGTCGCGCTCGCCAAGCTGATCCGCGACCGGCTGGATATCCGTGTCAATCCGAACGCGCTGTTCGACGTCCAGATCAAGCGCATCCACGAATACAAGCGCCAGCTCCTCAACATATTGGAGACGATCGCGCTTTATCAGGCGATGAAGGCCCAGCCGCACAAGGACTGGGTGCCGCGCGTCAAGATCTTCGCCGGCAAGGCGGCGGCGAGCTACCATCAGGCCAAGCTGATCATCAAGCTCGCCAATGACGTGGCGCAGGTGGTCAACAGCGATCCGACCGTGCGCGACATGCTCAAGGTCGTCTTCCTGCCGAACTACAATGTGAGCCTCGCGGAAATCATCATTCCGGCCGCCGATCTCTCCGAGCAGATCTCGACCGCCGGCATGGAGGCCTCGGGCACGGGCAACATGAAGCTCGCCCTCAACGGCGCGCTGACGATCGGCACGCTCGACGGCGCCAATGTCGAGATCAAGGAGCATGTCGGCGACGACAACATCTTCATCTTCGGCCTGACGACGGCCGAAGTCGCCGCGCGGCGCGCGCAGGGAATCGACGCGAGCGGCACGATCGCCAATTCGCGCCGCCTGGCCGATGTGCTCGAATCGATCGAGAACGGAATTTTCTCGCCGGGCGAGCCCGCCCGCTTCGCCGCGCTGACCACGGCTTTGCGCCATCACGACTACTTCCTGGTGACGGCGGATTTCGATTCTTACTACGCAGCTCAACGAGACGTTGACGCGTTGTGGTTGGACAGAGCAGCATGGTGGAAAGCGAGCCTCACGAATACGGCTCGGGTCGCCTGGTTCTCCTCCGACCGCACCATTGCGGAATATGCGCGGGAGATCTGGAACGTACCCGTGACGCCGGCGGGATGAGGACGCGTTAGGGAGTTGCAATGAAGAGTTGGCGCGCTGACGAAGCCGATGTTCAGAGTTTGGTAGCAGCTCGCCACGGAGATCCATTCTCCCTTCTTGGTTTGCAGGAGACCCCGGACGGGCTTGCCGTCCGGGCCTTTGTTCCCGATGCCGAGGCCGTCGAGATCGTCGGCCTCGATGGTGCGCGCATCACCGTGCTCGAACGGCGCGGACACACCGATTTCTTCGAGGCGCTGGTCGGCGCAAGGCGGCAGCGCTTTCCCTACCGGGTCAAGGCGCGCAATGCGGGCGGGGAATGGGTTTTCGCCGATCCCTACGCCTTTGGTCCGATTCTCGGGCCGATGGACGATTATCTCCTGGTCGAAGGCACGCACCGCCAGCTCTATGAGCGGCTCGGCGCCCATCCCATGCGGCACGAGAATGTCGAGGGCGTGCATTTTGCGGTGTGGGCTCCCGATGCGTTGCGCGTCTCCGTCGTCGGCGATTTCAACGCCTGGGACGGCCGCCGCCATCAGATGCGCAAGCGCATCGACAGCGGCCTCTGGGAAATCTTCGCGCCCGCTCTTGCCGAGGGCACGATGTACAAATTCGAGATCGTCGGTCCCGACGGCGTCGTGCTGCCGCTGAAGGCCGATCCGTTCGGCTTCGGCAGCGAGATGCGGCCGTCCACGGCGTCCGTCGTGACGCGGACGGACAATTTCAGCTGGAACGACGATGACTATCTCGAGGCGCGGTCGAAGGGCGATCCGCGCCGCAAGCCGATGTCGACCTACGAGGTGCATCTCGCCTCGTGGCAGAAGAACGATGGCTGGAAGTTCCTCACCTATGACGAACTGGCCGACCGCCTCGTGCCCTATGCGGTCGAGATGGGCTTCACCCATATCGAGCTGATGCCGGTCTCCGAGCATCCTCTCGATGCGTCCTGGGGCTATCAGCCGATCGGCCTCTTCGCGCCCACGCGCCGCCATGGCGATCCCGCCGGCTTTGCGCGCTTCGTCGATCGCGCGCATCAGGCCGGGCTCGGCATCATCCTCGATTGGGTGCCGGCGCATTTTCCGACCGACCAGCACGGCCTCGCTCATTTCGACGGCAAACCGCTTTACGAGCACTCCGATCCGCGCCGCGGCTTCCACCCCGACTGGAACACGGCGATCTATGATTTCGGCCGGCGCGAGGTGGCGAATTTCCTGTCGGCGAGCGCGCTCTACTGGCTCGATCGCTATCATGTCGACGGGCTGCGCGTCGATGCGGTCGCCTCGATGCTCTATCTCGATTATTCGCGCAAGCCCGGCGAATGGCTGCCCAATCCCGACGGCTCGAACCAGAACAACGATGCCGTCGCCTTCCTCCAGCGCGTCAACAAGCTCGCCTATGGCGAGCATCCCGGCACCACGACGATTGCCGAGGAATCGACCTCATGGCCGGGCGTCTCGCAACCTGTGCATAGCGGAGGACTCGGCTTCGGCTTCAAGTGGAACATGGGCTGGATGCACGATACGCTCGACTATATGTCGCTCGATCCGGTCTATCGCCGCTATCATCACGACAAGCTGACCTTCGGGCTGCTCTACGCATTTTCCGAGAATTTCGTGCTGCCGCTCAGCCATGACGAAGTGGTGCACGGCAAGCGCTCGATCCTCGGCCGCATGCCGGGCGACGAATGGCAGCAATTCGCCAATCTGCGCGCCTATTACGGGCTGATGTGGGGCCATCCCGGCAAGAAGCTCCTGTTCATGGGGCAGGAGTTCGGTCAGCGGAACGAGTGGAACTTCGACCAGAGCCTCGAATGGCACCTGCTCGACTATCCCCTCCATGCCGGGGTCAAGGATTTCGTTCGCGACCTCAATCGCGCCTATCGCGAGCGGCCGGCGCTGCATGCGCGCGACTGCGAGGGCGACGGCTTCCGCTGGGTGGTAGCCGACGATAAGGACCAGTCGGTCTATGCCTTCCTGCGCTTCGGCGGCCCCGACGATCGGCCGATCGTCGTGATCTGCAATTTCACGCCCATCGTGCGCTATGGCTATCGCATCGGCCTTCCCCATGCCGGGCGCTGGCGCGAGGTGTTGAATTCCGACGCCTCGATCTATGGCGGTTCGGGTCTCGGCAATCTCGGCGCCGTCGAGGCGTCGGCGCTGCCCGCGCACGGATTGCCGGCCTCGGCGGACCTCATCCTGCCGCCGCTCTCCACGCTCTTCCTCGAATATGATCCAGCGGCGAAAGCCGATCTTATCCAGTAGCACCGGCGTTCAAAAAGCGCGTTTGGGAGGAATCAAGGGATGGAACGGTCTGGAACGAATGCGCCGCTCGCGCGCCACGCCATGGCCTTCGTGCTCGCGGGAGGGCGCGGCAGCCGGTTGATGGAATTGACGGATCGGCGCGCCAAGCCGGCCGTCTATTTCGGCGGCAAGTCGCGGATCATCGATTTCGCGCTGTCGAATGCGGTGAATTCCGGCATCCGCCGCATCGGGGTCGCCACGCAGTACAAGGCCCACAGCCTCATCCGCCATCTGCAGCGCGGCTGGAACTTCTTCCGTCCCGAGCGCAACGAGATCTTCGATATCTTCCCGGCCAGCCAGCGCGTCGCCGAGGACCAGTGGTATCAAGGCACCGCCGACGCGGTCTATCAGAACCTCGACATCCTGAAGGACTACGACACGCGCTATTTCGTCGTGCTCGCCGGCGATCACATCTACAAGATGGATTACGAGGGCATGCTGCAGCAGCATGTCGATTCCGGCGCCGATGTGACGATCGGCTGCCTCGAGGTGCCCCGCATGGAGGCGACCGGCTTCGGCGTCATGCATGTCGACGCGACCGACCGTGTCCTCTCCTTCATCGAGAAGCCCAAGGATCCGCCGGCCATGCCGGACAAGCCGGATCGGGCGCTCGCCTCGATGGGCATCTATGTCTTCAGCACCAAGTTCCTGATCGAGGAACTGGAGCGCGACGCCGACGACCCCCATTCGAGCCATGATTTCGGCAAGGACATCATCCCGAACATCGTCAAGAACGGGAAGGCCATCGCCCATCATTTCGAGGATTCCTGCGTCCGCTCGCGCGCGGAATCGATCACCTATTGGCGCGATGTCGGCACGGTCGATGCCTATTGGGAGGCGAACATCGACCTGACCAGCGTGGTGCCGGATCTCGATCTCTATGACCGCGACTGGCCGATCTGGACCTATGGCGAGGTGACGCCGCCGGCCAAGTTTGTCCACAACGAGGAGAACCGCCGCGGCTATGCGCTGTCTTCGCTCGTCTCGGGCGGCTGCATCGTCTCGGGCGCGGCGCTCAACCGGGCGCTGCTCTTCACCGGCGTGCGCTGCAATTCCTATTCGCATGTCGAGAGCAGCGTCATCCTGCCCTATGCGGAGATCGGCCGCTCGGCCCGCCTTCACAACGTCGTCGTCGATTCCAGGGTACAGATCCCCGAGGGGCTGGTCGTCGGCGAGGATCCGGAACTCGATGCGAAGCGCTTCCGCCGCACCGAGAACGGCATTTGCCTGATCACCCAGCCGATGATCGATGCACTCGACAAATGAGGCGTCCGAAGGGAATGAAGGCTCTGAAAGTCCTGTCGGTCGCGTCCGAGATCTACCCCTTCGTCAAGACGGGCGGGCTCGCCGACGTGGTCGGCGCGCTGCCGGCCGCGCTCGCGTCCGAGGGCGTGGCCGTCACGACGCTGGTGCCGGGCTATCCGGCGGTGATGGCGGCGGTCGAATCCTCGACCGAGGTCTATCATTATGCCGATCTCTTCGGCGTCGAGGCCCGCCTGGTGCGGGCCACGGTGCAGGGGCTCGATCTGCTCGTGCTCGACGCGCCGCGCTTCTTCGACCGGGCCGGCAATCCCTATCTCGGCGCGGACGGGCAGGACTGGCACGATAATCCCCAGCGCTTCGCGGCACTCTCCCGCGTCGCCGCCGATCTCGGCCTCGGCCGGGCGCCGCTCTATGTGCCGGATGTCGTCCATACCCATGACTGGCAAACGGGCCTGACCGCCGCCTATCTCCATTATTCCGGCGAGCCGCATGCGCCGACCGTGATGACGGTCCACAATCTCGCCTTCCAGGGCCAGTTTTCCCCGTCGCTCCTCTCCGCGATCGGCCTGCCGCCCTACGCCTTCGGCATGGATGGCGTCGAATATTACGGCACGATCGGCTATCTGAAGGCTGGCCTGCAGCTCTCCGATCGCATCACCACGGTGTCGCCGACCTATGCGGCCGAGATCCGCACGCCCGAGGGCGGCATGGGCTTCGACGGCTTGCTGCGCAGCCGCGCGGCCGTCGTATCCGGCATATTGAACGGCATCGATACGACCACCTGGGATCCGGCGACCGATCCGCTGATCGCGGCGCCCTTCGATCTCAAGCGGATCGAGGCGCGCGCCGCCAACAAGGCGGCCTTGCAGGAACGGCTGGGTCTTGCAATCGACCCGGACGCGCAGCTCTTCGGTGTCGTCAGCCGGCTAACCTGGCAGAAGGGGCTCGACCTGCTCGTCGACCGGCTGGGCATCCTGCTCGGCACGGGCGCGCAGCTCGCCATCCTCGGATCGGGCGATGCCACGATCGCGGAGGGCCTTGCCTATGCCACCGTGCTCAATCCCGGCCGGGTCGCCATGGTCAATGGCTATAATGAAGGCCTCGCCCATCAGATCCAGGCCGGCAGCGACGTGATCCTCGTTCCCTCGCGCTTCGAGCCCTGCGGCCTGACGCAACTCTGCGCGCTGCGCTATGGCGCGATCCCGCTGGTCGCGCGCGTCGGCGGCCTCGCCGATACGATCATCGACGCCAATGAAGTGGCGCGGGCGGCTGGCATCGGCACGGGCATCCAGTTCGGATCGGTGACACCGGCCGGCCTCGAGGCCGCGATCCTGCGGGCGGCCGAGCTCTGGCGCGACAAGCCCTATTGGCAGGCTATGCAGAAGAACGCGATGAAGACGGATGTCTCCTGGAGCCGTCCGGCCGCAACCTATGCCGCGCTCTATCGCTCGATGGTCGCCATTCCGCAGTGAGGGGAGACGAAGCGCTGATGCAGGACGGGGTCGGTATCGGGGCGCCTGGGCCATTGGGTGTCACGCCCGACAATGCCGGGGTCAATGTCGCGGTTCACTCCGCCCATGCCGAGGCGATCCATCTATGCCTTTTCGACGAGAACGGCGCGGAGGAGACCCGGCGCATCCGCCTGCCGGTGCGAACGGGCGATGTCTTTCACGGCCATATTGCCGGCGTGCAGCCAGGCATGCGCTACGGGCTGCGGGCTGAGGGGCCGTGGCGACCGGAGGACGGGCATCGCTTCAACCCCGCCAAGCTGCTCGTCGATCCCTATGCTCTGGCTCTGGATCGGCCGTTCACGCTGGATCACGCGCTGTTCGATGCGCGCCGGCTCGGGCAGCCCTTCGACGCGGTCGACAGCGCGCCCTTCGTGCCGAAGGCGATCGTGACGGCGCCGGCGCCGATCGCCGCGCGCTTGGCCCGCCCGATCACCTGGCGGCGCCAGGTCATCTATGAGCTGCATGTCCGCGGCTTCACCAAGCTCAATCCGGACATTCCGGAAGCGCTGCGCGGCACCTTTGCCGGTCTCGCCCATCCCGCCGCGATCGCCCATCTGAAGGCACTCGGCATCACCATGGTCGAGTTGCTGCCAGTCGCCGCCTGGCTCGACGAGCGCCATCTGCCGCCGCTCGGCCTCAACAATTACTGGGGCTACAACCCGATCGCCTACTGCGCGCCCGATCCGCGCCTGGCGCCGGGCGGATTGGCTGAAATCCGGGATTGCGTCGCGGCGCTGCACGAGGCCGATATCGCGGTGATCCTCGATGTCGTCTTCAACCATTCCGGCGAGAGCGACGAACTAGGGCCGACCGTCTCGATGCGCGGCCTCGACAATGCGAGCTATTACCGGCTGTGGCCGGATGACCGGCGCTACTACACCAACGAGGCCGGCTGCGGCAATGTCCTGGCCGTCGATCGGCCGGCTGTGTTGCGGCTGGTCATGGATGCCTTGCGCATCTGGGTCGAGCGCACCGGCATTGACGGCTTCCGCTTCGACCTCGCGACGACGCTGGCGCGCCGCGCCGATGGCTTCGATCCGGCCGCGCCCTTCCTCGCCGCGATGGAGCAGGATCCGCTGCTGCGCGATCTGATCTTGATCGCCGAGCCCTGGGATGTCGGCATGGGCGGCTATCAGCTCGGCCGGTTTCCGCCGGGCTGGGGCGAGTGGAACGATCGCTACCGCGATACGATGCGCCGTTTCTTCCGCGGTGATGCCGGCATGCTCGGCGAACTGGCGACGCGTGTTGCGGGATCGGCCGATATCTTCGCCGGCCGCCATCGGCCGCTCTCGCGCAGCGTCAATTTCGTGACCGCCCATGACGGCTTCACCCTCGCCGATCTGGTCTCCTATGAGCGCAAGGAGAACCACGCCAATGGCGAGCGCAATCGCGACGGCACCGACGACAACAAGTCATGGAACAATGGCGTCGAGGGGCCGACCGATGATCCGGCCATCATCGCGCGCCGCCGCGCCGACATGGCGGCGCTGCTCGCCGCGCTGATCTTTTCGCGCGGCACGCCGATGCTTTCCATGGGCGACGAACTGGCGCGGAGCCAGAACGGCAACAACAACGCCTACGCCCAGGATGGGCCGATCGCCTGGCTCGACTGGGCGAAGGCCGATCGCGACCTGTTCGACTTTGCGTGCCGGATCATCGAACGCCGCGCCGCCCATCCGGCACTGCACGATCCGCGCCCGCTGACCGGTCGGGCGACCGTGGCCGGTGACGCGCCGGATGTGAGTTGGCTCGATGCGGACGGTGCCGAACTCGACGTGGCGGGCTGGAATGCGGCGGAGGCCCGCACGCTGCTCATCCGTTTCCACGCGGCGGAGGCAGATGATCAGGTGCTCGTCCTGCTCCATGCCGGTGCTGAGGCGAAGCGCGTCACCTTTCCGGTGCCGCGTCCGGGCCGGGCCTGGCATGTCGCGATCGATTCCGCCGTCCTCGTCCCGGTGCCGCGGGAGACCGTGACCAGCCATCTGGCGCAGCCCCGTTCCGTTGTGCTCGTCGAGGAAATCGCGATCCCGCCGATCCTGGCCGGCCCGTGACGGCAAGAGGTCGGGCAAGGCGCCGCACCTTTACCTTAATGCCGCGAATTGTTGGTAATTTCGGTGGAACGGACTTAGTTATCCGGCGACAGATGAAAGGGCCGGGAGAGCCAGATGTCCGACGCCATTCTGCGGAACTGGGATAAGGGCAATGTCGCGCGCTGGGGCAAGGAGCCCCTGCTGATCGAACATGGCTTGCACGAAAATCCGCTCTTCACGCGCCAGGCGCTGGCCGAACTGATCCAGCGTTTCCCCAAGGAACATTATGCCCTCGTCCATACGGGCAATCGCGGCGACGCCAAGAGGACATGGCGCGAGGGCGAAGTCGGCGATCTCAACGGCCAGGAAGTCATCGAGGCGATCGGCGCCGGGCGGATGTGGCTCAACCTGCGCAATGTGAAGACGGTCGATCAGCGCTATGGCGAACTGCTCGATGCGATCTTCGAGGAAATGGCGCGGCGCGTGCCGCGTTTCGACACCTTCAATCGCGGCATGGGCATCCTGATCTCCTCGCCCAACGCGCAGGTCTATTATCACGCCGACCTGCCGGGCCAGTCGCTATGGCAAATCTCCGGCCGCAAGCGCGTCTATCTCTATCCCGCCGCCGAGCCCTATCTGCCGCAGGCGGAGCTCGAGAAGATCGCGCTCTTCGGCGTCGAGGTCGATATGCGCTACGATCCCCTCTATGACCGCGATGCGCTGGTCTTCGACCTGGAGCCGGGGCAGATGCTGACCTGGCCACTCAATGCGCCGCACCGGGTCGAGAATTACGACGTGCTCAATATTTCGGTCACCACCGAGCACTGGACCGACGAGATCCGCCGCTCGCAGATGGTGACGGTCGCCAATGGCATATTGCGCCAGCATTTCGGCATCCAGCCCGGCGGACGGTCGCTTCACGGCCCCGTCTTTCTTGCCAAGGCCGCGTTGCAGGCGGGTTGGCGGCGGAGCCCCTGGATGAAGCGCGAGCGCCGCAAGCGCCGTCCGATCGATTTTCGCCTAGCGCGCGGCGCGCCCGGCACGATCATCGACATCCCCGCTTATGTCGTCCGCTGATCGCGGCCGATGAAGCCAGTCGGTAGAACCGATGCGGGATCGGCGGACTGGCGCGTGAGCATCCATGCGCGCTGGAGCGATGCGGCCGATCTCTGGCGGCCATTGTTCGATGCGCCGCAAGGCTCGCCGTTCCAGTCGGCGCGCTGGCTGGCGCGCTGGTACGAGACCTTCGGCAGCAGGCCGGGCGTCACGCCCGTGCTCGTCCATGTCGCCGATGCGGCGGGCCGGCCGGCGCTCGGTCTGCCGCTCGTCATCCGCAAGGTCGGCGGCCTGCGCCAGCTCGAATTCGCCGATCTGGACGTCTCCGACTACAACGCGCCGCTCGCGGGTATCGCTGCGCCACAGGATCGGCGCGAGGCGTTGGCGCTCTGGGCCGCCATCCGCAAGGCACTGCCGGCGGCAGACTGCGTCCTGTTCGAGAAGATGCTGCCCGAGATGAACGGGCGGCCCAATCCGCTCGCGCTCGCTCTGCCCGTCCGGCCCTCGTCGCTCTTCGGCAGCTATCTGCGCGTCGAGACGGACTGGGAGGGCTGGCTGCGCGCACAGGACAAGCATTTGCGCAAGGAACTCGGCCGTTTCTGGCGTGTCTTCACGCGCGACGAACGCGCCCGCTTCGATGTCATCACCGATCTCGACGAAGCATTGCGCCGCTATGGCCAGCTCGAAATCCAGCAGAGTGCGCGGATCAAGGGGCTCGGTCTGCCCTATCTGCTCGACGATCCGCTCTATGCCGGCTTCTATCGCGCGCTGCTGCGGGACGGCCTCGACGACGGCTCGGTGATTTTCGCCGCGCTGACGGCGGGCGATAAACTCGTGGCGGGCCTGCTCGGTGTCGCCTCCGGCGACCATCTGACCTTCGTGCGCATCTCGGCCGCGCTGGACGAATGGTCGAATTGCTCGCCGGGACGGCTGGTGATCGAGCGCAGCATGGAGGCGCTGTCGCGGGGTGGCTTCCGCACCTTCGATTTCGGGATCGGCGATTATCCCTACAAACGCAGTTTCGGGCCCGAAACCATTCCGCTGGTCGAACTCTATCAGGCGCTTTCCTGGCGCGGGCGGCCGGCCGTGGCCCTTGCCGCGTGCAAGGCGGCGGCGAAGGCCGGCATCAAGCGCCATCCCGCGCTGGAGCGCTTCGTGCGCCGGCTCATGGGGCGCGCCGCCTGATCGGCACGGGGTTTCAGACCGGCGCGGGCATGCGGCGCGACATGAGCCGCATTGCGATGCGGCGGGCATCAGCCTGATAGGCGAGTGCGATCGCGCCGGCATAGATCGCCATGCCGGCGAGGATCGTCGCCACCAGCGCCGCGATCGACTGGGCGGGCGGGATCCAATGGAGGCCGACCGTCATGGCGACGGTCGCGAGCAGGATCTTGCCGATATCGACATACGGGATGACGAAGCCCATCCGCCCGACCGCCAGGGCGGCGCTGACGATCGCCGCGATTGCCGATCCCGCTGCGGCGCCGATCACCGCGCCCACGGGGCCATGGATCAGCAGCCCGGCCGTGGTGAGCGCGACCGTCGCGACGATCTCGACGAGATCGACGATCGTGGCATAGGCGATGCGCTTTTCGAGTACGAAGATCTGGTCCGTGACATGGACATGCAGGAAGCGGATCGCGCCGGCCAGCGCGGAAAGCCCCAAGATGGTTGCCGTCATCTCGCGGTAGAGCGGCGCGATCAGGAGCTGCGTGGCCGGCGCGCCGATCATGATCAGGCCGGCGACGGTGGGCGCCATGACGCCGATCAGCAGGCTCGCATTGGTGCCGAGTTGCTGGAAGGCCTCCTGCCGCCGGCCTTCATTCAGAAGGCGCGCGGCGATCGGGAAGGCGGCCGCCGCAACGAGCATCGCGCCGAATGACGCGCAGCGCCGCCCGAGACCCCAGCCGACCGCCATCAAGCCGAAGGCGGTGGCGCCAGAGACATGCTCGACGATATAGCGGAAATTGTTCTCCGCGATCCATCCGAGCCCGAACAGCATCAGCACGGGGCCGCCATAGGAGAAGGCCGCCCGGACGATCGAGCCGCGCAGGACGCGCGGCAGGACCGCGAAGCCGATCAAGGGTGCGGCCACGAGATGGGCGATCAACTGCGCGATGCCATAGGCGAAGAGCAGCATATTGCTGGTCGGCGCGACCAGCTCGACGAAAGCGAGGCCGAGCGCGAAGCCGAGGATCGGGCCCACGGTCTGCAGGATGGTGTAGGCGCCGATATTCGACTGGGCCCGGGCGCGCTCGGAATAATGGCTGTTGGCGCCACGCGTCACATAGAAGAAGGCGATGATCGCGATCGACTGCCAGTTGAATTCGGCATGGCTCAGCATGAGCGTCGTCGCGAGGGCGGCGACGATGCTGACCGGCACGGAGATGGCGAGGATCGAGGCTTCGGTCTGCAGATAGTCCGCTCGCTCGGCCGCGCCGCGCTCGAACGGCATGAAGCGGAGCGCGTAGATCGAGAACCAGGAAAGCGCGATCAGGTTGACGAATTCCTGCGTCGCGGACACGAGCACATAGGTGCCCATCTCGCCCGGCTGCAGCCAGTAGGTCCACATGATCATGGAGAGCAGCTGGAAGGCCGGCGAGAGCAGTTGGGCCGGCAAGTAGCGTATGGTCTGGCGGATCAGCATGGCAGGAGATGTCCCGCGCCGGCGGGCGCGCGTTGGGGCATGACAGCCGCGATGAAGCGGCGGTCGAGCAGAATGAGCACCATGGCGGTGACGAGCGCGAAGTCGATCGTCTTGTTGGCGATGCCGGTCGAGGTCGAGGAGACGGCGAAATAATAGCCGAGCGGCAGCAGCCCGGCTGGTCCGACGAGGCGCAGGATTTCGGCCACGAAGGCGATGAGCCCGGCGAAGAACAGGACGGTCGTGATCACGCCGTAATAGGCGAAGAAGGCGACGACGAAGCTCTCGATCGCGATGGCGAGGCCGAGCCGGTGCTGGTTGGCACCGATATGGTCGAGATCGGGCGCGAAGATGAAATCGTGCCAGCTCGTGCCGTCAAAGACATGGAACATGGCGACGCGCGTCGCCGCGCTGCCGGAATCATCCTGGAAGCGGCCGATGAAACTGTCGAAGAAGCCGCTCTGGACCATGAACATGCCGAGCAGCCCGACCAGCATGACGGCGACGAGCACTCCGACCATGGAGCGCATGCTGAAACGGCGGCCGGCCAGGATGCCGAGGCCGACAAGGCCGGCCTTCAGCGCCAGGATCGCAAGCAGGCTGACCGTCGCGGCGCGGCCGCCAAAGGCCGTCATGGCGCCGAGATTATAGACGAGCAGGAAGCCGCGCAGCGGCAGCGGAAACCGCCTGCCGCCCGGCCCGGTCAGGATCAGCAGATAGATTCCGGTCAGCATCGCATTGCTCAGCGGATGGCCGAGCAGCGCCGTGGCGCGCCACTCATAGGTCAGGATTTTGCCGTCGTCATAGAAAGGGGTGAGCCGCAGCCCGGTGAAATATTCGAAATAGCCGATGGTCGAATTGAGCAGGAACAGCGCATGCAGGGCGAGCATGAGCCGCTCGGCGATCGGCAATGGCAGGGCCGCGATCGAGATGAACAGCGCCAGCGGGAGCACGAAGGTATCGGCGATCGCGGAAAGCGGCAGGTTCTGCACGGCCGACGCCTGATAGGTCAAAAGTGCGATGGCGAATGCGAAGACGATGAGGCCGGGCCGTTCCAGCGCGATCCGCGCGAGGAGCCGCGAGGGGCCGATCGCCACCGCCCAGAGCGCGAGCGCCGCCAACGCGACGAAAGTCGCGGGATGAAATTTCGCCAGCGCCGACCCACCGCTCGAGGCATAGGGGAGGCCGGCCCATTGCAGCACCTTGGCCGAGATCAGATAGACCAGGGCCACGGCCGCGAGCGTCAGCGCGGTCGCGAGCGTGGCGGCGAGCGGCGTGCGGGCCGCCCTCGGGCGCGGGACGAAGGCGAAATCTTTCGTGGCCGCTCGGATCATGGCGTCGCTGCCTTGGCGGGGAGAGTGGCGGCGACCGGGCGGCCCGGCAGCGGTGCGCGGCGTGGCCGCTTGTCGATGCCGAGCAGCAGCAGTGCTGCCACGCGATGACGGATGACGACCTTGTGCAGTAGGATCGGCAGGCTGATGCCGGCGATCAGGGCAGCGGTGAAGAAGAGGCCGCGCGGCATGTCCGGCCACACGACATGGCCGAGCTTCCGGAGCGCTGCGGTGAAGAAGACGTGAAAGAGATAGATGCTGTAGGAATAGACGCCGATCGCGGCGAGCACCCGCGAGCGCAGCCGCAGGAAGAACAGGAACAGGCAGGCCGTCACGCCGAAGAGGAGGCCGAGGGCCGACTGGCGGGCGAAATCGAGCGTCGCAAGACCTTCAAGCTGCATCAGGTCGAGCACGAACAGCGCCGCGAGCAGCAGGCCGAGCGGCAGCAGGACGCGCCGCCGGCGCGTCTCGACATCGCCGACATGGCTTTCCACGCCCCAGAGCCGCAGCAATTGCCCGAGCAGGAAATAGGGCAGCAGATAGAGCGCCGAGCCGAGCGCGAAGATATCGTAGGGATCGAAGGTCCAGGCCGCGATGAAGACGGCGCAGGCGACCGGGAACAGCACCGTTGCGAAGGCCCGGGCATGATCGCCGATCACGAAATTGCCGACGAGCAGGCTGACCATGATCAGGAGCGTCGCCTGCAGATACCAATAATGCTCATAGGGCAGCAGGTAGATCTGCCACATCGGCGTGGCGAAGCCGCCGCCGGTCAGGCCGAAGAGCAGATAGAACAGGCTCGATACGACCACGAACGGAATGCCGATCCGGCGGAATTTCTTTCCGATCGCGAAATTGAGCGCGGCAAGATCCGGCACGGCGAGCGAAAAGACGTAGCCGGAGAGAAACGAGAAGAGCGGCATGCGGACATGCATGAAGAGCTCGGTGAAGAGCCGCCATGGGCTGCCGTCGCCCACCTGGAGCCCGTGCTCGATATCGTTGCCGATGACGTGATAGGCGACGAGCAGCACGCAGGCGATCCCGCGCAGCGTATCGAGATGCAGTTTTCTGTCGGGAGCGGCGGCGCGCATGCTCATGCGGTGCCACCAAGGCTGATCCGGCGCTGAGGCGCG
The DNA here is from genome assembly GCF_030814715.1 of Kaistia dalseonensis. Taxonomy (GTDB): domain Bacteria; phylum Pseudomonadota; class Alphaproteobacteria; order Rhizobiales; family Kaistiaceae; genus Kaistia; species Kaistia dalseonensis. The sequence goes on from NZ_JAUSVO010000004.1 coordinate 199,414, forward strand.
ATGCCGGCAAGAGAAAAGGCGGCGCCCCGGCCGGAAACAGAGGCCAGGACCTGAATAAAATACGACGCGTCTTGGCGCCCGCGCCGGTTCTGGACGTCGAAGGCTTGTCCGGCACTTTTGTTATTGTTGTTGGTCAAAGTAACGTCTCAATATATGTCGAATTCATTGTGTTTAATTTGATCTTAACCGGCAGATCGGGAAGGTTTGCCGCAATCGAACATCGTTTAGGGATCATTAATGCAGTTTCGGCCATATTGGCTCGCCGTTCGGTGCGCCGGCCCATAGACGATGATTGCGCGCCTGTTGACGCCCCCGACGGACCGACATGGCAGCCACGGCCTTCCGCCCGACAGATCGAACGCCGGACCGGGCCGCAGCGCCCGGCGGGCTGTTTGATGCGAGCGCGGATCAGGTCGAGCTTTCCGACGTGCTGGCGCAACTGCGCCGCCAATGGCTCACCATCCTCGTCTGCACGCTGCTGTTTCTGGGTGCCGGCTTTGCCTATGCGACCTTTGCCGACAAGATTTATACCGGCGCCACCCGCGTCCTGCTCGATCCGCGCGACAAGCGCATCGTCGGCACGGACGTCGTGCAGCCGACGCAGGGGACGGATGCCGGCTGGATCGAAACGCAGGTCGATCTCGTCACGGCCTCGGCCACGCTGCGCAAGGTCATCGACCGCGAGCATCTGATCGACGATCCGGAGTTCGGCGGTACGGGCAATGCAAGCGATGCCGATGCCGTGCTGCGTTCCTTTGCCGAGCATGTCCGCGCGGAGCGTTCGGCCGATACCTTCGTGATCGATATCATCGTATCGTCCATGTCGGCCGAAAAGGCCGCCCGGCTCTCCATGGCCGTGGCCGAGGCGTTCATCGAAAGCTCGACCGAGGCCAAGCAGAGCACGGCGCGCCAGGCCAATGCGCTGCTCCTGAAACAGATCGACGAATTGAAGGCGCTGGCGCGCGACGCCGACCAGCGCGTCGAAGCCTATCGCCAGTCGCATGGCATGGTCGATGTCGATGGCCGGCCGCTCGACGAGCAGACGCTGAAGCAGCTGAACGAGGCCTATATCGCGGCGAAGCTGAAGGCCGACAGTGCGGCCGAGCGGCAGAGGACGCTTGCGGCGATCATGCGCTCCGGCGCGGACGGCCTCGCATCGGCGCTCGATACGATCGATTCGCCCGTGCTCGGCCGGCTGAAGCTCGAATATGCGCTCGCCCTGAAGCAGCAGGCCGAACTCGGCCAGACGCTCGGCAACCGACACCCCAAAATGGCGGCGCTTGACGCCGATATCGCCCGCACGCGCAGCCTGATCATGCAGGAGCTGCGCAATCTGGCCGACAAGGCGCGGGTCGATGCCGATCTCGCCACGGCGCAGGCGGCGAGCACGGCTGCGGCCATGGCGGATGCGAAGCGCCGCGTCAGCGACACGAGCGAGGCGAGCGTCGCGCTCCGTGACCTCGAGAGCGAGGCGGGCATGCGGCGCGATGTCTACAAGGCGTTCGTCGCCCGCGCGCAGGAGACCGGACTGCTCGAGAACCTGCAGGTTTCCGATGCGCGCATCGTCTCTCCCGCGCAGGTGCCCCTGGTTCCGACCGCTCCGAAGAAGAAGATCATTCTCGGCCTGGCGCTGATCGGCGGCCTCGGCGTCGGACTTTCGCTCGCGCTCTATCGCGGCCGCGCCCGTATTCTCGCCATGCGGGCCAAGGCCGAGGCGGCCCAAAATGCCGCTGCCGCCGCGCCGCCGCTCGCTCCCGCCGCCGCCGAGGGCGACGATATTCTGGCCGAGTTCGCCATGCCAGTTGGCCTCGTCGAGGGCGACGGCCTGCCGGAGGGCGTTGCGGCCGAGGCGATGCGCGCCTTTGCCGACCAAGCGGCAGACGCGCTGGCGCAGCTTGCCGGCGTGTTGACGCGGCCCGACCAGACGGAAGGGCCTGCTGTCCATGTCGTCTTCGGCACGGCCGCGAGCGGCGCAATCGCCGCCGTGACCTTCGGCCTCGCCCGCGCCATGGCCGAGGGCGGCGTCCAGACGCTGCTGCTCGACGCCAATGACGGTCCCGTCACGGTCGGCGAGGCCTTCATCGACGGCGCGGCGCACGGCATTGTCGATGTCGAGGTCGATGATGCCGACCCGGCCGCGATCGGCACGACCATTCCCGGCACGACGATCGTGCTGCTGCCGGCGGCCTCGGGCGCGCTCAGGCATCGCATCGCCGGATATGGCGCGCGGATCGTCGAGACGATCGATGATGTGGCGGACGGTTTTCAGCATGTGCTCGTCGACCTCGGCCCGTCCTGCCCGCCGGCGCTCTTCCGCTCGCTCGCCGAAATCGCCGACGACATCGTGATGGTGGTCGACGCGGCGGAGGCCAATGCGCCGGAAATCGTCGCCATGTTCGCCGATCTGCGCGATCTCGTGCCCGAACTGCGCGGCATCGTCGCGGCGCGCGCTTTGCCGGCCGGGACGACGGTCGCACGCGACGCGGTTCCCGTCTGATCATGGCCGGCCAGCCGATCATCTATGTCGATGAGAGCCATCTCGGCCGCTTCGTGACGGGGCTCGAACGCATCACGCTCGAACTCTTCTCGCAGGAAGCACTCGCGCCGCTGCCGATCCGCCCGATCCGGGCCAGCGGCACCGCACGGATGATCGCGGCGCAGACGCTCCGCCTTCCCGCGCGGCTCGCCGTCGATCGTCACGCGCTGGCGCTCTGCCCCGGCTTTCCGCCCTCCATCCCGCTGTCGCTCTTCGGCGCCCGCGTCATCCCCTATATTCACGATTGTTTCCTGCTGACGCGGCCGCAGGATCTGAACTGGCGCGCGCGCATCTACATGGCGCCGGCCTTTGCCCATGCTGTGAAGCGCCTGCCCTGGTTCCTCGCCAATTCCGAGACGACGCGCTCCGAGCTGGCGCGCTTCGTCCGGCCCGATGCCGAGATCACACTCTATCGCCCGCGCATCCGCGACGTGTTCGGCGTCGCCGATCCGGCGCGGCCGCCGCGCGTCTGGCGAGCGGGCACGCCCCTCCGCCTGATCGCGATCGGCACGGTCGAGCCGCGCAAGAACCTCGCGGCCTCGGCGGCGATCGTCGCCGCGCTCCGCGCGCGCGGGATCGATGCGCATCTCGACATTGTCGGCCGTTTCGGCTGGGGCGACGAGACGACGGCGCTGCAAGCGGACCCGCATGTGACGCTGCACGGCTATCAGGAGGCTGAGGCCGTCCGCGCGCTGATCGGCTCCGCCCACGCGCTGATTTCCACCTCGCACGATGAAGGGCTCGGCCTGACGCTGCTGGAGGCGCAGCATGGCGGCCTCGATGTCATCGCCTCCGATCTTCCGGTCTTCCGTGAGGTGCTGGGCGCCTCCGGCCTCTTGGTCGATCCGGCCCGGCCCGGCGAGGCGGCGGATGCGATCATCGCCCGGGCGGGCGATCTCGAACGCGCGGCCGCGCTCGCCGCCGCCAATCTGGCGCGCTGGAACGCTTCGGCCGATCAGGATCGGCTGGCGCTGGTCGAGCGGTTGCAGCGGCATTTCCGGGTGCTCGCCTAAGCCGGCCGGCGCGCGGTGAAGGCCGCGCTCATTGCGCCATGCGCGGGCTTCGGCGCGAAATGCGCGTCGAAGGGAAGCGGGCGGGGCAATCGCGTCGCGTCGGGATCGGCTTCCCTCGCCGCGTGATCATACCAGCTCGCGCTGTCGGCGAGCTGCCAGGTGATCACCATCTTGACCGCCGGAACAGCCAGCACGGCCGTGAGGAATTGCCGGTAGTGCTCGGCTACGGCCGCATCCCGCGCGCCGATATCATCGGGAAAGACCGTGTCGTCGACATCGAGTTCGGTGATGTAGATGTCGATCTTGCGGGTCGCGAGCTCGGCGACGAAATCGGCGAAGGCCGCGTCGTCATGGGGCTTTTGCGGCAGCAGATGGCCCTGCAGGCCGACCGCGTCGAGCCGCGCGCCGTCATGCTGCAGCCGGTCGACGAGACCGAGCAGGCTCTTGCGGATCAGCGCGCCGTCCTCGGTCCAGGCCTCCGTCATTGCCTCGTTCAGCACGAGCCGCGCGGCCGGATCGGCGGCTGCGGTCCGCTTGAACGCGCGGGTCACATAGTCCTCGCCAAAGGCATCGAGCCAGGGGCCATCGCGAAAATGGCCGGGCAGGCGGTGGCCGGGCCAGAACGGCTCGTTGACCACGTCCCAGGAATGCAGCTGGCCGGCGAAATAGCCGACCGTCTCGTCGATATGCCGGTCGAGCGCGGCGCGCATCTCGGCAGTCGAAAGCGCCATCAGCCAGTCGGGCCGGCTTTCGTTCCATGCCAGCGTATGGCCGCGCACGGGGATGGCGGAGGCCCGGGCAAAGGCCAGGATCGCGTCGGCCTCGCCGGGCTGGAAGCTGTCCGCCGTGGGACGGAGGAAGCCGAACTTCATCGCATAGTCGACGGTAAAGATCCGCGCCTCGCGCCGGTAGAGCGCGGCCTGCGCCGGATCGGCGAGCGTGTCACTGGCGATGGAGGTTCCGAAGAGGAGCCCTTGCTCCGCCGCAATCGCGCCGAGTGATGCCGGCGCGGCAAAGCCCGGCTGTGCCTTTCCGGCAAGGCCGAGTCCCGCTAAGGCAAAAAGTGTTTCACGACGGGACAGTTTCACGGTGGGGCCTTCGAAGTGTTCCGGTTCTGGCCATGTTTCGCAAGTCCCGGGCCACGGTGCCGGACGGCGGGCCAGATTCACGCTCGATCGCGCGCAGCGTTGATTTTCCATGAGGAATTCGACGCCGGGCCGCTCATGGCTTGCGCCGGCCATGCCATCGGCGGGGCGCGTCGCGCCGTTCCGCCGGTCATGGCACGAGCCTTGCGGCTGGGTGACCCGACACAAAGAAGGGGGCGCCTCGCGCCAACGATCATGCCCCAGTATGGACATAACTCCTATCAGCCCCTGAACGATCTCGTTCGCATGGCCGAAGGCAGGCTCAACATTCGCGACCAGGACGAACTGGTCTCCCATGTCGTCGACGACGCGCTCGCCGGTCGCGGCGGCACGGTCTTCACGCTCAATCTCGATCATCTGGTAAAATTGCGCGACGAGCCGCGCTTTCGCGCCGCCTACCAGCGCGCCTCCTATGTCTCGGCCGATGGCGCGCCCGTCGTCACCATGGCCAAGGGTCTGGGCGAGCCCGTCGACCGCGTAACGGGCGCCGATCTGGTGCTGCCGCTCAGCCGCGCCGCTGCCGCGTCCGGCGTGCCGATCTACCTCTTCGGCACGGCCGACGCGGTGCGTGACAAGGCGGCCGCGCGCCTCATGAAGGAGATTCCGGGGCTCGCGATCGCCGGCTCGGAATCGCCGCCATTCGGCTTCGATCCCGAGGGCGAGGCGGCGCGCGTGGCGGCGGAGCGCATCGCGGCATCCGGCGCGCGGATCTGCTTCGTGGCGCTCGGCGCCCCGAAGCAGGAATACTTCGCCAATCTGGCTGTCTGCCGCGTGCCCGGCGTGATGTTCATCTGTGTCGGCGCGGCGCTGGATTTCATCGCCGGCGAAACCCGCCGTGCCCCCGTCGTCTGGCAGAAAGCCGGTTTCGAATGGGCCTGGCGGCTGCTACAGGAGCCGCGCCGCCTGGTCCGGCGCTATACGCGCTCGCTGCTTTATTTCTTCAACTATCGCCTTCGCGGCGCCGACGATCGTATGCTGAGGGTTGATCGACGACGGAATGGCGACGGTCGGCAGACCGGCTGGTTTGCGTGATTGCGGGATAGATCGATGGTCCATCGCCTCACAATGCTGCACCCGATCGATCCGCGCGGCCGCAAGGTCGGCGGGATCGAGACGCATGTCCGCCTGATGTACGAACGCCGGCCGGCCGATTTCTCCGTCCTGCTGGTCGGCATAGACGAGCGGGGCGATCTGGAGCTCGGCCGTCCCGTCAAGCTGCAGCTCGGCGATCACAGCGTCGATTTCCTGCCCGTCGCCCGCATTCCCGACAGCGAGATCCACACCGCAGCGAAGAAGCTCGGCCAGTCGGTGACGCTGCGCTTCGCGCTTGGCGCCCTGCGCTATCTGCCCACGATCCGCCGCCTCGGCGACGCGCCCGAGGCCACGACCGAATTGCAGCGCTTCGAGCTCGGCCTGATCGGGCGGCTGATCGGCCGGCCAGTCGTGCAGATCGTGCATGGCGAGGGCAGCCGCAAGGACAAGATGGATTCACTGATCCGCCGCTTCTGGTATCTGAATCTTGTCAATGAGCGCATCGCGCTGTCGCTCGCGAGCCGCATCGTCTGCGTCAATGCCAGCATCATCGAGCGCTTCAAGAAGATCGCGCCGCGGCTCCTGTCGAAATCGGAGCTGCTGACCGTTTCCGTCGACATGGACCGATTCACGGCGGCGCCGTTCCCGGACGACGACATATTCCGCATCGTCTTCGCGGGGCGGCTCGACAGCTTCAAGGATCCGGGGCTGATGTTCCAGACCATGCGGCGCCTGCACTGGTCGCTCGGCGGAAAGTTCGAGTTCCACTATGTCGGCACCAGCGATCCGCATCGCTTCCCCGAATTCCAGGCGATCGCACCCTATACGGTGCTGCACGGCTTCCAGGATTCGGCCGGCGTCGCCGCCGTGCTGCGCCACTGCCATGCCGGTGTCCTGACCTCCTATTTCGAGGGCATGCCGTGCTTCCTGCTCGAATTGCTGTCGAGCGGCCGCCCGATCGGTGCTGTCCGCCTGCCGCAGTTCGATTCGCTCGTCATCAATGGCGAGAGTGGGTTCCTGGTCGATCGGTCCGAGAGTGCGGCGGAGACGGCCGAGCGGCTGAGGGAGGGCTTTCTCGCGCTCCGGCAGCAAATGAGCGAGCGCAAGCTCGATCCGGCCGCGATCCGAAAGAAGGTGCTGCCCTATTCGACGCGCACGCAAATGCCGCGACTGTTCGACCGCCACCGCCGCCTCGCCCGCAAGGCGGCGCCGCCACGCACCGAGGCGCTGCGCGACGGTTCGTCCTGAGCGTGTTCAGCGCTGGGCGAGGACTTCGTCGAGCAGGTCCGCCCAAGCGTTGAACCCGGCTTCGACGGAGAAGATGCGCGCGCGCTCGATCCGAGGTGCCGGGTCGCCGGGCATCGCCAGTGCGGCATCGATCGCGCGGGTCATCGCCGCCGTGTCGCCGATCGGCACGATCGTGCCGAAATGGCCGCCATCGACGATTTCGCGCGGGCCGTCGCAATCGGTCACGACCAGCGGCAGGCCGGCGGAGAGAGCTTCCACGGCGACGAGGCCGAACGCCTCGGAGCGCGAGGCGATGACGCAGAGCCTGGCCATTCCATAGAGCGTCGCGGGGTCGACGAAGCCTGCGAGCTCGATGCGGTCGGCGAGGCCGAGACGGTCGATCTGGGCCTGGAGCCGGTCGTGTTCGGCGCCCTTGCCGGCGATGATCAGACGGGCGCCGGGCGTGGACACCGCGCCGAACGCCGTGATGAGGAGGTCGAAGCCCTTGTCGCCCGAGAGGCGTCCCAGCGCGACGACAATGGGCCGGCGGGCCAGAAGTGCCTGCGCGTCGGCCACCGGCTGTTGCGCCGGCACGGGATTATAGATCCGGACGGTCCGCGCGGGATCGGCGCCCCAGCGCTCGATCATGGTGCGGGTGAGCCCGTCGGAAACGCAGACGATCCGGCTCGCGAGCCGGCTGAGCAGCGGCAGGCCGTAATGGCCGGCGGCGGAGAGCATGCCGGTTTTGTATTCGAGGAAGCCATGAAACGAGATGATCAGCGATGTCCGGCTCCCGACGAGAAGCTTCGCCGCGGCGAGCTTGACCGCATTGCCGGTGATCGCCGTCAGCGTGGCGTCTGGCTTGAACGAGCGCAGCAATCGGGCGGCGGCGAGCGTGCTGCGGGCATTGCCCGTGCCGAGAATTTCGAGCCGGACGAGGGGGCTCAGAAGCGCGGACCCGTCGCCTTCCTCGTCGATCGCGAGCACGACTTCGTCGCCGCGCTCGGCAAAGAGCGAGGCGAGCAGCGCCCAGATCGGTTCGGCGCCACCACCGGAGAGGGAGCGCGTATAAAAGAGATACTTACGCTTTTGCATTAGTCGATCAGAGTTCGAGATCGTCTCGGCGTCATTTGGGGCCAGAGCCGTAAAGTCCATCCTAACCGGACGCCGGAATATCATGGCCATGCGCATCGCGGTGAAGCTCGATCCGGCCCGTCTGCGAGCCTGGCAGGTCCATGTGGTGGAAAGCCTCGCCACGGCTGGCCATGCCGTCACGGTCGTTGCTCATTCAGTCCCCGATCCATGGCCGGAAAGCGCCAGCCTGCTCCTGCGGCTTGAGTCATTGCTCTTCGGTATTCCCTCTGACAGCGCCATGGCCGAAAGGGCGTGGTCGGCGCTCGATCGTCCCGGGGGCGATAGCGGGAAAGCCGATCTGGTCGTCGATCTGGCGAATGGTACGGCTGATCCGCCGCAATCGGATCCGACGCTCGGCCTCACCTGCGATGGCGGCCCGTTCGAGACGGGCATCCTCGCCGCCATCCTCGATCGGCGCACGCCTGTGCTCGCGACCTCGCTATCCGATGAAGGCGGCCGGCGCGACCTGACGCAGGCGCGGCCTGCGGTCGAAAGTCCGGATAATGCGGCCGCCGCGCTCGGCATGCTCTATGGCCGGGCCGCTGCCATGCTGCTGCGCGATGTGGCACGGCTGGAGCATGGCATGCCAGCGGGGCTGGCACCGGTGGCCGGGATCTCCGGCGGGCGAGGGCCGGCGGCGTTTCTGGTCGATAGCCTCCGACGGCGCGTCGTCCGCCGGCTCGATCGCCTGCTCGGCCGCGGGCCGACATGGCATGTGGCGCTTCGAACCCGACAAGGCGCAGCGGGCTTTCCCGCCCTCGGCCCGCATGGCTTTCGCAGGCTCGCCGATGACGGCGCCCGCTTCTATGCCGACCCCTTTCTCTGGCAGGCGGAGGGCCGAACCTTCCTGCTGGTGGAGGAGTTCCCCTATGCCACCGGCAAGGGCGTGATCTCCTGCGCCGAGATTTCCTCCGATGGCACGGTCTCGCCGCCACGGATCGTGCTGGAGACGGATTGCCACCTCTCCTATCCCTTCGTCTTCGCCCATGACGGCGCAATCTGGATGATCCCGGAAACGTCGGGCCGGCGGACGGTCGAGCTCTATCGCGCCGACCCGTTTCCCGCCTCCTGGACGCTCCATGCCGTGCTCATGGACGATATCGATCTCTCCGATGTGACGATCGAGCAGATCGGTGATCGCTGGTGGATGTTCGGGGCATCGCGGGCGCGCTGGACGTCGAGCTGGGATGCGCTCTCGCTCTTCCATGCGCCGAGCCCTTTCGGTCCCTGGACGGCGCACCTGGGCAATCCCGTCAAGGTCGATCTCACCGCCGCGCGGCCGGCGGGGCGGCTGATGCGGATCGATGGACAATGGATCCGCCCGGCGCAGGATAGCGCCGGCGGCTATGGCGCAGCGCTCGCCTTTACAGCGATAGAGCGTCTCTCAGAGACGGACTTTGCCGAACGCGTGCTGAGCAGGGTGCGGCCCTGGGGCGACAATACCGGACTGCACAGCTATGACCGGACGGGAGCGGTCGAGGCGATCGACCTGTTTGGTCCGCGATCGGCATAGCGAGCCGCGTCCGCTCCGTGCCCGGCCTACGAAGGAGAAGACGGAAGGCAGAGAGACCTATCCGCCGTGCTTCTCAAGAAAGGCCTCGATCGGCAGCGCGCGGAAATCGGGCAAAGCGAGGCGCAGCCGCTCATGGTCCCAGTCCCACCAGCCGAGCGCCAGCAGCCGCTCCGCGATCGGCTCGGGAAAGCGCCGCTTGACCGGCTTTGCCGCCACGCCGACCGCTATCTCATAGGGGCCGACATCCTTGCTGACGACGGCGCCGGCGCCGATGATCGCGCCGGTTCCGATCGAGATGCCGGCGAGCACCGTCACGCCATGGCCGATCCAGACGTCATGGCCGATCGTGACGTGGTGGTCACGGCGCCATTCGAAAAATGAGTCCTCATCCGCTTCGCCGTCGAAATAATACGAGGCACGGTAGGTGAAGTGGGATTGCGAGGCGCGCCAATGTGGGTGATTGCCGGGATTGATCCTGACCGACGCGGCGATCGAGCAGAACTTGCCGATGGTCGAGTAGATCACGTCGCCATTCTCGGAGATGTAGGAATAATCCCCCATCTCCGTCTCGGTCAGCGACGTGCGCGCGCCGACCTGCGTGTAGCGGCCGAGGGCGGAACGGGTGATCTTGGCTGTCGGGTCGACGGTCGGCGTGAGGCTCAATCGCATGGTTCTATCCGGATCTGATGGGCGCCGGCGAAGGTGCAGAATCGTCATGACGCAATGATGAATGAGCCGGCGAATGAATAATTCGCAGGGCTGACAGGTCCTTACGGGTTTGTCCCCGGATGGTGTGGACTGTCACATCAGATTTGCATGGATCGGGGAGTATCGCCTCGCCCAGGAGATGCTCATGCTCGTTCTGAACGACGTTGCACGTCAGTACAATAACAAGGCCGCTGTTTCGGCCGTCAGCCTCACAGTCGATCGCGGCAGCTTTGTCGGCGTGATCGGACGCTCCGGCGCCGGTAAGTCGACGCTGCTGCGGATGATCAACCGCCTCGTCGATCCGACCGCCGGAACGATCGCCTTCGACGATATCGACGTCACGCGGCTTTCCGGCAAGGCGCTGCGCGATTGGCGCGCGCGCTGCGCCATGATCTTCCAGCAGTTCAATCTCGTCGGTCGTCTCGACGTGCTAACCAATGTGCTGATGGGCCGGCTCAACAAGGTCTCGACGCCCCGCGCCCTGCTGCGGCTCTGGAGCGAGGAGGACCGCGCGATCGCGCTGTCCGCGCTCGAGCAGTTCGACATTGCCGGCCTCGCCGCGCAGCGTGCCGACAGCCTCTCGGGCGGGCAGCAGCAGCGCGTGGCGATCGCGCGTGCACTGGTGCAGGAGCCCGACGTGATCCTGGCGGACGAGCCGATCGCCTCGCTCGATCCGCGCAACACCAAGGTCGTCATGGATGCGCTGCTGCGCATCAACAAGCACTACGGCATCACCGTCATGTGCAACCTCCATTCGCTCGAACTGGCGCGTGGCTATTGCGACCGCCTGATCGGCATGTCGGCCGGACGCGTCGTCTTCGATGGCGCCCCGGAATTGCTGACCGACGACGTCGCGCGCGGCCTTTACGGACTGGAAGCCGACGACGTCATCGAGACGGCGCCTGTCGCCAAACCTGAGCTTTCGCCCGGCGACGCCGTCGCCGTGGCGCTTTGATGCCCGTGCATCGGCATCCCAATCGGCGCCATGACGGCGTCGCCAACCACCGGAGAGACCCCATGTTCAACCGCCGTACCCTGATCGGTGCCGCCGTCGCCACGCTGGCGCTGGCCGGTGTCGCCCATGCCGAAGACTGGAAGGCCCAGTATCCGGAACTGACGATCGCCGTCATCCCGGCCGAGAATGCCTCGACCACCACCGATCGTTATCAGCCGCTGGCCGACTATCTCGGCAAGCAGCTCGGCGTTCCGGTCAAGCTCGCTGTGGCGACCGACTATGCGGCCGTAATCGAGGCGCAGCGCGCCGGCAACGCGCAGATCGCCTTCTACGGCCCGGCCTCCTATGCCCGCGCCGTGCTGACCGGCGTCGCCACCGAGCCGGTTGCCGTCTCGCGTCATTCGAACGGCCTGACCGGCTATTATTCGGTCATCTACACGCTCGCCAACAGCCCGAACAAGTCGATCGACGATCTGAAGGGCAAGAAGCTCGCCCTCGTCGACCCGAACTCCACCTCGGGCAACAATGCGCCGCGCTTCTTCCTGCATCGCGACGGCAAGGATGTCGACACGTTCTTCGGCGAGGCGATCTTCGCCGGCAGCCATGACAACGCCGTTCTCGCGCTCGCCCAGGGCACGGTCGACGCCGCCGCCAATTCCTGGAATTCGGAAGACGATTCCAACCTGACGCGCATGCTGACCAAGGGCATCCTCAAGGACGCCAATGGTAATCCGATGAAGAAGGAAGACTTCCGCATCGTCTTCAAGTCGGACTTCCTGCCCGAGGGCCCGTATTCGGTCCTGTCGTCGCTGCCGGACGATCTGAAGAAGCAGATCACCGAGGCTTTCCTTTCCATGCCGAAGAACGACAAGAAGGCCTTCGACGGCCTGTCGGACGGCAAGGACATCGAGTTCGCGCCGATCACCGCCAAGGACTATCAGCCGATCGTCGACATGGTGAAGTTCAACGACGAGCAGCGCAAGAAGAGCTCGTAAGCTCCTTCTACGCCTGAAATCGGAGGCGGCCGTCCAGCGGCCGCCTCTTCTTCGTGATGCGCGATCGACAGCGATCGGAGGCCCCCTTGGCGACAGCCATTCCCGTTCTGCCGGCCGGCCAGGCCAAGGCTCTCGACGATGCCTACCAGGCCGCCGTCTCCGCGCGCCGGCTGCGCACGCTGATGGTGCTCGGCATCATCGTCGTCCTGATCCTGATCAGCGCCAATCTCGCCCATGTCCGCCCGCTGACGCTCTTCGGCAATATCGGCAATTTCGGCAGCTTCATCGGCAAGACCATTCCGGTCCTGACCTTCGGCAATTTCTTCGCCGACATGCGGGAATGGTACTGGAATTTCCCGAAATGGCTGGGCCTGCTCGGCCAGACGATACTGATCGCCTATCTCGGCACCTTCATGGGCGCGATCGTCGCCTTCTGCCTCTGCTTTCTCGCCTCGGCCAATCTCGCGCAGAGCCGCTGGACGCGCATCGTGGCGCGCCGCTTCCTCGAATTCTGCCGCACGGTGCCGGACATCGTCTTCGCGCTGATCTTCGTCATCGCCTTCGGCCTCGGCCCGATGGCCGGCGTCTTCGCGCTCTCGATCCACACGGTCGGCGCGCTCGGCAAGCTCTTCGCCGAAGTGGTCGAGAATATCGACATGAAGCCCGTCGAGGGCATGTCGGCGGCCGGCGCCAACTGGTTCCAGACGATCCGCTTCGCCGTGCTGCCCCAGGTTCTGCCGGGCTTCGCGTCCTATTCGCTGCTGCGCTTCGAGATCAATGTGCGCGGCGCGGGCGTGATGGGCTTCGTCGGGGCGGGCGGTATCGGCCAGGAGTTCCTCGTTGCGATCCGCAACTTCTATTACACCGACGTCAGCGCGATCCTGTTGATGATCATCGCGACGGTCATCCTGATCGATCTCGGCACGGAGCAGGTCCGGCACAGGCTGATCGGCATCGGAGAGCATCGATGAGCGTCAACGCACCTGAAATCGCTCCGTCCGCCGGGCGGCTGCGTGCCGCGGCCCTCGCCGATCTCGGCGGATTGAGAGACCGTCACGGCGTGCACTTCCGCCCTTCCATGCGCCGGCGCATCCTGGCCATCGGTATCCCGCTGGTCCTGATCGCGCTGGCGATCTTCGCGATGGTCGTGCTGAATTTCTCGCTCGTCCGCATCCTGAACGGCCTGCATCGGCTCGGCCAGTTCGCCATCCTCATGATGCCGCCCGAGCCGCAGGGGCGCTTCGTCGCCTTCTCGATTGCGCTCGGCGAGACGCTCGGCATCGCCTTTCTCGGTACGCTGGTTGCCGCCGTGCTGGCCTTCCCGGTCGCCTTCCTCGCGGCCAAGAACGTCATCCCGAACATATTCGCCCATTTCGCGGTCCGCCGCGCCTTCGACGTGATCCGCTCGGTCGACACGCTGATCTGGGCGCTGATGTGGATCAACGTGGTGGGTCTCGGCCCCTTCGCCGGCGTGCTCGCCATCGCCTGCTCGGATTTCGGCTCGTTCGGCAAGCTGTTCTCGGAGGCGATCGAGGCGACGGACGGCAAGGCGGTCGAAGGCGTCACGGCCTCGGGCGGCAGCAAATTGCATCAGGTCCGCTTTGGCCTGTTGCCGCAGGTGCTGCCCGTCATCGCGAGTCAGGTGCTCTATTTCTTCGAATCGAACACGCGTTCGGCGACCATTATCGGCATTGTCGGTGCCGGCGGCGTCGGCGCCTATCTGACGGAACTGATCCGCGTGCTCGAATTGCAGCAGGTCGCGTTCCTGATCCTGATGATCCTGGTCACGGTCGCCATCATCGATTTCATTTCGTCGAAGCTGCGGCTCGCCATCATCGGCAAGGCCAAGATCGTCTGAGGCGCGAAGGCGCGCCTCAGCTTTCCACGACCAGTTCCGTTCGATCGGCCGAGAACGCCGCGCGCGTGAACTGGATGCGCATGCCGGTGGCATCGACATTGATGCTGTCGACGGTGAGCAACAGCCGACCCGGCGCAAGATCGAGCTTCGCCGCTTCCTCCGCATGGGCCGGTCGCGCGGAAATCCGTGTCTCGAGGCGCCGATAGTCCGAGACACCGCGCGATTCTAGCGCGCGGGTGATCGTGCCATAGGCGCGATAGGCATCGCCCAATCGTTCGAAACGCGGCAGCGGGAAGAAGCCGTGGCCGTAGGAGATCGGCGAGCCGTCGGCGAGGCGGACCGTGTCGAGGCGGATCACCGGCGCGCCGAGGGGAATGGCGAGCGCCGCCGCCACCATGGCATCGGCGGTCATGACGACGGCATCGAGCAGCTTGCCGCTCGCCTCGCGGCCGGCGCGCGAAACATTCTCGGAAAAACGCGTGCGGGCGCTGATCGGATAGGCGAGGGGGCGCGCCTCGACGAAGGTGCCCCGGCCCTGCGTGGCGCGGACGAGGCCGCGGGTCGCGAGTTCGGCCAAAGCGCGGCGGACGGTATGGCGGTTGACCGCGAAGCGCGCCGCGAGCTGGCTCTCGGTCGGTAGCTGCATTCCGGGCGTGAGCGCGCCGGAGGCGATGTCGGCTTCGATATCGTCGGCGATCTGCCGCCAGGCCGCGATGCCGCCGCCGCGCGCGATCTCGGTCACGCCGGCATCGTCGAGAACGCTCATATCATTTGTCATCAAATCGTCACTGGACCTTTTCATCGTATTGTCTATACCATTAGACAAATCGGATGAAAACCCTCCCGGTGAACGGTTCCAGAATGACAGAACCTGCAAGACATCTTCATGACGCCGCCGAGATCGCCGCCCGTCAGGCGTTGATGGCGGCCTGCACGGCGGCCTCGCCCGACGAACTGGCGGCGACGCTGGCGGGCGTGCCGCATCCCTCGGAAATCGTCGATCTGCGCGCCACCGAAAGCGGCCTCGTCATGCTGCGTGGCCGGATGGGCGGCGATGGCCGGCCTTTCAATCTGGGCGAGGCGACGGTGACACGCGCCGCGGTCCGCCTGCCCGATGGGCGCACCGGCTTCGCCTATCAGCTCGGCCGCGACGCCGCCAAGGCGCGCAACGCCGCCATTCTCGATGCGCTGTGGCAGGGTCCCGAGCGCGCGGCCGTCGAAGCCGCGATCGCGCCGGTCCGGGCACGGATCGAGGCCGAAGCCGCCGCCAGGGCGCGGCGCGTCGCCGCCACGCGCGTCAATTTCTTCACCATGGTCCGCGGAGAAGACTGATGTCCGCATCGACTGCGCAAACGTCCACGATCGCCACCGGCTTTGCCGATCCCGTCATCGCGGCGCAGGCTAATTTTCATGCCGCGATGACGGCGCTCTCGCGTCCGGGCACGGTCACGACGCTTTCTGCCGGGCTGATCGCGCCGGAGCCGCTTACGGCCGAACTCGCCGCCGTCGCGCTGACGCTGGCCGATCATGAAACGACGCTCTGGCTCGATCCCGCGCTCGCCGCTTCGGCTGAGGTCGTCGCCTATCTCCGCTTCCATACCGGCGTGCGCATCGTCGCGAAGCCTCGGGATGCGGCCTTCGCGCTGGTGGTCGATCTTGCCGGGATGCCGGCCCTGTCGGCCTTCGCGCAGGGCACGGACGAATATCCCGACCGCTCGACGACCATCATCGCGGCTGTCCAGAGCCTCGATGCTGGACGCCATCTCGAACTGGCCGGCCCCGGCATTGCGGAGCGCGCGTCGCTTTCGCTCGATCCCTGGCCGTCCAACCTGACCGCCGAGCTCGCTGCCAACCGGGCGCAGTTTCCGCGCGGCATCGATCTCGTCTTCGTCAGCGCCGGCCGCGTTGCTGCGCTGCCGCGCACCACAAGCGTCTCGGAGGGTTGAGTCATGTATGTCGCCGTCAAGGGTGGCGAAGGGGCGATCGACAACGCCCACGCCCTGCTCGCCCATGAGCGTCGCGGGCCGACCCATATCGCCGATCTCGCGCCGGAGCAGATCGAAAGCCAGCTGGCGCTCGCCGTCGATCGCGTGATGGCCGAGGGCTCGCTCTACGATCCGGCGCTCGCCGCCCTCGCGATCAAGCAATCGCGCGGGGATCTGATCGAGGCGATCTTCCTCGTCCGCGCCTTCCGCACGACATTGCCGCGCTTCGGCGCCTCGCAGCCGCTCGACACCAGCGCCATGGCGATCGAGCGCCGCATCTCCGCGACCTTCAAGGATCTGCCGGGCGGGCAGGTGCTCGGCCCGACCTTCGACTACACGCACCGCCTGATCGACTTCATGCTCGCGGCCGGTGTCGCGCCGCCTCCGCCGGTGGAAGCGCCGGCCGAGACCGAACCGACGCCGCGCGTGACCGATCTCCTCGACGGCGAGGGTCTGATCGAGGCCGAGACCGCCACCGGGAACGAGGATGTCGGCGATCTGACGCGCACGCCGCTCGATTTTCCGGCGAACCGCGATCTGCGGCTGCAGGCGCTCGCCCGCGGCGATGAGGGCTTCCTGCTCGCGCTCGGCTATTCGACGCAGCGCGGCTATGGCCGCACGCACCCCTTTGTCGGCGAGATCCGCTTTGGCGAGGTCGAGGCCGAATTCGTGCCGGAGGAGCTCGGCTTTGCCGTGCCGCTCGGCCCGGTCGCCGTCACCGAATGCCAGATGGTCAACCAGTTCCATGGTTCGGCCGAGGTGCCGCCGCAATTCACCCGCGGCTATGGCCTCGTCTTCGGCCAGAGCGAGCGCAAGGCGATGTCGATGTCGCTGGTCGATCGCGCGCTTCGGACGCGCGAATTCGGCGAGGACGTGGTCGCGCCGGCGCAGGACGAGGAATTCGTCCTCTCCCATTGCGACAATGTGCAGGCGACCGGCTTCGTCGAGCATCTGAAGCTACCGCATTATGTGGATTTCCAGGCCGAACTCGGTCTCGTCCGCCAGATGCGGACCGAATATTTCGCGCGTCAGGAAGAGTTGAAGGAGGCGGCGGAATGAACGCGGCAGCCAATGCGCAGTCGACCGGCTACAACTTCGCCTATCTCGACGAACAGACCAAACGGATGATCCGCCGCGCGATCCTGAAGGCGATCGCGATCCCCGGCTATCAGGTGCCGTTTGCCAGCCGCGAAATGCCGATGCCCTATGGCTGGGGCACGGGCGGCGTGCAGGTGACGGCCGCGATCATCGGGCCGGACGACGTGCTCAAGGTCATCGACCAGGGTTCGGACGACACGACCAACGCCGTCTCGATCCGCAAGTTCTTCGCCAAGACCGCCGGCGTCGAGACGACGACGGAAACGAAGCGCGCGACGATCATCCAGACGCGCCACCGCATTCCCGAGCGGGAATTGACGGCGAAGCAGACGATCGTGTTCCAGGTGCCGATCCCCGAGCCGCTGCGCTTCCTGGAGCCGCGCGAGACCGAAACGCGCAAGCTCCATGCGCTGGCCGATTACGGCCTCATGCATGTGAAGCTCTATGAGGATATCGCCCGCCACGGCCATATCGCGACGACCTATGATTATCCGGTCGAGGTCGCGGGCCGCTATGTGATGAACCCGTCGCCGACGCCGAAATTCGACAATCCCAAGATGGACATGTCGCCGGCGCTGCAGCTCTTCGGCGCGGGTCGCGAAAAGCGCATCTATGCCGTGCCGCCCTTTACCAAGGTGCGCAGCCTCGATTTCGAGGACCACCCGTTCAAGGTGCAGACCTTCGACACGCCCTGCGCGCTCTGCGGCGTGGAGAATGTCTATCTCGATGAAGTCGTGCTCGATGATCGCGGCGGGCGGATGTTCGTCTGCTCCGACAGCGATTTCTGCGAGGAGCGGCGGGCGGAAGGGCATCGGGGTGAGTTGTCCGGCGAAGAACCGGCCTTCCTGAAGACGGCGCCGGCCGTCGAGGGCGAGGCGACATGAGCGAGCTCTCGATCCGCAAGGCGACGGAGGCCGATCTGCCCGTCCTGCTGGCGCTCTACGGCCAGCCGAGTTTCAACAATGGCCGAGTCGTCACGCTGGACGAGGCCAGGGCGATCTTCGCCCGCATGGCGCTCTATCCCGATTTCGCGGCCTATCTCGCCGAGATCGAGGGCGTGGTCGTCGGCACTTTCGCGCTGATGGTCATCGATAATATCGCCCATTGGGGCACGCCGACCGCGCTCGTTGAAAATGTCGTCGTCGCCGAGGGCCGCCAAGGCGGCGGCATCGGCCGCGCCATGATGCGGGCCGCGTTCCAGATTGCGGAAGCGAAGGGCGCCTACAAGGTGGCGCTGTCGTCGGGCATGCGGAACGAGAAGGCGCACGCCTTCTACGAGAGCCTCGGCTTCGAGAAATATGGCTTCAGTTTCCGGCTCGATCCGCCACCGGCCGCTCAATCGGCCGAGCCGGGTCTGGCCGTGGACCTCATCGAGGAGCGCGCATGATGAGCGCACATCTGAACGATCTTCCGCTTCTCTCCGCCCGCAATCTCGGCAAGCATTATGGCGCGCGGCTCGGCTGCGCCGATGTCTCGTTCGATATCTATGAGGGCGAGGTTCTGGCCGTCGTCGGCGAATCCGGCTCCGGCAAGTCGACACTGCTCGGCCTGCTCTCGACCGAGCTGCCGCCGACCTCCGGCTCGCTCGACTATCGCATGCGCGATGGCGAGACGCGGAACCTCTTCGATCTTTCCGAGGCCGAGCGTCGCTTCCTGCTCAGGACCGATTGGGGCTTCGTGCGCCAGGATGCCCGCGATGGCCTGCGCATGAGCGTTTCGGCCGGCGGCAATGTCGGCGAGCGGTTGATGGCGGTAGGCGCGCGCCATTATGGCCGCATCCGCGATACCGCCACCGACTGGCTGACCCGCGTCGAAATCGAGGCCGAGCGCATCGACGACCTGCCGAAGAGCTTTTCCGGCGGCATGCGCCAGCGGCTCCAGATCGCGCGCAACCTCGTGACGCATCCCCGTCTCGTCTTCATGGACGAGCCGACGTCGAGCCTCGACGTGTCGGTTCAGGCGCGCCTGCTCGACCTGATCCGTGGCCTCGTCGCCGAACTCGGCCTCGCCGTGATCATCGTCACGCACGATCTCGCCGTGGCGCGGCTGTTGTCGCACCGGATCATGGTGATGCGCCATGGCCGCGTGATCGAGACCGGCCTGACCGACCAGGTGCTCGACGATCCGCGCGAAGCCTATACCCAGCTCCTCGTTTCATCGGTGCTCGCAGCATGACCGACCAACCGCGCCTCACGCTCGAAAGCGTTTCCAAGACCTTCACGCTGCATCTGCGCGAGGGCATGAAGATCGGCGTCGTCGAAAATGTCGGCTTCTCCGTCATGCCCGGCGAATGCGTCGTGCTCGGCGGCCCGTCGGGTGCGGGCAAATCGTCGATCCTCAAGATGATCTACGGCAATTATCGCTGCGACGAAGGCCGCATCCTGCTGCGCGACGGCGAGGAGATGGTCGATGTGGCGAGCGCCGCGCCGCGCCGCATCCTCGCGCTCCGCGCGTCCGTCATGGGCTATGTCAGCCAGTTCCTGCGGGTCATCCCGCGCGTCTCCGCGCTCGATATCGTCGCGGGCGCCGCGTCGGAGGGCGGGGTCGGGCAGTGCGAGGCTTGGGCGAAGGCCGAGCGCCTGCTGACCCTGCTCAACGTGCCCGAACGGCTCTGGAGCCTGCCGCCGGCGACTTTTTCCGGTGGCGAGCAGCAGCGCGTGAACATTGCCCGTGGCCTTGCCGCCGAACGCCCTTTATTGCTGCTGGATGAGCCGACCGCCTCGCTCGACGCGGTCAACCGCGCCGTCGTCGTGCGGCTGATCGAAGAGAAGAAGAAGGCCGGCGCGGCGATCGTCGGCATTTTTCACGACGAGGATGTTCGTGACCTTGTTGCGGACCGCATCGTCGATGTGACGCAATTCGCGGGTAAAGAAGCGGCCTGAAGCGCGATTCGGCCGGCCCTTTTGTGCCGCGCAGCCATGCCGAATGTCTGGATGAGAGAGAGAACGATGTACGATCCGCGGGAATATGTCCTGACCAATGCCACCATGGTGCTCCCCGATCTGGTCGTGGAGAATGGGTGGGTTGCCGTCGCGGACGGCAAGATCGTCGAGACCGGCGAGGGCACCGCGCCGGAGCGGGGCTTCGATCTCGAGGGCGACTATCTCGTGCCGGGCCTGGTCGAGCTGCACACGGACCATCTCGAAAGCCATTTCTCGCCGCGCCCGCATGTGCGCTGGCACGCGCTCGCTTCCGTCATGGCCTATGACGCGCAGATTGCTGCGGCCGGCATCACCACCGTGTTCGATTCGCTCCGCGCCGGCTCGGATGTCGACGTCAAGACGATCGGCGCCGATCTGCTGACGCTCGCCGATGCGATCGACGCTGCCCGTGCCACCGGGCATCTGCGCGTCGATCATCGCACCCATATTCGCTGCGAGATCGCGACCCCCGATGTGATCGAGCATCTGGAAGCCTTCACGGCGCGCTATCCTGTCCACCTGATGTCGCTGATGGACCACACGCCCGGCCAGCGCCAGTTCCAGGATCTCGAGACCTGGCGCAAGTTCTACCTGCGCAACAAGGGCGTCACCGAGGCGCAGGCCGAGCGGATGATCAGCGGTCGGCTCGAATTGCACCGGCTGCACGCCAAGGACAATCGCGCGCGGCTGATCGAGATCGCGGAAGAGTTCGGCGCCGTGCTGGCGAGCCATGACGACGCGACCGCGGCCCATGCCGAGGAAGCGGCGGAAAATGGCGTCGCGCTCGCCGAATTCCCCACGACGATTGCAGCCGCCGAGGCGCTGCGCGATGCCGGCATCGACGTGATGATGGGCGGCCCCAATATCGTGCGCGGCGGGTCCCATTCGGGCAATGTCGCGGCTGAGGAGCTGGCGCGCGCCGGCCTGCTCGACATTCTCTCGTCCGATTATGTCCCGGCGAGCCTGCTGATGTCGGCCTTCGAGCTGCCGCGCCGCGCCGCCAATATCGACCTGCCGACGGCGATCCGCACCGTGACGCTGACGCCCGCTGAGGCCACCGGACTCGATGATCGCGGCGCGATCGCTCCGGGCCTGCGCGCCGACCTCGTGCGCGTCAAGCTCGCCGATACCACACCGATCGTGCGCCAGGTCTGGCGCGAGGGCCGCAGGGTTTCGTGAGGCGAATATGGGCACGGGCTGCTTCGTCGCCATTGTCGGGCCAAGCGGCGCCGGCAAGGATACGCTGATCAATCATGCGCGCCGGGCGCTTGCCGGGGAGCAGGAGTTCCTGTTTGTCCGGCGGCTGGTGACGCGGGCGGCCAACGCCTTCGAGGATCACGACACGATCGATCTGGCGCGCTTCGAGGCTGGCGAGGCTTCAGGCGCGTTCGCGCTCTCCTGGCGCGCCCATGGCCTCGGCTATGCGCTGCCGCTGGAGACGATCGCGGCGACGGAGGCGGGCACGATCGCGGTCTGCAACCTGTCGCGCGGCGCGATCCACGCGGCGCGGGCGCGCTTTGCCCGCGTCTTCATCGTGAGCGTCACGGCGCCGGTGGACGTTCTGGCCGCGCGGCTCGCCAAGCGCGGACGCGAGACGGCCGAGGCGGTGGCCGAGCGGCTCGGCCGCGAAGCCGCCTGCATGGATGGAATCGTGCCGGATCTCATCATCCAGAACGATCGCCCGATCGCGGAGACCGGGGCCGCGCTGGTCGATTTCCTGCGCGCCCTGCATGTCGGCTCGCCGGCCGGATAATCCTGCTCAGGGCAGGAAGCGCTTGACCATGATCACCGTGTCCGCTTCTTCGGCGAGCGGATATTCCTGAAGGCCAAGCGCACGATAGAAGGCCTGCGCCTTCTCGTTGGTGCGTCCGACACCGAGATGGACGCCCGGCGAACCGGCATCTTCAAGGCGCTGCATGACGGTTTCAAGCGCCATCCGTCCCCAACCGCCACCGCGCGCCTCGCTCAGCAGGTTGATGTGGACATGCGAGGGGTAGCGCTCAAGGAGCGCCGCGGGCGCGGTGCGACGCTGATGGATCTGCGAGCGACGGCGGTCGCTGCCCTGCCAGAGCGCTTCATCGGTTCCGGGATGACGGATCCGCCCGCGCAGCACCGGAAGCCAGTCCCGCTCCATGCGATGATAGAACGAGACCGTGTCCAGCGCCCCGACCGCATAGCCGACCACGCCGGACGCGCCATCGAGCACGACGGCATGTTCCGGCTCCAGCGCCACATAGGGGCCGACATAGAGATGGCCCGGCGCATCGGGATCATCCTCGATGTCGGTGCCGTCGAGGCCGGAATTCGCGGTCTTCAGGCAGATGCTGTAAACTGCCGGCAGGTCCGAGAGATGGGCCTGCCGGAGGTTGTATGCGCGCGGCGTATCGGTCAACGCCTGCTCCTTCATGCAAAATGTTTCGGCATGCTTTGGAGCGCATCACGGCGTCGGCGTCAATCTCAGGCGAGCGTGCGTCCACCATTGACCGCGATCGTCTGGCCGGTGATGAAATCGGCCTGCGGCGAGGCCAGGAAGCCCACCGTGGCGGCGATCTCCTCCGGCACGCCCATGCGCGCCAGTGGCACATCCCGGCGGTAATCCTCGATATCGTCGGCAGTCGCCGTCGCATGGCGCTCGACCGGAACGAAGCCGGGCGCGACGAGGTTCACATTGATGCCATAGGGGCCGAGCTCGCGCGCCCATGACCGTGTCAGGCCCACCATCGCTGCCTTGGCCGCGACGTAGTGGCCGAAATCCGGATTGCCGATATCGACCACTTCGCTGCCGATATTGATCACCCGTCCGACCTTGCGCGTCTTCCAGTCCGGCAGCACCGTCTGCAGCAGCAGGAGAGGGGCTTTCACGAAGAAACGCAACTGGTCGAGATGATCGTCCCAGCTCTGGTCTTCGATCGGCATCATCGGCTGCGGGCCGGTGGCGTTGTTGACGATCAGCTCCACCGGGGCCAGTTCGTGGGCGATCGTCGCGATGCCGTGGCGCACGCTGGCCTTGTCGGTCACGTCGAACTTGAAGCTGGCCGCCTTGCCGCCGAGCATGGCGATGTCGTCGACGACGCGGGCGGCGCCGGCATCGTCATGGGCATAGTTGACGGCAACGGCCCATCCCGCCGCCGCAAGCGCCTTTGCCATCGCAGCGCCGAGCCCGCGCGATGCGCCCGTGACGAGTGCAGTCTTCATCTGATCCTCCCGATAGCGGTCCTTCTGTGCGAAATGCGCGGACCTTGATCCGATCGAACCATAGCCGCCTTCGATTGTCTCCCCAATTCAAACGGCGGAGAGGATCGGCCGGCGCCTTCCGGCGGCATGGCATGGTTGCGGGACGCGGTCCGTGGGCCTAGCGTCGGCGCAGTGCGGCGCTCGAGACGGAATCAGGGCATGGGGCGATCGAACTGGACCGCGCATTGGCCCTGGCTGAAGCGGGTCATCGGGCCGCTGATCCTCTTCGAGGCCGGCATCGGGCTGGTCATGCTGCTGGTGCTCGACCCGCTGGTCTTCGCGCTCCTGCAGGCAATCATCGCGCTCGCCGACGATCCCTTCACCGGCAATGATGCGCTGATCGGCTTCTTTCTCTCGCCCTTGGGCTTCCTGACGCTGGCGACGGCGGCGATCGTGACAATCGCGTTGCTGGCGGTCGATTATGGCGGCGCCAGCCTGATCGTCAGGGCTGGAATAGAAGGCGAAAGGCTGCGGCCGGCCCGGATCGCAGCACGGCTGGTGCGGCGCCTGCCGGTGCTGATCGGCATCGCGGCAATCCTGTTCATATCGGCGCTCGGTCTGTTCCTGCCCGTTGCCGCGACGGCCTTTGCCGCCAAGGCGCTGCTGCTCTCCGATGCCGATATCTATTTCTACGTGACGGTCTGGCCGCCACGCTTCGTCGTCGCGGTGGCGCTGGTCGGTTTCATCGCGCTCCTGGCCACAGCGGCGGCATTCTGGCTGGCGTTGCGCTGGTGCCTCGCCGTGCCGATCGCGCTCATGCATGACGTTTCGCCGGTGCGCGCGCTCGCGCTCTCCGCCGTGGCCTCGGCCGGCCGGAGGCGGCGTCTCGCTCTGCGCCTTTTGGGCTGGGGCGCGGGCTGGCTCATCGTCTCCATGCTGGTGGCGAGCCTCGTCGCCTTTGTGAATGACCTGATGCTATCGCCGCAGAATTCGCTCGCGTCACTGGCGCGGACCGGCATGGCGCTCGTTCTGGTCAATGCCGTGGCGATCAGCCTGGTGGCGAGCCTCGCGCGCGCCGCGCTCGCCGTGATTGCGACCCATTTCTATCTGGCGGACGGCCGCCGCGCGGTGCCCTCAGCCGAGGACCATGATCCCCTGCCGGCCCGGTTCCGCCCGCTTCGATGGGCGGTCATTGCGGCCCTGTGCCTGGCCTTGCCGGTGATATCCGCTCTGCAACTGGTGTGGACCGTCCGGTTGCTCGATGTCGACAAGCCGGTCAGCGTTACCGCCCACCGCGCGGGCTCGATCGGCGCACCGGAGAACACGCTGGCGGCGCTCGAGAAGGCGATCGCCGCGGGTGCGCAATATGCCGAAATCGACGTGCAGGAAACGCTGGATGGCGAGGTCATCGTGCTGCACGACACGGATCTGCGCCGTGTCGCCGGCCTTCCGCGCTCGATCTGGCAACTGCGCTATGACGAGATACGCGATCTCGATGTCGGATCATGGTTCGATCCCGCCTTTGCCGCCGAGCGCGTTCCGACGCTGCGCGCCTTTGCGCTCGCCGCCAAGGGGCGCATCAAGCTCAATATCGAGATGAAGGCTAATGGGCACGGCGTGGACCTCGCCGGGCGGACAATTGCGGTGCTCCGGGAGACGGGTATGGAGGACGAGGCGGTCGTCTCTTCGCTCGACCTTCGGACGCTGCAGTCGGTCCGCCGCATCGATCCGGTACTCCCCGTCGGCTTCATCGTGGCGACGGGCCTCGGCAATCTCGCCGCGCTCGATGTCGATTTCTACGCGATCGCCCAGCGCTTTGCGACGCCGGGACGGATCAAGGGGCTGAACCAGATCGGCCGCGCCGTGCATGTCTGGAAGCCGGATACGGCGGAGGCGATGGTCTCCGCCATGCTCGATGGCGCCGACAATCTGATCACCGACGATCCCGGACTTGCCATCGAGACGATCCGGGCCTTTCACGCGCTTGGCCCGGCGGAGCAGGCCTTCCTGCGCGTAAGGAGCGCGCTGCTGCGCGGTCGTCAGGTGCTCGATCCCGCCCGCTGGGCGCCAATGGCCGATTATTGAGCGCTCCGCGTGACGGAACGACGCAATCAATGGGCCGATAGTGTTTCAGTGTGCAATGCAGCAAAGTTGATGCTCTCCTGCGGATGAGCAAGATCGAAGTTCGCGCCCATCCGGCTCCTGATCGCCGCTGTGCTGTCTAGCCATGGTCTTTTCGCCCTGAACACTGCCCGATTGTGTCGACTGTTCGTCATGCGATGTCCACTATGCAGCCGAATGATACGATATGCACAGCGTTGAGACGGATAGAATAGGCCAATAGATACAATATTATATCGGTGATTGGCATGTTGATGCATCAATGTTGCTTTATAGGTCGGCTGAAAGGTCTTGTCGGGCATCCCGAATTGAAGCGCCGAAGACGAATTTGCTTGCCTGACATGGTAAA
This sequence comes from Kaistia dalseonensis, assembly GCF_030814715.1. Classification (GTDB taxonomy): domain Bacteria; phylum Pseudomonadota; class Alphaproteobacteria; order Rhizobiales; family Kaistiaceae; genus Kaistia; species Kaistia dalseonensis. Next base: position 225,178 of record NZ_JAUSVO010000004.1, read on the forward strand.
TTCATCGACCGTGGCTTATCTGGCTCTGCCCTATGGCGAGAGTGCCAGCAGCCCATGAGGTCCTATGTCGAGCCAAGACGCAGCCCCCGAAGCGGGCGTGAACACCTCATCCACCCGCGAGCCCGTTCTCGTCGATCTCGCACTGCAAGGTGGCGGCTCGCATGGCGCTTTCACCTGGGGCGTGCTCGATCGCCTGCTGGAGGAGCCCTGGCTGAAGATCGACGGCATATCCGGTACATCCGCCGGCGCGATGAATGCCGCCGTCCTGGCCTCCGGCTATGTCAAGGGCGGGGCGGAAGGTGCGCGCGCAGCGCTCGAAACCTATTGGCGGACGGTGTCGGATTCGGCGCGTTTCAGCCCGTTCCAGCGCAGCCCGCTCGATATCCTGCTCGGCGAATGGACCCTCGACAATTCGCCGCTCTTCGTCACCATGGATATCATGTCGCGGCTATTCTCGCCCTATGATCTCAATCCCGCCGGCAAGAACCCGTTGAGCGCCATTCTGGAGAAGACGATCGATTTCGAGTTGCTGAAACAGTCGCCGATCAAGCTCTTCATCACGGCCACCAATGTGCGCACCGGCCGCGTCCGGCTCTTCAAGAACGAGGAGGTCACGCCCGACGTGCTGATGGCGTCTGCATGCCTGCCGACCATGTTCCAGGCGGTCGAGATCGATGGCGAGAGCTATTGGGATGGCGGCTATTCGGGCAATCCGACGATGACGCCGCTGGTGCGCTATCTCGAGTCGGACGATACGATCCTCATCCCGATCAACCCGATCGAGCGGGCCGGCACGCCGAAGACCGCGCGCGACATCCTGAACCGCCTCAATGAGGTGTCGTTCAATGCGGTTCTGCTCAAGGAACTGCGCATGATCGCGCTGTTGCGACAGGTCGCCGATGCCGGCCACACCGAGGGCGCGCAATGGGCGAAGATGCGCATCCACATGGTCCCGAACGAGATCATGGGCAAGCTCGGCTATTCCTCGAAACTCAATGCGGAATGGACCTTCCTGAGCATGCTGCGCGACGAGGGCCGCAAATCGGCAGACACGTTCCTGGCCGAGCACGGCGACAGCATCGGCAAGAAGTCCTCGCTCGACCTCGACCAAATGCTTGAAGGTGTCTGACGCATGGGTCTCCTCGGCATTCTCGTCGGCCTCGGCCTCCTCATCGCGCTCGCCTTTCGCGGCTGGAGCATCCTGCTGCTGGCGCCGATCGGGGCGCTGATCGCGGCGCTGTTTTCAGGCGAACCGCTGCTCGCCCACTGGACGCAGACCTTCATGTCGAGCGCTGCGGGCTTCCTGGCGCAGTTCTTCCCGATCTTCCTGCTCGGTGCGCTGTTCGGCAAGCTGATGGAGGATAGCGGCTCGGTCACGGCGATCGCGAATTTCATGGTCGACAAGCTCGGCGAGCGCCGCGCCATACTGGCGGTCGTCCTCGCCGGCGCGATCGTCACCTATGGCGGCGTCAGCCTGTTCGTCGCCTTTTTCGTGCTGGCGCCGATGGCGATCGCGCTGTTCCGCGCCGCCGGCGTGCCGCGGCGGCTGATGCCGGCCGCGATCGCGCTCGGCACATCCACCTTCACCATGTCGGCCCTGCCGGGAACGCCCGCGATCCAGAACGCGATCCCGATGCCGTTCTTCGGCACGACGCCCTTTGCGGCGCCCGGCCTCGGCATCATCGCCTCGGCGATCATGCTCGCCTTCGGCCTCTGGTGGCTCGCGCGCGCCGAGGCCTCGGCGCGCAAGGCCGGCGAGGGCTTCGGCGACGAGGCGGCCACAGTGACGGTGGACGAGGCGGCGGACGATCCGCTGATCCGCGAGCGGGCCGGAACCGCACATGAATTCGATCCGGCCGAAATCCATCATGGCGCGCTGAGCCCCGCCGCGCCGCCGATCTGGGCGGCCGCGCTGCCGCTCGTCGTCGTGGTCGTAGTCAATCTGATCATGAGCTTCGTCGTCCTGCCGCGCATGGACACCAGCTATCTCGCCGAAGCCGCCTGGGGCGGCACCTCGATCACGGCCGTCGGCGGCGTCTGGTCCGTCATCGTCGCCCTGACGGCGGCGATCCTGACGGTGCTCGCGATCAGCGGCCGCAAGCTTCCCGCGATGCGCGCCACGATCGATGCCGGCGCCAACGCATCCGTGCTGCCGGCCTTCAGCGTGGCGAGCCTCGTCGGCTTTGGCGCCGTCGTCGCCGCCTTGCCGGCCTTCGCGCTGGTCAGGGATTGGGTGCTTTCGATCGATGGCGGGCCGCTGGTCTCGCTGGCGATCGCGACCAACATCCTCTCCGCGCTGACGGGCTCGGCCTCGGGCGGCCTCACCATCGCGCTCGACGCGCTCGGCGGGACCTATATGAAGCTCGCGGCCGAGCAGGGCATCGACCCGGCGCTCCTGCACCGCGTCGCCGTCATCGGCGCGGGAACGCTCGACAGCCTGCCCCATAACGGCGCTGTCGTCACGTTGCTCGCCGTCTGCGGCTCGACGCATGGCAAGAGCTATTTCGACATCGTCATGGTCGGCATTGTCGGCGCGATCATCGCCCTGGTCGCGGTGATCGGGCTCGGCACGGTGTTCGGCTCGTTCTAGCGGGGAGGCGGCGGCTCAGGCCGCTGCCCAGCCCTTGCGCATCAGCTTGATCGCGCCCTGATAGACGTCGGCGGGCTTGTCGAAGAGCGGCCGCCAGACCCGGGTGGCGGCAGCGAGGTCGGGCAAGGCCGAACCGAAGGCCTCGACCGTCATCCAGCCATCATAGCCGGCCGCCTTCAACGCCCAGAATACGGAGCCGAAGTCGATCGGCCCGGTGCCCGGCGTGCCGCGATCATTCTCGGATATATGGACATGGTTGATGGCCGAGGCGGTGGCGTGGATCGCCTTGGGCTGGCTCTTCTCCTCGATGTTGAAGTGAAACGTATCATAGAGATAGCCGTAATTCGGCTCGTCGACCGCCTCGACCAGCGCTTTCGCGGCGCGGGCCGTATTGAGGAAATAGCATTCGAAGCGATTGAGCGGCTCGATCGAGAGCTTGAGGTCGGCCTTGGCCGCATAGCGCGCCGCCGCCTTGTGCACCTCGGCGCAATCCGCCTTCTCGGCTTCGGTCGGGCCATGTCCCGAGAACAGGCCGAGCGGCTGGTGGAACGGGCCGCAGAGCACTTCGGCGCCGAGCGCCTCCGAGCAGTCGGTGGCCCAGTTGATGTGATCGAGCGCGCCGCGACGCTCGGCCGGATCGGCGGAGATGGCGTTCTTGCCCCCGCCCGGCATCACCATCACCGTCGTGCAGTCAAGGCCGGCATCCTCCAGATACCGGCCGAGTTTCTGATAATGCGCCACCGTTCCTTCGAAGACCGGTATTTCCACGCCATCATAGCCCGCGGCCTTGAGGCGGTCGAAGATTGGCAGGTGGTCTTCGGTGACATAGGTGGTCCATAGAAGAAGGTTGAAGCCGAGCTTCATTTGACCTTCCTCCCCTTTTTCGAGGCCTTGGGCGTCTTCTCTGCCGCAGGCGCCTTGACCTTGTCGGCCTTGACCGTTGCGGCCGCAACCTTGCCGCCCGTCTTCGCCTTGCCGGCTGAGGCTTTGGGCTTGGCCTCTACCTTCGCCGGCTTGTCGGCCGCAGCCTTTGTCGCCGCAGGCTTGGTCTTGGCGACTACGGGCTTTTCGGCAGCAGTCTTTTCGGCAGCCTTGGCGCCTGACGGCTTGCGCTTCGCAGTCTTTCCGGCTCCGACCGCGTCGGGATGCTCGACGTCGACCCATTGGCCGCTATTGCCCGAATTGATGATCGCGTCGCAGACCATCGTCGTCGCCAGCGCATCGCGGAAGGTCGGCGCGGCCGGCACGCCATCGGCGAGACCCCGCAGGAAATCGGCGACCTGATGCACGAAGGAGTGCTCGTAGCCGAGTATCAGCCCCGGCACCCACCATTTGCCGAGATAGGGATGCTCACCATCGGTGACGAGGATCGACGTCCAGCCGCGCAGTGCGCCGGGGGTGCGATGGTCGAACCAGGAAACGCGGTTCAGATCGTGCAGATCCCAGGCAAACGAGCCGTTTTCGCCATTGATTTCAAGCGTATAGGCCGCCTTGTGGCCGCGGGCGTAGCGGGTCGATTCAAAGGTGCCGAGCGAGCCGTTCGAAAAATGCGTGAGCACCGCCGCCGCATCGTCGATGCCGACCTTCTGCATCTTGCCGGTCAGCGCGTTCTTCCGCTCCTTGACGAAGGTCTCCGTCATGGCGGTCAGGTTCTTGATGTCACCATTGATCCAAAGCGCGGTATCGATGCAATGGGCGAGCAGGTCGCCGGTGACGCCCGAGCCGGCGGCGTCGACATCGAGCCGCCACGTCGCGGCGCCGCCTTGCGGCACATCGGGCGAAATCGTCCAGTCCTGCAAGAACTTGGCGCGATAGTGATAGATCTTGCCGAGCAGGCCCTGGTCGACGACCTGCTTGATCAGGCTGACCGCCGGGACGCGGCGGTAATTGTACCAGACCATGTTCGGCACGCCGGCCTTCTCGACGGCTTCCACCATCGGCAGGCCTTCTGCGGTGGAGCGGGCGAGCGGCTTTTCGCAGGTCACCATCTTGCCGGCCTTGGCGGCGGCGATCGCGATCTCGGCATGGCTGTCGTTCGGCGTGCAGATATCGATGACGTCGATGTCTTTGCGCTCGATCAGCTTTTTCCAGTCGCTCTCGACGCTTTCATAGCCCCACATGGCAGCGAAGGCGTTGGCCTTCTCGTTATTGCGGGCGGCGACCGCCTTCAGGACCGGGCGATAGCCGGTGTCGAAGAAGTGCGAAACCTTGCTCCAGGCGTTGGAATGGGCGCGCGCCATGAAGCCATAGCCGACCATGCCGACGTTCAATGTTGTTGCCATTTTGTTGCCTCCCCGGCCGCTTTTGTTAGTCTTCGCGCCAGCCATGCGCCTCGCGCACCTTGATCATGGCGCCGAGCACATTGTTCCAGGTCTGCTGGTCCTCCATCACGCTGTTGGGGAACATGCAGCCGTCCCAGGCGATGTGGCGCATGCGGCGGGTGAGGTTGCCCTCGCGGTCGCGCAGCCAGTATCCGGCGTGCTTCGGGATATCGAGTCGGCCGTTCGGATCGGTGACCTGGCAGTGGCGGCCGGTCTTCTCATGGTCGCCGGAGCCGAAGACGGTGCCGTCATTCTGCGCGACGTGGAAATCCATCGTCCAGGGCCTGAGCGCATCGGCGACCTTGCGATAGGCAGCGTCGAGCGTGGCCTTGTCGGACCAGTCGTAATCCTTGGGCAGGATGCGATCGGCCTCGGCATTGTAGCCGAGCGTGTAAAGCATGGAGTGGGCCATGTCGGCCTGGAAGCCGACGACGCCGGGGCGATCGACGAGCTCGAGCAGCTTCACCATTTCGCGCCAGGAATGCATGCCGCCCCAGCAGATCTCGCCTTCCGCCACGAGATACTCGTCATAATCCTCGGCGACGTCGGCGGCCTCCGAGAAGGTCTGGGCGATCAGCCTGGTATTGCCGACCGGATCCTTGTCCCAGGCCTCGACGCCGACGGAGGAATCGATCCGGATGCCGCCGGTCGGGCGGATGCCGAGGTCGCGCATCTGCCGGCCGATGGCGCAGGCCTTGCGGACCTGTTCGACGAAGCGCTTGCGATCATCGGCCGAGCCCATCGCCGAGCCGCCGCCCGCGCCGCCCCAGATCGGCGCCACGAAGGAGCCGACCTTGAGGCCATAGCTCGCAATATGGTCGCTCATCCGCTTGACCGCGTCGGGATCGCTGTCGATGTCGAAATGCGGCGCGGTGATGAAGAGGTCGATGCCGTCGAACTTGACGCCGTCCACCTCTGCATTGGCGGTCAGGCGAAGCAGCGTGTCCAAGGGAATGATCGGCTCGGAATCGCCGCCCTTGCCGACGACGCCCGGCCAGGCGGCATTATGCAGCTTCGGATAGTTGTTGGTCATCGGATCCTCCCAGATCGCTCTGTCTCGGGCGGATGTTTCTCCGCCCCGGCTCTTACGGCCTCAGTTCATTCCACGGCGCTTCCGCCGCCACGTCAACGAGTTCGTAACCGGTGGGGCCGACGCAGGGACCGAGGATCGCCACGATGCGGGCGTCGCCGGCCCCGACATTGAACGAGGCGTGGACCATGTCGGCCGGGATAAAGGCGGCGTCGCCCGCGCCCAGCACGCGCTTGTCGCGGTCGATCCACTGCTCGACCGAGCCGGCGACGACGTAGATCACTTCCTCCTGGTCGGGATGCTTGTGGAAGTTATGACCCTTTCCCGGCGCGAGCGTCACATCGATGACGGTCAACTGGCCGGCGCCGGTCGTCGGCGGATGGCTCATCCAGCGCAGCTTGCCCCAGTCGAGTACTTCCTGCGCTGTATCCTTCGCGATGACGAACGTGCCGGCCATGTCTTCCTCCCTCTGGCGTCCTTTTGGCGGCGGACGGGCGTTCCTCCCTAGAACGCCAGCCCCTTGAACCGCCGCGTCTGTTCGGTCAGCGCATCCTCGACCGGGATGCGCTCCATGCTCGATGCGCCATAGAAGCCGTGGCAGCGGGCGCAGTTCTGCAGGATGAACTCGGCGTGCTCGGGAAGCGCGATCGGGCCGCCATGGCAGAGCACGATGATATCGGGGCGCACCTTGAGCGCGGCCTCCGCGATCGCATCGATCTCGCCGACGCAGCTCTCGAGCGTCTTTGCGGATGTCACGCCGATCGAGCCGCCGACGGTGACGCCCATATGCGCGACGATCACGTCGGCGCCGGCCTCCGCCATGGCGCGCGACTCGTCGGGATTGAACACATAGGGCGTTGTGAGGAGGTCGAGCTGGTGCGCCGCGGCGATCATGTCGACCTCGAGCCCGTAGCCCATGCCGGTCTCCTCGAAGCTTTGCCGCATCACGCCGTCGAAGAGCCCGATGGTCGGGAAGTTCTGCACGCCGGAAAAGCCCATATGCTTCAGCTCGGCCAGGAATTGCGGCATCAGCACGAAGGGGTCGGTGCCGTTGACGCCGGCGAGCACGGGGGTGCGCTTCACCACCGGCAGCACCTCATGCGCCATGTCCTTGACGATCTCATTGGCATTGCCATAGGCGAGCAGGCCCGCGGCTGAGCCGCGCCCGGCCATGCGGTAGCGGCCGGAATTATAGATGATGATCAGGTCGATGCCGCCGGCTTCCTCGCATTTGGCCGAAAGGCCCGTGCCGGCGCCGCCACCTATGATCGGCACGCGCCGGCGCACCATGTCGTGGAATTTCGCGAGGATGTCCTGGCGGGGAATGAGAGGCATCCGCCTTCCTTTCAAATCGCTATGTCACGAAAATGCCGGACGATCGCATCGGCGAAGTCCGGCTCATTGATGTGCAGCGGGAGGCGCTGCACAATGCGGTTGCCCGTCTGGTTCACGGTCTCTTCGATCGTCGCGAACAGGATCCGGTCCGCCTCGGGATCGTGGAAGGCACCGCCCTCGATATCGAGCGCGGAGACGCCTTTTTCCGGGATCAGGAAACGAACGGGACCCTGGCAGGCATTGAGTTTTTCCCCGATGAAGAGGCCGAGCTGGCGGTTTTCCTCCGCCGTCGTGCGCATCAGCGTGATGTTCGGGTTGTGCCGGTAGAGGTTGCGGCCGCGATAGCGCTCGGGCACCTGGTCGAAGGCCCAGAAATTGACCATGTCGAGCGCGCCGACGGAGCCGACATAGGGAATGCCCGTCCGCGCGATCGCGCCGAGCCGATCGGCGCCAGCCGATAATACGCCGCCGAACAGATGATCCGCGATCTCGGTCGTCGTGACGTCGACCACGCCGACGAGCATGGCGCTGTCGACCAGCTTCTCCATGGCGCGCCCGCCTGTTCCCGTCGCATGGAAGACAAGGCAGTCATGATCGGTGCGCAGCTTCTCGACCACGCGCGTGACGCAGGGTGTCGTGACGCCGAACATGGTGAGGCCGATCGCCGGCTTGCCGCTCGCCTCCGTCACGGCCTGGCCCACCATGCCGACGATGGCGTGGGCGGCATTCTGCAGCACGACACGGGAGATCCGGTTCAGTCCCGCCAGATCGGTGACCGACGGCATCATGACGATGTCGGAAACGCCGACAAAGGGGCCGACATCGCCGGCGGCGAGCGTCGAGACCATCAGCTTCGGCAGCCCGATCGGGAGCCCCCGCATGCCCGCCGTCACGATCGACGTGCCGCCGCCGCCGCCAATGCCGATGATGCCGCCAATATCCTCGCGCGAGGCGATGAAGCGCGCGAAGGCCACGCCCATGGCCTCAACCGCGACGCCGCGATCCTCTGAGCTGAGCACGCCCGCGGCGCCATCGGGATGAAAGGCCGCGACTTCGGCGGCGGGAATATCGACCGCCGTGGTCGGAGGCCGCGTGCCGACATCGACGACCGTGACCGGGGCGCCAACCGCCACGATCGCCTCGCGCAGAAAGGCCAGTTCCTCGCCCTTCGTATCCGCCGTGCCGACCAGATAGATCCGCCGCATCGCATCTCCGCGACATTGTCGCTCGTCGAGGGGGAGAGCTGCGCGAGGCCAAGCGAAACCGGTGGCCGAAGCGGTGGCTACGGCGTGCGAAACCAAGGAATTTGCTGGCCTTTTAGCCCTTCGATCGTCCTCCCCGGCCGTCGAAAGACTGGAATTTGTCTTTGCTTTTATTTTGAGACATGCGTATCGTATTGGTATGGCAATCTCAGGTCAAGAGCCCCTTCTCAAGCCGTCCGCCAAGCCCCCGATGGAGAAGGGGCCGCGCGGCCGCATGAAGAGGCTCATGCTCGATACGGCCATCCGGTTGATGCAGCAGGGCGGTTCGCCCTCGGTCAGCGAGGTTGCGGAGGCCGCCCAGGTCTCGCGTGCCACCGCCTATCGGTACTTTCCGAGCCAGGCGGCGATGATCCAGGCGGCCGTCGATGACGCGCTCGGCCCGGTGCTCGACTGGACGACGGTGGAACGGGACGCGGAAAAGCGGGTCGCGGATCTGTTCGGTTTCGCCTATCATAGGATGCAGGCCTTCGAGGCGACCCACCGGGCCGCGCTGCTTCTGGCGCTCGATCAGTGGCAGCGGCGTCAGGCGGGAACTCTGGGCGACGAACCGCGCGTCGTGCGCGGCAATCGCAAGGGCCTGCTCAAGGCCGCGGTCGAACCGCTCGCCGCCGAGATCGGCAGGCCGGCGACCGACCGCGTGACACAGGCGCTCTCGCTCCTGTTCGGGATCGAGGCGATCATCATCTTGAAGGACATCTGGGGCCTATCCGCCAAAGAAGCGGAAGACGTCGCCAGTTGGGCCGCCAAGGCTTTGATAAAGACAGCGGTCGAGGAGGCGGGAGAGGAGCCCGCCCCCGAAGCGCCCAGAGAGAAGAAGGACCAGAAGAAACCGCGCAAGAAGGGCGCCCAGGCCTAGGGAACGGGCCGGGCATGCTGCCAACCCTGCGGAATTGCGGCAGCGGAGGAACAGGGAGGAGAAGAGCATGTTGAGGAAATCCTTGGCAGGATTGCTCGCGGGCGTGGGCATGACCCTCGCCGGAGCCGCCACAGCGCATGCGGAAGATCTGACGATCTTCTGGGCCGAATGGGACCCGGCCAATTACCTTCAGGAACTGGTGAACGAATATGCCGCCGAATCCGGCGACACGATCACGGTCGAGACCACGCCCTGGTCCGACTTCCAGACCAAGGCCTTCACCGAATTCAACGCCAAGGGTGACGCCTACGACATGGTGGTGGGCGACAGCCAATGGCTCGGCGCGGGCTCGACCGGCGGGCACTATGTCGACCTGACCGAGTTCTTCAAGAAGAACAAGCTCGACGAGGTCATGGCACCGGCGACGGTCAAGTACTACGCCGAATATCCCGGCAATAGCGGCAAGTACTGGGCCGTGCCGCTCGAGGGCGACGCCGTCGGCTGGGCCTATCGCAAGGACTGGTTCGAGGATCCGAAGGAGAAGGAGGCGTTCAAGGCCAAATATGGCTACGAACTCGACGTTCCCAAGGATTTCAAGCAGCTGCGCGACATCGCCGAGTTCTTCTATCGGCCGGACGAGAAGCGCTACGGCATCGCGATCTATACCCAGACCACCTATGACGCGCTCGCCATGGGCTTCGAGAACGCGCTGTTCTCCTATGGCGGCGAGCTCGGCGACTACACGACCTACAAGGTGAAGGACATCATCAATTCACCGGTCGCGATCGAGGCGCTCGAGGCCTACAAGGAGCTCTACAAGTTCACGCCGCCGAACTGGGGCAACACCTTCTTCCAGGAAGACAATCAGGCCATCACCGAGGGCCTGGCGGCGATGAGCATGAACTATTTCGCCTTCTTCCCCTCGCTCCTGAACGAGGCGACCAATCCGAACGCCAAGGTCACGGGCTTCTTCGCCAATCCGGCCGGACCGCGCGGCGACCAGTTCGCGGCACTCGGCGGCCAGGGCATCTCGATCGTTTCTTATTCGAAGAAGCAGGATGCGTCGATGAAGTTCCTGGAATGGTTCATCAAGGATTCGACCCAGAAGCGCTGGGCCGAGCTTGGTGGCTACACGGCGAGCCAGGCGGTGCTGAAGTCGCCCGAATTCCAGAACGCCACGCCCTATAACAAGGCCTTCTACGAGACCATGTTCAAGGTGAAGGACTTCTGGGCGGTGCCGGAATATGCGGAGCTCCTGACCCAGCTCAACAACCGGCTCGGACCCTATGTCGTCGGCGACAAGGGCACCGCGAAGGAAGCGCTCGACGGCCTCGCGGACGACTGGACCGCGACCTTCACGAAATACGGCCGCTACACCAACTGACGATACGCACAGGTCCGGGCGCCGCGGCGCCCGGATCGCCTTCGCTCTGTCGGAAGGCTTCCTCGCGAAGCGCCGGCTGCCGACCTGTTCCGTCATCCCCGCGAAAGCGGGGACCCATCCAGCCTGAGGCGGCCGCGCGATCGGTGCTCCGGCTGGATGGATCCCGGGTCTCCGCTTCGCTGCGCCCGGGATGACGGAGGGTGGCGAGGGGCGGTCAGGAGAACGGCCGCGATCATCGAAGAATCGCGCCGCAACCAAAAGAATGTCGTCTTCTCGGGAGGAGCCATCCGTGGCAACTGCAGTCATGACCAGGCTGGATCCGCAGTCACGCGCCGCGGCGCGCGGATGGAGCGATCTGTCGATCCGCAATCTCTTCATCCTGCCGACGATCGCCTTCCTGATCGTCTTCAACATCTTTCCGCTGATCTATTCGCTCGGCTATTCCTTCACCGATTATCGCGCATCGACCAATGCGCCGGCGAATTTCATCGGACTTGCCAATTATCGCGACCTGCTGAACGACGATTTCATCTGGAACAACTTCATCGTGACGGCGAAATACGTGCTTGTCTCGGTGTCGGGGCAGGTGATCGTCGGCTTCGGCATCGCGCTGCTTCTGAACCGCGCCATTCCCTTCAAGGGCCTGATCACCACGCTGCTCCTGCTGCCGATGATGATGTCGATGGCGGTGGTGGGCCTGTTCTGGAAACTGCTCTACGATCCGTCCTGGGGCATCATCAACTATGTGTTCCGCCTCGGCGATTTCGCCTGGCTGTCGAACCGCGATGCGGCGCTCTATGCGGTCGCCATTACCGATATCTGGATGTGGTCGCCCTTCGTGATGCTGCTTTCGCTCGCCGGCCTCTCCGCCGTGCCGAAGCATCTCTATGAGGCTGCCGCGATCGACCGCGCCGGCACATGGTACACCTTCACGCGGATCACGCTGCCGCTGGTCGCCCCGATCCTGCTGATCGCGATCATCTTCCGCACCATGGAAGCGTTCAAGACCTTCGACCTCGCCTACATCATGTCGAGCCAGGACACGACCGAGCTGATCTCGATCAAGCTCTACAAGATGGCGTTTCAGGAATGGCAGACCGGAAAGTCTTCCGCGCTCGCCTATATCGTCCTGATCATGGTGCTGGCGATCACCAACATCTACGTGAAATACCTGAACCGCGTGAAGGAGCGCTGAGATGGCCGCCGTCAAATCATCCGGCGCGCTCGTCGGCAACCGCCTCGCGATCACCGCCATACTGGTGATCACCATCGTCTTCCTTGCACCGATCTACTGGATCGCCTCCACCGCCTTCAAGCCGCGGGCGCTCGCGACCACCGTGCCGCCGACCGTGTTCTTCCAGCCCGAGATCACACCCTTCATCAAGCTGTTCGTGAAGCGCGTGCAATTGACCAAGCCGGTCGATCCGGCCGTCTATGAGGCGGCGCCCTGGTGGGAGAAGCGCATCTTCGACAATGGCGAGCGCGTGCTCCGCACCGGGCCGAATGTGCAGCTTTCGGCCTATCCGAGCCGCTTCATGAACAGCCTGATCATCGCCATCACCTCCACGGTGCTGGCGGTGGGAATGGGCACGTTCACCGCCTATGGCTTTTCGCGCTTCAAGATCAAGGGCGAGCAGGACCTGCTCTTCTTCATCCTCTCGACGCGCATGCTGCCGCCCGTCGTGGTCGCGATCCCGATGTTCCTGATGTATCGCGCCGTCGGCATGACCGACACGCATATCGGCCTCATCGTTCTCTATACCGCCTTCAACCTCTCCTTCTCGGTCTGGCTCATGAAAGGGTTCATGGACGAGATCCCGAAGGAATATGAGGAGGCGGCGCTGGTCGATGGCTATACGCGCATGCAGGCCTTCTTCAAGATCGTGCTGCCCGAGGCCGCGACCGGCATCGCCGCCACCGCCGTGTTCTGCTTCATCACGGCGTGGAACGAATATGCCTTCGCGCTGATCATGACCAACCGCCGCGCCCAGACGGCGCCGCCCTTCATTCCCTCGCAGCTCGGCTCCGGCGTCATCGACTGGACCGTCATCGCGGCCGGAACCTTCCTGTTCCTGCTGCCCGTCGCGATCTTCACCTTCGCGCTCCGTGGACACCTCCTGCGTGGTGTCACCTTCGGCGCGATCCGCAAATAGGGGGAGGGCAGCATGACGCTTCAGCGCCTCAGCGCCCGCTATATCGAACCGATCTCCATCGCGCTGATGGTGATCGGCATCATCGCCCTCTGCCAGCCCTGGCACAGGGGCCTGCACAGCTATGGCGCGACCATCACGCTGGTCGGGCTGATCGGCTTCTCGGTCTTTTCCCGCTTCAGTCCCGGCGCGGCGAAGGAGTAGCCCCATGGCAGAGATCGTGCTCCGCGACGTGCAGAAATATTTCGGCGCCGTCCACATCATCAAGGACCTGAACCTCACCATCGCCGACCGCGAATTCGTCGTGCTGCTCGGACCATCGGGCTGCGGCAAGACGACGACGCTCCGGGCGATCGCGGGGCTCGAGGAGATCAGCTCCGGCGAGATCCTGATCGACGGCAGGCCGGTCCATGACCTCGAGGCCTCCAACCGCGACATCGCCTTCGTCTTCCAGCTCTACGCGCTCTATCCGCATCTGACCGTGTTCGAGAACATCGCCTTTCCGCTCCGCGCCACCGGCGAGAAGCGGTCCGAGGTCGAGAAACAGGTGCGCGAGGTCGCCCGCGCGCTCGATATCGTGCATCTGCTCAAGAAGCGGCCCTCCGCGCTTTCCGGCGGCGACATGCAGCGCGTCGCCATCGGGCGGGCGCTGGTCCGCCGGCCGAAGGCGATCCTGATGGACGAGCCGATCGGCGCGCTCGACGCCAAGCTGCGCGAGGACATGCGCACCGAGCTGAAGCGTCTCCACATCGAGAACAAGGCGACTTCGGTCTATGTCACGCATGACCAGGTCGAGGCGATGTCGCTCGCCGACCGCATCGTCGTCATGAATGAGGGCATCCTGCAGCAGGTCGGGACGCCGACCGACGTCTACCAGAATCCGGCCAATCTCTTCGTGGCGCAGTTCATCGGCAGCCCCGTCATGAACATCGCCAAGGCGACGCTGGCGACCGAAGGCGAGCGTTCGGCGCTGGTGCTGGGCGAGAACGGCGACGCCTTCCCCATGCCGGCGGAGCTGAAAGGCCGCCTGACCGCGCGGGGCGGTCCCTTCGGCGATCTCAAGATCGGCATCCGCCCCGAGGGGGTGCTCGTCGCGCATGAGGCGGGGGAAGGCTTCGTGCCGCTCGAGGCGCATCTGATCGAGCCGCTCGGCGCCTATGACATCGTCGATCTCAAGGTCGGCGGCTCGTTCCTGCGCGCACGCACGCGCTCCGGCTTCGTGTCCGGGCCGGGCGAGCGTGTCTTCGCCCGGCTCGACGAGACGCAGACGCATTTCTTCGACACCAAATCGGGGCAATCGCTCCAGATCCGGCTGGGAGCGTGAGGAAACCGACATGGCCCATGTGAAGCTCTCCCGCATCACCAAGACCTTCGGCGCGCATACGGCACTGCGCGATCTCGACCTCGAGATCCGGGACGGCGAGTTCTTCGTGCTGCTCGGGCCGACCGGCGCCGGCAAGACGACAACGCTCAGGCTGATCGCCGGCCTCGACAAGCCGACCTCCGGCCGTGTCGAGATCGGCGGCGTCGATGTCGGCGAATGGGGCGCGGCCGAGCGCGACGTCGCGCTGGTGCTGCAGCAATATTCGCTCTATCCCCGCTATACGGTGCGGCAGAACCTCGAATTCCCGCTGAAATCGAATGTTCGCCGTCTGCCGCAGTCCGAGATCAACGACCGCGTCGCCCGCGCGGCCAAGACGCTGCGCATCGAGCATCTGCTCGATCGCAAGGTCGACCGGCTCTCGGGTGGCGAGATGCAGCGTGTCTCGATCGGCCGCGCCATCGTGCGCTCGCCGCGCATCTTCCTGATGGACGAGCCGCTTTCGAACCTCGACGCCAAACTGCGCGAGGCGCTTCGGTCCGAGCTCAAGGACCTGCAGATGAAGCTCGGCGCAACCTTCCTGTTCGTGACGCACGACCAGATCGAGGCGATGTCGATGGGCGACCAGGTGGGCGTGCTCAATGGCGGCAAGCTCGTCCAGGTCGGCACACCCTATGAGATCTACCATCATCCGCGCGACATCTTCGTCGCCGGCTTCGTCGGCTCGCCGGCGATGAACCTCGTCGATGCCGAGATCGACGACCGCCGCATCCGCATCCCGTCCGCCCGGCTCGACCTGCCGCTCGACGCGCGCGGCGACGGGCGGCTCGGCCATGTCCGTGGCCCGGTAACGCTCGGCATGCGCGCGGAAGATATCCACGTCGATCCGAGCGGCCCGATCGAGGCGCGGATCTACGGCGTGGAAAATCACGGCGTCGAGAAGATCGTGACGCTCAAGACGGGCGAACTGATCTTCAAGGCGACGACCTCGGCCGCGACGCCGACAGAAATCGACGCCCCGCTGCGCCTCGCCTGGGACCAGGGCCGCATGCACGCCTTCGACCGCGCAACCGGCACCAGCGTCTCCGAACGCGCGGCAAGGCTGCCGGAACTGGCTTAGGACGCACGCGCCTGACGGCATCGGAAGAGATTTCGATCCTGCTGGCTCGGGGTCTGGGACGCTGACAGAGCGATGACGGAAAGAGGGCCCGATCTCGTCTGAACGACCCGCGGGGCGTGTCGTCGCGCCAAGCCTTGCCTGTACAGCGTGGGGCTGCGGCCGGCTTGGAGCGATGGCGATCTCGACTGCAACGAAGGAACAGCAGTGGTCGCACCTGCCGGCCGCTGGCTTCGGCATGGGAGTCATTGGACTGCCCGCACCTTCATCACGAAGCGCTTCGCACAAGCTCCGGATCACATGCCGCCATCCCCGGTGCAGAACTCTGGGCATTGGGGTGGCTATATCTCGGTGTGCGATCCGGCGTTTCCGGTGCCGCCTTGAGAAGCGAAATGCAAGCTCGGCAACCGGGCGACAACGTTGGAGCCGGATCACATCGGCTTCTTCGGTCTGCCGAGGCCTGCCAGTGTGAGTGGTATCGCCGATGTATGAGTTTGCAATTCAACAATTAATAGTTGATCGGATTGATTGATTCTTGTCAAAGACATCCCACAATCTGCAACTCAAGGACGATTTTCTACTCCTGTTCTTGTTCGGATCGGCAATTAAGGATTGCTTTTCCTGTCATTGCATACTAATTGGAGTAGGGGCGGGATTTTGTTAACCATTGGCGTTAGTCAACTTGGTGGTCGCAACGCAAGATGCTCTTGATTCTGTTTCCGTCGCTGAAGTGGCCCCTCTTCTGGCTTGGGGAACGCGAGGCTGTTGATCAGGACCTTTCGTTCAGGCGGAACGTCTGGGTCGGCGCGGTGCTGATAAGCGTCCTCGCCTGGATCGGAATCATCTGGAGCGTCATCGCGTTCTTCAGCTGATAGCCGGTGATCTGGTCCGACTGAGCGGCCCCGAACCGGGAGCGGTCGGTCGCTTGGTGATCAGCCGGCCAAGCCGACGCGCTTTCTGAAGTCCTGGTCGCGAATGTCGATCTCGCGTCCTGCCAGATCGTCGGCCTCCTCAGTGCAGAGATAGGCGATTGCGCGGGCCGGATCTGCCGGGTTCGCCAGTGATTCACGCGGCAGCCGGCTCACCGGATTGATGCCCGATGCGCGGATTTCCGCCTGCATGCCCGTATCAACCACTCCCGGCGCGAAGCCGAAGGAGCGGATGCCGCGTCCGCCATATTCAAGCGCGATCGAGCGGGTCAGCATGGCGAGGCCGGCCTTGGCGGCACAATAGGCGCTCCAGCCTTCGAGCGGCTGATGCGCGGCGCCGGAGGAGAGATTGACGATCCGGCCGCCGCTCCGCCTCAGCATGCCCGGCAGCACGGCGCGCGTGACCGCCGCGGCGCCGACCAGCGTCGTCGATATGTTCGCCGCCCATGCGGCGGGATCGGTCTCGTGCAGCAGACCGATCGGCTGGACCATCCCCGCATTGTTGACGAGGATCGTGACCGGGCCGAGAGCAGCCTCGACGCTGGCGATGGCCTGCTCGACCGACGCCTGATCGGCGACATCGCAGGCAACGGCATGCGCGCTCCCGCCGATCTGCCGCGCGATCGCTTCCGCGTCGGCCAGATGCCGTGCCGACACCGCAACGCGGTAGCCCCGGCCTGCGAGATGCAGGGCGGTTGCAGCGCCGATGCCGCGCGCCGCGCCCGTTACGAGGACGATCTCTCCATCCGACATGATCAATCCATGTGCCATTGCAGCGGCAGCAGGAAGGGAAAGCCCGTCCGCTCGTCGCTCTCGATTTTCATGATCGGCGCCATCGAGGCGCCCCAGCGCGCATTGACCGGGTCATCCTTCAGGATGGCGATGGTCTTTTGCAGATCGTCGGTCTCGAAATAGCCGATGAGCTTCAGGCCGAGGCGGAAGATCGAATAGTTGCGGATGCCGGCGGCCTTGAGCGCCTCGGTCATCTCCGGCCAGATTTCGTCGTGACGCTGTTTGTATTCGTCCTCATAGCCCGGTCGGACTTCCAGCACCCAAGCATAATGTCCCATGGTCGCTCCTCAGGCGAGATAATCGTGAACGATGCGGCCGGGCACGAGCGTGAAATCGGCACGCCAATGCATGCCGTCCAGCATGTCGACCACGGGCAGGCGATGGATCGGCGCCTGCGCGTTCGGGCGAAGCTCGACGGTACACGGGCCGCTCCAGCATTCGTGCACTACGACCTCGGCCAGTCGCCGCGCCGTCAGCTGGCGGATCGCCGGGCGGGCGTCGATATGGTCCACGACCTTCAGGTTGATGTTCTCGGCAAAGTCGAAATGGCGCGTCAGGCTTGCCAGCGTATCGCGGCGCTGCTTGTAGGGCAGGGTGCCCGTCAGAATGTCGATGCCATTGCGGGCGACCGTTCCGACCACCAGATCGCCGCGCATCTCGAGCTTCGGTTCGCCGAGCTTCTTGGGCTGGCCGTGCATTTCGCGGCCATGCACGACGCCGA
Source organism: Kaistia dalseonensis (assembly GCF_030814715.1). Classification (GTDB taxonomy): domain Bacteria; phylum Pseudomonadota; class Alphaproteobacteria; order Rhizobiales; family Kaistiaceae; genus Kaistia; species Kaistia dalseonensis. Next base: position 242,986 of record NZ_JAUSVO010000004.1, read on the forward strand.
CATCGGAAGAAAGGAACAGATAGGGCGAATAGGAGCCCTCGACCACGCCGGGCAGGCGGCAGCCGATCGATACATTGCTCTCGCCATAGGGGCCGAGCCACTCCGTATCGTTCATCTTGTAGACATGGGCGAGGACGATGTCGCTCGTCGGCTCCAGTGGCGGCGGCAGAAGGCGGGCAACCGCTTCCTCCGTGGTGCGCCACACCAGAGTCAGCACCTCGACATTGCGGAATGTGAAGGGGAAGGGCGGCACCGTCGGCGCATCCCAAGGCGTCGAGAAGCCGGGCGAGAGGATGTCATCGATCGTCAGGCGGTCGAGCCCGCCATTCCGCAGATCCTTGCTCATGCCGTCGGCTCCTTGGCGAAGCGCGCCTCCTTGGGCGGCGCCACGCCATAGCCGACGAAACCGCCGGTCACATTGATCAGTTCGCCCGTGACGAAGGAGGCCCCCGGCGAGACGACGTAGGAAACGGCGGCCGCGACATCGGCCGGCCGGCACCAGCGCCCGACCGGAATGGTCTTCAGGACCTGTGCTTCGAAGGCCTCCCAGCTGAGGCCGAGCTTTTCCGCCTTCTCGCGAAACTGCTTCTCCATGCCCGTGCCCGGCCCGACATGGCCTGGCGCGACGCCATTGACGGTGACGCCATAGGCCGCTAGTTCGACGGCGAGGCACTGGGTCAGGCCCCAGAGCGCGTTCTTCGAGGCGATGTAGGCGCTCGAATAGGGATTGCCGAAATTGAGCCGGGTGATGATGTTGACGATGCGGCCACGCTCGGCCGCCATCATGGCGCGCGCCGCGGCGCGGCAGGCGAGAAACGGTCCGCGCGTATTGACGCGCTGGATGCGGTCCCATTCCTCGGGCGTCGTATCGACGACAAGCTTCTGCAGATGGATGCCTGCCGCATTGACGAGCGCGTCCAGGCGGCCATGGCGCGCGAGCACACCCTCGAAAGCGGCCTCGACCGAGGCCTCGTCGGTAATGTCGAGGCCCACGGCCTCGCCACCGATTTCGGCGGCGACCGTTCCGGCCTTCGCCATGTCATGGTCGGCGGCGATGACGTGGAAGCCATCGGCCGCGAGGCGGCGCGCGATCTCCGCGCCGATGCCGCCGGCCCCGCCCGTCACGAGCGCAATGGCGCGGTCCGTCATGAAAGCCACTCCCAAACAAGGTCCCTGAGGTCGATCGTCTCGGTCAGCACGTCGTCGTGCAGCCCGTCCATATAGTCCTGATGCACATATTCGAGCGTCAGATAGCCGTCATAGCCGGCCGCCCGCAGCGTCCCGAGCATGGCGCCCATATTGATGGTGCCGAGCGAAAGCTTGCTTTGCAGCACGCCCGGCCGCGCCTGCCGCAGATGCACATGGGCGGCATGCGGCGCGAGGACGTCGATTTCCTCCTGCCGATAGCCGAGGCAGACGAAGTGGGCATAGTCGAGCGTCAGCTTCAGTCCCGGCACGCGGTCGAGCAGGTCGAGCACGAGTGTCGGCGTCTCGATATAGGAATGGACATGCGGCTCGATGGTGAGCGTGATGCCGCCGTCGCCGGCAATGTCGACGAGATGGCGGAGGCTCTCGGCCGAAGCGGCGAGCGCATCGGCGCGGTTCTGCCCGCGATTGATCACGCCCGGCAGCACGAACACCGTAGGCACGCCGGCCTGCTTGGCGAAGCGGACGACCTGGCGGAAATCGGCTTCATTGGCGGCGCGATGCGTGGGGTCGGCCAGGTTCCGGTCGGCCAGGTTGTCGCCGAACAGATGATAGAGGTTCGGCAATTCGACGCCGAGGCCGAGCACCTTGTCCGCGACGCGCTGCGGATCGGCGACCAGCGCCGCCTTGTCGAGCGCCGGGCGAAAGAAATAGCCGAGGTCGAGCGCGCCAATGCCGAGCACGGAGGAGAGCCCGGCGGCCTCCTTGAGCGTGCAGCCGCGCAGCGACCATGAGGCGAGCGAGAGCTTCATCACCGGTCAGACCTTCTCCATGCGGCCGCTGGCGGCCGAACGGTACATGGCATCGAGCACCTCGACCGCCCGCATGCCGACAAGGCCGGGGGAGGGATTGGGCGGGGTGCGGCCCAGGCAATAATCGACCAGCAATCCCACCGGCCGGGTGCAGCTATAGGCGCCATCGCCGGGCTGCATCGGGACGATGACATCCGTGCCGTCGCGGCGGCTCACCTCCAGCCGCTCGCGCTCGATATCGAGCAGCAGCATGCCTTCGGTTCCGAAGATGCGCAGGTCGATCTGGAAGCTGCGATGCTTCGGGACCGTGGACGCGCCGGAGAGCGACGCAGTCGCGCCATTGGCGAAGCGCACGACGGCCGCGTCGTAATAATCGACACCGGCTGGCGAACGGCCGACCGCCGCGAAGACTTCGGCCGGATCCAGATCGGCGATCTTGAACAGCAGCCCGAGCGCATGGACAAGCTGGCCCCAGCCATAGCCACCGGCCCGTTTCGGATCGGCCCAGGTGGAGGCCGGCGGGCGGAACATCGCCCCTTCCGTCTCCTTCATCGGCTGGCCGGCCATCAGGTCGTCGAGCGCCGAAGCCATCTGCAGCACGACATGCTCGACCCGGCCGATCCTGCCCTCGACAATGAGCTCGGCCGCGCGATCGCTGTAATCCTTGAAGTTCCAGCCATAGGGCACGATCACTTCGCGCCCATGGGCCTTGGCCTCGGCGACGATGTCGCGGGCGTCCGAGGCCGTGGTCGCGAGCGGCTTTTCGACCAGCACGTGACAGCCGGAGCGGATCGCGGCGATCGCATGCTCATGATGCAGGACATGCGGGGAGGCGATGATGACGCCGTCGAGCTCGACGGCCCCGAGCATCTCGCGATAGTCCTCGAAGCCATGCGGAATGTCGAAGCGGGCCTGCAATTGCGCGAGTTCGTCGGCGCCCAGCCGGTTGACCGCGACGAGTTCGCAATCGGGATTGCTCTTCAGGAGCGGAATGTGGTTTTCGACTGCCCACCAGCCGGCGCCGATAATGCCGATCCGTGCGGGTCTCATGGCTTCATTTCCATAGCGGCAACCGTCGATTGATGAACATTGGCCATGTGGCGGATCATGCCTTCCTGCGCCGCGTCGGGATCGCGCGCCGCGAGCGCCGACACGATGATCTCGTGATCGGCAAAGGACTGAGACAGGACGCCCGGTGTCTCCGCCGCGATCCGCCTATATTCCATGCCGAGCACGTAGAGCGAGGTCGAGACACGCACGAGGAACGGATTGCCCGTCGCTTCGGAGATGGTGCGGTGAAACTCGACATCCGAGACACGAAAGCCGATCGGGTCGGCGAGCAGGTCGCGCTGCACGATCAGCAGGTTCTTCAGCCGGTCAATATCGGCATCGGAAATCCGCTCCGCCGCCATGCGGCCGATGGCGCCGTCGATCAGGCGGCGCGACTCGTAGAGCGCGTTGACGTTCTCTTCGTTGAGGGTGATCAGAAGCTGCAGCGGGCCGAGCAGGTCGGAGGCCTCGAGCGAGGTGACATAGATGCCGCCACCCTGCCGCACCTTGAGCACGCCCAGGATCTGGAGCCCGCGCAGCGCCTCCCTGACACTCGGGCGGCTGACCTGCATCAAGGTCGCGAGCTCGCGCTCGGGCGGGAGCTGGTCACCCGGCTTCAGATTCTTGGTCCGCACCAGGTCGAGCAACTTCTTGGCCACCTGCTCGGCGACGGAACTGCGTTCGATGGGTGCGAAATCCGATGAGCTCACGTCCGATATCCTTCTCGCCCCATTCAATTATTCGCCCAGGGCGCGGGTGCGGATCTGGTCGAGGCTGACAGCCAGCATGAGCACGACGCCGCGTGTGACGTCCTGCCAGAAGCTCGATACGTTGAGAAGGGTAAGGCCGTTATTGAGCGTGCCGAGGATCAGCACGGCAACCAGCGTGCCCCAGACGCTGCCCCGGCCGCCATTGAGGCTCGTGCCGCCCAGGATGATCGCGGCGATCACGGTGAGGAGTTGCGCGCCGGCAGCGTTCGGGCCGGCGGCACCCAGCATGGCGCCGAGCACCGTGCCGGCGATCGCGCCGGAGACGGCCGATATCACATAGAGGCTGATCAGCGTCTTCTCGAGCGGGATGCCGATCAGGCGCGCCGCTTCGGCGTTGCCGCCGGCGGCATAGATGAAGCGGCCGAAGCGCATGCGCGTCATCACCACCCAGAGGACGAGGAACATCGCCATCATCAGGATGAACGGGACGGGAACGCCGAAGACGCGCCCCGCGCCGATCCAGTTGAAGCCCGGGACGCTCAGCGGACGGGTCAGGCCGCCGGTGAGCACCAGCGCGATGCCGGAAATGATGCTCATCATGCCGAGCGTCACGATCAGCGGGTTGAGCCGGAGGCGCGTCGTGAACAGGCCGTTGATGACACCGATGATGGCGGCGACGACGAGCGCGATCGCAACGGCAATCCAGATCGGGATGCCGGCCGTGTAGAGCATCGAAATCACGACGCCCGTCAGCCCAGCGATCGCGGCGACCGAGAGATCGAGCCCGCCGGCGATGATGAGCGGCGTCCCGGCTGCTGCCATCAGGCCGATATAGGCGACGTTGCCGCCGATCTGCAGCATGTTCCTGAGCGTCATGAAGAAGGGCGACAGCACGGAAAAGATCAGGACGAGCAACAGATAGAACACGCCGAGCATGGCGACGCCGGACCAAGGCCGCCCAAAGAGCGCGGCCATGCGCTGCCTGGTGCTGGTGGCGGGGGAGGTATCGAGAGCACGGGCCATCAGTTGAAATCCCTCAGGCTGCCGAAAAGGCAGGATCATTGCCGGTTGCGGCCATCAGCTCGGCCGGCTTGGCGCCGCGCGTGAACTGGCCGACGATGCGTCCGCGGTCGAGCACGAGGGAGCGGTCGCTGACGCCCGCCACCTCCTCGACATCGGAGGAAAGGATGAGGACGGCATAGCCGCGATTGGCGAGCTCGCGCAGCTTGCCGTAGATCTCGCGCCGCGCGCCGACATCGACGCCGCGGGTCGGCTCCTCCAGGATCAGGAGCTTGACGCCCTCGACGAGCCAGCGTGCGATGCAAACCTTCTGCTGGTTGCCGCCGGAGAGCGTGCGGAGCGTCTGCTCGGGCCCACGCGTGCGGATGCCGAGATCCTCGATCCAGCGTTTGGCGTGGCGCGATTCATCGCTTTGCGAGACGAAAAGGCCGCGCTCGAAACGCTCCTGGAAGGAGAGGGCGATGTTCTCGCGCACGGTCAGATCGGCGATGATGCCTTCCTTCTTGCGCTCTGCGGCGACGAAGCCGATGCCGGCGAGCTTGCCGGCGCGCGCCGAGCGCGGCCTGTAGACCTGCCCGCCGAGGCGAACCTCCGAACCCTTGACCGGTCCGAGCGCGCCATAGAGCGCGCGGCCCAGCACCTCAACGCCCGAGCCGACGAGGCCGAATATGCCGAGGATCTCGCCCTGGCGGACGGTGAAACCGACCTCCTCGATCTTGCCGGGAATGGAGAGGCGGTCGACATGCAGGATTTCTTCGCCGGCCGCGATCGATGCGCCGACGTCATAAAGGTCGTCGACCGTGTTGCCGAGCATGGCGGCGAGCACATCGGCGCGGCTGGTCCGGGCGGTCGCGAAATTGCCGGCATTGCGGCCATCGCGCAGCACGACGATGCGGTCCGAGATTTCGAAGACCTCGTTCAGATAATGCGAGATGTAGATGACGGAGACCTGGCTCGCCTGCAGGCGGCGGATGATCTTGAAGATCATCTTGGCTTCCTGCTCGGTCAACGCGGCCGTCGGCTCGTCCATGACGAGGATGCGCGCCTTGCCGGCGAGCGCGCGCGCGATCTCCACGATGCGCTGCTCCGCCACTGGCAGGTTCTTGACCAGTTCGTCCGGCGCGATGCTGGGAAAACCGAGCTGGTCGAGAAGTTCGCGCGAACGCCGCCGCATTGCATCGCCATCGACCTGGTTGAGGCCGAACCTGCGCCGTATCGGCATGTCGCCGAGGAAGATGTTCTCCGCAACCGTCATGTCCGGCATGACGGAAATTTCCTGCGGCAGGAGCTTCACGCCGGCAGCGACCGCTTCGCTCGGCGAGCCGAACACGACCTCCTCGCCGTCGATCCGGATCGAGCCCGCGTCGCGATTATAGAGGCCGGTCAATATCTTCATCAGGGTGGACTTGCCGGCGCCGTTGGAGCCGAGCAGCGCAACCACTTCGCCCGGGTCGACGGTCAGGTCGACATCGGCGAGGACGGGAACATTGCCGAAAGACTTGCCGATGCCATGCATACCGAGGCGCGGAATCGTGGTCGCCATCAGTCTCACCTTGAGAATTCGGGAAATGGTCCGGCGGGACCTTGCTGTCCCGCCGGCTCGTCGAATGCCGATCAGTTGGTCGGGATCAGGTTCTGGTAATCGGCGAGATCGGGCAGCTTGCGGATCTCGGCCAGATGCTGCTCGAACGCGGGCTGCGGGAACTCGAACTTGATCGGATCCTTGCCTTCGGTGCAGGCAAACTTGTCATAGAACTTGCAGATATTGTCCTTTGTTACCATGACGTGGTTCACGAGGACGGTGTCCGGCACCGACTTGCCGGCGAGTTCCATCAGCGCGAGCGGGATCAGGTAGTTGCCATAGCGCTCGGGGAAGTAGCCGACCGATGCGACGAAGCTGGGCTCGTCGACCATGGTCTGGAGTTCGTCGGCGCCCATGCCCACCACGATCAGGTCAGCCTCGCGGCCGGCCTGCTTCACGGCGCGCATCATGCCGGTGGCAGCCTGGTCGTTGATCGCCGTCACCATGATCGGCGCGCCATCGGGAATACGGCCGATGACGTTGTTCATCTGGGTGAAGCTCTCTTCGAGCGTGTTCTTGGTGTCGATCTTGATGATGTGATCGGCCGGGAAGCCCGGTACGGCGGCTTCGAAGCCGGCAACCTGGCCACCGGTACGCATGGCCGGGATCGCGCCCGACTGCGGCAGTTCGCCGACGACGAAATAGCCGGTCTTGACCTTGTCGGCACCGAACTTGGCGATTGCGGCCTGACCGAGATAGGCGCCGCCCATGAAGCCGGAGCGGGGATTGTTGGCGCCGAAGAAGGTCGCGCCCGGCATCGGAATGTCGATCGCGACGACCTTGGTGCTGGCGTCGTTCATCTTCTGCATGATCGTGGCGCCGAAATTGGCGTCGGTCTGGAATTCGATCACATAGTCCACCTGCCGCTGCAGGAAGCTCTCGGCATTGGCGAGCGCGGTCGCGCCGTCGAGGCGGTTGTCGGCGACCTGCATCTCGACGCCGGCAGCCTTGGCGTTGTCGAGAATGCCGTTCTCGACCTTGAGGCAGAACGACACGTCGCGCTGCAGATTGGCGAAGCCGATGACGAGGTCCTTGCCATTGTTCGGCTTATGGGCGGCCGTGGCGTCGGCGACCATCGCCTTCAACTGATCGGCGCTGAGCATCGCGCCATCGAAATTGGCAGGATCGAAGCCGTGGAAATCCTCGGCATAGGCGGCACTGGCGAGCAAGGCGGTGAGCGCCGCCGCCCCCAGGGCGCGGCGCAGGAATGCGGACGGAATCCGAGCGTTCATTGGCAAATTCTCCTCCCTCAAAGAGCCTTTACAATTGGTAAGGCCAATTTCTTATTGTGTTTAGACTGGCACGACTTTTCCACTGCCGCAAGCGGGTCAGATTAAAAATTGGCCTTACCAATTCGGTTGACGCGACGCGTCCGCTGCGTCTAGCCTTTCGACAAATCGGACCGCGCGGAACAAGCGCGGCGGAGGGAGGACGAGAACGCCATGCAGATGAGCGGCGCCGAATGTTTCGTGCTGCGCTGGCCCGAGCCGAATGATTTCGGCCATGAGCGCATGACGCTGCTGCTGCGCATCGACGGCGCCGCGGGCCTGTCGGGCTGGGGCGAGGCCATCGCCATGTGGCCGGAAGCGATCAAGGCAACTCAGATCCTGATCGAGCAGGGCTTCCTGCCTCTGCTCAGGGATCGCGACATTGGCGATGTCGAAGCCTGCTGGCAGGCGATGAAGGCGCAGAGCTGGTGGTATGGCGAGGGCGGTATCGCCTCGATCGCCATATCGGCGGTCGACATGGCGCTCTGGGATCTGAAGGCGAAGGAAGCCGGCAAGCCGCTGGTCGCGCTATTCGGCGCGGTGCATGAAAGCCTGCCCGCCTGCGCCAGCCTGCACGTCAACCAGGCGACGATCGAGGCGAGCGTCGCCGAGATTTCTGGCCATATCACGGCGGGCTTCAGATCGACCAAGCTCGGCCTCGGCAAGCGTGGCCTCTCGCGGGCCGGTCGCGATCCCGATTACGACGTTGCGCTCGTGGCGGCACTCCGCGCCGCGGTCGGTCCCGATGCGGGCATCATGGTGGATGCCGGCAACGGCACGAAATGGGACGTCGATACCGCGATCCGCACCGTCCGGCGCATGGAGGAACAGGCGATCGCCTGGATCGAGGAGCCGTTCAATCCGATCGACGTTGAGGCCCACAAGGCCCTGGCGGCGGCAATTTCCACGCCGTTGGCCGTTGGCGAGCGCGAATACACGCTGGCCGGTTATCGCCGCTGGCTCGACACGGGCATTGTCGATGTGTTCGGGCTCGACCCGGCGCGCATCGAGGGCGTGACGGGTTTCCGCCGTGCGGCCGCCGCGATCGAGGCCGAGGGCAAGGTCGTCAACGCCCATGCCTGGAGCACGGCCGTGCTGACGGGCGCGAGCCTGCATTTGTCGCTCGCCTCGAAGACAGCCGAACTCTTCGAGTTGAAGCCCCTGCCGGGTCCGATGCAGTTCGATCTCGTCGAGGACCCGTTCTGGCATGTAAACGGCCTCGTTTCCGCGCCTGATCGTCCTGGCCACGGCGCCGAGCCGCGCACCGCCATTCTCGAACGATACCGCCTTTCCTAGGAGCGTCGCCGATGAAGACCATTCTCGCCTATGGCGATTCCAATACATGGGGCGCGGAACCGCAGCCCTATCGCGGCGGCGGTGGGCGTTTCGCGCCGGACAAGCGCTGGCCCGGCATCGTTCGCAAAGCGCTCGGCGCGGACATCATCGTTGCCGAGGAAGGCCTGAACGGCCGCACCACCTGCCTCGATGATCCGGTCGAGGGCGCGCACAAGAACGGCAAGACCTTCCTGCCCGTGGCGCTCGAAACCCATGCGCCGATCGATCTCGTCGTCATCAAGCTCGGCACCAACGATCTGAAGGCGCGGCTTTCCATGCAGGCCGGCGATATTGCCGACGGCGCGGGCAAGCTCGTCGATATGGTGCTGCAATCGGCGGCCGGGCCGGGCGGCCGCGCGCCGGCCGTGCTGCTCGTCGCGCCGGCGCCGCTGTCGAGACTGTCCTGGCTGGCCGAGATGTTCTCCGGCGGCGCCGAGAAATCCCAGAGGCTCGCGGCCGAGTTCGATCGCGTCGCCAAGGCGCGAAGCGTCGCCCTTCTCGATGCCGGATCGATCGTCACCTCGAGCGAGATCGACGGCATTCATCTGGACGAGGAGGGCCAGCGCGTCCTCGGCCTTGCGATCGCGGAGCGCGCTCGCGCGCTGCTCGGTCTCGGCGACTGAAGCCAGAAGGCCGCAAAGGCCCAGCGGGAGCATGCTCATGACGGATCAGAATGTGGGATATGACAGGCTGAAGGTCGGCTTGTTCGGCATCGGACTCGATACTTACTGGCCGCAATTTGCCGGGCTCGAGGACCGGCTGAAGGGCTATGTCGATCGGGTGGCCGACAAGCTCGCCCGGCCGGGCGTCGACGTCGTCAATCTGGGGCTGATCGACAATCCCGAAAAGGCGATGGTGGCGGGGCATCGGTTCCGCGCGGCCGATGTCGACGTGATTTTTCTCTATGTCACGACTTATGCGCTCTCCTCGACGGTGCTGCCGGTCGTGCAGCGTGCCAAGGTTCCCGTCATCATCCTGAACCTGCAGCCGGAAGCGGCGATCGATTACGCGACCTTCAACGCGATGGGCGACAGGACGAAGATGACGGGCGAATGGCTCGCCTATTGCGCCGCCTGTCCCGTCCCCGAGATCGCCAACGTCTTCCGCCGCGCGGGAGTCGATTTTCACCAGGTCACCGGTGTCCTCGACGGTGATCCGATCGTCGAGCGCGAGATCGAGGCCTGGATCGAGGCGGCCCGCGTCGCCCATGTCATGACGCACAACCGGCTCGGCCTGATGGGCCGGTACTATAACGGCATGCTCGACATCTATTCCGACACGACGGCCCAGGTGGCGACCTTTGGCGGCCACCTCGAGATCGTCGAGATCGACGAACTGGCGTCGCTCAGGAAGCTGGTCACCGAAACCGAGACGGCGGAGCGGGTCGCGGCTTTTCAGGCTGAGTTCGCGATCCAGCCCGATTGCGACCCGGCCGAAATCGCCCGCGCCGCGCGCACCTCGGTGGCGCTCGACCGGCTCGTCGAGAAGCACAAGCTCGGTTCACTCGCCTATTATTATGAATCGGTGGCCGATCACGACCACCAGGACGTGATCGCCTCGGTCATCCTCGGCTGTTCCTACCTCACCGCGCGCGGCGTTCCGGTTGCGGGCGAATATGAGGTCAAGAACGCGCAGGCGATGAAGATCATGGATGCCTTCGGCGCCGGCGGGTCCTTCACCGAATATTACGGCATCGATTTCAACGACGACATCGTGCTGATGGGCCATGACGGGCCGGCGCATATTCGCATCGGCGAAGGCAGGACCAAGGTCCGCCCGCTCAAGGTCTATCATGGCAAGGTCGGCGCCGGCGTCAGCGTGGAGATGTCGGTCAAGCACGGCCCGGTCACGCTGCTATCGGTGGTCGAGGATGGCCATGGGCGCATGAAGCTTCTCACCGCGGAGGCCGAGTCGGTGCCTGGCCCGATCCTTGAGATCGGCAACACCAACAGCCGCTATCGCTTCGCGATCGGCGCCCGCGCCTTCGTGGAACGCTGGAACGCCGAGGGGCCCGCGCATCACTGCGCCGTCGGCATCGGCCATATCGCCGACAAGATCGAGAAACTCGGCCATCTGCTCGATCTGCAGACGATCCGGATCGGCTGATCCAAAGGCGCGGAAAGCGCCCGGGAGATTGGCTCCCGGGCGTCCCGCGCCGGTGTCATCCGTCGATCAGTAGGACGACGAATTATCGTCGGACTCGGGATGCGGGTTGAAGGCGCCGATGCCGTGCGAGCCGCTATAGGTGACGCCGACCTGCTGGCCGGGAAGCAGGCCATAGAGAACGGCGCCATTGGAGAACTGGAATGTCTCGCCGGTCTGGAGCTGGAGCATGCCGGTCGCCGGGCTCACACGCAGGACGGTTCCCTCGATCTGGTCGGCAGCGAATGCGGGCGTGACCTGGGCGATCAGGGCCAGCGCGGCAGCCGTCATGAGAAGATTGCGCATTGCTTTTCCCCTATCTGGTTGGAGCCGAAAGGCCATCGTCACCGGATCGGACAAGAGCTCCGTTCAGAGGCCCTCGGGTGATAGTGAGCTGGCGCCGCAGCTTCCGATTGCCAATCACGGATGTGTCATCTGGGGATGACAAGGCGAACGGGTATCGCGGTGGCATTGACGATCGCCCCGGGCTCTGTTCCGATCGTCGCCTGCGCTGCACGCTCTACGATGAAGTCGTCGCGCGCTCGCCTTTTCGTCGATCGAACATTGCTGCGCTAGTCGGATAAATTGAAATGCTTTACCTCTCGCAGTGATGGACGAAATCTTATCGTGTTGCCTGTTCCGCTCGGCCCTGGTCTGCCGACCTCTGATCGATACCGATCGGTGGGCGCTCGCCATGTTGAATGCGGATCGCCAGATTGCGGAGAGATAGAATGAATTTACGAGCCCTGCGGACTCTCGCGACCGCCGGCGCGCTGGTCGCCCTGACGGTCGGCATGCTGCCCGCAAAGGCCGCGACGCCGGCCGACGTCCTTGTCGTGGCGCAGTCCATCGACGATGCGGTGAGCTTCGACCCGGCCGAAGGCTATGAGCTGACGCCGTTCCACACCTTCAACAATGTCTACCAGCGCCTGGTGCAGACCAATCCGACCGACGGCAGCAAGCTCGAGGGCGGTCTCGCCGAGAGCTGGGAGCAGGCAGCGGACGGCAAGAGCATCACCTTCAAGCTGAAGGATGGCGCCAAGTTCGCATCCGGCAATCCGGTCCGTCCGGAGGATGTCGTCTATTCCTTCGTCCGCGCGACCAAGCTCGGCAAGACGCCGGTCTTCATCCTGCAGGAGCTTGGCTGGAAGCCCGAGAATATCGAGAGCCTCGTCTCCAAGGTCGACGACAGCCACGTCAAGGTCGGCTGGGCGGCCGATATCGGCTCCAATTTCGCGCTCGCCATCCTGACCGCGCCGATCGCCTCCGTCGTCGACGAGAAGGAAGTCGCGAGCCACGCCACGGGCGATGATTTCGGCAATGCATGGCTGAAGACGAATTCGGCCGGCAGCGGCCAGTTCTCGATCAAGGCCTACCAGCCGCACGAGGCGCTGGTGCTTGCCGCCAACCCGACTTCGCCGGCCGGCGCGCCGAAGGTGAAGAGCGTCATCTTCAAGAATGTGGCCGACGCCTCCGCCCGCCGCCTGCTGATCGAGCAGGGCGACGCTGATATCGCGCGCGATCTCGGCGCCGACCAGATCGCCTCGCTCGCCGGCAAGCCCGGCATAGTCGTCGAGGCGACGCCCTCGGCGCAGCAGGACTATGTCATCATCAACAGCGCCAACAAGGACGTGCCGGCGCTCGGCAATCCGGCGTTCTGGGAAGCCTCGCGCTATCTCGTCGATTATGACGGCATCGCCAACAAGCTGCTGAAGGGCCAGTACATCGTCCACCAGACCTTCCTGCCGGAAGGCTTCCCGGGCGCGATCTCGGAGAACCCCTTTACGCTCGATCCGGCCAAGGCCAAGGCGATCCTCGAGAAGGCCGGCCTCAAGGACGTCAAATTCAAGCTCACCGTCTCCAACCAGCCGCCCTTCACCGACATCGCGCAGTCGCTGCAGGCAAGCTTCGCGCAGGGTGGCGTGACGCTGGAGATCGAGCCGGTCGTGGCGAGCGAGCTCTATGGCAAGCTGCGTGCGCGCAACTATGAGGCTGCCGCGCTCTACTGGTTCCCGGACTATTTCGACGCGAACTCCAATGCCGCCGCCTTCGCCTATGGCCGTGGCGATGAGGGCCCGCATACGGTTGCCTGGCGCGCCGGCTGGAATATCCCCGAGATCAGCGACCAGACGCACGCCGCCGTTGTCGAGCAGGATCCGGCCAAGCGCGCTGCGCTCTATGGCGAGATCCAGCGCGAAGTGCAGAAGAGCTCGCCGCTCGTCTTCATCCTGCAGGCGAAGGACCAGATCGTGCTGCGCGACAACGTCAAGGGTTATGTCCAGGGCATCAATGCCGACCAGGTCTTCTTCGGTCAGGTCGAGAAGCACTAATTGTCCGACGCGACCGTCCAACCGGACTCCCGCTCTGCTTCCCGCCGGCGCACGCGCCGGCGGGAAGTTCGTTTTGTGCTGGGTTTCATCAACTGGATCGCCTCGCTGCTGATCGGGCTGCTGGCCCTGTTGCTCGTCACCTTCGCTTTCACCCACATTGCGAGCATCGATCCGGTCATCCGCATTGTCGGCGACAAGGCGAGCCAAGCGACCTATGACGCCAAGCGGGCCGAGCTCGGCCTCGACAAGCCGCTGCCGCAACAGTTCCTCGTCTATGCGGGCCAGGTTCTCCGCGGCGATCTGGGCACCTCCTGGTCGACAGGGCAGCCCGTCGCCAGCGATCTCGTCCGCGTCTTCCCCGCCACTTTCGAGCTCGCGACGGTCGCCATCATCATCGGCGGCACGCTCGGCGTCGGCCTCGGCCTGCTCGCCGGCCTCTGGCCGGGCGGATGGCGCGATTCGCTCGTGCGCGTGATCTCGCTGCTCGGCTATTCCGTGCCGATCTTCTGGCTCGGCCTTCTGTCGCTGCTGCTCTTCTATGCCCGGTTGCACTGGTTCGGCGGTCCGGGCCGGCAGGATGTCGCCTTTGAATTCACGACCGAGCGGCGGACCGGCATGGTCCTGATCGATACCTGGCTCTCCGGCGATATGGGCGCGTTTCGCGACGCCATCTCGCATATCGCGCTGCCGGCGCTGGTGCTGGCCTTCTATTCGCTGGCCGGTATTTCGCGCCTGACGCGCACGGCCGTTCTGGAGGAACTGGGCAAGGAATATGTCGTGACGGCCCGCGCCAAGGGCGCCGGGCAGTTCCGGATCATCTTCCGCCATGTCCTGCCCAATATCCGCGCCTCCGTGATCACGGTGGTCGCGCTCTCCTATGCGGTGCTGCTCGAAGGCGCGGTCTTCACCGAGACCGTCTTCGCCTGGCCCGGCATTGGCCGCTACCTGACCATCTCGATGTTCGCCGCCGACGTTCCCGCCATTCTGGGCGGTACGCTCGTCATCGGCGTCTGCTTCATCATCCTGAATACCCTGACCGACCTGATCGTCGGCGGGCTCGATCCGAGGCTGAAGCCATGACGATGACCGCCGTCTCGCCAAGGCGCCTCAGCCTCTGGCAGCTCGCAAGCCGCTCGCCATCGGCGACCGCCGGCGCGACCATCCTGGCGCTGATCCTGTTCGTCGCCGCCTTCGCGCCCTGGCTCGCGCCGTATGATCCCTATCAGCAGGATATCAACATCCGTCTCGCCGCCCCGTCCGCCGCCCATTGGCTCGGCACGGACGGCTTCGGGCGCGATATCCTTTCGCGGCTGATCTACGGCACGCGGCCGACGCTCTTGATCATCTCGTTGGTCGCGGTCGTCATGGCGCCGCTCGGCACGGCCATCGGCATCATCGCCGGCTATTATGGCGGCATCGTCGAGCGCGTGCTGATGCGCTTCACCGATATCGTCATGTCGTTTCCGCGGCTGATCCTCGCCTTCGCCTTCGTCGCGGTGCTCGGCCCGGGTCTCTTGAATGCCGCGCTTGCGCTCGCGCTGACGAGTTGGCCGCCTTATGCGCGGCAGGCGCGCATCCAGACCCGCACCATGCGCAAGAGCGACTATATGGCCGGCGCCGAAATGGTGGGCATTCGCGGGCCGCGCCTGCTGTTCGGCCATGTCCTGCCGATGGTCCTCCCATCCACCATCGTGCGGGTCGCGCTCGATCTCGCCGGCATGGTGCTGATCGCCGCCGGCCTCGGCTTCATCGGCCTCGGCGTGCGGCCGCCGACGGCGGAGTGGGGCACCATGGTCGCAGATGGCACCCCTGTGATCTTCGACCAATGGTGGGTCGCGGCGACGCCGGGCTTCGCGATCCTCATTGCGAGCCTCGCATTCAACCTTCTGGCCGATGGCCTTCGCGATCTCCTGGACCCCCGTCATGGCTGAACCCGCTGCCCCTCCCATCCTGGATGTTGCCGATCTCAAGGTCAGCTTCCCGCGTGAAGGCGCCGGCGATGTGATCGTGCTGCACGGGGTCTCCTTCAAGGTCGGTGTCGAGCGGGTCGCCATCGTTGGCGAATCCGGTTCCGGCAAGACCATGACGGCCCGCGCGATCATGGGGCTCGTGCCGCCGCCCGGCCGCGTCGGCGCGCGCCGGCTCGTGCTTGACGGGATCGATCTCGCCGCTGCCGATGCGCGGAGCTGGAACCGCATCCGTGGCGCGAAGGTCGGCCTCGTGCTGCAGGATCCGCGCTTTGCCTTGAACCCGCTCCACACCGTCGGCCGCCAGGTCGAGGAGCCCTTGTTGCTGCACACGAAGCTGTCGCGGTCCGAGCGGCGCGAACGCGCGCTCGCCATGCTCGCCGCCGTCGGGCTCGACAATCCGCGCGAGGTCTACCGGCTCTATCCGGGCGAGCTTTCCGGCGGCATGGGCCAGCGCGTGATGATCGCGACCATGCTGATCTGCGGCCCGAGGCTGCTGATCGCGGACGAGCCGACCTCGGCGCTCGACCACGACCTGCGCGACCAGATCCTCGCTTTGCTCGCCCGACTGGCGGAGGAGCACGCCATGGGCCTGCTGCTGATCAGCCACGACCTGCAGCAGGTCGCCCAATTCGCCGACAGGGTGCTGGTCATGTATGGCGGGCGGGTCGTCGACGAGCGGCCGGCTTCCGAGCTTTCGCATTCGACCGAACCCTATACGCGTACGCTCTGGTCGTGCCGCCCGTCGGCGGCGACCTATGGCACCCGGCTGCCGACGCTCAATCGCGCGGATCTCGAGGTGCAGGCGTGACGGCGGCGGTAGACGTTCAGCGGCTGGAGGTCTCTTTCGAGCGCGATGGCGGCGACGTCGCCGCCGTGCGCGGCGTCGATTTCACCGTTCGCGCCGGCGAGACCTTCGGCCTTTTCGGCCCGTCCGGCTGCGGAAAATCGACCGTGCTGCGTGTGCTGGCCGGCATCCAGCGCGAATGGTCGGGTCGCGTCTCGGTGTTCGGCACGCCCTATGTGGCGCGCCGGCACCTGACCGGGCAGATCCGCCGCGACGTGCAGATGGTGTTCCAGGACCCTTATGCCTCGCTGCATCCGCGCCACACGATCAGGCGGGCCCTGGTCGAGCCGTTGCAGGTCAATGGCATCCCCGATGCCGAACGCCGCGCCAGCGCCGCGATCGCCGAAGTCGGGCTGCCGCCGGATGTTGCCGGGCGCACGCCGAATGCGCTCTCAGGCGGTCAGCGCCAGCGGGTGGCGATCGCCCGGGCCCTGCTGTTCCGTCCCCGGCTGCTGCTGCTCGACGAGCCGACCTCGGCGCTCGACATGTCGGTGCAGGCGGAAATCCTCAACCTGCTCAATGATCTGCGCGCCGCGCATGCCATGAGCTTCATCCTGGTCAGCCATGACATGGACGTGGTTGCGCATATGTGCGACCGGGCGGCGACGATGCGCAAGGGCGAGATCACGGGCATCCTCGACAGGGCAGGGCTTTCCGCGCTTGCCTAGATCATCTCTGCGTTTCACAACAACGCCGAGATGATCTATCTATTTGATTTGTAACGCTTCCTTAATGCGAACCGGTATCCACTTCGCTCGGAAGCGCTATCAGGCGATCAGTGACCGTTCGTCACGAAGGCCGGGGTGTTCTTCAGCGTATTGCTGACGGTGCAGAGTTCCTCGGCCCGTGCGATCAGCGCCGTCTTGGTCGCCTCGTCGAGTTCGCCCACGATGTCCAGCGTGATGTCGAGCTTGTCGACGCGCGACGGCGCGTCGGCGGCCTTCTCGCCACGGACGGCGGCGTTCACGCTCTCGATCCGGTCGAGCACGCCCATTTCGTGCGCGGCCATGCGCGCGCTCACCACCAGGCAGCCCGCGACGGCTGCATAGAGCAGGTCGATCGGGCTGAAGGCGGGATCCGACGATCCGGAATTCAGCGCCACGGTCCCGCCGGTCGCGCTGGTGACACTTGCCGGCCCATGCCGTCCGATGACCGCGCTGGCGCCCGTCGGCCGCACCTTGACGTTAACCACTCACATTCTCCATGCCTTGCGCCGCAACAGGCGGCGAGCCCGAAGATAGGCATTGGCGGTCGATCGGGACAGGGGGCACGGCCTCGCCCGGGAAACATGGACGGCCCGGCACGCAATGTCGGGCATGGTCGCGGCGATCGGTTCGGGCGAATATATTGCGCCGGCTTATTATATAGTCCGACCGTCTCTTGTGTTGGGGTGGCCGGATACCATCGACCTTGACTTCACTACTTTTGCGTGCAAATAATTCTGTTAGTGTTCCAAGTCTCAATTGCCGCGAATACATTTATGCCAGCGAGACATGACCTCGGGGGGTGTCCATGGTCGGTATCGTTTCCGCTTTTGCGTGCGCGAACAACGAGATTGCGTCGATAGCCTGGGATATAGACGGCAAGATCGACGGTTGCCTCGGTTTTGAAGTCACGCGAGTCTATCTCAATCCCGACGGGACGGTCGCCCTTCGCAATGGCGTCGAAGATCGCGTGCCATGTGCGTCCTGGGTTGCCTTCAAGGGTCAAAGGAATCCGCATTGGCTGCCGCAGCATACCGGCATCTGGCCTATACAGAAGCTGACTTGGCGCGACGTGACCCTCCGCAAGAGGCGGGACCAACTTGCACGGCGGCCAGACGAGGTTCACGTGCGTTACGAGATCCGCGCCGTGGGCGATTTCCGGTCTGATCTTCCGCCCGCTCCCGATCCGACGCCAAGGGTTGTCTCGGTCACAAAGCGTGACGCGCAGGGACGGCCTGTGAAGGATGACCAAGGCAATCGGGTCAAGGTCGATGTGAAGGCTTATGAGGGGGCGCCTCGTCCGCTCAGCTATCTCGGTCCAGCGATCTCGACCAATGCGATCCTGGTCACGCGCCGTCGCGGCGCCTTCCAGTCGACCTTCACCAACGGCATTCTTGCGGCGCAATGGCTGAGCAATGTCCTGCTCGACGACGGAAAGATCGAGCCGGATGAACTGATCAACAAGATATCCGACCCGCATGATCCGCACCGCAAATATCTTGCCGGTGACGTTCTGCCTCTTCTTCACGAGCTGTTCGAGCGGCCTGGGGAGTTTTACCTGGCGCTGTACGAGCTCGACGACAGGGAATTGCTCGATCTCCTCATGACCCATGGTGCGCGGATCCATCTGATCCTGGCCAACACGGCCGAGGAGAAGGGCGTCTGGGACGTTCGCAACGCTTCCGCACGGAGCGCTCTCGTCGCGGCCGGTGTCGATATTCAGCACAGGATGTTCAACAACACCACGCAGATCGGCCACAACAAATTCGTCGTTCACGTTTCGCTCGATGGCGCGCCGCGATCCGTCTTCACCGGCAGCACGAACTGGACATCGACCGGTGTTGCCGGCCAAACCAACAATGCGCTCCTCATCGAGGACGGCGCGGTGGCCGGCGTCTTCCTCGACTATTGGAAGCGTATGAAGCTCGATGCGCTGCCGATCCCCGATCCGCTCGGCGCAACGATGAAGGATAGTCAGCAGGGTTCGACGTTCCGGGATTCCAACGTCAAGGTCTTCCCAGCGGCACTCGCGAACGGCGCCACGGTCGATCTGTGGTTCTCGCCCAATATGCGCGGACGTGCCAAGGGCCAAAAGACACCGCCAGACCTATCGGACGTCTACCGCCGCATGCGTCTCGCCAAGGACGTTATTCTGTTTCTGGCCTTCTACCCCGGCCAGAGCGGCAAAGACTGCATCATCGGCGAGGCGGTCGATATCGGCCTGAAGGATCCCCGCTTGATCGTCAGCGGGGCGGTGTCGAGCCCGCAGGCGATGCCGAACTACAGGCCCAGGAAGAAGAACGATCCGGATGATCCTTCCGACGATGAGACGAGCGATTCGCCGAACGTCTTCAGTGAGAAGAATGTATCGATCGTTCGGGCGGCCAAGATCGACGACAAGCAGTTGCTCGGCGATTTCGGACTGGAAATGCTGGCCGCCCGTGGCAATGTCGGCGCCATCGTTCATGACAAGCTGGTGGTCATCGACCCTCTTTCGCCCGAGTGCACCGTCATTCTCGGCAGCCACAATCTGGGCTTCAAGGCCTCCTACGCCAATGACGAGAACATGGTGATCATCACCGGCGATCGCGAGATCGCGCTCGCCTATGCGGTCCATATCCTCGATGTCTACGATCACTACCGCTTTCGCGCCGTTGAGGCTGAGCTTCGGCGCAAGGGAAGAAAGGGCTGGTCAGGGTTTCTGGATACCGACGACAAATGGCTGGACGGCTATGTGGCCCATGAGAAGGGCGCCCTGACGCGCTATTTCGCGCGCGGCTAGCCCATGATCGACCGTGCCCTGTGTCCGAACGTCCCGAGGCGACGATGCCGGATCTGAGTTGCCTCAAGGCCCGTGAGTACAAGCTTCTCCTGAAGCCTGAACGGTTTGCCTGGCCGCCGGACGGCGATCAGGCGAACGCGTTTCTCGACGACTTGCGATCGAACCTGAACGCCTCTTTGCCAAAGGTTCAGATCAGGAAGTGGTTTGCTCCTCTTGAGCCGAGGCGCGTCTCATTCTGGGATACGAAGTCGCATCATCTCTATGCCGCAGGCTATTCCCTGCGGCGACGGTCGTCGCTTTCCAAAGAGGGGGCGACCTTCGACAGTGATGAGCTCACCTTGAAATTGAGGACGCCGGATCTCTTCATCGCGCTCGGAACGACTCTGGCCGCTCAGGACGATGCCGCGAGGCTCAAGCTTGAGGAGGATATTGCGCCCCTCGAAGTCGCCGCCGTGGGGCCGGCCGGCGAGACGTTCGTGGCCATCGCCGAACAGCGCTCGATCCGCAGCCGTTGGGCGTTGTCGGCAAGCCGTGCGCTGCTGCCGGATGAGGCGCCACATGGCTTGAATGATCTGCATGCGCTGTTCGAGTCGACCGCTCGGTATCTGCCCGTGATCGACGAGTTAGGCTCGCCGATGATTCAAGGGCGGGCCATCGAAGAGCATGTCTTCAAAGGGCCCACGATCGATTTCGCCGATGACTATCAGGGCAGCCTCTGCCTGACGCTCTGGAATCGGGTCGACGATCCGTCGAAGGTGTTCGTCGCAGAAGTATCGTTCCGCTGCGATCTCATGAAGGGCGAGATGCCGGCAAAAGTCGCGCGCCGCGCGCTCGACCTGTTCGTGATGATGCAGAATGCCCAACAGCGTTGGATCAACACGGTGCAGTCGAGCAAGACGCTTCTGGCGCTCCCATAAAGGCACCTGCGTCCGATGTCGGGCGCAGCCTGACGGGCATCCGCGCGGGCCCGGTTCGCCAGTTGTCCTGGGAAGGCCGGTCATAGCGAATGCGGCGGCTTTCATCAGCTCAGAATGCGAGATGGGTCGCTGTCTACGCATCGGTCGCGCCGGCCACCTCCGCTGACCTTTCCATCGTGGGCAGTGTCGTCGGCCAGCGTTGGAGGGCCTGGTGTCCGGTTTCGGTGAGCGTGTAGATGCCGCGTTCGGCGCGGGCGAACCAGCCATAGACGTTGTCGAGCAGGATGCGCGCAGCGTCGGGCGCGAGCGGGCGGAGATCGCGCGGCCGTCCGGGGCCTGCTGCGAGCGCCGCAGCGCAGAGCAGCGCGCGCTGGCGATAGGCGGTCATGATCGGTGCCTTCGCGCCACCGCCGACAGCCGGGTCGCCTTGCCGGCGGCGATGTTCGCGCACCAAGCGGGAGCGGCGGCGCGTATCCTTGCGCGGCATCGGCGCTTCGGGGCTGACGATGATGCTGACCTCGCCGGATTCGGCGACGCCGAGCATGCCGAAACCGAGGCGGCGGCAAAGATTGCGGAAGCGTGCATCGCTCTCGCGCCCCTTGCCCAGGCGCGACATGCGCGCGGCGAGCCACACCTCGTCGCAGGCGGCGGCGCGGTCGACGGCTTGCAGGACCAGTTCGAGATTGAAGGAGAGCTTGAGCTCCCCGATGACGACCAGCGGCGGCTCACCCTCGGAGAGCGCCAGCAGATCGCAGCCGCCGACCTCGCCCTTGACCGTGAAGCCGAGCCCTTCCAGGAATGTCTTGACCGGCAAATAGAGCGTTGTTTCCAGGACCGTTCTCCGATCGGGCTCGGGCTGCCCTGATGTAGCGCAGCGCGAGCGTTCAGGCAGGCTTGGTCGCCATCCAGATGATGTGCCGGGCGCCGCGGCCAGCGCCATTCGCCCGCACGGGGATTTCCTCGACCGCGAAGCCGGCGCGGCGCAGGCGCTGCGTGAAGGCGGCATCGGGCGCGGAGGACCATACGGCGAGTACGCCGCCAGGCTTCAGCGAAGCACGCGCGGCTGCAAGCCCATTCAGGTCATAGAGCGCATCATTGGCCTTGCGCGTCAGTCCGGCGGGACCGTTATCGACGTCGAGCAGGATCGCGTCATAGGCCTCGCGCGACGAGCGGATCAGCCGGCCGACATCGTTCTCCGCGATCGTGACGCGCGGGTCGTCCAGGCTGTCGCCGAAGATCTCGGCCATCGGGCCGCGTGCCCATCGCACCACCGCCGGAACCAGCTCCGCCACGGTGACCGCGGCGTCATCGCCGAGCGTCTCGAGCGCCGCGCGCAGCGTGAAGCCCATGCCGAGGCCGCCGATCAGCATCACCGGCCGCGCCCGGTCGGCGATGCGCGCGCAGGAAAGGGTCGCGAGCGCCTTCTCCGAGCCGCTCAGGCGGCTGTTCATCAGCTCGATCGGACCCAGCATGATGGAATATTCGCGGCCGCGCCGTTTCAGGCGGATCGCGCCGCCGCCATCGGGCATTTCGGCGACGTCGAGTTCTTCCCAGGGGATCACGGATCGTTCTTCGGTGTTGGCCAGCGCATCGGGCGAGTCATTTTGCGCCGACCATAACGCGCCTTCAATCGAGGGGCCACCGATGACGCGCAACAGACGCGCGCGGAGGAGGATCGGCGTTCGCAGGGCGTGTTCGCCCCTATCGCACGCCGACCATTCTCGTCTTGATCAGGCCAGCTCGATCGCGCGCTTCTCGTTGATCGACTGCTCGGCCGCCAGAACGATCCGCAGGCTGTTGACCGCGGCGTCCATCGATTCCGTCAGGTCGAGGTCTTCCTGGATGGCGCGCAGGAACAGCGCCTGCTCGCGGTCGCAGAGCTCCTGGTGGCCGGGCTCGTCTTCCATCGAGATCAGCTCGTCCTTGCGGACGAAGTTCTTGTCCGGTCCGACCTCGGCATAGTGCACCTTCAACGCGTCGGTCTTGGTGTGGCGGTCGATATCGGCCGAATCGGAGACTTCTTCGGTCGTGTCCTTGCCCGATTCGCTCTGTCCCGCGACGATGGAGACCGCGCCCTTCGGGCCGACCACGTCCTTCACGAAATAGGCCATTTCGCTCATCATCGGGCCCCAACCCGCCTCGTACCAGCCGACGGAACCGTCATCGAAGGTGACGTGCAGATGGCCATAGTTCGGCTGTGCCGCCTCGGCCCAGAGCTTGGCGCCGATGCCATGGACGCGCACCGGCTTCGCGCCGGTCAGTTGGCACATGACGTCGACATAGTGAACGCCGCAGTCGACGATCGGGATCAGCGAGTCGATCAGGTTCTTGTGCCAGGTCCAGGCCGGGCCGCTGCTCTGCTGGTTCAGGTTGAGCCGCATCACCAGTGGCTTGCCGAGGCCCTGTCCGAGCTCGATGAACTTCATCCAGGATGGGTGAACGCGGAGGATATAGCCGAGCACCAGCTTGCGGTTCTTTTCCCGAGCGAGTGCCACCACCGCTTCCGCATCCGCGATATTGGTGGCGATCGGCTTCTCCATGAAGACATGGGCGCCGGCATTCAGCGCCTTGATCGCATAGTGCGCGTGGGTGTCCGGATAGGAGTTGATCGAGACCGCGTCCGGCTTCGTTGCGGCCAGCGCCTCGTCGAAATCCTCATAGAGCGGATAGCCTGCAAGATAGTCCGGCAGCGTCTTCGACTTGATCGTCCGGCTCATGATGCCGACGATTTCGAAGCCCGGATTACGGTGATAGGCGCTCGCATGCGAGGCGCCCATATTGCCGAGGCCAACGACGAGGACCTTGACTGTATCGGGCATGCGTTCCTCCCTGAGTGGCTGTTCGAAAACCCACTCGACAATTGATCAAGCCGATCATCCTCACCCCCCGCCGTCATCCCGGGCTTGACCCGGGATCCATCAAGGCCTGAGACGCTTCAGGCCTTGATGGATCCCCGCTTTCGCGGGGATGACGGCAGAGTTTTGCGGATGACGGCGGAGTTTGGACCGGCGGTCCAGCAAGAACTACTTGATAGCCTGGTCGAACATGTGCGCCTTGATGGTCTCGACATCGACCTTGGCGAAGGCATCCGTCAGCTTGTAGCCGTCGGCGTCCGCCTTGACCTTGGCCTTGTCGAAATCATTCGCACCGCTGATCAGCTCGTTGGTGCAGACGTCCTCGGCCTTCACTGGCGAGGTGATCTGGCCGAGCTTCAGCGTGACGTCGAAGAAGGCCTGCCAGCTCGCCATGTCGTGCCAGCCCCAGCCGCCGCGCTTGGCCATGTCGCCACGGAAGACGTTGATCTGCTCCAGGATCGAGGTAGTGCCGAGCTCCGGGCCAAGATTGGTCGCAAGCGTCGGAAACTGCTCGAACACGGCCTCGACCGCGGCGCGCGGGTTCTGGTAGCCGAATTCGAGGCCCATCGCCCAGGCCTTCAGGTATTTCTCCAGGAAGACCTTCTTGTCCGGGTCTTCGAGATCGGCTGCGCGGATCACGAAGGTGTTGGCCGGCAGCGGCGAATGCTGGACGCCGAGCCAATATTCGAAGTCGAGCCCCTTGGCGATCCATTCGGCGCGCAGGCCCTCCCAGGAGAGCGCGGCGTCGCCCTGGCCCGCCTGCAACGCGGTCGCCCAGGTCGGCCAGCCGGCCTCGACATATTTGACCTTCGTCACGTCGACGCCTTGCACGGCGAGCATCGGATCGACGATCGACTGCCAGGCGGCGGAGCCGAGCAGGATGGTCTTGCCTTCGAGTTTCTTCAGATCGTTCGAGCCTTCTCCCTTGCGGAAGGCGATCGAGAACGTGTCGAGCGCGCCCATGTGGAACACGCTCTTCAGCTTCATGCCGTTCTGCAGCGCGAAGGAGAACACGCCGGGCGAAGGGAAGCCCATATCGGCCTGGCCGACGTCGACGAACTTGACCGTCGCCGTGCCGTCGGACGGGCCGGGCTGCATGTCCGTGTTGAGGCCATCGAAATAGCCCATCTTCTTGCCCGCCCAATAGGGGAAGTCATCCAGCACTTCGAGCGTGCCGCGGGGCGAGATCCAGGTGAATTTCTCGTAGGGCGTGGCATAGGCCCGGCCCGCAGCGCCCAGCGTCGTCGCAGAAACAACGCCGGCGGCCGAAACCTGGAGGAAGATGCGGCGGGTCATGCCGCCGGGAAGGGAAGGCTTGGTCATGGAATACCCCGGTTGGTGTTGCGCTTCTTGGTGTCCCTGCAGTACCGCCAGCCGGTTTCCGGTCAGGCGGGTCGTTCGTCAGGCCTCCCAGCTCGCCCACTTCTTCCCGATCAGGAAGAAGAGCACGTAGATGAGGATGCCGAGAATGGAGAGGATCAGCACGACCGCGAAGAATTGCGGCATCTGGATCATCGAGGAATAGGAGGTGAGGCGGTTGCCGAGGCCGAAGCCGCCGCCGACCATTTCGGCGCCGACGGCGGTCAGCAGCCCGAAGATCGAGCCAATCATCAGCCCGACCAGGATCATCGGCAGCGCCATCGGCGCGCGGATCTTCCAGAAGATCTGGATGGTCGAGGCGCCATAGGAACGCGCGAGCGCGATCTTGCCGGGATCGACCCGGCGGAAGCCGGTGGCGGCATTGATCATCACCATCGGGCCGGCGGCGAGCGCGACCGCAATGATGCGCGGCGTATAGCCGAAGCCGAAGCGCAGGATCAGCAGCGGCACCAGCGCGAGCATCGGCGTGGTGACGAGCAGCAGGATATAGGGCGTCACCACCTTCTCGACGAAGGGAAACTGCGTGATCACGGCGGCCATGACCAGCCCGACCACGGCGCCGATCGCAAAGCCCGACAGCAGTTCGACGAGCGTATATCCCAGATGCGGCAGGATCAGGTGGAAGTCGCTGATCAGCGCCAGGCCGATCTGGCTTGGCTTGGGCAGCACATATTGCGGCACGGCGAACACGTTGAGCAGGATTTCCGTGCCGCCGATGATCACGACGGCGACGAGGATGATCGCCAGCACCTCGGCCATCGACTTGATGCCGGGGCCGGAGGCGAAGGCCGAGAGATTGGTGATGCCGACATCCTGGCCATCGCCGGATTTCGTCTTGAACTCGGGAATGGCGTCGATATCGCTCACGCTCGCCTCACTTTGCGGCCTGGAAAACGGGGGCGGATGGGGTGCTGAAGCGGCTCTTCTGGTCGCCGACGATCTCGCGCTTGATCGCATTGGTGAGGTCGAAGACCTCCTTGGTCGCCATGATGTCGAGCGAGCGGGGCCGTGGAAACGGCACGGGATAGATGTTCGCGACGCGGCCCGGCCGCGCGCTCATCACGACGACCCGGTCGGACATGAAGATCGCTTCCTCGATCGAATGGGTGATCAGCACGATCGTGGTCGGTCGATCGAGCCAGATCTGCTCGACAAGGCGGTTCATCTCTTCGCGGGTGAAGCTGTCGAGCGCGCCGAACGGCTCGTCCATCAGCAGCACCGAGGGCTTGAACGAGAGCGCCCGTACGAGCGCCGCGCGCTGGCGCATGCCGCCTGATAGCTCGCGCGGGAAGCGGGCGCCAAAGCCTTCGAGCCCGACCATCTGGAGCAGTTCGTCGATCCAGACGCGGTCCGGCTTCGTTCCCTTGATCTCGAAGGGGAAATTGATGTTGGCGTCCAGATTGCGCCAGGGAAGCAGGTTCGCCTCCTGGAACACCATGCTGATCTCGGGGTTCGGGCCCTTGACCGGCTTGCCATCCAGCAACACCTCGCCTGCGGTCAGGCCATGCAGGCCGGACATCGACCAGAGGAGAGTGGTCTTGCCGCAGCCCGACGGACCCACGATCGACACGATCTCGCCCGGCGCGACATCGAGACTGCAGCGATCGATGGCCAGAAGGTCGCCTGAGCCGGTCGAATAGACCTTGGTGGCGCCGCGCACCCTGAGCTTCGGTTGGACTGAGCTTTGAGCGTTCATAACCCCTCGCGCCTGGTCTCTCGCCGCCGTCCGTCCGGGGTCGGAACATGCCTGCACCCATACGGAAGGTCAGTCTGTAACTATCCTACCTAGCGAGTCAAGCGGCCCTGCCCAGCCTTTCGGCGCTGGCTGGAATTGACCGATTAGTCAGCATCTTGCATCTTGTCAGGCGTGTGACTTTCCTACATTCTGCCCAGTGAGGATGCAGCAATCAGGGTTTGCATGACCTTCCGGGTGCACGTGTTTTCCTGGACGCGGGACAGATCGAGCATGGTCAATAACCAGTCGGACCGCATGCCGGGGAGGCTCGCTTGACCGAGATCGCGACCGATCGTTCGAGCGAGTTCGGCTATGACAAGCCGATCCCCGACATCATTTCCCAGATCAAGGACAGCTATGCCGAACTCCGCCCGGCCGAGCGGCGGGTCGCAGACATCGTGCTCGCCGATGTCGCCTTCGCCGTCGATGCCAGCAATGCCGAGATTGCGCGCAGCGCCGATGTGAGCGAGCCGACCGTGACGCGTTTCTGCCGCGCGATCGGGTGCGAGGGCGTGCGCGATTTCAAGCTCAAGCTCGCCCAGTCCGTGGTGGTGGGCCGGCTCTATCTGATGCCGGGCGGGGGCGCGCCGGAGCCGACGGAAGACGGCTCGCCGATGTGGAATGCCGTCTTCGGCGAGGCCCGGAACGCGCTCAATATCGTCGAGCGGCAGATCGATCCGGCCGAAGTGGTCAAGGCGGCCGAACTCATCGCCTCGGCGCACCAGATCGCCGTGTTCGGCCTCGGCGGCAGTTCCTCGGCGCTGGCGCAGGAGACGCAGTACCGGCTCTTCCGCTATGGCGTCGTCGTCTCCGCCCATTCCGACCCCTATGTCATGCGCATGACTGCTTCGACGCTGAAGCCCAACGATCTGGTCATCGCCATTTCGGCCACCGGTCGCACCCGCGAAGTGGTCGAGGCGGTGGAACTGGCGCGGCACTATCGCGCCAAGACCATCTGCATCACAGCGCCGGAGACGGATCTCTCGCGGGTCTGCGACGTGAAGCTGACGGTCGATATCCCGGAATTCCCCGATACGATGAAGCCGACCGCGTCGCGCTTTGCCTTCCTCGCTATCATCGACCTGATCTCTGCCGCCGCGGGCTACCGGCTCGATGCCTCGGCGCGCGAGACGCTGCGTCGGATCAAATACACCGTGCTGTCGCATCGCGGCGGCAAGGAACTCGAGCCGCTCGGCGATTGAGCGCCGGTTCGGCCGCGCAGAACTTCGTTTTGAAAGGTGGCGTCACCAGACCGCCCGTTTGATCGCAGGGACTGATCAATGCTCGACAGCGCTCCGCCGACCGACATCTCGGCCTGGTTCGACAGCTTTGCACGCCATCTCGCCGCCCGGGACATCGACGGATTGCTCGAACTGTTCACCGAGGATTGCTATTGGCGCGATATCGTTGCCTTCACATGGAATGTGAAGACATTGGAGGGCAAGCCGGCGATCCGCGCCATGCTCGAAGCGACGCTGGTCTCGACGACGCCCTCGGCCTTCACCATCACCAACACGACGCAGCGGAGTGGCGTGCTGGAGGCGTGGTTCGATTTTGAAACCGGGGTCGGTCGCGGGCAGGGGATCGCGCGCTTCGATGATGGCCGTTGCCGCACCATCCTGACCACCCTCCAGGCCTTGAAGGGTCATGAGGAGGCGATCGGCGCATCGCGTCCCCTGGGCGTGCGCCACGGCGCCGACCGCAACCGCCGCACATGGACCGAGCGCCGCGCCGCCGAGGAGGCCGAACTCGGTTCGACCCGCCAGCCCTATTGCCTGATCATCGGCGGCGGGCAGGGCGGCATCATGCTCGGTGCCCGGCTGAAGCAACTGGGCGTTCCCGCGATCATCGTCGAGAGGAACGCCAAGGCCGGCGATTCATGGCGCAACCGCTATCGCTCGCTCGTGCTGCATGATCCCGTCTGGTACGACCATCTGCCCTATATTCCGTTCCCTCCACACTGGCCGGTCTTCACGCCCAAGGACAAGATGGGCGACTGGCTGGAGAGCTACGTCAAGCTGATGGAGCTCAACTACTGGACCGGCACCGAGGCTGTCAGCGCGCGCTACGACGCGGCCGAGAGGCGCTGGACCGTCGAACTCCTGCGCGACGGCGAACCGGTGACGCTGAAGCCCGCCCAACTGATCTTCGCGACCGGCGCCTATGGCCCGCCGCGTTTCATCGACCTGCCGGGAGCCGGCGACTTCGAAGGGCAGATCCTGCATTCGAGCCAGTATTCGGATGGGAGCCGATACAAGGGCAAGCGCGTCGTCGTCATCGGTGCGGCGAGTTCCGGTCATGATATCTGCGTCGATCTCTGGGAGGCCGGTGCCGACGTCACCATGGTTCAGCGTTCGCCGACCACGGTCGTGCGCTCCGAAACGCTGATGGACCTCGCCTTCGATATCTACTCCGAAGCCGCGGTCGAAGCAGGCATCGATGTCGACAAGGCCGACCTGATCGCTGCCGCGACCCCCTTCGCGCTGCAGCCGCCGGCGCAGCGCGCGCTCTATGAAAAGATCCGCGCCCGCGACGCGGATTTCTACCGGCGCCTCGAAGCCTCGGGATTCCTGCTCGATTTCGGCGAGGACGAGACCGGGCTGATGATGAAGGCCTATCGGACCGGCTCGGGCTATTATGTCGATGTCGGCGCCTCGGAGCTGATCATATCTGGCGAGATCAAGGTCAAGGCCGGCGTGCCGATCGAGCGGCTGACGCCGGCCGGCATCCGCTTCGCCGACGGCACTGAAATTCCGGCCGACGTCATCATCCAGTCGACGGGTTTCCAGTCGATGCACGAGATGGTGGCGAAGATCGTCGACCGCGAGACGGCGGATGCGGTCGGCCCATGTTGGGGCCTCGGCTCCGGCATGCGGGGCGATCCCGGCCCCTGGCACGGCGAGCTCCGCAACATGTACAAGCCGACGGCGCAGGAGGCGCTCTGGTTCCAGGGCGGCAATCTCGCTTTGTCGCGCTTCTTCTCGAAGTTCCTGGCCCTGCAATTGAAGGCCCGCTACGAGGGGCTCGACACGCCAGTCTATAGCCCACCGCTGCAATGATCCTTCACCCCCGGCTGGCCGGGCGTGATCGGCGGTCAGGCGTGGTCCGGTGATGGGCCGCGGCCGACCCGCGCGCGTTGGCCCTCGACCGGATCGGGCTGGAAGAGGGAGATGTCGAGCAGCCTCAGCCCGAGAATGCCGAAGAGCAATATCAGCCCGTCATTCATCAGTGCGCGCGGAACGCCGGCGGTTATCTGTCTTTGCGCCATGTCGGCCAGCCGGGCACGGTAGGCCTGGCGGACCTCGACATTGCTCATCGCGACCAGCGCGACCGCATGGGGCGATTGTGGCATGCCTTCCAGCTGCTGCTGGCATGCCACGGGGCGCAGATTCCTGGTCTTGCGCAGCGTCGCCTGCAGATCGACCATCATGTGCTCGATCTCGGCGATCGAGCGGTCGATCAGGGCGTCGACGAGGTTTTCCTTCGACGGAAAGTGATACAGCACACCGCCCTTGCTGCGACCGGCTTCATGGGCGACGGCATCGATCGTGAGGGCAGCACTGCCGTGCTTGCCGATCACGGCCTCTGCCGCCGCCAGAATGTCTGCGCGGCTGTTGGTCCGCCGCGCACAGGCCATGGTGAGGTTGGGCATTCACGTCGTCACAGCGCTACCGACAAGCCATCATCGTCAGGCATTGGCTTCCGCCCCCTTGTGCTCGATCGCCTCGGGCTTCGCCGCCGCCTTCTTCCCGTCGCGCCCGCCGATCAGCTTGTAGAAGAGCGGGATGAAGAAGGTCGCGATGAAGGTTGCGGCCAGCATGCCGCCGATGACGCCGGTGCCGATCGAGTGTCGGCTCGCCGAACCGGCGCCGGTCGAGATCGCGAGCGGCAGCACGCCGAGGATGAAGGCGAGCGACGTCATGACGATCGGGCGGAAGCGGAGCTTGGCCGCTTCCAGCGCGGCGTCGAAGGCGCTCATCCCTTCCTGCCGCTTCAGGACGGCGAACTCGACGATCAGGATCGCGTTCTTGGCCGCGAGACCGATCAGCGTGACGAGGCCGATCTGGAAGTAGACGTCATTGCTGAGGCCTCTCAGCCAGATCGCGAGCAGGGCGCCGAAAAGGGCGAACGGCACGGCGAGGATGACGGCGAGCGGCAGCGACCAGCGCTCATACTGGGCGGCCAGGATCAGGAACACCATGATGATGCCGAAGATCAGGGCCTGCGAGCCGGCGCCGCCGGTCGCGATTTCCTGGTAGGCCGAGCCGGTCCAGGCGAGCGTGTAGTTCGCCGGCAGCGTTGCCGCCGCCACCTCGCGCATGGCCGCCAGTGCCTGGCCGGAGGAGTAGCCCGGCGCCGGATTACCCATGACCTTGGCGGCGGGGAAGTTGTTGAACCGCTCCAGCAGGTCGGGACCGATGGTCCGATCGACGGTCACGAGAGCGTCGAGCGGGATCATGCTGCCGCTATTGGAGCGCACGAACACCTGGCGCAGATCTTCCGGCTTCTGGCGGAAATTCGCCTCCGACTGCAGCTTGACCTGGAAATTGCGGCCGTAAAGCGTGAAGTCGTTGACGTAGAGACTGCCGAAGGTCGCCTGCATGGTCGAGAAGATCGAGGTGAGCGGCACGCCGAGCGCCTTGGCCTTCTCGCGATCGACATTGATCTTGTACTGCGGAATGTTGGTCGCCATCGTCGTGCGAACGCCGGCGAGTTCGGGCCGCTTGGACGCCGCCGCCACGAGCGCCTGCGTCGTGTTGAACAGCGTTTCAGTGCCCGAGCCGGAGCGGTCCTGCACATAGAGCTCGAAGCCGCCCGTCGTGCTCAGCCCCTGGATCGGCGGCGGGTTGAAGGCGAGCACCATGCCGTCCTCGACGCCGGCGTTCATGCCCATGATGGCGCCGGGCATGTTGCGCGCGTCGAGATCGGGCGTGGTGCGCTCGGACCATTCCTTGAGCTTGACGAAGGCCGCACCGGCGCTCGGAGACTGTGTACCGGCGAGCAGGTCGAAGCCCGAAATCGAGAGCACATGGTCGACCGCCGGATGCTTCAGCCCATTGTCGGTCACGGCCGACATCACGGCCTCCGTGCGCGACAGGGCTGCCGCCGGTGGCAGGATGCCGACCGCCAGGATGATGCCCTGGTCCTCCTCCGGAACGAGGGCACCCGGGATCTTCATGAACAGATAGCCCATGGCGCCAATGATGATGGCGAAGATCAGGACGCCCATGGCCGCGCGCTTGAGGAAGAAGCGGACGCCGGCCGCATAGCCGGCGGTCAGCCTGTCGAAGAAGCGGTTGAACAGGCGGAACGGCGCCCATGGCTCGCTATGGCCGGGCTTCAGCAGCAGGGCGCACAGCGCTGGCGTCAGTGTGAGGGCAACGATGCCCGAGAGCGTCACCGAGACGGCGATGGTGATGGCGAACTGGCGATACATCTCGCCCGCAAGGCCGCCGGTGAACGCGACCGGAACGAACACGGAGACGAGCACCAGCACGATCGCGATGACGGGACCCGTCACCTCGCCCATGGCCTTGATGGTGGCCTCCCGGGGCGAGAGCTTCTCCTTCGTCATGATGCGCTCGACATTTTCGAGCACGACGATCGCGTCATCGACCACGATACCGATCGCGAGCACGAGGCCGAACAGCGTCAGCAGGTTGATCGAGAAGCCGAGCGCCCACATGCCGGCGAAGGTGCCGAGGATGGAGACCGGGACCGCGATCAACGGGATCAGCGTTGCGCGCCAGTTCTGCAGGAAGACGAAGACGACCAGGACGACGAGGATGAGGGCCTCGATGAAGGTATGGATGACCTCGTTGATCGATTCCTGGACGAAGAGGGTCGTGTCGTAGGGGATCTGGTAATGGACACCCTCGGGCATGCGCGTGGCGAGTTCGTCCATGCGCTCCTTCACCGCAGCGATCGTGTTGAGCGCATTGGCTCCCGGCTGCAGATAAATGGCGAATGGCACGGTCGGCTTGCCGTCGAGTGACGCACTCAGCGAGTAGTCCTGCGCGCCGAGGTCAATGCGTGCCACGTCGCGAAGGCGGAGCGTCGCGGCATTGGAATCCGAGCGCAGGATGATGTTGCCGAACGCCTCGGCGTCGGGCAGGCGCCCGTCCGTCGTGACCGCATAGGAGAAGGAGAGCTTGCCGGCCGTCGGCGGGTCACCCACGCGGCCAGCGGCATATTGCTGGTTCTGCTCGGCGATCGCGTTCGAGACGTCGTCGGTCGTCAGCCCGTATTGCGCCAGCTTGTCGGGCCGCAGCCAGACGCGCATGGAGTAGTTCTCGCGGCTGAAGAGGGTCGCGTCGCCGACGCCGGGCGTGCGCTTCATCTCGTCGATGACGTTCAGCAGCGCGTAATTGGCGAGGTAGATGGAGTTATACTGCGGATTGTTGGATGTCAGCGCGACGACCGCGAGAATGGAGCTCGACTGCTTGTTGACGGTCACGCCGAGGCGCTGGACCTCGGCCGGCAGCGCGGCGACGGCGCGCTGGACGCGATTGTTGACGTTGATCGTCGCCTGATCGGCATCCGTGCCGGTGGCGAAGGTCACGATCAACCGCAGCGAGCCTGAACTCGAACTGATCGAGTTCATGTAGAGCATGTTCTCGACGCCGTTGATCTGCTCTTCGAGCGGCGCCGCCACGGTCTGCGTCAGCACGTCCGCGCTCGCGCCGGGATAGGTCGCGGTGACGACGACCTGGGGTGGCGTGAGCTCGGGATATTGGGCGATCGGCAAAACCCGCATCGTGACGATGCCGGCGAGCGCGATGATGATGGATATGACCGCCGCGAAGACGGGGCGATCGACAAAGAAGCGATTCATCATTCGGCCTGCGCGGTTTGGACGATGGTCTTGGAGGCCGCCACGGGGGAGCCGGGGCGCACCTTGATGACGCCCGACGTGATGATGCGATCACCGGATTTGAGGCCGCTGGTGACGACCCAGCCGCCCTCGACCGATTGGCCGAGCTCGATCGGCGCGATCGCCGCCACGTCCTTGTCGTCGATCGTATAGACGAACTTGCCCTGCGGACCCTGGAGGACCGCAATCTCCGGCACGACGATGGCCGACGGAATGGTCATGCCCGTGACGGTGACGCGCACGAACTGGCCGGGGATCAGCCGCATGTCGGGATTGGCGAAGACGGCGCGGGAGAGGATCGTGCCCGTCTGCGTGTCGATGCTGGAGGAGGTGAAATCGATAGCGCCGGACTTGTCGTAGGCCGTCTCGTCGCCAAAGGTCAGGCTGGCCGAGAGCTTGACGTCCGTCAGATCGTGGCTTTCGACGATGCGACGGATCTCGGCCGCATTGGCATCGGTGAAGGAGAAGGTGACGTAGACCGGGTCGAGCTGGGTGATCTTGGTCAGCAGGCTGCCGGTGCTGATCAGGCTGCCCTCCGGCAGGACGTCGAGGCTCGTCACCCCATCGATCGGGGCACGAACCGTCGCATAGTCGAGATTGATCTGCGCCGTCTTGAGCTGAGCGTCGGCCGCGGCAACGGAAGCCTCGGCGAGTTCGACCGCTGACAGGGCGTCGTCGCGCGCCTTCTGGGTTCCGACCTGACGATCGAAGAGCTCCACCGCGCGGGTCTTGTCGCGATTGGCCTGCGAGAGCTGGGCCTGGGCGGTCTGCACCTGCGCCGCAGCGCGCGCGACATCGGCCTCGTAGGTGGTCGGATCGATCTGGAACAGCACATCGCCGGCCTTGACCCGCGCGCCTTCGACATAGGCGCGCTGTTTCAGGATGCCGCCGACCTGGGCGCGGACCTCGACCTCGCGGAACGCGGAGACCCGTCCGGCATAGGTGTAGCTGAGCGGAACTTCGCGCGCATTGACCGTGGTGACCTCGACATTGGGCGGCGGGGGCGCGCCGGGCGTCTGTGCGGCGGCAATTTGCGCTCCCGCAATCAGGAAGCTGACGCCGAGGCCTATGATGGATAAATTTCGGCTGATCTGGTGGGGCAGATTCATGACACTTTACCGGAAAAAGGAGTGGGGTCGCCTTATTGCATTGCAGCATATATACCGACAAGAATGTATGTAAAGGGAAGGACGCCGGATGAGACGAACCAAATCGGAGTCTGAGGAAACGCGGCAACGCATTCTGGACGCTGCGGAAACCGTATTCCTCGAAAATGGCGTGTCCGGAACGTCGCTGGAGCGCATCGCCAAAGCAGCCGCGGTCACGCGCGGCGCGATCTACTGGCATTTCTCGGATAAGCAGGAGCTGTTTGCCGCGATGATCGAGCGTGTTCGCACGCTGCATGGCTGCTTGATCGAACGGGAACTGACCGGGATGGAGGATCCACTGACCTTCATCGCCGGGCGGGCGTATCAGATCGTCAACCTATTCGAGAGCGATGCGCATATGCGGCTCGTCTATAAAATTATCGTGACCCGCTGCGAATATGTCGGCGAGATGCAGGAAGCGCTCGTCCTTCAGCGCTCGCTGCACGAGACGATGATCTCGGTTTTCCGCCGGGCCTTCGACGTCGCGGAGGCAAATGGCGAACTCGGCCGGGAATGGACCGCCGAGACCGCAACCGCCACGCTGACATGCTTTCTCTCCGGCATGCTGAACGACTGGCTGCGCTACGAGTTGACCGGCGCATTTCCCGATACGATGCGCCGCTCGCTCAAATGCCTCGCCATGTCGTTCCGCAGCGGCTGTGTGCAGGCGCCGCCGACAAGTGAGCCGTCGCGGGTCGCCGAGCCCGCCATGGCGTTCGGAGAAACACGGACGCCCGGCTGATGTCAGCCGGGCGCCGCCGGGGGGCTGTTCGTATCTAGTAGGGCAAGCCGACATAGTTCTCGGCCACGCCGGCTGAGCCCACAGTCGAGTTGGCGATATGGTCGAATTCCGCCCGCTGCATGCGCTGCTCGAACGGCGTATTGGCCGGGAACTTGTGCAGCAGGCCCGTCATCCACCACGAGAACCGTTCGGCCTTCCAGATCCGCGCCAGCGCGCGCTGGGAATAGGTGGCGATGCCCGTATCTGACCTGTCGCGATAGTGCTCGATCAGGCTCTGCGAGAGATAATGGATGTCGCTGGCGGCCAGGTTGAGACCTTTGGCGCCGGTCGGCGGCACGATATGCGCGGCGTCGCCGGCGAGGAATAGGCGCCCGAAGCGCATCGGCTCGGCGACGAAGCTGCGGAGCGGCGCGATGCTCTTCTCGATCGAGGGACCGACCGTCACGGCCGCCGCGACGTCTTCCGGCAGCCGCCGGCGCAGTTCGTCGAAGAAGCGCTCGTCCGACCAGTCCTCGACTTCTTCGTCGAGCGAGACCTGCACGTAGTAGCGGCTGCGCGTCGCCGAGCGCATCGAGCAGAGCGCGAAGCCACGCTCCGCGCTGGCATAGACGAGTTCATGCGCGGCGGGCGGCACGTCGGCGAGAACGCCGAGCCAGCCGAAGGGATAGACGCGCTCGAACTCCTGGATCGCGCCCTCGGGCACGGAGCGGCGGGAGACGCCGTGGAAACCGTCGCAGCCGGCGATGAAGTCGCAGGCAAGCTCCGTCCGAACGCCGTCCTTGACGAAGGAGACGCGGGGCGACGCGCCGTCGAAATCGTGCAGCACGACATCGTCCGCCTCATAGATCGTCGTGGCGCCGATGCCCTCGCGCGCCACCATCAGGTCGTGCGTCACTTCGGTCTGACCATAGACGGTGACCGTCTTGCCGCCCGTCAGCCCCTTCAGGTCGATGCGATGGCGGCGGCCGTCAAAGGCGAGCGAGAAGCCGTCATGCACCAGACCCTCGCGGTGTAGCCGCTCGGCGACACCCGCTTCCTCCAGCATCTGCACCATGCCCTGTTCGAGCACGCCGGCGCGGATGCGGGAGAGCACATAGTCGCCGCTCTTGCGCTCGATGATGACGTTGTCGATGCCCTGTCGCGACAATAGCTGGCCGAGCAACAGTCCGGCCGGGCCGGCGCCGATAATGGCTACCTGGGTCCGCATGTTCTTCCTCCCTCGTCGATGCGGCTCGCGCCTGCATCGTTCAATGGTCGGAGTTTCGTCCGATCACGGCTTGACGTGAATGGAGCATTCGCGCAGCCTATTGGACAAATCGAACATGGACCTCCAATGTCGACCGCTAACGTCCCGGCTTATTGGCTCTATGGCGAACGCCGCGGAGATCGCTTTCCCGACGCGCTGCACATCGAGACGATCAACGCCCGCAGCGCGATCAACAATTGGCGCATCCAGCCGCATCGCCATCAGGACATGCATCAGTTCTTCCTGATCGTCGCGGGCGGCGGCCGGGCGCGGATCGACGGTGTCGATCATCGGCTCGCACCCGGAACGGCAATGCTGATCACGCCATTCGTCATTCACGAATTCTGGTTCGAAGCGGGGACGATTGGCTATGTCGCGAGCGTCGCGGAGGTGATCCTGCGGCGCTTGTTCGAGCGAGAGCCGATGACGATGCAGACTCTTGCGGGTCCGCGGGTGCTGGATCAGCCGCTCGATCGGCCGGAAGTCCAGGAATTGCTGGCCGCCATGCAGGCTGCGCTCGCCGAATTCGGGCGCAATGCCGGCGGGCGCGAAATCGCGCTTTCAGCCCATGCGGCCTTGCTGGCGACCTGGTTTGCCCGCGCGGCGAGCCAGGTGTCGCGCTCGCTCGAGCCCTCGGCCGACGGGCGTATCGCCCTCGTCCAGCGTTTCGTCGCCCGCGTCGAGGCCGATTTCCGCAGCCACCAGCCGCTCGATGCCTATGCCCGGCAGCTCGGCGTGTCGGTGCCGCATCTGACCCGTTGCTGCCGCGAGACGCTCGGCCATCCAGCCATCCGGATCATCCACGACCGGCTCATGATCGAGGCGCGACGCTATCTCGTCTACACCTCGATGAGCATATCGCAGATCGCCTTCGGACTTGGATTTTCCGATCCAGCCTATTTCTCGCGCTTCTTCGCCGCGCGGGCCGGCTTGTCGCCGTCGGATTATCGCGCCGCCGGCTGAACGATCGAAGCGTCCGGCATGAAATTGAGCGCCGCGATCAACTGCCGGGCATGCCCCAGCGCGGCGCCCGTCGTGATCGCCATCTGCGACAGCACCAGCCATTCCAGCGTCCAGGCGGCGCCGGATCGTTCGTTCTCGTGCACGAGCGCCTGGTGGAGCGTGCCGACGAGCCCGGCATTGTAGCGGGCGAGAGCGGTCAACACCTCCGCCGCGACCGGGTTCGACTTGTGCGGCATGGCGGACGAACTGCCGCCGCCGGCGATCCGCACGGCGGCG
Source organism: Kaistia dalseonensis (assembly GCF_030814715.1). Classification (GTDB taxonomy): domain Bacteria; phylum Pseudomonadota; class Alphaproteobacteria; order Rhizobiales; family Kaistiaceae; genus Kaistia; species Kaistia dalseonensis. The sequence continues at coordinate 280,817 of NZ_JAUSVO010000004.1, forward strand.
ATCTCGTTTTGTGCCATCAGCGCGACGTCGGCGCCGATCTTCCCGAGCGTGCCCGAGACCAGCGAGAGCCAGCCACCCAGTTCGGCGATGCTGTCGCGGGCCGTGTGCCAGGCCGGTGCCGCGCCGAGGCCGAGCCGCGCGGCCAGCCTCTCCGCGATGAGATCGCCCTTGCCATCGAGACCGGAGCGATTGCCGACCGGGCCGCCGAACTGGACGATGAGCAGACGTGGCGTGATTTCGGCCAGCCGGACGCGATCGCGCTGCAGCGGCCGCAGCCAGGTGTCGAGCTTGTCGGCGGCCGTGAAGGGGAGGGCCCGTTGCATGCGCGTCTGCGCCATGAGGGCGGTCTCGCCATGCGCCGTTTTGAGGTGTTCGAGCGCCTCGATCATGCCGGCAAGGCGCGCATCGAGTTCGGCGACGAGCGCCTTCAGCCGCAGGACCAGGCCGGTATCGACGACATCCTGGCTGGTCGCGCCAAAGTGCAGCCATTTGCCGTGCGGCTCGGCCACCGCCTTGCGCAGCAGCGCGACGAAGGACGGTCCGACGACGCCGTCCTTCGCCATGCCGGCGCGCAGCGCGTCGAGCGGTGGCCGGAAGCTATGGCACGCCGCCTCGATCGCGGCGGCGGCCTCCGGCGGGATGATGCGGGCCTCCGCTTCGGCGCCCGCGAGCGCCGCCTCGAAGGCGAGCATGGCCTCGATCTCGCGGTCTTCGGAAAAGAAGGCCTCGATCGTGGCGTCGCTGGCGATTGCGTCGAGTAGAGTTGCGGTCATGGGTTCGGTGTGTTCCGGGCCAGGGCGGAAAGGTCTGCGGGGGGGGGCGGCGGCAGGAGGATTGGTGTCCTGCGCCGCCCCGCGCCTCTCATATATCGAAGAAGATCGTTTCCTTCTCGCCCTGGAGATGGATGTCGAAGGTATAGGTCGGGACGCCGCTTTCCACCGAGCGGGTCGCGATCAAGGTCGGTATTCTGCCGCGATGCTCGATACGGCCCAGCACAGGATCGGCAGCGTTGGCGGTCTCCTCGTCCTCGAAATAGAGGCGCGTATGGAGGCCGATATTGATGCCGCGCGCGACGACCCAGAAGGTGATGTGCGGCGCCATGGGCCGGCCGTCGAAATAGGGGGCCGAGCCGGGCTTGATCGTCTCGAAGCGATAGAGGCCCGTCACGCCGTCGACGGGCTGGCGCGCCCAGCCGGTGAAGGCCGGATCGGCCGTGCCGCGATGCTCGCCACGCCCCGGATAGAGGCCGTCTGCATCGGCCTGCCAGATTTCGATCAGCGCATCCTTGAGGAGATTGCCGCCGCCATCGATCACATGGCCGGTTACGACGATCCGTTCGCCCTTGACGGCGGCGGGAACCGGTTCCGAGCCCAGATCGGCGGCGTAGACGCCGTTGATGCCGATGAAATTCGGGTTCGTGCCGATATGGACATAGGGGCCCGCGGTCTGCGACGGGCTCTCTCTCAGTCTTCCGAGCTTCTGGACCATCAATTGCCCTCCTTGCGGTTCTCGAACATGGTCGAGCGACGCCCGCGCAGCACGATGTCGAACTTGTAGGCGAGCGTATCCATCGGCAGTGATGCCTCGCGGTCGAGCGCTGCAACCAGCGTTTCCACGGCCTCGCGGCTCGGTATGCTCTGGACGATCGGGCACTGCCAGATCATCGGGTCGCCCTCGAAATACATCTGCGTGATCAGCCGTTGTGCGAAGGCATGGCCGAAGATCGAGAAGTGGATATGCGCCGGCCGCCAGTCATTGACGCCGTTCGGCCAGGGATAGGCGCCCGGCTTGATGGTGCGGAACCAGTAGCGGCCTTCCTCGTCGGTGATGGTGCGTCCGCAACCGCCGAAATTCGGATCGATCGCCGCCAGATAGGTCTCTTTCTTGTGGCGATAGCGACCGCCGGCATTGGCCTGCCAGAACTCGACGAGCGCGCCCGCAACCGGCCGGGCATTCTCATCGAGAACGCGGCCATAGACGATGGTGCGTGGGCCGATCGGGTCGCCCGTGGTCGCGAAATTGCGGATCAGGTCGTTGTCGAGCGGCCCCAGCATGTCGTGGCCGAACACCGGACCCGTCATCTCGGAGATCGTATTGCCGAGCGAGAGCAGGGCATTGCGGGGCGAACGCAGCACCGAGGTCTTGTAGTCGGGCGTAAAGGCCGGCGGATGCCACGCTCGGTCACGCTGGAAGAATGCGCCGTCCTGATAGGATGAATTCTCGTTTCGCATGATGGGACCTCCTCCCGATCTCGCGCCGTCAGCCCTTGGTCTTGGCCTCGGCGTCCATGTCCGCATAGGTTTTTGCGGCAATCTTGAATGCGTGGTTCGCCGCCGGCACGCCGGCATAGATCGCGACGTGCAGCAGCGCCTCCTTGATGTCGTCCATGCTGGCGCCGGTGTTGCGCGTGGCGCGGACATGCATCGCGACCTCGTCATGGTGGCCAAGCGCGGCCAGAAGCGCGATGGTGAGCATGGAGCGCTCGCGCTTGCTGATCGTCTCGCGCGACCAGACCGAGCCCCAGGCACTTTCGGTGATCAGCGTCTGGAAGTCGGTGTTGAAGGGCGTGGTCGATGCCACGGCCGCGTCGACATAGGACGCCCCCAGAACCGCGCGGCGCGTCGCCATGCCGGTCTTGTAGCGATCCGTCGGTTCAGACATGGCCGTTCTCCTCGAGATGGCGGGCAATCAGGGCCGCGAGAGCCGCCGGCTGCTCGACGGGCGGAATGTGGCCGCAGGATGCGATGGTCTCGAACCGGGCGCCCGGGATGCGATCCGCCGTGGCGCGCACGAGGTCCGGCGGCGTCGAGAGATCCTGGTCACCCGCGACGACGAGGGTCGGAGCGGCGATGGTGCAGATCCGCTCGGTCAGGTCCGTGTCGCGGATCGCGGCGCAACTACCAACATAGCCCTGCGGCGGCGTTCGCAGCAGCAGGTTGCGCCAGCCGGCGAGATCGACGGGGCGTGTATCGCGGAAGTTCGGCGTGAACCAGCGCTCCATCACGGCGTCGGCGATCGGCGCGAGGCCACCATTTCGCACTGCGTCGATCCGCGCGGCCCAGCTATCGGCCGTGCCGATCTTGGCCGCCGTATCGGCGAGGACGAGCGCCGCGAGCCGCTCCGGAGCACGCAGCGCCAGATTCTGCGCGATGAGCCCGCCGATCGAGAGCCCGACCAGCGCAAAACGCCCGAGGCCCAGACGGTCGGTCAAGGCGAGCAGGTCGTCGGTGTGGTCGTCGATCGAATAAGGCCCGGCCGGCGCATCGGAAAGGCCATGGCCGCGCTTGTCATGGAGCACGATCCGCCAGCGCGTCCCGAGGCGCGCGGCGACGTCGTCCCAGATGCGAAAATCCGTGCCGAGCGAATTCGCAAAGACGATTGCGGGCGCGTCGGACGGCCCTCTCTCGGCCCAGTGGATCACCAGATTGTTGAGCAGCGAAAACGCCATGGCGGATCAGGGTCCGTTTGATGAAAACAGGGAAAGGATAAATCGTGGCGGATATTCATGTAAAATGACATTATCGATCATTCATATAACTCCGGAGTTATGATGATCGACCGGGCGCGCGGCGACATTGTCGATGGGCGGATCAAGCTCCGTCATCTCGTCTGCTTTCTCGAAGTGGCGCGATTGAAGAGCGTCGTACAGGCTTCGTCCGTGCTCGGGCTGAGCCAGCCGGCGGCGTCCAAGACGATCCAGGAGTTGGAGGCGATCCTCGGCGTCGAGTTGTTCGACCGGAGCCGGCGCAACCTGATCCTCACGAGCTATGGCGAGGTGTTCCAGCGTTATGTCGGCGCCAGCCTGACCTCGCTCAAGCAGGGCGTGCGCTCCATCGGCCAGGCTGAGAGCGTCGTCGCGTTCACCGTCGGCGCGCTGCCGACCGTCTCGGCCAGCATCCTGCCATCGGCGGTCGTGCATTTCACGGCGCGGCGTCTCGGCATGCGGCCCCGCATCATCACGGGTCCGAATGCCTTCCTGATGTCCCAGCTGCGCGTCGGCGATGTCGATCTCGTCATCGGTCGGATGGCCGAGCCGGAGGCGATGCGTGGTTTCGCCTTCGAGCATCTCTATTCGGAGGCGATCGCGCTGATCGTCCGGCCCGGCCATCCGCTGCTGGCGACGCCGAGCTTCGATATCGGCGCGATCGGTGCGTTTCAGATGCTGATGCCGCCGCCCGGTTCGATCATCCGGCCGATCGTCGATCGCTTTCTGGTCGCCAATGCGATCGGCCCTCCGCGCGGCGGCGAGATCGAAACGGTGTCGGATGCCTTTGCGCGCAGTTATGTCCGCACGACGGATGCGGTCTGGATCATCTCGCAGGGTGTCGTCATCGACGATGTCGCGCATGGCCTTCTCGCAATGCTGCCGGCCGACACCTCGGACACTCTGGGTCCAGTCGGCCTGACCACGCGTGCCGATACGCCGCCGACGCTTCCCGTGCAGCTTTTCGCCCAATCGGTGCGCGAGGTGGTGGCTGATCGCGCCGGCCCGTGACGAGCCGGCGCGATCGGCGCGCTTTCAGAACGGATAGTGCTGCGGGCCTTCGATGGTCACCCAGCGCAGCTCCGTGAACTCGGCGATCACCGCCTTGCCACCGAAGCGGCCATAGCCGGAGGATTTCACGCCGCCGAACGGCATCTGCGCCTCATCGGCGACGGTTGGTCCGTTGATGTGGCAGATGCCGGTTTCGAGCCGCTTCGAAACGGCAAGCGCGCGCTTGATGTCCTGTCCGAACACCGCCGAGGAGAGGCCGTATTCCGTGTCGTTGGCAACCCGCACGGCCTCGTCGACGCCATTGACGCGGACGATCGGCTTGACGGGGCCGAAGGATTCTTCGGCGTAGATGCGCATGTTCGGCGTCACGCGGTCGATCACGGTCGCCTCAACGATCGTGCCATTGCGCTTGCCGCCGGCGACGACGACACCGCCCTTTGAAACCGCGTCGGCGATCAGCTCGTCCATCCGCTCGGCCGCCTTCATGTCGACGAGCGATCCGAGCACGACATGACCGCGCGGATCGCCGGCCGGCAAGGAAGCCGCCTTGGCCGCGAACTTCGCGACGAATTCATCGGCGACCTTCTCGTCGACGACGAAGCGTTCCGTCGACATGCAGATCTGGCCCTGATTCATGAAGGCACCGAATGCGGCAGCGTCGACCGCCTGGTCGATATCCGCATCATCCAGCACGACGAACGGTGCCTTGCCGCCGAGTTCGAGCAGAACGGGCTTCAGGTGTTCGGCCGCGAGCTTGGCGATGATCTTGCCGACCTTCGACGAGCCGGTGAAATTGACGCGGCGCACGGCGGGATGGGCGATCAGGGCCTCGATGATGGCGGGCGCATCGGCCGGGGCGTTGGAGATGACGTTCACCACGCCCTTCGGGAAGCCCGCATCGTTCAGGACCTGGCCGATGAGATGATGCGTGCCGGGGCAGGCCTCGGACGAGCGCAGGATGACGGTGTTGCCGCAGGCGAGCGGAGCGGCAATGGCGCGCACGCCGAGAATGACCGGCGCGTTCCAGGGTGCCATGCCGAGCACGACACCCGCCGGCTGGCGGATGGCGAGCGACAGGATGCCGGGCTTGTCGGAGGGAATGACCTCGCCAGTGATCTGGGTCGTGAGCGCGGCGGCCTCGCGCAGGATGCCGGCGCCGAGATGGACGTTGAAGCCAGCCCAGGGGGTGGTCGCGCCCGTCTCCTCGAGCATCAGCCTGATGAAGTCGGCCGCGCGACTTTCGAGCAGGTCCGCCGCCTTCAGCAGCAGCGCGCGCCGTTCGCCGGGGCCGGTCTCTGACCAGCTCTCGAACGCCTTGGCGGCCGAGGCGACGACCGTTCCGACATCGGCGAGGCTTGCTGCGGCGGCGCTGGTCGCGACCGCCCCGGTCACGGGGTCTTTGCGGTCGAATGTGGCGCCGGAGGCGGCGTCCGCCGCTTCGCCATCGATGATGAAGCCGATTTTCATGGTTCTCTCCTTGTCAGGATGCCAGCCATACAGGGCGGGCATGGACGCGTCGCCGGCTCAGAAGCCGATGACGTCCGCATTGATGGAAGCTTCCAGTCCGCCATCGACCGGCAGGTTGGCGCCGTTGATCCAGCGGGCGCCGTCGGAGGCGAGGAACAGGATCGCCGGGGCGATGTCGGGCGCGCTTCCCGCCCGGCCGACGCGCGTGATGTCGCTGTCGACGCGCGCATCGCCGAAGACCTGCCGGAACTCCTTGAGGATCGGCGTCGTGACCGGGCCGGGGCTGACCGCGTTGACGCGAATGCCGCGATCGCGGAACAGGCTCTGATGGGCGGCGCGCTGCGTCCAAAGCAGCAGCGCCTCCTTCGAGACCGGATAGCCTTCGCCCTCAGCAATGGCGAATTCCTTCACGATCTCCTCCGGGTCCGGGAATCCCTGCACGCCGACGAGGCCCTTGGCCCGTTCGAGATTGGCGCGCCAGCCATAGCCGGCGATCGAGGCGACGTTCACGATGGCGCCGCCCTCGCGAAGGCGCGGCGCGACGGCCTCGGACAGAGCCCGGAGACCATAGAAATTGATCGCGATCGTCTTGGCGTCGCCGAGCGTCCCCGAAACGCCGGCCACATTGGCGAGAGCGTCGATGCGCTGCGGCAGGCGCGAGACCAGATCCGCGATCGATGATGGCGACGACAGGTCGGCCTCGATGAAGGACGACATCGTGCCTGCTGGCAGGCGCTGGTCGACGCCGATGACGTCGGCGCCCAGGGCCAGCGCGAGCTCAGCGGTGCGGGCGCCAATGCCGGACGATACGCCGGTGATGAGGATGGTCTTGCCGAACAGCATGGTTCTGCCTTTCGTTACTGTTGTCTTGAATGGAAGCTAGGACGTGCCGGCCGAAGGCGCTGCGCCGTCATTCGGAATGGCCGTCCGGGCTGCCGGCCGGATGCCGAGGATGCGGTAGCCGAGCGGCAGCAGGTTCAGGCCATAGCGCCGCTCCAGCCAGCCCCATATGCCGCGTGGCACGAAGAGTGAGAAGATGAGGGCCGTGGCGCCGAGCCCGACCAGGTACCAGACACCGCTCGCGCCGAACCAGGCTTCGATCAGGAAGAAGATCAGCGCGCCCAATATGGCACCCTCGAAGGTGCCGAGGCCACCGACCAGCACCATGAAGATCATGTAGGCCGTCCATTGGACACCGAAATAGGTCTTGGGCTGGAAGGTGATCGCGGTGGCGAGCCAGAGCGCGCCGGCGAGCGCGGCGCCGAAGGCGGCGAAGACGAAGATGATCCGCTTCGTTCCCATGACGCGCACGCCCAGTGCGGCGGCGGCCTCCTCATTGTCGCGGATCGCCTGGATCGCGGACCCGATGCGGCTCCTGAGCAGGACGAACAGGATGACGAGGATGACCGTCATCGAGCCGAGCGCGACCCAGTAGTTGAGCGCGTGCCGGGTATCGGCCTCATAGGCGTTGAGCGCGATCAGCGAGGTGCCGGTCTCGCCCTGCACGAGGCTATCGAGATTGACGAGCAGGTGACAGAGCTCGGCCACGACCCACATGCCGATCGCGAATTCGCCCCCCTTGAGCCGCAGCATGAAGCTGGAGATCGGCAGCGAGACGGCCGCGATGATGACGGCCGCAAGGATAAGCGACGCGTAGACATTGACGCCCGCATCGGCGAGCCGCACGGCGGCATAGGCGCCGAGGCCGAAGAAGGCCTGCTGACCGACGGAGACGAGGCCGCCATAGCCGGCGAGCGCGTTCCATGTCACGGCGAGGATGACGTAGATGAAGAGCGTCGTCAGCTTGTCGATCGCGTTGTTGTCGAAGAAGAGCGGCCCCGTCGCGAGGATGGCGAGAACGATGGCCGCGCCGAGGATGGATATGCGCGAAAGCGGGGTCCATCGCTCGACCCGGATGGCTGGATCCTGGCTCATGCGGAACGCCTTACGGTTTTGCGGAACGTGGTGCCGATCGTGTCGAGATGGAGACGTCCGAACAGCACGGCGAGGAAGACGGCGTGGCCGGTGATCAGGAAGCCCTGCGGGCTGATCTGGGCGCCGACGCTCTGGGCGACGCCGAGCACGATGCCGCCGATGAGCGTGCCCCAAAGTGAGCCGGCGCCACCAATGACGGCCGCCTCGAAGGCGAAGATCAGCTGCGGTCCGCCGGCATAGGCATCGAAGGTCGCCCGCATGCCGAGGAAGGCGCCGGCGATGCCCACGGTCACGAGGGCGATGGCAGCGGCCGCGGCGTTCACACGCTTGGCGTTGATGCCGATGAGGCCGACCGTATCCGGATCCTCGGCCGTGGCTCGGATCGCTCGTCCGAGCTGTGTCCGGGTCAGGAAAAGCTGCAATCCGCCGAGAATGATGATCGCCGTCACGAAGGTCAGCGCAGCGAGCTTGCCGATATAGATGTCGTCGGTGATCGACCAGCTGTCATAGGAAAGCTCGTCGATGAAGGGTGCGAGCGAGCGCGTATCGGCGCCGAACTGCTCAAACAGCAGATTGTCGACCACGATCGACAGGCCGAAGGTCGACAGGATCGGCACCAGCAGGCCGCCGCGCTGGCTCCGCTCCAGGATCGTTCGTTGCAGGACCCAGCCGAGCGCCGCCATGGCAGGCAGCACCAGGATCAGGGCCGTGAACGGATTGAGCCCATATTGATCGGCGAGCACGAACAGCGCGAATGCGGCGACGATGGCGAGGCTGCCATGCGCCAGATTGATCATGCGCATCACGCTGAACATGAAGGAAAGACCACAGGCGATCACCGCATAGTAACCACCGAGCAGGATGCCCTGCACGATCTGGTTGACCCAAATCATCATGCGTGCACCCTCCCTTTTGCACTGCCGAGCCCGAAATAGGCTTCGGAAACCTGCTCGCGCGTGATCTCGCCGCGCTTGCCTTCCAGCACGATCTTGCCTTCGAGCATGCAGACGATGCGATCGGCGACACGCATGGCCCGGCGCAGATCCTGCTCGACCAGGATGATCGTCGTGCCGCCATGGATGAGGGTGTCGAGCGAGGCATAGACGCGGTCGACCGCGAGCGGCGACAGGCCGAGCGAAACTTCGTCGAGAAGCAGGATCTCAGGGTTGGTCATCAGCGCACGGCCGATCGCCGTCGCCTGTTGCTCGCCGCCCGAGAGGTTGCCCGCCTTGGCCTTGCGGCGCGGCACGAGATTGGGAAACGCCTCGAAGACGCGATCGATGGTCCACGGCCCCTTGCGGCCGGCCGAGCGTGCGAGGATCAGGTTTTCCTCGACCGTCATCTGGCTGAACAGGCGCCGGCCTTCCGGCACGAGCGCGACGCCGAGCCCGACGCGGCTATGGGCCGGAATATGCGTGATATCCACGCCGTCGAAATGCACGCTGCCACCAGCCGGCAGATGGGCGCCGGCAATGGCGCGCAGCAGTGTTGTCTTGCCGGCGCCGTTGGCGCCGACAAGCGCGACCGTCTCGCCTTTTTCCACGGTGAGATCGACGCCGCGCACCGCCTGGAGCAGGCCGTGGCGAACATCCAGTTTCTTGATTTCGAGGAGGCTCATTCCGCGCTTCCTCCCAGATAGGCCTCGACCACGGCAGGCGTCTTCATCACCATGGCGGGATCGCCATCGGCAATGATGCGGCCCTGGTCCATGCAGATCAGTCGATCGGCCACTTCGAGCAGGATGTGGACGATGTGCTCGATCCAGACGATGGCGATGTTGCGCCGGCGGAGTTCGCGGATCGTGGCGACCAGTTCGTTCGCCTCCCCGTCGGTCAGTCCGCCACCGATTTCGTCGAGCAGCAGCAGCTTGGGATTGGTCGCGAGCGCCCGCGCCAGCTCGAGCCGCTTGCGGTCGAGCAGGCCGAGCGTCTCGGCGCGGCGGTTCGCGAGATGGAACATGCCGCAGAGGCGCAGCGAATCCAGCGCGCGCTCATAGCCTTCCTCGCGGGCGAAATTGCCGCCATTCGCCGCCGCGACGAAGACGTTCTCGAACACGGTCATGCCACCGAAGGGCCGCGGAATCTGATGCGTCCGAACGATCCCACGCCGGCAGCGTTCCGATGCCGGGACATCGGTGACGTCCTCGCCGAGAAAATTGATCGTGCCGCTTGTCGGCGGATGTGCCCCGACGAGCACGCTCAGGAAGGTGGTCTTGCCGGCGCCGTTTGGGCCGACAATCCCGACCGCCTCGTCGGCGCGCATGGAGAAGTCGATCTGGTCGAGGACGACGAGCGCACGGAAGCGCTTCTGAAGTCCCGTGACCGTGATGATCGGCTGGCCTTTTGCCTCGCTCACGCTTTGATCCATTCGGGTCTGCTCTGTCGTCGCGACAGGAAAGGGAGAGGGTGCCTCCCGCACCGATATGCGGGAGGCCAGTCCGGTCAGCCGTTGAGCGGCAGCAGCTTGGCACCGACAGGCACGTTGGGATCCGTCACGTTCTCGGTCACGACATAGTCGAGCTTGAACTTCGAACCCGCCGGCGCCTTGACCCATTGCGTGCCGATGATCGGGCCCGGCGAGACATTCGGGACGGGACCGCTGCCGAAATCGACCTTGCCGCCGATCGTCGTCGTCTTCAGCGAGCCGATCGCCTTGGCGACTTCTGCCTTGTTCTTCGGATCGGTGCTGGCCTGAAGGGCCGAGACGCCGGCATCAAGCAGAGAGAGCGTCGCGCCCAGCTGCTGGGTCCACTGCTTGCCGCTCGCCGCCTCATAGCCATCGGCCAGTTCGGGGCCCGTCACGCCGGTCAGGGTCGAGGTATAAGGGAACGTCTTGTGCCAATAAGCGGCGCTCGAAATGTTGAAGCCGATATTGCCGAGCGCCTCGATGCCGTCGGGGAACAGGCCGGTCTTGGCGACCTGGCAGATCTTCAATTGCCGGCGCAGGCCCTGCTGGGCCGCCTGGCGCCAGAACGCGGCGAAATCAGGCGGGATCGGGAAGGACGAGAAGATCTCGATCTTCTCTTTCTTGAACTGGGCGATCTGGGCCGAATAATCGGTGGTGCCGTCCTCATAGGGGCCGGGATCGACGATCGTGAAGCCATCCTTGGCGAGCAGGGGCGCCAGATTGGCGCGCACCGCATTGCCGTCGGCATCGTTGGGATAGAGAACGCCGACCTTCTTGTTCGTCTCCAGCAGGTTCCACTGCGAGACATAGGTCTTGTGGAATTCGCCGACGCCGAAGCCGAAATGATAGGTCCATTTGAAGGGCGAGGGCTCGCCCGGCTTCGCGCCACGGCCGAAATACCAGGCTTCCCACGGCATGACCGTCGAAAGGCACGGCACGCCGGCGGCTTCGCAGGCGTCGGCAACCGGGTTGATCGTCTCCGGCGTCGAAACAGCCAGGATCAGATCGACCTGATCGCTGTTGATCAGCGATTTCGCCAACTGGCTGGCGCGCGACGGGTCCGACTGGGTGTCGACGTCGATGATCTGGACTTCATAGGTCTTGCCGCCGATCGCGAGGCCCTTGGCGAGCGCCTTGCGGGCGAGATCGAGCACATAGCCGTCCGTCTGGCCGAAGCCGGACAGGGCGCCCGTGCGCGGGCTGACAAAGCCGACCTTGATGACATTCTCGGCGCCGGCCGCGAATACTCTTCCCTGCGTCGCGAGCATCAGGCCACCGGCCCCGATCCCGGCCATCAGCTGGCGGCGGTTCGGGCGCAGGCCCGTCAGATTGATCAGATGACTGGACATTCGTTCCTCCCTCTTCGTTCCCGATGCGTCGAAGGCCCGACGCTAGATCGGGTAGCTTCCCGGCTGGCTCGAAACCGTGATCCAGCGCAGTTCCGTGAATTCCGGAATGGCGGCGAGGCCGCCGAAACGGCCATAGCCGGAGGCCTTGACGCCGCCGAACGGCATCTGCGCCTCGTCGTGCACGGTCGGGCCGTTGATGTGGCAAATGCCGGATTCAAGCCGTTTCGCCACGTCGATGGCGCGCTTGACGTCGCGGCTGAAGACGGCGGATGAGAGCCCGTATTCGGTGTCGTTGGCGACCCGGACCGCCTCGTCGACGCCGCGCACGCGCACGACGGCGACGACCGGCCCGAATGATTCCTCCGAATAGATCCGCATGGCCGGCGTCACGCGGTCGATCACCGTCGCGTCCATCAGCGTGCCGTTGGCATGGCCGCCGACGCGCAGGACCGCTCCCTTGGAGAGCGCGTCCTTGACGAGGGAATCGATCCGTTCGACCGCATCGAGCCCGACGACCGCGCCGAGCGGCGTCGTGCCGCGGCGCGGGTCGCCCGCCACCAGCGTCGCCGCCTTCCTGGTCAGTCTGTCGACAAAGGCATCGGCGACCTTCTCGTCGACGACGATGCGCTCCGTCGACATGCAGATCTGGCCCTGGTTCATGAAGGCGCCGAACGCGGCGGCGCTGACGGCTTCGTCCAGATCGGCATCATCGAGGACGACGAACGGTGCCTTGCCGCCCAACTCAAGCAGGACGGGTTTCAGATGGCGCGCGGCGACCTCGGCAATGACACGGCCGACGCGCGTCGAGCCGGTGAAGTTGATCCGGCGGATCGCGGGATGCGCGATCAGAGCCTCGACTACGCGCGCGGCATCGGCGGGCGCATTGCTGACGACATTGACGACGCCCTGGCCCAATCCGGCATCGCGGAAGGCTTCGCCGATCAGGCGGTGCGTGGCTGGGCAGAGCTCGGATGCCTTGAGGATGACGCTGTTGCCGCAGGCGAGCGGCATGGCGAGGGCCCGCACGCCGAGAATGACCGGCGCATTCCAAGGCGCCATGCCGAGCACGACGCCCACGGGCTGGCGCATGCCGAACGCCATCATGCCGGGTTTGTCCGACGGGATCATCGTGCCGGCGACTGCCGTCGTGAGGCTGGCCGCGTCGCGCAGGATCGCGGCGCCGAGGGTCACGTTGAATTCGGCCCATGCGGCAGTGGCACCGGTTTCCTCCGCCATGGTGGCGATGAACGCCGCCCGGCTCGCCTCGATCCTGTCGGCGGCCAGCATCAGCTTGGCGCGCCGTTCGCCCGGACCGAGGGCAGACCATGCCGGATAGGCCGCCGCTGCCGCCGAACCCGCCGCTGCGGCATCCATCAGCGTCGCCGCCGCAGCGCGGCTCGCAACCTCGCCGGTAATGGGATTGAGACGTTCGAACGCGCCGCCATCCGAAGCCGGCAGGTCTCGACCGCGCAGAAGCAACGGAACATCAAGCACAGCGTCCTCCTCCGACGACAGGCCACAGAAATCCGGCCCCGAAAACGATCGTTCCCGGGCTCATTGACAACGCCGAACAGTCCGCTCACGTCGCTAGAACGTTGGCGGTGAAATCTCTCTTTTGACGAAATGGACGGATGCTTCGCGCTTGCTCCTCGAAAGGCGATAGCTCGTCCGACGTTCGTTCCTCCGACCATCCAGTTCTTTGGCTGGATTGACGATGATCAGTAAGCCTCAGTCCAGCCAAAGGAGGAATGCATTATTCTCGACATAAATGGGATTTTTCTGGATGATAGGGTGTGTTTCGCTGACGAATGATCCGCAATGCCCCCTCCACCCCGTCCTTCCATCGCCACATTGCGGCCCGACCGGGTCCTGCGCGCCGATGCCGCCGTAGTCGCGTCCAGGATGGAGACGGCCCTTGCAGAGCGTACCTGGTCGATCGCCGAGCGCGCGCATCGCCGGCACTGCCAGCTCTTCTTCGTCCTGCATGGCCGCGCGATCTTCACCGGCGTGGATGGCCATGTGATGGATCTGCTCGCGCCCGTCATGCTCTGGCTGCCGCGTCCGGTCGCCGGGGAGTTTCGGCTGGAGGCCGGCAGCGATGGCGTGACGGCCATGATTGCCGAGGATTTCGTCTGGCGCGTGATTGGCGACAGCCCGGTCGCGGCGCATCTCAGGCCGATGCTGGAGCGGGCGGTGGTGGCGCCGGGCGAGCGGATCGCACCGCAATTGGCCGAGATCGGCGCCTCGCTGAACGCGCTCGTGCGGGAATCGCGTGAGCCGCAGGCAGGCGGCGCCGCGATGATGGCGCTTCATTTCGGCATCGTCATGCTTCATCTCTGGCGGGCATCGGGGCGCGGCACCGCGACGACCCAGCGCGGCAGCGGCGTCGCGACGGTCCAGCGGTTCCGGCAATTGGTCGAGCTTCATTATCGCGAGAATCTCGGCATCGACGAATATGCCGACCGGCTCGGCGTCACCCGCGCCCATCTGCACGATGCCTGCCTGCGCGCGACACAGGAGACGCCCCTGGCGCTCGTGCATGTCCGCCTGCTGGAGGAGGCGCAATCGCGCCTCGAGCAGACTGATCTGTCGGTGGAACAGATCGGGTACAGCCTGGGCTTTCGCGATCCGAGCTATTTCAATCGGTTTTTCAAGCGCTTGTCGGGAATGACCCCGGGCGCCTACCGGCAGAGGGGCCCGGTCGCCGCCTCTCCACGGGAGCCCGCCTCCTTCGCCGCCTGGCCGTGAGGCCGATCATGCCGCTCTTGCATATCCGTGGCGGCGTGATGATCTGGGGCGCATGGGGCAGCAGGGAGTGAGGGGCTTGGACGCCACGAGCATCGCCCATTTCTTCGATGATCAGCGCGGGCTCTACGGCGCTGTCGCCCTTCTGTTGCCAAAACTGCACGCAAACGTTGCTCTTCTCGTCGCCGGACCCGACCCTCTCCCCATGCCGGAGGACGCCGCGCGACTGATGGTGCGCTCGGCCGAGCAACTGGGCTTCCTGACGGCGCCGATTTCCTTTTCGCGCATCCGGTCCAATCTCAAGGATTGGGCGTTGTCGGCGGCGGCCGGTTCCGGCAAGCGGCGCGGGGCGACGGTGCTGATGGTCGATATGGGTTGGGCGATGCGCACCACCTCGGCCGCCGCCAATCTCCCGCTCTGGCCGGCGACCGCGATGGAGTTCGCGCGCGAGACCGGGATGACCATCGTCTCGCTCTACAACCGCAAGACCCTGCTCGACGAACATCTGATGCTCGGACTGCGCGGGCACCCCAAGGTGCTGACGGCGAGCGGCCTCAGGGCCAACCCGCACTGGCTGCCGGCGGAAATCGCCGCGCGCGGAACGCTGCGCCAGCAATTCGACCATTGGCTCGCCGGCCTCTCCAATGCGCCGCCGCCGGCCAGCGTGCAGCCGGCGGCCTTGCCACCGCCCGCGCAGGGGGGCATCAGCTTCCCCGACTGGCTCGACCGGACACCGGACCCCGCCGCGATCGCCGAGGGCGGCGAGCGGGAGCGGTGGAAGATCCGCTGCTTCGGGCGCCTGCGCATCTACCGGAACGACGGTACGATGGTGAACTGGACCGTGAAGGGCGGCGCGACCCGCAAGACGAAGACGCTCTTCGCCTATCTGCTGCACAAGGGCGGGCAGGGCGCCGGCATCGACGAACTGGCCGACCTGCTCTGGCCCGAGGCCGAGACCTTGGAGCAGAGCCGCAACCGCCTCTACCACACGGTCCGCTCGCTGCGGCTGGCGCTCGGCGGGAGCGACGCCGAACCGGACCGCTCGCCGATCCGTCGCGAGGATTCACGCTACCTGCTCGTCCCGCCGGAAGGCAGCTGGATCGATATCGCCACCTTCGAGCAGCTCTGCCGGCAGTCCGACGGGCACATCCGCGCGGGCGAGGATGACGAGGCGCTGATCTGCCTGGAGGCGGCCGACCGTCTCTATACGGGCGATCTCTTCGAGGATGTTCCCGCCGATTATGCCGATGATGGCGAGCGGGACTGGTGCTTCAGCCGCCGCTTCTGGTTCCGGCAGATGTTCGTTCGCGTCCAGCGCGATGCCGCGCGGATCCAGCGCAACAAGGGCGACTTCAAGGCCGCGCTCTTTCACTGCCAGAAGGCGCTCTCGCTCGATCCCGTCAGCGAGATGGCCCATGAAGAAGCGATGCGGGTTCTGCATGCGCAGGGCCGGCGGGAAGCCATCGACCGGCAGTATCAACTCTACATCGCGGCCCTCGGCCGCCTCGAGGGCCGGCCCGCGACGCCGGCGCTCAAGGGGCTCTATGAGCGCCTTCGCAGCGCGTGAATGAAAATGATGGTGCCGGCGCTCAAGAACCAAAGAAAAACCAAAGATCGATCCCTAGATTGGTGATCGAGGAAGCGATCCGGGGCCGAAAGGCCATGAGGCCGGAGCGCTGAGGGAGGAAGTCATGAGCTCAAGCTTTGCCGCGCCAGCGCGCGGCTGTCCTGTTCATGGTGTCGCCGCCGGCCATGCGGATGTCGCAGGCGATGCATTCGATCCGTTCGATCTGACGGATCCGTTTCCATTCTATGCCGAGGCCCGCCGCGACGAGCCGGTGTTCTACTCCGAAGATCTCGGCTGCTACGTCGTCATGCGCTATGCCGACATCAAAGCCGTCTTCGACGATTGGCAGACCTTCTCGTCCGAAAACGCCCAGGCGCCGCTGCGCCCGATCGCCGACGAGGCGAAGCAGGTGATGAAGGAGGGCGGCTTCACCGCCTATTCCGGCCTCTCCGCCCGCATCCCGCCGGATCACACCCGTATCCGCAAGATCGTCCAGGGCTGCTTCGGGCCGAAGCGCTTCAAGTCGATCGAGCCGCAGATCCGCGCCATTGTGGAGCGTGCGATCGACGGCTTCGCCGATCGCGGCGAGGCGGACCTGCTCGCGAGCTTCGCCTATGACGTGCCGGCGCTGGTGCTGTTCCGCCTGCTCGGCGTGCCGGACAGCGATGTGCGCATGGTCAAGGACTGGGCGGTCAGCCGTGCGCTGCTGACATGGGGCAATCTCTCGCCGGCCGAGCAGGTGCCGCATGCCCACAACATGGTGCGCTACTGGGATTATTGTCAGGCTCTGGTCGCCCGCAAGCACCAGACGCCCGAGGACGATCTGCCCAGCGACCTGATCGCGTTGCAGACCGACGGCGCCCCGATCTCGGACCATGAGATCGCCTCGATCTGCTACAGCCTGCTCTTTGCCGGGCATGAGACCACGACGACGCTGATCAGCAATGCGATCCGCGAATTGCTCGGCCATGGCTCGTCATGGGCGGATCTGCGCGACAATCCGGCGTTGATCGCCAATGCGATCGAGGAGGTGCTGCGGTTCAGCCCGTCCATCGTCGCCTGGCGGCGCCGCGCCAAGGCCGACGCGACGGTGGGTGGCGTGCCGATCCCGGAAGGGTCCAATCTCCTGCTCGTCATGGGCTCGGGCAATCGCGACGAGGATGTCTTCGCCAATGGCGAGGTGTTCGACATTCGTCGGACCAATGCGCGCAATCACATCTCGTTCGGCTACGGCATTCATTTCTGCCTCGGCTTCCAACTGGCCAAGCTCGAGACGGGCATAGCGCTGGAGGCCCTGGCGCGACGGCTGCCCAATCTGCGGCTGAAGCCGCAGGAAATGGCCTTCGTCCGCAACATCTCGTTCCGCGTGCCGACCGCCGTGCTCGCGTCATGGGATCGACCCGCGTCCTGAGGATGCCGCGGGTCCAGCAGGCCGACGAGGCCGCAGGGCTTTCCGACCCCACCGGAGGAGTTTCATCTGATGTCCGCATTCGATACCCGGAATCTATCCGGGACCAGCTACATCATTCCGTTCGACGGCGCCGTCGCGGCTGATTTCGATCGCATGGGCGGCAAGGGCGCGAGCCTCGCCCGCATGACGGCGGCAGGCGTCGCCGTGCCCGCGGGTTTCTCCGTCGCGACCGATGCCTATGCCGACATGCTGCGCGCCGATGGCCTCGGCGACGAGATCGCGGCCCTGATGGCCGCGCTCGATATCGACGATGTCGCCGACCAGGCCCGCAAGTCCGATGCGATCCGCGCCGCCATCACCGCGCGTCCTGTGCCGGAGCCGGTCGAGCAGGCGATCCGCGCCGCCTATGGCGCACTCTCGGCCCGCTTTGGCGGCGATCTGCCGGTGGCGGTGCGCTCCTCTGCCACGGCGGAAGACCTGCCGGATGCGAGCTTTGCCGGCCAGCAGGACACCTATCTCTGGGTCGTCGGCGCGGATGCCGTGATCGATCGCGTCCGTGCCTGCTGGGCCAGCCTCTTCAATGCGCGGGCAATCGCCTATCGCGCCAAGAACGGGCTCGGCGATGTCGGCGTGTTGATGAGCGTCGCCGTGCAGAAGATGGTCGATGCCCGCTCCGCCGGTGTCGCCATGACGCTCGATCCGGTGACGGGCGACCGCTCGCGCATCGTGATCGATGCGGCCTTCGGGCTCGGCGAGCCGGTCGTTTCGGGTGACATCACGCCCGACAATTTCGTGCTCGACAAGGTCCTGCTCGCCATCGCCAAGCGCAATGTCGCCCACAAGGATTTCGAGCTCGTCGTCGACCGGGCGGCCCGCTGCACGGTCGAGCGGGTGATTGAGGCCGAGCGTCGCTCGCTCTCATCACTCTCCGATGCGGAGATCGTCGCGGTTGCCCGCCTCGCCAAGGCGCTCGAAAAGCAGATGGGCTGTCCGCAGGACGTTGAATGGGCGATCGACCGCGATCTGCCCGAGGGCGAGAACGTCGTCGCGCTGCAGAGCCGTCCCGAGACGGTCTGGAGCCGCAAGGCCGCGTCGCGGCCGAAGACCGGCTACGTGACGGGCATAGAAGGCGTCCTCGGCACGCTGCTTTCGCCGGTCCAGACCAAGCAATGAACCAGACGGGATCAATCCCGCAGGAGGAGAACCCATGACGAAGCACGCCCGCTTTCCCAGCCCCTATGATCTGCCGCCCCCCAAGGGCGCAGAGGACTGGAAGGGCCTCTATCCCTACTATCTGACCTTCAAGGACAAGCTGCGCAGCGAAGAGGACGCCAAGTTCTGGTTCTGCGACGCGCAGCATTGGCCGAGCCCGTTCAAGCCGTTCGACGCCATCACGGTGGAGTTCGCGGTCAAGTGCCTCGGCCAGTACAATACGCGCCATTACATGGTGCCGCCGGCCAATGGCGTCGAATACCGCATCCATAACGGCTATTGCTATATGAGCCCGGTCGCGGTCGCGCCGGAGCTGATCGCGGCCCGCGTGCCGCAATTCATCGAGCGCGCCGGCCATTATTTCAACAATTGGGACGCCCTGCTCCAGAACTGGGACAAGAAGGTTCGCGCCAACATCGCGGATATGGAGGCGATCCACTTCGAAGCGCTGCCGGAAGCCGTGCCGCTCGAATGGATCAAGGACGGCATCGGTCTCGACAACACCTATGCTCTCAATGAGAGCTATGATCGCCTGATCCAGCTTCTCTACAAGACCTGGCAGTATCACTTCGAGTTCCTCAATCTCGGCTACGCCGCCTATCTCGACTTCTTCGGCTTCCTGAAGGGGCAGTTTCCCAGCATCCCCGACCAGGCCATCGCCAAGATGGTTCAGGGCGTGGAAGTGGACCTGTTTCGGCCGGATGACGAACTGAAGAAGCTCGCCCGTCTCGCCGTTGAACTGGGCGTCGATACGGCGCTGGCGAGCGGAACGGTCGAGGAGGCGTTGGCCGCCGTCGGGCAGACGCCGAAGGGCGATGTCTGGCTCAAGGCCTGGAAGGACGCTCAGGACCCCTGGTTCAACTTCACCTCGGGCAATGGCTTCTATTCCGACGACAAGTACTGGATCGACCATCTCGACCTGCCGCTCGGCTATATCCGCGACTACATCGTGCGGGTGAAGCGCGGCGAGACGATCGAGCGTCCGATCGCGGCGATCGCCGCCGAGCGCGAGCGGATCACGGCCGAATATGCCGAACTGCTCGACGATGAGGCGCGCGCCGCCTTCGAGGGCAAGCTCGGCCTGGCGCGCACCGTCTTCCCCTATGTCGAGAACCACAATTTCTACATCGAACATTGGTCGATGAGCGTGTTCTGGCGGAAGATGCGCGAGCTCGGCCAGATCCTGCACGAGGCCGGCTTCTGGAAGAACCCGAACGACATCTTCTACCTGACGCGGCAGGAGATACGCGACGTTCTCTTCGACTATGGCAATGGCTGGGCCGTCGGCGCGAAGGCGGCGGGGCCTGACTACTGGCCCGAGGAGATCGAGCGGCGTGCCGCGATCATGGCGGCGCTGGCGACGCAGCCGCCGGAACCGGCGCTGAACGAGCCGCCGGCCGTGATCACCGAGCCGTTCACCATCATGCTCTGGGGCATCACGACCGACCGGATCAATGCCTGGCTCGGCGATGACGACACGACCGGGCGCTTCACCGGCATGGCGGCCTCGCCGGGGCGGGTCGAGGGCAAGGCGCGCGTCATTCGCTCCGCCTCTCAGCTCGACGAGATCGAGGATGGCGAGATCCTGGTCGCGCCCGTCACGGCGCCGAGCTGGGCTCCGGTCTTCGGGCGGATCCGCGCCATCGTGACCGATGTCGGCGGGATGATGTCGCACGCCGCGATCGTCTGCCGCGAATATGGCCTGCCGGCCGTGACCGGGACCGGCAATGCCAGCTCGCGGATCCAGAACGGCCAGATGCTGCGCGTGGACGGCACGACGGGCGAAGTCACCCTTCTCTTATGATCGGCTTTGCGGGCGGCGTGCATCGCCTCGCCGCCCGCATCATCCAGGGCAACGGACCATGTTGAACACCCACATCGACGAGACACGCTACGATGCGGTCTGGCGCGCTTCGGAAACCTATATGCGCGCCCGCAAGAACGACGTGCATGTGCCGCTGTCCTATGGCTTCGCCGAGAAGCTGCTCCAGCATCATCCCGATGCCGACCGCGACATCGTGCTGCTCGCGATCCTGCTGCACGATATCGGCTGGTGGTCGATCGATGCCGAGGAGATCTTCACCAAGGGCTTCGGGCCCAACATGATGGAATCCGACGTCCGCTTTCTGCACGAGGCCGAGGGCGTGCGCCTCTCGCGCGAGATCCTCGAGGCGCTCGGCTGGCCCGAGGCGACGATCGCGGCGGTCGGCACGATCATCGACGGCCATGATACGCGGCGCGAGCCGCGCTCGCTCAACGATCGCATCGTGCGCGATTCCGACAAGCTCTGGCGCTTCACCGTCACCGGCGTCTCGGTCGCCTGCGACTGGTTCAAGATGACGCCGCATCAATATGCCGATCGGCTCGAGCGCGATGTCGCGCTGTTGATGGAGACCGATGCGGGTCGCGCCATGGCGGAGGCGGAACTCAGCGCCACCCGGCGGATCCTGAAGCTGCACCTGCTCTGACCAAGCGAGAACTGTGATGGACATGTTCATCGACGGGGCGTGGAGCGCCACCGCGACCGGCGCGACCCGCGCCATTACCAACCCCGCCACCGGCGCCGTCATCGACACCGTGCCCTGGGGGACGGCGGAGGACGCCGACCGCGCCATTCGCGCCGCCGCCACCGCCTTTGCGAGCTGGAAGCGTGTTCCGGTCGAGGAGCGCGCGCGGCTGCAGCATCGCGCCGCGGCGGCGATGCGTGAGGCGAGCGAGGAGATCGCGCGTCTGCTGTCGCTCGAACTCGGCCGCCCGCTCAAGGGCGCGCTGCAGGAAGTGCGCCGCGCCGCTGATCTGCTCGATGTCTATGCCGAGGAGGGGCTGCGTCTCACCGGCGAGATGCGCCAGTCGGCGCTGCCGGGCGAAAAGGTGTTCGTGACGCGGGAGCCGGTCGGCGTCGTGGTCGCCATCACGCCCTTCAACTATCCGATCAACCTGCTGGTGTTCAAACTCGGCGCCGCGCTGATCGCCGGCTGCACGATGGTCGCGAAGCCGGCCGACGACACGCCGCTTTCGACGTTGAAGCTCGCGAGCGTCCTGCACGCGGCGGGCCTGCCCAAGGGGGTCTTCAATGTGGTCACCGGCCGGGGCAGCGAGATCGGCTCGGCGCTGATCGCGCATCCCGTGCCGCGCAAGGTCGCCTTTACTGGCGGGACCGAGGCCGGCAAGAAGATCGCAGCGCTGGCGGCGCAGACCATGAAGCGCGTGACGCTGGAACTGGGCGGACAATGCCCGGCCATCGTGCGGGCCGACGCGGATCTCGGCGTCGCGGCACGGGCGATCGTCAATCACGCCTTCGCCAATTCCGGCCAGTTCTGCTACCGCGTCAATCGCGTCTATGCCCATCGCAGCATCTACGAAGCCTTGCTGGAGGGACTGGCGGCGCATGCTTCGGCGCTGACGATCGGCGACGGCCTCGCCGGCGATGTCTCGATGGGGCCGCTGGTCAACGAGAAGATCTATGCCAACAGCGCCGCGCAGATCGCCGATGCGCGGGCGAGGGGCGCGCGGATCCTGACCGGCGGCGGCCGGCTTTCGGGCGATCCCTACGACAAGGGCTTCTTCCTGCCGGCGACCGTCATCGCCGATGCCGATCACAGCATGAAGGTGATGACCGAGGAGACCTTCGGGCCGGTCATCGGCGTCATGCCCTTCGACAGTGATGTCGAGGCGGTCGAGCGTGCCAACGAGACGCGCTATGGCCTCGCCGGCTTCGTCTTCAGCGGCGATATCGGCGTGGCGCTGACCATGGCCGAGGAGATCGAGGCGGGCTCGATCTGGATCAATGACATCCATCGCTCGCGCCACGACGTGCCGTTCGGCGGCATGAAGGAAAGCGGCGTCGGCCGCGAGAAGGGGCATTACGGCGTCGAGGCCTATCTCGAATACAAGACGACCTATCTCTCTTATCGCGGAGCGCTCGCATGAGCCTGCTTCTCCCGCGCGACACCCCGCTCTGGAACCTCGCCCGGCCTTATCTCGATGTGCGCTCGAACGATGCGCACACGCTCTATTCCTATCGGCTGGGCATCGCGCTGCTGCGTGTCCATCCCGAGGCCGATGGCGCGATCGTGCTGCCGGCGATCGTGCTGCACGATACCGGCTGGAAGCTGATGCCGGCGGAAAAGCTCGCCGCCGCGGTCGGGCCGTCGCCGCTATATCCCGAGTTGCAGCGCGAGCACGAGATCGCCGGCGTCGCCATTGCGCGCGACATCCTCGCAACCGTCGGCGATCCCACGATCCCGGTCGAGCCGGTACTCGCCATCATCGACGGCCACGACACCCGCGCCGAGCCGCATTCGATCGAGGATGCGCTGATGAAGGACGCCGACAAGCTCTGGCGCTTCACGGCCCATGGCGTCGCCACCATTGGCGGGTGGTTCGATACGCCGGCGCAGGAAACCGTCGCGATGCTGGAAAGCTTCGTGCTGCCGAAATTCTGCACGAGCGCGGGCCGGACCATGGCCGAGGCGCTGCTGGCGCAGGCCCATGCGGCGGCGCATCTGGATCAGGCCCTCGGAGAGGTCAGCGCGACATGACGAGCCTCGAACTGAACGACAAGACGGTGGTGGTGACCGGTGCGGCGGGTGGCCTCGGCCGCGCCTTCGCCGAGGCCTTCGCCAAGGCCGGCGCGCGGGTCGTCGCCGCCGACGTCAACAAGGCCGGCGCTGAGGAGACGGCGGCGCGGATCGAGGCGGATGGCGGTTCGGCGCTCGGCTGCGTCGTCGACGTTACGCGGCAGGAGTCCGTCGCCGCCATGGTCGAGGCCGCCGAGGCCTATGGCGAAGGCATCGATGTGCTGGTCAACAACGCCGCGATCTATGCCGGCCTGAGCCGCCGCCCCTTCGACGAGATCGAGGAGGGCGAGTGGGACCGCGTCATTGCGGTCAATCTGAAGGGCGTCTGGCTCTGCACCAAGGGCGTCGCGGCCTCGATGCGCGGGCGCGGGCAGGGGGCGATCATCAATGTCTCCTCCGCGACGGTGATGAGCGGCTCGCCGCAATGGCTGCATTACGTCACTTCGAAGGGCGGCGTCATCGCCATGACCCGGGCGCTCGCCCGCGAGCTCGGCGATGACCGCATCACCGTCAACGCCATCGCTCCGGGCTTCACGCTGACCGAGGCGAGCCTCGGCCTGGTGGAGGATGCCGAGCAATATGGCGTCATGCGCGGCGCGCTCAAGCGTGCGGCGCTCTCCGACGACATGGTCGGCGCCGCGCTCTTCTTCGCCTCGGCGCATGCGAGCTTCATCACCGGCCAGACCCTCGTGGTCGATGGCGGCCGGCAGTTTCTCTGAACGAGGGCGCACCATGACGACAATCACGTTCATCCAGCCGGATGGAGCGGCGCGGGAAGTGGTCGCGAAGCCGGGCGAGAGCGGCATGCAGGCCGCGACACGGGCCGGCGTCGAGGGCATTATCGGCGAATGCGGCGGCTCCTGCATGTGCGCGACCTGCCATGTCGAGGTGGCGCCGCAGGATATCGGCCGCCTGCCGCCGCGCGACGATATCGAGCAGGAGATGCTGGAGAGCATTCTCACCGACGTGCCAGAGGGCAGCCGTCTCTGCTGCCAGATCAAGCTTGTGCCCGAGCTGGACGGCCTCGTCCTGCACGTCGTGGAGATCGCCGGATGAGCATCGAGCGGATCGTCATCGTCGGAACCGGGCATGCGGGCACGCAGCTCGCCGCCAGCCTGCGCCAGGATGGTTATGCGGGTGCGATCGCGCTGATCGGCGACGAGACGGATCTGCCCTATCACAAGCCGCCTCTGTCCAAGGCCTTCCTGAAGGGTGGCGAGGCCGAGCTCCAATTGCTGCGGCCGGAGGAATTCTACGTCAAGAACCGGGTGGAACTGATGCTCGGCCGGCGCGTGGCGGCGATCGGTCCGGCCGAGCATCGGGTAGCGCTGGATGATGGCTCGACCATCGCCTATGACCGGCTCGTGCTGGCGACGGGCGCGCGGCCGCGCCTGCCTGCCCTTCCGGGCATCGATCTCGGCGGGGTGGTGGCGCTCAGAAACCGCGCCGACGGCCTGATGCTGCGCGCGGCGACGGTGGGCGCGGAGGATGTCGTCGTCATCGGCGGCGGCTTTATCGGCATGGAACTGGCGGCGACCTTCGCGGCGCTCGGACGAAAGGTGACGGTGATCGAGGCCGCGCCGCGCATCCTGGGTCGTGCCGTCGCGCCGCAGATCTCCGAGCATCTCGCTGCTAGCGCGGTCGCTGCCGGCGTTCGTCTCCTGACCGCCACGACATTGCGCGGCCTTGAAGGCGACCAGGGGCGCGTCAGCCATGTCGTGACGGCGAATGGCGAGCGCATAGCGGCGCAGGTGGTGGTGGTGGGCATCGGCGTCTTGCCTAACCAGGAGCTCGCCGAGGCAGCCGGTATCGCCTGCGCAAACGGCATCGTCGTCGATCGTTCGTTCCGCACGAGCCATCCGGACATCTTCGCCATCGGCGATGTCGCAAGCTATGAGCACTGGATGGCCGCTCGGGTCCTGCGGCTCGAATCGGTCCAGAACGCGACCGATCAGGCGCGCGCCGTCGCCAAGAGCCTGCTCGGCATGCCGGCGGATTATCGCGCCGTGCCGTGGTTCTGGTCGGATCAGGGCGACGCCAAATTGCAGATGGTCGGCCTCTCCTTCGACGCCGACGAGCATGTCGTGCGTGGCGAGAGCGGCGCGGGCAGCTTCTCGGTCTTCCATTATCGCGCCGGGCGGCTGCTCGCGATCGATTCCATCAACCGGGCGGCCGACCACATGCTTGGCCGCAAGATGCTGGCCGCCGGATTCTCGCCGCCGCCCGCCGCCGTGCGCGACCTGTCGGTGGATCTGCGGGCGCTGGCCGAGGCGGCCCTGGCGGAGCGCGCCGCGCCCGTCATTGCGGGCGCCTAAGGCCGGCCGGTCGCATGGAGGGCTCAGCCCGCAGGCCATTTCAGTGCAATGTCGAAAGATCGGCGGGGTCGCGTGGGCCATTATCATTGGGTGCCCGGGATGACCGCCATTTGATGCGATCGTCCGCCATTCATGCCCGTAGAGCTCCTTCCTCCCCGCGACGGGCGTGGATAACTCCGAGGCTGGCCCTATCCCCCCGGGGAAGCCTCGATGCCAAAGGAGATCGCGTTCCGGCGGCATCCCGGGCAGCAGCGCGCCCCGTGCCCTCCCGCGCCCCGATCCTCCGGCGCGCGTGCGACGCGACGGGATGCGGGTCGCAAAATCGACGCCGATGTTCTATCTGCAGCGCGTGAAAACGCTCGATTCCCTGCTGCTCGACGTCCGCGCCTGCCGTGCCTGCGCCGATCTTCTGCCGCTTGGGCCCCGGCCCGTACTCCAGATTTCGGAGACTGCGCGCATCCTGATCGCCGGTCAGGCGCCGGGCACGAAAGTGCATGAGAGCGGCATTCCGTTCGCCGATGCTTCGGGCGATCATCTGCGCGAATGGATGGGGGTATCCCCGGACGAATTCTACGATGCGAGCCTGATCGCGATCGTGCCGATGGCGTTCTGCTATCCCGGACGGGCGCCAGGCGGCGGCGACGCGCCGCCGCGTCCGGAATGCGCGCCCCTCTGGCGGGAGGCGTTGCTTGCCCATCTGCCGAACCTCCGATTGACCCTGCTCGTCGGCACCTATGCCCAGGACTACGCGCTCGGGCGCGGCACGATGACCGAGCGGGTACGGAATTTCCGGGGCCAGCCTGCCGGCATCTTTCCGCTGCCGCATCCATCCTGGCGATCGCGTCATTGGGCGGCACGCAATCCATGGTTCGGGGCGGAGGTGCTGCCCGCGTTGCGCCTTGCCGTTCGATCCGCCCTGGCGTGAAGGCGAAATCAGGCCCGGGCTTGCGATCGCTCGGAACCTGCCGCGCGAACGTGCGCATGGGAAATCCAAAGGAAGGGGCGACGGACTAGCTTGTCCTCGGACGCGTGCGCCGCGCATTGATGGTGCTCGAGCAAGAGGCTGAGCCATGACTCCTCTCGACCTGGCATGGGTCTGTCTCGGCGGTGGACTCGGATCGCTGCTGCGATGGTGGGTCGGGCGAATGGTCGGCGAGCGCTATCATGGCGATCTGCCGGTCTCGACGCTCCTCATCAATGTCTCGGGCGCATTCGTGATCGGCTATCTGTCGGTCCGGCTCGGCGTCGATTGGCGCGACCGATACAGCACCGCCGTCATGGCCGGGCTGCTCACGGGCGGGCTCGGCGGCTACACCACCTTCAGCACCATGCAACTCGATGCCGCCACGCTGACACGACAAGCACCCGGGCGCGCGGTCTCCTACCTCGTCATTTCGATCGGCGCGGGGCTCGCCGCGGCTGCGCTCGGGGCGGCACTCGCCCATGTCTCCGGCTGAGCGGAGAAGGACATGATCAACACCATCATCCTGGTCTTTGTCGGTGGCGCGATGGGCGCCCTGATCCGAGAATTCCTGATGATCGGCGTTCCGCCGGTCGCCGACGGCTTTCCGCTCGACATCCTCGTCGCCAACATCGCCGCGACATTCCTGCTCGGGCTGACCGCCGCTTTCCATGCGCGGAAGATCGTCACCGACAGCGTCAACACCCTGGTCGGCACCGGCATCATGGGCGGGCTCTCGACCTTCTCGAGCTTCGTCTATGGCGCGGTCGTCCTGATCGGCGCCTCGGTGCAGAGCGCGCTGGTCGCCATCCTCTATCTGCTGGTCAGTGTCGCGCTTGGCTATGTCGCGATCACGCTAGGATTGCGCATGGGCGGCGCCGGCTCAGCGAGGCCATGACCGGGACCAGACATATTATTTTGCCGGCATAATAATGGCGAAGGGATGTGGTCTCAGCAGGCGAAATCGATCGCGGGCGCTGGCATGTCCGCGTCAACGCCGAGGCGCAATATGCGATCAATGCTGGTCAGGGGGATACGGGCCTAGCCGAACAGTGCAGTCGCAGCGCAAGCCCGGCCTTGCCGTCACGCCGGATGTTCAGTCCCCGTATTTGACGAATCGGATCGCGCGTGAACCGATCGTTGTTGATTCCGAGCGGCGCAGGCAATCGAGCACGGCATCGTATCATCGCAAGTGACAGGCCGCCGGTTGGCGGTAGTTGAGTTCGATGCGATCGAACCGCTCGGCGGCGAGGAGCCATAATCCCCGCCCATCGTCGGTCACCGCCGCCACCACGCCATGGAGCGGGAGATCGGCACTGCCCTGCGGCAGCATGCTGCGGACGATCGCCGACACATCGATCCCGGCGAAGGGATTCGCTCCCGCTGGGACAGCGACGAAATGCACGTGAAAATCATAGCCGTTGATACGAGCATTCGCGGCATCGCGCGCGAGATGGGCCAGTGCGACCCTGTAGGCCGGCTTCAGCGTGCCGATATGGATGTGAAACTGATGCTGCCCGCGTGTCGTCGCCGGCTGGATCGCGAAGGCAAGATCGTTCTTCGGAAAGGCTGGCACGACGAAATTCTGAGAGGCGAAATAGGCGTCGCGCCAATAGTTCTGTCCGGCATAGCCGGCGACATCTTCGATTCCGGCAACCGGTTCGATCGCCCAGAGCAGGAAGCGGCAGTTCTCGCCGCGCGCAAACGGATAGCGCGCCGAATCACGATGACGCGTGTCGTACTGCAAGAAGAAGCTCTGGCCGCCCTCGTCGTGGCGCACGAACTCCCCTTGGCGGTCGGCGCAGCGGCCGGCCGCGCAGGCCTGGGACCACAGAAACCGGTAGACGGCGCAGGTCCGGGCGGACGCATTGACCGGATCGGCGCAGGAACGGCACTGAGCCGCCGCCTTGTCGTTATTGTTGGCCTCGGGCGGCGAAATCCAGTGCTCGGCCTGATCGGGGCCGAACGGGCAGGCGCGCGTCGCCGGCTCACGCGCACCGGACGTTGCCGGGACCATGCCGAGGGCCAGACAGAAGCATACCAAGGCAAGCAGCGCGCGCGCCGCCGCGCGAAACGGCCTGCCCAGGATATAACTCATGATCGTCCATCCAGATGCCACGGCTTCGGCTACCGGGCCGGCTTTCGGCAGCGAAACGGGAACACGTCGTCCGATACCATTTCAATTCTATACTATGAAGTCGATTATTATATATATTTCATTCAATATTCGAAATACGACAACGTCGCCGGCCTTGAGTTCCGGGACGAGGACCTTGGAAACGTAGGTCTCGAAGGCCGTCCGGTTGATGGCGCCGTCCAGAACCCACGGAGCGATGAAGCCCCGCAGCGTGAGTGCGCCGACGAAGGTCGTGGTTTTCCAGTGACCATGGGGGACACCGACACGGAGCCGTTCGCCGCGCCGGCAGCGACCATGCCGGCGCGGCATGTTGGCGGTAGCCCATGTTTCATCGATGAAGACGAGCTTCTCCGGATCCTGGTCCAGTTGACCCTCGAACCACGCCTCGCGACGCTTCAGCACGTCGGGCCGGACCTGCTCGCTGGCGTGCGCGGTCTTTTTTGCGGGTGACGGCGTGCCGGGCGAAGAAGCGCTGGATCGTGCCGTAGCCCAAGACGAGGCCCTTCGCCGCCAGGCGTGCCCGAACCGCTCGATGGTGGCGTCGCGGTCCGGTCCCAGCGCCTCGAGGACGAGCTCGTGATGAGCCTCGATACGATCGAGCGCCGGTCCCCGCCCAGGCCTTCGGGCGCGGAGTGCCCTGTTCGCGCTCCCGCATCCTCGATGCCGAACAGCCGCTGCTTTCGAATGCGGTCGTGCTCGGTCTCCGCTCCGTACTCACCTCCTGAGAGCGCCGGCTTTGTCTCCTCGGCAGGGCGCGCCCGGCGTGGCATCCCGAAAGACCTGGAACGCTGCCGGCCTTAGTTCGCTTGGCGACGCGTCAAGGGTTCCAGCATGATCAAGCTCGAGGCCATCCTTGTCCTCCTTCTCGGAGTGGTCGTGACGCATTGGTGCGCGCAGGCGCTCCGTGGCCGGCTCGCGCTGCCCATCATCCAGATCGCCATCGGCGCGCTGATCGGCCTGAAGACCGGTCTCAGCCTGCAGCTGGAGCCGGAACTCTTCTTCGTCCTGTTCCTGCCGCCGCTGCTTTTCCTCGATGGCTGGCGCATCCCCACCGAGGACTTGAAGAAGAGCGCCGCGACCGTGCTCTCGCTCGCCTTCGGCCTCGTCTTCTTTACCGTGCTCGGCGTCGGGCTGCTGCTGCATCTCCTCATCCCGCCAATGCCGCTTTCGGTCTGCTTCGCGCTGGCCGCGGTGCTCTCGCCGACCGATGTCGTGGCGGCCGGCGCCATGATGGCGAACATCAAGGTCCCGCAGCGCATGCTGCGCATTCTGGAGGGGGAGGCTCTCTTCAATGACGCCTCCGGCCTCGTCTGCCTGAAACTGGCGACATCGGCCACCTTGACCGGCGCCTTCTCCCTCTGGGATTCGGTCGGCACGCTCGCCTGGACCGCCATTTGTGGTGTCGCCATCGGCGCCGCTTCGACCGTGCTCGTTTCGCGCACCAAATCCTGGATGGCCTCCCGGCTCGGCGAAGAGACCCCGTCGCAGATCCTGATCAGCCTGCTGACGCCCTATGGCGCCTATCTGATCGCCGATCAGCTCGGTTGCTCGGCCGTTCTGGCCGCGGTCACTGCGGGCATCGTGATGAGCAAGCTCGAGATCGGTGGCATCGTGCTGCCCGTCACCCGCGTGAGCCGCCGATCCGTGTGGGAAACACTGCAATTTACCCTGAACGGCGTCATCTTCCTGCTGCTCGGCGAACAATTGCCGGGCATCCTCACGCATCTCAGCGCCAGCATGACGGAAGACGGACATCGTGGCGTCGGCTGGCTCGGCTTCTACATAGCCAGCGTCACCCTCGCGCTCGCGGCGCTGCGCTTCGTCTGGGTCTGGGTGACCGGCGCGATCTGGCTCGCCCGACAGAGCCAGCCGGGCAAACGGAGGCTGGATCCGAACTGGCGCTTCGTCGCGGCCATGTCGACGGCGGGCGTGCGCGGCGCCATAACGCTTGCCGGAGCGCTGAGCCTGCCGCTGGTCCTGCCGGATGGCTCGCCATTTCCCGCGCGCGATCTGGTGATCTCCATTGCGGCAGGCGTCATCATCGCCTCGCTGGTCTTTGCCAATCTGACTTTGCCTGTCCTCCTGCGGGGGCTCCGCCTGCCTGCAGCCGCGCCCGACGGTCGCGAGGAGAGCGCGGCCCGCATCCAGTCGGCGCAGGCGGCCCTTGCAGCGCTCGCCAAGGCGAGAGGCCAGAATACCAAGCAGCCGGAAGGGTTCCTCGCGGCTGCGGCTGGCATCGCGGAGCAATATCAGCGGCGGATCACGCAGTTGCGGCCCGAGACCACCGTCGACGCGGACGGCGCCACGATCGACATTCGGGAGGCGCTGCAACACGAGCAGTCCCTCCGCCTGCTGGCGATCAAGGCGGAGCGCGCGGCGATCATCGGCATGGCGCGGCAGAGCCAGATCTCCGACAGCCTGGCGAAGAGGATGCTGCGCGAGACCGACCTCGCAGAGACATCCTATGACGCGGCGTCCGAGGCGGTCTGAGGATGGCGCGCCGCCTCGGCCAGATACGCACGTATGATCGCGCTGACCCAATGTTGGATAGGGCGGCCGCGCGTAGGGCTCTACCCTTCGGCCAGGCCAAGAGATGGCGACGGCGCGCCGTCGCCGCACCATTCCACCCCTGTTGGACGGAGACCACAATGACCCATTCCTTGCCGCAACGGCGCCTGATGGCGGTGCGGCCCTGTCCTGAGAGGCTATCATGAGCGCAGAACCCGCCGCAGCGCCGCCAAGCGCGCTTCAGCCGGGCCAGCCGGCTCCCGATTTCACACTGCCGTCGACACCCGATCAGCAGCTGTCGCTCTCCGACCTCAAGGGTCATCCGGTTATTCTCGCCTTCTTTCCGGCGGACTGGAGCCCGGTCTGCGGCGACCAGATGAGCCTCTACAACGAGGTCCTGCCGGAGTTTCGGCGCTATGGCGCGCAACTCGTCGGCATCTCGACCGATGGCGTCTGGTGCCATGCAGCCTTTGCCGAGCAGCGCCATCTGCATTTCCCCCTCCTTGCCGATTTCGAGCCGAAGGGCGAGGTCGCGCGCCGCTATGGCGTCTATCGCGTCCATGAAGGCACGTCGGAACGGGCGCTGTTCGTCATCGACGCTTCGGGCCTGATCCACTGGAGCTTTGTGTCGCCCGTCGGGCTCAATCCCGGCGCGGACGGCATCCTCAACGCCCTCGACACGCTGGTTGAGGCCCCTCAGGAAACTGGAGTTCACCCATGACAACGCTCACACCCGCCGTCAGCGCCGACGATCATGCAGAGGGCCCCGCGGACGCACCGGTCACGCTGGTCGAATATGGGGACTATGAATGCCCCTATTGCGGCGCGGCCTATCCGGTCGTGAAGGCGGTCCAGCG
Organism: Kaistia dalseonensis; assembly: GCF_030814715.1. GTDB lineage: Bacteria > Pseudomonadota > Alphaproteobacteria > Rhizobiales > Kaistiaceae > Kaistia > Kaistia dalseonensis. Next base: position 312,762 of record NZ_JAUSVO010000004.1, read on the forward strand.
CGCGATGGGCGATCGGCTCCGGTTCGTGTTCCGGAACTTCCCCATCACCGAATCCCACCCCCATGCCGGCCACGCGGCCGAGTTCGCCGAAGCGGCCGCCCGGATCGGACGGTTCTGGGAAGCGCATGATCTGCTCTACCAGCACCAGGATGCGCTCGATGACGCCTCGCTGATTTCCTATGGCGCCAAGATCGGCCTCGATCGCTCGGCGGTGGTTGCGGCCTTTGGCGGCGAGCAGGATGACCGGATCCGTCGGGATTTCAGGGGCGGACTGCGCAGCGGCGTGAACGGTACGCCGACTTTCTTCATCAACGGCCGGCGCTATGATGGCGAGCGCGACGTGCAGAGCATGGTCGATGCCCTGAACGACGCGGCGCGGTAGCCAGGCCGATTCTGGCTGGCGGCACGGCGGGACAGCCCGCTTTTTCCAATATCTTCGACGACATCGGATGGCGGCACGCCCGTTCCGGTGTCGCCAGACCGAGCTGTACTCGATGCCCGGCGCTAAACGATCTTCTTCAGATTGCCGACGAAGCGAACGCCGATGGTGTGAACGACCAGGAACGGAAGGTCTATCTGGGCCTTGCTGGCCTTGTCCTTGAGGCGTCGCAGCGCGGCATCCAGCCCCCGGTGGTTCGGGCCGGGCGCGCCGTAGCCCATGACCGAGGCGAGATAGGATCGCGAAAGCGGCTTTTCCTTCGCCTTCTCGAACATCTCCAGCAACATGACCTCCTTGCCGGTCAGGACGAGGAGCTTGTCATCCGGCGAAATCAGCAACTTGCGGGCAACGTCCAGCCGCCAGGTCAATCCCTCCGGGCCGGGCCGCGGACGGTGCGCGCGGGACTGGATGACCCGCTTGGCCAGATTGCGAACGGCCAGCACGAGCTCGCCATTGTCGACCGGCTTGGTCAGATAGAGATCGGCGCCCTCGGTATATCCCCGCAGGCGATCCTGGCGCCCTGCGCGCGCCGTCAGGATGATGATCCCGGGACGATCATCCTGGCCGCCAATATCATGCGCCAGCTCGAAGCCACTTGCGTCGGGCAGGTTGATGTCGATGATTGCAACATCAACTTCACTCATGGCGATGGCCGTGCGGAATTCGGAGCCGGTTGCGGCTTCATGCACGGTCAGGCCGTTCAGACGCAGGTTTTCTGCGAGGCCTTCGCGAAGCTCGATGTCATCCTCGACAAGCAACACATGCGCTGCCTGCGGTTCGGGATTTGGGATTTGAACGGGTGACCCTTGCATCGCCATGTCAGCCGGAGATCTCCTTGCGTCAGCCTTCCGGCGAACGAAGCCGTTCGTAACCCTTATTGTCGGTGTATCCAGACTACATGACCCAGCGTCAATCGCGAAACGCTTCTGCCTTTGCCTTTGCGGCCATCCTCATCATTCTGCTGCTGGTCGCGCTCCACGCGAAGGCGGAGGATGCTGCGTCGCGGGCGTTTCCGACCATGGCGGTCGCGGTCCTCAAGGATCGCCCGGGCACGATGACGCTCGACGATGTCCGCAGCGAGGGAGTCCGCAAGGACTTCAAATCCATCAGCGGCAGCAGCATCAATTTCGGCTATACGCGCGATACGATCTGGCTGCGGCTCGACATCCGCTCGACCGAGAGCCGCGAGATGCTGGTCTCGCTGACGCCGAACTTCGTGGATTTGATCGACGTCTATGTCCTTCCCCCCAATGGAGGGGCAGGCGCGCCGGTCCATTACGCCATGGGCGATCACCGCCCTCTCTCCGACGACGCCTTGTCCGGATTGGACAATGTCGTCCCGATCGCGCTGGAAGCCGGGCAACTGACCGAGGTCTTCGTGCGAGCGGCCGCGACCAACTCCGTGATGACGCTGCAAGCATCGCTCTATTCTCCGACGGATCATACGAGCAGGACATCCGTCTCGAGCCTTATCTTCGGCTGGTGGTTCGGGGGAATGACGATCCTGCTGATCATCCAGCTCGTATTCTTCTACTATAATCGCATGCCGGCATTTGCTCTGCTGGCCGTGTCGACCTTCTTCGCCATGATGGTGTATTTCGGCACGCTCGGTCTCTCGCGGATCTTTCTCTTCCCATCGGGCGGAGAGGGAAACGACATGTTCACCGCGATCGTGAGCTGGCTCGGTATCAGTGCCAGCGTGCTGGCGGCCCGTTCGATCCTCGACGTTCCCGGCAAGGCACCCTGGGTCGACCGGATATTCATCGCCGGCGCGTTGATCGGCGCGGCGGGCGGTGTATTGGCGCTGGTCGGCTACAATATTGAATTCGGTCCGTTTGCCCATTTGACGATCGTCATCGTGGTGCTGACCGGGGCGGTTCAAAGCATGCGCACCATCGAACCGTCGGATTCGAGCACCAAGCTCCGCGCTGCCGCCTTTCTCGTCCTGGCGGTGGGCGTTCTCTTCACCATGGCGCAACGATCGGGTGTCGTTCCGTTGCCCGATTGGGTCGCGCATGGTTATGCGGCGAGCACCGTGATGCACTCTGTTCTCCTGACCGGTGCGTTGGCCGTTTATTTGCGCACGTCGGAGGTGATGAGCGCCCGGATCACGCAGGAAGCCCTCGCCATGGCGCGCGATGCCGAGGGACGGGCGATTGGCCTCGTCGAGGAGAGGACGCGCGATCTCGCTGTCGCGAAATCGGTCGCCGAGGAGGCGCTCGCGGCGGAACTGGCATCCAAGGAGCAGCAGATCCGCTTTATGGAGGTGATCAGCCACCAGTACCGCACGCCGCTGGCGGCGGTCCAAACCCATATCTCCAACATCGGCATGTCGCTGCCGAAGGACGATGCCGCCAACAGGCGGCGTCTCGACCGCGTGCGCAAGGGAATCGCGCGTCTGGTGGAGGTGCTGGAGGTCAATCTTTCGAGAAGCCGATTGCAGGGCAGCGCGTTCGAACCCCGCCTCGAACGACATCTCGCCGTGCCGTTGCTGGAGGCGGCGGTGGCGCGTGCGCGCGACCTGCTGCAGATCGAGCTGACCTGCGTGGTGGCTCCCGATGCCCGGCACCAGATTGTGGAGGCCGATACGGACATGTTGGAGATCGCCGTCATCAATGTTCTCGAAAACGCCGCCAAATTCAGCCATCCGGCCTCCAAGGACGCGATTTCGGTGGGTGTTTCGGTGACTGGCGATGCCCTGGTCATCGAGATCGCCGATCAGGGAATCGGAATTCCGGACGGGGAACTGCCGCGTCTGCTGGAGCCGAATTTCAGGGCCTCCAACGCAACGAAGGTACCCGGAACAGGAACCGGACTGTCGCTCGTGGCACGGGTCGCGGCCACCCACAGAGGCAAAGTTGAGGTCCGATCGACGCTTGGCGTGGGCACGACCGTGCGCATGCTGATCCCCCTAGCTGATCGGGGCCGCCCCAGTTCCGGTGCCGCATAGGGCGTATCGTCCGCCGCCCGCAGGCCGGAGCGCCCCGCGCAAACCGGGCGCCGGCCCGAATCGCCGGCAAGCAATACAGAAAACAGCTGCTTCAATAATCGCTCTGGTTCCTGGCCTCATAGGCGCCGGCTTACGCAGCTGCGTCCTCCGGCTTACGCAGCTGCTGAATGGAACGATATGTAACGAAAGGGAACGGTTTTCGTGCCCATTGCGCGACAGTCTGCAGAAATGATGGCGATCACCGTCTGCCGGTTGGCGAAGGCTTGGAGCCGGACGCTAGAGATGCAGCAATCATATCGAGGGTGCGTGCAGAACGATGGTCCAGCGGCGGATCGGGCAATCGTCTTTACCACCTGAGGCGATGACGGCATTGCCGCGGGCAGGCGGCGCAGATCGGGCGGGGCATGATGACGGCAATTGCGAATCGGGCGAACAGCTTCCGAGCCTTTCATTGCGTCCGTCTCGGTCTGATGGCCTTCATCGCCGCCTTCTGCTTCCTCGCCACAAGCGCGAACCCGGCCGCCGCAGCTTCCGTCGCGACACTGTCGAGCCTGAGCCTGAGCGTGGGGACACTCGATCCGGTCTTCTCGCCGGGGGTGACCAGCTACAGCGTCAATGTTCCAAACCTGACCACGACGATGACGGTAACGCCGACGGCAACCGACTCCGGCGCCACGATCAAAGTCAACGGTGTGTCGGTCGCCTCCGGCGGCAGTTCGAAGCCGCTCGATCTGAGCGTGGGCGTCAACACGATCGAGATCGTCGTCACGCCGACCTCGGGACTGCAATCGACCTATACGATTGCGGTCACCCGCCTTAAGCCCTTTCTGATTGCACCCGCCGCGGCCACGACATTTTACGCCCCCCTCGGTGCGCCGTACCAGACCCAGATCACGGCCAGTGGTGGACTTGCGCCCTACAGATTCGAGCTTCGCAGCGGCAGCGATAATTTCGCGAGCCTGTTCAGCGTGTCGACGGATGGCATCCTGTCGGGAACCGCGACCATCTCCACCACCTGGACAATTTCAGTGCTGGCTACCGACGCGCTGGGAAGCACGTCGATAGGCTCCTACAATATGGTCTCGCTGAAAGACGGCGAAGCGTTCGCCGTCAGCCCGGCTGAAGGCCTTCTCAGTCAGGGCAGCGTCGGCTCGGCTTACAGCGTTCGCTTCAGTGTGAACCCAGGCTCCGCCTCGGATCTCACGCCCTCCATAGCCTCCGGAAGCTTGCCGCCCGGCCTCACCATCAGTCTCATCGGCACGAGGCTGGCGATCAGTGGCACGCCGACCGCGCCCGGCCGCTACACCTTCGTTGTCAAGTTCAGCAAGGTCGACAGCGCGATATACCGGGAATATACGATCGCGGTCGATCCGACCTCGGATGCTCGCCTGTCGGGCCTCAACTTGAGCGCCGGCAGTCTCACCCCGACCTTTGCCTCGGGCACGACCAGCTATAGCGTCGACGTTCCCAATGAAACGACAACGACGACGGTGAGCCCGACAGCCGTGGATGCCGGCGCCGCGATCAAGGTCAATGGCACGCCGGTGGCGTCAGGCGCCACCTCCGGCGCGATACCGCTCGATGTCGGCGCCAATGCGATCACAGTCGCGGTTGCGGCGTCGGACGGGGTGACGAGCGAGACCTATACGGTGACGGTCAACCGCGCCGCTCCGGCATCGACGGATGCGGCGCTGTCGAATCTGGGCCTGAGCGTCGGCAGCCTTGATCCCGTCTTCGCATCGGAGACGACGCGTTATAGCGTCAACGTTCCCTATAAGACGACCACGATGATGGTGACGCCCACGGCCACAGATGCCGGCGCGACCATCAAGGTGAACGGCACATCGGTCACATCAGGCGTCAGCTCGGGGGCGCTCGCTCTGAGCGTGGGCGTCAACACCATCGAGATCGTCGTGACGCCGACCTCGGGACCGCCATCGACCTACACGATCGCCGTCACGCGTCTGGAGGATCTCGACCTCACACCCGCTGTGTCAACGGTATTCACGACCAAGGTCGACACGCCGTTTCAGACCCAGTTCACTGCGAGCGGCGGGCTTGGACCCTACACATATGAGCGTGTCAGTTCGTCTCTTTTGCCGGCAAGTATGTTCAGCGTGTCGGCGGATGGCGTCCTGTCGGGAACCGCTTCGATCGCCGCCTATTGGCCATTCTCGGTGCGGGCCACCGATGCGCTGGGCAGCACAGTCGTGCACAGCTACACTTTGGCATCGCTGAAAGATGGCGAGGCTTTCGGTGTCAATGTCCCTGAAGGGCTGCTGTCTCAGGGTAGTGTCGGCGCGCCTTACGGCGTTCGGTTCGGGGTAAGCACCGGCGTCGTTTCGAGCGTTACGCCATCGATCTCTTCCGGGAGTTTGCCCCCCGGCCTGACGATCACGCGCGTCGGGGAGAGGATGGCAATAGATGGAACGCCGACTGAGCCCGGCCGCTACACATTTGTCGTCAAGTTCAGCAGGACCGACAGCGAAATATTCCGACAATATACGATATTGGTGGATCCGGCCTCTGACGCCAGCCTTTCGGACCTGAGCTTGAGCGCCGGCGCATTGGAACCGGCCTTCGTCTCGTCAACGACGGGCTACAGCGTCGACGTCCCGAACGAGACCGCGGCCACCACGGTGACGCCCACGGCGAGGGATGACGGCGCGACGATTACGGTGAACGGCTCGCCGGTTACCTCTGGAGGTAGTTCCGGCGCTATCAGTCTCGATTTGGGCGCCAATACCATCACGGTCGCGGTAACGGCCGAGGACGGGGTGACGAGCGAGACCTATACGGTGACGGTCAACCGCGCCGCGCCGGCATCGACGGATGCGACGCTGTCGAATCTGGGCCTGAGCGTCGGCAGTCTCAGCCCGGCCTTCGCATCCGGCACCACGAGCTACAGCGTCATGGTTCCGTATCTGTCCGCGACGATGACGGTCACGCCGACAGCGACGGACGCCGGCGCGACGATCACGGTCAACGGCACGTCCGTTACCTCTGGAGGTAGTTCCGGCGCAACCAGCCTCAAGGTCGGCGCCAACACGATCTCCATCGTCGTCACGCCGCGCTCCGGCCCACAAACCACCTATACGGTCGTCGTCACGCGGCTCGCTCTCATGGGGATGACCTCGAGCGGCAGCTCCACCTCGAACTTCACCGGAAAAGTGGGTGTGCCGGTCGAGATCCAATTCTCCGGCTACGGCGGATTGGCACCGTATACCTATGAGTTCGTATCGTCGACCCAACTGCCCGAGAACACATTGAGCCTGTCGGCGGATGGCGTCCTGTCAGGGCCAATTCCCATCTCCACCTATTGGACGTTCTCCATCCGCCTCACCGACGCGCTGGGAGACACCTATCTCGGGCAATATACTTTTGCAGCCTTGGCCGATGACGAGACGTTCACCATCAGGCCGCCGGAAGGCCCGTTGCCTGAGGGTCATGTCGGCGTTCCCTACCAACTCCCATTGGTGGCCATGCCGGGCGGCTTCTCCGACATCACGCTATCCATATCTTCGGGAAGCATGCCGCCTGGTCTGGCCCTGGCCGGCGCCGCATCAAGGCGGTCGATCGCGGGAACACCCACCGCGCCGGGCTCATACAGCTTTGTCCTCAAATTCAGCAAGACCAGTGGCGATCTATACCGGGCCTATACGGTCCTCGTCCGTTCGACCTCGGATGCGACTTTGTCAGACCTGAGTCTGAGCGCCGGCGCGCTTGAGCCAGCCTTCGCTTCGGGTACGACGAGCTATAGCATCGACGTGCCGAACGCGACCGCGACCACGACGGTGACGCCCACGGCAACGGATGTTGGGGCCACGATCACGGTCAACGGCACGCCGGTCAGCTCAGGCAGCAGTTCCGGCGCGATCGACCTCGATGTAGGCGCCAATACGATCACGGTCGTGGCGACGGCCGAAGATGGCGTGACGATCGAGACCTATACGGTGACGGTGAACCGTGCGGCGCCGGCCTCGACGGATGCAACGCTGTCGAGCCTGAGCCTCAGTGCCGGCGCGCTGGAACCAGCCTTCGCTTCGTCCACCACGAGCTACAGCATCGATGTGCCGAACGAGACCGCGACCACGACGGTGAGCCCGACGGCAACGGATGCTGGGGCCACGATCACGGTCAACGGCACGCCGGTCACCTCGGGCGGTAGTTCCGGCGCGATCGATCTTGATGTCGGTGCCAATACGATCACGGTCGCGGTCACGGCCGAGGACGGGGTGACCATCGAGACCTATACGGTGACGGTGAACCGTGCGGCGCCGGCCTCGACGGATGCGACGCTGTCGAGCCTGAGCCTCAGTGCCGGCGCGTTGGAGCCAGCCTTCGCTTCGTCGACGACGAGCTACAGCATCGACGTCCCGAACGCGACGTCGACCACGACGGTGAGCCCGACAGCGACGGATGCCGGTGCGACGATTGCAGTGAACGGAACGCCCGTCACCTCCGGCAGCAGTTCGGGCGCCATCAGCCTCGATGTCGGCGCCAATACGATCACGGTCGTGGCGACGGCCGAGGATGGGGTGACGATTGAGACCTACACGGTGACGGTGAACCGTGCGGCGCCGGCCTCGACGGATGCGACGTTGTCGAGCCTGAGTCTGAGTGCCGGCGCGCTGGAGCCAGCCTTCGCTTCGGGTACGACGAGCTACAGCGTCAATGTTCCGTATTTGGTGGCGACCATGCGCGTGACGCCCACGGCGACCGATGCCGGCGCCGTCATCACGGTCAACGGAACACCGGTCACCTCGGGCAGTAGCTCTGATGCGCTCGACCTCGCTGTGGGGGCCAATACGGTCGAGATTGTCGTTACGCCGGTCTCGGGACCGACATCGACCTATACGGTCATCGTCACGCGCCTGGCGGCGCTCGTCATCGCGCCCGACTTGTCAACGGTATTCACCGGCCAAGTTGGAACACCGTATCAGACACAGTTCACAGTCAGCGGTGGCGTTGCGCCCTACACTTTCGCAATTTTCGGCTCGTCTCAATTGCCGGCAAGCATGTTCAGCCTGTCGGCGGATGGCGTCTTGTCGGGCACCCCGACGATTGCGACGACCTGGCCGTTCTCGGTCTTGGCCACCGACGCGCTGGGCAGCACGGTGGTGGGCTCCTATAGTTTTGCCGCGCTGGCGGACGGAGAAGCGTTCACCGTCACGCCGGCCGCGGGGCTTTTGCCCGACGGAAGTGTGGGCTCGGCCTACACCGTCCGGTTTACCACCCGTCCTGGCGTGACTTCGGATGTCACCCCTTCGATATCGTCCGGAAGCCTCCCGCCCGGCCTGACATTCGGATTCGCTGGCACAAGGCTGTCGATAGCGGGAACACCAACCGCGCCCGGCCGCTATACATTCGTAGCCAAATTCGGCAGGGCGGACGGCGATATCTATCGGGAATATACGATCGCCATAGATCCGAACTCGGATGCCCGCCTGTCGGGCCTCAGTCTGAGCGCGGGCGCGCTGGAGCCGGCCTTCGCCCCATCCACCACGCGCTACAGCATGGACGTGCCGAACGAGACGGCGACCACAACGGTGACGCCGGTGGCGGCTAATGCCGGCGCAACGATCGCGGTCAATGGCGCGCCGGTCGCCTCGGGCGGCAGTTCCGGCGGGATACCTCTCGACGTCGGCGCCAATACGATCACGGTCGAGGTCGCGGCGTCGGACGGCGCGACGAGCGAAACCTATACGGTGGCAATCAACCGCGCCGCACCCGCCTCAACGGATGCGACTTTGTCGGACTTGAGTCTGAGCGCCGGCGCTTTGGAGCCAGCCTTTGCCTCGTCCACGACGAGCTACAGCATCGACGTGCCGAACGCGACGTCGACGACAACGGTAAGTCCGACGGCAACGGATGCTGGGGCCACGATCACGGTCAACAGCACGCCGGTTACCTCTGGAGGTAGTTCCGGCGCGATCGACCTCGATGTCGGCGCCAACACGATCACGGTCGTGGCGACGGCCGAGGATGGGGTGACCAGCGAGACGTATACGGTGACGGTGAACCGCGCCGCTCCGGCCTCGACGGATGCAACGCTGTCGAGCCTGAGCCTCAGTGCCGGCGCGCTGGAGCCAGCCTTCGCTTCGGGTACGACGAGCTACAGCATCGACGTGCCGAACGCGACGTCGACGACAACGGTAAGTCCGACGGCAACGGATGCTGGGGCCACGATCACGGTCAACGGCACGCCGGTTACCTCTGGAGGTAGTTCCGGCGCGATCGACCTCGATGTCGGCGCCAACACGATCACGGTCGTGGCGACGGCCGAGGACGGGGTGACCATCGAGACCTATACGGTGACGGTGAACCGTGCGGCGCCGGCCTCGACGGATGCAACGCTGTCGAGCCTGAGTCTGAGTGCCGGCACGCTGGAGCCAGCCTTCGCTTCGTCCACCACGAGCTACAGCATCGACGTCCCGAACGCGACGTCGACCACGACGGTGAGCCCGACGGCGGCGGATGAAGGCGCCACGATCACGGTCAACGGAACACCTGTCACCTCCGGCAGCAGTTCGGGCGCCATCAGCCTCGACGTCGGCGCCAACACGGTCACGGTCGCCGTGACGGCCGAGGATGGGGTGACCAGCGAGACCTATACGGTGACGGTGAACCGCGCCGCTCCGGCCTCGACGGATGCGTCGCTGTCGAGCCTGAACCTCAGTGCTGGCGATCTTACCCCAGCCTTCTCCGCGTCCACGACGAGCTACAGCGTTGACGTTCCGAACGCGACGTCGGCGACAACGGTAAGTCCGACGGCAACGGATGCTGGGGCCACGATCACGGTCAACGGCACGCCGGTCACCTCTGGAGGCAGTTCCGGCGCGATCGACCTCGATGTCGGCGCCAACACGATCACGGTCGTGGCGACGGCCGAGGACGGCGTGACGATCGAGACCTATACGGTGACGGTGAACCGTGCGGCGCCGGCCTCGACGGATGCAGCGCTGTCGAGCCTGAGCCTCAGTGCCGGCACGCTGGAGCCAGCCTTTACTTCGTCGACGACGAGCTACAGCATCGACGTCCCGAACGCGACGTCGACCACGACGGTGAGCCCGACCGCGGCGGATGCCGGGACCACGATCACGGTCAACGGCACGCCGGTCCGCTCCGGCAGCAGTTCCGGCGCCATCAGCCTCGATGTCGGCGCCAACACGATCACGGTCGTGGCGACGGCCGAGGATGGGGTGACCAGCGAGACCTATACGGTCGTCGTGACGCGCCAGACGGCCTCGACGCTCGTGATGACACCAGCCAGCGGGTCCCGGCTGCCGCAAGCCATGGCCGGCGAAGACTATTCCTTCGCGATCACCGCGACCGGCGGGGTCGGGGCTGTCCTGTTCCAGACCGTGGGCGGCGCGTTGCCGGACGGCATGATCCTCAACGTATCGACCGGCGCACTGTCCGGTCCGCTCGGCGACAACACCGAAGGGGACTACAGCTTTACGATCCAAGCCAGCGACAGGAATGGCAATACGGCGACGGCGAGCTACCAACTGACAGTCGGGGATCGGGTCGTCACGGTTTCGGACTATGAAATCACCGTGCCGGAAGGCGAAGCGCCGCCGAACTTGGATTTGACCCGTGGCGCAACTGGGGGGCCATTCCTCGATGCGCGGATCGTCTCGGTGCAGCCGCGCAATGCCGGCGAAGCCAAGATCGTCGATACGCAATATGCGCAGGCCAGCGGGTCCACGCCGCTGCAGTTCTATCTCAAGTTCATCCCCAATCCGGCCTATTCTGGCCAGGCCAGGGTGACGTTCCAACTCACCAGTTCGCTGGGCACCTCCAATGTCGGGAGTGTCACCTATAATCTAAGCTATGACCGCGTCGTGGTCGCGGCCGCGATCGACACTCTGGTGCGCGGCTTCGTGCAGACGCGACAGAACCTGATCGCCTCGACGATCAAGGTGCCAGGACTGGTCGAGCGTCGCCGCATGGCGACGGCGACAAGCGCCACGTCGTCGGACCTGTCGCCGTCCTATGATGGCCTCAGCTTCAACTTTTCCACCAGCCTGAGCCAGATCACGGCAGCCACCAGCGCAGGCGATCGCCCGGCCGGCGCGGCGGCCTATTCGGCGCCCTTCAACATGTGGATCGACGGAACGTTCGCGGTCCATAATCGGGAGGAGAACGGCAACCAATGGGGCAGCTTCGGCATGGTGTCGGCCGGGGCGGACTATCTGGTCAGCGAGAAGGCTCTCGTGGGCCTATCCTTCCACTTCGACCGGATGACCGATCCGACCAATGGGGATGACCAGATCACGGGCAATGGCTGGCTCGCGGGGCCCTATGCTTCTTTCGAAGTCGGCAGTGGCGTCTATTGGAATGCGAGCCTGCTCTATGGCGGCTCTTCGAATTCGATCGAAACCGATTTCTGGGATGGATCGTTCGACTCGCGGCGCTGGCTGCTGGACAGTTCGATCGATGGTGAGTGGCAACTCGACGACGTCACCACCGTCACGCCGAAACTGCGGGCCGTCTATCTCAATGAGGACGTCCCTGACTATGATGTGCAGAACGGCATTGGCAACCTGTTGGCTGTTCAGGGCTTCGCGACCGAACAGTTGCGGGTCAGCCTCGGCGCGGAAATCACGCGGCAGTTCGCGCTCGGGGATGGCTCCCTTCTCGCGCCGAAACTGGGTCTCACGGGCGGCTTCGCGGGGCTCGATGGTTCGGGCGCCTTCGGCCAGATCTCTGCGGGGCTGAGCCTCAACACGCCGACCGCCTGGACGGTCGATGGCGGGTTCCTCTTCAACATCGAAGGTGACGGCCAGATGGCGGTCGGTGCAAAAGCCGGCGTGGGGGTGAAGTTCTGACGTGTGGCCAAACGACGTCTGGCCCGGAGCCGCGTGGTCCAGGGGAAGCGCGGCCCGGAATGGTGTTTCTTGCCGTGGATGCCGCATTGCGGCTGAAAACGCCATACCACGCGCTTCGTGCATCGGGTCGAAGCCCGTTCCACGGGCTCACCAGACGCGATGTTTTCGAACACCAAACATCCCGCAAGGCACGAGTTCATGGCTCGGAAGACCGAGGCCAGGGATACGGTGCCAAATATCGGAAGGTATAATTGGTGGAGCCGAGGGGAATCGAACCCCTGACCTCTGCAGTGCGATTGCAGCGCTCTCCCATCTGAGCTACGGCCCCGTCGCTGAGCGACGGGCGCCATTTAGGGTGTGGCGCCCATCGCTGTCAAGCTTCTGCTCCTGCCTCATTTCGCATGCGGCGAGCGGGTTGCAGGGCGGTCGGTGCGCGGCTACATGAAGGGACGTCCGCTTCCTCCGCGATTGCTACCGGGAACCCAATGCGCGCCATTCTCGACGTCGTCATGATCGCCCTCAACCTCTATTGGTGGATCGTGATCGCCAGTGCGATCTTCAGCTGGCTCTATGCCTTCGGGGTGGTCAATCCTCGCAATCAGGTCGTCTCGTCGATCGGCAATTTCCTCTACCAGGCGACAGAGCCGGTATTGCGGCCGATTCGCCGTGTGGTGCCGACGCTAGGTGCCATCGACATCTCGCCGGTCATCCTGCTGCTCGGCGTCATCCTGATCCAGCAGGTCATCATCCGCTACATCTACCCCTACGTCTTTTGAGCGACCGATTCTTCCGCTGCGTGGCGGATGGCGCGCTGCTCGACGTGCGGCTGACCCCCAGAGGCGGGCGCGACCAGATCGATGGCGTGGGCACCCTGTCAGACGGCCGCCGCGTGGCGCTGGCGCGCGTGCGCGCCGTTCCGGAGAAGGGGGCGGCCAATGCGGCGCTCGAACTACTGGTCGCCAAGTCGCTCGATTGGCCGCGTTCCGCGGTGAGCGTCGTCGCGGGCCACACGGCGCGGCTGAAGACCGTCCGCCTCGTCGGGGATGCCGTGGAACTCGCTCGTAGGCTGGAGGCGCTCGCCCTGAAGGGCTGAGCGCTCAGTGCGTATAGAGCCCGCGCAGCGAGCCTTCGCTCCAATGGATATCGGCGATGCGCCAGCCCTTGGCCGTTCGCACCATATCAATGTCGATCGCCTTTGCCTCGCCCATATTGTCGAAGGTGACATGGCCGGACGCGCTGTCCGGTCCGCTGGCATCGGTGGTGGCCTTGAGATTGGCGAGGTCCCAATCCTGGGCGTCGACGAAGGGATCGCCGTTGAGCTCCGGCAGATCGTCGACTTCGGCCGCCTGCGCGGCGTCGTCATTGATGAGTTTGGCCAGCGTCGGCTCGAAATAGCGTTCCACCGTCGCTGGGTTGTCGAGCGGCACGCCCATGCCGCCCTCGCCGGTATAATGGCTGTAGATTTCGGCCAGGAAAGCCCCGGCGGTCTCTGCCGCCAGGGCCGGTGCCGTTGCCAGTGGCGCGGCTGCAAGGAGGGTCAGGACGCTGCGCCGCGTGGGGTCCACGGACGTCAGGCCTTCTTGGCGCGCTCGATCGCGTCGACGATCAGCGATTCGGCCTCGGCGAGATCGCCCCAGCCTGTGATCTCGACCCACTTGTTCTTCTCGAGATCCTTGTAGTGGCGGAAGAAGTGCTCGATCTGCTGCAGCGTGATCTCGGGCAGGTCCTTGTAGCTCAGGACCTTCTCGTAACGCCGCGTCAGCTTGTTCGACGGCACGGCCAGGATCTTCTCGTCTTCGCCGCCCTCGTCGCGCATCTTCAGCACGCCGACCGGGCGGCAGTTCATGATCGCGCCGGGGACGATCGCACGCTGGTTGGCGACGAGCACGTCTATCGGGTCACCGTCACCGCAGAGCGTGTGCGGGACGAAGCCGTAATTGCCGGGATAGCGCATCGGCGTATAGAGGAAGCGATCGACGTAGAGCGCGCCGGCTTCCTTGTCCATCTCGTACTTGATCGGTTCTCCGCCGACGGGAACCTCGATGATGACGTTGATATCCTGCGGGGGATTCTTGCCGATCGGAACAGCATCGATGCGCATGAAAGATTTCCTTGGGTGAGAACGAGGCTGTCTTAAGCGGGGCGCCCGTCATCGGCAAGGATGAATTGTTGCAGCGCGTCGAAGGCCGTGCGGCCGTCGCTTCCGAGCGCGGCCTCAGCCGCGCGCAAAGGCGAAGGCGACCTTGGCCAGGGTGGCGTTGCCGAAGCGTTCGCTGCCGCGCGCCACCTTGCGTCCACCGGCGTTCTTGTAGAAGCGGCAGGCGCCTTCATTGTCGGCGAGGGCCCAGACGACGGCGGAATCGAAGCCATGGCGCAGAAGTTCCCGCCGCGCCGCCAGGAAGAGGCGCGAGCCGAGGCCGACGCCCTGATATTCGGGCCTCAGATAGATTTCATAGACTTCGCCGCGCTGGATCAGATTGCGCGCCCGGTTCGGACCGAAGGTGGCATAGCCGACCACGGCGCCGCCGACATCGATCACCAGAATGCCGGTTCCGCGCCGAATGGCGCGATGCCACCAGTTCGGACCGCGCCGCACGATCATGCGGGTCAGTTCGCGTGCGGGGATCAGGCCGTTATAGGCCTGACGCCAAGCACTATCATGGACTGCGGCTATCGCTTCCGCGTCACTCGCTTCAGCCCGGCGGACACCGATCGACAGAGTGCTCATGTCGATCAAGATAGGACCGCTTTTCGCTTCGCGGAAGAGGGTTTGTCGCAGTTTGGAAACGCTCTTTGGAACGAAGTGGCCGGGACGTCACAGCAGCGCTTTCACGCCAGCGCGACATCCCGGGCCATTTCGCTCGATCAGGCGGTCTTGCTCGAACGATCGGCGCGCTTGCGCTCCGTCGGATCGAGGATCGTCTTGCGCAGGCGCACGGATTTCGGCGTCACTTCGACGAGTTCGTCGTCCGAGATCCAGGAGAGCGAGCGCTCCAGCGTCATGCGGATTGGCGGGGTGAGGCGAACCGCCTCGTCCTTGCCGGCCGAACGGACGTTGGAGAGCTTCTTGCCCTTGAGGACGTTGACCTCGAGATCGTTGTCGCGCGTATGCTCGCCGACGATCATGCCCTCATAGACCTTCCAGCCGGGCTCGATCATCATCGGGCCGCGATCTTCCAGGTTCCAGAGCGCATAGGCGACGGCCTCGCCGGATTCGTTCGCGATCAGCACGCCGTTGCGGCGGCCGGCGATCTCGCCCTTGTAGGGAGCATAGGCGTGGAACAGGCGGTTCATGATCGCCGTGCCACGCGTATCGGTCAGCAACTCGCCCTGATAGCCGATCAGGCCGCGCGTCGGGGCATGGAAGACCAGACGCAGGCGATCGCCGCCGGAGGGGCGCATCTCGATCATCTCGGCCTTGCGTTCGGCCATCTTCTGCACGACGACGCCGGAATGCTCCTCGTCCACGTCGATGATGACTTCCTCGATCGGCTCCAGCGTCTGGCCGCTCTCGTCCTTCTGGAAGACGACGCGCGGGCGCGAAACGCCGAGTTCATAGCCTTCGCGGCGCATGTTCTCGATCAGGATGGCGAGCAGCAATTCGCCGCGGCCCGACACGATGAAGGCGTCCTTGCCGGCCGATTCCTCGATCTTCAGCGCGACATTGCCTTCCGCTTCCTTCATCAGGCGATCGCGGATCATGCGGCTGGTGACCTTGTCGCCTTCGGTGCCGGCGAGCGGGCTGTCATTGACCATGAAGGTCATGGAGACGGTCGGCGGATCGATCGGCTGGGCGGCGATAGGCTCGTTGATCGAGGGGTCGCAGAAGGTGTCGGCGACGGTGCCCTTGGTCATGCCGGCAATCGCGACGATGTCGCCCGGGACGCCTTCCTCGATCGGCTGGCGCTCGATGCCGCGGAAAGCGAGGATCTTCGAGACGCGGAAGCTCTCGACGGTCGAGCCGTCCTGCGACAGGACCTTCAGCATCTGCGTCGGCTTGACCGTGCCGGACGTGATGCGGCCCGTGATCAGGCGGCCGAGATAGGGATTGGCTTCCAGAAGCGTGCCGATCATGCGGAACGGACCGTCCTCGACATGCGGCTCCGGAACGTGCTCGAGCACGAGGTCGAAGAGCGGCGCCATGCCGGCGTCATGCGAGGCGTCAGGCGAGCGGCCCATCCAGCCCTGCTTGGCCGAACCATAGAGGATCGGGAAATCGAGCTGCTCGTCGGTGGCGTCCAGGGCGGCGAAGAGGTCGAAGACCTCGTTCACGACTTCCTGGATGCGCGCGTCGGGCTTGTCGACCTTGTTGATCGCGACGATCGGCTTCAGGCCGACCTTGAGCGCCTTGCCGACGACGAACTTCGTCTGGGGCATCGGGCCCTCGGCCGCATCGACAAGAACGATCACGCCATCGACCATATTGAGGATGCGCTCGACCTCGCCGCCGAAATCGGCGTGGCCGGGGGTGTCGACGATGTTGATGCGGACATCCTTCCAGACGATCGATGTCGCCTTGGCGAGAATGGTAATTCCGCGCTCTTTTTCGATGTCGTTCGAGTCCATGACACGTTCAGCGACGCGCTGATTGTCACGGAACGAGCCCGACTGCTGCAGAAGCTTGTCGACCAGCGTGGTCTTGCCATGATCGACGTGCGCGATGATGGCGATATTGCGTAGGGTCATTTGTGAATCCGAATAGGCGGCGGCGCCGAGAGGAGCTCGTCACGGCCGGTCGATTTTGCGGCGCAAAATGCTCGAAACGCTTTGAAAACGCAACCTCGATCGAACATGACGCCGATATTGGCGATCCGGGGTCATGTCCTGAAGGTTACAGGGCGTTCAATTTGCGCGCATACGTTGATCACGTTATTGACTAGAAAAATCAAATTCTATATTATATGGACAACGTATAATCTGTATAGGGGTGTCACCTTTTGGCTGCGACCATAGAAGATCCGCTTGGTTTTGTCCTGGTCGACGTCGCGCGATTGTTGCGCAGACGCTTCGAAAAGGCGTTGGAAAATGGCGGGCTCGGTCTAACGGTCGCAGAGGCGCGCACGCTCGCCTTCATCAGCCGACGTCCCGGGCTTCGTCAGTCGACGCTGGCGGACGAGCTCTGTGTCGAGCCGATGACGCTGGTGGGCTTTCTCGATCGGCTTGAGGCTGCAGGCCTCGTCGAGCGCATCCCCGACCCGGCCGATCGTCGGGCGAAGCTGATCCGCCTGACGCCCAATGCCGCCAGCATGGTCCGACGCATTCGCACGATCGGCAAGTCTGTCCGCGAAGACGCGGAACGCGGCATTGATCCCGAAGTCGTCGAAACGTTGCGCCTCACCTTGCTCCGCATGCAGGACAACATCCTGACGAGCACTGAAGTCGTCTCCTGAATCCTGACCGCACGGGCTGCGGCGTAGCGCGTGGCGCTGCCGACATGGACTATGGCTGGTCCGTGAAGGTGAGGGAATCCGATAGGCGCGCCGCGGCGAGCGACGCGGCAAACCGTCGGTACAGCAAGGGATCGGCTTCCACGAAGCCCCCGGAGAAGCCTGCCTCGACGGCGTCATAGGCTTCCGGCGCAGAGGCCTGCAGGCTAAGCAGCGTCTGGAGGATCGCGGCGCGTGCCTCGGGTGGCAAATCGGTTCTCACGACATGCGGGCCGAACGGAACCAGGTCCGATTGCCAGATCAGCCGAAGCGGGGGCAGGGGTTCGGCTCCATCGACCGGAATATTGCCGAGAGGACCGCTGCCAGAGGCCCGGCTCATCGGGTCAGGCGCGGTCGACCAGGCAACCGCAAGATCGGCCTCGCCGGCAGCCAGCGTGTCCAATGCCGCCTTCGCGTCCTTCGTCTCAATGATGCGAGCGAAATACTCATCCGGCTCGATACCTTCGGATGCGAGTCCGGCAAAAGGCGCAATCCGGCCCGACAGCGAATCGCGGGCGCCGATCGCGAGCCGCGCGCCCTTGGCGTCAGCGAGCGTGCGGATCGGGCCATCCTCCTTCGCTACGATCATGGCGCGAAAACCACGCGAGCCGGCATCGGTGACCGGCTGGGCAATCGGTTCGCCGCAGTGGCAGCGCTCATCTAGCGCGACAAAGGCCAACGACGACAGGATCGCATATTGGATGCGCCCGCTCGCTTCGGCCTCGATCAGCGCGCTGTAGCTGCGAGCGGGGAAGAGCTCCACCGGCACAGCCAATCCAGATTGGAGCTGCCACCGAAAGCTCTCCAATCGTGTGACCGCATAGGATGGATTCTCGCCTGCCAGGAAGCCGACCCGCAGGACCTTCAGATCATCGCGCCAGCCGGCCGCGGCGGGCTGGGAGAAGATGATCGCCGCGGCGATCATCGAGCCGACGAACGATGCGGTGCGGCGCATGAAATCTCCTCAGTCCGTCAGTCTGGCGAGAAGGCGGGATCGCGTTGCCTCGTCGACAAAGGCTGCTTCGACGGCGGTCCGGTTGATTTGAGCGAACTCGGCCTCGTCAAATTGCTGGTCGTGCTCGAGCCACTCATATTCCGCGCCGATGGACGAGCCGAAATAGGGCGGATCGTCGGAACTCACCGTGACCCTGACGCCCGCCTCCATCAGTCTGCGGAAGGGATGGCTGGCAATATCGGGGTAGAGGCCGAGCGCAACATTCGAGCCGGGGCAGAGCTCCAGCACGACCCCCTCGCTCACAATGCGTTCGACCAGCGCCGGATCCTCGATCGCGCGGACGCCATGCCCGATGCGGCTTATGTTCAAATGGTCGAGCGCCGCGCGCACGCTTTCCGGGCCGCAAAGTTCCCCGGCGTGGGCCGTGAGCCCGAGACCCGCTTCGCCCGCGATCCGGAAGGCATCGATGAAGTCGCGCGGATGATGCATCCGCTCGTCGCCGGCGACCCCAAATCCAGTGACCAGCGGATGCGGCTCATTGGCGGCGATTTCCGCGGCGGCGCGCACACGGTCCGGTCCGAAATGGCGCACGCCAGTGGCGACCATGCGGCCGACGATGCTCGTTTCAGCCTCGGCGTCCAGAATGCCCTGAGCGAGCCCGCCGACATAATCCGCATAACTGAGGCCGGAGGCGAAGCCATGGTCGACCGAAATGAAGACCTCGCCGTAGATCGCGCCCTCGGCTGCGATGGAGGTGAAATGGGTGAAGGTCAGGTCCCGGAAGTCCTCCGGCGTCCGAAACACGGCCGAGGCCTGGTCATAGGCCCCGAGGAAGGAGCTGAAATCATGCCAGAGGAACTGGCCCTCCGCGTCGAAGAGGCCGGGAAGATCGATACCGTTCCGTGCCGCCACGCGTTGCACCAGCGCGGGAAACGCGGCGCCTTCGACATGGCAGTGCAGTTCCACCTTGGGGCGAAGGACGCTCATGCTCCGCGCCTCGCGCAGTCACGGACTGTCGCGGCCGAGGCCGTGCGAAAGGTTGCGGGGAGGGGGGTGGAACGAATCGGTCGGGTGCAGCACATGGCGCTGAAGGCTCCTAAGGGGCGGCAAGTTTAGGACGGGCCGACGGCAGCGGGCAAGATCATGCCAGTTCAGGGCCGATCGGCGGGGACAAAGTGCTCCCGATCACGGCAGACGTTTGCAGCGCGAAAGCGGCGCGCTAGTTTGTGCCATCCAGCAAGAGAGGCGAGCAATGAACAGCGTAACGGTGATCAACCATCCCCTGGTCCAGCACAAGCTGACCATCATGAGGGACAAGCACACCTCGACAGCCGGTTTCCGCCAGCTTCTGCGCGAGATCGCGACGCTGCTCTGCTACGAGGTCACGCGCGATCTCGAACTGACGACAACCACGATCGAGACGCCGCTCGCCGAGATGAAGGCGCCGACGCTCGCCGGCAAAAAGCTCGTCTTCGCCTCCGTGCTGCGAGCCGGCAACGGACTGCTCGAAGGCATGCTGGATCTGGTGCCGGCGGCACGTGTCGCCCATATCGGGCTCTATCGCGATCCCAAGACCCTGACGGCCGTGGAATACTATTTCAAGGCGCCGGACGATCTCGATGAGCGGCTGACCGTCGTGGTCGATCCGATGCTGGCCACCGCCAACTCGGCGATCGCGGCCATCGACCGGCTGAAGGAGCGCGGCGCCAAGGATATCCGCTTCGTCTGCCTGCTCGCCGCGCCTGAGGGCATCAGTCGCTTCCATGGCACGCATCCCGACGTGCCGGTCTTCACCGCATCGATCGACAAGCAGTTGAACGACAAGGGCTATATCATCCCGGGCCTCGGCGATGCGGGCGACCGGATGTACGGCACCAAGTGATAGAAGGACGTGATCCAGGACTGTTTGCCGAGGCCGCCGGTCAGGCGGCCGCGGCCTGGGTCACTTCTTCCGTGATGACGGTGAACTGGACGAGCGCCGCACTGCCGAAGCTGTTGGTGATGGCGACATCGGTTGCATCACGACCACGCGCCATGACGATGCGCCCGATGCGCGGCTTGTTGTGGCGCGCATCGAATGTGTACCAGCGACCGCCCAGATAGGCCTCGAACCAGGCGGAGAAATCCATCGGGGCCGGGTCATGCGGCACGCCGATATCGCCGAGATAGCCGGTGCAATAGCGGGCCGGAATGTTCATGGCCCGGCAGAACGCGATCGAGAGATGGGCGAAGTCGCGGCAAACGCCCGTTCCTTCGTTATAGGCTTCGAGTGCCGTCCGCGTCGGGCGGGCCAGTGGATAGCTGAAACGAAGATGACGATGCACATAGTCGACGATCGATTGAACGCGCGTCCAGTCGGCGGGGAGATGGCCGAAGATCGACCAGGCCAGGTCTCCCAACCGATCGGTCTCGCAATAGCGGCTGCCGAGGAGGTAGACGAGGCATTCGGAGGGCAGCTCCTCGACCTTGTGGATCGGTGCATGCGGCACCACGGGATCAGGGACGCCGGGGTCGGCGATCAATCCGTCAGCCTGCAAATGCGTTCGTCCCTGCGGCAGCACGGCGCGGCTGACGCGATTGCCGAACCCGTCGACATAGCTGTCGATGGCGATGCCGCGATCCGACCGCAGCGTATCCGGGCGGATCAGGTTGCCTTCGCGCGACGGATGGACGCTGAGCGCCATCAGGGTCGGGGTCGGTTGCTGGCAGTCAAAGGCTATGTCGAAACCAATGCGAATGTGCATGTCATCCTCTCGAAGTGCTGAAACATTGCAGGCTCAATGTCGGAGGATGGTTGTGTGTTCCCGAAAGACGTGCAGCCTCTCGTCAGGGCAGGCTCCTGCGCCTAGATAGGACGGATGATGTTCTCAGCCGAAGAAGTCGAGCGCTATGCACGCCATCTGGTTCTCGCCGAGGTCGGCGGTCCGGGTCAGCAGAAACTGAAAGCGGCCAGCGTTCTCGTTGTCGGTGCCGGCGGGCTCGGTGCTCCCGTGATCCAATATCTCGCGGCCGCCGGTGTCGGCCGGCTCGGCGTGGTCGATGACGACGTCGTCTCGCGTTCGAACCTGCAGCGACAGGTCCTGTTCGACACTGCCTCGATCGGCTCGGCCAAAACGGAAAGCGCCCGCGACGCGGTTTCGCGCCTCAATCCCCACGTCACGGTGATTCCTCATCCTGTTCGTCTCGACGCCGGAAACGTCGACGAAATCCTCGCAGGCTATGACGTCATCGCCGACGGATCGGACAATTTCGAGACCCGGTTCCTTCTCGCCGATCGCTGCGAGGCGCTGCGGAAGCCGCTGGTCACGGCGGCCGTGGGCCGTTTCGACGGTTCGATCACAACCCTGTTGCCTTGGGAAAACACAGATGGCCGCGCCAATCCGGGCTATCGCGATCTCTTCCCCGCGCCTCCGCCGGCTGGCCTGCTGCCCAATTGTGCCGAAGTCGGCATATTGGGAGCGCTGGTCGGATTTGTCGGCAGTCTGCAGGCGACCGAAGTGCTGAAGCTCATCCTCGGCATCGGCGAACCTCTCATCGGCCGATTGCTGCTCGTCGACGCCCTGTCGATGCGCTTCGAGACGATCCGCTATCGCCGCCGCTGATGGTTCGCCGGAAACTGATGCGAAGACATCAACGCCGCGGCACCGGCATTCATAGCGATGATGAGCACAGACAGCGGGTCGAGAAGACGGCGCGGCCGGGCTTCCGCTTCGGTCGGGGCCTCGATTTCCTCGAACCGGTCGCGATACATGGACTTGAAGAAATAGCTGGCGGGAATCATGGTTAATCCTCTCGATTCAGAGATAATGAATCGATTCAATTTGTGTTCAGCCGGACGCTTTGAACCGGTTCAATCTAGGCTTGAGTGGATACGCCGTCAAGGGGAATTTGAACCGATACAAGCAATGAGGTAGCGTCGGATGCCAAGGGGATGGACGTGAAGCGAATGATCAAGCTCTCGGATGTGGCGAAGGCTGCCGGCGTGTCGCAGGGCACGGCTTCGAACGTCTTCAACAGGCCGCAGATTGTTCGGCCGGAAGTGCGGGAAAAAGTCGAAGCGGTCGCCCGGGAGCTCGGCTATTCCGGTCCTGATCCGAAAGGCCGCCTGCTTAGGGCCGGAAAGGTGAATGCGATCGGGGTCGCGACTGCCGAGCCGCTGTCCTATTTCTTTGACGATCCGTTCGCGCGCGTTCTGATGTCGGGCATTTCCGAAGCGCTCGATGTGCATGGCGCCGGCATCTCATTGGTCTCGTCAGCCAATGACGAGAAACTCGCCTGGAACATCCAGAGCGCCATCGTGGATGGCTTCATTCTCCTTTGCATCGAGGGTGGCAATCGTCTTGTAGAGCTGACCCGCGATCGGAAATTGCCGTTTGTCGCGCTGGAACTCGATACAGACGACGAGACGATCGCCCAGATCGGCATTGATGATTTCGACGGAGCGCGCCGTATCGCCGAACATGTCGTCGATCTGGGGCATCGAGAGATCGCTGTTCTGTCGCTGCAACTGGTCGACGATCGAACCGGCCGCGTTACGCCCGACCAGATCGACACCGCGATCTACTCCGCAACGCGGGATCGTCTTCGCGGCTATTTCGCATCGCTCAAGGCCGCCGGGATCGATACGGATGCCGTCCCGGTCTATGAGACCGAGAACGATCGCAAGAGCGTCAACGCCGCGCTCGAGGCACTCTTCGATGGCAGTGCAACCCATCCGACCGCCTTGATCGCCATGTCGGACCGCGCCGCGCTGTTCGCGATCGAGTGGCTGCGGGGCAGGGGAGTGGCCGTCCCGGAGGACGTATCGGTGGTCGGTTTCGACGGCGTGCCAGAAGGCGCCTTCTCGGACCCGCCGCTCACGACCGTGACGCAGCCGATCGCGGCCATGGGTCGGCTGGCGGTCCAGATGATCCTCGAGGGGCCCAGCATGGCGCGTCGTCAGATGCTCGATGTCGAGTTGACGATTCGCGCTTCGACCGCGCCGCCGCGCGTACTGGGAGCGTGATCAGAGCATCGAAGGCAGCACGCGGTCCGGCGGCTTGTGACCATCGAAGAAGGCGCGGATGTTGATCAGCACCTTTTCGCCCATCTCGATGCGGCCTTCGATCGTGGCGGATCCCATATGGGGGAGCAGCACGACCTTGCCCTTGGCGGCGAGGCGCAGCAGCTTCGGGCTCACGGAAGGCTCGTGCTCGAATACGTCGAGGCCGGCCCCGGCGATCGCATCGGCCTCGAGCAGTCGCGTCAGCGCCGCCTCGTCGATGACTTCGCCGCGTGACGTATTGACCAGATAGGCCTCTGGCCGCATCAGCTTCAGCCGGCGCTCGGAGAGCAGGTGATAGGTGCCGGGCGTGCGTGGGCAATTGACGGAGATGATATCCATGCGCGCCAGCATCTGGTCGAGGCTGTCCCAGTAGGTTGCCTCCAGAGCCTCCTCGACCTCGGGCGCGACCCGATGGCGGTTATGATAGTGGATCGAGAGACCGAAGGCCTTGGCCCGGCGCGCGACCGCCTCGCCGATCCGACCCATGCCGACAATGCCGAGACGCTTGCCGGAAATGCGGCGGCCGAGCATCCAGGTCGGTGTCCAGCCGGCCCAATCCCGGTCGACATCGAGCACGTGCGCGCCCTCGACCAGCCGGCGCGGCACGGCGAGGATCAGCGCCATGGTCATGTCAGCCGTGTCCTGGGTCAGCACGCCCGGCGTATTCGTGACGACGATGCCGCGCGCCAGGGCCGTCTCGACGTCGATATGATCGAAACCGTTGGAAAAGCTGGCGATCAGCCGCAATTGCGGCCCGGCCTCCGTGATCAGGGTGGCGTCGATGCGGTCGGTCACAGTCGGCACCAGCACGTCCGCTGTCTTCACGGCCTCGACCAGTTCGGCGCGGCTCATCGGCCGATCGTCGATGTTGAGCCGGGTGTCGAAAAGTTCACGCATCCGCGTCTCGACGGCGTCCGGCAGGCGCCGCGTTACGATGACGTGGGGCTTCTTCTTCATGGGACTGCGAGCCTCTCGTTGAGGGCGTGTTAACCACGGGCCGGTGAAACTGACCTCGACGGCTGGCATCGCCCTCCTGCGCTCGATCATACGCGAAGCGCATCGACAGATACGAGACTACCGATGCTTCAGCCTTCCGGAAAGATGGCGGTCCTTCAGGGCGGGCGGCGAAGAGGGATGGTGGCGGCGATGACAATGCGGGATATCGGGGTGAAGGCTCGGAAAGGTGCGGCGCTCAGCCGGCGCCAGATCGGGAAATGCCTCGGTCTGGCCGCTGCAACGCTGCTGGCGACGGCGCATGGTGGCGCGCAGGCGCAGGCCCAGGGTGCTGCGGGCGCCGCAACCAAGCTCGGGCCGAGCGGATTGCCGCTGCCGCGTTTCGTGTCTTTGAAGGCCGGCCGCGTCAATGTGCGCGTCGGGCCGGGGCAGGATTATCGTGTCTCCTGGGTGTTCACCCGCTCGGGCCTGCCGGTCGAGGTCGTGCAGGAATTCGA
Source organism: Kaistia dalseonensis (assembly GCF_030814715.1). Taxonomy (GTDB): domain Bacteria; phylum Pseudomonadota; class Alphaproteobacteria; order Rhizobiales; family Kaistiaceae; genus Kaistia; species Kaistia dalseonensis. Next base: position 337,861 of record NZ_JAUSVO010000004.1, read on the forward strand.
CACCTGGCGCCGCATCCGCGATTCGGATGGAACGGAGGGCTGGGTCTTCCACAGCCTGCTCGTCAGCAAGCGCACGGCCGTGGTCGCGCCCTGGGAAACCGGTGACCCGCTCCCGATCCGCGCCGAGCCGAATGATGCGGCGGAGATCACTGCCTATCTGCAGCCGAAGGTCGTCGGCACCGTCACGGCCTGCGAGAACGGCTGGTGCCGATTGGTCGATTCGCGTTTCAGAGGCTGGATCCGCCAGGATCGGCTCTGGGGCGTCTATCCCGATGAGACGATCGACTGATCGACGAGCGATCCGCTCAAGCAAAAGGGCCCGACGGGGCCCTTTTTCATGTCGATCTGCTAACGGCGCCGATCTCGATCACGCATCCTTGCGGCGGAGTCGGACAATGATGTCCACACGGGCAATCTCCATGCCCGGCATCGGCTCGGGCAGATCCTCCACGCGGAGGTTCGACATCGGAATATCGACGACCTGATTCTCTCCTTCGATGAAGAAGTGATGATGGTCCTCGGTATTGGTATCGAAATAGGTCTTCGAGCCGTCAACGGCGACTTCGCGCAGCAGTCCGGCCTCGGTGAACTGGTGCAGCGTGTTGTAGACGGTCGCGAGCGATACCGGCACGCGGTGGCCCATGGCCTCTTCGTGCAGGCCTTCGGCCGAGATATGGCGGTTGCCCTCCGCAAAGAGGATTTCGGCGAGAGCGAGGCGTTGACGCGTCGGGCGCAGGCCGGCCGAACGCAACATCGTGCGAACTTCCGACACTTTCTTGTCGGCTGCTCGATTTGCCTTCCTGACCAGATCCATACGCATGCGTCGCCCGTCCATCCTCTTGCCGTGCACCATGCCCGGCATCCTGCGCACGCCTACCAGACGCGCGGTATACAATTCTAACCTAACTTTCTTGTGCAGGTTTAGCAACTGCTCCCTTCAAGATAAGGCCGATCGTGCCGTTCGAACAGAGGCGACACCGAAGCCGGAAGCCGGTCATCGGTGTCGCGGATCGCAATTTGCAGATCGTCAGGCGTTTTTGGGCTCGAGATCGATCGACCAGAGCGCGTTGTCGGCGGTATCGCGCAGCGTCACCGTCATGACACGGCTATCCGCCGCGATCGCCACATGGCCGAAGAACTGCAGCCCCGATGCGGGCGACAGATTGACCTGACCCTGCGGCGGCGCCTTCACGAACTTCACTTCCGGACCGAAGGTCATGTCGAGATCGTTCGGGCCGAAGGTGCCGGCATGGATCGGACCCGAGACGAATTCCCAGAACGGATCGAAATCCTGGAAGGCGGCCTTGTTCGGATCGTAGTAGTGCGCGGCGGTATAGTGGACGTCGGCGGTCAGCCAGACGGTGTTGCGGATCTTGGCCGCCTTGATGAAGCGCAGCAGGTCAGCGAATTCGAGCTCGCGGCCGAGCGGCACACCGGCATTGTTGTTCGAGACGGCCTCGAAGCCCTTGCCCTTGTTGTCGACGAAATTGTCCCAGACGACGAGCGACAGCGGCATGTCGGCGGCGATCACCTTCCAGGTCGCCTTCGAGGCCAGGAGCTCGCGCTTCAGCCAGGCGAGCTGCTCTGCGCCGAGGAACGCCGCGACGCCGCCTTCGACCGGCTCCAGATTGTCGCCATTCGGACCGCGATAGGTGCGCATGTCGAGCATGAAGACGTCGAGCAGCGGGCCATAGGCGATCTTGCGATAGACGCGCTGCGGCTCGACCAGCGTGGTCGCGATCGGCATGTATTCGTGGAACGCCTGCGCGGCGCGGGAGGCCAGGACGCGGATGTTCTTCTCGGTATAGGCGTTGCCGAGGACCTTCGAATCCGACCAGTTGTTCGTCACCTCATGGTCGTCCCACTGGGTGATGACGGGCACGTTCGCGTACAAGGCGCGGACGTTCTTGTCCATGAAGTTGTATTTGTACTGGCCGCGGAATTCGTCGAGCGTTTCCGCAACCTTGGACTTTTCCGGCGTGACGACGTTCTTCCACTTGGTGCCGTCGGGCAGGTCGACCTCGGCCTTGACCACGCCATCGGCATAGACGTTGTCGCCGGAGTGGATGAAGAAATCCGGATTGTGCTTCAGCATGGTCGAGTAGCCGATCATGCCGCCGGCATCCTCGTTGATGCCCCAGCCCTGGCCCACCGTATCGCCCGACCAGACGAACGAGACGTCGCGCAGGCCGGCCGGCGCGGTACGGAAATGGCCGGTCAGCGGCTCGCTCGCCGCGTTGACGTCGCCCAGATTGTTGAAACGGACGCGGTAGAAGATCTCCTGGTCGGCCGGCAGGCCCTCGGCCAGGATCTTCACGGTGTAGTCGCTGTCGGGCGCCGCATAGAGCGTCGGCAGCGCATGCGCGTCCTTGAAGCTCTCGGTCGTCGCCCATTCGAACACCGCCTGGGCCGGACGATCGGTGCGCGACCAGAGCACGGCGCGGTCGAAACCGACATCGCCCGACTGGACGCCATGCGTCACGACAGGCCGGTCGGCGGCGCGGCTGATGCCGGGCATTGCAAGGCTGCCGCCGACGGCGAGCAGGCCGGTGGCGGCGCTCGATTGAAGAAAGCGGCGGCGGGACAGCCGGTTTTCGGTCACGCGCAGGGCCATGGATCCATCTCCTCAGATATTGGAAGAGTTCCAGAATGGCCCAGGCGGATGACGGGCGCGTGGCCGTCGCATGAAGCTGCGATGACCACGCGCCCGCAGGTCAGTCTCAGGCGTCGCCGAGCTTCTTGCGCGCGGCGAGCGTGCGCAGGCGCAGCGCGTTCAGCTTGATGAAGCCGGCCGCATCCTTCTGGTCATAGGCGCCGCGATCGTCCTCGAAGGTGACGAGGGCGTCGGAATAGAGCGACTTCGGCGAGGAACGGCCGACGACGATCGTGTTGCCCTTGTAGAGCTTGAGCCGGACCGTGCCCTCGACATGCTCCTGGCTCTTGTCGATCAGGGCCTGCAGCATCTCGCGCTCGGGAGCGAACCAGAAGCCGTAATAGATCAGCTCCGCATAGCGGGGCATGATCGAATCCTTCAGATGCGCGGCCTCGCGGTCGAGCGTCAGGCTCTCGATGGCGCGGTGGGCGGCGAGCAGGATCGTGCCGCCCGGCGTCTCGTAGATGCCGCGCGACTTCATGCCGACATAGCGGTTCTCGACCAGATCGAGCCGGCCGATGCCATTGTCATGGCCATATTCGTTCAGCTTGGTCAGCAGGGTCGCAGGCGACATATGCACGCCATTGATCGAGACGGGATCGCCCTTCTCGAAGCCGATCTCGATATAGGTCGCGACATCGGGCGCATCCTCGGGCGCAATGGTGCGCATGAAGACGTAGGGCGGCGGCTCCTGCGACGGGTCCTCCAGCACCTTTCCTTCGGAAGAGGAGTGCAGGAGGTTCGCATCGACCGAGAACGGCGCCTCGCCGCGCTTGTCCTTCGCCACCGGAATCTGGTTCTTCTCGGCGAAATCGATCAGGTCGGTGCGCGACTTGAAATCCCAGATCCGCCAGGGCGCGATCACCTTGATGTTGGGATCGAGCGCATAGGCGGAGAGCTCGTAGCGCACCTGGTCGTTGCCCTTGCCGGTCGAGCCATGCGCGACCGCGTCGGCGCCGACTTCATGCGCGATCTCGATCAGGCGCTTGGCGATCAGCGGGCGCGCGATCGAGGTGCCGAGCAGGTAAGTGCCCTCGTAAAGCGCATTGGCGCGGAACATCGGGAAGACGAAATCGCGGACGAACTCCTCGCGCAGATCATCGATATAGATCTGCTTGACGCCCAACAACTCGGCCTTCTTGCGCGCCGGCTCGAGTTCCTCGCCCTGGCCGAGATCGGCCGTGAAGGTGATGACTTCGGCATTATACTGCTGCTGAAGCCATTTGAGGATGATCGAGGTATCGAGCCCGCCGGAATAGGCGAGGACGATCTTCTTGATGTCGGACATTTGGGAACGGTTCCGCGAGAAGGGAAAGGGATGCCCGGCTTATAGACCCGGCCTTTCGAGCCGGCAACACCGCGTCAGTCCGGGTCCTGGCACAAAGGGACCGTCTGCAGCGGGCCGCGCAGCCCGTCGAGCCGGTAGAGGATATAGTCGCGCCACGAATTGACCCCCGTCGGCACGCGCATCATGCCGAGGAGCTTGATGTCGCTGAAGAAGGGCGCCAGATGGTCGGGCATGGCGCAATCGGCGACGAGCAGCGCCGGCCCCTGCGGCGGATGATCGACCGTGCTCATCGTCAGCTCGAAATGATGATCGGGCGAGGGATCGTCGGGCCAGACCGTCAGGTTGAAGCCCTCATCGCGCAGGTAGTAGAGCAGTTCCGCGATCTCGGGCCGCTCGGTCGTGATGATGTTCTTCGTCCCGGCCTCCTTTGCCGCGACCCGCAGCCGGTCGGCGAGATCGTGCCAGCCGATCATCGCCTTGAAGAGATCGCCCGAGCGCGAGAGATAGGGCGTGTGCAGCACCGGCGCGAAGGCGCCGCCGACCGAAACCGCGACCTGGGCGAACAGCCCGAGCGCGAGGCCGATCGTGATCCAGCGCTCCTGGCGCATGCGCAGCAGAACCGCCGTGCCGATCACCGCCGCGCCGACGAAGGCGGCGGCGCCCCAATTGGCATTGGTGCGGGTGAAGAAGCCGGCGCCGGTGACGACGAGGCTGACGGGGAGCGAAAAGGCGAGCACGACCCGGTCGCCATCGCGGTCGCGGCCCTTCCAGACCTGCCAGGCGGCGATCAGCAGGCCCGCGAAGATGACCGGCCCGATAATGCCGAATTGCGAGGCGAAGAAGCCGAGCGCCCCGAGCGGCTGGAAATGGAAGCCGCTGCCTTCGATGTTCTCGCCCGTATGCGAGAAGGTGACAAAGCTGTTGGCGAAGTTCCAGAGAATGTTCGGCGCGATCATCAGTACGCCGATCAGGATCGCGAGCGCAAAGCGGCGCGACAGAACGACGGCGCGCGACGGCCTGTCGAACACGGCCGCGATCAGCGCGCAGCCGACGAAGTAGATCATCGCATATTTGGCGAGCAGCCCGAAGCCGATCGCGACCCCGAGCAGCACGGCGAAGCCTAACTCCGCATCTTCGCGCAGCCGCAGGAACGCGTAGAGGCCGAGCGCCCAGCAGAAGAGCAGCAGCACGTCGGTCGACATGATGCCGGAGGAGAGCGCCACGCCCGGCGCGAGCGCGAAGCCGAGCGCCGCGAAGAAGCCCGTCCGCGCGCCGTAAAGCCGGCGTCCGGTGGCGTAGATGATGAGCGCCGAGCCGCAATGGAAGAGCGGCGCCGGCAGGCGAACGGCGAATTCGCTGTTGCCGAAAAGCGCGCTCGCAAGCCCGATCACCCAGGCGATCAGCGGCGGCTTCGAATAATAGCCGAAGGCGAACTGGCGCGACCAATCCCAATATTGCGCCTCGTCGACCTGCAGGTCGGTCGCCGAGAATGCCAGCGCCACAAGGCGCGCCAGCGTCAGCAGGCCGAGGATGAGCGCCAGCCGGCCGAGGCCGAAGCGCGCCGTCTCGCCGGCGGAATCGCTCGTGGCCACGCTCGCCCTCATGCCTTGCGCTCCGGCCCGTCCTTGTGCGCACCCTTGCCGCTCGCGAACTGGCGCAGCCCGATGCCGGCGCGTGTCAGCGCACGCTCGACCGCGCGGTCGATGCGGGGCCCGAGCGGACCCAAGATGATGACGCGATGGAGCACCAGGATGATCAAGAGCGTAATGCCCCAGGAAATCATGACATCGGAGGCGAAATGGCCGCCAAAGGCCATGCGGTTGATCGAAAGCGCCAGGATCACGACGCCGAGCGGCACGGCGAAGAAGGGGCGCAGCGTCTTCGGCGCCAGCAGGACCAATGATACCAGCCAGATCGCCGTCGCGGCCTCGCCGGAGATGAACGAGCAATTTTGCACGCATTGGCCGCCGAACTGCCAGGCGCGCATGAACATGTCGGGGCCGCCGAACAGATCGACCTGGATCGGCCGCGGCCGGCCGGAGAAATTCTTGAAGATCGCATTGACCACCAGCCCCGGCCCGAGCGCGAGGCCGGCGACGAGGAAGACGATCGAGCGCGGGCGCACGCCCATCGGCCTGAGCGGCCATAGGATCTTGGCGAGGATGGCCGCGAGCAGCACGATCAGCACGAAGCCGATCGTCTGCTCGCCGAAATGGCGCAGCGCCACCAGCGTGGCAATCCGGCTGGCCGGGAAGCCGGTCTGGTCATGGAAGAGGCCGGCAATGCCGGTATCGATGCCGGGGAAGATGGCGAAGAGGGCCGATACGGCGACGAGATAGACGAGCGTCGCGACGATCGGATCGCGCCAGCCGGGCCAGGCGAGACCGCGCTTCGGCGCCGCCGTCGCGCCGCCCATCGCTTCCTCCGCCGTCTCGTCCTTGCGCCGTTCCGCCATCAAATCCCTTGTCCCGCCCATCCCTGTTCCGCCGTCCGCACCCGGCGCCATCCGGCTGGCCGCGTCCCGCGCCTCGCACATTGTGGGCAAAGCGGGTAGCGGACGCCGCGCCCGCGCGCAACCCGTCGCATTGTCCCGCCCGGACACGCCTTTGCGAGCGGCGCTGCTCGGCACGGGCGGTGGCGCGGTGTGAGGATGATCCGGAGGCGATGGGCGCCGGCTCTGTTCCTGGTGCCGGGTCCGTTCTTCGCGCTGGATGTGGGCAGCATGAGCAGGTCGGCAAGGCCGTGCGTCGCTTGTCGCGCGGGTGCGGTCCCGCATTCCCGCGGCGGAACGCCCGGGTTGTGGCTGGCGTCCCAGAACGCCCGGTTTCCGGGCCGTGCGCCCGGCGATGGCCGGGGGGAGGCGGATGCGCGAGAAGCACCGCTTGGGGATAGTTCCGTATATGGCGCTCGTCGCGCATCCGCCGCGGCGGTTTCTGTCCTCCGATCGGCCCTGGCGGGAGGGAGACGGCTCGACGCGCGCTGCGCGAAGGCAACTCTGGCGCCCGGGCCGGCAGCGATCTTTCGTTTCGCTGCAGATATCCCCGGACTGATCCCTGTCCCTGGTGCGCGGCACGCTTTGCGCCGCTCACGACGGATCATAGTGTCCGCTGGCATGATCGCAGGCCTCGCGGAGACGAAGGACCGGTTTCCCCCGCCTGCACGCGCCGCTCCCTTTGGACGCATCAGGCAAGGACCGGATCCAGGCCCGCCCCCGGCGCGTCACGGGATGAGGGGAGCATGCCGGAAAGGGGAGGGACATGTCAAGGAAATTATTCCTATATCGAGGCCCATGCGCTGGCGGAGGCCAACTGGCTGGAGGTGGCCAATCGAAAGACGCCTCAGCCCTCTCCCGTACCGTCCTCCCCCTCCAGCGCCGTCATCCCCGCGAAAGCGGGGACCCATTCAGCCGGAGCATTGGGCGTGACGGGCAAGGATCGCTCAGGCTGCATGGGTCCCGGGTCTGCGCTTCGCTCCGCCCGGGATGACGGCTCAGATGCTGGATCACAAGCGTCACCCCAAGCTCGGTCCAAACCCTCCCCCTGAGGGAGGGTCAAAACCGCAAAGCGGTTTTGGGGAGGGGGCGCGTTGATCGGGCCGTCCTCTGTTCTTTCCGACATCCGCCGACACCAACCGCCAAGCACGCTTCGGCAAGGGCCGAAGCTACCCCCGCCCCGAAAACGCGATAGCCGCGTTTTCGACCCGCCCTCCAGGGGCGGGTTAAGCGGAGCCATGCTCCTCTGCCCTTTGCTTCACCGCAGGACGACCGGGAGCAAGACGTAGATGCCCGCAATGAATGAGGGCATGACGACCTGTGAGTTCGGAGCGCTGCAGACCGCCATGGGCTCGATCCAAACCCTCCCTCAGGGGGAGGGTCAAAACCGCAAAGCGGTTTTGGGGAGGGGGCACGCTCATCGGGCCGGACACCATCCTTTCCGACATCTGCCGACACCAACCGCCAAGCACGCTTCGGCGAGGGCCGAAGCTACCCCCGCCCCGAAAGTGCTGCGCACTTTCGACCCGCCCTCCAGGGGCGGGTTTGACGGCGCCTCATCCTACAAGAATCGACCGCTGGCTCGTGATCGCGCTTTACGACAACTTGTGCCTGTCGAATGATCGGCGTCAGAGACAGGTATTGGGGTCATCATGCCGCGACGCGAGGTCGAGCCGCGCTTGCGTGGTTTTGCGAAATCGATGCGCAAGGCCATGACGGAGGCGGAACTCCACCTCTGGATGCATCTGCGCCGTCAGAGACTGCGTGGCTTCAAGTTTCGCCGGCAGGTGCCGATCGGCCCTTTCATCGTCGATTTCTTCTGTGCGGAACTGCGATTGATCGTCGAGATCGATGGTGGCCAGCATTTCGACGACGAAGCCGTGGCCGCCGACGCGCGCCGCACGGCCTGGCTGCAGGCGCAAGGCTATCAGGTGCTTCGCTTCACCAATCGCGATGTCGTGCAGAACATGGACGGCGTCTGGGCCGTCCTAGCGGAGTTGGCCCGCCAGCGCCGGCCCAAACCCTCCCCCTGAGGGAGGGTCAAAACCGCGAGGCGGTTTTGGGGAGGGGGCGCGTTGATCGGGCCGTCCCCTGTCCTATCCGACATCCGCCGACACCAACCGCCAAGCACGCTTCGGCAAGGGCCGAAGCTACCCCCGCCCCGAAAGTGCTCTGCACTTTCGACCCGCCCTCCGGGGGCGGGTTTGACGGCGCTTAATTCTGCTGGAGGCCGTCGCGGATCGGCATCGTGTCCTCACTAACCATCCTCGCCTCAAACCCCGAACCGCTTCTCCACATATTCATCCACCAGCTTGCGGAAATCATCCGCAATGCTCGGGCCCTTGAGCGTCACGGCCTTCTTGCCGTCGATGAACACCGGCGCCGATGGCGTCTCGCCGGTTCCGGGCAGCGAGATGCCGATGTCGGCGTGCTTGGATTCGCCGGGGCCGTTGACGATGCAGCCCATGACGGCGACTTTCAGCGCCTCGACGCCGGGATAGCGTTTGCGCCAGAGCGGCATGGCGGTGCGGATATCTTCCTGGATGCGACTCGCCAGTTCCTGGAACACGGTCGAGGTGGTGCGGCCGCAGCCGGGGCAGGCGGCGACGATCGGCAGGAAGGCGCGGAAGCCCATGGTCTGCAACAGTTCCTGCGCCACCTGGACCTCGCGCGTGCGGTCGCCATTCGGCTCGGGCGTCAGCGAGACGCGGATCGTGTCGCCGATGCCTTCCTGCAGCAATATGCCCATGGCGGCGGAAGAGGCGACGATGCCCTTGGTGCCCATGCCGGCCTCGGTCAGGCCCAGATGCAGCGCATGGTTGGAGCGGCGCGAGAGATCGCGATAGACGGCGATCAGGTCCTGCACGCCGGAGACTTTTGCCGAGAGGATGATCTTTTCGCGCGCAAGGCCGATCTTCTCCGCGAGATCGGCGGAGAGCAGCGCCGACTGGCAGATCGCCTCGCGCATCACGGCATTGGCCGAGACGGGATTGGCCGAGACGGCGTTGGCGTCCATCAGCCGGGTCAACAGGTCTTGGTCGAGCGAGCCCCAGTTCACGCCGATGCGCACGGGCTTGTCATATTTGATCGCGAGCTCGATCAGCGTGCCGAACTGGCGGTCGCGCTTCTCGCCGAAGCCGACATTGCCGGGATTGATGCGGTATTTGTCGAGCGCCTCGGCGCAGGCCGGGTGATCGGTCAGAAGCTTGTGGCCGATATAGTGGAAATCGCCGATCAGCGGCACGTCGATGCGGCGGGCGAGCAGCTTTTCCTTGATGAAGGGCACGGCGCTCGCGCTCTCGTCGCGGTCGACGGTGATGCGCACCAGTTCCGAGCCGGCGCGGGCGAGTGCGGCGACCTGCGCGACGGTGCCGTCGATATCGGCCGTGTCGGTATTGGTCATGGATTGCACCACGACGGGCGCGTTGCCGCCGACCAGCACCTTGCCGACGCGCACGGCGACCGCAGAGCGCCGGGGGAGGGGGCCGGCGACGAATTCGGGCAGAGCGGGCACGGTCATTTCATTCATCGGGGATCACGCTGGCTGGGGGCCAAATCCCTCCCGCAGGGGGAGGCTCGGGGACGGAAACAGGCGCAGCAGGGCCATCATGTGGCCTGCTGGCAGCGGGCGCAGAGGCCACGGATCTCGATCACCGGCGCGCGCGGCGCGAAGCCGGCCGCATGCGTCACGGCGGCGAGCGCCTCGGTCAGCGCGGGCGAACTCGCCTCCGCCGCGGCGCCGCAGCGCTCGCAGAGCAGGAAGACGGTCGCCGCGCCATGGCCGGCCTCGCCGCGCGAGCAGGCGACATAGGCGTTGCGGCTCTCGATGCGGTGGGCGAAGCCGTTCTCGACCAGGAATTCGAGCGCGCGATAGACCGAGATCGGCGCCGGGCGCGGGCCCTCGGCGGCGAGGCGGTCGATCACCTCATAGGCGCTGGCGGGCACATGGCTGGTGGCGAGCGCGGTCAGCACCTTGCGGCGCTGGTCGGTGAAGCGCAGGCCCGTCGCGGCGGAGATCGCCTCGGCATGGGCGATCGCGTCGCGCGCGCAATGGTCGTGATCGTGATCGGAATGCTCGATCACGTTCTGCGCCTCGGTGCCGGCTGTCGCCGTGCTCATGCGTTCATTCCTCAACCTTGTCGCGGCCAGGCTTGCCAACCGGTCCGCATCGGGTTCTACCATGGATCGAACCGCCTTTGGACCCTGCGGCACGCCGCCGCCGCCACCTGTTCGTCGTCTTGCGCTGCAATATAATGATCGGGGACGCGCTTCTCACCCCAAAAACCCATATGGAGACGTTTTGATGTCGGCTGACGGTCATTTGAAGGACAAGACGGCGCTGGTCACGGGCTCGACCTCGGGCATCGGCCTCGGCATCGCCAAGGCGCTCGCAAGCGCCGGCGCCAATGTCGTGTTGAACGGCTTCGGCGACGCCACGGAAATCGAGAAGCTGCGCGCCGAGATCGCCGCCGAGCATGGCGTCGCCGTGCGCTATTACGGCGCCGACATGACGAAGGAAGACGAGATCGCCAAGATGATCGGCGATATCGAGAAGGAATTCGGCGCGATCGACATTCTCGTCAACAATGCCGGCGTGCAGTTCGTGGCGCCGATCGACGAATTCCCGGTCGACAAGTGGAACCTGATCATCGCGCTCAATCTCTCCGCCGCCTTCCATGCGATCCGCCTGGCGCTGCCGGCGATGCGGAAGAAGGGCTGGGGCCGCATCATCAATACGGCGTCGGCGCATGCCCTCGTCGCCTCGCCGTTCAAGGTCGCCTATGTCGCGGCCAAGCACGGCATTGCCGGCATCACCAAGACGGTGGCGCTCGAAGTGGCGCAGGAGGGGATCACCGTCAATGCGATCTGCCCGGGCTATGTCTGGACGCCGCTGGTCGAGAAGCAGATCCCCGATACCGCCAAGGCGCGCGGCATCACCGAGGAGCAGGTCAAGAAGGACGTGCTGCTCGCCGCCCAGCCGACCAAGGAATTCGTCACCGTCGAGGAGGTCGCGGGGCTCGCGCTGTTCCTGACGACGGATTCGGCGAAGAACATCACCGGCGCGCTGCAGTCGATCGACGGGGGTTGGACGGCCGAATGAAGATGCCCAACCCCTTCGCCCGGCGTCAGGCGGCGGTTGTCGTCGCGCCGGGGCAGAAGCGGATCAACCTGGCGCTCCAGGGCGGCGGCGCGCATGGCGCCTTCACCTGGGGCGTGGTCGATGAACTCCTCACCGATGGCCGTCTCGCCTTCGAGGGGATTTCGGGCACGAGCGCGGGGGCGATGAACGCCGCCGTGCTCGCCGACGGCTTCGTGCGGGCCGGCGCGCCCGGCGCACGCGAGCGGCTGGCGGAATTCTGGACCGGCGTCAGCCGCGCGTCGAATTCGATCGGCTCGACGCAGGACATGCTGCAGAGCTGGATGGGCTTCTGGAAGGTGCCGGCCTTCAAGCCGACGCAATGGCTCGACGTCGTCTCCAACATGACGTCGCCCTATGGCTTCAATCCGCACAACATCAATCCGCTGCGCGAATTGATCGTCGATCTGGTCGATTTCGAGATGGTGCGGGCCTGCGACAGCCTGAAACTGTTCATTTCCGCCACCAATGTCCGGAACGGCAAGATCAAGGTCTTCACCGATGGCGAGGTGACGGCCGATGCCGTCATGGCGTCGGCCTGCCTGCCCTATCTGTTCCAGACCGTGGTGATCGACGGCGAGCCCTATTGGGATGGCGGCTTCATGGGCAATCCCGCGCTCTATCCCTTCTTCACCGAGACCAAGGCCGAGGACATCCTGCTGGTGCAGATCAACCCGATCGAGCGCAACGAGATCCCCACCGGCACCAAGGAAATCCTCGAGCGGATGAGCGAGATCACCTTCAACGCCTCGCTCCTGCGCGAATTCCGCGCCATCGATTTCGTCAATCGCATGCTCGACGAGGGCCGGCTCGACCCGGCGCGCTACCGGCGCAACCGCGTGCACAGGATCGATGCCGGCAAGGCGCTGGAGCATTTCTCCGCCTCGACCAAGTTCGACACCTCGCTCTCCTTCTTCGGCGAACTGCACAAGGCCGGCCGCGAGGCCGCGCGCACCTGGCTCGACGCGCATTTCGACGATGTCGGCGTGCGCGAGACGGTCGATCTCAGGGCGCAGTTCCAGTGAGGATGGCGGGCATGACATTTTCCGACCTGCGGCAGAGGCCCGATTTCATCGATACGATCGGGGATCGCATGTGGCAGGCCTGGTGGCGCGATGCCGGCCAGCCTGTCGAGGCGGTCACGGGGCATTTGCGCGAATTCCTCGATGCGGCGACATTTCCGCTCGGCATCGTCGCGCATGAGGGTGATCGCTATGTCGGCTCGGTGCTGCTGATCGCGAACGATCTCGACGAGCGCGCGCATCTGACGCCTTGGGTGGCGGCGCTCTGGGTCGAGCCGGACGACCGGGCGCGGGGCGTCGGAGCCGCACTGGTCGAGCGCGCGGTTCAGGCCGCATTCGCGCTCGGCTATCCCAGCGTCCATCTCTGCGCCCAGCCGGCGAAGAGCGATTTCTATGCCCGCCGCGGCTGGAGCGAGATCGAGCGCGGCGTCGGCGCGCACGATCTGACCGTGTTCAGGCGGCACGCCGTGGAAAGCTGAGCGACAATGCCAGGGCGCTTCGGTCTTAAAGGACACGCGGGGGCCGTCGCTCCCTTTCAAGGGTGAGCTCCGTCATGGCCGGGCTTGTCCCGGCCACCCACGCCTTTCTTGTGAGCGCCATAAGCAAGTCGTGGATGGCCGCAACAAGTGCGGCCATGACGGCGCTAGGGATGGCAAGGCCCACTCCGATTCCAACGAAACAAGAAAGCCCTAAAACGCTGCCGCGTGCCCGTCCTTGCGCGGGTCCGATCCGGCGACATAGCCATCCGCAGTCTTGGCGATGATCTGCGCGCCGCCAAAGGCGAAGAACGCATCCGGCGCCTCGACGGTGATGCTGTGGCCCCTGGCGCGCAGGCCCTCGACCAGAGCCGGGTCCATGCTCGCCTCGACGGCGACCTCGCGACCGGCGCCGACGCGCCAGCGCGGGGCATCGGCGGCCGCCTGCGGGTTCTGGCCATAGCGCATGATGCGGAGCGCCATCTGCAGATGGCCCTGCGCCTGCATCGGACCGCCCATGACGCCGAAGGAGAGCAGCGGCTGGCCCGTGCCATCGAGCGCGAAGCCGGGAATGATCGTGTGGAAGGGGCGCTTCCGCGGTCCGACCTCGTTGGCGTGGCCGCGCTCCAGCGTGAAGCCGGTGCCCCGGTTCTGCAGGCTGATGCCCGTGCCCGGCACGACGATGCCCGAGCCGAAGCCCATATAATTGGACTGGATGAACGAGACCATCATGCCGGAGGCGTCGGCGGCGGTGAGATAGACCGTGCCGCCCGGCTTCGGCGCGCCGTGCCGGGGGTCTCTGGCGCGGGCGCGATCGATGAGGCGGGCGCGCTCGGCCGCATAGGCGGGATCGAGCAGGGCGCTCGGATCGATCGCCATGGCGTCGCGATCGGCGATGTAGCGGGCCGTATCGGCGAGCGCCAGCTTGGTCGCCTCGATCGCGAGGTGAACCGTCTCGACATCGTCGACGGGGCGGTCGCCAATGCCGGCCGCTTCCAGCAGGCCGAGCGCGATCAGCGTGGCGATGCCCTGGCCGTTCGGCGGGATCTCGTGCACGCTGCCGCCGGCAAAGGGCGTGGAGAGCGTGCCGACCCAATCGGCCTGGTGGGCCGCGAGATCGTCCTCGGTCATCGTAGCCTCGGGAATGGCGCTATGGGCGCGGGCATGGGCGGCCATCCTGGCCGCGAGATCGCCGCGATAGAAGGCCTCGCCCTCGGTCTCGACGATGCGCTCCAGCGTGGTGGCGTGATCCAGGAGGCGGATGCGCTCGCCGGCCTTTGGCGCGCGACCGCCCGGCAGGAAGGCTTCAGCGAAGCCCGGCTGGTCGCCGAGCAGCGCGCCGCCCTGCGCCCAGAGGCGGGCGATGATCGGCGAGACGGGAAAGCCCTCGCGCGCATAATGAATGGCCGGCGCGGCGATGGTCGCAAGCGGCAGGCTGCCGAAGCGGCGCCAGAGCGCGATCCAGGCCGAGACGGCGCCGGGCACGGTGACGGCATCCCAGCCGCGCTCGGGCATCTTCGTCAATCCGGCGAAGCGCTCCGGCGTCCAGCCGGCGGGCGAGCGGCCGGATGCGTTGAGGCCGTGCAGTTCCTTGCCGTCCCAGAGGATGGCGAAGCCGTCGCTGCCGATGCCGCAGCCGGTCGGCTCGACCACGGTCAGCGTCATGGCGGCGGCGATCGCCGCATCAACGGCATTGCCGCCGGCGAGCAGCATGCGCAGCCCCGCCTGCGCCGCGAGCGGCTGCGAGGTCGCGACGACGTTTTCGCCGAGCACGGGCGAGCGCGCGGCGGCGTAAGGCTGCGAAAAGTCCAAGGCGATCTCCGTTCGTGCGCGGCGCAATCTTCTCCATGCCCATAAAGGACAGGGCACCGCCGCCGATCAAGGGAATTGGGCGCTGGGCCTAGATCACTTCATCGTTTCACCGAAACGCTGAAGTGATCTATCTATTTGATCTGAAACGTTTCCTTCACGCGAACCGGTATCCACTTGCGCTCGGAAACGCTAGCCCTTCTTGCCGTAGGAGCGAGGCGGGGTGCCGCTGAAGAGCGACATATGGGTGTGGTTGGCGACCCAGGGCTCGTCGACGGATTTGCGCTCGAGACCGACGGTCGCGCGGCCGGAGCGCGGATAGGGGGTGCCGTCCTCATGGAAGCCGGTCGAATCGAAGATGCCGAGGCCCATGGCGAACAGCCGGTCGGGCGAGACGAAGGCGCGGACATCGTCGAGGCGGAACTGGAAATCCTCGATGAAGGTCCAGACATGGCGCCACTGGTTGCGCTCGGCCGACTCGCGGCCCGGCTCGAACGCCGCGACCGTGCCGAAGGCGAGGAAATCATCGAGGAAGAGCGGATAGGCGCCCTCGAAATCCTTGGCGCGGACCTGCGCCGTCAGCTTGGCGAACCAGTCGCGTACGGTTTCGAGGTCTGCCGCCTCGGCGCGAAGGCCCGGCTCGGTCGTCATCTTGGTCGGCTCCGTCTCTCTGGATACAGTATGGAATCCCAGCGGATGAATGTGTCCGCTACGGCGCCGATTTTGAAGAATCGGCCTGCACAAAGAATAGCCGCGGGCGAAGAAATTATCAGCATACTGATGGAACTGCGTACCGACGCGCGGAATGGCGATCCGCCCATGGTCCAGCCCCGCCCATCGCGGGGCCGGGGAGGGCGAGCGTGCCTGATCAACCTCAGTCGATCCTGGCTGACCGCAACCGCAGCGCATTGCCGATCACGCTGACCGAGGACAGCGCCATGGCGGCGGCGGCGACCACGGGCGAGAGCAGGACGCCGAAGACGGGATAGAGCAGGCCGGCGGCGAGCGGGATGCCGGCCGCGTTGTAGATGAAGGCGAAAAACAGGTTCTGGCGGATGTTCTTCATCGTCGCCTGCGAGAGATGCCGCGCCCGGACGATGCCGGTGAGATCGCCCTTGAGCAGCGTCACGCCGGCGCTTTCCATCGCGACATCCGTGCCCGTGCCCATGGCGATGCCGATATCGGCGGCCGCGAGCGCGGGGGCGTCGTTGACGCCGTCGCCGGCCATGGCGACGACACGGCCTTCGCGGCGGAGCCTTTCCACCACCGCGCTCTTCTGGTCGGGCAGCACATCGGCCTCGACCTGGTCGATGCCGAGCGCGCGTCCGACCGCCTCGGCGGTGATGCGATTGTCGCCCGTCAGCATGACGATGCGGATGCCGTCGCGCTTCAGGCCGGCGATCGCTTCCGGCGTCGTCGCCTTGACCGGATCGGCGATGGCGAGCAACCCCGCGACGGCGCCATCGATCGCCACGAACACGACGGTGGCGCCGTCGGCACGCCGTGCATTGGCCTTCGCCGCCAGCGCGTCGGTCGCAATGCCGGTTTCGCCGAGGAAGGCCGCATTGCCGATCGCAAGCCTGTGCGCCTCGACCGTGCCGGTGACGCCCTTGCCGATGGGCGAGTCGAAATCCCGGGGTTCGGCGAGGTCGAGATGGCGCGCCTCGGCCGCCTCGACGATGGCATCGGCGAGCGGATGCTCGCTCGCCCGCTCCAGGCTCGCGGCGAGGCGCAGGAGATCGTCCTCGCGCCAGTTGCCTGCCGTTTCGATCGCGGTCAGCCGCGGCCGTCCCTCCGTCAGCGTGCCTGTCTTGTCGACGACGAGGGTATCGACCTTTTCCATGCGCTCGAGCGCTTCGGCATTCTTGATCAGCACGCCCGAACGCGCCCCACGGCCGACGCCGACCATGATCGACATCGGCGTGGCGAGGCCGAGCGCGCAGGGGCAGGCGATGATCAGCACGGAAACCGCCGCGATCAGGCCGAAGGCGAGGCGCGGCTCGGGGCCCCAGATCGCCCAGGCGGCAAAGGCGAGCACGGCGATCGCGATCACCAGCGGCACGAACCAGCCGGCGATCTGGTCGGCGAGGCGCTGGATCGGCGCGCGCGAACGCTGCGCCTCCGCCACCATCTGCACGATCCGGGCGAGCATGGTGTCGCCGCCGACCTTTTCCGCGCGCATGACGAAGCCGCCGCTGCGGTTGAGCGTGCCGGAGATGACAGGCGAACCGGGCTCCTTGGTGACGGGCATGGATTCGCCGGTGACGAGGGATTCGTCGACCGAGCAGCGGCCTTCCAGCACGACGCCATCGACCGGGATCTTCTCGCCGGGGCGGACGCGCAGCCGGTCGCCGACCGCGATGAGTTCGAGGGCGACTTCCTCATCCGTGCCATCGTCGCGCAGCCGGCGGGCGCTCTTGGGCGCCAGCGCCAGCAACGCCTTGATCGCGCCGGAGGTCTGGTCGCGGGCGCGCAGTTCCAGCACCTGGCCGAGCAGGACCAGCACGGTGATGACGGCGGCGGCCTCGAAATAGACCCCGACCGCGCCATCCATGGTGCGGAAATCGTCCGGGAAGATCTGGGGAAAGAGTGTCGCCACGACGCTGAAGACATAGGCGACGCCGGTTCCAAGCGCGATCAGCGTGAACATGTTCAGGCTGCGATGCACCAGCGATTGCCAGCCGCGCACGAAGAACGGCCAGCCGGCCCAGAGCACGACGGGCGTGGCCAGCACCAGCTGGACGCCGTTGAGCAGCCCGCCGCTGATCCAGTGGTGCAGGTCGACGACATGCGAGCCCATCTCCAGCACGAAGACGGGAAGGGTGAGCGCGAGGCCGATCCAGAAGCGCCGGCTCATATCGGCGAGCTCGGGATTGGGGCCGCTTTCCGCCGTGACGGTCAGCGGCTCCAGCGCCATGCCGCAGATCGGGCAATGGCCCGGCCCGGGCATGCGGATCTGCGGATGCATCGGGCAGGTATAGATCGTGCCGGCCGGCGCTGGCGTCCCCGGACGGGCGGCATGGCCGCGATGATCATGAGCGGCATGATCATGCATCATGGCGGTGTGGTCAGCGTGGTCGTGGGCCGTGTGCTCGTGGGGCATGTCCTCGTGCGTCATGTGGTCGTGCGGATGGCCGGCATGCGGCGCGCCATCAGCCGCCTTCGGCGCCGCACCCATCCTCCTGCCGTCGTCATCCATGTCCGCCATGAGATCTCGCCGCCTCCATCCACGCTGCTCGCCATAACTTGCGGGCTTCCCAAGCGGGAAGGTCAAGCCCGGTGAGCGGCGAAGGTCGCTCCAATGCGGGGAATGTCATTCCCGGCAAGCGGGCTGGCCGGATATCGGTTTCTCTGTTCGCCGCGCAAGTTGGAATGGCATCGGGCGGCGGACACACTATTTCGGCTAGACTGGGACAACGGGCGTGGGCCGCGGTTCGCGGCGAAGGAGAAAACGAGTGGCGGACAGGAAGCAGTTGAAGCTCGGGGCCTTCATGCGGCCGATCAGCATCCACACCGGCGCATGGCGCTATCCGGGCGCCTGGCCCGATGCCAATTTCAATTTCGGCCATATCAAGCGGCTGGCCCAGACGCTGGAGCGCGGCAAGTTCGACGCCTTCTTCATGGCCGACCACCTCGCCGTGCTGAACATGCCGGTGCAGGCGCTGAAGCGCAGCCACACGGTGACCTCGTTCGAGCCGTTCACGCTGCTCTCCGCGCTTGCCGGCGCCACCGAGCATATCGGCCTCGTTGCCACGGCCTCGACCACCTATGACGCGCCCTATCACATTGCGCGCCGCTTCGCCTCGCTCGATCATATCTCCGGCGGCCGCGCCGGCTGGAACATCGTCACCACGGCCAACCCGGATTCGGCGTTGAACTTCAATCTCGACGAACATGTCGACTATGCCACCCGCTATCGTCGGGCGCGCGAATTCTACGATGTCGTCACCGGGCTCTGGGACAGCTTCGCCGACGACGCCTTCATCCGCGATGTCGAGAGCGGCATCTATTTCGATCCCGAGAAGATGCATGTGCTCGACCATAAGGGCGAGCAGCTCTCCGTGCGCGGCCCGCTCAACATCGCCCGGCCGGTCCAGGGCTGGCCGGTGATCGTGCAGGCCGGCGCCTCCGAGCCCGGCCGCCAGCTCGCGGCCGAGACGGCGGAGGTGGTCTTCGCCGCCTCCCATACGCTCGCCGACGGCAAGAGCTTCTATGCCGATGTGAAGGGGCGCATGGAAAAGCTCGGCCGCGCGCGGGATGAACTGAAGATCCTGCCCGGCGCCTTCGTCGTGGTCGGCGACACGCTGGAAGAGGCGCGGGCGACGCGCGAGCGGCTCGACAGCCTCGTCCATCCCGATAGCGGCCTCGCCTCGCTCTCGATCGCGCTCGGCACCGACGCGACGCATTTCGACCTCGACGCGCCGCTGCCCGATATTCCCGATACCAATGCCAGCAAGACCGGCCGCGCCAACACGATCGCGCTCGCCAAACGCGAAGGCTTGACCGTGCGCCAGCTCGCGCAGCGGCTCGGCGGCTATTCCGGCCTGCAATTCGTCGGCACGCCGCAGACGATCGCCGACGAGATGGAGCAATGGCTGGTCGAGGAAGGCTCGGACGGCTTCAACATCATGTTCCCCTATCTCCCCGGCGGCCTCGACGATTTCGTCGACAAGGTCATCCCGGAACTGCAACGGCGCGGCATCTTCCGCACCGAATATGAGGGCAAGACGCTGCGGGAAAATCTGGGCCTGAAGCGGCCGGCAAACCGGTTCTTTCCGGGGTGAGGCGCAGGCCGGCGCGCCGCCTATTCGTCGAACAGGTCGGCATGCGTGCCGGCGCGGACGAATATGACCGTGCCGGCCCCGCCGGCCTCGTCGAGGCGGTAGATCAGCAGAAAGTCGCCGCCTATATGGCATTCGCGGTGGCTTTCCCATGGCCCCTTGAGCGGGTGGCCGAGCCATTCCGGACCGAGCGGCGCATCATTGGCGATGAGAAGGAGCATGGCCTGCTTCAACCGGTTCATGTCGAACCGGCCGGAACGCGACAGACGCTCCCAATCCTTCAGGAAGGATCTCGTATAGTCAGACGCACGCGGCGGCGCCGCGCGCTTACTGGCCGCCGGCCTTTTCAAGGTCGTCCAGCAATGCGTCGGCCGTCGTGAAGCGTGCGCGCCGCGATTGGATCATCTCATCGGCTTCCGCCATCGCGTCCCGCGTCTCGCTGTTGGGCACCTTCAACTCCAGCGGAAACGCTTGGTCCGCGACGATACGGTGCAGGAGAATGCGCACCGCATCCGACACGGAGAGGCCCATCGCGTCGAGCGCGGCGGCGGCCTTTTCCTTGATCTCGTCGTTCACGCGGACATGCAGCATCGAGCTATGCGTCGCCATTATGCCGGCCTCCTTCGCAGGCACGTTATGTGTATCTCATATGAGATGCAATCAAGATCGATTTGCGCTCGCGCGCGAGATAGACCGCCACGCGGCGGCGCCGTTCCTGTATGATCTTCAACGACTTCGGATCAAGGTGGACATCGATATGGGCAAGCTTGACGGACGGCGGGCGGTTGTAACGGGCGGGGCGAGCGGGATCGGGCGCGGCATCGCCGAACTGTTCGCGCGCGAGGGCGCGGTCGTCGCGATCCTGGACCGCAACGAGGCGCAGGCCGAAGCGGTGGCGGAGGGTATTCGCGCGGCCGGCGGCGCGGCCTCGGCCTTTGCCTGCGACGTCTCGGACGAGAATGCGGTCGCGACCGCCTTCGCGCTGGTGAAGGCCGAGATCGGCGCGGTCGACATTCTCGTCAACAATGCCGGCATCCTGCGCGACGTGCCGTTCGAGGAGCTCTCGATCACCGAATGGGACCGGATGATCGCGACCAATCTGCGCAGCGTGTTCCTCTGCACGCGGCAGGTGATCGGCGGCATGCGGGCGCGAAAATGGGGCCGCATCATCAACACCGCCTCGCAACTCGGCCATAAGGGCTCGCCCATGCTGGTGCATTACGCCTCGGCCAAGGCCGGCGTCATCGGCTTCACCAAATCGCTTGGCCATGAGGTCGCGCGCGACGGCGTCACGGTCAACGCGATCGCGCCGGGCGTGATCGAAACCCCGATGGGCGCTGACATCACGCCGGCGGGCCGGGCGGCCAAGGAGGCGGAACTGCCGATCGGCCGGTTCGGCCGCGTCGATGAAGTGGTCGAAGCCGCCCTCCTGCTCGCCAGCGACGCCGGCTCCTATTTCATCGGCTCGACCGTCAACATGAATGGCGGCGACTACATGATCTGAGCAGGCCTGCAATGTTGCTCGGGCTGCGCCCTGTGGATGGGCTAGAGAAGGCCCACCCGTTCCAGCACCGCCTGTTGCAGCACGCTTCCCTTGTCCGCGATCGTCTCGATCACGGCGAAATGGTGAAGGCCGGCGACCTTGATTGTGGGGCAAATGCCGCCGGCCCCCTCCAGGGCAGCCGCGAAGGCCGCCTGTTGTCGTTTGAATTCGTCGGATTCCGCGCCGCCGACCACCAGCGTCAGCGGCGGCATTGCGTGTTTCACATGATGGATCGGGCTGTTGCGCCTTGCCATGGCCGCGTCGAGGCCGACCGTCTCGTTGAGATAGGAAAGGCGGATCGGCTCGAGGTCATAGAGGCCCGATATGGCGACGCCACCGGCCACGATCTCGGCCGGGAGTTCCGGGTCGAAGGCCGGCCAGTCCGTCGCGGCCGCGATGCCGGTCAGATGGCCGCCGGCGGAGTGGCCGGAAAGAAAGAGGCGGCTGCGATCGCCCGGTATGAGGCCGCCGGCATTCTTCCAGACGAAGGCGACCGCGGCGCGGACCTGGCGCACGATCTCGTCCATGTCGACATGCGGCGTCAGTGCGTAGTTGATCACGACCAGATTGACGCCTTCGTCGACGACGCCTTCGGCCACAAAGCGGAAATCGACCTTGTCCTTCCAGATCCAGTAGCCGCCATGGATGTAGATCAGGATCGGGCCGTTCGGGTCGCTTGACGGAAACACGTCGAGCTTTTCCGTCTCGGATGGGCCATAGGCGATATCGAGCGTGGCCGGGCGGCGCGCGGCGCTCTCGTCGCTGCGGCTGCGCCAGCGATCGAAGATCGCGTAGGAATCGGGCGCGACCAGCCGCTCATATTGCTGGTCGAGGCCCTGCTGATCGTAATCGCGATAGATCGCGCTCATGCCGCGCTCCGTTCCAGGCCGAAGAAGCCATGCGCCTCGTGCCAGTTCATCAGATGGTCGAAGGCCGCGTCGAGATCATGCGTGCCGGTCGGGCCGAATTCCTCGGTGAAGCGCGCGCCGGAGAGGATGCCGCCATCGCTGTCGCCGTAAAGATCGATCGGGCTGCCTTCGCCTTCACCGACCGAGATCGTGAATTGCGGGAAGTGTCCGGCGAGCCGTTCGCACCAGTCGCCGATCGACCAGACATAGGGCGTGCCGAGATTATAGATGCGGTGCTGGTGGGCGGGCGCGAGCAGCAGGGTCGAGAGGGCGGAGGCCGCGTCGCGCGAGAAATGCCAGTTGCTCCTGCCGGGGCGTGGCAATGTCGCCGCCGCGCCGTCAAAGGCGAGCGTATTGGCCTGGAACACCGGGTTCATCGTGTCGCGCAGGCCGGTGCGATACTCCCACGGGCCGAACACGCCGGCGAGCCGTCCCGCGACCCAGTCGAGCCCGGCCGAGGCGCCGAGCTTTTCCAGGATCATCTCGCCCGTCCATTTGGAGAGCGCATAGATGTTGCCGGGATTCTTCGGATAATCCTCGTGCAGCAGTTCGTAATCCGGCGTGCCGCCGCCGAAGATCGCATTGGACGAGACGAAGACGAAGCGTTCGACGCCGTGCTGCGCCGCGGCGCTCGCCACCGCCGTCAGGCCGCCGAGATTGACGCCGACCGTCTGGCTCGCCTGCGTGCGCTCGCGCGCCGCATTGGAGGTGATGGCCGCCGCATGAATGACGCGCGTGACGTTATGCTCCCCCATGATCCGGCGGATGCTGCTTTCCTGGCGGACATCGGCGACGATGCCGATGTAATGGCCGGGGAGGCCGGCAAATTCGAACCGGGCGATGGCGGGGAGATCGCGGTCGGCTATGCCGACCACGTTGCGTCCCTCTGCCAGGAGATGCTCGACGATGTTGAGGCCGACAAACCCGCTCGACCCCGTCACGAGAATGGTCACGACAGTTCTCCGATCGCCTGAAGGGCCGCGTGTCGTGCGGCTACGATATGGGCTGTGCTGAGCCGGGCGGCCTCGACGCCGTCGCCGGCCTTGAGCGCGGCGAGCAGGGCCTTGAGTTCACGCAGGCTTTCCGCGGGTCGTCCGGGCCGCGACATCGAGGTGGAGCGCAGATAGCTGACGCGACTGTGGAGCGAGCCGAGGATCTGCCCGAGCACGACATTGCCGGCGGCGGCGAAGATCTCGTCGTAGAAGCGGCCATTGCTGGCGCGTTGGGCGTTGCGGTCGCCCGATCGGGCCGAGGCCTCGATCGCCACCATGGATTCGTCGAGCGCGCGCATACGCTCCGCCGTCATGCTGGCGGCGCAAAGCTCGCAGGCGCGCGCTTCGAGCAGGATGCGGACCTCGTAGAGATCGAAGATCTCCCGGCTCGACATCGTCGCAACCACGAAGCCGTGACGGCGATTGCTCTCGATCAGCCGCTCGGCCTCCAGTTCGCGGATGACTTCGCGCGCAATGGTGCGGCTGACGCCATACATTTCGCAGATCTGCCGTTCCGTCAGCCTGTCGCCGGGCGCGAGTTCGCCATCATAGATCGCGACGCGCAGCATCTCGCTCGTCTGCTGGCGGACGGAGAGGAGCATGGGCGGCGAGAGCGGTCCCGTCATCAGCGCAATCCGTCCAGTCCCTCGATCTCGCCGGCAGCGAGTCCGCCGAGGCGATGATTGAGACGGCCGCGATTGGCGAAGCAGCAGATGATGGCGACCTCGTCGGGCAGCGGCGCATCGGGAAGCTGCACCGTCATGCCGTCATAATGCGAACGGACATAGAGCGCGTGCTTGTGGGCGAGCGGCACGTCGATCGGCGTTCCCGGCGCGGCGCGCTTGGAGAAGGACGATATCCACGCCGCGCCGCCGCCGATCGCGGCGCGCAGCGCGTCGCCGAAGGGCGTGGTGATCAGCGCGATGCCGTGTTCCTGCTCGCCGGCAAGCCCGATGATCGCGGCCTTGCCATAGCTCTCTATGTCGTAGGGGCCCATCGCCTCGAGCCCGGCCTTGGCCATCGATGCGCCGAGCGCCGCGCTCTCGCGGATGAAGAAATC
Source organism: Kaistia dalseonensis (assembly GCF_030814715.1). Lineage (GTDB taxonomy): Bacteria > Pseudomonadota > Alphaproteobacteria > Rhizobiales > Kaistiaceae > Kaistia > Kaistia dalseonensis. The sequence continues at coordinate 362,021 of NZ_JAUSVO010000004.1, forward strand.
GAGATTTTCGGCATAGGTGCCGGCATAGGGGTTCTTGATGACGGCGGCGACGGCGACCTTGCGCAGCGGCAGGTCGCTTTCGACGCCCTGTTCCGCAAGGCTGGTCTCGACCAGCACGAACTGGCGGCGGATCGTGAGGGCATTGTGGGAGAAGGGGGCATTCATCGGGCGGCTCCCATTTCGGTTCGCTTTTTGGTTGTCGCGGCCGCGTCGAGCGCCAGCCCTTCATTGATGATCACGCCATAGGCGGACGCCGCATAGGCGCGGGTGCAGAAGCCGTCGAGCACGTCGTCCAGCACGGTTTCGGCCGGCCGCTCGAGCGGATCGCCGAAGCCGCCGCCGCAGGGCGAATAAAAGGCCATGGTATCGCCCGGCTGCATGACGACTCCGGAGATCTTGGCATATTGCGCCGTCGCATCGTCCGGCGTGGCATGGTTGAAGATGTCGACCCGGCCCGGCGCGCCCTCATGGCCGCCGAACAGGCCCCAGGGCGCATCGGTGTGGCGCTCGGCCTCATGCGTCAGCCAGCCGCCCTCGAGCAGGCGCTGCTCCTTGACCACGCCGATGCCGCCCCGGAACTTGCCGGCGCCGCATTCGACATCGTCGCGCAGCTCATAGCGGTCGCAGATCATCGGCAGATGCATGCCGAGATCCTCGATCGGGTTGTTGCGGGTGTTCGCCATCAGATTATCGATCGAATCCGGTCCGTCCGAGCGTGGCCTGCCGCCATAGGCGCCCTCATTGACCTCGATGAAGACCCAGTAGTCATTGTTCGCCTTGCGCAGGCCCGAATAGGCGACGAAGGAGAGCGAGGCCGAGGAGCCGGCGATGACCGAATCCGGCAGGACCGGCGAGAGCGCGCGGATGATGCAGTCGATCATGCGGTTGCACTGGGAGAAACGCGCCGAGGCGGCGGTCGGGAAGATCGGGTTGAAGATCGTGCCCTTCGGCGCCGTCACCTTGATCGGCCGGAACGAACCTTCATTGGCCGGCACCGGAACCGGCGACGTATAGGCATCGAGCAGCAGGCTGCGGAACGCCACATAGCAGGCGACCTTGGTCGAGCCCTCGAACGGTACGTTGAAGGCGGTCGGAACCTGCGGCGAGGAGCCGGTCAGATCGACTTCGGCTGAATCGCCGCGAATGCGGACGCAGACCTTGATCGGGAGGCGCACATTGCGGTTGCGGCCATCATCGTCGAGCCAGCTCTCGGCGTAATAATCGCCGTCCGGGATCTCGGAAATGCGCCGGCGCAGCATCTGCTCGGTATAGTTCATCAGTTCGGCCGAGGCGTTCTCGACCGTATCGGCGCCATAGGTGGCGTAGAGTTCCTGGAACCGCCTTGCGCCGAGTTGGGCCGAGGCGATCTGCGCGCCGAGATCGTCCTGCAATTGCTTGCCGACGCGGCTATTGTTGCGGAGATAGCGCCAGAGTTCCTCGTTGCGCACGCCGGCGTCATAGAGCTTCGCCGCCTTGAACAGCATGCCCTCGCCGAAAATATCCTGGATGTCGACGATCAGGCCCGGCGTCGCCGAGCCGATATCGACATGGTGCGCGGTGTTGGCGGCGAAGCCGACATGTCGGCCTTCATAGAAGACCGGCACCACGACGGCGATATCGGGCGAATGGCTGGCGCCGAAATAGGGGTGGTTGTGGATGACAACGTCGCCCTCGCGCCAGGGCGTCGTCATGGTCTCGTCAATGCCGCGCAGGTAGCCGGGGATCGAGCCGATATGGAGCGGGGTGTTGTCGCTTTCGCAGAGCGTCGCGAAATTGCGGTCGAACAGGCCGGCGCCCAAATCCTCGCTCTCGCGGATGATCGAGGAAAACGACATCCGGTAGAGAACGTAGGCCATCTCCTTGGCGATGGTATGCAGTGCGCCGCCAATGACCTGGAGCGTGACGGGATCGATGGTCATGCCGATGCTCCAAGTTCAAGAGTTTGGGAACAGGCTGGGGTACTCACACTCAGCCCGCCAGACCCCCTCCGCCCGTCATCCCGGGCGAAGCGCAGCGAAGACCCGGGATCCATGCAGCCGTGAGCTTCACCGTCGATCCGCAACCCGGCTGAATGGATCCCCGCTTTCGCGGGGATGACGGAGAGGGTGGGGAGGTGAGGAGCGATAAGTTCGAGGGCGCCAAGCATTCTCAACCCTCCCGCGCGATGATGATGTTCGACGATTTCGTCACGCGGGCGGTGTAGCCGGGCGGGACGAGCGTGGTCGAATTGTGCTGGATGATGATCGCGGGGCCGGGCACGACATGGCCGGCGAAGAGCTTGTCGCGGTCATAGCGGGGCGTGGTGACCGTCTTGCCGTCGTCGAAGGTGGTCGGCCGCGTATAGAGCAGCGCGCCGGAGATATCGGCGGACGCTGCATCGGCCAGTTCCGGCCATTGCAGCGGCGCCACTTCGGCGAAGCCGATGACGCGGAGCGTCACGATCTCGACGATGGCGTCATCGAAGCGATAGCCATAATCGCGCTCATGCACGCCATGGAAGGTCGCGACCACGTCGTCGGCAATCTCGGCCGAGAGCGTGCCGTCCAGCGGGGCGCGGAGTTCGAAACCCTGGCCCTGATAGCGGCATTCGGCGACGCGCTCGAACTGATGCTGCGCGGGATCGATGCCGTCGGCGCTCAGGCGTTCGGCGGCGAGCGCGGTCAGCTCGGCCAGTGTCGCATTGGCGAGGGCGAAATCGCTCGGCGCGGGGCCGTTCAACAGCGTTGGCGTCGAGCGGGTGAACTCATAGGCCATGCGGGTCGCGAGCAGGCCCATCGCCGCCGTGATGCCGGGGGCAGGGGGCACGATCACATCCTTGGCCGAAACGGCCTCGGCGAGCGCCACGCCATGCAGCGGGCCGGCACCGCCGAAGGGCATCAGCGAGAAGCGGCGCGGATCGAAGCCGCGCGCCACCGAATTGGAGCGGATCGCCAGAGCCATGTTGGAATTGACGATGGTGACGATGCCCAGCGCCGCCTGTTCCAGCGTCATGCCGAACGGCGTCGCGATCTTCTCCTGCACGGCTTTTCGCGCCAGCTCAGGATCGATCGACATGTCGCCGCCGAGGAAGCGCTCGGGATCGAGCCGGCCGAGCACGACGTGCGCGTCGGTGACGGTCGGCTCCGTGCCGCCATTGCCATAGCAGGCCGGTCCCGGCGAGGCGCCGGCCGAGCGCGGGCCGACGCGGAACAGCCCGCCATCGTCCCGGAAGGCAATGGAGCCGCCGCCGGCGCCGATCGTATCGAGATCGAGCATCGGCGCGAGCACCGGATGGCTCGCCACCACGGTATCGCGCGGGTTCATGATGCGGATCTGGCCGTCGGCGATAACGCCGATATCGGCCGAGGTGCCGCCAATATCGATGGTGATGACATTGTCGACATCCGACATGGCGCCGGCCCAGCGGCCGCCAATGACGCCGCCGGCGGGTCCCGACATCAGGATCGTCACCGGGCGTTCCGAGCAGGTCGCGACCGTGCCGATGCCGCCATTCGACTGCATGATGCGTAATTCCGCATCCATGCCCTCGCGCTTCAGCCGGCTTTCGAGATTGTTCAGATAACGCGCCGTGCGTGGGCCGACATAGGCGTTCATCGCCGTCGTCGAGAAGCGCTCGAACTCGCGGATGACGTTGGCGACTTCAGACGAGCCCGAGACGAAGGCGTCGGGCATTTCCTCGCGCACGATTTCGAGCGCCGCCTTCTCATGCGCGTCATTCAGGAACGAGAACAGGAAGCAGACGATCACCGCCTCGACGCCGTTCGCCTTCAATTGTCGGGCGCTCGCGCGGACCTCGTCGAGATCGATCGGCGTCTCGACCCTGCCATCCGGCGGCATGATGCGCTCGGTGATGGGCAGCCGGTTGCGGCGCTTCACCAGCGGGTTCGACTGCCACGGCACGTCGAAATGCAGCGAGAAATTATGCGGGCGCTTGTGGCGGGCGATGTGGAGCAGGTCGCGGAAGCCCCTTGTCGTGAGCATGCCGACTTCGGCGCCGTTCTGCTCGATCGTGATGTTGGTCGCGACCGTGGTGCCGTGCACGACCAGATCGACATCGGCCGGATCGACGCCGGCATGGGCGCAGATGGCGAGGATGCCGTTGACGACGCCGATCGACTGGTCCGCCGGGGTCGAAGGGACCTTGTGGACGAAGACGGTGCGGCCATCGGCGCCGGCTGCGCTCTTCTCCAGCACGAGGTCGGTGAAGGTGCCGCCGACATCGACGCCGATCTTGACGCTGGCCATCAGTGCACCGCCGTCGTCGAGAGGGAGGCGGGCGCTCGGTAGACCACTGCCGTCATCCCTGCGAAAGCGGGGATCCATTCAGCCGCGATCAGTCCTCCGCTGAATGGATCCCGGGTCAAGCCCGGGATGACGGAGGGTGTTGCAATGGCGGCGAAAGCCTGGACGGTCATGGCGGGATCAGACATTCGGACCCGCCAATCCATCGAGATAGGCGAGCACGGTTTCGAGCGGCTCGACATCGCCGAACTTCGCGTCGATGTCGAACAGGTTCCATTCGACCGCGCCGGCGATGCGGTCGCCGACGCATTCGCGCACGACGATCGGCCGGAAGCCGGCCCAGAGCGCATCCTCGCAGGAGATACGGACGCAGGAGGAGAGTGTCACGCCGGTCAGGATCACCGTGTCGATGCCGAGGCTGGTGAGATAGCCGGCGAGATCGGTGCCCTCGAAGGCGGAGGCGCGCTTCTTGACGATCAGGCGTTCGTCGGCGCGGCGTTCGAGCCGGTCGTCGATCTCGCAGAGCGGGCTGCCGGCCTTCAGATGTTCGAGCGGGATCTTCCTGCCCCAGAGGCCCGTATCGGCCAAGGGGCCTTCGACGATGTCATAGGCGCAGGTGGTGAAGACGATCGGGATGCCGAGCGCGCGGCCGGCTTCATTCAGCTTCTGCGTCGCCGGAATGATCGTCTCCATGCCGTCGCAGGCAAAGGCGCTGCCCTTCTCGGTCCAGGCCTTGGCGAGATCGACATTGACGATCGCAGGCCGCGACCCGAAGCCGAGCCGCCGCATGAATCCGCGCCCCTTGTAGAACGCCGAATATTCGCGAAACGCGGTCTGGAGCGCCGCCTCGAAATCCTGATCCATCGTCAATCCTCAGTCGAGAATGAGGCGAGGTTCGTATGATTGTATGACAAAGTCAAAGCCCAAATTGACTTAATTTCAGGCTTGGTCATTTATTGCGCTTTGACTGAACAATCCGGCTTGGCCGATGGCGCGCCATCGTCGATCCCGTGCCTGGCACGGGTGGCCACGCAGATACGCCGAGGCGATATTCGCCAGCGTTTTGCCGGGCCATAGCCCTGTTCAATCTCGTCTGGTGACGATAGTTTCTTTTGTGATGATTGGTGAAACCATAGTTCCAGATGTGCCGCCTTGTCACGCGAAATGTCGGCTTGGCCTGCGGGACATCGCGTCCATCGCCTCGGCTCGATGGGCCGGCGATGCCCCCGCGATTGACGACGGGTCGGAATCTTGGGAAGCCGGGCCGGCGCTGACAACAGGCACGGGCATGGCGCCTGGATGAGAAGGGACGATGCGATGACGGATGCGGCGGCGCTGACACGGATGATCAAGGCCGGCGCGGGCGAAATCCCGGCTGATCTGGTCATCCGCGACGTTCGGCTGCTCGATGTCATCACCGGCGCGATCGTCGATACGGATATCGCGATCGTCGCGGACCGGATTGTCGGCACGCATGGCCGTTACCAGGGCGCGCGCGTCATCGAGGGGGCCGGGCGCTTCTGCGTCCCGGGCTTCATCGATACGCATCTCCATGTCGAATCCTCGCTGGCGACGCCGTTCGAGTTCGATCGCTGCGTGCTGCCGCATGGCGTGACCACGGCCGTCTGCGATCCGCACGAGATCGCCAATGTGCTGGGCGCGACCGGCATCCGCTATTTCCTCGATTGCGCCGAGCGGACGGCGATGGACCTCAGGATCAACCTCTCCTCCTGCGTGCCCGCGACGGAGTTCGAGACGGCCGGTGCGCGGCTGGAGATCGAGGACCTGCTGCCCTTCGCCGATCATCCCAAGGTGATCGGCCTTGCCGAATTCATGAATTTCCCCGGCGTGCTTGGCACAGATCCGGGCGTCATCGCCAAGCTGGTGGCGTTCCAGGGTAAGCACATTGACGGCCACGCGCCGCTTCTGCGCGGTCTCGGCCTCAATGGCTATCTCGCCGCCGGCATCCGCACCGACCACGAGGCGACGAGCGCGGCCGAGGCGCGCGAAAAGCTCGCCAAGGGCATGGCGGTTTTCATTCGCGAGGGCTCGGTCTCGAAGGACCTGAACGCGCTCGCGGAAGTGCTCGACGAGCAGACCTCGGCCTTCATGGCGCTCTGCACCGACGACCGCAACCCGCTCGATATCGCCGAGGAAGGCCATATCGATGGCTTGGTCCGCATGCTGATCGCCAAGGGACGGCCGCTGCATCACGTCTATCGCGCCGCGAGCTGGTCGGCGGCGCGCGCCTTCGGCCTCAGGGATCGCGGCCTTGTCGCGCCGGGCTGGCGCGCCGATATCGTGCTGCTCGACGATCTCGAACGCTGCACCGTCTCGGATGTCTTCACCGCCGGCCGGCTGGTCGATGAAGCGCTGTTCGCGTCGCGCGGCAGCGTGCCGGCAGTCGGCTACCATTCGGTCAAGTCGCGCGTTGTGACGGCGGAGGATTTCCGCGTCTCGGGCCGGCGCGGCAATCAGGAAAGCCCCGTCATCGGCGTCAAGGCCGGGCTGATCATCACCAGCCATGAAAAGGCGGTCCTGCCGGTGGAGGATGGCGTCACCGTGCCGGATCTCGCCCGCGATATCGTCAAGGTCGTCGTCATCGAGCGCCACGGCAAGAACGGCAATATCGGCCGCGGCTTCGTTACCGGCTTCGGGCTGAAGCGCGGCGCGATCGCTTCCTCGGTCGGCCATGACAGCCACAATGTGACGGTCATCGGCGCCAATGACGCCGACATGGCCGTCGCCGCCAACCGTCTGCGCGAGACCGGCGGCGGTTTTGTCGTGGCGGAGAACGGCGCCGTCGTGGCCGAACTGGCGCTGCCGGTCGCGGGCCTGATGTCGGAACTCGCCTTCGACGATGTCCGCCACGAGCTGCATCATCTGCGCGAGGCGGCCTATGATCTCGGCTGTACGCTGCCGGAACCCTTCCTGCAGATCGCCTTCCTGCCGCTGCCGGTGATCCCGCACCTGAAGATCACCGACAAGGGCATGTTCGATGTCGATCGCTTCGAGCTGATCCCTGAATGAGATACATCTTCTTTCTGCGACCGGGCGTAGGCGCCATCTCATCACGCACCGCCGTCATCCCCGCGAAAGCGGGGATCCATCGGGACCTGATGCGCCGCCGGCTGAATGGATCCCGGGTCTTCGCCCGGGATGACGGCAGCTCGGGCACCCAAATGCAAACTGTCAGATACCACGACCTTGCGACCCCAGCCGAAAGCCCCCTCCCATGAGCCGCATTTACTGCCTGAGCACCGTGGATCTCGACCGGGTGTTCCAGGTCGACCACCTGCCGGCGCATGACGAAAAGCTGTTTGCGACCGCCTATAGCGAGGGCGCGGGCGGGCAGGGCGTCTATGTCGCCCGCGCGCTCGCCGGCCTCGGCGCGCCTGTCACCTTCGTCGGCACGGTCGGCGACGACATGACCGGCGCGGCGCTGGTCGCAGCCATGGAGGCGATTCCCGGTCTCGACGTCCAGATCACCCGCCTGCCGGGCGAGGCATCCGGCTCCTGCGTGATCCTCGTCGATGGAACCGGCGAGAAGGCGCTGGTGCTCGCGCCGATATCGAATGCGCTGGTCGAAAAACTCGGCGCCGACCTGACCGTAGAGCCCGGCGATATCGTTACGGCGAATTTCTTCCACCCGCTCTCGATCCAGGCTCTCTTCAAGCGGCTGCGGAACGCGGGCGCGCTGACCATGATCGACATCGAGAAGACGGGCGTCGCGGTCTGGGGCTGGCCGGCCGCGCTTGATACGGCGGCGAGCGCCGATGTCATCTGCGCCAATCAGGTGACGCTCGACGACTGGTGCGCGCGCGAAGGTGTCACGGGCGGCCAGATCGAACGGGCCGAAGCCTTTGCCCGTGCGCTCGCGGGCGAAAGCCGCCGCGTCTGCGTCACGCTCGGCGCCGATGGCGTGCTGGCTTTTGCCAACGGGGACGCCGTTCATATTCCCGCCCTGCCGATCAAGCCGGCCAACACCACCGGCGCTGGCGACAGTTTCCTCGGCGGCCTCGCCTTCGCGCTGCGCAGGGGGGATGATTTCACCGCCGCCGCGCGCTTCGCCTGCGCTGTCGCGGCTGATTTTCTCGTCCATGGGGCAGTGGACCCGCGCCGTCTCGGCGTGTAGTCCGATGCCAATCTGATTTTTGAAGAGGTTGATCGCGTGAGCTTTGATCCGTCGCAGGCGCTTGCCAAGCGCATCTACAATGTCATTCTTTCCGCCTGCCTCGGCGATGCCCTCGGTGCGCCGACCGAATCCATGTATCCCGACGAAATTCTCGATGTGTTCGGCGGCCGCGTGACGGCCTTCGTGCCCGCGCCGCCGCGCGCGCCCTTCTCCATGGGCTCGGCGCCGGGCTCGCTGACGGACGACGCCACGCAGATGCTGGAAATGGCGCGCACGCTGATCGCCGCCAAAGGCACGCCCACTGTGGATGACGCCGCGCGCGGCCTGATCGCCTGGTTCGACGATCCGCGCGGCTTTGGTCGTTTTGCCGGTCCGACCACGCGCGTCGCGATCGAGCGGCTCAAGGCCGGTGAAGACCCGAGCGTCGTGGCGACGCCGGTGCTCTATTCCGCCACCATGGGCACCACCAATGGCGCCGCCATGCGCGCGCCGGTCGCGGGCTGCGTTCGTCCGGGTGATATCGAGGGCGCGGTCGCGGTTGCGGCGATCCTCTCGACGCCGACGCACAACACCCAGATCGCCTATGCCGGCGCAGGCGCCGTCGCGGCTGCGGTCGCGATCGGCCTCGGCGGCCCCTGCGGCCTGTCGCTCTCTGATGCCGCCTTCCGTGGCGCCGACGAGGGCGAACGGATCGCGGCGAAGAGCGGTCGCTTTGCCTCGGGCGCCAGTGTCCGCCGCCGGCTCGAACTCGCCGTCGCGATCGGCGATCGTTATCGCGGTGACGCCGAAGGCTGCATCGCCGAACTCGAAGCCGTCATCGGCGCCGGCCTGCCGATGAACGAGGCGGTTCCCACCGCCGTCGGCCTCGCCATCGCGGTCGGCCCCAATCCGTGGGAGGCGATCGTCGCCGCCGCCAATATCGGCAATGATTGCGACACCGTAGCGCTGATCGCCGGCAGCATCGCCGCCGCCTGGTCGGAGGATGTCGGCGCGCCGGCCGAGATCGTGGCGGAGCTCGAAAAGGTCAACGGCCTCGATCTGAAGACGGTCGCGCACCAACTCGCGGAATCCGTTCCGGCCTGATGCGCGACAGCCAAGCCGGCCTCCGCGGGGCCGGCTTCCCGCTCAATCGTGATAGAGCACGGAGCGCCCGCCATCGATGACGATGCAGGCCGCGTTGATGAAGGGCGCCTCGTCGGAGGCGAGGAACACCACCGTCATCGCGACCTCTTCCGGCCGGCCGATCCGTTTCGGCGGGTGGAGATCGTAGGTCTGTTGCCGCGCGGCCGCCGGGTCGGCGAAGCTGTTCCAGTAATCGACGGCGATCTGCGTCTCGATATAGCCGGGCGCGATCGCGTTCACGCGGATGCCTTCCGCCGCATAATCGATGCCGAGCGCCCGTGTCAGCCCGAGCAGGCCATGCTTCGCCACCGGATAGGGGAAGCAGCCGGGAATGATCGAGAAGGCGTGCGAGGAGGCGATGTTGACGATCGCGCCGGATTTCTGCGCGCGCAGATAGGGCAGCACCGCCTTCGACATGCGCCACGCGCCATCGAGGTCGACGGCGAAGCAGCGGCGCCATTCCTCTTCGGTGGTATCGTGCGGCGCGTGGAAGACGTTGATGCCGGCATTGTTGACGAGGATGTCGATCGTGCCGAAGCGGGCAACGGCCGCTTCCGCCGCCGCCAGGACCGAGGCATCGGAGGTCACGTCGGTCGGCACGAAGAGCACGTCGCCGCCGGCCGCGCCCAGTTGATCGGCCATGGCCGCGCCGGTCGTCTCGTCCTTCTCGGCGATGATCACCGAGGCGCCTTCGCGCAGAAAGGCGTGCGCCGTCGCCGCACCGATGCCGCGCCCGGCTCCGGTGATGATCGCAACCTTGTCCTGAAGCCGTCCGCTCATGCTGATTACCAATCGACGATCGTGCCGTCGGGCATGACGGCATCGCGTGTGGGAAAGGGTTCCTGCTTCCATGGATGCTTCGCCGCAACGGCGAGGTCAACCTCCACGCCGAGCCCGGGAGCCTCCGGGATCTGCCAGGCGCCCTCGACCCGCTCGATCGGCCCGCGCACGACGTCGAAATACCAGGGCACCGCGCCGGTCATTTCCTCCTGGATGATGAAGTTCGGCGTGGCGATATCGAAATGCAGAGCGGCGACGCCGGCGATGGGACCGAGTGGATTATGCGGCGCGATGCCGATGCCGGCGACTTCGGCGAGCGCCGCAATGCGTCGCGCCTCGGTGAAGCCGCCGCAATGGCAGAGATCGGGCTGCGCCACCGTCATCGTCCGCGCCTCGATATAGGGCGCGAATTCCGCCGCGCTGGTCAGCCTCTCGCCATGGGCGATCGGGACATTGGAGGCCGAGGCGATCGCCTTCATCGAGACGACGTCGCCGGGCGGGATCGGCTCCTCCGCGAACATGACGCGGAAGGGTTCGAGCGCGCGCAGATAGGAGAGCGCCGCACCGGCCGAGGCGCAGCGGCCATGGAAATCGACCATCAGTTCGATCTCGGGCCCGACCGCCGCGCGCAGTGCCGCCATGCTGTTTACGAAATCGTCGATCGCTGCCGGCGTCGCCGTATAGTGCGTATAGGGCACGTTGACGATCTTCATCGCCCGGTAGCCCTGCTCCTTCACCTTGAGGCCGCGCTCGACCAGCGAGGATGCGTCCATCGAATGATAGACCGCATCCATCTGGCCGAGGCCGAGATGGGTGTAGATCGGCACGCGGTCGCGCACCTTGCCGCCGAGCAGCCGCCAGACCGGCACGCCGAGCGACTTGCCGAGAATGTCCCAGAGCGCCATCTCGATGCCGGAGAGCGCCGTCATGCCGATGACGCCGAGCGGCTGCCAGAAGCCGTGCTTCTTCATCGCCCGCACGGCATGCTCGATGTCGCGCGGGTCGAGGCCGATCAGGATCGGTTCAAGGTCCTGTACCGCGCCGACGACGGCGCGGGCCTTCCATTCCAGCGTCGCCTCGCCCCAGCCATAGAGGCCGGGCTGGTCGGTCAGGACGCGGACGAAGATCCAGTTGCGCATTTCGGCGTTGACGACATGGGTCTCAATCCCGGTGATCTTCATGTCGATGGTCCGCCCCGCCGTCCCAGCGCGCGCATATTGGCGCCATGCCGATGCGCCCGCCCGTGCCTGTAGCGGAATAATCAGATGTTTGAGAGGGGTGTCAATCCGCATTGGCGCGGCGCGCTTGGATCGGGCAGAGTCGTGCCGGTATCGACCGAGAATCGGCCAGATTTGATCCGATGATCGTGTGCCCCGGATCGGGCGATGGCGGGCGGCCGACAGTCTTGACGGAGTTGTTGCGATGGCGGCGAAGGAGAGAGCGACCCTGCCGAAGGCCAAGCCGCGCGTGCATCACCACGTCGTCAGGACGCTGGCACTACGGCTCCTGCGCGGCGAATGGGCCGAGGGATCGGCGCTCCCGCCCGAAATGGAGCTTTGCCGCGAGCTCGAGATCAGCCGCAGCGCCCTGCGCGAGGCGATCAAGGTGCTCGGCGGCAAGGGGTTGGTGAGCGTGCGCCCGCGCACGGGCACGGCGGTGCGGCCGCGCGACGAATGGAACCGGCTCGACCCCGATCTGCTCCGATGGTCGATGGATCTCGAACCGGATCTCGATCTGGTCTTCAGCCTGATCGAGGCACGGCAGTCGATCGAGCCGGCCGCAGCACGGCTGGCGGCGGCGCGCGCCACCGAGGAGGATATTGCGCGGCTGGACGACGCCTATCGCCGCATGGTCGAGGCGTTGGCGGATTCCGATTTCCAGCGCTTCAACGAGGCCGATACCGAGTTTCACCGGCATTTGCTGCGCGCCAGCCACAATGTGGTCTTCCACCAGATGGCGACCACGATCGATGCCGCGCTCGCCTATTCGTTCCGCATGACGATCCAGCGCGCCCGCGAGCCGGGTGGCTCGCTCGCGCTCCATGGTGATGTCGTCGAGCGGATTCGCGCTCGCGACACGGACGGCGCGCAGGACGTGATGATCCGCCTGCTCAACCTCGCCGTCGTCGACCTCGGCCTTGCCAATCGGCCATAGCGGCCGAGAGGCGGCGTGCGATGCCGCCGCCCCTCGCCGGATCGGTCAGGCCGTGACGCCGCCGAGCGCGAGCAGCTTGCGCAGGCGGTCCGTTGCGAGGTCGGGATCGCGCAGGCAGCGTGCCGCATCGGCGAGGCGGTAGAGTTCGGCGAAATGGACCAGCGAGCGCGCGCTCTGCTGGCCGCCCGCCATCAGGAAATGATCCTGCAGGCCGTTCAGATAGGCGAGGAACACCACGCCGGTCTTGTAGAACCGGGTCGGCGCTTTGAAGATATGGCGCGAGAGCGGCACGGTGGGGGTCAGGATTTCGTTGAAGGCGGCGAGATCGCCGGCCGCGAGCCGGGAAAGACTCAGCGACGCCGCGGGCGCGATGGCGTCGAAAATGCCGAGCAGCGCGTGGGAATAGCCGGTCTCGTCGCCGGCGATCAACTCCGCATAGTTGAAGTCGTCGCCCGTATACATGCGCACGCCGGTCGGCAGGCGATTGCGCAGCGCGATTTCCTTTTCCTTCGACAGCAGCGAAATCTTGATGCCGTCGACCTTGTCGGCATGGGCGCCGATGATCGCGACGACCGTGTCCATCGCCGCCATATGGTCGGACGTGCCCCAATAATTCTGCAACGCCGGATCGAACATTTCGCCCAGCCAGTGCAGGACGACCGGCTCCTTGACCCCCGACAGGATGCGGTCATAGACGCGAATATAGTCGTCCGGTCCTTTGGCCGCGCGGGCGAGCGCCCGGCTCGCCATCAGGATGATCCGCCCGCCGGCGGCCTCGATCGCCTCGACCTGCATTTCATAGGCGCCGATCACGTCGTCGATCGTGACGTCGGGGCCGGCTTCCAGATGATCGGTGCCGGCGCCGCAGGCGATGACGGCGCCCGGCCTGCTCCTGGCCTCCGCAATGGCGCGCCTGGAAAGCTCCAGCGCGTCCTTCCAGGAAAGGCCCATGCCGCGCTGCGCCGTATCCATCGCCTCGGCGACGCCGAAGCCGAGATCCCAGAGATAATGGCGGAAGGCCAGCGTCTTGTCCCAGTCGAAGGCGACATCGAGCCAGGGATCATTATCCGCAAGCGGGTTCACCACGACATGGGCGGCCGCATAGGCGACGCGATTGAAGACCGGCGGCGCACCCTTCTCCGGCGCCGGCAGCGGCGCATTGCGGATCGTGTAGCTCTCCAGAGCTCCGCCCGAAGTCGGAAGCTTTATCGTGGCCATGGTCAAGTATCCTCCCTCGCGGCCCATTTTGTAACCGTTCAGTTACAAGCGGTGCCGTGGCCTGTCAAGGGAGGCGATCGGCCTTGGCGCGGGCTCCTTCACGAGCCCGCACCTCGGCCGGGAATGGACATGTCGTCGTTGGCGCTCAGGCCTCCCAGCAGGCGAGATCCGCGCCGGCGACGACCGGGCCGCCCAGCTTGAACCGCTTGGTGGCCGCGTCGGGAACGGTCCAGCTCTCCGGTCCATAATTGAACGCGAAGACCAGATTGCCGCGGCGACGAATGCGGACATGGTCGGGCACGGCGATGGGCTCGAGGCCCGCCGCCGGCAGGATCGTGTTCGCCAGCAGATCGCCGAGCAGGTCGGCTTCGGCCCAGCCGGTGAGATAGGTGAAGCGGCCATGCTGCAGGATCGCCGCCGCGCCGTCGGCATAGGTGGCGAGCGCCGGCAGGTCGGTCTCGATCCATTCCCGCCAGCGGCTGACATGGCCGCTCACCGCGCCCGAAACTACCTGCGCGCCCGGACGAAGCGAGGCGACCTGCGTGACCTTCAGCGGCAGGAATGCCTGCAGCGGACCGGGCGCAAGCTCCGCCGGGAACGCGAAGTCGCGCGTCTTCGAGCCGGCGCGCGGACCGACGAGAATCTGCGCATCGGTCTTGCGCAGGGCTTCGAGCGCCTCGAGCGAGACATGCGGCAGACTCGGCACCAGCACGAGCTTGTAGGCGGAGAGATCGGCGCCCGGGCGGACCATGTCGACGTCGAAGCCCAGCCGGCGGATCGCCTCGTACCAGCGGAAGGTCAACTCCTCGTGGAGGAAGTCCTTGCCCTGCGGCTGCAGCCGCGTGATCCAGGACGCCTCGTAATCGAAAACCAGCGCGACCGGCGCGGTGCCGTTTTCCGGCAGCGGGCCGAAGGCGGCGAGCTCCTTGCCGACGCGCGCCGCCTCATGTCCGCCGACTGACCGCGTGCGGTCCGGCCGATTCAGCCCGGCATGCATCTGCTCCTGGCCGAACGGCGCCTGACGCCAGCGGAAATAGGAGACGACCTCGGCGCCATGGGCGAGCGCCTCCCAGGCCCAGAGCCGGACCATGCCCGGCGTCGGCACGGCATTCCATGGCGCCCAGTTCACCGGGCCCGGCTGCTGCTCCATGACCCAGAACTTGTTGCCGGCCATGGGGCGATAGAGATCATGGTGGAAGCCGGGAATATCGGGATGCGAGGTCGAGGCCCAGCGGCCGCGCTCGTCCTCGGAGAAGGGGAATTTCTCGACGAAGCCGAGCGGATAGGAATCCCAGCTGGCGAAATCGAGGACTTCGCTCACCGCGTGATGATCGAAATCATGGAAGAAGCCCATATAGTTATGGGTAACGAAGCGACCGGGCGAATGCTTGCGGATGATCGCCGTCTGCATCTCGTTGTAGCGCACGACCTGTTCGGAGCTGAAGCGCCAGTAATCGAGCCGCGCCGCCGGCGCCGTCTCGGTGACGGTGCGGACGGGCAGTTCGACGTCGTCGAAGGAGTTGACGTCCATCGACCAGAACACGTTGCCCCAGGCCTCGTTGATGGCCTCCGGCGTCTGGTAGCGGCGACGAAGCCAGCCGCGAAACGCCTTCAGATCCTCCGGGCCATAGGAGAGGATCGTGTCGTGGCAGCCATATTCATTGTCGGTCTGCCAGCCGGCGACGGCGGGATTGTCGCCATAGCGGCTCGCATAGGCTTCCACGATGCGGGCGCTCTCGCGGAACCAGGTCTCGCTCGAAAAGGTATAGTGGCGGCGCGAGCCGAAGCCCCTGACGGTGCCGTCCGCGCCATAGGGCAGGATATCGGGATAAAGGTCGATCAGCCATTTCGGCGGGGTCGCCGTCGGCGTGCCGAGCACGACCTTGAGGCCGGCCTTGCCTAGCGTGTCGATGGCGCGATCGAGCCAACCCCAGTCGAAACGGCCGGGTTCCGGCTCGATCCGGCTCCAGGCGAATTCGCCGATCCGGACGAATTTGATGCCGAGTTCGGCCATCTCGGCCGCGTCACGCGCCCACCAGTCTTCGGGCCAATGTTCCGGATAGTAGCAGACGCCGAGCATGATCTTTACCGACTGAAGGGCGGGAACCCGCGAGGTGGGACGTGACGGCGGTCGCCGTCTGAGGATGCCGGAGTTTCAATCGATCAATATCGATGAACGTCCGGCATCTCCCTCATATCGCGTCGGCATGGTTCGGCAAAGGTTTTTGCGCGGGGGACCGGGATTTGGGTGGAACGAGGCAGGCCCCTTCTTCTCCCTCTCCCGCTTGCGGGGGAGGGTCGGGGAGGGGGCCCGCAGGCAGGGCCTCTCACGGCTTTCCGTGTTCGCCCTGCGTCACGGCGGCAGGCCCCCTCTCCAGCTCTCCCCCGCTTCGCGGGAGAGAGGGCGGATCGCGGGCTTCATGTGGGCCGGCGCGCGATGGTGGGCCGGGGAATCACGGACGGCGGAATTCTCTTTCGGCGACGCATGGCGGGCCGAGCACCCTTCTTCTCCCTCTCCCGCAAAGCGGGGGAGGGTCGGGGAGGGGGCCCGCAGGCAGGGCCTCTCATGGTTTTCTGTGTTCGCCCTGTGTCACGGCGGCAGGCCCCCTCTCCAACTCTCCCCCGCTTCGCGGGAGAGAGGGCGGGTTGTGGGTTTCATATGGGCCGGCGCGCGATAATGGGCCGGGAATCACGGACGGCGGAGTTCTCTTTCGGCGACGCATGGCGGGCCAAGCGCCCTTCTTCTCCCTCTCCCGCAGAGCGGGGGAGGGTCGGGGAGGGGGCCCGCAGGCAGGGCCTTTCACGGCTTTCTGTGTTCGCCCCGTGTCACGGCGGCAGGCCCCCTCTCCAACTCTCCCCCGCTGCGCGGGAGAGAGGGCGGGCCGTGCGGCTCAGGGCGCAGTCGCCGCTGCGAACGCGATATTACTGCGGGATCTCGACATGGCCACCGAAGCCGAAGCGCATCGCGGAGAGCATGCGGTCGGCATAGGTGTGTTCCTCGCGCGAGCGGAAGCGGGCGAAGAGGGCGGTGGCGAGCACCGGGATCGGCACGGCTTCCTCGATCGCCGCCTGCACGGTCCAGCGGCCTTCGCCGCTATCGGCGACCGAGCCGGAGAAGTGCGAGAGCTCGGGATCGCCCACCAGCGCCTGCGCCGTCAGGTCGAGCAGCCAGGAGGAGACCACGCTGCCGCGGCGCCAGACTTCGGCGATATCGGCCATGTTGAGATCGAAGCGCTCGTCTTCCGGCAATGCGTCCGAAGCCTTCATCTTCAGGATGTCGAAGCCTTCGGCATAGGCCTGCATCAGCCCGTATTCGATGCCGTTATGGACCATCTTGACGAAATGGCCGGAGCCGGCCGGGCCGCTATGGATATAGCCGCGCTCGGCGCGGTCGTCCGTGCTGTTGCGGCCGCGGGTGCGGTCGATCGTGCCGATGCCGGGCGCCAGCGTCGCGAAGATCGGATCGAGCCGGCGCACGACGGCGGCGTCACCGCCGATCATCATGCAATAGCCGCGCTCCAGGCCCCAGACGCCGCCGGAGGTGCCGACATCGATATAGTTCAGGCCCTTGGTCGCCAGATCCTTGGCGCGGCGTATATCGTCCTTGTAGAACGAGTTGCCACCATCGATGATCGTGTCGTCGGGGTCGAGCAGACCGGCGAGGGTCGCGATCGTGCCTTCCGTCGGAGCGCCGGCCGGGAGCATGACCCAGATGGCGCGGGGCTTGGCGAGTTTGGCCACGACCTCTTCGAGGCTGGCGGCGCCGATGGCGCCGTCGGAGGCGAGCGCGGTGACTGCGTCCGTGCTGCGATCGAAGACGACGGTCTCGTGCCCGTCCTTCATCAGCCGGCGCGCGATATTTCCGCCCATTCGGCCAAGGCCGATGATCCCAAGCTGCATTCGCGAAGCTCCTTCTTGATCAGATGACATGACCGGTTACCCGGCGAGCGGCGCCATCTTGAAGGCGAGGGCGGCTCTTGTCTTGTTCTATCCGAACGACGTCGACGGAATGTGAATGTCGGATCGGCCACGTCTCCACCGTCCTTGATCGGCAAGGCGATTGCGCCGGATGGCTCGCGCATAGCGGGCGACTTGAACGATCGCAGGCGAGCGCCGTTAATGAGCCATCATCGAAGGGAGGTTCCGATGTCGCAAAATCTCGTTCCCGCCGCCGAACTGGCGCGGATCAGTCCCGTGCGCTTTCCCAATGAGAGCGCCGAATATCGTGCCGCGCGGACGGCGCTGCTCGCGGAGGAAATCGAGTTGCGCCGCCATATCGAGCGCGTGGCGGCCATGCGCCGGGCCCTGCCGCCGGGCGGCGTGGTCGCCGGCGATTATCGTTTCGAGGGCGAGAACGGGCCGGTGAGCCTGTCGGACCTCTTTGGCGACAAGGATACGCTGGCGATCTACAGCTACATGTTCGGTCCGACCCGCGCGCGTCCCTGCCCGATGTGCACCAATCTGCTCGGGGCGCTCGAGGGCAATGCCAACGACGTCATGCAGCGCATGGCGCTCGCCGTGGTGGCGCGCTCGCCGATCGAGCGGTTGACGGCTTGGAAGACGGAGCGAGGTTGGCGCTACCTGCCGCTCTATAGCGACGTGAACGATCAGTATTCGCGCGATTATTTCGGTGTCGCCCCCGATGGCGGCGACATTCCATCCCTCAACGTGTTCACGCGGCGCGACGGCACGATCCGTCATTTCTGGGGCGGCGAAATGACGGGCAGTTCCGCCGATCCCGGCCAGGATCCGCGTGGCGCGCCGGAACTCGGGCCGCTCTGGCACATGCTCGACCTGACGCCGGAAGGCCGCGCCCCGGACTGGTATCCGGAGCTCGACTATCCGCGCTGAGCGGCCGCGCCGGACGGCTCAGACCTCGAGGATCGCCTTGATCACGCCGCTCTCCGGCTTTGACCAGCCGGGGATCAGGCCGGGCGCATCGACGAGTGCGCCGGCATGGGTGGCGAGAGCTTCCGTCGGCACCTTGCCGGTACGCATGGCGTCGAGGACCGTTTCGAAATCCGCCCGCGTCGCGTTGCGACTGCCGAGCAGGGTCGTCTCGCGCTTGTGAAATTCCGGATCGTTGAAGGTGATGTCGGCGCGGACGATCGAAAGCAGCACATAGCTGCCGCCATGGCCGACATAGGCGAAGCCGGCCTGCATGGCGGCCGGGCTGCCGGTGGCATCGATGACGATGTCGTAGAACTCGCCATCGGTGGCCTTCGCGAGCCGCTCGCGTATGTCGTCGGAGCCTTCGAAGACGCGGTCGACGCCGAGTTCGCTCTCGCAGAAGGCTAGGCGGCGTGTATTGCGGTCGATGACGGAGACGTCGGCGCCGCGCGCCTTGCAGAAGACGGCGGCCGAGATGCCGATCGGTCCGGCGCCGACAATGGCGACGCGGCTCTGCGCCGTCGCCCCGGAGCGGCGCACACCATGGGCGCCAATCGCCAGGAATTCGACCATGGCCGCCTCGCGGGTCGAAAGCCCGTCGGCGGGCACGACGTTGCGCTCCGGCACGACGACATAGTCGCAGGCGCCGCCATCCTTGTGGACGCCGAGCACGGCGAGGTTCTGGCAGCAATTGGTGCGGCCGAGCCGGCAGGCGCGGCAATGGCCGCAATAGATATAGGGCTCGATGCTGACGGTCTGGCCGATGTGAAGCGTGCTGCCGGCCGGTGCGGAGACGACCTCGCCGCCCAGTTCATGGCCGATCACGCGCGGATAATCGAGATAGGGCTGGTTGCCGTGGAAGATGTGATAATCGGTGCCGCATATGCCGACATTGCGGATGCGCACAAGGACCTCACCGGTTCCTGCAACGGGCTTGTCGCGGTCGATGATCGAGAGCTTGCCCGGCTCGTCGCAGCGAAGCGCTTTCATGAGAGGATATCCCTGGTTTCGGATCGTCAGGCGGCGATATGGGCGTCGAGCGTGCGGGAGACGGCCCGCATGACACCGCGCAGTTCCGCCAGGCCCTTCAGCCGGCCGATGAGCGAATAGCCCGGATTGACCTTCTTGCCGATATCGTCGGCGAGCAGATGGCCATGATCGGGCCGCATGGGTATTTCGCGCGTTTCGCCCGCGTCCCGCCGCCGCTTTTCCTCCCTGAGCAGGGCGGTGACAACGCTGACCATGTCGGTATCGCCGTCGAGATGCTCGGCCTCGTAGAACGAGCCGTCAGGCTCGCGGGTGACGTTGCGCAGATGGGCGAAATGGATGTGCGGCGCGAATTCCTGGGCCATGGCGACGAGGTCGTTGTCGGGCCGCGCGCCGTAGGAGCCGGTGCAGAAGGTGAGGCCGTTGGCGGAGCTTGGCGCCGCCGCGATCACGGCGCGCGCGTCGTCGGCCGTCGAGACGATGCGCGGCAGGCCGAAGAGCGAGAAGGGCGGATCATCGGGGTGGATCGCGAGCCGCACGCCGACCTCTTCCGCCACCGGCACGACCTCGCGCAGGAACTCGACCAGATGGGCGCGTAGCGCCGTTGCGTCGAGCCCGGCATAGTCGGCGATCAGCGCTGCGATCGTCTCGCGCGAATAGGAGCCGTCGCCACCGGGCAGGCCGCAGATGATATTGGTCTCGAGCTGCGCCATATCGCTCTCCGACATCGCCTGATGACGCGCCTGCGCCTCGCGCACCAGATCGGATGCATAATCCGCCTCGGCGTTCGGGCGCCGCAGGATGAAGACGTCATAGGCGACGAAATCGACCATGTCGAAGCGCAGCGCATAGCCCGTCGTCGGCAGGCGATAGAGGAGGTCGGTGCGGGTCCAGTCGACCACGGGCATGAAATTATAGCAGACGGTGGTGACGCCGGCCCGGCCGAGATTGGCGAGCGAATCCTTCCAGGCATCGACCGCGCGGCGCCGATCGGGACCGGCGAGCTTGATCGCATTCGGCACCGGGATGGATTCGCAGACGCTCCAGCGCAGGCCGGCCTGCTCGATCGTCGCGATTCGCACCGCGATCTCGTCCACCGTCCAGGCGCGCCCGCCGGTGACCTGATGCAGGGCGGTCACGATGCCGGTGGCGCCCGCCTGCTTCACGTGATCCAGCGGTACCGGATCGCCATCGCCGAACCAACGCCACGTCTGCTCCATTGCCGCCTCCCGAGCCTTCTTGTTTTGTGCTGCGCTTGTGCAACCGGATGGGAAGATGCGCCAGCCGGAGCGGATCGTGAAGGGCCGATCAATCCGCCAGATACGGCCGGTAGGCTTCCGGCATCGGATCGAACGTCTCGAAGATCTTGTCGAGGTGATATTCGAGCCTCTGATGGGCCAGCGCCGCATCGCCCGCATCAAGGGCGTCCAGCACGGAGAGATGCTCCTCGACGACCACCGGCAATCGCTCGGGCGGTCCGAAGAGGCGGTGCAGCCGCGACATTCTCGCCTTGGCCATCTGGATCGTCGGCCAGATTCCTTCGCGCTCGGCAAAGACCGCGAATGCGGCGTGCAGCGCCTCGTCGCGCTCATGGAAGAGGGCGGGATCGCCGACCTCGATGGCCGCCACCTGGGTGGCTACGATGGCGCGAGCCTCCGCGCTCTTTGCCGCGGTCCAGCGCTTGGCCACCTCGGCGAGCACCGCCAGTTCCAGATGCTTGCGGATGAAATGCCGGTCATAGACGTCGGCGAGGCGAATGGGCGCGACGAAGCTGCCCTGCTGGGGATAGACGTCGATCAGCCCTTCATCGGCAAGCCGCACGATCGCCGAGCGCACCGGCGTTCGCGACACGCCGAAATGGCGGCACATGCGATTCTCGCTGATCGACGTGCCCGGCAGCAGGCGGACACTCACGATCGCCGCCTTCAATGCCTCGTACACCTGGTCGGCGACGGGGCGCTTGCGGTCGAGATGAAATTCGATCTCGAGGCTGTCCGTCTCTGTATCACCGGAGGATGCAAGGGGGGCGGGAAGCGACAATTCTCGATTCCTGTTTCTTCCGTCTGCCGATCGCGATCTCGTCGCGTTGCGCTTTTGCGAGGGAAGGCCGTTGCGCTCTGTACCCTTGTATACTAGGGTCCTATCGTTCAACGCAAGTCGGGATTGAGGATAAGCCCGGCGGCGCCTTCGAATGGAAAACTCGGGAGGAGTGCATCCAATGTCGCGCTATCGCGAAATCGTAGCGGCCCTTGCAGGTGCCGTACTCATGGCCGGCGTCGCCCACGCCGCCGAAGATACCAAGGTCGCCCTCGTGCCGGGCGGACCGCACCCCTATTTCAGCGCCTGGGAGCAAGCTGGCAAGGATGCCATGCGCGACTTCAAGCTCGGCGCCGCCGACTACAAGGTTCCGCAGAAGTGGGAGCTGAGCCAGCAGAACGAGTTGCTCGAGAGCCTCGTGACGCAGGGCTACAACGCCTTCCTGATCTTCCCGGGCGATCCCGTCGGTTCCGTCAGCACGGCGGGCGAACTCGCCGATACCGGCGCGCCGGTGATCGCGCTCGCGGGCTGCCTCAAGGATCCGTCGGCGGCCGCCTTCTGCTTCGGCACCGATACGGGCAACTCGGCCTATCTCGGCACGAAGGAACTGATCAAGGCGCTCGGCGGCAAGAAGCGCATCGCGCATTTCACCGGCTTCCTGGTTGATCCGAACACCCAGCTCCGTATCGACGCTGTCGAGAAGGCTGCGAAGGAAGAAGGCGCCGAAGTCGTTCAGGTCATCGCCGATATCGATGCGCCGGAGCCGGCCGAAGAGAAGATCAACGCCTATCTCGCCGCACATGCGGGCGAAGTCGACGGCATCATCACTACCGCCTGGGTCCCGGCGGTCGTCTCTGCCAACGCGCTCCGCAAGATCGGCGACAAGCGCATCAAGATGGTCGGCATCGACCATGACGAAGTCGTGCTGAAGGGCATCAAGGACGGCTTCGTTGCCGGCACCATGCTGCAGAACCCCTATGGCCAGGCCTATATCGGCTCCTTCGCTGCCGACAAGCTGCGCAGCGGCTGCACCGTCAAGGCCGACGCGCCGTTCAAGTCGAACGCGCTGACCAACAAGTTCATCGACTCCGGCACGGTGTTCGTCGATGCGAGCTCGGTCGACAACTACGTCGCCTCGATGCAGGGCATCACCAAGGACATCATGGCGACGTTCGCCGACACCTACCTGGCCTGCAAGTAGGACCCAGCAAGTAGGACAAGGACGAGCCCGGCGTTCCGTTGGGACGACGAGCTGCGAAACAACCCGACCAGCGTCATCCCGGGCCCAGGCCCGGGGTGACGCTCAACCGGCGGGTCGTGGGCTTGTCTCGACCATTCGCCGGGTCTCGACCGTCTTCCCCATGCTCACCGCGGATTGAGAGATGCAAGCCGAAGAAACATCCGTGACCGCGCCCAATGCGGCGACGAGGGCCGAGGGTCGCGTGGGATCGCCGCGCTTCTACCTGACCAATGAATTCGGGCTCCTGGTCCTGATCCTGCTGTTCGCCACCATTTTCGGACTGGCGACGTCGGGCTTCCTGTCGAAATTCAACCTCTTCACGCTCGGCCGCGTCGCTGCGATCAACGTCATGATCGGCTTCTCGATGATGGTCGTCATCGTGACGGGCGGGCTGAACCTCGCCGTCGGCGCCATCGGCGTCTGTGCGGCGATGATGTGCGGTTGGCTGATCGAGGATATTGGCATCGTCTGGCCGGTCGCGATTGTCGGCGGGCTGGCGCTCGGCGCGGTCCTCGGCTTCATCAACGGCTTTGCCGTCGTCCGTTCCGGTCTGCACTCTTTCATCATCACGCTCGCCAGCATGAGCATCTTCTTCGGCGGCATGATCTTCCTGACGCGGGCCGAATCCTTCCGCGAGCTGCCGCCCTTCTTCTCCGCCTTCGGCCGGCTGAAGATCTATGGCGTGGTCTCGCCGCTGCTGCTCGTCGCCATCGTCGTCGGGCTGCTGCTGATCGTCATGTATCGCTATACGGCGCTTGGACGCGAAATGCTGGCGGCGGGCGCGAAGCCCGAGGCGGCGGCGTTGTCAGGCGTGCGCGTCGATCGCATCATCATCATCTGCCACATGCTCTCGGGCGTGCTCGCCGGCCTGACCGCGCTGCTGCTCGTCGCCCGCAACGGCGCCGCCATCCCCTCCATGGCGGGACAGCTCGGGCAGGATTGGCTGCTGCCGGCCTTTCTCGGCCCCGTCCTCGGCGGAACCCTGCTCACCGGCGGCCGCGTTTCCGTCCTCGGTACCTTTCTCGGCGCCGTGCTCGTCACCATGCTGACCAACGGGCTGCTGCTGCTCCAGGTCGGCGAATTCTGGGTTCAGGCCTGCCTCGGTGTGCTGCTGCTGATCGCCGTGCTGATCGACAAGGCCCGCCGCACCTTCCTGGCTCGCCGGAGGATCGTCTGATGCAGTCTCTCTGGCGCGCCGACTGGTTCGGCCCCCTCGTCGTCACCGTCGTGGCGATCATCTTCATCGCGGCGTTCAATCCATCCTTCCTGTCGCCGCTCAACATCCAGGTTCTGCTGCTGGCCATTTCGGTCAACATGCTGATCGCCTTCTCGCAGATGATCATCATCGCGATCGGCCAGATGAACCTCTCGGTCGGCGCGATCGGCGGTCTGGCCGCCATCAGCTTCGCCGGCATGATGGAAGTCTGGGGCCTGCCCGGTCCCGTCGCCGCCGTGCTCGCCCTGCTGATCGGCGTCGTTGCCGGGTTCTTCAACGGCTTCTTCATCGCCTGGACGGGCATATCCGCCTTCGTCATCACGCTGGCGAGCCTCTCGATCTTCAAGGGGCTGAACCTCGCGGTCACCAGGGCGCAGCCTTTCTACGGCGTGCTGGAAAGCGTCAAGGCCTTCGGCGCGACGACCTTTCTCGGCCCGCTGCCCTGGCTGCTGATCCCTGCCGCCATTGCCTTCGTGCTCACCTGGTACCTGCTCAATCGCCTGCCGCTCGGCCGGCACATATTGGCGGTTGGCGGCAACGCCCATGCGGCCGAACTCTCCGGCATTTCGGTGCCGCGCACGATCATGGCGGCCCATGCGATTTCCGGCCTGCTCGCCGCGCTCGCCGGCATCTGCCTGGTCGCGCGGTTGCAGATCGGCCAGCCGACTATCGGCGATGACTGGCTGATCCTGTCCTTCGCCGCACCCGTCATTGGCGGTGCCGTGCTCGCCGGCGGCCATGTCAGCACGGTCGCGACCGTACTCGGCGTCGCCATCGTCGCCATCATCACGCAGGCCCTCGTGCTGTTCCACATCGATCCGTTCCTGGTCCAGGTCGTGCTCGGCGCGCTGATCCTGTGGGCGGTCGGCGTCAATCGCTGGCGCGAGGTCCGCGTGGCCCGTTCGCTGAAGAGGATCTGAGCATGGGCGAGATTGTTTTCGAGGCGCGCGGCGTCAGCAAGTTCTTCCCCGGCGTGAAGGCGCTGGAGAATGTCTCGATCAAGCTGACCAAGGGCTCGATCCATGCCCTGCTCGGCGAGAACGGCGCCGGAAAATCGACGCTGATCAAGCTCATCACCGGCGTCTACCGGCCCGACGAAGGCGAATTGCTGCTTGATGGCAAGCCGACCAATTTCTTCGGTCCGCGCGACGCCATGGCTGCCGGCATCGGCGTGGTGCATCAGGAGCGAAACCTGATCCCGCGCTTCTCGGTCGGCGAGAACATCATGCTTGAGCAATCGGCCGGCAGCCTGTTCAAGCCGATCGACTACAGGCAGATCAACGCCGACGCCAAAAAGTGGCTCGACATGCTTGGGCTCGATGTCGATCCGTCCATGCGGGTCTCGCAGTTGAGCGTCGCCAAGATGCAACTGGTCGAGATCGCCAAGGCGCTGTCGCTGCGCTCGCGCGTGCTGCTCCTCGACGAGCCGACGGCCTCGCTCTCGCCGCATGAGACGATCGCGCTGTTCGCCCTTCTGAAGAAGCTGCGCGACGAGGGCGTCAGCATGCTCTTCGTCAGCCACAAGCTCGAGGAAGTGCAGTCGATCTGCGACAGTGTCACGGTGCTGCGCGATGGCCACAATGCCTGCGAGAGCCGCTCCATGGCCGGCCTCGGGCGTCAAGATCTCGTCAAGCTGATGATCGGCCGCAGCGAGCAGATTCCCGATTGGGCCGCGCGCGATTTTGCCGCCGCGCCGCCCGTGCTGGAACTCAAGGATGTCGCCACACCGCTCGGCCACCAGAATATCGACCTGACCGTTCGCAAGGGCGAGATCGTCGGTCTCTATGGCCTGATAGGTGCGGGGCGGACCGAACTCGCCAAGTCGATCATGGGGCTGTTTCCCGTCAATGGGGGCAGCGTCAAGCTCGACGGCCAGGCGGTCACGATCGGCAATGTCGCCGATGCGATCCACACGCATCGCATCGGCTATGTCAGCGAGGACCGGAAGCAGGAGGGTCTCATCCTCATGCATACGGTGCTCGACAATGCCGGCATTGCCATCTGGCGTCGCGTGGCGCGGAAATTCGGACTGCTGACGGATCAATCGGTGCGCGTGACGGCCGAGCCTTTCATCAGGAAGCTCGAGGTCCGCACGCCGTCGCTGAACCAGATCGTCGGCAATCTCTCGGGCGGCAACCAGCAGAAGATCAGCGTCGCCAAATGGCTCGCCGCCGGCGTGAGGCTGCTCATCGTCGACGAGCCCACGGTCGGCATCGACATCAAGACCAAGGCCTATCTGCACGAATTGCTGCGCGATCTCTCCAATAGCGGCACGGCCATCCTGCTGATCACCTCCGACATGCCGGAAATGATCACGCTCGCCGATCGGATCGTCGTCATGAACGACTATCGCCTCGCCGGAGAGCTGCACAACACCCGTGACTATGCCGCCATGAGCGAAGGGATCATGCACCTGATCCACCGCGTCGCGGCCGCCTGAACCCTGCATGGCCTGATCGAGCGAAGCCGTCATATCGGCTTCGCGTCGGATTGTCGGGGCGCTTTACGATGCGTTCGCGTGGACGGCCCTGCCTGCAATTGAGGCGGAGAGGATAGTTTCTACGACTTGATCATCTGGCGACAATCGTAACAATCGTCGAAAATTGTTGTGCGGGTACCATCATGATCAAGCCGAACGCCACCGTCATCGAGGTGGGCGCCATCCTTGCGGCGCCCGGACGCCTGCCGGCGGCTGGTCCGGCGCTGATCCGCATCAAGGCAGGACGGATCGCCGCCATCGAGCCGCTGGCGGGCCCCGGCACCGGCACGATCGCGATCGCCGCGCCGGTGAATGCGCACGATCATGGCCGCGGGCTTCGCACGCTGGCGTTCGGGGCCGTCGATGATGGGCTCGAAGCCTGGATCCCGACGCTCGGCCGCGAGCCCAGGCTCTCCGCCTATCATCGCGCCGTCGTGGCCTTCGCCCGGATGGCCGAGGGCGGCATTGCCGCGACCAATCACAGCCATGGTCCGCAGGATGAAGGCAAGATCCTCGAAGAGGCGGCGGCCGTCTCGAAAGCCGCCCGCGATGTCGGCATCCATGTCGCCTTTGCCACGCCGTTCACGGATCGCAATCCGCTGGTCTATGGCGACCAGCAGACTTTCCTCGCTGCCGCCGACGCACCGCTGCGCGGCCGGCTCCAGGCGCGGCTCGATCAGCCGAAGAGCGTGCAGGACTATCTCCGTTCGGTCGAGGCGATGGCGGCGCTGGAGCATGAGAGCTTCCGCATTCAATATTGCCCGGTCGGTGCGCAATGGGTGTCGGATGCGTCGCTCGCCGCCATCGCCGAAGCCTCGGCTGGCAATGGTCGCCGCATCCATATGCATCTGCTCGAAACACGCTATCAGCGTGAATGGGCGGATCATGAGTATCCGGACGGGATCGTGCGCCGGCTCGACGAGATCGGGCTGCTGTCGCCGCGCCTGTCCGTGGCGCATGGCGTCTATCTCCGCGAAGAGGAATGCGCGCTCATGGCCGAGCGCGGCGTCATCGTCTCGGTGAACACCTCGTCCAATTTCCGCCTGCGGTCCGGCATCGCGCCGGTCGCCGATTTCGTGAAGACCGGGCTCGGCTTCGGCATCGGCCTCGACGCGCAGCCGCTCGATGATGACGACGACATATTGCGCGAGATGCGCCTCGTCTGGCTCAATCATCGCGGCTTCGGCCTCGATGACGTGCTGACGGCCGAGCGGCTGTTCCATGCGGCCACGATCGACGGAAGGCGGGCGGTGATCGGAGAGGATGGCGGCGGACACATCGAGGTCGGCGCGCCGGCTGACCTGATGCTGCTCGACTATGCCGCCATGACGCCGGACGTGCTGTCGGCCACGCAGGATCCGACCATCGTGTTGCTGACGCGGGCCACGCGCAAGCATATCAGGCGGCTGATCGTCGCCGGGCGTACGATCGTCGAGGACGGGCGCTGCGTGACGGTCGACAGGCCAGCGCTGGAGGCGGAACTGATCGCCGAGGCCAAGGCAGCCGGGGCCGCCTCACCACCCGACGATGCGGTGACTGCCAATATGAAGCGCGCCGTCCGCCGTTATTATGGCTGTGGCTGCCATTTCGGCGGACAGCTAGTGGAGGCCTAACTCAGTCCCTCGGGGCCGGCGCCGCAGACGAGCGCGCAGACCTTTTCGCCGGGCGTGACGGAGACGAGTCCGTCGCGGAGCGCCGACACGGCGGCGGCGCCCGAGAGATCGGCGGCGAGGCCGAGTTCAAACCAGAGCCAGCGCGCCGCCTCGATCATCGCCTGGTCTTCGACGAGGACGACATCGTCGACCACGGCGCGCACGCGCTCGAACACGCGCTCGTCGGTGCGGGCGCAGGACATGGTCGCGACCGCGGATGTGATCTTGGGGATGGTCACGACATGGCCGGCATCGAGGCTCGCCTTCAATGTCGGGCAACCAACCGGCTCGATGCCGATGATGCGCGCTTGCGGACGAAGGGCGCGGATCGCCGTCCCCATGCCGCCGATGAGGCCGCCGCCGCCAATCGCGATCAGGAACGTATCGACGTCGGGCAGTTCGTCCAGGATCTCGAGCGCAAGCGTGCCCTGGCCGGCCATGACGAGCGGGTCGGCGAAGGGGTGGAAGTAGACTGCCCCGATCTCGCGTGCATAGGCCCGCGCCGCCTTGTCGGCGTCATCGAAGACGTTGCCGATGATCTCGACGGTCGCGCCCCATTGCTTGAGCTTGGCGACCTTGGAGGGGGAGACGTTGGTGGGCACGAAGACAGTGGCCGCAACGCCGGCGAGCTTGCCGGTGCGGGCGACCGCAACGCCGTGATTGCCGCCTGATGCGGTGACGATGCCGTTGGCGAGGTCGCGCTCTGGCGTCGCGAGCAGGCGATTGGTCGCGCCGCGCGCCTTGAACGAACCCGTCACCTGCAGGCATTCGAGCTTCAGGTAGAGTTCGGCCGTGGTGATCGGCGTCGAGAGATTGTCGGCCTTGATCAGCGGTGTGCGTCGAATGCGGCCGTCGAGGCGGGCCTGTGCGGCCTCTATGTCGGATAGCGTGATCATCAAAGCGCCGCCCAGCCGCCATCGACCGGCAGGTCGACACCCGTGATCTGGCGCGCGGCGTCGCTCGCCAGGAACAGGCAAGCATTGGCGACATCGGCATCGGTCGAGATGCGCTTCAGCGCGTAATCCTCGGCATGGCGCAATGCGGCCTCTTCCTCGGTGATGCCGAGCCTCTCGGCCATGTTGCGGCAGACCTTCTCGCGGAAGCGCGGTCCATCCACCATGCCGGGCGCGACGCAATTGACGTTGATGTTGGATGCGCCGAGTTCGAGCGCGAAGCTCTTGGTCAGGCCGCGCAGGCCCCATTTCGACGAGGAATAGGCCACGCGGCCGGCGCGTCCGCGCATGCCGAACGTGCCGCCGACATTGACGATCTTGCCATAGGCCTGCGCGATCATTACGGGCGCCGTGGCGCGGATCATGTTGAAACAGCCCGTCATGTTGACGTCGATGATGTCGCGGAATTCCTCGGTCGTGGTCTCGGCGCCGCTCTTTCCGATCGGGCCCGTGCCCCCGGCGACATTGAGCAGGATGTCGACGCGGCCGTCATAATGGGCGAGCGTCTGGCGTATGGCCTCCTCGCAATCCTGCCCGTTCGTCACGTCGCAGGCAAAGACCAGGGCCTGGCCGCCCTTGGCTATGATCGCGTCGTGCACCGGGGCGATGGCGGCGAGATCACGGCCGAGCAGGGCGACGCGGCAGCCCTCGGCGGCAAACGCCATGCTGATCGCCGCGCCCATGCCTTTGGCTGGCCCCGTGATCACGGCGACCTTGCCCTTCAGCGACAAATCCATCCTGGCTCCTTACGCGCAAAGACCAAATCGCCGCCATTCCAGCTGTGCGCGGAGATGGCGGCTGATCGGATATCCCAAAGTCGAGTGCGGGAAAACCGCCTCAATAGGGGCCCTTCTCGCCGTTCTTCATCAGATAGGCCATCCCCATCTTGTAGAAGTCGGCCATATACGAGCCGTTCTCGAACGCCTCGAATTGTGGCGTCTCGCCCGGCTTCATGATCTCGGGGATTGGCGCGATCGTGACGTCGTAATCGGGATTGGCGAAGAACGGGATGGAATAGCGCGGCCGGAGCGCGCGGTTGACCACGCGGTGGGGCGTCGAGACGAAGCGGCCATTGGTCCACTTCATCATGACATTGCCGATATTGATGACATAGGCGCCCTTGACCGGCGGTGCGCCGATCCAGACACCGTCCTTGCGCTCGACCTCGAGGCCGCCCGTATCGTCCTGCATCAGCAGCGTGAAGGCGCCCGTATCGCGATGCTCGCCGGCGCCGATTTCCAGATCCTCCTCGCGCAGCGAGACCGGCGGGCGGTAATGGAGCAGCGAGAGCTGCACCACCGGCTTCTGGTAGAAGGGCTCG
Organism: Kaistia dalseonensis; assembly: GCF_030814715.1. GTDB lineage: Bacteria > Pseudomonadota > Alphaproteobacteria > Rhizobiales > Kaistiaceae > Kaistia > Kaistia dalseonensis. Next base: position 392,447 of record NZ_JAUSVO010000004.1, read on the forward strand.
AAATAGTCCTCTGGCAGGCCGAGCGCCATGGCGAAGGCGGCGCGCAAATGGCCCGACAGTGTCATCACGGCATCGAAATAGGCTTCGACGGTCGGCTTGAACGCGGCCTGGCCCTCGGGCCAGCGGTTCGGCAGATGCAGCGGCTTGCCGGCGAGGACATCGGGATCGTCGGGCGGAAGGTCGAGCATGAAGCGATAGGTTTCGATCGCGCCGCCGACCGTTCCGCCCTCGGCCTCCAGCTTGGACGGCACATAGCCGCGCCAATGCTCCAGCGTCGCGGCGGATTTCATCCGCTCCGGGAAGGGCTGGGCGTAATAGCCCGCCGAGACGGCGAAGGTCCTGTCGATCAAATCCTGCGGCACGCCGTGATTGGCGAGATAGAAGAAGCCAACCTCCTCGCAGGCCTGGCCGATCGCGGCGGCAACCGCCGCACGCTCCTCGGGGCCGCCGGTCAGGAAGGGCTCGAAATCGATGATCGGGATGTCGGACACATCGACGGTCTGGGCCTTCTCATAGGCCCTGGGCAGATTGGCGACCTTCATCAGGGATGTTCCTCCGGAACGAGAGGTGGTGAAGCGGCGAGAGGTGGGCGAGCGAGCGCCTGGCGTGCCATGGCGCCGAGTGCGGCCTTGACCGCGCGCACCTGCGTCTCCAGCGCCATGGATGGCAGATCGAGCGGCGAGCCGGGCGCCGTCTCGGGTGCCCCGCCACGTTGACGCATCATCCACACGATCTGTTCGGGCAGATAGGGCAGGTGCAGGAAGCCGCAGGGGCTGGTCATGCCGCGCCCTTCGAGCGCGCCGAGATAGGTGTAGAGCGTCACGTTGCAGAGATGCGTGCCGGCATGGAACGAAGTCCGGGCCGGAATGCCCTCCTCGACGATCGCGGCGGCCACCGCTTCGGCGTCCCATGTGGCGAAACGCGCCGGCGGGCCGTCGGCATCGATCGGCACGCCGCCGAGCGGGCGCACGCCCTCATTGTCGGGAATGGCGAAATGGCAGGCATTGACGCCGATCTTCTCGATGCGGACGACCGGCGCGCCGAGCGCAAGGCCGAGCGCCAGCACGAAGACGGGGCGGACTTCGTCGATCAGGGCCGGCAGCAGGGTCGGCAGACGGTCGCGGCTGACGGGGGTCGCACGGGTCCGGATCGTGACGCCCTCGATCACCAGACCATCGATGAAGGGCAGGACCAGTTCGGCTGGATTGGTGGGCAGGCCGGCAAAGGGCTCCGAGCCGGTGACGAGCCCGATTGGGCCGCTCATCGCCTCATTCTCCATCCCGGCGATCGCCGATACGGCTCCATCATCGCGCCTCCTCGTGCCTCTCCGACGGAACGGGCAGGCCCGTGCCGGCGGATGCTTGGAAGATTACAGCGATTGCCGCGGCATGGCTGCGCAAATTCAAGCCATGCTGCGTAAATTGTCAACAATCAATCATATTGTCGCCAATCCAGATTTTATCGACAATATGGCAGGCTGCGAGATGGCTGCAAGCTGGCCCGGCTGCCTGCCGCGTCAGGCCATGCGTTCCAGTCGTTCCAGCACGGCGGTGGCCGTCAGCTCGATATGCGCGGCGAGCACTTTGCCGGCGCGGACTGCATCGCGCCCGATCGCCGCATCGAGCAGTTCCTCATGCTGTTGGGCAAGTCGAACCTGGACAACAGGGTCGCGGCCGGCGAGGCGGCGGTAGCGATCGAACTGGTCGTGCAGGACGGCGCAGAAATGCAATGTCCAGGGCGAGCCGCAGGCGGCGATCAGTGCATTGTGGAAGGCGCGGTGTCGCGTCTCCCATTCTTCCGGCACGGTGTCGCCCTCCGGCTCGGCTTCGACGCGGCCCAGCCGCCGCAGCCTGTGATGGGCGAGGACGACGCCTTCCTCCCAGCTTTCATCGCCATGGGCGACCGAGGATTCGATCGCCTTGCTTTCGAGATCCACGCGCAGCGCTGCAATATCAGAGAAGTCCTTGAGCGAGATCGGTGGCACGCGGAAGCCGCGATTGACCTCCTGCAGCACCAATCGGTCGGCCGCAAGCCGCGACAGCGCCTCGCGGAGCGGGCTCGTGCCGATGCCATAGCGCGCCTGCAACTCGATGAAGCGGAGGCGTGATCCTGCCTGCAGCGCGCCGGAAATGATGTCCGCCCGCAACAGCCGGAAAGCGTCGGCGGATACGGCCTCCTCCGTCACCGGTGCTGATGCAGCGTCTGCCATGGTTCCAGTCCCTTCCATTGCACCACCACGCATGATGATGTGATTCTGTGGAAAATCCGTGTTATCCAGATTCTTTGTCGAGTTGTCGACAATGTCGACGCATAACAGAAGCCAGCCTTCAGAACGATCGAGACGCCTTCATGCCCATAATGCCCGGTCACGACGCAACGCAACCTGAGCCTGTAGATATCGTGCTGGCGGATGGCCGTATCGTCAATGAGAACGGTACGATCGCGGCGTCGATTGCGATTTCCGGCGGGAAGATCGTGGCGATCGGCGAGGATCGGCTGATGCCGCCGGCGCGCGAGCGGATCTCGGTCGCCGGCAAGCACATCCTGCCCGGCGCGATCGACGTCCATGTCCATTTCCGCGATCCCGGCATGCCGCATAAGGAAGATTGGGCAACCGGCAGCGCCGCGGCGGCGGTCGGCGGCGTCACCACCGTCTTCGACATGCCCAACACACTGCCGCCGACCGATACGCTGGAGAGCTTCCAGCTGAAGCTCGCCGCGGCCAAGTCGAAGTCGATCGTCGATTTCGGGCTCTATGGCCTTCTCGGCGAGCATAATCTCGGGCAATTGCCGGAACTGGCCGAGGCCGGGGCGATGGGCTTCAAGCTCTTCCTCGGCAACACGACCGGCGACTTGCCCTGCCCGAGCGATGGCGCGGTGCTGGAGGGGTTCGAGATCCTGGCGGAACTCGGCCTGCGCTGCTCGATCCATGCGGAGAACTCGCCGATCCTGTTCTGGCGCCAGAACAAGTTGAAGGCCGCCGGGCGGGACGACGTGCTCGCCCATCTCGCGGCACGCACCGACGTCGTCGCCGTCGAGGCGTTGAACCGGGCTTGCACCCTCGCCGAATGGACCGGCGCGCGCATCCATATCGTGCATGAGAGCAGCGCGCGCAGCATCCCCTTCATCCGCTTCTGGAAGGAGCGCGGCGTCGACCTGACCGTCGAGACCTTGCCGCAATATCTCTATCTTTCGGCCGAAGAGATGCTGGAGCCGGGTGGCGAGGTGTTGCGCATGAACCCGCCCATCCGCGAGAAGGCGCAACAGGAGCCGCTGTGGCAGGCGCTTGTCGACGGGACGATCGACATGATTTCGACCGATCACGCGCCGCACGCCATCGACGAGAAATATGGCCCGCGCGTCTGGGACCTCGCCTGCGGCTTTCCCGGCGTCGAGACCTCGATGGCGCTGATGCTGACGGCGGTCGCCAAGGGGCGGATGTCGCTCGAGCGCTATGTCGCGATTGCGAGCAGCGCGCCGGCACGGGCCTTCGGTCTCTATGGCCGGAAGGGCGTGATCCGCCCGGGAGCCGATGCCGATCTCGCCATCGTCGATCTCGACAAGAGAGCGACGCTCTCGGCGGCGGCGCTGCATTCGCGCGGCAAGGTCTCGGCCTATGAGGGCATGGCGGTCAAAGGCGTGCCGGTGATGACCTTCGTGCGCGGCAGGCTGGTGGCGCAGGACGGCGAGGTTGTCGCCGCGCCCGGCTGGGGCGAACTGGTCCGCCCGCAGATGGCGGCACCAGCCCCGCGCAATCTCAACACCACCATGAAGGCCATCCTGAAGCCCGGCCAGCAGCCATGGGGCTGAGCCCTCGATCCCTCCGCGTCGGGCTGATCGGTGCCGGCGCAATCGGCTCCTGGCATGCGCGGATCGTGAGCGAGCGGCCCGATGCCGATCTCGTCGCGATCTGCGACCTGGATGCCGTTCGCGCGGAGGCGCTCGCGGCGCGCTTTGGCGGCGACGCCTATACTGACGCGGCGGCGCTCTTTGCCAGTGCCGCGCTCGACGCCGTGATCCTGGCGAGCCCGGAAAGCGTCCATGTCGAGCAGGCGCTGCTTGCGGCCGCGGCCGGCGTGCCGATGCTGATCGAGAAGCCCGTGGCAGCCGATCTCGCCGGGATTGCGGCCATTCGCGCAGCGGCGCAGGCGGCCGGTGTCGCCGTCATGGCCGGCCATGTCGAGCGCTTCGAGATCGGCTCGGCGCAATTGAAGACGGCGGTGGACGAGGGCGTTTGCGGACGCCTGGTCTCGATCGCCGCGCGGCGCCAGTTCGTCGCGCTCGAGATGCCGCGCTTCAAAGGGATTTCGACCACCTTGCGCATCCTCGGTGTGCATGATTTCGATCTCATCACCTGGATTCATCCCGTTCAGATTGCGGAAGTCTATGCAGCGGCCGGGCGCGGGCGTATCTTCGAGGAAACGGGCCTCGATGATCATGTCATGACGACGATCCGATTTGCCGATGGAGCGGTTGCGCTGGTTGAGAGCGCCTGGACGCTGCCGGCGCCCTATGGTGCCTTCCAGACGCCTGACGGATGGTCGCCGGCGGGCAATAACCGGCTCGACGTCTTCGGCGCGACGGGCATGGTTTCGAACGATATGAGCCTGCGCGGACAGCAATTGATCGCCTTCGACGAACAGTCCGGCTTTCGCGCCGCCGGCATTCGTCATCAGCCACTGCTTCATGGTCGCGTCGTCGGCGCCCTGGCCGAGGAGGTCTCCGCCTTCCTGCGCATGGTTGCGGAGAAGAGCGCGCCCATTGTGGGTCTCGACGATGCCGAGCGGGCCGTGGCGCTGACGTCCGCCGCCGAGGCGTCGCTGGCGAGTGGCCTGCCGGTTCGGCCGACGGGCTGAACGCCATGGCGCTCTATGATGGCCCGATCATCGACGCCCACCACCATCTCTGGACCTTCGACGCCGCCGAACTGCCATGGCTCGCCGCTGAGGCCAATGCGCCGCTCGCTCGTGATTTTGGCGCCGAGGATTATGGTACCGCCGCCGGTGACCTGCCGATCGTCGCGACGGTCTGGATCGAGGCGCTGGCTCGATCGTCCGAGCGTGAGGCGCTGGCGGCCTGTGCGGTCCGTCGCCGGACGCTCTGGCTCTGCAACGCGCTGGTCGCCCATGCGCCGCTCGATGCGCCCGATATTGCCGATCGGCTCGACGCGCTCCGGGCGGCCTTGCCGAGGCTTCGCGGCATTCGCGATATCGTCGCGGTCAGGCGGGGGGCGAACTCCTTCGCGCGCCGGCCCGATCTGCTGGAAAGGCCGGAATTTCTCGAAGGATTACGCGCGCTTGCCGAGCGCAATCTCGCCTTCGACCTCATGCTCGAACCCTGGCAGATGAAGGATGCGCTGCGGCTGGTGAAGCGCCTGCCGGGGCTGCAATTCATCATCGAGCATGCGGGCAGCCCGGATTTTTCGAGCGATGAGGGGGCGGCGCTCTGGCAGGGCGCCATGAAGGCGGCGGCCGCCTATCCCAATGTCGCAGTCAAGATATCGGCGCTCCATTGCCGGATGCCTGGCTGGACCGACGAGCGGCTGGCCGGGCCGATCCGGGCGCTGGTCGACTGGTTCGGCGTTGATCGCCTTGCCTTCGCCAGCGATTTCCCGGTGCATGACCTTTCATGTCCGTTCAGGCGGGCGTTCGAAACGCTCGGCAGGGCGGTCGCAGTCCTTTCGCCTGCGGCGCAGCGGGCTCTGTTTCACGATACGGCACAGGCGCTCTACCGGATCTGAATCGGCGCCAAGCGTTTGATAGAGTTTACCAATCAGACGATCGTGCCGCCATCGACGAGCAAGTCCTGGCCGGTGATGTTGCGCGCGGCGTCGGAGAGCAGGAAGACGACGGAATTGGCGATGTCCTCCGCCGTGCTCATGCGACCGAGCGCCGACGTCGCCGCGAAACGGGCGAAGCGCTCGTCGAGCGAAATGCCTTCGCGATCAGCCTCTTCGCCCAATTGTCGGGTCAGCCGCGGGCCTTCGACGCCGCCGGGCGAGACCATGTTGACGCGCACGCCGGCGCTTCCGGCTTCGAGCGCGGCGGATTTCGTCATGCCGCGCAACGTCCATTTCGTGGCGCCATAGAGCGAGGATTTGCGCACGCCCTTGAAGCCGAACGTGCCGCCAATATTGACCAGGCTGCCGCCGCCGCGCGCGATCAACTCGGGCAATATCGCCTTCATGACGAGGAAGGTTCCGAGCACGTTCACGTCGAAAAGCTCGCGGAAATCAGCGACGGAATGCTCCCAGAGGGTCTTGCCGGACGGCCCGGTGACGCCGGCGACATTAACGGCGCCATAGAGCGTCTGCGGGAAGGTCTCGGATGCCGCGCGGATGGCGGCCTGGACTTCGTCTTCATCGGTCACGTCCGCGCGCTGGACGAGGACGGCGCGGCCCAATTGGCGCATTTCCTCGGCCGTCCTTTCGATCGCGGCCATGTCGCGACCGATCAGGATCAGGTCACCGCCGGCTTCGGCAATGGCGCGGGTGATGGCACCGCCCATGCCCTTGGCGGGGCCGGTGACGAGGAAGGCGCGGTTCTTGAGCGACAGGTCGGGCATGTGATTTCTTCAGTTCCGCCAGGCGGTCAGCCGTTTTTCGACGGCGGTGGTGAGCCAGTAGATGGTGTAGGCCATGATCATGCTGACGATCACGGCGGCCCAGAGCAGGCCGGTCTTGCGATAGGAGGAGGCGTCGAGGATCAGCGTGCCGAGCCCGGGCGCGCCAGAGAGCCATTCGGCGAGCATGGCGGAAAGGATGGCGCTGGTCGCGGCACTCCTGAGGCCCGCGAAAATGAAGGGCAGCGCGAAGGGCAGGCGGACCTTGATGAAGGTCTTGAACCATCCGGCACCCAGCACATGCATGAGTTCGAGCGCGTTTTTCCGCGTCGAGGAGAAGCCCTTCATGGCGTTCACCATGATCGGAAAAAAGGAGACGATCACCACGACGGCGATGGCCGTGCCGATGCCGCGGCCGAAAATCATGATCAATATCGGGGCGATAGCGAGAACCGGCGCCGTGCGGAGCCCGATCACGATCGGCAGCACCGCATGGGTCACCTTCCGCGACGAGACGAAGATCGCGGCGAGTACGATCGCCAGCACGAAGGCGACGAGGAGGCCGGCGGCGGCGTTGCGGAGCGTGAAGAAGAGGGCATAGCCGATCTTGTCGGCCTCCTTCAGGAAGGCGGTCCAGGCCGCCTCGGGTGGCGGCATGATGTAGGGCGGGACGGCGAAGGCGGTGACAGCGAGCTTCCACAGCGCGAGCAGGACGACGACGAACACCACCGGCCCGACCATCCCGCGCAACCTTGCGGCTGCCGAAGGGCCGACAACAGGGGCGGCAATATCAGCCATTGGCGTTGCCTTTCATGGCCCCAATCGCATCGATCGGTTGCCCCACGACGATCCGCTCAGCGATCGCAACTAGTCCATAGGCCGATGTGGCGAGACAGCAGACGGCGACGATGGTCAGCCAGGCGAGCGGCACATCGAAGGAGAATAGCGCATAGGTCATCATGATGCCGAGCCCGCGATCGGCGCTGACCCATTCGGCGATGAGGGCGCCGAGCACGGAGAGGGGAGCGGCGATCTTGAGCGCGGAGAAGAGATAGGGGAGGGCGGAGGGGAAGGCGAGCTTGACGAGCCGCTGCCAGCGCGAGGCGGCGAGGATATGGAAGAGATCGGAGACGTTGCGGTCGACCGCCTTGAAGCCTTGCACAACCCCGACGAGCAATGGAAACAGCGCGGCGATGGTGGCGATGACGATCCGGGCCGGGAGGCCATTGCCGACCCAGACCATCAGGATCGGCGTCAGGGCGATCAGCGGGATCGAATCGACGACGATGCCGAGCTTCAGGATGGTCGGCTCGGATTTCCGATAGCTGACGGCGATGGCGCCGAGCATGAGCGCGATCAGCGTCGCGAGCACGAAGCCCGAGAGCGCGGAGAGGACGGTCGGCCCCATATGGTAGAAGAGGTCGGCATAGGAACGGCCGAAGGCGCCGCCAATCTCGCTCGGCGCCGGCACGGTGATCGGCAGGAAGCCCAGATCCTTGATCGCCTCCCAGAGACCGACCAGCACCAGCACGATCAGCGCGGGAACGCCGACCGCGCCGATCGCGCGCCGAATTCGGCCCCGGGACATGCCGGAGGCCGGCGCGGGAAGGGCGGCGCCCTCAGCCATGGGCCGGCTCCGGCTCGGCCTTCAGTTCGTCGCCAAACAGCGCGGCGCGGACGGCGTTTTCGAGATGGTTGAAGGCCGGCGTCTGCAGCATGGCGAGCGCACGCGGGCGCGGTAAATCGACATCGATGGTGGTGACGAGCCGGCCGGGATGGGCGGCGAGCACATGCACCTGATCGGCCATGAAGACGGCCTCGCCGATCGTGTGGGTGACGAGGATCGCTGTCGTGCCGGTCTCCTGCCAGATCCGCAGCAATTCCATGTTCATGCGCTGGCGGGTGATCTCGTCGAGCGCGCCGAAGGGCTCGTCGAGGAGCAGGATCTTCGGGCGAAGCACCAGCGCGCGGGCGATCGAGACGCGCTGCTGCATGCCGCCGGAAAGCTGGGCCGGCTTCGCATTCTCGAAGCCGGAGAGGCCGACGAGGCGGATCAGCGTCTCGGGTCGTGGCCCATCGCCGATCGGCCCGCCGGCGATCTCGAGCGGCAGCGCGATATTGTCCATGACGGAGCGCCAGGGCAGCAGGCTCGCATCCTGGAACACGAAGCCGATCTCGTGCCGCCGCCTGGCTTCGTCCGGCGGCGTGCCGCCAATGGTGATCTTGCCCGCGCTCGGCGCCAGAATATCGGCGACGAGCCGAAGCAGCGTGGACTTGCCGCAGCCGGACGGCCCGATCAGCGCGGAAAAGCTGCCCGAGGGGAATTTGAGCGAGATATCGTCGATCGCCGTGACCGAACGACCGTCGATCGCGAAATTCTTGGTGACGTGGTCGATGGTGATGTCGGTCATGGGTACCAGTCTGGTTCGGAATTGACCCTTCGCGACATAGTGCGCGAAGGGTCTTGTCTGTCGACCCGCCTCCTGCCTAGCCCGCCCCTTGCGGGCGGGTCGAAGACGCCCCTGCGTTTTCGGGACGGGGTCGGACACGGTCTCGTCAGGACGGCAGGACTGCCGCCAAGAACGTACTTGTCTCCAAGAACGCCTTGGCGATGCCAAGGCTAACCCCGCCCCAAAACCGCAGGGCGGTTTTGACCCGCCCGCAAGGGGCGGGTTAAGCGGAGCGCGTGGCGATTGCGGCGATGCTTCTTACTTCCCGTGTGCGGCGGCGATCAGCTTCTGCGTCACGACGTCCTCGACCTTGACCTGGCCTTCCTTCAAATCGCCGGCCTTGATCGAGAAATCGATGCCCTGCTGGAACACCGAGGGCTCGATCCAGAGCAGGCCGTTCTTGGCGGCGTCGCCGACCGGGATGAAATCCTTGTAGACGCCGGCTTCGACCGTTTGCGCCTTCAGATCGAGGCCGCGCTGGCCATATTTGTCGACCATCAGCTTGGCCATGGCGTCGGGATTGTCGAGGAACCATTGCCAGCCCTTGATCTCGGCCTTGAGCCAGCGAACGATCAGGTCGGATTTGGTGTCGATCGATTCATCGGTCGCATAGAGCACGCCGGCATAGCCGGGCAGGCCGAGATCGTTCATGTAGGCGACTTCGATATCGACGCCGCGCGTCTTCAGCATCACGCCCTGATTGGTCGCCCAGCCATAATAGCCGTCGACCTGGCCGGCCGCGAGCATGCCGGGATCGGTGCCGACCGGAACGTAATTGACCGAGGCCGGATCAAGGCCGGCCGCCTTCATCAGCACGTCCATTTGCGGGCGGGTGGCGTTCGGCAGCGCGATCGTCTTGCCGGGGAAATCGGCGAGCGTCTTGATCGGCTTGGAGGCGAGCGACATGATCGCGCCGGGCGCCTTCTGCATGATCGCAGCGAAGGCCTTGACCGGCACGCCGCCGATGCGGTTGCGGATCACGCCCTCGACATCGCTGTCGCTCGTGATGGCCTGGCCGCTGGCGACCACCGCCGTGCCATCCGTGCCCGGTCCGCCGGGCAGGAATTCGGCCTCGATGCCCTCGGCGGCGAAATAGCCCTGGTCGATCGCGGCGAAATGGCCGCCGAACTGGATCGACTTGATCCAGCCGAGCTGGTGCACGAACTGGTCGGCGGCATAGGCGCGGCGGGCGCCGAAGGTCAGCGCGCCGGGCGCCATGAACATGCCGGCGAAGAGACCGCCCGTCTTCAGAACGGAACGCCGGTTCACACCGGGGGCCGCGAGGGCGGGGAGGGATGGGATGTCTGAGCGTCCTGATTTCTCGGTCATGAAGTGCCCTTTCTCGCGTTTCCAGCCGGAAGAGACCGATCGTCTATTGAGCAAGCTCTGTGCCAAAAAGAATCCGCAGAAAGCCGACTTTCTACAAAATGGTATTTTGACGATAATCTGTATTCGTGTTGAAAATATCGGCAGCATGCGGCCGTCTTGAGCAGGAGAGAGAATGTCCATCGTCACGGCAAACGGCATCGAACAGGCGATGGTCACGGCCGGCCCGGCGGATGGAGCGCCGGTGCTGCTGGTCCATGGCCTCGGCTGGGACCATACGCTCTGGTCCGGGCAGATCGAGACGCTGGCCGCGCGCGGCTGGCGCGTGATCGCGCCGGACCTGCGCGGCATGGGGCTAAGCGCGAAGCCCGACATGGCCTATTCGATCGATCTCTATGCGCGCGATCTGCTGGCGCTCACTGACGCGCTGGATCTCGGACCGTTTGCGATCGCCGGCTTCTCGCTGGGCGGGATCATCGCGACGGCGATGATCGAGCAGGCGCCGTCACGGATCGGCGCGGCCGTGATCGCCTGCTGCGGCGTTCATACGACGGCGGAAGGGGAGGCGGGCACGGAGGCGATGTTGGCGCGCTCCGCCGGGCTCGGGCCGCTCGCCTTCGCCCGCGAGCAGGCGGCGGCGATCTGGCATCCGGATTTCGCGGCGGCGAATCCCGATCGGGTCGAGCAGTTCATCGCGTGGCGCGCGGCCATGGACCAGGCGGCGCTGACGCGGGCCTTCCGGGCGGGCTATGGCATCGACTATCGGCCGGGGCTCGCCAGGATCACCGCGCCGGTTCGGCTGATCGCGGCGGATCGCGATCCGTTTGCCTCGGTCGCGACCATGGCGGCGATGCGCGAGGCCATTCCCGGCGCCGATCTGGTCGTGATCGAAAACGCCGGCCACATGGCACCGATCGAGCAGCGCGATGCGTTCGATGCGGCGCTGGTAGCATGTTTCGAAAGCGCGTGGCCGGCTCGGGCCGGCTGAGTTCGGCCCGCCCTGAAAGTCAGGCCCATCATGATCGGGCATGGGCCCTGGGCGCGGCGCCGAAGGCCGACCTGAAGGCATGGCCAAAGGCGCTTTGCGAGGTATAGCCGACCTTGCCTGCTATGCTCGCGACGGATTCCTCGCCGCTCGCCAGCGCCGCGCGGGCCATGGTGAGGCGCCATGCCCTGACATAAGCGAGTGGGGGTTCGCCGACCCGGCGCGTGAAGGCGGCGGAGAAGGCGGCGCGCGACATGCCGGCCACCTGAGCCAGATCCGCCACCGTCCATGGCCGCGCAATATCGCCATGGATCGCCCGAAGCGCCCGACCGAGCCGTGGATCGGCGAGGGCACCCAGCCATCCAATCTCGAACTGCGCGGCGCTTGCCGCATAGGCGCGGATCGCCTCCACCACAAAGACATCGGCGAGCCGGGCACTGATGATGTCGCCGCCGATCAGGTCGCGCCCGACTTCGCCATCGATCAACGCCAGGACCGCGGCCATCGCGCCGGAGGCGGCCGTGGATTTGGGGATGAACAGGAAATCGGGCAGCATGTCGAGCAGGAAGCCGGCATTGCCCTCGGCAAAGGCGACGGTTCCCCCGATTGAAACCATATCGTCGCCGCCGAGCCGCACCGCGTCGCAACCGGGTGTGCCGTAGAGGGCCTGGCCGTCGAGGGGCGGCAGTTCCGGGTCGCTCGCCACCGCATAGGCCGTGCGCCCGAGGAGGCAGACATCGCCCGCGGCCATGCGTTGCGGTGGCCGTCCTTCCACCATTATCCAACTCGCTCCGCGCAGCAGCGCGACGAATTTGAGCCGGTCGAGCGCGGGAAAGGCGAGAGCCCATTCGCCGGACGCTTCAAGCCGGGTGCGACGCGTCACCCGTGCGCCGAGGATCGTCAGCACATCGGAAAGAGGGTCAGTCATCGCTTTGGACGATCTCGACAACTATGTGGATTATACAGCATAGGAAATCTTGCTGACCATGCACACTCTCTCTGGAACATTCAATGAAGGAGACGCGAGATGGGCATCGAGGGCAAGATTGTCGCCATTACCGGGGCGAGCAGTGGCATCGGCCGAGCGACGGCGAAGCTGCTCGCGGAACGCGGAGCCCACGTCATATTGGGGGCGCGCAATGAGGAGGCGCTCGCGGCGCTCGTCGACGAGATCAATACCGCAGGTGGAAGAGCCGCCTATAGGGTGACCGATGTCCGTCGCCGGAGCGATCTCGAAGCGCTCGTCGAACTGGCGGTCAAAAGCGGCGGCAAGCTCGACGTCATGATCAACAATGCCGGGATCGGGCCGATATCGCGTTTCGATGCGCTGCGCGTCGAGGATTGGGACGCCATGATCGACGTCAATCTGCGCGGCACTCTTTACGGCATCGCCGCCGCCCTGCCTGTCTTCAACCGCCAGCAATCGGGCCAGATCATCAATGTCGTCTCGACCGCCGGGATCAAGATTGTCCCGACCATGGGCGTCTATGCGGCGACCAAGAACGCGGTGCGGACGATCAGCGAGGCACTCCGGCAGGAATCCGGCCCGCATCTACGGGTCACGGAGGTGTCGCCGGGGATGATCGCGACCGAATTTGCAGGTTCGATCACCGATCCCGCCGTGAAGCAGGCAATCGCAGAGCGCTTGGCCGATATCGCCATTCCGCCAGCCGCGATCGCGCGCGGCATCGCCTATGCGATCGAACAGCCGGACGATGTCGATGTCGGCAGCATCGTCATCCGCCCCACGGCGCAGGATTGAACGGCGGCCCCGGGGAAAATCTCGCGCTTGGCGGGGAGGGCCGGGGGAGGGGCTTGCGGGGAATGCCGTCGATTGCGGCGCTTACCGGCTTCTGCCGGCCGGCCCCCTCTCCAACTCTCCCCCGCCGCGCGGGAGAGAGGGTGGGCCGGTGGAATCCCCCCGCCACGCTGGCGAGGGGCCGTCTGTCAGTAAGGGCTGAGGCTCAGCCCTTGTTCTTGTTGTAGACGTCGAAGATCACGGCGCCGAGCAGCACGAGGCCCTTCACGACCTGCTGCCAGTCGACATTAACGCCCATGATCGACATGCCGTTGTTCATCACGCCCATGATGAAGCCGCCGACCACGGTGCTGATCACCTGGCCGACGCCGCCCATCGCGGAGGCGCCGCCGATGAACACCGCCGCGATCACGTCGAGCTCGCTGCCGAGGCCGGCGGCCGGCACGGCCTGGCCGAGGCGGGCTGCGATGATCAGGCCGCCGAGCGCGGAGAGCACGCCCATATTGATGAACACCAGCAGCGTCAGCCGTTCGGTCTTGATGCCGGAGAGCTGGGCCGCCTTGATGTTGCCGCCCATGGCATAGACGCGGCGACCGATCGTGGTGTGGCGCGTGATGAAGACGAAGATCGCGACGAGGATTCCCATCACCACGAGGACGATCGGGAAGCCGCGATAGACCGCGAACTGGTAGACGAAGAAGAGCGCCAGCGCGGAGATGACCAGCGTCTTGACGAGGAAGAGACCGAAGGGTTCCGCCTGGTAGCCGCGGCTCTCGCGGGTGCGCCGCGAGCTGATGCCGGAGATCACATAGGCGAGCACGCCGATGATGCCGAGCACGATGGTCGTCATGTGCAGGACGATGCCCGAGCCGACAATGGTCTTGCCGGCCGCGTTGACGATCGGCTCGACCAGCGTGAGCGGTCCGATCAGGTCGGGCAGGAAGCCCGAGGAGAGCTGCTTGAAGCCGTCCGGCAGCGGGCCGACGGACGAGCCGCCGCCGAGCAGGCCCTGGCAGAGGCCGCGGAAGACCAGCATGCCGCCGAGCGTGACGATGAAACTCGGTATGCGGTGATAGGCGATCCAGTAGCCCTGCGCCGCGCCGATCGCCCCGCCGATGATCAGGCAGATGATCGAGACGACGAGCGGATTGCCGAAGAAGCCGCCGAGCGGCCAGATCACCATCATCATGGCGGCGAGCGCGCCGATGAAGCCCGCGACGGAGCCGACGGAGAGATCGATGTGGCCGGCGACGATGACGAGCAGCATGCCGAGCGCCATCACGATGATGAAGCTGTTCTGCTGCACGAGATTGCTGAGATTGACCGGCTTGAACAGGGTGCCGGTCGTCAGCTGGAAGAACACCATGATGGCGATCAGCGCCAGGATCAGTCCGTATTCCCGCAAATTCGATACGAATGAGGAGACGGGAACGCGCGGCGCACTCGGCACGTCCTGGGCAACGCCCGACTGCGGTGTGGGGGTGTCGGTCATTATGCTACTTTTCCTTCTCCGCGCACGATGGCGCGCATGATCTTCTCCTGGCTGGCCTCGCTTGCGGCCATTTCCCCGACGATTCCGCCTTCGTTCATGACGTAGATCCGGTCGGAGATGCCCAGAAGTTCGGGCATTTCGGATGAGATGACGATGATCGCCTTACCCTCTGCGGCGAGGCGGGCGATGATCGTGTAGATCTCATACTTGGCGCCGACGTCGATGCCGCGCGTCGGCTCGTCGAGGATCAGCACCTCCGGGTCAGCGAAGAGCCATTTCGACAGCACCACCTTCTGCTGGTTGCCGCCGGAGAGGTTGCCGGTCTTCTGGAAGACGCTGGGGGAGCGGATATTGGTCTTGCGCCGATAGTCGTTGGCGACGTCGAGCTCCTTCAGGTCGTCGATGACGCCCAGGGCCGACACGCCTTTCAGATTGGCGATGGTGATGTTGTTCTTGATGTCGTCGATCAGGTTGAGCCCGAAGACCTTGCGATCCTCGGTGACATAGGCGAGGCCGCGATCGGCCGCCTTGCCGACGGTCGAGACGTCGATCGGCTTGCCCTTGAGGAACACCTCGCCGGTGATCTTGCGGCCATAGGTGCGGCCGAACAGGCTCATGGCGAATTCGGTGCGGCCCGCGCCCATCAGCCCGGCAATGCCGACCACCTCGCCCTTGCGGACGTTCAGGTTGATGTTCTTGATCACCTGCCGGTCCGCGTGCAGCGGATGATAGACCGACCAGTTCTTCACCTCGAAGAACACGTCGCCGATCTTCGGCTCGCGCGGCGGATAGCGGTCCTCGAGCGAGCGGCCCACCATGGAGGTGATGATCCGGTCCTCGCTGATCTGGCTGCGATCCAGCGTCTCGATCGTGCGCCCGTCGCGGATGACGGTGACGTGGTCGGCGACGCGGTTGATCTCGTTCAGCTTGTGCGAAATGATGATGGAGGTGATGCCCTGCCGCTTGAATTCGAGCAGCAGATCGAGCAGCGCCTGGCTGTCCTTCTCCGAAAGGCTCGCGGTCGGCTCGTCGAGGATCAGCAGCTCGACTTCCTTGCTGAGCGCCTTGGCGATTTCCACCAATTGCTGCTTGCCGGTGCCGATATTGGTGATCAGCGTCTTCGGGTCTTCCGAGAGACCGACCTTCTTGAGCAGTTCGCGGGTGCGCGTCTCATTGGCGTCCCAGTCGATGACGCCGAATTTCGCGTGCTCGTTGCCGAGGAAGATGTTCTCGGCGATCGACAGCATCGGCACCAGGGCGAGCTCCTGGTGGATGATGACGATGCCCTTTTCCTCGCTGTCGTGAATGCCCCTGAAATGGCATTCCTGGCCGCGATAGATGATCTTTCCGTCATAGTCGCCTGCCGGATAGACGCCCGACAGGACTTTCATCAGGGTCGATTTGCCGGCCCCGTTCTCGCCGCAGATGGCGTGGATTTCGCCTTCCTCGACTTTGAGATTGACGTTCGACAGTGCCTTGACCCCCGGAAAGGTCTTGGTGATGTCGTGCATCTCGAGAATATATGAAGACATGGAGAGCCGCTCCGGCAAAGGCATCGGGCGCGGAGACGTTAGCGCCTCGCCCGCGCAACGAGAAGGGGGCACCGCCGCTGCGGAGCCCCCCATTCAGGATCGTGATTACTTGAGTTCGTCGGCCTTGATGTAACCCGACTCGACGATGAGCTTCTCGTAGTTCGCCTTGTCGACTTCGACCGGGGTCAGCAGGATCGACGGGACGACCTTGACGTCATTGTTGTAGGTCGTGGTGTCGAGGCCTTCCGGCTTGCCGCCCGAAAGGACGGTGTCCAGCAGGTCGACGGTCGACTTGGCCAGCGCGCGGGTGTCCTTGAACACGGTCGAATACTGCTCGCCGGCGATGATCGCCTTGATCGAGGCCGTCTCGGCGTCCTGGCCGGTGATGATCGGCCAGGGCTGGTCGGCAGCGCCGTAGCCGACGCCACGGAGCGAGGCGATGATGCCGCGCGCGAGGCCGTCATTCGGCGCGAGAACGCCGTCGACGCGCGAGCCGTCCGAGTAGTAGGCCGACAGGAGATTGTCCATGCGGGCCTGGGCGGTGGCGGCGAGCCAGGTCATCGTGCCGACCTTGTCCATGCCGGTCTGGCCCGACTTGATCTTGATCGTGCCGTTGTCGATCAGCGGCTGCAGGACGGACAGTGCGCCATTGTAGAAGAAGAAGGCGTTGTTATCGTCCGGCGAACCGCCGAAGAGCTCGACGTTCCACGGTTTCGTGTCGGGGAACCGCTCCTTCAGGCCCTTCAGCAGCGAATTGGCCTGGATCACGCCGACGCCGAAATTGTCGAAGGTCGTGTAGTAGTCGACATTCGGCGACTTCTTGATCAGGCGGTCATAGGCGACCGTGACCGCACCGGCGTCGGCAGCCTTCTGCAGCGCGTCGGTCATTGTGGTGCCGTCGATCGAGGCGATGATCAGGGCCTTCGGGCCCTTGGTGATATCGTTCTCGAGCTGGCTCAGCTGGTTCGGAATGTTGTCCTGCGCGTACTGCAGGTCGACCGTATAGCCCTTGGCCTCGAGCTGCGCCTTGACGAAGTCGCCGTCATTGATCCAGCGCTGCACCGTCTTGCTCGGCATCAGCACGCCGATCAGGCCCTTGTCTTCCGCATGCGCGGCAGGCGACAGGGCGACAACGCCGAGCGCGAGCGCGGCGAGCGCCGATTTGATCAGACCCATAATACTCTCTCCCCAATTATCGAACGTTCGCGCCGAATAGCGGCGCTTGCACACATCGACGCTTCAAAGCGACTTTCGATCTCTCGCCGACGCATTGCTGCGCCGCCGTTTCCTTCGCTGGGGCCTGTTCCGGGGACCAGATCCACCAGTCGACATCGCGAGCGACCGACCGGATAGAGGGAGAGGCGCCGCCTTGGCGGCGCCTCTCGGTATTGCGAAAGCTTACTTGAGTTCGTCGGCCTTGATGTAGCCCGACTCGACGACGAGCTTCTCGTAGTTCGACTTGTCCACCTCATGCGGCGTCAGCAGGATCGCGGGAACGACCTTGACGTCATTGTTGTAGGTGGTGGTGTCGAGGTTCGCCGGCTTGCCGCCCGACAGGACGGTGTCGACGAGTTCGACGGTCGACTTGGCGAGATCGCGCGTGTCCTTGAACACGGTCGAATACTGCTCGCCGGCAATGATGGCCTTGACCGATGCGGTCTCGGCGTCCTGGCCGGTCACGATCGGCCAGGGCTGGTCGGCCGTGCCGTAGCCGACGCCACGGAGCGAGGCGATGATGCCGCGCGACAGGCCGTCATAGGGCGAGAGAACGCCGTCGACGCGCTTGCCGTCCGAGTAGTTGGCCGAGAGCAGGTTGTCCATGCGGGCCTGGGCGGTGGCGGCGAGCCAGCGCAGCGTGCCGACCTTGTCCATGCCGGTCTGGCCGGACACGATCTTGATCGAGCCGTCATCGATCAGCGGCTGCAGGACCGACATGGCGCCATTGTAGAAGAAGAAGGCGTTGTTATCGTCCGGCGAACCGCCGAAGAGCTCGACATTCCACGGCTTCGTGTCGGGGAAGCGCTCCTTCAGGCCCTTGACGAGCGAATTGGCCTGGATCACGCCGACGCCGAAATTGTCGAAGGTCGTGTAGTAGTCGACGTTCGGGGTCTTCTTGATCAGGCGGTCATAAGCGACCACCACGACGCCCGCATCGGCCGCCTTCTGCAGCGCGTCCGACAGCGTCGTGCCGTCGATCGAGGCGATGATCAGCGCCTTCGGGTTCTTGGTGATCTCGTTCTCGAGCTGGCTCAGCTGGTTCGGGATATCGTCCTGAGCGTACTGCAGGTCGACCGTGTAGCCTTTGGCCTCGAGCTGCGACTTCACGGCGTCGCCGTCATTGATCCAGCGCTGCGAGGTCTTGGTCGGCATCAGGACGCCGATCAGGCCCTTGTCCTCGGCATGGGCAGACGGTGCCACGGCGAACAGGCTCACCGCGAGCGCCGCGAGAGCGGACTTGATGATGTTCATTCTCTTCTCCCTAATTGTATGATGTTTGCGTCTCAGGCTCTTTGGAAGCGGGCCTGTGAGGCATGGTGCGATAGTCGAGTCACGCGCCGGTTCGTCCACCTGTCGGTCATGCATCCCCCCGGCCGGAACCGACGTCTCCCGTGCAGTGAACGGCACCCGGAGGCTTCGGAGGCGTCTACCTATGATTTAATTTGGACGTCAGTCAAAT
The DNA here is from genome assembly GCF_030814715.1 of Kaistia dalseonensis. Taxonomy (GTDB): domain Bacteria; phylum Pseudomonadota; class Alphaproteobacteria; order Rhizobiales; family Kaistiaceae; genus Kaistia; species Kaistia dalseonensis. The sequence goes on from NZ_JAUSVO010000004.1 coordinate 411,229, forward strand.
GCGTTTTTGGCTGCTCCAGCGGATTTGATCCTGTCTCCTCGGAATCCGACCCGGCGCGGCAATACATCAATCATATGACGAGGCGTTTTGGAATGCGTCTTTTGTCGTCCAGCGCGCGCCGGGCGACGCAACGACGCAAGGCGCCGGCCGGTCTGATCACCAGCGGGCGCCCAAGGGCAGGTCAGGATTTTGGAAGGGAGCGATATGGGCCGCCTCGCGCGGGACGAGGCCGTGGGCCGCACCAATCGGCGCGGGGGAAGGGCGGGCGCTAGGCGCTCGCCCGTTCCAGAGGCTCGGCTTCGGCGAACTGGTAGCGATAGAGCTTCTCATAGAGGCCGCCGCGGCGGACCAGCTCGGCATGGGTTCCCGATTCGAGCACGCGGCCATGCTCGATGACGGCGATCTTGTCGGCGCTCAGGATCGTCGCGAGGCGGTGGGCGATTACGATCGTGGTGCGGCCTTCGACGAGCTTGTCGAGGGCGATCTGGATCATGCGCTCCGATTCCGAATCGAGCGCCGAGGTCGCCTCGTCGAGCAGCAGGATCGGCGCGTTCTTGAGGATCGCGCGGGCGATGGCCATGCGCTGGCGCTGTCCGCCGGAAAGCTGGACGCCGTTCTCGCCGACATGGCTGTCATAGCCGTTCGGTAGGCCCATGATGAAATCATGCGCGAAGGCGTCGCGTGCCGCCTGCTCGACCTCCTCGTCGGTCGCGCCGAGGCGGCCGATGCGGATATTGTCGCGCGCGGTGCCGGCAAACAGGAACACGTCCTGGCTGACGAAGGCGATGTGATGGCGCAGCGACGCGACGGCGACGGAGCGGATATCCTGCCCGTCGACGCTGATCGCGCCCTTGTCGACATCATAGAAACGCTGGATCAGAGCGAGCAGCGTGGACTTGCCGCCGCCCGAGGGACCGACCAGCGCCAGGCGCTGGCCATGGCCGACCGAAAGCGTCACGCCGTTCACGACCGGCTCGGTCTTGCGATAGCCGAAGACGACGTCGGTAAGGTCGATGCGGCCGCGCGTCAGCGTGAGCGGCGGCTTGTCGTCGGCCTCGGTGACGCTGGGCGGGGTATCGAGCACGCCGAACAGCATGCGCACCGCGATCATGCTCTCGGCAATGCCGACATTGACGCGGGCAAGGCGCTTGGCGGGCTCATAGGCCAGCAGCAGCGCGGTGACGAAGGACATGAACTCGCCCGGGGTCTTGCCCGAGGAGATCGTCGCCCAGCCGGCATAGAGGATGACGACGCCGATCGCGATGCCGCCGAGCGATTCCATCAGCGGGCTGGTGCGGGCCTGAAGCTGGGAAATCTTGTTGGCGCGCTTCTCGACCGATTCGACGGCCGTCGCCATGCGGTTCTGCATGTGGTCGCCGAGCCCGAAGGCCTTGACGATCTTGGCGCCCTGCACGGTTTCCTGGATGATGGCGATGATCTGGACGCCGGCGGTGAACTCCGCCTTGGCGATGCCCTTGATGCGCTTGACCAGCCGCGACACGCCAAAGATGGCGGGCGGGGCGATCAGCAGCGCGATCACGGTCATCAGCGGCGCCTGGTACACCATCACGAAGACAAGGCCGGCGAGCGAGACGAAGTCGCGGCCGACGCTGACCACGATGGTGTCGAGGATGTTGCGGATTGCGTTCGCGCCCGCCGAAACCGACATGATGAGTTCGCTCGAGGCGCGATCGGTGAAGAAATCGAGGCCGAACTTCAGGCAGCGCTCATAGAAGCGCTTCTGGTTTTCCGCCACGATCCGGTTGCCGATGCGGCTCTGCACGACCATCTGGCCGTAGGTCGCCGCGCCCTTGACGATGAAGATCGCCATGACGCCGAAGGACAGCACCCACAGCATCTCGACGTCTTGCTTGACGAAGATCTGGTTCACCACGTCGCGCATGATCCAGGCCGAGAGCGAGGTCATGGCCGCGACGATGAACAGGAAGATGAACGAGATGGTGTAGCCGCGCCAATGGTTCCTGAAATTGCCGCGCAGGATGCGGCCGACAAGGCCGATCGTGCCGCTTTCATCGGCCATGGCCGCGCGGAAGGCGGACCAGCGCCGGGAAAACCCGTTCTGGCGGGCGGGCTCGGATCCGTTTTCAGGAAGCGTATTCGCTTCGGTTTGCGTCATGAGAACTGCATCCGGCGCCGACTTCTCGAACGCCCGGACATATGCTCCACATCTGATGTCGATGTGCTTCTTCTAGCGGTTACGCCATTCCATGTCCACCAAACCGCCTTGCGGCGAATTCAAGCAGCCGCAAGGCGTTGATGAACGTTGCAGGAATCCCATCTCTACTGGCTGATTACGACCTTGATTCCGGCCCGCGCCTTGACGATGCCGATGCCGCGCTCGAAGCCTTCGAGATCGAGCTGGTCGGAGATGACGGCGCCGGGATCGACCCGCCCGCTCTCGATCAGGCCGATCACGTCGGGCCATATTCCCGGGCTGCCGAGCGCGCCGCGCAGCGCGATATCGGCCGTGACGATCCGGTCGAGATCGATGCCGCTTGGCTTCTGGCCGGCGAACAGGCCCTGCAGGATCAGCCGTCCGCCCGGCGCGGTCGCCTGGATCGCCTCGACCACGGCGGCCGGATTGCCGGTCGCCTCGATCACGACGGAGGGCAGGCCGCCGCCGATCTCGGCGAGGCGCGCCGGCACGGCGCCATCGGCGACATTGATCGCCGCCGTCGCGCCGAGGCGTTCGGCGAGCGCGAGGCGGCGCGGCGTGCCGCCGACGACCGTGACGCGACGAGCCCCGAAGGCGCGCGCCATCTGCAGCGCGAGAAGGCCGATCGGGCCGTCGCCGAAGATCGCGACATCGTCGCGCGGCGACACGGCCGCGAGCCGCACGCCGTTGAAGGCGACCGCCGAGGGCTCGACCAGCGCCGCGGTCTCGACGGGCACGGTGCGGGCGATCTTGTGCAGGAACAGGGCAGGGAAGTTGATCCGCTCGGCAAAGGCGCCGCTGCGGTTCAATATGCCGGTCTCTGTCCGGTTCGGGCAGCGGTGATAATTGCCGGAAAGGCATACCGCGCAGCGCATGCAGCCGACGCTGCATTCGCCGACGACGCGATCACCGGCCGCGAAGCCCTCGACACCGTCGCCGCAGCTGATGACCTCGCCGACCCATTCATGGCCCGGCACGATCGGGTATCGCGCCATGCCGGAGGTGAAATAGGGCATGGTGCCGTCGAAGATCTCGACATCCGTGCCGCATATGCCGGTCGAAAGCACGCGGATGGCGACATCGCCCGGTGCCGGCGGCAGATCGTCCCGCCTGGCGACCCCGGCGCGGCCGGGTCCCTCGATGACGACGGCCCTCATGAGCGCGATCCCGCGCGCGCGCCGAAGCAATTAGCCAAGGATAGTGCGGCTCTTCCCATCATGCCCTCTGGTGTTTCCGTGTTCCCCGGGGGATCGTGTCCCCTTCTGATTTGCGGCCGACTGTCGACGGCGGGCGGTTGCCTGTCAATCGAGCCGGCGCGGCCGCTTGCGCATGACGATGACGAGAGGACCACGCATGACGATGCAGGCGATCCGCGGCGCCGCCATCACCTTCAAGGCTGATCCGTTCCGGCACGACTGGACGGAGGCCGTGAACCATATTCCCGATGCGCTGATCACGATCGAGGATGGCGTCATCGTCGCGGTCGGGCCGGCGGCCGAGGGGCTCGCCACCCTCGGCGCCGATGTTCCGGTCACCCATTATCCCGACGCGATCATCTGCCCGGGCTTCATCGACGCCCATGTCCATTATCCGCAGGTGCAGATGATCGGCGCCTTTGGCGAGCAATTGCTGGAATGGCTCGAGAAATACACCTTCGTCGCCGAGCAGGACTTCGCCGATGCCGGCCATGCCGAGACGGTGGCGGGCGTGTTCCTGCGCGAATTGCTGCGCGCCGGCACGACGACGGCCGCCGTCTATTGCACGGTGCATCCGCATTCGGTCGATGCGTTCTTCGCCGAATCGAGCCGCTTCAATACGCGCATGATCGCCGGCAAGGTGATGATGGATCGCAACGCGCCGGAAGCGCTGCGCGATACCGTCGAGAGCGGCTATCACGATTCGAAGGCGCTGATCGAGAAATGGCACGGCAAGGGCCGGCAGCTCTATTGCATCACGCCGCGCTTCGCGCCGTCCTCGAGCGAGGCGCAGCTCGAAGCTGCCGGACGACTCTGGCGCGAGCATCCCGGCACCTATGTCCAGTCGCATCTGTGCGAAAATCTCGGTGAGGTCGCCTGGGTGCGGGAGCTCTTTCCCGAGCGTTCGAGCTATATCGACGTCTATGACCATGCCGGGCTGACCGGCCCGCGCGCGATCTTCGGCCATGCCGTGCACATGGATGAAGAGGATTTCGCCTGCTGCCACCGGACGGGCTCGGCGCTTGCCCATTGCCCGACCTCGAACCTCTTCCTCGGCAGCGGCCTGTTCAAGATGTTCGAGGCGAAGCGGGCCGATCGCCCGGTCCATGTCGCGCTCGGCACCGATGTCGGCGGCGGCACCAGCCTGTCGCAATTGCAGAGCCTGAACGAGGCCTACAAGGTCGCGAAGCTCGGCGGCGGCACGCTGACGCCGGCGCAGGGGCTTTATCTCGCGACGCGCGGCGGCGCGGAGGCGCTGCGCCTCGACGACCGGATCGGCTCGATCGAGCCGGGCTATGAGGCGGACCTGATCGTGCTCGATCTGAAGGCGACGCCGTTGATGCAGTTCCGCCAGGCCTATTGCCGCGACCTGATGGAAACGCTGTTCGTGCTGATGACGCTGGGCGACGACCGCGCCATCCGCGCCACCTACATCGCCGGCGCCCCGGTCTATGACCGGGAACGGGAACAGCAGTTTATCTATCCCGAGCGCTGACATGATCGCGGGACAATAGGAAAGCAGGACCATGGCCCTTCATCGTTTCGTTCCCACCCGCTGGCACAACACGCTCGGCCAGCACGAGCCGGAGTTTCACTGTCAGGACGGCGATACCGTGATCATCGATACGCTCGATGCTTTCGGCGTCGACAAGGACGGCATCAGCCGGGCTTCGTCGCCCAATCCCGTGAATGCGCCGATCTTCATCGAAGGCGCCGAGCCGGGCGACGCGCTCTGCGTCGAGATCCTGCGGATGACGCCAACGCGCGGGACAGGCTGGACATTCACCGGCCTCGCGGCGAACGTCATCGATCCGGGCGCGATCGCCAGCCTGCCGCCGCGCGAGATGGTAACCTGGCTGATCGATCGGCAGATGCTCACCACGCGGCTGGAAAACCCGCCCGCAGGCCTTGAATATCTGACCCTGCCGCTCGACCCGATGATCGGCTGCTTCGGCGTCGCACCGGCGCTCGGCCAGGCCTTCTCCAATGCGACCAGCGCGGAGAATGGCGGCAATATGGATTACCGGCGCTTCGGACCGGGCACCACCGTCTGGTTCCCCGTCGCGGTTCCCGGCGCCCTTTTCAGCCTCGGCGATGGCCATGCCATCCAGGGCGACGGCGAAATCGTCGGCACCGGCATCGAGACGACGTTCGAGATCGAAGTCCGGCTGAGCATCGCCAAGGGCCGCAAGCTGGTCTGGCCGCGCGGCGAGACCGCCGACGACATTTTCTCCATCGGCAATGCGCGCCCGCTCGACCAGGCGCTCCAGCACGCCACGACAGACATGATGAACTGGCTGATCGCGGATTACGGCCTCAGCAGCGCCGGCGCCAGCCATCTGATGGGCCAGGTCGTCCGCTATGATGTCGGCAACGTCTTCGATCCCGCCTACACCATGGCCTGCCGCATCCCGAAGAAATGGCTGCCGCCGAAAGCGGTCTAGACATTCTTTTCGATGATCTCGCGATAGATCTCGAAGCTCAGCTTCGTGGTTCGCTTCTGCGTTTCGAAATCGACATGGACGATGCCGAAACGGCGGCCATAACCCTGCAGCCATTCGAAATTGTCGAAGAGGCTCCAGACCATGTAGCCCTGCACATTGGCGCCGTTGGCGCGCGCGGCGAGCACGGCGTCGACATGGCGGGTGATATAGTCGGCGCGGCGCGGGTCCATGATCATGCCGCGCTCCATCACCTCGTCGGTCTCGCCAAAGCCGGCGCCGTTCTCGGTGATGTAGACGGTCGGGTTGCCATAATCGTCGCGGATGCGTTCCAGCAGGATCTTCAGATAGTCCGGCCGGACGGGGCCGTTGAAGGCGGCAGGCTCTGGATCGGGATTGGTGTCGAACCAGCGAAAGCCGAACGGCACGGTCGCATCATGGCGCACATAGGCGGGCGCATAGAAGTTGACGCCGAGGAAATCCGGCCGGTTGGCGGCGAGGATGGCGAGATCGGCTTCCGTCACCACGAAATCGGGATTGCGGCGGCCGAACTCGGTGATGATCTCGTCGGGATAGCGGCCCTTGAACATCGCATCGAGGCACCAGCGATTGATGATCGCGTCGCCGATCGACGCGGCGGCGATATCCTCCGCCTTGCCGGGCGTCTCGGGGATCATCGGCATCAGCGGCAGAGCGAGGCCGATCGTGCCCCGATAGCCGGCGGCGCGATAATCGCCGATCGTCTCGGCGCTCGCGAGCAGCCAGTGATGCATCGCCACCGCCTGCCGGGCATATTGCGCCTCGGTGATCGCGAACGGGCTGCCGATGCCGGCCTTGATGTTCTCCACCGTTGGCTCGATCAGGAAGAGATTGATGAAGGGCTCGTTGAAGGTGATGAACTTCGAGACCTTGTCGCCGAGCGCCTCGCGCACGACGCGGGCATAATTGCGGAACCAGCCGATCGAATCCCGGTTCAGCCAGCCGCCGCGCTCCTCCAGCGCCTGCGGCATGTCCCAGTGAAACAGCGTCACCACGGGCTCGATGCCGGCCGCGATCAGATCGTCGACGAAGAGCTTGTAATGGGCGATGCCGGCCTCGTTGATGCGGCCGACGCCATCGGGCAGCAGCCGTGCCCAGGAGATCGAGAAGCGATAGGCGTTGAGCCCGAGGCTCTGCATCAGCGCGATATCCTGCAGATATTGCGCCCGGTCATAGGCGTTGATCGCCACATTGCCGGTTTCCTGCTTGCCCGAGACCGGCTCGGTCACGCGGTAGACATTGGTGTAGACGTCCCAGTTGCAGAGACCCTTGCCGTCGGCCTGCCAACCGCCCTCGACCTGATAGGAAGCGCTGGCCGCGCCCCAGAGGAACGCCGTCTCGTCTGTCATCGGATCACTCCACCCGTCCTTGGACGCTCGATTGCGAAAGACAGTCGCCGCGATAGGCGTCCTCTTCAAGGGGGAAGCGTCTCTGTTCGCGGAACGAGAAACAGTTGCATTCGATTGTCCACGAATCGGAGACAACCTTGTTCCGGCGACGTCGATTGTGTTTGCCGCCTCCCCGTCCGATCTTCTGGTCAACGAAATTCAACAGGAGAGTTCCACCATGGATCTCAAGCTTGGAGGCTTCCACCACCTGACCGCCATCACGGCGAACGCCCCGGCCAATCTCGCCTTCTATACGAAGGTGCTCGGCCTGCGGCTCGTCAAGAAGACGGTCAACCAGGACGACACCAGCGCCTATCACCTGTTCTATGGTGACGGTGCGGCTTCGGCCGGCTCCGACATCACCTTCTTCGACTGGCCCGTCGGCGCGGCGCGCCGCGGCACGCATTCGGTCGTCCGCACCGGCTTCCGCGTCGATGGCGACAGCCTCGGCTGGTGGCGCGATCATCTGCGCGGCAAGGGCGTCGCCACGGGCGATGTCGTGGAAGTCGGCGGTCGTCCGACCCTCACCTTCGAGGATCCGGAAGGCCAGCGTCTCGCTCTCGTCGCGAATGGCGCCCCGGCCGAACGTCACCCCTGGGAGAAGAGCATCGTCCCGGTCGAGCACCAGATCCTCGGCCTCGGCCAGATCACGATGAGCGTGCCCGACCTGACGCAGACCGAAGCGGTGCTCACCCGCGTGATGAACATGAAGAAGGTGCGCGAATATCCGGTCTCGGCGATCTCGAACAACCTCGTTCATGTGTTCGAGATGGGCAATGGCGGACCGGAAGCGGAGTTGCATGTTGCGGTCGAGCCCGATCAGCCGACGGCCCGCGAGGGCGCCGGCGGCGTGCACCATGTCGCGTTCCGCACCCCGGATTATGAGGGGCTGAAGGCCTGGACCGACCGGGTCCGTGGCTTCCGAGTTCCTTCCAGCGGCGAGGTCGAGCGCTATTATTTCCGCTCGCTCTATTTCCGCGAGCCGAACGGCGTTCTCTTCGAGATCGCGACCGACATACCCGGCTTCACGGCGGACGAGCCGCTGGCGACGCTTGGCGAACATCTCTCGCTGCCGCCCTTCCTCGAAGGGCGCCGCGCATCGATCGAAGCCAATCTGCAGCCGCTCGAAACGGCTGAGTAAGGACGGATGATGGCCATTGAAAAGACGAGGGGCGACGCGCCCCATGCCGGACAACGTGTCTGGCAGGGCGGTGCGTCGCTGGACAAGGCCCGCGGTGCGGTCGTGATGCTTCACGGCCGCGGCGCCTCGGCCGATGATATCCTGTCGCTCTCCGATTATTTCGGCCAGTCCGACATCGCCTATCTTGCGCCGCAGGCGGCCGGCCACGTCTGGTATCCCCAGCGCTTCATGGAGCCGACGGAGCGCAACCAGCCCTGGCTTTCGGGCGCGCTCGGCGTGGTGCGCAACCTGGTCGACGATGTCGTCGCCTCGGGCATCGCGCCGGAGAATGTCGTGCTGCTGGGCTTTTCGCAGGGCGCCTGCCTGGCGCTCGAAAGCGCCGCCCGGCGGCCGCGCCGCTATGGCGGCGTGGTGGGCCTGAGCGGTGGGCTGATCGGCGCGGATAGCGAAATGTGGGCCGGTTCGCCTGAGATCGCCGGCACGCCCGTCATCCTCGGCTGCTCCGAGCTCGACGCCCATATTCCGCTCGCCCGCGTCGAGGCGACGGCCGAGCGCTTCGAGACGAGCGGCGCGCATGTGACCAAGCGCATCTATCGCGGCTCGGGCCATGGCGTGAACGATGACGAGGTCGCGCTGATCCGCACCCTGCTCTCCGGCCTCGGAAAGCCGGCCGGCGCCAAGGACTGAAACCATCGGCACAAATAGCTTCGGCCGGCTCATCTCGAGCCGGCCGAAGGCTTGGAGGAGGGTGCGAGAAGCCGTCCGCCGCCTACCAGTTGTAGCTCAGGCGTCCCGTGCCGGCGTAGGTCTGCGCTTCGCTGGCGAGCTTGCCATCGAGCGAAGCACCGAACGAGAAGCCGCCCGCGAGCTGGACGTCGGCGCCGAGGGTGACGAGCAGCGAATCCGCGACCGGCGTCGCGCCCACAACGGTGAAGCCGACGCCCGGCAGCGACAGGAAGTTGGTCGCCACCGTATCGTTCGACCAGTTGTCATGCGCCCATGCGAGCCGCCCGCGCAGCGTCAGCAGCGAATCCTGGTCGATCAAAAAAGTCCTGCCGATGCGGGCACCGAGCTCGGTATAGGTCGTCGTCGTGGTCTGCGCGTCATAATCGAGCGCGAAGAGCGAGGCAGGGTTCGCCGCGGTCTCGCTGTAGGACGGCGCGTAGAAGGCCTGCACCTGCAAGGCCGCATAGGGCGTCAGCCAGCCATCTCCCGGCAGGCCCTTGATGGCCGGCATCGCGAAGCGATATCCGGTCTCGATCTGACCGGCCACGTCATAGGCGTCGAAATCGGCGGTGAACCGATCGCCGCCAATGCTGAGCGAGCGCTCCGTCGAAACCGAGTTCCACGATGTCGCGAGCGCCGCCGCGACATAGGCTGCGTTGAAATCGGTCCGGCCATAGATCGAGACCTGCGCGATGTCGCTGCTGCCACTGCCATAATTGTCGGCGAGGTCGAAATTCGTGCCGCCAGCGCCGAGCGCGAAGCCGACTAGGCTGTTCGGCGTCACCTGATAGTCCAGACCGCCGACAATGCCCACGGTGGAAACCGAGCGGTCATGGGTGCCGATCGTATAGTCGCCATTGGTCTCGCTGGTGTCGCCATAGGCGGCGGCCCAGATGCTGAGCGGGCGCAGCACCGGCATCGTCTTCGTCGAGCCATTGTCGACCGCCGACATGGTTGAGGCGACCTGGGCCGGGCGCGGATCATCCGCGCCATAGCCGAGCGCCTTGACAGTCATGCCGCCCGGCCGATTGGTGTTGGCGGGGAGGGGAGCGTTGCTCGGGGGCGTGTTGAAGAGCTGGTCGTCGTTCAGCCGGTTGAAGACGCCGAGCAGAAAGCCGTTCATCGCCTGGTTGCCGGCCGGCGCGACTGCTGTCGAGATCTCACCGGAAAGCTCGGAGAATTCGGTCTTCAGTGCCTCCGCCGGCAGCAGATTGAAGAGGAGCGGCGTGGCGCCGCCGGCCGCGATATAGGTATCGAGGCCCTGTGCGACAGCGAGGGCGTTGGTCGGCACGGGCGTCGGCGTAGGCGTTGTGCTTCCGCCGCCTGTCGTGGGCGTGGTGGTTCCGCCCCCGGTGGTCGGCGTGCCGTTATCGCCGCCTGTCGTGGGTGGCGTGGTGGTGCCGCCATCGGTCGGCGGCGCCGTCAGTACGGTGCCGAAGGGCGTTGTCTGCGCGGTGCAGACCGAGATCGTGTTGCTGTCCAGCGTGACCGCGCCGTTCCGCGCCAGCGCGGCACCGCAATTGATGCTGGCATTGGTATTGAGCGTGATGCTCGTCAGCGCCAGGATTTCGCCGGCGAAGGCGGTATCGGTGCCGAGCGTCGCCGAGCTTCCCGAGACGAAATAGACATTGCCGCCCTGCGCGCCGTTGACGAGAGCGACCGCGGCACCGCTGCTGGTGATCAGCGTCGAGCCGATATTGACGATGAAGACGGCGTTCGGATTGCCCTTGGCGTCGAGCGTCAGCGTTCCCGTCAATTGCGCCGACGTATTGAACGAATAGACGCCCGGGCCGAGCACGAGGCCGGCCAGGTCCTTGCCGGTCAGGTCGATCGTGGTTGGGCGGCCCTGCAGGTCGTTATAGGCAGCCACGAGATCGATCTGCGCCTGCACCGCGACGCCGTCATTGGCGTGGATGACATAGGGCGCGGTGACGATGCCCGGCGGAAACCCGACAATGGCCGTTCCCGGGCTCACCCCGATATTACCGTTGATAATGCTCGTGCCTGTATTGGTGACGGTCGATCCGGCCAGGATGGCAAAAGAGCGAAGATCTTCCGCGCTGGCGCTCGAACAGGTTCCGATCGTCAGTGCGAATGGGAACGCAATGACTGAAGCAATCTTGGGCGCGCCGGGGAATTTCATTGCCACCTCATAATTATCATCGATCGAGGCTAGCAATAATAAGTTGGACTATCTGAGCAAAATCGCTCATTATATTTTATTCGACCGCTAAAAAATCGGGTATTGGCGCATTTTATGGAGGTATTGTGGTAAAAGAACATATGTTGGATTTCGCGCTTTCTGAGTTCCTCTCTGGAGATTCTGGGGGAGGAAGCGCCGACAAATACGTGATAAACCAACAAGTTTACTCGCAGGGTGATCAGGCCGAAGCGATTTTCTACGTCCAGAGCGGTCGGATCAAGGTTTCTGTGCTGTCCGCCCAGGGGAAGGCGGCCGTGGTCGCGATTCTTGGCGAGGGCGATTTCCTTGGCGAGGCCTGCCTCGGTGCGCAGCTGACGCGCACGGCGACGGTCATCGCCATCACGGAATGCTGCATCACGCGCGTGGAGAAATCGATCTTTGCCCGTGCGTTGCATGACGAGCCTGTCTTCTCCGACCGGTTCGTCGCGCATCTGCTCGGCCGATCGATCCGCATCGAGGAAGATCTGGTCGACCAGCTGTTCAATTCCAGCGAACGGCGCCTGGCGCGGGCGCTGCTGCTGCTCGCCAATTACGGCAGGGACACCCCGCCCGAACCGGTCCTTGCCCGGATCAGCCAGGAGACGCTGGCCGAGATGATCGGCACGACGCGCTCGCGCGTCAGCTTCTTCATGAACAAGTTCCGCCGGCTCGGCTTCATCAGCTATGACGGCACCGTCGAGGTGCATCCTTCGCTGCTGACGGCGGTGCTCTGCAACCAGTCCCGCGTCGACGATATTCCGAATTGAACGGGCGGCGGGTTGCGACGGCCGGGTTTGCCCGGCCGGGCGCGCGGCCATGCGCATCACCCAGGTTGGCGGCGGCGCTTCAGGGCGTCACGATCACGGTGCTGCCGAGCGCCACGCGATCGAACAGATCGAGAATATCGTCATTATACATGCGGATGCAGCCATAGGAGACGAAGCCGCCGATCGATTTGGGCGCATTCGTGCCATGGATCGCATAGCTGCCGCCGGACAGCGTCATGGCCGCCGCGCCCATCGGGTTCTGCGGTGATCCGCTCGGGATCACGTCGGGAATGCCGGGGCGATCGCGCTTGATCTCATCGGGCGGCGCCCAGTTCGGTCGGATATATTTGCCGTCGATCGTCGACGTGCCGGCCCATTGCCGACCGGCGCGCCCGACGCCGACCTTGTAGCGCAGGGCCTGTCCCTTGGTCAGTACGAGATAGAGACGCCGTTCGGCGGTCCGCACGATGATGGTTCCCGGCGCCGCGCTGGCCGCCTGGAAGGCGACGAGATCGGCGGCCTCCGCGCCGCCTGTCGCAAGGCCCGCAAGCCAAGCGAACGCCGCCACGAGGGCGAGGCGCCGCGCGCGGCCCGCGACGATCGACCGGCCCGGGAATGCCCCTGGCATTGCCCGCGCGCTGGCATGTTGCATGGTCCGCCGCCTTTTCTCTGCTCGCTGAAAGCCGATCACGAGCCTCGATCGATAGAGCGCCTGATCGCGCCCCGTTACAAGGGCGGGAAAGAGCCCGTGGCACGTCTTCGGCACGGGCACGCCGGGCCCGCGTGGCGTTTATTCACATCTCTCGCCCCGAAAGCGGGCGCATGCCGCATCTCGCGTTGACGAGCCCCGGTGATTGGCGCTAGAGAAGCGCCTGCCCAGAGGCGTTCAAGAGCAATCCGGTGCCAAAGCGCGGCTTCGACCAAAGCCCGTTGCCGGAATTGTGAGCGTCTCCAAAGGGTTCGGAGAGGTGGCAGAGTGGTCGATTGCACCGCACTCGAAATGCGGCATACTCGCAAGGGTATCGGGAGTTCGAATCTCCCCCTCTCCGCCAATTTAATCGCCCAAGATACGGAAATCGTTAGAGACTTTCGGGTCACTCTATACGTTGTCCTAACGGATATCCTAACCTGATTGCCTCCTAGCGCGGTTGTTTAGCGTTGTTCGCGGTCGCTCTTGCGCGTCGGGTTCCGCGAACCTACCTAATTGAAACCGAGCTTTGGCCGGCCGATGGAAGATCATCAAACCCCGTATTTCAACCGGGGCGATCACATCGGCCGCGTGCAGTGTGATCGCCCGAACTAAGGCGATTTCAAATGCCGGATCGGCCGCTCACCCTTAAGCAATTGACCGAGCCCGCCAGCGAGTACTTCGTTGGATCGCGCTCGTACATTTATACGCAGATCGCAGCAGGCGAACTTCAGGCGAAAAAATTCGGCAGGGCTGTCCGTGTCATGCAGTCCGAACGCGAGAGGTTCATCGCGTCGAGGCCCGCCGCCGACATCAGGCTCGGCGGTCAGCGGTCGAGGTAGCCCCCAGCATGATCGTGAACAGCGAACGGCGCCGGGTCTGGTCCCCCGGCGCCGCGCAGAATTCCAATGACTGTGAACGCTTCGAAGGTGGCGCTCCGCGCCGCCATCGTCAAGGTGTTGTCGATGTCCGGGACGACACCGGCTTCGTCGGCCGGATTGTCAGCGCCGAAACGGGAAGGTCGCTCGCCTTCCTCGTGACCGACGCAGGTCTCCGGCAGGTCGGCCCGATCTATGCGGGCCGTATCGCCGCACGCGCCGCGCTGTTCGAAGGGAGGGCGTCGTGATGGCGAAGCTCTCCACCTTCACTGTCTCCGAACTGCTCGATCGGGATTTCGATCCGGTCAGCTTTGTCGTGCCTCGCTTCATCCCGATCGGCCTGACACTTCTCGCCGGCAAGCCGAAGATCGGCAAGTCCTGGCTCCTGCTGAACATCGCGCGCGCCGTCGCGCAGGGAGGCGTGTTGTTCGGGGAAGTGACGGAGCCCGGTTCGGTTCTAGTCTTGGCTCTGGAAGACAACGAGCGTCGGCTCAAGGCTCGGCTGAAAACGATGCTCGGCTCGTCGCCGCCGCCCGAGACGATGCACATGACAACGAAATGCCCCCGTATCGGCGAAGGGTGCGAGCAGGCGATCACCGAGTGGGTGAAAACAGCCGATCGCCCGCGCCTCGTTATCGTTGATGTGCTCGGCCAAGTCCGGCCCAAGAGCGACAGCAAGCGCGCCTACGATGACGACTATGCCGCCATCGGCCCGCTGAAGAAGATCGCCGACGACGCCGGCATCGCCATCATCGTTTGTCATCATACCCGCAAGGAACAGGCCGCCGATCCGTTCGACGCGATCTCCGGAACGACTGGCCTCGCGGGCGCTTCGGACACGGTCATCATCATGGACCGTGGCCCGACCGGTACGACGCTGTACGGCCGGGGACGCGACCTCGAAGAATTCGAGGTCATGTTGTCCTTCGATCCGCGCGCCGGTTCTTGGCGCTTGGTCGGCGACGCCGCAGAGGCGACGCGCTCGGTCGAGCGCACGGCGATCCTCGCGGCGCTGCGGCAGATCGGGGCGCCCACCGGTCCGAAGGAGGTCGCTGATGCGGCGCGGCTTTCGGCTGGTTCTGTCAAAAAGATGATGCCGAAGATGGTCGCGGCCGGCGATCTCGTGAAGATGGCGCGCGGGACGTACTGGCTCGCCGATCAGCCCGATCCCGGACTGCACTAGTCCGGGTCGCTCACCGCTCTACCCCGGTCACTTCGTTCCCCTCGTTCCCTATTCTCTCCCCCTCCCTCTCTCTGAAGGCATGAGAGTGTGGGGAGAAGGGGAACGAAGTACCCAAGGTGACCGGGGGGTAGAGGGTAGGACGTAGAACGCAGGCGCTCGGCCGCGCTTCAAGGCGCGGCCGGACGCCCCGCCGCGGGGCAGCCCCGCAGAAGATGTCCGAACCACCGACAGCTTCGTCCGGCTTATCTCCGAAAACGTCCGGCGAGCCAGCATAAGCCGTCCAATCGGACAGCGATCTTCTCGCGGAGCCGTCCGCATTACGGAAGGTACCGGCAAGGCGGCGCCGCCAAAGGCGCCGACCCGGACCGACCCCCGCCAAGCCCCCCGCTCGTCTCGCGCCGCGCCGCGACCGCTGGCCCCCGCCGTCCGGTCCAGCCTTGACCATCGCCCGGAGCGGGCACGCCGTCCCCTTCAGAACCCGACCCGTCTAGGATCGCGAAAGGCAGGCTTAAAGGCCTGCCGCTTTCGATGGCTACCCCGCCCTGCCCGAGGCCGCGCCAGTGCTCTCGTGGCGCCGTAGCCCGCCCTACAGCCCTGCCGCAGCCGGTGCCACCCCCCTACCCCCCGTGCGTGGGTCCCGTCACAGGGGGGCGGGTGTGCCGCGCTGCGGATCAGTCCGGGAAAAACCTGAATGTCACGAATTGCGATTTACGCTTTGATTGTATTCATCCAGCGGCGCGGACCGGAAAGTCCGGTCTAGCGAATTGAACGTGAGTATACCGATACGAATGTGCAGGAACGACCGAAGTAGAACCGCAGTCTCCTATTTTGTGGCGCGGGGGTACTGTGTTAATCTGTACTGGCCTCGAATGGTTGACGGGCACGTCTTCACGGTCATTGAGAACGAGGGCGGCGGCTCGCTGCCGCCTTCACACCACATCCCCCGAACTCGATTGGAAGCCGATGGTCTCTTTGTTTGATCGTATCCAGCAGACCTTCTCGCCGGCCGCGAAGAAGCCGGCGTCGGTGGCTGAACTCGCCAAGCTCGCGGAAGCGGCCCGTATCCATGTCGCGGCGTGCGAAGCAGCGGTCAAGGAACTTGAAGGCCGCCGGGCCGAAGCCGTTCTTTCGGGAGAGGAAAGCAGGACGCGGTTCCGCGCTGATCTTGCTGTGGCATCTGGCGATCTGGATGACGCGAAGATCGCAGCGCAGGAGATCGAACGCAGGCTCGCGGAACGTCGCGAGAAGGACGAACAGGCAAAGCGGTTGAAGCAGTTCGAAGCCGCCCAGCGCGCCCGCGACGAAGCTGCCGCCGAGATCACCAAGCGGTATCCGGCAGCGGCGCAGGAAATCGTCTCGCTCATCCGGATCGCTGCGGAAGCCGACGCCCGTGTTGAAGCCGTGAATGCCGAACTGCCGGAAGGCCTGCCGGCTCTCGCCGCAGTCGAGGATGTCGCCCGCCTTGGCGGGCATCGCTCGCCCCGCGCCGTCTCCGATCGCGTCGTGAAATTGTGGTGCCCGGAGGGGTCTACTGAACCTGCACCCGAGGACCAGCAGGCGAGCATCGAAGTCGTTGCCCACGACCCCTCGCGCGGCACGCGGCAGACATCGTGGACAAGCGCCGCGCCGTATGACCCAAGCCGAGGGGGTCGGCCGTTAACCGAGACGCACATCCGGACGCTGAATTTCGTGCGCCGCCGGTTCCGTCGCATCGAGCACATCGAGGGCATCCCCGGCACCGTGCCGGATCGTCTCGCCTCGATCGTGCTGCCGCCGCTGCTCGGCGGCGGCGTGCCGTTCTGGTCAGGCTCCGACTGGTTCGACAGCCCTTCGTCGGTTATCGACCGTCTCGCCAAGCTCGACGCTCAGCGGGACGAGACCGCGCGGCAGAGCGAGCCGCGCCGTGTCGTGAAATTTGAGTTGCTGAAGGACGAACCGGCGGCGGCCGAGAAGAGCGAGGCGGAGTGATCGAACCCGGTGCGATCGTGCGGCGGGAGGCGGCGGCGATTGCGAAGATCGGAGCCGCCTTTGCTTCGCTCGGCATCCCGATCGATGTTGGAGCTGCGATCCGAGCCGGGATTTCGCTGCCGGATTTTGCGTTGCTCGTCGTCGCGGATGCCGTTGCCGCTCTCGAAGGCGAGGAGATCAGCCCCGAGGTCGCCGCTTTCCTCGAAACCGCACACACCGACTAGCTGGCGCGCCGCGCCAAGGCTTCCGCGTCCCGTCCAGCACTGATGAGGAGTTGGGCGCACAGGCCTTCCCAATTCTGGCTGATCCGCATTCCGCCGTAGACCCGCATCTTGATGGCGATCTCTTCGACGTTCTCGGCCTTGGCTTCGGCGAGCAGCGCCAAGGCCGCCGCCTCCTTAGCCGCCGCGCGCTCCAGCGTCACCAGCACATCCCCATCGTCGTCGCCGCTGTCGAGCGCGGCGGCATAGGCCGCCGTCGCCGCGTCTAGTTCCTTCGCGATCTCCCGTACCAGCATCTGGGCCTCCATTCGTGCGATGCTCGAATTCTACACGGGGGCCTGCTCGATCCCGAAGTTGTATCTTCGGCGTCGGCGGTTGTTTCTTCGCTGCCGAGCGTTGGAGATTGCGTCGTTTCGATTGTAGGGCCTGTTTCCGCCGGCTAGGCCGCCCGTAGGCGGCGATCCGCGATTTTCGGCGTGGATATACGCCGGCCGAGACGAATGCCCGCCTACGCCCCGTAAACGACAGTCCGAATGGCAGCGTAACCCCTCGGCGCCGCAGCGCAGCGGCGGAAGAAGGGTTGCCGTGACCCGCGATCACGCGCCCTCGACGGACACGTCCGTCTCTAGTGCTGCTCCACGGAGGGTCGCTCCAACGGAAGCCTTGCCTCTGCACGCCTCGATCCGGGCGACGAATACTTACTATCTGGGGTTTTTGCGCGCTAAGCTTGTGCTACAACGCCTAGGTTACCAAGGGGGAGAGGGCAATGTGGCGTGACAGCGAGAGCGATCACGACTTTCTCAATTTCACAGAGATTGCGGATCAAATCGCAGCATTGGCAACGAATAACTCGTTGTTGCCAATCTCGATAGGCGTGTTCGGAACTTGGGGAACAGGCAAGTCGACTGTCTTGAAACTGGTCGAGGGTCGCTTGGCCCAAATATCGGCCGACAATCCAGAAGCCCCCGTGCCAATAGTGGTGAAATTTGACGCGTGGATGTACCAGGGTTTCGATGACGCGCGCGCAGCTCTTATGGAGGTTGTTGCATCACATTTATTGCAGGTTGCCGAAGAAAAGAAGACGTTAATCGATAAGGCCAAAGAGTTCGCTGGGCGCGTCAATTATTTCCGTGGCCTAGGCATGATAGCCGATTTCGGACTAGGCATTGCTCTTGGAATTCCTCCCGGTCTCCTCACGCGAGCTGGATCGGCGGTCTCATCCATTTTTGCCGGAAGCGTCACTGACGCTCAATACAAAGAGCTGAAAGGTGACGCTGCCGATGTGACAAGAAGTCTCTCGGAACTTGTTAGGCCAGCCGAAAAACGTACACCACCGAAAGAAATAGCTGCCTTTAGGAGCGAATTCGGAGAGCTTCTCGAAGGGCTTAACACGACGCTGATCGTTTTTATCGACAATCTCGATCGATGTCTCCCGGACGTTGCGATAGGAACTTTGGAAGCCATTCGACTTTTTCTCTTCATGCCGCGAACCGCGTTCGTTATCGCAGCCGACGAAGATATGATCCGACATTCAGTTGCGAAGCATTTCAATGATCCGAATGCATCCCACGTTCGGGACTATCTCGACAAGGTCATACAAGTTCCAATGCGCGTCCCGCAAGTCGGCGTACAAGACATTCGTGCATATATGTACTCTCTATTCGTCAGCCTCACTGCCCCCGATAATATAGTTGCAGTCAAGGAGCGCCTGCTCGGCGCGTTACAAAGCGGATGGAGAGGTGACAATTTCAACAAGGAGGAGATTGCTAAGCTTGCCGGTGAACCACAGGGTTTGCTCGACAACTTGGGAATAGCCGACAGGCTGGCTCCATTGCTGGCCTCTGCTCCAAAGATACAGGGCAACCCGCGCATCGTGAAGCGGCTGCTGAACGCCGTATCCCTGCGGCAGACGCTGGCCGCAAATCGCAAGATGAACATCGACTTAGCGACGCTGGCCAAACTCGCAATCTTTGAGCGCTGCACAGACGGTCCTGCGACGTTGGCGCTCTTCCATCTCATCATGGACAGCAAGGATGCGGAGAAACTGCTGCTGCCGCAGGCAAGGGTCAGGGGAAAAGCGCCCGAGGTCAAAGGCAAGGCTATTGATCTACCGACCGATTGGGCACCATACGCGGACTTCATAGAACAATGGCGAGAGCTACCACCACTGTTCGACAGCGCCGAGAAGCTTCGTCCGGCGGTCTTTTTGAGCCGCGACGTGATGGCGCCAGCATTGGGACGTTCGGACCTGAGCCATGCCGCGCGAGAAGCGATCGCTGCCCTATTGAAGGTCGACAACGTCAATTCGCCGGTCGGCAAGGAAATCATAAAGAGCCTCAACGCTACCGATCGACGCGCAGTTATGTCTGGCCTGATCGATGGAATGCGTGACGCGGATTGGTCAGCAGCCGTGCCGGGCATCCATGGCGCTGCTTTGATCGCCGAGAATTCGCCGGAGGCGAAATCAGAACTGAAGGCATTCGTCGGAGGCTTGCAGACCGATGAGATGAACAAGGGCGTTCTCTACCTGCTTCGAAAGATTGGACTGATCGGGGGCGCATGATGGGAACCTCTCGTCCGAAACCAGACGCGCCGCCCGCCTCACCATTGATCCCGCCGTGGGCAGATCAGGACCCGGCTCCTCCGACACCATTGCCCGATCCTCTCCCCGAAGACCCCCTACCTGAAGAGGAGGCAGACGCCGGACTGCCTGCGGATGAAGTCGTGGACGATGACGACGATGCAGGAGAGATCGCCGAACCACAGCGCTATCGAGGTTTCCGGATCGCCCTCAGTCGCTTTGCAAATTCGGGCGAGATCAGCGACGCGCGAACGGCTCTGAGCCGCTGGGTCAATAAATCAATGGGCGGGGGCGCAGCGGGTACCCGGCGTGTGGAACGGGCTGCACGAACCGGCGGTGCAGCCCTTGCTGGGGTCGCTAGGGCGGGCGCCGGACAACCCCCAGAAGGCGGCGCCCTCGACATCCGTACGCTGGCTGGTCAGCCCGTCGAAGCTGCGATCGGCGCTATCCTAGATGCCTTCATGCCACCCGGCATCTTGGACGAGGTCGCTGCCAGGCTGGCGATGGAAGAGGCGCTAGCGCAGGCACTTGGGACGGCCGACATATTCGACCCGGCCGCTCTGGATGCCAACGCGGTGCAGGTCGCGACCTTGGCGTTTGTCGCCGAGTTGGTTTTCGTACAAGTCGCCGGTGATGCAGGGCGTTCTTTAGCCTCAGTGGGGCCGGTCGCCGCGGCGAAGCGCGAAGCGGAAATCCGCTCGCTGGTGAGGGAGGTAGTGAGCTTGGTCGGAGCGCCGATACTAGCCGCTGCCGGGGCGGTGCTCAACGGACAGCGGATGTCGACGCTGATCTCCCGGTCAGTGCGAGAGGCACTTGAGGAAATCGCCAGATGGGAAGATCGCTAAATGTTAACACGGACGCCGATCCGAGTTTTGGCCACGTCGAGCCCCGAACGTGCGACGGCAGCGCTTGCACGCGGCGACGTAGGCATCGCCCTATACCATAGCGGCCGGCCCCAATTGGCCGGTCTGGGGGCCAACCTACGAACCGCCGCCATGCATCTCCCGCGCCCGCCATCGGCAATAGCATGGGACTTCCTGACGATCGCCCTCGCCGTATATGCCGCCGACCGCTTCGTTGTCAGGCGAGAGGCGCCCGACGCCTGGACGAGGATGATCCTGCTTGAAGTCGAGCTGTCGGACCCCGAGCCGTGGATCGCCCAAGCGGACGCATTGGCGGAGGCTCTTCGTTTTCTGTCCAGCGACATCTGGTATCTGAGGTTTCGTACCGGCGGCAGTCTCCCTCCAACCTTTCAAGCTCGGCCCTCAGATCGCGACTGCGCTTGCCTCTTTTCAGGCGGTCTGGATAGCCTAATCGGTGCAATCGATCTCCGCGCAGAAGGCCGTCGGCCGCTTTTGGTCAGCCAAGCGTCGCCGAAAGAGGGATCGGTTCAGGACATCCTGGCCGGTGAGATCGGAATGCTTGAACATCATTTCGCGGGAAGAGCCGCTGAGAAGTGGCGCCCGCCCTATGAGCCATCGTCGCGGGCACGGTCGATGCTGTTCTTCGGGTATGGGGCGGTCGCGGCATCATCCATCGGCTCGATCGATGCCCCAGCCGACCTCGTTGTTCCGGAAAACGGCCTGATATCGATCAACGCACCGCTGACACATCGGCATATCGGAAGCCTAAGCACGCGAACAACACACCCCCATTTCGTGAGTTCGCTTCAAGCAGTATTTGATGGCGTCGGCCTCGGCGTCCGCCTAGACAACCCATATGGGTTCAAAACCAAAGGCGAGATGCTTGCTCAATGCCGAGACCGCGTCATTGAACGACTTGCCGCGACCTCCTATTCCTGCGGTAAGGGCAAGAGGCTGAACAAGCAATGCGGTCGATGCGTGCCATGTCTGATCCGACGGGCATCGTTTGACGCGGCACGGGTCGCTGACGGAACAAACTACTGGGCCGACGATCTGTCGCAGCACGCGGCGAACGAAGACGTGGCTTCGGCGCGCTTCGCTGCTGCAACTCTGGCTGAGCGAGATATCGACCGATGGGTGTCGCAGGCTGGTCCACTGCCTAGCGATCCCACCCTGCGATCACGATATGTCGATGTGGTCCGTCGCGGGACCGAGGAGCTTCGAAGCTTCTTTGCTGGTATAGCGTGGCCATGATCGATCTTCACTGCCACCTTGATCTGTACCCCGACCCGACGGCATTGGTCGCTGAGTGCGTCGAGCGACGCGTCTACGTTCTGTCCGTGACCACGGTGCCCAGTGCTTTCACTGGCACCGCGGCACTCGCTGCGTCGGACAGTAGGATCAGAACCGCACTTGGCCTCCACCCAGAAATCGCCGCGTCGCGATCACGTGAGCTGCCGCTTTTCGAACGGCTTCTTCCGCTAACCCGATACGTGGGCGAAGTCGGACTTGATGGTTCGAGGGACCACAAGGCGACCTTTGATGCGCAACGGAGCATCTTCGCAGACATCCTTCGGATGTGCGCGCGTGCCGGCGGCAAGGTTCTGTCGATCCACAGTCGCGGCGCGACCGGCGCCGTGTTGGATGCCCTCTCTGCCGAGCCTACCGCTGGCTGCAGTGTTCTGCATTGGTATGTTGGCACCGGAAAGCAGGTGGCTAGAGCGTCCGAAATGGACTGCTGGTTCTCGGTCGGGCCTTCTATGCTCGCAAGCGAACGTGGCCGTTCCGCGGTAGCTGCCATGCCTCGCGATCGCGTACTCCCCGAAACGGATGGGCCATTCTGCTCGTTCGAAGGTCAACCAGCTCGGCCTTGGGACGCCTGGAGCATTGTGCCGATGCTTGCATCCATCTGGGGTGAGGATGATCAGAGCGTCGCTAGCCGAATGCGCACCAACCTAAAGGCGCTGTCCGATATCGCCCAAGCGCTGCCACCTGCTGGCGCTAGGAGGCCGACCTGATCGGTCGAACGTTGTCGCCGCCCTTTGCGGACTTGCCTTCCAAGTAGCCCGCCCAGGCGGTCATCAGCTTCCGGCGTTTCTCCAGCGCATCGCCGCGCCGATAGGCGGCTTCCACTTTGTCGCCAACGGTATGCGCGAGCGCCGCCTCGGCGACCTCGCGCGGGAAGGCGGTCGCCTCGCCGCACCAGTCTCGGAAGCTGGATCGGAAGCCGTGCACGGTCGGCTCCGGCTCGATCTTCAACCGCCGCACCACCATCGTCATCGACATGTTCGACAACACCTTCCCCGTCCGGCCGCTCGGGAACACCAAGGCGGTCGGGTTCGGCTTTCCGCTTTCCGGCAGAAGCTCCTTCAGGATGGCCACGGCGCGATCGGGAAGCGGGACGCGATGCTCGCGGCCCGCCTTCATTCTATCGCCGGGCACGGTCCAGACCTTCTCGTCGAGGTCGATCTCTCCCCATGCCGCACCCAGCGTTTCGCCGGTCCTCGCGGCGGTCAGGACCGTGAACTCCAGCGCCCGCGCCGAAGTGCCCGGAACCGCGCGAAGCCGCTCCATGAAGCCGGGAAGCTCGGCGAAGGGCATGGCAGCGTGGTGCCCGCGCGTCGCCTTCTTCTCCTTCGGCAGGAGAACATCGAGGTGCCCCTTCCAGCGCGCCGGGTTCGCATCGTGCCGGAGCCCCTTAGCCGTGGCGGCGTCGAGAACCTTCTCGATCCGGCCACGCAGCCGGCTCGCGGTCTCCCGCTTCTCGATCCAGATCGGCTTCAAGACGCGCAGCACGTCCTCGGTGGTGACGGCATTTACGGCAAGGTCGCGGATCGGCGCCGCGTATTCCTTCAACGTCATTTCCCACTGAGCAATATGCTTCTCGTTCCGGAACCCCGCCTTGAGGCTATCGAGCACCTCCGTGGCCATCTCGCCGAAGGTCGGGATTGCCTTGAGCTTGTTCCGCTCGGCATTGCGCTCGGCGATCGGATCGCGACCTTCAAAAACGTCGTTTCGGAATTTCGCTGCAATCTCTCTCGCCTTCGAAAGGGAAACGGTATTGACGCTCCCGAGACCGGCCTCGCGCTGCTTGCCGCCGGCACGGGTCAGGAACACCCACTGCTTCGAACCGCCCTCGGCGACCCGGAGATACAGGCCGCCGCCATCACTGTAGCGGCCGGGGGTCTTGACCGACTTCACGGTCAGGGATGAGAGGCGATGGAGCGTCCGGGCCATTTGTCCTAACCATTCTTGTCCTAGAACTTGTCCTAACCGATACGGTGGATTGGAGCGGACGGTCAAGGACGGCCGAACACAAGCGATCCAGAAAGAACCGTTGCGTCAGTAGGTTGCTAGCGGCGATCAGGCACGTCAGCGCACACCGGAAAACAGGCAGTTCAGCGGACCCCCTCTCCGCCATCAACTAACCCATTGATTTAGTTATTATTTTTATCTTTTGACGCCGCGATTTCGCTGGTCATTTCCGCGGCTTGCGGCTGCCTCATCGCTGTCGTGGTTTCAGGAGACGTTTTTCCGGCCGAATCCGGGCCACTTTCTCTCCCGCGTCTCCCTGCCGCCTTTCGGCAGTACCGAAGCTCGGTCGGACCGGGACTCGGCGTTTCGTAGCCTGCGTGCCGGCCGGTGGTCATGAGTGGCGAAGAAGAGACAACTTCTACGACGACCGTGGAACCGATAGCTCGTCGGTTTCTGATCGCAGTCGGCAGCGTCGCTGGATTCGCGTGAGCAGCAGGCAAGCTGCGACGCCCGCGGTAGGCCAAGGCGGGAGGCGATGCATCGATTTGCCTGGAAGCGATGGCCTGACCGGCTGGCGGCAAGGATGTCCAATGCGATGCAGTCGGGGTCGGTGTTCGTGTCGCTAAGCAGTCCGGGAGACCGCTACTCGAACCCGAGCGCCTGACGCTGTCCCGACCAGTCGATCGAAAGCCGCGTATCGGCCATGATCTTGTTGGCCGTGAGTTCGACGGGCTGTCGGCCATCGAGGATGGCGGTGACGATATCAGGCGCCACGAAGGCCAGTCGCAGCAAGCGGGTCAAATAGGACGCGGTTAGCCGCTCCTGCTCCGCCAATTGGGTGATGGTTCGATCGGGATCGGCAACGAGACGATCCCGCATCTGATGCGCACGAGCGACAAGGCGAACGAGACTGTGATCAGGCCGGGCTCCTGTTTCTTTGCCCGGCACTACGAGACGCAGTTCGAAGCCAGATCGCCTGAAGGCGACGTGGACCGTCAGCAAGATGATGTCGCGCGCGCCGCGCTCGCTGGAGTGAGGGGCCAAAGCGGGCTCGTCTGGGTGGCTCGTTCCGATAACGCCATCGTCGCGCACTGGGTGATCTTCGTCCAAGGCTCCAACGCGACTGGGCTGATCGTCATCGCGCACGCGCTGCAGCAATCCGGTCCGATCGATCCGGATCTCAACCCGATCCCGATGCACGTCGACCCGTTGCAAGGCGGCGAGCAGAAAGCCGCGCTGCGCGACTGCATCGGCCGCTACGAGGGCCGAAGCGTTCCGCTGCGCTGCCTCCAGCAGTGCGCTCTGTCCGACTGCATCGAGATTAGAGTCCGGATGGAGGTTGGGATCGAGATCGGACGCGGAGATCGCGAGGACCTCAGCGGGTGTGGCCAGGAGTTGAACCATCCGATCAAGCACGAGCCGCTCAATGTCGCCAGCGGGCAGGCGCAAGCTGTTCCGGTCTTTGGCGATCGGCGCGGCTGTACCGTTGAAGTCCGCATCCTTGTGTCGACGGGTGCTTATCTGCCGCGGCGTGATCAGCGTCTTCGAGACATAGTAGCGATAGCGCACACCCTTCTTGCTGGCGTGGGTCGGCGTCATCCGGTTGCCATCGGCGTCGAACAGCAGGCCAGCGAGCAGCGACGGTTCGTCGGCATTGACGCCGCGCTCGCGGTCGACCCGATTGGTCGCCAGGATCTGCTGAACGTCATTGAACAGAGCTTCGTCGACGATGGCATCGTGCTGACCCGGATGCGAGACATCCTTGTGGACGATCTCGCCGCGATAGAGCCGGTTCGACAGCATGACGTAGACGAAGCCGGCGGTGATCGCGACATAGGTGATGTCGGTCACCCAGAGCGGGTTCGGCCCGCCCGGGACCATATCCCGCGCCAGGTTCGGGAAGATCGGCAACTCGTGATCGCCATCGGTGGTGGCGATGTAGCGCCGACGCCGTCGAGGCTGGAGGCTGTGCTCGCGCATCAGTCGCCTGATCTTCTTATGATTGACAATCAGGCCGAGATGCCGCAGCGCTGCCTGCATCCGGCGAGAGCCATAGGCTTCGAAGCTCTCGCAGATGGTGACCATCGTCTCGACGAGTGCGGTGTCGTCGAGGCTGACGGCCGGCTTATCGCAATAGGTCGAGCGCGCGATCCCCATCAGCCGGCATCCTTCTGCGACAGAGATGCCACGGGGCCGGTGACGACGGATGTAGTCGCGCTTCCAGGCCGCGGTCCGTGCTTCAGAGCCCGGTTTAGAAACTCGATCTCCAGGGCCTGCCTGCCGACGAGCCACTCCAGCGCGGCGATGCGCGCCTCGTAGGCTTCGATCGTGTCGGCGCGGCGGCTTCGTCGTCGAAGTCGCCGCCCTCGAACTTTAGATGCGGATCAGGTTGCGCGACAGGTCGTGTCGACGAGCAAGGCCGTGGAGCGTCTCGCCAGCCAGGTAATCCTGCGCCACCTGGCGCTTGAACTCGATGCTGTGGGTGCGGTGTCGGGCCATGGGGTTTCATCCTTCGAAAGCCCGACTCCCCGGTCAATTCCCCGTCGTCACACTGTCCGCCTCTCGGGGCGCACTCCAGCTAATATTCCACAATCGACCGTCGCTTCCGCCATTCCGAAGGTGTGATACCGCTCCACCGCCTAAAGGCGCGGATGAAGGATCGCAGTTCGGCATAGCCCAGGATACCGGCGATCTGCGGTAGTTTTTGAGACGTCCTTTCGAGCAATTCGCAGGCAGCCTCAAAACGCGTCTTGTCCAACAGTTCCTGGTGGCTCACTCCGTGCTCGGCCAGGCGTCGGTGAAATGTGCGGACGTGCATGTCGAACAGTCTGGCCAGACGGTCTGCCCTCGCGTGATCGAATGTCATGGCCGTTCTCATGACCGCTTGCACTTGGTCCGGGAAGGAACGCGCATGAACCCGTTCTTGCTCAGCAACCTTGTCGAGGATCAGACGGGTCAGTGCCGGTTCGGTCGGCGGCAGTGGTCGGGACAGCCAGGTGACCGAAAACACAAGGCCGTAACTTTCAGCATCGAATTCGAGATGCACTCCTAAAATCTTCTTGTACGGCTCCAAGGCCTTGGGCCGACCATGTGCAAATCGAGCCTCTATCGCCTTGAAATCATTTCCGCAGAGATCTCTCATAACGTTGAGGATCGCTGCCACCGCGCCATCGCCCGTTTGATCGACCGCAGGAATTCGCGGTTCGGTAATTCTGTAGGACAGGGTCGCTGCCCCGCCGTCAACATGGAGGTGCAAGGCGACCCCGTCAGCATGAAGGAAGAAGTGCCGGCATAGATTTCGAAGCGCGCTTCCGACATCTGGAGAGTGCTTTGCCAGGAGCCCCACAAGACCAAGTGATTCAAGTCGGCTCCGGCTGCCGACCAGAAGGCCGAAATACGGACAGCCTGTAATCTTCGCGCATCGCTCGAGAAGTCGACCGCGTGCCGATAGCGAGATCTGATGATCCGGGCTTCCGAACAGCGTCGGGCTAAACTCAGGGGGCAGAGCCTTCTCCGTGGGCTCGGCGCCGAGCTCCCGCAGCACGTCGGGAATTCCAAGGGTGGCTCCGATCCGCAGGATCGCCTGATCGCTTGTCTTCCGAACTCTTTGCACGACCGTCTCTATATATTGTATTGTCCCAATCTGTCCACCTGATGTCCAGATCGGACCTGTTCGGAAGCCTCTTGCCGGTTACAGAATTCCCACAGGACGGGCTTCGGGCGAAAATCAGCTGAGCTCAGGACGTGTTCCACCGTGAACGATGATGACCTTGTCGGTCGGCATTCCATCTGGAGGAGAATCGATGACCACCCAACGCGTTTCAACAACGGTTCCACTCGATTGGAAGCAGGTCTGGTTCACGAACTGCCCCATGGTGTCAGCCAACAATGTTGATCAGGAACTTGGCTGGTGTCGGGAGGAATATAAGAAGATCGGCGTCGAATACGCCTATTTCCGCCACGCGCCGGAAAACAACTGGTACCCTCACTACATTCACAATCTGGACAATTTGATCCGTTTTGGCGGACTTTATCCACCGATCCAAGTTAATTCAGACATCCGCCGGACCGTTCTACTTGGAGCGACCTGGGTTTATGAGGGCGGGGTGATGCAGGTTCGCGCCCGTGACAAGATCTTCCGGGTCCAGGATCTGAAGGGCAAGAAGGTCGGGCTCACGAAGAGCCTGAACACGATCAAGAACGACTGGTGGCGAATTCAGGAGCACATGGGCATCCTGAACATATTGAAGCTGCACGACATGACCATCGACGACGTTGAGATCGTCGAGTTCCCATACGCAGACGACTGGTACGACAAGCCCGAGATGCTCGTGCCGCCGATGAACAATCCGTCCGAACTCTGGATGCGGCGCGACCACAAGCGCGACTATGCCTTCCGGCCATTGGAGAAGGCCCTGCTCGCGGGGACCGTCGACGCCATCTATAACCAGATGGGCCAGCTGGGGCAGCTCTCGGAAGCGACGGGAGAAATCAAGTCGATCTTCGACCTGTCCAAGCTGCCTGACTGGACCATTCAGGTCGCCAACACGCCAGCCATCATCACCTGCACGGACGTGATGGCCAAGGAGCATCCCGAACTGGTCGTCGCATATATGAGGGCCATGATCAAAGTCGGCCGCTGGGCCAACAGAAACAAGCCGGCGGCAGCCGAGATCCTCAACCGGCAGACCTTCTACCTGGATGCCGAGCACACCTATGAAGGGATCAAGCACGTCGACATGGTGCCGAGCCTGAGCGCACAGAACCTTGAATGCATCCGGATCGGCAAGGACTTCATGCTGGAGCATGGCTACATCAAGAACGACTTCGACGTCGCCGAATGGGCCGCGCCCGAGTTCCTCGAGAAGGCTGCAATCGAAGTTCTCGAGGAGGAGTGGGAGCGGCGGAGTTGGAGCAAGCTGCCCGCTGGCGGCGGTCTCGACGTGGAGGGAACGCGCCTCGGCTAGCTACATCAAACCGGGGACGCCATCAGCCTGGTTCATGCCGATTGGCGTCGCCCGGCCGTGGGACGATGGGGATGGGAAAGCTCGCGGGATCAGACCCCGAGGGGGACATGCATGCGCCGCACTGAACCGAGCCGCTGGCCAGTGCCGTTCTCTGGATTGCGAAGCGCGACCCTGAGTGGCGCTCCCCGCGAGATAGCCGCGGGAATTACGCTCGCTGCTCTGATCATTCCGCTCAATATCGGCTACGCGCAGGTCGCAGGCCTCCCACCGACCGCGGGTCTCTATGCCGCGATCATTCCGCTTGTTGTCTTCGCCCTGCTCACCTCGTCGCGTCACCTCATCACCAGTCCCGACGCGTCGCTTGCCGCTTTGGCATCGGCGGCGCTCATAGGATTGCAGCTGCCCGACGCCACAGTTCGCCACGACTACGTCCTCGCAATGGCACTGGTCGCAGGCGGATTGTTCTTCATCTTCTGGGCGTTTCGCCTCGCGTTCCTCGCCAACTTTTTATCCCGCCCTGTCATGGCCGGCTTCGTCTCGGGCTTGGGACTAGAAGTCTTTGTAAGCCAGGTCTTCAAGATCCTCGGAGCTCCACACATCGACATGACGGGCACGGCAGCCGCGACCGCACGCGACGCGATGTCGTTGCCGTTCGAGACGACGGGGTTCTTTCTGGAGCTGGCCACCCTGGCTCGTACTGTCCCACATGCGAACCTCTGGTCAGTCGTCGTCGGGCTCTCCGCCTTCTTCATGGTCCGGCTGCTCAAGCGCTTCGCGCCGGCCGTACCCGGCTCTCTCGTCGTGCTGGCGATCCTGACGGTTCTCGTTGGTGCGTTCGGGCTCGACCAGAAGGGGGTCAGCGTCCTCGGCGCCATTCCCTCAGGCCTGCCCCAACTGACATTTCCGCGAGTTCCTCTTTCTGCCTTCATCGACGTCCTGCCCGCGGCACTCGCAGTCGTCGCGATCACGCTGTGTGAAGGGCTCCTTCTGTCGCGCCGCTACAGCCGCAAATATGGATATAAGGCTGACGGCAACCAGGTCCTCTTCGCCTTCGGGGCGGCCAATGTTTCTGCTGCACTTTCGGGCGCCTTCCTGACCGCCGCAAGTCCGTCTCGCACGGCGGCCATGGACACTGCGGGCCAGCAGAGCCAACTGCCATCCCTGGTGGCGGCCGTCACGATCACAATCGTGATGCTGTTCTTCACCGACGTACTCGCCTATTTGCCGAATGCAGCATTGGCGGGGATCGTGGCAAATGCCGTCATCGGCCTCGTGTCCGTTTCGGAATTCCGAGACCTCTGGCGGATGCGCAAGACGGAGTTCTGGATCGCCGCGGTCTGCTTCCTGAGCGTGCTTGTTCTGGGACCCATGCAGGCGGTCCTCATTGCCGTTCTGATGTCGATCATTGACGTCGTCGGTCGTGCATCGCGGCCGGAAAGCTGGCTTCTCGCCGCGGTCTCCGATGGCAGCCATTTCGAACCCGTTCCACCGGATGAGGAAGACACTGCTGCCCCGCTTCTCGTGTATCGCTTCGGTACTGCGCTCTACTTTGCCAACGCGAACACCTTCCTGGAGGACGTCGAGGCCATCCTCGAATGCCGGACGGCGCCGCTGGACTGGTTCGTGCTCGATGCAGAGGCGATCTCTGAACTTGATACGACCGGAGCGGAGACCCTGCACCAAGTGGCGAAAATGCTCGACAGCAAAGGTGTCACCCTGGTCATCACGCGGGCGAGCACCGCCCTGGCCGCACAGTTCGGCCAGCTCGGTCTGCATGAACTGGTCGCCAAGGCCCCGACGTTTCCAACCAATCGACAGGCGGTGGACGCTTTCCGCAACGCGAAGACGTCCCGTCACGGACGAGGAGAACTCGCATGAAAGTCATGATCATTGGAGGTGTCGCTGGTGGCGCATCCTGCGCCGCTCGCCTTCGCAGGCTGGACGAGACGGCCGAGATCGTTCTCGTGGAACGGGGGCCGTTCGTCTCCTTCGCCAATTGTGGTCTTCCCTATCACACCGGCGGCATCATCGCGCGGGAGCAGGATCTGATCGTCGCGAACGAAGCGTATTTCAAGGTCAACCTGAACATCGACGCCCGGACGAGATGCGAGGCAGTCGCGATCGACAGGAGGGCCAAAACTGTCGACCTGCGATACCTCGATACGGGGGAGGTGACGACGGAGAGCTACGACAAGCTCGTTCTTTCGCCTGGCGCTCCATCGGTGGTGCCACCCATCCCGGGCATCGACCAGCCTGGCATCTTCCAAATGCGCACCGTGCCTGATGCTCGCGCCGTGCGGGAATGGATCGAGAAGGGCTCCTTGTTCCTCACAGGAATGAGCAAGTATTCAGGCTTCCAGACTGCCCGTCCCAAGACGCGTGCCGTGGTGGTTGGAGGCGGGTTTATCGGGTTGGAGATGGCCGAGAACCTGGTCCATCGCGGATTTGACGTGACGGTGATCGAGTTGCGGGACCAGGTTCTCGCCCCGATGGACCGCGAAATGGCGGAGATCGTTGAGAGCCATCTCAAACATCACGGTGTCAGCGTCGTGCTCGGTGATGCCGTAACGGCGTTTACCCCAAGGGAGGACGGCGCCATCAAGGTGGCGACCCGTTCTGGAACCGAGTTTCCGGCCGATATCGTGATCCTTGCGCTCGGTGTGCGCCCGGATACTGCGCTGGCCCGGTCGGCGGGTCTCGAAATCGGAAAGCTTGGCGGCATTCGCGTTAATGACAACATGCAGACCAGCGACCCGGAGATTTTCGCCGTCGGCGATGCAATCGAGGTGCGCGATACGGTCACGGGGGCGTGGAGTCTCGTCGCTCTGGCCGGACCGGCCAACCGGCAGGGCCGGATCGCGGCAGACGTGATTGCTGGACGTGACAGCCGCTACAGGGGAACGCAGGGAACGTCGATCATCGGTCTCTTCGACGGGGCGGCAGCGTGGACGGGCGCGAGCGAGAAGGCGCTGCAGAATGCGGGCCGGCAGGACTACGAGAAGGTCTACCTCTATCCCAACTCGAATGCCGGCTACTATCCCGGCGCCAAGCCCATTGCCATGAAAGTCCTGTTCTCCAGGACGGATGGACGCCTTCTTGGTGCGCAGGCGGTCGGCACGAAAGGAGTCGACAAGCGCATCAGCACCCTTGCGATGGCCATCCAGATGGGCGCAACGGTCTATGATCTCGAGGAGGCCGAGTTGTGCTATGCGCCGCAGTTCGGAAGCGCCAAGGATGCAGTGAATTTCGCGGGCATGGTTGCTGCAGACGTGCTCCGGGGTGATATGCCCATCTCCCACTGGGGCGACCCTTCGAAGGCAATCCTGCTCGACGTGCGGGAACCGGCCGAGCTAAGTGTGGAAAGCGTGGCCGGTGCGGTCAACATTCCACTTCGCCAGCTCCGCGAACGGATCACCGAACTGCCGCGGGATCGAGACATCCACGTGATCTGCAGGTCGGGCCAGCGCGCCTATTATGCGACGCGCATCCTGCTCCAGAACGGCTATCGGGCACACACTATGTCCGGGGGCATGCTCGCCCGTTACCATCGCGGCGTGCTCGACAGCTGAGACCACCGATGTCCTAGAATCCCACCGCCAAGGCGACTGCATTCGAGGCTCAACCCATGGCATCTATCGAGGAAGCTGCTACCCGGTTCCTCGCCCACATTCTGGAAAGGCCTGATGGACCCATGGCGTTTCGCCTCATTCTGCAGCCGATCATGGCTGCCATTCTGGCGATCCGCGATGGCGTTCGCGACGGCAAGACCGGTGCGCCATCCTATCTTCTTGCCGTCTTTGGTGCCGCCGAGCAACGGAGGGAAGCCTTAAGGAACGGATGGCGCTCGACA
Organism: Kaistia dalseonensis; assembly: GCF_030814715.1. Taxonomy (GTDB): domain Bacteria; phylum Pseudomonadota; class Alphaproteobacteria; order Rhizobiales; family Kaistiaceae; genus Kaistia; species Kaistia dalseonensis. The sequence continues at coordinate 443,739 of NZ_JAUSVO010000004.1, forward strand.
TCGAAGATCGTAATTCTCGCGGCGGTGCTCGATACAATCTATCAGCTCATCGTGTATCAGGCCGTCCGCCCCGGTGAAGTCATGGTCATCGCCATTGTGCTCGCGATCGTTCCGTACACGATCTTGCGCGGTCCGGTAGCGCGGATCGTCAGGTGGGCGCGGGCACCGGCCGAGAAGGTCTGACAGCGGCCGCTAGCAGTTGCCAGCCGGTTGATCCATCGTCCGAGCCGACCCGACCACCCTTCTGGGATCGGGGGACGCTGAATCTGCTGAATTCAATGAAGGGAGAAAGCCTCGGCGAACAAGTCCGTCGAGCCGAACACGGTGCCCCACGACTGGAGCGAGCTCTACTCAATAAATACCCTGTCGCGCATCGATCGAGAGCCCTGTCGGACCCGCGAGGAATGAAGCGCACCGAACTCGCCTATGGCTTGCAGAGGAGACGACCGAGGTCGAGCGCTGGGCCCAAAGGGACTGCTTGGCAACGTCTCTGCTTGCTCTGCCCGCTGAGAACTGGATCGTTTGAAGCTGGAGTTTTCCGCTCGATTTTCCCGGCTGGGAGAGGAGCGGAGCAGCATGAAGGCATCGAAGTTCAGCGAGGCGCGAGATGAGCGTTTATCCTGAAGCAGGGCGAGGGAGGTACGCCGGTTGCGGAGATCTGCCGCAAGGCGGGGATCAGCCAGGCGACCTATTTCAACTGGAAGAAGCGGTACGGCGGCCTGCTGCCTGACGAGATGCGGCGGTTGAAGTCCCTGGAAGACGAGAATGCGCGGCTGAAGAAGATCGTGGCGGAGCTGACGCTGGACCGCGAGATGCTGCAGGACCATTCGTGTGAATAGGCGCGGAATGGAGGCATCGGCTTAGGTCGACCTAACTATCTGATTTTCATCATAAATCCTAAATACACTCGGGTCACGCTCGGCGCCGATCGAGGCCCCTGTAGACATAGAATTTCTGAAGTACTCTCAATGAGTTGAAGCCATCTGGCGCGGGGGCCTGCTTGGGCGCTTGTTCACACAAGGAGACTTCACGGCGACGCGGAGCCGGCTTCAAAAGAGCCTCGAAGAGCCATCAAGGAGCCTTCTAAGAGTCTTCGAAAGACCGCAGCGATCCCGAACGGTGGGATTTGGCCTGCTGCTGAGGACGGGACGCTGGGCCAAGCAGAGATCGAATGGGACTGCAGACGTCGTGATTCCCCGAATCACTCGCCAATAGGGCAGTGTCCGGTCCCAGCAGCGCCAATGCCGCCAAGACCTGCGTTCGACCGCTCATTCAGCCGGGTTAAGGTGATATTGCCATTGCTGATCCACTGCTTCTCAGATCAAATGCGGATCAGCTTCGTGACAGAGCTCGGATCGATTTCAGCAAGATAGATGTCTCCGAACCGGTCGACAGCAAGGCCATGGGCGCCGTTCAAAGACGGGCGGGCCCGGCCGATTCTGTGACCGTCAGGTGCGAAGGCGTGGAGGCTCGGAATCTGATCGCTGACAAAGATCGTGCCGTCGGCCTGTTCGAACAGATCCATCGGCCGGCAGAGGCCGTCCCAGTTCTGCAGCCAGTTTCCCGATCGGTCGAAGACCTGTACCCGATCGTTCTCGCGATCGCAGACGAGCAGCCGGTTCTGGCGGTCGACCAGGATCGCATGCGGCGTCATGAACTCGCCGTCTCCCGTCCCGACCGAGCCGAAGCTTGACAGCCAGCCGCCATCGGCGCCGAAGCGGTGGATGCGCGCGTTGCCATAACCGTCGGCGACATAGATCTCACCGTCGCCGGCGACAGCCGCCTGGGTCGGATGGTTGAACGGCCTCTCCCAGCTCGGAACGCGGCGTTCGCCGAGCGCGAACAGCAGCGCGCCGTCGGAGGAGAAGAGGAGGATCTGGTGCGCGTCGCGGTCGGCGATCAGCACGCGGTCCTGCGCGTCGATACGGATGCCATGCGCGTCGAACACCTGGCCGGTGCCATAGCTGAACAGGAATTCGCCATCCGGCGCAAAGACGACGGCAGGCGTCGCCGCCCGCCGCAGCACATGCAGCCGGCCGAGGCGGTCGACCGCGACCTGGCTGACGCGCGCCGCCGCGATATCGGTCGGCAGCCTGCCCCAATGACGGATCACGTCGTAGAAGACGCCCGCCAGAACGATGCGTCCGGTCTCGGCGATGTCCGGCCTAACGGCGGGGTTCGGCATGGGAAGCGTCCATATAGGCGGAGAGAGCGGCCGGCAGGCCGATTGCGGTCTTGAAAACCGGGCGCTTGAAGGAGCCGCGGGTCGCCTTGCGGGGGCTGAGCGCCACCAGCGCTTCCGCCTGCTTTACGGCGGCGGCGATCGGATCGATGATCGGCACGGGAATGCGATCGCGAACTTTTCGCGCGAGACCGGCGAGCGGCGCACCGGCGAAGATCATCGCGTGCGCGTCCTCAGCGTCGATCGCGTGATTGGCGAGGGCCACCAGCGCTTCGAGATTGTCGTCCTGGACGTCGGCGATTGAGTCGAACGAGCGGTCGAGGCCGTAAATGCCGGCGCAGCGGCCCATCAGCCCATGCATCTCGACGCAGTCGCGATACCAGCCATTGAAAGCGCTCGACAGGGCGACAAGGGCGAAACGCTGGCCAAGCATGCAGGCGGTCAGCATGGCCGCCTCCGAGATGCCGATCACCGGCAGATCGAACATTTCGCGCGCGCCGAACAGGCCCGGATCGCCATAGGCGGCGATGATCACGGCATCGACCTCGCGATACGCCTCGGCGATCATGTCGAGCACGATCGCGCCGCCGATCTGCGCTTCGGCGCGAGTCGAGATATAGGGCACGCCGAGCCGCGCCGTCATAGGAACCAGTTCCGTTCCGGCCGCCGTCACCGCTCGGCCGGCCTCGATCATCAGCTCCGTGACCGATTCGGTCGTATTGGGATTCAGGACCAGGATGCGCAAAAACTTCGTCTCCGCTTGGATCGATGCCGCCTTGGTGCGGCTGTTTATTGAGTTCCGGCCGATACCGGCCGCGCTCGTTCGAGCCAGGCAGCGGTGGAAAGCAAGCGCCGGTCCTGTCGCGTTCCACTCACGAGTTGCACGCCGAGCGGCAGGCCATGCGCGCCTTGGAGCAGCGGCAGGCTGATCGCGGGTACACCGAGCAGCGTCCAGAGCGAGGCAAAGATCGGATCGCCGGTGCCATCGGAGCGGAGCGGCGCCACACCGATTGCGGACGGGGTCAACGCAGCGTCATAGGGCGCGATGATCTGGTCAAACAGGCACCGGAGCGTGTCGCGAGCTGCCCAAGCGTCAAGAAACGCCGTAGCCGAAACACGCTGTCCGTCTTCGATGATGCGGACAAGGACATCGGCCATCAGCGGACGGGCTTTGTCAAAATCCTCGCGATAGGTCTGAGCGATGCCGGCTGCCATTATCATGCTGAGAATATCGGCGGCGGCATCGAAGGCGGGGGGCAGGTCGACGATGTCGATCGCTCCATCCAGGCTTTCGACGAGCGCCTCCAGGCCGGCGCGGGTTGTCGGATCGGTGCGCAGCCAATAAGGGCTGCGGATGAAAGCGAGACGCGGTCGGCCATTGATCGGTGACGTGGCTTCAACCAAGCCGGCCGTCGAGAGGCCAAGACTCTGCTCGTCGAGCGGATCCTCGCCGCCGATCGCCTCGACCACAAAGGCGGCGTCGGCGGTGCTCCTGGTGATGATGCCGGGATGATCGAGCAGGCTTGATTGCTTCAGAATGCCGGTCCGCGGCAGCAGGCCGAGGCTCGGCTTGTAGCCGACGACGCCGCAGAACGAGGCCGGGCGGATCGTCGAGCCATTGGTCTGGGTCGAAAGGGCCACTGGCACCATGAAGGCGGCGACTGCCGCCGCCGAGCCGCTCGACGAGCCGCCGGGCGTGCGGTCGAGCGCATGCGGGTTGCGCGTAGGCCCGGCAACGTAGACGGCATGCTCGGACGTGACCGTCTTGCCGAGAATGATGGCCCCGGCCGAACGCAGCCGCTCGACGATCGTCGCATCGGCTTGCGGCCGACGGCCCTTATGGATCGGCGTGCCATACTCAGTCGGCATGTCGGCGGTGTCGATGATGTCCTTCACGCCGACCGGCAGTCCGTGCAGTGGTCCGAGCGTCGCCCCGCTTGCGCGGACCGCGTCCGCCTCGGTCGCCGCTGCAAGCGCCTGGCCGCGATCGAGCCAGGCCCATGCCTGGATATCGGGCTCGAGCGCATCGATCCGCGCGAGATGTGCCTCAATGACCGCGCGTGCGGACACGGTGCCGGCGCGAAGCCTTTGCACCAGTTCTCGGGCCGAAAGCTGAAACAGGGCTTCCATCTCGGTCACCGTCGCTGCGAGGGCGGCGCCCAAGCGAGCCAGCGGGCGGAGAGCCGGCCGATCGCCCAGTAGCTGATCGAGGTGTAGACGATGAACAGCAGCGCGATGAAGAACATCCGGTCGAGATAGGCGAATTGCTGCGCGTAGACGATGATGTAGCCAAGGCCCGATTGCGCGCCGAGATATTCGGCGCCGAGCACCGCGCTCCAGCCGGCGCCGAGGCTGAGCAATATGGTCGAGCGCATTGCCGGGAAGATCGCCGGCAACACGATCGTTCGGCAGAGCGTCCAGCGGGACGCGCCGAGCGAACGGGCGTTATCGATATATATCTGCGGCACGTTGCGGACGGCATTGACCGTGCCGGCAAAGACGATGACGCCGATGCCATAGGCGACGAACAGCACCTCGCCGAGGAAATAGGTGCCGAACCAGAGCTGGAATAGCGGCACCATGGCGAGCAGCGGCAGCGTGCGCAGGAATTGCAGCGGCCAGTCGAATAGCCGCCGCGTCCAGCGCGACCAAGAGACGGCGAGCCCAAACAAGAGGCCGGCTGCGCCGCCGACGGCAAGGCCGATCGCCAGGCGGCCTATCGTGTCGATCGAATGCGACGCGACAGCAAGGAACGCCGCCGGATAGGACCGCGCAGCGCCATCGGCAACAGCGGGAACGCCGAATCCGCCCTGCCAATAGTCCGACATTGCCAGGAAGGTGTTGGTGAACAGCACTTGCCAGCCGGCGATCATCGGCTCGCCCGGTTGCGCCTCGGCGGTATAGACCATCGACAGGACCTGCCAGATGGCGGCGAGCGTCAGAAAGACGGCGACCGAGATCCAGCGATCGCGATGGACATGGCTCGTTATCATGACGCGGCCCCATCCTGGACGATGGCCAATGGCTTGGCCCGCTTTTCAAGGCCGAGATGGGCGAGGAGCTTATGCTTGATCGCCACCATGTCCGGCAGAAGCAGACTGTCGGTCGAGCGCGGCCGCTCGGCTGTGACCGCGAGATCGTCGACGAGATGGCCGCTGTGAAACACCAGGATGCGGTCGGCGAGGCTAAGCGCCTCGTCGACATCGTGGGTGACGAACAGAACGGTGCGCCGCGCTGCCGCGCCGCCTTCGTCCCACAGATCGAGTAGCACCGATTGCAACTGGTGCCGGGTGACATAGTCGAGCGCGCCGAACGGCTCGTCGAGCAGCAGCACGCGGCTGCCATTGGCGAAGACGGTGGCGATGGCGACCCGCTTCAGCATGCCGCCGGAGAGTTCGCGCGGCCAGGCCTTCTCGACATGGCCGAGGCCGACGCGCTCGAGATAGGTGCGCGCGATCTCCCGTCTTTGTGCTGCCGGGACGCCACGGCATTTCAGGCCATATTCGACATTGTCGATAACGCGCATCCAGGGGAACACGCTGTCCTTCTGGAACACCATGCCGCGTTCGCGGCCCGGCCCCGAGATCTCCCTGCCGGCGACCGCTATGCCGCCGTCGGACGGTTCGAGCAGGCCGGCGACCATCTGCAAAAGGGTGGTCTTGCCGCAGCCCGAGGGGCCGACCAAGCAGACGAATTCGCCCTCCTTGATGACCACCGAGACGTTGTCAACGGCCTTCACCATCTGCCCGTCGGCGCGCTGGAAGGTACGATTGACGTGGACGATCTCGATCATGCGGGAATTAGCGGCACTGTTCATGGCATCGGCCTCAAGGCTTTCGGGCGGTCCGCCCGGAACAGGGGACTAGCGCGACGCGGCGCTCCATTTGGCGGTACGGGCAACGGCAAAGGCGGCGACCGCGTCGACGACGATGGCGGCGAGCCCGAGCATCAGCAGCGTCGCCATGATGCCCTGTGGGTCGGTCGCGCCGGCGAGCACTTCGAGCACTTTGCCGACGCCTGATTGCGAGCCGAGCAACTCTGCAATTGCCTCAAGGCCCCAGGCGCCGGCCAGCGCGATGCGGAGACCGCCGAGGATTTCGGGGACGGTCGCCGGGATCAGGATATCGCGCACGATCCCGGCCGGTGTCGCACCGAGCGTGCGCGCGGATTCCTCATAGACCGGGTCGAGATTGGTCGCGGCGCGCTGCGCGAACAGATAGAGGATGACGATGACATAGAAGATGACGAGGCAAACGGCGCTCGCCCGTCCGACGCCGAACCAGATCAGCAGGAAGGGTGCTGCGACCAGGATCGGCACGGTACCGGCGGTCATCATCACAGGATCGATGATGGCACGGATGATGCCGAAGCGGGCCGACAGCAGGCCGGCGAGAATACCGATTACCGAGCCGATCACGACCGCGATCGCCACGTTCTCGGCAGTATAGATCAGGTTGCCATAGAGGTTGGCTTCCTCGACTCCATAGTATGAGAGCGCCGGGGCCGACCAGAAATCGGCGACCAGCCGTTCGACGACGCCGCGCGGTGTCGGCAGGATGATCGCCGGCAGGCCTAGCGTCAGCACCTGCCATACGAGCACGAACAGCACCACACCGGCGAGCCGCAACGGATCGAGGATCGCTAGCAGTATCCTGGCACGCGAGAGCAACGAGGGTGATGGCCGGGTCAGAACATCAGGGGCTACCAATGTCATCGGATCGCTCCTCTCGCGTGCACGGTTCACTATGTCGAGGCCGCGAGCGCCAGGCGATAGGCGTCGAGGAAGTCGTAGTTGGCGTAGAAAGTCTTCGCCCTATCGACCAGGGCCTGCTTGTCCGAAGACAGCGTCATGCCGTTGATCTTGGTCAGCAGTTCGTCCGTCTTGGCCTTGTACTCGACCATCTGGTGCCAGATCGGGCCGCCCCAGACGACGTCGTCGGCCGTGATTCCGGCCGGGATGATCTTGTGGGCTTCGAAGTCCTTGATCACCGCGCTCCAGACATTGGCGTAGTAGGAGGTGGCCTTATTGTTATCGTAATATTCGGCGTTGCCGGCGAACGGCGTGAACGGATGCAGGATGTTGACGGTCGCTTCCACGCCCTTGCCGTCAAGGTCGGTGCCGGCGACAGAGTTCAGGTACGGTGCCTGCAGGTCATAAAGCGACGGATCGGCCTTGGTGGCGTCGATGATGTGCCAGACGACCGACATGAAGCGCAGCAGTGTATTCTGGTTGGCGTTGACCCAATCGGAATTGGCGCCGAGGCCGACAATGCCGATCAGCGGTTCGATCGGCGAATCGACACCGCCGGGGCCGTATTTGATCAAATCGCCGATGTCGACGAGGCTCGTCCAGCCCGCCTGCCGCAGAGTGTAGACGATCGGTGCGCCTTCCGGATTGACGAAGTCCTCGCGGTCGGCCTTGGCAAGGACCAGCGATTTGGCGTCGTCGAGGACCTGCAACTTGAAGCCGGCGCCGGAGGTCTTGTTCAGATATTCCTCGAAGGCACGATCGGAAAGCTGCGGCGCGCCGACCAGCGTCTTGCCCTTCATCGGGGCGAGGGTCGCCTTCAGCGCCTCTTCGTAGGTTTTGCCCTCAGCGATATATTCCTTGAACGTCTTCAGCTTGAGTTTCGGATTGGCGAGGATCGCATTGGCAAGGAAATTGTCGGTGAAGCCGACGCATTTCAGCTTGGTCGAATCCTTGTAGGTCGGCAGCATCAGCGGGCAGAACTCGGAGATCAGGTCGAGCTGACCGTTGAGCAGGAGAGTCGTGACGTTCGAGTCATTCGCCTTCAACCCGTAGGGAGCCGGATCGAAGCTGATCCCCACATCCGAGAACCATCCCTTTTTCATGCCGATGATGTAGAAGGTGTTGTCGGCATAGGGCCGCATGCCGAACTTGATGGTCGAAGCCGGGATATCGGTGCCGGGCTCGGCCGCGGCCGGCACGAAGCGATCCGCGGCGAAGGCGGTCGGCGCGGCGCTAAGCGCCGTAAGGCCAACCAAGCCGGTGGCTAGTATCAACAGGCTCTTGCGCCCGATCGACGCGGCGATGCCCTGGATGGAGGATCTCATTGCAATCTCCTGGTTGTCGGGGCCGAAGGCGACCCTCGATTGTCGCTGGGGGAAAACGTTCCGCCCGTCCGGTTTGCGGCGTGCGGCGTGGAATCGGCTCAGCCAGGGAGGGAGGAGGATCCGGGATCCTCGGGACGATGGCTGCGCGGTCGTTTAGGCAACAAGGTTCTTGCATCCATCATGCCAATAGCGGTAAATTGCATAATTGATTGATTTTAAATACGATTTTTGATTGTCGCCGATATTGTGCATGCATTAATTTGATTTTTTGCATGCAAAATTGGCGGAGGTGACTAAGAATGCTCATGCTTTGCGCAACAGGATGCCTGACGAAGTGACGACGGACGAAAGCCTGGCACCGAACCCCGTGATCGAACGCCCCGCGCCGGAGGCAGCAAAGCGCGCCGCGCGTCAACGTCCTTTGCACGAGGCCGTAGTCGACCGGCTGCGCGACATGATCATCGAAGGCGAACTGCGTGTCGGCGAGCGGCTGCACGAATTCAACCTCGCCGAGACGCTGAACGTTTCGCGGACGCCGGTGCGCGAAGCCGTCAAGCTGCTTGCGACGGAAGGGCTGGTCGAGCTTCTTCCCGGCCGTGGTGCGCGCGTCGCCGCCCTTTCAGCGAAGACGATCACCGATCTGCTCGAAGTCATTGGCGGCATCGAGCGCCATGCCTGCGAGCTCGCCGCTGAGCGCATGACGGCGCGGGAACTGGCGAAGCTCAGCCGTATGCATGAGCGGATGGCGGGCTATCACCAAGCCGGCAATCTACACGATTATTTCAAGCTGAATAACGAGATCCATGTCGCGATCGTCGCCGCGGCGAAGAATGCGACTTTGGCGACGACCCATGCGGCGCTAATCCTGAAAGCGAGACGCGGCCGTCACGCTGCACTGGCATCACAGGCCCGTTGGGCGGAAGCGATGGCCGAGCATGAACTTCTCATGAAGGCTTTCGCCGAACGAGACGGCCGTAAAGCCGGCGAGATCATGCTTCAGCATGATTTACGGACGCGGGAGGTCGTCCAGCGGATACTTGAGGCGTCGAAGCCATAGACGGCCCAATATCCATTTGGATGGCTTGGAATCGGCTCGAGGCTGTCAATCGGGCGCGGGACGCAAACCCCGCCATCTTCAAAAATCAACCCGCGTCACCGCACCCCGGGACCAAATACCTAGGTCGCTTTGTAGACGTCCTGCTTGTCGTCGAGAGGCAGGGCATTCCCCTGCCCAGCGCCAAGGCATTGCCTGCGCCTGTTCGGGGCCTTGGATCGGCTCTCGCCAAGCCCCTCCGAATTCGACAATCGGATACCGCCAAGCGGCAGTCCTGGCCCGCTTAACGGCAGGCCAGCACCGGATAACGACATTGCCGAACCGCCATTCGACAAAGCGATCCCGCAATCGCGCAAGCCAATTCCACAGAATTGCATTCCGATCCCGGCTAACGACAACGCAATCCCACCAAACGACAATCGATTTTCCCAGATAGCGGCTGAGAACACCCTTCCAGATGTCTAAAAATCGGCCCATCATTTCACAGAGATATTCAGGTAACGCACGGAAATCGCGTCACTTTCCAGCAGGCACTCCACCCGAGATCGCGAGGAAGTCCCTCTCTGGCGTTTCTGCTCCGAACAGGGAAGCCGGCAGAGACGGGTTCACGGCGGACTGCGCCCGCCGCAATTAAGTACTTGTTTTTTATTAGATTTTTTTACTTTTGGAGGCTGCGGCAGATAGTGCCGTTGTTTCCAGAGCTTGCAGGCCGCCGATCTTGGGCCGGGTCGGAAGAGACTGCTTTTGCCTGCTCTTCACGTCCCCGTCTCTAGCGCGACTTTCAGCGGTACCCGAATTGCGAATTGGGGGGCGACTTTTTGCACGACTGCACGGCCGCCCCTTTCCACTTCATATGCCCGCAAGCCGCTTTCCTGCCGACAGGATTGGCCTGCTGCGTCGATCGGTTCGAGCAGACGCGCCTCTTTGCCTTGCGTGCAATTGGGACCGACGAGTCGGAGGGCTTCTAGTGTGGCGCAATGCCAACTGGATTTGCCACAGCAGTCCACGAGATGCTGGCGCCAAACATTGCGATGGGTGTTGCAGCCTCGGCCGCTTGGCTGCTGTTCTGCAAGAAGATAGGCGTGCGGGGGCAACCAGAATGGCGCGGGACTAATTGAACCCGAGCGCGCGGCGCTGCTCTGCCCAATCGATCGGAAGGCGAGTATCCGCCATCAACTTGTTGGCGGTCAGTGTAACGGGCTGCCGGCCTTCCAGAATTGCAGTGATGATATCGGGCGCCAGGAAGGCCAACCGGACGAGCCGCGACACATAGGATTTGTTCAGTCCCTCTTCCCTGGCTAAATCCGCAACGGTGGGCTCCGGGTCACCACTCAACCTGGGTACAATCTGGTGCGCGAGCGATAAGGCGAACGAGACTGGTATCCGGCCGGGCTGCTGCTTCTTTGCCCGGAACGACGAGGCGCAGTTCGAAGCCGGACCGTTTGAAGGCGACCGGGACCGTCAGTGTGATGACGTCGCGCTCGCTGGAGTTCGTTGCTGGGGCGGGCTCGGCTGCAGGGCGCCGGAGATCCGGTAGGTCACCGCCTTCAGGGAGACAATCCCGGTGTCGGGATCCAGATGGATCGCATCGCCTCTCTGGGTGATGACCCGGTTCAAAGCCCGGAGATTTGCTCCCGGCTGCATCGGCTTCGTTTCCGGCGAGTGCTCTTCGTAGACAGCGTAATCGGCAGCAAACGCTTCGGCAGCGCCAAAACTCAGGGCGCCCATCGCAACGAGCAGGATGAGACCAAGAACTCGGAATGTTGAAAACGGCTTCAGCCATCTGCCGCGCTCCTGCGCTGTCAGTCGCGTGCCACCCGACCGGGAACATCCTGATATCTCTCTGTCGTTCGTTCCGCTCATGACGTTCCACTTGGTGTGTGTCTGAACCGCCCCGCGTTTTCTAGACGCCCTCGGCTTTGGCTTTGTGCTGCCGTTCGAACTCCATGGGTGACAGCATCTCGTTGCGTGCGTGCTTCCGGGTGGAGTTGCAGAACATCTCGATGTAATCGAACACGTCCCGGCGTGCCTCGTCGCGCGTGCGGTGGACCTTGCGGCGGACGCGTTCGCGCTTGAGCAGGTTGAAGAAGCTCTCGGCCACGGCGTTGTCATGGCAGTTGCCACGACGGCTCATCGAGGGCTGCAGATCGTGGTGTTTCAGGAACGAAGCCCATTCCAGGCTGGTGAACTGGCTCCCCTGATCCGAATGCACCAGCGCACGGTCCTTTGGCCTGCGTCGCCAGACGGCGGCCAGCAGCGCCTGAAGCACGACGTTGGTGGTCTGCCGGGCCTGTATGGACCAGTCGACGACCCGGCGGGAGAAGAGGTCGATCACGACCGCCAGATAGGCGAAGCCTTCGTGAGTGCGGATGTAGGTGATGTCGGTCACCCAGGCCTTGTCAGGCGCGTCCGCGTCAAACCGGCGATCGAGCGTGTCGTCTACCGCCAGGGATGGCTTGCCTCCTTATTGGCCGGGATGGCGTCTGTAGCCGATCTGCGCCTGAATGCCGGCAAGTCGCGTCAGCCGCGCAACCCGGTTGGGACAGCAGCTCTCGCCCATGTCCGCCAGATCGTCGTGAAGCTTGCGCCTTGCGGTGATGGCAAGCAATCACCTGTCGGCCAATGGATAGCCATAGACTTTGCCGCTCTCGCGGCGATGCTCGGCGATGAGCGCGTACTTCGCTTTGCATCGTTGGCGAAGTACGCGGCCGCTTCTTTTGGGATGTCGCGCTCCTCCGTCACGCGCTGCAACTCGCGCTTCAGTCGGCGGACCTCAGCAGCCTGATCATCATCGCGGGCTGCGGCCGCAGGCTTGCCGTACCGTTTCCTCCGCTCGTAGAGCGAGTACTTGCTGATCCCCAGCCGCGCAGCCACCTCCGCAACCGGATAGCCCCGCTCGATGATCTGAACGACCGCGTCGCGCTTGAAGTCCTCGGTGAAGTTCGCTTTGCTCATCGGGGCCTCCTTGCCTCAGAATTGAGGGAAGAAGGCGTCCAGGAATCTAGGGGCGGTTCAGAGCCCGCGATCGGGTAGGATTGAATTCCGCGCATTCTCGTGCGCCAGAACTCAGCGAATACGACCATCTGGGCCAACCACTTTCAGTAGCCGTAATGATGACGCCACTCGTCGACATCCGAGATCGTATACACGTGGTTAGTTGAATCTCCCAGCGACGTGGATGCCTTGACCAAGCTCAAGGACCGTCGTCCGTAGTGCGGATATTTGAAATACGGAGGTGACGAATCAACCGAAGGAATTCACATGCAGAATATCCGCCGCACCCTGATCGGCCTCTTCGCGCTGCTTACAATCCTTTGGCTCATCGCCGAGCCTTCCGTCTTCCAGCCAGCGAACTTCTTCGTGCTGCGCGCAACGATGATGCAATACAGCGGCATCATCGCCATCGGCGCTATGAGTGTGGCGATGATTCTGGCGCTGCGGCCCCGCTGGCCAGAACGCTGGTTCGGCGGCCTCGACAAGATGTACCGCCTGCACAAATGGCTGGGCATCACGGCGCTGATCGTGTCCGTCATCCACTGGCTGTGGAGCCAGGGTGCCAAATGGGCGGTTGGCTACGGCTGGATCGCGCGGCCGGCTCGCGGCGAACGTCCGGCGATTGAAAATCCGATCGAGGCCTTTTTCTCGACCCAGCGGGGAACGGCGGAAGGACTCGGGGAATGGGCCTTCTATGCGACGATCATCCTGATCGCCCTCGCACTGATCAAGTATTTTCCCTACCGCTATTTCTACAAAACGCACCGCCTGCTGGCCGTCGCGTATCTGGTGCTCGTATATCACAGCGTGGTTCTGACGAGCTTCGATTACTGGACATCGCCGATCGGCATCGTCCTGGCTATGTTGCTCGCCTACGGAACATGGGCCGCTATCGTCGTACTTGTACGACGAGTCGGCGTCACCCGGCAGGTTCGCGGCACGATCGCGTCGACACACTATTATCCTGGCGTGAAGGTCCTCGAGACTGAGATCGAAGTCCCGCATGGCTGGCCGGGCCACAAACCGGGCCAGTTCGCCTTCGCGACGTCGGATCTCTCGGAAGGTGCGCATCCCTACACAATCGCCTCCGGCTGGAACGACAAGGACCCGCGCATCACCTTCATCACCAAGGAACTGGGCGATCACACCAGCCGCCTGCGCGAGAAGCTTCGCGCCGGACAGGACATGAAGATCGAAGGACCTTATGGTTGCTTCACCTTCGATGACGACAAACCGCACCAGATCTGGGTCGGCGGCGGGATAGGTATCACGCCGTTCATCGCCCACATGAAACACATCGCGCTGCAGAGCGGCTCCGGAAAGCCCGGCTCGAATGCGAAGACGGCCGACCTGTTTCACACCACGACGGATGTCGACGAGGAAGCGCTCCGCAAGTTGGCGGCCGACGCGTCGGAGGCAAAGGTGCGGCTTCACGTTCTCATCGACGAGCGCGACGGACGGCTGACCGGCGACCGCATCCGCGCCGAAGTGCCGAACTGGCGCGAAGCCAGCATCTGGTTCTGCGGGCCGTCTGGCTTCGGCGAAGCGCTGCGCAAGGACTTCGAGGCACAGGGTTTCGACGTTTCGAGACATTTCCACCAGGAGCTGTTTGCCATGCGCTGAAGTCGGTCAGGCATGGGTGTGAGCAAGCGCCCAAGCGAGGCCACACATCAGATTGCTTCAATTCATTGGGAATACTTCAGAAATTCTATGTCCACCGAGATCTCGATCGACGGTGACCTGCCACTGCATTTGGCAGGTCTCGCTCGTGGCTCGGGCTCCAGGATGAAAGCCTCAATCCTCAGGCGAGAGATGCCTGACGGGCTCGGTTGATGCGAGCCGGCGACAATCGGAAGCGCCGCCTGAGCGCCACCGACGGAAGTGATGTTGCATTGATCCGGCTCAATTCCAGGGCCGATGGGTTGGTGCATTCTCCATCAACGGCCGTTTAGAGCAGCAGGGCCAGGGAGAGGGGGCAGCAATGCAGGTTCCCGCAGAAATCACCTTCCGCAATTGCGAACCGTCGGAGGAACTCCGCGCCGAGATCGCCAGGGAACTGGATCGTCTGGAAAAATTCAGCGGCCAGATAACGAGTTGCCATGTGGTGATCGAGGGCCCGAGTTCGCGGCATCGCAAGGGCGGCGCTTTCAACGTCGAGTTGCGCATCGCGATGCCCGAGCGCAAGGATATTCTGGTCAGCCGGTCGCACGGCGACATCCCCGGGAACGAGCACCCGCTCGTCGCGATCAGGAATGCATTTCACACCGCACAGGGTCAAATCGAGGATGCCGAGCGCGAGATGCGCGGCGACGTCAAGACCCACCAGCCACCCGATCACGGACGCGTCACGAGGTTTCTCGCGGGCGAGGACTGCGGCTTCATCGAAACCAACGACGGGCGAGAGTTGTTCTTCAGCCGCAACGCCGTGCTGAACGATGGGTTTGACCGCCTGGTGGTCGGCAGCGAGGTCCGGTTCGTCGAGCAACAGGGCGACAAGGGTCCGCAGGCGAGTTCGGTGCGCTTGATCGGCAAGCACCACCCGACGTAGCGGGATCACCATGTCCACGCTTGGTGCCTTACGGACACGCCAAGCGATGGATGGCGGAGAAACGGCCGCGTAAGCATGCCTCAGAGAACCTCCTGATGCCTTCCCCGAGCCAGCACACCAGTCCCCGACCTCGATTCTTCAGTGTGTTTCCACCCGAACATCATCGGCAACGCTGTCGCTCGGATAGACGATGACTTGGTCGCCTGGTTGCAGTCCCGCGGACACCGCCGCGACGCGGCCGGATCGCCTCAATAGCTGGACGGCACGGAGCCGGGCCCTGCCGCCCGCCACCACATAGACATTCCATTGGTCGCCGGCACGAAACAGAGCGCCGGTCGGAATCATCGTCACATCATCGCGCCTGAACACTGTGATCCGCGCATCGACCTGATAGGCGTCGCCGAGACGGATCCAGTCCTTCTCCGGCGAGACCAGATCGATGAGCACGTTGACGCGTTGCTCCTCCACGCCCAGCGTCGAGACCTTGGTAAAGGCGGCCGGCTCGACCCTGCGCACGCGTCCGGCGAGCACGCCCGCTCCGCCCCAATTGTCGATCGCAACCTCGGCGCCTGGAGCGATTTCCACCGCATCGACACTGAGCACGTCGACGACGATCTCCAAGTCGCGAGGATCGCCGATTTCAAGAATGGGAGTGCCGGGTTGGACAATGGTTTCGCTCTCTTGCGTTACCTTCAGGACGAGCCCCGACACCGGCGCGGTCACGAGCCAGAGGTCAGGCGTCGTGTCGCTGCCATTCCGATACTGCGCGAGCAGCGCCCGGGCCTGTTCCATCTCATGTTCGGCGGCGTGATCCAGAAATTGCGCAGCGCGCAGTTCGCGATCGGCCACGCGCTTCGCGGTCTCGGCACGCTCAAGCACTTGTTGCGTCGACACGCCGCGCTGGGTCAGGGCACGCGCCCGCTCCAGATCGCTCGTTGCTTGCGCGACTTCCGCCTCGGCGCGCTCCACAGCGGCCTTGCTCCGTTCACGGCTGGCTTCGGTGACGCCCAGATGTTCCTCCGCCTCGCGGCGGCTGCGCGGATCGAGGAGGGGCGCCGGCGAAGGCGTGAGCGTCGCAATGGCGCCGCCGGCCGTCACCTCGTCGCCCGCCTTGAGCCAAACGCGACTCAGTCGGCCGGAGAGTGGCGCCGCCACGACGTAGCGCTCGCGGATCTGTGTCTTGCCGTCCTCGTCGATGGTAGCAACGAATTCGCCCTCGGTCGCGGTCGCCGTCTCGACGACCACGCGCTTTGGCACCATCAACCAGATGACCAGCGCCAGCAATGCGGCGACAGCGAAAAAGGACAGAACGCGGCTGAGCGTGATGCGCATCGTCTAGTCCCTCGTCTTGAGCACCGCGACCAGATCGAAACGGTCGACACGTCTGCGCACCACATAAGCGCTGCCGACGGACGCGGCGATCACGACGATACAGGCGGCGAAATAAGTCCCGGCGGTGACGACCCCGGGAATTTGGAAGCTTTCATTGGAGTAGAATTGGGTGATCAGGTGGATGAGGCCCTGCGAAAGCAGCATTCCGAGAGGAAGCGCCAGCGCAATCTCGATCACAAATTCTCCAAGCAGAATTTGGGCGACTTCGGCACGGGTGAAGCCAAGCACGCGCAAGGTTGCCAGGTCCCTCGCGCGCTCCTGCAGCCCGATACGGGCACTATTGTAAACGACACCGATTGCGATGATCACGGCGAATGTCGTGAGGATGCCCGCGCTGACCAGCAACATCTTGGCAATCTTGTCGAGGAAGGAAGCCAGCGTGTAGGTCTTGATGGCGACGGATTCGATGACCGGCAAATCCCTGAAGCGCTGCGACAGGGCCGGCAAGGCCGAAGGCTCGATGAAGAGCGCCGCGCCGGACACGACGTCGCCCTCGCCGGTAAGGCGGTTCAGCGTGCCGATCTCCATATAGGACCCCATGCCGAGCACCTCGTCGACGATGGCGCTCACGGGAACATCGCGTTTCCGACGCATTCCCTCCATGACCTCGACCGTCATGACGTCGCCAGGCGCGACGCCGAGGCGCTCGGCCAGCCGGCGCGTCAGCGTAATGCCGTCTTGCGATATCTCGATGGGGCGAAGCCTTGAATCATGCGGCCGGCGCAATTCTCCGTCCATCGGCAGGCCCGTGACGGCGGTCAGATAGCTGCGCTGGCCGGCGCGCATCCGTACCGGAACGATACGCTGGCCCTCAGCGGCAAGGACGCCGGGCTCTCGGCCCAAATCACCGATGATGCGGCGATCCAGCGGGTGCGGGAATGTCACCGTGGCATTGCCGCGTTCCACCAGGTTGAACTGGATTTCGATCATCGCATCGATGGCGTCGTGCCAGAATAGTCCGAGCACCACCATCGGAATGGCGAAGGCGATGCCGATCGTCGTCAGGGAGGCGCGGATGGGGCGGCCGAGAAGATTGCGCAAGACCATGATGCGCCGTGGCGTCAGCAGGCGCGACGACAGCAGGATCTCCAGCCACGATCTTCGGAAGCGCAGCGGTGCTGCTGGGCGCATTGCGACGGCGGGCGCCAGGACGACCACTTTGCGCAGCTCGGTGACGACGCCCAGAGTCGCCGCGGCGAAGCTGAGACCCACACCGGCTACGATCGACCACGCCGTCAGTTCGAACGTCAGGGTCGGAAGGCGGAAAAATCCCTGATAGCTCGCGATCATAGCGCGGCCGAAGGCGACGCCGCCGACAACGCCAAGCACCGAGCCCAGGATCACGACCACCGCCACCAGCTTCAGGTAGTGCGCGACGAGCGGGGCATTCGAGAATCCGAGGGCTTTCAGCGCTGCAATCTGCTCGCGCTGGGCCGCCACCTGTCGGCTGAGCGTCACGTTGAGCAGGAAAGCCGCCACGCCGAAGAAGATGACCGGAATGATGATGGAGGTCACCTTCTGCTGATCGAGTTCGTCCTCCAGGAACCGGTTGGACGGCTGATCGCGCCTTTCGAGCGCGCCCACCGAGCCGTAGGGTTCGAGCAGCCGGTCCAGTTCGGCGATCACCGGCCCCTGATCGACCCCTGGCGCCAGGGAGATGGCGAGGTCGTTGAACGCGCCCTTCATGTCGAAAGCAGCTTCGGCCGCGCTGCGATCGATCCAAAGAACGGCGTAGAAGCGATCATCCGGAATGGGAGCGCCAGGCTTCACGGCATAGACATATTCCGGTGAGAGCGCGGTGCCGGTCACGGCGAAGTTCTGCACGCGGCCATTGAGGATCACGCGGATATCGGTGCCCGGCACGGCGCCGTTCGTTTCGGCGAAGGCTTCATTGACGACGGCGCCGTGCGTTTCATTCGGTCCTGGCGCCGTGCCGCGCCGCACATGGAGGCGGGCAAGCGTTTCATCCCCACCGTTGGAAAGCGAGACCATGCGCGCCGACACGGGCAGGAGGGAATTGGGCCAGTCGACGATGACGTCGCGGACGATGCGTGGCTCGACCACCGCTACGCCTGGGATCGCTGCCAATCGCGACACGATCGATAGCGGGGCACGTTTCAAGCTGACGAAGATCTGGGGAAACCGCGCGCTGTCATAGAAGCGCGAGCGGCCAGATTGCAGGGAGTTGAAAGTCGAGATCGATGCTACGAAAACAGCTACGCCAGCGGCGACGACAAATGCGATCGTGATGATCTGGCCGCGCAGGGACAGCAGGTCGCGCCAGAGCTTCCTGTCGAGCAGGCTCACCACCTCAACTCCTCTGGCGACAGCCGGCACTCGTTGCGCTCCTCGCCGACGATGCGGCCGCCGCCGAGTTTCAGTACCCGGTCGGCCATTCCGGCGATCGCGGCATTGTGCGTGATGATGACGGTCGTCGTGCCGAGCTGTTCGTTGACGCGGGCAATGGCCGCCAGGACCAGCTTGCCAGTGTCGTAGTCGAGAGCGCCGGTCGGTTCGTCGCAAAGGAGGACGTCGGGTGACTTCGCAATCGCTCTGGCGACGGCAACGCGCTGTTGTTCGCCGCCCGAAAGCTGCGACGGAAAATGGTCGAGTCGCTCCGTAAGACCGACCAGAGCCAGGGCTGCTCGCGGGTCGAACGGCTTTTCGGCGATCTCCTGCACCAACTCGACATTTTCGAGGACTGTCAGGCTGGGTATCAGATTGTAGAATTGAAAGACGAAGCCGACATGTTCGCGCCTGTAGCGTGTCAATTCGGCTTCGCCCGCATTGACGAGATCGTGGTCGCGCCACCTGGCCTCGCCGGATGTTGGTGCATCGAGCCCGCCAAGGATGTTGAGCAATGTCGACTTGCCAGACCCAGAGGGACCGAGCAGCACGACGAATTCACCCTCACGGATATCGAGATCGATATCGCGAAGCGCGTGCACCTCGACTTCGCCCATGACATAGGTCTTCGACAGTCCACGGGCGTGGAAGACCACGCTTGGCGGGAGGTCCTTTGGCGTATGCGTCGGGTGAGAGCCGCCTTGTGTCATTCGACGTCGATCCGGGGTCAGTTTTGAACGCCGTCTGACACGCCGTGGACGCTTTGCGGCTTAACCTGTCGACGCGTACTCTTGCAATGCGATGCAGATCATCTGCGCCATGTTCCGGACGCCTCGCGCGAAACTGGCTGCAGCACGGGCAACGCCTGCTGCAGCCACGATGCAATGCGGGAGCCGTTTGCGCGTCCGCTCAGCCCGCCAAACGGAATGCAATAACTGGCAGATCGCTCATCTGCAGCGTTTCTGCCTTCACCGGAACCGGACCACGCTCGAATAGGGCCTTGAGATCCTCCGGGGTTGGCTTTACGCCGAGAACGATCCCCTGGACGATCGGCCCCTCCTTCAGGCGGAGATGGCCGTAGACATAAGGCGCGATCTTCTCGAACCTCGGATGGCAGGCCGGCGAAATATTGTGTGACGCCAGCAGCAACGTCGCGTCGCCACTCAGCTCGACCGGCGTCACGTCCCAACTGGCGCAATGTTCGCAGCAGCCGGTCGGCGGGAAAGTGTAGCCGCCGCAGGCTTTGCAGGTGACCGCCCGAAAGACGCCCTTCGCGAGCCCTTCGTAATAGGAGCGGATGGCACTCGACTGTTCGGCAACGTTCGGCATGTCAAACACTCCCAAGGACGACGACGGTGCCGATCATGGCGTAGCCGTGTGTGTGAATGACGGATATCTCCGGTGTCTTCCTGATTTGTCGCGGCCCCGCCTGGCCGCGCATCTGCAACACGGCCTCGTAGGTGTCGGTGCCGGCGCTGGCGCCCCAGGCATGGCCGAAGGCGTGGCGGCCGCCGTGGGTCGACATCGGCCGGTCGCCGTCAAAGCGCAGCCGGCCATCGCGCGCCGCGGCGAGCCCCTTGCCGGGTTCGAGATAACCGGTGGCCTCGGCGGTGCAGATGCCGGAGATGTGGGAGCAGTCGTGGGTGTGCAGGTAGTCGATGTCGGCGGCGGTGATGCCGGCCATATCGAAGGCGGCGTCGATCGCGCGGCGGTCGAATTCCCAATAGGTGGCGTCTTCGCCGTACCACGGCAGGTCACTATAGCTGATGCCGAAGCCCTTGAGCTCGACGGGCTGCGATTTGGCGCCTTTGGCTGCGTCCGCGCGGGTGATGACCATGGCCGAAGCGCCGTCCGCGGTCGTTACCAGGCTCAGAAGCCGTGACGGCCACGCCACGAAAGGATTGTGCTTGTCGGATTGCCAGTAGTCGTATGGATCGGAGAAGCCTTCCCTCGCCGCGCGGTCTTCGAGCTTCTCCTGAATGTTGGCTTTGGGGTTCATGGAACCGTGGAGGCGCCGTGTGCGGCAGAGCTCGAACATGCTGCGATCAAAGTCGTCGATCGACATGCCGTATTTGCGGCAGTAACCGAGCGCGACCAGACCGTTATAGGTCGAGAAGATGTCGTAGCCCTGCGGCACGCCATAGGCCTGATTGACCGCCATGTCGGTCCAAAGCCAGGTCTGCTGATGTGAAATCGGCTCGCGCTCGTAGGGACTGAACCCTTTCACCTTGGTGCGCGTGGTTTCTAGGCCATAGACGAGCACCGTGTCGTAGACCCCAGCCGCGACCGACATCGCGGCCATGGCGGCGCCGACATTGGTGGTTGAACATTGCGCCTCGAAATGGACGCCGGCCTTGAACTGCGTGCCGGTCCACTTGGACAGTTGCGAATAGGTGCCCGGCACCTGCGAACTGTGGACCATCGCATTGCCGGCGAAAACCGCGTCAACGTCCTGGCCGGTTATCCCGGCGTCGTCGAGCGCTTCCTTGACCGCGCGCGCCATCAGCTCCTGAATGCTCAACCCCTTCAGCTCAGGCGTTTCAAGCAAATCACCGAAGCGCGAGCAGCCGACACCCGATATCACGGCCCGTTCGACTAATTTGTTTCTCATGGACTGATCCCTCCCAGTCGTACCGAAGGCGTCTGTAGACGCTCTTATGACGAATGCGGCGGGGAACTCGGCACGAGAATGGCGCATCAATCCGCCGATAGCTCATTACTGTTGACCAACTGGAACAGACCGCTTTGATATGGGTCAAACAATTACGCGGAGCTGCATGGGAGGAAAGTGCTTCTTGAGCGAGAATTTAGGGTGGCGACACCGTTGCGATAAATGCCCCTAGGTCAGCCAACAACAGCTGCGGCTCCTCCAATGCGGCGAAATGGCCACCTCTCGGCATGTCGGTCCATTGAACGATGTTGTAGGTCTTTGCGGCGAACGAGCGCGGCGGCGGCAGGAAGACCGGGTCCCTAAAGGCCGCGAACCCCATCGGCGTCTCGACGCGTGCGCCGGCCGGAAAGCGATCGGCTCCTTCGAGCCGCTGCCCGTGATAGATCCAGCTCGCCGTCACGACCGCTGGCGGGGCGACATAGAGCATGATGTTGGTGAGCAGTTGCTCTTCCGAGAAGCGACTCCAGAGATCAGGGCTGCCGTCTGCGCGCCGCGGCAGATCAGCCCAGACGCCGAATTTCTCCAGTATCCATGCAGCAGCCCCGACCGGGCTGTCAGCCATCGCCGCGCCCAATGTCTGCGGCCGGGTTCCCTGCTCATGGCTGTATCCCTGCTCCCAGTCGAGGATTGCTGCCCGACGCACGAACCAGTCCTGCTCTTCGGGCGAAGCGGGAACGACGTCCTCTGCGAACACGCCGACCATGTTCATGTGAAAGCCGAGCAGTGCCTGCGGCTGATCCATGGCCATCCAGCTCGCGATCCCCGATCCCCAATCGCCACCCTGAACGAAGTAGCGGGTTTGCCCGAACAAGCGCTGCATCAGGCCATGCATGAGCCTGGCGGTTCGCCTTGGCCCGATGATGCCTGTGATCGGCGTCGAGAACGCGAAGCCGGGAAGCGATGGCACCACGACGTCATGCCCGGCCGATGCCAGCGGATCGAGCAACTGTTCGAACTCGAGATAAGAGCCCGGCCATCCATGCAGCAACAGGAGTGGCGGCCTCGTCCCATTCCCGCGCTTGTGCAAGAAGTGAATGCGTTCGCCGTCGATCTTGGTCGTGAAGTTGGGCAACCCGTTCAGGCGGCGCTCGATGGCACGCCAGTCGAACACCTCCTGCCAATAGGAAACAAGCCGCCTCAGGTCGTCTTTGCCGATGCCCGCCGACCAGCCGCCCGCATCCGGGAGACCATCCCAATCGTATTGCGCGACCCTGCTTCGAATGGCGGTAAGTCGACGTTCGGGGATGTCGATGACAAAGGGAGTAACCATTCCGTTCTCCTGGCTTGTCGAATTTCAGCGACTGACACAAAAATGGACGTCCTGATCCAGGCTTTGTAGGCTCCCAGCGATGAGAGGTCCTTTGCATCCCGCGCATCACAAGGCCCCCTC
The DNA here is from genome assembly GCF_030814715.1 of Kaistia dalseonensis. GTDB lineage: Bacteria > Pseudomonadota > Alphaproteobacteria > Rhizobiales > Kaistiaceae > Kaistia > Kaistia dalseonensis. The sequence continues at coordinate 466,391 of NZ_JAUSVO010000004.1, forward strand.
TGCAGATTGGGGCAGGGAGCTGGAGCTGTTCGCGCTGGTTGCCGATAACGGGAGCTTCTCGGCGGCAGCGCGGAGACTCGGTCTTGCTCCATCATCCGTTTCGCGCGTCGTCGACCACATGGAGGAACGGCTCGGCGTCCGGCTCCTGCTGCGAACGACGCGTTCTTTGACGCTTACCCCCGAAGGGTCCAGCTATCTCTCGGCCGCCCGCCGCATCCTGGCTGACCTCAGGGAAACCGAGCAATTGATCTCCCATCAGAGTTCACCCAAAGGGCGGCTGCGGGTCAGTGCGTCGATCGAGTATGGGCGGATGTTCCTGCTGCCCGTCCTCGGTGGCTTTATCCAGCGCTATCCGGACATATTGCTGGATGTCAGCTTGACCGACACCGTCGTCGACATCGCGGCCGGTCAAGCCGATGTGGGGATTCGGGTGGGTCCTCTGGCGGACACACAGCTGGTCGCCCGCAAGCTTGCGGAGACCCGAAAGGTGATCGTCGCGTCCCCGGACTATCTGGCGCGACGCGGGGTCCCCGGAACTCCCGAAGACTTGCACGCCCATGACTGCCTCGGCTTCAATTTCAAGCGCACCGCACCGGTCTGGCCGTTCCTGAGGGAGGGGCGCCACTATGCGCTCGCCATCAAGGGGAGCGTCGAGGCCGATAATGGCGATACGCTGAGACAGCTCGCTATCGGTGGCGTCGGCATCACGCGTGTCGGGACCATTACCGTCGAGGAAGAGATTCGATCGGGCGCGCTGATCCCCCTGCTAGAGGAATTCAATCCAGGCGATGTGGAGGAAGTCCACGCTCTTTTCGTCGGGGGCCCGCATATTCCAGCCCGGGTCCGATGCTTTTTGGACTATCTGACAGAGACGCTTCGGCCCTAGCCAAGTGCCGCAGGAGAGCGCCGGCCCCGCTCGGTGACGAACTCGATCAGAGCATGGCGGATCTGGTTTGGCGCCGGGACGGGCGTTAGCGCCATAGTGACGTTCATCCGCGCGCTCCGTGCAAAGGTTCCGTGCGCCGTGCAGCTCTAGGTCAAGCGCATTCCAGCCCCCATCTCTGTGTTGCACGGGCAATCACCGGCCATCCTTCTCTTGCACGATCGGAGACATCCTGGTGACCGCCACCATCGCCGACATCTATCGTTGCTATATCGACTGCCTGAATGCTCAGGACTGGCCGAGCCTCAGCCAGTTCGTGGCGGACGATGTCGAACATAATGGCCGGAGCTTTGGACTGGCCGGCTATCGCGCCATGCTCGAGGAGGACTTCCGGCAGATACCCGATCTCGCCTTCAGGCTTGATCTCCTGATCGAGGATCCCCCGATCATCGGCGCGCGGCTCGTCTTCGATTGCCGGCCAGCCGGCCTGTTTCTCGGCCTTCCCGTCTATGGTCGCCGTGTCTCGTTCACGGAGAACGTCTTCTATGAATTCCGCGGTGCGAAGATCGCACGCGTTTGGTCGGTCATCGACAAGGCTGCGATCGAAGCGCAACTCGCATGACACGCCCGAGCGCGATCACATTGACGTGCTCCCAGATTGCCCTCGCTCATAACTGGACTCTGTTCTCTCTTTGGTCCGTTTTGGACCGAGCCGCAAACTCGTTCGAGGTGAGGCCGCGCAGGCTGGTGTGCGGCCGGTGATGGTTATAGTCGTTCCTCCATTCTTCGGTGATGCGGCGTGCCGATGCCAAGCCGCGGAACAGATGTTCGTTGAGGCATTCGTCCCGGAAGCGACCATTCAGGCTTTTGACGAAGCCGTTCTGCGTCGGCTTGCCGGGCGCGATGTAGTGCCACTCGACGCGGGTATCTTCCTGCCACTGCAGGATCGCCCGCGAGGTCAACTCGGTGCCGTTGTCGGAGACGATCATCAATGGCCGGCCACGTGCCTCGGCGATGGCGTCCAGTTCCCGCGCCACCCGCATGCCGGAGAGCGACGTGTCGACGACGAGCGTCAGGCACGCGCGCGTGAAGTCGTCGACTACCACCAAGACCCGGAACCGCCGGCCGTCAGCCAGCATGTCTGAGACGAGGTCCGGGCTCCACCGCTGGTTCGGCCCCTGCGACAGCGCCATGGGCGCCCTTGTGCCCAGCGCCCGCTTGCGGCCGCCGCGCCTCTTCACCGTCAACCGCTCCTCGCGATAGAGCCGGAACAGCTTCTTGTGGTTCAGCTCGATGCCTTCCCGCTTCAGCAGGATATGCAGGCGCCGATAGCCAAACCGGCGCCGCTCAAGCGCCAGTTCTTTCAGTCGCCCCCGCAGGGCGGCATCGTCCGGTCGCCGTGACGCATAGCGATAGGTCTTCGGGTCGAGCCCGATCAGCCCGCAGGCCCGACGCGGCGAGTAACGCTTCTCTTTGATCGCCCAGGTCACGAAGTGCTTCCTTGTCCTGGGCGTCAGAACTTTCCCAGCCCCTCCCGCAGCGTCGCGACGTCCAGCATCGGCTCCGCCAACGACTTCTTGAGCTTGCGGTTCTCATCGTCGAGCGCCTTCAGCCGGCGTGCGTCGGACACTTCCATACCGCCATTAGCGACTGCGCCAGCTGCAAAACGTAGCGTCGCTGATCCCGCGCTTGCGGCAGATCTCCGCCACAGGAATCCCGGTCTGATGCTCTTTCAGGACGGCAATGATCTGCTCTTCGCTGAACCGGCTCTTCTTCATCCCGTCTCCTTCCGACGGGGGCCAATTCAAACCGAAGGCATTGCAGGGGGCAAGGTCACCCTTCATTTACTCCGCCCGCTTACCTGGATGAGACCTCGACACGAACGAAAGGCTTGATGCTCTAGAGCCGGGCGATGAAGTCGAGGACAGCGCCCGGCGCGAAGCGGTAGGTGCCGTCGATATCGGAGGCGACGACAGCTCCCGCCTCGTCCCGGCCCGTCACCTCGACGCGGTACTCCTTCGCTACCTCGAGTTCATAGCCGCCGGCCTGTGGGAAGCGGTTGCGGTCGAGCAGGAACACCGAGCCGATGATGGCCCAGAAGCCGCGCGGCGCGACGATTCCGGCCAGTTGCGGCGGGCTTGCCTCCGTCACTGGTCCAGCCTCGGTGACACGCACATAGACCTGGCCGACCGCGCTACGGCGCTGGACCTTGACAGAAATCCAGGCCTTGTCCTTCTTCGGCCTCGGCCGGATTTCGGCTTCGCTCGGCGCCTGCCGGTAACCGAGCGCGACGAGGACGCGGTAGACACCGGCGCTGCCGCCCGCGAGGATCAGCGCGGTGAGCAAATGCGACAGCGGCCCGCCACCCTCGCCCGAGACGAGGCCGTATTGGCTGAGCATAGTCTGCACTACATCGATGTTGAACGCCCATACGGCGAGCGCCGAGACGGCGATCATCACCAGTGTCTTGACGCCGCGGCCATAGAAGAGCTCCAGGAACAGCCGCCAGTTGAAGATGACGGCCAGGGCGGATTCTATCAGCACGGCCATGACGAAGAGCAGCGTCAGCGCCTTCAACGAGACGGCGTAGAAATTGGCGCTCCCCATCGTGACCCAGGCCGAGGCGGGCGGCGTCGGCGTATCGGCGAGCGCCGCGCCGGTGAACCCCGCCACGACGACCAGCGCGAGGGTAAGGGCGGCGATGGCGTCGCGGCTCTTCCTGGGCATCGAAGGCTCCCTTTTGGACGTCATCAAGCGAGATCGAACTCGACCCAAAGGCCCGCGCCATGCCGGATCGTGCGGATGGACCCCGACGGCGAGAAGTTCGGCTGCCCGTCGGGATCCGCTACCCAAACATCGTCGGCGCGCACGACACGGCCGGCACAGCGCTCCTTGAGCGCCGTGAGGATCTTGTCATAGGGCATGGCGCCCCAGTGGACGTTGGCCGCATCTTTCTGGTTGGTCGGGATGAATGCCGAGAGATCGGGGCTCGTCATCAATTCGAGGCCCTTGGCGCGCGCCGTGGCGTTTTGGCTGCCGTGATGGCCGACCTTGTAATAGACCGTCCGGCCGAGCAGATCGGGCCCGGTGACGACGGCGCCGTCAACCTGCCATTTCGTGTCCAGCCACGACAGCCAGTTGCCGATCTGCGCGTCGGCGGCGAAGAGCAGGACGCGCTTCGTGTCGGTAAACTCGAAGGCGAGCACGAGGCTGGTATTGTTGGTCCTGTCGTCAAGCTGCATTGCGAGGTCGGCAGAGACGCCGAGCCAGTCCATGTCGATCCGCCGCCAGGATTGATCTCTGGCTTCGGGATCAGGCGCCTTCGCCTTTCGGCGGCCTCGTGCTGGCGCCGTCTCGACAGACAGCGGCCCGAAATAGCGCTCGCGCGCGAAGTCGGCTATCTCCGGGGCGATATCGTCCGGCGGTGAGACCGGCGAAGCGGCCAGTCGCGCGAGATCGCTGCCGACATTGGGATCGAACGGCGCGGCATAGTCGAAGGTCTTGCTGCCGGCCGGATCGGTCGCCGCGAACGCCGACGACAGGGCTCGCTCAAGCGGCCATCCCGGACCGGCGCCCATGGCGTACATCTCGCTCGCCCGCTCCGTCAGCCCCAGCAGCGCCGGATCGCGCGGCGGGCCGAGGACATAAATCCGCAGGCCGGGGACATCCGTTAACTCGATCGGTGGGTCGCCGGGCTCGAAATAGCGCACATGCCCCTTGGCCAGCGCGGCAGCGGCGTCGCGCGAGGCGCGGACGCGCTCGCCTTTGACGCCGAAATTGAAGCCGAGCAACGCATCGAGCCCCGCGTGCAGGCCCGCAAGGTGCGGGTTGAGCGGGCCGGCCGCGCCGAGACGCTGGCTGGACGATTGCAGCGCGGCGAGGGCCTGCTGCTTGAACTTGTCAAGTTCGTTAGCCTGTGCGTCCAGAGGATCCTCGGTCCAGGCCATCCAGACCTCGCCGACCGAAAAGCCTTTGAAGGCGTCCGCCGCGGTCAGGAAGGCAGAGACGTGGTCCGTATGCTCGTGCGTGACGACGACGACGTCGAGGCGGGCCTTGGTGACCGCCGCGATATCGGCGACGACCTTGGCCATCTTGGCCGAGCCGCCGGAGACGGAGGAATGGACGCCGCAATCGATCAGCATCCAGAAATCGCCGCCGCCAGCCTTGGGGAAGCGCAGCAAATGGCTGTCGCCGATGCCCTGGCAGTAGTGGCGCACCGTGACCACCCCACCGATGGAGGGTGCCTTGCCGACCTTGGCCGGTGTCGCCTTCTTAGCCATCCTCCGGACCTCCATCATGGGTGTGCAGCAGCGCGAAGGGCTCACCGGGCGTTTCGCCGAAATAGAGCTGGCGGAGCGGCGAAAGGGCGTTGCCGGACGCCGTCTCGCGCTGCCGTTCGATGCGGCTGGTGCTCGCGCTGTTCTTGACGATGCTGTAGCGGACCTCGCGCTGCCCCTCGCGCGGATCAAGGATCAGTGTCGTGCCGCCACGGAACCAGAACCAGTGCCCGGCCTCGTCGTCCGGATTCAGGGGAACACGGCGCCGTTGCTGGATGGTGGCGACGAACTCGGTTCGGAAAGAACCGTCCGGCGCGACACGGCGGGCCGGACGCACGCTGAACACCTCGAACGTTGTGCTGCCGGGTTCCGGTTGTTTGACGATGTTGCCCTCGCTGTCATAGCGGGGTACGTCCGGCATCAGTCCGAACTGCACCAGAAGCGCCGGATCCTTGTCGAACTCCTGTTTGAGCGCCCGCCACATCGACCAGCGGTTCTTCTCGTTCAGGGCAAAGATCTGCGAGCGGTCGAGAACGCGGTCCCAGCCCAGGTCGAGCTTGGCCAGCACCTTGTCGAGCCAGGCCGGTTTCGGATCATCGAGCGTGCCCCAGGCGAGCGTTTCCTCCGATACGGTGCGCACATCGCGCGGCAGCAGGCCGCGGCGGCGGAACGCCTCCATGAAGGCGACGCGGTAATAGAAGCGGTCATTGGGGACGAGATCGATATCCGCCGTAATCAGGGCGCGCAAATATTCGCCGAAGGTGATGTCGACCGCCGGGCAATAATCCAGTGCGCGAATGCACATGCGCAGGACGTGCCGGGCCGCCTTGCAGCTTTCGGCGGTCAGGGCGTCGACGAGATCGGGATGCAGCGCGCCCTGGGGCAAGATGCCCGTGCCATTGGTGGCCAGACGAATGAGCAGCGCGGTTCGCCGTTCGACGATGCGCAGGAACGCGTCATAGACCGCGGAAACGAGGATCGAGCCGCGCGCATGGACCTCGGTCGTCGTCGCGTAGTCGAGCCCATGCACCTCCGCGCCGAGATAGTCGCGCAGCGGCCCGCCGCGCTGCGTGCCCTCGCCGAACTGCTTGGCGAGACCGCCGAGCAGCTCCGCCGCACTCAGCTTCCCTCCCGCCTGCGCGATCTGGAAGCGCACCAGCTCGGGAATCGCGAAATGCTGGAACAGTGCCACGATGTCGGCGAACGCCTCGTGGAACGCCGGCACGTCCGGATTCGACGCCTCCTGCAGACGGCGGTGCAATCCGTCGAGCAGGGCGTGCGACATCTCGTGGACGACAATGTCGCTTGAGAGGCAGGCAAAGACCATCGTCCCGGGCGCCGTCGCATCGTCGTCCTTTGGCTGGGCCGGGAAATAGCCGAACAGTAGCGCGACCTTCTCGGGACTGTAATAGGCATTCTCGGTCCGCAGCGCATGCGGATAGAGCCGGAGCCGAGGCACTTCATAGCTGGCGGTGCGGTCGTCGCCGTCGGCGTCCTTGGTCACGACCTGGCGCGGCGCCCACAGCGCCTTGCGGCCGAGTGCTTCCTCGAAATGGTCGATTGTCGTCATGGCGACCGCATAGACCATCTGCTGGTGAAAGCCGGGATTGCCCTCCGACGGTGGCCAGCCGTCCTGCGCAAGCAGCCTCGGCTCGTCGAGATTGACCGGGTCGTAGATGCGGTTCGAGGCCGGGTCGATGTCGACCACCTCCAGATACTCGCCAACGGGGCCGGGTCTCAGCTTCTCTTCCCAGCGCACCGTCAGAACTGTCTCGTTGACGACGACCGAGTCGAGTGACTTCGCTACGCTCGGATCGAGCGCGTAGACGCGAAGGCGTCGCTTTGGCGGCGGCAGCGCCTTCTGCTTGCGCTTGATCGGTGGCGTGGGCATCGCACCTGCCGCCGGCGCCGGCGCCTGCGCGCGACCGAGCGCCTGCTCAAGCGCCGCCTTCAGCGGCGTCGACGGATTGCCGGCATCGAGCGCCGCCTCGAGATAGCGCCGGCGCGCGGCGGCCGGAATCTGGTCATCCGGCAGGTCCGGATCGCCGATCGCCTCGTCGACGGCGGCGACGCGCTGCGCCATCTGCGTCAGTTCGAGCGCGAACATCGCGCCCCTACCATCGCCGGCCCCGGCGGCAAAGCTTGGATCCGTGCCGAGCAGAATGTCGAGCCATCCGAGGCTCGCCTTGGCCGGCGGCAGCTTGACGAGATCGTTGGCGGGGACCGGCTGATGCTGCAGCGCCGCGGCGGCCTTCATCACACCTTGGCCGATCTTCTGTAGCGTCTCGGCCGCCGTCATCGCCGCGGTGTTCTTGGTCGCCGAGGTGAAGAGCGCGCGGCGCGCCGCCTCGACCCACATCCACGCCTCGGGATATTGCGCCAGCGCCTGCCGGTGCTCGGCCAGCCAGAGCGCCGTGGCCGCCGCGATCTGCGGCGTCGCCGAGGACGTCCCGGCGCCGTCCATGTCGACGACCTTGCCGCAATCGATCGTCGCCCAGGGCACGTTCGGCGTATAGGCGCCCAGCGCCGTCTGCATCTTGCTGTCCGGGCCGTAGCTGCCCTGCATCGTGCCGGCTGCAAGGCCGGCATAAGCCCTTCCGTCGGCCATCACGCCGCAAGCGGCGAGAACGCGCCGGTAGCGGGCGGGATAGACGATCGATCGTGGCATAGGCGAGCCGGCATAGTTGTTGCCCGCAGCCGTCACCATGACCATTCCAGATTCGTAGGCGAGGTTGATCGCATCGACGAGTGCGGCCGAGGTCAGGCCGCCCATGCTCATGGAGAGCACATGGGCGCCCTGCCGGATCGCATAATCGATGCCCTGCACCATCGTGCCTGTCGAGAAGCGGACGACCCAGTCGGCGATGCGGATCGGGATCACGCGGGCATAGGGCGCCCCGCCGATGAAATCGTTGAAGCCCGGCCAGCTCGGCGAGGTGCCGTCGAGCTTGTTGCCGGCGAGGAGCGCCAGCGTCGCCGTGCCGTGGCCGCGATTGCGGATCGCGCCCATGCCGGTCGGCGTATGATCCGAGGCATCTCCCGGATCGGGATCGCCGTCGACGAAGCTGCGCTGATGGGCCGTATCGAGGTTTATTGGCCGCGTCACGTGCTGGGGATCGTAGCCCGTATCGAGATGGGCGATGACGATCTGCGACAGCTTCTGCTCGAAAGCGGGGCCGAGGGCGGCACGCGCCTTGGCAAGTTCCGAATAGCCATCGCCGAAATTCCAGGCGATGCCGGGGCCGACGGCCTTGCCGCCGGAGGGGTCCTGGTCGTCGAAAGCGCAGCGGTCCGCGGCAGAAGCCGCTGCGGCTCCCGTCACCTCGCGCGGCACGGGGAGCCATTCCTGCTGGATATCGGGCTCGACGAACTGCACATCGGCCGCGGCGGCCGCGGCAAAGCCCTGGCCGGGCGAGAGCAGCTGGTGGGCGTCGTCCCAAGGATTGCCGCCGCCCCCCCCCTCGGCGCCGAAAGCTGAAGCCAGGCTGAACCGGCTGAAGGCGCGAGACCTTTGCCCTTCGCCCCTGGCGGTATAGTCAGGATCGTCCGGACATCGACGCCGGCCGCGCCGAACGCCTTTCCGGTTGCCGCGACAAAGCTTTTCCCATTGCCGCGTACTTTGACCAAGAGCCGTGTATTCGCCATCGCCGTGCCTCCCGGACGATTTCGCTCGACTTCAGATCCTGCCGCCGCGAGAGCCGCTGCCGGCGCGCCGCAAACCCCTCGCTTCAGGAACGCCACTTCGAAATGCATGCCGTCCTTGCGGTTGTCATAGTGCCCGCCCCACCAGAAGCCCCAGTCATTGGCGAGCGGCACGAGTTCGCGCACGGAGCCCTTCTCGCCGACAAGGGCCGGCCGATGGCCGAGCTTGTTGAACTTCTCATTGATGTCGAAGGCACTACCGAAGGCGTGATTGCTGAGATTGGTGCGGCTGCCGCGCACGAAACGGGGCACGAACGAACCGTCATAGATCAGCACTCGGTCGAGCAGCTCCGCCTTCTCCCATGCCGCCCACATGCCCTGCAGCTGCGCGGCCGCCAGGCGGTGGAACTGCATCGTCTGCGGCGCCTTGGAACCTAGCGCCTTGCGCAGCTGCGGGATCGGCACGGCGATGATGTTGTCCCTTTCCCAGCTGCCGAGGATGCGGATTGCCTCAAGATTGCCGGGCTGCGGCGCCGACACGAAATCATAATGGCCGAACAGCGCCTCGCGCTGCGCGTTGGTGACGAGCGGCGAGAAGCCCGGACGCGGCGGAAAATTGGAGCTCGTATCGTCGTTCGCGGGTTCCTCGATCAGCTCAAGGCCGATCGACGCCGCCTCCAGCAGCGTTGCGCGCCCCGCGACGCCATCGGCCGTGAGTTTCTCCCGCTTCTGGAACGCCTTGGTCGCATCGCGCGTATGCTCGCCGAAACCGCCATCGAGGGCGCCCGGATCGAATCCCTGCCCTCTCAGGAAGGTCTGCCAGGCGAGGATGCGCGGTCCCGACATGCCGATCCGCAGTGCCGAAAGCGTCGCCGGCTGCGGCGCGTCGGCGGTTGGCAAGGCGGCAATCCCTGCGAGATGAAGGGAATTCGCGGCCATAATGCCGCCCGTCACGCCGGGCCCGCCGGCCATCGCCAAGGGCGCGGGGGCAGCGGCAAGCGCCGAGGCAGCAACTGCTGCCGGGGCGGCGGAGGGAGCCAGAGCCGCTTCTGCCGTCATCGGGAAGGTCTTGGCGATGTCGAGCGCCTTGTTCCAGCGATTGACCAGCCCCTTCCAGAACTTGCTCTTCTCGTCGCGATGGACGACGTCGCGCTCATAGGCTTCGCGTGCCGCGCGCAGCTTCTTCAGAAGCGCCGGGGCATCGCTCTCCGCCGCCGTCTCGGCGTCGCGGGTCGTCTTGCCGACGGCGCCGTCATCGGCGACGCCGAGCGCCCGCTGCAGGATGCGGGCACCACCGCCGGCGCCGCGGTTGAAGACGCAGTCGCGCAGGTAGGATTCGATCGCCGGGATCCGGGTCCAGGCGGCGGCACGATCCGTGTCCTCGGCGATGAAATCGGTCGCGAGTGCTTCGGCCTCGGCGAACTTCTTCTGTGCGAGCAGCGCAACCAACGCGTCGGCGACGGGCTTGTTGTAGCGCTCATTGATGCCGCCGACCTCATAGGCACCGCCGCCATCGCCGGCGGGGAGCTTATAGACCTTGAGATTTCCGTCGCGGTCACGCCTAGCTTCGAAATCAAGTATCGTCGCCGCCATGCGGTGGCGCTGTTCTGACGTCGCCATTCAGCCCCCCTCTGAACAGTCACCCCGAATATTTCTTGGTTGTGATCATTAGATCGTAACTCGTCATAATAGTAGAGGAATACACGGGGCGCTCTTGAGACTGCGACAGTGACGCGCCACTGCTCTTTAGTCCGGCTGCGGTTAGCGCCTCGGTGGGTTTGATCTGAGCCCCGAAAAATGGACCGTTTTCAGTTGAAGTGTTCCGCGGCAAAATCTCCTGGCTGGGAGGAGCGGAAGACGATTGTGAATAGGCGCGGACTGGAGGCCTCGGCTTGGGTCGACCTGAATATCCAATTTTCATTATTTATTTCGAGTACAGCCGGGGTCATGATCGGCGCCGATCGAGGCCCAGCCAGACTTAGGCTTTCTGAAGTATCGTCAATGAGTTGAAGCCATCTGGTCTGGGGTCCCGCTTCGGCGCCTATTCACAGCCGGCTCTTTGGATTGCCCGACCGACCCTTCTGGAAGCGTATCCAGCCTGGCGGATTCGTATAGACGAGCGGCTCATCATGATCCTCAAACCCCGCCATCGACGCCTCCCTGGCTGGCACCGGCTACCACTTCCTCATGGTCCCCGAAGCTTCGTCCCGTGACGACGCTCTTGCCGCAACGCGCTGCCTGCGGCGGGGAACCGTGTCGCAATAGAGCGGGTCATATTCGATGAGGCGGGCGAGCCGTCCCGTCCTCCCGACCGGGACTAACGTCGACCCGGAGCCGCCGAGTGAAACACAAACTGAGGGCGTCCAGAAAACTCGGGGCAATCCAAAATTCCGCCGCGATGAGCTGCTCGTCGTCGGAAGTGCGCATGTTCTCGGCGTTGGAGCGCCTACGGTCTGGCCAATTCCGAATTCGACCATCGGATACCGCAAAGCGGCGATGCTTGCCCGCTTAACGGCAAGGCAGCACCGGATAACGACAGTGCCGAACCGGCATGTGGCAAAGCGATTCCGCAATCGCGCAAGCGGATCCCGCAAGCTTGCAGTCTGATCCCGGCTAACGACAACGCAATCCCGCCAAACGACAATCGATTTCCCCTGATAGCGGCTGAGAACACCCTTCCAGATGTCGAAAAATCGGCCCATCATTTCACAAAGATATTCAGGTAACGCACGGAAATCGCGTCACTTTCCAGCGGGCACGCGACCCGAGGTCGCGAGGAAGGCCCTCTCTGGCGATTCTGCTCGGAACAGGGAAGCCGGCAGAGACGGGTTCACGGCGGACTGCGCCCACCGCCACAGATTTCTCTTAGCTATTGATTTTTTGGCTTGGCTGCCAATTTGCCTGAACTTATATCCCGATTGATCGGGATGGTATGCGCCATAGTTCTGCGCTGCGTTTCCTCGTGCGCAGCTATCGCAAGTCGATGAAAACCTGCGAACATCGCATCCCTGCCGCGCGGAAGGGGAATATGACGTCAGTCGATGCCATTTCTGTCCTATGGCCGTCGTTCAGCCACCATCGGGTCCATTGCCATCGTCCGACTGTTTGCAGGACACAAACACGCCGACCGTCCCCATCAGCACGCGTTGACGCGCCACGGACTCGGTGTCCTTGTAGCGATCGATGGCCCATGACAGAGCCAGCACGAGCTCGAAGACTTGTTCGGCAGTGACACCGGCTGCGGCCTGGTTGCGCGCCTGAGCGGCCCGCAACAAGCGCCCTGTCTCCACGATCAAGGGCCGGTTCGAGTCGTTCAGCGTCGCCGCAGTATCGGCATGGGCCGACGCCAGACAATAGGGCAGCTCATGCCAGATATGCAGTCGCCAAGCCAGCCCGACCAACCATTCCGCCAGTGCGGGCGCCGGCTCAAGTTCAGCAGACAATTCCTGGCCATAGGCGAGCGCATCATCGAAGCTCGACTGGATCACCGCGGCGAGTAGATCTTCCCGGGTCGGAAAGTTGCGATAGAGCGTTGCATTGCCAACCCCGGCCAGCACGGCAATGCCGTCAAGCGGCGCCATGACCCCTTCGGCCTCAAACGTTCGGCGCGCCGCATCCAGAATGGCCTCGCGATTACGCAGCGCGTCGCTGCGTGGTCGGCGAACCTTGGGCGTGGCTTCGAGAGGCTCCTGCCCAGCGAACATATTGATCATCGCTTCCTGCTTGCATAAGTGGGGAGTATCCCCATATAGATCGATACGGGGAGACTCCCCGCATAAATAGGGAATTCAGATGGAAAAGTCACTCAACGGCCGGACCGTGTTGGTAACAGGCGCGAATGGCGGCCTCGGCGAGCAGTTTGTGATCCAGGCGCTGGAGCGGGGCGCCACCAAGGTCTATGCGGCTGCGCGCAAGCCTCGCCATTGGGAAAACAGCCGCGTTCAAGCGCTGGCGCTCGACATCACCGATCCCGATTCAATATCTCGTGCCGCAGCACAGGCAACCGACGTCGACTTGCTCATCAACAACGCAGCCATTGCGCCGGCCGGCGATTCGATGTCGGGTCCGGAGGCGGAGCTGCGACGCATTTTCGAAACCAACTTCTTCGGCACGCTGCGCGTCGCCAATGCTTTCGTGCCCATCTTGGCAAACCATGGCGGCGGAACGATCCTCAACGTCTTGTCGACTGCGGCATGGATCGGCCTTTCGACCGGGTACTCCGTTTCCAAGGCCGCGATGTGGTCCGCGACGAATGGCCTGCGTTTCCAACTGCAGGCACAGAACACGCAGGTTATCGGCCTCTTGGTCGGCATGATCGACACGCCGATGTCATCGCGCTGGGATTTCCCGAAGGTGAGCGCCGCCAGTGTCGTTGCCCAGGCCTATGACGGTGTCTCCGATGGTGCAATGGAAGTTCTGGCTGATGAACCGACGCGGAACCTCAAATCGATGCTGAGCATGAAAGGTGAAGAGCTTTATCCTATGCTGCACGAGCAACTGGCCTCGTTCAAACCCTGACGATCCGCGTTGCATACCCATAAGGTGCGTTGATGTTCTTCAATCGGCCAGTAATGAACTAGGGCGTTTCTGCTTTTGATTGAATCGGTGGGATTCCCGTCGTGATGAGTTTGTGCTTCAAGATGCTGGCTGGGCGGAGGCCAGCATCGATGGTCCGAGTTCTTTCGAATGATCCGCGCGAGCGGGTGGTTGCGGCGGTTCTTTCTGGCGAGACGAGCAAAATCATCCATCAGCAGACCCCCGGTGCCAGCGCTTCGTCGAACAGACCGGGGTGAAAATCCTCGACGGGCACAAGGCGGGCGAATTCGCCGGCATAGGCCTTGAAGGGCCGGAGATTGATCGCCGGAACGCCGATCATCACGGGAATGCTGCGCTCCAGCGCTGCCTCGATCAGGCCGCGAACGCCGCCGCCCTCGCACTCGACCTTGCCGAACTTGCTCAGCACCACCAGGGTGGTGCCAGCTGCCAGCCCGGGTTCGGCGGCGGTGCAGGCGCGCAGGAGAAGATCGACGTCAAGCGTGCAGCCGCGCGCCGCCTCGCCGCGATGCTCGGAGATCGGGTGCAGCCGTCCGGTGGCAAGATCGCGCAGCGCCATGTCGCATTTGCGCCGATCCGGGCGCGCGATGCTCTGCTGGACCAAGCCGGCGAGGCGAAGGCCCCGTGCTGCGAGGTTTCTGACCGTCTCCTCGAGGAGGGCCTCGAAGGCCGCCCCATCGGCATAGACGATTGCCGTGATCGGTCGGTGCGCGACATCCGCCATCATGCAGGCCTCCTATCCGCCGAGTGCCGACATGTGGCGTGCGAGTTCCGGCCGGCCGCGCTCGATCCGGAAATCATGGCCGCGCGGCTTCGTGCGGATCGCGCCGTCGATCGCGGCGTGCAGCACTTCGTCCGCCTCGGAGCCGCGGAGCGCGGCGCGGAGGTCTGTCTGATCTTCCTGCCCGAGGCAGGAGTAGAGCGTGCCGGTGGCGCTGACGCGCACGCGGTTGCAGCTCTCGCAGAAGCTGTGGCTCATCGGCGTGATGAAGCCGATCCGCCCGCCGGTCTCGCGGATGCGCGCATAGCGAGCCGGACCGCCGCTGCGTTCCGCCATGTCGGTCAACGTCCAGCGGCTCTCGATGAGACGGCGCAGCGTCGTCAGCGGCACATACTGGTCGGTCCGATCGGCGCCGACATCACCGAGCGGCATGGTCTCGATCAGGGTCAGGTCCATGTCGTTGCCATGCGCGAAGGCGATGAGATCGTGGATTTCCGTCTCCGTGATCCCCTTGAGTGCCACGGTATTGAGCTTGACGCGCAGCCCCACCTCCCGGGCCGCGCGAAGCCCGTCCGTCACGACGCCCAGCGTGCCGCGGCGCGTGATGGCGCGGAAGCGGGACGGATCGAGCGTGTCGAGCGACACGTTGACCCGCCGGACTCCGGATGCCGCCAGAGCCTCGGCATGGGTCGCAAGCAGCGTGCCGTTGGTGGTGAGCGTCAGCTCCTGCAGGCGGCCGGCGGCAAGGTGGCGAGACAGACTACCGAACAGCGTCATGATGCCCTTGCGCACCAGCGGCTCGCCGCCGGTGATGCGGATCTTGGTGACGCCACGCGCGATGAAGGCGGCGGCGAGGCGATCGAGCTCCGCGAGGCTGAGCAGATCGCGGCGCGGCACGAAAGTCATGTCGTCGGACATGCAATAGACGCAGCGCAGGTCGCAGCGATCCGTCACCGAGAGCCGGAGATAGGTGATGCGGCGGCCAAAGCCGTCGGTAAGCGTACAGCTCATCGTCCGTATCCCCCTGATGTTCCCGGAGCGCCAAAGGGGAGCACCTCGACCAACGCACCCGGCATGAGGCCTGCGAGCGGAGGCACGACCGCCACGGCATCGGCGGCGGCGAGCGGCGCCAGGCGATGGGAGCCCTCTGGCCCGGCCTGCTCCGCGATCAGCCGACCCTGGCGATGGGAGAGGTGGACCGGCACCAGCGCGGTGCGCCGGTCGACTCGCGCGCCCTGGGCGAAAGCCGCGGCCGCGAAGAGCGGTGACCCGGGTGGTCGGCCGGCGAGCGCATCGATCATCGGCCGCAGGAAGGCGAGGGCGCCGCAGGCGACGGCTTGGGGATTGCCGGGGAGGCCGACGAAGATCGCTGCGCCGATCCGGCCGAGCGCCAGCGGCTTGCCGGGCTTCATGGCGACCTTGACCACATCGAGCGTGCCGCCGCTATCGGCGACGGCATCGCGGACGTGATCGCGCCCGCCGACCGACATTCCGGCCGTCGTAACGACGAGATCGCAGCCACGCGCCGCGATCGCAAGATTCGCCGCGATCGCGGCGCGATCGTCGGGAACGGTCACGAGTTCGATTTCGGTGCCGGGTCCGCCCAGCAGCGCGGCGAGCATCGGACCGTTGGAATCGTGAATCGCGCCGCCGGAAAGCATCGAGCCGGCGGGGCGCAGTTCCGATCCCGTCGTCAGCACCGCGATGCGGATCGGTGCCGCGACGCACACGGCGCCGATGCCGAGCGCCGCGAGCAGGCCGATCTGCGCCCAGTCGAGGCGGTCGCCGGGATGATTGACCACTACGCCGGCTGGAACATCCTCCCCGGCGCGCCTGATATGGCTGCCGGGCGTCGGACCAGGCTCGAACAGGATCCGCCCGCCGATCCGCCGTGTCGCCTCGATCATCACGACGGTGTCGGCGCCTTCGGGAAGTGCGCCACCGGTCATCACGCCATGGGCCGTGCCGGACGCGAGCCTCGCCGGTGGGTCGCCCGCCTCAGTGGTGCCGCAAAGAGGCAAGGCTGCAGCATGGCCGCCGCCGTCGCCGAGACGGATCGCATAGCCGTCCATCGCCGCCTGGTCGAAAGGCGGCAACGCATGCGGCGCTACGACGGGGCGGGCCAGAATGCGCCCGGTGGCGGCCGCGAGCGGGACGATCTCGTGCCGTGCCGTCGGCCGCACCATGGCGCGCGCCAACTCGCGGGCCGCGTCGAAGCCGGCGAGCACGTCATGCGGGCGATGGCAGCAGTCGGGGGCTGGCATGCTCATGACGCCACCGAGGCGGGCGGGAGGGATCGCTCCAGAATGGCGCGCATCGCGGCGAGGCCGGGGTCGGTCGCGCGGCCCATGATCCCGACGAGCTGCAGCCATTCCTCATCCGAGGCCGTGTCGAGGAACCCGCGTACGGCCGACGCGACCACCTCCGCGGGGGTCCTGCTTGCAGCAGCGGCGGCAGAGTCCAGGCGGTTCTGCAAGGCCGGCGCCTCAAGCGCCGACACGAGGCGCTCCGAAACCCCGGGCTCGTCCAGCGAGGCGATCAATCGTCCGAACATGATGACCTCACTGGACCAGAGGCGAAGCGGCGCCATCCATGGCGATGCCGCGAATATCGGCCCGGCCCACCAGGATCGCGATGTATTGCGCCGTCGCCTGCCGGCGGACATGCGCGTCGAGATAGGCTGCGATCGCGTCACGCACCGCCTCGAACGGCAGGACGCGTCCTTCGACACGGCGATTGAGCCGGATGAGATGCACGCCATAGCGCGTCTCGACCGGCTCCGAGATCGCTCCGGGCGCCAGGCCGACGAGCGCGGCCTCAAACTCCGCCGTCGTGTCGCCGGGCCCGATCTGGCCGAGGCTGCCGCCGAGCGCGGCGGACGGACAATCGGAATGCGCGCGGGCAAGCGCCGCGAAGTCTTCGTGCCCGGCCAGGAGCCTCGCCCGCAGCGACGTCGCGGTCTGGCGGGCTGCGGCGAAGTCGGCGGCATCGTCGCGGCGGGCGGCGAGGAGGATGTGATCGGCCTCAAACAGCGGCGCGTTGGTAAAGCGCTGCCGGTTGTTGCCGTAGAAACGGCGCAGCGTCACCTCGTCGGCTTCAGGGACGGTGATCTCGCGCTCCGTCAGGCCGCGGATCAACGCTTCCTCCCGAGTCTCGACACGTCCCTCGGCATCCGTGGCCGGTTCGGCCGCGAGTTCGAGGCGGGCCGCCTCCTGCAGCAGGAGTTCGCGGATGACGAGCGCACGGGTCGCGGCGCGCCAGCCCTCGCCGGGATTGGGGGCCGGGAAGTTCTGCACCTCGGCGGCGATCGCCTTGCGGCTGATCGGCACGCCGTTCACGCTGACCGCCGGCATGGCGACCCGCTCCGGTGATGGTGCGGTCGGAACGGGCGCTGGCCCGTGCTCGTGCGGGTGCTGGTCGGCGTGGCTGCTCGCGGCGGCATGGTCGATGACAAGGGTCGCCATGGTCACTCTCCCTGCGGGCGCGTGGTGCGCGCCGGTCCGGCCTGAACTGCGGGGTGCGCAGCGGGCAACGAGGCGCGGCGCTTGCCCGGGTCCGCAAAGCGCGTGCGCACGACCTGATAGCCGGGCCGGCCGAGATACCAGACCGGCGCGCTCCAGATGTGGACGAGGCGCGTGAACGGAAAGACGAGGAAGATCGTCATCCCGAGAAGCAGATGTGCCTTGAAGATGGGACTGACGTCGGCGACGTAGGCCGAAGCGTCAGGCTGCAATGTCAGGATGCCCTGCGCCCAGTTCATGAACTTCACCATCTCATGGCCGTCCATATGGCCGAGCGAGACGAAGATGGTGGAGAGGCCGAGGGTGAGTTGCACCCACAGGAGCAGCAGGATGGCGATGTCGCCGAAGCTCGACGTCACACGGATGCGCGGATCGAACAGGCGGCGATGCGCGAGCATCGCAATGCCGATGAAGCAGGCGATGCCGGCGATGCCGCCGACCGTGATGGCGAGGCCCTGCTTGAAGCTGTGGCTGATGCCGAGCGCGCCGAATACCCAGATCGGGGTCAGCAGGCCGACGAAATGGCCGCCGAAGATGACGAGGATGCCGACATGAAAGAGGTTCGAGCCCCAGCGCAGCTGCCGCCGGCGCAGCAATTGCGACGAGCCCGTCTTCCAGGTGTACTGCTCGCGGTCGAAGCGAATAAGGCTGCCGAGCAGGAAGACGGTGAGGCAGAGATAGGGATACCAGCCGAAGACAAGGTGGTTGAGATAGGCGGACATCGATCGCTCTCCTATGCGCCGGCTGCGCCGCGCCGGACGTCGCGGCTGCCGGCGCGCATCTGGATCCTGAGGCGGTCGACGGAGCATCCGTCGCTCGCGTCGCCGGGGCCGAAGGCGACGGCGGTCTCCTCCCATTCGGCGTCGAGGGCCGCGAGGTCGCCGTCCCGATCTTCAGGCGCAATTTCGCCGGCAAACTGAATGCTGCTGCCGGCCAGAGCGGCCACCGCCGCCACGACGGCCGCGTAGCCCGAGTCACGACGCGCCAGCCTTTCGCAGAGCGCCTCGAGAATCGGCAGCGTGTTGGCGAGTTCCTTCCGCGCCTCGCCTTCAGGACGCGTCGACAGATATTCGAGGAAGAGCGGCAGATAATCGGGCAGTTCCCCGGTCGAAAGCACCATGCCGCCCCGCTCATAGAGGGCTGCCAGATCGACCATCGCCTGGCCGCGGTCCCGGCTCTCGCCGTGGACATGCTCGAACAGATGCAGCGAGAGATGCCGGCCGCGATCGAAGAGTTCGACATAGCGCTCCTGCACCTCGATTGGATCGCCAGCGGCGAGCGCATCGAGGAACGGCCAGAGCGCATCGAGCCGACGACGCGGGACCAGTTCCTCCGCCGTCAGGACGTTCCGGATCTCGGGCACGGCCGCCTGCAGCACCGGCGAAGGATAGGAGAGGAGCGCCGAGAGCGCCTTGAAGGTCGTCGCCATCATGCGATCTCCATCGGATTGCGAGCCTTGCCCGTCTTGTTCGTTGCGAAGAGATTGAGGTCGGTCTCGCCACCCGAGCAGCCATTGCCGAAGGAGAAGCCGCAGGAGCCGCGCGCCTCGTAGGCATCCTCGCTCCATTCGCGATGCGCGGTCGGGATGACGAAGCGATCCTCGTAATTGGCGATCGCCATCACCTGATACATGTCCTCGATCGCCGCGCCGGTGAGGCCGACCTTCTCGGCGATGCGCGGATCGATATGGCCGTCGACCGTCTTTGCCCGCATATAGGCCCGCATGGCGAGCATGCGCTCGAGGGCGAGCGCCACGGGCTCCTCCTTGCCAGCCGTCAGCATGTTCGCGAGATAGCGCAGCGGAATTCGCAGCGAGCGGACATCCGGCATGACGCCGTCCACGCCCATGCGCCCCGACGCGGCGGCCGACTGGATCGGCGACAGCGGCGGCACATACCAGACCATCGGCAGGGTGCGGTATTCGGGATGGAGCGGGAAGGCGACTTTCCACTCCATTGCCATCTTCCAGACCGGGGAATGGCGTGCCGCCTCGATCCAGGTCTCCGGCACCCCGTCGGCACGCGCCTGCGCGATCACCGCCGGGTCGTTCGGATCGAGGAACAGCGAGAGTTGTTCCTCGTAGAGATCCTGCTCGTTCGCCGTCGAGGCAGCGGCCTCGATGCGGTCTGCGTCATAGAGGATCACGCCAAGGTAGCGGATGCGGCCGACGCAGGTCTCCGAGCAGACCGTCGGCTGACCGGACTCGATGCGCGGATAGCAGAAGATGCACTTCTCGGACTTTCCCGAAGACCAGTTGTAATAGATCTTCTTGTAAGGACAGCCCGAGACGCACATGCGCCAGCCGCGGCACTTGTCCTGATCAATGAGGACGATGCCGTCCTCCTCGCGCTTGTAGATCGCGCCGGACGGGCAGACCGCGACACAGGCCGGGTTCAGGCAGTGCTCGCAGAGCCGCGGCAGGTACATCATGAAGGTGTTCTCGAACTCGCCGTAGATCTCCTTCTGGACGCCTTCGAAATTGATGTCCTTCGAACGCTTCTCGAACTCGCCGCCGAGGATCTCCTCCCAGTTCGGGCCCCATTCGATCTTCTCGATCCGCTCCCCGGTGATGAGCGAGCGCGGCCGTGCCGTTGGGAAGGCCTTCGATTCCTTGGCCGTTTGAAGATGCTCGTAGTCGAAGGTGAACGGTTCGTAATAATCGTCGATCTCGGGGAGGTCCGGATTGGCGAAGATATTGGCGAGCACCCGCCATTTGGCGCCGATGCGCGGCTCGATGCGACCGCTCTTCTTGCGTCGCCAGCCACCGTTCCACTTCGCCTGGTTCTCCCATTCGCGGGGATAGCCGACGCCGGGCTTGGTCTCGACATTGTTGAACCAGGCGTATTCGACGCCCTCGCGATTGGTCCATACGTTCTTGCACGTCACCGAACAGGTGTGGCACCCGATGCACTTATCGAGGTTCAGCACCATTCCGATCTGGGCGCGGATCTTCATTCTGCTGCCTCCTTGTGGGCATCGGCGTCAGTGGGTTCTTCGAGCCAGTCGACTTCGTTCATCTTGCGGACCACGATGAATTCATCGCGATTCGAGCCCACGGTCCCGTAATAGTTGAAGCCGTAGGATTGCTGCGCGTAGCCGCCGATCATGTGGGTCGGCTTCAGGATGGTGCGCGTGACCGAGTTATGGATGCCGCCCCGGTTGCCGGTCATCTCGGAGCCGGGCGTGTTTATGATCTTCTCCTGCGCGTGATACATCATCATCATGCCGGGCTTGACGCGCTGGGAGACGACGGCGCGGGCCGTCAGCGCGCCATTGGCGTTGAAGACCTCGACCCAGTCATTGTCGATGATGCCGGCGCTCCGCGCGTCCGTCTCGGAGATCCAGACGACCGGGCCGCCGCGATTGAGCGTCAGCATCAGCAGATTGTCGGTATAGGTCGAGTGGATGCCCCATTTCTGGTGCGGGGTGATGAAGTTGAGCACGATCTCGGTATTGCCGTTCGGTCGCGCGCCCTTGACGGCGGGGATCGTCTTCAGATCGACGGGCGGCTTCCAGGTGACGAAGCCTTCGCCGAAGGCCCGCATCCATAAATGATCCTGATAGAGCTGCTGGCGGCCCGTGAGGGTGCGCCAGGGGATCAGTTCGTGCACATTCGTATAGCCGGCGCTGTAGCAGACCTTCTCGCTCTCGATGCCGGACCAGGTCGGCGAGGAGATGATCTTGCGCGGCTGCGCCTGGATGTCGCGGAAGCGGATCTTTTCGTCTTCCTTCGCGCGGGCGAGATGAGCATGCTCGCGCCCGGTCGCCTTCGATAGGGCCTCCCATGCCTTGACCGCGACCTCGCCATTCGTCTCCGGCGCGAGCATGAGGATCACCTCGGTCGCGTCGATGTCCGTCTCGATCTTCGGCAGGCCTTTCGCCGGCCCGTCGCGGTGCACGCCGTTGAGCGCGCCGAGCGCCTCGACCTCGTGCCCCGTCTTCCAGGCTATGCCTTTGCCGCCATTGCCGATCTCGGTCATCAGCGGGCCGAGGGCGGTGAAACGGGCATGGATCTGCGAATAGTCGCGCGTGACGACATTGACCGTGGACATGGTGCGGCCGGGGATCGGGAGGGTTTCGCCGCGCTTCCAATCCGCGACATCGAAGGGCTGGGCCATCTCGCCGGGCGTGTCGTGCTGGATCGGCGTGAGCACGACGTCCTCCTCGACGCCGAGCACCTCCGGTGCGATCTCGGAGAAGCGCTTCGCGAGCTCCTTGTAGATCTCCCAGTCCGAGCGCGCTTCCCAGGCCGGATCCACCGCGGCCGAGAGCGGATGGATGAAGGGGTGCATATCGGAGGTGTTGAGGTCGTTCTTCTCGTACCAGGTGGCGGTCGGCAGGACGATGTCGGAATAGACGCAGGTGGTCGACATGCGGAAGTCGAGCGTGACGAGCAGGTCGAGCTTTCCCTCCGGCGCCTCCTCGTGCCAGACGATTTCGGTGTTGCGCACGGCGCCGTCGGCGCCGAGATCCTTGCCCATGACCCCATGCGTGGTGCCGAGCAGGTGCTTCAGAAAGTATTCGTGGCCCTTGCCGGAGGAGCCGAGCAGGTTGGAGCGCCACACGAACATGTTGCGCGGCCAGTTCGCCGGATCGTCCGGGTCGTGGCAGGAGAGCTCCAGCTCGCCGGATTTCAGCGCCTTGGCGACATAGTCGTTCGGCTCGGTTCCGGCATCACGGGCGCGGGCCGCGATGTCGAGCGGGTTCTGCTTCAGCTGCGGCGCCGAGGGCAGCCAGCCCATGCGCTCGGCGCGGACGTTGAAGTCGATGAAGCTCGCCTTCCAGTCGCCTTCCGGCGCCGTCGGCGACAGGATCTCGGCCGCCGTTACCGTCTCATAGCGCCACTGGTCGGTATGGGCATAGAAGAACGAGGTCGCGTTCTGATGCCGCGGCGGGCGCGACCAGTCGAGCCCGAAGGCAAGCGGCGTCCAGCCGGTCTGCGGCCGTAGCTTCTCCTGCCCGACATAATGCGACCAGCCGCCGCCCGACTTGCCGACGGCACCGCAGAACACCAGGAGGTTGATCACGCCCCGGTAGCCCATATCCATGTGGTACCAGTGGTTCATGCCCGCGCCGATGATGATCATCGAGCGGCCGTCGGTCTTCTCGGCATTGGTCGCGAATTCACGCGCCACGGTGATGATGGCGTCGCGCTTGACGCCCGTGATCCGTTCCGCCCACGCTGGGGTGAAGGGCACGTCCTCGTCATAGGACGAGGCGACATTGCCGCCGCCGAACCCGCGATCGAGGCCGTAATTGGCCATCATGAGATCATAGACGGTGGCGACAGTCGCCGTGCCCCCCTCGGCGGTCGCGATGGTCAAGACCGGCACGTTCCGGGTCAGGATCTCCGGGTGGTCCGTCGCGACGAAATGCTCGCTGGCCCGGCGACCGAAATAGGGAAAGTCAACGGCCCTGACCTCGGCGCCATCGCCGGCGAGGGAGAGCTTGAGGCGCGTATCCCGTCCCGCTCCGTCCTTCTCCTCGAGGTTCCACTTGCCGCTTTCACCCCAGCGGTAGCCGATGGAGCCGAGCGGGGCGACGAGCGCGCCGCTCGCTTCGTCGATCGCGACGGTCTTCCATTCCGGATTGTTGGTCTCGCCGAGCGAACTCGCGATCTCGGAGGCGCGCAGCAGCCGCTCAGGCACCAGCCGGCCGTCGCGTTCCTCGAGGCGGACGAGGAACGGCATGTCCGTGAAGCGGCGCAGATAGTCGTCGAAATAGGGAACCTGCCGCTGAAGGTGATACTCGCGCAGGATCACATGGCCCATGGCCAGCGCCAGCGCCGCGTCGGTGCCCTGCTTGGGGTTCAGCCAGATGTCGGCGAACTTGGTCGCCTCGGCATAGTCCGGGCTGACGACGGCGCTCTTCGTGCCCTTGTAGCGGACCTCGGTATAGAAATGCGCATCGGGCGTGCGCGTCTGCGGGACGTTGGAACCCCACAAGATGATGAAGCCGGCATTGTACCAGTCGGCGCTTTCCGGAACGTCGGTCTGTTCGCCCCAGGTTTGCGGGCTCGCCGGCGGCAGGTCGCAGTACCAGTCGTAAAAGGAGAGGCAGACGCCGCCGATCAGCGAGAGATAGCGTGCCCCGGCGGCATAGGAGACCATGGACATCGCCGGGATCGGCGAGAAGCCGATGACGCGGTCGGGACCATGCTTGCGGATCGTATAGGCATTGGCGGCGGCGATGATCTCGTTCGCCTCGTCCCATGTCGCCCGCACGAAGCCGCCATGGCCACGGATCGACGTATAGGAATGGCGCTTGTCGCCATCCTCCACGATCAATGCCCAGGCGGCGACCGGCGAGAGCGTAGCCCTCGCGGCACGCCAAAGGCGCAGCAGGCGGCTGCGGATCATGGGATATTTCACCCGCGCGCCGGAATAGAGGTACCAGCTGTAGGACGCGCCGCGCGAGCAGCCGCGCGGCTCATGGTTGGGAAGGTCGGGCCGCGTGCGCGGATAGTCGGTCTGCTGCGTCTCCCAGGTGACGATTCCGCCCTTGACGTAGATCTTCCACGAGCAGGAGCCGGTGCAGTTCACGCCATGGGTGGAGCGGACGATCTTGTCGTGCTGCCAGCGCTTGCGATAGCCGTCCTCCCAGGAGCGGTCTTCGGCGGTGACCACGCCGTGACCATCCGAGAATGTATCGACGTTCTTCCGGAAGAAGGTCAGGCGGTCGAGGAAATGCGACATGGGTGTGGTCCCTTGTTTCGCGTATGGATCAGGCGGTCCGGGCCGGACGCATGACGGCGCCGCGGCGAGCCCGCTCGACGTCGTGCAGCAGGCCACCCTTTCGGGCGTAGACGAACCAGGTGATGGCGAGGCAGCTCACATAGAAGCCGAGGAAGCCCCAGAGCGCGGCCTCGGCGCTGCCGGTGAGCGCAATCGAAGTACCGAACCCCTTGGGGATGAAGAAGGCGCCGAAGGCTGCGATCGCGGAGGTGAAGCCCGTGATGGCGGCGGCTTCCTTGTCGGCCTGGCGACGACGCGTCTCGGCGTCGGCACCCGGCATGAGCCGATCCATCTCCTTCGCGCAGATCGCCGGGATCATCTGGAACGTCGAGGCATTGCCGACGCCCGTGGCGAAGAAGAGCAGCAGGAAGGCGCCGAAGAAGCCCCAGAACGCGCCGGGCTGGTCCTTGATGCCGATGAACCAGAGCACCGCGCCGCATCCGGCCATCATCAGGACGAAGACGAACAGCGTGACGCGTGCCCCGCCATAGCGATCGGCGAGCCAGCCGGTTCCCGAGCGGGAGAGCGCGCCGACGAGCGGCCCGAGAAAGGCCAGCGAGAGCGCATTGACCTCGGGGAAGAGCATCTTGGCGAGCAAAGGAAAGCCGGCGGAGAAGCCGATGAACGAGCCGAAGGTGCCCGTATAGAGCCAGCACATGATCCAGTTGTGCCGGCGCTGGAAGATCACCGCCTGCTCGGCGAAGGAAGCCCTTGCCGAGGCGATGTCGTTCATGCCGAACCAGGAGGCGAAGGCCGAGAGCACGATGAACGGCACGAAGACGAAGCCGGCATTCTGCAGCCAGAGCGGCGTTTCGCCTGCCGCGCCCTTCGCCATCGTCGGATCGCCGCCGAGAGAACCGAACACGCCGGCCGTGATCACGAGCGGCACGACGAACTGGACGACGCTGACGCCGAGATTGCCGAGCCCGGCATTGAGCGCCAGCGCGTTGCCCTTCTCGGCCTTCGGAAAGAAGAACGAGATATTGGCCATGGAGGATGCGAAATTGCCGCCGCCGAAGCCGCAGAGCAGCGCGAGGATCAGCAGGACGACATAGGGCGTGTCCGGATTCTGCACCGCATAGCCGATCCCGACGGCCGGAATGATCAGCGACCAGGTGGTGAGGGTGGTCCAGAGACGGCCGCCGAAGATCGGCACCATGAAGGAATAGAAGATTCGCAGCACTGCACCGGAGATGCCCGGCAGAGCCGCCAGCAGGAACAACTGGTCGGTCGAGAGCGCGAAGCCGACCAATGGCAGCTTGGCGACCACCACCGACCAGACCTGCCAGACCGCGAAGGACAGCAGCAGCGCAGGAATGGAGAGGAAGAGGTTACGGCGCGCGATGGGCCGGCCGGTAGACTTCCAGAAGACGGGATCCTCGGGGCGCCAGTCGGTCAGGACGGACGTGTTCCTCTTGGGCACGGCGACGGGCACCGGCATGTCCTGCATCTCGGGGAAGGGCGGCAGCTTCGCGAGGGCAGCGCCGGCCGCGTTCGTCTCCATCTGCGCAATCGCGATGCGCATCCAGATGAGCGCGACGCTCACGAGGGCGAAGAGCGCCATGAAACAGCTCGTCCAGAGCCCCGTGAGATCGAGCAGGACGCCGAACAGGATCGGCAGGACAAAGCCGCCAAGTCCGCCGATCATGCCGACGAGGCCGCCGACTGAGCCGACATGGTTCGGATAATAGACCGGGATATGCTTGTAGACGGCCGCCTTGCCGAGGGCCATGAAGAAGCCGAGTACGAAGATTGCGACAATGAACCCGGGCAGGCCCATGGCGAGGTGGAAGGCGTAGTCGCCACCCGCGCCGTGCACGACATAGTCGGTCGGTGGATAGGAGAGGACGAAGGTCGCCACGATGCCGACGAGGAACGTCCATGTCAGCACGCGCCGTGCGCCATAGGTGTCGGAGAGATGTCCGCCATAGGCACGGAACAGGCTTGCCGGCACCGAGAAGAACGCGGCGATCATGCCGGCCATCTTGATGTCCAGTCCGTAGACGTTGATCAGATATTGCGGCAGCCACAACGCCAGCGCGACGAAGGCGCCGAAGACGAAGAAATAGTAGAGTGAGAAGCGCCAGACCTGGACGTTCTTCAGCGGTTCGAGTTCGAGCCACGCACTCTTCGGCTGTTCGCCGCGGCGCTTCTGTTCGGCGTGAACCGGATCGTCCCGTGTCGTGAAGTAGAACAGCACGGCCATAACCGCGAGCCCGATCGCCCAGACCTGCGCGACGGTCTGCCAGCCGAAGGCGACCAGCACGAAGGGGGCGAGGAATTTCGTCACCGCCGAGCCGACATTGCCGGCGCCGAAGATGCCGAGCGCGAGGCCCTGCCTCTCTGGCGGGTAGAAGCGCGACACATAGGCGACGCCGACCGAGAAGGAGCCGCCGGCGATACCCACGCCGAGGGCGGCGAGAAGCATCTGCGGATAGGTGGTGGCGTAGGCGAGCAGGAAGGTTGCGACCGCGGCCGCCAGCATGGTCGCCGCGAAGATGAGGCGCCCGCCATGGCGGTCGGCCAGGATGCCGAGCGGCACCCGCAGCAGCGAGCCGGCCAGGATCGGCGTCCCGACCAGGAGGCCGAACTGCGTCTCGGTCAGATCGAGATCGGACCGTATGCGGATACCGATGATCGCGAAGATCGTCCATACTGCGAAGCACGCCGTGAAGCCGGCCGTGCTCATGCCGAGGATCCGCCCGGCATCGGGATGTGAGGTCGTCGCCATTCGTCAGAACTCTCTTGCGATCGGAGCGCTCGGGCCGAGGCGGCGAAATTGTGCCGCGCTCGATCCAGCCATGGGCAGGCTGAGGCAACCGGCGCGTCGGCAGCTTGATATAGGTCAATTCATGACGTGATTTTTGTCACGCGTTGACGTGATATGTCTCACAAAGAAGGAATGTTTGGAGTGCTTGATGCGATCACGACGGTGTCCGAGGCCGAGGTGCTGCCGATCCTTGCCGGGATGTCGGCGGCTCGGCGGCAGGATCTGCTCGCCAATGCGATCCTGCACAGTGTCCCGACAGGGACAGTACTGTTTGAGCAGGGCGAGGTGCCGAACTTTCAGCTGATCATCGTCTCCGGCTCCGCGCAACTCCTTGGAAAGTCAGGCGCAGGTCGCGAGGTGTTGATCGAAACCGTGCGGGCGCCCGACCTTATCATCCCGGCTGCGGTGGTCAGCGGCGCACCTTATCTGATGCAGGCGCGCGTGCCCGAGCCCTCGCGCTTCCTGCTCGTGCAGGCGGACGTCTTTCGCGACGCTGCTGCGGCCGATCCGGTCCTGGCGCAGGCGGTAATCGGTTCGCTCGCGACGCAATTCCGCCGCATGGTCCGGCAGATCAAGAACCTGAAGCTGCGTACGACGACGGAACGCGTCGGGTGCTATGTGCTCGCGCTTTCGGCACGGCAGGGAACCCCCGACCGCGCCGTGCTTCCCTATGAAAAGACGCTGATCGCCTCCGAGCTCGGCATGACGCGCGAATCCTTCTCCCGGACGCTCGCGAGCCTCGAGAACTCAGGCCTCCAGGTGGAAGGCCAAACAATTCTGATTCGCGACGCTCGCAGTCTTGCAGCCGCTTGCCATCCTGACCCGCTGATTGACGATTCTCCGCTCTGACTGAACCGCCCCTTAGGTTCTTGGACGCCTTCGATGGCGTCGTCCCAGCCTTGAAGCACGAACTCTGCTCATCGAACGGCTCGCTTAGTTCCGGCACTGAGGAATCCGCACCCGTGCGGCTGACGTCATCCCCGAGCAAGGTTTTTGATGCGAGCACCCGGACTTCCGCCAATACGGTGCGCATGCGCCACATGGTTTGAGCGCAAGCGCCATTGGGCTCGAGCGCAATGGCCGGGCCGGCGCTGTTGGGGATGAACGCCAGCCGCTCTGAAGTGTCGAAGGCTCGGTCGGCGCTTCCGCGCATGCCCAGGCGCTGTTCGATCGCGTCATGGTCGGCCGCAATATCGATGGCGGCATCAGCGATGCGCCGCCCGCCCGCAAGTTCTCCGACCGGGGGACTGCTTCCGCCTCGCTCGCGGCAGTCTCGTGGGCAGCCGGCCAGCCGGGGTTTGCCCAAATCATCGATTTTGTGCAGCCTTATTCGGCTCTATCCGTTAATCGAGTTCGCAAAGCCCCAGTCAGGAGATCGATCCCGTGAGCGTCGCGTTTGTCAAAGAAGAAAGCGCCGAGGCCGCGTCGGAGACCATTTTGCCCGCTCGCCCGATCTCCGATCGGATCAACCTCGTCACGGAAGCGGGCCTCCGTCTCCTGCAAGACGAATTGGCCAGGGCGCAAAAGGCTCTTGAGGCCGCTGACGCGCTGGAAGACGTCAATGAGAGGCGGCGGCAGTCGGCGCTTCCCGTTCGGGATATGCGCTACTACGCCGAACGCATCCGCACGGCGCAGGTGTCTCGGCCGCCTGCATCGAATGAAGTGATCGCCTTTGGCCACACTGTAACCTTCGAGCGTGACGATGGGCGGAAGCAGACCTTTCGAATCGTCGGCGAGGACGAGGCCGACCCGTCTCAAGGTTCTATTTCGCATGGCTCGCCGGTGGCCATTGCCTTGCTTGGGAAACGCGTGGGAGACGTTGGCCGGTTAGGGAACCACGAACTCGAGATTCTCTCGATCGCCTGACCGACCATGACCCATGCGCGGCATGGCAGCTCCGCGGTCTGTCGTCAGGCCCGCGCTCCACATCGCACCGATTCCCGCGCCTGTGCCTGCATCTGGATCCGGGGTGGCCGGAGCTTCGTCATGTCGCGGCGATGCGGGGCGCACACTCGGGGGGGATGTCGCCGACGGGGCGCAAACGATCCTCTTGGCTCAGGCTGAGCCCACGATGCGCCGGCTCAATAGCCAGGCTGGGCAGTGTCGTCGGTCGTTTGGGTCGTCGCCTAGATCATTTCATCGTTTCATGGAAACGCCGAAATGATCTATCTATTTGATTTGTCGCGCTTCCTTCACGCAAACCGGTGCCCACTTCGCTCGGAAGCGCTCTGGGCTATGGCTTCTCGGGTCGTGGCTCGTCCCGCCGCTTTGGCGGCGTAGAGCCCGCGGTCGGCTCGATGGCGCCAGGCGTCTGCGTCCTCGCCGGCCGAAAGCGTCGCGACGCCGATGCTGGCGGTCAGTCGACCGCGTGTGGGATGCTCGATAGCCGCACCCGGCAATTGTTCGAGCAGCCGAATGACCCAGCGCATCGTTCACTTCCTTGAAGTGATCCAGGTCCAGCAACAGCAATGACGCGGCCTCGCCGGTGCGACGCGCCCGGCGCCACGCGCGCGCCAGCGCTTCATCAAACATGCGGCGGTTGGGAAGGCCGGCTCCGCTCGGCTATTCCCGTCACTCGGTGCTGCCGATCACAGACGGCAATTGGTGCTTCAGCAACTTGAACGTCGAGGCTGACCAGTGCGGGATGCAGAATACAGAAAATGTCCTCGGCGCCGTCGGTTTGCACGGCAATGCCCGATAGATCACCCGTCGAACGGGCCTGTTGAGCCGTCTGACGCCTCGGCCTCACCGTACCGCGGCGGCGAGCTTGCGGAGGTCCTGTTTGGGATCGCGGAGGGCTTCGAGGTCGACTGGGCGCCCGGATGCGATCAGCTCCTTGGCCGGGCGCATCTCGCGGCCATTGTCGACGGTCACCGCGCCGACGATGCGGCCGTCCGTGACGCCGAAGAGCGTATAGCGCGCGGCAGTCGGGTCGCCGCGGCGGATCCAGTCGGTCGCCTCGGGCGAGCCCGCGACCTGGAAATTGCTCTGGTACTGGTCGGTCCAGTACCAGGGGAGTTCGTGTGCGCAGGGCACGTCCCGCACCATGGCGGCGGCGACGGCCGCGCCCTGCACGCGCGCATTCTGCCACGTTTCCTGTCGGATATGCCGGCCGAGCGACTGATGCCACTGATGCGCCACGTCGCCGGCCGCATAGATCGCGGGATCGGATGTTCGGCCAAATTCGTCGGTGACGATGCCGTTGTCGATGGCCAGACCGGCCGCGACGGCCGGCTCGGTGTTGAGGGTCACGCCGATGCCGTAGACGATCAGGTCGCCCTCGAAGCTGCGCCGATCCTCGCAGGTCAGCAGGAAGCCGCCGCCTTCGGTACGCCGCGCATCCGCCAGCGCCGCGCCGAAGGCGAAACGGACGCCGCGTGCCTCGTGCATCAGCATCAGCGCGTCGGCGAGCGGCTGCGGCGCCGCCCGCGCCATCAGCCTGTCGCCACGCTCGATGACCGTGACCGTGGCGCCCAGCACGGTCGCGCTCGCCGCGACCTCGAGCCCGATCACGCCGCCACCCACGACGAGCAGCCGCTTGCCCGGCGCGATGGCCGCGCGCAGCGCCTCGGCGTCTCCGAGCGTGCGCATGGTGAAGACGCCCCCACCAAGGGCGTCGAGCAGTGGATAGGGACGCGGGCGGGCGCCGGTCGCGATGAGCAGCCGGTCATAGGCAAGCGTCTCGCCATCGTCGAGCGTGACGATGCGAGCGGCGCGGTCGATCGCCGTCGCACGCCGGCCGAGCCGCGTCTCGATGGCGCGGGCGGCATAGACATCCGCGCCATGGATCGTGACCTTGGCCTTATCGGGCTGGATCAGCACGTCCTTGGAGAGCGGGGGGCGCTCATAGGGCAGGTGCGTTTCCTCGCCGACGAGAATGATCCGCCCGGCAAAGCCCTCGTCACGCAGTGCGACGGCCGCAACGGCGCCGGTCTGACCGCCGCCGATGATGACGAAGCTGCGCTCGTCCCGCGCCGGCTCGGCTTCGATCGGGGTCGGATGCTCGGATAGGGTCATGGGTGTCCTCCGATCGCCGCTCTTGCGCGGCTTGCCCTTGTGGGGAACAGGCATGGGGACGGCCGTTTGCGGTCCCTGGAGCATCGGACCGAAAAGTGGATCTTCGGGTCGATCCGATGCGAAGATAAGGAGCCAGATCGCCTCTTTGCGTCCGGCAGGATGCATGGTGATCTAGAGATCGAGGCCGCCTGCCACATGCCGGATGCCACGGATGCCGAGCCCGCAATCGGCATTGATCATGACGCCGCTCAGCGTGCGGTTGTTGGCACGTGAAGCGAGCAGCACGAAGGGGCCGGTGAAATCAACGGGATCGGGGAAGAACTGCAGCGGCAGGATGGCGCGGATCGCCTCGGGCGAGCGCGAATCCATGATGCGGCGATCCTGCTGGCCGAGTGCTGCCGGGCCGCGCAGGTCGCTCGCCATGCCGCTCGGCCCGACGCCGTTGACGCGGACCTTCGGCGCAAGCTCGTAGGCCAGCTCGCGAATGAGTCCGACCACGGCATGTTTCGAGGCGGTGTAGAGCGGGCCGCCGCCACCGGGATAGAAGGCCGAGTTCGACAGCGTGAAGATCATCGACCCTTCGGAGCGGATGAGCGCCGGCGCCGCCGCCTTGGCGCCGAGGAGGCATCCCTTCACATTGACGGAGAACAATTCGTCGAAGCCGCGCGCCAGTTGCTCGGCCTCCGTGCCGACGAGGCTTGCGCCATGGTCCCAGATCGCCGCATTGCCGATGAAGCAATCGAGCTTGCCGAATTGCGCCTCCATTGCGGCCACGGCGGCCGCGTTTGAAGCGAAATCGGCGACATCGCCCTGAACGGCGACGATGTCGGACCCGAAATCGGCCTTGAGCTGGTCGACCTTCTCCGGCGAGCGCTCCAGCACGCCGACATGTGCGCCTTCGGCCAGGAAGCGTTCGACGATGGCACGGCCGAGGCCGGAGCCACCGCCCGTGACGAGGCACGCCTCACCCTTGAGCCAGCTCATTCTGCGGCCTCGCTGAGCGCATCGGCGCCCATGTCGACATAGACCTCGCCATCGCGGATCACGATCGGGAAGGTGCGCAGCGCCTCGGTCGCCGGCAGGCAAAGCGCGCGGCCGCTCTTCAGGCAGAAGCGCGCGGCATGAACCGGGCACTCGACCGTCGCGTCGTCGTCGACATAGCCCTCCGACATCGAGGCGGTCGCGTGGGTGCACATATCAGCGACGGCATAGAAGGCGTCACCGACATGGAAGACGGCGACCGCCGGCTCAGCCTCCACACGGAGGCCTTCGCCGGACGGCAGCGCGTCAACGGAACAGACGTGGATCTCGCTCATTTTCTAGAACAGGATGCAAATGTTGGGGGCGACGAGCACGAACTGATCGAGTTCCATCTTGCGCTCGAAGATCTGCCAGGTGGAACCGACGCGGCGCAGCTTGTCGCGTCGCGTACCGACGAAGGAATAGATGTCGGTCTGCTTCGAGGCACGGTGGATATGATAGTTGCTCGCCGTCTCGACGACTTCGCCGTCATAGGAGAGGACGCGCAGATTGGCGACGAGGTGGCGTGTGCGAGAAGGCGGCTCCTCCGCCCAGGCCATGCCGGTCTCGAGGCGCGCGACACGGCGTTCGAGCTGGTACTTGTCCTCGTTGAAGATGTAGGTCAGCGGCGGGTGCACGCCGCGACGCCGGTCGCGGGTCTGCGACTGCGTGTTCGTCATCAGCACGTAGCTGACATCCTCGGCGAACAGTTCGAGCCAGTCGCGGAAACGCCAGTCGTCGAGCAGCGAGGCCTCGAAATAGAGGAACTGCTCGATCTCCCGCTGCAGTTCGAGCGGCACGCGGTAGATCTCCGCCGCGAGCTTCTCGAGCTTTTCGTTGGTGAGCGGCGCCTTGTCCAGTGTCGCGAGATCAGACATTGGTCAGCTCCTTCTCGGAGGCCTTGGCGAGAGCCTCGATCTCGCCCCAGTTCTCAGCCGACATCATGTCGGCCCAGTGCTGGTAGAAGCCACGCGCGGCCGTCTCGGCGAAGGTGTAGTTGGTGAGGCCCGGAATACCGTCGGTGCGGCGCTCCTCGAAGCCGCGTCCCATCTGCATGCAGAAATCCGTCTTGCGGGCGATATGCCCCTTGAGCACCTTCTGCACCTCGACCCAATTTTCCGAATCGTCCTGCTCCAGGAAGCCCGCCGGACCGAAGGAACGGGCGTGGCTCTTGACCAGGGCGTCCTTGACGTCGTCCGGCATCTCCTTGTCGCCGAGGCAGAACGCCCAGACCTCGATCTTGTCCGGACCGCGCGGGTGCCAGACGCGCAGCGTCTGGGTGCCGTTCAGCCAGGAGAGCGTCGGGAACATGGTGTTGTGGCCGGCGAGGCGCTTGGCACGGACTTCGCCGAGGCGTTCGACGGCCTCCGGATAGTGCTCGCGGAAATAGGCCGAGACCTGTCCACCGACCCAGACATTGGCGTCCGGCTTGCCCGTGAAGAAGAAGGCGGAGCCGTGGCCATTGCCGGAGAACTGCACGCCGCCCAGCGCATCGGCCCAGACTGGCTTCGCGGTCTGGCCCTCGCCGAGTGGCGAGCCGTCGGCCTTGTTCGCGGTCGTGGGCTGCAGCACCTGGATGGCGGAGGCGTGGGTATAGGGGGCATGATACTGGTCGGAACAGAACTGCTCGGCAGCGAATTTCCAGTTGCAGTCGATCGTCCATTTGTGGACGCCGCCCAGCACCTCGGTCCCGCCGGCACGACGGTCGAGGAAGCCGTCGAGATACCACTTCATGTCGCCCATATAGTCTTCGAGATCCGGGGCGGTGGCGTCCCAATTGCCGAAGATCAGGCCCTTGTAGGTCGCGACCCGCGTCACGCGGGTCAGACCCCATTTCGATTTGTCGAGCTGGTCGCGATAGGCCTCCTTCTCGAGCGGCACCGAGTTGAGCGCGCCGTCGAGACCGTAGGACCAGCCGTGATAGGGACAGGTGAAAGCGCGCGTATTGCCGCCATCGGCATGGCAAACGCGCATGCCGCGATGCCGGCACTGGTTAAGATAGGCGTCGACCGAGCCGTCTTTCTGCCGGACGACCAGTATGGCATCCTCGCCCATATAGGTCGTGAAGAAGTCTCCGGCCTTCGGGATCATGCTTTCATGCGCGAGGAACAGCCAGCTGCGCGCAAAGATGCGCTCAAGCTCCAGCCGATAGATGTCGGGATCCGTATAGATCGCCGGCTTTACGGTGCCTTCGCGGGAATTGACAAGGGAACGGACATGCAACAAGTCGTCCACAGCGCTCCTCCTAGCGTTGTTGCTCTTCTTGAATTCCTCGAAACTGCACAGAGCGCGCGGCGGATGGAAATACTTTATAACTTGGACAGTAAGAGCTTTTAGGTCTAAATAAGCCTATGGAGCTGAGACATTTGCGTTATTTCGTGGCGGTCGCCGAGGAACTGAGCTTCACGCGGGCCGCTGAGCGGCTGCATACTGCTCAGCCTTCGCTCAGCCACCAGATCCGCGATCTGGAGGACGAGGTCGGGGTGGAGCTTCTGTCGCGCAACAAGCGGCATGTCGCGCTCACCGAGGCCGGTCGCGTCTTCCTGGACGAGGCGCGCCTCGTGCTGGCGCAGGCGCAGCGCGCCTGCCAGCTCGCCCGCCAGGCGGCAGGGCCGGCCCGGGCGACGCTCAATGTCGGCTTCGTGCCGGCGGCCGAGGTGAAGATCTTCCCGCGCGTCCTGCCGCTGATGCGGGCGAGCATGCCCGGCCTCGCCATGACGTTCCAGAACCTCCCCACCGGCGCACTCGAGGACGGGCTCCTCGACGGCTCGATCGACATCGCCTTCATGCGTCCGCCGCTGCACGACGACCGGCTGGCGAGCGAGACTGTGCTGGAAGAACAGATGGTTGCGGTGATCCCGGCCGACCATCGGCTCGCGGCGAAGGCGGCGATTGCAGCGCGCGATCTCTCGGGAGAAAACCTCGTGCGGATCAATCCGCGGCAGGCCGGCGTGCTGCATGGGATCACGCAGGACTGGCTGGGCGCGCATGGCGTGGTGATGGGCAGCGGCCAGGAGGCGGACAATGTGCTGACGCTGCTGACGCTGGTGAGCATGGGCGGCGGCGTCGCGCTTCTTCCGGACTATGCGAAGGAACTCGTCTTCCGCAACGTGACGACACGCCCGCTGGCCGACCCGGCAACCCCCGCACCGCTGATCATGGCCTGGCGGCGCGCCGATCCATCAAAAGCCGCCACCACCTTCCGCACATTCGTCTGCGACGCCTTCGGGGTGACTGGGCAGGAGCAGGGGGAGAGGCTTGGGCGATAGGCGCGCATCCTCGAGGTCTCGCAGCGTCGCCGCTGCCTCGCCGGAACGTCCGGCATGTGCGGGCAGGCTGCACCGACCGAACCTGATCTCGGTCGGTGCAGATTTGATGGAGCGGGGTGGGATCAGACCTGCCCGACGGCGCCGCGCCTCTGGGCCGTCATCTTGCCATCGATCTCGCCATCCTCGGTGAGCGCGACGCCATAGACCGATTCGGCGCGTTCACGGCTGATCCAGCCTTCGCGAACATCGTGCAGGACGCGCGCCGGATCGCGTTCATGCGGATGGCCATAGCCGCCGCCACCACCGCTGATCGAAACCATCGTCTCATCAGGGCCGATCACGACTTCGGCGCAAGCGGGAACCGGTTGCAGCGAGCCATCCGCCAGGCGACGGAACTGGGCCGAGCGTGCGCCGGCGAGGCCGCCTCGTGTGCCGAGCGCGGGATTGACATTGCCGTCGCTGACATAGGCGACCGTCATGGCGCAATCGACCGGCGCGAATTCCGAATAGGCGCCGAGCGCGCCACGGAAGCGGCCGGCACCTTCGGAATCCGGGATGAGCCGGCGCTGGTGCACGAAGATCGGGTGGCGCAACTCGTCAATCTCGATCGAGTCCTGGTAGCACATGCCGGCATTGCCGACATGGAGGATGGTGAGCCAGCCATCCGTCCAGGGCGTACCCGCCCCGCCCGTACAGCCGAGATAGACTTCGTTCACGAAGGGCTTGCCGTCATGCACGCCGGAGACGACGCCGCAGGAGGGCGGTATCAGCGCGCCGGTCTCCGCCTGGCCGAGGCCATCGGCGAGTTCGGCGATCGCCGCCTGGACCGGATTGGCGACGCGGTCGGCGATGTTGGTGGTCGCGACCGAGCATGAGGTCGGGTGGCGCGGCCGGCCGACGACGCAGCCATCGCGCAGATGGATCTTGATCCGACGGAAGCTGCCCTCGTTCTTCGGCACCGTGTGATCGATCGAATTGAAGATGCCGATCATCGGCGCCGACAGCGAACAGGCCTCCGACAGGTTGAGCCCGTTCGGCATTGAATCGGGATTGTCGGTCATGTCGACCTCGATCATCGCCTCGTCGGGCTTGACCTCGACCGTCGCCTTGATCGTCACGCCTTCGGCCGGCGTGCCGGGGAAGGCGTCATGCGTGCTGGTGCGGGTCACGCGGCCCTTCGGCAGGGCGCGGATCACCTCGATCATGCGCTTTTCGCTATAGTCGAACCATTGCCGCGAATAGTCTTCCAGCCGGTCCCAGCCGATTTCCTTGCCGAGCGCGAGGATCTCGCGTTCGCCGACGCGGGCGGCCCCCAGCGTAGCCAGATAATCGCCCCACCACTGGTCCGGAACACGGATGCGCATCTGGCACATGCGGATGATGTCCATCACGTGCTGGTAATTGTCCTGAACCTTGACGGCCGGGAAGATCAGCGCGCCCTCATTATAGACGTCGACGGCGGCGCCCATATAGGTCGTCGGCAGCGAGTTGCCGCAATCGGCCTGGTGCGCCTTGGCGAGCACGGTGAACCGATGCACGCCCTCCTCGTCGATGATCGGGATCAGGATCGAGTGATCGGCTGGATGCGTGCAGCCATGGTAGGGCGAATTATGGAGGAAGGCGTCGCCGCGCTTCAGCACCGGATGATTGTCGGTCATCGTGCGCGACATGATGTCGGGCCCGCGCAAGACGTGGTTCGGCAGGCTTTCGGCGGTCGCGAGCAGCTCGTGCTTCGCCGTCAGCACCACGCAGGAGAAATCGCGCGCGATGGTGAGAATGCCGGAGCGTCCGGTCCGGTGCAGCGTGTTCGCCATCTTGCGGGCAATGCCCTCGAAGCGGGCGGTTAGTACGGCGAGCGTCGAGCCGTCCATGGTCTTGGTGGCAGAGGCGTTGGCGCCAGTCATGGTGTTCTCTCCGCTCAGACTTCGATGACGAGATTGCCGGATGCGTCGCGCCAGGCCTTCGCGCCGGGATCGATGACGATCGATGTGAAATCGGATTCGACGATGGCCGGGCCGGCCAGCGTCTCGCCCTGCGGGATCGCTTCGAGCCGCCACACATCGGCGTCGATCCAGTCGGTGCCGAGGAAGCGGACCGGCCGCGAGGCGAGCTTCGCCGGGCGGCCATCGGCGGCAAGACGGCCCGGGACGCCGGAGCCGATGCGGCAGCGGACCTCGGCGTTCCAACTCACCGTTTCGATGCCGGCCTTGTCGTCGCTGACGGCAAAGATGTCCTGGTGCATCTGGTGGAAGTCGGAGACGAGCGCGCCGACATCATCGCCGCCGGCAAAGCTCGGCACGCGAAGCGGCACTTCGATCTCCCAAGCCTGGTCCGTGTAGCGCGCCTCGGTCGACCAGTCGATCTCGACGCCCTTTGCGCCGGCACCCGGACCGGCCGCGAAGGCGTCGCAGGCCTCCTTCAGCCCGGCAAGAACCCCGTTGACGCCCTCGATATCGAAGGCATCGCTGCGCGTGTGGAACATCGCCTGCTGGTGGGCGGTCAGGTCGGAGATCAGCGCGCCAGAGGCCGAGAGCGCAGCACCTGCCTCGGTCACCAGCACGCGCTTGCAGCCGAGGCGCCGCGCGATCGCGACGCAGTTCAGGCCGGCGGCG
Source organism: Kaistia dalseonensis (assembly GCF_030814715.1). Taxonomy (GTDB): domain Bacteria; phylum Pseudomonadota; class Alphaproteobacteria; order Rhizobiales; family Kaistiaceae; genus Kaistia; species Kaistia dalseonensis. The sequence continues at coordinate 504,411 of NZ_JAUSVO010000004.1, forward strand.
CCACCGCCGGCGACGAAGGTCGCCTGCGTCGGATCGATGCCCTGGTTGACGGTGATATCCATGATCGCCTGGACCATGTGCTCGGTCGCGAGCGCCACGATCACTTCGGCGGCCTCTTCGACGGTCTTGCCGAGCGGCTCGGCGACATCGCTACGGATCGCATCGAGTGCGCCGGACTTGTTCAGCGCCATCTTGCCGCCGAGAAAGAACTCGGCATCGATGAAGCCGAGCGCCACCGAGGCGTCTGTGAGCGTCGGCTTCGTGCCGCCACGGCCGTAGCAGACCGGGCCGGGCACGGCGCCGGCGCTCTTCGGGCCGACATGGAGCAGTCCGCCCCGGTCGACCCAGGCGATCGAGCCGCCGCCGGCGCCGATGCTCTTCACGTCGACCGAGGGCATGCCGGTCATGTGGCTGCGGAAGGGCTGGCCGAGCCAGGTCTCGCGGCTGCGCGGAATACGGCCACGGCGAACCAGCGAGACGTCGAAGGTCGTGCCGCCGGTGTCGCCGACGATCAGCGTCTCAGCAGCGTCGTCGGCGCCATAGGCCTTGGCGGCGACCGGAGCCATGCTCGGGCCGGAATTGATCAGGTGCACCGGCGCTTCCGCGACGCGCGCCGCATCCATCACGCCGCCCTGCGAGGTCACGACCAGCACGCGGCCATGAAATCCCGCCTCGCGCAGGCGCTGTTCCAGGCCGCGCATATAGGCGCCCATGATCGGCTTCAGCGAGGCGTCGATACAGGTCGACGAGGCGCGACGATATTCGCGGATCGACGGGTTGATCTGGTGCGACAGCGTATAGGGCACGCCGGGGAGGTGCTTCTCGATCAGCGCGCCGACAGCGAGTTCATGCGCCGGATTGACCACCGACCAGAGGAACGAAACACCGATCGCCTCAACGCCGGCGGCCCGGACTTCTTCAAGGATGGAGACGACGGCGTCCTCGTCGAGCGACGTCTTGACCGCGCCCGAGACGGTGATGCGCTCCGGCACTTCGTAGGTCAGCGCGCGCGGAACATAGGGCTCCGTATAGGGCACGGTGAAATTGAATGGCTCGATGCGCCCGCCTTCGCGGAAGACCAGCGTGTCGGGATGGCCCTTCGTGGTCAGGAAGGCCGTCTTCGCGGTCGATCCGGTGACGATCGCGTTGATCGCATGCGTCGTTCCGTGGACCAGGATCTCGCCACGGCCGAGATAGGCGTTCAGGTCTTCGCCTGCCGCCTCGGCCGCGATCCTGAGGCTGTCGATCACGCCGGCGACCGGATCGGAGGGCGTGGTCGAGGCCTTGTGCATGCTGAGCACGCCCTCTTCGGTCGCGACCATCAGATCCGTGAAGGTGCCGCCCGTATCGACGGCAAAGCGAAGGCCCATATTCGGCTCCAGATAGAAGAAGGAAGGCGCGGCGCAGTGCGGCCGCGACTATAGGGTCAAGCTCAGAGCGAACGCACCACGAAGCTCGGCGCGGGCGTGGCGATCATGCGGTTGCGCAGCGGACGGCCGAAATCGGGCACGTCGATCTCGAAACTGTCGCCCGAGCGGGTCTCGACGCCATTGGCGCAGCTCAACAACGGCGCGCCGAAGAAATAAGCATGCAGGTCGCCTGGCCGGCGGAACATGTCGTAGCGGAAATGGTAGTGCTCGAGATTGCGGACCGAATGCGACATGTTGCTTTCGCCGCTCAGGAATTCGCCCTCCCAGAGCGTTTCTCCATCGCGGATGACGCGGATCTTGCCCCTCGTATCCTCGGGAAGATCACCGACCAGTAGTTCCGGCCCGATCGAGCAGTCGCGCAGCTTCGAATGGGCGAGATAGAGATAGTTGAGCGCTTCCGTGACCTGATCGGAGAACTCGTTGCCGAGCGCGAAGCCGAGCCGCCAGGGATTGCCGTCCGGGCCGATCAGATAGAGGCCGACGATCTCGGCCTCCTCGCCGCCCGCCAGCGCGAAGGCGGGCATCGGAATATCCGTCTCCGGCGGCACGACACAGGTCCCGAGCCCCTTGAAGAACCATTCCGGCTGCACGCCGACTTCGCCTTCCGCAGGCTTGCCGCCTTCGAGGCCCATGCGGAAGATCTTCATCGAATCCGTCATGTCGGCATCGGCGCCATGGGCGATCTCGTGCATCTTGTCCCGCGCGTCGGCGCTGCCAATATGGGTCAGGCCGGTTCCCGTGATCCAGAAGCGAGCGGGCTCCGGGTGATCGAGCGGGGCAAGCAGCCGACCTTCGGCGATGATCTCGTCATAGCTGACGGGCGCCTCGTGAGTGGCGGCCGCCACGGCCGCGGCAAGGCTCACGCCGCGCTCGATGGCGCTGCTGGCGAGATCATAGACCGTGGTCGATCCGGCGAGGGGCACGATGAAGGCGCCGCCTTCATCGGGAAAGCCGACTTTCCGCTCGCCCGAACGGCTCTTGAACTGCACAAGACGCATGGAATGCTCCGAGAAGATGGAATGAGGGGCGTTGGGCGCGAGGCGCGCCGCGCTCAATGGGAGTTGCGGGGAATGCCGGCACCGCGCGGACCGGCGAGGAAGCCGAAATCGGCGCCTTCATCTGCCTGCAGCACGTTCTGGACGTAGAGGCTCTGATAGCCGGAGGCCGGCGGTACCGGGGGCTGCCAGAGAGCGCGGCGCCGTTCCAGCTCCGCGTCCGGGACATCGAGATGCAGGCGGCGCGCCGGCACGTCGAGCTCGATCATGTCGCCTTCCTGCACCAGTGCCAGCGGACCGCCGGCGGCGGCCTCGGGAGCCACATGCAGGACGACCGTCCCATAGGCGGTGCCGGACATGCGGGCATCGGAAATGCGCACCATGTCGGTGACGCCCTCAGCGAGGAGCTTGGGCGGCAGGCCCATGTTTCCGACCTCGGCCATGCCGGGGTAGCCACGCGGGCCGCAATTCTTGAGGACCATCACGCTGTCGGCGTCGATATCGAGATCCGGATCGACGATGCGGCGCTTGTAGTCCTCGATCGTCTCGAAGACGACGGCACGACCGCGATGCGTCATGAGGCTTGGCGTGGCCGCCGAGGGCTTCAATACGGCGCCCTGTGGCGCGAGATTGCCGCGCAGCACCGCTATCCCGCCCTGGTCGGCAAGGGCATTGTCGAATGCGCGGATGACTTCGGTGTTGTAGTTCGGCGCGTCGGCGACGTTCTCCCAGGCCGATTGGCCCGAGACGGTCGGCGCATCCTTGTTCAGCAGGCCGTGCTCGCCAAGCGCGCGCATGACGGCGGGCAGGCCGCCGGCATAATAGAACTCCTCCATCAGGAAGCGCCCGGAAGGCTGCAGATCGACGATGGTCGGCACATCGCGGCCGAATCTGTCCCAGTCATCGAGGCCGACATCGATGCCGATGCGCCGCGCGATCGCGATCAGGTGCAATACCGCATTGGTGGAGCCGCCGATCGCGCCATTGACGCGGATCGCATTCTGGAATGCCGCAGGGGTGAGGATCTTGGAGAGCGTCAGATCCTCATGCACCATTTCGACGATGCGCCGACCCGTCAACTGGGCGAGAGCATGGCGGCGCGCATCGACGGCCGGGATGGCCGCGTTCTGCGGCAGGGCGATGCCGAGCGCCTCGGCCATGCTCGCCATCGTCGAGGCGGTTCCCATGGTCATGCAACTGCCGGCCGACCGGCTCATGCCCGCCTCGGCGGCCATGAACTGGTCGACCGTCATGCGGCCCGCCTTCACCTCTTCATTGTAGCGCCAGACCACGGTTCCCGAGCCGATGCTCTCGCCGCGATAATTGCCGTTCAGCATCGGGCCGCCCGACAGCACGATCGTCGGCAGGTCGCAGGAGGCGGCGCCCATGACGAGGGCGGGCGTGGTCTTGTCGCAGCCGACCAGCAGCACGACGCCGTCGAGCGGATTGGAGCGGATCGACTCCTCGACATCCATCGAGGCGAGGTTGCGATAGAGCATCGCGGTCGGCCGCATGTTGGACTCGCCGAGCGACATGACCGGGAATTCGAGGGGCAGGCCGCCGGCCTCGTAGACGCCGCGCTTCACCCGCTCGGCCAGATCGCGCAGATGCGCATTGCAGGGCGTCAGCTCGGACCAGGTGTTGCAGATGCCGATCACGGGGCGACCGTCGAACGCATCCGCCGGCATGCCCTGATTCTTCATCCAGCTTCGATGCATGAACGCATCCTTGCTGGTGCCGCCGAACCAAGCCTGGGATCTCAATTTCTTTGCTTCGGCCATTGCTCACGCCTGGATTTATGATAATGTTCGGCTATGCAGAACAACGTTCTGTTATACAAATCGTTAGGACAGGCTGCGGATATTGTCAACCGACCTCCTGGCTCGCTATCGATGGCGGGTCGACGGGTCTCTGCCGGAGCCTGAGGACGCATGACCGAAAGGGCGCATTGACGTGTCGGAAACCACCGAACCTTCAGACGACAAATATCCGCTGCGCAGCGTTGGCCGGGCGCTGGATGTGCTGCAGGCGCTAGGTGCCGGCAGCGGCAACGGCATGAGCGTCGGTGAAATCGCCGAGGCGATCGGCGTCTCGCGCTCGACGGCCTTCACGCTGCTGCAGACCATGGTGGCGCGCGGTTTCGTGGCGGATACGCGCATTGGCGGCGCCCGGCTCTATCGTCTCGGGCTCACTCTGGTGCATCTGGGCGACCGCGCCGTCGCCGAGATGGGAATCACCCAGATCGCAACGCCGATCCTGCAGCAATTGACCGATGCGACGCAGCTGACCTCACGCCTGGCCGTGCTCGACGATGGCTATGCGGTGGCGATCGGACGCGTCGATGCGCCGGGACCATTCCGCATGACCGCTTCGCTCGGCCGTCGGGAATTGCCGCATTGTTCCTCGGTCGGGAAGTCGCTGCTCGCGCGGCTGCCGAGCGAGCAGGTGATGGCGATCCTGACCCGCCTCGGCATGCCGCGTCGCACCGAGCACACGCTCACCTCCCAGGCCGCGCTGATCGCGGATCTGCGCGAGACGGCCGCGCGTGGCTATGCCTTCGACAATGAGGAAGACAATATCGGCGTCGTCTGCGTCGGGGCCGCCGTCTATGACCGGACGGGCGATGCGGTCGCGGCGATCAGTGTCACCTGCATGAAGCTCGGCCGCAGCGAGGATGATCTGCACCAGCTCGGCTCGGCGGTCCGCGCCTACGCCGATCGGATCAGCCTCCTGCTCGGCGGTCCGGCTCATTCCGCCCTGCCGCCTCTGGCCTAGCGGCGCATATCCATCGATTGCGAATTGACGCGGCGGTCCCCTTGGGACCGGTCGCGGCCGGCTGCCCTCGGCCCAAGCCCAATTGCGCGCCGCGCTCACAAAATGCGCTCGGGCTCATATTGACAAGACGACTTCGTCCGATAGAGTTCTAGTGCACAAAACATAGTTCTGTCTAGCAGAACAAAATTCCAGATGAGAACGGAGCTCCCTATGTCCTTCCTTCGAAGCCATATGCTCGCCATGGCCGGTCTGGCCCTGGTCGCGAGCGTCTCGGGCGCGGGCCTCGCCGCCAATGCCGCCGAGAAGACCGTCCCGGATGCTGCGAAGACGCACCAGATGCCCTGGGGCGAGTTCAAGCTCGCGCCGCGCATCGTCAAGAAGCTCGAGGCAGGCGAGAAGGCGAACATCATCGTCGGCATCGAGGGCACCGGCATTCCGATCCAGGGCGCCGAGATGCGCATCGGGACCAAGAAGGGCTGCGAGACCGCCAACACGGAGCTCTCCGCCGATTGCCGCATGGTTGGCCCGGTCAATCCCGACACGACCAAGCAGTTGGCCGAGCTCGAGACGCTGCTGAATTCCGGCCAGGTCGATTGTCTCGCGCTGCAGCCGCCGCTGCCGAACCAGTTCACCGGCATCATCAACAAATATGCCGACGCGGGCATTCCGGTTTTCACGCTCAATATCGACGCGCCGAAGGCCAAGCGCTTCGCCTTCTACGCGCTGAATGAAGTTCAGGCTGGCACGATCAACGGCGAAACCACCGCCAAGCTGATCAAGGCCAAGGGCATCAAGGTCGACCAGATCGCCATGGGCAGCGGCGCGCCCGACCAGCCCTGGGCACAGGCCCGCATGGAAGGCTTCATGGCCGGCTACAAGTCGGTCTTTCCGGATGCGAAGTTCTTCAACGACGTGAAGACCGGCATCCCGACCGGCAAGAACTTCACCACGCAGGAAGTGCTCAATTCGGTCACGCCGTTCCTGACCGCGCATCCCGAGGTCACGCTGTTCTTCCACACCGACCAGGGCGTCGAAGGCGTGGGCAATGTGATCCGCAATCTGAAGCTGAACGGCAAGGTGTTTGCCGCCGGCTTCAATGTGAGCGGCGCGATCCTCGACGCCATCGGCGATGGCACGACGCTCGTGACCATCGACCAGGGCTTCGACAACCAGGCCCAGGCGCCTGTCGAGCAGTGCGCCAAATATCTCGCCACCGGCGAGACGCCGGCTGATCCGCTGCAATATCTTCGCCCGATCGTCATCACGCAGGCCGGCGGCGAAGCCGAGCTCAGCGTCGATGCCGGCCGCGAGCGCCTGAAGGCCGCCGCCCACTAGGCACAGGCACGACTGATCGCCCGGCGCGGAGATTGTTCAATCTCCGCGCCGTTCTTCTAAGCTCTCTGCTTTCGTCGCCCGGAGCCAACATGCCCAAATCCCTTTCCGCCCTCCTGGGCACGCAAAAAGTCTTGAACAGCCTCAGGACGCTGGGTCTCGCCCTGGCGATCGTGCTGATCGCCCTGATTGTCCAGTCGCAGCGCTCGGCCTTTCTCAGCCCGGAAAACATGCTGACGCTGGTCCGTTCCATGGTCGCGCTCGGCATGGTGGCCTTCGCGCAGATGCTGGTGATCCTGCTCGGCGAAATTGATCTCTCGGTCGGCGCGGTCTACGGGCTCGCCGGCACGGTAGCCGCCACGCTGTGGCTCGGCGGGGGAAGCCTGCCCTTCACGACGCCGCTTCTCGTCGCCTTGGCAGCGGGCCTCGGCGTCGCGTTGTTGACCGGCCTCGTCAACGGCTTCCTGACGGTCCGGGCCGGACTTCCCTCCTTCATCACCACGCTCGGCATGCTCAATGTCGCCGACGGGCTCTCGCTGATGATCAGCAATGCGACGACGTTCACGCCCGCCTATAACGATCCGCTGCCGCCGGCCTGGGAACTGTCCTTCTTCCACGGTCTCGGCGGAGCGCTGATGGCCTATGACATTCCGGTCGAGACGCTCTGGCTGTTCGGCGCCTTCATCCTGTTCTGGGTCCTGCGCCACCGCACCGTCTTCGGCTTCCGCCTGGTCGCGATGGGTGGCAATGCCGAGGCCGCGCGCGTCGCGCGCCTGCCGCTCAAGAAGTACAAATATGTCGTGTTCCTGCTCAGCGCGCTGATGGCAGGCCTCGCCGGCATCATTGACTTCTCCTATGTCGGCTCAGTCGGACCGACCCAGTCGAGCTCGCTGTCCTTTCAGGTGATCGCCGCCGTCGTCATTGGCGGTGCGAGCCTGAATGGCGGACGCGGCACCGTGGTGGGTACGTTGCTCGGCGTCATTCTCCTGGCCCTCCTCAACAATGGCCTCGCGCTCCTCGGCGTTGGCTCCTTTGTCCAGCTTCTCTTCATCGGCCTCGTCACGATCGGCGCCGTCTGGCTCGACCTCGTTTCGCAGAAGCTGATCCGCAGCGCCGGCCAGCGTTCGGCGCGCACGGGGGCGGCGACATGATCCGCCTGACCGGGAAGGCCATCACCAAGCGCTACGGCGCGACGCGCGCGCTGGACGGGCTCGACCTCGATCTGGCCTCGGGCGAGATCATCGGCATTGCCGGACCGAACGGCGCCGGCAAGAGCACGCTGATGCGCATGCTCGCCGGCGAGGAGAAGGCCGACAGTGGTGAGATCGTGCTCACGCGTCCCGATGGTCCGGTGCAGGAGGTCTGGCGTCGCGTCGCCGTCGTGCACCAGGAGCCGCATGTCTGGCCCAACATGACCGTCGAGCAGAATCTCGCCGTCGGGCGGGAAGGGCGCTGGTTCGGTCGCGTCGCGCCGGACCCTGATGCAGCCGGGGCCGTGCTCGAACGGCTCGGCATTGCACAGTTCGCGCATCATGAACTGGCGGATCTCTCGCTCGCCGTCCAGCAGCGGGTGGAAATCGCCCGGGCCATGCTGAGCGATGCGGATGTCTATCTGTTCGACGAGCCGAATTCGGCGCTGACCGAGCAGGAATCGGAAGCCCTCTTCGCCACCATGGGTGAACTGGCGGCCGACGACCGGATCGTGCTGCTGATTACCCATCGCCTCAACGATTTCGTGCGCAGCTGCCAACGCGTCCTGGTGCTGCGCGACGGGCGGATCAGCGGCGAGATCAACGGCGCCGCGATCAGCGAAACGGCGATTGCAGCACAGTTGACGGCCACGCATGCGTCTCAGGAGACGGCCAGCACGGGATCCGGCCGCACGGCGCGATCGGTCCAGTCGTCCAAGCCTGTGCTGCGGCTCGATCGCTGCTCCGACCGGCTCGGCGCCTTCAACGCCGTCTCCATCGACCTGATGCCCGGCCGCATTGTCGCGCTCTCCGGTGTCGAAGGCTCCGGCGCGCGTGAACTCGCGCAGGCGATCGGCGCTTTCCGCCCCATCCACACCGCCGATGGTTCGAAGCTTCGTTCCGATGCATCTGTTTCGTATCTCGCGGCGAGCCGACGGCACACCGTCTTCCACAATATGAGTGTCGGCGAGAATCTGGCGGCCCGGTTGGGCGGAAACGTGATTGGCGGGCGCGGGCGGCTGCTCGATCCGGCCAAGATCGAGACGCTCGCCCGGCGCAGCATCACCCGCTACCGCGTCAAGACCGGCGGAACCGAGCTGCCGATCACCGCGCTCAGCGGCGGCAACCAGCAGAAGGTCGTGCTCGGCGCGGCGATGGAGCAGAACACCGACATCATCGTCATCGAGGAGCCGACACGCGGCGTCGATATCTCCAGCAAGGCCGATATCTACGAATTGCTGCGCGATTTCGCCGCCGAGGGCCGGTCGGTGGTCGTGTTCTGTACCGAGGTGCAGGAGATATTCGACGCAGCCGACGAGGTCGTCGTGCTGTCTCGCGGCGCGATCGTCGGTCGCATCGACATGGCCGGCATAGCCGACATCCCAACCCTCGCCGACCTGCTGGCACGCTATGAGAGCGGCCCAGCCAAGGTGAAGGCCGGCTAGTTGTCGGATCGAAGGGGGCCGTTCATCAGGGCCGGAATGCGATGCTGGGCCTGCGAAGCCCACCAACTCTGACGGATTCGCTCGACCGTCGGCGCCTATTTCGGCTCTGCGAAGATCCTCGCCCAGTCGTTCTTCATGCTGATCACGGTCCATTTGCGAGATGCGGCCTCATCCATGAGCGACTGGCTGAACGCGCCGACCTTGGTGTCCGGCAGGCCATTGGCCGGGCCATAGGCGAATTCACGCACGGCGTCATCATGGAGCACGAGAAGGCCCAGGCGTGCACCATCGCCGGCGGTCGTCCATTCCAGCATCTGGCGATCACCGTCGGAATTGCCGAAGGCGATCAGCGGACGTTTGCCGATAAACATGTTGATGCCGACGGCCTTGCCGACGCCGTCATCGACGAAGAACATCTTCGGCTCGCGCATCAGGACCGGCTTGCCGTCCTTGTACTCATAATTGGTCACGGTGCTGGAGCCGACAATCTGCTCGCGCGGGATGCCATAGACCGCGTTGGCATAGGGGCGAACGAACTCCTGCCCACCGCCGGTCACGATATAGGTGCGGAAGTCGTTGGCGCGCAGATAGCTCATCACTTCCAGCATCGGCACATAGACGAGGTCCGTCACCGGCCGCTTCAGGATCGGGTTGCTCGATCTGGGCAGCCAGTCCTTGACCAGCGTCTCGAACTCGGCGGTGCTCATGCCGGAATGCGTCACGGTGACGATCTCCAGCCAGTCCTTCTCGCTGAACTTGCTGATCGCGGCGGAATCATTTGCGAGCACCGACTGGAACGGTTCCGTGTCTTTCCATTCGGGATGCTGCGGCGCCATGGTGGCGATCCGGTCGAGCGCGAAAAGAGCCTGGCTGTAGAGCGGATGCTCCGCCCAGATCGTGCCATCTTGGTCGAACACCGCGATGCGGTCGGCCGGCTCGACAAAGTCGGTGCTGTCTTTCGTCGTCGTTGCGGTGACGAGCCGAATGATCGCCTGCTTGGCGGCGCCGTCGTTCCAGGACGGCAGCGGGTCCTGCTGCGCCGAGGCGGGAAACGGCATTGCGGCAAGGCCGGCAATCACGACCAACGCGGCCATGAGCGACCGGCGATTGATCCCTCTCCTGATCGGATTGAGCATCGGTTTCTCCCTCTGTCGCCGAAAGCTCCGACCGGGCGGTCCCAGCGGACCGTCCGACCGGATGAATGAGGTGGCGGGACCCGCTACCAGGGCCCTGCTATCGGTCTCGGCGCGCTCCTGCGGCCTTCGCCTGAGCGCTGACCTCAGCCCGGTGGCAGAGAAGAGTGCCTCGCGTGAAACCGGCCGGCTCGTCCGAGACTATGGAGAAATACAGCAAGCTCATTCAGACTTGAGCGAGTATCCCCCGCGCAATCCTTCAGAGCGAGGCCTATTCCGGCCCAATCATGCTCTCGAATGACGAGCGTTTCAAATATCCGCCGGATGCGCTGGAGAAGCAGGACTTCTCGCTGCCGCTGCCAAGGGGTCATTAAGCCCTGCGATGCGCCCGGAAGACTGGCAGGGGAGGAGAAGCCCGCCGATGCCCTTTTGCCTGGAGCACCAGGCGGCCTACACTGGTGTGGGACTTGGGGGTGCTGAGGGGAATCGGCCATGCGGCTTGATCGGGCAATCTGGACCGGAGCGACGGCGCTGGCGGTCGGCGTCCTCACGGCCGGCCTGATTGCCCTTGGCGGCGTGCTCTTCGTCCAGGATTCGGCAGCCGAGGTCGCCGGTGCGCCGCTCGGCCCAGGCGGCATCGGCGCGCTCACGAGCATGGCGCCGGCCGGCTTCGTGGGGTCGGCCGCCTGTGCCAATTGCCATGCCGTCGAGACCAGGGACTGGCTCTCCTCGCGGCACGCGCATGCCATGAGCCGCGCAACGCCCGAGACGGTGTTGGGCGATTTCGGCGGACCGCGCATCGAGCACAAGGGCTCCTCGGCCCGCTTCTTCCGCGATGGACCGCGCTACATGGTGGAGACTGACGGGGCGAGTGGGCGCAGGGAGACGTTCGAAATCACCGACACGTTCGGCGTCTATCCGCTGCAACAATATCTCGTCACCTTCCCGGACGGCCGCCGCCAGGCGCTGCCCTTCGCCTATGACACGCGCCCAGCCGCCCAAGGCGGCGAGCGCTGGTTCCATCTCTATCCCGACCAGATGATCACCGCATCCGATCCGCTGCACTGGACCGGCGCAATGCAGAACTGGAACTTCATGTGCGCCGAGTGCCATTCAACGGCACTGCGCAAGAATTACGACGCGGCCGCGAACCGCTTCGACACGAGCTTTTCCGAGATCAGCGTCGGCTGCGAGGCCTGCCATGGTCCGGCACGCGGGCATGTCGCATGGGCAGAAGGCGGCCGCAGCCCGGCCGACACGCTCAAGGGGTTCGCCTCGGTTGCCGCGTCCCGCCCGGCGCCGGACTGGAGCATCGACCCGGCCAACGGCAGTCCCGCCGCAGGCGTCTCGCGTCCGGCGGGTGACGAGGTCGAGACCTGCGCGCGCTGCCACGCCCGGCGCGGCATCCTTTCCGAGGATTGGCAGCCGGGGCAGCCGCTCACGCAGACGCATCTGCCGAGCTATCTCTCCGAGGGGCTGTTCGATGCCGACGGCGTGATGAGGGACGAAGTCTTCAACGACCATTCCTTCAAGCAGAGCCTCATGTATGCGAAGGGCGTGATCTGCAGCGATTGCCACGAGCCTCACTCGGCCAAGCTGCGCGCGCCGGGCGCCGCCGTGTGCGGCCAGTGCCACCAGGCGGAACGCTTCGAAACCACCGCCCATACCGGCCATACGCCCGGACCGAACGCGCCCGACTGCATCTCCTGCCACATGCCGGCCCGCACCTACATGGTCGTGGACAAGCGCCACGACCACTCCTTCCGCATTCCTCGCCCGGACCTCTCGGTCGCCCTCGGCACGACGAACACCTGCAATGCTTGCCACGCCGACAAGACGGCGGGTTGGGCGGCCGCGGCCATCGAGCGCTGGCACGGGCCGGAACGAAAGGGGTTCCAGAGCTGGGCGTACGCTTTCCATCAGGCGCGGGCGGGCGAGCCGGAGGCGCGCGACAAGCTGATCGCGCTGGCAACGGCGCCCGCGGTGCCGGCCATTACGCGGGCAACAGCCGTCGCCGAACTCCAGGCATTTCCCTCTATCGCAACGGAGGAGGCCGTCTACAAGGCCCTGTCCGACCCCGACCCGCTGGTGCGTATCGCCGCCCTGCAGGGACAGGCCGGACAGTCGCTCGAGCGGCGCTGGCTGCGCGTTTCACCCCTGCTCTCCGATCCTGTCGCCGGGGTACGCATCGAGGCCGCACAGCAGCTCGCCGACCAGCCACTCGCGGCTCTCACGCCTCCTGACAGGGAAAGGCTGCAGGCGGCTTTTGGCGCCTATGAAGCAGCGCAGAGGCTCAATGCCGACCGGATCGAGGCACGCGCTGCACTCGGTGGCTTCCTGCTGCGCAGGGGCGATGTCGCGGGCGCCGAGGCGGAGTTCCTCGCCGGTCTGAAGCTCGAGCCCGGCGCGGCGGCGTTGTCGGTCAATTTGGCCGATCTCTATCGCGCTGAAGGCCGGGAACAGGAAGCGCAGGCTGTCCTGCGCCGGTCGATCGGCATCGTTCCCGATGCCGCCGGGCCGCACCATGCGCTCGCGCTCTCCCTGATCCGGCAGCGCAACTATGCCGAGGCGATCGACGAGCTGGAGCGCGCCTGGCGCCTGGCCCCGGAGGATGCGCGCTATGGCTATGTCTACGCCGTGGCGCTCCAGTCTCTCGGCCGGGCGGCGGACAGCCAGGCGGTGACCACCGAGGCGCTGCGCCACAATCCGAACGACGTCGACCTGCTCTCGCTCGCCCTCAACGACGCCCTCCAGGCCGGCGACGTCGCGCGCGCCCGCGCCTACGTCGCCAAGCTGGCCCTGCTGCGGCCAGACGACACCGAAATCCTCCGCCTGAAGAACCACCTCCGCTGAGAGGCACCGACCTCGTTCTCGGGCTGGCGGATCGGTTTCACCATGTGGATAATGCCGCTGATCGCGCGGCGATCATCAACCCGACGGGCGCCGCGTCGACCTCGGGGCAGCAACGGCTCGGTCTTTGTTCCCGCCGATCGAACAGCCGGTAGACGCGCCTCATCACGGGGGCTCCTGGGAGCCCTTGATCAGAACCTGCAAAGTTCCGCCGCTATCAATTGAGTACGGACGCTCATGCGACAGCCAATGACGCGATGGTCCCCAGGCGGCCCCCGGGCCCGTTCTTCTGGTTCGGCGTCGGATCCGGAGCCCCGCAATATCGTGCGCCGAGTTCGGATATTGGGTGCAGGCTGAGGGGGGCGGCTTGCTCGTCCGCTTGCCGCAGGCTGGTCACCGCACCGCCCCGCATGGGGGTCGGGCACAGGCTCATGCTGATTGGCCCTCGGTGGATGCCAGTTAGGGCTTCGGTCTATGTCGGCTGCGGCGCCCGCGGGGGAGGGCGGACGCCGCGCCGGTCGTCAGATCGTTTGCCATCGAGAGCCGATGGTCGATCGCGGTGTTAGTTGATGTCGATATTGTCACGGTGCGCCGGATGCGGGTCGTAGGCGTTGACGCCCTGCGATCCGTTATGGAAGACGCCGACCCGTTCACCCGGGAGAAGACCACGGAGCGACGCCGGATTGTCGAAGTTGAAGGTTTCGCCGGACTGGAGGCCGAGCGTTCCCGTCGTGGAATTGACGGAACTAATGATGCCAGTCGTCTGTTCGGCATAAGCCGCAAAGGAACAGGCAAGAAACACTGCAGTGGCAACGCCAACGGACATCAGCTTGATCATTTTTCATATCCTCTAATATTGTGTTGAACAGATCAGGTATTGCCTCATGGCGTCCTGATCTGTGGAGATATTATGATCGTGAGGCGATGCGTTGAATCATACACAAGGATCATGTAGCTATATTTTGTTTCATGACGCATGGACCAAAGTCTTATTCACGGGCCTCGGTGCCTGGGACGACGCTGCGCTCGCGGAGACGAAGTCGCGGGGATGTGGTGACGTTCCCAAGTGGGAAGCGAAGGCCGTGAAGCCCCGCCGTCCGGTGTCGTGGCCGAGAGTTCGCAGTGTCGTTCAATTGCTGCAATCACGATCCCGTCAGGTTGTTCGAGGCGTCCGGCCTTGCCCGGTCAGGATGCGCGGGGCGACCCGCGCCAAGATCGTGACTGGCTTCGGTCGTATGAGACGGTTCCCAATCGGCAACCGCAGCGATTATGATCGATCACCGGGAACGTCACGTCGCTTGAACCGAAAGGGCGCCCGATGGCGTCGCGTCATGCTCGCGCCGGCAAGACTCCTCTACGACGTGTTCCAGAGGTCGAAGATGACAGAGTTTTCTTGGCAATTGCGAACCGCGCCGATCGACTGGGTGTCCGATGATCCGCAGCTTTCAGGGAATTTCGCTCCGATCGGGCCCGAGATCGCGGCGGACGATCTGGAGGTCACGGCCGGCGCGATTCCACCGGAGCTTTCCGGCGTCTATATGCGCAATGGCCCCAATCCCGAATTCAAGCCGATCGCCTACACTTATCCGATGGATGGCGACGGGATGATCCACGCGGTCTATTTCGACAATGGTCGCGCGCGCTACAGGAACCGCTTCGTCCACACGCGCGGCCTCGAAACGGAACGCCGCGCCGGCCGCGCCGTCTATGGCAGCGTGATGCGGCCATTTCCCGTCGATCCCGCCCTGGTCGGCCCGCATGGCGATCCGGGGCCGGTCAAATCCGGCGCCTATATCAACATCCTGCGGCATGGCGATCATCTCATCGCGCTCGGCGAAGCCCAGCCGAGCTACGAGATGACGATGGAACTCGAGACGATCGGGGAGTGGCGGGCCGGGACCGACAGCGTCATCGAACTCGGCGCGCATAATCGCCGCCATCCGACGACGGGGGACCTTTTCGCGCTCGCCTATTCCGTGTTCGAGCCCGTCGTCACCTTCCACCACATCGACAGAGCGGGACGGCTGAAGCGCAGCTTTCCTGTCACGCTCTCCATGCCCAGCATGATCCACGACTTCGTGCTGACCGAGCGGACCATCGTGCTGCTGGTCGGGCCCGTGGTCTTCGATGTGGAGGCACCGGCTGCGGGTAAGCCGTTTCTGCAATGGCGGCCTGAACTCGGCACGCGCATCGGCCTGATCCCGCTCGATGGCACTGCGCCGCGCTGGCTCGACGCGGAGCCGTTCCATGTGTTTCATTTCGCCAACGGGTTCGAGCGAGGCGAAGAGATCGTGGTCGATTTTGTCCGCCACCAGAGCTTCGGCGTGCGGTCGGGCGGGGGTGATCGGCCGCCGATGCTGCATCGCCTGGTGATCCGTCCGGGACATTCCTCGGTCGATGAGACGCCCCTCGCCGATTTCATGACCGAGTTTCCGCGCATCAACGATCGGCACGAGGCGCTGCCGAGCCGCTTTGCTTATCTGCCGACATTGACGGAGACGTTCGGCATCGATCATCCAGCACGGGCGATCTTCAACGCGCTCGTCAAGGTCGACACCGAGACGGGCGCCACCGTCCGCCATGATCTCGGCAACCGGATCGCCGGAGAGCCGGTCTTCATCCCGAAACCGCATGAGACGCGCGAAGATGCCGGCTATCTCGCCGTCTATGCCTATGACCCTCAGACCGCGTCGAGCGATCTCGTGCTGCTCGATGCCGAGCACCCGGACTCTGATCCGGTCGCTGTGATCCGCATGCCGCAGCGCGTTCCGCAGGGCCTGCATGGCAACTGGATGGCTCGGTCTTGAGCCGCGAAGATGCCGCGCCCGATCGGCCGCCGATCACCGCCATCGTCTATGAGGACGGCCGTGTCTTCGAGGGGCTGCTCAGGGACGCGACCGACGCCATGATCGTAGCGGGGCTCTCCCTCGCGGGGCTGCTGCAACAGAGCAATCTCCGGCTCGGCCGGCAGAAATGCGACATGGTCCTGCATGATCTGGCGACCGGCGTGCTGCATCCGATCTCGGAGGATCGAGGGCCGGGGGCGCAGGGCTGCTCGCTTGACCGCGACAGCTTCGTAAGGGCCTGCATGGCTGCCGGAGCGGGATTGACGGAGCGGACGTCGTGCCTCGTGCTCTGCAAATTCGGCAAGATGGAGGTCGAAGGTGGCGGCGTCCGCATGCTGATCGAGGCCGCGCTCGAACGGGGCGTACCAGTCTGGATCGGCGTATCCCAGGGCAATCTCGTCCCGTTCAGGGCGTTTGCCGGCGCTCTGGCGCGGGAGATCTCCATCGCCGACATGGCCTCGACCGTGCGCCTTCTCCTTTCGGAACGTTCCGCCGTTGAAGCGTCGCACTGAAAGCCGGGGAGGGCCGGTCGACCGATCGCCAAGGTTCATTCTGCCGCCTCGACGCGGTTTGTCGCGATGATCGCCCTGATTTCCGAGCGGCACGAGCCGCAATTGGTACCGGCGCGGAGTGCGGCGCCGATTGCTTCGACGCTGTTGCAGCCTGCAGCCGCGGCGGCCGCGATCTGATGCTGGCCGATATGGAAACAGGCGCAGACGATGCGGCCCGTGGACGGCACGGCGACCGGCGCGAGGCCGGAGAGCAGGGCGCGACGATCGGTCGGCGAGAGCGGTGCGCGCGAAGCAAGCAGCGCGACCAGCCAGTCGCGGCCGGGCAGCCGTCCCGGCGCGGCAACGAGCAGCGCTTCCTCCATCGCGCCCTCGTCGTCGATGACGGCGGCGCGGAACGATGGGCCTCGCCGATCGGTATATTCGAGCAGCCGCGCGCGCGGAAACGGATCGAGTAGCTTGCGGGCGAGCAGAGTGCCCTGGTCGGATGGTTCCGTTCCGCCGAGCTCGTAGATCCAGCCACCAGCCGTCGCCGCGCGGCTCCAATAGACGAAGCCGGTGGGGCGAAGGTCGCGCCGCGTGATGAGGACGCCAATCCAGCCCAGCGCCTCGCGCGTGATCCGGACCGGGACGTGCTTGAGTTCGGGTTGGCCGGAGAGAGGATCCGTGATCGGCGCGGAAAGAGTGCCAGCGGCGGCGCTGGCCGCAAAATGCCCGCTCCAGTGCATCGGCAGGAAAGCGTCGCCCAGGCGCTGGTCGCCCGTTATCCGCACGCGCGCGCGCGTGAAGCCGTAGCGGGAGGAGAGCCGCGCCAGGTCGCCTTCGGCGAGATCGAGCCGCGCGGCGTCGGCTGGGTGAAGATCGACCACGGGCTCGGGCGCATGGGCGGCGAGGCGCGGCACATGGCCGGTTCGCGTCATGGTGTGCCACTGGTCGCGCATGCGGCCTGTGTTCAGGGCGATCGGATAGCTGTCGTCGACGTGGAGGGCCGGTCCTTCATGGCGGACGGGGATGAAGCGCGCGCGGCCATCGGGCGTCGGAAAGCCGCCATCGCCAAAGAGCCTGCCCGCGCCGGCGCCGTCTGCATGGTGTATCGGCCAGCTCCGGGGAGCGAGCGCGTCATAGGCGTCCTCGGTCAATCCAGCGAGGCCGCCAAGGTCGAAGCGGCGACGGCCTTCATTCTCGAAGGCGGACAGGGCGGCATGCTCCCGGAAGATCTCGGCCGGTGATCGAAAGGCGAAGGCGTCGCCGAAACCCATGCGGCAGGCGACGTCGCAGATGATCGCCCAATCGGGCCGCGCTGCGCCGGGCGGCGGCAGGAAGCGCCTCTGGCGCGAGATGCGTCGCTCGGAATTGGTGACCGTTCCGTCCTTCTCACCCCAGGCAGCGGCGGGCAGCAGCACATCGGCAAAGCGCGTCGTATCGGTTGCGACGACGTCGGAGACCACGACGAAATCGCAGGAGCGCAGCGCCGCGCGCACCTTGCCCGCATCCGGCATGCTGACGGCCGGATTGGTGCCCATGATCCAGAGCGCCTTGATGCGCCCGGCTCCCACGGCCTCAAACAGCTCCACCGCCTTCAGTCCCGGCTGGCGCGCAATGTTCGGCGCGTTCCAGAAGCGGCTCACACTGTCGATGCCGGCGGGGTGCTCGAAGCCGATATGCGCCGCGAGTTGATTGGCGAGGCCGCCGACCTCGCGCCCGCCCATGGCGTTGGGCTGGCCGGTTACGGAGAAGGGGCCAGCGCCCGGCTTGCCGATCCGCCCCGTCGCGAGATGGCAGTTCAGGATCGCATTGACCTTGTCGGTACCGTGAGCCGATTGGTTGACGCCCTGGCTGTAGACCGTGACGGTTCGCGCGTTGGCCGCGAACAGTTCGAAGAAGAGGCGCAGCGCCGCCGGGTCGAGATCGCAGCCGGCGGCGAGATGGACGAGCGAGCCCGCATCGGCGGCCGCAAGTGCGATCGCCTCCTCGAAGCCTTCGGTATGTCTCGCGATGTAGTCCCGATCGAGGCTTCCGCTTGCGGCGAGATGGGCGAGCAGGCCGTTGAAGAGAAGGACATCGGCGCCGGGCCGGATCGGAAGGTGGAGATCGCACTCGGCGGCGGTCGCCGTGGTGCGGGGGTCGATCACCACAACCCTCGTGCCGCGCTCGCGGCGTGCCGACATCAGGCGCTGATAGAGGACCGGATGACACCAGGCCGTGTTGGAACCGACCAGCACGACCAGATCGGCCAGCTCGAAATCTTCATAGAGGCCGGGCACGACGTCTTCGCCGAAGGCGCGCTTGTGCCCCGCCACCGAGGAGGCCATGCAGAGGCGCGAGTTCGTGTCGATGTTGGCCGAGCCGATGAAACCCTTCATCAGCTTGTTGGCGACGTAATAGTCCTCCGTCAGGAGCTGGCCTGACACGTAGAAGCCCACCGCATCCGGACCATGCCGGGCGATGACCGAGGAAAACTCGCTGGCGACCCGGTCGAGCGCGGCGTCCCAACGCGCCGGGCGGCCGCCGATCATCGGCTCCAGCAGGCGATGGTGGAGGCCGAGCGTTTCGCCGAGCGCCGAGCCCTTGGAGCAGAGCTTGCCATGGTTGGCGGGATGATCGGGATCGCCACGGAGGGCAAGCGTGCCATCCGGGGCGGTTTCGGCGAGCACGCCGCACCCGACCCCGCAATAGGGGCACGTCGTCTGGACCACGCCTGAATTGCTGTCCATCGGGCTACTCCGCCGCCAGCAGGTGGCTCTCACGGCCGATCGCGATGCGCCGTCCGTCCAGCCGCACAGCGATGGTCCGCACAGTGCCGCTATCGGCGCCCTCGGCCATGCCGGTCTCCAGCGAGATCACCCAGTTGTGCAGCGGGCATGTCACGGAGGCGCCGTGCACGATGCCCTGGCTGAGCGGGCCACCCTTGTGTGGGCAGTGATCCTCAATGGCGAAGATCTGGTCGTCGGCCGTGCGGAACACGCCGATCCGGCCCTCCGGCGTGGTGACGCAGCGCGCGCCACGGGCGGGTATGTCGTCGATCGTGCCGATGTCGAACCAATCCATGCTCATGACTCCACGACGGCGCCGAGGCCAGCGAGTTCGAGGGGGCGGAATTCGTGCTTGTCCTTGCCCGAGACCCGTTCCGACCACGGATCGACCTGCGCGAAGCGCTGGGAGAAGACGAAGGCGTCGAAATAGCGGGCGCGGCGCTCGACATCGTCGAGAACCTGGCGGCGGATCTCGGCAACGCCGACCCGCTTCGCCCATTTGTAGATGCGCTCGAGATAGCGCGCCTGCTCGCGATACATCTGCACGAGCGCCACGATCACCTCGATCGCTTCGTCCTCGCTGCGCACCTGCCCCAGGACCTCGGTGCCCTTGATGTCGAGGCCGGCGGCGCCTGCGAAATGGATCTCGTAGCCCGAGTCGACGCAGATGATGCCGACATCCTTGCAGGTCGCCTCGGCACAGTTTCGCGGACAGCCGGAGACCGCCATCTTCACCTTGGCCGGCGTCCAGGACCCCCACATGAATTTCTCGATGCGAATGCCGAGACCGGTCGAATCCTGCGTGCCGAAGCGGCACCAATCGGTGCCGACACACGTCTTCACGGTCCTCAGCCCCTTGGCATAGGCGTGGCCGGAGACGAAGCCGGCCTCGCCGAGATCAGCCCAGACGGCCGGCAGGTCCTCCTTGCGGATGCCGAGCATGTCGATGCGCTGGCCGCCGGTGACCTTCACGGCGGGAATCGCGAACTTGTCCACCACGTCGGCGATCGCGCGCAACTCCTTCGCCGAGGTCATGCCGCCCCACATGCGCGGCACGACAGAATAGGTTCCATCCTTCTGGATGTTGGCGTGGACGCGCTCATTGACGAAACGCGACTGGTAATCGTCGGCATATTCGTCGGGCCAGTCGGCGACGAGGTAGTAGTTCAGCGCCGGCCGGCACTTGGCACAGCCGCAGGAGGTCTTCCATTCGAGCACCTGCATCACGGCCGGGATGGTCTTCAGCCCCTTGGCGCGGATCAGGCGGCGGACATCGTCATGGCCGAAATGAGTACAGGGGCACATAGGCTGCACGGCGGCGGGATTATAGGCGTCGCCCAGCGTGACCTTCATCAACTGCTCGACGAGCCCGGTGCAACTGCCGCACGAGGCGGAAGCCTTGGTGTGGGCGCGTACCTCATCGAGGCTGGTCAACCCCTTGGCTGTGATCGTGCCGGTGATCTTGCCCTTGCAGACGCCGTTGCAGCCGCAGATTTCCGCATCATCCGGCAGGGCAGCAACGGCCGCGAGAGGGTCCTGCTTGGCCCCTCCCTGGAAGGACTGGCCGAAGATGAGCGTGTCGCGCATCTCCGAAATGTCGGTCTTGCGTCTCGTCAGGTCGTTGAACCATGCGCCGTCGGCGGTCTCGCCGAACAGTACGGTGCCGATGACGCGATTGTCCTGGAGGATGACGCGCTTGTAGACGCCGGCCGAGGCATCGCGGAGCACGATCTCCTCGCGGTCGTCACCATCTGCGAAATCCCCGACGGAATAGAGATCGATGCCCGTGACCTTGAGCTTGGTGGGCGTATCCGAATGAACGAATGCGCGGCTGCCGTCGCCGGCGAGGCCGGCGGCCGCGACGCGCGCCATTTCGTAGAGCGGCGCGACGAGGCCATAGACCCGTCCGCCCACCTCCGCGCATTCGCCGAGCGCCAGGATCGAGGGATCGGACGTCACCATGCGGTCGTCGACGACGATGCCGCGATTGACCGTGAGCCCGGCCTCCTTCGCGAGCGCCACGTTCGGCCGGATGCCGACCGCCATCACGACGAGGCTCGCCGGGATGATCGTGCCGTCGGCGAGCTCGACGCCCTCGACCTTGCCATTGCCGATGATCGCCTTGGTGTTGGCCTTGGTGATGACCTTGATGCCGCGCGCCGCGATGGCGGCTTGCAGCAGATGGCCGGCGGCCGGATCGAGCTGGCGCTCCATCAATGTCGGCATGACATGGAGCACAGTCACGTCCATGCCGCGCTCGTTGAGGCCGGCGGCCGCCTCGAGACCGAGCAATCCACCGCCGATCACCACGGCCTTCGCGCGGGCTTGCGCCGCGAGCAGCATGGCGTTGACGTCATCGAGGTCCCGATAGGTGAGAACGCCCGGCAGGTCGTTGCCGGGAACCGGGATGATGAACGGCACCGAGCCGGTTGCGATGACGAGACGATCGAAGCGCTCGCTCACGCCATGGTCGGAGGTTACCGTCCTGGCGTCGCGGTCGATCGCGATGATCCGGTGTCCCTTCCACAGCGCGATGCCATGGCGCTCGTACCAGCCGTCGCCATGGATGACGATCTCTTCGAAGGACTTCTCGCCGGAGAGCACGGGCGACAGCATGATGCGGTCATAGTTCACGCGCGATTCAGCGTTGAAGATCGTGATGTCGTGGTGGCCGGGGGCGGCCTCCAGCAGATGCTCGAGCATGCGGCCCGGCGCCATGCCATTTCCGACGATGACGAGTTTTTCGGTCATCTGTTCCTGTCTCCCGATCTTCATTTCGCTGCCGGCGCGAGGCCGGAGGAGAGGGCCGTGCCGCGGGCCATGCGGCGGATGGTGAGATGCATCCAGAGGAAGCAGGCGCTCGCCACGACGAAGAGCAGCATGAAGCAGCTCGACCAGAGCCCGGTCAGCTCGTTGAGGACACCGAACAGGATGGGCAGGATGAAGCCGCCGAGCCCGCCGATCATGCCGACCAGCCCGCCGACGGCGCCGACATTCTTCGGATAGTAGGTCGGGATGTGCTTGTAGACGGCCGCCTTGCCGAGGCTCATCGAGAAGCCGAGGACGAAGGCGATGGCGATGAAGGCGACCGGACCGATCTCGAAATGGAACCGCATCACGCCGTCAATGCCGCGGATTGTGTAGTCCGCCGTCGGCAGCGACAGGATGAGCGTCGCGACGACGCCGATCGTGAAGGTCCAGTAGAGCACAGTCCGTGCGCCGACGCGGTCGGACAGGACACCCCCATAGGCGCGGAAGATGCTGGCGGGCACCGAATAGGCGGCCGCCACCATGCCGGCCGTGGCGATGTCGAAGCCATAGACGCCGATCAGGTAATGCGGCAGCCACAGCGAGAGCGCGACGAAGGCACCGAAGGAGAAGAAATAGTAGAAGGCGAAGCGCCAGACGCGGGTTTCCTTCAGCGGTG
The DNA here is from genome assembly GCF_030814715.1 of Kaistia dalseonensis. Taxonomy (GTDB): domain Bacteria; phylum Pseudomonadota; class Alphaproteobacteria; order Rhizobiales; family Kaistiaceae; genus Kaistia; species Kaistia dalseonensis. The sequence goes on from NZ_JAUSVO010000004.1 coordinate 527,096, forward strand.
CGAATTCGCCCCAGAAGCTCTTCTTTTCCCCCGCACCATGGATCCGCCGTGCGCGGATCACGGGATCGTCCTCGGAGGTCAACCAGAAGATGACGGCCATGAGCGCGAGCGCCGCCGCCCAGACCTCGGCCACCATCTGCCAGCCGGCCGCGAGCAGCACGATCGGCGCGAAGAATTTGGTGACGGCCGCGCCGACATTGCCGACGCCGAATATGCCGAGCGCCGTGCCCTGCCGGCTGGCCGGATAGAAGCGTGAGACATAGGCGACGCCGACCGCGAAAGAGCCGCCCGCAAGGCCGATGCCGAGTGCCGCCAGCAGCATCATCGGGTAGCTGTCGGCATAGGCGAGCAGGAAGGTCGAGACCGCGGCGGCCAGCATGGTCGCCGTATAGACGACCCGTCCGCCGAGACGGTCGGTCCAGACGCCGAGGACGACGCGGACCAGGCTTCCCGTCAGGATGGGCGTGCCGACCAGAAGGCCTATCTGTGTTTCCGACAGGCCGAGCTGCTGCTTGATGGCGACGCCGATGATCGAAAAGATCGTCCACACCGCAAAGCAGACGGTGAAGGCGATCGTGGACATGGCGAGCGCCCTGGTCGCGGCGCTGTCCCGGCCTGGGCCGGATGTGGGGGTATCCGTCATTGCTGGCTCCATCGGCGGTGTTCGCGATACCGCGCATGTGGCTGAAACGAAAAAAGCCGCCGATGAGGCCCGTTCGCCCGCTGCATGCAGCGGGACGGTGACCTGATCGGCGGCTTTGCCTGGAGCGCCCGTCATTGGACGCGGATATCGTGGCCCATCTTTGGGCCTGCCGTCCTGTATGCACGACGCATGCCAGCCGCGGCGTGCCATGCCGTGGTCAGCAATTTCAATATGTTGACGGGTGATGGCCCTCCTGGCAGCGGTCTGCAGCAGGCCGACGGCTGGTCAATCGCTGCGCAGAAGCGCGCAAAGTTTGCGCAAGGGTGGCGTCAGCCGGCCGCGTCGGTGCCGCGGAGATAGTCGTCTATGTGGTCGGGATCGAAGATGCGGCCGTCGAAGAAGCCATCCGGGCCGAGAACCAGGCTGGCGCCGGCCGACCCGACCGGCGTGGCCCGCATGAGGGCACCCTCGATCTTGGCGTTCGCGCCCGGCAATGCCACGCCGAGCGGCTTCAGCGCGGCGCGATAGAGGTCCGGCCGATAGGTTTCGCGCGCGATCAGTTCGTTCTGCGCGTTCAGCGTCACCTGTCCCCAGCGCACTATCTGCGCGTAGAACCACAAGGCGTGGCTTTTCCAAGGGAAGGTTGCGGCCTTGGCCTGCGGCAGGAAGAAATCGGGCACATGCACGACGCCGTCCCCGACGGGGATGCGCCCGGAGAGCGCCGGCATGAACCAGTCCGGCGGGCAATCGACATAGCCGGGGCCGGCTAGCAGGCGGGCGAGTTCGGCATGGTTATCCGCCGCCCCACACCATTCCGCCGCCCGGTAGAGCGCTCGCAACAGCGCCGCGAGAGCCTCGGGATTGGCATCCGCCCAACGCGCGGCGACGCCGAGCACCTTTTCAGGGCTCGATTTCCAGATCATCGCCTTCGCCGTGACGATCCGTCCGACCTGCTTGTCAACCGCCGCCGTGTTCCAGGGCTCGCCGGCGCAATAGCCGTCGATCCGGCCGGCACCGAGCGCATCGGCCATGAGCGGCGGCGGCAGGATGACGATCTCGATGTCGCGATCGGGATCGATGCCGGAGGCCGCGAGCCAGTAGCGGAGTTCGTAATTGTGCCCGGAATGGGGATGCACGACGGCAAAGCGCAGCGGTTCCGCGGCTTGCACTCCGCGCCGGGCGACCACGGCCTTCAACGCGATGCCGGTCATGGTCGGATCGAGGTCGGGGAGGGCGCCTTCCGCGGTCATCGCGCTCCAGAGCGCCGTCGAAACGGTGACGGCGTTGCCGCCGAGGCCGAGCGCCATCGGCGCCCACGTGCGAGCGGCCAGCGGGCTCAGGCCGAGGTTGCAGGCGATCGGCATTGGCGCCAGCATGTGCGCGACATCGAAATGGCCGACGGCGAGGCGGTCGCGGATATTCGCCCAGGAAATCTCGCGCACGAGCGTGAGTTCCAGCCCTTCCCGCGCCGCAAAACCCATTTCGCGCGCCACGACGAGCAGTGCGCTGTCGAGCAGTGGCATGAAACCGGCGCGGATCTGGAAATCCGCGCTCATGAGTCCGCTCCGGGATCGAGCAGCCCCGCGGCGGTGACGAGGCTTTGGGCAATGTCGCTGATCTTGCGGTTCTGGTTCATCGCGGTCTTCCTCAGCAGCGCATAGGCGGCTTCCTCGGAAAGGCCGCGCGATTTCATCAGGATCCCCTTGGCGCGATCGATCAGCTTGCGATGCTCGAGCTCGCCGCGCACTTTTTCGAGTTCCTGCTCCATGCGGGCAAAGGCGTTGAAGCGGCTGATCGCCATGTCGAGGATCGGCTTCACGCGCTCCTTGCGCATGCCATCGACGACATAGGCCGATACGCCCGCCTCGACGGCAGCTTCGATCGACGCCTGGTCGGACCGGTCGACGAACATCGCGATCGGCCGCTTAACCGCGCGCGAGAGCTGGAACATGTTCTCCAGCATGTCGCGATTGGGGTTTTCGAGGTCGATGACGATCACGTCGGGTTCGATCTCGGCTATGCGGCGCGCTATTCCCGCCACGTCGTAGACGAGCGTCACGCGCTCATGGCCTGCATCGCGCAGCCCTGCTTCGATGATCGAAGCCCGTATGCGGTTCTCGTCGATGACCAGGATGCTGAGCGCGGCAGCCATCAGCCAGCCGCTCCATGGGGAATGGCCCGTTGCTGACGACGGGATTGGCCATGTTGACGTCCTGAGCGCAGCGGCCGGCTCTTTCGAAACAGGGAACGATGCCTTCGCATAGCACACCGGTTCGACTTGATCGATGATTGCGGTGGGACGATCGTCGGCGGGCGCGCCTCTTTGGGGCGGCGTCAGGCCAGAGATGGATCCGAGTCGATGATGGCGCGGATTTCGCCCTCGACAATGTCGAGAATATGATTGATCGCGCCGACAGCCTGATCCGCGTCGCCAGCCACGATCGCGTCGGCGAGATCGCGATGGGGCGGAAACGAGGCGAGGCCGAAGCCGTCGCGGCCGAACGGCGATTCGGCCGAACGCTCCAGGGCGTGGTCCAGGCTGAGCAGGATCTGCCCGAACATCGGATTGCCCGATGCCTCATAGATCGCGCCATGAAAGGCCGCGTCCGCCTTGCGCCAGGGACGACGACCAAAGACATCGGCAAGCAGGATATCGCAGAGGCGGGAAATCTCGGTGCGCTGCGCAGGTCGCGCGTTCAGCGTCGCCTTGCGCACCACCTCGCTCTCCAGCGCCCGCCGCACTTCGAGCAGGCGCAGCAGCGCCTCGCCCTCGAGGCGGATCATGGTCGGCACGTGCCCCTTCGACGAGGGCACGCGGGCCACGAGGAAGGTGCCGGCGCCACGGCGGCGGCGGATGATGCCGAGCCCCTCCCAGCGGTTCAGCGCCTCGCGGATCGTGGTGCGCCCCACGCCGAGCCGCTCGGCGAGCGAGATTTCCGGCGGAATGCGATCACCGACGCCGAGACCGGCGCGCTCGATCATTTCGGCCAGCGCGTCCAGTACGGCCACGCCGCGCGTCGTCGTATTGATGCGCTCGAGATATTGCGCCGCGTCGCGGCTTGGTGGCTCGATCGCGAGTTTATCGGTGGGTGTCACGCTTGACCAAGTTTCCTGCGTGGCTGCTCAAGCCCCAGCAACTCACCGAGCGCCTTGACCAGCAGATCCATCTGTTCGCGCGTGTTATAGCCCTGACAGGACAAACGCGCGATATGGTGGCCCTGCCATTCGAAGACGGGGATTTCTATGCCGTAATCGCGCAGCAGCGCATCATGCACCGCGATGGGATCGCAGGGCGGGATCGGCATGGCGACCATCTGCGGCGCCGAAAGCGAAGGGGCGGAGAGGGCGGGCAGGCCGAAGAGGTCGCGAACGCGCGCTGCCGTCTCCTGCGCCAGGCGGCTGCATTCGGCCGCGACCTGCCACCAGTCATGATCGCGACGGAAGGCGAGCGCCGACGGCACGGCGAGCCAGGGCGAAGGATCCCGCGTCCCCTGCATCTCGACTTCGTCGACGAACGCCGAAGCGCCGAACGGACCGCGCACGCCCGGCTCCTTGTTGTCAGCCGTCCAGCCATGGCTGATGACCAGAGGATCGATCATCGCCTGCCATTCCGGCCGCACATGCAGAAAGGCCGAACCCTTCGGCGACATCAGCCATTTGTGGCAATTGCCGGAATAGAAGTCGGCGCCGAGCGCATCGAGATCGAGCGGGATATGGCCCGGCGTATGGGCGCCGTCGATCACGCTCCAGATGCCGCGCTGCCGCGCCTCGGCGACGAGGCGTTCGATCGGGAAGAGCAACGCCGTCGGCGAGGTGATGTGGCTGAGGAACAGCAGGCGGGTGCGATCGGTGAAGCCGGCGAGCACGGCGTCGTGAAAGGCCTCGGCGGAGTTCAGCGGCAGCGCGATCTCGACGGTGACGATCTTCGCGCCCGTGCGCCGCGCGATGAAGAGCAGCGTCTTTTCCAGCGCGCTATATTCGTGGTTCGTCGTCAGGATCTCATCGCCCGGCTTCAGCGGCAGGGACTGGAGCGCGATGTTGAGCCCGGTCGTGGCGTTGGTAACCTGTGCGAGGCTGTCGGCATCCGTGCCGAGCTCGGCGGCGAGGGCCGTGCGGGCGACGCGGAGATTGGCGGCGAGGCCACGGCGCGAATCGAGGAATTCGACCGGCTGGCGCTCGAGCTTCAGCTGCCAGCGCTGGTAATCCTCGAAGACCGGACGCGGGCAGGCGCCGAAGGAGCCGTGGTTGAGGAACACGACTTCGGGGTCGAGAAGGAAATGCTGGGTCAGGTTGGTCGTCACGTCAGCGCCCTTTCAGGGTCGGGTCGAGAGCATCGCGCAGGCCGTCGCCGAGCAACGATGCGGCAAGGATGGTAACCGCGAGGGCAAGGACCGGGAAAACGGCCATGTGCCAGTAGAAGTACATGAAATTCATGCCGACATTGATCATCTGGCCCCAGCTGGGCGTTGGCGGCTGGACGCCGATGCCGAGGAAGGAGAGCGAGGCTTCAAGCATCATGGCGAGCGGAATGGCGAGCACGAAGCCGACGATCACGGGCGAGACCGAGTTCGGAATCAGATGGCGCCAGACGATGTGCCAGGGCGAGGCGCCGAGCGCCTGCGCCGCCATGATGAACTCCTTCTCGCGGAAGGATTTGACCTGCGCGCGGACGAGCAGGCAGACATTGACCCAGCCGAAGAGGCCCGCGATCAGCACGATCGCCCAGACGCCGCCGCGCGTCAGCGTTGCGAGCAGCAGGGCCGCGAGAAGCGGCGGCACGACCGAGAAGAGCTCGATGATGCGCATGACCGCCCAATCGAAGCGGCCGCCGAGATAGCCGGCGAGCGCCCCCATCGGCAGGCCGAGCAGCAGGCTGAACAAGGCCGCCGAGAGCCCGATGCCGAGCGAGACGCGCGCGCCGTAGATGATGCGGGTGAAGAAGTCGCGGCCGAGATCGTCAATGCCGAACCAATGCTCGGCCGAGGGGAATGAGAGCGCCTTGGTGAGGAAGGCCTGGTCGTTCGGCCCCGTCTTGCTGATGAGCGGGGCGAAGATCGCCATCAGCACGATGACGAGCAGGACGATGCCGGCGACGAGCGCGGCCTTGTTGGCGGCAAAGCGCCGCCAGGCGAGATAGGCCGGGCTGCGCCGCTTCTGGCCGTCGGGTCGCGAAAGGGCGGGGCTGGTGGTGGCGATTTCGGTCAACGCCCTTTCCCTCCGAGGCGGATGCGCGGATTGAGCAGCGCGTAGAGAACGTCGGAGATCAGATAAGAAATGCAGAACAGCGCGCTGATCAGCAGCATCAGCGCCATTTCCAGCGGATAGTCGCGCTTCTGGATCGAGGAGACGAAATAGGCGCCGAGGCCCGGAACGCGGAAGATCGCCTCGACGAAGATGCTGCCGGTCGCGATGCCCACGAACATCGGCAGGAAGATGGTGATCATCGGTATGGCCGAGTTGCGCAGCACATGCTGGAAGATGATGCGCCGCTCGCTGAGCCCCTTGGCGCGCAGCACGGTCACGAACGGCTTGTTGAGCGTGTCGAGCATGGCCGAGCGGGCATAGCGGGCATAGGTCGCCATCGGCACCGCGGCATAGGCCATGATCGGCAGGATCCAGCGCCGGGGCTCGCCCCAGCCGCTGGCCGGCGTCCAGTGCAGCCAGACGGCGAAGACCAGGATCAGCAGCGTCGAGATCACGAAGACCGGAATCGTTAGCCCGAGCGTCGCGATCGCCGAGGCGAGATAATCTATCCAGCTGTTGCGGTTGAGAGCGGCCGCCATGCCCAGCAGGATGCCGATCGGCGCGCCGATCAGCACGCCGAGGCCACCCAACACCAGGCTCGGCACCCAGGCATGGGCAATGAGCCCCATCACGGTCTCGCCCGGGCTCTGGTAGGGCACCCCGAAATCAAGGTGAAACACGCCCCACATGTAGCGGAGATATTGCTCCCAGAGCGGCTTGTCGAGGCCGAGCTGCGCCATCAGCCGAGCGCGGATATTGTCGGGAAGCGGCATGTCGTTGCCGTCGAACGGACCGCCGGGAATGGCGTGCATCATCATGAAGATGATGATGGACACGACGAAGAACGTGACCAGCATCGAGAGCGTGCGGCGGATGATGAATTGCAGCATGGTCAGCGCCCTCCCGTGACGATGGCCTCGACGAAGTGACTGCCGGCGAGGGCCACGAGCTGCGGATCGGCCGTGTCGACCAGCGGCTGTGGCTCGATGTCCTCGGGGCGGAAGCGCGGCGTATTGGCGTTGATCTCTTCCGCCGTCAGGAAGGTCCGACGACGGCGGGCGGTCGGGTCGATCACCGGCACGGCGTCGAGCAGTGCGCGCGTATAGGGATGGTGGGCGTTGGCGAAGATGCGGTCAGTCGGGCCGCGCTCGACCACGCGGCCGCGCAGCATCACGACGACCTGATCGGCGAGCGAGCGGACGACCGACAGGTCATGGCTGATGAAGAGCATGGAGAGCCCCATATCGGCTTGCAGGCCTTGCAGCAGGTTGACGATCTGCGCCTTGACCGAAACGTCGAGCGCCGAGGTCGGCTCGTCGGCGACGAGGACCGAGGCGCCGAGAATGAGCGCGCGGGCGACCGAAACGCGCTGGCGTTGGCCGCCGGAGAGCTCGTGCGGATAGCGCGTGGCATAGCTGCCGTCGAGCCCAACGCGCTGGAGCCAGTCGCGTGCACGATCACGCCGTTCAGAGGCCGTGCCGATGGCATGGATGGCGAGCGGCTCGGCGATGATCTCGCCGAGCGTCATCATCGGGTCGAGCGAGGCGTAGCTGTCCTGGAAGACGACCTGCATCTGGCGGCGGAAGGGCTTCAGGTCCCTCTGGCGCAGGCTGGTGATGTCATGGCCGCCGAGCAGGATGCGGCCCGCGCTGGGCTCGATCAGCCGCAGCGCCATCAGCCCGGTGGTCGTCTTGCCCGAACCGGATTCGCCGACGAGGGCGACAACCTGATTCTTCGGCACGACGAGGTTGACGCGGTCGACGACGGTCCGCCCGCCGAATTCCTTCGAGATCTGGCTCAGTTCGAGCGCGTGTTCGCTCATGCCGCGACCCTTTCTGCGGGAACGCGGATACAGGCCGCCGCACGGCCGGTGGCTTTGGTCTCGAGCAGCGGTGTCGTCACGCGGCAGGCATCCTCGGCGATCGGGCAGCGCGGGTGGAAGGGGCAGCCCGATGGCGGGTTGGCGGGATTGGGCGAGGAGCCCGGGATCTCGGTGAGACGCTGCTTGCCCGGCTGCTGGCCGGGAATGCTGGCGAGCAGTGCGCGGGTATAGGGGTGGAGCGGTGCCGCGAAGATCGCCTCGACGGGGCCGGTCTCCATCACGCGGCCGCCATACATCACCACGACCCGGTCGACCGTCTCGGCGATGACGCCGAGATCGTGGGTGATCATGATCAGCCCCATGCCGGTCTCGGCCTGGATGTCCTTGATCAATTGCAGGATTTGCGCCTGGATCGTCACGTCGAGTGCCGTCGTCGGCTCATCGGCGACAAGGACGGCAGGTTCGCAGGAGAGCGCCATCGCGATCATCACGCGCTGGAGCATGCCGCCGGAGAGCTGATGCGGATAATAGCGGACGACCGCTTCGGCATTCTTGATTTCGACGCGCTTCAGAAGCGCGATGGCACGGGCGAGCGCCTCTTTCTTGGAGGCGCGCTTGTGCGCCACGATCGTTTCGACGATCTGATGGCCGATGGTGAAGACCGGATCGAGCGATGTCATCGGGTCCTGGAAGACCATGGCGGCGACGCGGCCACGGATCGAGGCGAGCGCGCGCTTGTCGGCGCGGAGCATGTCCTGTCCGCCGAGAACAAGCTTCTTGGCCGTGATGGTCGCCGGCGGTTCGCGCAGCAGGCGAAGCAGCGCCGAGCAGGTGACCGACTTGCCGGAGCCGGATTCGCCGACGATGCCGAGGCTTTCGCCCGACTGAAGGTCGAAGCTGACGCCGCGGACCGCCTGGACGAGGCCTTCAAACTGGCGAAAGCTCACCACGAGGTCTTCGATTTCGACGAGCCGCATCGGCAGGAATTCCCTGAAAAAGAAAAGGGCGGGCGCTCCCGGAGGGCGCCCGCCCAACGCATCACTCTTTGGTGACGTGCGTGTAGAGATAGCCGGCCAGGCGATCGAGGGGCGTAAAGCCCTTGCTGTTCGGCGTGACGCCTTCGCCCTTCAGCTTGTCGCTCACCGCCGCGATCGTCACGGGATGAACCAGCGGAACCAGCGCGGCGTTGTCGATCAGGATATCCTCGGCCTTGGCATAGTCCTGCAGGCGCTTGGTCCAGTCCGACCCGGCGTCGCCGGCATTGACCAGGGCGTCATATTCCGGGAACTCATAATGATGGCGTCCGCCGGACTTGAACAGGTCGTAGAAGTTCGAGGGATCGAGATAGTCATACTCGTAGGGCGCCAGGAACAGGCCGTTCGAACGGTCCTTCAAGGCGGCTGACCAATCCTTGGTCGGCATCGACTTGATGCCCATGTCGACACCGAGGATGTCCTTGAACTGCGCCTGCAGGTACTGGAGCATCGGCGCCGCGATGGCCGCGTTGTAGCCGCCCTGCTCGCGATACCAGATCTCGATCGGCGGGAAGCCCTTGCCGCCGGGATAGCCGGCCTTGGCCATCTCGTCCTGAGCGAGCTTGACGTCGAACTTCGCCTTGGCGGCGATCTCTTCCTGGTAGCCCGGATAGCTCGGCGCCAGGATCGACTTGGCTGGAACGGCCGTATCCTTGAGCACCGTCGAGGTCAGCTCGTCGCGGTTGATAGCCGCCTGGAAGGCCTTGCGGACATGGACGTTGTCGAAAGGCGGCTTGTTCAGGTCGAAGGCGAGATAATAGAGCGCGAACACCGCATTCTTGCGGATGGCATCGGGGAACTGCTGCTGCACGACCGGAACCTGGCCGGCATTGAGCGTGGTCCAGTCCGCTTCGCCAGCCATGAAGGCGGGGAAGCCGACTTCCGGCGGGCCGATCTGCGTATCGAGGACGAGCGTGTCGATCTGAGCCGGCCACGGACCCTTATAGGTCTCGTTCTTGACCAGCGTCATGGTGTTGTTGGACTTTTCCCAGCTCTTGACCTTGAAGGGACCGGAGGCGACCAGCGTGTCGACGCTCAGAGCATAATCATCGCCGATCTTGTCGACGACGTGCTTGGGCACCGGGTACCAGAGGCTGGCGACGCCGGGGAAATAGGATTTCGGTGCGTCGGTCGTGACTTCCAGCGTCGTGGCGTCCACGGCCTTGATGCCCAGCGTCGAGGGATCCGCCTTCTTGTCGGTGACGTCGGACCAGCCCTTGATGCCGCCGGCGAACGACCAATACCAGTTGAAGTCGTAGCCTTCCTTCGCGGCGCGCTGCAGCGCGAAGACATAGTCTTCGGCGGTGAGCGGCTCGCCGTCGCTCCAGACGAGACCGTCCTGAAGCTTGAAGGTCCATGTCAGGCCATCGGCCGACTGCGACCAGCTCTTGGCGCCCATCGGGTTCAGCTTGAATTCGCCGTCGAACTCCGTCAGCGGCAGCGAGGTGACCTCAGGGGCACCGGCGCGATCATACACGGTCTTCATGTAGTCCATGTAGGTGCCGCTCGTCGTGCCGCCGGGCCCGGTCACGGTGCTGTCGGCATGGGCGACCGCCGACACTGACAGGCTCGAAGCCAGAAGAGCCGCACCGAGCAATCTATGCAGCGCGTTCATCAAGTCCTCCTTTTTGCCGGGCGCCGGCGTTTCCCCGTCCGGTAGCCCAATGACATATGACTGACAAAGTCTGCTGGCATTTACAAGCGCCCCGCTTCGGATCGCGTGCGTCTTTGTGCGCCGTATCGCTGCCCATAACGAAGGCGGGCGACATGTCAGCGAGGCGCCCCCTGCTCAGTGAGGCGAACCACCTGCGGCGATCCTGAGGCCGGCTCTCCGAGCCGACAACGGAAACGCAATGGATCGAGGCGCTCCAGCGCGACGACACAGCGCCGCATAGTGCCAGCAAGTCCTCGGTGGGCATTTTCTTCGCGGCCGCTTGCATGCTATCCCTTTGGGCAGGGGGATCGAGGATTGACCCGGAAGGCACACAAGGGACTGTCGGCTGAGGTGGCGTTTTTCGTCGCCATGATGCTTGTCGTCCAGGCGCTGATGAGCGGCCTTTCGCTCGGCGCCCGTGCCGCATCGCTCGACACCGACGCCTTTGGCGGCATCATCTGCACGACCGATGCCGGCAAGATCGCCGATGCCCGTTCGCCGGGCGGGTCGGCTCCCAGCCATCTCGTCGATTGCTGTACCTTCGGCTGCAGCATGGTCGGCGGCGCGGTTCCGATGGGGCCGGGCCATGATTGCGCCTTTGCCAATCCGCTGGATCGGGTCGTCGCCGCTATCCCGACATCCGTCCCGCTGGTCGCGCCCGTCCAGCGCCTGCCGCAAAACCCACGCGCGCCTCCAGGGCTGAGCTGATGTCCCGCCGGCTCATTGAGCCGGCTCATCGGTTCATTTCCACCCCATGCGGGTGGTCCAGCCCTATTGGAGCAAGCGATGTTTGTTCAAAGCGTCTCGTCGCGCGGCGGTTTGCTGCGCCTTTTCAACCGCAGAAGCAGCCTGGCCGAAAAGGTCGGCCTTGCCACTCTGTTCGCCGCCTTCCTGCTCGTATCCGCGCAGAGCGTCTTCGCGCACGAATTCAAGGTCGGGTCGATCGAGATCGGTCATCCCTGGACGCGCGCGACGCCGCCCGGTGCCGCAGTTGGCGGCGGCTATCTGACCATCAGCAATGAGGGCAGCACCGACGACCGCCTGATCTCGGCCACGGCCGACGTGACCGGCCGCGTCGAGATCCATGAAATGGCCGTCAAGGACGGCATCATGACGATGCGGGCGCTGCCCGATGGCCTCCTCATTCCGGCCGGCCAGACGGTGAAGCTCGATCCCGGCGGCTTCCACATCATGTTCCTCGACCTGAAGAAGCCCTTCGTGAAGGGACAGTCCTTCTCCGGGACGCTGACCTTCGAGAAGGCCGGTACCGTCAAGGTCAGCTACGCGATCGAGGCCATCGGCGCCACGGCTGGCGAAGAGCCCGGCGCGGGCGACCATGACCACGATGCCATGCCCGGCATGGACATGAGCAAATAGCCATGTCCCGACGAAACAAGCTCTTCGGCGCCTTCGCGGGCGCTCTCCTGGTGCTGGGCGCAGGAACGGTCGTCGCCTATCAGGTGACGGGCGGCAGTTCGGGCACCCTCGCCAGGACCGACGAGATCGGAGGGCCGATCGATCTGATCGCGCAGGATGGCAAGGCGTTCTCGAACGCCGACCTGAAGGGCCAGCCCTTTGCGATCTTCTTCGGCTTCACGCGCTGTCCGAATGTCTGTCCGACGACGCTCTCCGACCTGACGCTCGACCTCGATGATCTCGGCCCGCTCGCCGATCGCATGAAGGTCCTGTTCGTCTCCGTCGATCCTGAGCGCGACAACCCGGCCAGCATGAAGGACTACCTGTCGGCCTTCGATCCCAGGATCATCGGCCTGTCGGGGACGCCTGAGCAGATCGCCACGCTCGCGAAGGCCTATCGGGTCTTCTACGAGAAGGTGCCGACGCCGGGGGGCGACTACACGATGAACCATACGGCGAGCGTCTATCTGATGGACGCCGACGGCAAGTTCACCGGCACGATCAACTTCCAGGAAGAACGATCGACGCAGCTTGCCAAGCTGAAGCGGCTGGCGAGCGGCACCGGCGCATCGACATAGGGCCGTCGATCGATCGAACGCCCGTGGCGCGCCTGCGCCATGGGCCGCATTCGGCTTTTTCATGATTTCGGGGTTTCGACAATGAGCACGAGCAAGGCATCGACCGCGCCTCCAGCGGTCAACAAGTTCTATTTCGCCGCCTGGCGCTGGCATTTCTACGCGGGGCTTTTCGTGGTTCCGTTCCTCGTCATGCTCGCGCTGACCGGCGCGTTCATGATGATCTATTCCGACATCGGCAATGAACTCGGCATGGCGCCGGACGTCGTCGCCAGCGGTCCTGCGCTGCCTGTGTCCACGCAGGCAAAGGCCGCCATCGCCGCCGTGCCCGATGGATTGCTGACGACCTATATCGCGCCGGAATCGAGCACACGTCCGGCCTATTTCGAGCTGAAGCAGGGCGATGCCACGATCGCCGTCGCAGTCGATCCCTATCGGGGCACGGTGCTGAATGCACAGGACGAGGCGACCACCTACCGCGCCCTGGCCGAGAGGATCCACGGCACCCTGCTGATCGGCGATACGGGCGACCGGCTGATCGAGGCGGCCGCCTCGCTGTCGATCCTGCTGATCGCGACCGGCCTCTATATGTGGTGGCCGCGCAAGGGCGGGTTGCTCGCCGCGCTCCTGCCTCGCCTGTCGACCAGGGGCCGCGGTCTCTGGAAGGAGCTTCACAAGACCACCGGCATCTGGATCTCGGCTGTCCTGCTCCTCTTCATGCTCTCGGGCCTCGCCTGGACCGGGATATGGGGCGACAAATTCGTCAAGCCGTGGTCGTCCTTCCCCGCAGAGAAATGGGACAGTGTTCCGCTATCCGACCTGACGCATGCGTCGCTGAACCGTTCGCCGCTCCACGAGGTGCCATGGGGTCTCGAACTGACGCCGCTGCCGGCCTCGGGCTCCTCTGCCGGGACGGCCGGCGTGCCGCAGCCCGTCGTGCTCGATACGGTCGCGCAATGGGCGGCGGCGAACGGGTTTGCAGGCCAGTACAAGCTCGCTCTGCCGATGGGCGAAACGGGGGTCTATTCAGTATCGATCGATGGCCGCAATGGCGACGGCTTCACGCCGTCCGACGATCGCTTCGTCCATATCGACCAGTATACCGGCAATATCCTCGCCGATATTCGCTACGCTGAATACAAACCCGTCGCCAAGCTGATGGCGTGGGGCATCGGCCTGCACAAGGGCATGGCCGGTACCTGGAACTTCGTTTTCAACCTCGTCTACATCGCGCTCGTCCTGCTGCTCTGCGTCTCCGGCGTCGTGATGTGGTGGAAACGTCGTCCTGCCGGCGCTGGTCGCCTCGCTGCACCGCCCATGCCGTCGGACCTGCCGCTCTGGAAGGGCGCCGTCCTGGTCGGGCTCGCCATTGCTCTCGCGTTCCCCATGGCCGGCATCGCGATCCTCTGCGTGCTGGCGATCGACGTGCTGGTGCTGACGCGCGTGCCTGTCCTGAAGCGCGCCTTTTCCTAGCGAGCAATCTGTTGATCCGGCGCGACGCGCGCATGGCGCCGCGCCGGTCCCGCAATGCGGATCGAGCCGACGCCAGATCCGCGACGAGACGCCGGCGTTCGACCGGCAGCATCCATCCAGACTCCACAACGATCCACGAAGGAGAAGTCCATGTTGAGGTCCATTCTCTCGGCTGCCGCGCTGGTCGCGCTCGGCACCACGGCCGCCTCGGCCCATATCACGCTGGAAAACCAGCAGGCGCCGGTCGGCTCCACCTACAAGGCCGTCTTCCGCGTCGGCCATGGCTGCGAGGGCAAGCCGACCATCAAGGTCCGCGTGCAGATCCCGGAAGGCGTGATCGCCGTCAAGCCGCAGCCGAAGGCCGGCTGGACGCTCGAAAAGATCAAGGGGAAGTACGAGAAGTCCTATGACTATTACGGCACGCCGACCACCGAAGGCGTGAAGGAGATCGTCTGGAGCGGCGGTAGCCTGGCCGATGACGAATATGACGAGTTCGTGCTCCGCGCCTATCTGACGGCCGACCTGAAGCCCGATACGATGCTCTATTTCCCGGTCGTGCAGGAATGCCCTGATGGCGCGAGCGAGCGCTGGATCGAGATCCCGGCCGCCGGCAAGGTGGCTGACGATTACGAGACGCCGGCTCCCGGCGTGAAGCTGCTTCACAAGCCCTGATATCAGGCGACGTCGACGAGACTGGCGCGCGCCTTTCATGGGCGCGCGCTCCCGAGCGCATCGAGGCATCATGGCTGGCCAGAACTTCTCCTCCGCACGCCGTGCGGCGTCCCACGCCGCGGCGGTCTTCGTATTTCTGCTGGCGGTTTTCGTCGGCACGATCGGGAGTGCGCTCGCCCATGCCTCGCTCACCAATGCTGCTCCGGCCGACGGGTCTGTTCTCCCGGCGGCGCCGTCGGCCCTGATGCTGAGCTTCAGCGAGCCGGTCTCGCCGCTCGTCCTGAAGCTCGTCAATCCTGACCGAAGCGTCGTTGTCCTCGATCGCTATGCGCTGCGTGACACGACGCTCGATATCGAGGTGCCACCGGGCCTCGCCACGGGCACTCACGTTCTGAGCTGGCGCGTGATCTCGGAAGACGGGCATCCGGTGGGCGGTTCGGTCGTTTTCTCGATCGGTGCGCCGAGCCGCGGCGCGCCGCCTGTCGCCGATGCGGTCACCGATTGGTCGCTCCGCACCGCGATCTGGGCCGCCCGCACGGCGCTTTATGTCGGATTGTTCTTCGGCGTCGGCGGGGCGTTTTTCCTGAACTGGCTGGCGCGCCCTTCGCGCCATGGCGCGCGCTTCATCGCGGGCGCATTGCTGCTCGGCCTTATCGCCACGATCCCCGCGCTTGGCCTGCAGGGGCTCGACGCGCTCGGCCTGCCGCTCGGCTCGATCATGAGCGGCACCGTCTGGCGCACGGGCTATGGAACGAGCTATGGCGCCACGATCGTGATCGCGGCAGCGGCCCTGCTCGCCGGGCTGCTTTCCCTGATTTCGGGATTGTTCATATCGAGGGCGTTGTCGCTCATCGCCCTGGCCGGCATCGGCCTCGCGCTCGCTGCGAGCGGCCATGCGAGCGCCGCGCATCCGCAATGGTTGACGCGGCCCGCCGTGTTCGTCCATGCGATCGGCATTGGCTTCTGGGCCGGCGCGCTGGTGCCGCTTGGCCTCGCACTTGCCGCTCGCGCGCCGGGGGCCGAACCGGCGCTCAGGCGGTTTTCACGCGCCATCCCGCTTCTGCTCGCGCTTATGGTCGCGGCCGGAATCCTGCTCGCGATCGTGCAGGTCGAGACGCCGTCCGCTTTGCTCGCGACCGCCTATGGTCGCGTGCTGCTGGTCAAGCTCGCCCTCGTCGCCGCGCTCTTCGCGCTCGCCGCCTATAATCGCTGGCGTCTGACAACACCGGCAGAACAGGGGAATGCCGACGCGACCAGGCGTCTTGCCCGCGTGATCGCGATCGAGACCCTGCTCGTGCTGGCCGTGCTCGGAACGGCAGCCGTCTGGCGCTTCACGCCGCCGCCGCGTGCACTCGCGCTGGCTGCTGCAGCGCCGGCGCATATCCACATCCATACCGACAAGGCCATGGCGGATCTTTCCATCACGCCCGGCCATGTCGGTCCCGTGACCGCGTCGATCGTGATCATGACGGGCGATTTCGGACCGCTCGATGCCAAGGAGGTCACGCTGGTGCTCTCCAACCCCGAGGCCGGCATCGAGCCGATCCGGCGGCCGGCGATCAAGCCCGGCGACGGCACCTGGCGCGTCGATGGGCTGACCATACCCGTCGGCGGCCGGTGGACCGCCCGCATCGACATCCTCGTCTCCGACTTTGAACTCGTGAAGCTCGAGGAGACCATCGACATTCGCCCCTGACGCGGCCGACCGGCGCAGGCATGGGATGAGAAGGTCCATCAGAATTCGGCTTGCGAAATGTTATGTTATAACATATCAATGCCCGGGACGATCATTGAACGGAGGGAGTGTCGCCGTCGACGCGCCGCCTTGGAAAGGCTCGTGAGTTCGGCCGCACCCGTTCAGCCAAGGTCGTCCCGTTCCAGGAAGGAGCCCTGATGTCCATTCCCGTCACTGTGCTGACCGGCTTTCTCGGTGCCGGCAAGACGACGCTGCTCAACCGCATCCTCACGGAAGAGCACGGCAAGCGCTATGCGGTGATCGTCAACGAGTTTGGCGAGGTCGGCATCGACAATGACCTTGTCGTGAATTCCGACGAAGAAATCTTCGAGATGAACAATGGCTGCATCTGCTGCACCGTTCGCGGCGATCTGATCCGGATCATCGACGGGCTCATGAAGCAGAAGGGTCGTTTCGACGGCATACTGATCGAGACGACCGGCCTCGCCGATCCGGCGCCCGTCGCGCAGACCTTCTTCGTCGATGATGATGTAAGGGCCAATACGCGGCTCGATGCGATCGTGACTGTCGTTGACGCCAAGCATCTCGAGCTCGAGCTGGACGGAACGCCGGAAGCGCAGGAGCAGATCGCCTTTGCCGACATCATCCTGCTCAACAAGACGGATCTGGTCGCCCCCGAACAATTGGCTTCCATCAGGCGGCGTATCGTCCTGATCAACCCGACCGCTCAGATCCGAGAGACGGAGCGCTGCGGCGTCGCGCTCAGCGATGTGCTCGGCCGCGACGCATTCAGTCTGGAACGGGTGCTCGAGGTTGAGCCCGATTTCCTGACGCATGAGCACGACCACGAGCATGACGATCAGGTCTCCAGCCTGTCGCTTACATCCGACGAGCCGCTTGATCATGCCGTCTTTCTCCCGTGGATTCAGGAGATCGTGCAGGCGCTCGGCACCGATATCTTGCGGATGAAGGGCATCATCGCCTTTCGCAACGATCCGGACCGCTTCGTCGTCCAGGGTGTTCACATGCTGATCGAGGGCGGCCATCAGCGGCCCTGGAAAGCGGACGAACCCCGCCGCTCCCGCCTCGTCTTCATTGGGCGCAACCTGCCGAAGGATGTGATCCGGGACGGCTTCGAGCGCGCTCTGGCGCGCCAGCCGAAAATCCATTGAGGTTCGCGAACCCCTTCGCTCCGAAGCCAAAAGGGCAGGGGAGCGAACGATCGGATCAGATCAAGGGTTGGGTGCGCCGGGCGCTGGCGCTGCCTGACGAAGCCTTGATGACGGTGTCCGAGATCGACTGCCGCGACATGAAATGCCCGGGCAAGGAGACCATCGTCCTTGTCATGGAGCAGGGTCGGAAGGGCTGGATCCTGAGGCTCCTGGTTCCGATCGACCAGGTCACGCAGGAACTGGTCGATCGCCGCGCGCGCGATCCTGCGGCGCAGGTCAGATAGCGCCAGATCGAGCGCCGACGGAGAGCTCGTAACTGTGCAGGCGGCAGCGGAAGGCGTTGACACGCCTGCGGCCGCCGCTACGTTGGTCAGTGGTCAAGGTTCTCTCGGCCCCGCAAGGCTGAGAGCTAAGAGGGAAGTCGGTGCGCTCGATCGGTCCAGGACCGAAGCAAAGCCGATGCTGCCCCCGCAACTGTAAGCGGTGAGCCGCGCTGCCGAACATGTCACTGGCAAGAATTTGCTGGGAAGACAGGCAGTGACGGCATCGACCCGTGAGCCAGGAGACCTGCCCTGACCGGTTGAACGTCCTTGGGCGGGGTGTCCCGAAGGATCGCTGGCTGGTCTTGACGGCACATTCGCGCCGCCGCTCCCGTTCATGCGCTCTTTCCGACGCCCGGCTCTTGCCGCCGGGGAGTGTGGATTGACTATTTCTCTTGCTGAAGACCAGCCTGTGACGCCGCAGCGCGTTGTCGTTCTGCTGGCCAAATCGGCTTTTGCCGCGCAGCCGATCTCTGAAATGAGCCGGCTGACGAAATTGCTGCAGGGCAGGCCCGATATTGAGAGGGTGCTGTTCGCCTTCTCCGAGCAGGGCACGCCATCGCTGCGTGATGTGTTGGAAGGCCTCAGGCGTCCCGAGGTTGGCGAGGTGGTGATCCTGCCGCTTCTCGTGCCGATGGAGCTGTCCTTCCAGCTCTGGCTGGCGCGAACCATCCGGCGCTGGCAGCGGGACGGCGCGGATGACTGGCCTGTCATTCACTTAGGCGCGCCGCCCGCCCTGTCCGGCGCGATGGCGGACCTTCTGGCCGACATGCTGCGATCGGCGCTCGCGACGCCACCTCTTTCGCCAACAGCCCGCGCGCCGAAGGATGCCTCCGTCGTGCCGGCGCAGAAGCGGCGCGTCCTCGTCTGCCAGGGCGGTGCCTGCAACGATGCCGGCGCGGCCACGATCTGGGGTCATCTGCGCAACGAGCAGGAGCGGCTGAAGCTTCGAACGGCCGCCGGCGGCACGATGACCGCCAAGTCGACCTGCCTCGGTCCCTGCAACCTCGCGCCCGTGCTGCAGGTCTTTCCCGAGGGCACCTATTATGGCGGCGTAACAGAGGACGGCATCGATCGCATCATCGCCGACCATCTGCTGCGCGATGTCGTCGTCGACGCGCTCGCCTATGCCCCGACCGGCACCAAGCAGGCCCTTCGCGCCTGAAACATCCCTTCTTCCAATCGAGAAGCATCATGTTCATATCTCTTCGTCGGGCCTTGGCCCCGGCCGCTCTTGCCTTGACCCTTTCCACCTTTGCCTTGACCGCTCACGCGACCGAGCCGCTGCGGGTCGGCGCGTCCTTCATCACTAGCGGCCTTGACCCGGCCAAGGGCTCGAATGGCTGGGCGCTGGTCAGCCACGGCATTGGCGAGAACCTCTTCACGGTCGACAAGAACGGTGTCCTGACACCCGAACTCGCAGCCGGCGCCGAACGGGTGGACGAGTTGACCTGGATCGTCAGACTGAAGCCGGGCCGCCAGTTCTCCGATGGCACGCCGGTGACGGCCGAGGTCGTCGGCACGGCGCTGGCCCACACCTTTGCCAGCAACAAGACCGCGCTTGCGACTGGCGGCATGCTTAATTTCGCGCCCGTCGACGAACTGACACTGAAGGTCACGACCGAGAAGCCGGTGCCGGTGATCGCGGCCTTGTTCGCCGAATGGCCGCTCATCGTCTATCATCTGAAGGCAGGCGGTACGGCCGTGTTCAGCGGTCCCTATGCGGTCAAGGCCTTCCAGCCTGATGCCGAGCTGGACCTCGTGCCGAACCCGACTTTTGCCGGCGCCGACACACGCTCGCCGGTGACGTTGCGCAAGCTCGCCGATGGGCAGTCGCTGGCGCTCGCCTTCGAGGCCGGCGAACTGGATCTCGCCTTTGGGCTTCCCTCCGAAGTCGTGGGCCGGCTCAAGGCCAATCCCGACCTGACGGTGAAGTCGTTCCCGGTCGGCTACCAGTACATGGCCTTCCTCAACACCAAACACCCGGCTCTGGCCGATCCCAAGCTGCGCCGCGCCATCGACCTCGCGATCGACCGCAGCCAGCTCGTGATTGCGATCAATGGCGGCAGCCCGGCAACCGGCGCCTATGCGCCCTATTTCCCGTTCGCCGGCAAGACGGCGCGGCCGACCGACGTCAAGGCCGCCGCCACGCTCCTCGACGAGGCCGGCTGGATCGCCGGCGCTGACGGTGTCAGGCGCAAGGACGGGCAGGTCCTCACCCTCTCTGTCCTCGCCTATCCGCAGCGGCCCGATCTCGTCACCATGCTGCCGGTGGTCAAGGCCCAGCTGGCGAACCTCGGCATCAGCGTTGAAACGAAGATCGTTGAGAATGTCAGCGAGGTCGCGGGTTCTGGCGAGTTCGACCTGTTCCTCTGGGCGCAGCACACCGCGCCGAGTGGCGATCCGGCCTTCTTCCTGAATTCGATGCTGCGCTCCGGAGCGAGCCTCAATTATTCCGGCTATGCCAGCCCGGCCTTCGACGCGATCCTCGACCAGTTCTCGACCGAGAGCGACCCGGCGAAGCGAGACGAGATTGCTGCTTCCGCGCAGGCGAAGCTGTTCGAGGACGTGCCGGTGACCTTCCTCGTCTCACCGGTCTGGTATGTCGGTCTCTCCAAGCGGCTTTCGGGCTATGAGCCTTGGGGCTCCGACTATCATGTCCTACGTGGCGAGATGGGCGAGGCGAACTGAACGGCCGCCATCTTGCCATTTCCGCTCCGGATCGCGCTGCGCACGATCGTCAGCCTTCTGGCGATCTCGCTGGTGGCGTTCATCGTTATTGCGGCGATGCCGTCCGACCCGGTGGCGATCGCGATCCGGACCTGGAACCTGCCGGCGACCGACCAGACGGTCGCCGCGCTCCGTGCCCAATGGGGGCTCGACCTGCCGCTGGCACAACGCTACCTCGCCTGGCTGACGCGGTTCCTCGGCGGGAATTGGGGAACGTCCTTCCGGACGGGTGAGCCCGTTCTCAGCGAGTTTGCCCGCCGGTTGCCTCTCTCCTTGCTGATCGGGCTATCGGGCCTGGCGCTGGCGCTCGTCGCGGCCGTGCCGCTCGGTTTCGCCGCCGCGCTCAATCCCAGGGGACTTGCCGACAGGGCGACACGTGTTTTGGCGGTTTTCGTCCAGGCGGTCCCGTCGATCTGGCTCGGGCTGATCCTGATCTGGGTGCTCGGCGTCCATTTTCGTCTTATCCGCCCCTTCGGCCACGACGCCGGCAGCCTTGTCCTGCCTATCCTGTTGATCGGGCTCCACTCAACGGCGGTTCTGGCGCGCGTCTATCGCCGCGACCTGATCCACGTGACGACGCAGCCCTTCTTCCGGACGGCGCTCGCAAAGGGCAACAGCCGATCGGCCGCGCTCTGGCGCCACGGCCATGGCCATGCCGTCTACGCACTGCTCTCTGCCTTTCGCGCCGAGGCCGGATGGGCGATCGGCAGCACAGCGGCAATCGAGGTTCTGTTCGGCCTGCCGGGCATCAGCCAATTCCTGGTCGAGAGCATCGCCGCCCGCGACTATGCCGTGCTGCAGGCCTATGTGATGGTCGTCGCGCTCTGGCTCATCCTCATGAACGCGATTGTCGAAGGCGCGCTGCACTGGCTGGACCCGCGCACATGACGAGGTGGCGGGTGCTCCTGGCCGTTGGCATTCTCGCCCTGATGGCTCTCGGCGCGCTTTGGCAGCCGCATGATCCCGATGCGATCGATCTCGCCAGCCGTTTCTCGCCGCTCACGATCGGCCACCCGCTCGGCACCGACCATCTCGGGCGCGACCTGCTCGCGCGCCTTATGGTCGGCGGCTGGCGCACCGCAATCGTCGTCCTGACCGTGGCACTGGTCGGCATCGTCGGAGGCTGCCTGTTCGGCACCACTGCGGCGCTTGTCGGCGGCTGGGGCGAGACGGCTATCCTGCGAACGGCCGAGACCTCGATCGTCATTCCCACCCTCATCATCGCATTGACCGCCGCAGCGATCTTCGGGCTGAAGCCGGCGATCGCCGGGCTGGCGCTCGGGCTGGCGGGCATCGGGCCCTATACGCTCTTCGCCCACGCGCTGGCGCGGCGGATCGTGGCGCAGCCCTATGTCCATGCCGCACGGGCGCTCGGCGTTTCCGACGGGCCGCTCATCCTGCGCCATGTCGTGCCCAATATGTTGCCGGCGGTCTTTACCCATGTCGGCAGCAATGCCGGCCTCGCGGTGACGGCCTATGCGTCGCTCGCTTTCCTCGGGCTCGGCGCTGACCCTTCCAGGCCCGATTGGGGCGGCATGCTGTTCGAATATCGGATGTTCATCTTCGACCATCCGATGCTGCTCGCCTGGCCCGGCCTCGCCATCGCGGCCACGGCGGCGCTGTTCAACTGGGCGTTCGATCGCGGATAGTCTGGCGACGATCGCAATGCCTCGATCCTGTCGTGGCATTGCGCTACCAATGGCATCTTGGATGCCTGCGGACCCACCCAGGCGCGTGCGCCGTGACGAGCTTTCAGCCACAATGAGCTTCCGCTTTCTTCACACCGCTGATTGGCAGATCGGCAAGCCGTTCGCCAATGTTCCAGGCGATGCCGGCGCTGCGCTGCGCGCCCAAAGGATCGCGACCGTCGCGGAGATAGCCAGGCTCGCGGCGACGCGGCAGCTCGATGCCGTGCTGGTGGCCGGCGACATCTTCGACAGCAACGAAGTGCATGACCGCACGATCCTGCGCACGCTCGATGCGCTCAAGGCCTTTACCGGCCGATGGATCTTCCTGCCCGGCAATCACGACGCGGCGCTCGCCCATAGCGTCTGGACGCGCATGCGGCAGATGGGGATCGAGGAGAACATCATCATCGCCGATCAGCCTGTGCCGATCACGGGCTGGGATGGTCGCGCGACGATCCTGCCGGCGCCGCTGCGTCGGCGCCGCGAGAGCGAGGACCAGACGGAATGGTTCGACAGCGCCGCGACGGTCGAGGGCGCGCTTCGCGTCGGACTGGCGCATGGCAGCGTTGCAAACCGCCTGCCGGGCGCGGCGGAGGCCTCGAACGAGATTCCGGAGAACCGCGCCGAAACGGCACGGCTCGGCTATCTCGCGCTCGGCGACTGGCATGGCGCCCTGAAAATCGCGCCGAGAACCTACTATTCCGGCACGCCGGAGACCGATCGCCACCGGGCTAACCAGTCCGGCTTCGTGCAGATCGTCGAACTGGACGGGGTCGGTGCGCCGGAGCGGGTTGAGCTGGTCGGAACCAGCCATTTCAGCTGGCATGATCTCGACGCCGAACTGATCGAGGGAACCGCCGACGCCGTATCGGCACTGCTCGGACAGGCGGTGAGCGATCCGGCGCGCGCGGTCGTGGCGCTGGCGCTGACCGGCAGCTTGAGCCTCGCCGAGCGCTATCGCCTCAATGCCGAGCTGGAGACATGGCGCAATCGCCTGCACCATCTTGATCTCGACGGCAAGGGTCTGGTGGAAGACCCGACCGAGGATGATCTCGACTCGCTCGATACATCCGGCTTCGTGCGGCTCGCGCTCGAGCGGCTGAAGGCACGGGCGAACGATCCGTCCGATCCGAAGGCGCCGGCCGCGCGCGTGGCGCTCCGCATGGTCTATCTCGACCATCGGCAGAGCGGAGGCGTCAAATGAAGCTCCGCCGTATCGAAGTCAGGGATTTCCGCAAGCTCGGCCATGTCGTGATCGCCGATCTCGCCGACGGGCTCAATGTCGTGGTCGGCGACAACGAGGCCGGCAAGTCGACGCTCCTCGCCGCCCTGCGCGCCGTCTTGTTCGAGCGTCACCGTGTCGGCGGCAATGTGGCCGCCTCCATGCAGCCTTACGGCCAGACGGTGCGTCCGCAGGTCTGGCTCGAATTCGAACGCGACGGCGTATCCTGGAAGCTGCACAAGGCCTTCTGCCAGAAGCAGGAGGCTGAACTCGAAGGCGGCGGCGGGCGCTGGACGGGCGATGCCGTCGAGGAGCGCCTGGCCGAGATGTTCGGCTTCACGCCGCCGGGGCGCGGGGAATCGAAGCCCGACGAACATCATGGCGTCTTTGGCCTGCTTTGGGTCGAACAGGGCACCTCACATCAGGCGCTCGGCGTCGGCGCGGGGCGCGATCATCTCGCAGCCGCGCTGGAGCGCGAGGTTGGGCAGGTCACGGGTGGCGAGCGAGGGCGCCTGCTGCTGGCCGCCGCCGAAGCGCGCAAGGCGGCGTTCTGGGACAAGCGCAACAATCCGCGCGATGCGTTCAAGGCGCTGGCGGTCGATCTCGAGGCGGCGCGCGAGCAGCGCACGACAATTCAGCAGCAACTCGCCGCTTATGAAAGCAAGGTCGCGCGCCTTGCCACGCTGCAGGAGATATTGAACCGCCACAGGCGTGACGACAGCCTGCGAGTGGCCGAGGCTCGCCTTGTTGCGGCGCAGAAAGCGGCCGCCGTGGTCGCGCAGTATCAGGGCGCGCTTCGAACGGCGGAGATCGCGCTGGAGGGCGCCCGGTTGCGCCACGAGGCGGCCGTCGGCCGGCTCGCGGCGCGCGAAAAGGCCCGGACCGAACTCGAGCGCACCAAGCGGGATTTTGACGCAGCCGGCGCCAATCTGGCCGAGGCGCAGGGACAGCTCGCCCGGCTGGAACTGGCGGCCGGGATTGCCGATAGCCGGTCGAGGGCGGCCGAGTCCGCCGTACGCGAAGCCGACAGCGTGGTCCAGCGGATCGAGCAGGCAGCCGTGCGGCGACAGGCGCGCGAGACGGCCGCGCGGCTCGCTCAGCAGCTTGCCGCCGCAGAGGCCGCCGATCAGGCGCGGCTTCGTGCCGAGGCGATCATTGTCGCGGCAGCATTGACCCCGCAGGACCTCAAGCAACTCGAAGGCCTCGAGCGGGCGGCCGATCAGGCGCGGCTGCGGCTCGAAGCGGCGAGCGCCCGCGTGACCTTGCTGCCCGAAGGCGAGCATGTGGTGCAGATCGAGGGCAGCGATGATCTGGTCGAGCCGGAGCTCGTTCTTTCGCGCGACACGACCCTCGTGCTGCAGGGCTATGGCCGTATCCACATTCAGCCCGGCGGCGGTATTGGCGAACTCGTCCGCGCCTCCGATGAAGCCCATCAGGCGCTTGTGCGCGCCTTGCAGCGTCTCGGACAGACCGATCTGACCGTGGCACGGCTCGCCTTGCAGCGCATCGCGGATGCACGCTCGGAAGAGAGGATCCACACCCAAGCGCTGAGCGGTCTTGCGCCCAAGGGGCTCGATGCGCTGCGACAGGAACTGGCGCGAAGCCTGTTGCTGGCGGGCACCGGCGACACCGAAGACGCCGCCGGATTGGGCGATGTGGATGCGGCACGGAGCAAGGCGGCAGAGGCGAGGCGACTGTTCGAAACGCTCGCTGCCGAAGCCGCCCAGGCCAATGTCGCCCTTGAGGCCGTAAGGCGCGACATCGCGATCCTGGCCGAACGCGCCCGTGTCGCTGCACACGCGCACCAGCGGCTGCGCGATGAACTCGGTGCCGCGCGCGAGGCGGCTCCAGACCAAGCGCTCGAAGGCGACGCGCTGACATGTCGGTTGGCGCGGACGGAGGCGGAGGCCAATTGGGCCACCGCCCGCGATGCCGTGGCGGCAGCCGATCCGGAGGCGACCACGCTTGCGGTCGAGCGCGCCATCCAGGCCGAGAAGGCCATACGCGAGGATATCGACCGGACCGAACGCGAGCGGCGGGACCTCGATGTCGAGTTGCGGGCGCTCGGCAAGGATGGGCTCGGCGAGGAGCTCGAAACGCTGAATGGTCGGATCGAGTTGCTGGAAGCGCGGCTGAAGACGACGACGCTCGAAGCCGAGGCGGCGCGGCTGCTCGCCGATACGCTCGCCGAGGCGCAGCGCGAGACGAAGGAGAAATGGCTGGCGCCGGTCCGGGAGCGTTCGGCGCCCTATCTGCGCCTGATCCAGAACGAGAGCAGCATCGTGCTGAGCGAGGGGAGCTTCGAAATCGAGAGATTGGTCCGGAACGGCGTTTCCGAGCCCTTTGCGGGGCTCAGCGTGGGCGCGCGCGAGCAGATCGCGGTCATCACGCGGCTGGCGCTGGCCGACATCCTGCGCGAGGGTGGCCAGGAATCCTGCATCGTGCTCGATGACGCCCTGGTGAACACCGATGAAGGCAGGCTGGAACGCATGCATCTCGTGCTGCACAAGGCGGCGCAGCGCCAGCAGATCCTGATCCTGACCTGCCGCGAGCGCGATTTCCTCCAGCTGGGCGCACCCATCCGCCGAATTTAGGCGTCCATCGGTCTCGGTCAGGCAGGGATCTCTGATGCATCGGCCCTTGATCGCGCGGAGGCGCGCCAGAGCGCGCCGATCAGGGCGACATTGATGAGCGCCAGCCCCAGGAGGATGTGCCCGGCCAGCTCCGCGCCGCCCCATTGCAGCATCACGGCGCCGAGGGAAGGGGCCAGCGCCGACGCCATGAACGCAGGCCGCGCGATGAAGCCCATCAGCGCCGGATAGGCTTCGGGCCCGAAGAGGGCGAGCGGTACCGCGCCGCGGGCGATCGAATAGATGCCGTTGCCGGCGCCATAGAGCAGAACGGCGAACCCGATGACCGGCGGGCCGACATTGAGCAGCGCCAGCCCGATTGCGATCAGCGTCATGGCGGCCAGCAGCGTCCAGAGAGCGGGGTGCCGTCCGCCCGTGGCCATCTCCGCCAGGCGCGCCGCGACCTGCGCGGGTCCGATCAGCGTTGCCATGCCCACCGCTGCGGCCATGGAAAGCCCGCGTGCCTGCAGCAGTGTGAGGAGATGGACGCTCACCATCGTCATGGTGAGGCTGCCGAGCACGAGCACGCCGATCAGAAGGAACAGTGCGCGCCGCTGGCCGGCCGCAAGCGGGGCAGAGCTCCGGCGCTTGGTCGTGGCTGATGCGGGGCGCGCCGCTGTCGGGATGGAACTCAGGATCAGGGGAAGGCAGATGGATAATTGTATGGCAGCATAAGCGATGCAGGTGACCCGCCAGCCGAAATGGCTCGCCATTGCCGCCGTCAGCGGCCAGCAGACCGTGCTCGCGAAGCCGCCCCAAAGAGTGAGGGTTGATATGGCCCGCCGAGCCGACGTGCCGTAGATCCGGCCGAGCGTCGCGAAGGATGCGTCATAGAGGCCGGCGCCCATGCCGATGCCGATGATGAACCAGCCGAGCAGGAATACCGGCAGCGATGGCGCCAAGCTCAACGCCGCAAGGCCGAGCGCGAGGATGAGGCAACTGCCGGCCA
Source organism: Kaistia dalseonensis (assembly GCF_030814715.1). GTDB lineage: Bacteria > Pseudomonadota > Alphaproteobacteria > Rhizobiales > Kaistiaceae > Kaistia > Kaistia dalseonensis. Next base: position 554,036 of record NZ_JAUSVO010000004.1, read on the forward strand.
GGATCATGCGGCCGCCATACAGGCCGATCGAACGACCGACCCACGGAGATGCGAGCCCCGCGACGACGAGGCCGATCGTCAGTCCTCCGGTGATCCAGGGTAGTGGCCAGCCGGTATCGGCCGCTATCGGCACCGCAAGCGCGGTCAGCAGATAGTAGGAACTGCCCCAGGAGAAAATCTGCACGATGCCGAGGGCGGAGATCACCCGCCAGCGCGGTATCCGGTCTGCTGCTGACGGCTCTTCCGCGAGCAAAGATCCGGCAGTCATCGGATCGCCGCGAGCGACAGCCGCGCTTCGAGCGCTTCGGCGGCTTCCTTGCGTTCGCTGTATCGGTCGGTGAGATAGCTCGATACGTCACGGGTCAGCAGAGTGAACTTGACCAGTTCCTCCATCACATCGACCACGCGGTCGTAATAGGATGAGGGGCGCATGCGGCCTTCTGGTCCGAACTCCTGAAATGCCTTCGCGACCGAGGACTGATTGGGGATCGTCACCATTCGCATCCAGCGCCCCAGCACGCGCATCTGGTTGACCGCGTTGAAGGATTGCGACCCGCCGGAGACCTGCATGAGGGCAAGCGTCCGGCCCTGGGTCGGACGGATCGCGCCGACCGAAAGCGGTATCCAGTCGATCTGGGCCTTGAGCACCGCGCTCATGGCGCCGTGCCGCTCGGGGCTGGTCCAGACCTGGCCCTCCGACCAGAGCGATAGTTCACGCAGTTCCTTGACCTTGGGGTGGTCGACGGCGGCTCCGTCGGGAAGAGGCAAGCCGTGCGGGTCGAAAATGCGTGTCTCCGCGCCGAGATGCTCGAGCAGACGCGCGGCCTCGAACGTCAGGAGCCGGCTGTAGGATCTCTCCCGCAACGATCCATAGAGCAAGGCGATGCGGGGCGCATGGGTCGAGGCGGCGCCGCGCAGTTTCTCCATCGCCGGTTTCTCGACGCAACCAGAGACCAGATTGGGAAGGTCTTCAATCATGGACGAGAACCTTTGCAGCTGAGCGGACAGCGTCGCCGCGTTCGTACCAGTTCTTCGAGCGGTTCACGATCCAGACGACGGAGAGCATGACCGGCACTTCGATGAGCACGCCGACGACCGTCGCGAGCGCCGCGCCGGAGTGGAAACCGAACAGGCTGATCGCAGCCGCCACCGCGAGCTCGAAGAAGTTCGACGCGCCGATGAGCGCCGACGGGCCCGCAACGCAATGGGCTTCGCCGGTGGCGCGGTTCAGCAGATAGGCCAGCCCGGCGTTGAAATAGACCTGGATCAGGATCGGCACGGCCAAGAGCGCGATGATGAGCGGCTGCGCGATGATCTGCTCGCCCTGGAAGCCGAATAGCAGCACGAGCGTCGCCAGCAGTGCGACGAGCGAGATCGGCGCCAGTCGGCGGAGCGTTCGCGCCAACGCCGCCTCGCCGCCATTTTGCAGCAATCGGCGCCGCGCCAACTGGGCTATGATCACCGGCACGACGATGTAGAGCCCGACGGAGATGAGCAGCGTGTCCCAGGGCACGGTCATGGCCGACAGCCCCAGCAGCAGCCCGACGATCGGCGCGAAGGCCACCACCATGATCGCGTCGTTCAGCGCGACCTGCGAGAGCGTGAACAACGGCTCGCCCTTGGTGAGGTTCGACCAGACGAAGACCATGGCCGTGCAGGGCGCGGCGGCCAGAATGATCAGCCCGGCAATATAGCTGTCGATCTGGTCGGCCGGCAGCAGGGGGCGGAACAGCCATCCGATGAACAGCCAGCCGAGCAACGCCATGGAGAAGGGTTTGACCGCCCAGTTGACGAACAGCGTCACGCCGATCCCGCGCCAGTGTCGGCCGACCTGGCTCAGCGATGTGAAATCGATCCTGAGCAACATGGGGATGACCATGAGCCAGATCAGGATCGCGACTGGGAGGTTGACGCGGGCAATCTCGGCGGCGCCGATCGTTTCGAAGGCGCCGGGCATGAGATGTCCGAGGCCGATCCCCACCAGAATGCAGAGTGCTACCCAGAGGGTCAGGAACCGTTCAAATATCGACACGGGAACCTCAGAAGCTGATACGGCGCGTGAGCAGCGGCGTGTCCGATGGGCAAAGGCCTGCGGCCTGGCGGGTGGTGAGGATGGCCGAGGGCGCGCTCTCGCGCTCGGCGGGCTTGAAGCCGAGCTTGCCGAAGAAGCCCGCAGCAGCCGGCGTCAGCAGCCAGGCGCGCCGCGCGCCAACGTCGAAGGCGCGGCGTTGCAGGAGCGGCACGAGGTTGCGGCCGATCCTGGTTCCGCGCCATGCGTCCAGCACCACGATCGAACGCAGAAGTACATCCACGCCGAACTGCTCGTAGCCGCCGAAACCGACCGGTTCGCCCGCTAATGTCCGGTAGAGAAAGAAGGCTCGGCCGGGCTCATCGAGATCATCATCGGCAAGTTCCGCCGCGCGCAACGCCGCCCGGAGCGCCGGATCATCGCCGGGAATACGCACGTCGCGCAGGAACGGCACGCCTTCTTCCTTGCGAAAATCCGTGCTGGGCACGGTTTCCGGCAGAAGGTCGAGCACAATATCGGACGGCCGGCAGAGCTTGACGCCCTTGGGACTGACCACGATCGGCCGGTTGATCAGGATCGGATGTTCGATCATCGCATCGAGCAGCGCGTCGTCGCCGATCGCGGGATCATCGAGGCCAAGGGAGGCGAACGGCGTACCCTTCTCGCGGACGAGATCGCGTAGCGACCCGCCCGTGCGGACTGCGAGATCAGCCAGCAGCGCACGGCTCGGCGGCGTCTTCAGATATTCGACGACATGAGGCTCGATGCCGAAATGGCGGAGCAAGGCGAGCGTGTTGCGCGACGTGCCACAATCGGGGTTGTGGTAGATGACGATGTCCATTGCCGCCTACGCCGCGCCAGACCGGGGGGAGGTCGAGCCTTCGACCTTGCCGATTTCGCGCAGCTTGGCGCCGAGGGCGATGGTATCAAGGCTCCTGAGAGGCAGCGCCGTAAAGATCGAGATCCGGTTTTTCATATAGCGGAACGCGGTCACGAAGGCCGCCTCCTTCTCGATGTCGGTGCCTTCGACGGCAGCGGGATCCTCGATCCCCCAATGGGCAGTCATCGGCTGGCCCGGCCAAACCGGACAGGCTTCCCCAGCGGCGTTGTCGCAGACGGTAAACACGAAATCCATGACCGGCGCGCCGGGCACGGCAAATTCATCCCATGCCTTCGAGCGAAATCCGTCGGCAGGATAATGGAAGCTCTCAAGGACTTTCAGAGCAAATGGATTGACCGTTCCCTTGGGCTGGCTTCCCGCCGAAAACGCGCGGAAACGACCGGCTCCATCCTTGGAGAGGATGCTCTCCGCGAGGATCGAGCGTGCCGAATTGCCGGTGCACAGGAACAGTACATTGAATACTTGATCAGACATCGACCACTCCGTCGTGGATTAGCAGCAGGGTGTCAGGGCAGCCACAGCGGGATTGCAGACTTCGGGATGCCCCTGGCAGCAATCGCGCATGAGGAATTCGACCAGGCCGGCGAGGGCGGGGAAGGCGGCGCTGTAGATGATCGAGCGCGCCTCGCGCCGCGACACGATGAGGCCGGCCTGCTCCAGATGGCTCAGATGAAAAGAGGCCTTGGAAGAGGAGGCGCCAACCGCTTCGCCGATCACGCCAGCCGCCAGTCCATCGGGACCCGCCTTCACCAGGAGGCGGACAATCTGCAGCCGCGTTGCCTGCGACAGCGCGGCAAATGCTTGGAGAGCCTTGCTTTCGTCCATTATCTCAATCTTTCAAGAGATGTTGAGATATCGATAGACGATCAGCCGCGACCGGGCAAGCGCGGTCGGTGCGATTTTACGGGACGGTGCGGTATTGGAGGTTTGTCGCGGCCGGTTTCAAATCCGGCCACGACGATGGTGAATTTCCAAGCCGAGCTCAGAGCAGGCCGCGGCCGGCGAGATTGCGCATCAGCGCGCCGGTGCCGAACGTCCACGGTGCCGCATCGGGGCAGCGGACGACGCGGTTCGACAATTTGCCGATCTTGGGCGCGGCGATGGTGACGATGTCGCCGACCTTGTGCGTGAAACCCTGGCCGGGGCCGTCGCGGTCCTGGACCGGCGCGAACATGGTGCCGAGATAGAGCACGAAGCCGTCCGGATATTGATGGTTCTTGCCGATCGTCTGCTTGACCAGATCCTCCGGATCGCGGCTGATCTTCGACATGGCGCTCGATCCGTCCATGCGGAAGCCGTCTTCGCCGTCGACAGTCAGGCGAACCTCGGTGCTCCGCACGTCGTCGAGCGAGAAGGTCTCGCTGAAGAGGCGGATCATCGGGCCGATCGAGGCGCTGGCGTTGTTGTCCTTGGCCTTGGAGAGCAGCAGCGCCGAGCGGCCCTCGACATCGCGCAGATTGACGTCGTTGCCGAGCGTGGCGCCGACGATCTTGCCGGAGGAGGAAACGACCAGCACCATTTCCGGCTCGGGATTGTTCCAGTTCGAAATCGGGTGAATGCCGATCTCGGCAAGATGCCCGACCGCCGACATGGGCTGGGCCTTGGAGAAGATCTCCGCATCGGGACCGATGCCGACCTCGAGATATTGCGACCACATGCCCTTTTCGATCAGCAACTGCTTCAACGCTGCCGCCTGCTCGGAGCCGGGCTTGAGCGCGGCGAGATCATCGCCGATCGTCGCCTGGATTTCCGAGCGGATCGCTACGGCGCGCTCGGGCAGGCCGCGCGCCTGTTCCTCGATCACACGCTCCAGCATGGAGACGACGAAGGTGACGCCGGCCGCCTTGACGGCCTGCAGGTCGATCGGCGCGATCAGGTAGGGCAGGGCGGGATCGCGCGTCTCGATCGGCGTATTCGCCAGTATGTCCTCGAACGAGCCGATGATCTCGCCATCGGCCGTCGTCGCGAAATGGGCGGGGTCCTGGCTTTCGCAGAGATCGCGCATGGTCACGGCCATCGCGGTGATGTCGATGAGCTGGCCATCTCGCAGCACCGCCACCGACGGCCCGTCAAGGTCCGGGCGGAAGACGCGGCCGACCAGAACGGCCTGATCGGCATCCTCCGGCAGGGCGAAGGCGGGTTTGGTATCGAATGGCATGGGGCTCTCCGGGCATGTTTTTCTGGGGCGACCCGAGGGCCGCCGGCGAGAACGAACCGCGGCACGCTACACGCTGAAGCGTTCGCTCGCCAACCCGGTTTCGCAGGCATATCCCTTGCAAGGTTAGCTGGGTTGATCCGCGAGGCGCCAGCATGACCGAGACACTGCCCATTACCGAGACACTGCCCATTATCGATATTTCCGGCCTCGTCGCCGGGCAACCCGGCGCGACGGCCGCCATCGCCGCGGAGATTGGACGCGCGGCGCGCGGAATCGGCTTCTTCTATGTCGCCGGTCATGGCATTGCCCCCGAGACGATCGCCAACATGTTCGATACGATCCACCGCTTCTTCGCGCTGCCGCTCGAAAAGAAGCAGGAGGTTGCCTTCGGCCTGTCGCGGCACAATCGCGGCTTCATCGCCATGAAGGGCGAGACGCTCGACCCCTCCAAGCCGGCGGATCTCAAGGAGGCCTTCAACATCGGCCTCGACCTTCCGGCTGATGATCCGCGCATCCTGGCGGGCGAACCCTTTCGCGGCGTGAACCTCTGGCCCGACATGCCGGGCTTCCGCGAGACGATGCTCGACTATTTCGCTCGCGTGCTCAATGTCGGCCGATTGCTGCAGCGCGCGGTCGCCGTGGATGTCGGCCTCCCCGAGGGCTTCTTCGAGGACAAGCTCGACCAATCACTCTCCACGTTGCGGCTGCTTCATTATCCGCCGCAGCCGCCGGTGCTGGAGGAGGGGCAACTCGGCGCTGGCGAGCATACGGATTATGGCTGCCTGACATTGCTGATGACGGATGATGTGGCCGGCCTCGAGGTGCGCCGTCGCGATGGTGTGTGGCTTCCCGCGCCGCCGATCAAGGACGTCTTCGTCTGCAATATCGGCGATTGCCTGATGCGTTGGACCAATGACGTCTATGTCTCGACGCCACATCGCGTCGCGAACCGCTCGGGCCGAGAGCGCTATTCAATCCCCTTCTTCCTCGACCCCAATCCCGATGCCCCTGTCGTCTCGATCCCGAGTTGCGTCACGGCGGATCGGCCGGCCCGCTATCCGCCCACGACAGGCGCGCTCTATCTCAAGGAGCGACTGCAGCGGACCTATGCACCCGGCATGATCGCCTGACGGAAGTGCAACTGCTGCCCAAAAATGAGGCCGATACGGATTCGAGCGGGTGGCGGCCAAAATGTATGCAATCCATCCGAATTGTATGCAATAGGCGGCTTTGGGTCTTCGATTTCGGATCGGTCGTTCGGCGGCGTGGTCTCTCCGAGACGGCCGTAAGCACTAAAATATGTCAAATGTGTCATAGGTTTAGTTCGATTTCGTTCGATTTGGCCCCACGCGTTGCGCGGATTGGCACGGCGGTTGCTGTCTAGAGGTCGGGATCACCCCGGCGCGCATCGTGCCGACCATTTTTCGAGGGGAAGTCATCCATGTCCGCCTTCACCGTTTCTCGCCGAACGCTCTTGAAGAGCGCCGCCATCGGCTCGCTCGGCCTGACTACCGGCCTTCTGACGCGCGGTTCCGCCCAAGCCGCAGGCGACCTGACCATCGGCATCATCTATGTCGGCTCGCGTGACGACTTCGGCTGGAATCAGGCGCACGCCGTTGCCGCCAAGGCGCTGGCCGCAGTCCCCGGCGTCAAGGTCGTCGAGGAAGAGAACGTCCCGGAGACCATCGCCGTCGCCAAGACGATGGAATCGATGATCGAGCTCGATGGCGCGAACCTGATCTTCGCGACGTCCTTCGGTTATTATGCCCCGTTCATGGTCGACACCGCCAAGAAGTATCCGGACGTGCAGTTCCGCCATGCGGCACCGCTCTGGAAGGATGGCGACCCGAAGAATGCCGGTTCCTATTTCGGCTATCTCGACCAGGCCCATTACATCGATGGTGTTGCGGCCGGTCTCTCCACCAAGTCGAACAAGCTCGGCTTCGTCGCCGCGAAGCCAATCTCCTCGGTGCTCTCGAACATCAATTCGTTCACGCTCGGCGCCCGCAAGGTCAATCCGAACGCAACCGTCCAGGTGATCTTCACCGGCGACTGGTCGCTGCCCGTTCGCGAAGCCGAGGCGACCAACGCGCTGATCGATGCCGGCTGTGACGTCATCACCTGCCACGTCGACAGCCCGAAGACCGTGATCCAGAACGCCGAGGCCAAGGGCGCCAAGACCTGCGGCCACAATGCCTCGCAGGCTGCGCTGGCGCCGAAGGGCTTCATCACGGGCGCGGAATACAAGTGGGAGACGATCTACAAGCAGTATGCCGATACGCTCGCCAAGGGCGGCGAACTGCCGAACTTCATCTCCGGCGGCTATGACGTCGATTTCGTCCAGAACACGCCCTATGGCGCTGGCGCTACGCCCGAGGCGATCGCCGCTGCCGATGCCGCCAAGGCGGATCTTCGCGCCAAGAAGGCCTATTACGTCGGCCCGCTCAAGGACAATACCGGCAAGGAAGTGATCGCGGCCGGCGTCGAGCACGCCCCCTACGATCCCTGGATCGACAACATCAACTTCCTCGTCGAAGGCGTCGTCGGCTCGATCACCTGAGGCAAGACCTCATCGGCTCGTTGCTACGCGCCTTGCGTCCGGCCGTGATCGTGGATCTCGGCCGGGGCCCGTCAATGCCCAGGGCCTCGCGGCCCGGCAAGGCGTCCTGCTTCAGCAGGAAGCTCGGGACGGCCGGCGGGAACGCGACGAGACAATGACGCCGAGACCGGCGGCCGGATCGGTCGCCGGGCTCCATTCGAGCCAGCCAGTTCAATCGCGGAGAGCGCGTCCATGGCCGATACCGTCAATCAGGATGCCGCCACCCCGGCCGTGGGCGTGGCCTTTGCCGATGCGGTCGAGCGCATTCGCCGATCGTCGGAATATGTCGTCATCCCGCTCTTGGCATTGATTGCCGCGGGATTGCTCTTTTCGATCTTCCTGCTCGCCCTCGGCCATTCGCCGATCACCTTCTTCTCGCTGCTTTGGCGCGGCGGCTTCGGCACCGAATTTTCGTGGCAGAACACGCTGGTGCGTGCGGCGCCGCTGATCCTGACGGCGCTCTGCGTCGCCATCCCTGCACGCCTCGGCCTCACCATCATCGGCGGCGAAGGCGCGCTGGTGCTGGGCGGCTTCTCGGCGGCGGTGATCGCCATCCCGCTCGTGACGGCATCCGCACCCAATTACATCGTGCTGCCGATCATGCTGGTCGTGGCGACGGGCGTCGGCGCGTTCTGGATCGGCCTCGTCGGCATGCTCCGCCATTATCGCGGCATCAACGAGACGATCGCCAGCCTGCTGATGTCCTATATCGCGATCGCGATCATGAACTTCTTCGTCGAAGGCGCGCTGCGTGATCCCGGCAATCCGAACAAGCCGTCGACGCTGCCGATCGGCGACGCCAACATGATCGGCAATGTTCCTGGCCTCGGCGTCCATTGGGGCCTTCCCGCCGGCATCGTGGTGGCGGTTGCGCTCTGGGTGCTGATGAACCGCACGACCTTCGGTTTTGCGGCGCGCGTCACGGGCGGCAATGTCCGCGCGGCGCGGGCGCAGGGCCTGCCGGTCGGCAAGCTGATGGTCACCGCCTGCGCGATTGCGGGCGCGTGTGCCGGCCTCGCCGGCTTCTTCGAGGTGGCCGCGATCCAGGGCAAGGCCAATGCCTCGCTCGCCGCGGGCTACGGCTTCACCGGCATTCTCGTCGCCTTCCTCGCCCGGCAGAACCCGATCGCCATCGTGCCGGTCGCGATCTTCCTTGGTGGCATTGCGGCAGCCGGCGGGCTGATCCAGCGTCGCATGGGCATGCCCGACGCCACTGTCCAGGTGCTGCAGGGACTGATGTTCGTGGTGCTGCTCGTAAGCGAGACGCTGTATGGGCGCTTCGCCTTCTTCCGTCCGAGAGGAGACAAGCGATGAACGAGACCGATATCGGCGCCTATGGCGTCCCGCTCGCCATGCTGGCCGGCGCGATCCGTGTTTCGACGCCGTTCCTGTTCGTATCCCTCGGCGAATGCCTGACGGAGAAATCGGGCCGCATCAATCTCGGCCTCGAAGGAACGCTCGTCTTCGGCGCCATGTCGGGCTACGCGATCTCCTATCTGACGGGATCGCCGTGGCTCGGCGTGCTCGCGGCCGGCATTTCCGGCTGCTTCTTCGGCGCGATCCACGGCTATATCTGCAAACTGCCCAAGGTGAACGACATCGCGATCGGCATCGCCATGATGCTGTTCGGCACCGGCCTCGCCTTCTTCTTCGGCAAGCCCTTCATCCAGCCGCAGGCGCCGCATCTGCCCTCGATCTCGCTCGGCTTCTGGTCGGACCTGCCGCAGGTCCAGTCGGCGCTCTCGATCAACCCGCTCTTCCTGGTCGGCATCGTGCTCGCCGTCTTCATGTGGTGGGCGTTCAAGAATACGCGCTGGGGCCTCATCATCCGCATGACCGGCGACAGCGCCCCGGCGGCGCTCGCCATGGGCTATTCGGTCGATTGGGTCCGCTTCCTGGCGACCACGGTCGGCGGCTTCTTCGCCGGCGTCGGCGGCGCCTTCCTGTCGCTCTATTATCCCGGCGCCTGGAGTGAGGGCCTCTCCTCCGGCCAGGGCCTGATGGCGGTGGCGCTGGTGATCTTCGCGCGCTGGAACCCGCTCGCCTGCTTCGGCGCAGCCCTGCTCTTCGGTGCAGCCGGCGCGCTCGGCCCGGCCCTGCAATCGGTCGGCATCACGCAGGGCTACTACTTCTTCAATGCCGCGCCCTACCTGCTCACGCTCTTCATCATGATCGCTTCGGTCTCGCCCAAGCGCTCGCTGAAGGGGGCACCGGGCGAACTCTCGATTACCAAGTGAGGATTGCGTGATGAATGGTCTTGGCGGCCTGAACAAATCGCCGAACGGCGTCGTGATCGGTCTAGTGCAGCTTCAGCTGCCCGTGACCGTGACCAAGGCCGATCTCGCACGGCAGACGGCGCGCATCGTCGAACTGGTCGGCAAGGCGCGGCGCAACAATGCCGGCATGGACCTCGTGGTCTTCCCGGAATATGCGCTGCACGGCCTATCGATGGACATCAATCCGGCGATCATGTGCGATCTCGACGGTCCCGAGGTCGCGGCCTTCAAGGAGGCCTGCATCGACAATAAGATCTGGGGCTGCTTCTCGATCATGGAGAAGAACCCCGGCGGCAATCCGTATAATTCGGGCATCATCATCGACGATACCGGCGTGATCCGGCTCTATTATCGCAAGCTGCATCCGTGGGTCCCTGTCGAGCCATGGGAGCCGGGCGATATCGGCATTCCGGTCATTGACGGGCCCAAGGGCTGCAAGCTGGCGCTGATCATCTGCCATGACGGCATGTTCCCGGAAATGGCGCGTGAGGTGGCCTACAAGGGCGCCGAGATTTTGATCCGCACGGCGGGCTATACCGCGCCGATCCGCGAGAGCTGGCGCTTCACCAACCAGTCGAATTCGTTCTGCAATCTGATGGTGACGGCGAATGTCTGCATGTCCGGCTCGGACGGCACGTTCGACTCCATGGGCGAAGGCATGGTCGTCAATTTCGACGGCTCGATCATCGCGCATGGCACGAGCGGACGGCCGGACGAGATCATCACCGCCGAGGTGCGCCCCGATCTGGTGCGCGAGGCGCGGATCAACTGGGGCGTCGAGAACAACATTTACCAGTTCGGCCATCGCGGCTATGTCGCCGTGAAGGGCGGGGCGCAGGATTGCCCCTATACCTACATGACCGACCTTGCCGCCGGGACATATCGCCTGCCCTGGGAGGACCAGGTCGTGCACACGGACGGCTCGTCCTGCGGCTTCCCAGCGCCGACGCGGCGCTATGGCGAGAAACTCGCCGAGGCAGCGGAGTAAGCGGAGATGACCACCGATACGCTCGACGAGCGGGTAGCCGGCGCCTTCGTGACAGGCGGACGAACCATCGCCTCCGACCCCTATCCCTGGCCGTTCGACGGCAATCTGAAGCCCGAGAACACCGCGCTGATCGTCATCGACATGCAGGTCGATTTCTGTGCTCCCGGCGGTTACGTCGACTCGATGGGCTATGACATCTCGCTGACCCGCCAGCCGATCGAGCCGATACGTCGCGTGCTCGAGGCCATGCGCGCCAAGGGCTATCACATCATCCACACGCGCGAGGGCCATCGTCCCGATCTCGCCGATCTGCCGGCGAACAAGCGCTGGCGTTCGCAGCGGATCGGCGCCGGCATCGGCGACCAGGGACCATGCGGCCGCATCCTCGTGCGCGGCGAGCCGGGCTGGGAGATCATCCCGGAACTGCAGCCGATCGATGGCGAGGTCATCATCGACAAGCCCGGCAAGGGTTCGTTCGTCGCGACCGATCTGGAACTCGTGCTGCGCCAGAAAGGCATTCGCAACATCGTGCTGACCGGCGTCACCACGGATGTCTGCGTCCACACCACGATGCGCGACGCCAACGACATGGGCTATGAGTGCGTGCTGCTTTCCGATTGCACGGCCGCGACCAAGGTCGAGAACCATCTGGCAGCGATCGACATGATCAAGATGCAGGGCGGCGTCTTCGGCGCGGTGGCCACGAGCGATGCTCTGATCGCGGGGTTGGTCTGATGATCGAGCGCGCCATGAAGCTGAGCGCCCCCTCCCCAAAACTGGCTTTGCCAGTTTTGACCCTCCCTCGTGGGGAAGGTTTAGCATCACGTCTTTTGATCCTGATCTTCGGCGACTGGCGCCGGCCAAACCCTCCCCTTGAGGGAGGGTCAAAACCGCATCGCGGTTTTGGGGAGGGGGAGCGCCGCTCCGCTGGAGAGCGCTCATGACCCGTCGCACGGCCTTCGTCCATCGCATGCCGGCCGCCGCGCCCGATGATGTCGTGCCGCTCGCCTCGGCGCTCGGCAATGGCTCGATCCCCGCGGAAGGCATCGTCGCGATCCTCGGCAAGACCGAGGGCAATGGCTGCGTCAACGACTTCACGCGTGCGTTCGCCGTGCGCGCGCTCAAGGATGCATTGCGGGACGACCTTTCGAAGGAAGCTGTCGAGAAGGTCTCCTATGTCATGTCGGGGGGGACAGAGGGCGGGCTTGCGCCGCACTGGCTCGTGCTCGGCCGGGCGGAAGCCGGGGAGGGCGGCCAGTCGCCGTCCCTCGCGATCGGCGGCGCGCATACGCCGGCCATGCCGAGCGAGGATCTGGGGCGGCGGGGTCAGGTGGCACTCGTCGCGGCGGGCGTGCGCGCGGCGATGGCCGATGCCGGCATCGACGATCCGGCCGATGTCCACTTCGTGCAGATCAAGTGCCCGCTCCTGACGGCAGACCGCATCGCGGCGGTGGACGCAGCCGGCAAGACGACGTCCACGCGGGATACGCTCAAATCCATGGGCATGTCGCGCGGCGCGTCGGCGCTGGGTGCGGCGGTCGCGCTCGGCGAACTCTCGCTCGACGACATCGAGGATAGCGCGATCGGCCGCGATGTTTCGCTCTGGTGCGGGCGGGCCTCGACCTCGGCGGGCGTCGAACTTCTCAATCACGAGATCGTCGTGATGGGCATGAGCGCCGACTGGGTCGGGCCGCTGGCGATCGATCATGCGGTCATGGCGGACGGCATCGACGTGGAGCCCGTACGGGCCGCGCTGAAACGGCTCGGCTTTGCTGCGAACGGGCAGCTCTCGCTGGCCGAGCAGCCCGGCATGGTGGCGCTGCTCGCCAAGGCGGAAGCCGGCTCCACCGGCCGCCTCCGTGGCAAGCGCCACACCATGCTCGACGACAGCGACATTTCATCGACCCGCCATGCGCGCGGCTTCGTCGCCGGCGCGCTCGCAGGGCTCGTCGGCCATGCCGAGATCTTCGTTTCCGGCGGCGCCGAGCATCAGGGACCCGATGGCGGCGGACCCGTCGCCATTATCGCGAATTCGGATTGGATCAGAGGAGGCCTGCCATCATGAGCGCTCTCGCACAGCCGAACGCCCCGCGCCGCGCCGTTGAACTCGAGACGGTCGCCATGACCAAGATCTTCGGGTCGCTCGTCGCGCTCGAGGATGTCTCGATCCATGTCCGGCCGGGAACGCTGCATGCGTTGCTGGGCGAGAATGGCGCCGGCAAATCGACGCTCGTCAAATGCATCATGGGCTTCTACCAGCCGACCCGCGGCGAGGTGAAGATCGACGGCAAGCCGGCCGTGATCGCGACCCCGCGCGACGCCCATGCCCATGGCATCGGCATGGTCTACCAGCATTTTACTCTCGTCCCCTCGCTGACAGCGGCCGAGAACCTCGTCATTTCGCGTGCGCACCCGCCGGCCGTGATCGACTGGAAGAAGGAGATCAAGGGGCTCGAAGCCTTTCTCGACACCATGCCGTTCAAGGTGCCGCTGACCGTCCCCGTCTCGAACCTCTCCGCCGGCGAGAAGCAGAAGCTCGAAATCCTGAAGCAGCTCTATCTCGACCAGCGCTTCCTGATCCTCGACGAGCCGACCTCGGTGCTGACGCCGGGCGAGGCGGACGAGGTGCTGGGCCTTCTGCGCGGGATGACCGAGGCGGGCGATCTCACCATCCTGATGATCAGCCACAAGTTCCGCGAGGTCTCCGCCTATGCCGACGACGTGACCGTGCTGCGTCGTGGCCGCATGATCGGCGGCGGCAAGGTCGGTGAGCTTTCGGTGGCTGATATGAGCCATATGATGATCGGCGATACCAAGATCCGAGAGCGTGCGGCCCGCAAGACCTTCACAGATCGGCCCGTCGTTCTGGAGATAGCGGGCCTCTTCGCCGAAGATGACGGCGGCATTCCAGCGGTCAAGGGCGTCAATCTGAAGATCCATGGCGGTGAGATCGTCGGCATTGCCGGCGTCTCGGGCAACGGCCAGTCGACGTTGATCGAGGTGCTTTCCGGCCAGCGCGAGCCGACCGAGGGCCAGCTCTTCATCGACGGTGCCGATTTCCAGCCCGTGCGCCAGCAGATGGCGAAGTTCAAGGTGTTCGGCCTGCCGGAGGAGCCGCTGAAGAATGCCGCCGTGCCGCGCATGACCGTGGCGGAGAACATCGCCTTCCGAACCTTCGACGAGCCGCCGATCGCCAGCCGGTTCGGCTTCATGTCGCCCAAGCCGATGCGCAAGCAGGCGCGCGACCTGATCGCGTCCTACCGCGTCAAGACGCCCTCCACGGAAGAGCCGATCGAGAACCTCTCGGGCGGCAATGTGCAGCGCGCCATCCTGGCGCGTGAGCTTTCCGGCGAGGTTGAAGTGCTGATCGTCGCCAATCCATGCTTCGGCCTCGATTTCGCGTCGGTCTCCGAAATCCGCTCGCAGATCATGGACCAGCGCAATCGCGGCGCGGCCGTGTTGCTCGTCTCTGAAGATCTCGACGAGATCCTGGAACTCGCCGATCGGGTGGCGGTGATGTCGGGCGGCGAGATTCACTATGTCCGACCGATCGCCGAGGCCGATCGCGCCTCGGTCGGCATGGCCATGTCGGGGCACTGAAGGGGGCGGCACCATGATCGAAGTCGCGGCAGAGCCGTTCAACTATAGCTTCCCACCCGACAAGGTGGCCCTGATCGTCATCGACATGCAGCGCGATTTCGTCGAGCCCGGCGGCTTTGGCGAATCTCTCGGCAATGACGTCTCGCTGCTCAGGGCGATCATTCCGACGGTCGCCGATCTGATCGGCCTCTTCCGTATCAAGGGCTGGCCGGTCATCCATACGCGGGAAGGTCACATGGCAGACCTCTCCGATTGTCCGCCAAGCAAGATCCGGCGCGGCAAGCCCTCGCTCAGGATCGGCGACGAAGGGCCGATGGGTCGCATCATGATCCGCGGCGAGAAGGGCAATGCGATCATCCCGGAACTCGCGCCGATCGATGGTGAGATCGTTATCGACAAGCCGGGCAAGGGGGCGTTCTACGCGACCGAACTCGGCGAAGAGCTGGAGGCGCTCGGCGTCACCCATCTCGTCTTTGCCGGCGTGACGACCGAGGTCTGCGTCCAGACGACCATGCGCGAGGCGAATGACCGGGGCTTCGATTGTCTGCTGATCGAGGACGCGACCGAAAGCTATTTCCCGGAGTTCAAGGCTTCGACGCTCGCCATGATCACGGCGCAGGGCGCGATCGTCGGCTGCGTGGCGCCGCTCGCTGCCCTCGAAGCGGCAGCGGAAGAAAGCAAGGCGGCTTAAGGATCAATTCGAAATGTCGCAGTTTGATGCCAAGGCCTTCGACGCGCCGGCGCATGTCGCGCATATGGCGAAGGTGATGGGCCTCTCGATCGCGCCCGAATGGGAAGCGACCGTGGTGGCCAATATGGAGGCGACGGCGCGCGCCGCCGGCCTCGTGCTCAGCTATGCGCTCGACGAACATGTCGAGCCCGCTCCGGTCTTCGAGCCCTAGATCATGCCAGCCTCCCAAATTCTGCTGAGACCCGCTCACGAGATCGCCGCCGCCGTTGCGTCGAAAGAGGTCTCGGCCCGCGAGGTCGCCGAAGCCGCGATCTCCCTGATCGAGGCCCAGAATGGCGCGCTCCACGCCTATACCGACGTCACCGCCGACCGCGCGATCATCGAGGCCAATCGGGTCGACCAGGTGATCGCCGCTGGGGGCGCGCCGCCGCTGGCCGGGGTGCCCTATGCGGTCAAGAACCTCTTCGATGTGGAAGGGGTCGTGACGCGGGCCGGATCAAAGATCAACCGCGACGATCCGCCAGCGCCGGTCGACGCGACGTTGGTGACGAAAATGCGCGAGGCCGGCGGCGTGCTGCTCGGTTCGCTGAACATGGGCGAATATGCCTATGACTTCACGGGCGAGAATGCCCATGACGGCGCCTCGCTCAATCCGCACGACCGCACGCGCATGTCGGGCGGCTCTTCTGGCGGCTCGGGAACGGCGGTGGCCTCGGGGATGGCGGCCATCTCGCTCGGTTCGGATACGAATGGCTCGATCCGCGTGCCGTCTTCCTTCTGTGGCCTCTATGGGCTGAAGCCGACCTATGGCCGCTTGTCGCGGGCGCATACCTTCCCCTTTGTGCCGAGCCTCGATCATCTGGGGCCGATCGCGCGCAGCCCGCGTGACCTGGCGCTCGTCTTCGATGCGCTGCAGGGGCGCGACCCGGCCGATCCCGCGCAGATCGACCGTCAATCGCTTCGCTCGACCGCTGAGATCGGCAAGGGTGTTGAGGGCCTGCGGATTGCTGTCGCCGGCGGCTATTTCCAGCGCCAGGCCAAGCCCGAGGCGCTGGCAGGCGTCGCCCATGTCGCAAAGGCGCTCGGCGTCGATCGTGAGATCGAGCTTCCCGAGGCGCACCGGGCGCGGGCAGCCGCCTATCTGATCACCACATCGGAATCGTCGACCGTCCATCTCGACCGGCTGCAGCGCCGCGCTGCGGATTTCGATCCGGACACGCGCGATCGCTTCCTGTCGGGCGCCATGGTGCCGACGGCGTGGTATGTTCAGGCACAGCGATTCCGTGCCTGGTTCCGCGCCGAGATGCAGAAGCTCTTCGAGACCGTCGACGTCATCCTCGCTCCGGCGACGCCGTTTCATGCGCTGCCTTCGGGAACGAAGACGGTGGAACTCGACGGCGTGACGCTGCCAGCGCGCGCCAATATCGGCATCTTCACGCAGCCGGTCAGTTTCGTCGGCCTGCCCGTCGTCGCGGTGCCCGTGTGGTTGCCCGGGACCCATCTGCCGATCGGCGTGCAGGTGATCGCACCGGCCTGGCGCGAGGATATCGCGCTTCGCGTCGCCGAGACGCTTCACCTGGCGGGGGCCACCGCGGCACCTGTCGCACGCATGCCTGTTGAGACCCGATGATGGAAATTGATCTTCCCGACGTCAAAGCTGAACTCGAAGCGGCGTTCGCCGTTTACGAGACAGCCCTGATAACCAATGACGTCGCCGTGCTGGATGAACTCTTCCTCGATGCGCCGACCACGATCCGCTATGGCGGCGGTGAAAATCTCTATGGCTATGCCGAGATCGCTGCCTTTCGCTCCGGCCGTCCTTCGGCCGGGCTGGCACGCTCCATCGAGCGGACCGTGATCACCACCTATGGCCGGGATTTCGGCACCGCCTCGACGCTGTTCCGCCGCGACACCGCGCCCGGCAAGATCGGTCGCCAGATGCAGACCTGGATTCGCACGCCCGTCGGCTGGCGCGTCGTGGCGGCGCATGTGAGCGTCATTCCCGATCCTGAGGTTGCGGCATGAATGTCGTGACGGGCCAGGCCAAGATCGTCCCGGTCCGCAGGACACGCACCGAGGATCTGCGCCTGCAACTCGCCGATGATATCGTGCGCGGCATCTTCGCGCCGGGCGTCCAGCTCGACGAAGTCGGGCTCGCCGCGCGCTATGGCGTGTCACGAACGCCTGTCCGCGAAGCGTTGCGGCAATTATCCGCGAGCGGGCTTGTCGAGATCCGGCCGCACCGTGGCGCCATCGTCACGCGCCTTTCGGAAGAGCGGCTGATGGAGATGTTCATCGCCATGGCCGAACTCGAGAGCATCTGTGCCGGGCTTGCGGCCGAGGCGATGTCGGTCATCGATCGGCGCGAGCTCGAGGCGCGTCACAGAAGGCTCGCCGAACTGGTGCGCGAAGGCGATCCGGCGCGTTATGCCGAGGGTAATGAGAGTTTCCACAGCGCCATCTATGCCGGCGCCCACAACAGCTATCTGGCAGAGCTGACACTCGCGACGCGGGCGCGACTGGCGCCGTTCCGCCGGGCGCAGTTCCGCCGCATCGGCCGGCTTTCCGAATCCTTCGACGAGCATGAGCGCGTGGTCGAAGCGATCCTGCGCGGCGACAGGTTGGGCGCCATGGCCGCCATGCGCGAACATATCGGCACGGTCAAGGACGCGTTCGATCGTTACGTCGAAGGGCTATAGAGTCTCGGCAGGCGAAAAACAGCGTCCATGCGCAGCGGCATCGAGAGACCCGCGATCGGCCTTCAGATGCAGCCGACATAGTCGCCGGCGGCGCGAGCCCGGCCTTCAATGATCCGCGCCTTGGCCTGCATTGCGCGCGAGGGCTTGGCGGGGTTGCGAACGATCGGGTTGGGCAGGGCGGCGGTCAGCAATGCGGCCTGTCGCGCTGTCAGCTTCGAGGCGGGCTTGTTGAAATAATGCTGCGAGGCCGCTTCGACGCCGAAAAGGCCGGGGCCCCATTGCGCAATGTTCAGGTAGATCGTCATGATGCGCCGCTTCGACAGGATGAAGTCGGCGTAATAAGCCAACGGTATTTCCAGTCCCTTGCGGACATAGCTGCGCGACTGCCAGAGGAACAGGTTCTTGACCGTCTGCATGGGAATCGTGCTCGCGCCGCGCGACGGGCCGCCTTCACGGTCGAGCACGATGCCAAGCGCGTTCCAATCAACGCCGGAATGCTCGCAGAACTGGCCGTCCTCGGACATGATGACGGAATTGACCATGACCGGAGCGACGTCATCCAGTCCGACCCAGTCGCGCTCCATGCCTTGGAACGTCAGCGCCGACCAGATCATTAGCGTCGAGATCGGCGGCACGATCCAGTAGATCGGCGTCAGCACCAGCGGGATCGCGATGATCACCAGCACGAACTGGCCGATCCTGCGCATAAGCGATTTCCGGTCCGCGAATGCGTTCGCAACATTCGCCGGCAGGCGCAGGCTCATGCGGCTTCTCCCCTGATGGGTTCGACCGCAAAGCGGCGCAAATAGCTGGCGAGCAGGCGGAAATCACCCTCCCGGCTCGATCCGCGTCGCCAGACGAGACCGAGCGAGCGACGCGTCGGCCGGCCCTTGATTTCGGCCAGCGTGATGTCGGTGCCCGAGAGAATGCCGGCTTCCACGGCGATGCGCGGCAGGAAGGTGATGCCGAGTTCGTTGTCGACCATGTGCACCAGCGTGGTGAGGCTCGAGGCCCGGATTTCCTCGTTCTGGTGCTCGACCAGTTCAGGGGCGGCGGCGCGCACATGGTCGCGCAGGCAGTGGCCATCCTCGAGCAGCAGCAATGTTTCGCCGGAGAGCTCCTCCGCGCCGACTTCATGGCGGCCGGCCAATCTGTGTCGACCGTCGACCGCGAGAAGCAGCGTATCCTCCGCGATGATCTCGCGCATGAAGCCTTCCGTCGGCGCGGGAAAGGCGATCAGGCAGGTATCGAGCCGCCCGGCGCGCAGATCGTCGAGGAGAACGCGTGTCAGGTCCTCGCGCAGATGGAGGCGCAGTTCCGGATAAGCACGGCGCAGATGCGGCAGGGCGCGGGGAAGGAAATAGGGGGCGATCGAAGGAATGACGCCGAGGCGGATGCGCCCGGCGAGCGGCGCGTGGCCTGATCGTGCGGCATCCACCATTTCGCGTGCGTCGACCAGCAGCGCCTTTATCCGGATCAGGCTGGTTTCGCCGGCGGCGGTGAGCGTCGTCATGCGGTTCGACCGGTCGACCAGCGAAACGCCGACCGTTTCCTCCAATTGGCGGATCGCGTCGGAAAGCGTCGACTGGGTGACATTGCAGAGCGCCGCCGCCTTGCTGAACGAGCCGGCTTCGGCAAGGGCGACGAAGTACTGCATCTGGCGGAGTGTGGGGAGTTGCATGGGTGAGCCATAGCCGGCGCGGCATCGCGCCACAATCGATAAATCCGATGATGATTTTCGATTATAACGGTTTGACCGATCGAGCCCCTCATGTCATTTCTTCGCATATGCAGCAGCGTGTATCGCATTTGGTGTGCGCTGCCATATGCGCTCGTTCGACTTGCATCCACCAGGAGAGATCAACATGCTCGGCATTGGCGAAAAGCTGCCCGAATTTTCCGTGACCGGCGTCAAGCCCGGTTTCAACAGCCACGAGGAGAATGGCGAGAGCGCCTTCGAGACCGTGACCGAGAAGAGCTTCCCGGGCAAGTGGAAGGTGATCTTCTTCTACCCGAAGGATTTCACCTTCGTCTGCCCGACCGAGATCGCCGAATTCGCGCGTCTCGCTTCCGATTTCGAGGATCGCGACGCGGTTGTGCTCGGCGGTTCGACCGACAACGAGTTCGTGAAGCTCGCCTGGCGCCGCGACCACAAGGATCTGGACCGGCTGCCGATCTGGTCGTTCGCTGATACGAATGGCTCGCTCGTCGATGGCCTCGGCGTTCGTTCGCCCGACGGCGTCGCCTACCGCGTCACCTACATCGTCGACCCCGATGGCGTGATCCAGCACTCCTATGCGACCAACCTCAATGTCGGCCGCAATCCGAAGGACACGCTCCGCGTCCTCGACGCGCTGCAGACGGACGAACTGTGCGCCTGCAACCGTGAAGTCGGCGGCGCCACGCTGGCCGCCTAAGGCACTGGCCCTGTCGCCGCGCGGATCAATTCGCCCGCGACCAGGGCTCGAGCTTCTTGAGAACAGCCCCGGGATCGCTCCCGGGGTTCATGTTTGCGGGCCGCCGGTCCCCAAGCCCAACAATTCGCATTATCCGTCGAGGCCACAATGTCGATCGAAACCCTGAAATCCCGTCTGCCCGATTTCGCCAAGGATGTGCGCCTCAACCTGTCGTCGCTCGCATCCGACGAGACGCTGTCGCCGCAGCAGAAATACGGCCTGATGGTCGCCTGCGGCATTGCGAGCCGCAATCCCGAGGTCCGCGCCGCGCTGGTGGCCGAGGCAACGCCGCATCTGACGCCGGCAGCACTCGCCGCCGCCAAGTCGGCCGCCGCGATCATGGGCATGAACAATGTCTATTACCGCTTCACGCATCTGGTCACGAATAACGAGTACCGGACGCTGCCGGCCAAGCTGCGCATGAACGTCATCGGCAATCCCGGCGTCGACAAGGTCGATTTCGAGCTCTGGTCGCTGGCCGTCTCTGCCATCAATGGCTGCGGCATGTGCATGGATAGCCACGAGGCGGTCCTGAAGAAGGCTCAGGTGCCGACCGAGATCGTGCAGACGGCCGTGCGTTTCGCGGCCATCATCCAGTCGGCTGCGATCGGCCTGGAAGCTGCCGAAGCCGCTTGACGCTGCCCCGACAAACTGCGAACTCCGGCGTTCACCGCCGGAGCCTGCCACGTGCCACCCTTCACGTCCCGACTGATCGAAACCGCCGATACGATCGAGGCCGTCCTCGATCGCCTATTGGCGCTGGAGCCGGCTCCCGGCGAGATTGCGCGGCCCGCTCGCCTGATCGAGGCGATGCGCTATGCGGCACTCGGTGGCGGCAAGCGGTTGCGCCCCGCTCTGGTGGTGGAGACTGCGCTGCTCTTCGGACAGAGCGGCCCGGGCGTCCTCAGGACTGGCGCTGCGGTTGAGTGCCTGCATTGCTACAGCCTCGTCCACGATGACCTGCCGGCCATGGACGACGACGATTTGCGTCGCGGCAAGCCGACCGTTCACAGGGCTTTCGACGAGGCGACTGCGATCCTTGCCGGCGATGCGTTGTTGACGCTCGCCTTCGATATCCTGGCCGATCCGCAGACCGACGATGATCCGACGGTTCGTTCAGCGCTCGTGCTGGGGCTGGCGCGTGCGTCCGGGCTCGGCGGCATGGTCGGCGGGCAGATGCTCGATCTCGAGGCTGAACGCCTTTCGCCGGACGAGAATGGCATTCGCCGCCTGCAGGCGATGAAGACCGGCGCTCTGATCCGCTTTTCCTGCGAAGCCGGAGCCATTCTGGGCCGCGCCTCGGCGGACGAGCGCGAAGCGATCAACCATTTTGGCGCCGTCGCGGGTCTCGCCTTCCAACTCGCCGACGATCTCCTCGATGTGACCGCCTCGGCCGAGGCCATGGGCAAGGCGACAGGCAAGGATGAGGCGCGCGGCAAGGGGACGCTGGTTTCACTCCATGGCGTGGACGGCGTCCGCGCCATGCTTGATGAGCTCGTATCCGAGGCCGATTCGATCCTCGCCCCATTCGGCCCACGCGCCGAAAATCTGCGCCAGGCGGCCCGCTTCATCGCGGTTCGTCAGGTCTGACCGACCGAATTCCGGCGCTATTCGATCCTGGCGCGGTAGAGCATCGGCCAATAGGTCGACGGCACGCCGTTGCAATCGTCGAGCGCCTGATAAGACAGCATGCGAAATACGCTGCCGTCCCAGACCCATTCGCCGATCGAGCCACAATCGCCGATGCCGCGCCCCTTGGCGAAGCTCGAAAGCTGCAGCGTCTTGGCGTCGAAATCCGGATTGACCAGCGAGCCACTCGACGCGTCATCCTGGATCGGCGCCGGCACGTCGAGGCTGATCGGCTTCAACGGACCGCCATCCGTGGCGACGAAGAACGAATAGTCGTAATTATAGGCGCCGGCATCGCAGAAGAGGCCGTACAGGACCCGGTGGGCATCGAGCCGGCCAATGATCGGGTCGATGGGGCTGTCGCCGACGGCGCCCGTGCAATCCTCGCCGAGCAGTTTCTTCTGGGCTGGAGCGGAGGGAGCCGCGGGCACGGCGCCTTCGACGGGTTTCGCAGCCTGAATGATCGGCATGGCTGGCGGCGGCGGAACGCTGGATGCCGGCTTTGGCCCTGACCGGATCAGCGCGGTGACGGTGCCGAGCCGCTCCTGCGCTTCGTCGATCCAGAGCAGGGCGCCTGTTGCGCCGGAGAGCGAGATCGTTGCCGTTTGCGTTGATGTCGCATCCTTCAATGTTGCCTTCAGGAAGCCTGCTTTGCGAAGCGCGGCAAGAAATGAGGGCACGGAGGCGGCAGGTATCGTGGCGGTCATCGCGCCGGCATCGCCCTCGCTCGCCGCAATCGGTTCGGCAAGACCAGCCGCCTTTGCATCGTCGAATGCGAGTTCGAAATTCGCATCCGTGGGGGCCGTATCGCTGGCGAGCGTCATGCCGATCAGGACCGTCGGGGCAGCATCCGCGGCGCCGTCACGGGCGATGGTGATCCAGGCGCCCAGAAGTTCCTCGTCGAGCGTCGTCGCATAGCCGAAGGCGGAGCAGTTGCGGAGATTGTCGCAATAGGCCGTCCAGTCGCGAACGGTCTTGCTGAGCGCCGGCTCGGCTTTGGCCGGCACGGGTGCAGTGAGGGCGAGCAGAAGCAGGCTGGCGGTCAAACGTCTCATCGATGGGCTCCCTTTCCCCAACGTCTAGCTTTGGGCATGCGCAGACGCGTTGATGTTGATCACAGGCTCGGCGCAGCCGAATTGGCGTTCTATCACGGCCGCACGCGAGATCGTCTTGTGGGCGACACGTCGCGCTCCTATCGCAATACGCAGCTAGGCTGTTGCTTTGATAGCGATTTCCGCGCCAATCTCTACCCAGCCTTCTCGAACGGGAGTTCCCCATGTTTCCTACGCCGGTGCCCAAGCTCGTACCCAATACCTATGATTTCGAATCGAAACCGATGGTGAAGCCGACCGGCTTCCGGGAGTACGACGCGCGCTGGCTGTTCGGCGACGAGATCAACCTGATGGGCGTGCAGGCGCTCGGCATGGGGCTCGGTACGCTGCTGGGCGAGATGGGCATCAAGCGCGAGATCGTGACCGGCCACGATTTCCGTTCCTATTCGGCCTCGATCAAGCTTGCGCTCGTGACAGGACTGATGGCCGCCGGCGCCAAGGTGCACGATATCGGCCTCGCGGTCACGCCGATGGCCTATTTCGCGCAGTTCGAGCTCGACGTGCCGGCCGTCGCCATGGTCACCGCCTCCCATAACGAGAATGGCTGGACGGGCGTGAAGATGGGGGCCGCGCGTCCGCTCACCTTCGGACCCGACGAGATGAGCCGGCTGAAGGAGATCGTTCTGACGGCGGCCTTCGACCTCTCCGGCGGCGGCTCCTACCAGTACCACGACAATTTCCCGGCCATCTACATGGCCGACATGACCAATCGTCCGAAGCTGAAGCGCCCGATCAAGGTAATCGCTGCCTGCGGCAACGGCACGGCCGGCGCTTTCGCGCCGAAGGCGCTCGAAATGATCGGCGCCGATGTGATCCCGCTCGATGCCGAACTGGATTTCACCTTCCCGCGCTACAATCCCAATCCCGAAGACATGAAGATGCTGCATGCGATTCGCGATGCAGTGCTGGAGCATGGCGCGGAGGTCGGTCTCGGCTTCGACGGTGACGGCGATCGTTGTGGCGTCGTCGACAATGAAGGCGAGGAGATCTTCGCCGACAAGGTCGGCGTGATGCTGGCGCGCGACCTGTCCGCGCTCTATCCGAACTCCACTTTCGTCGTCGACGTGAAGTCGACCGGCCTGTTCGCGACGGATCCGGTGCTGATCGCCAATGGCGTCAAGGCGGATTACTGGAAGACCGGCCATTCCTACATCAAGCGGCGCGTCAACGCGCTGAACGCGCTCGCCGGCTTCGAGAAGTCGGGCCACTACTTCTTCAACAAGCCGATCGGCCGCGGCTATGACGATGGCCTCGTTTCCGCGCTCGCGATCCTCGACATGCTCGATCGCAACCCCGGCAGGACCATGGCCGACCTCAAGAACGCCCTGCCGAAGACCTGGGGTTCGCCCACCATGTCGCCGCATTGCGACGACGAGAAGAAGTATGGCGTGATCGACAAGGTGGTGGCGCGCTTCGAGGAGATGCGGGCCAAGGGCGAAACCGTCGCCGGCCAGAAGATCATCGACCTGATCACCGTGAACGGCGTGCGCGTCGTCAACGAGGACGGCACATGGGGCCTCGTTCGCGCCTCGTCGAACAAGCCCGAACTGGTCGTCGTGGTCGAGAGCCCGGTTTCGGAAGCGCGCATGCGCGAAATGTTCCACGCCGTCGACGGGACGCTGCGCGAGAACCCCGAAGTCGGTGCCTATAACCAGACGATCTGATCAGAAGCCGTTTGGCAGTGCGTCTCCGGCTGGTCTATCATCCTACAAAAGACCAGTTGGAGACGCCCCGCCATGACGACCCGCTCCTTCGGCACCTTGCCGGACGGCACGACGATCGACGCCATAACGATCGCCAATGACACGCTCAGCGCCCGGATCATCACCTATGGCGCGGTGATCCAGGATATTCGCCTCGCGGGTATCGATCATCCGCTGGTGCTGGGCTTCGATACGATCGACGCCTATCTGCGCAATCCCAACTATTTCGGCGCCGTAGCGGGCCGCTTCGCGAACCGCATCGCCGATGGTCGCTTCTCGATCGATGGCGAGAGCTTCCAGCTGGCGCAGAACGAGGGGCCCAATCATCTCCATGGCGGCTTTGACGGGTTCGGCACGCGAGTCTGGTCGATCCTTGGGTCGGACGAGACCAGCGTGACGCTCGGCATTGTCGGCGCCGATGGCGAGAATGGCTATCCCGGCCGTGTTTCGGTCGAGCTGACCTATTCGATCGAGGCGCCGGCGACGCTCAGGACCTCGATCCGTGCCACGACGGACAAGGCGACGATCGTCAACCTCGCCCAGCACAGCTATTTCAATCTCGATGGCGCCGGCACGATCCGCGACCACGTCCTGACCATCCCGGCCGAGACCTATCTTCCGATCGACGCCGGCAAGATTCCGACCGGAGAGTTCCGCCCGGTTGCCGGCACCCCGTTCGATTTCCGCGCCGGCCGCAAGGTCGATACGGGCGATGTGATCATCGATACCTATGACCATAATTTCGTCGTCACGCATGCCAAGACCGAAGCGCCGCACCTCGTCGCGCGTCTCGTGTCGGAGAAGAGCGGCATCGCGATGGACGTTCTTTCGACCGAGCCCGGCGTGCAATTCTATGGCGGGCAGATGATCACCTCGCGTGATCTCGGCCTTAATGGCGAGGTCTACGGCGCCAATTCAGGCCTCTGCCTCGAGGCGCAGCTCTTCCCCGATGCGCCGAACCAACCCGGCTTCCCGAGCGCCGTTCTGCGTCCCGGCGAGACCTATCACCAGGAGACGCTGTTCGCCTTCTCACGCGTATGATCTGCACCACATTTCCTTGTCCGGATGGTGAACATTCCTCTTCCATTCCGGCGTGACGCGCACCATTCTCTGCGTTTCCTCTGGCTTGGGCCGGATTGATCCGGCGGAGTTGGCGTTCATGAGTGGCAATCGTTCGACGCATATCCGGCTGACCTCGCATCCAGGCGCCGGCGCACCGGTTCGCTTCCCGATTCACTGGGGGGAGGCGGATCCGCGCAAGCGGGGGCCGGTGATCGGCTCGGTGTCGAACCCGGCCGATCGCAATGCGATCGGTACGCATGGCGGCTCCTATTCGCTCTATCGCGCGCTGGCCGTCTCCTCCGGCGCGCTCAATCCGATCCAGCGCCCGGACCTGCGCAACACCTCGCCGGTCACGGAGATCGGCCCGCATCCGCAATGGTCGACGCCGGGCAAGATCGTCTCGCTCGATCCGTTCGGCCATATGGCGGCGGACATCTTCTCGGACCTGATCGCCGAGGGTGTCGATATCCGCCCGTCCATCGCCATCACCAAGGCGCGGCTCACCATGGCCGAACTGCACGAGGCGATCCGGCTGAAGCGGATCCCGATTGATGGCGAGATCGTGCATGAAAATGGCGACGTCTCGGTCACCAAGGCGGCGATCGATCCGGTCTGGTACCTGCCCGGTATCGCCCAGCGGTTCAACGTTTCTGACGAGGCGCTGCGACGCACGCTGTTCGAGCAGACGGGTGGCATGTATCCCGAACTCGTGACGCGGCCCGATCTCGACGTGTTCCTGCCGCCGATCGGCGGCATCACGATCTATATCTTCGGTGATCCGGCGGCACTCTCGGACCCGAAGCGCACGCTCGCCTGCCGCGTCCACGACGAATGCAACGGTTCCGACGTGTTCGGCTCCGACATCTGCACCTGCCGGCCCTATCTGATCCAGGGCATCGAGGAATCGGTCAAGGAAGCGCAGAAGGGCGGCGCCGGCCTCGTGGTCTATAACCGCAAGGAGGGGCGGGCGCTCGGCGAGGTCACGAAGTTCCTCGTCTATAACGCGCGCAAGCGCCAGGAAGGCGGCGATCAGGCCGCGACCTATTTCGAGCGCACCGAATGCGTTGCGGGCGTCCAGGATGCGCGCTTCCAGGAACTGATGCCGGATATCCTGCACTGGCTCGGCATCCAGCGGATCGACCGCTTCATCTCCATGTCGGACATGAAATATGACGCGATCACGCGCTCGGGCATCGAGATCGTCGAGCGGGTGCCGATCCCGGAGGAACTGATCCCGATCGATGCGCGCGTCGAGATGGACGCCAAGAAGGCGGCCGGCTATTTCAGCGCCGCCCCGCCGCCCACGGCCGAGGATCTGACCCGGACGGTCGGCCGGTCGCTGGAGAAATATTAGGCGCTTCCCCCTTCTTTCTTTTCCCTCTCCCTTGTGGGGAGGGTCGGGGAGGGGGTACCGGCTCGGTGCGGAAAGCTCTTACTCCGGCCTGCCAAATATTCGGATGGGACCGCGCTGGTACCCCCTCCCTAGCCCTCCCCACAAGGGGGGAGGGGATGGCACTGAGGTGAACCCGCCTCTCCCGCTAGATCTGCCTCGAACGGAGTTCGTCTTGGCCACAGCATCCTCTCTTCTCTCCGCCGCTGCCGTTCGCGAGCGGGCGCATCGCCTGCTTGATCTCGGCATTGACGGGAAGCTCGATCATTTCGCCGTGGATGTCAGCCGGCTCCCCGTCACTGCCGACTATGTCGTCGAGACGACGCGCGCCGCCTATCCCGACCTCGAAATTCCGTTCCATTCACGCTGGCGCCATTTCGAGGCAGGCAAGATCGATCGCTGGGGTGGTCTGGTCGATGCCGCCGGCATCACGGATCCGCTGGTCTTCGGCCGTGCCGCCTATGACCTTGCCATCGTCAGCGTGCTGCTCGATGCTGGCGCCGGGCCGGCCTGGCATTATGACGAGGCGGTGAGCGGCGAGACCTTCGCACGCTCCGAGGGGCTGGGCGTCGCGAGCTTCGCCATGTTCGCCTCGGGCCTGTTCTCCATGGATCCCGCCGATCCGCTTCGTGCCGATGCGGCCGCGCTCGCTGTGCTGACGCCGGAAGAACTCGGCGACGGATTCCAGGTCTCGGAAGCCAATCCGATTGTCGGCCTCGAAGGACGCGCGGGGCTGCTGAATGCGCTTGGCCGCGCCGTGGCCGACCGGCCGGACATTTTCGGCGAGGATGAAGCGCGGCCGGGTGGCCTCTTCGACGCGGTGCTGGCACGCGCTGTCGACGGCAGGGTCGCAGCGCCCGTCATTCTCGAACTGGTCCTCGAAGGCCTCGGCTCGATCTGGCCGAGCCGCATCGTGCTCGATGGCGTGGCGCTCGGCGATACCTGGCGGCATCGCAAGCTCGTGACCGATGACACGACGAACCATCTCGTGCCGTTCCACAAGCTCTCGCAATGGCTGACCTATTCGCTGATCGAGCCGCTGATCTGGACCGGCGTCGAGGTCGTCGACATAGACGGGCTGACCGGCCTCCCCGAATACCGCAATGGCGGGCTCTTCATCGACATGGATGTCATCACGCCGAAGGATCCGACCGCCTTCGAGCGCGTCTGGAAGGCGGAAGATGAGTTCATCGTCGAATGGCGGGCGCTGACGGTCGCCTTGCTCGACAAGACCGCCGATCTCGTGCGCGAACGGCTCGGCATGGACAAGGTCTCGCTGCCGCTCGCCAAGGTGCTCGAAGGCGGCACCTGGGCATCCGGCCGGCGCATCGCGAAGACCAAGCGCGAAGGCGGCGGGCCGCCGCTCAAGATCGAAAGCGACGGCACGGTTTTCTGAACCGCTGGGGATCGCTCTGCCAAGCTCCGGCCATGCCGGGGCTTGAGCTTCAGCCGATCCGGCGGATGATGGAGGGCTGGTGGCCTGTGCTCGCCGCAATGCGCGCCGTCGCCTCGGCGAGCGGTTCTGAGACCACCATCATCTGGTATCCACTTGCATGCAGCAGGGTTTCGGCGTCGCGCAGCATGCCGACATGGCCGGGCCAGAAGATCAGGTCGCCGCGGATGAGTTCAGCCGACAGGCCGCCCTCGACCGGTTGGCCCAGCCCCGCCGCCTGCTGGTCGGAATCGCGCGGCGCGGCGATCCCGGCAGCCGCGAGCGCAAGCTGCACCAGGGCGGAGCAATCGAGGCCGAGGCTGGTCCGCCCGCCCCAGAGATAGGGCACGTTCAGGAAGCGCTCGGCAACCGTCACGAAATCCGGCTCGGCGGCCGCTCCCATCGGAGCTACATGGCGCGCGATGACTGCGCCCGAGCCGTCGGCAAGCAGGCGGTAGAGCATGCCCCGCGTCTCGACCTCGCGGCCCAGGCTGATCTCCGATCCGAGCGACAGGGCGGCGACAGGCGGCAATCTGAGATCGGCCGCGGGGTAGACGAAGGTCCGCAGCGCCGTGACGCGGTGCGTCGGCGCCGGGTCGTCTGCTCCCAGCGCATCGGAGGCGATGAAGCCGACATAGCCGTCGGTTTCGAGCTGCGCCCAGGCCCAGCCCTCCATCGTCTCCTCGAAAACCTTCACGCGCTCGCCACGGAGCGCCTCGCTGTCGATCGCCGCATCCGATCGCGGGGCGCGGCGGATCGGCGTCGACGGGATTGCGATCCGCCGGGGCGCTCCCTCGACGAAGCGATCGGCGACAACGCGGCCCTCGAGCGCCGCGTCGGCGAGATCGGGCCTGAAGGCGTGCGTGCGCCGGTCCAGAGTTAGGCTCTCGCTCATGGCGGCAGGTCCCTGTGGCGTTCGATGATCCAGTCGCCCAGCTGCTCGACGGCGAGCGCGCCGGCGACCGTGCGCTGGATGATGACGTTGCGCTTGTCGGTCGCGTCGCGGTGGCGCGTCAAGAGGCCGAGCCGTCCCATCGTGTCGAGCGCGCGGGTGATCGCCGGCTTGGTGACGCCGAGCTTGGCGGCGAGACCGCGCACCGTGTGGGGCGGCATGTCGAGATAGACGGTGAGGAGCACGGCCATCTGGCGGGCGGAGAGGTCATGGCCGCCGGCGCGGACCAGATCGAAGGTCACGTCATGCCAGAGACGCAGCGCCTGCGATGGACGCAACTCGGCAGGCATCGACGCACCTCCACGCTACACGGGTCCGAGATCGTTTCGGACCCGTTCTATTTAGCGGGCTGAGCTGGAGATGCGCAAGGGCAGGGGAGGCGCGTCCGCTTCATCGGACGAGCGGGAAGCGCCTCATACCGAACCGTGGCTCCTATCCCCCGAAACGCGCCGTAATCAGCGAGAACAGCGCGCGGATCGCCTGTGCTTCGCCGCCCTCGGGTCGCGCCGGGCGACTGGAGGGGTTCCAGGCATAGATGTCGGCATGAACCCAGGGGATCGATTTCGGCACGAAGCGATCGAGGAACAGTGCAGCTGTCACCGATCCGGCAAAACCGCCGCTGCCGGCATTGTTGATGTCGGCCACCTTCGAATCCAGCATCGCCTCATAGGGCGCCCAGAGCGGCATGCGCCAGAGCGGATCGCCGACGCGCTCGGCATGCTGGGCCAGATCGGCGGCGAGCTCGTCGTCATGGGTGTAGAAGGGCGGAATATCGGGGCCGAGGGCGACGCGCGCCGCGCCGGTCAGCGTGGCGAGGTCGATCAGCAGCGCCGGGCTCTCCTCGGCGGCGAGCGTCAGCGCATCGGCCAGGATCAGCCTGCCCTCGGCGTCGGTATTGCCGATCTCGACCGAGATGCCGGCACGCGAGCGGAATACGTCGCCCGGACGGAAAGCGGGGCCGGAAATCGCATTCTCGACCGCCGGCACCAGCAGGCGCAGGCGGACGGGCAGGCGAGCCTCCATGATCAGCTGCGCCAGGCCCATGGCATTGGCCGCACCGCCCATGTCCTTCTTCATCAGGAGCATGCCGCTCGACGGCTTGATGTCGAGGCCGCCCGTGTCGAAGGTCACGCCCTTGCCGACGAGCGTCACCTTGGGATGATCGGGATCGCCCCAGACGAGATCGACGAGGCGCGGTCCGCGATCGTCGGCCGCGGCACGGCCGACGGCGTGGATCAGCGGCAGGTTGGCGCCGAGCAGCTCGGAGCCGACGATTTCCGAAACGCTCGCGCCATAGCGCTCGGCGAGGGCATGGATTTCGCGCGCGAGTTCCGCCGGCCCCAGATCATTCGGCGGCGTGTTGACGAGATCGCGCACCATGCTGATCGTCCGCGCCATGCCGCGTGCGGCGGCGACAGGAACGCCCTTGGGCACGACGAGCCGCGGCGCGGCGGCGGCGCTGGTCTTGTAGCGGGTGAAGCGATAATTGCCGAGCGCCCAGCCGAGCGCCGTCAGCGACGGGTCCGGCAGCTCGGTGACGAAGTGATAATCGCCCTGCGGCAGGATCATCGGCAGCTTGCCGCTGATGAGCGGCGCGCTCTTGCGCGCGGTGGCCGCGCCGAGGCCGAAGAGCACGCGGCCGACCGACCCCTTGGCGTCGGCGATGATCGTCACCGCACCCATGGCGGCGTCGAACCCCGTCGCGCGCGCCCAGCCGGCCTCGACGGCCGAAAGGCTCGCGAGCAGTCCGTCCAGGCCGTCGGGGGCGACCGCATGGATCGGCACCGCGACATCGGAGCTTTCGATCAGGCTATCGCTATAGCTCACGGCATCATCCTCAATGTTTGTCTCGGCAATCATTGCCTGATCATGGGCGGCCGATCGCGAACGGGCAAGGAATGCCTTGGCCGCAGCCTGCCGGAATGTGTCAGGCGGTTACGGCCAGGGCCTTTTCGTCAGCGCGGTTCAGCCATGCGGCTTGGCGAAGATCTCGGCCAGCATGTCGACGAAGCGCTTGGGATCGGCATTGAGCGCCAGGTCCACGTTCGGCTTGGCGCCGGAGCGGCCCTGCGTGTCGACGATGGTGGTGCCGACCATGAGCGGGCTCGCGGTCTCGACCTCGACGAAATAGCGCTTGGTCGAAAGGATCGCGCGATCGACGAGATAGGCGACGCAGACCGCATCGTGCACCGGGGCCGAACCGCCATGCTCGCCCATCTTCTGATAGGCGTCGTGGACGCCGATGCGGAAGCGCACGATGTCGGCCGTCGCCTTGCCGGCCGGCGTGCCGAGCGCTTCGAGCCGATCGCAATCGGCATGCGTCATCAGCGCCTGATGCGTTGCGTCCAGCGTTACGAGTGTCACCTTTTCGAAGCCGGCATTCAGCACGCGGGCCGCCGCCTCGGCATCGGCCCATATGTTGAACTCGGCCGTCGCCGTGACATTGCCGAAGGCATAGCCCCCGCCCATGATGATGATCTCGGGCACGCGCTTGACGAAGCCGGGATCGGCGGCGAGCGCGGCCGCGATATTGGTGAGCGGTCCCACGGGCATCAGCACGATCGGATCGGTCGCGGCGCGATAGGTCTCGATCAGGAATTCGACGGCCGTCTTGTCCGCCTTCTTCGAGCGGGCGGCGGGCACCGGCAATTCTTCCGGATGGTACTTCTCGCCACCATCATCATAGCGGTGCGGGATCGGGTGGGCCGTGCGGACCAGCGGGCGATCGGCGCCCTCATAGACCTTGATGTCGGAGCGGCCGATATGGTCGAGCACGCGCAGCGAATTGTCGGTGCAAAAATTGACCGGAACATTGCCGTTGACGGTCGTCACGCCGACCAGCTCGATCGCCGGATGCAGCGCCGCCAGCATGATCGCGACCGCATCGTCCGTGCCGGTATCGACATCGAGAATGAGCTTCTGTGGCATGGACGTTCCTTGGTGGTCTGCGGGTGAAAATTTTGTCTCGGACGAGGCGCCGCGAAGGTAGAAGCCGCGCGCGCCGGCCGTCAAGCAGCCGCAAGTTATCAACGGGCTCTGCGACGCGCTTCCCCACGGCGTTCCTTTCTGCTTCCCTCGCTGCATGGCCTTCAAGTTCCGCCAGCTGCAATATTTCATCGCCGTCGCCGATACCGGATCGATCTCCGGCGCGGCGCAGCAGCTGTCCGTCTCGCAATCGACCGTTACCGAGGCGGTGAAGGAGCTCGAGGGCGATCTCGGCGTCGGGCTGATCGAGCGCTCCGGCCGCGGCATGGCGCTGACGCGCAAGGGCCAGCAATTCCTCCGCCATGCCAAGCGCATCCTGGAGACGGTCGCCGATGCGCGCCGCTCGCTCGGCGACGAGGTGGCGATCTCCGGCAGCCTGACGGTCGGCGTCACCGCGCTGGTCGCGGGCTATGTGCTCTCCGACCTGCTCGCCCGCTTCCGCCGCGCCAATCCGGCCGTCACGGTCTCGGCGATCGAGGATACGAGCGACTATCTGGAGCACCTGCTGATCAATGGCGAACTCGACGTCGCGGTGATGATCATGCCCGACCGGCCCGTCGACCAGGCGCTGCAGATGGAGATGCTGGGCGAGACGCCCTATCGCGTCTGGCTGCCGCAGGGCCATCGGCTCGCCGGCCCCCATCCCGTTCCGCTCGACGAGATCGCCGACGAGCCGCATGTCATGCTCTCGGTCGACGAGATCGAGGAGACGACGCAGGCCTTCTGGCGCGAGCACGGCTTCCGCCCGAAAGTGGCGTTCCGCACCCGCTCGGTCGAGGCGGTGCGCAGCCTCGTCGGCACCGGCGCCGGCATCGCCATCCTGCCGGATCTCGTCTATCGCCCCTGGTCGCTCGAAGGCGACCGCATCGAGGCGCGCCTGGCGGCCGAACCGCTGCCCATGGTCAAGACCGGCATCGTGTGGCGCCGTGGCTCGGATACTGCCATGGCGGCAGCCGACTTCATCACCATCAGCCGGACGCAGCGTCAGGACCGCCGATCATTCGGAATTTCCGAATTCTAGGTTCTGTTTTTTGTATTGGCGAATTCAGCCGGTTTGACGCCATTCTGTTCTCTGGCTCCGGGCATCACGCGCAAAAATCAGCGGCTGCTCCGGTTCAATCGCAGGGAGAACGACATGCGCAGCATCGGACGGATTGCCGCTGGCGTCGCCACGGCCGCCTTGGTCTTTACGCAGACTTCAGCCGCCTTTTCGCAGGAAGCCCTGAAGGCGATCGGGCCGGGCGAGGGCGAAGTCGCCATCGTCGCCTGGGCCGGCTATATCGAGCGGGGCGAAACCGACAAGGCCTATGACTGGGTCAGCGATTTCGAGAAGGACACCGGCTGCAAGGTGACGGTGAAGACCGCCGGCACGTCGGACGAAATGGTCGCGCTGATGAATGAGGGCGGCTTCGACCTCGTCACCGCCTCGGGCGACGCCTCACTCCGCCTCATCGCCGGCAAGACGGTGCAGCCGATCAACACCGACCTGATCCCGAGCTGGGGCACGGTCGATCCGCGCCTGCAAGCATCGCCCTGGCACACGGTCGGCGGCGTGCATTATGGCGTGCCCTATCAGTGGGGCTCCAACGTCCTGATGTACAACACCAATGTCTTCAAGGAGGCGCCGAAGAGCTGGTCGGTGGTCTTCGAGGAGCAGAACCTGCCGGACGGCAAGAGCAACAAGGATCGTGTCCAGGCTTTTGACGGACCGATCTATATTGCCGATGCGGCGCTCTATCTGATGGCGCACAAGCCCGAGCTCGGCATCAAGGACCCCTATGAGCTGAACGAGGACCAGTACAAGGCGGCGCTGGAACTGCTCCGCGCCCAGCGCAAGATCGTGCCGCGCTATTGGCACGATGCGATGGTGCAGGTCGACGATTTCACCAATGAGGGCTTCGTCGCCTCGTCGAGCTGGCCGTTCCAGGTCAATCTGCTCGTGGCCAACAAGCAGCCGATCGCCTCGACCATTCCGGAAGAGGGCGCCACCGGCTGGGCCGACACCACGATGATGCACGCCAACGCGCCGCATCCGAACTGCGCCTACAAGTGGCTCGAGCACTCGATCGCGCCGAAGGTCCAGGGCGATCTCGCCGCCTGGTTCGGCTCGGTGCCGTCGGTTCCGGCCGCCTGCAAGGGCAATGCGCTGCTCGGCGATACCGGCTGCGCCACCAATGGCGCCGACGATTTCGCGAAGATCCATTTCTGGCGCACGCCGGTGTCGAAGTGCGAAAGCCAGGGAACCTGTGTGCCCTATTATCGCTGGGCGACGGATTACATCGCGATCCTTGGCGGGCGGTAAGCCGCGCCTCGGCAACACAGGCCGTCATCCCGGGCAAGCATGGCGCGACCCGGGATCCATGCAGCCGAAATGCCTCGCGGCTGAGTGGATCCCCGCTTTCGCGGGGATGACGGAGAGGGGCAGCATGGCCGAGGAGAGCCGATCAGGCTGAGCCGACCCATCGGGAGGCTCAGCCGTCGCGACGCCCCCCTCGCTGGTCATTGCCGGGTCAAGCTAGGCAATGACAGGGGAGAGAAAATAAGAGCCCTTTCCCGCGAAGAAGACCGATAGACGGACACTCGTTTCCATGACCGATGCCACCATCCCCGCCGTCCGTTTCCGCGCCGTTTCGCGCCATTTCGGCGAGACGCGGGCGGTGGATGCGGTCGATCTCGAAATCCGGGCCGGCGAGTTCTTCGCCATGCTCGGCCCGTCCGGCTCGGGCAAGACGACCTGCCTGCGGCTGATCGCCGGCTTCGAGCAGCCGAGCGCCGGGTCGATCGAGATCTTTGGCGAGCATGCCGAGGGCGTCCCGCCCTATCGGCGCAGCGTCAACACCGTGTTTCAGGACTATGCGCTCTTTCCGCATATGACCGTCGGCGAGAATGTTGCCTATGGCCTGATGGTGAAGGGCGTCGGCAAGGCCGAGCGCACGGCGCGGGCGCGCGACATGCTGGCTCTGGTCAAGCTCGCCGGCTTCGAGGCGCGCAAGCCGGCGCAGCTTTCCGGTGGCCAGCGCCAGCGCGTCGCGCTCGCCCGCGCGCTGATCAACCACCCCAAGGTGCTGCTTCTCGACGAGCCGCTCGGCGCGCTCGATCTGAAGCTCCGCGAGCAGATGCAGGTGGAACTGAAGAGCCTGCAGCGCAGCCTCGGCATCACCTTCGTCTTCGTCACGCATGACCAGGGCGAGGCGCTGTCCATGGCCGACCGCGTCGCGGTCTTCAACGCCGGCAAGATCGCCCAGATCGGCGCGCCGGAGGACATTTACGAGCGGCCGCAGACGCGCTTCGTCGCTGATTTCGTTGGCGGCTCGAACGTGATCGAGCCGGACGCGGCCATCCGCCTCGGCCTGCCGGCCGGTCTCTACAGCCTGCGCCCCGAGAAGATCGTGCTCGGCGCGGGCGGCCTCACGGGCAAGGTCGAAAGCCTGCAATATCAGGGCGCTCACCGCCGCTATGTCGTCGCGATCGGGCCGGATCGGCTCGGCGTCGTGACGCCGGCGAGCGGCCCGGCCTTTCCGGTCGGGGCGACGGTGGCGCTCGCCATTCCCGATGGCGCCGCGCACCGGATGGAGGGCGGCGCATGAGCCTCGCGCTGGACGACGGCGGCGACCGAAACGGCCCTCTGCGTCGGCTTTCGGACGTGTTCATGCGCCGGCCGCGCCTCTTCCTTACACTGCTCTTGGCGCCGCCGCTCGCCTGGCTCGGCATCGCCTATCTCGGCTCGCTCGCGGCGCTGCTCGCGCAGAGCTTCTTCTCGATCGACGAGTTTTCCGGCCAGATCGTCCGCGAATTCACGCTCAAGACCTATGGCGAACTGCTCCAGCCCGCCAATCTCGACATCATCATCCGCACGGTGACGATGGCGGCCCTGGTGACGCTGCTCGGCGCCGTGATCGCCTTTCCGATCGCCTATTTCGCCGCCCGTTATGCGCGCGGCCGCATGAAGGCGCTGTTCTATCTGGCGATCATGCTGCCGCTCTGGTCGAGCTATCTGGTGCGCGTCTATGCCTGGAAGCTGATCTTGGCCAAGGAAGGCGTCGTGACCTGGCTTGCCGGCCATACCGGGCTGACGCCACTGCTCGATTTCTGGCTGTCGCTGCCGATCGTCGGCGGACCGTCGCTCTCGATCAGCTATACCGGCACCTTCCTCGTCTTCCTCTATCTCTGGCTCCCCTTCATGATCCTGCCGATCCAGGCTTCGCTCGAGCGCGTGCCCGGCTCGCTGATCGAGGCGGCTGGCGATCTCGGCGCCAATCCGGGCCAGACATTCCGCACCGTGATCTTTCCGCTGGCGCTGCCCGGCATCGTCGCCGGCTCGATCTTCACCTTCTCGCTGACGCTCGGCGATTACATCACGCCGCAGATCGTCGGCTCCTCGACGCTGTTCCTCGGCCAGGCCGTCTACACGCAGCAGGGCGTCGCCGGAAACATCCCGCTCGCTGCCGCCTTCTCGGTGATCCCGATCGTGATCATGGGCATCTACCTGACCATCGCCAAGCGCATGGGGGCATTCGATGCGCTGTGAAATCGCCGTCTGCGCCAAAGCTCCGTCCCATTCCTCCCCCCTTGTGGGGGAGGCTAGGAGGGGGGAGCGCCGGGGCAGGATGCCGTTTATCCGGATTGAGTTCGGCGCCGCTCGCGTTCTGCGCCCGGCGAAGGCCCCCCTCTCCAACTCTCCCCCACAAGGGGGGAGAGGGCTGGCGGAGCGTGTCACTGTTGTCCGCGCCAAAGCTCCGTCCCATTCCTCCCCCTTTGTGGGGGAGGCTAGGAGGGGGGAGCGCCGGGGCAGGATACCGTCTTTCCGGATTGACTTCGGCGCTGCTCGCGTTCCGTGCCTGGCAAAGGCCCCCCTCTCCAACTGTCCCCCACAAGGGGGGAGAGGGCAGGCGGAGCGTGTCATTGTCGCCCGTGCCAGGGCTCTATCCCATCCCTCCCCCCTTGTGGGGGAGGTTAGGAGGGGGGAGCGCCGGGGCAGGATGCGGTCTATCCGGATTGACTTCGGCGCCGCTCGCGTTCTGCGCCCGGCGAAGGCCCCCCTCTCCAACTCTCCCCCACAAGGGGGGAGAGAGCTGGCGGAGCGTGTCACTGTTGTCCGCGCCAAAGCTCCGTCCCATTCCTCCCCCCTTGTGGGGGAGGTTAGGAGGGGGGAGCGCCGGGGCAGGATGCGGTCTATCCGGATTGACTTCGGCGCCGCTCGCGTTCTGTGCCGGGCGAAGGGCCCCCTCTCCAACTCTCCCCCACAAGGGGGGAGAGGGCTGGCGGAGCGTGTCATCGAGGGGGAGGCGCGCCTTGCGTAACCGTCCGCCCTTCGGCGTCACCATTGCGGCGATTGCGGGCCTCCTGTTTCTGCATCTGCCGCTCGCCTTCATCTTCCTCTATGCCTTCACCACCGAGGAGAAGAGCTACCAGTTCCCGCCGCCGGGCTTCACGCTGCAATGGTTCGGCGTTGCGTGGAACCGGCCGGATATCTGGGCGGCGCTCGGCCTTTCGGTCCGTGTCGCGGCCATGGCGACCGGGATCGCGCTCATCCTCGGCACGCTGGCGGCCGCGGCTGTCGCGCGCCATCGCTTCTTCGGCCGCGAGGCGATATCGCTCCTGATCACGCTGCCGATCGCGCTGCCGGGCATCGTCACCGGCATCGCGCTCCGTGCCGCGCTCAACCTCGCCGATATCCCGTTCTCGTTCTGGACGATCGTCATCGGCCACGCGACCTTCTGCATCGTCGTCGTCTATAACAACGCCGTCGCGCGGTTGCGACGGACGCAGGGTTCGCTGATCGAGGCGTCCATGGATCTCGGCGCCGACGGCTTCCAGACCTTCCGCCATGTCGTGCTGCCGCAACTCGGCACGGCGTTGTTCGCCGGCGGCATGCTCGCCTTCGCGCTCTCCTTCGACGAGGTCATCGTCACGACATTCACTGCCGGGCAGCAGCAGACCTTGCCGATCTGGATGTTCTCCGAGCTGATCCGTCCGCGCCAGCGGCCGGTGACCAATGTCGTCGCGGTCATGGTCATTGCCGTGACGCTGATCCCCATCCTCGCCGCCTACTACCTCACCCGCGACGCTGAAACCGTCGGGGGCGAGGGGAAATGATGCCACCAAGGAGGTCGAAATGACCCTCGATACATCCATCGTCACCGATACCGAGATGCTGATCGGCGCGTCCTTCGAGGCCGGCTCCGAACAGGCCGAGCGCGTGCTGGCGCCCAAGACCGGCGAAACCATCCTCGATCTGCCGGAGGCATCGCCCGGCCAGATCGACGCCGCCGTCGCCGCTGCCGACAAGGCCTTCGCCTCATGGTCGCGCACGCCGCCGGGCGTTCGCGCCGGGCTGTTGCTGAAGCTCGCCGATGCGATCGAAGCGGATGGCGAGAGCTTCGCCGCGCTCGAGGCGCTGAATTGCGGCAAGCCCTATCCGGCGGTGCTGCGCGACGAGATCCCTGCGGTCGCCGATTGCTTCCGCTTCTTCGCCGGCGCCGCGCGCGTGCAGACGGGCAGTGCGGCGGCCGAATATATTCCGGGCCATACCTCGATGATCCGCCGCGATCCGATCGGCGTCGTCGCCTCGATCGCGCCGTGGAACTATCCGCTGATGATGGCGGCGTGGAAGCTTGCCCCCGCGCTTGCCGCCGGCAATACGGTGGTGATCAAGCCGTCCGAGCAGACGCCGCTCACCACGCTGAAGCTCGCCAGGCTCGCCGCGACGATCCTGCCGGAGGGCGTGCTGAACGTCGTCGTCGGCCGGGGCGAGAGCGTCGGCAATGCGCTGATCAACCACCCCAGGGTCTCGATGATCTCGCTCACCGGCGATATCGCGACCGGCAAGAAGGTGCTCGCCGCCGCCGCCAAGTCGGTCAAGCGCACCCATCTGGAGCTCGGCGGCAAGGCGCCGGTCATCGTGTTCGACGATGCCGATATCGACGCCGTGGTCGAGGGGGTGAAGACGTTCGGCTATTACAATGCCGGCCAGGATTGCACCGCTGCCTGCCGCATCTATGCCGGCGCCAAGGTCTATGACCGGCTCGTCGCCGATCTCTCCTCGGCGGTGGCGACGATCGGCTACGGCCATGCCGATGACGACAAGAACGATATCGGGCCGCTGATCTCGGCGCGCCAGCGCGACCGCGTGGCGAGTTTCGTGGCGCGCGCGGCCGAGCACAGGCACATGGAGATCACCACGGGCGGCAAGCCCGGCGCGGGGTCGGGCTTCTTCTATGAGCCGACGGTGGTCGCCGGCGCGCTGCAATCGGACGAGATCGTGCGGCGGGAAGTGTTCGGGCCGGTCGTGTCGGTCACGCGCTTCGACGATGTCGACGATGCGGTCAAATGGGCGAATGATTCAGACTATGGCCTCGCATCCTCGGTGTGGACCAAGGACGTCTCCAAGGCGATGGCGGCGGCAGCCCAGCTTCAATATGGCTGCACCTGGATCAACTGCCATTTCATGTTGACCAATGAAATGCCGCATGGCGGGTTGAAGCAGTCCGGCTATGGCAAGGACCTCTCCACCTATGCGCTGGAGGACTATTCGGTCGTGCGCCACGTCATGGTGAAATACGCCTGAGGCCGAGGCACCCCGAAAACGGAAATTCCGGACGATCCTCGCGGATCGCCCGGAATCCCGTGGGCGGTGGTGACACCGTGAAATGGTTTGGCGAGCCTATTCGGCGTCGTCGGCCGGCGCGGATTGGAGCAGGGCGTAGCGCTCCTTGCCGAGGTCTGCGAGCAGGCTCAACTGGGTCTCGAGGAAGTCGATATGGCCCTCTTCGTCGGCCATCAGCGCCTCGAACAGCGCCATCGAGACATAGTCTCCGGCCGCGAAGCAGACGTCGCGGCCTTCCTTGTAGTAATTGCGGGCGGTGTATTCGCCGCGCAGGTCCGCTTCCAGGATTTCCTTGATGCTCTGCCCGATCTCGAGTGGATCGAGCACCTGCATGTTCGGGAAGCCATCGAGGAAGATGATGCGCGCGACGAGCTTGTCGGCGTGCTGCATTTCCTCGATCGATTCGGCCCGTTCCTTCTTGGCTAGCTTGGCATAGCCCCAGTCATCCAGCAGGCGATAATGCAGCCAATACTGATTGACAGCTGTCAGCTCGAGCCGAAGGGCGCGGTTCAGATATTCGATGACCTTGGCGTCGCCCTTCATGGCGGTTCTCCCGTCTGGAATTGTTCTAGGACAAAAATCTAGAATCGTTCCAACAGCAGGTCAAACCCGACATGCCGCCTGCGACAATCCTTCTCATTCCGGTCAAGTTTTATCGAAGGAGCGCCGCGTGTGCCCGGAAGCGGGGAAATCAGCCGAAAAGCGCGCTGTCGCCTTCGTCCTCGGCGCCGCTGCCGAGCGGCTCGGGGCAGGTGACCATCAATCCGGAATCGGCCAGGATCTTGCGCACCAGCGCGAAGCAGATCGTGCACTGGGCTCGCACGCCGAGGGCGCGATAGACGCGCGCGGGCGTCAGCGGCCGGCCCGGCCCCTCGAGCGCGAGGCGCTCGGCGGTTTCGAGAATCCGGTTCTTGGTCAGTATGTTGCAGGAACAGACGATCATGGTCGCGGTCTGGGTCTGGACCGGATGGCCGGTCCGTCATGGCCGCCGGTCACGGCCATGAACCAAGGGAGTGATGGTCCGGCGGCGGTGCAACCGCCGGCCAGGGCCGAAGCGGTTCGGCCGTTCGCCGGAGCGCCGTTCAGCGCATCAGAACGATCACGGCCAGGCCGATCAGGATGACCAGCAGGCCCCAGACATAGGGCCCGCCCAGAAAGCCACGCCCGGCCGCGACTTCGACCTCCTGCTCGGCTTCCTCGGCGGCCTCGGCCACGTCCTCGGCATAATCCTCGACGCGGTGTTCGAGCCGGTCGATCAGTTCGTCTTCAGCGGCTTCTTCGCCGCCGGGCGTAGGCGTTGCAAGCGGTGGTGCGGTCACGGTCGGCTCCTCGGCCCCCAGTTTTGCGGCGAAAGCGCCGAAGAAATCATCGGCCATGGTCCTGGCCGTCGTGTCGATCCTGCGCGAGCCGAGCTGCGCCAGATGGCCGCCGACTTGCGTCCTGATGGCATAGCGCAGCATCGTGCCGCCGTCATCATCGGCGAGCGTCACATCGGCGCCGCCTCTGACCCTGCCGGCGCTGCCGCCATCCGCCTCGCCGCTGATCGTGGCGCTCTCGGGCGGATTGACGTTCGAAAGCACGACGGTGCCCGCAAAGACGCCCTTCATCGGCCCGATATCGACCGCGATCCGGCCGGCCATGGAGGTGGACGAGGTCAAGGTCAGCGACTCGCAGCCGGCAATGCAGGCCTTCAGGAATTCCGGATCGTTGAGCGCGGCCCAGACCGCCTCGCGGCGGGCGGCGATCCGATATTCGCCTGTCATGTCCATCGGGCGCCCTTCCATGAGGCGGATGCCGGCGTTTCCCGCCGGTCCGTCTTGTTGCCGCGCTTTCGCGCCGAGACTATGCCTGTCTCGTCTTCAGCTATGGTCGCATGGCAGCAAGCGCAACGGCAAGGCGGCAATCGCGAGGGCAAAGCCCGCGCAGTGGTTGGCTTTCGGCGTCGCGGCGGCTATGAACCGGCGATGCGAAACATTCCGCCCGCCATTTCCAAAGACCCAGGCACCAAGCCCGCCGCGCGCTGGCCCCTCATGCTCGAAACCGAGGGCTGGCCCGACTATGCGCTGATCGATTCCGGCCATGGGCGGAAGCTGGAACGCTATGGCCGCTACCGGATCGTGCGCCCGGAGGCGCAGGCGCTCTGGACGCCGCGCCTTTCGGAGGCCGAGTGGGAGAGCGCGGACGCGCATTTTACCGGCGCGAAGGACGAGGATTCCGACGGCCGCTGGCGATACAGGAAGCCGATCGGCGAGACCTGGCCGATGGCCTGGCGCCTGCCGCGCGCGGTGGGTGAGGGCGAGGTCCGCTTTCTCGGCCGCTTCACCGCCTTCCGTCATGTCGGCTTCTTCCCCGAGCAGGAAATGCACTGGGCCTGGTTCGCACAGGAGATCCACGCGGCGAAGCGCCAGCCCAAGGTGCTGAACCTCTTCGGCTATACCGGCATCGCCTCCTTCGTCGCGGCCATGGCCGGCGCGCAGGTGACGCATGTCGACGCCTCGAAGAAGGCGATCGGCTGGGCGCGAGAGAATCAGGAGATGTCGGGCATCGCCGATCTCCCCGTGCGCTGGATCGTCGACGACGCGATGAAATTCGTCGCGCGCGAGGTGCGCCGCGGCTCGCGCTATGACGGCATCATTCTCGATCCGCCGAAATTCGGCCGTGGCCCGAATGGCGAGGTCTGGGACATTTTCGAGCGGCTGCCGGAGATGATGCGGCTCTGCCGCCAGCTTCTCTCCGACGATGCGCTCTTCCTGTGCCTCTCCGCCTATTCGATCCGCGCCTCCTTCATGGCGACACACGAGCTGACGGCCGAGGCGCTTTCCGGCCTCTCCGGCACGATCGAA
Source organism: Kaistia dalseonensis (assembly GCF_030814715.1). Classification (GTDB taxonomy): domain Bacteria; phylum Pseudomonadota; class Alphaproteobacteria; order Rhizobiales; family Kaistiaceae; genus Kaistia; species Kaistia dalseonensis. The sequence goes on from NZ_JAUSVO010000004.1 coordinate 597,147, forward strand.
TCGGGCGAACTGCTCATCCGCGAGGAAGGTGGCGGGCGCACGCTCTCGACGTCGCTCTTTTCAAGGTGGTCCCGCAATGGCTGACAATTCGCCGATCGCAGCCCCCGGCGCGGTCAAGACCATCACCAGCCTGACCAATCCGACGATCAAGGATATTCGCGGCCTCGCTCTGCCGAAGAACCGCAAGGAATCCGGCCTCTTCGTCACCGAGGGCATGAAGCTCGTGGCCGACGCCGTCGAGGAAGACTGGCCGATCAAGATCCTCGTCTATGGCGCGAAGGTCGCCCAGCATCCGGTGGTGCGCCGCGTCGCCCAGGTCGCGCATGCGCGCGGCGGCGATGTGCTGGAGGTTTCCGAGGCCGTGCTCGAGAAGATCACGCGCCGGGATAATCCGCAGATGGTGGTCGGCGTGTTCGAGCAGAGGCTGACGCCGAAGGCCGAGATCAGGCCGAGCGCGAGCGGCGTCTGGATCGCGCTCGAAGGCATCAAGGACCCCGGCAATCTCGGCACGATCATCCGCACCGCCGATGCCGTCGGCGCCGAGGGCGTCATTCTCGTCGGCGATACGGTCGATCCGTTCGGCGTCGAGGCTGTGCGCGCCACGATGGGCTCGATCTTTCACATGAAGCTGACCCGCATGAGCGTCGACGAGTTCGTCGCCTGGCGGAAGAGTTGGCCGGGCATCGTCGTGGGCACGCATCTCTCCGGCAAGGAAGACTATCGCGCCGTCGACTATGACAAGCCGGTGCTGCTCTTCATGGGCAATGAGCAGTCGGGCCTCCCCGATGCGCTCGCCGCCACCTGCGACCATCTGGTGAAGATCCCGCAGGTCGGCCGCGCGGATTCGCTCAATCTCGCGATCGCGACCGGCGTGATGCTGTTCGAGATCCGTCGCGACAAGCTCAAGCTCGGTTAGGGGACGCATGGTGGACGATCCGATGACCGCCTCACCGGCCGCAGGCCGCGTTCCCGGCCCGCTATCCCGCCTCGGGCTCGGCCTGGTCGGCTTCGTCGTCATCCTCGACCAGATCACGAAGCAGATCGCCGAGGCCAAGCTCGGCTATCAGGAATATATCGACATCCTGCCGATCCTGGCGCTCTACCGCGTCCACAATACCGGCATAGCCTTCTCATTCGCCCACGGCTTCGACAGCCTGATCCTGGTGGTCGGCACGGCGATCGTCACGCTGATCGTGCTCTATCTCTGGAAGAGCGCGACAGAGGGCGGGACGCTGGTCGCGGTCGGCTTTGCACTGATCGTGGGTGGGGCCGTCGGCAATCTGATCGACCGCGCGATCCACGGCTATGTGATCGACTTCCTCTACCTGCACATTGGCGGACGGGGATTCTTCGTCTTCAACCTGGCCGATGTCGCGCTCACGATCGGGCCGGTGCTGCTCGCCTGGTTTTATCTCTTCGTGCAGAAGAAGGCATAGCCGCGCCGGCGCGGCTCAATATTGCCGTTGCCGGTCGACCAGATTGGCGAGCGGCTTTCCCGCTTCGAAAGCGAGAATATGGCGATGAATGCCGTCGGCCAGCACCGAGGCCTCGCTCGACGCGGCGACGTGCGGCGTGATGATCACGTTGGGCCGGCCCCAGAAGGGGCTGTCGGCTGGCAGCGGCTCCGGCTCGAAGACGTCGAGGCTCGCCGCGATCAGCGTGCCGTCGTCGAGCGCCGACAGGATATCGGCGCCGACCTGCAGGCCGCCGCGGCCGCCATTGATCAGGATCGGACCACCCAGCACGCCGTCGCGAGCGAGTTCAGCGAAGAGCCGGCGGTTCAGTATGCCGCGTGTCTCAGGCGTCAGCGGGAGCAGGACGACGAGAATATCGGTTCGGTTGAGAAAGGGCGTGAGTCCGGCCTCGCCGTGAAAGGTCTCGATTCCATCGGCCTGCTTGGCCGTGCGGCTCCATCCGGCGACCTGGAAGCCGATGCGCGAGAGGATATCGGCCGAAGCCTGACCGAGGGCGCCGAAGCCCATGATGCCGACGCGCACCGCGCTGGCCACCGGCTGGCGGATATCCTTCCAGAGATGGGCGGCCTGCTGCCGCGCATAGGCGAGGTGATGGCGATGGTGGAGCAGGACCTGCAGCACCACCCATTCGGTCATGCGCGTCGTGAGGTCGGGATCGACGACGCGCACGATCGGCACGTCGGGCAAGCCGGCAACGCCGATAATGTGGTCAACCCCCGCGCCGAGCGAGAACACGGCCTTGAGGTTCGGCAGATTGGCGAAGACTTCGGCCGGCGACTTCCAGGCCAGCACGTAATGGATGGATTCCGGATCCGGCACGTCCGGCCAGATGCGAATGGGGCGCGCCGGCTCTTCCGGACGGAAGGGCGCTGCCCATGGCTCGGGATCCCAGGCGCCGCTTGCGATCAGCACGCCGGGCAGGCTGTTCGGCTTGGTCATTGCGAGACGACACCTTCTGGCGCCGTCTCGATGGCGAAGGCGGCGGCGATCAGGGCCTTGGTATAATCGGTCTGCGGCGCGGTGAAGATCTGCTCGGCCGTGCCGCGTTCCACGATCAGCCCGTTCCGCATCACCACCACTTCGTTGGCGAGCGCGCGGACGACCTTCAGGTCGTGCGAGATGAAGAGATAGGAAAGCCCGTGGCGCTTCTGCAGGTCGCGCAGCAGGTCGACGACCTGCGCCTGCACGGACATGTCGAGCGCCGAGGTCGGCTCATCGAGCATCACGAAGTCGGGTTCGAGCACCATGGCGCGGGCGATGGCGATGCGCTGGCGCTGGCCGCCGGAAAACTCGTGCGGATAGCGGTGGCGGCTGGCCGGATCGAGGCCGACCTCCTCCAGCGCATGGGCGACCTTGGCCTCGCGCTCGGCCTCTCGCAGCCCCGGCGCATGGACGCGCAGCCCCTCGGCGATGATCTCGCCGACCGACATGCGCGGCGAGAGCGAGCCGAACGGGTCCTGGAACACGATCTGCATGTTTCGGCGCAGCGGCCGCATCGCCTGGAAGCCGCGCCCGTCGATCCGTTCGCCCTTGAAGCGGATCGTGCCGTTCGAGGAAATCAGCCGCATCAGGGCAAGGCCGAGCGTGGTCTTGCCCGAGCCGGATTCGCCCACGACGCCGAGCGTCTGCCCGCGTCGGACCGCGATATCGACGCCGTCCACCGCCTTCACATTGTCGATCGTGTGGCGGAAGAAGCCGGCCTTGATCGGGAACCAGACCTTGAGATCGTCGGCCGCCATGACGATCGGCGCGGTCTCGTCGGCGGCAGGCGGCGCACCCTTCGGCTCGGCCGCCAGCAGATGGCGCGTATAGTCGTGCTGCGGATGCTCGAAGATCTCCTTCGTCGGGCCCTGCTCGACGATTCGGCCCTTGGTCATGACGCAGACGCGGTCGGCGATCTTGCGGACGATGCCGAGGTCATGGGTGATGAAGAGCAGCGCCATGCCCGTGCGGGTCTGGATTTCCTTCAAGAGCTTCAGGATCTGCGCCTGGACCGTCACGTCGAGCGCCGTCGTCGGCTCGTCCGCGATCAGGAGGTCCGGCTCGTTGGCGAGCGCCATGGCGATCATGACGCGCTGGCGCTGGCCGCCCGAGAGCTGGTGCGGATAGGCCGTCAGGCGCTTTTCCGCATCGCGAATGCCGACTTCGGCCAGGAGTTCGAGAATGCGCTTGCGCGCCCGCTTGCCGGAAAGGCCCTGATGGATCGACAGGATCTCGCCGATCTGCCGCTCGATCGTATGGAGCGGATTGAGCGAGGACATCGGCTCCTGGAAGATCATGGTCACGTCATTGCCGCGCACCTGCCGCAGCGCCTTGTCGGAAGCGGCGAGGAGGTCGTTGCCCTTGAACATGATCCGCCCGCCGGCGGGATGCTCGGCCGCCGGATAGGGCAGCAGCTTCAGCACGGAAAGCGCCGTGACCGATTTGCCGGAGCCCGATTCACCCACCAGCGCGACGGTCTCGCCCTTGCCGACAGTGAATGACACGTCGTCGACCGCGACGGTCCGGTTCTCGCCCTGGACGAAATGGACGGAGAGGTGCTCGACGGAGAGGAGAGGGGTCTGAGGCGGTGCGGCTGGCATTGTCGGGTTCTTTTCCACCATGTCAGCCGAACGTCTTTCTCGGGTCGAATGCATCCCGCACCGCTTCTCCGATGAAGACGAGCAGGCTCAGGATGAAGGAGATCACGATGAAGCCCGTCAAGCCGAGCCAGGGCGCCTGGAGGTTGTTCTTGCCTTGCGCCAGCAGTTCGCCGAGCGAGGGCGAGCCTGGCGGCAGGCCGAAGCCGAGGAAATCGAGCGAGGTCAGCGTCGTGATCGAGCCGTTCAGGATGAAGGGCAGGAAGGTCAGCGTCGCCACCATCGCATTGGGCAGCACATGGCGGATGATGATGGTCCAGTTGCCGACGCCGAGCGCGCGGGCGGCGCGGACATATTCGAAATTGCGCGCGCGCAGGAACTCCGCCCGCACGAGTCCCACGAGCCTGACCCATGAGAAGAGCAGCAGGATCACCAGCAGCACCCAGAAGCTCGGCACCAGGATCGAGGCCATGATCAGCAGGATGTAGAGCTCGGGCAGCGAGGTCCAGATATCGATGAAGCGCTGGAAGATCAGGTCGATCCAGCCGCCGAAATAGCCCTGCACGGCGCCGGCGGCGATGCCGACGGCGGAGGACAGCACCGTCAGCACCAGGCCGAACAGGACCGAGAGCCGGACGCCATAGAGGAGCCGCGCGACGACGTCGCGACCCTGGTCGTCGGTTCCGAGCCAGTTGAAATTGCCGATGGTGCAGTTGCGGTCGGCGTCGCCCTGCGGATAGGCGCGGCAGCGATCGGCCCTGGGGATCATCCACCAGGGCGGGGCGGGGGCCGGCGTCGCCATCTCGTTGTTGACCGTATCGAAAGAATAGCGGATCGGCGGCCAGATCATCCAGCCATGGCTAAGGATTTCGTCCTGGATGAAGGGGTCGCGGAAATTGGTGGTGGCGAGGAAACCGCCGAACTTCTCCTCCGGATAATCGGTCAGTACCGGGAAGAGGATCTCGCCCTTGTAGGAAGCGATGATCGGCCGGTCATTGGCGATGATCTCGGAGACGAGCGTCATCCCGAACAGCGCCAGGAAGATCCAGAGCGACCAGTAGCCGCGCCGGTGATGGCGGAAGGCACGCCAGCGGCGCTGGTTGAGCGGCGAGAGGAACGGCCGCTTGGCGGCGACGGCAGGGGGCACGGCCGCGATGGTGGTGTCCGTCATGCTCAGACCTCCCGCTTCTCGAAATCGATCCGCGGATCGACCCAGGTATAGGTCAGGTCCGAGATCAGGCCGAGCACGAGGCCGAGCAGCGAGAAGATGAAGAGCGTGGCGAAGACGACGGGATAATCGCGATTCAACACCGATTCAAAACCGAGCAGGCCGAGCCCGTCGAGCGAGAAGATGGTCTCGATCAGGAGCGATCCCGCAAAGAAGGCGCCGATGAAGGCGCCGGGAAAGCCGGCGATGACGATCAGCATCGCATTGCGGAAGACGTGGCCGTAGAGAACCTTGTTTTCCGAAAGCCCCTTGGCGCGCGCGGTCACGACATATTGCTTGCGGATCTCGTCGAGGAACGAATTCTTGGTGAGTAGCGTCGTCGTCGCGAAGGCGGAGAGCGACATGGCGATGATCGGCAGCGTGATGTGCCAGAAATAGTCGACGATCTTGCCGCCGAGCGAGAGCGTGGCGAAATTGTCCGAGGTCAGCCCTCGGAGCGGAAACCAGTCGAAGAAGCTGCCGCCGGCGAAGAGGATCACCAGCAGGATCGCGAACAGAAAGCCCGGAATGGCATAGCCGACGATGATCACCGCCGAGGTCCACACATCGAAGCGCGAGCCGTCGCGCACCGCCTTGGCGACGCCGAGCGGGATCGAGATGCCGTAGGAAATCAGCGTCATCCAGAGGCCGAGCGAGATGGAGACCGGCATCTTCTCCTTGATCAGGTCGATCACCGAGATGTCGCGGAAATAGCTCTGGCCGAAATCGAAGCGGATATAGTTCCACAGCATCAGCCCGAAGCGCTCCAGCGGCGGCTTGTCGAAGCCGAACTGCTTTTCGAGCTTGGCGATGAATTCCGGGTCGAGGCCCTGCGCGCCGCGATATTTCGCGTTGATCGGCCCGCCGCCGAGCGTCCGATCCTGACCGCCCATGCCGGCATCGGCGCCGCCGCCCGAGATACGGTCGGTCGCGGAGACGTCATTGCCCGAAAGCTGGGCGATGACCCGTTCGACCGGGCCGCCAGGCGCGAACTGGATGATCAGGAAGCTGATCGCCATGATCCCGAAAATGGTCGGGATCATCAGCAGGATACGTCTGAGGATATAGGCTGCCATGTCGCTCCGTCTGTACCTCAGTCCGCCTTGCCGATCTTGACGGCCTTCTCGATGTCGACCCACCAGAGCACTTCCGGCGAGAAGCCGTAATCCGGCTTCGTATCCGGCCAGCCGAACATATCCCACACCGCGACACGGTGCGCATCGGAATACCATGCCGGGAACCAGATTTGGCTTGCCCGCAACACGCGGTCGAGTGCGCGCATCAGCGTGATGAGCTCGGCGCGGCTCTTCACGGCGCCGGCTTGCGCCACCAGCGCGTCGACGACCGGGTTCTTGAGGCCGGCCAGGTTCGATCCGCTCGGTATATCGGCCGCGACGGAGCCGAAAAGCTGCTCGATCCCGTCGATCGGCGTCGCATCCAGCATTACGCGATAGGCGATGACGTCGTAATCGAACGCGTTCTTGCGGCTTTGATATTGCGCGGCATCGACGAGGCGCAGCGACGCGCCGACGCCGATCGCCTTCAGATTGGCGATCAGCGGCGCCAACACGCGCTCGAAGGCCTGCGTCTGGATCAGGAACTCGACCTCGAGCTTTTCGCCGGCCGCGTTGACGAGACCACTCCCTTGCGGCTTCCAGCCGGCCTGTTGCAGCAGGTCGGAGGCCTGGCGCAACAATTTGCGATCCCGGCCGCTGCCATCCGCCTCGGGTGGCGTGAAGGGCGGCTGATCGAATATCTCTGGCGGCAGCTTGTCGCGGAACGGTTCGAGCAGCGCCAGCTCCGCGGCGTCGGGCAGACCCGAGGCGGCAAAGTCCGACATCTCGAAGAAGGAGCTCGCCCGCTGGTAGAGGCCGAAGAACAGGTTCTTGTTGGCCCAGGGAAAATCGAACGCCATGCCGATCGCCTGCCGCGTGCGCGGATCGGCGAACTTGGCGCGGCGCAGATTGAAGAACCAGCCATACATGTCGGCGCGGTGCTCGGCCGGAAATGCCGGCTTGATGACGCGACCATCGAGGACGGCCGGGAAATCGTAGCGCGTGGCCCAGTTCTTCGACGAGAACTCCTCGCGCCAGGTGATCTCGCCCTTGGCGAAGGCCTGGAACTCGACATCCTCGTCCTGGTAGAACTCGACCCGGACACGCTGGAAATTGCCGGTCCCGATGGCAACCGGCAGGTCCTTGGCCCAATAATCCGCGACGCGCTCATAATCGATCGAACGGCCCGGATTGACCTTGCCGATCCTGTAGGGGCCGGAGCCGAGCGGCGGCTCCATGGTCGAGGCTTCGAAGTCGCGCGTCGCGTAGAAGGCCTTGGAAAAGATCGGCAGCGAGCCGGCGACATAGAGCGGAACCTTGGTGTTCTGCTTGCCGGAGAAGACGACCGTGACCTCATGCGGGCCGGTCGCCGTCACCGATACCATCTCGCGGATCGTCTGCGAGATATCCGGATGGCCCTTCTCCTTCAGCACCGTCAGGGAGAAGACGACGTCGTCGGCCGTCAGCGGCGTGCCGTCATTGAAGCGTGCCGCCTCGCGCAGCGTGAAGACATAGGAGTTGCCGTCGTCCGAGATCGCGACCTGCTCCGCGATCAGGCCATAGATCGAGCTGGGCTCGTCGAGCGCGCCCGTCATCAGCGTATCGAAGCAGAGCTCGATCCGTGGCGGGGCATCGCCCTTGAAGACATAGCCGTTCAGCGTGTTGAAGGTGTTGGGGTTCTGGTTGAAGTACCAGTTGGGCGCCGAGAGAACCAGACTTCCGCCCTTGGGTGCGGCGGGGTTCACATAGTCGAAATGCTTGAAATCAGCCGGATATTTGAGATCGCCGAAGACGGAAAGGCCGTGGCGCGGCGCGTTTGCCTGGGCAGAAGCGGGCAGCGGTCGGGCAAGCGCCGCCAGCGCGAGGCCGGCGCTTCCGGCCAGGAAGCGGCGGCGTGTCGGGCGCAATCCGGTCCCGTTTCCTGCGCTCAAGGCTTGGCCCCCAGGGCCTTCTCCTTGGCCGGGTCGATCCACCAGGAATCGACATCGATACCGGCATAGATCGGCTGCTTGTCCGGAATGCCGAACTTGTTCCAATAAGCGACGTTGATCGTGTCGCTATACCATTGCGGCACGACGTAATAATTCCAGAGCAGAACCCGGTCGAGCGCATGGGTCGCGGCGACGAGATCGTCGCGGTCGGTGGCGAACACCACGCGGTCGATCAGCTTGTCGATCGCTGGGTTCTTGATGCCCATCAGGTTGCGGCTGCCCTTCAGATCGGCGGCGGCCGAACTCCACATTTCGCGCTGCTCGTTGCCGGGCGATTGCGACTGCGCGATCACGGTCGACACGACATCGAAATCGAAATCATTCAGCCGTGCCACATATTGCGCGGTGTCGACGACGCGCAGCGACGCGTTGATGCCAATGCGTTTCAGATTGGCGATATAGGGGCTGACGACACGCTCGAAGGAGGGATCGGCCTCGAGGAATTCGATCGTGAACGGCTCGCCGTTCTTGGCGTTGACGAGCTGGTTGCCCTTGAGCACCCATCCGGCCTCCTGCAGCAATTGCAGCGCGAAGCGGAAATTGTCGCGCAGCGCCTGCGGCGTGTCGTTGACCGGGAGCTTGAACTCCTTGGTGAAGACCTCCGGCGGAACCTCGTCCTTCACGCTGTTGAGGATTTCCAGTTCCTTGCCCTGCGGCAGGCCGCTCGATGCCAGGTCGATGCCCGCGAAATAGCTCTCGATGCGCTTGTATTTGTTGAAGAACAGCGTGCGGTTCATAGTCTCGAAATCGAAGACGTAGTTCAGCGCCTCGCGGACCCGCGGGTCCTTGAATTTGTCGCGGCGCTGGTTGAGCACATAGCCCTGCATGCGCCCGGAGGAGGCGAAGGGGAAGGAATGCTGGATCACATTGCCGGATTTCACGGCCGCGAAATCATACTCCGTCATCCAGCGCCCGATGCGGTTCTCCAGCCGGTAATCGTCGAGCCCGCCCTTCTTGAACGCTTCCCATGACGCGCTCGGATCGCGGTAATAATCAATCTTCAGACGGTCGAAATTGTTGCGGCCGACCTGGGTCGGCAGGTCCTTGGCCCAATAGTCCGGCACGCGCGACCAGACGATCTGCCGGCCCGGGCTGACGGTCTCGATCTTGTAGGGGCCGGAGCCGAGCGGAATCTCCAGCGTCGTCTTGGTGATGTCGCGCTTCTTGCCGCTTGCATCCGTGCCTTCCCACCAATGCCGGGGCAGCACGACCAACTCGCCCATGATATTCGGCAGTTCGCGGTTTCCCGCCTTGTCAAACGTGAAGGTCACCTCGCGCTCGCCGGTGGCCTCTGCCTTCAACACATTGGCGTAATATTTGTTGTGGAATGGGCTCTGCGCCTTCAGCGTGTTGAAGGTCCAGATGACGTCGTCGACCGTGATCGGCTGGCCGTCATGCCAGCGCGCGGCAGGATTGAGCCGAAACTTCACCCAGCTGTAATCGTCGGGATAGCTCAGCGCCTCGGCGATCAGCGGATAGCCGGTGCCGGCCTGGTCGGTCGCCGAATCCATCAGGCTGTCATAGAGCTTGCCGCCGCTCGTCTGCGACAGGCCCGCCGCCGGCGTGCCCTGGACGATATAGGGGTTGAGGCTGTCGAACGTTCCGACCGCCGCCTGGTTCAGCGTGCCGCCCTTGGGCGCGTCGGGATTGACATAGTCATACTGCTTGAAGCCGTCAGGGTATTTCGGCTTGCCGATGAGAGAGGTCGCGTGGCGCCACGGTGCGTCGGCGGCGCCGGCCGGTGTCCAGGGCGAGGCTATCGCGAGGGCGACCAGGGTGGCGGCGAAAAGAGCTCTCATCGGGCGTGATTCTCCGGCGACTGAACCATCAGTTTTAGGGCCGAATGCCGATAGGGCAACTCTCATGCGGCCGCGAGGCCGAGATCAGGGCATGAAAAAGGCCGGAGAATGACCTCCGGCCTTTGAAAGCGTTTCGCGCTCGCCTGAAATCAGGGGGCGGGTGCCGCCGGCGCTGCGGGCGCAGGCGCTGCCGGAGCGGGCGTGGCCGGTGCTGGGGCTGCGTCGCTCGGTGCGGGCGCGGCTTCAGTTGCAGGGGCGGCTTCGGTTGCAGGGGCGGCGGGAGCCGGAGCGGTCGGGGCAGCAGGCGCCGGAGTTGCTTCGCCCGCCGGAGCAGCCGGAGCCGGCGCTGCCGTCGGCAGCGGGACCGGATCATGCGACAACGTCCGCAGATAGGCGATGATGTTGGCGCGATCTTCCGGCTTCGGCAGACCCGCAAAGCCCATTGCCGTGCCGGGCATGTCGGCCTTGGGGCTCTTCAGGAAGTGGTAGAGATGCTCATAGGTCCACTTGTCGCCGGCGGCATGGGCCTTCTGCAGCGGCTCGGAATATTTGAAGCCCTCAGCGCTGCCGATGACGCGGTCGATGACATTGTAGAGATCCGGGCCGACCTTAGCGCCGGCGCCCTCGACCAGATTGTGGCAGGCCTGGCACTTCTTGGCGACGGCCATGCCGGCCTCGACATTGGCGCTGGCGAGCAGCGTATCGATCGGCGGGTCCTGCGCAGCGGCGGCGCCACCGCCACCCTCGGCCGGCGCCTGCTCGGCGACTTCGATCACGAAGCCGGGCTTTGCCGGCGTAGCGGGGGCGTAAATCGCTTCGGAAACGATGCTGAGCGACATCACGACCAGGAGCGTAAACAAGACCGCGCCAAGAATCTTGTTGATCTCGAAAGAATCCATCGGTCCCAGTCCCAGAGGCATCAATAAATCATGAGGCTGGACGACGCGGCGCGCCTCCCATCCCGTCGCACATCGCGCGGAAACTACAGGCTTTCGCCGCCGCCGCGCAATACGTATGAAGGCGGCGCACTTGAGACCTTTTGCCACTTCGCGGTGTCGCGAAGGGCGCGGAGAGCTTGGAATGACTGAAAAGACCGAGGCTTTGGTGCTGGTGCCGGCCCGCATGGCCTCGACACGACTGCCGGGAAAACCGCTCGCCATTATTCATGGCGAGCCCATGATCGTGCATGTCTGGCGCCGCGCCAGCGAGGCCGGCATCGGTCCGGTGGTCGTCGCGACGGATGATTCGGATGTCGCGGCCGCCGTGCGGGCAGCCGGCGGCGAGGCCGTCATGACGCGGGCGGATCACGAAAACGGCTCGTCGCGCATCCACGAGGCGGCCGGCCTCGTCGACCCGCAGGGCCGCTACGACCTCATCGTCAACGTGCAGGGCGACCTGCCGACTGTCGATCCGGCTTCGGTCGCGGCGGCCTTCGCCCCGCTTGCCGATCCCGCCGTCGACATCGGCACGATCGCGGCGGTGATCGAGCGCGAGGAAGAGAAGACCAATGACAGCGTCGTCAAGGTGGTCGGCTCGCCGCGTGGCGACCGCCTGCTGCGCGCGCTCTATTTCACGCGGGCGACAGCGCCATGGGGCGAGGGACCGCTCTTCCATCATATCGGCCTCTACGCCTATCGCCGCGCAGTGCTCGAGCGCTATGTCGCGCTGCCGCCATCGCCGCTGGAGCGGCGCGAGCGGCTCGAGCAATTGCGGGCACTGGAAGCTGGCATGCGCATCGATGTCGCCATCGTTGACGCGGTCCCCCTCGGTGTCGATACTCCCGCCGACCTCGAAAGGGCGCGCCTACTGCTCGCCTGATGCGCGTTTGTCCGCGCCGTCTCTTTGGAAGAAGTCTCTAGAAAAATGACGAAGATCGTGTTCCAGGGCGAGCCGGGCGCCAATTCCCACATCGCCTGCGCCGACGTCTATCCCAATTATGAAGCCGTGCCGGCCGCGACCTTCGAGGATTGCTTCCAGGCGATGGCCAAGGGCGAGGTTGATCTCGCCATGATCCCGATCGAGAATTCGCTCGCCGGCCGGGTGGCCGACATCCACAACCTGCTGCCGGATTCGGGCCTCCAGATCATCGGCGAGTATTTCCTGCCGATCCGCTTCCAGCTGATGGCGCCGCATGGCGCGACGCTCGAGACGATCAAGACGGTCGAGAGCCATGTCCACGCGCTCGGCCAGTGCCGGCGGATCATCCGCGAGCACGGCTATCGCCCCGTCGTGGCCGGCGATACGGCCGGCGCGGCGCGCATCATCGCCGAGGCCGGCGACATCACGCGCGCCGCGCTCGCCCCGCGCTTTGCGGCCGAGCTCTATGGCCTCGACATATTGGCCGAGAATGTCGAGGACGCGGCCCATAATACGACCCGCTTCGTCATCCTGTCGCGCGAGCCGAAGGTGACGAAATCCGGCAACGGTCCGGTCATCACGACCTTCGTCTTCCGCGTGCGCAACATCCCGGCCGCGCTCTACAAGGCGCTCGGCGGCTTCGCCACCAACGGCATCAACATGACGAAGCTTGAGAGCTATCAGTTGAACGGCGAATTCTCGGCCACCCAGTTCTATGCCGATGTCGAAGGCCATCCCGACGATGTCGGCCTGGCGCATGCGCTGGAAGAGCTCGCATTCTTCTCGGCCGAATGGCGGATCCTGGGCGTCTATCCGGCGGCGCCGTTCCGTGCCGCGGTTGCTGCCGTCAGGACCTGAGCCGGTTCAGGCACGGATGGCGGTCTGAATATCCGAGGTGGCGTGGCTGTTCGGGCCGAGGGCCAGCGGCGGATAGCAGATCAACGTGTCGAGCTTGCCCTGCTGCAGGGCCAGATTGATGCTGCCGTCGAGCCCATAGGGCAAGATGGCGCGATCGTCGCCGATCAGCCTGATCGGTTCGCGGGATGCGAGCGGAAAGCACAGGTCGAGTAGCCGCCGCGCGCCCTTGGGGCTGACGGCATAGGCGAGAATCCCCCAGAACTGGTGGCAGCGGAACAGATTGGGCCGGCCATCGCGCAGCCGCGCATATTGTTCGAAATATCCCGGCCGGTACTTGACCGATTCATCGAAGCGTATGGCGGAGAAGACGCCGTCGGCACTGCGGACGGCGATCGCGGCGTCGGTATTGAAGCCGAAGACGATCAGGTCGTGCTCGACGGCCTGGCGCGCCATGATCGGCTGGGCATGCCTCCAGAAATCGCCACGCAGGCAGCAATCATCCTCGAAGATCAGATAGGGCTCGCGACCGCGCGCGCATTCCTCCCAGAGCGCGCGGTGCGACAGTGCGTTGCCGAGCGCTCCAGGGTTGAAGTGCCGGTTGTCGGCGTCGAGGATTCCGCTTGAAACGAGCGCCTGGCGATCGAGCCGCCAACCCTCCGCCGCCGGCACGAACTTGAATGGAACGGGTTGGTGCGCGTTCCACGTCTTGAAGACGTCCCGCCGGTCTGGCCGCGCCGGCAGACTGATGACAAAGGATTTCATGCGCGAAGGACCCCGCTCGTCGCACTGAAATCGGACAGGAGCGGCTACCGACACCCCTTGAACCCGACGGGCAAACCTAGTCCCGGGGGAGCAGGCCGGTCAGTCGGCAAATTGTAGATAATTGCTACTCTTTTGTTACGAAGCATTGCCCAAACATGGTGCTGCTCGTTTTTCAGCCTGCTTCGGCCCAGGCGCGGATCAGCGTATGGGCAATCGCCATGCGGGGCGGCGTAGCCAGACCGTCCGGGTGCTCGCCATTCAGCATCGACATCGTCTCGTCGCGGGAGAACCAGCGGCAGTCTTCCAGCTCTTCCGTGTCGGGAACGATTTCCGTCGACAGCGCCTCGGCGTGGCAGCCGATCATCAGTGACATCGGGAACGGCCAGGGTTGGCTGGCGAGATAGGCAACGCGCCCGATCTTCACGCCCGCCTCCTCCTGGATCTCGCGGCGGACGGCGTTCTCGATCGTCTCGCCCGGCTCGATGAAGCCGGCAAGGCAGGAATAGGTTCCGGCGGCGAAACGGGCCTGCCGGCCCATCAGGCATTTGTCGCCGTCGATGGCGAGCATGATCGCAACCGGGTCGGTGCGCGGGAAATAGAGCGCGCCGCAATTCGGACAGTCGCGGCGATAGCCTGCCTGCGTCATGGTGGTACGGGTGGCGCAGCGGCCGCAGAAGCGGGTCGATCCGTGCCAGTGCAGGAGCGCGCGCGCCTGCGCCAGGGCGCCCAGCGTACCCGGATCGGTCGCATTCATCAGGATGCTGCCGCTCGAACCGTTGACCGCGAGCGTGCGGATCGACACCGCCTGGAAGGCGTCGACATCGAAGGAGGTTTCGCTGGTCAGCGTGGTCGCGAGGCGGGGCGCCGAACCATCCCAGCCGAGCAGGATGATATCGTCCATGTCGGCGCCGACCGATTGCGCTTCCTTCAGGGTGAAGAGCGCCTCGCTGGCGTCATGCGAGCGCATCATCGCCTCGTCGCCGCGCAGCAGGAAGACGCGTGCGGCGGGATCGGCGAGCGCGGCGGCAAGCGTCGATTCGTTGCGCGCCTCGCTGCGGCGATCGAGGGCGTTACCCGAGAAGGCCGCAAGCGTGCTGGCCTCGACGGGAGGGAGGGACGAAAGGAAGGATCTGGCCATGATTGCCCGGCGTGGTGAGTGGCGGCGCGAACCGGCTCGATTCGAGCGGGCGCCATTGGAATTACGCCACAGAGCCGCCCGCTGCGATAGTCCCCTGGCTATGTGACGTTCGGGCTTGCCATTTCGCCCGAGAACGACGATATGTGCGTCCGGGAGGTTGGTGGTGGACGTACCACTCGCCAATCGGGTCAGGTCCGGAAGGAAGCAGCCCCAACGAGCCAGGCACGGGTCGCGTGCCAGCCTCCTACTTTCCGCAGCACCATGGTTCTGGACTCTGATCGAGGCCTTTGCGGCCCGATCGGGTCGGCAGAGCTTGAACAGACAGCCGGCACGCCCCATAGGGTGTGCTAAGGTCGGGCAGTGCATGTCTTTCATGCGCGGCATCAGCCGGATGGCAGCGGGCGAGGCATGGACGGCGGCGAAAATTCCAGCAGCAGTGCAATGAGCGGGGCGGGCGGCGCCTATCGCGTTCTCGCGCGCAAATATCGTCCGCGGAGCTTCGACGATCTGGTCGGCCAGGAGCCGATGGTCCGCACGCTCAAGAACGCCTTCGAAACCGGCCGCATAGCGCAGGCCTATATGCTGACGGGCGTTCGCGGTGTCGGCAAGACCACGACGGCCCGCATTCTGGCGCGGGGCCTCAATTATCTCATTCCCGGCAAGATTGACCGGCCGACCATCGACATGCCGGAACTGGGCGTCCATTGCGCCGAGATCATGGAAGGCCGCCATGTCGACGTGATCGAGATGGATGCGGCGTCGAACAACGGCATCGACAATATCCGCGAGATCATCGAATCGGTCCGCTACAAGCCGGTCTCGGCCCGCTACAAGGTCTACATCCTCGACGAAGTTCACATGCTGTCCGGCGCGGCCTTTAACGGCCTGCTGAAGACGCTCGAGGAGCCGCCCGAGCATGTGAAGTTCATTTTCGCGACCACGGAAATCCGCAAGGTTCCGGTGACCGTGCTGTCGCGCTGCCAGCGCTTTGACCTGCGCCGCATCGAATCCGACCGGCTGATCGGCCTGCTCTCCTCGATCACGGCCAAGGAGGACGTCTCGATCGAGGCTGATGCCCTGGCGATGATCGCGCGGGCCGCCGAAGGCTCCGCGCGCGATTCGCTGTCGCTGCTCGACCAGGCGATCGCCCATGGCGCCGGCACGATCAGCGCCGAGGATGTGCGCGGCATGCTCGGCCTCGCCGATCGGGCGCGGATCGTCGATCTGTTCGAGGCGCTGATGGCCGGCCGCACCGCCGAGGCGCTCGATCTCCTGAAGCAGCAATATGATATCGGCGCCGATCCGGCCGTCGTGCTGCAGGATCTCGCCGCCTTCACTCACACGGTCACGCGCTTCAAGGTCGTCCCGTCCTCGTCAGAAGACAGCGCACTGCCGCAGGAGGAGCGCCAGCGGGGCAGGGCGCTTTCCGAGGCCATGTCGCTGCGCGTTCTCTCGCGCGCCTGGCAGATGCTGCTCAAGGGCATTGAGGAAGTCTCGACGTCGAGCCGGCCGCTCGCGGCCGCCGACATGGTGCTGATCCGCATCGCCCATGCGGCAGACCTGCCGACGCCGGATGAGGCGCTCAGGCTGCTCAAGAGCGGCGCGGCCTCGGCCGGCTTGCCGTCTCCTGGCCCCTCGTCATCCGTTCCGGCCCTGTCATTGCCGATGGGCCAGCCTTCGGGCGGGGCGCCCGCACCGGCGATCAGCCAGATGCGCGTCCAGCAGAGCCCGGTCGCGGCGCCCGTCGCTTCGGTTCCGAATGTCGAGACGGCGCGGCAGCCGGAGCCCGCCCGCAAGGCCGAGCCGGCGATCCGCTTCCAGCGTTTCGAGGATCTGGTCGCCTATGTCGGGCTCAAGCGCGATATTCCGCTGAAGATCGCGCTCGAGACGCAGGTGCGCCTCATCCGCTTCGACAATGGCTTCCTCGAATTCGAGCCGACCGACGATGCGCCGCGCGCGCTTTCGGCCGAGATTGCCCGCAAGATTTCCGATTGGACCGGCGAGCGCTGGGTCGTCGCCGTCGGACGTGGCGAGGGCCAGCCGACCATCGCCGAGGCGCGGGCGGCGGAGAAGGACAAGGCGCGCTCGGATGCGCGCGCTGATCCGCTCGTCGCGGCCGTGCTCGCCCGTTTCCCCGGTGCCGAGATCGTCGACGTCCAGATCCGTGCCGATGACACCGCCGATCTCCCGATACCGGCGCTGCCGGCGGTCGAGAACCCCGACGAAGCGCCGGAACCCGGCGAAGACTAATCCCCAACGAGGAGAATAGGACCGATGCGCGACATCATGGGCATGATGAGCAAGGCCAAGGAACTGCAGTCCAGGATGCAGGAAATGCAGGAGCAGGTCTCGCAGATCGAGGTCGAGGGCGCTGCCGGCGCGGGCCTCGTCAAGCTCGTCGTGACGGCCAAGGGTGATCTGAAGTCGCTCACCATCGATCCGTCGCTTCTGAAGCCGGAAGAAGCCGAGATCCTGGAAGACCTGATCGTCGCGGCGCATGCCGACGCGCGCGCCAAGTCCGAGAAGATCATGGCGGAGAAGATGCAGGCGCTGACCGGCGGCCTCGGCCTGCCGCCGGGCTTGAAGCTGCCGTTCTAGGCCAGGGTTCAGCCGCCGCTATGTCCCGCTCCGTCGCCGGTCCCGAGATTGAACGCCTGATCCAGTTGCTCGCGCGGCTGCCGGGTCTTGGGCCGCGTTCGGCGCGGCGCGCGGCGCTGGCGCTCGTCAAGAAGAAGGACCAGCTGCTGGTTCCGCTTGCGAGCGCGATGAATGTCGCGGCCGAGCGCATCCTGACGTGCTCGGTCTGCGGTAATATCGACACGTCCGATCCCTGCACGATCTGCTCGGATACCGAGCGCGACACGCGGACGATCGTGGTTGTCGAGGATGTGTCGGATCTCTGGGCGCTGGAGCGCTCCGGCGCCGTGAAGGCGCGCTATCACGTACTCGGCGGCACGCTCTCCCCGCTCGACGGTGTCGGGCCGGAGGATCTGACGATCGACCAGCTCGTGCGGCGCTGCTCGGGCGGCGAGGTTTCCGAGGTGATCCTGGCGGTCAATGCCACGGTGGACGGCCAGACGACCGCGCATGTCATCACCGATCGCCTGTCGGGCACGCCGGTCAAGGTTTCACGCCTTGCCCATGGCGTTCCCGTCGGCGGCGAGCTCGAATATCTCGACGAGGGCACGCTCGCGGCCGCGATCCGCGCGCGGACGCCGTTCTAGTGACGATATCCTGGTCATGATGGGAGGGATGCGATGCCGGATGCCGACAGTCTCGTTGCCGCGCACCGATATTGGTGCGGCCATCTCGTCTACCCGACCGATTATCCGGCTGAGAAATCCGCGATCTGGTTCGAGCGCAAGGACGAGACGGACGATTATATCCGCGCGACCTTCGGGCCCGATCTCGACCGGGTGGCGGCGACGGATTGGCCGCTTGATGCGATGAGCCGCGAGGCGCGGATCGGGCTGGTGATCTATCTCGACCAGTTCCCGCGCAACATGTTTCGCGCCGATGCCCGCGCCTATGCCTATGATGCCCGCGCCCGATCGATCGCGCATGCGCTCGTCGCTGCCGGCGTCGAGGAATACGGCCTGATCGAGCGCTCCTTCCTCTATCTTCCCTTCGAGCACAGCGAAGACCTGGCCGACCAGCAGCTTTCCGTCCGGCTCTATGAGGCACTTCTGGCGGCCGCCCCCGCCGACCAGATTCCGATCTATGAGAACTTCGTGGCCTTCGCGATCAAGCATCGCGAGCTGATCGAGCGTTTCGGCCGCTTTCCGCATCGAAATGCCGATCTCGGACGGGTCTCGACGCCCGATGAAGTCGCCTTCCTCGAAGCGAATGGCCGGGGATATTGAGGCCTGTCTGAGCGCCGTCCAGAGCCCTCACTCGCCTGCCAGCAGATCCGGCTGGCGGTCATAGGCGGGTGAACCTTCCTCGCCGAATTCCAGCGCCTCGATCTTCTCGCCGCGACTGGTGAGCTTCCGGGTCGAGATCAGGATGTCGTCGACGTCCTTCGACGTCTGGACGAAATGGGTCTGCAGCTTGCGGACGCGCTCGTCGACACGGCCGACATCTTCCATCAGCTTCATGACCTCGGTCTGGATCAGATAGGCCTGCTCGCGCATGCGCACATCCTTCAGCACCGACTGGATCACCTGGATCGAGAGCATCAGCAGGGAGGGCGAGACGATGACGACGCGGACGCGGTGCGCCATCTGCACGATGTCCTCGAAGCCCTCGTGGATCTCGGCGAAGACCGATTCCGACGGCACGAACATGAACGCCGTATCCTGCGTCTCGCCCGGGATCTGATAGCGCTCCGCAATATCCTTCACATGCTTGGTCACGTCGCGGCGGAATTGCGCCTCGGCCGCACGCTTCATTTCCACGCCCTCGGCGGCGCGAATGGCGTTCCAGGCTTCGAGCGGGAATTTCGCGTCGACGACGAGGCCGGCCGCACCATTGGGGAAGGCGACGACGCAGTCCGGCCGGTTGCCGTTCGAGAGCGTCGCCTGGAACTGATAGGCACCGATGGGCAACCCGTCCTGGATGATCGCTTCCATCCGCGCCTGGCCGAAGGCGCCGCGTGTCTGCTTGTTGGCGAGGATGTGCTGCAGGCCGACGACCTGGCTCGACAGCTCGGTGATGTTCTTCTGCGCCGTGTCGATGACAGCGAGGCGCTCATTCAGCTTCGAAAGGCCCTCATGGGTGTTCTTCGTCGTCTCGGTCATGGACTGGTTGATGCGGTGGCCGAGGCCGTCCATCCGTTCCGACAAATGGTTGAGCATCGAGGATTGCCGCGAGCCGAACACTTCGGCCATGGTCTGCATGCGGCCGGTCATTTCGCTCTGGATGCGCACGAGTTCGGCCATCCGCCGCTCGATCAGGCTCTCCTGCTCCGCCTGCATCGCCTCGGCATCGGCGCGCATCGCCTCCGCATCGCTTCGGCGGGCCTGACCGCGCCAGACGATGACGAGCATGAGAAACATCAGGAACAGGGCGAGGCCCGACGCGCCGAGGATGGCTTCGGCGAGGGTTACGGGGTGGTCGGCTATGATGATCAGAACATCCTGCATCGCTCCTCCATACCAGATTCGGGCGCCAGAAAAGATCAAAACAAGAACATCGGTTCCTGCTCTTCCCCGAAGGCGGCTAAATCCGTGATTGACCGGTCCGGAACGATTGCCTATCTCAACGGCCAGACTCCGAGGTTTTCATGGCCAAGCTCGATATCATCACCCTTCCCGATCCGAAGCTCCGCCTGGCGAGCGCTCCCGTCGAGCGCATCGACGACGAATTGCTGCGCTTCATGGACGACATGCTGGAGACGATGTACGAGGCGCCGGGCATCGGCCTCGCCGCGATTCAGGTCGGCGTGCCGCGCCGCGTGGTGACGATCGACGTGTCGGGACGCGATGAGGGCTCGAAGCCCGAGCCGCTCTTCCTGATCAATCCGGAAATCCTCACCTCATCCGACGATCGCTCGTCCTATGAGGAGGGCTGCCTGTCGATCCCGGATTATTATGCCGAGGTCGAGCGCCCGGCTTCGGTGAAGCTCCGTTATCTCGACCGCGACGGCAAGCTGAACGAGATTGATGCGAGCGGCATTCTCGCGACCTGCATCCAGCACGAGGTTGACCATCTCGATGGCAAGCTCTTCATCGACTATCTGTCGCGGCTGAAGCGCGACATCGTGGTGAAGAAGTTCGTGAAGGCCGCCAAGACCGGCATCAAGCCCGAGTTCAAGTCCCACGCCAGCGAAGAGATGTGAGGCCGACGCCTAGATGAGCCTCAAAATCGTCTTCATGGGCACGCCCGATTTCTCGGTCCCGACGCTCACCGAGATCATCGGCCAGGGCCATGAGGTCGTGGCGGTCTATACGCGCGCGCCGCGCCCGGCGGGTCGCGGGATGGGGGAGCGGAAGTCGCCCGTCCATGAGATTGCCGAGCGCTTCGGCATTCCGGTCTTCACGCCCAAATCGCTGAAGGGCGAAGCCGAGCGGGCGGCTTTCGCCTCGCTCGATGCCGATGCCGCGGTCGTCGTCGCCTATGGGTTGATCCTGCCGCAGGCGATCCTCGACGCGCCGCGTGAGGGTTGTCTCAATCTCCATGCCTCGCTGCTGCCGCGCTGGCGCGGCGCCGCGCCGATCCATCGCGCCATCATGGCGGGCGATGCCGAGACCGGCGTCATGGTCATGCGGATGGAAGCGGGCCTCGATACCGGCCCGGTGGCGATGGCGGAGAAGATCGCGATCGGCCCCGATGTCACGACCGGCGACCTGCACGACCAGCTTGCGCGCCTTGGCGCGGACTTGATGGTGCGCGCTCTGGCGGCACTCTCGCGCGGCGGCCTCAATACCGTGCCCCAGGCCGAGGCGGGCGTGACCTATGCGGCCAAGATCGACAAGGGCGAAACCCGGATCGACTGGGCAAGGTCGGCGCGCGACGTTCACAATCACATTCGCGGCCTGTCGCCGTTCCCGGGCGCCTGGTGCGAGATGACGCTGGCCGGCAAGACCGAGCGGGTGAAGATCTTGCGCTCGACGATAGGGGCTGGTGCCGGCGTGCCGGGGACCGTCCTCGACGGCGAACTGACGATCGCCTGCGGTGACGGCGCCGTGCGCCTGGTCGAACTGCAGCGCGCCGGCGGCAAGCCGCTTCGCGCGGCCGAGTTCCTGCGGGGCGCGGATATAGCTCTTGTTTCGTGATTGCTAGAAGCGAAATGCGCTTGTCAGAATACTGACTAATTGGCGCGCGCCTGCTTCATCTAGTTGTATCGTCTGGCTTTTCTTGCCGGGCATCTCGCGATCTTTGGTGCCGTAGCTATCCAACTGCACAAACACCCGATCATCTCGTTCAAATATGGTGTAAGTGGCGGAAATCTCATGATGGACCGAATTCCGGTCCATTGACTTGGGCTCGAACGAGCGAATGAGTGCCATTGCAGCCTCCTGTTTGTGAAAGACAAGACCAGAGCGCATGCCCCGCTACAAGATCCTGATCGAATATGACGGCACGCCCTATGCCGGTTGGCAGCGGCAGGGCAATGCGCCCTCGGTGCAGCAGACGATTGAAGAGGCGATCTTCCGCTTTTCCGGCGAGGAGGTCTCGAGCAAGGGCGCGGGGCGAACGGATACGGGCGTGCATGCGCTCGGGCAGGTTGCCCATTTCGATCTGTCGGGCCATTGGCGCGGCGACCGGATCCGCGATGCGATGAACGCGCAATTGCGTCCGGCACCGATCGCGATCCTCGAGGCCCATCCGGTTTCCGACGATTTCGATGCGCGCTATTCGGCGACGAAGCGGCACTATGTCTACCGTGTCACCGACCGCCGCGCTCCGGCGGCGCTCGACATCAACCGCGTCTGGGACGTGCGCAAGCGCCTCGACATCGAGGCCATGCGCGAGGGGGCGGCGGCGCTGATCGGCCACCATGATTTCACGACCTTCCGTTCGGCCGATTGCCAGGCGCTGAGCCCGATGAAGACGCTGGAGCGGCTGGAGATCCATCGCCACGACGACAGCGAGATCTGGTTCGAGGTTTCGGCCCGATCCTTCCTCCACAATCAGGTGCGCTCCATGGTCGGCACGCTGAAGAAGGTGGGGGAGGGCAAGTGGCCGCCATCGGCGGTCGGCGACGTGCTCGAAGCACGCGACCGCAAAGCATGCGGTCCGGTCGCCCCGCCCGGCGGGCTCTACCTCACCAAGGTCGACTATGGCTCAAAAGCCAAACAGCCGGTCGATGACCTGGCCGAGGACGAGGCTTAGGATCACGTCGACCGTGACCAGACCGAGCTTGAACGGCACCGATTTGCCGAGTGTCAGCCCGACGATCTGGTAATGATAGCGCAGCATGACGCCGACAATGCCGAGCGAGAGCACGGACCCGATTTCGAGCGACAGCACCCCTGTGCCGATCATCAGCGCGATCAGCGATTGGGGGATGACCATGATCACCGACGCCCAATTGCGCACCACGATATAGGGCGCATAGCTCCGTGTGATCTGCAATTGCCGGGCGAAGAGCGCCAGCAGCAACGGCATGGTGATCCAGTCGAGCGCGAAATCCACGATGCGCGCGGCAAGGAAGGCGCC
Organism: Kaistia dalseonensis; assembly: GCF_030814715.1. Taxonomy (GTDB): domain Bacteria; phylum Pseudomonadota; class Alphaproteobacteria; order Rhizobiales; family Kaistiaceae; genus Kaistia; species Kaistia dalseonensis. The sequence goes on from NZ_JAUSVO010000004.1 coordinate 619,971, forward strand.
ATCCGAGCCGGTCTGCACGATCGAATCGGCGAGCAGCAGCCGGTGCTCCACCGCCGTATTGATCGCCGAAAAGGGCAGCACGTAGAGGACCGCGCGAAAGGAATGCCAGAAGCCATCGACGGACATGTCGAAGCGCTTCAACCCGTCGCGGCGGCCGAGAAACAGCTCGAACGCACCCTTGAGCGCGTTGGCGGCGGCGGGATGGATCATGTGTGGCCGGCGCCTCAGCCGATAAAATCGTTGAGGAAGCGACGATAGATCGCCGTCAGCGCGTCGAGATCGGCAATGGCCACGCGCTCGTCGATCTGATGCATGGTCTGCCCGACGAGGCCGAATTCCACCACGGGGCAGTAATCCTTGACGAAGCGGGCGTCCGAGGTGCCGCCGCTGGTCGAAAGCGCCGGCCGCCGGCCGGTGACGGTCTCGATGGCGTTGGCGAGCGTATCGATGAGGGCCGGCGAGTGGGTCAGGAAGGACGTGCTCTTGGTCGGCTCCATGACGAGTTCGAATTCGATCTCGTTGCCGGCCGCCTCTTCCAGGCGCGCCATCAACCAGGCCTCAAGCGTCTCTGGCGTCCACTCGTCGTTGAAGCGGATATTGAAGCGCGCCTTTGCCTCGGCGGGAATGACGTTCCATGCCTTGTTGTCGACCTCGAGGCCAATGAATTCGAGATTGGACGCGTCGAAGCGCTCATTGCCATGATCGAGCGCCTCGGCCGTCAGCCGGCGGATCAGCTTCATCAATTGCGGGATCGGGTTCACCGCCAGATGCGGATAGGCCACATGGCCCTGCGTTCCGGTGACGATGATCGTGCCCGACAGGCTGCCGCGGCGGCCGACCTTGATCGCATCGCCAAGCGCGTTCGGATTGGTCGGTTCGCCGACGATCGCCGCATCGAAACGGTGACCTCGTTGCGCCGCCCATTCGAGCAGCTTGACCGTGCCGTTGATCGAGGGGCCTTCCTCGTCGCCGGTAATGAGCAGCGAGATCGTGCCCCTATGGTCCGGCTTTTCGGCGAGATAGCCGAGCGCGGCTGCGACGAAGGCCGCGATACCGCCCTTCATGTCCACCGCGCCGCGGCCGTAGAGCATGCCGTGCTCGATCGCGCCTTCAAACGGGCCATGCGACCAGCGCGCCGGGTCACCCGGCGGCACGACATCGGTATGGCCGGCGAAGACGAAATGCGGCGCCCCGCTGCCGATGGTCGCAAAGAGGTTCTCGACATCGGGCGTGCCCGGCTCGGAAAAGACCGGCCGCGACACGGCGAAGCCGGCCGGCGCGAGCACGCTTTCGAGAAAGGCTAGGGAGCCGGCTTCGGCCGGCGTCACGGAGGGGCAGCGCACGAGGCCCTGCAACAGCGTGGTCGCATCGGGCGTCGTTGAAGCGGATGGGCTTGGGATCGAGTCGTGAGAGGACATGCCCTCTCGTTGCCATGCGTCCGCGCGTCAATCAACCCTGACGGCACTGCGACCGAGTGGATCGGGTCCGAATCGGTTGGCGCCGGGCGTGCCACGCAGGAAGCCGATCTCGATCAGGCCCCAGAGGCCGAGCACGGCGCCGATCAGCGTCGCGACGGCGCCGGGAACGAAGACCGACTCCGGCTCTGCGAGGCGCGTGCCGAATTCGGACAGGATCGACGGCACCAGATAGAACACGACGAGCCAGCCGACCGATCGGTTGCGATCATGCAGCCGCTTGCCGGCAATGGCGAGATTGCCCCAGAGGAAGGGAATATAGAGCACGGCCCCGATACCGATCGCGAGAACGGGCAGGGCGGTCGCAAGATCCATCAGAAACCATGCCACTGCGGGCACGACGATCAGGCTGGCGAGCGTGATCCACCAGAAGGGCGCCCGGTTGAGGCGCCCCCGAAACGAGAACAACAGCCAACGATAATTCACAGTATACCCCCCGGCGATACTGAGCGCATCAGTGTCACGGCCGGGGGGATGGCGCAACCAAATCTGTCGCGCTGCTCTCAGTCGCGCAGAAGTTCGTTAACGGAAGTCTTGGAACGGGTCTTCTCGTCGACCCGCTTGACGATCACGGCGCAATAAAGCGACGGGCCGGGCGCGCCGTTCGGCAGCGGCTTGCCCGGCAGCGAGCCGGAGACGACCACGGAATAGGGCGGCACGCGGCCGATGAAGATCTCGCCGGTTTCGCGGTCGATGATCTTGGTCGAAGCCGAGATGAAGACGCCCATTGAGATCACGGAGCCTTCGCCGACGATCACGCCCTCGACGACCTCGGAGCGCGCGCCGATGAAGCAATTGTCCTCGATGATGGTCGGGCCGGCCTGCAGCGGCTCCAGCACGCCGCCAATGCCGACACCGCCCGAGAGGTGCACGTTCTTGCCGATCTGCGCGCAGGAGCCGACCGTCGCCCAGGTGTCGACCATGGTCCCGTTGTCGACATAGGCGCCGAGATTGACGAAGGAGGGCATCAGCACGACAGAGGGCGCGATATAGGCCGAGCGGCGGACGACGGACCCCGGCACGGCGCGGAATCCGGCCTTCTCGAACTCCGTCGCGCCCCAGCCCTCGAACTTGGTCGGCACCTTGTCCCACCAGGTCGAGCCGTTCGGTGCGCCGGGAACAGGGGCCATCGGGTTCAGGCGGAAGGAGAGCAGCACGGCCTTCTTGAGCCACTGATGCACGACCCATTCGCTGTCGATCTTCTCCGCCACGCGAACCGCGCCGCTGTCGAGCAGGTTCAACGCGGTCGAGACGGCATCGGGAATGGCACCCCTGGTCTTGGTGTCGACATTCGCGCGATCCTCGAAGGCGGCCTCGATGGTGGATTGCAGAGCGGCGAGATCGTGCGTGGACATGCGAATTCCTTGGGGACCGGCAGAATTGACCGGCCGGGACGATATCGGCGAATGCGCGGAAGTCAACGCAGGATCGCGCCGGGTAGGAATCGGCGATCAGAGTTGCTTCAATCGTGCCGCCGACATTGGGAGTTCGAACATGGCGCCACCTTGAACGAGACCAGCTTGTGCCTCGATGGCGTCCCAAAGCGCCAGGATACGCTCCATCTGCTTAGTGACCTTCGCCTTGTGGAGCCCGCTCGACAGGAAGAATCCGATGAGCTGCGAATTCCGAAACGTGTGATACTCGGCTCGATTGCGTGTGATCTTTCGATCGCCCGAAATGACGATCCAGCGGCCGTCGGCGCTCAGTTCGTTGATCCAGGTCACGTCGGCAACGCTCGGTCCGAACTTTTCCCGAAGATGTCGAATCTCATGACGGCCGGCGAAGAGCGCATCCAAGGCCTTGGCGAGAGCCGGAGACAGGTTCTCGTCCAGAAGAACCTTCAAGCCGCTTCCAGCCTGTTCTCAAAGAGCACGGCATCGCGGACAACCGAAACCGGCAATTCGAACAGGCGTGCGGCAGCCTCGGCGGACCCTTCGGCTTCAACGGCGTCGCGCAGGGTTGCCGTCGGCACGCCGAAAGCTGCCGCTATCGGCTGGCCGAAGGCGCGCGTGGGATCAAGAACAATCGACTGCTTGCCGTCGAGCGGCCTCCAGCGGGCAACGATGTCGTCGTCGATATCCAGGTCTCGAAACGTCCGGTCGATGATCTGCGGCAGGACATATTGCCGAGTCTTGAGATCGAGTAGCTCCGCGGCCTCCACCAGCCGGGCGCTCTCGAGAAACATCGTCTTGCCGTCCGTGCGGAAACGCCGCGTCGAGAATGGACGATCCTCGTTGGTCAGGGATCGCGCATAATCGAGGCAATAGCGAATGGTCCTGAGCCCCAGGCCGGCATCCACGAATGCCTTGACGAATCGGAGTTCGATCAGGTCCCTGAATCCCAGCTCCAACTGATCATCCAGTAAGGGAAGCTGTGGGATCCACAATGGGGGGATGTCATGCCGCCGATCATCCTGGCGATATGAATAGCCCTTCATCCATCTGTTGATGGAGCGGGCAGGGACCTTCAGCAATCGAGATGCGTCGGCAGAGCTGTAAAAGCCGATGCCAAGCGGAATAGCTCCGACGCTCTTTGTTGCGCGCGTATCCATGGATCGAGAGTAGAGCGTCTGCGACACGTTGGGAATGCGGGAAACGCTCAGCTCGTCCGTATCTGCGCCAGCACCTGCCCCAGGAACCCGCCGAGATCGTCGGTCAGGTGGTCGATATGGGCGCCGTCCGCGCCTTCGGTTTCCCAGGCCTCGGCGAGCACTTCTTCCGTGCCACGCGGGACAATCAGTACCGTCGCCATGCCGAGCGACTTCGGGACTTCGAGATTGCGGGCCAGATCCTCGAACATCGCCGCCGATGTCGGGTCAATGCCGTTTTCGCGCAGGAAGCGGGCATAGGTGTCGGCATGCGGCTTGGGCACGAGATCGGCGCGGACGATGTCGAAGATGTCGTCGAAATCCGGACCGAGGCCGAGCCGCTCGATCACCTTCTCCGCGTGGCGGAGAGAGCCGTTGGTGAAGATGAAACGCCGGCCCGGCAGTGCCGATATCGCGGCGGCCAGAGCAGGGTCGGGCGCGACGGGGGAATGATCGATGTCGTGGACATATTCGAGGAAATCGTCCGGCGATATGCCGTGTTCCAGGATCAGTCCGCGCAGCGTCGTGCCATAGCGGCGGTAATAGTCGCGCTGCAGCGCCTGCGCGGCGTCCGGCTCGAGCGAGAGCAGGCGCTGGACGTAGTCGCGGATACGCACATCCACCTGCGCGAACAGGTTCGTGTGGCGCGGATAGAGCGTGTTGTCGAGATCGAAAACCCAGGAGCGCACGGGCGCGAACCGGCTGAGGTCCGGTTCGTCGTCAAGCGTCTGGGGCTTGTCGCTGGTCATCGGGTTCCGATCAGCGCTTGATCAGCGTGCCGGCGCCATGTTCGGTGAACAGCTCCAGCAGCACGGCATGCGGCGTCTTGCCATCGAGGATGACCACGCCCTCGACGCCGCGATCGAGCGCCTCGATGCAGGTCTCGACCTTGGGGATCATGCCGCCGGAAATCGTGCCGTCGGCGATCATCGCCTTCGCCTCGGCCACCGTGAGTTCCTTGATCAACTGCTTGTTGCGGTCGAGGACCCCGGGAACGTCGGTCAGGAAGAGCAGGCGCGAGGCGCCGAGCGCCCCGGCAATGGCACCTGCGAAGGTGTCGGCATTGACGTTGTAGGTCTCGCCATCATCCTCGCCGGCGCAGACCGGCGCCAGGACCGGGATGATCTCGGATTTCGCGAGGACTTCGAGCACCTCGGTGCGCACCGTCTTCGGTTCGCCGACAAAGCCGAGATCGATGACTTTCTCGATATTCGAATCGGGATCGACCACGGTGCGCTTCAGCCGCGTCACGGTGACCATGTTGCCGTCCTTGCCGGTGAGACCGATGGCGCGTCCGCCGGCCTCGGTGATGGTCTGGACGATTTCCTTGTTGATCGAACCGGCCAGCACCATCTCGACGATCTCGACGGTCTGCTTGTCGGTGATCCGCATGCCCGCTGCCCATTCGGACTTGATCCCGAGGCGCGTCAGCATGGCGTTGATCTGCGGGCCGCCGCCATGGACGACGACCGGATTGATGCCGGCGAGCTTCAGCAGCGTGATGTCTTCGGCGAAGGCCTTGCCGAGTTCTTCCGAACCCATCGCATTGCCGCCGAACTTCACGACGACCGTCTTCTCGTCATAGCGCAGCATGTAGGGCAGCGCCGTTGCGATGAGCTGGGCGGTCAAGACGGGATCGGTGCGGTGCTCAATCGGCAGGTCGGTCATCGGCAGGTCTCCGCTTCGGGCGCAGGCTCTATAACGAGTTTGACATGGCGGAACAATGACGGTTCCGCGCCTTTCAGACGGCCGATTCCGGTCTGTCACACGGCAAGGGCGGCGATCTCGGCGCGCAGCAGGTCCATGCCCGCGCCGGTCTCCGAGGAGGTGGCGATGACGACGGGATGGGCGGCCGGCCGGCGCGCGATCGCGGCGATCGTCTCGGCCATGACCTTGTCGATCACGCCGGGATTGAGCTTGTCGGCCTTGGTCAGCACGATCTGGTAGGAAACGGCGGTCTCGTCGAGAAGATCGAGCGTTTCCTTATCGTTCTTCTTCAGGCCGTGCCGGGCGTCGATCAGCACATAGACCCGGCGCAGCGTGACGCGGCCGCGCAGATAGGCCTTGATGAGCTTGTTCCAGGCCGCGACGAGGTTCTTGGGCGCCTCGGCATAACCATAGCCGGGCATGTCGACGATCAACAGGCCGTTATCGGCAGTGAAGAAGTTCAGCTGCTGCGTGCGGCCGGGCGTGTTGGACGTCCGCGCCAGTCCGGTGCGCCCGGTCAGCGCGTTGATCAGCGACGACTTGCCGACATTGGAGCGGCCGGCAAAGGCGATCTCGGTCGGCCCGATCGGCGGCAGCGTCTCGACGCTCGGGGCGCTCAGAACAAAGTCCCACGCCTTGGCGAAGAAGAGGCGGCCGGCCTCGATCCGGTCGAGCTCTTCCTGGGTGATTTCGGGCATGGGTCTCTCCGCCGCTCCGTCCTAGCTCTTGGCTTTGGACGGTGCGGCCTTTGCTGTCACGGCCTTGGGCGCAGCCGCCTTGGCCGGGGTCGATTTGGTTGGCGTTCCGCCCTTCGGCGGCTCCGGCGGCGTATCGACCTTCGGCGTCTTCTTGAAGGACGACATGATGTTGCCGAGCAGGTTCACCTCGACGCCCTGCCGGCGCATGATGATGTACTGCTGCGTCACCGAGAGCGTGTTGTTCCACGCCCAGTAGATCACCAGACCAGCCGGGAACGTGCCGAGCATGAAGGTGAAGATGACCGGCATCCAGTTGAAGATGACCTGCTGCGCCGGATCGGCCGGGGCCGGGTTGAGGCGCATCTGGACCCACATGGTCACGCCCATGATCAGCGGCCAGATGCCGATCATCAGCATGTGCGGGGGCGTCCACGGGATCAGGCCGAACAGGTTGAACAGGGTGGTCGGATCGGGCGCGGACAGATCCTGGATCCAGCCGAAGAACGGCGCATGCCGCATCTCGATCGTGATGAAGATGACCTTGTAGAGCGAGAAGAAGACCGGGATCTGGATCAGCACCGGCCAGCAGCCGGCGAGCGGATTGATCTTTTCCTTCTTGTAGAGCTCCATCAGCGCCTGCTGCTGTTTCACCTTGTCGTCGGCGAAGCGCTCGCGCAGGGCGGCCATTTCCGGCTGCACCTTCTTCATCGCGCTCATCGACTTGTACGACTTGTTGGCGAGCGGGAAGAAAACGGCCTTGACGATGACGGTGACGAGCAGGATCGCGACGCCGAAATTACCGAAGAACTTGAAGAAGAAGTCCATCAGGTAGAACAGCGGCTTGGTGAAGAACCAGAACATGCCCCAGTCGATCAGCAGGTCGAAGCGGTCGATCTTCAGATCGTCGCGATAGCCGTCGATGATGGAAACCTGCTTGGCGCCGGCAAAGAGCAGGCTTTCGGTCGAGCCCGTGGCGCCGGCCGCGATATCGATCGGCGTGCCCTTGAAATCGGCCTGGTAGAGCGGCGTGGCGCCGTCGACATGGCTGAAGGTCGCGTCGAACGGCTTGGTGCCGCGCGGAACCACGGCCGTCGCCCAGTACTTGTCGGTGACGCCGAGCCAGCCGGTCGCCACGTTCGAGAAGCTCTGCGGCGGCTCGCCACGCAGCTTCTTATAGGTGAGCTCCTGCAGATGCTGGTCGCCCATCCAGCCGATCAGGCCTTCATGCAGGATGTAATAGCCCGAAACATGCGGCTCGCCGAGGCGCGTGACGCGGCCATAGGGCGAGAGGGCGACGGGCTTTCCGGTGGCGTTCGTGACCTCGTCCTTGACCGTGAACATGTAGCTCGGGTCGATCGAGATCGTGCGCTTGAAGGTCAGGCCGGCGCCATTGTCCCAGGTCAGGACGACGGGCTTGGTATCGGTCAGCTTGGCGCCTTCCGGCGCGGTCCAGAGCGTCTGCGGACCCGGCACCGGCGTGCCGTCAGCCGGGGGAACCCAGCCGAATTCGGCGAAATAGCCGTCAGGCCCGGCTGCGGGCGACAGCAGGATGATGGTCGGGCTGTTCTTGTCGACCGTCTCGCGATAGCCGTTCAGCCTGAGATCGTCGACGCGGCCACCCTGCAGATTGATCGAACCGCTGACGGAAGGGGTCTCGACGGCGACGCGCGGGGTGGAGGCGAGGGCGGCTTCGCGGCTCAGCGACGCTGCGGCGGCAGGCGTCGCCGGCGCGGAGCCGCTGGAGCCACTCGTGCCGGTCGCGGCGCCAGGCGCCGTTGCCGTCGTTCCGGCGGCGGGCGTCGTCTGGCTGATCGCCGCGGCTTCCTTGCGCGACTGTTCCATGCGCGGGCCGGCGATGAAATACTGCCAGCCGAAAACCACCGCGACCGACAGGATGACGGCTATGATCAGATTGCGATTATCGGTCAGCATCAATCGAGACTTTCGGCGTGAGGTCGAGAGACGTTCGGGGTGGTGTCGACCGCGCCCGGCGACCGGGCAGGTTCGTTGATCGGCCGGCTTTCGCCGGGCCGTGATTTCGGCGCGCGCTCGCCCGCAGGCTGGCGCGTCAGATATTGCATGCTGGAGATAAGGTCTGCCGTGAGAACTTCGAAGGGCTGCGACAGTGCGGCACGTCGCCCGACCAGCACATAATCGGTGCCCGCGACGGCATGATCGAGCCCGGCGAGCCGAACGGCTTCGCGCAGGCGACGCCTGATCCGATTACGCTCGGGCGAATTGCCCATCTTCTTCGTCACGGTAAAGCCGAAACGCGGCGCGCGGGATGCCTCGCCGGACTTCGGATCGCGTTTCTGCAAAACAAAACCGCGCCGGGAAGCTCGCGCTCCGCCGGCGACGGCTAGAAATTCGGCGCGTTTCTTGAGCCGTTCCATGGTCTTCATCCGATCCATGGTAAGAACTCTCCGGGCGCCGGCCGGGCTGCCACTCGCCCCTTGATCAGGCGCTGAGCTTCTTGCGGCCCTGGGCGCGACGCTGCGCGATGACCTTGCGGCCGCCGACAGTCGCCATACGGGCGCGGAAGCCGTGCCGGCGTGCGCGGACGAGCTTGCTCGGTTGGTAAGTCCGTTTCATGGGTCGTCACCGCCAGGGGCGGCCCTCAATATCAAAACTGCGTCAATCGGATGAGCCCGCCAGACCGGATAGTCATGATGCAAGGGCCAGTCATGCCGATGCATCCGCGGAGGCGTGCTCTTATCGAGCCCGGCTTATACGGATTAGGCTTGGGCAAGTCAACGCGGGGTTCCGCATCTTTCCGGCCCTTTTTCGCGCCTCGACGAAGCCACCTCCGGGCCGCGACGGATCGTGCCGGGATGCTCCGTTTGACGGGGGTAGGGCCGCGGACGCATCATTGTGCAATCGATGGTAGGGGAAGAGCGCTTGGACGCAAAGGTGCCGGTAGAGGCCCAGATGGATGACGCGTCATCGGCCGGTGCGGCGACGCTGCCGGACCGCGTCGTGCTGTCCACGCGCCCTCGCGGGCCGGGGCTCACGGCCAAGCTGATCATCGTCACCATCCTGTTCGTCATGGCGACCGGCATTGCCGGATTCGTGCCGTCGCTCGCGGCTTTTCGCCTGCGTTTCCTCGAAGACCGGCTGGCGACCGCGCGCGCCGCGAGCGTCCTGCTCGATTCGTCGATCTGGAGCGATGTTCCCCGCACGGTGCAGGATGACCTTCTCTCCGCGGTGGGCGCCACGGCCGTTGTGCTGCGGACGGGCGGCGCTACGCGGCTGCTCGCCGCAGCGGACATGCCGCCCTCAGTCGACGAGACGGCGGATCTGCGCAGCAGCGACATGCTGGGTTCGATCGGTGCCGCCTTCCAGACGCTGACCGCCTGGACGCCGCGTACGCTGCGCGTCATCGGGCCAGCTCAGGATGGCGCCAGCCTCGAGCTCATCATCAGCGACCGCCCCCTCCGCGCGGCCATGCTGCATTTCGCCGGCAACATCCTGGCGCTCTCCGCACTCATCTCGATCATCGCGGCGATCCCGATCTATATCAGCCTGCAGCGCCTGTTCGTGCGGCCGATGCGCCGTCTCTCGCAGGCCATGGTGCGCTTCTCGCAGGACCCGGAGGACAAGAACGGGATCATCGTGCCGAGCGGCCGTTCCGACGAGATCGGCATCGCCGAGAACGAACTCGCCGCCATGCAGAGCCAGTTGAGCGAGACCTTGTCGCAGAAGCGGCATCTGGCCGATCTGGGGCTTGCCGTCTCCAAGGTCAATCACGACCTGCGCAACCTGCTCGCCTCGGCGCAGCTCTTCTCCGACCGTATCGCGGCGCTGCCGGACCCGACGGTGCAGCGCTTCGCGCCCAAGCTGATCGCGACGCTCGGCCGGGCGATCGATTATTGCCAGACCACGCTCGCCTATGGACGGGCGCGCGAGCGCGAGCCGCGCCGTCGCCTGGTGGCGCTGACGCGGGTCGCCCGTGACGTCTACGAGGTCCTCGGCCTCGACCAGAATGCGCGGATCCGATTCGAGAGTCGCGTTCCGCCCGGCTTCGAGGTCGATGCCGATCCCGACCAGCTCTTCCGCGTGCTGCTCAATCTCTGCCGCAACGCGATCCAGGCGATGGACGGCGAGGATGATCCCGCCGTCGTCCGCAGACTGTCGATCGAGGCCATGCGCCGTGGCACGGTCGCGGTCATCCGGGTGTGCGATACGGGCCCCGGCGTGCCCGAAAAGGCGCGCGTCAACCTGTTCCAGGCGTTTCAAGGCGGCGTGCGCCCCGGCGGCACGGGTCTCGGCCTCGCGATCGCGGCCGAGATCATCCGCGCCCATGGCGGCTCGATTGCCCTGGTCGACGAGGCGGGGCCGGGTGCTTCGTTCGAGATATCGGTTCCCGACCGCCCCGCCTCATTCGATCAGGCGATGCGCGCCCGCGGCCGTTGAGCGTCGGCCTCTCGCCTCCATCGGGCGAAATGGCGGATTTCCTCATGATCAAGCGCAAGCCGGCAAGGCTTTTCCCCAGGCTGTCGACGCCGCGAATTCGACGCTTGCAATCCGGGGGATGCTCGGCTAGCTATACGCCGCCGACGCCCAAGAGGGTGACGACAGCCGGTGGAGACCCAGTCTCAACCGACCAAAATCGGCAGGCGCCCGTAGCTCAGCTGGATAGAGCACCAGACTACGAATCTGGGGGTCAGGAGTTCGAATCTCTTCGGGCGCGCCATTCTCCGCCGATTATGCTCCACAGTGCGCCATACCCGCCACTCGGACGCATTTGCATTTGGTAGCGAACGACCTGCACGCCGAAACGGCGGCGTTTGACGGTGGAAATGTTCGAATCGCTCCCTGTCGAATGATTGCCCTTACGAAGATGTTGCATATGGGCTTTGTATGGCAGGTATCCGCCGATTTCGGACGTCAGAACCATTTTGGCAGACCTCCAGAAGCCAACGGTGCTAACGACACATCCGAGGACCAGCCAACTACTTGGGCATATGCGTTCCATCCCTTCTCGTCCATCGACTGACTAGGCTTGTGAGACTCCGATAAGCTGTGGTCGGTTTGGCGGCTCGATGCCCGTCAGCACCGACACACGCGCCCGTCTTTTGCACTTGGCTGACGGTGGCCCGCAGGACGCCGTCGCCGAGCACGATGTGACCGTCGGTGAAACGCTGGCGGCACCGGGCTCCAATGCAGTGAGACGCCATCGGATCGTTGTCGGCGGGCATCGGGATGGGTCGTTACAATAGGCCAGCCTTCGGGCGTGGTCCTCCCCATCTTGTTATCTGATGTCTCCGGTTCGGATGAAGAACGAGCAAGATCGGCACCTCGACAGCAGTCCCGGTGGCGCACGGCACTTAAACGATCGCTAAATCAAGCCTGGTCGTCGAGAGCTGGATCGAGCACCAGTGCCAGCACGCCCGCGTGACTCATTGCCGACCAACTCGATCAGCAACCGCTTCCAGTGCTCCATGTCAGAGCCCGGCCGCCGGCGAACGAAGCCGTACGGCACCCGGCAATACCCGACATCCATTGGAAACCAACGAAAGGAAGGCACGCCATGAACACCATCACCATGAACGACGGCACGAATCTGTTCTACAAGGATTGGGGGCCGAAAGACGCGCAGCCGATCGTGTTCCACCACGGCTGGCCGCTCAGCGCCGACGACTGGGACAACCAGATGCTGTTCTTCCTGTCCGAAGGCTATCGTGTGATCGCGTATGATCGGCGCGGCCATGGCCGGTCCGACCAGACCGACGCCGGCAACGACATGGACACCTATGCCGCAGACGTCGTTGAGATCGCCAAGACGCTCGATCTGCGCGACGCGGTCCATATCGGCCATTCGACGGGCGGCGGTGAAGTCACGCGTTATGCAGCGCGCGCCGAACGCGGCCGTGTGGCCAAGGCCATCCTGGTCGCAGCGATCCCGCCGGTGATGGCTCGGTCCGACGCCAACACGAACGGCGTGCCCTCGGAGGTCTTCGATGGGTTGCGCTCCGCCCTAGAGGCAAACCGCGCGCAATTCTACCGCGATCTGCCGAGCGGACCCTTCTATGGCTTCAACCGTGAAGGCGCGAAGGTCAGCCAGGGCCTGATCGACAGTTGGTGGCGCCAGGGCATGAGCGGCGGCGCCAAGGCGCATCATGACTGCATCAAAGTGTTTTCAGAGACCGACTTCACCGAGGATCTGAAGGCACTCACCGTTCCGGTGCTAATCATCCACGGCGAGGACGATCAGATCGTGCCCATCGAGAATTCGGCTCACAAGGCGATCAAGCTCGTTAGAGACGGCACACTGAAGACCTATCCCGGCCTTTCTCACGGTCTGTTCGCCACGCATCCCGACGTGGTGAATCCGGATATGCTGGCCTTCATCCGCGCCTGAGATCGCTTTGTCGGAGGCAAGCGGCGGCCGCGCCTTTCGCGACCGACGCAAGCGCGCCTCCGTGCCTGCCCTACTCGCCATGGAGGGCGCGAGGATACACTGCCGGATAGTCAAGAGTTTCACTGCGAGTTCGTTCGGCGCTCTTGGAAGCGTTGGCAAGCTGTGCTCGTTGCCGGAAGATAACGCATGGAAACCATGAATGTCGTCAGAGTCGCGATCGCCGGTTTCGGGAAGGTGGGTCGCGTCACGAGCAATCTACTCCTAGCCCGCCGCGCTCGTTACCGGGAGGTCCATGGAACCGACATTCGTCTTGTCGCCGTCTGCGGATCGCGATCTGGTCTGGTCGACGCCGCCGGTATCGAAGCCGGGCGCCTGGATGCTCTTGAGCCGGGCCTCTCGGGTCCGGCATTCATCGAGGCAAGCGGCGCCGACATTCTCATTGAGGCGGGCCCCAGCGATTTTCGAACCGGTGGCCCAGGCCTCTCCCCTCGCTTTCGGCGGGGCGTGACACGATCGTCATATCGAAGGGCGCGCTGGTCTACAGCGGGCCGGAACTGCGGGCTCTGGCGCGTTCTACGGGCGCGACGCTGAAGCTCAGCGGCGCCGCTGGTGCCGCACTGCCGACGATCGACCTTCTCGAGCACAGCCTGAAAGGCTGCGAGGTACTCGAAATTGAGGGCATTCTGAACGCGACCACCAATTATCTGCTCGACGCGATGATGAACCAGAACCTCGGCTTCGACGAAGCGCTGGAGCGCGCGCAGGCGGGCGGGTTCGCTGAAGCCGATACGCGCAACGATACCGAGGGCTGGGACACCGCCAGCAAGCTCCTGATTCTCGCCAATTTCGGCCTCGATGCAGGGCTGACAATGGACGACCTCGCCGTCGAGGGCATTCAGGCAGTTTCGGAGCATGATATCGAGACGTGGCAAAAGCATCGTCTCATGCCCAAGCTTGTGGGGAGTCTCATCCGGTCGGACGGCACGACGCGGGCGTCTGTCGGCGTCCGGACTTACCCGCCGACCGATCCGCTCGCGCACGTGTCCGGAAAGAACAAGGCGATCCGGATCACCACGGACGCGATGGGCGAGACGATCGCGATGGGATCCGGAACGGAACCGCTCGCCACGGCGGCGGCCGCGCTCAAAGATCTCGAACATATTCTGTTGACGCGAGCGGCGCGGGCCACGGGCGGTTCGAGAGGAGAGGAATGACGCTGAAGACCGTACAGGCTATTCGACACATAGGCTTCGAGGACCTCGGCAGCTTCGCGGACCCCTTAACAGCAGCCGGCTATGACATCGAATATATAGACGTGGCCGAGCGCGATCCGGCGACGGTCGATCCTCTCGGCGCCGATCTCCTCGTGGTTTTGGGCGGTCCGATCGGCGTCTACGATCACGATTCCTATCCGGTCCTCACCGGCGAGATGCGCCTGCTGCGCGCGCGGCTTGCGGCCGACCGGCCGACGCTCGGCATATGTCTCGGCGCGCAGCTGATGGCGGCAGCCCTCGGTGCGCGCGTCTATCCGGGGCCGGCCAAGGAGATAGGCTGGTCGGCACTTGATCTGTCGGATGCCGTGGCGGCAAACCCTCTCGCTGTGCTGCGCAACGTGGCCGTGCTTCACTGGCATGGCGACACGTTCGACCTGCCGAAGGGCGGCACGCTCCTCGCTTCAACCCCGCTCTGCATGAACCAGGCCTTCTCGCGTGGACCGAACGTGCTCGGCCTTCAGTTCCACCCGGAAGTCCAGGGTGCGCGGTTCGAGCACTGGCTGCTGGGCCACGCCAGTGAACTGGCCGCGGCAGGCATTGACCCCGGCACGCTGCGCCGCGATGCCGGGTGGCTTGCCAGCGCGCTCGAAGGGGCCGGCGCCATCCTTGTGGCCGGGTGGCTGTCGCGCCTGACGCTCTAGCTTCCAGGCGGTCACCTCAGCGCGATGAAACGCACCGGATCACGGACCGCCCGACGATAGTCGGACGGACTCATGCGTTGATGCTTGCTGAACACCCGGGCAAGGACCTGGTTTGATGAGTAGCCGACCTCCTGCGCAATCTCCGTGACCGGAAGGTCCGTCTGATCAAGAAGCTCACAGGCTTTTTCGATCCTCAGCCGCGTGAGGTAGACCCGCGGCGGCACGCCGACGCTCTGCTTGAACATGCGCGCGAAATGAAACGGCGACAGCCCCGCTTCGGCTGCCAGTTCGTCGAGGCTGACGTCTTCCGAAAGCCGCGCCCTCAGCAGTTCCAGGCAGCGCCTCTCTGCCCAGGGGGCGAGGCCGCCCTTGACCTGCCCGAATGGTGCCCCGCCCTCTCGGCAGAGTTCTGCCATGATCTCGCAGCCTGCGGCCCGTGCCAACAGACGAGACGGCGCCCCCTCGTCTTCAGAGAGCGTCCACAGCTTTCGGAGCGCTGAACGGATGGCCGGCGAGTTAAAAATTCGGCCATAGACACGAAAATTATCGACCGAGAACCCGGTGTCGCAGGCTTCGTCAAGCACGCCTTGCCACTGCGCCAAAGGAAACGCAAGGCTGCGAAGCAGATGGCTTTCGTCATTGATCACCGTGGTCGCGAAGTTCGGCGCCGCAAGGGCAAGGGTGCCTTTCCTGCTCGTCACATCGAAGCGACCTCCTCCCAGGTCTCCCCTGACACGACTGCAGCCAAGCATATCCTGCACCAGGACGATATCTGGCAGGGCCGGGCGGGACATGTCTCCGGCTGGCCGGTCTACCTCAAGAAGATCGACGATTCCGCCGCGAGACTTCATCGAGCGCACATAGCGCGCGTGTCGACCTTTGCGGTGCAACTGCGCGAAAGACGAATAGGCAGGCACGCTCATGCTGTGTCTCCTATCACTATCGCCGATCGGGACTAAACTGGCCGCCCGCCTCGCGCCTCGCGGATTGATCGGCGATTGATCAAAGCAAGCATTCTTCTTTCGGGTCGCACGCGAAAGGCACTGTTGCGATCCTCGCCCCGGCTACCCGCAACGATCCAGAAACAACCGATGAAGGTCGTTTCGACCCCTTCTCACTCCATGGTCGAAACGGTACCGTATCGACCATGGGGAATTTTTGAATGGAACGCAAGAGTATCGACCATCACGAAAGGCGGAAGCCGAGCGGCGCGGCCGTCATACGACCCGAACTGACGTCAGCGCTTTACAGGGCGCTTTTCGAGGAATGGGCGCAAACCGGCTACACGGGAATGAGTCTCGAGCGGGTAGCGGATCGGGCCGGCGCTGGGAAGGCCGCCATCTATCGGCGATGGCCGTCGAAACTGGAATTTGCGTGCGAAGCGATCCGAAGCGTCGAGGTCATGCGGTTGGGTTCCACCGACCGGGGGTCGCTGCAGGCGGATATTCGTGAATATCTTCGAGCTACGCGCGCGGTCTTGAGACATCCTCTGGTCCGCCGGATAATCCCCGATCTGGTTGCCGAACGTTTGCGGTCGACCGAATTGTCGGCAATGCTGGATGGCATTGCCGTGGCGCGGCGACAGTTCGGACATCGGCTGCTAGATCGCGCCATCGCCCGGAACGAATTGCGCGAGGACCTCGACAGGGAACTTGCGATCGATCTTCTCTTTGCCACCCTTTACTCGCGCATGATCGTCCGAGGGAAAGCTTTCAAGCAGGTCGATCTCGACAGGCTGGTCATCGCTCTGGATGCCGCCATCAAGACCTGTTGAGCCGTGACTTGGCGACAGATGATGCGCGAGGGGTTCGACGTGGCGTGGTGCACCGTCGAACGGCTGATGCAGGGTATGGGCTTGCCGGTGTGACCGGGTGTTCCATGCCCCGGCTCCGAACAGGCTGTGGCTGTCGGACTTCACCTATGTCAGCACCTGGGCGGGCTTCCTCTACGTCGCCACGCGACAAATGCTCCGCATTTGCGCTGACGTAATCGACGCCTATTCCCGCCGCATCGTCGGCTGGCGGGTGGGCGGGACGAGCATGCCAGCTTCGTGCTGGATGCGCTGGAGCAGGTCCTTCACGAGCGACAGCCCGCTCATCACGGCGGCCTGGTGCACCAGAGCGACTGCGGCTCGCAATAGGAGCATTCGCTAAACCGAACGGCTGGCTGAGGCCGGTATCGAGCCCTCCGTCGGCAGCGTCGGTGACGGCTATGACAACGCGCTCGCCGAGACGATCAACGGCCTCTGCAAGGCCGAGGTCATCCATCGTCGGGGGCGTTGGCGATCCTTCGAGGCCATCGAGTTCGCCGCGCTGACCTGGGTCGACTGGTTTGACAATCGCCGGCTGCCGGAGTCCATCGGCGACACCCCGCCGGCCGCAGCCAAGGAACGGCACTGCGCTCTGCCCGATGAATAGAAAACGGCAGCCTGACTCAAAGCAAATGGACTCCGCAAACCCGGGGCGATTCAAGCCGCAACCATGCTGCAGCCTTCAGTATCTGGCTCCATCGCCAAAATAACTTCGTCGAGCGCGTCTTCGGCAGGATCACGTAGGTGCGGGGCTTCGTCAGCCGCTACGACCGGCGCCCCGAGGACTTACTCGCGACCCTCGGGCTCGCATCTGTCCGAATCTGTATCAATGCGTCAGGAGCCTGCGGCCTGCCCCGGCCTTGGCTGAGCACGAGGCCTTGCTTCTTCGGGGTCGAACATCGCGATCCCGCTACCGGCTGCCGTGGCAGTCACCTCGTTCTGCAGGACGTCCCAGTGCTCGGCCAGCTTGCCGTCCTCGACCCGGAAGATGTCGATCGCGATCTGCGGTTCATCCGCCCAGCCGCGGATGCGGCCGTGGATCGCGACGAGATCGCCATCCGCAATGATCAGGCCAGGCTCGTAGTGGACATGCTCCGGCAGCCCTTCAACGATCGTCCGCAACGCGTCACGGCCCTGGGGAATGCTGGGATTGTGCTGGATGTAATCCAGAGCGTAAAGCCGATCCACGGCCGACGCGTCATGACGCTGGAACAGCGAAGTCATTGCTTCGAGAACCAGCGCCTTGTTGCGATGAGGACGATCATCGGAGGTCCG
Organism: Kaistia dalseonensis; assembly: GCF_030814715.1. GTDB lineage: Bacteria > Pseudomonadota > Alphaproteobacteria > Rhizobiales > Kaistiaceae > Kaistia > Kaistia dalseonensis. Next base: position 637,799 of record NZ_JAUSVO010000004.1, read on the forward strand.
ATGAGTAGGTCTCGTGATCGCCATTGTCCCCGTCATTCGCAAGAACTGGCCGTTGGGCAGCGTCGCGAACGAGAAGACGAGACTGCGATCGTAGTCCTGAATGTTCGTGACCGTCGCGCCGCTCTGTTCTTGCCAGCTCACAGCGAAAACGCTGTTGCCGAGGGGCACGACTTCGATATCGACAGTTTCGATCCGGGCGAATGGCCCCTCCTTGATCTCGAACCGCATTTTTTCGAGGGACAGCAGCGTCAGGCTGACCTCGAAGTTCGGATAGGAGACATCCATCTCCAGTCCCAAAGGAAAATCGTTCTTGGTCATTTCCAGCAGTTCCTTCAATATGCCAGAGGGCCCGGGCGGGGTAGCAGCCGGCGCGACCTCCGCTCAGCGCGTTGTCCGTTCAGATGCCGGTTGATCGACGAAGACGTGCAGGGTTCGAATGAGGCCGCCTTCGACATGTGCGACATCGGTGCCCGTAACTGCGACGGGCTCTCCGAGTGGGCCCGCCTGCCACTGCAAACGGCCAACGCCGTTGTGGCCCGATGCCGGCCTTACCGCGGTGAATACGAAATCCGGAGGTAGATGCTCCAGAACGTCTGCTACCGCCTGCGAGATCGCTTCATGTCCTCGCGCCGAACGCTGAGGTTCGTGAAGCTCCGCGTCTTCATCGTAGATTCTCCGGATCGCCGCAATGCGCCGCGTGAAGTCACGTTCGCCAAACACCAGATCGAGGTTGGCCTGCATAAGTTTCTCGAAATCCATCCGTACCTCCTTTGCGGCAGCTTCGAGCAGCGCCATGGATGACGAAGCGACGCTTGTCCAACGTGTCCTCGGGGCTCTCCTCGCAACCGGGACTCAAATCAGCCCGCCGGGCTCGGCACCGGTGTGTTGAGCAACTGCTGCTCCCACAGATAGGCGATGCCACTGCCCGCAGCATGCTGGATGAGCACCTCGGTGAGCGGACCGGCGGTCTTTGCCCGCGCCCAGTCGCGCTGCCATTCCGCCGCCAGCGCCATCCAGGTGATCATGTTCACGCCAGCCGCGATCATGCGCTGGATGGCGATCTCATGCGCCTCTGTCGAAACGGCGCCGGACGCATCGGTGACGACTGTTACGTCCCAGCCTTCGCCGGCCGCCTGGATTGCCGGCATCGCGACACAGACCTCGGTCCACAGGCCAGCCAGGACCAGTTGCTTGCGACCTGTCGCCTTGACCACGTCGACAACATTTGGATCCTCCCAGGTGTTGATCAGCGTCCGGTCGATGATCTCTTGGCCGGGAAACACGTTGGTGATCTGCGGGAAGATATGACCGCCGCGATCCGCGACGACGCTGGTCAGGATGGTGGGCACGCCGAATACCTTCGCAGCCTTCGCCAGCGCCGCCGAGTTGTTGACCACGGTATGCGGATCGTGGCTGTTCAGGTTCGCGAGCTGGTAGGGCTGATGGTCTATAAGGACCAGCACGGAATCTGCGGGGCGAAGAAGCGAAGCAAGACCGTTGCGAACAGCCATTCTAATCTCCTGAGTCTTGTGGGAAGCAGCTCATCGGCTGCTGGTAATTAACGATTCCGTTCGCGCTTTGCGGTGCAGGACATGCCGCTCTGGTGCCGTTCTTGCTGCCTTTCCGGCTCGTCGTAACGCGGAGGCTTGAGTTCGCTCGGTTTGTCGGAAAAGCTGCGGCCGAATTTCGACGGATCTGGCGCCAGGAATGCGCCATGGCCAGACGGTGCGGCGAGCGCAGCAAGCGACATCTCCATTGGCGACACTGTCGTGCCTGCTCCTGCCAAGCTTTGTTGCGAAACGCGGAGCGCCGAAGGGACATCGCGGACGTGCGGCGTTCGTGGAATTGCCGGTGCCGGAGGGCATTTCGACCGCGGGCTACGACGATCTCTCGTCAGGATCAGGTGATCCGGAAACAAAGGGATGATGCATATGAGCTGGAACCCTTCAATTGAACCGGGCTGTCCGGACGAGGTCGGGATCGATGCGATCGAGACCCTGATCGTCCCGCGCTCGCGCGATATTGGCGGTTTCGAGGTACGGCGCGCGCTGCCCGCGCCGAAGCGGCAGATGGTCGGGCCGTTCATCTTCTTCGATCAGGCCGGGCCCGCAGAGTTGCTGACCGGACAGGGCGTCGACGTCCGGCCGCATCCGCATATCGGCCTCGGCACAGTTACCTACCTGTTCAAAGGCGACTTCCATCACCGTGACAGCACCGGCGCCGATCAGATCATCAGCCCCGGCGCGCTGAACTGGATGGTCGCGGGGCGCGGCGTCACGCATTCGGAGCGCACATCCGCGATGGCGAGGAGCGGTCCGAACAGCCTTTTCGGGATCCAGACCTGGCTGGCCCTGCCGGACAGCTATGAGGACGTAGCGCCCAGTTTCGAGCATCATGGCAAGGAAACGCTGCCCGTGATTGAGGACCGCGGTGTCACCGTTCGGCTCATTCTCGGAAACGCCTATGGAAAGGCTGCGCGCGCGACGATGCTCTCCGAGACATTCTACGCCGATGTGAAGCTTGAACCGGGAAGCCGATTGCCGATGCCGGACAACCACGAAGACCGCGGCATCTACATCGTCGAAGGATCGATCTCGGTTGCCGGACAGGACTTCGAGGCTTCGCAGATGATGGTGTTTCGACCGGGCGACCGCATCACAGTGGCCGCCGGAGACCAGGGCGCGCGGCTGATGATCCTCGGCGGTGCGACCTTCAACAGACCACGCTACATCTGGTGGAACTTCGTCGCCTCCTCAAAGGAGCGCATCGAGCTCGCCAAGGCCGAATGGCGCGCCGCGAACTGGGGCAAGGGACGCTTCGATCTGCCTGTCGACGACCGGAATGAGCACATTTCCCTTCCGGATTGACCGGATAGGGCCTGAAGTCGGACGAACGCGAAGCTCAACGGCATGTGCCACAAGCTATGCTGGCCCTATGAAGAACCTTCGTACGCAGGACACCCCACTGGAAAGGCAAGTCGATGGCTGAAGCGAGCCTTGGGCAGACGATCGGTCCAGCGGTCGTCCTGATGGGGGCGGCTGTTCTTGCCGTGCCGTTGTTCCAGCGGATCGGCCTTGGATCGGTTCTGGGCTATTTCGCCGCCGGCCTGCTGGTCGGGCCGTCGGTGCTGAGCCTCATCACCGATGCCGAGGCCATTCTTCATTTCTCCGAGCTCGGGGTGGTGATGTTCCTGTTCGTGATCGGACTGGAACTGCGCCCACAGAAACTATGGGCGATGCGTGGCCAGATCTTCGGGCTGGGCTGTGTCCAGGTGGCGGCCGCGACATCCGCCCTGGCGCTGTCCGGTGTAGCGGTCTTCGGCTTTTCCGGCACGGTCGCCTTCATCGCCGGTGCGGGCTTCGTTCTTTCCTCGACCGCCGTCATCATGTCGGTGCTGCAGGATCGGGGCGAACTCGCCAGCGCGGAGGGCCAGAAATCGGTCGCGATCCTGCTGTTCGAGGACTTGATGATCGTGCCGCTTCTGGCGGTGGTCGCCTTCCTGTCGCCCCTGTCGCACGGGCAGGCCGAATGGATCGACATACTGGTCGCGGCGGCCGCGCTGGTGGCGCTGCTGGGGGTGGGGCGCTGGGGCCTGAACCCTTTCTTTGCTCTGCTGGCGCGCGCACGGACACGAGAGGTGATGACGGCCGGGGCGCTGCTGGTGGTCCTGGGCGCGGCGCTGTTGATGGATGCCGCCGGCCTCTCAATGGCAATGGGCGCCTTCCTTGCCGGTGTCATGCTGTCGAGCTCCAGTTACCGCCATCAGATCGAGAGCGATGTCGAACCGTTTCGCGGCCTGCTGATGGGGCTGTTCTTCCTCGCTGTGGGAATGTCGCTCGATCTTTCCGTCGTCGCGGCCGAATGGCGGCTCCTGCTGGCGATGCTGGCTGCGTTCACTGTGGCCAAGGGCGCCATGGTCTATGCGGTCGCGCGCTTGTTCGGCAGCTCCAACCATCAAGCCGTGCATCGGACGTCCATGTTCCTGCAGGGCGGCGAATTTGCCTTTGTGCTCTATGCCGCCGCCATGTCGGGCGGTGTGATCGACGCGCGGGACAATGCGTTGTTCGTCACCGTCGTGATCCTGTCCATGGCCATAACGCCGCTGTTCATGATAGCGGCCGACCGGCTCTTGCGTTCCGGGGTGTCGATGGACGGCGTTGATGTCGCGCATGATCTGAGGGGGCGGATGCTCCTGATCGGCTTCGGCCGCTTTGGCCAGATCGCCTCGCAGCTTCTGCTATCCAGGGGCATCGACCTCGCCGTCATCGACCGGGACCCCGACCGCATCCGCGATGCCGCCCGATATGGGTTCAAGGTCTTCTTCGGCGACGGCGCCCGACTGGACACGCTGCGCCAATCCGGCGCGCGTGAGGCGGATGCGATCATGGTCTGCATCGACGATCGGAAGGCGGCGATACAGATCGTGGAACTGGCGCGGCATGAATTCCCGCAGGCCAGGCTCCTGGTGCGCAGCTATGATCGCAGCCACGCCGTCGAGCTGATCCGCGCCGGCGTCGACTATCAGATTCGCGAGACGGTGGAATCCGCCTATCTGATGGGAGCGGAGGGCCTTCGTGCGCTGGGGTTTGCCGAGGTCGACATTGAGGAGGCGGCTGAAGATATCCGCCAGCGCGACGCGGAGCGCCTGTCCGAGCAGGTCCAGGGAGATGCCATGTCCGGCCTGGATCGGCTGCTCACCAAACCCATCCCGGAGCCGTTGGGCAGAGCGTCGGTGACCCCGCCGGCGGCAGAGCAAAACTGAGGGTTTCCGCTGGGGCTCGCCCACTGATACCGAAGATGAACGACGACCCCGGGAAACTCCGATAAAGGTGTCACCTATAGCGCCCGTTGCTGATCGATGGAGGTTGGCGGCGACGGGCGGTGCGAGAGGGATCTTAACTGGGTCCTACGCCAGTCATGGGCAGCCAAATTGGACTTCGTGTCTTAGGGCGCCGCAGCGAAAACGTAGTTCTCAGTTTCATCGACGTCGGTGCACCATTTACTTTCCCAATCCATTGAATTCGACCTCGCTTGAGGCAAGTCATGGCGTCACACGCCTTCGGATAAGCGAGCCGCCGTTCACCCCTCACTCGACTGGTCGCCTCACGACGGCGAGGGGGGCGTCATCGCAGTACCACGAGATCCGGGGCTGGCGATGCCGGCAGGTGTCGTGAAAGAGGCTCAATATTGGACGGCTCCGGCGACAGGAACTTGCCGAACGCGTCAATGTCGAGCGGCGGGCTGAAGAGATAGCCCTGATAGGTCCGGCAACCGGTCTCGCGAAGGCGATCGAGCTGCTCGACCGTTTCAACGCCCTCGGCGATCACCTCCAGGTTCAGCTTGCCGGCAAGTTCGATGATGGCTTCGGTGACGACCATGTTCGACGCGTTGGTGAGCATGTCGCGGACGAAGGACTGGTCGATCTTGATCTGGCCGAGCGGAAAGCTCTTGAGAACGCTCAAGGACGAATAGCCTGTGCCGAAATCGTCGAGCGACCAGATGATGCCGATCGCCTTCAATGCGTTCATCTTGGCAACCGTTGCATCGACATTGTCGACGAACATGCTCTCCGTGAGTTCCAGCTTGAGTTTCGAAGGCGTGACGCCGCTGAGGCGGACGATTTCGGAGACACTCTGGACGAAATCGGGCTGGCGGAACTGCGAGGCGCTGACATTGACCGCAATCGTGAGATGCCGCGTTTCGGGCTCGGCCTCCCACTGCGCAAGTTGGGCGCAGGCGGCACGCAGAACCCAGTTGCCGATCGGGACGATGAGACCCGTTTCCTCGGCGAGCGGGATGAATTTGACGGGAGGAACATTGCCCAACTTGGCGTGCGGCCAGCTGATCAGAGCCTCGGCACCAACCACCTTTCCGGCCTCGTTGATCTGAGGCTGGTAGCGAAGCTGGAAATCGCCATTCGCAATGGCCTTGCGCATTTCGATGTCCATCATGCGGCGCGTCGAAAGGTCCGCATTCATGATGACGACAACGAAAATCAATTCGGCCATCGCAGTCAGCGTATTGGCCCAGACGCCGATCTCCGCGGCCTCGGCAGGAATAACCAAATCCGGGTCGTGAAAGCCGATCGACGTATTCGAAAAGATGACAAAGCCGATCAGGCAAAATGCCGGCATGACATATTTCATGTAGATGCCGCCTCGCCGGAAAACGAAATAGCCGCCGAGGGCAACAGCGAGAAAATGTATCTGTGTGGCGCGGTGCACGCCATCCGGCACGTTGTCGAAGAGACAGGAAACGGCGATGAACAGGGGCAAGAAAAGTCCGGCGAGCAAGGCCGCCCCCGTCAATCGTCCCTGATAGGCAAGCCAGCCCAAAGCAATGCCGAAAGCGATCAGGCCAGCATGCATTGCCGCCAAGAATGGCCGATCGAATTGAATGAAAGCCGCGGTCCAGCCCAAGCCGATCAAGATGGTGATCATGCTCGAGCCCAGCAAGCTGGCCCTAACCCGGCGCCGATGACCATCGTCTTTCATAAAGAACTACACATTTTATCTCATAATACCTGCACGAAAATCATATTTTGCCGTGGATGGCTGCATATTCGAAAGTAATAGGCGGCGTCTTGGCCTCTTGTGCCGCAATGCCTCCCCCCTTGTCAGACCACATTTTCAGACGTTCTACCATCCCGACTTCATGTCGCCTGATCGGCCATTCCTGAACCCGCGCCAGTGACGATGGCAACCTTTTCGACCAATTGGTCTATCTCGCGCTCTCGCGTTCGTATGAGCAACGGTCGCAGCCCCGCAATGGCCATAGATTGCCGGCGCGATCCACGTGGCCTCCACACAACCTGCACACGGCCTCGATCTTCGATGGATAGGGTCCTGCCGAAACTGGCGTCGGCAGGGAGCCGGCCGAACAGGGATGGCTGCATGACTGAAGTATCGCGAACAGGCCGCAGTGTCAGATATCCGGTGTCGATCCGCATCCTGCACTGGCTGCGAGCAATCCTGATCCTGGGTTTGATCGCGTGCGGCTGGTATATGACCGGTCGCGCCGAATTCGATCCCACCGCCGGCATCCTGTATCCCAATCACAAGCAATTCGGGATCTTGGTCTGGCTGTTGGCGCTGGTGCATCTGACCCTGCGCTGGCGCTACCACGCTGTGCTGCCGCACAAACCGGCGGCTCTGAAAGCCTGGGAGAAACGGCTCTCGCACGGAACCCAACGGCTGATCATCGCCTTGACGCTCCTCACGCCGCTGCTGGGCTACGCCATGTCGAGCAGCATCCCGGATGGCGACGGCGTTCCTTTCTTCTTCATCTCGCATGTGCCGGAAATCTTGCCGAAGAGCGATGCGGCATTCGCGGTGTTTCAGGCGCTGCACAAGTATTGCGCCTATCTCCTGCTGGCATGCATCGCTCTGCACGTAGCGGGCACCATGAAGCACCGGCTCGACGACAAGGGCGGCGAGACCGACGTTCTCCCGCGCATGCTTTGAAATGCGCCGCGGTGCCCCGCAGCGCTCCCGTTACGCATCCTGTGCAGCGGGATGACGCTTTGCCTTTGCAAAGATCATCTCGAACATCGCACCGCCCCCCGGCGCGCCTCGGTAGCGAAGACGACCGCCATGCGCCTCCACGATCGCGCGCACCACCGACAGGCCAAGTCCGTTGCCGCTCATGTCCGACGAGCGGGCCGGCTCGCCGCGCACGAAAGGATCGAAGACACGGGTCGCCATCCCGGGCGAAAGCCCCGGGCCCTCATCGGCGACACCCAGAAGAATCTCGCCGTCGCCCTCAGCCAGCGAGATCGTTATCGTGCCCCGAACCGAATAACGCTGCGCGTTGGTGACGAGCGCGAGCAGGGCCTGACGGATGCGTGTCGCATCGGCATCAACCACGACGTCGGCGAGATCGAGCTCTATTCGGAAGCCGCTGGCGCGCAGATCATGCGCCATCAACTCTGCCATCTGCTCGATTTCCGGCGCGAGGCGGACCGGCTTTACGCGCAGGTCCAGATGCCCGCTGTCGGCGAGCGTCACGGTCCGCAGATCCTCGACCAGCCGGGCCAGCCCGTCAACTTGCAGAATGAGGGCATGAAGCGAGCCTTCGTCCGGCTCGAACACCCCATCGATCATCCCCTGCAGGCGCCCCTTCAGAATGGTGAGCGGCGTGCGCAACTCGTGCGCGATGGTCGCATTCCACAGGGCCATGTCGGCGGCCATGTCCTGCAGGCGCTGCGCCATCGTGTTGAAATCGTCGATCAGGGCCGCCGTCTCGCCAAGAGCCCGATCGCCGACCCGTGCGCGCGCCGTCAGATCTCCCGCCGTGATGCGCCGTGCGTTCGCGGCGAGCGATTCCAGCGGCTCCAGGATCCGACGCGCGAGGCGGAATGAAATCAGGGCCGCGATCGGCAGCGTGACGGCGATCAACACGCCGACGATCAGGAAATCGCCAATATTCAGGGAGCTCTCGGATTCCGGCATCGGGTAGAACGCGACGATTGCCGTGTAGGCGAGATAGGTTCCGAAGAAGACCAGAAGGCCAGCCGTTACGGTGATCGCCGACATGGCGATGAGAATTTGCCGGCTCAATCCGGCGCGCGGGATCATCGCGTCACGCCATCAGCCGGTAGCCCACGCCGCGCACGCCTGGCAGCAAGCCCACGGCACCTCCTTGCTCGAGCTTCTTGCGCAGTTTGCTGAGATGGCTGTCTACCGTGCGGTCGAGGGCGTTGGAGCCTGGCATGCATGCATCCACGAGCTCGCTTCTGGTGAAGACCTTCGCGGGGCTCCGTGCCATGTGGGCGAGGATGCGGAATTCGGTGAGCGTCAACACGAGTGGTACGGCCTCGGCGCCGGCGCCCAGGCTTGCCTGATAGGCATCGAGATCGATCACGAGATCACCGACACGCAAGACGCCCGCAGCCGATGCCAGTCCAGAGCGGCGAAGGACAGCCTTCGCGCGCGCGACGACCTCGATCGGATTGAAGGGTTTCACCACATAGTCGTCCGCCCCGATGCGCAGACCCTGAAGACGGTCAATATCCTTGTCGAGGGCGGTGATCATGATGGCGGCCGTGTTTCCGCGGCGTCGCAGTTCGGCCAGCACCTCCCATCCGTCAAGACGGGGCATCGTGACGTCGAGAAGGACCAAGTCCGGCTTCAAAGCGAGATGCAGGTCGAGTGCGGTGCGGCCGTCGCGAGCCTGGACTGTCCGGAATCCCTCGCGCACGAGGTAAGCGTCGAGGATCGCGGAAATCTCGTCGTCGTCTTCGGCTATCAGAACGAGGGCTGTCATGAGGTCCTCCTAACACGTTGGATGCCATCCGGCTCGCTTTGCGTCGAGCGCTCTCGCTTCGTCTCCATCAAGTCGCAACATGGGCTCCACACGGCATCAACACGGCGGATCGATAGAGGCGGCGTCGCCCCGAGCGATGGAACCGCTTTGACGGATGACCGCAATGACGCGTCTTCGCCCGCCCCTGACATTCGCTCTTCTCGCCGCCCTGGCGATGGTTCTCGGCGCCTGTTCGGATAGCGCCGAAAGCCCGAGGTCCGATACGGCCGAAGCGGAGGCAGCCACCGACCCGATCCGCATCTCCGTCCTGAAGGTGCAGCCGCACCGAGTGGTCGTCTACGACGAACTGCCTGGCCGGGTATCGGCGCGTCGAACGGCCGAGATACGTCCGCAGGTCAACGGTATCGTGCGGTCGGTGATTTTCACCGAAGGGGCGGAGGTCCTGGCGGACCAGCCCTTGTTCCAGATCGATCCCGCGCCCTTCGCCGCCGATGTCGAGGCCGCCTCCGCCGTGCTGGCGCGGGCCGAGGCTGATCTCGTCAATGCCACGGTCAAGCATGAGCGGGTCCAGGCCCTGATGGCGGCTCAGGCCACGAGCGCCGCGGCACTCGGCGATGCCAAGGCGGCGCTGGCACAGGCGCGTGCAAGCGTCGCCGAGGCAGGGGCCAATTTGAGCCGTCGCGAACTCGAACTGGCGCACGCGACCATCCGCAGCCCGATCGCCGGGCGCATCGGTCAGGCCCTCACCTCCGAAGGTGGCCTGGCTTCCGTCGGCGCCGCGACAGCCCTCGCGGTCGTCCAGCAAATCGACAGCGTCTATCTCGACGTCCGTCAGTCTTCCATCCGTCGGGAGCAAGTTGAGGAAAGGCTAGACGGTAGCCGCAACGAGGATACCGGTGCTCTTCCGGTCCAAATCCTGACGATCACAGGAAAGCGCTATGAGTTCCCCGGCAAGATCCTCTTCTCAGAGAGCACGGTGGATCCAGGCACGGGCAGCATTGCCATGCGCGTGGAGGTGCCGAACCCGCACCGACAACTGCTGCCGGGCATGTATCTGCACGCCAGAGTGGCGAGCGCCATCTACCCCGATGCTTTGACCGTGCCGCAGCAGGCCGTACGCCGCGATCCGTCGGGGCGAGCACAGCTCGCGGTGATCGGGGACGACAACAGCGCCCGCACCCGCGATGTCGAGCTCGGGCCGCTTGTGGAACGGCAATATGTCGTTCTGTCGGGCCTGAGGCCAGGCGAGACCGTGGTCGTCGAGGGCCAGGACCGCACAGGAGCGGGCCAGAAGCTGGAGCTTGTTCCCTACCAGCTCTCTTCGCCCAAGACCCAAATCTGAGGAGCCCGGTCCATGCCCCAGTTCTTCATAGCGCGTCCCGTCTTTGCATGGGTCATTGCGATATTCATCGTGATGGCCGGCCTTGCCGCGATCCCGCAACTTCCGGTCTCGCGCTTTCCCGTGATTGCGCCGCCGAGCATCAGCATCAGCACGACCTATACCGGCGCCAGTGCGCAGACGATCAACGACAGCGTCACGGCGCCGATCGAGCGCGAACTGACAGCGGTGAAGAACGTCCTCTATATCGAATCGTCTTCCGACTCGACCGGCAATGCCAGCATCACCGTCACGTTCAAGCCCGGCACCGACCCGGAACTCGCCCAGATCGATGTCCAGAACCGCCTCAGGGCCGTCGAGCAGCGCCTGCCCGAGCCGGTCCGGCGCGCAGGCCTCTCGGTGGAGGGCGTCACATCAGGCTTCCTGATGATCGTGTCGCTGCGCTCCGAGCAAGGCAGGGCCGCTTCGCTGGTGCTGGACGATTATCTCGCGCGCCGCCTGGCGCCGGAGCTGAAGCGCGTCGCCGGCGTCGGCCGCGTGCAGTCCTTCGGTTCGGAAGCCGCCATGCGTGTGTGGATCGATCCCGCGCGGCTGATTTCCTATTCGATCTCGATGGCCGAGATCGTGCAGTCGATCCAGTCCCAGAACGTCCAGGTCGCGCCGGGCCGGCTCGGCGAGGCTCCCACTGTCCCTGGCCAGGCCATCAGCGTTCCGCTCGGCCTTGATGGACAGCTGAGGACGCCGGAGGAATTCGCCGCCATCGTGCTGCGCTCCAACCCCGACGGCTCGAAGCTGACGCTCGGCGACGTGGCCAGGATCGAGATCGGCGCCCAGACGATGGGCTTCTCCATCTTCGAGGGTGGAAAGCCGGCCACGGCCGCGGCCATACAGCTCGCGCCCGGCGCCAATGCCGTCAGCACGTCGGAAGGCGTGCGCGCGCGTCTTGCGGAGCTCGCTGCATCGATGCCGGATGGCGTCACCTATGCCGTCTCCTACGACACGGCGCCCTTCGTGAAGCTCTCGATCGGCAAGGTCGTGCAGACGCTCGCCGAGGCCATGATCCTCGTGTTCCTGATCATGCTCCTATTCCTCCAGAACATCCGCTACACGCTGATTCCAGCGATCGTCGCGCCGATCGCACTCCTCGGCACGTTCGCCGTGATGTGGGCGATCGGCTACTCGATCAACGTGCTGACGATGTTCGGCATGGTGCTGGCAATCGGCATCATCGTCGACGACGCGATCGTCGTCGTCGAGAATGTCGAACGCCTGATGGCGACCGAGGGCCTGTCGCCCCGTGAGGCTACCCGCCGCGCCATGCGCGAGATCACCGGCGCGGTCATCGGCATCACCCTGGTTCTTACGGCCGTCTTCCTGCCGATGGGCCTCGCGGACGGCTCGGTCGGTGCGATCTACCGCCAGTTCACGGTATCGCTTGCGGTCTCGATCCTGTTCTCGGCCTTCCTCGCCCTCAGCCTGACGCCCGCGCTCTGCGCCACGATCTTGAAGCCGGTCGCGCCTCATCACGAGCGCAAGGGCTTCTTTGTCTGGTTCAACCGCGGCTTCGAGAGGCTGACGAGGCGGTACACGTCATGGGCGGCGTGGCTCGTGCTGCGGACCGGTCGCGTCATGCTGGTCTATGGCGTCCTCGTTGGCGCGCTGGTCGTCGGCTACAGCGCGCTGCCGACCGCTTTCGTGCCGGCGGAAGACCAGGGAACGTTCATGACGTCCTTTACGCTGCCGGCCGACGCCACGGCCGAGCGTACGCAAGCCCTCGTCGAACGCTTCGACCGCTACGCCGCGACGCGCCCGGACATCGCCAACAATCTCTCCATCATGGGTTTCGGCTTTTCCGGCTCCGGGCCGAATGCAGCCATGTCATTCACCACGCTCAGGGATTTCGAGGCGCGAAGCGGCAGCACCGACATTGAAATCGCAGCCGCCGAAGTGGCGATGCAGGCGGCGACGGAGGGCGACATCCTCATGATCAAGCCGCCCGCGATCGACGAGTTGGGCACTACGTCCAGCCTCGCTCTGCGATTGGTGGACCGCGCCAGCCGCGACGCGGAGGCCTTGCGGGCTGCGGCGGGGAAGCTCGTCGCGCTTGCCGGGCACAGCCGGCTGCTCCGGGACGTCCGCGTCGACGGATTGCCCAACGGGCCTGCTGTGAACCTTCGTGTCGACCGGCAGAAGGCCGGGGCGCTGGGTGTCTCCTTCTCCTCGATCAGCGACGTGCTCGCCTCCGCCATGGGCTCTACCTATGTCAACGACTTTCCGCGCGCCGGCGGCCTTCAGCAGGTCATTCTGCAGGCGCAGGCGAAGGACCGCATGCAGGTCGAGGACGTCCTGAAGCTGCATGTGCGCAACGACAAGGGCGGCATGGTGCCCCTTTCCGAGGTGGTGACGCCCGAATGGTCCGTCGGTCCGCTGCAACTCAATCGCTACAACGGCTATCCCTCGTTCAGCCTTTCGGCAGACGCCGCGCCCGGCGTATCGAGCGGCAAGGCCATGACCGAGATCGAGCAGATCGCCGCACAGCTCCCCGCCGGCTTCGCCGTCGAGTGGACGGGCCAATCGTTCCAGGAGCGCCAGTCCGGTGCGCAGGCGCCGCTTCTCGTCACGCTCTCTTTCGTCGTCGTGTTTCTTGTGCTTGCCGCCCTCTATGAGAGCTGGGCCATTCCGCTCTCGGTCATGCTCGTCGTTCCGCTCGGCATTTTGGGTGCGGTCGTGGCGGTGCATCTCAGGGGCATGGAGAATGACGTGTTCTTCAAGGTCGGGCTGATCACGCTGATCGGCCTTTCGGCCAAGAACGCGGTGCTGATCGTGGAATTCGCCCGCAGGCTGGTGGCGGAAGGGCGCTCGATTGGCGAGGCCGCGGTCCAGGCGGCGCGCCTGCGGCTTCGGCCCATCGTGATGACGTCGCTCGCCTTCACGCTCGGCATCGTGCCTCTGGTCATCGCCAAAGGCCCGAGTTCCGAAACCCAGAACGCGCTGGGCACAGGCCTCTTCGGGGGCATGATTTCGGCCACAGTCCTCGCCGTGCTTTTCGTGCCCGTCTTCTTCGTTTTCATCATGCGGTTAGCAGAGCGCAAGGCGCGCGCCCAAGACGGGACAGGGCCGGCTCAGCCGCTCACCGCCGGCTGACAGCCCCGGCCCGCCGCCGAGCATCCGAAACCAATCCGACCTCCTTGCCTCTCTCCTCGATCTGGAAATAGCCTATGACTGCCGCTTCCCAAGAAAGCCGGGTCACCCTCGACATCGCAACCGAGGCCGACCTGCCCCGCTTCAGCAAGGACCTTCAGGAGGCCTTCGCGATCACTGTGGTCGAAGAGTTTGGATCGATCGAGAAGGGGGCCGTCCCTTCGGGCGATGATGTGAACGACTCCTTCAAGGAGCCTAACGCCGTTGTGCTCCGTATCCTCGAGGACGGGCGGTGGGTCGGCGGCGCGGTCGTTTCGATCAATGCCGAGACGCAGATCAATTCACTCGATTTCTTCTTCATCCGAGCCGACGAAATCGGCCGGGGCCTCGGCCGCAAGGCGTGGACGGCGATCGAACGATATTATCCCGACACGAAGGTCTGGATCACGCACACGCCCTATTTCGAGAAGCGCAATATCCATTTCTACGTCAATGTCTGCGGCTTCAGCATCGTCGAGTACTTCAACACGTACCACCCGGATCTGAGCCATCCGCCTGGCCCCGACCTTCCCGGAGGCGGCGGAATGTTCCGCTTCGAAAAACGCGTCTGACCTCAAAGCATGCCATCGCGTCGGTCTCCCTGGCGCGATCCCGTGGCGCGCGAGATCAAGGACTGTCTGCAACTCGCCGAGATGCCGCGCGATTTGGCCGACAATGAAGCCGCGTTGACCCCTTCACGGCTTTTCCCGGTTCGGTTCGGCTGCAATCGGCGTTGCTTCTGAGCGCCCGCTGCGATGGCTCAGCCACAGCAGCGCGAATCCGAACAGCGGGATGAAGATGTCGGTCCAGAAGATGATGCCGGCATTGCCCGGTGCGAAATCATGCGCGGTCAACATCTGGTAGAGATGGCCGACGGCGGCTCCCAGCGTGAAGATGCTCGGGCCGAGCACGGCGGCGAGGCGCAGATCATAGCTCCGGAAGGCTGCGAGCAGACCGACCGCGGCGAAGCCCAGGCTCGCGGTTCCGACCTCGAACTGGAACGGACTATCGGCCCAGCCGATGAAGCTGGCGGAAAGCTCGCCGAAGAAGACGTGCATGACGAAGTTATAGAAGTTGTCGATGCCGATGCTGAAGAAGACGTACCAGGCGAGAAGCTCTTCGACGACGAGCGGCCGATCGATGGCAGCTCTCGACCGCGCGATCGCAACAAGAGAGACGATCAGCCCGAGCACGAAGAAGCTCAGCGAATAGTTCGACATCACGAAGGTGATGGTCTCTTTGATCCGATCGGCCAGCATCACGGGACTCCTTCAACGTGAGAGGGAAATGGCTGTCGCGCGGGCGCAGGTCAGCAGGGTGCCGGAAGCGGCGCCGAGCCCGATGCAGATGGCGGGATGACCCCGCCCATCAACAATCCGGAATGCGTCATGACCGGTCCCCTGTCAGTTCGGGAAGTGCTCGACATGCGTTTCGGCGGTGCGGCCGAAATAGACGACGCGGCGGCCGAGAAACGAGACGAGATATCCCGCGCAGCCGGCGGCTTTCGCCTTCTCGCTGAAAGCGACATAGCTGTAGTCGGCGGGGTTCGCCTGCGCCCAGCGCACGAGGCGCTCGATCTCACTGGCATTGAAGGCGGGGGCGACATTGCCGTCTGAGGGCTGCATGTCCAGCATCACGCTGTCACCGTCCGGCAGATAGAAGGTCTGGGTATTGCGGCGATAGTCGACCGTGTAGCCCTCGAAGCCGGCCGTGATCAGCCTGCCGACGATCTCCGGAAAGCTCAGGCTTCCATCGTGAGCAGCATGCAGGCAATTTTCGGCAATAGAAATCCGTTCCGCGTCCATGGCGGTTTCCTTTCTTTTCAAGATTGAGTTTGGCCGGCGGGTCAGTCCACCGGTGTTGCTTTCAGCTCGCGCCGTTCGGCGAGAATCCTCAGGATACGGTCGAGCATTTCGTGCTCTTCCTTCGTCAAAACGCCGAAAAATTCAGCGTCATTCGCGTCGGCAAGCGCTGCGAGGATCGGGATCTTGGCCCGCCCCGCTGTCGTAAGGGACAGGCTGTGCGCGCGCTTGTCCTGCTGGCTTTCCGCCCGCTCGACCAGTCCCTTGGCCACCAGCCTTTCCCCGAGTTTGCTGATCGCCCCCTTGGTCATGCCCATCCTCTCGGCGAGCACTGACGGCGGTGTCGGCTCGCAATCGTAGAGCGCCCGCATGAACGACCACTCCGCCACGGTGACATCTTCGCCCGATACCTTGCGCGCGAACTCGTGCGACACGGCGTTTGACACCATCCGCATCCAGTATCCGGTGTGATCGGTCAATTCCGAGGCCGAGGTCATGAAGCTCTCCTTGTTGACTAGGAAACTAGATCGATTAAGTTTCCTAGTCAACAACATTGATGGGGACGAGCGTGTTCGATCGGTCGCCGCATTGCTGCGCCCTCGGTGCTGGTTCGAACGGCCCGGGGGCGGAGGCCGGATGGCTGCCTTCGTAAGGCCATAACAGGCTTCTGTTTGATTGGGGCCGGTCCATTCGACTAGACTTGGCGGTGACAGGGGAGCTCTCGAAATTGGTTGCCTGCGACCTTAATCGTCGCCAGTTCGCGCTGCTCGGCCCAGCCCTGGGCGCGGCGTGGTTCACTCCGGCGAAAGCTGAAACGGGATCTGGAATGCTCTATCCGGGCGAAGAGTTGACCGAGGCGGCCGGCTATCCGGCTCTGGTGCGGTTCGAACCCGGCCGAGCGGGGCTTCCCGTCGTCGTGTTCGTCACGGGAGGAGGGGTGCTCGGCCGCGTCGCCTACGGACCACCGGACGGAAAGGCCGCCGATTTCCTCTGCCATTGGCTGCAAGAGGAGGGCTTTCCCTCTCTGGTCCTGTCCTATCCCATCGACAGCCCGGGCGTGTTTGACGCCGCATTCCCGCAATTTTCAGTCACGAACTGGGCGGAGCAGAGCGCCGAGATCATCGCTCGCTACGTGGACCAGAATGGACTGCCGGCCAACGCGATCGTCCTCGGCTGGAGCATGGCGGGACGGATTGCAGAGCCGCTTCATGCCGCGCTGCGGGCGAGGGGAAAGGGCATCGAGCTGTTCGTCGCCATGGCGGCGGCGTCCGCGCTGCCCAATACGCTGCCCGGCCTCGACCAGTTGAAGCCGGCCGCGAGCGGCCTCGCCGCGATCAAGGGCGCCTATCTCGATTGGCTGCTGCAATGCCTCGCGAATCAGAACCAGGCGGCTGGCCATCTGGTGCTCGACGGAGACCGTTTCACCCGCGAGATGACCGGCGACTTCCCGGTCGGGCTGGCGGCATCGGCGAAGCGCTACAGAGATGGCGCTTTCGTTTCCGACCCGGCCGGAGACGCGCTCGATGTCGGCACCGCGCAATACAGAGCCTTTCCGCCGCTCGCTTTGATGACGCACGCTTCTCGGATCGACGCGCGGCACGCACTCGCGGACCGCTCGACCTGGGGCGTCTACATCACCCAGCGGCTATGCGAAACGCTGGTCTTCTCGCAGCCCGACAAGCTCGCCTCGCTTTCCCCCGAGCAGTGGGCTTTGCTGGTCGAGCATGTCCGGGGCGCCGCAGAGTGGCTGAGCGCGAATTTGCCAGGCAACCATATGTTCTTCCTCGGCGAAAATGGCGCGAGGACGACGGTCGAGACGCTGAAACGCCTCAGGCAAACCGCGGCAGACGTGACAGGCGAGATAGAGCGCCTGATGACGTGAGAACGCGCCGGGCCAAGCGCAGATCGAGGCGGCGATTTCGGCCTTGCACGATCGCTCATAAGGCGATGGGGTGTTCCTGCTCTTGTTGACCCAGGCGGCCGGCTAGCGCGCTTGAACAGAAGGCTTTTCTGAAAGACCAGCGCAACTGTCCGAAAGAAGCTGCGCCATCCCCGGTGAAACCTCCGGGGCGGCGTGTCTTTCGGAGCGGGGCCATGGATGCCGATGTCGCAGTTTCGAGTTCGCACAGGTCGCGACGACCGCTGCGGTTGATTGTCGGCCTTGTGGCCACAGCTGTTCTGGCCGCGGCGGCGTTTGCCATCGTCCGCATGCTCAATGTGCCGCCGCCGCCCGCGGCGCCGCCGGCGCCCGTGCCCGTCCAGGTGGCTACGGCCGCGACGGCCGATGTCCCAGTCTACCTGACCGGGCTCGGCACCGTGCAGGCCTACAACACCGTCACCGTCAAGACGCGAATCGATGGCGAGTTGCAGCAGGTCCTGTTCCGCGAGGGGCAGGATGTGAAGAAGGGCGATCTGCTCGCCATCATCGATCCGCGCAGCTATCAGGCAGCGCTCCAGCAGGCACAGGCGAAGCTGGACCAGGACAAGGCGGATCTCGCCAACGCGCAACTTATTCTCGCGCGTTACGCTGATCTGCAGAAGGGCGGTTTCAGCACGGTGCAGGACTACGACACGCAGAAAAGCGTCGTCCAGCAGTTGCAAGCCCAGATCGTTCAGGATCAGTCTGCCATCGCCGTCGCCAATACCGCGCTTTCCTACACGCAGATCACCGCGCCGCTCGACGGGCGGACGGGCCTCCGGCTGATCGATCAAGGCAATATCGTCTATTCCACCGATACGACCGGCCTCGTCGTCGTGACGCAGCTGCAGCCGATCTCGGTCATCGCGACCGTGCCGGAGCAGGCGCAGCCGGCCGTCGCCGCGGCTCTCGCCAGCGGCACCGTGGTGGCGGAGGCTTTGCCAAGGGGAGGGGATACGGCGCTCGATGTCGGGTCGCTGACGCTCATGGACAACCAGATCGATCCGGCGAGCGGCACGCTGAAGCTCAAGGCGACCTTTCCGAACAGCCAGAACCGGCTCTGGCCCGGACAGTTCGTCAACCTGCGCCTCACGCTGCGGGTCGAGAAGAACGTGACGACGGTGCCGTCCGCCGCCCTGCAACGGGGACCGGACGGCTATCTCGTCTATGCGATCCAGCCCGATGGGACCGTGCAGCCGCGCGCGGTGCAGCCGGGACAGATCGCCGAAGGCACGGCCATTGTGAAAAGCGGCCTTGCGAGGGGCGACCGCGTGGTGACGGCAGGGCAGTACGGATTGCGGCCAGGCGTTCGCGTCAAGATCCAGTCGGCACCGGCCGCGCCGGCGTCTCTCGCCGCTCCCGAAGCCGCGAGCTGAACCATGTCCATCTCAGCGCTCTTCATCCGCCGGCCGATCGCGACCATGCTGCTGACGGCAGGCGTTCTCGCCGCCGGGCTTGCCGCCTATCCGCTGCTGCCGGTCGCGCCGCTTCCCGAAGTCGAGTTTCCGACCATTCAGGTCTCGACCGCGTTGCCCGGCGCCAGCCCCGAGATCATCGCCTCGTCGGTGACACAGCCGCTGGAGCGTCAGTTCGGCGAGATCCCCGGTGTGACGCAGATGACGTCGATCAGCACGCTCGGCAACAGCACGATCAGCCTGCAGTTCGACCTCGGGCGCAATATTGACGGCGCCGCGCAGGACGTGCTGACCGCCATCAATGCGGCGGGCGGCCAGCTTCCCACCAACCTTCCCGCGCCGCCGACCTACCGAAAGGTCAATCCGGCCGATGCGCCGATCCTCGTGCTCGCGCTCAGCTCCGCGACACTGCCGCTAACCACGGTCGATGATTATGCCGAGAACGTGCTGATGCAGCGGATGAGCCAGGTGCCGGGCGTGGCGCAGGTCGGCGTGTTCGGCCAGCAGAAGCCATCCGTCCGCATCCAGGTCGATCCGGCGCGTCTCGCCGGCATGGACATGTCGCTCGAGGATGTGCGGACGGCGATCGTCTCCACCACGAGCAACGGACCGAAGGGAACCATCCAGGGGCCGCTCCGAACGTTCACGCTCTACGACAACGACCAGATCTCGTCGGCGGAGCCGTGGAACGACCAGATCATCGCCTATCGGGGCGGCGCGCCCGTTCGCATCCGCGATATCGGCCTCGCGGTCATGGCAGCGGAAAACAGCCAGCTCGCGGCTTGGGCCAACCAGAAGTCGGCTATCCTGCTGCCCGTGTTCAAGCTTCCCGGCGCCAATGTGATCGCAACGGTCGACAGCATCAAGGCGATGTTGCCCAGGCTCGAGGCGTCGATTCCGCCGGCGATAGACATCTCCATATTGAGCGACCGGACGCAGACGATCCGCGCCTCGGTGGCCGATGTCCAGAACACGCTGATCCTGACGATCGGGCTCGTCGTCATGGTCATCTTCGTCTTCCTGCGCAGCTTCTGGGCCACCGTGATCCCCAGTGTCGCCGTGCCGCTCGCCATCATCGCGACCTTCGGGGTGATGTATCTGTTCGGCTTCAGCCTCGACAATCTGTCGCTGATGGGGCTCAGCATCGCGGTGGGTTTCGTCGTCGACGACGCGATCGTGATGCTCGAGAACATCCAGCGCCATATCGAGGATGGCGCCAAGCCGATGGAAGCGGCGTTGAAGGGCTCCGGCGAGATCGGCTTCACCATCGTCTCGATCAGCCTGTCGCTGATCGCGGTCTTCATCCCGCTGCTGCTGATGGGCGGCATTGTCGGCCGACTGTTCCAGGAATTCGCGATCACCGTCACGGCGACGATCATCGTCTCCACCATCGTGTCGCTCACGCTGACGCCGATGCTGGCTTCGCGCCTTCTGCGCGGCAACACGCCCGGCAGCCATGGTCGCCCCTATATGGCCTCGGAACGGGCCTTCGATCGCCTGCTCGGCGTCTACCGCGTCGTGCTGGACACGGCGCTCAGGCGCCACCGCCTGACCTTCTGCGTCTTCCTGGCGACGATCGGCCTGACCGGATATTTGTTCGTCAGCATACCCAAGGGGTTCTTTCCGATCCAGGATACGGGTCTCATCCTCGGCGTCTCGCAGGCTGCGCAGGATATCTCCTTTGCCGAGATGAAGCAGCGGCAGCTCGCCGTTGCCGATATCGTGGCTGCCGATCCGGATGTCGTGTCGATTGGCATGGCGGTCGGCGCATCGGCCGGCCAGACGGTCAACTCGGCCCGGATGTTCATCACGCTGAAGCCGCGCGAGGAGCGGCAGGCGTCGGCGAGCCAGATCATCGATCGGCTGCGCGGCAAGCTTCAGGATGTGGAGGGCATTCGCCTCTACATGCAGCCCGTGCAGGATATCAATGTCGGCGGCAGGGCCTCTGCCGCTCAATATCAATACACGCTTCAAGATGGCGACAGCGCCGAGCTCTATGCCTGGGCAAGCAGGCTCCAGCGGAAGCTGAGTGCCCTGCCGCAACTGACGGACGTGGCGAGTGACCAGCAGAACAGCGGCAGCACGGTGAGCCTGACCATCGATCGTGACCAGGCGGCGCGCTTCGGCATATCGCCGGCCCTGATCGACAGCACGCTCTATGACGCGTTCGGCCAGCGCGAAGTTGCCCAGTATTTCACCGAGCTGAACAGCTATCACGTCATCCTCGAAGTGACGCCGACGATCCAGAACACGCCCGGCGTGCTCGACAAGCTCTACGTGCAGTCACCGCTCACCGGCGGCCAGGTGCCATTGAGCGTCCTCGCCTCGTGGACGACGCAGCCGACGGCGATCCTCGCCATCAATCATCAGAGCCAGTTTCCAGCGGTGACGCTGTCGTTCAACCTCGCGCCGGGCGTGGCGCTCAGCCAAGCCGTTGCGGCGATCCATGGCGCGGAGGCGGATATGGGCCTGCCATCCACGATCATGGGCACCTTCCAGGGCAATGCGGAGGCCTACCAGACGTCGCTTGCCAGCGAGCCTTATCTGGTGCTCGCGGCGCTCGTCGTCATCTACATCATTCTCGGCGTGCTCTATGAGAGCTATGTCCATCCGCTGACGATCCTCTCCACGCTGCCCTCTGCCGCGCTCGGCGCGCTGATCATGCTCTGGGGCTTCGGCTTCGATCTGAGCGTGATCGCGCTGATCGGGATTATCCTGCTGATCGGCATCGTCAAGAAGAACGGGATCATGATCGTCGACTTCGCGCTCGCCGGCGAACGCGATCAGGGGCTCTCGCCCAAGGAGGCGATCCGGCAGGCGTGCCTGCTGCGCTTCCGTCCGATCCTGATGACGACGATGGCGGCGCTTCTCGGTGGCGTCCCGCTGATGCTCGGGCACGGCACGGGCTCGGAACTGCGCCAGCCGCTCGGCTATGCCATCGTCGGCGGCCTGATCGTCAGCCAGGTGCTCACGCTGGTGACGACGCCCGTCGTCTATCTCTATCTGGGCCGCCTGCAATCCCTGCTGAAGCCAAGCCCTCGGGTCGAGACTCAATTGAGCCGATAGGGACGATGGCTGCTATGCTGCGGCGGCTTATGAGTTCGCGCGGGCGGCCGAGCGGGCGTAGCGTCCTGGGGGCTCGCCGACATGGCGGCTGAAGGCCGTGCTGAAGGTGCTGGCCGAACCATAGCCGACCCGCCGCGCGACCTCGTCCAGTGCGATCGAGCCGTTGCGCAGAAGGTCTTTCGCGACGGCCATGCGCCAGGCCAGGAGGTATTCCATCGGTCGGAGGCCGACGGCGCGGGTGAAGCGGTCGAAGAGAGCCGAGCGGGAGAGCCCGGCCTCCCTTGCCAATCCATCCACGGTCCAGGACCGTTCCGGATCGCCATGCATTCGTCGAAGTGCCTCGGCGACACGCGGATCGGCCAATCCGCGCAGCAGGCCAGCCGGCGCGTCTTTGCCCGGCGCCGCCCGCAACGCTTCGACCAGCAGCAGTTCGACGAGGCGCGTCAGCACGAGATCGCGGCCAGGACGTTGTTGAACGGCCTCCTCGCCGAAGATGCGCACGAGCGTGGAGAGACGCTCGACACCGTGGATATGGATCATGCCCGGCAGCAGCGATACGAGCAGCGCCGCGTCGGGTGAATCAAAGACAAAATACCCGCCGCGCAGGCGTACGTCGCTGGGGCCGTCGAGCCGGCCGTGCCGGACGTCCTCGGCCATTTCAGGCATGGCCGAGGGGACAATGCGCCTGGGCGGCGCGGCCTCCAGGCTCGACATGGTGAAGGCGGGCGTCGTGGGGAGGAGAACGAAATCTCCCGTCTCCAGGGTGATCTCCGGTTCGCCATCGACGGCGAGCCGGCACTGTCCCTCGATGACGGCACAGAAGCCGGGCTGGCCGAAAGTCGAATAGCTGACGGCCCAGCGGCCGGCGCCGCTGATCCCCTTGGAGAAGATAGCGCGGGGCCTCAGGAGTTCGATGACCTGGGCGAGGGGGTCTGTCATTCTGGACTAATAGAGAACTATTCCGGACTTATCGTTGATGATGGTCCTGATTATGGCCGCTACCCTGTTCGTGTCAATTGCAACAGAAGACCAGCAGGAACCCCATCATGAAGACCGTACTGATCACAGGTTGTTCGTCCGGCTATGGGCTCGAGACAGCCCGGCACCTTCACGCCGAAGGCTGGAATGTCATCGCCACCATGCGGACCCCGCGCGAGGACCTTCTCCCGCATTCGGAGCGAATCCGCATTCTGCCGCTGGATGTGACGAGCACCGACAGCATCGCGGCCGCGCTCGAACGGAGTGGCCCGATCGACGCGCTCGTCAATAATGCAGGGATCGGTGTGGTCGGGGCCTTCGAGGCCACGCCGATGTCCTATGTGCGTCACGTGTTCGAGACCAACACGTTCGGGGTCATGGCGATGACGCAAGCCGTGATCCCGCAGTTTCGTGCCCGCCGCTCCGGCGTCATCGTCAACGTGACCTCGAGTGTGACGTTGACCCCCATGCCGCTGGCGGCCGCTTATACAGCGAGCAAGATGGCCATTGAGGGCTTCACGGGATCGCTGGCGCTTGAACTGCAGGCGTTCGATGTGCGCGCCAAGCTCGTCGAACCCGGCTACGGCCCGACTACGCGCTTCTCGCAGAATGTCGGAGTGCGCATCGAAGACCTGGTTCCCGAGGCCTATGCGAGCTACGCCGCCGCGATCTTCGCCGCCTATGCCGAACCAGCCTCGGTCACGAAGGAGAGCGATGTGGCGGAGGCTGTCTGGCGGGCGGTGAACGATCTGTCCGGACAGCTGCGCTTTCCGGCCGGTCCGGATGCCGTCGCGCTGGCGCGCGCTGCCTGATCAGGCACGGTCGCTGGCGGGACGTGAGGCCGTCCGGCCCGATATACGACGGCGAATGGCCGGCCGCACCGAACTCCGGATAGGGGTGGGACCGCGACATTTCCTGCCCTAGTGTCATGCCTGCCATCGCATGTCTCTCTTTGGCCATATACGCTCGCCCAAGAGCCGAATCAGGCTCAGGAGGGCGCCCAATGAGAAAAAGTCGAGTTCTGTGCGGTTTTCCGCATGCGAGTGTTTGGAAATTGATCGCCGGCGGCCTCGGCGCCAGCGCCTCAATTTCCATCGCGCACGCGGAGACGCCGATCTTATTCAGCTATGAGACGCTGAATTACGGGACAGCCGACACGTTTCTCACAGGCATCCGCGGCAATAATATTGTCGGCAATTATGTGATCCCCGGGACGACCGCCACGGGTGGTCTCTATTACAGTCTCGCGACCAAGACATGGTCCGCCTTGCCGGTGGCGACCGCAAACGGCGTGAATTTCCCAGATGCGATCGGATCGTCGCCCTATGGTCCGAGCTTCGGTTCGCCATCGGGCATCCTGCGCGCGGTGGGCAGCTACCAGACCGAGGCCTCGGCGCCTTATGATCTGAGCTATCTCTTCGACGCGGCAGCTGCGCCAGGCCAGCAGATCACCAATCTGATCTATCCGAGCGGCGAGGCCGGGCAGACCCTGTTCACGATCGCCCACAGCAATTTCGGCAATCAGGTCGTTGGCGATTACGACACCGATCTCGCGACCGGCAATGCCTTCATCTACAATATCAACACAGGCACCTTCACGAACAACAACATCCCCGGCGCGATCAGCACCACGGCCTATGGCATTTATGGCGACAAGATCGCCGGTGGCTACGCGACGATTTCCAAAGAGACCGGCCTGTCGTTCGAGCACGGCTATATTTACGACCAGCGCACGGGAACCTACGAGACCTATGACCATCCCGGCGCGGTCGCGACGCATTTCGAGGGCATCACCGGCGCGGGGCGAACCGACGAATACAATCTCGTCGCGAACTGGATCACCGCCGATGGCGTGACCCATCCGGCGGTCCTGCATGTCGCCGCCGACGGCTCCACGACCTGGTATGAAATCGACATCCCTGGAGCAGTGGTGTCGTCCAACTCCGCCTATGGCGACAATGTCGTCGGCGTCTATCTCGCTGACGGCGCCATCAATGGCTATGTCGCGACGATCCCGGGAATGTACAACCCGATCCGCAACCGCGACACGCTGGTTTCAAGCGCCGACAATGAGGCGGCCCTCTCGGGTCGCAAGGGCGACGATATCGTCAATAGCGGAACCGTCCAGGTCAGCGGCAATGGCGGGGTCGGCATACGCGGCGAGACCTATGGCGTCTTGACCAACACCGGCACCGTACTGGCGACCGGCATTGCCGGCGCAGCCGTCGAAATGCACGGTGACTATGGCACCCTTCTGAACTACGGCACCCTGCAGGCCTCGGTTGTCGCGGATGCCTTGCGCACCGGTGCCGACAGCGTCGGCAGCGTGATCGTGAACACCGGCATCATCAATGGCCGGATCGCGGCGACGGCGGGGCCGGAGAAGCGGTTCGAGAATAGCGGCTGGATTGGTGTCACCGGCACGGGCGTGCCGATCACCCATCTGATCAGCGGCACGTTCGTCCAGACGGCCGCCGGCACCTTCGCGGTGCGGATGTCCGACGAGGGCAATGATGCGCTGGGCGTGACGGGTACGGTGCGGCTCGCCGGCACGCTGGAGGCCTCGTTCCAGACCACGAATCTCTTGAAGTCCTATGAGGTGGTCGGCGCGACACAGTCGGTCACTGGCTCGTTCGATACGCTCGCCACACAAGGCCTGCCGGATCTGTTCGCCGCCTCGCTTGGATATACGCCGAACACTGTGACGCTGAACGTCGCCGCCGCCATGGCAGAGGTGCCCGGCAACACGCCGAACCAGAGGGCCGTCGGCGCCGCGCTCGACGGCCTCATCAACAATACCGGCAACAACACGCTCGCGGCACTTCCGGAGGCGCTGAGTCCGCTCTATGCCCTGGATGCAAGCCAGTTGCCGGCGGCGCTCGGGGCGCTCTCCGGCGAGGGTTATGCGAGCGAGCAGTCGGTGCTCGTCGGCGACAGCTTCTATAGCCGTCAGGCCGTGTTGGCCCGCCTGCGCCAGGGCGCCTATGCGGGACAGGGCGGTGCCGTCGCGGCGCTGTCCGATGGCGGGCCCGCGCTCGCCTATGGCGAAGCGACAAAACAGCCGGCAGCCGTCGCGGCGCTCGGTTATGCCACGACGGACCCGGCGGCTCTCTCGGCCAAGGCCTCCAGCCCGACGCTGTGGGGCCAGGCCTTTGGCGGCTGGACCGATCTCGATGGCGGTTCCACCACGTCGGATGTCAGCGAGAGCATTGGCGGGATCGTCACCGGCGCGGACATGCGGATCGACAACTGGCTGGTTGGCGCCGCGCTCGGCTACTCCCAGTCCAATGCCGATGTCGACGCCCTCGGCAACTCGTTCAAGGTCGACAGCCTGTTGCTCGCGCTCTATGCGGGCACCAGCGCCGGCCCCTGGAACCTGCGTCTCGGCGCAAGCTATGCCTTCAACCAGATCGATGCCGATCGCACCATCGCCTATCCCGGCAGCCTGCAGCAGGCGAGTGCGCAATATGATGGCGGCACGGCGCAGGTCTTTGGCGAGGTCGGGTACGGCTTCGCGATCCAGACCGTCGCGCTCGAGCCGTTTGCGGGCCTCGCCTGGGTCAATGCCGACAGCGGCAGCTTCGCCGAGACCGGCGCCACGGCCGGACTGGCGGGATCGTCGGATTCCAGCGGCGTCGGCTATAGTTCGCTCGGCATCCGTGCGGCCACCTCGGTGGCGCTCTCCGGCGGCATGGTGTTCCAGCCCCGCGCCTCGCTCGCCTGGCAATATGCCTTCGGCGACATCACGCCGAGCGCGCAGCTTGCCTTCCTGAGCGCGCCGAGCGCCAGCTTCTCGGTCGTCGGCACGCCGCTGGCGGAGAATACGGCGCTCGTCGAAATCGGCGCCGACCTGCTCGTGAGCAAGCAGGCCCGCGTCGGACTGTCCTATGTCGGCCAGTTCGCCGACGACGTGGACAACAATGCCGTCCAGGCCAATCTGAGCTGGAGCTTCTGACCGTTCGAGCGCGCCGTCGCGGCGCGCTCGATCCCTTTCGACCGGGTGGCTGCCTCAGGCTGTGTCGGGCGGCTACCGGCCGGCGGGCGACATCGTGCCGGAAACGGCCAGTGCCGCCGCCCCCCGCAGGACCGCGTCGACACCGTCATCGCTGAGGGTGATGCGCGGCGCCGACCGATCCGGCCGTTCGGCGATCGAATGCGGCAAGGGTTCGGCGGCTTCCACCAGCCGCTCGATCAGCCGGCGCGGCGCATGGCCGCCAATGATGATGGTTTCCGGGTCGAACAGGTTCTCGATCGAGACGATGGCGGCTTGCATCAGCGGCGCCACCTCCGCCAGCCATGCGTCGAAGATCGGTGATCCACCGAGGATGATCTCGTCCGGTGCCGTCTCGATGCCTTCGGCGCGCAGTCGGCGCTCCAGCGCGTCCAGCGAAACATAGCGCTCGAGACAGCCGCGATTGCCGCAGGGACAGGGGTCTCCCCCGACGACGATCGTCATATGGCCGACTTCGCCGGCATTGCCGCGATGTCCGCCGAGGACCGAGCGGCCCTGGACGAAGCGCCCGCCCAGCCCGGCGCCGAAATAGAGATAATAGAAGGTGCTGAAGCCCCGGCCGATGCCATAGAGCAGATCTCCGAGGGCGGCGGCCGTGAGGTCGATATCGAGAAATGTCGGCAATCCCGTTGCGGCGGCGAAGCGGTCGGCGATCGGAATGCCGCGCCAGCCTTCCAGCGTGGTCGAGCCGACGAAGCTCATCGGCTCCACGTCCTGCGGCCCCGGTATGGCGATGCCCATGCCGAGGATCGTCTCGCGGCGCCGTCCGGCACAAAGGGCTTCCACAAGCCGGCGGCCTGCCTCGATCGTCGCTGCCGGGTCGCGCAGCGAGATCGCCAGCTTGCGCCGCTCGACGATGGCGCCGACGAGATCGACCAGCGCGATCTCGATGCCGGCAGGGCTCAGTGACAATCCCACGGTGAAGCCGCCGGCCGGGTTGATCGTCAGCGTGGTCGGTGGCTGGCCGCGGCCCCTCGGCGGCTCGACCGCAGCAGAGAGCAACTGCTGCCCCAGCAGTTCATGGGTGATGGTCGTGACTGTCTGAACCGTGAGTCCGACCTTTTCGGCGATTTCGGCTCGCGAGATCGGCCCGAACAGGCGGATCGTTTCGAGAACTGTCCGGCGGTTGAAGGATCGCCCGACTTCCTGGTTGGTACCTCTCAGGGCCATGCCGTGTTCGAATCGCTTTCTCTTGTGAGGGGCTGTTCAGCCTAGAGTTTGCCCATTCCCGACGCCATGACGTCGTCGCGCATGATCCGGCCGGCGATCACGAAGATCACCAGGACGGGCGCGAGCAGGATGAGGCTGACCACGGCCGCGCTGGTGAAACGGATGCCCGAGCCGTCGAGATAGAAGAAGAGACGGATCGGCAGCGTCTCGACCAGCGGCGCGCCGACAATGAAGGACATGTCGAATTCCTGGAAGCTCTCGACGAAGGTGATCAGACCGCCGGCAACGAGCGTGGGAACGGAGAGCGGCAGGACGACCGCCAGCATGCTGCGCAGCGGCGAGGCGCCGAGCGAGCGGGCCGCGAGCAGCAGATCTTCGGGGATCGTCCCGAGCGACGCGCTCAGCAAGCGGATCATCAGTGGCAGCGTGCCGATGAGTTGCACGAGGATGACGCCTGGAACGGTGTAGGCGAGCTTCAACATCAGGAAGAGTTGACCGACGCCGACGGCGACGACGAGGCCGGGCACGATCAGCGGCGCCAGGATGAAGAGTTCCACGGCGCGCTTCATGCGGAAGGGAAACCGCGCCATCGCCCAGGCCGTCGGCAGCGCTATGATGCCGGAAAGCAGCGTGACCGTGAAGGCGATGCCGACCGAGCGGATCGCCGCCTCTGCGAGGCCGCGATCCTCGACGATCTGGCGCCAGTGATCCAGCGTGAAATCCGTCGGGATCAGCGCGGGCGGAAACCAGCCGTCCGAAAACGACCAGAGCACGATCATCGCGAGCGGCAGGCCGATGACCAGAGCCAGGGCGCCATAGAGCCCAACCGCGAGCCACGGGGCGTCATCGGGCGTGAAGCGTATGCGCGGGGAGGCGGCGTGGCTCATCTCAGGCTCCGTCCGTCTTGCGCCCGCCGATCCGCGCGGTGAGCAGGTAATAGAGCAGCAGGACGATGAAGGACGCCACCATCAGCGTCGTGCCGATCGCGTAGACGAGCGGCCAGTTCGATTCGCGGAACGCCTGGTACATCAGCACCGAGAACGGCAGCGGATAGGAAATGCCGAGCACGTCGGGGATCACGAACGAGCCGGTCGAGCGGATGAAGCTGAGCAGGATGGCGGCGGTGATACCCGGCATGGCGAGCGGGAGCTTCACGAAGAGGAACGAGCGCAGCGGCGAGGCGCCAAGCGCGCGCGCCGCCTGGACCAGTTCGGTCGGGACCGACGCGAAGCTGCCGGTGATGATCAGCGTCATGAAGGGAATGTCCTTCCACGCCACCGCCATGATGACGCCGAAACCCCATTTGTCGCGCACCAGGCGCGGCAGCGTCAGATCGAACAGGTGCAGGAAGCGGCTGAAGAACCCGCCCTGCTCGAACAGCGTCAGCATGGCGAAGGCGACCACGATCGAGGGCACGGCGAGGGGGATCTTGTAGAGGCCGTTGAAGAGCTTGCGCCCGACGAAGCTGCGGCCAAGCGCCAGGGAAAGCGGGATCGCGACGATGAGGTTCACCACCACCGGCATGGCGCCGTAATAGAACGACGTCCTGAGGCCCGCGAGATAGCGAGGGTCGCCGAATACCTTGGCGTAGTAAGCGAGCGTCGGGCCGGCGATCTTGGCGGGGCCCATGCCGATGCCGAACGATCCGAGCACGCCCCAGGCGAGCGGGATGCCGAACATCACCGCGAGGAAGCCGACGCCGGGCGCGAGCAGGAGCAGGGTTTTCCAGGGGTTGCGGTCCATCCCGTTCATGCCGCTTCGCCCTCGATCGCATCGAGCACATGCAATGGCGCTGCGGCGTGCAGGCTGACGCGGCTGCCGACGGGAAGTGGCGAAGCATGGCCGGTGGCGCTGGCGATGAGCTGGTGTTCGCCAGCCTTCACCGAATAGAGGATGGCCGCGCCGAGGAACTGGTGGCCGCTGATGGCGGCGGCTCCTTGGGTGTCGGCTTCGATCCGCAGGTCTTCCGGGCGGATCGAGAGTGAAACCGGCCCGCTCGCCGATCGGTCGATCGGCGCGGTGCCACCCCAGGGCAAGCGAGCCTCGTTGCCGGAGGCGATGGCCTCGATCAGCGAGGTACGGCCGAGGAAGCGCGCGGTGAAACGGCTGCGAGGTGCGCGATAGAGTTCGAACGGCGTTCCGCTCTCGACGACCCGCCCCTCGTTCATCACGACGATGCGGTCGGACATGGCCATCGCCTCGTCCTGGTCGTGCGTGACATAGAGGCTCGTGCCACCGACGCGGCGGTGCAGCCCGAGCAGGTCCTCGCGCAGGCTTTCCCTGAGCTTCGCATCGAGATTGGAGAGCGGCTCATCGAAGAGCAGGAGGTCCGGCTCCATGACGATGGCGCGCGCGAGCGCGACGCGCTGCTGCTGGCCGCCCGAAAGCTGGCGCGGCATGCGGTCGACATAAGCGTCCAGGTTGCAGATCCGTACGGCATGGGCGATGCGGCGGGTCTGCTCGGCCTTGGGAACCTTCTTCATCTTCAGGCCGAAGGCGAGATTGCCCAGCACGCTCATATGCGGGAACAGGGCGTAGGATTGGAACACCATGGCGATGTTCCGCTTTTCCGGCGGCAGGCGGTCGATCCGTGTTCCCGCGATGCGGATTTCGCCGCCGCTCGGCGTGGTGATGCCCATCAGCATGCGCAGGAAGGTGGATTTCCCGCAGCCCGATGGTCCGAGCAGGGTGATGAACTCACCCTGCTCGACGTCGAGATCGGTGGGATGAAGGGCGACCGTATCGGCGAAGCGTTTCGTCAGTCCGGTAACCTGTAGATGTGGCATGGCTTGTCCCGCCGATCGCGTATTCGGGAAGCGTCAGAGCTTCGAGAGGATTTCCGCGACATAGGCGTCGCGCATCGCGGTCATGACCGGGACCGAGGGATAGCCGATCGCGTATTTGCGATAGGTGGCCTCGGGAACCAGGAACTGCGCGTTATGGGCGTCGATCGCATCGGTGAGCGCGATGTCGAGGCGGGCCGTGCGCGAGGCCATGTGCTTCATCTTCCAGAGCTGCGGCTCGTAGCTCATGGCATAGTCGATCAGGAGCAGGGCCGCGGCCGGATGCGTCGCATTGCGGACGAGGAACGCGCCGTCGCCGCCACCATCCTGGCCATTGGCGAGCAGAGTGATGCGATAGCTCTCGGGCAACTGCTTGTCCTGCACGAAGGTGTAGGCGTAATCCTCCCACACGGTGCCGATCGTGGCGGCGTTGTTGCCGATCAGGTTCTGCGTGTCGGCATTGCCGTTGGTGACTTCGACGAGCGGCGTCAGCTCGCGGAAATAGTCCCAGACCGGCGCGAAGCAGCCGCTGTTCTTGACCCAGTCGGCGGCCGCCGCGTCATCCCAGCCGAAATCGTTGGTGAGCTTGTCGTGGCACTCGCCGGTCAGCAGGCTCTGCGCGACGCCATAGAGGAAGTTCTCGCCCGAGCCGCCCTTGAGCGGCGAGGTGATCGCGACCTTGCCGGGATTGGCCTTGGCATAAGCGAGGAGGGCCGGGAAATCGGCCGGAACGTCTTCCGCCTTCACGAGCGCGCTATTGTAGCCCATGCCGGTCTGGTCGCGATGCAACGGCATGAACGTGCCGCCATGCTCATAACCGAAGGAAACGCGCAGCAGCTTCGGGTCGTAGTTCTTTGCCTCGGGCAACAGGTCGGCCAGCGGCAGGTTGGCGATGATCGGCGTGTTGCGCGTCTCGGCCGCGGTCGGGCCCGGTGCGAAATAGGCGTCGGCGGGCGAGTCCTCGCCAGCCTGGTGAACGGCGATCAGCTGCTGCTTCGCGACGTCTTCCTTCACATCATAGAAATTGACGCGCACGCCATATTTCTTCTCGAAGCCGGGGATGACGGCCTCTTTCCAAAACACCGGAAAGCTCGCCGCGAAGCTGTATAGGTTGACTTCGCCTTCCTGTTTCGCGATCGGTGCGAGCACTTCATAGAAGTTTTCGCGCGTCAGTGTCGTAGCGTCAAAATCGAGATGCTTCGTGTTGAACGTATCCGATCCGACCGGCTTTGTCTGGGCGGACGCAGGAAGAATGGCAGCTGTCGAGATCAACGCTGCCATGGCGATGGTCTTGCTTATCATAGCCACGATATTTCCCTTCATTACAGGAGACCTATTGGCCGACCGAGGTGGGCTGCAGGTCTCCTACCGGGCTCATGTGACGGTCCCATTACAAATCGGCGTATTTTTGAAAATCATTTTAAAAAATCATGTTGCGGCGCAATCGCGGGTGCGCGATGTGGTGGGGCACCCGCGCCGGACACGGCGGGACGCCATTTTCTGGAAGGACGACACGATGAACGACCCCGCTCTCGTCACCGAGATCATGGCTCTCCCGCTCGTGGAACATCAGCGGGATGCGCCGTTGCCGGAGGCCTTGCTGCAAGAGGGTGGCGCGATCATCGTCTTCGGCCATCAACTCGAAGGCGATGGCAGCCTGCGTCCGCGCCTCGTCCGCCGCCTGCAGGCCGCGCTGACGCTGGCCCGGCACCGCACGGCCGATCCACTGGTCCTGACGGGCGGAACGCTGGGCGCTCCGATCAGCGAGGCCGAGGCGATGCACCGCTGGCTCGCCGCTGAAGGCATCGAGCCCGAGCGCCTGCATCTGGAGCCGATGGCGGAGGATACGGTCGGCAATGCCGTCCACAGCATGGAGATTCTCGCCCGCCTCGGCGTGAACCGCGCCACGCTGGTCTCGAGTACCTACCATGTGCGGCGCGGGCTCGTGCTCCTCGGCGCGGCGGCGGAGCGGCGCGGTCTGTCGATACGGTTCGACCATCTGGCGTCAGGCGACGCGCTCTCGCCAGTGCCCGGCGCAAGTGACGCCGAGCTCGAACTCATCCTCGCCGATCATGCACGCCTGCTGGCGATGCCGGGCCTGTAGCGAGTCTCTCCATCGATTGGATGAACTCCGCCCCCCGGTGGCTCCGCACGAGTCTCGCTACCTTGGCGAGCCCATCATGCTATTATGATAAATGTCGTGCGGGATATTGCTCCACGTCAATGCAGGCTGGATCCGCGCAGATCTAATTGGGTCAGGCTCGCATGAGGCGGGTCGGCGGAGATCGTGATCATGCCGAAGGGTTCGGTGACTGCCCCAATAGCGAGCGCGCGGCCGGCAGAGCGCGGCACGGCGGACAAGGCCGGGCATTCCGGTGCTACCGCATCGGACGCTGCCACTCGCGCACGATCACCAGGCCAGTTGGCCAGCGAAGGAAAGTCCCTGCGCGACAAGGTTCCACGAAGCCAGCATGCTGCGTGGAAGAAACCCGAGGGACGAGCGGATCCGATCGATCTGCTGTGTTCGTCGGATTCAGATCGACTGCCTGACCTGGTGCCCATCCGCTACGGCCGCATGCTCGAATCGCCGTTCGCGTTCTTTCGTGGTGCTGCCAGCGTGATGGCTGCCGATCTGGCCACTACGCCATCGATCGGGATCAAGGTGCAGGCTTGCGGCGACTGCCATTTGATGAATTTTGGCGGCTTCGCCACGCCCGAGCGCAATATCATCTTCGATATCAATGATTTCGACGAGACGCTGCCGGCGCCGTGGGAATGGGACATCAAGCGGCTTGTCGCGTCCATCGTGCTGGCGGCCCGAACCATCGGGCTCACCGATGAACAGGGCCGTGATTCCGCGATCGCCTGCGCACGGAGTTATCGCAAGCGGCTGCGCGGGTTCGCGGCCATGCATCCGCTTCAGGTCTGGTACGCGCGCGTGTCAGCAGATGATCTGCTGGAAGGCGTCCCACCGGGCGCTCGCGCCGGCGTGCAGCGGCGGATCGACAAGGCCTCCGCCCAGAGTGGCTCCGAGGTCGACTTCCCCAAGCTCGCCGGCATGGTTGGCGGGCGCGTCGGCATCCAGGACAGTCCACCGCTGATCTTCCATCCGGAAGAGACGCACCTTCCCGAATTTCAGCAGGTTCTCGATCAGGTGCTCGCCGGCTACAGAGCCACCCTCGCCGATGATCGCCGGGCCTTGCTCGACCGGTATCGGCTCGTGGATGCGGCCATCAAGGTCGTGGGCGTGGGCAGCGTCGGACGTCGGTGCTGGATTGCCCTGATGATGTCGGCCTCGAACGAACCGCTCTTCCTCCAGTTCAAGGAAGCGGTTGCCTCCGTGCTCGAGCCTTATGCCGGAGCGAGCGCCTATGCTCATCACGGCGAGCGTGTCGTCGTCGGGCAACGCCTGATGCAGCCTTCGTCCGACCTCTTCCTGGGATGGGTCACCGCGGAGGCCAACGGGCGGCAGTTTTATGTACGGCAGTTGCGGGACGCCAAGATCAAGCCACTCGTCGAGACCTTTGATGACGAGTTGCTGGAGTTTTACGCGGAGGCATGCGGCTGGGTCTTGGCACGCGCCCACGCCAAGGGCAGCGACGTTTCGGCGATCGGGGGATATCTCGGCGCCGGTGATCAGTTTGACGAGGCGATGGGCAGCTTTGCACTGGCCTATGCCGACCAGACCGAGCGCGACCATGCCGCGCTCAAGGCGGCCGTGCGCAAGGGCAGGATCGCGGTCTATCAGGAGGTGTGATGTCCGGCGGCGCCCATCGAGGGCGAGTTGATTGCCCGTCGCACTCAATATGCGAACGGGCTTGCCGGGCATGAACGGCCGAGCCGAGTGCGTTCGTCGGCTTCGGATATATTGGTTAATTTTCGGTTATGTTCTTGAAGGATGCGTTGAAATATAAACGCGTCAGCCGCGTATTTTGACGTTTACACGCCCGGCGGGCTATGAAAACTGTCGAGTTGACAGGGAACTACGCGTTCTCCCGTTGGGGGCGCGATATTCACATCGCTTGTACTATGGGGGTTAACATCGTGAAGCTGAGAGCTCGGACCAGCATTATTCTGGCCATCACCGCCATCATGTCGACGACAGCGCTGGCGCAGCAGTCGAATGCCATCAAATCGCCTGCCGAAAAGCAGATCGGCACAGCGTCGAAGGTTCAGATGGAGCCGTCGCTGGTCGTACTCAATTCCGACGGCGCGACGCTCGCGGACGGAAAGCTGACGCTGACGGGTGTGGCGGCAACGGCGATCATGTTCGCCGATCGGCCCGTTCGCGCCGCGGGCCATGTCACGACGACATCGGTCGTCGATGAGTGGAACGCCGACGAGACCTTCGCCAAGGATCCGCCCAATGCGACCGTTTCCGTCTTCACCAAGGACGGCAAGGACGTCAAGGACGCCGTCGTCGAGTTGACGTCGCCGAAGATGGTCGGCCCCGATCTGATCTTCAACGTGAAGGTGCTCGAGGGTGACCTGACCGGTGCCGATGGCGCCGCCGCCGTGTTCATCGACGCGTTCTATGCCGCTTATCGCGGTCCTGCGCGTTACGGCGCGATCGGCGTCCATGGTGCCTGGTATGGCGCTCCGGCCGGTGGCGCCATCGCCGGAGCCGCGGTCGCTGGTGCCGTGACCGGCGCAGTCGTCGGTGCCGCGGCCGCTTCTCGCCCTGTCTATGTCGCGCCGCCGGCCTATTACCCGCCTTATCCGGCGCCGTACCCGGCGCCCTATCCCTATTACGCACCCTACTAAGCCTGAGCGGGCTGATCGCCCGGCGATACGACTATGCAAAATCGCCCCGGATCGCACGATCCGGGGCGGTTTTGGTTTGTCCTACGCTTCGATCCAGACGGGCACCGACTTGAAGGCCGGCGTCTTGCTGCGGGGATCGACGGCCGTACCGACCAGCACATTGGCCTCCGGATAATAGGCCATCGCACTGCCGCGCGGCAGGTCGAAGGGCGTCACCACGGCGCGCATGCGGCCAGTATCCGAGGCGAGCGTCACGACCTGGCCTTCGCTGACACCGAAGGCCGCCATGTCGTCCCTGGCCAGGAAAACCGCGTCGCGGCCGGCCTTGGCGCGATAGCTGTCCTCTTCCTCATAGACGATCGTATTGAACTGCCCTTCGCTGCGGACGGTCGCGAGGCTGAGGCGGCTGCGCTCTGGTGTCGGTGTCGGTGTCACCACGAAATGGCCGCGCTTGTCGGGCGTGCCGAATTCCGGCGTGTGCATCAGCCGGTTCTTGACGTGGAACTCCTGCTTGGCGACTTCGATATCCTTGAGCTGCTCCATGCCGGGCACGACGGCGGCGATCGCCTCACGGATTTTGGCATGGTGTGCCAGCCCTTCGAACGGGATCGGGGAGTCCGGCAGCAGCCGGGCGCCGATCTGGCACAGGATTCGGCTCTCCGGGCGCACATTGTCGAGCCGGCGGATGCCGCCATCGCTGAGCCGGACATAGTTGAACATCGATTCCTGCGTCGTCGGCTCCCATTCCTCGTCGCGCGCCGTCACGGGCAGGATCAGCACCTCGCCATCGCCGAGGCCATTGACGTGGCCAAGATTGAGAGAGGTGGTCAGGAAGAGCTTGAAGCCGATGCGGCCCATCGCGCGGGTGGCGAATGCGGTGTCGGGCGTCGCGCCCCAGAGATTGCCGCCCATGATCACGGCGGCGTCGATCTCGCCCCGTTCCGCCGCCTTCAGCGACGCCATGGTGTCGAGCCCCTTCTCCTCCGGAAAGCGCAGGCCGAGCGTCTCCTCCATCCGCGCGAGCACGTCCTTCGCGAGCACGGGCTTCACGCCGATCGTGCCGATGCCCTGTACGTTGGAATGGCCGCGAAGCGGCAGCAGGCCGGCGAAGCGCTTGCCGATCATGCCGCGCAGCAGAGCGAGATTGGCGATCATCTCGACATTGGCGACGCCGTGGATGTGATGGGTCATGCCCATGCCCCAGGCGAACACCACACGTTCCGAGCGCGCATAGACGGCCGCGACTGCCTCGATCCGCGCCTTCGGCACGCCGCAGGCTTCGACGATCTGCTCCCAGGAGAGCGCCTCGATATCCGCGCGGAAAGCGTCGAACGCCGCCGTATGGCTCTCGATGAACGCCCGATCTGTCGCGCCGGCTTCGATGACCGCCTTGGCGATGCCCTTCATCAGCGCGATATCGGAGCCGATCCGCGGCTGCAGGTAGTCGGAGGCGATCTCGCTGCCGCCCTTCAGCATCGACATGGGCGATTTCGGCACCGCGAATTTGACGAGGCCCGGCTCTTTCGCCGGGTTGATCACGATCACCGCGCCGCCGCGCTCGCGGCA
Source organism: Kaistia dalseonensis (assembly GCF_030814715.1). Lineage (GTDB taxonomy): Bacteria > Pseudomonadota > Alphaproteobacteria > Rhizobiales > Kaistiaceae > Kaistia > Kaistia dalseonensis. Next base: position 675,056 of record NZ_JAUSVO010000004.1, read on the forward strand.
CTTCTTCAGCATGTGGATGAAGCGGGGATGATTGGACGAAGGATTGGCGCCGATGACGAAGATCAGGTCTGCGCCGGTCAGGTCCTCGATTTCGATCGTCGCCGTGCCCTTGCCAACCGTGGTGGCGAGCCCTTCGCTGGTCGCCTGATGGCAGTAATAGGAACAATTATTGACGTTGTTGGTGCCATAGGCGCGGGCAAGCAGTTGGAAGACGAAGCCGGCCTCGTTCGATGAGCGCCCCGAGGAATAGAAGAACGACCGCCTCGGATCCGTCGTCTTCAGGCGCTGCACGGCGGTGGCGAGCGCGAAATCCCATTCGACCGGCACGAAGCGGTCACTTCCGGCCGCTTTGAACAGCGGCGTGTCGAGGCGGCCGAGCCGTTCCATCTCCCGGCCGGAAAGCTCCTGCAGGTCGGCGATCGGATGGGCGAAGATCTCGGCCGGGATCGACGGCAAGATGTCGCCCGATTGGGCCTGGACCGACTTGTTGCAGACGGAGGGAAACTCGCCCAGCTCGTTGGTCATGCCGCCGCGCTGGCCGCCCATGCCATAGGCGCAGGCCTTGCACGCATTCTTGCTCAGCAGCGCCTTGGCGGCCTTGCCCACGCCCATGCGCGAGATGGTCTGCAGCGTATAGAGCACTTTCTTGGGACCGCCGCCGACCGGCTGTTGTTCGCGCCGTGCCAATTCATTCCCTCCCGACTGGACGTATCAGCAAGATAGCATCAAAGGTGGCCGCTACGGAATCCGTCCTCGGCGTGGCGGTACATGCAGGTCTTCTGCATGTCTTGGAATATTGTCACTATGGCGTCCCGCAGAATCAGTTCGGCCAAGCCTGTCGAGCCTGATGCCATCATTGATCTCCTGGAGCGCGTCCGTGACCGATACCATCATCATTGCCCGAGACGGTTTCAGTGTCGCCATTGCGCGCCAGGGCGCGGAACTGCAATCGATCGTCGATCCGGCCGGCAAGGAATGGATGTGGGGCGGCGATCCCGCCTTCTGGGGCCGTCACGCGCCGATCCTGTTCCCGATCGTCGGCCGGGCTGCGAATGACGCGATCCGCGTTGACGGGAAGAGCTACCCGATGGGCCAGCATGGCTTTGCCCGCGACGCCCTGTTCGACCTGGTCGCGTCGGGGCCGGATTCCTGCCTGCTGCGCCTCAATGCGAACGACGCCACGCGCAAGATCTTCCCCTTCGAGTTCACGCTCGATGTGAGCTTCCGCCTCGCCAAGGGCGCTCTGCACCAGAGCGTCACGGTCACGAATACGGGCACCGGGCCGATGGCGGCTTCGGTCGGCTTCCACCCGGCCTTCCTGTGGCCGGCAGCCCCGGCGCCGGTGCGCAATTCCTTCATCGTCCTGTTTGAAAAGGCCGAGCCCGCCCCGATCCGCCGCATCGCCAATGGTCGTGTTGCGCTTTCGGTCGATACGCCGGTCAAGGATCGGACGCTGGCGCTCGACGACAGCCTCTTCGTTGCCGATGCCGTCATTTTCGACCAACTCGCCAGCCGTTCGGTCTGGTTCGGCCGTCCGGGCGAGCCGGGCATTGGGATTGATTTCGCAGGCTTGCCTTATCTTGGCATCTGGACCAAGCCGGGTGCGGGATTTCTATGCATCGAGCCCTGGCAAGGTCACCATGCTCCGGAAGGGTTCGACGGCGATTTCTTCGATATGCCGGGCGTGATGCGAATCGAGGCCGGCCGATCGGAAACGCGCGAAATGGTGATGCGCTGCGGCGCTCCGGCGCCGTAGTTAGAGGCCGAGATCGGCGAAGCTGTCGCCACTGGTCTCGCGATTGATCCGGATCGTCCTGCCGCGCGGGCCCTTCAGCGTCGCCTTGATCATGACGCGCTCGCCCCGGCGGCTCAGTGTTCCGCTGCCGCGCCAGGGCTGGCCAAAAGGTCCGGTCCCGGTGCCCGTAAAGGTGCAGGTCAGGGGCCTGCCGCCGCATGTGCCCATCAGTCGATAGGTCCCGCGCCTGCCATTGGAGAGGATGAGCGTGCCCTTGCGCACGAGCACGCCGGTCGCGGGATCGTAGTGCGCGGTGAATTGCTCGGTGATCACGCGACCATCGATGTCGATGGTTGTCCTGCCGCTGCGCTCGAGCGCGCCCGCCGTTCCGGTGAACATCAGCAGCGCGGCGATAGACGCCAAAAACACTCCGGGTTGTGCCATGATCATGTCCTTTCGTGAGCGTTGAGGCCCGTCAGGAAAGATCGCGCCGCGACTTTGCCGGATCGTTTCGGAAAGCGTGCCGTCCGGTGACGATTTGTAACGGCTCAGCCGGCCAGGGGGCGCGCCGCGATCGCATCGGCGGCTGCTTCGAGCTCGGCATCGATGTCGCCGTCAAGATCGATCCGGATGAAATCCTCGTCCTCCGTCGGCCGTTCCAGCGTGGCGAGTTGGCTGTCGAGCAGGGATGGCGGCATGAAATGGCTGGTGCGGGTCAGCATGCGTTCTTTCAGCAGGGCATGCGAGCCATCGAGGAAGATGAAGATCACCGGTCGCCGCGTGGCGGCCCGCAGGATGTCGCGATAGCTGCGCTTCAACGACGAGCAGGCGACCACGATCCCCTTCGCGGCATCATCGGCTTCCGCCATGCGGCGGCCGATGGCCTTCAGCCAGGGCAGGCGGTCATTGTCGTCGAGTGGCGTGCCCGCGGCCATCTTGGCGACATTGGCAGCCGGATGAAGCTGGTCGCCCTCGATGAAATCCGTGTCGAAACGGTCGGCGAGCGCGGCGCCAGCCGTCGATTTGCCCGAGCCGGAAACCCCCATCACGACGAGGTTGAAGGCGAGCGGCTCCTGCGCTCCGGCAGGGCTGGCGGCGTCGGCTGTCATGGTCGCTCCGTTGCGTTCTTGTTTGCTTTGCTGTTGCCAAAGAGCGCGCCTTCAGGCGCTGGCATTGTCCTGCTTCACGAGATCGGTCTGGCCGAGATGCACCGGCAGCGCGCCGGGGTGGCACTCGACACGGAAGCGCTTGCTCTGCACCGGCTCGCCGTCGAGATTGACGTAGAGTTCCTCATGCGAGACGTACTCGATCCAGGGACTGCGCGTCGTGACCTGCAGGCTCTCGATCGCCGCCGCGCCCTGCAGCACGAACTGCGCGAACATGTCGAGCCGTGAATCCGGCGGCACTTCCGGCAGGATCATGAGATCGAGCAGGCCGTCATCGAGCATGGCCTTGGGACAGAGCGAAATGCCGCCGCCGGCCTGACGGCCATTGCCGATGGCGAGCGCGTAGAAGCTGCCCTCCCATTCGAAATTCTCGGCGCGGAAGCGGCCGCGATTGGCGGTGAGCTCGGCAAAGCGGGAAACGCCGGTGACGACATAGGCGAGGCCGCCGAGCCGCCGCTTCAGGTCCGGGTCCGTCTCGACGGTGACGCGCGAGCCGAAACCGCCTGTGATGAGATTGATGAAGACCCGCTGCTCCAGCGTGCCGACATCGATCGGACGGGCCGGCGTGGTCGTGACCAGTCGCAGCGCCGCCGTCAGATCCTCGACGGGAATATTGGCGGAATGGGCGAAATCATTCGCCGTCCCGAGCGGCAGGACGCCGAAGGAGCAGCCTGCCGGCGGCTTGGCCGCAAGGCTCGCGCCGAACACTTCGCTGACCGTGCCGTCACCGCCGCCGGCGACGATCACATCGAGGCCGCCATTTCTGGCCTCCTCGACGGCGTCGCGCGCCATCCGGCTGGCATCGCCCGATTCCCATGTCACGCGGACCTCCACGACATGGCCGTCCGAGCGCACCGCATCGACAGCGTCGCGCACCCTTGGGTCACGCGCAGCCTTGCCATGGAGGATCAGCCGAAGTTTCATGGTCTTACACCGGTCATGGAACAACTGATTCTATTGGACGGGAGTTTGAGGGCGACCTCAAGCCCCTGTCGGGATCTGATTGCCCAACGACCCTGCTGTCCCCCGGCGCGATTGCCGGGCGCTTGATGACTGAGAGGATTGTGCGTGGAGACGATCGCTGCTGCCCTGGTTCTTCTCGTGGCTGTCGTCATCAGCAGTTCCGTCGTGCGGGCGGCGCCATTCGCGCTGCCCTTGCCGCTGGTCCAGATCGCGCTCGGCGCACTGATCGCCTCGGTGGCCGATCTCGGCGTGCGCCTGCAGCCGGAGATATTCTTCCTGCTCTTCCTGCCGCCGCTGCTCTTCCTCGATGGCTGGCGCATCCCGAAGGAAGGCCTCTTTCGCGACAAGAACGCGATCCTGGAACTGGCGCTCGGGCTCGTCGTCTTCACGGTTGTCGGGCTCGGCTTCGTCATCAACTGGATGATCCCGTCCATTCCGCTCGCCGTCGCCTTCGCGCTCGCCGCGGTGATCTCGCCGACCGATCCGGTCGCGGTTTCGTCGATCACGGCGCGCGTGCCGATCCCGAAGCGGCTGATGCACATCCTCGAGGGCGAATCGCTGCTGAACGACGCCTCCGGCCTCGTCTGCATGCGCTTTGCCGTCGCCGCCGCGCTGACCGGCACTTTCTCGCTGGTCGAGGCGTCGACGACCTTCCTCTGGGTCGCGATCGGCGGCATCGCCATCGGCGTCGGCGTGACGTGGATCGTGACGCAGGTCAAGAATATCGTCAGCAAGCGGCTGGGCGAGGAGACCGGGTCGCAGATCCTGATCAGCCTGCTCATCCCCTTCGGCGCCTATCTTCTGGCCGAGCATCTGGAGTGCTCGGGCATCCTGGCTGCGGTCGCGGCGGGCATCACCATGAGCTATGCCGAGATCGGCGGCCAGTTGATGGCCGTGACGCGCGTGCGACGCTCGGCCGTGTGGGATACGGTCCAGTTTGCGGCGAACGGGGTGATCTTCGTCATCCTGGGCGAGCAATTGCCGGGCATCATCGCCGGCGCGGCGCAGACCGTCCGGGAGACCGGCCACCATGAGCCGATCTGGCTGCTGGTCTACATTCTCGCCATCAATATCGGGCTGGCGGCTCTCCGCTTCGCCTGGGCCTACGTGTCGCTCCGGCTGACCATCTTCAAGGCGACGCGGCGCGGGGCGGCGTTCAAGGTGCCGATCTGGCGCGTCACGGCGGCGATGTCGCTCGCCGGCGTGCGCGGCGCCGTCACGCTCGCCGGTGTCCTGACCCTGCCGCTCACCATGCTGGACGGAACGCCCTTTCCCGCGCGCGATCTCGCGATCCTGCTCGCCGCCGGCGTCATCATCCTCTCGCTGGTGGCGGCCAGCATCGGCCTGCCGCTGGTGCTCCAGGGCATCGCCGTGCCGCCGGAACATATCGAGCGCGAGCGCGAGGACGAGGCGCGGGTCGCTGCCGCCGAGGCCGCGATCAAGGCCATCGAGCGCACCCAGCACGATCTCGCGGCCGGCCGCAACGATGCCGATCTCTATGCCGATGCCGGGGCGCGCGTCATGGAGCTCTATCGCCAGCGCATAGACGGGCGTTCGCAGACCGCGGAGGCGGCCGAACTGAACCGCAAGGTCGACGAGATCGAGCGCAAGCTGCGCCTGGCCGGCCTCCGCGCTGAACGCGACGCGATCTATCGGAGCACGCGCACCCACAAGATCGACGACGAGACGGCGCGCAAGATCGTGCGCGAAATCGACCTGACCGAAGCACGCTTTGGGTGATGGCGGGCGGCGCGACCGCGTCGCTCAGATCACCGCGCAGACCGTCTTCGTCTCCAGATAGTTCTCCAGCCCCTGGGCGCCGTTCTCATAGCCCCAGCCGGATTCCTTGTGGCCGCCCTTGGGCAGTTCCGGCGAGAAATAGGAATGGCAGTTGATCCAGACCGTACCGGCGCGGATCGCGGCTGCCATGCGATGCGCCTGGCTCAGGCTCTCGGTCCAGACGCTGGCGGCGAGGCCGTAATCGGAATCATTGGCGAGCGCCAGCACCTCGTCCGTATCGTCGAAGGGCGTCACGGCGACGACCGGGCCGAAAATCTCCTCGCGCATCAGCGTCATGTCGGGGCGGGTGTTCACGACCACGGTCGGCTCGAAAAACGTGCCGAGTTCGCCATCCTGATGGCCACCCGACAGGATCTCGGCGCCCTCTGAACGACCGCCGGCAATATAGGACGCGACGCGGTCGGCCTGCTTGCGGCTGACCAGCGGCCCCAGATCGGTTTCCGGCGCGAGGCCATGGCCGAGGCGGAGCTTTTCGGCCTCCTTGGCCAACCCGTCGATGAACTGGTTGTAGATCGGCCGCGCCGCATAGACGCGCGAGCCCGCGACGCAGACCTGGCCGGCATTGGCGAAGATGCCGCGCGCGACACCGGGAATGGCGAGCGAGAGGTCGGCATCGGCGAGCACGATCGCGGGCGACTTGCCGCCGAGTTCCAGCGTCAGCTTCTTCAGATTGCCGCGAGCGGCGTTGAGCAGCGCCTTGCCGGTGAAGGTCGAGCCTGTGAAGGCGATCTTGTCGACATCGGAATGCGTCGAGAGCGCGGCGCCGACCACCGAGCCAAAGCCGGTGACGATATTGACCACGCCCTTTGGCAGCCCCGCTTCCAGCATCAGTTCGCCCAGCCGGAGCGCGGTCAGCGACGTATCCTCGGCCGGCTTCAGCACGATGGTACAGCCCGCCGCGAGCGCCGGCGCGAGCTTCATCGAGGCCATCAGCAGCGGCGAATTCCACGGCGTGATCGCGGCGACGACGCCGATCGGCTCGCGCGTCGTATAGGCGAAGATCTGCTTGCCCGCCGGCTGGTAGCCGATCGAGGTCGGGATCGTCTGGCCGAGGATCTTGTTGGCGAAGCCGCCGAAATAGCGGAATTGCGCGGCGGAAGCCGGAATCTCGCCGAAACGCGCGGTCTTGTAGCTCTTGCCCTGGTCGAGCGTCTCGATCTCGGCCAGTTCGTCCGCATGGGCCTCGATCAGATCGGCAATCCGGGTCAACAGCCGGCCGCGATCGGTCGGGCTCATGCCGCGCCATTCCTTCGAGGTGAAGGCGCGCCGGGCGCTCGCCACCGCCGCGTCCACATCGCCGGCGTCGCCTTCGGCGATTTCGGCCAAAATCTGGCCGGTCGCCGGATCGACGCTGGCGAAATGGCGGCCGCTCGCGGGGGCCGTCCAGGCGCCGTCGATCAGCAGGCGCTTCTTCTGCTCGCCGAGAAAGGCGCGGGCGCCCTCCGTCTTCGGGGCAATCGGGACGACATGGATCGTCATGGTTCGGACCTTCCTATTCGGCGGCCGTCTGCTGGGCCGCCAGGGCCGCGACCGCCGCCTGGGCGCCGCGGAGAATGGAGAGATAGCCTGTGCAGCGGCAGATATTGCCTTCGAGCGCCGCCTTGATGTCGGCCTCGTCGGGCGTCGGGTTGCTCTTCAGCAGCGCGGTCAGCGCGACCGTGAAGCCGGGGGCGCAATAGCCGCACTGGAACGATACTTCGGCCGCGAGCGCGGAACGGACAAGGTCCGCCTCGGGAAAGGCGGCGAGGCCCTCGGCCGAGACGACATCCGCGCCGTCGAGCTGCCAGGCCATGGTGAGGCAGGAATTCACCGCCTCGCCATTGACCAGCACCATGCAGGAGCCGCAGCGGCCGACCCGGCACGCGGCCTTTGTCGCGGTGAGGGCGAGATCATCGCGCAATATGTCGACCAGGCGACGATCGGCGGCCGCCGCGACGGTCACCGGCGCACCGTTCAGGCGAAAACTGACCGTTTCACGCGACATGATTGGCTCCCGCGAGCGCATCGAGGATGGCTTCGGGCGCGATCGGCGTCACGACCGGCCAGAAGCCCGTCGCGTCGGCAATGGCGGCCGCGATCGCCGGCGTCACCGCGCCGATGCCGATTTCGCCGACGCCGCGGGGGCCATGCGGATCGTCGGCATCGAGGCTTTCGAGCGCCGTGATCCGGCTCGCGAGGGGAGCATCGGCGATCGAGGGCATCATGTAGGTGTCGAAATTCCGGGTGACGAAGGCGCCGCCCTGCATGATCGCGTCTTCCGTCAGCGTGAAGCCGAGGCCCTGTCCGCCGCCCCCCTCGATCTGGCCGAGATAGGCAGCGGGATCGACGATCGGTCCGGCGGCGATGTGCTGGTCGAGATCGAGCACCTGGACCTGACCGCTCACCGGATCGACGGCGACGCGGACGACCGCCGCGCCGAAGCAGAAGACATAGCGCGAATTGCCCTCGGTATAATCGGCCTTCGGAAAATGGAAATCCGTGCTCTCGCTCGGCATCGCATCGAGATCGAGCCGTGCCGCGAGATCGGCGAAGCGCAGCAGCAATGCGCCGCTGTTGGAACGCGCGTCGCGGATGCCGCCCGGCGCGATGGCGAGATCGTTGGCGCGCAGGTCGAGGAGCCGCGCGGCCGCCTCGCGCAGTTTCAGGCTCAATCCGGGGGCGGTGTCGCGGGCCGTGCGCCAGATGACATAGGTGCCGCGCGCCGCCGTGGTGGAGCCGGATTCCGGCGTGCGGCCAGTATCGCCGATAACGGGCACGATATCCTCGCGCGCGCAGCCGAGCGCCTGCGAAACCGCCGCCTGGATCGCCGGCATCACGCCCTGGCCCATTTCGTCGAGGCCATAGGCCGCCTCGATCTTGCCATCGGCGCGGAAGGTCAGCCGTCCGCCGCCCGGATCATGCGGGAGCGAGCCGAGGCCGGTGCCCTGATGATGCAGCGCCATGCCGACGCCGACGAGGCGCCCTTCGGCGTCGAGACCGCGCTCCGTCCGCCAGAGTGGGTTGGCGCTTGCGGCATCGAGCATTTCCGAAAGCCGCTCGGTCGGCGCGACCTCATGGCCGAAGAAGCCGGGTTCGCCGGGAATGCGGAGATTGAGCCGGCGGATCGCGACCGGATCGAGGCCGACCAGCTCGGCGAGCCGGCTGACCTGACTCTCGATCGCGAACACCATCTGGTTGGCGCCGAAGCCGCGAAAGGCGCCGCATATACCGTTATTCGTGAAGGCGAGGCGGCCGCGGCTGCGGATATTTCCGATGCGATAAGGGCCGGCGACGTGCTCGAGCGCCGTTTCCAGCACGGCCGGCGAGAGCGAGGCATAGGCGCCCGAATCGGCGATGACGTCGACATCCTGCGCGATCAGCCGTCCCTCGGCGTCGCAGGCGGTGCGCATGCGGATGCGCATCGGATTGCGCTTCACGCTCGCGATGACCGACTCGTATCGATCGAGCTGCAGCCGCACCGGTCTGCCGGCTTTCAGCGCCAGCAGCGCCAACGCCGGCTGCACATGCAATTCGTCCTTTCCGCCAAAGGCACCGCCGGTCGGGCTGGTGACGACGCGGATCTTTTCTTCCGGCAGGCCGAGAATAAGGGAGAGCTGCTTGCGGTCGCGCGTGCCGTGCTGCCCGCCGACGCAGACCGTGAGCGATCCATCGGCCTCGGGCACGATATAGCCGCCCTCGGTCTCCATGAAGCCGTGCATCTGGCGCGGCGTGACGTAGACATCCTCGACGATATGGGTGGCGCGGGCGAAGGCGGCCTCGATATCGCCGCGCTCGTGGCGGAACTCGGCGCGGAGATTGCCGCTCGCATGGACCAAAGGCGCGCCATCGGCCAGCGCCGCCTCCCAATCCTCGACCAGCGGCAGCGGTTCGTAGTCGACGCGGATCAGCGAAAGTGCGCGAGCGGCGGTCTCCGCGTCGATCGCCGCGACGGCCGCGACCGGATCGCTCATATGGCGCACCTTGTCGAAGCAGAGCGCCGGCTGGTCGGCGGCCATGATGCCGAAGGCGTTCTCGCCCCGTATGTCCGCGGCGGTGACGACGGCGACCACGCCCGGCAGCGCCTCGGCGGCGCTGGTGTCGATCGCGCGGATATTCGCATGCGGGATGCCGGCGCGGAGGATGCGTCCGATCAGCATGCCGGGCGCGCGATGATCGGTCAGATATTCGAGCGTGCCCGCCACCTTGGCGGCGATATCCGGCCGAACGCCCCAGCGGCTGGCGAGCTTCGCGTGCGAAACCTCGATGCTCTCGTCGGGCTGGATCGGCTCGGCCGGCGCCAGATGGCGTGGCGACGAACGGCGCGAGACGGCGACACCGCCACCGAGGCCCGCGACCAGCGCATTGGCCGCCGCCTGCTTGCGATAGCGCGCCGAGCGATAGGCGTCGGACGTGGTCTCGATCTCGTCGATCAGGCTCTCGCGCAGGGCCGACCAGTCGATCGCGCCGAGGTCCCGGTTGGTCAGCAGCGCCTCGCTGCGCGCCAGCCTCTGGGGCCGCGTAATGCCGGCGCCGACGGCGAGGCGCGCGCTTCGGACGTGCCCATCCTCGATCTCCAGCAGCCCGGCCGCGCCGATGATACTCGGCGTGAAGGCGGCGCGAAGGCCGATCTTGCGATAGGCCGTGCGGATCTCGCCCGCTGGAACGGGGATGCGGATCGCCGTCAGTATGGTGGCGGAGGGGAGGGCGAGCCAGTCGAGCAGCGGCCGTTCGGTCTCACGGCCATCGGCAAAGACGGTCACGCGCGCATCGAGCGCCAGCAGGGCCGGCCAGAGGCAGCCGATCCTTCCGGCGACGTTGCCGCCGACGGTTCCAAGCCGCCGCACGCCGGGGGCCGCGATCGACCGTGCCGCCTGGACGAGCAGCGGCAGGCGGCGGGCGATGAGATCGCTCGTCTCCAGATCGGCGAGCCGCGTCCCGGCGCCGATGGTGACGACGCCGTCCGCCTCATTGATGTCGTCGCGCGTGAGCTTGCCCAGATCGACCAACCTCTCCGGCTGTGCCTCGCCGCGCAGCCAGGCGAGCTGCATCAGCGTGCCGCCGGAAATCGCCTGCGCACCGTCGGCGAGCAAGCCGGCGGCCTCGTCGAGCGTTCGCGGTTTCAGGATCGTCAGCGCCATGGTGTCAGGCGGCCCGGTTGGTCGTGCCGTAGCGAATGCCCTTTTCCTTCAGCCAGCGGCGATAGGCGACGGATGATGAATCGGCGCGGGTCGGTATTTCGGCGCGCGGCTCCAGCGGCAGCAGCACCGGGCGCTGGTTCTCGACGATGATGCGGTCCTGCAGGAAGATCACCTGCTCGAACTTCAAGAGGTCGATATGGGCCGAGCGGTCGTCGACGAGATACATGACCGGCTGGCAGCGGCAGAGATCTTCCTCGATCGGCTGGATGAACAGCGCGATCGCATCGAGCCGGTTCGGCGAGGTCGGGCAGACGCGGTAGAGCATCACTACGAACGGTGAGGGGACGCGATAGGTCAGGCGGACGAAATCGCCCTTGTCTTCGGTCGCGGCGATGCGCGGCTGGAAGAAGGTGCAGTTCGTGGCCCAGACCTCGTCGACATCGCGCCTGATCTCGGACTGATAGTGCGGCACTTCCGTATAGGGCTCGGAGCCGAGGATATCAGTGTGCACGAAGGGAAAATGCGCCATGTCGAGAAAGTTCTCGACGATCCGGAGTCCCGAGGCGCGCATCTTGACCCAGCCGCAGGGCACGAAGCGCCGGTCGGTCTCGGTCGCCTCGATGATCTCGCAGATCTCGTGCGAGGGTGTGCCGAGCGTCGTCCAGAGGCAGCCATAGCGCTCCTGCACGGGCAAGGCAGGGCCGAGCGAGCCATCATCGTTGACTTCCTGCACGAGCGGCACGCCGTCGTCCTGCCGGCGCGAGACGATGTCCTGCCCGAGCAGCCGATTGCGGATCGGCGCCGCGCCAACCTCGGCGCTGGTCTCGATCGCGTACCAGGCATTCAATGCGACGGTGTCGGTGGTTTTCGTCATGCTGCTCGTCCGTTGCTCGGCCAGTCGCGGATCACGCCTTGGTCCATTGCGCTGTCCCATCGCGGTTTTCGTCGAGATAGGCCTTGCGGCGGGCGAAGAGGCCCGGCGCGACATCGCGGACATGGCGGATCAATTGCTGCAGGTCGGCTGTCTTCAATTCACCGCCCTCGACCACGACCTGGCCGTCGATGACGGTCATGTCGACATCGCCGCCACGCACGGCGTGAACGAGATTGTGCTGCAGGTTGAAATACTCGCCCTCGCCATAGAGTGGCGTCATGCGCGGCGTATCGGTGCGGACCGCGATGAAATCGGCCTTCTTGCCAACTTCGATCGAGCCGATCTCGTCCTGGAGGCCGATCGCGCGGGCGCCGGTCTTGGTGCCCATTTCGAGCACTGTCCAGCTATCCATCGCGGCCGCGTCGAGGCTCTTCAATTTGCCGAGCAGTGAGGCGACCTTCATCTCCTCGAACATGTCGAGATTATTGTTTTCCTTCTCGCCATCCGTGCCGATGCCGACCGCGATCCCGGCCTCCAGCATCGCCTCGATCGGGGCGATGCCGCTGGCGAGCTTCATGTTCGAGACCGGATTATGCGCGACCGAGACATTGCCGCGCTTGCCGATCAGCTCGATCTCGTCGGGATTGAGCCAGACGGCATGGGCGATCATGCCGTAGGGCGTTTCGAAGAAGCCGAGATCGTCGAGCGCGAACATGGCGGGCTTGCCGTAGCGCTTCTGGAACTCGGCCGCCTCGATATTGGATTCGCTGCAATGGGTGTGGAAGCCGGTCTGGTACTGCTTCGCCATGGCGACGGCCCGGCTCTGGCCGGCCTCGTCGGCATAGAATAGATGCTCGAGCCCGACCCAGACATTGATGCGGCCATCGGCCTTGCGGTGCCAGTCCTGGATCGTCCGCTCATTGTCGTCGAGCGTTTCGAAATAGTTATAGTCCGGATGCTCGCCGACATAGGGCACGGCGACGAGCCGGTTGCCGATCCCGCTCGCGGCGCGGGCGCTGCCGGCCATATAGCGCCACATGTCGACAGTCGTCGTCGTTCCGCCGAGCACGCTCTCGGCATAGCAGAGCCAGGACGCCGCCTCCGCCTCGTGCGGCTGCAACACGCGGTGCATCGGGTTGATGTGCAGCGTCAGCCAGTCCCAGACCGGCAGGTGCTCGGCGGTGCCGCGCAGGAAGCCGGAATGCATATGGGCGTTGATCAGGCCCGGCATCAGCACGCGCTCGGGCAGGCGGACGAGCTTCGTGTCCGGATGAGCAGCGGTCAGTTCGCCGGCCGTGCCGACGCCTGCGATCAAATTGCCGCTGACGAGGATCGCGCCATCGGGAATGACGCGGTTCGTCGCATCCATGGTGAGCAGGAAATCGGCGGCGTAGATCGTGTCGGTCATGGTGTCGGTCCTCGTGAGACGCCGCTCTCGGAAGTCACGCGGATTCCCTCCCCCTTGTGGGGAGGGCTCGGGAGGGGTACCGCCTCGGTCCATCCGGAGAGACTGGTCGGCAAGTTCCCGATATCGGCGCTGGCACCACCTCCCCGACCCTCCCCACAAGGGGGAGTGGGAAGGACAGAACGCGAGCGCCTACAGGAAGTCTGAATTGCTGGGTCAAGCTCGGCAATGACCAAGTTTGGTTTCGGGAGGGACTTGCCATCTATCCCGCCCCCAGAATGAAATCCGCAGCCCGCTCTGCGATCATCGTCACCGGGGCGTGGGTGTTGCAGGAGGGGATGATCGGGATCACCGAGGCGTCGGCGACGCGCAGGCCGTCCATGCCGTGCACCTTCAGTTCCGCATCCACGACCGCCTCGGCATCCGCGCCCATCTTGGCGGTGCCGCAGGTGTGGAAGAAGGTCGAGCAGGCATTGCGGATGAAGTCGACCGTCTCGGCCCGGTTCAGTCGCCGCGTCGGCGCGGCATGGCCGGCGAAGAGGTCGGCGAAGGCTGCGGTGCCCGCGAGGTCCATGACGAAATCGACACCCGTAACCAGCGCGTCGAGATCCGCCTGTTCGACGAGATAGTTCGGCTGGATCTCGATCCTGCCCATCGGGCTCGCCTCGTGCAGGCGGAGATAGCCGATGCTCTTCGAACCCATCAGGCCCGGTGCGAGCGCGAAGACGTCGCCGGATAGATCGTGCGTATTGGCAATTTCGGGCACGGCGCTGCGGCTCTGGATGCAGAAGGCGTGCAGGTCCGGCGCCGGCAGATCGGCGCGGCTCTTCCAGTTCAGCATGCTGCCGCCGCCATTGTCGCGCGGTGCACCCATGGGAACCTTGGCGCGGAAATTGACCGCTCGGACCAGCGGATGGTCCTGCAGATTGCGGCCGACGCCGGGCAGGGCGAGATGCGTCGCGATGTCGAGGCGCTTCAATTCCTCCGGATCGCCGATGCCGGAGAGCATCATGAGACGCGGCGTATCGATCGCGCCGAGCGCCAGGATCACCTCGCCGTCTGCCCGCGTCTCGACGGGCACGCCGTCGACGAGATGCCTGACCGAGACGCAGCGCGATCCCTCGAAGCCGAGGCCGATCGCGAGCGATTGCGTGAGAATGGTCAGGTTCGCGCGGTTCTCCACCGGCCAGAGACAGCCGCGCGCGGCGCTCCAGCGCGTTCCCGACGCGATGTTGAAATTGGAGAGCGTCGCGCCCTCATTGGTCGCGCCATTCGGATCGTCGATCCGCGGCATGCCGAGTTCGACCGCGCCGTCGATCATGGCGCGGGCGACCGGATGGGGATCGCGGCTGCGCTCGATGCGCAAGGGGCCGCCGGCGCCGCGAAATTCGGTTTCGCCGTCTTCCCAATCCTCGCAGCGCTTGAAGTAAGGCAGGCAGTCGCGAAAGCTCCAGCCCTTCGCCCCGGCGGCGTCCCAGGCGTCATAGTCGCGCGGATGGCCGCGATACCACATCATCGCATTGATCGCGCTCGATCCACCGAGAACCTTGCCGCGCGGAATGCCGATCGTGCGGCCGTTCACATGTGCCGTCGGCGCATAATCATAGCCCCAGTCATAGGGGCCGCGCGTCAGGCTGACCCATTGGGTCGGGTCGGCGATCGAGGCCACGCCCCGATCGCTCGGGCCCGCCTCGATCAGCAGAACGGTGGCGCCGCCCGCCTCCGAAAGCCGGCGGGCAACGACCGCGCCGCCGGAGCCGCCGCCGATGACGACATAGTCATAGGCTGGCTTCAGATCGGCGGCGGATCGCGCGTAAGCCATCAATTATGCTCGCTCGGGCCCATGATGGTGATGCCTTCCGATGCCTCGACATGGCGCACGAAGATGTATTTGTCCTCACGCCCGTCCGAGTGCTTGCGCTTGATATCGGGCTGCACCGAGCCGGCGACCTTCGCCACCACGACATAGGGCACGTCGGCGGCGAGGCCCTTGGCGCAATGCTCGTCGAACTCCTCGATGGTCCGCGCCGTATAGGCGTAATCGACGCCGGCGCCGCGCGCGATCGCCGCGATGTCGACCCGTCCGAAGGCGGTATGCGTCGCCGGGCCGCCGATCGACTGGTACATTTCATTGTCCCAGACGACCACGAACAGGTTCTTCGGCTGTTCGTTTCCGAGCGTCGCCAGGATGCCGAGATTGAACATCATGCCGCCATCGGTATCGAGCGAGACGATGCGCCGGTGCGGCAGGCCGGCCGCAAGCCCGAAGGCCTGGGGCGTGACGCAGCCGAGCTGCTGCTGGAACAGGCTCGCCTCGCGCATATGCGGCGCCGCATTGTACCATTCGTCGACGCTGGCGCCGAGCGAGAGGATGACCAGCTCGTCCTTCAGCCGCGCGGCGAGCGCCTTCATACAGTCATAGCGTTTCATCGCACCACCTCGCCGCCGAGAGCGACCGCCGAATGATAATAGGCGGCGTAGGACCATTGATAAGCGTCGGTGATCGCGCGCTCGATCTTCTCTTCCTCGGTCACGACCCGGTAAGGAATGCGCAGCGCGTTCAGCACCGGCTCCATGGTGATGCCGTGCGGGATCGCCCACCAATTATTCTCGCCGAGTTCGCCGCGATAGCTCATCAGCATGACGACGGGGATGCCGGCGCCGAGGCCCATGCGAGCGAGCGGCTCGACCGAGGCGCGGAGGCCGGAATTCTCCATGATCAGCGCGGCGCGTTTTCCCGAGAGGAACACGCCGCCGCAGATCGCGGCGCCTTCGCCCTCATTCGTCACGCGGATGGTGCGGATATCGGGATCGGCATCGAGCGCCGGATAGAGTTCCTTGAACAGCGAATCCGGCAAATAGCAGACGATCGAAACGCCCGCCTTCTTCAGGCCGCGGATCACCGCGTCGACGGCGCTTTGTTTCATGGTGCGGCAGGTCTCGGTTTCATGATGCGGGAAGCCTCGCTCGGACTGTTCAGCGGGTGAGTTCGACGGCGGCACATCGGTAGAGGCCGACGCATTCATCGTGCAGGACGCCCTCGACGACATCGAGGTTCCAGCCGACCATCTCGGCGAAGCGCTCTGCCGTATAGTCCTTGAAGTTGAAGGCGAGGGTCGCGAGTTGCCTGATGTCGGCGTTGCGCGCGCCGAGCACCAGCGTGTCGATGCCCGCATTCAGCACGGCCCCGAGGCACATCGGACAGGGCTCGCAGGTCGAGTAGAAGATCGCCCCGGGAATGCGCCGCTGGCCGAGCTTGCGGGTGGCCATGCTGATCGCCAGCGTCTCGGAATGAGCCGTCGTATCCGACAGCGATACCTTCAGCGAGCGGCTGCGGACGATGATCTCGCCATCCTTCGCCACCACGGCGCCGAAGGGCTGTTCGCCCATCGCGGCGCCGGCCCTGGCCTCCTCGATGGCCACGGCCATGAATCTCTCGTGCTCGTTCGATGAAGCCGTCTCGCTCATGGATGTCCTCGCTGTCGGGAGACCATCGCAGGCGACAGGCGGTGCGGATAGTGGGAGATTGAGGAACCACCTGTTGCGCCGCGCGCAACACCGTCTCGTCAGGAGCTTCTGTCCGCGAAAGGGGGGCGGTGGGGCGGGGCGGCTTACTTCGCCTCGGTGGCGATCGCCTCGATCACCTTGACCAGCATGGTGGCGAGCACGGAGGCCGCCTCCGAAATCTCGCCCTTCGGCCGTGTGATCAGCATGAGCTTGCGTGGGCGCAGCTTCGGATCGCGCACCGGTACGAAGACCAACTCGCCACGCGCGATTTCGCGCTCGACGCCGACCCGTGTCTGGAGCGCGACGCCGAGGCCCCGCGTCGCGAGCTCCACCATCAGCTCGATCGAATTGGTCCGCGTCCGCTTCATGAAGCCGGTCACGGAGCCCTCGAGCGCTTCTTCCATGGAGAGGCCGAGCGTCAGGCTGCGATCGGAGAGGATGACGCGCTCGCCGGCGAGCTCGTAGAGGCGGAGCGTCTTCTGGCCGGCGAGGCGATGATCCGGCCGCACCAGCGCGCCGACGCCGAGTTCCACGCCCGTCAGGCGTTGCGCCGTGCGGGGGGCGCGCACGTCGAAGGCGACACCGATCTCGCAATCGCCATCGGCGACGGCGTTGAAGGCGGCCTGCGAATCCGCGATGCGGATATCGACCTCTATTTCGGGATAACGCTGCCAGAAATCGGCGAGCACAGCCGGCATCAGCCCGCGTGCGACGCTTTCCACGATGGCAATCCCGAAGCTGCCGCGCCTGAGGCCGCGTAATTCGCCGAGCTCGGTCACCGCGCGGCCAAGTTCGGAAACGCTGGCCTTGGCGCGGTAGAGCAGCAACTCGCCGGCGCTGGTGAGCTTCAGCCGCTGCCGTGCGCGTTCGAACAGCGGCGTGCCCAGCTCTTCCTCCAATTGCGTCAGCACGCGGCTGATCGAAGAGGGCGCGACGTTCAGCGTCCGCGCGGCCGCGCGGATCGAGCCGAGCCGGGCGACGAGCTGGAAATAGTGAATGCGGGGCGAGACAAGACCGAGCCGTTGCGGATCCATCATCGGCCTCAGGCGGCCCTTGCGGCGACGAGCGCCGCGAAGCGGCCCGGCGTCATGCCGAAGCGCGCCTTGAAATGGCGGGTCATGTGGCTCTGGTCGGCGAAACCGACGCGGGCCGCGATCGCCGAAAGCGGCTCGCCGGCGATGATGTGCAGCCGCGCGGCGGCGAGGCGGCGGCCGATGAGATAACGGTGCGGCGAGGTGCCTAAGGCGCGGCGGAAATGGCGGGCGATCTCGAACCGGTCGAGTTCGGCGATCCCTTCAAGGTCGGATGAAGCGATGGCGCGTTCATATTCGGCGTCGAGCAGGGCGCGCAGCCGCGCCATGCGCGCAACGGGCTCCGCCTGGGGCGCCATGAAGACCGGCGCATCACCACGGCGCAGCAGGATATCGGCGAGCGCTGCCACAAGCGCGTCGCGTGCGAGCGGGTCGAGCGGCTCGGGAAAGCCGTCAAAGGCGGCTTCCAGCACGGCGGCGAGCGCCTGGTCGCGCGCCACCACATCCGGCACGAAGGGCAGGGCGGTCGCGCCGCCGGCCGCGTCGCGGATCAGCCAGGGCTCGACATAGACCATGCGATAGAGAAAGCCGTCGGGCATGTCGGAATGGCCGTCATGCAACTCGTCGGGGTGCAGCACCATGCTTTCTCCGACATGGCTGACCCGCTCGTGCCCGCGATAGCGAAAGGCCTGCGCGCCGGCCATCGTCATGCCGATCGCATAGGTCTCGTGCCGGTGCGGGTCATAGGCATGGCCGGAGAACCGCGCAATGAGGCGCTGCACGCCCCCTTGCGGGGCATCCGTCGAGATGAAGTCGCGAGCCATGCTTTGCACAAACGTTCAAGACGCCCCAGGGTTGGCCAGACTAGCCTCTTCAGCATGATCTACACCACCAAGACCGCCATCATCATCCTGCACGACCTTCTCGCCTGGCAGAAGGTCAATATCACGGCCTTCCTGTCCGGCGGGCTCGTCCATGCCTTTCCCGGCATGATCGGCGAACCCTATGTGGACGGCAGCGGACGGCCCTATACCGCGCTGATCCGCGAGCCCATCTTCGTCTATGGCGCCGACGAGGCCACCATTCGCCGCACCTATGAGCGCGCCGTCTCCCGCGAACTGCGCTTCCCGATCTATACGCGCGAGCTTTTCGCCACCACGAACGACGCCGACAACCGCGCCAGCGTGGCCGCCACGCCCTCCGACGCGCTCGATCTCGTCGGCCTCGGCCTGCATGGCGAGCGCAAGATCGTCGACAAGGTCGTCAACGGGCTGAAACTGCTCGGTTGACGTCGGCGGAATATGGCGATTGTGCGGCGCAATATTGATCGACATCGCCATGTTGCTCTGCATCAAACGCATTCCAGCTATTCGATTTTTCGCAGTGCTCAAGCGCCGGGTCGTCTCGTACATTCCAATCAACAGAGCGGCGGACGAGTTGGACGCCACGACGACGAGATACGAAGGACTACGACGATGGCTAACGGCCTCATCGCTTCTTACCGGAACTGGCTTAAGTTTCGCGAGACCTACAACGAGCTGAACCGGCTTTCGAACCGCGAGCTCGACGATCTGGGCATTCGCCGTGGCGATATCTCGCGCGTTGCCAAGCAGGCCGTTGCCTACTGAGTTTAAAGAATTCGCCGGAAACGAACCTCCTCCCTCGTTTCCCGCGATCTGGCGCAAAGCGAACCTCCTCCCTCGCTGAGCGCCCCTTAAAGAAACGCCCGTCGACCTCCTCCCCGACGGGCGTTTTCTTTTGTCTGGATTCCGGCGCTATCGACGCCGAAGCGGCCGCAATCGGGCCGATGGCCCTCAGTCGAGGGTGGCGAGGGTGAGCTTCGACGATTTGAGCAACGGCGCCACAGCCTCGCGCAGTGACGGCATGCGCGGGTTCTTCTCGTGCTCCGTGAAGGCAGGCTCGCTCGCATAGAGCTCGGTCAGCATCAGCTTGTTGGCGATCGGCGTGCCATTGCGCTGGATCGGCTTGATCACCTCGAAGCGCAGGCAGCCCGGCTCCTCGGCGAGCGTCAGCCGCGCATGTTCGTTGATCAGGGCGGTGAGCGCCTCTTCCTTTCCTTCAACGATCTCGTAGTCGACGATGACGGCAATCTTGGGCATGGGATTCCTCTCTTGTGACGGGCCGAACCTAGAACATCACGAGTATCGGTGGAAACCGCCTTTGCGTCGCCAGGGGCGATCCGAGGGGCTTCAGCCCTTCCTGCCGGCCACATAGGCGCCAAGCCCGGCCGTCAGATGGTCGAAGACCAGGCGAACGCGGCGGGTCGACGCGATGTCCTCGTGCATGGCGAGCCAGCAATCGAGATCGAAGCTGAATTCACCCGGCAGGATGTGGACGAGGTTCGGGTCGCGCCGCGCGACATGAACCTGGCAGACGCCGATGCCATAGCCCGCGCGAATCGCGGCGAGTTGCATGACGTCGCTGTCGGTGCGAAGCGCGAACATCTCGCGTTCCAGCGAAAGGCCGAGGGCCTGCAGCAGCTGGACCGACATGGTCTCGTGGTCGTAGCCGATGATCGAATGCCCCGCGAGGTCCCGCAGCGACGAGGGCATGCCGGCGCGTTCGAGATAGCGCCGGTGGGCATGCAGGCCGATCTCGATGGTGCCGATCCGCCGCGCGACCAGTGCGGCCTGGGTGGGGCGAACCATGCGCACGGCAATGTCGGCCGTGCGGCGCAACAGATCCTCGTTCCGGTTCGAAGCGAGCACCTCGATGGCGATGCGCGGATGCGCCTCGCGAAATGCCGTCAGGATCGGCGGCAGCACCTCGATCGCGACGACCTCGCTGGCGGTCAGCCGCACGGAGCCACGATCCTCGCTCGCCTCGCCCGATGCCGCGCGAATGAGCGCGTCGGCGGCGCCGGCCATCGCCTCGGCATAGGGTCGGAGTTCAATCGCGGCTTCAGTCGGCGTAAGGCCCGCCTGCGACCGCGTGAACAATGCGACGCCGAGATCCTGCTCCAACTCGCTGATGTGGCGCCCGAGCGTCGGCTGCGTCAGGCGAAGGCGGCGCGCCGCAGCCGAGAGGCTGCCCTCGGTCAGCACGGCGAGAAACGAGCGGAAATGATCCCAGGAGCCAGCCATCCATAGATATATGTATGGTTACTATCCGAAGTTCAACAATTTCAAAGGACGCCCGGCGGCGTCATCTTCTCCTTATCGAAATCGAGGAGAGACATCATGACGGCGAACACGATCGCGCTGGTTGTCGGCGCAACGGGTGGTATCGGTGGCGAGGTCGCGCGCGTTCTTATCGCCCGGGGTTGGCAGGTCCGTGGCCTGAGCCGCGACCCGGCGCGGGCGGCGGCCGGCAATGCCGGAATCGGCATCGAGTGGGTCAAGGGCGATGCGATGAACACGGCCGATGTGGTTGCCGCCGCGCGCGGCGCGAACCTCGTGGTCCATGGCGCCAATCCTCCCGGCTACCAGAACTGGGCGAGCCTCGCCCTGCCGATGCTGGAAAGCAGCATTGCGGCGGCGAAGGCGGCCGGCGCGCGGATCCTCTTCCCGGGCACGGTCTACAATTACGGCCCGGATGTCCGCCCGCTGGTGACAGAGACCTCGGCGCAGAACCCGACGACGCGCAAGGGCAAGATCCGCGTTGCCATGGAACAGAGGCTGCAGCGCGCGGCCGCCGAGGGCACGCCGGTGATCATCGTGCGGGCTGGCGATTTCTTCGGGCCGCGCGTCGGCAATAGCTGGTTCTCGCAGGCGATCGTCAAGGCGGGGCGGCCGATCACCTCGATCGCCTATCCCGGCGTTCCCCATATCGGTCATGACTGGGCCTATTTGCCGGATCTGGCCGAGACCATGGTCCGCGTGGTCGAGCGCGCCGACGAACTGCCCGCCTTTGCGGGCTTCAACTTCCGCGGACATTTCTTCGAGCGCGGCATCGAGATCGCCGAGGCGGTCCGCGACGTGGTTGGCAAGGCCGACATGCCGATCAAGCCGTTCGCCTGGTGGATCTTCTATGCCGGCGCGCCCTTTGTCGGCTTCTTCCGCGAGGTTCTGGAGATGCGCTATCTCTGGACCGAGCGGCTGGAGCTCGACAACAGCAAGCTGGTCGCCTTCCTCGGCGAGGAGCCGCACACCCCGCTCGATCAGGCGCTGCGCGATACGCTGAAGGCGCTGGGCTGTCTGCCGGGCGAACGCGCGCCGGCGCTAAAGCCCGCTGCCAGCGTGCTGTAGGGCGCGGATACGTTCCGCCAGGCTGACCGTCGTGGCCTCGCCTGCCGGCGGCTCGTCATCGGAGCCTTTGGACGTCGAGGCGTCGGTCACGAGGCGCGGCAGGCTGGGCGGGCTGGCGAGACGGGCAACGGCGGCGCCGATCTCGATCAGCTTGCCGCGCAGCAGCGCCGTCTCGGCGTCCGAAAGCGTCGCTTCGGCAGCCTTGCGCTCGGCAGCCTCGGCTTCCAGCCTTTCGTTCCGCGCCTCGAGCTGGGAGAGGCGGGCCTCCATCTCGGCCTTGTCTTCCTTGATGGCGAGGATGCTCATGCCGGTCGCCTCCGCCTCGACCAGCCGCAGCGAAAGCTCGTCGATGCGGTTGCGCGCCGTCTGCAATTCGTCGCGCACGCCCTCGATTTCGCTGTCGCGGGCGGCGAGCTGCGCCAGCGCCGCAACGTGCTTCGCCTCGATATCGGCCGCGCGGTCGATGCTCTCCTCGGCCTTGCGCCGCTCCATGGCGAGGCCGGCGCGGATTTCCGACATTTCGGTTTCAAGGCCGGCGCGCGCCACCGCACCGACGGTCGAGGTGGTCTTCACCGCTGCGACGGCGTCGCGCAGATTGTCGAGCTCGGTATCGCGGGCGACGATTTCG
The DNA here is from genome assembly GCF_030814715.1 of Kaistia dalseonensis. Classification (GTDB taxonomy): domain Bacteria; phylum Pseudomonadota; class Alphaproteobacteria; order Rhizobiales; family Kaistiaceae; genus Kaistia; species Kaistia dalseonensis. The sequence continues at coordinate 697,490 of NZ_JAUSVO010000004.1, forward strand.
AGCCGCTGCGTCTCGCGCTCGGCCACCATCTTTTCGATCGTCTCGCCGGCTTCCGTGAGCTTCGCCTCGATCTCGGCAACGCGGCGCTCGGCCTGGGCGAACTGATCCTTGGCCTTGGCAACGGCGGCATCGCGCGCCACGACGGTCTGCAGCAGCTCGTCGCGCTGCTTCTCCAGCGCAATCATGTCCTCGGCCGACATCGAGCCCTCGGCCGTCAGATGGGTGATGATCTCGCGCTTGCGGTTGATCTCGATCAGCTGCTCGGCGACCTGCTCCTCGAGCCGCTCGATCTTGACGGCCATCTGGCGCACCGAGACGGCGAAGGACGCGCGGATATGGTCCTTCTCGGCCTGGATCTCGGCATGGGTCATCGGCAGGGTCTGCTCGATCGCGCGGTGGTTCAGCCGCACGGCGCGCCGCCAGAAGGGGGGAGCGAAGATGAGCACGGCGAGGGCGGCCGACAAAAAGCCGAGCGCATAATACATCACCGCTTCAATCACACCCGTTCCTCCTGAAACCCAGCCTCCTGAAGCCATGACCCGTCCGGATCATGGCGTCTGGTGCCGATCCCGGCCTGTTCCGGCCCGCCTGCGCGCCCTGTTTTCGGCGGATAGCGGCCAGAAGCCCAATCTCGCATGATTTCGACGAAATGACACCTGCGGCGCGGCCCGGACCGGCATCCTTGCGGCCGCAGCTGGCAGCTTGCCGGATCAGAATGGATTCCACGTCCGCCGGTCGGTGAACTTCAGATAACCGACATTGAATCCGAGCCGCGCGCCGACGCCGGAGACGATCGGAACGACATAGACATTGTTGCGGGACAGCACCGTCATGCCGAAGCCGGCGACGAGATAGGCCGAGCCGTTGATTCCGACGAAACGGTCATAGATCGCGCTGACCGAAGGGAGATTATAGACCAGCATCATGACGCGCGAGCCGTCGCCGCCGAAATCCCATCCGATGGACGGCCCCTGGAAAAAGACCGCATGCTGGCCGGCATTTTTGGTGTAGAGCGTGCCGTCGCCATAGCGCACGCCGGCAATGATCGCGCCGCTGCCCTGCTGGCCGAGAATATAGCCGTTCGGCAGGCCATATTGCGCAACCGCATGTTCGACGACCGAGGCGAGCCCGCCCGAGACCTCGCCGAAGAAATTGCTGCCGGCACGGACGATCTCGTCGGACGAATAGTTCTCCGAGCCCGGGGCCTGCTGCGCGCGGGCCGGCGTGGTCACGACGATCAGCGGCGCCACCAGCGCCATCAGCGCGACCAGGAGCGGAAGTCGAAGGCGGGAGAGCATGTCGATCGTTTCCTTCGGGTTCGTCGTTGCAGCTTCGGCGTCGCGGAGGCCGCGACAGACCGGCGCGACGAATCGACCGTGACAATGTACGGCAAAAACGGCGCGATCACGGCGTTTGGCGTTGGCGCACGGCCACCAAGGTTGGCAGATCGGGGATGCCGGTGTATCCCCGATGCGCCCTCGATCAGGGCGATTCGTGCTGTGTGGACGGGGAAGCCTCATGACGGACGCTGTCGAACTCGAAGCGCTGGACCTGGCGGCGCTGCTTTGCAGCCGTGTCTGCCACGACATCATCTCCCCCGTTGGCGCAATCAATAACGGCCTCGAGGTTCTCGACGAGGAGAACAATGAGGAGATGAAGGCCTTCGCCTTCGACCTGATCCGCAAGAGCGCGCGCCAGGCGTCGGCCAAGCTGCAATTCGCGCGGCTTGCTTTCGGCGCTGCCGGATCGGCCGGCGCCGAGATCGACCTCGGCGATGCCGAGAAGGTCGCGCGCGGCTGGATGGATGGCGAGAAGGCGGAGTTTTCCTGGACCGCGCCCCGCGCGCTGATGGCCAAGAACCGCGTCAAGCTGCTGCTCAATCTCGTGCTGCTGGCGACATCCGCCGTGCCGCGCGGCGGCTCGATCAGGGTTTCCGTCGAGGGCGATCCGTCCGCGCCGGATTTCACGCTGCATTGCTCGGGCCCCAGCGCCCGCATTCCCGGCGCCTTCGAAAAGCTCGTGCCCGGCCATCTGGTCGATGTGCATGTGGATGCCCACGCCGTACAGCCCTATTATGCCGGGCTGCTCGCACGCTCCTGCGGCATGGACGTCGCGGCCGTCCTCGACGGCACGGACGTGATCATCACCGCGAAGAGCGCAAAGGCGGCCTGATCCGCCGCCACAGCCGCTCGGTCGTCAGGCCCGTTCGATCGCGAGCGGAAGACAGGCTCTGCATTTTGTCGGATGAGTGCCGTCGCGTATCGGCTTCGATGGGCTGGCTTCGCCGGCCAGTCGCCGCCATGCGGACGTGATCCGCCCGTCCTCGCACCGTATTGCGACGGCGGAAGCCGCCTCCGGGCCGCACTTGAGGCTGCGCCCTGGCAGGCGGGGAGGCGAGGGACGGCGGCGCGTCGAAAATCCGGACAAACAAAAACCCCGCCGAAGCGGGGCTTTTTCGATGGTGCCGTTCGACGGGCTTATGCCGTGGCGCGCATATCCGCGTCGTCCGGCTCGCGCAGCACATAGCCGCGGCCCCAGACCGTCTCGATGTAGTTATGGCCGTTCGTCGCCGTCGCCAGCTTCTTGCGCAGCTTGCAGATGAAGACGTCGATGATCTTCAGTTCGGGCTCGTCCATGCCGCCATAGAGATGGTTCAGGAACATCTCCTTGGTCAGCGTGGTGCCCTTGCGGAGCGAGAGCAGCTCCAGCATCTGGTATTCCTTGCCCGTCAGATGCACGCGGCTGCCATTCACCTCGACCGTCTTGGTGTCGAGATTGACCGTGAGGTCGCCCGTATTGATGACGGACTGGGCATGACCCTTCGACCGGCGCACGATCGCATGGATGCGGGCGACCAGCTCGTCCTTGTGGAACGGCTTGGTCATGTAGTCGTCGGCGCCGAAGCCGAGACCGCGAACCTTGTCCTCGATGCCGGCGAGGCCGGAGAGGATCAGGATCGGCGTCTTCACCTTCGACACGCGCAGCGCCCGCAGGACCTCGTAGCCGGACATGTCCGGCAGGTTCAGGTCGAGCAGGATGATGTCGTAATCATAGAGTTTGCCGAGATCGACGCCCTCTTCGCCGAGATCCGTCGTGTAGACGTTGAAGTTCTCGGATTTGAGCATCAACTCGATGCTCTGCGCCGTGGCGCTGTCGTCTTCGATCAGCAGAACTCGCATACCAATCCCCTCAAATGTCTATCCTGGGCTTGGCGCATCCGGCCTTCGCGAACCGGCGCTTGGGAAACGGCTCACCCCGACTCGAAAGCTAACGAATAATGGTTAACAAATTCTGATTCGCCCTCACAAGAGGCCGGAGCAAATTGTTTGGAATTTGCCCGATCGCCTTGAAAAATCGAACGATTTGGCGCGACCCGCGCTTCACCGTCCAATTGAGCGAAATCCGGTAACCAATTCGTCGGATTCACGGAATTAGGATGAGGAACCACCAGACGAGGTTTACCCGGCCTTAAGCCCTCCTACGCCATGATTAACGCGACACGTAAACGAAAGGTTAGCGCCGGCCGTCGATCTTAATAAACGGGCAAGCGTCGGGGCGGTGGACGGCGCAGGGATCGGGCTTTCCGCGCCCTCTTTGCGGCACCACGCCGCTGTGGATAGTCCGATGGCGCGAACGGGACGAATGCGTGACGGCCGGCGGGGGCCGACCGGGGTAAGGGAGTAACGAGTATGAAGTCGCGTGACAGCCTCATCAGGCTGAAGCGGTTCCAGGTCGAAGAGAAGCGCCGTCAGGTCAGCCAGATCGAGATGATGATCGCCGAGTTCGAGCGCATGGCCCGCGATCTCGATGACCAGATCGTCATCGAGCAGGATCGGAGCGGCATCCACGATACCGCCCATTTCGCCTATCCGACCTTCGCCCGAGCCGCCATGCAGCGTCGCGACAATCTCCGCGCTTCGGCGCTCGAGCTCGAGGGGCAGCGCAATGCGGCGCAGGAGGATCTGAACCTCTCGCTCGAGGAACTGCAGAAATACGAGGCCCTGGCCGAGCGCGATACGGAGCGAGGACAGATCGAAGGCGAGGCGGTCGAGCCACCGCCCGCCCATGGCCGCCGCGGCGGACGCAGCGCCGTCGGCGGCGAACGCCGTTCCTGGTAGCCGTCAGCCGGCCTGCTTCGGCTCGATCAGGGCGACATGGCGCCCGGCGGTTGGCGGCAGCAGGCCGAGCAGCCGCGGATCCTCCGATACCTCGATCGCGAATTTGAACGGCTGAAAGCCGTGCTTGCGATAAAAATGGATGGCGGCCGGATCGTCGAAGGTGCAGGTGTGCAGCCAGACGCGCCGCGTATCGCCGCGCCATGCGCTTTCAAGCGCGCTCGCCATCAGCACGCTGCCGGCGCCTGAGCCCCTGGCTTCCGGCACGACGCCGAACATGCCGATCTCGACATTGCCCGCTTCGGGCTTCGCCCGGCGCAGTTCGGCCAAGCCGATCGGTGCGCCGTCGCGCTCGAGGAAATAGACCTCGGTATTCGGGTCCTCCAGCATGGCGCGCAATGTCTCATCCGGCATGCGGATGCGCGAAAACCAGAGCCAGTCATGGCCGATCCGGCGATAAAGCGCGCGATATTCATCGAGCGTCGGGCTCATGATGCGCCGGACCGACAATTCCGGCGCCGGCCGCGCCGGCCGGATCGTCGGGCTGGGCATCTCGAGATAGGTGACGACATTCGCGATCAGCCCCGGCGGCAGGTCGGTATATCCGTCGAGATCGAGCGGGATCGAGGCCATCATTCCACCGCCTGGTCGAGGATGAAGCGCGCGGCCGCGAAAAGCGTCGGGCGGACTTTTTCGCGCGCGCAGAAGACGAGCAGCAGCGGCTCGTTCTCCATGAAATATTCAAGCACGCCGGCCAGGAAGCCGGGATCGCCGGCCGCGGTTCGGATCGTGTCGGGGCCGAGCCCGGCCAGCGCAAGAAAGCGTCCGAGTTCCTCCGGCTCGCCGGCGAGGAAGGCGAGCGCCCTGATCGCCAGTTGCTCCGCCGCCTCGCGGTCCAACGGTCTTTCCCTGTCCCGGATCATCATTTCCCTTTCCGAAACGAATCTTGGCTAGATTGCCCCTCGAATACCACCATGCGGCCGGAGAAAAACCCCGGCCGCGACCGAGCGAGTGCAGGGCGAATGGCCAAGACCGTTCTCGTCGTGGAAGACAACGAGCTCAACATGAAGCTCTTCCACGATCTCCTGGAAGCGCATGGCTACAACATCATCCAGACCCGCAATGGCCTGGAAGCGCTCGATCTCGCCCGTCGCCATCATCCCGATCTTATCCTGATGGACATCCAGCTGCCCGAAGTTTCGGGGCTGGAGGTGACCAAATGGATCAAGGAGGACGACACGCTGAAGGCGATCCCGATCATCGCCGTCACCGCCTTTGCCATGAAGGGCGATGAGGAGCGCATCCGCCAAGGGGGTTGCGAGGCCTATCTCTCCAAGCCAATCTCGGTTGCGAAGTTCATCGAAACCGTGAAGGCCTATCTCGGAGAGGCATGATGACCGCCCGCGTGCTGGTGGTTGATGACGTGGCGAGCAATGTTCGTCTGCTCGAAGCGCGACTATCGGCGGAATATTTCGAAGTCGTGACGGCCATGAGTGGTCCGGAGGCGCTGGAAATCTGCGCCCGCGGCCAATGCGATCTCGTGCTCCTCGATGTCATGATGCCCGGCATGGACGGGTTCGAGGTCTGCCGGCGCCTGAAGCGCAATCCGGCGACCGCGCAATTGCCCGTCATCATGGTGACGGCGCTCGATCAGCCATCGGACCGCGTCGCAGGTCTGGAGGCCGGCGCCGACGACTTCCTGACCAAGCCGATCAACGAACTCGCCCTGATGACGCGGGTCCGCAGCCTCGCGCGGCTGCGCGCGCTCACCAACCAGCTGATGCTGCGCGCCTCGGCCGCGCGACAGCTCGGCCTCGATGCGCCGACGGATGGGCCGGCCCCCTCCGGCGACAGTGGCCGCATCCTGCTGGTCGAGGACAATGAACCGGTTCGCCGCCGCATGATCGAGACGCTTTCGGCCCATTACCAGGTCGATGTCGAGACCGATCCGCGCGAGGCGCTGTTTCGTGCGGCCGAGGGCGTGCATGATCTGGCGATGATCAGCCTCGATCTCGCCGGCTCCGATGGATTGCGGCTCTGCGCGCGGATCCGCTCCGCCGAGACCGTGCGGGCCATGCCGATCCTGGTGCTGGCGGGGCCGGGTGACAACAAGCGGATCCTGCGCGGCCTCGATTTCGGCATCAACGACTATCTGATGCGCCCGATCGATCGCAACGAGATGCTGGCGCGGGTGCGCACCCAGATCCGTCGCCATCGCTATGCCGAGCGATTGCGCGAGAACCTGCAGCTCACCATGGCCATGGCCATCACCGACGGTCTCACGGGCCTGCATAACCGCCGCTATCTCGAGCGGCACCTCTCCGGGCTGGTCCGCCAGTCGACCGATGACGACAAGCCGCTCAGCCTGCTGCTTCTCGACATCGATTTCTTCAAGTCCGTCAACGATACGTTCGGACACGATGCCGGCGATGACGTGCTGCGCGAATTTTCGCGGCGCATCCGCAAGACCGTTCGCGCGGTGGATCTCGTCTGCCGCTTCGGCGGCGAGGAATTCGTTGTGGTGATGCCGGATACCGATCCGGGCGATGCGGCGCTGGTTGGTGAACGCATCCGCAATCGCATCGCCCACCCGCCCTTCCTCATCGAGGGAGGGGAGGAGACCTTGTCCATGACGGTCTCGATCGGGCTCGCAAGCCGGGTCGGCCAGGACGATACGCCTGAGCAGATGCTGCGGCGCGCCGATGAGGCGCTCTATCGCGCCAAGCGCGAAGGCCGCAATCGCGTCGCGCCGGCGGCCTGATCGCACCTCGGACGGGGTGCCGTCACCTTCTGGGGTGGCGTCGATCGGACGATTTCATCGAGCCGGCGAAATTCTTTTCGGCAATTTGCACGGGGCGTTGGGGCTTGGCCGCGGTTGTTGGCGGCTTGGGCGGTTTCGGGCTGTGGATTTCCGATTTGGGGATTTTGGCAGGATTGCTGTTGTTTTGAGCTGTGTGGCGCGAGATTATCCACAGGGTGTCATGAAGAATTGGCAAAATGGGGTTGGGGTTATGATTTGGTCGTTGACAGATTGGGGTGTTGGG
>NZ_JAUSVO010000005.1 GCF_030814715.1 Kaistia dalseonensis
GTGCCTCCCAATCGATCGTGACGAGGTCAGGATCGGAAAAAGCGAGCAGCGCCGCTCCAGAGACGCGGCTTTGTGATTTATCGTCCGTGCGGATCACGGCGCCATCGACCACAATGCCGCCTGTCTCGACGCGCCAACGCTTGTCGGCTGCATAGGCCATCAGTTCGGCCTTGGTCGGCGGACCGGCTGGTGCGACGGGCGCTGCCCACTGCTCTCCATCGAAGCTCCAGCCCTGCCCGATATCTTCCGGACATTCGACATATTCGGCCGCGAGCTCGGCAGGGAACGCTTTGTCTGGCGTGAATTCCGCCCAATCAAGCGGCGGCTCGATAACCGTCCCGGCGAGCACGCGTGCAAACTTCGTCATGATGAGCCTCGATCAATAGGAAATGACGACAAATCCAGCGGCGCCAGCGCCGCCAGCGGCGGTCCCGGCAGATCCTCTTGATCCGCCATTGCCGCCACAGCCGGGCTGACCCGCCGCCGCGCCCGCACTGCCTTGGTTTCCGTTGCCGTAGCCTGGGAACGTGTAGGACGATCCACCGGCGCCGGAGACCGGGCTGCCGCCCGTATCGATCACGCCGCCACCAGGATTGCCGGCGATATTCACGGTGCCGGTTGTTGCGACGCCGCCCGGCACCGACCCTCCGGCCAGCGTATCCGTGGCGCCGACGCCACCGGAGCCACCGGGAGCAATCACGGAGCCGGCGACCGACGACGAGCCGCCCTGACCTCCATTGCCTCCGCTCGCGGAGCCTCCGGAGCCGCCGCCACCAATCACGATCGCGAGTGTCTGGCCCGGCGTGACGGGGATATATCTCTCCGCATAAGCGCCACCGGCCCCACCCATTGCCGCCGCGCGTGCGGATGTGTATTGCGCGCCGCCGCCGCCGCCGCCCGCACCCCAGACCTTCGCATAGACCAGATAGACGCCGGCCGGCACGACGAATGAATAGGTTCCGGCGACCGCCCAGGTCATCTGACCTTTGGGCTGCGCGTTCGGACCGCCCGCGATCAGATTGCGCCATGCGGCGCCGTCATAATAGAGCGGAACAGGTGTCGAGGCGGGCAGGTCGCCCGACTGCAGCGGCGAACCATCGACGCGCAGGATGGACTTAACGCCGAGCGCATTTTCATTGAGCGTCGCCGCTCCAGTGTTTGGTGTCGCACCGGTATAGACCCATGCGAGCATGCCAGCCGAAAGCGCAGTTGGCGCCGGCGCGAGCGTGACGGTGAGTGCGTTGGCAGTGCCTCCCGCCACGCCCGAAATCCAGCGGTTTTCCTGAATGACGGCCGCGAGCTTGGCCGGATCGACGGCCTTGCCAGAAACAAGGGCGGCCCTGAGCTCGGCGAGCGTCGCGAAGGCCGTGTTACCGCCCGCGACGCCGATGCCGATCAGGATGTTGATCGCCTGCCAGAGCTGCGTCAGGTCAGCTTCATCGGGATCGAGGCCCGCGTCCTCGATGACCTTCATGATCTCGCGCATCGGATGCTCGAAAGCTTCCGCCGGCGGAATCGAGCCCTTGGTGCCGGACGACGGATTGCCGTTCACATAGGGGGCGTTCGGGTCGACCGACGTAAAGGGCGGCACATATTTCATTAGAGGCTCTCGCTATAGTCGAAGAGGACTTGGGTGTGCGCCGGCTTCAACCGGTTGAAAATGCAGGTGATGTCGGTCGCGATACCGATCTCCAGCAGATGATCGACGCCGGCCTGGCCGGATCCCGCGCGGAACCAGCTCAAGCGCGCGCCCGCTATCGCGATCGACCAGTAGAAGCGGATTTCGGCGGGCCCGATTTCCCAGCCGTGCAGGGTCTCGCCGACTTCGGACACGCCGCACATGAACGGCGAGTATTCCTTGATCTCGATCTCGTAGCCGAGGTCCGCAGCGATCTGGATGAAGAAGGCGCGCGATTGCGACCCCTCCATTGTCATCCGGTTGACCAGGACCTGCTGGCGCGCCTCGATCGTCTGCGGCTCGGCAACGCAAGGATCCGGCAGGCCGAAGGCCGTCTCCCACGCGTCGAGCAGCTCGATGGTCGCGCGCGGGTCGGATTCTCGGCCGAGCAGATCGGCGCCGCGCTTGTCGACCCGGGCCCACTCTTCGGCGAGTGCTCGCACCAGCCCCATCAGCACCGTGTCGCTTTCGCGCGGCCAGGCGATGCCTGTCGGCAGCAGCGCGGCCAGTCCCGACGCGAAAGCGTCGCCGTCGCGATTGATCTCAGGCATAGGCAATCGTCCCGAGGACAGCTAGATGGCCGAGCGATGGCATCAGGTGATCCTCGAAGACCAGATTGTGATGGTCCTCGCCCGTTCCGGCGGAAACGGATTCAGAGATCCACGACTGGTAGATGGTCTGGCCCGGCGCCGCGCGGCCCGCCAGCATCTCCTTGGCGCTCCGCTCGATCGAGGCGCGCACCGACGACGTATCGCTCGAGAGGTTCAGAATCGTGAAATCGATCGGCTCCGGGATCGGCGCGACGACGAACATATCCTTCACCGCCACGGGTCGAACCGTGTCGAGATAGGCCGCAACGATCGCGACGTCCTCCGCTTCCGGGAAGCCGCCAGCGTCAGCGCGCAGGTCATCCATCATGAATCTGAGGGTGACGGTGCCGATGCCCATTTCGAGCGGCGCGCACCAGGCGCGCGTGACCGCGGGCACTTCGAGTGCCCAGGCCTCATAGTCATCCTTGTTGCCGCCCATTGGCGGCTTGCGAATGCGCTTGAGCACGCGGGCGCGGAGATCGTCGTCCGATTCCTCATCAAGGCCGACCGTTGCCGCGGTGACGGCAGCGGATGCGTCGACGCCAACCGTGGCCTGCGACAGGCGGAGCGAGCCACCCAGTTCGAGGGAACTGGCAGCACCGGCGGTCCGAGCCTCGACGATGACAGCTGTCGCGCCGGCACCGATCGTGAGCTCCTCGGTCGTCAGGAACTCGTAGGATCCATACAGAAGCGATGTTCCGGCCGGCAGGATTGTTCCGGCCGTGCCCGTGAGCGTGACCGTGCCCTGCGCGAAAGTCGCCGGCTTGCGGCCGCGGCGAAGCCAGATATTGGCGTGACGCTCCAGCCACTCGCCTTCAGCCGTGTCCGGCAGCAGTTGCAGGCCCAGCCATTGCAGATAGGCGTGCTCCTCCAGCGCCAGTCCTGCATTCGCATCGGACATCACGCGAAGGTTCGAATTCGGCACCATCGCATCGGCGCCGGGCAGGCGTGTGGTGACGTCGTCGCGGACCCGGCTCCGGATCTGGCGCAGCGTCGGTGTCGTCCATGCCATCAGCGCGACCTGATATTGTTCCAGAGGGTTTCAAAGCGGAGGTCGACGGCCTTGGCCGGACCGCGATAGGCCGTGATCGATCCGCCGATCATCTCGGCGCCGAGACGCTCGAGCGCGATGTCGATGCGAGAAACAATGTGCCGGTCGATGAAGGGCTGAAGAGCTTCGCGGCAATAGCCCTCAGCAAGCGTGACCGTCTCGTCGAGGATCTTGTGGCGGCTGAGCAGCCACAGGCGCGAGCCGATCGGCCATCCATTCCAGATCGCCTCGGCATCGAGATCGGCCCACCAGCCCCGGCGATCGCCGGTGTCATCGGGCAACTCGTCGCCATCGAGGGCGGACCGGTCGGTCAGCAGCGCGATGACGAACGCTGTCGCAAGGTCGTCACCGTCCTCGAGCGCGCCGCTGGAACCAACCAGCCAATCGGTCGTGATCGCCTCGAGGGAGACGGTCTGCAGTGTCTTGATGTCGACCATGGATTAGACCGGCGGTCCGGTGTTGGCGGCGCCCGGGGTGACACCCGAATGAGCGTGGTCGGCGCCGATGTTCCGATCGTTGTGGGTCACGCCATCCCCGTTGATGGCCAGCGTGCCGTTGATCACGACGTCCGTATTGAGGGTTGCGTCCGGGGCGTTGACGGTGACGGCGATCGGGCTGTCCAATACGATCCCGTCGCGCGTTAGGTGCACCTTCTGGCCGAGATCGTCGTAGATGGCGACCTCGCCTTCCGTCAGGCCCTGCAGTCGATACTTCCGGTTCGCAACCGAGATCACGATCGGATGCGCGCGGTTGCCGCCGACATAGAGCACCATGGCCTCGGCGCCGGCATGTGGCCTGGCCGTCATGCCATACGGCTCCATATGCTCGGCGCCCTCATGGCTTTCGCCCTTGAGCACGCTGACGTCGAGATGCTGGAGTTTCGCCTGCTTGGCGCGCGACGATACCGCCGTGACGACGCCGCGGGCAAAGCCCATCAGGCCACGGCGGCCGGCTCCGCGTTCGGTTTCGCGCATCATGCCGCAGCACCCGTCGATCGAATTGACCAGTTGTCAGCCACCGTGTCCTCACCGGCATCACCTCCATCCGACCCGTCTTCGGTCGATGGTGGAGTCGCCTGGTCAGCAGGTGCGTTTGGATCGAGGCTTTCCGGCACGACCAGATCGAGGATGGATTCCGTGCCGCCCTGGTCGTCCTGGGTGAACTCGACCGAAAACACAGCCATCTGGCGATCAATCAGAAGCATCGGCGAGGTGACCTGCACGACGTCGCGCGGCTCCCAGAGCCTTCCATCCGCCATGCGCCAGCCGTACACGGTCACGCTCACCCGCGCGGTATCGGCCGCAAGTTGCGCCATCTCGCGATTGGCGCGCACCTTCATATCGTCTTTGGTCCCGGGCTGCTCGAGCATCATGGCGCGCGGCCGGTAGCGCTGAACGTTGCCGTTCGACGCCTTTGCCGACTCTCCGGACACGTCGGCCCCTGAAGCATCGTCGTCGCCAGTGGTCGAACCGGCGATGAAGAGATCTGAAACGACCTGGCTCACATCCTGCGTGCCGTTGGCGCGCTTGATGTTCACTCCCTCGACGAGCCCCGCGGACAAGGTGGTCTTTGCGGATCTTGCGAGCACCAGATTGCCGTCAGCATCGTCATGGATGTTGAACCCACGCAGACGCGCCAGACGCTCGATGACTTCGAATATGGTCTCGCCGAACTGGACGCTGACCATCGGGATCGCAGCACCGACATCGCCGATAATCCGCAGGCCGATGCCGAAGGGCGACAGAAGCGCCCGTACGATCTCATCGAGCTTGTAGCCGCGATAAGGGCCGACCGGACCGCCATCCTTCTTGACCGCGGAGCTGTCGATCACATCCTGCGTCAGGCTACGCCCCTCGATTTCCACACCATGGTTTTCTGCGTCATACGCGGCCTGGCGAACGTCGACATAGCCGGTCAATGCCTTCACGCCGCCTAGCTTGATGCTGATCGGATCGCCGCAGCGGATCTGCCACGCCAGTACCGCCCCGGCTGCATCATTCGCCTCGGTCACGGTCAACCTGAAGCGGCTCGCCGCTCCCTGGACCGACCGAACGACAGAAACCCGTGTCCAGCCCTCGAAAATCTGACCGTTGCAATAGACCTGGCAGACCTCGCCACCAGCCGCAGGCATCATCGCTGCGGACAGCGGCAAGCTTCCGATCCCGGCGGCGCCAGGATCGGAGCTATCGACGAAGCCGGTGCTCATGTGGCCAGCGCGCGCCCCGAAACTGGCATGAATAGCGGGTGGATCACCCTGTTCTCGCGCACGAGCTCGAGCCGGCGCGACGCGTCGCCGTAGAGCCTGTGGGCGATGACGAGCGAGGGAAGTGACGCTGGCGTCGCATAGGAGATGACGCGCGGCAGCGGAATGGCCGTTGCAGCGAGATGGCGCTGGATCGCGGTGAACAGCGTCACGAAGTCCCGCATGATCTGGTATTCGCCAGTCTCCGACGCGTCCTCGATCACGCCGTCGAAGGCAACAGTGAGCGCCGCGCGCGTCGCCTCGACAGCGTCCCGGTTCGAGAAGACCACCGTGGACCAGCGCCGCGTCTCGGCGATGAGCGCCTGGCGCCGGAACGCGGTACGCGTCCAGATCGCGAGATCGCCGCGGGCCGTCGACGCCATGGTCACTTCGCGAAGGTTCCGAAACACCACCGCACTGATGCCGGCCGAGAGCGCGGCCGCGAACAGGGCGACGATATCGCTGCCGAGCGTCTGCCGCCGAATGCTGGTTTCGAGATTGGTCTGGAACGCCGCGACGGCGCGACGGAGGTCCGAGGCGCTTTGCCCGCGAGGACCCCCACGAACAAGCAGCTGGTCGGATAACAACTTGCCGAGCGCGATCGCTTCGGCGATTTCCCGGTTCGTACTCACTGGTGACCGATCCCGCTCATTGGACTGGCTGCAACACTTGCGGAAGCCGCATCCGCAGCGCTGGAGACCGCCTCGCCGGTGTTGATGCTGGCGGCCGCGCTCGGCGCACTGCCGGCCTCGACGAAGTCCATGTCAATGGTCGCGAAGCCGCCCTCTTCCCGCGTCTCCATCGCGGCAAAGCCATTGCAGAGCACCAGCGAAGGGCCGCGCGTCGGCAGCACGAGGAGAGCGGGCCCATCGGCCTCGCAGGCAAGCTCGAGCAGGCGGACCTGCAGATCGTAGTTGGCACCGATCGTGTATCCGCGAACCCGGAAGGTTCGCTGCCTCCGGCCCATATCCTCGGCGTAGCCGGTGTTCCGCTTCGGATACTCGTGCACGACGCCGCGCCGGCCGCCCGCGCGCTCATTGTCTTCGAAATGGAACGGCACGCCTCGAAACGAGGCGGGCAGCAGGCGGTTGCGCCAGCTCATGCGGTGGCGGGCTTCATGCTGCGGCCTGTATCGAGCCTGACCTCGCGGAACAGCCCGGTGGCCTTCGCACCGACCTTGGTGCCGGCCGGCGTGCCATGAAAGCGGACATCGACGCTCGCCGCACCTTCGACCTTGTCGCGCTGACGCTTCTCCTTGCGCTGCCGATCGCGGCGCATGGCATCCCGCAGGATATCGTCGGGGACATTGCGCAGGCCCTCCCACTCGTTGCGAATGGCGCCGAGCGTTCCGCCGCGCTCGGAAAGCGAGAGCTTGGCGAGCTGGTCCTGCAAGTTCTGATCATAGCGAGCCGAGCCCGGAATGCCGTAACGCTTCCTGAGGTCACGCAGACGCGTGCGGGTGAACTGGTAACGGCCGAGGGCCGAGGAATTGAACCTATTGCCTGGATGGCGGAGCATCTGTGTCTGCAGCGCGTCGATCTCGTCGAGCGTCATGCCGACAAGATTGCGGTCGCCGCCGGTGTACGCGCCATAGGCGAGCGTCTCGTTGTAGCCGCGCCCCTTGTCCGTGCCCTCTGCCGTACCGATCAGGTCGAGCATGGATTTGGCCGAGCCGAAGTTCGGCGCCACGCCATGCCCCCGCCCGGCCATGGCCTGCGCCCGGCCAGCGGCCCGTCCGCCACCGATCCGCAGGCTGGCGTTGACGATCCCGCCATTCGAGACGCCTCCCTCGGAGTAGGAGCTCTTCTGGAAGAAGGATCGAATGCTGTCGATGAAGGACTTTCCAGCCTCCTCACCCATCTTTCGACCAACATCCGCGCCGTCGCGCTTCAGCAGTTCAAGACCGGCACGCAGGTCTGCGATGCGGGCCTGGATCGAATCGCGCATCTGCAGTGCACGTTCGAAGGCGCCCGGGTATTTCTTGTCGTTCCCGCTTCGCTGCATGTCCGCGATAATCGAATTGGCGTCCGACAGCTGCGACTGGGCCTCGGCGATTTGACCAGTTCGTTCGCTGATGAGATCAGCGGTCTTGTTCTGGACGGTGTCGCGCGTCCATGTGCCGATGATCTTCTTAAGGTCCTCCCAAGGATCAAAACTGCCGGGATCGGCGACGGCACCCGGCCCGTTGGGGCGGGGCAACGCATCCAGCCGATTCATCATCCAGGTCTTGCCCTGATCATACATCCAAGCCTGGACACCGGGCGCCCACCAGGGCGCGCCCTTCTTGTCGGCGGGGCCCGGTGTACCGCCCATGCCCGGCAACAGGTCGGTCAGATTGCCAGCAAGGCCCTTGATCCAGTTGGCAACCTTGAGCGCAATGAGCGACCCGATCAGCACCTTCCAGCCGCCCATGGCCTGGACAACCTGATTAACCGTGGATGCGACGTTGCTGATTGCGGAAGCGATGCCCTTCAGATCGTTCCAGAAGCCCTTCCAATCATCCGATTTAAGGCTGCCAAACCAGCTCGCCATCGACCGAACGCCGTTGCTGACCTCGACGGCGATTTCACGGAAGCCCGAAGCAATTGCCTCGCTGTTGTTCGCGAAGAACTTATTGAGATCCTCCAGCATGGGA
Organism: Kaistia dalseonensis; assembly: GCF_030814715.1. Lineage (GTDB taxonomy): Bacteria > Pseudomonadota > Alphaproteobacteria > Rhizobiales > Kaistiaceae > Kaistia > Kaistia dalseonensis. The sequence continues at coordinate 8,197 of NZ_JAUSVO010000005.1, forward strand.
ACGATAGCCGGCAAGGCAGCCGCAGTCAGCTTGTCTCGTAGGCCCCGCCACGACAGACCCAGATTATCCATGGCATCGCCGTAGGCAGCCGCATCCTCGTAAGCCTTGGGCCCGAGATAGCCCTGCAGCTTCTTGACCTCTTCGATCGTCGCCTTGAGGTCGAGGGACCCATCGGCCAGGAAGCGCAGGCTCTCCTGGCCAATACCTGCCGCCTTGACGAACGCCGCGCGTTTAGACGGATCCGTGATCTTATCGAGCGCGGAGAACAGGAGGAGATACCCCTCCTCCGTCGTCTTCACATGCTTGAACTGCTGCGCAAGCGCCGGGTTCGTCTTGATCAGATAGCCATAGAAGGCGCCCTGGTTCGCCTTGAGCCGGCCAAGATTCGTATTGAACCGCTCGATGCCGCTGCGCATGCCTTCGACATTGACATTATAGCGCGCCGCGACGCCTTCCAGCGTACGCATGGAATCGGCGCTGAAGCCGACCTGCTTCGAGAATGCCGCCAGATCATCGAGGCTGTCGGCCGAGGCCTTGCCGAACTTGATCATCGCCGCCGAGGCGACCGTCGCCGCGCCAGCGGCGGAGATGGCGGTGAACCTGATCGTCTTGCCGATGGCAGCGCCCACACGATAGCCGGCGCGTTCGAGCCGGTCCATGTCGACGGACAGTCGGCGCAGGCCGTCCATCATGCCCAGGGCCCGGATCGCCTGCCCCAGTTTGCGCAGGCCGGCCGAGGCGCGGTCGCGAAACTCGGCAGACATACGAAGTCGTTCGTCAGTCACGATCGTCGGCCTCTTCGTCGAGGAGCCTCACGGTGGCCTCCTCGAGCGTCTTGATGACGGAGAGCGGCTCGCCGAGGAAATCACCCGGCGAGCAGTGATAGACCCGCGCTAGTCGGCAGCACCGCCTGATCGGGTCGGGGCCCCAGGAATGAAAAAACCGGACAGCATCCACGCGCAGGCGTTCCAGTCGCTGCCCGTCAGCTTCTCGATCGTGGACGCGGGAACGTCGCCAAGCATGGACATCATGCGTGCCATTTTCGGCTCGTCGAACGTCACTTCAGGCGGATCGTAGGCAAAATTGAGCTTCACCGGATTGCCACAGCGCGCGATGTCGAGCCCGCTCGGCTCTCGGAACACGAGTTCGGAGATCTGCTCGCCATGCGCAGGAATTGCACGCGAGAGTGGCACCCGGATCTTGTTATCCGATGGCTTAGGTGTTTGGGTCACAGCGAGTGGTTCCAGTGATCGGGGGAAGAATGCTGAAGTATTTTCTGGCGGCGGCCATTTCGGTGGCTGGGATCGCTGCAGCCCACGGCCAGTCGATTCCTCTCGGTCGGGAAGGTGCCAAGGGGGTGATCGTCTGGAAGGACAATGACTCCTACAGCGAGGCGATGACGCTGATCCGCGCGGGAGTGCACAGGACGAACCCACAGATGTTGAACAGGCTTGTCTCATGCTACGTCCCGAAGGGGACTGCGGCTGTCGTGGTCGATGGGGGCTGGCTATCCAGTACGGTCCTGATCATTGCAGGCGCGTCTGAGGGGTGCCGCGGAATAGTACCTAACGAGGAGTTGCCAAAACAGCCTTAGGGCGTCAGCTCATGGCACTCCAGGCCTTCCCAGGTCACGGCGACCTGGCCGTCGGCCGTGTTGATCTCATGGGCAGATTTCGTCCAGGCGCCGCGCAGCACGTAGACGTGGCCCGATGCGAGCTCGGCCGTAACGGTCGCGTCCGTGATCGCATCCAGCTCCTCGAGGGACAGCTCGGGCACCATCGAGATATCGCCGCTGATCGACGGGACGCGCGGCATCTCCTTGTAGCCGTGAACGCGGTCCTGGCCAGCAAGGCCCTCGCGTTCGGTGGGAGACGGGCTGACCGTAAAATTGCCGCGGAGCGGATACTGCGTCCCGTTCGCCTTCACATAGGCGATGCCGGCGATGCGCTTGCCCATGGGGGCCTCCTATTGATTTGAGATGGCCGGGGCGATCAGGCGGTCGTCTCGGACGCATTCGCCGCGAACTGCAGGCGGAACTGCGCCAGGACCGCGAACATCCGCAGCTGGTTCACGAGATCGGGGTCGTAGAGAATGTTGAGGCGATCGGGATTGCCGCTGTCGCGCTCAACGATGAGCCCAGTCTTGAAGGCGGCGAGGTTCTCGACGAGCCCGTCATATTCGTCCGCGGCATACTGCGCGACCAGCTCCGCCCTGATCGTGTTCGGCGTGACGATGGCCTGTCCGGGACCGAACCTGGTTCCATTGTTGGCCAGCTTGTGACGGCCGTATTTGGAAGTGATGACCTGCTTCTGGTTCCGGAAGAGACGCGCCAGCGTTGCCAGCGTCGTGACCAGGCCATAGGCCGTGTCGGTCACGCCGTAGGCGTTGGTCTGGTAGGTGGTCTGCTCGCGCACGATCTGGACGGTCCCATCGGCGCGCACGTCCTGCACGGCGAAGCCGGACATGGTCAGCGTGTTGCGCTCGGAGGCACGGAAGCGCGATCCCTTCGGGGCGCCGGCGACGCCATAGAGCGGGAGCGTCTGCAGCGGCCGGGCCGGATCATTGAGCAGCGAACGAGCAGCCTGCGCAGTGTACGCTGCCGCGACCTCCCAGATCGGCGTCGGCATGTCGGGCTCGATCTCGAGGATCGACGTTACTCCGGAATTGCGGCCGGCACCGAACGCGATCAGGCTCGAATAGGTGCCGCGATAGGCGCTGAAGACATGGCCATAGAGCTGGCGCAACCAGCCCCAGCGGCCGGCGTCGCCGAAGCCGAACTCCGCCTCGATGGCATTGAGGCTCGTGCTGTCGTTCCATGGGAACGAAACATATTCATAGGGATCATCGCCCAGGCCGGCGATGGCATTGCCCAGCAAGGGCGTGCCCGTGCCGCCCGTCATCTGGACGATGGCGACGCCCACGCCGCCCGGGAGCGCCTGACCGGCGGAAACGCCGCCGAGGTTGACAGCAAGCCGAATGTCGTTGCCCGTCAGCCCCTTCCAGCGCGCGGTCGTGGTCACGACGCCGGCGGCGGCCGCGGCGGTGACAGGCAGCGTAGCACTGCCGTTGATCGCTGCCGCGAGGGCCGTGGCGATCGCTGTCGCCGTGTCGCCGCTGGCGACTGCGATCTCGACGAGCTGACCGGCGATATAGACGCTGAGCGTGCCGGCGGCAGTCGCGGGACCGGTAACCGTGAAGCTGCCCGCCGCCACGACGCCGGCGGCCGGCTCTGCCACGGGAATGCACCAGATCTCTGAAGCCTGATCGTTCTTCAGAAACGCGGCGACGCTGCGCTCGAGCATCGAGCCGATGCCGAAAAGCGCCTGAGCCTGGTTGAGCGATCCGACCGGAACGGGGACGTCCAGCGTCGCGGAGCCGGAGGCCAGCTTATGGCCCCAGATCAGTGCCGGCTGGTCCAGCACATTCTGCCCGGCCTTCGACGGATCGACCTCGGCATAATAAAGGGGGAGGCGCCAGTTGGCAGGGATCTGGTTGAACGAAATCGACATGGGCGCGCTCCGATCGAGGCGAATTGGTTGCGGGGGTTAGGCCTTGGACTTGGAGGCCTTGGCGGGGGCTTCGACCGCTTCGCCAGCGCGAATCCGTCGCTGCCAGAAGACGTCGAGCGGATCGACCTCGATGCCGTCGACCGGGTCGACGAGCTGTCCGGTCGGGCCATAGAGCGGCGCAGCCGGATCGGCTGGGATGAGCTTCATGATGCTGGTCCTCAGGATTGGGGCAGGTTGAGTTCGGCGTTGATGTCGCCGGGGGTGTCGCCCGTGCGAATTCGCCCTGTCGCGAACCGGTCCGGAACGCGCGGCTCCCAGTCGCTGCTATAGTTGATCGTGAAGATCATTCGCGCCTCCGCCATCAGGAGCCGCTTGTTCTCGTCGTGAAGCTTGTAGTTGCGATCGATCTGCGGGACGCTGTCGATGAGCTCGAGCCAGGACGGATCGGTCAGCAAGGTCTCCAGGACCTCGTTGGCCGCATCGTCGAGCTCAAGCTCCAGCTCTTCCGGATCGTTCGCCTTGACCAGGCAGGAGACGACCAGCCGAACCGAATGGACGAATGACGGCGCGCCTGCATTGGCGTCGCCGTCGGTCGTCATGGATACCCCGCCGAAATAGACGAGGGCGCAAGGCACCTCGCTGTCTTGCGTCGGCAGGATGAAGCTCTTGCGGACGCGCGCAGGAGAGCCATAGCGGGAAAGTGCTTCGAGACGTCGGGCCGTCTCGTCGCGGATCTCGATCTCGAAGCTCGGCATCAGGGATCGATCTCGGCGAGGATCAGTTTCACGTCGCCCTCGCCGTCTGGCTTCACATCGGCGACAAGGAAAAGCCGGCTGACATTCGGAATGACAGTCAACCCATCGACATCGATGTAGACGCGGTCATCCTGCTGCGGCACGCGGGCGAACTCGGATCGGCGAATACCGATGGTCGGGCTCGCGGTGGAGAAGCTCCCATCCTCGAGCTGGATGTCGGTGTGCGGCTCGCGATAGTCGCCGCGGCCGCCATAGGGCGCGGCCCCACTCTTGGGCACGACGATGATCGGCCGCGCGAAGGCATCCATCGCGGGGCCGAGTATCAGGCGATCGAAATCGATCACGGTCGTCAGACGTTGAGGCGGAAGCGACCGACGGCGGACGGGTTCGCTGCCGCCTCGGTCGCGTAGCCGACCAGCGTATTGCCGGCCGACGTCTTGTTGACGACCTTGTTCGCCGCATCCCAATAGACCGCATCGCCCACCGCAATGGCGAGTGCGCTCGTCTTGGGAAGTTCGTAGACGCCGGACGTCTTGAAGGGGACGTTGACGCCCTCGACGGCGGTGATGGTGGCGACGCCGATCAGCGAGCCGATGACATAGAGCAGGCCGGAAACGGTTCCGCCTGCCGGCGCCGGCGCCGTCACCGTGTCGCCCGACTGGATGTAGTTCTTCATGGGGTCCTCGCGTTGGATAAGAAAAAGGCGGCCGATGGCCGCCCTTTTCGGTTCATGCCGAGCTGGTGTTACTGGCCGGCGTTCTTGTAGAGGCCGCGCCAGTGCAGGGCCTTCACGCCCGCATCCATGCGAACCTTGAACTCCGAACCATCGACGCCCCAGCCGTCGCGCTGGTCCAGGAACGGTTCCTCGACGCCGTCGAGATAGGTGACCTCGATGGTGTCCACCTGGGCCGGATCGGCCGCGAGGTGCCAGGCCGTGCCGGTCAGGCGGCTGTCGCTGACCGGGGTTGCGATGTTGCGCACGGCATTCGGCGTGCCGGCGGCATCGCCGGGAGTCTTCTCGGCGCCGATGACGGTCAGGGCGAGATCGAGCAGCTCCGGCGGCAGCAGGATGAACTTCGGCCGGACACCGATGGCCGTGCCTACGCCGGCCTCGTCCTTCTGCCGCGCCATGGCCGCGCGTGCGGCGCCCAGGCTGGTGACGCTGATCACGCCAGCAGCCGCGGCAAGGTTGCCGTGGCTCGCATGATAAAGCGCCACACCATCCTGCATCGTCGGGTTGGAATTGACGATCGCGTAGACCAGGTTGCCGATCGTGCGCTTGGCCGCGCGTCCCATCTTGCGCGGGACGCGGTCGAAGAAGCCGAGATCGTCGTTCACGATCGCCTGGCGCGTGATGGAGAACATCTTGCCGTAGGTGGCGACCTGAACCGTGGTGCCGGTGTCGCCGATCGTCGCGTATTTGTATTCGGCCCCCTCCTCCACCTTGTCGAGCGACGGGAACAGGCCGAGATCCACGCGGGAGATCGGGCGGAAGTCCGACGCACGGCCCTTGCTGGTCCATTCGCCGAAGGTCTCGTCGACCTCCTCATAGCCCGTCATCATCGAACGATAGGCGGCCGTCGCGAGGACGCTGCCGAAATCCGAGGTCGAATGGTAGCCGGGACCGGCATTGCGCGCCGTGAAGGCCGTGCCAACCATGGACATGCGGTCCATGGAGCCGCTCTTGATGTTGCGAATATCGAGCGACGAGCGTGCGAGCTCATAGAGGGTCAGGCCACTGAACTCGTTGCGTTCGCCGCCCTTCAGGCCGGCGCGCGCCAGCAGGCCCTTGGTCGCGCCCTCCGCCCACTTCTCGACCTCGTCGGCCGAGATGCGGATCTGTCCGCGGTGCGGCACGGGATCGGTATCGGCGGCGGCCTGCACCTCGGTCCACTTCGCGATGACGCGCTGACCGGCTTCCTCGACACTCACGCCCGCGGCAATGAGCTCGTCGGCGAACTCGGCAGACAGCTTCGCGGCGCGAACGGACGAGTGAATCGACTGGACGCGCTGGCGCTCGGCCGTCACCGCAGCGGCGCGGACATTGGCGACCGAGGCCGGGTCGCTGCTCTCCGCAACCTTGGTCGTGATCCGGGTCTGCGCGTCCTCGATAGAGAGACCGGCGTCGACTAGTTCGTCGGCGAATTCCAGCGGAAGCTTGGCATTACGGACGGCGGCGAAGATCTTCGTGACGCGCGTGCGTTCGGCCGCGGCGATTTCACCCGCGGCCTTGTCGTTCAGAGGCATCGTTTCATTCCTCGGGGATTGAGCGGGCAGTGCCGCGGGAGAGGGTTCGAGTTTCGCCCGGACGTCGAGTGGCGCATTGAGACGCGCCAGATCGTCCCGCCCGAGCTTTGCGCAGGCGGCGATGGCCAGCGGCTTGTCGACACCGGTCGCGAAACCCTTCGCCACGGCATCCTCTGCCGAGAAGTAGGTTTCCGCGGCCATGAGGGCCTCGATTTCGGCAGCATCCAGTCCGGTCTTGCCGGCATAGATCGAGACCATCATCCCCTTGAGGCGATCAATCTCGTCAGCCGCGCTCCGCAGTTCATCCGATCCGCCATAGGCTGCGACATAGGGATCGTGGATCATCAGACTGGCGTTCTCCGCCATGACGATCGTATCGCCAGCCATCGCTATGACCGACGCGATGGACGCGGCCAGGGCGTCGATATGCACCTCGATCGGCTTGCCGCTCATGCGAAGCGCATTGTAGATCGCGAACCCTTCGATCACGGAGCCGCCCGGCGAGTTCAGCCGAACCACGATGGTCTCTTGGGCGTCGAGCTCGATCAGAGACGCCATGACGTCGATGGCGCGAATGGTGTCGGAATAGTCCCACGGGTCGACGATGCCGTAGAGGATCAGCTCGCCATTGAGCACCAGCGAACGCGTGCCTTCCATCTGGGCGCGCGGCGAGGAACGGCGCCCCCTCTTTCTTGCGGCAGGCGAGGTCGACATTGGGGATCCTCTCAATTCTTGAAACCAGCAGGGCCGAGCGCAAAGGCATCGAACCGGATGGCGCGACGCTTGCCGCCGCGACTGATGAAGGCTGACCGTGGAAGCCGCCGCGCGGCGCCACGGCCCCATTTGCGGTCGAAGTCCGGGATGGAAACGGCGCCGCGCTCGAACCTGAACGAACTGGCCGTGGGTGCCGGATGCCAGCCGCGAACGATCTGTCCGCGCTCCCAGTGCGGGTTGAGCCGAATGATCCGCTCAGCTACAGCCGCGCCGATCCCCCGGCTGGCAATGCCGATCAGGAGCGCCGCCTCGTGCTCCGGTGTCATGCAGCGAGTGAGGGCTCGGGTTGCGCCTGGCCTTGCGCGTTATTGCGACGCGGGTCCGAGTCGAGGACCAGGCCCATGCGATCGGCTCGCTCGTTGTCGGCGGCAATCTCTGCGTCGACCTTCTCCGGGTCGTAGCCGAGCATGCGCACCTCGTCGCTGCGCGAGTTCAGGCCAGCGCGGATCTTCGAAACGGCCGACTTGATCTCGGTGCTCTGGTCGATCATCTCGCGACGGGGCGGCGTCCACACCATCCTGAAGGGTTCGGACGAACCGGTGACGACGGCGGCGGCCTCCGCGGTCCAGCGCCCCAGCGGCCCCATCATTTGAGGGATCAGCATGTTCCAGCGATAGGTGTCGATCGCCCGTGCGAATTCGAGCCAACCCATCCGGCCGCTCGAGAAGTTCACACCGGACAGATCACCGGTCAGGACCTCGTAGGGGATGCCCAGCCCAGCCGCGATCTCGTGCAGCGTGACCGACGCATAAGGGGCGAAATCCTGGGTCGTGGGCGGCGAGGCAAAGGTGACTGTTTCACCCTCGCCAAGCCGCTCGATGATACCCGGCTCCAGTGTCTCGAGCGGATAGCCGCCCGATGAGCGCGTGTCCTGATCGTCATCCAGCCCGTCATCGAACGATGAGCCGGTGATGAAGGCCGCGAAACACGCGGCGATCTTCTGCCGCATGAGCTGGGCGTCAGTATAGTCGGCGAAATCCCGCATGCGCAGGATGACGGGCGCGAACCATGAAACGCCGCGGACCTGGCCCGGGCGATCGACCCTGCAGACGTGCAGGACGAAGTCGGCGGAGACGCGCTTGCCCTTGAAGCTCGAGCGCGATCCGACGATCGTCGCGCCGGGATGCTCGTCGAACAGGTAATAGGCGACACGCTTGCCGCGCTGGTCGAACTCGACGCCCTGCACCGCGAAGTTGCCATTGCTGAGAGCACCGTCCACGGAACTATCGAGAAAGTCGGGCTCGAGGATCTGGATCTGAAACGGCAGGGCCAGACCGTCTTCAGGCCGGCGGATGCGCTTGCGGATCAGGACCTCGCCCGATTCAACGATGGTCGCCATCGCCAGCCATTGCAGGCCGTAGAGGTTAAGGCGGCCGTCGGCATCGATATCGGTGGAGTCAAAGTGCTGGTCGAGCAACTCCTTGATCTTGTCGGCCCGCTGCTGGCGCGCAGCCTTCACCGCCGGAATGATGCCCGCGCCGACGACATTGTTCGCGATCACGGACTTGGTCCTGAAGGCGAACGGGTTGTTCCGCACCATGTCGCGCGAGACGTCGCGGAGCTTGGCGGCGGCGATGCGCGTCTCGGCGTTCGCGTCGGTGCCTACCGAGCGCCAGCCATGCGTCCGTCGCCCCGCCGAGGCGGCCTCGTAGAGCGCACGCGTGCGGGCAATGCGAGCGATCTGCGTTCGCGCCTGGACACGGCGCAACGCTGCTGCCGGCGCCACATAGCCGATGGCCCGATCAATCCAGTTGGCTGCCTGCATCAGTAGCCGCCGCTATATCGGGCAACGCGCCGACGCGACGGGACGGCTATGCCGAGTTCGCGGCGCAGCTCATCGCGGATCGATCGCATCTCGGCGAGAGACGCGTATTCGACGCTCTTGCCATCGTAGGACACGCGGCGTGTGCCACTGGCGATCGCTGTTTCGATCGCCTGCAGGCGCGACTGGAGCTCGGTTTGCGTCGCCATGATTGCGCTCAGCGCTTGCTCCCGGCCGCCGGCATGCCGGCATCGTGCTCGGGCCGGTAATTCTTCGGAACCTCGGTTCCGGCCTCGGCCGACCCCGCCATCGCATTCGAGATTGCAGGCCGTGCGACTTCACCATCGCCGAGGAGGCGGATGGCCAGAGGCTCATGCAATGGGTCCTTGGTGATGACCGCATAGTCGGTGCCGGCGAGAGCCTCGCGGATCTGTTGTTCGGTGACGTACTCGACGGGCAGCACCAGATTGGTCGCGCTCGGGTCGAGCGGTGCACCGGGATAGGACCAGACGCCGCTCCGATGGCGGCTCAAGATCCCCTCACCTTTCAGGGCGAGCGTTCGTACGGGATTCGCGGGAGTGTCGAGGGTACCTTCGCTCTTCTTGGCCGCCGGCGCCTTGTCAGCCTTGTCCTTTGCGGCACGCGGCGACTTCTGCTTCGCGGAGGCCTCCGCCGCTTCGGCCTCCGCTTTGGACTTGGCCTCGGCATTCGCGATCGCCTTCGCCTCGGCTTCCGCCGTCGCTTCAGCATCCGCCTTGGCTGCAGCCTCGGCATCCGCGATCGCCTTCGCCGCGGCTTCCGCCGCCGCAGCGTCGTCCGGGGTGGTCTCGGCCATGGCCTATCTCCTGGATTGCAGCCAGCCGCGCTGGCGCTCGATTCGACCCGGGCTCGCCGGACGTTCTTTTTTCGGCGGGGCTGGTTCTGCCTCAGCCTCAGTCTCGGCAGCTTCCGGCGCGAGATCGTATTCGAGAGCAGCGTCGATCCGGCGCGGCAGTGATTTCCGGACGGCGAGCGCGCCAACAAACGTGTCGAGCGCTTCGTTCCTTTTGCCCTCGGGCAGGATCCAGATCGCGTAAGGACGGCCGTTGCGCTTGCGGATCTCGCGACGCTCAGACGTCAACTGCTCGAAATAGTCGGGCCCGAAGCCGGGCTCAGTCGGGAAGTGAATTAGGCCCGGCTTTCGGCCGCCAGGCTCGTCTGGAGCCTCGATCTTGAGGCGCCCATAGATTGCGTCCTTGGCGCCGTCGACGCCGACGGGCCAGAACAGATCGCCTGTCTTGGCCTTGCGACCCTGGTTCGGCCATATCGGTCGCTGCCCTGCAACGCCCTTGGTCGCGAAGATGCGCCGGCGGCGGCGAGCCTTGCAGAAGGCGAACACCTGCGTGCCATGGTGGCCGCCCGTATCGATGCCGAAGGCAGCAACGCGAAGGACGCGACCGTCTCGACGCTTGAACTTGCGCTTCAGCAGCGCATCGAGTTCTTTCCATGCCGCCGGCTGCGCCGGGTCCTGGGAGATGACTTCATAGAGGAACGGCCAGCTTTCCTCATCGGGCCCCCAGGCCACCAATTGCACCTCAAGCCTGTCACCCTGAACGTCCGCGAACCCGGTGATGACCATCACCTCGTTCGGCAGGTCTTCCGGACCGTAGGTTTCGGCGCGAGCAATCAAGCCCGAACCGTCGAGTGTCTCGCGCCCGGCCGGCTTCCAGAGCTCGGCCAACGCAGTGTTGACGAACTTCTTCAGCAGCTCCGGGTCGCCCTGGGCCGTGATGAACTCGGTGACTAGATCGGGAAGCCGATGTCGGATCGACAACAGCTTCGAGATGACGAAGCCGGCATGGCCGCCATAGGCAGGCCTCTTGCCGCACGTCCTGCAGAGCGACCTGCCCTGCCGATCCCATAGCTCGGGCTCCTGCCGCTCACCGCAGCACGAGAACGCGCGCGTCTGCCGCCATCCATGGTCTGGCAGGTCCGCCAGCCCTGTCAGCGCGCGGACCCGGTCGCCTTCGGACCAGAGGACGCCGCACGCTGGGCAGCAGATGCTTGCCGTCTCCGGCAGGTGCTCGCCCATATCGTCGCGGCTCCACACGACATGGCGCCACTCGATCTGAAACCGGTCGCCGCAATGCGGGCACGGTACGAAGCAGCGACGGCGATCGCTGGCACGGTATTCCCGGCCGATGCGCGAAGTGTCCTCGTCGGTCGGCGAACAGGTCCTGACGAATTTCGCCCGACCCAGCGCGTGATAGGTCGATGCGCGCTCTTCGGCCAGGATAAGCGGATCGCCTTCCTTGCCAGCGGATGGCGGATACTTGTCGATCTCGTCTGAAATGACGATGCGTTTCGGGCGCGACGCCAGGTCGGTCGGCGAGTTCGAACCGACGAAGTCGATCGACCCTCCCCGATACTCCTTATGCGTGATCGTGCTGCGCGCAGCGTATGGCGCGAGCGCTTCCCGGATCTCCGGGCTGACCTCGATCGTGGGCTCGATGCGTTCCTTGGAGAACGCTTCGGCAGCGCCCTGGGTCGGCTGCACGAACAGGATCGGACTTGGATCCTGATGCACGAAATAGAGTGCGACGTTGATATCGAGCTCGGTCTTCACGACCTGAGTGCCCGCCATCACGGTCACAGTATGTGTGTCGGCCTCGGTCACTGCCGCGAATGGCCCAAAGGCCACCGGCTGCGACCGCGTCTTCCACCGACCTGGTGAAGCCGATGTCTTGGACGAGATATGGCGGTAGGTATCCGCCCACTCGATCAGGTTGAGCCGCGGCGGCGGCCTAAGTGCGAGCCTCGCCAGCGTCAGGCGAGCCAGAAGCGCCAGCGCTCCCGGCCTGAACATTTCCCTGATCATGCAGCTCGCTCAAGGCCTCACTGATTTCTTCGAGGATCTTCTCTTCGATCGCCGCGCGATCGAGCCCCACCAGCGAGGCGGCAATCTTGCCCGGGATGCCCAGGAGGCGTTCGCGGACGATCGTGTATTCGGCCTCGAGCTGCACGGCGACCTCCTCGATCGCGACCAGCGCGCCCTGGCTGACGAGGTATTCCTGCCGTCGCTTGAGAGCGAGGTAGATCTCTTTGACGCGTGTCGCCTCTGCGAGCTTCCAGCTGCCAGCGGATTCGATCCCCTCATCGGAGATGTCTGCGTCGAGCAGTCCGTCAGCTTCCTCGTCGACGACGGTGTTACCCTCGGGGGTAACAGCGGCTGTTACCTCCCGGCGGGTCAGCGGCGATTTGTTACCCTCGTCCCGCCTCGGCGCCTCGGAGGTAACACCGCCGCGATAGGTCGCCGGCCGGTCGTTGAGGGCGGCATCGGTCTTCGCCACATCGACACGACCGCGCGCGTCGAGAACAAGAATGCCCTTTTGTTTCCAGTCCGTTACAGTCTTTCGCGAGACGCCGCGGTGACGACCATAATCCGCCTGGGAGACGAAGCCCGGATCCTCTGCTGCCATGAAACGAGGCGGGCCCTGATTGTTACCCTGTTACCTGTTACCCAGTTTTGCGACCCCACGCCGCGTCACGGTCCGCGGTCGCGCGTACCCCGCCCGGGGGCCGGGGGGCGGAAGGACCCAAGGCCCCCCGGAGGGCTGAGCGTCAGGCGGCCGAACCGGGCGGTCCCAGCTTCTCGACGATGTCGACCACCGCGCGAACTCCGACGCGGTAGGCCGGCGAGCCCTCTGTCGCGTCCTCGAACGTCACTTTGCAGACGACGTCTGTCACCAGAATGCCCGCTTCACGCGCGGCCGCCTCTGCGATCAGGAGCTCCAGTTCGCGCCGATCGAAACGGACACGGACGCGCCGTTCATGGACAACGGTCTCGGTGGACTGCGGCATGCTGGTCTCCATTCCTCGTCATCGGCGCGAGCCGGCGTTGCCGTGAGAACTCCCCAGCCGGCGGCGTCCAAGCGCCGCTTCACGGTCGTATCGGGACTTCTTCCCACGCGTCGCCATGGCGTTCTTCAGCGATGCCGAGAAGCCCGCCTTCAGTTCTGCCCGCATGACGCGCTGGAAGCTCTCGAAGAAGGGAACATCTTCAGGCTGGTGGGCTGATTGCTTGAAGGAATAGACGAGATGCAGTCGGCCCCCCTTGCCGACAAAAATGCCATGCGGCAGCACGCGCAGCGCCCTGGCGGGCGTCATCGCGCGAATTGCGTAAGGCGTCTCGCTCTTCCTCACACCCTTGCCGGAGCGCCTCACCGCGCCGGTGGCCGGGATCGCAAGGCGCTTCTTGGCCTGTTTGGTTCCGCCCTTGGCGTGGAGCGCGAGATGCCCGCGGCCCAAATTGTCGAAGATCGAGACCGACAGGTTGCGCTTGGTCGCCTTATCGATCCTGAGCGATGCGCTGATGAAGCGCTTGTTCCTCTGCTCGACGTGCCGGGGCCAGACGTCGTCGACGAGAAATGCGCGTGTGGTGAAAGCCGCCGCCGTCAAGGCGTTGGCAAGGGCGAACGGCAGCTGATCAACAGCACCGCCCAGCCGATCGGCCATCCGCTCGAAGTCGCGAAGATCGAAAGTGAGCGGCATGTTGCAACGTCTCGCCCGAAATGGAGATCGTCAGCGCTCGGCCGCGACATTCAACGCGCCGGCGCCGACGATCAGCACCAGCACCTAGGCGGCGTTGCGCACGAGCCCGTTGGCTTCGGTCAGGCGACCGCTGGCGATCTGCTTCTGGCGTCGCTCCCATTCGCGGCGCCCATTCGATGGATACGATGCGCCCGTCTTCGGATAGCGCCGACGAACGGCCAGGCGCGCGCGCCGCGGCTCATGCAGCACCATCAGTTCTCGGCCGGGCATCGGCGGCGACAGGGCGACGGACGCCGAGCCTGCGGCGACCAGAAGAGCGGACGCAGCAAGCAGCATGCGCAGCGACGGGCGGTGCATTCGGATCTCCGGTATGATGGGAAGCTTTGCAGGCCCAGCACGACGATCGGCAATGAGCGGCAATCCCTCGGCCGAAGCGGAGGAGCGGTGGTTCCCATGGCGACCGCATTGCCGCGAGCTCGGAACGCTCTACGAGAGCCGAGCGGCGGATCGTCGTGCTGAGTTCGGAAATTCTATTCGCGCAGGCTCACGGCGAGTCGGCGCAGATCGTCGGCGAGCTCGGATCGCTGAACGAAGAAGCGTTCGGGGTCGTGCCGCGAGACGGTCAACCGATTCAGCCGCGCCTCGATATCATCGACTTTCTGAGCCATCTCACGGCGCTGGTCGTGCGGAACAACTGGCGCGCGTCGACCAAGGCTGCGCTCGGTCACGACGATGGAACGCCCTTTGACCGTAATCGTGCCGGTGCTCATGAACGCGATCGGTCTTCCGTCGTTGAGGAGATGTACGAGGTTGGTCGCGCCACGACCAACCTCGCAGTTGCCACCGACCGACCCGGCCGTTGACCTGCAGGCCGCCAAACCCGCAGGATCCCAGAAACTGGATATAAAAAAACCGGGCCCAAAAGGGTCCGGCGTTGGCGGTCTATCGAGTGTGACTTCTGCATCGAATCGCCTTCACTCGGCGACCAACGCAATAATCCAGCCCATCAGCTGACAAGGCGATTTGTGGCACATTGACCACATGCTCGACAACAGAATTATGATGTGGCTCGAGAAAAATGCGAGATCGAATGTCTGCTACGAAGGCGGGTCGTAACCCATAACCTGTGCAAGTCTCGATAGATATTCCGATTGGTCTGCCTCCTTGTAGAGGCCGGTTCTAAGGACCGCCTGCCAAAACGAGGAATCGCGCGGTGGCCCACCCCCTCGGGCGACATCATCGATCAGAATATCCTCGGCAGCTCTCGCCATATGTGCGAATAGATCCATGACTTCAAGATCATCAAAGCCGTCGATGGCCGCTAGCGCCGCTGCTTTCTCCTCTTCGTTGACCGCCAGATCAGGATTAATGGTGACCAGATGAAAGAGATGACCTTTCTTGAGGGTTGGTATCGGCAGATAGGTTACCACAACTGTTATTTTGAACCGTGTAAAATTATACTCAAAAACGCTGGTCGTTCTGGGCCGAAGATTATTTAGACTTCGCTCGGGGGATGAAATAACAACCATGAAAAATGCCGTAAACTTGTTAGGATCATATGCGCCAAGCCGGATCAGCCGCCCCTTCCCCGGTTTATACTTATGCGCCTCCCCCAACTCTCCGACACGCCGAGTGTAGATCGGCGCAAATTGATTGGCAGTCTTGATTGCTTTGGTCAGGTGGACAGATGTAATCGGTTCAACGCCCCCGAACAAACGCAGTGTTCGCTTTATCAGGTTGATCCCGTTTACACTCTCATCGCTCGCATGAATTGAATAACGGCTCTCCTTTATCCGCTGCCCTGCGAACGCACTGAGGTCTGGACCGTCCGCATAATCGTCAAGCGCAGAAAGTGTGTCAGGCGAACGCAGCAAAAGCCTTAACCCCTGCTCTTTGTCTTCTTTCACCGTCAGCACAGTGATTTCGCGATCAGGCTCGACGAAAGTGAACGAGATCTCGGTTTCTCCCTCAACAAGGCCTTGCTCCTGCAATTCAGCTCTCGCAGATCTGCGTTGCAGTAACGACGACTTTTGACAGCCATTCGAGCTTGTGCTCGAGCGTCGGCCCTTCGCCATAGCGCGGCCGGTTGAACTTGTGGCCCATCAGGTCGGCCTGCAGGCGATCAGGCATGTCGGCGGCCGTCAGGCGGTCCTGGAAGCTGTGGCGGATCGAGTAGAGGCTGTGATCTTCGGTCGGCAGCAGGTGTCTTCCCCTCATCACCTTATTCACCAGAGCGGACAGCTGCGAGGTGCGGTCCCGGTACTGAGGAAAGCCATCGGGGTTCGCCTGAAACGCTTCCAAAGAAATGCCGATCAACGGGATGTCGCGCTGCGAATAGGGGGTCTTCAGGCGTCGATAGGCCTTCATCCGGATCTTCACATGCGGAACGGCAGTATCGAGGATGATGTCATCCTTCTCGAGCCCACAAATCTCACTCGGTCGCATGCCGGTCTCGATCATCGCCATGACGATCCAGCGAGCCTGGTCGTTCATCCCGGCGAGCGTCGCCGGCTTCGCTATGTGGCGGAGCTGATCGCTCGTGAATGGGGACCGTTGCTTGATTTCCTCGTCAGCCAAACGGAGCTTCTGGAATGGCTTCGAAAGCCCCAACTGCAGGCCGTCATTGAGGGTGTCGAACAGCTGCGCGAGATGCCCGATATCCTTGTTGGCGCTGTTTGGTGTGTAATCTTCGTCGATCACCCGGTCCTGCCACCACGCCCGCAGGGAAAGGGCATCGGCTCGGTTCACGTCGATGATCGCCTTGTCGCCGACCAACTCGATCAGATTGTTGACCGCCTTGAGGCGAGGCGCTTTCCAGCGCCGCAACTGATCTTCCGATTTCGCGCGGACCTTGTCGCGGGTCAGCTTGTAGAATTCGGCGAGCGCATCCGACAGCTTCAGGGCTGGAGAGGACAGGCCGCCGGCCAGCGCATCGGCGGCTTGTACTTCGGCCGGCGTCGGCGGTTGGGCATCCATGCCGGCGCCGATGATTTTCATCTGCTCGAGCCGCTGCAGCCGAGCAAGGATATCGTCCAGCTGCGAATTGGCGAGCGCCGGCGCTTCCCGATATTCGAATCCTTCGAGCCGCGCGCGATCGATCGCGCCGCGATAGCGCTCCTTGTCGTCATCGGAATCGCCGCGCTTCAAGGCGACCCAATAGGCCTCCAGTTCGCGCTCGACGGCGCCCTTCAGTCGTTCGGCGCGTGCGAGGTCTCTGGTTTCAAGGGAGATCGCGACCCAGCCACGACGATCGACGTCGGCGAACCTGGCGGGCACCTGCCGCGAATAATACCAAACGCCGTTGCGCTTCTTGAGCCGTCGAGCCACCCGAACCCCGCCTGAACCGCTATCTGGTACAGTTGCTGGTACACTCGTGCCCATCTGGCGCTCCGCGTCAATGGCTGATATCGGCCGTTCTGGCTGCATTCAGCCGTTTTGAGCGGTCATCGAGGCATCAGAAATGGCGGAGGGAGCGGGATTCGAACCCGCGATACGGTTTCCCGTATACACACTTTCCAGGCGTGCGCCTTCAACCACTCGGCCACCCCTCCGTATCGCAGCCTTGCGGCCCTTGTGCCGGCCAAATGGCCAGCTTCCGCGCGTCGATCATGCCAAAGACGGCGATCGCGGCGGCAGCATGTCTTCGGCCGCTGGAACGGCGCAAGGCGGATGCAGCAATCTTGCGGAGCCGCAAGTTCTGATCGCTCTGAAGACCGGGCGTGCGGTATCACGAAGCAAGGGCCGGACGCAAGGCTTGGCCGGCGAAGGAAGGCACCGTTGCCGATCAAGCTGTGGATCGTTGGCTTGCCGTTGCCGAAATCCCCCCGAACACCTATTTATCGGCCACTGCTCCCCGTCAACATGTGTGCCTTGCAGGTTCCGCCGATGGTTCGCTGGCTCGTCCGTCTTCTCGGTCTGTTCGCGATCGCCGGCGCCCTGATTGCGCTCGTCGTCGACGGGACCCGATCGATCGCGGCCTCGACGCTGACTTTGACCTCGCTCGGACAAGCCTGGTTCTCCTTCGATCCCGACAGCCTTGCCGCGGCGCAGGCCGCGGTGGCGAGCCATGTCGAGGTCTATGTCGGTGCCTGGGTCTGGTATCCTGTGATCCAGTTCCTGCTGACCCTGCCGGTCTGGCTCGTCTTCGGCGCTCTCGGCGCCCTGCTCGTCCTCGCCGGCAAGCCCAGGCCGTTCCGCGCCGCGGTCGCCTGAGACACCTTTCTTGATCCTCTCTTCCGAAAGGAGACGTCCTCCCATGAATCTCCTCGACCTCTTCGCCCGCAAGACCAAGCTGCCCGAGCCCGGCACCGCCCTCCCCGGTCGCGCCGCGCCGATCACCCGGCCGGGCGCCCATTTCGTCAATGGCCGTGCCATTGCAGGGCCCTATCCCGAAGGCATCGAGACGGCCGTGTTCGGGCTCGGCTGCTTCTGGGGTGCGGAGCGCATGTTCTGGCAGGCTGACGGCGTCTATGCGACGGCGGTCGGCTATGCCGGCGGCGAGACGCCGAACCCGACCTATGACGAAGTCTGCTCGGGCCTGACCGGGCACAATGAAGTGGTGCTCGTCGCCTAT
Organism: Kaistia dalseonensis; assembly: GCF_030814715.1. Taxonomy (GTDB): domain Bacteria; phylum Pseudomonadota; class Alphaproteobacteria; order Rhizobiales; family Kaistiaceae; genus Kaistia; species Kaistia dalseonensis. The sequence continues at coordinate 26,347 of NZ_JAUSVO010000005.1, forward strand.
GATCCGAAGCGCATCTCCTATGAGGGGCTGCTGAAGATCTTCTTCGAAGGCCACAACCCGACGCAGGGCATGCGCCAGGGCAATGATGTCGGCACGCAGTACCGCTCCGGCATCTATGTCGCCAACGCCGCCGAGAGGCAGCAGGCCGAGGCGGCGCGCAATGCCTATGAGGCGGCGCTCGGCAAGCGCGGCTTCGGCGCCATCACGACCGAGATCGTCGATCGTCCGACGTTCTATTTCGCCGAGGACTATCACCAGCAATATCTGGCCAAGAATCCGAACGGATATTGCGGCCTCGGCGGCACGGGCGTCTCCTGCCCGATCGGGACAGGCGTCGCGGCAGCGTGAGCGCCTTCGCCGAAGATGCGGCCACGCTGGATGACGAGGCGACAAGCCGCCTCGTCGACCGACTTGCGACGCAGGGCTTCGCGGTTGCCGATGGGCTTCTCCCGCCCGCCCTCGTCGCCGGGCTGCTTTCGGAACTGCACGGCCTCGAGCAGGCCGGACTGCTCTCGGGCGCCGGCGTTGGCCGCGATGCGGGGCTGCGGCGCGACGGCGACATTCGCCGCGCCGCGATCCGCTGGTTCGATGGCGGCACGGCGGCGGAGCGCGCTTTCCTCGCGCTCGCCGATGGGCTGAAGACGGCGATCAACCGCCGGCTCTTCCTGGGCCTGTTCGATTTCGAGTGTAATTTCATCGCCTATCCGGTGGGCGGCTTCTATGGCCGCCACCTCGACAGTCTCGCCGGCGCGAAGAACCGCGTCGTCTCGCTGGTCGCCTATCTCGATCCCGACTGGAGCGCCGAAGATGGCGGCTTCCTGCGCGTCTGGTCCGCGCCCGATGATCACGGCGCACCGGCGGAGGCGATCCAGCCTATGGCGGGGCGCATCGTGCTGATGCTCTCCGAGGAGATTCCGCATGAAGTCCTGCCGGCCCATCGGCCGCGCCATGCGATCGCCGGCTGGTGGCGTGTCAACGGGTCCTCGGCAAACCGGCTTGATCCCGCGCGCTGACGGAATTGTTGCCGTTCTCGAAAGAGTTCCTCCACGGGGTAGGCTCTTCCTTGCGCTGATCGCCGTGCTTAAGTCTCGGCCATCGGTTTTCTCCCTCCCACGCAATCGCCATTGGATCCCATGTCAGAGCTCTTCTCCCCGCTTGTCGTCGGCCCCGTCACGCTGCCGAACCGCATCGCCATCGCGCCCATGTGCATGTATTCCTCCGATGACGGCACGCCGGGCGAGTGGCATTTCCATCATTGGATGTCGCTCGCGGCCTCCGGCGCCAGCATGATCACCTTCGAGGCGACCGGCGTGGAGCGGCGCGGCCGCATCTCGCATGGCTGCCTCGGCCTCTATTCCGATCAGAACGAGGCGATGATCGGCGAAAAGCTCGCCGCCGCCCGCCGCGTCGCCGCGCCCGGCACCGTCTTCGGCATCCAGCTCGGCCATGCCGGCCGCAAGGCCTCCTCGCAACTGCCCTGGCATGGCGGCGGCGCGCTGAAGGCCGATCAGGACCCCTGGCAGACCGTGGGCCCCTCGGCGATCCCCTTCGGCCCCGGCTGGCATACCCCGACCGCGCTCGACGAGGCCGGCATCGAGACCGTCATCGCCGCCTTCGCCTCAGCGGCCAGGCGGGCAGCCCGCGCCGGGCTCGATTTCGTCGAGCTCCATGGCGCGCATGGTTACCTCCTGCACCAGTTCCTCTCGCCCATCTCCAACAAGCGCACCGATCGCTGGGGCGGCAGCCTCGAGAACCGCATGCGGCTGATCCTCGAAGTGGCAAAGGCCGTCCGCGCCGCACTGCCGGAGCGCGTCTTCGTCGGCGCGCGCCTCTCCGCGACGGATTGGACCGAGGGCGGCTTCACGCCCGAGGAGGCGATCATCGTGGCGTCCGCGCTCAAGGAAGCCGGCGTGGTCTATATCTGCGCCTCCACCGGCGGCAATGTGCACGATGCCAAGATCCCGGTCGGCCCGCTCTACCAGACCGCCTTCGCGACTGAGATCAAGAACGGCGCCCAGATCGTGACGCGCGCGGTTGGCCTGATCACGACGCCGGCCGAGGCCGAGGCGATCATCGCCGAGGGCAAGGCCGACATGGTGGCGCTCGCCCGCGCCGTGCTCGCCGATCCGCGCTGGCCCTGGCGCGCGGCCTATACGCTGGGGGCGCAAGCCTACGCGCCGCCGCAATACCAGCGCAGCCTCTCGACGATGAAGCACTGGGTCGCCGACGCGGCCTGATCCCCGTCGCCTCTCCCCCGAGGGGAGAGGCGAATTCTGCCTCAATAGACCGAGCCGGGCATGGCGGCCGGCGGCGCGGCACTGTCGACCGGGTTTTCGACATCGGCCGGCGCCGCATCGTCGGCGGCAGCGGCCGGCGCGGGTGCGGCATTGGCGATCATCGGCTGCGGCTTGATGCCGGGCGGAGCGCCGATCAGCACCTCGCGACAGGCGGCCGGCAGGTCGGACAGCATGATCGGCCGCGGCTTGACGGGCTTGACCGGCTTCACGGGCTTGACCGGAGGCGGCGGCGGTTTCAGCCAGGCGTCGAGTTCCGCGCCACAGCCATCGCCGGGCGGCGGCGCCTTCTGCGGCACGCAACTCGCCATGCCGGGCGGGCAATCCAGGCGAACATGGAAATGATAGGTGTGGCCCCACCAGGGGCGCACCTTGGCGAGCCAGGCGCGATCGGGCCCGGCCTGGACGCAGAGCTGCTTCTTGATCGCCGGATTGACGAAGATGCGCGCGACCTCGGGATCGAGCGCGGCACGGCGGATCAGGCGGAACTGGCCGCCGGTCCAGGCGGCGGGATCGATCTTGCGCGCCTTCTCGTTGACCATGGAGATCGGCACCATGGTTTCGCGCTCGGAAACAGAGAGCGTGCGGCCGGGGCTCTGCGTCAGCCAGAGATCGACATCGAGGCCGATCTGGTGGCTCGCATGGCCGGTCAGCGCCGGGCCGCCGCGCGGCTGGCCCATATCGCCGACGAGCAGGCCCTTCCAGCCATCGAGGCGCTTGCTCTCGGCCGCGAGCTTCTCCGTGAAGGCGACCAGCTCGGGCGTACCCCAGTTGCGGTTGCGCGACAGGCGCATCGCCTGCCAGTCGGGCCCGTTCACGGGCAGCGCGACGGCGCCGGCGAGGCAACCCTTGGCATAGGAGCCGATCGAGCGCGCCTGCATCGGGATCGGCGTGTTGACCTGGCTGAACAGCACCTTGGCCGGCGTCGTCTCCAGCGGATCGGCGATGGCCGGCACGGCGAGCGACCAGGCCGCCAACGACAGGATCAGTGCCCGGATCGGCTTTTTCAACATGATGGCACCTTCATCGTCACGCCCCACCGCCATTTTGTCCGAACTCGGTTGACGATTCATCAACCATCCCGCCGTTCGCACGAAACGCACGAATTTTCCCCGATCAGCGATCATTGCCACCATATCCGGAATTATGTGGCTCATATCGCCGATATTTCGGAACCAGATTACAGAATCGCGCAGAAATCCGCGATTGACCCGACGCGCGCCCTCGCCATACTCGTTCCTCAAAGACTGGCACCGGACGCGATGAGCGCGCCGGGGCGGCCGGCCCTGTACAACGGATCAAGGGAGTTCCCGACATGGCACTGAACCTGGGCGACATCGTTCCCGATTTCACCGCCGAGACGACCGAGGGGCCGATCTCCTTCTATGAATGGCTGGGCGACAGCTGGGGCGTGCTCTTCTCGCACCCGAAGAACTTCACCCCCGTCTGCACCACGGAACTCGGTGAAGTCGCCAAGCTCAAGCCCGAATTCGACAAGCGCGGCGTCAAGGTGATCGGCCTTTCGGTCGACCAGCTTTCCAATCACGGCCAGTGGGTCGCCGACATCAAGGACGCGACCGGCGCAACGCTGAATTTCCCGCTGATCGCCGACCATGACAAGAAGGTCGCCAATCTCTACGGCGCGATCCATCCGAACGTCTCCGACACCGCGACGGTGCGCTCGGTCTATGTCATCGGCCCGGACAAGAAGCTCAAGCTGACGCTGACCTACCCGGCCTCGACGGGGCGCAATTTCGCCGAGATCCTGCGCGTCATCGACAGCCTGCAGCTCACCGCCAAATTCTCCGTTGCCACCCCGGTCAACTGGACCAATGGCGAGGACGTGATCATCGTCCCGGCCGTTTCCGACGAGGCCGCCAAGGAGAAGTTCCCCGGCGGCTGGAAGACCGTTAAGCCCTATCTGCGCGTCGTGGCCCAGCCGGGCACCAACTGACGCATTCTGCTCGATCCCCGATGAAGGGCAGGCCTCGGCCTGCCCTTTTCGTCTGGCGTTACGGCGCCGTCGCGTTCCCCGCCTCGGGGGGCGCGCCCTCGGACGGGTGCTGGCGCAGCCATTCCATCAGCAGCACATAGGCGACGGCAAGCAGCACCGGCCCGACGAAGAGGCCGATCAGACCTTCCGAGATCATGCCGCCAATGACGCCGACCAGGATCACCGGCATGGGCACTTCGAGCCCGCGGCCGAGCATCATCGGCTTCAGCACATTGTCGCTGAGCCCGGCGACGAGCGTCCAGACCGCGAAGACGACCGCCGTCCCCGTCGCCTCGGTCGCGAAGACATAGCCGATGACCGGCAGCGTCAGCAGCATGGCCGGCACCTGCACGATGCAGAGCAGCAGCGTCGCGAGCGTCAGGAGCCCCGCCGCCGGCAGGCCGATGGCGAAGAAGCCGATGCCGAGCAGCAGCGCCTGGATCGTCGCGACGCCGACGACGCCGATCGCCACGCCGCGGATCGTCGCCGCCGTCAGCGTGACGAGGCGCGTCCCGCGCTCGGCGCTGCCGGTAATGCGCTGCATCAGGCGGCGGGTGAAGGCGGCGGCGCCCTCGCCATAGGCGACGAGCACGCCGGCGAGCGCGCAGGAGACGACGAAGGTCACCTCGCCCGCCAAGAGCCCCCTGGCGAAGGACAGCACCCATGTGGCCGGGCCAGTGAGCGCGTCGCGATATTTGGCGAACGCCGCCGGCGCATTGGTCGCGGCGAGCGCCCAGGCCTCGCTCAGCCGCGTCCCGATGAGCGGCAGATCGGCGAGCCGGGCCGGTGGCGGCGGCAGGACCAGCTGGTGGCTCTGCATCTGCCCGACGAGCGCCATCATCGTCTCGGCGAGCGAGGCCACGACGACGACGATCGGCACCAGCGTCACGACGACGCCGATCAGCCCGATCAAAAGCGCCGACCAGCGATTGCCGAGCCGCGCGGCGAGGCGGCGATGCAGCGGATAGAGCATGACCGCCAGGATCGCCGCCCAGAGCAACATGCCCATGAACGGCGTGATGATGCGAAAGGTCGTATAAGCGAGCGCCGCGACGAGCCCGATGCGGAGCGCCGCATCGAGAATGCTCGCGCGCGGCGGCGTGCGATCGGTATCAGGCGGCTGCTGTGGCATGGCTTCGTTCCTCGCGCGAATGCTAACATCAGCCGCGGAGGGAAGCGATGGGCAGCCCGCGACACCCCGCCGGCCATGGCGGGCACCCCGTTTTCGCATCCGCCCCGGATCAGAACGCGCGGTTGAACGAGATCGTCAGCGACTGCGCATTGGCGCCGCTGCCCCAATTGCCGCTCAATATGCCCCTGTCGTATGAGCGGCCAAGGAACGGCGCCAGGATCAACGGGTTGTCGGTCGTCGTCTCATGGCATCGCGCGACGACATTGCCGGTGAAGGTCGCGGTATTGCCGCCGGTGAAGCCGCCGGATTGCGGCACGACGAGGGTCTGCGTGCTCGATTCCGCGCCGAGGGGCGACGCAGCCCGCTCCCCGCGCCATCACACCTCTCCAGTGGCGTCATCCCCGCGAAAGCGGGGACCCATTCAGCCGAGGCCCCGGTGGCGACTAGCAAGGGCCGCTCAGGCTGCACGGATCCCGGGTCTCCGCTCCGCCCGGAATGACGGCCTGTGGCCGTGCTTCTCGGAATCGCCCGAACGAAACCCCACGCTCCGCTTAACCCGCCCCTTGCGGGCGGGTCAAAACCGCAAAGCGGTTTTGGGGCGGGGTCGGGTTGCAGGGGCCGGACTCTGGCCGGTCAGAACTTGCTCGAAGCAAGAACGCCCCGGCTTCGCCAAGGCTAACCCCGCCCCGAAAACGCTAAAGGCGTTTTCGACCCGCCCGCAAGGGGCGGGTTAAGGGGAGGCACGCCTTCCTGTCCTTCGCCTCACCGACGCCGACCAAAATCAAGAAGCTGATGCCCGCCAAACAGGCGGCATGTCAGCCTCTGAGCTTAGAACACAAACATCGCCCCAAGCTCGGTCCAAACCCTCCCCTCGAGGGAGGGTCAAAACCGCAAAGCGGTTTTGGGGAGGGGGCGCGCCCATCGGGCCGGACACCATCCTTTCCGACATCCGCCGACTCCAACCGCCAAGCACGCTTCGGCTAGGGCCGAAGCTACCCCCGCCCCGAAAGTGCTCCGCACTTTCGACCCGCCCGCAAGGGGCGGATTAAGGGGAGGCGTAGCCCTGCCGCTGGCGCCGTCACGCCTGGCTTGCACCAGCCCCCTTCCAGTGCCGTCATCCCCGCGAAAGCGGGGAGCCATTCAGCCGAGACCCTGGTCGCGACTGGCAAGGGCCGCTCAGGCTGCATGGATCCCGGGTCTCCGCTCCGCTCCGCCCGGGATGACGGCCTGTGGCCGGGTTGGGCCGTTCGTCCGAACGAAACCCCACGCTCCGCCCAACCCGCCAGCCCCAGCACGATCAGCAGCGCCCGATCGAGGCGTTCCAGCGCCGCGTCGTCCAGCCGCCCGATCACCGCGCGGACCTTGTCGCGACGCTCCGCGCCAAGCAAATGGCGGTCTGAACGTCGGCATTTGCGGCTCAACCTCCCGAGCTGTACCGTTGCTGTATTATGGTCGAGGTGGGGGAACCTAATGAGCGAAGCTGATGAGGCCGATTTTATTAGCGGATGCAAGATAGATCATCTCTACCCGCGAGACTTCAAAAACGGCGCTGGACGGTTCTTTAACTACGTCGTCGAAGAAGACGGCGCTACAACCGTTGAATACTCCCCACCCTTTCCGTCAAAGAATCGCATCAAGCTAACGCTCACCTTCATCCACGGATCAAACGAAATCACAAAAGTAACGCTTAAGCGCTTCAAGCACGATAAGCGTGAAGGCTGGGTCGAGGACCGTTTCGTGTCGGACGAGCCTTTCCAGCTCACACACTTCTCGTTCGAGAAGCTGGCGTCACTCCTGCAATTACTGAAGGACCTCGATCTGGCGAGCCTGAATCTGCCTAGGATTCCCATCATGGAGGGAGCCATATCGGGCATCGACCCTGAGTTCGCGAAAAAGATTAAGACACTGCTTATTCAGCCCGACGGCCAAAGGATCGTGGAGGAAGTCGTATCGAGCGGGGTCATCACCTCTCACGACATCGTCAACATAGGCTATCGCAAGGCGCAATTGGAGCAGTTCCGGCTTATGCTCGATGACGCCGGAGAGCTCAGGGCCTACGCCCAGAGGGAGGACGTGAGGATAGACCAGCCCGAGAAGGCCTGGCAGCATTTCCTCAAACACAACGAGTGGATATTCGGCTTCGGCCTCGACTACCGGTTCCTCAGCATACTCCAAGAGGAGGCGGTGGTAGGATCACCTGACCTCGCCGGGCGGGACGCTCCGATAGTGGACTTCCTTCTTAGCGCCACCCACTTCACAGTACTGGTCGAGGTTAAGCAACCGGGCACGCCGCTCTTCGGCGCAAGTAGGGCACGTTCAGGATCGTGGCGCTTGTCTACAGATCTGATCGAGTCAGTCTCCCAAGTCCTCCAGCAGAAGGCCGCCTGGCAGGTCAAGGCCGAGAGCAATCACGGCGGGAACTATGACCGCCAAGGTTCACTCATACGCCAAGGCACGACTGACCCCAAGTGCATCCTTGTCATCGGGAGCGACAACGCCTTCTCTGGAAGCGACGCGGAGCGGCAGGCCAAATTCCGGACCTTCGAGCTTCTTCGGCGGGATTCTCGGAACATAGACATCCTAACCTACAGCGAACTCTACCAGAGAGCTGCCTTCGTCGTTGGACGCTCGGCACAATAGGAGGATGCCTATCCGGGAAACAGCCCCGCCCTCCGGCCCCCCGCCCCCTACTCGTCCATCTTCAGCGCGGCGATGAACGCTTCCTGCGGGATATCCACCTTGCCGAACTGGCGCATCTTGCGCTTGCCTTCCTTCTGCTTGTCCAGAAGCTTGCGCTTGCGCGTGATGTCGCCGCCGTAGCACTTGGCCGTCACGTCCTTGCGCATCGCCTTGACGGTTTCGCGCGCGATGATCTTGCCGCCGATCGCGGCCTGGATCGGGATGACGAAGAGATGCTGCGGGATCAGGTCCTTCAGCTTTTCGCACATGGCGCGGCCGCGGCGGTCGGCCTGGGTGCGGTGGACGAGCATGGAGAGCGCATCGACCGGCTCGCCATTGACGAGGATCTGCAATTTGACCAGATCGCCGGGCTTGTGGTCGGTCAAATGGTAGTCGAACGAGGCATAACCCTTGGAGATCGATTTCAGCCGGTCGTAGAAATCGAACACGACTTCGTTCAGCGGCAGGTCGTAGGTGACCATGGCGCGCGAGCCGACATAGGAGAGATCGGCCTGGACGCCGCGCCGCTCCTGGCAGAGCTTCAGGATGGCGCCCAGATATTCGTCCGGCGTCAGGATGGTGGCGCGGATCCAGGGCTCGGCGATTTCCTCGATCTTCATCGTATCCGGCATGTCGGCCGGATTGTGCAGCTCCATCTCGGAGCCGTCGGTGAGCTTGATCTTGTAGACGACGGAAGGCGCCGTCGCGATCAGGTCGAGATTGAACTCGCGCTCCAGCCGCTCCTGGATGATCTCCAGATGGAGCAGGCCGAGGAAGCCGCAGCGGAAGCCGAAGCCGAGTGCTGCCGAGGTTTCCATCTCGAACGAGAACGAGGCGTCGTTCAAGCGCAATTTGCCCATGGCGGCGCGCAATTCCTCGAACTGCGCCGCATCGGCAGGGAACAGACCGCAGAAGACGACCGGCTGCGCCGGCTTGAAGCCCGGCAGCGGCTCGGCGGTCGGCCGCTTGTCGTCGGTGATGGTGTCGCCGACGCGCGTATCCGCAACTTCCTTGATCGAGCCGGTGAAGAAGCCGATCTCGCCAGGGCCGAGGCTCTCGACGGCGATCATCTTCGGCGTGAAGAAGCCGACGCGCTCGACATCATAGACCGCATCGGCGCGCATCATGCGGATGCGGGCGCCCTTCTTCAGATGGCCGTCTATGACGCGCACCAGCACGACGACGCCGAGATAGGTGTCGTACCAGCTATCGACGAGGAGCGCCTTCAAGGGCGCGTCGGCGTCACCTTGCGGCGGCGGCAGGCGGGTGACGATCGCCTCCAGCACGTCGGGAATGCCGATGCCGGTCTTGGCGGAGATGAGCACGGCGTTCGAGGCGTCGATGCCGATCACTTCCTCGATCTGCGCCTTGATGCGGTCGGGCTCGGCCGCCGGCAGGTCGATCTTGTTCAGGATCGGCACGATCTCGAGATTATTGTCGATCGCCTGATAGACATTGGCGAGCGTCTGCGCCTCGACGCCCTGCGAGGCGTCGACCACCAGCAGCGCGCCCTCGCAGGCCGCGAGCGAGCGCGAGACCTCATAGGCGAAGTCGACATGGCCGGGCGTGTCCATCAGGTTCAGGATGTAGGTCTTGCCATCCTTGGCCTTGTAGTCGAGCCGGACGGTCTGCGCCTTGATGGTGATGCCGCGTTCGCGCTCGATATCCATCGAATCGAGGACCTGATTGGTCATCTCGCGTTCGGAAAGGCCGCCCGTGACCTGGATCAGCCGATCGGCAAGCGTCGACTTGCCGTGGTCGATATGGGCGACGATCGAGAAATTGCGGATATTGTCTTTGGGCGCGGTGCTCATGGCGCGCTCAATAGCATCAAGAATCTTGACCGCAAAGCGCCGAAACGCGGTCGATCAGCGCCGATCGGCATGAAGGATGCCGAGGATAGTGGCGCGCGCCACGATCCGCTCGGCAAGTTCGGCGACGAGAGGGCGCTGAAGCGCGTCCGGCGTGCCCGCCACAAGAGCCGAATCACGGAAGGCGACGGGCATGTCGATCGGCGCGAGATCGACCAGGCGGCCGCTGGCGAGCTCGTCGCGGATCGAGGGGCCGAGCAGGTGGCCGATCGCCTGCCCGCTCTCGATCAGCCTGACGCCGGGGGCGAACAGCACCTGAGAGGTGGTACGGGCGCGATGGCGCAGCGCGGCGATCGCGTCGGGCGTCACCTGCCACCAGAAGAAGGTGAGGAAATGCGGCGCGATCTCGAAGATGCGGTCGAGCGTCGGCGCCGGTCCGATCGCGGCGGCGAGCGAGGGCGCGGCGGCGAGGATCGCCGGCTCGCGCATGACCGCGATCGGCTCCAGCGTTTCGAGCAGCGGATCGAAATTCGGCCAGCCCATCACGGCGAGGTCGAGATGACGGTCATGCAGCCATTCGGCGAGGTCGCGGTGGCGCCCCTCCTCCAATTGCAGCTCGACGCGGGGATGGGCGGTCATGAAATCGACCACGGCCGGCGTCGCGAGCGTGTCGATCAGGCTGCGCAAGGCGGCAAAGGCGATGCGGCCGCGATCGACGGCCCGCAGCGCCTCCTCGCTTTCCAGCAGCGTCGCGAGCACGCGCCGCGCATAGGGCAGGAAGGTGATGCCGCGCTCGGTCAGCGCGATCCTGCGGCCGCGCGAGAAGAGCGGCCCGCCGACATGCTGCTCCAGCGTGCGGATGCGCATGGAAATCGTCGCCTGGGTGATGTTGAGCCGCGCCGCCGCCTTGGTGAAGCTGCCGTCGCGCACGATCCGGTCAAAACTGCGGAGTTGGTCGATATCCATAGAATTATTCTATGCTGGAATACGGAAAAGTCGATGGATCAGCTGATCAGATTGACATATCCGATGCCAGGGCGCGATGTTCAATCGTAAATGACGATGCGCGAGTGCGACATGAACGAAGACGGACGGGTGACGCTGCGGCGGCTCGATGCGGCGGAGGCCGAGGCGGCGCTGCCGGCGCTCGGCGCCATCCTCGTCGATGCGGTGGCGAATGGTGCCTCGGTCAATTTCCTCGCCGGCTTCGCGCAGGCCGAGGGCGAGGCGTTCTGGCGCGGACAATTGCCGCTGATCGCCGAGGGCAAGCGCATCCTGATCGTCGCCACGCGCGACGGCGCGATCGCGGGCACGGTCGTCATCACCTTCGCGCCGCAGCCGAACCAGCCGCACCGCGCCGATGTCGGCAAGATGCTGGTCCATTCGGCGGCACGGCGGCAGGGCATCGGCCGAGCCTTGCTCGAAGCGGCCGAGACGGCCGCGCTGGACGCCGGCAAGACGCTGCTGGTCCTCGATACTGAAACCGACAGCGCGGGCCATCGGCTCTATGCCGCCTGCGGCTGGACGGAAGTCGGCACCATCCCCGGCTATGCCCTCTCGACGGATGGGCGGCCCAAGGGCGCGACCATCTTCTACAAGATGATCGGAAGACACTGATCCATGACGACGATCCGACCCGCCACCGAGGCCGACCTCACCGCGATCCTCGCGATCTACAATGATGCGGTCTCGAACACGACCGCGATCTGGAACGACGACGTCGTCGATCTCGAAAACCGCATCGCCTGGTTCCGGACGCGCACCGGCCAGGGCTTTCCGGTCTTCGTCGCGGTCGAGGACCAGACTGTGCTCGGCTATGCGAGCTATGGCGATTTCCGTCCCTTCCAGGGTTATCGCCTGACGGTCGAGAACTCGATCTATGTCGATGGCCGCGCGCGCGGCAAGGGCGCCGGTTCGGCCCTTCTGGCGGCGCTGATCGAGCATGCGACAGCCGCCGGCAAGCATATGATGGTCGCCGGTATCACGGCGGATAATGACGTGTCGCTCCGCCTCCATGCCCGACAGGGCTTCATCGAGACCGCGCGCATGCCCGAACTCGGCTACAAGTTCGGCCGCTTTCTCGATCTCGTCTTCCTGCAGAGGAAGCTCGGCTGATGCCCCACCTTGACGCGGCCGCCGGGGCGCGCCAGTTCTGGCGCATGGATATCGTCAGGCGCCTCTTTGCCGTCATGCTGGTTCTCGTCGGCCTCATCGCCACGAGCGAGGCTGCCATGGCGTCGGTGATGCCTGTCGACCACATGGCGATGGCGGATTGTCCGCATGCCGCGCTGCAAGGCATGGGCGATGGCGGGCACATGACGCATGTCGCCGGCAAGGCGCCGCAGGGCAGACACAACCTGCCGCCTGTCCTGCCGATCTGCTGCTATGCCGCCCCGTCAGCCAACCTCGCCGCCGAGGCCCTGCTGCCACAGCGCATCGCCGCGATTGGCGCCATGGCACGTCCGCTTTCCGATCGCGCCCCGCGCACCCGCGCCATCGGGCCCGACCTGCCCCCACCCCGTCTCTGATCCGAGCCTGAAGAGCGATCATACGTCGTCACGCGCGGGCCGTGGCGATGCGTCAGCCCATGCCCGCCTCAGATCAGAGAGACCATCAAGATGAAGAGACTATTGACCGGCGCGGCCATCGCCGCGGGCCTCGTGCTGTCGCTGTCCTATGCCGGGGCGCAGAGCACCATGATGAACCATGGCGCGATGCAGAACGGCATGATGAACCGTGGCGACATGCCGATGATGGATGATGACGACGACGACGCCAGCGCCTCGACCAAGGCCTTCCGCCACGCCGACCGCACCATGATGCAGGACATGATGATCGATTATACCGGCAATGCCGATGTCGACTTCGTGCGCGGCATGATCCCGCATCACCAGGGCGCTATCGACATGGCCAAGGTCGAACTCGAATATGGCAAGGACCCTGAAATCCGCAAACTGGCCGAGGGCATCATCAAGGCGCAGACCGAGGAAATCGCCCTCATGAACGCCTGGCTCGCTGCCCACGCGAAATAGGTTCCGCGACCACGGGTAGACACCAGATCGGATCGCGGCCGCGCAGGGTGGCCGCGATCACGACGGACACGATGCCGGCCCGCCGAATTCCTTCGTTTGCGAGGGCTCGGACGTTGACAGTTGCAACGCGCGGATGTTCCCTCATGCGGGGCAGTTGAGGCGTCGAGCCGACGTCGCGCGGAGCCGGTATCGTCGAAGCCGATATCGGAGGGAGAACGTCCTATGAAGCTCAAGACGAAGATGTTCCTGCTGGGCGCCAGCCTGTCGCTGGGCCTTGCCGCCACGATCCTCCCGGCAGGGGCCGCCACCAAATCTCCCGCCATGACGGCCTGCAGCGACCAGTGGTCCACGATGAAGGCCGACGGCAAGGTTCCCGCCGGCACGACATGGCCGCAGTTCTGGAGCCAGTGTTCCAAGGACTATGCCGCCGCCCATCCGGCCGAGGCGGCCGAGACCACCAAGGCGGCGGCGACCGCGCCCGAGGAGCCGGCGCCCGCCCCGGCCAAGAAGACGGCCAAGGCGGCCGCTCCGGCCGCCGCGCCCGCCGAAGAGCCCGCCGCCGCATCGACCGGAAAATCCGCAGCCATGACGGCCTGCAGCGACGAATGGGGCTCGATGAAGGCTGCCGGCAAGACGACCGGGCAGACCTGGCCGAAATTCTGGAGCGAATGCGCCAAGACCTATGCCGCCGCCCATCCCGAGGATGCAGCTTCATCAGCCAAGGCGGCGGCGACCAAGGCGCCGAAAGCCGTGAAGCCGGTCGAGGCCGATGAGGGCCTTCCGCTGCCGGACCCTGAAAAGGCCGCGAGCATCGACACCACCGCCAAGCCGAAGCGCCCGCTGACGCCCGGCCAGCAGGCTGCGATCGTGCGCATCAAGGCGTGCGGCGCGGAGTGGCAGGCGAACAAGAAGGCCGGCAAGCTGCCCGCCGGCGCCAAATGGCCGCAATATTGGAGCGACTGCAACAAGCGCCTGAAGGCACAAGGCCAGTAGCTCCCCGGTCGAGGCAAGGCGATGTGACGCGCCGCTCGACGGCAAGACTGGCTCGGTCATGCCGTCGAGCAGGCAGGATAGCCGCAACGGATTGCCCGGCGGGGCGCGCTGGGCGACGCACCGTGAAGACAGCCGGCCCCGGGCGAGGAACGGATGCGCTTCCCGGCGCGACCTGCTAGTACGGGCGCAAATCCTGCTCAGACACCGAGAACGACCGTGACCAAAGAGATTGCGCCCGCCGATCAACTCCTCACCGTCCGCGACTTCCTGCGCTATGCGGTAAGCCGCTTCAACAGCGCCGGCCTGGCGTTCGGCCATGGCGTCTCGACCGCGCTCGACGATGCGGCCTATCTGGTGCTGGAAGGGCTGAAGCTGCCGATCGACCAGCTCGAGCCGTTCCTCGACGCCCGCCTTCTCGCCGACGAGCGGCAGCACCTCGCCGCTCTGATCGAGGCGCGGGTGACGACGCGCAAGCCCACGCCCTATCTCGTCAAGCGCGCCTATGTTCAGGGTGTGCCGTTCTATGTCGACGAGCGCGTGATCGTGCCGCGCTCCTTCATCGGCGAACTGCTCTATTCGGATGTCTTCGGGGGCGATGATTTCACCGTCATTGAGGATCTTTCCAGCATCGAGACCGTGCTCGATCTCTGCACCGGCTCCGGCGCGATCGCGATCCTCGCCGCCAATGTGTTCGAGAATGCCGAGATCGATGCCGTCGACCTGTCGCCGGAAGCGCTCGACGTTGCGCGCATCAATGTCGACGACCACAAGCTCGCCGACCGGATCGAGCTCTACGAGGGCGATCTGTTCGCGCCGCTCGACGGCAAGCGCTACGACCTGATCCTGACCAACCCGCCTTATGTCGACCAGGTCGCCATGGACGAGCTGCCCCCGGAATATCTGCACGAGCCGGCCATGGCGCTCGGCTCCGGCCTGGACGGGCTCGACATCGTCCGCCGCATCCTGGCCGAAGCCGGCGCCCATCTGAACCTTGGCGGCGGCCTGCTCTGCGAGATCGGCACCGGCCGGGAAATTCTCGAGGCGGAATATCCGGACCTCGATTTCCTCTGGCTCGACACGGCCGAGAGCGAAGGCGAAGTGTTCTGGCTTTCCGCCGAGAGCCTCGGTGCCAGCTGATATCGGCAGCATGGGTGCAAGCGATCGCACCGGCCAGCACAACCCGGTGGCGGACAGGTCAACGGCCCGCCCCCGAAGTTGACCGAAATAACGATCATGTCTTTCGCGGATGGAACCAGTCTTTCACGACGACGTTAGTCGTCTGAATGCCTGAATCGGCATGCGGAGAGACATGGAATGAAACACTACATCATCGCGACGACAGCAGCTCTTTTTCTCATCGCCGGAACGCCGGCCTTTGGACAGGATGCCGCGACGCCGGCGCCGCAGGAAACCGTGGGCGTCGCCAAGATCGACCCGAGCACGGTCGCGACCGGCTGGCGCGCGTCGAAGATCATCGGCACCACCGTCGTCAACGAGAACAATGAGACGATCGGCGCGGTCGACGACCTGATCCTGACGGCCGACGAGAAGGTGCCGTTCGCGATCCTCTCCGTCGGTGGCTTCCTCGGCATCGGCACGAAGCTCGTCGCCGTGCCCTACAGCTCGCTCGACACCACGCAAAAGGGCAAGACCATTCTGCCCGGCGCGACCAAGGACAGCCTGAGCGCCGAGCCCGCATTCAAATATGCCGAGAGCTGATCCCCGCATCTGATCGCCGCGCACGATTTGAGCGCGGCGATCTCATCTGAACCATGAGCCGCGCCCTCCCCCCTGGCGCGGCTCATGCGTTTCTTGGCGTCTTAGGCCTCGATTTCCATCATGCGCCGGCCCCTGCCCCGCTTGCGCGCCGGGCGCGGCTTCTTCAGAGCCACGAAGGTGATCAGCGCGGCGGCGAAAGTGATCGTGCCGCAGATCAGCATCGTCATGTGGAACGCGTGGCCATAGGCTGCTGCGAAGGCGGCGTGCGAGAGACCGGGCGCCAGCGTCGCCGCCTGCTCGAAGGCGCCGCTCGCCACCGCCAGCGCGACCTCACCGACCGCCGCGTCCGGCAGTTGACCGGCCAGCCCGCCACCGACGAAGCCCGCCAGAACCGCGCTGATGACCGCGATCGCCACGGTCTCGCCGGCAACGCGCATCGTGCCGAATATGCCCGTGGCCATGCCGGCCCGTTCGGTCGGGACGACGGAGATGGCGAGATCGTCCATCAGGCCCCAGGGCATGCCCGCGCCGGTGCCGACGAGGAGGAGCGGCAGCACGAAGGCGAAGGTCGAGGCGCCGGGCGCGATGGCGGCGAGCCAGGCAATGCCGATCGCCGACAGCACCAGGCCGCCGGCCGCCAGCATTCCCGAAGGCACCCAGCGCGTCAGATTTGCGGCGAGGAAGGGCACGATCGCGATCGGCGCGGAGAGCGGCAGCATCATCAGCCCCGCCTGCAACTCGCTATAGCCCTCGACCCGGATGAAGCGGATCGGCAGCAGGAAGAGCGGCACGACGAAGGAATAGGCGACCGCGACCGGCAGCGCCTGCACGCCGACGAAACGGGCATAGCGGAAGAGCGAGAGATCGAGCATCGGGCGGACCTGCAGCCGCTCGATCGCGATGAAGACGATGAGGAAGATCGCCGCGAACGCCAGCAGGCCGATCACCAGCGGATGCGCCCAGCCGAGCTCCGGCGCCTCGACGAGGCCGAAGGTCAGCGTTACCAGCATGGCCGTGAACGTCGCCGCGCCAAAACCGTCGATCCGCGTCGCGCCGGGATCGCGGGTCTCGCGGAGTTGCGGCACACCGATGGCGAGGATCAGCACGCCGGCGGCGGCGGAGATGAAGAAAATCGCGCGCCAGCCGAGCGTCGCGATCAGCCCGCCGGCGATGATCGGGCCGAAGGCTATGCCGATGCCGAAGCCCGACCCGATGAGCCCGAGCGCCCGCGTCCGCGCCGGCCCCTCGAATTCCTGCGCAAGCGCCGCGAAGCCTGCCGAGAGCGCCAGCGCGCCCGAAATGCCCTGCAGCCCGCGCAGCAGGTCGAGCGTCAGAACATTGGGCGCGAGGCCGATCGCGAGCGAGACGAGCGTGAAGCCCGTGATCCCGATCGTGAAGATCTTCTTGCGGCCATACTGGTCGGCGAGCGCGCCGCCGAGCATGACGGAGGAACCGACGGCGAGCATGAAGCCGTTGATGATCCAGGCGAGCGCGGTGACGCTGCCGCCGAGATCCTCCCCGATCGAGCGGAGGGCCACGGCGGGACCGGTGAACGAGATCGGGATCGTCACGGCAACGAGAAAGATGGCGGCGAGAATGAGCGACTTGCTCCTCGCCGCATCGGGGGATGCGCGGGTCATGATGGTCTCACTATGTGTTGGTCTGGCGCCGGGGCACCGATCGAAGATGGCGAAGCGCGCGACGGGAGAGGCGTCGCGCGCTTTGGAGGTCACCACCGCTCCTCATTTCTGTGAGGATCGATACACAAATGATAAGCGCTTGATTCCGCCCGTCAAGACCTTTATTTAGTGATCGTCACAGAAAAGAAATCGACATGACAGCACGAGGCCGCCCAAGGAGTTTCGATCGCGCCGTCGCCCTTGAAAAGGCGATGGAGGTGTTCTGGGCGCGCGGCTATGCGGGCGCGTCGATCGCGGAGTTGACCGAGGTGATGGGCATCAATTCGCCGAGCCTCTATGCCGCCTTCGGTTCCAAGGAGGAGCTGTTCAAGGAGGCGGTGGCGCTCTATGTCGCGACCGACGATTCCTGCACGCTGCAAATGCTGGAAGGCGACCTGACGACGCGGGATTCGATCGCCGCCATGCTCGCCGTCAATGCCCGCTCCTGCCTGCTGCCCGACCGTCCATCCGGCTGCTTCCTGATGATCGGCGCCACCAATGGCGGGCCGGAGACCGATGCCGCGCAGCAATATCTTTGCGACAAGCGCAAGGACATGGCAGCCCGCATCCGCGCCCGGCTGGAGCGTGGCGTCGCCGATGGCGAACTGCCGGCGGGCCTCAATCTCGACCGGATCGCTGCCTATTTCGCGACCGTGATCAAGGGCATGTCGATCGAGGCCCGCGACGGCGCCGACGCCGAGACGCTGGCCGCCGTCGCCCGCAGCGCCATGTTCGGCTGGGACGCCATCACCTCGACGCAGGGTTGAGGCCGGCCCTTACCAGGGCGTCTCCCCGCTCGCCTCGACGAAACGTCCCGAGACGGCATCCTCCCCCTGCAATGCGAACGCGACCGGCAGCCGCGCGCCCTGCTCGGGCGTGAGGAATCCGAGGCCCGTCATGTCCGTCTTCACGAAGCCCGGGCTCACCGAATTCACGGCGATGCGTGTATCGCGCAATTCCTCGCTGAGCTGGACGGTCAGCATGTTGAGCGCGGCCTTGGAGGCGTTGTAGCCGATCAGCCGCGCCGCATAGTAAGGCGACGAAGGATCGCCATTGCCGGCGAGCGATCCGAGCGAGCTCGACAGGTTGACGATCCGGCCCGCGGCCGACCGGCGCAGCAAGGGCAGCATCGCCTGCGTCACCGCCAGCGTGCCGATGAAATTCGTCTCCAGGATGCGCCGGACGGCCCTGGTCGTGGCGACGCTGGGCGGTCCGTCGCCCTCATCCACGATGCCGGCATTGTTGACGAGGATATCGAGCCTTCCATGCCGTGTGGCGATCTCGGCCGCCGCGGCGGCGATTCCCGCCTCGTCGGTCAGGTCCAGCCTGACGAACTCGGCCTCCAGACCCTGAGCAGCCAAATCCGCGACGGCTGCCATGCCGCGATCGGGATCGCGCGCGCCGATGATCATGGTGACGCCCGCTTCGGCGAGTTGGCGGGCAATCTCCAGCCCGATGCCCTTGTTGGCTCCGGTGACGAGCGCGATGCGAGCGGGTTCGATCATGTGTGGATCCCTGGAAGCTGGTGTGGATGAGGCGCCCAGTATATGAAGGATCATTCAGCTTGAGGATTCGCTTATGGCGACGGTGCCGCCGGCCCATCTGACCCCGCGGAAAAGGCCGCGCCAGGCGCGGGCGACGGTCACGGTCGACGCGATTTTCGAGGCGACCATTCAGGTTTTGCTGGCCGATGGCCCCAACCGGCTGACGACGACACGCGTCGCGCAGCGCGCCGGCGTTTCCGTCGGCACGATGTACCAGTATTTTCCGCACAAGCAGGCACTGCTCTACGCTCTGAACGAGCGCTATCTGGAGATTGTCGCCGAAAAAGTGGAGCGAGCCTGCGAGGCCCAGCATGGCGCCTCGATCGGGCAGATGGTCGATGCACTCGTCGGCGCCTATTGGGAGGCGAAGACCGTTCGAAGCGACGTCACCCGCGCGCTCTATCGTTCCGCCGTCGAACTCGACACCGAATCCCTGATCGAGGCCTTCGGGCGCCGGGTCGATGCCGCCACGGCAGCCATGCTCGCGAGCGCCGCGGATGCGGATTTCGCCGACCCGTCCGTGGTCAATACCACGCTCCTGACGGCCATCTTCGGAGCCGTCCGCAGTGTCTTCGAGCGCAATCTGCCGTCGGCGCTCGGCGGCGAGGTGCGCGGGCAATTGGTGGTGATGTGCCGTTCCTATCTGGAGGCTGTCAAAAAGGAGCCTGAGCGTGCTGCCCCGGGCGGACCGGCCACCGCCAATCGGACTGTGATAGATGATGCCGGATGAAAATTCGCCCGGCCGTGACAAAGCCGGTGTAACAATCGCCCGCGCGTGTGCGAATTCCTCTTCGGGACGATATCGATGAACGATCGCGAACGAGGTTGGGCCTTGATGATGCAGGCCGCGCTCGCCGGCGATCAACTGGCCTATGACAGGCTGTTGCGTGAGCTCGCGCCCGCCATCCGCGCGGTGGCGCGGCGCCGTTTCGCGTCGATGGGCGTCTCGGCCAGCGAAAGCGAGGACGTCGTGCAGGAAACGCTGCTCGCGATCCATCTGAAGCGCCACACATGGCGGACCGGCGACCCGCTCGGGCCATGGCTCTGGACGATCGCGCGCAACAAACTGGTTGACCATATGCGCCGGCGCGGGCGGCGGATCGAGGTGCCGATCGAGGATTTCGCCGAGATCCTTCCGGCCGCAAACGAGCGCCCGGCCACGGACGCGGCCGATGTCGACCGCCATCTCGCTTTGCTGCCGGAAAAGCAGCGGGCGATCCTGAAGGCGGTGGCGGTCGAGGGCGCATCGATCGGCGAGGCGGCGGCGCGGATGCGCATGACGCCGGGCGCGGTGCGCGTCGCCCTGCATCGGGGCTTCGCGCGGCTCGCGGAAAAGCTCAGGGCGGACGAATGATGACGGGACCAGGACAGTGAAAACCGAAGACCTCATCCGCGGCCTTTCAGCCGACAGCAGCAGGCGCCCCGGCCTCGGCGCGGGCCTCGCGCTTGCGCTTGGCCCCGGCCTGCTCGGCTCAATGCTGCTGTTCACGTTGCTGCTGCGCCTGCGGCCGGACCTCGCCGAGATCCTGGCCGAGCCGCGCCTGATCCTGAAATTCGCCGTGACGCTGACGCTGGCGGCGGCGGCATCGGCGCTGGTGCTGCGGCTCTCGCGGCCGGGCGCCGATCCGAGGCCGGGCCTCGCTGCCCTGCTCGTTCCGCTCGCCATTCTCGCGATCGGCGTCGGCGGCGAGATGGCGGCGACGCCCGAGTCGAGCTGGATGACGGGTCTCATCGGCCATAATGCGCGTTTCTGCGTCGCGCTGATCCCCCTCATCAGCGCGCCGCTCCTGGGCGCGGCGCTGCTCGCGCTGAAGCGCGGGGCGCCGACGCGGCCGGCGCTCGCGGGTGCGGCCGCCGGCCTCGTCGCGGGCGGGATCGGCGCCGCGCTCTACGCGCTCCACTGCACCGACGATTCCCCGCTCTTCGTGCTCACCTGGTACACGCTCGGCATCGCCATCGTGACCGCCGCCGGCGCCCTGATCGGCCGCCGCCTGCTCGCCTGGTAGGCGACGCTCAGGCGATCGATTTCGGCTGCAGCAGGTCGGCTCATGGCACAGTTTTGCTCCCAATAATGGCATGGCCACGACGTAGGTCAGGTCATGGTTATGCGATAGTATATCTACATCGGAATTGCGCAGTTGCCCGCGCTCGATATTGTGCGAAATA
This sequence comes from Kaistia dalseonensis, assembly GCF_030814715.1. GTDB lineage: Bacteria > Pseudomonadota > Alphaproteobacteria > Rhizobiales > Kaistiaceae > Kaistia > Kaistia dalseonensis. The sequence goes on from NZ_JAUSVO010000005.1 coordinate 47,389, forward strand.
GTGGCATATATTACTAATTGGGGCTAGGGCAAGTACGCGCATACATTATATTCCGAGTACGACAATATGCCTATTATAGAACAATTCACCAATGCTGAAGAATTTTGGCATGGCATGGTCAAACCGGACTACAATGAATACTTAGGTCAGAAGGCAAGCCTGCGACTCGCCTTGCATCTGGCAAACTCTCTATTTCATATGTCCGATTGGGTATTTCATTCGCATGAAAATGACGTGAGGTCAGCATACACACTTAAGGGCAAAGCAGGGCAGATCGTGGCAGTCGCTTGCGAGAAGGACTTTGCGACTGCGCTAGAGCAGACATGTGATGACTTTGGTCGTATCCGGGGAATTGCAAATGCCGGGAAGCACCTGAAGCTCGCTCCGGGCGGCATCCGGCCTGTCCAAAATGCACCGAGCAATGCCGCGAACACGAGATCGCAATCGACTGGTTTCGGCAGGGGCCGATATGGGACCGGGCCCTGGGGTGGAACTCCACGTGTCATTCTGGCTGACCCCAATGGCAATTACTTGGAGTTCCAATCCATCGCAGAGAAAGTCTACCAAATGTGGGAACAGGAACTTGCGACTCGTGGCTGGTGGTAACGTTATATAGCCGGCGAATACAGCCTGCGTGCGGAGCCAGTTCTCGACGGCGTTCTCTCGTTCCTGCAGGGCCCGCAGGCCTTCGCGAAGACTTCGCTCTTTAAGCATAGTCGCCGCTGGACACACGCGCTTTCACCAGTTTAGCCATTTCCAGCGGCCGCGTATGGCACGGGTGCGCCATGACTGGCTGCTGCGGGTCTTCGCGGCTGAGGCGTCCCGCGCTACAAATCCTGACTGACGCGGCGACTCGATCAGCGAATATCGGATCGTCGCCCGCGCGCCGCGCGAGGCGATGCGGTACCGTCGGGGCCGGAGCCGCTCGGACCGTTCTTTCGTCGATCAACCCAAAGGAAGGCGTCACCATGGCCGACACCCCAACGCTGCAGCTTTACCTCCCCGAGCCGCTTCTGGCCGCGATCAACGCCTTCCGTCGCGAGAAGCTCGCGAGCGAATCCGAGACCGATGCGATCACCGCCATCCTGTCGGACTGGTTGACCGCGCATGGCTATTTCCGCAACGAGGACGGCACGCGGCCGGAGAATCTGAACGCTGAAAATGACGGCTGATGCCGGGCGCCAAACGCGGAACGTTAAGGTTCGGGGAAGTCGAACGTGGTAACCTGAAGTGGAGGAGCGACAGCAGGTCGGCTCCCATTCGTGGAGGAACGTCATGTCATCGACGTTGAAGACAATCAGGTTCGCATTTCTTTCGCTCGCCCTCGTGCTCGGCGCGCTCTTCACCGGAGCGATCGTCACCAGCACCCCGAGCAAGGCCGTGGTCTATTGCGCGGCGGGCGTCTACAGGGCCGGCTGCGTCGCGCGGCCCGTCGTGCCGCCGGCACGCGTCGTCTATTGCACCGGCCCCGGCTATCCGCGCGGCTGCGTCGTTCGCCCCGCCGCTCCCCGCCATGTCGTCTATTGCACGCGCGTCGGCTATCCGCGCGGCTGCGTGATGCGGTACTGACCGCCCGATCCCCGATCGGAACCCGAAGGCCGAGCCGTGACCTTCGGACAATGCATGGGATGGCCGCCTCAGAGCACGCGGCCATCCGCGCCGAACAGGTGGCAGAAGGCGGGATCGAGGCCGAGCGGCACCATCGATCCCGGACGGATGGCAAGCTGGCCGGCGCTCGATACGGTGAGCACATCGCCCTGGTCGAGCGCCGTGTGGAGGATTGTCTCCCCGCCGAGTTGCTCGACATGCTGCACCCGCGCCAATCCGAGGCTGGCCGGCCCGGCATTCTCACCGAGCACGACATGCTCCGGCCTGACGCCCATCATCAGCGCCTCGTCCGGCCCGGTGACCGCGAGCCTCCGGCCGAGATCGAGCGTGCGCCCGGCGACGCTGATGGTATGGCCGCCCGAGGCCGCGCTGTCGAGGCGGGCGGGCAGGAAGTTCATCTTCGGGCTGCCGAGAAAGCCGGCGACGAACTGGTTGGCCGGCCGGTTATAGAGATCGAGCGGCGCGCCGACCTGCATGACGCGGCCATCGCGCAGCACGACGATCTTGTCGGCCATGGTCATCGCCTCGACCTGGTCATGCGTCACATAGATCATCGTATTGCCGAGCGTCTGATGCAGCTTGGCGATCTCGAGCCGCATCTGGACGCGCAGTTCGGCGTCGAGATTGGAGAGCGGCTCGTCGAAGAGGAAGATCTTCGGTTCGCGCACGATGGCGCGGCCAATGGCGACGCGCTGGCGCTGCCCGCCGGAAAGCGCCTTGGGCCGGCGCTGCAAGAGATGCTGGATTTGCAATATGTCGGCCGCCTGCGCCACGCGCTGGTCGATCTCGGCGCGCTTGTAGCCGGCCGTCTCCAGCCCGAAGGCGAGGTTCTTGTAGACCGACATGTGCGGATAGAGCGCATAGGACTGGAACACCATGGCGATGCCGCGCTTCGAGGCCGGCACGCCGTTCATCCGGTCGGCATCGATGAAGAGATCGCCGCCTGATATCTCCTCCAGCCCGGCGATCATGCGCAGCAGGGTCGATTTTCCGCAGCCCGATGGCCCGACGAAGACAGTGAACTCGCCCGGCTCGATGGTCAGGTCGATGCCGTGGATCGCCTGCAGAGTGCCGTAGCTCTTGACGATCTGCCTGAGCTCGATGCGTGTGGCCATGCGAATACTCCCAGAATGGCGAACCTGTCAGGCGGCGGGACGCCAGCTCCGGTATTTCGGATGATCGGCGGCGAGCGGCAGCGCGACATCGGCGCCGCTCTCGGCCGATTCGTAGAAAGCCGTGACGATTTCGAGCGCCTGGCGCGCGTCGCGGCTGGTTACGGGCGGCGGCAGGCCGTTCGAAAGCGCCTCGTGAAAGGCGAGCATCTGCCCGTTGAAGCGCCGGCCGACCGGTCGCCAGTCGGCGAGCAGGGCATCGATCGCCGACGCCACATCGGCATTGGCCGGGATGATCCGCCAGGGATCCTCGCCCGGCGCATAGGCCTCGTGATTGCTCTCGAACGTCACATTCTCGAAAGCGAGGCGCAGCCGGCTGATCTCCTCCTGCGAGCCGAGTGTGGCGCTGGCCGAGACCAGCGCGCCGGACTGCATCAGCCAGCTGGCGCTGACGCAATCCTCGACCTCGATGGCGTTCACGCGGGTCGCGACGCGGGCGAAGATGCGGGAGACCGGGCCCATCAGGAAGGTGGCGAGGTCGTGAATATGGATCGCATGCGTCATCAGCACGCCGCCGAGTTCGCTCGCCCAGCGCCCGCGCCAGGGATTGTCGTAATACTCGGCCGTGCGCTTCCAGAGCGTCTCGACCGTGCCGAGATAGGGCTTGCCGGCAATACCCGCCTCGATGATCCGCTTCGCCTTCATGGCGCCGTCGCCGTAGCGATACTGGAAGATCGGCATCAGCACGCCGCGCGCCGTACGCTCGGCCGCGATGACCCGGTCGACATCGGCGAGCGAGCCGACCAGCGGCTTCTCGCAGATCACATGCTTGCCGGCGGCGAGCGCTTCGAGGATCAGCGGATAATGCGTTGCGGGCGGAGTGCAGATATCGACGATGTCGATATCGTCCATGGCCATGATTTCCGCCGAGGCGGTGGTCCGGCGGGAAATGGCGAATTCGTCGGCGATCGCCGCCAGCCGCGCGGGGTCCAGGTCGCAGACCGCCACGACGCGGAAGCGATCGGGATGCGGCAGATACCCCTCGATGATGTGGGAGCGGCCGATGCCGCAGCCGATGATGGCAACCGTCTTGATGTCGGGCATGTCTCTCATTTCCAATGTCGGTCGGTCCCGCGCCGCGTTCAGCGCTTGAGCCCCGTCGTGGCGATGCCCTCGATCAGAAGGCGCTGGAAGAACAGGAAGAACAGGAACACCGGGATCAGCGACAGCGTCGACATGGCGAAGAGCCCGCTCCAGTCCGATTGGCCGGTCGAATCGACGAAGGAGCGCAGGCCGAGCTGGATCGTGTAGGTATTGATGTCGTTCAGGTAGATCAGCGGACCGAAGAAATCGTCCCAGGTCCAGATGAAGGAGAAGATCGCCGCCGTCGCCAGAACCGGCAGGGAGAGCGGCAGCATGATCTTCCAGTAGATCCGCCACGGGCTGCAGCCATCCATCATCGCCGCCTCGTCCAATTCGCGCGGGATGCCACGGAAGAACTGGACCATCAGGAAGATGAAGAAGGCGTCGGTCGCCAGATATTTCGGCACGATCAGCGGCAGGAAGGTGTTCACCCAGCCGATCTGCAGGAACAGAATATACTGCGGGATCAGCGTGACGTGATAGGGCAGCATTAGCGTGCCCAGCATCAGCGCGAACCAGAAATTGCGGCCCCGGAAGTCGAGCCGCGCGAAGGCGAAGGCGGTGATCGAACAGCCGACGACATTGCCGATGGTGGCGAGCACGGCGATGATCAGCGAGTTCAGGAAGAACTTGCCGAAGCTGACCTGAAGTCCGCTCCAGCCGCGGACGAAGCCGTCGAAGCTGATGCTGGAGGGTAGCAGCGAGGACGAGCCGAAGATCTCGTCCTGCGGCCTGACCGAGCCCGACAGCATCCAGAGCAGCGGATAGAGCATCAGGATCGACGCGCCGATCAACAGCGCGTGGATCAGGATCGAGCGCCAGAGCGCGCGGCGCTCGGCAGGCTGGTGAATGGCGGGAATGGCGGCGGCACTACTCGTCATAATGCACCCAGTAGCGCGCGGAGAGGAAGGAGAACGCCGTGAAGGCGCCGATGATCACCACGAGGATCCAGGCGAGCGCCGAGGCATAGCCCATGCGGAAGAAGCCGAAGCCCTCCTGATAGAGATAGAGCGTATAGAACAGCGTCGAATTGACCGGGCCGCCCTGCCCGTCCGAGATGATGAAGGCCGGCGTGAACGCCTTGAAGGCGTCGATCGTCTGGATCACGGCGTTGAAGAAGATGACGGGGGTCAGGAGCGGCAGCGTGATCTTGAAGAACTGCCGCATCTTGCTGGCGCCATCGAGATTGGCCGCCTCGTACATGTCGACCGGGATCTGCCGCAGGCCCGCGAGGAAGATGATCATGGGCGAGCCGAACTGCCAGACCGACAGGATCACCAGCGTATAGAGCGAATAGCGCGGATTGGAGATCCAGCTCGGCCCCTCAATGCCGAAGAGCTGCCAGAGCGCCATGTTGACGAGGCCGTCGCCGGCGAAGAGCTGGCGCCAGAGCACGGCGATCGCGACGCTGCTGCCGAGCAGCGAGGGCAGGTAGAAAATCGCGCGATAGAGCGGCAGCCCCTTGAGGCCGCGATTGAACGCCATCGCCACCAGAAGCGCGAAGACGAGCTTCAGCGGCACGGACAGCACGACATAGAGCAGCGTCACGCGCATGGCGGCGACAAAACGCGGGTCGGCGGTCGCGATACGAACATAATTCGCGGCGCCGACCCAGTTGGGAGACTCGAGCAGATTGTAGTCGGTGAAGGAGAGATACAGCGACGCGAGTGCCGGCCCGAGCGTCAGGCCGAGAAAGCCGACGAGCCACGGCAGCAGGAACAGATAGCCGGCCGGCTGCCGGCCGAAGAGACGGTGCAGCAAGCCACCGCCCTCCGGCCGGACGCCCGCTTGCGGCCGCGCGATCGACGTCGTCGCCATATCGGCCTATCCGCGCGCGAGGATGGCGTCGGCCTCGGACACGAACTTCGTCGCGCCATCCTTCGGCGTGATCGATTCAAAGGCGATCTCCTGGCTGACGCGCGTCAGCACGGCCGTGATCTCGCCCGCGCCGGAGGGAGGGGGCGGCGGCAACGGCGTCGCCACCTTGGTGATGATCGCGATCAGCTCGACCACCTTCTTGTCGACCGCGTTCAGCGAACCGGAGAGTTCCTTCCGCATCGCCTCGGAGGCCGGAACGCCACGCTCGAGGCCCAGAATGTTGACGCCCTCGGGCTTTGCCACGAGGAAGTTCACGAAGCCGATGACCGCCTCCACACTCTTCGCGGTCGAGGCGAGGCTGAGTTGCATGGAGGGCTTCAGATAGTGTCCGGACGGCTTGTCGGGGCCGGCGCTCGGATAGATGGAGAGGCCGAGTTCGGATTTGTTCAGCTTCTGGAAACCGACGAACTGGTTCGAATGGGCGAAGGTCGCCATCGCCTTGCCGGTCGTCAGCGCATTGGTCTCGATCGAGGCCTGATCGAGCGCCGCGATGTCGGCCGGCACGATCGCGCCCGCTTTGCGCAGTTCCTCCCAATAGCTGAACCAGGCCTCGATATCCGCGGCATCGAAGCCGAGCTTGCCATCATCGGCATAGAGCGACTTGCCGCGCTGGCGCAGCCAGAGTTCCAGCGCCGGCTCGACGCTGCTGCCGTCCGACATGCCGTAAATGCCCGGCCGCGTCTTGGCCTTGGAGAGCGCCAGACAGCGCTCGCCGAACTGTTCCCATGTCATGCCGGGCGCCGGCGCCTCGACGCCGGCCTTCTGCCAGGCGACGGTGTCATAGAGGAGCGCGCTGGAATTGACGCCGAGATTGACGCCGTAGAGCTTGCCGCCGACGCGGCCGCTATCGATGTTGGCGGCGCCGAAATCGGCGATATCGAGGCCCTTGCCGAGATAGTCGTCGAGCGGCATCAGCGCGCCACGGCGGGCATATTCGAAGATGTAGCGGTAATCCATCTGGATCAGGTCGGGCGCGTTGCGGCCGGCAACCTGCGTCGCGAGGCGGGTCCAGTAATCATTCCAGCCGGAGAACTCGCCGACGATCTCGAGAGCGGGATTGACCGCCTTGTAGGCGGCGATCGCCTTGTTGGTGCGGTCGGCGCGCTCCTGCGAGCCCCACCAGACGAAGCGCACCCGCTCCGCCGCCAGAGCCCGCCCCATGGGCAGCGCCGAGAACGCCGCGCCGGCGACGGCACCCGCAAGAAGCGAGCGCCGCGTGATAGACTGAGCATCGTGCAGATGGATTCCGGGCTTGGTCATGCGTCGTCCCTCCCACAGAACTGACAGATCCGCCGGTGCCGAGGCACCACGACAGTGGACGGCTTGTTGCCGTCTTATAACTATTTAGTTACAAGGGGAACATCGTTGGGGCGGCTTGTCAAGCTGCCTTCTCCGCCAACATCGAGATGGACATCCGTGCCCGAGACGACCAAGCCGAACCCTGAAAGCGCCGCACCGGCGTCACCCGAAGTCCCCCCGCCGGCAAAGCCTGCCGCCGGGGCGGCGACATCGCGGAGCCGGACCGTGACGCGCAATCCCGAACGCACCAGCGCTGCGATCCTTGATGCTGCATCGCGGGAATTCGCGGAAAACGGGCTCGCAGGCGCACGCGTCGACGTCATCGCACGCCGCGCCGATACCAATAAGCGGATGCTCTATCACTACTATGGCGACAAGGAAGCGCTCTATCTCGCGGTATTGGAGCATGCTTATGGCAATATTCGCTTTGCCGAGCGCCGTCTCGACCTGACCCATCGCGATCCCGAGGAGGGCCTGCGCGAGCTTTCGCTCTTCACCTGGCACTATTATCTCGACCACCCGGAATTCCTGAGTCTGCTCAATACCGAGAACCTCAATCGCGCCCGATATCTCAAGAAATCGGACAAGATCACGGCCATGCATTCGAACTTCATTTCAGAGCTCGAAAATGTCCTGCAGCGTGGCAGCGCCAGCGGCGCGTTCAAGCCCAATCTCGACCCGGTGAAAGTCTACATAACCATCGCGGCACTCGGATTCTTCTATTTGTCCAACCGGCACACATTGTCGACGATCTTCCAGCGCGATCTCGAAGATCGTACGGCCCGCGACAATTGGGGCGAACATATCGTTTCGACCGTGCTCGCCAGCGTCCGCAAAACCTGACGGACCGGCTCCGTGCACATTTCCCGTTGACAGGCCCGGCGAACGGCGCTCATTTATAACCAGTTGGTTACAAGTGGCGCATCAGACGCTGCGCGCGGGTTCTCTCAGAACTCTCAATTCAACCGGGGAAGGAAAGTCCGATGGCGCGCCTCGGCCTGATCATGCACGGCATCACCGGCCGCATGGGCCTCAACCAGCATCTCGTCCGCTCGATCATCGCGATCCGCGCCCAGGGTGGCGTATTGCTCGCCAATGGCGAGCGCGTCATGCCTGATCCGATCCTGATCGGCCGCAACGCTGCCAAGGTCGAGGCTATCGCCCGGCAATACGGCATTGCGCGCTGGAGCGACGACCTCGATGCCGCGCTGGCCGACCCCGACAACATCCTGTTCTTCGATGCCGGCACAACGCAGATGCGCGCCGGACTGCTCGAAAAGGCGATCCGTGCCGGCAAGCACGTCTATTGCGAAAAGCCGATCTCGGAAGATGTGGAGGCGGCGCTGGCTGTCGCGCGCCTCGCCGCCGAGAAGGGCGTCAGGAATGGCGTCGTGCAGGACAAGCTCTTCCTGCCCGGACTGCGCAAGCTCGCCATGCTGCGCGATTCCGGCTTTTTCGGCGAGATTCTGTCCGTCCGTGGCGAGTTCGGCTATTGGGTCTTCGAGGGCGACTGGCAGCCGGCGCAGCGCCCATCCTGGAACTACCGGCTGAAGGATGGCGGCGGCATCATCCTCGATATGCTCTGCCACTGGCGCTATGTGCTCGACAATCTGTTCGGGTCGGTCAAGGCCGTGAGTTGCCTCGGCGCCACCCACATTGCCGAGCGCGTCGACGAGAACGGCCGGCGCTACCGCGCCGATGCCGACGACGCCGCCTATGCCACCTTCGAGCTCGAGGGCGGCATCATCGCGCAGATCAATTCATCCTGGGCCGTGCGCGTGCGCCGCGACGATCTGGTCACGTTCCAGGTCGACGGCACGCATGGCTCGGCCGTGGCCGGGCTGACGAAATGCTGGACCCAGCATCGCGTCAACACGCCAAAGCCGGTCTGGAACCCGGACCAGCCGCAGACGATCGACTTCTACAAGACCTGGGACGAGGTGCCCGACAACATCGTCTACGACAATGGCTTCAAGGCGCAGTGGGAGATGTTCATCCGTCATATCTTCGAGGATGGCCCGTGGCCCTATGGGCTGATCGAGGGCGTCAAGGGCGTGCAACTCGCCGAACTCGGCCTCCGCTCCTGGCGCGAGCGGCGCTGGCTGGACGTGCCGCCGCTGGCGCTCTGAGCGGGCCATCGTCATGGCGATCGAAGGGCTCTCCATCAATTTCGCCACCATCCGCCAGGCAGGCGATTTCGGCGCCATGGTGGAGGCCTGCCTCCGGCACGGCATCACCTCCGTTTCGCCTTGGCGCGAGCAGATCGCCGCCATCGGCCTTGCCGAGGCGCGGCGGATCGTCCGCGCCAACGGGTTGCGGCTGACCGGCCTCTGCCGCGGCGGCTTCTTTCCCGCTCTCCGGGCCTCGGACCGCGCCGCCGCGATCGACGAGAACCGCCGGGCGATCGACGAGGCGGCCGAACTCGGCGCGGATTGCCTCGTGCTGGTGGTCGGCGGCCTGCCCGCCGGCTCGCGCGACATCGCGGCCGCGCGGCAAATGGTCGAGGAAGGCTTGAGCGAAATCCTGCCGCATGCGCGGGCCGCCGGCGTGCCGCTCGGCATTGAGCCGCTGCATCCGGCCTATGCGGCCGACCGCGCCTGCGTGAACCTGATCGGCCAGTCGCTCGATCTCTGCGACCGGCTCGACCCCGACCATGCCGGCGGCATCGGGCTCGCCATCGACGTCTACCATGTCTGGTGGGACCCCTCGCTCGCCGCGGGCATAGCGCGGGCCGGCCGGGAGGGCCGCATCCTGGCGCATCATATCTGCGACTGGCTGGTGCCGACGCGCGATCCGCTCAATGATCGCGGCATGATGGGCGACGGCGTCATCGATCTCAAGGCGTTCCGCCATATGATCGAGGCGGCCGGCTTTCACGGGCCGCAGGAGGTCGAGATCTTCTCGCATGATTGGGGCGCCCGCCCCGCCGACGCGGTTCTCGCCACCATCGTCGACCGCTTTCGCACCGTCTGTTGAACCGAACCAGCCAGGAGCCGCGCATGGCCCAGCCAGTGAAGAAAATCCGCTATGCCCTCGTCGGCACGGGCAATCGCGGCACCACCATGTGGGGGCGCGACCTGCTCGCCGGATGGGGCGATGTGGTGGAACTCGTCGGCATCTGCGATCTGAACCCGATGCGCGCCGAGCGCGCCCGCACGATGATGGGCTCGAACGCGCCGCTCTATGTCGATCTCGACCTTCTGCTTGCCGAGACGCGGCCCGCGCTCGTCATCGTCTGCACGCGCGACAGCAATCATGACGAGATCATCGTCAAGGCGATGGAAGCCGGCGCCGACGTGATCTCGGAAAAGCCGATGACGACGACGGCCGAGAAGATCGCCCGCATCCGCGACGCCGAGAAGCGCACCGGCCGGCGGCTCGACGTGTCGTTCAACTATCGCTATTCGCCCACTGCGGCGCGGATCAAGGAATTGCTGCTGGCCGGCGAGATCGGTGACGTGACCTCGGTCGACTTCCACTGGTATCTCGATAACCAGCACGGCGCCGACTATTTCCGCCGCTGGCACGCCTTCACCGAGAATTCCGGCAGCCTCTACGTCCACAAGGCGACGCATCATTTCGATCTGATCAACTGGTACCTCGATTCCGACCCGGAAGAGGTGAAGGCCTTCGGAGACCTCGTGCATTACGGCCGCAACGGGCCGTTTCGCGGCGAGCGGTGCAAGACCTGCCCGCACCAGGCCGAATGCCCCTATTATCTCGACCTCGCCGCCGACCCCTTCCTCGACGCGCTCTATGAGGAGCCGTCGCGCCTCGACGGCTATGTGCGGGACGCCTGCGTGTTCCGGGAGGAGATCGACATTCCCGACACGATGGTGGCGTCGTTCCGCTATCAGAACGGCGTCAAGGTCTCCTATTCGCTCAACACCTACATGCCGATCGAGGGCCATCACATCGCCTTCAACGGCCATAAGGGCCGCATCGAGCTCAGGCAATATGAGAAGCAGCCCTGGACCACGCCGCCGGCCGACGAGATCGTGCTGATGAAGAGCTTCCCGAACACGGTCGAGCGCATCTGGGTGCCGCACGAGCCGGGCGGGCATTATGGCGGCGACAACCGCATGCGCGACATGATCTTCAGGCCCGGTGCCAATGACCGGCTGCGCCAGCGCGCCGGCTCGCGTGCGGGCGCCATGTCGGTGCTTTGCGGCCTCGCCGCGCTCGAAAGCGCGCGCTCAGGCGGCGCCGTGCGCATCACACCCCTGCCCGAACTGATCTGATCGACCTTCAAGCTGGAGCTTCCCATGTTGCGCTTTGCCGCCATCGGCCTCGATCATGGCCATATCGTCGACCAGATCGGCGGCCTCCTGGCCGCCGGGGCCGTCTGCGCCGGCTATGATCCGGAAACGTCCGATCCGCTCGTGCTCGGCTATGTCCAGAAGAACTTCCCCGATCTCCAGCCCGTCGCGCGCGAACGCCTGCTGGACGATCCCACCATCGATCTCATCTGCACCGCCGCCATCCCGCGCGACCGGGCGGGGATCGCGATCGACGCCATGACGCGCGGCAAGGACGTGATGTCGGACAAGCCCGGCGCGCTGACGCTCGACCAGCTCGACGCGATCCGGCGCACCGTCGCCGAGACCGGGCGCCTCTATTCGGTTTCGTTCACCGAACGCTTCAGCGTGCCCTCCGCCCTCGTCGCCGCCAAGCTCGTCGTCGACGGCGCGATCGGCCGGGTGGTTCAGACGGTCGGCCTCGGACCGCACCGGCTGAACCGGGCGATCCGCCCGGCCTGGTTCTTCGATACGGACGCCGGCGGCGGCATATTGACCGACATCGCCGCACACCAGTTCGACCAGTTCCTGTTCTACACCGGCTCGAAGACGGCGGAGATCGTCGCCAGCACTGTCGGCAATTTCGGTACGCCCGAAAACCCGGATTTCAACGATTTCGGCGATGTCATGCTGCGCAGCGACCACGCGACCGGTTATGCCCGCGTCGACTGGTTCACGCCGGACGGCCTGCCGACATGGGGCGACGGCCGCATGACCCTCCTGGGCACCGAGGGCTATATCGAACTCCGCAAATATGTCGACATCGAAGGCCGGCCCGGCAAGGACCACCTCTTCATCGCCGATCGCGCCGGCACGCGCTATATCGACTGCAGCGGCGAGCCGCTGATCTACTATCGCCAGATCATCGAGGATGTTCGGGAACGGACCGAGACGGCCTGCCCGATGGAGCATACTTTCGAGGCGACGCGGCTTTCGATCGTCGCCCAATCGGCGGCACGGCGCATGATCGTCGCCTGAGCGGTGGGATAGTCGATCGCGGGCGAGCAATCGCTTGACGGCGACAGGGCAACGGTCAAAGACTGAGGCCTTCGCAGGATTTTCCGATGCCCCATCGCAGCCAACGCCTTCACGAGATCGCTACCCAGCTCGCCACGCTGGCGGCCGAATCGTCCGAACTCGGCCAGTTCCGCCTGGCCGATCTCCTGACCGCCGCGATGACCGAAGCGCATTCGGCCACAGCGGGCCTGGGCGGCGCTTCGGAGCGCACGCCCGATCAGGGGCTGAAGCCGAGCGACCTCACGGCCGCCAACGACTTCTAGAGCGTTTCCGAGCGAAACGGGCACTGGTTCGCGTGAAGGAAGCGCGACAAATCAAATAGATAGAGCATTTCGTCGTTTCCATGAAACGATGAAATGATCTAGCCGATCGCCATGCTCAGGCGGCCGTGGAGGCCTTGTCCAGAGGTCGCTCGCCAGCATTGTCCGGCACGTCCTGTCCGGCCTCGTCCTTCTTCTGGCGGCGCTCCGTCTCGATGGCATGGCGGCGCGCATCCGAGGCCTTTTCGTTCTTATCGTCCCGTGGTTCGGGCACATCGACGAAGCTCATATCCATCTCCTTCGACTCTGGTTTCGCGCTCAGCCGATCTAAGCCGTGCCGCTGTCAGCAGACGGCTCAGCTTCCTCCTCGGCCGGCGCCTCGATGAGCGAATCAGGACCCAATCCGGCGGATGCGTCCTCGACGCCGCCTCCCTTTCGCCGATGATGGCGCCGCAGTGCCGTCCGTGTGTCGACGAAGCCGGTTGCTTGTCCCCGCCCGTCACCATGCAGACTGGCTAGCGGATCAATATGTCGTCCCGGACGCGCAACGCCCGCGCCAGACAGCGCAGCATGGCGATCGACGCATCATGTCCGATTTCGGCGCGCTGAATCTGGGTAATGGCCACGCCGGAGCGGTCGGCCAGATCGATCTGGCTCAATCCCCTCCACTCCCTCACGGCCTTGACCGCGGTCTCGCCGGCCGAAATCTTGTCTGCGACATGGGCAGGCAAGGCGCCGATATCACGCGGCCCGATATCCGGCAGTTGGCGATATTGCTGGACGCTCATGGAATTCATGGCTTGCTCCTCCTCGCGACGGCCTCAAGCTGAAACGGCGTTGAGGCCGGCTCGGTTCCGCGCGCCACGCAAATTTTCGCGTGGTCAGCCAATCATCCGGTTGTACCCTGGCAATATCGACGTATCGGGCCGGTCATGGAGCGCTGCTGTGAGCGGCTGAGGTCGGAGGGCGCCCTCAGGCCGCCTCGCCAACGCCGCGCCACATCTTGCCGCGGAAGAAGATCAGCGGCTCGCCCTCCGCGCTCGCCTGCGCCGCCAGCACGCGGCCGATGACGATCGAGATGTTGCCGCGCTCGATGATGTCCTCGACGGCGCAATCGAAAACGCCGAGCGCCGATTTGAGCACGGGGGCCCCGCTCGCCAGCGTGGTCCATTCGCCGGCAGCAAAACGCTCGGCGCCCGATATCCCCGCCTTGCCGCTGAAAGCGTCGGCAATCGATTCGGCGCCGGCCGGCAGATAGTTGATCGCGAAATGCCGACGCGACAGCACGCCGGCAAGCGCGCTGGTCTTGCGATCGATCGAGACCAGCATGGTGGCCGGATCGGCCGTGACATGGGCGGCCGAAAGCCCGAGGAAGCCGGTCGGACCTTCATCGCTGTCGGCGGTGACGATCGTCATGCCCGTCGCGCGCTGCCCGAGCGTGCGCCAGAAGGTCTTGCCGTCGACGGAGGGGGCGGCGGGGGTATCGGTCATGAGATCGTTCCATGTCTTGCGATGTCGAAAGGTCTTGCGAGGTCGGAAGGTCTTGCGAGGTCGGGACCGCGTCGCGCCGACCGACGGGATGAGGATCGGGAGGTCCGGGCGAACCGGAAGGAAGGCAGGCCGACAATCTCCCCGCCGCCACCGCGACTGTCAAGGAAAGGCGCCGTTCCGCGCCTGACATGGCCGGCTGCTATGATAGAGCATAAGGATCAGGACTCATTCCGCCGCAGGTGTCCCATGGCGCGCATCAACATCGTCCACACGACTGAATATGCCTACCGCAATCCGGTCGGGCTGACGCGCCACCGCATGATGCTCCGGCCCGATGACAGCCATGATCTCAGGCTGCACCAGGCGACGCTGACAATCGACCCCGAGCCGTCGCGGATCGTCTGGACGCATGATGTGTTCAACAACTCGATCTGCTTCGTCGAATGGCCGGAAGCGGTCAGGACCAGGCGGCTCAGCATCGTATCGTCGCTCGATCTGACGCATCATCCCGATGGGCCGCCCCTGCCCGTCTACAGCCTCGATCCCGCCGCCGAGCTCTTTCCCTTCTCCTATGCAGTCGACGAGGTGCCCGATCTCGGCCGGCTGGCCGAGCGCCAGATGGCCGATCCGGAGCGCGCGGTCGATCGCTGGGCGCGCCGCTTCATCGCCGATCAGCGCCATGTCCGCACGCTCGACGTGATGGAGGCGATGACACATGCGATCAAGGCGGAGTTCCGCTATGGCGCGCGGCACGAAGAAGGCACGCAGAGCGCGGCCGAGACGCTGGCGCTCGGTTCGGGGACCTGCCGGGATTTCGCCGTCCTGATGATGGAGGCGCTGCGGAGCTTCGGTCTCGCCGCCCGTTTCGTCACCGGATATCTCTATGACGATACATCGGGAACCGTGCAGGGCGGTGGCAGCACGCATGCCTGGTGCAGCGTCTACCTGCCAGGGGCCGGCTGGGTCGAATATGACCCGACCAACGGCCTCCTCGCCGGCGACAATCTGATCCGCGTCGGCGTCGCGCGATCAGCGGCGCAGGCCCTGCCCGTGGCTGGCGGCTATGTCGGCGACGCGAACGACACGGACGGCCTCTATGTCGACGTCTCGGTCAGGACCATTCCGGCGGGAAAGCCGCCCGTCAGCTGACGCGCCGCTTCTCGAGCTTGCGCGCCAGCGTGCGCCGATGCATGCCGAGACGGCGCGCGGTCTCCGAGATGTTGAAATCCGTTTCCACCAGCGTCTGGTGGATGCGCTCCCATTCGAGCGTCTTGATCGATGTCGGCCGTTCGGTAAGCGCGACCTGAGGATCGCCGGCCGCCTTGGTGAAGGCCGCCTCGATATCGTCGGCATTGGCCGGCTTGGCGAGATAGTGGCACGCGCCGAGCTTGATCGCCTCGACGGCGGTCGCGATGCTGGCAAATCCCGTCAGGACGACGATCTGCATGGCGGCACTATGGGCATGCAGCGCCTCGACACAGGCAAGGCCCGAAACGCCGGCGAGCTTCAGATCGACGACGGCGAAAGCCGGCTGGTGGGTTTTGAGCAGCTCGACGAGTTCGTCGTAGCCGCTCGCCAGAACGATCTCATAGCCGCGCCGCTCCATCGAGCGCTTCAGCGTGCGCGCAAAAGCTGCATCGTCCTCGACGATGACGAGAAGGCGGTCAGCGGGCAAGCTCGCTCTCTCCAATGGTCAGGGTTGCGAGCGGCAGCCGCAGCGTGACGGCTGCGCCACCCTCGGGCCTGTTCTCTGCCGATACGACGCCGCCGAGCTTGCGGACCACATTGACGACGAGAAAGAGCCCGAGGCCTCCGCCCTGCCGGCCCTTGCTCGATTGATACGGCTTGCCGAACTGGGCCAGCATTTCAGGGGCAAAGCCGCTGCCGGCATCGCTCACCCGCAGTACCAGCATATCCTCCTCGCGCTCGACTGCAAAATCAACGAAGCCGGGCGAGGCTTCGAGCGCATTGTCGAGCACGTTGAAGATGACCTGCTTCAGCGCCGAATCCGCGATGATCGGCAGATCGACGCCGAAGGTCTTGCCATAGGAGAGCGTGCGGACGGAGCGGGCGGCCCGCCATTCGGCCACCATCTCGTCGAGAAACGCGCCGAGCGCCATGACGCGCGGCGCCTCGCCCCGCGCCTCGCCGGCCGACATCAGCACGCCGGTGAGGATGGTCTTGCAGCGCTGCACCGCAACCTTCATCTCGTCGAGCTCCTGCGCCAGGTCGGGGTCTGACGCGATCTTGGGCATGCGCGCCCAATCATTGATGATGACCGAGAGCGAGGAAAGCGGGGTGCCGAGCTCATGCGCCGCGCCCGAGGCGAGCAGGCCCATGCGGACGATATGGTCCTCCTCGACCGCATGCTGCTTCAAGGCGGCGAGCCGCGCATCGCGTTCGCGGAGATTGCGCGTGATCCGCGTCACGAACACGACCAGCAGCGCCGCATCGAGGCCGAAGCCGACCGCCATGCCGGCAATATGCAGGCTGAACAGGCCGCTCGTGCCATGATCCGGCAGCATGAGCGGGCGGAAGAACACGGTGAGCATGGCAAAGCCCGCGCAGGCGACCGCGACAATGGCGGACGTCGACAGGGCGTCGAGCAGCACGGCGCCGAGCGTGACCTGCAGCAGATAGAGCGAGGTGAACGGGTTGGTCGCCCCACCGCTCAGATAGAGCTGGACGGTGAGCGCCGCCACATCGCACATCAGGCTCGTCAGCAAGGCGCGATTGCTGACCTCCTCGCGATGGCGCAGCCAGGCGAGGCTCGCCAGATTGAGCAGAACGAGTGCTGCGAGCACGCCCGACATTGGCGCGATCGGCAGTACGATGCCGAGGCCGCGATCGACCACCGCGATCGTCACGATCTGTCCCGCCACAGCGATCCAGCGCAACTGGATCAGCAGGATCATGTTCTTGCGATTGGTCGCGCTGTCGGCCTGACGGGAGGCGTCGTCGACGATCGCGCCGCGCAGGACGGCGTTTCGGGTGCTGCTCAGCATGGCGCCTAGGTAAACGCCTTGCGCCGCCTTGTCACCAACGGCTTTGAGCCGGCGTCACGATGCCCGTCGCGAGTCATGACGAATGCGCGGCCGGCGGAGACGCAGTTCCTCGCGCACGACATAGGCAAGGCCGCCGGCGAGCATCAGCGCGAGGGCGAACCAGGTCAGCGCATAGACAAGGTGATTATTGGGGAAACTGATCACCGTGAGACCGCCGCGCGGCACCGCATCCGGACCGGAGGACGGATCGGCATCGATGAAATAGGGCGCCACGACCGGCAGGCCGCGGGCCGCCGCGATTGCCGCCACATCGCGCGAATACCAGCGATCGGCGGCGGGGTCGTTGCTGCGCAGGAATCCGCCCTTCGGCTCGCTCATGCGCAACAGGCCGGTCACGACCGTCTCCCCTTCCGGCGTCGTACCGGACCGGGCAGTGGGATCGCGCTCGGCGGGCAGCACGAAGCCGCGATTGACCAGCACGGTGAAGCCGTCATCGGTCCTGAACGGCGTCAGCACCCAATAGCCGCTGCCGAACGAGGTCGCGGCCTGGGTCAACGTCTCGAGATTGTTCAGGAAATGCCCGCTCGCCCGGACGCGGCGATAGTCGTCGCTGTCGGCGTTGATCGTGGGCCAGACGGAGGGGCCAGGCGCCGCAACCGGCGCGGCCTCGATGCGCTGTTCGACGCGGGCGATCAGGTCGAGCTTCCAGGCGCGGCGCTCGATCTGCCAGACGCCGAGCGCCATGAGCCCGGCAATGGCGGCGACCGCCAAAACGCCGAGGATCGCGAGGGACACGGCTGAACGAGGCGCTTTCGCCTTTCCCTCGTCACCATCATCCGGCAGGCGCGCCGGATGAGAGGAAGCAGTCGATGGAGAGCCGGCGGGGGTTTTCCCCGCCGCTGCCGCCGTGGTCACGGCATCTGGCTCATATCGTGCCCGGGCATCATGTTGGTGTTCAGGTGATACATGACCCAGAGCGAGCCGGTCAGCGTGATCACGACCAGGATCAGCGTGAAGATCAGCGCCATCATGGACCAGCCATGCTCGGACTTGGTGTTCATGTGCAGGAAGAACACCATGTGGACGACGATCTGCACCATGGCGAAGCCCATGATGGCGAGCGCCGTGGTCTGGCTGTCGAAATGGCCGGTCATGACGAGCCAGAACGGGATCGCCGTCAGCACGACCGAAAGGCCGAAGCCGATCAGATAGCCGCGCAGGGTTCCCTCCGCGTGACCTTCGCCATGCGCATGTTCGGCGTGGGCATCGGCGCTCATCACAGCATCCCCATGAGATAGACGAAGGTGAAGACGCCGATCCAGATGACGTCCAGGAAGTGCCAGAACAGGCTGAGGCACATCAGGCGACGGCGATTGGTCTGCACCAGGCCGCGCTGGGCGACCTGGACCATGAGCGTCACCAGCCAGATCAGGCCGAACGTCACGTGCAGGCCGTGGGTGCCGACCAGCGTGAAGAACGACGACAGGAAGGCGCTGCGCTGGGGGGTCGCTCCCTCGAGGATCAGATGGGTGAACTCGTAGAGCTCGATGCCGAGGAAGGCGAGGCCGAACAGCCCGGTGATTGCCAGCCAGAGCTGCGTCGTCCCGACCCGGCCCTTCTCCATGGCGAGCATGGCGAAGCCGTAGGTGATCGAGGAGAACAGCAGCATCGACGTGTTGAGCGCGACGAGCGGCAGTTCGAACAGATCATGCGGCGACGGGCCGGCCGCGAAGCTGCGGCCGAGCACGCCATAGGTCGCGAACAGCGCGGCGAAGATGAGACAATCGCTCATCAGGTAGATCCAGAAGCCGAGCATCGTGCTGCCACCCTCGGGGTGGTCGTGCTCGTCCTTGACGTAGAATACGGGCTGGACCCCGGCGTCCTGAACAGTTGTCACGGTCATCGTCATGCCCCGGCATGGCCGGCCAGCAGACGCGTCCGCTCGCCTTCGGTTTGAACGACTTCCTCCGCCGGAATGTGGAAGTCACGATTGTTGTTGAAGGTGTGGCCGATCGCCGTCGCAAGGAGCGCGACGAAGCTGATCGCGGCGAGCCACCAGACATACCAGATGAGCGCCACGGCCAGCACCATGCTGAGGCCGGCCAGGAAGACGCCGGCAGGCGTGTTGCGCGGCATGTGGATCGGCTTGAAGCCCTCCAGCGGCCGCTGGTAGCCGTGCTTCTTCATGTCCCACCAGGCGTCATTGTCGTGGACGATCGGCGTGAAGGCGAAGTTGTAGGCCGGCGGCGGCGACGAGGTCGCCCATTCCAGCGTGCGCGCATCCCAGGGATCGCCGGTGAAATCGCGCAGCTTCTCACGGTTGCGGATGCTGACGGCGATCTGGATCAGGAACGACAGGATGCCGAGGAAGATCAGGAACGCGCCGAAGCCCGCGAGCACGAACCAGATCTGCAGCGAGGGATCGTCGAACACGCGCAGGCGACGCGTCACGCCCATCAGGCCGAGCACATAGAGCGGCATGAAGGCGAAGTAGAAGCCGATGACCCAGAACCAGAACGACATCTTGCCCCAGAACGGATCGAGCTTGAAGCCGAACGCCTTCGGGAACCAGAAGGCAATGCCGGCGAACAGGCCGAACAGCACGCCGCCGATGATCACATTGTGGAAGTGAGCAACGAGGAACAGGCTGTTGTGCAGGACGAAATCGGCCGGCGGCACGGCGAGGAGCACGCCGGTCATGCCGCCGATGACGAAGGTCAGCATGAAGGCGAGCGTCCACATCATCGGCAGTTCGAACCGGATGCGGCCGCGATACATGGTGAAGAGCCAGTTGAACATCTTCGCGCCCGTCGGGATCGAGATGATCATCGTCGTGATGCCGAAGAAGGAGTTCACGCTGGCGCCGGAACCCATGGTGAAGAAATGGTGCAGCCAGACGAGGTAGGACAGGATGGTGATGACCACCGTCGCATAGACCATCGACGTATAGCCGAACAGCCGCTTGCCCGCGAAGGTCGAGACCACTTCGGAGAAGATTCCGAAGGCCGGCAGGATCAGGATGTAGACCTCGGGATGGCCCCAGATCCAGATCAGGTTCACGTACATCATCGGGTTGCCGCCGAGATCGTTCGTGAAGAAGTTCGTGCCGACATAGCGGTCGAGCGCGAGCAGCGAGAGCACGGCCGTCAGGATCGGGAATGCGGCGACGATCAGCACGTTGGTGCAGAGCGACGTCCAGGTGAAGACCGGCATCTTCATCATGGTCATGCCCGGGGCGCGCATCTTGACGATCGTACATATGAGGTTGATGCCGGATAGGAGCGTCCCCACGCCCGCGACCTGCAGCGCCCATATGTAATAGTCGACGCCCACATCCGGACTGTAGATGATGCCCGAGAGCGGCGGATAGGCGAGCCAGCCGGTCCGCGCGAACTCGCCGACGAACAGCGACATCATGACGATGACCGCGCCGGAGACCGTCATCCAGAAGCTGAAATTGTTCAGGAACGGGAACGACACGTCGCGCGCGCCGATCTGCAGCGGCACGACGAAGTTCATCAGGCCGGTGACGAGCGGCATCGCCACGAAGAAGATCATGATCACGCCATGGGCGGAAAAGACCTGGTCGTAGTGATGCGCCGGGAGATAGCCCTCCGACCCGCCAAAGGCGATTGCCTGCTGCAGGCGCATCATGATGGCGTCGGCGAAGCCGCGCAGCAGCATGATGATGCCGAGCACCATGTACATGATGCCGATGCGCTTATGGTCGACGGTGGTGAACCACTCGCGCCACAGATAGCCCCACAGGCGGAAATAGGTGATCGCGCCGAGTACCGCGATGCCACCGAGCGCGACGACCGCGAAGGTGACGACCAGGATCGGCTCGTGGATCGGCAGGGCCTCGAGCGTGAAGCGGCCGAAGATCGGAGAGACGGGCGTAGGAGACATGAGGGGCGCGCCGTTCAGGTATTGGATGGCTGGGGCAGCGGATCGATCGCCGAGGTGGTCGATCGCGGATTGAGCATGAAGGACGGCAGCGGCAGGCCGGAGCCGAGGATCGGCGTCGTGCCGATCAGGGCCGGGGTCACCGGCCCGGCGATGCCGGCGGCGGTGCTGTCTTCCGGCGTGCAGATGGCGGCGACATAACTGCGCGCCGGCCCGAGGACGGCACCGGAGCGGGCGAACTGGTCATAGCTGACCGGCATCAGGTTGGGGATGCCGGCAAGCCCGAGCCCGCCCTTGGCGTCGATCGCCATCATGTCGTTCATGCACATCTTTCCGGGCGTGACGCAGCGGTTCAGGATCGCCTTGAACAGATCGGCATCGACCGAACCGTAACGGCGGACCGGAACGTTCTCGCTGGGCTGCTCGAGCGCCGTATATTCGCCGCGACCGAGCTGGTCGGCGCTCGCCTTGAGCGTGCCGATCCAGCTTTCGAAGCCGGCATCGTCCAGGCCATGGAAGGCGAAGTGCATGCCCGAGAAGCCGGAGCCGCTGTAATTGGCCGAGAAGCCCTGATATTCGCCCGCCTCGTTGATGATGGCGTGCAGCTTGGTCTGCATGCCCGGCATCGCATAGATCTGGCCGGCGAGCGCGGGGATATAGAAGGAGTTCATCACCGAGGAGGAGGTGATGCGGAAATTGATCGGCCGATCCACCGGCGCGGCCAGCTCATTGAGCGAGGCGACGCCATATTGCGGATAGATGAAGAGCCATTTCCAGTCGAGCGCCACGACCTCGACATCCAGCGGCACGGCATTGCCGGCCGAGGGATGGACGGATTTGCCAGGCCCGATCGCGCGATAGGGATCGAGCAGGTGCGTTCCCATCCAGGTCAGCGCGCCGAGGCAGATGATGATGAGCAGCGGCGCCGACCAGATCACCAGCTCGAGATGGGTCGAATGCTCCCAATCCGGCTCGTAGCGCGCCGATTTGTTCGAATGACGATAGCGCCAGGCAAAGAGAATCGTCAGCGCCATCACCGGTATGATGATGATGAGCATGAGTATGGTAGATATGACGACGAGGTCGCGCTCCTGCGCGGCCACATGGCCTGATGGATTGAGCACCACGAAGTTGCAGGCACTCAGCAGCAGGGCGAGCGGCAGCAGGGCAAAGATGCGAAAACGGCGCAAGGCACTTTTCGTGAACAAGGCACTTCCAGTCGATCGGACCCGATATGGTTTCGCGTTACGGCTAGCTGCAGCGCAGCAAAAGTGACATTGGACAATTTGCCCAATGCCGCAGCGCGGCATAGCGCGACAAAAGGAACAATGAACACGCCCATCGCCGCCACAGCCAGGCGTCGACGGCCTTGATGAGGGATAAGCCGGCATGAGTGCTCCGATAACGGCACCGTCGTCATTGACGCTTGAACGCGACACGCGGACTTCAGGCGGCCACCATGGAGAAGTCAATCCGGGCGAGATCGCCATCGGCGTCATCATAGGGCGAACGTCGGAATTTTTCGACTTCTTCGTTTACGCCATCGCCTCGGTCGTCGTTTTCCCGAAGCTGGTCTTCCCCAATGTCGATCCGCTGACCGGCACGCTCTATTCCTTCGCGATATTCGCGCTCGCCTTTGTCGCGCGCCCGTTCGGCACGCTGATCTTCACGGCGATCGACCGCGCCCATGGACGCGGGGTCAAGCTGACGATCGCGCTGTTCCTGCTCGGCAGTTCCACCGTCGCGATCGCGTTCCTGCCGGGCTATGAAACGATCGGCTGGTCGTCGGCCCTGCTGCTGGCACTCTTCCGCATCGGCCAGGGCCTCGCCTTCGGCGGCATCTGGGACGGCCTCGCCTCGCTGCTGGCGCTCAATTCGCCGGAACAGCGTCGTGGCTGGTATGCGATGATCCCGCAGCTCGGCGCACCGCTCGGGCTGATCGTCGCGAGCGCGCTCTTCGCCTTCTTTCTCGCCAATCTCTCGGCCGAGGATTTCCTGAGCTGGGGCTGGCGTTATCCCTTCTTCGTCGCCTTCGCCATCAATGTGGTGGCGCTGTTCGCGCGCCTGCGCATCGTGGTGACGCCGCAATATTCGCGCGCCTTCGAAGACCTCGAACTCGCGCCCTCCTCCGTCACCGATACGATCAAGGCCGAGGGCCGCAACGTCGTCATCGGCGCCTTCGCTCCGCTGGCGAGCTTCGCCCTGTTCCACATGGTCACGGTGTTTCCCCTCTCCTGGGTGTTCCTGTTCACGCGCCAGGCACCGGCGCGCTTCCTGGTCATCCAGGTGATCAGCGCGGTCTTCGGCGTCGCGGCGATCGTGATCTCGGGCTATGTCGCCGACCGCGTCGGCCGGCGCAACCTGCTCGCCGTGACGGCGGCCGCCATCGCCGCCTTCAGCGGCTTCGCGCCGCAATTGCTGAATGGCGGTGATGTCGGCGAAGCGATCTTCATGGTCGTCGGCTTCATCCTGCTCGGGCTTTCGTTCGGCCAGTCGTCAGGCGCGGTCGCCTCCAACTTCGCCATGCCCTACCGCTATACCGGCTCGGCGCTGACCTCCGATCTCGCCTGGCTCTTCGGCGCCGGCTTCGCGCCGCTGGTGGCGCTCGGACTGTCCAGCCATTTCGGCCTGATCTCGGCCGGCGCCTACCTGCTCTCCGGCGCGGTCTGCACACTCGTCGCCCTCGCGATGGTCAGCCGCGAACGCGGCGTCTGATCCGGAAAGGGGCCGGCTCGCGCCGGCCCTTTTTCCATCTCTATCGACGTGGTTCTCCCGCCTGCGCGGCCATTTGACGCCAAGGCCGGCGCGGAACGAGCGTGGTTCATCAGCGGCGCCCCTGCCGCCTCAGCGCCCTCCCTGGAGCCAGGCGAACGGCTCCTCATGGGAGCCGCGACGACGGTTCGATGCCCCGCTTTGCTTGCCCCTGAGCGGCGCCAAAGATACCCTCTTTCTACGCCCTGACGATCTGAGCAAGCCGGCGGAATGACGCCGCGCGCCATCACGCGTCGCCGCGCTCCGCGATGCGTTTTCGGAAGAGATCGCACCTCCGCCGGTCTATCGATCCGGGCAGAGCGATCACGCAACACCGACAACCGCAGAGTGGCAGCCCATTTGGGTTGCGCGGGCGCATCCGGCATCGCCGGATCGATCGGCGATCGACAGGCAATGGCAGAGGACCAAATGATGAAGATCGATCTTTCCGGCAAGTCCGCCCTCGTCACAGGCTCGACCGAAGGCATCGGCTTCGCCATCGCGCGGGGACTTCAGGATGCAGGCGCCGATGTCGTCATCAACGGGCGAACGCAGGCCAAGGTCGACGCGGCGCTTGCCCGCCTCGGCGGCACGGCGCGGGGCGTCGCCGCCGATCTCGGGACGGCGGCCGGCGCCGATGCGCTGATCGCGGCGGAGCCTGCCTTCGACATCGTCGTGAACAATGTCGGCATCTTCCAGCCCTCCGATTTCTTCGATACCGACGACGCGGTCTGGGACCAGCACTGGCAGGTCAACGTCATGTCCGGCGTCCGCCTCGCCCGCGCCTATCTGCCCGGC
Organism: Kaistia dalseonensis; assembly: GCF_030814715.1. Classification (GTDB taxonomy): domain Bacteria; phylum Pseudomonadota; class Alphaproteobacteria; order Rhizobiales; family Kaistiaceae; genus Kaistia; species Kaistia dalseonensis. The sequence goes on from NZ_JAUSVO010000005.1 coordinate 71,955, forward strand.
ATGGCGGCGCGCGGCTGGGGCCGCATGCTCTTCCTCGGCTCCGAATCCGCCTTCAACATCCCCGTCGAGATGATCCATTACGGCGTCAGCAAGACGGCCGATGTGTCGCTCGCCCGCGGGCTCGCCAAGCGCATGGCCGGCACGGGCGTCACCGTGAATTCAATCCTGCCGGGCCCGACCTTGTCGGAAGGCGTGGCCGGGATGCTGCAGGCCGAGGTTGCGGCCGGCAAGACGCTGGAGCAGGCCGGCGCCGATTTCGTCATCGCGAACCGGCCGTCATCGATCCTCCGGCGCCCCGCGACGGTCGAAGAAGTCGCGAACATGGTGGTCTACATCGCCTCGCCGCTAGCCTCCGCCACCACCGGCGCCGCGCTCCGCGTCGATGGCGGCGTCATCGATTCGCTCGTCTGACCGCAGAACCATCAAAGGCGGCGCGGTTCATCGAGCCGAACCGGCCGTCCCCTCCCATCCCACAAGGAAACGGCCATGAGCCCTCGCATCCTCGTTGTCGGCGGTTCGATCGGCGGCCCTATTCGGAGACAGTGAACGCGTGCCCACGCCGCTGATCGGCGGCTGCGCCGGAGCCTCACCAGCCAGTCGCCGGGATCAAACAGCCCGCGGGAGACATGGCGACGGCACAAGGGTGCCTCCCGCCAGAGATTTCCCATCGAGGGAGCTCTTCTGCAGCGAAATCAACCGTTCAGGCTTCCGGCATTATCGAGCCGCCCCGCTCGATGAAATGGGTTGGAATCCTGACAACACGCGGCGGCGTGGTATCTCCCTGCATGCGCTGCAGCAGGAGGTCGACGGCCGCCAGCCCCATCCGTCGGGAATCCTGGGAGACCACCGTGACGGGCGGCTCGAACAGATCGGCCAGCTCGAAATCGTCATAACTGACGAAGGGCGGGGTGATCTTCCGCTGCCGAAACGCCCAGAGCAATCTCTTGGCCAGAGGGCTCGCACCCGAGAGAAACGCCGTGGGCGGACTGGGAAGCGCCAGCATGGCATCCAGTGCTTCGAGAGCCTGCTGCCGTGTTTCCGGCCATTCCGACACCAAGCGCTCGTCGTAGGAAACTGCAGCGGCGTCCAGCGCGTCGCGATAGCCGCCATGACGCTCAACGCCGGTGTAGTTGTCCAATTTCAGCGAGAAGAACCCGATCCTCCGATGACCGCCGGCAATCAGATACTCGGTCGCGTGCCGCATACCCTCGCGATTTTCCGCCAGCACCACGTCCGTTTCCAGATTTTTGGGCGGACGATCGACGAAGACGATGCTGACGCCGGCCTCGAGCTCGGGACGCATATAGGATTGTTCGACGGTCGACGGCAGCACGATCAGGCCGTCGAAATTGTTCGCGCAGAACGACTCGAAGAACTCGGCCTCCCTTTCGCCGAGACCCATGGTGGAGGCAACCACGAGCCGATAGCCCTTCTCCGCCAGCGCGGCTTCGACGATTTGAGCCAGCGACAGCTGAAACGATTCCGAGATTTCGTAGACCAGCAGACCGACGGTCCGCGACCGGCCGGAGCGAAGGGACGCCGCACCGATGTTGCGACGATATCCAAGCTTGGCGATCGCCGCGTCCACCCGCTCCAGGCTTTCACGCCTGACCGGCTCCCCGTTCACGACCCTTGAAACGGTCTTGAACGCGACTCCGGCTTCGCGCGCCACGTCGATCATGGTGGGCCTTGCGCCGCCGCGGCGAGTGAGCACCGATAGTCTCCCGTCGAACCTGTCGCCTGTGCCTTAAGCGAAGATTCGCACGAAGTCGCGCGCGATGTAAACAGGCCGCGACGGCGACGGCGCCACCCGCCATTCAAGCCGGACGGTTCCGGGCTTGACGCCCGCCGCGATTCCGCGCATTGATTAATAGCTAAGTGACAACGTTGTCAGTTTCCCGCAGGGTAGGAGCTTTCGCGGGATCCAAGGACAGAGGGAGGACTTTCATGTTGAGAATGGGACGTGTTTTGTCGGCCGTGGCGATTTCTGCCATGGCAATTCTGGTGAGCGGTGCATCAAGAGCCGCAGATGATTCCGAGAACAAGATCTCAATCATCAATGTATCCGGAGGGCTTGGCTTCCCCTACTTCCAGCAGATCAAGGCTGGCGCGCAAGCCGCGGCGAAGGATCTTGAGGTCGACTACCAGTTTGTTACTGGCCCCAATACGGTCAGCACCGAATCGGATTTCGTCCAGGTCATCAGGCAGTCGATCGCGCGGAAGCCGTCGATCATCATCCTCGATGACTTCTTCCCGGACGCCATGGATCCGCTCGCCAAGCAGGCGGTCGCCGACGGGATCACCGTGCTGATGCAGGGTGATGGTCGCTCCTCGGTCGCCAAAACCGGTGCGATGGGCTATGTCGGGGCCGACCCCGAGATGATCGGCAAGCTCATGGGTGACGGCGCCGTCAAGGCCGGCGTCAAGCACGGCCTTTGCGTCATCCAGACCGCGGGCAATCCGGTCCTCGAGGGCTATTGCGCCGGCTTCGCAAAAGGCGTGGAGCAGAACGGCGGCAAGTCCGATACGCTGACGATCCCGAACCAGGATGCCAACAACGACGCGAACATCACGCGCGATATTCAAGCCTATCTGGTCAACCATCCCGAAGTCGACGGCCTCTACAACACGTCGTCGACGGCCGCGATCGACGGGCTGAAGGCGATCAAGGCTGCCGGTTTGGACGGCAAGGTGCAGAGCTTCGTTTCTGACAACAGCGCTCAGGTCCTGCAGGCAATCGTCGACGGCAAGATAGCGCTCGCGCTCGACAATCAGCCCTATCTCCTCGGCTACAGCTCTGTCGTCGCCGCAGTCATGCATGCCCGCTACGGCTTCGACCAAGCAGCGCCGCAGATCACCGGACCGGTCGAGATCACCAAGGCCAATGTCGAGGCGATCCTCGAGTCGATCAAGAAGTATCCCGGCGTCCGGGGCGCGCTCTAGGAATTGCCCCGGAGAGAAAGGCTATGTCCATGACTGCAACCGCGTCACGGGCGATCGGTCCAAGCGCGAACAGCCGCCCCCTGTGGGGGCGGCTCGTCCGCCGGCCTGAGCTCGCTGCAGCCATCGTCTTCATCATCGTCTATTCATTCTTCACGATCATCGCGAAGGGCCAGAACTTCATGACGCTGCAGGGGACGGCAGCGTGGCTCGCCTCTGCCGCCGAACTCAGCGTCGTGGCCATTCCGGTCGCGCTTCTGCTCATCGCGGGGGAGTTCGACCTGTCGATCGGATCGATGATCGGTTCGAGTTCGATCATCATCGCCATCAGCTCCAGTACTTTCGGCGTTCCCCTCTGGCTATCCGTGCCAATGGCGCTGACGTGCGGCGGGCTGGTCGGCGCGTTCAACGGCTATGCCGTCGTCAGGACTGGCCTGCCGTCTTTCATCGTCACCCTGGCCACCTCTTTCATCCTTCTCGGCGGCACGCTCGGCATATCGACTGCGATCATGGGAACCAGCACTGTATCCATGACGCAGGAGAGTTGGGTCCGCACCGCGCTCGCCTCGGACTGGAACAATTTCCCGGTCGTCATCCTGTGGGCCTTCGCGATCGCCCTCGTCGCCTGGTGGGTGCTCGCCCGGACGAAATATGGACCATGGATCTACGCCACGGGCGGCAATCGCGAGGTCGCACGCGCCGCCGGCGTCTCTGTGAACGGCGTCAAGATCGCCCTGTTCATCGCCGTCGGCGTCTTCGCAGCCTTCATAGGCGCGATCCAGACCATGGAATTCAACGGCGGCAACGCGGCCAACGGCCAAGGCTACACCTTCCAGGCTCCGATCGTCGCGGTCATCGGCGGCGTCCTGCTCTCGGGCGGCTACGGCACGGTGCTCGGCGTCGTCATCGGCACGGCAATCTATGCGATCATCTCGCTCGGCGTTTTCTATACCGGGTGGAATACAGACTACATCCAGCTTTTTCTTGGCGTTCTCCTTCTGATCGCCGTAGCTGCAAACAGCGCGCTCCGTCGCATTGCGCTATCGAGGTGACCATCATGGCTTTGATCGAACTCCGGTCGGTATCGAAGCGCTTCGGGCCGGTTCGCGCGCTGACCGACATCTCGCTCATCGTCGAGCCGGGCGAGGTACATTGCCTGCTCGGCGACAATGGTGCCGGTAAATCGACTTTGATCAAGATCCTGTCGGGATTTCACGCCCCCAGCAGCGGAGCGATCCTGGTCGGAGGCGAGCCGCACCAGTTCGGCAGCCCGCGCGACGCGCAGGCAGCAGGCATCGCGACGGTCTATCAGGATGCCGGGTCCGTGCCGCTGATGAGCGTCACCTCCAATTTCTTCCTTGGCAATGAACTGACCAAGGGTCGTGGGCTCTTCACGCGGGTGGACCGGAAGCGTTCCGACGAAATTGCGCTCGGGGAACTGCAGAAGCTCGGAATCACCCGCGTGCGCGACGGCAGCCAGCTGGTCGGCACCCTGTCCGGCGGGGAACGGCAGTCGCTCGCCATTGCCCGCGCCCTGCATTTCGGCGCCAGGGTGCTCATTCTCGATGAGCCCACGTCGGCGCTCGGCGTCAAGGAAGCGGGTGTCGTTCTGAGACTCATGGATCAGGCGCGCGCCCGGGGTGTCGGCATCGTGTTCATCACGCACAATGCCCACCATGCCCTCAGCATCGGCGATCGCTTCACCGTCCTGATCCAGGGCGAGGTGGCGGCGCAGTTTCTGCGCGGCCAGAAGTCGCGCGAGGAAGTCCTCAACCTGATGGCTGGGGGCGAGGAACTGGAATCGCTCGGCCTTGAACTTGAGCAGTTTGCTGCCGCCGTGGACGCTCGATGACCGTGATGATGGAATCCCTGCGTCGGACCAGCTTGCTGATCGAACCGACGGCGCTTGTCGGCGAGCGGATCGTCTGTGGCGATCGGGTCGTGGTCCGGGTCGAGAGCGCCAAGGCCGTTTCGGCCGATGCGCTCGGTCCCTCAGGATGGGACCTCTGCGGCACCGTAGCGCCCGCGGTGCGCTTCAGGTCGAGGGTCCCGGCAGAGGGCTGGTCGGGGCGCATGCTCATGGTCGGGCAAGGCGGATATGCCGGCAAGACATCTTTGGACCTGTGGACCAGCGCCAGGGCGATGCAACCGGCGATCGCTGGCGGCGGCTTTGCGATTGTCACGCATGATTCGGGTCACTTCTCTCCGCCTGAACCCGATGCCGACGGCCTTTGGGCGCTCGGCAATCCCGCCGCTATCGCCGATTTCGCCTACGCGGCTGGCCACCGTGTCGTGATCGCCACACGACGGATCCTGGAGCGGCTCTATGGCCGAATGCCTGATCGCGCCTATTTCATCGGCTGCTCGGCCGGGGGGCGCTCCGGGCTGGTGCATGCGCAGCGCTTCCCCGAAGACTTCGACGGCATCGCCTGCGAGGCGCCGAACATCGACATGGTCGCAACCAATACCGCGTGGCATGCTTGGAACGTGCGGTCGAATCAGACGGAGGAGGGCCATCCGATCCTCACCTCCGACGTGCTCCCGGCGATCCATGAGGCCGTGATGGACGCCGCCCGTGCGGCCGATCCGGAGGTCGTCGACCTCATCCTCGATCCCAGGACGGTCAGGTTCGACGCGGTGCAGCTCACCGGACCGAACCAATATGGCATCCGGCTCACCTCCGAGCAGGCGGCAGCCGTCAACCGGCTGCATGACGGGCCGCGCGACGAGAATGGCCGTCTTCTTCATCCTGGCGGTCTCGTCCATGGGTCGGAGCTCGGATGGGCCGGAAACGCCGTACTGCAGCCGGGCGAAGCCTTCTCGATGGAATCGAGCATGGACGCACGCTATTCGACGGAGTTCCCCGATTATATGGCCTCTCTCGATGGGCCCACCGGGATCACCTATCGGAACATGACCTTCTCCAGCGCCGAGTTCGAGCGGCTGGATGAATTGGCCGCAATCTACGATCCGACGGATCCCGATCTCGGCGGTCTCGCTCAAAGAGGTTCGAAAGTCATCCTGTGGCAGGGTTGGGCGGATCCGTCGGTTTCTCCGCATTCGACCCTCAATTACTTCCACGCCGTGCATAATCATGCCTCGGATGATCCCGACGACTATCTCGCACTCTTCATGGTCCCTGGTGCGTTTCACTGCGGCTATGGTCCGCGGGCGCTAAGCAGCGATTATCTCACGCCGCTAATCGCGTGGGTCGAACAAGGCATCCGCCCGGAACGGCTCGAGGTGGCCGATCTTGCAATCGCAGGTTCCCGCGACCTCAAGTTCACAGTGCGCCGTTTCCGGCCCGATCCGCAAGCGTCCGCGCCATGGGCAGACTGGGCCGGCGCGCATCACTATCGCCCCGGGTCGTCCGCCACGACGATCATGCTGGAGGCTCGCCTTGGCCGCGACAGGTCCGACGGCGACGAAAGCGGCACGACCGACTGATACCGGCCGGCTGCCGGACGGGAGGCCCCCCTGCTCCGACAGGCGGCCGCCCATTCCGGTGCCGGCGATCTGCGACGCGGAAACCCTGCGTGAGGATGAACGAATGCAACCGGTGCCGACGATTACGGGAACCACACGCTTCATCTCCCTGCTCGGGCATCCGACCGACCAGGTGCAGTCGCCCAAGCCGGTGAACGCTTGGTTTGTGAGCCATCAGGTCGACGCGGTCATGATCGCCGTCGACATCCTTGCCGACGGCGTGTCGCACTTTCTCGAAGCCATGCGGCGCACGGAGAACTGCGCGGGAATCTCCGTCACCATGCCGCACAAGCAGGCGGCCTATGCGCATGCGGACCGACTGACGGATCGCGCCAGGCTGGCCGGCGCCGTCAACATCATGCGGCGCGATGCCGACGGAGCGTTGACCGGCGACATGGTCGACGGGCAGGCCATGATCATGGCCCTCACGGCGCACGGCGTCGCTGTCGCCGACAAAGTGGCCCTGGTGGTCGGAGCCGGCGGGGCGGGAGCCGCGATCAGTCATGCCCTGGCCGAAGCCGGCGCGCGGGCACTCGTCCTCATCGAGCGGGATGGCGCTCGGCTCAAGGGTCTCAGGCGGCAGATCGCCACGCGATATCCCGAAATTCCGATCCATGACGCGCTTCCGGACGGGCTGTCGGTCAACATCGCGATCAACGCCTCGCCGGTCGGCATGCGCGCCGGCGACCCGTATCCGTTTCCCCTGTCGCGCCTGTCGAACGCGCAGATCATCGCCGACGCGGTGACCAAGCCGTCCGTGACGCCATGGCTGCAGGAGGCGCAAAGACTCGGCCTGAAGACACAGGCGGGCGCCGCGATGACGCTCGCTCAGCTGCCGACCCAGCTGGAATTCTGGGGCATTCGGCCAGGATCGACGATCGATCCGGCATGAAGCGGCGGCAGACGCTGCCTGGCGCGACTCGAACATATGCGAACTCGATCGTGGATCGGATCAGTCATGAAGACCTCTATCGCTACCGTGTCCATCAGCGGCGATCTCGCGGAAAAGCTGCAGGCCATCGCGGCTGCGGGCTTCGACGGCGTCGAGATATTCGAGACTGATTTCCTCACCTTCAATGGATCGCCGCGCGAGGTCGGCCAGATGGTCAAGGATCGCGGCCTGGAGATCACCGTCTTTCAGCCTTTCCGCGACTTCGAGGGACTGCCGGAGCCACACCGCACGCGTGCTTTCGATCGTGCCAAGCGCAAATTCGACCTGATGGCCGAACTCGGCACCGATCTGATGCTGGTCTGCTCGAGCGTTTCGCCCCTGGCGCTTGGCGGCATCGATCGCGCCGCGGCGGATCTGCACGAGCTCGGCGATATTGCGGAGCGCATGGGGATGCGGATCGGCTACGAGGCGCTGGCATGGGGACGTCACGTCAACGATCATCGCGACGCCTGGGAGATCGTACGGCGGGCCGACCATCGGTATGTCGGGCTGGTTCTCGACAGTTTCCATACCTTGGCCCGAAGGATCGACCCCGACACGATCCGTTCCATCCCGGGCGACAAGATCTTCATCGTGCAACTCGCCGATGCGCCGATGATCGACATGAACTTGCTCTCCTGGAGCCGGCACTTCCGGAACATGCCCGGCGAAGGCGATCTGAACGTCGTCGACTTCATGCGGGCGGTGGTTGCAACCGGCTATGACGGACCGCTTTCGCTCGAAGTCTTCAACGACCAGTTCCGTGGCGGTTCGCCCGGGACCATCGCGATCGACGGCCATCGCTCGCTTGTCTATCTCATGGACCAGGTCCGCCGCGCTGAACCGTCGCTTGCAGTCGGTACGCCGGCCCTGCCCGAGCGTGGCGAGGTGGAGGGCGTCGAGTTCATTGAATTCGCCGCCGACGACGCCGATGCCGAGCGGCTCGGACGCGCGTTCAAGCAGATGGGTTTCGCGCGGGCCGGGCGCCATCGCTCCAAAGACGTCACGCTCTACCGTCAGGGCGACATCAACCTGATCGTCAACACGGAGCGCGAGGGGCTGGCACATTCGGCCTATATCACCCACGGCACGTCGGCCTATGCGATCGGCCTGCGCGTCGCCGACGCCTGCGGAACCATCGAGCGCGGGGTTGCGCTGGGCGCCCAGTCGTTCAGCCAGCCGGTCGCGGCCGGCGAGCTGATGATCCCCGCGATACGCGGTCTCGGCGGTGGCATCATCTATTTCGTCGACCAGCGAAGCGATCTCGGGCGCCTTTGGGACGTCGATTTCGTCACCGCGCCGCCGGAACCCGGGTTCGGGCTGACACGGGTCGATCATATCGCCCAGACGACCGATTATGGCGAGATGCTGACCTGGCTGCTCTTCTATCAGTCGATCCTCGCCGTTCGGAAGAGTCCCATGGTGGATGTTCTTGATCCGGGAGGGCTCGTGCGGAGCCAAGCCATCGAGAATGAAAGCGGCACGCTGCGCCTGACGCTCAATGGGGCGGACAACAGCCGCACGCTTGCCGGCCGCTTCATTACCGCGACATTCGGCTCGGCCGTCCAGCATCTGGCCTTTGCAACAGACGACATCTTCGCTTCGGCTGAGGCGATGCGACAAGCAGGATTCGACAGCCTGCCGATATCCGAGAACTACTATGACGATATTGCCGCACGATTTGGTCTGGACGATGAGTTCATCGGCACGCTGAAGCGCCTGCACATTCTCTACGACCAGGACGGGACGGGAGAGTTCTTCCAACTCTACAGTCGGACGTCGGACGCAGGGTTCTTTCTCGAAGTAGTGCAGCGTTCCGGTGGATATCAGGGCTATGGAGCCGTCAACGCACCGTTCCGAATCGCCGCGCAACGCTGGACAATGCCCCCCGGGCCGTCCGATTGACGCCCGCACAATGCGCTGGCCTCTCTGGCATCGTCCTGCGGATACGCTTTGATCCCGGCCCCGGCCAGCAGAACGACATGACGCCACCAGCAATTTGGCTGGATCACACTGGACGTGATCGGACCAAGCTACATTCGAAAGAAACGATGAATGGCTGAAAACCGCTGAAAACTTCGCTCCAATAGCCCACAGCAAACAGCGCTGGATCGGAATGTGGTGTCCCGGAAGGGATTCGAACCCCTGACCTACGGTTTAGGAAACCGTTGCTCTATCCTGCTGAGCTACCGGGACTGAAGCTGGTGGTCTTCAGCGTCTCGCCGGCACGCGGCGCGGCCGGAGACCATAGGCTTATGGTCCGAATCGCATCGCCGTTTCAAGAGCGCAGACGGAGGAAGTGCATTGGTCCCCGGCCTCGACGCGGTGACGAGCCCCTCCCCTCGCCGCCTTCGCGTCAGGCGGCAAGAGGCGAGACCGCGCCCGTGCGGCGCGGCGAGCCGTCAGACGGTCGGGATCGTGCCGCCGTCGATGACATACTCCGCGCCGTGAATCGAGGCGGCACGGTCCGAGGCAAGAAAGGCGACCAGTTCCGCGACTTCTTCCGGCCAGGCCGGTCGGCCGATCGGAATGCCGCCCAGCGCATCCATGATGCTCTGCCGGGCCGCCTCCGCGTCGATCCCGCCGCTCTGCGCGATCCGCGCCACGAGATGATCCGCGGCCGAGGTCCTGATCCAGCCGGGCGAGACCGTGTTCACGCGCACGCCCTTCGGACCGAGTTCCTTCGACAGCGCCTTGCTGTAGCTCGCCAGCGCCGCCTTGGCCGCCGCATAGGCAATCGTCGATTCATGAAGCGGCAGGCGGCGCTGGATCGACGCGACATGGATGACCACGCCCGAACCGCGCGCGATCATTCCCGGCACCAGCAGGCGGTCGAGACGGACGGCGGCGAGCAGGTTGAGATTGAGCTCGTCCTGCCAGAAGGTCTCGGTCGCGGCGGCAAAGCCTCCGCCCGGCGTACCGGATCCGCCGAGCGTGTGCACGATGATGTCCACGCCGCCAAAGGCCGATTCGACCGCATCGGCCAGGCTTTCGATACCCTGGCGTGTCTTGAGGTCTGCCTCCACGAACAGTTCGTCCACCACGCCGCTCTCCGGCGCACGCCGCGCACTGGTGGCCGTGCGTGCACCGGCGGCGCGAAAGCGCTGCGCGATCGCAGCACCGGCGCCCTTGGTTCCGCCGGTCACGAGGACGCGGCGGCCGGAGAACTCGGCCGGGTCGATCTTGAAGGGAAGCGGCGCGGTCACGAGCCGATCTCCAGTTCGGCGATCCGCTCGCCCTCGAGCGTGAAGACGAAGCCGATCGCGATCGGGCTGCCCGGAAAATTGCCCGAGACGCTGGCGCGGACCTTGATCCTGCCCCCCGCTTCGGCGGCAAAGCCCGTCACATCGGCCCGGTCGTCATATCGAACCGTTGTTTCCTCCATCCAGGCGGCGATGGCCGCCTGTCCTTCATGGCGATGTCCCTCGTCGCGGACGACTGCGGACGGAACGAAGGCGGAAATAGCTGTGGCATAGTCGCGGGCATTCTTCCCCGCGAAGTAACGCGCGATCGGCGCAGGCAGTGAAACAGTCATGCTCGGTCTCGTCAGTGCTGATGTCGGGAGGGCGCCGTTGGAGGGCGCTTGTTCACGAGCCAAGGTGGCGGCATACTGAAGACATGACAAGAACCGACGAAAAAGTAAGGTACTTACCCGATAGTAAGGACCGGTACCCCACGCCCGGTGCCGGCGCGGCCGGCGTCGAGGACGCCCTGCGCATGCTGGAGGGGCGATGGAAGCTGGTCATTCTCTTCCACCTCTTCGGCGGCAGGACGTTGCGCTTCTCCGAACTCGAGCGCGCCATTCAGGGCATCTCGCAGAAGATGCTGATCCAGCAGCTTCGCCAGATGGAGGAGGACGGCATTGTCCGCCGCATCGTCCACCATCAGGTTCCGCCAAAGGTGGAATATTGCCTGACCGCGTGGGGACAGGCGCTCTGCCCGGCGCTGGACGCATTGCTGACTTGGGCCGACAGCAAGCCGCCTGCCGGAGAGGCGACCGAGCCACGGTGATGTCGGCGCGAGACTGGCCGGAGGGCTGGGCGCCATCCGGTTGTCGCGTGAGCCATGCTCATAACGTCGCTCCGGTCATGGCTTCGCTCACGCTCCAGAGCCGTTCGGCGGATTGCGGATCAACGGCATAGGGCGCCACGCCTATCCGGCGCGCCCCCATCCCTTCCAGCGCGAAGGAGACGCCACCGTCCAGAACCTCGGCAATATCGGCGTTCGCACAAAACACGCCGCCCTTGCCGTCCAACTGCGGGCTGACGGCGCACCAGAGCTGGGTCGCCGCGCCCTGCGGCACGGACTTCATGTCCCGGTCCGGATCGATGACGGGTTCTCCCGCCTGATCGAGATTGCCGGCCGCCTGCAATTGCTGGGTCGAGAGGTGCCTGGCGAGCCCCGTGACGATGCCGCCCGGATGAAGCGAGAAGGCGCGCACGCCATGCTCGCGGCCACGACGGTCGAGCTCCACCGCGAACAGGGCGTTGGCGGTCTTCGACTGCCCATAGGCGCTCCACGCATCATAGGCGCGGGCCTCATAGTTGATGTCGTCCCAGGCGATGTCTGAGAAGAGATGGCCCAGCGACGAGACGGAAACAACACGGGCGCCACCGGCGCGCTTCAGCGCGGGCCAGAGGCCGGCTACGAGCTGAAAATGCCCGAGATGGTTGGTCGAGAACTGCATTTCATGGCCACGGGAATCGCGCGTGAGTTCTGGCAGAGCCATGATCCCGGCGCTGTTGACCAGGATGTGCAGCGGCAATCCGGACTGGACGACGCCACGCGCGAACGCATCGATCGAGGCCGGAACGGTCAGGTCCATCGGCCGGACCTCGATCCCGCCGCCGATCTCGGCCACGGCCAGACGGGCGCGATCGACATTGCGGGCCGGAACGATGACCCGCGCACCGGCTGATGCGAGCGTGCGCGCCGTCTCCAGCCCGAGACCTGCATATCCGCCGGTGACGATGGCGAGCTTGCCGGTCAGATCGATCCCCCGAATGACGTCGAGGGTCGTGCTATGGGCGCTGAAACCCGATCCGATCGGGTGCTGAGGGGTGTTCATGGCGCTGTCTCCGGTTTCCATGGCTTGGATGTACGGAGCCGTCATCGTACTTTGAATGCGTATTCGTTCTGATTTTCTTCGCGAAAGTTCTAAGATGCGCCGCGATCCCCTTTCCGAGATCCTCGAGATGATCGATGCCCGAACGGTCTATGCCGGGGGCTTCATTGGCGGCGGCAACTGGGCGATCCGTTTTCCACCGCCGGAGAAGATCAAGTTCTTCGCCATAGCGCGGGGCCGCTGCCTGCTCCTGGTGGAGGGCATCGACGAACAGTTCAGGCTCGGCACGGGCGATGTCTTCCTGCTCACGAAGAATGTCGCCTTCACGGTTGCCAGCGATCTCTCCATGCAGCCCTTGCCGGCGGCGGAGGTCTTCGCCAATGCCGATACGACGATCATCTCCGTCGGCGAGGGCGACGACTTCCTGTTCCTCGGCGCCCATCTCGATACCGACCAGGCGGGCGGGCGGCTGATGATCGAGAGCCTGCCAGACGCACTCCATCTGCCGGCGGGAGAGAACGATGCGGGGCGGTTGAGGACGCTCGTCACCGAACTGGTCCAGGAGGCGGCGTCGCGCGCGCCGGGGGCGGAGATCGCCTGCGCCAGCCTCGCGCAATTGCTGATGATCCAGATCCTGCGGCGCCATCTCTCCGGCGGCGCGCAAGTCGAGGCCGGCTGGCTTCGGGCGGCCTGCGATCCCCGGCTGGTGCCGGCGCTGTCGCTCATGCATGCGAACCCCGCCCACGCCTGGACACTGCCCGAACTCGCGCGCGCCTCGGCCATGTCGCGAACGGCCTTCGCGACCTATTTCAAGAGTGTCGCGGGCATGCCGCCGCTGACTTATCTGACAGAGTGGCGTATGCGCCAGGCCGACCGCGCGCTGAAGAAACCGGGAAGCTCGGTGGCGCGCGTCGCGCAGGCGGTCGGCTATGGTTCGGAGGCCGCATTCAGCACCGCCTTCAAGCGCGTCATGGGGCGCTCGCCACGGCGTGACCGGAGAATCGGGGCGGACCCGACCCTATAGGGACGCAGCCCGATCAACGACCCGCGACGCGACGACGGCTCCAGCAGGAGCCGTCGTGCGGGAACGGTTGCCCTTCGTGGATTATTGAACGGCCGGCGTCGTCGTGGCGGGGGCAGGCTTTGTCGAGGCGGCAACCGGGTTGGTCGCGGCCGCTGCCGGCTTGGCTGCGGCAGGCTTGGCCGCATCCGTTGTGGCGCTCGCGGCAGAGCCGCCGAGTGCCTTGATCCGTGCCTTGACCGAATCCGGCGCGTCGGGCTGGGCGGCGGCGAGGCGGTAGTAGCGCAGGGCTTCTTTGCGGTTCGCCTTGACGCCTTTGCCGCTTTCGAGCAGCGCCGCATAGGCCGCCTGCGCCGAGCCGTTGCCCTGATCGGCCGACGCCTTCAGCAGCGCCGCGGCCGCCCGGCTGTTCTGCTTCACGCCCTGACCCGAAAGATACAATTCGCCGAGCCTGAGCTGGCTCCACGCATTCCCCTGGTCCGCCGATTTCTGATAAAGTTCTACAGCCTTCGGCACGCTTTTCGTGACACCCTCGCCCGCAAAATACTTGTCACCGAGATTATACTGGGCCCAGGCATTTCCGAGCGCCGCGGCTTTTTCGTACAGTTTGAGGCTTTCCACCGCATTGGCCGGCAGGCCTGCACCGGAATCGAGCACCTTGGCGAGGCTGTAAACGCCCCATGGATTGTCCTGAGCCGCAGATTTCTGGAACAGGGCCGCTGCCTGCTTGTCGTTCTTCTGGACGCCGGAGCCCGATGCGTAGAGCGCGCCAAGACTGTACTGGGCCCAGCTATTGCCCTTGGAAGCCGACCATTTGTACCATTTGGCGGCCTCCCTATAGTCCTGCTTGACGCAGGTGCCCGCCTCGTAAAGCTTGCCCATGTTCAGCTGGCCCCAGGCATCGTTCTTGTCGGCGGCCATGCGATAATAGGCGAGCGCATGGAAGCAATCGCCCGCCGCCAGCGCGCGGTCACCGGCCTCATTCGGGCCGGCGAACGCCGATCCGCAGGACCCACCCAGAATTGCCGCCGCGAGAATCAACATCCTGTGGCAGCTAAGCTTTTGCGCGGTCATTCGCCGCCTCCCCTGTTTCGACCTGAGCCCGAGTTGACCCTCTCATACCGGGCAAGGCCGGAGCGGTGCCATATCGAGGACTGCGGATTTCGATTGGCGCGCGATACGGGCTGCGATCGTGACTGAAACGCCACAGTCCCCAAACCAAACGATGGCGCGCCCCGTCGAAGCGCCGCCTTGTAGGGGTGGAGAGGTCGCATGACGTTGCGTGCCCGAGAAGCGGCGGGTATCTTTGAGACCGCAGTGAAATTGAGAGATGGCTGAGTCTCGCGACGTTAGCGCCATGCGGAGGGGGCTCCGCGCGGTGTGTTTGGGCGGGAGCATCTTTCGGGGGACGGGGGTCCACATCTTGGGTTGTCGCAATGCGTCTGGTGCCGCCACGGTGCCGTTTGAACAGACCAGATCCTACGGGCGCAGTGTCGCCCTGACTTCACTTCTTAGCCGGATCAACTTTACCGAACTCGTCGTCGCGCCCGCTGGATGAGGGTTGGCGGATGATGTGGTGGCCCTCCGGGGCGCGCCACTCATCCGCGTGGTTCCAAGCCACAAATCCACACGCGGCCCGCTGGATGCCTGTCATCCGTCCAGCGATGTGAGTCTCAGGACGGCCTCGCGGCACGTCTTTCGGTAGTGTTGCAATGCATCGATCAGCGCCCATCGCGCGAAATCCTCTCAAACGGCTGATCCCCAGCGAGCCCATGCGGGTTCTCGTTCTGCTGGTCATTTCCGTTATCTGCTTCAGCGCCCTTGGCCTCCATCTGCATCTGAACGTCGAGATGCAGCTGATTGATCGCGTCCTCTATTACGGATTGCTGATCGGACTCTTCTATTGCTGCATTTCCTACCAGGTCAGCCGGTACGGATCGGCCAGCCGTGCCGCCCTGCATCGTTCGTTCGACGACGAAGAAGTCGACTATCTTCTCTCTCCCGATGCGCCGACAATCACCATCCTGATCCCCTCCTACCGGGAGGAGAAGCGCGTCATCATCATGACGATGCTCTCCGCGGCAATCGCGCGCTATTCGAACCGCCGCATCGTTCTGCTCGTGGACGATCCGCCGAAGGATCGCGCTTCGATCTCCAACACGCTTGCAGCCGTGGCCGAAGTGCGCCGGATCATCGCGACCCCGATGACCGCGTTTCGGTCCGAGCGCGACGCCTGGTACCGCCGCTATGACGCGGGCAAGATCGGACTGCGCTACGAGGCGGAGCGGCTTGCGCTGAACTATCGGCGCGCCGCGCTCTGGCTCGAGGGACGGGCCCGCGACTTCGAGGCCGATATCGCGCCCGAATTCGTGCATGTCGACAGCTTCTTCATCGAGCGCATCGTGCGCGACCTCGCGCGCCACTACCACCGCGTCTCGGAAGCGATCGCCAAGCGTCCGCTGACGGTCGACGAGATCGATGGCGAGTATGAGCGGCTGGCGTCGCTCTTCTGCGACGACATCACCAGCTTCCAGCGCAAGGCCTTCGACAACCTTTCCCATGCGCCGAACAAGGCGATGAACCTCAACGCCTATATCGGCCTGATGGGCGGCTCCTATGTCGTGCGCCAGTCGGGCCGGCAGCGCTTCTTCGAGCCGTCCGCGCCCTCGCCCGAGAGCATCGCGATTCCCGGCTCGACCTATGTGCTGACGCTCGACGCCGACAGCGTCATCCTCGGCGACTACATGCTGCAGCTCGCCCATGTGCTGGAGAGCCACCCCCGCCGCGGCGTCGCGCAGACCCCCTATCTCGCCTTCCCGAACAGCCGCGAAGTGGTCGAGCGGATCGCCGGCGCCACGACCGACATTCAATATCTGATCCATCAGGGCGCGACCTTCTACAATGCGTCCTACTGGGTCGGTGCCAATGCGCTGATCCGCTTCGAGGCGCTGGAGGATATCCGCCGCGAACAGGTCGAGGGCCACAAGACGTGCCCGGTCTACATCCAGGACGAGACCGTGATCGAGGATACGGGCTCGACCATCGATCTGCTCAACGCGGGCTGGGCGGTGCACAATTTCTTCGCGCCGCTCGCCTATAGTGCGACGCCCGGCGATTTCGGCGCGCTTGCCATCCAGCGCAAACGCTGGAGCAATGGCGGGCTGATCATCTTCCCGATGCTGCTGCGGCAGTTCCTGGGCTCGCCCGGCCGGCTGCGCCGCCTGCCGGAACTGACATTGCGCTCGCATTATCTGCTGTCGCCGCTGATCGGCAATGCTGCCGTTTTCACCCTGATGGTGTGGGCGAGCAAGGACGGACGCGCCCTGATCTGGACGCCCTTCGTCATGATCCCGTATTTCCTGCTCTACGGGACCGACCTCAAGAAGCTCGGCTATCGCATTCGCGATCTCTTCGCCGTCTGCTCGCTCAATCTCATGCTGCTGCCGGTGAGCTTTGCCGGCATCGCCGCATCGATCCGCCAGGTGGTGACGGGTCGCAAGGGAAGCTTCTCGCGCACGCCGAAAGTCGCGAACCGCACCTTCGTCCCGCCCTACGCCTTCCTGTTCAACAGCTTCATGCTGACGCTCATGTCCATCTATGTCGTGCAGGGCATGCTTGCGCGTGAATATCTGGGCACGATCATCCCGGCGGCCAACGTCACGCTCTACTTCTATGGCCTGCATCGCTTCATCGGCTTCCGCAACGGCGTTTCCGATCTCGTGCTCAGCCTGCGCACGCGTCTCGCCGATGCGATGGAATGGCTGCCCGCAATATCCTTCGCGCCGTTCGCCGGACGGCGCGGACGGCTTGCGGGCGTGGCCCTCGTCTCCAGCGTCCTGATCCTGACGCCGCACCATTTCGGCGCGACGGGCGCCTCGACGGACGTGGCCTCGGCGCGCGGTATGCGCCCCGTCGGCCCAGCGAGTTTCACGACGACACCAGCCGACGCGTCCATGGGAATGCGCGGCACGATCGTGCCGGGCGGATCGACGGCATCTGTTCCTTCAGATGCCGGTTCGTTGGCACTCATTGATACCAATTTCGGGGATCCCACCCTCAAGGCCGGCGGGGTCCTGCAGAAATGACGACGACAAGACGACGATCGACAAAGCGAACCATGGCCGATCCCGGCCCGGTGCGTCGCGATCAGACTGAATTGGTGGCGCATTCGCGCCGACTGGAATGCCAGAGAAAATGGGCATCCGCGCCGAACGGAACGTTCGTCGCGAGGGAAGACCGGGGGACGCAATCTTGAAGTCAGAGGTCGAGTTGAGTGGTGTCATTCACCAGCCGGCGCAGTCACGCACCGCATTCCGGTCGGGCCGAAGCTGGCGCCAGACCTTGCTGTGCAGCGCAGCGCTGAGCACGGCGATGCTGGCATCGGGCGGCGACGCCTGGGCGGCCTGCAGCACGTTCGGATTGACAGTCTTCTGCGGCGGTAACGTTTCCTCGGGCATTTCCGTATCCGGACCGCGCAACACGCTGAATGTCGGTTTCGTAGGAACGGACATCACCCCGGCCTCCGGCGTCGACGGTATCAAATTCACGTCGAACGGCGCGATCAACATCAACAGCTTCCTCGGCGATCACGCGATCAAGGTGAAAGGCACCGGAGCTAACGGCATCGAGGCCAAGAGCTCCGGCACGGGCGCGATCGATATCAACAATGTCGGCGACATTCGCTCTCGGAACGGCAAGGGCATCTATGCCGAGACCGGCGGCCGCATCTCGCTCGTCAATATCGGCGACGTCACTGCGGCCGATGACGCGATCCGCCTGCACGGGACCAAGAGCGGCTCCATCACGATCGGCCAGTTCGGCGATGTCACCTCCACCGGCGGCGTCGGCATCAATGCCGATACAAATGGCGGTATCTCGGCAGTCGTCGTCGGCGACGTCAACGCCAAATCGGACGGCATCGGCCTCGTCAGCCATGAAAGCGGGAATGTCTCGCTCCTGCAGAGCGGCGACATCACCTCCGCCGACGCCCATGCAATCTATATCTGGGGCCAGGGCAACCTCACCGACATCAGCCGGGGCGATGTGGTCGCCGATCTGAACGCCATCCAGCTCGAGAGCCATGGATCGGGCGACGTCTCGGTCAACCATACGGGCGACATCACCTCGCTGTCGGCGAATGGCGTCTATGCCGCCTCCTCCGGCGGCGCCGGCCCGAACGGCGATGTCTCCGTCACCGTGAAGGGCGATATCGTCGCCGCGCAGACGGGCATCTACGCGACCTCCAGCGATGGCAGCCTCGTCTCGGTCTCGCATACCGGCGACATCAAGGCTCAGGGTGGCCAGGGCATCTTCGCCATCGCGTCGAATGGCGCCGTATCGGTCACCAATGATGGCTCGATCCGCTCCAGCGATACCGGCATCTATGCCGAAAGCACATCCACCAGCAGCGTGACCGTCGACCAGACGGGCAAGATCCTCTCGACGGGCGGCATGGGCATCTACGCCCATTCCTCCAACGGCACGGTGAACGTCGTCAGCACAGGCGACATCGCGGCCTTCGATACGGGCGTCTATGCGCTGGCCGAGAGCAGCAGCGCGACGGTCAACCAGACCGGCACGATCATTTCGGCAACCGGCAATGGCATCTACGCCTTCGCGCCTGATGGCGCGGCAAGCGTGACGGGCTCCGGCACGATCATCTCGCGGCAGACGGGCGTCTACGTCTCCAGCACCGGCGACTACACGCCCGCCACCGTCGACCGGTCCGGCGACATCTATTCGCTGGACGGCAGCGGCATTGTCGCTTTGACCTCGCGCGGCACGGTCAGCGTCACCAATGACGGCAAGATCGTTGCGGCCGGCGACGGCATCTATGCCGAGAACACCTCCGACCGCTCGGTGACGATCGACCAGTCTGGCGCGATCTATGCCGCCGGCTATGGCATCCACGCCTATTCGACCAACGGCACCGTCAGTGTTCTCGGAACCGGCGACATCGTGTCGGGGAATACCGGCGTCTACGCACTCGCCGACGGCGCCGCCACCTCGGTCAACCAGACCGGAGACATCGTCTCGCTCGGCGGCTATGGCATCTATGCCAGCTCGCCGTTCAACACGGTGACCGTCACCGGCTCCGGCGATCTTGCCGCGAAAGAAACCGCGCTCTATGCCGCCAGCGATGGCACGGCGACGGTCAATCGGTCGGGCAACATCTATTCGCAGACCGGCAGCGGCATCGTCGCGACGTCCGCTGTCGGCGCAGTCGGCGTCACCAATGATGGCTGGATCATCGCGGCCAAGGACGGCATCTTCGCCGAGAACACCTCGGCTCAAGCGGTCAGCGTCGACCAGTCCGGCACGATCGTCGCCGGGGGTTATGGCATCTATGCCCATTCGCCGAGCGGCACGGTCAGCGTGACCAGCACCGGCAATGTCCTGTCGAACGACACGGCTGTCTACGCGCTCGCTGAAAGCAAGGCGGTCACCGTCAACCAGACGGGCGATCTCGCCTCGCTCAACGGCTATGGCATCTACGCCAGCACGCCGGCCAGCACCGTCACGATCACCGGCTCCGGCAACATCGCAGCCAAGGAAACCGCGCTCTACGCCACCAGCAGTGGCGCCGCCTCGGTCGATCGCTCGGGCAACATCTATTCGCAGACCGGCAGCGGCATCGTCGCGACGTCGTCCGCAGGGGCGGTCGACGTCACCAATGATGGCTGGATCCTCGCGGCCAAGGACGGCATCTTCGCCGAAAACACCTCGGCTCAAGCGGTCAGCGTCGACCAGTCCGGCACGATCGTCGCCGGGGGTTATGGCATCTATGCTCATTCGCCGAGCGGCACGGTCAGCGTGACCGGCACCGGCAATGTCCTGTCGAACGACACGGCCGTCTACGCCCTCGCCAACAGCAAGGCGGTCACGGTCAACCAGACCGGCGATCTCGCCTCGCTCAACAGCTATGGCATCTACGCCAGTGCGCCCGCCAGCACGGTCAACATCACCGGCTCCGGCAACATCGCGGCCAAGGACACGGCGCTTTATGCCACCAGCAACGGCACAGCGACGGTCGATCGCTCGGGCGACATCTATTCGCAGACCGGCAGCGGCATCGTCGCGACGTCGTCCGCAGGGGCGGTCAACGTCACCAATGATGGCTGGATCCTCGCGGCCAAGGACGGCATCTTCGCCGAGAACACCTCGGCTCAGGCGGTCAGCGTCGACCAGTCCGGCACGATCGTCGCGGGCGGCTACGGCATCTATGCCCATTCGCCGAGCGGCACGGTCGACGTAACCCGCACCGGCAATGTCCTGTCGAAGGACACCGCCGTCTACGCGCTCGCCAACAGCAAGGCGGTCACCGTCAACCAGACCGGCGATCTCGACTCGGTCGAGGGCTATGGCATCTATGCCAGCGCGCCCGCCAGCACGGTCAACATCACCGGCTCCGGCAACATCGCGGCCAACAAGACCGGCGTCTATGCGGCCAGCATGGGCAACGCCACGGTCGATCACTCCGGCAATATCTACTCGCAGACGGACAGTGGCATCGTCGCCGCGACTTCTCTCGGCGCCGTCAGCGTCACCAATGACGGCTGGATCTTCGCGGCGAAGAACGGCATCGACGCCTCAAATATTTCTTCGAGCGCCGTCACCGTCGATCAGTCCGGCACGATCTTCGCCGGCGGCAAGGGCATCTATGCCCGTTCGGCCAACGGCGTCGTGAGCGTTCTCGGCACCGGCAATGTCGCGGCACTCGACAATGCCGTCGAGGTCATCAGCAATGGCGCGGGGGTCTCCGTCAATCAGACCGGCGACCTGCTCTCGATCAACGGCAACGGCATCAACGCCACGGCACCCGCCGGCACGGTCGACATCACCGGCTCCGGCTCGATCGCATCCAAGGAAGCCGGCATCTACGCCAACAGCACCGGCGCCAACACGGCGGTGACGATCAATCGCAGCGGCGACATCCTGTCGTGGGGAAGCAGCGGTATCATCGCCACCGCTTCGCTCGGCGCTGTCAGCGTGACCAATCAAGGCACGATCGCCGCGCTCAAAGACGGCATCTATGCGAAGAACGGCTCTTCGAGCGCCGTGACGGTCGATCAGTCCGGCACGATCTACGCCGAGACCGGCTATGGCATCTACGCGCAATCGCCGGGTGGCATTGTCAGCGTGACCAGCACCGGCGACATCGAATCGCAGGATACTGGCGTCTATGCGCTGGCTGAGGGCGCTGCAGCCTCGGTCAACCAGACCGGCAACATCATCTCCCATGCCGGCTATGGCATCCGCGTCTCCGCGCCGTCGGGCGCGGCAAGCGTCACTGGCTCTGGCTCCATCGCCTCGATGGATACCGGCATCTCCGTTTCCACCACCGGCGCCGGTGCGGCCGCGGCGGTGAACCGCTCCGGCGACATCTATTCGCAGACCGGCAGCGGCATCGTCGCGACATCGGCACTGGGCGCCGTCAGCGTCACCAATGTCGGTGCCATCGACGCGTTCGAGGACGGCATCCGCGCGACGAACTCCTCCTCGAGTGCGGTCACGGTGAACCAGACCGGCACGATCGAGGCCGGCGGCTACGGCATCTACGCCTATTCGTCGAATGGCACGGTCGACGTCGTCAGCACAGGTGACGTTACGGCAGAGGCCACGGCCGTCTATGCGCTCGCCCCTGGCGCCGCCGCCTCCGTCAACCAGACGGGAGACCTTCTCTCGCTGGGCGGCAACGGCATCTTTGCGAGCTCGCCCGCGAGCGCAGTGACGGTGACGGGCTCCGGCTCGATCTCCTCGTTCGGTGACGCCGTCATCGCCTCCAGCACGGGAGCTGGCGCGGCAGTCACGGTCGATCGCTTCGGCGATATCAACACCTGGGGCGGCAGCGCCATCGTCGCGACGTCGGCGCTGGGCTCGGTCAGCGTCATCAATACGGGCCGCGTGACGGCCGATCAGGACGGCATCAAGGCCACGACCTCCGGCACCGGCACGGGCGTGACGATCGTCCAGACGGGCGACATGTTCGCCTGGAACGGCACGGCGCTCAGCGGTTCGGCCATTGACGGGGCCGTCAGCATCACCTCGGTCGGCGCCGTCGAAGGTGCCTCCGGCATCTATGCCCACAATGTCGGCTCGGGAGCCGTCACCGTGTCGCAGACGGGTGCGCTGACCGCCGATTCCGGAACCGGTATCGACGCCTATTCGCCGAACGGCGCCGTCACCGTCACCGCCGATGGCGGTGTCACCGCCAAGCTCGACGCGATCGATGCCAGCA
Source organism: Kaistia dalseonensis (assembly GCF_030814715.1). Classification (GTDB taxonomy): domain Bacteria; phylum Pseudomonadota; class Alphaproteobacteria; order Rhizobiales; family Kaistiaceae; genus Kaistia; species Kaistia dalseonensis. The sequence continues at coordinate 94,636 of NZ_JAUSVO010000005.1, forward strand.
ACAAGAGCGGTGCGGCCGTCGGCGTCTACACCACGGGCAACATCACATCCTATGATGGCGCGGGCATTGCAGCATCCTCGACCAGCGGCAACGTCACGGTCACGACCAATGGCACGGTGCTGACCAAGCTCACCGCCATCACCGCGACCAGCAGCGAGGGTGGCGCCGTCAGCGTCACCCAGCAGGGCGGGTCCGTCACCTCCTATTCGGGGTCCGGCATCGTCGCATCGTCCTCGACGGGCAGTGTCGCGGTATCGAGCCTCGGTACCATCACCGCGCAACTCGACGGCATCAGCGCCGGCAATCTCGGCGGTGAGGCCGTGACGGTCAGCCACAGCAATGGCGACCTCAGCGCCTATTCCGGAACTGGTATCGCGGCCTCCTCGATCGGCGGCGGCGTGACGGTCGCCAATAGCGGCGCCATCACGGCCTATATCGACGGTATCGACGCCAAGAATCTGAGCGACACGAACGCCGTTTCGGTCACCCAGGCCGGCAACATCACCGCGACGACCGGCACGGGCATCAGTGCCTCCGCCATCCGCGCAGGCGTGACCGTCACCAATAATGGCGCGATCACCGCCGCAAACGACGGTATCGTCGCCGGCAATCAGAGCGACGACCAGGCGGTCACGGTCAGCCAGACCGGCAACATCACGGCCGCGAGCGGCGACGCAATCCGCGCGACCTCCTCGCAGGCTGCCGTGGGTGTCACCACGAACGGCAACCTTTCCGGCGCCGTGAACGGCATTCATGTCGGCGGCTACGGCAATCTGAATGTCGCGATCAACAGCGGCACCGTGCAGGGCGGCGCATCGGGAGCCGGCGTGACGTTCGACATCGGCGCCACCAACACGCTCGTCAATAACGGCACGGTGCAGAATAGCGCCGGCATCAACGCCCTCGCCGTCCAGGCGAACAATGTCGACAATATCTACACCACGACGGCGATCACCAATTACGGCACGATCACCGGCAATATCGACCTGACCAATTCGAACAACGCCTTCAACAACCAGAGCGGCGCACTGTTCAACATGGGCAATTCGGTCGATATCGGCTCGACCGGGACGCTCACCAACAGCGGCACGGTCTCAGTCGGCGGTGCGGGCGCGATCACGACGACGGCCTTCACCGGCTCGTTCGTCAACACGGCCGCCGGCGTGCTGAAGATCGACCTCGACATGGCCAACGGCACGTCGGACGTGATCAATGCCAGCGGCTCGGCCAGCCTCGGCGGCACGCTCGGCGTCAATATGGAGACCTTCAAGGGCGGCCCGCAGCGCTACACCTTCCTGACGACCGGCGACGGTGTCTCCGACAAGAGCCTCGCCTATTACAACCCCGTGGTGCTCAGCTATATCGACTATGGCGCGAGCTCCGACTCGGCCACGCTCGTCATCGACGGCTTCAACTTCGCGCCTGCGGGCGTGACCGGGAACGGCATTGCGATCGGCAATTATCTGTCGCGCAGCGTCAACACCAACAGCGCGCTCTATTCGATCGCGCTCAATCTGGTCAATATGAACTCGCTCACGGCGGTCAATGCCGCGGTGAACCAGATGTCGCCGAACATCTATCTCTCCAACGAGCAGGCGGCGGCGCTCGGGATTTCCGATTTCTCGGACAATCTCATGAGCTGTCGTGTCGAGGACGGCGCCTATTTCTTCGGCGCCGAAGGTCAGTGCGGTTGGGTGCGCGGCGACTATCGCAACCTGAAGCAGACTGCCTCGTCGGGCAGCGTCGGCTATGACAGTGATACGTGGAATTTCGCTGGCGGCGCGCAATTCGCCGTTGCGCCGGAATGGCGCGTCGGCTTCGCCGCAGGCGGCACGTCGGGCAATATCCGCGACAACCAGAACGGCTACAGCTCGGTCAACGCCTTCAATACCGGCCTGGTCGTCAAATACGTCCCCGGCCCGCTCCTGCTCGCCGCTTCGCTCTCGGGAAGCTATGGCTGGTACGACGCCAACCGCTCGGTCGCCTTCGGCAACATCGCCAACTATCTGAGCGGCAGCTCGGATCTCGGCGTTGTCGATGCGCGCCTGCGCGCCGCCTACACGCTGCAGAATGGGGATTTCTATGCAAAGCCCCAGATCGATCTGGACGCGGTCTACACCCGCCAGGGATCCTTCTCCGAAACCGGCGGCATCACGGCGGTCAGCGTCGACGGCTCCGGCCAGACCGTCTACAGCGCGACGCCTGCCCTCGAGGTCGGTGGCCAGACCACGCTGCCGAACGGCTTCCTGCTGCGTCCCTATGTTCGTGGCGGCGTAACGGTCTACTCGACCGACGAGCTGAAGCTCATCGGCACGTTCGCAGCCGATACGATCACCGATCCGTTCACCGTCAGCACCGCCCTCGACCAGGTGCTGTGGAAGGTGGGCGCCGGCGCCGACATGATCGCCGGCAACGGCATCACGGTGCGGCTGAACTATCAGGGTGCCTTCGGCTCGACGACGACTGCCCAGACCCTCGGTGCCAAGTTCAGCATCGACTTCTGATCAAGCCGTTCCACGACTGACCATGACGCCCGGTCCGATCACTCGGACCGGGCGTTGTCATTTCAGCCAATGCCCAAGGGAAGGCTTGCTGGCGGCAGCGCGGAGGACAATCCGGTAACAGGGTACAAGACCGGTGCGGATGCCCCCTGCAGCCGATCATCAACCGTTCAGTGGCCCATTCCCTGCCTGCTCCAGCTCGACGCGCGAGCACGCTTCGGCAGCCGGATTACTTGACCGAGGAAAACGCGGTCGGCTGGAGGAAGGAGCTGGCCACATTGGCGACGATGGGCCCGTCCTTTTCGCTCTCGGCCCGGGCCTTGATCCATTCCGGGTCGGCCATGAACGCACCCCACTTCGTTTCGCGCTCGGCCATGGACTCCCAGGCGATCATATAGGTCAGGTCGTTGTTCGACGGGCCGACAAGTGTCGTCCAGAAGCCGGCCTGACGGATACCGTGCTTCTCCCACAGCGCGAGCGTCGCGTTCTGGAAGCGGTTCAACAGGTTCGGCATCCGGCCGGGGAGCGTGGTGTAGATGCGCAGTTCATAGATCATTGGCTTTCCTCGTCTGCCAGTCGCAGCCGGCAACAGCCCTCTCGCCAGTCGCCAGCATCGGCAGTCTTATCAAACCGATCAGGAACGGTCATGGCTCGCCAACCGAAATTGCAATCGCCCACGCCCAGGGCGCTCAACGGCGATCAAGATCGCGCGCGCCGCTCAAGTGGCGGCGAGGAAACCGCGGCTGAGCGCGAGAGGCACAGAAGCCGGAATGCTCTCAATGTGGGCTCGATAATCGCGAGGAGGACGCCGGCGGCAACGCCGCATGGACCAGACGCAGAGGAGGGTGTCCGACGCAGGTCCGCAGGACTTAGGCATCCACTGGACGCCAACGCTGCCATTCGTCATGAGACTGTTGATTGTTTTGGCGCGCCCACGGGGAATCGAACCCCGGTTTTCGCCGTGAGAGGGCGACGTCCTGACCGCTAGACGATGGGCGCAACGAGCTCGCTTTGATGCGAACGAGGCGGATATAGCCGCTCGGCTTGCGCTTGGCAAGCCGGGATCATCGCTTGGTGCCGAAGAAATCACAGCTATCGAAAAGCGCCGGGATCGGCCTTTCCAGAAGCGCTATTGCTGGCCGAGCGCGATGCGGCGAACGATCTTGCCGGAGGTGAGATCGACGACCAGAATGCGGGTGGAACCGCCCATATCGACGGTCACGGCCAGCAGCGTGCCGTCGAGCGCGGAGGAAATCACACGCGCGCCGGCGGGAATCGCCCCGGGAATGACCATCTCTGCCGCCATGGGCTGCAGTGCGGGCTTGTCTCCGCCATGCCCAACGCGATAGATGACGGCGGCGAGTACGGCGACGAGGCCGATCAGCAGCGTCGCGCTCGAGACCAGGATCAGCCGTTTCAGCCTTTGGCGGATGCGCTCGACCGCAGGGTCGAGCGGGGCATCATTCTCGTCGTCCGGCCCGCCGGGCGCATTGGAATAAGCTTGGGAAGAAACGCGGACCATGGATGAATTTCCGGATGACGGCGAGGAAATCGTCGACCTCGTGGTCGAACCGGAGGCGGCCGGCCGTCGCCTCGACGCCTATCTCGCAGGCGCGATCGCTGAGCTGAGCCGCAGCCGCCTGAAGGTGTTGATCGAAGCCGGCCATGTGACTGTCGGCGGCGCGACCATAGTTGAGGCCAAAAAGGCGGTCAATTCGGGTGACGTGATCCGCGTGTCGGTTCCCCCGGCGGAACCGGCCGAGCCGGATGGCGAGCCAATACCGCTCGACGTGGTCTATGAAGACGAGGACCTCCTCGTCATCGACAAGCCCGCCGGCCTCGTGGTGCATCCCGCGGCCGGCAATTGGACCGGCACGCTGGTGAATGCGCTGATCGCCCATTGCGGCGACAGCCTCTCCGGCATTGGCGGCGTCAAGCGGCCGGGCATCGTACATCGCCTCGACAAGGACACGACCGGGCTGATGGTCGTCGCCAAGAACGACCGCGCGCACAAGCGCCTCGCGGCGCAGTTCGCCGACCATGGTCGGACGGGTCCGCTCGAGCGCGGCTACCAGGCGGTTGTCTGGGGCGTTCCGTCCCTGCCCTACGGGCTCGTCGATGCCCCGATCGGCCGCTCCCCGACGAGCCGGCTCAAAATGGCGATCGTGAAGACCGGGGGCAAGGAAGCGATCACGCATTATACCGTCGAGGAACGCTTCGGCGATGCGGCTGCCCCGATCGCCAGTCTTCTCGACCTGCGCCTCGAGACCGGCCGCACGCACCAGATCCGCGTCCATATGGCGGCGCTCGGCCAGCCACTGATCGGCGACAAGGACTATGGCAAGGGCTTCCTGACCAAGGCGGCGCGCCTGCCGGAACCCGCCCGCACGATCGCCAGCAATTTCCGACGCCAGGCCCTTCACGCATGGCTGCTCGGCTTCGAGCATCCGCGTACCGGCGAAACCATGCGCTTCGAATCCGAACTGCCGGATGATCTGGCCGAACTGGTGGATGCCCTCAAGGCGATGTGAAGGCCCCCTTAAAGAGGGGTCCTGTTTTTAGTGGAATTCGTGCCTATATATGCTCATGCGGGCCGCTACGGCCGCGTTCGGCGCTGGCTTTTCAGGAGCGCCGGCAAGAAGGAGGGGCACATATGGCTGCCAGGGCAAGTCTTCCCGTCATTGCGTCAGGCGAAGCGGGTCTATCGCGCTATCTCGAAGAGATCCGGCGCTTTCCCATGCTCGCGCCCGACGAAGAATATATGCTCGCCAAGGCCTATAAGGAACATGACGACCGCAGCGCGGCGCACAAGCTGGTCACCAGCCATCTGCGTCTCGTGGCGAAGATCGCCATGGGCTATCGTGGCTATGGCCTGCCGATCGGCGAAGTGATCTCGGAAGGTAATGTCGGCCTGATGCAGGCCGTCAAGCGTTTCGAGCCCGAAAAGGGCTTCCGCCTCGCCACCTACGCCATGTGGTGGATCAAGGCGTCGATACAAGAGTACATCCTGCGTTCGTGGAGCCTCGTGAAGATGGGCACCACGGCGAACCAGAAGCGCCTGTTCTTCAATCTGCGCAAGATGAAGAGCCAGATCCAGGCGCTCGACGAGGGTGATCTCAAGCCGGATCAGGTCGAGCAGATCGCGACCAAGCTCGGTGTGACCACCGAGGACGTCATCTCGATGAACCGCCGTCTTGGTGGCGACGCGTCGTTGAATGCGCCGCTTCGTGCCGACGCGGAAGGCGGCGAGTGGCAGGATTGGCTCGTCGACGACAGCGACAATCAGGAGACGATCCTCGCCAACCAGGAGGAAGCCGACACGCGGCGCCAGCTCCTGCGCGACGCGATGGGCGTTCTGAACGATCGCGAACGTCGGATCTTCGAGGCGCGTCGCCTGGCCGAGGACCCGATCACGCTGGAAGAGCTGTCGGCCGAGTTCGGCGTCAGCCGCGAGCGTGTTCGCCAGATCGAGGTCCGCGCGTTCGAAAAGGTGCAGAAGGCCGTGCGCCGCGGGGCGCGCGACCTCGAGCGCAATCATGACGAGGACGAGTTGGCCGACGCCTGAGGGCGTCAGCGGCACGATAGCGATCAATTGGGCGTGAGGTGACACCGACGGCAGCCTGCCGGCGGCTTTTGGCGTCTGGGCTTCACTTGTCGTACGCCAAGAACTGATGCATTGTCGCGGCTTCCAAAATCGAGGTCCGGCAATGTTGCGTCCGCGTCGACGATTGACGGTGATCGCCGCACTGGATGTTGTCGGCTATTCCGAGTTGATCCGCGCGGATGAACTCGGAACGCTGCGCGAGATCAGGCTCGTCTACAAGACAATCGTGCGGCCAACGCTTGCCAAATACGGCGCGCACATCATCAAGACCATGGGCGATGGCGGCCTCGTCGAGTTTCCGAGCGTTCTGGACGCGGTCGAGTGGACCATGGGCTTCCAGACGACGATGGCCGAGCGCAACGCCAATTCCAGCCGTCCGCCGATCGAAGTCCGCGCCGCCATCGTGCTGGCCGATGTCATCCTGAGCGAGGACGATCGCTTCGGCGTCGCGCTCGGTTTCGCGATGCGCCTGCAGACGGCAGCACCACCCGGCGGCATTGCGATCACCCATTCCGTTCGCTGGCAATTGCTGGGCGAGCCGGCTTCGGCCTTCAAGCCGGTCGGCTTCCTGATGCTGCGGAGCGTCCCTTATCCCGTCGAAGCCTGGTTCTGGGCCCCGCCGGGCAAGACGCTGCCCGATGCTCAGCCGACGCAGAACCAGATGCTGACGCCGGGCGTCCTCGCCCTGCCCGGCCTCGCCGCGGAGAAGCAGCCCGACCAGAGGCCGCTCGTGGTTGTGCTGCCCTTCGAGGATCTGTCACACGGGAAGGACTGCGAGACCTTCGCCGATGGCGCCGTCGAAGAGACGACGGCGACGCTGGCGCGGCTGCGCGACATCCGCGTGATCGCGCGCAATTCAGCCTTTCTCTACAAGGGCAAGCCGACGGATGTGCGCGCGCTGAAGCGCGATCTCGGCGTGCGCTACGTCATCGAAGGTAGTGTCAGGCGGGGCGGCGACACGTTGCGCGTCACGGCGCAGCTGATCGACGCCGAGACGGGTGCGCATCTCTGGTCGGGCCGTGTCGATGGTTCCATCCAGGACCAGTTCACCCTGCAGGACAATGTCGCGACCCAGATCGCCGGCGCGCTGCACCCCGCCATCCGTACCGCGGAAATCGAGCGATCCCGGCGCAAGGAGGCCGATGCAGTCCGCGCGCACGATCTGGTGCTGCGCGCCATGCCCCATTTCTGGGCGCATCGGCGCAGCGAAAACGAGATCGCGCTCAAATTGCTCGACGAGGCCCTGGCGAGCGATCCGCGCTCGGGCACCGCGCTCGGCCTCAAGGCCTGGAGCCTCAGCCAGCAGGTAACCTATCTCTGGTCGGACGATATCGAGCGCGACAAGAAGGTGGCGCTGGCACTGGCGGAAAAGGCAGCCGAGACATCGGAGCCGGATCCGCTCGTCTATACGATGATCGGCGCGACCTTCTCGATCCTCAACGCAGACCAGTCGCGCGCCCGGGTCTTCATCGAGCGGGCGCTGTCGCTCGATTCGACCTTTGCCTGGGCCTGGACGCGCATGGGCTATGTCCATGCCTATTCGGGCGAGCCGGAACGCGGCATCGAATGCCTGAACAAGGCGATCTCGCTCAGCCCCGGCGATCCGGTGCAGTTCAACGCCTTTGCCGGCATGGCGACCTGCCATTTCATGCTCGGAAGCTATCGCGACGCCACGCAATGGGCGCGCAAGGCGCTGGACGAGCGGCCGGGCATGATCTGGGCCAACCGGCTGCTGGCCACTTCGGCCGCGCTCTGCGGCGATCTCGCCCAGGCGCGCAAGGCTGTCGAGCGCCTGCTGCTCGACATTCCCGGCATGACGCTCGCCGATGTCCGCGCGGCCGTCCACAATCTGACCGGCAAGGACTTCGACCGCTATCTCGAGGGCCTTCGCCTCGCCGGCCTGCCGGAAGGGTAGCAGCGCGCGGCCAGAATGGCCGGCCGCGCACTCTGGCCGTCGCGTCGACCTAGCGTGGCGTGATGGCGTAGCTGTCCACCGCCGGAACCGTATCGAGCAGGCCACCATCCTTGAGGAACTGCGCGAAACGGTCATAGCGGCCAGGATCCAGCGCCGCCGGCCGCTTGGCGAAGCGCGGCAGCGTGTCGGCGAAGGCCTGCCGATTCAGCTTGTCATCGAGATCGGGGTAGGCCTTCAGGAACATCGCCAGCGCCTCGTCGGGATGGTTGGTCAGGAAGATCGTGGCGTCTTCGATCGCGGTGATGAAACGGGCCATGCGTGGATCGGTGCGGAGTTCGTTGCGCGTCGCGAAGATCAACTCGTCATAGGGCGGCACGCCGTGTTCTTCGGGGAAGAAGGCAACGCCCGGCTTGCCCTCGATCGCAAGCTGGGTCAGCTCGAAATTGCGATAGCCATCGATGACCGCATCGACCTGTCCGGACATCAGCGAGGTCGACAGGTTGAAATTGACGTTGATCATCTCGACGTCCTTGGTCGTCAGACCGGCGGAGCCGAGAATGGCGTCGATATAGACCTGCTGCAGGCTGGCGACGGAATAGCCGATCTTCTTGCCCTTGAGATCGGCGAGCGTCTTGATCGGACCATCCTTCAACACAATCAGGCAGTTGAGCGGCGTTTCGATCAGCGTGCCGATGCGGGTCAGAGGCAGGCCCTCTTTCACCTGGAGCATCAGGTCCGGCTGGTAGGTGACGGCGATATCGGCCTGACCGGCGGCGACGAGACGCGGCGGAGCACTCGCGTCGGCCGGCGCGATCAGCTCGACATCGAGGCCCTGGCGCTCGAAGAAGCCGCCCTCCTTGGCGACGACCAGCGGCGCATGGTCCGGGTTGACGAACCAGTCGAGCAGCACCGTCATCTTGTCGGCCGCAGCCGCCGGCGTGACGAAGAGTGCGGCCGCGAGAAGCGCCGAGGCGGCACTGAGCAGTGGTTTCATGGTTCTGCGTCCTTTCAGGTCGATCGTTGGAGGTTTTCGGGCGCCCAGGGCGCGATGTGGCGGGTGGCGATCTCGACGGCCGCACGCAGGATGACGGCCATGACGGCGAGCAGCGCGAGGGCTGCGAAGACGACATCGGTCTGGGCGCGGCCATTGGCCATCAGCATCGCGTAGCCGAGGCCCGACGAGGCGCCGACCCACTCGCCGATCAGCGCGCCAACCGGCGCATAGACGGCCGCGACCCGGAGGCCGGAGGCCAGCGCCGGCAGGGCGTTGGGCACGCGCAGGAACACGACCTCCTGCCAATGGCGCGCGCGATAGAGCCGCCCGAGATCGAGCAGGCCTTCATCAGTGCGCGAGAGGCCGTCATGGAAGGCGGAGGCGACGGGGAAAAAGATGGCGATCGTCGCCATGACGATCTTCGACCCGATGCCGAAGCCGAACCACAGCACCAGAAGCGGTGCGATCGCAAAGACGGGGAAGGCCTGCGTAAGGATCAGCAGCGGCATCAGCAGGCGGCGGATCGCCGGCACGAACACCATCAGCAGCGCGAGCAGGCAGCCGGCGATCGAACCGGTGACGAGCCCGAGGATCGTCTCGGTCAGCGTGACGACGGCATCGCGCGACCAGAGCTCGGGCCGGCTCACCAATGCGTTCCAGACCTTGGCCGGCGGCGGCAGCATGAAAGGGGGCGGCGCGAAGACGAAGATCACGGCCTGCCAGAGCGCGATGACGAACAGCGCGATCAGCAGCACGCGCAATGCGGCCATGAGCAGGCTTCGATTGCGCCGCAAACGCATGGCCATGGCAGTTTCGCCTCTCCGAATACGGACGAGGCCATACGAGCGAGCGACTTGAGCGAGCTATGGAGTCCAGAAATCTGGCATGAGCACCTTCCCGTCCCTTCGCCGGCATGACCCGGATCAGGTTCGAAGGGTTCGGCCCTGGGCCATCTCAGCTCGCGTACGCGAACACCCCTCGGAATGCGTCAAGAATGGCGGATGGCATCGAAGGACGCAAGGGGCGTCTGATGCCAATCCGGAATGCCCCTCCCCCGCCCGGCGGGAGAAGGTGGAAATGGAGCGCTCAGTTACCCCAGGCGGCGAGCGCCTGCTGGAAGGCCTGTTGGCCCGGGGCGCCCTTCTCAAGCGTCAGGATCGCACGCTGGTCGTTATTGTAGACGAGCGGGATATCGATCCAGTTCCGCTCGCGCATCAACGCGATATTCTGCGCCATGGCGCTGGCATCATTGGCGAAGGCGATCCAGAAGAAGCCGTCCGCAACCTTCGCGGCGGCGCCGTCGAGCGGCTGTCCGCGCGCTTCCTCGGTCGGCTTCATCACGAAGGCCGGCACTGACTTGACGCCGCCACCGCCGGGGAAATTGCTCGGCGTATCGACGATGATCTCGACGAGATGGCTCGCCGGCAACGCCGAATCCGTGTTCTTGCGGATGTTGAGCGTGACCTTCATGTCGCGCTGCGGCACCTGAACGATCGCCTGGACTTCAGGCCCGTTCGAGCTGTTGGCATTGAACGACCAGACGACACTCGCCGGCAGCGCGGAAACGTTGGTCCCGCCATCCGTCGGCTGCTCGTAGAGGATCGCCTTCTGCGCCACAATGCCATCAATCGACGCCGGCTGGCCGGCCGCGGCCGGCGCAGACGATGCCGCGGCAGCTGGAGCGGCCGCATCGGTCGGGGCAGGACTCGGTGCGGGTGCGGCGGCCGGAGCATTCTGCGCGATGTCGGGCTGGACGACGCCGCTCAGCGGGTCGCCTTCAGCGCCATCCGGCGACGGACCCGGATCGACCGTGCGCACCGATTTCGGCGCGATTTCGGGCGCAGGATCGCCGCCGAGCCGGTCGCCATTCTTGCTGGCGGCGGCGCTGGCGTTATTGGCCTGTTCCTCGCTGAGTGCCGGCTTGGCGGTGTCCGTCTTGTCGACCGATGAGATCAGATCGCCGATCACATCCTTGACCAGCACACGCTGCGACCACGCCAAGGCGGCAATGCCGCCCAGCATCAGGCCGATCAGGATCAACAGGATCAGCGTTGGCCAACGCGAGGTGCGCGGCCGCTCGCCGAATCGATCCTCTTCGGGCGGCATGGGCGGCGGGCGACGCGGCGCGCGGTTCTCGGCCGGCTGCGGGCGCTGACGGCCACGGCCACGCGGCTCCTCGACAAAGGGATTGTCGAGCGGCCGGGCGACCGGGCGCTGATCCGGCCCCCAATCGGGGTCGGCGCTGAAATCGGGCTCCGGATCGGCGCCAATGTCGAAATTGGGCTCCGGCGGATAGGTCGGCGACGGCGCGAAAGAGGGCTCGCGGCGACCGGCGGCTGGCGCGGGCGCTGCCTTCTTGCCGCGCGACGGCGGCGCATCCTCCGGCGCGACCTGCGGCGCCCAACCGCCGGCGGCGCGCGGCTGCGGCCTCAGCGGTGGCGGCGGCGCCGGCTGCGGCGGCGTCACATCGACAAATTCCGGCTCCGCGTCGAGCGGCTCATAGGCCGGCTCGTCGTGGAAATGCTCGAACTCCGGCTCCGGCTCTACCGGATAGTCCGGCTCGTCGAAATGTTCGACAGGTGGAGGTGGCGGCGGAGGAGGAGGCGCCTGGCGCACGGGAGCCTGCGGCGCGGCGCGGGTCAGCGAAGGCTGCGCCGGCTGGCGAGCAGGAGGCATTGGCGGGGCCGCCGGACGCGTGGGGGTTGTCCGCGGCGCGACCGCTTGCCGCACGGGTGGCGGAGGAGGTGGAGGCGGCGGCGCAACCAGTTCCTCGAATTCCGACTCTGGATCCTCTTCGAAAACCAGTTCGGGCTCGGGTTCAGGCTCGGGTTCCGGCTCCGGAGAGGGCTCAGGCGCCGGCGGCTGAAGCAGCGCTTCAGCGACCGCCGCTGTCGCGCGGGCACGCGACATGGTCGTGGCCTCACGCTCCACCTTGCGGATCGCTTCCTCGAGCTCGAGGCGCTGGCGCGAAATCTCGGACGTCGTCAGGGGCGGATCGATCGACTTCAACTGACCGATGAGAGCGTTGCGCGCCTTGTCATAGACAGCACGCCGCACCTCGCCGGCCTCGCCTTCGAGCCCCCCAACCGCCTTCTTCAGAACCGCATAATAGTCGGTCATCGTCCCATTCTGCTAACTGGCATGTCCAGACCGGCGCCTTCAACGGGCTCAGTCTTGAAATGGATCCTGCACCAAAATCGTGTCGTCGCGTTCCGGACTGGTCGACAGTAGCGCAACCGGCGCGCCGATCAATTCCTCGACATGGCGAACATATTTGACGGCCTGAGCCGGCAGATCGTTCCAACGCCGGGCGCCGGCTGTCGAGTCCTTCCAGCCTTCGAGCGTTTCGTAGATCGGCTCGACCCGTGCCTGCGCGGCCTGTGCGGCCGGCAGATAGTCGATCTCGCGCCCATCAAGCCTATATCCAACGCAAATCTTGATTTCTTCAAGGCCGTCAAGCACGTCGAGCTTGGTGAGCGCGATGCCGGTGATGCCGGAGGTGCGCACCGTCTGGCGCACCAGCACGGCGTCGAACCAGCCGCAACGGCGCTTGCGCCCCGTCACCGTGCCGAATTCATGGCCGCGCGTGCCGAGGAAATCGCCGATCTCGCCGACCTGCTCGGTCGGAAACGGGCCTTCGCCGACGCGTGTCGTATAGGCCTTGGTGATGCCGAGCACATAGCCGACGGCGCCCGGACCAACGCCCGATCCGGTCGCGGCCTGGCCGGCGACGGTGTTGGACGACGTCACGAAGGGATAGGTGCCATGGTCGATATCAAGCAGCGCGCCCTGCGCGCCCTCGAACAGGATGCGCTTGCCGGCGCGGCGCTGCTCGTCGAGCAGCCGCCAGACCGAATCCATGAAGGGCAGCACCTTGTCGGCGATCGAGGCGAGTTCCTCATAGAGGGTCTCGGCGAGGATCTCCTCCTGCCCGAGGCCGCGGCGCAGCGCATTGTGGTGCGCGAGCAGCCGCTCGATCTTGTCGCGGAGCGCCGGGAGATCGGCGAGGTCCATGACGCGGATGGCGCGACGGCCGACCTTGTCCTCATAGGCCGGGCCGATGCCGCGCTTGGTGGTTCCAATCCGCGTGCCGGAATTCGAATTCTCGCGGAAGGTATCGAGTTCGCGGTGGAGCGAGAGAATCAGCGCCGCATTCTCGGCAATGCGCAGGTTCTCGGGCGAGACGGCGACGCCCTGCGCGGCAAGACGGCCGATTTCGGCCACGAGCGCATGCGGGTCGACCACGACGCCATTGCCGATCACGCCCAGCTTGCCCGGGCGCACGACGCCCGACGGCAGCAGGCTCAGCTTATAGCTCACGCCGTCGATGACGAGCGTATGGCCGGCATTGTGTCCGCCCTGGAAGCGGACCACGATGTCGGCTCGCTCGGAAAGCCAGTCGACAATCTTGCCCTTGCCTTCGTCGCCCCATTGCGATCCGACGACGACCACATTCGCCATTGATACAGCCCTTCTCGACACCTTAACGATACCGCGCCGCCTAAAAGCGCGCGGCAGGCTCCACCCGGCTCGTCCCGGGCGAAGCGCGCGGACTATATAGACAGAGTCTGCGCCGCGCGACCCCCGGAAACTGCTTCTTTCCGCCGGAATCGCGCGATCGTCTCCCAGGATGCTGGTCAGCACGTGCAGCGCAAACAGCCTGACGGTTTCGCCACGCGCCGAGTTGGCCTATGCAAGCTGCACGATCATTGAGGCCAACATGCCAATCCTGCAACGGGCGTTCGCCTGGTTCTTCAACCGACCCTATCTGCTGCTCGCGCTGACATTCCTGTTCTGGGCCATCAATCTGGTGCTCGGGCGCTTCATCGCCGGCCAGATCCCGCCAGTCGCGCTGGCGCAGATCCGCTGGATCGGCGCCTCGGCGATCATCCTGCCGCTCGCATGGCCGCATCTGAAGCGCGACTGGCCAGCGATTCGCGGCAGTCTGCCCGTGATGCTGCTGCTCGCCGCCTCCGGAATCGCCGCCTATAACACCCTCGCCTATTACGGGCTGCAATATACCGAGGCGATCAACGGCCTCCTGATGCAGTCGATCGCGCCACTGGTCATCGGCGTCTGGTCGCTGATCCTGTTTCGCGACCGCATGACACCGAATCAGATCCTGGGCGTCATGCTGTCGCTCTTGGGCGTCGTGCTGATCATCTGCCGTGGCGATCCGCTCGTGATCCTGCACCTGAAGCTCAATATCGGCGACGTCATCATGCTCGTCGCGATCAGCTGCTACGGCTTCTATTCGGCGCTGCTGAAGAAGCGGCCGAAGGTGCACTATCTCTCGATGCTCGGCTTCACGATTCCCGCCGGCGCGCTGATGATCGTGCCGTTCTTTCTCCTGGAAATGTCGGGCGGGCGCTTCATCCAGCCGACACCGCTGACCTTCGCCGTGGTCGGCTATGTCGTCTTCATCCCCTCGGTCCTCGCCTACATGTTCTTCAACCGCGGCGTCGAGCTGATCGGCCCCAATCGCGCCGGTCCGTTCTTCCACCTGCTGCCGGTGTTCGGCTCGGCGATCGCGATCATTTTCCTCGGCGAGCACCCGCGCTGGTATCACGGCGTCGGCTACGCGCTGATCCTCGGCGGAATCGGCCTGGCACAATTGCGGTTCGGACGGGCCCGTCGCGCCTGAAACAAAAAGGGCGACGGTTGCCCGCCGCCCTTCGGATTGATTGCGTCCAGACGCGTTCAGAAGTTCAGGCGCTTCGCCTGCACCACGCCTTCGAGCGCGCTGACGCGGTCGATCACGCTGTCCGAGATCGCCTCGTCGACTTCGATCAGCGCGATCGCGTCCTCACCGGCAGCCTTGCGGCCGAGATTGAAGGTCGCGATGTTGAGACCTTCCGTCCCGAGCAGGCTCGCGAAGCGGCCGATGAAGCCCGGCTTGTCCTTATTGGTGACATAGAGCATGTGGGGGCCGAGCTCGGCCTCCATGTTGATGCCCTTGATCTGGATGATGCGCGGCTTGGCGTCGGCGAAGACCGTGCCGGCGACCGAACGCTCCTGCTTGTCGGTGACGATCGTCAGGCGGATATAGTTCTCATAGGCGCCCTGCTGCTCGCGGCGGACTTCTTCCACCGCGATGCCGCGTTCCCTGGCGATCGCAGGCGCCGAGACCATGTTGATGGTCTGGAGCTGCGGCCGCAGCACGGCGGCGAGCGCCGCGGCGGTCAGCGCCCGAACATTCATGCCGGCGACATCGCCCTCATATTCGAGCTTGATCGCCTTGATGCCGGTCTCGGTGAGCTGGCCGGCGAAGGAGCCGAGCTGTTCGGCGAGCTTGACGAACGGCGTCAGGCGCGGGGCTTCCTCGGCGGTGATGGAGGGCATGTTGAGGGCGTTGGATACCGCGCCCTTGACCAGATAGTCGGCCATCTGTTCGGCAACCTGCAGCGCGACATTCTCCTGCGCTTCCGTCGTGGAAGCGCCGAGATGCGGCGTCGCGATGAAGTTCGGCAGGCCGAACAGGATGTTCGACGTCGCCGGCTCCTCGACGAAGACGTCGAAGCCTGCACCCGCCACCTTGCCGGATTTCAGCGCCTCCGCCAGGTCTTCCTCGACGACCAGACCGCCGCGGGCGCAATTGATGATGCGCACGCCGTCCTTCATCGTCGCGATCGCCTTGGCGTCGATGATGCCGCGCGTCTTGTCGATCAGCGGCGTGTGGAGGGTGATGAAGTCGGACCGGCGGAACAGCGCGTCGAGCTCGACCTTTTCCACGCCGAGATCGAGCGCGCGCTCATCGGAGAGGAAGGGATCGAAGGCGATGACGCGCATCTTGAGGCCGACGGCGCGGTCAGCGACGATCGAGCCGATATTGCCGCAGCCGATGATGCCGAGCGTCTTGCCCGTCACTTCGACGCCCATGAAGCGGTTCTTCTCCCACTTGCCGGCCTGGGTCGAGGCATTGGCTTCCGGGATCTGGCGGGCGAGCGCGAAGATCATCGCAATGGCGTGTTCCGCCGTCGTGATGGAATTGCCGAAGGGCGTATTCATCACGATGATGCCCTTCGCCGTCGCGGCCGGGATGTCGACATTGTCGACGCCGATGCCGGCGCGGCCGATGACGCGGAGGTTCTTGGCGGCGGCGATGACCTTCTCGGTCACCTTGGTGTTGGAGCGGATCGCGAGGCCATCATAATTGCCGATGATCTCGAGGAGCTTCTCCTTGTCCTTGCCGAGATCCGGCTGATAGTCGACCTCGACGCCACGATCCTTGAAGATCTGGACGGCGGTCTTGGAGAGCTTGTCGGAAATGAGAACGCGGGGTGCCATTGGACTTGGTTCCTTGGGCCTGCGCCGCCCTCTCGCAAAGGCCGTCATCCCGGGCGAAGCGCAGCGGAGACCCGGGATCCATTCAGCCGAAGCCTGTTCATGGATGGGTCCCCGCTTTCGCGGGGATGACGCCGAAGGGAGAGAGCCGGCGCTTGAATTGATATCGGGAAAGGGCCGGGCGCGCCGCCCGGCCGAAAGGCTTACGCCGCCTGCTTCAGGGCAGCCTTCTGCGTCGCAAAGGCCCAATCGAGCCATTCGGTCACGATTTCGAGGTCGGACGCCTCGATGGTCGCGCCGGCCCAGATGCGAAGGCCAGCCGGCGCATCGCGATAGGAACCGATGTCATAGGCAACACCGGCCTTGTCGAGCGCCGACGAAATCGCCTTGGCAAAGGCCGCCTGGCCGTCCACGTCGAGCTTCTTGACGGCCGGGTCGGTGATGATCAGGCAGACCGAGGTGTTCGAGCGGGTCTTCTCGGAAACGGGAAGGAAATCGATCCAGTCCGTCTTCTCGACCCAGTCGGCGATGACCTTCAGATTGGCATCGGCGCGGGCCGCGAGGCCCTTGTAGCCGCCGAGCGACTTCGCCCAGCCGAGCGCGTCGAGATAATCTTCCACCGCCATCATGGACGGCGTGTTTATCGTCTCGCCGACGAAGATGCCTTCGATCAGCTTGCCGCCCTTGGTCATGCGGAAGATCTTCGGCAGCGGCCAGGCCGGCTTGTAGGTCTCGAGCCGTTCGACGGCGCGGGGGCTCAGGATCAGCATGCCATGGGCGCCCTCGCCGCCGAGAACCTTCTGCCAGGAGAAGGTCACGACATCGAGCTTGTCCCAGGCGAGATCCTGCGCGAAGGCGGCCGAGGTCGCGTCGCAGATCGTCAGGCCCTTGCGGTCGGCATCGATCCACTCGCCATCCGGCACGCGGACACCCGAGGTGGTGCCGTTCCAGGTGAAGACGACGTCGCGGTCGAAATCGACCTGGTTCAGATCGGGGAGCTTACCGTAATCGGCGGTGAAGGTGCGGACATCGGCGAGCTTCAGCTGCTTGACGACATCGGTAACCCAGCCCTCGCCGAAGCTTTCCCAGGCCAGCATGTCGACGCCGCGGGCGCCGAGCATCGACCAGAGCACCATCTCGACCGCGCCAGTATCGGAGGCCGGCACGATGCCGATGTGGTAATCCGCCGGCACGCCGAGCACTTCGCGCGTCAGGTCGATGGCCTTCTGGAGTTTCTGCTTGCCGATCTTGGCCCGGTGGGATCGGCCGAGAGCCGCATCCTTGAGCGCTTCGAAGGTCCATCCCGGACGCTTGGCGCAGGGGCCGGAAGAATAATTGACGTTAACCGGCCGACGGCCAGGAGTCGCGATCTCTGCCATTGATCTATCCTCTCAGATAGCAGCCCCTCGTTGGGGAGGGGTGTCCCGCCGATGCGTCTACGCTCGGGTCTGCGGGAAGTCAACGACAGTCGGATCACGAAAACGAAAACTGCGCCGTGTTGCCACGGCGCAGCTGAAATCGGGCCTTTTCGCGCGATCAGTAGAACTTGTAGCGCAGGCCGACGCGGAACTCGTTGGCCGAAATATTGTCATAGTTGATCGTGCCGCCGCCACCGGCGGGAACGTAACCCGATACGGCGTCGCCAAGGTTCAAATAGCGGTAGTTGAAGTCGATCGAGGTATTGCGCGTCACGGCATAGGACGCGCCGGCCATCAGCGCCCAGGCGAAGTTCCACTGGCCATCGCCGTTCCAGGTGCCCGTCACGCCGTTGGGATTGGCGTAGGATATATTGCTCGTCTGGACATAGGCCGCGCCGATGCCACCACCGATATAGGGCGTGAAGCCGCCCCAGGAACCGATATCGATATAGGCATTGGCCAGCACGGTCCAGGCGTCGATATCGGCGGTCTCGACCGTATGCCCGACGCCGCCGCAGCCACCGCAATAGCCCTCGCCATAGGCGCCGGCCTTGAACTCATAATCAGCCGTCAGGTCGGCGCGGAAGTAATCCGTGAACTGGTAGCCGACGCCGAGGCCGATAACGCCCGTATCGTTGAGGCTCGTATTGTTCCAGGGGTCGGTATAGGTCGAGGTGACGAAGCTGATATCGGGGCTATTGTAGATCTTGTAGCCGATATCGCCGCGCAGGTACCAGCCGCCCGTGGCGACCGGAACCGGGGGAACATAGGGCGGCTCGATCAGATCGGCTGCAGCAGCCTGCCCGATCAGGGCTGCCGTCATCCCGGCCGTGAGGATGATTCGGTTAAAGGTGGACATGGCAATCTCCTGGCCGATCAATGCATCCGCTCGCCCCCGCAAGCAGCTTGGAGCCATTGATAAGGCTGAAGATTTAAGAGTGGATTAACTACAGTTCTTAACCACGACGCGGCATTCCGCCTGCCGCGCAGCGGTTCAGACGCGACCCGGCCTCGTCATTCGCGACCCGGTTCACAGTGGGAACGAGGCTTTGCCACCCCCCTGCCCGTCCGATGGACAGGAGAGCCCTCGCCTTGACGGTCCGACCGGACGCGATGACGCGACCGGCCTTGCACCCAGCCTCGGTGCTATGCGGCGACCTGCTTCAGCGCGCCGACAATGTCGTTGACGACGGATTCGACCACATGCTGGTCGTCGCCTTCCGCCATGACGCGGATCAGCGGTTCGGTGCCGGAGGGCCGGATCACGATGCGGCCGCAACCGAGAAGCCGCGCCTCGCCATCGGCGATCGCAGCCTGGACACTCGGGCTTTCAAGCGGCTTGCCGCCGGCAAAGCGGACATTCTTCAACAACTGCGGCACCGGCTCGAAGCGGCGGCAGACCTCGCTCACCGTCTTGCCGGTCTTGCGCACGACAGCAAGGATCTGCAGCGCCGAGACGAGCCCGTCGCCTGTGGTGGAGAAATCCGACAGGATCAGATGACCGGACTGCTCACCGCCGACATTGTAACCGTGCTGGCGCATATGCTCGACGACATAGCGGTCGCCGACCTTGGTGCGGGCCAGCGACAGGCCGATCGAGCCGAGATAGCGCTCGAGGCCGAGATTCGACATGATGGTCGCCACGATGCCCGGCTGCGACAGCCGGCCGTCCTCGGCCCAGGAGGCCGCGACCACGGCCATCAGCTGGTCGCCATCGACGACATCGCCATGCTCGTCGACGATGATGACGCGGTCGGCATCGCCATCGAGCGCGATGCCGATATCGGCGCGCACCTCGTGCACCTTCTTGCGCAGCGCGTCCGGCGCGGTCGATCCGACATCGGCATTGATGTTGAAGCCGTCCGGCTCGGCGCCAATGGTAATGACCTCGGCACCGAGCTCCCAAAGCGCGTCCGGCGCGACCTTGTAGGCGGCGCCATTGGCGCAATCGATGACGACGCGCAGGCCCGTCAGGTCGAAGGCCTTCGGCATGGTGCGCTTGGCGAATTCGATATAGCGGTCGCGCATGCCATCGATACGGCGCGCACGGCCGAGATCGGGCGAGGCGGCAAGCCGGTCGGAGAGATCCTCCTCGATCAGCGCTTCGATCTTGGCTTCGGTTTCATCCGAGAGCTTGTAGCCGTCGGGACCGAACAGCTTGATGCCGTTATCTTCATAGGGGTTGTGCGAGGCGGAGATCATGACGCCGAGATCGGCGCGGAGCGAGCGCGTCAGCATGGCGACGGCCGGCGTCGGCATCGGGCCGAGCAGGAAGACGTCGACACCCGCCGCCGTGAAACCCGCCGTAAGCGCCGGCTCGATCATGTAGCCCGACAGGCGCGTATCCTTGCCGATCACGACGCGGTGGCGATGGCCGCCATTCCTGAAGGCGATGCCGGCGGCAATGCCGACCTGAAGCGCCATTTGGGGGGTGATCGGAAAGGCGTTGGCCTTGCCGCGAATACCATCCGTGCCGAAGAACTTGCGTGCCATGCGTCGATCCCACTCTTTCCGTCGCGCGGCGACTCATAAACCAGCATTGCGGCGAAACAGTTCAAAATTGATGAGCGAGTGTAACAGGACCGCGCCGCAATCGTCGCTATCGCAGTTCCCGCCGGTACGGCGCAGTGCCGAAGCGCCATCGGGATCATAGCGAACGCGGCGGCTCTATCCTTGCGCACCAGCCACAAACGAAAAGGGCGGGTTCCTGAGAACCCGCCCGGATCAATGAGAAGAAGGTGTGCTTACGCCTGCGGCTGCGGCTCCAGGCCGGTATCACCCTTCGGGCGAGGCCCACGCGTATTCGGCACGACCGACGGCCGCGTGGGCGGCGTGTCGTCGCCCGTATCGCGGATCGGCGGCTTGCCGGCGAGCAGGCCACGGATTTCCTCACCCGTCAGCGTCTCATATTCGAGCAGGCCCTGGGCCAGGGTTTCGAGATCGCCATGCTTGACCGACAGGATACGGCGCGCTTCGTCCAGACCCATCTCGACCAGGCGGCGGACTTCGGCGTCGATCTTGCGGGCCGTCTCTTCCGAGATGTTCTGCGTCCGCGAAACGGAATGGCCGAGGAAGACCTCTTCCTGGTTCTCGCCATAGGCAACCGTGCCGAGTTCCTTCGAGAAGCCCCAGCGCGTGACCATGGCACGCGCCAGACGCGTCGCCTGCTCGATATCCGAGGCGGCACCCGAAGTGACCTTGTCGGTACCGAAGGTGATTTCCTCGGCGATGCGGCCGCCCATCATGATGGCGAGGCGCGACGTCATCTGCTCGTAGCTCATCGAAAGCTTGTCGCGCTCGGGAAGCTGCATGACCATGCCAAGCGCACGGCCGCGCGGGATGATCGTCGCCTTATGGACGGGATCGGTCGCCGGAACATTGAGGGCGACAATGGCGTGGCCGGCCTCGTGATAGGCGGTCAGGCGCTTTTCGTCCTCGGTCATGACCAGGGTCCGCCGCTCGGCGCCCATCATGACCTTGTCCTTCGAATCCTCGAACTCGCGCATCGTGACCATGCGCTTGTTGCGCCGGGCGGCCATCAGCGCCGCCTCGTTGACGAGGTTCATCAGATCGGCGCCGGAGAAGCCGGGCGTGCCGCGTGCCAGCACCTTGAGATCGACGTCGGGCGACATCGGAACCTTGCGGGCATGGACCTTCAGGATCTTCTCGCGGCCGACGACATCCGGATTGGGGATGACGACCTGGCGATCGAAACGGCCGGGGCGCAGCAGCGCCGGGTCCAGCACGTCCGGACGGTTGGTCGCGGCGATGATGATGATGCCTTCGTTCTGCTCGAAGCCGTCCATCTCGACCAGGAGCTGGTTCAGCGTCTGCTCGCGCTCGTCATTGCCGCCGCCGAGACCGGCGCCGCGATGACGGCCGACCGCATCGATTTCGTCGATGAAGATGATGCAAGGCGCGTTCTTCTTCGCCTGCTCGAACATGTCACGGACGCGGCTCGCGCCGACACCGACGAACATTTCGACGAAGTCAGAACCCGAAATGGTGAAGAAGGGCACGTTGGCTTCGCCGGCGACGGCACGCGCCGTCAGCGTCTTGCCGGTACCGGGCGGGCCGACGAGCAGCACACCACGCGGAATACGGCCGCCGAGGCGCTGGAACTTCTGCGGGTCGCGCAGGAATTCGACAATCTCCTGCAGGTCTTCCTTGGCTTCATCGACACCGGCGACATCGTCAAAGGTGACGCGGCCATGCGCCTCGGTCAGAAGCTTGGCCTTGGACTTGCCAAAGCCCATCGCCTTGCCGCCGGCGCCGCCCTGCATCTGGCGCATGAAGAAGATCCAGACCGCGAGGATCAGGAACATCGGGAACCAGGAGATCAGAACGCCGATCAGCGACGTGCCGGCCTCGGTCGGGGGCTTGGCCGCGATCGTGACATTCTTCGCCTCGAGCCGGCTCACCAGCTCTGCGTCGTTGGGCGAGAAGGTCTGGAAGCTCGTATTGTCGCTATAGGTGCCCGTGATCTGCTGACCGGCGATCACCACGCTCTTCACGCGGCCGCTATCGACGTCATTCAGGAACTGCGAATAGGCAATGTCCTGTCCGGCCGCGCGCGGTCCCGGATTCTGGAACAGATTGAACAGGGCGATCAGCAGCAGGCCGATGATGACCCAGACTGCGAAGTTGCGAAAATTCGCGTTCATCAGAATCCCTTCAGGGGGCAAGGGAAGGCCAGAAGAGTCCTTCGTTGCTGCCTAAGATAGGTGGAGCGAGCGCCCAAGCCAATATGAGCTATGGTTGGGAAAGCGCATAAAATGCGGCAATGGTTGAGATTACGGTCATAGATCGTCATATCGGGCCGGATCTTCGAGCCTCATGCGCACAAGATTGTCGATCTGCACGCTGATATCTGCCTCCGCATCCGGCATGATTCCGAGGCCTGGCACGGCGATGATCCGCCCTGCGCGACGGATCGCGGGAAGCGCCTCGATGGCCCTTGGCTGCCCTTCCGGCACGCAGACGGCGAGCGTCCGCCGCCCCGCCGGGCCGAGCGCGCCGATGACAACCTCGCTCCCCTGCCCGACCCGAAGCGAAATGCGGAAGCGGCCATCCCAGACGCCGTCGAACCGGTCCACGACCCTGATTTCGGGCAGGCCGTCGCGGCCGCTTTCGCGCTGGAAGCGGAAGGCGCCCTTGCGCCGATCAACGAGAACGCCGGCGAGCGTTCGGGCAAAGCGCCCGTCAGGCGTCTCGTTCATGGCAAGCTCCAGCGCGGCAAGGCGCTCGAGCCGCGGCACATAGGCCGAACCGCCGACGGCGCGGAGGATGCGAGCGAGCGCGCGCAGCCGCGTCTCCTCCGGCTCGGCGCGCCAGGCGGCCTCGTCCAGCCGAACCGCGCCGCTTTCGTCGATTCTCGCCGAAGCGCCGAGCAGGCGGCCGACATAATGATCGATCGCCGCCGCCGCGCGGCCGAGCCGGCCGGCCGTTGCAGCCAGTGTCTGCGCGTCCAGCCCTTCGGCGGCGAGCTGTGGCATCAGCGCGCGCAGCCTGGCCCGGCTGAACCGCGCATCGCGATTGTGCGGATCATCGACCGGGTGCAGTCCTGCCGCCTTGACGATCGCGGCCAAGGTGGCGCGGTCGAGGCCGAGCAAGGGCCGCGCGAGGCGGATGCCGCCGCGATCCACGGTCGCCGCCATGCCCGCCAGGCCATAGACGCCGGAGCCGCGCGCAAGCCGCATCAGCACGGTCTCGGCCTGATCGTCACGATGATGGGCGGTGACGAGGTGGTCGGCTCCTTCCGCATGCGCCGCCTCCACCAGCAACGCATAACGTGCCGCCCGGGCCGCCGCCTCCAGATCGGCATCGGGATAAGGGCCCTTCCAGTGGAGCCCTTTGAAGGGCAGCCCGAGCCGCCCGGCGATCTCGCCAACCATCTCGGCTTCAGCGCCGGATTCGGCCCTCAGACCGTGATCTACGGTCAGGACGATCAGGCCCGGCCGGTCGGGGGCGATAGCCTGCCAGCGCCGGGCAAGCAGCGTCAGCGCCAGCGAGTCGGCACCGCCGGAAACCGCGAGCGCAATCCGCCGCGCACCAAGAAGCGGCGCGAAGATATCGTCCAGCGCCGCATCGGCGATCGGAAGCGGGGTGTCAGCAGCTGGCACTGGCCTGTTCGGCTTTGACGCGCTGGACAAGCGCGTTCGAACTCTTCGGATATTGCTTCAGAATCTCGGAATAGGTTGCGCAGGCAGCCTCGCGCTGGCCGAGCCCCGATAGCGACAGGCCAAGTTTCAGCAGCATGTCCGGCGCCTTGCCGCTCTTCGGATATTGCTTGTAGCCGGCGAGGAAGGCATCGGCCGAGCCGCGATAGTCCTGCCGGGCATAGAGGCTCTCGCCGAGCCAGTATTGCGCATCGGCCGCGAGCGGATCCGACGGATAGGAGGCGAGGAAGCGACGGAACGACGTTTCAGCGACGTCATAATCGCCCTTCAGCACCAGATCATAGGCCGCGTCATAATCAGCGCGCGAATTGCCCGTCGCGGGCGGCGGCGCGATGGCGGCGGCACCGCCCGCGGTCGCTGCCGACGACAGGTCGATCGGCGGCGGGCCTCCGGGCGGAACGGCGAGCTGGCCGAGATTCTGCGGCGGGGCGCCGAGGCCGGTGCCGCCGTCGGCGTCCATCGGGGCGCCGGCGTTCGCGCCGATCTGCTGGCTGATCGGATCCGTGGCGGCGGGCGCCGCCTGCGCGGTCGGAGGCGTTGCCGGGCTTGGGCGCGGCGCGACAGCGGCGGGCGGCGCGGCCGAGCGCTTTCCGGCACCAGCGCCCGGCTGAAGCTGCAATTGCTGCTGCAACTGCTTGACCTGGTAGGTTAGTTCCTCGACCTGGCCGGTCAGCGTGCGCAATTGCTGCTCCATGCGGTCCATGCGCAGCGCCGCCTGCGCATCGGCGGAGCTCGATTGCGCCCGGACCGGATTGCCGTCGGTCGCGCCCGAGGGATCGGCGAGGCCACCGGGCGGCGTCGGACCGGGCTGAGTCGCATCGGGATTGCGCTTGAATACGTCGAACAGTCCGGCATGGGCCGGCGTCGCGAGCATCATGGTCGCGACGATGGCGGCCAGTCCGGTCCTCGCAAATAGGTTTGTCATCGGTCCGTCCATTCATGCGGGCCCTGCGCGGGCGGCGGGCCATGGCTCGCATCCCGCGCTCATGATCCTATCAGGCCGGTTCGAGTTCGGCCAAATTGGGGCGCCGAAACGGAAACGGCGGCCCGAAGGCCGCCGTTTCGCCGATCCGTATGGTGGACCGCCGATTACTGTGCGTTGTTGAGCACCGTCACCGCGCGGCGGTTCTGCGACCAGCACGAGATGTCGTTGCAGACCGCGACCGGACGCTCCTTGCCGTAGGAGATGGTGCGGATGCGGTTCGGATTGATGCCACGCGAGACGAGATAGTTCTTCACGTTGGTGGCGCGGCGGGCGCCGAGCGCGATGTTGTATTCGCGCGTGCCGCGCTCGTCGGCATGGCCTTCGATCGTGACGGTATAGCGCGCATATTGCTGCAGCCACTGCGCCTGCTTGTCGAGCGTCACGCGGCCCTGGGCCGAAACCTCGGTCTGGTCGGTATCGAAGAAGACGCGGTCGCCGACATTGACGACGAAATCCTGGGCGCTGCCCGGCGTGGCCGAACCGAGACCGGCGCCGGCGCCTTCCGGACCGCCCGGCTTGTTCGCGCAGGCAGCGAGCATGAGCGCGGCGCCGAGAAAGACCACGAGCTTGGCACCGTGGGACATCGATCTAATCTGAATCATCAAGATAACTCCTTGTCCACCATACTCGGACATGGGACCGTTTTTAGCGGTCGCTTGGTTAAATACGGGTTCAACAACGTGGTTAATGGAGGATTAACCCCGAAACGCGTGACGCAACGAAACACATGAAAACCGAGGCTGCCGCTTGCCTCCACATGGATAACGCGGCTCGAGGCGGACGGCGCCGAAGCGGGATCGGTCCGTGCCGACGGCACGGGACCGACGGCCCGGACGGCGCCCTCGCCCTCAATTGATCAGCGACGACCAGGCCGGATCGGAAGCGAAGGCCGGCGTCGGCACGCGGAACTCGTTATAGCCGGTCAGGTCGATCGACCAGAGCTGCGGGCCGCCCGTCGCGCCTTGCGTATCGCGGAAGAACATCAGCACGCGGCCGTTCGGGGCCCAGGTCGGGCCTTCATTGTGATAGCCCTCGGTCAGGATGCGCTCGCCCGAGCCGTCCGGCTTCATCACGCCGATCGCGAAACCGGAGCCCGACTGGCGCGTGAACGCGATCAGATCGCCGCGCGGCGACCAGACCGGGGTCGAATAGGAGCCCTGGCCAAACGAAATGCGGGTCGGGTTCGAGCCATCGGCGCCCATGACGTAGAGCTGCTGGCCACCGCCGCGATCGGAGGTGAAGACAATGCGCGATCCGTCCGGCGAGAAGGACGGGCTGGTGTCGATCGAGGCCGAATTGGTCAGCCGCGTCGTGCGCTTCGAGCGCAGGTCCATCTGGTAGATATTGGCGTTGCCCTGGTCCTCGAGGCTCATCACGATGCGCTGGCCATCGGGCGAGAAGCGCGGGGCGAAGGTCATGCCGGGGAAATTGCCGACCAGTTCGCGCTGCCCCGTCTCGATATTGAGCAGGTAGACGCTCGGCTGGTCCTTGCCATAGGACATGTAGACGATTTCCTGCGCCGAAGGATTGAAGCGCGGCGTCAGCACGAGATCGTTGCCGCGGGTCAGATAGCGCGAGTTGAAGCCATCCTGGTCCATGATGGCGAGGCGCTTGATGCGCTTGTCCTTAGGACCGCTCTCGTCGACATAGACGACACGCGTATCGAAATAGCCCTGCTCGCCTGTCAGCCGCTCGTAGATCGCATCAGCGATGATATGGGCGACACGGCGCCAATTGTCGGGGCTGGTGTAGAACTGCTGGCCCGCCATCTGCTGGCCGGCATAGATGTCCCAGAGGCGGAACTCGGCGCGCAGCCTGCCATCCGGCTGGCGCGAGACACCGCCGGTGACCAGCGCCTGCGCGTTGATCACGGTCCAGTTCTGGAACACCGGTGTCTGGTCGGCGCTGGTGATCTTCTCGATGAACGAGGCGGGATCGACCGGCAGGAACAGGCCGGACCGCTTCAGGTCGGCCGCGATCACGCCGGATACGTCGGCCGCGAGCTGGGCATCCTCAGGCGATCCACCGATGAAGGGGGGAATCGCGATCGGCAGCGGCTGGACATTGCCCTGTGTCACGTCGAGCTCGATCAGCGCCTCGGCCTTCTGAACGAAAGGCACGCTGATCGCAAAGACCGCGGCAAGGAAGGCCAGCGCGCCGAGTGCTGGCCGCGACAGGCGACGCGACACGGAGCGCTCATCGGTGGCGTGAACCGTCATCTTGGAGTTCCTGTTCAACAAAACGTCTCGATCTCGATCGGTTATCGCCGACGATAACGGCAGCGAGGTGGCGCGTTGCATTATCCCTGCGGGCTGAACCGCATCTGGACTTCGCTCCACTGGTCGTATTTCTCGGCGGGCAGCTGATAGGGGCCGCATTGCAGCACGGCGCGGACGGCGCTCTCGGCGGCGACCGTACCATACTGGCTGGCAGGATATTGCTCGACCGACGGCGTTCCGTTCACGGTGCCGTCCTGATTGAGCTTGAAGCGTAGCGTGACGGTGACCTGGCGCGGGTCCGTCCAGCCGACCGGGATGTTCCAGCAGCGCTGAACCTGCGAACGAAGCGCGTCGAGCTCGCTCTGCGTCATCATCTGGGTCGGATTGCGGGCCTCTTCCGCGCCGAAGGCTTCCGGATTCTGGCTCGCCGCCGTTGCGCCTGCAGGCTGCGAACGATCGAGCAGTGCGGCAATCTTGTCCGGATCGAACTTCGAATCGGTCGTGCTCTGCGTCGGCTGCTGCGCGGCCGGGGGCTTCGGCGCCTGAGCGGTCTGCACCGGCGGCTTCGGCTTCACGCGCGGCTTCGGTGCCGGGGCCGCAGGGGTCGGCGTCGCCTCGGCGGCCTTGGGCGGTTCAGGCGTTGGAGCGGGTGCCGGCTCGGGCGTCGGCTCCGGCGGAGGCGTCGGGGCAGGTTCGGCCTTGGCAGGTTCCGGGGTCGGCGGCGGGGGCGGCGTCGGATCAGGCTGCGGCGCGGGTGGGGTCGGCGCAGGCGGGGTCGGATCCGTCGGCGGCGCAGGCGGCGTCGGCTCGGATTTCGGCGGCGGCGGGGTGGCAGGTGTCGGCTTGGGCGGCGCGGGCGTCGGCTTGGGGGCCGGCGTATCCTTCTCGGTCGGTTTGTTGGGCGACGGCGTCGGCTTCACCTCGGCGGTCTTCTTGCCCTTCTGGACACTCGTGACCTCGGAAAGCGGCACCAGCTCGACCGGCAGCGCCTCCGCCGTGCTCACGTCGAAGGGCTTCGTGTCGGGCAACACGAAGAGCCCCCAGGCGAGAAGCAGGAGGTGGGCGATGATCGAAGTGATGAGCCCGGCGCGCATATCCGCTCAACTGCCCGAGGCGTCGATCGTGACCAGTCCGATATTGCGATAGCCAGCATTCGAGATGGCGCCCATCACACCCATGATCGCGCCGTAATTGCTGCTCTTGTCGCCGCGCACGAAGATGCGCTCGTCATAGCCGGTCGTGGCGATGGCCTTCAGCTTGGGAATGAGTTCGTCCTGGGTGATCTCGGTATCCTGCAGGAACACCTTGCCGGCCGAATCGACCGTGATCGAGATCGGATCCTTGTCGGCGGAAAGCGCCTTGGCCTGGCTCTCCGGCAGGTTGATCGGCACGCCAGCCGTCAGCAACGGCGCCGACACCATGAAGATGATCAGGAGCACCAGGATCACGTCGACGAACGGCGTGACGTTGATCTCGCTCATGACGTGGGTCGAACGGCGACGCCGCCGCCGGCCACCGCCTCGTCCTCCCCCGCCGCCGACCGACATGCCCATGAATCAGGCCCTCTCGTCGATCTGACGCGACAGGATGGCCGAGAACTCATCGGCGAAGCCTTCGAGCCGCGAGCTGATCTTGCCCGAAGAACTGGCCAGCTTGTTGTAGGCGATAACGGCGGGAATGGCGGCGCAAAGGCCAAGCGCTGTCGCCATCAGCGCCTCGGCGATACCCGGCGCCACGACGGCCAGCGACGTATTCTTGGATGCCGCAATGCCCTGGAACGCCGTCATGATGCCCCAGACCGTACCGAAGAGGCCGATGAAGGGGCCGGCGGAGCCGACGGTCGCCAGGAAGAGCAGACGGCTTTCGAGCCGCTCCGTCTCGCGGGCAATCGTGACCTCGAGCACCTTGTCGATGCGCATCTGCAAGCCCATCGGCGAGCGCGCACCAGCCTCATAGGAACGCTTCCACTCCCGCATCGCGGCCACGAACAGCGCCGCCATCGCAGAGGCGGGCCGGCTCGACAGCGAGCGATACAGCTCCTCGAGCGATTGCCCGGACCAGAACACCTTCTCGAACCGGTCCATCTGGCGCTTCACGCGGCCATAGAGAAGGACCTTGTCGACGATGATCGCCCAGCTCCAGATCGACGCCAGCACGAGCCCCAGCATCACGAACTTCACGACGATATGCGCCTGAAGGAACATGGCGATGAGGGACAGGCTGGCGGCGGGCGCGTCGAGCGCTGCCTGGCCCACGTCGACCGGATTCATTCGCTTCGAACCTCTCGGGTTTGAACCTCGCGGAGCGATCTCGCATGCGAGGACGGGACCCGCAGCCAATGCTGATCCCTGCCATGGAACACGTCCCTGCAAGCATCGGGCCGGACACGATATTCCGGCTGGCTGTCTCGCCTTCAAATTTGTCGAAATGAGGGCGTTTACTAGCCTTTTCCGCTGCTTCCGGGACGTTCCTTTATAGTGATCGCATGGTTAATCAATCGTTATTTTGGGCGCTGCAGCAAAACGCTCCGCCATCTCGTCAGGAATGCGCTGCGGGCGGCCTTCTCGGTTGACGAGCACCACGGTCACGACCGCCTGGACGATCAATTCGGAGCCCCGGCGGATCGACTGCGACAGAATGATCCGGGCACCGCGAATTTCCTTCGGACGGGTCACGACCTCGACGATGTCGTCGATTCGCGCCGGCCGCTTGAAGTCGATTTCGAGCCGCGCGACGGCAAAGGCGATCGGCTCGCCCATCTCGCCCGCATCGAGCGCCTTGTGATGCACGCCGAGCAGGCGGACATAATCCGTCCGCCCACGCTCCAGAAAGCGGATGTAGGAGGCGTGATAGACGACGCCGGTGAAGTCCGTATCCTCGAAATAGATGCGGACCGGCAGGATATGGCCCTCGGACGTGTGCCGTCCGGAAAGATGGGCGTGGTCGGTCATGTCTCAGTCGGTCTCACTGTCGAAAAGCGGCATCGGAACCACGCTGCTCTCGGGCACGGCGAGGCCGAGATGGCGGAAGGCATGCGGCGTGAGCAGACGGCCGCGCGGTGTGCGCTGCACGAAGCCCTGCTGGATCAGATAGGGCTCGACGATCTCCTCGATCGCGTCGCGCGGCTCGGACAAGGCGGCTGCAATGGTCTCGATACCGACCGGGCCGCCGCCGAATGAGAGCGCGATGGTCGACATATAGCGCCGATCGAGGGAATCGAAGCCCATGGAATCGACTTCGAGGCGAAGAAGCGCCCCGTCGGCGACCTCGCGGTTGATCGTGCCCGGCCCTTCGACCAGGGCAAAATCGCGCACGCGGCGCAGCAGGCGGCTCGCAATACGCGGCGTGCCACGCGAGCGCCGCGCGATCTCGGCCGCGCCATCGGCCGTCATGCCGATACCCATGATCCGCGCGCCGCGCGTCACGATGTGCTCGAGCTCGGGCACGGTGTAGAATTGCAGGCGGACGGGAATGCCGAAACGATCGCGCAGCGGCGTCGTCAGCAGGCCGAGGCGCGTCGTCGCGGCCACCAGCGTGAACTTGGCGAGGTCGATCTTGACCGATCGCGCCGCCGGTCCGTCACCGATGATCAGGTCGAGCTGGAAATCCTCCATGGCGGGATAGAGGATTTCTTCCACGGCAGGACTAAGGCGGTGGATTTCGTCGATGAAGAGGACGTCGCGCTCTTCGAGATTGGTGAGGAGCGCCGCGAGATCGCCCGCCTTGGCGATGACGGGGCCCGAGGTCGCGCGGAAATTGACGCCGAGTTCGCGCGAGACGATCTGCGCCAGCGTCGTCTTGCCGAGGCCGGGCGGACCGACGAAGAGGACGTGATCGAGCGCCTCCTTGCGGCTGCGGGCGGCCTCGATGAACACCGAGAGATTGGCGCGGGCCTGTGCCTGACCGACGAAATCGGCCAGCACCTGCGGCCGGAGCGTGCGGTCATTATCGTCTTCGTCGACATGCGCCGAGACGAGCCGCTGGTCCGAGGGGCTGCTCATCGTGCGAGTTCCTTGAGGCCGAGGCGGATCAGCATCTCGGTCGTGGCGTCCTCGCCTGCACTACGTGCGGCGGCGGCGACCGCGGCATTGGCCTGGATCTGCTGGTAGCCGAGATTGACGAGCGCCGAGACGGCATCGGCGATCGGAAGCGGCGCCCGCTTCTCGGCCAGATCCGTCTGGAGGCTGATCACGGCCGGATCGACCGAGGAGAAGGCCGGCGCCTTGTCGCGCAGTTCGGCGACCACGCGCGCGGCGACCTTCGGCCCGACGCCGGGCGCCCGCGCAATCTGGGCCTTGTCCTGCAGGGCGATCGCATTGGCGAGATCGGCCGGCTTCAGCACGCCGAGGATCGCGAGCGCCACCTTGGAGCCGATGCCCTGCACGGTCATCAGCAAGCGGAACCACTCGCGCTCGACATCGGCGCCGAAGCCGAACAGCTTGATCATGTCCTCGCGGACATAGGTCTCGATCGCAAGCTGCGCTGCCTCGCCGGGCTGCGGCAGCGCCTGCAGCGTCCGCGTCGAGCAATGAACCTGATAGCCAACGCCGCCGACATCGATGATGACCCAATCATCGCCGTAGGAATCGATGATGCCCTTGAGCTTACCGATCATGGTTGTTTCCCAGGCGAGACGATATCGATGGTGGGGAAGTAAGACGCGTAGTAGCCACGATCGCGGGTCAACAGTTTGTACCCCTGGACGGCAGCGTGCGCCCCAATGAAGAAATCAGGCAGCGGCGAGGTCTTGGCGCCACCGCGCCTGCGATATTCGAGATAGGCAAAACCGGCCAGGAACGCGGCATCAAACGGCAAACTCTCTCGCTCGAAAGGCCAGGGAGCCAGCGCGGCTTCGAGGTCGGCCAGACTTGAAAAACCGACCGCCAGCTCCGCATAGACGATCTGATTGAGAATAATCTTTCCGCGATCGGCCGCCGCGGCCAACTGCTGCGACGACCATTCGAACCAGGTCTGATCCGCTTCGACGACGTCGAGAATAATGCTGGTGTCCGCGAGCGTATCAATCATCGCCGCGAAGCAGCCTCATCAGTTCATCCGTTGACATCCCACGATTTGCCGTCGCGCTCCCTTTGAGAGCCGCAACCATTCGCTGACCGCGCGTCGGCTGAGTCCGCTTTTCCTCCGGCGCAGGCCGCAAGGTGATGACACCGTTCTCGAAGCCAAAATCGATTTCGCCGCCGGGCCGCAGACCGACTTTGTCACGCAGTACCTTCGGCACCGTGACCTGCCCCTTCGAACTGATCCGCACGATCAACTCCATTCTTTACTTTTCAAAGTAAAGAATAGAACATTTGAAGAACGCCCGCAAGCGTCGTTGGTGTCAGGTACTATGCGCTCAACGCCTTCATCCGGGCGATCGAAACACGATGATGCGCATGGCAGATCGCGATCGCCAGGGCGTCGGCGGAATCGTCGGAATCGAATTGCGCCTTGGGGAGCAGCACGCTCACCATCATGCGGATCTGCTCCTTCGACGCATGGCCGGCGCCGACGATCGTCTTCTTGACCGAGTTGGGTGAATATTCGGCGACCGATATGCCCGCCAGCGCCGGCACCAGGAGCGCGATGCCGCGCGCCTGGCCGAGCTTCAGCGTCGAGGACGCGTCCTTGTTGACGAAGGTCTGCTCGACTGCGGCCTCCTCCGGCTCGAAGCCGCGCACGATCTCCGTCAGCCCCTTGTGCAGCACGACGAGGCGATGCGCCATCTCGCCATCCAGCGGAGCCCTGACGGTGCCGGCGGCGACAAAGGAGAGGTTGTTGCCGCGGCTCTCGATGAGACCCCAGCCCGTGCGCCTGAGGCCGGGATCGATGCCGAGAATGCGAATCGTGCTTGCCATCGAAAAGGCCTAGCGCAATTGCCCCGGCAGGCAAAGAACATTCGGTGAACAAGCGCACCGGTGCGTCACGCGGCTGTCACGCGTGGGGACTATTCGCCAGCCATATCAAGCCTGCACCGGAGGGATACCATGCGCCGAATTCTCCTCGCGACCGCCGCGATCCTCGCGGCCGGAACGGCCTACGCCGAGACGATCACGACGTTCACCCAGGCCGCCGGCCAGCCGGCCCTGGATCTCGGCGCCTTCCAGTCGACGCTGCCCGGCGCCAAGCCGCTGCACCTGACGGTCGGCATTGGCTCGGCCGCCTTCCGCGATCCGGCAGGCCCGGCCGACACGTTCTATACGATCTCGGATCGTGGCGCGAACTTCACCTGCGACGATGCCAAGGACGTGCTCGGCCTCGACGCTGAAGCCGCCTGCCCCGCCGTTGAAGGGATCAAGGCCGGCGCCGGCCGCCTCTATCCGCGCCCCGATGACGTGCTCTCGATCTATACCGTCAAGCTCGATCCGGCCGCGAAGACCTTCACGGTCACCGACACGCTGCCGCTGAAGACGCCCAAGGGCGCGCCGATCGTCGGCCTGACCAATCCGCTCACCGTCGCGACGACCGAGAAGCCGCGCGACGGCAATGGCCAGCCGCTCAAGCAGAACATCAATTCGATCGACGCCGAAGGCCTCGTGCGGCTCGCCGATGGCCGCTTCTTCGTCGCCGAGGAGAATGCGACCGGCATCGTCGAGATCAGCCCCGACGGCACGATCGTGCGCCGCTTCGTGCCGGCCGGCACCGAGATGGATTTCGCCACGGCCGATTATCCGGTCTCCGGCGCCTTCCCGGCGATCCTCGCCAAGCGTCATTCGAACCGCGGGCTTGAATCGCTCAGCGTCTCCGATGACGGCAAATACCTCTACACCATGGTGCAGAACCCGCTCGATAACCCCGACAGCAAGGCCTATGGCAAGGCGCTCAATACGCGCCTGTTCAAGCTCGAGATCGGCAAAGACGCCAGCGGCGCCACGACGCTGACCCCGGTTGCCGAATATGTCTACCAACTCGGCGATTTCGCCGGCTTCGCCGCGCTCGGCGCGACCGACGCCAAGAAGCCGTCGGACCTGCGCATCAGCGAAATGACGGCGCTGGGCCACGAGCACTTCCTCGTCGACGAGCGCACCGACCAGATCGCCAAGCTGTTCGAGATCGACCTCGCCGGCGCGACCAATATCCTCGGTACCAAATGGGATGACGCGGCAACCAGCCCGACGCTGGAGCAGTCGAACGACCTCAAGGGCACCGAGATCGTGCCGGTCGCCAAGACCGAGCGTCTCGTCGCGTCCTCGCTCGAAGGCGCCGCCGTCCGCTATCCCGCCAAGATCGAAGGCCTGGCGCTCACGGCCGATGGCAAGCTCTTCATGATCAACGACAATGATTTCGGCATTTCCGGCGCCGATACGGTCGTGACGATCGTGGAAGGCACCGAGATCGGTCCGCGCTGAACTCAGCCGTGCCAAGCCGGCGCCCCTTTCCGGAGGGGCGCCCATCCGGCTGCGAGCGCCGCCTCAGAGCGGCTTCACGCCATCCTTCTCGGCCTGGATGGACCGTACCGTCGGCGTACCATCCGCCGCTTTCGAGACGAACAGCGAGACCGCGGCGCCCGGCTTCAGCAGGCTGCGATCGCCCGGCACGATCTGGACGATCCGCGCATCGCTGCCCACTTCGATGTCCTGCTCGCCGCCGGGATAGGTGAGCCGCAGCGTGTGCCCGGTCGGATCGGCCAGAACGGTGGTGACCGTCGCATTGGTCATGGATTGGTTCGGCCCCGCCATCGGACGATGGCCTTCGCCGGCGCCGCGCATGTTGCTGGCGAAGATGTGCACTTCCTGCGCATGCAGCTTGCCGTCAGGCCCGGCGACAGCAGCCGAGCCGACATAATCGCCGGCGTTGATGTCGGATAGCTGGCGGTTGACCAGCGCGGTCACGCGGAGATCGGGCGAGAGCTTGAGCGTCTCGTCGGCGCCCTTGTCGGTCCGGATCGACAGCAGGCCGCCATCGAAGGTGACGATGGTGCCGCTCACGCGAACCGGCATGGCGGGTGCCTGCGCCATGGCCGTGGTCGCGGCGAGCGCGAACAGCGCGGCGGGCAGGATGCTCTTCAATGACATGGCGCGCTCCAGAGGCGGTCGTGGGGACGACCACCCATCTAGCGCGGCTTGCGGGCCGATCCAGCGCGCCGCGACAATCTCGACAGCGCGCCGGTCAAGATGCCCCGGACAGCCTCAGGCGGCCGTGAGCTTCTGCATCACTTCGTCGGAGACTTCGAAGTTGGTGTAGACCGACTGCACGTCGTCATCATCGTCGAGCGAATCGATGAGCTTCAGCAGGCTCGCCGCCTTCTCCTCGTCGACCGGCACGAGGTTCTGCGGCTTCCAAACGATCTTGGCCGATTCCGGCTCGCCGAGGCTTGCCTCGAGCGCCTTGGCGACTTCGACCATGCCTTCGAAGCTGGTCGTGATGACGTGGCCATCTTCGTCGCTCTGCACGTCGTCGGCACCGGCCTCGATCGCCGCGTCGAGCACCTTGTCGGCCGAGCCGGCCTCGGGCTTGTAGACGATCTGCCCGACATGATCGAACATGAAGGAAACGGCGCCGGTTTCACCGAGCGCGCCGCCGGAGCGGGTGAAATAGGAGCGGACCGCGCTCGCCGTGCGATTGCGATTATCCGTCAGAGCCTCGACCACGACGGCGACGCCACCGGGGCCGTAGCCCTCATAGCGGATCTCGTCATAGTTCTCGCCGTCGGCGCCCATCGCCTTCTTGATGGCACGATCGACATTGTCTTTCGGCATGTTCTCGGCGCGCGCGTTCTGGATCGCGAGGCGAAGGCGCGCATTCATCTTCGGGTCCGGCAGGCCCAGCTTTGCGGCAACGGTGATCTCGCGCGCGAGCTTGGCGAAGAGTTTGGAGCGCTTGGCGTCAGCTGCACCTTTGCGGTGCATGATGTTCTTGAACTGGGAATGTCCGGCCATCTCGGTCGTCCTGTCAGCAATAGGCGGCTTGGATTCTTCGCCCGCTTATAGGGGCTCGAACGCGCGAAATAAAGCCGGTCAGCCTTTGGCAGGCCAGCTCTGCGCCTGATCCTGCGCGCTCTTGCGCTCCGCATCGGAGAGCTTGGCCACGAAGTCGTCGAGCCAGCCGTCCTTCGCGCCGGCCTTGGCCGCGATCATGTGCCATTTGGCGGCCGCGACCGGATCGGGCGCAACGCCCATGCCGATGGCCAGCACGCGGGCGTAGCGGTTCTGGGCGACCGGGTTGCCGGCCTCCGCCGCGCGACGGAACCAGCCGGCCGCAGCAACCGCGTCCTTCGGCACGCCGGCGCCGTTATAGAGGCGGATGCCATATTCGAGTTGCGCGTCGGTATGGCCGGCCTTGGCCGCCTTGCCGAGCCAGAGCGCGGCGATGCCGTCGTCGAGCACGACGCCCTCGCCTTCGGAATACATCTGCGCCAACGCATATTCGGCGTCGATATTGCCCTGCCCGGCCGAACGCGAGAAAAGCTGTGCCGCCTTTTCGGAATCGCGCGGCCGCACTTCGCCTTCAAGATAGAGCAGGCCGAGATTATATTCCGCGGCCGGGTCGTTCCAGGCGGCCGCCTGCTCGAAGGCATCGGCCGCCTTGGCCTTGTCCTTCTTCACGCCCTTGCCGTCGAGATAGAGAATGCCCATCGCCATCTGCGCGGCCGGGTCGCCGGCTAGTGCCGCCTGCTGATACCAGGCGGCCGCGGCCTTTATGCTCTGCTTGACGCCGAGGCCCTCGGCATAAAGGCGGGCCACCAGAGTCTTCGAGATCGGGTCGCCGGCCTGGGCCCGCGCCATCGCATATCGGAAGGCGGTGAGATAATAGCCGCGCTGGAAAGCGCCAAAGGCCGGATCGCCGACATCATCGTCCATGCCGCGGCCTGAACGGAGCAGCTCATCCGGCGATGGCAGCAAGCCGGCGGAGGGCGGCGGCACGCCGAGGGTCGGATCGAGCGGCGGCTGGAAGCGCGGCACGGCCTTCTCGGCCTCGGCCGCAGGCGTCTCGGCGCTCGCAGTGGACTTGCCGGTGGCGGCTGCGTCGCCGGTGGCGGGCTTCGGTGCCGGCTTCGGCACCGGATTGGCAGCCGAGCCGGCCGACATGCCGAGCGCCAACAGCGCGGCAGCGACAGCAAGCCGGCGGCCCAGTTGCGTCATCACGGCAACGCCTCGGCCTGATGTGCGGCGATCAGCCGATTCGCCTCGGCGACGGCTGCAGCCGGCCCCTCTGGATGCTCCCAGACGGCCGAGCGCAACGCGACGAACTCGATGCGCGCATCGACCGCTTCCGCGACCGAAGCAATGGCGCGTCCACCCATGACGACGGCCGGAATTTCAAAAACGGCCGACCACCATGCTGCGAGATCGAACGCCTTGTCGAAGATCGCGTCGCCCGTATCGCCGTCGAAACGGCCGAAGAAGAGATAGTCGCAATCCGCCTCGCCGGCGAGCATGGCATCGTGGCGGGTGGTCAAACCGCCGGCACCGACCATGCCATCCGGGCGCAACGTATCGAGCGCCGCCTTCAGGTCGGCAATGCCGGTATCGACATGCAATCCATCGGCATGCACGCGACCGAAGAGGCGAGTATCGTTCGGCACGATGGCCGCGGCGCCATGCGCCTGCGCGATCGGCACGGCCACTTCCGCGAGCTTCTGCAGGGCGGCCGGGCTCGCGCCCTCATCGACGATGAAGAGCGTCGCAACGTCACCGCCCTGGAATGCGGCTTCGAGCGCGCCGGCAAAGACCGACGGGTCGGCGCCGGCCGGCGTCACCAGGCACAGGCGGCCGATCGGGGGCTCGACGATTGCGGGCTTCTTCTTCTTCGCCATGGTCTCTTCTCTCAAGGCCCGAAGCAGGCCACAGGCTTGTGGCGAAAGCAGGACGAAGCGGCGGCCTCAGCGACCGGCGAGCGTCGCGAGCAGGCGCCGCTGGATGATCTCGTTGCCGACGCAGATGCCGCCGGTCTCGAACATCTTGTCGCCACCCGACAGATCGGAAACGAAACCGCCGGCTTCGCGCACCAGCAGGATGCCCGCCGCCATGTCCCACGGGTGGATCGCATCTTCCCAATAGCCGTCGAACCGGCCGGCCGCGACCCAGGCCAGATCAAGCGCGGCGGCGCCGTTGCGGCGCACGCCCGCGACCTCCAGCATGACGCGGTTCAGCTTCCGGGTGAAATCATCATGGCGCGGGCGGCCGAGATGGGGGATGCCGGTGGCAATGACCGCATCGGCCAGCGTGTTGCGCGCGGCGACGCGCAGGCGACGATCATTCATGAAGGCGCCGCCGCCGCGCTCGGCGACGTAGAGCTCGTTCATGACGGGATTGAAGATCACGCCGGCAACGATCTGGCCTTCGCGCTCGAGCGCCAGCGAGACGCCGAAGATCGGAATGCCGTGCAGGAAATTGGTGGTGCCGTCGAGCGGATCGATGATCCAGCGATGGGTGGCGTCGGTTCCTTCGGAAATGCCCGATTCCTCGGCGAGGAAGCCATAGCCCGGCCGTGCCTTGGAAAGCTCCTCGATCAGGATCTTTTCCGCCTTCTTGTCGGCGGCCGAGACGAAGTCGCCCGGGCCCTTGATCGAAACCTGCAGGTTCTCGACCTCGCCGAAATCGCGCGACAGCGAGCGGCCGGCCTTCATGACGGCGGCAACCATGACGTTGAGAAGGGCCGAACGGGCCATGGCGGAACTCCTGCAGCGCGATCGGGCGGGATCAAGGGCGATCCGCGCCGCGGCGCATGAACGTAAACGGGAAAGCGGGCGCCTCTCCCATCACGGAATGACGACCGCCGTCAACCCCAGAAGGCTGGCAGACGCTGCTCGAGCACCCCGCCGATCGAGACCGGCGCCACCGCTTTGGCAAGCCCCGTCATCTCGTCGATCTCGACCGCGAGGCCGCAAAGTGTGGCGACGCCGCCTGCCGGCGTGAAGCGGCCGGACGGGATCTTGGTCAGGAAACGGCGCACCGGCTCCTCCTTTTCCATGCCGAGCACGGAATCATAATCGCCGCACATGCCGGCATCGGACTGATAGGCCGTGCCGCCCGGCAGGATGCGATGATCGGAGGTCGGGACATGGGTATGTGTGCCGACGACGAGCGTGACGCGCCCGTCGAGATGATGCCCGGCCGCCTGCTTCTCGCTCGTCGCCTCGCCATGGAAATCGATGACGATCGCATCGGCCTGCTCGCCGAGCGGACAGGCGGAGACTTCGCGGTCGACCGCGGCGAAGGGATCGTCGAGCGCATCCATGAAGACGCGGCCCATGACGTTCACGACCAGGATGCGGGCGCCGTTCCGCGCGATGAAGAGATTGGCGCCACGGCCCGGCGTCCCGGCGGGGAAATTCACCGGCCGCAGGAAACGCGGCTGCCGCTCTGCGAAAACGAGGGCCTCGCGCTGGTCGAAGGCATGATTGCCCGTGGTGAGCACGTCGGCGCCGGCATCGAGCACGTCGCGGACGATTTCCTCGGTCATGCCGAAGCCGCCGGCGGCGTTCTCGCCATTCACGACGACGAAATCCAGCCTGTAGCGCTCGATCAATCCGGGCAGATAGGTGATCACGGCGTTGCGGCCGACACGGCCGACAATGTCACCCAGAAAAAGCAGTCGCACGCAATCCTCCGTCCTCAGCCCCGCGGCGGTGCCGCGATCAGTTCGTCCTCGGTCAAGATGAAATCGAGGGGGATGTCGTGCGGCTCGAAAGGTACCTTGTCGACCTCCTGAACGCCAAAGGCAAGGCCGACCAGGAGCGGGCGATGCCCCGACGTCGCAAGCCGCGCGATCGCCCGGTCGTAATGGCCCTTGCCATAGCCGATGCGATGACCGCTTCGATCGAAGCCGGCGAGCGGCAGCAGAACGATGTCTGGCACGATGTCGGGCGCCGCAGCATCCGGGCCGATCGTGCCGAAGCCGGCGGGAACCAGTGCCGCGCCCTCGTCCCAGAGGCGGAAGCGCAGCGTCTCGCTATCGATCAGCACGGGCAGCGCGACGGCATGGCCGTCATGGCGGGCCAGCGCGAGCAGCGGCCTCGGGTCGATTTCGCTGCGGATCGGCCAATAGCCTGAGACAATGGAGGGTTGGGCATTTTCGATGAGCGGCCGCGCCCGCATGGCGAGCCGCTCCGCCGCTTCGGCTCGATAGGAACCGGCCAGCGCATCGCGACGGGAAAGCGCTGCGGCGCGCAGGGCGGACTTATCGGTCAAGGACGCAGTGGGGCGATCGAGAGCATGGCGGGGATGGTCGAAAGGTGGCGAGCCACGATGGGCCGATGGAATGATCGATCCCGGGAACCTACAGCGTAGGTGGGCGCCGTGTACTCAAGCCCAGGGGCCCGAACAGGGACAGCTCCCTTTTGGATCGATAAGGCCCCGGGGAATGTAGATATCCTGTCGGGCCGCGCAGTCTCGCCGGCTTCATACATAGGCCACGCAGGCGGCCTTAGCCAGCGCGCTCAGTTAAAATCCACCTTTCGGTTCTCGCCGATGTCGCGCAGCGGCTTGCCGGTCGTGAGAACCTTGGCATAGCCGAGCAGCGTCACCATCGCGCTCGACGGGCTGTCCCAATATTCCGCTGATTCCGGAGAGACGCGGATCAAGGCGATGTTGGGATCGGTCGGCCCGTCGGGAAACCAGATTCGCGCCGGCTCGGACCAGAGTTCGTCGACCATGTCGGAATCGCGCACGATCGCTGCGGTACCGGTGATCGAGACATAGCTGTGATGGTCCTCGTCGGCATAGGACAGGAGCACCTCGGGATTCTTCTCGAGATCGTCGATCTTCTCCGACCGGATATCGGTGAGAAACCAGAGATCGCCGCCGAAAGGCTCCTTGCCGGTCGCCATCGGGCGGCTGTGCCAATGTCCATCGCCGCCGAGGCTCGCCATCATCGCGATATGCGCGTCCGCCACGAGCTCGAACACCTTGTCGCGCGCCTCGGTGTCCGTCGTGATCTTCTTGTCGTCCGTCATGGTGAAATCCTTCCGTTTCGTCTGGAAGGAGAACGGATCACGCCCTGACCGGTTCCGAAATTCAGCCCTTTTCGGCCGCCAGCAATCTCTGCGTCAGGCCTTCGAGGCGGCTCGCCGCCTGCTCGATCGTGCGGGCAAAGCCAGCCTCGGCCTGCTCGTAACGCGAGATCACCGCCGATTTGGTCTCGTTGATGCCGGCGAGCTCCGCTTCCAGGCGACGGATGCGCCGATGCGCCTCGGCCAGATCGTCACCCATGGTGATCGCGGCCATGACGGTCAGCCGCTGGTCGCCGATCTCGCCGAAATTGCCACGCAACTGGTCGATGATCACGTTCAGACGGTCGGCCAGGCCCTCCAGATGGGCCTCCTGCCCGTCGTCGCAGGCCATGCGGTAGATCTTGCCGTTGATGGTGACGTTGACCTGCGCCATGATCGATCAGCCTTCCTGCCGGTCGAGAACGGTGCGAATCGTCTCCATCGCGTTCACCAGTCGGTGCGAGACTTCCTTGTTCGCCTCCTCCAGCCGGTCGGAACGCGCCTCGGAGGCGTCGACGGTCTGTGCCAGGCGAGACCGGTCGAGGCCGATTCGCTGCAATTCGGATTCGAGCTCGACGACGCGGCGATTGGCGTCACGGCGCTGGTCGACGGCTCCCTCGAGGCCGTCCAGTGCGGCATTCAGGCGCCGTATGGCGTTGTCGATCGGCGAGGCTCCAGGCATGATGTGCGCGTCGTCCCTTTTCCCGTCTCGATCGCGGGCCATCCCGACATTAGGCAAGGCGCGAAGAACGCGTCAATGCCACGGGAGGGGCCATGCCGGCCAGCCCACAGTGCCGGCAAAGCAATTCGTAGAAAAAGAGCAGGATGTGCCGATCCAGTCGGAACGCGCTGCGATTGACTCGACTTGTCGACCTGTTATTTGTCGCAGCCGCCTCTCCCCGATGGTCCGGCGGCTGGGCAGGGCCCCTCAGAACAACAAGGCTGGTCGCGGCACGACCATTGCGCGGCGTTCCGGCCCTTGAGCGAAGAAGCGAACCCATGACTGCTCCCGAACTGAACAAGCGCATGGCCAACGCCAT
Organism: Kaistia dalseonensis; assembly: GCF_030814715.1. Lineage (GTDB taxonomy): Bacteria > Pseudomonadota > Alphaproteobacteria > Rhizobiales > Kaistiaceae > Kaistia > Kaistia dalseonensis. Next base: position 136,708 of record NZ_JAUSVO010000005.1, read on the forward strand.
CCGAGCGCTCGCTATGGATTCCGTCGAAAAGGCCAAGTCCGGCCATCCCGGCATGCCGATGGGCATGGCCGATGTGGCGACGGTCCTCTTCACGCGCTTCCTGAAATTCGACGTCGCCAATCCGCATTGGCCTGATCGCGACCGTTTCGTTCTCTCGGCCGGTCATGGCTCGATGCTGCTTTATTCGGTCCTGCATCTGCTGGGCTCGACGGCGCTCACGATCGGGCAGCTGAAGCAGTTCCGCCAGCTCCACTCGCTGACGCCGGGACACCCCGAGAATTTCGTGACGCCCGGCATCGAGACCACGACGGGTCCGCTCGGCCAGGGCCTCGCCATGTCGGTCGGCTTCGCGCTCGCCGAGCGCATGTTGAACGCCGAATATGGCGACGACATCGTCGACCACTACACCTATGTGATCGCGGGCGATGGCTGCCTGATGGAAGGCGTGAGCCATGAGGCGATCGACCTTGCCGGCCATCTGAAGCTGAACAAGCTGATCGTGCTCTTCGACGATAACGGCATCACCATTGACGGTCATACCGATCTGTCGACCTCGGTCGACCAGGTCGCGCGCTTCCAGGCGAGCGGTTGGCACGCCGAGCGTGTCGACGGCTTCGACCAGGAAGAAGTCGCCGCCGCGATCGAACGCGCCCGCAAGTCCGACAAGCCGTCGCTGATCGCCTGCAAGACGATCATCGGCTATGGCGCCCCGACCAAGGCCGACAGCCATGCCTCGCACGGCGCGGCACTCGGCGCGGCGGAGATCGCCGGCGCCCGCGAGAAGCTCGGCTGGCCTTATCCGCCCTTCGAGATTCCGGACGACGTGGCGACGGGCTGGCTTGAGGCCGGCAAGGGCTGGGTCGCCGAGCGCGAGGCGTGGGAAGCCCGTCTCGCCGCCAAGGACCACGACCTCAAGGCCGAGTTCAAGCGCCGCTTCGACAAGATCCTGCCCGGCAATTTCGAGGCGGCGGTCGAGGCCTACAAGCGCGGCCTCTCCGATACGAAGCCGAAGGTCGCGACCCGCAAATCGTCCGAGATGGCGCTCGACATGCTGACGGCGATCGTGCCGGAGCTGGTGGGCGGCTCCGCCGACCTGACGGGCTCGAACCTGACGCGCGGCAAGCCGCAGAAGCCGCTGACGCCCGAGGATTATTCGGGCCGCTACATCCATTACGGCATCCGCGAGTTCGGCATGTCCGCGGCGATGAACGGCATTTCGCTGCATGGCGGCTTCCTGCCCTATGGCGGCACGTTCCTCGTCTTCTCCGATTATGCCCGCCCGGCGATCCGCCTCTCGGCGCTGATGGGAACGCATGTCGTCTATGTGATGACGCATGATTCGATCGGCCTCGGCGAAGACGGCCCGACCCACCAGCCGGTCGAGCATCTCGCGGCGCTGCGCGCCATTCCGCACCTGCTGGTCTTCCGGCCCGCCGATGCGGTCGAGGTCGCCGAATGCTGGCAGATCGCGCTCGAGACCACGAACCATCCCTCGCTGCTCGCGCTCTCGCGCCAGAACCTGCCGGTCCTGCGGACCGCGCATTCGGTCGAGAACAAGTCGGCACGCGGCGCCTATCTCATCGCCGGCCCCGCCGACGCCGAGGTGACGCTGTTCGCGACCGGTTCGGAAGTGGAGATCGCCGTCAACGCGATGGCGAAGATCGAGGCGGCCGGCCGCACGGCCCGCGTCGTCTCGGTGCCGTCCTTCGAACTGTTCGCAGCTCAGGACGCGGCCTACCGGGCCGAGGTGATCGGCACGGCCAAGGTCAAGGTCGCGATCGAAGCCGCCATTCGCCAGGGCTGGGATACGTTCATCGGCCATGACGGCATCTTCATTGGCATGACCGGCTTCGGCGCCAGCGCGCCGATCGAGGCGCTCTACCCGTATTTCGGCATCACGGCCGATGCGGCAGCCGACGCAGCCCTTGCGCGACTGACGTCGAACGTCTGAAACTGATGTGAAACGCGGCCGGGGCCTCCCTCCCCGGCCGATCAACGAACGACGCCGCGCAAGCGCGCGTCCCTCAAGGAGAAGCGAATATGGCGGTGCGGGTTGCAATCAACGGTTTCGGTCGTATCGGCCGCAACATTCTGCGGGCGATCGTCGAATCGGGCCGGACCGATGTCGAAGTGGTGACCGTGAATGATCTGGGTCCGGTCGAGACCAACGCGCATCTGCTGCGCTTCGATTCGGTTCATGGCCGTTTCCCGAAGACCGTCGCGGTCGAGGGCGATTTCATCGTCGTTGATGGCAAGAAGATCCGCGTGACCGCGATCAAGGACCCGTCGACGCTGCCGCACGGCGAGCAGAACATCGACATCGCCCTTGAGTGCACCGGCATCTTCACGAGCCGCGACAAGGCAGCCGCCCATCTGACGGCTGGCGCCAAGCGCGTCATCGTCTCGGCTCCGTCCGACGGCGCCGACTACACCGCCGTGGTCGGCGTGAACGAGGGCGGCCTGACCAAGGACAACCTCGTCATCTCCAACGGTTCCTGCACGACCAACTGCCTCGCGCCGGTCGCCAAGGTACTGCACGAGACGATCGGCATCGAGCATGGCTTCATGACGACGATCCATTCCTACACGGGCGACCAGCCGACGCTCGACACCATGCACAAGGACCTCTACCGCGCCCGCGCGGCGGCCCTGTCCTCGATCCCGACCTCGACCGGCGCCGCCAAGGCGATCGGCCTGGTGATTCCGGAGCTGAAGGGCAAGCTCGACGGCAGCTCCGTCCGCGTCCCCACGCCGAACGTCTCGCTCATCGACTTCAAGTTCGTCGCCAAGCGCGCCACCACCAAGGACGAGATCAATGCGGCGATGATCGCTGCCGCGAATGGCCCCCTCAAGGGCATTCTGGCCGTGACCGACCAGCCGAATGTCTCGCACGACTTCAATCACGACCCGCATTCGGCGACCTTCCATCTCGACCAGACCAAGGTCATCGACGGCACGTTCGTGCGCGTTCTGGCCTGGTACGACAATGAATGGGGCTTCTCGAACCGCATGGCCGACCTCGCGGTGATCTTCTCGAAGACCATCTGATCGACGCGATGAAAGCCGGCTCGCCATCCAGGCGGGCCGGCTCTATTCTCTCCTCGTCCCGCCTGCCTTCACGGAGCCGCTGCCCATGACGTCCTTCCGCACCCTCGATATGGCTGATCTGAAGGGCAAGCGCGTCTTGATCCGCGTCGACCTGAACGTGCCGATGAAGGATCGCATCGTCACGGACGACACGCGCATCCGCGCGATCCTGCCGACGGTGCGCGAGGTCTCAAAGAAGGGCGGCAAGGCGATCCTGCTCGCCCATTTCGGCCGCCCGAAGGGCGAGCGCGTTCCCGACATGTCGCTCGCACCGGTCGTGCCGGCGTTGCAGACCCTGCTCGGCCAGAAGGTCGCCTTCGCCAATGACTGCATCGGCAATGACGCGGCCTCGGCAATCGCCAAGATGTCGGACGGCGACGTGCTGCTGCTCGAGAACACGCGCTTCCACAAGGGCGAAGAGAAGAACGACCCGATCTTCATCTCCGCGCTCGCCGAACTCGGCGATGTCTATGTGAACGACGCCTTCTCGGCCGCGCATCGCGCGCACGCCTCGACCGAAGGCATCGCCCACCAGCTTCCCGCCTATGCCGGCCGCTCGATGCAGGCCGAGCTCGAGGCGCTCGAAAAGGCGCTGACCGCGCCGAAGCGCCCGGTCATCGCCATTGTCGGCGGCGCCAAGGTCTCGTCCAAGATCGACCTGCTCGAAAACCTCGTCACCAAGGTCGATGCGCTGGTCATCGGCGGCGGCATGGCCAATACCTTTCTGAACGCGGAAGGCTACGGCATCGGCAAGTCGCTCTGCGAGAAGGACCTCGCCGAGACGGCGCGTCGGATCCTGATCAAGGCGCAGGAAGCCAATTGCGCCATCATCCTGCCGGTCGACGGCACGGTCGCCTATCAGTTCGAGGCCAATGCGCCGAACCAGAACTACAGCGTCGAGGCGATCCCCGAGAACGGCATGATCCTCGATGTCGGCCCGCACTCGATCGAGCGCATCAAGTCGGCGATCGACGATGCGGCGACACTGGTCTGGAACGGCCCGCTCGGCGCCTTCGAGATGCAGCCCTTCGACCACGGCACGGTCGCCGCGGCGCGGCATGCGGCGGCCCGTACGAAGTCCCACCATCTGCTCTCCGTCGCCGGCGGCGGCGATACGGTGGCAGCACTCAATGCGGCTGGCGTGGCGGATGCGTTCTCCTATGTCTCGACGGCCGGCGGCGCGTTCCTGGAGTGGCTGGAAGGCAAGCCCCTTCCGGGTGTCGAAGTGCTGCGCCGCTGACAGCGAACGGTCGAGGCCAGAGCCGGCGCATTGCTGCAGTGCAATAGCCGGCTAAGGCCAGACGACGGCGGCGCGATTATTTTGAGCTCAGAATTAAACGATTTCAGTGGCCTGTTAGCCTAGACCCGTTTTATTTTGCAGTGCAAAATCTATTCTAGGGCGTTATGCAAAATCAGACGGCCTGGATGGTCCGGGCCGCGCGCCGGAAGAGATCGCTACGCATGACCGAAAGCCTGCAGGCCATTGCACGTCGTCTTGTCGAACCTGGAAAAGGCCTTCTTGCTGCTGACGAGAGTTCCAGCACGATCAAGAAGCGGTTCGATCAGATCAAACTGATTTCGACCTTCGATACACGTCGCGATTACCGGGAAATGCTGTTCCGGGCCAAGCCCGCCATGAGCGCATATGTTTCCGGCGTTATTCTCTACGACGAGACGATCCGCCAGTCCGCCGCCGACGGAACGCCGCTGGTCGAGCTGATCAAGGAGAGCGGCTCGATCCCGGGCATCAAGGTGGATTCCGGCGCCAAGCCGCTGGCCGGCTTCCCGGGCGAGACGATCACCGAGGGCCTGGACGGTCTCGGCGAGCGTCTTTCGGAATATTACGATCTCGGCGCCCGCTTCGCCAAATGGCGCGGCGTCATCGCCATCGGCAAGGGCCTGCCCACGCAGGAGGCGATCTACGCCAACGCCCATGCGCTTGCCCGCTACGCCGCGCTCTGCCAGGCCGCAGGCATCGTGCCGATCGTCGAACCTGAAGTGCTGATGGACGGCGTCGAATCCTCGCACACCATCGATGTCTGCCAGGCGGTCACCACCGATACGCTGCGCATCGTCTTCTCGGAGCTGGAGCGCGCCCGTGTCGACCTGACCGGCATGATCTTGAAGCCGAACATGGTCGTGCCCGGCAAGACCAGCGGCCAGACCGTCTCGGCGCAGGAAGTGGCCGAGCGCACCGTCGCGATGTTCCGCGATGTCGTGCCGGCGAGCGTTCCCGGCATCGCCTTCCTTTCGGGCGGTCAGACGGACGAGCAGGCGACGGAGAACCTCTCGGCGATCAACCAGCTGCCGAACCTGCCCTGGCGGATCACCTTCTCCTTCGGCCGCGCGCTGCAGGCCGCAGCCCTCCAGGCCTGGGGCGGCAAGGCGGAGAATGTCGGCGCCGGCCAGATCGCCTTCCTTCATCGCTGCCGCATGAACAGCCTGGCGGCCCTCGGCCAGTGGCAGCCGGCGCTCGAGCGCGAGGCCGCCTGAGGCCCTCGCCACGCCCGACGACGAGAAAGCGTCGCGTCTCGATGAGACGCGACGTTAATTGCTTCCTATCGTCCGCCAAATCACGCTAAACGTTGAGCCGTGTTCAGCATGAAACGGATGTGATCCGGCGACAGACCATGGCGAGAGATTTCGACCCCTACAAGCTTGCCAGTCCCCAGGTCTATCTCTGGCGGATGATCATATTCCTGGTGATCGCGGCCTTCGTCGCCGTTATCCTCTATCGTCAGGTCTATACGTCCTTCCTGGCCAATCCCGCGCTGAACGGCGTCATCGTCGGCGTGCTGTTCATCGGCATCCTGCTGGCTTTCCGGCAGGTGATCCGCATCTTCCCGGAAGTGCGCTGGGCCAACGGTTTCCGCAATGCCGACCGCTCGGTCGAGATGGAGCGCAATCCGGTCCTCCTCGCGCCGATGTCCGCCATTCTCGGCGACCGGATCGGCCGCGTCTCGATCTCGACGCAGACCATGCGGTCCGTGCTCGATTCGATCCTGATGCGCCTCGACGAGGACCGCGACACCTCGCGCTACCTGACGGGCCTGCTCATCTTCCTCGGTCTGCTCGGCACGTTCTGGGGCCTTCTGGAGACCGTCGGCGCGGTCGCCGACGCGATCCGCAGCCTCAATATCGGCGCGGGCGACAGCGCGGTGATCTTCGAGGACCTGAAGGCCGGGCTCGAAGGTCCGCTCAAGGGCATGGGCACGGCATTCTCGTCCTCGCTCTTCGGTCTGTCGGGCTCGCTGATCCTCGGCTTCCTCGACCTCCAGGCCGGCCAGGCGCAGAGCAAGTTCTACACCGAGCTGGAAGACTGGCTCGCGACGGTGACCGATCTCGATCCGAGCCGCATCGATGTCCAGGAAGGCACGACCGGCAATGACGATCTGCGCATCGCCATCGACCGCCTTACCCAGGCCCTGCACGAAGGCGCCGTTCCCGGCCAGGCCGGCGGCGGCTCGACGCAGCGCGCCACGGCCGCCATGGCGAACCTCGCCGAAGGAATCCAGGGCCTTGTCCAGCACATGCGCAGCGAGCAGCAGGTCGTGCGCGGCTGGGTCGAACAGCAGGCCGATCAACAGCGCGAGATGCAGCAGCTTCTCGAAGTCATAGCGCGGGCGTTGAAGCAACCGGCGGGGGAATAGCAATTGGCCGCCCGAGCCCGCCGCCGCGAGGCGAGAAGCGACGTCTGGCCGGCCTTTGTCGACGTCCTGTCGAATCTTCTGCTCGTCTTCATTTTCCTGCTCTCGATCTTCGCGCTGCTGCAGTTCCTGCAGAGCCGCGAGATCACCGGCAAGGATACGGTGCTGAACCGGCTCAATTCCCAGATCGCGGAACTGACCGAACTGCTCGCCATGGAGCGCTCCAACAAGCAGGAACTGAACGACGAACTCGCCAATCTTCAGGCGAGCCTCGCCGCGACCGCGGCCGAGCGCGACAAGTTGAAGGGCGCGGCCGACACCTCGTCAGCCGCCGCGAATTCGGCCGATGGGCAGATCGCGATCATCACCAAGGCGCTCGACAACGAAAAGATCGTCAGCCAGAAGGCGCTGTCGCAGGTCGAGATCCTGAACCAGCAGATCGCCGCGCTTCGCCGCCAGATCGCGGCGCTGGAGGATGCGCTCGGCGCCTCGGAGAAGCGCGACCAGGAAAGCCAGACGCAGATCGCCGATCTCGGCCGCCGGCTGAATGTGGCGCTCGCCCAACGCGTCCAGGAGCTCTCGCGCTATCGCTCCGATTTCTTCGGTCGCCTGCGCGAAATCCTCGGCAACCGACCCGATATCACCGTCGTCGGCGACCGCTTCGTGTTCCAGTCGGAAGTGCTGTTTCCATCCGGCTCGGACGAGTTCAATGTCGACGGCAAGGCCGAACTGGACAAGCTCGCCGACGCGATCAAGCAGCTCGAAGGCGAGATCCCGCCCGAGATCGCCTGGGTACTGCGCGTTGACGGCCATACGGATGCGCGCCCGCTCTCGGGCACGGGCCGCTTCCGCAACAATTGGGAGCTTTCGGCCGCGCGCGCCATCGCCGTCGTGCGCTATCTGATCGATCGCGGCGTGCAGCCGAGCCATCTCGTGGCCGCGGGTTTCGGCGAGTTCCAGCCGATCGAGCCGGGCGACAGCGACGCCGCCAACGCCAAGAACCGCCGCATCGAGCTGAAGCTCACCGAACGGTAGGGCTGGCGTTCCGCCAGCCGCAATCCCCTGCCCTCCATCGCGCGCCGGCCCGCATGAAGCGCACGGCCCGCCCTCTCTCCCGCAAAGCGGGGGAGAGCTGGAGAGGGGGTTCACGGCCGTGACATCGGGCGAATACGAGACAGCCTTCCGAGACCCTGCGGGCGGGCCCCCTCCCCGACCCTCCCCCGCAAGCGGGAGAGGGAGAAGAAAGGCGCACGGCCCGCTATGGTCGCCGATCCGAAGCTCCGCCGTCCGGAATCACCGCTCCATGATTGCGCACCGGCCCCCATGAAACGCACGGCCCGCCCTCTCTCTCGCAAAGCGGGGGAGAGCTGGAGAGGGGGCTCAACGCCGTGACGTCGGGCGAATACGGAATAGCGTTCCGAGACCCTGCAGGCGGCCCCCTCCCCGACCCTCCCCCGCAAGCGGGAGAGGGAGAAGAACGGTGCCTGGCCCGCTAATCGCTATGCGGCGTCCTGTCGGAACTGCAGCCGGGCGAGGCGGGCATAGAGCCCGCCCTGGCGCGACAATTCCTCATGGGTGCCTTCCTCGACGATCGTGCCGCCATCCATGACGAGGATGCGGTCGGCCTTGAGGATCGTCGCGAGGCGGTGCGCGATCACGATCGTGGTGCGGCCGACCATCAATTCGTCGAGCGCCGCCTGGACGGCGACCTCGCTTTCGGCGTCGAGCGCGCTGGTCGCCTCGTCGAGCAGCAGCACGGGCGCATCCTTCAGGATGGCGCGCGCGATCGCGAGGCGCTGGCGCTGGCCGCCCGAAAGCGTCACGCCGCGCTCGCCGAGCTCGGTCTCGTAGCCCTTCGGCAAGGCACTCAGGAAATCGTCGGCATAGGCGGCCTTTGCGGCCTGCCGCACGTCGTCAACCGAAGCATCCGGCCGGCCGAAGCCGATATTCTCCGCCGCCGTCGCCGCGAAGATCACCGTATCCTGCGGCACGAGCGCGATGCGCTGGCGGAGCGCGAGCGGATCGAGCGCCTTCGCGTCGATGCCGTCAAAGGTGACGCGGCCGGATTGCGGGTCGTAGAAGCGCAGGATTAGGTTGAAGAGCGTGCTCTTGCCGGCGCCCGACGGCCCGACCACGGCGACGCGCTCGCCCGGCGCGATCGTGAAGCTGATCTCGCGGATGGCCGCCTCGCGCCCGCCCTCGGGATAGGCGAACGTCACGGCCTCGAACGCGATCGCGCCCGCGCCGCGCCCGGCGATCGACTGCGGCCTTGCCGGTGCGGAGACGGACGGCGTCTCGACCAGGATTTCCGACAGGCGCTCGGCCGCGCCGGAGGCATTTGCGATGTCGCCCCAGACCTGCGAGAGCTCGCCGAGCGCGCCGGCGCCGATCACCGCGTAGATCAGGAACTGGCCGAGCGTGCCGGGCGTCATGCGGCCGGCGAGCACGTCCTGCGCGCCCCACCAGAGCACGGCCACCATGCTCGAAAACACCATGAAGATGCCGAAGGCGGTGAGCGCCGCGCGCGCCGCCGTGGAATTGCGCGCGGCGACGAAGGCCGTTTCAACCGCCCGCGTGAAGCGCGCCGTAACCGAGCCCTCCGCCGTGAAGGCCTGCACGACGCGCATCGCGCCGATCGCCTCGCTCGCATAGGCGGACGCGTCGGCCAGCATGTCCTGTGCCCGGCGGGAGCGCGCGCGGATGCGGCGGCCGAAGCCGACCAGCGGCAGCACGACGATCGGCAGCGCCACGAGCACGAGCCCGGACAGGCTGGGGCTCGTCACCACCATCATGGCGATCGCGCCGACGAACATGACGAGGTTGCGCAGCGCGATCGAAACATTCGCGCCCGCGACCGCCTTGATCTGCGTGGTGTCCGTGGTCAGCCGCGCCGTGATCTCGCCCGAGCGGTTGCGATCGAAGAAATCGATGCCCAGCGTCGCGATGTGGCGGAAGACATCGGCGCGCAGATCAGCAACGACTCGCTCGCCCAGCCAGGTGACGAAGTAGAAGCGCAGGCTGGAGGCCGTGGCGAGCACCGCCACCACCCCGATCAACGCGATGAAATAGGTGTTGATCGCCGCGCCATCGGCGGCGTTGAAGCCGTGGTCGATCATGCGGCGCACGGCGAGCGGCACCACCAGCGTCGCGGCGGCGGCAAGGAGCAGCGCGAGGCCGGCGCCGGCGAGCTGCGGCTTGTAGCGCAGCACATAGGGCACGAGCATGGCCAGCGGCTTCATCGAGCGCCGTCGCGGCGACGCGCCTTCAGCCGACGCCGCGCGAATGTCTCTATTGGCTGTGGTTTGCTCGACCATTGACGTCCGTTTGCCGCGAAAGATCGCCGCCCGCTCCGGCGGCGTAGATGCACATGGAGCCCCGGCGCTTTCAAGGCGCGCCAACCTCTTGTGCCGATCCGAGGGGTGGGCTATATCGTCGCCCCGACAGGACGGCCGGTCGCAAGCGGCCGTTTTTCCCATTGATCCGGCCTTTGCCCGCGCCTGACGCGAGCCGAGGCCATGCGGTCCCGACGGACCGAGCGCTCGAGGACCGACCATGAAGAAGAACATTCACCCGGACTACCACACGATCAAGGTCGTGATGACCAACGGGACCGAGTACCTGACCAAGTCGACCTATGGCGAGGCCGGCGCGACGCTGAACCTCGACATCGACCCGACGACGCATCCGGCCTGGACCGGCGGCACGCAGACGCTGCTCGACCGCGCAGGCCGCATCTCGCGCTTCAACAACAAGTTCAAGGGCTTCATGGGCAACAGCTGATCGCCCCTGACGTCCGCGCTGATACGAACCCCGGCCTTCGCGCCGGGGTTTTGCTTTTCTGGACAGGAAACGATGTGAGCCGCCCTGGCGGCGGCGTTGGAACGGACGCGCTGTTCGCTATTCGCCGCCAAAGGCGCGGGCGAGCCGGCCGAACTGGCGATTGACGGCGTTTTCCGCCGGATGCTCGAGCGCCACCATGTTGTAGAGCGCATCATCGAGCCGGACGACTCGCTCCTGCAGGCGGACCGAGCGTTCGACGATCTGCTGCAGCCGCGGCGGCAGCTCTTCCCAGCCCGGGCCGTGCGTCACCGTGCCGAAGCCACGCAGGCGCACCTTGGCCTTTTCCTGGCTCGCCTGCTCGGCCGTCATCTCGCCTTCGTTCACCGCGCGCTGCAGCAGCAGCCATGAGGCGATCTGCATCAGCCGCGTGGTGAGGCGCATCGATTCGGTCGCGTAGCTCAGCGATCCGTCGCGCGTCAGGTCGCGGGATTCGATCCGGCCGTCATTGTCGAGATAGGTCGCGGTCTCCTCGACCAGCGCCATGCCTTCGCGGAAGAGCAGCTTGAACGTGTCGGAAAGGGCGAATGCCTGACCGAACGCGATCGGTGCGTCGGCCTGCCGTCCGTCCCCGAATCCGTCGCTCATCCAGACGCTCCCCCTGCCTGCCCGGCCGTCGCGGCCGGCCATGCCGGAATCGCGTCGCGGCAAGGCCATCGCATGAAAGGCGGCAGCTTTCAACTTCGCCGATTCTCGCCCGGCACGTCAAAAAAAGAGCCGTGGAAAACGGCTCTTGCAGGTTAACAGGGAGGCATCGAACAAAGTGGACAGGAGCCACTCGAATCCAGATGACTGGATGTCATTGATAATGTCCTGGAAACCTTAACAGAACATTAACCATCGATGCCGATTATCCCCGCCCCCTTTGTTGCTAACGCTTGAAGAACGAGGCGGCCGCATCGCGCGAGGCCGTCTTTGCCGCCATGGCGGCGCGCAGGCGCGCGATCTCGCCCTCCAGCACGGCGACCCTGTCGCCCAGCTCCGCGATGGAAAGGGTTGCGAGATCTTCGCCGATCCTGTGTGGTACCGGCCGCTCGACCGGTGCGTCGTCGAAGAGCGCCATTGCCGTCCTCCTTGTGGTCTCGTCGTCTCGCCAGCGAAATTAGCAGGACCGATCCGCGTTTCCAGAGTCCCGCATATGGGAACGAGGATGCGGCGGATCATCAGCAGGAGAGTTCCATGGACGTCATTCCCGCCACCATGACCGCGATCGCCATCGACGAGCCGGGCGGCCCCGACGTGCTGAAGCCGGTGGAACGGCCGGTTCCCCATCCCTTCGAGGGCGAGATCCTGATCGCCGTCGAAGCGGCGGGCGTCAACCGTCCCGATATACTGCAGCGCATGGGCGGCTATCCTCCGCCCAAGGGCGCCTCCGACCTGCCGGGGCTGGAAGTGGCCGGCCATGTGGCCGCGATCGGCCGCAATGTGATGCGCTACAAGGTGGGCGATGCCGTGATGGCGCTCGTCGCGGGCGGCGGCTACGCGGAATATGTCGCCGTTCACGAAACCAACGCGCTGCCGGTTCCCGAAGGCCTCTCCATGATCGAGGCAGCCGCCATTCCCGAGACCTTCTTCACCGTCTGGAGCAATGTGTTCGAGCGTGGCGGGCTGAAGGCCGGCGAGACGCTGCTCGTCCATGGCGGCACATCGGGCATCGGCACGGTGGCGATCCAGCTCGCCAAAGCCTTCGGCGCCCGCGTGATCACGACGGTGGGTTCAGCCGAGAAATGCGCCGCCTGCCTGTCGCTCGGCGCCGATCGGGCCATCAACTATCAGAAAGAGGATTTCGTCGTCGAGACCAAGGCCGCGACCGACGGCCATGGCGCCGACGTCATCCTGGACATGGTCGGCGGCGATTATATCGAGCGCAACTATGAGGCCGCCGCGCCGGATGGACGGATCGTGCAGATCGCTTTCCTGAACGGCTCGAGCGCCGAGGTCGATTTCCGCCGTTTGATGATGAAGCGGCTGACCCACACCGGCTCGACGCTCAGGCCCCGGCCGGTCGCGTTCAAGGCGGGAATCGCCCGCGCGCTGGAGGAGCATGTCTGGCCGCTCCTCGCCGCACGACGCGTCCTGCCGCAGATCGACCAGACCTTCCCGCTCCGCGATGCGGCGGGCGCGCATCGGCGGATGGAATCGTCCGCCCATATCGGCAAGATCGTGCTGACGGTCGGATCCGGCACGAAAGGCTGAACCAATCGCCCGTCCTGGCGTTGTCGGCCTGTCCCAAGAGAGGAGCAGGCACGATGATCAATGCCAGTACCATTCGCGAACAGATGGCGGTTGTCGACCTCCGCGGCAACCGTATCGGAACGGTCGATCATATGAGCGGCCCGGGCGCAATCAAGCTCACGAAAAGTGATTCGCCCGATGGCGCGCATCACTACATTCCGCCCGGATGGGTCGAGCGGGTCGATGATCAGGTTCATCTGAACAAGTCGAGCGACGAGCTGATGCGCAGCCGGCACTAATATTCGCGCCGTTCTTGACCATCCGGCCGATTTCTTCGTGTCGGATGTGACGATTGCGTGACGGATGATGTAGGATAGTTGCGTCGGTGCACAACGCACCCGGAGGAAACCATGCAACGCCAAAACACTTGGATTTGGGCCGTGGTGGTGATCATCGTTCTGGTGATCGCTTATTTCTGGTGGAAGGGCCGCACGCCCACCCCGCCGCCGCCGCCTCCGCCGGCCGCCGAACAATCAGCGCCCGCCCCGGCTCCCGCAACGCCGGCACCTGCGGCTCCGGCCGCGCCCGCTCCGGCGCCCGCGACTCCGGCACCTGCCGAGCCCGCTCCGGCACCGGCTCCCGCGACGCCGTAAGGATCGGCTGCCCTGTGTCGCCGGACGTGGCTTCTGCCGCGTCCGGCCTCACGACTTTCGCCGGATCGGCGGCCATGGCACGCGAGACCCGAGGCTTTGTTTGATTCAGAGCCGGCTCCGGTCTATATGTTGGCCATTCCCCGTCAATTCGACGATTGTTCTGCTCCTCCGGCGAAATCCGGGCGAGCGATCAGGAGAGAATTATGTCCACTATTCCGCTGATGCCGAAGGCGACGGCCGTTTGGCTCGTCGAGAATACCTCGCTCGGCTTCGACCAGATCGCCGATTTCTGCAAGCTGCACCCGCTGGAAGTCAAAGCGATCGCGGACGGCGAAGCGGCGCAGACCATCAAGGGGCTCGATCCCGTTTCGACCGGCCAGCTGACCCGTGAGGAAATCGATCGCGGCCAGCGCGATCCGAAATATCACCTCAAGATGGCCGAGACCAAGGTCCGCATCCCCGTGCAGAAGCGCAAGGGCCCGCGCTATACGCCCGTGTCGCGTCGCCAGGATCGGCCGAACGCCATTCTCTGGCTGCTGCGCAACCATCCGGAGCTGAAGGACGCCGCGATCATGCGTCTCGTCGGCACCACCAAGCCGACGATCGATTCGATCCGTGGCCGCAGCCACTGGAACTCGACCAATCTGACGCCCTCCGACCCCGTGACGCTGGGCCTCTGCTCGCAGATCGATCTCGATTTCGAAGTCGACAAGGCCGCGAAGAACGCTCCGCCGCGCGAAATCGCCGCCGATGGCGAGACGCTGCTGCGTCCCGAGGAGACGACCGCCGCCGACGCGCTCGCCTCGGCCGCCCTGCGCTCCTACCGCCGCGAAGAGCCGAAGGACGAGGAACTCGACGCCGAGGCCGTCTTCGCCAAGCTCAAGTCGCTGCGCGGCCCGGTCGACGAAGACGAGGAATAGGCGCCCGTCGCCCCTCCCCCGCGCAGGGCTCATCGAGCCCTGCCGCGACTGATGCTTTGAACCCGCCCCTCGAGGCGGGTTCTTTGTTGAGCGATGACCGCCTATTCCTTGACGGCGACCGTATAGTTGAGCGGCATGCGGCCGCCATCGGCATAGATGGTCTGCCCGGTGATGTAGCTCGCATCGTCGGAAGCGAGGAACGCGGCGATCGCCGCGATCTCGGAAGGCTCGCCGATCCGCCCCATCGGGGTCCGCGACAGGATGCGCCGCTTGGCGTCGGGATCACTGTTCACAGAAGCGAGGATATCCGTCGCGATCGAGCCCGGCCCGATCGCGTTGACGCGAATGCCGCGCGGCGCGAGCGAGACCGCCATCGCCTTGGTCAGTTGGTTGAGCCCGCCCTTGGACACGCTGTAGGGCACCTGGTTCGGCAGGCTGAACACGGCATTGACCGACGACATGTTGACGATCACGCCCGGCGTGCCGCCGGCATCGACGCGCGCCGCCATATGGCGCGCCACTGCCTGCCCGCAGAGGAAGGCCCCCTTCAGGTTGACGCGCAGGACGCGGTCGAAATCCTCCTCGGAAACGTCGAGGAAATCGGCACCGGCGACGATGCCGGCATTGTTGACGAGCACGTCGATCTCGCCGCCGAAATCGAGCGTCGCGGCAATGAGATTGGCGACGGCGTCACGATCGCCGACATCGGTGCGCACGAAGCGGCAGGCGCCGAGGCTGCCGAGCGCGGCGATCGCCGCCTCGCCCGTCGGCTCGTCAATATCGGCGACGACGACGCGCGCGCCCTCCTGGAGAAAACGCTCGGCGATGGCATAGCCGATGCCCTTGGCACCGCCGGTGACGATCGCGACCTTGTTTTCGAGTTTCAATGCAAACGCTCCTGATTGACCGACCCGATCCTTAGCGCCTTTGAGGCCGGCGAAACATAGAAAAACCGCCACATTTTGCCTCCGGCCGCTTTGACAGGCCAAGGGCGGTTCTGCTATGAGAGCGCCGAAATCGGAGATCTGCCGGCCGGCGATGCTTTCGTTTGCCCGGCGAATAGCCGAAAGCTCATTTTGATCGGACCAATATAGGAAGCACGGGCGTGCAGATACTTGTCCGCGACAACAATGTCGACCAGGCGCTGAAGGTTCTCAAGAAGAAGATGCAGCGCGAGGGCCTCTTCCGCGAGATGAAGCTTCGCGACTTCTACGAGAAGCCCTCGGTCAAGCGCGCCCGCGAGAAGGCTGAAGCCGTGCGCCGCGCCCGCAAGCTGGCCCGCAAGCGCGCACTGCGCGAAGGCGGCGTGGTTGCAGCCGCCGGCAACAAGCATTAAGAGCATCAGCGAAAGCGCGCCGTCGCGGCGAAATCGCCCGGCGCCTTCCTTTCGCCCGTTTTGCACTTCGAATGTTTCGGGGTAACGAGCCCGTTTCGGCGGTGCTTGTTGCCCTTTGACGTTTGCATCGAGGCCTTTGGGCCGCGACGCCCCCCGGAGACATGGCTATGACCGCTCTGCATCTCGCGAACTTGCCGATCGATCGGCAGACGGAGAGCGGGAGAACACGAAAAGCCGGCCTGTTTCTCGTGGCCTCCCTCGGCGCGCTCCTGCTCGCCGGCTGCCAGTCTTCGTCGAATGTGCATGATTTCGACAGTGACATCGACCCGGCGACCGGATCCGCGGCCAATATCTCCTCGCTCACCTCGGTGGTCGACCAGAACCCGAGCGACGCTTCGGGCTATAATGTTCGTGGCACGGCGTTCGGACGCTCGGGGCGCTACCAGGAAGCCCTCGCCGATTTCAACAAGGCGATCCAGCTCAACCCGAATTTCTACCAGGCCTATACCAATCGTGCGCTGGTCGAGCGGCGCCTGAAGCAGGACCCGCAGGCGCTGGCCGACTACAATACCGCCATCCAACTTAATCCGAACTATAACGAGGCCTATGTCGGGCGCGGCAATCTCTACCGCTCCGAAGGCCAGACCGAGCTGGCGCTTGCCGATTTCTCCAAGGCGATCGCGCTCGAGCCGACCGACCCGAAGGCCTACCAGAACCGCGCCCTGATCTATCAGAGTCAGGGCCGCCACGACGACGCGATCGCCGACCTGACAGCGGCGATGACCTATGCGCCGAATGCGCCGGAGCCCTATCTGTCGCGCGGCCTTTCCTATCTCGCCATCGGCGACTACAAGGCCGCGCTCGACGATTTCAACACCGTCGTCCGGCGCGACAAGAACTCCTATCAGGGCTGGACCAACCAGGGTCTGGCGCTTGAAAAGCTCGGCGAACGCGACCTGGCCTTTGCGGCCTTCGCCCATGCCTCCTCGCTCAACCCGAGCTACGCGCCCGCCCGCGACGGCATGCGCCGCACGGCGAAGTAACCCGCCCCGCGCGCCTGCACTTGTACGACACCCCAGCGTATGTTCTCCTGATGCCGTAAGGGAACCCGGCCGCGGCGATCGCCGCCTGGTTCTGGGTCCGTAGACACGGGGGGACTTCTTGATGCGTCAACGCACCGGATGGGCATGCGCCGCAGTGGCGGTGCTCTGCCTGGCACAGCCGACGATCGCCGAGGCCAAGCATGGCGACAAGACGGCGGCGGTCATCGTTGGCGGGCTGCTCCTCGGGGCGGCGGCGCTTGCGGCGTCGTCGAGCGATCACCAGCACCAGAACCAGTATGTGCCGCCGCCGCAACCACAGCGGCCCGCTGCGCCGTTCAGCCCGGCAACCAATGTCACCTGCTATCCGCGCGAGGGCGCCTGCTACAATAATAGCGGCGATTTCCTTCCGTCGTGGACGAGCCGCGTTTTCTGAAGCTGACCGCAGGGACGACCATCATGAAAACCAGACTTGTTCCGGCGCTCGGCCTCGCGGTCTCGATCCTGGCGGCTGGTGCCTTCGAGGCGCGCGCCGAAGGCTCGCAGAGCAGCTTCGTCCGCCAGCATGCGATCGACATGCTCGAGGGCGCGCTCACCAGCGAGCAGATGACGACGCTGCAACTCGTGGCCTATCAGGCGGCCGTCGCCGCGACCTGCCAGGGCTTCACGCTCGACCAGGCGCGCTTCGAGAAGGTGTTCGACACGCTTGCGCCGCAGGACGCGGCCAAGATGAGCGACGCGCAGAAGGCCTATTTCGACTCGCACATTCTCGTCATCTACGGCGTGCTGCTCGGCGGCGAACTCGCCTCCATCGCCGACAATGTGAGCGAGACCTGCGACACGGCCAGGGAGGCCAGGACCGACCCGGCCATGGCGGACGAGCTCGTCTGGCAATAGAATGTCCACACGCGCGGCGCCCGGAAGGCACGCATGAAAAAGGGGCGATCGACGATCGCCCCTTTTTTGTTTCAGTCGGCTGAGGTTCAGCCCAGCGCCTTGACGATGTTCTCGACCATCTTCTTGGCGTCGGCGAAGAGCATCATCGTATTGTCCTTGAAGAACAATTCGTTCTCGACGCCGGCATAGCCCGAGCCCATGCCGCGCTTGACGAAGAGGACCGTGCCGGCCTTCTCGACGTCGAGGATCGGCATGCCGTAGATCGGCGACTTCGGATCGGTCTTCGCGGCCGGATTGGTCACGTCGTTCGCGCCGATGACGAAGGCGACATCGGCCTGCGCGAATTCCGAGTTGATGTCTTCCAGCTCGAACACCTCGTCATAAGGCACGTTCGCCTCGGCGAGCAGCACGTTCATATGGCCCGGCATGCGGCCGGCGACCGGATGAATCGCGTATTTCACCTCGACGCCCTCGGCCTTGAGCTTGTCGGCCATTTCGCGCAGCGCGTGCTGGGCCTGCGCCACCGCCATGCCGTAGCCCGGCACGATGATGACCTTGGAGGCGTTCTTCATGACGAAGGCCGCGTCCTCGGCCGAGCCCTGCTTGACGGGGCGCTGTTCGACCGCGCCAGCCGCTCCCGCCGGCCCGCCCGTCTCGCCGCCGAAGCCGCCGAGAATGACCGAGATGAACGAGCGGTTCATGCCCTTGCACATGATGTAGGAGAGGATCGCGCCCGACGAGCCGACCAGCGCGCCGGTGATGATCAGCGCCGTGTTGCCGAGGGTGAAGCCGATGCCGGCGGCGGCCCAACCCGAATAGGAGTTCAGCATCGAGACGACGACGGGCATGTCGGCGCCGCCGATCGGGACGATGATGAGCCCGCCCAGCACGAGCGAGACCAGCACGATGAGCCAGAAGACCAGATGGCTCTCGGTCATCGTCAGCGCGACGATCAGCGCGACCAGCAGGATCGCGAGCGCCGCATTGATGATGTGGCGCGAGGGCAGCAGGATCGGCTTGCCCGACATGTTGCCGTTCAGCTTGGCGAAGGCGATGATCGAGCCGGTGAAGGTGATCGCGCCGATCGCGACGCCGAGCGACATCTCGACCAGCGCCTGGCCGTGGATCGAGCCGACCTCGCCAATGCCGAAGGCGGAGGGTGCATAGAGCGCGGCGGCCGCGACCATGACGGCCGCGAGGCCGACCAGCGAGTGGAAGGCGGCGACCAGCTGCGGCATCTGCGTCATGGCGATGCGGCGGGCGGTGATCGCGCCGATGCCGCCGCCGATCGCGATGCCGACGATGATGAGGCCCCAGGCGAGCGGGCTCTTCGGCGCGGCGAGGACGAGCGTCGTCAGGATGGCGATCGCCATGCCGACCATGCCGTAGATGTTGCCCTGGCGCGAGGTCGCGGGGCTCGAAAGCCCGCGCAGCGCCATGATGAACAGGACGCCGGAAACGAGGTAGAGCAGCGCCGTGATATTGGCGATTGTCATCGGCGCATCCTCACTTCGTCTTCTTCTTGTACATGGCGAGCATGCGACTGGTGACGAGGAAGCCACCGAATATGTTCACGCTGGCGAGAATGAGCGCGATGAAGCCGAAGCCCTGCGCCCAGGCATGGCCCGAAGCGGCAGCGGCATCGACAGCCTCGACGCCGACAGCCAGCAGCGCGCCGACCACGATCACCGAGGAGATCGCATTGGTCACCGACATCAGCGGCGTATGCAGCGCCGGCGTCACCTGCCAGACGACGTAATAGCCGACGAAGATCGCGAGCACGAAGATCGACAGGCGGAACACGAAGGGATCGATCGCGCCGCCGCTGACGGCATGGGCGACCGCGCCGGCGACATCGCCGAGCCCGCCGCCAGAGGCCTGCGTTGCATAGATATGGGCGGCCTGCGCCGCTTCCTGCGCGGCATTGGCCGCGGCGGTCGCGGCGTCGGCGGCGGCCTGCGCGGCGCTCGCCGCCTGTTCGGGCGTGAGATTTGCCATGATCAGCTGGCCCCCTGCTCAGCGACGAGGATTTCCTTGGGTGCTTCGACGGGCCGGAACGCCGGATGCACGATCGCGCCATTGCGCGTCAGCACCGTCGCCTTGACCAGTTCGTCGTCCCAATTGACGGCCAGCTTCTTCTCCTTCTTGTCGATCAGCGTCTCGACGAAGGCGAAGAGGTTCTTGGCATAGAGCTGCGAGGCGGTGGCGGGGATGCGGCCGGCGACGTTCAGATGGCCGACGATCTTCTTGCCGTCGATATCGACCACTTCGTTCGGCCGCGCACCCTCGACATTGCCACCACGCTCGACCGCGAGGTCGACCAGCACGGAGCCAGGCTTCATCGAGGCGACCATCGCGGCGGAGACCAGCTTCGGCGCCGGACGCCCGGGGATCAGCGCCGTGGTGATGACGATGTCCTGCTTCTTGATGTGCTCGGCGACGAGCGCCGCCTGCTTGGCCTGATATTCGGCCGACATCGGCTTGGCGTAGCCGGCCGCGGTCTCGGCCTGCTTGAACTCCTCGTCCTCGACCGCCACGAACTTGGCGCCGAGGCTTTCGACCTGCTCCTTCGCGGCGGGGCGAACGTCGGTCGCCGTCACGACGGCGCCGAGGCGACGGGCCGTGGCGATCGCCTGCAGGCCGGCGACGCCGGCGCCCATGACGAAGACGCGCGCGGCCGGAACGGTGCCCGCGGCGGTCATCATCATCGGCAGCGCGCGGTCATATTCGGAAGCCGCATCGATCACCGCCTGATAGCCGGCGAGGTTCGCCTGGCTGGAGAGAATGTCCATGACCTGGGCGCGGGTGATGCGCGGCATGAACTCCATGGCGACGGCGGTGACGCCGGCACCCGCCATGGCGGCGATGGCGTCGTCATTGCCATAAGGGTCCATGGTGGCGACGACGAGCGCGCCGGCCTTGTAGGCGGCGAGTTCCCCGTTCGCGGGACGGCGCACCTTCAGCACGATATCGGCATCGCGCACCGTATCGGCGCCCGTCGCGGCAATCGCGGCACCGGCGGCCGTATATTCGGCATCGGGGATGCGGGAGCGCAGCCCGGCGCCCGACTGGACGACGACCTCTGCGCCCAGCGCGATAAACTTCTTGATTGTCTCAGGCGTCGCGGCGACGCGGCTTTCCAGCGCGTCGATCTCGGCCGGCACACCAATCTTCATGGCGTTTCCCTTGGGATCAGCGGGCAGGCGCCCGCTCTACTATGGTAATGTGAGGCGGGGATCGGCATGAGCGGCGCGGATCGACCCCTGGCACATCAGAGCAGGAAGATCGCCATCAAGACGAGAATGATGACGACGGCAATGGTGCCGTATTTCGTCAGACCGATGAAGAAATCGTAGGTCCGCTCGTGTTCGGCGTAGTCCATCGGGCTTTCGGCCATCGTCGCCTGATCCTCTCCAACAGGGCCAATGATCAGCGGCCTATACAGCAAGAATAGAGGGTCCGGCAATTGGCCATGCTGACGCGTTTCATGCGCCGCGTGGCGCGAGCAGGATGACCGCCGCGCCGGCGAGGCAGATCGCCGCGCCGAGAAGATCGAAGCGGTCCGGCCGCGCGCCCTCCACGGCCCAGAGCCAGGCGAGGCTCATGACGATATAGAACCCGCCATAGACCGCGAAGGCGCGGCCGGCATTATCGGCCGGGCTCAGGCTCAACAGCCAGGCGAACAGCATCAGCGAGACGATGCCGGGCACGAGCCAGAGCGGCGAGCGATCGAGCCGCCACCAGGCCCAGAAGGCGAAGCAGCCGGCGATTTCGGCAAGGGCGGCGGCGATGTAGATGGCGAAGGTGAACATGGCCGCAGTCTGCACGACGAATCCCGACGAGACCAACAGGATCCATCATCGCTGGCCGACGCTGGAGGGCTAAACCAGCCCGACCCCGCCCAGCGCCGCCTGCTGCCTCTGGCCGAGCAGGGCGACGTCGAAGCCTTCGATCGTCTCGGCGAAGAGCTCATAGAAATTCATTTCGGCCTTCAGGTGCAGGAAGACCGAACCCAGCCCGATCGCGGCGCGGTCCATGAAGACGAATTCGCGCGGCACCGTCACCGGGCCTTTTTCCTTCAGCACCTGATGCACCTGGAAAGCCTCGCGCCGGCCATATTCCGACGGCGCGACGCCATCGGCGATGGTGCGGACGCGGTCGTCGATCAGCGGGGCATAGATGAAGCGCGCCCAGATGTTGAGCGCGTCGATCAGTTCGTTGGAAAGCCCGACAAAACCCCAGCTCTCATAGGCCGCGACGACACGGTCGCGATCATTTTCGCGCAGGCCGTGGAAGAGATTGACCACGCCGCCGACAAAGGCCGGGGTGAAGATGCGGATGCAACCATAATCGAGCAGGTTGATGCCGGCCGCGACGCCGTCCTCATCCTCGAACACGGTGTAGTTGCCGAGATGCGGATCGCCGTGGATGACGCCGAAGCGGGCGAAGGGCGACCACCAGGCGTTGAACATGGCGGCGGCGATGCGGTTCTTCTCCTCGAGCGGGCGATCGCGGAAATCGAGCAGGCGGCGTCCCTCGAGCCAGGTCAGCGACAACAGGCGCCGAGTGGAAAGGCGCGGCTCGACCTCCGGCACGCGCACGAGCGGCTGGCCGTCGAGCATGATCTTGTAGAGCAGCGCATGACGCGCCTCGCGGGCATAATCGAGTTCTTCGCGGATGCGCGTGCCGATTTCCTCGAAGATCTCGCTGGTATCGATCGCGCGGTCGATCCGCCGATAGATCGACATCAGCACCTTGAGCTGGGCGAGATCGGCCTCGACGGCCGACTGCATGTCCGGATATTGGAGCTTCACCGCGAGCGCGCGGCCGTCCTTGGCGACGGCGCGATGGACCTGGCCGAGCGAGGCGGCGGCGGCCGGCTGGCGATCGAAGCTCTCGAACTTCTTTTCCCAGTCGGGGCCGAGTTCGGCCTGCATGCGCCGCTTGACGAAGGGCCAGCCCATGGGCGGCGCGTTCGACTGCAATTGCGAGAGTTCCTCGGCATATTCGGGCGGCACCAGATCGGGCACGGTCGAGAGGATCTGCCCGACCTTCATCAGCGGACCCTTGAGCCCGCCGAGCGCGGTTGCGAGCTCCGAGGCGTTCTTGCCCTTGTCGAGCGTGCCGCCGAAGAGCCGCGTGCCCGCAACCTTGGCGGCGACACCGCCGACATTCATCCCCACCCGCGCATAACGCGACAGGCGGCCGGAGAGACGGTTTCGTTCGGAATCGGACATGGGGGATGAACTCTTTCGGCGATCCTGGCTCCTAAGATGCGTTCCCCCGGGCCGCGTACAAGTGAGATGCGGAGAAACAGCCCGCGCCAGTCTGTCGCTGGCGGGCGGTGCAACCGGTGCTGAAAAGCCACAACCGAGCTGTTTGGCCCGCGCCGCCTTGTGAGGTCCGGGCCATCGGGCCATAGTTGCGGCTCGTCCAGCGAAAGCCCGGGAGCTTCCCATGAGAACCTTTGTGTCCAGCGCGAAAGGAGCCTTTGAAATTCATCAGGACATGACGTTCCATGCTTATCCGTTCTCCGGAACCGCCAATACGAGACGACGACTCTAGCCCCGACACGCAGGCTCATCCTCCGACACCTGCCGCCCCGCGTGGCAGGCCGCTTTCGGACGATTCCGTCGACGCCGCCACGCCGCGGCTGACGCGGGCGCGCCTCGCCAGGCTTCTTGCCTATTACCGGCCCTATCTGCCGCTGCTGGCGCTCGACCTCGCCTGCGCCGTGCTCATCTCGGTGACCGCGCTGCTGCTGCCGCTCTGCGCCAACCATGTGACACGCCTGCTCGTCGCCGCGGACGATCCATCGACCACGCTTCCCGTCGTCTATGCCGTGGGCGCGTTGATGCTGGCCCTGCTCGTCATGCAGGCCTTCGCGACGCTCTTCGTCGACTATCAGGGCCATATGATGGGCGCGAAGATGGAAGCGGCTCTGCGCCGCGAGCTGTTCGCCCACTGCCAGAAGCTCTCCTTCAGCTTCTACGATCGCCAGCGCGTCGGCCAGTTGATGAGCCGCGTCACGCATGACCTGTTCGACGTGGGCGAGCTCTATCATCACGGGCCGGAGGATCTCGCCATCGCGGTGCTGAAATTCGCCGGCGTGACGGCGATCCTGTTCACGCTCGACGTCCCGCTCGCACTGATGATCCTCGCCGTCATCCCGCCGGCGTCCTTCTACGCGCTTCATTTCAACAATCGCGTCAACGCGGCCATGCTACGGGTCAAGGAACGCGTCGGGGGCGTGAGCGAGCGGGTCGAGGATTCGCTGGCCGGCATCCGCGTCGTGCAATCCTTCGCCAATGAGGCGCTCGAAAACCGGCGCTTCGAAGTCGCCAACCAGCGCTTCCTCGAAGGCCGGCGCATCGGCTATCGCAGCGAGGCCTATCTCTGGGCCGGCACAACCATCTTCCCGCAACTCGTGACGGTCATGATCATCGTCGCCGGATCGGTACGGGTCGCCGAGGCGGGGCTGGGCGTCGCCGATCTGCTCACCTTCCTGCTCTGCGTCGCCGTGCTGGTCGATCCGGTCAACCGCCTCGCCAACCTCGCGCGTCTCTGGCAGAGCGGCTTCACCGGCTTCGTGCGGGTGATGGAGATCTTCGAGACGGAGCCCGACATCCAGGACCGGCCGGGCGCCAAGGCCATCGGTCGCGCACGCGGCGCGATCAGCTTTGAAAAGGTCGGCTTCCGCTACGAGGAGGACGGCCCGCATGTGCTCAGGAACCTCTCGCTCACCATCAGGCCCGGCGAGTTCGTGGCGCTCGTCGGCGCCTCGGGCGCGGGCAAGAGCTCGCTCTGCGCGCTGATCCCGCGCTTCTATGACGTGACGGCGGGACGAATTCTGATCGACGGCACGGACATTCGCGACATCCGGCTCGACGAGCTCCGCCGCAACATCGGCATCGTGCAGCAGGACGTCTACCTGTTCGCCGGCACGGTGATGGAAAACCTTCGCTACGGCCGGCCCGATGCCACGGACGCCGAGGTCGAGGCGGCGGCGCGTGCCGCCAACGCGCACGACTTCATTATGGCGCTGCCGGACGGTTATGCCAGCGATATCGGCCAGCGCGGCGTGAAGCTCTCCGGCGGGCAGAAGCAGCGGCTGACCATCGCCCGCGCCATCCTGAAGGACCCGCCGATCCTGATCTTCGACGAGGCGACCAGCGCGCTCGACAATGAGAGCGAACGGGCCGTGCAGCAGGCGCTGATGACGCTGGCGCGGTCTCGCACGACGCTGGTCATCGCTCACCGCCTGTCGACGGTGCAGCGCGCCGACCGCATCCTCGTGCTGACGGAGGCCGGAATCATCGAGGAAGGC
Source organism: Kaistia dalseonensis (assembly GCF_030814715.1). GTDB lineage: Bacteria > Pseudomonadota > Alphaproteobacteria > Rhizobiales > Kaistiaceae > Kaistia > Kaistia dalseonensis. Next base: position 161,627 of record NZ_JAUSVO010000005.1, read on the forward strand.
AGCCACGAGGCGCTGATCGCGGCCAACGGCGCCTATGCGAGGCTCTACCGCGCGCAGGCGAGCCTTTAGGCAGCCTGCTACGGGCTCCACCATCATCCTCCGATGCTTCGCATCAGCGAGGCATCGGAGGAGGATCCAGCGAGGGAGGCATTCCTTCGGGATCACCTCGGCGCCAAGACCGAGGATCGCGAGCGTGCTTCGGCCGCCCGCGCTCCATCCAGGCCGCGGCCTAGCCGTCCGTGGACAGGGTGAGCGCCCGCCAGGCCTCGATTTCCTGCTGGAGGCGCTCGATTTTCGCCGACACCAGCCGGTACGCGTCGCTGCCGAGCAGAAGCAGCGGCGGCGGATTGTCGGATTCGATCAAGGTCAGAACGGCCGCGGCCAGCTTTTCGGGATCGCCGAGCTGCTTGCCGCTGACGGCCTGCCGGGCCGCGCGTATCGGATCAAAAAGGGCATCGTAGTCTGCGATCGATCTTTCCGTGCGGACCATTGAGCGCCCGGCCCAGTCCGTCCGGAACGAGCCAGGGCAAAGCGCCGTCACATGAACGCCAAATGGGGCCATTTCCGAGCGCATCACCTCCGAGATTCCCTGAAGGGCGAACTTGCTGCCACAGTAATAGGCAATTCCGGGCAGGGTGATCATGCCGCCCATCGAGGTGACATTGACGATGAAACCCCGACGGCGCGACCGGAAGCTTGGAAGAAACGCCTTGGCGACGGCAACCGCGCCGAAGACGTTGACATCGAACTGTCGGCGCATCTCCTCGATCGGTGATTCCTCGAGCACGCCCTCATGGCCATAGCCAGCATTGTTGATCAGGACGTCGACGGGTCCATGTTCCTCCTCCACCTGACGGACGATGTCCGTGAGGCGATCGAACTCGGTGACATCGCAGAGGACTGAATGGACCTCGGGAAGAGCCTCGGTGAGCGTAGCGCGGGAGGCCTCGGAGCGCACGGTTCCGATCACCTTGTGGCCCGCCCGGATCGCGGCGACTGAAATTGCCAGGCCGAAGCCCGAATTGGCGCCGGTTATGAAAAAGCTCTTTGGTGACATGATCTGCCAACATCCTTGTTGGAGGGGATGGCTTGATCAATAATATCGAGATCCGGGTCTATCGATTGCGTAACCTATGAATATCTTGCCGATTCCTATTTTAGGCGGAGACGCGCCATCCCGGCGCCACACGCTGGCGGCATTGGCGGATCGTCTCGCGCCGCGCCACGGGTATAATCCGACAGCGCTCGGCGGCGTGCGCATTCTCCGCACAGAGGCCGTGCTCCAAGACATCCCGGTCCTCTACAAACCCGGCGCCGTGTTCGTGCTGCGTGGGAGCAAGCGGGGCATTCTCGAAGGCGAGATTTTTCAATACGACGAGGATCACTATCTGGCCGTCTCAGTGCCGGTCCCCTTTCGGATGGATTCGGTCGCCAGCCCGGAACGCCCGCTGATTGCGGTGTATGTCGAATTCGACATGCAATTAGCCGCCGAGATAGCCATGCAATTGGAGCGGCACGCAGAGCTGAAGAGCGACAAGCCACGGGGTCTCGGTTCCAGTCGGATGGATGCCGATATCGAGGATGTGCTTCTACGCCTTCTGAAGTCGCTGGGCAGCCCGGCCGAAATCGGCGTCCTGGGGCCAAGCCTCCTGCGCGAGTTGCACTACCGGATCCTGATCGGTCCGCAAGGCGGCGCGATGATCGCGGCTGTTCGACAGAACGGCACCGCGGGAAAAGTCATACAAAGCGTGGCGTGGCTGCGGGAAAATTATGGCTCTGAAATCTCGATCCTCGACCTGGCCAGAGCGGTCGGCATGAGCGTTCCCTCTTACCACGTCCATTTCAAGGAACTGACGGGCAGCAGTCCGATGCAATATGTGAAGGCGATGCGGCTGCACGAGGCGAGATTGATGATCGCAAGCCAGGAGAAAACGATCGCCGAGGTCGCGACGTCGGTCGGCTATGCGAGCCCGGCCCAGTTCAGCCGGGATTTCAAGCGACATTTCGGGCGCACGGCGTCGGAAGAAGCGAAATGGGTCAGACGCCATCTGGGCGAAATCGCCTGACTCGGTCGCTGGAGCGTCCGCACAGCTGATCGCTATCCCGACGAAACCGGGCATAGCGCCTCGCACCGCACCCCGAATAGAAAAGCCCGGCGCCATGGCGCCGGGCTTTTCTGCATAAGCGAGGATCAGAACCCTCAGGCCTCCATCGCTTCCAGCTCGGAGATGAAGCCTTCCAGCACGGAAAGGCCCTTCTGCCAGAAGGAGGGGTCGGTCGCGTCGAGGCCGAAGGGGGCGAGCAGTTCGGAATGGTGCTTGGTGCCGCCGGCCTTCAGCAGGGCGAAATACTTGTCCTGGAAGCCGCTCTCCGCCTGCCGGTAGACCGCATAGAGCGAGTTCACGAGGCAATCGCCGAAGGCATAGGCATAGACGTAGAACGGCGAGTGGATGAAGTGCGGGATATAGGTCCAGAAGGTCTCGTAGCCGGGGCCGAGGCGGATTGCCGGGCCGAGGCTTTCGGCCTGGACTTCCATCCAGATCGCGTTGAGCCGCTCGGCAGTCAGTTCGCCCGCGCGCCGCTCGACATGCACCTTGCGCTCGAAGGAATAGAAGGCGATCTGGCGCACGACCGTGTTGATCATGTCCTCGACCTTCGAGGCGAGCATCGCCTTGCGCTGGACGGGATCGGTCTGTGCATCGAGCAGCGCGCGGAAGGTCAGCATCTCGCCGAACACGCTGGCCGTCTCGGCGAGCGTCAGCGGCGTCGGCGCCATCAGCGCGCCCTGCGGACCGGCCAGGACCTGGTGCACGCCATGGCCGAGCTCGTGCGCCAGCGTCATCACATCGCGCGTCTTGCCCTGATAGTTGAGCAGCACATAGGGATGCGCCGAGGGCACGGTCGGATGGGCGAAGGCGCCGGGCGACTTGCCGGGGCGCACCGGCGCGTCGATCCAGCCCTTGTCGAAGAAGCGCTGCGCGATCTCGGCCATGTCGGGCGAGAAGCGGCCATAGGCGGAGAGCACGGTATCGCGCGCCTCGGTCCAGGGGATCGTCCGGCTCGGCACCTTGGGCAGCGGCGCATTGCGGTCCCAATGGTTGAGCTCATCCTTGCCGAACCACTTCGCCTTCAACGCGTAATAGCGATGCGACAGGCGCGGATAGGCGGCGCGGACGGCGGCGACCAGCGCATCGACCACTTCCGGTTCGACGCGATTGGCGAGGTGGCGTGACTCGGCCACATCCCTGAAGCCGCGCCAGCGATCAGAGATTTCCTTGTCCTTGGCGAGCGTGTTGGTCACCAGCGTGAACAGGCGCAGGTTTTCCGTGAACGTCGCGGCGAGCGCGTCGGCGGCGGCCTTGCGCTTGGCCTCATCCGGGTCCTGCATCAGGTTCAGCGTCGGCTCGAGCGTCAGCTCCTCGCCGTTCACGTCGAAACGCAGCGACGCCATCGTCTCGTCGAAGAGCCGGTTCCACGCGCCACGCCCGGTGACCGACTTCTCGTGGAAGAGCTGCTCGACGCGATCCTCGAGCTGGTAGGGCTTTTCCTTGCGAACATCCTCGACCCAAGGCCGGTAATGGGCGAGCTTCGGATCATGCGCCATCGCATGCTGCAGCACCGCATCCTCGACGCGGTTCAACTCCAGCGTGAAGAACAAGAGATGCGTGCTCGCATCGGTTATCTTCTGCTGCACGTCGCCATAGAACTTGGCGCCGACCGGGTCGGTCGTGTCGCCGGAATAGACGAGGCCGGCATAGGAGACGATGCGGCCGAGCAGTTCGTCCAACGCCTCATATTCGATGACGACTTCGGCGAGACCGCCGGCGCGGGCAAGGTCCTCGAGTCTCCCCTTCCAGCGCGTCTCGAAGGCGATCGAATCCGCCGCGGCCTTTTCGAGGTCGGCGAGCAGGACCGGCGAATCCATGCCGGGATAGAGATCGGCAAGGTTCCATTCGGGCAGGACCCCCAGCGCCGTATCGGCGGTCTGGGCGGCAGCGGCGGGGGCGTGGGCGGCCGGTGAGGTCGGGGTCATCTGATGAACATCCGCATGAGGAGAAGCGTGCCCTTACTTAAGTGGCGGAACCCATCGCGATCAACCCGCCCCGCACGGCACAAAACAATGCGGGAAGCGCCGGTGTGGGTAAGGCCACATTAACGAAGCTTGTCGATGATGCTCCGAATTGGGACAGTCATGCGGCCGGACGCGCCGCGCCGGCCTCCTGCCCACCTCCGGAATGCCCTGCCCCAGCCGATGTCAGCGCAAATTCTCATTGTCGACGACGATCCGGTGCAGCGGCGCCTGCTGGAGGCGGCCGCGGTGAAGCTCGGCCATTCGGTGGTGACGCTCGACAATGGCCGCGCGGCGATCAACCGCCTCTCCGCCACCGATGGCGATCGCTTCCAGTTGATGATCCTCGATCTCGTCATGCCCGAGCTCGACGGCATGGGTGTGCTGGAGCGCCTGCCACAGATCGGCCGCACCCTCCCCGTCATCGTCCAGACCGCGCATGGCGGCATCGATACGGTGATCGGTGCCATCCGTGCCGGCGCCTGCGACTTTCTCGTCAAGCCGATGTCGCCCGAGCGGATCCAGGTCTCGATCGAGAATGCGCTGAAGCTCTCCGCGCTCGAGGGTGAGCTTGCCCGCGTCAAGCACTCGGTCGCCGGAACGCTCGGCTTTCGCGACATCATCACCGCGAGCCCGACCATGGAGCGCGTGATCCGGCTCGGCCAGCGCGCCGCCGGCTCCACCATCCCGATCCTGATCGAGGGCGAGAGCGGCGTCGGCAAGGAGCTGATCGCGCGCGCCATCCAGGGATCGAGCGATCGCCGCGCCAAGCCTTTCGTCACCGTCAATTGCGGTGCGATCCCCGATCATCTCGTCGAGTCGATCCTGTTCGGCCATGAGAAGGGCGCGTTCACCGGCGCGACCGAGAAGCATATCGGCAAGTTCCAGGAGGCCCATGGCGGCACGCTGTTCCTGGACGAGGTCGGCGAATTGCCGCTCGAAGCGCAAGTCAAGCTGTTGCGCGCGCTGCAGGAGGGCGAGATCGACCCGGTCGGCGGCAAGCGCCCGATCCGCGTCGATATCCGCCTGATCTCGGCCACCAATCGCGACCTGATCGCGCTGGTGAAGGAAGGCCGCTTCCGCGAGGACCTCTATTACCGGCTGAACGTGTTCCCGATCCGCGTGCCGCCGCTGCGCGAGCGGCGCGAGGATATTCCCGAGCTGGTGCGCCATTTCACGGCACGATTCGCCGCCGAGGAAAAGAAGAGCGGCCTGCGGAGCGTGGCGCCGGAGAGCCTGCAACTGCTCACGCGCTACAATTGGCCGGGCAATATCCGGCAGCTCGAAAACGCCGTGTTCCGCGCCGTGGTGCTGGCCGATGGTCTGCAACTGACGGTCGACGAATTCCCGCAGATCGCGGCGCAGGTCGAGGTGGGCGCGACGGGGGGCGAAAGCGCCGGCGCGGCGCCGATGCTGCTGCCCGTCGAGGCGCCGTCGATCAGCCTCGCGACCCACGCACCGCCCATGGCGGGGCCGGCGGCGGGCGAGACATTGATCCGCGCAATCGGCGATCAGGGCGACGTCCGCCCGCTCGCCGATATCGAGGCGGACATGATCCGCCTCGCCATCACCCATTATCGTGGCCGCATGGCAACGGTCGCGCGGAAACTCGGGATCGGGCGTTCAACGCTCTATCGCAAGCTCAAGGAACTCGGCATTGCCGAGCCAGATGAAGATCTCGCGACAGAGTGATCGCGGTCGCTGCGCGGGATACGGAATCGGTGTTGATAAGAGCCGGTGCTTCGGTTGAGGTCGTCAGGGAACAAAACAATTCCCTGAGCCTTGTATGTTCGGGACGTGATTGAAGGTGCGAGCGACATGATCGACAAGGCCGTCATCGACAAGGCCCTGAAGGCTCTCCTGGCAAGCGCGGCGCTGATCGGCCTGTCGGTCGGTTCGGCCCATGCCTATCTGCCGGAAGGCAAGACCTTCCGCGAGCGCGCCGGCAGCGCCGCCAGCCTCACCATGGCCGATGTCGCCAGCGACCCCGCCGCGCAGGCGCTGAAGATCCAGATCGCCACGCCCGAAGGCAAGGAGAGCTTCCTCGAAAAGCGCGATCGCGCCGCCATGGCCGAGTTCTATGCCGAGCGCGATTACCAGCCCGTCTGGCTGGTCGATGGCAAATATACGCCGGCCGCGCTCAAGGTCATGGATCGGATCGCCGCCGCGTCGGAGGATGGGCTCGATCCCGCCGCCTATCATCTGCCGCCGCGCACGATCGGCGCGAGCGTTCCGGCCGGCCCCGATGTTTCGGCCGCGGCCGAGGCGACGCTGAGCCGCGCGCTTCTCCTCTATGCCCGCCAGGCCTATGCCGGCCGCGTCGATCCGGCCTCGCTCGGCAAGCTCGTCACCATCAAGCCGCTGCTGCCCGATCCGATCGAGGTGCTGGGCACCGTCTCGGCATCGGCCGATCCCGTCGCCGCCGTGGCGAGCTTCAACCCGCCGCATCCCGGTTACGCCAAGCTCAGAACCGCGCTCGCCGCCGCTCGCGCGGCGCAGACCGGCCCCGCGCCCACGCCAGTTCCCGATGGCAAGGCGATGAAGCTCGGCATGTCCGATCCGCGCGTGCCGCTGCTGCGCGCCCGCCTCGGTCTGCCCGCGGCCGACGCCGCCGCTGCCGACGCGAACCTCTATGACAACACCGTCGCGGAAGCGGTCGCCAAGTTCCAGGCGGTCAAGGGCCTCAAGGCCGATGGCGTCGCCGGCGGCAACACGCTCGCCTTCCTCAATGGCGAGGGCAAGGACAAGACGGCCGAGATCATCGCCAACATGGAACGCTGGCGCTGGCTGCCGCGCGACCTCGGCGATTTTCACGTCGAGGTGAACATACCGGAGTTCGAGGTCCGCGTTTTCAACGATGGCAAGGTGGTCCACCAGACCCGCGTGGTCACCGGCAAGGTGACGAATCAGACGCCGATCTTCTCCGACGAGATGGAATCCATCGTCGTGAACCCGAGCTGGAACGTCCCCGCCTCGATCACGATGAAGGAAATGCTGCCGGCCATCCGCCGCGATCCGAGCTACCTTTCCCGGCAGGGCTACCAGGTGCTGGCGAGCGTCAACGGCAAGTTCCGGCCGGTCGATCCGGGCATGGTCGACTGGTCGAATGTGAGCGCCGGCAAGATCCAGATCCGCCAGCCGCCGGGCGACGACAACGCGCTCGGCTCGATCAAGTTCCTGTTCCCGAACCAGCACTCGGTCTATCTGCACGACACCCCGTCCAAGAGCCTGTTTTCAAAGGACGTTCGGGCGTTCAGCCATGGCTGCGTCCGCGTGCAGAACCCGCTCGAATTCGCCGATGTGCTGCTCGCCTATGAAGGCGGATGGACCAGCCAGCGGCTCCGGAAAATGATCGGCGGCAAGGAAAGCTGGGTCAATCTGCCCAAGCATATTCCCATCCACCTCGTCTATTTCACCGCCTTCGTCGACGACAATGGCCGGCTCGAAACCCGCCCCGACATCTATGGCTACGAGGCCCGCGTGGAGAAGGCGCTCGGGCTCTAGGAGCCGATAAGAGGTCGACAATTCCGTCATGACATGCGAAACCGCGTCAGGGGCGACCCTGCGCGGTTTCCTTTTTGCCGCTTTAATGCCACGATCGTGATCGATCGTTACCGAGTGAGTTGTGTTGCTGTGCGTCGGATCGACCGTTTGGGTCCAAGAAAAGTCCATTACGGTAAATGCTGATTAACTCTATTGACGCATTCTGCCCTTCACGGGGGAGCCCATTTCCGGGCAAGGACGCAGAACTACGTTGACTGACCAGATCGAACAGATTCAGCGGAATTCGCGGTGGCTGCAGCGTTGCGGTACTGCTTTCCGTCTCGCACTGGCCTCGGCCTTCCTGGCTGGCACGATCCTCGTCACGGCCCCGGCCGGCGATGCCGACGCTGCTGCAGGCGACCGAGCGCTGACCCTCTACAACGTCCACACGCAGGAGACGGCGACGATCGTCTTCAAGCGCAACGGGCGCTACGATTCCTCAGGCCTCCAGAAGCTCAACGTGTTCCTGCGCGACTGGCGCAAGAACGAGCCGACCAAGATGGACCCCCATCTGTTCGATCTGATCTGGCAGGTCTACCAGCAGAGCGGCTCGCGGGTTCCGATCCACGTCGTCTGCGGCTATCGCTCCTCGGGCACCAACGAGATGCTCAGGACGCGCACGCGCTATACCGGCGTCGCCAAGCACAGCCAGCACATGCTCGGCAAGGCGATGGACTTCTATATTCCCGACGTTCCGCTGCCCAAATTGCGCGCCATCGGCCTGCGCATGGAAATTGGTGGTGTCGGCTTCTACCCGACCTCCGGCTCGCCCTTCGTCCATATGGACACCGGCAGCGTGCGGCATTGGCCGAAGATGACGCGCGAACAGCTCGTTCGCATCTTCCCCGATGGCAAGACGATCCACATTCCCTCCGATGGTCGCCCCCTGCCCGGCTACGAGCAGGCGCTTGCCGCCTACAAGGCCCGCAAGGCCAGCGGTGGCGAGATCATGATGGCGAGCGCCTCGACCGGCTCGTCCAAGAAGTCCTGGTTCTCCCGCCTGACCGGTGGTGGCGCTGACGAGGCCGATGACGAGAGCGATGCGCTCCCGAACGTCAAGGCCGCCGATGCCGCCGCGATCGCAGCCGACGAAGATGCTCCGGCCCCGGCCCGCAAGCCCGCCGCTCCGGTGCAGGTTGCTGCCGCCGCCGCGACGGACGACGCTGCCGCAGCCGGTTCCGACACCGCCGATCAGGCCGTTCCGTTTGAGACGGCGACTGCGCCGCTGCCGCGTCCGGCTCCGAACCGTCCGGCCGAACAGCCGGTCGTCGTCGCCGATGCTTCGGCCGACATGGCCGACGACGCTGCCCTGCCGCCCATGCCGCGTCCCTCGCCGGTCGCTCGTCCGATGGTCGCCATGGCCAGCGCTTCGGGCACGGCGCCGGCCTTCGGCAAGGGTGCTTCCAATACGCTGGCCGTGATCGATGGCACGAGCCGCGCCAAGACGGCCGCCGATGCGATTGCGGATGCCGTCGGCGGTTCGAGCGGATCGGCAGCGCCGGTGATGGCCTATGCGCCGGCCGAGCTCGACCAGCCGCATATCGACGCCACGACGGGCGCCCTCGTCGCCGGCCATGCCGCGCGTTCGCAGATGACGGCCCTGCCGTTGCAGACGGCGAGCGGCGCGGAAGACTGGCAGGATCCGCTGGCCCGCCTGACGCCGGTCGGCTACAGCGCCGAGACGATCGAACTGGTGACGCGCACGGGTTCGACCCGCCAGCGGGGCTATGCCGAGCTCGCCATGCCGCATCCCTTCGCGATGCCTGAGCTCTTCGTTGCTCCGGCGCGCTCGATCAAGATCGGATTTGGCCGCATCGCCTATGAGGGCCTGCGCACGGACCGCTTCGCCGGACCGCTCGTCCGCCCGCTCGGCACGATGGAGTTCGCCTCCGTCGCGCCCTACCAGCAGACGGCTTTCCTGAAGCGCTGATCGTCTCGTCGACGGTCAGACACTACGAGAATATGAAAAGGGCTGCAGTGACCTCGGTCACAGCAGCCCTTTTTGATTCCGGATCGTCGGTTCGGACCAGCCTGATGCCGGCTCGGAGCAGAGCACGCTGACGCGAAGGCGCAGCCCCCGCTGCGCCCGTCCCTCCCCTCGCCCGTGGCGACGGTGCAGAACGGGCGTCAGGCGGCCTCAGACCATGCCGAGAGCGTTCTTGTAGAGTTCGAGGATGGCGTCCTGCTCCTCGCGCTCGGAGGCGTCCTGCTTGCGCAGACGGATGATCGTCCGGAGCGCCTTGGTGTCGTAGCCATTGCCCTTGGCTTCGCCATAGACATCCTTGATGTCGTCGGCGATGGCCTTCTTCTCTTCTTCCAGGCGCTCGATCCGCTCGACAATGGATTTGAGCTGAGCGGCGGCGACACCCTGGACGTCGTCATTGGACATGGCGGGATTGGACATAAGGGGTCTTATCCTCGGAAGTTGCGACAAGCTGGGGTGAGTGCCCTTTTCCGCCGCCGGGGTCAAGCGGCGGCAAGGTCGCGCCGATCAGCTATGCGCCGGCTTCTTGGTCTCGAAGGCGGCGTGGGCCTCGGGCGAGGCCTCGCGCTGGTGCAGCCGCCGCCACTCGTCATAGGGCATGCCATAGACCATCTGGCGCGACTCGTCCTTGGAGACCGCGAGGCCCTTGGCCTCCGCCTCTTCGCGATACCAGTTGGAGAGGCAGTTGCGGCAGAAGCCGGCGACATTCATGAGGTCGATGTTCTGGACATCGCTGCGCTCGCGCAGATGCTCGAGCAGGCGGCGAAAGGCGGCCGCTTCGAGTTCGGTCTGCGTCTGCTTGTCGAGTTCGGACATGGTGACAGCCTTTGCGAAAGGGCTCAGGCGACCGGGCCGGTCAGCGAGCCGAAATGTTCGATCCCGTGCGGGCTGGTGCCGAGATCGAGATCGACCAGCACCTTCGCGACCCGCTCGACCCATTCGGCGACGCCGGCTGGATCGGCGATCAGATCCTGCCGCACCTCGAGCAGCGCATGGGCAATGCCGCGCCGTGTCGCGTGGCGGTAGAGCGTGTCGCCTTTGAGCGCACCGAGATAGGGTTCGTTGTCGCCGATCACCATGGCCGGGTCGGCGGCGAGCCCGTCGATCAGGGGCCGGGCAAAGCGCGGGTCGGCGTCCCACAGCACGCCGGCATGCCAGGGGCGCGGCGTGCCGCGCCAGATCGGCGTGAAGGAGTGCACCGAGAGGATGGTCGGCACGCGGCCCGTCGCGAGCCCCGCCTCGATCAGCGACAGCACGGCATCGTCATAGGGCCGGTAGAAGCGCGCAATGCGCCGCTCGCGCTCGGCCGCGTCGATGCGGGCATTGCCCGGCACGACGGCGCCGTCGGAGAGCTTCATGATCAGCGTCGGGTCGTCGAGGCCGCGATTGGGATCGATCAGCAGGCGGGAGAAGCGCGAGAGCGCGGCCGGAATGCCGAAGCGCGCGGCGAGACCGCGCGTCAGCGCCTCCGCGCCGATATCATAGGCGATATGGCGCCCGAATTCGGAGGGCGGCAGCCCGAGCGCGCCATATTCGGGCGGCACGTGATTCGAAGCATGGTCGCACAGCAGGACCAGCCCGCCGGCGGCGTCACCGGGCAGGATTTCGAAGGCTTCGCCGTCCCGCCCGTCGACGGGAGAGCGCGGCGCGGAATGGGTTGCAACGTCGAGCATGTGCGAATGATAGTGACCGACGCCTCTGCCTGCCATAGGAATGTGCGCTCCATCCGCATCACCCTCCGTTCGAGTCCCTGATTGTCGGCCACCTCCCGTCCCTCGCCGGTTTCGGCCGCATCCCTTGCCATTCCCGGCCTTGTTCTCGGCGCCATGGCGATGGGCATCTCGCCGGTCTTCGTGCGCAATGCCGATGTCGGCCCCTATGCGAGCGCGTTCTGGCGCGTCGGCGGCGCGCTCCCCGTGCTGCTCGTCTGGGCGATGATCGAGGCGCGCCGCTCGGGCGCCTCCTTCGCCTCGATCTGGAAGATGGACGGCGCGATCTTTGCCGGCGGCCTGCTGTTCATCGGCGACCTGTTCTTCTGGCATCTCGCGATCATGAAGACGACGGTGGCCAATGCGACCTTCCTCGCCACCATGGCGCCGGTCTGGGTCGTGCTCGGATCGGGCTTCTTCATCGGCGAGAAGGTCGGGCGCCATGTGATTGGCGGCCTCGCGCTCTGCCTCGTCGGCGCCGCCTTCCTGATCGGCATGACGCTGCGCGTCTCGCCGGAACACCTGCTGGGCGACCTCTACGGCATCGCGACCTCGTTCTTCTTCGGCGGCTATTTCCTGGCGGTGCGCGTGGCGCGGCGGCGCTCATCGGCCGCCAAGATCACCTTCCTCGCGACCCTCATCACCGCGATCGGGCTCCTCGCCGTCGCTCTGGTGCTGGAGCCGCGCATCCTGCCCTCGACGGTCGAAAGCGCGGCATCGCTGGCCGCGCTCGCCCTTGTCAGCCATTCCGGCGGGCAGGGCCTGCTAGCCTTTGCGCTCGGCCATCTGCCGGCCGCCTTCTCCGCGCTCGTCATCTTCCTCGAGGCGATCGCGGCGGCGGTTTTCGGCTGGCTCTTCCTCGGCGAGGCCGTCTCCTGGGCGCAGGCGCTCGGCGGCGCGCTCATCCTCGGCGGGATTTATATCGCACGTCCAAAAAAAGAGGGGTGAACGGGATGGACCTCGGTCATGATGCCGCCGCCTTTGTTGCGAACATCCCTTTCATGCGAAAGACCGATTCCGTCCCGCCGAGCCGCCCTGCCATGACATCCCGCCCCCATGCTCATGCCGGCGTCGATGCCGATGCCACGTTGACAGCGCGAAAAGCTGAGGCCCATAAAGCGCCCAACAGCTCCAATCGGTTGACGACCGCGTTAATGCATCCGACCTGGTTTCGACATGGACCGTCAGCGGTCGCCCTGCTCTGCTCCTTCTTTCTGATCGCTTTCTGCCTCTATGCCGGTCCGGCCAAGGCCGACCTCCGGCTCTGCAACAAAACGCCTAGCCGCGTCGGTGTCTCGATCGGCTACAAAGACAAGAAAATCTGGACTACCGAGGGTTGGTGGAACGTCCCGGTCAACGGTTGCGAGACGCTCGTCAGCGGCACGCTCGTCTCGCGCTACTATTACGTCTACGCGGTCGATTACGACCATGGCGGCGAGTGGAGCGGGAAATACGTCATGTGTACGAAAGACAAGATGTTTACGATCGAAGGGACGGAGGATTGCGTGGCCCGCGGCTATAATCGCTCCGGTTTCTTCGAAGTCGATACAGGCGAACAACAAAGCTGGACGATCCAGCTCAACGAACCAGCCCAGCAAGGAGCTAAAAACCCATGAGACGGTCGCGCAAAGTCAAAATCCTCGCGACGCTCGGGCCGGCTTCATCCGACAAGGCGACCATCACCGCGCTTTTCAACGCGGGCGCAGACGTCTTCCGGATCAACATGAGCCATACGGCGCATGACAAGCTCAACGATCTGGTCCGGATCATCCGTGAAATCGAGAGCGATGTCGGTCGGCCGATCGGCATCCTCGCCGACCTGCAGGGCCCCAAGCTCCGGCTCGGCACCTTCGCCGACAAGGCCGTCGAGATCACGGTCGGTCAGGCCTTCGTGCTCGATTCCGATCCGACCCCCGGCACCGCCGGTCGCGTCTTTCTGCCGCACCCGGAAATCCTGGAAGCGCTCGAGCCCGGCCATCGCCTGCTGATCGACGACGGCAAGGTTCGCCTGCGCGTCGTCTCCAGCGACGGCAAGACCGCGCTCACCACCGTCGAAGTCGGCACCAAGCTCTCCGATCGCAAGGGCGTCAGCGTCCCGGATTCGACGATTCGGACCGGCGCGCTGACCGAGAAGGACCGCGCCGATCTGGATGCGGCCCTTCAGGCCAAGGTCGACTGGATCGCGCTCTCCTTCGTGCAGCGTCCCGACGACGTCGCCGAAGTGCGCAAGATCGCCGCCGGCCGCGCCGGCGTCATGTCGAAGATCGAGAAGCCGCAGGCCGTGCAGCGCCTCGCCGAGATCATCGAGATCTCGGACGCGCTGATGGTCGCCCGCGGCGATCTCGGCGTCGAGATGCCGCTCGAGCAGGTTCCCGGCATCCAGAAGCAGATCACGCGCGCCGCCCGCCGCGCCGGCAAGCCGGTCGTCGTCGCGACGCAGATGCTCGAATCGATGATCACCGCGCCGGTTCCCACCCGCGCCGAGGTCTCCGACGTCGCCACCGCCGTCTATGAAGGCGCCGACGCCGTCATGCTCTCGGCCGAATCGGCCGCCGGCGCATTCCCGATCGAAGCCGTCGCGATGATGGATACGATCGCGACCGAGGTCGAGCGCGACATCAACCACAAGAACATCATGCATGCGCAGCGCACCGAGCCGGAAGCGACCGGCGCGGATGCGATCTCGGCTGCGGCCCGCCAGATCGCGGAGACGCTGAACCTCGCCGCGATCTGCTGCTATACGGCCTCGGGCTCCACGGGCCTGCGCGCCGCGCGCGAACGGCCGAAGACGCCGATCATCGCACTCTCGCCGATCGTCAACACGGCCCGCCGTCTTTCGATCGTCTGGGGCCTGCACTGCGTCGTCAGCGAGGATGCCTATAACCTCGACGACATGGTCAACCGCGCCTGCTACATCGCCAATCGCGAAGGTTTCGCGCAGCCGGGCGACCGGATCATCATCACCGCCGGCGTGCCGCTGCGCACCCCCGGCGCGACCAACATGATCCGCATCGCCTTCGTCGGCACCGGCAGCGAAGGCACCCCGGGCGCGTAAGCGATCCCGGCACCGGCACAGAGACCCTGAGGCGGCCAAGCGGGCCGCCTCTTTCATTTTGGGGATGGCGGCGCGTCACGCCATGCGGCGGCACAGCGCTGAGCGGGCCGCGCACGGCTTCGAATGATCGGGAAATGACATTGATTGCGGATCAAGGCTCGCGTGATCCCGCCGGCCTCAGATGTCCTGGCCGTCAACGCTCGGCTTCAGTTCCTTGATCGCGTCGCGGATCGAATCGTCGAGATAGGGGTCGAGGTCGACCGCCTTCTGCAGGGCGGCAAGCGCATCGGTCTTGCGGTCTATATCGCGCAGGATCAGGCCGAGCCCGGCCAGCGCGCCGAAATGGCGCGGCTGCAGGGCCAGCACCTTCTCGAGGTCGGCGAGCGCCTTGCCGTATTCATCCTGCAGATAGAAGATCGTGGCGCGCCGGTTCCAGCCTTCGGCGAAATCCGGCTTCAGCGTCACCACGGCATCGAGGAAATCGAGCGCGCGGTCATAATCCTTGGTGGCGACGGATTGCGTCGCCCAGCCCATCAGGAGGTCGACCGTGTCGCTGCCGGACTTGCGCCAGCGGCGCTGGATCTCGGCTTCGGCGGCCTTGCCGGTGGTTTCGTCGCCGGGCTTGGCCAGCGTCGTGAACAGTTGATCCATCGTTTGCGCGCCGAGATTCGGCACGCCTTCGCCCGCCGGCGCCGAAAGGCTCGGCGACGCCCAGGCGATGGACAACATCAACATGACAACAAAAACCCGCATGATGGACAGGCTAAGCCGTCATGCGGGCATCGTCAAAACAAAATCCGCAGCCGCGCGCCGAGGCGCGCAGGGCCTCAGCCCTGACGGGCCTTGTAGCGCGGATTGGTCTTGTTGATGATGAAAACGCGACCCTTGCGGCGAACGAGCCGGTTGGCGCGGTGACGGCCCAAGAGGGACTTGAGCGAGTTCTTGATCTTCATGGCGCGTTACCCGCGAATTTGTTCCAGGAACGAAACGAGCGCCCAAGGCGCCCGCTCGAAATTCGGCCGGACCATAGGCAGCGGCTTTTGGCTTGTCAACACGATCAGCCGGCAAAAGGCGGCCGATCCGCGGCGTTCCACCGGAGTCTGTCGCGTGTCCGGAACAATCCGCCATCTGCCCCGTTGATAGCCCGGGCTGGAAACAGAACCAAGGGAGACCAGAAATGGCCAACACCAATGATCAGCGTCACGCCAGCGCGATGAACGATCCCAAGAAACCGGCCGATGCCGGACGCAAGGAGAGCGAACATCGCGGTCCCGCGCAGCATCAGCAGGGCCATGACCAGGACAAGCGCCAGCAGGGCTCGGGCACGCAGCAGGGCTCCGGCGGCCACCAGCAGGATCCGACCCACAAGACCGGCCAGGGCTGATCCACGACCGATATTCTGATTGCGGGCCCGCCCTCCTCCGGGGGCGGGCCTTTTCTTTGCCTGCTCACCGCTGCCGGGGGCATGCGACCGCCCAGCCTCCCCTGGCGTCAGTTCCGTACCATGACCAACGTTTCCACGGCAGCGCAGCATGAAATCGCATCAGCAGCAAATTTCACCGACAGTCGAAATTGATTGATATTGAAGGGGTTGTAGCCTCAATCGGCGTCATCGCCCCTCTCCTTCTTTGCGCCGGCGCGACGAATCCCGCTTGACGATGACGCGCAACCATGTTGACGTTTACACAGTGAACGGCGCGAGGAGGCGCCGGCGCGACAGCGGTCAACGCTGCGCCAAAGGGAGGAAGAAGCGTGGAGCGGGACGGTTCGTCTTTGAACGCGGTGTGTCTGGCTGCGGCTTTTCTGACCGTGGCTTGCCGGGCGGAGTGCGCCTGATGCCGCATGGTTCGATCGTCGACACCCATCTGCATCTGTGGGACCCGAAGCGCCTGCGCTATGGCTGGCTCGACGGCAATGATGTCCTCGACCGTCCCTATCTGCTGGACGATTACAACGCCGCCACCAAAGGCCTCGATATCCAGGCCATGGTGTTCCTGCAGTGCGAGGTGGAGCCCAGCCAGTACCAGTTGGAGGCCGACTGGGTCGCCGATCTCGCCCGGCATGATCCCCGCATCAAGGGCATGGTGACATGGGCGCCGCTCGAAAAGGGCCGCGCCGTCCTGCCCGAACTGCAGAACCTCGCCCGGCATCCGATTCTGCGCGGCATCCGCCGCATCATCCAGTTCGAGCCCGATCTCGATTTCTGCCTGCGGCCCGATTTCATCGAGGGCGTGCGCACGCTGGCCGAGCTCGGCCTCTCCTTCGACATCTGCATCGATCACCGCCACATGGCGAATGTGCTGAAATTCGCGGCGCAGGTCCCGAACGTGCCGATGATCCTCGATCATATCGGCAAGCCCGCGATCAAAGACGGCGTGATGGAGCCCTGGGCGAGCCAGATGCGCGAACTGGCCGCCCTGCCCCATGTCTCCTGCAAGATCTCCGGCGTCGCGACCGAGGCTGACCACGCCAATTGGAGCGAAGACGAGTTGAAGCGCTACATCGATGCCGCCATCGACGCCTTCGGCTTCGACCGCATCATGTTCGGCGGCGACTGGCCGGTCGCGGTGCAGGCGATCGACTATCAGCGCTGGGTCGGCCTGCTCGACCGCATCCTCGCCTCCGCCTCGCCGGCCGAGCAGAAGAAGTTCTGGCGCGACAATGCGGTGCGCTTCTACCGGCTGGAGAATGTCCTGTGAGCGCGACCGGCCCGCTCGTCTCGGCGCGCGGCATCTCCAAGTCGTTTGGCGGTGTCGAGGTGCTGCGCAATGTCGATCTCGACCTGATGCCCGGCGAAGTGCATGCGCTGCTCGGCGAGAACGGCGCCGGCAAGTCGACCTTCTCGAAAATCCTCGCAGGCGTCCACAAGCCGACGCGCGGCACGCTCAGCCTCGCCGGCCAGCCGGTCGAGATTCCGAGCCCGATCGCGGCCCAGCGCCTTGGCATCACGCTGATCCATCAGGAGCCGATCTCCTTCCCCGATCTTTCGGTCGCGGAGAACCTCGTCATCGGCCAGGTCGGCGCCAGGCCGCTCGGTCGCGTGCGCTGGGCGGCGCTGGCGCAGGAAGCCAAACGCCTGATGGCGCTGCTCGACGTGCCGATCGACGTGACCAAGCCGATGCGCGGCCTTTCGATCGCCGACCAGCAGATGGTCGAGATCGCCCGCGCGCTCGCCTCCGACAGCCGCCTGATCATCATGGACGAGCCGACGGCCGCGCTGACGCCGAAGGAAGTGGAGACCCTGTTCAAGATCGTGCGGCGCCTGCGCGAAGAGGGCCGCACGATCGTCTTCATCTCGCACCGGCTGGAGGAAGTGCGCGCGATCTGCGACCGCGTCAGCATCTTCCGCGACGGCGACAGGATCGAGACCGCCTGGACGGCCGACCTCTCCGATGCCGAGATCATCCGCCGGATGATCGGTCGGCCGGTCGCCGATTATCTCCATCGCGGCACCAGCCATGTCGGCGCCGTCGCGCTTTCGGTGCGCGATCTGACGCTGCCCGGCCGCTTCGAGGGCATCAGCTTCGATGTCCGCAAGGGCGAGATCGTCGGGCTCGGCGGCCTGGTCGGCGCCGGGCGCACCGATGTCGCGCGCGCCATATTCGGCGTCGCGCCGGCGAGTTCGGGCACGATCAGCGTCGACGGCAAGCCCGTCACCATCAACGAACCCTCCGATGCGATCGCGCTGCGCATCGCCTTCGTGCCGGAAGATCGCGCCATTGCCGGCATCTTCCGCTCGCTGCCGGTCGAGACCAACATCACGGCCGCCGTGCCGGAGAAGATCGCGCCGCGCGGCATCATCCGCCGGGCGACGGAAAAGCTGCTGGCGAGCCAATCGGTCGAAAAGCTCAGCATCCGCCTCGCCTCAGTGCGCCAGCCGATCGGTGAGCTCTCCGGCGGCAACCAGCAAAAGGCGATCCTCGCGCGCTGGCTGCTCTCCGATCCCGAAATCCTGATCCTCGACGAGCCGACGCGCGGCATCGATATCGGCGTCAAGGCAGAGTTCTACGACATGATCGGCGAAC
The DNA here is from genome assembly GCF_030814715.1 of Kaistia dalseonensis. GTDB lineage: Bacteria > Pseudomonadota > Alphaproteobacteria > Rhizobiales > Kaistiaceae > Kaistia > Kaistia dalseonensis. Next base: position 180,012 of record NZ_JAUSVO010000005.1, read on the forward strand.
TGGCCGCAAGCGGCCGCGCCATCCTGCTGATCTCGTCGGAGCTGCCCGAATTGCTGGCGCTCTCCGACCGCATCCTCGTGATGTCCGAGGGCAGGCTCACCGCCGACATTCCCCGCGCCGAGGCGAGCCAGGAGGCGATCATGTTCGCCGCCGTGCCGCGTTCCGGCCGCCACACCGTTTCGGGAGCCGCGGCATGAGCAGCATCGCCCGCCTGCTGCGCGCCCGCGAAGCCGGCATCCTCGTCATGCTGGTGCTGTTCGCGCTCGTCGTCGGCCTCATCCAACCGCGCTTCCTTACCGCCGAGACGCTCCGCATCGTTCTGCTCGCCGTGCCGCTGATCATGGTCGCCGCCATGGGCCAGATGATGGTTCTGGTCGCGCGCCATGTCGATCTTTCGATCGGCTCGATCCTCGGCTTCTCGGCGATCGCCGCCGGCATGATCTTCCGCGATCATCCCGATTGGCCGCTCTTCATCGGCTTCGGCGTCGCGCTCCTCTCCGGCGCCCTGCTCGGCCTCTTCAACGGCCTCGTCGTCACGCTCTTCAAACTGCCCTCGATCATCGTGACGCTCGGCACGCTCAGCCTCTATCGCGGCCTGCTGTTCATCCTCTCCGGCTCCAAGCAGATCGACCCGAACGATATTCCAGAGCCGCTGATCAAGATGGCGCAGACATCGCCGATCGATATTCCCTGGATCGTCATCATCGCCTTCGGCGTGGCGCTCGCCACCCATGTCTTCCTGACCTACAGCCAGATCGGGCGGCAGATCTACGCGATCGGCTCCAACCCGGCTGCGGCACCGCTGCGCGGCATCCGCGTCATGCCGGTGACCATCCTGGTCTTCACGCTCTCCGGCGCGCTGGCGGGCCTTGCCGGCATCATCTACGCCGCGCGCTTCGGCTATGTGAATCCCGGCATTACCGGCGTCGGCTTTGAGTTCACCGTCATCGCGGCCGTCGTCATCGGCGGCGTCTCGATCAATGGCGGCGTCGGCTCGGTCGCCGGCACCGTGCTCGGCGTGCTCTTCCTCGGCGCCGTGCAGGTCGCGCTGCCGATCCTCGGCGTCTCGGGCTTCTGGCAGAACGCCATCTATGGAGGCATCATCCTGATCGCGCTCGTCATCGACCGTACCGTCCGCCAGGGCGGCCTGCGCGGCCTTCTCGCCCGGGGTGGCGCATGAGCACGATCGAGTCCCCTCGCCCCGCCGTCATCCTCCGCGAGGCGGCCAAGCCCCGCCCGCGCTGGCAGGTCATCCTCGTCCGGCCCGAGACGGTGACGTTCCTGCTCTTGATCATCGCCACGATCGTGGCGACGCGTCTCTCGCCCTTCTTCGCCGATCTCGGCTTCATCCTGGAAAGCTCGACCTATTATGTCGAGTTCGCGATCGTCGCCCTGGTGCTGACCATCGTCATCATCTCCGGCGAGATCGACCTTTCGCCGGCGGCGCAGATGGCGCTCTCCGCCTGCCTGTTCGGCACCGCCTACCGCGCCGGCGCGCCGATCCCGGTCGCGATCCTGGTCAGCCTCGTCTCCGGCCTCGCCATGGGCGCCTTCAACGCCTTCTTCATTACGGTGCTGCGCCTGCCCTCGATCATCGTCACCATCGGCACGCTGATCCTCTATCGCGGCCTCGCGCAGGTGCTGGCCGGCGACAAGTCGATCGGCTCGTTCCCCGGCTGGTTCGTCGGCATAGACTACCGCATGATCGGCATCGTGCCCGTGCCGGTCATGATCTTCATCATCGCCTCGGTGCTGCTCGGTCTCTTCCTCGGCATCACCATCCTCGGACGCCAGATCTACCAGATCGGCACCAGCGAGGTCGCCGCGATCCATGCCGGCATCCGCGTGCGGCGGATCAAGTTCGGCCTGTTCCTGGCCTCGGGTCTGACCAGTTCGATCGCCGGCCTGCTCACCGCCTCGCGGCTCGGCTCGGTGCGCTATGATCTCGCCTCGGGCGGCGAACTCACCATGGTGCTGATCGTCATGCTCGGCGGCACCTACATCTTCGGCGGCCGCGGCTCGATCCTCGGTACATTCCTGGCCGCCTGGCTGCTCGTCATCATCGCCACCGGCATGACCGTCGCCAACATCGCCATCAACGCCCAGCTCACCGTGATGGGCCTGCTGCTCATCGTCTCGATCATCGCGACCAACGCGATCTATGCCCGCAGCCAGCGCTGACGGGAGGACGTCCACAGCAAACAGGGAGGAACTGAACATGCTGAGGAAGAAACTGATGCTCGCCGCCGTACTGGGCGCGAGCCTTTTCGCCGGCGCCGCCTATGCCGCCGATCCGGTCTCGATCGTCTACATCCCGAAGAACACGGGCAATCCGTATTTCGATTCGATCATCAAGGGCTTCGAGGACGGCTGCAAGACGCTCGGCTGCGAGTTCACCACCGTGGCGCCCGCCTCCGCCGAGGCCACCTCGCAGATCCCGTTCCTGACCGCCCAGATCCAGCGCGGCGTCAATGTCGTGGCGATCTCGCCAAACAGCCCCGACGCGCTGAACCAGGTGTTCGACCGCGCCCGCTCCAAGGGCACGATCATCCTGTCGGTGAATTCCGACATGCCCGGCAATGAGGACCATCGCGACGCGGCGATCCTGCCGGTCGATTTCACCAAGACCGGCCCCTCGCAGGTCGAGCTGCTCGGCAAGCAGATCGGCTATGAAGGCGAGATCGCCATCCTCTCCGCCACCACCGACGCGCCCGACCAGAACGTCTGGATCGCCGCGATGAAGGATACGCTCGAGAAGGATCCGAAATACGCCAAGATGAAGCTGGTCACCATCGCTTACGGCGATGACGATCCGCAGAAGTCGACGACAGAAACCGAGGCGCTTCTCGCCAACTATCCGAACCTGAAGGGCATCATCTCGCCGACCACCGTCGGTGTCGCGGCGGCCGCGCAGGTCGTCGAGACGGCGAAGAAGGCCGACAAGATCAAGGTCGTGGGTCTCGGCACGCCGAACCAGATGCGCCGCTTCATCGAGAACGGCACGGTCGAGGCGTTCCAGCTCTGGAGCCCCTATAATGAGGGCCTGCTCGCGGCGCACTTCGCCGTCGGCGTCAAGAACGGCACGATCAAGAACGAGCCCGGCACCACCTTCGAGGTTCCCGGTCTCGGCAAGGTCACCGTCGGCGAAAAGAGCGTGATCAAGACGCAGGCCGACCTCACCACCTTCGACAAGAAGAACATCGCCGACTTCAACTTCTGAGGCCAGCGACCCAGTCAGGTGCCCGCGTCTCGCCGCGACCGCGACCCTGTTGCCTCCGGGGTGACGGCCGCGGCGGATAGCGGGCACCGCCCCCCAAGGGCCCCCCAAGGGAGAGAAACTGCCATGAAGCGCGTCGGCTTCAAGATGAAGCTCCATCCCGGTCACGCCGCCGAATATAAGAAGCGGCACGACGAGATCTGGCCCGAGCTTTCCGTACTGCTCGCCCAACACGGGCTGCGCGATTACACGATCTTCCACGATCCCGAGACGGATATACTGTTCGCGATCAATCACGAGGTCGCAGGCGCCCGCCTCGGCGATCTCTTCGCCCATCCGATCATGAAGAAGTGGTTCGCCCATATGGGCGACATCATGGACACGAACCCCGATGGTTCGGCCCTGATGAAGCCACTGACCGAAGTCTTCCACATGGATTGACGGCCCCGCCGTCGCAACGGAACCAGCCCGATGAACCAGTATGATTTCAAGGATCGCGTCGCGATCGTCACCGGCGGCGGCCAGGGCATCGGCCGCACCGTTACCGAGCGCATCCTGGCGTCCGGCGGCAAGGTCTCGATCTGGGACCGCGACGCAGCCCTGCTGGAGAAGACCGTCAACGAGATCGGCAGCGAGCGCGTCGAAGGCCGCGCCGTCGACATTGGCGACCTCGCCTCGGTCGAAACCGCCACGGCGGGCACGATCGGCCATTTCGGCAAGATCGACATATTGATCAACAATGCCGCGATCGTCGGTCCGAACATGCCGACATGGGAATATCCGCCACAAGCCTTCATGGATGTGCTGCATGTCGGGCTGACCGGCACGTTTCATTGCTGCCGCGCCGTCGTCCCGCACATGATCGAGCGCGGCTATGGCCGCATCGTCAATGTGAGCTCGATCGCCGGCAAGGAAGGCAATCCGAACGCGGTCGCCTATTCCTCGATGAAGGCCGGCGTGATCGCGCTGACCAAATCGCTCGGCAAGGAGGTCGCGGCGAAGAACATCGCCGTCAACGCCGTCACCCCGGCCGTGGCCAAAACCGCCGGCGCGATGGGCCAGTCGCCGGACCACATCGCCTACATACTCGGCAAGATTCCGCGTGGCCGCATGCTGGAACTCAGCGAGGCCGCCTCGATGATCTGCTTCCTCGCGACCGAGGAAAACTCGTTCACGACCGGCGCGGTGTTCGACCTCTCGGGCGGACGGGCGACGTATTGAGGGGATAAGGCTCGCCAACCGCGCATTGATCGCCCTTTCGCAAGGGGCGATCTGCCCAACCATCGGGCAGGTCCGCGCGCCCGCGCGTAACACGGGTTTGGAACGCGGGGATAAAATAAACTTCATTAAATTCTATCCCCGCCCTCCTGGAGCGGCCGCATAATCGCTTCGTTCCCGCCCATGCAGGAGGGCGAACCGGTCGTTCCGAGACGCGGGCGGGAAACGGGAAGCTGTCGTTGATCCGGCGTCACGAACCGGGTGAGCGGCGGCGGCCAAGCTCGATACGCCTGCCCTGGAACGCAGGGCACAGGACGACGCCGCATCAGTTTCGCGGCGCGCGACATCGTCGAAGGGGTGGCCCAAGCAACGATACACCCCGGGTCGATCGAGAACAGGCTGGAAAACATCCCGTGCGCGGGGCCGCGGATCGCCGGACCAGGCGGTTCCAGGCACACGACCAAACCTTTTTCGCCGGCGCCCGCCTGGACGCCGGCGGTTCGCTGCGCCCCGCGCCACCTCCTGCAACCCTCGCGGCGATCGCCGGCGGGGCGCTCTTTGACATCCGAACTCGGCTACGGCGTCGGCGCGTCGGCGCGGATCAGGCCCTCATGCTTCAGTTCAGCCCAGAGGTCTGTCGGGATCTCGCGGCGGACATGGCCGAGATTGGTCGTCACCTGCTCAGGGCGGAAGGCGCCGGGAATGACCGAGGTCACCACCGGGTTGAACAGCGGGAACTGGATCGCCGCCGCCGGCAGTGGCACGTCGTGCCGCTCGCAGACGAGCTGGATCCGCCGCGCCTTTTCCAGGATCTCCGGCGTCGGATCGAAATAATTGTACTTCGCCCCCGGCACCGGTCCGGTCGCATAGAGGCCGGAGGAGAACACGCCGCCAATGACGATGCCGACCCCACGCTTGGCGCAGAGCGGCAGTTCGTCCGTCAGGGTCTCCTGTTCGCCGAGCGTGTAGCGCAGCGCCAGCAGGAAGAAGTCCATGTCGAACAGTTCGAGGAAGCGTGGAATGAGGCCGATCTCGTTGATCCCCGCCCCGATGGCGCGGATGCGGCCGGACGCCTTCAGATCGGCCAGCGCGCGGAAGCCGCCATTGGCGAGCTGCGTGAAGCCCGCCTGCACCATGGTTTCCGAGCCGCGATGCCACCAGTCGAGATCATGGATGACCAGCATGTCGACGCGGTTCATGCCGAGCCGCTGCAGACTGTCCTCATAGGCCCGCATGATGCCGTCATAGGAATAGTCGAAATAATGCTCGAAATGCAGGCCGCCGGCCCAGAAGCCGGTATCGAAGGCGTCGGGCCTGGTCACCGGCGCGCGCAGGATGCGGCCGACCTTGGTCGAGAGGATCAGCTCGCCGCGCGGCTTCTGGTAGAGAAAGCGGCCGACGCGGTGCTCGCTCTGCCCGCGGCCATACCAGGGCGCGGTGTCGAAGGAGCGCACGCCGGCATCCCAGGCCGTCGCGAGCGTCGCCTCGGCATCGGCCTCGGTGACCTTGGTGAAAAGCTCGCCGAGCGGCGCCGCGCCGAAGCCGATCTGCGGCAGCATGATATCGGTGCGGCCGAGTTGCCGGCGCTCGAATGGATCCATCGTCATGTCCTCCCTGACACGGCGCCCCGTAGGAACGGCCGACATCAAGGCGTGAGTCGGCCGCCCTTGGCGTGGGGCATGGACCCATCAAATGCCATGATCGTGTAAACGTCAACACGCTCGTTTCGATCCACTGTCGCATGGCCCGCTTTTGGTCGCTGACATGATCTTCCTTGATTAATCAGGGACTCAATGGCAGTTTGGCACGAAGGAAGCCCGCATGCGATCGATGATCCATGCTGCCTGATCGGCAAAAGTCAGGGCAAGGATGTAAACGTTATGTCAGTCAAGACGCCCGCCGGCGGCCGGCGCCAGCCGACCATTCATGAGGTCGCGGCATCGGCCGGCGTCTCGATCGGGACGGTTTCGCGCGTTGCCGGCGAGAGCCCGCGCGTGGCGCCGGAGACGCGGGCCCGCGTGCTGGCCGCCATGGCCGAGCTCGGCTACCAGCCGAATGCTGCGGCGCGCGCCATGCGCACCAACCAGACCAAGACGATCGGCTTTCTCATCCCGGACATGACCAACCAGGTCTTTGCCCGCGTCGCGCAGGGCGCCGAGACCGTGCTGGCGCCGGAGGGCTACATGCTCTTCGCCTTCTCCTCGAACCGCTCGCCGGCCCGCGAGGTCGCGTTCCTGCAGGCGGCGCGGCAGCGCCAGATGGACGGGCTGATCGTGACGCTCTCCGACGAGACGGCCACCGCCACGATCGAGGAGATCGGCCGCATGGGCGTGCCCGTCGTGGTGCTCGACCGCGAGGTGCCGGTCGAGGCCGACGTCGTCTATAGCGAGCACATGCAGTCGATCGAGACTGTGGTCGGGCAGTTGCTGGAACTCGGCCATCGCCGCATCGGGCTCGTCACCGCCTCGCAGAATATCCGCCCCGGCCGCGACCGCGTCGCGGGCTTCCGCCGCGCGCTGGAACGGGCCGGCCTGCCGGTCGACGACTGGCTGATCCGTGCCAATCGGCAGAGCGCCGAATATGGCGCCGCCGAAACGCACGACCTGCTGACCGGCGCCAATCCGCCGACGGCGATCCTCGCGGCGGGCAGCGACATCTTCTATGGCGCGCTGCGCGCCGTGCGCCTGCTCGGCCTCACCATTCCCGACGACATCTCCTTCGTCGGCGCCGATGATCCGCTGCTCGGCGATCTGGTCTATCCGCCCATCACCGTGATCGACCGCGACATGGTCGAAGTCGGGCGGCAGGCGGCCGGGCTGCTGCTCGACCGGCTGCGCGGCCTCGACATGCCGCCACGCCGCATCATGCTCGGCAGCAATGTGCTGCTGCGCCGTTCCATCGCCGCGCCGCGGCACCGCTGAACAAAAAACCAACACGCTCAGGGAGTTCATCTTGTCTTCGCGCCTACGCCTCTTCACGCCCGACGCCCAGTATCCCGACGATGGCACCATCGAGCGCCAGACTGCCGGTCCTGATGTCGACTGGACGATCTGCCGCGAACGGGCGCCGGAAAGCCTGCCCGACGCGGCGCTCGCGGAGGCGGACGGGATCGTCGTCTGGCACGAGATGAAGATCAACGCGGACTTCCTGGCCCGCATCCCGAAATGCCGGATCATCGCGCGGGCCGGCGTCGGCTTCGATCACATCGATCTCGAGGCGACGGGGCGCGCCGGCATACCGGTCTGCAACACGCCCGACTACGGCACCAGCGAGGTGGCCGACCATGCGATCGCGCTGATGCTGGCGCTGACGCGCGGCATCGTCAGCTATCACGAGCATCTGGTGCAGGACCCGATCCAGGGCTTCAACAGCGCCCTCGCCCCGCTGGTGCGCCGTTCACGCGGGCGCACATTCGGCGTCGTCGGCTTCGGCCGCATCGGCACCGCGACGGCGCTGCGCGCCAAGGCCTTCGGCTTCCGCGTCGTCGGTTATGATCCCTATGTCTCGCCGGGAACGGAGATCGCGCTCGGCATCGAGCGCGTGCAGACGCTGGAAGCGCTGCTGGCGACGAGCGACATCGTCAGCCTGCACTGCCCGCTCACGACCGAAACCCGGGGCATGATCGGCAAGGCGGCGCTGCAGCGCATGAAATCCAACGCGATCCTGATCAATACCGCGCGCGGCGCCATCGTCGACGTGCCGGCGCTGATCGCGGCGATCCGGGACGGCGAGATCGCAGGCGCAGGCATCGACGTGCTGCCGGTCGAGCCGCCACGCGCCGATGATGCGATCGCCCTCGCCTATCGCGACCTGAAGGCTGCCGGTGTCGCGGACCGCCTGCTGCTGACACCGCACGCGGCCTGGTCGAGCCCGGAAAGTGCGGCCGATGCACGCCGCCTCGCGGTCGAGACCGTGATGCTCTACCTGCAGGACGGCAAGCTGCGCAATCTCGTGAATGGCGACTATCTCGCCGCCACGCGCCGCTGAAACGAAAACGCCGCCCTCACCATGTGGGGGCGGCGCATCAGAAACGGGGCCGTGCCGATTACGGCGTCGGCAGGAACTTGCCGACGTTGATCAGCTGGACGCGACGGTTGATCGGGTCCTTCGGATTGGCGGTATCGAGCAGCGATTCCTCGCCGAGACCGACCGCCTCGAGGCGGCGCGGATCGACGTTGAACGTCGTCGTCAGCGCCTCGACGATCGCGTCGGCGCGCGCCTGGCTGAGCTTCATGTTGTCGGCGCGGTTGCCGGTCGTGTCGGTATTGCCGACGACCAGGAACTTGTAGCCGCCCAGGATCGGGTTGTGGATCGCATCCGCCATCGAGCCCACAGCCGCATAGGATTCCGGCTTGATGATCGCCGAATTGAGCTGGAACTGGATCTGGATGTTGATCTGCGCCAGGCTGTCGAGCTTGACCGGCAGCGGCTGCGTCACGCCGGATTCACCGGGGAACTGCTTCATGTGCTGAAGCGCCATCGCCTGGAGCACGGCCGCCGAGATGACGGGCGCGTCGGAGGTGACGTTCTGGAGGCTCTGCGCAATCTGGTCTGAGGTCAGCATGGTCTGGGCCGAGGCGGGGCCTGCCAATGCGAGCAGGGAGACGGCCAACGCCATGCCGGCGGTGCGGAGTGTCATGATGCGTGCATTCCTATCGCGTTTCGACATAAGGCCTACCGATAACCGGCGTCGGTAATCACCTGGTTGCACTTCTTGCTGACGACGCGCGCGGCCGTCACGAGGCAGGACAGGAGATGCCCATCGCCGGGAACCATGCCCTGGCAACGGTTGGCCGCGTCGTTGGCGCAGACCTTCTCGATCGAGTTCTGCGCGGCGACGCGCTTGGCGATCGAAGCGACAGCGACCTTATAGTCGGTGACGCACTGCGGATTGATCTGGCTCTCATGCTGCAGCAGGCACTGGCGCAGCTGATCATTGCCCAGATTGACCGTCGAACAGAACTTCTGGATGTCAGGGCCGCAGCTCTTGGCGAGCATCGCGCCGGCATCCGAATAGCTCAACGTTTGCGCGGAAGCAGCGATGGAACCTGCGCTCATGAGAAGCGCGGCACCGATCGCCATAAACTTGAATTTCATGTCTAACTCCCCGAATTAGTCCTTCGACTGGCCCGGTTTATGACGAGAAAAACAAAAATGTCCATCCCGACTCGGCCCAGGCAGGCATTACATAGCCTATAGTTCGGATAAATACGCCAGGTGACGTATGGGCCGGCCATCAATCCATCAATCGGGAAGAACAACGCCGATCTTGGCGAGAAGACCGCCATCGACCTTATATTCGCCACCGGTGCAGAACGCCGCCCGGGGCCCGGCCAGGAAGGCGATCATGGCGCCGACATCATCCGTCGTGCCGACGCGGCCGATCGGATGCGCCGCGCCCCATTTGGCGATCACATCGTCCTCGGTCTCGCCGGGGCCGAGATTCTCGGAGGCCGCGAAGCGCAGCATCGGCGTGTCGATCGAGCCGGGGCAGACCGCATTGACGCGAATGCCGTGCTTGGCATGGTCGAGCGCCATAGCGCGGGTCAGCGCCAGCGCGGCGCCCTTGGACGCGACATAGGCGGCGACATTGGTCTGGCAGGCGATGCCCTGCACGGAGGCGACATTGACGATCGCGCCACCGCCACCCGCCCGCATCAGGGGAATGCCGTAATGGCCCGTCAGGTAGATGCCCTTGAGATTGACCGCGAGCACACGGTCCCAATCGGCCTCGGCCATGGTCTCGACCGTGCCATAGGGCTGGATCGCGGCGCTGTTGACGATGATGTCGAGGCGGCCGAAAGCGCACTCGATCGTGTCGACCAGCCCGGCCACGGACGGGCCGGAGGCGACATCGCCCTGCACGGTCCGCACCGTCGCGCCGATGGCGACGAGATCGGCCGCCGCCCGTTCGAGCGCGCCGACATCCGGCCCGAACAGGACCAGCGCCGCGCCCTCGGCCGCAAGCGCCCTCGCGGCGCCGAGGCCTATTCCTGTCGCGCCGCCGGTGACGAGCGCGACCTTTCCGGCGAGTTCCGCCATGTTCTTGTCCTCCCCAGATGCAGCTCAGAGATAGGCGAGCGGCGGAACGGCGAGTTCGGCCGCGAGATTGTCGAATGCGATGGCAAGCGCCTCCGCAACCGGAATGCCATTCGCCGAGCGCTCCCGCTCGACCTTCCATTCGCGGTCGCCCGGCGCCATGACGCTGGTGCCCGGCCGAGCCCGCGCGGCACGGATATCCGCGAGATAGGCCGCCATGGCGGCATCGTAGAGCGGGCGCGGCACGAAGCGGGCGGGATCGATCACGATGAAGAAATGGCCGAGACGGCGCGGCGTCGACCAGTCGGGGCCGACCATGCCGAGCAGTTCCGTGCAATGCGGGCTCCCGGTCATGACGGCGCTCAGGATCTCGAGCATCGAGGCCAGCGCCGCACCCTTGAAGCCGAAATGCAGCCCGCCGATCGGCAACAGCGCCGCCGCCTCGGCCGGCTGGCGCGTGATGGCGCCGCTCGAATCGACCGCGACGTCGTTGGGCAGGGTGAGACCCTTGGCCATCATGTCCTGGACGCGGTTCCACGGCACCGTGCTCGTCGCCATGTCGAGCAGGAAGGGCCGCTCGCCAGCGACCGGCGCGGCGAAGCTGATCGGATTGGTGCCGTGAAACGGCTCGACGCTGTCATGGGCGAGCACGAAGGAATCGGAATTGGCGAAGGCGAAACCGACATAGCCGGAGGCGGCGGCGCGCAGCGAATAGCAGCCGGCAGCGCCGAAATGCGAGGAGTTGATCACCGACACGGCCGCGATGCCGGTCTCGGCAGCGAGCGCTACGCCCTCGTCGATCGCGGCGAAGCTCGCATGATGGCCAAAGCCATTATCGGCGTCGAGGATCGCGGTTCCGGGTCCTGTGCGATCGACCTTGAGCTGCGGGTTCGGATTGATGCGGCCCGTGCGCACCACCTTGGCGTAGTGAACGGCAAGGCGGACGCCATGGCTGTCGACACCGCGCAACGACGCCTCGGTCAGAGCCGACGCCACCGAGCGGGCATGTCCGGTCTCGGTTCCTGCGGCACGCAGAACGCTCTCGACGAACGCGGACAGGGTTTCGGCCGAGGCGCGGCCGCGCACGTCATGACCAAGCTTCGACAATTCTGCCTCAGCCATTCTCGATTCCTCCCGACACTCAAACTGGCATAACAGCCTGACAGCACGTAATCACTTATGCCATAAAGTGACAAGCGCAGACGCGTGAAAGACGAAGACCGACAGGCCGGAGGAACGTCGCATGCCATCAGGCGGTAAGAACGAGCAGGCCCCCGCGCGACCGCTGGATCTCGCGCCAGGACCCATTCACCGCCCGAAACTGCACGAGCTGGTCGCGAGCCGGCTCGAGGCGCTCATTCGTTCCGGCCAGCTGAAGCCGGGCGACAGCCTGCCCTCGGAGCGCGATATCATGGCGGCCTTCAACACTGGCCGCCCCGCCGTGCGCGAAGCCTTCCTGTCGTTGCAGAACAAGGGGCTGATCGTCACCGAGTCAGGCCGGCGCGCCCGCGTCCGGCAGCCGAGCGTCGACAATGTCATGACCACACTGGACGGCGTGGTCAGCATGATCATCGACGACCGGAAGAGCCTGAAGGATCTCTTCGATGCCCGCGTCTTCATCGAGGCGGCGATGGCCCGTCATGCCGCGCAGTACATCAACGCGGATCAATTGCGCGCGCTCGAGGAGGCGCTGGCGCAGAACCGCCGCGCGATCGGTGACCGGCAGGGCTTCGACGCCAGCGACATCGTCTTCCACCGCATCCTCTTCGCCGTCGCCGGCAACCCGGTCTTCGATTCGGTCCACAGCGCGCTTGTGAGCTGGCTCATGGATCGCTGGGCACGGCTCGTGCGCAACGAACAGACCGAGACCGCCGCCTATGAAGGCCATGCCGCGATCTTCGCGGCCGTCAGCCGGAAAGACCCCGACCAGGCGGAGGCGGCGATGCGCGATCATCTCGGCGCCTCATGGGCCGTCTGGGCGGAACAGCTGGCGCAGACGGCCGGCTGATCAACGCGGATCGCGCTTGATCTGGCGCAAGCCATCGCCCCTCGCGCGCGCTATTCTAATCCAAATCGGCGAGGAGACGGCCCATGTACAAGCACATACTGATCGCGACCGACGGCTCGGAACTCGCCGACAAGGGCGTCGACAGCGGACTGGCGCTCGCTGCGGCGCTCCACGCCAATGTCACCGCCGTGACCGCGACCCGACCGCCACTGGAGTTAGCCGGCGATGTCGACCCGATCGACCGCGCGACGCTGGATGAGAACGCGACGGAAATCCTGAGCGCGGTGGCGGCCAAGGCCTTCGCGCTCGGCGTCTCCTGCGCCGGCGTCAAGATCAGCACGGCGAACCCGGCCGAGGCGATCATCGACACCGCCATGGTGCGCGGCTGCGACCTGATCGTCATGGCCTCGCACGGCCGCCGTGGCCTTCAACGCATGATCCTCGGCAGCCAGGCTTCCAAGGTTCTGCTCGGCACGACGCTGCCGGTGCTGGTGATCCGCTGAGCGCGGCCCGTCAGCTCCGCGATTCCGACACGCCGTCCGGCGAGGCAATCGGCAGCATGTTGGCATAGATGCCCGGGATCGAACCCTCGATCGGGATCGCGCCGATGCTGCGGGCATAGAAATCGGTCGGTCCGGCGCCGCCGATAATGCCGTAGCCATAACCCTGATTGCGCAGGTCGAGCAGCGTCGCGAGCAGAAGCGCATGGCCGACGCCCTTGCCGCGCATCGACTCGTCCACGCCGGTCGGGCCGAAAAAGCCGCGCGCGGTCGCGTCATAGCAGGCGAAGCCGGCGATCTGTCCGTCCCTGACGGCGATGAAGCAGGAGGCCGGCTGATGGGCGACGGCGACGGTCGCCTCGCTCACCCAGCCCTCGCCGAAGCGCGGCCCGATCCAGGCCGTCAGCGCGCGCAGCTCGGGCGGCAGGACGCGGCGGATGACGAAGCCCTGATCCGCCATGCGCTTGTCGAGCGCCGGATCGGGCTTCAAGTCGTAAAGCTTGACGAGCATGTCGACCATGATCGAACCCTTGTTGGAGAGGCGTCTGCCGTCAGCCCTTGATTGCGCCGGCCGTCAGGCCCGACACGATCCGGCGCTGGAAGATCAGCACGAGAATGATGAGCGGCAGCGTGACGGTGACCGACGCCGCCATGATCTGCCCGAAGGGGTATTCATAGCGGCTGCTGCCGCCGAGAAGCCCGATCGCGACTGGAACGGTGCGGTTGGCGTCCGTCAGGATGAAGGTCAGCGCGAAGAGGAACTCGTTCCACGACAGGATGAAGGCAAGGATGCCGGTGCTGGCCAATGACGGCCCCATCAGCGGCAGCAGGATCTTCATCAGGATGCGGAAATGCGAGCAGCCATCGATGATCGCCGCCTCCTCCAGCTCGCGCGGAAACTCGCGGATGAAGGTGGTCAGGATCCACGTCGTGAACGGCACCGTCGCCAGCAGGTAGGTCACGACCAGCGCGCTCGGCCGATTGTAGAGGCCGAGCCAGTTGATCAGCTCGAACATGCCGGAGAGCACCACGACCTGCGGGAAGATGGAGATCATCAGGATCGCCATCAGCACGAAACGGCGCTGCGGAAAATCGATGCGACCGAGCGCATAGGCGGCGGACAGGCCGAGGATGAGCGAGATCGCCGTGGTCGACACCGCAACGAAGGTCGAATTGACGAGCGAGCCGAGGAAGACGGGGTTCTCGAACAGCGAACGGTAATAGGTGAAGTTCAGCGCCGGAACAAAGGCGTTCTGGTAGAGTTCGGCGCCCTGCTTGGTCGAGGAGACGATCGCCCAGTAATAGGGAAAGAGCACATAGACCAGCACGACGAGAACGGCGAGGCCGAGAAAGCCCTGGCGCACACGGCGCCAGAATCGGTAGCTGGCCGAGGAACGCCGGCGCGTCGTGGCGCTGCGAATTGCGACATCGGCCATCATGCGGCTCCCGCGGAACGATCGAGGCGCAGCACGCCGATGATCAGGATGGCGACGAAGGCGACCAGCAGGAAGACGCAGCTCGCGGCGGCCGAGCCGACACCGAGCTCCTGATAGCTGATCAGCCGATCGCGAGCATAGATCGAGACCGTCATGATGTTCTCGTTGCTGGCCGAAAGCACATAGGCGAGATCGAACATGCGCAGCGCATCGAGCGCGCGGAAGAGCACGGCGACGCCGATCGCCGGCGTGAGCAGCGGCAGCGTGATCGACCAGAAGCGCTTCCAGGCCGGAATGCCGTCAACATGGGCGGCTTCAAAGATCTCGCCCGGCAGCAATTGCAGGCCGGCGAGAATGAGCAGCACCATGAAGGGTGTCGTCATCCAGACATCGATGAAGATCACGACGCCCATGATCAGCGAACTGTTTGCCGTCCAGGCGATGCCATGGTCGGAGAGGCCTAGACCGACGATCAGCGCATTGATGACGCCGAACTGGTCGTTCAGCATCCAGTCCCAGATCTTGGTCGCGACCACGACGGGGATCGCCCATGGCACCAGGATCGCGGCGCGCACCAGCCCGCGGCCAGGGATCGCCTCATTGATCAGCAGCGCAATGGCGAGGCCCAGCACGGTCTCGATCGCGACCGAGATCGAGGTGAAGACCAGCGTGTTGCGAACGACATGCCACCAGCCGCTATCGGTGAGCACTTCGATGAAATTATCGATGCCGACCATGGAATAATTGGTCGGGTCGTCGAGATAGGCGTTGGTGAACGCGAAGAAGACCGTCCGGCTGAGCGGCCAGACCGCCACGAGCAGCATGACCAGCGCCAGCGGCGTCAGGAACAGCCATGCGGCGCGGTGCTCGCGGCGAGCGAGGCGCGTGCTCATCGCCGTGCCTCACGGAACTGCGCCGCGCTGGCCCGCTCATGACTCTCGTGATGATCGAGCCGGCGGCCATCGCCGTCGAAGACGAACAGGTCGGCATCGCGGAAGGCGAGACCGACCATGCGACCCTTCAGTTCGAGCGGCGGGCGGCCGGCGACGCGCACGACCCAGACGGAATCATCGGCAAGGCGCGCATAGGCGAAATGCTCGTGGCCGAGATCCTCGATGCGTTCGAGCAGGCCGGAAAGCCGTCCCTCGCCTTCGCCCGTGATCGCGATCGCTTCCGGGCGCACGCCGATCGAGGCGGCGCCGGCACCCTGACCGCTGAAGGCAAGGTCGATCGCGAAGCCGCCGGGACCCGAGAGATGCTTGGTCTCGCCGGCGCCCTCGACGCTGACGGGCGCGAAGTTCATACGCGGGCTGCCGATGAAGCCGGCGACGAAGCGGCTGTCGGGCGTGTGATAGAGTTCCTGCGGCGTGCCGACCTGTTCGATCAGGCCATGATTGAGCACGACGATCCGGTCGGCCAGCGTCATCGCCTCGGCCTGGTCATGCGTCACATAGATCATGGTGGTGCCGATATCGGCATGGAGCTTGGCGATCTCGACGCGCATCTCCATGCGCAGGTCGGAATCGAGGTTGGAAAGCGGCTCGTCGAACAGGAAGACATCGGGCTTGCGCACGAGCGCGCGGCCGATGGCGACACGCTGGCGCTGGCCACCGGAAAGTTCGCGCGGACGGCGATCGAGCAGGTGATCGACCTTCAGCATCTTCGCGACGTCGCGCACCTTGGTGCGGATCGCGTCGCGGCCAATGCCGAGTGTCTCGAGCGCAAAGCCGATATTCCGCGCGACGCTCATATGCGGATAGAGCGCATAGGACTGGAAGACGAAGGCGATGCCGCGTTTGGAGGCCGGGACGTCGGTGACGTCCTCGCCATCGATCGCCACCACGCCGCTCGAAACCGGGATCAGCCCGGCGACGAGGCGCAGCAGGGTCGACTTGCCGCAGCCGGAGGGGCCGACGAAGACGACGAATTCACCATCCTTGATATCAAGGTCGACGCCGCGAATGACGGCATTGGTGCCGTAGCTCTTCGAGACGGATTTGAGCGTAACCGATGCCATTTGGTTCCCGGTCTTCGATTGGGAAGAAGCGGCCGTTCGGGGAAAGCAATCGTCCCGGAACAGCGGAAACAGGCACGCGCCAATGGTTCGGCCCGCAATGCCCGATTTCCCTCCCCTTTGTGGGGAGGGCTAGGGAGGGGTACCGCCTCGGTCCCTCCGGATAGACTTAGTATCGCGACGCCTCAACAGGCAGCGTCGGTGCCCCTCCCCGGCCCCTCCCCACAAGGGGGAGGGAGAAGGAAGGGGCGAACCGATCAGCGGCTTTCCTTGAGCTTCTCGAGCTTGGCGGCGAGGCTCGTCAGGTCCGCCTTCACGTCGGCTTCGCCCGAGAGCATGTCGTGCACGGCGCGGTAGAAGGCCTGCGAGACGCGGTTATAGCTCGTGCCGGTATAGCCCGAGGGGCGCGCGGCGCTGTCGGCGAAGGCCGGTGCGGTGTCCTTCAGGAAGGGCAGCTTGGCCAGCACGTCGGGATCGGAATAGAGCGCGGAGATGGAGGGGCTATAGGCACCCTCGACGGCGCGCATCTTCTGCATTTCCGGGCCGGTGATGAAGGCGATGAACTCGGCCGAGAGCTCGGGATGCGTCGTATATTTCGAGGCGCCGAAATACATCGGGCCGAGGCAGCCGCTCGACTTCTGGCCTTCCTTGCCGACCGGAAGCGGCATCATGCCGACCTTGCCGACGATCTTGCCGCCAGCGGTCTGCGAGGTGCCCCAGACATAGGGCCAGTTGCGGTGGAAGACCGAATTGCCGGCCTCGAAGACCGCACGGGAGGCCTCTTCGTCATAGTTCAGCACGCCTTCCGGCGTGATCGTGCCGATCCAGCCCTTGGCGCGCGTGATCGCCTCGGCGGCTTCGGGATTGTCGATCGTGACCTTGCCGTCATCGGAAATGATGGTGCCGCCACCGTTCGAGGCGATCAGCTCGATCGCATCGCAGGTCAGGCCCTCATAGCTCTTGGCCTGCCAGGTGTAGCCCCACATGTCGCCATTGCCGGCGGCGCGTTCCTTGTCCTGGATCTCCTTGGCGGTTGCCGCCAGTTCGTCCCAGGTCTTCGGCTCGGGCTTGCCGTACTTCTCCAGAAGATCCTTCCGGTAGAACATCAGCCCGACATCCATATAGGCCGGCATGGCGATCAGCTCGCCATTGATCTCGCCCGCGCCGACGGTCGACTTGAAATGCGCGTCGATATCGGCCTGCGGAATCTTGCCCTTGAGATCGAGCAGGTTGTTCTTGAACATGCCGAGCCAGATGACGTCGAGGAAGAGCACGTCGACATCGGGCGACTTGGCGGCGAGGAGCTGCTGATAGAGCGGGATCGCGTCATCCAGCAGCGCCGGCATCTTGTTGATCTTGGCCTCGTTGCCGGTCTTCGCCTTCCAGGCATCGGCCGCCTTGACACAGAGATCGTAATCAGTGGCTCCGCAGAACACGGAGATCGACTCGGCCTGAGCCGCGCCGGCCATCATCGTCAAGAACATGGTCGCGCCGAGCGCGATCGACTTTATCGACATTCGCTTATTCCCCTCGTTCTCTGGATATGACGCTGCCGTCATTGGATGGGACGGCGCTCTTGTGGCGCCTGTCCGATGGGCTATTACCACTGGATATATCCAGTCATGTCAATAAGCCGTCTTTCGTGACATCATGTCCGTGAGGAGGCCGGCCAGCGAAGCCGGGGCATGATACAGGGGACGATATGGGACCGATGGGGAGCACGGATTTGGAGACTGCCGCCTCCGACGAGAATGCAGCCGCCGTGGCGCATGGCAGCATCAGCCGCGAAGATCCGAGGCCGCTTCATCGCCAGGTGCATGGCGCCATACTCGCGGCGATCGAGGAGGGCCGGCTTCCCCGCAGCGGCAAGTTGCCGTCGGAACGCGAACTTGTGGATATATTCGGAGTAAGCCGGATCACCATCCGCCACGCGATGCGCGATCTCGTGCAGCAGGGCTTCCTGCAGAGCCAGCCGGGCAAGGGCTTCTATGTCGTCGAAGGCCATCAGGGCTTCGAATTGCACCTGCTCAAGAGCTTCACCAATACCGCGCTCGCCAATAACCGCCGGCCCGGCCAGCGCCTGCTCGACGCCCGCATCTACCGGGCACCGCTCGAAATTACGCGCCCGCTGTTCCTGCCGCCCGGCGCCGAGGTGTTCGTACTGTCGCGCCTGCGCTTGCTCGACGACGTTCCGGTCGTGATCCAGACCGACTGGCTCTCTGCCGCGCGGGTGCCCGGCCTGATCGACCTCGACTGGACGTCCGATAACCGCTCGCTCTATGCCGAGCTCCGAGAGCGCTTCCATATCCGCCCCGTGCGCGGACAAACCACGCTCAGCGCCCGGCTCGTGACCGAGCGCGAGGCCGACCTGCTTGATCTCGTTCCGCCGGCTGCTGTCCTGACCGTGGACCAGATCGCCTTCGACGGACGCAACCGCCCCGTCAACATGACGATGCTGGCGCATCACCCCGAGCGCTATCCGCTCACGCTCGCCCAATCCGAAACCGGCGACATCGAACAGATATGACGCCGCATTGATCGTCAAAGCGTGATCGATCGAGGGATTCCGTTGCGTCGCGATCTGCGCTAAGTCTCCGCCCCCGGGCGCTGTCGATCATTGCGCATCTCTTCGCTGGCCTCATCGGATCAATGACAGAACACACCGACGTCATCATCGTAGGTGCGGGCATAGTCGGACTTTCCTCCGCTCTCCACCTGCAGGAACGCGGACTGAAGGTGATGCTGCTCGATCCGGGCGACGAGCGCCGCCGGGCCTCCTTCGGCAATGCCGGCGTGCTGAGCCGGAACTCGATCTTCCCCGTCGCGAGCCCCGATGTCCGCAAGCGGCTGATACGCTATGCGCTCGGCCGCGACATTGCGGTTCGGGCGCGGCTGCGCTCGCTGCCGGCGCTGATGCCCTGGGTCGAGAAATTCCTCCTCGCCGCGAACGATACGGCCTGGCGCCGGAGCGCGGCGCTATTCGATGCGCTGGTCTCCAAATCCTTCGAGAGCCACATCGCGCTCGCGGATCTCGTCGGCGCGCGCCATCTGATCCGGCGTAATGGCTGGATGCGGCTCTATCGCAGCGAGGCTGCCTTTTCGGGCAGCGCGATCGAGCGCAGCGTGCTGGCGCAATATGGGATTGCCGCCGAACCATTGACCGCCGCCGATATCGATGCGCTCGAGCCCTGCCTGGCGCGGCGCTTCACGCACGGCCTCTTCTTCAGCGACAGCGGCTCCGTCGAGAGCCCCGGCACGCTGGTCCAATATTACCGCAAGGCCGTGACGGCGCGCGGCGGTCGCTTCATTGATGCCAAGGCCGATCGAATCGTGCCGCGCGACGACGGCGTCACCGTGTATGGCTGCGAGCGAACGATCGAAGCGCGCTTTGCCGTGCTCGCGGCCGGAGCGTGGTCGGGCACGCTCGCACGGACGCTCGGCTACCGCATCCCACTGGCCGCCGAGCGTGGCTATCACCGCCATTTCCGCCTCGGCGAGGGCGTGGAACTGCGCCGGCCGATCCATGATGCGGCCGGCGGCTATGTCATGTCGCCGATGAACGGCACCGTGCGGCTGCTTTCCGGTGTGGAACTGGCCCGGCCGGACGATCCGCCGAACTACCGCCAGATCGAGGCCGTGACGCGCGACGCCGCCGGCACGATCGCGCTCGGCTCGATGCTTGACGAGACGCCCTGGATGGGCAGCCGGCCATCGACGCCCGACGGGCTGCCGGTGATCGGCCTCGCGCCTCGCCATCGCCGGCTCGTCTTCGCCTTCGGCCATGGCCATATCGGCTTCGCCAATGGCCCGATCACCGGACGGATCGTCGCCGCGCTGATCGCGAACGAAACACCGCCCGTGGCCATCGAGGGCTTCAGCCCGGCGCGCTTCGGCGCCTGAACGATCAGGGCAGCGTCAGCCCGCCATTGACGTGGACCGCCTGCCCCGTGATCTGGCCGGCACCGCGCGACAGCAGGAAGGCTATCGTCGCGGCGACATCCGCCGGCTCGGTCAGACGGCCGGTCGGCGTCACGGATGCCGCCGTCTTCAGCGAGTCCGTGGTCGCCGCGAGATGGCCGCCACCCTGCTTGCGCGTGAAGCCCGGAACCACGGCATTGGCCGTCGCGCCGACCGGGCCGAGTTGCACGGCGAGCGACTTGACCAGCGCCTCGAGGGCGGCCTTCGCGGCCGAGGTCGCGGGGAAATTCAGTCCGGCCGTGCCGAAGATATGCGCCACGAAGGAGCTGACGGCGACGATCCTGCCCCATGACGAGGCCTCGATATCGGGAAGCGCGGCCGTCACCATGCGCAGGAAGGCGATCGGCATCGAATTGAACGCGGCCTGCAGATCGTCAGGCGACAATTCGCCGAAGCGTGAGCGGGCGGCCTGCCCCGCATTTGAGACGATCTGGTCGACGCGGCCGAAATGCGAGCGCGCGGCCTCGACGATCGCCACCGGCACGTCGGCATCGCCGAGGTCACCGAGCGCGATTTCCACCGGCGAGCCGAGCGCGCGACACGCCTCGGCGACTGTCTCCAGCCCCGCGCCGTTCTTGCGCGTATGGAGCAGCAGGGCCGTGTCGGCACCAGCCAGGGCGCGGGCAGTCGCCGCCCCGATGCCGCTCGCGGCGCCTGTTACGATCACGACACGGTCGAAAACTGCAGTCACGCTTCTGTCTCCTGTGGGATTGGGCGAGGATCTTGCATGAAGGATGGCGGCCCTGATGCCGCCGGAACGCAGCCTAACGCGGCCGTCGCATTTTCGGTATACAAAATTCCATCAGTATACCTCCTTTTTATTGACACGCGGCCGCCGCTGGTTGCTAATCGCCTTCAGGATCTCTCGCTTTCGGATGGAGCAGGCCATGGATGTCATCATCGTCGGCGCGGGCATAGGCGGCCTGACGCTTGCCCTCATGCTGCAGCGAAAGGGCATTTCAACAAGGGTTTACGAGAGCGCCTCGGAAATCAGGCCGATCGGCGTCGGCATCAGCGTCCTGCCGCATGCGAGCCGGGAACTCTGCGAACTGGGCCTCAAGGACGCGCTCGCAGAGGTCGCGATCACGGCGCAGGAATCCTGCTTCTTCAACCGCTTCGGGCAGTTTGTATACAAAGAGCCCGTCGGCACCTATGCCGGCTATGAATGGCCGCAATTCCAGATCCATCGCGGCGACCTGCAGCAGATCCTCTACAAGGCCTATATCGCCGAAGCCGGGGCGGATCGCGTGATCACCGGCCGCCGCTGCCTGCGCGTCGACCAAGGGAATGGCAAGGCGACCGCGACCTTCGCCATCGGCGGACCGGACGGGCCGACCGAAATCGTCGAGGGGTCGGCGATCATCGGCTGCGACGGCATCCATTCGGTGATCCGCAAGCAACTGCACCCGAATGATGGCGGCCCGATCTATTCCGGCGTCAACATGTGGCGCGGCGTCACCCGCTGGAAGCCGTATCTGACCGGCGCGAGCTATGTTCGCGCGGGCTGGCTGACGCATGGCAAGATGGTCATCTACCCGATCCGCAACAATATCGACGCCGAGGGCAACCAGCTCATCAACTGGGTCGCCGAGGTCGAGACGCCGAAGCATGATCGCCAGGACTGGAACAAGCAGGGCCGGACCGAGGACTTCATCAGCTATTTCGAAGACTGGCATTTCGATTTCCTCGACGTGCCCGCAATGATCCGCGCGGCGGATTCGATCCTCGAATATCCGATGGTCGACAAGGACCCGCTCGATCGCTGGAGCTTTGGTCGGCTGACATTGCTCGGCGATGCGGCCCATCCGATGTATCCGCGCGGCTCGAACGGCGCCGGCCAGGCAATCCTCGACGCACGCGCCTTGGCCGACGCGATCGCCGGGCATGACGACATCGAAACGGCGCTCAAGATCTATGAGGACCAGCGGCTCGGCGCGACGGCGAATGTCGTGCGCACCAACCGGACCACGCCGCCCGACGCGATCCTGCGCGAAGTCTATCTCAGAAGCGGTGACAAGCCGTTCGACCGGATCGAGGATGTCATCGACCCGGCCGAGCTTGCCGCGATCACGAACAGCTACAAGAAGGTCGCCGGCTACGACAAGCAGACGCTCGCAGGCAAGAAGGTGGCATAGGCCACCGGACTGGCGACCATCGTCGCGCGACGCTGGCGGTATCGCCGGTGCCGTCCCGCCCAAGGCCGATAGATCATCTCATCGTTTCACGAGAACGATGGGATGATCCAGCTCTTTGATTGGCCGTGCTTCCTTCACGCCAGCCGCTGTCGACTTCGCCCAGAAACGCTCTAAAAGGCGTCGGCCTGCGTCTGCGGCGCGACGGCCTGGATGGCCGGCAGGGCGGCCGCACGATCGGCGATGGCGACCGTGAGCGGATAGGCAGACAGGTCGCAATTGAAGCGCCTGGCATTGGCGATCTGGGGTACCAGGCAGATATCCGCCATGGTCAGTTGATCACCGAAGCAATAGGTGCCGTGCCGCGCTTCCTTGACCAGCGTCGCCTCGAAGGCCCGAAATCCCTCGACGACCCAATGCGCATACCATTCGTTGCGCTCCGAATCCGATACGCCCCACCGCTCTTTCAGCCATTTCAGCACGCGGACATTATTGAGCGGATGGATGTCGCAGCCGATGATCTGCGACAGACCGCGAATATAGGCCCTGTCGAAGGCGTCACCGGGCAGGAAGGGCGGCTCGGGATAGGTCTCGTCGAGATATTCGAGGATGGCGAGGCTCTGTGCGATCGCCCTGCCCTCCTCGACCAGGGCCGGAACCAGACCCTGCGGGTTGAGGTCCATATAGTCCGGAGCGCGATGCTCCATCCTGGGCAGGCTGATATAATGCGCCTCCCAGTCGAGCCCCTTGACCGCGAGCGCAATGCGCACGCGGTAAGAGGTTGAGGACCGGAAGAAGGTGTAAAGTGCCCGCATGGCCGGCCCCGTCGTCGATCAGCCGGCCGCGGCGGCGTTGAGGATTTCGTCCGGGGTCGAGGATACGACCTCGACATATTTCGGCACGAACTTGCGCCCCTCGATCAGGCCGACAAAGGCCGGCTTGATCTCTTCCGCCAGAACCTTGCGGATCTTGGCATGCTCGACGATGTCGGACCATTCGGCGATCAGGAAGAAACGCTGCGGATTTTCCGTGTCGCGACAGAGCACACCGTCCTTCACCTGCGCCCATGACTTGTGCATGGGGTTGCCGTCCGAATAATCGAATTCCTCGAAAAGCTTGATGAACTCGTCCTCGCGGCCGACCTCGACGATGAAATCATAAATGTGCAGGAAGTTTCCTTTAGTGGCGAGCGGCTCCTGGGCCATGAATTCTCTCCTGATGTGGGGTTGGTCTGGAAAGGGCTTGGGGAAAGCCATCGATCCGCTTAATCATCAGTGTACCGCCTTTTATCGGATCGACAACAGAAGACTGCGTCGATCTGCCCGAATTTTGAGCCTGCCTCCGATTCCCGCGCGCTGGGTCGGCACCGCAGGCCGGCGCGCCGCTGCATTCGACAGCAATTGCGATGTGTGCTGATGATCGACGGAACTCGACCGCAGAATCGGAACAAGGCGGCTCAAATGACGGAAAAGAAGCAGCGCGGCCGCGCGGCGCCCGACAGCAAGACCCCTGCTGTCACGGAGAAGATTGCCGAGACCGCGAGCGCGGACGATGCCGCATCGAACCCCGCTCTCAAGGCGCTCGCCGAGCGGCTGCCGCTCTGGCGCCGTCCCGGCTATCTGGTGCGGCGACTGCACCAGATTCACTATGCGATCTTCTTCGAGGAATGCGACGGCTTCGGCATCACACCCGTCCAGTACGGACTGCTGACGATCCTCTCGACCAATCCGGACGCCGACCAGGTCACGCTCGCCAATGCGCTCGGGATCGACCGGACCAATGTTGCCGATGTGCTGGTGCGGCTGGAGCAGCGCGGCCTCATCGCGCGCATGCGCAGCCAGAACGATCGCCGCATGGTGCTGGCCCGGCTGACCAGTGTGGGCGAAGACCTCGTCGAGCGCATGCATCCGGCCATGGCCAAAGCCCAGGATCGCCTGCTCGAAGCGCTGGGATCAGAAGAGCGCGATCAGTTCCTCGCGACGCTGATGCGCCTGCTCGAGGCCAACAACAAATATGGCCGCGCGACGCTGGGCGCCTCGAAGATGGATCACACCTGATCCACGCCGGCGCATGAGGCCGCCAAGGCCCCTATCGCGGTGCCGGCCTGCCGATCATGATGGAAATAATGAGACTGAATGCGGTCGGCGCCTGCGCCGTGATCCGCTTCGGCACGGCCCATGCACGCCTTTCGCTATGCCGGCAAAATCCGCCGCCAGGATTTGCGTCCTGAGAGGGAACGTTCTGAGAGGCTGGAAAAGCTGGGGTGGGGACGCCGCGATCCATTGTATTTAGTATGAGGTATACAATTCGATTTGAGTAGCCGAAATATTGATCATGCCCTCGGATCATGCCGGGGTCCTTCGGCCTATCATTTCAATGCCTAGGCGCGCCTGCCCAGGGGGTTGAGCATAAAGCCGGCAGTCGCTGCAAAATTCATCAGCAGCAAGGCTTTCACGATCCATACTATGTGATGGGAAGCCAAGCCGCTGTGCCGGTCGCGCCCTTCCAGCCGGTCCAGGCGCCGCGCGAGCGAATACGCGCCTCGCGTTGATCTAGATCAATGCGCTGTATACTGACTGCTTGACACGCGTTTAGAGAGTCTCCAATCTGGGCTTGGGGAATGCCGACGATCCGCACGGTCGTGCAGCGCAGGGCTGCATTGACAAACCTTGCTTTAAAGCAACGGAGCGGATGATGACGTTGATAAGAAACTTACTTTCCGGCGTGGTATTTGCCGCTATGGCAGCGCTTCCGGCCGTTGCCGCGAGCGCATCTGAAGTGACGATCGCAATCGGCTCCGAGCCGTCCACCCTCGATCCGCAGCAGCGCGACGATGGCGGCGAACGCGCGATCAACGACAACATCTACGAGACGCTGATGGCGCGCACGCCGGCTGGCGAACTCGTCCCCGGCCTTGCGGCCGCGGCGCCGACGCAAATCGACGCGACCACCTGGGAATTCAAGCTTCGTCCCGGCGTCACCTTCACCAATGGCGAGCCCTTCAACGCCGACGCGGTCGTGGCGAGCGTCACGCGCATCATCGATCCGGCGCTGAAGTCCGAGCAGATGTCCTATTTCGGCACGATCAAGTCGGCCGAAAAGGTCGATGACGTCACCGTCCGCATCATCACGACCGGCGCCGATCCGATCCTGCCGTCGCGCATGTACTGGATGAAGATGGTTCCGGCCGCCTATTCCAAGGACCCGAACTTCGCGACCGCGCCCGTTGGCACCGGCCCCTATGAGCTGGACAGCTGGTCGCGCGGCGAAAGCGTCGTGCTCAAGGCCAACCCGAAATATTGGGGCGGCGCACCGGCGATCGACCAGGTCAACTACCGCTTCATCAGCGAGCCCGGCACGCGCATGTCCGGCCTGATGGCTGGCGAACTCGACGTCATCACCAACCTGCTGCCGGAATTCGTTGCCAGCGTGCCGAAGTCCGAGGCCGTCCAGGGCCTGGAGACCTCGGTCATCATCCTCTCGACCGAGAATCCGACGGTCAAGGATCTGAAGGTGCGTGAGGCGCTGAACCTCGCCGTCGACCGCAAGGCCCTCGCCGAGAGCCTCTTCTCCGGCTATGCGACGCCGACCAAGGGCCAGCTCGTGAACCCGCGCGCCTTCGGTTACAACAAGGCGCTCGAGCCCTACCCCTATGATCCCGAGAAGGCGCGCGCGCTGATCAAGGAAGCCGGCGCCGAGGGCAAGACCATCACCCTCGTCGGTGAAGCCGGCCGCTGGCTCAAGGATCGCGAACTGATCGAGGCCGTCGGTGCCTACTGGGATGCCGTCGGCGTCAAGACGGACATCCAGATCAACGAGTTCGGCGAATATCTGAACCAGCTCTTCGACAAGGCCAAGCGTCCCGACGCCATCTTCGTCGTGAACTCGAACGAACTGCTCGACGCCGATCGCGAGACCAGCTTCGCCTATCAGGCCGGCGGCACCGCGACCTCGAACACCGACAAGGAATTGGCCGAATGGGTCATTGCCGCGCGGACCGAGACCGACGTCGCCAAGCGCCAGGCGCTCTATGACGAAGTGACCAAGAAGGCGCACGACAATTACTACCTGGTACCGCTGCTGAACCAGCAGGACATCTATGGTTTCTCCAAGCGCCTCGACTGGAAGCCGCGCGTCGACTCCAAGCTTCTCGTCAAGGAGATGAAGGTCACCGAGGAATAGTCCTCACCTCTCGACAGGGCAGCGAGGCGGACGGCGACGTCCGCCTCGACGTCACGAGAAGGGCAAGGCGTTTCAACCCAGGATGCGGCCGGCGTCGCATCTTGCTTCCAAGAGATCAGAGGCTGCAGCATGGGTGCATTCCTCCTGCGTCGCATTTTTCAGGGCATGCTGGTCGTGCTCGGTGTGACGCTCGTCGTATTTGTCGCGACGCGCATGGTCGGCGATCCGGCCAAGGTCATGCTGCCGCTTTCGGCGACGGACGCGCAGCGCGCGGCCTTCAACCACCAGATGGGCCTCGACCGGCCGCTCGGCGCGCAGTTCATCACCTTTGTCGGTGACCTCTCGACGCTGGATTTCGGCGACAGCCTCTGGCAGCGCCGGCCGGCGATCCAGATCGTGTTCGAGCGACTGCCGAACACACTCGCGCTGATCGGCCTCGGCCTCGGCCTTGCCGTCACGCTTTCCCTGCCGCTCGGCGCGCTCGCGGCGCTGCGCCCGGGAGGCGTCGCCGACCGGGTCGTCGTCTTTGGCGGGCTGTTCGGCCTGTCACTGCCGCAATTCTGGCTCGGCCTCCTGATGATCATGTTCTTCGCGGTGACGCTGAAGATCTTGCCGACATCGGGCGTGGGCGGGCCATCGCACTATATCCTGCCGGCGGTCACGCTCGCCATTCCATCACTGGCGCGGCTGATGATGCTGGTGCGCTCGTCCGTCATCGACGAGCTGAACCAGCAATATGTGCGCACCGCGCGCGCCAAGGGGATGCGCTTCCACACCATCCTGTTCGGCCATGCGCTGCGCAACGCGCTGGTGCCGTTCCTGACGCTGGCCGGCTGGGAGTTCATCAGCGCGCTCGCCGGCTACACGGTCGTGGTCGAGACGGTCTTTGCCTGGCCCGGCCTCGGCCTCACCGCCATGAAGGCGATCGAGCGCAGCGACTTGTTCCTGCTACAGGCGATCGTGTTCACCGTCGCGATCATGATCGTCATCGTGAACATCCTGCTCGACGTCCTCTACAAACTCATCGATCCTCGCATCAAGCTGGCTTGAACATGGCAGTCACCACACACGCGGCGCCCCCGACCGCGGCCAAGCCCCGCTCCGGCTCGTTCCGTCCGATCGCGCTGGAACTCTGGCACGACAAGGCCGGGATGATCGGCTTCACCGTCATCGTCCTCCTGATCCTGATGGCCGTCTTCGCGCCGCTGATCGCGCCCTATGATCCCGCGATCCAATCGGTTGCCGCGCGGCTGAAGCCACCGGCCTGGCTGCCCAAGGGAAGCTGGGAGCATGTGCTGGGAACCGACCAGCTCGGCCGCGACGTGCTCTCGCGTGTCATCTACGGCGCCCGCGCATCGCTGCTCGTGGGCACGTCGGTCGTGCTGCTCGCCGGCACGTTCGGCGTGCTGTTCGGGCTCTTCGCCGGATTCAAGGGCGGGCGGATCGATGATCTGATGATGCGCCTCGTCGATATCCAGGTCGCCTTTCCCGGCCTGCTCATGATCCTGCTCATCATCTCGGCCGTCGGCCCGAGCCTTTCGACCATGATCGTCGTGCTCGCGGTCACCAACTGGATGATCTACGCCCGTGTCGTGCGCGGCATCGTTCTCTCCGTGCGCCAGACGCCCTATGTCGAAGCGGCGGAGATGATCGGCTGCAAGCCTGGCCGGGTCCTGTTCAAGCACATATTGCCGAACCTGACCTCGCCGCTGCTGACGCTCGGCATTCTCGAATTCACCAACATCGTTCTCGCCGAGGCGGCCATGTCGTTCCTCGGACTCGGCGTGCAGCCGCCGGCGACGAGCTGGGGCTTGGATGTCTCGAACGGCAAGGACTACATTTTCGTCGCCTGGTGGCTGATCACCTTCCCCGGGCTCTCGATCTCGATCACGGTCCTTTCGATCAATCTCTTCGCCAACTGGCTGCGCGTCACCACCGATCCGCAGGAACGCGAAAAGCGCTTCGCCCGGCTGAAGGCGGTCGAGCGCCGCCGCAACGGTGCCCCGGCGGGCGCCCCCGCAAAGGCATGACCGAGATGGATATGATGAGCGAAGCAGCTCTGCTCGAAATCGACCGCCTCTGCGTCGAATTCGATACGCGCGGCGGCGTGGTGCATGGACTGCGCGGCGTGGACCTGTCCGTCCGCCGCGGCGAGACATTGGCAATCGTCGGCGAATCCGGTTCGGGCAAGAGCGTCACGGCGCAGGCCGTGATGGGCCTGATCGATGTTCCCGGACGGATCGCAAGCGGCGACATACGCTGGAAGGGCCAGTCCATGCTCTCGCGCGAGGGCCTTGCGATGGCACAGGATATTCGCGGCAAGGATGTCGCGCTGATCTTCCAGGACCCGATGACGTCGCTCAACCCGCTGATGACCATCGGTGCGCAGATCGGCGAAGTCCTCCGTCGCCATCTCGGCCTGTCGAAGATACAGGCGCGGACCCGCACCGAGGAGTTGCTCGGCGCAGTCGGCATCAGCGCACCGCGCCGGCGTGTCGATCAATATCCCCATGAGCTCTCCGGCGGCATGCGCCAGCGCGTGATGATCGCGATGGCCATCGCCTGCGAGCCGCAGTTGCTGATCGCCGACGAGCCGACCACAGCGCTCGACGTGACGATCCAGGCGCAGGTCCTCGAACTCCTTGCGGGTCTGCAGGAGACGCTGCGCCTCTCCGTCATCCTGATCACGCATGATCTCGGCGTTGTCGCCGGCCTCTGCCACCGCGTCGCCGTCATGTATGCCGGCAAGATCATCGAGACGGGATTGGCCGACGACGTCTTCGAGCGCCCCTCGCATCCCTATACGCAAGGGCTGATCCGCTCGACACCGCGCCTCGACGACCAGATGGAACGGCTGATCGCGATCGAGGGCTCGCCGCCGAGCCTGCTTGCGCCGCCCACGGGCTGCGCCTTCAGCCCGCGCTGCCCGCTTTCGGAGCCGAAATGCGCGGAACAGCCGCCGCTCGTCGCCGTGCATGCGGGCGCTTCCGCCGCCTGCTGGCATCCTGCAACCCCAGCCTGGCGCGAAGCTCCCGCGCTGGCCGAAGCCGTTTCGTGAGGATCGGATGTCTGCAGTTCTCGCTTCCGCTCCCGAAACGGCCCAGCCGCTTCTCTCAGTCCGCAGCCTGAGTGTCCGCTACCAGGCGGGCCGCAATGGCTTCTGGGCCCGCCCGCGCATGATCAATGCGCTGCAGGATATTTCCTTCGACCTCTATCCCGGCGAGACGTTGGGCCTCGTCGGCGAATCCGGCTCGGGCAAGACCACCACTGGTCGCGCCGTGTTGCGGCGCATCGACACGTCCGATGGGCGCATCGTCTTCAATGGCCGCGACATCACCAATGTCAAAGGCGAGGAACTGCGCAAGCTGCGTCGCAACATGCAGCTTGTCTTCCAGGACCCCTATGCGAGCCTCAATCCGCGCATGCGCGTGCTCGACATCGTCGCCGAGCCGCTGATCGTTCACGGACTGGTCCGCAATGTCGACGAGGCGCGCGATCAGGTCGGCGAACTGATGCGCCTCGTCAACCTGCCGCGCGATGCGCATGACCGCTTCCCGCACGCCTTTTCCGGCGGCCAGCGCCAGCGCATCGGCATTGCCCGCGCGCTGGCGCTGAAGCCCGAATTCATCGTCGCGGACGAGCCCGTCTCGGCGCTCGATGTCTCGGTGCGGGCGCAGGTCGTGAACCTCCTGCAGGATCTGCAAAAGGAACTCGGCCTCTCCTACCTCTTCATCGCGCATGATCTCTCGGTGGTGCGCCATATCTCGCACCGCGTCGCGATCCTCTATTCGGGACGCATGGTCGAGATCGCGAGCCGCGACTCGCTCTATGAGCGGCCGATGCATCCCTATACCGAGGCGCTGCTATCGGCGGTTCCCGTGCCGGACCCGAAGACGCAGCGCGCGCGAAAGCGCATCGTCTACAAGGGCGAGGTGCCGGATGTCGCCAATCCCCCGGTCGGCTGCCATTTCCATACACGCTGCCCGATCGCGACCGAGCGCTGCTCGCTGCAGGTGCCCATCCTCACCAAGAAGGCGCCGGACCATTGGGTCGCCTGCTGGAACCGCTGAACGCGGCGGCGAACCGATCAGGCGCCGCGTGCGACGCCGTCCTTCCGCTTGTCCGACGCGCCGATGAGGCTGCCGTCGGATGCGCGCATGACGATCTGGGCGCCGCCGAAATCGCTGCGACCGGCCAGTTCGCCGCTGCCGGCGGGATCGGTGAAGCCGGCGGCGCGGAACGCATCCACGATCGGCTGCGGCGTGCCGGCTTCGATCGCGAGCGCCGTGTCGGATTCGAGCCGCCAGCGCGGCGCGTCGAGAGCCGCCTGCAGCGGCTCGCCCCAGGCGGCGATGCGGAGCAGCAACTGGACATGGCCTTGCGGCTGCATCGCGCCGCCGACGACGCCAAAGCCGGCATGGAAGCAGCCATCCTTCAGCGCGGCCGCCGGAACGACGGTGTGATAGGGGCGCTTGCCCGGAGCCGGCCCGTTGATGTGGCCCGGCTCGGCAAAGCCAGAGCCACGGTTCTGCAGCACGAAGCCGCAGCCCGGAACGCCGATGCCCGAGCCGAACCGCTTGAAGACGCTCGTCATCAGCGTGATGGCGAGACCGCTCGCATCGACGATCACCGTGCAGACCGTGTTGCCCGCCGGATCGGCGACCGTCTTCCTGGCGTGGGCGAGACCGGCCGCCATGGCGCGGGCGGCCAGCACCATCGTCTCGGGATCATCGCGCCGCAGGGCGAGCGGCTCGAGCGCCGAGAGCGCCTCGAGCACAGCGACACCATGCGTATTGGGCGGGCATTCGAGCACCGTCAGGCCACGGAACACAGCCGAGACGGGATCGCGGAAATCGCCGGTATGGGCACGGAAATCCGCCTCGGCGAGGACGCCGCCACTGGCCTTGCTGGCCTCGGCGGCAGCACGCGCGGGCTCGCCCTCATAAAAGGCGGCAGGCCCGTCGGCCGCGATCGCCTTCAGCACGGCAGCGAGTTCCGGATTGGTGAAGATGTCGCCAGCGGCAGGCACGGCGCCGGCACGATAGAGTTTCGCGCTGACCAGGTCCCGGGCGATCACCGGCTCGAACAGTTTCCACTCGCGCGCGCAGATCGGGGCGACCGCGAAGCCGCCTTCGGCGAGCGCAATGGCGGGGGCGAGCAGCCGGGCAAAATCGAGCCTGCCGAAGCGGGCATGGAGATCGAACCAGCCGCGCACGGCGCCGGGCGTCGTGACCGACAGCGCGTGCCGCTCCGGAATTCGCCGGCCGGGGAGTGCCTCGACCTGGTCGGCGGTCAGGGCCGCCGGCGCGCGTCCGGTGCCGTTATAGGTGATGGCCTTGCCATCGGACGGCACGATCATGGCGAGCAGATCTCCGCCGATTCCCGTCGCCATCGGCTCGACCACGCCGAGAATGGCATCGGCCGTAATCGCCGCATCGATCGCGCTGCCGCCTTCGGCCAGAACCTTCAGCGCCGCTTCGGCCGCAAGCGGGTGTCCCGTTGCCACCATGCAGTTCTGGGCACGGACGCCGTGCTCGGCCGCGTTGATGTGAAGATTCATGACCGCATGTTCCGCTTGTGGGGTGACGAACCAGCGCCGCGCGCGAGGGTCGCATGGGCAAGGCTGTATACTTTCATATACTGTATGGAAGCGGCCGCCGTCCATATCGGACATGGTGCCCGCAGCGTTCCGGCGGCCAGGGCGATGCGCTTGAACGCCGGCAAAAGTGCCATCACCGACTGTCAGAACGGCAGTCATAATAATGTGATAGGTCTTGGACCCTGCTCGACGCCCGCGGGCCGGCCGGCGGGTGCGAACGCCGCCAAATTGGGCAGAATCCTGCCGCGCCTTTCGCCTTTTCAGGCAAGGCATCTTGGTATACAGTATTCTTTATCGATCGCCGCCGGATGTCGCCCACACTGGATTGGGTGCCGTCCGCTTCCTGTAGATGCCTTGGACCCCACGACGAGGAGACGCCCGATGAGCCAGACGGCAGTAATGAACCCTGACGAATTCCGCACGGCGCTTGAGAATGCGATCAAGGGCAAGAGCGCGAACAAGTCGC
This sequence comes from Kaistia dalseonensis, assembly GCF_030814715.1. Lineage (GTDB taxonomy): Bacteria > Pseudomonadota > Alphaproteobacteria > Rhizobiales > Kaistiaceae > Kaistia > Kaistia dalseonensis. The sequence continues at coordinate 212,801 of NZ_JAUSVO010000005.1, forward strand.
CTTTTTCGGTGGCCTGGGCGTCGGGCAAGCTCTCGCGCGAGCATTTGTCGCGCTGGGCCGAGAACCACTATCACTATGTCGGCCCCTTCGCCGACTACCTCGCCTATATCTACGCCCGCATGCCGGAGACCTATGTCGAGGCGAAGGATTTCCTGCTCGCCAACATGTATGAGGAAGAGATCGGCGGCGACCGCCACACCGACCTGCTGATCCGCTTCGGCGAGGCCTGCGGCACGACCCGCGAACGCATCACTGATACGGAAAACATGTCGGCGACGACGCGCGGCCTGCAGAGCTGGTGCTATGCGGTGGCGATGCGGGAAGACCCGATCGTGGCCGTGGCCGGCCTGGTCGTCGGACTGGAATCGCAGGTTCCCTCGATCTACCGCAAGCAGACGCCGACGCTGCGCGACACCTATGGCTTCACGGACGAGGAAGTCGAGTTCTTCGACCTGCACATCGTCTCCGACGAGATCCATGGCGAGCGCGGCTACCAGATCGTGCTGGAGCATGCGCGCACCGTCGAGATGCAGCAGCGCTGCCTGAAGATCTGCGAGATCGGCGCCCAGATGCGCCTGCTCTACACCACCGCTCTCTACAACGACTATGTCGGAGCCGAACTCCCCCTCTCCGAACTCAACCTCGCCGCTTGAGGCGCCCCTCACCTTCTCCGTCATCCCGGTCTTTCTCTGGGGTGACGGAGAGATGGCCGTGACCCATGGCCGACGACCAATCAATTTGCTGGCGAAAGAGTTCGTATGCCGACTGTGGTGTTTCACAAGAATGGCGAAATCTACCGGGACGAGGTCAAGGACAACACCAATCTCGTCGTCCGCGCCGGCATCAAGCAGTTCCCGTTTCCGCATCTGAAATATAGCTGCGGCATGGGAAAATGCGCGACATGCACCTGCAAGATCCTGAGCGGCGCGGAGCATCTCGCCGCGCCGAACTGGAAAGAGAAAAAGCAGCTCGGCGAAAAGCTCGACCAGGGCTACCGCCTCGCCTGCCAGCTCTGGATCCACCAGGATATCGAGCTCATGCAGGAATAACTGGGCGTCACCCGCATCGTCGATGCGGCGAACGCGTCTTGAAGATCACATGACAACAACCCGATTGGATCGTGCGATGTATCTCATCCTGACCACCAAGCCCGGACAGTTCAAGACCGAGATCACCGACGGACTGACAGCCGTCGAATCTTACGACTACATTTTCTACGGCCACAAGCGCGCCAATTTCACCATCGCCGAGATCAAGGATCCGGTCCGGATCACGATCATCGAGGATGCGCCGCCGCGGATCGTGAACAAGGTGCCGTCCAAGCTGTTCGAGAAGTTCGAGACGCTGGATGAAGCCCGCCACGAGCTTCATACGCTGACGACCTATGGCAGCATGGACATCGAGCTCCGTCCGGCCTGATCGCGGCCTCTTCCCCCACACGACACGCAATGGACTGCCAGCCGGCCCATGATCACGATCACCTTTGTTACCAATGACGGCAAGACCGCTACCGCGCCGGACAACAGCAACCTCCTGCGCGTCTCGCTGCGCGAGAAGGGCGGCATTCCGTTCAAATGCGGCGGCGGCATCTGCGGCACCTGCAAGTGCAAGATCGAAGACGGCATCGAGAATACCGACACGATCAAGCCGAAGGAGCGCAAGCACCTGACCGAAGCCGATTTCGCCGCCGGCTATCGCATGGCCTGCCAGACCTTCGTCAATGGCGACATCAGCGTCTCCTGGATCCCGCTGGCCGATCGGCGCTAGGGCATCTTCCCATGCCCCGGCTCTCTGTCTGGCCGCATTGCTTCATGCAAACCACGATTCCCTGCGCCTGAAACTGCTCCGACGCGGCCCTGCAACGACAGGCGATCGTCCATCGATTGCCGCGCACCACGAAAGCCCAATGGAATGTCCTATCTGAATTATATCGGCGGCCAGTGGATCGGCGCTGCGAGCGGCGCGACCTTCGAGGACACGAACCCCGCCGATGAGCGCGACCTGATCGGCGCCTTTCCCGATTCCGGCGCGGCCGATGTCGCCGCTGCGGTGAGCGCGGTCAAGGCCGCGCGCCCGGCCTGGTCGGCCGCCTCGCCGGAGGTGCGCGCCGACATCCTCTTCAAGGCCGCCGACATCATGTCGCGCCGAGCCGACGAGATCGCGGCCGAGCTGACGCGCGAAGAGGGCAAGACGATCAACGAGGCCCGCAACGAGGCCCGCCGCATCGCGGCGAATTTCCGCCTTTATGCGGGCGAGGCGCTGCGCCTCAACGGCGAGACCTATCCGAGCGAGGCTGGACAGCTGGTGCTCTCCGTCCGCCAGCCGGTCGGCGTTGTCGCCGTGATCACGCCGTGGAATTTCCCGCTCTCCATGGCCGCGCGCAAGATCGCCCCGGCGCTCGCCGCCGGAAACGGCGTCATCTTCAAGCCGTCCGAGATCACGCCGCTGATGGGCCAGCGGCTCGTCGAGGTGCTGCTCGAGGCAGGACTGCCGGCCAACCTGATCGCCCTGGTGCAGGGCCGCGGCCCGACCGTCGGCCAGGCGATCACGGCGGAACCCGGCATCGATGCGCTGACCTTCACCGGCTCGTTTGCCGTCGGCAAGCAGATCGCCGCCTCGCTTTCGACCGACACGCGCTGCCAGCTCGAAATGGGCGGCAAGAACGCGACGGTCGTGCTCGCCGACGCCGATATCGCCAAGGCAGCGGCAATCATCGAGCGCGGGGCCTTCGGCCTGACGGGCCAGGCCTGCACCGGCACCAGCCGCGTGCTCGTGGCGCGCCCGCTCTATGACGCGCTGGTCGAAAAGCTCGCCGGCGTCGCCAAGGCGATCAAGGTCGGCCCCGGCACCGCCGACGGCGTCAAGATGGGCCCGCTCGCAACGCGCGGCCAGTATGAGAAGGTGCTCGCCTATATCGAGATCGCGAAGAGCGAAGGCGCTCGGATCGTGACCGGCGGCGAGGCATTGCGCGAGAGCGGCGACGACGCGCTCGCCCATGGCTATTTCGTCAGCCCCGCCGTCATCGCCGATCTCCCGGCCGACAGCCGCCTGATGCGCGAAGAAATCTTCGGTCCGGTGGTCGCGATCCGCGCGATCGATTCGCTCGACGAGGCGATCGCGCTGGCCGACGAGACCGAATATGGCCTCGCCGTCTCGCTGGTGACCAACGACCTGAACGCCGTGATGCGGTTCACGCGCGAAACGCAACACGGGATCATCAAAGTCAACAGCCCGACAACGGGTGTTTCCTTGAACGCGCCCTTTGGCGGCTTCAAGCATTCGAGCAACCAGGCGGCCAAGGAACAGGGCGGCGCCAACGTCATGGACTTCTACAGCCGCATCAAGACGGTCTATCTCGGCGCGTAGCGATCATGCAGAGCCTGCCGTTCCTGTTGCCGGAAGGCTTTGCCTGGGGCCATTTTGCCGGCAGCGCGGCCATGGTCTTCGTCGCGGCCCTGCTGCAAGGCATAGGCGGGCTCGGCTTTGCCATGGTTTCGGCGCCGCTCGCGGTGCTGTTCTTCCCCGAGCTAGCGCCTGGCCCGTTGCTGGTGCTCGGCGCCGGCCTCGCTCTGCTCGGGCTCCTGCGTGAGCGCAGCGAAATTGACTGGCCCGCCGCCGGCACCCTGATGGCCGGCCGGATCGGCGGAACACTGGTCGCCGGCGCGACGCTGACGATCCTGCCGACGACGCTGTTCTCGATCGTCTTCGCCTTGCTGATCCTGACCGGCGTGACCTTCAGCCTGAGCGGCTGGCGGGTCGAGGCGACGCGGCCGAACATGATGCTCGCCGGCCTCGCTTCCGGCCTGATGGGCACGATCACATCGTCGGGCGCCCCACCCTTCGCGATCGTCATGCAGCATGTGGCCCCGGCCCGCCTGCGGGCGACGCTCTCCTGCGTGTTCTTCTTCGGCGCCATCCTGTCGCTGTTGATGCTCGCGATCGTCGGCCGCTTCAGCACGGCCCAGCTCTGGCTGGGGTTGATGCTGTTTCCCTTGATGATTCTGGGCTTCATCGCCTCGAATCCGCTGACGCGCCTCTTTTCCCGCGAAGCCGTTCGCATGATGCTGTTGACGCTTTCCGCGCTCGGCGCGATCGGTATTCTCGTGCGGAGTTGGGTGCTCTGGTCCTGAACGACCGGCGGCTCCGCATTCGACTGAAAGGACTTCCGTGCTCCACATCACCGACGACATGGTCGCCGAAGCCGTCACCATTGCCGAGGCGCAGGCCGTGATGCGCGACGCCTTCGAGAGCTTCGGACGCGGACGAGCCTCCATGCAAGAGCGCATCCGCACGGAGGCCGGCGGCGTCAAGCTCTCGACGCTCGGCGCTGTGATCCCGGATCTGGGCGTTACGGGGGCCAAGGTCTACACGACGATTGCCGGCCAGTTCTCCTTCGCGATCTCGCTCTTTTCGACGGAGGACGGACGGCCGCTCGCCTCGCTCGAGGCGAACGCGATCACCCGGCTGCGCACGCCTGCCTGTTCGGTCCTGGCCGCACGCCACCTCGCCCGCGCTGACAGCCGGCGCCTCGCGCTGTTCGGCACCGGCGTCCAGGGCCGTGCCCATGCGATCCAGATGGCGAGCGCCTATCCGCTCGCGGAGATCCTGATCGTTTCCTCGCATCCGAACGCGATGGTCGCCGAAGCCATCGCGACCGAAAGCGGCGTCGCTGCCCGACTCGCCTCGGCGGAGGAGGCGGTCGCCAATGCGGATATCATCGTCACGGCTTCGCGCAGCAAGACAGCGCTCTTTGATGGGTCGTGGCTGCAGCCGGGAACGTTCATTTCGGCTGTGGGATCGAGCCTACCCAATACGCGAGAACTCGACGATCTGACGCTCGCCCGTTCATCGATCATCGCGGTGGAATGGCGGCCCCAAAGCCTGCGCGAGGCCGGCGATCTCGTGCTCGGCGCCCGATCCGCGCTGCCGGACGAGAAGATCGCAGAGCTCGGCGAACTCGTAACGGCACAGAAGGCGGGACGCACCGACCCGACGGAAATCACACTCTACAAATCGGTCGGCGTCGGCCTCGAGGACATAGCGCTCGCCGGCCTTGCCTACCGAAAGATCGTCGGCGCCTGAAGGCGGTTCAACCGTCCTGCGGTATCTGGGCGGCGTTATAGACATGGCGGGCCGCGAGCAGCGCCGCAAGCTCGGCGTCACCATCAATGACGGCCCGCAGGATCGCAGCGTGTTCCTGCCAGTTCTGCTTGCCGCGATGGCGGCTGATCGGTGCGAACAGCATGGCAGTCCGGTCGCGCAACGAGCGGATCATGTCCTGAAGGACAGAGTTCCCGCCAATATTGCCGAGCGCCTCATGGAAGCGAAAATTCTGCTGCGAGAGCTGAATCGCATCTTCGCTCTCCGAAATGCCGGCGCCTTCGTCGAGAATCTGCTGCAGCTCGGCGATCTGGCTCGGATCATGGCGCTTGGCCGCGAGCTTGGCATTCAGCGCTTCCAGCGTGGCACGAACCTCAACCAATTCGCGCTTCTGCTCTTCGGTAAAGGTCGTGACCGACGCGCCGCGACGCGGTTCGATCGTCACCAGGCCCTCGGCCGCCAGTTCACGCAGCGCCTCACGCACGGGCATGCGCGAAACACCGAGCTCCTCGGAGAGCTTGCCTTCGATCAACCGTTCGCCGAGCGGGATATCGCCCGAGAGAATGCGCTCCCGGAGAGCGGCGGTGACGAGTTTAGTCAGCGGGGCGTGGGTTGCCCCCAGAGCGATATTCATGATCCTACTGCCTCGGCGGCCCTTGCAAGCGCGGGCTCGGAAACGGTCCGCCCGACGGGTCTATTTCGCGATTGGATACAGAATGCAAGACCCTACTATGACATAGCCGATTCAGCATCGCCGCGCCATGCCACCAGCCCGGTGGCTGGTGTCGCAGGCGAGCCTCGGCCGTTTGTGGCGAGGTTACGAAACCGCCGGCTACCGTCGATGGCGGCCCCGAAGGATATGATGAACGCTCCTGATATCGCCACGCTCACGGATTTTCGCCACGAGTTGCACCGCCATCCTGAGGTCTCCGGCGAAGAAGTCGAGACAGCGCGACGGGTTGCCGGTTTCATCGAAACGGCGGGGCCAGATCTCCTGTTGACGGGACTTGGTGGCCATGGCGTCGCGGCGATCTTCGCCGGGGCGGAGCCCGGTCCAACGCTGCTGATTCGTTCCGAACTCGACGCCCTGCCGATCGAGGAGCTGAGTCATGCCGTCTACCGTTCGACGATTCCGGGCAAGGGTCATCTCTGTGGCCATGACGGGCACAGCAGCATATTGGCCGGACTCGCGCTCGAACTCGGACGCATGCGCCCGGCGAGAGGCCGCATCGTGCTGCTGTTCCAGCCTGCCGAGGAGGATGGTTCCGGCGCGGCGGCCGTGATCGCGGATCCGCGCTTCGACCAGATCCGTCCCGAACTGGCGCTGGCGTTGCACAACATGCCGGGACTTCCGTTCGGTGTCGCCGCGCTCGACGAGGGGCCATTCGCCTGCGCCTCGGCCGGCCTGCGGATCACGCTTGCGGGCAGAACCGCACATGCCTCCATGCCCGAGACAGGCCTTTCCCCACTGCAGGCCGTCTCGCGGCTATTGCCGGCGCTGACGGCGCTTGGCAGCGGCGCGCCGCTCGGCCCGGGTTTTTCGCTGGCGACCGTGACGCATGCACGAATGGGCGAGCCGACATTTGGTGTCGCCCCCGGCAGCGCCGAGATCCGCGTGACACTTCGTGCCATCACCAATGAGGACATGGCCAGTCTGATGGCGCGAGCGGAGGCCCTGGCAACCAACATCGCCAACGAAGAAGGCCTCGGTGTCTCGTTCAGCCATCACGATGCGTTCGACGCTTGCTTCAACGCCCCGGAGGCGACGGCGCTCCTGCGCCGTGCCCTGACCGATGCCGGCGTTCCGATCGTGACGACCGGACTGCCGATGCGGGCATCCGAGGACTTTGGCCGTTTCAGCCGCATCTGCCCGACGGCGATGTTCCTGCTCGGCGCTGGCGTGGATCGTCCGGCTCTGCACAATCCGGACTATGACTTCGTCGATGCCCTGATTCCGATCGGTATCGACGTGTTCTTGCGCGCCATCCGAACTACGCTCGGCGGCAGCGCGACCAAATAGAGGTCCGTTCAGCGATTGTGCTGAAACAGAAAGCTGTCGGCGTAGATGTGATTGGCGCTCGCGCCCTTGGCCAGGAACTCGCTCTTGGCGGCTGCAACCATTTCGGGCGAGCCGCAGAGATAGATCGCATAATCCGACAGGTCGTCTATGTCCTCGAGAACGGCCTGCTGGACATAGCCGCGCCGGCCTTGCCAGCCTTCGCCGGCGCGCGACAGGACCGGCACATACTGGAACTCGTAGAGCCGCTCGCCCCAGGCAGGGATGTCGTGGTGGAGATAGAGATCGCCCTCGGTGCGCATGCCCCAATAGAGCGCGACGGGCGGACAATCCGGATCGTCCATCAGTGATTCGATCATGCTCTTGATCGGCGCGAGACCCGTGCCGGTCGCCACCATGAGCATGGGCCGGTAGTCTTCCTTGCGCAGGAAGAAGGCCCCATGGGGCAGTTCGACATCGAGCGTGTCGCCGGGCTTGAGCGCGGCGAGGCGGGCCTGTGTGAAACTGCCGCCCGGGATGCGGCGGATATGAAGGTCGATCAGGCCCGCGGCAGGCTGCGAGGCCATGGAGAAGGAACGTGGCGCGCCGTCGTCCGTGAGTATGTTGACGTATTGACCCGGCAGATAGGTGAATTCCGTGTCGTCGGGCAGTTCGAGCACCAGGTGCACGACGTCATTGCTGAGCGCCTCGATGGACTTGACCGTCGCGCGATGCAGTTCGGGGGTCGGCCGCGTCGACGGCAGCACCTCGGCGCTCGCCACGATGTCGCTGGTGGGCGTCGCCTGGCAGGCCAGGGCGAACCCCTCGCTCTCCTCTTCGGGCGAAAGCCCCATGGGTTCACCGGCATAGGCGACACCGCCTTCCACCAGCTTGAAGCGACATGAACCGCATGTGCCCGTCTTGCAATCATGTGGCAGGTTGACCTCGGCGCGAAGGGCCGCGGCGAGGATCGATTCATGCGGCTCGACGTCGAAAGCGATCAGGCTTTCGATGAGCGTCACGCGGTGCGACAAGGGACACCCGTCAATTGTGCGGTGAAAAGAACGAAGAGCGGTGATCGACCCCTCCTATTTCTTGATATCGGCCTCGACCAGAACCGTGTGTCCTTCCGAGGCGAGCAGATCGGCGAGCGCCTGAAGCGCCGCGAGACCCGCCTTCGTATCCTGTTCGCCATTGCCGCCCGACAGACCGACGCCGCCGACGACGGCACCATTCACGACAACCGGAAAGCCGCCGACGAAGGCTGCAAAACGCCCCTCGAAAGAGAGCTGGATGCCGAAGGCTTCGTTGCCCGGCAGTGCCGGGCCATTGGGCGGCGTGGTGAAGAGATGCGTCGAGCGCTTGTGCCCGGCGGCTGTGAACGCCTTGTTCCAGGCGATCTGCGGACCCGTTATGCGCGCGCCGTCCATGCGCTCCATGGCGAGCGGAAAGCCGCCCTCATCGACGATGCAAACCGTCTCCAGAACGCCGATTTCCTCAGACTTCGCGATCGCCGCGGCGATCATGGCCCGTGCCTCGCGAAGCTCCAGCTTGAGCGCTGCTTTCAATTCGTAAATCCTATCACTTTGATCGTGTTGCCTTCTGCCGTCCAGGCGGAAAGGCTCGATGGATCCCCCTTATCAAGGGGCGCCCCGTTCTCATGGAGATGAAGGCGCGCGAGCCGAGCCATTCGCCTCGTCCCACGCGCCGAAATGCAGCCTCGCCTCAGGCGGCGAGGTTGAGTTCGGAGAGGGGGAGTTCGGCTCCGACATAGTCGTTGTAAAGAGCGGTGGTATAGAGCAGGCGCATCTGGGCGCCGATCTCGCAGATCTTCAGGCAGCGCTGCTGCATCTCGACGGTCCGCGCATGCTCCAGCACGATCTGGTAGCCGCGCTCGCCATGGATCTCGTCGGAGACGATGTGCAGGTCGAAGAACTCGACTTCCTCGTCCGTGAAGCCATAGGTGTCGCGCAGCGTCGGCGTCTGCTTGCGGTAGATCGAGGGAACCTGCGATTCGAGCCCGACGACCAGGCCGGCCACGGCCACGATCGGATCTTCCCGCATCGCCACCGCATAGCACCAGCTCTGCAGGCCGCGCGTCGTCGCCGACATGTTCTCCGTATCGGTGATGCGTTCGCGCGTCGTGCCGCAGGCTTCGCCGAAGCGGATCAGCAGGTCGGTGTGGCGATCGCCGCCGATCTCTTCCTCATACATGTTGGCGAGCAGGAAATCCTTCGCCTCGACATAGGTCTCCGGCATGCGGGCGTAGATATAGGCGAGGTAGTCGGCGAAGGGGCCGACATAGTGATAGTGGTTCTCGGCCCAGCGCGACAAATGCTCGCGCGAGAGCTTGCCCGACGCCCAGGCCACCGAAAAGGGCGACTTGTTCGCGCTCTTGCCCTTGATCGCATTCTCAAGCGCCGTGCGGAATTCGTCAGGGTTCATTACTGCCGTCTGGCTCATCGGGCGTCTCCTCGTCGTGGGGCTCGGGTCCGGGGCGATCGCAGCGGAGGGACGTCCCGGAAGAACGCCGCAACTCCGCATCAATCGATCACCAATAATGGATACTGTATACCGAGATTGATCGAGATCAATGCCGAAAATCCCGTCAGACCGCATCATTTTCGGTCGCTCCTTCGATCAGCCCGTGCGCAGGGCGGTCGCCGGGCGGCTGGATCCATGATTGGATGGGCCGGTCGCGATTCGTCCCGCGGCCCGCCCCGAGAACCAGAACGCCGATCCGAAGAGACCGAGGACATGCGCCTTTCTGCCTGTATCGAATGGCTCTTCGCCGCCGAAGCGCCTGAATTTGCCGATCGAGTCCGCCTCGCCCATCGCGCGGGCCTCGACGCCGTCGAATTCTGGCTCTGGAGCAACAAGGATATCGATGCGATCGCCACGGCGCTCGACGAGACCGGGCTGCCGCTCGCCGGCATGGTGGCGGAACCGATGGTGCCGTTGACCGACCCGGCGCGGCATGGCGAATTCCTGGAGGGCCTGCGTCGCTCGATCGATGTCGCCCGCCGGCTTCGCGCACCCGTCCTGATCGCGCAGACCGGCGACGACCTGCCTGGGCACGACCGAGCCGAACAGCGCGCCGCGCTGGTCGAAGGCCTCGGCAAGGCGGCGCCGATCCTTGCGGGCTCCGGCGTCGTGCTCGCGATCGAGCCGCTCAACACGCTGGTCGACCACGTCGGCTATTTCCTGCCTTCCACCGCCGAGGGTCTCGATATCGTCGATGAGGTCGGCCGGCCGGAAATCGGGCTGATCTACGACATCTATCATTCGGCGGTCATGTCCGAGGATATAGCCGCCGTTCTGGCCGGCCGCGTCGACCGGATCGCCCATGCCCATCTCGCCGATGCACCCGGCCGGCACGAACCCGGCAGCGGCGCTCTCGATTGGCGGCAACGGGTCGACTGGCTTATGGACAATGGCTATGCCGGGCTGATCGGGCTCGAATATCGACCGACGGGGACCACGGTGGATAGTCTTCGCGCCGTCTTGGGCGCGCGCTGAGGTCACGGCCAGCGATCATCTCGTTCTCCCCGGCTCGGGCCGGGTCATCGTTCTGGGAGGAATCGATGCTGATTCATGAGGACCGTCTTCTTCCGGCCGATCCGGCGACACGCGCCGTCGCGCGCCGGCTCTACGACACGGTCAAGGCGCTGCCGATCATCTCTCCGCACGGCCATACCGATCCGAGCTGGTATGCGGAAAACCAGCCCTTTCCGAACCCCGCCCAGCTCTTCGTGGTGCCGGATCACTATGTCTTCCGCATGCTCTACAGCCAGGGCGTCAGGCTCGAAGATCTGGGCGTGCCGACGGTCGATGGCGCCGCGGTCGAAACCGACCCGCGGGCGATCTGGCGCCGTTTTGCCGGGCACTATCACCTCTTCCGCGGCACGCCGACGCGCATGTGGCTCGATCATGCCTTCGCCACGCTGTTCGATCTCGACCAGCGGCTCTCCGCCGTGACGGCCGACCTCTATTACGACCGTATCGCCGAGCGGTTGGCCCGGCCGGACTATCGTCCGCGCGCCCTGTTCGACCGTTTCAATATCGAGGTGATCGCGACGACCGAGAGCCCGCTCGACGAACTCCGCCATCATCGCACGATCCGCGAATCGGGCTGGGCTGGGCGCGTCATTACGGCCTACCGGCCCGATCCGGTGGTCGATCCAGATTTTGCGGGCTTCGTCGCCAATATCGACGCTCTGGGCACGCTGACCGGCTGCGACGTCACGACGTTTTCCGGCTATCTCGAGGCACATCGCGCGCGGCGTGCCTTCTTCAAGGCGCATGGCGCCACCTCGACCGACCACGGCCACCCCACGGCCCTGACCGCCGATCTGGGGCCGGTAGAGGCTGAGGCGCTCTATCACGTCGTGCGGACAGGCCGGGCCACGGCGAGCGAAGCCGAATTGTTCCGCGCCCAGATGCTGACCGAAATGGCGGCGATGAGCCTCGATGACGGCCTCGTCATGCAGATCCATCCGGGCTCGATGCGCAACCATAATCCGGCGCTGCTCGCCCGCTTCGGCCGCGACAAGGGCGCCGACATCCCGACCCGGACGGATTACGTCCACGCGCTGAAACCTCTTCTCGATCGGTTCGGCAACGAGCGCGATCTCTCGATCATCCTGTTCACGCTCGACGAGACCGCCTATTCGCGCGAACTTGCCCCGCTCGCCGGCCATTATCCGGCGCTGAAGCTCGGTCCGGCCTGGTGGTTCTACGATTCGCCCGAGGGTATGCGGCGCTATCGCGAACTCGTCACGGAAACGGCCGGGTTCTACAACACAGTCGGCTTCAACGACGATACGCGCGCCTTCCCGTCGATCCCGGCTCGCCACGACGTCGCCCGCCGGGTGGATTGCGGCTACCTGGCCGAACTGGTGATGACCCATCGCCTCGACGAGGACGAGGCGCAGGAACTGGCGCACGACCTCGCATATGGCCTCGCCAAGGCGGCCTATCGGCTGTAGCGCGCTTCGGCACGACCAGTGCCGACGTTGACGCGCGGGCGTTCGGGGATCAAACCAGACGGACGATCTCGCCCAAAGACCGAGCGGCCCTTTGACGATCACAGCGCGCAACGCCTGCCCCACTTTGGCCGATCCGATGCGGACCGGCGATGGCTGGCTTGCGCGCCTGCCGCCCCTCGTCCGCCCGGTGACACCGGATCAACTGGCAGGGCTGGCCGAATTGTCCGCGGCCCACGGCAACGGGCTGGTCGAAATCTCGAAGCGCGGCAATATCCAGATCCGGGGTCTGCCCGACCCCGCCGCCGCGGTGCCGATCGCCCTAGAGCTCGATGCGCTCGGGTTTTTCCTGCCCACAGGCGTGCCGATTGCCGTCGATCCGCTCGCCGCGATCCTTGCACCCGAAATCGATATCGCCGGGATCATCGATGCGCTCCACGCCCGGCTCGACCAGACAGGGCTGACCGCTCGCCTGGCACCCAAGGTCGCGATCCTGCTCGATCTCGGCACGGCCTTTCACGTCGGCGCGCTCACGGCCGATCTGCGCCTGCAATTCGATGGCGGATTGGCTCATATCGGGCTCGGCGGCAATGCGGCCACGGCGCGCTGGCTCGGCGCGGTGAAGGCGGAATGCGCTGTCGATGCCGCTGTCGCCATTCTCGAACGTCTCGCCACATTCGGCCCTCTCGCCCGTCTGGCCGGCTCGTCAAGCTTACGCGACCAGCCCGCATTCGATGCGGCTATTGCGGACCTCATCGTCGCGAGGGGAGCCCCGGAAACGAGGGAAGCAGCGCGTTCGATCGGCCGAACCATTCTCCCGCCCGGCCGTGAGATCGAGGCCATCCAGGCCATCGCGTTCCCCTTCGGCCAGGCGACAGCGGCCGATCTTTCGGCGCTCGCTGAGGCCGCGCGCAATATCGGCATCCGCGCACTGGCGCCGGCGCCAGAGCGCAGCCTCCTGCTGGCGGGCCCAACCGCTCCGCTCGACGATGTGACCGCATTTGCCGGGCGGCGCGGCTTCATCGTCAGTGCCGATGATCGCCGCCGCTTCGTCTCGGCCTGCATCGGCAATGCCGGCTGTGCCTCCGGACATTGGCCGGCCCGCGCTATCGCATCCGACCTCGCCCAAGTGGTGCCTGGCCTCTTCGACGGCTCATTTTCGCTGCATCTTTCCGGTTGCGCCAAGGGCTGCGCCCATCCGGAGCCGGCGCTGATCACACTCGCGGGGATCGACAAAGGCGCCGCTCTTGTGCTTCAGGGTCGGGCGCGCGACGTTCCGAGCGGATTCGTGCCGATCGACGCCCTCTCCGACCGACTGATCCGGCTCGGCGAGACCGTCGAGAGGCTGAAGCGGCCCGGCGAGACCGTGCGATCCGCACTCGAACGGATCGGCGAGCGCGCGATCATCGAGGCACTGGGCGAGCCAGTTGGGGACGGATCGGCACAATATGGCGGAAAGCCACGACTATTTGCGTAAAGGTCAGGCGATCTATGAGCGCTCCTTCGCCATCATCCGCGCCGAGGCCGATCTCGCCCGATTTTCCGACGCCGAGGCCCATATCGTCGTCCGCATGATCCATGCCGCCGGGCTGGTCCCCCTGGCCGATGTCATTGAATTCGGCCATGATTTTGCCCGTGTCGCACGCCGGGCGATCGAGGCCGGTGCGCCAATCTTCTGCGACGCGGAGATGGTCGAGCGTGGCGTGACGCGGGCCCGGCTGCCGGCACGCAACGATGTCGTCTGCACGCTGCGCGACCCACACGTGCCCGAAATCGCCGCGCGCCTGGGGACGACGCGCTCTGCCGCGGCCATTGATCTCTGGGGCGAACGGCTCGAAGGCGCGCTGGTCGTGATCGGCAATGCGCCGACCGCACTCTTTCACCTTATGGAACGGCTCGACGCCGGATTGCCACGTCCGGCGGCGATCATCGGCGTACCCGTCGGCTTCGTCGGCGCGGCGGAATCGAAGGATGCATTGGCCGCTGACGCGCTCGGCATTCCCTATCTGATCGTGCGCGGCCGGCTCGGTGGCAGCGCGATCGCGGCCGCCGCCGTCAATGCGCTTGCGAGCGACCTGATATGACCGTGCCCGGACGTTTGATTGGCGTCGGGGTCGGACCGGGCGACCCCGAGCTCCTGACGCTGAAGGCCGTCAAGGCGATCGAAACCGCCGATATCGTCGCCTATTTCGCCAAGGCGGGAAATCTGAGCAACGCGCATGCGATCGTGGCCGACCGGCTCGGCCATGTCGCGGAACTGCCGCTGCTCTATCCGGTGACGACGGAAATCCATCGCCATGACGAGCGCTACAAGAGCGCGATCCTCGACTTCTACGAAAAATCGGCCGCAGCCGTCGCCGCCCATCTCGATGCCGGGCGAACGGTCGCGGTGCTCTCGGAGGGCGATCCGCTCTTCTATGGCTCCTACATGCATATCCATTGCCGCCTCGCCGATCGCTACCAGACCGAGGTGATACCGGGCATCACGGCCATGTCCGGGAGTTGGTCGGCCGCCGGGGCGCCGATTGCGCAGGGCGACGACATACTGGTCGTTGTGCCGGGAACGCTCGACGAAGCCGTGCTCGCCGTCCGCTTTGCGGAGGCCGACGCGGCCGTGGTGATGAAACTCGGCCGCAATCTGGCGAAAGTCCGCCGCGCGCTCGCGGCCGCCGGCAAGCTGGACCGCGCCATCTATGTCGAGCGCGCGACGACGGCGGCCGCGATCACCATGCGCCTTGCCGATAAGACCGATGATGTGGCGCCCTATTTCTCGCTCCTGCTCGTCCCCGGCTGGGAGACAAACTCATGAGCGGACGGCTCACGGTCATCGGGCTCGGGCCGGGCGACCCGCGCTTCCTGACGCCGGAGGCGGCCGAGGAACTGGGCCGGGCGGAATTCCTCTTCGGCTATGGTCCCTATCTCGACCGCGTGGCGCTCAGGCCGGACCAGACCCGTCTCGCCTCGGATAATCGCGAGGAAGGGGCGCGTGCGCGCGCCGCGCTGGAAAAGGCCGTGGCGGGGGCGCAGGTGGCCATGGTCTCGGGCGGCGATCCCGGCGTCTTCGCCATGGCGGCCGCGGTCTGCGAGCAGGTCGAGAGCGGGCCGGAGGCGTGGCGCCGTCTCGAGATCAGGATCGTGCCGGGCGTTACCGCCATGCTGGCGGTCGCGGCCGCGGCGGGTGCGCCGCTTGGCCATGATTTCTGCGCGATCTCGCTCTCCGACAACCTAAAGCCTTGGGAAATCGTCGAAAAGCGCCTCGATGCCGCCGCTTCGGCAGGCTTTGTGATCGCGCTCTATAATCCGATTTCGCGCGCCCGGCCCTGGCAGCTCGGCGCGGCCTTCGAGCGGCTGCGCGCTCATCTCCCGGCCGAGACGCCCGTCATCTTCGGCCGCGCCGTCGGGCGGGACGACGAGAGCATCGTGATCCGTCCGCTCGCCGAGGCCGATCCGACCCTCGCCGATATGGCGACTTTGGTAATGATCGGATCGCCCGAAACGCGGATCATCGAGCGGGGGGAACTGCCGCCTCTGGTCTATTCGCCGCGATTTTTCGGGGCGAAGCCGTGATCGAGCCAGGCCTGGACCTCGTCGAGCGTGGACACGGTCGGAATTGCGGGCGACGGGGGGCGATCCAGCATCATGACCGGCAGGCCCAGATGACGCGCGGCCTCGATCTTGGCATAGGTGGCCTCGCCGCCGCTGTTCTTGCTGACCACGACCTCGATGCCGTGGCGCTGCATCAGCGCGATTTCGGCAGCGATATCAAAGGGTCCGCGATCAAGGATGAGATCGGCATGCGGCAGGGCGAGCGGCGGATCGATCGGATCGACGCTGCGGAAGAGATAGCGATGCTGCGGCGCGCGCTCGAAGGCATGGGCACCCTGCCGACCGATGGTCACAAAGACCCGTTTCGGAACCGGGCCGACCGCGTCGGCGAGAGCATCGAGGCTCGGCCAGTGGGTCCAGCAATCGCCGAGGGCAACGGCCCAAGGCGCGCGTTGCCAAAGGATTGCCAGTCGCCGGGTCTGGTTTGCCGCGCTTGCCACGTTCGCCGCGATCGCGCCGGCATAGGGATGCGTCGCCAGCACCAGCGCGTCGATCGCCTCGGATCGTATATAGTATGCAAGCCCCTCCACGCCGCCGAAGCCGCCGATCCTCGTCGGCAAGGCCTGTGGCGCCGGATGGGCGGTCCGGCCGGCAAGCGACAGGATCGCGCGGTAGCGGGAATCGCCGGCGAGCCGTTCGGCGAGCAGGCGACCTTCCGTCGTCCCGCCGAGAATGAGAATCGTGCGCGTCATGACCGGAGCGTGAACCATTGAGCGCGGACCCTGCCGCATCGGAGCGCTGGTTGTCCATCGTCGGCATCGGCGAGGATGGGGTCGACGGCCTGTCGCCGCTCGCCCGCCGCGCGATCGAGAGGGCGGCCTTCGTCTTTGGCGGCACACGCCATCTCGCGCTGGCGGCGGAGCTGATCACCGGCGAGGCGATCCCCTGGCCGTCCCCCTTCGCGATTGACGGCGTGCTGGCGCGGCGGGGCGCTGCCGTCACGGTGCTCGCCTCGGGCGACCCGTTCCTGCACGGCGTCGGCAATCTGATCGCCCGGCATGTTGCGCCGGCCGAAATGCTGGTCGTTCCCGCACCCTCCGCCTTCAGCCTGGCGGCAAGCCGGCTCGGCTGGCCGCTCGCGGAGATCACGACGCTGTCGCTGCATGGCCGGCCGCTCGACCTGATCCGGCCGCACCTCTTCGACGGCGCCCGCCTGCTGATCCTCACATCGGACGGTGCCGCGCCGGCCGAGATCGCGACGCTGATGGCGAAGGCCGGCTTCGGACCGTCGCGACTGACCGTGCTCGAAGCACTCGGCGGTCCCGCCGAAGCCATCCGGACGGCCACGGCCGCGCAGTTCAAGCTCGCGACCATCCATCCGTTGAACGTGCTGGCGGTCGAGGTCGCAGCCGAGCCTGGCGCCCACATCCTGCCGCGCAGCGCCGGATTGCCGGATCAGCTCTTCGAAAATGACGGGCAGATCACCAAGCGGGAAATCCGCGCGCTGACGCTCTCGGCGCTGGCGCCGCGCCCGGGCGAACAGCTCTGGGACATCGGCGCCGGGTCCGGCTCCGTCGGCATCGAATGGATGCTGGCCGATCGGCGCATGCGGGCGATCGCGATCGAGCCCAATGCCGGGCGCGGCGACCGCATCCTGCAAAATACCGCTGCCTTCGGCGTCCCTGGGCTTGAGCTCGTCCGGGGCAGCGCGCCCGAGGCGCTGGCCGGCCTGCCACGGCCGGACGCGATCTTCATCGGCGGCGGCGTGTCGCGGCCCGGCGTGATCGACACGGCGATCGCCGCCCTTCCCTCCGGCGGCCGGCTCGTGATCAATGCGGTGACGCTGGAGACCGAGGCGCTGCTGATCGCCCGCCATGGCACCCATGGCGGCGATCTGATCCGCATCAGCCTCGACCGCGCCCGGCCGCTGGCTGGCATGACGGGCTGGGAGCCGGCGCGGCCGGTCGTGCAATGGAGCTGGGTGAAGCCATGATCGTTGCCGGGATCGGATGCCGCAAGGGCGCCTCGCGCGCCGACGTGCTCGCGGCGATCGCCGCCGCCGTCGAGGCCGCCGCGATCGATCCCGGATCAGTTGATCTCATCGCCACCGCCGCCGAAAAGGGCGGCGAGGACGGCATTGCCGAGGCGGCGGCCGTGCTCGGCCGCCCGCTGGTGCTGATCCCGTCCGACCGGCTCCAGGCGGCCGGCAGCCGCGCCGTCACCCATTCCGATCGCGTCGTCGCGCTCTTCGCCGTTCCCTCCGTCGCAGAAGCATCGGCGCTCGCGGCCGCAGGCGTCGACAGCGCCCTCATCGTGCCGCGCCGCGTCGCCGGCGCCGCCACCTGCGCGCTCGCCGAGCAGAAAGGTCCGTTTTGACCGTCCATTTCATTGGCGCCGGCCCGGGCGCTGCCGACCTCATCACCGTACGCGGCCGCGATATCATCGCCCGCTCGCCGGTCTGCCTCTACGCCGGCTCGATCGTGCCCGACGAATTGCTGGCCTATTGCCCGCACGACGCCAGGCTCGTGAACACCGCCGCGCTCGATCTCGACGCGATCGAGGCTGAATATGTCGCGGCCCATGCCGCCGGCCTCGACGTGGCGCGGCTCCATTCCGGCGATCTCTCGATCTATAGCGCGGTCGCCGAGCAGATCCGCCGGCTGGAGCGCCACGGCATCCCCTATACGCTGACGCCCGGCGTGCCGGCCTTTGCCGCCGCCGCCGCCGTGCTGGGCCGCGAGCTGACCGTGCCGGAAGTGGCGCAGAGCGTGGTGCTGACGCGCATGTCGGGCCGCGCCTCGAAAATGCCGCCACGCGAAACGCTCGCCGCGTTCGCCGCGACGGGAGCGACGCTCGCGATCCACCTCGCCATCCAGGCGATGGAGCGAATCGAGACCGAGCTGCTGCCCTTCTACGGCGCGGATTGCCCTGTCGCCGTGGTCTTCCGCGCGAGCTGGCCGGACGAGACGGTCCTGCGCGGAACGCTTGGTGATATCCGTTCGAAACTCGAGGGCACCGCGATCGAGCGGAGCGCGCTCGTCCTGGTCGGCCCCGCTCTGGCGCCGGCCGATTTCGCCGACAGCGCCCTCTACAGCCCCGATTATGTGCGTCGCTTCCGCGGCGCTGCGGGCGCATAGGCCTCCTCCCTCGCGCCGCGCGGACAAGGCTGGACGGAGGCCAGCCGTTCATTCAGGCAATCGCGCGGCAAGCGGCCTTGCATCGCCTCCGTCTCGGCTATACTGCGACCTGCCGCTCCCGCCACGAACAGGTGTTGCCATGGCCGCAAGCCGCTCCCTCGTCCTTCCCGCCATCGATCTGCCGGAGCTCGGTCGTGGCGAGGTCTGGCTGGTTGGTGCAGGCCCCGGCGCACCGGGACTCCTGACCCTCGAAGCGCTCAACGCCATCCAGCAGGCCGATGTGATCGTGCATGATGCGCTGATCGATCCGCGCGTGCTGGCGCTGGCGAAGCCGACGGCGCGATTCGAGGCGGTGGGAAAGCGCGGCGGCCGACCCTCCGCCGACCAGGACGATATTTCCGAACGGCTCGTCGTCCTCGCCCGCAATGGCGAGCGGGTCGTTCGCCTCAAGGGCGGCGATCCCTTCGTCTTCGGGCGCGGTGGCGAGGAAGTGCTGACACTGGCGCAGAACGATGTCGCCTTCCGCGTGCTGCCGGGCCTGACGGCCGGCCTCGCCGGGCTCACCGCCTTCTCGATTCCGGCCACCATGCGAGGCCTCAACCAGGCGATCATCCTGGCGACGGGGCATCTCGGTGCCGAAGGCGGCCTCGATTGGCCGGCGCTGGCGCGGACCGGCCAGCCGCTGGTGATCTACATGGCGGTGCGCACCATTGCGCCGATCACCGAGGCGTTGCGCGCCGGCGGGCTCGCGCCCGAAACGGCGACCGCCATCATCTCCGCCGCCACGACGCCGGCGGCAAGCATCCTCGTCTCGACGCTGGCCGAAATCGCCGATGCGGCCGAGGCGGCGGCCGTCGCGGCGCCGGCCCTGCTGGTCGTCGGCTCCATCGTCAGCTTCCGCGACACGCTGGACCAACTCGCGACGACGCTGCAGACCGAGGCCGACGCTTGAGCGCGCGCGGATTCATCCTCTCCGCGATCCGTTCCGGCGAGGGCAAGACGGTCCTGACGACGGCGCTGCTGGCGGCGCTCGCCCGGCGGGGCCATCGGGTCAGGAGCGCCAAGAACGGGCCGGATTATGTCGATCCCGCCTTCCACAGCACGGCCTCGGGCCAGCCGAGCGTCAATCTCGACAGCTGGGCGATGCCGCCGGCGCTGCTCGACGCCCTGGCGGCCGATGCGGCCGCCAATGCCGATCTTTTCATCGTCGAGGGCGCGCTCGGCCTCTTCGATGGCGTCGGCGGACCGGCCGATGCGCGCGGCGCCACCGCCGATATCGCCGTGCGCCTCGGCCTGCCGGTGGTGCTGGTGCTCGACGTGTCGGGCCAATCGCAGACGGTCGCCGCGATCCTGCGCGGGCTGGCCGGCCATGATCCGCGCATCCGTGTCGCCGGCGTGATCCTGAACCGTGTCGCCAGCGAACGGCACCACAGGCTGATCGCCGATGCCGTCGCGCCGATCGGGCTGCCGATCCTCGGCAGCATGCCGCGCGACGCGGCGCTCGCCTTGCCCGAGCGCCATCTCGGCCTCGTCCAGGCCGGCGAACATCCCGATCCGGCCCGGCTGATAGCGGGCCTCGCCGACCAGGTCGAGCGCCATGTCGATATCGACGCGCTGCTGGCGCTCGCCCGTCCGCTGGCGGCCGCCACCACGGGACCCGAGGGACCCGCACTGCCGCCGCCGGGCAGCCGCATCGCGCTCGCCGCCGATATCGCCTTTTCCTTCATCTATCCGCACGTACTGGCCGGCTGGCGGCAGGCCGGCGCCGAGATCGTGCCGTTCTCGCCGCTCGCCGACGAGGCGCCGCCCGACGATTGCGACGCCTGCTGGCTACCCGGCGGCTATCCCGAACTCCATGCCGGACGGCTCGCGGCGGCCAGCCGCTTCATGACGGGCCTGCGGCATTTCGCGCAGAACCGGCCCGTCCATGGCGAATGCGGCGGCCACATGGTTCTCGGCCGCGTGCTGATCGACGCGCAGGGCGACGCCCATCCCATGGCCGGCCTGCTCGGCCATTCCACGAGCTTCGCCACGCGCCGGCTGCATCTCGGCTACCGCTCTGCCACGATCGCGAACGATTCTGCGCTCGGACCGGCCGGAACGCGGATCGCTGGCCATGAATTCCATTATTCGACGCTGGCCGAGGCCGGCCAGGACGCACCACTCGCAACGATCACCGATGCGCGCGGCGACCCTCTCGGCGAAACGGGCGGCGTGCGCGGCCGCGTCTCAGGCAGCTATTTTCACGCGATCGCGCGGCGATAGGGATTTTTGCCAGGCGAGAGCCGCATCCGGCAGTATCGTCTTCAACGCGTCGAGAATTTTTGGAGGGAACCGTGGAAACCTATCTGCTTTTCATCGCCCCGGTCATCATGGGTCTGGCCGGTCTCGGCATCTTCGTGATGGCCCGTCGTGGCGATCGCCGCGACCGCCATTTGCACGCCGGCGAATAGTCACCGGCCGGGTGCGGCAAAGCCGCCCTATCCCATCTCTTCCGGCAGATTGCCGAAACGCGCCAGCGTGACGGGCTCGCCATAGTCGCCCATTTCGGCATCGACGGCGATCTGGAAGGCGATCACGCCTTCGCGCGAGGCCGACAGCTTCTGGGCGCGGACCTTGGCGTTGTCGGCGGAACTTGCGGCGACGGCCGGCTCGGCCTCGAGCTTGCCGCGCTTGTTGAGCCGATAGGCCTGGACGACGAACTGTGTGGTGACGGCCATGGGGACGCGTTCTCTTCTGGGGCGGGGAGCACCGGACAGGCAGATGCCGGACAGGCTGATGGATGCACTCCTATCATCCATCGGCGCGCGCCGCGCGCGATTCCGGACGGCTTCGCGGCCCGGTGCGGCCCCTACTTCCATCCGGAATTTCGGCTCCCATATAAGTCCTCACCAACCTCCCCCGCCTGACCGCGATGCGGCGGTGCAAAATCGTCAAATTATGCGATTGCGCTGCGGCGGAATTCTCGGCAGGATTCCCAAATGCGATGCACGAACGAGCCATGAGCAAAGATACGCGTCGATCGGATGACGGCGACACCGGAATCGGAGTCGTCACCAAGACCCGGCCGAAAACCAAGCGGCCGAGCCTTTATCGCGTTCTGCTGCTCAATGACGACTACACGCCAATGGAGTTCGTCATTCACGTGCTCGAACGGTTCTTCAACAAGAACCGGGAGGAAGCGACGCAGATCATGCTGCATGTGCATCAGCATGGCATGGGGGAGTGCGGGGTCTACACTTACGAGGTGGCCGAGACCAAGGTCACCCAAGTGATGGATTTCGCCCGCAAACACCAGCATCCGCTCCAATGCGTGATGGAAAGGAAGTGAGGTCCTAACGTGCCGTCATTCTCCCGCAGCCTTGAAAAAGCTCTCCACCAGGCCCTCGCTTTCGCGAACGAGCGCCATCAGGAATATGCGACGCTCGAACATCTGCTGCTGGCCCTGATCGAGGACCAGGACGCGGCTGCCGTGATGCGCGCCTGCAATGTCGACCTCGACATGCTGCGCCGCAGCCTCGTCGACTATATCGACACCGAACTCGCGAACCTGGCCCACGGGCCCGAGGAAGATTCCAAGCCCACAGCCGGCTTCCAGCGCGTCATCCAGCGCGCGGTGATCCACGTCCAGTCTTCCGGCCGCGAGGAGGTGACCGGCGCCAACGTGCTCGTCGCGATCTTCGCCGAGCGCGAGAGCCATGCGGCCTATTTCCTGCAAGAGCAGGACATGACCCGCTATGACGCGGTCAACTATATTTCTCATGGCATCGCCAAGCGGGCCGGCATGAGCGAGAGCCGCCCCGTTCGCGGCGTCGACGACGAGGCCGCGACAGTGGATAATCGTGAGGACAGCAAGAAGAAGGCCGACGCGCTCGAAGCCTATTGCGTCAACCTCAACGAGAAGGCCAAGAAGGGCAAGATCGACCCGCTGATCGGCCGCGACATCGAAATCGCGCGTACGATCCAGGTCCTTTGCCGCCGGCAGAAGAACAATCCGCTCTTCGTCGGTGACCCCGGCGTCGGCAAGACGGCGATCGCCGAAGGCCTCGCCAAGCGGATCGTCGAGGGCGACGTTCCCGACGTGCTCGCCGGCTCCACCATCTTCTCGCTCGACATGGGCACGCTCTTGGCCGGAACCCGCTATCGCGGCGATTTCGAGGAGCGGCTGAAGCAGGTCGTCAAGGAGATCGAGGAATATCCGGGCTCGATCCTGTTCATCGACGAGATCCATACGGTGATCGGCGCGGGCGCGACCTCGGGCGGGGCGATGGACGCCTCCAACCTGTTGAAGCCGGCGCTGGCCGGCGGCTCGATCCGCTGCATCGGCTCGACGACCTACAAGGAATATCGCCAGTTCTTCGAGAAGGACCGCGCGCTCGTCCGCCGTTTCCAGAAGATCGACGTCAACGAGCCGACGATCCCCGATGCGATCGAGATCCTGAAGGGCCTGAAGCCGTATTTCGAGGACTTCCACCGCGTCCGCTACACCAATGACGCGATCAAGTCGGCGGTCGAACTGTCGGCGCGCTACATCCATGACCGCAAGCTGCCGGACAAGGCGATCGACGTGATCGACGAGACCGGCGCCTCGCAGATGCTCATTCCCGAGGGCAAGCGGAAGAAGACGATCGGCGTCAAGGAGATCGAGGACACGATCGCCACCATGGCGCGGATCCCGCCGAAGACGGTATCGAAGAACGATGCGGAAGTGCTGAAGGGGCTCGAAACCACCCTGAAGCGCGTCGTCTATGGCCAGGACCGGGCGATCGAGCAGGTCACCTCGGCGATCAAGCTGGCGCGTGCCGGATTGCGCGAGCCGGAGAAGCCGATCGGTTCCTACCTGTTCGCGGGTCCGACCGGCGTCGGCAAGACCGAAGTCGCGAAGTCGCTGGCCGAAAGCCTCGGCGTCGAGCTGATCCGTTTCGACATGTCGGAATATATGGAGCGCCACACCGTCTCGCGGCTGATCGGTGCCCCTCCCGGCTATGTCGGCTTCGACCAGGGCGGCCTCCTGACCGACGGCGTCGACCAGCATCCGCATTGCGTGCTGCTGCTCGACGAGATCGAGAAGGCGCATCCGGACCTGTTCAACATCCTGTTGCAGGTGATGGATCACGGCAAGCTGACCGACCATAACGGCAAGCAGGTCGATTTCAGGAACGTCATCCTGATCATGACCACCAATGCCGGCGCGTCGGATCTCGCCAAGCCTGCCATCGGCTTCAAGAGCTCGGCGCGGGACCAGGACGACCAGGAGGCGATCAACCGCCTGTTCGCACCGGAATTCCGCAACCGTCTCGATGCGATCGTCCAGTTCGGCAACCTGCCGATCGAAGTGGTCCATAGCGTCGTGCAGAAGTTCGTGCTGCAGCTCGAGGCCCAACTGGCCGACCGCGGCGTCACGTTCGACCTGTCGCCGGAAGCGATCGATTGGCTCGCCAACAAGGGCTATGACCGCCAGATGGGCGCGAGGCCGCTCGGCCGCGTGATCCAGCAGAACATCAAGCAGCCTCTGGCTGACGAGGTCCTGTTCGGCAAGCTCCGCAAGGGCGGCACGGTCAAGGTCACGGTCGAGACCAAGGAGAATGGCGAGACCGGCCTGCATCTCGAGCCGATCGAGGATGGCCCGGTGACGCCGAAGCCCGAGCCGGAAGAGCCGAAGGCCAAGACGGCGACGCGGAAGCGCAAGCCGGCTGCCGCTACCACGGCGGCATCGGCCAAGAAGAGCGCGCCCTCGGACAAGAACCCGCCGAAGCGCGGCGGGCTCGTGCCGAAGGTTCCGCTGAAGACCGAATAGGGCTGAGGCACCTGACGCAGACATCGAAGCGAGGCGCGGAAACGCGCCTCGCTTTTTATGCGTGGGGCTGCCTCAGGCGTAGACGAGCAGGCTGTGCGGCGCGGGCGGCATCGCCTCGATCGTGAGCCCCGAAAAGCCCGCCGCGCGGCCCATGGCTTCATATTCCCTGGCCGTATAGGCCTTGCCGTGCGGCGTCGTGCCCAGCATGAGGAATGAGAAGGCGGCCGGCCAGGGCGGCGCGAGGCCGTCCTCGTCGATGACGTTCTCGATCACCAGCACCTGGCCTCCGGGCGCGAGGCTGCCGCGCACCTTGCGCAGCAGGCCGGCGCAGGTTTCGGCGTCGAAATGATGCAGGAAATGCGGCACCAGAATCAGATCATAGCCCGTGCCCCAATCGACATCGAAGGCGCTGCCCGGGATGGTACGATAGCGCGTGCCGAGGCCGGCTTCGGCGGCGTTGCGCTCCGCGAGCTTCAGCACCTCGCGCCAGTCGACCGCGACGATTTCCGCGCCCGGCACCGCCCTCCCCACCGCGATACCCCAGCGGCCATGGCCGGCGGCGATATCGAGCACCTTGCGCGGGGGATGCGGCCATGCGGCGACGCGGGCGGCGATCCCTTCGGCCGAGGGCGCCATCATCGGCATCATGGCAGCGGCAAACTTGATCCAGACCGGATTGTCGGGCGCCATGTTGGCGAGGCCGACCGAGCCGCCATTGCGCACGAAGGCGGCGGGGTCCTGCACGAGCAGGCCGGTCATTTCCGGCGAGGCGAGGAAATCGACCACGCCGCCCAGATAGGCGGGCGACTTGCGGTCGAGAAAGACGGCGCTCGACGGCGTCAGGCCGTAGCGGCCGCCGGCCTTGGTCAGGAAACCGAGTACCGCGAGATAATCGGCGAGGATCTCGACACCGCGCCGGGCGGCCCCGGTCTCGCTCGCCAGGCGGTCGGCCGTGTCGGCACCGGCGCCAATGGCGCTGAACAGTCCGAGATCGACAGCGGCCTTGATTGCGGCTGTCTTCTGATAGGCCATCACCGTTTCAATGAAGAAAGCCGGCGAAGGCGCGGATTGCATTTCGCTTTCAGGTGACGTTGAACGCATCGGCGTTGACATATTGGCTTCTCCTCCCGCTGAATATTCTCCGTCATTCCCAGTATTGACCGATAGACGATATAGAGACTCGACGTTATTGCTAGACACAGATCCGTGACCAGACACCGCCAAGTATTCTCGGATGATTTGCGACGCGTACCCGCTCGATCGCCGGGGCTTGCGGCGAGGTCGGCGCGCAGGTCACCGGGGTCGCCCGATCGACACCATCGAGCCAGACAAGGCGCCCTGCCCGTCGCGAGGCGTGGCAACGGCGCCGGGTCATTTCATCGTTTCACGGAAACGACGAAATGACCCACAATTGCTTGGCCTCCGTCAAAAGACCGGACCGCCAGAGCGGAGAGACCAACGCAATCAGCGCACGACGACCAGGGTGTGCACTCCGCGCTGAACCGGCACGGCCGTGCGCGTTCGCACCAGCGCGGTGCGGGAGGCGTAGTCGGGCTCGACCAGACGCCACAAGTCCACCGTGCCGCTTGCACTCGGATTGTCGAGATCGCCGTAATTGGCCACTATCAGCAATTCGCCGGTTGCGTCGAACACGGCCGATTCGGGCAACATGCCGTCGAAAGGAAAAGTGCGGACCGTGGCGAGGCCGCCATTTGTGGGGTCGATCCGTACCAGCGACAGCGAGGCATAC
Source organism: Kaistia dalseonensis (assembly GCF_030814715.1). Classification (GTDB taxonomy): domain Bacteria; phylum Pseudomonadota; class Alphaproteobacteria; order Rhizobiales; family Kaistiaceae; genus Kaistia; species Kaistia dalseonensis. Next base: position 239,112 of record NZ_JAUSVO010000005.1, read on the forward strand.
CGAGTGCGGGCTGGATCACCCCAGGCCGGTGTCGTTCCCTCGAGATTGACCGTAACCGCAAAACGCCCGTCGGGTGAGATCGCAAGTCCCTCCGGCACGACGCCGACCTCGGACCGTGCCGCCACGAGGTTCTGAGGCACGCCGGCGGCATCGCGTCGCGCGTCCAGGCGGATGCTTACGAGGCTCCCGGGCTGTGGTCGATAGGGGAGTCCGCGAGGCGCCACGTCGGCATAGGCCGCGTTGGCAAGAAGATAGTTGCCGTCCGGCGTGAAGCGGATCAAGAACGGGTAATTCTCCACCTCCACCGGGTTGCCGAACATCGACAGCTCGAATGTCGCTGGATCGACATCGACAAAGCGCACCGCGCGGCCGGTCCAGTCGAGCAGAGCCAGCAGCGGGCGAGTCGGGTGGAACTCGGCGCCCATCAGGCGATGCCCCGCCGTCCATCCAGGCACGCTGACCGCCCTGCCTTCGTCGAGGCGGCCCTCGGCGAAGCGATAGAGCCAAAGCGGCGTCTCCACGCCGTCACCATCCGGATTGACTGCTATGGCAACGAGACTGCCGTCATGGCTGATCGACACCGAGTCCGCGAGCGCTGGTCCGGTCACCGTTTGGGCCACACGCGGAGCCGCCGGATCGGAAAGGTCCACCACGCTGATGGTGCGTCCAGGAGCAAGGTTGCCCAGTCCGACGTCGGCGCCGTCCGCTGGCCGGGCAACGAGCGTCTCGATCACAATGGCATATCGCCCATCCGGGGTCGCCGCCACGGCGGCCGGCGGACCCGCCACCGAATTGGTGACCGCGACGCTCGCGACGCGAGGCGCCACGGAGCGCTGGTCGAACGACAATACGCTGAGCGCGTCGGTGCCGACCGCAGGTCCGAGACGCCCGTCAATATAGGCGGACGGAACCATGTCGGCGTCGGAAAGCGCCAGCACCATCCGGGCCTGGAAAGCGTCTGGCGCGGCGGAGTTCGGAACGGATGGTGCCTGGGCATTGGCGAAGGACGGCAAAAGGAGGGCGGCTGCAAGACCGACAGAAAGGTATCTCAAGAGAAATGCTCCTCGTTCAATTTGCCTGAGTTTGCTGTCGAGCTGGGAGGCGGTCATGGTCATGCTTCCGGGCCGCCGGCATCAGCGCGAATGGCGCGAACGGGCTCGCATGCTGCGGCCACCGAGGGCCTTTCACTCATGCGCTTGAACCAGTCCGCGACGTTCGTCCGACCCGGCGGGTTCAACCACGGGATCGCTCCAATCATCGTGAACATGAAAGCAAAGAGCAGGATGTCCGCCATGCCCGGACGGTCGCCGAAGAGAAAGCTGCGGCCCGCGAGATCCTGGTCCAGCCGATTGAATCCCTGGTTGGCCATGAGCCGGTTGGCTTCGCGTCCTCCCGATTGGGTTACCCGATTGCCGCGATAGTACGTCTCGGCATCCTCGCTGCCGCGCCACCAATCGATGAAACGCTGCGCGATCTCCAGATCCACGCGGCGGGTCCACATACGCGTGGCCGCGCGCTGTTCGGCCGTATCGCCGATCAGGCTTTGGCCATTGATGGCGATCTCATCGAGATACTCGCAGATCGCGGTGATCTCGGTCAGTGCGGTGCCGTCATCAAGCAGCAGGGCGGGTAGCTCACCACGCGGGTTTATCGACAAATAGGGCTCGTGACGATTGGCCAGGTTCAACAGATCGACGGCGCCTACATCGATGGACAAGAAACCGCGTTCGGCTATGAAAAAACGGACCGTAAAAGGGTTTGGTGCAATGCTGGAATCATACAGTTTCATTGGGCTTTACCATCGCAATTCTTGATTTGATTTATTCGATATTGCTACCGTATACATATCGGCCCAGCCCAAGACCGTCGTGCTCAAATCCCTCGCTTTAGTGCACAATCCTCCAATTCTGTGATTTTCTAGGGCATCGCAGCGATGCCTGGCGTATCTGCTGTCTATCGAGGTGTCCGGCAGAGGAGACGATCATGTTCGCCACATTGAAGGCTGCCGTGGAAGCCGCGCTGAAAGATCATGCGAGCAAGGACGGTCTATCGACGACACTATTGCCGGGCCTGACGGTCATCCGCTCGGAGAGCCAGTCGCTGCCAGCGCAAGTGCTCTACAAGCCAGTACTCGCGATCGCCATCCAGGGGACCAAGCAGGTTTGTGTCGGCGACAGCATTTTTCGCTATGCCGATGGTCAGGCCTTGGTCGTCGGCATCGATGTGCCCGCATTTGCCAGCGTCACGGGTGCCAGCCCTGCCGAGCCATATATGGGGCTGGCCCTCGAACTCGACTTCACGCCAATGCGCGAGGCGGCGGAAACGCTGGCGTCGCCGCCCAACTCGACCTCGTCGGCCGAAGGGGGATTTTCGTTTATGATTGTCCGGATCAGGTGATCGGTTGCCTGATCCGGCTGCTTTCGCTGGCCAAGAACCCGGAAGCCATTCCGGCCATCCAGCCCCTCATCGTCCGCGAGTTGTGCTACTGGATACTGTCCGATCCACAAGGACAGGACGTGCGGCGCCTGGTGTTGGCGAAAGGGGCCGTCGCGCGTGTGATCGAGGCCGTCCATTACCTGCGCGAGCACTATCAGCACCCGCTTCGGATAGACGAACTCGCCGCGACAGCGGCCATGAGCCCAGCGTCCTTCTATCATCATTTCAAGGCACTGACCTCGATGACGCCGCTGCAATATCAAAAGCAGATGCGGCTGCTCGAGGCGCGATCGCTCCTTGCGGAGAGCAGCGTCAACATAGCCAATGTGGCCTACGCCGTGGGCTATGGCAGCGTTTCGCAGTTCCATCGCGAGTATAAACGAGCTTTCGGAGGCTCACCGAGAAGCGACGTTATAATACCGATGTGATAGAGCGGCTCCAATTTCTATTCATGAGGACCGCATAATCGGAATAGTCATAGAGCCTGTTGCCGCACGCGATGGAAGAATTTCCACTTCGCGAAATCAGTCTCTGGACCCAATCATCCTGTACCAGCCCGTGATCGCCGGAGCATTGCCGACCCCGACGCGGCCATTCGCTTGAAATCATGAATCCGGCAGCCCGTAGCTGACTTAGGCAGCGGTTGGCTCGCCGGCGCCCCGAAAGCCCGCCTCCACTTTTCAGTCCGCCGGCGCTATGCGAGCGCGACGGCCCTTGCCGCTTCCAGCTTGTCCGGATTACGGACAATGTAGATCGCCGTGATCCGGCCGTCCGTGATCTCGAGCGCCGTCGTCTGGAGATTGCCCTTCGGGTCGCGCGAGACATAGCCGGGCAGGCCATTGATGAGCAGCGGGCGCGACCAGGGCATGGCCGCCCGGCCGAAGCGCCCGGCGAGCCCGACGAAGAAGCGCAGCACCTTGTCCTCGCCCTCGATGATGTTGAGGTTCGCGAGCACCTTGCCGCCACCATCGCTGTGAAGCCGTGCGCCCTCGGCCAGCAGGTCGCGCAGCACGGCCGCGTCGCCAGTACGGATCGCGTCGAAGAAGGCGGTGGCGAGATGGGCCGCCTCGGCGCGGTCGACCGCATAACGGGGCCGCGCCTCGCCAATATGGCCGCGGGCACGGACGAGCAATTGCCGGCAGGCGGGTTCCGTCCGCTCGATCGCGATGGCGATCTCCGCGAAATCCATGTCGAACACGTCGTGCAGGATGAAGGCCGCGCGCTCCAGCGGCGACAACCGCTCCAGCGCCAGCATGAGCGCGACCGGCGCATCGATCCGATCATCGATCGCGGTGTTCTCGGGCGCCGCCAGCGTCTCGATGATCGGCTCCGGCAGCCAGGGCCCGACATAATCGACGCGCTGGCTGCGGGCCGCCTTCATGACGTCGAGGCAGAGCCGCGTCACGACCTGGGCGAGCCATGCGCGCGGGCTCGCGAGATCGGCCCGCGCCACCTGATGCCAGCGCAGGAACGCATCCTGGACGATATCCTGCGCATCGGCGAACGAACCCAGCATGCGATAGGCGAGCCCGGTCAGGAAGCGGCGATGCTGTTCGAATTCGGCGGCGGATGCGTCCATCACACGCGCTTGGTCCTGTTCGTGCCTGGGATGGCGGTCGTCCTTCTACCCTGTCATGACCCGGCTCGTCCCGGCAATGACGAGGTCGGCGTCCGGCCGTCCATCGTGGCCGGCACCATCTCAGCAAGGCCCCTCGCCAGTTCCGTCATTCCGCCCGAGCGGAATTCCCATGCAGCCGAAACCTCTGCCATCAAGGCGATCGGCGCTTCGGCTGGATGGATCCCGGGTCTGCGCTCCGCTTCGCCCGGGATGACGGCGCCGATCGATCGGCTTCCGATCGAGCTCAGGACGAGGGCGATGGCCCCGCGCTCGTCCTCATCCCTCCCGGCTCTGGAAAGCGGAGGGCCAGGAAAGCCCTGCGCGGCGCGCACCCTTTACGCCGCCTTCAGCGCCGCACCCTTCCTGTCGTTCGGATGCACCGTGCGGAAGCCGACCGCGATGCGGTTCCAGCTGTTGATGACGCTGATCGCCAGTGTCAGGTCAACCTGCTCCTTCGGCGTGAACTCCGCCTTGACCGCCTCGTAATCCGCATCCGGCGCGCCGCTCTGCGGCAGCAGCGTCAGTGCTTCGGTCCAGGCGAGTGCGGCCCGCTCGCGCGGCGTATAGAGCAGCGATTCGCGCCAGGCGTTCAGGAGATAGATGCGCTCCTCCGTCTCGCCCGCCTTGCGGGCATCGGCGGTGTGCATGTGCAGGCAGTTCGCGCAGCCATTGATCTGCGAGGCGCGGATCTTGACCAGTTCCAGCAGCGCGTGCTCCAGCCCGCACTCATTGACGTAGTTGCTGACGCCCATCAGCGCCGCAACGGCCTCCGGCGCAGCCCCGTAGAACTTCAATCTCTCGGACATGGCAGTCTCCATCATTGTCGATGAAGGCAAGACGAGCGAGGTGGGGCGTCTGTGACACGGCCGATGCGTTTTTTCCGCGATGAGCCGCCTCGCCCTTGGCGGGCGCCGAGCGGCCACCTAACTCGGCACAGGCTTGAAATCGCCATGCCGAATAGCCGAGACCGGGTTCTTCGGTGTAATGTGCCTGCATCTTTCGGAATCACAGCCTCAAAATGGTGAATAGCGTGCAAGAACTGGCTGACATCGGCGTGTTTGGGCTCGCCGTCATGGGAGCGAATCTCGCCCGCAATGCCGCCCGCAAGGGCTTCGGCGTTGCCGTCTTCAACAGGAACGGCGCCCGCACGGACGAGTTGATTTCCGAACATGGTTCGGAAGGACGCTTCACCCCGTCCAAGGACATCGCGGCCTTCGTCGCCTCGATCAAGCGTCCGCGCCCGATCATCATCATGGTCAAGGCCGGCCAACCGGTCGACGACGTGATCGAGGAGTTGATCCCCTATCTCGAAGAGGGCGACATCATCATCGATGGCGGCAATTCGCTCTTCACCGACACCAACCGCCGCTTCCATTATCTGACCGGCAAGAAGCTCCGCTTCATCGGCATGGGCGTTTCCGGCGGCGAAGAAGGCGCGCTGGAAGGGCCGAGCATGATGCCGGGCGGCACGCTGGAAGCCTATCAGCGCATCGAGCCGATCGTCACCAAGATGGCCGCGCAGGTCGATGGCGAGCCGTGCTGCGTCTATATCGGCACCGAGGGATCGGGCCATTACGTCAAGATGGTGCATAACGGCATCGAATATGCCGACATGCAGCTGATCGCCGAGGCCTATGACCTGTTCAAGACGGTCTATGGCCTCTCGGCCCCCGAAATCGCCGACATCTTCGCCGACTGGAAGACGGGCGATCTCGATTCCTACCTGATCGAGATCACCGCCGCCGTGCTGCGCAAGACGGATTCGACCGGCAAGCCGCTGGTCGATTCGATCGTCGACGAAGCCGAGCAGAAGGGCACTGGCCGCTGGACGGCGCAATCCGCGCTCGATCTCGGCGTGCCGCTGACCTCGATCACCGAGGCCGTGTTCGCCCGCGCGCTTTCCGGCCGCCGCGCCCACCGCATCGAGGCGGAGAAGCTGCTGCCGCATCCCGAATTCCCGAAGCGCAAGCCGACGGCAGCCGATATCGAAGCGGTCAAGGATGCGCTCTACGCCTCCAAGATCGTCGCCTATGCGCAGGGCTTCGAGCAGATGACGGCGGCCGCCAAGGAATTCGGCTGGGAGCTGAAGCTCGGCGAGGTCTCCACCATCTGGCGCGGCGGCTGCATCATCCGCGCCGCCTTCCTGAACCGCATCCGCGAGGCCTATGAATCGGGCGTGGCCGCGCCGAACCTGATCCTGCAGGATTATTTCCGCGACGCGATCGTCAAGGCCGAGCCGTCCTGGCGCAAGGTCGTGTCGCTTGCGATCGAGGCCGGCGTGCCGGTGCCCGCCTTCACCTCGTCGCTCGCCTATTATGACGGCCTGCGCCGCGCCCGCGGCCCGGCCAACCTGCTGCAGGGCCTGCGCGACTATTTCGGCGCACACACCTATGCCCGCCTCGACAAGCCCGGCAAGTTCCACACGCGCTGGAGCCAGGACGGCTCGGAAGTGCAGACGTCGTAAGTCTAGCGCCGTCTAGCGCGCTTCTCCGCCTTAACCCTTCCCTTGAGGGAGGGCCGAAAACGCGTCTATCGCGTTTTCGGGGCGGGGTCAGCTTCGGCGATCGCCGAAGCGTTCTTTCTGCATCGGCCGTCTCGGTGACCGCCACGAGCATTGCGCCCCCTCCCCAAAACCGCCATGCGGTTTTGACCCTCCCTCGAGGGTAGGGTTTAGGAAGGGCAGCGCCCGATCGCTCAGTCCTTCGTGCTGCTATCCCACGTCACATAGAGGACATCGTCGATCTTCTCGAGATCGGCGGCAACGGCGTCAATTTCCTTCGCTTCGACAGAGCTCGACACCAGCGTCGCCGTAATCTCGACCGTGTGGCCGGCGCGGTCGACCGTTTCGACATCGCCAACCGGATATTTGGCCGCCTCCAGGCGTTCGACCAGCATGTCTCGTACAGACGGCAAGGCGTCGGCCGTCGTCAGCAGCTTGACCTCGAAGATCGCTTCCGCCGATTTGTCGTCGAGCGGCGCCCGGTCGATCCAATGCGCCAGCGGGTGGAGCAGCGTATTGCCGACGAGGACGAAGACGGTCAGTAGCGCCCCTTCGGCGAGCATGTCGGTTCCCGTGCAGGCGCCGACGGCGGCCGAACACCAGAGCGTCGCCGCCGTGTTGAGGCCGCGCACGTTCATGCCCTCCTTCATGATCACGCCGGCGCCGAGAAAGCCGATGCCGGACACGACATAAGAGATGACGCGCACAGCCTCTGTCGTGCCGGCGATCCGCTGCGCGAGATCGACGAAGGCGGCGGCCCCGAGCGCGACGAGCACATTGGTGCGCAGCCCGGCTGTGCGCTGGCGGTATTGGCGCTCGGCACCAATCATCGCTCCGAAGATGAAGGCGGCGGTGAAGGAAATGATCGTATCGACGAACTGCATCAGATCGAACGCCTGAACGAATTTCATCGATGTCCCCGCCTTCATCGCATGCGCCGGCTGCCGGAAAGCGGCCCCGCCGATCGATCCGATCCCGTTCTAGCGCGCTGATCTGACAGTTTTCTTACGGGCGCAGGAGAATTTTCCCGGCAAAGCGAGGCGCGGCCTCACCCGGTCGGGGTCCAGGCGCCCTCGACCACATAGGCCTCCTGCACGCCCGGCCATGGCGGCATGGTCACGTCAACGGCGACCAGCGCCTCGTCGCCATCGGCACGGAACTGGAAGCGGGTGCCGACGGGGATCGAGATCGAGATTCCGGGGCCGACCTCGACGATCTCTTCACGGCCGTCCAGGGCCCGCCACATGCGGCCGCGCCCGGCGATGAAGAACCAGAGCTCCGAGACGGTGTGGTGGGCGACGGCCACGGAGACGGCGCCGGCCGGCAGGGTGAAATGCGCCATGCTGCCGCCGGGGAGGCCGGCGAGGATGCGCACCTGCGAACCATCAGGCGCGATGTGGTCTGGTTCGTCGGTGAGGCGGGCGGTCTGGAACAGCATGGATTTCCCGGTCGAGCGGATCGTGATCGACCGGGAGTGAAGCAAGCGCCGTGCCTGCAGATCCCGATGCCCGACGACACGGCGGCGGGCCCCCTCCCCGGCGCTCCCCCGCTGCGCGGGAGAGGGGGAAGGAAGGGGCGGTTGGCGGGGCCAGCCCTTGCCTTGAAGAGCTGCAAGTGGAGCTCTGCGCGAGTTGGGCGTGAGGCGAATCCCCTCTCCCGCGCAGCGGGAGAGGGTTAGGGAGGGCGCATCACGGCCGAGGCCGAAAGAGGCCCGGGTCACGCTACTAAGGGACGTCGACGACACGGCTGGTGGGCTCCCTCCCCGACCCTCCCCCGCTGCGCGGGAGAGGGGGAAGAAAGGGGCGGTTGGCGGCCATGGTCAGCGAACGCGGGCTCCGCCGTCCGCAATCCCCGGCTAACCATCGCGCGCCGGCGAGCGTGAAGGCTACAGCCTGGCCCTCTCTCCCGCGCAGCGGGGGAGAGTTGGAGAGGGGGCTCACCGCCGTGACATCGGGCGAACACGGACAGCCTTCTGAGATCCTGCAGGCGGCCCCCCTCCCCGGCCCTCCCCCGCTGCGCGGGAGAGGGGGAAGGACGGGACGCCGCGGTCGAGCGAAGGCGAAGTCGGTCGTCTACGCCTTCATCTTCATCAGATCCATGAAATCGCCCTCGAAGCGCGGCCGGTCGATCGCCATGCAGACATTGCAGTTGCGCAGATGGTCGGCCGTGCGGCGGCGGTCGGCGACGGTCTGGCCGCGTGTCAACTCGCCATGCAGCTCGATGTCGATATACATGCGCTCCATCGTGGCGAGCGTCGGGTCCTCGGCGATCGCCACCGCGAGCGGATCGTGCAGGCCGCAGCCCTTTATGCCCGGATACATCTCCTTGTAGGAGTTCACATAGAACTCCGTGATCTGCATCAGCACCTGCGCCGCGTGGTCGCCCTCGCGGCTGATCTCGGCCATCATGTCGGTCGAAAGCAAGGTCGTCATGGTGACGTCCATGCCGACCAGCGTGACATTGGCGCCGGACTGCACGACGATGTGCGCCGCCTCGGGATCATTGGCGAAATTCGCGTCGACCATGGGCGGGATCGGGCCATGGATGCCGGGATGGAAGATCGTCGAACCCATGACGACGATCTCCTTCACCAGCTTCGCGATCTCCGGCGCCTTGGTCAGCGCCAGCGCGACATTGGTGATCGGGCCGACGGGGCAGAGCGTGATCTCGCCGGGATTCTCCTTGATCATGCGGATCATCAGGTCGATCGCATGCTCGTCGATCGCCTTGATCTTCGGCGCCGGCAATTCGACATTGCCGAGCCCGTTCGAACCATGGACGTGGTCGGCCATCCGCTTGTAGGGCTTGATCAGCGAGCGGCCGACGCCGGGCGCGACCGGGATCTCTGGCCGGCCGAGCAGTTCCAGGATCTTCAGCGTGTTCTCGGTCGCGATCACCGTGTCGGTATTGCCGAAGGTCGTCGTCAGCGCCTCGAGCTTAATGCCCGGGCGACGGATGGCGTAGAAGATCGCCATGGCGTCGTCGATGCCGGTATCGACATCGAGGATCATGCGGCAGGTTTCGGTCACGATCGGGCCTTTCCTTCTTGTGGCGTCATGCATGCGCCGTGATCGTCTCGCTCACGCGGCTCCTGCGCCGGCGATGGCTGATCACCAGCGCGATCAATGTCACGACATAGGGTACGACATCGGTGAGCTGGTTGGGGAGGCCCTGGCCCTGGAGGCGCACCGAAAACGCATCGGCGAGACCAAAGAGCACGCAGGCGAGCGCCGCCCAGAGCGGATGGTTGCGACCGAGCATGACCGCGACGACGGCGATCCAGCCGCGGCCGGCGCTCATATCCTCGGAGAAGATGCTGACCGTGCCGAGCGAGAGCTGCGCGCCGCCGAGGCCCGTCAGCGCGCCGGCGACGAGCACGGTGACGACGCGGTAGCGCGTCACGTCGATGCCCATGGTCTCCGCCGCGCTCGCATCTTCGCCGACGCCGCGCAGGCGCAGGCCGAGCGGGGTGCGAAACATCACGATGGTCACGATCGCCGTCAGGATCCAGGCGAGCCAGGTGATCGCCGTCTGGCGCGAGAAGATCCAGCCGATCCACGGAATGGTGTTGATCGCCGCGATCCTGATCTTCTCCAGCCCGACAATGCCGGGATCGCTGAACGTGCCGGAGACGCCGAACATCTGGCGGAGCAGATAGGCGGTGAGCCCCGAGGCGAGCAGGTTCATGCCGATGCAGATGACGACGGAGTCGCCGCGGAAGACGGTTGCGCCATAGGCGAGGATCAGCGAGAAGCCGACGGTCGCCACGATCGCCACGATGACGCCGCCGAGCGCGCTGCCGGTATAGAAGCTGCCGACGACGGCTGCGAAGGCGCCGACGAGCAACTGGCCTTCCATCGCCATGTTGAACACGCCGACGCGGCCGCAAAGCGTGCCGGCCAGCGCCGCGAGCAGGATCGGCGTGATCGCCTGGACGGCGGAATTGATCAGGAACGGGGTGATGAAGCCGCCCATCATGATGCCCGCCTCCCGACGCCGTGGCGGATCGCCAGGAACAGGATGATGATCGCCTGCAGCACCATGGTCAGCACGCGCGGGATGGCGGTTTCACGCTGCATGGCGAAGCCGCCGGTCTGGAGGGCGGCGAAGAACAGGCCAGCCCCAGTCGCGCCGAGCGGCTCGCCGCCGGCGAGCAGCGCCGCCATCAGGCCCGACCAGGTGTAGCCCGGCGAGAGCAGCGCGCCATCCTGGAAGCGATATTGCGAGCCGAGCACGATGATCGCGCCGACGAGGCCGGCGATCGCGCCGCTCGCGAACATGATCCGCACCGTCTGCGGCCCGAGGCTGACGCCGCCATAGCCGGCGAATTTCGCGTTCAGCCCGCGCATCCGCAGTTCATAGCCGCCGACCGTGCGGCGATCATAGAAGACAACCGCGATCGCCACGATCATCATCAGGATCAGCCCGACATTGAGCGGCCCGGATATAGTCGGCAGCCGCGCCGCGTCGGGGATCATCACGGTCTGCGCCAGGCCGGTCGTCGTGTCGCGCAAGGGGAAGCCGACGATATAGGAGGCGACGCCGATCGCCGGATAGGAGAGCAGCAGGCTCGAGATCAGCATCGGAATGCCGAAGCGCGTCTCGCCCCAGGCGGCGATCGAGGCGTAGAGGCCTGCCGCGATCATCGCCGCGATGATCGCAACGATGGTGAGCAGCGGGCCGGGGCCGGGCAGATAGAGCGGCACCAGCGCGGCGACCAGGCCGCCGACGACGAGTTGCCCATCACCACCGAGATTGACCATGCCGCCGCGCAGCGGGATCGCCGCCACGAGCGTCATGCCGACCAGCGGCACGGCCCAGTTCAGCGTGTTCGGCCAGTTGGCGGGGGCCAGCGCGCCGATGAGGATCTCGCGATAGGCGGCAACCGGATCGCCGCCCGAGACGAGCACCAGCAGCGCGCCGAGCACGACGCCGACAAGCACGGCGAGCGGCACGGCCGGAATGCGCGGCAGACGGAAGGACGAACGCGCGGAGCCGCTCATGGCGTGCTCCACTCGGCCGTCCGACATTGCCAGGAAACGGCACCATCGTTGGACGCTTTGCCGATGAAATCCGCCGGCAGGCTCTCTCTCCCCGAAGGGGGGAGAGTTGGAGAGGGGGCTCGTTGGGGCGAGAGATACTCGAACTGGGGAAAAATTTGCTCGGAGAGGCCGTGCCCCCTCCCTAGCCCTCCCCCCTTCGGGGAGAGGGGATGGGCCGGTGCCCGGCGGAGCAGTGTCTGCGGTTTGTCTGGCGCACTCATGCCGCCTCCGCGACGCGGCCGGTATTGCCTGCGAGCCGCACCATCGTTGGACGCTTTGTCGATGAAATCCGCCGGCCCGCCCTCTCTCCCCGAAGGGGGGAGAGTTGGAGAGGGGGCTCGTTGGGGCGAGAGAGGCTCGAGCCGGGACAAGATATGCATGAAGAGGCCGTACCCCCTCCCTAGCCCTCCCCCCTTCGGGGAGAGGGAACGGGCCTGTGCCCGGTGGAGCGGCACGTGCCGCCTATTGAGCGCGCTCATGCCGCCTCCGCGACGCGGCCGGTATTGCCAGGAAACGGCACCATCGTTGGACGCTTTGCCGATGAAATCCGCCGGCCCGCCCTCTCTCCCCGAAGGGGGGAGAGCTGGAGAGGGGGCTCGTTGGGGCGAGAGAGGCTCGAACCGGGACAAGATATGCATGGAGAGGCCGTACCCCCTCCCTGGCCCTCCCCCCTTCGGGGAGAGGGGATGGGCCTGTGCCCGGCGGACCAGTGTCTGCCGCTTATTGAGCGCACTCATGCCGCCTCCGCGACGCGGCCGGCCATGAGCAGGCCGAGCGTCTCTTCCGTGGCCTCAGCCGCCGGGACCTCGGCGAGGATGCGGCCGTCGAACATCACGAGGATGCGGTCGGCGAGCGCCATGATTTCCGTCAGCTCGGCCGAGACCAGCAGCACGGCCCTGCCCTTGTCGCGCTCGGCGACGAGCTGACCGTGGATGAACTCGATCGCGCCGACATCGACGCCGCGCGTCGGCTGCTCGGCGATCAGCAGCGGCGCGGTATGGGAGAGTTCGCGCGCGACGACGATCTTCTGCAGATTGCCGCCGGACAGCGTCTTCACGGGCAGCTTCTCGCTGCCGATCTTGACGCCGAAGCGGGCGATCAGGTCGCGGGCATGGGCGGTGATCGCCTTGCCGTCGAGCAGGCCGCTGCGCGAGAGCGGCGCGTGGCGCTGGAAGCCCATGGCGAGATTATCGGCAGCACTCGCGGGCAAGGCCGTGCCGGTCGTCGCGCGGTCTTCCGGAATATAGGCGAGGCCGGCGTCGCGATGGCGCTCGACATCGAGCGCGGTGACGGGCTTGCCGCGCAGCGTGACCGTGCCGGAATCGGGAATCCGCAGGCCGGTCAACGCCTCGATCAGCTCGGTCTGGCCATTGCCGGCGACGCCCGCAATGCCGACGATCTCGCCGGCGCGCACATCGAGATCGACATGGTCGACGACCGGCTTGCCGCCGTCGGCGCCCACAGTCAAGCCGCGCGCCGCAAGCACGACGGCGCCCGGCTGCGACGGCCCCTTCTCGACCTTCAGATTGACGGCGCGGCCGGTCATGGCGCGGATGATCTCGCGTGCCGAGGTCTCCTTCGTCACCATGCGCTCGACGACGCGGCCGTCGCGCAACACGGTGACGCGGTCGGTGATCGCCATGACCTCGTGCAGCTTGTGGGTCACGAACAGGATGGTGCGGTCGTCGGCGGTCAAGTTGCGGATCACGTCGAACAGGCCGTCGCGCTCCTGCGGCGTCAGCACGGCCGTCGGCTCGTCGAGGATCAGCACGCGCGCGTCACGATAGAGCGCCTTCAGGATCTCGACGCGCTGGCGCACGCCGACCGAGAGCTTTCCGACGATCGCGTTCGGATCGACCAGCAGGCGGTAGCGCGCGGCGAGCGCCGCCACATCGGCCGCCGCCTTCTTCCGGTCGATCAGCCCGGCGCGGGTCGGCTCCATGCCGTAGACGACGTTTTCCCAGACGCTGAGCGAATTGAACAGCTTGAACGCCTGGTGAACCATGCCCATCCCCGCGCCGATGGCATCGAGCGCCGAGCGATAGTGCATCTCGGCTCCGCGCAGGATGATGCTGCCTTCGTCGGGCGGCTGCATGCCGTAGAGGATCGACATCAGCGTCGACTTGCCGGCGCCGTTTTCGCCCATCACGGCATGAACCTCGCCGCGCAGGACGGAGAGGTCGATATGATCATTGGCGACGAGCGGGCCGTAGCGCTTGACGATGCCGATGGCTTCGAGTTCGACCGTCGCCATGACGATGCAGCCGACGCTTACTTCGTCAGCTGCATCGGGTCCGCGACCTTGAGCTTGCCGGAGACGATATCGTCGCGCAGCGCCTTCACCTTGGTGATGACGTCAGGATATTTCGCGATCAGGCAGCCGGAGCTCTCGACGCCCGGCTCGATGCCGGTCAGCGTCATGCCGCCTTCCGCGAGGCCAAGGGCCGCGACCTGGGGCTGGTCGCCCTTGAAGATGCCGGCGACGCCCTTCTCGATCACGATGTCGGTGCGCTTCTCGACATTGTCCATCACGAGGCCGGGCGCCTGCGGGCACTGGTTGGTGTCGACGCCGAAGGCGGCGGCGCCGGGCAGGTCTTCCATGCCCTTGAAGATGCCGCCATTGGAGCCGGCGCCGGCCGCCATGACGCGGTCGACATTGTCGGAAACGAGCACGCTCGCGCGCTGCTGGCCGCGGGCGGGATCGGAGAAGGGATTATTGCCGCCGACCCAGACGCTCGGCGCGACCTCGACATCGGCCTTCACATGCTTGGCGCCCTCGCCGAAGGCGTCGGTGTAGCGGTGGATGAAGGGGATATCGAGCGCGCCGATGGCGCCGACCTTGCCGGTCTCGGTCGTCAGCCCGGCCTCGGCGCCGGCGAGGAAGCTCGCCTCATATTCGCGGAAAACCGAACAGAAGATGTTGGGATGCAGCGTCTTCGGGCACGAATCGACGACGAGGAACTTCACGTCCGGATAGGCGGCGGCGACTTCGGGCACGATGTCGTCGAACTGGAACGAGATCGCGATCACGACCTTGGCGCCTTCCTTGGCGGCGGCTTCCAGGTTCTGGCGGCCGGTGGTCGGGTCGGTGCTCTCATAGGTCTTGGCGGTGGCGCCGAGTTCGGCGGCGACCTTTTCCGTGCCCGCCTTGCCGAGCTTCAGGAAGTCGTTCACGCCGATCGGATTGGGCGAAACATAGACGATGAGCGGCTTGTCCTGCGCGTTCGCCACAGAAGCGGCCATCATGGACGCGCCAACCAAAAGACCCCGAAGCCGCATTCTCAATCTCCTGAATTCTGGACTGCCGGAACGATATCGGTTCGCCCCGGTGCCGACAACATCGATTGACCCTCATTCGATCATGCCTATTCTGCACGCAGGCGATATCCACGACCATCGTCGTCACAAACGCAATGTGCTGCTGAACGAAACGGCCCCGCAAGGCCGCGCAATGGAATGACTCATGTCGAAATACACGACCACCAAGGCTGAAACGACGCTGCCCGTGCGTGAAAGCCGCATCTTTCCGGTGCATGAGGGCAAGGGCATCATCGTGACGGGCGCGACCGGCGGCATCGGCAAGGCGATCGTCGAATTGCTGCTGGCGCAGGGCGCCAAGGTGGTGGTGGCCGATCTGAGGGAAGAGACCGTGGCCGCGACCGCCGCCTCGTTCGGCGGCGCGGAAAAGGGCTGCTTCGGCGTCGCGATCGACGTCGCATCCGAGGCCGCCGTCGCGGCCGGTGTCGCGAAGAGCGCAGAGTTGCTGGGCCGGATCGACGGCCTCGTCAATTGCGCGGCGATCGTGCTCCATTCCGACCCGCTCGCCATCCCCCGCGCCGACTGGCAGAAGCAGTTCGAGATCAACCTGTTCGGCGCCTATGACATGGCGCGGCTGGTGGCCCGCCACATGATCGACCACGACATCAAGGGCGCGATCGTCTCGATCGCGTCCGAGGCCGGCAAGAAGGGCCACAAGGAATCGCTCGCCTACAGCGCCTCCAAGGCCGCCGTCATCTCGATGACGCGTATGCTCTCCGAGACGCTGGCGCCCTATGACATCAACGTCAATTGCGTCTGCCCGGGCGGCGTCGCGACGCCGATGCTGCGCGAGGTCTCGGTCGCCTATTCGGGCTTCACGGCGGAGCCGGCGCCGGCGATCTTCGACAAGATGCTGTCGCAGCAGCTCGTGCGCCATCTCCAGCCGGTCGAGGTCGCGCGCGTCACCTCCTTCCTGCTCTCCGACGATGCGATGCTGATCCGCGGCCAGGCGGTCAATGCCGATGCCGGCGAAACACCCTATTGAGGCGCTGACCATGACATCGCCCCTGCCGCCGCAGACCTGGCCGCTCGACGTGGCCGGCTTCGCGGTCGAGCTGCCGATCGTGCCGATCAAGCCTGATTTCGCCATTTCGCTGATGATGGTGATCGATCTCGGCGTGCGCTTCGGCGAACATGTCGGTGCCGAACTGGCGAAGAAGCTCGCCCCACTCAAGCCCGATATCGTCGTCGGCGCAGCGACGCTCGGCATTCCGATCGCGATCGAGGTGACGCGCGCGCTCGGGCTCGACCGCTACGTCATCCTGCAGAAATCGCCCAAGATCCATTTGGCCGACGCGCGCGTGCAGACCATCACCTCGATCACGTCGAAGGGCGAGCAGCGCCTGCTGCTCGACCGCGCGGCCGAACCGCTGCTTACGGGCAAGCGCGTGGTTGTGGTCGACGATGTCGTGGCGTCGGGATCGAGCCTCGCCGGCTCGCTGGCGCTGGTGCGGGCATCAGGTGCCGAGGTGGTCGGCATCGGCGTGGTGCTGACGGAAGCGAATGAATGGCGCGACGTTCTCGGCGCCGATGCGGCGCTGGTGCATGATCTCGCCCATATCCCGCAATTCGTGCCCGCCGATGGCCGCTGGGAGCCGATCGCGTCAACGCTCTAGACAAGAAAAGCAGCCACGGGGAGAAGACCATGACCGATTTGAACCTGATCACCGACATTGCCGGCATTTCGATCGGGCATGCGACCGACCTGAAGCTCGGCTCGGGCGTCACCGTCGTGCGGTTCGATCGGCCGGCGGTTGCTTCCGGCGTCGCCCTTGGCGGTGCGCCGGGCGGGCGCGATACCGGCCTGCTCGCGCCTGAAATGACCGTCGAGACGGTCGACGCCTTCGTGCTCTCCGGCGGCTCGGCCTTCGGCCTCGATGCGGCCGGCGGGGCGCAGGCCTCGCTGCTCAAGGCGGGGCGCGGCTTCCCGCTCGGCGATGTGCTGATCCCGATCGTGCCGCAGGCGATCCTGATGGACCTGCTCAATGGCGGCGACAAGAACTGGGGTCCGCGCTCGCCCTATTGGGACATGGGCTTCGCGGCGGCCGAAGCGGCGCGGCCCGGCGCCTTCGCGCTCGGCACGGTCGGCGCCGGCACGGGCGCCACGACGGCGACGATCAAGGGCGGCCTCGGCTCGGCGAGTGCGACGACGCGCTCCGGCCACCGCGTCGGCGTCGTCATCGCGGTGAACGCGGTCGGCACCGCCACCATTGGCGACGGGCCGCATTTCTGGTCGTCGCCCTTCGAGCGCGACGGCGAATTTGGCGGGCGTGGCTGGCCGGCGACGTTCACCGCCAGCGATCTGGCGCTCAGGGCCAAGGGCGTGCAGACGACCGGCACGACGATTGGCGTGATCGCGACCGACGCCGTGCTGACCAAGACGGCCGCCCATCGCCTTGCGCTGATGGCGCATGACGGGCTCGCCCGCGCGCTGTTCCCGACGCACCTGCCGATGGATGGCGATACGGTGCTCGCCGCTGCGACCGGCGAGAAGCCGATCGAAAATCCGGATGATTGGGTGGAGATTTGCCATCTCGCGACCCAGGTCGCGGCGCGTGCGATCGCGCGTGGCGTCTATGAGGCGACCGCCCTGCCGGTCGCCAATGCCCAGCCCGCCTGGCGGGACCGGTTCGGCGGCTGACGCGGTTCTACGCCTTGTTCGCTGAATTGCCCGAGATCATGGTACGCACCCGATCGCCGAGATCGTCCATGTCGAAGGGCTTCCCGACGACATCCATGCCTTCGCCCAGCACGGGCATGCCCATGCCGGCGGAGGCGTAGCCGGTCGCGAACAAGATCTTGAGCGAAGGTCGAAGCTTGCGCGCTTCCTGGGCGAGCGCGTGGCCGTCCATGCCGGGAAGGCCGATATCGGTCAGAAGCAGGTGGATCGGATCCGAACTGGCAATGACCGGCAGCGCCGCCGCCGCGTCGCGTGCCTCGATCGTCGTGTAGCCGAGCTCGTTCAGATAATCGACGACAAGCATCCGCACCATCGGTTCGTCTTCGACGACCAGAATCGACTCATTGGCCGCACCTCCCATATCGGGCTCGTCCTTCAGGCAAACGGATTGGTTCAAAAGAGACGGCCGGGCGGCCGACGGCGATCAATCGGGGCTTTCACCCTTCTTAACGGAAGAAAATGCCGACGGCGAAATCCAGTTCCACGCATGGAAAGGTTTTTTGTCGATCAGGCAGACCGATGATCTGCCAACCATTTCGCCGCCAGGGCCGATGGCGTCAGGACGGGGGGAAGGCCCAGGAAGCGCGCCAACTCGACCGGGTCCGGCACTTCGACGCCGGCCTTGCGGGTGAGCTCGTCGCTAGTGAAGAAATCGAGCGTCGGCAGGTCGGCCGCGATGCGGCCTTGCGCCAAGGCGAGAACGCGGCTCGCCCGGCGGGCGACGAAATCCATGTCGTGACAGACGAGGATGACGCAGGTGCCGGCCTCGGCCTCTTCCGCGACGATCGCCTCCAGCCGCGCCATGGCATTGGCGTCGAGGCCGCGCTGCGGCTCGTCGAGCAGCAGCACGGGCGGCTTCATGGCGAGCACGGAGCCGAGCGCGACGAGACGGCGCGCCGCCGCATCGAGGTCGAGCGGATGGAGCTGCGCCGCATCGGCAAGCCCGATGCGGCCGAGCACCTCGGCAATGCGTGCCTCGAGCGCCGCGCCGGTCAGGCCCTGCTGGCGCGGGCCGAAGGCGATCTCATCATGCACCTTGGCATTGAAGATCTGCTGCTCCGGCGCCTGGAAGACCGTGCCGATATGATGCGCGAGGACGTGAACCGGCGTGTCGGCCGTGTTCAGCCCGTCGACGGTGACCGTGCCCGATGCGGGCTGGCGGAGGCCGTTCAGCAGGCGGAGCAGCGTGCTCTTGCCGGCGCCGTTGCGCCCGACAATGGCGAGGACTTCGCCACGCCGCACGGAAAAGGCGATGTCGCTCAGCACCGGATTGCCGCCCGGATAGGCGAAGTCGACGGATGCGACGTCAAGCACGGGCAGCCTCCCTGAAGGATTGCTCGGCCACGGCGAGCGTCAACGGCAGAGCGAGGCCCTCGGGCCAGCGGCCGGCTTCGCGAATTTCGAAGGCCGCCCGCGCCACGGCGGTCATGCCCAACGTCTCGATGCAGCGCGGATGGGCCAGGACCGTTTCGGGCGTACCGTCGACGACGATCCGGCCCTCGTCGAGCAGCATGAAGCGGCGGGCCAGGCCGAGCGACGGCCGGAGCGCGACTTCGAACACGATCACCGTCAGGCCGGCCGGCAGCGCATCGAGCTGCGCGATGAAATCATCGCGCGATTCCGGATCGAGATTGGAGGTCGGCTCGTCGAGGATCAGCACGCGCGGCTGCATGGCGAGCGCCGCGGCGATCGAGAGGCGCTGCTGTTCGCCGCCGGAGAGCGTGAACGGGTCGCGCTTGGCGAGGTGCTTCAAATTGCAGACGGCGAGCGCCTGCTCGACGCGGGCGCGCACCTCGCCCTCGGGCAGGGCCAGATTGCAGGGGCCGAAGGCGATTTCCTCATAGACGGTGAAGGCGCAGCCGGTAAGCTGCTGCGAGGGCACCTGACCCACGAACTGCACGGCGGCGGCGCGTTCGGCCGCCGACCATTGCGGCCAGGGCTTGCCATCCATCGAGACATGGCCCCGCTCGGCCACCAGCCCGCCATCGGGATAGAGGCCGGCCAGCCAGCGGGCGAGCGTCGTCTTGCCAGCGGCGTTCGGCGCGAGGATCGCGACACGCTCGCCCTGCTCGAAGGCGACGGACAAGCCATCGAGAACCGGCGCCTTGGCCTGCGGATAACGAAAGAAGAGATCTTCGACCTTGATCAGCGCCACAGCAGCGGAATTCCCAATTGAGCGATCGCGAGGACGATGAGGACGCGGCGGAGCCAGACCTGGAACCGGTCGTCCGGCGGCGCATCGATCACGGTGCGGTGCTTCTGCGCGCGGAAGGCACGGCTGTTCAGGATGGAGGCGCGATGGTCGAGATCCGACAGAGCGAGCGTGATCAGCGGGATCAGCAGCGCCGGCAGCGCCTTGAAGCGCGCCTTGAACGTGCTCGTCAGATCGAGGCCACGGGCGCGCTGCGCATCGCGGATCGCCTTGGCGCGCTCGGAGAACGGCTCGATCAGGAGCAGCGGGCTCGCGATCAGATAGCTGACGCCGGGCGAGACGCCGCGCTGGTCGAGCGATTTCAGGATGTCGCCGGGATGGGTCGTGGTGACGAAGATCAGCGAGGCCGTCAGCATGGCGCCGATGCGCGTCACGACCTGCGCCGCATATTCGAGGCCCGTCGGGCTATAGGTGAGCGGCCCGACCAAGGGTATGAAATCGGGCCGGCTCACGAGAAAGCCGTGCACCACCAGCAGCGCCACGAGCAGCGGCAGCATGGTGATGACGAGGCGCTTGGTCACGCGCGGGCCGACGCCCATGGCGAAGGAGAGCGCGACGCCTGCGACGATCAGGATGGTGGTCCCGATCGTCGGCAGGACCGCTGCGGCCGAGATCATCCAGAGCATGAAGATCAGCGACGTCAGCGGATTGGCACGGTGGAGCAGGCTGTCGCCCGGCAGAAACAGAAGGGCAGTCTGGCCGGATTGCGGCCCGCTCCTACTCGACATTCAGATCACGCCTTCGAATAGCTGAAGAAACCGAAGCTCGACGTCAGCCGGGTCGGCAGACGGCTCGCGACGACCCACGCTATGAGGGCGGCCAAGGCCTTGTCCAGAATGTTGATGCCGAGATTGGAGAATGCAACGGACTGGATCAGCGACGTGCCGACGGCGAGCAGGTAGGCCGCAGCAAAATCCGGGCCGCCGCCAGTGACGCCGCCGAACATGTAGACGATGATCGGCACGGCGATGATCGTGCTCGGAACGGCGATGATGGCGCCGGAAATGATCGACTGCCACCAGGACTTGAACCAGCCGGCGCGGGCGAGGAAGCCGGCGGCGATACCGATCACCAGCGCGACCGGCGCGAAGGCGGCGGCGACGGGATTGAGGATCAGGCCCCAGACGAGATTGGTGAGCAGACCGGCAATGCCGCCCGCCCACGGACCGGCGAGAATGCCGACCAGGATGGTGCCGACGGAATCGAGATAGAGCGGCAGCTTGACGAAATGGGCGATCTGGCCGCCCACAATGTTGATCACGATCGCCGCCGCGATCAGGATCAAGGTCCTGGTGTCGAATTTCATTGTCGTTCCCCGGTTTTGAAGTGCAGTAGCCCCGTGACCAGTCCCTCAGCCCGTGATCAGGCCTTGGGGCGGATCACCAGTTCGTCCCAGGTCGAGATCGGGCAATATTCCCGGCTGAAGACCATGTCGGTGAGTTCGACGAGGACGATTTCGCAGGTGGTGCGGGTGAGGCAGCCCGACAGCATGTGGCCGCCGAACATGTCGCCATTCTCATCCGAACAGGAGATGTGCACGTGGCAGCCGGTGGCCTCGACCGTGCCGATCATCGAGACGATCTCGAACAGGCCTTCGCGCAGGGCGCCGACCGGGCGCGCCGCATAGCGGATCATGGCGTGGGTCAGGCTGCCGACCACGGTGACGATGCCGGCCGCCTTGATGTCGTTGGCGGTGACGAAGGCCTGCAGCGTGTCGAGCACGTCCTCGCCCGGCTTCAGCCGCATGGCGTAGAAGCGGCCGCCGCTCACGATGGGCTCCGGCAGGCTGGCTGCGGGGGAGGTGTTTTCCGTCATTCGAATGATGTCCACGCAAAAGCCAATTCTGTATGCAGACTATCCTACTCGTGGATAAGCCGGGTCAAGACTTGGCGTTGAGGAAATAGCGGTCGGCCATGCACTCGCTTTAGGCATGAACGGCACGTCCATTCCGCGCTAAAGTGCGGAAGTTGCATACAAACATCCGAGTTCCGGCATGTCACGAACGACCGACGCTGTTTTGGCGCCAGGATTGGAATTTTCACGTCATCCCGCCATGACGGCCGGCACCGTGCACCGCGACCGCGTGACGCTGCACTATCGCGTCGCCGGCGCGGGCGAGCCGACCCTGATGCTGATCCATGGCTGGAGCTGCAACCAGACCTTCTGGGCGCCGCAGATCGCGGCCTTTGCCGGGCAATTCCGCGTCGTGACGCTCGATCTCGCCGGCCATGGCCGCTCCGCCGCCGCGACCGACCAGCGGCCCTGGTCGATGGCCGACTTGGCCGGCGACGTCGAAGCGGTCGCCGACGCGATCGGTGCCGAGAGCGTCATGCTGGTCGGGCATTCGATGGGCGGCGCCGTCGCCGTCGAGGCGGCGATCCGGATGGGCCCGCGCTGCCGCTTCATCCTCGGCGTCGACACCTTCGACGAGGCGGCTTTCTATGGCGCCCGGCCGCCCGACGAAATCGCCGCGCGGCGGCGCATCTTTGAGCATGATTTCGCCGGCACGATGCGCGGCATGGTGCGCAACATCACCGGTGAAACGGCTAATGCGGCCGTGATCGACGCGATCGGCGACGGCATGGCGTCATCCGAGCCCGCCGTGGCGCTCGCCGTGCTGGAACAATTGCTGGCCTGGGATATCGCGGCGCGCTGGCCGGCGCTGACGGTTCCCGTCGCAACGATCAATTCCGCCATGCTCGCGCGGCGGAACGAACTGCTCGCCCTCGACCGCCTCGAGATCGGCCTCATCGAAGGCGTCGGGCATTTTCCGATGCTGGAAGATCCGGACGCCTTCAACGCGCTCGCGCTGGAGATCCTGCGCCGCCAAGCTTAGCGCGGGAGCGCCTATGAGGCCTGTGTCAGCG
Organism: Kaistia dalseonensis; assembly: GCF_030814715.1. Taxonomy (GTDB): domain Bacteria; phylum Pseudomonadota; class Alphaproteobacteria; order Rhizobiales; family Kaistiaceae; genus Kaistia; species Kaistia dalseonensis. The sequence goes on from NZ_JAUSVO010000005.1 coordinate 261,785, forward strand.
TCGGCGGCAGTGAGGCGATGAAATCGGCCATGTCGTCGCCGAGCAGGTTCACATGCTCGCTCGCCGCCTTGAAGGCGGCCTCCGCATCGGCGCGCTCGATCGCGTCGAGGATGCGCTGATGCTCGCCGATCGTCGCGGCCATGCGCCCCGGCTGGTAGGTCACGTAGCGGCGATAGGCGGCGACGCGCTTTCGCAGCGCCCGGGTCTGGCTCGCGATGAAATGGGTGTGTGCGGCGTCATAGAGGAGTTCGTGGAACTCCGAATTGATCGCATAGAAGGCGTCTGGATCGCTCTTTGACAGCGCCTCGGTCAGGCGGGCATGGATCTCGCGAAAGGCGACCTTTTCGGCGACCGTGGCGCGCCGGGCGGCGAGCTTGGCGCAGAGCCCTTCCAGCGCCGCCATCATGTCGAACATTTCGAGCAGGATCGGGATCGAGATCGTCGCGACGGTGACGCCCTGCCGGCCCTTGACCTCGAGCAGGCCCGTCGCGATCAGCGCCTTGAGCGCCTCGCGGACCGGCGTGCGCGACACCTTGAATCGGGCGGCGAGTTCCGCCTCGTCGAGGCGCTCGCCCGGCTCCAGCGCGCCCGAGACGATCATCTCCTCGAGCGTGCCGCGAAGCTCTTCGGAAAGCGTCGCCGCGCGGCCACGCGGGCCGTCTTCTTCATTGATCGACACGGTCGACATCGTCCGCTGCCCCTGCGCCATTTTCTTCGGTCGCAATCCCTAGTTCCGGTAGCTCGGATCGATGCGGTCGAGCAACCGAATAAAAGCGGGCCACTCGCGCGAGCCGGCCGCGCGGATGTCGCCATGGTGATCGTTGAACTGGCTGGCGGCCTTGGTGGTGATCTCTTCCCTCGGAAAGGCGAGTTTCGCACCGCCGGCGCCCGCGCTCTGGGCCAGGATCTGCACGCGCGCCGCCTTCTCGAAATAATAGGCGAGGATGAAGGCCTCCTGGATCGTCCGCCCGGTGGTGAGCACGCCGTGATTGCGCAGGACCAGCGTATTGTGCGGCCCGATATCGTCGATCAGGCGCTGGCGCTCGTCGGTATCGATCGCGACACCCTCATAATCATGCACGCCCATATGGCCCTGATAGCGCATGGCGAACTGGCTGATCGGCAGCAGCCCCTCCTCCAGCGCCGAGATCGCGGTCGCGGCTTCCGAATGGGTGTGGAGCACGCAGAGCGCATCCTCGCGGCCGGAATGGATGGCGCTGTGGATGACGAAGCCGGCCTGGTTCACCTCATAGTCGGACGGCTCGACCTTGTTGCCGTCGAGGTCGATCTTGACGAAGCAGGAGGCGTCGATCTCGGAAAAGAGCAGGCCGTAAGGATTGATCAGGAAGTGATGATCGGGCCCGGGCAGGCGGACGGAGATGTGGTTGTAGATCAGGTCGTCCATGCCGAAATGCGCCACGAGGCGGAAGCAGGCGGCAAGCTGGATGCGCAGCGCCGCCTCGTTCTGCGGCGCGACTTCGAGCGCCGGATCGGCATTGGCCGGGAAGGACGACATATTCATCTCCACCATACGAGTTTGCGATCGATCGCGACGAGGACGCCATAGAGGACGAGGCTGCCCAGCGAGGCGACGAAGACGGCGGCCCAGACGGTGAGATAGTCCACCTGGGCCGTCGATTGATAGATGATCTGGCCGATCCCGGCATAGGCGCCCATCATCTCGGCCACGATCACCGCAATGGTGCTCCGCGCGAGGCCGACGCGCAGGCCGGTGACGATGGACGGCATGGCGGCGGGTAGCTGCAGCCGCCACAATATGCCGAGCCGCGAAGCGCCGAAGGAGCGCATCAGGTTGATCGCGTCGGCTTCGGGCCGCTTCAGCCCGGCGAGCGCGTTCAGGAGCACGACGAAGGAGACCGCGAGCGCGCCGATGGCGACCTTGGAGCCGATGCCGAGGCCGAACCAGATCAGCACCAGCGGCACGAAGGCGATCGAGGGCACGGAATTGATCACGATGACGAGCGGGATCAGCGCGACTTCGAGCGGTGGCGCCAGGATCATCAGGACCGCCGCGGCAAGGCCGATCAGCGTGCCGACGAAAAAGCCGAGCACGGCCTCGACGCTGGTGATCCAGAGCCCGCTGCCGAGCAGGCCGGCCTTCTCGATCGCGGTCGCCACGATCGCGCCGGGGCGCGGCAGGATATAGGTCGGCACGTCGAACAGCATCGCGCCGAGCTGCCAGAGCAGCAGCAGGCCGATCAGCGCGGCGGCGACGGGAAGCGCGGAGCGGAGAAAGCTCAATCGGGACGCCACCAGACGAACCTCCTCTCGATCAGGGCCAGGAAGCCGTAGAGAACCGTGCCGAGCGCGCCGCAGGCGACGATCAGCACCCAGACGCGCGGAATCTGCTCGAAATAGAGCGATTGCAGCAGCATCACGCCGAGCCCGACCGTATCGCCGAACCATTCGCCGACGATCGCGCCGGCAAGGCTCAACGAAATACCGAGCTTGAGACCGATCATGATCGAGGGCAGCGCGGTCGGCAGAGCGAGCTTCAGGAAGAGCTGCAGCCCCGAGGCGCCGAAGCTCTTCATCAATGCGATGCGCTGCGGATCGGTCGTCTCCAGCCCGCGCAGCGTGTTCACCGCCACGGGAAAGAAGGCGAGATAGAGCGCGATCACGACCTTCGCCATGATGGTATTGCCGAACCAGATCACGACGATCGCGCCGAAGGCGATGACCGGCACGGTCTGCAGCGCCACGAAGATCGGGAAGAAGGCGCGTTCGAGGAAGCGCAGATAGGCGAAGCCGACGCCGAAGGCGATGCCGAGGATCGCGCCGGCGAGAAAGCCGAGCACCGTCTCGAGCAGCGTGCGCCAGAGGCCGGCCGCGAGATCGCGCCAGACCGACATTCCATCGGCGAAGACGACCGAAATCGGCGGCAGGAAGCGCGGCTCGATCTTGAAGAGCGGCACCGCGATCCACCATGCGAGCGCCACGATCACGATGGCCGCGAAGGGATTGGCGAGGACACGTCGCAGCGCGTTCGGGCTTCCGCTCATGCGGCCCCCGCGGCGGCGAAGGTCTTCATGCTCTCTTCCTCGACGATGGCGAGGAGCTTGCGCTTGATCGCCATGAATTCCTGCGTGGTGACGACCGAGGCGTCGCGCGGGCGCGGCAGCGTGATCGTCTCCTCGCATTTGATCGTGCCCGGCCGCGCCGTCATGACGACGACCTTGTCGCCGAGGAAGATCGCCTCGTCGATGTCATGGGTGATGAAGAGCACAGTGCGCTTGTGCTTCGCCCAGATATCGAGCAGCCAGCGCTGCATCATGCTGCGCGTCAGCGCATCGAGCGCGCCAAAGGGCTCGTCGAGCAGGATCAGGTCGCGCTCGAACAGGAAGGTGCGCATCAGCGCGACGCGCTGGCGCATGCCGCCGGAAAGCTGCTGCGGATAGTGCTTCTCGAAGCCCTTGAGCCCGAATTCCGGAAAGAGCGCCTCGGCCTTCTGCCGCGCGGCCTTCTTCGACATGCCCTCGACTTCGAGCGCGAGCGTCGCATTGTCGAGCACGGTGCGCCAGGGAAAGAGCAGGTCGCGCTGCGGCATGAAGGCGATCTTGCCGAGCAGCGCGCCATCCTGCTGCGGCTGGCCCTTGAAGACGACCGAACCGTCGGGATCGGGCGGCAGCAGGCCGGCAATCATGTTGAACAGGGTGGACTTGCCGCAACCGGACGGGCCGATCAGCGTCACGAATTCGCCGGGCTGGATCGCGAGATCGACATTGCGCACGGCAACCGTCTGCCGCTCGCCCTCGCCGAAACGCTTCCAGACATTGACGAGCTGGAGGTGGGCGGGGCCGGAGGCGCCCTCTGCTCTCTTGTCCAGCACTGCATTCTCCTTGTTCGCGTCACGGTCGCGCCGGGCGCGGCAATGACGGTCAGTGTGCCGTGGCCGGCGAATGGATCCCGCCATCCCCGCTGGCGCGGGGATGGCGGAATGTGAGGCGGAACGTGTGGGGCAGCGCCCCGCTCACATCTTCTTGTCTTCGGCCGGAACCTTGGCGAAGAATGTCGTGTCGAACGCGGCGGCGAGGTCGACCGGGGCCTTCATCGCCTTGAATTCGACGAGGCTGTCCTGCACGGCGGCGATCGACTTCATGTCGATGGCGCCGAGGCCTTCCGTGGTGCCGAGCTTGGCGACCATCAGCTTCTCGATCTCGTCGAGCATCAGCTCCTGGTGCTTGCGCTCGAGGCCGGAGCCGGCGGCGAGCACGATATCGACCGCTTCGGCCTTGTGCTCGAAGGCGTATTTCCAGCCCTTCAGCGTGGCATCGAGGAAGGCCTGAACCTGCTCGGGCTTCTCCTTGATCATCTTCTCGGAGGTGACGATCGAATCCTGCTGCGTCGTCACGCCGGAATCATCGGGCAGGAACAGCTTGATATCGGTGATGCCCTGCTCCTTCAGCGTGTTCAGCTCGTTATAGAGCGTGACCGTCGCGACATCGTACTGCTTGTCGATGAAGGGCTGCATCGAGAAGGGCTGCGAGACGACCTGCAGGTCGGACTGCGCGAGGCCTTCATGGGCGAGGACGGAAAAGAGCGTGTATTGCGGGCCGGTGAACCAGGTCGCGACCTTCTTGCCCTTGAAATCCTTGACGGAATTGATGCCCGATTCCGTATAGGCGACATAGGCGAAGGGCGTCATCTGCTGCGACATGCCGATGCAGACGAGCGGCAGGCCCTTCTCGCGGGCATAGAGCACGCCTTCCGTACCGCTGGCGATGCCGAACGTGTCGGCGCCGGAGGCGACGAGCGTCTCGACATTGATGTTGGGGCCGCCCGGATTGACGGTGACATCGAGGCCGCCGGCCTCATAGAAGCCCTTGGCCTTGGCGACATAGATGCCGGCGAACTGCGCCTGCGGCAGCCATTTCAGGCGGACGGAAACCGGCTCGGCGGCGCCGGCCGGCTGGGTGGCGCCCCAAAGGGTCAGCGCCGCGACGAGTGCCGCGCCGGCACCACGCATCAGACTCTTCCTCATTCCCGACACTCCTGTTGATGTATGCAGAAGAGCATCAGCAATATACATGCCAGCCTTCACACGGCACCGGGATCAAGGGGAGTCGTCGCCATTTTGCCGAGGACCGGATGCAAAGCCGACAAAACGAGCGCGTCGCGCTCAGAATATGAGCACGGAATATCCAAAACGTCGTTTATTGTATAATTGTGTTTGGCGACGCAGGCGTTGCCGCGTATCTCGACGAGGATCCGATATGGCTGACGACGAGCTCTGGAGCGCCCCCTTCACGACGCTCTCGCCTCAGATCCAGAGCGGCGCGCTGTCGCCGATCGATCTGACGGAGCTCATGATGGAGCGGATCGCGCGCCATGATGCCGGTCTCCACTCCTATATCACGGTCGCCTCCGACCATGCGCGGGAGCGGGCCCGCAAGGCCGATGCCGAAATCCGTGCCGGTCGCTATCGCGGGCCCCTGCACGGCATTCCGATGGCGGTGAAGGACGTGTTCTACACGACCGAGATCAAGACCGGCCTCGGCTCCTCGATCTATGACGACTGGCAGGCGCCTTATGAATCGACGGCGACGCAGCGGCTGAACGATGCCGGTGCGGTCATGCTCGGCAAGCTCACCGCGACCGAGGGCGTCTATGCCCAGCACCATCCGACCATCACCGAGCCGATCAACCCCTTCGGCGCTGCGCACTGGACCGGCAATTCCTCGAGCGGATCGGGCGTCGCCGTCACGTCGGGGCTCGCCTATGCCACGCTCGGCTCCGATACGGGCGGCTCGATCCGCCTGCCCTCCTCCTGCTGCGGCCTGGTCGGGATCAAGCCGACCTGGGGCCGCGTCAGCCGGCACGGCGTGATGGCGCTCGCGGAATCGCTCGATCATGTCGGGCCGATGGCGCGCTCGGCGAGGGACGCCGCCGTACTGCTCGGGCTGATCGCCGGCGCCGATCCGGCAGACCCCACCGCCTCGCCGCTGCCGGTGCCGGACTATCTCGACGGCATTGAGGACGGCATCGTCGGCCTCACCATCGGCATCGACTGGGCATTCCTGCGTGCGCGGGCGAATGACGAGGTGCTCGCCTCGATCGAGGGCGTCGTGAAGACCCTGGAAGGGCTCGGCGCACGTTTCGTCGCCGTCGAATTCCCCAATCCCGATGCGATCCTCTATGGCTGGCACACGCAATGCGCCGTCGAGGCGGCGATCGCGCACCGCGACACATTCCCGTCGCGCCGGGCCGAATATGGCCCGCGCCTCGCGGCCCTGCTCGATCGCGGCGCCGAAATCACCGGCCTCGAACTGGGCGATGCGCTCAAGTCGCGGCGCGCCTTCAACGGCGGCGTCGCGCTGATGTTCGCGGAGATCGACCTCTTCCTCGTTCCCGCCCTGCCCGTCGCCGGACCGACGCTCGAATACATGGCTTCGCTCGGACCCGATCCCGATGGTATCCTCGCCGTCGGCCCCTTCAATGCGCCGTTCGACGTCTGCGGCTATCCGACCATCACCACGCCATGCGGCGCGACCAGCAAGGGCATCCCCATGGCCCTGCAGCTGGTCGGCAAGCCCTTCGCCGAAGCCCTGCTCTGCCGCGCCGCCCATGCCTATCAAAGCGCGACCTCCTGGCACAACCGCCGGCCGACGCTCTGATTTCAAAGGAGAATGCCATGACCGAGGTCATCGCCAAGACGATCGATACGGCCAAGACAGCTGATACTGCCAGGACAATCGATATGGCCGAGATGCCGGTGCAGCTTCCCGCCCATCCGGCCGGGTCCGCCGAGGCGCGGGCGCGCTTCTTCAATTCCGGCAATGCCTTCAACGTCAAGCTGCCGCCAGTTCCGGCGGCGGGCTTCACCGACGAGATCGCGGCCGCCTTCGGCGCCACAATGACCGGGTTCTTCCCTTGCGACCAGTCCGCCGCGATCGGCGCGCCCTTCACGGCAACGACGCCTCTGATGCTCGCGCGCTATGCATCGATTGCGCCGAACGACCGGCTTACGGCGGATTTCGTCGCGACCGGTGCGATCTGGTACGTGATCAAGGGCGCGGGCGCGGCGACGATCGGCGCCGAAGCCTTCGCATGGGGCGCGGGCGACGTCTTCCTCGCGCCGGGCGGCACTCCGACCATCCTCACCGCCGGCGCCGAGGGTGCGGTGCTCTGGGTCGTCACCAACGAGCCGCAGCTCGCCTTCGACAGCCTGCGTCCGGCTGATAGCGACCACGCGCCGGTCAAGGCCGTGCACTATCCGGCGGCCGAAATCGCCACGCAGTTGCAGAAGGTCGTGCAGGCCTCCCAGAACGCCACCACATCGGGCATCGCGCTGATCTTCTCCTCCGAGGAGCAGGAGAAGAGCCGCAACATCCTGCCGACGCTGACGCTCTCATTGAACACCGTTCCGGCCGGCGAGCAGCAGCGCGCGCACCGGCATAATTCGGCGGCGATCACCCTGATCCTCAAGGGCGAGCATTGCTATTCGATGGTGGGCGGGAAGCGCTGCGACTGGTCGCCCTTCGCCACGCTGGTGACGCCGGCGACCGATCCGCATTCGCACCATAATGACAGCGACGAGCGCGCCATGTTCCTGATCGTGCAGGATGGCGGGCTCTATTATCACGCCCGCACCATGGGTTTCACGTTCCTGGAGTGACGCCGGCGCGTAAGTCCGCTTCGATCGTTGCCACCATGCAAAACGTCGTCATCCCCGCGAAAGCGGGGACCCATTCAGCCACCAGCGGACATCGGCTGAATGGATCCCGGGTCAAGCCCGGGATGACGGCGTTCTGGTTGGCACCATCCATCCGATAGCCCACATCGAGTTCCCTCCATGACCACCCGCCTGATCATCGACACCGACACCGCCGGCGACGACTGCTTTTCCCTGCTGCTCGGCCTGCTTCACCCGAAGGCGAAGCTCGAGGCCGTGACGATCTGCAATGGCAATGTCGATTTCGACCAGCAGGTCGAGAATGCGCTGCACACGATCGAAGTGACCGGGCGCGGCGGCGAGGTTCCGGTCTATCTCGGCAGCGCGCGGCCGCTGATGGGGCGCTGGCAGGCGGCGAGCTTCCACGGCTCGAACGGCATGAGCGAGCGGCAGTTCGAGCCGGCGAAGCAGCGGCCGGAGTCGAAACACGCGATCGACGCTATCATCGATCTCGTCATGGCAAATCCCGGCGAGATCTCGATCATCGCGCAGGCGCCGCTGACCAATATCGCGCTCGCCTTCCTGAAGGAGCCGAAGATCGCCAAGGCGCTCAAGCATCTCTGGATCATGGGCGGCACCGACCACGCCTTCGGCAACATCACGCCGATGGCCGAGTTCAACTTCTTCGTCGATCCCGAAGCGGCCAAGATCGTGCTCGGCGCCGGCTTCAACATCACGCTCTCGACCTGGACGCTGACGCTGAAATCCGGCTCGTTCGACGCGGCGACCGTGGACGCGATCGAAAAGCTCGATACGCCGCTCTCGCGCTTCTACATGCAGGTGACGGAGACGCCGCGCCGCGTCGCGTTCGAGCGCTATGGCGAGACGATCTCGACCCATCCGGATTCGCTCACTTGCGCCATGGCGATCGATGAAAGCCTGATTCTCGAAAGCGCCGCTGTGGTGGTCGATGTCGAGGTCGGCGGCGATCTCTCGCGCGGCCATTCGAGCGTCTATCCCGCCCGCCTCGTCGAGCGCTGGCCCGATCGCGACGCCAATGCGCGCATCGTGCGCACCGCCGACACCAAGGGTTTCGCCAATATGATGATGTCGGTGCTCGCATGAAGCGTCAGATCCATTTCGGCCTCTTCATCATGGGCACCGGTAGCCATATTGCCGGCTGGCGCTATCCCGGCGCCTTCGACAGCTTCCAGAATTTCGACCAGATCAAGGAGATCGGCGCCGCCGCCGAGCGCGGCAAGTTCGACCTGATCTTCATGGGCGACAATCTCTATGCCGATCCGGCCGCGCACCCCTCCTATACGCTGCGCCTCGAACCGCTGACGATGCTGGCGGCGCTCTCGCAATCGACCAGCCATATCGGCCTCGGCGCGACGGCCTCGACGACCTATGGCGACCCGTTCTCGACGGCGCGCGCCTTCGCCTCGCTCGACCATATCTCCAAGGGCCGCGCGGCCTGGAACGCAGTCACGACCGCGAATGCCGTCACGGCGGCGAATTTCGGCCGCGACCATCCCGACCACAGCCAGCGCTATGCGATCGCCGAGGAATTCGTCGGCGTGGTGCGCGGGCTCTGGGATTGCTGGGACGATGACGCGCTGGTCGCGAACCGCGAGACCGGGCTCTATATCGATCCCGCCAAGGTGCGCCCGCTGAACCATGAGGGCGCGTTCTTCCAGGTCAAGGGCCCGGTCAATATCGGCCGTTCGCCACAGGGCCAGCCGGTCATCCTGCAGGCCGGCGGCTCCGCGCCCGGCCAACGCCTGGCGGCACGCACGGCCGACGTGATCTTCTCCGTGGTGCAGGATTTCGACGAGGCGGCGAAGCAATATGCCGGCTTCAAGGCCCAGCTCGCCCAGTTCGGCCGCCGGCCCGAGGACGTGACGGTGCTGCCCGGCTTCATGCCCGTCGTCGGCCGCACGGAGCGCGAGGCGTTCGACAAGCTCGCGACATTGCAGGGCTTCGTCTCGACGACCAATGCGCTCACCATGCTCTCGGAACGCTTCGGCACCGATATGAGCGCCTATGATCTCGACGGCCCGGTGCCGGACATCCAGTTTCCCGACACCTACCACTCCTTCACCAGCGTGATGATCGCCAAGGCGCGCCGCGAAAACCTCACCTTGCGCGACATCTATAATCTGACGGCGGCGGCGCGTGGCCATTGGGTGCTGTGCGGTTCGGCCGAGATGATCGCCGATACGCTGCAATACTGGTTCGAGAACGGCGCCGCCGACGGCTTCAACGTCATGCCGCCCTATTTCCCGGACGGCTTCAACGATTTCGTCGACCTCGTCGTGCCGATCCTGCAGGAGCGCGGCCTGTTCCGCACCGAATACGAAGGCACGACGCTGCGCGACCATCTCGGCCTCACGCGGCCGGCGGTCGGGGAGTGGGCGGGATGAGCACGAGCCGCTCTTGGCGTGCGCCTTCCTTAACCCGCCCCTTGCGGACGGGTCGAAAACGCCCTCGCGTTTTCGGGGCGGGGTTAGCCTTGGCGAAGCCGAGGCGTTCTTTCGCCAGCTTGTCCTTATCCTGCCGGGCCGGCGGCAGGGCGCACCAACCCGACCCCGCCCCAAAACCGCTACGCGGTTTTGACCCGCCCGCAAGGGGCGGGTTAAGCGGAGACTGCATCATCCGTCGCGCCTCACCTTACTGCGCCGCGACCACACTGTTGACCCGGAGGTCCCATGTCTGACCAACCCCTCTGGAGCGGCAACCGGCTCTATTATGGCGGCACATGGCAGGTCGCGAAGGGCTCCGGCTCGATCGCTGTCGCCAGCCCGGCGACGCAGGAGGTCTATGGCGCCGTGCCCATAGCCAATGCCGAGGACGTCGAGGCAGCCGTGGCGGCGGCGGAGGCTGCCGGTCCGGCCTGGGCGGCAATGGATGCGCTCGATCGCGGGCGGCATCTGCGCGCCGTGGCCGACATCGTGCGCGCCCGCATGGGCGATCTCGCCACCATGGAAGCGGCCATCACCGGTCGCCCGATCCGCGAGATGCGGGCGCAGATGGGCCGCATTCCCGAATGGCTCGATTATTTCGGCGGCATAGCGGCAGGACTGGAAGCGGAATCAAATCGCCTGCGCGGCGGCTTCCTCTCCTACACCGCCTATGAGCCGCACGGCGTCTGCGCGCTGCTGACGCCGTGGAACCATCCGATCCTGATCCTGGTCAAGAAGCTCGCGGCGGCACTCGCCGCTGGCAATACGGTGGTGATAAAGCCGTCCGAACTCGCACCCGCGACGCCGCTTCTGTTCGCGCAATGGTGCACCGAGGCCGGGCTCCCCGCCGGCGTCGTCAATGTCGTGACCGGCGACGGCACGACCGGCGCCCTCCTCTGCGACGCGCCGGCCGTGCGCCATATCGACCTGACCGGCGGCACTGTGACGGGAAAACGCGTCGCGGCAGCGGCGGCCGCGCGGCTCGTGCCCTGCACGCTGGAGCTCGGCGGCAAGACGCCCGTGGTGATCTTCGAGGACAGCAACATCGAGGAAGCGGCGGCCGGTGCGGTCTTCGCCGCCTTCGTCGCCGCCGGGCAGACCTGCGTCTCCGCCAGCCGCTTCATCGTGGCCGAGGCGATCTATGACGAGTTCCTCGAAGCCTTCGTCAGGCGCGTCAAGGCGTTGAAGGTCGGCGACCCCGCCGATGTCGCGACCGATGTCGGCCCCGTCATTTCGGCCGCCTCGCAGGCGCGCTGCCGCGCCCATATCGAGCGCGCGCAGGCCGAAGGGGCGCGGCTCGTCGCCGGCGGCGGCACGCCCGTCCTGCCGGCTCCCTTCTCCAGCGGCAATTATGTCCAGCCGACCGTCTTCGCCGATGTGACGGCGAGCATGACGCTTTTCCGCGAGGAAGTGTTCGGGCCGATCGCCGCAGTGACACCGTTCCGCGACGAGGCGGAGGCGCTGAACCTCGCCAATGACACGCCCTATGCGCTCGGCGCCTCGATCTGGACGCGCGATGTCGCCCGCGCCCATCGCATGGCCGGCAAGGTCCGCGCCGGCATGATCTGGGTCAATGATCATCACAAGAACGACCCGCGCTCGATCTGGGGCGGTTTCGGCGATAGCGGCTACGGCACGGAAAACGGCTGGGACGCGCTCAAGAGCTACCAGCGGAAGCGAAACGTCGTGGTGAGCACGGCGACCGGCTTCGACGACTGGTTTGCCGGTGGAAAGCGATACGGATGAACGACGCCCCCTTGACCACGATCCGCATCCGGCTGCTCTGGCATCCGCAGGCGCAGTTTGCCGGCTATCTGATTGCCGAGCACGAGGCGCTGGCGCGCGATGCCGGCCTCGCCATCCAATGCGTGCCGCTCGATTTCGCCAAGGGGCCGATCCAGGCCCTGCTCGATGGCGACGTCACCTTCGCGGTCGCGAGCCCGTCGCATATGCTGGAATCGGGCCGCGCCGACGAACTCGTCTTCCTCGCCGCGATCCAGCAGACGAGCTCGCTCGTCTATCCCGCGCGGAGGAGCGCCGGCATCGAGAAGCCGACCGATCTCGCCGGCCACAAGCTCGGCGTCTGGCCGGGGCGCGAGGATCTCGAGCTGACCTGGATGCTGCATCGCGCCGGCCTTTCCGTCGATGCCTATGAGCGCGTGCCGGTTGGCGATACCGTTGCGGCCATGCTCGACCGCTCGGTCGATTGCGCGCAGATGACGACCTATCACGAGATCCATCATCTGGAGCACGCGAGCGGCTCGCTCGACGATTTCGTACTGTTCAAGGCGGCCGATTACGACGCCTCGCTGTTGAAGGACGGTCTGATCGCCCGGCGCGACTGGGTCGCCGCCCATCCGGCCGAGACGCAGGCCGTGATCGACGCGGTGCTGACCGGCTGGACCAAGGCGTTCCACGAACTCGACGCCGCGATCGAGCTTTGCAGCAAGCTCCGCCCCGATATGAGCCGGCTCGAGCATGAGGGCCAGCTTGGCGACATCCGCGCTCTGTCGCTCACCGGCGCGACGCTGACCGAAGGCCTCGGCTTCCCCGACCCCAGGCACGTGACGCAGGCGCTGATCGCCATGAGCGAGGTCGAGGGTCACGCCGTTGGTGACGCGGCCGGCCTCGTCGACGATCGCTTCTGGCGCGCGGCCCCCGAGGCAGTCCGGGGCCGATCGTGGTAGCGGGCGCGGATGTCATCGTCGTCGGCGCCGGCGTGGTCGGCGCGGCGGTCGCGGAGGCGCTGAGCCGGACCGGCCGTAGCGTGCACGTCGTCGAGCAGGGCCTGCCCGGCGGCGCCGTGTCCGGCGCCAGCCTCGCCTGCATCGGCACGCATATGAACGACGAGGAGGAACTGCCGTTCCTCAAATGGTGCTGCGATGAATGGGCCGCTTTCGACGCGCACACGCCGACCTTCGAATATGACCGCTGCGGCCAGCTCCGGTTCCTGAAGCAGGAGAGCGAGCTGAATTCGGCGCGGCACTGGATCGATGTCGAGCGGAACGCCGGCCTCGCGCCCGAACTGCTCGATCCGGCCGAGGTGCGCCGGATCGAGCCGCTTTTGACCGGGCCGATCCATTCCGCGACCTGGTCGCCCAATTCGGCGGTCGTGAACCCCTTCCTCGCCGTGCGCATGCTGCTCGAAACCGCACAGGCGCAGGGCGTAAGACTCACCAGCCGCGCGCCGGCGACGAAGCTGCGCCTCAAGGGCGATCGCGTCATCGGCGTCGAGACCAGCGCGGGGCCGATCGATGGCGATCATGTCGTGATCGCGGGCGGGCCCTGGACGGCGAAGCTCGCCGCGACCGCCGGCGTCGATCTCCCGATCGTGCCGCGCAAGGCGCAATGCCTTGCCACAGTCTCACAACCGCGCTCGATCCGCACCGTCGTTGGCGCCTGCAAGGCCGAGGGTGGCGTCGATGCTGGCTATACCCAGATCCAGCAGGCGATGAGCGGGCAGATCCTGTTCAATACCGTCCTCGAAGGTGGCGTGACGGCGCATGGCAGCCCGGATGCCGTGCCGGAGGTTGATCGCGCCTTCATCCGCGATTCGGTCGAGACGCTGCTGTTCCTTTTTCCGAGCTTCGCCGAGATCGAGCTGCTGCGCTCCTGGGTGCGCTATGAGGCGGTGACGCCGGACGATCGTTTTCTCACCGGCCCGGTCGGCCCCGACGGCCTCTATATTGCGGCGGGCGATGGCGGGGTGGGCTTCTGCCGGTCGGTCGGCATGGGACGGATCATCGCCGACCAGATCGAGGGCCGGCCCTCGCCCTTCCGCACCGATCTCTACGATCCCGCCCGCTTCGAGCGGAGGCAGGCGGCATGACGATCGTGATCCACATCGATGGACGCGCCGTCACGGCCGAAGCCGGGCGGCCACTCGGCGCGATCCTGCATCGCGAGACCAACGCCGTGCTGCGCGAGACGCCGAAGAGCCATGCGCCGCGCGGCCTCTTCTGCGGCATGGGCGTCTGCTTCGATTGCCTCGTGACGATCGACGGCCGGGCCAATGTCCGCGCCTGCGTCACGCCGGTCCGCGACGGCATGCGCGTCGAGACGAGGCGGTCATGAAGGTTTTCAAGACCGATATCGCCATCATCGGCGGCGGCCCGGCCGGACTCTCGGCGGCGCTCGCAGCCGCCAAGGCCGGCGCCAGGGTCGACATCATCGATGCCGGCTTCCTGCCCGGCGGCCAATACTGGATGCAGGACCCGACCGGCGCCCCGCCGCTCTCCGATCAGGTGAGCGAGGGCCGCGACGCGATCGCGACCATTCGCGCCGCCGGCGTCACCATCCATTCCGGCGCCGAAGTCTGGACCGTGTTTCCCGATCTGAAGATCGGCGCCAACGGGCCGGATGGGCCGTTCGAGATCGTGCCGCGCGCGATCATCGTGGCGAGCGGCGCGCATGATCGCGTCATGCCCTTTCCCGGCTGGACGCTGCCCGGCGTGATGACGCCCGGCGCCGGCCAGCGGCTCGCCAAGCTCGGCGGAATGAGCGCCGGCGACCGCGTCGTGCTGGCCGGCAGCGGTCCGTTCCTGCTCGCCGTCGCCGAGACGTTGGCCAAGATCGGCAAACCGCCGATCGCGCTCATTGAGGCGAAGCGCACCAATGCCGGCATCCTCGCCCATATGGCGCGCCATCCCGCGCGCTGGCGCGAGGCAGCGCGACTGCTCGCCACGGCGCGCGCCATACCCGACCGCCGCGCGGGCTGGATCGTGACCGAAGCGCTCGGCACGGAGCGCGTCACCGCCGTCCGCATCGCTCCGATCGCGACCAATGGCGTGATCGCGCATGACGACGCCGAGGTGATCGCCGGCATCGACGCGCTACTGGTCGGCTGGGGCTTCCGGCCGATGATCGAGGTGACGGCGCTGCTGCGCTGCCGGCATGAGTATGACCGCGCGCAAGGCGGCTGGTTCTGCGCCACCGATCCGAAGAGCGGCAGGACATCGGTCGAACACGTCTATGCCGCTGGCGAAGTGACCGGCATTGCCGGTTCGGTGCCCGCGCGCCTCTCCGGCCGCCTCGCCGGCCTCGCCGCCGCCGCCGATCTCGGCTTCATTGGTTCAGACCCCGCCGCCGCGCAGGCGGAGGCCGTTGCGAAACTCATGCCCGCGCGGCGCTTCGCCTATGGCCTCGGCCGGCTCTATGCGCCGCCCGAAAGCCTCGCCGATCTCGCGCAGGACGACACGGTGCTCTGCCGCTGCGAGGAAGTGACGAAGCGCGATGTCGCCGCCGCTCTCGATGCGGGAACGCAGGCCGTTTCGGGCGCCAAGATGTGGACGCGCGCCGGCATGGGCCGCTGCCAGGGCCGCGTCTGCGGCTGGGGCATCGCCGAAATCGCCGCGCGGATCACCAGCACGACACCGGAGGCCGCCGGCTTCAACGCCCCCCGCATCCCGCTCCGCCCCGTCCCTCTCTCGGTCGTTCTGGAAGCGACGCGGGAGGTGGAAGCGTGAGTCGGCCGGCCAATCTTCCTTGTCCCCTCCCCTTTATTGGGAGGGAGAAGCAAGGGTGTTCCACCACGCAGGCTTCGGCAGCTCGCCCCCTCCCTAACCCTCCCCCGCTTCGCGGGAGAGGGGACGCACCCGCGGCCAACGACGATGTCAACCAAACGCCCGCCCTGCCGGGCGACGAGCGGGGCGTCGACGATTGCGCAACCGGACAGCTGGGTCTCCCCCCACCTCCCCCGCGAGGGTGGAGGCGAAGGAAGGACCCGCCACACCAACACACCACCACAGGAGACTTTCCATGGATCTGCGTTTGACCGGCAAGACGGTTCTCATCACCGGCGCATCGCAGGGGATCGGCGCCGGGCTGGCGCGGGCCTTCGCCGAGGAGGGCTGCCATCTCGCGCTCACCGCCCGCAACACCGAGAAGCTCGAAGCGGTGAAGGCCGATATCGAGGCTGATTACCCCGACCTGCCGATCAAGCTGGTGCCGCTCGACCTGACCGTGCCGGGCGCGCCCGAGACGCTGATCGACGAGGTCGGCGATGTCGACATTCTCGTCAACAATGCCGGCGTCATTCCCTCGGGCTCGCTGTTCGACATCGACGAAGCCAAGTGGCGCGCCGGCTGGGAACTGAAGGTGTTCGGCTACATCAATCTCTGCCGGCTCTATTATCCGCGCATGAAGGCGGCCGGCGGCGGCGTCATCATCAACAATATCGGCAATGGCGGCGAGGTGACGGACCCGCGCTACATCGCCGGCGCCGTCGGCAATGCCAGCCTGATGCACTTCACCCGCGCGCTCGGCGGTTCCAGCCTCGACGACAATATCCGCGTCGTCGGCGTCAATCCCGGCCCGGTCAACACCGACCGCATCTTCAACATGCTGAAGAAGCGCGCCAAGGACCTCTATGGCGAGGAATCCCGCTTCGAGGAACTGGCGAGCACCTATCCGCTCGGCCGGCCGGCCCATGTGCACGAGATCACCGACCTGATCGTATTCCTCGCCTCCTACCGTTCGGGCTACACCTCGGGCACGATCATGACCGTCGATGGCGGCATTGCCTCGCGCCGCTCGATCATCTGAGCCCGTCATGCGGCTGATCATCGACACGGACACGGCCGGCGACGACTGCTTCTCGATCCTGCTCGCGCTCAGGAACCCGGCGGTGAAGCTGGAGGCGATCACGATCTGCAACGGCAATGTCGATTTTGCACAGCAGATCGAGAACGCGCTCTACACGCTGGAGATCGCGGGCGCCGGCGGCCGCGTCCCGGTCCATCCCGGCTGTCCACTGCCGATGATCCGCAAGCCCGTCGACGCCACCGAGTTCTTCGGCGCCGACGGCATGAGCGATGCGAACTATCCCAAGGCGGCACAGCGTCCGGACCCGAAGCACGCGGTCGATGCGATCATCGATCTCGTGATGAGCCATCCGGGCGAGATCGACATTCTCGCGCAGGCGCCGCTCACCAATATCGCCGCCGCCTGGGTGAAGGAGCCGCGGATCGCCACGGCCACGCGCCATCTCTGGGTGATGGGCGGGATGGACAATTCGATCGGCAATACGACGCCGGCCTCCGAATTCAACTTCTATGTCGACCCGGAAGCCGCGAAGATCGTCGCCAAAGCCGGCTTCAATCTGACGCTCTCGACCTGGACGCTGACGCTGAAATCCGGAACGCTGCCGGACGAGGTCCTCGCCGAAATCGCTGCCATGGACACGCCGCTTGCGCGCTTCTTCATGCGGATCAGCGAGGCGCCGTTCGAGCGCACGCGCATCCGCTATGGAAGGCCACTCAGTACGCACCCGGACTCGCTCACCTGCGCGCTGGCGATCGACGAGAGCCTGATCCTCGACAGCGCAGACTGCCTGCTCGATGTCGAGACGCAGGGCGAGCTGACGCGTGGCTATTCGAGCCTCTGCGTGCCCAACCAGGGCCTCGACGCGATCGCAGACCCGCTCTGGCCATCGGGCAAGCCCAATTGCCGCGTCGTGCGGGAAGCCGACACCGCCCGCTTCGGTGCGATGCTGGTCGACGCGCTCCGATAGGCTCCAGCCGACCGGGCGCGACGTCACGCTTCGGCGCATTCGCGGCCTCAAGACCGCGAATGCGCGCTGTATCGCTCAGTCGGCGCCGTCCAGCTGCCATTCTTCTTTCGGCAGTGCCGGCGGCAGGGCGAGGCGGTCGCGCATCGCCTGGAACTCGGTTGCCAGAAACAGGGGCTTGGCCGCCGTTGCTGCAAGTTCGTTGGCGCGCTTCTCAAGGGTCGCGACCGTGTCGGGATGAGCCGCCGCCACATCGTTCTTCTCGTAGGGGTCGTCGGCGATATTGTAGAGCTCGACCGACTGGGGCAGCGGCGTGCGCCAGATCAGCTTCCAGTCACCCTCGCGGACGCCGGCGCGGAACGGCTCGATATTATAGATGATCTCCGTGCGCGGCGAAGGCGCCCCCTCGGCGATCGCCGGCCAGACATCCACGCCATCGAGCGGCTTGTTCTTGTCGAACTTGCCTCCGGCGAGATCGACCAGCGTCGGATACATGTCGACGACATGGATCATGCCGTCGACGACCGTGCCCGGCTTGATCTTGCCCGGCCAGTTGGCGAGCGAGATCACCCGCGTGCCGCCTTCATAGAGCGAAGCCTTGCCGTCCCGATAAGGGCCGTTGTCGACGGGAATCTTGATCTTCGACATGTCGCCTTCGCCGGCGAACATCGGATTATTGGTGCCGCCATTGTCGCTCTGGAAGACGATCAGCGTGTTGTCGCGCATGCCCTTCTCGTCGAGCGCGGCGACGACGCGGCCGATCTGGTCGTCCATGGCCGTGATCTGCGCGGCATAGGCCTGGCGGCTCGGATCCTCGATCGTCTTGTACTGGTCCAGATAGTCCTGCGGTGCCTGATAGGGCGTGTGTGCCGCATTGAAGGTCAGATAGAGATAAAGCGGCTTCGCGGTGTCGTGCCCTTCGATCAGCTGCACCGCGTCATTGCCGAGCAGCGTGGTCGAATAACCCGGCTCGTCGACCTGCTTGTTGTCGCGATACCAGTCGATGACGCCGTGCTGCTTGTGGGTGAAATAGTCGATTTCACCGATCAGCGGGCCATATTGATGGTCGAAGCCGCGCTGGCGCGGCCAGTATTTCGGGTCGGCATGGCCCAGATGCCATTTGCCCACGATCGCCGTCTCGTAGCCGGCCTCTTTCAAGGCCTGCGGCAGCAGCCATTCCTCGGTCGAAAGGCCATAGGTATGGTTCGAGGCGATGACGGCGGTCTGCAGGCCATAGCGGAACGGATAGCGCCCGGTCATCAGCGCCGCGCGCGTCGGCGTGCACATGGGCTGGGCATAGAACTGCTCCATGCGCGCGCCCGTCGCGGCGAGTTCGTCGATATTGGGCGTGTGGATCGGAGAGCCGTGATAGCCGACATCCTTCCAGCCCTGATCGTCGGATACGATGTAGACGATGTTCGGCGGTTGTTGGGCGATGGCCGAATCCCTGGGCCATGCCACCGCCGTAACCGCCACCAGCGCACAGGCTGCCACACTCATCCGAGGCAACTTCATCTCACACTCTCCCGCCGAGCTGGCAATGCACCAGCTTGCGCACACGCCTCCCGATTTTGGGCATTATTCTGATGCACGGCCACAGCGCGACATTTCGCCGCTCACGGCGCGTTTACCGATCATTGCGCTTTTGCCAGATCGCCCGATCAACCGCCGCAAGCCATTGGAGCCCGCTTGCCGGCGGAACGAATTCGCCCCAAATCGGTTAGGTGCCCGCGCGCCGTGGCCCTGCCTCAACTTCCCCGAGGAACGCAGCGGCCTGCGACCCGATCGGGGTGCTTGAATGGTATCATGACGATCATCATATAAGCGCTCCATTTTCGATCTCATTGCGAGCCCGCTGACGGCCTGTAGACTGGCCGCAGCGCCGCTCGGCGCTATTTCAGGAGTTCAGTCATGACGACGATCACCGGCGACCTCATCATCGGTTCGAGCTTCGTCACAAGCGGGCAGCGAAGTTTCCGCGCCACCAACCCCGCGACCAGCGTCCGGCTCGACCCGGTCTTCGCCTTTGCCGGCGACGCGGAAGTCGACCGCGCGGCTGAACTCGCCTGGTCCGCCTTTGATCGCTATCGCGAGACCGACCTCGAAACGCGCGCGCATTTCCTGGAGACGATCGCCGACAACATCATGGATCTCGGCGATGCGCTGATCGAGCGCGGCACGGCCGAGACGGGCTTGTCAGCCGCGCGGTTCGGCATCGAGCGCGCGCGGACCGTCAACCAGCTTCGCCTGTTCGCGCGCGTCGTGCGCCAGGGCGAGTGGCTCGATCTGCGCATCGATCCCGCCCTGCCGGATCGCAAGCCCTTTCCGCGGCCCGATCTCCGTCTGCGCGAAATCGCCATCGGGCCGGTCGCGGTCTTCGGCGCCAGCAATTTCCCCCTCGCCTTCTCGGTTGCCGGCGGCGATACGGCAGCGGCGCTCGCCGCCGGTTGTCCCGTGATCGTCAAGGGCCACCCCGCCCATCCCGGCACGGGCGAACTGATCGGCCGTGCGATCCAGGCGGCGGTCGCGAGCTGCGGCCTGCCGGAGGGCGTGTTCTCGCTGCTGCTCGGAGCGGCCGAGACGGGCGCGGCGCTGGTGCGCCATCCCCGGATCAAGGCGGTCGGCTTCACCGGCTCGCGCGGCGCCGGCACCGCGCTGGTCGCCATTGCCGCGGCCCGGGCGGAGCCGATCCCGGTCTATGCCGAGATGAGTTCGATCAACCCGGTCTTCATCCTGCCCGCCGCACTCGCCGAGCGCACCGAAGCGATCGCGAAGAGCTATGTCGATTCGCTCGCGCTCGATTCCGGGCAGTACTGCACCAATCCCGGCCTCGTCTTCGCGCTGGATGGGCCGGATCTCGAAGCCTTCCTCGCCCATACGCAGGCGGCCATCGCGACCAAGCATGCGCAATCCATGCTGACGGCGGGCATACACGAGGCCTTCGACAAGGGCGTCGACGCCCTCGCCGGCCATCCGGACGTACAGACGATCGGACGCGGACTGACGGGCGACGCGGAGAACAGCACGCCGCCGGCGCTCTTCCTGACCGAGGCGAAGAGCTTCGAGACGGATGAGAAGCTCGGTCATGAGGTCTTCGGCGCATCGTCGCTGGTCGTGCGCTGCCGAAGCATCGAGGAGATGATCGAGGCGGCCGAGCGCATGGAAGGCCAGCTCACCGCGACGCTGCAGCTCGACGAGGCCGATATCGACACGGCGCGCCGGCTGATGCCGACGCTGGAGCGCAAGGTCGGCCGCATCCTCGCCAATGGCTGGCCGACCGGCGTCGAGGTCAGCCACGCCATGGTGCATGGCGGCCCGTTCCCGGCGACCTCGGACAGCCGCTCGACCTCGGTCGGCACGCTTTCGATCCGCCGGTTCCTGCGCCCGGTTTCCTACCAGAACCTGCCGGACGCGCTGCTGCCGACCGTGCTGCAGGCCAAGCACCAGATCCGCCTGCCGCGCCTCGTCGACGGGCAGCATCTGGAAGGCTGGGGCGAGCCCGAACCGACGCAATGACCGGCGCCTGAACCTTCGATCTCGAGGAAGGTTCAAGCCGGCTGCGGCGGCGCTTTCGGGCTAGATGGCCGCGAGCGCCGCGAACTGCGCGTCGTCGAGGGCGACATGGGGCGGGCGAACGCGGCGCCAGCCATCATGGCCGCTCTTCTGCGCCAGCATCGCCTTCAGCGTCGCGATCTGCGGATAGGAATTGCCCTTGTTGCGCGTGCCGACGATTTTGGCCTGCGCGGCGGCGACCAGATCGGCCTTTTCGGGGTCGGCATGGTTCAGGAAGATCGTCTTCAGCTCGGCGGCGACGAGGTTGGACGTTGCCGTGATGCAGCCGGCGCCGCCCTGGCCGAGCAGCGGCAGGAGCAGCGGATCGGCACCGGCCAGGATCGACAGGGTCGGGAAGGTCTGTGCGAGCTTCACCATGTGATCGAGCTCGCCGCCGGAATCCTTGATGCCGACGATCGTATCCGGATAGGCCGCGAGCAGGCGCTCGACCACGCCGAAGGTGATCGGGATCTGCGCCATCGGCGGGATATGATAGAGCACCACCTTGAGCCGCGCGTCGCCGATCGTTTCGATGACATGGCTGTAGGCGGCGACGAGGCCGTCATCGGAGACGCCCTTGTAATAGAAGGGCGGCAGCATCACGACGGTCTCGACGCCGAGCGACAGTGCATGTTTCGTCAGCGCGATGGTCTCGGGCAGGGCGCAGACGCCCGTTCCCGGCAGCAACCGGCCGGGCGCGATGCCGCCTTCGACCATCGCCGCGAGGATCGCCTTGCGCTCGTCGAGCGAGAAGGAATTCGCCTCGCCCGTCGTGCCGAGCAGCGCGATGCCGTCACAGCCCTCGGCGATGAGATGCTTGCAGTGGCCGAGCAGCGTCGCATGGTCGGGCGACAGGTCGGCGTTGAGCGGTGTCAGGCTGGCGGA
Source organism: Kaistia dalseonensis (assembly GCF_030814715.1). Taxonomy (GTDB): domain Bacteria; phylum Pseudomonadota; class Alphaproteobacteria; order Rhizobiales; family Kaistiaceae; genus Kaistia; species Kaistia dalseonensis. Next base: position 283,827 of record NZ_JAUSVO010000005.1, read on the forward strand.
AAAGACACCGCGCGGATAAGCGGACATGGACGTCTCCTCGGGCGGTTCCCCTGCCCTCTTTCGGTGAATCAGCTCGTCTTCTTCGATGCCGCCAGCTTCCGCGCATAGGCGATCGCGGCCAGCATGTTGACGTGATTGGCCTTGCCGGTGCCGGCAATGTCGAAGGCCGTGCCATGATCGACCGAGGTGCGGTCGATCGGCAGGCCGAGCGAGACGTTCACCGTGGTGTCGAAGGCGATCAGCTTCATCGGGATATGGCCCTGATCGTGATATTCGGCCACCACGAGGTCGAACGCGCCATTATAGGCGCGGTAATAGACCGTATCGGCCGAGATCGGGCCCTGGACGTCGATGCCCTCGGCGCGGGCGAGTTCGACGGCCGGCAGGATCGCGTCGACATCCTCCGTGCCGAACAGGCCGTTCTCGCCGCAATGCGGATTGATGCCGGCAACCGCGATGCGCGGGCTTTCGAGGCCGAGGCGCTTCAGATGCGTGTGACCGGCGCGGATGGTCGCCAGTACGCGCTCCGTCGTGGCGCGGCCGATCGCGTCCCTGAGCGACACATGCGTCGAGACGTGGATCGCCGAAAGCCGCTCGGAGGCGAGCAGCATGAAGGAGGCGCGCGATCCGGTCAGCGCGGCCAGCATGCCGGTATGACCGTCATAATGATGGCCGGCCTTGTTCAGCGCCTCCTTGTTGATCGGCGCGGTGACGATGCCGGCCACCTTGCCGGCCTCGGCCAGCCGCACCGCGCGCTCGATATAGCGGAAGGAGGCATCGCCGCCGACCGGATCGAGCTTGCCGAAAGGCAGAGGCAGGCCGGGCAGGTCGATCTCCTCCACCGCCACGCTGCCTGCGTCGCCGGCCGAGCCGAACGCGTGCAGGCCGAAATCGGCGCCGACGATCGGACCGGCGCGTTCGAGAACGCTCCGCGTGCCGACGACGACGACGCTGGCGCGCTCCTCCGCATTCATGGCGCCGAGCGCCTTCAGGATCACTTCCGGGCCGACGCCGGCCGGATCGCCGAGCGTGATCGCGATCGGCAGGACTGCGTTGTCGTTCGTCATGGTCGCATTCGTCATGGCATCAACTGTCCGCCGTTCACCTCGATGACCTGGCCGGTGATGTAGCCGCTCATCGTGTCGTCCGCGAGGAATTCATAGGCTCCAGCGCAATCCTCCGCCGTGCCGAGCCGGCCCATCGGAATGCCGCGACGCGACGCCTCGAGCTGTTCCGGGGTCGAGTTCTTCTCGTGGAATGCGGTCAGGATCACGCCCGGCGCCACCGCATTGACGCGCACGCCGATCGGCGCAAGCTCCTTGGCGAGCACGCGGGTGATGGTCGAGACGAAGCCCTTGGCCGAGCCATAGAGGCCGGCGCCATCGCCGCCGCCGGTGCGGGCCGCGATCGAGGTGGTGTTGATGATCGCGCCGGATTTCTGCGCGCGGAAGATATTGGCGGCGCGGCGCGAAGCGAAGAAGACCGAGCCGATATTGAGGTCGATCACGTCGTCATATTGCGCGTCGGCCGCGTCCGCGATCGCGGTGCGGCCGAACATGGTGCCGGCATTGTTGACCAGAATGTCCAACCCGCCGAGCAGTTCGGCGCCCTCGTCGACCACCGAGGCGGCGATCGCGCGATCCGAAACGTCGCCCTTCAGCAGATGGGCCGTGCCGCCCGCGGTGGTGATCGCGGCCACGACGGCCTCGGCGCCCGCTTCATTGCCGTTATAATGCACGACGACCCGGGCGCCCCGCGCCGCGAAGCGCGCCGCAACGGCCGCGCCTATACCAGAACTTGCGCCGACGATCAGCGCCTTCTTGCCCTCAAGCCCGCTCACACGCAGTCTCCATGTCCTCATCCCCCGCGGGGGACGCTTGATCGAATGCCCTCGTCGGATTCAGGCGGACTGCATCGCCCAGTCTTCGCTCAGGCGAACATATTTGATCGCCCGCCGAAAATAGGTGTAGGCGACATGCACCGTGCCGTCGGCGGACTGCGTTACCGTGGGATAGGAGAGCTCCCGGTTGCGGCTCGCCTCCCGGGACTCGTTGCTGAGGCAGTAGCCATCGCCGGTCTCGATGTCGCGGCGGAAGCGCCAGGTCACGCCGTCATCCTCGGAGAGCGCGATCGAGAGCGGTGCCCGCGGCACGCCCCAGACGGCAGCCCGATCCGGCCGCAGCGCCGTCACCGTCTCGCCGCCGCCATCGATTTCGTCATAGAGCGAGCGCCTGCGCTCGACGGAATCGGCCGCGCTCTTGTGGTTGTAGACAACTGCGAGGCGGCCGCTCGCGAGCCGGCTGACCTGGATCGAGGAATTATTGTTGGGAAGCGGCGTCGCGACCGGCGCGCTCCAGACCCGGCCATCCCTCGACGTGCTGCGCAGGATGAAATCGGCCCAACGGCTGCGATAAAAGGCGACAAGCCCGTCCGCGGTCTTGAGAACGTTCATGTGCACGGCACCGAGACTGTCCGGCACATTGTATTGCGTCCAGTTCCTGCCGCGATCGGAGGAGATGCGAACGGCGCTGGTATCGTTGCTGCCATCCCATTTCCCGTTCGCATTCGGACGGCACAGGAAGATCGGCAGCAGCCAGTCGCCATTGTCGAGAACGACGATACGCTGCCGGATGAAGACGCCCTGATCCTCGAAGAGTTGGCCGATCGGCCCCCAGCTCTCGCCCCCATCCTCGGAGATCCGGTACTTGATGACCGAAGTGTCCTGATTGCCGAAATCCTGAGACGTGTAGAGAAGCCAGAGCCTGCCGTCGGGCGCCGGGAACAGAACCGGATTCTGCTCGGAATGGCCGGGGTCGTCCGAAAGCTTGACCGCCTCGCTCCACACCGCTTCGCCCGCCTTGAGCTTCGACCAGTAGATCGAGATATCGGGCAGTCCCTCCTGCGTCCCGGCGAACCAGACACAGGCGAGATCGCCATTCGACAGCGGCAGAAGGTTTGCCGCGTGGCTCTGGGGAACAGCAGAAGGCAGCAGCGCCTCGGCGCGGGCCTCATCCCCGGCGACAGGACGGATTTCACCATCAAGGACGAGTTCGAGAGCAGCTTCTGTCGTGGTGGCGGCCATGGCGTTTCCTAGAGTTTTCCTTGGGACTGGCTGGGGCAGGCAGACGCCGTGGCACGAGCCGGGCGCGCCTGCGGGGCGCTGTGCGTCCGACGCGATCTTTTTCGGCGAAGACCTTCGTCAGCGCATCTCCTCGACGCCAAACTGTCCGATGATGACCGGCCTGTCAAGTTATCAAATTCAACCAGCAGTCGACCACTACACAACACAACCTATTGATATAACTCATTTTGCCGTAATTTACCGGGAAGCCGTGTCGCCAAATGGTTCAAAAAAACATCGGTACAATTGACATGTTTCCAATTCAGACTAAGTTGACAGCGTCCGGTCGCCGACATGCGATCGACGTCTCGGGAGGACAAAAATGTCAGAAGTCGATAAGGGGCCGAAGGGCCTGACGCGTCGTGGCGTGTTCAAGGCCGGAGCGGGCGTCGCGCTCGGCGTATCGCTGTTTGGATTTCTGGATCGCGAGGCCCAGGCGGCCGAGCAGGTCCTGAAGATCGCCCATGGCGGATTCGATATGGACTGGTCGCCCATGCGCGGCGGCGGACGGCCGTTCCGCTGGCAGTCGCTCTGGTGGGCCTCGCCCATGCGCTTCGATTCGAGCGGAGCAATCCAGCCCTATGTCGTCACCTCGTGGGAGCCGAGTGCCGACCTCACGACCTGGACGTTCCATCTCGATCCCAAGGCCGTCTTCTCCGATGGCAGCCCGATCACGGCCGCCGACATCAAGGGATCCTGGGAACTCGCCGCGATGCCGTCGAGCAAGCATCAGCGCGTGAACCAGGTCGCCGCCAATATCGTCGGCTATGACGAGATCGTGGCCGGCACGGCCAAGGAAATGCCCGGCCTCGTCGCCAAGGACGACAAGACGCTGGTCGTCACGCTGAAGGCGGCCGATCCGATCTTCTTCATGCGCATCGCCAATCACCTGATCCCGATCGTGAAGGCCTCCGAGGCCCGCGACGCGGATGGCAACGAAGTGCTGGAATGGTGGAGCCCCGAAGGCGGCGGCGTGACGTCCGGCCCGTTCAAGATCACCTCGCTCGATCTCGATGCCGGCAAGATCGGCTTCGCCCCGAACGAGAACTTCTTCGGCGAGAAGCCCAAGCTCTCGGGCGTCGAGATCCAGGTGGTCGAAGACCCGGTTGCCGCCACGGCCCTGCTGCAGAAGGGCGAGATGCAGGCCCACACGGAACTCGTCACCTCGACGATCATCAAGGATCTCGGCAAGGAATTCTCCGCAGGCCCCCAGATCCCGACCGGGCAGCATTTCTGGTTCAACGTCAACGCCGCGCCGCTGAACGACCCCAAGGTTCGCCAGGCGCTGATCATGGCGGTCGACCGCGAGGGCCTGATCAAGGCCTCCTTCCCCGACGGGCCGCACAAGAAGACCGACATGGTCCTGACAGCCGTTCCGGGGATCGACGACCCGAAATACGTGCCCTTCCCTTACGATCCGGCCGCCGCCAAGAAGGCGCTGGCGGAATCGAGCTATGGCGGGCCCGAGCGGCTGCCGAAGCTGATCCTTGCCGGCACGACGACGCCGGCCATCACGGCGGCGGCGCAGTTCATGATCGAACAGTGGCGCCAGAATCTCGGCATCACCGCCGTGGAACTGAAGCCGACCATCGACAACTTCAATCCCGCCGACGTCCATATCTTCCGCGATGATGCCGGCACGCGCGTTCCCGACGCCGCGACCTACCTCATGTCGTCGATCCATTCGAGCTCCGGCATCGCCAAGGGCAAGATGAACGGCTACAAGAATCCCGAGGTCGATCGCCTGCTCGAAGAGGCGATCACCAAGCCGGCGGACGATCCGCAGCGCGTTGCGCTTGCGCAGGAAGCGCAGCGGCTCTTCCGCGACGATTACGCGTTCATCCCCTGGTACGGCGAGACGATGTCACGCTGGGCCCTGCCGAACGTCAAGGCCATGGACAAGAACCTCGATTGGCAGGTCGTCGCGCCCTGGGCGATCGAGATCGAGTAAGGCCCCGACTGGCCGGCGGCCGCCGCCCTTCCCCGCGAGACGCGGGCAGAGCGGCTGTCGCGGCAGGCCTTTCGGGTGATTTCGAGGTTCCATGACCGGCCCGGCTCATTCCCCGACCGTCCGCGCTTTGCGGCGAAGGGAGCGACAGCCGGCGGTCATCAGGTTGGGAATCAGGCCATGCTTCGCTACATCGCCACCCGGATACTGATCTGGATTCCGTCCGTCGTGGTGCTGCTGCTCGCGATCTACGCCCTCGCCTTCTATGGCGCGGGCGATCCGATCAAGCTCATCTTCCTGCGTGCGCCCGGTGACGTCGCCTTCGATCCGGTCCGCATCGAGGCGATCCGCGAGCAGGCGGGGCTGAACCAGCCCTTCCTCGTTCAGTTCGCCAATTACATCTGGAAGGTCCTGCACGGCAATTTCGGCAATTCGCTGCTGAGCGGCCGGCCGGTGTGGAAGACCGTTGCGGCGGCCGCGCCGATCTCGTTCCAGATCGGATTGCTCGCCATCCTGCTGACCGCGATCGTCGCGATCCCGCTCGGCGTCCTCGCGGCGCTCAAGCAGAACAGCCGCCTCGACTATCTGATCGTCAGCGTCTCGCTGTTCCTGTGGGCGATCCCCGCCTATGTCGCGGGACCGCTCCTGATGGTGCTGCTGATCGCCATCCTGCCCGGCGCCGATATTCCTTATGGCTGGGGCGGCATCTTCGATCCGCGCATCGTCTTGCCGCTGCTGGTATTGTCGTTCCAGCCGATCGCGCTGATCACCCGCCAGACCCGCGCCGCCGTGATCGAGATCATGTCGGAGGATTTCGTGCGCACGGCGCGCGCCAAGGGCGTGCCGGAGTTGGTGGTCGCTTTCAAGCACATCATGCGGCCAGTGCTCACCCCCGTGGTGACACAGCTCGGCCTGATCATGATCACGCTCGTGAACGGCGCCATCTTCGTCGAATATGTCTTCGGCCTGCCGGGTCTCGGCCGTCTCACCGTGCAGGCGATCCTGCACAACGACTATCCGATCATCCTCGCGGTTACGCTGATCGGTGTCACGGTGGCGATGGCGACCAATCTGATCGTTGATCTGCTTTACCCCATTCTCGATCCGCGCGCGGGTCAGGGAGGACGTTGATGGCCGTCGAAACGCTTGCGGCTCCGGCTTCCGCCGCCGATATCGAAAAACACGCCAGCCTCTGGTCCGACGCCTGGCACAGGCTTCTGGCCAACCGTCTCGCCATGGTGGGCCTCGCCGTCATCGTGCTGCTGATCCTGGTCGCGATATTCGGACCGTGGATGACGCCTTACGATTTCCTGAGCCAGGACCTCAACGCGCGCAACGAACTGCCCAATGCGGCGCACTGGCTCGGAACCGACGAACTCGGCCGCGATGTGCTCGCACGCGTCATTTATGGCGCGCGAACCGCCCTGATCGTGTCGCTGATCGTCACCGCGATAGCGGTTGCGATCGGCGTGACGCTCGGAGCGATCGCGGGCTATGCCGGCGGACCGCTCGACAGCGCCATCATGTGGTTGACCGACATGACCATGTCGGTGCCCAACCTGCTCCTCGCCGTCGTGATCAATGCCTCGCTGAAGCCACCGCTCACCGCCTGGATGGACCGGATGTATCAGGCGACGCTCAATCCGATCTGGCGCAACTCCCTCATCGTCGATTTCGTGCTCGTCTTCGGCGCCATGGCGCTGGTCTCCTGGCCGGCCTATTGCCGGCTCGTTCGGGCGCAGGTGCTCTCGGTCCGCTCGCGCAATTATGTGACGGCGGCACGCGCTCTCGGCCTGCCCACGCGGGTCATCCTGATGCGCTATATCGTGCCGAACGCGATCGGCCCGCTGATCGTCGCCGTCTCGGCGGGTCTCGGCGCGGCCATGGTGCTCGAGAGCGCCTTCTCGTTCCTCGGTGTCGGCGTCAATCCGCCGGCCCCCTCCTGGGGCAACATGATCTCGGATGGCCTGCGCGTCTGGCGCACCTATCCGCATCTGCTCGCAGCACCCGCCGCCGTGCTCGGCATCGCCACGATCGCCTTCTCCTTCTTGGGCGACGGCCTCAACGACGCGCTCAATCCGAAGGGGCGGAAGTAATGTCCAGCATGGCCAAGGCACCCCTTCTCGAGGTCAAGGACCTCGCCATCGAAGTCTCGACCCGGCGCGGGCCGGCCAAGGTGGTCGAACACCTGAATTTCATGGTGAAGCCCGGCGAGGCGCTCGGCGTGGTCGGCGAATCCGGCTGCGGCAAGTCGATCACCATGCTCGGCATGATGGGCCTGCTGCCGCCCGGCGCGCGTGTCGTGGACGGCACGGCGACGCTGGAAGGCCGCGACCTGCTCAAGCTCTCCAACCGGGAACTGCGCAAGGTGCGGGGCGGCCAGGTCGGCTTCGTGTTCCAGGACCCGATGACGTCGTTCAACCCGGTCATGACGATCGGCGACCAGCTGATCGAGCCGCTGCTCTATCACCGCGCCATGTCGAAGGCCGATGCCTGGAAGCGGGCCGGCGAACTGATGCGCCTCGTCGGCATTCCCGGCGGCGAGAAGCGGCTCTCCGACTATCCGCACCAGCTCTCGGGCGGCATGCGCCAGCGCGTGATGATCGCCATGGGCCTCGCCTGCGACCCGTCGCTGCTGATCGCCGACGAGCCCACCACCGCGCTCGATGTCACGATCCAGGCGCAGATCCTCGATCTGGTGAAGGATCTGCGCGCCCGCCTCGGCATGGCGGTGGTCTGGATCACCCACGATCTGGCACTGGTCTCCGGCCTGGTCGACCGCATCATCGTGCTCTATGCGGGGCGGATCGTGGAGGAGGCCGATGTCGACGATCTCTACAAGCGGCCGAGCCATCCCTACACGATCGGCCTGCTCGGCTCGCTGCCGCGCCTGCATGGCCCCGAGGGTCGCCGCCTGGCCTCGATCGGCGGCACGCCGCCGGAGCCGGGCCGACGGCCAAAGGGCTGCGCCTTTGCACCGCGCTGTTCGATGAAAATCGCGCGCTGCGAGACGGAGGAGCCGCAATTGGCGCCGCTCCCCGGCTCGACGCGCCACCGCGCGGCCTGCTGGGTCGCAGGCACGGTTTCGGTGGAGGCGGCGGCATGACGATCCATCAGCAGACTCCGGAAGCGCTGCTCAAAATCGAGAACCTGCGCAAATATTTCTACGTCAAGCTCGGCGCCTTCGGTGACAAGGCCGGCGTGGTGCACGCGCTCGACCGCATCTCGTTCGACATCTTCAAGGGCGAAACGCTGAGCCTCGTCGGTGAATCCGGCTGCGGCAAGTCGACGGCGGGCTTCACAATCCTGCAATTGCACAAGCCGACCGAAGGCAAGGTGCTCTATGACGGCGCCGACCTCGCCACGCTCTCCGAGAAGGAACTGCGCGCCTATCGCCGCCGGCTCCAGATCGTGTTCCAGGACCCCTATTCGACGTTGAATCCCCGCATGACGGTCGGCGATTGCATCGCCGAGCCGGTGCGCTTTCACAAGCTCGCTGCCAAGAAGGATATCCCCGCCCGCGTCGACCAGCTGCTCGCCGATGTCGGCCTGCCGGCGCGCTTCGCCAACCGCTATCCGCACGAGCTTTCCGGCGGCCAGCGCCAGCGTGTGGTGATCGCGCGCGCGCTCGCCTGCGAGCCGGAATTTCTCGTCTGCGACGAGGCGATCTCTGCGCTCGATGTCTCGATCCAGGCGCAGATCATCAACCTGCTGCAGGATCTGCAGGAGAAATACGGCCTCACCTATCTCTTTATCGCCCACGACCTCGCCGTGGTCCGGCATATCTCCGACCGCGTCGCCGTGATGTATCTCGGCCGCTTCGCCGAGATCGGGCCGAAGGACGCGGTGTTCAACGCGCCGCTGCATCCCTATACCAAGGCGCTGCTTTCAGCCGTGCCGGAGCCTGATCCGGTCGGCGAGCGCACGCGCCAGCGGCAGGTTCTGCAGGGCGACGTGCCGAGCCCGCTCAACCCGCCCTCGGGCTGTCATTTCCATACGCGCTGCCCGGTCGCGATGGAGATCTGCAGGTCGCAGGTCCCGGCATGGCGCGATGTCGGCGGCGGGCGCTCGGTCTCCTGCCATGCGGTGCCGGGATGACGAGGCTTGCGGTCGCGATCATCGGCGATGACCTGACGGGCACGCTCGACGCCGCCGCCCCCTTCGCCGCACGCGGCTTCTCGACCGCCATCGCCATGGCGCCGGAGGACGCGCCGGCCGCGCTCGCCACCGGCGCAACGGTCGTCGCGGTCAACAGCGTCTCGCGCGCCATGGATGCCGACGGCGCGGCGCTGGCCGTGCGCCGCGCGGCGGATGTGCTGGCCGCCGCTAATCCGGCCATCGCCTTCAAGAAGATCGATTCCCGCCTCAAGGGCAATCTCGCCACGGAAACCGCCGCGGCGCTGGATGGATTTCGCCGCCTGCGCGGCATCGTCTGCCCGGCGATCCCCGAATTCGGCCGCATCGTCGAGCACGGGCGGCTGCAGGGCTTCGGCGTCGACGAGCCGATTGTCGTCGCCTGCCGCTTCGGCATGGTCGCCGGGCGGCTGTCGGCACCGGATGCGTCGCGGCCCGCCCATCTCGACGCCATCGCCGCGCTGCTGCATGGCGAGGCGGAATCGCATCTGGCGATCGGCGCGCGCGGCCTTGCGGACGCGCTGGCGGCACGACTCGCCGGCAATCAGCCGATTTTGCCCCGCTCTGCCCCGCTGGCGCGGCCGATGCTCTTCGCCATCGCCTCGCGCGATCCGATCACGATCGGCCAGGTCGAGCGGCTGCGCGGCCGGCTTTCGCCCGGCGCCGAACGCGCGGCACCGAATGGCGATGTCGCACCCGCGCGCCTGCCGGCCGACATGGAGATCGGCCTTGCGCTCGCGACGATGGGCGACGGCGAGGCGAGCGCGGAGAGCGTGGCGGAACGCTTCGCGACGGGCGTGGCGGCGCTGGTCATGGGCCGCGAGATCGGCACGCTGGTGCTTTGCGGCGGCGAGACCGCCTTCGCCGTGCTGCGCCGGCTGGGCATCACCGTGCTCGGAGTCGGCGGCGAGGCGGCGGCGGGAATTCCCTGGTGCCACGCCACGGTCGACGGCCGCGCGATGGCGATCCTGACCAAATCCGGTGGCTTCGGCGGCCCTGATGAACTTGTCAAGTTGACAAACATAGCTGACAAGCGCGATTCAGCTGTAACAATGGCGGGCGATGATAGGCTTCGCGCGAACGGAACGGCTGGCGGATGACCGAGATTCAGAACCTCTCCGACAACAGTGCGGGCGGCCGGCAGAAGGCCTCGTCGCTGGCCGATCGCGTCTACCATCTCCTGTTCAGCCGGATCTCCTCAGGCGACTATCCCTCCGATCAGCGGCTGCCGAGCGAGAACGAGCTCGCCTCGGAGTTCGACGTTTCGCGGCCGATCGTGCGCGACGCGCTGGAGCGGTTGCGCAAGGACGGGCTGATCTATTCGCGCCAGGGCGCCGGCAGCTTCGTGCGCACCAAGACCGACCAGCGCGTGCTCGGCTTCTCGCCGGTCGAGACCATCGCCGATATCCAGCGCTGCTATGAATTCCGCCTGACGATCGAGCCCGACGCCGCCTTCTATGCCGCCCGACGCCGCAATGATGCGCTGATCGCGCGGATCGAGGGCGCGCTCGACCTGCTTTCCGATGCGACGCGCCAGCAGCGCCATCGCGAGGATGCCGATTTCGCCTTCCACGTCGCGGTCTCGGAAGCCTCGAACAATCACTATTATTCGTCGTCGATGCAGGCGCTGAAGAACCACATCGCCGTCGGCATGAAGCTGCACGGCCTCTCGCTGATGGGGCCGCAACCCGGCGGATTGCAGCATGTGCTCGACGAGCACCGCGCGATCTTCGAGGCGGTCCGCGACGGCGACGCCGAGACGGCCCGCGCCGCCATGCGCGGTCATCTCGAAGGCTCGCGCGACCGCCTGTTCGAGGGCAAGGTGCTCGACCTCTCGCTCTAAGGAGCTTCCGAGCGAAGTGGGCGCCGGCTCGTGTAAATAAAGCACGATAGATCAAATAGATAGATCATATCGGCATTGGCATGAGACGGTGAATTGATCGGGTCTCGGTCGACCGACGCTGCGCCTTTCGCACCTTCGCCGGAACCATTCCTGCCAGGCTTCATTGACTAGCCGTGATCAATGATGCGCTAAAGGAGAGCCATTATGGGCAGCACCAGCGACAAGATCAAAGGCGTTACGAACGAGGCCGTCGGCAATGTGAAGCAGGGCGTCGGCAAGGCCGTCGGCTCGGAGAAGCTTCAAGCCGAAGGGCTGATGCAGGAGGCCAAGGGCGAAGCCCAGCAGGCCGTGGGCAAGACCAAGGACGCCGTGAAGAAGGCAGCCGACAAGGTCTCCGATGCGGCGCACCGCAACCTGTGATATAAGTGATTCTGGCGCTGCGTTTCCCCCGAAGCGCGGTGCCAGACGAGAAAGGGGTCGATTTTTCGACCCCTTTTTTATTGTCGGCTCGCGGACCCCGCAATCAGCGCCGCCGTCATCCCCGCGGAAGCGGGCATCCGTTCAGCCTGCGCCCCGAACATTGGACGCCTCGGCTGAACAGGTCCCGGGTCGCGGCTTCGCCTGACCCGCGGTGGCCTGGCACGATCTTGACAGGGACTGGATGCGGAAGGGCTGCGCCCCTCTCCCCCTGCCAGCTTGGCCCTACCAGCAGGTATAACCGCCATCGACGACCACGACCGAGCCGGTCATGAGGCTTGCCGCCTCGCCGGCGAGGAAGAGCACGACCGAGGCGATCTCCTCGATTTCGCCCATGCGGCCCATCGGCGTGCCGCCGATCCAGGCGTCGTACATCTTGGGGTCGGTCTTCACGAAGGCATTCAAGGGCGTGTTGATATAGGTCGGCGCCACCGCATTGACGCGCACGCCGCGCGCGCCCCATTCGGCCGCAAGCGACTTGGTCAGGTGATGCACGGCCGCCTTCGAGGCGTTGTAGAAGGCCTGCTCCTGCGGCTTGTTGACGATGAAGCCCGACATGGAGCCGATATTGACGATCTTGCCGCTGCCGGCCTTCAGCATGTAATTGCCGAAGGCGCGGCAGCACCAGAACGTGCCGTTCAGGTTGACGTCGAGCACGTTCAGCCAATGCTCATCCGTCACGGTCTCGGCCGGCGTCATGCTGCGGGCGATGCCGGCATTGTTGACGAGGATGTCGATCTTGCCATGGTCGCGGACGACCTCGTCGGCAACCTGGTTCACGCGCGCGGAATCCGTCACGTCCATGATCGCGAAGTCGACATTGTAGCCCTTGGCGCGCAGCGAGTCGCGGCCGGTCTCGCCGATCGAGGGGTCGCGATCGGCGATGATGACCTTGGCGCCCGCCTCGGCGAGCGCCTCGGAGCTGGCGAGGCCGATGGCCTGGCCGCCGCCGGTTACGAGCGCCACCTGTCCATCGAGGCGGAACTTTTCGAGATACATGGTCGATACTCCTCTAAAGCGTTTTCAAGCGAAGTGTTCACGGTTCACGTGAAGAAAACGCGACTAAGCAAAGGGTTGGGGCGGATAGGGAGGGCCCGCATTAGTTCCGGACGGCGTTGCCGTCGCGATCGAAACGATGAATCCGGCTGATGTCCGGCGTGAGAAAGACTTTGGCGCCGGGCTTGAGCGCGAGTTCGCCCACGGCGCGCACCGTAATATCGCCAATATCGGGAACGGTGACATAGAGGAAGGTGTCGCTGCCGACATGCTCGGCGACGCTGACGACCCCCTCCCACTCGCCGATCGTCGGCGAAGTGCTGACATGCTCGGGCCTGACGCCGATCGTCGCCGCGCCGTGCTTTCGCGCCGCGGCGCCAGAAACGAGGTTCATCTTGGGCGAACCGATGAAGCCGGCGACGAAAAGGTTCGCCGGATGATCATAGAGTTCGAGCGGGCTGCCGACCTGCTCGATCTTGCCGGCATTCAGCACCACGATCTTGTCGGCCAGCGTCATCGCCTCGATCTGGTCATGCGTCACATAGATCGCCGTGGTGCCGAGCGAATTCTGCAGCCGCGCGATTTCGAGCCGCATATTGACGCGCAGCGCCGCATCGAGGTTGGAAAGCGGCTCGTCGAACAGGAAGGCCTTGGGCTCGCGCACGATGGCGCGGCCGATCGCGACGCGCTGGCGCTGGCCGCCGGAGAGCTGGCCGGGCCGCCGGTCGAGATAGGCGGTCAGGTTGAGCACGGCCGCCGCCGCCTCGACCTTCCGGTTGCGCTCCTCCTTCGGCACGCCGGCCATGCGCAGGCCGAAGCCGATATTGCTGCGCACGCTCATATGCGGATAGAGCGCATAGGACTGGAACACCATGGAGAGGCCGCGCTTGGCCGGAGGTGTGTCGGAGACGTCGACGCCGTCGATCAGGATCCGGCCGCCCGTCGTATCCTCCAGCCCCGCGATCAGGCGCAGCAGCGTGGACTTGCCGCAGCCGGAGGGGCCGACGAAGACGACGAACTCGCCGTCCTCGACCTGGAGGTCCACCCCCTTGATGACGCCGACATGGCCGAAGGTCTTTTCGACGCCGACGAGTTCGATCTTGCCCATGGCTGTTTTTCCCGTGAAGGCGATTACTTGACTGCGCCGAAGGTGAGGCCGCGCACGAGCTGCTTCTGGCTGAACCAGCCGAGAACCAGGATGGGCGCGATGGCGAGGGTGGAGGCGGCCGACAATTTGGCCCAGAACAAGCCCTCGGGGCTCGAATAGGAGGCGATGAAGGCGGTGAGCGGCGCGGCGCTCACCGTGGTGAGGTTCAGCGTCCAGAACGCCTCGTTCCAGGCGAGGATGATGTTGAGCAGCACGGTCGAGGCGATGCCGGGCACCGCCATCGGCGCCAGCACGAAGACCAGTTCCTTGCCGATCGTCGCGCCATCCATGCGCGCGGCTTCGAGGATGTCCTTCGGGATTTCCTTGAAGTAGGTGTAGAGCATCCAGATCACGATCGGCAGGTTGGCCATGAACTCGATGAAGATCAGCCCGACATGGGTGTCGAGCAGGCCGGTATCGCGAAACAGCAGATAGATCGGGATCAACACGCCGACGGCCGGCATCATCTTGGTCGAGAGCATCCAGAGCAGGGTCTGCCGGGTCCGCTCGGTTGGTGCGAAGGCCATCGACCAGGCGGCCGGGATGCCGACCACGAGACAGACCAGCGTCGAGCCGAGCGCCAGGATGATCGAGTTCATCGCATGGTGGACATAGTCGCTGCGCGTCTGGACGATGGCGTAATTCTCCGTCGTCCAGTGGAAGAACAGGAATTGCGGCGGCGTCGAGAAGGCGTCGAGCTCCGTCTTGAAGCTCGTCAGCACCATCCAGAGGATGGGGAAGAAGATCAGGAAGCCGACGAGCCAGCCGGCGGCGGTGACGGTGATCCTGCGGGTCGTCGTGATGCGGCGTGCCATGATCAAGCGTCCAGATTCTTGCCGACGAGGCGCACGAGGAAGATGGCGACGATGTTGGCGAGGACGACCGCGACAATGCCGCCGGCCGAGGCGCCGCCAATGTCGTATTGCAGCAGAGCCTGCGCATAGACGAGGAAGGCGATGTTGGTGGTAGCTAAGCCCGGCCCGCCGCCGGTGGTCACGAGGATCTCGGCGAAGACGGAGAGCAGGAAGATCGTCTCGATCAGGATCACCACCGTGATGGCGCGCGCGAGATGCGGCAGGATCATCAGGAAGAAGAAGGCGAGCGGCGGGGTGCCGTCCATCTGCGCCGCCTCCTTCTGCTCCTCGTCGAAGGACTGCAGCGCCGTCAGAAGGATCAGCGTGGCGAAGGGCAGCCATTGCCAGGAGACGATCAGGATGATCGCAAGCAGCGGATAATCGGTGAACCAGTCCACCGGCGTCAGGCCGAAGAGCTTGGAGACCCAGGCGAACAGCCCGGAGACCGGGTGCATCAGCAGGTTCTTCCAGACCAGCGCCGAGACGGTCGGCATCACGAAGAAGGGCGCGATCACCATCAGGCGGACAATGCCGCGCCCGAAGATTGGCTGGTCCATCAGCAGCGCGATGAGGACGCCGCCCACGACCGTGATCGCGAGCACCGCGCCGACCAGCACCAGCGTATTGGCGAGCGCGGTGAAGAATGCGGGGTCGGTCAGGAAATACTGGTAGTTCAGCAGCCCGACGAAGCTCTCCGAGCCCGGATCGAGCAGACTGTAGCGCAGCAGCGAGAACCAGATGGTCATGCCGAGCGGCACGATCATCCAGAGGAAGAGCAGGACGATCGACGGCGCCACGAGAATGCGCCCGAGAATATGTGTCTGCCGCGTGGCCACTGCCTTCGCTCCCCGAGCCGGATTGTTCCTGGGAAAGGGCCGCCCGGCCGAAGCCGGGCGGCAGTCTTGGGAGGTGGTCGTTGCCCTAGCCCGCTCGCGGGCGGCCCAGAGCGGCGGCGCGCGCAACCGACCTTCGTCATCCCGGGCTCAGCCCGCGATCCATTCAGCCTGAGACGCCTCAGGCCTGGATGAAGCCCCGCTTTCGCGGCGATGACGGAGCGAGGCCCACGCAAGCCCGCCCGTGGCAGCGGCTACTTGATGTAGCCGGCCTTGGTCATCTCGCGGGTCGTGACCTGCTGGGCCGAAGCGAGAGCCTCGTCGACCGTACTCTTGCCGGCCAGCGCCGCCGAGAACAGCTGCCCAACCGTCGTGCCGAGACCCTGGAATTCAGGGATCGCGACGAACTGGACGCCGGTATAGGGCACCGGCTTCACGGTCGGATGGGTCGGATCAGCCGAGTTGATCGAATCGAGCGTCATCTTCGCGAAGGGCGCGGCCTTCTGGTATTCCGGGTTCGCATAGAGCGAGGCGCGCGTGCCCGGAGGAACGTTGGCCCAGCCCTCCTTGGACGCGACGAGGTCGAGATAGCCCTTGCTGGTTGCCCAGGCGATGAACTTCTCGGCGGCTTCCGTCTTCTTCGATCCGGCAGGAACCGCAAGCGACCAAGCCCAGAGCCAGTTGGCGTTCTTGCCGAGGCCCTTGTTCGGAGCGAGCGCGAAGCCGACCTTGTCGGCGACCTTCGAATCCTTCGGGTTCGTCACGAAGGACGCGGCGACAGTGGCGTCGATCCACATGCCGCACTTGCCGGAATTGAAGAGGGCGAGGTTCTCGTTGAAGCCGTTCGAGGACGCACCGGGCGGTCCGGCTTCCTTCATCAGGTTGACGTAGAAGGAGAGCGTATCCTTCCATTCCGGCTGGTCGAACTGGGGCTTCCACTGCTCGTCGAACCAGCGGGCGCCGAACGAGTTCGACATGGCGGTCAGGAAGGCCATGTTCTCGCCCCAGCCGGCCTTGCCGCGCAGGCAGATGCCATAGACTTCGCCGGGCTTGTCGGTGATCTTCTTGGCGGCCTCGGCGATGAAGTCCCAGGTCGGGCTGTCGGGCATGGTCAGCCCCGCCTTCTCGAACAGGTCCTTGCGGTACATCACCATCGAGCTCTCGCCATAGAACGGCGCGGCATAGAGCTTGCCGTCGAGCGAAAGGCCGTCGCGGATCGGCGGCAGCAGGTCGGCGGTGTCGTAATCGGCGCCGAGATGATCGAGCGGCACCAGCCAGCCCTTCTTGGCCCAGATCGGAACCTCATAGGTGCCGATGGTCAGCACGTCGAACTGGCCACCCTTGGTGGCGATGTCGGTGGTCACCTTCTGGCGCAGGACGTTTTCTTCGAGCGTCACCCATTCGAGATCGATGTCGGGGTTCTTCGCCTTGAAGTCGTCGGTCAGCGTCTGCATGCGGACCATGTCGCCATTGTTGACGGTCGCGATGGTCAGTTTCTCCGCGGCATAGGCCTGACCTACAGCCAGCATGGAAGCCGCGCCCAGAAGGGCGCCCAGCACTATCCTCATATCATCCTCCCTGTCGTGCTGCGAGCAATTGCTACAACACTGATCATATGCTCACGTTGACTGAGGCAAATTGTCAATGGCAATTCGTTGCCGCAGAGCAGCGAAGCCTCCGCCGGCAACGGAGGGCAGCAGGGCGCAACAATGCTAACGGATTGAGCAATTGTTCCCTTTCGCATTGCAAAAGGGCGTTGCTCGAAATCGGTGGCCGTGACGGCTTCAGCCGAGGTCGAGCAGGGTCTTCGCGGTGGTCTCGTTGGTGATGAGGCCGTTCACGATTCCCCCGCGCAGCGCCGCGCGGATTGCCAACGCCTTGCTCAGGCCCATGGCGACGGCGACGACCAGCCCGGTCGCCGGGACGGGTCGCGGCACGCTGGTCAGGCGGTGATTAGTGCCGCCGTCTATGATCCGCCCGGCCGCATCGAAGGCCCAGCCCGTGACTTCGCCGACGGCGCCGAGGCGCTGCAATTCGGCGAGTTCGCCGGTCGAAATGAAGCCGTCTATGTAGAGCGGGGCATTCTCGTCGAGCCGGCCGATGCCGACCAGCGTCATATCGGCGTCGGCGGCGAGCTCGCGCAGCCGCTGGACCGGATGGAGCGCTATCAGTTGGTCTCGCTCTGCGCGGCTCGGCATGACCACGGGCAGCGGCATGGGATAATGCGGCGCCTGTACCAGGTCGGAAAGTCGCGCCAGCACGTCGAAAAAGCTCGCAGAACCTTCCATCGAGATATGCCCGACCAGCGAGACCAGGCGGTGATGCTGGCAGTTGAGGCGGGGAACCTGCTCGACGGCGGCGCGCAGGCTGCGGCCCGTTCCGAGCCCGACGACGATCGGCTCCGTGCCGCGCAGCTTCTGCTCGAGCAACGAGGCGGCGGCCTCCGCAATGCCCACGGACGAGCTTTCGGATGTCGGATCAGCGGGCACGATCTGGCAGTGTTGGAGGCCATATCGTTCCGTCAGCCGCGCCGCCAGCTCCATGCAGGCGGCGATCGGATGATCGAGGCGGAAGGTGATCAGCTTCTCGGACAGGGCGAGCGATACCAGCCGCTGCGCCGTCGGCCGCGAGATGTTCAGCTTGCGGGCGATCTCGTCCTGGGTGTTGCCGGCGATGAAATAGAGCCAGCCGGCGCGCGCGGCGTCGTCCAGCCTGGAGCGCTCGGCGTCGCTGGTGTGGCTCATGCGTCGATCTCTGCCACAGGCTGCGGCAGCATCGCCGCCATGGTCGCAACCACACGGTCGGCGCCGGCCGACGACAGCAGGCCATGCCCGTCGCGCCCGCCATAATGGCTGCCACCGACGAAGCCCCAGACCGTCATGCCCGCCGCCTTTCCGGCCGTGACGCCGCTGACGCTGTCCTCGATGACGAGCGTGCGCGCCGGCGCCACGCCCATCTCGGCCGAGGCCTTGAGGAAGAGATCCGGCGCCGGCTTGCCACGCGCAACCATGGCCGCATTGAAGATCCGCCCTTCGAAGAACGCGGAAAAGCCGGTCAGGCCGAGCGAGATATCGATCCGCTCGGCATCCGAGGACGACGCCAGGCAATAGGGCCGCCGCATCGACTGCAACAAGGCCCCTGCCCCCTCGATCGCGCGCAGTTCCGCGCGGTAGCGGCGGAACATCTCCGCCCGCAACGCGTCAACGAAAGCGGCGGACATGGGCTGGCCAGTCTGGCGCTGGAAATCATCCCGGACGATCGCAAAGCTCCGCCCGAGATAGCGCTCGATCACGTCGGCCGTGGACATGGCGATACCGTGCCGGGTGAGCATCTCGGCGAGGCAGCCACAGCTCAGGATCTCGCTGTCAATCAGGACGCCGTCGAGATCGAAGATGACCAGATCGAAATCCGAAATCATGATGCTGCTCGCTTCCCTCGCGCCTGGAGCGCGCCCTAGCAGATCATTCTTTCACATGCAGAGCAAATATTCAGCCATGAACTGCAAATGGCCGTGCGCGCGATCATCGCTTCGCACGGCCGCTGGCGCCACCCTGTTCGATGAAGCGATCGGCGTCGAGGTCCTTTTCGTCCTTACCCTTGTGCTCCGTCTTCACGGTCTCCTTGGCCTGCGGACGCGGGGACGGCTTGGACTTGTCACCCTGAATGTCGCTCGGGCGCTCGGTATTGCCAAAGCTGCTATTGCCGCCGCTGCGGGCCTGTTCGTAATTCGTGGTCATGATTGGTCCTCCTGTCCGCCCCCTCAGGAAGTCCAACATCGGGTGAGCGATCAGGTTCCGGGCCAAGGTCCCAGAAAAGCGTGCGGACGCCGCTGCGCCCGTGGCGTCATCAGCGGCACGAGCGCCTGGATGAACAAAAGGACCGGTCCGACCACACCGATGCCGTCGAGGCTCGGATGACCGGGCGATGCCTTATTGCGATGTCGTGGCGAGCGCGCCAGCTTCGGCGACCTCCGGCTCG
Source organism: Kaistia dalseonensis (assembly GCF_030814715.1). Lineage (GTDB taxonomy): Bacteria > Pseudomonadota > Alphaproteobacteria > Rhizobiales > Kaistiaceae > Kaistia > Kaistia dalseonensis. Next base: position 303,158 of record NZ_JAUSVO010000005.1, read on the forward strand.
ATCACGGGCTTGAGGCCTCCGCGCAACGCTCGCGCGGCGCTCGCATCGATACCGGCGGCACTGACCTCCGTCGAATGCGGCACGCGGGACCATGCGACCTGCGGGGCGGCTGTGCCCGAAGGGACCGCTCCACCACGCTTGAGCGCAGCGCTGCTCCCGTCGACGGGAACGTCGGCGCCATTGGCCGGCGTCATGTCGCGCGCCATGGCGCAAGGCGCAGCGATGATGAGTCCGAAGGCCAGCAGCGCTGTTGCCCGCGCGGGATTGCTGCAGATGCTTGGAACCATCGAGCGGATGCGGCTCATGTCTTCATCCTCCAGTAGATCCGGCTTATCCGTGAAGTTGACGTGCAAAGAACCTCGAGATCGGAATCGCCTCCGATCACCCCCAAGTTCAACGTGAAATTTCTGACAGGCAGATTGGCTCTGCGTCCCAATATTGATCCGGGCACGAGCCACCAATGACAACATTGCATGCAATATTTATTTGAGTCAAATGGATTGTATGCAATTCTCAAAGACTTAGAACGATCAATATCGCGTATTACATTATTATTTCAGTCATGTTTATGCTGCACTGCATTGTCTTCGAGCAGGTCTGCTTTGCGGCTGCGTTCGCCAGCATGTCATCGGAAGGCGCCTGTTGAGGGCGAACGCGACTGACGCTTGTCGCCTTGGGACACCTCGTGCTTTAGGCTAAGCCCACTAGACGAGACCGTCGGATCACGACGGACTGCAGATCCGAGGGATGGAAGTCATGGCGTTCTTCATCGGTGTCGACGTTGGGACGGGCAGCGCGCGCGCAGGCGTGTTCGATGATCGCGGACATCTCCTCGCCTCGGCGAAACGGCCGATCGCGATCTGGCACGCGCCCGGCGACATGGTCGAGCAATCCTCGGACGACATCTGGAACGCCGTCGTGGCTTCCGTGCGCGAAGCCGTCGCGCGGTCCGGCGTCCGGGCCGAGGATGTCGCCGGTATCGGTTTCGACGCAACCTGCTCTCTGGTGCTGATCGGCGCGAATGGAGCACCGGTTCCGGCGGGCCCTTCCGGCGATCCGGCGCGCAATATCATCGTCTGGATGGACCATCGCGCCACGGACCAGACGCGGCGGATCAACGAGACCGGCCATCGCGTCCTCGCCTATGTCGGCGGCGCGGTCTCGCCCGAAATGGAAACGCCGAAGCTGCTCTGGCTCGCCGAGCACTTGCCGCAGAGCTTCGCCGCGGCGGAGCATTTCTTCGATCTCTCCGATTTCCTGACCTGGCGGGCGAGCGGAAGCCTCGATCGCTCGATCTGCACGCTGACGTGCAAATGGACCTATCTCGCCCATGAGCAGAGCTGGGACGAAGGCTACTTCCGGATGATCGGTCTCGGCCCGTTGGCCGATGAAGGCTTTGAACGCATCGGCACACGCGTCGTCGAGCCCGGTACGCCCCTCGGTGCAGGCCTCACGCCGGAAGCCGCCGCCGAATTCGGCCTGCTGCCGGGAACGGCCGTCGCGGCCGCCCTGATCGATGCGCATGCCGGCGGCGTCGGATCGATCGGCGCGCGTGACATGGCAGGCGAGCCCACCGATCCCACCCGTCAGCTGGCCTATATCTTCGGTACGTCGGCCTGTGCCATGGCGACGGCCGTCGAGCCCAATTTCACGCCCGGTGTCTGGGGCCCGTACTTCTCGGCCATGCTGCCCGGCCTCTGGCTGCTCGAAGGCGGACAATCGGCGGCCGGCGCCGCGATCGACCATCTCGTCGACCTGCATCCCGCCACGCCTGCGGCGCGCATCGAGGCCAAGGAGGCCGGGATTTCCCTGCTCGCGCTGCTTGAAAAGCGCGTGACCGCGCGCGCGGCGACTTCCGAGGCGACGGCAAGGCTCGCATTCGATCTTCACATCGTGCCTGAATTCCTCGGCAATCGCTCGCCCAAGGCCGACCCGGCGGCGCGCGCCGTGATCGACGGCCTCGACCTGAACGATGATCTGGATAGCCTCGCCAAGCTCTATCTTGCGGGCCTCTGCGGCCTCGGCTACGGCGCGCGGCAGATCGTCGAGGCGCTCGCGATCCAGGGCATGGAAATCGACGCCATCGTCCTGAGCGGTGGTGCGGGTCAGAGCCCGCTCGTGCGCCAGGTGCTGGCCGATGCGACCGGCCTCGACGTGGTGGTGCCGCAGACGGCTGAGCCGGTGCTGCTCGGGGCGGCGATCCTGGGCGCGGTGGCTGCCTCGGCGTTCGCCTCGATACCCGAAGCGATCGATAGCATGTCGCGGCTCGGCGTCGTGCACGAGCCAGCGAAGGGCGCGGCAAAGCGCATCCACGACGCCAAATACGAGATCTTCCTCCAGATGCAGGAGCTCGATCGCCGCGCGCGGGCGCTGATGGGCGATGCGCTCGCGGCAGATGTGGATCAGGCCGACATCACACGCCAGGACGCTTGACTCGACGGCACGCGCGCGTCCTCCTCGTCTCCACGATCCAGCCGGGACTTCAACAGCATGAGCAAGACCTTCGCCTTTGTCGGCAGCCTCAATCGCGCCATGCCCGACATGCCGCCCGCCCATGGCGACGGCATTTCCGTCTATTCATTCGACGAGGCGAGCGGCGCTCTGGCGCTGGTCAAGACCTTCGATGGCATCGACAATCCGACCTTTCTCGCCATCGACGCCGAGAAGCGCAGGCTCTATGCGAGCACGGAATGGGCTGGACGAAATGAAGGTCTCGCCGTCGCGCTCGCGATCGATCCGGAGACGGCGTCGCTCTCCCACATCAACATGCAGCCGACGCTGGGCAGCGTAACCTGCCACCTCTCCTTCGATCGCGACGGCGCCTATCTCTTCGCGTCGAACTATACGGTCGCCGATCTGGGTGCAAAGCCGGGCGCGGCCGTTGCGGCCTATCCGCTGCGCGCCGATGGCAGCATCGCGCCGCCCGTCGCCTCTGTCGCGCATGAAGGCGCCGACGCGGTTCTGCCGGTCGAGACGCGCTCCCATGCCCATTCGGCGATCGTCTCGCCGGATAATCGCTATCTGATGGTCTGCGACCTCGGTCTCGACCGGGTGATGAGCTATGCGCTGCCGCCGGAAGAGGGAAAGCTGGCACTGGCCCCGGCTCCCTTCGTGGCGCTACCCGCCGGCAGCGGCCCGCGGCATCTGACGTTCCATCCGAATGGCCGCACCGCCTATGTGATCAATGAGCTCAACAACACCATGTCCGTGCTCGGCTATGACGCCGAGACGGGCGGGCTGACGCTCGAGCAGACGATCTCGACCTTGCCGGCGGATTTCTCCGGCACCAGCTATTGCGCCGAGCTCGCGCTCAGCCCCGATGGACGTTTTCTCTACGGCTCCAATCGCGGCCATCACAGCCTGGTGCGCTTCGTCATCGATGGCGAAGGCCGGCTGAGCCTGCCCGCCTGGACATCGACCGGCGGCGCATGGCCGCGCAATTTCACCTTCGATCCGTCGGGCCGCTTCGTGCTGGTAGCGAACCAGCATGGCGACAACATCGTCGTCTTCCGCTACGACCCGGTCACCGGCGCACTGAACGACATTGGCGAGGCGGTGCAGACCGGCACGCCGATGCGGATCGTATTTGGCCGGTTCTGAGCCAGGGTTGGCGAGGGAGTCGGTTTCAACTCCATTTGGGAAAGCCTCTGCCGGCGACCGCTCCGGCCGTGACGGACCAGGCTTGGTTTGGAGCAAGCCTCCGGCAGAGCTCTGCTGAAATCAAACCGTCATGAGCCAAGCCTAAACGGGGCCGCACTTCACCAGACAGGCACCCCATCATGGCATTTCTCGATCGCGCCCCCTTTGATCCGGCCAAGGCCGCGCCCACGGAACGCACGCGGCACATGCTCGACGCGGCGCTCGCCGGCGCGGCGGCAATCGCCGCCGGGCGCGAGCGCGTCGAAGGCGCGGCGCTGACCCTGAAAGGCCAGCGCGATTTCCAGACGCAATCGGATGTCGCCTCGGAGCGCGCCATCACCGCGCATCTGACCGCGATCTTCCCGGATCACGGCCTCCAGGGCGAGGAAGAGACGGATATCGACGGCACCGCCGGCCGCTTCCTGATCGATCCCATTGACGGGACGACCAATTTCGCCTGGGGCCTGCCCTTTTTCGGCATCTGCATTGCCCTGGTCGAGGATGGCGAGACCGTCGCGGGCGTGGTGTACGACCCCTCGCTGGAAGAAGCCTTCGTCGCCGAACGCGGCCTCGGCGCCTTCGTCAATGGACGGCGGCTCGCCATCAACCGGACATTGACGCCGGACGAAGCGGTGATCGGCGCCAGCCTGCCCGTGCCGGGACAGGTCAAGACCGTGCCGGTCGAGGATTATCACCGGGCGCTGCGCGCCATCATGGACCGCGCCTCCGGCATGCGCCGCCTGGGCTCGGCCGCGCTCAGCCTCTGCTATGTCGCGGCCGGGCGGCACGACGCCTTCTTCGAGGACGGACTGAGCCCGCACGACTATGCCGCCGCGGCGCTGATCGCGAGCGAAGCCGGCGCCATCGTCAGCGGCTTCGACGGCGCACCGATCCCCGCATCAGGCGCGGTGCTCGCGTCCAACGCCTCGCTTCATCCCTGGCTCGTCGAATTGCTCTCGAACAGGGCCTGAAGCACGCCCGGCTCGTCGGTCGTGATCTGATCGGCGCGCAGCGCGACGAGGCGGCGGAGCGTCGCCTCGGCACGGGGATGGTCGGCATTCAGCGTATAGGCGTCGATGCGCTTTCCCGCCTTGTGGAAGTCCTCGATGATATCGAGCCCCATCGCGTCGCAATGCAGGACGATGCGATAGTCGAGATAGATCATCGAGGCTTCAGGCGCCCGGGCGAGCGCGCTCTCGACAAAGGCGTGGACGTCATTGACATTACGAAGCCGGCTTATCGTCTTGTCATCGCAGGGATCAAAGCCGATGGCGAGACCCGAGACATCGGCGCCGAGCCGCGTCACGGCCAGCCAGTCGCCGCCGCTGAGGATGAAGCGATGGGCGACCGGCGCGATCAGCGCCTTGAACGCCGCGGCCGTCTCCGCGTCGAGAACGGCATCGTCCTCCTTCAGGTCCAACTGGATCACGGCGCCATCCGCCCCGTCGGCGGCGGCAAGATGAGCGAGGTCGTCGAGCAGCAGCACGCGCTCCTCGGACGGGTCGCCATTCTTCTCGCGCATGGTCAGTCCGCGCAATTCCGCGACGCTCGCCGCACCGACCGGGCCATGCCCCGTGGTCTCGCGGTCGAGATCGTCGTCATGGAGCACGGCAAAGCCGTGTTCGCCATGGCGACGGAGATCGACCTCCATCGAGGCGCCGAGCGCCAGCCCCTCGGCGAGGCGGCGCGGCGTGAACGGGATATCGGCGCGCTCGCGCTGCAGGCGGTGCCATTTGAGCCAGGTGCGATGACCGTCACTGTCGATCGCGATGCCGTCAGCCATGTTGCAAGGTCCTTGTTGGTTCAGGCGGCGATCGGGATGGCGGCCGGCCGGGCCGTTCCATCCGCGCCGAAAAGGATCAGATGCTCCGGGCGCAATGCGAGCGTATCGCCGACGGCGATGCGCCGTCCCTTGCCGATCTGGGCCTTCAGCACCAGCCCGGCATCAATGCGGATATCGGCCATGCGGAACGCGCCGAGATCGATGATGCGCTCGACCACGCCGGCGACGCTGCCAGCGCTGCCCACCTCGACCAGGCTGAAATCCTCCGGACGCACAGCGAGCGTGACCGGGCCTTCCGGCGCGTCGACCGCGATCGCGATCGGGCCGAGCCGGGCGGCCCCGCCTTGGACGCGGGTCTCGATCATGTTCATCGTGCCGATGAAGCCCGCGACGAAGCGCGTGCCCGGACGACCATAGATGCTGTCCGGCGTGCCGATCTGCTCGATGCGGCCGGCATTCATGACGACGATCCGGTCCGCGAGCGTCAGCGCCTCTTCCTGGTCGTGCGTCACGAACACGGTCGTGAGGCCGAGCCGGCGCTGGATCGTCCGCACCTCCTCGCGCAGGCGCACGCGCAGATGCGCATCGAGCGCCGAGAAGGGTTCGTCCATCAACAGGATCTTCGGTTCCAGCACGACACAGCGCGCGATCGCGACACGCTGCTGCTGGCCACCGGAAAGCTGCCCGGGATGGCGATGCTCGAAGCCCTTGAGACCGACAAGCTCGAGCACTTCGGCGACCTTCTGGTTCACCGTCGCGCGCGGCAGATGGCGCAGCTTGAGACCGAAGGCGATGTTTTGCGCGACCGTCATGTGCGACCAGAGCGCATGGCCCTGGAACACCATGCCGGTCGGCCGGCGGTTCGGCGGCAGCGTGCCGACATCCTCGCCATCAATGGCGATGCGGCCTGCGCTCGGCATTTCGAAGCCGGCGACCATGCGCAGCACGGTCGACTTGCCGCAGCCGGACGGACCGAGCAGGCAGACCAGTTCGCCAGTCGGAATCGAGAGGGAGACATCGTCGACGGCGACGGACGGGCCGAAGCGCTTGACGATATGGTCGATGGAAAGCTTGTCCAAGGTGGACCTCGTTTGATCCCTCATGCGCCGACACCTCCTGCAATGGTGCGAGCGTTCAGGATCTTGCGCGCGAAGAGAAGGGCGATGAAGGACGGCACCCAGAGCAGCACCGACAGGACCGCGCCATACTGGACGACGATCTGGTTGTTGATGAGCGAGATCATCAGGACCGGCATGGTGCGGATATTGGGCGCGCCGATCAGGAAGGCCCCTTCGGTCTCATAGAAGGTGCCGACGAAGGTGAGCAGCAGAGCCGCGGCGATTGCGGGGCCGGCCTGGGGCAGCGTTACCGAGACGAAGGTCCGGATCGGGCCGGCGCCGACGTCGCGCGCGGCCTCTTCGAGGCGGATATCGACATTCTGGAACGCACCCACGGGAATCCAGATCATCAACAAGAGTGTGTTGACGAGTTGCACCACCACCACGCCCGTGAAGGTCCCGACGAGACCGAGGGAAAAGAAGATCGTGGCAATCGCGATATAGAGGCCGAATTTCGGAAAGGCCTGGATCGTCAGGAACGAGAGGAGCAGCAAGGACTTGCCGGGAAACTCGAGCCGCGCGAAGGCATAGGCCGCCGGCAGGCAGATGATCGCCGAAAGTCCCGTGACGATCACGGAGAGCAGCAGCGACGTCCGGAACGCCTCCCAGACATCGGCCCGGCCCAGCATCATGCCCCAGAAGCGAAAGCCCCATTGCGTCGGCAGGATCGAGGGATAGCGCCAGACCTCGGCGAAGGCCCAGAGGAAGACGCCGGCGATCGGCAGCACGATGAAACCGACCAGGAGCAGCGTGATGAGCGCGCCGGGAAGCTCATGTACCATCTTGCGGAGGATCGCGCTCAACGGCCCGCCCTCCGGTTCGCGATGATGGTGCGGACATAGATCACGCCGGCGACCGAGCAGCAGAGGAAGGTGATCATGGCCTGCGTCGCCGCCTGCACGGGATCCTGCAGATCGCCGAAAGTGCGCTGCATATAGACGCCCATCGATTCAGGTGAGGCGGGGCCGAGCAGATAGGGCTGCGTGAAGGCGCCGAAGATCCGCAGGAATTCGAGCGAAAGCGCCACGATGATCGAATTCCTGATCAGCGGCAGGATGATGAAGACGAGGATGCGGAGCGGACCGGCGCCGACATCGCGCGCCGCATCGATCGCCGCCTGCGGCACCTGCGACAGGCCCGAGACGAGGACGAGCAGCGTCAGCGGAATTCCCTCCCAGAGCAGGCCGATCACCGGTCCCCATGTGGTCAGATAGGGCGTGCGGTAGCCATGCAACCCGGCGGCATCGAGCAGCGATTGCAGCGTGCCGTTCGGCCCGATGAAGCGGATCAGCGCATAGGCGACGATGATGCCCGGCACGAAGAGCGGGAAGGTCGCGATCGCCTGTACGAAGGCGGGAAGCCGGCCGAAGGAAAAGCGCAGATAGAGCGCGAGCGGCAGGCAGACCAGGAAGAGCAGCGCCACGGTCGTCGTTGTGAACCAGGCGGTGAAGCGCAGGTTGCGCAGGCTCTGATCATCGGAAAAGAAGCGCGCATAATTGGCGAGCGAGAACCTGCCGGCGCCCGCGACATCGACATTGAGCGTCGTCGAGAGCGACGACAGGATCGGATAGATGACGAGCGCCACCACGAGGATGACCGGGGCGGCGACGAGCAGGAGCCCGACGGGAAACCGTCGGGCCCGCTTTTGCCGGCCGAGCGGGGCCGAGAGAGATGTCATCGAGGCGCGATCAGCCCCGGTTCACATTCGGGGCGACGTTGCGATACCAGCCATCGACCATGGCCGTCTCCCAGTCGCCGCTCGGGAAGGTCGGGATCGAGGCCGGGATGACGTCGGCATATTGCGTGCGCAGATCCGCCGGCAGATTGCTCCAGTCGACGCCGGGGAAGCCGCCGAGATCCTTCAGGACCGAGGTCTGCACGGCTTCGGACAGCAGGAATTCCGCGAATTTCAGCGCGCCGGCCTGGTGCGCCGCATTGGTCGGGATGGTGACGTGGGTGAAGCCGCCGCAGAGGGCGAGATCCTGGAGCTGGACCAGCTTGATGGTCGGCGGCAGCACGCCCTGGGCGAGGCCCTGCAGCGCCTGATCAGACCAGGCCGGAACCATGGAGACGGCGCCATTGGCCAGAAGCTGCAGCGTCGGGGTGTTGCCGGCGGTATAGGCGCCGTTGTCATAGAGGCTCGGCGCCAGATCCGACAGGATCTTCCAGGCGCCCGGCAGCATCTTGTCAGCGGATTCCTTGCTGAAATTGGCGACCGTGAAGAGCGAGGGATCGCGGCCGTTCGCCTCGTGGATCGCGCGCTTGACGAAGTTCTGGCCCGAGCCGCCCTTGTCAGGACGATTATAGATGAACTGGCCCGGATTGGCCTTGATCCAGGCGGTGAGCGCCTCCCAGGTGGTCGGGGCTTCCTTCACCTTGGTCGAATCATAGGCGAGCAAAACCTGCGAACCGCGATAGGGCAGGCCATAGGCGGTCTCGATGCCGAGCTTGTTGACCTTGCCGTAGGACGGCAGGTTGCTCTCGTCGAACTTGGTCCAGAGGCCGGCCTCGATCGCGCCCTTCGGGTTCAGCTCGTTGAAGCCCTCGAAGAAATCGACCTGCGGATCCGCCTTCTGCTGGAAGGCCGCGAAGGCGCGGTCGGCGATCGCCGCGAGGCCGCCGCCACCGGCGCCGCGCGTGATGACGATGTTGATCGTCAGATCCGGATTGGCGGCTTCAAAAGCCGGCTTCACGCTGTTGGCGATCCAGTCCGACACGTTCGAATCGCTGCTCGTGAACACGTCGATACGGTCGGCGGCGAAGGCCGAGCGGACCGGCAGGACGCCGAGCGCGCCGAGCGCTGCGCCGGAGACGAGCAATTGACGGCGGTTGATCATAACAGAACCTTTTCGGGAGGGATCGATTTCGGCGCGAACGCTAAGGCGCGCATATGACATCCCAATGAAGGTTTTTACCCATGGCAAAGACCATTCCCGATTGCGCCGCAGCACAGGTTGAGGGCGCGGACGAACCGGCGGCGTGGTAACGTGACGGCGAAAAAGATGGAAAGCAGGATGCCATTCGGGCGGGATTATCATCATCGTATTGCAGAGCGGCCGGCGCGTGAAAGCGCCCGCCCGGCGAAGGGCAATGCCGGACGCAATCTCGTCCATGCAGCCGACCACAATGCGCGCGTCATCCTCGAAGCGCTCCGACGCCAGAGCGTGCTGACGCGGCAGGAACTCGCGGCTCTGACCGGACTGACCGCCCCCGGGATCACCAACATCATCAAGCGGCAGATCGCGGCCGGCCTGATCCACGAGGTGACGCGCATTGCGGCCGGTGCACGTGCCGCGGGCTTCACGATCGAGCCGGCGGGCGCGCTCGCCATGGGCGTCGATATCGATGCGGAGATGGTCTCGGCGGTCGTCATCGACTTGGCCGGCCACGTGCTGGTCCGCGAGCAGGCCAAGGCGGCGTCGACCGCAGGGAGCGATGTGATCGAGGCCGTTCGCGCCGTCATGGCCTCGGCGCGAGCCGCACTTACCGCCGGTCAATCGGAGCGGCTGCTCGGCGTGGGCGTTGCAGGCGCGGCCGAGCCCGAACGCCTGGCCGAGGCGCTGGCGCCGCTGCCGGTGATCTGCGAGCGCGATACGGCCTGCAGCGTCATCGGCGAGAGGATCTATGGTGCGCCGCCTCCGGACGGCAGCTTCGTCCAGATCCTGTTCGGCGAGAGCGTGCGCGCGGGCCTGATGATCCGAGGCACGCTCTATGACGGCACCAGCCACCGCGCCGGCCTCGTGGGCCTGATGCGCACCGGGCAGGATGGCAAGCTGCTCGACGAGGCGGCCTCGCTTGCCGGTATCGCGCCGTTGATCGCGCGCCATGAAGCAAGTGGCGTCGATCCAGACCGTTTCATGGAGATGCTCGACGCACCGGGCCGCAAGACGGTCGAGGCCTGGATCGACCAGACCGCATCGCACCTGCTCGATGCCATCGTCGCGATCTCCGGCTTCATCGCGCCGACAGTGATCTTCATCGGTGGACGTATTCCCCGCGATCTCGTCGAGGAACTGGTCGATCGGCTGATGGCGAGCCGGGCGCAGCGCATGCTCGGCCCGTTGATGCCGCGCTGGTTGCCGCCGATCATGCCGGCGACGCTCGGCCGCGACAGCGTCATCATCGGCGCCTCGGCCCTGCCCTTCCTCGAATATCTCCTGCCCGACCCCAGACGCCCGGCCGATCATCGCGTGATCGTCGACGAGCCGGCCGACGCCTGAGCCGCCTCAGACGGCCGGCGCACCCGCAATATTGCGCAGCCCTGTGAGCGGCGAGCGCGTCCGCTGGACGGGATCATAGGATTCGAGGCGCAGCGCATCGGCCAGCGGCATGGTCGCCGCGCCGAGCGCCGCAGCATCCTCCGAGCCGGCGGCGCGGTGGATCGGTGGCGCCGGGCGCGGGTCGAGCGCCAGATGCTCGTGGACATAGCGCAGCAATTCGTCGATCAGCCGAACGGGCAGCCTGCCGCCGATCAGCACCGCATCGGGATCGATCAGGAGCCCGATATGGATGGCGGCATCGGCGATATAGCCGGCCGCCCGACGCAGCCAGGCCGAGACCAGCGCCCTCCCCGCCTCGTCCAGCGTCATCAGCTGGGACGGGCGATCGACGGCAATCCCGTGCCGCGCCAGATAATCATAGAGCAGGAACAGCGAGACGAGCTGGCCGAGCGGTACCACACGGTCGCCTTCGGGCTGGTCGGCGGCAATGGTCGGCAGCCAGCCGATCTCGCCGGAAAGGCCCGTCACGCCGCGATGGCAGACGCCATCCAGCACGACGCCGCCGCCAAGGCCGGAGCCGATGAAGATATAGAAGAAGCTGCGGCTCTCGACGCCGAGGCCGTAATTGAGCTCGCCGATCGTGGCGGCCGTCGCATCATTCTCGATATAGATCGGCTGGCTCGTGATCGCCGCAAAACGACCGCGCACGTCGAAGTCGGTCCATTCGGCATAGGAGGGCGGCATGCCGAGAAACGGGATTTCGCCCAGCCAGTCGGGAATGGCGAGACCGACGCCGGCCAAGCGGCGCGGATCGATGGTGCGACGACGGCGCAGCGTCGCAAACGCATCCTCGATCCGCTCGAAGACGGCTTCGGGCAGCATGAAGCGGCTCTCGTGGTGGATGCGGGCACGAACCGTGCCCGTCGCGTCGACGGCCACGATGGTCAGGTGATCGCGCGCAATGCCGACGCCGATCGCATAGCAGCCGTCGGGATTGATCTCGAGCTCGATCGCCGGCTGGCCGGGCTGACCATGGCGCCGGCGGGCTTCGATGACGAGTTGCTCGTCGATCAGCCGCTCGCTGATGCGCGCGACGGCCTGCTTGGTAAGGCCGGACCGCCGCGCGAGCTCGGTGCGCGAGATAGGTTGATAGCGCTGGATCGCGCGGAGGATCACGCCGCGATTATGGTTCGCGGCGAGTTCGGAGTTGGAACCGGCAAGGTCATTCATGGCCGCGGATCATCCATGGCGCAATGCGGGAGGGCAACGCGGCATTCTCGCCCGCCGCATCGCCCATCCCCGTCGTCTTGATGCCGGTCCGGGGCGGCCGCCCTGCTATTTGCCGAGCAGCAGGCTCCTCACCTCGAACGGCAGGATTCCGTGCGGCTTGTCGCGCGCGACGCTCTCCTCGAGCAGGTTGACATCGCCCTTGACCGACCAGCCGGATGCCGGCTCGACCGTCAGCCCACCACGGCCGCCGGCCGGCTCGTAAACGCGGAGCACGATGTCGGCGCTGTCTTCCGCCGGCTTCAGGCCAGCCAGCGCGACGGCATGGCCCTGCACGACGAGCGGAACATGCGCGCCGACCGCCACGCCCGTTGCCTTGCGTGCCAGCAGCGGCTGGTTCAGATCCTCGGCCTCGCGCAGCACGCCACCGGTGAACCAGTCGCCACCATGCGGCATGAGCGCATAGACGAAGCTCTGCTCACCTTCATCCGCGAGCGGATCGGGATAGATCGGCGAGCGGAGCAGGCTGAGGCCGAGCACATTGTCATGAACGCTGTGGCCATACTTGGCATCGTTGAGCAGGGCGACGCCGAAGCCGGGCTCGGCCAGATCGGCAAAGCGGTGACCCGGCACCTCGAACTTCGCCGCATCCCACGAGGTATTGGTGTGGGTCGGACGGCACACGACGCCGAAGGCGCATTCGAAGGTCGCATAGGCCGAGCGGACGGCGACGGGCGTCAGCGTGCGCAACAGGACGCGGCGGTCATGCCAGTCGAGATGCGTCTTGATGTCGATCCGGCCCGCATTGGCCCAGAGCGAATAGGTCTGCGTGATCGTCGAATCGCGGAAGCGCTTGACGATCTTGACCGCCGCCCGATGCGGACCGCGCTCGACGATTTCGACGCTCTCGACCTCGGTCAGCTCGATGCCGTGCGCCTCATAGTCGTCCTCGAGGTCCCAGGCGTCCCAGTTGCGCGGCTTATCCATCGGATAAACCCAGAGCTGGTTGCCGCGGCCCTCGAGCGCCTCGCGGCCGGCCCGCTTGTCGTAGAGGCTGGCGATCGCGCCGTCCTTGCCGATCTCGACGCGGATATGAGCGTTCTCCAGCAGGCTCTCGCTGACCGTGAGGCCGTGGCTCGCGACAATCCCATGCGCGCCGATCACGGCGACACCCAGGGGGGCGACGGTCGCGTCGGTCGCCAGCGGACCGTCCGCTGTCTCGACGCGGAACGGCCGCTCCGAGAGCGATGGATTGACCGCGACGATCACGTCATGGGCTTCGCCCTTCGGCAGTCTGGCGATCAGCGCGTCGAGCGCGTCCCGCTGGCGGGCAAGGCCGACATCGCGCGCTTCGGCAAGCTCGTTTTCCGCGTCGACATAGACTTCGCGAATGCCCGAACCCGGCAGGATGTCGTGGAACTCGTTCTTGAGTACGGCCCGCCAGGCCGTCTCCAGGCTTTCGGGCTTGTCGGCACCGAACAGCATGGCGAGCGATGAGATCGTTTCGGCCGTGATCAGCGCGCGCTCGGCCTCGCGATGCTTCTTCTTCGTGCCGCTCTGGGTGGTGAGCGTGGCGCGATGGAGCTCCAGATAGATCTCGCCGGACCAGACCGGCAGGGTCTTGGCCGGGATCTCATGCGCACGGGCGAAGAAATCCTCGACGCGGGCGCCCGTGAGCGCCGGAACGGCCGGGAAGTCGGCGAGTTGGGCTTGCCGGCGCAGCATTTCCGGCGTTACGCCGCCGCCGCCATCGCCATATCCGATGGCGAGAAGGCTCTCGTCATAGATGACCTTGCCACGGAAATTCTTCCACGTGCCGATGATCGCCTCGGGCTCGGTGGAGCCATTATAGCCCCGCACGGGATTATCGAATGTGTGGGCCAGCACGCGGCTGCCGTCGAGGCCTTCCCACCAGAAGAGGTCATGGGGAAACTTGTTGGTCTCCGACCAGTTGACCTTGATCGTGAAGAAGGAGTCGACGCCGGCCTGTTGCAGCAATTGCGGCAGCGCGCCGGAGAAGCCGAAGCAATCCGGCAGCCAGCAGACCCGATGGCGGACTCCGAACTTCTTCTCGAAATAGCGCTGGCCGTAAAGCAACTGGCGCACGAAGCTCTCGCCGGTCGGCATGTTGGTGTCCGGCTCGACCCACATCGCGCCGACCGTTTCCCACTGGCCGTTCTTAACCTGCGCCTGGATCGCCTTGAACAGCGCCGGATCATCCTCCTCGATCTGCGCGTAATAGGCGGCGGTCGACTGGTTGAAGACGAAATCCGGGAAGGCCTCCATCAGCTGGAGCGCGGTGTGGAACGTGCGCCGCGCCTTGCGGCGGGTCTCCGCGTAGGGCCAGAGCCAGGCGAGATCGATATGGGCATGGCCCGTGATGGCGAGCTTGCCCTGCTGCGGATAGCGGGCCTTCAGCTGCACGAGCTTCTCCCGCAGGCTCGCAAAGGCCGCGACGACGCTGGCGCGCTGGTCCTGGCGCAATCCGGCCGGATTGGGCTTCAGCGGCGGCAATTGCCAAATCTTCTGCTGCCCGCGCTGCGGCGCGGTGCGCGATACGTAATCCTCGGTGGCCGACGGCCAGTCGAGCGCGGCGAAAGTCTGCTCGGCCGCGGCGATCAGATGCGGCACGACCTCGTGATCGCCGAGGAAGTGCGCGGCCTCCGCCACCTGGCGCAGCAGCAGCTCCAGATCCTCCACCGGCCGATCGACCAGCAGCAGGAAAGCCCTGGTCAGACGCGGCTCGCGCACTGGCTCGCCGAAGGGCAGCCGCGCAACGGCGTCGATCAGGATATCGAAACGATGGGCGGGAACCGGGAATTCCTGATGGAACGGATCAAGGCCGAAGCGCTCCGCGGCCGTGCTGCCTTCCGGCTGCAACGCGATCAGGCTCTCGCCACCGACATCGAGGCTGAGGCGGGTATCCTCAAGCGACCAATGCTCCGGCACAACGGCCTTCGCATCGAGCTTCAGCACGCCTTCCTTCTTCGGCCAGAAGGCGCCGAGCGCGATCGGCGCGCCCTCGAAATTCCAGCCATCGATCGCGACGACCTCGCGATCACGCCAGAAGCCCAGTTCCTCGACGCGCACATTGATGCGATCCAGCCTCTGCTGGAGGGTGAGCGACATTTGAAGAATTCTCCGTAAGGTCAGTTGACGTGGTGCCGCGCGGAGGGAGTTCCGGCGGCGAAACTTCAATGATGAGCACCGTTGGCAATGATAGCGCCATGGCCGTCACCCCTTGACGGCGCCAGCCGTGAGCGCACCCACGATCATGCGTTGCAGTAGCAGGAACGCGACGATGGCCGGGACCACGGCGACAAGGCAAGCCGCCGCGAGCACCTGCGTCGATGAGGCATTCGACGTGCCGGCGAAGGCAAAGATCGCGACCGAGATCGGCAGCTTGGAGTCGCTGCTGAGCAGCAGGAACGGAATGAGGAACTGCGACCAGTTCAGGATCATGATCAGGATGAAGGCCGACGCGATGCCCGGCCCGATCAGGGGCAGCGTGATGCGCCGGAAAATGCCGAAGCGCGAGCATCCATCGATCTGCGCTGCCTCTTCGAGCGACTTCGGAATGCCGTCGATCGAGCTCTTCAACAGCCAGACCGCCATCGGCACGCTGACGGCGATATAGATCATCGTGACGCCGAAATGGCCGTCGAGAAGGCCGAGCGTCGCCATGTAGCGATAGAGCGGCACGAGGATGACGAGCGGCGATACCATCTGGAACGCCAGGATCGACATCATCAGCGAGTTGCGGCTCGAAAAGTGGAAGCGCGAAAAGGCGTAGGCCGCCGGCGCCGCCACGATCAGGCAGCCGATGCCGCCGAGCGCCGACAGCTTCAGACCGTTCCAGAGATAGTTGATGAAGGCTGGATCGGAGAGAATCTGCTCGAAATTGGCGATCGTCGGATGTTTCGGAATGAAGCGGCTGGCGCCGAGATAAACTTCCTGCCGCGTGCGCAGCGAGAGCGACAACAGCCACAGAAGCGGGATGAGGAAGAAGGCGGCAATGACGATCGCGATGATATAGGTCGCGATGTCGCCAAGCTTTTCACGGGTTTCCGAGCTCATTCGTTTGGCTCCCGACGCGGCAGGAACGAGGCATAGCCGACCGCGAGCACGAGGCTGATCAGCAGCATCAGAAGCGAGAGCACGCTGCCGCCGGCAAGGTCGAGGTTCCTGAACACGGTGTTGAAGGTATAGAGCGACAGCACCTCCGTGGCGCGGCCCGGGCCGCCGCCGGTCAGCGAGATGATCGCATCGAAGGTGTTGAGCGTCGCGATGGTGATGAGGATCGAATTGACGAGGATGGCCGGGCGCAACTGCGGCAGCGTGATGTAGCGGAATTTCTGCCAGCCGCTGGCGCCATCGACACTCGCCGCCTCATAGAGCGTGACGTCGATCACCTTCAGGGCGGCATAGAGCACGATCATCGAGAAGGCCGTGCCGCGCCAGACGTTGGAGATGATCGCCGAAATCATCGCGATGCCCGGATCGGACAGCCAGGCGACCGGCGCGATGTGCAGCATCCGCAGCACGCTGTTCATGGCGCCGAACGGTGCCTCGCTGAACAGCATCTGCCAGATCAGGCCGTTGGCGATACCGGGGATCACCCAGGCGATCAGCACGATGGTCCTGAGCGCCGTCATGCCGTAAAGGCGCCTGCGTTCGCCGCGCATCACCAGAACGGCGATGCCGAGACCGAAAAGCTGCTGGCCAAGGACGCTGCCCGCCGTGAAGATGAAGGTCGTCCAGAGGATGTCGGGCAGCACCGGATTGGCGATGAGCGCGACGAAGGAATTGAACGTGTAGTGCTCCTCGCCGCCGCGCAGGCTGGCATTGGTGAAGGCGAGGCGCAGGACGTCGAAAATCGGGTAGAGGTAGAAGATACCGAGCAGGATCGCGACCGGCAGCAGCCAGGAGAATGGATTCTCCTCAAGACGGCGCCAGATGCTCGAGCGCGAGCCTCCTTCATTCCGGCGCGCTAGGGCCGCTTCACTCATCGCCATGCCGCAGGCCTCCTCGCCGAGCCGCCGTCGAAATACGCTGCTTCCAAGATAAAAGGTCCCGGACAGGCTCCTCCCGGCCGGGACCCTCTTTCATGGCTCTGCGATGCCTAGAGGCGGGCGTAAGCAGCCTGGACCGCGGCATTGGCCGCGTCGAGCGCCTGTTCCGGCGTCTTCGCGCCCGTCAGGACATCGCCCATCATCACCTGGATCTGGTTCGAGATCTCGGGATAGATCGGCACGCCCGGACGGGCCTGGCCATCGACCAGCGCGGCGGCGAAGGCCTTGTTGGCGTCGGACTTGAACACATCATACTTGCCGAACAACGCCTTCGAGGTCGGAAGCTGCTGCTGCAGGGCATTACCGGCACCGGAGTAGATCTCCTTGGCAATGCCGGCGCACATGGCGACCTTTTCAGGGTCCGACGAGAACGCGCCGATCGTCCAGCCGCCCGTGCCCGTCGAGCGCTCGTCCTTCGTCGGACCGGGAATGGCCGAGAAGGTCCACTTCGCGAACTCTTCGGGCTCCAGCGTGCTCTTCAGCTGGGCGAGCTGCCAGTTGCCGCCGATGAACAGCGCCGTCGTGCCGGCCGCGGCGGCCGCGTTGAACTCGTCATAGTTGACGATGGTGGCGATACGCTTCGGAGCGGCGCCGGAATCGACCAGATCCTTGAAGTAGTTGACGGCCTTCAGGAACTTCGCCCGGTTTTCACCCTCGGCGAAGATCGGCTTGCCGCTGTCGTCGACGAGGCTGCCGCCCTGGGCCCAGAAATTGGCCAGCCAGTCGAACGTCGTGCCTTCCCAGCGGCCGCCATTGACGAGCACGCCTTCCATGCCCTTGTCCTTGGAGGCGATGGCGGCTGCCTTCAGCTCATCCCAGGTCTGCGGTGCGTCGGCAACGATCTCCTTGTTGCGGTAGAGCACGCGCAGATCGGTATCCCACCACCACGCATAGATCTTGCCATCCTTGCCCGTGATGCCCGAGCGGACGAACGGGAACAGATCGGCGATTTCGTCGTCGCTGAAATACTCGTTGAGCGGCTTCAGAACGCCGGCATTCATGAACAGCGCGAGCACGAAACTGTCGACAGCGGCGCAGTCAGGGCCCGAGCCGGACTTGGTCTGCTCCAGCATGCGGGCCTGTTCCTGGCCGATGTTGTCCGACATGCGCTCCAGCTTGATCTGCCAGCCGGGATGCTTCTGGATGAAGTCGACGAACAGCTTCTGGTAGCCTTCGGCCACGGCCGGATCGGTGTTGCCGGGGCCATCGCCCGTGAGGCGGAAGCTCAGCACCTTGGGGGCGTCAGCCGGACCGACGCGGTCCTTGGTAATCATGTCATCGGCGAAGGCCGAACCGATAAAGCACGAGGCTACGGTCGCCAGCAGGGCGACACGGATCGATGCTCTCATAGCTGAGATTCTCCCTTGAACGTTTCCCAACCCTTTGGAAGACCTGCTTTTTGCGGCTTCCCACACGCCCGTTTCAGCGGCGCTTGAAAGAGAGTAAATCACTTTGCTTTCGTCACGGCAACGGGGCATTTGCGAATGATTCGCCCTCGATGGCCTGCGCCGGCGGCCTGCGATGGGCCAGTGAGGTGTCGTTTGCGCTTCGCCCGATGCATAGCCCCTTGTGCTGCATCGGCATTCCGGGGAGATTTCCCGCGCCCCAACGCGACCATCCGCCATCGCGGGACCAAGGCGCGCAGACGCCAGCAGGAGAGAAACGTGACCGAGACCGATTTCCATTCCTTTGCCGCCGAAGGCATTCGCGTGAGCGTTGATCTTCGCGGCGGCCACGTCAGGCAGCTCCAGGTCGAGCAAGGCGGCCGGACGATCGAGCCGATCCATACGGCGCCCTGGGTCGAGGATGCAGCGATTGCCGGCGACGAGGCGATCGTCCCCAATCTGCGCTTCCTCTCGGGTGATTTCTTCTGTGCGCCGTTCGGCTTCACCGAGCCCGGCGAAGGCCCGCCACATGGCTGGCCGGCCAATTCACGCTGGCGCCTGCTGGGTGTCGAGACCATCGCGGCCGGCGGCCGGGTGGCGCGCTACGAACTCGCACATGACGTTGCCGGTGCCCGGCTCATCAAGGAATTCACGCTGCGCGACGGCCACCCCTTCCTCTACCAGCGCCACATCTTCTTCGGCGGCGAAGGACCGATTCCCGTCGCAAACCACGGCATGACGCGCTTCGATGCGCCGGGCCGAATCTCCTTCTCGCCCAAGCTCTACGGCATGACGCCGGCAAATTCGCTCGAGCCGGATCCCGCCATCGGCCGCTCCGTCCTCGCCTATCCGGCCCGGTTCGACGATCCCGCCAGGGTCCCGCTGGCCGATGGCACCTCGGTCGATATCACCGCCTATCCCTTTGCCAGCCGGCACGAGGATTTCGTGATGATGATCGAGGACCCCGCCAATCCGCTCGGCTGGGCGACGGCCGCTCGGCCCGACAAGGGCGACATCTTCGTGTCCTTGAAGAGCCCGGCCGATTACCCCGTCACCATGTTCTGGTTCTCCAATGGCGGACGCGACTACGCGCCCTGGAACGGCCGCCATGTCGGCGTGCTCGGGATCGAGGAAGGTCGGACCTATGCCGGCATGGGCCGCGCCGCCTCGATCGCGCCCAATCCGTTGAATGAAGCCGGGATTGCGACGACGCTCGATCTGGTGCCGAACGGAGAGGCGTCCGTTCGCAACGTGATCGGTGGATTGCCGCTGCCGGAGGGCTGGACCCGCGTCGCGCAGGTGGAAGCCAGCGACGGCGTCCTGACCCTCCGCAATGACCAGGGCGAGCATGTCTCGGTGCCCTTCGATACGGGCTTCCTCGCCTGAGCGGATGCTACGCCTGACAGCGGAGCCGCACCGGGGCCTTGACCCTGGGCGGCGCGTCGCCGATAGCACGGACCGTTCCTTTCATATCCGGAATTGACCCACAGGAGTTTCCAGCATGACGACGATCACCCGCATCGAGCCCGGCGCACGCATGAGCCAGGCCGTGGTCTATGGCGACATGGTCTATCTCGCCGGCCAGGTCGGCCCGACCGGTGACGACGTTGCGAGCCAGACCAAATCGGCGCTGGCCGAGGTCGATCGGCTGCTCGCGCTCGCCGGCTCCGACAAGTCGCGCATCCTCTCGGCCACGATCTGGCTCGCCGACATCAACGATTTCGCCGAGATGAATTCGGTCTGGGACGTCTGGGTCGACAAGTCGAATCCGCCGGCCCGCGCGACCGGCGAGGCGAAGCTCGCCGCCCCGAAATACAAGGTCGAGATCATCATCGTCGCCGCCAAGGCGTAAGGACCTTTATGGTCTCGGCACCGCTCAGACCGCGGTGCCGAATATGGCGCCGATGCCGGCGGTGATCGCCATGGCGAGAGCGCCCCAGAAGGTCACGCGCACCGTGGCCTTCACAATATCGGCCCCGCCGGCCTTGGCGCCGATCGCCCCCAGCAGCGCCAGGAAGGCGAGCGAAGCCACCGATACGGCCGGCACGACGTAGGGCGTGGGTGCAACCACCGCCATCAGCAGCGGCATAGCCGCACCGATCGAGAAGGTCGCAGCCGACGTCAGCGCCGCCTGGATCGGCCGCGCGGTCGTGATCTCGGAAATGCCGAGTTCATCGCGGGCATGGGCGCCGAGCGCATCCTTGGCCATCAACTGTTCGGCGACCTGCCTGGCCAGCGCCGGATCAAGGCCCCGCCCGACATAGATATTGGCGAGTTCCTGCCGCTCGGCCTCGATGTCGGTGGCAAGTTCGGTCCTTTCGCGGGCGAGATCGGCCTGCTCCGTGTCCGATTGCGAACTGACCGAGACATATTCACCCGCCGCCATCGACATCGCGCCGGCAACGAGTCCGGCGACGCCGGCGAGCAGAACCTCGCTCGGCCCGGTCGCGGCAGCCGCGACGCCGACGATCAGGCTCGACGTCGAGACAATGCCGTCATTGGCGCCGAGGACGGCGGCGCGCAGCCAACCGATCCGCTGCACGAGGTGGTTCTCGCGATGCGTAAGTGAGCGGGGCATTCGGCGTCCTTTCAATACGGCAGATGTTGGCCGCGATGCGCCGAATGTACCAGCTTGCGGGCCAACCCGCTCCGCGACCCTTGGCCCGCCTCAATCATCCCTTGGGCGGGAACGCCTGTCGCATGAAGTCGATATAGTCCTGAGGCGCCATCATCTGCTTCGCCTTGATGAATCCGCGCGCATCGTCACCGACCAGATAGCGCAGTTGATCCGTCCCGTCGGTGGCCGCCCCGTATATGACGGCCGCGACGTCATCGGAACTCATGGAGCGGGCGTTCGTCATGCGGCCGAAGGCGGCATTGGTCCGCGCGACGAAAGCGCTGTAGTCGGTCAATGTTGGATCCTGCGCCTGCCGGTCAGCCTGGCTTTCGCTGAACCGCGTCGCCGTCACGCCACCATGCGGGATGACGAGCTTCACCGCGATATCCTGCGAGCCGAGTTCATAGGAGAGCGCCTCGCTGAAGCCTTCCAACGCGAACTTGCTGGCGCAGTAGAGCGAGATCATCGGCAGCGTGAAGAGCCCCGCGCCGGAACTGACATTGACGATCACGCCACGTCCCGCAGCGCGGAAATGCGGCAGGACCGCCCGCGTGACATCCATGACGCCGAAGACGTTGACGTCGAACTGGGCCTGGACCTGCTCCCGGCTGATCGCTTCGAACAGGCCATACTGGCCATAGCCGGCATTGTTGACGAGGGCGTCTATCCGTCCAAAGCGGGCGAGCCCGGCCGCGATCGCGGCATCGATGCTGGCGGGCTCACTCACGTCGAGCCGCGTGACGAGCACGGTGCCCAACGCGGCGAGGTCGTTGCCGTCTTCGGGATTGCGCATCGTGGCGACGACGTTCCAGCCCTGCGCGGCGAAGAGGCGTGCGGTGGCGGCGCCGATGCCGGAGGAGGCACCAGTGATCAGGACGGTCTTCTTCATGAAAGTGAGCCTTTGGGAAACGAGGCGCCAAGCGCCGATCCACGGCAGATAGGCCCCTTCCACTGCTGTGATAATCAGCATATTTCCGGATGATCTCATGCAGGAAACCGCACAATGTCCCAAGCTGGGCTCTTCGAGCTGAACGCCGTCGCCGCCGTGGCATCGCATCGGAGCTTCCGGGCTGCGGCGGCCGAACTCGGTGTTTCGCCCTCTGCACTCAGCCACGCGATCGCAGCGCTCGAACAACGCCTCGGCGTTCGGCTCTTCAACCGCACCACACGCAGCGTCGGCCTCTCGGAGGCCGGCGAGCAGTTCCTCGCCAGGATCCGCCCGGCGCTGCGCGAAATCACGGACGCGATGGAAGCCGTCAACGCCTTTCGCGACACGCCAATCGGCACGCTGCGCATCAACACATCCGAAGGCGCGGCGCGGCGCATCATGACGCCGGTCGTGCTCGAATTCATGGCGCGCTATCCGGATATGCGGGTCGATCTTGTAACGGAAGGCCGGCTGGTCGACATCGTCGCCGACGGGTTCGATGCCGGCATACGCCTTGCCGAGGCCGTGCCGCGCGACATGATCGCCGTGCCCTGCAGCCCCGATCTGCGTTTTGCGGTCGTCGGCTCACCTGATTATTTCGCGAATAACCCGCCGCCGATCGTCCCGGCCGATCTGCTCAGCCATCGCTGCATCCGCACCCGCATGCCCAGCGGGACGGTCTTTCGCTGGGAGTTCGAGAAGCATGGCGAGGCGATCGCGCTCGACGTGGACGGGCCACTGACGCTCGACAATCACAATCTGATGCTCGAGGCAGCGGTCGGCGGCGCGGGACTCGCCTGGATGAGTGAATGGTCGGTTGCAACCGAGATCGCGACAGACCGGCTCGTGCGTGTGCTCGACGACTGGACGCCGCCCTATCCGGGCCTCAGGCTCTATTACCCTATGAACCGCCATGTGCCGGCGGGTTTGCGGGCCTTCATCGATCTCGTGAAGGAAACAATGGCGCGGCGCGCCTGAAGCGCTACCGAGCCTCCCAGATCAGCCGCAGGCCGAGCACGCCGATGACCGCGCCAGCGGCGCGGTCGATCCAGACCTTGGCGCGGAGATAGAAGGCCCGGGGCCGGGGCGAGGAGAAGGCGAACGCAACCAGCGCATACCAGGCGGTTTCCTGCAGGAAGATCAGCGGCGGCAGAGCGAGATCGAGCCAGCGCGGATGATCCGGCGGCAGCAAGGCCGCGAAGATCGCGCCGAAGACGGCGACGATCTTGGGATTGCTCAACTGTGTGAGCAGCCCCATGGCGAAGGAGCGGAACGGCGTGGCGCGCACCGCGCCTTCGAGCGAGGCCACCGCGACCGGCTCGCCAGCACCGCGCCAGATCCGATAGGCGAGATAGACCAGATAGAGGCCACCGGCGATCCGCAGCACCCGGTAGAGCTCGGCCGCCTCGGTCATCAGCGTCCTGAGGCCGAGCAATGCGAGAGCGCCGAAGATCATCGCGCCGACCCCCATGCCGACGGCGCCCGCGAGGCCGTCGACGCGCGACCGGGCGACCGATGTTCGTACGACATAGACAAAGCTCGGCCCCGGGCTGATCGCGCCGATCAGCAAGGCGCCGAGAATAGCAAAGAGTGCACCAGATGCGGTCATGGCCGGCTCCCACCGACGAAGAATTCTACTTTACGGCAACGATAGCGTGCGACGCTTCCATTTCCTATTGCGCTCCACCCGCCGGAATTTCTCGGGTCAGCCTTGCGCAACGGGCGGGGCACCGTAATCTGCGAACCCCGATCAGGGAGGCCGGATCGGCAGCATTTTTCGCTGCTCCGCTCGGGGTCTTCCTTGACAGGATCGGCCATTCGCAAGATCGTTGATGGTCTAACAAGTTTGCACCCACTAAAGCGCCATCGCCAGCCAGCCGGAGGTTCCTCATGGTCGACATCAAGGTCAGGAAATTCGTCACCGTCGTCGAGGAAATCCTCCATGAAGGCGGTCCGCCTGTGGATGTTCCGCCGAAGCGCGCGGCCATCGCGGCCGTGATCGAGAACCCCTTCGCGGGCCGTTTCGTCGAGGACATTGTCGGCCTGATGGACGATCTGAAGCCGCTCGGCCTGGACATGGCCGGGCGCCTGGTCGATGCGCTGGGCGGTGATCCCAAGGTCGTCGAGGGCTATGGCAAGGGCGCGATCGTTGGCGAGGCCGGCGAAATCGAGCATGGTGCGCTCTGGCATGTGCCCGGCGGCTATGCCATGCGCGAACTGCTCGGCGGCGCCAAGGCGATCGTTCCCTCGGCCAAGAAGGTCGGCACGCTCGGCACCAAGATCGACATTCCCATCACCCATATCGATGCTTCCTATGTGCGCAGCCATTTCGACGCGCTGGAGATCGGCATTGCCGATGCGCCGCGCCGCGACGAGATCGTGCTGGTGCTGGTGATGACCACAGGTCCGCGCGTGCATGCCCGCGTCGGCGGTCTCGCGGTCGCGGACATCAAGGTCGGGGACGGCCTGCGGTGAGCGCGCGCATCCGGAAGATCATCACCATCGTCGAGGAAACGCTGATCGAGGGCGGCAAGGCGGTTTCGCCGCCCACCCGGCGCGCCGCGGCTCTCGCGGTCATCGAGAACCCCTATGCGGGGCAATATGTCGAGGACCTGTCGCCGCTCTATGAGATCGGCGAGGAGCTGGGCGGCCTGCTTTCGGCCCGCGCCGTAGCCGCGCTCGGCGTTCCCGGCTCGAGCGTCGAGAGCTATGGCAAGGCCGCGGCGATCGGCGCCGATGGGGAGCTGGAGCACGGCGCCGCCATACTACACCCGAAGCTCGGCGCGCCGTTCCGCAAGGTGCTCGGCAAGGGCGCCGCGCTCATCCCCTCCTCCAAGAAGCGCACCGGTCCCGGCGCGCCGCTCGATATCCCGCTCGGCCACAAGGATGCGGCCTTTGTGCGGAGCCATTTCGACGGCATGGAGGTCAGCGTATCGGACGCGCCCCGTGCCGACGAGATCCTCGTCGCCGTCGCCGTGACCGATTCCGGGCGCCCGCATGCGCGCGTGGGCGGTCTGAAGAAGGACGAGATCAAGGGCGAGGACGGCCTGCGATAGAAGCCCGACGCGATGCCCGGCCTCGTCACGGGGCCGGGTCTCGCGCGGCGGCCCTACGGAACAAGCCGCACCTGTCAGGCTGCGTGCTTCGCCTGCGCCGCCTTGAGTTCGACCAGCTTCACCAGCACGTGCAGGGTTCGGTTGGCTGGTGTCGGAACGCCGAGTTCCTCGCCTTTCGCGACGACATAGCCGTTCAGATGGTCGATTTCGCTCGTCCTGCCGCGGGCGAGATCCTGCGCGGTCGAGGAATACTGGCCGGGCATGGTCGCGGGAAGAGCCGCAACGATATCCCAGATATTCGCCGGGACCGCGACGCCGGCGCGAGCCGCGACCGCGCGACACTCATCGACGACTTCCCGCATCAGCGCCGTGACGCCGGGCGCGACGGAGAACGTGCCATAGGGCAGCTGCGAAATCGCCGAAATGGCGTTGAAGGTGCAGTTGATGATCAGCTTGGTCCAGAGCGCCGCAGCGACATCGTCTGAAATGCGGGTCGGAATGCCGGCCTCTGCGAAGGCGGCCGCGATCGCGTCGTGTCCGGGGCCGGGACTGGCGACCAGTTCGCCGCGGCCGTGATGGCGCACATGGCCGGGCCCCGCCATTTCCGAGGCCACATAGACGACCACCGGAACAACGGGACGCCCCAGGACCGCCGCCAGCCGCTCGGCATTGTCGACACCGTTCTGTAGGCTCCACAGCGCCGTATCGGCGGCAAGGAACGGCGCGATATGTCGGCCGGCCTCGGCCGTATCGGTCGACTTGACGCAGAACAGCACGATGTCGGCGCCCGCGACACCGGCCGGCTCGCTTGTGGCCGTCACGGCGAGGCGCTCCGTCCTGCCCGCCATTTCGAGCACGAGGCCGTCGCTATTGATCGCCGCGACATGCCGGGGCCGGGCAATCAATGTTACGGAATGCCCCGCCCTGGCGAGCATGGCGCCATAGAAACAGCCGACCGCGCCGGCACCCATAACCGTGATTTTCACACTATCCCTCCCTCGAAGCCTGGGGCGGGATCTTATCGCCGCCGGCGCAGCCCGGCTCCGTCACGCCCGCATCGCGGCCATGACGAGAACGCATGACCGCGATGGGAGTGTCGTCGCTAGACGACCACCGCCATGGTGCTCGAAGGCGGCGTATTGCGCGAACGGCCGGTGCGGACGACACCGTCGATGATCGTCATGCTGATGCCGGGAATATCGCCGAGGCGGATGGCGTCCAGCAGCGTCGTGCCGGCCGAATGCTGGGGCTTGTCCATCAGCACGAAATCGGCCGAGCGGCCGATTTCGATCAATCCGCAATCGAGATCGCGCATGCGGGCGGTATTGCCGGTGGCAAAGCAGAACGCGATTTCCGGCGGGAGATTTCCGAGCGCCGCGAGATGCGCAATCGTGCGGATGATGCCGAGCGGCTGCACGCCGGAGCCCGCGGGGCCATCGGTTCCGAGAATGATGCGGTCGAGCTGACCGAGTTCGCGCGCCGTGTTCAGCGTCAGGAGCGCCGCGCGGAGGTTGCCGTTATGGACGATCTCCAGGCCGCGGCCGCACTGCTCGCAGAGGCAGACGATCTGGTCGTCGGGCAGTGCCGTATGGCCGCCATTGATATGGCCGATCACGTCCGTGTCGGCGGCGAGCACGACATCCTTGTCGATCAGTCCGGAGCCGGGGATCGAGGGGCCGCCGGTATGAATCGTCGAGATCATGCCGTATTTGCGCGCCCAGGCGACCATCTGGCGCGCCGTCTCGCCATCCTTGACCGAGCCGAGCCCGACTTCACCCAGCATCTTGACGCCGGCACTGGCGAGATCGCGGAAATCCTCCTCGACCATGCCCTTTTCGATGATCGGCGCGCCGGCATGGACCTTCACGCCGGATGGGCGAAAGGCCGAAAACTGGCGTTGTGCCGAAATTGCGAGCGCCTTCAGGCCAATAATGTCGGTCGGCCGGCCGGGCGTATGGGCCTCGCCGGCGGAGATCATGGTGGTGACGCCGCCATGCAGCGTCGAATCGATCCAGCCGATCTGGTTCTGGCGCGGCGTCCAGTCGCCGGCGACCGGGTGGACGTGGCTGTCGATCAGACCCGGCGTGATCGGGGACCCCTTGGCGTCGACCAGCGTGGTCGCGCCCTCGATGTCGAGGTCCTTCTCGCGGCCGAAGGCGGTGATCCGGCCGTTCTCGGCAATGATCGTGTCGGCATCGAGGATCGGATTGGTGATATCGCCCGAGAGCATGAGGCCGATATTCTTGATGACGAGCTTGGTCGGTCCACCATTCGCGGCCGGTGCATCATGACTCATGGCAGTTCCTTTCGATCGCACGCCGCGCGGAAGGGCGCAGCACTAATTGTCCGTGTTCGGTTCGCCATCGGCGACGCGAACCAGCATTTCCATGAACAGGGCGCGCTCGCTCGGCTTCAGCGGCGCGAGCACGCGGCGCCCGGCCTCGACGCTCTTGGCGAGAAGCGGCGCGGTGTAGCGCAGGCCCGCCTCCGACAGGCGGATCAGCGACAGCCGCTGGTCCTCCGCAGAGGCAGATCGCTCGACGAGGCCGTTCTTGGCGAGCTTGCGGATCACGATGCTGATCGTGGATGGATCCATCGCGGTCAGCCGCCCGAGCTGGTTCTGCGAGACCTCGCCATGGCGCATGATCGTCGCGAGCGCGGCCATCTGCGTCGGCGTCAGGTCGTGCTCGCCCATGACCTCCTGAAAGTGCATCGTCGCGCGCTGATGCGCCCGGCGGATAACGTGGGCAGGGTGGACGGTGAGCTCATAGCCGGACGAAGCGAACGCGTCCTGGACCCAGGCTTCCGAAAGCGCGGCCTCGGTCGCGCCGGAGGGTCCGTCCTCGTCCGGAACCATCGTCTCCGCCGCCACCTGCTTCTTCAATGCCATCCGCCCGTCCTTGCATGCCATTCGGCGCGGCCTTCCGGCCGTCCGCGTCTTCGATCGTTCAAGCCGCGATCTGCTCGTTCTCGATCACCAGCCCCGATGTCAGGGCCGCCACGACGGCGGCGCTGTCGCTGACGACGCCGAAATGGGTGGCGATATCGTACAGCGTCGATTCCTGCTCGCGGGGGCCCGTGGCCGCGCAGCAATCGCGCGGCACCACGACCTCATAGCCGTTGAAGAAAGCGTCGTGAACCGTCGATCGCACGCAAATATTGGTCACGACCCCGAACACCACCAGTTGGTCGACGAGCATGTCCTTCAGCACCAGGTCGAGATCGGTCTGGAAGAAGCTCGAATAGCGATGCTTGATGACGTGGATCTCGTCCTCGCGCGCGCCGAGGTCCTCGATGATCTCGGTTGCCCAGGTGCCCTCGACGCCGTGCGGCGTGCGCTTCACCCATTCGCGGTCGCGGCGCATGTTCTTGCGATGGCTGTCATGGACCCAGATGACCGGCGCGCCGACCTTGCGCGCGGCGTCGATCACGGCGAGCTGGGGGCCGACCAGCGTCTCGTAGCCGGGCAGGACCATCCGGCCGCCCGGCTTGCAGAACTCGTTGATCATGTCGACCACGATCACCGCAGTGCGGGCGGGATCGAGCTTCGCCTGTTCGGCGTTCATGTGGGACGAGAAGACGTCGACGGACATTTTGGCTCCTCAGGTGAGTGTGCGTCAGTGGGTGATGCGAAGCTTAGGGCGCCAAATCACGTCCGCAACCCAAGCTCCGTCATCCCCGCGAAAGCGGGGATCCATCAAGGCCTGAGACGCCTCAGGACTTGATGGATCCCGGGTCAAGCCCGGGATGACGGCGTGTGGGTGAACGGACATAGCGTCACCTAGTCTCGCAGCAGAGAATAAAGCAGATCGAAGAAGCGATCGGCATCGACTTCCTTCGCGATCTGGGCGTTGGGCGGCAGGCCGCGCTCGTTCCAGAAATCAGCCACCGTTGCGCCGAAGGTGTAGGTGCCAGTCAGGTCGACGCCGATATGGGCCGGGCGCGAGCGCACCAGAGTCGGATCGATGATCAGCGCCAGCGCCAGCGGATCGTGCAACGCGCCGCCGACACCCATGGAATCGCGATGCAGCTTCTCGTAGAAGCGCAGCCAATCGAGCACGACGCGGCCGAGCTCGCTGTCGATCTTCTCAAATTCGGCATATTGCGGCTCCTCGACGAGCACCTGCATGGTGACATCGAGGCCGACCATGGTGATCGGCACGCCGCTGTCGAGCACGATCTTCAGCGCCTCCGGATCGCAGAAGGCGTTGAACTCGGTCGGCGTGATGATCTCGCTCTTGCGCCAGAAGACGCCGCCCATCCAGGTGATGTCTTTGATCTTCGGCAGCAGCTCGGGATATTTCAGTACGAAGAGGCCGAGATTGCAGAGCGGGCCGGTCGCCACGATACGCAGCGGCTCGTCGCGCTCGCGCAGCGTCTTGGCGATGAAATCGACCGCATGCAGCTTCTCGACCGTCTTGGTTGCCTGCGGCAGATAGGGCGAGCCCTCGAGGCCGCTCGGGCCGTCGGCGGTGCCGAGCACCAGCGGGCGGGCGAGCGGGCGCACGCAGCCGGCCGCGACCGGGACATCGCCGGCGCCGATGAATTCCAGGATGCGCAGCGTGTTGGATACCGTCTTTTCCGGCTCGGCATTGCCGCAGACGACGGTGACGCCGAGAAGATCGATCGCCTTGGAGCGATGCGCCATCACAAGCGCGATCGCGTCGTCATGGCCGGGATCACAATCGAGGATGATCGGGGTCGGGCGGGTGGTGGTCATATCGGTATTCGTCATTTCCCTGCCCTCACGCGGCCGACTGATAGCGGACGATCGTGTCCTTGAAGAGCTGCATGAAGCGGCGTCCATCGACATCGGTGCACACGCGGGTGGTCTTCGGCCCGCCGCCCGGCAACAACTGGCGTCCGCGATAGGCGACCGTCTGGCCGCGTGCGATTCCCGGGTTGAGCACGATATCGACGAACATCGGCTCGCTCATGGTGCAGAGCGTCGGATCGAAGGCGAGCGCGACGGTGATGATATCGTCCATCGGGAAGCCGACGAGATCGAAGAACTCGCGCCAGATGTCGATATAGATCGGAAAGCTGTCCTGCAGCATGGCGAGCACCGGATGATCGCCAGCGTCCTTCAGATCGGCCAGATCATCGCGGGTCAGCATGCTCGCCGCCGCGCGATTATCCTCGCAGACGTCGAGCGGCACCAGGATGGTCTCGACACCCTGGTTGAGTACGACGCGGGCGGCCTCAGGATCGGCCCAGATATTGTATTCGGAGAGCGGCGTGATGTTGCCGGGGGTGACGAAATTGCCGCCGAGCAGGACCATGCGCTTCAGCGCCGGGCCGATCTTCGGCTCCTGCAGGAACGCCATGGCGAGATTGGTCATCGGGCCGGTCACGACCATGGTGATCTCGCCGGGCGAACCCAGAACCGTGTCGATGATGAAATCGACCGCATGCTTGTCGATGACCTTCAAGGTCGGCGTTGGCGCGGGCGGGTTGAACTTCTTCAGCCGGTCGCCGAAGCGCGCGACGAGCCGCTTCTCGAAATGAACCGGGGCCTCCATATCGGCCTTCGAATTGCCCACGATCGGGCGCCAGGCCCCTTTGGCGACCGGAATATCGCCACGGCCTGCCAGCGCCAGCGTGTTGAGCACGACATTGGTGACCTGCTCGATCGGACCGGCGGCACCAGTGCAGGTGGTGACGCCTTCGAGCTTGATCGACGGCGAAACCGCCGCGAAGAGCACCGCCAGAATGTCGTCGCCTGCGGAATCGACGTCGAGAATGATGCGTTCCATTTTATCCCCTCGTCACGGCTTTTTCGGCGTCCGTGGCGGCGTTTGGTTTGACGGAAAGAGCGCGGCCCATCGAGGCGAGAGTTTCCTGGATGATGCGCGGACGCGCCCGGTAGGAGAGAGCGAACAGCGCAATCAGCGCCACGAGATAGGGAACGGCGAGCACGAGATAGGACGAGATGCCGAAGGTCTGCAGGCGCAGCGACAGCGCATCCGAGAAACCGAACAGCAGGCATCCAAGCAGGATCTTGAGCGGATCGCCATTGGAGAAGATCAGGATCGCCACGGCCATAAAGCCGCGGCCGGACGACATGTTCTCGGTGAACATGGTCGTGTAGCCGAGCGAAAGATGCGCGCCGGCAAGGCCCGCGAGCAGGCCGCAGAGCAGCGAGGAGACATAGCGGATGCGCGCGATCGAAATGCCGAGCGCTTCGGCCGCCTCCGGCTTCTCGCCGACGACGCGGATATAAAGTCCGAGCCGCGAGCGATTGTAGAACAGGATCAGCACCGGAACGAGGATGAAGGCGACATAGACGAGCGGCGTATAGCCCGAGATCATCTGGCCGAACCAGCCGAGATCGCGCGCATTGGGCAGCCGTAGCACCGGCAGGCCGACCAGGCCGTGGCCGAAGATCGAGCCGCGCGTGCCGAAGATCGCCTTGAGGAGCGAGACCGTCATGCCGCCCGCCAGGATATTGAGGGCGAGGCCGACCACGACCTCGTTCGCCTTGAAGGTGACGACGAGGAGCGCGAAGACGAAGGCGAGCACGAGGGCCGCCGCCACGCCACAGAGCACGCCGATCCAGGGCGAACCGGTGAAGATCGTGCCGATCACAGCGAAGAAGGCGCCGACCAGCATCTGGCCTTCAAGCCCGATATTGAAGATGCCGGCCTTGGTGGTAAACGAGCCGCCGAGGGCGACGAGCAGGATCGGCGCGGTGGTGCGCAAGGTTGCGACCACGAGGGCGACATTGAAGAGACGTTCTAGAACTTCCATCGCCGCTCCCCCGCCGTCGAATCCGAAGCGCGTCGTTTGATCGTGATCTGTGCTGAAACCGCGAGGATGATCAGGGCCTGGATGACCGTGATGATCTCGCGCGAGGCGGTGGTGTCGACTTCGAGCAGAAGCGAGCCGCTCCTCAGCGCGCCGAAGAAGAGCGCCGTGAAGATCGTGCCGATCGGGCTGCCATTGGCGAGCAGCGCCGCGATCACGCCATCGAAGCCAAAGCCCGGCGCGAAGCCTTCCATGAAGCGGTGATGCACGCCGAGCGCCTCGACGCCACCGGCAAGGCCACCGACGGCGCCCGATGCGAGCAGCACGACGAAGATCTGCCGCTTGATGTCGATGCCGCCATATTCGGCGAATTTCGGGTTGGCCCCCATCTCGCTCACCGCATAGCCGCGCGACATGCGCGTGAAGAAGAAATGCACGGCGCAGGCCAGCACCAGGCCGATGATCAGCCCCCAGTTCAGACGCGAGAACGAGAACAGTTCCGGCAGATAGGCGCTCTCATGGATCGGCGGCGTCTCGGAAAGGCCGCCGGGGCGCTTGAAGATGTTGATGGTCAGGTAAGAGGTGAC
This sequence comes from Kaistia dalseonensis, assembly GCF_030814715.1. Classification (GTDB taxonomy): domain Bacteria; phylum Pseudomonadota; class Alphaproteobacteria; order Rhizobiales; family Kaistiaceae; genus Kaistia; species Kaistia dalseonensis. Next base: position 335,537 of record NZ_JAUSVO010000005.1, read on the forward strand.
CAGGATCGCGACATAGTTCGCCAGGATCGTCGAGACGACCTCGTTGGTGTTGTAGCGGGCACGGAAGAAGGCCGGGATCGCAATCCAGGCCATGCCGGCGATAATCGCGACCGCCATGGCCAGCAGCAGATGCAGCACGGGCGGCAGGTTGAACGAGAAACCGACCCAGGTCGCCCAGAAGCCGCCCATGAAGAGCTGGCCCTCAATGCCGATATTGAACAGGCCGGCACGGAGCGAGATGCAGGCGGCGATGCCGCAGATCAGGATTGGCGTCGTCTGCAACAGCGTGCCGGCGATGCGCTCGGGATTGCCGAAGGCGCCGTTCAAGAGCGTGACGAGGACGCGCAGGGGGCTCTCGTCGACCGTCAGGATGACGATCGCGCCGAGTCCGAGCGCGAAGAGAATGGCCAGCGCCTGGCCCAGAAGGCTGTCAATGCGATCCGACATCAGGCGGCTCCCCGCGCTGAGGCGCCGGAGCCGGGGCGCACGCCGGCCATCAGCATGCCGATTTCCTCCTCGTCGACACGGTCGCCCGGCAATTCGCCCATGACGGTGCCGTTGAACATCACGAGGATGCGGTCGGCGAGCGCGGAGAGCTCGTCGAGCTGGACCGAGATCAGCAGGATCGCCTTGCCGGCCTCGCGCTGGCGCATGATCTCGCCATGGATCGCCTCCTGCGCGCCAATGTCGACGCCGCGCGTCGGCTGGTCGATCAGCAGAAAGCCGGCATCGCCGGAAAATTCGCGGGCGAGCACCACCTTCTGGATATTGCCGCCGGAGAGGCTCTTCACCGGCGATTCCGGGCCTCGGGCGCGGATGTCGAAACGCTTGATCAGCGCCGTCGTCTGTTCCGTCAGGTAGCGGTGATCGATAATGCCGCTTCGCGACCAGGGCTTCTGGTCCTGCCGACCCATCAACATGTTGAGCGCGATCGAGGCGTTGCGATCGACGCCACGCACGAGGCGGTCGCCCGGCACATGCGCAATGCCGGCAGCGCGGATGGCACGCGCCGAAAGCCCGGTGATCGGTCGTCCCTGCAGCCTGATCGCGCCATGACTGGATGGACGCAGGCCCGACAGCACTTCAGCGAGTTCGGTCTGGCCGTTGCCCGCGACGCCGGCAATGCCAACGATCTCGCCCGCCCTGACCTTGAACGAGACGCCGCGCAGCGCCTGGACCCGGCGCTCGTCGCGACACCAGAGGTCCTCGACCTCGAGCACGGTCTTGCCCGATGTCGGCGGACGGGGGCGGCGATCGAAGGAGACGAAGCGGCCGACCATCATCTGAACGAGATCGGACTTGGTCAGTTCGGCCGTCGGCCGCGTCGCGACTTCCTTGCCATGGCGCAGCACCGTGACCGTATCGGAGACCTCCATCACCTCTTCCAGATGATGCGAGATGAACAGCACCGTCATGCCCTGGGCGACAAAGCCGCGAAGTGTCTGGAAGAGTTCGCGGCTTTCCTGCGGCGTCAGCACGGCCGTCGGCTCGTCGAGAATGATCGTCCGCGCGCCGCGCACCAGCACCTTGAGGATCTCGATCCTCTGTTCAATGCCGACGGAGAGAAGCCCGACGCGCTCACTCGGATCGACCTGCAGGCCGAATTGCTTCGAGAGGGATGCCGTCCTTTCGATCTGCGCCTTGTGGTCGATCAGCCCACCCTTGCGGATCTCCATGCCGAGGAAGACATTTTCAGCCACCGTCAGCGACGGCACGAGCTTGAAGTGCTGGTGCACCATGCCGATCCCGGCGGCGATGGCGGCTGCCGGATTGGGCAGGATCTTCTTCTCGCCATCGATCCAGATCTCGCCCTCATCGGGCTGCAACAGGCCGAAGAGCACATTCATCAGTGTCGTCTTGCCGGCGCCGTTCTCGCCAATGATCGCGTGAATCCGGCCGCGTTCGACGGCGAGGTTCACGCCTTCATTGGCGACGAACGAACCGAACCGCTTGGTGATCGATTTGAGCTCGATGGCGAAGGGCATGGGGTGACGATCCGTGCGGGCGAACGCTTTCTAAACCTCCCCCTTGAGGGGAGGTCGAAGGCGCCGAGCGAAGCGACAGCGGCTTCGGGAGGGGGGTGCTTCTGCGAAAGGGCCGAAGCCTTCGCCGGCCAAGAGCCCCCTCCCCAAAACCGCAACGCGGTTTTGACCCTCCCTCAAGGGGAGGGTTTAGAAAGAAAGAGTACTACTTCACCGTCGCGACCGTGATCTTGCCGTCGATCACATCGGTCTTGAGTGCTTCGAGCCTGGCCTTCACATCGGCCGGAATCTTGTCCACCACCTGCGGGCAGAGCAGCAATTCGACGCCGCCCGACTTCAGATCATAAGTGTGGATGCTGCCCGGCTCGATGCCCTTGCCGTCGACCACGTCCTTGACCAGGCTGTAGACGGCCACGTCGGCCTTCTTGAGCATGCTCGCCATGACATGGCCCGGTGCGACGTTGCACTGGTCGATATCGACGCCGATCGAGTATTTGTCGGCCGCAGCGCTCGCCTGCAGCACGCCCTCGCCGGTCGGGCCGGCGACGTTGTAGACAATGTCGGAGCCCTGGCCGTAGAGCGCCATGGTCAGTTCGCTGCCCTTGGCGGGATCGTCGAAGGTACCGGCAAAGACGGAATCAAGCCTGATATCGGGAGCCGCGGTCTTGGCGCCCTGCTCATAGCCGGCGAGGAAGTCGCGGATCACGGGGATGTCGCGGCCGCCAACAAAGCCGATCGCCTTGCCATCGCCGAGGCCCTCGACCGCGCTGCCCTTCTCGGCCATCAGCGCTGCGAGCGCGCCCGCCATGAACGAACCCTGGTTCTGGGCGAAATTGGCGTAGATGATCTGCTTGGAATCCAGCACGCCGTCGATAAAGACGAATTTGGTATTCGGATAGGCGGCGGCGGTTTTCTGCAGCGCGTCGACAAGTTCCCAGCCCATCACGAAGACCAGGTCATACTCGCCGCTTTTGGCGATGTTGTTGAACTGCTCTTCATAATCGAGCGCACGATTGCCCGTGTCGACGAGCTTCACTTTGACGCCGAGATCCTTCTCGGCCTTCTTCAGGCCATTGACGATCGATACGCCGAAGCCTTGGGCGAAATAGCCCGAGATGGCGGCGATATGGACGTCCTTGGCGAGCGCGGCCTGGCTTGCGAGCGCAAAGGCCGTGGCGCCGCAGAGCGCGACAAGACGACGGGACCAACTGGACATGATGACCCAAACCCCTGGAGTTGGAGAGCACATTCTTCGTCGAAGGTGTCCATCCCGACCTGCCCGGAGCGCGGTCATTTTCCCTGCACCGCTGCACCGGATCGTTGATGGTCATACAATCCTGCGCGAGTTTGAAATTTTGTCAATCGGCTTGGCGCGATCAGAATTTAGTCAGACCCCGATGAATTTCCCACGCAGCGATGGCACATGAAAAAGCGCGGGATCCCTGCGTGACCGACATCCGGCAATCGCAGGTCAGCTCGATCGAGCACCGCGGCAATCCTGACATTGCAGCCTTGGCCGTCATTGCTGCCGCTCCCGTGACGCATATGGCGACTTTTGGCCCAACGTGACCAGACATTGGGCTCCCGTCTCCTCATCATGCCTATTATGAGCGCAGGAATACGTGATTGACAAAGAGCGAAACCGGCGCTCAGACTTGTATGATCATCAATGATATTTGCGTTGATGCAATGGCACGCAGCTTGCTGACAGCCCAGCCGAAGACGAGGGACGGAATTGACAGGGCGCCCGCCGGATGAAAGGCGCACGCCGATGTCCTTTTCAACATTCAAGGAGATTCCATGATCGTCGCGGTGACTGGATCGAGCGGACTTCTCGGACGCGCGATCGTGGATGCCCTGATGGCGGCCGGACATGAGGTGCGCGGCATAGACACCGTGCCGGCACGCACCGCCGTCACCTCGCACCTGACCGCCGACCTGACCGATTTCGGCGAGATGGTCATGGCGCTCAAGGGCGCCGATGTCGTCGTCCATGGCGCCGCTATTCCGCGGCCAACGGGACGAACGGCGACGGACGTGTTCTCGACCAATATCGCGCTCGCCTACAATGCCGTCGAAGCCTGCGTCGTGCTCGGCATCAGGCGGTTGATCTATGCTTCGTCCTTCAGCGTGCTCGGCTTTCCCTTCTTCGTGAAGCCGATCGACATTCATTACCTGCCGGTCGACGAGGCACATCCCAACGCGCCGCAGGATGCCTATGCGCTGTCGAAGACGCTCGGCGAGGACATCATCGACGCGGCCGTGCGGCGCGGCGCGCTGGACGCTGTGAGCCTGCGCATGCCGTGGATCCAGAGCGCCGAGACCTTCCTGAGGGAAGTCGGTCCACGCCGCGCCGGCAAGGATTCGGGCCGCGACCTCTGGAGCTATATCGATGCGCGCGATGCCGCCGCCGCCTTTTTGGCCGCAGTCGAGGGCAAGACGACGGGCCATGTCCGCCTCTTCCTGAGCGCCGCCGACACTTATAGCGAGACGCCGACCGCCGATCTCATCCAGGCCGCCTTTGGCAATCTTCCCCTCAAGAAGCCGTTGCCCGGCCACGCGGCCGTAATCGATACCGATGCGGCGCGCGCGGCGATCGGCTTTGTACCCAAGCATTCCTGGCGGGAGTATCAGTGATGGCGAACGGACGTTTCGACGGCAAGGTCGTTCTGGTCACGGGCGGCGCGGGCGCGATCGGATCGGCCGCATGCCGCCGCTTCGCCTCGGAAGGTGCGACCATTGTCGTGGTGGACCGCGACGGCACGCGAGCCGAGGAAACCGCCCAAGCGCTGCGCGCATCGGGCTATAATGCGATCGGTGTCGCCGCCGATGTCGGAGACGAGATCGAGGCCGAGGCCGCGATCGCAGCCGCCATATCTGCCTTCGGGCGGCTCGATATCGTCTTCAACAATGCCGGCATTTCCGGCAAGGTCGCGCCCGTCTACGAACTCTCCATCGCCGACTGGGACGAGATCGTGCGGATCAATCTGCGCGGCATATTCCTGATCCAGCGCTTCGCCCTTCGCGCCATGATCGAAGCCAAGACCCGCTGCGGGTCGATCATCAACATGTCGTCTTCGATGGCCGGTTGGGACGTGCTCGCCGGCGGCGCCGGCTATGCCTCGACCAAGCATGCTGTTCTGGGGTTGACCAAGGTCGCGGCCTTCGACGTCGCGCGTTATGGCATCCGCGTCAACGCGGTCTGCCCCGGCGTGATCGAGACGACACTCGGCGTTCCGGCCGAGGACCAGGCGGGCTATCGTGCGGGGATAGAGCGCTTCGCCAACCGCATTCCGCTGCGACGGATCGGCCAGCCGGGGGATGTCGCAGGCCTCGTTGCCTTCCTTGCCTCCGATGATGCGCTGCACATTACCGGCGCCGGCTATCTGATCGATGGCGGCCAGACCATGCAGAGCTGGGCCAACGCGCCGGAGGCCGACGCCTATCCGCTGGTGCGGTAAGGCGGCGGCTGGCTCCGCGTAACCTCTCTCGCGAGGAGAGGGGTTGAGACCGGTGCTACCGCTTGCGACGGCGCAACTGGTCGAAATAGACGATGATGATGATCAGCCCGCCGGTGATGATGTACTGCCAGAACGAATTGACGTTCAGCAGGTTGGCGCCATTGCGGATCGTCGCCAGAATGAAGGCGCCGAGGAGCGGCCCCCAGACCGTGCCGACCGCGCCGAACAGGCTGGTGCCGCCGATGACCGACGAGGCGATCGCCTGCAATTCCCAGCCATTCGCCTGGGTCGCATTGCCCGTGCCGGTGCGGGAAGCGAGCATGACGCCGACGACGGCCGCGCAGAGCGCCGACAGGATATAGGCGGTGTAGATCACGCCACGGACGTTGACGCCGGACAGGCGCGCGGCCTCCGGATTCGATCCGACCGCATAGAGATAGCGGCCATATTTACTGAAATGCAGGTAGATCACGGCTGGCACCGCCACCACGATCACGATCCAGAACAGATTGGGGATGCCCAGGAACTCGCCACGCGAGAAGCCGGTGAAATCGTCATTGGTGATGTTGATCGTCGAGCCATTGGTGATCAACAGGCCGACGCCCTGCAGCGCGGTCAGCGTCGCCAGCGTGATGATGAAGGGCGGCAGGCCCATGCGCACGATGCCGAAGCCATGAAACGCGCCGATCGCTACGCCGACGAGCAGCGTGATCGTGATCGCGATCGGAACCGGCACGCCGCCCTCGATCAGGAGCGAGACGATGACGGTCGTGAAGCCGACGATCGCGCCGACCGACAGGTCGATGCCGGCGGTGATGATGACGAAGGTCTCGCCGACGGCGAGGATCGCGATCATCGCGCCCTGGCGCGCGAGATTGGAAATGTTGCCGGGGGTCGCGAATGTCGTCGTCGCGATCGACAGCAGGATGAACATCAGCAGCAGCACGGCCACCAGCGAGAGGCTGAGCAGATTGTTGAAGTTCAGCTTGCGTCGCGGCGCGATCTCACCCTGTGTCGTGGTCTTCTGGCTCATGGACCGCATTTCCTCTGGACTGTTCTTTTCGGCGCGCTTTGTTGATGGAGAGAGCGTCCCATGCGGGAAGCCGCACTAGACGCCGATCGCCTCGCTCAGGATCTGTTCGTGTGAAACGGCCTTGAAGCCGTGCGTCGCGACCTGCCGGCCGGCGCGAAAGACGTGAAACTGGTCGGCCAGCTCATAAACCTCGGGCAAGTAGGACGAGATCAGGATGATCCCCGCCCCCTTCGCCAGCAGCGCCGAAAACAGCCGGTAGATCTCGGCCTTGGTGCCGACATCGACGCCCACCGTCGGCTCATCGAAGATGAAGAGCTTGGCGCCGTGGTTCAGCCATTTGCCGATCACGATCTTCTGCTGGTTGCCGCCGGACAGGCTGAGCGCGAGCGCATTGCGGCTTTGCGTCTTGATGCGCAGATCCTGGATCTGGCGGTCGGCATGTTCCTTCTCCATCCGTGCGGAGATGGTCACGCCCTTGGTCAGCCGGTCATAGACCGGCAGGTTTATGTTGTGGCCGACGCCCAGATTGAGGCAGAGCCCCTGGTCGCGCCGGCTCTCTGGCGCAAGCGCGATGCCGAGATTGATCGCATCGCGCTCGTTGCGGATCCTGACGGGCCTGCCCTCCCAGACGACCTCGCCGCTCTTGATCGGATGGCGGCCGAAAAGGCTGGTGACGAACTCGCTGCGGCCTGCGCCGATCAGGCCGTAGAGGCCGACGATCTCGCCCGCGCGCACGCTGAGCGAAATGTCCTCGAACCCCTCGCCCGAGAGGTTCTTTGCCTCGATCAGCGTGGCCCCGAGCGGGATGGTGTCCTTGTGATAGACCTGCTCGATCGAGCGGTTGATCATCATGGCGATCAACTCGTTCTCGTCGGTCGCGTCGATATCGCGTGTGCCGACGAGTTGGCCATCGCGCAGCACCGAGACGCGGTCGGCGAGCTCGAACACTTCTTCCATGCGATGACTGATATAGACGATGGTGACGCCCTCGGCCTTCAGCCGGCGGATCAGCGCGAAGAGCTGCGCCGCTTCCTGGCGGGTCAGATAGGCGGTGGGCTCGTCGAAGATCAGGAATTTGGTGCCGCGCGTCGCGGCGCGCGCGGTTGCGATCAGCTGTTGCTGGCCGATCGTAAGATCCGAGAGCAGCACCCCGGCCGGCAGGTTGAAGCCCAGTTCGTCCAGGACCTTCTGCGCATCGGCCACCATCTGCCGATTCTTGAGCAGGCCGTAGCGCACTTCCTCGTCGCCGAGGAACATGTTGGCCGCGACCGTCAGATGCGGGCAGAGCACGACTTCCTGGTGCACGGCATTGATGCCGAGCGCGATCGCCTCATGCGGGGTGGAGAGTGGTACGGTCGCGCCCAGCCAGACGAGTTCGCCCGACGTGCGCGGATGAACGCCGGTCAGGAGCTTGATCAGCGTCGACTTGCCGGCGCCGTTTTCACCGACGATGGCGTGGATTTCGCCACGCCTGAAGGAGAGATCGACCGACTTCAGGGCGTGGGTGCCCGTAAAGCGCTTGTCGAGCTTCCTGAGTTCAAGGATAGGCACGCTCGACGGAGCGATGCCGCCCGCGGCTTCGGCGACGTTCAACGCATTCATGGCACGACCCGATCTGAGAAAAAGCCGGCGCGCATGGTGCGCGCCGGCCCGTTTGTCAGGCCTCGATCACTTGACCTTGGGATTGAGGAGCTCCTGCGAACGGGGCTCCTTCATGTTGGCGGTCGTGATCAGATTGGCGCCCGTATCGACGAAGGGGGCGACCTTCTCGCCCTTGGACGCGGCCAGCGCGGTCTTCACGCCGTCATAGCCCATGCGGTAGGGGTCCTGGACCACGAGCGCGGCGATCACGCCGTCGCCGAGGAACTTCACCAGCTTGTCGTCGCTGTCGAAGCCGACCAGCTTGACCTTGTCCTGCGCCTTGTTCTCGGCGACGGCCTGTCCGGCGCCCTGGGCCTGGATCAGGTTGGACGCGAAAATGCCGCGCAGGTTCGGGAACGCGGTCAGAAGGTCGGTCGTGATGTTGAGGCCGCCATTGGCCGTGCCATCCGAAACCTTGTCGGCCACGAGCTTGATGCCAGGATATTTGGCGGCGAGCTCTTCCTTGAAGCCCTTGGCGCGCTCGTCGAGCGAGCCGACACCCGGCAGATGAGTGATGAGGGCGACTTCACCCTCGGGCTTGCCGTACTTCTCGGCGATCGCCGCAGCGAGCCCGTCCGCGGCGATGCGCCCGCCCTGCACGTTGTCGGTGGTCAGGAACGAGGTGAAGGCCTTGGAATCGGCGGCGGAATCGATGCCGATGATCTTGACCGACTTCGCAGCCTCGTCGATCGGCTTGCCGAGAGCGGCGCGCTGGGTCGGCGAGATCACGATCGCGGCCGGCTTGCCGGCGACGGCATTCTCCAGAATGGTGATCTGGCCGTTGATGTCGGCTTCGGACTGGGCGCCGAGTTCCGGCACGTTGACGTTCAGATCCTTGCCTGCGGCGCGGGCGCCGGCGAGCACGATCTGCCAGTAGAACGACGTCGTATCCTTGACGATGATCGGGATCGTGACCTCGGCGGCGCTGGCCGGAACGGCCGCGAGCCCCGTGGCGATGACCGCCGCGCCGGCCATGAGGCCAAAGCCACGACGAGTCAGAATCCTAGCGTTGAATGACATTTCCGATTCCCCTCCCAGAGAAAGCGCGATCTCGAACGAAGCCACCAGCAACACAGCGCCATCGTCGCCGGCGTCTTTTATCGTTATTAGACATTCGACATGAGCAGATTAGACACAGGCCCAGCGTGATGGCAACTGCCATCCCAAGACCTCGATGGCGCTGCCGAGACTTTCTCGATTGCACCATGTCGCGCATCCGGTATCTTATCCATAATGGACTGCTCTCGCCTGCTCAGCGATTTGGCTGTCGCCGCTTCAGCCCAAAGAATGAGCACCCGGAATCAATCGTCACCGGGTAGCTGAAGCCTTTCTGATCCAACGACGCGAACCAATCGGCCCGATCCCGCATGACCAAGCCGAACACGCTCTTCAAGGAGGCCTACAACAGCTGCCTCGGCATGCTGTCCATGGACGCAAGCCTGCCGTCGGAGACGGAACTAAGCGCAAGGCTGAAGGTGAGCCGGACGACGGTGCGCTCCGTGCTCACCGCCATGGTCGATGCCGGCCTGCTCCATTGGGAGAAGACCTCCAAGCAGGTGATCCGCCTGCCGGTTGCGGCCGACTATTTCCCGGACAGCGAGACGGATTCGATCTCGTCGGTGATCGAGCGCGCCTTCATGGCACGCATTCTGTCCGGCAGGATGACAATGGGCGACCGCATCAGCGAAGCCGACCTCGCTCGCGATATCGGCGTGAGCACCTCCGCCGTGCGGGAGTTTCTCATTCGCTTCTCGCGCTTCGGCATCATCGAGAAGCAGCGCAATCGGCACTGGGTGCTCAAGGGCTTCACCGAGGAATTCGCGCTCGAACTGTTCGAGGTGCGCGAAATGTTCGAGATCCGCTCGACCCACGCCTTCATCCGCCTGCCGGCGCAGCATCCAGCCTGGACGGCGCTCGAGCGAATCGAGGCGGAGCATCGCGCGCTGCTCGAGGCGATCGACACGCGCTATCGCGATTTCTCCGAGCTCGACGAGCGCTTCCACCGGCTCATCCACAACGCCTCGCAGAACCGCTTCATCCTCGAATTCTACGAGATCATCTCGATGATCTTTCACTACCATTACCAATGGAACAAGGCGGGCGAGAAGGAGCGCAATCGCGTCGCCATCGAAGAGCACCTGCGCTATGTCGAGGGTCTCCGATCACGCTCGCTGATCGATGCCGAATATCTCTGCCGCAAGCACCTGATCTCGGCACGGCAGACACTGTTGACCTCGCTCGAACAGCCGACGCCCTCGAGCGAAGTCCGCAAGCGGCTGCGTCCTGCGCTGATCGCCTGAAGCGCCGTTCGATCTTACGGCCCGGCTCTCTCCCCAGCCCCCATCAGATGCCTCCGCTTTTTAGGCAACGAACAACCTTCCATCTCGACAATTTTGGAATTTCATTCCTTATTGCGCCCGCGCGCTCTGGCTAGTTTCGGCTCGTCAAGACCATGACCGCGGCTGTCCCACCGGCGCGCGACGGGTGGAAAAGAAACCGGAGCGGCGAGCGATCGACCGCACGGTTCGTGCGTTCCGAGAAGGACAAGAAAATGAAGACGACGTTTCTCTCATTGGCTCTCGCGGCCGGGCTGACCGCGCTCGCTTCGGGCGCCTCGGCGGAGGGTCTGGCAGGCGCGCCGGCCCCGTTCGACAAGGGTGGGGTCAAGATCGCCGTGGTGAGCTTCCTCGGCTCCGGCGATTGGCTGCAGGCCTTCGAGGCGGGCGTGAAGCGCCAAGCCGAGGCGCTCGGCATTGAGGCCAACATCTCGCAGGCTCGCAACGACATCAACCAGGAGCGCGAGCTGATCCAGCAGGCGATCAATCTCGGCGTGAAGGGCATCATCATCAATAACGGCCAGCCGGAAGCGCTGAAGGACGTCGCGCAGGCGGCCATCGACGCCGGCATCCCGGTCGTCGCCTATGACGTCAACATCGACAATCCGAAGATCCCCCAGATCGAGCAGTCCGATGCCGACATGGCCCGCCTCGTGCTCGAGCAGGCGATCAAGGACCAGGGCGAGACCTTCGATGGCGGCGTCGTGTATGTCGCCGGCTTCGCACCGCTCGACCGCCGCTATGCGGTCTGGAAGGACTTCCAGAAGAAGTACCCCGGCATCAAGGAAATCGCGACCTGGGGCGTGGTGAACGACACAGTCGCCGCCTCCGTCGCCGACCAGACCAAGGCCGTGCTGGCTGCCAATCCGTCGCTCAAGGTCGTGTTCACACCGTGGGACGAATTTGCCCGCGGCGTGAAGCTCGCCATCGACGAGGCCGGCGTCGCCGACAAGGTCAAGATCTACGGCGTCGACATCTCGACTTCGGACATCCAGGCCATGCGCGAACCCAACAGCCCCTGGCTTGCCACCGCCGCCACCAATCCGGCCGTCGTCGGCGAAGTCTCGGTCCGCGCCCTGGCGCAGCTGATCGCCGGCGAAGATCCGGGCCATAGCGTGCTGATCCAACCGACGCTCGTCACGCAGAAGACCCTGATCGACAACGACATCAAGACGATCGAGGAACTACAGGCCAAGTTCCCGGCCTTCAAGGACAGCGACGCGGCCAAGAAAGACTGGATTCCAGCCGCGAAGTAAGGCGGAAAGCCTCGTCCTTTCTTAAACCCTTCCCTTGAGGGAGGGTCAAAAGTGCGCAGCACTTTTGGGGAGGGGCGCTTGAAGCCCCGGGACGGGGAAGAACGCTTCGGCTTGCCGAAGCTATCTTCTCCGGCCATAGCCCCCTCAACCGTCATCCCGGGCTTGACCGGGGATCCATTCAGCGGTGAACGGTTGCGGCTGCATGGATCCCCGCTTTCGCGGGGATGACGGATGGGACGGGGATGGTGCATGGAGTGGAATGGCCGACACGCTGATGAAAGCCGAACTGCCGGGCATGGCCCGGCCGTTTCAATCAAGACCAACTGAAAAGCCGCGAAACAAATGCCCCTTCCGACACCCGACTATGCCCGCAACATCCGCCTGATCGGCCATTCCGACCAGGGCGGACGGCCAGATGCGCTGCAGGTCATGGTGCATCGGGGCTTCGCCTATGTCGCGCATCCCTGGTCGCAGGGGTTTTCCATCATCGATGTGCGCGACCCGAGGAAGCCGGGCGAGACTGTCTTCGTTCCCGCGCCGCCGAACACCTGGACGATCCATCTGCAGACGCATGAGGATCTGCTGCTGGTCATCCACGCGCGCGATCTCTTCGCCGATGCCGCCTTCGCGGTCGACGAGAAGGTCTATTACACCAAGTCGGTCGGCGAGACGGTCGGCACCGCGTCCGGGGCGAAAGCCGCGCGGAACTGGTCGGCCGGCATGGCGATCTACGACATCTCCAAGCCGACCGCGCCGCGGCCAATCGGCTTCTTCCCGGTCGACGGCGTCGGCATCCATCGCATCTGGTATGTGGGCGGCCGCTACGCCTATGTCTCGGCGCTGGTCGACGGCTATAGCGACTATATCTTCATGATCGTCGATCTCGACGACCCGACCAAGCCGGTCGAAGCCGGGCGCTGGTGGATCCCCGGCATGCATCTCGCCGGCGGCGAAGAGCCCAGCTGGGGCGAAGGCCGGCGCTTCGCGCTGCATCACGGCCTTGTCGAGGGCGATACGGCCTATGCCTGCTGGCGCGATGGCGGCCTGACCATACTCGACATCGCCGACAAGGCCGCGCCGAAGCTGATCACCCACCGGAACTGGTCGCCGCCCTATGGCGGCGGCACCCATTCCGCCCTCCCTTTGCCGAAGCGCGATCTTCTAGTCGTCGCGGACGAGGCCGTGCTCGACCATGAGGAAGACGGCCGCAAGCGGACCTGGATCTTCGACATCCGCGATCCCGGCAACCCGATCTCGATCGCGACGCTGCCGACCCCCGCCGAGACCGACTATAGCGCCAAGGGCGGGCATTTCGGCCCGCATAATCTGCATGAGAACCGGCCGGGCAGCTTCGTCTCGGACACGCTGATCTTCGCGACCTACCAGAATGCCGGCGTGCGGGTCTTCGACATCTCCAATGCCTATGAGCCGAAGGAGACGGGCGCGCTCGTTCCCGCCGCGCCGGAGCGAATGGTCGACAAGCGCGGAAACCGCCCGCGCGTGATCCAGTCGGCCGATCTCTTTGTCGACGCGAACGGCATCATCTATTCGACCGACTACAATGCCGGCCTCGCGATCATGGAGTATGGCGGCTGATCAGCGGCAAACCGCCCTTATTCGACCCATCCTCGTCCTTTTCTTCCCCCTCCCCCTTGTGGGGAGGGTCAGGGAGGGGGTACCGACGCCGATCTCGGGGAATGGGTCGGCAATTCCAGAGCGCCAAACCCGGTAGACCGAGCCGGCCCCCTCCCTGGCCCGTCCCACAAGGGGGAGGAATTCTACCGAATCCGACCCAAACGACCGAAATAGAACTGACGAACCGAAGCTGAGCACCGTGTCCCTCGCCTCCCCCTCTCCCGCCAAGATCGCCGTCTCCGTTTCGGGGATCGAGAAAGCGTTCGGGCCGACACGAGCGCTGGCCGGCGCCGATCTCGTGGTCGAGGCCGGCGAGATCGTTGCGCTGATGGGGGCGAACGGCGCCGGCAAATCGACGCTGGTCAAAATCCTGTCGGGCTCGATCAGCGCCGATGCCGGCACGATCACGCTGGGCGGCAAGACGGTGTCCTTCGCCTCGCCAAGCGAGGCGCAGGCCGCCGGCATCGCGACCGTGCATCAGGCGACCGACCAGGCGGGCGCCGCCGGCCTCACCGTCGCCGAGAACCTGACGCTGAACGAACTCTGCGGCACCGGCAATTTCTTCGTCTCGGGCCGTTCGATCCGCAAACGAGCGCAGGAAATCGCCGCGGCGATCGATCTCGACCTGCCGCTCGACCGCGATTTCATCGATCTTCGTCCGGCCGAACGCCAGTTGATCGCGATTGCCCGCGCGGTCGCCGCCAAGGCGTCGGTGCTGATTCTCGACGAGCCGACATCGAGCCTGTCCTCGACCGAAGCCGAACGGCTTTTTGCCGTGCTGCGCCGCCTGAAGGCGAGCGGCATTGCGATCCTCTATATCTCGCACCGGACCGGCGATCTCGCCGCGATTGCCGATCGCGCCGTGGTACTGCGTGGTGGACGGGTCGTCGCATCCTTCGCCAGGCCGATTGATTTTTCCGCCGCCGTCGCCGCGATGATCGGGCGCACGCTCGACGCCAGCGCCCATGACGGCAAGCCTTCCAGTGCGCCGATCCTCGCCTCGGTCAAGCGCGCCGTGCTCGTTCCCGGCGCCCGCCCCTTCGATCTCGACCTTCGCTCCGGCGAAGTGGTCGCGATCACTGGAACGCTTGGCTCCGGCAAGAGCCGCCTGTTGCGCGCCCTGTTCGGGCTCGAGACGCTGGTCGAAGGCGGCTTCACGATCGACGGAAAGCCCTGGCTTTCGACCGGTCCGTCCTATTCGATCGTGCGCGGCGTGTTCATGGTGGCCGAGGATCGCTGGGCGTCCTCGCTGCTGCCGCCGGAGATTCCCGGCGCCACGATCGCGGGCACGATCGCGCTGCCACATCTGCCGCGCTGGTTCCCCTCCGGCATCTTGAACACGACGCGCGAGCGCCTTGCGGCGACGCAGGCGATCAGCCGTCTCGGCATCAAGGCGCGCGGGCCCGACGATACGCTCGACCAGCTATCGGGCGGCAACCAGCAGAAGGTCGTGCTTGCCCGCTGGCAGGCGGCGCCGTGCCGGCTGCTCCTGCTCGACGAGCCGTTCCAGGGCGTCGATGTCGGCGCCAGGGCCGACCTGATCGCGGCGATCCGCGGCAGCCAGAGCGGCTCCGCCACGCTGATCGCCACCAGCGACACGGAAGAAGCGCTGGAGGTTGCCGACCGCATCCTCGTGATGCGCGACCATTCACTTTACGAGGCCGATGGCAGCCATGGTTCGCTCGCAGCAGCGATCGGCAGCGTCGAGGCCGCCGAAACCGGGAACGTCACGTCATGACCGAACAGACCGCCACGCAGGCCAGGCCAACATCGAGCCTCGCCGAGACGGCCCGGCGCTATGCGCTCTTCGTCCTGCTCGCGCTGATGCTGGTCGGATTCTGGATCGCCCAGCCCGCCTTCATCAATTCGGCCAATCTGTTCTCGATCCTGCAGGCCGTCTCCGTCGTCGCGATCCTCGGCGTCGGCGTCTCGATCACCATGTCAGCCGGCGGCTTCGACCTCTCGGTCGGCAGCGTCGCGGCATCGTCGGTGATGGCGGCGAGCTATCTGATGGTCGTGCTGCAGATGAACGCCATCGAGACCATGCTGCTCGTGCTGGCCATGGGTGCGCTGATCGGGCTCGCCAACGGCCTGCTGATCGTGCGCGTCGGTGTGCCGGACCTGCTGGCGACGCTCGCCACCATGTTCCTGCTCGCGGGCCTGCAGCTGATTCCGACCGGCGGCCGCTCGATCACCGCTGGCATGATGCTGCCCGATGGTACTACGGCGCTCGGCGCCTATGATCCGGCCTTCCTGATCCTCGGCCGCGCGCGCCTCTTCAACACGATCCCCTACCCCGTCATCGTCATGGCGCTGGTCGCCGTGATCGCGTGGTTCCTGATGGAGCGGACGCGCTGGGGCCGCGTGTTCTACGCCATTGGCGGCAATGAAACGGCGGCCCATCTCGCCGGTGCGCCCACCAAGGCCTACCGCCTCTGGGCCTATATCCTGTCGGGAACGCTCGCCTCGCTCGGCGGTCTGATCGTCGCCTCGCGCGTCGGGCGCGGCGATGTCTCTGCCGGCAATTCGCTCCTGCTCGACGCCGTCGCCGCCTCGCTGATCGGCTTTGCCGTGCTCGACAAACGCCGTCCGCACGTGCTCGGCACGGTGCTCGGTGCGATCTTCGTCGGCGTGCTGCTGAACGGGCTGACGATGCTGAACGCACCCTATTATACGCAGGATTTCGTCAAGGGCGTGGTGCTGGTCGGCGCGCTGGCGCTGACCTTCGGGCTCGGCAAGCGGAAGCGATAGACGCGATCAGCGGCGGTAGAGCGAGCCGCCGCCGAAGGACGTGCCGAACTTGACGAAGCCGCCGATCTTCACGCAGACGCCATTCGCCGCATAGACGAAGCCCTCGCCAAAGGCGTCGCAGATCTTCTTGTAGCTCTCGTCATCGGGCTGAAGATTGGCGGTGGTGGTCTCGTCGGCCTTTGACGAGCCGGCTTTGGAGCCGTTCAGCGTGCCATTCCCGAGCGAGAATCCGTCGGCGGCGAGCGCATGGCCGCTCGCCAGCGTCGAGGCGAGAAGCAAAGTGGCAGCCATGAGTCTCATCGCCCATCGATCTCCATGATGGAAGAGCATCTCGTCACGCGTTCCGAGCGGGACTCAAGCCTGGCTCCAATGTGCCGGCCTGTTCATGGCCAGACGATGTCCGCCCGTCTCAAATAGCCCGCGCCGCCGCCACGATGTCCGCCGCCGTCCGGAAGCTCTCCGGCTCGAGCAGGAAGCGCCGCGCGAGCTGGATCGATTTCGTCTCCAGCGGGGCGCGCTTCGCGTGGTCGGTGATCCGCTCGAAATCGGCGTTGTGGGCGAAGCCGAGGATGCGGCGGATCGTCTTGACGCCGGCATAGGCGACGGCATCGCCGAAGATCTTGTCCAGGATCGCGCGGCGTTGGGTGGCCAGCGCCTGCTGGTCGGCCGGGCTGGTGAAGAGGCCGGCCGTATAGACATCGCCACGCGAGCCGGTCTCCAGCAGGGATAGGAAGCGGCTCTCGAACGCGTCCCAGAACACGGGCACCTGGTCGAGAACCCAGTCGGCCTGCGCGCGACGATCATCGGATGCGGAAGCATGGCCGGGCTGGGCGAAGAAGTTCATCACGAGATTGGCGATGAAGGCGCCGACATCAAAGCCGATCGGCCCGACGAAGGAGAATTCGGGGTCCATGACGCGCGTGTCGGTCTCGGTGACCATCACCGAGCCGCTATGGAGATCACCATGGATCAGCGCTTCGCCATTGGTCAGGAAACGCCAGCCCCAATCGGCGACCGTGGCCTTGAGCGCCGAGTCCGCCCGGAAGGTCCTGGCGAGGTCGTCGAGCTCGGGACTGGTCCAGCGATTGCGCGGCGAGGTGCTGAGCGGATCGGTAAAGACCACCTCGGCCGTGATGCGGATCAGCGAGGTGTTGCGGGCGAAGGTCGCGTTGAGCTCTGCCTTCTCCTCGATCGTCAGGCCAAAATCCGAGGTCGCGAAGCAGGCCCGCGCGGCATAGTCGCCGACATGGCGCGCAACATCAGGATAGCGCCTTCCTTCGATCAGGCCGCGCCGCAGGATGATATGCGGCGAGAGCTTCTCCATGACGAGCGCATAGAGGGCCGGCTCGTAATAATAGAAGTGCGGCGTCAGCCCCTCAACGTGTGGCCCTACGGCCCGGTAATAGGCCTGCTCGTAGAAGGCGCGGTCGAGCGGCAGCGGCCAGCTCTCGCCGGCGGCGCGCACATAGGGAAGAGACTGCTTCACGCAGAGCGAGCCGTCCGGCCCGTCGACGAGGAAGACCATATTGAGGTTTCCATCGCCCACTTCCTGCACGGCCCAACTCTCCGGCGAACCGCCGAGCCGGGCGCGCAGATCGGGCACGCCATCGAGAAAATCGAGGACCGTGCGTTCGTCGAGGGCGTGGTAACCGGCGGGCGTGGAAAGCGACATGGAACCTTGCTCATGCGAGCGGGAAAGGAATGCGGTAGCTTCAGATAGATGATCGGGCGCGCAGGCAGCAAGCCCACGCGCCCAAGGGATGGTCGGATGAAGCCTATTTCCAGCCGTACTTGGCGGCGGCCTCGTCGATCAGCTTGGCATAATCGGCCTCGACCGCATCGAGCGCCTTGACGACATCGGAGCCTGCGCCGCCGAGACGGGCGATATAGCCATCGCCTGCCGGCTGCTTGTCCCAGTCATTATCGACGAAGCGTGCCGCCGCGGTGCCGGAATCGGCGACCTTCAGCTTCTGCGGCTCGAAGCTATCGGCGGCCTTCTGCAGGCCGGCGAGGAAGGCCGCATTATCGAGGCCGCTATAGGGCTTGCCGTCGGAATCGGTGACGTTCAGGAAGATCTGCTCGTCGCCAAAGGCCGTGTAGCCGCCGCCGAGACCCTTGTCGACCGATGCGGCCTTCTCGAAGAAGCTCTGCGCAAGAGCCGCATCGAGCTTGTCCTTCGGGAACTCGACCGTCACGAAGCCGGTCTTGCCGCTCGGATCGTCGAGGCGCGAGACGAGGACGCTGTACTGGCGGAAGACATAGCCGAGACCGGCCGCGAACTTGTCGGCGGTCGCGTCGTCAATGTCGGCTTCGCTCTGCAGCGAGGCGTTGGTCTTCAGCAGATAGCCGCCCGGCGTCACTTCGCTCGCGAGCTTGGAAGCATCCACCCCGACCGCCGCCGCGATCTTCGGCACGATGGCGGTCAGCGCCTGCTCGGCAAAGGCCGCGCGCTCGGCATAGCCGGCATCCTTGAGCTTCGGCAGGTCGTATCCCGCCGAAGGCGTCGCCTCGTAGGAAATCAGCACGGGCTCGGCTGCATGGCCGATCGTGCTCGCCATCACGAAGAAAGCGGCCCCGAGGGCCGCTTTCGCAAATATGTTCCGCATGTGCAAGGTCATTGCATGCCTTCTGTTACTACTGGGTCGGAGCCGGGATCCACGGTGCCGTCGCCGCGTCGCTCTTGCCGAAGGCCGGGAGCTTGGCGTTCAGGTCCTCGACGGTCTTGATGCCATTGTCGCGCAGGTCCTTCTGCGTGATCAAGACCGGCTTCACGACGATGTTGTGGCCGGGATCCTCGCCGGCGATCAGCTTGGCGGCGGCGCGGACAGAGACGGCGCCGACCACGGCCGGATTGGTGGCAGCGGTGGCGACCCAGGGGCTGCCCTCGGCGGCGATCTCGGTGATGTCGGCGGTCGAAACGTCGGCCGAATAGATCTTCACCTTGTCGGAAACGCCGATCTCGTCGGTCGCGAGCTTCACGCCGCGCGCGAATTCGTCATAAGGCGCGAAGACGACGGTGATGTCGGGATTGGCCTGGAAGGCGGCCTTGGTCTGGTCGGCGACGGAAGCGGCGGTGGTATCGTTGACCGCGCCCCAACGTGCCTTCTCGGCGATGCCCGGATTGGCCTTCTTGGTTTCTTCCCAGACCTCGTTGCGGCGGTCGAGCGGCGCGAAGCCGGCAACATAGACATAGCCGGCGTTGAACGAGGTGCCGTTGTCGGCGATCGCCTGTCCAAGTGCCGCCTTGGCGAGCTCATGGTCGGACTGCTCGACCTGCGGGATCGCGGGATTGCCGAGATCGACGTCGAAGGCGACGACCTTGATGCCGGCATCGAGAGCCTTCTGGGCGACGTCCTTCAGCGCTTCCGGCTGGCCGTGGTCGATGATGATCGCCTTGACGCCGAGATTGATCGCCTGCTCGACCTGCTCGCGCTGCGCTGCTGCGTCCTGGCGGCCGGAGAAGATCTGGAGGTCGATGCCGAGATCCTTAGCCTGCTTCTGCGCGCCGGCCTGATAGGCCTGGAAGAAGTCGCCAGCCGAGATGAAGGTGACCAGCGCGACCTTGACGCCGCCCTTGTCGAACGGCGCCGGCGCGCCGGCGATGCCCTCGGCGAAGGCCGGAGCGCCGACCAGCGCGCCCGAAAGGAACGCGGCCGCCGCGAGGCCGAGAATGGAACGCTTCATGTCTTGTTCTCCCCAGATCCCTCTTTGAGGCTGCGCTCGGGCCTTTGCGGCCGTCGTTCCTGCGCCTTGAAAGAGGTGAAGTCGCAATGGAATTTTGATACAGCGGCTCACGAGGCGTGTGGAACGAAGGATTTTCTCTTTCAGCGCGATGGATTGGGAAATTCTGCCTCCCGCAGGCCGGTCGGAGAAGCTTAGGACTCATGGGCGCGGGATGCGATCCCGCGAAGCCCGGATTTGACGGAGCGGCGCCTTGGCGCAGACGATACATTTGACAAGCGAGCAGGACAGCGTGAGCGCACGGGCGGCGGCCGTCGGGGCCGTGATCGAGGCCGGGCGAACCGCATCGATCCGCCATTGGGTGCCGGCAACATCGGGCAATTTCTCGGTTCGCATCGATGCCGAGACCGTCGCGATCACGCGCTCCGGCGTCGACAAGGGCGATCTGAAGCCGGCCGACATCCTGATCCAGCCGCTGGAGCAGCCGCTCTTGCCCGGCTCCTCGGCGGAAGCGGAGTTGCATACGGCGCTCTACCGGAAACATCCGGCGATCGGTGCGATATTCCACGTGCACAGCCCGGCGGCGACCGTGTTCTCACGCCTTGCCGTGTCGACCGACAGCCTGACGCTGACCGGCTGGGAACTGCAGAAGGCACTGTCGGGCGTCAAGACGCATGAGGCGATCGTCGACGTCCCGGTCTTCGCCAATGACCAGGATATCGGCGCCTTGTCGCGACGTGTCGACGCGCGCTTGTCGCGTGCGGTCGACGGCGCCATCTCTGCACCGGGATATCTTCTGGCCGGACACGGCCTTTATGCCTGGGGCGCCTCGCCGGCCGAGGCCGCCCGCCATCTCGAAGCGCTCGAAACGCTGTTCGAATTCGAGCTTTCCTACAGGAGGTTCACGCCATGACGACGCTGACGATCTATCCCGACAAGGACCCCGCCCATCCCGACGTCGTGACGAGCGACCCGGCCGAGATCACCGCGCTGCTCGATAAGGTCGGCGTTCATTACGAGCGCTGGAAGGCCGACGCCGTGCTGGCGCCCGATGCCAGCCATGCCGACATTCTCGCCGCCTACAAGACCGAGATCGATCGCCTGTCGAGCGCCGCCGGCTACCAGAGCGTCGACGTGATCCGCATCACGCCGGATAATCCCAACAAGGACGCACTCCGCACCAAGTTTCTCGACGAGCACACGCATGACGAGGACGAGGTCCGTTTCTTCGTCGAAGGCTCGGGCGCGTTCTATCTGCATCTCGGCGACAAGGTCTACCAGGTCGTCTGCACGCGCGACGACCTGCTCTCGGTCCCGGCCGGTACGCTGCATTGGTTCGACATGGGTCCGGAGCCTTTCTTCACGGCGGTCCGCCTCTTCATCTCGCCCGATGGCTGGGTTGCGAACTTCACCGGCGACAAGATCTCGTCCAGCATTCCCCGCTTCGGCGAGAAGGTCGCGGCGTAACGCCACCGGCCCAGACGGACCGCCCTCTCCCCGGCAACCGGAGAGAGGGCGATGCGGGCTAGGGACGACGGTCATTCGATCGGCGCGGGCGTCATGCCAGCCGCCAAACCGAACATTTCGAGGCGCATTGCCGACAAACGCGGCTTGCGCCCCGGTGAAATCATGCGAATCTGGCGGCCCTTTTCAGAGCCGATCCGGATTTCCGCATGACACGACAGCTTCTCCACAGCGCCACGATCCTGACCGTCGATCCGCACGACCGGGTCATCGAGAATGGATGGCTTGTGATCGAGGACGATCGGATCGGCGCGATCGGCGGCGCGGCAGACCAGCCCTCACCGGCCGGTTTCGACAGCGTGACGGATCTGTCCGGGCATCTGCTCATGCCGGGTCTCGTCAATGCGCATACGCACAGCGCGATGGTGCTGTTTCGCGGCCATGCCGAGGGCCACAGCCTCCTCACCATGGAGGGCTGGTACAATACGATTCGCGAGCCTGAGCTCGCCATGATCGCCGAGGATATGGCGCCGGCCGTGGCGCTTTCCTGCGCCGAAATGGTGCTTTCCGGCACGACGACCTTCTGCGACCAGTATTTCTTCGCCGAGGAGATCGCCGCAGCGGCGGCCCGGGCCGGCATTCGTGCCGTCATCGCCTATGGCATCGTCCAGCTCGGCGACGAGGTGCGCGGCGACGAGGAACTCGCCAAGGCCTCGGCCTTCGTCGAGGGCCAGCGCTCGGCTGATGGCCGCATCATTCCCTGGTTCGGGCCACATGCGCCCTATGTCGATAATTCCGAGGCGCTGCTGCTCAAAGAAGTAGCAGTCGCAAACCGGCTCGGCTGCGGCATCCACCTGCATATGGCCTGCGGTCCCGAGGACAATGTCGATACGCTCGCCCGCTATGGCACGACGGCTTCCGTCGCGCTCGAAAAGGCGGGCTTCTTCAATGGCCGCATCCACGCCGCCCACTGCCTCGATCTCTCCGACGAAGACATTGCGGTGTTCGCGCGGGCGGAGGCCGCCTCGGTCGCCCATTGCGCCTCGGCCGGGCTTCGCTCCGGCCGCGAGGCGATCTGCCCCGTCGTGCCGCTGAGGCAGGCGGGCGTCACCGTCGCGCTCGGCACCGACAATGTCGCAGCCAACAACAGCTATGACATGGTCTCGGAAATGCGCGTGGCGGGCCTCGTCGCCTCGCATCGCGAGGGCCGTGCCCAGCCGATTTCCTCGCGCGAACTCGTCCGCATGGCGACCATTGAAGGCGCCCGGGCGCTCGGGCTCGACCATGAGATCGGCAGCATCGAAATCGGCAAGGCGGCGGACCTGGCGGCGATCGACATATCGGGGCCGGGCTATTCGACGACGCCCGATGTCGCGACGCTGCTCGTCTATTCGGGCTCCGGCCGCGACACGCGCCATGTCTGGGTCGCCGGCGAGCAACTCGTCAGGGACCGCGCGCTGACGCGCCGGCCCTTTGCCGATATCCGTGCCGATTACAACGTCGGCTACCGCACCTTCTGGGAGCGGGTCGCACTCACCAGGAAGGTCGCCTGACATGACACGCAAGCTTCTCGTCGATACGGATGGCGGCACGGACGACGCGCTCGCCCTCGCTTTGCTGGCAGCATCCGGCCGCGCGCCCGATTATGTCACCACGGTCTTCGGCAATGTCTCGCTCGCGCAGGCCACGGACAATATACTGGCGACGCTTTCGGTGCTCGATGTCAATGCGCCGGTCCATGCCGGGGCCGATCGCCCGCTTCTTGGCGAAGCGATCAACGCCACCGAATTCCATGGCGAGGACGGGCTCGGCGGCGCGCCACGCCCGTCCCGGATCGCCAGCATCGTTTCGCATAATGGTGTCGGCTTCCTGATCGAGACGCTGCGCGATGCCGTCAAGGCGGATGCGCCGATCGACATATTGGCGCTCGGCCCGCTCACCAATCTGGCGCTCGCCTTCCGCTCCGAGCCCCGCCTCATCGCCGGCATCGGTACGCTCTTCATCATGGGCGGCACGGTGTGGGGGCGCGGCAACGTGACCGGCGCGGCCGAATTCAACATACTGGCCGATCCAGAAGCGGCGGGGGTCGTGCTCGGCGAGGCCCTGGATACCGTGCTGGTACCCTGGGAGCCTTGCATCGACGCCGCGATCGCCGGGGCCGATCTGGACGCGCTGTTCAGCCGGGCCGGTGCCGGGCCGCGCCGCGATTTCTTGGAGGCCCTCGTCAATCAGCATCGTCGCGTCAGCATTGCCTATGGCGAAGGCGACAGGCTGGCGCCGGCCGATCCGCTGGCGGCGGCGGTCCTGCTCGACCGCGCGATCGCGACCGGCTCGGTCAAGGCGGGCGTCGCCGTCGAATGCGGCGGACGCTATGCGCGCGGCGCGACCATTCTGGACCTGCCGGGGAAATGGGGCCTGCCGCCGCTGGAGACCGTGGAGACGGTCGACGCCGCGCGCTTCCAGGCCCTGTTCGAGGGCGCGATCGAGCGGCTCTGCTCCGCCACCGATTGAGCATTCCGAAAGCGTGCATACTGAGCCGGCTGCCCGCAATTTGCGCTTGCGACATTTCGGGGCGAGGCTATTGTCCATGATCATGTAAAGCGCTTTACCAATCGCTCGAGGCCCGATGGTCAGCCACAGGAAAATCGCGACCTTGAGGGATGTGGCCGAGGCGACCAATCTCTCCGTGGCCACGGTGTCGCGCCATATCAACGGCTCCATCAAGCTGCCGCGCGACACGATGGAGCGAATCGACAGCGCGATCCAGCGACTGAACTACCGGCCCAATCCGCATGCGCGCAGCCTCAGCCTCGGCCGGACGGAATCGATCGGCGTCGTCATCCCCGATATTGCAAACCCCTTCTTCGCCCGTCTCGCGGCGGCGGTGGAGCGCGCCGCGGCCGCCTATGGGCTCGGCGTCATGCTGTGCGCGACGCTGAACCAGAAGGAACGCGAACTCGACTATCTGCAGCGCCTCGCCCGCAACCATGTCGACGGGCTGATCTTCGTGACCAACCGGGTGGATGACGGCGAGGTCGCCCGCGCGATCAATGCCGCAAAGGCCGTGGTCGTCATGGACGAGGACGTGGACGGCACGACGGCCTCGAAAATCTTCGCCGACAATGAGCGCGGCGGCGCGCTCGCCGCGCGGCACCTGATCGCGGCGGGACATCGGCGCATGGCCTATCTGGGCGGCGCCGCATCGCTGATGAGCACGCGCGAGCGGCTCCGCGGCTTCCAGTCGGCAATCGACGAGGCAGGGCTCGACCCCGCCCTGACCGCCGGATTCTTCGGCAGCTACACGATCGCCCATGGGCTGGAGGCGGCGCGCGCCATGCTGGATGCGCCCGAGCCGCCCACCGCAGTCTTTGCCGCCAGTGACGAGATCGCGCTCGGCGTCCTGACGGTCTGCCGCGATCGCGGCATCCGCATCGGCCGCGACCTGTCGCTGGTCGCCTTTGACGATGTCGGGCCGCTCGATCTCTTCGACCCGCCTTTGACCGCCATTCGCCAGGACGTCGATTCGATGGGCTGGCAGAGCGTCGTGCGCATGCTCGACGCGATCAAGGGCGAAGACCACCAGGCCGCGCCGCAGCGCGTTCCGGTCGAACTCATCGTGCGCGCCTCCGTCGGCCCGCCGGTCCGTTGACGTCAATCGAGGAAACACACCATGTCGAAGAAGAAAGTGCTGCTGGTCGGCGAAAGCTGGATGTCGAGCGCCACGCACTATAAGGGGTTCGACCAGTTCGGCAGCGTCACCTTCCATCTCGGCGCCGAGCCGCTGGTCAAGGTGCTGAAGGACAGCCCGTTCGAACTGACCTACATGCCCTCGCATGAAGCGGTGACGAACCTGCCCTTCACGCTCGAAGGACTGGCCGCCTATGACGCGATCATCCTGTCGGATATCGGCTCCAACTCGATCCTGCTGCATCCCGATGTCTGGCTGCACGGCAAGACGGTGCCGAACCGGATCAAGCTGCTGCGCGACTATGCCAGGGCCGGTGGCGGTCTCGTCATGATCGGTGGCTATTTCACCTTCCAGGGCATTGACGGCAAGGGCCGCTGGCACAAGACGGCCGTCGAGGACGCGCTGCCGGTCAGCTGCCTGCCCTATGATGATCGCATCGAGGTGCCGGAAGGGTTCCAGGCCGAAATCGTGGGCGACCGGACGCATCCGCTGCTGGCCGGCCTCGACGGCGAATGGCCGGCGCTCCTCGGCGCCAACGAAGTCGTCCTGCGCGAACGCGACGACGTCGTGCTGCATGCGCGCCTGCCGGAGAGCGAGGGCGGCCATCCGCTGCTGGTCTCGGGAGAATTTGGCGAGGGCCGCACCGTCGCCTGGACCTCGGATATCGGCCCGCACTGGTTGCCCAACAGCTTCGTCGAATGGCCGGGCTATGCGACGCTCTGGAAGAACGTTCTGAGCTGGGTCACGAAGGCGAGCTGAGCCGCCTCCGAAATCGTGTGGATGCCCGGCCGAACCACGCGGCCGGGCGCTTCCGTCTCAGACGAGGCCTGTCAGGAGTCCGACGCCGGCGACGGCGGCAAGAGCGCCCGTCGTACGAACGACGGCCTGGCCATGCGTTTCGGAAATCTTGCCGATCAGGAAGCCCACGCCGATGCCGGCGACATGCAGGGCGGCGGTGGCGAGCATGAAGCCGGCCGCATAAGCGAGACCGCCGGCGCTCTCGGGCATTTCCGCGCCATGCGCATAGCCGTGGAAGACGGCGAAGAGGCCGACAATGCCCATCGCGGCGGCGACCGGCGCCTTGACGCCAAAGGCGACAATCGCGCCGAGCACGACGACCGAAAGGGCGATGCCGATCTCGACGAAGGGCAGGTTGATGCCGGCCATGCCGAGCCCGCCGCCGAGCGCCATGACGGTGACGAAGGTCGCGGGGACGAGCCAGAGCGCGCGACCACCGAGCTGCCAGGCGAAGATGCCGACCAGCACCATGGCCAGGATATGATCGAGGCCGCTGATCGGGTGGGCAAAGCCGTGGACGAAGCCATGCGCCTCGGGTCCGCCGGGATGGGCGAAGGCGAGCGTGGGAGCGAGAGCCAGCGACGATGCGATCGCGAGCCTGCCGAGAGCCGATTTGACCATTTTGAGAATTCCCCGATCAGCCGCCCGATTTCGGGCGTTGCCGATATTCTTGGCACATTCGCCGCTATGAGCAAATATGGAAAACCTCATACCGCCGCTCCGCTACCGGAAATGGCCACGGTGACCGCCCGCGCAGAGCGAAGTCCAGCGAGCCGCGACGGCACCCCGCCGCCAGATCATTCCCCTGTTCCGTCAGGGAACGAACATTGCGTTCGCCAGTCGGTCACGCCGCGGAAAGGGCCCACTCTTTATCCGGTGAAGGGACAGATTTTGAGCTTGCACAGAAAATGCGCCAATCTAGGATCAAGCGGTTTACCAATTGGCCTGCCGCCGCTTTTGGGCGGTGCAATGCGGGCAAGCCTTCCGAATCGTGTCGGTGATCGCCGCCACGCCCAAGCGACAGGGGAGACTACGAGATGAACAAGACGATCAAGACGCTGACGCGGACAGCGGCGGCGCTGACCATGGCGGCGGGCGTGAGCTCGGCTGCCATTTCTGCCGCTTCGGCGCAGACCTACACCAAGGACAATCCGCTGAAGGTCGCATTGGTGCTCAACGGCACGCTGGGCGACAAGGCTTTCTTCGATTCGGCGCAGGACGGCATGAACCGCGCCATGAAGGACCTTCCGGTCACCGTGAAGACGATCGAGGCCGGCTATAATCGCGCCAGCTGGGAGCCCGCTCTCGCCGACGCCGCCGAAGGCGACTACGACGTGATCATCGCCGGCACCTTCGACATGGCCGATCCGATGGCTGAGGTCGCCCCGGAGCACCCCGACAAGAAGTTCGTCTATTTCGACAATGTGATGGACTATTCGAAGGGCTTCGAGAACGTTCTCTCGGTGCAGTACCGCACCTCGACGGCGGCCTACCTCGCCGGCTACGCAGCCGCCAGCGTCTCGAAGACGGGCACGCTCGGCCAGATCCTCGGCACCGAAGGTTCCGTGATCCTCGAGTTCGTCGTCGGCTTCGAGCAAGGCGCCAAGGCTGCCAAGCCCGACATCAAGCTGCTGCGCGCGACCGTCAACTCGGCTAACCCCTTCAGCGACCCGGCCAAGGGCAAGGAACTCGCTCTCGCCCAGATCCAGCAGGGCGCGGACGTGATCTTCCCGATCGCCGGCGGCACGGGCATCGGCGCGCTGCAGGCGGCGCGCGACTCCAAGGTCATGGCCATCGGCGTCGACGCCGACCAGGCGACGATCTTCTCGGCGACCGACGAAGCCCAGGCCGATGTCATCATCACCTCGGTCGAGAAGCGCGTCGGCGACTCGCTCTACGTCATCCTGAAGCAGGCCGTCGACGGCACCGCCAAGTATGGCACCGCCTCGACCCTCGGCCTGCAGGAAGGTTCGACCGGCATCTCGAAGAACAAGTGGTATGACGGCTTCGTCCCGGCCGACGTCCGCGCCAAGATCGATCAGGCCGAGCAGGATATCATCTCCGGCAAGATCAAGGTCGACACGACCATGCAGTAAGGCCTTTCGCCGCCCCGCCCGCGACCGCAGGCGGGGCGGCGATCTTCATGTTCGCCGCGCGTCCAGACCGGACCTGCGTCCAAACCAACAAGCATCCTGGCCGACATGACCCCTTTTCTCCAAGCGATTGGCATCGACAAGACATATCCGGGCGGCGTTCATGCCAATCAGGGCATCGACCTCTCGGTGGCGCGTAGCACCGTCCATGCCGTCGTCGGCGAGAACGGCGCGGGCAAGTCGACACTGATGAAGATCCTGTTCGGCGTCGAACAGCCGAACGCCGGCGAGATCCGCCTCGAAGGCAACCCGATCGTCCTGCCCTCGCCGCGTGCAGCCATTGCTGCCGGCATCGGCATGGTGTTCCAGCATTTTTCCCTCGTGCCCTCCTTCACGGTGGCCGAGAATGTCGTGCTCGGCGGCGAACCGCGTGCCGGCTTGAAGCTCGATCGCAAGAAGGCGTCCGACACGGTGCGCGAACTTGCCGAACGCTTCCGCCTGCCCGTCGACGTCGATGTTCCCGTCGAGCAATTGCCCGTCGGCCAGCAACAGCGCGTCGAGATCCTGAAGGCGCTCTATCGCGACGCCCGCCTGCTCATCCTCGACGAACCCACCGCCGTTCTGGCGCCGCAGGAAGTCGTCGAGCTTTTCGCCGCCGTCCGCTCGCTCACCTCGCAGGGCCGGACCATCCTCTTCATCGCCCACAAGTTGCCGGAAGTGCTGGAGATTTCCGACACGATCTCCGTCATGCGCGGCGGCAAGATGGTGGGCACGGTCGCGGCCAAGGACGCGACTGAGAAGAGCCTGGCGCGCATGATGGTCGGGCGCGATGTCGCGCTGAAGATCAACCGCGCGGCGCCCGGCATTCCCCATACCCATCTCTGCCGCATCTCGGACCTGACCGTGAAGAACGACCACGGTCTGAATGCGGTCTCGGACGTCAACCTGATCCTGCGGACCGGCGAGATCGTCGGCATTGCCGGCGTCGAGGGCAACGGCCAGAGCGAACTCTTCGACGCCATTGGCGGTCTCAGGCCGATTGCCAGCGGCTCGGTCGAGCTCGGCAAGACGGACATCACCCATATCAGCGTGCTCGAGCGTCGCGCCGCCGGCATGGCCAACATTCCCGAGGACCGCATCGCGACCGGCAGCGCCGGCGGCGCGACGGTCGCGGAGAACATCGTCGCGACCGAGCTGACCGACACGCGCTTCGTGCGCCACGGCCTGCTCGACCTGAAGAGCATCCGCGCTCATGCGGTCAAGCTGATCGAGAAGTTCAGCGTCCGCGTCCAGGGGCCGGAATCGGCGATCGGGACGCTTTCGGGCGGCAATATGCAGAAAGTGGTCGTCGCGCGCGAATTGTCGTCGGAGCCGAGCCTCCTACTGGTGTCGCATCCCACACGCGGCGTCGATCTCGGCGCCACCGAATTCATCTGGCAGAACATCGCCAAAGCGCGCGACGCCGGCGCGGCGGTGCTGCTGACATCGGCAGATCTTTCCGAGATTCTCGCTCTGGCCGATCGCATGATCGTTCTCTATCGCGGCCGCATCGTCGCAGCCTTCGTCAATTCGGAAGAGGTCACGCCGGAAGTGCTTGGTAGCTACATGCTCGGATTTGCCGAACAATCGGCCGAAGAACGCAACGCGGCGCTCGCATGACCCAGGGACGCCTCATCCTCTCCGAGACCGGCCGCATCGTGATGGCCGCGATCTTCGCCCTCGCCGTCACGCTGGTCATCATCTTCTTCGCCTCGAAGACGCCATGGGCAACCTTCGAGACCTTCGTGACCTCGCCGCTATCGAGCAAGCGCACGATCGGCATCTGGATCGACGATTCCGTCAAGCTGGCGCTCGCCGGCCTCGCCTTCAGCCTCGTCTTCCAGGCACGCCAGTTCGCGCTCGGTGTCCAGGGCCAGGTCTATATTGGCGGCCTGTTCGCGACTTTGGTCGCCTTCTCGCCGCTCGGCACGACATGGATCGCGCTGCCGGCGGGCATTCTCGCCGCCATGATCGGCGGCGCCGTCATCGGCTTCATTCCCGGCTATGCGAAGTCGAAGCTCGGCGCGAACGAAATCGTCTCGTCGCTGATGCTCAATTATATCGCCTATGACGTCTGCAACTATGTCCTGCGCGTCTATCTCGCCTCGCTGGAAAGCGGCCTGACGACCTCGGCGTCGTTCCCGCCGCAGTCGATCTACCCCGCCTTCATCCCGCGCACCCGCGTCGACTTCGGTATTGTCGTGGCGCTCGCCACGACGCTGGTGGTCTGGTTCCTGCTCTATCGCACCGCCTGGGGCCTCAAGCTGCGCCTCACCGGCCACAATGCCCGCTTCGCCGCCTATTCCGGCATCCGTTCGAGCTTCATCATGGTCAGCGCCATGACGGCAGCCGGCGCGATCGGCGGCCTGCTCGGCGCGGTGTTCGTGCAGGGCACCGCCTATGGCAAGCTCTCGATCGGCTTCGAGGCCGGCATGGCGTTCGAAGGCATCCTGATCACGATCGTGGCCCGCAACCGGCCATTGGCCATTCCCTTCGTCGCGCTCGGCTATGGCTATCTGCGCCAGGGCGCGGCGCTGATGAACTATCGCGCCGACGTGCCGGCCGAAGTCATCGGAATCGTGCAGGGCATCGTCATCCTGCTGGTCGCCTCCTCCTTCACGGTTCCCGGCAAGGCGATGCTCGCCCGCTTGATGGGTAACCGCACTGCTGCATCGCGGGCCACATCATGAACGAGATCATCGCCACGATCCTGTCCGCGACCTTCGTCGCGGCGGTCATCCGTACCACGACGCCGATCCTGTTCGCGTCGCTGGGCGGCCTCCTCTCCGATCTCGTCGGATCGCTCAATGTCGCGCTCGAAGGCATCATGCTGATCGGCGCCTTGACGGCCGTGATCGTGTCGGCCCATGCGCCCTGGTATATCGGCGTGCTGGCGGGCCTCGCCGCCGGCGGCTTGCTCGGCGCGGTGATGGCGCTGTTCCACTTGCGCTTCAAGGCCGACATCATCCTGGTCGGCTTCGCCATCAACATCATTGCAGCCGGCGGCACCGTGACGGTGCTGACCTATGCGACGGGTGGCGACAAGGGCACCTCGATCAATATCCCCTCCAAGGCCGTTCCGGCGCTGGACCTGTCGTTCCTGGGCAATATCCCGGCGATCGGGCCCTTCCTGCGCGAGGTGCTCTCGGGCCATTCCTACCTGACTTGGCTCGCGGCCTTCATGGTCTATGCGATCTGGTACTTCCTCTACCGCACGCCGGAAGGCCTTCGCTTCCGCGCCGTCGGCGAATATCCGCCGGCAGCCGAGGCCGCGGGCATCGCGCCGAACCGGCTGCGCACCTATGGCCTGATCGCCTCGGGCTGCCTCGCCGGCCTCGGTGGCGCGCAGCTCGCCATGTTCTCCTTCGTCGGCTTCACGCGCGACATGACAGCGGGCCGCGGCTTCATCGCGCTCGGCGCCGTGCTGCTCGGCCGACGCCACCCGATCGGGACCATGATCGCGGCGGTCCTGTTCGGCTTCTTCGAAGCGCTCTCGATCGCGCTGCCGGGTATCCTGAAATGGATGCCGGGCGAGTTGATCCACACGATCCCGTTCGTCGTGACCGTGCTGGCGCTGATGCTGTCCTCGCGGCGCAAGGTAACGGCGTAAGAGACAGGCACAGGCCCTTCCTTCCCCCTCGCCCGCTTCGCGGGAGAGGGTCGGGGTGAGGGTCTTTGCTTTGATGAGGGGCTTGCTTTCTTCCCTAAACCCGCCCCTGCGGGCGGGTTAACAAGGAGCCCGCTCAGCCCAATTTCGCGAGGAACAGCCGGATCATCTTCACGCTTTCTTCCGCGATGCCGGCGATCAGGATCTCGCCCTTTTCCGCCGTTGCGGGGCGCGGGTCGCCAAACACGCCCGATCGATTGAAGCTGTCGAGGCCGATCGGCTCGGTGCCGAAACCGGCCGGAAACACCGGATATTCCGGCGCAGCCTTCTCCATCCGCACCAGGTCCGGCGCCAGCGCCAGCATCATCGAGGTCTCGACCTCGTCGGCGTGATAGAAGGTCGGCGCGGCGGGCTCGCTGTCGCAGATCTCGCCCGCGATCCGCTCCATGCCCGGATAATCGAGATGCATGACCGGGAAGCCGATCTCGGCCTTCAGCATGCGGGCGGCGAGCGCGATCGGCTCACGATTGCCGAAATGGCCGTTGACGATGATCAGCGCCTTGAAGCCCGAACGGGCCAAACCCCGTCCGAGATCGAGGAAGATGGCGCGCATCGTATCGGGCGAGAGCGAGAGCGTGCCGGCGAAGCCCTCATTGTTCCAGGCGTCGCCATAGGCGATCGGGGGGAGCAGCAGGCCGTCGATCGCACCCGCGATCCGCCGCGCCACGCCCTGCGACATCACCGTATCGGTGGAGAGCGGCAGATGCGCGCCGTGCTGCTCCTGCGCGCCGACCGCGAGCACGGCAACGGCACCCTTTTCGATCGCGGACTTCACTTCGGGCGAGGTGGCGGCGTGGAGGTCGAGCATGTCAGTCATCCTTTCCCGATCGCCCGCGCCGGAACGGCACGCCCAACGCCGCCGGAGCGCTGTTGCGCCCGACAAAGCCGGCGAGGACGATGATCGTAAGCACATAGGGCAGCATCAGCAGGAACTGGAACGGCACGCCGGTCGGCAGGATCTGCGCCCGCAATTGCAGTGCATCCGCCGCCCCGAACAGGAGGGCGGCGAGCAGCACGCCGATCGCGTGGCGGCGCCCGAGGATCAGGATGGCGAGCGCAATATAACCGCGCCCCGCCGTCATATTGTCGAGGAAGACGCCCGTCGCCGAAAGCGACAGGAACGCGCCGCCGAGCCCGGCGAGGCCGCCGGAAAGGCCGATCGCGACATAGCGGATATGCTGGACATCGACGCCGAGCGTCTCGGCCGCCTGCGGATGCTCGCCGACCGCGCGGACATTGAGCCCGAAGCGCGTCTTTGCCATCACGAACCATGTGACGAGGATCAGCCCGAGACCGAGATAGGCGAGCGCATCCTGCCGGAAGAGCAACGGCCCGATGACCGGAATATCGACGAGCGGGCCGAGATCGAGCGGCGTGAAGGAATCGATGCGAGGCCTGTCCGTCCCGGCGCCGAATGCCATCCGGTAGAAGAAGGAGGTGACACCGACCGCGAGCAGGTTCATGGCGATACCGACCACCACCTGGTTGGCGCCGAGCGTGATCGTATAGAAGCCGAGGATCAGGCCGAACACCATGCCGGCGAGCACGGCGATGATCACGCCGATCCAGAGCTGCCCGGTCCAGAACGTCGCGACGAAGCCGACAAAGGCGCCGACCAGCATCATGCCCTCGAGGCCGATATTGAGCACGCCGGAACGCTCGGCAAAGAGCCCGCCCAGGGCCGCCAGCATGATCGGGATGGCGAGCCGCATCGAGGCGGAGAGGAAACCGACAAAGGTCGGATCTGTCAGGAAGGTCAAGGCGCGGCCTCCCCGCTCGGGATGGTCCGCTCGGTCGCGCCGCTCTCCTCGCAACGGTACGAAACCCGCCCCGTTTCCGTCATCCCGGGCGAAGCGAAGCGAAGACCCGGGACCCATTCAGCCGAAGCCGCTGTCGTCGTAATCACCAGCAATTGCGGCTGGATGGGTCCCCGCTTTCGCGGGGATGACGGCCTGTGAATTGGGACGGGCTGGTGTGCTGTTCTGTAACGAACCGAGAGAAACGCATTCATCACCGCCCTCCCCCAAAACGCCGGCCGAACCAGTCGCGGATCAGCGGCAAGGCGGCGCGGCCGATCAGGAACAGCACCACGAGGCCCTGGATGACTGTCGTGAGCGTGCTCGGCACGCCGGCCGCCGATTCCATCGTCGAGGCGCCGATCTGCAGGGCCGCGAACAGGAAGGCCGCGGCGAGCACGCCGAAGGGATTGGTCTGGCCGAGCAGCGCCACGATGATCGCCGTATAGCCAAAGCCCGGCGAGAGGTTCTCGATCATGCGCCGCTGCACACCGGCGACCTCGGCAAAGCCTGCCAGGCCCGCCAGCGCGCCGCAGACCAGGAAGCCGAACAGGATCGTGCCGCGCACATTCATGCCGGCATTTTCCGCCGCGCGCGGGTTGAGCCCAACGACGCGTAGCCGGAAGCCATTGGTGCGCTTCCAGAGGAAGAGATGCGCCAGCACCACCGCGACCAGCACGATCAGTATGCCGGCATGAAGCCGCGTGCCGCCGAGCAGCACCGGCAGGCGCGCATCCGCCGTCAGCCGGGCGGTCTGCGCCAGCGCGCCGTTCGGGTCCTTGAGCGGGCCGTGCAGCAGGAAGGAGACGAGATGGATCGCCACATAATTCAGCATGATCGTGGTGATCAGCTCGTCGGAACGGAAGCGGAGCTTGAGCCAGGCGGCGAGGCCCGACCAGAGCGCTCCGGCGGCCATCGCGGCAAGCGCCATGGCCGGGAGCAGGACCAAGGCGGGCAGACCCGCACCGGCGACGCCGACCGCGCCCGCCGCCGTGCCGCCGAGGAAGAGCTGGCCTTCGGCGCCGACATTGAACACGCCGGCGCGAAAGGCGAGCGCGATGCCGAGGCCGCAAAGCGCGAGCGGCACCGTGCGCACGAGTGTCTCGGCAAGGCCGTTCTTCGTGCCGAGCGCGGCCTCGAACAAGG
Source organism: Kaistia dalseonensis (assembly GCF_030814715.1). Lineage (GTDB taxonomy): Bacteria > Pseudomonadota > Alphaproteobacteria > Rhizobiales > Kaistiaceae > Kaistia > Kaistia dalseonensis. Next base: position 370,004 of record NZ_JAUSVO010000005.1, read on the forward strand.
CGCCATAGGCGGTGAGCGGATTGACACCAACGGCAGCGATCAGCACCGCGCCGACGAGGAAGGCGGCGATGACCGCCGCGATGCTGCCGGAGAGCGCCGGCGGCAGGCGGAAGCGCGGCGCGCGCGTGAGTTCGGTCGTGCTCATGCCGCGCGCCCCGCCATCATCAGGCCGAGCCTTTCGACGGTCACATCGGCGCGGGCGAGTTCGCCGACAATGCCGCCCTTGAACATCACGACGATCCGGTCGGATAGCGCCAGGATCTCGTCGAGCTCGGTCGAGACGAGCAGGACGCCAGCACCGGCGGCACGGCGGGCGAGCAACTGGCGATGGACGAAAGCGGTGGCGCCGACATCGAGCCCACGCGCCGGCTGGACCGCGACGAGCAGGCTCGGATCGCGCGACAGCGCGCGGCCGAGCACCACCTTCTGCTGGTTGCCGCCGGACAGCGTGCCGACAGGCTGATCCGGCCCGCTGGCGCGGACGTCGAAATCGCGGATGATCGCGGCCGTCAGCCCGTCGATGGCCTGCCGGTCGATCCAGCCGCCCTTTGAAAACGGTGCATCGCCGATCCGCTCCAGTACGGCGTTGTCGCGGATCGACATGGGCTCGACCAACGCCGTGCGGTGCCGGTCCTCCGGAATATGGGCGAGGCCGAGCGCGATGCGGCGCGCGACATTCGCCCGTGTCACATCCTCGCCCTCGATCGCGATCGTTCCGCTCTCGGCGGACCGCAGACCGACGATCGCCTCGGCCAGTTCCTGCTGACCGTTGCCATCGACGCCCGCCACACCGACGATCTCGCCCGCCTTCACGACGAGGTTGACACGATCGACGCGGACGGGGCCGCGCGGATTACGGCAGATCAGATCGGTGACGGACAGGATGGGGTCACGCTCAGCCCAAACCTCCCCCTTGAGGGGACCGTTTGCAGCTTCAGCGATGAGAACATCCTCCAGCTTCGGCAGGTTGATCTCGGCGCCGACCATCATGCGCGCCAGCCCACGGGCGTCGGTTTCGGCCGTCACGGCAGTTGCCACAACCTTGCCGAGGCGCAGCACCGTAACCTTCGATGTCAGCGCCATGACCTCGTTCAGCTTGTGGCTGATGAAGATGATCGCGGTTCCCTGCGCCGCGAGCGAACGCAAGATGCGAAAGAGGCCCTCGGCCTCCTGCGGCGTCAGCACGGCGGTCGGCTCGTCGAGGATCAGGATACGGGCGCCGCGATAGAGCGCCTTCAGGATCTCCACGCGCTGCTGCCCGGCGATCGAGAGATCGGCGATGCGCGCATTCGGATCGATATCGAGGCCGTAGGTCTTCGCCAGCTCGCGGATCTTTGCCGCGGCGGTTTTCAGGTCGGGGATGAAACGGCCCGTCGAAGCGAGGCCGAGGCAGACATTCTCGGCGACGGTCAATGTCGGCACGAGCATGAAATGCTGATGCACCATGCCGATGCCAAGCCGCATCGCCTCATGGGCGGAACCGATCGGCTCGATCTTGCCGTCGATGCGGATTTCGCCCGCAGCCGGCACGAGCAGGCCGGCGAGGACCCGCATCAGCGTCGACTTGCCTGCGCCATTCTCGCCCAGCAGGGCATGGATTTCCCCGGCCGCCACGGCGAGATCAACCGCGTCATTGGCGACGAAGCTGCCAAAGGTGACGCGAATGCCGCGCATGTCGAGAAGGGGGATCGAAGAACTATTCATCGATATTGTGATCGACCACTCCGCCGTCACGGCCGGGCTTGTCCCAGGCATCCACGACTTGCCTCCACCGGCAGCGACCGGCCCAGCAACCAAACAAGACGTGGATGGCCGGGACAAGCCCGGCCATGACGGCTGTGGTTTCCGAGGCGGCTCTTCGCCTATTCCGCGTTGGTCGTATCGAGCGGCACGACAAACGCGCCCGACTTGATCGCCTCGAACTTCGCCTCAACCGCCTTCAGCACCTCCGGCGGCACGCCGGCGTCGAGGCCATGGAAATCGGCGAGCTTCACCGAGCCCTCCGGAATGCCGTAGGACCAGTTCTCGCTCTTCCAGCTCTTGTCCTCGACGGCCTTGCCGACAGCGGTCACGAGCGGACCGAGATCCCAGGTCACGCTGGTCAGCACGACCTTGGGGCCGAGGTGGTTCTGGTCGGTCATGGCACCGAGCGCGAAGACGTTCTTGGCGATGGCCGCGTCGATGACGCCGACGCCCTGCGCCGAGAGAACGTCGGCGCCCTGCTCGACCTGCGCGATCGCGGCCTCCTTGGCCTTGGGCGGATCGAACCAGGAGCCGATGAAGGTGTGCAGCACTCTGGCGTCCGGCACCATTTCCTTGGCGCCCGCCTCATAGGCGTGGAGGTTCGCCAGCATGTTCGGTGCCGGCATGCCGCCGACCCAGCCGATCGTCTTGGTCTTGGAAGCACCCGCGCCGAGCATGCCGGCGAGATAGGCGCCCTGATAATCCGGGTTGGAATAGGTGCCGAGATTGGGTGCCAGTTCCTTGGCCGTGCCAGCCATGAAAGTCGTGTCGGGGAAGTCCTCGGCGACGTTGAGCGCCGCATCGCCATAGGAGAAGGAATGGGCGAAGATCAGCCCATAACCGCGCGAGGCATAGTCGCGCAGGATGCGCTCGGCGTCGGCGTCGGAGATATTCTCCGAATAGGCGACTTCGACACCCAGCGCCTTGGCGGCGGCCTGCAGGCCATTATAGCCGACCGAGTTCCAATCATTGTCGCTGATCGGCCCCGGCAGAACCATCGCGATCTTGAGGCCCTCGGCCTCGGCCATGGCAGTTCCGCCCAGCGCCAGAGGCACGGCCAAGGCCGCAATCCGCAAACCCTGCTTCAGTCTCTTCAACATGATCGTCCTCGCTTCCCTGCAAGCTCGTCCTCACCAACTGATCTAGTTGAAGCACAAATTTTAGCCAGCCTAAATAGGCAGCTGTCCACGGCGCGATGTGCGGATCAAGGGTCGAGCGCTGTGCGCACTACCACACCACCGGATGGGTCTCGCCGGTCGAGACATTCACGAAGCCCTCCGGCGCCAGCGGCGACGGCGCCACCAGCACCCAGCGCCAGGGCGCGCAGGTGAGCGTCGCAAAGGACAGCCGCTCCGGGAATCCCGGCCACCAGCGCGGCGAGAAGGTCGGCTCGTACATCCAGTCGATCCCGGCCGCCTCGGCATAGAGCGCCTGCATCTCGGCATCGAGTTGGTGCGCCGGCCGCGCCGTCATCAGCCCGCCGACCTCATAGAGCACGCGCGCCACAACCTTGCCGCCCGAGACCAGAGCCCAGCCGCCCTGCTGCTCGGCGAGCGCATTCGCCACCAGCGCCATGGCCTCGTCCGACGAGCCGCAGACCCAGATATTGTGCTTGTCATGGCCGAGCGTGCTGCCGACCGCCGTGTCGGGCGTGCGCGGTCCCGTGCCGAGCCAGAACATCTTCGACACCTTCGCCTCGCCCGAGAAGCGATCGACGATCGAGAATTTCGTCACATTGCGGGCGGTATCGCGCTGGACGGCACCGTCCGCGACCGGCAAATCCATGGTGATGAAATTGTCGTCCCAATGGAACGGCCGCAACAGGGCCGCCTTGGCGGTGGGCGTGTCGCCCGGCGCGGCAATGCGGAAATCCTCCGCCGTGACGGTCCGCTGGATGTTGACCGTTCTGGTGGCCCAGTCCGGCCATGCGATCTGCGGCAGTTCGCCGATGAAGGCGCCCGCCTCGGCCGCCGGCCTGCCATCGGCCCAGACCTTGGCGATCGACAAGGTCGAGACATCGTCGAGCAGCACGATATCGGCGAAACGGCCCGGCGCGATCGAGCCGACCCAGGGCGTCAGCCGCATGTGCCGCGCCGGATTGATCGTCACGCACTGGATCGCGATCTCGGGCGCGAGGCCGTTCTCGATCGCGAGGCGCATATTGTAGTCGGTCGCGCCGAGCTTCAGCGTGTCCGTCGCGCTGCGATCATCGGTCACGAAGGCGATCTGCGACCAGTCGGTCAGGCCCTTGGCGATCAGGCCCTTGACCAGGTCGGGCAGCGAATGCGGGCGCAACTCGACGAAGAGGCCATGCGTCAGCTTCTGCCAAACCTCGTCGAGGAACCAGCCCTCATGATCCGAGGCCATGCCGGCGGCGGCGAAGGCGTTGATGGTGGAGAGGTCACGCAGGCCCGCCGCGTGGCCTTCGACCACGCCGCGCTTCTCGAAGGTGGCTCGGATCATGCCCCAGAGCCGGTCATAGGATGGGTTGTCCGGGTTCCATACTGACGGCCAGTCCATGACCTCATCGAGGCCGGCGACCATCAGGCTCTCGGCCATGAATTGCTTCTGCTCGTCATAGCCGAAATGGCCGCCGCCCCATTCATAGGCGGTGGGCGGCACGGCTGAGCCCGGCAGCGGGAAGATCTTCATCGGCGAGCCGCGACGGCGCGCCTCGAGCCAGAATTCGAGGTTTTTCGGCCCGTTCACATTGGAGAATTCGTGGCTCGCCTCGCAGACCCACGTCACGCCATGCGGCATGACCAGCGCGGCCTCGTATTCCGGCGTCAGATGCGAGCTCTCAATATGCTTGTGCGCCTCGCCGAAGCCCGGCACGGCAGCGAGATCCGGCTCGTGCACGCGCGTTCCCGCCTCACCGGTCCAAGACCCGGCCGGCCCGACATAGGCAATGCGCCGGCCCTTGATGACGATCTCCTGATCATCGAGCCATGTGCGCGAATGAACATCGAGCAGCCGCCCAACGCGCAGCACCCGGTCGGCAGGACGTTTTCCCAGCGCCGTCAGCGTCAGGTCCTGGCGGATCGCGATCTCGCCGGCGGAATCGATCAGGAGGTCGGAAGGGAGAAGCTGGTTCACGGCAGTCAGTCCATTCGCTATTCGCCCCACAACGCTCCGTCATCCCCGCGAAAGCGGGGAGCCATTCAGCCGCGAGATGGGGTGGCTGTATGGATCCCGGGTCTTCGCCCGGGATGACGGCAGTGGGCGCGTCTATCGGAGCAAGGGGTAGAAGTTGGCGGCGGGGCTGTAAAGCGCGAAGCTTCCTGTTCCCTCCCCACAAGGGGCGGGGAAGGAAGGAAGCTTCAGAAAATCCCCAATGTCCGTTGCAGGGCGTTGGAAAAATGCGCCTGCAGCGCGGTCTCGGCTGCGTCGGCGTCGCGGCGCTTGCAGGCATCCAGCAGGGCGAGATGCTCGCGCAGCGTGCGGAGCACGATCGGCGCCGTCAGCGTGCGGTCGAGGCGGATCAGCTGCAGATAATTGTGGACGCGGCGATAGGTCGATTCGATCAGCGGATTGCCGAGCGACGCAATGATCTCGAAATGCAGCACGGCGTCGATCGCGACGACCTCGCGCGCGACCTCGGCCGTGAAGCCGCCGTGCTCCAGCGCGGCGATCGCGCGATCATGGCGCGCGATCAGGCTCTCGATCAGGGCCGGCTCGCTCAATTCGGCGAAGACGCGCACCGCCGGCCGCTCGAGAATTCCGCGAAACTGATAGGTGTTCCGTGCGAATTCGAAATCCGCCTTCATGAAGCGGATGCCGGAACGTGGATGGATCGTGAGCAGGCCCTCGGTCTGCAAGACCCGCAGCGCGTCGCGCAGCGGCGCCACCGGAACGCCCACCAGCTTCACCAGATCGTTCTGCGAGACGAAGGCGCCGGCCGGTAGCGTGCGGCCGAACAGGCCTTCGAGAATCCGCTGATAGGCGACCTCGCTCAACGAGAGCGTCGCGCCATCCGTTTCCCGGTCCATCGTCTCCACGGTCTCGACGCTCCTTGCCGACCCATCTTGCGGTATCGTCCAATCTGATCTATCAGATCGCTTCTGTGGCATATCAATACTCAACATTGATCGATTAGGCGACTCATAGCATGCGCATCGTGGATTTTCGAATTGTCCGTTTCCAGTTCGCCCGCGATCGGGCGATCGGCGACAGCCAGGTCCGCATCGCGCACGCACATGTCGCGACGCTGGAACTGATCACCGATACCGGGCTGGTCGGCCTCGGCTTCGTGCCGTCTCTGTTCAATGCGCTGCCTTCGCTCGCCGAAATCGAGCGCATCTTCCGCGCCGAGATCTGGCCGGGCATCGAGGGCGAGGAGCCGGCCGCGCTGGTGCACAAGGTGCGTCGTCCCCGCGGCGGCAACATTCGCGGCGCCTCGCTCCCCTTCGGCGAAGGCCTCGACCAGGCGCTCTGGGACCTCGCGGCCAAGCAGTTGAACCTGCCGCTCTGGAAGCTGCTCGGCGGCACCAAGCCGCGCGTGAAGGCCTATGCGAGCGGGCTCGATTTCCATCTCTCCGACGATGATTTCTGCGCGCTGTTCGATCACGCCGCCTCGATCGGCTACACCGCCTTCAAGATCAAGGTCGGCCATCCCGATCTCGAGCGCGACCTGCACCGCCTCGACCTGCTGGTGAAGACGGTCGGCAAGCCGCAGGCGATCATGATCGATGCCAATGAGGGTTGGTCGCCGCAGCAGACCGTCCGCAACATGAACATCATCAACAAGGCCGGCTTCGACATTCTCTGGATCGAGGATCCTTGCCTTCGCTACGATTTCGAAGGCTTGAAGATGATCCGCCAGGGCTGCCCGTTCACGCTGGTGAACTCGGGCGAGTATTTCGACGCCCATGGCAAGCGCCGCCTGATCGAGGCCCATGGCACGGACATGATCAACGTGCATGGCTATGTCAGCGAAGTGATGCGCATCGGCTGGCTCGCGGCCGAGCACGGCATTCCCGTCAGCCTCGGCAATTCCTTCCTGGAGATCGGCGTCAACATGGCGATCGCGCTCCCCGAGGTCGAATGGCTCGAATATTCCTTCCAGAATTTCGATCATCTGATCGAGACGCCGTTCGAGATCCGCGATGGCTGGATCTACGCCCATGACCGGATCGGCCACGGCCTGACGCTTTCGGAGACCGCGCGCCAGGATTGGGCCGTGCCGGAGGTGATGGCCGACGAGGATCTGCCGGCCGCCCCCGTCAATACACGGCTGCCGCACTGACGCTTCGCGCGCGAACATTGCTTCGCCTGACGATGCACAGAGGATTTCTGCCCGCCGCCGCTCTCGCCGGCATCGGGTTCGAGGAGAGGTTTCGCGAGGGAGGAGAAGACATGAAAGCGACGAACAGGACCCTGCGCGCCGGCACGATGCTCGCCGCGGCCTTCACATTGGCGATCGGCTTTGCCGGCACCGCCAGTGCCGATACGACCCTCACCGTCTGGGACTGGAAGAACGGCGATCCGGTGACGGCCGATTACTACGCGGCCGTGAAGAAGGATTTCGAGGCCGCCCATCCCGGCGTGACGGTCAAATACGTCATGCAGCCGCATGACCAGTATTATACGCTGCTCGGCACGGCGATCTCGTCCGGCCAGGGCCCGGACGTCGTGCTGCTGCATGGCGGCTCGCAGGCCAAGGAGCGCGTCAGCGCGCTGACCAAGCTCGACGACAAGGTTGCCGACATCAAGGGCACCGTCGCCGGCTGGGACGAATTCACCGGCGCCGATGGCGGCCTCTATGCCGTGCCGATCTCGATCCAGGGCTTTGCCGTCTATTACAACAAGGACCTCTTCGCCAAGGCCGGCCTCGACCCGGAGAAGACGCCGAAGAGCTGGGCCGACCTTTCCGCCACCGCCGAGGCGCTGAAGAAGGCGGGCGTCGCCCCCTTCGCGCTCGGCAACAAGGAAGGCTTCGGCGCCGATTTCTTCCTCTCCGCCGTCGCCGCCAATGGCTGGACCAAGGCGCAGCAGGACGCATGGACCAAGGGCGACCTCAAATGGTCGAGCCCCGAGGTCAAGGCGATCGTGCAGGCCTGGGTCGATACCAAGGGCGCGGGCTGGTATGCGGACGGCGCCAATTCGACCGCCAAGTTCATGGACGAATATGAGAGCTTCGAGCGCGGCGAGAACGCGCAGACGATCGGCCTCATCTCCGACGTCGCCCATTGGAAGGAGTTCGACGAATTCCTGGGCGCGGACAAGGTCGGCGTCTACGTCATGCCGCCGATCGCCGGCGGTGATGGCTCGCTCAAGCTGCCGCTCGCCGGGGGCATCGGCTATGGCGTGACCAAGTTCTCGCCGAACCAGGACCTTGCCGCCGACCTCGTGAAGAGCTTCGCCGACACCGACCACATGAAGATCTTCTTCGAGACGGCCGGCGCCATTCCCGCCAACACCAAGGTCGACACCTCCGACACCAAGAGCCCCTCGGCCAAGGTGATTCTCGCCTGGCTGTCGGACGGCGTGCCGCTCGCCCACAACAACATGTCGACGGCTGAAGTCGAGGAATGGCATCGCCAGAGCCAGCTTCTCTTCACCGGCGAGACCACGGTCGACAAGGCCGTCGCCCGGCTGGACGACGTCCAGGCCCAGTCGAAGAAGAAGTAAGGCGGGGCTGGCTTTCTCACCCTCTCCCGCTTGCGGGGGAGGGCAAGGAAGCGGGAGCAACCTCCCGGCCAGCAACGCGCTTTTGAAGCAAGACCGCCGCCTTTCGGCGTCGGCCCCCCTCTCCTACTCTCCCCCACAAGGGGGGAGAGGGTCGCGCGGCGTCTTCCCGACCGCCGGCGCCCAGACAAAGGCCCCGCGGATGACATCGACCATGATCGCCAAGGAAACCGAGAGCCGCCAGCCTACCGCGGGCAGGCGGTCGATCTTCGGCAACAATGCCCACCGCCTCGCCTATCTCTTCGTGCTGCCGGCGCTGGTGCTCGTGATCCTGTTCCGCATCGTGCCGCTGATCTGGGGCCTCGGCTATTCCTTCACCGACTATAACGGCATGTCGACGCCGACCTTTGTCGGCGTGCAGAACTATGTCGCCATCGCGCATGATCCGGTCTTCCTCGACAGCCTGATCAACATGCTGATCCTGCTCGCGACTTTGCCGATCTGGATCGGCCTGCCATTGGTGCTGGCGATCCTGATCCATCAGGGCGTGCCGGGCGGAAAGCTCTTCCGCGCCGTCTATTTCTTCCCCGCCGTGCTCTCCTCGGTCATTGTCGGCGCGATCTTCAACATGCTGCTGCGCTATGACGGCTCGTTCAATGCGGCGCTGAAGGCGATGGGCTTCTCCGCCATCGACTGGCTCGGCAATTCCAATACCGCCCTCTTCAGCCTGATCGCCGTGCAGCTCTGGGCGACCTTCGGCATGAGCCTGCTGATCTTCCTCGCGGGCCTCTCGACGGTTCCCTCCGACATGCTCGAGGCGGCCAAGCTCGACGGCGCCAAGCTGATGCAGACCTGGTGGTACATCGTTATCCCGTCGATCCGCCCGATCATCGAATTCGCCGCCGTCGTCACGACCATCGGCATGCTGACCTCGATGTTCGGCCTGATCTACGTCCTGACCGCCGGCGGCCCCGGCACGGCAACCACACTGCCGGAATTCCTGATCTGGCTCGAGCAGGGCAAGATGAACCGTCCGGGCTATGCCAGCGCGATCTCGATGGTGCTGTTCCTGATGATGGGCGGCCTCGCCTGGATCCAGATCCGCATCATGTCCAAGAACGCCGATCTCTGAGAGGACCTCCATGGCCGCCGTCGAACGCAAGCAGAAGCGCGTCCTCTGGGCGATCTCCATCCCGATGGCGATCCTCGCGCTTTCGGCTGTCTATCCGATCTTCTTCACGATCAATGCGGCTCTGAAGACGCGCAAGGGCTTCGTGCTCGACCGTTTCGGCCTCGCGACCGACCCGACCTTCGCCAATTTCAGCCAGGCCTGGAACCAGTCGCGCCTCTCCGAATATTTCACCAACTCGGTGGTGGTGACGATTGGCGCGGTGCTCCTGCTGCTCCTCGTCTCCTCGCTCGCCGGCTATGCGCTGGCGATCCTGCGCTTTCGCGGATCGAAGCTGATCTTCACGATCATCCTCGTCTCGCTGATGATCCCGGTTCAGGTGGTGCTGGTGCCGTTCTACCGCACCATGATCGCGCTCGACCTGATCAATTCGCGCGCCGGGCTGATCATCGCCTATACCGCCTTCTTCCTGCCGTTCAGCGTCTACCTGATGACCGCCTTCTATGCGCGGCTGCCGCGCGAACTGTTCGAGGCGGCCCAGATCGACGGCGCCGGGCTGGTGCAGGTCTGGTGGCACATCATGCTGCCGATGGGAAAGCCGGCGTTGATCACGCTCGGTATATTGAACACGCTCTATTGCTGGAACGACTTGCTGATCTCGCTGCTGGTGCTGCAGGACCAGCGCACGCTGATGGTGGGGATCGCGGCGCTGCGCGGCGAATACACCACCAACGTGCCGCTGCTCGCCGCCGGCATCTGCCTCGCGGCCGCGCCGATCGTCATCATCTACATGATCTTCCAACGCCAGATCGTCAGCGGCATCGCCGTCGGTGCGGTAAAGGGGTAAAAAACGATGCAGCGCATGGGCATGGTCATCCGCGTGAAGCCTGAGGCGATCGCCGAATACAAGCGGCTGCATGCCACCGGCTCGGCCGAGGTCAACGCGCTTCTCGCCGGCTGCGGCGTGAAGAACTACTCGATCTATCTGCGCGAGCCGGAAAACCTGCTCTTCGGTTATTGGGAATATCACGGCGCCGACTGGCCCGCCGACGCGAAGCGCCTCGACGGCGAACCCGCCATCAAGGCCTGGCTGGCCCTGACCGACGCCTGCCAGGAGCCCCTGGCTTCGGCCAAGCCGGGCGAATGGTGGTCGATGATGGAAGAAGTGTTCCACACAGATTGAGGATAGCCGGGCAAACCCTGCCCAACTGACTCAGGCCTCGTCCTTGCGTCGCCAGAGGCCTGCGCCGCCTTCGAGGCCGGCTTCATTGGAGGCGATTGTCACGTTTGCAGGCAGGTTGAGGTCTACATGCTTGGCGTTGCCGCCGCCGAGATAGAGCCGGTCATAGTGGAGAAGCGTGTAGAGGATGCCGACGACCTTCGACACACGCTCGTTCCAGTGCTTCTTGCCCTTCTCCTCCAGCGCGGCATTGCCGATATATTCGTCATAGGTCTTGTCCTCATGCACGGGATGATGGGCAAGCTCCATATGCGGCATGAGATCGCCTTCGCGAAACAGGGCCGTGCCCGCGCCGGTGCCGAGTGTCAGGACCATCTCCAGACCCTTGCCGGACACGACGGCCATTCCCTGCATTTCCGCGTCGTTGATCAGCTTCGCCGGCTGGCCGCCCAGTTGCCTGGAAAGCGCAGCGGTCAGTCCGAACCCCTCCCAGTCCTTCGTGCCGAGATTGGGCGCCGTCAGCACGACCCCGTCGCGGACGACACCGGGAAAGCCGATCGAGATGCGGTCGAAGGCCGGCAAGCCCGAGACCATCTGCCCGATCATCGCGACGAGCGTTTCCGGCGGACAGGGGTGCGGTGTCGAAAGACGGACACGCTCGCTCAGCATCGCGCCTTTCGCATCAATGATCGCGACCTTGAGGCCGGTACCGCCGACATCGACCGCCAATATGCCCGTCACCTTGGTCTCCTCTCCGTTCAAGACTGTCTGTGGCGCTTCGCCGCGAACCGCGATCAGGTGCGCCGGCCCGATGGATGCCGGCTATCGACCGTCACTTCGAAATCCTCGCCTTCCCAGGTGCCGCTTTCGGGCCAGTAGATGGTGAAGCGGATGCGGCTACCGCGCGGCAATCTCTTCGTTGGCAGGTCAATGAGATGGATGTCGAGGCTGTTCGTGGTCGTAGGATCGTCATGCGTGGTCGCCCAGTCATCCCGTGACCAATGGATCACCCCGGGCGCCGGCAGCTCGATCCGCAGCAGTTTGCCATGCGGCACGGTGCGGATCTTCTGCGAGAACCGCCAGGTCCGAACGGGTGACGTCACCTTGTCGCGCTGATAGCGCTGCACCGTCTGCGGCGGCATGTCGAATACACGGCCGTCGCGCAGCGAGCGCAGCAGCTTGATATGCTCCGAATGCGCCCAGACCAGCGGCATGGCGCTTCCAGACGGGTGCCCATGGAACAGCTCGCGCTCGGGAATGTCCGCGCTGTCCCAGACCTGCTCGGGCAGCAGGCCACCCGAACTCGCCGATCCCTCCAGCGTCGAAAGAAGCTGCTCCGCGATCTCGGGATGGCCGGCGGCCAGTTCGTAATGCGCGCGCTCGCCCGCCAGCAGCGGCCAGGGCCGACCAATGCCGGTGCCGTCGAAGGGCGAACCGTCCTCGTGCTCGCCATAGCCGTCGCCATTGTAGCGATACCAGATCGGACCCTGCGGCAGTTCCGCCTTGAGCGTCGCATCGATCGCCCGGACCGTATCGAGGATGCGCGGATCGTCCGGCGCGCGGAGTCCGAAGCGGACCAGGGCCAGCGCATCGGGGCTGATCAGCATCGACGCGATCTGGCTCATATCGCTCGGCGGACGATTCTTGACCGGCACGAACCCGTCGAGTGGCGATGCCGCATCCGCGGTATCGGCCGTGGAGATCCGAACATAATAGCTCTCTATGCCGAGGCGTTCGGCGAGTTCGGTCCCCGAGGCGAGGGTCCAGTATTCGATATCGTCGTTCCAGCTATCGGCCGTCTCGCGAAGATAGAGCGCGGCATCCGTGCGTCCCGCGATCTCGAGGAGGTCGGCCGCAGCCAGGAGCCCGGCGATCTCCACGGCCAGCGTGAAGGGCGAATAACCGGCATCCTCTTCCCAGCGGTCCTGCGCCGTGACGGGGCCATTGCGCGCCACATAACGCGCGGCGCGCTCGACCATCGTCATGTAGCGACCGAGCTCCGCCTTGGCGATCACGCCGTGGCGGTAGAGCATGTCGGCCAGCAGCAGCGGAAAGGCGCATTCGTCCATCTGGACCCCGCCCCAATAGGGCGTGCCGTCGAGCCAGAGGTTTTGCGACCAGTGGCCGTCAGCCTCCTGGATCGACATCAGATAGGAGAGAACCGCCTTCGCATCCTCTTCGGCGCCTGCCGCCAGAAAGCCGCCGGCAGTCTCGACCAGGTCGCGCGGCCAGACGAGGTGATACCCGCCCAGATCCTCGTCGCCCTTGCTGAAGCCCCAGGGAATCGAGAGGCTCGCGATCGCCGCTCCCGGAAAGGAAGCCGGCTGGTGGGTTGCGAGCACCGCCGTGCTGATGCGGTAGCTGTTGAGGTTCGAGGCGCCCGCGGGCCTGTCGAGCGGCAGCAATTGCTTCTGCCACGCGCGCCAGCCTTCAGCGTAGTGCTTTCTGGCCGTGCTGAAGCCATCCTCCAGGCTGGAACGAGCCCGATATCCGGCTTCCTCGGGGCGAATGCCGAAACCGAGTGCGATCAAGGCGTTGCCATCGTCGGCCATCAGGTCGATCTCGCCGACCATGGCGACATTGCCGTTTTCGGCGCGCTGATAGGCCTCGTTGAGCCGGCCATCCTGTGTCAGCTGCTGCCAGCCGTCCGAGACACCGACGAAACCGACAGAGCGCGCCAGCCATGGCACGGATGACGCCACCGCCAACGCACCGGCGCGCTGGCCGGCCGCGAACAGCATCGGCGCGCCCTTGTAGTCACCGACCCAGGCGGTGTTGTTGGCGCCGGCATTGACGAGATGCGGCGCAAGCAGGGCGAAGAGGCGATAGTCCGAGAGCTTGCCTTCGAGCGGCTCGAAGGTCAGGCGCTGCAGCAGCGCCTCGCGCGAGGGATCGGTGAGGATCTCCTTCTGGATGCGATAGCGGCCATCATGGGCGGTGTTCAGAAGACGGAAGGCCGGGACGCCCTCCTCGACCATGGCGACGAGATGCGCGGCATCCCGCTTCTCCTCGGAGAAATAGCCATCGGGGCCGGTGACGATGAGGCCGAAGTCGCGGGTGCAGGCCGTATCGACGCGAGGATAATAGATCTCGTTCAATATGCCGTGGCTGATCGTGAACCAGATCCGGCTCGCGGCCGAATTGGCGGTTCCGACTCCGCTCTTGGCGCTCGACGTCCAGCGAGCCGGCAGTCCAGGCGCGCCCGGCGGCACGATCGCATGAGAATCCATCTTCCCCCCTCGCTTTTTTTCCGCGGAGAGCCGCCTTCGTCGTAAATCCGCGCACTGATCGATGGATGCTCCCCACCGGCGCGCGACCACGAAAGAGGGCCACCACATTTCGTTTCGCCATCTTAAGGACTTCTCAGCACGGCGCGCGTCAATAAGAGGTTACATCGTGGCAGATTCAAACGCGAAAGAGGGCTGACGGAATGAGTGTGTTTCCAGGAAAGTCGACCTTGCCCAAGGATGCGACTCCGGCCCCGCCCTCGACGCTCTTCATCTTTGGCGGCTCGGGCGACCTGACGAAGCGCCTCGTCATGCCCGCGCTCTATAATCTCGCCCGCGACCATGCGCTCGATCCGGATTTCCGCATCGTCGGCATCGATCTGGTCGAACACGACGACGCCAACTACCGGACCTATCTGACGGAGACCGTGCGCGGCCTCGTTTCGGCCGTGGGCGGCGCGCTCGACGAAGACGTTTGGGATTGGATGATGCAGCGCACCAGCTACATCGTCGGCAATTTCGATGATGCGTCCACCTATGAGAAGATCGGCGCCGCCATCGCCGGGGCAGACAAAGACAATGTCGCCAAGGGCGCGGTCTTCTATCTCGCTGTCGCTCCGCGCTTTTTCGGCTCGATCGCCGAGAAGCTCAGCGCAGCCGGTCTCATGAGCGAGACGGACGGGGCGTTTCGGCGCATCGTGGTCGAGAAGCCATTTGGCATGGACCTGCCCTCGGCGCGTGCGCTCAATGCACGCCTGCTGGCGGCTGCCGCTGAACACCAGATATTCCGCATCGACCATTTCCTCGGCAAGGAGACCGTCCAGAACGTCATGGCGCTGCGCTTCGGCAACGGCATCTTCGAGCCGGTCTGGAACCGCAACTTCATCGACCATGTGCAGATCACCGCTGCCGAGACCGTGACGGTCGAGAAGCGCGGCCACTTCTATGACGCGACCGGCGCGCTGCGCGACATGGTGCCGAACCATATGTTCCAACTCCTCGCCATGATCGCGATGGAGCCGCCGAACTCGTTCGATGCGGATGCGATCCGCACCGAAAAGGCCAAGGTGATCCAGGCGATACGGCCATTGAGCCGGGCCGAGGCGGCCGCATCGTCCGTCCGCGCGCAATATGTGGCCGGAACGATCGCCGGCGAACCGATCCAGGATTACCGCGAGGAGGCCGACGTCGCGCGCGACAGCACGACCGAGACCTATGTCGCGCTCCGCCTGCAGGTCGAGAACTGGCGCTGGTCGGGCGTGCCGTTCTATATCCGCACCGGCAAGGCCATGACTGTCCGCCGGACGGAGATCGCGGTCCAGTTCAAGAGCGCGCCGCACACGCTCTTCCAGGACACGCCGACCGGCAAGCTGCTGCCCAATGTGCTGGTGATCCGCGTCCAGCCCGACGAGGGCATTTCCCTGCGGCTCGCGGCGAAGGTTCCCGGCCGCAATGTCCGCCTCGCCGAGGTCGACATGGACTTCCACTATGCCGACTACTTCAAGACCGAACCCTCGACCGGCTATGAGACGCTGATCTATGACTGCCTGACCGGCGACGCGACGCTGTTCCAGCGTGCCGACAATATCGAGGCCGGCTGGGCCGCCGTGGAGCCGATCCTCGATCTCTGGGCATCGACGCCGGCGCGCGTCGACTATTATCGCGCCGGATCGAGTGGCCCCAACGCCGCCGACGATCTGATCGAACGCGACGGCTTCAAATGGCTGCCGCTCGACGAGCCACGGCCCAAATAGGGCCCGCGTCAGTTCCTGAGAACGACACAGCTGCCGCCTGCCTTCTGCAGGCGATTGCAGAGCTCGGTCGCCTGGCGGATCGTCTCGGCCGGCAGGCGCACGCGATAGAAGGCGCGCCGGCCGCGCCCGGCCATCCGCGTACCGATGATCAATGTCGGTTTGCCCTCCAGGATCGCAGGATAGCGCCGTACGACGCGTTCATAGGAAGCGATGGCGCGGGACTTAGAGAAATTGCCCGCCAGTTGCACGCCATAGCGAGCGTAAGGCCCTTCATAGAGGCTCGGCGAGAATTTGCGGATTGCGGCGACCGTCATCGTGCAGCTGGCCGGTGGCGTCGTCGCCTTCTCGTTCTTCAGCCCGTCCGGAGAGAGCCAGTCATAGACGCTTCGACCGGTGATGAAGGCGACATAATCCTCGGTCTCGATCGGCAGGAACCCACCCTTGCCGATCCAGTTGGCAACGCGCGTCGGTCCGGCATTGTAGGCTGCAGCGGCGAGGCCGAGATTGCCGAAGCGTTCCTCGAGCGCCTTCAGATAGGCAGCCGAGGCGGGAATCGCCTCTTCCGGATCAAAGGGGTCCGTCAGGCCCCGGTCGGTGGCTGTCCCCGGCATGAATTGCGCGATGCCCTGCGCGCCGGCACCGCTCGTGACATGCGGCCGGAAGCTGCTCTCGCGCCAGATCAGCCGCGTGAAGTAGTCCGCCGGCAGCGCATTGGCCAGGGCGGCGGCCTCGATCAGCCTGCAAACGGTCTGCTCCAACGTCTCCGCCGGCCGCCGCTCCTCATCGGCAGCACTGGCGCTCAGAGCTGAAAACGGCAGAGCCAGCAGGCCAAGAATGGCGAAGAGCAGGCGGGCAGTCATTCCTCGGTCCCGATATTGATCGGAGCCCAAGCTAACGCCATTCGCGACAACAGCCGAGCCCGTCCTGCGGCAACTCCTGTCGCGAGCCACCACCGAGACGATCTACGTCGTCGCGCCCCAGCGGACGGTGCAATCGAGGCGCAGCAAGGGAGGCGGCTCTTCGCCGGCCTCCGCCAGATCGACAAGCTGGATGGCTGCATCGATGAAACGTGCCTGATCGACGCACAAGGTGGTCAGGTCGTTGCTCTCCCAGGAGGCCATGGCGATGCCGTCATGGCCGACAATGCCGAGATCTTCCGGAACACGCTTGTTCAGGACGCCACGCGCCGCATCGCGAGCGCCGATCGCCATGACATCATTGCCGCAGATGAGCGCGTCGATCCTGGATCGGTGCAGCAGCGGCACGGCTTCCTTGAAACCCGATTCATAGGAATAGTCGCCATGGGCTTCCGCCTCGAAAGCGAGCCCATGGCGCGCGAGGGCCTCGGCGAACCAGACCTGGCGCTGCTTGTCGATCCAGCTCGAGGCACGGCCGGACAGATAGGCGAAGTGTCGCCTTCCGTCGGCCACCATGCGGGCGATGATCTCCTCGGCACCGACCGAACCATCAATGCGGATCTGCGAGACGGCCGCGTTGTCGAGCGGCTCATAGGAGAGGATGATCGGCCGCGTCATGCGGAAGATCTCGACCGCGTCCTGCATCGAGATCGCATCGGAGAAGACGATGACGTGATCGACCTGATAGGTCGAGGCGAGACGCATCAGCTTCAGCCGGTCCTCGAAACCGCCACAGCAGAGCATGATCGGCAGCAGCCCTCGCTCCTGCAGCCTGTGCACGAGCAGTTGCATCTGCTCGGCCTCGCAGGGATTGCCGATCGCATTCACCACGACCGCCACGAGCCGCGAGCGCTGGTTGTTCAGCGATCGCGCTATGGCATTCGGCTGGTAGTCATATTGGCGCGCGATCGAAAGCACACGGTCGCGCGTGGCGCTGCCGATGCGCGAGTCCGGCGAGAAGGCCCGCGAGATCGTCGCGGACGAGACGCCCGCGAGCTTGGCCAGTTCCTTCGACGTGATCCGCTTCTTGTTCATCGCACTCCGGACTGCGGCTCAATGCGCGCGGCCTCGATCAGGATCGAATCGCCATCCTGAGCCGCCGATGCTTTTATCCCGTCCCAAAGCTGAGCGAAACGCAGGCCGTTTTCCACGGTCGACGAATTCTCGAGCTCCCCGGCGCGAATGGCGAGGAACGTCTTCATGGGATTGTCGAGCGTCTCGGCCGTCTCGCGGATCGCTGACACCCCCGGCATGCTGATCTCACGCCAGCCGCCCCAGGCGTCGATGCGAATGATCGCCTCCGAGAAGAACAGCGTCATGTAGGACGCGCAACCGGGCGGACCTTCACCCGCAGCGGTGAACGTGCAGAGCGCGCCGCTCTTCAGCCGGGCGGAGACGGCGCAGGTGATGTCCACCGGCTTGCCACGATTGTTCATATAAGCCGAGACGCGCTCGAAATCGGAATCGGCGAGCAGGCAGATGGTGTTCATCATGTGCGCGCCGGTGTCGAACATGAAGCCGCCGCCGGAAATCTCCGGCTGCTGCTTCCAGTGCCCGTTATAGCTCTCCTTCCAGCCCTCGAAGATCGTGGCGCCGACATTGACGAGCGCGCCGAACTCGCCCGCGCGCGCCCGGCGCTGCGTATCGAGCACCAGCGGCGACAACCCGCCCTGGAAGGCGATGACGACGGTCGCGCCGCTCTTGCGCTGCGCGGCGACCAATTGCTCCGCCTCCGGCACGGTCGTCACCATCGGCTTCTCGAGCAGGAGATCGAGACCGGCTTCAACGACCGCGATCGCCTGCTCGGCGTGGAAAGCGTGCGGCGTGGAAACATAGACCGCGTCCATCTCGTCGCGGCAGGCCGCGAGCATGTCGCGGAAATCGTCGAACTCCCGCGGCTCGGGCTTGCCGGCGGCGGTGCAGATGTCCGCCAGGCGGCGGCGCGACTGCACGCCGACATCAGCGGAAGCGACGAACGCCACCTCGGGCATCTTGACCCAGCTCCGCGCGTAGTCGGCTGCCTTCAGGCCGGCGCCAATGACGCCGAGCCGCAGTGGATTGGGCATCGCTATTCCCCTCAATGCTGAAATTGTGCAAACGGTTACACAATCACTTCGGGCCATGCAATATGGAATTTATCTTATAAATTCAGTCTATTGCATCGCAGCATATCGAAATTTCGATGAGGGGATTGCCGAGCGAGGAAACACGTGTACAGTTTGCGGCGCAGTTGCTGGAGGGCGGCTGCGTGAGATTGAGGGAGGACATAATGAGGAAGGCGCTCTTGGCGGGCCTATGGGCCGCCGGGCTGAGCATGGCTGTCACCGCCGCTCATGCCGAAACCATCCGCATCGCCAATCATGGCCAGGCGGGTATCGACGCGATGAAGTCGACCGTCGCGGAAATCGAGAAGAAATACGGTGTCACGGTCGAGGTCGTCGAATATCCGGCGCCCGACAAGGACTACGTCACCAAGCTCCTGACGGAGCTCGCGGCCGGCAATGGACCGGACATCTTCTCGGTGCCGAGCGCGAGCTATGTCGCCGACATGGTGGCCGCTGGCTATCTCGCCCCGATCGGCAAGGAACTGAAGGCCTGGGACGGCTACAACCAGCTCTATGACGTCGCCAAGGAACTGGCTGTCAGCCCCGATGGCGAGACCTATGTGCTGCCGTCCATGCTGGGCATCAACCAGATCTATTTCCGCCGCGACGTGATGGACAAGGCCGGCATTTCGACCGAGCAGCCCAAGACCTGGGCTGACCTCATCGACCGCGCCAAGGAGATCAGGGCCAAGACCGGCCAGTACGGTCTGCTGTTCCCGGCCGGTGTCGCCTGGGGCGGCGGAGCGTTCGAGGAAGGCTTCCAGCATCTTCTCGTCGGCTCGAAGACGCCGCAACTCGCCACCGCCGATGGCAAGCTCAACCTGACCGGCGAAGGCATCAAGGACGTGTTCGGCGTCTACAAGGAGTTGATCGACAACGACCTGATGCCGATCCAGCCGCTGCTCGGGCCGGAGCCGTGGGTGATCCCCAAATATGAGATGTTCCCGGCCGGCAAGCTCGTCGCCACGACCTGCGGTTCCTGGTGCTACATCTTCGACTGGGGCCGCGAGAGCAAGAACCCGATCCCGAACGTCGAGAAGGTCGTCGGCACCTGGACGATCCCCGGCCAGACCAGCGGCCAATATGTGCTCGCAGGCCTCGCCGCGCCGTGGGCGGTCAATTCCAAGGCCGCCAATGTCGAACTCGCCAAGAAGGCACTGCTGGAGATCGGCTCAGTCCCGACGGAAGTCTCCTATGCCGCGCTGATCGGCAATATCCCGGCTCGCAAGGACGCCGCCGCCGATCCCGACTTCCAGAAGCTGACCGAACTCGTGCCGATCCATGCGGCCGCCGAGAACGGCGTCTATCTGAAGCAGGCGGCGGGCTTCTCCGCCGTCTCGGAAGGCGTGGCGCGTGCCACGGAGGCGCTGCTCCGCAAGGAGACCGACGCCGCCGGCGCGCAGAAGATCCTTGTCGACTACGTCAAGGAAGTGCTCGGCGACGACGCGGTTCAATAGAGCCTCCCGCCGCGTTCGGCGCCTGAAGGGAGGAGCGGCTCTCCCCGCTCCTCCCCCTTTTCAAGCCTCATTCAAAGAACATGCGACAGCGGACAAGTCCGATGCCCTGGATCCAACTGAGCTACGAGAGACGCGTCGCCTGGCAGCTGCGCCTGATCCTGCTGCCATCCGTGCTGCTTCTCCTGGCATTCGTGATCTATCCCGCCGTCTATTCCATCTATCTCAGCCTCACCAACGAGGCGCTGACGGGTGCTGCCGCGCTCAAGCCGCGCTTCGTCGGCACGCGCAACTATGCTCGCCTCTTCAGCGACGCCAAATTCTGGAACTCGCTGCTGGTGACGCTGATCTTCGTGATCGGTTCGGCCGTGATTGGCCAGTTCGTGCTCGGCCTCGTCTCGGCCGTGCTGCTGCGCCGGCCGCTGCGCTGGAAGCCGATCTTCAATTCGATCATCCTGCTGCCGAACGCCGTGCCCGAAGTGGTCGCCGGCTTCATGTGGATCTCGATGCTCGCCGGCGGCGAGCGGGCAACGCTCTCGCGCATTGTCGCCTTCTTCGGCATTCCGGCCGCGGATTGGCTGCAGACCTTCCCGTTGACGATGATCATCATCGTCAACACCTGGCGCGGCATCGCCACCGCCATGATCCTGCTGACCGCAGGCCTCAGCGCCATTTCCGAGGAGATTTACGAGGCCGCGCGGATGGACGGGGCGACGCCGCGGCAGATGTTCACCCGCATCACGCTGCCGCTGATCGCGCCGACGATCTTCCTCTACATGCTGGTTTCGACCGTCTCGACGATCGCGATCTTCGGCTTCGTCTATGCGCTGACGCGTGGCGGCCCGGGCGGCGCGACCGAACTGATCTCGATCTACATCTACAACCAGTCCTTCACCGCCTTCCAGCTCGGCTATGGCTCGGCGGTGGCCGTGGTGGCGCTCGCCTTCTCGCTGCTGATCGGCGTCGTCTATGTCCGCGCGCTCAAGGTGGAGGTCTGACATGGCACCGCACCATGCGCATAATCCTTCGAAACGCCGCGGCGCCGACCTCAGCGCCTATGCCACGCTGTCGGTGATCTCGATCTTCTGCGCGATCCCGTTCTTCTGGGTGCTGCTCGCCTCGATCGACGGCAATGCCTCGCTGTTCCTGCAATGGCCGCGCGAACTCACGATCGATAATTACGTCCGCATCTTCATGCAGGAAGACGGCACGCGCTGGGTGCTCAACTCACTCTTTGTCGTGGGAACCGCCACGCTGATCGTGATGGTCCTGGCCGGTCTCGGCGGCTATGCGCTGTCGCGCACGCGCGCCTGGTGGAAGCGGCCATTCCTCTACACGATCCTGCTCATTCGGGTCCTGCCGAC
Source organism: Kaistia dalseonensis (assembly GCF_030814715.1). Classification (GTDB taxonomy): domain Bacteria; phylum Pseudomonadota; class Alphaproteobacteria; order Rhizobiales; family Kaistiaceae; genus Kaistia; species Kaistia dalseonensis. Next base: position 391,504 of record NZ_JAUSVO010000005.1, read on the forward strand.
GACGGCGCTGATCGTCCCGCTCTACAAGGTGCTGCTGACCGCGAATAATTGGCTCGGCGGCGTCCTGCGCGCGATCTTCGGTAACGGCCCGGCGCGTGAGATCCTGAAATATGTCGGCTTCATCGACGGCTATCTCGGCCTGATCCTGGTACTCGCGACGATGCAATTGCCGCTCGCGCTCTGGATCATGAAGACCTTCTTCGACACGGTGCCGCGCGACTATGAAGAGGCGGCGCTGATGGATGGCGCGACCATGCTCCAGCGCATCCGCCGCGTGCTGATCCCGCTGGCGCTGCCGGGCCTGGGCGCCGCCGGCCTCTTCGCCTTCATCTCGGCCTGGGGCGATTTCCTGCTGCCCCTGATCCTGCTCTCTTCGCCCGATCTGCAGACCCTGCCGCTCGGCCTCTTCCGCGCCTTCCTGCGCGTCAACACGATCGACTACGGCTTCCTGGCGGCGCTCGCCTTCGTCTACCTGCTGCCGGCCGTGATCGCCTTCGGCTTTGCTCGCCGCTTCCTCGTCCAGACCTTCTCAGGCGGGGTGAAGGGCTGATGTCTCTCCATTCAGGTATCTTTTCATGGCCGTGATTGAACTCAAGAACGTCCGCAAATATTACGGCGCGCTCGAAGTGATCAAAGGCGTCGATATTCGCGTCGAGGACGGCGAATTCGCCGTGTTCGTCGGCCCGAGCGGCTGCGGAAAATCGACGCTCCTGCGCATGATCGCCGGCCTCGAGGGCATAGACGGCGGCGACTTCCTGCTCGACGGCCGACGCATGAACGATATCGCGCCGGACAAGCGCGGCATCGCCATGGTGTTCCAGTCCTATGCGCTCTATCCGCATATGAGCGTCGCGGAAAACATCGGCTTCTCGCTCGATCTGAAGAAGGTGCCCAAGGCGACGATCCGCAAAGAAGTCGAGGCGATCGCCGAGATCCTGCAATTGACCGATTACCTCGACCGCCGCCCTGCCGCGCTCTCCGGCGGCCAGCGCCAGCGCGTCGCGATCGGTCGCGCCATCATCAAGAAACCGGCCGTCATCTTGTTCGACGAGCCGCTCTCCAATCTCGACGCCTCGCTCCGCGTGCAGATGCGCGCCGAACTGCAGCGCCTGCATCGCGACCTGAAGGCGACGGTCGTCTATGTCACGCATGACCAGGTCGAGGCCATGACCATGGCCGACCGGATCGTGGTGCTGAAGGGCGGAGAGGTTGCGCAGGCAGACGCGCCGATCGCGCTCTATCACCGGCCCGACAACGCCTTTGTCGCCACCTTCATCGGCTCGCCGCGCATGAATCTCGTGCCCGTCACGATCGCGCGGGCAGCCGATGGCAAGGCCGAGGTGACAGCGGCGAGGCTCGGAGCGATTCATATCGACGACAGCGCAATGCCGCTGCCGACCGGGCCGGCCCAACTCGGCGTGCGTCCGGAACATCTGCGTCTCGCCGCTGATGCCGACGGCGATTTTGACAGCGAGATTCTCGTCGTCGAACGGCTCGGCGTCGAGACCTACCTGACCATCGGCTCGCTCGATCAGCCGATCATGGTTCGCGTCGAGGGCGACATCGCGATGCGGCCCGGCGACCGCGCGCGTTTCTCGATCGACCGCCAATCCTGCCACTTCTTCGATATGGCCGGGCGCGCGCTCCCGCGCGCCTGAAGAATTTCACTTTCCTCAGAGGACGACATGACGATCAAGGTCACGATCTGGAACGAAGGACGCCACGAGCAACTGCACGAGGAGGTGCAGAAGATCTATCCCGACCGCATCGATGGCGCGATCGCGGCCGGCCTCGCCGATCCGGATTTCGAGATCCGCCGCGGCACGCTCGACGATCCCGACGAAGGCCTGCCGGATTCCCTGCTCGAGGATACCGATGTCCTGCTCTGGTGGGGCCATATGGCGCATGACGAAGTCAGCGACGGGCTGATCGATCGCGTGCAGCAGCGCGTTCTGAAGGGCATGGGCCTGGTGGTTCTCCATTCCGGACACCATTCGAAACTGTTTCGCCGGCTGATGGGCACCAACGCCAATCTGTCGTGGCGTGAAATGCCGGAAGGCGATCTCGAGCGCGTCTGGGTCATCAACCCGTCGCATCCGATCGCGGAAGGGTTGCCGCCCTTCTTCGAGATCGAGGCCTCGGAAATGTATGGCGAGCCCTTCGACATTCCGGCGCCGGACGAGATCGTATTCCTGTCCTGGTATTCGGGCGGCGAGGTCTTCCGCTCGGGCTGCACCTTCCAGCGCGGCCGGGGCAAGATCTTCTATTTCAGCCCCGGCCACGAGACCTTCCCGATCTACCACAACCCCTTGGTCCACAAGGTGATCGGCAACGGAATCCGCTGGGTCAAGCAGCCCCACACGGATGGCCGCATCCTGGCCAACTGGCACCGCGCCGAGCCGATCCACAAGCGGCCGGACTGACAACCGCCAAGTCGTTGGGGGTCAAGAATTCGCGGCGCGATCTGTGCTCGTCATGGATTGCGCCGCAGCCATTTGCGTCATGTCCGGAGAAATCGGGCGCTGTGCCGCGCGCTTCGGACGAAGCGGCCTTAAACGTGGCGGCATCGACGCCAACAGCTAATCGGGCCGGCGCGCGTCATTGTCAGATTTTTCAGTTGCTTGATCTTGAAAGGATGGTGGGCGTGACAGGGATTGAACCTGTGACCCCTACGATGTCAACGTAGTGCTCTCCCGCTGAGCTACACGCCCATCCGTCAGTGCCACCGGGCGGGACCGGCGACGTTGGCCAGCGATATACAAGGTCATTGCGAAGGGTTCAAGCACCCATTCGCACCCTGTTCATAACTCTGTCACGCGGCCAGCAGCCGCTCCACCTCATTGACCAGATCGCGCAGGTGGAAGGGCTTGGAAAGCACCTTCGCCTCTTTCGGCGCGTTCGAATCGGGATTGAGCGCCACGGCGGCAAAACCGGTGATGAACATCACCTTCAGGTCCGGATCGAGCTCCGTCGCCCGGCGAGCGAGTTCGATCCCGTCCATCTCCGGCATCACGATATCGGTCAGGAGCAAGGTGAACGGCTCTTCGCGGATGCGCTCATAGGCGCTGCGGCCATTGTCGAACGAGACCACGTCGTAGCCGGCGTTCTGCAATGCCTTGGCCAGGAAGCGGCGCATGTCATTGTCGTCTTCAGCAAGCAGGATGCGGTTCATCGAGAAATCCATGGCGGGCAATCGTTCGAGGCGCTGCGATTTGGTTATTGAAATGTGGCTGAGCGAAGTAAAGATCGGGTGAATGAACGCCATTCACAGCTGCGGATGAAACCGATCCGGCGCAATGTGGACAGGGCGCAATCCACTTGGCACGATGCGCGGCCAGAAAGCCCATTGCCGGTCCGGGCGAGGAGAAAGACCATAGGTCCCGTGATCACCAAGCCGCCATTCGAGGTGATTGCTCCCGCGGAGCAGCGGATTCCGTTCGTCTTCAATTCCCCCCATAGCGGCCGCGACTATCCGGCATCCTTCCTGGCCGCCTCGCGGCTCGACGAGCGCACGATCCGCCGTTCGGAGGATACATTCGTCGACGAACTCTTCAGTTCCGTCGTGCCGCTCGGCGCGCCGCTGATGCGGGCGCATTTCCCGCGCGCCTGGCTCGACGTCAACCGCGAGCCCTATGAGCTCGATCCGCGCATGTTCGATGGTGAATTGCCGCCTTATGCGAATGTGCGTTCGCTACGGGTCGCCGGCGGTCTCGGCACCATCGCGCGGGTCGTATCGGAGAATGTCGAGATCTATGCCGATCAGATCCCGGTCGCCGAGGCGCTCGCGCGGATCGAGACGGTCTACAAGCCCTATCACGACCGCCTGCGCGCCCTGATGGCGGAGACCCACCAGCATTTCGGCTTCGTGGTGCTGGTCGACTGCCATTCCATGCCGTCCTCGATCCGGACGGCGCCGCTGCGGGTGCGCGCCGATTTCGTCATCGGTGACCGTTACGGCGCGAGCTGCGCGCCGGAACTCTCGGAAGGCGCCTACAGCTTCCTGACCGATGCCGGCTATTCGGTCGCACGCAACAAGCCCTATGCCGGCGGCTTCATCACCGAGCATTATGGCCGCCCGCTGCGTGGCCTGCATGCCCTGCAGATCGAGGTCAATCGCGGGCTCTACATGAACGAGCGCAATTTCCAGAAGAACATCGATTTCGAGACGGTAGCGAGGGATCTGGCGCGATTGGTCGCGTTCCTGTCATCCATACCCGATACGGGTCTCTTCCCTGTTCCCGAAGCCGCCGAATAAAGCAGCCGGCCCCGCACGAACACCGAGCGGAAAAGAAAAAGGGCCGCTCGTAAAACGAGGCGGCCCAAGTCTAGGGAGGAAACGCCCAAGGAGGGCAGCAGCAACCCGACGCCAATCGAGCTACCGCACCGCAATAATCTGCGCTTGCAGTGCAAAAAGATCAAGACCCATTTTTTCGATTGTTAGACGGAATTATCAAATTTGCCCGACCATCATGACGACGAACGAAGCCGTGATGGCCATCCGAAAAATTCCGTATATATAACAGTGCGTTATTGATTTGGCCGGAACACGGCCACAGCCCGCCCGATCCGCCCGTCGGGCACAATCCGAGACGGAAAACAACGATGACGACCGATTCGAACCTGATCGGCTTTCTCGATCGCCTGGCTGATTCTGCTGGCGCAGCGATCATGCCGCATTTTCGGGCAGCCGGGTTTGTGGAGAACAAGGCCGCATCCGGCTTCGATCCCGTAACGGCCGGCGACCGGGCCGCCGAGCAGGCGCTCCGGAGCCTGATCAACGAGAATTACCCCGACCACGGCATCATGGGCGAGGAATTCGGCAACGAGAATCTCGACGCTGAGAATGTCTGGGTGCTGGATCCGATCGACGGAACGCGCGCCTTTATTTCCGGTCTGCCGGTCTGGGGTACGCTCATCGGCCTGATGACAGACGGAAAGCCTTCGCTCGGCATGATGGCGCAGCCCTTCACCGGCGAGCGCTATGCCGGCAATGGCGAGCGCGCCTGGTATCGGGGGCCGGATGGTGCCCGCGCCCTCTCGACGAGGCCATGCGAAACGCTCGCCGACGCGATCCTCTTCACCACGACGCCTGCGCTCTTCAAGGGGGACGATCGGGTCGCCTATGAACGCGTGGAAAGCCAGGTCCGCCTGGTGCGCTATGGCTGCGATTGCTACGCCTATTGCATGGTTGCGGCCGGCTATATCGACGCCGTGGTCGAGGTCGGCCTGCACCCCTACGATATCGTCGCCCTCATTCCCGTGATTGAGGGCGCCGGCGGGCGGGTCACCAATTGGGAAGGCGGTTCGGCCGCAGCCGGCGGGCGCGTCGTCGCGACCGGCGATGCGCGGCTGCACGAGCAGATCCTCGCGACATTGAACGCCTGATTGCGCGTCAGTCCTCGCTGCCCGGGATGAAGGCATCGAAGGCCGCCCAGAACAGCTCGCGGATCGGCTCGCGCTCCATCATGATCTCGTGGCGCGCTCCCGGGATCATGATCTGCGAACCGAGCCGCATCTCGCGCACGAAACGCTCGATCGCGAGCGGCGAGACGACGCGGTCTTCGCTGCCGGCGACGATCAGGGTTGGGATCTTCACGCTGGCGGCAAAGGCGGGGTCTTCGGCTTCAATCATGGCGCGGCATGCGGCACTGAGCCATCCGATGGTCGGGGGGCCGATCGTCAGGGTGGGCGCCGTCTTGCCGATCGCGACCGTCCGCGCGAACCGGCGCGCGTCGCCTGTGAGCTGGTTGCCCTCGAAGCCCCGCGCCTCGAGGCGTGCGAGCCGGGCGGCAGGCGGAAACGCATCGCCGAGACCGAGCAGCGAAAGCGCGCTGCAGGTGGCGTTGACGAATTTGCGCGGCGGATTCATCGCGCCGAGATCGAGCAGCGGCGACACGAGAACCATGCGCGTGAAGGCAAGCCGCGAGCGCCGCGCCACGCGCAACAGGACCAGCCCGCCCGTCGAATGGGCGAGCGCGAAATAAGGCGGCGGGCAATCGGGCAGCACCACTTGCTGCATGAAGGCTTCGACGTCGCGCTCATATTCGATGAAATCGTCGACATGGCCCTTTTTCGGATTGCGCAGGCGGCGCTCCGACCCGCCCTGCCCGCGCCAATCCAGCGCCGCAACGGCGAAATTGCGCTCGAGAAGCTCGTGCACGACCTCGAAATACTTCTCGATCGTCTCGGCCCGCCCCTGAAACAGGCAGATCGTGCCGCGAACGGGCCCGGCCGGACGCCAGACGGCCGATCGCAGCCTCACGCCATCCGACGTCAGCACCGGCTGCGCGACAATGCCTTCGGGCGTCGGATTATCGGGGAAGGACGGAAGATTCATGCGGTACGCGTTCCAGGACCAATCAACCGGTCTTAGAGCATTTTCGGCCGCATTGGATATGGATCACGCCAGAAAATGCGCGTCCGGCCTGGCGGCAAAGCGAGAGGTCGGCCGCGCAACAAAGAAACCGGCGACATCCGGCAGAGGATGTCGCCGGCTGACGGGCCAGCCCCGTGCGGGCGGATAGGAGACTGGCCGACAGGGAATTCGATGGCGCTCGCGCTCCGACTACCAGCGGCGCCAGTCCTGGCCCCAGCCGCCATGCCAGACGCGATCGCCGCGCCAGCCATCATCGGCCACGCGCTGCCGCAGCACGTCACCCGAAAAGGCATCCACGACGAGGATCAGATCGCGCCCCCGCGCCATGGCCCGGACGATGGTCACGTCGCGGCGCTGGTTGATGATGTCGACCTGGCGATAGCCTTGGTAGCGCAGCCGCTGGACGATCTCGCGCGGCCCGAGCGGATAAGGCCGGGCGGGGCGGTAGTCGCCGCCGCGCGGGCCCTCATATCCGCGACCGCCACCCTGGTAGCCCTGATTGTCCTGGTAGCCGCCACGACCGCCCTCGAAGCGATAATCCTGCGCCTCGGCCACGGCCGGCAGAGCGAGCGTGCCAAACAGTATGGCAGCAATGAGCTTGGACTTGATCATGATGGTCTCCAGCGGTTGGTCCTGGCGGCGATCGCTTCGTCGCCGGTATGACGCGAACCTAGCGGCGGCCGCCTGAACCCTGCCCGAACCCGGCATTCATCTGCCGTTCAGCCATCACCCGACGCCTCTTGAACCGCGAAGAGCCCTCACCACATTTCGTCTGCGGGCGCCGATTGCGGGCCCGCCCTTGGAAAGTCCGGTTCCGGCCAATGGAGGAACACGGACGAAACTTGAACCTGGTCGCTCTTAAGGAGGACATGACTATGCGTACTTTTGACCTGAGCCCCCTCTATCGTTCCACCGTCGGTTTCGACCGGCTTTTCTCGCTGCTCGACCAGACCGCTGGCGTTGACGCCGGCGTCCCGGGCTATCCGCCCTATAATATCGAGCGCACGGGCGAGAACGCCTATCGCATCACCATGGCCGTCGCCGGCTTTGGCGAGAGCGAGCTTTCGATCGAGTCGCGCGAGAATGCGCTGACCGTGAAGGGCGAGAAAAAGGTCGACGAAGCCAAGAATGGCGACGTTCTCTATCGTGGCATCGCGGGTCGCTCGTTCGAGCGCCGTTTCCAGCTCGCCGACCATGTCGAAGTGAAGGGTGCGAGCCTCGAAAACGGCCTCCTCCACGTCGATCTCGTACGCGAGATTCCGGAGGCGATGAAGCCCCGCACGATCGCGATCACGACCGGCAAGCAGAGCACGCCGCAGCAGATCGAAGCCAAGGCGGCCTGATAGCGGCCGGCTGACGACGACTCGGAACGATAAGCTCCGATGGGCGCCCCGCACGTTTGCGGGGCGCTTTTTTGTGGCTGCGCCTATTGCGTGAGCAGGCCGACGAACCGGTCGACCTCAACGTCGGTCGTCCGGAAGCTGGTGACGAGGCGGACCAGCAATTCGTCGGGGGCCACCGCTTCGCCGGCGAGGTTGCCGGCATGCCATTCATAATAGACTGCGCCCGCGGCCTTCAGCCGCGCATCGACGGCGCGCGGCAGGATCGCGAAGACCTCGTTGCCGTCGGGCTGCAGCGCCAGATGGGCTCCGGGCGATTGCTCGATGCCATCGGCGAGGCGCCGCGCAGTGGCATTGGCGTGCCGCGCGAGATCGAGCCAGTGATCATCCTCCAGATAGGCGGAAAACTGGGCCGAGACGAAACGGCTCTTGGAGAACAGGTGGCCGGCTCGCTTGCGCTGGAACTCGAACCCCCTCGCCTTCTCCGGATCGAAGAAGATGACCGCTTCCGCCGCGAAGCATCCATTCTTGGTGCCGCCGAAGGAGAGCATGTCGACGCCGGCGCGCCATGTGATGTCGGCAGGCCGGGCTCCGAGCCCGACCAGCGCATTGGCGAAGCGCGCGCCGTCCATGTGAAGCGGCAAGCCCGCCTCGTGGGCGACATCGGCGAGCGCGGCGATCTCGGCCGCGGAATAGGCGGTGCCGGCCTCGGTCAGTTGGCTGATGGATACGGCCGCCGGCTGGCCGTGGAAGACGGCATGCGGCGGATAGAGCGCGATCGCCTCGGCCAATCCATCCGCCGTCACGCGGGCGCCCGTGCCTTCGATCGAGTGGAGCCGCGATCCGCCCGAAAGGAACTCCGGCGCGCCGGCCTCGTCATTGGCGATATGGGCATGGCGATGACAGAAGACCACGCCGCCGGGACGGGCCACATGCGCGAGCGATAGCGCATTGGCTGCCGTGCCCGTGCCGACGAAGAACACCGCCACGCGACGCTCGAAGATGCGCGACAGTGCCTCCGTCACACCTTCGCTCAACGGGTCGTTGCCATAGGCCGGTGCATGTCCGCCGGCCGCCCCGACAAGCGCCGCCGCCACACGGTCGGAAGCGCCTGCCCAATTATCGCTTGCAAAGTTCATGGTCGACATATCGAACGGCATGCGCGTCTGGCGCAAGCCCTCCTCCGATGTCGACCGACAGGCTGTCGACAGAGCGCACGCAAGAATCTTTCGCGCCGAGGCCCCTTGTCATACCTGAAACTTTCATTGCCTCTTTGGAGCCGAAACAAACATAATGCCGAGGCTGTTGGAACTGCTTGCACCCAGAGATGATCTCTGGCATTTTGGCGCGCTTTTAATAGGACAGTAGCACTGTCCCATTTTTAGCTGCGACAGGACGCGAGGTAGCATAGCGTCGGGGGGCGTGGCAGGTTGCGGGAACGGAACTTGCTAGATGTGTTCTGACTAAGGGGCGACATGCCGGCCAGGCCGGTGTGGTGGGAGCGAACCGGCGCGAGCAGCGGGATAAACCCGCCGGCAGGGCGTGCGGGCATCTGAAATTCTGAAGAGCGAGGGCAGTGACATGCCGAAGGCCATGAGCGAGACGGAAATGCGGTTGGCGGGAGCGGCAGAGGCCCGCGCGGCCAAAAGCACGGCCGTGCTGCGCACGAAGGTCGGCGGGATGGCGCGCCAGGGCCTCTATGATCCGCGAAACGAGCATGACGCCTGCGGCGTCGGCTTCATCGCGAACCTGAAGAACGAGAAGTCGCACCGCATCGTCCAGAGCGGCCTGCAGATCGTGCAGAACCTCACCCATCGTGGCGCGGTCGGCGCCGATCCGCTGATGGGCGACGGCGCCGGCATGCTCGTGCAGATCCCGCACCGGTTCTTCTCCGACGAGGCGCAGCGCCTGGGCTTCTCGCTCAGCGAGCCGGGCACCTATGCCGTCGGCTTTCTCTTCCTGCCGCAGGACGCGGAGATCCGCGCCGGCATGGAAAAGCTCGTCGAGGAAGTGATCGCGGAGGAAGGCGAGGTCTTCCTCGGCTGGCGCGACGTGCCGGTCGACAACGCCACCCTGTCCAAGGCGCCCGACATCGCCGCGACCGAGCCGTTCCACCGCCAGGTTTTCATCGGCAAGGGCAAGAGCAGCGAAAGCGAGGATGATTTCGAGCGCAGGCTCTTCATCATCCGCAAGGTGATCTCCAACCGCATCTATGCGGCCTATTCCGGGCTCGACAACGATTTCTACGTCGTGTCGCTCTCGGCGCGGACCATCGTCTACAAGGGCATGTTCCTCGCCTACCAGCTCGGCGCCTATTATCTCGACTTCCACGACGAGCGCTTCGAGAGCGCGCTCGCGCTCGTGCATCAGCGCTTCTCGACCAACACCTTCCCGTCCTGGCGCCTCGCCCATCCCTACCGGATGGTGGCCCATAACGGCGAGATCAACACGGTCCGCGGCAACGTCAACTGGATGGCGGCGCGGCAGGCCTCGGTCGATTCGGAGCTCTACGGCAACGACATCTCCAAGCTCTGGCCGATCTCCTATGAAGGCCAGTCGGATACGGCCTGTTTCGACAACGCGCTCGAATTCCTCGTGCGCGGCGGCTACTCGCTGCCGCACGCGGCGATGATGCTGATCCCCGAAGCCTGGGCGGGCAACCCGCTCATGGACGAGGACCGGCGCGCCTTCTACGAATATCATGCAGCCCTCATGGAGCCATGGGACGGACCGGCGGCGGTCGCCTTCACGGATGGCGTGCGCATCGGCGCGACGCTCGACCGCAACGGCCTGCGCCCCGCGCGCTATCTCGTCACCGAGGATGGGGATGTCGTCCTCGCCTCGGAGGCCGGCGTGCTGCCCATCCCCGAGGAGAAGATCATCACCAAGTGGCGGCTCCAGCCGGGCCGCATGCTGCTGATCGACCTCGAACAGGGCCGCATCGTCTCCGACGAGGAGATCAAGCACCAGCTCGCCACCAACCTGCCCTATCAGAGCTGGCTGTCGCGCACCCAGATCGTGCTGGAAGACCTGCCGCCCGTGCCGCCGCGCGCGCCCAGGACCGATGTCTCGCTGCTCGATCGGCAGCAGGCCTTCGGCTACACGATCGAGGATCTGAAGCTGCTGATGAGCCCGATGGCGACGACCGGCCAGGAGGCCGTCGGCTCCATGGGCACGGATACGCCGATCTCTGTCCTCTCGGACAAGTCGAAGCTGCTCTACACCTATTTCAAGCAGAACTTCGCGCAGGTGACCAACCCGCCGATCGATCCGATCCGCGAAGAGCTCGTCATGAGCCTCGTCTCGTTCATCGGGCCGCGGCCGAACCTGTTCGACCTGCAGGGTGCGGGCCATCGCAAGCGCCTCGAAGTGCGCCAGCCGATCCTGGAGAACCAGGACCTGGAGAAGATCCGTGCGATCGGCGATCTGGACGACAACCCGTTCCAGTCGAAGACGCTCGACATCACCTATGCCTCGACCAAGGGCGCCGATGGCATGGCCGAGGCGCTGGAGCGGCTGTGCGAGCGGGCTGAAGCCGCAGTCCATGGCGGCTACAACATCATCATCCTGAGCGACCGCATGGTCGGCCCGGAGCGCATCCCGATCCCGGCGCTGCTGGCCACCGCCGGCGTGCATCATCACCTGATCCGCAAGGGTCTGCGCACCTCCGTCGGTCTCGTCGTCGAGACGGGCGAGGCGCGTGAAGTCCATCATTTCTGCGTGCTGGCCGGTTTCGGCGCCGAGGCGATCAACCCCTATCTCGCCTTCGAAACCCTCACCGACATGAAGAAGGACTTCCCGAACGAGGTCGACGACGAAGAGATCGTGCATCGCTACGTCAAGTCGATCGACAAGGGCATCCTGAAGGTCATGTCCAAGATGGGCATCTCGACCTACCAGTCCTATTGCGGCGCGCAGATCTTCGACGCGATCGGCCTCGCATCGGAGTTTGTCGACCGCTATTTCTTCGGCACCGCCACGACCATCGAGGGCGTCGGCCTGCGGGAAATCGCAGAAGAGACCGTGCGCCGGCACGCCGAGGCGTTCGGCGACAGCGCGATCCTCAAGAACACGCTCGATATTGGCGGCGAGTATAACTACCGCATGCGCGGCGAACGCCATGCCTGGTCGCCGGATTCGGTCGCGAACCTGCAGCATGCGGTCCGCGTCGGCTCCTGGTCGCGCTATGAAGACTATGCGCGCGAAATGAACGAGCAGTCCAAGGCGCTGCTGACCATTCGCGGCCTGTTCGAGATCACCATGGCCGAGGATGTCGGCGTCGATCCGGTGCCGCTCGACGAAGTCGAGCCGGCGACGGAGATCGTCAAGCGCTTCGTGACCGGCGCCATGTCGTTCGGCTCGATCTCGCGCGAGGCGCATACGACGCTCGCCATCGCCATGAACCGGATCGGCGGCAAGTCGAACACCGGCGAGGGCGGCGAGGAGGCTGAACGCTTCGAGCCGCTGCCCAACGGCGATTCGATGCGCTCGTCGATCAAGCAGGTCGCCTCGGGCCGCTTCGGCGTGACGACGGAATATCTCGTCAACTCCGACGTGATGCAGATCAAGGTCGCGCAGGGTGCCAAGCCCGGCGAAGGCGGACAATTGCCCGGCCACAAGGTCGACGCGACGATCGCCAAGGTTCGGCACTCGACCCCGGGCGTCGGCCTGATCTCGCCGCCGCCGCACCATGACATCTATTCGATCGAGGATCTGGCGCAGCTGATCTTCGATCTGAAGAACGTCAACCCGCTGGCCGACGTGTCGGTGAAGCTCGTCTCGGAAGTCGGTGTCGGCACGGTCGCCGCCGGCGTCGCGAAGGCGCGCGCCGATCACATTACGGTTTCCGGCTTCGAGGGTGGTACCGGCGCATCGCCGCTCACCTCGCTCAAGCATGCCGGCAGCCCGTGGGAGATCGGCCTCGCCGAAACGCAGCAGACGCTCGTGCTGAACGGCCTGCGCTCGCGCATCGCCCTCCAGGTCGATGGCGGCTTCAAGACCGGCCGTGACGTCATCATCGGCGCGCTGCTCGGCGCGGACGAGTTCGGCTTCTCGACGGCGCCGCTGATCGCCGCCGGTTGCGTGATGATGCGGAAGTGCCACCTGAACACTTGCCCGGTCGGCATCGCCACGCAGGATCCCGTGCTGCGCAAGCGCTTCAAGGGCACGCCGGAAGACGTCATCAACTTCTTCTTCTTCGTGGCCGAAGAGGTTCGCCAGATCATGGCGGCGATGGGCGTCAGGAAGTTCGACGAGCTGATCGGCCAGTCCGACCGGCTGGAGAAGCGCGCCGCTATCGACCATTGGAAGGCAGCCGGCGTCGACTTCACCAAGCTGTTCTTCAAGCCCGATGCGCCGCTCGACGCGATCCGCCACACGGAGCTGCAGAACCATCCGATCCACGAGGTGCTCGATCGCCGGCTGATCGCCGAGGCTTTGCCGGCGCTCGAAAACGGCACGCCGGTCAAGATCGAGACGACGATCCACAACACCGACCGCTCGGCTGGCGCCATGCTGTCGGGCGAAGTCGCACGTCGTTATGGCAACGACGGCCTGCCCGACGACACGATCGCGATCACGCTGCGCGGTACGGCGGGCCAGAGCTTCGCGGCCTTCCTGGCACGCGGCGTCTCGATCGACCTGATCGGCGAAGGCAACGACTATGTCGGCAAGGGTCTTTCCGGCGGCCGCATCATCGTGCGCCCACCAGAGAACACCCGGATCGTGCCGCATGAATCGATCATCGTCGGCAACACCGTTCTCTATGGTGCGACCGAGGGCGAAGCCTATTTCCGTGGCGTCGCCGGCGAGCGCTTCTCGGTCCGCAACTCGGGCGCGATCGCTGTGGCCGAAGGCTGTGGCGACCATGGCTGCGAATACATGACCGGCGGCATCGTGGTCGTGATCGGCAAGACCGGTCGCAACTTCGCGGCCGGCATGTCTGGCGGCATCGCCTATGTCCTTGATGAGGACGGCACGTTCGCTGAGCGCTGCAACCTCTCCATGGTCGAGATCGAGCCGGTCCAGGAAGAAGACGACCTGCTGGAAAAGCTGCATCACCATGGCGGCGACATCGAGCACAAGGGACGGATCGACATCTCGTCCAACATGAACCGCTTCGACGACGAGCGACTGCACCGTCTGGTTTCGCAGCATTTCCATTACACCGGCTCCGTCCGTGCGAAGGAAATCCTGGAGAACTGGGACCAGTATCGTCCGAAGTTCAGGAAGGTCATGCCGGTCGAATACCGGCGCGCCCTGATCGAACTGGAGCGTATGCGCTATGGCATGGCGGCCGAGTGAGGAACTGACACAGAATGGGTAAGGTAACAGGCTTCCTCGAAATCGACCGCCAGGACCAGAAGTACCAGCCGGCATCTGACCGGATTCGGCACTTCCGCGAGTTCACGCTGCGGCTTTCCGACCAGGATGTGGGCCGCCAGGCGGCCCGCTGCATGGACTGTGGCATTCCCTACTGCCACGGTCCGACCGGCTGTCCGGTGCACAACCAGATCCCGGATTGGAACGATCTCGTCTATAATGGCGATTGGCAGGAAGCGTCGCGCAACCTGCATTCGACCAATAATTTCCCGGAATTCACCGGCCGCGTCTGCCCCGCACCGTGCGAGGAGGCCTGCACGCTCAATCTTGAAGACGTGCCGGTCGCCATCAAGTCGGTCGAGCAGTCGATCGCCGACAAGGCCTGGGAACAGGGCTGGATCAAGCCGGAAGTCGCATCCGTCAAGACGGGCAAGAAGGTCGCGGTCGTCGGATCCGGCCCGGCCGGCCTCGCAGCCGCGCAGCAGCTCGCCCGCGCCGGCCATGACGTTCATGTCTATGAGCGCGAAGTGAAGGCCGGCGGCCTGCTCCGCTACGGCATCCCGGACTTCAAGATGGAGAAGCACTTCATCGATCGGCGCGTCGCGCAGATCGAGGCCGAAGGCGCGACCTTCCATTACGGCGCCAATATCGGCGTCAACCTGCCGATGGCGGAGTTGATCGCCGGCCATGACGCCGTGCTGCTCACGGGTGGCTCCGAGGCGCCGCGCGATCCGCAGCTCCCCGGTTCGGAGCTTGCTGGCGTGCATTACGCCATGCCGTTCCTGGTGCAGCAGAATCGTCGCGTCGGACGCGAAGAAGTGCATGAGGAGCCAATCATCGCGACCGGCCGCCGCGTTGTCGTCGTGGGTGGCGGTGATACGGCGTCGGACTGCGTCGGCACCTCGTTCCGCCAGGGTGCGCTCGCCGTGACGCAGCTCGACATCCGCCCGATGCCGCCGCTGAAGGAAGAGAAGCTGACGGTCTGGCCCTATTGGCCGACCAAATTCCGCACTTCGTCCTCGCAGGCCGAGGGTGCCGAGCGCGAATTCGCCTGCGCTACGCTGCGTGTAGTCGGCAAGAACGGCAAGGTGACCGGCGTCGAATGCGCCCGTGTCGACGAGAAGCGCCGCCCGATCGAGGGCACGGAATTCATCATCCGCGCGGATCTCGTCTTTCTGGCGATCGGCTTCGCGCATCCCCTCCATGAGGGCATGCTGGCCGAACTCGGCGCCGATCTCGATCGTCGCGGCAATCTGAAGGCCGATACCGAGAGCTACCAGACCTCGGTCGACAAGGTCTTCGCCGCGGGCGACATGCGCCGTGGCCAGTCGCTGGTCGTCTGGGCGATCCGCGAAGGTCGCCAGGCCGCCCATGCGATCGACAAGAAGCTGATGGGCGCCACCACGCTGCCGTGGTGATCAGCCGCCCATAGGCTCGACATTGAACGCCCCTCAAGCCCCTTCGGGCAGGCTCGAGGGGCGTTTTCGTTTCTGCGGACATCAAAGCCCCGGAGCGGAGCGTTTCGGCGGGATGTGCCCTCCCCGTCCTGCCGGACCGAGCCGTCGAGCAGATGTGATATGGGCCTCTCGGCAGTCCGTCCTGGCTTCCGGGAAAAGCGGACGCCGCAGTTCGTCTATTGAACCGCGGAACTGCCGCTGGCATTGCGCGCCGTTGCGGCGGGCAGGATGACGATGCCGTCGATGATGCTGGCGCCCGAACCCTCAGGCTTGTCCTCATCCGTCACGGGCGGCTTCCATGCGAAATCATCCGCGCGACCGATCTGCGGCGCCGGTGGCTCGCCATCCACGGTGAGCTTGCGAGCGCCGTCGCCTCCGGCCGAAGCCGGCTGTGCCGCGCCGCCACCATCGAGCGCTGCATCCGCCGAACCCGGCGCCGGATCCGTCAGCGACAGGATCGGCCCGACCTTGCGCTCCTTGCCGTCAGGCCCAATCTCGGTCGTCTCGTTCGGATTGGTCAGCGTCATGGCGCTCGGCGTCGAGCCGAGGCCACTATCCTGGGTGATCTCGCGCTCGACATAGAAGGCGAGCTTGCGCCGGCCGGCCTTGGTGAAGTTGATGCCATCGCCGGAGCGCAATTGCCGCGCCTGGCCGTCCACATCGGGACCGCGCGACACGAATGTTCCGTTTTCGTCGGCGAAGCCATCCCAGATATCGATGAACTTGACGCCGACGGCCTCGGCCCGCGCCTTGAAGACCGTGTTGAGATAGGCCATGTCGGCCGAGCCATCGGCCGATTTGAGCGGCGGCAGACCAACCCAGTAGACCGGTTTGCCATAGGTCTGCAATGCCAGCAGGAAGCGCTCGACGCGCTGCTGGTAAAGCCGCTGCCACTCTTCCGAACGCGGCGCAAACTTGCCGTCGGCGGTGCGAATCTGCTGGCGATCATTGCTGCCGATCATGACGACCGTCATGTCGGGCTTCTCTGTGTCGAGCAGTTCCGGCAGCGTCGCCGCCCAGTCATAGTGGTCATCGCGCACGAAGCCGGATGATCCCTCGGCCCGGTCGATGATGGCGATCCGCGGCTCCTCGGCAAAGGCCTGGTCGAGACCCCAGGCGAGGCCGCTCGCCATGAAGTCGCCGATCACCAGAACCTTGCGCGCATTCTGGTCCTTGGGTTGCACGTCGACCACGGGATAGGGCGGTTCGGCCGGCGCCGTCGGCCGCTTCTTGCGCGGCTGGGCCGCCTGTCCGGGCGCGCCCGATCCCTGCTGCTGCAATTGTCGCTGGCGCTGCGCCTGTCCGGGCTGGCCCGGAATATCAGCGGGTGGCGCCACCTGGCGCTCCTGCCCGAAAAGCTGGTTCAGGAAACTGGCCGGGCCGCGAAACTGAGCATCCGCAGGCCCAATTGCGACGAGCATCAAGGCCAGCGCAACGAACCCGCCCCTGAGGGCCTGCATCGATCGAGCGAACATCACGCCAACCACCAGCTTCGGCGCGATCCGGCGATCGCGCGAGCCCCCCGCCTCAGGCGATCATCTTATCCGCCTGACCGGAGTTGCTGCAACAGGCCGGTCGAAACATAGCCGTCGGCTACGACACCCGCGCTCTGCTGGAAGTTGCGGATGGCCTTCTTCGTTCCCGCGCCGATCTTGCCATCCACCGTGCCCTGGTAATAGCCACGCTGCGCCAGCAGGGCCTGCACCTCGGCACGCTCGGCCGCGGTCAGGGGACGCACGTCGCGCGGCCATTCGGAGACGAAGGTGCCCGATCCGCGCAGGCGATCCGCGAGATGGCCGACCGCCAGCGCATAGGCATCGGCATTGTTGTAGCGCTTGATGACGCGGAAATTGTGCAGGAGCAGGAAGGCCGGCCCCTTGGCGCCGGCCGGCGCATAGAGCCGTGCCGGCTCGTCGGAGGCGGGGAATTGCCGTCCGGCGACACGCGCGACGCCCGCCTTGCGCCAGGCGCTGAGCGGCGCCGACTTGCCGTCATCGGCAAGGCGCCAGTCGAATCCACGCGGCAGGACGACCTCGTAGCCCCAGCTCTGGCCGTGCTGCCAGCCCATCTTGGCGAGATAATTGGCGGTCGAGGCCAGCGCATCGATCTCGGAATTCCAGATGTCGCGCTTGCCGTCGCCGTCGAAATCGACCGCATAGGCCTGATAGGTCGTTGGAATGAACTGCGTGTGTCCCATGGCGCCGGCCCAGGAGCCGACCATGCCGCGCGGCGTGATATCGCCATGCTGCAGGATCTTAAGCGCCGCGATCAATTGCTGACGACCATATTTGGCGCGAGAGCCACCCTGATAGGCAAGGGTCGCGAGCGAGCGGATCGTGTTCTTGACGATCTTCTCGTTCACGAGCACCTGGCCATAGGAGGATTCCATGCCCCAGATCGCCACGACCACGCTGCGATCGACGCCGTAATGGGCCTCGATCATCTGCAGCTGGCGGCCGTACCGCGCCAGTGCTTCCTTGCCGTTCTCGAGCCGCTTCGCCGAAACGGCGCTGTCGAGATAGTCCCAGAGCGGCTTGACGAACTCGGCCTGCGACTGCGCCTTGGCGAGCACGTCGGGATCGGGCGTGAAATTGCCGAGCGCCCGATCATAGGTCGCGCGCGTGATCCCGGCCTTCTTGGCGACGGGCCAGAACTGCGCCACCCAGCGCTGGCCGGCCGCATCGGCCAAGGCCGGGGCAGCAGAAACAAGCAGGCCCAGCACCACGGCCAGACCGAGGAGGCTCGCGATCAAGGTATCCCGCCATCGAGGGATGGATAGGGCCATGGTCATGCGTCGAACCTCCTCTGGTCGAACAATGGGCGGGACTAATCCCTCTGATTGCGGCGAGACAATGCCTCTTCCCAGGCAAGCGCCGTCGAGACGCACGCGTCGAGGTCGTCATGGATGGGCTTCCAGCCGAACTTCGCCCGCGCGAGCGCCGAATCGGCCACCACCGCCGGCACATCGCCGGCGCGCCGCGGCCCTTCGACCACGGTGAAGTCGATGCCCGACACCCGCTTGACCGCGTCGACGACCTCGCGAACGGAATAGCCGTGGCCATAGCCACAATTGGCCGCGAGGCTGGTACCGCCGGCCTTCAAATAGGAGAGCGCGTCGGCATGGGCGTTGGCGAGGTCGGAGACGTGGATATAGTCGCGCACGCAGGTGCCGTCGGGCGTGTCGTAGTCGGTGCCGAGGATCTCGATCTTGTCGCGCTTGCCGAGCGCCGTCTCGCTCGCAACCTTGATCAGATGCGTCGCCCCCTTGGTCGACTGACCCGTACGCCCCTTCGGGTCGGCGCCGGCGACGTTGAAGTAGCGCAAGGCAACATATCGAAAGTCATGCGCGGCTGCGCTGTCCTGCAGCATCAGTTCCGTCATGAGCTTGGAGCGGCCATAGGGTGAAAGCGGAAAGGTCGGCGCGGTCTCGACGACAGGCTCGGTACCGGCATCGCCATAGACGGCGGCCGTCGACGAGAAGATGAAGTTCTCGACCCCGCCCTTCACCGCCGCATCGATGAGCGCCCGCGATTTGACCGTATTGTTCAGATAGTAACCGAGCGGATCTGCCACCGATTCCGGGACGACGATCGAGCCGGCGAAATGGATGATCGAGTCGATGCCATGTTCCGAGATCAGGCGCCCGACCAGCGCCTCGTCGCCGACATCGCCCTCGACAAAGACGGCCTCCGGCGCCACAGCCCAGCGGAAGCCCGTAGACAGGCGATCGAGAACGACGACATCGTCGCCGCCATCGATCAAACGCCACACCATGTGGCTGCCGATATAGCCCGCACCACCCGTAACAAGAACTGTCATAATCCCCTCATGCTCGTGATATCGTTAATAAAGTATGAAATATTCGACGGAGTCTTGATGCCGTCAGGATCGAACTGTTTCTGTTAGCGTTGTCGATAGGAATCGTACTTACATTTCGCGGAAATCCGCCAGAGAGGTTTTCATGACTGCTCCGATCCGCAAGGCCGTTTTTCCGGTTGCCGGCCTTGGCACTCGCTTCTTGCCCGCGACGAAGGCCATGCCGAAGGAGATGTTGACGGTCGTCGATCGTCCCCTGATCCAATATGCGGTGGATGAAGCCCGCGAGGCCGGCATCGAGCACCTCATTTTTGTGACGGGCCGCAACAAGTCGGTCATCGAGGATCATTTCGACGTCCAGTACGAGCTCGAAGCGACGCTGCATGGCCGCGGCAAGCAGGAGGCGCTCGACCTCCTCTCCAAGGACCTGCCGAAGCCCGGTTCGACCAGCTTCACGCGCCAGCAGGTTCCGCTCGGCCTCGGCCACGCCGTATGGTGCGCGCGCGATCTGGTCGGGAACGAGCCGTTCGCGGTGCTGCTTCCCGACATGGTGATGAAGGGCCAGCCCGGCTGCCTCAAGCAGATGGTCGAGGTGTTCAAGGAGACCGGCGGCAACATTCTGGCCGTCGAGGAATGCGATCCCTCGCAGACCCATCAATATGGCATTGTCGGCGTCGGCGCCGAGATCGGCGGCCCCGCCTTCCGCATCAATGCCATGGTGGAAAAGCCGAAGCCCGAAGTCGCGCCATCCAACCTCTACATCAATGGCCGCTATATCCTGCAGCCGCAGATCTTCGACCTGCTGTCGAAGCAGGAGCGCGGCGCCGGCAACGAGATCCAGCTCACCGACGCCATGCTGAAGCTGATGGACCGCCAGTATTTCTATGGCTGCCGCTTCGATGGCGAGACCTATGATTGCGGCAACAAGGTCGGCTTCCTCGCGGCCAATGTCGCCTTTGCGCTCGAGCGCGCCGATATCGAGAAGGAGTTCCGCCCGGAACTCGAGAGGCTGATCGCGAAGCATCTCTGAACGGCCGCGCATCCCGAGACACGATCCTCTTTCGCATACGGCGGGCTCGATCGCCCGCCGTACTCTCCTAATGACGACAGCCGGGTGACCGGCGAATGACATGCTTGACCGCTCTGCGAGCAAGCGCCATCGGCGGTGCGATCCGACTTACGCTGATGTGATTCAGAAGCGGGCCATCTTGTCGCGAACGCTCGCGAGATAGCGGCTCCGGCTCTCCGGTGTCGAGCTGTCCATCTCGTAATGAGCGAGATAGATCGTGCGACAGCGCGGATGGCAGAGCGATTTCAGCCCACGCATGATCGTGCGCCGCCCGGGCTCGCCAACCCATTTCGATATCAGCCAGGTCGCGCCGCAACTCGTCACGATGCCGAGGCGACGAATGTGCTGCATGGCCGGCAGCGGGCCATGCTGCTTGGTCGGCATGACGAAGGTGACATGCGGCACCCAGACGCGATCGATCCAGCCCTTCAGCATCGCCGGCAGGCCAAACCACCAGGTGGGATAGACGAATACCAGCATCTCGCACCATTTGATGAGCGCGAGATGTTCGGCTACTGGCGCCTCATTGATGCCGGGCTCGTTGTAGCGCCGCCGCTCGTCCGGCCCCATCACGGGATCGAAATCGCTCGCATAGAGGTCGAGCAGCCTCACCTCGTGACCGCCCCTTTGAAGGGCCTCGACCGTCGTATCACGCAGCGCGGCGACGAAGCTCTCCGGAACGGGATGGGCGTAGACGACGAGCGCGCGCACTCAAAAACGCTCCATGGCTGCCGCGACCTTCTTCAGAAAGGCGGCACGGGTCGCATCGGTGGAACGGTTCATGTCGTAATGAGCGAGATAGAGCACCGGTCCGAACGGCTTGATCAGCGCGCCGAAGACGCGCTTGACGATCTTCCTCGGCGGATCGCCCACCGCAAAGGCCCGCCAGCGCGCGCCGCCATAGGTCACGACGGCGGCCAGCTTGGTAATGTTGTGGAGGTTCGGCTTGACGATCCCATTCTCCATCCGGAACGAAACGCCGGGCAGGAAGACGCGATCGAAGAAGCCCTTCAGAATCGCCGGAAAGCCGAAATTCCAGACTGGATGACAGATCACCAGCGCCTCGGCGTTGAGCAGGCGCTGGACATAGGGATCGACGTTGCGGCGGTTGACGTCGAGATCGTGGTAGTTGAGCCGCTCCTCGCGCGACAGGACGGGATCGAAGCCCTCGGCATTCAGATCGCAATCATCGACCTCGTGGCCGGCCTTTTCCAATGCCTCGACCACCGTGCGATGCACGGCGGCGTTGAAGCTGGTTTCGACCGGATGCGCATAGACCACGAGGACGCGCATGGTCAGCTCGCCTGCTGAAGGCCCGGGAACAGATACGTCTTCTGGGAGCGGTAGTCGTAGTTCGGGTCTTCCCAGGCGATCATCTTGCCCGGATTGAGCAGCCCCTTCGGGTCCACTTCCTTCTTGAAGGCGAGCTGGATCTCGTCGGTCTGCTTCATGCCGCCTTCTTCGAGCGTGTAGCGGTGCGGATTGAAGATCGGGCAGCCATGATCCTCATGGATGCGAATGATCTCCTCGAGCCGAGCCTCGGTCGTGAAGCGGACCAGCGACAGGCCCGACGCCGCGATCCGGCCGTCGAAGCGGTTGAATTCGAGATGGCCGGGAACTTCGTCGCCGAAGATCCGCGTCATGGTCTCGATCTTCTCGATATGGTCAGGCGGCGAATAGAGCGTCTGCAGATAGGTGATGCTTGGATCGACCCGGAGCGCGCGGAGCGTGGTGTGGTTCCAGCAAAGCTCGAAGGCCGGCGGCAGGCCCTTCAAATCGGCAGGCGAGGCCTGGTCGTAGCGGATCAGCACCTCGCCCTTCGCCCTCTGTGTGAAGGCGAGGAAGGCGTCCATCGATTGCGGCGCGACCATCAGCACCACGACCGATTGCTCGCGGCGGATGAACTTCTGGTGGCGCAGGAAATAGTCGTGCGGCACGGGCGCCGCGATCGGCGCAATTTCCTTGAGCAGCAGGCCGTCGGCATGGGCGAGTTCGTCGGCATAGCGCACGGCCGTCATCCAGTCGTCGAAACCGACCAGCACGTCCACCCAGTCATAGGCGGCCGTCAGCGGCATCTCGACTTCGGTGATCACGCCATTGGTGCCATAGGCGTGCACAGCCTTGTGCAGATCCCAGCCGGTGAGATCCAGCGTCCGCGGCTCCGCTTCCGCCGTCACGACCCGAAGGCGAATGACATTGCCGAGATTGCGCAGACCGCCCCAGCGGATCGAACCGACGCCACCCGATCCACCGGCGACGAAGCCGCCGATCGACGCGGTATTGGCGGTCGAGGGATGCATCCGCAATTCCTGCTGCGAGTGCGCCCGCGTCTCCTTGTCGATCTGGGCGACGATGGCGCCAGTCTCCGCCACGACGCTGCCCGGTGTGATGCTCTTGACCTTGTTGAGCTCGGCAAGGTTGAGCACGGCGCCGCCCGAAAGCGGCATGGCCTGGCCGTAATTGCCGGTGCCGCCACCGCGCGCGGTGATCGGGACATCATGGGCGAAGGCCGCCTTCATGATGCGGACAACCTCGGCCTCGTCCTTGGGCGTGACGATCAGATCGGCCGTCACATGATCGAGCTGTCGCTTCAGCACCGGCGAATACCAGAAGAAATCGCGGCTCTTCTGCTTCACGAGCGCAGGATTCTCCTCGATGGCGATGCCTTCGAGGTCAGCCTTGAAGCCGGCGAGGTCGTTCTTGAACTGGTGGGCCATGGTCAAAGTCCGAAGAGGGAATCGAGTTCGCGGTAGTCGGGCAATGTTCGATCGATTGCCTTGCCCGCGCGGATGACGGTGCGGTCGGATTGCGGCCGGGACAGGAATTCCGTCCAGCTGCGCGCCTTGAAGAGGACCAGATCGGCCGAATTGCCGACCTTGATGCGGCCGACATCGGGGCGCCGCAGCACGCTGGCCGGGGTCGTGGTGAGCACACGGGGCGCCGCATCGAGCGGATGATCGAGCTGCAGGATCCTGACCGCCTCGCGAAACACCTCAACGGCGTCGAGATCGCCATAGGCGTAGAAGGGATCGCGCGTATTGTCGGACGCGACCGCCGTGGCGATCCCGCGCGATGCCATTTCATGCAGAAGCGTGACGCCACGCCAGCGCGGCGTCCGGCCCGGATGACGGTCCTGCAGATACATGTTGCACATGGGCAGTGAAACGACGGCGATACCCGCCTCGGCGACTAGATCCATTGTCCGGTCGGCCTCGTCGGCTTCCTGCCGCGCCAGCGAGCAGCAATGGCCGACCGTCACCTGCCCCTCATAGCCCGCCCGGATCGCGGCCTCGGCGATCGCCCGGAGCGAACGCGCATTGGGATCGGCCGTCTCGTCCACATGCAGGTCGATATCGAGGCCGTGCTCGGAGGCCTGATAAAAGAGCTGGTCGAGCGCGGTGGCGAGTTCGGGAATCATGAACGTGACGCCGCCCAATATCCCGCCATGTTCGAGCACGGTCTCAACCAGACGGCCGCGAAACGCCGGATCGAGATAGAGGTCGACCGGCGTCAGCGCCACGGCCTGCAGATCGACCCGGCCCGCCCATTTGTCGCGCATGGCGGCGAAGGCCGGCCAGGATGTGGGAAACTGTGGCGGCACGCTGTCGATATGCGTGCGGATCAGGCTGGTGCCATGCGCATAGGCGCCGCGAATGGCGAAATCCATGCGCGCGGTGACATCGGCCATGGACCAATGGGCGTCGCGATCCGCACCGACCGCTTCGAGCGCCCCATCGAAGGTGCCGTCCGGGTTCGAGCGGCGCGGCAGGATATGGCCCTTGTCGAGATGCGTGTGCATGTCGACGAAGCAGGGCCAGACCTGGCCGTGATCGAGGTCGAAGAGCGGCAGATCGGTGACGCTGCCGGCAGGACGCAGCGCCTCGATGCGCCCATCCGCGATGACGATATCGGCCCGCATCAGGCCTTCGCCGACATCGGCGCCGTCAAAGCCTTCGGCCACGGCGGCCGGAAGCGTCGCCCGCGCCAGAACGTAGCGCTCCGCCTCGGGCAGAGCGGCAAAACCAGTCGACATCATCAATTCTCCCGCCGGATGGCGCTTTCATGCCACCGACGCAGCAGAAGATGGGACAGCAGGCTCGTCACGCCATAGATCGCGACGCCGGTGCCACAGAGCAGCAGCAGCGCCGCAAAGAGGCGGGGAATATTGAGCCTGTATTGCGATTCCAGAATGCGGAAGGCGAGGCCCGAACCGGCACCGGCCGATCCTGCCGCGAACTCCGCCACGACGGCGGCGATCAGCGCCAGACCGCCGGCAATGCGCAGGCCCGCCAGGAAGAAGGGAAGTGCAGCCGGCAGCTTCAGATGAATGAGCGTCTGCCAGCGCGAGGCGCCGTAGAGCTCGAACAGGTTCAGGAGATTGTGGTCCGTGCTCTTCAACCCCTGCGCCGTATTGGAGAAGACGGGGAAGAAGGCGACGAGCCAGGCGCAGATCAGGAGCGCCGCCTGCGTCGACGGCGCATAGATCAGGATCAGCGGCGCGACGGCGACCACCGGCGTCACCTGCAGGATGACCATGTAGGGCGAAAGGGCGAGCTCGATCCATTTCGACTGGGCGAACAGGATCGCTATCAAAACGCCGCCGACCAACGCGATACCGAGCGCGGCGAAGGTGATCTTGAGCGTTACCAGCAGCGCCTGGCTGAGCACCGGCCAATCATTGATCATCGACTGCGCGACGAGATCGGGACCCGGCAGAATGTAGTGCGGGACGTTATAGGCGGTCGTGTACCACTCCCAGAGCCCCACCAGCGCGACCAGCATCACCACCGGCACGATGATCCGCAGCGCACGTTCGCTCGGCGCGATACCGCCGCCGGGCGATGCCACCTTTTCTTCCTGCGGCGCCGCCGCAACGCTGGTCTGGTCCATGCTGCTCATAGATGATCATTCGCCCCGATGGCGGAAAGCAGGGATTCGGACGCCTGACGGCAATAGTCGCTATAGGCCGTCGAGGTCCGGAACGAGATGCCGCGCGGATGCGGCGCGTCGACCGAAAGTTCGTCGATCACGCGGCCCGGCCGGGCGGCCATGATGACGATGCGGCTCGACAGATAGACGCTCTCGAACACGGAATGCGTCACGAAGACGATCGTCCAGCCGAACTGCTCCCAGAGCCGCAGGAGGTCGTCATTGAGCTTCTGGCGCGTAATCTCGTCGAGCGCCGCGAATGGCTCGTCCATGAGCAGCACGCGGGGCCGCGTCACCAGCGCGCGGGCAATCGAGACGCGCATCTTCATGCCGCCGGAGAGTTCGCGCGGATAGGAATCGGCAAATTTCTCGAGGCCGACCATTTCGAGCGCGGCCATGACGCGCTCGCGCGCCGCCGTCTTGGAGAGGCCGTGCAGGCGCAGCGGCAGCCAGACATTCTTGAACACCGTCGCCCAGGGCATCAGAGTCGGCTCCTGGAAGACGAAGCCGATCTCGCGCTCCGGCTTGCCAGCGGCGTCGTGCGACATTGTCGGCCATTCGACACGGCCGGTTGTCGCCTCGCCGAGACCGGCGATGATCCTGAGCGCCGTCGACTTGCCGCAACCGGACGGTCCGAGCAGGCTGACGAATTCACCCTCGCCGATCGTCAGCGACATATCCTTCAGCGCGATGGTGCCGTTGGAAAACGTCTTCGAAATATGATCGAGCCTGACGATGGGTCGGCCGTGCGCCGCGGAGGCTGCACTGTGCGGGACGACGAGGTTCGGTGCGGTAGTGGACAAGATCAACCTTCTCACTCGGCCAGGCCGCTGTCGCGGCCGCCTTCAGTCGGTTTGGAATGCGGCCATTCCGGGGCCAGTTGAGTGCCCCCGGAACGGAGCTGTCGGGCGGCAGGACTTACTTCTTGAGTTCCTTGCCGACGCCCTTGCAGACGAACTTGGTCGTGTAGACCTTGGAGAGGTCGAGGTCGGGCTTTGCGGCGCCCGCCTTGACCATCTTGTCGTAGAACGACTTGAAGCGGGCATCGGTCATGCAGCCGATACCCTTTTCGAGCGACTCGCCGGAATCGACGATGCCGTCTTCCTTCATGACCTTGAGCGAGAACGCGAGCTGCGCGTCCGTCATCTCGGGATTGTCCTTCTTGATCAACTCGTTGCCAAGCGTGTTGTCGCCATACATGTAGGTGTACCAGCCGACCATCGAGGCATCGACGAAGCGCTGCACCAGATCGGACTTGTTGGCGACGGTGTCCTGCATCGTCTCGATCATGGTCGAATAGGTGTCGAAGCCATTATCGGCGAGCAGGAAGACCTTCGGCTTGAAGCCGCCCTGCGTCTCGATCGCGAAGGGCTCGGACGTCACATAGCCCTGCTGCGCGGAATTCTTGTCGGCGAGGAACGGTGCCGGATTGAAGGTGTAGGGCTTGTACTGCTCATCCTTGAAGCCCGGGAAAGCCGACTTCATCCACGCGAAATAGCTCGAGAGAGCCTCCGCGCTCATATAGAGCGTCGGGACCTTGGCCAGATCCTCGAACTTGTCGATGCCCGTATCGGGATGGGCGATCAGGACTTGCGGCTCCTTCTGGAAGACCGCGGCAACCTCGACGATCGGAACACCCTGCTCGACGGACGCGAAGGTCTCCATCTGGTTGCCGGCCATGAAGAAATCGAGCTTCCCGGCCAGGAGCATCGAACGGCCAGCAGCCTGCGGGCCGCCCTGCACGATCGTGACCTTGAGGCCGTACTTCTCATAGGTGCCGTCGGCGACTGCCTGATAGAAGCCGCCATGCTCGGCCTCGGCCAGCCAGTTGGTGCCGAAGCGGACTTCGTCGAGCGCGAACGCCTGACCGGAGAACGCAAGCGCAGCAGCCCCCGCCGCCAAGCCGATAAACTTCGTCTTCATCGAACTCATCTGATCTCGCCTTCCTCTCTGCTCGGCGACAGATGCCGCCCGCCGTTCCCCCGGTCCCGCCGCCCGCACGGCAAGCGCAGCAACCGAACATACGAACCCGCACACTGTCGCAAGAGCTGTGCCATGCCCATCTCATGCGCACACGCCTCGCGAGGCTGTGATTTGACCATAAACCATCTCGCAACGGGTGTTCGATGGGAAAGAATCTGCTCGATATAGCAGCAGATGCGTCAAGCGCACGCCATCATGTGCGACAAAATGCTGAAAGCCTGTGCGACCTGATTGCGAACGGTCTCCAGCGGGCCTTGCCGGAGGCGCCCAGCGGGTTTTAGTTTCGCGACCAGAGAAGCGCTGCAAAGGCACAAGATGAACAAATCCGTCGTTCCCCCCGATATCCGCGCGCCCTTCGGCCGCTACAGCCATGGCGTCGAAGTGCCGGCCGGCAGCCGCTTCGTCTATACGTCCGGCCAGCTCGGCGTGCGTGCCGACGACAGCGTGCCGGAGACGATCGAGGAGCAGGCCGAAATCTGCTTCCAGGCCATCGGCCGCATCCTGGCAGCGGCCGACATGGACTATGGCGATATCGTGCGGCTCTCAGCCTTCGTGACCCAGCGCGAGGACATGCGCCGTTACATGGCGGTCCGCGACCTCTATGTGCGCGATCCTCTGCCGGCCTCGACGCTCTTCATTGTCTCCGGTTTCACCCGGCCCGAATTCCTCGTCGAGGTCGAGGCGGTTGCGGCGAAGGCCGGCTGATCACCGGCCTTTCGGGCCGTCAAACGATTGCAATCCTCGCACGCTACCAAGACGGCTCACGATCAACGCCGGCGCGACCTCGCATCGGCCCGCTTCCCCGATTGGTAACGCCTCGATGCCCGACACCCGCGCCGCCTTCACGGTCGATCCGAACCGTGGACCGTCAGACCCGCTTTTTCGCTTCGGCGTCATCGCGGACCCGCAATATGCAGCGATCCCGCCAAACCGCGAGCTCAACCGCTACTACGCCAAGAGCCTCGGCAAGCTCAACGAGGCGATCGAGACCTTCAACGCGGCCGAGTTGCAGTTCGTCGTGACGCTCGGCGACATCATCGACCGCGATTTCGCGAGCTATGACGACATTCTCCCGCTCTACAGTCGGCTTCGGCACCCACAATTCTTCCTGCTCGGCAATCACGATTTCGCCGTGGCCGCCCAGCATCTGCCGGCCATCGCCGCGCGGGTCGGTCTGGAGCGGACCTATTACGACTTTGCCGGCGGCGGCTATCGCTTCATCCTGCTCGACGGCAATGAAGTCAGCCTGTTCGCGCCGCCGGAGGGCGACAGCCGGCGGGCGATTGCAGCCGACCATCTGGAAGCCCTGACCGCTGCCGGCGCGGCCAATGCGCAGCGCTGGAACGGCGCGCTCAGCGACGCGCAATTCGCCTGGCTCGACCAGACCATCAGCGCGGCCGAGCAGGCGGGCGAGCGGATCATCGTGATGAACCACTACCCGGTCTATCCCGCGAACGCGCATAATCTCTGGGACAGCGAGCGCGTGGCCGACAGGCTGACCCGGTCGAGGCATGTCGTGGCCTATTTCAACGGCCATAATCACGCCGGCAATTATGGCGCCCTCGGCGACATCCACTTCGTCAACTTCAAGGGCATGGTCGATACGCCCGACTCGAACACCTATGCGATCGTCGAGATCTTCGAGGACCGCATCGCGATCCATGGCTTCGGCCGCGAGGAGAGCCGTGTGCTGCCACTGGCGCGCGGCTGAGGCTCAGCGACCGAGCAGAAGCTCCTCGAAGGCGAGCGCCGCCCGGGTCCGATAGCGCTCCTTATGACGGATCATCGAGAAGAGGCGCGGTACGGCATCGAAGCCTGCCCGCTTCAACCGACCGGCCTCGATATGCGGCAGCGCCACGCTTTCCGAGAGCACAGTGGCGAGCGCCGTGCGTTCGACGGCCGAACGGACAGCCTCGTTGGAGGGCAGTTCCAGCGCCACATCGAGCGCCGTGGGCTCGATCCCCTGCGCCTCCAGTGCCTGCTCGAAGGATGAGCGGGTTCCCGATCCGCGCTCGCGCATGATCCAGCGGGTGCGCAACAGGTCCGCGCGGGTCACGAGGCGCCCATCCGACCATTCATGGCTCGGCCCCACCACGACGATCAGCCGATCCTCGGCAATGGCGCGGATCGACAAGGCCGGCTCGTCGATCGCGCCCTCGATGAAACCGAGTTGCGCCGTGCCATCCAGCACGGACGCCGCAACCGTCTCGGTATTGCCGATCGCGAGACCGATCTCGACGGCCGGATGGGCATCGTGGAAATCGACCAGAAGCGGCGGCAGGAAATAGCTGGCGATCGTCTGGCTCGCCTTGATGAAGAGGCTGCCGCGCCGGAGGCCCGCGAGATCGAACAGGGTCGTCTCCGCCCGTTCGGCCCCCGCCAACACCACCTTGGCCTCGGCCAGAAAGATGGTCCCGGCCTCGCTCAGCTCGATTCCGCGACCGACACGATGGAAGAGCGCGACGCCATGGCGATCCTCGAGCACGCGGATCGCCGCGCTGACGGCGGACGGCGTCAGCCGCAAATCGGCGGCAGCGCGGGTCAGATGCTGGCGCTCCGCCACGGCGACGAAGATACGAAGCTGTTCCAGCGTCATGGATATCATTCGATTGAAGCGAACAATTCGTGAGAAAATTCGAAATGGAATGAACGAATGAGAAGCGCGATCTCAGGGTGACCGGATCAAGAAATCATATCATGCCTGTTTCCATCGTTCATCGCGCAAAAGAATACCTCCCCGGGCTGGGTCTCTGCGGCGCCGTGGCGCTCGCCGCGCTGCTGCTGCAATCCATCGAGGCCCGGCTGTTCGGCCGCGCCTGGATCGAGGCACTCGTCCTCGCCATCATCCTCGGAGCCATCCTGCGCACCGTGTGGCGCCCGGCCCCTGCCTTCAAGCGCGGAACCGATTTCTCCGCACGCATCCTGCTCGAGATCGCCATCGTGCTTCTGGGGGCGTCGGTCGATATCGATGCCATTCGCGCAGCAGGCCCCGCGCTTGCGGTCGGCGTCGTGGCGGTCGTGGCGACCGCCATCGCAACGAGCTACATCACCGGGCGAACCCTCGGCCTGCCGCATCGCATGGCATTGCTCGTGGCCGCGGGAAATTCGATCTGCGGCAACTCCGCCATCGCCGCGACCGCGCCGGTCATCGGCGCGGATGCCGACGAAGTGGTGTCTTCCATCGCCTTCACGGCCGTGCTCGGCGTCGTGACCGTGCTCGCCCTGCCGCTGCTCGTTCCGCTGCTGGGGCTCTCAGCCGTCCAATATGGTGTGCTTGCCGGCCTGACCGTCTATGCCGTGCCGCAGGTTCTGGCCGCCACGGTTCCCGTCGCCGCGCAAAGCGTGCAGATCGGCACCATGGTCAAGCTGCTCAGGGTACTGATGCTGGGGCCGGTCGTGCTCGCGCTCGGCATGGGCAACCGGAGCGAAGGCAAATTGCCGCCGCTCCATCATCTCGTGCCTTGGTTCGTGGTGGGATTCATCGTCCTCGGCGCCACGCGGACAGCGGGACTGATACCCGCCGCCGCGCTTCCGCCGATCCAGGCGATCGCGTCGATCCTGACCATCATCGCCATGGCCGCGCTCGGGCTCGGCGTCGATATAGGCGCGGTCCTCCGCTCCGGGCGCCGGATTCTCGCCGCCGCCTTCATCTCCCTGCTCATCCTCGGCGCCATCAGCCTCGGCCTGATCGCCCTATTGCACATCCCGTGAACATCAACCGTACGGCGTGGCGGCGGCTTGTAACTTCCCCGCCAGCGCCCTAGCCTCCGACGATCATTCACGGGGCCGGGAGATGCCGACAATGACCGAACGGGTATGGCTGAAGGATCCGATCGCGGTCCTCGCCGATGGGGCAGAGCGCGGCATCGTCGTCGAAAACGGCAAGATCGCCGAACTGGTCGGCAAGGGCGCCGAGCCCACCCATCCTGTCCACAAGGTCTTCGACGCCTCGAAGCACGTCGTGACGCCGGGCCTCGTCAACACGCATCATCATATGTTCCAGACGCTGACCCGCGCCCATCCGGCGGCGATCAACAAGGAACTTTTCCCCTGGCTGCAGGCGCTGTTTCCGATCTGGTCGAAGAACGTCAACCCGGACAATCTTCGCCTCGCAACGCGCCTCGCGCTGACCGAACTGCTGATGTCCGGCTGCACCACCGCCTCGGACCATCAATATCTCTATCCAAAGGGCCTCGACGAGGCGATGGACATCCAGGCCGACGAGGCCGGCAAGCTCGGCGTGCGCATGACGCTGACGCGCGGCTCGCTCAACCTGACCGAGGCTGAAGGCGGCAATGCCGACCAGAATGCCGTGCAGGATACCGACACGATCCTCGCCGACTGCGAGCGCGTCATCAACCGCTACCATGACGCCTCTGAGGGCGCGATGCTGCAAGTGGCGCTCGCTCCTTGCGCACCGTTCAACGTCACCAAGCGGCTGATGGTGGAGACGGCCGAGCTGGCCGCCAAATGCAATTGCCACATGCACACGCACCTTGCCGAGACGCGCGACGAGAACGCCTATTGCCTCGAGCATTTCGGCTATCGCCCGGTCGACTATCTGGAAGAGGTCGGCTGGATGAGCGACCGGGTCTGGCTCGCGCATGGCATCCATTTCAACGATGACGAGGTGAAGCGCCTCGGCAAGGCCGGCGTCGGCGTCTCGCATTGCCCAACCTCGAACATGGTCCTCGCCTCCGGCCAATGCCGCACGAAGGAACTCGAAGCCGCCGGATCTCCGGTCGGCCTCGGCGTCGACGGCTCGGCCTCGAACGACAATTCAAACCTGATGGAAGGCATCCGCCACGCGCTGATGATCGGCCGCCTGACCTATAATGCCGAGAGCGTCACCCATTTCGACGCGTTCCGCTGGGCGACCGAGGGCTCGGCCAACTGCCTCGGCCGCAAGGATATCGGCGCGATCGCCGTCGGTCGGCAGGCCGATATGGCCTTCTATTCGCTCGACGAATTGCGCTTCTCCGGCGCGGGCGACCCGCTCGCCGCCCTCGTCCTCTGCGGCGCCTACAAGGCCGACCGCGTCATGGTCAAGGGCGACTGGAAGGTCGAGGACGGCGCTCCGATCGGCGTCGATCTTGGCCAGCTGCGCTATGAACACGGCCAGGCGGCGAAGAAGTTCCTGGAAGCGATTTAACCCCCCCCTCATTCGGGACACGCTCCGTCTTCAACCCGCCCCTTGCGGGCGGGTCAAAACCGCAAAGCGGTTTTGGGGCGGGGTTAGCCTTGGCGACGCCAAGGCGTTCTTACCGCCTCGATCCGCCACAAGCACCCCCTCCCCAAAACCGCGAAGCGGTTTTGACCCTCCCTCAAGGGGAGGGTTTGGGCGGAGTTAGTCGATTAACGTCTTGCCTTCCCTGCCAATCCGCACGCACTTCCCTCTTCGCCGGGAACATCGCGCCGATCCTTGCCGCACATATGTTCTTGCTCGATCCCAGCGAACGCTATCTTGTCTCCAACCAAAGATGGGACGAGGACGAGCATGGCCGAGCGGACCTGGATCAAGGACCCGATTGCAACGCTGGCGACGGGAGCCGAGCGTGGCGTCGTCGTGGCGGGCGGCCGGATCGCGGAACTGGTGCCGGCTGGCGCCGAACCCGTCCATCCCGTTCACAAGGTCTTCGATGCCGCGCGCCATGTCGTGACGCCAGGCCTCGTCAACACGCATCACCACATGTTCCAGACGATGACGCGGGCGCATCCGGCTGCGATCAACAAGTCGCTCTGGCCCTGGATCACCTCGATCTATCCCTATTGGACAAAATATGTGAACGCGGAGAACTTCCGCCTCGCGGCGCGGCTCTCCATGACCGAGTTGATGATGTCGGGCTGCACCTGCGCCTCCGACCATCATTATCTCTTCCCGCGCGGTCTCGAGGGCGCGATGGACATCGAGGCCGAGGAGGCCGCGAAGCTCGGCCTGCGCATGACGCTGACCCGCGGCGCACTGGACCTGACCGGGGCCGAAGACAGCCAGGCCGTGGCGCCGGGCGGCGCCATCCAGGACGATGACGTCATCCTCGCCGATTGCGAGCGCGTCATCACGCGCTATCACGACATGTCCGACGGCGCGATGACCCGCGTGGCGCTGGCGCCGAATGCGCCCTTCGACGTCACCAAGCGGCTGATGCGCGAGACGGCGGCGCTGGCCGAGAAGCATGATTGCAGGCTCCATACCCATCTCGTCGAGACCAGCCAGGAAGCGGCCTTCGCGCGCGAGAAACATGGCATGACAGCAGCCGACTATCTGGAGGATTGCGGCTGGCTGACGAACCGGGCCTGGCTCGCGCACGGCATCTATTTCGACGACGAAGAGGTTGCGAAGCTGGGGCAGCATGGCGTCGGCGTCTGCCACTGCCCAACCTCGAACATGACGCTCTCATCGGGCATGTGCCGCACCAAGGAGCTGGAAGCCGCCGGCGTGCCCATCGGCCTCGGCGTCGATGGCGGCGCGTCCAACGACAATTCCAACCTGATGGAAGCCGTTCGCCACGCATTGATGATCGGGCGGCTGAAATACAACGCCGAAAGCGTCACCCATCTCGACGCGCTGCGCTGGGGCACAGAAGGTTCCGCGCGCTGCCTCGGCCGTGACGATATCGGGACGATCGCGGTCGGCAAGCAGGCCGACATGGCGTTCTGGTCGCTCGACGAACTGCGCTTTTCCGGCGCGGGCGACCCGATCGCGGCGCTGGTCCTCTGCGGCGCCCATGCGGCCGATCGCGTCATGGTCAAGGGCGAATGGCGGGTGGAGGATGGCGCCCCGATCGGCGTCGATCTCGGCGAACTCCGCTACGAGCACGGCAAGGCCGCGAAGATATTCCTGGAGGCGCTTTGAGGTGGAGGAAAAAGCATTTCGAATCAAATCGATATCGAGCTCTAGCTGGATCGAGTTTGGCGAACTCAGAAAGTGGGATGACGATATCTACTTCCGGTTCGCCGCAAGGTTTGATCATTTCTCGGGTGTCGTCGGAAGCTCGACACTATTTGCCGGATCGCCAGCCGGTGCCTTCTTGGAGGCGTCCGCCTCTTGGCGCTCTTGGGAAAGCGACAAAGTCTGGCAGGCTCTCGACGGCGAGCTGTCGATAAGGATCGTTGGCGATGTCTTGGGAGGTCGGTACGTCGAGATAGTTATGGTTGCCGGGAATGAGAAGCTGCAGGGCAGCATATCGCTAGATGCGGAAGCGCTGGAGAGCGCGGCGAACGGTCTGCGCGACTTATTCGATCAAATCACCGAACTTGCACAGTAAGGTAGCTTTATGACCCTTCCCCGCCCCTATTGGCACGAGATGCAGGCCCCCGACTTCCGTGATCCGTCGACGAAGGACTGGATCGCCATCCTGCCCGTCTGCGCCATCGAGCAGCATGGTCCGCATTTGCCCGTCTTCACGGATGCCTGCATCGGCGGCGGCCTGATGAAGCGGGTGGTCGAGCTCCTGCCCGAGGATCTGCCGGCAACGTTCCTGCCGCTGCAGTCGATCGGCAAGTCGAACGAACACATCTCCTCGCCCGGCACGCTGACCTTCACATGGGAAACCGTGACCAAGATGTGGATCGAGATCGGTGACAGCGTGGCGCGCGCCGGCGTGCGCAAGCTGGTGCTGGTCAATTCCCATGGCGGCAATGTGCCGATCGTCGACATCGTCGCGCGCGAACTCAGGATCAAATACGACATGCAGGTCGTCGTGACGGCATGGTCGCGCTTCGGCCAACCGGCCGGCCTGTTCCTCGACGAGGAGAGCTTCTACGGCATCCATGGCGGCGACATGGAGACATCGGTAATGCTCCATCTGCGGCCCGATCTGGTGAAAATGGACAAGGCCGAAGATTTCCGCTCCACCCAATTGAATCTCATGCAGGAATTCGAGCATCTGCGCTTCCATGGCACGGTCGCGACCATGGGCTGGAAGGCGCAGGACCTCAATCCGGCCGGCGCCGTCGGCAATGCGGCGCGCGCGACCGCCGAAAAGGGCAAGATCGTCGTCGAGCATCAGGCGCTGGCCTTCGTCCAACTCCTGAAGGACGTTGCGGCATTCGATCCAGACCGTCTCTGGCATCCGCCCGTCTGATTGCGATTGTGACAGTGATTTCGCTTGGGAAATCGACCGGGCGATCGCTAGACTAGATGCTGACGCGACGGTTTCGCCGCGGGTCCCCGGGGGCGGGCATTGGTCGACATCGTTATTTCAGAGTTCATGCACAAGCATGCGGTCGCGGAGCTTTCGCGCGACTTCGAGGTCCATTACGAGCCGACGCTCGGCATGGACCCCACTGCGCTCGGACGCCTTCTGCGCCGGGCGAGCGGCCTGATCGTCCGCGACCGGACCGAGATCGACATTCCGCTGATCGCCGACGCGATCGCGCTTCGCGTCATCGGCCAGGTCGGCTCGCCGGCCGGCAATATCGATACGCTGAGCTGCGAGACGCGGGGGATCCAGGTGATCCGCGCGCCGGACATGGTTGCCGACGCGATCGGCGAATATGTCATCGCCGCGGCGCTGATGCTCACGCGCGGCACCTTCTTCGCCACGCGTGACGTCGTGAACGGCAAATGGCCGCGGGGCCATCTGGTCGGGCGCGAGATCGGCGGGCGCACGCTCGGCCTGATCGGCTTCGATTTCGGCGCCCGTGCGGCGGCGAGCCGCGCCCGCGCACTCGGCATGAAGGTGATCGGCTGGGACCCGTTCCTGAAGCCGGACCACCCGGTATGGCACGATACGGAGCGGACCGATCTCGATCCGCTGATCGCGGAGGCCGACGTCGTCAGCGTGCATCTGCCGGCGCGGCCGGAGCTGAAGGGCCGCCTCGGCGCGATGGCGCTCAACCGCATGAAGGCGGGTTCCGTGCTGATCTCGGTCGGCGGCGCCGGCATCATCGACGAGGCGACGGTGGCAAACCTGCTCTCAGCCGGCCATCTGCGCGGCGCGGCGCTCGACAGCTTCGAAAGCGAGCCGCTGACGATCGAATCCGGCATTGTTTTCGCCGGCGTGCCCAACCTGATCCTCACCCCGCATATCGCCGATCTGACCCTCGAATCCCATTGGCGCTCCTCTGAATCGATTGTGGAGAAAGTCCGAAGCGCTTTGAGCAGTTGATCACACGCGAAAATTGCCTCTTGCATTCGCTCGCGGCCTCGGCTCGATTGAAGCCTTATCGCCAGATCGAGATCCCGCAATAAGAAGGGGTCCGCTGCAGTGGCGAATTCAGTTGAGCGCCGCGTTGGCGCTCGCCAGGGGAGTTTGAACATGCATAAGCTGACCCGCCTTTTGGCGGCAACCATGCTCGTGAGTGGCCTTGCGACGGCCGCCGAGGCCAAGACGCTGGTCTATTGCGCCGAAGGCAGCCCGGAGAACTTCAATCCGCAGATCAATACGACCGGCACGTCGCTCGACGCGGCCCGTCCGGCCTTCAACCAGCTCGTCCAGTTCGAGCCCGGAACGACGAATGTCGTCCCCGGCCTCGCCGAAAAGTGGGACGTCTCGGCCGACGGCCTCGAAGTCACGTTCCACCTGCGCAAGGGCGTGAAGTTCCATTCGGTCAAGGGCTTCGCCCCGACCCGCGACTTCAACGCCGACGACGTGCTGTTCTCGTTCAATCGCCAGTGGAAGGACGACAACCCCTACCACAAGGTGTCTGGCGGCGCTTATGACTACTTCAACGACATGGGCATGCCCGACCTGATCAAGTCGATCGACAAGGTCGACGACTACACGGTCAAGTTCACGCTGGCTCGTCCCGAGGCTCCGTTCCTCGCCAATCTCGCCATGGACTTCGCCACCATCCTCTCGGCCGAATATGCCGACGCGATGCTGAAGGCCGGAACGCCCGAGCAGGTCGACCAGGTTCCGGTCGGCACCGGCCCGTTCTCCTTCGTCGCGTACCAGAAGGACGCCGTGATCCGTTACAAGGCGTTCCCGGATTACTGGGCCGGCAAGCCGAAGATCGACGATCTCGTCTTCGCGATCACCAAGGATCCGACCGCGCGCTGGGCCAAGGTCCAGAAGGGCGAATGCCACATCATGGGCTATCCGAATCCGGCCGATCTCGAAGCGATCGGCAAGGATCCGAATGTCGACCTGATGCAGCAGGCGGGCCTCAATATCGGCTACCTCGCCTTCAACGTCACCAAGAAGCCCTTCGACGATAAGCGCGTGCGCCTCGCCGTCACCTATGCGATCGACAAGGACGCGATCCTCAAGGACGTCTATCTCGGCGCCGGCCAGCCCGCCAAGAACCTCATCCCGCCGACGATCTGGGGCTACAACGACAAGATCGTCGACTATCCGCATGATGTCGAGAAGGCCAAGGAGCTCCTGAAGGAGGCTGGTCTCGAGAACGGCTTCGAGACCGATCTCTGGTGGATGCCCGTCCAGCGGCCGTACAATCCGAACGCCAAGCGCGTGGCGGAAATCATGCAGGCCGACCTCGCCAAGCTCAACATCAAGGCGAATCTCGTTTCCTATGAATGGGGCGAATATCGCAAGCGCCTGCAGGCGGGCGAGCACCAGATGGGCCAGCTCGGCTGGACCGGCGATAATGGCGATCCGGACAATTTCTTCTTCCTGCTCGGTTGCGATGCGGCCCGCCCCGGCGGACAGAACCTCGCCAAATGGTGCAACAAGGACTTCGACGACAAGTTGAAGCAGGCGCGCCGCATCACCGACAAGGCCGAGCGCACCAAGCTCTATGAGGAGATGCAGGTCATCGCCCATGACGAGGTGCCGGTGTTCAACATCGCCCACTCGGTCGTGTTCGAGCCCGTACGGAAGGAAGTCGTCGGCTACAAGGTCAGCCCGCTGGGCCGCCACGAATTCACCGACGTCGACCTGAAATAGCCTCTCGCAGGCATATGGACCGATGACGGGGGACGCACCACACCTCCGTCATCCCGGGCGAAGCACAGTGCAGACCCGGGATCCATCCTGCTCCGGTCCGGAGCAGGATGGATCCCCGCTTTCGCGGGGATGACGTCGGCAGGCGCAAGAACCGTCTCGGCCGCCACGGACATACCATGCTCGGTTTCATCATCCGACGCACGCTTCTGGTCGTCCCGACCTTTTTGGCGATCGCGTTCCTGACCTTTGTTGCGATCCGCCTGGTTCCCGGCGATCCGATCGAGGTGCGCACCGGCGAGCGCGGCATTTCTCCCGAACGCCTCGCCGAATTCCGCCATCAGCTTGGCCTCGACCAGCCGGTGTGGAAGCAATTCCTCGACTATCTCTGGCAACTCGCCCATGGCGATTTCGGTACGTCGATCTCGACGCATGCGCCCGTCCTGAGCGAATTCGCGACGCTCTTTCCGGCGACGCTGGAGCTCGCCTTCTGCGCGATGGTGTTCGCGGTCGTGCTCGGCATTCCAGCCGGCGTGATCGCGGCGACGCGGCGCGGGACCTTCCTCGACTATTCGCTGATGGGCGTCGCGCTGACCGGCTTTTCCATGCCGATCTTCTGGTGGGGCCTGCTGCTGATCCTGTTCTTCTCGGTCAATCTCGACCTGACCCCCGTCTCGGGCCGGATCGACCTGCTCTATTATTTCGAGCCCGTCACCGGCTTCATGCTGATCGACAGCCTCCTCTCCGACCAGGACGGCGCCTTCCTTTCGGCCGTGTCGCATCTGATCCTGCCGACGATCGTGCTGGGCACCATCCCGCTCGCGACCATCGCGCGCATGACGCGCTCCGCCATGCTGGAAGTGCTGGGCGAGGATTATGTTCGCACGGCCCGGGCCAAGGGCCTGTCGCCATTTCGCGTCGTCGGCATCCACGCGCTGCGCAATGCGCTGATCCCGGTCGTGACGGTCATCGGCCTGCAGGTCGGCGCGCTGATGGCCGGCGCGGTGCTGACGGAATACATCTTCTCCTGGCCCGGCATCGGCACCTGGCTGATCGAATCGATCCAGCGCCGCGACTATCCCGTGCTCCAGGGCGGCGTGCTGCTGATCTCCGGCATCGTGATCGTGATCAACATCCTGGTCGACCTGCTCTACGGCGTGCTCAACCCGAGGATCCGCCATGCCCGCTGACACGACCGCCTCCGCGCCGCGCGTCGAGACCCCGCCCGGACCGATCGCCGCCTTCTTTCGAGATTTCTCCGAAAACCGGGCGGCACTTCTCGGTCTGATCATCCTGAGCCTGCTGGTTCTGGTTGCGATCTTCGCCAACTTCATCGCGCCCTATGGCCCGAGCGAGCAGTTCCGCGAGTTCACCCGCATCCCGCCCGCCTGGGTCGAAGGCGGCAACCGCGCCTTCCTGCTCGGCACCGACGAGATCGGCCGCGACATGCTTTCGCGCCTGATCTTCGGCGCACGGCTCTCGCTCTTCATCGGCTTGTCCGTCGTCGTCGCCTCGATGATCGCCGGCATCGTGCTCGGCCTCGTCGCCGCCTTCGCGCCTGGCTGGCCGTCGATCGTCATCATGCGCGCCATGGACGTGATCCTCTCGGTGCCGAGCCTGTTGCTCGCCATCGTCATCGTCGCGATCATCGGCCCGAGCCTGACCAACACGATCGTGGCGATCACGGTCGTCTATCTGCCGAACTATGTCCGTCTCGTCCGAGCCTCCGCGCTTTCGGAAAAGACGCGCGACTATGTGGTGGCGGCGCGCGTCGCCGGCGCCGGCACGCTGCGCATCATGTTCATCACGGTGCTGCCGAACTGCATGGCGCCGATCATCGTCCAGGCGGCCCTGACCATCTCGAACGCCATCCTGGAGGCCGCCGCGCTCGGCTTCCTCGGCCTCGGCGCGCAGCCGCCCTCGCCGGAATGGGGCGCGATGCTCGCCTCCGCGCGCGAATTCCTGCAGAGCGCATCCTGGATCGTCACCGAGCCCGGCCTCGCCATCCTGATCACGGTCCTCTCGATCAACCTCGTCGGCGACGGCCTGCGCGACGCACTCGATCCCAAGATGCGGAGGAGCTGAAATGGCGCTGCTTGAGATTTCCGACCTCACGGTGGAGTTCAAGACCGGCGGCGGGCAGTTCCGCGCCGTCGACAGTGTTTCCCTCTCGGTCGACAAGAGCGAGATCCTGGCGATCGTCGGCGAATCCGGCTCCGGCAAATCCGTCGCCATGCTCGCCGTCATGGGCCTGCTGCCCTGGACGGCGACGGTTACCGCCAAGACGCTCGCATTCGACGGCCGCGATCTCCTGAGCCTGACGCCGCGCGAACGGCGCCGGCTGATCGGCAAGGACATCGCCATGATCTTCCAGGAGCCGATGTCGAGCCTCAACCCGTGCTTCACGGTCGGCTACCAGATCGGTGAGAGCCTGAAGGTCCATCTCGGTCTCGACAAGGCCGCGCGCAAGCAGCGCTCGCTCGAATTGCTCGCCTCGGTCGGCATTCCTGATCCGGAGCGACGCCTGACCGCCTTCCCACACCAGCTCTCCGGCGGCATGAGCCAGCGCGTCATGATCGCGATCGCGCTCGCCTGCCGGCCAAAGCTGATCATCGCCGATGAACCGACGACCGCGCTCGATGTCACCATCCAGGCACAGATCCTCGAACTGCTCGTCTCGCTGCAGAAAGAGACCGGCACCGGCCTCGTCCTGATCACGCACGACATGGGCGTCGTCGCCGAGACGGCCGAGCGAGTCTCCGTCCATTATGCCGGGCAGAAGATCGAGGAACAGCCGGTGCGCGAGCTCTTCGCCGATCCGCATCATCCCTATACGGCCGCGCTGCTTGCAGCCTTGCCGGAACGCGCCAAGGGTCGTCGCCTGCCTTCGATCCCCGGTGTCGTGCCCGGCCAGTTCGACCGGCCGCCGGCCTGCCTGTTCGAGCCGCGCTGCCACTTTGCGACCGAACGCTGTCGCGAAAAGGCGCCGCCGCGCCAGGGCGCCATCGCCGGCTTAGCGCTCTGTCATTACCCGCTGACGCATGGTCGCCCGGTCGGCCATCCCCACCCCGAAGGCCGGGAGATCGCAGCATGAATGCTCCCGTCGCCCTCGAGGCGAGCCATCTCGCACGATTCTACGAGGTGAGCCGCGGCGCCTTCCGTCCGAGCGCGACGATCAGGGCGCTGGCCGAGGCCAGTTTCGTGCTCGAGGCGGGCCGGACGCTCGCGGTTGTCGGCGAATCCGGCTGCGGCAAGTCGACGCTCGCCCGTCTCGTGACCATGATCGAGCCGCCAAGCGCCGGCCGGCTGATGATCGGTGATACCGACATCGCCTCCGCCGACCATGCGGCGCTGAAGAAGCTGCGGTCCGAAGTCCAGATCGTCTTCCAGAATCCTTATGGCTCGCTCAATCCGCGCCAGAAGATCGGCGACGCTTTGGCCGAGCCGCTCCTGATCAACCGCAAGTCCATGAGCGCGAGCGAGCGCCGCGCGGCCGTGCTCGACATGCTGAAGCGCGTCGGCCTCAGGCCCGAGCATATTGATCGCTATCCGCACATGTTCTCGGGCGGCCAGCGCCAGAGGATCGCGATCGCGCGCGCGCTGATGCTGCGGCCGAAGATCCTGGTGCTCGACGAGCCGGTCTCCGCGCTCGACGTTTCGGTCCAGGCGCAGGTGCTCAATCTCCTGGTCGAATTGCAGGAGAGCCTCGGCCTCTCCTACCTCTTCATCAGCCACGGCCTCTCGGTCGTGCGCCACATGGCCGACGAGATCGTCGTGATGTATCTCGGCCGGATCGTCGAGAAGGCACCGCGCGAGAAGCTCTTCGCCGAGCCGCTGCACCCCTATACGCAGGCCCTTCTCTCGGCGACCCCGGTCGCCGATCCCGACCGTCACCGCGACCGCATCCGCCTGAAGGGCGAACTCCCCTCCCCCTTCAACCCGCCGCAAGGCTGCGCCTTCCACCCGCGCTGCCCGCTCGCCTTCGATCGCTGCCGCGTCGAGCGGCCGGAGCTCGCATGGCATGGCGAGACGCAGGTGGCGTGCTGGGCGGTGGACAGGGATAGCGCCGCGCGGTCGAAGGCCAAGCCGGGGGTGGCCTGAACATTGTTGCATCCCTGATGCAATCCGGGCGGACATCGCCTATATCACTGGCCTCGTCCTTCCCCTTTCGCGTAGGGCTCAAATCCGCGCTGGAGACTCATTCATGACGGAAACCCAGATCCCGGTCACCGTGCTCACCGGCTATCTCGGCGCCGGCAAGACGACGCTGTTGAACCGCATTCTCTCGGAAAACCACGGCAAGAAATACGCCGTCGTCGTCAACGAGTTCGGCGAGATCGGCATCGACAACGACCTCATCGTCGAAAGCGACGAAGAGATCTACGAGATGAATAATGGCTGCGTCTGCTGCACCGTGCGCGGCGACCTGATCCGTGTCGTCGAAGGCCTGATGAAGCGCCCCGGCGGCTTTGACGGCATCCTGGTCGAGACGACGGGCCTCGCCAATCCGGCACCGGTCGCGCAGACCTTCTTCATGGATGACGACGTCCGCGCCAAGTCGAAGCTCGACGCGGTCGTGACCGTTGCCGACGCCAAGAACCTGCTGACCCGGCTCGACGATGCGCCGGAAGCCGAGGAGCAGATCGCGTTTGCCGATGTCGTCGTGCTGAACAAGACCGATCTGGTCAGCGCCCAGCAGCTCGACGCTGTCGAGAAGCGCATTCGCGAGATCAATCCGCATGCGACGATCCACCGGACCGAGCGCTGCGCCATCGACCTGACCAAGGTGCTCGATCGCGGCGCCTTCGATCTCGACCGCATCCTGACGCTCGACCCCGAGTTCCTCGAGGCCGACGAGCACGACCACGATCATGACCATCATGATCACGACCATGACCACGATCACGATCATCACCACCATGATCATGACCACGACCATCACCACCATCCGCGCCATGACGATTCGGTGTTCAGTGTCTCGCTGCGCGGCGGCACGCTCGATCCGAACAAGTTCTTCCCATGGATCCAGCAGGTGACGCAGGTCGAGGGTCCGAACATATTGCGGCTGAAGGGCATCCTCTCGATGGATCGCGACCCGGACCGCTATGTGCTGCAGGGCGTGCACATGATCGTCGAGGGCACGCATCAGCGCCCTTGGAAGGACGACGAGAAGCGCGAGAGCCGCCTCGTCTTCATCGGCCGCAAGCTGAATGAAGAGGCGCTGAGACAGAGCTTCGAGGCCTGCCTGATCGCGGCCTGAGGCCTGGGCTTCGGCCCCGCCCAACGGACAATTCATCGCCGGCGCCAAGCCGGCGATGATGAGCGGATGGCTCCTTGGCCTCTCCCCCTGTCGCCGAAGCCGGCCGCAAGCCGGCTCGCAGACCACCTCTCGACCACCCCATAGAAGAACGATTGCTTTGCCCACCATCCAGTCCTTCCCCCTCGGAGCCTATGTCGTCGCGGCGAATTTTCTCGGCAAGACGCCGGTCTTCGCGTTGGGCGACGGCATGGTCGCGCTCGCGGACGGCGTGTCGGCGGAAAAATTTCAGGCACATTCCGGCGGCCTTCTCGCCGCCGCCCGCACCTGGGATGGCGACCGCCTGATCACCAGCGGCGATGATGGCCGTGTCGTCGCGATCGATCCGGCGGGCAAGATCGACACGATCGCCGAAAAGCCGAAGAAGTGGATCGACCAGCTCGCCACCGGCCCCGATGGCGTGATCGCCTTCGCCGGCGGGCGGGAGGCCTATGTCCATTTCCCGAACGGCAAGGAACGGACGCTCGAACATGAGCGGACCGTCGCCGGCCTCGCCTTCGCGCCGAAGGGCCTTCGCCTGGCAGTGGCCCGTTATAATGGCGTGTCGCTCTGGTGGATCGGCACCGACGCCAAGCCACAATCGCTCGAATGGAAGGGCTCGCATATCGGCGTGACCTTCTCGCCCGATGGCCGGCATGTCGTCACGGCGATGCAGGAAAACGCGCTGCATGGCTGGCGCGTCGCCGATGGCGGCGGCCACATGCGGATGTCGGGCTATCCCGGCAAGGTCAAGTCCATCTCCTGGTCGGTCAAGGGGCGCTTCCTTGCCACCTCCGGCGCGGAAATGGCGGTGCTCTGGCCGTTCCATTTCAAGGACGGCCCGATGGGCAAGCAGCCGCTGCAACTCGGCGCGCGCGACAAGACGGTGGTCACCGTCGTCGCCTGCCATCCGACCGAGGAGGTCGTGGCGATCGGCTACAAGGACGGCATGGTACTCGCCGCCCGCTTCGGCGATGGCGACGAGGTCGTGCTGCGCAAGGCGGGCGAAAGCCCCGTCACGGCGCTGGCCTGGGACAAGACTGGAATCCGCCTCGCCTTCGGAACCGAGGATGGCGAAGCGGGTATCGTCGATCTTCGCGGCTGATGCCGGCGACAGGCGCGCCGGTCAGACGCAGCGCGCCGTTCAGTCCCGGAAGACGTTGATCGCGAACAGGACGACGCCGGCGAGCGTCACGATCGATCCGAGGATCGTCAGGAGTTCGCCGGGCGCGATCTGCATCAGCGTCAGGGCGAGACCGGGGATCATGATCCAGACGCCGACGGTCGACACCCAGAACTGGATCCGCGCCAGGCTGCCGGCGGCCTTGAGCGGGTGAACGTTATAGTAGAGCCCCATCAGCGCCAGCGT
The DNA here is from genome assembly GCF_030814715.1 of Kaistia dalseonensis. Lineage (GTDB taxonomy): Bacteria > Pseudomonadota > Alphaproteobacteria > Rhizobiales > Kaistiaceae > Kaistia > Kaistia dalseonensis. The sequence continues at coordinate 436,307 of NZ_JAUSVO010000005.1, forward strand.
GACCCAGCCGATCAGGTTCAAATGCGCATGCGCCGGCGCAAGCGTGAAATCCTGCTTCATGCCCATCAAGATGCCGCCGCACATCCCGATGATCAGATAGATGATGGCGCTCTTGATGAACCATTGGCTGATTTTCGGCATCATGTCCCTCCGCAAGGGGCGCCGACTCATCTCCCCCGGCCCCCACGCCTTTATGCTCTGAAATGATGTAGATCAAAATAGTTCCAGATTGCGATGAGCCCTCATGTCGAGGCTTCGCGCAGGAACGGAAATCGGATGCGATGATCGGACGGTCATTGGCCATGGCGACGGCCTTGTTCTGCGGCTTTGCCGCGTCGCAGGCGCCGGAATTCGCCCAGCAATATCGCCAGCGCCTCGGCGGGGCCGTCGATGAACTTGGCCGTGTCGTCAGGGATTTCGATCGCGACGCCGGGAATGCAGGGCTCGACCGGCAGAAGGCCGTCGCGGCGATGAAATCGTCCGACCAGACCTTCATCCAGCTTCGCGGCGCGAGCGTGGAGGCGGCGATCAACCGTTACGGCCGGCTCAGCGCCCAATATGCCGATTTCGAGCGCAATGGGCCGCTTGGCCGCGTGCGCGCGCTTATCGAGGCGCCGGACCAGCCCCTGCTTCGCGCGACCCTGGATCACTACGAGCCGGCGGTGCCGACCAACCTTGCCGGCCTGGTCATGGCTGGCCTCGGCTTTCTTCTCGTCTATCTCGTGCTTGCGCCGCTTGCCTGGCTGCTGCGTCCACGTCGGCGGCGCGAGCGCCCTCGGCGACGCTGGTTCCCGGAGGAAGAGCCGTTCTAGATCGCCATGCGTCCTGCCGGACGCAAAGAGGCGATCCATCTCTTCGTTTTCGCATCGGATCGATCCGAAAACCGGATTCCACTTTTCGGTCGGATGCTTCGGCGGGAATTCGAGACAAAAAAAGACCCGCCGGGGAGGAGGTCGGCGGGTCTTTCAAGGACGGCGTCAGGCAAGGGAGGAGGTTTGCCTTTCGCCAGATCGCTGGGAACGAGGGAGGAGGTTCGTACCCTGCGAATTCCAGAATTCTTAGTAACCAGCGGCGCGCTTGGCCAGCTGGGTGATCTCGCCGCGATTGATGCCGAGATCATTGAGCTCACGGTTGCTGAGACGGTTCAGTTCGTTGCACGTCTCACGGTACTTGAGCCAGTTCTTATACGTCGCGAACAGATTGTTGGCCATTTTCGTCTTCCTTCAGATCTTCGAATTTCGTTTGAACGTCGCGCTCTTTCGTCTGCGCCGTTCTTGTTGACCTGAATATACGGACGGTCCCGAGAGATGAGCACTGCGAAAATGCGTATGCCAGCAATGCGCCTAACGCAACGCAGCATTAACAGCATAGGCCATGGTGCATCGCAGCATTAATGAGTCCGACAAGAATATGGCGGCGCCTTGCGACGCCGCCACGGCCTTCCAGAATCGTTTGAACCGACGCCCTGCCCTCAGGAATGGACCAGCACGTTACGGAACTGCCAGGGGTCGCTGGCGTCGATATCCTCCGGGAAGAAGCCCGGTCGATCGGTCAGCGGCGTCCAGTCGGTATAGATGCCCTCGACGGTGCCGAGATAGGGCCGCTGGATGCGCAGGCAGAAATGATAGTCCATCTCGTCGGCCTCGACGATGCCGGACATGCGGTGTTCCAGCGCCCAGACCATGCCGGCCATGACAGCCGAGGTGACCTGCATGCCGGTCGCGTTCTGGTACGGCGCATTCTGCCGCGCCTCGTCGATCGTCAGGCGCGAGCCATACCAATAGGCGTTCTTGGCGTGGCCATAGAGCAGGACGCCGAGCTCGTCGCGGCCGGCGATGATCTCTTCCTCGCTCAGAATATGCGCCTTGGTCTGGCGCTGGCCGGCACGGCCGAACATCTCGTGCAGCGAGAGCACGGCATCGTTGGAGGGATGATAGGCATAGTGGCAGGTCGGCCGGTAGACGACCTCGCCGCCCTCGCGCACCGTGAAATGGTCGGCGATCGAGATTGCCTCATTATGCGTGACGAGATAGCCGAGCTGCGGTCCCGGCGTCGGGCACCAGCTCCGCACGCGCGTATCCGCCCCCGGTCCGAGCAGGAAGATCGCCGCGCCGCTGCCCGTATCGTGGGCGCGGGCGTGGTCGGGGATCCACTTCTCATGCGTGCCCCAGCCGAGTTCGGCCGGCTGCAGCCCTTCCGAGACGAAGCCGTCGACGGACCAGGTGTTCACAAACGTATCGAGCGGCTTGGGATTGCGCGAACGCTGCGTGTCGCGCTCGGCGATGTGGATGCCCTTGACGCCCGTCGCACGCATCAGGCTCGCCCATTCGCGGCGCGTCTTCGGCTCGTCGAATTCCATGCCGAGATCGCGCGCGACGTCGACCAGCGCATGCTTGACGAACCAGGACACCATGCCCGGATTGGCGCCGCAGCAGGAGATCGCGGTCGGGCCGCCGGGATTGGCGCGCTTCTCGGCCAGAAGCTCCTCGCGCAGCGCATAGTTGGAACGCGAGGCCGGATCGGCCTTGTGGTCGTAGTAGAAGCCCGGCCAGGGCTCGATGACCGTGTCGATATAGAGGCTGCCCAGTTCGCGGGTCAGCTTCATGATGTCGAGCGAGGAGGTGTCGACCGAGAGGTTGACGCAGAAGGCCTGCCCCGCACCGCCGGTCAGGAGCGGCGTCAGCACATTGCGATAATTCTCGCGCGTCAGCGCGACCTTGATGTGTTGCGCCCCGAAGGTCGCGAGCAGGCCCGCATTTTCGTCGCTCGGCTCAACAACGATGATCTGCGAGCGGTCGAGCGCGAAGTGTCGCCTGAGCAGGGGGAGTATTCCCCGACCGATCGAACCAAATCCGATGATCACAACGGGTCCATCGATACGACCATAGACGGGCCAGTTCGTCATAAAACGATACTCCTTGAATGCGCACACAAACAGATCGGCTAGGATAACCTTCTATTGTGACGGATAAAAAGCGAAGGACGGAACAGCACCCTGTCCCGTCCTCGCATGTCAGACAACGCTATAGGTAGTGACTGCCGACCGTATGGTCCAGCCCTGCGTCCGATTCAGGCGGCCTGGCGCATCGGCGCAGCGACCAGCGCATAGTCGGGAACGAGCATCGGCGGAACCGCCCACTCGCCCGTCGGCACGACCATGCCGGCTGCGCCGTCGAGCGCGCCCGCGACCAGTTCGACCGCAAGGAAGCGGTTGCGATCGACGGGTCCCGGCATTTGCAGCCGCGCGGTCGCCTCGGTCGAAAAGCCGAAACGCGCATAATAGGGCGCGTCGCCGACAAGGATCACCGCGCCATGGCCGAACATGATGGCGCGGTTCAGCGCCGCGCGCATCAGCTTGCCGCCAATGCCCTCACTCTGCCGCTCTGGCGAGACCGCCAGCGGGCCGAGCATCAGCGCGTCGCGGCCGCCGGCCGAGACGTTCCAGAGGCGGACCGTGCCGATGATCTCGTCGCCGTCGCGCGCGACGAGCGCCAGCCCGTTGGCGGGCAGGCGGCCTTCGCGCAGACGCTCCGAACATTTCAGGAACCGATCCGGACCCATGGTCCGGTCGAGCAGCATCTCGCGGGCGCCGGCTTCCGCCGGCGCCTCCGCACCGATTGCGATCATGGCTGGCCTCAGATGATGTAGGAGGCGAGCGGCTGGAAGCCGTTGAAAGCGACGGCCGAATAGGTCGTCGTGTAGGCGCCCGTGCCCTCGATCAGCACCTCGTCGCCGATCGAAAGCGTCACGGGAAGCTCGTAGGGAGCCTTCTCGTAGAGCACGTCGGCGGAGTCGCAGGTCGGGCCTGCGAGGATGCACGGCGTCTTCGCGTCACCATCATGCGACGTGCGGATCGGATAGCGGATCGACTCGTCCATCGTCTCGGCGAGACCGCCGAACTTGCCGATGTCGAGATAGACCCAGCGCACTTCGTCATCCGCGCTCTTCTTCGAGATGAGCACGACTTCCGACTTGATGATGCCGGCATTGCCAACCATGCCGCGGCCCGGCTCGATGATCGTCTCCGGGATACGGTTGCCGAAATGGCGCTTCAGGGCAGCGTCGATCGAGGAGGCATAGTTCTCCACGCCCGGGATGTCCTTCAGATACTTCGTCGGGAAACCACCGCCCAGATTGACCATGCCGAGCTGGATGCCGCGCTCCGCCAGCGTGTGGAAGATGCCGGCGGCCGAAGCCAGAGCGCCGTCCCAGGCTTCGGTGTTGCCCTGCTGCGAACCGACATGGAACGAAATGCCATAGGCGCGCAGGCCGAGCGCCTGCGCATGCTCCAGCACGCCGATCGCCATTTCGGGCTCGCAGCCGAACTTGCGCGACAGCGGCCATTCCGCGCCGGCGCCGTCGCAGAGGATGCGGCAGAACACGCGGACGCCGGGGGCAGCGCGCGCGACCTTCTCGACCTCGGCTTCGCAATCAACCGAATAGAGGTCGATGCCACGGGCAAAGGCAGCGGCGATATCGCGCTCCTTCTTGATCGTGTTGCCATAGGAGATGCGGTCGGGCGTAGCGCCGGCGGCCAGCGCCATGTCGATCTCGGCGACCGATGCGCAGTCGAAGTTCGAGCCGAGCGAGGCGAGCAGAGCCAGCACTTCCGGCGCCGGATTGGCCTTCACGGCATAGAAGATGCGCGTATCGGGCAGGGCATGCGCGAAGGTGAGGTAATTCTCTCTGACCACATCGAGATCGACCACAAGGCACGGGCCGTCGGGACGTCGGGTGTTGAGGAAGTCGATGATGCGTGCGGTCATGGTGGGTCTCCCCGAGGCCAATGAAGGCCTAAAGCGTTGCAAAGCGAGGGCGAACCGGTACGAAATCGTCGCTTCGACCGCTATGGACGCGATCGGAACGTTGAGAACGAACCGTTTTGCCGGCGAACCGGCTGTTTTCGCGGGTGGCAGTCACGCAGGAAAATCATGTGATTTTCCGTGAGCGCTGCCGTCGCTTGGAACGGGAGACCCGATCCGCACGCCCGGCAAGGATGTAGTGCCTCTTCAGTGACCCCGACCTTTGGAGAGCCGGGTGAGACCAAAAAAGCCCGCTACGTCGTTGCTTCAAGTCGCGTCCTCCGCGGAGACGGAGTTCACCGGTTTCGCTTTCCGGCTGCCGACCTATTCGGGATCACTCCCGATCTCCTCGTGGCCCTTTCGGGGTCCACCTGGGCGTCGCTTCGGCCTCTTGTCCGAAGCCCCACCGGTCGGCACGCAACCACAGGCACGTGCGATAATTGGGCGAGGAGGTACGTATGCGCATGGCCCTTCACATTCAAGCGGTTTTTGCGCCTTCTGCCCAAAAAAGCGCGGACGGCGCCTCGCATTAAGGCAAAGCTCGATTTCCATGATCCTCGTGCAGCCAAAACTCGGGATTTCGAGGCGTTTTCATAGCGAAACGCCTAGGCTGGCGCGCACGCCGCAGCGGTGATTCGTCCTTCCGACGGCGGCCTATTTCTCCTATGCAGAGGACGGTCATTGAGGGAGCATCCGGGTGAGCGAAACGATCGTCGGCGACAGGGGTATGGTCGTGGCGCCGCACAAGGCGGCCGCGGAGGCAGGCGCTGAAATCCTGCGCCAGGGCGGCAATGCGCTCGAGGCGATGATCGCGACGGCCGCCACCATCGCCGTCGTCTATCCGCATATGAACTCGATCGGCGGCGACGGCTTCTGGCTCGTGCGCGAGCCCGGCAAGGAGCCGCGCTATATCGAGGCCTGCGGCGGCGCCGGCGCCAAGGCGACGATCAAGGCCTATCGCGAAAAGGAATATGAGCGCATCCCGACGCGCGGACCGGATGCGGCGTTGACCGTCGCCGGCGCCGTTTCCGGCTGGAACATGGCCTATGAGCTGTCGCAGAGCCTCGGTGGGCGGCTCGACCGGCCGACATTGCTCTCGAATTCCATCGCCTTCGCGCGAAACGGCAGCGCCGTCACGCGCTCGCAGGCCGGCCTGACCAGGCAGCATCTGGCGGCGCTGTCGGCCGCGCCCGGCTTCAAGGACGTCTTCCTCGTTGACGACCAGGCTCCCGAACTCGGCGCGATCCTGCGCCAGGAGCGCCTCGCCGATACGCTCGATCATCTCGCTCGCGAAGGGTTCCTCGATTTCTATCGCGGCGATATCGCGAACGAGATCGCCGCCGACCTCGACCGGGTTGGCAGCCCCGTGACGCATGAGGACCTGAAGCGTCATGAGGCACGGATGCGCACGCCGCTCTCCGTGCGCCTCGACGACGCGACCGTCTATAACGCGCAGCCGCCGACGCAGGGCCTCGCCTCGCTGATCATTCTCGGCGTGTTCGACCGCCTCGGCGTGAAGCGCGGCGAGACCTTCGAGCATGTGCACGGCCTGGTGGAGGCGACCAAGCGCGCCTTCATGATCCGCGACCAGCACGTGACCGATCCGACTTTCGCGGGCGACCTCTCCGTCCATCTGACGCCGCGCGCGCTCGATCGCGAGGCGAGCTTCGTCGACATGAAGCGCGCCCTGCCCTGGCCGCAGCCGGCGCCGAAGGGTGATACGGTCTGGCTCGGCGCGATCGACGCCAACGGCCTCGCCGTCTCCTATATCCAGTCGATATTCTGGGAGTTCGGCTCCGGCGTGGTGCTGCCGCGCACGGGCATCACCTGGCAGAATCGCGGCTCGAGCTTCTCGCTCGATCGCAAGGCGCTGAACCCGCTCGAGCCCGGCCGCAAGCCGTTCCACACGCTGAACCCGGCGATGGCCCGCTTCGATGACGGCCGCATCATGAGCTATGGCACGATGGGTGGCGAAGGCCAGCCACAGACGCAGGGCGCCGTCTTCACCCGCTATGCCCGCTTCGGCATGGAGCTGGGCGACGCGATCGACGCGCCGCGCTGGCTGCTCGGCAAGACCTGGGGCTCGGAGCACACCAATCTGCGGCTCGAGAACCGCTTCGATCCCGACCTCGTCGCGGCGCTGGCGCGTGCCGGCCACGATGTCGAGGTGATCAGCGAGGGCTATGCCGATGTCATGGGCCATGCCGGCGCGCTGGTGCGGCGCAAGGACGGACGCATCTACGGCGCGTCCGATCCGCGTTCTGATGGCGCCGCCATTTCGGCGTGACAAGCGCATTCGCATCGATTTTTGGCACAGGCCTAAAAATAGCGCTATGACAGGGCTTCATGTCGCCTGCATCGCGCTTCGCCTGCCGTGATGCGAATTCGTTCCGCAAGGAAACCGAAAGCCGCCCATGCTTCTGCCCCATGATCCGGTCAACGCCTTTCTCGACTATCCGCCCGTCGAGGTTCCGTCGGCCGCCGAAGGCCCGCTTGCCGGCCTCACATTCGCGGTCAAGGACCTCTATGACGTCGCCGGCTATCCCACCGGCGCTGGCCATCCGTTGAAGCGCAGCCAGAGCGACATCAAGACGGTGAGCGCTCCGGCCGTTCAGCGCATTCTCGACGCGGGCGCCCGTTTCGTGGGCAAGACCCATACGGACGAACTCGCCTATTCCATGAATGGCGAGAACTTCCATTACGGCACGCCGGTCAATATCCGCGCGGCCGGCCGCATTCCCGGCGGCTCGTCCTCCGGTTCGGCGGCAGCGACCTCGGCCGGCCTGGTCGATTTCGCCCTCGGCAGCGACACCGGCGGATCGGTCCGCGCGCCGGCTTCCTATAACGGGCTGATCGGCCTCCGCCCGACCTTCGGGCGGATCGACATTTCCCGCGTCGTGCCGCTCGCCGAGAGCTTCGATACGGTCGGCTGGTTCGCACGCGATGCGGACACCTTCGCCCGCGTCGGCGACGTGCTGCTCGGCGACGACAAAGCGGGCCCGCCGCTCAGGCGCTTCATCGTCGGCGACGACATTCACGCGCTCCTCCTCGGCGATCTCGAAGAGGCGGCGGTTCGCTCCGCTTCGCCGCGCATCGCGGCCCATCTGGAGCCTGCAGGCGCCGTCATCGTCTCGGAAGACGGCCTGACTGCATGGCGGATGATCTTCCGCACGCTGCAGGCCTATGAGGCGTGGCAGGCGCACGGCGCCTGGATCCAACAATACCAGCCCGTCTTCGGACCCGGCATTCGCGAGCGCTTCGAATGGGCGAGCCGTGTCACGCGCGAGGATTATGACGCGGCCGATTTGCGACGGCAGCATGTGCGCGACCGGCTGACCGAGCTTCTCGGCGACGACACCGTGCTCGCCATTCCGACGACGCCGGGCATCGCGCCGCTGATCGGCCTCGACGGCGATACGCTCGAATCCTACCGCAACCGCGCCCTCTCCATGCTCTGCACCGCCGGCCTCGCCGGCCTGCCGCAGATTTCATTGCCGCTCGCCGAGCATGAAGGCTGTCCGCTCGGCGTCTCGCTGGTTGCGCCCGCCGGTCGCGACCGTGCCTTGATCGAACTCGCGCGCCGCATCATGGCCGGCTAGGATCGACGTCGCATGGACACGCTGACCCGCATGCGCACCTTCGTCGAGGTTGTCGAGGCCGGAGGTTTCTCCGCCGCTGCCCGCAAGATGGGGCGCTCCAAGGCGCTCATCTCGAAATATGTGCGCGAACTCGAGGATGAACTCGGCGCGCGCCTCCTCAATCGCACCACGCGGACATTGTCGCTGACGGAGGTGGGATCGTCCTATGCCCGTGATGCGACGGAAATCCTGCAGCGGATCGAGGATTTGCAGAGCTCCGTCGGCGACGCGCATGCCGCTGCCCGCGGACGGCTGAAGATCAGTGCGCCGCGCACCTTCGGCGATGGCGAGCTCGGCCGCGCCATCATGGATTTCGTCGTCAGCGAGCCCGGCATCACCATCGATCTTCATCTCGAGGACCGTTTCGTCGATGTCGTCGACGAAGGCTTCGACGTCGCGATCCGCATTTCGGCGATGAACGATTCGAGCCTGATCGCGCGCCGGCTCGAATCCTTCCGCATCATGATCTGCGCCACGCCCGACGTGATCGAACGCTATGGCATGCCTGCCGAGCCGCACGACATGGCCGGCAAGCCCTGCATCATCGACACCAATGTCGCCTATCGGGGCAATTGGCCGTTCATGCTCGATGGCGAACGTATCTCGGTGCCGGTCAAGGGCCGGGTTGAAGTGAACAGCCCCAATGCCGGCCGGCAGGCGGCCCTGGCGGGACTCGGCTTCATGATCGTGCCCTTCCTCGTCGTGCGCGACGATATCGCATCGGGCCGGCTCGTGCCGGTCCTTGAGGCGTTCGAGCCGCCGGCCGTCGGGATCTATGCGGTCTATCCGCATCGCCGACACCTTTCGGGCAAGGTCCGCGCCTTCATCGATTTCCTGGTGAAATGGTTCGAGGAGCACAGGCCCCCATCGGGCATGTGCTGAGCTGGTCGCGGCCGCGATCGACATGATCCGGCCGCAGTTATCTGGCCATTTCGTGGCAGTTTCCTCGGCAAAAAGACCGAACGATATGCTTCGCCTGCTGATCGCCCTTGCCCTTTGCACGCTCGGCCCGGCGGCCGCTTTCGCCCATCCGCATGTGTTCGTGGATGCCCGCGAGGAGATCGTGTTCGACCCGCAGGGCCGCATGACCGCCATCCGCCATATCTGGCAATTCGACGAGGCGTTCACCGCCTTTGCGGTGCAGGGCCTCGACGCGAATGGCGACGGCAAGCTTTCCGATGCGGAGTTGCAGCCGCTCGCCAAGGTCAATGTCGATTCCCTGAAGGATTACGCCTATTTCACGCTGCTGAAGGTCGATGGCCATCATGTTCCGGTCGATTTCCCGACCGAATACTGGCTCGACTTCCACGAAAGCCGGCTGACGCTCTTCTACACATTGCCGATCCGCAAGCCGATCGCGCCGGGCAAGCAGACGACGCTCGAAGTCTTCGATCCGGAATATTTCGTCGCCTTCGATTTCGTGAAGGACCATGCCATCACGCTGAACGGCGCACCGCCGAACTGCAAGGCTGGCTATCGCCCGCCGCATGAGCTCGATGAGAAGACCATGGCCATGCTCGCGGCCATTCCCGCCGACCAGCACGATCTGCCGGAAAACCTCGCCGACGCCGCATCGAGCCTGGCGAGCCTGATTTCGGTCAAATGCTCGTGAAGCGGCTGCGCCGGCTGCTTGCGGCCCTTGCGACCCTGCTGGCCTGGCCGGGGATCGCGCTCGCCGTTTCGACGCCCTTCGGCATCGCCACGCCGGATGGCTCCGGATCGGTGGCATGGGCCGGTCCGTTCAAGGGCTTCTTTCTCTGGATCAATGCCCAGCAGGCGTCGTTCTATCGCGCGCTCACCAGCGCACTGACGCATCTGACGGAAAGCGGCCATGCCGCCATCTTCCTCGTCGCACTTTCCTTCGCCTATGGCGTGTTCCACGCCGTCGGCCCCGGCCACGGCAAGGCGGTGATCTCGTCCTATCTGCTCGTCTCCGGCGACAAGCTGAAACGCGGCGTGGTGATCTCGTTTGCCTCGGCCTTCGTGCAGGCGATCTCGGCGATCGTCGTGGTCTCGATCGGCACCCTGGTGCTGAACGTCACCGCCGTCACCATGACGCGCGCGACGGATGCGCTGGAAATCGCCAGCTACACCATGATCGCGATCTGCGGCGCCTGGATCCTCTGGCTGAAGGCCACCGGCCGCGGTCACAGCCACGCGCATGCCGAAGGCACGCACGATCATGCCGGACATGACCATCACGACCATGACTGCGCCGTGCATGACCATGGAAGCAGCGCCGGCTTCGTCTGCGATTGCGGCCACTCGCATGCGCCGGACCCCGCCGCGCTCGATCGCCCGTTGACGATCGGCGGCGCCTGGTCGGCTATTCTCGCCGTCGGCATCCGTCCCTGCTCCGGGGCGATCATCGTTCTCGTCTTCGCGATTTCGCAGAAGCTCTATTGGGCCGGCATTCTCTCCGTGCTGTTCATGTCGCTCGGCACGGGCCTCACCGTCTCCGCGCTCGCGACCCTTGCCGTGAAAGCCAAGGACGTGGCGCTGCGCTTTTCCAGCAGCGAATCGCTTGGTCAGGCGCGCGCCATCCGCGGCGTGGAAATCGCCGCGGCGGCCGGCATACTGGTATTTGGATTAATCATGCTCGGCGGCGCGCTCGCCACCACCTGATCATTCGGCGGCGGCCGCAAGCCCAGCATGACTGGCGGCACGCGCCCGCATGGCCTCGCCAAAGGCGCGGAAGAGGCGCGCCGACGGGGCATCGGTCGCCACCCAATATTCGGGATGCCATTGCACGCCGACGGCAAAGCCCGGCGCGTCGGTGACGCTGACCGCCTCGATCGTGCCATCGGGCGCCACAGCCTCGACCGTCAGACCCTCGGCGAGCGTGCCGACCGCCTGGCGATGCAGCGAGTTGACCTTGATGGCATCGGCATCGACGATGCGACCGAGGCAGCCGCCGGTGACGATCGCGACATCCTGCCGGATCGCGAAGCGCTCGGTCTGAATGTCGGAGACGGGCGCACGGTGATCGTGCCGCCCGGGCAATTCCTGGACTTCCGAGATCAGCGTCCCGCCCAGCGCGACATTCAGCTCCTGGAATCCACGGCAGATCGCGAGCAACGGTATGCCGCGCGCCAGCGCGGCGCGGATCAGGGGCAGGCTCGTCGCGTCGCGCGCGGTATCATAGGGCTCCGACCGTCGATCGGCCTCGGCCCCGTAGAGTTCCGGGTGAACATTCGAGCGACTGCCCGTCAGCAGCACGCCATCGACCCGATCCAGCAGCCGCTCGATATCGAGCGCATCGCCCAGCGACGGCACCACGACCGGAATACCGCCAAGGCCGACCGTGACCGCATTCAGATAGGTCTCGGAGGCCGCGTGCCAGCGATAGCCGTCGAGATCCTTGACGTCGGCAGTAACGGCAACAAGCGGAGAGAAAGGTCTAGTCTTGGTCATGATGTGCGATCGGCTGTTGATCGAAGTGTCCTACACCCAGGCCCAACAAATGGCGAGACGGCTCGACGCCGGCAAGTGGCAAGAATGGCCCGCGTCACGCCGCCGTTTCGAGTTCGCCCCGATGCCGGCGCGAGAGCGCGGCATTGAACAGGCCGAGAAAGGCGCGCGCCGCCGCATTGACCGGCACGGCCGCGCCCGGACGCGGATCGGCGACATGGAGCAGCGCCAGCTCCCAGCAGATTTCGGGGCCCGCGAGCTCGACGATCGCGAGCGCCGGTCCCGAGGCCTCACCGGCGCGGGCCGACGCGATCGCCCGCGGCATCAGCGCGACGCCGAGCCCGCGCGCGACGAGATCGAGCAGCGTGGCGAGGTCGTTGACCTCGAAGGCGACGCGCCGTGCGGATCGCGCCGAAAGGAAGGCGGCGTCGACCAGCCGGCGGGTGGACCAGTCGGGCTGGAAATCGACGAAGGTCTCCGAGGCCAGCGCCGCGAGCGCGACATTCTCGCTGCCGGCCAGGGCATGATCCGGGGCGCAGACCAGAACCAGCGGCTCGCAGGCAAAGATCTCGGTCGCCATGCCCTCCGGCGCCTCGCCGAACAGCGGCACGAAGGCGATATCGACCCGCCCATCACGCAATTTCTCGATCATGTGCGCCGAACCCGCCTGGCAGAGATGGATCTCGATCGAGGGATGGGCTGAATGAAAGGTGGCGAGCAGGTCGGGCAGGTCGAGGAACGGCGCCGGCGATTGCACCAGGCCGATGGCAAGGCGCCCACGCACCAGCCCCTGGACATCGGCGACGGCATCGCGCCCGTCGCGCGCGGCGGCGAGCATGCGCTTGGCATGGGCCAGAAACACGGTGCCGGCCGCCGTCAGGTCGACACGGCGCGTGCTGCGAACGAAGAGCGGCGCGCCGAGCTGGGTTTCGAGCGCACGAATCGAGGCTGAAAGGCCGGATTGCACGATGTTGAGGCGCCGCGCCGCGCGCGTGAAATGCTGGTCTTCCGCGACAGCGACGAAATGCTCGATTTGCCGCAGATCCATGGGCGCCATCCGCAAGAAAGGCCGGAACGATGAGCCGTTCGGGCCATTGATCGTTCTTCAAGCTGAATATCAGCTCAAATTTCTATTGGAAAGATCAATCCGCCTTTCCGATGATCCCGCCGCCCATCAGGAGATTCCCATGCCCAAGACACACCTCCCCACCCGTCCGCTCGGCAAGACCGGCCTCGAGATCACGCCCGTCGGCTTCGGCGCCTGGGCGATCGGCGGCGATTCATGGGGGCCGCAGGACGACAATGATTCCGTCGCTGCCATCCGCCACGCCGTCGCCAGCGGCGTCAACTGGATCGATACGGCCGCCATCTATGGCCGCGGCCATTCGGAGGAGATCGTCGCCGAGGCGCTGAAAGGGATCGGCAAGGACGAGCGGCCCTATGTCTTCACCAAATGCGGCCTCGTCTGGGACCCGAACAACAAGAACGACGTCCGTCGCTCCGGCGACCCGGCCAGCATCAGGCGCGAGGTCGAAGCCTCGCTGAAGCGGCTGGATGTCGAAGTCATCGACCTCTACCAGATGCACTGGCCGGCCAGCGACTTCCCGCTCGAGACCTATTGGCAGGCGCTGCTGGATCTGAAGAAGGAGGGCAAGGTCCTGCATGTCGGCCTCTCGAACCACGATGCCGGCGCGCTCGCAACCTGCGAGAAGCTCGGCCATGTCGAGACGCTGCAGCCGCCCTTCTCGATGATCCGCCGCGACGTCGCCGCCGAAATCCTGCCCTGGTGCAACGCGCATGAAACCGGCACCATCGTCTACAGCCCGATGCAGGCCGGCCTGCTCACGGGCACCTTCTCGGCCGAGCGGGCGGCCAGGCTGCCCGACAGCGACTGGCGCAAGAAGGACAGCCAGTTCACCGGAGAAACCCTCGAGAAGAACCTTGCCCTCGTCGAGGCGCTCCGCCCGATCGCCGAGAAGCACGAGGCGAATATCGGCGAAGTCGCTCTGGCCTGGGCGCTCGCCTGGCCGGGCCTCACCGCCACGATCGTCGGCGCGCGCAGCCCTGCCCAGATCGATGGCTGGATCGGCGCCGCCACCCTTGCGCTCGACGCCGACGACTTCGCCACGATCGAAAAGGCGATCACCGCGACCGGGGCCGGCAGCGGACCGCTCCAGGCCTGAGCCTGGCTTCGCCATCTCCCGCGCCCCGTCGATCAAAGCCGATTGACAGGGCGTGCCTGATGCCGTGCTCTACCATTGGAGGAAGGTCAAGCAACGGCCTGCTCACGGGAGGAGACACCTATGGATCAGAAGAAGTTGGATCGGCGCCGATTCATCAAGACGGCCGGCGTCGGTGCAGGCACGGCGGTCGCAGCCGCCACGCTCGCGGCGCCGGCGATCGCGCAGAGCGCGCCCGAAATCAAGTGGCGGCTGACATCGAGCTTTCCCAAATCGCTCGACACCATCTATGGCGGCGCGGAGTTCTTCGCCAAGCGCGTCTCGGACCTGACCGACGGCAAGTTCCAGATCCAGGTCTTCGCCGCCAACGAGATCGTTCCCGGATTGCAGGCGCTGGACGCCGTCTCGAACGACACCGTCGAGATGTGCCACACGGTGAGCTATTATTACGTCGGCAAGGATCCGACCTTCGCCATCGGCGCCTCGATCCCCTTCGGCCTCAATACGCGCCAGCAGAATGCCTGGCTCTATATGGGCGGCGGCAACCAGCTGATGGACGAATTCTACGCCGGCTATAATGTCCAGGGTTTCCCTTGCGGCAACACCGGCGCCCAGATGGGCGGCTGGTTCCGCAAGGAGATCAAGACCGTCGCGGACTTGAAGGGTCTCAAGATGCGCATCGGCGGCTTCGCCGGCACGGTGATGACCAAGCTCGGCGTCGTGCCGCAGCAGATCGCCGGCGGCGACATCTATCCCGCGCTGGAAAAGGGCACCATCGACGCGGCCGAGTGGGTCGGCCCCTATGACGACGAGAAGCTCGGCTTCGTGAAGGTCGCGCCCTACTACTATTATCCCGGCTTCTGGGAGGGCGGCCCGACCGTCCACGCCTTCGTCAACATCGACAAGTTCAACGCCCTGCCCCCGGCCTACAAGGCGGCGATCGAAAGCGCCGCCGCCTATGCGAATACGTGGATGCTGGCGAAATACGATATCGAGAACCCGAAGGCTCTGATCCGCCTGCATGCGCAGGGCGCGAAGGTGTTGCCCTTCTCGGTCGAGATCCTGACCGCGAGCTTCAACGCAGCCGAGGAGGTCTACAAGGAGACCTCGGCGAAAAACCCGAAGTTCAAGAAGGTCTATGATTCGCTCGTTGCCTATCGCGGCGAGGCCGATCTCTGGCAGCAATATGCCGACGGCACCTTCGACCGCTTCATGAGCTATCTGCAACAGCAGAAGAAGGTCTGATCCGCCGAGGACCGACCGCAACCCATCGAGCGCAAATGACGAGGCCGGGCTTTCGCCCGGCCTTTTCGTGTCGGTCCGCTATGGCAGGGCCGGCGGAGGGCCGAGGGGATCGGCAGCGGGCGGCGTTGGCGCTGTTGTCGGCGCGGCGGGCGCGGCCGGTCCATCGAGCGACGGCGGCGCGGCATCGAAGCCCGGCGCGGCGGGCGGCGACTGGTCGAGACCCGGGGCGCCGCCCGGTGCCGGCAGGTCGAGGCCTGGGGCACCGCCGGGCGATGGCAGGTCAAGCCCCGGCGCTCCCGCAGCACCCGGCAGATCGAGCCCCGGCGGCGGCGCGTTCTGGTCCAATGCGGGCGCAACGTATTCCGTCTTGTAATGCGTCACGATCCCCGGGAAGGCGATCGTGATCACCACCATGATGATCTGGATGAGCACGAACGGAATCGCGCCGGCATAGATCTGCCCCGTCGTGACCGGCGCAATACTGCGTCCCGTGATCCGGTCGAGATAGGGCACCTTGGCCGCCACCGAGCGCAGGTAGAACAGCGAGAAGCCGAAAGGCGGATGCATGAAGCTCGTCTGCATGTTGATGGCGAGCAACACGCCGAACCAGATCAGGTCGATCCCGAGCTTGTCGGCCACCGGCGCCAGCAGCGGCACGATGATGAAGGCAAGCTCGAAATAGTCGAGGAAGAAGGCGAGGAAGAAGACGAGCAGGTTGACGACGACGAGGAAGCCGAGTTCACCACCCGGCAGGCTCACCAGCAGGTGCTCGACCCATTTGTGACCGTTCACGCCGAAGAACGTCAGCGTGAAGGTGCGCGAGCCGATCAGGATGAACAGCACGAAGGCCGAGAGCTTGGTGGTTGAATCGAGCGCGTGCTTCACGCTTTCGAAGCTCAGGCGGCGCTTGGCCGCCGCCAGCACCAGCGCGCCGACCGCGCCCATCGCGCCGCCCTCCGTCGGCGTGGCGAGGCCGATGAAGATCGTGCCGAGCACCAGGAAGATCAGCGCCAGCGGCGGCATCAGGACGAGGATGACCTCCTGCGCCAAGCGCGACAGGAAATGCACGCCCAGCATCTTGTTGGCGAGCGCCACGACATAGGCGACCACGAAGGCCGCCGACGCCGCCACGATCATCTCCGACCCGGTTTGGACGCGCCCGACCAGCCAATGATCGAAGAAGATCGAGAGCACGGCGACGATCGCGATCAGGATGACGAGCGAGGCCGTCAGCACGCGGACCATGCCGCGGAAGAAGGCGGTCAGGATGATCACGCCGCCGACCGACCAGGCGGCGGCATTGATCGCTTCCGGCAGGAGCGAGGCCGTGAGTCCAGGCGCACCCCAGAGCCGAACCATCGCGAAGGTCGTGAGCAGAGCGAGGGCCAGCGCCAGCGGCCAGTAGAATTTCCGGTCGGTATCGGCGGGCTTTTCGCGAAGCGTCTGGGCCTCCGGCGGCAGGCCGGGCGCGGCCTTGGCCGAAAGGCGCGTCACCAGGAAGATATAGCCGGCATAGAACACGGCGAGCAGCAGGCCGGGCACCAGGGCGCCCGCATACATGTCGCCGACGGAGCGGCCGAGCTGGTCGGCCATGATGATCAGGACGAGGCTCGGCGGAATGATCTGCGCCAGCGTGCCCGACGCGGCAATGACGCCGGCGGCGAGCCGCCGGTCATAGCCATAGCGCAGCATGATCGGCAGCGAGATCAGCCCCATGGCAATGACGGATGCGGCCACCACGCCCGTCGTCGCGGCGAGAAGGGCGCCCACGAAGACCACGGCATAAGCGAGGCCGCCCCGGATCGGGCCGAAGAGTTGGCCGACGGTCTCGAGCAGGTCTTCCGCCATGCCGCTTCGCTCGAGGATCAGCCCCATGAAGGTGAAGAAGGGGATTGCGAGCAGCGTCTCGTTGCGCATCGTGTCGAAGATGCGCTCCGGCAGGGCCTGGAAGAACGTCGTCTGGATCAGGCCGAGTTCCATGCCGACCAGGCCGAAACCGAGACCGGTCGCTGCCAGCGCGAAGGCGACCGGATAGCCGATCAGCAGCATGATGATGAGGGCGCCGAACATGATCGGCGCGATGTTCGCGGCAATGAAATCGAGCATCGGGGCGCTCCCTATTCAGTTGGAACAGGAACCGGCGGAGCGTGGCCGGTATGCGCGAACGGGTCCTCGATCAGGCCGCGAATGATCGCGATCCTCTTGATGATCTCCGATATGCCCTGGATGAAGAGCAGCACGAACGCCGCCAGGATCAGGGCCTTGGCCGGCCAGAGCAGCAGCCCGCCGGCATTGGGCGAATGCTCGCCCTGTGCCACCGAGCGGGCGACGAAGGGGATGGATTCGTAGATCATGAGGATCACGAAGGGCATCAGCATCAGGAAATGCCCGAAGAGATCGATATAGTCGCGCACCCGCTTCGGCAGCAGGTTGGAGACGATGTCGATGCGGATGTGTTCGTTGCGCTGGAGCGTATAGGCGGCGGCCAAAAGATAGGCACCGCCGAACAGGTACCATTGCAATTCGAGCCAAGCATTCGAACTGGTGTCGAACAGTTTCCTGACGGTCGCGTTGATCGCGCTCACGAGGATCGCCGCCAGGATCAGCCAGGATACACTTCGGCCAATCGATGCGGTCAGCCGATCAATGCCTCGGCTGAGGCTCAGCAATGCATCCATCAATCCCCCTGGCGCTGTTTCGCCCCGCATGCCGGCTCTTGAATGACCGGTCAATGCTGTGCCGCTGATAACAGCCTATTGGAGGACGGCAGGCAAGAGGCGTTGCCCCACGCTGCGCGCGAGAGGCGAGCGCGGGGCTTCGAGCAGAAGCCGGGGCTCAGGAAACAGGCTTGATCCGACCCTCGACGACGGGCGCGATCGTCTTCTTGTCGGCGATATAATCGATGACTTCGCTCGCCATCAGCCGGCCGTCCGCGACGCCGACCAGCCGCGCCGCATCCTTGAACACGACATAGCCGTCGCCGCCATCGGCCATGTAGTCATTGGTGGCGAGCGTATATTTCCTGGCCGGATCGAGCGGCGCGCCGTCAACCATCACGCTCTTGACCCGCATGCCCGGCGCAGCGTTCAGGTCGACCGTCACGACGAGGCCCGAGACCTGGGGAAAGCGCCCCGCCGCGCCCTCGACCTGGCTGAACCCGTTTTCAAGCGCGGCCTTGACCATGTCGCCGGTGACGACCAGCTTGACCGTCTTGTTGCCGAAGGGCAGCTCGGCGAAGACGTCGCCCCGCGTCAGCGTCGCGCCCGCGGGATATTCCCGGTCGGCGCGAATGCCGCCGCCATTGGTGATGGCGATATCGGCGCCGACGGCCGCGCGCGTCGCATCGGCGACCAGATTGCCGATCGCCGCCTCCTCGCCGCGCACCGTCGCGCGGCGGCTGTCGAGCGGCGTTTCCGTCTTGCCGATCTCGACCTTCATCTGGCTGTCGAGCTCGTCCTGATAGGTCTTCACGACCGCGGCGATCTTCGGATCGGGCGTGATGTCCTTCGTGTCGATGATCTCGAAATGCGGTTGCCAGGCAACGGTCGTCTTGCCGTCCTTCTCGGTCTTGTCGATCGTGACCCGGGTGACGATCACATTGTCGCCCTGCGAGCCGGATTCCGTCAGCGCGGTCTTGCCGTCGAAGAAGGCGAGCAGATGCTCGTCATGGCCGGAGAAGACGAGGTCGGCGGCGCGGTTGCGGACCAGCGCCATGTCGACCGAGAGCGGCGTATGCACCACGGCGACAACGAGGTCGGCCCCGGCGGCGCGCAGCGCCTTTTCCTTCGCCTTGCCCGTCTCGATCGAGGAATTGAACACCGTATCGCCGGCTGTCGCCACGACGGGCGTGTCCTCGGTCGTCAGGCCGTAGAAACCGATCTTGACGCCGCCGATCTCAACCATCTTGTCGTCGGTCGTGTTCTTCGGCTGGCTGCCATCCTTCTCGCGAATGTTCGAGGTGATGACGGGAAACTTCGCCTCGCCGATACGGGCATGGAAGACATCCGGGCCGAAATCGAATTCGTGATTGCCCGGCGTGAAGATGTCGACGCCCATCTGGTTCAGTATGTCGATGACATGGGCGCCCTTGTCGATGCCGGAGAGCAGCGATGGCGAGATCGTATCGCCCGCATGGATGAACAGCGTCGGACCCTTGGCGCGCTCTGCGGCGACCACCGCCTCGACCTTGGCGAAACCGCCCCGCCCCTTCAGATCCTCCATCCGGTCAATGTCGTTGGTCTGCACGAAGTTGATCGTGACGGTCTCGGCCAGTGCAGGGAAGCTCAGTGCGAGGGCGAAGGCCGAGGCGGCCAGAAGGCGGATGGGGTGTTTCATCGTCTGCTCCTCAGGAGGGCCGAGATCGGGGCGAGGATCTCGCTACCTCCGACTTTCTCAATGCGAGGCGCCGCTGTCATCCGAAAAACGGCCATGGGGTCGATCGACGCAGATCCTTTGCCCTCGCTCGACCGTATCTATCTTCTGGACGAACGCGAAGGAGCGGGGCATAGCGATCGCATGGACATCACACCGAAACTGAACGCACCGGCCAGATCCGCGCTCCCGGCCGGCCATCCGCCGGTCGCGCATGGCCGGATCGGGCTCCTGCTGGTCAATCTCGGCACACCTGATGGCACCGATTACTGGTCGATGCGGCGCTATCTGAAGGAGTTCCTTTCCGATCGCCGCGTGATCGAGGTGCCGCGTCTCCTCTGGTGGCCGATCCTCAACCTGATCATCCTGACGATCCGGCCATCGCGCTCGGGCCATGCCTATCGGTCGATCTGGAACACCGAAAAGAACGAATCGCCGCTCCGCACGATCACCCGCGCGCAATCGGAAAAGCTCGCCCTTGCCCTCGGCGACCATGAAGAGCTCATCGTCGACTGGGCCATGCGCTATGGCACGCCGTCGATCCAGGACCGGCTGGAGGCGATGCAGAAGGCCGGCTGCGAGCGGATCCTCGTCGCCCCGCTCTATCCCCAATATGCGGCTGCGACGACGGCGACGGTCAATGACAAGGCGTTCGACGCGCTGAAGACCATGCGCTGGCAGCCGGCGCTGCGCACGCTGCCGCCCTATCACGACGACCCGGTCTATATCGACGCGCTGGCCGTATCGATCGAGCGCTCGATCGCCGCGCTCGATTTCGAGCCCGAGCTCGTGCTCGCCTCGTTCCATGGCCTGCCGAAGGAATATCTCGACAAGGGCGACCCCTATTATTGCCATTGCCACAAGACGGCGCGGCTGCTGCGCGACCGGCTCGGCTGGTCGCCGGAGCGGATGAAGCTCACCTTCCAGTCACGCTTCGGGCGCGCGGAATGGCTGCAGCCCTATACCGACAAGACGGTCGAGGCCCTGGCGAAGAGCGGCGTCAAGCGCATCGCCGTCGTCAGCCCGGGCTTCGCCGCAGATTGCGTCGAAACGCTGGAAGAAATCGCGATGCAGAATGCCGAGATCTTCCACGAGCATGGCGGCGAGCATTTCGCCGCCCTCCCCTGTCTCAACGACAGTCCGGAGGGCATGACGCTACTCGAGCATCTCGCGCGGCGCGAGCTGATGGGTTGGATCTAGAACATTTTCGAGCGAAGTGGGCACCGGTTCGCGTGAAGAAAATGTGTCATGGCAAGCAGATAGGGCATTCACGGTGAACCGGGGTTCACCGGGAATGCCCTAGGCGACCCCGATCCGCAGCAGGTCGTGCATATGCAATATGCCGACCGGGCGGCGGTTCTCGACGACGAAGAACGCCGTGATCTTGGCGGTATTCAGCAGGTCGATCGCGGTGCCGACGAGCATGTCGGGGACGATCGTCTTCGGCGCGCGCGTCATGACTTCATCGACCGTGCGCGACAGGAGGTCCGGCCCGAGATGCCGGCGCAGATCGCCATCGGTGATGATGCCGATCAGCATGCCGTCGCGGTCCAGCACGCCGAGGCAGCCGAAGCCCTTCGCCGTCATCGCGACGATCGCCTCGCTCATCGAGGTCGCGGTCGCGACCAGCGGCAGAGCTTCGTCGCGATGCATGATGTCGCGCACGAAATGGAGGCTGGCGCCGAGCCGTCCGCCGGGATGGAACAGGCGGAAATCCTGCGCGGTGAAGCCGCGCGTCTCCAGGAGCGCGATGGCGAGCGCGTCGCCGAGCGCGAGTTGCATGACCGCCGAGGTGGTGGGCGCGAGGCCGTGCGGACAGGCTTCCTCCGCCTTGGGCAGCAGCAGGACATGATCAGCCTGGCGCCCGAGCGAGCTTTCCGCATTCGACGTCATGGCGATCAGCGGATTGCGGAAGCGCCGGGCAAATTCGACGATCGCCCGCAATTCAGCCGTCTCGCCCGACCATGACAGCGCCAGGATGACATCGTCGCGCGCGACCATGCCGAGATCGCCATGGCTCGCTTCGGCCGCGTGAACGAAGAGCGCGGGCGTGCCGGTCGAGGCGAGCGTGGCCGCGATCTTGACGCCGACATGGCCGCTCTTGCCGACACCTGTCACGACCACACGGCCGCTCGTCCGGCGAACCAGGTCGATCACGGTCGCGAAGGGGGCCGCCAGTGGACCAGCCAGCGCCGCGACCAGCGCATCGAGCCCGGCGCGCTCGCTTTCGATCGTCCGGATCCCGGAAGCGACCGATTCGCCCGCCACGATCGCGCTCGGCTGGACGGCATTCTGCATGCTCTGCTCCGCAACTGTTTTCCGCGCGGGCTTTTAGCATAGCCGGCACCGCCACGCGCAAGAAAAGGCGACGCATGGGCGAGGCGGTGACAACCATCTCTTAACCAAGGCCGTTTACCATTCGGAAACCATAGCGGTTCGGCCAGCCCGGGCCGGTCCACCCATGGCCTCCGCCTCCAATCCCGGAATACGGCTCCGCAATGCGCTTCACCTTTCGGCTCCTGGCAAAGGCTGCGCTCCTCGCAGCGCTCATGCCCCTGCCGGCCGCGCATGCGGAAGATGGCGACGGACCGCCGATTTCCTTCGACACCGCCGATGATTTCTCGCAACTGCGCGGCACGGACCCGGGCCAGCCGGTGGAGATCGGCACCGCGCCGCCGGGCTATCCTGGCACGGTCGCGGATCAGGTCGAGGACGGGCGAATCGGCCGCGCCGAACGCGAGGCGCCGATCACCGGCGAGGAAGGCGAGGCGCCACAGGGCCGCCGCCGTGCCCCCGATGCGCGCGACGAGACCAGCTATGATCCGCTCGGCATCCGCCTCGGCAGCTTCATCCTGCTGCCGGCGATCGAACTCCGGGGCGGCTACACCTCGAACGCGGCCGGATCGTCGACGGGCGGCCCGTCCGGCGTCCTGACGGCGGCGCCCGATATCGTGCTGCGATCGGACTGGGACCGGCACGAGCTCGGCTTCGCGCTCAAGGGCGCCTATGACTACTATACGGATACCAGCGTCGCGCCCAATCCGGTGCTTTATGTCGAGGGCAATGGCCGCATCGACCTGCCGCAGGACTGGGCCCTCCGCCTCAAGGCCGACTATGATTACCAAACCCAGTCGACCGACAGCCTCGACTATCCCACCGGCGCGACCAATCCGCCCGGCGTCAACACCTTCGATGGCGGCGCGACCCTCGACGGCCATTTCGGCAAGACCGTCTTCCAGTTGCGCAGCACGGGCACCTATACCGACTATGAAGATGGCTGGGATGGCGACACGCGTATCTACCAGGGCTATCGCAACAATCTGCTGACCAGCGGCGCCGTCCGCGTCGGCTACCAGGTGACGCCGTCGATCGCGCCCTTCGTGGAGACCCAGCTCTCCCGGCGAAGCTTCAACCAGGCCAACGCGCAGGACGGCATCAACCGCGACAGCTCCGGCGTCACGATCCGCGGCGGCATCGCCTATTCGGCCGATCCGATCCTGAAGGGCGAGATCGCGCTCGGCTGGCGCCGCGAAATCTATGACGACCCGGCCTTTGCCGATGTCGGCGCGCCGACGATCGACGCGTCTCTGATCTGGTCGCCCTCGCCGCTGACCGAGATCGGCTTCATCGCGGCGACCTATATCGACGCGACGGACGATCCGAACGCATCCAGTTCGCTGGTTTATGATCTTGGTCTGACGGTGAAGCGGTTTGTTCGCCGGAACTTCACGCTGGAAGGCGATCTCGGCTGGCGCCACGAGCATTACGAGGGCACCGACCAGAGCGACATCACCTATGAAGCCGGCATGACCGCGACGTGGAAACTCAATCGTGAAGCATGGCTCGTCGGCCGGCTCAGTCAGGAGTACTATGTCAGCGCGGAACCCGGCGGCAACTATCCGACGACGACAGCAACGATCGGTATTCGCCTGCAGCGCTGAACTCGCCACCCCGGGCACAATGCTTTGCCGTGTCATCAACCCGACACGAATTTCGGCTATCCGGGAACAATCATGGCATTCAACCATCGCAAGACGATCACCTTCCGCCTCGCACAGACCGCCCGCGCCGCGCGCGGCCGCTCTGGCGACCATCTCGTGCGGATCGGCCTGCATCCAGGCCAGGAGAGCGTTCTGAAGGCGCTCGCCGAACAGGACGGGCTGTCGATGAGCCAGCTTGCCCAGACCCTTTCGGTCCAGCCGCCCACCGTCACGAAGATGGTGAGCCGCCTTGCCGCGCAGGGCTATGTCGAGCGCCGCGCCTCGAAGGGCGATGGTCGGCAGGCTCATGTGTTCCTGACCGAGCAGGGCAGCGACACCATCGCCGATGTCGACAAGGGCTGGAAGCGCCTCGAAAAGGAGGCACTGGCCGGGATCGACGACAAGGACGTGAAGCGCCTTCGCAAGCTGCTTCGGCAGATCGAGCGCAATCTCTCCGCGACCGTTGATGCCGTCGACGAGCCGGCGGAGGACGAGGTCGAAGAAGCGGAGCCTGTTGCCGAACCTGTTGCTTGAGCCCGGCGCGCCGATCTGATTGATTGGGCCGGGTCGCAGAGCGCGACGCCACGCCTCTATCCTCCCCCGGAGTCCGGATGTCCGCCTCGCCGTCTGCCGCGGAGGCCGCGCAACGCCTGCGCGGCATTCTGATCTATTGCTCGTCCATGCTGATCTTCTCCAGCCTCGATACCTCGGCGAAATTCGCGAGCACGGCGCTCCCCGCACTCGAAGTCTCCTGGATGCGCTTCGTCGTCCATGCGCTGCTCGCCATCGCGATCCTCAGGCCCTGGCGCCATTGGAACCTCTACAAGACCAAGAGGCCCGTCCTGCAGATCGCGCGCAGCCTCGTGCTGGCGGGTTCGACCATCTTCAATTTCATGGCGCTGCGGGAATTGCAGCTCGACGAAACCGCGGCGATCGGCTTTTCCGGCCCCTTCTTCATTGCCGGCCTTGCCGGGCCGTTCCTGGGCGAATGGGCGGGGCCGCGCCGCTGGATGGCGATCTTCATCGGCTTCATCGGCGTGCTGATCGTGACCGCGCCCGGTGTCGGTACGTTCAAGCCGGCCATCTTCCTGGCGTTGTCGGCAGCGCTCTCCTACGCCTTCTTCATCCTCTCCACGCGCCTGCTCACCGCCACGGAGAGCATGCAGAGCCTGCTGCTCTACGCCGCCGCGATCCCCGCGCTCGCCTTGGCCCCGCTCGCCATCCCCGAAGCGATCATGCCCCCCACCATTCCGATCGGCGTCGCGCTGCTGATGATGGGCGTCTTCGGCATTCTGGCGCATTGGTGCGTGATCCGCGCCCATACGCTGGCGCCCGCGCCGGTGCTGGCACCCTTCATGTATATCCAGATGGTCTGGGCGATCCTGCTCGGCTACCTCGTCTTCGGCAACCTGCCGGAACCGCGGACGCTTGTCGGCGCCGGCGTGATCGTGGTCAGCGGCATCTATCTGCTCTACCGTGAACACCTGCGCGCGCCCGACAGGCCGCCCAGCACGATCGACGGCGCATAGGCATGGCGATCCCGACCACGAGCGCCAACCGGCAGGCACGTTTCTTTGTCGCGCTCGCCATTCTGGTGGCGCTGCTCAACAGCACCGCCGCCTCGCCGCTCTATACCGCCTATCGCCAGATGTGGTCGCTGAACGCGTTCACCATCTCGGCCATCTTCGCGATCTATGCGCTCGGCACGCTGACGGCCCTGCTCGTCCTCGGCCGCTTGTCCGACCGCCTGCCCGACCGGCGGATTCTGATCGGCGTCTCGCTCCTGATCGTCATGGCCGGCGCCATCCTATTCGCGACGGCGGGCAATCTGCATGCACTCTTGATCGGCCGGCTCTTTGCCGGCGTCGGCACGGGCGGATTGACCGGCGCCGCCAACGCCGCGCTGATCGAGCTCGATCCGAAAGCGGACACACGCCGCAATGCGGTGATCGCGACGGCAGCCTTCACCGGCGGCTGCGCGCTCGGACCGCTCCTGAGCGCCGTCGCGCTTCATTTCGATGCCTGGCCGCTCGAACTGCCCTTCTTCGTGATCGCCGCCCTCGCCGTGATCACGCTGGTCGGCCTGCTCACGGCGAGCTGGCGGGTTGCGCCACGTGTGACGACGGCCCCGACCAGCGCCGAGATCGCTGCCGAAATGCCCGAGCGCGGACGGCTGACCGCATTCGCCGTTGCGGCGGGTGGATTGATCATCGCCTGGTCCGTCGGCTCGACCTTCGCGGCCCTCGGCCCGACCTTCATCCACGAACTGCTTGATATCGGGAGCATGGCCGCCGCTGGCGTCATCATCGCGCTGTTCCAGCTCGTGGCGGGCATCAGCCAGATCGCCTGCCAGAACTTCCGCTCCGATCGGGCGCTGATCGCCGGCACGATCGTCATCGCCACGGCAACCATGCTCTGCGCCACCGCGATCTGGATCGGCGCGCCGGCGCTCTTCATCGCCGGCACCGTCTTGAACGGCGTCGGCTATGGCGCCGCCTTCGTCGGCGCGGCCGGAATCACCAACCGCATCGCGCCACCACGGCGCCGGTCGACGTGGATCTCGGCCTTCTACATGACCGGCTATCTCGCCAATGCGCTTCCCGTGCTGGTGCTCGGCAAGCTCGGCGACACGCTCGGCCTGTTCGGCGCCTTCCTCTGCCTCACGGGATTCGCCGTCTTCGCAACAGCGGTGGTGAGCTTCGCCGCACGGATCGTGCTGTCGCCCATGCGCCGGGCGACCGCCTGACACGCGCGGCGCAGGTTCAGGCCGCTGTCGATTCCGGTGTGGCGCGGAGAAGCTGGCGGATCTTCTTGCGCATGAGAACGCCGGGGCGATCGCAGACCATGTGCAATTCGCGGCCTTCGCTCGCATCGAGCGGCACGTTCTCATCGGTCGATTCCAGGATCAGCTTGTCCTCCAGGCTGACCCGCTTGTCGAAGGCGATCACCTTCTCCGAGGGGACCTGCTCCTCGGTATCGTTGCGGATGACCCATTGGACGAAGCGGGTCTTGCCCTCATCCATCGGCGTCGCCGCCGTGCAGAGGATGTTCTCCAGCCCGTTCGGATAGGTGATCTTGCCGGCGCGGAAGAACGGCACGAAGAAGCGGTTGGCCGTCCGGCGCACGGTGCGGTCGGACGTCATACCGATGGCGTCGCGCATCCCCTCGGGATTGCGCACGGGCACCTCGGTGCGCATGACGAAGCCGTCCTCGGTATCCTCGAGCGTGAAAGGCGGCGGCACGGGATCGGTATCGCCGAAGCTGCCCTTGTGAACGAAGGCGAAATGGGCGTTGTCGAACGCATTCTCCATGATGCGCAGCGGCGCGCAGGCCCAGTCGTCGCAGAACTCGATCACCTGGCGATAGCCGGGCGCGCCGAATTCCGGGATCACCGGGATGTCGTAGAAGGGCTCGTCCAGCGCGACCCAGACGTGATTATAGCGCTCGACGCAGCGATAGCCCGGCACGCCGAACGGGTTCGGCTTCTCCACCACGTCCTGCGGAACCTTGACGCAATGGCCCGTGCCGTCGAAGGCCCAGCCATGATAGGGGCAGACGATATTGCCGTTCTCGACCGTGCCGAGCGAGAGCTTGGCAGTGCGATGCAGGCAGCGATCCTTGACCGCGCGCGGCGCCCCGCTCGCATCCTTCCAGAGCGCGATCGGCTCGCCGCAGAGCTTCATCCCGACCGGCGTATCGCCCAGCGCCGACATCGGCATCACGCAATACCAGAACTTCCGCAGGAGCGGCTCCTGGGTTACTCGCATTATGCATCTCCATGAGTTTCTGCATACATGTCAGCAAGGTTGATGCCAGACCAGACGGCAAGGCCACCCTTTGTGTCGACCAGCCCGGCGTCCGACCGCGCACAAATCATGGGCAGCCGTCGGTGATGCCTTCATCGGAACGGCCAGTCCTGTTCGCTCACGGCAGAGCACCGGCCGCACCACCTGCCAATGCGTTCGACGTCGCATCGGCTCGGCCGCACTCCGGCGGGGGCCCTGCGGATGAAACCGCCGGGCTGCGATCAGCCCTGCCCGAGCGCCGCCTGCTCGCTGGCGATCCGGTCCATGATCGGATTGAGATCAACCGGCTTGCCGGCATTGGCAGCGATGCGGCGCTTCACATGCGCGATCGATTCCGCCAGCACCTCGTCAATGTTCTCCGAGCAGGTGAAATCTCCGGCGACGCGCTTGACCTTGGCATTGTCGAACAGTGCCGCCCAGGTCTTGTCGCCCATCAGCGGACCTTCCCATTCGGGATTGTAGCGGATGAGCGTATCGGTCGGGACATGGACGATTTTCGCCTCGACGCCGAGCCCGGCGGCGATGGCGCGATAGATCTGGTCCCAGCCATAGCCCTTGTCCGAGGTGATGTGGAAATCCTCGCCGAGCGCCGCTTCCTTGCCGAACAGGCCGATGAAGGGCACGGCGAGATCGACGGAGCGCGTCAGCGTCCAGGGGGTCGTGCCGTCGCCGCAGACGATCACCGGCAATCCGGCCAGCATGCGATAGGCGGTCGTGTCGCCATCGTTCATCATCGAGGGCAGGCCGTTGCGGACCGTATGGCTCGGGCGCACGATGGTCCAGGGAAGTTGATCCTGCGCCTTCAGCAGGTTCTCGCAGGCGATCTTGCGCTGGCTATAGGGCCAGAACGGGTTCACCGCCGGGGTCTTTTCGGTGATGACATAATGCCGGGCCGGCTTCTCATAGACCGAGGCCGACGAGATGAAGATGTACTGGCCGGCATGGCCGGTGAAGGTCGCGATGTCGGTCGCCATCTCCTCCGGCGTGAACACCATGAACTGGCAGACCACGTCGAAGGACTGGCGGGCGAGCGCGCCATAGGCGGCCGCGTCCTTCATGTCGCCGACGATCGAGGTGACGCCGGCCGGCAAGCCCGCATCGGCGCGGCCGCGGTTGAAGACCGTGACGCGGTGGCCGGCCTCGACGGCCTTCTCGACGCAGGGCAGCGAGATCTGGCCGGTTCCACCGACAAACAGGACGTTCAGGGACATGGGGACTATCCGCTTGTAACTGGGTTGAAGGGGCCGGTCGCGATCAGGCGAGCTTGGTGCCGTTCTGCGTCGCGACGAAATCCGACAGCATCGGCACATAGCTCTCCGCGCCGCCGGCCGCCGCAAAGGCCGCGAACTGGTTCTTCACCGCCGAGCCCATGACGTTGACGACAGCGGCATTGTCGGCCATCGCGCCGAGATAGCGCAGGTCCTTGTAGGCATTGGCGATGGTGAAGCGGTGGGCGTTCTCGTCGCGCGTCATCACCCAGGTCATGAAGGTATCGTAGAAGCCGCAGCGCATGCGGCCCTGCCCGATGACCGAGTGGAACACCTCCGGCGTGATGCCCACCTTCTGGCCGAGCGCCAGCGCCTCGGAATAGAGGCTCGCATAGCCGAGCGAGATGAAATTGTTGATCAGCTTCATCTTGTGGCCCGCGCCGACCGCGCCGACATGGACGATCGTCGCCGCCCAGCAGGCGATCAGCGGCTGGACCTCGGCGAATGTGTCGGCGTCGGTGCCAACCAGCGCCTGCAGCGTTCCGGCCGCCGCACCGGCCGGCGTGCCGCCGAGCGGCGCATCGACGAGCCGGGCGCCGACAGCGGCAAGCCTCGCGGCGAGCGCCACCGTCGAGGTCGGCTCGGCGGTCGAGCAATCGATGACGATGAGGCCGTCGCTCGCACCGGCGAGAATGCCGTTCGGCCCCTCGATCACCGCTTCCACTTCCGGCGAGCCGGTGACGCAGAGGAAGATCACGTCGCAGCCCTTTGCCATTTCGGCAGGCGTCGAGACCTCGTTGGCGCCGCCCGCGACCAGGCGATCGACCGCATCGCGCCGGCGATTGGCCATCACGGTGAGTTGGCCGTGCTTGGCCAGTATGTTGGCGGCCATGCCTTCGCCCATATATCCGAGCCCGATGAAGCCGACCTTGCGATCAGACATTGCGTCCCTCCCAAAGATTGGAAATTCCGATGTTTCCCGAAACTAAATTGGTTTAAGCCGTTAGGATAGAGGCAGCCGACGAGGAGACCGGCCGGTCGATGAGCGAAATGAGCGACCAGGGAGAGACGTGGCATCCGACCGAGCCGCGACGCGGCCTGACGTTGCGTGCCCTCGGCGAACAGCTCGGGCTCTCCACCGCGACCATATCGCTGGCGCTGCGCGATTCGCCTTTGGTGGCGGAGTCCACACGCCTGCGCGTGCGAGCGCTCGCCGAGGAAGTCGGCTATGTCGCCAACCGTTCCGCCGCCAGCCTCAGGACCGCGCGCACCAATATGGTCGGCGTGGTCGTGCACGACGTGCTGAACCCCTATTTCGCCGAGATCTTCCGCGCGGTCGAGGGCGCCCTCAACGCCCAGTCTCTCGCGATCATGATCTGCAATCATGGCGACGATGTCCGCCGCCAGCGCACCTTCGTCGAAACGCTGATGCAGCATCGCGCCGACGGGCTGATCATCTGCCCGGCTGTCGGCACGACGCCCGAGGAAATGAACCGCATTGCGCGTTCGGGCATGCCCTGCGTCATGATCTGCCGCGATGTCGGCGGCACGGGCGAGGTCGACCTTCCCATGGTGCGCGGCGACGATTTCGCCGGCTCGCGTTCCGTCACCCGCCATCTGATCGCCGCCGGCCACCAGCGCATCGCCTTTGTCGGCGGGCGGCGGGCCTCCAGCGCCGGCCGTGAGCGCCATGCCGGCTATGCGGCGGCGCATGAGGAAGCAGGCCTGACGCTCGATCCCACGCTCCATATTTCCGAAGCGATGACGGCGGCCGGCGGGCGCGACGCGGCGCCGCATCTGCTGTCGCTATCGCCACCCCCCACGGCGATCTTCGGCTTCAACGACCTCGTCGCCTCCGGTCTCATCGCGGCGCTGCACCGCGCCGGCATCACGCCGGGACGCGATATCGCCGTGGCGGGCTATGACGATACCGAACTCGCGGCCTGGTCGACGCCCGCCCTCACCTCCGTGTTCAATGTTCCCGAGCAGATCGGCAGCCTGGCCGCCGACCTGCTGCGCCGCCAGATCGAGGGTGAGCGCGTGCCGCCGGAACATGTCCTGATCGAGCCGGCGCTTCGCATTCGCGAATCCACCGATCCCGCCAAACGCTGACCTTATCGACAGGAGACCTGAGCCCGATGTCCCGGCCCGAAATTCTCATGCCCGGCCGCATGCTGAAGAGCGTCAACGACGCCCTCGACCAACGCTTCACCGTCCACAGACTCTATGAACTCGCCGATCGCGAGCCGCTGCTCGCCGAAGTCGCGCCCCGAATCCGCGCGATCGCCTGCGGTGGCGGCGGACCGATCATCGACAAGGCCCTGATCGACCGCTTGCCGGCGCTCGAGATCGTCGCGAATTTCGGCGTGGGCTATGACAATGTCGACGCGAAATATGCCGCGACCAAGGGCATCATCGTGACCAACACGCCGGATGTGCTGACCGAGGAAGTCGCCGATACGGCGCTCGGCCTGCTCCTCAACACCGTGCGCGAATTTCCGCAGGCAGAGCGCTATCTGCGCGCCGGCAAATGGCCGCGCGGCCCCTATCCGCTGACAACGGGCACGCTGCGCGACCGCACGGTCGGCATCGTCGGCCTCGGCCGCATCGGCAAGGCGATCGCAAGGCGGCTTCAGGCCTTCGACGTGCCGGTGGTCTACCATAATCGCAGCCCGCAGCCCGACGTGTCCTATCGCTATTATCCCGACCTCATCACCATGGCGAAGGAAGTCGACACGATCGTCAGCGTGCTGCCGGGCGGAGCCGCTACCGACAAGCTGATCGGTCGCGCCGTGTTCGATGCGCTCGGTCCGCGCGGCATCGTCGTCAATATCGGCCGCGGCACCGTCGTGGACGAGGCGGCGCTGATCGAGGCATTGACCGAAAAGCGCATTCTGGGCGCCGGCCTCGACGTGTTCGAGAAGGAGCCGCAGGTTCCCGAAGCGCTGATCGCGCTCGAAAACTGCGTCCTGCTCCCGCATGTCGGCTCGGCCTCGCTCTATACGCGCGACGCCATGGGCCAGCGCGTGATCGACAACCTGACCGCATGGGACGAGGGCAAGCCGCCGCTGAGCCCGGTCGGCGAGACGCCGTTCACTGGGTGGAAGACGAAATAGTCCCGTCCGCCGCCTTCGCTCTCGCCATCATCCCGGGAAATCGCCCGGGATGATGCGCGCGGCGCGGCTAAAGCGCCTCAGCGAAATCGACGCCGCTTCGCGTCAAGAAAGCGCTGTAAATCAAATAGATAGATCGCCTCAGCGTTTCCGCTGAGATGGTCTAGAGCGCGAAGCCGCCATCGGCCAGATGGACCTGACCCGTGGTGTAGCTCGCCTCGTCCGACGCCAGATAGACTGCCAGATACGCGATCTCCTCCGCCGTTCCGAGCCGGCCCATGGGCTGGCGGTCGATGAACTGCTGACGGATCTCAGCCTCGCTCTTGCCGGTCTTCGCCGCCTGATCGGCAATGCGGCCATCGAGCGAAGGCGACTGGATCGTGCCGGGCGAAATCGCATTGACGCGGATGCCCTGGCGGATGTGATCGGCCGCAACCGCCTTGGTGAGGCCGACGACCGCGGCCTTCGACGCGCCATAGACATAGCGGTTCGGAATGCCGCGCACCGAGCTCGCGCCGGATGCGATGTTGATGATCGAGCCGGAGCCCTGCGCCAGCATGCCGGGCAGGAAGGCGCGGATCGTGCGATGCATCGACTTCACATTGATGTCGAAGGAGAAATCCCAATCCTCGTCCGAGGTGGAAAGCGCAGTGCCGTGATGGACGAAGCCGGCGCAGTTGAAGAGGATGTCGACGGGCCCGACCTGCTGGGCCAGCGCCTCGATGGCCTCGGTCGAGCGGACATCGAGCGGATAGGCCTCCGCCACGCCATGCGTCCCCAAGTCGGCGATCAGCTCCCCCTTGAGATCCGTCGCGATCACATGCGCCCCCTCGGCGGCGAAGGCGATCGCGGTGGCGCGGCCGATCCCGGCGCCGGCCGCAGTCAGGAAGGCGCGCTTGCCCTTCAGACGGTCCGTCATGATTGTTTCTCTCTCCCTATATTGTTCTTGATCGCATCCTGCGGCCGTGGCGTTCAGGCGCGCAGATCCTCCAGTCGACGAATCTGACGCCCCTCCGCGTCGAAATTCGCCGGGTCGAGCCAGGCTTCGAAAGCCGCGTTGGCGCGCGGCCATTCATGGTCCAGCAGCGAGAACCAGGCCGTGTCGCGATTGCGGCCCTTGATGATCATGTGCTGCCGGAACGTGCCCTCATAGGTGAAGCCGAGCCGCAGCGCCGCGCGCCGCGACGGGGCGTTCAGGTCGTTGCACTTCCATTCATAGCGGCGGTAGCCGAGATCATCGAAGGCATGGCGCATCATCAGATACATCGCCTCGGTGGCCCCGGGCGTGCGCTGGAGCGCGGGCGTGAACAGGAGATTGCCGACCTCGATGGCGCGATCGGCGGGAGCTATCCGGAGATAGGTGGCGTGGCCGACGGCGCGCCCCGACGCCTTGTCGACGATGGCGAAGAGCAGCGGATCATCCCTGGTCTGAGCCACCGCATAATGGGCCGCGAAAGCCTCATAGTCGGCGAACGGCCCTTGGCCCAGATAGGCCCAGAGGTCTTCATTCTCACGTCCTGCCGAGAGCGCGAAGATATCGCGGCCATGCAGGGCGAGATCGAACGGCACGACAGAGACGAAACGGCCGTCCAGCGTGACGCGCCCGGGCCGGGGCGCGGGCTTCGCGTCGACGGGAACGCCGACCGGCAGGGTACTCATGCGACGGCATCCTTTCTGGCGGGGATGGGCAGGCCGCGGCGGCGAAGCTCGGCCTTGATGCCGTCCGGCAGGTCGCGGCAGCCGCAATGTTCGATATGGGCAAGGTGCCAGGCGATACGCTGATCGAGCGTCGCCTTCAAGGGCATGGGGTTGGCCTCATGCCAGGCCTTGTTCATCCTGCCCAAGACGGCCCCCTCAGAACTTCGTCTCGATCTCCCAATCGTCATCCAGCTCGTCGCGGATGGCGGCTGCGATCAGCTGTCCCTCGGCGCGCCAGACGATTTCGGCCTCGGCGGAGGGAAAGGATGATCCCGCCGGGTGGGCGGGATCATAGATGGCGTCGAAGGCGTCGCCCCAGGCTTCGATCCGGTCCATCAGCTCTTCCGACAGATCCAGATCCTCGATCTCGACCGGAAAGGGCGGCTTGTTCTCCGGAACGATCCAGAGATGCTCGCCGACCCCTTCAGGCGCGATCAGAAGCTTGGGCATTAACGCTTTCGCCTAGTGGTTGTCGCGCGGAACGCCGAAGGTCTGCGCCACCTTCTGATACTTCACCGCCGGCTTCAGGACCATGCCGTCCGCGAGCTGGTCGGTCATGGCGCGCTGGATTTCCTGCCACGGCGTCTGGCTGGCCGGGAAGTGGTAGCCGCCATGCTTGTTGAGCTCAGCATAGCGGGCTGCCAGCTCCTCATCCGAGATCAGGATGTTGGCCTGGCCCTTGTTCAGGTCGACGCGGACGCGGTCGCCCATGCGCAGGATAGCGAGACCGCCACCGGCGGCTGCTTCCGGCGAGGCGTTCAGGATCGACGGCGAACCCGACGTGCCCGACTGGCGACCGTCACCGATGCAGGGCAGCGAGTGGATGCCGCGCTTGATGAGGGCTGCAGGCGGCTGCATGTTCACGACTTCCGCCGCACCCGGATAGCCGATCGGGCCGGTGCCGCGGATGAAGAGGATGCAGTGCTCGTCGATCTCGAGCGTCTCGTCGTCGATCCGGTGATGGTAATCCTCCGGCCCGTCGAACACGATCGCGCGGCCTTCGAAGGCCTCCGGATCGCTCGGATTGGAGAGGTACCGGTCGCGGAACTCCTTCGAGATCACGCTCGTCTTCATGATGGCGCTGTCGAACAGATTGCCGCGCAGCACGATGAAGCCGGCGTCCTTGACCAGAGCCGTATCGAAGGTGCGGATGACGTCGGGAAGCTCGATCACCGCGTTGCGGCAGTTCTCGCCCATGGTCTTGCCGTTGACCGTCATCGCGTTCTCGCGGATCAGGCCGTGCTTCATCAGTTCGGCGACGACGGCGGGGACGCCGCCGGCATGCTGGAAGTCTTCACCGAGATATTTGCCGGCCGGCTGCAGGTTCACGAGCAGCGGAACCTTGTGGCCAAGCTCCTGCCAGTCATCGACATTGACCTCGACGCCGACGTGGCGGCCGATCGCGTTGATGTGGATCGGGGCGTTGGTCGAGCCGCCGATCGCCGAATTGACGATGATCGCGTTCTCGATCGCCTCGCGGGTGATGATGTCGGAGGGCTTCAGGTCTTCCCAGACCATCTCGACCGCGCGCTTGCCCGTCTCGTACGCGATCTGCTGGCGCTCGCGATAGGGCGCGGGAATCGCGGCCGAACCGGGAAGCTGCATGCCGAGCGCTTCGGCGAGCGAGTTCATCGTCGAGGCCGTGCCCATCGTGTTGCAATAGCCGGTCGACGGCGCCGACGAGGCGACGATCTCCATGAACTCTTCATAGTCGATTTCGCCGGCGGCGAGCCGCTCGCGCTGCTTCCAGACGATCGTGCCCGAACCGGTGCGCTCGCCCTTGTACCAGCCGTTCAGCATCGGGCCGACCGACAGCGCGATCGCCGGAATGTTGACGGTGGCGGCGGCCATCAGGCAGGCCGGCGTCGTCTTGTCGCAGCCGATCGTCAGCACCACGCCGTCGAGCGGATAGCCATAGAGCAGCTCGACGAGGCCGAGATAGGCGAGGTTGCGATCGAGCGCGGCGCCGGGACGCTTGCCCGTCTCCTGGATCGGATGAACGGGGAATTCCATCGCGATGCCGCCGGCCTCGCGGATGCCTTCGCGCACGCGCTCGGCCAGGACCAGATGGTGGCGGTTGCACGGCGACAGGTCCGAACCCGTCTGCGCGATGCCGATGATCGGCTTGCCGGACTGCAATTCCTTGCGCGTCAGGCCATAGTTCAGATAGCGCTCCATATAGAGCGCCGTCATTCCGGGGTTGCCGGGATTGTCGAACCAGGCTTGCGAACGGAGCTTGAGCGGTGAGCTTGAGGACATGGTGACTTGTCTCCCGGACTAAATCGGTTTGATTTTGGCCGGAGGATGCGCTGAAACATCATACGAAATCAATGGGCGTCTGTTGTGCGCTGCGGCATGCGACGGGACACCCGAAAGAACGCGTCCCGAGAGACGCCACAGAGGGGCCGAGGAGAGTTCGATCATGTTCCACACCGTCGCCAATTTCGACCGTATCGGCGAGGAAAACGCCTTTTCCGTGCTGGCGCGCGCCACCGAGCTGGCGCGCCAGGGCCGCGACATCATCAATCTCGGCATCGGCCAGCCGGATTTCAAAACGCCGGAGCACATCGTCGAGGCGGCCGTGAAGGCGCTGCGCGATGGCGAACACGGCTATACGCCGGCCACGGGCATTTTGCCGCTGCGCGAGGCGGTCGCGGCCGATGTGGCCAAGCGCTCGGGTGCGCCGGTCTCGCCGGAGCAGGTCGTGATCGTGCCGGGCGGCAAGGTGACGATGTTCGCCGCGATCCTGATGTTCGGCGAACCCGGCGCCGACATCCTCTATCCCGATCCCGGCTTCCCGATCTATCGCTCGATGATCGAGTTCACCGGCGCGCGGCCGGTGCCGATTCCGATTCGCGAGGCGAACGCCTTCGCCTTCTCGGCCGAGGAGACGCTGGCGCTGATCACGCCGCAGACCCGGCTGATCATCCTGAATTCGCCTGCCAACCCAACCGGCGGCGTGACGCCCAAGGCCGAGATCGACAAGCTCGTCGCCGGCCTCGCCAACTGGCCCGATGTCGCGATCCTCTCGGACGAGATCTACGGCCAGATGGTCTATGACGGTCTCGCCCACACCTCGCTGCTCTCCTATCCGGAGATCCGCGACCGCGTGATCCTGCTCGACGGCTGGTCGAAGACCTATGCCATGACAGGCTGGCGCATGGGCTATTCGGTCTGGCCGCAGCCGCTCGTCGACAAGATCCGCAAGCTCGCCGTCAATTGCTGGTCCTGCGTCAACGCGCCGGCGCAATGGGCCGGCCTCGCCGCGCTCACCGGCCCGCAGGACGCCGTCCATGCGATGGTGGCCGAGTTCGACGCCCGCCGCCATGTCGTGGTCGCCGAGACCAACAAGCTGCCGAACGTTTCCTGCGCCGTGCCGAAGGGCGCGTTCTACGCCTTCCCCAACATCACCGCGACGGGTTGGAAATCGAAGCCGCTCGCCTCGGCGCTGTTGGAGGAAGTCGGCGTTGCGACGATCGGCGGTCCGGATTTCGGCATTCATGGCGAGGGCTATATCCGCCTCTCCTACGCCAATTCGACCGAGAACATCCTGAAGGCGCTCGCCCGCATCGGCGCCTTCCTGGAGAAGAACGCCAAGGCGGCATAAGGGCTCGTCTCGCCCGAAAGTGTAGCGTCACCCCGGGCCCGGCCCGGGATGACGCCACCCAAGAGCCCGATCAGGCGGCCGCGCTCGCGACCGTCTGCTCGATCGCGGTCTTCAATTGCGCGTCGAAGCCGAAGCGGGCCGCCAGCATGTCGAGATAGGCACGCTCGGCCGGCGAGCCCGGCGGCGCGATGACCAGCAGCGACGCGGCATAGAGCTGGATCGAATGCTCGGGCCCCGTCGCGGAATCGACGATTCTGTTGATGTCGAGCGGCGCGGCCAGTTCGGTGTTGAGGAAGGCCTGCTCCTCCGCCGACAGCCCGCCCTCGGAGAGCTTGCCGATGATCTTCTGCTTCTCGGTCTCGTCGACCTTGCCGTCCGCCTTTGCCGCCGCGATCATGGCCGAGATGATCGAGAGCGCGACGAGATCCGGCGCGCCGGCATTGGCCGGATTGAAGCCGGTATCCGCGGGCGCCGGTACTTGCGGCACGCTCGCAGGCGTTGCCGGCGGCGGCGCGTCCGGATTGTTGATCTTGTATTGCTGGTAGGCCTTGTAGGCGAGCGTGCCGATCGCGGCGAGGCCGCCGAGCGTCAGCGCATCGGCCTTGATCTTCGGCCCCTTGCCGCCGAGCAGCACGGTGGCGAGGCCGCCGGCGATGACCGTGGAAAGGCCCGGATTCTTCTTGGCATAGTCGGTAACCTGGCCGACCACGCCGCCAAGGCCACCGCCCGAGGATTGACCGCCGCCCAGCACGCCGCCGACAAGATCGCCGAGCCCGCCCAGATTGCCGAGGCCGCCCGACGCGCCCTGCGCCGTCGTCCCCTGCCCTCCGGCAGCGCCCAAGAGCTGGTCCAGCAACTTCTTGCTGTCGAACATGGTCGTCTCCTCTCGTTCTGTCCGCCCGTTGCGGGCTTTTCGGACGTAGTGAACGCGAGAGGCGACGACAAGGGCGGGACGGTTACCGAACCGCCGAAGCGGCCGGCCGTCAGGCTGCCTTGAGCGCCGCCGCCTCGGCCGCCAGCGTCGTGATCGCCGCCCAGTCGCCGGCCGCGACGGCGGCGGCAGGCGCAACCCACGATCCGCCGACGCAGACAACGTTCTTGAGCGCCAGATAGGTCGAGGCGTTCTTGAGGCTGACGCCGCCGGTCGGGCAGAACATCAGGCCCGGCAGCGGCGAGGCGAGCGCCTTCAGATAGGGCGCGCCGCCGGCCTGCTCGGCGGGGAAGAACTTGGCGGCGCCATAGCCTTCCTCGAGCAGCCACATCGCTTCGCCGGCCGTGGCGATGCCCGGCAGCAGCGGAACGGGCGAGCCCGCCGCATGGGCGAGCAATTTCGGGCTGATGCCGGGGCTGACCAGGAAGGTCGAGCCGGCGGCAACCGCCTCGTCGAACTGCTTCGGCGTCAGGATCGTGCCGGCGCCGACATTGGCGCCCTCGACCTCGCCCTTGATCGCGCGGATGCATTCGAGCGCGTCGGGGGTGCGGAGCGTCACTTCGAGCGCCGTCAGCCCGCCGGCGACCAGCGCCCTGGCAAGCGGCACCGCCGTCTTGACGTCGTCGATGATGAGCACCGGAACAACCGGCGCGGCTTTCACTATGGGGAGGAGTGCGGCGAGATTCTGGGTCATGAGATGGTTGTAGCCAAAGCCGTAACGGAGGGAAAGAGCACCGTTTGACCCAGATCGGCGGATCGCTGAGCCGGCTCCGTTGTTGTCGTCGATTGACCCGGCGCATGACAGCCTCTATCGCATGCGGCAACGCACAACCGGCAAGCGGGAGCGCCGAACGCGCATGATCGTGCTGGAAGCCGTCAGCCATGATTTCGATGGCCGGCCGGTCCTCGTCGATATCGATCTCACGCTCGCCGAGCGCCGCATCGGCATTGTCGGCGCCAATGGATCGGGCAAGAGCACCTTTGCGCGCCTGCTGAACGGCCTCGTCGTCCCGAACCACGGCCACGTGCTGATCGACGGCATCGACACGCGCAAGGACGTCAAGGCGATCCGGCGCAAGGTCGGCTTCGTGTTCCAGAATCCCGACCACCAGATCGTCATGCCGATCGTTGCCGAGGACATGGCCTTCGGCCTCAAGGCGCGCAAGATCCCGAAGGGCGAGATCGACGGCCGGATCGACGCCGCGCTCGCCCGCTACGGCCTCGGGCATCTGCGCGAGCGGCCGGTCCACACGCTTTCCGGCGGCGAGAAGCAGCTCGTCGCGCTCTCGGCCGTGCTGGTGACCGAGCCGACCATCATCGTCTTCGACGAGCCGACCACGCTGCTCGACCTCCGGAACCGCAACCGCGTCGCGGAGGCGATCGATGCGCTGCCGCATCCGACCATCGTGGTCACGCATGATCTCGACCTTCTCTCCGGCTTCGAGCGCGTGCTGATGATCGCCGATGGCCGCGTGGCCGCCGATGGCCGGCCGGCCGACGTGCTCGCCTTCTACCGCGAGCAGATGCGGTGACGATCGGGCTCTACCAGCCCGGCCATTCGGCCCTGCACAGGCTGCCTGCGGGCGCCAAGCTCGCCGGGCTGCTGGTCGTGTCGCTGGCGCTTTTCCTCATTCCCTCGACGGCGCTGGCGCTTCTGTCCGTGCCGGTGGCCTTTGCGGTCTACCTCTCGACCGGCGCACCCTTTCGCCGCCTGATCGCGGAGCTGCGCGGCCCGGCCGTGCTGCTTCTGATCATCTTCGCCTTCCATGCGATATTCGGCTCGATCGCCGACGGCGTGCTGACCGTGGCGCGTTTCGCGACGCTGATCCTGCTCGCGAGCGCCATCACCCATGCGACGCCGATTTCGGAAATGGCGGCGCTGGTCGAATGGCTGCTGAGCCCGCTGCGCCCGCTCGGCGTCAATCCGGAAAAGGTCGGCCTCGCCATCGCGCTCGCGATCCGCTTCATCCCGCTGATCGCGGAGGAGCTTCGCCATATCCGCGAGGCGCAGGCGGCGCGCGGCCTCGCCGCCAACCCGCTGGCGCTCTTCGTGCCGCTGATCATCCGCACGCTGAAGGCGGCCGACGAACTCGCCGACGCGATCGAGGCCCGCGGCTATGATGGTTGAACGAACGACATTTCAGATGAATGATCCAATCGAACAGGAGATCGGGATCCGATGACCAAGGACGTATCGACACGCGACATCGTCTATATCGCGCTCTTCGCCGCCCTGATGGCAGCGGTCAACCTCGTGCCGGCGATCCAGGTGGGCTTCCTGCCCGTCCCGATCACG
This sequence comes from Kaistia dalseonensis, assembly GCF_030814715.1. Lineage (GTDB taxonomy): Bacteria > Pseudomonadota > Alphaproteobacteria > Rhizobiales > Kaistiaceae > Kaistia > Kaistia dalseonensis. The sequence goes on from NZ_JAUSVO010000005.1 coordinate 476,593, forward strand.
GCGCAGACGCTCGGCGTAATGCTCGCCGGCTGCCTGATCGGCGCCAAGCGCGGCGGCCTCGCCATCCTGCTCTTCGTGCTGCTGGTCGCTCTCGGCCTGCCGCTGCTCGCAGGCGGCCATGGCGGCCTCGGCGTCTTCTTCGGCCCGACCGCCGGCTTCATCATCTCCTGGCCCTTCGCGGCCTTCGTCACCGGCTGGCTGACCGAGCTGAACTGGAAGCGGATGAATGCGGTCTGGTTCTTCATCTTCTCGGTGATCGGCGGCATCGGCGTCGTCTATCTGATCGGCATTCCGTGGCTCGCCTTCGTCGCCAAGCTCTCGCTGTTCGACGCGGCCAAGGGCTCGCTGATCTTCGTGCCGGGTGATCTCGTCAAGGCGATCGTCGCCGCCGTCATCGCCGAAACGGTCCGCCGCAGCTACCCGCTGATGCAGACGGCGCGGTAACGCGCCGTTACCGGATCGCGAACAGGATCGGCGCTGTCAACCGGCGCCGATGCCCCAGCTTTCGGCGATCAGTTCGACCGAGCGCAGCCGCGCCGCATGGTCGTAGACATCCGAAACCAGGATCAGTTCGTCGGCGCCCGTCTCCCTGACCAGCGCGTCGAGACCGGCGCGGACCGTCGAAGGCGATCCGACGATCGAGCGGGCCAACATCTGCTTCGCCTGCGCCCGCTCCATCGGCCCCCAATAGGTCTCGATGTCGTCGATCGGCGGCTTCGAAAGCCCGCGCGCACCCTTGAAAATATCCGCGAACGACATTTGCTGCGTCGTCGCCAGCCGCCTCGCCTCGGCATCCGTCTCCGCCGCGATCACATTGACGCCGACCATGGCATAGGGCCGGTCGAGCTGTTCCGACGGCTTGAAGCGGCTCTTGTAGATCTCCAGCGCCGGCAGCAGCAGATCAGGCGCGAAATGCGAGGCGAAGGCATAGGGAAGGCCGAGTTCGGCCGCCAGCATCGCGCCGAAATTGCTCGATCCGAGGATCCAGAGCGGAACCTCGGTGCCCGCCGCCGGCACGGCGACGATGCGCTGGTCGGGGCCGGCCGGCGCCAGAAACGCCTGCAATTCCAGCACGTCCTGCGGGAAATTCTCGGCATTGTTCGGCGAGCGGCGCAAGGCGCGCAGCGTCATCTGGTCAGTACCGGGTGCCCGGCCGAGGCCCAGATCAATGCGGCCGGGAAACAGCCGCGCCAGCGTGCCGAACTGCTCGGCGATGATGTAGGGCGCGTGGTTCGGCAGCATGATGCCGCCGGCCCCGACCCGGATCGTCTTGGTGCCTGCCGCGATATGGGCCAGCACGATCGAGGTCGCCGCACTCGCTATGCCGGCCATGTTGTGATGCTCGGCCACCCAGATGCGGTTATAGCCCCACGCTTCAGCATGGGCGGCGAGATCGCGGGCGTTGTCGAGCGCACCTCTCGCATCCGTCTCTTCCGTCACGCGTACGAGTTCGAGAATGGACAAGGGCGTCATGGCAATCCCCAATCATGCGGCGAGGGCCGGAAAAGGCATCGCCCGGCCGAGATCGGCCGGGCGATAACATTCTTTATATCAGCACCTTAGCGAGCGACGCGGACGCCGATCTCGATCGGCTGTTCCAGAAGGCTCGTCTCCGAGACGAAGCCTTCCGGCTGGTCGTCGGTCGGGCGCAGCGTCTCGGCCAGCGTTTCTGCCCGGATCGTCTCGGCATGGTCGACGAGCACGTCGCCGAGGCCGTTGGCGATCCTGACCTCGATATGGATGCGGTCGGCGATCTGGAAGCCGGCTTCCTTGCGCGCCACCTGCACCAGGCGGATGAAGTCGCGTGCGATGCCCTCGCGCTCCAGCGCCTCGTCGACATGCGTATCGAGCACAACAACGCCGGCCGAGCCGTCGAACGGCGCCGCATCGACGCCGTCATTGGCCTGGAACTTGAGGAAGTACTCGCCCTTGGCCAGCACTACGCCTCCAACCTCGACAGCCTCGTCGGCGCCGAGCTTCCACTCGCCGGCCTTCGCGGCCGCAATGACGTTGCGCAGCGCCGCGCCCAGCCGCTTGCCGACAACCGGCAGGTTCGGCGTCAGGATAGGATGACCATAGTCCGAGGGAGTCGTCGAGAACACGACGTTCTTGACGTTCGCCTCGTCCTTGAGCAGGTCCTGGACCTTGATCAACTGGTCGACGTCCGTCGGGTGGGCGACGGTAAGCGTGGTGAGTGGCTGGCGCGTGCGCAGGTTCTTGACGGTGCGGATCGAGGCAGCGGCGGAAGCCACGGCACGGGCCAGATCCATGCGCTCGACCAGGGCCGCGTCATAGTCGAACGCCGACGCGTCCGGCCAGTCGGCCAGATGGACACTTTCGCCATCGACCAGCGCGCGGTGGATGTGCTCGGCGAGATAGGGCAGGAACGGCGCCAGCGCGCGCGTCATGGTAACGAGCACGGTGTATAGCGTGTCGTAGGCCGCCTGCTTGTCGACGTCCTTCTCGCCCTTCCAGAACCGCTCGCGCGAGCGACGGATGAACCAGTTGTTCAGCGCCTCGATGAAGGGCGGGAAGGCGTTGGTCGCGCCGGCGAGGTCGAGCTTCTCCATCGCCGCCTCGATGCCGCGGATCAGGTCGGCGGTCTTGGCGAGCATATAACGATCGAGCTCGGCGTCGGCCGTCGTGACCATCCGCCCCTTGAGGCCGTCGATATTGGCGTAGAGCGTGAAGAAGGAATAGGCGTTCCAGATCGGCAGCATCACCTGGCGCACGGTCTCCGCGATCGCGCGGCCGTCCTTCGGCATGGCGAGATCGCCACCCGAGAGCAGCGGCGAGGACACGAGATACCAGCGCAGCGCGTCGGCGCCATAGGTGTTGAAGACGTCGATCGGGTCCGGATAGTTCTTCAGCCGCTTGGAGAGCTTCTGCTTGCTCTCGTCCAGCACGACGCCATGGCACACGACCGAGCGGAACGGCGCCTTGTCGAAGAGCGCCGTCGACATCACCATCAGCGTGTAGAACCAGCCGCGCGTCTGCGCGACATATTCCACGATGAAATCGCCCGGGAAATGGTTCTCGAACCAGTCCTTGTTCTCGAACGGATAGTGCACCTGCGCGAACGGCATCGAGCCGGATTCAAACCAGCAGTCGAGCACGTCCTCGACCCGGCGCATCACCGACTTGCCCGTCGGATCGTCCGGATTCGGGCGGGTCAGATCGTCGATATAGGGCCGGTGCAGGTCATGCGGTCGCACGCCGAAATCCCGCTCGATCTCGTCGAGCGAGCCATAGACGTCGAGGCGCGGATAGTTCGGATCGTCCGACTTCCAGACCGGGATCGGCGAGCCCCAGAAGCGGTTGCGGCCGATGTTCCAGTCGCGCGCATTTTCCAGCCACTTGCCGAACAGCCCGTCCCGGATGTGCTCGGGCACCCAGGTGATGCCTTGGTTCAGCTCGACCATGCGGTCCTTGAAGGCCGTGACCTTCACATACCAGGAACGCAGCGCCTTGTAGATCAGCGGCTGATCGGTGCGCCAGCAATGCGGATAGTTGTGGTCATAGGTCTCGTGGCGCAGCACGACGCCGGCCTGATGCTTCAGGTCGCGGATGACGTCCTTGTTGGCCTCGAACACGTTCGTGCCCGCATAGACCGGTACGAGATCGGTGAAATTGCCGGCGAAATCGACCGGATCGACGACCGGGATGCCGTTCGCCTGCGCCAGCGCCATGTCGTCCTCGCCAAAGGCGGGCGCGATATGGACGACGCCGGTGCCGTCCGTCATCTCGATGAACGAGCCGGCATGGACACGGAAGGCGCCATTGGCGCGCTCGGCCTCGAAGAAGGGGAACAGCGGCTGATAGGTGCGGCCGACGAGATCGGCGCCCTTCAGCGTCGCGACTTCGACGAAGCCCTCAAGCTCGCGCGCGTAATTCACGACCAGCGGCGCGCCGACGATCACCCGCTCGCCATGCTTTTCCAGCACCGCATAGTCGGCATCCGGCGCCACGGCGAGCGCCATATTGGACGGCAGCGTCCAGGGCGTCGTCGTCCAGGCGACGAGCCGCGTCGGCGAAACCTCGCCCGGCAGCGGATCGAGCGTGAAGCCGACCGTCAGCGCCGGATCCTGGCGCATGCGATAGGAATTGTCGAGGCGCGTCTCGAAATTGGAGAGCGGGGTCTGCGCGGCCCAGGAATAGGGCACGACGCGATAGCCCTCATAGATCAGCCCCTTATCGTGGAGCTGCTTGAAGGCCCACATGGTGCTCTCCATGAAGGAGAGATCCATGGTCTTGTAGTCGTTCTCGAAATCGACCCAGCGCGCGGACCGCGTGACGTAATATTCCCAGTCCGACGTGAACTGCTGCACCGAGGTGCGGCAATGCTCGTTGAAGCGGGCGACGCCATATTTCAGGATTTCGAGACGGCCGGAAACGCCCAGCTCCTTCTCGGACTGCAGCTCGGCCGGCAGGCCGTGGCAATCCCAGCCGAAACGGCGATCGACCACCTTGCCGCGCATCGTCTGATAGCGCGGCACGAGGTCCTTCACGAAGCCGGTGACGAGATGGCCATAATGCGGCAGGCCGTTCGCGAAGGGCGGGCCGTCATAAAAGACGAATTCCGACGCACCCCGGTCGCGGCGCTGCGCGATCGAGCGTTCGAAAATACCGTTCTCCTTCCACCAGGCGCCGATCGCTTCCTCGATCTTGGGGAAGGACGGCGACGGCTCGGCGGCGGGATAAACGGTCTTCTGCTCTGTCATGACGGGGTCTTCGTTTCTCGGCGGAAATCGGCGCCTTCGATAGCGCCTTTGGGCGGGCTGCGCCACCCCTGAGGCAAGGGAGCAGCATATAGAGCGTGCAAGCCGGGTTTTGAAGGTCAGGGCAGCAGGAGGTTGCCGTCCCCTCTCCCGCAAAGCGGGGGAGGGTTAGGGAGGGGGCTAGCTGCCGAGACGTATCGAAATCAGAGCTCCATCCCCTCGTTCTCCGTCGGGGGATGAAAGCCCCCCTCTCCCACTCTTCCGCGCTTCGCGGGAGAGAGGGCGAACCGTGCACTTCATGACGCGCGAGCTTCTACGGCCAGCGCTCCCTCTCCCACTTGCGGGAGAGGGCTAGGTGAGGGCCTAACGCTTCGGCGCGATCCGGTTCACATGCCCCATCTTGCGGCCGAGACGGGTCTCGCTCTTGCCGTAGAGATGGAGCCGCGCTCCGCCTTCGGCCGCGAGGCGATGCCAGTCATCCGCCTCGGCGCCGACGAGATTGGTCATGACCGCATTCGAGTGGCGTTCGGTCGCGCCGAGCGGCCAGCCGGCGACGGCGCGGATATGGTTCTCGAACTGCGAGACAAGGCAACCATCCTGCGTCCAATGACCGGAATTGTGAACGCGGGGGGCAATCTCGTTGACCAGCAGCGTCTCGCCGCCACCGGTCTCGACCACGAACATCTCCACGGCGAGCAGGCCGACATAATCGAGCGCATCAGCGACCCTGATGGCGATCGCGCGCGCCGCGTCGGCGGTTGCCGGCGCGATGGCGGCCGGGACGGTCGAAGTCGCCAGGATGTGGTTGCGGTGGACATTCTCGGTGATGTCATAAACCGCCGTCTCACCCGACCGGCCGCGCACGACCAGCGCCGAAACCTCGCGCGCAAACGAGACAAAGCCCTCGAGCACCGACGGCTTGTGACCGACGGCATCCCAGGCGTGCGCCGGATCGTCACCCTCGCGGATCGCAACCTGCCCCTTGCCATCATAGCCGAGCCGACGCGTCTTCAGGATCGCCGGACGGCCGAGACGATCGAGCGCCGCCTCCAGATCCGCCACGCCGTCGACGCGCGCAAACGGCGCAACGCCAATGCCGAGGCTCTGCATCAGCTCCTTCTCGGAGAGGCGGTCCTGCGAGATGGCGAGCGCACGCGGGCTCGGCAGCACGTCGATCTGCTCGGCGAGAAACTTCGCGGTCGCAGCCGGCACGTTCTCGAATTCATAGGTCACGACGTCGACCGATCCGGCGAAGGCCGCCAGCGCGCTCTCATTCTCGTAGGAGGATACGGTGCGGGCCGCCGCGACATCGAAGGCCGGGCTCTCGCCCTCGGGCGAATAGATATGGCAGCGGAAACCAAGCTCCGCCGCCGCAACGGCGAGCATACGGCCAAGCTGGCCGCCACCGAGAATGCCGATGGTCGCACCGGGCTTCAGGACGGTATCAGACATCGTTGGACGGCCGCTCCTGCACTTTTTCCGTCTGCGCCGCACGCCATGCGTCGAGCCGTTCGGCGAGCGCGGGATCGTTCAGCGCCAGGATCGCGGCAGCCAGCAGCGCCGCATTGATCGCGCCGGGTTTGCCGATCGCCAGCGTGCCCACGGGAATGCCACCGGGCATCTGCACGATCGAAAGCAGGCTGTCCTGCCCCGAAAGCGCCTTCGATTCGACGGGAACACCGAGGACGGGCAGCGGCGTCATCGCGGCCGCCATGCCTGGAAGATGGGCAGCACCACCAGCACCGGCAATGATCACCTTGTAGCCGACATCGCGTGCGCTCTTGGCAAAGGCCACCAGCCGGTCCGGCGTGCGATGCGCCGAGACGATGCGGTCATCATGAGGAATGGCAAGCGCATCGAGCGTCTCGGCGGCAAAGCGCATGGTCTGCCAGTCGGACTGGCTGCCCATGATGATGGCGACCGGCGCCGTGGTTCCTGCCAAGCTCAACCCTCCGAGCGATATGGTGAAGGCCGCGGATTATAGAGGTGGACGCCTCATCCGCAAGTCGTGGCGCTGCCACGCGATCGTCACATCTTGTTAACCAGAATTGAACCAAAGCGCGGCACAATCGCTCCATGTCCGAGCCCCTGCCGTCCCGACAGCGCCGTATCGAGGCGCCCGAAGCGAACGAGATTCCGCCGACCCGTCGCCGGGAATTCCCGGCCGAGGCCGATCCGGCATCGTTTCCCGTCGAGCCGCGCGCCCTGATCCAACGGCTCTCGCAGGAGGTTGCGGCCTTGCGGCGCGCGCTCGAGCAGAGCCATCACCGCATCGCGACGCTCGAGGCCGAGGTCTCGGAAGATCCACTCTCGGGCCTTCTCAACGAGCGCGCCTTCAGCCGCGAGATCGAGCGCGCGCTGCAGTTCCAGGGCCGCTATCGCACCGTCACTTCGGTCGCGCTGGTGAATTTCGAAGGCCTCACCGCGATCGGGCAGCGCCTTGGCCGCACGGTCGCAAACCGGCTGCTGCGCATCATCGGCGACCATATCCGCGCCTCCATCCGCTCCTGCGACGTCGGCGCGCGGATCGGCGAGGAACAGTTCGGCATCGTGCTGTGGAATGCCGCGCCAGCCGATTGCGACCAGCGCCTTTCGGCGCTGAAGACCGCCATTGCCGGTCTGGACCTCGCATTTCTCGGTCCGGACGTGGCGATCGGATTTGACGTGGCCGTGACCGGGATCGAGCCGGGCGAAACGCCCGAGGCCATCATTGCCCGCGCCGATCAGGCCTTTGCGGCCTGATCCGGATCTCGCCGCAAGCCCAGACGCTCAGCAGCTGCCCCGTGCCATCAGGCGATGATGTCAGGCAGAAGTTGGTCGCCAAGTGCAGCGATCCTGTCCTTCAGCGCCAGTTTCTTCTTCTTCAGCCGCTGGATGCGCAAGGGATCGATCTTGCCGGTCTCCGACATCACGGCGATCGCCGCGTCGAGATCACTGTGCTCCTGCTTCAGCCGCGCGAGTTCGAACCGAACTTCTTGCTCTTCTTCCTCGGTCATACACCCCAACCTCGCCGAGACATGCCCGCCGGATCATGCCGGCGACGCGCACAGGATACATTGTCGAACAGCCTCTTGCGAGCCTCGTTTCCGATCAGCGCCCCCTTGACGAGGACCATCTCCGCCCACAGATCAGATAAAGGCGGGAACTGAGCCGGCGCGTCATTTGCCGGTCACAAAAGGTGTCCCGCCTGTTCGACAGCCCACCCGGCTTGTGGCATCCTGCCCCAGCCATCATCGGTCAAACGAAGGGAGGCCCATTCTCATGTCAATCGAATCGCATCTGGAAGCGCTGGAGCGGCGTCACGAAGCTCTTTCGCGGGAAATCGACGTTGTTACCAAGGCTCATCCGAGCGCGGATGCCGTGGAACTCGCCAATCTGAAGCGCAAGAAGCTCCAGCTCAAGGATGAGATCGCAAGATTGAAATCGAATGGAACCATCCACTAGGACGTGATCACGGCGATGCCAGTGCGCCCGGGGCGCTTGGCATCGCCACCCTAAAGAGCGCCGCGGCCTGGCCGCGGCGCTTCTTTTTTGGGAAGCTCCTATTCCGCCGGAACCATGCCCGCATTGCTGCGCCCACGCGCGCCCTCTTCGGCGGCGGACGGACGGGACGCGCTGGCCTTGGTCCAGTCCAGGAAGGCGGCGAGCCCGAACATGATGGCGAGCCCGACCGGTATCAGCAGGAGATCGAGCATGATGCCGGTCGCCGTGAAGGTCGGGTCGTTCGGCAGCCCGAAGACGCTTTCGCGCAGGATGTGGCCCGTGACGGCGAGCACGGTCGAGAGCCAGAAGACGGGCAAGGTGTTGCGGCCGAGACGAACGATCCAGTTCTCTGCATAAAGCCAGCGCTTCAGCATGGCCGGGATCGGGCTGAAGACGACGACATAGCCGATCGACACGACATGGAGGATGCGGAAGGCACCGACCCACGTCTTGTCGAAGCCGGACAGCCAGACCCATTGCGGCAGCGGCGGAAAGCTATCCCAATAATGGCCGACGACCAGGACGGCCGAGGCCACCAGATAGGCGAGCGCCAGCCAATAGAGCGTCTTGGAATAATACAGCCGATCGCCGCGCCGCAGCATCACGCCGCCGACAAAGCCGATCGTGAACAGGAACTGCCAGGTCAGCGGATTGAAGTACCAGCCCCCGGAAGAGGGGAAATTGGGCAGGTTGATCCGGAAGATATTGGCGACCAGCCAGAGCAGGAAGCTCGCGGCAACGGCGAGCGACAGGCGGAAGCGCGCGATCAGCATGATCGCCGGCAGCAAAGCCATCATGCCGATATACATTGGCAGGATGTTGAAATTGCCGGTCTGGTAGGTGAGCAGGCCGAGCCCCGCCAGCGCCTTGATCGGGACCTCGACGATCCAGCGACGCTCGTCCGGAAGCATGAGGCCAGGATCCTGCAACCAGATCGACGCGATGGCGTAGATCGAAAAGCCGATCAGGATCGAGGAGAGTTGCGCGATATAGAGCGTGCCGATCCGCTTGGCGACCAGCCCGACGGCGCGGGGCCCCTGCCCCGACACGAAGCGCGGGAAATAGGCGAGCGCGGCCGACATGCCGGCGAGCAGCACGAAAACCTCCGCCGCGTCGGACAAGCCGAAATTGCGATGGGTGAAATTCGAGAAGAAATTGCCGGGAATGTGATTGACGAAAATCGAAATCAGCGCGAGGCCCCGGAAGAAATCGATCCGGTAGTCTCGCGGCATGGCGGCGGCAAATCCTCGACTATTTCTGAAAACCATCGGCCCAATCTTCTCCTGGTACCCGTCAAACCCAGTTGGCACAGATGAAAATCCGATTAACCGGCAAACAAGGCCAGCTTGCGACAGATCGATAGGCTGATCAACGCGGCAAGCGGCCAAAAGGTCCGCCAATCGATTTCCTTGCCCGGTTCCACACACTCAAGGTCCGTCGCAGCGCCGCAATCGGCCTTGACGATCACGAACTGTGTCAGTTTGGCCGCATCAATGTCGTTGCATATTATAAGTAAGCTTATTATATGTTGAGGCATGAATACGCCGCCCCGTGAAAAACATCTTGGATTCCTGATCAACGACGTCGCGCGCCTGCTCCGCCGCGCGTTCGACCAGCGTTCGCAGGATTGCGGCATGACGCGGGCGCAATGGCAGGTTCTGGCCTATCTCTTCCACAATGAGGGGACAAATCAGGCCAGCGTAGCCGAAGCGCTCGATGTCGAGCCCATCACACTTTCGCGACATATCGATCGGCTCGAGGCGCTCGGCTTCGTGTCCCGCCTTCCCGACCCCACTGATCGACGCGCGCGACGGCTCTATTTGACCAAGGCAGTGCAGCCGCAGCTCGATGCCATGAAGGCGATCGGCATGGAGGTTCTCTCCGCGGCCCTCGAAGGCGTGTCGGACGACGAGACCGACCGCATGATCGAGGTGCTGAGCCGGATGCGTTCGAACATGGCCGGCCGCGGCATCGAAACCGTGGATGAGCCAGCGCCTGTGGCTCCTGGACGAAACGACAAGACGAAGAAGGCCCTGACATGAGTGCCGAACCCAAGCCGCGCGAAGCCGCTGACGCCAGCAATGAAAGCAGGCCAGCCGCCCCCGTCCTATCGATCGCCCCGCCGCCCACGGCTCCGAAGCGTCGCGGGCGTATCGCCCTCATGCTCGCCCTGCCCATCGTGCTCGCGATTGGCGGCGGTTATCTCTGGCTGACCGGCGGGCGCTACGTTTCGACCGACAACGCCTATCTCGAGCAGAATCGCGTCACGATCACGGCCGACCAGTCCGGCCGCATCGTCGAAGTCGCGGTGCACGAGAACGACCATGTGAAGAAGGGCGACCTGCTCTTCCGCATCGATCCCGAGCCCTATGAGATCGCGCTTCGCCAGGCCGATGCGGCCGTCGCAACGGCCCGCCTCCAGGTCGAGCAATTGCGGTCGGCCTATCAGCAGGCGCTCGTCGAGCAGAAGACCGCCGAGGATACGCTCGCCTATCAGGAGAAGAACTTCCAGCGCCAGCAGGACCTGCTCGCGCGCGGCGTCGCCTCCAACGCGGCCTTCGACGATGCGCAGAACAATCTTCGTGTGGCCGAGCAGGCCGTGGCGCAGGCGAAGGAAAAGGTCGTCGGCGCACTGACCGGCCTCGGCGGCAATCCCGACATCAAGACCGAGGATCATCCCGCAGTTCAGCAGGCCATGGCGGCCGATGCGAACGCGGCCCTGGCCTTGAAGCAGACATCGGCCTTCGCGCCGGCCGACGGCGTCGTATCGCAGACGGACCGCCTGCGCGTCGGCCAATATGTGACGAACCCGGCCATGGCACCGACGGCGCTGATGAGCCTGGTCGAAACCGGCACGACCTATGTCGAGGCGAATTTCAAGGAAACCGACCTCACGCATATGAAGGTCGGGCAGAAGGCGACCGTTACGCTCGATACCTATCCCGACCGGCCCTTCGAGGCGAAGGTCGAGTCGATCGATGCCGGAACAGGATCGGTCTTCTCGCTGTTGCCGGCGCAGAACGCGACGGGCAATTGGGTGAAGGTCGTCCAGCGCATCCCCGTCCGCCTCAAGCTCGACGGGACGGTCGACGTAGCCGCCTTGCGCGCCGGCATGAGCGCCGCCGTCGATGTCGACACCGAATACCACCGCTCGCTGCCCGGCCTCGGCCAGGCAGTCGCCGGGCCGAACACGCCCGCAACGCCGTGATCCCAACAGGCGCTGGTCCAGCCTAGCGGATTAGCGATCGCCGCCACGAGCATCGAAACGCGATGAGCACCACGGAATTCAAACCCGTACCGCATCGCGGGCTGATCACGCTTTCGATCATGCTCGCGACGATCATGCAGGTGCTGGACACCACGATCGCGAACGTCGCGCTCCCCTCCATGCAGGGATCGCTCGGCGCGGCGCAGGATACGATCACCTGGGTCCTGACGTCCTATATCGTGGCCGCGGCCATTGCGACGCCGATCACCGGCTGGTTTGCCGACCGGATCGGCATCAAGCGCCTGTTCCTGATCTGCATCGCCGGCTTCACGCTGGCGTCCATGTTGTGCGGCCTTTCCGGCAGCCTGATGCAGATGGTCGGATTCCGCATCCTGCAGGGCCTGTTCGGCGCGGCGCTGGTGCCGCTGTCGCAGACGGTTCTCCTCAACATCAATCCGAAGGAACGCCACGGCCAGGCCATGGCGCTCTGGGGCGCCGGCATCATGGTCGGCCCGATTATCGGCCCGACGCTGGGCGGCTGGCTGACCGACTCGTTCAACTGGCGCTGGGTGTTCTTCATCAACCTGCCGGTCGGCATCGTCGCCTTCACCGGCATCTTCATCTTCATGCGAGAAGGCGCCACGCGCAGCCGCAAGTTCGACTTCTTCGGCTTCGCCTTCCTCTCGCTCGGCATCGGCGCGCTGCAGATGATGCTCGACCGCGGCGAACAGAACGACTGGTTCTCCTCGCCCGAGGTGCTGATCGAGGCGGCGCTGACCTTGATCGGTTTCTGGGTCTTCGCGATCCACATGGCGACATCGAAGCTCACCTTTCTCGATCCGCACATCTTCAAGGACCGGAACTTCGTCACCGGGCTCGTCTTCATCTTCATCATCGGCATCATCCTGCTCGCCACCATGGCACTGCTGCCGCCAATGCTGCAGAACCTCTACGGCTATCCCGTCATCACGACCGGCGTGATCCTCGCGCCGCGCGGGGTCGGCACCATGGTCGCCATGATCCTGGTCGGGCGGCTGATGGGGAAGGTCGATCCACGCCTGCTCATCCTGCTCGGGCTGTCGGCGACGAGCTGGTCGCTCTACGAGATGACCACATGGGCGCCGCAGATGGGCTCGACGCCCTTCATGATCACCGGCGTCGTGCAGGGATTCGGCCTCGGCTTCGTCTTCGTGCCGCTATCCACCATCGCCTTTGCGACGCTTCCGCCGCATTGGCGCACCGATGCGGCGAGCCTCTTCAGCCTCGTGCGCAATCTGGGCTCCTCGATCGGCGTCTCGATCGTCGCGACGCTGCTGTCGCAAAATACGCAGATCAACCATCAGGTCCTCGCCGGCCACGTGACGCCGTTCAACCCGGCTTTGCCGGCCGAGGCCGCCATGGGCAGCCTTTCCAGCCTGCAGGCGATCGACAACGTCATCACGCGCGACGCGATGTTCATCGCCTATCTCGATGATTTCAAATTCATGATGTACGTCACGCTCGCGACGATTCCGCTCCTGCTCGTCCTGCGCTATCGGCCCCAGAAGGGTCCCGCGCAGCACGTCGCACTGGAGTAGCCCGGTTCGGCGCTTCCGCTCCTTTCCCGGCCATCCTGTCCCTACCAGGTGAGCCGCGGAAGAGCCGGAAGCGCCGAAGCCATTCGTCAAACGGGCGGCGACAGCCAGGCCCATCCGGCAAGACCGGCAAAGGGCACGACCAGCCAAGCCGGCACCCGGCCGACTGTCACCAGGCCGAAGCAGACGACAGCGAGCGCCATGTCGCGCGCACCATGGATCGCCGTGATGAAGATCGGGTCATAGAGCGCGGCCGCGAGCAGGCCGACCACGGCCGCGTTGACGCCGGAGAGCGCACGGCGGATCGCCTCGACGCGCCGCAGCCTTTGCCAGAACGGCATGATCCCGACGATGAGCAGGAAGGCTGGAGCAAAGAGAACCAGCGTCGCCAGCGCCGCACCGGCCAGAGGCGGTGACAGCGCGGTCGCCCCCAGGAAGGCGGCGAAGCTGAACAGCGGACCGGGAACCGCCTGGACCGCGCCATAGCCCGCCATGAAGGTCTGCAACGACATGAAGCCTTGCCCGACCACCGCGTCCTGCAGCAGTGGCAGCACGACATGGCCGCCGCCAAACACCAGGGCCCCCGCGCGGTAGAGCGCCGACAGCAGATGAAGCGTCGGTGATGCCCATGCCGAGGCTGCGAGTGGAAGCAGCATGAGGAGCAGGCCGAAGAGCGCCAGTGCCGCCACGGCATAACCGCGCGAAACCGCATGGTGCGATACGTGCCCCGTGGCAGTCGGGTGCTCAACGACGCCGAAAGCGAGGCCCAGGAGCCCGCCGGCGAACAGCACGCCGATCTGCGCCGCGCTGCCGGGCAGGATCAGGCAGATCACCGCGGCGGCGAGCGCGATGGCACCATTGAGCCGGCCGCGGGCGAGCGTCACAGCCATGCTGCGCACGGCATCGAAGACGATAGCGACCGCGACAATGCCGAGCCCCGCCAGCACGCCCGCATTGATCGAGCCCCCCAGGGCCGCGAGCCCGAGCGCGAAACTCGTCATCAGCAGAGCCGCGGGCAGTGTGAAGCCGAGGAACGCGGCGATCGCGCCGCCAAGTCCCGCCTTCTCCATGCCGATCGCCATTCCGAGCTGGCTCGATGTCGGGCCGGGAAGAAACTGGCAGAGCGCGAACAGATCGGCGAACGAGGCTTCGTCGATCCATTTCAGCCGATCGACGAAGGCTGCCCGAAGATAGCCGATATGCGCAATCGGCCCGCCAAAGGCCGTCAGGCCGAGGCGCAGGAATTCGAGAAAGACGCGAGAAGGCGGCACCAAGACGGCGCCATCCGCCTCCTCAAGCACTTCAGATCCCCGCCGCATTGAAATAGGCCCCGCCACTGCACCGGCGCGACGATAGCCGATCGGCGGGCGGGAGGAAGCTCCCTTGGGCTCGTGAGAGCTTCGAATTGAAGGATAGGCCAGACCGGCACAACTGCCGGCCAAGCCTATCCATCCTAATGGGCTGCGATGAAGTCCAGCGAGGCGGCGGCCATCAGATCGACGGTGGCAGGGCCGGTAAACGCATCGAAGCCGTGATCGGTCGGCAGGATCATCAGGCTTTCCTCGCCTTCGTGATAGGTCAGGAATATCTCGCCGGCCTGGGGCTGCGGCGTCACGACCGTGTCCTTGGTTCCGACAATGACGAAGAGCGGGCCATCATATCGCGCAATGGCGGCCACGGGATCCGTCACGACGAGAGACTGGAAGAAGGCAGCCTTGAGGGTGGTCTTGGCGCCCCACGGCAATGTTCCCTCGATCAGTTCGTTCGGATCCTTCGCTGCCATGGCCTTGTCGAGCGCCTCTTTTCCAAGCACGACGCCGAAGGTGAAGACCGGATTGGCGACGGCGGCCCAGAGCGTTGCGCTCGCGACGGGGCGCTCCGCCGCGAGATGCGACGCCACCAGCCCTCCAAGGCTCCAGCCGATGACATGGATCTTGGCCGGGTCGATATCCGTCTCCGTCTTCAGCCAGTCGAACGCCGCAATCGCGTCGGCAATCTGGCTGAACGTGGTGGTGTCCTCCCATTTGCCGGAGCTCTCGCCCGAGCCGACGAAGTCGATCCTGAGGCTCGCGAGCCCGCGTTCGGCGAGAATGCGCGCGGTGCGCGAATAGACGCCTTCCTTCGTGCCTTCGATGGCGAGTTCGTCGCGCTTGCCGGTGAAACCATGCAGGAGCAGTACGACGGGCGGCTTGGCGACGCCCTTCGGAAGCGCCAGCGTGCCCACGATCGTTTCCTTGCCACGCGCGATCTTGACCGTGGTTTCGACGACCTCCCCGGGAGCCCGCGCGAGCGTCGCCTTGGCGGCCTCGGTCAACCGGGCCGTCGCGTCCTCCGCAATGGCCGATCCGACGATCGCGATGAGCATGAACGAGGACAACAGCAGTTTTCTCAGCATCGAATGATCCCCATGAAGCGAGTCGAACACGACTCGATGCTAAGCCAAGCCGGGAGAAAGTCGCTGCCGGTTTTCCGTTCGATACTGCGATAATTCCGTGCGTTCGGATGCCGTTCGTTCGCTCAATGCAGAGCTGACGGCAAAGAAAAGGCCGGCACAGAGGCCGGCCTTTTCGTGATCGGATCGTTCGCCCGCGTCAATGGGCGGGGACGGCATCGGGCGGCGTAGCAGCTGCCGGAGCGCCCTCGTCCTCTTCCTTCTTGTGATGCGGGCTCGACAGGTAGGTGTAGAACATCGGCACCACGAAGAGCGTGAAGATCGTGCCGATCGACATGCCCATGGCGATGACGAGGCCCATGGAGAAGCGGGCCTTGGCGCCAGCGCCCTCCGCGAAGAGCAGCGGCAGCACGCCGAACACCATGGCGGCCGTCGTCATCAGGATCGGGCGAAGACGCACGCGCGCCGCCTCCACGATCGCATCATGCCGATTGAGCCCGCGCAATTCGCGCTGCTGGTTGGCGAACTCCACCATCAGGATGCCGTGCTTTGTGATCAGGCCCACCAGCGTGATCAGGCCCACCTGCGAATAGATGTTGAGCGAGGCCAGGCCGAGATTGAGCGGAACCAATGCACCGAAGATCGAAAGCGGCACCGACATCATGATGATGAGCGGATCGCGGAAGCTCTCGAACTGGGCGGCGAGCACGAGGTAGATCACCACAATCGCGAGCCCGAACACGATCAACAGTGTATTGCCCGTCTCGATTTCCGTGCGCGACTGGCCCGCATATTCGAGGAAATAGCCTCGCGGCATGACTTCCTTCGCGATCTGCTGCAGCGTGGCCAGGCCTTCGCCCGACGTCACCGTCGGCCGTGGCAGGGCCGAAAGGGTCGCCGAGTTCAACTGATTGAACTGTTCGATCGCGGGCGCCGATCCGGTCGTGCTGACCGAGACGACGGCGGAGAGCGGCACCATGGCACCCGACTGGGACCGCACGAAGAACGTGCCCAGGCTTTCCGGGTTCATGCGGTACTTCTGCGGCACCTGCGGGATGATGTCATAGGCGCGGGCTTCGCGATCGAACTTGGAGACACCGTTTTCGCCGACGAGCAGGGTCAGCGTGTTGCCGATATCCGCAACCGAGACGCCGAGTGCTGCGGCGCGATTGCGGTCGATCAGGACGTTCACCTTGGGCGTATCGAAGGAGAGCGAGTTCTGGATGATGATGAACTTGCCCGACGCCATGGCGCGGTTCTTGATCTCGTCGGCGACCGCATAGACGCGGTCGGCGGCTTCCGTCGACTGAATCACGACCTGGATCGGCAGGCCGCCGCCGGTGCCCGGCAATGATGGCACGCCGAACACGAAGGCCTGCACGCCGGCCACCTTGTCCAGACGGCCCTGCACCTCCTGCTGGACCTGGGCCTGCGAACGTGTCCGCTGGCTCCAGGGCTTCAGCACCAGGCCGGCAAAGCCCGAATTCGCGGCGCCGGAGCCGGCGATCGAGAACAGGGCTTCGCGCTCGGGAATGTCCATCGTCTTGGCGGCGATCTCGTCAATATAGAGCTGCGTGTAGTCGATCGTCGCATATTGCGGCGCGTTGACGACCGCGAACATCGCGCCCTGATCTTCCTCAGGCGCCAGCTCCGAAGAGGTCTTGGTGAACAGGAACACCATGGTGCCGAGAAGGGCGAGGACCATAAGGAGCGTGATCGGCCGGACCTTGAGCGAGCCGGTCAACCGGCGCGCATACCAATTGCCGAACCGGTCAAAGACCCGATCGATGAAATGCTGGATGCGACCGCCGCCCGGCTTCAGGATACGGGCGGACATCATGGGCGAGACCGTCAATGCGACGAAGCCCGACAGAACGACTGCGCCGGCAAGCGTCAGCGAGAACTCACGGAACAGCGCGCCCGTCACGCCCTGCGTGAAGGCGATGGGCGCATAGACCGCGGCGAGCGTGATCGTCATGGTGATGACCGCGCCGGTGATTTCCTGCATGCCGACGATCGCGGCGCGCATCGGCTTCAGGCCCTCCTCGATATGGCGGTGGATATTCTCCACCACCACGATCGCGTCGTCGACCACGAGGCCGATCGCCAGCACCATGGCGAGCAGCGTGAGCGTATTCAGCGAATAGCCGAGCGCCCACAGGATGAAGCAGACGCCAATGAGCGAGAGCGGGATCGTCACGATCGGGATGACGACCGAGCGGAACGAGCCGAGGAAGAGGAAGATGACGACGACGACGATCGCCGAAGCCTCGAGGATGGTGTGCAGAACCTCGTCGATCGACGCGCTGATGGCCTCGGTCGAGTCATAGACGAGTTCGATCGTCATGCCCGACGGCAGCGAGTTCTGGATCAACGGCAGTTCGGCGCGAACGCCGGCCGCGACGTCGAGCGGATTGGCCGACGGCGTCTGGAAGATGCCTAGGAAGACGCCTTCCTTGCCATTGAAGCGAACCGCCGTATCGGTCGAGGCGGCCGCGAGCTCGATATGGGCCACATCGCGCAGGCGCACGATCTCGGCACCATTGTTGCGGAGCGGCAACGCGCCAAAGGTCTCCGGATCCTGCAGCGTCGTCTTGGCCTCGATCGAATAGGCGTAATATTCGTTCTTGGTCTTGCCGGGAGCCGACAGGAAGTTGGAACTGTTGATCGCCGCGAGCACTTCGGTCGCGGTCACGTTGCGCGATGCGAGCGCGACCGGATCGATCCAGACGCGCATGGCGAATTCCTGCGCGCCGAGAATATCCGCATTGGCGACGCCGTTGACGGTCGCAAAGCGCGGCTGGATCACGCGGATCAGATAATCGGTCAGTTCCTGCGCGTTCATCGTCTCGCTGCGTGCAGCAAGATACATGAGCGCGAACTGGAAGCCCGTCCCCTTCTGGATCACGGGATCCTTCGCCTCAGTCGGCAACTGGCCGCGGACCTGCTGCACCTTGGCGATGATCTCGGTCAGCGCCTTGTCTGGATCCGTGTTGAGGCGCATGAAGACGGAGACCGTCGAGAGGCCGAGCGCGCTCTTCGACGTCACATAGTCGACACCCTCGGCCGACGACACCGACTTGGTGATCGTCGAGGTGATGAAGCCCTGGATCACGTCCGCGCTGGCGCCCGGATAGGCCGTCGTCACGGTCACGACCGTCTCGTCGACCTTCGGATATTGCCGGATCGACATGGAGAGGATGCCCTGCGCGCCGAGGAGCAGGATCAGGAAGCTGACGACGGTCGAAAGGACCGGTCGGCGGATGAAGATTTCCGAAAAACTCATGACTTGGACGCCCCCGTCTTGGCGGCGGCGTCGCTGATCGGCTGCACGGAATTGTCGATGGCGACCGAGCTGCCGCTCGAGAGCTTGTTCTGACCGGAAGTCACGATCTGCATGCCCGGCTCGACACCCTTGACGATCTCGACCAGATCACCCGAACGGCGGCCGAGCGTGACGAATTGCTGCTTGGCGATGAGGCTCGGCGCGGCGGGGGCCTCGGCCGGCTTGGCCGCACCATCGGCGGGCTTTGCGGCGGCGTCCGGAGCCGGCGTGGCGGGCGCGGCCGGCGGCGGCGCATCCTGCACGACATAGACATAGGCGCCATAAAGGCTGATCGTCACCGCCGTCTGCGGCAGCGCGATCACATTGTCTTCCTGCGGAAGATCGACGCGGACGCGAATGAACTGGCCCGGACGCAATATGCCGGCCGAATTGTCCACGAGCGCCTGCACCGAGACCAGACGTGAACTCGGATCGATCTTGGGATCGATGCCGGTGATCTTGCCGGTGAAGCGCAAGTCATCCTCGGTCAGGCCGAACTTGGCCGTCTGCCCGATTTTCAACTGCGTCAGCTGCTGCTCGGGAATGGTGAAGTTGACCTTCATCGTGTCGAGGTTCTGCAGCGTGGCGACGAGCGTGCCGGGCTGCACATACTGGCCGACATCGATCCGCGGAATACCGATCGTGCCCGCGAACGGCGCCTTGACCGCCTTGTGGTCGAGCGTCGCCTCGAGCTCGGCAAGCGCACCCTTGGCCTTGTCGAGATTGTTCTGCGAATCCTGCAGCGTCGCCACCGTCGAGACATTGCGGTTCAACAGCGCCTGCGTGCGGGTCACGGCGTCCTGCGCCACGGCCACATTCGTCTGCGCGCTGATCAAGCCGGCGCGCTCGACGGAATCGTCGAGTTGCACGAGCAGTTCGCCCTGCGTGACGCGGTCATTCGCCTTGAACGCGATGGTCTGGACGATGCCACTCGCCTGCACGGCGATGTCGACACCCTCGGAGGCCGCCGCCGTGCCGACCGCCTCGATGCCGGGCGTCCACGTCTGCGGCTTGACCTCGATGGCCGAGACCGTCACGACCGGCGCCTTCATATTGGCAAAGAACTGCCCGATCATCTTGTCGCGGAAGAAATTGAACCAGATCAGGCCGCCGCAGATCGCCACGACGACGATCAGGAGCAGGGTGGCAATAATAAACCGCTTCATGACAGGCAATCCAAAAGGCGTGCCCGACCGCCGGGCGACAGCTGTGGTCTGGAAATAACGGACAATGGTACGCCCCGCCAGAGATGGCGGAAAGCTTGCCCGTAAGGATCGAATTAGTGTACCGTCCGGACGGTAGTGTCAACGTGCTGCGCTGCAGCAGATGATGATTGATCGCCAGGCGCGACCGGTTCGCAACACAGGCGACAAGAAGATCGGATCAGCAAGGATGGTGTTCTAGTGTCGCCAAGTGGCCGTTCCGGCACGCGAGGCAATGCCCGCGCTCGGATATTGGAAGCGGCGGCTTTAGTCGCGCAGGATATTGGCCCGGGGCATTTGTCGCTTGAGGCCGTGGCGGAGCGGGCAGGCATATCCAAGGGCGGCCTTCTCTATCACTTTCCGACGAAGCAGGCGTTATTGAGTGGTCTGGTTGAGGCGCATCTTTCTGGGATAGAGGCATCTGCGGGGCTGACGGGCGAGGG
>NZ_JAUSVO010000006.1 GCF_030814715.1 Kaistia dalseonensis
GGGCTTGCACAGAACCTGACCGCGCTCGACGCCTTCACGGTCGATACCGCGCAGCAGAGCACCGATATTGTCGCCAGCCTGGCCCTGATCGAGCAGCTTGCGGAACATCTCGACGCCCGTAACCGTCGACTTGACCGTCGGACGGATGCCGATGATCTCGACTTCCTCGCCGACCTTGACGATGCCGCGCTCGACGCGACCCGTCACCACCGTGCCACGACCCGAGATCGAGAACACGTCCTCGATCGGCATCAGGAAGGGCTGGTCAATCGGACGCTCGGGCTGCGGGATATAGGTGTCGACAGCCGTCATCAGCTCGAGGATCGCGTCCTCGCCGAGCTTGGCGTCGCCGTCATTGAGCGCGACGACCGCCGAGCCCTTGACGATCGGAATGTCGTCGCCCGGATAGTCGTAGGACGACAGCAGCTCGCGGACTTCGAGCTCGACCAGCTCGAGAAGCTCCGGATCGTCGACCAGGTCAACCTTGTTCAGAAACACGACCAGCGCCGGAACGCCGACCTGACGGGCGAGCAGGATGTGCTCGCGGGTCTGCGGCATCGGGCCGTCGGCAGCCGAAACGACCAGGATCGCGCCGTCCATCTGCGCCGCGCCGGTGATCATGTTCTTCACATAGTCGGCGTGGCCGGGGCAGTCGACGTGGGCGTAGTGGCGGTTCTGCGTCTCGTATTCGACGTGCGCCGTCGAGATCGTGATGCCGCGGGCGCGCTCTTCAGGAGCCGCGTCGATCTGGTCGTACGCCTTGAACGTCGCGCCGCCCGTCTTCGCCAAAACCTTCGTGATCGCCGCCGTCAGCGACGTCTTGCCGTGGTCAACATGGCCGATCGTGCCAATGTTGCAGTGCGGCTTCGTACGCGCGAATTTCTCTTTAGCCATCGACGTGGTTTCCTGTCGTCTCGTTCTAACGAGCCAGACGGCTCAAACTACAAAGCGATAGGCCGCCATGGGCGGTCTCTATCGTCGGCAATTCAAAACTCAGTTGATGGAGCGGGTACCGGGAATCGAACCCGGGTATTCAGCTTGGAAGGCTGCTGCTCTACCATTGAGCTACACCCGCACGCTTACGCAAAGTCGAAATGGTGGAGGGGGTTGGATTCGAACCAACGTAGACTAAGTCAACGGATTTACAGTCCGTCCCCTTTAACCACTCGGGCACCCCTCCGGACATTTCGGCAGAGCGTTCAGCGATCAGGATAGTATCCGGAACCCCGTGCCGGAGGCGCCGGTTTTCCGTGGCGCGTCTTATGCCGACGTTGCCCTGCCCTGTCAACGCATATCGCGCTCTCCTTTCCGCGCTCCACAGGACCTTCGTCGGACGATTGCTCCGCGACCCACGCGCACCTATAAGGCTGCGATGAGCGAAGAAAACCGACCGACCAAGCGATCCAAGCATTCCGGCCATTATCGGCCCGGGAAGAACCGTCCCGACAACCGCGCGCCGCGTCATTCAGGCCCGCACAGCCCCGGCGATCGTTCGCCGGATCAGCTGTGGATATATGGCATTCATGCCGTGGCCGCCGTGCTCGCCAACCCACGCCGCAAGGTGTTGAGGCTCCTCGTGACGCTGAATGCGGCGCAGCGCCTGCGCGACGACGGCGCGACGCTGCCCGACGAACTCGAAGACATCACCCCGCACGATCTCGACAAGTTGCTCGGCTCCGAGGCCGTGCACCAGGGCGCCGCGGTCCAGGTCGCGCCGCTTGAGCCGCTCTCGCTCGATTCCCTCGAGCATGCGCGCCTCATCGTCGTACTCGACCAGGTGACGGATCCCCATAATGTCGGCGCGATCCTCCGCTCGGCCGTCGCCTTCGGCGCCGAGGCGCTGGTGACCACCGGCCGCCATGCCCCCGCCGAAACCGGCGTGCTGGCCAAGGCCGCTTCGGGCGCGCTCGAATCGATCACGATGGTCGAGGTGCCGAACCTCGCCCGCGCGCTGACAGAACTGGGCGAACTCGGCTTCACGCGCATCGGCCTCGACAGCGAAGGCACGGCCGTGCTCGAGGATTCGATGGGAGGCGACAAGATCGCGCTGGTGCTCGGCGCCGAGGGCAAGGGCCTCCGCCGTCTCTCGCGCGACAAATGCGATGTCGTCGCGCGGCTCGACATGCCCGGCCCGATCAAGAGCCTCAACGTCTCCAACGCGGCCGTGCTGTCACTCTATCTCGCACGCCGCCACCTCGGCTGAGTGCAATCCGGCAATGAGGATGCCGGACGATCGGCGTCGGCATCCTCGTCTGCCCGCCGCCTTCGTGGCGCAGGCCTGTCCGTGGCGTTGAATTCCACCGCTCCGACCTTGACCACGCCCCCCGGTCCTGACTAAACCCCTCCTCGGGCCGGCGTAGCACAGCGGTAGTGCAGCGGTTTTGTAAACCGAAGGTCGGGAGTTCAATCCTCTCCGCCGGCACCATCATCCCCGACAATCGCTGCGAAGCAGTGATTCTACCTTGCTCAGCAGGCGGGGTTCACTGCGCGCAGGCGGCTCTCAAACAGCCTGTGTTGCGCTGCAGCAAAAACAAGCGCTAAACTCCGATCACTCGTTCGGACCCGGTGAAATCCCGGGTGGCTCTTCCGGCCGCCGATCCGCCGGACCACGCACCAGCCTCGATGCCCCATTCAGCCCCTTTTCCGGGGCGGGCCGCTATGTGCTCTTCGAGTTTCATCCATGAACCTCTCTTCCACGCGCCAGGAATGGCTGACCCGCCCCACGCGGGAGATGCTTGCCGGAGCGGTCGCTACTTTCGCGCTGATCCCAGAAGTGATCGCCTTCTCCTTCGCGGCCGGCGTCGACCCGCAGGTTGGCCTGTACGCCTCCTTCGTGATCAGCATCGTGATCGCCTTCGCTGGCGGCCGGCCGGCCATGATCTCGGCAGCCGCGGGCTCCGTCGCGCTGGTCGCAGCCCCGCTCGTCCATGCCCACGGCCTCCCCTATCTCCTGGCCGCCGGGCTGCTGGCGGGTGTCATCCAGATCGTGTTCGGTTTGCTGCGGCTGAGCGTCCTGATGCGCTTCGTGTCGAAGTCGGTCCGCACCGGCTTCGTCAACGCGCTCGCCATCCTGATCTTCGCGGCGCAATTGCCGCATATCATCGGCGGCGGCTGGGTCAGCTATGCTGTGCTCGCGGCCGGGCTGGCGATCATCTATCTGGCGCCGCGCGTGACGACCGCGATCCCCTCGCCGCTGATCTGCATCGTCATCCTCACGGTGGCATCCATTGCCTTCGATCTGCCGGTAGACAGGGTGGCGGATCTCGGCAAGCTGCCGGATGCGCTGCCGATCTTCGCCTGGCCCGATGTGCCGCTCAATCTCCAGACGCTGGGCATCATCGCCGGTCCTGCCTTGGCCATCGCCATGGTCGGACTGCTCGAATCACTGATGACCGCCGGCGTCGTCGATGACCTGACCAATACGACCAGTTCGAAGAATCGCGAGAGCGCCGGGCTCGGCCTCGCCAATTTCGCGGCGAGCCTGTTCGGCGGGATCGCCGGCTGCGGCATGATCGGGCAGACGGTCAGCAACGTGAAATATGGCGGCCGGGGGCGGCTCTCGACGCTGTTTGCCGGGGTGTTCCTGCTGGTCCTGATGGTGCTCCTGAAGCCATGGGCGTCGCAGGTCCCGGTCGCCGCGCTGGTCGCCATCATGGTGATGGTCTCGATCGATACCTTCGACTGGTCGTCGGTGCGCAGCCTCGTCGCTCATCCGCGCATGTCGAGCATCGTCATGATCGCGACGGTGGCCGTCACGGTCACTACGTCCAATCTCGCTCTGGGCGTGACAGTGGGCGTGCTGCTGAGTGGCGTGTTCTTCGCCTTCAAGGTCGCGAGCCTGCTCCATGTCGTCTCCGAGACGGAGGCGGAGACGGGCCGGCAGGTCTACCGCGTGACCGGCCAGGTGTTCTTCGCGTCGGCGGATGCCTTCGTCGATTCGTTCGACGTGACCGAGGCGGCCGGAAGGAATGTGCTGGTCGACGTCTCGCAGGCTCATTTCTGGGACATCACGGCAGTCGCCGCACTCGAAAAGGTGCTGCACCGCTTCAGGGCACATGGCGCCCAGACGGAGGTCCTCGGCCTCAACGCCGCGAGCGCGACGCTGATCGAACGCCTCGACCGCTCGGCCATGTTTGGCGATACGGTCGCTTGAATGAGCGGCGCGGCACATGTCCAGTGCCGCGCCTCCAATCCGCCGCGGCGCCGAAAGATCGGCTTGGCGGCAGCAAGCGCCGAGATTACTTCCCGGCCTTGCGCGTCAGGTGCAGCGAGGAGATGCCGGCAGCGACATTGAGGCCGGTCTGCGTCGTGACCGAAAGCGGCTGCAGCGCGATGCTGCCATCGCCACCGCCAACCAGCACATTGGCGCCGAGGCCGACACCGACGGTCGCCTGCGCGGTGGCGCCCGTGTAGCGGCCGGACAGGTCGCCGTGGCGCCGGGTCGGCTCGAAAACGCTCCATACGATGGTGCTGTTGCGCGTGATACCGACATCGAGGCCGATCCTGTCGATACGGCCAGTATAGAGTTCATTGCCACGGCTCGAATGGAACTCGCAGTTCAGGCTGCGACGAGATCCAAAGAGCAGGCCGATGCCGGGTGCGACATGGCAGGTCAGCGTTCCGGTTTTGACGGCGGCCTCCGCCACGGACGCCAGCGGCAGCGCCGCCGTGAACGCAACAGCGCCGGCCAGGACAACGTTCAACAGTTTCGACATGATCGACCTCGTTCCAGATTTGCCGACGTCCAACGGGCCGCCCGGGCCCCTTCCACGTGCCTTCGAACGTCAGGGACTGCGATTAGAGTTCACGGTATGGTAGCGCCCATCGCCGCCACACGGACCAGCGTCAGGCGGCGAAACCGTGGCAATTGTGAGGCAGCAGCGGGATCCGTCACGACTTGATCCTGGGCGGTCCCTCATCCCGGCAAGTCCGGCAGATGGCCCCGACTCACGTCAGGGAGCGCGGCCGCAGCCGCCATCGCATGCCCATGCGCGGAACAAGCGATCCACGAAACGGCCCGCTCAATCGCGATCAGGACTGTGAGTAAGCCGGCTCGCCGTCCGCCGTGATGTCGAAACCAATGCTTAAACTTGATCAGGCTCAACGACTGGACATCAGATCGAGAACAAGCCTAACCTGTGACCTACATTATGGGGAGACTGATCTTGAAATTCTTGTTTATCGCGGTTTTGTCGACATTGGCGCTTGCGGGTTGCCAGTCGAGTGGCGGTGGCGGAAACAGTGATTATTCCGGCGCCTGCAACTCCGTTGGTTCCGGCGCGACGCCCGACGTCATCTGCCGCTGAGCAACCGGCCCGCTGCGTTCCCGGAACGCAGCGGGCCGTTTCCGTTCATGGCGCCGTCGAGGCGTCGCCGTGTGGCGCATCCATGGTGAGAAGCTCGACGGCCTCGCGAAGCGGCGCCTCGGAAATGTGAATGAGCCCGCCAAAGGGCTGGTCGAGTTCCATGAGCAGGAACACCGCGCTGGCGACCGACAGCGAGCAGAGCATGAAGGCGACGATGACCGTCGCGTTTCGCGGCGCGAACATGCCGAAGCTCACGAAGATGACCACCAGCCAGAAGATCAATATGATGAGGAATGGCGTCTGCAGCGCGCTCCCGCTCTGCTCGACCAGCAGCCAGCGCGACTGGGCAATATCGCCGGTCAATTCAAGCGCGCGGCCCTGAAGCCATTTCTCCCCGTCCGAAGCCGGCGTCAACCCGCGCAGGATATTCTGGATCTTCTCGATATTGGACGACGCGCTGAGATCCGTCCAGACGGTCTTCACATTGATCGTTCGGCCCTGGCGATTGGCGAGCGCGACCACTGAATTCTTCAAAATCGTCCGCGCCTCGTCGGCTTCGGGGCCGTACTGCCTCAGCACGCGATCGAGCAGCACGAGATTGGCCATGGCCGCGCGATATTCGTGGTCCTTTAAGTCATAGCCGCCCTTGGCCGACGCGATCAGCAAGCCCAGGATCAGCGCGGCCAAAGTGGCGACAGTGCCGATGGCGAGTTTCACGGTCTCGCGCGATTCGCTGCTCAGGTGATGGCCCGGAAGGACGCGGGCCAACCAGAGCCCAGCCATCGCCCCGCTTGAAATACAAACGAACACGATGAGACCGACCCAGGCGGGCGACAGCCAAAATGATGAAAGAACCATCCAATTCACCGAAAGCGCCGTTCGAGACCGAGCATTAGCGCCGGCATCCGAATAAATATATCAAGCCAATATGCTTTGACATGCTCAATCTTACGCAACGGCATTACAGTAAACTATTTCGTGAGCGGCCCACCATTCCAACGATATACCATACCGATCTAGGCCTATTGATCCAATACCGAACCGGCACCCTGAATCCCGACCGCCATCCCTGCCCGATTGGACCACGAAATATTCGTTCAAAATAACGAAAATTTCAGCATGGATCAGCAGAAGCGCCTTCCTCAACTTGTCATTGCCCGCAATTTATTATTTGCTGCACCTGCGAAGTGCCGGCGCATTGGAGGGGCTCCGACATATTGGCATGTCGTTTGGTTGGCGTGAACCGTTCTGAGGGGGGCGGTGGACGGGGGTTTGATTTGAACGATCTTGCGAGAAATTCATGAGTACGCCATCACAGCCCGAAGGGCCGAAATGGCGCTCAGGTCCATTTGTCTATGGCGCCGTGCTGGTGTCATTGCCTCTGATCGCCGTGGCGATTTGGGCATTGCCCATTGTGGCACCGCTGGCGTTGAAGGGCAATCTGGCGGCTCCCAAGGCCCTTGGCGGTCTGGTGTGGTTCGCCATCGTCCTGCTGGCGCCTGTCGGTGCGCTCTATTTTCGGCGCCTGTATCACCGACGTGCGGAGTGGCGACGTCCACGCAGCCTGTCGATCGTCTTCGCCGGCCTGGCGTATGTCGTATCGATCTTGTCCTACGTGGCGATCGCGCTGCTGATGACGAAATTCAATCTCTGACGCCGGAGGAGGAGGACGAGGCCGCCTAGCGCGGCTTCGTCGTCTCGGCCAGTGCCGCCAGAGCCTTCGCCGCCTCGTGCGAGCCGGTGCCGGCCACTGCGACGAAGATCTGCTTGGCTTCCTGGAAGCGGCGGAGATGGAAGTAGCTCCAGCCGCGCATCATCAGGCGGTCGTTCTGCTCGGGCGCCAGTTGCGACAGTTCGTTGAGATACATCAGCGTCTCGACGAAGCGATTGTCGTTATAGGCGGCTATGGCGCGCTGCGAGAGGATCGCGACGCGCATTTCGGTGCTGCGCGCCGCGGGCTGCGATGCAGCCGCGGCCGAAACTGCCGCTGCGTCCGTCAATCCAGCCTGCAGATTGGCCAGGGTTTTGCCATAGGCGGCATCCTGGCGCATCTTCGCGTCCCCCTTCTGCAACGCCGTCTCGAACGCATCGACCGCCTCGATCGAGCGATTGAGATTGAGCATGCACCAGCCACGAGCCAGGGCGGCCGACGCCGACAGTTGGCCCGCCGGCTGGCTGCCATTGCAGGCCCCGCCGCCACCGCCATTGCTGCCCCGCGTCGCCGAGGTGCGGACCACGCGGGCGGAGGCGGGTACGGGATCGACGGCGACAGCAGCCTCGCCCGGCCCGATCTCCGACGAGATCGGATCGATCGAGGGTACCAGCGTATCCTGCCCGGTCGACGCGGCCTGACGGACCGGCTGGCCTGGATTCTCGATGCTTGGCGGCAAGGGCAGATCGTCCGCCGACGAGCGGCGTCCCTGTGCCGCGGCGCGTGGATCGGCGAGCCGGGCGATCCGCTCCGAGCGCGGTCCCCACACCTTCACGACCTTCTGGAATGCGGCCTTGTTGCCGAGCCGGTTATAGGCGAGCGCCAGGCCGAAGGCCGATGGCTCGTTGTTCGGATCCCAGGTGAGCGCTGCCGTGAACCAGCGCGCGGCCGTGAGCGTCTGACCGATATTGTAGGCGTACCAGCCGAGTTCCTGCGCGCCTTGCGGAAAGCGCGCCTCGCTGATCGCCTTGGCCATGCGCGCCAGCACGTCCGGCTCGATCTTGGCCGGCGGATCGAGCGAGAGCAGCGCCGTCGCCACCACGAGATAGGCCTGCTTGTTCTCCGGACTGTCGTCGCGCCATTGATAGGCCGCCGCCTCGCCATCGGCCGGGCGCTTCAACTGGTTGAGCGCATAGGCATAGCCACGCGCGATCTCCGGTGTATCGGCTCGGGTCTTGGCAAGTTCATACCATTTGGCGGCCTGAGCCGGATCACCATGGGCGAACCAGTAGCCGCCGAGCAGCACGGCATCGTCCGCGACGGTGGCGTTCTGTGCGATCTGCGCCAGAAGCGCCAGGTCGGCCGGCGTCGCCTTCTGCTTCGGATCGGCGGCCGCGGCGCCGACGCGCTTGCGCGCCAGATCGCCCTTCACCGGGGCAAACTCGCCCTGCCCGTCTGCGCCCACGCGCTCGAGCTTGAGCAGGTCGTCCAGTTCGCCATCCTTCAGATAGGTCATGGCTTTCTGGACCGTCGCGAGCCGTTCCTTCGGATCGACGCAGTTCGACAGGACATAGGTGCCAACATCACGCGCGCGGGACGAGCGATCGGACTTCGCGAAGGCCTCCGACAAGCGCCAGAGCACATCGACATCGGCGCAGGTCAGAAGGCTGGGTGTTGCGGCGGCAATCGAGACGACCGTATCCCATTGCTGCGCGTTGGAGGCGTTGACGAGCCGCTCGCGCGCTTCCCCGATATCGAGCCGCGCCAGCAGGTCAGCCGGCGGCTTCCATTGCGGATCATGCGCCAGTCGATCGGCGATCGCCCCTCGCGCCGCGGCGTACTGGCCATCGCTGTAATACTTCCACATCTGATCCAGCAGCGGATCGGCGATCGGCTTCGGCTGTGTCAGGTTGTCCGGCGGATACCAGTCGGGATAGAGCGCGCGCAGACGGCCGATCTCGGCATTCAGGCGACGCGTATCGCCCTGCCGCGCAAAATAGCGCAACGCTGTCTCGTCAACCGCGTTCGGATCAGTCGCCGTGCCGGGCGTGGGACTGACCTCGGTCACGGGCGGCGCCGGGGAACTGGCCGGTGTGCCGTTCGCCGGCTGCGTCTCGGTCACCAAGGGCGCGGCGGGCGGCAGCGGTGCCGCAGCCGGAGGCGGCATCTGCACCGGCGGAACCGCCGTCGCCTGCGCCATCTGGATGGTATCTACAGGCGGCCATTGCCTTGCGGAAACGTCCTGCCCGCCGAGGCTGATGAGATCTGCCGATGCACCCGCCAATGTCCGCTCGCTGGCCTGGGCGGTCAGTCCCATATCGCCCGACGGGCCATAGCCGATGCGGAGCGCCGCCGCGCTGGTCAGCGCGACGATCGCGATCGAGCCGAGGCCGATGAAAGCGCGCCTCACAGGCATTCGGCGTGCCTTTCTGCAAGATAGGAGATCGACAGGAGATAGAGCGTCGACGGGTAGTAATGCGTCGGGGTGAAGGATTTCAGTTCGCTGGGGATCTTCGTGCCACTGCGCACGCAGGCGAGAAGCGCCGGTAGCATCCTGTAGCCCGCATCGGTCAGCCGCTCATCGATCTGGTTGGTCATCACGTTGATGATCGGCAGGCCATTGACGCCCGCCCCGGCCCAGGCGGCCGAGAAGGGCGCGAGCAGGTCGGGATTATCGATGCCGGCGCGGACGAGATAGAAGGGAATGCGCAGCGCGTTGTAGCCGAAGACCGGATCGAAACCGGCAGCGGGCTTCGCCTTGCCGCCATGAAGGGAGATCCATTCGGACGGCAGGCCGGCATCGCCGAAGCGGGCGCTGGCGAGAAGATCGAGACCGGAGCGCGCGAGCGCCTGCCAGTCCGTATCCGGCGCGAGCTGCTGCATGACCGGCAGCGCCTCGAAGATCCAGTAGGACAGATTGATGACCGGGCCGTCGGCACGATCCTTGGTGGCGAAACCCGAAGCCCCCGGGAGAAGCAGGCTCTCGCCACGCTCGTCGATCACGGTCGCCTTGCCGAGCGCCTCGGCAAGCGCTGTCGCCGCCTGCGTGTAGCGATCATCCGACCATGCCTTGCCGGCCAGCGAAAGCGCATAGGCGATCAGGAGATCGCCATCGCTCGCATTGTTGATGTCAGGCACATGCGGGGTTGTCGGCAGCCATTTCCAGACCGCGAGGCCGTCATTGCGCAGCAGCATTTCGGTCTGCGTGAACGTCCAGATCCGCTCGAAACCGGCGCGATCATCGGCAGCGAGCGCGAGCAGCAAGCCGTAGCCCTGCCCTTCCGTATGGCTGATATTGCCATTGGCGTCGTCAATGATGCGACCGCTCGGATCCAGGAAACGCTCGCAATAGACCTGCCAGGCCGCCTGGCTGATCGTGCCGCGGATCGTCAGTTCAGCCGCGCGGGGTTCACGGGTCATGACCATGCCGGAAAGGACGAAGCAGGCGATCAGCAACAGGCGGGCGAAGCGCGGGCTCACGACGGCCTCCCGAGGCGGCGCAGCAGCAATGACGTCATGCCGCCCAGCGCAAGGCAGAGCACCATGAGGCCGATGGCATAGAAGATGATGTTGCTGGAGAGCCA
Organism: Kaistia dalseonensis; assembly: GCF_030814715.1. GTDB lineage: Bacteria > Pseudomonadota > Alphaproteobacteria > Rhizobiales > Kaistiaceae > Kaistia > Kaistia dalseonensis. Next base: position 10,542 of record NZ_JAUSVO010000006.1, read on the forward strand.
GTTGGCCGCGATCAGGCGGACATTCTGGAACGAGAGCGGCTGCGTCACGATGAACTCCGTGCGCGCCGGCAACTGATTCTCAATCCGACCGGTCGTGGCGGTGAAGGTGCTGATCTGGCCGCCGACCTGGGTCCAGGTCTCGACGCCGGCGATAGCCTGTGTCCCCGACATGAGTTGCCGTTCGCTCGGGGCCGTCAGAAGCGTCCACGTCCCCGATCCATCCGGGCTCGCGGCCTGAGCGAGGATCAGGGTCGTCTTCGCCCGCGGCTCGTAGATCACGCTATCGGCTGGTCCCAGCCGCAAGGCGGAGAACGATATGTCGAAGGTGCGTCGCATCCAGTCCTCGAAGGCCGTGATCTGCCCACGCCAGCCGCCGCCGCCCGCAAGCTCATCCTTCCACTTGTTGAAGGTGATCTCGGTGTTTTCACTGTCGAGGTCCGCAGGCGTGCCGGCATCGGCGATCCCGCCGGGCACGGGGGCGGTCCCGCCGCCGGAGGTGGACGAGAACGACATCTGGGCCGGACGTGGCAGATCCTCGCGCCAGCTCGTCCGCGCCGCCTCGGATATGCCCATCTGGCTGAACAGCCCGGCGGGAATCTGCGGCGCAGCACCAATGATGATCGCGGACTGATTGCCGACAGCCGTCAGTTGGGTGGGCACGAATGAAATGATGCGGCCACCCTGGATAGCCAGCCGGCTAACGAAGGTCGCGGCCGCGGAAATCGTATCCCTGCCCGCACCGGCGAGGACCAGCGGCGTCGGCGAGGTCGCGACCATGTAGGGATAGGCCGTTCCGGAAAGCGCGGCGAGATTGGGCAATTGCCCGATCCGCGCGAAGGTCGGCATGGAGAATTCGGTCGTATCGAACAGAACGAACCGCGCCGGGCCCGCCGTCGAGCCTCCCGGCGCGCAGACCTGATCCGCGGCCGTGTCGAGCATTGCCTCGATGGTGATCCGGTTGACGCCGGGATGGAAATGACGAAGCGGGATCTGGATCGGCAGATGGCGGAAGATGCCGCCATGCGTGACGATGCGTGTCGTCGCCGCGATCTGGTCGTTGACATAGATGTCGATATGGCTCGCCGGCAGCACGGCCGCCGTATAGGCCGCGTCGAGCAACAGCGTCGCTTCGCCATAGGCCGAGGCATAGAAGTCGGACGGAATGCCGACGCCGAAGCTGGTGCGGAACCGGCGGCCGGAGAATTCCTGCGTCGGGACGCCGACATCAGACAGGCGCACGGTTTCGGCTGCCCGGAAATACCGAACCTCCGGCGCGAACCAGCTCGCCGTGTCGAGCGTCTTGCGCGCTATGCCGACGGGCCGATTGACCGTCTTTGCCAGCGCATCGATCGTCGCTTCGATCTGGCTCCAGCTTCCGGCCGACACCACCATGACATTGGCCCCGATCGCGGGATCGTCGATGAAGTCGATCGGCGCGAGCGGCGACGCTTCGTTGATCGGCGCCGAGGTGAAGGGCTGGATTTCGGAAGCTGTCCCGACGAGCACGGTCAGTGTTCCGGGACCGTCCGGTTCACCTGCGCTGTCGCTGATGGTCACGCGCGGGTTGGGGAACGCTCCGACCATGCCGATGATCTGGCTGAGCTTCAGGATCGGCGCCGCGACGGCGGCCTGATTGCGCGTCGGCACGATCATGTGGATCGAGGTTACGCCCTTGGCGTCATAGCCGACGGCGGCGACATCATCGAGCTGGCGCAGGACGGGCGGAGCGAGATCGCCGTCGAAGGTCAATGTCGTGCCGGCCGGGTCGATATCGGTCCAGAGTTCGAAAGTCGACGCGATCGAGCAATCCGTGCGATGGCGCTGCGAGATCTGGAAGCGCAGCATATTGGCGCCGGCCAGCGTCAAGCCTGCCGGGATCGCCGCGCTGACCGTCCTGAAGCTGTCCGACGACGCAAGCGCCGTCTCGAGCACCGGCTGATCGTTGAGCAGCACGCGCAGGCGCGAGGCCTCGGGCATGACGACGATGGCGTTCTTGTAGCTGACGTCAATCCGCGCGGAACGGCCGGCCTGCTCGTTCGAAAGCGTGATGGTCCAGGCGCGCTGGTCGATCTCGCCCTGGAAGCGGAGCGCGGCCTGCGGAATGATGTAGCGACGGTTGGCCGATGCCGCGAAGAAGGCCGGCGCTACGGGCGCTACGGGCGCGGGCGTCTGCAGGGCCGGGGCTGGCGCGGTGACAGGTGCCGGTACGGGCGCCACCGGCGTCGGCAGCGGCGACACCGCGACCGGGGGAGCAGGCTGGCTGTTCACCATTGGCGCCGGCAGCGGATTGACGGCGACGGGGGGCGGCAGCGGGTTCACGGCCGTGGACGGACGCAGCGGGGCGACTCCAGTCCCAAAGGGCGCCGGCGCTGGCGCGATCGACGGCGACACGGGCGACGGCTGGATCGGCATGTTGCCGCGCTCCGTGCTCATGTCGAATGGCTGCCCGGTCTGCGCAGCCGCGAGACAGGTCGCGCCGATGACGATCAGTGCAGCGGGGAGAAGGCGCGGAAAACCGATCATGCGCCGCTCTTTCCAGCGACAGGTGCCGCCGTCTTGGACGGCGAACGACGAATGATCTTGGTGAGATAGCCGAGGCCGCGGCCGGTCTGGTAGAGCGCCAGCCCGACGAACCAGATCGTGCCGCGCAGGATGCCGATATTGACGCGGCGCGACCACAGGAACTTGTACCAGAGGTCGGAGCTGGAAAAGACCAGGTCCGAGATCAGCCGGTAGTGATCGGCGATCGTCGGATCATAGCGGCAGCCGAGCATCAGTCCGCCGGTCCCACCCGCCACGGTGCGGACGCTGATCGGCAGTTCGTTGCGCAGGATCGGGACGTTGGTCTTGTAGCGAATGGCGCAAATCATGCCGCGATGAACGTCCTGCGCGGTCAGCCCGGTGGCATTGATCCGGGCGCCGCCGACGGAGGCATCCTCGATCGTCGCCGGGAAGACCCTGTCGCCGATCAGCAGGTCGCAGCGGCGCTTGACGCTGACGCGGCGGCTTTGCCGGCTCTCCTGCCGCTCCGACACAACGCCGAGCGCGCAGCCGGCGATCAGCAGGTTGAGCAGGTTCCAGCCGCCCACCACGAGCGCCACATCGGTTTTGTACGGCTCGGAATAGATGCGCCAGACCGTCATGATCAAGCCGGCGACCAGCAGGAAGAAGATGATGTAGAAGGGCCGCGCCAGTTCGGAGATGCGCGCTTCGTCGAGCGACTCGTTCTTGGCCGTGACCTTGAAGGTCGGCTTGCTCGGATTGAGGATCACGGAGATCAGCGCCGGCAGCAGATAGACCGACTGCACGTATTCATAGAGTTCGGAAATCCATGGCCAGCGGAAGCGGCCATAGAGGTAGTTCTGCATCATCAGGTTCACGAGCATGTAGGACGAGGTGTAGGCGAGGAATTCCGCGCCCGAGGCCGTGAAGATCTCGAGATTGAAGAACAGGTAGCAGAGCGGCGCGAGCAGGAAGACCCAGCGCGTCAGCGGGAAGAACCAGAACAGCGTGCTCGACATGTAGCAGAGGCGCTGCGGGATCGAGAGACCGCGCTTCAGCGGCGGAAAGCGGAAGCGCAGAATCTGCATCATGCCTTGCGCCCAGCGGCTGCGCTGACCGATGAAGGAGGTGAACGTCGCCGGCTGCAGGCCCGCGATCAGCGGACGATCGACATAGACGCTGTGCCAGCCGGTCGCGTGCAACTCGAGCGCCGTTTCGGCATCTTCGGTGATGCTGACGCCCGAGAAGCCGCCGGTCTGGTCGAGCGCCTCGCGGCGCAGCACGGCCGCCGAGCCGCAGAAGAAGGACGCGTCCCATTTGTCCAGGCCGCGCTGGATGATGCCGTAGAACATCTCGTTCTCGGACGGCATGGTCTCGAAGGTGCGCAGATTGCGCTCGACCGGATCGGGATTGAGAAAGAAGTGCGGCGTCTGCACCAGGAAGAGCTTCGGGTCCTGCGCGAAATAGCCAACCGTATAGTTCAAGAAGTCCCGCGCCGGCGCATGGTCGGCATCGAAGACCGCAATCAGGTCACCCTTGGAGACGCCGAGGCCGTTGTTCATGTTGCCAGCCTTGGCGTGCTCGTTGCGCTCGCGCGTCAGGTAGCGGCAATCGAGATCGGCGGCGAGCTTCTGCAGCGCGACATAGCGCTCCTCGGCCTCATGGGCGGTCTGCAGATTGTCGGAATGGCGCTTCTGGATGGTGCCGCCGTCATCGAGCAGCCATACCGTCAGCTTGTCGGCCGGGTAGTCCATCGCCTTGGCTGCCGCGAGCGTCGTAGCGAGCAGCTCGGCCTCCTCATTGTAGGTCGGCACGAACACATCGACAGAAGGCAGGTCTGGCGCGTTCGATTCGACCTTCAGCGAGCGCGGCGCCATCGGCCGCATCACTACGAAAAGGCTCAGGAACAGCATGAAAATGCTGTACATTTCGGCGATGTAGACCAGCACGCCGGGAATGAAGTTCTCCGGCTCGTTGATCGGCGGCAGCGTGCTCGTCGTGCGCCAATAGGCATAGCGCAGCACGATCGAGGTGCCGAGCGCCAGCGCGATCTGGCGCCAGACGCCCTCGCGCGTGAAGAGCTTGAGCAGGATCATCACGCCGACGACCGTCGCGCCCGCGACCAGATGGGCCTGCAGGTTGATCGGCAGCGTGATCAGGATGATCACCGCCAGGGCCGATATCCCCCACAGAACCGCAATCGCGATGCGCGTCATGTCACCCTCATTCCGATCCAGCTTCCGGGCCGCATCATTGACGAACCGGCGATGCGCCGACCGCTCGGCCATCGGTAATCTTCAGCAATCCAAGAAGTGCGCCGGCAAAGCCCCCTTTGCTTCATGCGCACCCCCATCTCTTCTCATGCTGCGGTGAACAACTTCTCTCGATCCACAATGAATCTATCGCGCTGCAATATTTTTCTGGGCTCAGGATGGCGGCGGAACGGATGCGTAATCGCCGTACTGCCGTGGCACGGCGTCGGGATAGGGCACCACGCCGGTCGACGGGGTCAGCGTCGGCGAAGGAACGATATCGGGGCCGAGCACCAGCGGATCATCCAACGTCTCGGCTGCCGCGACCGGCGCGACGCGGCGCACGACGGGGGCCTTGGGCACAGCAGTACTGACCACCGAGGGCGGCGGAATGACGGATGCGCCGGTCACGCCGACATTCGGCGGCGGGGGCGGCGCCTCGCCGAACGGATTCCATCCAGGCGTCAGGAAATAGGAATTGATCGTGAAGCCGTTCATCACGTCGAGCAGCGCGGATTCGGTGGCGCCGGTCTCGCAGAGGCGGAGGCGGATCGAAATCGTGCCCTGATGGCTGATCAGCGTCGGATCGAGATCGGGCGCGCGAATGCGCTGCCAGGCGAACAGGCAGGTATCGCCTGTCTTGGTGTGGCCGGTCGCAAAGCCGAACGAACCATATTTGTTCTGGGCGTAATAGGGCGAGACGCTCATCGGGATGCCCCAGAGCGCCCATTTCATCTCCTGGCCAATATTGAGCGCGGCCAGCGGCTGGTTCGGCATCTCCTTATAGGGGCCGGTGGTCTGCAGCACCGGGCCGAACATGGTGATGGTGAGCACGTTCTGGCCGGCCGTATGCGAACGGTTGGCGAGCACGATCTCCTGCGCGGTGGAATTGGTGTAGCGCCGCTCGACGACGCCGATCACAGCCGGGCCGCCCGGCGGCATGTCGACCATGGCGCGATCAGGCTCGACCCGCGCCGCTATCGAACCGGTCTGGATATCGGAGCGGCGGCCGGCACAGCCCGCCAGCGCGATCGAGGCCGCCATGCAGGCGAGAAGCGAAAGCCGCGACAGGCGCCGCGCCCCTTCCCGCCGAGGCTGGCGCCGATCGTCGTGACGGGGACTGATCATTTCGACGCGCATCGGCCGCAGTACATTTCATGGTTAATGGCGCGAGCCGCCGAGCGCCCGAAAAACCCGGGCGTCCGGCGCGGCATCGGCCGACGCCTCAATGGAACATGGTGGACTGGAGGTGCCGAAAGACCCTTGGCGCGGCGTTTCGGCGAGACTTGTCGTGGTGTTGGAACCGCCTGTCTACCCAGCGCCACAGTCGGCGATCTATGGTTAACATCGCGTTACGGCCGCACAGTTTCACCCTGGCGACGCGGCGCCAAGTCCATGCCGCAACAGCGATATTCCTGCGTCGGCAAAACGACGCAGATCATCCCGCCGACCCGGAGGGGTGCCGGGCCGAATACTGGCGGGGCATTACCGCGACGGAATAAAACTTGCGACTGTCAGAGATGCGGCGTGAGGCGGGCGACGAGATGATCGCGCTCGATCGTGCCATAAGGCAGACGCGCGCCATGCCCCCAGACGGGCCCCGGCCAGGCGGGATCGCCAACGCTGCGCCCGACGACATGGACATGCATCTGCCGCACGATATTGCCGAGGGCCGCGACATTGAGCTTGTCGAAGGGGGCGGCCGCTCCCAGTGCATTCCCGGCGCGGCGGATTTCCAATGCGAGCGTCGCGAGATCGGCGGCGTCGAGTTCCGTCCACTCGACGAGGCCCGGCCGGCGCGGCAGCAGCAACAGCCATGGATAGCGCGAATCATCCATCAGGCGGACCTGGCACAGCGTCCAGTCGGTCAGGAAGATGCTGTCGTTCTCGATCGGCGCCGCAAGGGCGAAGGTTTCAGTCACACGGGCGCTCCTCGAATCGTGCCGGCTGATCCTCGCCGTATCGCTGCGGAGCCGCAATGGCCGGTCGCTCGCGCCCCATGCGCGGCATTGGTGCCACACGCTCCGCTTGTGACGCGGCTTACGCCGAATTCTGCCTTGACCGCGCCATAGTGCGGGTCTTGTCTGATAATTGCTGCGCCTGCGGTTTTCTTTCGCCGGGGCGCTGCACCTCCCCTGCCGACCGAGGTCGTCGTGCCGATCACAGCCGTCCCGCGCGTATTTGCCGCCCTGTCGCGGATGCGCGTCTCCATACACGGGAGCCCGCGCCCGTGACCGCCATCGCGCAAGCGCCGAGCGGCGACCAGGCAGAGCGCATTCTGCTCGGCCTCTCCGTTTCGCTGGTCGGCAACCTGATGTTCGCCACCAGCGACGCCATCGTCAAAACGCTGTCGGGGCGATATTCCGTCTTTCAGCTCGTCGTGACGCAGGCCGTCTTCGCGCTGGTTCCGCTGATCATCATGGTGATCCGGGACGGCGACTGGCGCCAGATTCGGGTCCAGCATCCGCGCCTCGTGTTCCTGCGCGGCCTGCTGGCCGGCACGGGAACCGTGTTCGGCTTCTTCGCCTTCTCGCAATTGCCGCTGGCCGAGACCTATTCGATCTTCTTCTGCACGCCGATCCTGGTCACGATCCTGTCGATCCCGATCCTCGGCGAGCGTGTCGGCCTTCATCGCTGGGGTGCCGTGATTCTCGGTCTCGTCGGCGTCATCGTGATGGTGCGTCCGGGCTTCGCCACGCTGCATCTCGGCCATGCGGCCGCCCTCATGGCCTCGATCATCGGCGCCTTCACCGTGCTCGTCATGCGGCGAATCGCACGCGAGGAGCGCCACGCGGTCATGGTGATGGCCGTGATCACGGGCCTGATCGTCGTTGGTCTGCCCGGCATGATCATGACCTTCCGCCTGCCGAGCCCGCAGGACATGCTGCTCTTCGCCTGCGGCGGCCTGCTCATGGGCAGCGGCCAGTTCTTCGTCGTGCGCTCGCTCTCGCTGGCGCCGGCCTCGGTCATCGCGCCCATGCAATATTCCATGATGATCTGGGCGATCATCTATGGCCTGCTGCTGTTTGGAACCGCAGTCGACCCGTTCGTCGTGTTTGGCGCGATGATCGTGATTTCGAGCGGGCTCTACATCATGCACCGCGAGCGCAAGCGCAGCCGCATGTCACGCCTCGCCGCCAAAGGCGCGTGAGGCGGCGCACCGAGCGCCGCCACCCAACGATTTCCTAGAAGGTCGGCGCGGGACGACCGGCAGCGCGGCAGGCGGCGACCAGCGTGTTCGCCATTAGCATGGCGATCGTCATCGGCCCGACACCACCGGGAACCGGCGTGATCGCGGAGGCATGCGCCGCAGCTTCCGCATAGGCGACATCGCCGACAAGGCGCGTCTTGCCCGCGCCGCGCTCCGGCGCCGGAATGCGGTTCATGCCGACATCGATGACGACGGCGCCGGGCTTGATCCAGTCGCCGCGCACCATTTCCGGACGGCCGACGGCTGCGACCAGAATGTCGGCCCGGGCGGCCAGCGCCGGCAGGTCGCGGCTGCGCGAATGGGCGATCGTGACCGTGCAGCTCTCCTGCAGCAGCAATTGCGCCATCGGCTTGCCGACAATGTTGGAACGGCCGATGACCAGCGCGTCCTTGCCCGAGAGATTATCGCCCAGAACGCGCTTGATCAGCACGAGGCAGCCGGCGGGCGTGCAGGAGACGAGCGCGCGGTCGCGCTCGCCGATGGCGAGGCGACCGACATTGATCGGATGGAAGCCGTCGACATCCTTGGCAGGCTCGATCGCCTCGATCACGGCGGTCGTGTCGATATGAGCCGGCAGCGGCAATTGCACCAGGATGCCATGAATGGCGGGATCGCGATTGAGCGTCGCCACCAAGGCGAGCAGGTCGGCCTGCGAGGTATCGACGGGCAGCGTATGCTGGACGGAATGGAAGCCGAGCTCGCTCGCCTTCTTGCCCTTCGCGCCGACATAGACCTGGCTCGCGGCGTCCTCGCCGACGAGCACGACGGCGAGGCCGGGCGGCAAGGCGCCGGCCGCGACCAGTTCGGCAGTGCCGGCCGCGACCCGGGCCGTGATGTCGGCCGCTACGGCCTTGCCGTCGATGATGGCGGCCGCCTTAGCGGAAGATGACGGTGCGTGTGCCATTGAGGAGCACCCGATGTTCGAGGTGGAACTTGATGGCGCGCGCGAGAACAGCGTTCTCGATGTCGCGGCCGATCGCAATGAGCTCTTCCGCCGACATGGAGTGATCGACGCGGCCGACATCCTGTTCGATGATCGGGCCTTCGTCGAGTTCCGCCGTGACGTAATGCGCCGTGGCGCCGATCAGCTTCACGCCGCGCTCATGCGCCCGGTGATAGGGCTTGGCGCCCTTGAAGCTCGGCAGGAACGAGTGATGGATGTTGATCACGCGGCCGGCGAGCCGCTTCGACAGGTCGCTCGAAAGCACCTGCATGTAGCGCGCGAGGACAACGAGATCGATCCGCTCGGCTTCGATCAGATCGAGAAGCCGGCGCTCCTGCCCTTCCTTGTCGTCGGCGACAACGGGCAGATAGTGGTAGGGCAGCCCCTCGGCCTCGACGCGGCGGCGCATCGTCTCGTGATTGGAGACGACGGAGGCGAGTTCCATCGGCAATTGCCCGATCGAATTGCGATAGAGCAGATCGTTCAGGCAATGGCCCATCTTGGAGACGAGAATCATCACGCGCGGCTTGACCGCGAGATCGTGCAATTCCCAGACGAAATTGTAGCCCGTCGCGACGGGCAGGAAGCCGCGCGAGAAGCTCTCGACGGTGGTTGATGCGGGCGCGGCGAAGGCGACGCGCATGAAGAAACGGCCACTATCGGGATCGCCATATTGGGCGCTCTCGACAATGTTGCAGTCCTGCGAGGCGATGCAGTTCGCCACCGCGGCGACGATACCTCGACGATCTTCGCACGACAGAGTGAGAACGAAGCGTGCGGGTTCCACCGGCATGTTGCAACTGCCCTAGATCGACTGCGAAAATAGAAAAGGCCTTCAGGGCGCGATCCCTAACGCCCGCAAGCGCCCACCGCAACTGCCAACTGCAGCCAAGGCCGGATACGGCCCGGCGCCGCGCGAAACGAGACTTGCGCCCGCAGCGCCAAGCAGAAAGAGTGCGGCCAGTAAAACCAAGAAGGCCGTCATGTCCGAACCGCACTATGCGATTCCCCCCGCCCCCATCTCCTCGCTGCCGATCCAGGGATCGGAAGCCCGCTTTCCCATCCACCGCATCTATTGCGTCGGCCGCAACTATGCGGCCCATGCCCGCGAAATGGGCCATGATCCCGATCGTGAGCCGCCCTTCTTCTTCCTGAAGAACCCGGACGACATCGTTGAGCCGGGCGTGCCCGTACCCTACCCGCCGCTGACCGAGGATCTGCATCACGAGGTCGAACTCGTCGTGGCGCTCGGTGAGGGCGGCAGCGACATTCCGGCCGAGGCCGCGCTCGACCATGTCTTCGGCTATGCGATCGGGCTCGACCTGACGCGGCGCGACGTGCAGGCCGAGGCGAAGAAACTGGCCCGGCCCTGGGCCACCTCCAAGGCCTTCGCCGCCTCGGCGCCCACCGGCCCGATCCATACGGCGGCCGCGATCGGCCATCCCGATTCCGGCCTGCTGACCGCGACCGTCAATGGCGCGGTCCGCCAGGAGGGAGACCTCGCCGACATGATCTGGTCGGTGCCGGAGATCATCGCCCATCTCTCGCGCTGGTTCGTGCTCGCGCCCGGCGATCTGATCTTCACGGGAACGCCGGCCGGCGTCGGCGGGCTCGTTCGCGGCGACATCGTGGTCGCCTCGATCGCCGGCCTCGGCGAACTCAGCGTCCCGATCGTCTGATTGCGGCGACACGATTTGGCAACGCACCGCATGTATAGTGCGCCTCTAGCACAGGCATGCGGGCGGGCTTCGGGCGAACCGCCGAAAGGAAGAGAACGATGATGGCGATCGATCCCAACAAGCGCCGGGCGATCGCGTTCATCGCGAGCGCGACGCCGGAGGCCTGCGCCGCCTGCGATCGGCTCTGCGAACTCTATGACACGGTCGACCCCGAGGCGGCGGACGTGATCGTCGCGCTGGGCGGCGACGGCTTCATGCTGCAGACGCTGCACCGCTTCATGAATTCGGGCCGCCCGATCTACGGCATGAATCGGGGCTCGGTCGGGTTCCTCATGAACGAGTTTCGCGAGGAGGCGCTGCATGAGCGCCTCGCGGCCGCCCTAGCCACGACGCTCTACCCGTTGCGCATGGACGCACTCGACGTGGCCGGCAACGAGCACCGCGCCTATGCGATCAACGAGGTCTCGCTCTTCCGCCAATCCTACCAGACGGCCAAGCTGCGCATTTCGATCGACGATCAGGTCCGGCTCGAGGAACTGAGCGGCGACGGCATACTCGTCGCGACCCCGGCCGGCTCGACCGCCTATAATCTCTCCGCGCATGGGCCGATCCTGCCGATCCATGCCCCGCTGCTGGCGCTGACGCCGATCAGTGCCTTCCGACCGCGCCTCTGGCGTGGCGCGCTGCTGCCCGACCGCATCACGGTCAAGATCGAGGTGCTGGAGCCGGGCAAGCGTCCGGTAAACGCCGTCGCGGACCACACCGAGATCAAATCCGTGCTGCAGATTTCGGTGAAGCAGGATCGGCGCGCCCGGGCCCTGATCCTGTTCGATCCCGGCCATAGCTGGGACGACCGCATCCTGGCGGAACAATTCCGCTATTAGGCGTCTTGGAAGGTAGGCGTCCTGGAAGCGCCCGCGCCCGTCTCCCCCGCTGCGCGGGAGAGACGATGGACGGCGCCGGCTACGCGACCGGCTTCCAGTCGGTGACGATATCGGCGAGGTTGGGCCGCGGCCGCTCGAAGGGCGGTATGTCGCGCGTGCCGATATGGATCAGGCCTGCGAGCCGCTCGCTGTCCGAAAGCCCCAAAATGTGGCGCGCCTCCGGATCATAGCTCACCCATTCGGTGATCCACTGGGTGGAAAAGCCCATCGCATTCGCCGCGACCATCAGGTTCATCGCAACCGCGCCGGCCGAAAGCACCTGTTCCCATTCCTTGATCTTCGGGTGATCGGGAACGGTGCGGCTGACGACCGCGATCACGAGCGGGGATCGCGTGAAGCGATTGCGCTCAAATTCGATGAATTTCGGATCGATATCGGGCCGCTGGCGCTGCATCAGCGCGGCCGTCGCCTCGCCAGCCAGACGGCGCGAATCGCCGCGGAACAGGATGAAGCGCCACGGCACCAGCTTGCCATGGTCGGGAACGCGGGCCGCGATGGTCAGCAATTCCTCGATCTGCGCATCACTCGGACCAGGTTCGACGATGTTGACGGCAGGGATCGAGCGGCGTGTCTTCAGAAGATCGAGCGTATCTGTCATGATGTCCAAGGGTCTGGCCAAAACGGATCGGTTGGGAGAATAGTCGGCCGAGGCGTGTGGCGCGCGACGCCGTCCCTGACATCGGACGAATCGCCGCCCATTTCAACCCCGGTCAGTGGTCGTCGCCATGCTGCAACAGGGTCTTGAAATCGCCACCGTGATCGGGCTCAAGAGAGCCTCGGAATTATTAAGGTCGCCTTGGTGGCGCATCGTCGGCTGGAGGTTCGGAAGACCAATGGGAGCGAACCTTGCTCACTGAGCGGCTGGATAGCCTGGGCCGCTGGCTGTGCTGGAATGCCGCCGCGCTCCTCTTCGTGATCGTGGGCGCCCTGCCCGCCTTCGGCCAGAACGCGCCGACGCCGCCCGCCGACATCCCCGATGGCGCCGCGCCGTCCGATCCGCTGTCGCTCGCCCCGCTCCTGCCCGACCATGTCGTCGACCCCGCTGCTCTGCTGAAGCCCGGCGTCAGCGAGCATCCGGCCGGGGCCGCCAAGGCCAAGCCGCAGAACGGCTTCACGCTCGAAGCGAAGCTGACCGATGCCGGCGCGCTGCTGCCGACGGGCGTCGTCTGGCGCATCTTCGCCGACGCGCCCGGCAGCGACGGCAAGCTGCCGCTGGTCAACGAGATCAATGGCGGCACTGTCCATGTGCCGCTGAAGCCCGGCAATTATCTGGTCCACGCCGCCTATGGCCGCGCGGGCGTCTCGAAGCGCATCGTCGTCAATGGCGACGGGCAGAGCGATACGCTCGTTCTCAATGCCGGCGGGCTCAAGCTCTCGGCGATCGTCGGCAAGGACCAGATGCTGCCGGCCAAGGAGGTCGAGTTCGACATCTATCCCGGCGGCGAGCAGAACAATAGCGAACAGAACGCCATCGCCACCGACGTCAATGCCGACACGATGGTTCGCCTCAATGCCGGCACCTATCACGTCGTCTGCCGCTATGGCGACGCCAATGCGGTGGTCCGCGCCGACATCAAGGTCGAGGCGGGCAAGCTGACCGAGGCCTCGCTGTTCCAGAAGGCGGCGCGCATCACGCTGAAACTGGTCTCGGAGGATGGCGGCGAGGCGCTGGCCAACACTTCATGGTCGGTCATGACCCCCGGCGGCGACAGCGTCTTCGACAGCGTCGGCGCGTTCCCGGACGTCGTGCTCGCCATCGGCGAATATACGGCGGTCGCCAAGCACGACAACAAGATCCACGAGCGCAACTTCACCGTCGAATCCGGCCGCAATCGCGAAGTCGAAGTGCTCGCGAACTAAGACCCGGGGGAGTCGGAACCATAATGGCGCAGACGATCAGGCGGCCGATCCTCGGCTTCGACCATATCGCGCTTCTCGTGCGGGACATCGCCGAGAGCGGTGATTTCTACCGCGACGTGCTCGGCCTGCAGGAAGTGCCCAATGATATGGGCCGGGCAACGGTGCGCTGGTTCAGCCTGGGTGACGGCCGGCACCTGCACCTGTCGCAGGGCGATATGGCCGGCGTCGGCATCAAGCGTTCAAATCACTTCGCGCTGGCCGCCCGCAATTTCGACGAGACGATCGAGCATTTTCGCGCCTCGGGTCTGGCATTCCAGGATTTCGCCGGCGAGGCCGGCAAGGTGCACATGCGCCCTGACGGCTTCCGCATGGTGTTCATCCAGGATCCGAACGGATACTGGATCGAGATCAACGATCACGCGTGAAAGCGCCGCCGCATCGCGGCGGCGCCTTCAGATTCATGCCCTGGCGAGATCCGGCGGCGTCGCCTCCGCCACCAGCGCGGCGATCGCGTCGGAGAGGGTTTCCGAGACCTGATCGCGCGAGCCGAGACGGCGGATATTGACCGTCGCCTCTTCCGCCTCGCGCTTGCCGCAGACCAGGATCACCGGAACCTTGGCGACCGAGTGCTCGCGAACCTTGTAGTTGATCTTCTCGTTGCGGAGATCGATCGAGGCCCGGAGCCCGGCCTTCTTCAGCTTGGCGACGACTTCCTCGGCATATTCATCGGCTTCCGAGGTGATGGTCGCGACCACGACCTGCTGCGGCGCGAACCAGAGCGGGAAATGGCCGGCGAAGTTCTCGATCAGAATGCCGAGGAAACGCTCCATCGAGCCGCAAATAGCGCGATGGATCATCACCGGCGTCTTCTTCTCGCCGTCTGAATCGACGTAGAACGCACCGAACCGCTCCGGCAGGTTGAAGTCGACCTGCGTGGTGCCGCACTGCCATTCACGGCCGATCGCGTCGCGCAGCGTATATTCGAACTTCGGCCCGTAGAACGCGCCCTCGCCCGGCAGGATGCCGGTCTTGATCTTGCCGCCCGACTGCTCCTCGATCGTCTTCAGCACGCCCATCATGACCTCTTCGGCATGATCCCAGACGGCATCGGAGCCGACACGCTTTTCCGGGCGGGTCGAGAGCTTCACGACCACTTCGGCGAAGCCGAAATCCTCATAGGTCGAGAGGATCAGGTCGTTGATCTTCAGGCACTCGGCCGCCATCTGCTCTTCGGTGCAGAAGATGTGCGCATCGTCCTGCGTGAAGCCGCGCACGCGCATCAGCCCGTGCAGCGCGCCCGAGGGCTCATAGCGATGGACCGCGCCGAATTCGGCGAGGCGGAGCGGCAGGTCACGGTAGGACTTCAAGCCGTGCTTGAAGATCTGCACATGGCCGGGGCAGTTCATCGGCTTCAGCGCGAAGACGCGCTCGTCCTCGGTGTCGTCGCCGGCCGACGTCACCGCGAACATGTTCTCCTTGTACCAGCCCCAATGACCGGAGGTCTCCCAGAGCGACTTGTCGAGCACCTGCGGCGCGTTGACCTCCTGATAGTCGAGCGGGCGCAGGCGCCGCCGCATATAGGCGATCAGCTCCTGGAACATCGACCAGCCCTTGGCGTGCCAGAAGACGACGCCCGGCCCCTCCTCCTGGAAATGGAACAGGTCCATTTCGCGGCCGAGCTTCCGGTGGTCGCGCTTCTCCGCTTCCTCCAGCATATGGAGATAGGCGTCGAGCTGGACCTGGTCGTGCCAGGCGGTGCCGTAGATGCGGGTCAGCATCGGATTGTTCGAATCGCCACGCCAATAGGCGCCCGCGACCTTCATCAGCTTGAAGGCCGAGCCGATCTGGCCCGTGGACGCCATATGCGGACCACGGCAGAGATCGAACCAGTCGCCCTGATTGTAGATCTTCAGGTCCTGCCCGGCCGGAATCGCGTCGACGAGCTCGACCTTGAACATCTCCCCTTTGTCGGTGAAGACCTGTCTCGCCTTGTCGCGCGACCAGACCTGCTTGGTGAAATGGGCGTTGCGCGCGATGATCTCGCGCATCTTCGCCTCGATCTTCGGCAGATCCTCGGTGGTGAAGGGCTCGTTACGGAAGAAATCGTAATAGAAGCCGTTCTCGATCACCGGACCGATGGTGACCTGCGTACCGGGAAAAAGCTCCTGCACGGCCTCGGCCATCACATGCGCCGCATCATGGCGGATCAGTTCGAGCGCGCGCGGGTCTTCGCGCGTCACGATCTCGAGCTTCGCATCATGGGTGATCGGGTCGGAAAGGTCGGTCAGCACGCCGTCCAGCGTCATGGCGACGGACTTCTTGGCGAGCGACTTGGAAATGCCCTCGGCGATTGCCTTGCCGGTTACACCGGCCTCGAACTGGCGAACGGAACCATCGGGAAATGTCAGATTGATCATACTATCTCTCCTGCTCACTCCCGCAGACGAGCGCGGGTAAGCGGTTTGTCATGGCGCTACGCCGTCATCCCGGGCGGAGCGAAGCGAAAACCCCGGTTCCATCCAGCCGCGATCGTTGGGAGCGTCGGCCGCCATGGAGCCCCGCTTTCGCGGGGATGACGGGAGAGGGTATCAAGCGCAATCGTGGGCTGATGTCCAGCTTCAAGGCGTCAGGCCACAGCAAATCCAGCCGTGATCTGAGCGCTGCGGCCGAGCGCGTCGGCGGCGTCCCGCATCAGCGCTTCGGCGATAGGGTCGCCCGTGTCGCGCGCCAGCGCCGCGAGCGTTTCGCGGGCATGGATGGCATCGGTTGTCAGCGACAGCGCCACGATGGCGCGATCGATGGCGGCTGCATCGGCACGAGGGTCCAGCGCACGAATCCTGAGCCCCGCAAGCGCGTCGCCGAGCCCGCGTGTCGCGACAAGCGCTTCGCCCTCCATATCGGGCCGGTCGGCGGACCGGATCAGCCGCAGCGACAAGCGCCCGAGTTGCCATTGCAGCGGAACCGGGCCGCCATCCGCCAAGCGGATCTCGGCAGAAGACAGCCGCCGAAGATCACGCCGAATCGCGCGCACCATGCGCGTGGCTGCGAGTTCCGCGCGGTTCGGGAGCACCAGGATCAAGCCGGATACGACCAGCGCCGCCAGCAGGAAGGCCGCCGCGCCACCAAGGATGTCCGCAGGACTCCATGGCACGTTCACCAAGGGCTGCGCGGCGAGCAGAAAGCACATATTGGCGTCGATCGCCGGGATAGCCGTCCATTTGCCGACCCGCGCCAATCCGCCGAGCAGCAGGAACGGCGCGAGGGACAAGATCAGGACAAGATTGGTCCCGACATGGGGCTGAACCGCAACGCGGTAGAGGATAGCAACCGCGATCCCGGCCGAGACCCCAATGACGATCTGCGGCGCCGCGCGGCGCGGGGTCGGCAAGGATGTGATCACCATCGACATGATGCAGATGCCGAGTGCCGCGAACTCGCCGGCGCGCCATGGCACGACCAGACCGGCTAGCGCCGAGATCATGGTCGCGAGGCCGACGAAGAGGCCCGATTCGAGCGCGACGGCGCTGTCGCGCTGCGGCGACAGAACGGCGCGCAGCCAGTCGAAATGCTTCGGCTCCCGAACCTTCCGTTCCGCAAGGACGACATCGCGGCGCGCAAGACGACGCAGGGCGACGCCAAGCTCGGCATCGTCACGCTCGACGCGCGCGATCACCTCCTCCGATGGCGCGGCCGAGGCCAATTCCTCGGCGACACGTGCCACATCCCGGGGCTCGAGACTCACGGGCTCGCCGCGCTGCGCCCGCGCGCCCAGCGTGCCGGCGCGCGCCATCACGGAGAGAACCGCGACGATTTCCGAAATAATGCCATTATAGCGCTTGTAGCCGTCGACCGATCCGGCCGTAACCGTCGTCGCGGCTGAAAGCGATGCGGAGAGCCGGCCGAGCAGATCGCTCGCGCGGACATCGCTCTCTCCCGAAAGTCGCCTTGCAGCAAAATCGGCCGCGTCGACGGCAATGCGGCGCAAGCTCTCGTCAAAATCGTCCCGCCGGGCCCAGGGCGTCGACACGGCCATCACCAATGTCACCACGATCACGCCGATCAGCGTGCAGACGACACGGGCGACCGCGAGGTCGAACGACCCCTCTGGCGCCAGTACGGTCGGCAGGACCACGATGCCCGCCGTCATGCCGGCCATCATCACGCCATAGGACTGCACGCCGCGCACGACATGGACCAGCGCCGCGGCAAGCCCGACCCAAAGACCGAGCGCAACGACCACCGCGACCGGATCCGGCAGCAGTCGCAGCACGGCAAGGCCGACGGCGGCACCGACGATGGTGCCGATCAACCGAAAGATCGCCCGCTCTATGAGCAGGCCACGCGAGGGCTGCACCACGACCCAGATCGGCATGGCGGCCCAATAGGCATGCGGGATGCCGGCGAGGGTCGCGATCGAGAAAGCAAGCCAGGCTGCGAAAGCGAGACGAAACGCCCGCTGGAGCCCGGGTCTATCGATGCCGACCAGCGACGTGAATTGCACTGCCATGGGAGCCCGCTTGCCGCCTGCCGTGCGGCTTCTCGATGAAAATCGTCGACGTTACGGGCGCTCCCCTCGCCTGCCGCCGACCTTCTGCATGGTCATGGCTAGCGCAGCCTTCGGCAGTGCGCAACCGAACCTGGCCTATCGATCCAGCCGCGTCTTGGGATCGATATTCCGGCCGGTCCAGCGGCCGTAACGCCAGGGCAGATACCATGCGGCGTTCGCGGGGCGCTCCTCCGGCACGGGATCATAGCCCGACGCGCCGAAGGGACCGCAGCGCTGGAAGCGGGCGAGCGTCATCCAGCCGCCGGCCCAGAGCCCATGGCGGCGAATCGCCTCCTCGCCATAGCTGGAGCAGGTCGGCAGATAGCGGCAGGATTGGCCGAGAAAGGGCGAGAGCGTCAGCTTGTAGAGCCGGATCAGGCCGATACCCACGAGCGCGGGAAGCCGCGCCACGAATGGCGCGGCCCGTGCCGGATCGACCGGATCGGCGCTCAAGCGCGTTCCGGTCGCGCCGTGATCATGAGCAGTGGAAGTACAGATAGCGGCCGGCCTCTTTGCCAGCGGCCGTGGCCGAGGCCTCGTCCGCACTGATCTTGCCGGCGGAGGCGAGCGCCGTCGCCGCAGCCGTCACCGCCGTGGTCAGCTGGCCCTTGTCCGAGCAGACGGGCTTCAGGTCCGGATTGCTGGCCTTGACCTGGTCGACGATCGTCTGCGCATCGGCCGACAAAGCGAAGGCCGGCGCCAGCGTTCCAAAGAGCCCCAGCGACGCCGCCGCCAGAGCGATCACGGCGCGGCCGCGCAATGTCTTTTGGATCATTCTTGTTCCTCCCCAATATGGGAGAGCCGGTGCGGGATCGCCCGGCCTCTCCTCATAAGCTCAAGCGACTTCGCCGGATCGATGGCAGACGGCTTCGACATTGTGACCGTCCGGATCCAGCACGAAGGCGGCGTAATAATTGGCATGATAGTTCGGCCGAAAGCCCGGCGCGCCATTGTCGCTGCCGCCAGCCTCGATCGCGGCGGCATGAAAGGCGCGGACCGCCGCATGGTCGCGCGCCGTGAAAGCGAAGTGGATGGGACCCGGCACGGCACCCATCGTGCCGATCCAGAACATGATCCGGCCTTCTTCGCCAAACGCCGCCCAGCCATCGCCCTCATGGACGATGCTTATATCGAGCGGGGCGAGCGCGCTGATGTAGAAATCGCGACTCTTCAGAAAATTCGAGACGTTGAACCCGAGATGATCGAAAGGCATGCCGGTTACTCCGCAGCGATCGATAGGACGCGGCGCGCTTCGATCTGGCCGATCGCATCCACTACGGCATCGAAGGTCAGCATGGTCGAAGCGTGGCGCGCCTTGTAGTCGCGCACCGGCTCCAGATATTTCAGATCCTCGAATCGTCCAGCCGGCGGGGCGCCATTCTCCTTGAGCATGGCCAGCATGGCTGCGCGCACAGCGCGAAGCTCGTCGGCCGAGGCGCCGACCACATGGCGCGCCATCACCGACGAGGAAGCCTGCCCGAGCGCGCAGGCGCGCACTTCATGGGAGAAATCGCTGACGATGTCGCCCTCCATGACCAGATGCACGGTCACGGTCGAGCCACACAGCCTCGAATGCGCCGTCGCGCTCGCCTGCGGCGCCGGAAGCTTGCCCAGCCGGCCGATATTGGCAGCGAATTCCAGGATTCGCGCATTATAGATGTCGTCGATCATGACAGCCTCCACGCGCCAATATAGAAACTCGCGCCTCGGTGAACCAGATATAGCACGATTGCCTCGGCCGGCTTCAGCGGCACGGCGCCTCAGATCGATACGGAGTACCTATGGACGCAAAGACGACGCCCGACGCAAAGCGGGCGGCCCCTGAGCCATTGCGCCGCCCGAGCCGCGAGGAAGCCGAAGCCGCCGTGCGCACGTTGATCGCCTGGGCGGGCGACGATCCCGCGCGCGAGGGCCTGATCGAGACGCCGGCACGGGTGACCAAGGCCTTCGGCGAATTCTTCAAGGGCTATGAGGAAGACCCGGCGGAAGTTCTCGACCGCGTCTTCGACGAGGCCGGCGGCTATGACGATATCGTGCTGGTGCGCGATATCCCCTTCTTCTCCCATTGCGAACACCACATGGTGCCGTTCATCGGCAAGGCCCATATCGCCTATTATCCCGGCCAGGGCGTGGTCGGGCTCTCCAAGCTCGCGCGCGTCGTCGATCTCTTCGCTCGCCGCCTGCAGATGCAGGAAAGGCTGACGCAGCAAATCGCCGACGCGATCGAGGACGGCCTCGCCCCGCGCGGCGTCGCGGTCCTGCTCGAGGCGGAGCATCACTGCGTCTCGATGCGCGGCGTGCAGAAATCAGGCGTCTCGACGATCACGACGAGCTTCACCGGCGTCTTCAAGCAGGACGTCGCCGAGCAGAATCGCTTCCTGACGCTGGTGCGCGGGCGGTAATCGGCCAAGGCCCCGCTGGCGACAGGCGCGATCGAAAACACGATCGCGGCCTTGAGACATTGTGTCCGGGCCGCGCTCGGTCTATCCCCCCTCGCAAACGCGATTGAACTGGAGCGAGACGACATGGCGAGCGTGATGGAGCGAGAGAAGCAGACCACGATCCTGCCGCCATCCGCGCCGCTCGTCGGCCGCGTGACCCCGCCGGGCTCGAAGTCGATCACCAATCGCGTGCTGCTGCTGGCGGCGCTCGCCAAGGGCACGAGCCGCATCACCGGCGCGCTGAAGAGCCTCGACACCAAGCTGATGGCGGAGGCGCTGCGCCAGATGGGCGTGACGGTCGACGAGCCGGACGAAACCAGCTTCATCGTGACCAGCACGGGCCGCCTCGCCGCGCCGGCAGCGCCGCTCTATCTCGGCAATGCCGGCACCGCCATGCGCTTCCTGACGGCGGCGGTGGCGCTGGTAGACGGCACGGTGATCGTCGATGGCGACGCGCATATGCGCAAGCGCCCGATCGGCCCGCTGGTCAGTTCGCTCCGCGCCTTCGGCATCGATTGCAGCGATGCGGACGGCTATCCGCCCGTGACGATGCATGGCCATGGCCATTTCGGCAGCGGACGGGTCGAGATCGATGGCGGGCTGTCGAGCCAATATGTCTCCGCGCTGCTGATGGCGGCCGCCTGCGGCACGGGCACGGTCGAGGTCGCGCTGACGGGCAGCGATATCGGCGCGCGGGGCTATGTCGACCTGACGGTCGCGGCGATGCGAGCCTTCGGCGCCCGCGTCGAGCAGAGCGGCGATGCCGCATGGCGCATCGAGCCGACCGGCTACCGGGCGACCGACTTCCATGTCGAGCCGGACGCGTCGGCGGCAACCTATCTCTGGGCGGCGGAAGTGCTTACCGGCGGATCGATCGATATCGGCGTGGCGGCGGGCGCGTTCACGCAGCCCGATGCCAAGGCCTATGATGTCATCGCGCAGTTCCCGAACCTGCCGGCCGTAATCGACGGCTCGCAGATGCAGGACGCGATCCCGACCATCGCGGTGCTGGCGGCCTTCAACAATCATCCCGTCCGCTTCGTCGGCATCGCCAATCTGCGCGTCAAGGAATGCGACCGCGTCGCGGCCGTCGCGACCGAGCTTTCCCGCATCCGTCCCGGGCTCGGCACCGAGGATGGCGACGACCTGATCGTCGCCTCCGACCCCGCGCTCGCCGGCCAGGTGCTGCCGACGCGGATCGAGACCTATTCCGATCATCGCATCGCCATGAGCTTCGCGCTCGCCGGGCTGAAGATCGGCGGCATCACCATTCTCGATCCGGGCTGCGTCGCCAAGACCTACCCGGCCTATTGGCAGGCGCTGCAATCGCTCGGCGTCGAACTCGATCCGGTCATGGGGCGCATGTGATGGCAGAGACGGCAATCTTCGCGGCGCCCGGGTCGCATCACGAGGTCGAGGAAGGCCGGCTGCTGACGCCGCGCTTCGGCGCCGACGGGCTCCTCGCCGCCGTGGTGGTCGATGCCGCGACCAGCGAAGTCGTCATGTTGGCCTGGATGAACGCCGAGGCGCTGGCGCGGACGATCGAGACGGGCGAAGCCTGGTACTGGAGCCGTTCGCGCAAGGAGCTCTGGCACAAGGGCGCGACCAGCGGCCACATCCAGACCGTGACCGAGATGCGGGTTGATTGCGACCAGGATGCGATCCTGATCAAGGTCGACACGGCCGGCACGGGCGCGAACTGCCACACCGGCCGCAAGGGCTGCTTCTATCGCACGGTGCCGATCGGCCAGTCGGCCTCGCAGGAGACCGCGCTCGCCTTCACCGACGATACCCCGCTCTTCGACCCGAAGGCCGTCTATGGCGATGCCTGACCGGCGCGGTCAGGCCATCGCGATATAGGCGCGCATTTCGTCGGCCTCGCGCTCGACCTGCTCGATGCGCGCTTTCACCACGTCGCCGATCGAGACGATGCCGGCGATGCGGCCGCCATCGACCACGGGCAGATGGCGGAAGCGGCCTTCCGTCATCCGCGCCATCACGTCGTTGATCGTGTCGTGATCGGCGCAGGTCACGACACGCGCCGTCATGATCGAGGAAACCGGGCCGTCTAGCGTCTCGACGCCGCCACGGGCGATGGCGCGCACGATGTCGCGCTCGGAGACGATGCCTTCGATGCGCCTGGACGAATCCGCGACGACCACCGCGCCGATGCGACGCTCGGACAGCAGGCGGACAGCGTCGTGAATGATCGTATCGGCGGGGACGGTCAGAACGTCCCGGCCCTTTCTGGCCAGAATGGCAGCAACAGTCATCGGCGTGGGCTCCCTTGCTCGAGGAACCCGGCCGCTCTCTTGTGGTGGACCGGTCCGGACCCCTCAGATGGCGGCGGACGCTTCTCATGCGGAAACGTCACATCCGTCGTTTGATGATGGGCCTCGATTGCCGGCTTTGCAAGACTCCGCCCCGGCGGGGCAAGCCGCTAGGAGAACGAGCTGCCGCGCCGCGAAACCGGGTCGAAGAGCGGAAAGAGCAGCAGCCCGGCAAGGAAGCCGCCAATATGCGATTCCCAGGCGATCTGGCCGGTCTCGACGCCCGGCGGCACGAAGATCAGACCGAACAGCAGGTTGAACACGAACCACACAGCGAGGAAGGTCACGACACGGCGGTCGCGCACCATCTCCATGATCGACAAGGCCGGGCGGAAATCGGCGTCGTAGCGCGCCAGGCCGCCGCCGAGCCGGGCGCCGGGCGAAAAGGCGAAGCGCGCAGAGGCGGCCATCTGCGCCGAGATCGCCGCCGAAGCGCCGACCAGCGGCACGACGCTGTGGGGTGCCAGCAGGAGATGGGCGGCGGCACCCGCCGCAGCTCCCGCGAGCGAGAAGAGCGTGAAGCGGAGCCAGCCGAAACGGCGCGCCAGCGGCGTGCCGAAGGCCGCGAGCCAGAGCGCGTTCACGCCATAATGCATCCAGTCGCCATGCAGGAAGGCATAGGTGACGAAGCTCCAGACCGAGCCCGCCAACCCGCCCGGCCAGTCGAGGCCCACCATCTGCGGCGCGGTGATGCGGATCGGGATGAAGGCGAACGTCACCAGCACCCAGCCATCCTGATCGGAGGTCAGCAGATAGGTCCGCACGGCATGAACGAGGGCGAGCACCGCCAGCGTGGCGATGATCACCGGGGGGAGGTTGAAGACCGGCTCTCGCGCCGCGCGCTCGCTTCTCTGGCTCATGAAGACGGCATAGTCGCCCGCGGCACGGCACGCAAGACGGCGCCGCCTTCAAGCCGATGGACCGGAGCCAGTCGCCGGGGCAAATCGAAAAGCGACCGCCTGGCGCGCGCAAAGCGCGCACAGGCGGTCACCATCACGTTTCGTCTTGCCCCCCGGCTAAAGACGCCCCGTGATCCCGTCGGCAACGCGTCCCAGGATTGGGCCTCACGTCCCATAGCGAATCCTTATTTATCGATTCCGTTACGTAACATCAATCTGGCACAGGCCCTGCAATACCACTTTGCACCGCAGCATCGGGCCGGACATGTCCCGCCGCCGCACGCTCATCATGGGCCGGCACCAGCACGACGCCGGCCAGCGCATCAAAACGGGACGACTACGGGCCACCATGAGACACCCCAATACGCGCGCGCTCCATGCCTATTGGTCGAAGCTGCGCGGCATGGAGCCCGCGCCCGCGCGTTCCGCCATCGATCCCGCTGCGATCGCAGGACTTCTGAGTGACACGTTCATCCTGGAAGATATCGGCCCCGCGGATTACCCGTTCCGCCTCGCCGGCACGCGCCTCTGCCACCATTTCGGACGCGAATTGAAGGGCCGGAACTTTCTCGGCTTCTGGGCGGCGAACGATATCGAGCCGATCGCGACGCTCATGGCAGCCGTGACCCATGACGCCGCAGCTGCGGTCCTCGATGTCGCCATGTCGAATGACCGCGGACAATCGACGCGGGCGGAGATGATCCTGTTGCCGCTACGCTGCGGCCCCGCGCGCTACGACCGCATCCTCGGGCTGGTCGCGCCGATGGAGCGCGCAAGCTGGCTCGGGCTGCATCCGGTCGTCCGGCAATCGGCAAACAACCTCCGCCTGATCTGGCCGGACCGGAAGGACGAGTTCGGCGTGACGCCAGCAGCCAGGCCAGTGGCCAGCCGCCCTGTGCCCTTCCCGCTCAATGGACGCCGCCACCACCACCTCGTCGTCTTCGACGGCGGCCGGCAATAGGCGCCGCCAGCGCTCGTCCAACGGCGCGCTTCTGGCAACGCCTTCAGCCACAGCCGCCCGCCACGGACAGCCGGTCTCGGCCCGGGTCGGCGCGACGCATTGGCATGCCCATGCCTTCATCGGGCATGGCGATGCAAGGCGGCCACAGTTGTTCCCCTCCCGCCACACGAGCGTCACAACCGTTAACCTTAATAAAAGGTTACGCTTGCCTGCCGACACCCTCCGACATATTGTTAACGGGTGGTTAAGCTGAAGTATAAAATTTGAATCTAACTCGATCACAATGTGAATCGAAATGAGGTTCCCGGCTTAGACTCGAATAAAACCATGTGTGCAAAGGTCATTCTCACCTGAGGGGATGGCAGTAGTGAGTTCCATGCGCGTATCGAGTTTCATGGCCGGCCTTGCACTTCTTCTCTGCCTTGGCGGAGCCGAAGCTTTCGCACAATCCCAAGCAGCGTTCATGCGCGTCACGGGCAAGACAACCCAGCCCGTCGGCCATCATGAACTCTGCGCGCGCATCCCGATCGAATGTCGCGAGCGCACAGCCACGGAAGATGCGGTCAAATTGACCCCCGTGCTGTGGCAGGAACTCATCGCCGTGAACGACAATGTCAACACGGCCATCGAGCCCGTGACCGACAAGGACAACTACGGCAAGGACGAATACTGGAACTATCCCGACGACGGCAAAGGCGATTGCGAGGACTTCGTCCTGCTGAAGCGCCGCGAACTGCTCGATCGCGGCTGGCCGGCGGGCGCGCTGCTGATCACCGTCGTCAAGCAGGTCAATGGCGACGGCCATGCCGTGCTCACGGTCCGCACCGATCGCGGCGATCTCGTGCTCGATAATCTCGAAAGCCGCATCAAGCTCTGGAGCGATACGGACTACCAGTTCGTCAAGCGCCAGTCGGACGTGGATAGCGGCCGCTGGGTTGCGATCGATGACGACAGGTCGGTCCTGGTCGGTTCGATCAAGCGCTGAACGAAGCCGGGCAATCCCGGCCTCCGCCCGCCGCAAGCCATCGATGACTTTCCAGGCCCACGGCGACCCCGTGGGCTTGGCGCATTCAGGCCCGAGCGAGCCGCCGCCCGGCCCGACGCCCCAGATGGGAAATGAGATGCAGGTCGGCGCGCGTGGGCTGCGCTCCCGGTGACCGTCTACCCGTCGAGGCCGGCGGCGAAGCGGCGCCAGTTGGCGACATAGTTGAGCGCCGATTGCCGGAGCCGCTCGATCTGCGCCGGCTCCAGCGTACGGATCGCCTTGCCCGGCATGCCGACGACCAGCGAGCCATCCGGAATGTCCCGCCCCTCGGGCACCAGCGCTCCTGCCCCGACCAGGCAATTGGCACCGATCTTCGCGCCGTTCAACACGATCGCCCCCATGCCGACGAGGCTGTTCGCGCCGATCGTGCAGCCATGGAGGATCGCGCGGTGGCCAATCGTGCAGCCCTCGCCGAGCGTCAGCAGGAAACCCATGTCGGTGTGGAGCATGGCGTGCTCCTGGATGTTGGTGCGGGCGCCAATCGTGATGCGCTCATTGTCGCCGCGCAGCACGGCGCCGAACCAGACGCCGACCTCGTCGCCGAGCGTGACCTTGCCGATCACATGCGCATCCGGCGCGATCCAGAACCGGTCGGCGGGTGGTACATCCGGCATAACGCCGTCAAGTGAATGAAGGGGCATGTCTGGTTCCCGGCATCATGGCGGCGACAGCTTCGCACCGCGGGGAACGCTTCGCCAGCCTGATCCTGCGGATCGGCTCCAATCGCGCGGGCGCAAACCCCGCGCGATTCCGTTCAACCGCGCCGCAAAACGAAGCCGTTCGCGGCGCCGGCGGCAAGGCCGCCTATTCTTCCTCGAGGTCGATGTCGAGGATGGCCATGGTGAAGTTGTAGGAGAGTTCGCCCTCCTCGTCGTCACGGAACAGCACGCCGACGAATTCATCGCCGAAATAGACTTCGGCGGAATCGTCCTTGCGGGGCCGCTGACGGACGGTGATGTCCTTCATGGCGAAGCGGCGGCGGAAGAAGCTCTCGAGCTTCTGGATCTCCTTGCGATCCAATTCTATCTCCTGAGATGCGGGGCAAAAGGTCGGCGATCGGCCCGCGCTGGCGCAGGCTCGTCCGTCGCGCCGCCCCGTACGGCGCCTCCGGAACCGGTGTTGATCGGTGGACTATACCTGATTTTCGACGATCTGATCCATCGCGCGGGAAGGCTCCGCGCAGGGCGCCTTGCCGACGACCTTGGCCGGCACGCCGGCGACCGTCGTGTTCGACGGCACGGCATGAAGGACCACCGAGCCGGCGGCGACGCGCGAGCAATGGCCGATCTCGATATTGCCGAGGATCTTGGCGCCCGCCCCGATCAGCACGCCGTGGCGCACCTTGGGATGGCGGTCGCCGGTTTCCTTGCCCGTCCCGCCCAGTGTCACGCCCTGAAGGATTGAGACATTGTCTTCGATCACCGCCGTCTCACCGATCACGATATCGGTGGCATGGTCGAAGAACAGGCCCTTGCCGATCTTCACCGCCGGATTGATGTCGACCTGGAAGACGGAGGAGGAGCGGCTCTGCAGGTAATAGGCGAAGTCGCGCCGGCCGTGATGCCAGAGCCAATGCGCGAGGCGGTGGGTCTGGATCGCGTGGAAACCCTTGAAATAGAGCACGGGCTCGACGGCGCGGTTGCAGGCGGGGTCACGGTCCAGCACGGCCTGGATATCGACCCGGATTGCATGCGCGATGCCCGGCTCGGTCACGAACGCCTCGGCAAAGGCCTGGCGGATGATTTCGCCCGAGAGATCGCGATGATTGAGGCGGTCGGCGATGCGATGCGCGACGGCTTCCTCGAGACGGTCATGGCTGAGGATCGAGCCATAGACGAGGCTCGCCATCGCCGGCTCGGCGCGCATGATCTCCTCGGCCTCGCTGCGAAGCGCGGACCAGAGCGGATCAAAACTCGCGAGGCCTTCGGCCCCGAACCGGGAATTGGCTACGGACATGGACGTCTCCTTGCGCCAGGCGCTGTGCGTCTGGTTGGGCGCGCACATTAGCATGAGCGATCATCGGCACGAAACCGTGCCCGACAGGTAAATAATGCTCCGGGCACCAATGTGCTCCAGGCCGGTATCGCGAAAGGGGCCGCCTCGGCAACAAGAATTTCCCGAAACGGCCCACGACCATCCCGCGGCGGGACAAGGACCGGCCGGACGGTGCGCCAGACGCTCAGCCGAGCCCCTGCCGCGCCAGAAAGTCGAGCACGCCGGCCTTGTAGACCTTGTCGCCGACCGCGAGCATGTGGTCGCGCTTGGGAATTTCGAGCACGGCCGCGCCGGGAATGATCTCGGCCAGCCGCTCCGGCGAACCCGCCAGTTCGTCGCGCTCGCCGACCGCGATCAGCACCGGCATGTGCAGCGTGGCCAGATCATCGGCTGAGATCGGCACGCGGGTCGCCTTCATGCAGGCGGCGAGCGCCACGCGATCGCTCTTCGTCTGGTCGGCGAACTTGCGGAACATCAGCCCGACGGGATCGGTGATCTCTTCGGGATGCTCCGTCTCCAGCGCCTCCACCACCGGGCCCCACGGCCCGATGCCGGTGACAATGCCAT
Organism: Kaistia dalseonensis; assembly: GCF_030814715.1. Classification (GTDB taxonomy): domain Bacteria; phylum Pseudomonadota; class Alphaproteobacteria; order Rhizobiales; family Kaistiaceae; genus Kaistia; species Kaistia dalseonensis. Next base: position 38,717 of record NZ_JAUSVO010000006.1, read on the forward strand.
AGCCGAGACCGCCGAAGATCAGCGCCTTGATCAGTTCGGGATGCGCCAGCGCCAGGAAGGCAGAGATCCGCGCGCCCATCGAATAGCCCATGACATCGGCCTTCGCGATGCCGAGATGGGCGAGGAGATTGCGCGCATCCTCCGCCAGCGCCGCCACGCGATAGGCAGCGACCTCGTGCGGCTTGGCGCTGTGGCCATGGCCGCGATTATCGAGCGCGATCACGCGTCGGCCGGCCTTCGTCAACGTGTCGACCCAGCCCGGATTGACCCAGTTGACCCGTGCGCTGGAGCCGAAGCCGTGGATCAGCAGGATCGGTGGCCCCTCGCCTTCGTCGAGATAGGCGATCTCATAGCCATTGGAGGAGAAATGCTTCATCCGAGGGATCCGTCGCGGTGGGACCGCCCTTATGGCGCAAGCCGGCGGCCGCGCCAAGGTGTCGCCATTCTGCCGACCATCACGGTCTGTTCATCGCGCCACGACGCCGCTATGGTCCGCCCAACAGCATTCCAACGACGGATTCCGCCATGGCCGATCATGTGATCCCGCATTTCCACAATGATTCCGGCGTTGCGCTGATCGAGATCGGCGTGACGGAATTCATGTGCGTCGGCGCCAAGCCGCCCTTCGACCATCCGCATGTCTTCCTCGACCTCGGCAGCGACGGCGAGAAGGTCTGCCCCTATTGCTCGACGCTCTATCGCTATAACCCGAAGCTGCACGGCACCGAGAGCAACCCGGCCGGGCATCTCTTCATCGATCCGATCGCCGCCTGAGGCGCTCTAGAGGAAAAGCCGTGCGGATAGCAATCGCCGGCGCCGGCATAGCCGGCCTCACGACGGCCCTGCTGCTGTCCCGCGCGGGCCACGGCGTCGATCTCTATGAGCGTGCTGCGAACCTCTCGGAAGTCGGCGCGGGCGTGCAGATTTCGCCCAATGCCGGCCGCATCCTGGAACAACTCGGCCTCGGCCCGGCGCTCGATCATCTCGCGACGCGGCCCGTTGCGATCGACATACGCGGCGCCGTGTCAGGCCGGGTCATTGTCTCCCTGCCGCTCGCCAAGGCCGCCGCGCGCTATGGCGTGCCCTACCGGCTGATGCATCGCGGCGACCTGCAGGGCGTACTTCTGAACGCGGCCATCGCCGATCATGGCATCAAGCTGCATCTCGGTGCCGCGCTTGCCGACTTTGCCGATACGCCGGCTGGCATGCGCTTCAGCGCCAATGACGCGCCGCACGAGGTCGATCTGCTGATCGGCGCCGATGGCGTGCGCTCGAAAGTCCGCGAACTCATCTCCGGACCGAATGGCCGCCAGAGCTCGGGCCGCACCGCCTGGCGCACGACGATTCCCGCCGCCAAGGTGCCCGCCGATCTGCCGCGCGACCGCACCACGATGTTCCTCGGCGATCGAACCCATGTCGTGATCTATCCGATCCGCTCGGCGCGCGAGATCAATGTCGTCGCCATCGTCGAGGAGAACTGGACCGGCGAGGGCTGGAGCGAGCCCGGAGATCCGGCCTGGCTCGCCGTACACTTTCGCGGCGTGTCCCCCCTGCTCCAGGATACGTTCACGGCGGCAGCCGGCTGGACGCGCTGGTATCTCTCCGCCGTCGATCCACTGGCGTCCTGGCAGAAGGGACATGCCGTGCTGGTCGGTGACGCCGCCCACGCCATGCTGCCCTTCCTCGCCCAGGGCGCAGCCATGGCGATCGAGGATGCCGCCATTCTCGTGCGCTGTCTCACGCGGGCGAACACGGATATCGAAGGCGCGCTCGCGCGTTACGAGGTCTTGCGGAAGCCCCGCGTCACCCGTGTCTGGCAGACGGCCCGCCAGAGCGGCACCATCTACCATATGAGCCCGCTGACGGCGCCCTTCCGCGACGCGACGATGAAGACGCTCGGCGGCGAAAGGCTGCTCGGCCGCTATGACTGGCTTTATGGCTGGCGACAGACCGACTGATCGGCCGAGCCCGCCCTCCGGACGCCACAAACCACCGGTCTGGTGCCGCGCGAAGCGACGGTCCAGCACTGCCGTCGCACCTATTCGACGGGAAACGCCATGATATTCCGCCTCGCCGCTCTCCTCCTCGCCAGCAGCACCATGATCGGGAGCGCGGCAGCGGGCACGGTCTGTACGATCGTCGCGGATGCCAGGACCGGCAAGACGCTCCTCGAGGAAGGGCGGTGTGACCAGAGGATCACGTCGGCATCGACCTTCAAGATAGCGATCAGTCTGATGGGCTATGATGCCGGCATCCTCAAGGACGCGCACCACCCCGCCCTGCCTTTCAAGAAGGGCTATGCCGACTGGCTGCCGATTTGGCGCCAGACAACCGACCCGAGCAGCTGGATGAAGAATTCCGTCGTCTGGTATTCGCAGCAGGTGACGCAGGCGCTCGGCGAGGCCCGCTTTCGCGACTATGTGCGGGCCTTCGACTATGGCAATCAAGACGTCTCCGGCGATCCGGGCAAAAATGACGGCCTGACCCGCTCATGGTTGAGTTCGTCGCTGAAGATCTCCCCGGTCGAGCAGGTCGCGTTCCTGCGAAAGGTGGTCAATCGCGAATTACCAGTGTCCGCATACGCCATCGAGATGACGGCGCAATTGACTGCGCTCGATGTCGCGGGCGGCTGGGACATTCATGGCAAGACGGGTGCGGGCCGCGCCACCAAGGCCGATGGGACGCCAGGCAACGCGCAAGGCTGGTTCGTCGGCTGGGCCACGAAGGGCGATCGCACCCTCGTTTTCGCCCGACAGGTCGAGGACGAGAAGACGGAAGCGGTCAGCCCCGGCATCCGCACACGCGACGCGATGCTGAAGGAATTGCCGGCGATGCTCGACAAGCTTCAGGCTGCAGACTGAACCGACATCGCCGGATCACTGCGGCCGCGCCCGACCTTCACCCGCGCGACGCCGCATCGGCGAGCACAGCCAAGGATGGGGATCGGAGAGCGCGGGTGCACCCGTCGCGACCAGCGTTCGGTCAATATCCGGCTCGTCCTCATGCATCGCGCTGCCGGACATGTGGCCCCCCCTCCCTGGGCAATCAGCCAACAGGCGCCAGACGCGCGTCCAGCGCGTCGACTTCGCTGTCGGAAAAGACCTCGATGCCGTTCTCCCTGAGCAGCGCCGCCGTCACGCCGGCGCCGGCATGTTTCGTCCCGTCGAACCGGCCGCCATAGACGAAGCCGCTGCCGCAGGACGGGCTGCCGTCGATCAGGAGGGCAAAGGCGCAATCATGCGCCCGCGCAACGGCCAGAGCCGCCTCGGCGCCGGCGACGAACTGCGCCGTCACGTCCCGGCCATCAATATCGACCACGCGCCCCTCCCCGGCCAGGACGGCATCGCCGGAAAGCCCGGCGCCGATCTCGGCCGGCGCGCGCGGCACGCTGAAACCCGCCATCAGCTCGGGACAGATCGAGACGACACGGCCCTCCGCCTGCCATCGCGCGAGCGTGGAATGGGCGAGCGTCTTGGCCGACCCATTATAGCGGACCGGCCGCCCCAGCAGGCAGGCGCTGACGAGGATCCTGGCGGTCACGATCGGTCCCGGCGATCGCGCGCCGGCATGAATGCAACGACCCTTCCGGCCAAGCCCAGTTTCATCCGACCCGCTCCCTCAGCGTTTCGCGATCTCGATGATTGCCGGATAGTCCGTCTTGCCCGTGCCGAGCATCGGCAGCGCCTCGACGGTCACGATGCGCTTCGGCACCATGATCTCCGGAATGCCGTGCAACCGGGCTGAGCCGACCAGCGCCTCGCGGTCAGGATCGACGCGATCCGTCACCAGCACCAGCTGCTCGCCCTTGCGCTCGTCCGGCACCGCCACGACGGCATGGATGTTGTCGGGCCAGACCTGCGAAGCATAGGCCTCGACGGCGGCGAGCGAGATCATCTCGCCGCCGATCTTGGCGAAGCGCTTGGCACGGCCGCGAATGGTGATGTAGCCCTCGGCATCGACCGAGACGATATCGCCCGTATCGTGCCAGCCATCCGGCGTGCGCTCCAGCTTGCCCGGCGCGCTGTCGCGCAGATAGCCCTGCATGACGTTCGGACCCGTGATCCAGAAGCGGCCGCCTTCGTCGAGGCCGGCGACCGGCTCGATGCGATAGGACATGCCCGGCAGCAGCCGCCCGACCGTGCCGTCGCGATGATAGAGCGGCGTATTGGCGGAGATCACCGGCGCCGCCTCGGTCGCGCCGTAACCCTCAAACAGTTCGATGCCGAACTTGTCGCGCCAGAGCGTGCGGGTCTGATCCTTGATCCGCTCCGCGCCGAGCACGACTAGACGAAGTTTCTCGAAATCCTTCTTCTCGCCCATGCGACCCCAGCCGCCGGCGAAGGTGTCGGTGCCGATCAGGATGGTCGAGCCGCTTTCGGCGACGATGGGCGGGATCTGCTTGTAGTGCAGCGGCGTCGGATAGAAGAACACGCGCATGCCGATCGCAAACGGCGCGATCAGGCCGACCGTCATGCCGAAGGAATGGAACACCGGCAGCGGATTGAAGAGCGAATCCTCGGCGCTGAGCTCCAGCGTTCGCAGGAACTGCTCGACATTGCAGAGGATGTTGGCGTGGCTGAGCGCGACGCCCTTGGGCACGCCCTCCGAGCCGGAGGTGAAGAGCATCACGGCGATATCGTCGGGCTTGGCCTTCGACGCGGCGTGGACGAAGCGCGACAGCATTGACGAGGCGACGCCGAGCAGCTTGTCGAAGGTGCCGACCGATTTGCCGATATCCTCCAGCCAGATGAACTCGACATGCGCGCCGATCGCCGCGATCAGTTCCTCGAGCTTGCCCTCGGCGACGAAGCGGCGCGAGGTGATGACGTGGCGGATCTCCGCCGCCTTGCAGGCGACGAGCAGGTTCTTCGGCCCGGCGGTGAAATTGAGCATGGCGGGAACGCGGCCAAAGGCCGTCAGCCCGAAAAAGGCCGGCGCCACGGTGGCGACATTCGGCAGCAGCAGGCCAACGCATTCTCCGGGCCTGGTGCGCTTGGCGAAGACCCGGCCGAGCACGAAGGCACCGATGATGACGCGGTCGAGCGAGAGCGGCTTGCGCTGCACATCCTCCATGACGATCCGCTTGCCGCCGAAGCGGGCGCGGGCATCGAGCAGCATCTGGAACAGCGTCTTGTTCCAGCGGCGCGGATCGAGCGGGATCGCCGCCGTCGCGGGGCTCGGTATGGCGGTGGCGATGTCCATCGGTCTGTTCCTGCCCCTGGCGCTGAACGGCCGCGCTCAGCCGCGGCGCGTCATTCTCCTCGCCCGCGACCATATAATGATGACGGTCGCCGAGGCGAGGCCATCGCGCATTCTTCAGGCTGCGACGCGCGCGATTCGCGCCAGAAGACCCTCTGCCGTCGGCCAGACATAGCGCAGCAGCGGCGCCGCCTTGCCGTCGCCCTCGGCGGCCGGTTCGATCCGCTCGGCGACAGCGCCGCCCCAGCGATCATAAACGGCGCGGGCGGGATGGTTGGCCTCGTAGACGAGCAGATGTACCGGCGCGCCCAAGGACCCAACCGGCAATTTCTCGAGGGCGGCGCGCAGGAGCGCCGCGCCGATGCCCCTGCCCTTGCGCTCGGGATCGATATGCAGATTGTTGATGAAATGCCCCCAGCGGGCATCCTCATGCGGCACGAGGCAGATCAGGCCGGCGATCTGGCGATCGTCGGTCTCGGCGACGAGAATGATGCAATTGCGCGTCTCGGGATCAACCGTGATCCGCTCAAGCCATAATGCTGCGCGCTCGGCCGCCAGCGGACCGTCGAGATAGGCATCGGCCACGATGCCGCGATAGGCCCGGCGTGAACTCGTCACATGAAGCGCCGTGACAGCGTCGATATCGCGCCGCACCGCGTGGCGGATCGTCTCCATTCAGCCATTCCCTATCATTGGACCCAAGGCGCGACAGCGATCGTCCATTGCCGCCCACCTTGTCAAACGGCGGGCACGAAACGACATGAGACATGTCGTAAGATATATCTTGACGAAACGCCGGGCTCGACCTAATTAAGATATATCGTAAGACATAACGGAGAAACCAGATGGGTTTTGGACATCATCATCATGAACATTGCGGCCATCCGCATCGCGGCCGCTTCTTCGATTTCGCCGGCCGCCGTGGCGGGCGTGGCGAAGGCGGGCCGGGCTTTGGCGGCGGCTTCGGTCGCGGACCCTTTGGCGGGCGTGGCGGCGACGGCTTCCGGATCGGACGCATGGTCGCCGATGGCGACCTCCGCCTGATCGTACTCTCGCTGCTCGAGAAGACCCCGCGCCATGGCTACGACGTCATCAAGGCGATCGAGGAACTGACCAGCGGCAGCTACAGCCCGAGCCCCGGCGTCATCTATCCCACCCTCACCTTCCTCGAAGAGGCGGGCCAGGCGACGGCGACGACCGAGGGCAACAAGAAGGTCTATGCCATCACCGATGCCGGCAAGGCGCATCTGAACGAGAACCGGGTCGGCGTCGAGGCCGTGCTGGACCATCTCGCCCGGATCGGCAAGCGGATCGCCCAGGCTCGCGCCTGGTTCGGCCGCGACGAGGACGGCCCGCGCGGCGAACGGCCGGATCGCGACATCCCGGATGTCATTCCGGCGATGAACGAGGCGCGCCGCGCGCTGAAGGGCGCCATTGCCAGCCGCATCGGCGACGACGAGGCCGAGCAGCAGCGCGTGGCCGACATCCTGCAGCGCGCCGCCGAGGAGATCATGCGCGGCAAGGCCGGCGGCATCGATCTCTAGGCCTGAAAATAGAGATGCAAAAACGGCCCCGTCGCAAGGCGGGGCCGTTTTCGTGTCGCGTCGAGGCATTAGACTCTTTGGTTGGTCGCGTTTCCTTCACGCGAACCGCATTCCACTTCGCTCGGAAACGCCCTATGCCGCGACGGTCTCGGCCGTCTTGAAGCGCGCGGCCGCATGCTTGAGCGAAAGATGCGGACCGAGCGCAAGGCGCGCCGCATCGTGGGCCGCCCAGAGCGCCGGATCGGCGAGCGAGGGAACGGTCACCAGTTCACCCTGGTCGAAGCCGGCCAGCGCCGCATCGACCATCTCATCCGTCGCCATCACCATTTCCGGCGGCAGTTGCGAGACCGGCTGGCCGACCTTTTCCCAGATGGCCGTTGCGGTGGCACCCGGCAGCACGGCCTGCACATGGACGCCGTCCTTGGCGAGCTGGGTCTGCAGGGTTTGCGTGAAGTTCAGCACATAAGCCTTTGTCGAAGAATAGATATTGTCGAAGCGCTCCGGCAGGAGCGGCACGACGGAAGCGATGTTGATGATGCTGCCCGCGCGCGCCACCAGGCCGGGGATGGCGGCGAGCGACAGGCGCGTCAGCGCCGTGATGTTCAGGTCGATCATGCGCTCGATCGCATCGGCATCGGCGTCGACATAGGGGCCGAACACGGCGATGCCGGCATTGTTGACGAGCAGCGTGATCGCCGCGTCATTCTTGAGCCGCGCCTCGACGGTCCGCAGATCCGCCTTGTCGGCCAGATCGGCGACCAGCACCTCGACCGCCCTGCCCGTCGCCGCGACGATCTCCGCCGCCAGCGCGTTCAGCTTGGCCTCGCTGCGGGCGACCAGCACGAGGTCATAACCCCGCTCCGCGAGGCGCCGCGCATAGACGGCACCGATACCTTCGGACGCGCCCGTGACGAGGGCCGTGCCGTTTGCCTGATGATGAGCCATGGAAATTCTCCGTTTCGACTGGGTGCTGGCGCGTTGCCGCTGCCGCACGCAGCGATGCTTAAACGTCCATCGACTTATATGATGGTCATCATCTAACATGCTTCAAGCACCCGGCTGCGGAAAATTTCCGCTTTCGACATTCGTCCGTTGTCGCGTCGAGGGGTCAGGCCTCGTCCGGCGGGACGGCCGAGGCGGGCGCCACCTGCAGGCGTTGCCGCGCCGCCTCGATGATCGCGTCGGAGAGCGGATCGCCCTTGGTCGCCCGCGCCATCAGGATCGTGCCGACCATCAGCGCCATGGTCGCGAGCGCATCCGATTGCGCCGCGTCCGCGTCGTCGTCGCGGACCGGGCTGAGGCGCGCCAGCTCGTCGATCGTCTTCCTGACGCCGGCCGTGTAGGCCTTGCGCACCGCGCTATCGTCGCCCGACCGCGCGACATCGATCGAGAGCGCCGCCGTCATGCAGCCGAGCGCGGGATTGTCGCGATGCGCCGCCGAGAGATAATTCGACAGCACCTCCTGCCGCGCGCCCTCGGCATCGTCCGAATGCCGGGCCATGCTCTGATCGATTCGATCGGTGAACTGGTCGAATCCGGCCGCGCAGGCGAGCGCCGCCAGCGCATCCTTCGATGAAAAATGGCCGTAGAAGCCGCCATGCGTCAGCCCGGCCGCCCCCATGAGATCCGGCACGCTGACCCCGTCCAGCCCGCGCTCGCGAAAGAGCCGCGAGGCCGCCTCGACGATCTGTTCCCGATGTTTCTCCGCCTGCTCGCGCGATGCCCGTGCCATGTCGATACTCCTTGACCGAGCAAATATATGATGCACATCATCAATTGTCAGCGGTTGGCAGCGAATGCGCTGCCGATCCGGTAAACCTTCGCTCGCCGGCGGCATGTTTTTTTGTCAGGCACCGTCCCGGGGCCGATCCACTTCCGAGGCGTTTCCTGTCCTGTTCATCCGGCAAGATCAACCGGACATGATTGCGTCTCAGCCGTGTTTACGAGCAAATTTCCTCTGCGAAATGCGTCATTCTATACTATCATGGCCAGACGCATCACTGCGATGATGCCAACGAACAAACGGGGGTTCTGACGATGACCATTCTGATCCTGGCTCTGCTGATCGGCGTCATCGCCGGTCTGCGCGCTATGACGGCGCCCGCCGCCGTCAGCTGGGCCGCCTTTCTCGGCTGGGTTCCGGTCGAGGGCACCTGGGCTGCCTTCATGGGCTTTCGCTTCACGCCATGGATCTTCTCGGTCCTCGCCATCCTCGAATTCATCACCGACCAGTTGCCGAGCACGCCGAGCCGCAAGGTGCCGATGCAGTTCGGTGCGCGCATCGTCAGCGGCGCTTTCTGCGGCGCCGTCGTGGGAACGCCAAGCGGCATGCTGATCGGCGGCCTGATCGCCGGCGCGATCGGTGCCGTTCTCGGCACGCTCGGCGGCTATGAGGCCCGCAAGTGGCTCGTCGCGGCGATTGGCGGCAAGGACCTGCCGATCGCGCTGCTGGAAGACCTCGTCGCCATTCTCGGCGCCGTCTGGATCGTGGCGACCGTGACATGAAGAGCTTCGATGCCATCATCATCGGCGCGGGCCAGGCCGGCCCGCCGCTGGCCGGCAGGCTGACCGCCGCCGGCTGGAACGTCGCGCTGATCGAGCGCAAGCTCTTCGGCGGCACCTGCGTCAACACCGGCTGCATGCCGACCAAGACGCTGGTCGCCAGCGCCTATGTCGCCCATCAGGCCCGGCGCGCCGCCGAATATGGCCTGACATTGTCGGGACCGGTCGGTGTCGACATGAAGGCGCTGCGAGCCCGCAAGGAGACCGTCTCCAGCAATGCGCGCAATGGCGTCAAAACCTGGCTCGAAGGTATGCAGCGCTGCACGGTCTATGAGGGCCATGCGCGCTTCGAGAGCGCGAAGATCATCGATGTCGACGGCGAGAAGATCACCGCCGACAAGATCTTCATCAATTCCGGCGGCCGCGCCTTCGTGCCCGACATGCCCGGCGTCGACCAGATCAGCTACCTGACCAACACCTCCATCCTCGAGCTGGAGGAATTGCCGAAGCATCTCGTCATCATCGGCGGCAGTTATATCGGGCTCGAATTCGGCCAGATGTATCGCCGCTTCGGCGCCGAGGTGACGATCGTCGAGAAGGGCCCGCGCCTGATCGGCCGCGAGGACGAGGATGTCTCCGATGCCGTCAAGGGCATTCTGGAGAAGGAAGGCATCAAGCTCCGCCTCAATGCCGAGTGCATCAGCTTCCGTCCAGTGGGCGAGGCGATCGGCGTCGGCGTCGATTGCACGGAAGGCGACCCGGAAATCGAGGCCTCGCATGTCCTGCTCGCCGTCGGCCGCGTGCCGAACACGGACGATCTCGGCCTCGACAAGGCGGGCGTGACGGTCGATGCGCGTGGCTATATCCAGGTCGACGACCAGTTGCGCACCAATGTCGACGGCATCTGGGCGATGGGCGATTGCAATGGCCGCGGGGCCTTCACCCACACCTCCTACAATGATTTCGAGATCGTGGCGGCCAACCTGCTCGACAACGATCCGCGCCGCGTCAGCGACCGCATCCAGGCCTATGCGCTCTATATCGATCCACCGCTCGGGCGCATCGGTATGACCGAGGCCGATGTCAGGAAATCGGGCCGCAAGGCGCTGGTCGGCACGCGCCCAATGACACGCGTCGGCCGCGCGGTGGAAAAGGCCGAGACGCAGGGCTTCATCAAGATCCTGGCCGATGCGGAGACGAAGGAGCTTCTCGGTGCCTCGATCCTCGGCACGGGCGGCGACGAGGCGATCCACAGCCTGCTCGACACCATGTACGCCCAAGCCCCGGCAACCGTCGTCCAGCGCGCCGTCCACATCCACCCGACCGTCTCGGAACTCCTCCCCACCGTCATCGGAGACTTCAAGCCCCTCGCCTGACGGAGTCCCCTGACGCTGCGGCAGCGCCCGTTCGACGCGAGCGGCCGGGCCATGGCGTTGCTCTGCGCCATGGCGCCCGGTCTCGCCGCGTGGTAGCGCCAGCTTGTTGCGCCATGTCACTGAAGCCGGGCGGCTCTCTGCTGATCCTCCGGCCAGCAGGGACAGCGCGAAATGACGGGGATATCATGTGACGCGAGGGCTCAGCCGATTTTGTCGGTTCTTCGGGGTCTCGGCAGCCGATCTGGTTCCGATCGGCATCACGATGCTCGTCTCGGTCGTGGTCTACAGCGCGCTGGTTTCCGGCATCGTCTTCACCAACCACACGATCCCGAACAGCCTGCTCTACCCCTATCCGAGCTTCAAGACCGTCTCGGAGGGTCGCTGGCTCGCCGACATACTGATCCAGCTTTTCGGCGGCGGCAGCCAGACCTTCCAGGCCTTTGCCGGCCTGCTGATCCAGTCGGTCAATGGGCTGCTCTTCGCCGAGCTCATCGGCGCGCGCGGTGTCGCCAAGAGAACGATGATCGCGCTGTTCGTGGCGCTGTTCCCGGCCGTGCCCGATCTCTACAGCTTCACCGCCGACAACATCACCTTTACCATCGCGCAGGCGCTGAGCCTTTCCGCGGTCTTCGCGCTTGATCGCATCCGCCTCTATCGATGGTCCATCCCGACTGCCGCTGTGCTCTTTGCGCTGTCGCTCGCCGGATACCAGCCCCTCATCGTCGTATCCGCCACGGTGCTGGTGGCCTGGCTGCTCCATCGCTCGATCACGACAACGCCGCGCGTCAGCCTGTTCCTGGCTTCTGGCCTCGCCATGGTGCTGGGGCTGCTGCTCTATTGGATATCGACCAAGCTCACCATCATCTGGCCGCTGCCAGTCAGCACCAACACGAATGGTGTCCGGGAAGTCGCGTGGGAGATCCTGCGATCCTACCCGAATGCCGTCCGCCGCTTCTATGACTTCATGATCCACCAGCCGCTCGCCGGCCGGCTGGGCGTTGCCGCGACTGTCGTCCTGTCGGGCTGGGCGGTGGCCGCGAAGCTGACACGGTCGAATGCCGCCGCGATCATCGCCTGCCTGATCCTGATGCCATTGGCGCTGCAGGCGGTCTTCATCATCAATGCCGATTCCACGCCGAGCGTGTCCCGCTTCGGCGTCGGATATGGCTATTATCTGGCCTTCGCGGCCTCGCTCGCCTTCGATCTCTTCTCGAAGCTGAAGCTCGGCGTCGTGGCGACATCGGCCGCGCTCTATGGCCTGCTCTTCCTGGCGGTGCAGGAGAACGGCTATACGGCGCTGAAATCGGATTACGAGACGCAGGCGATCAACAGGCTCGTCCTGAAGGTCGGAGACCTGCTCAAGGGCGACGAACACCCTGCCCTTGTCGTCATCGGCCAGTTCCCGCTCGACCATCTCGATCGCCTGCTCTCCTATCCGAAGCGCCCTTTTCGACCCCACACATCCTCTGCGGCCTTCATGCCCTATCGCCAGGTCGAGATCGCCAATTTCTTCATGGGCGCCGACAATCTCCGCTCGCCGACGACCGCCGAGCGCGACGCGGCACTTGCCGACGCCGCCAGCCATCCGATCTGGCCGGCAAACGGGTCTGTCTATCGTTCGGGCGACGTGATTGTGGCCGTGTTGTCGCGAAAGACGGAGGATGTCACATGGGTCCACGACCCATGAGCTGTATCAGCCGGCCAGGACGCGATCCCTCGGCGCGGGCATCGCCAAGGGACGCGGAGAGCCCGACCAGGCACAACATTGTTGAGCGTTGCGCATTCAGCCTTCCGTCCAGAGCTTGAAAATGGCAGTTTCCGGCGCGCTGCGGGCGTGGCGAAACTGGTAGACGCAAGGGACTTAAAATCCCTCGACTTCGGTCATGCGGGTTCGATCCCCGCCGCCCGCACCAAATTTCGTATCCGGTCATCATGCCGAGACCTTCCTACGTCCGACCTCGCCCCGTCGCAGACCAGCGCTTTGCTGCACACTGGTGAAATCAGCCGCCGGGCAGCCGCGTCAGACGGCCGATGCCCGTGCGCGCTACGATGTCCCGAGGCAGCCTGACCGCAAAGGCGACAGGCTTCTCGAAATTGGGTCCGGGCACGCGCGACCGGCCTTCAGCGAGCTCCGTCATGCGGCTCTCACCTCCAATCAGCTTCGATCGCCGGAACCGGTGAGCGACCAGCCGGGATATTCGACCGGTAGGCGGCTGACGGCGTCCAGTTGCACCATGTCGTCGGCGTCCAGCACGATGCGCGTCGCCCCGACATTCTCCTCCAACTGGTCGGTCCGCTTGGCGCCGATCAGCACGGTCGACACGACAGGCTGCCGCAGCAGCCAGGCGATCGCGACCTGCGCCGGGCGGCAGCCATGCTTGTGCGCCACAGCCTTCAACATATCGATCAGAGGCTCGCCGCGACCGCGATCGATCGGCGGGAAATCCAGTTGCGTCTGCCGCCCGCCGGCACTGTCGCCGCCCACGGAATATTTGCCGCTGAGATAGCCGCCCGCCAATGGACTCCAGACCATGAGCCCCACCTTCTCCGCGGCGAGCAGCGGGACGATCTCGCGCTCCAGATCGCGTCCGACCAACGTATAATAGGCCTGAACCGAGATGATCGGTGCCAACTGGCGGGCGCCGGCAATGCCGATGGCCTTCATGATCTGCCAGGCGGCCCAGTTCGACAGACCGACATAGCGGACGTCCCCGGCACGCACGAGCGTATCGAGCGCTTCCAGCGTCTCCTCCATCGGGGTGGCGGGATCGAAGCCGTGAAGCTGGTAGAGATCGATATGTTCGAGGTCCAGCCGCCGCAAACTGGCGCGGATTTCGCTCATGATATGCCCGCGGGACGCGCCCCGCCGGTTGGGCCCGTTGCCCATGGCGCCGTGCACTTTTGTGGCGATCACCACTTCGTCCCGGCGGACGCCGAGATTTTTGAGCGATTGGCCAAGGATTTCCTCACTCCGACCGTTCGCATAGATATTCGCGGTGTCGAAAAGGTTGATCCCGGCATCGAGGGCAGCCTTGACCAAGATATCGGCCTCTTCCTGCCCCAGCTTGCCGACCTGACCCCACAGCCCGTCCGTGCCGCCGAAGGTCATGGCGCCGAACGAGAGTTCCGATACGAAGAGCCCACTGTTTCCCAATTTGCGCATGCGCATCATATTTCTCCTTGATCGGAATTGCGGAGCCGGTCGACCAGGATTGATCGTCCGATGCTCCACCTGGCATGTTCAGGTCAGATTTCTCTGGCGCTCGCCCGTTCGAGCCGCCCGCTCGACTGCTGCGACGAGCCGGCTGTTGTGGAGTGCCTGGACAAATCCCGGCGTTGCATGGGTGCCCGCCACGAGATCGCGACCCAGCGACGCGTAGACTTCACCCACATTGATCGCCGCGCCGTTCCAGAACCCGGCGGCCGTCGGCCCTGTGCCGGTGGCTATCGGAGCGTCCGGAGCGGCAAAAGAGAGGCTCGAGGTCAGCGCGAGATCACCCACCTGCGCGCCCGCCGGATGGTTGCCCGAGAGCCGCAGCCAACCCGCTGAGCCACGGATTTCGAAGACGAAACCGGCCTGCTCCGGCGCGACGCCCGCAAGGACCTGAACCGAGACGGGCGCGCCGCTGGTGGTCTTGGCGATGAGATCGAGATGATCGGGGATCTCACGCGCCGAGGTCTCTCCCGTGTCGACGATCTCGATGTCGGGCCACAACAGTTCGGTGCGTGCATCGACTTCGGTGATCGGCCCGAGCACGGCCTCGATAATGTCGAGGACATGCCCGACCGTGATCGTCATGAAGCTGGCGCCTGACGCGAGCTTGTTGAAGTAGTCGTAGGTGCTCGGCGATTGCGGACCATAGCCGAACGTCGTCGCACCGAGGCGAGCCGACATCAGCCGACCGAGCTTTCCCGAGGCTACCAGCTCCGCGGCGCGGCGAACGGCGGGATTGTGCCGACCCTGCAAGCCGATCACGGTGTGCAGGCCTTCGGCAGCCCTGGCCATCTCTTCCGTTTCAGCGAGGGTCGCCCCGAGGGGGGCCTCGGAATATACGGCCTTGCCGGCGGAGAGAGCGGCCATGACAAGCGCCCGATGAGCGGGCACCTTGACGGCCACCGTGATGACGTCGATGCTCGCATCATTGATCATCGCGTAAGGATCGAAGAACCAGCGTTCGGCCCCGAACGCCTCCGCAGCCGCCTTTGCGCTCTCTTCGCGACGGGTCGCGACCGCAGCCAGGACCAGCGAAGGCTGCGCCCGCAATCCGGGAATGTGCGATGCGCCGGCCCAGCTTGCCTGCGTATCCGCTCCGATGAGCCCGACACGGAATTTCTTGTCTGACATGTCTCTATGTTCCAGCATTTTCGCCATCAGGCGCCGATCAGCGCCAATGCCGAACCATAGCGACCGGCCGAGATCCGACCCTATGCAGATGCTATCAGCGACTTGCCTGCCTCTCTCATTCGTCTGAACCGTGCGCCTTGCTCGAGGGCGTTTGAGAGGATGGGGCGCGCCCTTGATAGGATATGCATAGCCCCCGATATCGACTGGTGGTGATGTGACGGCCGAAGCCGGCCGGCCGGCCGATACACTCCCGCACAGGACGTTCGCCAATGATGAAGCCGCAGTTCCCGGATTTGGTGACCGTCATCGAGCGTTACGCCCGATATGACTATGTGACGCCGGTTCCCGGCCTGAAGGTCGGCCGCACCGATCACCCGACCGAGGTGTCGCACTCGATCTACCAGCCGTCTTTCGGCCTTGTGGGACGGGGCGTGAAGGAACTGATGGTCGGGGAAGTCCCATTCCACTATGCGGCAGGGGAATCCTTGCTGTGCGCCGCCGACGTTCCCGTCACCTCCCGGGTTACGCAGGCCAGCCCTGCGGCGCCCTATCTGGCGATCCATCTCGACATTGATCCGGTCGTCGTGGCCGAGCTTCTGCGTGAGCAGTCCGGCTCGCGCCCGATATCGCCCGACGTCAAGGTCGCTGGCAAATATGCGCTTGATGTGGATCTGATCGATCCGCTGGTCCGGCTGGTCGCGCTCATCGAGCGACCGCGCGACATTGCCGTGATGGCCCCCCTGATCCGCCGGGAAATCGTCTGGCGGCTGCTGCACAGCGACCACGGCCCGATGCTCGCCCAACTCGCCTTCGCCAATGGTCATGCGGCCCGTATCGGCCGCACAACGGCCTGGATCCGAGAGAATTTCGCCGCGATGCTCCGTATCGCCGATCTCGCGGCACTGGCGAATATGAGCGTTCCCAGCTTTCATCGACATTTCAAGGCCGTGACGTCCATGACGCCGGTCCAGTTCCAGAAGCGCGTTCGGCTGCAGGAGGCGCGCCGAGGCTTGTCCGGCGCCAGCACGATCTCGGCTGTCGCCTACGATGTAGGCTACGAGAGCATTTCGCAGTTCAATCGCGATTACCGCCGGCTCTTCAACCTCACGCCGAGCGACGACGCCGCGACCTTGCGCGCACCGCAACGGCCTGGCCATGACCCCGACCGCGCGCCGGTCTCCGGCTGCGGGTCATTGCGGACGCAGCACGTTCGTTTGAGCTGAGCGCGCCGGGCGAGCCCCACTGGGACCCACGCCACGCGCCCGGCGGGCCGCCGACAACGCCTCCCCCACAAGCGCATTGACCTTTCTGGCGAAACCCGGTCAGCAAGCCAAACGGGCTCAACGCGGCTCTGCCGCTCAGCCGTTTGCGTCGAACGCGGCGGTCACCGCGCCAGTTCCGGCACTCTGGCCATCCCGGCGTCGCCTCGCTGCATCGCGCGACGGCGGGAACCCGAACTGCCGGGCATATTCACGGCTGAACTGCGTCGGGCTCCGGTAGCCCACATCGAACGCGATCGATGTTGCGTTGCCTTCACCCGCAATCAGGAGCGACCGCGCCTGCAGCAACCTCACATGCTTCTGGTATTGCAGCGGGCTGAGGGCGGTGACGGCCTTGAAGTGACGATGGAAGGCGGAAACGCTGAGGGCCGCCATCTCCGCCAAATCCCCGACCCGCAACGGCTTGGCGAAATTCTCCCGGATCCATTGGATAGCGACGCCGATCCGCGAGAGCGCGGTGTCCGGCGTCGCGATGTCGCGCAGCATCCAGCCGAGCGGCCCCTGCAAAACCCGGAAGAGGATTTCGCGCTCATAGGCGGGAGCAAGGGCGGCGATCTCGTCCGGACGCTCCATCAGGCGCAGCATCCGAAGCCAGGCATCGAGAAGCTCAGCGGTCACAGGCGCAACCGAGAAGCCGGGGCTGTAAAGATCTCCTCCGGCAGGTTTGGGCAGATCCGCCAGCAGGTTGGCGACGATCGCCGGCTCCAGCGTCAGGCTGATCGCCAGATAGGGCGCGCCATCGGCGGCGGGGTGCACCGAGCCCACCGCCGGCAGGTCGACCGACATGACGAAATAGGTCGCGGGATCATAGCGAAACGTCCGGTCGCCGACGGTCATGGTCTTCGACCCCGTCAGGATCAGGTTGATCATGGGATCGTAGACGGCGGCGAGCCGATGTTCCGGGATCTCGCCCTGCACCATGGCGACGCGGGGAATGCCCGTCTCCGTGCGGCGGTTCTCCGCCCGCGACGCCAGCCGCCTGAGTTCCTGAAGTGGCGTGTCCATGGCCGCGTTGTTTCATGCCAATGGCCCACATGCAACGAGAAAGCAGAAACAGGCAAGAATCGAAGAGAACTGCGCGAGCGCACCGGGCGACCGACGGCTATCACTCGCCTATCCCATCGCAGGAGCATCCCGTGAGCATCGTCATCATCACCGGCGGAAGCCGTGGCCTCGGCGCCAGCATCGCAGTCCAATGCGCAAAACGCGGCATGGGCGTCATCCTCACCTACAACAGCAATCGCCGCGCCGCCGAAACGGTCGTCGACACGATCGAGGCTGACGGCGGCAAGGCAGTCGCTCTCGAACTCGACGTCAGCCACAGTGAGACCTTCCCAGCCTTTCGCGACGCGGTCGGCGAAACCCTGGCAAAGACCTGGACCGCCAAGGCCTTTGACGTCCTCGTCAACAATGCCGGATACGGTCTCTACAACCCGATCGCGTCCGTGACCGAAGACGAGTTCGACGGGCTGTTCCGCGTCCATCTCAAGGGGCCGTTCTTCCTGACGCAGACCCTGCTTCCGCTGATGGCCGATGGCGGTCACATCGTGAACGTGACGAGCGCGACCAGCCGCGTGGCGACCGCCGGCGTGGCGCCCTATGCCGCCTTCAAGGGCGGGCTCGAAGTGCTGACCCGCTACATGGCCAAGGAGTTCGGCGAACGCCGCATCCGCGCCAACTCCATTGCACCCGGACCGATCCGCACCGAACTCGGCGGCGGTCTCACACCGGAATTCGAGGCGCTGCTCGCCGGGCAGACGGCGCTCGGCCGCGTCGGCGAGCCGGACGATGTCGGTTGCATGGTCGCGAGCCTGTTGTCGGAGGAGAACCGCTGGATCAACGCCCAGACCATCGAAATCAGCGGCGGCTACATCATCTAAAGGAGGCTCACATGCTCGATCACATCTTCCTGACGGTCAGTGACGTCGAACGCTCGATCGCCTTTTACGAGAAGGTGCTCCCGATCCTCGGGATCACCACTCGCCACGACTATGACGGCCGCCGGGGCCCGGCAGGGCATCCCGACCTCAAGGGCTTCGGTACGAAGGGCCGGATGTTCTTCTGGCTGAGCCAGGGCGCGGCCATGCCCGGCTCCGTGCATGTCGGTTTCGTCGCCGATTCCGAGGCAATCGTGAATGCCGCTTATCGCGAGGCCTTGGCCGCCGGAGCGACCGAGATCCACCCGCCGGGGCCGCAGCTTCACTATGATCCCCGCTATTACGCCGCGCAGGTCCGCGATCTGGACGGTCATAGCCTCGAATTCGTCTTCAAGAGCTGGCAACACGGGAGTTGACGCGATGACCGCCAAGACCACGATGACCACCAAGACACTGCGCGAGACGGCAGATGCGCTGATCGCCGCCACCAATGCCTTCGACGTCGACACGACATTGACCCTGTTCACACCGAATGCGGTGATCGACGACCCGTCGACGGGTCACCGTTTCGACGGCCATGCCGGCATTCGCGATTATGTCGAGCGGTACTTCGTCGGCTATCACACGGTGACCCGCTTCCTTTCGATCGAGATGACCGGCGAGACACGGGCGCGCTTGCGCGTCGATTTCACCGGAGACTTCGGTCACGAGATCGGCCTCCTCGACATCTCGGTCGATGCCCACGGGCTGATCACGCGCATCGACGCCGATCTCGAATGATGGCCTGCCAGGGGTGAAGCCGCCGATCGCGATTGCGCCCTGGAGGCGGCGCACCTCATACGACAGGATGGGGATGGCCGGTCTGCCCGGCGGCGGGCCCGCTTTACTCGGGCGAACCGGCCTGACAATGTGCTCGCCCGATAGTTGATCGAGGCCCCCTTGGATCAGAACGAGACCGACGCCCCGAAACCGGCGCTGACTGGCAGCGCGCGCGCGGTGTTCCGGCAACTGGTCGAGGGTGGCCCCTCGACGCGCCCGCATATCGGCTCGTCACTGAGCCTGTCGCGCCCGACAATGTCGGCGGCGATCGCCGAACTCGAGCGTCCGCAATACGTCGAGATGATCGGCGCCGTGCGGGGGGCACTCGGGCGCAGCGCCGCGCAATACCGGGTCGGCAGCGGCGCCGGCCACGTCATCGCCGTCGATGCGGGTTCGACCCATGTGCGGCTGCGGGTGTCGACGCTCGACCGCAGGCTGCTGACAAGCCGGGTGCTGCGCCTGCCGGTGAGCCAGATCTCGATGAACGAAGAGGTCAGCCGCGCCGTGGCGGCCGAGGTCGCGGCGGCCCAAGCGGCGATGCGGCCGAGCTGGGGTCCGCTGCGCGCCATGGGTCTTGCCCTGCCGACGCGCGTCGTCGGGCCGACCGGAGACGTGGCCTCGACGCGGCAGGAGATCGTGTTCAGCGCCTTCACCCCGCCCCCCGGCGTCGCGCTGGTGCTGGAGAACAATGTCAACTGCGCCGCGGTGGCCGAGCAGCATTATGGCGCGGCGCGCGGCGCGCAGAGCTTTGCCTATGTCCAGGTCGGGCTGAAGATCGGCATGGGGCTGGTGCTGGGCGAACAATTGGTGCGCGGCCGCAACGGCGCAGCCGGCGAGATCGGCCATCTGAGCTTTCCCTTCGCGCCAGGCGCCAGCCCGCAGCCGGGCGAGGCCGAACATTATCTGGGCACGGAAGCCTTCATGGCCCGCGTCAGGGCAGACTGGCCCGAAGCGGCAGGCGACGCACCGGCCGACACTGCCGAACTGCTCGCGATCGCCGGATCAGGCCATGTCGAGGCGCTTCGCCACGTCGCCCGGCACGCGCTGGACATCGGCGCAGTCATCGCGACCTGCGTCAGCGTCGTCGATCCGGGCCTCGTCGTATTGGGCGGCGGCCTCGGTGCCTCGCCGCTTCTCCTGCCCGGCGTTGCCGAGGCCGCCAACCGCCTGTCCTATCCGGTCGAGATCCGCAACACGCTGCTCGGGGCGGACGCGACCGTGCTCGGCATCGAGCGCCTCGCCATCGAGGCGGCGATGGCGGTGTTGCTGGGTGACGAGGCCTGAATCAGGCCCTTCCCGAATTCCGACGCCCGCCCTGCATAGGGGCTTGACTGTCGCCTCGATAATTTTGTTAGTTAGGCTGCCTAACACAAAAAGAATATCCACCGAGTGGCGAACTGTCGTGAAATTTCAGGAGGGAAGATTGAGAACTCTCAATAAACTTCGGGCCGGCATTGCCGGTGTCGTCGCGCTGGCCGCAATCGGATCGGCCGGGATAGCCGCCGCCGAGGACGTCAAGCTGCAATACTGGGTCTATTCCGACTTCGCGCAGGGCGACGCTTTGGCACTGCAGCAGGAATTCATCAAGGAATTCACCGCCAAACACCCGGGCGTGAGCATCGAGATCGTCGGCAAGGGCGATGACGACCTGACCGCCGGCCAGGTTGCCGGCGCTGCCAGCCGCCAGCTGCCCGACGTGTTCATGAACGCCCAGTCTGTGGGTGCGCAACTCGTCGATGTCGGCGCGCTCGACAATCTCTACACCAAATGGATGGCGCTGCCCGAAGACTACCGGGCCCAGTTCGATGCCGATGCGCTCAAGGGCTGCATGCCCAAGCCGGACGAACTCTATTGCCTGCCCTATACCGGCTTCGGCTCGCTGCTGTTCCGCAACCTGACCGTCCTGGAAAAGGCCGGCATCGACGCGTCGACGCCGCCGGCGACCTGGGACGAATGGCTCGCCCAGATGAAGAAGGTCAAGGAAGCCGGGATGTATGCGATCCCGGACGATACGCTGGTGTTCAACTCGGTCGCGGAAATCTATGCGACGTCAGGCGGTAACGACAGCTGGGGCTTCGACTGGGCCAATCGCAAGACCCGCATCGATCCCGCGATCATGACCAAGGTCCTGCAGAAGTTCGTCGACATGAAGGAGCTGAACAGCAGCACCAGCCGCAATGATCAGGCGACGAAGGACCTCTTCATCTCCAACCAGCTCGCCTTTCACAATATCGGCCCCTGGGTCAACCCGACCTATGCCGACGCCGCCAAGACCAGCGGGCTCAAATATGACTTCGTGCTGATCCCCGGCGATACGCCCGGCAAGACCGGCGGCATCCGCAGCTACGAGATGATCGGCGTGGCGCCGGGCCCGCATGCCGATCTGGCATTCGAGTTCGCCACCTATGTCACCGAAAAGGGCCAGATGGCTCGCTGGGCGAAGCTGCTGTCGCGCTACAATGCCAACGCGGCTGCCATGGCTGATCCCGACGTCTCGGCGCTGCCGCTGATCAAGGTCTCGGTCGAGGCGGCGCATGGAGCGATGGATGTCGCGGCGCCCTATTTCATCAGTTCGGTGCCGAGCTGCTACAACTCGACCGTCACCGACATCGCCTCTGCGACCGCCGACGGGGAATACACGCCCGAAGCCGGCGCCAAGGAGATGATCACGCAGTTGAACGACTGCCTGGCACGGTAGTCCGTCGCCCGCGGCGCGCCGGGGCAAGACCCGGCCGCGCTGCTCTGCCCGAACGCTGTTGAATGGCCGGGCCGCCCGCTATCCGGGCGGCCACGGCACGCAATCGGGATGAACGCCTCGACGAGACGCGGCGATCCCGGCCGGCCGTCCGACGGCCGGACAGCGTAGCCGCCCCCGCCTGTGCAGACACATCAAGGCCGTCCTGATCCGGCCACGGCACCGCAACGGAGCGCCCATGACCCTTCGCCGCTACCTGCCGCACTACCTCATGATCGCGCCGTTCATCATCCTGTTCGCGATGTTCTTCCTCTACCCGATCCTCAGCGGGCTCTATTACAGCTTCCACGCCTGGAATGGCGTCCGGCCGCCCGAATTCATCGGCCTGACCAACTACCAGAAGATCATCGCCTCGCGCGATTTCGCGACCGCGATGCGCAATCTTCTGACCTATGTGGCGATCACCGTGCCGGCGGGCATCCTCGTCGCGCTTGGTCTGGCGCTCCTGGTCGACAACTTCACCGGACGCTGGGCCAACTTCTTCCGCAACGCCTATTTCATGCCCGTGGTGCTGCCGGCCTTCCTCGCGGCGACCATCTGGCGCTGGATCTACGCGCCGAACTTCGGGCTGCTCAACATGATGCTCGGCTGGTTCGGCCTGCCCTCGGTCAACTTCCTCAACGACACCGGCACGATGCTCTACGCGCTGGTCGCGGTCGATGTCTGGGTTTCCGCCGGCTTCAACATGGTGATCATCCTGGCCGGCCTGAAGAACATCCCGACCGAGCTCTACGAAGCCGCGCGGCTCGACGGCGCCAGCAAGGGGCAGCAGATCGTCCACATCACCATCCCGATGCTGGGGCCGGTCCTGTTCTTCGTCGTGACCTACGGGCTGATCTCGGCCATGCAAGTCTTCGACAAGCCATGGCTGCTGACCGGGTCGTCCTTCACGACCTATGGCGGGCGCCGCAACGCGCTTCTCTTTCCGGTGATGGACATGATGGGACGCGCCTTTGGCGGCGTCCGCTTCGGCGAGGCCGCGGCCTATGGCTTCATCCTCACCGTCGCCATCATGGTTCTCACCGCGGCGATGTTCGCTCTGCGCGGCTGGAGGGGTCGCAAATGAACCGCATGTCGCGTCCCTCCATCTGGACCGTCCTCAAATGGGTCCTGGCGGTCTCGATTGCCGCCATCGCGCTCTTTCCGATCTGGTGGATGATCAATGTCGTCTTCGCGGTGCCGGGCGAGCCCGTATCGCTCAATCCGCGGCTCTTCCCGACCTCGATCCCAGCCGGCATCGAGAAGATCCGCCTGATCTTCACCGAGACCGATTACCTGCGCGCCTATGGCATCTCGCTGCTCTATGCGGTGCTGACCATCGCAGGCGTCTTGATCATCGGCTCGCTCGCCGCCTTCGAGTTTGCGCTGTTCGATTTTCCCGGCCGCAGGCCCCTGTTCGGCGTGGTGATGCTCTCGCTGATGGTGCCGACGGCGGTAACGATCATCCCGACCTATCTGCTGACATCGCAGCTCGGCTGGCTGAACACGATGCAGGGTCTCGTCGTGCCCGGCCTCGCCTCCGCCTTTGGCCTGTTCATGCTGATGCAGTTCATGCGCGCCATCCCCTCGGACATGATCGAGGCGGCGCGGCTCGATGGCGCCAGCCACTTCCAGATCTACTGGCATGTCGCGCTGCCGCTCTGCCGCAACGCGCTGGTGACGCTGGCCATCCTCACCTTCATGCAGACATGGGGCAATTACATGTGGCCGCTCATCGTCAGCTCGCGCCCCGAAATGTACACGGTCGGTCAGGTCGTCGGACTGTTCAACTCGCCGCTGTCGCACCAGACGGTCGACACGGTGATGACCGCCAATCTTCTCGCCGCGATCCCCCCGCTCGTCTTCTTCCTGATCTTCCAGCGCAAGATCGTCGCGGGCATCGCCATGTCGGGAACCAAGGGCTGATCGGAGAACAATCATGGCATTCCTCGACATCAAGGCCGTCTCCAAGTCCTTCGGCGCCCAAAGCGTGCTCAAGGACGTCGACCTCTCCATCGAGCGCGGCGAATTCGTCGTGTTCGTCGGGCCGTCGGGCTGCGGAAAATCAACGCTGCTGCGGATCATCACAGGGCTCGAGACCGTCAGCTCGGGGACGATCTCGATCGAAGACGAGGTGGTCAACGATGTCGAGCCGGCCAAGCGCGGCACGGCGATGGTGTTCCAGTCCTATGCCCTCTATCCGCATATGACGACCTTCCAGAACGTCTCGTTCAGCCTGCGCATGGCCCATCGCCCGCGCGCCATGATCGCCGACAAGGTGCAGAAGGCTGCGGCGATCCTCCGGCTCGACACGCTGCTGGAGCGCAAGCCCGGCCAGCTTTCCGGCGGCCAGAAGCAGCGCGTCGCCATCGGTCGGGCGATCGTGCGCGAGCCGCGCGTGTTCCTGTTCGACGAGCCGCTGTCGAACCTTGATGCGGAGCTCCGCGTGCAGATGCGGGCCGAGTTGATGGACCTGCACCGGCGCCTCGGCACGACGATGATCTATGTCACGCACGACCAGGTCGAGGCGATGACACTGGCCGACAAGATGGTGGTGATGCATGCCGGCCGGGTCCAACAGGCGGGCAAGCCGCTCGACCTCTATGACGACCCCGACAATCGCTTCGTCGCCGGCTTCGTCGGTTCGCCCAAGATGAATTTCCTGCCCGCAACCGTGCTCTCCTCGTCGGGAGAGGGCCTCCGCCTCGGCCATATCGGCGGCACGGGCGAGGCGACGCTGCCCTTTTCCGCGCCCGGTCTCGCCGGGCCGATCGAGATCGGCCTCCGTCCCGAGCGGCTGCACCTGCTGGCGCCGGGCACGACCCCGCCCGTCGACAGGCTGGTCGTCGAAGGCACGGTGGCGCTGGTCGAGGAGCTGGGATCGGAGAGCTTCGTCCATATGGACCTTGCCGACGGAACGCGGATGACGATCCGCGCCGGGCGCGACGAAGTCGTGCATGAACGATCGCTGCGGGCGACCGCCGATCTCCGCCACGCCCTGCTGTTCGGTGCCGATGGCCTGCGCATCCGCAGCCGGACCCAGGGCGGAGTGCAGCCATGACCCTCGCTTCGGCTGAGATGCCGCTGATCGTCGGCATCGACATCGGCGGCACCAAGACGCATCTGCGCGCGGAGTCTGTTTCAGATGGGCCGGCGCGCGACCTGGTGGTGCCGAGCCATGAATGGCGGACCCGCGATTGGGATCGCGACGCCGTGCGGCTGCTCGACATGGTCGCGCGCTTCGTCGAGGGTGCACCGGTCGCCGCCATCGGCATCGGCGCGCATGGCTGCGACGATGCCGCGGAATGCGAGGCCTTCCGTGTGGCCCTCGCCGCGCGGACGGCAACGCCGCTATCGGTCGTCAACGACGCCGAACTGATGCCGCTGGCGCTCGGCCTTGCCGAACAGATCGGCGTTGTTGCCGGCACCGGCTCGATCGCGGTCTGCCGTCCCTCGCCACAGCAGATGCTGGTGGCGGGCGGCTGGGGCTGGATCATCGGCGACGAGGGCAGCGCGTCCGGCCTGGTGCGCGAGGCGGTGCGCGCCGTCGCCCGCCATTTCGACGCCGGCGGCTCCCGCCGCGAGCCCCTGGTCGAGGCGATCTTCGAGACCTTGCAGGTGCCCTCCGTGCCGCGGCTCGGCAGCACGCTCTCTGAGCTGCGCTCCGCCGCCACCGTCGGCCGCCACGCCACGGCGGTTTTCCAGGCCGCCGAAGCGGGCTCAACACTGGCGGCGACGGTCATACGCGAAGGCGGTCGCGCCCTCGCCCAGTTGGCAGCGCTGCTCGAGGCGCGGGGTGCCGGTGCGCGTCATGCGGTGGCCGGCGGCAGCGTCATCGCCGCGCAGCCGCTGCTGTGGCAGGCCTTCGCCGCCGAATTGGCCGAAGCCTCGGCCGGCCGCATAGCGGCCCATCTCTTCACCGGCTCCCCGGTCGAAGGCGCCTGTCGCCTTGCCGCCAGCCTCGCCCAATCCCCGGCCGGAGACGGAATGCGTTCCGCCGCGGCCCTGTCATGATCCGGAAAGGACCCCCCATGAGCTATCGTTCCACCATCGCCCGCCAGCCCCAGGCGCTGGCCGATACCCATGCGGCCGCCCGGGCCGAACTTGCCGGGCTCGAGCTCTCGTCGCTCGACCGGCCGGTGATCGGCGTGACCGGCATCGGCGCCAGTTTCGCTGCAGCGGTCGTGATCGCGGCGGAGTTGCAGGCGCAGGGCCGGCGCGGCTTCGCCATCCGCGCGGCCGACATGGCGGAAGGACACGACCTTTGCGATGCGCTGATCGGTCTGTCGCATCGCGGTCGCAGCGTCGAGACCGTCGACGCGCTGGCGAAGCTGCCCTCCGCGACCCGGCTCGCCATCACCAACGACCCGACGAGCCCGCTCGCGGAGGCTGCCAACCTGCATGTGCGCCTCGCCAACGGCTCCGACGCGACGCCGTCCAGCACCGGGTACACCGCGACGCTTCTCGCCGCCGGCATGGTCGTCGAGAAGCTCGGCGGCGGAACGGCCGATGCCTTCGCTGCCCTGCCCGCGCTCGCCTCGGAGGTATTGACCAATGCGGCGGAGAAGATGGAGCGGCTCGGCCGCTTGTTCCAGAACCGCCGCGCGATCGACTGCGTCGGAGCCGGTGCGTCGCTGGGCACGGCCGACGGCGCCTCGCTCCTGATCCGCGAAGCGTCGCGCATCCCGGCCTCGGCCTATGACACGCGCCACTATCTGCACGGGCCGATGGAATCGATGGACGCGACCACGGGCGTCGTCCTTTTCGGCGCCGGGCGCGAGATTGAACTCGCGCGGCACCTGGAACAGATCGGTTGTCCGGCCCTGCTCGTCACCACGGCCGACGGGGTCGCCGACGGCGAGCTGCTGACCGTGATCCGCGTGCCGCACTCGGACAATGTGATAGCCCAGGGCATCATCGACATCTTCGCGGCGCAACTGTTCGCGGCGCAACTTTCGGATGCGGCCGGCTTGACGGACACCAAGTTCCGCTACCGCATGTCCGACACCAAGGTGCCGCAGGCGGCCTGACGGCGGCCGCACGGGAAGGACGGAGGATGAGCGCGATGAAGGACTTTGCCGACCTCGAGCTCGGCTTCGACATCCCTGCCCTTCCCGGAATGAGCGAGGCCGAGGTGCAGACGCCCTGCCTGATCCTCGACCTCGATGCGCTCGAGGCAAATCTCGCGCGGATGGCGGATTTCGTCGCCAGCCGCGGCCTCAGGCTCAGGGCCCATGGCAAGATGCACAAGTCGGTCGACGTCGCGCGATTGCAGATGACGATCGGCGGCGCCTCGGGCCTTTGCTGCCAGAAGGTCAGCGAGGCCGAGGTGTTCGTTCGCGGCGGCATCCGCGATATCCTCATCACCAACGAGGTGCGCAGCCCGGTGATGATCGACCGGCTGGCCCGGCTACCGCAGTCCGGCGCGCGGCTCGCGGTCTGCGTCGATGATCCGACCAATGTGCCGCAACTCGCCGAGGCGGTTCAGCGCCACGGCACGGAACTCGGTTGCTTCGTCGAAGTGGATTGCGGCGCCGGCCGCTGCGGGCTCTCCGATCCGGAGGCTGCGCTCGCGCTTGCCCGCTCCATCGCATCAGCGCCTGGCCTCAGCTTCGCGGGTATCCATGCCTATCAGGGCGGCATGCAGCATCTGCCGACCTATGCCGAACGCGAGACGGCCTTCGCCGCCGCGCTCGCGATCACGCGCGCCGTCGTCGACCGGATCGAGGCAGCCGGGCTGCCGGTTCCGCTCGTGACCGGCGGCGGCACGGGCAGCCATCCGCTCGAGGCGGCTTCTGGCCTCTATGGTGAATTGCAGTGCGGCTCCTACGCCTTCATGGATGCCGCCTATGGCCGCGTTCGCGGCGAGGATGGTGGGCGGCTGGATGGCGAATGGCGCAACGCCCTTTTCCTGCTGACATCGGTGCTGTCCTGCCCCGCCCCGGGGCGTGCCGTCTGCGATGCCGGGCTGAAGGCGCAATCGGCCGATTCCGGCCTGCCGGTGGTCTCCGGCCCGGAGGGCGTTCGCTACACGAAATGGACGGACGAGCACGGCGAACTCGCCGATCCCGACGGTCGGCTCGCCATCGGCGATCGACTGCGGCTGGTGCCCGGCCATTGTGACCCCACCTGCAACCTGCATGACTGGTATGTCGGGATCCGCAACGGCAAGGTCGAGACGATCTGGCCGGTCTCGGCGCGCGGCAAGCTCTTCTGAGGCCCGTCCTGACGGTCAAATAGCTGGCGAGCGGCACGGGATCATGATGCCGCCCTTCGGGAGCATCGCCGACGAACGCCACGTGCGAGGGAGGCCTTTGGTCAATTCCCACGGGACCATTGGCGACGCGCGACCTCAACCCCCAGACGGCCTCGGCTCTGATCACGTCACGCGCGCCTTCTCGGCCAAAAAATCCAGCAGCGCGCGGATGCGGGCCGGGAGCGGTCCGCCCTGGCCGAGATAGACGGCATGGACCTCTTCCAGATCGCCGGGATTATGGTCCTCCATGACGGCGACGAGCCGGCCGGCGGCGATGTCGTCGCGGACCGTGAAGGCCGCGAGGCGGGCAAGACCGGCGCCGCAGATCACGAGCTGCCGCAGCGCCTCGCCATCGCTCGTCTGGACGCTGCCGACGATCGGCAGCACGATTGTCCGCTCGCCGTCACTGAGCGGCCAGCCATCGACCGAGCGCACATAGCAGAAGCCGAGCCGGTTATGCCGCTCCAGTTCGGCGATCGTGGTCGGCAAACCGAAGCGCTCGATATGGGCCGGAGCCGCGACCACCATCATGCGCGTCGCGCCGAGCTTGCGTGCGACGAGACTGGAACTCTTCATCGGCCCGGCGCGGATCGCGATGTCCGTCCGCTCTTCCATCAGGTCGACGACCTTGTCGGTCTGCACGATATCGAGCGTCACGCCCGGATGCAGCGCGAGGAATTCGGCCACCAGCGGCGCCAGGAGATGATTGCCAAAGGAGGCGCTGGTGTTGATGCGGATGCGCCCCACGGCGCGCTCGCCGGTCGAGACGCTGCGCTCGGCCTCGTCCAGATCGGCCAGTATGGTGGTGCAGCGCTCATAAAAGGCGCTGCCCTCGGGCGTCAGTTGCAGCTTGCGCGTCGAGCGGTTGATGAGGCGCGCGCCGAGGCGCGTCTCGAGCCGGCCCATCAACTTGCTCACCGCCGACGGCGTCATCCGGCAGGCGCGCGCCGCGGCCGTGAAGCCGCCGAGCTCGACCACCCGCACGAACACCTCCATCTCGCCCGATCGATTGACGTCCAGTCGCGACATGATGATTTGAACTCACAGATCAAGTGACGCCGAGCAGTCTAGCTCATCATCGCCGACAGGTCGATCTTGGACGGCGAGACGAGGCGCGCCATCCGCGCCGCTGTCACAACCAATCGAAGAACAGGAGATCGACCATGGATTATCGCCATCTGGGCGCATCGGGCCTCAAGGTGCCGTTGCTGAGCTTTGGCG
This sequence comes from Kaistia dalseonensis, assembly GCF_030814715.1. Lineage (GTDB taxonomy): Bacteria > Pseudomonadota > Alphaproteobacteria > Rhizobiales > Kaistiaceae > Kaistia > Kaistia dalseonensis. The sequence goes on from NZ_JAUSVO010000006.1 coordinate 67,870, forward strand.
CCGGCACCTTCGGCGGCAGCGGGCCGCTTTTCGGCGCCTGGGGACAGACCGACGCCGATGAAGCACGACGGCTGGTCGATATCTGCCTCGAAGCCGGCGTCAATCTGTTCGACACCGCCGATGTCTATTCGAACGGCGCCTCGGAAGAGGTGCTCGGCGCGGCGATCAAGGGCCGGCGCGGCGATGTCCTGATCTCGACCAAGACCTCGCTGCCGATGGGCGATGGGCCGAACGATTCCGGCTCGTCGCGCCTTCGGCTGATCCGCGCCGTCGAGGATGCATTACGCCGGCTCAACACCGACTATATCGACCTGCTGCAACTGCACGCCTTCGATGCCGGCACGCCGATCGAGGAGGTCCTGTCGACGCTCGACGGCCTCGTTCGTTCCGGCAAGGTCCGCTATGTCGGCGCATCGAACTTCGCCGGCTGGGAATTGATGAAGTCGCTCGCGCTCGCCGAAGCACGCGGCTATCCGCGCCATGTCGCCCACCAGGTCTATTATTCGCTGGTCGGCCGCGACTATGAGTGGGAATTGATGCCGCTCGCCCGCGACCAGGGCGTCGGCGCGCTGGTCTGGAGCCCGCTCGGCTGGGGCCGCCTGACCGGCAAGATCCGTCGCGGCCAGCCGCTGCCGGCGGGAAGCCGGCTGCACACGACCGCGGCCTTCGGCCCGCCCGTCGATGATGAAAAGCTGTTCGACATCGTCGAGGTGCTCGATGCGATCGCGGAAGAGACCGGCAGGACCGTGCCGCAGGTCGCGATCAACTGGCTGCTGCGGCGCCCGACGGTTTCCTCCGTCATCATCGGCGCGCGCAACGAAGAACAGCTGCGCCAGAATCTCGGCGCCGTCGGCTGGGCGCTCTCGGCCGAGCAGGTGGCCCGGCTCGATGCGGTCAGCGCCATGACCGCGCCCTACCCCTATTTCCCCTATCATCGCCAGGAAGGGTTCGCCCGGCTCAATCCACCTATCGTGTGAAAGGGTTGCCGGGTTTACCGGATTCAATCTGCGAAGAAGGCCGGCGGCGGTTTTGTATTGTGACTGCCGTCGGTGAAATATGACTTTCCTGCACGGCTTTTCTGCTGATACATCGGCGCCGGGTGAATCGTGACACCACGGCGGCTCGCTCGAACCATCTCTGTCGCAGCGAGCCATCAGGACCGTCACCATGACCGAACCCGTTTCCTACCGCCAATCCCTGCCGCTGGAGCCGCTGGCGATCCTCCAGCGCGCCGTCCTGATGGGCCGCGCCCTGGTGGGCGTGCGCGCCGGTGGCGCCCTGCTGGAGCGGATTGGCATTCTCGACGGCATCGTCGAGGAGAACGGCCTCATCGTCTCGCATGGTGCGCGCCACGAAACGCGGATCGACCCGAAGGCGATCGTCGCGATCGTCGCCGATCGCAGCGAGACCCCGCACGATACCGTGCTCACCTATATCGATTTCCTCGACCGGAACGGTGATTCCGTCATCAAGGTCACGGCGCTTGATGGCCCCGAGGGCCTCGACGCGACGCTCGAAGGCTTTGCCCGCGCGCCGCTGCCCTATCAGCCGCCGCTTGAGCGTTCCGCCGTCGCCGTGGAGCCGAGCGATATTGGCGCCGTCCCGCTCCTCGCCGCCAAGGCCAATGGCGATGCGGTCACCCTTGCCGTCACCCGGGCGGGCAGCTTCCAGTCCTGGACCGGCGTGATCGAGAAGGTCCATTTCGGCCACAACTACATCAACATCATCCAGCCCGAGGTGCACCTGCATCTGCGCGGCCAGGTGATCGGAAGCTGGGACACCGAGGTCGAGGGCGACCGGCTCGTCCTGACAGCGCTGGATCCGGCCGACGCGCCGATCGGCCTCACGGTCAGCGGCGATGCCATGGCCTTCGCCGAACCGCTTTCCCTCGACGCCTGACCCCCACGCGACAAGCAGGCGGCCGCGCTCACGCCGCGCGGGCGAGCGAGACGCGGTCGCAGAAGCTCACGATCAGCTCGGCCAGGCCACGCACGGCCGGGCCGGCATTCGGCGCCACCAGCAGGGCGAGTTCGGTCGGCGGCACGCGTCCGAAGCCGTCGGCCGGGCCGAGCCGCCGGTAGTTCGGCCTCGCGAAACGCTCCTCGACCAGCGCGACGCCGAGCCCTCCGGCGACCGCCGCGTCGATGCCGATCAGGCTCGCGCTCTCATAGGTGATGCGCCAGCGTCGTCCCGATACCTCAAGCGCGTGGATCGCCCGGTCACGATAGCGGCAGCCCTGCGGGAAGGCCACCAACGGCACCGGATCGGCCTCCCGCCAATCCCGCCCCTCGGACGCGACCCAGACCAGCCGCTCCGGCCATACGCCATGGGCCGGACCACCGCCCGCGTCGCGCTTCAACAGCACGAGGTCGAGATCGCCGCGCGACAGGCCCGCATCAAGCGCGACCGACAGATCGCAGCGCACATCGAGCCGGGCATCCGGCCAGGCCCTGGCGAAGCCCGAGACCAGATCGGTCAGCTCAACGATCGCGAAATCCTCGGTCAGCCCGAGCCGCACATGCTCACTCGCGCGCGGCGCCGCGACCGCCACCCGCGCCTCCTCGGCGAGGTCCAGCAGCCGGCGGGCATAGCCGATCAGCCGCTCCCCTTCCGGGGTCAACTGGACGCCGCGTCCGTCGCGGACGAGCAGCCGCGTACCGGCGAGTTCTTCGAGCCGCCGGATCTGTTGGCTGACGGTCGACTGGGTCTTGTGCACGCGCTCGCCCGCCCGCGTGAACCCGCCCGCATCGACGACCGATACGAAGCTGCGCAGAAGGTCGAGATCGAACATCGACACCTCCATCATTCAGATATCGAATGATTAGCATCCAAACATTCAATTTCCAAATGCTGCGCCGCCGGCCTATGCCCATGCCGGACAACAAAGGCAATCCGGACGACAACGAATGGCAATGAATGGCAACACAATTGCGGCAGGCAGCGATCTCGGCCGATACCGCTTCGGCGGCCTGCTGCAGATCGCGCTGTTCTGCGTCATCTGGAGTTCGGCTTTCGCAGCGGCGAAGATCGCCCTGCCCGATTGTCCGCCGCTCCTGCTGCTCGCGATCCGTTTTCTCGCCGCCGGCTCGCTGATGTTCGCCCTCGCCGCGCTGACAGGTCGGCTCTCATGGCCGGATCGCCGCACGGTCGGACAGCTCGCGCTGCTCGGCGCGTTCAACAACGCGATCTATCTCGGCTTCAGCTTTTCCGGCATGCAGACCGTCTCCTCGGCCTTTGCCGCCGTGATCATCAGCGCCAATCCGCTGCTGACCGGGCTTGCCGCCGCGACGCTGCTCGGCGAGCACCTCTCGGCGCGCAAGATCGCCGGTCTCGTTCTCGGCATGGCGGGCGTATTTTTCGTTGTGCGTTCAAGGCTTTCCGGCGGGCATGAGGATCTGCACGGGACGATCCTCGTCATCCTGGGGCTCATCGCCCTGGTGTCGGGCACTGTCCTGTTCAAGAAGCTGAAGCCTGCGACGGATCTGTGGACCGGCACCGCGATCCAGGCTCTCGCCGGCGGCATCCTGCTGATGCCGGTGGCACTCGCAACCGAAAGCGTCGCCGATATTCGCCTGACACCGGCGTTTTTCGGCGGCATCGCCTATCTGATCGTCGCGGTCTCGATCGGCGCCTACTGGCTCTGGTTCCGCCTGCTTCAGACCAGGACGGCGACCGAGGCGAGCGCGCTGCATTTCCTCATGCCGCCGCTCGGCCTCCTCTTCGGCTGGCTCGTCTTTCGCGAGCCGGTCAGCCTCGCCGATCTCGCCGGCATCGTGCCGATCGCGATCGGCATCGCGATGGTGACGCGAGGCTAATCAGTTGGTCTCTTCGCGCTGGGACTTCACCTCGGCGATGAAGCCCTCGGCGTCCTTCTTGATCTCGCGCAGGTGCTCGCCGACATCCTTGAGCAGCCTGTCGAGATCGAGGCGCAGACCGCTTGCGGACGGCTTCTCGACACTATTCGCATAGAGCATCATGCGCGTCGTGACCGTCAGGTCGAGCAGGAGGCCCATCAGAAGCGCGTCGTCGACCTGGTGCTCATCGGCATAATCCGAGATCAGGTCGAACAGCGCCTCGCGATGCTCCTCATATTCTTCGGCAAAGGCTTCGAATTCTTCGTCTTCGGTCGGCTCGGTCATTTGGAAAATCCTCAGCCGACAATCGGCGGTTGGAAGGTGAGACCCATGTCCCACGGGAAATAGATCCAGGTATCCTGTGACACTTCCGTGATGAAGGTGTCGACCAGCGGGCGGCCGAGCGGCTTCGAATAGAGCGTCGCATAATGCGCCTTCGGCAGCATGTCACGCACCAGCCGTGCCGTCTTGCCCGTATCGACCAGATCGTCGATGACGAGGACGCCCGCGCCATCGCCGCCGGCGAGATCGATGACCGCCTGGCTCACGGGCTTCAGAACCTTGAGCGAACCCTGCTCCTGATAGTCGTGATAGGAGGCGACGCAGATGGTCTCGACCAAGCGTATGCCCAGTTCGCGCGCCACCACGGCGGCCGGCACGAGCCCGCCCCGCGTGACGCAAACGATCGCTTCCCACTTCTTGTCGCCCGAAAGCCGCCAGGTCAGCGCGCGGGCATCCCTGTGAAACTGGTCCCAGGATACGGGAAAAGCCTTGTCGCTGCGGGCATCCACCATCGTCATCTCCTGCTCGTCGCGAGCATGCCGTCAGGCCAAAGAAACCGTAAAGACTGACCCTTGGAGCGCCGGCCGGCCGCTGGCAATGCAGCCGCCCCGGCGATCCACAGGAAACCGCTGAAACTCAGCCCTGCGCCGCCCAGATCGACGCGATCATGGCCTCGACGGCGCGCGCCGCTTCGTCCAACCGGTCGGCGTCGCGCGATCTGAGCACGATATCGGTCGAAAAGCCGCCATCGAGCATCTTGGGATAGCTCCCGATCGCGACATCGGGAAAATCCTTCTGGATCGCGCCGAGCTGCGCGGCGATGCGGCCCTCGCCCATATTGGCCGGGACCGTGCGCGACAGCATCTTGGTGCCCGTCGGGATCGTCGCGGCGACCTCGTCCAGCATCGCCTGCATGATCGCCGGCACGCCGGCCATGACATGGACATTGCCGAGCGTGAAGCCGGGCGCCTTGGAGACCGCGTTCAGGATCAGATCGGCGCCGGCCGGAATCCGCGCCATGCGCAGGCGCGCCTCGTTCAGGTTGGCCTCGCCATAATGGCTGGTCAAAATCGCCACCGCGCGCGGATCATGATCGATGGCGACGCCGAATGCCGCAGCCATCGAATCCGCCGTGATGTCGTCATGCGTCGGCCCGATGCCGCCGGTCGAGAAGACGTGATCGTAGCGGGCGCGGAGTGCGTTCACCGCCGCGACGATCTCGGCCTCGATATCCGGCACGACGCGAACCTCGCGGATGTCGATGCCGATATTGGTGCAGTATTCGGCGATATAGCCGATGTTCTTGTCCTTGGTACGCCCCGACAGGATCTCGTCGCCAATGACGAGGATCGCGGCGGTAACGATGCGGGGTGCCGCCGCGGGATCGGTTTCGGCCATTCTCGTGAACTCCATCTCTGTCCGAGCGGTTTAGCGCCCAATTCGGGGCGGCTCAACAGAGCGTTGAGAATCAGTGCGCTTCGCGCGCTCATGTCGCTGATGACCTGCCATCGACCCAATAAGCGGACGCCATGGCTGCATTTGCTCAACGTTCCCCTTGCAACCGCGGCGCCGATACGCCAGATCGAGCGCATATTCCCCTTTGTCGCGAAGACGACTTGTTCCGGCGCCCCGAGAGTGGTGTGCTACCGGAAACGGAGCTGGTTTCATGGTTACCTATGTTGATGCCGATACGGCGCCGCTGAAGAACAACGGCCAGATCAGGCTTTATGGACGTGACGGTTTTGACGCGATGCATCGCGCCGGCCAATTGGCGGCGGCCTGCCTCGACGCGCTCGCCGACATCGTCCGCCCCGGCGTGCCGACCGATGTGATCGACCGGTTCGTCTATGATTTCGGCGCGGAACACAACGCTCTGCCGGCCACGCTCGGCTATCGCGGCTATACCAAGTCGACCTGCACCTCGATCAATCACGTCGTCTGCCACGGAATCCCGAACGAGAAGCCGTTGAAGGAAGGCGACATCGTCAATGTCGACGTGACCTATGTGCTCGACGGCTGGTATGGCGATTCAAGCCGCATGTATCTGGTCGGCGAAGTGAAGCGCGCCGCCGAGCGGCTGGTCGAAGTGACCTATGAATCGCTTATGCGCGGCATCGCGGTCGTAAAGCCCGGCGCCACCACCGGCGACATCGGCTATGCGATCCAGTCGTTTGCCGAGGCCGAGCGCTGCAGCGTCGTGCGCGATTTCTGCGGCCACGGCGTTGGCCGCCTGTTTCACGACACGCCGAACATCCTGCACTACGGCAATCCCGGCGAGGGCGTCGAATTGCGGCCCGGCATGATCTTCACGATCGAGCCAATGATCAATCTCGGCCGCCCCCATGTGAAGGTGCTCTCGGACGGCTGGACCGCGGTGACGCGCGATCGCTCGCTCTCGGCACAGTTCGAGCACACGGTCGGCGTCACGGAAACCGGCTGCGAGATCTTCACACTGTCGCCCCGCGGCTATACCTGCCCGCCCTACCCCGTCGGAGCATGAACGGTTTCGAAGACGATTCCGGCGACCTGCCGCATTTCGTTGGCCATCGCGAGCGGCTCAAGAACCGTTTCCGCGAGCATGGCAGCGAGGCGGTCGCCGACTATGAGTTGCTGGAGCTGATCCTCTTCCAGGCCGTCCCACGGCGCGACACCAAGCCGATCGCGAAGGCCCTGATCGCGCGGTTCGGCACATTCTCCGACGTTCTGGCCGCGCCGGAAGCCCGGCTGATGGAAATACCGGGCGTTGGCGCCTCGGTCGCAACGCATCTGAAGGTCGTCCACGCTGCCGCGACGCGCTATGCCCGTGGCGCGCTGCGGGAGCGCCCGCTGCTCGGCTCGTGGAGCGCCGTCATCGACTATTGCCGCGCGGCCATGGCCTATGAGGAGAAGGAGCAGTTCCGCATCCTCTTCCTCGACAAGAAGAACGTTCTCATCGCCGACGAAGTGCAGCAGACAGGCACGGTCGATCACACGCCGGTCTATCCGCGAGAAGTCGTCAAGCGCGCGCTGGAACTGTCGACAACGGCTGTGGTGCTCGTCCACAACCATCCGTCGGGCGACCCGACACCGTCGCGCGCCGATATCCAGATGACGAAGACCATCATCGACATCGCAACGCCCCTCGGCATTGCCGTGCATGATCACATCATTGTCGGCCGCCACGGCCATGCGAGCTTCAAGGGGTTGAAGCTGATCTGAACGCGGTGCGTGACCGCGTTCAGTCGTCTTTTCGCGAGCGTGCGCTGCCTCAGTAACGCTGCGGCGCGGCCGGCTTGTTGTCGAGGATCGCGTCGATCCTCGCGAGGATTTCCGGCGTCAGGCTATCCTGCACGTCGAGCGCCTTGAGATTGTCCTCGAGTTGGCTCTTCTTCGAAGCGCCGAGGATGACGGTCGAGACATTCTTGTTCGCAAGGCACCAGCCGAGCGCAAGATGATGCAGCGGAATGCCGAGTTCGCCGGCGATCTCGGTCAACTGCTCGACCTTGACCAGCCGCGCCTGGCCCTTCTCGCTCTGCCAGATCTCCTTCAGCCACTCATAGCCCGGCAGGTTCAGGCGGCTATCGGAAGGAATGCCCTTATTGTATTTGCCCGTCAGGATGCCCGACGCCAGCGGCGACCAGATCGTCGTGCCGAGACCGATCAGATCGTAAAGCGGACGGTAATCGCCTTCGACCTTATCGCGCTCGAAAAGATTATATTGCGGCTGCTCCATGGTCGGCGGCGTGATCTTGAGATCCTTCGCGACGGCCCAGGCCTCGGTCAACTGCTGCGCTGTCCATTCCGACGTGCCCCAATAGAGCACCTTGCCCTGCGCAACGAGGTCGTGCATCGCCCGCACCGTTTCCTCGATCGGGGTATCGATATCGGGACGGTGGCAGAAATAGAGATCGAGATAGTCGACCTGCAGGCGCTTCAGGGCGGCGTGGCAGGCGTCCGTCACATGCTTGCGCGAGAGGCCGCGCTGCGTGGGCTTGTTGCCACCCCAGAACACCTTGCTCGATACGATATAGGAATCCCGGCCCCAGTTCAGCTCCGCGAGCGCCTCGCCCATCAGCGTCTCCGAGACGCCGGCCTCATAGCCCTCGGCGTTGTCGAAGAAATTGATGCCGGATTCATAGGCCAACGCCATGATATCGAGCGCATCCTTCCGGTCGACCTGCTTGCCGAACGTGACCCACGAGCCGAGCGAAAACTCGCTCACCTGCAGACCTGATTTACCCAGACGGCGGTATCGCATCGTTCAATTCCATTCTTCTGTCGATTGCTGCTGCAATGGGGCTTGGTATATCAGCGCCAGGGCGCTCATGGCAGCGACGCGAGATCACTTTCGTGCGCACCATTTCGCCTATAACGATCTATGATCTTGTTTTGTTGCATTTTCTTCACGCGAACCGCAGTCCGGTTCGCTCAGAAATGCCGAAGCCGTTGCAACGCGAGGCATTCTTGATATCCACCCTACCAGCAAATCGGCACGGCTCGGTTGGACTGTGTGGCCAATGAACGTGTCGTTGCGGCACCCGTTCCATGATGAACCACGACAATTCATCTGATGAATTTCATCATCGCCCGCCAATGACGTCTGGCATGGACGCCCGAGCGGCGGCTCGCTAGAACGCCCTACGATCATCGGGGTAAAATGTGAATGTCAGAACTATCTGCCGATCATTTGGCCGGCGCCAACTGGACCCCGCCTGAAGTCTGCATTGTCGTTCCGACTTATAATGAGAGCGGCAACATCGCGTCGCTCTATGAGAAAATCGCGATCGCGCTCCAGGGCACGCCTTGGGAGATGATCGTCGTCGACGACAACAGTCCCGACCATACGATTGACGTGGTCAGGACCTTGTCGCGGCAACACAGCAATCTGCGCGGTATCAGGCGTGTGGGACGACGCGGCCTTTCCTCGGCCTGCATCGAGGGCATACTGGCGACGGCGGCGCCCTATGTCGCCGTCATCGATGCCGACCACCAGCACGACGAGAGAATTCTGCCTGAGATGCTGGCATTGGTCCGGTCTGGCGCGGATATCGCAGTCGGCTCGCGCTTCGTCGGCGGCGCAACGGCGGGAGACGGCCTGTCGGCAACGCGGCTTTGGGGCAGCCGTCTCGCGACCAGGCTTTCATCGATCGTGACCGGTCAGGACATCACCGATCCGATGAGCGGCTTCTTCCTGCTGCGCCGCGACGAATTCAACCGCCTTGCGCCCGAGCTTTCTTCCGACGGCTTCAAGATCCTTCTCGATCTGCTGGTGACGGCCAGGCAGCAAGGCCGACCACTTGCGGTCGCCGAGGTGCCGTACACGTTCCGCGCGCGCTTCAGCGGCGAGAGCAAGATGAACTCACTGATCGCCGCCCAGTTCGTCGGACTCTGGTTCTCCAAACTGACCCGCGGCGCCGTTCCCACCACCTTCGTCCTGTTCGCAGCCATCGGCATCTCGGGAATCGGCATCCACCTGCTGACCCTCTGGCTTCTGCTCGATGTCATCGGCTTCGATTTCACCGTCTCGCAGATCGGCGCGACACTCGTCGCGATGACGACGAACTTCTTCTTCAACAATACGCTGACCTATGCGGACAAGAAGCTGTCAGGCCGGCGTCTGTTCACCGGCTTGATCGAGTTCTATGCGATCTGCTCCATTGGCGGACTGGCCAATGTGTCGGTCGCCGCATGGCTCTATCAGGCGCATCAGCCGCCTTTGTTCGCCGGTGTCGCCGGCGCTCTCATGAGCTCGGTATTCAACTATACTGTGACCCGCGCCTTTACCTGGCGTTAGGAGACCGCATTGGGACTGGTCAGATCAGCAGGTGCCACTACGCCGATATCCTGGGATCGACTTCCGGTATGGTGGCGAGAAAACGCGCTCGCCATTCTGGTCGCGTTCGGGGCCGCGCTGATCGCCTATTCATCGATCGTCACGCAGTTTCTGTTTACCAACCATTCCGTCCCCAACATCTTCATCTACCCTTATCCAAGCTTCAAAACGTTCTATGAAGGCAGATGGTTCGCCGACATCATTATTCGTCTCGGCGGCGGCGGCGGGACACAGTCGTTTCAAGCGCTCGCCGGCTTCTTCTTCCAGGCCCTTAACGGCGTTCTGTTTGCCGAGGTCCTGCGCGTCAAGGGTCGCGCCAACAGGATATTGATCGCCCTCTTGGTCGCGCTGCATCCTGCAGTGCTCGACTATTATGCCTTCACGATCGACAATGCGAGCTTCACGATCGGCGACAGCCTGCTGCTTCTGGGTGCCATCGCGCTGGATCGCGGCCAGAACCGTCTAGTGTCCTGGACAGCTGCGACCATCCTCTTCGTCCTGGCCCTCGCGACCTACCAGCCGAAGATTGCCGTTCTGGCGGTGATCCTGATTGCCTGGGTCGTCTCGCGGACAACTTCTGGCCACAGGGACGACAAGAACATCTATGCGCCAATGGTCGCGGCGGCCGTATGCTTTGTTCTCGCTGTCATACTCTACAGACTGTCGCTGTTCATCACGACGGACTTGGCGACGGATACCGGTATAGGCCAACGGACGCATATGAACAGCCTGCGCGAAGTCGCGGTTGAGTTCTTTGTATCCTATCAGACAGTTATCGTGAGCTCGATCCGCCAGATCAAGTCACAGCCCCTCCTGACGGGATGGGCCACCATACCGATCGTGTTGGGCGGCACCACTGTCGCGGCGACCAGAGCCGCAAGGCGCAGCCCCTTGGCCGTGCTCCTGAGCCTGATCGGAATCGCCGTCTTGCCGCCGGCGATCAATCTCGCCGCGGTCATCAACAATGAGAGTTGGACGAATACGGGCAGGATATCGATCGGTTATGTCTATGCTCTGCCCTTCTTCGTCGCCGTACTCATGACAGGCGCCTGGCAACAGCGGATTGCCCGTCTGCTCGCCATCATCGTCATCTACGGCTTCTTCCTGGTCGCGACACAACAGAACCAGTACATGTCGACCAAGGCGCTGTTCGAGACAAACCTGCTGTCGAGGATAACAGGGCGAATCGAATCGATCCTGCCTGATGACAAGCCGCACCCGCTTGTCGTCCTGGGCTACCCCTCGTTCGACGATGGCGCGCTCACCATGATGTATCCGGATCGCCCGCTTCGTTCGCAGTTCAACACTGCGGCGTTCGCGCCCTATCGCCAGCCCGCAATCGTCAATTTCTTTCTCGGACGGAGCCAACTGCGCTTTGCAACGGCGGACGAGATCGCACTGGCGACGTCGCATGCATCCGGACGCCCTGCCTGGCCGCTGGCGGGGTCGGTCTATATGGACGGCGACATGGTTGTGGTTGTCTTGACGCCGGTGCCCTGAGGACTGCGCTCTCTGGGCGGACGCGGCATCTGCCTAATTATTCAGCAAATGCTGCCTTTCGTGCCGCGTCAAACGGTTCTGGCGAATTCGTGATATTGCCTCTAGCCAAGATTGCTCGGCTGATATGCAATGCTCGTCGTGATGCTGCTTCGGCTGTGCTTCGCGCCTGACGCCAATGTCGCGTTGGCATGGGGTTTGCCGGATGTAGCCAGAAAAACGAAATGGGGGACCGCGCGCATATGGTCGTTGCCTTCGACGAGATGAGCGCAACCAGCGATGGCTGCAGGCCTGGTTACGAGATCCTGAAACGCTGGCTCGATGCCACGCCGCCGGAGCTTCTGGCGACACGAAGGGCGGAGGCCGAGTTGCTCTTCCGCCGGGTCGGCATCACCTTCAACGTCTATGGCGATGATGCCGGCGAAGAACGCCTCATCCCCTTCGACATCATTCCGCGCATTCTGACGGGGACGGAGTGGACGCGCCTCTCCAAGGGGCTCGTCCAGCGCACCAAGGCGCTGAACGCCTTCCTGGCCGATATCTATTCCAAGGGCGAAATCCTGCGCGCCGGGCTGGTGCCGGAAGATCTCGTCTACCGGAACCCCTATTACCGTCCCGAGATGGCCGGGCTGAAGCTCGCCCATGACATCTATGTCATGATCGCCGGCATCGACATTGTCCGTGTCGACCCGGACACCTTCTATGTGCTCGAGGACAATGCGCGTACGCCTTCCGGCGTCTCCTACATGCTGGAAAACCGCGAAGTGATGATGCGGCTTTTCCCCGATCTCTTCGCCGAGCACAGGATCGCGCCGGTCGAGAACTATCCCGATGCGCTGCTGGCGACGCTGAAATCGGTAGCGCCGCGCTCAGCGCCGAGCGATCCGACTGTCGCGCTGCTCACGCCCGGGCCCTTCAATTCGGCCTTCTACGAGCACTCTTTCCTTGCCGACAAGCTTGGTGTCGAACTCGTCGAGGGCCGCGATCTCCTGGTGCGCGACAACATCGTGCACATGCGCACGACCGAGGGCCCGAAGCGCATCGACGTGCTCTATCGTCGCCTCGACGATGATTTCCTCGATCCCCTGACCTTCCGGCCGGATTCGATCCTCGGCGTGCCTGGATTGATGAACGCCTATCGTGCCGGCAACATCACGCTCTCCAACGCGGTTGGAACGGGCGTCGCCGACGACAAGGCGGTCTACTCCTACATGCCGGAGATCGTGCGCTTCTATCTCGGCGAAGAACCGATCCTGAAGAACGTGCCGACATGGCGCTGCCGCGAGCCGGATTCGCTGAAATACGTGCTCGAGCATCTGGACGAGATGGTCGTGAAGGAAGTCGCGGGATCGGGCGGATACGGCATGCTGATCGGGCCGGCAGCCGACAAGAAGACGCGCGACGAATTCGCGGCCAAGCTGAAGGCCAACCCCGACGACTTCATTGCCCAGCCGACTCTGGCCCTGTCGACCTCGCCGACCTTCGTCGATGCCGGCATCGCGCCGCGCCATGTCGATCTGAGGCCCTTCGTGCTGACGGGTAGCGACAAGGTCCGCATCGTACCGGGCGGGTTGACCCGCGTCGCCCTGAAGGAGGGCTCGCTCGTGGTCAATTCCAGCCAGGGCGGCGGCACCAAGGATACGTGGGTGCTCGATGCGTGACACAAGGCAACGCACCGCAACGATCGCCCGCAGGCCGGCCCGAATGTGCCTGCCATCGACGTCGATGAAGCCCTCGCACAGGACGAACGCGCCTTCAGGCGCCCCTCGCCAAGGCGATTGCCTTCCATTCCGGAGTTCTTTTCCGTGCTGAGCCGTACCGCCGACAATCTCTTCTGGCTCGCCCGCTATGTGGAGCGCGCGGAAAACACCGCCCGTATCGTCGACGCGGCCAACCGCCTCGCCGCGATGCCGATTTCCTATGCCGGCAGTTCGAATGAGTGGGAATCGGCCGTCGCCGCCACCGGTTCGCTCGGCCTGTTCAAGACGCTCGGCAAGGAAGCGACATCCGAAAACGTCATCGAATTCCTCGCATTCTCGCAGGAGAATCCCTCCTCGATCCGCTCCTGCCTCGAGCGCGCCCGCGTCAATGCGCGCACGGTCCGCACGGCGCTCACCTCGGAGATGTGGGAGGCGATCAACGGCGCCTGGCTCGGGCTGAAGAATTTCAGGAACATTTCGCACGACCGCCTGCGGCTGAACGAGTTCCTGACCTATGTGAAGGAAGCATCCGTCCGCTTCGATGGTTCGGCCTATCGCACCATGTTGCGCAACGATGCGTTCTTCTTCTCCGGCCTCGGCACCTTCATCGAGCGGGCGGACAATACGGCGCGCATTCTCGATGTGAAGTATCATCTGCTTCTGCCGGAGCATGAAGCCGTCGGCGGCGGCCTCGATTTCTTCCAGTGGTCGTCGATCCTGCGGTCGGTCTCGGCCAATACTGCCTATCACTGGGTCTATCGCGAGAGCCTGAAGCCATGGCTGGTGGCGGACCTCCTGGTCCTCAACGACCAGCTGCCGCGCTCGCTTGCTTCCTGCTACGACCATATCTGCGCCTTCCTCGACGAACTCTCGCTCGCCTATGGCCGGCAGGGCCCGGCCCAGCGCGTTGCGCGCTCGACCCGCAACCGGTTGCAGAACGCGACGATCCAGGATGTCTTCCAGGGTGGACTGCACGAATTCCTGACCGAGTTCATCGGCGAGAACGGCCGTCTCGGGCAGGCCATCACCGACCAGTATCTCGTCTGACAGGACCGTTTCATGCGTTTGAGGATCGTTCATGAAACGGCCTACAGCTACGATCCGCCCGCGACGGGCGCGATCCAGACGCTGAGGCTGACGCCACGCGGCCATGATGGGCAGTTCGTCATCAACTGGCGCATCGAGGTCGATCATGATTGCCGGCTCGACACGGCGAGCGACCCGTTCGGCAATGTCGTCCAGTCCTTCACGACGGAAGGCAGGCTCGACGGGCTCGTGATCACGGCGCTGGGCGAGGTCGAGACCCACGACATGGCCGGCATGGTCCGCGGCCAGTCCGAGCGCTTTCCCACCGCCGTCTTCCTGCGCGATACGCCACTCACCGAGTCGAACGCGGCGCTCAGGACGTTTGCGCTCGACGTGAACGCCTCGGCACCGGCCGATCGATTATCCAAGCTGCACGTCCTGATGGGCGCCATCCACGAGGCCATCGCGGTCGAGACGACCGATCATGACGATGCGATCCGCACGTTCGAATCGGCCAAGGGAGATCCACGCGCCATTGCGCATGTCTTCATCGCGGCCGCGCGCCATCTCGGCATTCCGACGCGCTACGCAAGCGGCTATCTCTACCGGCCGGACGACTCCGAGCCGGTCTCGGCCGAACATGGCTGGGCGGAGGCGCTGATCGATGGCGTGGGCTGGATCGGTTTCGATGCGACGATGAATCTCTGTCCCACGGACTACTACGTCCGCCTCGCCATCGGCCTCGACAGGGTCGGTGCAGCGCCGGTTCGTGGCACGGCTTATGGTGACGGTGCTGCCGTTCCGCGGGTCTCGATCCTCGTCTCGGAGGCCCGTGCGGCAAAGAGATAACGGGCTGAACGCCCTTTTTGCTTGCGACTCGTCGGCCAACACCCAACAATCCGCCTTCCGAGTTGGGGGGCCTGGACGAGTTTAATGACTTACTGCGTAGGAATTCTGGTGCGCGAAGGGTTGGTGATGGTCGCCGACACGCGCACCAATGCCGGCCTCGACAACATCGCCACGTTCCGCAAGCTCCATCTGTTTCAGAGCGAAGGCGAGCGTGCGATTGCGATTGCAACCGCCGGCAATCTCGCCGTCAGCCAATCGGTCCTGAATGTCTTGACCGAAGGGATCAAGGACCCCGAGACGGGCAAGCTCGAGACGATCTTCACGATACCGACCATGTTCAAGGTGGCGCAGTTCGTAGGCCGCGCCATTCGTGAAGTCTATCGCATCCACGGCAAGTCGATGGAGCAGCAGGCGGCGAGTTTTGACGTCACCATGCTGCTCGGTGGCCAGGTCAAGGGTGGCCGGCTCCGGCTGTTCATGGTCTATTCGGCCGGCAACTTCATCGAGGCTACCGCCGATACGCCCTATCTGCAGATTGGCGAGCACAAATACGGCAAGCCGATCCTCGACCGCGCGGTGACGAGCGAGACCAGCCTGAACGAGGCGCTGAAGCTCGGCCTCGTTTCGATGGATTCCACCATCCGCTCCAATCTCGGCGTCGGCATGCCGATCGACATCGTCACGATCCCTCGCGATTCGATTTCGATCGAGGTGTCGCACCGGATCGATCGAAACGACGAGTATTTCATGGACCTGCGCGAGCGCTGGTCGGCGGCGCTGCGCGCCGCCCATCAAGCTATTCCCGCGCCGCCCTATGGCCGCGACTGACGCGCTGCATCGACGCTAGTTGAGTGCAAACTCGGCTGAGGCGAGCCTCACTTCGGCTGCACTGATTATCTTGTGGTGCGCCACCTTCACGGAATGCAAAGGCCCCTCGATCTCGCGCTTCCAGAAATCGAGAAAGCGGTTCAGTTCGGGAAACTCTGGAGCGAGATCATAGTCCTGCCAGACATAGGTCTGCAGCAGCTTCGGATGGTCCGGCAGATGGTAGAGGATCTGGGCCGTGGTCAGCCCGTAGCCGGAGAGTTGGCGCAACAGCGAAGACGTCATGGGCACCTCTCGATTGCGATCGTTTCACGTCCTGGGAGGGACACGACGATGCTCTCGCCACGAGGGCTTGCCTTCAAGAGAAAATTGGACGATTGTCCTTCATAATCAATATTTTAGCAGCATAGTCGGCTGAGTGCTGCCAAGAGCCGGCGCAACAAGTCCGTGTGGTAGAGCCGAATGGATATTGGCCAACCGATCGGACAGATCAGCCGACGATGCGCCCGCCCAAGGCTGCCAAGCCTTCGGGTGTGTCGAGATCGAGCATCACCTCAGGGCCGATCTCGACCTCCACGACCACATCATCATGCGCGGCGATGAGCCCCCGCGCGCCCTTGTCACCCGTCAATGCAGCGATTTCGGGAAAGAAGGACCGCGACAGGATCACCGGATTGCCGCGCGCGCCTTCATGGGTCGGAACGACGATCAGCCGCCCCTCCTCCGGCGCGAAGGCGGCCATGAGACGGTCGAGGATGGCGGCACTGATCGCCGGCATGTCGGCCAGCATGACGAGGACGGCATCACACCCCTCGCCGAGATGGGCGATCCCCGCCCGCAACGATGTCGCGAGGCCATCCGCATGGTCCTCGTTATGCACCAGTTGAACCGGCAGCCCGGCGAGAGCCAGTTCGATCGCCTCGCGACGATGTCCGGTAACAACCGTCACTGAGGCTGCGGCGCTGGCAAGCGCTGCCTCCGCCGCGCGTCGCACGAGGCTCCTGCCGTCGATCTCGGCCAGCAGCTTGTTCGGCCCGCCCATCCGCCGCCCCTGCCCCGCGGCCAGGATGAGGATCGCGATACGGGGCTTCATCGGGACAGCAGGGTGTCGGTTCCGCGCGTGCGCAATGCGCCGACGATTTCGGCCAATATCGAAACGGCGATTTCGGCCGGCGACTGCGCGCCGATCGCAAGACCGATCGGCGCCCTGATTCGGGCCGTCACCTCTCCAGGCAGACCAAGCGCTTGCAACCGATCGAGCCGCTTTGCATGCGTCTTCCGCGAGCCGAGCGCCCCGACATAGAAGCAATCGGCGGACAGGGCTGCGGATAGTGCGAAATCGTCGATCTTGGGATCGTGCGTCAGCGCGGCAAGCGCGGTGAACGGGTCGAGGGCGATCGTCTCGAACGCCTCCTCGGGCCATTGCGGCAACAGGGCGACATCGGGAAAACGCTCTGTCGTCGCGAAGGCGGTGCGCGGGTCGATAATCGTGACATCGAAGCCGGCGATCCGCGCCATCGGCGCCAGTGCCTGCGAAATGTGGACGGCACCAATGACGACGAGGCGGGGTGGCGGCAGACTCACGGTCAGGAAGAGCGCGCCCCCACCCTCCACATCGACCGTGCCGGAGCGCCCGGTGCGAAAGCGCTCAGCCAGGTGCGCCGCCAGCGGCTCGTCATCGAGCTGGTCGGTCTCGCGGACCAGGCGCACCGCGCCGCTATCGAGATCGGTCACGAGAATCGCGGCCTGCCGGCCGCGGCGCGTCTCGTTCAGCGCATGAA
The DNA here is from genome assembly GCF_030814715.1 of Kaistia dalseonensis. Taxonomy (GTDB): domain Bacteria; phylum Pseudomonadota; class Alphaproteobacteria; order Rhizobiales; family Kaistiaceae; genus Kaistia; species Kaistia dalseonensis. The sequence continues at coordinate 85,496 of NZ_JAUSVO010000006.1, forward strand.
GGGTCGCCAGATCCAACTCAGCCCACCTTCTCGACATAGATTCGGATGCGGCCGCCGCAGGAGAGGCCGACCCGCCACGCCGTCTCGTCGGCCACGCCAAAATCGAGCATGCGCGGTGCACCCACCCCGATCACGTCGATAGCCTCCTGAACCACCGCACCTTCGACGCAACCACCGGACACCGAGCCCTCGAAACGGCCATTCGCGTCGACGATCAGATGGCTGCCAACCGGACGCGGCGCGGAGCCCCAGGTCTCGATCACCGTCGCAAGCGCAACGCTCCGCCCCTGGCTCACCCAGTCTTCGGCGAGCGCCAAGACGTCGCTCTCGGCGGGCCGAGGGTTCAAGACACCGGACATCAGGCTCCTCGCCGAATCATTTCAACGGGCAGGCGGGTGGATCGATTGCGGAACGCGCCATCACAATGCTGTCCATTGATCCGATCCTCAGCCATTCTGCGCCTCTCGCGCCTCTTGCCCTCCCCCGGCGCTGCTATAGGCTGTAGCGGCGCGATTGCGGGGGAGCAGCTGTGCCGCCATCATGCAGGCTGTTCGCATTTGCTGGCAAGTTGACGGAAAGAGGGTCGATGCCACTGATCTCGATGGATGACGGAATTGGGCTTCATGTGGAGGCCGATCCGGAGAACGGGAAACCGTCCGTACTGTTCCTGAACGCGCTCGGCGCCGACCACACGATGTGGGACGAGCAGATGCCGGCCTTTCGCGAGCATTTCCGTGTGATCCGCATGGACGATCGCGGCCATGGCCAGTCAGAGGCCCCCGACATGCCCTATACGATCGACCGGTTGGGGCGCGATGCGCGCGCCGTGCTGGAGGCCGTCGATGTTGAGAGTGCCCATGTCGTTGGGCTCTCCAAGGGCGGCATGACGGCTGCATGGCTCGGCGCGAACTCGCCGGAGCATATCGAAAAGCTGGTTATCGTCTCTGCCGCGCCGCATCTGGCGCCGCGCGACGTCTGGGAAGGCCGCGCCAAGACGGCGCGCACCGAGGGCGGGCTGCATACGCTCGCCGAGGCCGCCATCGGACGGTGGTTCACGGAGAGCTTCCGCGCCAAGAACCCCGAGGCGATCGCCAAGGTGAGAGCCATGATCATGCAGACGGCGCCGGCAGGCTATGCGGCGTGCTGCGAGGCGCTCGCGGAAATGGACCTCAGGGACGATCTGGCCCTCATTCCCTCGCCGACGCTGGTGCTGGTCGGTGATTCGGATCCCACCAGCCATCCGGGCAAGACTCGCGAATGGGTGGCGACGATCGAGGGCGCGCAGCTCCAGATCATCAAGCAGGCCGCGCATCTCTGCAACATCGAGCAGGCGGCCAATTTCAACAAGATCGCCCTGGATTTCCTGCTGGCCAATTGAGCGGCGCGCCGCGACCCCGTCGGCACGAATTGCAGCCAACGGGATCGCGGCGTCCGCCACGGTTCAGCATCGCAAGGCGGCTCAACGACCGGCCGCTTTGCCCGCTTTCACATATTCGGATAGTTCGGCCCGCCCGCGCCCTCGGGCACGGTCCAGTTGATGTTCTGGTTCGGATCCTTGATGTCGCACGTCTTGCAGTGGACGCAATTCTGCGCGTTGATCACGAAGCGCGGGCCATCGGCCTCTTCGACCCACTCATAGACGCCCGCCGGACAATAGCGGCTGGAGGGGCCGGCATAGACGTCGTGCTCCGATGTCTTCTGCAGGGTAGGATCAGTGACCCTGAGATGAATCGGCTGGTCTTCCTCATGGTTGGTGTTGGAGAGGAACACCGAGGAGAGGCGATCGAATGTCAGAACGCCATCGGGCTTGGGATAATCGATCGGCTTGCACGCCGCGGCAGGCTTCGTCGCCGCATAATCCGGCTTACCGTGCCTGAGCGTACCGAACAGCGAAAAGCCAAGCGTATTCGTCCACATGTCGAGGCCGCCCAGCGCGATGCCGGCCAGCGTGCCGAGCTTGGACCAGAGCGGCTTGACGTTGCGCACGCGCTTCAGGTCGCGCCCGATATCGGACGCCCGCCAATCCCTCTCATAGCCGGCTAACTCATCGCCAGAGCGTCCCTCGGCGAGTGCTGCGACGACGTGCTCCGCCGCCTGCATGCCGGAGAGCATGGCGTTGTGGCTGCCCTTGATGCGCGGAACATTCACAAATCCGGCCGAGCAGCCGATCAGCGCACCGCCTGGAAAGACCAGCTTGGGCACGGACTGATAACCGCCTTCGGTAATCGCCCGGGCGCCATAGGATATGCGCTTGGCCCCCTTGAACAGCGGCGCGATCGCCGGATGCGTCTTGAAGCGCTGGAACTCCTGGAACGGCGAGAGATAGGGATTGTCGTAGTTCAGGTGAACGACAAAGCCGACGACGACCTGATTGTCCTCCAGATGATAGAGGAACGAGCCGCCACCCGTGCCGTTGCCGAGCGGCCAGCCGAAGGAATGCTGCACCAGCCCCGGCTTGTGCAGGGCCGGATCGACCTGCCAGAGCTCCTTGAGGCCAAGACCGTATTTCTGCGGTTCGCGGCTTTCGTCGAGGCCGAAGGCGGCGATCAGCTCCTTGGCGAGCGAACCACGGGCCCCTTCTCCAATGAGGGTGTACTTGCCGCGAAGCTCCATGCCGCGCTGATAATTCGGGCCCGGCTCGCCATCGCGACCAACGCCCATGTCTCCCGTCGCGACCCCGACGACAGCGCCGGTGTCATCGCGCAGCAATTCGGCGGCGGCAAAGCCCGGATAGATTTCGACGCCGAGCGCCTCGGCCTTGCCGGCCAGCCAGCGACAGACATTGCCGAGCGAGACGACAAAATTGCCGTGATTGGACATCAAGGGCGGCATCAGGAAATTGGGCAGCCGAACGCTCCCCGCTGGCCCAAGGAACAGAAAATGATCCTCGGTGACCGGGGTCTTGATCGGTGTCTCCTCCTGCCGCCATTCCGGCAGCAGGCGATCGAGCGCGATCGGATCGATCACCGCGCCAGAGAGAATATGCGCACCGACTTCGGAGCCCTTTTCGACCACGACTACAGAAACGTCCGGATCCAGTTGCTTCAGTCGAATGGCGGCGGCAAGTCCAGCCGGACCGGCACCGACGATGACGACGTCGAACTCCATCGCCTCACGTTCGGGAAGCTCCGCCAAAGGGGCCATGACTGCTCTGCTCGCTGGAGAAATGCCTGTCCCTCTTTAGAAGAGGGATAATCGACGCGCAATGACCGGGCGTCATGTCGGCGCTGGTCCGCGCTGCCGGATGCGATTGACCGATCGGCAGCCGCCCCCGTATCGGTTGCAATGGAACAGTGATTCGTGGGGAAACGGACCATGGCAGGCAGTATCGAACTCGGCCGTCTCAGCCGGCGCGGCTTTCTTGTCGCCGGCGCCGCCGGGATGGGACTTCTGGTGACGCGCGGCGTGCATGCCGAGGCGGTTGAGGAAATCACCGATCTGAAGCCTGGGGACTACACCTGGCATCCCGAGCGCTCGCCCGACGGTCCTGTTGCCGTCGTCGTCTCGCTGCCGGAACAACTCGTCTTCGTCTATCGCAACGGCATCCGCATCGCCGTCTCGACCTGCTCGACCGGCAAGCCAGGTCATGAGACCCCCACAGGCGTCTTCACGGTCCTCCAGAAGGACAAGAACCATCATTCGAGCATCTATGACGATGCCTCGATGCCGAACACGGACCGGCTGACCTGGTCGGGCGTGGCGCTTCATGCCGGCGGCTTGCCCGGCTATCCCTCCTCACATGGCTGCGTGCATCTGCCGCTTGCCTTCTCGTCGCTGCTGTTCGGCATCACGCCGGTCGGCACGCCGGTCATCATTGCCGGCCAGCATGACGAGCCGGTCGATGTGGTCCATCCGGGCCTGGTGCTGTCGGACTATGCCGTCCAGGAGGCCGACGCCGCCGAGGCCAAGGCCGATCCCGCCGCGCTCAACGCCGAGGACGCCAAGCCGGCGGTCTCCATCATCGTCTCCGGCGCCGACAAGGCGATCGAAGTGCTGGAAAACGGCGAGACGGTCGCCTCGGGCCCGGCGACGATCCAGTTTCCCGACAAGCCGCTCGGCTCCTATGTCTATGTTCTGTCGCGCACTGACGGCTCCAATGGCGACCTGACCTGGCATGCGATCGGGTATAATCGTGGCAGCGATCAGGAGCAGGAGGCGGAAGCAACGCTCTTCCGCATCCATGGCGACCCGACCGTCATCAAGGCGATCCAGGCGCGGATGAACCCCGGCGCGATCATGGTCACCACCGACCTGCCGCTCGAGCCGAACGCCAGAAGCGGCAAGGATTTCGTCGTCATGGATACCAGGACCGAGAGCTGATCCTGCCGCCAGCGTCGCCCGGCTGAAGCAGCGCGTCACGGCACGGCCGTGACGCGCCAGATCGATCCATTGCCGTCCTCGGACAAATAGAGCGCCCCGTCCGGTCCGACCGTCACGCCGACGGGACGGCCCCAGACCGCATTGTCCGACAAGACGAAGCCGGTCACGAAATCCTCATACACACCGGTCGGCCGACCATCCTGCATCCGGAGCCGCACCAGCTTGTAGCCGGTCGGCGAGCCGCGATTCCACGAGCCGTGCAGAGCCACGAAGGCGTCGCCACGATAGGCCTCGGGGAAAGCGGTGCCGTCGTAAAAGGCGATGCCGAGCGGCGCCGAATGCGGCTGGATCAGCACGTCCGGTACCGTGACCTTGTTTCTGAGATCGCCGCGCTCGCCCGCATGCCGCGGATCCTGATTGGCGCCGATATAGAACCACGGCCAGCCATAGAACCCGCCTTCGGTAACATGCGTGGCATAGTCGGGCGGCAGGTTGTCCCCGAGGCCGTCGCGCTCATTGGTGGCGCACCAAAGAGCGCCCGAGGCGGGTTGGACTGCAAGGCCGGAACAATTGCGGATGCCGGTCGCGAACGTCTTGAAGTCTCGGCCCTCGGGGTCGGCCATGAAGACGCCAGCGCGGCCCTGCTCTCGCCCCCAGGCGGCACCGAGGCCGTGATGATCCTCCCAATCCGCGATGTCGGCGTCTGACTTCGTTCCCATTGCCTCGCCCGCATTGGAGGCTGAGCCGACGGAAAGGAACAGGCGCTTGCCATCAGCCGAGAAGGCGATGTCGCGCGTCCAGTGCGAACCTCCCGCGGGAAAGCCGGACAGCACCGTCTCGCCCGGCCCCGAGGCCTTGCGATCGCCGGCCCTATAGGCGAAGCGCACCACCCTGTTGGTCTCGGCGACATAGAGGAATTGCGGATCGGGCCCCGGAGGATAGAAGGCCATGCCATAGGGGCGATTCAGACCGCTGGCGAAGACCACTGGCTTGGACAGGCTGGCGGATTCGCCTGCCGGGATCACGCTGATCCGCCCGCCCCGGCTCTCGGCGACAAAGAGATCGCCATTCGGTGCGGTCCGCAATGTTCGGGGTCCCGCCAGACCCTCGGCGACGAGCGAGACGTCGAAGCCCGGCGGCACGCGCGGCTTGCCGCCGGCTGGACGCTTGACGATGTTGGCCTGCTGGGCAACGGATTCCGTCGCATAGGCCGGCGGAAGATCGCCGGGGCGGATCAGCCGGCTGACGCCCGGCCGGTCGCCGCGCCAGCCACCGAAGGCGTCCGAACCGGTCAGCGGCTCGGCCGCCTGCGCCGTCAATGTGGCGCAGGCGATCAAGGCTGCCGGCCACAGGCTTCTGATGGGCATGGTGGCCTTCCCTTTCATCGCGTCTCGCGGCTGGCTTGTCGGATTTGTCGGTTGCGTCATCCGGCTTTAGGGACGACATAGGGTTTCGATATCCCGACACAAGCGGAACGGGCTTCCCCGACAACGAGATCATGCCGGCCGAGTTCCCCGCCTCCTCCACCGACGCGCTGGCCGCTCTCATCGAGTGGTATGCGGCCAATGGCGTCGACATCGCGCTCGACGAGGAGCCGGTCGATCGGCTGACGCCTCGTGCCGCGCCGCAGCCGGCTTTCGCCACCGCTGCACCGCCGACCATGGAGACGGCCACCCCCTCCCCACGGATTATGCCGTCGGCGCCGCCACAGGTCGCACCAGCGCGGGCCGCCGGCAGCAACGCGGCCCTCTCCCCCGACGCCGAGGCGGACGCGCTGGCGGCGCGGGCCGCGGCCGCCTCGGCGCGAACGCTCGACGAACTGCGCGAGATTCTCGCCAATTTCGAGGGCTGCTCACTCAAGCTGACCGCGAAGTCACTGGTCTTTGCCGACGGCAATCCGGCCGCGCGCATCATGCTCGTCGGCGAAGCGCCCGGCCGGGAGGAGGACCTGCAGGGCCTGCCCTTCGTCGGCCCCTCCGGCCAATTGCTCGACCGAATGCTGGCGGCGATCGAGCTGACGCGCGACGATGTCTACATCGCCAATGTCGTGCCCTGGCGGCCGCCCGGCAACCGCACGCCGACGCCGCAGGAAACCGCGATCTGCCGCCCGTTCATCGAACGACAGATCGCGCTCGTCGACCCAGACATCCTGATCTTCCTGGGCGGCGCGTCGGCAAAGGAGATGCTGCGTGCCACGGAAGGCATATTGCGGCTGCGCGGCCAATGGCGCGACTTCGACACCGGAACGCGTATCGTCAAGGCGATGGCGACCCTCCATCCCGCCTATCTGCTGCGCCAGCCGCTGCAGAAGCGGCTGGTCTGGCGCGACCTGCTCACCGTCAAGGCGGAGATCGACGCACGGCGCGCAGAGACTATTAATTCCGCAAGCTGAAAATCCTCGCAATTCACTGAATATATCTGCCGTAAACGCACTATTCATCGGCAAATGCCATGATTTGGACATGCGACTGGCGTTGAAATCAGCCATTGCACTCAAGCCTTTGCGACACCAGCGGTCGCTCTCCGGTCATTCATGGCTCTGCAGCTCATTCCCGTCGCCGCACTCCTCATGGGGTCGGCCCTCCTTCTCGTTGCCGGCGGCATCCATGGCCTGCTGCTTCCCATTCGTGGCTCGATCGAGGGCTTCACGACGACGGAACTCGGCCTGATCGGCACGGGCTGGGCCATCGGCTTCGTTGCGGGCTGCCTGATCGTGCCGACCATCGTGCGGCGCGTCGGCCATGTCCGCGCCTATGGCGTGATGGCTTCGATCGCCACCGTCGTCATCCTGCTGAACCTGCTGTTCATCTCGCCCTGGGCGTGGATCGTGCTGCGCGGCTTCTCCGGCTTCTGCTTCGCCGGCGCGGCGATGATCGTCGAGAGCTGGCTGAACGAGCGCGCGACCAAGGAGAACCGTGGCACGATCTTCTCCGTCTACCAGATGGTGAATTTCGCGGCGTCCACGGCTGGACAGCTGGTGCTCGCGACGCGGCCCACAGATGGATATTTCTTCTTCGTGCTCGGCGCCGTGTTCTATTCGCTGGCGATCCTGCCCTCGGCGCTCTCCACCGCGCAGACCCCTCGCCCGCTCAAGACCACCAAGCTCGACCTCAAGGGGCTCTTCGCCAATTCGCCGGTAGCGGCGGTCGGCTGCTTCATCATCGGCATGGTCAATGGCGCATTCGGCACGCTCGGCGCCGTCTACAGCCAGAAGATAGGCCTGCCGACCGAGACCATCGCCCTCGTCATGAGCGGCGCGGTCCTCGGCGGCGCGCTGACCCAGGTGCCGCTCGGCCGGCTCTCCGACAAGATCGATCGTCGTTACGTGCTGATCGGCGTGGCCACCGCGGCGATCGTCATGACGCTCACCATCAGCATCCTGAACCCGACCGATCCGTGGGTGGTCATCGGGCTCGTCACGCTGTTCGGCGGCATGGTCTATCCGATGTATGGCCTCACCGTCGCGCATGCGAACGACTTCGCGGCGCCCGACGATTTCGTGAAGATCGCAAGCGGCCTGCTGCTGATGTCCGGCATTGGCACCATGATCGGGCCGATCATCGGGGCGCTCGCGATGGAGCATCTGGGACCACAGGGCCTCTTCACCTTCTGCGGCGCCATGCATGCCCTGCTGATCGTCTATATCGGCTATCGGCTGATGCGGCGTCCGGCCGTTCGTGACGTCCCGCGCGACGTGTTTCAGTCTGTCCCCATGCTGAAGAACGCCACGCCGGAAACCGCCGCGCTCGACCCGCGTGCGACAGAAGGCGGCAAACAGGCCGCCTGATTCGACGTTTCGCGGCGCACCGCGCCTGAAAGCCACGATTTCTCACATTCTTGCCGTCCGCAACCGCACAAGGCGCCGCCGCCCTTTGCTGCGCGGCGGCCACGCTTTGCGTCGCCCTCATCGCAGCGGGTGGCGCTGCTGTTGTTTTGTGCGTGCCGAATTGCTAAGCCAAAGGATCAAAGAGAAGCCGGCCTTCGGGACCGAGCTTCCAATAAAGACGAGAACCGGCTGCATCGGGGAACTGTGAAGATGGAAATCTTCCTACAGCAATTGATCAATGGGCTGACGCTCGGATCAATCTACGGACTTATCGCCATCGGCTACACGATGGTGTTCGGCATCATCGGCATGGTGAACTTCGCCCATGGCGACGTGTTCATGGTGTCGGCGTTCATCGCCATGATATTCTTCCTTCTTTTGACGACGGTGTTCGGCATTACGTCGATCTTCCTGACGCTCATCATCGTGCTCGTCATCGCCATGGTGCTGACCAGCCTGTTGAGCTGGACGATCGAGCGAGTGGCCTACCGGCCGCTACGCGGCTCGTTCCGCCTCGCGCCGCTGATTTCGGCGATCGGTATGTCGATCGTGCTGTCGAACTTCATCCAGGTCGCTCAGGGCCCGCGCAACAAGCCCCTGCCCCCGATGCTGTCCGGCACCGTGACGCTGATGGAGAAGAACGGCTTTGCCGCGACGATCTCCTACAAGCAGATCATGATCTGGGTCGTGACCGCCGTGCTGCTGGCAGCCTTCTGGTATGTCGTGCAGAAGACGCCGCTTGGCCGCGCCCAGCGCGCTTGCGAGCAGGATCGCAAGATGGCGGCGCTGCTCGGCGTCAATGTCGACCGCACGATCTCGCTCACCTTCGTGATGGGCGCCGCACTCGCCGCGGTCGCCGGCACGCTCTACCTCTCCTATTACGGCGTCGTGAACTTCTCGGACGGCTTCACGCCGGGCGTCAAAGCCTTCACGGCTGCGGTCCTCGGCGGCATTGGCTCGCTTCCGGGCGCGGTGCTGGGCGGGCTCCTGATCGGGCTGATCGAGACCTTCTGGTCCGGTTACTTCTCGATCGACTACAAGGATGTCGCCGCATTCTCGATCCTCGCGATCGTCCTGATCTTCATGCCGCAAGGCATTCTCGGACGTCCTGAAGTCGAGAAGGTTTGACATGACGTCAGATGCGACTGTGACGAAACACGGCCCGGACATCCCCGCCGCCGTGAAGGACGCCGTATTGGCCGGCGTCATCGCGCTTGGCATCTTCGGCCCGCTGGTCGGGCTGAAGACCGAGCAGAACATGAGCAACGAGCTCGTCATAACCACCCGCTGGGGGCTGGTTGCAGTAATCGTCGGCATCGTGATGGCCGGGCGCTTCCTGCTCACCACCTTCATCTGGCCGACGATCGCCGTGCGCAAGCAGCGCGACAAGGCGCCGCCGAGCGCAGGGCGCCTCGCCTTCCTCGCCTCGTTCAAGAAGTGGTTCCCCTCGGGTTCGCTCGTCTTCCTGTTTCTCTACCCCGCGATCGTGGTCTACCTGCTCGGTTTCCAGGGATCGCTGAAATGGGTCGATAATTTCGGCATCCAGATCCTCATCTATGTGATGCTCGGATGGGGCCTGAACATCGTGGTCGGACTCGCCGGCCTGCTCGACCTCGGCTATGTCGCCTTCTACGCGGTCGGCGCCTATTCCTATGCGCTGCTCGCCACGCATTTCGGGCTGTCCTTCTGGCTGCTGCTGCCCATGGCCGGCATTCTCGCCGCGCTCTGGGGCATCATGCTCGGCTTCCCCGTGCTGCGCCTCAGGGGCGACTATCTCGCCATCGTGACGCTGGCCTTCGGCGAGATCATTCGCCTGGTGCTGATCAATTTCCGTGAGCTGACCAACGGTTCGGCCGGTATCAGCTCGATCCCGAAGATCACCTTCTTCGGCATCTGGTCCTTCGACGTCAGCGCACCGAACAACTTCGCCAAGGTCTGGGGCCTCGCCATGTCGAGCGCCTATTACAAGATCTTCCTCTATTACCTGATCCTGCTCCTGGCGCTCCTGACCGCCTTCGTGACATTGCGCCTCAGGAAGTTGCCGATCGGCCGTGCATGGGAAGCCCTGCGCGAGGACGAGATCGCCTGCCGCTCGCTCGGCATCAACACAACCAACACCAAGCTGACGGCCTTCGCCCTCGGCGCCATGTTCGGCGGCTTCGCCGGCTCGTTCTTTGCCGCGCGCCAGGGCTTCGTCAGTCCTGAATCCTTCGTCTTCATGGAATCGGCCGTCATCGTCGCCATCGTCGTCCTCGGCGGCATGGGCTCGATGATCGGCGTCGCGCTCGCCGCCGTCGCCATGATCGGCGGCACGGAGCTCCTGCGCGAGCTGAGCTTCCTGAAGGCGGTGTTCGGCGACAATTTCGATCCGGACCAGTTCCGCATGCTGTTCTTCGGCCTTGCCATGGTGCTGATCATGATCTGGCGGCCACGCGGCTTCGTCTCCGCCCGCGAACCGACCGTGTTCCTCACTGAACGAAAAGCGATCTCCGGTTCGCTCGTGAAAGAGGGCCATGGCTGATGTCGTTCATCACAGAAGTGGAAGTCGACGTGACGGTCGACATACTCCCGTCCTGGGCGCTTGATCCGGTCCTCTCGGTCGAGCATGTCTTCATGCGGTTCGGCGGTCTGGTCGCGGTGAACGATCTCTCGTTCACGGCCGGCCGCGGCGACATCACCGCGCTGATCGGACCGAACGGTGCCGGCAAGACCACGGTGTTCAACTGCATCACCGGCTTCTACAAGCCGACGCAGGGGATGCTGCTCCTGAAGCACGGCTCGGGCGACAGCTATCTGCTGGAGCGGATGACGGATTTCCGCATTTCCGCCAAGGCCAGGGTTGCGCGGACGTTCCAGAACATCCGCCTCTTCTCCGGCATGACGGTGCTGGAGAACCTCCTGGTCGCCCAGCACAATCCGCTGATGCTCGCCTCCGGCATGACGATCCTCGGCGTGCTCGGCCTCCCCGGCTACAAGCGCGCCGAAAAGGTCGCAATCGAGCGGGCGAAATACTGGCTCGACAAGACCGGTCTCTACAGCCGCGCAGACGACCCCGCCGGTGACCTGCCCTATGGCGCGCAAAGGCGGCTCGAGATTGCACGCGCCATGTGCACGGGCCCCGAGCTCCTCTGCCTCGACGAGCCGGCGGCTGGCCTCAATCCGCGCGAATCTGCGGAACTGAACGCTCTCCTCCTCGACATCCGGGGAACCGAGAAGACGTCGATCCTGCTGATCGAGCACGACATGTCGGTCGTGATGGAAATCTCCGACCATGTCGTGGTGCTCGAATATGGCACCAAGATCTCCGACGGCACGCCGTCGGCCGTCCGCAACGACCCCCGCGTCATCGCCGCCTATCTCGGCGTCGACGATGAGGAAGTCGAGAAGGTCGAAGAACAGTTGGACGAGATCATCGCGGAGTCGACGCCATGACGGACACGCTCATGGAGGCCCCTGCCCCGGTCGATACGCGCACGCCGCTTCTGTCGGTGCGCGGCGCCAAGACCTATTACGGCAAGATCATCGCGCTGAAGGGTGTCGACGTCGACGTCCACAAGGGCGAGATCGTGACGCTGATCGGCGCGAACGGCGCCGGCAAGTCGACCCTGATGATGACGATCTGCGGCAATCCGCGGGCGCGCGAGGGGCAGATCCTGTTCGAGGGACAGGACATCACCAACATGCCGACGCACGAGATCGCGCGGCTGCGCATCGCGCAGTCTCCCGAAGGGCGCCGCATCTTCCCGCGCATGACCGTGCTCGAAAACCTGCAGATGGGGGCGGCGCTCGACAACCTCGCCCATTTCGACCAGGACGTGGAGCGCATGTTCACACTGTTTCCGCGCCTCAAGGAGCGCATCGGGCAGCGCGGCGGCACGCTCTCCGGCGGCGAGCAACAGATGCTCGCCATTGCTCGTGCCCTGATGGCGCGGCCGAAGCTGCTGATGCTGGACGAGCCCTCGCTCGGCCTTGCGCCGCTGATCGTGAAGCAGATTTTCGACGTCATCGGCGAATTGAACCGTACCGAGGGGCTGACCGTCTTCCTCGTCGAGCAGAACGCCTATCACGCGTTGAAGCTCGCCCATCGCGGCTATGTGCTGGTGAATGGCTCGGTCACAATGAGCGGTCCCGGGCGTGAACTGCTCGAGAAGCCCGAAATCCGCGCTGCCTATCTCGAGGGAGGGGCTCATTGATGTCGATCGCGCCGCTTTCCTGCCATCACGCCGCCGGCCCTGCCGGCGGATCCGCAATGCCACGGCTGCACGGGCTAGGGTGAACGACGATGCAAGGTCTGATCTACGAGGAATCCTCGCTGCTGGTCTTCCTGTTCGTGACGTGCATCCTCGGCGGTGCCGGCGCCTGGATGACGGGCCGCGCCTGCGCGCGCACCTGGCGCCCTTATCCACCGCTGCTCGTCTATCTCCTGATCCTCTCCTTCGCCGTTCGATTCATCCATTTTGCCCTGTTCGGTGGCACGCTCCTGTCACTGCACTACTGGCTGGTTGACCTCGTCGTCGTGGTGATCATAGGAACGATCGGCTACAGGTATACTTTGGCCAACCAAATGGTTTCCCAATATTACTGGCTCTACGCAAAGTCGGGTCCGTTTTCCTGGCAGGCCAAATGACGCGGTCTTCGCAGCCTGATTGAAGCTCGACTAAAACGCTTATCGAACAGGCGCCAAGCGCCTCAAAATGAACCAAGAATCCGGATGACAGGTCTCGCAAAATCGGCAAGATGGCCGATCAAGGCGATTGCTGCATCCGCCGAAAGGGCCGAACGGCCCACTTCCAGTGCCAAACGGGAGACTATCGAATGAAGAAGTCCATCATGTCCGGTCTCGTGCTTGCAGCGGGACTGGCATTTGCCGGTGTCGCGCATGCCGACGACATCAAGATCGGCGTCGCCGGTCCGCTCACGGGCCCGAACGCCGCTTTCGGTGCTCAGCTGCAGAAGGGTGCCGAACAGGCCGTCGCGGACATCAACGCCAAGGGCGGCGTTCTCGGCCAGAAGTTTGTGGTTGAGCTCGGCGACGACGTTTCCGACGCGAAGCAGGGTGTCTCGGTCGCCAACAAGTTCGTCGGCGACGGCGTGAAGTTCGTTGTCGGTCACTTCAACTCGAGCGTCTCGATCCCGGCCTCGGAAGTCTATGCCGAGAACGACATCCTTCAGATCACCCCGGCCTCGACCAACCCGACCTACACCGAGCGTGGCCTCTGGAACACCTTCCGTACCTGCGGTCGTGACGACCAGCAGGGCGCGGTCGCCGGCGCCTTCATCGCCGAGAAGTTCAAGACCACCCCGATCGCCGTCATCCACGACAAGACGACCTACGGTCAGGGCCTTGCCGACGAGACCAAGAAGGCGCTCAACGCGGCCGGCATCACCGAAGTCGTCTATGAAGGCATCAATGTCGGCGACAAGGACTTCTCGGCGCTGATCTCGAAGATGAAGGCCGCGAATGTCGGCGTCATCTACTGGGGCGGCCTGCACACCGAAGGCGGCCTCATTGTCCGTCAGGCGGCCGAGCAGGGCCTGAAGGCCGTTCTGATCTCGGGCGACGGCATCGTGTCGAACGAGTTCGCCTCGATCGCCGGTCCGGCGGCTGAAGGCACGCTCAACACCTTCTCGCCCGATCCGCGCAAGAACCCCGCCGCGGCCGCTGCCGTGGGCGAGTTCCGCGCTGCCGGCTTCGAGCCGGAAGCCTACACGCTCTACTCCTACGCTTCGGTCCAGGTGATCGCCGCTGCGATCGAAAAGGCCGGTTCGGCCGATCCGCAGAAGGTCGCCGAAGTCCTGAAGTCGGGTGGCCCGTTCGAGACCGTGATCGGCCCGCTCTCCTTCGACGCCAAGGGTGACCGCACCACCGCCGACTACGTCATGTATGTCTGGAAGAAGGGTGAGGACGGCAAGATCACCTATGTCGAGATGTAAGATCACGCGCCAGCGCGCCTGATTGCAGCGCCCGTCCCGGTCTCCGGGGCGGGCGTTTGCTTTTTCGCCCGATGTCGGCATCATCCCGCCGTCCTGCAACACACCCGCCGGCCTCCATGTACCGCTTCCTGCTCGCCCTCCCCCTCCTCGCCACGCTCGCGCTTCCCGCCGAGGCCGATATCCGCATTGCGGTGATCGGGCCGATGACGGGCCCCTATCAGGCGCTCGGCAAACAGATCCAGGCCGGCGTTCAGAAGGCCGCCGACGACATCAACGCCAAGGGCGGCATCGGCGGCGAGCGGATCAGCGTCGACGTCGAGGATGACGCCTGCAAGGCCGACGATGCGGCCGCAGCGGCCAACCGCGCCGCCGGGCGTGGCGATGTGCTGGTCGTGGGGCATGTCTGCGCAGAGGCCGCCAAGGCGGCCGCCGCCGTCTATGCCAAGGCCGGCATTGTCGCGATCACGCCTGCAGTAACGGCGATCGGCTACACCGATGAGCGCGCCGGACCGTCCATCTTCCGCCTCGCGACCCGTGATGACGCGCAAGGCGCAGCCGCGGGGGCCTATCTAGCCAGCCATTTCGCCGATGCGCGCATCGCCATCCTGCATGACGGCTCGCCCTACGGCAAACCGCTCGCCGACGCCACGAAGCAGGCCATGAACGAGGCCGGAAAACGCGAGGCGCGCGCCGACAGTTTCGATCCCGGCGCCAAGGATTACAATGCGCTCGCCGATCGTCTGAAGGCCGACGCCATCGATGTCGTCTTCGTCGGCGGCTACCAGGCCGACGCCGCACTGATCCTGAAGGCACTGCGCGCAAAGGGCTCCAAGGCAATCCTGATGGGCGGCGACGCGCTCGGCACCAGCGAATTCGTGAATTCCGCCGGCGACGCGGCTGAAGGCACGCTGCTGACCTTCTTCACGGACTGGCGTCTGGCGCCCGACGCCCAGAATGTCGTCGCGGCCATGCGTGCCGCAGGAACCGAACCGCAGGGCTACACGCTTCCCGCCTACGCGGCGGTGCAGAGCTGGGCGGCCGCGCGCCAATCGGCTGGAGCCACCGGCACGATTGCCGCGCTTTCGACCGATATCACGCCGACAATCCTCGGCGCCCTAGCCTTCGACGCCAAGGGTGACGCCGAAATCCCGGGCTTCACCGTGAATGTCTGGAAAGACGGCGTCTTCGCACCGGCGCAGTAAATCGACACCGCGCTCGCGCTGCACCTCCGCTGCACGCGGCGAACCTTCCCGGCGGCTTCTCCACCTAACCCCTGAACCGCGTCGCGGCGAACGGAGCCGGGTCCACGAACGGCATTTCGCGCGTGATCAGCTCGGCGAGCAGCCGTCCCGTGGCGGGTCCGAGCGTGAAGCCGAGATGGCCATGGCCGAAATCGAGCCAGAGGCCCGGATGGCGCGGCGCGGGACCAACCACCGGCATCGAATCGGGGAAACAGGGCCGCGATCCCATCCAGGGCTCCCGCTCGATCGGGTCGCCGATCGGGAACAGTGCGCGGGCCTGCGGCAGGATGCGCTCGATCTGGACTGGGGTCGGCGGTGCGTCGCGGTCGTCGAACTCGATGCCGGACGTGATGCGATAGCCCTGCCGCATCGGCGTCAGCACATAGCCATGGTCGACATCGACGATCGGCCGGTCCAGCGCGGCATCGCCGCGCGGCTTGAAATGCAGATGATAGCCGCGCTTGACCGCAAGCGGAAAGCGGTAGCCGAGCGGGCCGAGCACGTCCATCGACCAGGGGCCGAGCGCCACGACCACATCGGGCGCGGTCACCGGCCCGCTCGCGCAATCGACCACCCAAAGATCATTCTCCCGGCGCAACGAGCGAGCATCGCCATGGCCGAGCCCACCGCCCATCAGTTCGAACAGGCGCGCGAACGACTTCGTGACGCCGCCAGGGCTGGAAACGGAGACCGTATCGGGCCACAACACCGCGCGGGCGAAGACCGGCGCGAGATCCGGTTCGAGATCGGCGATCTGATGATTGTCGAGGATCTCGTAGCGCACACCGAAATGATCGGCGAGCGCGCGCTGCGGACCGCTCGCCGCGAAGCTCGCCACGCTGCGATGGCCGCGCAGCCAGCCGGTGCCGCGATAGAATTCCAGCGCACGGCTCTTGCCGGCCAGAACGCCATGCTCGCTCGCCGCATGCGAGAGAATCGGATTCATCGCCTCGGCATAGGCTTCGACGCGGCGCGGCGCGGAGGCGGCCCTCAGCTTGAGCAGCCAGGGCGCGATCTTCGGCATGTAGCGGGCATTGTAGTGAAGCCGCGCCTCGCCATTGCGCGCGGCGCTCCAGAGTTCGCCGGTCTTGCGCGGGAACACGATCGGATAGAACCCTTCGCGCTCGATCACGCCGGCATTGCCATAGGAGGTTGCCTCGCCGGCGCCGCTCCTGTCGACCAGGACGACGCTCCGGTTCCGCTTCAGAAGATTGAGCGCTGCGGACACGCCGACAATGCCGGCTCCGAGCACGATCGCATCAAACTTCTTCATGAAGTCCCCGTTTGGAATCGGCAGCATATGACGTGGCGATGACGGAGTTTGCCTGCAGCCGTCGGAACGGGCAATTGCCGAGGGATGATGGCCGTGTTAGGGCCGGGGCGAAGGCGATCAAGCCGCGACATGAGATGCAGCAGACCATGGCCAAAGCTCCCCTGATAGCCCCCTCGATCCTGGCTTCGGATTTTTCCCGCCTCGGCGAAGAGGTCCGCGCCGTCGACGCCGCCGGCGCCGACTGGATCCACCTCGACGTGATGGATGGGCACTTCGTTCCCAACATCACCTTCGGGCCGGATGTGGTGAAGGCGGTGCGCCATGCGAGCGCCAAGCCGTTCGACGTCCATCTGATGATCGCGCCGGCCGATCCCTATCTCGCCGCCTTTGCCGATGCCGGCGCCGATCGCATCACCGTCCATGCCGAGGCCGGCCCGCATCTGCACCGCTCGCTGCAGGCGATCCGGGCACTGGGCAAGAAGGCCGGCGTTTCGCTCAATCCGGGGACACCTGAGAGCGCGATCTCCTATGTGCTCGACGTCTGCGACCTCGTGCTGGTCATGAGCGTCAACCCGGGCTTTGGCGGACAGGCCTTCCTGCCCGAGGCGATCGACAAGGTCGCCAGGATCAAGGCGATGATCGGCGCACGGCCGATCCTGATCGAGGTCGATGGCGGCGTGACGCACGAGACCGCGCCGCCGCTGGTGGCCGCCGGCGCCGACGTTCTCGTCGCGGGCTCCGCCGTGTTCAGGGGCGGCCCGTCATCCTATGCGGCCAATATCGCCGCCATACGCGGATAGAGCGACGACGAGGCCAATCCGACAGACAACTGCTGACCGCGCGACGGCCGCGCCGCGCCATCCGTGTCCCTGGGGAGATCGACGATGCGATCGTTCGTTCTTGCGTCCATGCTGCTCGTAGCCGGCCTTGCGCCAGCCACGGCCGGCGATTTCGCCGAGCGCAACCTGCTCGGCTTTTCCGGCGACGGCGCCCGTTTCGCCTTCGAGGAATTCGGCGTGCAGGACGGCTCCGGCTTTCCCTATGCCAATGTCACCGTCATCGACACGACCAAGGGCAAGCGCGCCGAAGGCTCGCCCGTCCGTGCGGTGATCGAAGACGAGACGGCGACGATTGCCGCCGTGCGCCACATGGCGGCCGAGCGCGCCGCACCCATGCTCGAAGGAATCGACAATCCCGGAACGCTGCTTGCCTCCAATCCGATCACGGAAAGTGGCCGCGCCCCCTACCACATCGTCTTCAAGCGCCATCCGGAACAACTCCTGCCGGGCCCGGACCTGTCGCTCCGGCTCGACAAGTTTCCGCTCGACGCGCCCGACAATCACGACCCGTTCTACAAGACCTATGGCTTCCGCCTCGTGCTGAAGACCGACAAGCTAGAGACGATCGTGCACGAAGACCAGGCACTGCCCGCCAGTCGCGGCACGCCGCTCGATTATCGGATCAACGATGTCGTCATCTATCAGCGCTTCGGCCAGCCGGCGACGCTCGTCGTCGTCATCATGGTACTGCGACGCGGGTTCGAGGGCCCGGACGGCCGCTATATCGCGGTGAGCGCGCAACTGCCCGATTGAAGCGGCGCCTGCAACGCCCCGGCGCGCCATCGCTTGGCCGCTTCCGGGACGAGCGGGATTGTTCACCGCGCGCGGCTCTGTTAGACCGCGCGCGGAAACAACTGGGGAATGCCGATGATCCCGCGCTATTCGCGCCCCGAAATGACCGCCATCTGGTCACCGGAAACCAAGTTCCGCATCTGGTTCGAGATCGAGGCCCATGCGCTCGATGCCATGGCCGAGATCGGCACGGTTCCGAAATCGGCCGCGCAGACGGTCTGGGAGAAGGGCGGCGCCGCCACCTTCGACATTGATCGCATCGACGAGATCGAGCGCGTCACCAAGCATGACGTCATCGCTTTCCTGACCCATCTTGCCGAAATCGTCGGCGAGGATGCCCGCTTCGTCCATCAGGGCATGACCTCGTCCGACGTGCTCGACACCTGCTTCAACATCCAGCTCGTGCGTGCCGCCGATCTCCTGATCGCCGATGTCGACGCCCTGCTCGCCGCCCTGAAACGCCGCGCCTTCGAGCACAAGAACACCGTCACGATCGGCCGCAGCCACGGCATCCATGCCGAGCCGACGACCTTCGGCGTCAAGCTCGCCCAGGCCTACGCGGAGTTCGATCGCAACCGCGCTCGCCTCGTCGCGGCGCGTGACGAGGTCGCGACCTGCGCCATTTCCGGCGCTGTCGGCTCCTTCGCCAATATCGACCCGCGCGTCGAGGAACATGTCGCCGCCGCACTCGGCCTCAAGCCCGAGCCGGTCTCGACGCAGGTGATTCCGCGCGATCGCCACGCCATGTATTTCGCAACGCTGGGCGTGGTCGCCTCGTCGATCGAGCGCGTCGCGACCGAGATCCGCCATCTGCAGCGGACTGAAGTGCTGGAGGCGGAGGAGTATTTCTCGCCCGGCCAGAAGGGCTCGTCGGCCATGCCGCACAAGCGCAATCCGGTCCTGACCGAGAACCTGACGGGCCTTGCCCGCCTCGTCCGCGGCATGGCGCTCCCCGCCATGGAGAATGTCGCGCTCTGGCACGAGCGGGATATCTCGCATTCCTCGGTCGAACGCATGATCGGCCCGGATGCGACGGTGACGCTCGATTTCGCCCTGGCCCGGCTCACCAGCGTGATCGACAAGCTGCTGATCTATCCCGACAACATGCAGAAGAACCTCGACCGCCTCGGCGGCCTCGTTCATTCGCAGCGTGTCCTCCTCGCGCTGACGCAGAAGGGTGTTTCGCGCGAGGACGCCTATGCGCTCGTGCAGCGCAATGCGATGCGCGTCTGGGAGGAAGGTGCGGATTTCCTCACCGAGCTCAAGGCCGATCCGGACGTGACAGCCGCGCTGAGCGAGGCGGAGCTCGAGGAGAAATTCGACCTCGGCTATCACACCAAGCACGTCGACACGATCTTCCGCCGGGTCTTCGGCACGGCCTGAATTCGACAGGCTGACGCGCGCCTCGCGGTTATCGCCGGAACAGACCCGGCCATGACCGCGCGGCGCTTGAGCTTTCTCCAGGCATCCTTATGTTCCGAACGTCAGCTTTATTGCCAAAGCGTCGAACAGAGGTTGCCCCATGCCCTCCCCGCTCTATGAAATCCCCGTAGCCCGCATCGACGGCAGCGAGACATCGCTCGGCGCCTATGCCGGCAACGTCCTTCTCGTCGTCAATGTCGCCTCGAAATGCGGCCTGACACCGCAATATGACGGGCTGGAAGCGCTCTATCGGAAGTACAAGGACGAGGGACTGACGGTCGTAGGCTTCCCCGCCAACAATTTCGCCGGGCAGGAACCTGGCACCAACGCCGAAATTGCCGAATTCTGCCGCCTGACCTATGGCGTCGATTTCCCGATGTTCGCCAAGATCTCAGTCAAGGGCGAGGATCGCCATCCCCTCTATGATGCGCTTGCCGGCAGCGAGGACATCAGCTGGAACTTCGAGAAGTTCCTGATCGGCCGCAACGGCGAGGTCGCCGCGCGCTTCTCACCGAAGACGGTTCCCGAGGATCCGGCGGTCGTGACGGCGATCGAGCAGGAACTGGCCAAGGGCTGAACCCTCCTCCCGAAAGGCGCCAAAGTACCGGCGCCCCCGGGGCGGGCTCGGATAAATTCCGCCAGGATCGAAGCGGCAGGCGTCAGTCGCCTGCCGCGCCAGCGAGCTGATCAGGTCTCGCCGCCATAGAGAATGCCGGCCTTGTAGACGAAGCCGGCAATGGCCGCGCCGAGGAACGGCGCCACGATGAAGAGCCAGAGCTGCGACAAGGCCGCACCGCCGGCAAAGAGCGCCGGGCCGAGACTGCGGGCCGGGTTGACCGAAACGCCGGTGACGTTGATGCCGACGATGTGGATCATGACCAGCGTCAGGCCGATGGCGAGGCCGGCGAAATGGTGCACGACGAGCCTGTGCGTCACGCCGAGAATCACCACGACGAAGATGAAGGTCGCCACCACTTCGAAGATGAGGGCCGAGGCAGTGTTGTACTCGCCGAGATAGCCGGCGCCCCAGCCATTCGTGCCCATGCCGCCTTCCCAGCCCGAGGCCTTGCCCTTCATGATGATGAAGAGGACGAGCGCGCCGACAATCGCACCAGCCACCTGCGCGATCACATAGGTGATGAAGTCACCGACCGACATGCGGCCGGCGACAAGCGCTCCGAGACTCACGGCGGGATTGACGTGGCAACCCGAGATAGGCCCGATCGCATAGGCCATGGCGACGATCGCCAGACCGAACGAGAACGCGATGCCGAGCACGCCGACAGTGTTGGGTCCCGCAATACCCGGGCCGGCGATCACGGCCGCGCCACAGCCGAACAGGACCAGCGTAAAGGTTCCGATGAACTCCGCAATTGCTTTTTGCATGTGCTTCCTCCCAGAAGCAGCGGATTCGCTGCCCAGCAAGAAGATCACCACAGACTTGACTTGTAAAATGACGTAGCGTTACTCGGCGCGTCGATGACGCAACGTTACTTGGCGCGTGCTTCCGCCAGCATCGACGCAGCGCCGGCCTGCAAATACATGTCGTCTGACCCGAGCGCGACGAAATCATAGCCGAGCCCGAGATAGAGCTTGGCCTGGGCGCCGGTCAGAGCAAACATCCCAACATACTTGCCGGCCGCATGGGCGCGCGCGAGCAGATCGCTTGCGACAGCCTGATTCTCGGCATCCATCGGGTCGACATGGCCGCCGCGCGAGAGCGCGATCGAGAGATCCGACGGGCCGATGAAGATCGCATCGATGCCGGGCACCGCCAGGATCTCGTCCAGCGCTGCAACGGCGGCGCGCGTCTCGATCATGGCGAAGGTGAGCGTTTCGGCATTGGCGCCCTGGAGATAGGCATTGCCACCAGTCGCGCCAGCGATCTGCATGGCGCGGACCGGGCCCCAGCTCCGTTCGCCGATCGGCGGATATTTTGTGGCCCGCGCCAGGGCCTCGGCATCGGCGGCCGAATTGATCATCGGCGCAATGATCGCGCTCGCCCCCATGTCGAGCGCACGGCTCGCCATGGCGAAATCGCCAACCGGAACGCGCACGATCGCCGGAACGCCGGCGAGCGCGACCGCGCCAATGCCGCGCATGATGCTGACCGGATCATGCAGGCCGTGCTGCATGTCGAGCGTCACGCAATCAAAACCCGCGCGCGCCGCGCTCTCCGCGACGAGCGGCTCGGGCATCGCGATCCACGAGGAAAGGACGGATCCGCGCGCACGCAGAAGAGCGATCAGCGACGGAACCGGCATGGATGGCGCTCCGGGCGTGTCCCCGCCTCAGCCTTCGGACTTGATCTGCTCGATCGCCTTGGCGAGGAGCTCGTCCATGGTGCGACGGATCTGGTGATCGGATTCGGCAACGCCGGCCGCGTCGAAATCCGCGCGGATCTTGCGGAACACGTCCTCGTCACCGGCCTCGACAAAGTCCGAGACAATGACTTCGGCCGCATAGGATTCGGCATCATCGCCGGTCTTGCCCAGCAGGCCGGCAGCCCAAAGCCCGAGCTGCTTGTTGCGCCGCGCGACCGCCTTGAACTTCAGCGCCTCGTCATGGGCGAAGCGGTTCTCGAAAGCGTCCTTGCGCTGGTCGAACGTCGTCATCGGCGAAGTCTCCAGTGAATATGTCAATCGGACCGGCAAGCGAGGCCTGCCCGTGCAGAGTGGCCCTTGCATATCGCGCCGGAAACCCCAAATCAACGGCAGCGAGAAGGCGAAGGAAACTCAGGGCGTGTCGCAACATATAGCGGCTCGAAATGTCAAAATCGCCGCATTTATCCGTCATTGTGAATTGGCCGGCGATCGAGTAGGTTCACGCCGCGCGGACGGCCTTAGGATGAGAGTCGTTCGGCGGAGTTTCGCCGCGGCGAATCCCTTTATATTGGAACCCCGGCTGTATGGATTTCCTCAAACCACGGTATGTGCCCATGAATCGCCGTCGGCGCATCTATGAGGGCAAGGGCAAGATTCTTTTCGAAGGACCTGAGCCCGGCACGCTGATTCAATTCTTCAAGGACGACGCGACTGCCTTCAATAAAAAGAAGCATGAAGTCGTCGATGGCAAGGGTGTGCTGAACAACCGGATCTCGGAGCACATCTTCACCCATCTCAACAGGATGGGGATCCCGACCCACTTCATCCGCCGGCTCAACATGCGCGAGCAGTTGATCCGTGAGGTCGAGATCATCCCGCTCGAAATCGTCGTGCGCAACGTCGCCGCCGGTTCGCTCGCGAAGCGCCTCGGACTCGAAGAGGGCACGGTTCTGCCGCGCTCGATCATCGAGTTTTACTACAAGGCCGACGCGCTCGACGATCCGATGGTTTCGGAAGAGCACATCACGGCTTTCGGCTGGGCGAACCCGCAGGAAATCGACGACATCATGGCGCTCGCCATTCGTGTCAACGACTTCCTTTCGGGTCTCTTCCTCGGCGCCGGCATCCAGCTCGTCGATTTCAAGATCGAATGTGGACGGCTCTGGGAAGGCGACATGATGCGTATCGTCGTCGCCGACGAGATTTCGCCCGACAGCTGCCGTCTCTGGGACGTTCAGACCCAGAACAAGCTGGACAAGGACCGTTTCCGCCGCGACATGGGCGGCCTCGTCGAGGCCTACCAGGAAGTCGCGCGCCGTCTCGGCATCCTCACGGAAGAGCAGGAGCGGCCGCAGGGCGGCGGGCCTGTTCTCGTTCAGTAAAATATCGATTATGGAAACGGCCGCCGAGAGGCGGCCGTTTGCATTTCTAGGTTCACTTTCGACTGGAGCTCCCGATGAAGGCCCGCGTGACCGTCACCCTGAAGAACGGCGTCCTTGATCCGCAAGGCAAGGCAATCGAAGGCGCGCTCGGTTCGCTCGGCTTCGACGGCATCGCCAGCGTCCGCCAGGGCAAAGTGTTCGACATCGAAGTCGAGGGCAATGATGCCGGCAAGGCCAAGGCGGAGCTTGAAGCCATGGCCGCCAGGCTGCTGGCCAATACGGTGATCGAGAATTACCGGGTCGAGATCGTCGGCTGAGCGGAGGCATCTTTCATGAAATCCGCTGTCGTCGTCTTCCCCGGCTCCAATCGCGAACGCGACATGATCGCGGCGATCGAGAAAATCAGCGGCCATAGGCCCGTGACGGTCTGGCATGGCGATCACGACCTGCCCAAAGTCGACCTGATCGTCATTCCGGGCGGCTTCTCCTACGGCGATTATCTGCGCTCCGGCGCGATCGCCGCGCGCGAGCCGATCATGGCAGCGATCGCCCGCGAGGCCGAGCGCGGCGTAGCGGTGCTGGGCGTCTGCAACGGGTTTCAGATCCTGTGCGAAGCCGGCCTGCTGCCGGGCGTGCTGATGCGCAATGCCGGGCTCAAGTTCATCTGCAAGGAAGTGCATCTGCGCGTCGAGACGACGGCGAGCCAGTTCACGAACGGCTACACCAAGGGCCAGGTCATCCGCTCGCCGGTCGCCCATGGTGACGGCAATTATCGCGCCGACGACGAGACGCTGAAGCGGCTCAACGACGAAGACCGCATCGCCTTCCGCTATGTCGACAACCCCAACGGCTCGATCGATGACATTGCCGGCATCCTGTCGGAAAAGCGCAATGTGCTCGGCATGATGCCGCATCCGGAAAACCTGATCGAGCCGCTGAATGGCGGGCTCGATGGACGGCCTCTGTTCGAGGCGGCACTGAAGGCGGTCGCCTGATCGGGCTGCGTCCCGCCCCGCAGGGATCATTCCTTGATCGGGTAGTCGGCGAGTTCGGGCAGCATCGCTTCGACGACGAAATCGACAAAGGCCTCGGGCACGTCGAGATAGAATTCGCGGGTGGTATAGGCCGAAAC
Organism: Kaistia dalseonensis; assembly: GCF_030814715.1. Classification (GTDB taxonomy): domain Bacteria; phylum Pseudomonadota; class Alphaproteobacteria; order Rhizobiales; family Kaistiaceae; genus Kaistia; species Kaistia dalseonensis. The sequence goes on from NZ_JAUSVO010000006.1 coordinate 109,981, forward strand.
CTGCGCATTCAGTCCGCGTTCCCGGAGCCAGATGGCGAGTTCCTCGAGATCCTGCTGCGGCGTGGTGCTCAGGAACGACACTTGCGACTTCAGCTTGTCGTCATCGCGGGACTGTTCGACGCTGCGGTTCAGCTGAAGATCGATATTGGTGCCGGGCTGCCGCATCCAGATCGCGCGATCCAGCCGGCGCAATGTCTCGAAGCCGAGCTTTTCGAGGAACATGGCGACGATGATATCGAAATGACGTCCGTCGATCCGGTTGGCGACGTGATTGAACTGCAGCATGGGGTTCCCTTCACTGGCTGCGTTGAAAATGCGGCGCGAGGGACCCAGATGTCACGCCGTTTCTCGGAGCAGAGTGCCCCGATTTCCGCCTCATGGCAGCGGAATCTGCGCCGCCGCCCAGTCTTTTGCCGCCCTGCCATTTACAGATGTCGCCCTGCGCTCTATCGCAACGTCGACACATTCGACCGAGGTTTTCCGTGCTCCAGAACGACACGCCGATCACGCCCGAACTCGTCGCCAGCCATGGCCTCAAGCCTGACGAATATCAGCGCATCCTCGACCTGATCGGTCGCGAGCCGACCTTGACCGAGCTCGGCATCTTCTCAGCCATGTGGAACGAGCACTGCTCGTACAAATCCTCGAAGAAATGGCTGCGCACGCTGCCGACGACCGGCCCGCGCGTCATTTGCGGCCCTGGCGAGAATGCCGGCGTGGTCGATATCGATGACGGCCAGGCGATCATCTTCAAGATGGAGAGCCACAACCACCCCTCCTTCATCGAGCCCTATCAGGGCGCGGCGACGGGCGTGGGCGGAATCTTGCGCGACGTCTTCACCATGGGCGCGCGGCCGATCGCGGCGATGAACGCGCTCCGCTTCGGTTCGGCCGATCATCCGAAGACGCGCCATCTGGTCTCGGGCGTCGTCTCGGGCGTCGGCGGCTATGGCAATTCCTTCGGCGTGCCGACGGTCGGCGGCGAGGTCAATTTCCACGCCCGCTACAATGGCAACATCCTGGTCAACGCCTTTGCGGCCGGCCTCGCCGATGCGGACAAGATCTTCTATTCGAAGGCGGAAGGCGTTGGCCTCCCCGTCGTCTATCTCGGCTCGAAGACCGGTCGTGACGGCGTCGGCGGCGCCACTATGGCCTCGGCCGAATTCGACGATTCGATCGAGGAGAAGCGCCCCACCGTCCAGGTCGGCGATCCCTTCTCGGAAAAGCTGCTGCTCGAGGCGTGCCTCGAACTGATGAAGACGGGCGCGATCATCGCGATCCAGGACATGGGCGCGGCCGGCCTCACCTGCTCGGCCGTCGAGATGGGCGCCAAGGGCGATCTCGGCATCGAACTCGATCTCGACAAGGTCCCCTGCCGCGAGGCGGGCATGTCGGCCTATGAGATGATGCTCTCGGAGAGCCAGGAGCGCATGCTCATGGTGCTCCGCCCCGAGCAGGAAAAGGAAGCCGAGGCGATCTTCGTCAAATGGGGCCTCGATTTTGCGATCGTAGGCTACACGACGGATGATCTCCGCTTCCGCGTGCTGCACAAGGGCGAGGAAGTGGCCAACCTGCCGATCAAGGATCTGGGTGACCAGGCGCCGGAATATGACCGGCCCTTCGTGCGCCGTCCGGCCCCGGCGGTGATTCCGGCCTCGGATATTCCGGAGCCGAACGATTATGCCGAGGCGCTGCTGAAGATCGTCTCCTCGCCCGACATGGCCTCGCGCCGCTGGGTCTGGGAACAGTATGATCACCTGATCCAGGGCAACACCGCGCAGCGCCCGGGCGGCGACGCCGCCGTCGTGCGCGTCGAGGGCCAGCCGAACAAGGCGCTTGCCTTCTCGCTCGATGTCAGCCCGCGCTATTGCGAGGCGGATCCTTTCGAGGGCGGCAAGCAGGCGATCGCCGAATGCTGGCGCAACATCACGGCGGTGGGTGCCCTGCCCCTCGCCGCGACCGACAATCTGAATTTCGGCAATCCGGAAAAGCCGGAAATCATGGGCCAGTTCGTCGGCGCGATCGAAGGCATCGGCGCTGCCTGCCGCGCGCTCGATTTCCCGATCGTCTCCGGCAATGTCTCGCTCTACAACGAGACCAATGGCGTCGGCATCCTGCCGACCCCGGCCATTGGCGGCGTCGGCCTGCTCTCTGAAATCGACAGGATGGCGACGGTGGCCTTCAAGGCGGATGGTGATGTCGTCCTGCTCATTGGCCGCGATGGCACGCATCTCGGCCAGTCGATCTATCTGCGCGAGATTCTCGGCCGCGAGGAAGGCGCTCCGCCGCCCGTCGATCTCGCGGAGGAGCGGCGCGTCGGTGATTTCGTGCGCTCGCTGATCCAGGGCCATTTCGTCAGCGCCTGCCACGACATCTCCGATGGTGGCCTCATGGTGGCGCTCGCCGAAATGGCGATGGCCGGCGATCTCGGCGCGACGATCAAGCTGCCCGAAAGCGCCGCGACGCCGCATGGTTTCCTCTTCGGCGAGGATCAGGCGCGCTATGTCGTGACCGTCTCACCCGCCCTCGTCGATGCGATCACGGCATCGGCGGCGGAGGCCGGGATCGATCTCAGGATACTCGGCACGGTTGGCGGCACGACACTGGATGTTGCGGACTTCGCCACCATATCTGTTGCAAAGCTCCGCCAAGGCCACGAGAATTGGTTTCCAGCGTTCATGGCCGGCAGCGCGTGACCTGCGGCGGGCCGAGAGCGACAGCGATCCCCACGGCGCAAGGAAACTGACAATGGCAATGGATGCACGCGACATTGAAGGCCTGATCAAGGCGGCCCTGCCCGATGCCAAGGTCGTCATCCGTGATCTTGCAGGCGACGGCGACCACTATGCCGCCGAAGTCGTATCCGAATCATTCCGCGGCAAGAACCGGGTGCAGCAGCACCAGATGATCTATGCCGCGCTCAAGGGAAACATGGGCGGCGCCCTGCATGCGCTGGCCCTGCAGACCAGCGCGCCGGAATAGATTTTCCGTTCTGGCCCACCAAATGCATGGAAAGTTCTTGTCGGCGCGGTTGCCGCAGGCGTAGGGAAGTCCCAATTGACGGCGAGAATGACCGGGCCTCGGAGGTTCGGCGAGCCGCCATCGACAAAGGATCGATTGAATGAGCGATATTCAGACCTTCATCGACAACGAAGTGAAGTCGAACGACGTCGTGCTGTTCATGAAGGGCACGCCGGCCTTCCCGCAGTGCGGCTTCTCGGGTCAGGTGGTCCAGATCCTCGATTATCTCGGGGTCGACTATAAGGGCATCAACGTGCTCGCCGACGCCGATATCCGCCAGGGCATCAAGGATTATTCCAACTGGCCGACCATTCCGCAGCTCTATGTGAAGGGCGAGTTCGTCGGCGGCTGCGACATCATTCGCGAGATGTTCCAGGCCGGCGAGATCCAGTCCTATTTCACCGAAAAGGGCATCGCGGTCGCTCAGCCGGCCTGAGCGACATCCGCCATCGGTCTTTGATTTGAAACGGCGTGCATCTCTGATGCGCGCCGTTTTCGTTTGTTCGCCGTGTGGCGCGATCAATCGAAGGAACCAATCCATTCTCCGTCCGTTGTAACTTCACAGACCAACGCGTATCGGCGCCGAATATCGGCATGCTTTCTCTCGCTTGCGAGAAGTCGATCCGGTCAACGATACGAGTGATGGAGGATATATTATGTTCGAGAACGTCAAGAAGCTCGCCGTTTGTGGCCTGGCGACAGCACTGGTCGCGACGTCGGCGCTCGCAATTCCATCGGCCGCCCAGGCCCAGCCGGCTGACGGATCATTTCAGCTCGCGCAGAACTGGGATCGGCCAAATGGCTGGAACGGCGGTGGCCCCCGCTACCACAATGGCGGCCCGCGCTATTATGGTCATGGTCGCTATTATGGCCCGCGCCGTGGCTATACCTATCGCAACGGCTACTACTATAATAACAATACTGGAGCGGCCGTGGCGGCTGGCGTGATCGGGCTTGCCGCAGGCGCCATGATCGCCGGCGCGGCGAACCAGGACCGCTACAACAACAACGTTTCCTACTGCTCGCAGCGCTACCGCTCGTACAATCCCAATACCGGCACCTACACCGGTTATGATGGCCGCCAGCATCCTTGCCCGTAGGGCATCGCCGTAGCGGTTCGACCATACGCCTTGCTGAAGTGAACTTCGGGACGACGCGAATCAGCGCCGTCCCTTTTCGTTATGACGCGCGCAGATCGAGCCCGGCGAAATCGAACATGTCGCGGTCGAGCAGGTGCGAGGGATTGCCGTTGGCCAACGCCTTCAGCATGATTTCCTTGCGGCCCGGCGCCTTCTTCTCCCAATCGGCGAGCATCGCCTTCACGGCGTTGCGCTGCAGCCCCTCCTGAGACCCGCAGAGATCGCAGGGGATGATCGGGAACGCCATGGCCTGCGCGAAGCGGGCGATATCATCTTCCGCGGCATAGGCGAGCGGCCGCAGCACGAACTGATCGCCCTCCTCATTGACCAGCTTCGGCGGCATCGCCGCGAGCTTGCCGCCATGGAAGAGGTTGAGGAAGAATGTCTCGAGAATGTCCTCGCGGTGATGGCCGAGCACGACGGCCTGGCACCCCTCCTCCCGCGCCACGCGATAGAGATGGCCGCGGCGAAGGCGCGAGCAGAGCGCGCAATAGGTCTTGCCGGCCTGCACCTTGGACGTGACGATCGAATAGGTGTCCTGACGCTCGATCCGGTAGGGAACGCCGACCTCGTCGAGGAAGCGCGGCAGCACGTCGGCCGGGAAGCCCGGCTGCGCCTGGTCGAGATTGCAGGCGAGCAGATCGACGGGCAGCAGGCCACGCCATTTCAGATCGAGCAGCATGGCGAGCAGCGTATAGGAATCCTTGCCGCCGGAGAGGCAGACGAGCCAGCGATCGCCCGGCCGCACCATGGCGAAATCGTCGAGTGCCTGACGCGTCTGCCGGATCAGCCTTTTCCGCAGCTTGGCGAACTCGACGCCGGATGGCGCCCGACGAAAGAGCGCGGGCAGTTCGTCGCCTTGAGGATCAGAATCGGAATCGAGCTCGAAATCGAGAACGGCGGACATGGGGAGGCTCCTGCAACGGCTCCCTTTTGCCCGTTCGGCGCGCGTCGCGCAACAAAGGCCGCGCCTATCGCCGCCGCGCCAGATTGACGATCAGCACGCCACCGATCGCCATCGCGCCGCCGACGAGGCCAAGGATGGTCGGGATCTCGCCAAGCCAGAAATAGCCGATGATCGTCGCCGTCGGCGCGATGCAGTAGAGGAAGTTCGAGGCGCGCCCGGCGGGAAACTGCTTCAGCGCCACGGCCCATGTCAGATAGCCGATCACGGTCGGGATCAGGGCGAGATAGGCGATCGAAAGAATGACCGATGACGGCGCGAGGCTGAGAGCCGAGATCGTCTCGGGCACCGCCGGCAGCAATGGCAGCGGCCCGAGCAGCAGGATCCAGGCCGTGACGGCCAGGGCCGGCATGCGGCCGAGCAGTGGCTTCTGCATGATGGTCGAGACCGATGTGCAGAGGGCGGCACCGAGAATGAGCAGCGCGCCGACATTCAGGCTGAAGCCGTCGCCGCTGCCATAGGCGATCAGCCCGACACCAAGGAACGAGATCAGCGTACCGAGCCAGCCATAGAGCCCGAAGCGCTCGCCGAGCAGCGGCATGGCGACCAGCGCCACCATGACCGGGTTGATCTGGATGATGAAGGAGGCCGGTCCGGCCGGAATCGTCATCTCGCCCGTATTAAGCAGGACGGCATAGGCCGAGATGAAGGTCACAGCGATGATGACGAGGCGGATGAAGTCCCTGAGCGAGGGCAGCGGCGGCCGCGCGATCAGGAGATAGAGCCCGGCCGGCACCGCAGCCGACAGGTAGCGCGCGGCGGCCAGCTCGACCGGGCTCAGATAGCGAAGCCCGACCCGGATCGCGGCAAAGGCGGATGCCCATGTCACGATGGTGATGGCGATGGCGACGAAGCCACCGACAGCGGCGCCGCTTGGCTTTTCGGCTGCAATCTCGGACATGGAATCGTTCCTCCGCGCCGCTCTCTGACGGGCGGCTTCACACGGCAATGAAGGCGGCACCATACGCCACCCGAAAATGAAAAGGCCGCCCCGAAGGACGGCCTTTCCCAATTCGAGACCTGAAACCGATCAGCGCGAGTAGAACTCGACGACCAGGTTCGGCTCCATGTGGACCGGATACGGCACGTCCGCGAGGCTCGGGACGCGCGCGAAGGTCGCGGTCATCTTGTGATGATCGACTTCGATGTAGTCGGGAACGTCGCGCTCGGCGAGCTGGGTCGCCTCGATGACGATCGCGAGCTGCTTCGACGATTCCTTGACCTCGATCAGGTCACCGACCTTGACCGAATAGCTCGGAATGGTGACGCGGCGGCCGTTGACCTTGACGTGGCCGTGCGAGACGAACTGGCGCGCGGCGAAGACGGTCGGAACGAACTTGGCGCGATAGACGATCGCGTCCAGCCGGCTCTCGAGCAGGCTGATCAAGCTCTCGGACGAATCGCCCTTCCGGCGCGTCGCCTCGGCATAGATCTTCCGGAACTGCTTCTCGGAGATGTTGCCGTAATAGCCCTTGAGCTTCTGCTTGGCGCGGAGCTGGGTGCCGTAATCGGAAACCTTGCCCTTGCGGCGCTGGCCATGCTGGCCCGGGCCGTATTCGCGCTTGTTGACCGGGGACTTCGGACGGCCCCAGAGGTTTTCGCCAAGACGGCGATCGATCTTATGTTTGGACGAAGCACGCTTCGACATCGCATATCCCTTGGATTACGCGTTTCAGGGACACGCGCCCTCCTCTGTCCGCCTGGGCGGACCGACAGGACAAAGCGACGAGCGCTTTATCCGCGGGTGCGTGAAATAACACGCGGGCCCAAATGGACCCGCGCGATGGCTGGGTCTTTAGACGAGATGGGCGGGAGTGTCAAATATAGACCGATCCGCGCGGCACTATATGAACCGCGCGCTCCGTGAGCAGAGGCTTGCGCGCCATGGCCGGCAGGGGCATTGAGGCGGCGATCACGAAACGCAGCATAGCGAAAAGGCGGGACACATGTCGCAGAAAGTCATCGGCCTGATCGGCGGCATGAGCTGGGAAAGCTCGGCTGAATATTATCGCATCATCAATGAGCGCGTGCGCGACCGCCTGGGCGGCCTGCACTCCGCGCGCTGCCTGATGTGGTCATTCGATTTCGCCGAAGTCGAGGCGTTGCAGCACGAAGGACGCTGGCAGGATGCCACCCTGCTGATGATAGAGGCGGCGCAGCGGCTCGAGCGCGGCGGCGCCGACTTCGTCGTGATCTGCACCAATACGATGCACCGCATGGCGGCCGAGGTTCAGGCGGCGATTTCGCTGCCGCTGCTGCATATCGCCGACCCGACCGCAACGCGCATCCGCGCCGACGGCCACCGTCGTGTCGGCCTGCTCGGCACCGCCTTCACGATGGAGCAGGACTTCTACAAGGGCCGACTCGCCGACAAGCACGGGCTCGATGTTCTGATTCCCGATGAGGCCGATCGCACGACCGTCCACCGCATCATCTATGAGGAACTGGTGCAGGGCCGGGTCGTCGAAAGCTCGCGGCAGGCCTATCGCGCGGTGATCACCCGCCTCGTCGAACGCGGCGCGGAGGCCATCATCCTCGGCTGCACGGAGATCATGCTACTGGTGAAGCCCGAAGACAGCACCGTGCCGCTCTACGATACGACGATGATCCATGCCGAGGCCGCTTTGGAGATGGCGCTGGGCCAACCGAGCTAACCATCGTTCGGGGCAAGCCGCCAAGCCTCCCGCGCGCGGCCCAGGGTTGGACCCGCTCAGCCGCGCCGCACATCCGCCTCCCACTGCGTCAGCAGTTCCATGATCTCGATCGAGTCGTCCAGCCGCGGCGACGGGCGCTCCGCCTGCTTCAATCCGGCGGCGAGGCTCCGCTCGACCATCCGCACCTGATGCAGGAACGCGTCGCCGTCGGACTGCACCTCGATGACCTCCGAAGAACCGTCGAATCCCGTCCACACAAGACGGTTGCTGCCCGCGACGGGCAACCAGGGATTCGTCACAAAGCTGAGGCTGCCCTTTTCGCCGATCACTGTGAATTCAGGATGCATGCCATGCGTCTCGGCCGTCTGGACGGTGGCCAGAATGCCATTGCCGAAGCGCAGCGCGATCGCGGCCTCGCTGACATTGCCGTCATGGGCGGAGATCGTGCCGAGGCCCGTTCCCGCTCGGTCGCGGAAGGCGCCCTCGCCTGCCACGGTCTGGATGGCGAGATGCAGCAGCGAAACCGGATAGCAGCCGAGATTGTAGAGAACGCCGCGCCCCTCGGGATTGACCAGTTGCCAGATATCGGCGGCATAGCTGGCGTGGATCGATTTGACCGCGCCGAGCCGGCCATCGCGCAGGATCTCCACGAAACGCGCGATCACAGGGTGAGCCAGATACATCAGCCCTTCGACGAAGAAGCTGTCATGCGCGCGAACTGCATCGACCAGCGCATGGCTCTTCTCCATGTCGATCGAGAGCGACTTTTCGCTCAGCACCGGCTTGCCGGTGGCCGCGGCTCGAATGGTCCAGACATGATGGAGATTGTTCGGCAGGCCGACATAGACGATGTCGACCGACGGATCGGCAAGAAGCGCATCGAAATCGGTATAGGCCGCAGGAATGGCGAAGCGGGCGCGAAACGCCTCTGTCCGCGCCGCATCGCGCCCCGCGACAGCCGCGATGCGGGACCCCGGGCTCTGTCCGATGGCCTTGGCGACGGTATCGGAAATGAAGCTGGTGCCGAGAATTCCCCAACCGGGCATGCGCGATCTCCCTTGCGGCAATGACCCTGCTTAGCCGGTTCGTTGCGCGGAGCCTAGCAGGGGGCGACTTTGTAAGCCTCGCTTATCGAAGCCCCTTTTCGATGGTCCGCCGCAACCCCACATGGCGATGACATTCGCAGATCCGGAAATCTCCCCATGCCCAATCTCGCCGATACGCCGCTCTCGGTCCTCGACCTCGCGCCAGTCCGCCAGGGCGGCACCATATCGGCCGCGCTCGCCGACACGCTCGATCTCGCCCGCCATGTGGAAAAGCTCGGCTATAATCGCTTCTGGCTCGCCGAGCATCACAACATGCCCGGCATTGCGAGTTCCGCGACCTCCGTACTGATCGGCCATGTCGCGGGCGGCACGTCGACCATTCGCGTCGGCTCCGGCGGAGTGATGCTGCCGAACCACGCGCCGATCGTCATCGCGGAACAGTTCGGCACACTGGAGGCGCTCTATCCCGGGCGAATCGATCTCGGGCTCGGCCGTGCGCCGGGGACCGACATGCTGACCACGCGCGCACTGCGCCGCGATCTCGCCGACGACGAGAACTCGTTCCCGCGCAATGTGCAGGAACTGCTCGCCCTGCTCGCCCCGGCCGGCGAAGGCCAGAAGGTTCGGGCCGTGCCGGGTTCGGGTTCCAACGTGCCGGTCTGGCTGCTCGGCTCATCGACCTTCAGCGCGCAGCTTTCCGCCATGCTCGGCCTGCCCTTCGCATTTGCCAGCCATTTCGCGCCGCAGCGGCTGCTCGAGGCGATCGAAGTTCACCACCATTTCTTCAGGCCGTCGGAATATCTGGACAAGCCCTACATCATGGTCGGCCTGCCGGTGATCGCGGCGGACACCGACGAGAAGGCACAATATCTGGCGACGACCACCTATCAGCGCCTGGTCAATCTCGTCCGTGGCCAGCCGACCGTGCTGGTGCCGCCGGTGGACAGCATGGACGGGCTCTGGGACGAACGCGAGAAGGCGTATGTCGCCTCCCATCTCGGTATTGCCGTCATCGGCGGACCCGAAACGGTCAAATCGGGACTGCAGGCCTTCCTGGACAAGACCGGCGCGAACGAACTGATCATCACATCCGACTTTTACGAGCATGCCGACCGGCTACGCTCGTTCGAGATCATAAAGGATGCGGCCCGGGCCGGCTGAAGCCATCATACGGCCCTGATCAGGCGCGAAATGGGGACATCGTCTTGCCAAGAAGCGCCCATGTCTGCCGATCAGCTTACCGTCATCGTACCGGTCTTCAACGAGGAGGCCGGGCTCCATCGTTTCGCGGCCGAACTCAAGGCCGTGCTGGAACATATTGACCGCATCGAATGGACGGTCCTGTTCGTCGATGACGGCTCGAAAGACGAAACGCGGGACATCATCCATGTCCTGAACGCGGGCGATCCGCGCTTTCGCGGCCTGGCGCTGAGCCGCAATTTCGGCAAGGAGGTCGCGATCGCCGCCGGTCTGCGCAATGCGGGGGGCGACGCGATCATCCTCATGGATGGCGATCTCGAGCATCCCCCGGCGGTCCTGCCCAGCTTCGTCGAGAACTGGCGTGCCGGCTACAAGATCGTCTTCGGCCGAAGGACCGACAGCGAGCAGCAATCGGCGCTTCGCCGCCTCTATTCGAAGGCGTTCCATCGTGTCTTCACGGCGATCGCCAAGCCGAGCATTCCGTCCGGCGCCGTCGATTTCCTGCTGATGGACCGCAAGGCGGTCGACGCGATGAACGCGCTCGGCGAGCGCGCGCGGTTCAGCAAGGGCCTCTATGCCTGGATCGGCTTCAAATCGACCGTCGTGCCGTTCGATGTCGGCCGGCGCGAAGCCGGAGATTCGAAATTCGGCTTCGTCTCGCTCGCGCGCTTCGCGATCGACGGCCTCGTGTCGTTCTCGACGATCCCGTTGAAGGTCTGGTCCTATCTCGGCCTCGTCATCTCGGTCTTCGCCCTGCTCTACGGCCTCGCCTTCATCATCGACACGATCGTCAACGGTCCCGACGTTCCGGGCTTCCCGACGCTGGTCGTGTCGATCATGTTCTTCGCGGGCGTGCAGCTCATCTCGCTGGGCGTGCTCGGCGAGTATGTTGCGCGGATCTACGAGGAGGTGAAGGGCCGGCCGCTCTTCATCGTCGACGAGACGATCGGCGGCGGCAGTCCCCGCCCCGCCTCGCCGGAGACCCGCATCGCGTCGGCGGAGCAAAGGGACTGATGGCGGACAGGGTGCTGCTCTGCGCCGATGATTTCGCGCTTTCGCCGGGCGTATCGCGCGGCATCGCGGAATTGATCCGAGCGGGGCGTCTGTCGGCCACGGGCGCGATGGTGACGGAGCCCGATTGGGCCGCGCAGCGGACCGCGTTGCCTGAATTGCGGTCCAAAGCCGCGATCGGCCTTCATCTCAATCTGACCACAGGTGGACCGCTCGGCCCCATGCCGACTTTGGCGCCCGATGGACCGTTTCCGGGCCTGCAGGCGCTGATGCGGCTGGCCTTCACCGGCCGCCTTGCGGCGCCCGAAATCAGCGCGGAAATCAGCCGTCAGCTCGACCAGTTCGAGACCGTGGCGAACATGCCGCCCGATTTCGTCGATGGCCACCACCATGTTCAGGTCCTGCCGAAAGTCCGTGCCGCCCTGCTCGACGCATTGTCCCGGCGCTATCCCGGCCACACGCCCCTGCTTCGCAATCCCGGCGACACTGTTCGGCGAATCGCGGCGCGGCGCGGTGCAGGGCGAAAGGCGCTGCTCGTCACCCTGCTCGCCCGCGGCTTCGGTGCCGACGCGCATCGCCATGGCATTGCGACCAATGAGGGCTTTTCGGGATTTTCGGCGTTTGATCGCGAGCGCGCCTTCGCTGACGAGCTGACGACCTTTCTGAAGGCGCCGGGACCACGACAGATCGTCATGTGCCACCCCGGCTATCCCGACCAGCAGCTTGCGGCGCTGGACCCGCTCTTCGACCGGCGTCTTGACGAGCTCGGCGCATTGATGACCTATCCCGATCTGGACCGGCTGATCACGCGGCCGAGGCGCAACACGGACGGACGGATCGAATGGTTATGGCCGTGAGCCCTCGCCGCAGGCAGCAATTGCACCATCTCGCCGGCTTCCTCGTGGCGGGTGGCAGCGCCTTTCTGGTCGATGCGGGCATTCTCATGCTGCTCGTCCATTTCGGCGCCAACCCTTTTGCGGCACGGCCCTTCGCCATCGCCTGCGCCATGGTCGTCGGCTGGCTGATCAACCGCACATGGACCTTCCCCATGCCCGGGCCGCCGCGCCTCGGCGAGTTCCTGCGCTACGCCGCCGTCGCCTGGCTCTCGGTCTCGATCAACTATGCGATCTATGCGGGATTGCTGATCGTGTGGCCGACCATGCCGCTGATCGAGGCGCTGGTCATCGCCACGGCGATCGCCATGTTTTTCTCCTATTTCGGCTACCGCCTGATCGCCTTCCGCAAGCCCCGCTCGGCGGTCAGCGCGTCCGGGCCGAAGTCGTAGCCGCCTGCGGCGCTGCCAGGCAGCGCCACACCAGGAAGGGCAGGAAGGCGAGGCAGAGCAGCGGCTGCAGCCAGAGATTCGTCAGCTTGAACGTGAGCGCCTGCACGAGGAAGCCAAAGGCGATCGCGCCCAGGAACCAGGTCGGCCCCGCAAGGCGGTCCCTGTTCCAGACGATGCTGGCGTAAACCGCGAGCACCGAACCGAACATGATGTAGGTGTTGGCCTCGGTGCGCGGGTTCATCAGCATCAGATAGACGACCGAGAGCGCGAATATGTCGATCGCCGCATCGAGGCCGTCACGACGGCGCTTCGTGATGTAGGCGAGCCCCAGCACGACGGCGGCGATCACGATCCGGATCGCGGTCAGGACGGGGTCCGAAAGCCAGATGCCGAGGCTGTGGAGAAGGCCGGTGATGTCGGCCCATGCGCCCTCGCCCGGATCGCCGGCCACCATGATCTTCTGGATGCCCAGCCCGTAGAGGTGGAAGGCCACGACGGGATCCGGATTGACCAGCGGCAGCAGCAGCACGCCGATCGTAACGACCAGCAAGCGCCAGCCAAGCTTGGGATAAAGCACCCCGACCAGCAGCATCATGACGAAGGCGAGCGGCTTGATCGCAAAGGCGAGCCCGAGCAGCAGTGCGGCGAGCCACCAGCGCCTCTCGGCGATCGAAAGCGCGCTGAGCAGCATGAGCGCCGTCAGGATGGTCGTCGCCTGGCCGTTCCGGAGTGCGCTGAACGCGCTCGGCATCAGGAACAGCAGCGCCGCGCCGAAGACCAGCAGCCGGTCGCGCGCCGGCATGGAGGGCATGGCCAGGATGCTGGCGCGCCACAATGCAAAGGCCAGAAGCACGACCGAGACAACCCGCCAGAGCGCATCGCCGACATTCGGCCCCAGCAGCGCGAACGGCGTATAGAGCACCGCAAAGCTCGGCAGATAGAGGAAGCCCTCGCGGCCGGCGCCGAAAATGTCCTCGCCGCGCCACCAGCCGAGCGCACCATTGCGATAGACCGGAACGACGCTGCTCGCGGACGGATCGCGCAGGACCAGCACCACGACAACGAGATTGAACAGAACGAAGAGCGCCAGTCCGACGACCCCGGCGACAGGAAGGAGTCGATCCAGCGGATCGCGCGACCCTGCGCCTGCGGTCGCGATATTCACATTCGACATCGAAATTCCATTTCCTGCCGATTATCCGGCGCGCGGCTCGAGGCCGCACTGCGCCAACAAGCCGGTGAGATTATGGGACCAGTCTTTTGCCGAAGTTAGGTACGCACCACCCTTGTTCAGTGGCGTTCCCTCGGGATCGGGCTCCCGGCCGAGCACGGAAAGGACACGGCGCGCGATCGCTTCGGCCGGATCGACCCAGGCCACCGGCCAGGGCGCGAGCCGGTCGAACCGCTCGAGGAGAAAGGGATAATGCGTGCAGGCCAGAACGACAACATCGGTTCTGCGTCCATCGACCTCGATGAAGGCCGGTTCGATCTCGGTTCGGATCGCCTCGTCCGGCACGTCCTCACCAGCCATGACGCGTTCCGCCAGCGGGGCGAGTTCCGACGAGCCGACGAGGCGGACATGGCAGCGCTGCGCGAAGGAGCGGATGAGTTCGCGCGTATAGTCGCGCTTCATCGTGCCGGGCGTCGCGAGAACACCGATGACGCCGCTCTTCGTACGCTCGGTGGCCGGCTTGATCGCCGGCACGGTGCCGATGAAGGGAATGGGATGGGCAGCGCGCAGCGCGGGAAGCACCAGCGTGGACGCCGTGTTGCAGGCGATGACGACAGCATCGGGCTGGAACCGCGCGATCAACCGGCCGATCAGCGCCACGATATGTTCGAGCAGCGGTCCGGCCTCCCAATCGCCATAGGGAAAGGCGGCATCGTCGGCGACATAGGCGATCTCCGCCGAGGGCAGATTGCGGCGGATCTCGCGCAATACGGAGAGACCGCCTATCCCGGAATCGAAGACCAGCAGCCGGATGCTCAATCGTCGGCCTCGCGGCTGGTCGTCTCCGTCCCGTCGGCGCGCCGGCGGGGGCGTGTCGGACGATTTTCGAGCGCCGCGATGACGCCGCGCAGGGTGCGGATGTCCTTCTCGGTGAACTGCGCCTTCTGCAGCATGGCGCGCAGCGTATGGACGACCACCGGCCGCTTCTCGACCGGACGGAAGAAGGTCACGGCATCGAGCGCGCCTTCCAGATGCTCGAACAGGCCGATCAGCTCTTCCTTGGTCGCCGGGCGGCTGTCGTTCGGCGTCGTGAAGCGCAGCCCAGCCTCTTCGCTCTCCAGCCCGCTCCGCCGCCATTCATAAGCGACGATCAGCACGGCCTGCGCGATGTTGAGCGAGGCGAATTGCGGATCGATCGGCAGCGTTACGATCTCGTCGGCGAGCGAAATCTCCTCGTTCGTCAGTCCGATCCGCTCGCGTCCGAACAAGACACCGGTCCGCACGCCCTCCATCATCCGGCCGCGCATCATCTCGGCCGCCGAAGCCGGACCACGAACCGTCTTGGCGAGTTCGCGCGGGCGGGCGGTCGTCGCGGCCACATAGCCGAGATCGGCCACGGCCTCCTCGACGGTGCCGAACAGGCGGATACGGTCGAACACATGGTCGGCCCGGCTCGCGGCACGGCGCGCGCTCTCGCTCGGCCAGCCGTCGCGCGGGTTCACGACACGCAGGTCGCGAAGGCCGAAATTCGCCATGGCGCGGGCGGCGGTGCCGATATTCTCGCCGAGTTGCGGCTCGACGAGGATGATCGCAGGTCCGTCGATCAGGAGTTCGGAATCTGACATGGATCTCGCAAAGGGATCGAAAACGTGGGTGGCGCTGTCCTAACGCATAGCATCGCCCCTCGCCAGAGACGTCCGAACCCCCAAGGCGATGGGCGCCCGATTCGGCGCTTCCACATCGCATTCCGATATCGGCAATATGGTTGTAGAATGGCAGCATCCGCGCCAGATTCGGGCGCTATTTTGGGGGTACGGCAATGCCGACGGTCATCGTCTCGGACAAGAGCATTTCGGCGACGGTCCTGCAGAAATGGGGCTGGTTCATCGCGCTCGGCGTGGTGTTCCTGATTGGCGGCATCTTCGCCATCATGATGCCGCTCGTTTCCAGTCTCGCCGTCGGCATCTTCCTCGCCGCCATCCTCGTCATCGCCGGCGTCATCCAGATCTTCCAGGCCTTCCGCGTCCAGAGCTGGTCGGGCTTCATCTGGCAGTTGCTGATCGGCGTGATCGTCCTGATCGGCGGCATCGCGATCTACTCTTCGCCGGTCTCCGGCAGCTTCGCGCTCACGCTCGTGATCGCGGCCGTGTTCATCGCCAAGGGCATCTTCCAGATCGTGCTCGGCTTCCGCCTGCGCCCGCAGGACGGCTGGGGCTGGATCCTGGCTGCGGGCATCATCGCGCTGCTGGTCGGCGTCATGATCCTCTCCAACTACCCGTTCTCGGGCCTCTGGGTTCCCGGCACGCTCGCTGGCGTCTCGCTGATCTTCACGGGCTGGAGCTATATCGCCCTGGGTCTGGCGGCGCGGCGTCTGGCGTCCTGACACTGATCGACGCCGGCGCGGCGGACATCGCAGGCGCCGGCGCGATCTCCCGGGCATAATCGACACAGGCCGCGACGATCGGTGCGCAGACCGTGTTGCGGCCATAGGACGTGTCATTGTCGCCGGCATAAGTGAGCCGCACGGCGCGTCCATCGACGAAGCGGATCTGCGCGCGGCAATTGCCGCCGCCGGGCTTCATCGAGACGGACGTGCTCGCCGCCCCGAACAGGACCGGCGCATTGACCGTCACGCCACCGCTCGACACCGCCGTTTCATAGCTCCAGATCTCGCTGCCATCGCTCTCGCGTGATGTCCGCTGCGGGAAACCGGCGCACATGCGGATATCGGCTTGGCTGAGCCCCACGATGGAGCTCCGCGCCGCTATCACCGTGCGTTCCGATGTCGTGCACCCGTTGAGAGTGGCCGCGGACGCGACGAGAAGGCCGATAGCTGCCCGGCGCAGCACGCGCTTCATGGCGCATCCCCCGTCGAATGGACCGCCGGATCAGTCGGGAGCATCCTGAAGGGCCGCGACCTGTCGCTCGGCAAGGCCGAGCGCGAGAACGCCCAGAGCCAGAACCGCCGCGCAATCATGCGCCCAAATGAAAGCCTGGGCATTCGAGAGTGAATAGCCAGCCAGCGCTGCGAGGCTGATGGCCACGACAAGCGCCGACCAGATGATCAGCCCGACCAGGAGCGCGACGCCACCGCGCACCATGAGTTCGTCCATGTTTTCCGGAATGGCTTTCAGCATGGCCTGTCTCCGTTCGCCTGCACCGACATTTGTTGCCGCAGTGCAGCAACGACTGATGAGGCAACCGCTATGGCGCGACAGGGTTCCGATTCTTTTCGCGTCTCGCTGACTTATCGTGTCGTTACGTCAGACCACGGCCGGCGAGACCGTCGGCCACTCTGCGAATTCGGTCGGGGCTCCGGTCTCAGAGCGGCCCTGCAACCGCCGACGGACGACCCGTCAGGGCGCGCTGCGCCAGAGCGCCGAGACCAAGCAGTGTCGCCACCACGCCGACGACCCAGCCGAAGATCGGTATGGCGTGGAGAATCGACAGGACGACCAGGCCGACGAGGATGGCCCCGATGGCAGCCCAGCGACTGGCCGAAATGCGGCCCGTGACGCGGTCGAGCAGTGCACCGCCGACCACATAGGCGCTGGTCAGGTAGCCGGCGATCAGCAGGAACGGGATCAACAGGATGATCACCGGGACCAGCGGTATGCCGATCAGCGAAATCGACAGCACGAAGACCGAACCGAACAGCGCCGACAAGGTGATGATCCCGGCGAAGAAGGTGCGCCATGGACGGTTGGTCAGAACACCGCGCGCATCGGCCAGCACCGGCATCAGGATCCAGACCAGCAGCACGCCGGCGACGAGCAGCACGGCGAGGAACATGAGCGCGCCGCCGATGAAGTGTGTCATGCCAGGCGGCACCGGCGGTGGAGCGACGATATTGGCCGTCACCTTCTCGGGCGCGATGACCTCGGCCGGGATATTCAGCGCCCGGTCACTCCAATAGGTGAGGTTTCCGCCAATATGGGCGCCGGGCCCGAACCGAATCTCGCGCGCCCGGATTTCGGCCGAGCCGGAGATCGGCGCACCGATCTCGACGACATCACCCGTCAGCAGCGCATTGCCGGCGATCGGGCCATCAATGTTGACATAGCGGGCGCCCAGTATCGCCTCGCCGCCGATCGAGCCTTTCGCACCGACATTGACCGCATATCCGGCAGCCGTCACATCCCCGGTGACCGGTGCGTCGAAGCTGACCGAATAGCCGATGGCGTAAGCGTCCCCGCCGACCGCTGCGTCGAAACGGACATTGCGTCCCGCCGCATGGGCGGTTCCCGAAATATCGCTGTCGATGGCCACCGTCTCGCCTGCGGCGAACAGGCCCCGCAACCCCGGCTGGCCAACGCGCACATCCATGCCAGTCGTGAAGAGACTGTTGCCGAAGCGATGGCTCCCGCCATCATCGTCGGCCGACGCGGCGCCGCCGAGCAGAAGGAGAACGAATGCCGCGCGGGCGGCGAGCTTGAAGAAGCGGGCCATGATGACCTCTCTGGCTGGCACAGGCGAGCAGGAAGTGGATCACGGGCTGTGCAACAATACCCGCGCTCTATCGGCAACCATCATGACGCATTACCGGGCGCAGGAATTGATGCGCGTCAAACGCCGCTCTGACGACTTTCCGCCCTCTAGCCCCGATGCTATAGCAACAGCGACTTTTCACTCGCGCTCCACCACGCGGCCTCCACCGCCCCGGCCGAGCGCTCCCAACCCCAAGGCGAGGCAATTTCTCCATGGCGAAGATCAAGGTAGCCAATCCCGTCGTTGAGCTCGACGGCGATGAGATGACCCGGATCATCTGGCAGAATATCAAAGACAAGCTGATCCATCCCTATCTCGATCTCGACCTGCAGTATTACGACCTCGGCATCGAACATCGCGACGCGACCAACGATCAGGTGACGATCGACGCCGCCGAAGCGATCAAGAAGGTCGGCGTCGGCGTCAAATGCGCCACGATCACGCCGGACGAAGCCCGCGTGAAGGAATTCAACCTGAAGGAAATGTGGAAGTCGCCGAACGGCACGATCCGCAACATCCTCGGCGGCGTGATCTTCCGCGAGCCGATCATCTGCCAGAACGTGCCGCGCCTGGTGCCCGGCTGGACGCAGCCGATCATCGTCGGCCGTCACGCCTTCGGCGACCAGTACAAGGCGACCGATTTCAAGGTTCCCGGCAAGGGCCGCCTGACGGTCAAGTTCGAGGGCGAGGACGGCACCGTCATCGAGAAGGAAGTCTTCAAGTTCCCGGGCGCTGGCGTCGCCATGGCGATGTACAACCTCGACGAATCGATCCGCGAATTCGCCCGCGCCTCGCTGAATTACGGCCTGATGCGCAAATATCCGGTCTACCTCTCGACCAAGAACACGATCCTCAAGGCCTATGACGGCCGCTTCAAGGACCTGTTCCAGGAAGTGTTCGATGCCGAATTCGCCGCCGCCTTCAAGGCAGCCGGCATCACCTATGAGCATCGCCTGATCGACGACATGGTCGCGTCTGCGCTCAAGTGGTCCGGCGGCTATGTCTGGGCGTGCAAGAACTATGATGGCGACGTCCAGTCCGACACGGTCGCGCAGGGCTTCGGCTCGCTCGGCCTGATGACCTCCGTGCTCCTGACGCCCGATGGCAAGACCGTCGAGGCCGAGGCCGCGCACGGCACCGTCACGCGCCATTACCGCGAGCATCAGAAGGGCAAGGAGACGTCGACCAACTCGATCGCCTCGATCTTCGCCTGGACCCGCGGCCTCGCCCATCGCGCCAAGCTCGATGACAATGCCGAACTCGCCAAGTTCTCGTCGACGCTCGAGAAGGTCTGCGTCGACACGGTCGAAGCCGGCTTCATGACCAAGGATCTCGCGCTCCTCGTCGGTCCGGACCAGAAGTGGCTCTCCACCACCGGCTTCCTCGACAAGGTCAGCGAAAACCTGAACAAGGCGATGGCATAAGCCGAGGCCGCCAGCGGCTTTTCGCCGGTCAGGTGGCTCTCTTCAAACGATCGACAGCGAGATCGGCGCGGGCCTCCGCGCCGATCTTCGGCAAGATGACTACGCATAGCCAAGCAGTTTACGGGCGCCGATCGGAGATCGGCTGGAAAGGCCGGGCCGCATAGGCTAGCCTGATGGCAGGTTTCAACGGCAGAGGATCGGTACCATGTCGTCGATCACGACCGGCAATGCCGAGCAATATGCCGATAGCCGCAAGCTTGCCGCGCGTGCTCGACTCAATTCGCACTATACGATTGCCGCAACGGGCTGGTTCGAGTGGGTGGCCTCGCAATTGCCGCTTCGTGCCCGGGATCGCGTACTCGACGTCGGCTGCGGGCCCGGTTGGTTCTGGGCGGCGGCCGAGCCAATCGCACCAGCCGAACTCCGCCTGACGCTGCTCGATCTATCGGCCGGGATGGTCGGCGAAGCCGTCACCCGCTGTGCGACAGCGGGCTTCAACGGCGTCGAGGGCGAAACGGCCGATGCAACGGCGCTGCCCTTCGCCGCGGAGACGTTCGACGCCGTAATCGCCATGCACATGCTCTATCACGTCGCCGATCAGATGACGGCGATCTCCGAGGCCTGGCGCGTGCTGAAGCCCGGTGGCTTTCTGGCGGTTACGACGAACGGGATCGGCAACATGCGCGAGATCTACGCGCTGACGACCCGGCTCGGCAGCGCGCCGATCGATCCAGCGGCCGCCGCCTTCGGGTTTGACGACGCGAAGCGACTGATGCGCGCCGCCTTCGGCAATGTCACGGCAAGTGAACATCCGGCCCATCTGCGCGTCACCGAACCGGAGGACCTGATCCTGGCGATGACGTCGTTCCCACCCGGAGACCGGGCCAGCGAGGCCGAACTGCAATCGTTCCGTGGCGCCGTGGCCGAAGCATTCGATGCTGGCGGCGGCGTACTCGAAAGCGCCAAGGAAACCGGCCTGTTCATCAGCCGGAAAGCGGCCTGAATCTGGTGCGGCTCGGCCCTCGGCAAGTTGAGCATCTCCCCATTGCGACGTGGAGAGGTGCCGGCGCTTGAGACGTCCGCGACCGGTCTCGTGGCGACGATGCCCTAAACCGGCTCTGCCATACGCTGCGGATCGGTGATCGAAAGCTCTCGCAGCCGCGCCGCGTCACGGGCGGGCGGCGCGCCGAAGAGGCGGTTATATTCGCGCGTGAACTGGGACTGGCTCTCATAGCCGACGGCAAAGCCGATGCTCCCGGCGTCCGCAGGCCGCGCGAGCAGCAGCCGGCGCGCCTCCTGCAGGCGGATCTGCTTCTGGAACTGGAGCGGGCTCATCGATGTCACCGCCTTGAAATGACGATGAAAAGACGACGCGCTCATGCCAGCGATTTCGGCCAGCATCTCGACACGGGCCGCCTCGGCATAATTGTGCTTGATCCAGTCGATCACGCGGCTGATGCAGGAGAGCCGGCTGTCGGACAGCGCGATCTGGCGCAGCATGCGGCCCTGCGCGCCGCACAAGAGCCGATAGAGGATCTCGCGCTCCAGCATCGGCCCGAGCACGGGAAGATCGCGCGGCCGATCAAGCAGTTTCAACATGCGGATGACAGGATCGAGCAAATCGGCATCGACCGCCGAGACGGCCATGCCAGCGACCGGCGCGCCATCATCCTCGATCTCGGCAAGTTCCAGCAGCATCGCCGCAAGCATGGCGCGGTCGAGACGCAGGCTGAAGGCGAGATATGGCTCCTCAGGACTCGCGTCGATGATCTCGCCACTCGCCGGAAGATCGACCGAGACGACCAGATACTTAGCCGCATCATAAATCAGCACATTGTCGCCGACGATGACGCGCTTGGCGCCCTGTGCCACGATGCAGAAGAGCGGTTCATAGAGGACGCGCGACGGCATCGTCATGTTGCCCGAGCGCATGAGCGTCACACGCGGGATCGGCGTCTCGACGCGCGGAACCTGGCAGTGCCGTGCGATCAGGCCGCGCAATTCGTTCATCTGGTCCATATCCGCTCCGATAGCACAAAGAGACCCGGCCGGCGCAAGCAATGCGACCATGGCGATCAAGACTCTGAGAGGATCGTGCAAAAAGCCGGCAGCTTTTGGATAGCGCCGCGAAGCCGTGCTCGCCATCTGAAGAGCGTCATTGAAGGAGCTTCTCATGAGCAAGACTTGGTTTGTTACCGGAGCGACGCGCGGCATCGGCGCCGAGATCACCAGGGCCGCCCTCGCCGCCGGCGACAGCGTCGTCGCCACGGGGCGTGACCCGGCGCGGATCGAGGCGACTTTCCCGGATGGCGGCGACCGTCTCCTGGCGGTCGCCCTCGACGTCACGTCCGAGGCGCAGATCAAGGCGGCGGTCGCAGCCGCCGCCGAGAAATTCGGACGCATCGACGTGCTCGTCAACAATGCCGGCTATGGCCAGCTCGGACTGTTCGAGGAGACCGCACCCGGCGATGCCGAACAGCAATTCGCAACCAATGTGTTCGGTCTCTTCAACGTGACCCGCGCCGTGCTGCCGCTGATGCGGCAACAGCGTTCGGGCCATATCTTCAATCTCTCGTCGATTGCCGGCCTGCGCGGCGGCCTCGGCGGCTCGCTCTATTGCGCCAGCAAGTTCGCAATCGAAGGCTTTTCGGAATCGCTCGCCCAGGAAATCGAGCCGTTCGGGATCAGCGTGACCGTGGTCGAGCCCGGCTTCTTCCGCACCGATTTTCTCGATGACACGTCGGTTCGCCTCAGCACCGCAGGGATCGCGGACTATGCCGAAGTCTCGGCGCAGATCCGTAGCGGCTATGCGGCGCGCAACCACCAACAGGCCGGCGATCCGGTCAAGCTCGCCGGCGTCATCGTCACGCTCGCTGGAGAGGAACAGCCGCCCTTCCGCTATGCGGCCGGCAGCGATGCGGCCGAGGTGTTCGCCGCCAAGATCGCGCGGCTGACGGCGGAACTCGAAGCGACACGCCCGCTCTCCCCCCAGACCGACGGCTCCTTCTAGCACCTTCAGGCGGGCCGACGTCGGCTCGCCTGCATCCCACCCGGCGCCCTGCGCCACCCCAGCCAGAACGGAACATTCCCATGCGCTACAACACGCTCGGAGGCACAGGCCTCCTCGTTTCGGAAATCACCCTCGGCACCATGACCTTTGGCGGTCGTGGCTTCTGGACCGCGATTGGCGAGCTCGACCAGTCGGCGGCCGACACCATCGTCGCTCGCGCGCTCGATGCCGGCGTCAACTTCATCGATACGGCCGACGTCTATTCGGAAGGGCTCTCCGAGGAAGTCACGGGCCGTGCCATGGTCAATTCGGGCAAGAAGCGCTCCGACATCGTGCTCGCGACCAAGGCGCTCGGCTCGGTCGGACCCGGCCCGAACGATCGCGGCGCCTCGCGCGGCCATATCATGGACGCCGTGAAGGCGAGCCTGACCCGCCTCGGTACCGACTATATCGATCTCTACCAGATCCACGGCTTCGACCCGCTGACCCCGATCGAGGAAACGGTCCGCGCCCTCGACGATCTCGTCCGCCAGGGGCATGTCCGCTATGTCGGCGTCTCGAACTGGGCCTCGTGGCAGATCATGAAGGCGCTCGGCATCGCCGACCACAATGGCTGGGCCCGCTTCGCCTCACTGCAGGCCTATTACACGATCGCCGGTCGCGACCTCGAACGCGACATCGCGCCGATGCTCCTCGACCAGAAGGTTGGCCTGATGGTGTGGAGCCCGTTGGCGGGCGGCCTGCTCTCGGGCAAATATGATCGCGACGGCAGTTCGCCGGAGGGTGGCCGCCGCGCGAATTTCGACTTTCCGCCCGTCAACAAGGACCGCGCCTTCGACGTGATCGACGTCATGCGTGACATCGCCAACGCCAAAGGCACCTCGGTGGCGCGGATCGCGCTCGCCTGGCTGCTGAAACAACCCTTCGTGACGACGGTCATCATCGGTGCGAAGACGATCGAGCAGCTGGACGACAACCTCGCCGCGACGGACATCGAACTCTCCGCCGACGAACTCGCCCGGCTCGACGCGGTCAGCGCCTTGCCGCCGGAATATCCGGGCTGGATGCTGGCGCGGCAGAGCGAAGGTCGCAAGCGCGGCTGATCCGCAGGCGACTTGACGCTTCGAAGCAATCGACTAAGCAAGGCGGATGGACGATCCCATCCGCCTTGCTGCGCTCAATAATGCCGAATGGTGCGACGCGATCTGCCGCGCACATGGCCGGCCGTGCACCTTCGGCGACGCGCTCTGGTTCAACCGGCAGGCAACACCGCCCTTCTATCCGAACGCGGTCACGCTCGCCCGCGACAGCCGGCCAGCGATCGAGCAGGCCCTGCCCTTGATCCAGGCCGGCGCCGGCGCGGCGTTTGCGATCAAGGACAGCTACCAGTCGCTCGATCTGAGGCCGCTCGGTTTTGATCCGCTGTTCGAGGCCGAATGGATCCTGCGCGCCCCCACTCCATCGACGGCCGATCGCGGCGATATCAGCTGGCGCGTCGTCGAGACGGAGCGGCAACTGGCCGCCTGGGAGACGGCCTGGGCAGGTGGTGTGGTCGACGAGCCGATCTTTCGCGTCGCCCTTTTGGCCGATCCGGCCGTGACGCTGATCGCAGGTTTTGACGGTGACCACATCGTCGCCGGCGCGGCGCTCAATCGTTCGGCCGCAGCCATGGGCTGGTCCAATGTCTTCGCGCCGGAGGCCGATGGCCTTAGCCCGATCGCGGGCGCCCTCGCCTTCGCGACGACGCTCGCCGGCGATCTGCCGTTGGTCGGCTATGAGCATGGCGAAGCATTGGAAAAATCCATGGCGCTCGGCTTTGAACCCGTTGGCGGGCTGCGCATTTGGGCCTATCGACAGGCCTGAAAACCGCCCACGACACCAGCCGGAGCCGACATGTCCGAATTCCACGACAAGCGCATTCTCATCACCGGCGCCGGCAAGGGCATAGGCCGGGCGACGGCGCTTCACTTCGCCGAACTGGGTGCGAAGGTCATCGCCATATCCCGCGACCCGCGCGATCTCGAGAGCCTTGCCGAGGAGATCGGCTGCGAGACCTTCGCCGTTGATCTCGCCGATGCGGACGCCACGCGCCGGGCCGCCTCGGCCGCGCAGCCGGTCGACTTTCTCGTCAACTGCGCCGGCACGACGACGCTCGAATCCTTCCTCGACACATCGGTCGAGAATTTCGATCACCTGATGGCCGTCAATGTCCGCGCCGCCATGATCGTGGCGCAGGAAACGGCCCGCAACATGATCGCCCGGCAGCACCGGGGTGCCATCGTCAACGTCTCCTCGATCTCATCCTGGGTCGGCTTCCAGGATCACGCCAGCTATTGCGCCACCAAGGGCGCGCTCGACGCGCTGACCCGCGTGATGGCGAATGAACTCGGCCGGCACGGCATCCGCGTGAATGCGGTCAACCCGGTCGTGACGCTGACGCCGATGGCGGTGAAGGCGTGGAGCGATCCCGCGAAATCCGAACCCATGCTCAGCCGCATCCCGCTCGGCCGCTTCGTCGAGCCGAACGAAGTCGCGACCGCGATCGCCTATCTGCTCGGCAGCGGCGCCGCCATGGTCAACGGCATCACCATGCCGATCGATGGCGGCTTCATGGTGAACTGAGGGTTTCCCCGCCCGACATCGACGCCGGGTCGATCCGGGAGCTCAATCGTCGATCGCGCGCGGACGGACGGTCGCCGGATCGCTGAAATCCTCGCGCAATTGCGCGCGGGCAGCCTCGCGCGCGACGGAGAGGCGCTGATCAATCGCGTCATCGGGCAGGCCGACATCCGCGAGGATCAGGCCCGCCAGCTGCAGGCTACCCTCCAGCGCCTCGGGCACGACATCCGTGGCGCCGAGGTCGAGCAGCGCGCGGGCATGGCCGAGGCTCCGGGCGCGCGCGTGAACGACCGCATCGGGCCAGCGCTGCCGCACCGCGGCCACCATCTTTTCCGCCACCCCCGCGTCGTCGGGCGTCGCTACGAAGGAGCGGGCGCGGGCGCCGCCCAGCCGTTCCAGAATTTCGGGGCGCGTCGCATCGCCGAAAAACACAGTCTGGCCCTCCGCCTTGGCATGCTCGACATGCTCGGCGTTGAGATCGAGCCCGACATAGGGGATGCCTTCGGCCTGGAGCAGATTGGCGACCGTAGCACCGAAACGGCCGAAGCCGCCGATGATCACATGGTCGGCATAGCCCTCATCGGCACTGACGCCATGGGCGCTCTGGTTTCTGCGTTTGTCGAGATAAGCCGCGAGCCGGGCGCCGATCACCCCGAGGAAGGGCGTCACGACCATGGACAGCGCGGCGATCGTCGCCGCGAGGCGCGTCAGGTCCGGCGCGACCACATTGTCGCGCGCGGCCAGCGTGAAGACGACAAAGGCGAATTCGCCGGCGCCGGCCAGCACGAAGGTCGTCTCGATCGAGACGGAGCGCGGCATCCAGGCCAAGCGACAGGCGACATAGCCCGCGGCCAGCTTGATCGAAATCAGCAGGGCCAGCGCGCCGAGGACGAGCGGCAATTGCCCCATGACAGCAACGACGTCGATCGTCATGCCGACGGTCATGAAGAACAGGCCGAGGAAAAGATCGCGGAACGGCTCGATATCGACATCGAGCTGATGGCGATATTCCGTCTCGCTCAGCAGCAGTCCGGCCAGGAATGCGCCAAGCGCGCCAGACAGACCGGCATGGGAGGTGATCGCGCCGGTTCCGACAATGATGAGCAGGGCCAGCGCAATCAGCAGAGTGCGGTTGCCGGTCGCCCCGGCGAGCCGCATCAACGGCTTGATGATGGTTCGGCCGATCACGACGACCGCAACGACCACCACGGCCGCGAGCGCGATACCCTTGATGAGCGAGGCGCCGACGCTCGCCCCCTCCTGGCCCAGAATGCCGACGATGATGACGATCGGCACAACCATCATGTCTTGCAGGATCAATACGCCGAGCGCCGTGCGGCCGACCGGTGCGCCGAGCCGCTGCCGCTCCACCAGAGACTGCGTCACGATCGCCGTCGACGACAGCGCGAGCGCCATGCCGAACACCAGCGAATCGTCGAACTGGAAGCCGAGCGCTGCCGCAACGCCGTAGATCGCGGCCGTCGAGAGCGCGACCTGCAGCCCGCCGGCACCGACCATCAACCGCCCGACCGAGCCGAGCTTGGCGAAGGACAGTTCAAGCCCGATCGTGAAGAGAAGAAACATGATGCCGAGGTCGCCGAGACCCTGCATCACGCTCGCATCCTTGATCGTCGCATAGCCGAAGATCGGATAGAGCGGCACCAGATGGCCGAATCCGCCCGGACCGACGGCGATGCCGGCGATCAGGAAGCCCAGGACGACCCCGAGCTTCAAATGCTGGAAAAGCGGCACGACGATGCCGGCCGCAATCAGGAAGACCAGCAGCTGCCGGGCATCCACGACGTGTTCCATGCCGCCCTCCCCCTGGTCGGCACAGGCCTCAAGCGGCCAACACTGTCTCGATTGCGGCGAGCGCTTCACCGGCCCGGGCGCCATCGGGGCCGCCGGCCTGTGCCATGTCGGGCCTGCCACCGCCGCCCTTGCCGCCGAGCACCTCGGAACCGGCGCGGACGAGATCGACCGCATTGTAGCGCCCGAGCAGATCCTCGCTCACACCGACGACCAGCGCGGCCTTGCCATCATCCGAGACGCCGACAAAGGCGACGATGCCGGAACCGACCGACTTCTTCGCATCGTCGACGAGCCCCTTCAGATCCTTGGGCGCAATACCTTCCACGACGCGGCCGAGATAGCGCACCGAGCCGACCTCGCGCACGCCATCGCCGGCCGCCTGTCCGCCACCGCCGAGCGCCAGCTTCTTCTTGGCATCGGCCAGCTCTTTCTCAAGCCGGCGGCGCTCCTCGACCAGAATCGCGACGCGTTCGGCAGCCTCTTCCGGGCGCACCTTCAGCGCGGCCGCAACGGCCTTGAGGCGCTTGTCCTGCGTCTCCAGATAATCGCGGGCCGCCTTGCCCGTCAGCGCCTCGACGCGGCGCACGCCAGCGGCGACCGCACTTTCGCCGACCAGCGTCACGAGGCCGATCTCGCCGGTGCGGCCCACATGCGTGCCGCCGCAGAGCTCGACCGAATAGGGCTTGCCGTCCCGCTCACCCATGGTGACCACGCGGACTTCATCGCCATATTTCTCGCCGAACAGCGCCATGGCGCCGGAGCCCATGGCCTCGTCGCGATCCATCAGCCGCGTTACGACCGGCGCATCCTGCAACACGACGGCATTGGCGATGTCCTCGATCGTTCCGAGCTCTGTCTCGTCGATCGGCTTCGGATGGCTGAAATCGAAGCGCAGCCGGTCGGGGGCAACGAGCGAGCCCTTCTGCGCGACATGATCGCCGAGAACGGTGCGCAGCGCCGCATGGAGCAGATGGGTCGCCGAATGGTTCGAGCGGATCGCGCCGCGACGCGCATGATCGACGGAGAGGCGAACCGCGTCGCCCATCTCCACCGTGCCCTGCTCGACCTTGCCGATATGCACGAAGAGGCCGTCGGCCTTCTTCTGGGTGTCCTCGATCGCGATGATCGCGCCCTGTTCGGTCTCGATGCGACCGGCATCACCAACCTGGCCACCCGATTCGCCATAGAACGGGGTCTGGTTGACGACGATCGAAACCGGCTCGCCGGCCGACGCGCTCTCGATCTCGGCGCCGTCGCGCACCAGCGCCAGCACCTTGCCCTCGGCAGCCTCAGCCGAATAGCCGAGGAATTCCGTGGCGCCCAGACGATCGCGCAGAGGATACCAGACGGTCTCGGTTGCGGTGTCGCCGGAGCCGGACCAATTGGCGCGCGCTTCGGCCTTCTGCCGCTCCATCGCGGACTGGAAGGTGTCGGTATCGACGCCAATGCCGCGCGCGCGCAGGGCATCCTGCGTCAGGTCGAGCGGGAAACCGTAAGTGTCATAGAGCTTGAATGCCGTCTCGCCATCGAGCGTCGAGCCTTCGGCAAAGCCCGACGTCGCCTCGTCGAGCAGCGTCAGGCCGCGCGCCAGCGTGCGGCGGAAGCGGATTTCCTCGAGCCGCAGCGTCTCCGTGATCAGCGGCTCCGCGCGCACGAGCTCCGGATAGGCCTGGCCCATCTCACGCACTAGCGCCGGCACGAGCCGCCAGAGCAGCGGATCGGCTGCGCCCAGGATATGGGCGTGGCGCATGGCGCGGCGCATGATGCGGCGCAGCACATAGCCGCGGCCTTCATTAGACGGCAGCACGCCATCGGCGATCAGGAAGCTCGATGCGCGCAGATGATCGGCGATGATGCGGTGGCTCGCACGTGCGGCACCTTCCGCCGGCACGCCCGTCGCCTCGACTGAAGCGCGGATCAGCGCCCTGAAGAGGTCGATATCATAATTGTCGTGAACGCCCTGCAACACGGCGGCGACGCGCTCGAGACCCATGCCGGTATCGATCGAGGGCTTGGGGAGCGGAACACGGTTTCCCGGCGCGATCTGCTCATACTGCATGAAGACGAGATTCCAGATCTCGATGAAGCGGTCGCCATCCTCCTCCGGGCTGCCGGGCGGGCCACCGGGAATGTGATCGCCATGGTCGTAGAAAATTTCCGAGCACGGGCCGCACGGGCCGGTATCGCCCATCTGCCAGAAATTGTCCGAGGTCGGGATGCGGATGATCTTCTCATCCGCAAGGCCGGCGATCTTCTTCCAGAGATCGAACGCCTCGTCGTCGGTGTGATAGACGGTGACGAGGAGCTTGTCCTTCGGCAGGCCGAATTCCTTCGTGATCAGCGTCCAGGCGAGCTCGATCGCCCGTTCCTTGAAATAATCGCCGAAAGAGAAATTACCGAGCATCTCGAAGAAGGTGTGATGGCGGGCCGTGTAGCCGACATTGTCGAGATCATTGTGCTTGCCACCGGCACGGACGCATTTCTGCGACGTGGTCGCGCGCGGATAGGGCGCGCCGATCCGGCCGGTGAAATAATCCTTGAACTGCACCATGCCGGCATTGGTGAACATCAGCGTCGGATCGTTGCGCGGTACCAGCGGGCTCGATGGCACGACCTCGTGACCGTTCTTCTGGAAGAAGCCGAGATAAGCCGACCGGATGTCGTTGACGCTGCTCATGAACCGAACCGCCTGATACGAAAAAGGGTGGAGCCGCATCGATGCGGCTCCACCGAAAAAAGATAGTGGGCGTTTGTAGCGAGCGACCGCGGGGCTGTCCAGAAAACGCGTGTGGGGCCAAGCCCTCTGGCGCCCAAAGCGCGAAATTTCACCCGATATGACTGACGAAAGCCTCACGCGCGATGCGGCAATCCGGGTAAACGACTCCGATCCCGCCCCCACTGAGCCCCGACCGCCGGCAGATCGCGCGGTCGGTACCGTGGCGCCCGCATGGCCCCGCTAACCACACGACGCCGGCCGTCGCACGCTCCCGACACAAAACCGCCGGCTCACTGGCCGGCGGTTTCACGACGAAAAGAAGGGTGGTCGCCTGTCAGGCTTCCATGGCGCCGTCGGAATCCTCTTCGCTGTCCGGACCACCATTGGTCAGCAACTGGTCGGCGATGAGGCCGGCATTCTGGCGGATCGCCTGCTCGATCGTCTTGGCGATCTCGACATTCTCGCGCAGGAAGTTCTTGGCGTTCTCGCGCCCCTGGCCGAGCCGCTGGCTGTCATAGGAGAACCAGGCGCCCGACTTCTCGACGATGCCAGCCTTGACGCCGAGATCGATCAGCTCGCCGACCTTCGACACGCCTTCGCCATACATGATGTCGAATTCGACCTGCTTGAAGGGCGGGGCCAGCTTGTTCTTGACGACCTTGACGCGGGTCTGGTTGCCCACGACCTCGTCGCGCTCCTTGATCGCGCCGATGCGGCGAATGTCGAGGCGGACCGACGCGTAGAACTTCAGCGCATTACCGCCGGTGGTCGTCTCGGGATTGCCGAACATCACACCGATCTTCATGCGGATCTGGTTGATGAAGATCACCATGGTGTTCGACTTGGAGATCGACGCGGTGAGCTTGCGCAGCGCCTGGCTCATCAAGCGCGCCTGGAGACCCGGCAGGCTGTCGCCCATTTCGCCCTCGATTTCGGCGCGCGGCGTCAAGGCCGCGACCGAATCGACCACCAGCACGTCGATCGCGCCGGAGCGGACCAGCGTGTCGGTGATCTCGAGCGCCTGCTCGCCCGTATCGGGCTGCGAAATCAGGAGATCGTCGAGATTGACGCCGAGCTTGCGCGCATAGATCGGATCAAGCGCATGCTCCGCATCGACGAAGGCGCAAATGCCGCCATTCTTCTGCGCTTCCGCGATGGTGTGCAGCGCGAGCGTGGTCTTGCCCGAGGATTCCGGCCCGTAGATCTCGACGATGCGGCCCCGCGGCAGGCCGCCAATGCCGAGCGCTATATCGAGCCCGAGCGAGCCCGTCGGAACGGTTCCGACTTCCACGATCTTGTTGTTCAGGCCGAGGCGCATGATCGACCCTTTGCCGAATGCGCGCTCGATCTGACCAAGCGCCGCGTCGAGCGCCTTCGACTTGTCCATTGTAACCCCTTCGACGAGACGGAGAGAAGCTTGTGACATCCCGACGATCCTTATTTCACACAGCCCAGAGTCGATCAAACACAGACAATGTACATGTTTTGTTCTCATTCGCAAGAACAAACGACCGAAGCTGCCGAACGGGAACGTGCCATCTCTTCCCTTGCGTCAATCGGATTGAATCACAGGCAGCGCGGCGACGGGGCTTGCGCGCCGGGGCGCCGATCGGCCATGGTCCGCCGCTTCCCGATCGGCCCGCCCGCGCCCTTGTTGCGGCGGGCTGAACCGATCTTTCGTGCGACACCGGTGACAGCCATGCTTGAAACGACCAGCCTCATCCTCTCAGACGAAGTCGCCACCGCCAAGGCGGCCGGCAAGCCCATCGTTGCGCTCGAGACGACCATTGTCACCCATGGCATGCCCTATCCCGAGAACATCGCCACCGCGCTCGCCGTCGAAGATATCGTGCGCGCCGCCGGCGCCGTTCCGGCGACCATCGCGATCATGGACGGCAAGATCCGCGTCGGGCTGACGGCCGAGGAGCTGGAGCGGCTCGCCGGCCTCAAGAACGTCATGAAGCTTTCCCGCGCCGATCTCGCCTTCGCGCTTTCGACCGGCCGTCCTGGTGCTACGACGGTCGCCGCGACCATGATCGCGGCCGATCTCGCCGGCATCCGCGTCTTCGCGACCGGGGGCATTGGCGGCGTCCATCGCGGCGCCGAGACCAGCTTCGACGTCTCCGCCGACCTGCACGAACTGGCGCGCACGCCGGTCGCGGTGGTCTGCGCCGGCGCCAAGGCGCTGCTCGATATTCCCAAGACGCTGGAAGTGCTGGAAACGCTCGGCGTGCCCGTCGTCACCTATGGCCAGGACGAGCTGCCCGCCTTCTGGTCGCGCCAGAGCGGCCTGCCCTCGCCGCTCCGTCTCGACGCGGCCGGCGAGATCGCCGCCTTCATCGCCAAGCGCGACGAACTCGGCCTCGCGGGCGGTGTGCTGGTGGCCAATCCGGTGCCGGCAGCCGACGAGATCCCGGCCGACGAAATGAGGGCCTATATCGAGCAGGCGATCATTGATGCCGAGCGCGACAAGATCCGCGCCAAGTCCGTGACGCCCTATGTGCTCGGCCGCATCCTTGAGCTCACCGCCGGGCGCAGCCTCGTCACCAATATCGCGCTGGTGAAGAACAATGCCCGCCTCGCCGCTGAGATTGCGGCGGCGCTCGCCTGATCTGTCCGCTTGCCTCGCGCCGGCCGCCCTGGTGGCCGGCGTCAGGCCTTGACCGCCGAGACCACATGACCCGCCGATGAGCGGTCGAGCGGCGATGCAACACCGAGATAGGCCTTGCCGAGATCGGGCCCGGCGAGATCTTCAACCGCCGTGAAGCCGAGATCGGCGAGGCGTCGTGCCAGATCCTCGGGCTTGAAGAAACTGACGAAGGGCTCGCCCAGACCCGCAACGCGGCCGGCCAGCGTCTGGAAGGCGAGGCGCTGCAACTGGCCGAGCCGGTCGGGCTGCAGCGCATAGTCGAACACCACCTCCGAACCGGATGGCCGCGCGGCGATGATGCGAAGCGTCGCGAAGATCGCCTCCTCGGTCAGATAGGGCACGACGCCCAGCCAGGAAAAGAAAGCCGGCTCGTCGGGAGCGAGCCCGGCCGCCGCGAGCCGCTCGTCCAGCGCCTCGGTCGCGAAATCAATCGGCACGAAGACGACATCCGGCGGTATCGCAATGCCCGTTGCCGTGAGTTGCTGCTTCTTCCAGGCCTGCGTCGCGGGACGGTCGACCTCATAGACCCGAAGCCCGTCACCCGCGAAGCGATTGCGATAGGCGAAGGTGTCGAGGCCGGCGCCGAGCACGACATAGCGCCGGATGCCGCGGGCGACAGCAGCGGCAAGCCTGTCCTCGGCATAGCGGCTGCGGGCCGCCAGGAAAAAGCGCAGCGCTGCGCCGCCCGGCGAATCCGCGCGCGAAAGCTCGTCGCGTGCGAGCGTCGAACCGCGATCACCGCCGATAATGGTGAGTGCCAGCGGATCCTCGAACACCAGCGGCTTGTCGAGCAATTGATGCGCCGCCCGGCGTATGGCGGTGCGGAAGGCCGTGGCGCTCGGCTGTCCTTCGATCAAGTGCTACTCCATGCAACCGAAATTGGTGAGCATCTTCTTCGTGTCCTCTGCCGACAGCATGTCGCCTTGCTTCCGTTCATCCGGGAGCATCAGCAACGACGTCTTGCCATCGGGGTCGACGATCACATGAAAGGGCTGGAACGGCTGGCCCTTGCCGGGACTGACGCTGCCGCAATAGCCGTGGCCGTTCCGGGCCAGCGATTTCTTGTCTATGCTGATCTCGAAGCCGGCCGGCAGATGGAGCTCGCGTTCCAAGGCCGATGCAATGGCGGCCTCTATCTCGGGCGCCGGATGCGAATTGCCGACATAGATCTGCCCAAAGGCGAGGCTCGGCGCCAGGCAAAGCGCCCCCGCCGCCAAGAGTGCCCATCGTGACCACATAGCTCCCCGCCCTCCGATCATGTGCAGGCGACAGTCAGACGGTTTCACGGGCGGACGCAAGCCTCACCAAGCGACGCGCAGGGCTTCGAGGCCATGGAAATGATAGTTGTCGCGATAGAGCGGCGCCTCGGCGAGACGCAGGCTCGGCAGGCGCTGGAACAGGATCGGCATGGAAATCTGCATTTCCAGCCGCGCCAGCGGCGCGCCGATGCAGAAATGGATGCCGCCGCCAAAGGCGAGATTGGCGATCTGAGCGCGTGATGGATCGAAGCGATCGGCCATGGCGAAGCGCGCCGGATCGCGGTTCGCCGCACCGATGAGGAGACCGACCCGGTCGCCCTTGCGGAACGGTATGCCGCCATAGTCGAGGTCTTCGAGGGCATAGCGGGCGAAGAAATGCAGCGGCGGATCATAGCGCAGGCATTCCTCGATCGTCGCGGCGGTGGCATCCGCGCTGCCGAAGATGACGGCCGGATCGAGGCCCGTCTGGAGGATCGTCTTCACGCCATTGCCGGTCGCGTGCACCGTCGCCTCATGGCCTGCATTGAGCAACAGGATACAGGTGGTGATCAGCTCGTCTTCGGTGAGCTTTTCGCCCGCCTCCTCCGCAGCGATCAGCGTGCTGATCAGATCGTCGGCCGGCTTGCCGCGCCGCTCGCGCACATAGCTGCGGAGAAAATCGGAAAAGGCGAGCGTGGCGGAAACCGCCGCATCCTCCATCGCCCGCGTCCGGCCGAACTGGTACATGCCGACCATGCGGTGCGACCAGTCGAGCAGGTCGGGCGCGCGCTCGGCCGGCACGCCGAGCAATTCCGCGATCACCACGACGGGAATCGGCGCCGCATAGGCCTCGATCAGCTCGGCGCGGCCCTCTGCTTCGATGCGATCGATCAACTCATGCGCCAGCCGCTCGATCCGTGGCCTCAGGCGCTCGATCTGGCGCGAGACGAAGGCGCGATTGACCAGGGTCCGGAGCCGCGTATGCACCGGCGGCTCGCGCTCCAGCATGGAGAGGCTGTCGACATCATAGAACGGCTTCAGATGCGGAGCCGGCTCCGGCATGCCGAGTTCCTCGCGGGTCGCGACATGCAGGATCTCGCGTCCGAAACGCCGGTCGCGAAAGAGCGCGTTGACGTCGTCGGCGTTGAGGAAACACCAGAGCTGGTATTCCTCCCAGTAGAAGGCCGGCGTCAGGTCGCGGATCGCCTCGAACACCGGATAGGGATTCTGGAAGAAGGCCGGATCCTTGGCGTCGATCGAGACATGGCGGGTGGCGCGATCGATCTTCCCGGCCAAAGGCTGACCATTGGCTGCCGACAATTCGTCCAATCTCGGATCTCCGCGCGACGGCGCCCGGCTATTCACCGAGCGCCTCTTTCACCGCCGTCGCCAATTGCTTGAGCGAGAAGGGCTTCGGCAGGAAGTTGAAGGCCTCGCCATCCGGCAGGTTCTTGGCGAAAGCGTCCTCGGCGTAGCCGGAGACGAAAATGATCTTGATGCCGGGGCGCTGCTTGCGCAATTCGCGCAGCAATGACGGGCCGTCCAGTTCCGGCATGACGACGTCTGAGACGACCAGGTCGATCTCGCCGCCCGTCTCCTTCATGATCTCCAGAGCCTCGACGCCCGATGCCGCCTCGTGCACGGTGTAGCCGCGTGAGGCCAGTGCCCGCGCCGCAAAGGCCCGGACCGCCTCCTCGTCTTCGACGAGCAGGATGTGCGCGCTGCCGGTCAGGTCGGCAAGTTCGACCGGCTTCTCGACGACCGCCTCGACCTTCGGCTGCTCGAGCGGGATATGACGCGGGACGAATATCCGGAAGACCGTGCCCTTGTCCAACTCGCTGTCGAAGAAGATATGCGCGCCGGTCTGGCGGACGATACCGTAGACCGTGGAGAGCCCGAGGCCGGTGCCCTTGCCGACCTCCTTGGTCGAAAAGAACGGTTCGAAGATCTTGGACTGCACCTCGATCGGAATGCCCGTGCCGGTATCCTCGACCTCGATCAGCACATAGTCGGCGGCCGGCAGGGCTTTGTAGCCGTAGCTCGCCGTGTCCTCGGCCGTGACGTTGCGCGTGCGGATCGTGAGCTGGCCACCTTTCGGCATCGCGTCGCGCGCATTGACCGCGAGGTTGATCACGACCTGTTCGAACTGGTTCATGTCCGCCTTGATCGGCCAGACATCGCGACCATGCACGACCGACAACGCCACCTTCTCGCCGAGCAATCGGTCGAGCAGGATGGAAAGGTCGGAGAGGACATCGCCGATCGCCAGCACCTGCGGCCGGAGCGTCTGGCGACGCGAGAACGCCAGCAACTGCCGCACGAGGCCGGCCGCGCGATTGGCGTTCTGCTTGATGTTCATGATGTCCTGGAATGACGGATCGCTCGGCCGGTGATTGGCGAGCAGGAGATCGGAGAAGCCGATGATGGCCGTCAGGACGTTGTTGAAATCATGTGCGACACCGCCGGCGAGCTGGCCGATCGATTCCATCTTCTGGCTCTGCGCGAATTGCACTTCGAGCGCCCGCTGCTCGGTGGTGTCGAGCGCATAGACCGTCGCGATCTCGCTGTCGCTCGCCTCCTCGTCGACCGCGCTGACATAGAAGCGCACGCTGCGATCACCGGCGCCCGCAATCGAGGTGTCCACCGGCGGGATATCGCCGCGCCCGCCCGCTGCCGCCTCGAGCGCGTCCTGCAGGGCCGCCCGGCCGGCGTCGCCGACGAGATCCGTCAGCCGAACCCGTGTCCCGCCATCGCGCTTCGCTGGCCCGAAGAGATGCGCGAAGGCGGCATTGGTGCGCCCGACACGGCCACTCTTGTCGATCGAGGCGATCGCAAAAGGCGTATGGTTGAAGAAGCGGGCGAAGCGGACCTCCGCGGCGCGCAGCGCTTCCGATATGTCCTCGCCCGGCCCCCGGTTCAGCACCACCGTGCGCGTCGCGCCCGGCGCGCCGTCGCTCGCATACGGCACCTTGTGCAGTAAGCGCACCGGCAGGCTCTGGCCATTATGCTTGACGAGGTCGAGATCGACGATCTCGGTCTGCGTGCCGCCGGGGCTAGAACGGCCGCCGGCAAGGAGCGCCACGGCATCGCCGCGCACGATATCCTTCAGCGACAACGAACCCGGCCGGAAGAAGGTGAGATCGATGCCGAGCCATTCGGCAAGCGTCGCGTTCAGATAGACGATCCGGCCATCCGGCTCGGCCGAAAGGAAGCCCGCCGGCGCGTGATCGAGATAGTCGATCGCGTGCTGCAGGTCCTGGAACACCGTCTCCTGCTGTTCGCGATCCGCCGTCACGTCCGCGACCCGCCAGGCCGTCAGAAAGCGATCGCCGCCGCGCCCATGCGAGCTCTTGTCACCATCCGCGCTGATCGCGACGGGGCGCACGCGGATGCGGTACCAGCGCGGCGTGCCGGACATGGCGCCGGAGAGCGGGCGCGGCATGCGCACTTCCTCGATGCCGCTCCTGCCTTCGCGCACGGCCTGGGACAGGCGATAGATCGCCTCGCTCGCCGCCTGGTCACCCGAAAAGACACGCTCGACCGCGCGAACATCGCGCTCGTCATCCGCGCCGATCAAATCGGCATAGGAACGGTTGGCGTAGAGGATGCGGCCGTCGCGATCCGTGACCACCAGCCCCTCGACCATGGAATCGATGAAGCCGCGGGCGAGTTCGTCGCGCGGCGCCCGGCCCCCGATCCGCACCAGGCCGATCGCCGCCGCAAAGAGGGTGAAGACGCCGATGACGGCAAGAAGCCCGAGCAGGCCGAAGACAAAAGGCTCGGCGGCGGCAGGCGGCAACAGGGCAAAGGCCAAGGCCGCGCCCACCAGCCCCGCCGCGAGCACGACAAGGCGGCCAATACCGCTCGGCCGGTCAGACCGGTCGATGATTGGCAGCCGGGTTTCCATCCCGCGCGGTTCCTCGGTCATCTCGACATACCGACCCTGCGACACTCGAACCGTCTCAACCTCAATCTGCTCCTCCGGACGCGGTCGGCCGAACAGAATCGGTGACGCGGATTCGTTTGCCACAATGCTGAGGATCGCTCGCGAATACAACGCGGCCGCGCTTCCTAGCCGATCCTGAACGTGTCGTGCCCTCGCCCGAGGCGTCGATCTGCCGCTTGAGCGAAACGCCGATAGCCGCCATGGTTAGGAAATTCCTAATATGTTTGACGAATTGATAGATCGAATCGGTTCCCCGGCCCTTGCCAATCGAGGACGGGCGCCCGAAAACGGCGCATAATTTCAGAATCGGGACCCATATGGGCACCCGGGCCATACCGATGATCGCGGAGCGGCGCTTCGCGCGCTGTCAGGAGACCATAATGCGTGACTATTTCGAACCGATGCTGGGTGCTACCGGCGCCCTGATTGCTCAGTTCGCCATCACGCTTCTCATCGTCCTCGTGCTGGTCTTTATCGTGTTCTGGCTGATCCGCCGTTTCACGGGAGGTCGCTTCGGCAACACAGCGACACGCGGCCGGCAACCCCGTCTGAGCGTGCTCGACGCGCTGCCGATCGATCCGCATCGCCGCCTGCTGCTGATACGGCGCGACAATGTCGAGCACCTGATCCTTGTCGGCGGCACCAGCGATCTCGTGATCGAGGCGGCGATCCATCGCTCGGCGCCAGGACAAAGGCGTCTTGATACCAGTGCGGGACGCGGTCCTGCGCCGCAGGTGAACAGCCGACCGGCAGCTGAGGGAGCCGCGCCGCGGGCCGCCGAGCCCCAGCGCGCGCCGGAACCCGCCCGCATGGCGGAGCCGCAACGCGCGCCCCTGGCCGAGCCGAGCCGCAGCGAGTTGCCGCAGAACGAGGTCCTGCGCGCCGAGCCCCTCCCCGTTATCGAGCCGCAGGCCGAGGTCGAGCGGCCTGCCGAGGAGACCAGTTATCGCCGTGACGAACCCTTGCGCGAGGCAGCGCCGGAATTCGTCGCCGCGCCGCCCCCGCCGGCCTTCGAGCCGCCGCCAGTTCCGGCGGAGCCGCCCATGCGCG
The DNA here is from genome assembly GCF_030814715.1 of Kaistia dalseonensis. GTDB lineage: Bacteria > Pseudomonadota > Alphaproteobacteria > Rhizobiales > Kaistiaceae > Kaistia > Kaistia dalseonensis. The sequence continues at coordinate 148,425 of NZ_JAUSVO010000006.1, forward strand.
CCGCCCCGCAGCCGCCCCGTGCTCCGGTCCAGCCGCAGGTGAAGAGCGGTCGCGGGCTGCCATCCTTCCTTTCCGGCGGCCGCTCGCGGCAGACACCGACCGTTCCGCCCGAGCCCACGCCGGCCGATAGTCGTCGGCTCGCCGGACGCGTTCGCCCGAACGAGCCGCAGTCGCGCGTGACGTCGCCCTTCGCCACGCCGCCTGAGCCGATCGTGACGCGCGAAGCCTCGATCGAGCCGGCAGGCCCCGCGCCCGCGCCGGAGTTTTCGGCGCCCGTCCGCCCGCCCATTCCGCCGGCGCCGGCTCCGACCCGCATGACCGGCGAGGAGCCCTTCGGCACGCCGGACACCGAGATCAGCCGCCCGCTGCGCTTCGAGCCGGTCTTCGACACCGTGTCCGACGAGGTCAGGACGGAGGAGCGCGCACCTGCCGTGGAGCCGCCCACGGCGAGCGACCAGCCGGTCAATATCGATACCGCCTTCAGCGAGGAGGCCCCGATTCTGGGCCATCGCGGAGCGGAGGGCGACGAAGAGGGCGCCGCCGCAGCCCGGGCCACTGCCGTAGGCGATCTCGAAAAGGAGATGGCGCGGCTCCTGGGCGAAATCTCCGGCGGCCGCAAGAAATAGCGGCCGCATCGCGGCACGCTGCCGAGGCGGGTCGCTGGCGCGAACGACATTCTTCCAAAGAGAAGGGCGCGGAACCATCACGGTCCGCGCCCTTTTCATGTCGTGGTACAACCCTCGAGCCTTCCCCCGGCCGTCGGGTACCCCCGCGTCGTCGAAGCGACCGGCCTAATCGTCGCGATAAACCCGCTCGCGGCGCTCATGCCGCTCCTGGGCTTCGATGGACAAGGTCGCGATCGGCCGCGCGTCGAGGCGCTTCAAGCTGATCGGCTCGCCCGTCTCCTCGCAAAATCCATAGCTGCCGTCCTCGATCCGCTGCAAGGCGGCATCGATCTTCGAGATCAGCTTGCGCTGCCGATCCCGGGCTCTGAGCTCGATGGCGCGGTCCGTCTCCGAGGAAGCACGGTCGGCAAGATCTGGATGATTGACGTTCTCGTCCTGCAAATGCTGCAGCGTCTCACGAGATTCCTTCAGAATGTCGTCTTTCCAGGCGAGCAGCTTCTTACGGAAGTACTCCCTTTGCCGCTCGTTCATGAAGGGCTCGGTCTCCGATGGCCGATACGCTTCAAGACTGTCTAGCATCATGAATGACCCCTGGTACGGTGGCATTGCGGCGCGGAATATAGCGATGCACCTCTCAGAGAACAACTGCACGAATCCGCATTCGAAAACCCGCCTGAAATCCGGTCAAAGCGCTAGGCAAATGCCTTTGAAAGAGGCGAGCAATTCGGCTTAGGCGGCTTGGCGCGGCATTTTTTCACTGGCGCGAAATTTCCCGCACGGCCTTGGAATTGTTCGACGAAATGATTCGGTTCACTCGCCGCCGTCGTTTCGCGGACACGACAAAACCGCGCGGACGGAAAGCATTTGTTAACGATGACAATCGCTAAATGGGGCGTTCTCCCGACCAGCGCCGAAACGCGCCAGGGTTGAGGAGGGACGCGCTTCGCGTCTGGTTCGCCGCCAGGAAAGCCCGCTCATGAGTGAACCCAGCGCCACCCATCGCCATGCCGCATCGACTGATGAAGACTGGCGGATCACCAGCCATGAAGACGCCACGCTCGCCTGCGCGCGCATCGTCTCCAACATGGAAGCGCTGCTCCAGCTGATCGAAGCGGAAAGCTCGCTGCTGCGGGCCGGCAAGACCATCGCAGCCTCCGCGATCGAGCAGCGCAAGTCCGAATATGCGCGCGCCCATATGGACGATCTCGAGTTTCTCCGTCAGGTCGGCCCTGAGCTCGAATACTGGGCGCCCAATGCCGTGGAGCGGCTGCGCAGCGCCCATGCCGAGTTCATGTCCGTCCTGCAGATCAACATGGCCGCGCTTGCGACCGCACAGGTCGCGCAGGAATCGGCGGAGCGCTCGACGGCCGCCGGGCTCGAGCATTATGTGCCGCCGGCGCCGAGCCTTGCGCGCCGCATGGCGCTTCGCGCCCCCGGCCGATCGCTCTTCCGCCGCCTCGCCAAGGCGGTCTGAGCCGGAGCGGCGAGGCGCACTGCCCATTCATTCCGGGAGACAGGTGGCGGCCTGTGTGTCCTGCGCCATATTCTTGTCCATGGAGTGCGGGCATAGAGAGCGGGATCAAACGGGATCGAGCTCCGGGGCGGAGCGAGCTGGTCCCCTCACATGAGGGATCGATCATGAAGAAGAGCGTTATCGCCATCGTCGCCGGTCTCGGCGCGCTGGCCATCAGCATGGGAACGGCCGCGGCCCAGTCGCGCTATTGCGACGGCTTCGCACGCGATTATGCGGATCAGAATTCGCGCGGCAGCGTGGCTGGCGGCGCCGTCGCCGGTGGCGTGATGGGTGCGGTCGGCGGCGCCGTGCTCGGCGGCATCATCAACGGCAATCGTGGCGCGGGAACGGGTGCCGCGATCGGCGGCGCTTCTGGCGCGCTGATCGGCGCCGGCCAAGGCTCGCGCCAATGGCAGTCGCTCTACGACCAGGCCTATAATGATTGCATGATCCGCCGCAGCAGCGCGCGCCCTGCCCCGCCGCCGCCGCCGCCGGGCGCCGGCTTCCGGCCGTGGACGCCGGAATGGTATGATTACTGCGCGCGCCGCTATCGCTCGTTCAATCCCAATACCGGCTATTTCGTCGCCAATGGCGGCCAGCGGCAGTTCTGCCGCTAGCCCTGACCGGCTGGCGAACACGACCGAGGGCCCGTGGTTCGACCGCGGGCCTTTTTCGTGGTAGGAGCGCGCCCTCGACAGCGAGGCCGGACTGGAAGATTCTCGCTACCAGTTCGACTTCACCCGGAACGAAGAGACGCGGATGACACGCCTTCTCCTGCTCCGTCACGCCAAGTCCTCCTGGGATCAGGCGGGCCTGGCCGATTTCGACCGTCCGCTGGCCGCGCGCGGCCGGCGCGCCGCGACCATGATTGGCGAACATCTCGCCACGCACCGCCTTGTGCCGGACCGCGTGCTCTGTTCCTCGGCCCGGCGCACCCGCGAGACCCTGATCGGCCTGCTGCCGCTGATCGCGGCCGATCTCGACATCAAGATCACGCGCGATCTCTACGAGGTCGGCGCGGACGCCTATATCGATTCGATCAACGCGCTGGGGGCGAATGCCCGCACGCTGCTGGTGATCGGCCACAATCCGGCGATTCAGGAAACGGCGATCGAGCTCATCGGCAGCGGCAATCCGGCGCTGCGCGACGAGATCGCCGAAAAATTCCCGACCGCCGGCCTCGCCGTGATCGATTTCGACGTCCATAAATGGTCGGAACTTCGGCCCAAGACCGGCCGGGTTGTCGCCTTCTTCCGCCCGCGCGAGCTGGAACTGGTCGGCAGCGAGCCACCCTCGGACGACGAATAGCCCTTTCGCAGGCGGGTCTCGCCGCCTACATGGGTTCACACGTCGAGGCCGCGGACCCAACCGATTGAAGCTCACCAATCTTGCTGATGAGGCGCTGCTCGCGCTCGCCACGCTCGGCGACCGGGCGAGCGATCTGGTATCGCCGACAGTGCGGCTCGGCGTCACGGGCCTCGCCCGCGCCGGCAAGACCGTGTTCATCACCGCGCTCGTCCACAATCTACTGCATGGCGGGCGGCTGCCGCTGTTCCGCTCCTATTCGACCGGCCGGATCGCCGATGCGCGCCTTGAGCCGCAGCCCGATGACGACGTGCCGCGCTTCGACTATGAGGATCATGTCCGTGCTCTGGTCGAGCAGCGCATTTGGCCGGATTCGACCCGGCGCATCAGCGAGCTCCGCCTGACCATCACCTATGAATCCGCGTCCTATTTCCGCCATCGCTTCGGCCCCGGTCGCCTGAACCTCGACATCGTCGATTATCCCGGCGAATGGCTGCTCGACCTCCCCTTGCTCGGAAAGGACTTCGCGACCTGGTCGCGCGAGGCGCTGGCGCTCGCCCATGGCCCGGGACGCGAAGCCGCCGCCGGACCTTGGCTCGCGGCGCTCGCCGCCACAGACCCTGCGGCTCCGGAAAGCGACGTGACGGCGCGCATGCTGGCCGCGGTCTTCACCGATTATCTGCGCGCCTGCCGCGCCGACGAGAACGCGCTCTCGACCCTGCCGCCCGGCCGTTTCCTGATGCCCGGCGATCTCGAGGGATCGCCCGCGCTCACCTTCTGCCCCCTGCCCGGCGATATCGCGGCCATGCCGGCCGGATCGCTCGGCCGGATGATGGCGCGACGCTACGAGGCTTATAAGTCGGTCGTGGTGAAGCCGTTCTTCCGCGAGCATTTCGCCCGCCTCGATCGGCAGATCGTGCTGGTCGATGCACTGCATGCGCTGAATGCCGGGCCTGAAGCGGTTGCCGATCTCGGCACGGCGCTGGGCGAAATCCTGACCTGCTATCGGCCGGGCTCCGGCTCGTGGCTCAGCAGCCTGCTGACCCACCGGATCGACCGCATCCTGATCGGCGCCACCAAGGCCGATCATCTGCACCACGCCGATCATGACCGCCTCGAGACCATTCTGGGCCATCTGCTGGCGCCGGCGATCGAACGCGCCTCGGCCGCGGGTGCCCGTGTCGAGATCGCGGCCCTCGCCTCCGTCCGCGCCACCCGCGAGGGCGTGGTGATGCAGCATGGCGAACGCCTGCCCTCGATCATCGGCACGCCGCTCGCCGGCGAGCGGGTCGATGGCGAAACCTTCGACGGCAAGACCGAAATCGCGTTTTTTCCCGGAGACTTGCCGGACGATCCGGATTCAGTGCTTCAACGCGTCGGCGCGGCCTCCGACGGCGGCCGCGCGGCGCCGGCGGCGCTGCGCTTCGTCCGTTTCCGTCCTCCGGCGCTGGAACGCACCGTCGAGGGCATGACGCTTTCGCTGCCCCATATCCGGCTCGACCGCGCGCTTGAATTCCTGATCGGAGACCGGCTGGCATGAGCAACGACCAGCCCCGCCGCCCCGCCGCCTTCCGCCTCGACCACGTCAAGGTCGTCGATGATCCCGAGGCGGCGCTGCGTCCCAGCGACCGCCCGGTCGTGATTCCCGAGCCGGAGGACCTCTCGGCCGCCATCGTTGCGCCAAAGCCGAAGCGCCCCTTTCGCTGGGCCAATATCCTCGCCGGCGCGCTCGGCATTCTCGTTTCGCTCGCCATCGGTCTCGCGGTCGACGGTCTGGTGCGCGACCTCTTCCAACGCGCCGACTGGCTCGGCTGGTTTGCCCTCGGCGTTGCAGGGATCGCGGCTGTCGCTGTCGTCGCGATCGCCATCCGCGAAATCGCCGGCCTGCTGCGGCTGAGGCGGATCAACCGGATCCGCGACGCCGCCGAGGACGCGGCGCGGCGTGACGACCGCACGGCCGCGCGCGCCGTGGTTCGGGATCTCTCGGCGCTTTACGGTGAACGCGCCGACACCGCGCATGGGCGCGCGGCACTGGAGCGGCACGCGGCCGAAATCATCGATGGTCGCGATCTCATGGCGCTGGGCGAGCACGAGATCCTGCGCGCGCTCGACGTCACGGCACGCACCATGGTGCTCGCCGCCGCCAAACGGGTGACCGTCGTCACGGCAATCTCGCCGCGGGCCCTGGTGGACCTGCTCTTCGTGCTGGTGACGGCGCTGCGGCTCATCCGCCAGCTCGGCCAGCTCTATGGCGGCCGCCCCGGCACGCTCGGCTTTCTGAGGCTCGCCCGCACGGTCATCGCGCATCTCGCCGTGACGGGCGGCATGGCGGCCGGCGATTCGCTCGTGCAGCAGATCCTCGGCCACGGCATTGCGGCGCGCCTCTCGGCCCGCCTCGGCGAAGGTGTGATCAACGGCATATTGACGGCGCGCGTCGGCATTGCCGCCATCGATGTCTGCCGGCCGCTGCCCTTCCTGGCCGAACCGCCGCCCGCCATGGGCGATTTCATCGCCGAACTGACGAAGCTCAATGCCGGCAAGATGAAGCCCGGCGCCGAAAGCTGACGCCGGCGGGGCGAACGGCTATCGCGGCTTGTTGTCGGCCGCGAGATGACGACCATATTCGCGGTCGCGCTCGTCGCGCTTGGTCACCAGTTCCTCATAGGCGCGCTTGGCCTCCTCGGAGAGCGTCACGCGCTTGACGGCAGCCTTCTTGCGCGGGGGCTGCTTTCCGTAGGTTTCTTTGGGCTGGTCCATGGGCGTCGGCTCTCTTCCAGATGGGGTGGTGCCACCTTAGAGGAGCCCACGTCGCGCGGCGAGCCTCTTCGGTGCAACGGGCAAGCGCCATTCGCCCCAGCCAATAGTTGACAAAAGCAACGATATGCCCAGATTGAGGCCGTCACGGAGCGGGATGGGCATGCATGATGGACGAGACCGAGCAGATTGACCGCATCCGCCTGTTCAACCGCGCCTATACCCGCCGCATCGGTGTCCTCGATGAAGGCTTGCTCGACAGCCCGTTTTCGCTGACGGAAGCGCGCATTCTATTCGAGATCGCGACCGCCCCGGATATCAGCGCCGGCAGCCTGGGCGGCATCCTCGACCTCGACGCCGGCTATCTGAGCCGGACGCTGAAGAAGCTCGAACAGAGTGGGCTCGTCGTCGCATCCCGACCGGCCGAAGATGGCCGGCGGCGGGCGTTGCGGCTGACGGCCGCAGGCGAAAGCGCCTTCAAGGCGCTCGACGCCGCCTCGCGGGATGCGGTCGCGGGCATGCTCGGCCCGCTCGGCCCCCAGAATCGACTGAGACTGGTTGCCGCCGCCGACACGATCCTCGCCTGCCTGGCAGGCTCTCCCGAGCCAGCGGCCCGGCTCCGCGCCCATCAACCGGGCGACATGGGCTGGATCATCGAGCGCCATGGCGCGCTCTATGCGGCCGAATATGACTTCGATGCCCGTTTCGAAGCGCTGGTGGCCGAGATCGCCGCCGATTTCCTGCGTCATTTCGACCCGGCGCGCTCATGCTGCCTGATCGCAGCACGCGGCGACGAGCGGCTCGGCTCCGCCATGGTGGTCGATGCCGGAGATGGGGTCGCCAAGCTGCGGCTCGTGCTGGTCGAGCCGCAGGCACGCGGACTGGGCCTAGGCCGGCTGCTGCTGGAAGGTTGTCTCGATTTTGCCCGGCAGGCCGGCTATCGCCGCATGACGCTCTGGACCAACAGCATCCTGACCACCGCCCGGCAGCTCTACGAGACCGCCGGATTCCAGTTGGTCGACGAAGCCGAGCACAGCGACTTCGGCCCGAGGCTGATCGGGCAGAGCTGGACGCGCGACCTCTAGCTCTTTGGTTGGTCGCGTTTCCTTCACGCGAACCGCATTCCACTTCGCTCGGAAACGCTCCAGGCGCCTCGCCTTTGCGGCGCGATCAGCCCTGGCTCTCGGGAATACGCACGATCAGGCCATCCAGCGCCGCCGAGACGCGGATCTGGCACGACAGGCGCGAATTCGGCTGAACATCGCTCGCGAAATCGAGCATGTCCTCCTCCATTGGCTCCGGCTCGCCGGTCGCCTCGAGCCATGCCGGGTCGACATAGACGTGGCAGGTCGCGCAGGCGCAGGCGCCGCCGCATTCCGCCTCGATGCCAGGAATGGAATTGCGAACCGCATTTTCCATGACGGTCGAGCCGTCGCGTGCCTCGACATCGTAGACCGTGCCGTCAAAGGCGATGTAGGTGATCTTGGCCATGAGCCCCGGCGAAATTGAGCAGATTGGGGGAAAACGAAGGACGTCTCATAGGCGATTTGGAGGCGGCATGCCAAGTCTTCCGCACCGCACGCGCATGCGACCGATTTTCCTATGCCGTTGCGAGACGGCGCTCGATCTCGCTGACGAGCGCGGTGAGCGCGGCATCGAACGCCGCCAGATCTTCGGGCTCCGCGAGGTCTTCGGCATCCGCAGGGTCCCGTTCCAGCACCATTGCCTTGCCCGCAAGCGCAAGAGCGCCAATGCCGAGCGCCGCGCCACGCACGCGATGGGCAAGCCTGCGCCGCTCGGCCGGATCGATGCCGGACGTCACGAGGCGCCCTTCCGGCGCCACCTCGGTGATGAAGATCCTTAAAATATCGTTAATGAGCGCAGCATCCGCGCCGGTGTTGCGATCAAGGCTCGCCTGGTCGATCGCGTTCATGCCTGCCAACACCCCCGCCGAGACGATTTCAACAACGCCAACCGCCCCGGAATCAGCCGGCGAACACACCGGTCGAGCGCCCGGACACAACCGGACGAGCCCCGAGGGCAGGCTCCGGAAACGTTGAGTTCGACGGTATTCCGATCGGTCGCGAGCCCGATTCCAACGATGGGTTGCAGCCTTTGGCCAGCCTCGGACGGGCCACGTTCACCGAGGGGCCACGAAGCGGCGACAGGCACCCCGCCGGACGCCGCTGACGTCGCGTCCATGGGCCGTCTCGGTGGTGCCAGAATCATCTTCGAAGCCAAGTTTCGGGCACCGGCCGCCTTGTTGACAAGATCGGTTGAAAGGCCGGACTTTCTTGTGCCTTCCCCGCGAATGTGCCAAAAGGTGAGGCTGTGGGCAAGGGTGTGACGGCCAGTTCGAAACGCACTGTAGCGTGTCGAATAGCGGGCTGATGACGGGGCGTAGCAATTTAAGCGCGCAGCTTGCAGGCGTGCGCTGTGTTCCCGAAGCATCCTCGTGCTTTCGACGGGCTTCTTGCTCGTCGAGGCGGCCGGTGAAGTATCGAGTACGGACGCGAGGCTTAAAGAATGGTAAATACTCCGAAGTCCAAGGACCCGGCGGACGCAGCAATCTCCGCCGTGGAGCAGGCTCTCCGGATCGATTTCAATTCTTCCAGCGACCAGACCGCGGACCGCGCGCCTCAGCCGAGCGGACCGCGTGACCGGCGCCTGGAGCCGCCGCGCCTGACCGAACCCTCCCGTCAGGGCCAACCGCAGCAGCAGATCCCGCGCCGTACCGATGGTCCGCGCCGCAATGAGGCTGCCCCGGTTGCGGCCGCCGCGCCGCGCCAGGCGCCGCCGCGCGCCGAAAGCCCCCGTCCGACCGAAAATCCGCGCAACGCCGACGAGCCGCAGCCGAAGGCGCGCGTCGATCGTCGTGGCCGCGCTCCTGCCAATGACGACCGTCGCGTGGCTGGCGCGGCGCTTCCGGCCCGCCGCCCCTCGCGGATGATCTACCCGCTCGCCGCCCTGCTCTCGGTCATCTGGATCGGCGCGATTGCCGCCTACCTTTCCTCCGCCGGCATCAACCCGCTCGTGGGCGACAGCGCCGTCGGCAGCGCACAGTTCACCAATATCGCCCTCGCGCTCGTGCTGCCGGTCGGCATCCTCTGGGGCATCGCCATCATGGTGGCGCGCGCCCAGGAAATGCGGATTGCCGCGCGCTCGATCTCCGAGGTCGCAGCCCGTCTCGCTGAACCGGAAGCGGCCGCGACCGAAGCGGTCGTCACCGTCAGCCAGGCCATTCGCCGCGAAGTCGCCGCCATGGGCGACGGCATCGAACGCGCCCTCGCCCGCGCCAGCGAACTGGAATTGCTGGTCCATAACGAGGTTGCCGCGCTCGAGCGGTCCTATTCCGACAATGAAGTGCGCATGCGCGGCCTGATCGACGATCTCGCCAACCAGCGCGAAGCGATCGTGATCAATTCCGAGCGCGTCCGCACCTCGATCGTCTCGGCCCAGGAATCGCTCTCCAAGGACCTGCGCGAGGCGAGCGAGCAGATCGCCGAGAACGTCATCGATTCCGGCAGCCGCATCACGGTCGCCCTCGCCGATCGCGGCGAGCAGATCACGGTTGCGCTGTCGACCGCCGGCGATTCGATGATCGAGAAGCTGTCGGGCCGCGGCGAGGATCTCGTCGGGCGCCTGACATCGGCTGTTTCCGAGGTCACGGAATCGCTGTCGCGCACCGGCGGCGAAGTCACCGACGTGCTGCTGTCGCGCAGCGCCGACATCAACGAGACGCTGGAGACGACCGGCCGCGCCATGGCCGACATGGTGGCCGAGCGTGGACGCGAAGTGAACGAGACGCTCGCCCGCGTCACCGAGGAACTCGCCGAAGGCCTCGACCGCCGCACGGTGGAGATTACCCATTCGATCTCGATGACCGGAAACCAGGTCGCCGAGACGATTTCGCACCACACCCGCGAAGTGAATTCGGCACTGAAATCCAATGCGGACAGCCTGATTGTCGATCTCGCTCTGCGTGGGCAGGAGATCAACGACAAGCTCGACGAGACCGGCACGCGCATCGCCGACACGATTTCGGCGCGCGGCGACGATCTGGCGGAGCGGCTGTCGATCACCGGCGACCGCATTCAGGACGCGATTTCGATCGACGGCAGCGGGCTGGCCGACCGCCTCACCGCCGCCGGCGACATCATGGCGAACCTGATCGAGGCCCGCACCGCTGCGCTGCGCGACACGATCGACAACGCCTCCTACGCGGTGAACGAGACCTTCGACGCCCGCTCGCAGGAGCTGACCGAGCGCCTCGCCAATGTCGGCGGCGAAGTCGCCAAGGCGATCGCTGTCCGTGGTCTCAAGGTCAACGAGACGATCATCGCCTCCGGCAACGAGATCGCCGAGACGATGGCCTCGCGCGCCAACATGCTGCACGACCGCTTCCTCGATTCGAGCCGCCAGGCGACGGAGACGATGGAGAACCGCGGCAATGCGGTCTACGACCTGATCATCGAGACCAGCCAGCAGCTTTCCGACGCGATCGAGACGCGTGGCTCCGCGATCCACCAGCGCATCCTGTCGTCCGGCAACGAGATCATCGGCACGATCGAGAATCGCACGACCGACCTGCACGGCCGGATCATCGAATCGGGCACCCGTCTCTCCGACGAGATCCTGAACCGCGCCGACGCGGCCCATACGCGGATCGTCACCTCGGGCAGCGATCTCGCGAGCGAGATCGAGAACCGGGCCGATGCCGCCTTCCAGCGCATCATCAGCTCCGGCAGCGAACTGGCGAGCGAGATCGAGACGCGCGCCGACGCCGTGCACGAGCGCATCGTCGTGTCGGGCACCAATCTGGTCAACGAAATGGAGAACCGGGCGGGTGCCGTCTATGACCGGATCTTGTCCTCGGGATCGAGCCTCGTCAGCGAGATCGCCAGCCAGGCGAGCGCCGCGCACGAGCACATCGTCGCCTCCGGCTCGAACCTGGCCAACGAGATCGAGACCCGCGCCAACACCGTCCACGAGCGCATCGTCGCCTCGGGTTCGGAACTGGTCGGCGAACTGACCAGCCAGGCGGAGCTTGCCCACCGCCAGCTCGTCTCGGCCGGCTACAGCTCGGCCGAAGAGATCGAGAACCGCGCCAATGCCGTCCATCAGCGCATCGTCGCCTCGGGTTCGGAGCTGGTCGGCGAACTGACCAGCCAGGCGGAACTCGTCCATCGCCAGCTCGTCTCGGCCGGCTACAGCTCCGCCGAGGAGATCGAGAAGCGCGCCGGCGCCGTCCACCAGAGCATTCTCGCTTCGGGCAACCAGCTCATCGGCGAATTGTCGACGCGCGCCACGGCTGTTCACGAGCAGATCGTCTCGGCTGGCTATGAAGTCGCCGGCGAGATCGAGAACCGCGCCACCAGCGTGCATCAGAAGATCGTCGCTTCGGGCTCGGAACTGATCGGCGAACTCGCCGCGCAGGCGAGCCTGACGCATGAGCAGATCTCGAATTCGGGCGCCAATCTCGCCAACGAGATTTCCAGCCGCGCCAATGTCGCCCATCAGCGCCTCGTTTCCTCCGGCTCCGAGATCGTCGACGAGATCACCAACCGTGCCGCCGCGGCGCATGGCCAGATCCTCGCCTCCGGCTCGAACCTCGCCAGCGAGATCGAGACGCGTGCGCAGGCCGTCCATCAGCGCATCCTGACCTCCGGCGCCCAGATCGCCGAGGAGATCGCGACGCAGGCGAATGCCTCGCACGAACAGATGGCGCTGGCCGGCACCACGATCGCACAGGAAATCGAAAGCCGCGCGACCACGCTGCACGGCCTCATCCTCTCTTCCGGCTCGAGCCTCGTCGAAGAGATCGCGACGCAGGCCAATGCGGCCCATGAGCGGATCACCGCCTCCGGCGCGGATATCGCCAACGAGATCGAGAACCGCGCGCTCAACGTCCATGACCGGATCGTCGAGACCTCGACCCAGTTCGGCGAGTTGATCGGCGATCGCGGCCAGGCCATCGCCACCGGCCTCGACGAGCGCTTCGCGGCGCTGCGCGACATCATCGAAGTGCGCGGCCCCGAGCTCATCACGCGCTTCTCCGAGCGCGCCAATGTCATGGACACCTCGCTCTCCGACCGCCTCGCGCGCTTCAGCGACGCCATGGAAGCCAAGCTCGACACGGCGGCTGAGACGCTCGACAGCAATACGCGCCGCATCGACGAAGCCCTCGATGCCCGCTCGCGCCAGATCAACCAGACGCTGATCGAGCGCACCCGCCAGATCGCGGAGGCCTTCACGACCGGCCAGACCGAGATCAACGGCATCATCGACGGCCGCCTGTCCGACATCACCGATCGCCTGTCGGACCGCACGCAGGCGCTCTCCGACATGCTGTCGGAGCGCACGCAGAGCATCAACGACACGCTCGGCGCCCGCGCGCTGGAGGCTGCCACCAGCTTCGACGCCCGCGCATCGCAGATGGACCAGATCCTGTCGACCCGGCTCGGCGACATCACCTCCACGCTCGGCCGTGAATCGGTTCGTGCGGCGGAGCAGATCGTCACCTCGCTCTCCGAGGCGACGGAACGGCTGGTTTCCACCTCCGAGACGACGGCCGACAGCGTCCGCCGTTTGGCCATCGAGGCTTCGGAAAGCGTCGTCCAGTCGAGCGCCGGCGCGGCGCAGTCGCTGTCGCAGGTCGCGACCTCGACCATCGATCTTCTCGCCGCTTCGACCTCCGAGGCGACGAGCCATCTTTCGCGCGCCTCCTCCGAGGCGAGCGAGAACCTGATGCGCGCCACGAACGAAGCCCGCGAACATCTGGTCCGCGCTTCGGACGAGGCCCGCGAGAATCTGGTGCGCAGCTCGACCGAAGCGAGCGAGACACTCGTTCTCAGCTCCACCCAGGCGAGCGAGACGCTGGTTCGCAGCTCGAGCGAGGCTAGCGAGACGCTCTTGCGCAGCTCCACCCACGCCAGCGAGACGCTTGTTCGCAGCTCCACCCAGGCTAGCGAGACACTGGTGCGCAGCTCGAGCGAGGCCAGCGAGGCTCTCGTTCGCAATTCGCACGAGGCGAGCCAACTCCTGATCCGCAGCTCGACCGAGGCCGGCGACCACGTCACGCGCGCCAGCGCCGATGCCGGCGGCCACCTCTCGCGCGTCACGGCGGAAGCCAACGATCAGCTCAACCGCCTCTCCAACGATGTCGGCGAGCAGATTGCGCGTGTCTCGGGCGACGCCGCGATGCATCTCGCCCGTGCATCGAGCGAGATCGAGCAGAGCCTCGGCAGCCGCGCCATCAACGTCGCCAATGCGCTCGAAGAGCGGACGCGCGCCATGAACGAGGTTCTGAGCACGCGCAGCGCCGAGCTGGCACAGTTGCTCGATGGCGAAGGCAGCCGCCTCGTCAGCTCGATCGGCGAGCATGGCGACGCCCTGACCCGCCGTGTCGCCACCGTCGGCGACGCCGTGATCGACCTCCTGTCCTCCAAGGGCTCGGAAGTCGTCTCCATGGTGCTCGGACGCACCGACGAGGCGGCCCGCACCCTGCTCGACAGCGGCGAGACGGTCTCGCGCAACTTCAACGCCACCAATGACCGCATCCAGGTCGATGTCGCGGGCATCGTCGAGCGGCTGTCGCAGTCGAACGACATGCTGAGCTCGCTGCTTGCCCGCACCACTGACAATCTGAACCAGATCGAGACCGGCCTCGCCTCGCGGACCGTCGAGTTTGCGAACTCGATCGAGCATGCGATCAGCGGAACGCAGAACTCGTCGTCCCTGCTCGCTTCGCAGGTCGGCATGCTGCGCGACGTCTCGAAGGACGTGCTGGAGAATATCGGCACGATCGCCGGCCGGTTCGAGGATCAGAGCCGCTCGCTGCAGGAGGCCGCCCGTTCGATCACGGCCGCCAACAGCGAGATCGAAGGTTCGGTCGAACAGCGCCGCGTGGCGCTGGAAGCCCTGGCCGACAGCCTCGCAGCCCGGTCGAGCGATCTCGACATGCGCATGCGCTCCTTCACCGACACGATCGGCTCCTCGCTGCGCGAGGCGGAAGAGCGTGCCGCGGAAGTCAGCCGCATGCTGGCCAAGTCGAGCGAAGAATCGGCCAAGACGATCGTCGAGAACCTCGAAGGCCTGCAGGTCACGGCGCAGTCGGCCAGCAGCAAGGCGGTCGATTCCGTCCGCGAGGCCAATCGCGCCCTGGTCGAGGAAATGGCAGCGGTCGTCGCCCAGGCGACGCATCAGTTCTCCTCCGCGACCGAGGGCATGCGCGCCGCAGCGCGCGACATGCAGCACGATCTGGAGGCGACCCGCACTGAGCTGAAGCGTGGCGTGCTCGAACTGCCGAGCGAGACGCGCGAAAGCGCCGATGCCATGCGCCGCGTCGTGACGGACCAGTTGAAGGCGCTCTCCGAGCTTTCCGAGATCATCGGCAAGCACGGCAAGTCGCTCGATGTCTCGGTGCCGAGCTCGCCGTCGCAGGCGCGTCCGCGCTTCGCCGAGACGTCGCGTGTCGTCCAGCCGGCGCACGTAGCGCCTGCCCTGGTTCAGCCGGCGCCTGCTCCGCCCGTCGCCGCCGTCGTGGCGTCCGCCGAGCCCAATCGCGCCCCGGCTCAGCCAACGCCGTTCCAGCGGCCCGAGACGCAGCGCCCGGCCGCCGCAGCAGCCGAGCAGCCTCGCCAGCAGGCGGCCGCCCCGGCCCAGACGGCACCACGCGAGGCGCCCCGCCCCGCCGCGCCCGCCCAATCGGCCCAGCCGAAGCAGGAAACGGCCGAGACGGAGCAGCGCGGCTGGGTGTCCAACCTGCTGCGTCGCGCTTCGCGTGACGAAGACCAGCCGCAGGCGGAGGCCGCAGCCAACGCCAATGCCCCGGCGCGCGCCAATGGTTCGCCGGAGTCGCTCGGCAATCTCTCGACGGAAATCGCCCGTGCGATCGATCCCCGGGCTGCTGTCGAGCTCTGGGAGCGTCATCGCCGCGGCGAGAAGAACGTCTTCACCCGCCGTCTCTACACCCTGCAGGGCCAGCAGACCTTCGACGAGATTCGTCGCAAATATCAGCACGAGCAGGAGTTCCGCTCGGCGGTCGACCGCTACGTCTCCGACTTCGAGCGCCTGCTGAAGGAGGTTTCGCGGCAGGATCCGACCACGAGCAACACCTATCTCGTCTCCGATACCGGCAAGGTCTACACCATGCTCGCCCATGCGAGCGGCCGCTTCGACTGATCGAAGATAGAGCGTTCACGACAAGGGCGCGGCTTCGGCTGCGCCCTTTTCTTTTGTGGTAGGGCCAGTTCGCGGTCGCGACCGCCTGCGGCGCGAAAGTCACGCCGCGGCAATCGATCGCCATGGCGAGCCCGAGAGAGTTGCCCATCTCCGGCGCGCGCGATAGAGACAGATGAACATGACCGGGACGCTCCGCTTCCGGCTTTCCGAGGCGTCCCCTCAGCTTTCATGACCAATCCCGCGATCCCGCCGAGCGGAACGACGCGCCATGGTGCCTTTCGCCATCGCGGCTTCGTGCTCTATCTGTTTGCCCGCCTCTGCGCCAATTTCGCCGTCAATATCGTCAGCGTCGCCGTCGGCTGGCAGGTCTATGACCTGACGCAGAACCCGCTCGATCTCGGCATTATCGGCCTGGTGCAGTTTCTGCCGGCGCTGGTCCTGGTTCTGATCACAGGCGCGGTCGCCGACCGCTACAACCGGCGCATGATCATGGCGCTCTGCATGGTCGGCGAAGCGCTCTGCGCGCTCGGATTGTTCCTGTTCACCCAGACGGGCAGCACGAACGTCATCATCGTGTTCGGGATCCTGCTCGCCTTCGGCGTCGTGCGCGCCTTCATCGGACCGGCTGCCAGTTCGCTCGTCCCCAATCTCGTCCCGGCCGAGGATCTCGGCAACGCCATTGCCTGGAACTCCAGCACCTGGCAGATCGCAACGATCTGCGGGCCTGTCCTGGGCGGTCTGCTCTATGGCGTCGCGCCGGCGGCTCCTTATGCGCTCGCCCTCACCCTGCTGCTCGTCGGCGTCGTGATGGTCAGCCTGATCGCCAAGCCGATCCAGAAGACGCTGGCGGAAAAGGCGAGCTGGGAAGCGGCGATCGCCGGCTTCCGCTATGTCTGGAAGGAGAAGATCGTGCTCGGCGCGATCTCGCTCGATCTCTTCGCCGTGCTGCTCGGCGGGGCAACCGCCCTGATGCCGGTCTATGCGCGCGACGTGCTGGAAGTCGGCCCATGGGGCCTCGGTCTGCTGCGCGCAGCCCCGGCGATCGGCGCCATCGCGGTTGCCGCCTATCTGGCGTTCCGCCCGGTCAAGGACCATGCCGGCCTGGTGCTCTTCGTGTTCGTCACCCTGTTCGGCACGTTCACGATCATCTTCGGCCTCTCCACCAGCGTCTGGCTCTCCGTCACCGCGCTGGTGCTGATGGGCGCCTCCGATATGTTCAGCGTCTATATCCGCGAAACGCTGATCCAGGTCTGGACGCCGGATGCGGTGCGTGGCCGCGTCAACGCGGTCAACATGGTGTTCCTGGGCGCCTCCAATGAGCTGGGCGAGTTCCGTGCCGGCGTTTCCGCCGCGATGATCGGCGCGGTCGGTGCCGTCGTGATCGGCGGCGCGGGCACGGTCGCCGTTGCCGCGATCTGGTCGCGGCTCTTCCCCGATCTGAGGCGCGCCCGCCATCTCGACGGGCGCCCCTGAGCGGGTCGGGTCACAACCGCTCTATGTCTTCGCGATCACAGAATGTGGAAGACATAGAGTAGGATGATGACCGTGATCGGCACACCCATGATCCAAAGCACGATACCCTTCATCGAGACATCCCTCCGTTCACTTCAGGTGGGAGGGCAACGTTCTGGTCGAGCGACGGTTCCTGCGCCGCGCAAACAAGAATTTTGGAACCGATGAAACGATTTTGTTCTTCGCTCGTTGATGACTGTATCAATAACGGGCTGGACCAAAATGAGCACCATTCTTCTCATCATCCTGATCATTCTACTCATCGGCGCCCTGCCGAGCTGGCCCTATAGCCGTGGCTGGGGCTATTATCCCAGCGGTGGTGTCGGTCTGATCGTCGTCATCTTGATCATCCTGCTCCTGATGGGCCGGATCTGACGAGGGCGGCACGGATATCGAGAAAAGTGGCGCGGCGAACAGGTTCGCCGCGCTGTTGTTTTCTCGGCGCCCCGATTTTTGAACCATTCCTGTCTTTGCGCGTTCGTTGACGTCGCCTCGAAGATCAGACGCGCGCGATGGAGTGTTGAATGAGACTTTTCGAATGCCAGGCCTGCAGCTACACCCTCTCCTTCGAAGAGACGCTGTGCGGCGATTGTGGTCGCGAGCTCGGCTATGAGCCCGCCATGGGCCGCCTTCTCACGATCGAGAGTGCGGGCGACGGCGTGTTTTCGGTCTTTGGCACGCAATCCGGCGCGCAGCCCAGCTATCGGCGTTGCGCCAATGCATCCCATGGCGCCTGCAATTGGCTGATCGCGGCCGATTCCAACGAAATGCTCTGCCTCTGCTGCCGCACCAACACGACCATCCCGGATATCTCCAACGAGGTGTTCGCGGGGCGCTGGCGCGAGATCGAGCTTGCCAAGCACCGGCTCTTCTACAGCCTGATCCGCCTCGGCCTCGCCACGCCGAACAAGCAGGACGATCCGGCTGGCGGCCTCTCGTTCCAGTTCCTCGCCGATCTCGCCGACCTGCGCGTGATGACGGGACACGAGGACGGCCTGATCACGATCAATATCGCCGAGGCCGATTCCGTCGAGCGCGAGCGCGCCCGCAACGACATGCACGAGCCCTACCGCACGCTGCTCGGCCATTTCCGCCACGAGATTGGCCATTATTACTGGGACCGGCTCGTGCGCGACGCGAGCCGCTTCGACGACTTCCGCGCCGTCTTCGGCGACGAGCAGGACGATTACCAAGCCGCGCTGCAGCGTTACTACGCCGGCAATTTTCCGCAGGACTGGCGCGATCGCTTCGTCACGCAATATGCGTCGTCGCACCCTTGGGAGGATTTCGCCGAGACCTTCGCGCATTACCTCCACATGATCGACACGCTGGAAACGGCCTATGCCTTCGGCCTGCGTATCCGGCCGAGGGCCCGGCTTCAGTCGACCGCCGATACGACCATCGATTTCGATCCCTACAGGGCGATGGACTTCACCCAGATCGTCGAATCCTGGGGACCGCTCACCTATGCCGTCAACTCGCTCAATCGCAGCATGGGCCAGCCCGACCTCTATCCATTTACGCTGGTGCCGGGCGTGATCGAGAAGCTCGGTTTCATCGACCGATTGATGAAGGAGCCGATGGCGGCGCTGCGGGCGGCGTGATCGCGATCACTGCGGCAACAGGGCCGATCCCTTATCAGAACGGCAACGACCAATTCCGGTCACCACCTGATCAAGGATCATCCCATGTCCGCCAATTTCTCCAACTGGCTGCGCCGTCGCCAGAGCCGCAACGCGCTGATGAAGCTCGATGATCGGCAGCTCGCCGATATCGGCATCAGCCGCTCCGAGATCGATTTCTTGCTGGACGGAACGCGCCAGCATCGCTGATGAATGACATTCAGCCTCGGGTGTGCCGCTTCCGCCGATGGCAGGCGGCACGCCCGGGTGCTCAGAGGCCAGGACCGGCCAGCGCGCGGCCGGCGGCGAGGATCGCCGCATCGGTGCCGAGTGCCGTCGTCACGCTGCCTGCCTTTTCATTATAGGGCGCTCCCGCGAATTTCGGGTCGCGCCACGGGCCGGTGGTGATGTTGATCCCCCGGAATACCAGTTCCCCGCCAACCCGCGACAAGTTCATGCCCCCCGATGACGCCCCCGATGCGTCGCAATCCGAGCGATAGAAGCTCGTCTTCTCCGTCGACACCGGCTTGCGCCGGATGCTGCAGGGCTGCACCACCGGCACGCCACGATCGACCTCGCGCTCCATGTCGGCCGGATGGGCCGTCACGACGATCAGCGCGTCGCCAGCTGCGACCGGCACGTCCGGCTTGACCGGAAAGGGCCGCGCATCGGCGATCGGCTCGGCCAGCCGCACCACCGCGAAATCATTGTTCGACCCCGGCTTGGGCCGCTTCGATCCGAAGCGCGCATTGGCGTCGTCGACCAGAAGGTCGATCATCACCGGGTCGGCCGCCTGGTTCTTGAAGAAACACTTCCAGCGCCGCTGGCCCGATGGCTCGAAGAAGACGTGAGCCGCCGTAAGGATCTGCCGGTTGTTCAGGAACAGCGCGCCCGAGGCGACGGACGGCGACGGCGACAGGCAGCCGACATAGCCCGAGACAGCCCTGATGCGATCGATTTCGGCCGGCGACAGCCCGAGGCCCGGGCCGATCGATGTCAGCGCCCCACGGTCATCGGCGCCGTCGATGACATTGATTCGCTGGAGGTCTCGCGGGGGCCCCTGCATGGGCGCCGCGAGCGGCATGGGTTCGAGGGCGAAAGCCGCGAGCGGCAGCAGCGAAAGGGAGATGGCGATGAATGTGCGCATGGGCCGACAATGGCACGGCGCATGCGCCGCGTCACCGCTGAAAGGCCAGAGATACGGGCTTTTCCCGGCCTCCGCCCCTGCGGCAACCACGGGATCGAAGCGCCCGCATTGCACTGCACGCGCGATCGCTGAATAATCGTCGCAGGTGATGAACTGGCCACTTGCGGAGCCCCGCTTTGCTGGCTCATCTGGTATATAGGGGGCAGTGAAATTCGGGGGATTGGGTGATGACGCTCCGAGAAGTCACGATCGGCTACTATTCGGACTTTCTGGTTTATCCGCTCGTCATGATCGGCCTTGCGGCGGTTCCCATCGCAACGCGCGAGCCGGCGAGCGCCTTGGCTTGGCTGGGGGCGGCGGTGGTCGGCCTCTGCCTGTGGACGCTGGTGGAGTATCTCGCCCACCGCTTCATCCTGCACAAGGTGCCCTATTTCCGCGGTTTGCACGACGCGCATCATGCGGCGCCCGGCGATCTCATCAGCACGCCGATCTGGATGAGCTTCCTCGTCCTGGTCGCCTCGTTCCTGGCGGCCTGGTGGCTGCTCGGCCTCGATCTCGGCAGCGGCGCCATTTTCGGCCTGACCGCTGGCTATCTCTATTATTCGTTCCTGCACCACATCCTGCATCATTGGCGGATCGTGCCCGGCAGCCCGTTCTACGGCCTGAAGCACAAGCACGCGCTGCACCATCATCGCCATGACGAGGGCAATTTCGGCGTGACGTCCCTGTTCTGGGACCACGTCTTCGGAACGGCGCTCGCAGCGCCCGGCAGGACCCGCGCGAAGGGCTGAGGCGGAAGGCCCCAGCCCATCGAGCCTGACCGCCTCAAGCCCGTCTGCGGCGGGATTTCGCGAAGGTGTCGAAGGCGACGGCCAGCACGATGATCACGCCGATGATGATCTGCTGGATGTAGGACGAGACGTTCATCAGGACGAGCCCGTTCAGCAGCACGCCGATCAGGAACGAGCCGATCACCGTGCCGAAGATCGAGCCGACGCCGCCGAAGAGCGACGTTCCGCCGATCACGACCGAGGCGATGACCGTCAGCTCATAGCCCGTGCCCGCGACAGCTTCGGCGGAGTTGAGCCGAGCGGAGAGCACGAAGGCGCCGAGCCCGGCAAAGAAACCCATGATCACATAGACGCTGCAGATGACGCGGTTGACGTTGAGGCCCGAGAGGCGCGCCGCCTCGGGATTGCCACCCACCGCATAGACCTGCCGCCCATAGCGCATGTAGCGCAGCGCGATATGGGCGAGCACGGCGGCGCCCAGGAAGATGATGACCGGGACCGGAACCGGCCCGATCTTGCCCTGTCCCCACCAGGTGAAATCGGGCTGGAAGCCCGAGATCGGCCCGCCGGCGGCAAAGAGCAGCGCAGCACCGCGAAACACCGACATGCCGCCCAGCGTGACGACGAAGGGTGGCACCTTCAGACGCGTGATGGCGAGGCCCTGCAGCAGGCCGCCAAGCACGCCGACCATGATGGCGGCGAGCGCGGCGAGTTCCCAGCCATAGCCGACGCCGCCCTCCCCGACCGTGAAGCGATCCTGCAGCCCGCCCTTGGCGACCGCCGCCGCGACCAGCCCGGCAAAGGCGAGCAGCGAGCCGACCGAAAGGTCGATGCCCGCAGTCAGGATCACGAAGGTCATGCCGATCGCCAGCAGGCCGGTGATCGAGACCTGGCGCATGACGTTGAACAGGTTGATCGAGGAGAGGAAGCGCGGCTCCATCACCGCGAACACGGCCATCAGCACGATCAGAAAGATCAGCGGCGCGAACCGCGCGAGAAAGCCGAAGAGATCCACCCCCGCCTCGGCGCTGGAAGTCTCGCGTCTGACGTCCGTCATGTCAGTCCCTTTCGCCATTTTCTTGATTATCGGTCGCCTCGACCTCAGGCCGCCTTGGCGGCGGACCCGAGCGTCATCAGCGCCATGAGTTTTTCCTGCGTCGCGCCCTCGCGCGGCATCTCGCCCGTCACGCGCCCCTCGCGCATGGTGACGATGCGGTCGGCGACGGAGAGCACTTCCGGCAGTTCGGAGGAAATCGCGATCACGGCGATGCCGGAGCGCGCCATTTCGAACAGCAGATTGTGCACCTCGACCTTCGCGCCGACATCGATGCCGCGCGTCGGCTCGTCGACGATCAGGACCTTCGGCCGGAGAGCCAGCCAGCGCGCGAGCACGACCTTCTGCTGGTTGCCGCCGGAGAGATTGCCGACCGCCTGGTCGGCGCTCGCCATGCGGATGTTGAGCAGCTTGCGATATTCCTCGACCATGCCACGCTCCTTGCGCTCATCGACGAAGAGCCCGAAGCGGTTGATCAGGTCGAGCGCGGCAACCGACATGTTGGTGCGGATCGCCTGGGTCAGGAACAGCGCCTGCAGCTTGCGATCTTCCGGCACGAGGCCGATGCCGTGGCGGATCGCATCGCGCGGGGTGCGGATCGTGACCGGCTCGCCGTCGACGATCACGCGGCCCGAATCGAAGCCGTCGGCGCCGAAGATCGCGCGGGCCGTCTCCGTGCGGCCGGCGCCGACGAGGCCGGCAATGCCGAGGATCTCGCCGCGCCGGACATGCAGGGATACATCGCGCAGCTCGGTCGCGTGCGGGTCCTGCGCGGTGCGCAACCGCGTCAACCCTTCCACCGCGAGCGCCACCGGTCCCGGCTCGCCGGCCTCGCGATGGCCATAGAGCGCATTGACCTCGCGGCCGACCATCAGGCGGATGATGCCGTCGATCGTGATCTCGGCCACGCGGCCGGCGCCGACATTGCGGCCGTCGCGCAGCACGGTGTAGCGATCGCAGATATCCATCACCTCCTCGAGGCGATGGGTGACGAAGATGATGGATAGTCCCTCGGCGCGCAGCTGGCGCACGATGCGGTAGAGCTTTTCCACTTCGGAAAGGCTGAGCGCCGAGGTCGGCTCGTCCATGACGATCAGCCGCGAATGCATGGAAAGGGCGCGGGCGATCTCGACCATTTGCTGCTCGGCGACCGAGAGATCGCGCACCAGCGTCATCGGGCTGCGCTCGAGGCCGATGCGGCGGATCAGGGCATGCGTCTCCGCCGCCATCTTCGACCAGTCGACGAACGGTCCCCGGCCGGGCTCGCGGCCGATGAACACGTTCTCCGCGATCGACATGTCGGGCGCGAGCGTGAATTCCTGGTAGATGGTGACGATGCCGAGCGCCTGTGCGGCGTGGGGATTGGCGAGCGTCACATCGCGGCCGTCGAAGGTGATCGTGCCGCTATCGGGCGATTGCGCGCCCGCGAGGATCTTCAGAAGCGTGGACTTGCCCGCGCCGTTCTCGCCCAGCAAGGCATGGATTTCGCCGGGGGCAACCTCGAGGTCGACGCCGTCGAGCGCCCGGACACCGGGAAAGCTCTTGGCGATGCCGCGCATGGCGAGCAGCGGCGGGACGGCGTGTTCGGCAGTCATGGACATCACTCTTCAGGCGCAGGGCTGCGCCGCTGACAAATCCGGATCGTGAACAGACAGCATGCCGGACGGCGGGAAGCGCGCTTCTCGCCGTCCGAATTGCCGCATCAGCCTTTCGGCTTACTTCACTTCGCCGAGACGCTCGGCGATGTTCAGATTGTCCTTGGTGATCGCGACCGGCGTCAGCAGGGTCACGGCCTCGGCAGGCTTGGTCTTGTCCTTGATGAAGGCCACGAGCGTATCGACGCCCATCGCGCTCTGCTTGCCGGGGAACTGCTCGATCGTCGCCGTCAGGCCGCCATCGCGAACCTGGGCCAGCGCTTCCGGCAGGGCGTCGAAGCCGATGATGGCGATGCCCTGCAGATTGCGGGCCTTCACCGCCTCCATCGCGCCGAGCGCCATGTCGTCATTGGCCGCAACGATGACCTTGGGCGGCTCGGCGAGACCGGCAAGTGCCGCCTCGGTCACGGACAGGCCCTTGGCGCGATCGAAGCCAGCGGTCTGCTCGAAGACGATCTTGTACTTGTCGGCCGCCTTGTCGAGCACGTTGTGCAGGCCCTTGTTGCGGTCGATCGCCGGCGAGGCGCCCGACTGGCCCTGCAGGTTCACGATGGTCGCGCCATCGGGATAGAGCTTCATGATCAGTTCGGCCTGAGCCTCGCCGCCCTTGACGTTGTCGGCGCCGATATGGGCGAGAATGCCCTCAACCTGCGAGACGCGGCGATCGACGGTCACGACCGGAATGCCGGCCTCCACCGCCTGCGCCAGCGCCGGCGCCATGGCGTCGACTTCGTTCGGGCTGATGACGATGCCCTGCACGCCGCGCGTGATCGCCGCTTCGATATCGGCGGTCTGCTTCGGCGACGATACCTGGCCGTCGCTCTCGATGACTTCGACGCCCTGCTTCGCCGCTTCGGCCTTGAAGGCGTTCATCATGTGAACGAAGAACGGGAAGGTCAGGCCTGGAACGGAGGCCAGGATGGTGACCTTTTCCTGCGCGACGGCCGGGGCCGACATCGACGTCGCAGCCGCAAGCGCAATGGCGCCGGCAGCAAGGATGGACCTTGCAGTATTCAACATTGGCGTTCTCTCCCTCATGCCCTCTTTAACGGGGCTAAAAGGGAGCATGACGCAGGACGCCGTCGCGTTCAATTGGAATTCAATCGATTTGGGTGAATCCTGGAACCGGCGGCGAGGCGGCCGTCAGTCCGCGCTGGCGGGCCCGCCCTTCGCGGTGCCGCCCCGCTGCAACCGCACGGCGACCGCCCAGCAGATCATCGCCCAGGCCGCGCCGACGCACCAGCCGGCCAGCACGTCGGTCGGGAAATGTACGCCGAGGAACACCCGGCTGATCCCGATCAGGACGGTCATGAACACGGCGAGGCCGATGAAATAGACCTTGAGCACGCGCCGCCGTTCCGAGCGCGCCAGCAGCGCCCCCAGCGTCAGATAGGTCACGGCCGAGAGCATGGCGTGGCCACTTGGAAAGCTCAGCGTCTGCACATTGACGAGATGGGGCACGATATCGGGCCGGGGCCGCTCGAACCCGATCTTGAGCAGCGAACTCAGGATCGTGCCGCCGACGACCGCGATCGCCACGAGCCCGGCCGCGCCGCGGTGCCCGGCGACGACGAGATAGATCAGCACCGCCAGCGTCACGATGGTCAGCACGGTCGTGCCGCCGAGGCTGGTGATGTCGAGCATGGCCAGTTCGAGCCATGCGGGCCCGATGGTCTGCGTCAGATTGCCGGGAACGCGGAAGGCGAGCAGGATCGCGGCGTCGAAATGGCCGGTCTCCCCTTCCGCGATCTCGCCGGCGATCTGGATGAACGCGAACAGCGCGCCCGAGGCGAGGCAAAGCAGCGCCAGCGGATAGAATTCCGTGCGGATGAACGCGGGAAGGCGTGTGCGCACGCCGTCCCAGTAATGTGTCGTCCGCCGGAGCATTGTCGCGCCTCGCCCTTGACCTAGCGCGGCGCCCCTATGGCTGTGCCGCGACCGTGACGGTCGCCTTGCGCTCCAGCTTGCCCCAACCGACAAACGGGCCACGCACGGCGTTGATGACCGATTTCACGACGACATAATACATCAGCTGCCGATAGCCAAAGCGCTGCAGCACCAGCCACCACAACAACCGCCAGCGCTCCGTGCGCTCCAGCGCCATGGCCAGCACGCAGGCGCTGATATCGACCAGCATGAACAGCGCGAAGAACATGCCCGTCAGCATCAGATTGGTCGGGTCGAACTGGTCGCCGTGCTGGAGATAGTCGATGAAGGTGCGCACGATCTGCCAGAAGAACATCAGATCGACCAGCGGCGAGAACAGCGACAGCGCGATCTGGAACAGCCAGACCTGCGGCAGCGCGACCATGCCGAGCACGCCATAGCGCGGGCGGAAGGTGACGCGGCGATGCTTCCAGAGGCATTGCAGCGTGCCATAGGCCCAGCGGAAGCGCTGCTTGGCGAGACCGCGCAGCGTATCCGGCGCCTCGGTCCAGGCGATCGCCTCGCTCTCGAACATCACCTTGTAGCCGGCCGCCTGCACGCCGATCGTGAGGTCCTGGTCCTCGGCGAGCGTATCGGTCGGGAAGCCGCCCAGCCGGTCGAGCGCGGCGCGGCGCCAGGCACCGACGGCACCGGGCACCACCGTGATGCAGCCGAGCGCGGCGAGCGCGCGGCGTTCCAGGTTCTGCGCGACGATATATTCGAGCGCCTGCAGATAGGTGACCGTGTTGATGCGGTTGCCCACCTTGGCATTGCCCGCCACGGCGCCCATTTGCGGATCGGCGAACCAGCGCACCAGCTTCGGGATCGTATCGGGCTGGAACTGCGTATCCGCATCGAGCGCCACGACGATGGCGCCCCTGGCGCGCGCCAGCCCGTGATTGAGCGCCGCCGCCTTGCCGCCATTGGCAATGGTGAGCAGCGTCACGCGGGGCTCGTCCTTGTAGGCCTCGCGCACCACGGCCGACGTCGCATCGGTCGAGCCGTCATCAATGACGATGATCTCGATATTGCGATAATCATTGGTGAGCAGGCGGCCGATCGAGGCGCGGATCACCGGCTCCTCATTATGGGCCGGGATCAGCACCGAGACGAGCTCGGGCTCGGACGGGAGCACGGGCACGATACGGCGCTTCTCGCGCCGGCGGTTGATCAGCGCGAGGCTGCAGAGCATCACCAGCCGCGCGACGCCGAGCCAGATCGCCGCCATGAACATAAAGTTCAGCGCCTTGCCGATCCAGGCGAGCGCCATGAAGACCGGCCCATCGACCATCTTGGCGATCGAGCCGGCCGGCACGGGCGGCATGGCCTGGTCGCGCGTCAATCCGGCGAGTTCGGAGACGGTCACGAACTGGTAGCCCTCGGCGCGCAGCGTCTCGATGATCCGCGGCAGGGCGAGCACGGTCTGCTCGCGGTCGCCGCCGGCATCGTGCAGCAGCACGATATTGCCATGCATGTCGGGGTCCTTGCTGTTGACCCCGTCGACGACGCGCTGGACGATCGTGTCGGCCGGCGGCTTCTGCCAGTCATCCGGGTCGACATGCAGGCCGACGGCCGTGTAGCCCATGGATTGCGCCAACTCGACCGGGCCGATTTCATCGCGCGTGGTCGGTTCAGCATCGCCGAAATAAGGCGGGCGGATCAGCCGCATCGACCGGCCGGTCAAGGCCTCGAACAGGCGCTGCGTCGCGTTGATCTCGAGCCGCGCGACGCTCGCCGGCAACTGGGCCATGTTGGGATGCGTATAGGTGTGATTGCCGACATCATGGCCCTCATCGACCATGCGGCGCACGAGATCGGGCGAGCTCGACGCGTTGCCGCCGATGATGAAGAACGTCGCGGGAACGTTGTTGGCCTTCAGGATGTCGAGGATCTGCGGCGTCCAGACCGGATCGGGCCCGTCATCGAAGGTGAGCGCGATCTTGCCGGGCATGTCGCCGAGCCGCTGGATCACATAGGGCGTCGGCGTCGAGAGATAGGTCTGGTCGTCGATATCGCCCGTGTCGGGATCGATCTCGATCGAGCGTGCGCCCTCGGTCGGGCTCTTGGCGATGCGCAGGATTTCGCCCTTGCCCTCGATGTCGATGTCCTGGCCGACGGAGATCGTCTTGAGCCCTTCCGGCGCCGGCGCGCCGTAGGGCCGGCCCATCACCGACCAGATCGACGGGTCTTCCGAGCCGAGACGCCAGAGCGCATAGCCGGCCGGCTTGTAGTCGTCGGCGGCGTGGATCTGGTTGAAGGCGGTGACGCCGTCGAGGAACCAGACATTGTGGGTCTTGCCGTCATCCTCGACATAGGAGAAATGCGGGTTTTCGGTATCGGGGTCGAAATCGATCGACGCTTCGGAATCCTGCGCCGCGAGCACCGCCTCCTGGAAGGTCAGGTCCTCGGCCATTTTGCCCTTGGTCCAGTCATAGCCGTAATTGCCGATCGCCACGATGGTGTGGTTCGAATCGAGCGTGGCCATGCGCTTGTCGAGCGTCTGCTCGAACCAGCTCTGCCCGGCGATGCTGCCGGGCGCCCCCTCCTCCCAATGCTCGTCATAGGCCATCAGGATCAGGTAATCGACGATCGACGCATAGGCGTCATAGTCCCAGTCGGCGTCGTCGAACGGCACGGCAAGCGCGATCGCCCAGCCATGCGGCTTGAAGGCGGCGGCGAGCTCGCGCAGGAAGGTCTTCAGATCGGCCTGGGCGGCATGCGGCACGGTCTCGAAATCGACCGTGAGGCCCTGCAGCTTGTTTGCGGCGATGAAGCCGACGAGCCCGTCGATCCGCGCGGCGCGCATCGCAGGATCGGCCAGCATGCGGGCGAGCCCGGCGCCGTCCCATTTGCCATCGGCGGCGTTCTGGATCATCGGCAGGATCGGCGTGCCGGGTTTTTCGGTGTTGATGAGCGTCAGCGCCTTGTCGTCGAGCGACGTCGTCATCGCCATGTCCGGGCCCTGCAGGTTGAGCCAGCCGGGAATGACCCAGTCGAGATGCGGCAGCGCCTGCTTCAGCGAGGGATAGCTGTTGTCGTCCCAGTTCACATAGAAGCCGATCGACAGCGCGCGCCCGTCCGGCGCGGTCAGGGGCGCCGCGCGGCCGTCACTGGTCGTTGTATTGGTCGCCTTGTGCTGCGCTCGCGCCAGCGCGCGTTCCTTGCTGTGCAGGTCGTCGGCAAGCTTGTCGGCGGAGGCCTGCAGCGCGTTCGCCGGCTGGCCGGGCAAGGCATGAAGGCCGGATCGCGCCGGCGCGATGATGTTCGCTCCGGGATGGAAGATCACCAGCGTGGTGACCAGCGCGGCGCCGGCCAGCGTGCTCGCCACGGCGCCGGCCCAGCCGAGCCACGACAAATGCGTGGCGCGCCGACCCGTCGGGTCGAAGAAAACAGGTGTATCGCTCATGATCTCGCCCAAAGCCCCCGCGACAAGGTCGCGACTGCATCCGCCGATCTCAGCCCACCGGGCGAGTCTCGGGATCGCCATCATGGATGACAGTCAATCCAAGGCGGATTTGCGGCCAAGAAGATGACAAACACGCAACGTTTGGGGGATGGAATGGCGGGCGCGATATAGCCACGAGCCAAGTCAGTTTGGTGGCCGAAGCCGCATCAAACCGACAGAATTCTCAAGGGAGGAATTTGGTGGGTGCACTAGGGATCGAACCTAGGACAAGCTGATTAAGAGTCAGCTGCTCTACCAACTGAGCTATGCACCCGCCGCGCAGCGGCGCGTTGGCCGTGCGGAACGAGGGGGTGTGTAGCAAAGGCCGCCGGGCATGTCCAGCACGTTTCAGCAGCCTGTGGATATCTCTGAATCCGAGGCGGCGCCTCAGGCCGCATCCGTCATCCCCACGTCATCTGGCGCCGTTCTATTCGCCCTGCCATCAGCAATGCGAACGACAAACACGCTCAAGGACCAGGGAACCCATGTTCAAGCCGATCTTGCGCAGCGCGCTTGCCGCGTCTCTTCTCGCCGGAACCGCCCTTGCCTCTCAGGCAGCCGAGAACTTCAACCGCATCTCGACTTTCCACGTGGTCGATAACCTGCCCGCCGGGGCCGATGCATCGAAGAAGACGGTCGCGGAAATCATCACCGCCACGCCCGACGGCAAAACGCTCGTCTATACGGACAGCCCCGGCGAGCGAATCGGACTGATCGACATCACCGATCCGAAGGCGCCAAAGGCGGCCGGAACGGTGGCGCTGGGCGGCGAGCCGACCTCGACCGTCGTGATCGGCGGCTATGCGCTGGTCGGCGTTGTCACCTCGAAGTCGAAATCCGAGCCCTCGGGCCATCTCTCCATCGTCGACCTCGCCACCAAGACGGTGAAGGCCACCTGCGATCTCGCCGGCCAGCCCGATTCGCTGGCGAAGAGCCCGGACGGCAAGTTCCTCGCCATCGCGATCGAAAACGAGCGCGACGAGGAGATCAATGATGGCGCGATCCCGCAGCTTCCCGGCGGCAATCTGACGAGCTTCGCCGTCGCGGCCGACGGCACGGTCGATTGCGCCAGCAAGAATGTCATCGACGTCTCCGGCCTCGCCGCGATCGCGCCGGAAGACCCGGAGCCGGAATTCGTCGACATCAACGACCAGAACCAGGTCGTGCTGACGCTGCAGGAAAATAACGAGATCGTCATCGCCGATCTGGCGACCGGCAAGGTGGTGAAGCACTTCTCCGCCGGCACGGTCGATCTCGCCGGCATCGACACCAAGAAGGACGGCGTCATCGACCTCTCCGGCAAGATGGAGGGCGTCGCCCGCGAGCCGGACGGCGTGCAGTGGATCGATTCGAACCGCTTCTTCACCGCCAATGAGGGCGACTGGAAGGGCGGCAGCCGCGGCTTCACCATCTTCACGAGGGATGGTGCGGTCGACTATGACAGCGGCACGGCGTTCGAATACGAAACCATTCGCCTCGGCCACTATCCGGAAAAGCGCAACAAGAAGGGCAACGAGCCGGAAGGCGCCGAGGTCGCGACCTTCGGCGCGGACAAGCTCATCTTCGTCGGCTCCGAGCGCGCCTCGCTGATCGGCGTCTACAAGGACGAGGGCGCCGGAAAGGCCCCGACCTTCCTGCAGGCGCTGCCGGGCGGCATCGGGCCGGAAGGGCTGCTGGCCATTCCCGCGCGCAACCTCTTCGTCACCGCGTCTGAAAACGACCTGCGCGAGGACGGGCTGATCGGCTCCGTCGTCACGATCTATGAGCGCTCCGACGCGCCGGCCGCCTATCCGACGATCGTCTCGGCCGACAAGGACGGCAAGCCGATCGGCTGGGCGGCGCTTTCGGGCACTGTCGGCGACGCAAAGGAAGCCGGCAAGCTCTACGCCGTCATCGACAGCGCGCAATCGATCGGCCGCATCCTGACCATCGACGCCAATCAGACGCCCGCGCTCATCACCGACGCGCTGACGGTCACCAAGGATGGCAAGCCGGCGGAAAACCTCGATCTCGAGGGCATTGCGCTGGCAAGCGATGGCGGCTTCTGGCTCGCCTCGGAAGGCAATCCCGAGCGCGAGAAGAACAAGACGCAATCGACGCTGGTCCGCGTCGACGCCAAGGGCGCGATCCTCGAGGAGATCGCCCTCCCCGAGACGCTCGCCGCGCAGGCGACCCGCTTCGGCTTCGAGGGTGTCACGGTGACCGGCTCGGGCGCCGACGAGACGGTCTGGCTCGCCGTGCAGCGCGAATGGAAGGACGATCCGAAGGGCTTCACCAAGCTCCTCGCCTATAAGCCCGCTTCGAAGGAATGGGCGGCCGTGCTCTATCCGCTCGACAAGGCGGAAAAGGGCTGGGTCGGCCTTTCCGAGATCACGGCGGTTCCCGGCGGCCTCGTCGTGATCGAGCGCGACAACCAGGTCGGTCGCGACGCGGCCATCAAGAAGCTGACCTTCGTCTCGCTCGACGGCGTGAAGCCCGCCCCGCTCGGCGGCGAACTGCCCAAGGTCGAGAAGAAGGACCTGGCCGACCTGCTGCCGGCGCTCGCCGCGCCGCATGGCTATGTGCTGGACAAGGTGGAGAGCTTCGCGATCGACGCGGCCGGCAATGCCTTCGTGATCACGGACAATGACGGCGTCGACGGCCATTCCGGCGAGACGCAGTTCATCCGTCTGGGCAAGGTCGCTTTGCCGATGTGAGGCGCTCACGCGCGAACCCGCCCCATAGGGGCGAGTTCAAGAAAGAAAGAGCACCTCGGCTCGAGAGACTCGGTCTCGAAGCCCGCACCGCCCGAATCCCCTCCCCCTTGTGGGGAGGGTTAGGGAGGGGGTACAGGCTCGGTGTCGCCGGACGCGGCTCCTGGCCTCTCCGGCTCTCCGGTGAATCCGAACTCGTCCCCGGCGCTCCCCCCTCCTAGCCTCCCCCACAAGGGGGGAGGGACAAGAAAGGGGGCGAACGAGGACCGCCCCATTCAGGTCGCGCAATTCAAACGCCCAATGTGAAAACGGCCGCGTCGATGACGCGGCCGTTTTCATTCCAAAGCGCGAAAGCTCGCTTAAGCGCTGACGGCCTGGGCGTGCTGGCGCTGGCGCTTGATCATGATCTTGTTCACCGCCGAGATATAGGCCTTGGCGGAGGCGACCATCGTGTCGGGATCGGCACCGCGGCCGGTGACCGACTTACCGTCTTCCTCGAGGCGGACCGAGACCTCGGCCTGCGCGTCGGTGCCCTCGGTCACGGCGTGGACCTGGTAGAGCGACATCTTCGCCTCGTGCGGCACGATCGCCTTGATCGCGTTGAAGGTCGCGTCGACCGGGCCGTTGCCCGTCACTTCCTTGGTCACATGCGTGCCGTCGACATCGAGGCTGATGATCGCCTTGGCCGGGCCGCCCGTGCCGGCGATGACCGTCAGCGCCAGAACGCGGATGCGCTCATTGGCGGTCGCGACCTCGTCGCCGACCAGCGCCTCGATATCCTCGTCATAGACGTGCTTCTTGCGGTCGGCCAGATCCTTGAAGCGCTTGAAGGCGTCTTCCAGCGCGTTGTCGCCCAGTTCGAAGCCCAATTCCTTCAGCTTCTCGCGGAAGGCATGGCGGCCCGAATGCTTGCCCATGACCAGCGAGGTCGCCTTCACGCCGACGCTCTCGGGCGTCATGATCTCGTAGGTCTCGGCGTTCTTCAGCATGCCGTCCTGATGGATGCCGCTTTCATGGCTGAAGGCGTTCCGGCCGACGATCGCCTTGTTGTACTGCACCGGGAAGGCGGAGACGGCCGAGACCAGCTTCGAGGCGCGGGTCAGCATCGGCGTCTCGACATCGGTGCGGTAGGGGTAGAAATCGCCGCGCGTGCGGATCGCCATCACGACTTCTTCCAGCGCGGCGTTGCCGGCGCGCTCGCCGAGCCCGTTGATCGTGCACTCGATCTGCCGCGCGCCACCGGCGACGCCGGCCAGCGAATTGGCGACGGCGAGGCCCAGATCGTCATGGCAATGGGTCGAGAAGATCGCCTTGTCGGAATTCGGCACCGCCTCGACGATGCGGCGGAACATCGCCGCATACTCCTCCGGCACGGCATAGCCGACCGTATCGGGCAGGTTGATGGTCGTGGCGCCGGCCTTGATCGCCGCGTCGACGCAGCGGATCAGATAGTCGATCGGCGTGCGGGTCGCGTCCATCGCCGACCATTCGACGTCATCGACCAGATTGCGCGCCTGCGCGACAGTGGCCGAGATAATGTCGAGCACCTGCTCCTCGGTCTTCTTCATCTGGTGGGCCAGATGGATCGGCGAGGTCGAGACAAAGGTGTGGATGCGCGGGCGCTTGGCGACGCGGACCGCCTCGGCGGCGCGGGTGATGTCGCCCGGAATGGCGCGGGCGAGACCGGCAATGGTGACGTCGCCGGCGCGGCGCGCGATCTCCTGCACAGCCTCGAAATCGCCCTGGCTGGCGATCGGGAAGCCGGCCTCGATCACGTCGACGCCCATGTCCTCGAGCAATTCGGCGACTTCCAGCTTCTCCTCATAGGTCATCGAGGCGCCGGGGCACTGCTCGCCATCGCGCAAGGTCGTGTCGAAGATGACGATCTTGTCCTTGGACGAAGCGGCGGAAGAGGTCGTTGTCATGATCTGGTCTTTCTTCTCGGGCAGCCGGCTCTCGAGCATCGGGCCGCGGAGCAATGTTTCCGTCTTGCTGGTCGGCTCATCCCCTGAATGCCCGGTCGCGTGCGACCAGCCGGCGCTCAGGGGCAGCTAAGAAGAAGGAGGCTGTCGAGGGAGGCGAGCGCAGGCGCACGACCACGCCCGCAGGACTGATGTCCCGCCGCAGGCATGATCGAGGAAACCCAAGCGCTCATGATGGCTCCGCTGGATCATGACGACCATGATCCGAACGCCGGCAATCCGGCTCCGCTCTTCTAGCAATCCCGCGCGTGGAAATGCAAGCCCCGGCAACACATGGCATTGCGCCGCCGCCCATGGCCCGGACCGTATCGTTCCCGCTATCCCGATGCCCCGATCATCACCACGAAAGCGCGCGAGAGTAACCGCTGGAGTCTAGCGCGATCCGAACCGCCGCCTCGCCTCGTCCGTCGCCGGCATATAGAGCGAAACGGCCGTGCCTTCGGGGTCGCGGAACTGGAACGTCCTGTTGCCCCACGGCATCGTCTTCAGGGCATGGACGAGGGGGACCCTGTCCTTGAGGCGCGCATAGTCGGCCTCGATGTCCTCGACCTGAAATTCGAGATAGGCGGTGCGATTGGCACCGGGCTCGGCACTGCCCGCCCGCCAGAGCGCCACGGTTTCGACGGTGCCGATCGCAAGCGTCGCGCCCGGCGTCACGATTTCCGCGAAGACCGGGGCGAGCCATTCGGCGGTCAGTCCCGTCACCATTTCGTAGAAGGACACCATCGACTGGATGTCGGCCGCGATGAGGCGGATGGATGCGAGTTTCATGGAAGTTCCTTTCGGGTCGGCCGCAAGGCGCTGCGGCATGCCGGAGCGCTTGTCGCACAGCGCTGCTGCCAGCATACTGTCAGCAGGAGTCAGCATGCGCCGCGCCGACCGTCTGTTTCAGATCATCCAGATCCTGCGCCGATCGACCCGACCGGTCACGGCGGCAACGCTGGCGGCGGAACTCGAGGTTTCGCAGCGCACCGTCTATCGCGACATCAGCGACCTGATGGATCAGCGTGTCCCGATCGAGGGCGAGGCGGGGCTCGGCTATCTGCTCGCCTCCGGCTATGACATGCCGCCGCTGATGCTGACACCGGACGAACTGGATGCCGTCGTCCTCGGCGCGCAATGGGTTATCGGCCATGGCGACAAGGCGCTCGTGCATGCGGCCCGCGACCTGGTTGCGAAGATCGCAGCCGTCGTTCCCGAGGCGCTGCGCCCGCACATCATCGAGCCGGCCGTCGGGGTCAAGCCTGCGACTGACGGCGCGGCCGATGACGGCGTGGACCTTGCCGGTCTTCGCGCGGCCATCCGTCATGGCCGGAAGGTGCGGCTTCGCTACCGATCGGAGACCGGCGCGGAATCGGATCGGACGATCTGGCCGGTGCTGATCGGCTATGCGGAGACGAGCCGGCTTCTCGTGGCCTGGTGCGAACTGCGCGCAGGCTTCCGGCATTTTCGCATCGACCGGATGATCACGGCCGAAATTCTCCCGGAGAAAACGGGCCTGCGCCAGGGCGAATTGCGAAACCGCTGGGAGCGTTGGCGCGAAGAGCAGCTCCGCCTGTTTCGGCCGCCGGCAGGGCATTCCTAGGGCGGCGCGGACGGCGTGGCGGGCCCGGCCCAGAGCGTTTCCGAGCGACGTGGAATGCGGTTCGCGTGAAGGAAGCGCGACAAATCAAATAGATGGATCATTTCATCGTTTCCATGAAACGATGAAATGATCTAGGTCCAGAGCGCGATCATAGGGCCGTCGGCGCCCCCGACGGGGTCCGCATCCGGCCGTGCCACGGCGGCGATCCGCGCGCGTATGGCGCCCGTGTCGCCCGCCGCCGAACGGATGAGGTCATAATCATGGCCCGGCGGATAGCCGCCGATCACCAGCAGCGCCCGGCTCGACGAGATCAGCCTGTGCCCGGTTCCGGCCGGCAACAGCAGCGCATCGCCGGCCTTGACGATGAACGCCCTCCCCGCCTCGCCGCCGAGTTGAACGGTCGCCTCGCCACGCGCGATTCCGAGCACTTCATGCGTATTCGAGTGGAAATGCGTAAAGGGATAGATGCCGTTGCGAAAGCCGACGACCCAGCCGTTCCGCTCGAACAGCCGGTCGAAGGCGTGCTCCGAGGCCGCTAGGAAACCCGGATCGATCGCGCCGGCATAGACGACCAGCGGCCAGCGCGGATGATTGGGAACATCGCCATCATCGGCAAAGGAAAAGCCTTCCACCCGCATTGTCCCCGCTCCCCTTGATCGATCGCCTTCTCCAGAAGTCGCGCGGGCGGCCGCGGTTGCATGGCCCGCCCTAGAGATCCAGCATACCCCGCCCGACCACCACCGCATCGCCGCCGATCCGCGTTGCGTGCAAGGCGCCGTGGCTGACGTCGATTTCCAGCGCGATCAGGCTCGGACGGCCCATTTCGAAACCCTGCTCGATGAAGAAGCGGTGCGTGCCGGTCGGCAACTGGTCGAAGGCGAGCACCGGCCCGGCAAAGCCGGCCGCCGCCGAACCGGTCGCCGGGTCTTCGACGAAGCCTTTCCCGAGCCAGAACATGCGCGCGCGGAAATGGTGATCCTGCACCGTCGTCTCGCGCGTATAGACATAGGCCGCGAGGTCGCCGGGGAAGCCCTTTTCCCAGAGATGGGCCTGCGGCCGCAGCCGCGCCATGACCGAGAGATCGCGGACTGGCACGAAGATATAGGGCTTGCCGGCCGAGAAGCCGGAAACGGTGTGGTTCTCGAAGCCGAGATCGCTGGTCGTCAGGCCGAGCGCCGCGGCGATCGCCTCGCCATGCAGCGGATCATCCGTGCGGCGCGACAGGCTCGGCACGTCGAAGATCGCATGGCCGAGGCTCTGCGACTTGAGCGCGACGGCGCAGCGCACGAAGCCGATCTCCTCTTCGAGCACCATCATCGCGTCGCGGCCGGGCGCGCTGTCGCCGAAATCCTCCAGCGCGAGCAGGACGGCGGAGCCGACGGTCGGATGGCCGGCAAAGGGAAGCTCGCGCGCCGGCGTGAAGATGCGGATGCGCGCGCGATGGCCCGGCCGTTCAGGCGGCAGCACGAACACCGTCTCGGCGATGTTGAACTCGGCCGCGATCGCCTGCATGCGCGCGCCGTCCAGCCCCTCGGAATCGAGCACGACGGCGAGCTGGTTTCCCTCGAGCGGGCGGTTGGCGAAGACATCGAGCAGGACATAGCGACGGGACATGGCAACCTCATGGGCGGGATTCGTTTGTCATAGCATGAGACGCCGATCATTTCGGCCCTGTGACCACTTTCATAGGCGACCCGACCACGCCGTGATCATCTCCTCCTCATTCAGCCAGCGTTCAGCTTGCAGCGTCTAGAAACAACCCGACAACGCCCCAGGAGGGCACGATCATGAAGATTATCGCCGCCGCCGCTCTCGCCACCACCATCGCGCTCACAGCGATGGCCGCTTCCACCACCACCGCTTCGGCCGACTGGTATGGCGGCAATGCGGTGGGCGGCTTCGCGCTCGGCACGGCCGTCGGTCTCGGCATCGGCGCCATGGCAGCCCAGCCGCGCTATTATGACGAGACGCCGCGCTATGTCCGCCGCGCCGGCTGGAGCGCGCATGTCGAATATTGCCAGGATCGCTATCGGTCCTACGATATCCGCACCGACACCTATTTGAACAGATACGGCCAGGCCCGCCGTTGCTACGGCTCATATTGAGCTTTGGTCGCCACCAATTTCCCGGGTCGACAATTCCCCGCCGGCGACGGCGGGGTTTTGATCTTCAATACACTGGAAGTGACTGAAATATACTTTGATCATAAGGTCCGTCATTATCCGAACTGTCTTATTTTTGCCAATTTGCGCTTCCCATATACAGACAATCAGGAATTGCCTGCTGTCTTGTACTGACAAGGAGATTTCACCATGAAGAGCCTGGCTTCGATCGGTCTCGCCGCCGTGCTCGGCGTGACGGCCATCGTCGGGACCACGGGTGATGCTTCGGCCCAATGGTATGGCCGTGGCGGTCCCGGCTGGGGCGGCCCTGGTTGGGGTGGCCCCGGCTGGCATGGTGGCCCGCCCCCGCCCCCGCCCGGCGGCGGCTATTACTATCGCGGCCCGCGCTATTATGGCGGCTGGTACGGCAATCCCGGCGCGGCCGCAGCGGCTGGCGCCATTGTCGGCCTCGGCCTCGGCGCGGCGATCGCCTCGCAGCCCTCCTATGGCTATGAGGTTCCGCCGCCGCGTGGCGTCGCATGGCGCAATCATGTGAGCTACTGCGAGGATCGCTACCGCAGCTACAACCCGTCAACCGATACCTTCATCGGCTATGACGGCCGCGCCTATCGCTGCGTCGGCTCGTACTGAGCCCTTCGAAACGACGTTAAAGAGCCCCGCGGGAGCGATCCCGCGGGGCTTTTGTTTTCGTCCAACGAGGTCGCTTTCGCCCGCCCGCCTCAGGCCGTCCTGGCGGTGTAATCCATCTGCCTGAGGTCATCGAGGAGACTCGGGCCGGTCGGCAGCCAGCCCAGCTTTTCGCGCGTGATCGCGCTGGACGCCACGATGTCCGCCGAGGCGAACATGGCGAACCAGCCGAAATGCGCCGCCGCCTCGTCTTTCGAGAGAGAGACGACCGGAAGCCTGAGCCCGGCGGCGACGGTCTCTGCGATATCGCGTGCCGCCACGCCTTCCTCGGCGACCGCATGATAGCGCGCGCCGGCCTCGGCCCGCTCGAGGGCGAGCACATAGAGCTTGGCCACATCGAGCACATGGCCGGCCGACCAGCGGTTCGCGCCCTCCCCGACATAGGCGACTGTGCCCTTGGCGCGCGCCATCTCGATATAGGGCGAGATCAGGCCCTGCTTGACCGTATCGTGCACTTGCGGGAGCCGCACGACCGAGAGGTTCACGCCGTCTTCCAGCAGGGCCTGCCCGGCCTGCTCCGAGGCGATGCGCGGATTGAAGTGATGCGCGTCGAAAACGTCCTCCCGCGCCGGCTGACCATTGCGCGGATCGCCGATCCCGACGCCCGAGGTGATCAGCATGGGCCGATCCGATCCCTTCAGCACCGATCCGAGCGCCGCGATGACGCGCCGATCCTTTTCGCAATTGGCGACGAAGTTCGAGAAATCATGATCGAAGGCCGTGTGGATGACGGCGTCGGCGTTCCGGGCGCCCTCGGCGAGCCCGGCCGGATCTTCGAGCGTTCCGAGATGGGCGCTCGCACCCGCCGCGGCGAGCGCGTCTGCTCCGGCCCTGGACCGCGCATTGCCGATCACCTCATGGCCGGCGGCCAGAAGTTCGGGAAGGATGTGGGACCCGATGAAGCCCGTGGCACCCGTGAGGAAAACACGCATGGGAAAATCTCCGATATTGACGGACGGCCTGATCCCATGAAAAATCGTCCTGTTAAAGTAGTGACTTTATCATGGTATAATGACCAACAGGATCACGAGCGTGACGGTTTCCGAAAACGTCCTGGGCGCATTCCTGCGCGATCGGCGCATGCGGCTCGACCCGGCCGTCTTCGGCTTCCAGGTCGGACGCCGCCGCACGCCGGGCCTGCGCCGCGAAGAGGTCGCCCAGCGCGCGAACATCAGCCCGACCTGGTACACCTGGCTGGAACAGGGGCGCGGCGGCGCGCCATCCGCCCATGTGCTCGACCGGATCGCCGCAGGGCTCATGCTGACCGAACCGGAACGCGACCATCTGCACATTCTCGCCTTCGGCCATCCGCCCGAGGCGCGATACCGTGAGCCCGAAGGCATCAGCCCCAGACTGCAACGCGTCCTCGACGCCATGCCCTTCAGCCCGGCCATCCTCCGGACGGCGACATGGGACGTGGTGGCGTGGAACAAGGCCGCGACTGTGATCCTGACGGACTATGCGAAGCTTCCGAAGGACAAGCGCAACATATTGCGGCTGATCTTCTCCGACGAACGGGTGCGCGCGGCGCAGGACGATTGGCGCAACGTCGCCCGCTACGTCGTCGGCGCCTTCCGCGCCGATGCCATGCGGGCGGGCGCCGGCGTCGAAATCCAGCTCCTGGTCGACGAGCTTTCCGCGAGCAGCCCCGAATTCAAGGCGCTCTGGGACGACAATGAAGTCACCGGCATGCGCGACGGCATCAAGCGCCTCCACCATCCCCTCCTCGGCGCCATCGAGCTCGAATTCTCGACCTTCGCGGTCGAAGGGAGATCGGATCTGAACATGCTGGTCTACAGCCCGGCGAATGAGGCGGTGATGGAGCGGTTTCAGGCGGTGATTGGGGCGGCGGGGCGGTGAGAGGCTATTCGGGCCAGGGCATCGCGGACGGCAACCGCGCCGCCGCGGTCCTTGTTATTGCGCCCCCCCAGCGACCCGGGCGCTGATGGCAACTTCCGACCCCGTTTCGGTCGTTCAATCCTGAAGCGCGAATTCTGAATAGCTGACGTTCTCCGTCGGCGTCGCCAGTGGTAAATGCGGCGATACCCTCAGCCCTGTGGGCACGGCCCACTATCCTAACGGGCCGTGCGGTTCCCTTAGTTTCCAATATGCTAGACTTGCCCGGGAAAGGGAAACCTCCATGGCTACGCTGGAATCGCATGTAGAGGCACTAATCGCGGAACTGACGCGCATACAAGCTCCTGGATCGGTACCGGGACCGGATGAGGAAGGATTCTCGTTTCCAGGGCAAATTGCCGTCGGGAATGACCGCTTCATAATGACGACGCCGGAGATGGAGCGGCTGATCGAGCTTTTTTCGCGGGAGTTCCAACGCAGCGATCCGATCCTAAGCCGCTCTCATACCGATAAGGAATGGAATTGGATGGTGCGGGGTGCCTTCGGCCCGGCGCTGATGCTAATCGATCTCGATGAAGACCGGCAAGAGAACGCCCGCACTGTTATCGCTGCCATCCGCGTGGCCGTTAGTGGACCTGCCAAGACACACGGCCCTGCTGAGCATTCGTTCGGCTGCACTCTGTTTGGCAACTTTGAGGTCGCACCGTTTTCGATTGGTCCAGTACAGTTTGAGCCACGTCCGGCGTGGCTCGCACGCAAGCTTTCCGAAGGCGACGTTAGCAAGACCACCGCGCAGCGCATCATGCGCGTCTGGTCTGGAGGCAAACCGCGTAAGCGCAAGAGATCGGTAGATTTCATGCGGGAGCAGAATATTCTCGATGCAGTGGGCAAGTGTCCGTATGTGTGTAGTGTGCGCACTGAAGGGCTCGCCTCCGAAGCCGGTCGTCTTAAAGCGCAAACGGCTGCGCGCCTTGCACTGACAGGAATTGCCCTGCACTGGGCCGTACCCTCCAAAGCGCTCGATGGGTTTCGCCTGTTGGTCGATCCGTCAGTTCGCCGCCAGCGCTCGCTGGTGTTCAAACCGAAGGTCAAGACGCTGTCTGGCGGCAACCTGATGGGCCTGCCGCATGGTCCGAATATTAGTCCTGGAGAATGGGCCAAAGAACTGGCGAAGCATCGCGATGACTTCGATGTGGTGGGCGAGGCGATCACCTATTACCTCTCGCGTGATGGGAAGGTCGCGCGTCCAGCGCTCATGAATACATTTGCGCAGGCGCTGCTATGGTTTCATGAGGGGTGCCGAGATGAGGTGGATCTGATGGCAGTTGTGAAGTTCTCGGCGTGCCTTGATGCCCTCGCTAGTGGCGGCAAGTCCAGCGGGATCAGAAGCCTAATCCGAGCCCGGCTGGGCATGCAGGACGACAAACCCATCCGCAAGGATGGCCCCACCATGCACCAGGCTGTAGAAGAGATTTACAGCTCGGGCCGCAGCCGCACGATACACGGCACCAACGACAAGTTCGGCAATGACTGGTCATCTACTCGGGCGCTTGCAGAACAGTTTGCGCGGATGTGCCTTGTGATGAGTCTGGACTGGGCAGCCAGCAATCCTGCCAGCGACGACCCACTGGCTCTCAAGAAGTGAATGAATAGGGTATGCCCTCAGCGGACTTGCCACTTCCAGCCCCAATTCCGTGATCGGCGGAACGACCGCTGCCTTAAGCGCCCATTGAAAAAGCGGACAGGCGGGAAACCACCCCATTTCTGACCCCGTGGCCGATTTGCCGGGGCGGATGGATTCCCGGATGACGACGTTGGTTCGAAGACGTTCAATATGAGGTGCCAAGCGGCACGAAAGAAGATTTGCTGAACGCCCGTCCACTTTGAGTGCGTTTTTTTTGGAGCCGGTGAAGGCGCGATGGAATCCGCAGGGCCTTTTGTCCGGGCTCAGCCGCCAAGCCATCCCTCAAGGGGAGGGTTTTGCCGCCGGTGGCCGACGAACGCCGTCACCTCTCCAGCTCCGTCATCCCGGGCTTGACCCGGGATCCATTCCGCCGAAGCGCAGATCGCCCCAGCGGCCGAAATCACGGCTGTATGGGTCCCGGGTCGAAGCTCTGCTTCGCCCGGGATGACGGCGTTCTTAAAGGCTTCGGCTGCGCAATACAGGGAGTCGAAGGCCGTCCCCCTTCGAGCGCAGGCGCTGCAGAACCTTGATCCGGCGGATTTTGGGGGAAAGGCCCGCCTTCTGGGCGAAAGGCCCGTCTGTCGGCGGGCCCAAAGGCCGAACGGCCTACTTCAACGAGATCGCCATGCCGCTGATATCGGCGTTGATCTGGAGTCCCGTCTGCGTGCCCGAGAGTTCGAGCCGGGCGCCCTTTTCGTTGGTCATGACGATGACCTGGGCGCCCTTGACGGCTGCGCCGCCGCCGCCGGCCGCGGCGTAGACACCCGCCACGTCCGAGGCGCGCTTGATGTTGCGCACGGTGCCCTGGAAATTGGTCCTGGAAACGCCGAAGGCGAGCCCGCCCGACAAGCCGCCGATCGCGATCGGATAATTGCGACCCTGGAAGGTCAGCGTGCCATCGCCGCCGGAACCGCCGACGAAGAAGGCCGCCTTGTAGATCGAGAAGCGGATCGTGCCCGTATCGGCATGCGCCGCGCTGGCGGCACCGACGGCCACCGCCGCGACAGCGGCAACAGCAACGGCACGGAGTCTGGACGAGATTATCATAGTGGTCGTTCCTCTGGATCGCCGCGCGCCCAGCGGCTGGGCTCGTCAGCATTGCGTCACGCTACAACTGAACCGTCGCGCCCGCTATTGGTTCCAGGCCAAGAACTTCCAAGCAAATGGCCTCCAAGCACATAGCTTCCAAGCACATGGCTTCCAGGCACACGGCTTCCAGCCGCTCCGCCCCGATCGGCGGCCTCGATGGTCCGGCCGCTCCGCTCATGTTCCGTCGGCAGAAAACAAAAACCCTTGAACGCGCCCCTGCGGGCGGGTTCAAGGGGTAGCAGCGCCAGCGCCGATATCGCCCTCCTCCCTCGGCAACGGCCGAGGGAAGAGGAGAGACGGCGGGGAAGACCTTAGTTGCGGGCCTTGTCGACCAGCTTGTTCTTGCCGATCCAGGGCATCATGGCGCGCAGCTGCTCGCCGACGGCCTCGATCTGGTGCGAGTCGTTGTTGCGGCGGATCGCCTTGAAGCGGGCGGCGCCGGCCTTGTATTCCTGCATCCATTCCGAGGTGAACTTGCCGGTCTGGATATCAGAGAGAACGCGCTTCATCTCGGCCTTGGTCTCGGCGGTGATGATGCGCGGGCCGGTGACATATTCGCCCCACTCGGCCGTGTTCGAGATCGAGTAGTTCATGTTGGCGATGCCGCCCTCATAGATGAGGTCGACAATGAGCTTCACCTCGTGCAGGCACTCGAAATAGGCCATTTCGGGCGCGTAGCCGCCCTCGACCAGCGTCTCGAAGCCGGCGCGGATCAGCTCGACCAGGCCGCCGCAGAGAACCGCCTGCTCGCCGAACAGATCCGTCTCGCACTCTTCCTTGAAGGTCGTCTCGATGATGCCCGAACGGCCGCCGCCGACGCCGCAGGCATAGGAGAGCGCGAGCTCGAGCGCATTGCCCGAGGCGTCCTGCGCGATCGCGACCAGGCACGGCACGCCGCCGCCCTTCTGATATTCGCCGCGAACCGTATGGCCGGGGCCCTTCGGCGCGATCATGACGACGTCGACCGTCTTCTTGGCCTCGATCAGGCCAAAATGGACGTTGAGGCCATGGGCGAAGGCGATCGCGGCGCCGTCGCGGATGTGCGGGGCGATGTCGGCCTTGTAGATGTCGGCCTGGAGCTCGTCCGGCGTCGCCATCATCATCAGGTCGGCCCAGGCGGCGGCCTCGGCCACCGAGAGGACCTTGAAGCCATCGGCCTCGGCCTTGAGCGCCGTGGTCGAACCCGGACGGAGCGCGACGGCGAGCTCCTTGGCGCCGGAATCCTTGAGGTTCAGCGCATGGGCGCGGCCCTGGCTGCCATAACCGATGATCGCGACCTTCTTGGACTTGATCAGATTGAGATCGGCATCACGATCGTAATAGACGCGCATGGAATATTCCTTTCATCCCGTCCGTTCGTTTCCCGCGCCGGCTCTCTCTGGAGCCGGTCCGGT
This sequence comes from Kaistia dalseonensis, assembly GCF_030814715.1. Classification (GTDB taxonomy): domain Bacteria; phylum Pseudomonadota; class Alphaproteobacteria; order Rhizobiales; family Kaistiaceae; genus Kaistia; species Kaistia dalseonensis. The sequence goes on from NZ_JAUSVO010000006.1 coordinate 192,052, forward strand.
CCCGTGCCGGCCCTCTGGGGACAGCCCGGTGGTTCTTTCAGCGCCATAGAGGCGCAGAAACTGGTCGATCGCCTGTTCCGCTCGCGCGGCCGGCGATTGGTCGTCGAGCCCGTCGCCGAGCAGCAGGCGCACATGCATGTCGCGCACGACGAGGCCGTAGAGCGTGCGATAGGCCTCGCGCGTATCATCGAATGCGATCAGCCCGGCCGCGCGCCCGGCCTCGAGCAAGGCGGAAAGCCGCGTCTCGATCGGCTTGCGGCCATGTTCGCGCAGCAGCCGGCCGAGCTTCGCCTCGTCGCGGCGCGCCTGGCCGATCGCAAGGCGGTTCAGCGCCAGCGACATGTCGCCGGCGAGCACGCGCAGCAGATTGGCGCCGATGCCGATCAACTGCGCCCTGAGCGCCGCGCGGCCGACCGCGCCGGAGGATTGCGGCTCGGCCCGCACCTGGCTCGACTGGAAGGTGATCATCGCGGCCAGCAGGCCATCGCGATCACCAAACCATTTATAGAGGCTCTCCTTCGAGCAATTAGCCGCGCGCGCCACGCCCGCCGTGGTCAGCGCCCGCTCGCCGCCCTCGACCAGCAGCGCGAGCGCGCTTTCCAGAACGGCGTTCTGGCGCGGCGAATAGGTCTCGCCCGCTGTCGTCGCCATCTCGGTCGTCGCTGCGCTCATCGCCGCCAAATCCGTCGGTCTCCCGATCGCCCCTGTCTCGAATGCCACCCGCAGCGCATTTTGCTGCAATGCAGCGTACCGTACGGTACGGTTCCTTGGCGATACAGGAGGGATATCGGCAGGTCAAGGGGCGAAGCGCGCCCATCGCTCTGCCGACGCCGCGCCCGGCCGAGCTGGCCGCACGGCCGGCCGATCGCGTGCTCGTGCCCGGACGCTCCGTCAGCCCGCCATCAGCGCATCGAAGACAGGGGCCGGATCGTCGGCCTCGATCAGCCGCTTGCCCGAGATCACCCAGATCCGCGTCGCCACGGCCTGGACGAAGGCGCGGTCGTGGCTGACGAGAAGGCAGGCCGCGCCGTGCTCCACCAGCTCGCCTTCCAGCATCTCCTGTCCCTCGATATCGAGGTGGTTGGTCGGCTCGTCCAAGAGATAGAAATTCGGCCGGGACAGCCTTAGCAGCAGCATAGCCAGCCGCGCCCGCTGGCCGCCGGAAAGCCGGGCGACAGGCGCCGGCTGGGCGTCGATGCCGATGCCCGCCGCGGCGAGTTGCGCCCGTGCCTGGTGGTCGGCGAGCGCGCCGCTTCGCTTCACAGCGTCCCAAGGCGTCGGAAACGCATCGAGCTGCGACAGCGACTGGTCGGAATGGCCGAGTTCGAGGCTCGCCGCGCCTCGGATCTGCGGATCCGCGCCGGCAAGTGCCGCCCGTACCCTTTCCACCAGCCGCGTCTTGCCGGTGCCGTTGGCGCCGAGCAGGGCGATGCGGTCCCCCTTCTCGATCCAGAGCCTGCCGGTGCGGAACAACAACCGTCCGTCCGGCGTCGTGATCGCCGCATCCTCCAGCGTCACCAGCGCCTTGGCGTGGCTGCCGCTATTGGTCAGGCGGATCGCCCCGGCCGAGCGTTCCTGATGCGCCGGTCTGGCCCGTTCCTCGAGCTTGTCCGCCCGCTCCGAAAGCTGCCGGGTCTTCACCACCAGCAGGTCGGAGCCGCTGTTGATGCCGATATTCTTGAGCTTGGCCGCCTGCTGGCGCAGCGCCTTCACCTTGCGCATGTCGTTTTCGAACTGGCGATCGCGCGCCGCATCGCGCTCCGCCAGGACTTGCGCGGCGCGGGAATAGGCGAGCGGGACGTCTTCGCTTGCCTCCGGCCGCAGGAACAGCGTGCGGTTGGTCACGTCGTCGAGGAAGACGCGATCATGGCTCGCCGCAACCACGGCGCAGTCGCGCGGCAAGCCGGCGAGAAACCGTTCCAGAACGCCGATCCGGCCGATGTCGAGATGGTTGGTCGGCTCGTCCAGCAGCAGCAGGTCCGGCTCGACCACCGCCGCGCGGGCAAGCAGCATGGTGCGCTGCCAGCCGCCAGAAAGACTGCGGACGGCGCGCCCGCGCATCGCCTCGTCGACGGCGAGATCGTCGAGCAGCACATCGACCCGCCAGCCCTCCGTCTCCGCCACTTCGGGCGCGAGCGCGTCGCGCACCGCATCGTGGAAGCTGAACGACAGCAGGCGTTCGGGCGGGTCCTGCGGCGCGACGGCCACGACCAGCCCGCGCGATCGGGTGACGGTTCCGTCGGTCGCCTCCTCCTCGCCCGCCAGGACGCGCAGCAGCGAGGACTTGCCGCGGCCATTGGCGGCGACGAGCCCGAGGCGGTCGCCCTTGGCGATGGAAAGGCTGAGGCCGGCGAAAAGGGAAATGTGACGGGTGAGCGAAAGCTCTTTGGCGGCAATCAGGGACATGGAGGTCTCATCGGATCAGAGAGGCACGACAGAGCGTGCCGGAAAGGCTGACGACGAGACGGCGATGCGTTCCCTGGTCAGCCCCGCGAGATCAGGCGCGGGGCGAGGACAGGCCCTCGGGTTCTGTCATGGAAGCGACGATGCAGCACCGGCTTCCCCTTTGCGTGAGTCCAATGACGAGGGAAACGTAGCAATCCGAGCTCGCACTGACAAGGCAATCGGCTCTGGGGCACGCATCGGTGCCGCTCCCTTGGATCAACAGCAATTCGCCAGCGTCGATCGTGGCGTAGGGTCGGCGCACCCTTTTTTCAAAGCTGAAGGCACCGCTGATGCGGGCCTGAGGAACGCCGCTCGTGGGTTAGGGCACCAAGCCGAGCAACGGAGCCAGTCGGGCACGGACATCGGCCATGAATGAATCCGGCACACGCTCCAGAAACCCGAACAAGCGCGACTCGTTGTGGACGAAGCGGATCTGGTCGATCAGCACGACGCCGCGCGTCAGCAGATGGTCCGGCAAGGGCAGGTTCCAGTTCCAGTCGCCACGTGTAGTGCTGACCGGGCAAACGATCGAGCGGCCGGCTGCGATATTGTAGGCGAGCGGCGTCAGGATCAGCGCCGGGCGGCGGCCGGATCGCTCGGTTCCACGGTTCGGGCTGAACTCGGCCCAGACGAGATCACCGGCGTCGTGCGGCATCACGCCCGCTCACAATGTCATCGTAAGTGATCTCGCCGCGCGCATACGCATCGTCTGGAAGAGCTTCACCGCCGCGATCCGCCCCCCACTCGATAAGATCGGGCGGACCCTCGGGCCCGGCTGGGCCTGTGCCGTCAAGCAGTTCCTCAAGCGTGTAGCGCCGCGTCACGGGCCGGAATTCCAGGATCCCGCCCCGCGTCTCGACATCGAGTTCCTGTCCGTCGGATAAGCCCGCTTGATCGACAATGTCCTTGGGAATGCGAACGGCAACACTGTTGCCCCATTTCGCGACCTTGACACGCATGACAGCCTCCTCGCTTCGGATATCCAATGTATATCCGAAGCGAGGATTATTCAATGTCGATCGACGCCTATGTCGCGTCCGGCCCGCGCGTGATCGCCGCGACGCCGGTGCGCGAGACTTCGACGAGGCCGAGCGGCTGCATCAGCAGGATGAACTGGTCGAGCTTGTCGGTCTTGCCGGTCAGCTCGAACACGAAGCTCTCCGTCGTCGCGTCGATCACGCGGGCGCGGAACGCCTCGGCGAGCCTGAGCGCCTCGCTGCGCAATTCGCCCGCGCCGCGCACCTTGATCAGCAGCAATTCGCGCTCGATCGCCTTGCCCGTCACGGTCAGGTCCATGACGCGGTGCACCGGCACCATGCGCTCGAGCTGCGCCTTGATCTGCTCGATCACCTGCGGCGAGCCGGTGGTGACGACGGTGATGCGCGAGCGATGCTTCTCGTGCTCGGTCTCCGAGACGGTCAGGCTCTCAATATTGTAGCCGCGGCCGGAGAACAGGCCGATGACGCGGGCTAGAACGCCCGGTTCGTTGTCGACGAGCACCGAGAGCGTATGGGTCTCGGTGGCGTCCTTGCCTTCCTTGATCGCATAGACGGATCCAGGCTGCATGATGGTCTCTCCGTGTGTTCTTGTTCTGTCGGTTCAGACCAGCGCCGCGCCGGCCTTGTCGATCGCGTTGGCGATCGCCTCGTCGGTCGCGTCTTCCGGCAGCAGCATCTCGTTATGCGCCTTGCCCGAGGGGATCATCGGGAAGCAGTTGGCGAGGTTGGCGACGCGGCAATCGAACAGCACCGGCCCCTTCGCCGCGATCATCGCGTCGATCGCGTCGTCGAGCTCGGATGCCTTCTCGCAGCGCATGCCGATCGCGCCATAGGCCTCGGCGAGCTTCACGAAATCCGGCAGCGCATCGGTATAGGAATGCGACAGGCGATTGCCGTGCAGCAATTGCTGCCACTGGCGCACCATGCCCATATACTGGTTGTTCAGGATGAACACCTTGACCGGCAGTTCGTGCTGGATCGCCGTCGACATCTCCTGAATGTTCATGAGGATCGACGCGTCGCCCGCAATATCGATGACCAGCGCGTCGCGATGCGCCGTCTGCGCACCGATCGCCGCCGGCAGGCCATAGCCCATCGTGCCGAGCCCGCCCGAGGTCATCCAGCGGTTCGGCTCATCGAAATGGAAATGCTGGGCGGCCCACATCTGGTGCTGGCCGACCTCGGTGGTGATGAAGGTCTGCCGGCCCGTCGCCTTCTCGAGCGCCTTCGTCTTCTCATAGAGCCGCTCGATCGCATATTGCGGCATGATCGTCTCGCTGGTCTGGCGATAGGCGAGGCTCTTGCGCGTCCGCCAGCGGTCGATCTCGCCCCACCAGTTCTTCAGCGCCGCCTGGTCGAGCTTGTGGCCCGCCGCCTTCCAGACCGCCAGCATCTCGGAGAGCACATGGGCGACATCGCCGATGATGCCGAGATCGACGCGGACATTCTTGTTGACCGAGGACGGGTCGATATCGACCTGGATCTTCTTCGACCCCGGCGAAAACGCGTCGAGCCGGCCGGTGATGCGGTCGTCGAAGCGCGCGCCGATCGCGATCATGACGTCGCAATCATGCATCGCATTATTGGCCTCATAGGTGCCGTGCATGCCCAGCATGCCGAGCCACTGCTTGTCGGAGGCCGGATAGGCGCCGAGACCCATCAGCGTCGAGGTGATCGGAATGCCCGTCAGGCGCACGAATTCGCGCAAGAGCGCCGCGGCTTCCGGCCCCGAATTGATGACGCCGCCGCCGGTATAGAAGATCGGCTTCTTCGCGCCCGCGATCAGCTCGACCGCCGCCTTGATCTTCGCCGGATCGCCCTCGACCTGCGGATGATAGGTCTTGTGCTCGACGCGGGCCGGGCCCTGATAGGTGCCGGTCGCGAACTGCACATCCTTCGGAATATCGACGACGACCGGCCCCGGACGGCCGGAGCGGGCGACATAGAACGCCTCGTGCAGGACGCGGCCGAGATCGTTCACGTCCTTGACCAGCCAGTTATGCTTGGTGCAGGGCCGCGTGATGCCGACCGTATCGGCCTCCTGGAAAGCGTCGGAGCCGATCAGATGCGTCGCGACCTGGCCGGTGATGCAGACCATGGGGATCGAATCCATCAGCGCGTCGGTCAGCGGCGTGACCATATTGGTAGCACCCGGCCCCGAGGTGACGAGCGCGACGCCGACCTTGCCGGTCGAGCGCGCATAGCCCTCCGCCGCATGCCCCGCCCCGCCTTCCTGGCGGACGAGGATGTGCTGGACCTTGTCCTGCTGGAAAAGCTCGTCATAGATCGGCAGGACCGCGCCGCCGGGATAGCCGAAGAGGTGTTCCACGCCCTGGTCGATCAGCGCCTGAACGACCATCTCCGCGCCTGTCATCTGCCGTGCCATCTTAATCGCTCCGTGACGGACCACCATCGCTCGGTCCGCTTTTCTTCAGTTCCATCAAGCCAATAAAAAAGGCCCTCTCGGGGCCCATTTTCGCGCACTACCTGTCGTGACGGCTTCAAACCATCAGGCAGTGCGCTCCGATACTACAAGAATGCTGAGGCGGATCATGTCCGGGCCCTTCGAACGAGAAATTTCGCGGAACATGGCGCAGGACAAAGCGGGCGTCAAGAGGGGCAGGAAGAAAGTTGCGCGGGAGGGGTGTGGAGGGAAAGGAAATTAGGGGGTAGCCCGCAAACGATCAGCTACCAGTGATTGCAGTTAGGACACAATAGGACTTGAGTGCCAGAGTGATTTCCACCCTTATCGGTCCTAGTCTAGCTCAAACTCGCAGGCGGCCTCGGCAATGACTAAATTCATCGGCAGTGACCCCAACATTTTCGCTGAGAAAATGCTTGATTCAGGCTTTTTTCCCGAGAATTTGCCGCCTGTTTTCAAGATTGAAAACTTGCATGAAGCAGCAATTGGAGCGCTCTCAACCAACCATTACTTAACCGATAAACCAACGGAAGGTGCCCGATACAATGCTTCAAAGAGGAACGGTCAACGACGTATATTCACAATGCCTAATCCCGTATTTATGGTCGACTGCTCTATATTCTTTAGTGAATATTCCAGCCAAATCGATGAGCATTTGTCATTGTCCGCCGATGGACCCTCAAACCCGTTGTTCAACGACGGCGCGGGTCGACCAATAAAAATAAATAGCCATCCAGAATTCCATAGAAGACGCCGAAAGGATCTTGCCCTTTCCAGATACGTGGTAAAGACAGACATATCTCGTTTCTTTCATTCTATTTATACGCACTCGATATCGTGGGCGTTGCACGGAAAAACAGATGCAAAAAAGGACCGCCGCGACAGTTCTGAAACGGTGTTTGGTAACCGTCTAGACAAGATTGTACGCCAGTCGCAAGACGGACAAACAATCGGAATTCCAGTTGGACCAGATTTCTCACGATTAATATCTGAAATAATTGGAGTATCCATAGATCATCGATTCAGAATTGATAACGGAGGAAACATCCCACTATTAAGGCTGGTTGACGACATATATATCGGTGCAGATAATTTGGATGACGCTAACAGTTACTTGAGCTCTATCAGGGACTCTATTCGCCAGTTTGAACTGGATATTAATGAGTCGAAAACTACCATACTCGAGTCCAGCGACGATCTGGAGCCATTCTGGCCCGTAGAAATTCGACGAGAGATCCAGACATTTTCCGCGGATGATATTACCAACAATCGTCAGAGCCGAGCAGACTTTGTTCATTTCATGGACGAAATTCTTCGAGCTGCAAAAATTAGAAATGATGAGGGCATTGTTAAATTTGCCCTTAGGAAGATTGATGACTTTAACATATGGAACATATATTGGGATTTACTTGAGCCTTTTCTAATAAGATCGGCAATCAGCTTTCCGCACTGCTGGGACTATGTTGCGAGAGTCGTCGCATGGCGGCAGCGGAAGCACGGCGTTGATTCGGACTTGTGGCGACAAGTTGCCGAAAAGTCGATCGCGCGTAGCGCCCGTTCGGGAAACGATTCAGAAGTAATATGGGCTCTTTGGATGCTCAAAGAGCTTGGCCAGGCGATATCACTCAGCTTGGTCGAGTCAATAATAAAACGCTGCGGGCCATTCGTCGTCTTATTATGCTTAGATGTCCACCAATCGTCTGCTTCTACCTACAACTTTCCCAAAGATATTTTGCTTGATCGCATTGGCGAACGACCGATGTTGGGGAGTAATTGGATATTATCTTACGAGGCGGATCGTCAATTTGGATTTCGGCTTAAATCAAAGAATTTGCAAGGGAGCGATTTCTTCCAGTCTATGTACGACAATAACACATCATTCTATGATCGCAGTGCTGACCCGGTTGTTTTTGAGAATGATGTCACGGGAACTTCCGCCAAAAATGCAATCGAAAAAGGCATAGGCGACTATGATGATTATTTTGATGATGAACCTGACGGCAAAGAAGATGATGAGTTCTAAATTCATCTGCATTCTATAAATAGTCGCGGCCAGCCAGGATTTTCTTTCGGTCGTTCGTGCGCGCCCGCATCCCCAAGAGGGTCGTAGATGGTCGGGACCAGCCGACTATGACAACGGCGCGGGGTGAGGCGCAGGCTGTCCTTGGATGGCGTTGGCTATTCGTTGAGGAGCGAGGCTTATCCCGGTCAGGCCGTCCGCTCGCAGGTCAGGCTCACCTTTCGGCTGGCTCCTCCCTTCGACACACCACACCGGCCGTCATGGCCGCACTTGTTGCGGCCATCCACGTCTTGCTTTGGTAAGTCGGAGCATGCCCATGGCCAGCCATAAAGGCGTGGATGGCCGGGACGAGCCCGGCCATGACGGCTGCGTGGCGTGAGTCGCCAGCAGCGCCCTGCTACCAATTCAATTGCTCGTAGAGATCATCCCATTCGGGGTTCTGCTCGTGGATCAGCCGGACCTTCCAGGCGCGCGGCCAATGCTTCATCGTGCGCTCGCGCTGGATCGCCGCGGCGATATTGTCGTGCACCTCGACCCAGACCAGTCGCTTCAAGCCATAGCGCTCCGTGAAGCTCCCAATCACCAATCCCTCGCGATGCTCGAAGGCACGCCGTGCGATATCGTTCGTCACGCCGAGATAGAGCGTTCCGTTCTTCTTGTCCGTCATGATGTAGACGTAAGCGGCCATATGTCGAGCACAACGCAACCTCGGGCCGTCGTCAATGGGTTTTGGGGCGGCAAGCCCGGCGTGGGACGAGCCCTGCCATGACGGCGTCTGGCTATGAACCAAAGCCTCGTTTGGACTATCGTCCCAGGGCGGACGGGATTGCCACCAACAATTGTCATCCACCGCCGTCATGCCCGCATTCATTGCGGGCATCCACGTCTTGCTTTTGGCCGTGGTGCGCCAGGGCGGGTGTCAGAAAGGCGTGGATGGCCGGGACAGGCCCGGCCATGACGGTTTTGATGAACCGCCCAACCCGACCTCAGGCCGTCATCCCGGGCGGAGCGCAGCGGAGACCCGGGACCCATTCAGCCGTGATGCCGGGTGCCTGTCATTCCCAATGCTCCGGCTGGATGGGTCCCCGCTTTCGCGGGGATGACGGCACTGGAAAGAGGGTGATGGCGCTAGAGAGGGGCCGCGCTGGCGTCGATATGACAGCAGAAGCGGCAGGACGGCATGGCTCCGCTTAACCCGCCCCTTGCGGGCGGGTCGAAAACGCCCTTGCGTTTTCGGGGCGGGGTTAGCCTTGGCGAAGCCGAGGCGTTCTTGCTTTCGGTGCGTTCTGAAGAGCCGGTATCCGGCCCCCGCAACCCGACCCCGCCCCAAAACCGCCTCGCGGTTTTGACCCGCCCGCAAGGGGCGGGTTAAGCGGAGTGTGGGGGCGTCATGGGCAGTCCAGCATCAAAGCCGTCATGCCCGCATTCATTGCGGGCATCCACGTCTTCCTTTCGTCCGTGGTGCGCCTGAGCAGGTAACAGCAAGGCGTGGATGGCCGGGACAGGCCCGGCCATGACGGCGTTGGGTTGCCGGAGGCGAGTTTGTCGGCGACGGCTGGAGTTGCGCATTGGCAGCAGGCCATTCCTATCGAGAAGGAGCGCCGCACTCTTCGCTTGGCGTCGATAGGAATAATTTCCTTGACATGTCCCTCCCCTTTCCGGCATGCTCCCTCCATCCCGTGACGCGCCGGGGGCGGGCCTGGATCCGGTCCTTGCCTGATGCGTCCAAAGGGAGCGGCGCGTGCAGGCGGGGGAAACCGGTCCTTCGTCTCCGCGAGGCCTGCGATCATGCCAGCGGACACTATGATCCGTCGTGAGCGGCACCCATCGTGCCGCGCACCAGGGTTGGAGATCGGTCCGTTCCTCCGCCGCGATCAACCCCGGTCAGGAGGACGGACGTCCGAGTGCCTTCGCGCAGCGCGCGTCGAGCCGTCTCCCTCCCGCCAGGGCCGATCGGAGGACAGAAATCGCCGCGGCGGATGCGCGACGAGCGCCATATACGGAACTAACCCCAAGCGGTGCTTCTCGCGCATCCGCCTCCCCCCGGCCATCGCCGGCCCTGCCCCGCCGAGCACGAACCCGGGCGATCCGCCACGGGATCGCGCAACCGCGCCGCGACGCGAGAATGCCGACCGAGCCACCCGACCAGACCATCCGGCCATGACATCCAGCCCCCCCCTAAACCCAGCCATGAAGCCTGCCCAACCATGACGCCCCGCCATGCACCCCTCGCCATCACGCCGGAGGATGACGCGGCGACGCCGATCGCGGCGGCTGTCATGGCGTTGGGGCGCAGAGCAGCGCTATCCCGGCCGGGCCATGAAGGGGGCGCGGCCGCGGCGACATGGGATGGCGACGCCATGCGCGATGGGCTCGCGTCGGCGCATCGGAATGATCGCTTCTTCAAACGCAATGTTCTAGGCTGCCGGCAGGATATCCCCCCGGTACGCCTGAATGACCTTCGTCGATCCACCGACCCTCTTCGTCGTACTCGTCGTTACGATGATGGCGACGTCCATCCTGCTCTTCGGCTCGTGGCTGCAGATTCGCCGCGACCGCACGCTGCTCTGGCTCGGCCTCAGCTATGCGCTCGGCGCGACCGGCTGCCTGATGTATGCCGGTCGCGGCATCATCCCCGATTTCGTCTCGATCGACCTCGCCTCGGCGATCAATCTCTTCGGCTTCGGGCTCTGCTGGGTCGCGGCGCGCGTCTTCGACGGCCGGCCCGCCCGGCTCTGGCCGCCGCTCGCCGGCGCGGCGCTCTGGCTGCTGCTCTGCCGCTTTCCGGTGATCCAGGAGACCTTTTCCTATCGCGTCGTCGGCATTTCCCTCGTCATCGGCTTCTGGACGATCGCCGCGGCGCGCGAGTTCTGGGGCCATGACGGGCTCAAGGCGCGCTATGCGCTGGCGATCGTCTTCGCCGTGCACGGGCTCATCGTGCTCTTGCGCATTCCCGTCGCGCTGGTCGATGTCCCGACGCTCGACGCCCCGTTCGGAACGCGCTGGTTCGGCCTGATGGCGCTCGAATCGATCGTCTTCACCCAGGTCGTCGGCTTTCTCGCCGTGGCGCTGACCAAGCAGCGCGTCGAGGCACAGCTGCGCGAGGCGGCGCTGCGCGATTCACTGACGGGCCTCGCCAATCGCCGCGCCCTGTTCGAGCAGGGCGCCGCCATCCTCGGCGGGCGCGCGCGGCGGCAGCCCGTCGCGGTGCTCACCTTCGATCTCGACCGCTTCAAACAGGTCAACGATCTCTATGGCCATCCGGTCGGCGATGCGGCGCTGCGCGCCTTCGCCGATGCGGCGAGGGCCTCGCTCCGGCCGGATGATCATGTCGGGCGGATCGGCGGCGAGGAATTCGCGGTGATCATGGAGCAGGTCGGCGAGGCGGAGGCGCGCGCCGTGGCGGAGCGGATCATGACCGCCTTCACCGAGCGCGCCAAGGCGATAGACGGGCTCGAGGCCGGCTGCACCACCTCGGTCGGCATCGCCGTCTCGCCCGATGGGCGCGGCTCGATCCAGCAATGGCTGGCGCTCGCCGATGCCGCGCTCTACGAGGCGAAGCGCGAGGGCGGCAACCGCCTCTGCGTGGCGGAGGCGGGCGCACTAGCCGTCGCCGCCTGAGGCAGCGTTTTCGGGCCCTCCGCAGGGAGAGCCCGATTCACCGTTTGACCCGAAAGGCGGAACGCGTCAGCTGTTCCCCCAATTGGGGAAATACTGGTAGAGCCAGGTTTCGGTCACGGCCGCGCCGGTCTTGTCGCGCACGAAGAGGCGCATATCGAGCGGGTCGGAGCCGGTAACGATCGTGTCGAAGAAGGCGCGGTAGAGGCCCGGCCGGCCGACCACCGGATAGGCATCGGCGAGGCTGACCGCGCCGCGCGACAGGCTGACCTCGGGCTTCGCGTCGCCGCGCACCAGCGCGTCGACCTTGGGCCCGCGGAAATCGACGACGAAGCGGACGGCGCCCGGCGGGCGGGGCTGGCCGGGAATGCCGCCGACACCGACATAGCTCGACACCACGCGGCCGAGATCCGACGGATAAGGCTCGTCCTCGACCCAGAACAGCCGATAGGAGAGCTCGATCGTGTCGCCCGGCTGCGCCTGCTTCTCCGGCACCCAGTAGACGACGATATTGTCGTCGATCTCGGTGTTGGTCGGCAGTTCCACGAGCTGGACCTGGCCCTTGCCCCATTTGCCCTTGGGCTCGACCCAGATGCTCGGCCGGCGGTCGTAGAACACGCCGTCATCCTGGTAATGGTCGAAATCGCGATCGCGCTGCAGCAGGCCGAAGCCGCGAATATCGGCATCGAGGAAGGAATTGGTCATGACGCGCGGGGGATCGTTGAGCGGGCGCCAGATGCGCTCGCCATTGCCGGACCAGATCGCGAGGCCGTCGGAATCGTGGATTTCCGGCCGCCAGTCGATCGCGGTGCGGCGCACGGTCTCCGAATACCAGTACATTGAGGTGAGCGGCGCGATGCCGAGGCGCCCGATCGGCTTCCTCGGATAGAGCACGCTGTCGATATCCATCACGACCTCTTTGGTCTTGACGCAATCGATCCTGTACGCGCCCGTCACGCTCGGGCTGTCGAGAAGGGCATAGACGATGACGCGGCCTTCCTGGCCCAGCACGCGCTCCAGCCAGAAAGCTGAGAAGCGCGGGAATTCCTCGGCGGTCGGCATGGCCGTATCGATGGCGAGACCGCGCGCGGAGGGTCCGTATTGGTCGAGCGGGCCGGAGGAGCGGAAATAGGACGCGCCGAGAAAGGCAAGCCAGTCGGTCTTCTGCGACGGCGCCTCGACGCGGAAGCCGGAGAAGCCGATATCGTCGGGCAGTTGGTGCGCCGGATGGCCGGGCGGCATGTCGAAATAGGTCTGCCGGTAGAGGATCTCGCGCGCCTTGCCATTCTCGACGGCATAGATCTGGCAGGGCTCCTGGAAATACTTGCCGAGATGGAAGAGCTGGATCGGATTGCCGCCCTTATTGTCGGCCCAGAGCGCATCGGCCTTGCGGAAGGCGATGCTCTGGAAATTGTCGTAGTCGATCTTGTCGAGGATCGCGCCATAGGGCGAACGGCCGCTGACCCAGGGTTTCTTCGCATTCGCCTCGGCGAGCGCCTTCAGATCGTCGAAGGAGAACGGCGCGGCAGGGCCGAAGACGAGGCCGGGATCGGCCTCCGCCGCGGCTGCCGGCCCCATGCCCGAAAGGGCACCGGCGGCAATGGCGGAGAGCATTGTGAGCAGGGTATCGCGGCGGTTGGGATGAACCATGTCCAGTCTCGTTCGCAGGGACGGCGCCAATCCTTCGCGCCGCTATTCGCCTCGCCGATAGCACGCTTTTCGTGCGGCGCGTAGGGGCCGATAGTGCTGCAATGCGGCCGTTTCTGGCCAGAATCGCACTGCCGCGACGGCAGGTCTGAAATGACGCATCCGTTCAGCCGGGAAGGAGCAGCCCGGGATCGTCGCCGGGTACGATCCGCGTCCAGTCGGCCATCTGGTGACGGAACCAGGTGACCTGCCGCTTGGCGTAGCGCCGCGTCTCCATCTTGGCGCGCTCGATGGCTTCGGGAAGCGTGATCTCGCCGGCCAGGAACGCCGAGAATTCGCGCACGCCGATCGCCTTCATCGCCGGCAGCGCCGGATCGAGGCCGAGGGCTGAAAGCGCCCTCACCTCGTCGAGCGCTCCGGCCTCGACCATCCGGTCGAAGCGCTCGCCGATCCGCGCATAGAGCAGCGCGCGCTCGGGATCGAGCACGAGGCGATGCGCTTGATCAGGCTCGATCAGCGGCGGCTCGGTCAGGCGCGCCTGAAAATGTCGCAGCGGCGATCCGGTCGCCTCCAGGACTTCGAGCGCACGGACGACACGGGTTCGGTCGCTCGGCTTCAGCAGCGCCGCCCCCTCGGCATCGCGTTCGGCGAGCGCGGCATGCAGCGTTGGCACGCCCTCGCGCTCCGCCCAGAGCTCGACGCGCGCGCGTATCTCCTGCGGCACGGACGGCACATCGGCAATGCCCTCGGTCAGCGCCTTGAAATAGAGCCCCGTGCCACCGACGATGATCGGCAATTGCCCCGCGCCCCATGCGGCCTTGAGGGCGGCCTCTGCATCTCTCCGCCAGGCGGCGACGGAATAGCGCCGGGAAGCGGGCACATGGCCATAGAGACGATGCGGCGCGCGCGTCTCCTCGGCGGCATCAGGGCGTGCCGAAAGGATGCGCAGCTCGGCATAGACCTGCATGGAATCGGCGTTGATGATCACGCCGCCATGCCGCTCCGCCATCTGCAGCGCGAGGGCCGACTTGCCGCTCGCGGTCGGCCCGGCTATCAGGACGGCACGCCGTTCCCCCGTGAAGTTCAGGTCTCCCATGCCGCCCGATGCCGCTCCGTTCGAATATGTCGCCACCTTCATAGCACGGCCCGAGCATGCGGCATCGCTGTCGGAAGTCGTCGACGAGGCGGCCGATCTGCCGACGGCCGGGCGGCCCGACTGGCTCGCGCCGGGCGAGGCCTGCGATATCGCCCTGCCCGCTGCCGCGTCCAGCGATCTTGCGGCGGTCCGCGACGACCTTTTCGAGATGATCGACGGCCGCCCCGTCGACGTCGTCGTGCAGCCGATCGCGAGCCGGCGGAAGCGGCTGCTGGTCGCCGACATGGATTCGACCATGATCGGGCAGGAGTGCATTGACGAGCTCGCCGACATGGCCGGCCTCAAGCCCTATGTCGCCGCGATCACCGAACGCGCCATGCGTGGCGAGATCGCGTTCGAGCCGGCGCTACGCGAGCGCGTCGGCCTGCTGAAGGGCCTGCCGCTCGGCGTGATCGACACCGTGCTCGCCGAGCGGATCAAGCTGACGCCGGGTGGCCCGGAGCTGGTCCGCACGATGAAGGCCGCCGGCGCCTATACGGCCCTGGTCTCGGGCGGCTTCACGCTCTTCACCGGCCCGGTTGCCGCGATGATCGGATTTGACGAGAACCGCGCCAACCAACTGAATCACGAGGGCGGCGTTCTCGACGGCACCGTGACCGAGCCGATCCTCGGCCAGGAAGCCAAGCTTTCGGCTTTGATGGACCTTTCCCGCCGCTTCGGCCTGTCGCGTCATGAGACCCTGGCGATCGGCGACGGCGCCAATGATCTCGCCATGGTCCGCGCGGCGGGCCTGGGCATCGCCTATCATGCCAAGCCCAAGGTCGCCGCCGAGGCCGACGCCCGCATCGACCATACCGACCTGACAGCAATCCTATTCGCACAAGGCTATCGCCGCACGGAGTTTGCCGCATGAGAACCGAGACCGAACGACTGATCCTGCGCCCCTGGGAACGACGCGATCTTGAGCCCTTCGCTGCGCTCAATGCCGATCCCGAGGTGATGCAGTTCTTCCCCGCGCAGTTCACCCGCGAGGAGACGGCGGCCTATATCGAGCGCGTCGCAACGCTGACGGATCAGGGCCTTGGCTTCCAGGCTGTCGAGGAGAAGGTCAGCGGTGATCTGGTCGGCGTCGTCGGCATGGCGCCGGTGAAGCCGGAATTCCCCTCGTCTCCGGGCGTAGAGATCGGCTGGCGCCTTGCCAAGGCGTTCTGGGGCAAGGGCTACGCCAGCGAGGCGGCCGCAGCCTGGCTGCACTGGGGCTTTGAAGAGCTGAACCTGGACGAGATCGTCGCCTTCACCTTCAGCGGCAACTTGCCTTCACGACGCGTGATGGAACGGCTCGGCATGAGCTATGATCCGGCGGACGATTTCGAGCATCCCAGTCTCGCCGAAGGCCACAGGCTGAAGCCGCATGTGCTCTATCGACTGAAGCGCGCCGATTTCAGGCCGCGAGCCGGTCGAAGCTGAAGAGCGAAAGATCGAACGGGCTCCGCTTATCGGTCGCAAAATCGGCGAGGATTTCTCCCACGACGGATGCGAACTTGAAGCCGTGACCCGAGCACGGCGAAGCGACGATGATATCTGGTGATCCCGGCAGCGTGTCGATCACGAAATGCTCGTCGGGGGTATTGGTGAAGAGGCACGCTGAAAGCCGGAGCGTCGACCCGTTCGCATCGGGGAACAACCGGCTCATGCCGGCGCGCAGGATTTCCTCGTCGCGGGGCGTCGGCTCACGCGAGAGACTCTCGGCGTGACCGCTCTCGTGCAGATGGTGATAGAGCCCGATCTTGAAGCCCGGAATGCCCCATGTTGGAAACTGGTAGTAGTGACCGAAATCGGTCAGCACGTTCGAAACGGGGAAGCGCTCAGGCGTGAAAAGGGCCGGCACCTTGGGCTGGAACCAGCCGAGCACCTGCCGCTCGGCTACAGCCTTGCCCTTGAGTGCAGGGATGAGATCCGAGATCCAGCCGCCCGCCGAAACGATCACCCTGCCCGCCTCGTAGCTCGCGCGGTCGGTCGTCACGACGACACGTCCGCTACGCGGCGAAATCTCGCGCACCATTTCGCGGGCATGGATCGTCGCGCCCGCGCCGATCGCCAGCCCCGTATGGGCAAGGATGGCCCGCTCGGAGGCGACGAAGCCGCCATCGGGCTGGAACACGGCGAGATAATCCTCGGGCAGGCGATAGCCCGGGAAGCGGCCAGCCGTTTCCGCCGCCGTCAGAACCTCATGCGGCAGGTTGTGCTCGCGACAGGAAGCGAGTGATCCCTCGACGACATGACTGCCCTCGGGACCACCATCGATGGAGCCTGTGATGAACAGAAGCTGTTCGCGCGTCAGCGTTTCCGCCTCGCGCCAGAGCTCATAAGCCCGGCGGAGCAGCGGCACATAGGAGGGATGCTCGAAATAAGCGAGGCGGATGATCCGGTTCAGGCCGTGCGACGAGCCCATGGCATGACCGAGATCGAAGCGCTCGAGCCCGAGCACGCGGAGGCCGCGGCGCGCAAGCTGCCAGCATGCCGCCGACCCCATGCCGCCCATTCCAACCACAATGACGTCATAGGTTCCGCTCACGCCACGCCTCCGACAAACACGGCAGAAGGATAATCGATTCCGGCGTCGCCAAGACGAGGCGCGACGCCGCACATGGCGATTGGGCCGACGCTATTCGTCGAGTTTGAGCGGAACGAAGCGCAGCTCGCCGGCCGTATTGGCGATCAGGAACAGCGCCGATTTGCGACCGTCCTTCTTCAGCGTATCGATCCGTGCCGTGATGTCCTCGGGCTTGGCGACGCTCTCCTGCGAGACCTCGACCACGACTTCACCCACCGCGACACCCTTTTCGGCAGCGCCGCTGCCGGGCGCAACGGCCGTAATCACCACGCCGTTCACATCCTTGGCGACGTTGTATTTGGTACGCAGATCCGGAGTGAGCTCGGCGAGCGTCAGACCGAGAGCCTCGGTCACGATGGGTTTTGGCGGCTCGGCCGGCTGGTCGTCGAGCTTCGTATCGGCCGATGCCTCGGCCGCCTCGGTCAGGCGCCCAACCTTCACCTTCAGGGTCAATTCGGCGCCCTTCCGGATCACAACGACATCGACCACCTTGTCGATCGGCGCATCGGCCACGAGTCGCGGCAGGTCGCGCATTTCGGTGATCGGCTTGCCGTCGAAGGAGATCACGACGTCGCCCGGTTCGATCTTCGCCTCGGCGGCCGGACCCTTGTCCGTGATGCCGGCGACGAGCGCGCCCCGCGCGGGACCCATGTTGAGGCTTTCGGCGATCTCATCCGTCACCTGCTGGATGCGCACGCCAAGCCAGCCACGCCGCGTCTCGCCATACTGCCGCAACTGATCGACGACATGCATCGCCGCGTCGGACGGAATCGCGAAGCCGATACCGATCGATCCACCGGATGGCGAGATGATCGCCGTGTTGATGCCGATGACCTCGCCATACATGTTGAACAGCGGTCCGCCCGAATTGCCGCGATTGATGGCGGCATCGGTCTGGATGAAATTGTCATACGGACCGGAATTGATATCGCGATTGCGGGCAGAGACGATGCCCAGCGTCACCGTTCCACCGAGGCCGAACGGGTTGCCGATCGCCATCACCCAATCGCCGACGCGCATCTTGTCGGAATCGCCGAATCTCAGCGCCTTGAGCGGCTTGGCCGGATTGGGTTTCACCTGCAGCACGGCAAGATCGGTCTTCTCGTCCTTGCCAAGCAATGTCGCGGTCAGCTTCGAACCGTCGGAGAAATTGGCGACGATCTCGTCGGCATCCTCGATCACGTGATTATTGGTGATGATGATGCCCGATGAATCGATCACGAAGCCGGAGCCGAGCGACTGAACCTTGCGCGGCGGCGCTTCGGCCTGTCCGTCTGGCCCCTTCTGTTTGTTGAAGAATTCGTCGAAGAACTCCTGGAACGGTGAACCCTCCGGCGCAGATGGAGCCGGAACGCCGCGTGTTCCGGCGACGGTCTGCGAGGTCGAGATGTTGACGACGGAATCGAGCAGCCCCGCCGCCAGATCGGCGACAGAGGCAGGCCCCTGCTGCGCAAAGGCCGGAGTGCCAGCCGGCACGGCGACAAACAACGCGCCCAATATCGCCGCGGCCAAGCCGAAGCGACGGGTCGATGCTCTCGCCTTTGCCTCGATGGACCGTGTCGCTGCCGCCGCCATTACGCTCTCCTCATCCCGCTCGCCGGACGGCATGAATGCCGCCAGCCTCGATCATTCGTCATCTAGGGCAGCGAAGTACACGCGACGATAGCGGTCAACTCCGCGCGAGCCAGACGATACCCACCCCAACTGCCAATGCGGCCAGGCCACAGATGCGCAACTGGTTGTCCGATGCGGCAAGACCTTGCCGCATCATGAATTTGCCGAGGGAGGGCGCCGCGGCATAGAAGGCGCCCTCGATCACAAGCACGAGGCCGATCGCCGCGGCGAAATCCGTCACGGCGTTGCAGGAGCCGGCTGCGCCGGCGCCGGCACGGACGGCGCGGGCGAGGACGGTGCGATCGCCGCTCCACCCAACGGATCCGCGAAATAGCGGAAGAAGGGCGAAGTCGGAGAGAGCACGATCCGCGTCGTCTCCCCCTTCATGCTGTCGATGTAAGCCTGCATCGACCGGAAGAAGGAGAAGAACTCGGGATCCTGGCCATAGGCGGCGGCGAAGATCTTGTTGACGGCGGCATCGCCATCGCCGCGAAGCTCTTCCGCCTGCTGGTTGGCTTCAGCCACGATCACCGTCGCCTGGCGATCAGCCTGCGCACGGATGGTCTTGGCCTCCTGCTCGCCGCGCGAACGGATGTCGGTCGCCTCGCGCTGACGTTCCGTCTGCATGCGCTGGAACACGGCCTGGCTGTTTTCCGCCGGCAGATCCGCGCGGCGAATGCGGACATCCACCACGTCGACGCCGAGGCGTCGGCCTTCGGTATTCACCTGCCGTGTGATGCTCTCCATCAGACCGGCACGGCCATCGCGCACGATATTGGTGAAGTCCATCTGGCCGACGGCACCACGAATGGCCGAGTTCAGGATCACGGCAAGCCGCGATTCAGCGACCTCGATCGAGCCGGCCGCCTGGTAGAAGAGCAGCGGATCGGTGATCTTGTAGCGACCAAACGCATCGACGATCAGGCGCTTGCGATCACGCGCTATGACTTCGAGCGGCGGGGAATCCACGTCGAGAAGCCGCTTGTCGATCATCACGACATTGTCGATCAGCGGAATCTTGGCATAGAGGCCGGGTTCCGTTACGACCCGGACCGGATTGCCGAAACGCAGCACCAGCGCCTGGTCGGTCTGGTTGACCACGAAGAGACCGGAATAGGCGATGACCGCTAGAACGATCAGGATGACGACGCCGAGGCCGCCGAAAATACCGCCGCCCCTCATTGTGCCGCTCCCTGAGCCGGCTGGCTCGCAACCGGAGCACCCTTGAGCGCAGGCAACGGAAGATAGGGCAACACACCGCCGGTCTTCTCGTCGACGACAACCTTGTCGGCGCCGCCGAGGACCTGAGACAGCGTCTCGAGATACATGCGCTGGCGCGTTATGTCGGGTGCCGCCTTATAGGATTCGTAGACTTTCACGAAACGATCCGCCTGTCCGGTGGCTTGCGCGATGCTCTGATCGCGATAGGCGTTGGCCGCCTCGACAATCTGCGACGCCTGGCCGCGCGCGCCGGGCAGAACCCGGTTGGCGTAGGTTTCGGCCTCGTTGCGAATGCGGTCCTGGTCCTGCTCTGCCGCCTGAACGTCGCGGAATGCGTCGATGACTTCGGCCGGCGGACCGGCGTTCAGAAGCTGAACCTGCGTGATCTGGATGCCCGCGCCATACTGGTCGAGCTTCTTCTGCATCAGTTCCTGCACGGAGGTCTGGATGCTGAGGCGCTCCTCGGTCAGAACGCGCTCGATGTCGGAACGGCCGATGACTTCGCGCATCGCGCTTTCGGCGATGGCCTTCACCGTGCCTTCGGGATTCTGGATGTTGAACAGGAAGTCGCCCGCATTGTTGATGACCCAGAACACCGTGAAATCGATATCGACGATGTTCTCGTCGCCGGTGAGCATCAGGCTCTCCTGCGGCAGGTCGCGGCCGGCCGTGCTGCTGCCCGCACGATCATCCTGGCTCGTCCCGATCGTCACCCGGTTCACGCGCGTTACCTGCGGCGTGTAGACGGTTTCGATCGGATATGGCCAGCGCAGGTTAAGACCTGGCTTGGCATCGCGGCTGTACTGGCCGAAGCGCAGCACGACGCCTTGCTCATCCGGTTCGACGCGGAACGTGAAGAAATTATAGCCGACAAAGGCGACGACGAGCGCCAGCACCCCCAGCAGGAGCACGGGATTGAACCCGCCCGAACCACCGCCTCCCGGCAGAACCTGCTTCAGCTTGTCCTGGCTGCGGCGAAGGAGTTCCTCGAGATCCGGCGGATTGGGGCCATTGCTGCGCGGCCCCTGACCCCAGGGCCCGCCATTGTTGCTCCCCTTCCATCCGCCGCCCGTCTGGTTGCTCCAGGGCATTTGCACTCCTCAAATGGCGTAACGTTACGGCGAGGCCAAATTGGCTGCACCGGACGAAACAAACTAACCCGTCACCGGCCGCGTCGCCACGGCATGAGCTTGCGACAAGTGGTGTTCGGGACCTCACCTGTCAACGCAGGACCTCAAACAGTCACGAGACCCGTTCATAGATGGTAAACCGGCTTGCCGCCGTATCGGACGGACCGGCGGGCACATCTTCGGCCGAAACGACGCGCCATGTCGACGGGTCGATGGGCGGAAAATGCGCGTCGCCGTCCGGCGCCGTTAAAACATGCGTGATGTAGAGCCGGTCGGCCCGGGGCATGAACGCGCGATAGATCTCGCCGCCGCCGATCACCATCGCCTCGACGACATCGGAAGCCGCACCGGCGGCGATCGCCGCGCTGAGCGCCGCATCCAGCGTGGGGACCACGACGATCCCCTCCTGATCGAACGCCGCGTCGCGCGTCATCACGATATTGACGCGGTTCGGCAAAGGACGCCCGATCGAGGCATAGGTCTTGCGCCCCATGATCACGGGCTTGCCCGATGTGATCGCCTTGAAACGGCGCAGATCCGTCGAGAGCTTCCACGGCATGTCGCCGTCGCGGCCGATGACGCCATTTTCGGCGACTGCGGCGATCAGCGAGATGCGAAGCGGTTCCGGCCCGCCGGCAACCTCTCCGGACGCCCCAAAATCGGATGTCTCTCCGTCCCTGGCCTCATGGCTTGCCATGTGCGTCGCCCTTCGAGGTGATCCGATCGAGCAAGCCGAGAAGAAGGGCGGACACGACAAAGGTCATGTGCATGATGGTGAACCACATGATCTTCCAGTTGTCGTACTGATCAGCGTTCAGGAAGATCTGCAGCAAATGGATCGAGGAGATCGCGACGATCGACGACGCGACCTTGATCTTCAGGCTGCCGGCATCGAGCTTGCCCAGCCAGGACAGTTGCACGTCGGCATTGTCGAGCCGACTGACGTAATTTTCATAGCTCGAGATCATGACCATCACGAGCAGGCTCGCAACGAGGGCCGCATCGACCAGGCTCAGCATGGAGAGGATCATATCGGCTTCATCAAGCACGAAGACGCCCTTCACCACCTTGATGAACTTGAAGACGAAGGAAATGGCATAGACGACGAGGGCGGCGGCGAGGCCGAAGCTGAATACGACGAGGATCCAGCGACTTCCAAGAATGATACGTTCGATGAAGGCTTCGGCGGCTTTCACGGCAAGGCTCCGATCAGGGGTCTGTCGCTCAGACGAAGCATATGGCCGTTCCCGGCTCAAGGCGCCAGAGGCTTCTCACGCCCGAGCGCGAGAAGTGCGTCCCCTTCCACACGGCATCGCTGCCATTCCGTCAGGATGCGCGCGCCCTGCGAGCGATAGAAGTCGATCGAGGGTGTATTCCAGTCGAGCACGGCCCATTCGAATCGCCCAAGCCCCTCGGCCACGCAGCGCGCTGCGAGCCCCTTCAGCAGCGCCTTGCCGATGCCATGGCCACGAAATTCCGGGCGGACAAACAGGTCTTCCAGATAGATGCCATGCAAGCCGCGGAACGTCGAGAAGGTGTAAAACCAGAGCGCGAAGCCGGCCGGCTCGCCGTTCCAGCTGGCGATCTCGCAGAAGACGCGCGGCTGTTCACCGAAGAGTGCCCGATCGATCGCGACCTCGTCGGCCTCGACCTCGTGCAGGAGCTTCTCATAGTCGGCCAGTTCTCGCACGAACTGGAGCACAAGCGCAGCATCCCGCCTCTCGGCCGGTCGAATCGTAAGGCCTGTCATCATTTCTCCAGTCCGGCGCCGGCCAGAATGAGGACGTCGAAATCGCCCTCAGGGTAGAAGTCTTCCTTCGTCATCTCGAAGGTCGTCGGACCAGTCTTCTTCACGCCATCGCCGCAGAAGCTCACCAGGTTTTTCGGCGAGCCCTTGTCGACGACGAGATGGAATTTCGAAATCGGACCAGCCCAGTTTGCGCCGGTACGCAGGATATATTCGATCCGATGCTCCATGAGGAAGTCGTTCTCGGCGCGGCCCGCCGCCGCCTTGTCCGCCGCAGCCAGGAAGGACTTTTCGATGCAATATTTGCGAACATAGTCCTGAAACCATGGCTCCTTGCGGCTTTCGGGCGTGCTGAAGGAGACACCCGCAGTAGAGCCAACGCTTGGCTTGTAGCTATGCTCGACGGTGATGGTGCGCTTGGCCGGAAAGGTCTGCTCCCAGTAGTAAGCTGTCGAAAGCACCCACATCGGTGCCAGATGGCTCTCCCAGCCCTTGCCCGCATCGAACGTATCGACGGCGGCGAGGCCGAGATTGATCAGCCTGTCCCATTGCTCGCGCGGCAGCTTGTCGAGCGCCGCACGTGTCGCCTCGAGTTGCGGCGCGAGCGGCACGCCGAGGCTCTGGATCAGGGCCGTCTGGTCGACCCCAAGCGCGGAGACCCGCTGCTGCAACTTGGCCGTCACAGGCGCCCCGTCGACCGTTGTCTTGAAGCCGAGGAAATTGGCGGGGTCATCGACCGGGATACTGTCCATGAAATCGATATCGCCCTTGATGTCGGGCATCGGGAACGCGACGAGCGTCGTCACGTCCTTGTCGGACTTGTTTTCGAACTGATAGCGAACGCGAACCTCGTCCATGGAGATGAACAGGTCTTCGGAGGTCATCGCGACATCGTCGGTGGTAACATAGACGAGCCCGCCAGCGCCGAGCTCCGCAGTGGAATCGTTCGCCAAAGCCGGCTGTGCCATCGCGCCCGCAAGGACGGCGATCAGGATCAGGGTTACCGAAACCAGGCGCATCGGAATCTCCCGCCGAAGCAGTATCGCGGAACGCCGGGGCGACCCGTCACGACGACGATTGGATCAAACGGCCACGGGAGCGCGGATCAACGGCTCGGGATGATACCCCTCGAGCGTGAAATCCTCATAGGTGAAATCTTCCAGCCGCCGAACGGCCGGATTGAGCTTCATGACCGGCAGCGCCTTCGGCTCACGCGAGAGCTGCAGTCGGGTCTGCTCCAGATGGTTCAGATAGAGGTGCGTATCGCCGAAAGAATGGACGAAATCGCCCGGCTTCAGCCCGGTCACCTGAGCCACCATCATGGTCAGGAGCGCGTAGGACGCGATGTTGAATGGAACGCCGAGGAAGACATCGGCAGAACGCTGGTAGAGCTGGCAGGAGAGCTTACCGTCGGCGACATAGAACTGGAACATCATGTGACAGGGCGGAAGCGCCATGTCCTCGATCTCGGCCGGATTCCAGGCCGAGACGATCAACCGGCGCGAATCCGGCGTCGTCTTGATCATCTCGATCACATTGCCGAGCTGGTCGATCGAGCGTCCGTCCGGCGCGGGCCAAGACCGCCACTGCGACCCATAGACCGGCCCGAGATCGCCATGCTCGTCGGCCCATTCATCCCAGATCGAGACGCCGTGGTCCTTCAGATATTTGATGTTGGTGTCGCCGCGGATGAACCAGAGCAATTCGTAGATGATCGACTTCAGATGCACCTTCTTCGTCGTCAGCAGCGGAAAACCGGCCGAAAGATCGAAGCGCATCTGGTGTCCGAACACCGACAGCGTCCCCGTCCCGGTCCGGTCCGTCTTCTGGGCCCCCTCGTTGAGGATACGCTGCATCAGGTCGAGATAAGGGCGCATGATTCTTCGTCGTTCGATTCGTCTTTGGCTGGATTATAGAGCGAAATCGCGCTACCCGCGCTCCCGAAACAGCCTGTGGCCGATCAAGGCCATGCGTTCGGACAGAGTCAGGGTCGATACAGATGAACAATGCGGCGCCGATTCCCGACGTCTATATGCACATCCGCGTCATCATCGGCATCATTCTCGGCCTCAGCGTCTCGCGTCTTCTCAACGGGCTAGCAGGCTTCGTCCAGCATCCATCGAGCAAGAAGATTTACTACACCCATCTCATATGGGTCGTGTTCACACTGATTTCCGTCCTGCATTTCTGGTGGTTCGAGTTCTACCTCTACACCGTTCCAAAATGGACGTTTGAGCTATATCTTTTCGTTGTATTCTATTCCAGCCTCTATTTCCTGCTCTGTACCCTGCTTTTTCCGGACAAGATGGATGAATATTCTGGGTACAGCGAATACTTCATGTCTCGGCGCAAATGGTTTTTCGGCCTCCTGGCAACGATTTTTATCGTCGACGTCATCGATACCGCAATCAAGGGATACGAACATATCCTGTCGTTCGGGTTCATCTATCCCGGCCGTAACTTCATATTTGCTTCGGCCGCCATCAGCGCGATCTTCATAACGAACCGGCGCTACCACCTCGCCGTCGCCATCGCGTCGCTCTTCTTCCAGACCTTCTGGATCCTTAGAGCCTTCTCGACGCTTTCGTGATGGCAAGCGGCGTTGTCGGCCGCTGAAGCTGCCGAGGCGAGCGAGGGCGTCAAGCGCAGTCGATCACGATCACGAATGTTCTACTGGACGGTCGCCTCGGTCAGCCGTCGGCCACGCAGGGTGGCTTGCGCGAGGATGAACGTGGCGATCGCGGAGCCCGCTATGCCACAGATCATCGGAAGCGCTGTGCCATCACTGAACAGGCCGGTGACCGCCATGATCACGCCGCCGGTGAGGAACTGCAGCGTTCCCATGAGCGCCGAGGCCGTGCCGGCGATTGCGCCATGTTCGTCGAGCGCCAGCACAGCCGAGGTCGGAATGACGAGACCGAGGAAGCCGAAACCGAAGAAGAGCAGCACCCCTATCAGCAGCAGATCGTCGAACCCGGCGAGCACCACCGCCAGCAGCAGCACCATGATGGAGACGAAGCAGGTCACCGCGAACTTCATCACCCGCGCCAGACCGAACAAGCCGCCCAGCTTTCCGTTGAACTGCGATACGCCGATGAACGACACGGCATTGATCGAGAAGGCGAAGGAGTACTGGGTCGGCGTCAGCCCGTAGTGCTCGATCAGCACGAAGGACGAATTGGCGAGGTAGGTGAAGAAGCTCGACACGCCAAATGCGCCAATAAAGGTCAACCCGAGGAAATGCCGATCCGTCAGGAGCTGGCGGTAACCGGCAAGCGCGCTCGACACGCTGCTCTCGACGCGGCTTTCAGGCGGACGCGTCTCCGGCAGCGCGAGGCCAAGCAGGACCAATCCGAGAGCGCCGGCAATCGTGACCGCCCAGAACACACCGCGCCAGCCCGCGATATGAATGATGCCGCTTCCGGCGAGCGGCGCCAGGATCGGCGAGATGCTGAAGACGAGCATCAGGAGCGACATCAGCTTGGCCGCTTCGGTGCCCGTATGCAGGTCGCGCACGATGGCGCGCGGGATCACCATGGCGGCGCACGCGCCCACGCCCTGAATGAAGCGGAACAGGATCAGCATCTCGATCGTCGAGGCAAAGCTGCAGCCGATGCTGGCGACCACGAAAAGCGTAAGGCCGAAATAGAGCGGGGCCTTGCGGCCGAGCATGTCGGAAATGGGACCATAGATCAGCTGCGCGATCGCCACCGAGCCGAAGAACGCCATCAGGCTCAATTGCACCGCCGCGGTGCTGGCGCCGAGATCCTCGCCGATCGTGGGAAGCGCCGGGAGATACATGTCGATCGCGAACGGCCCTATCGCGCTGAGCAGGCCGAGCACGACGCCGAAGCGGAGGATGGACGATGCCATGATGGAAATCCTTCCGGCGAGAACCGGTCGACGGCCGGCGCGGACCGCAACGCGTGAAATGTGGGGAACGGACCGTCACCTCCGGACATGCGGAGGACGGCAGCGCAGCATAAGTCCAGTTTTTTGGACATAGTTGTCTAATCCGTCAAGCCCCCCTATTCTGCGGTCATGAGACAGCAAAACGAGTTCGAGCCTGGTTGTGGCGGAACGCGCGGCCAGTGCGCGAAGCGCAGTTCGATCACCGAAGCGGCCGAAACGCTCTTTTCGCGCAACGGTTTTTCGGCTTCGAGCCTCGACATGATCGCGACCGCAGCAGGCGTGTCCAGGCAGACGATCTACAACCATTACGGCGACAAGGAAAACCTGTTCGTCGCCGTCGTCCGCGACATGACCGAGCGGGTCAATGCGGTGCTCTTCTCGGTCATCGCGACGTTCCCCGACCGCCCGCAATCGGCTGACCTCGAGCCCGAGCTCACCGCCTTTGCCACGCGCCTCATCCGCAATTGCCTGTGCGACCGGGACGGACGGGCCCTGAGGCGCATGATCGAAGCCGAAGGCGGACGTTATCCCAAGCTTTTTGCGGCCTGGCGCGACCACGGGCCGGGCAAGGCCTGGTCACTGATCGGCGGCCATTTTGCGCGCCTCGCCCATGAGCATCTGCTTTCCGTCGAAGATCCGGATCTCGCCGCGCGCCAGTTCATGGCGCTGATTTTCGCCGATATCCAGATGATGACGCTGCTCGGCGAGCAGCCCTCGACGGAGCAGATCGAGGCCGCAGCGATGAACGGTGTGCGCACGTTCATCCGCGCTCACGACGCCACCCGGCCGGTGCCAGGGCCCTCTCCCGTTCCTGCTGGACGCGACGCGACCATCGCTCTTTCATAGCGCGGCGGTTCGCGCCCTTTTCACCGCCCTTTCGATCCCCTATATCTCCAGTGCCGGTGCAAGCCGGCTATGGCGATAAACGGTCACCGAAATAAACCTATCGGACCCGGGGGCGGTACCCGGCGCCTCCACCAAAGACCATCGGCAACGATGGACCATCGACGGCGATGGTTTTCGGCGGGGGCGAAATAGGATCGACGAGGGCGTAAAGGGTGTTCTTTTGCTCGGCATGGTACCGCCGATATCGGACCAAACCTATAGTTGCGAATGACAACTATGCTCCGGTTGCTATCGCCGCGTAATGCGGTGCTGGTACCGAAATCAAAGTCCTTGCGGGTAGCACTGTAAGGCGGGGTCCGGAGGCACCTGGCAACAGAAGCCTCCACTTCTTTTCCCGGCCCTTGGGCCGGAGCCTTATGCGAGACGGAAGAACGAATGGCCGAAGACCTGATCCGTTACGATATTCTGGCTCAGGACGCGCTTCGAGGCGTCGTTCGCAAGGTGCTTGCCGAAGTGGCCAAGACCGGCCTTCCCGGTGATCATCATTTCTACATCACCTTCGAGACGCGGGCGCCCGGCGTCAGGATTTCCAGCCGCATGCTGGCCCAATATCCCGACGACATGACGATCATCCTGCAGCATCAGTTCTGGGACCTGTCGGTCACCGAGCATGCCTTCGAGGTCGGATTGTCCTTCAACGGCGTCCCCGAGCGGCTGCTCATTCCGTTTACGGCGCTGAAGGCCTTCCTCGATCCGTCGGTGCAGTTCGGACTGCAGTTCGACATGGCGCGTGCCGACGAAGACGCCGAAGAAGGCAGCCACGAGATGGAGGAGGTCGAGACCTCACCGCTCGTGCTCGACCGTCCGTCGGCCTTTGCCTCCGCCGAAGCGGAGAGCGAGCCGGCTGGCGACGAAGAGCCTAAGCCGGCCCAGGCCGAGATCGTCCGGCTCGACGCCTTCCGCAAGAAGAACTGACCGGCAGTCAAACAGCCCCGATTCAGGCCGTGAGCGTTATCGCACGGACTTGAAGTGCTTCTTGCCGATATCGAACGGCAGGAATGGCTGGATCTTGAGGCCGATGATGTTGCGCCGGTCGCGGTTGTTCACGTAGCCGCCCTGGTTCGGCACATAGGGATCGCCCTCCTGTGTGGCGATCCATTCCGCCATGACGGCCGGATGACTGCCCTCGAACCGTTTCACCAGCCGCCCATCCATCGAGTAGGTGTGCTGACGATTGACGTTCTCGGGCGTGGGGTCGATGCCCCTGCCCTCATAGAGCCGGTTCATCTGCCGCCGCTTCTCCCACATCGGGATAGGTGAGCGCGCATTGCCATAGTGGAACAGCCGGGCCTCGGCTGAAGCCGCGCGCGGATACCGGCCGCGCTTCTTCTTGTCGAGCACGAGAAAATAGAGCGAATCGGTCGTCGTCGTCCGCAACGTGTTGCGAATGACGCGCACCTCGCGTCGATAGAAGCTGTGCCCGATCGCCTGCCAGTTCACGTCGCCATAGAAGTGCACATAGTCGAACCAGAGCGCCTCGACGCGCGGATCGTCGAAATGCCGCTCCATGGATCGCTTGAGCGCGTCGGCATCGTCCTCGTGCAGGACCTCGTCGCCCTCGATATAGAATGCCCAGTCGCCCGTGCAGTTATATTGCGCGATCATCTTCTGCTGCGCGAGCACGAAGCCCTTCTTGTGCAGCACCGGGTTCCAGACCGTATCCACGATGCGGATCTTCGGGTCGCCGATCGCCACAATGCGCTCGCGCGTGTCATCTTCGCCGGCGCCGACCGCCACCACGAATTCGTCACAGACCGGCAGGGCCGATCTTATGCTCTCGATGAACGGATAGTTGAGGAGCGAACCGTTCCGGATGAAGGTGAAGCCGCTGATACGCATGTCTCGACGCGATTGACCCTGACCTGCGCGACGGGCGCATCAAGCGCTTGGTAGCCTCTCCCGTCTTGCCGGGCAATCCGCAACGCTGCAAATCCGCCGTCCTGCGATTGCAGCCTTGGCCGCCTCGGACCCCCATGCTAGACAGCCGCATCCTTCGAGTTTCCTGCTGCACCGCGACATATCCGGGATTGAGCGCGCCATGACCACCCGCATTGAAACCGACACTTTCGGCCCCATTGAGGTTGCTTCCGACCGCTATTGGGGCGCGCAGGCCCAGCGCTCGCTCGGCAATTTCAAGATCGGCTGGGAGAAGCAGCCCGTCGCGATTGTTCGTGCGCTCGGCATCATCAAACGTGCTGCGGCTGAAACCAACATGGAACTCGGCCGGCTCGACCCGGCCATCGGCAAGACGGTCATCGCCGCCGCGCAGGAAGTGATCGACGGCAAGCTCGACGATCATTTCCCGCTCGCCGTCTGGCAGACCGGCTCGGGCACGCAGTCGAACATGAACGCCAACGAGGTCATCTCGAACCGCGCGATCGAAATGCTGGGCGGTGTGATGGGCTCGAAGAAGCCTGTCCATCCGAACGATCACGTCAATATGAGCCAGTCGTCGAACGACACCTACCCGACGGCGATGCACATCGCTGCCGCCGAGGAGATCGTGCAGAAGCTGATCCCGGCTCTGACGAAGCTTCGCGACGCGCTGGACGCCAAGGCCAAGGCCTGGGCCGGCATCGTCAAGATCGGCCGCACCCATACGCAGGATGCGACGCCGCTGACGCTCGGCCAGGAGTTCTCCGGCTATACCCAGCAGGTGACGAACGGCATCGCCCGCATCCAGCTGACGCTTCCGGCGCTCATGGAACTGGCGCAGGGCGGCACCGCCGTCGGCACGGGTCTCAACGCGCCGATCGGCTTTGCTGAAGGCGTCGCCGCCAGGATCGCCGCCATTACCGGCCTTCCCTTCACCTCCGCTCCGAACAAGTTCGAGGCGTTGGCAGCCCATGATGCGATGGTCTTCAGCCATGGCGCCATCAACACCGTCGCGGCTTCGCTGTTCAAGATCGCCAACGACATTCGCCTGCTCGGTTCCGGCCCCCGCGCCGGCCTGGGCGAGCTTGCCCTGCCGGAGAACGAGCCCGGCTCGTCGATCATGCCGGGCAAGGTCAATCCGACCCAGTGCGAGGCACTGACGCAGGTCTGCGTGCAGGTCTTCGGCAACAATGCCGCGCTGACCTTCGCCGACAGCCAGGGCCATTTCGAACTGAACGTCTACAATCCCGTCATGGCCTACAACTTCCTGCAGTCGGTGACGCTGATTGCCGATGCGGCCGTATCCTTCACCGACAATTGCGTCGTCGGCATCGAGCCGCGCCTCGACAACATCAAGCATGGCGTCGACCGCTCGCTGATGCTCGTCACCGCGCTCGCGCCGAAGATCGGCTACGACAACGCCGCCAAGATCGCCAAGACCGCTCACAAGAACGGGACGACGCTTCGCGAGGAGGCCGTCGGCGGCGGCTATGTCACCGATGAGGAATTCGACGCGATCGTCCGTCCCGAGGACATGATCGGACCGAAGTGAGGCGACCGGGCTTGCCCGGCTCTGCCCGCGATGCATCCTCCGCATGGATGTGCGGGGCGGCTGGATAGTGCTTCGATCGGACCGGCGGGCTCAAGCTTTCCGATCCGAAACGACTGAACGGCAGGCAAGATCGATCACGATCGAAACTGCATCAAAGTCGTGCTCAACCTGCAGTCTGCGAGGTTCTTGAAGTGTCGGCTGACCTCATCAACCTGAACCGCGTTCGCAAGGCCAAGGCCCGCCAGGATCAGGCGGTCAGGGCCGAGGAAAATCGCGCGCGGTTCGGGCGGACCAAGGCCGAGAAGAACAAGGCGAAAGCCGAAGCGGAGATGGCTGCCCGCCAACTCGATGGCCATCGCCGCGACACGGAATGAAGAAGCGCTCGCTCTCGATCGCCGGCCACGCGACATCGATATCGATCGAGGAACCGTTCTGGCAGGCCTTGCGGGAGATCGCGACGGCCCGATCGATCAGCGTCGCAGCCCTCGCCGCCGAGATAGACGGGGCGCGGACGCCCGAGACGAACCTCTCATCCGCCATACGTCTACACGTCCTCGCCTGGTATCAGGCGAGGGAAACACGGCCAGCTCCGGTTCTGCCGGACGGCCCCGGGCCTGATCTTACGGGTTGAACAGTTCGGGCGGCAGCCCGCCCAAAGGCTGCGCCGGCGCCGCGGGCTTGTTAGCCGACTCGGCAGCCTTTCGTTTCGCATCGGCCGCCTTGGCATCGGCGGCGGCCTTGGCATCTGCCGCTGCCTTTGCGTCCGCCGCTGCCTTGGCTTCTGCAGCAGCTTTTGCATCGGCCGCCTTCTTCGCCGCCTCTGCGGCCTTAGCCGCATCCGCCGCCGCCTTGGCCGCGGCAGCATCGGCAGCGGCCTTCTGCTTGGCCGCTTCGATCGCCTGGGCCTTGGCCACGGCCTCAGCCTTGCGGCGCGCCTCTTCGGCCGCCTGCCGCTCCGCTTCCGCCCGCTGCGCCGCCTCGGCCCGGCGTTGGTCCTCCTCACGATAGAGGCGAACGAGGCGGCCGAGCTTTTCCTTCTCCAATATGTCGGCCTGCAGTTTCTCGATCCGCTCGACCTCCCGCTCGAATGCCCGCACCGAGAGGAAGCCGGCCAAGGGCGCAACGTCGATCTTGCGCACGGGAGCCGACAGCGGACCGGAGAATGTCAGGTTGACCTGCGGCACCGCACCGGAAACCTTGTCCTCGCCCGGATCGACGGTAAGCGTCCACTGGCTGTCAATCGTGCCCTGATTGAGATCGACGGTGGCACCGCCGACCGTCGTAGCGCTCTTGGCGACGACATCAAGATTCTGCGCCCGAAGGGTGCCGGCAGCGATCGAGAACGCGCCTTCGACACGCTCGAAGGCGAGCGTGCCCGCATCGAGATAGCCGGCAAAGAGCTTGCGCAGATCGGCTTCGCTGATCTCCCGGCCCGCATTCGACGCCCGGATCACCGAACCGAACGCCTCGGGGTTGACGAAGCGCGCGGTGCCCGCACCGATGCGCAGCGATCCGCCGCCGGAGAGTGAGGACACCACGCTTGCGAGCGAGCGTCCCGTGCCATCGAATTGTCCGGACAGATCGAGCGTGCCATCGGCGATCGAGCGCCCCTCGCGCTGCCAGACGATGTCGCCCAGCGCCGCGCCCTTGACGGAGAATTGCCCCGAGAGCGAGGCCTCCCCCTCCGGATTGACGATCGAAAGTTGCCCGCTGGCCACGCCGCCGGCAAAATCGCCCTTGGTGAGGCCGATCTCGGTTCGGCCATCGGCAAAATGGGCCATCAGGCCTGCATTCGAAATCGAGAGCGCGTCGCCGAGCTCCAGACGATCAGCGCTCAGGCGGAACGACGCCTCGAAACGATCGATCACCGCCGGACCAAACGTCGATTTCGACCACGGTCCGTCATCCGGCTGCAGGGCCTCCGGCGACAGTCCAAGGGCTAGACCGAGCGCCACGTCGAGATCGGCTTCATCGACGGACAACTCGCCATCAAGCTTCCAGCGGCCCGTTTCCTGACGAAGGCCGAGCGTGCCGCTCGCATGCACGCTGCCGATCCGCGCATCGCGGAAGGTTGCCGTGCCAGCCGGGCCGCCGATCTCGAGCGCGGCATTGACCGTCAGCGGGCGGCGTTCGCCGAGGCCCGGTAGCGTCGTCAGCAGCAGCGAGAGGGCCGGATCGATATCGTCGCTGGTGAGTTCCGCCGTTCCCTTGAAGCGTGGCTCAGCGTCGGCATCGGCGCCGATCGCGCCATCGAAAGCGTAGGAGATCCCGGCAAAATCGCCCTTCATCACCGTCTGGACGCCATCGCCGAGAGAACCGGCCCCCTCTGCGGTCAGACGAAACCTGCCGGGTGTTCCGATCGATACGACATCATGGCCCAACTGCCGCAGGATCTGGCCGGCATCGTCGTTCTCGACCGCGGCGGAGAGCTTCAGGGCCCCGGTGCGCCAATGATCCATGGTGCCGGCATAGCCGAGCGCCAAATCTATGGCCGTGCCTCCCGCCGTTCCGTTCAGCGTGAGATTGGCCGTCGTCGTTCCATTGAGGGCACGGGCATCGATCACGGTCGAGAGCTTGGCCGGGCCGAGAACGGGGGCGGCGGCCGTGAACCAGGTCGCAATCGGACTGTTCGGCAGGAACTGGCCGACGATTGGCGCGAGTCCAGACAGGTCCTCCGCCGTGATTGAAGCCGACAATTGCCCGTTTGGCGCGCCAGTTAGATCGGCGACCCGTCCCGAAGCATTGATCGAGGCGCCGGCGAGATTGCCGATCGAGAGCTTCTTGGCAACCAGCGCGCCATTGGCGTAGCTGCCATCGGCCGCAACATCCTTCAGCGTCTGATCCCCGATCATCAGGGCGCCAGTTGCGATCTTGACGGAGATGCCGTCGGCGATGCCGCCGCCCTCGGTGACCTTTCGGCCCGAGAACAATTCGGCCAGCGCCGCGACCTGATTATAGTCGAGCGTATCCGCCTTGAGATCGAGCGCGAGATCGCGCCGGCCGTCGCTCACCTGCTTCCAATCGAGCCCACCACGAATATTGGCGTTCGACAGTTTCGCGGCAATGCCGCCGATGCGGATCGAGCCGGGCGCGAGATCGAGCTGCCCCGACATGTCGAAGGGCTGCAGCAGCGACGCTTGTCCGCCGGAGCCACCACGCCACCAGGACGCGAAGATGGAGGGCTGCTGTGATGCGAGACGGACCCCGCCGGAGAAACTGGCGGTGGGGCTGGTCCGCACCGTGCCGTCGGCTGTCAGCCGCGTCCGACCGGGCAGGTCGACGCCCAATTCCTCGATCTTCCAGCCATCGCCGGATGTCGAGGCATCAAAGCGCAGGTTCTGGGCCACCGACCCGCCAATGATGATGCCGGGAATATCGAAGGCAATCCGCCCGGGAATGGGCGGCATCGGCAGACCCGACAATCCGTTGGCAAAGCCGATCACCGCCGACCCGACATCGACAGGCCCCGCCGGTCCCTTGCCGGACGAACGGTCGACATCGATCTGCCGCGACTTGACGGTCGCATCGAAACGCATCGACGGCCCGAGATCGACGGTCGAGCGGCCCGCAAGCCCATAGGGCCTGTCTTCGGGCCCCTGCGACAGGTCGAAATTCGGCAGGTTCAATTGCTCGGGCCGCAGCTCGAATGCGCCGGACGCGCGCCAGCCGGGCCCCGGTTTCGCAGCCGCGTCCGACGGCTCACCGTCCACGCCGGCGATATGGGCAAGCGAGAACGTGCCCGACCAGACCGGTCCACGGGCATCGATGCCGAGCGGACCATCCGCCGACAGCGCCACTGGCATGGAGGCCGGGTTCAGGTCGAGCTTGACGCGGAGCATGCCGTCATCACCGCGCCGGCCCGTCGCGATGCGGAAGGTCGTCGGCGTGCCGGCTGCGTCGAGACCACCCTCGATCTTCCAGGGACCAAGCAGGGAGCGCGCATCGACGGAGGCGTTGATGTTGGTGAAGGATGCGGTGCGACCCGATCGCGTATCGACGTAATCGAGCGAGCCGTCGGAGATATCGACGCGATCGAGCGTGACGGCGTCCGGATTGAGCGCCTTGGAGGCTTCCGAGCGCTTGAGCCAATCCGGCGTGCCGTCGCCATTGATCGTCACGGTCAGATGCGGCCGCTCGATCGCCATGTCGACGACCTTGACCGTACCCGTGATCAGCGGAATGAGTTCGATCCGGACGGCAAACCGGTCAACCCGCATCATCGGCGCATCGGGCGTGCCGCCGACGCGGACATCGGTGAAGGTCAGTGACGGCATCGGGATCAGCGATGCATCGGCCGAGCCGAGCACGCGGACCGGCTGCCCCAATATCTTCTCGGCCTCGCGCTCGAAGGTCGAACGATAGGCGTCCCAATCGATGAACCACGGTACGACCAGCGCCGCGACGAGGATCGCGATGATCGTCCCGCCAAAGATCAGGTAAAGCCTGTTCAGGACAGCCTCCAGACTAGCGCGGTCGGTGCCAGATCCATCACAGGTCGGGAAGGATCTTGCCGGGGTTCATGATACCGAGCGGATCGAGCGCAGCCTTGATGGTGCGCATGATGCCGACTCCGGCGCCATGCTCCTTTTCCAGATATTTGCGCTTGCCCTGTCCGACACCGTGCTCGCCGGTGCAGGTGCCTTCCATCGCGATCGCGCGCTCCGTGAGGCGGCCGATGAAATGCTCCACCCGCTCGATCTCCTCCGCGTCATTGAGATCGACCAGAGGCTGAACGTGGAAATTGCCATCGCCGACATGGCCGACGATCGGCGCGATCAGGCCGCTCTCGGCAATATCGGCAACGGTTTCGGCAACACATTCTGCAAGCCGCGAAATTGGCACGCAAACATCCGTTGCGATCGAGGCGCCGCCGACGCGCAGCCCCTTGGCCGCAAAATAGGAATCGTGCCGCGCCTGCCAGAGTCGGGAGCGATCTTCCGGACGTGTCGCCCAGGTAAAATCGCCGCCGCCGAAATCCCGTGCGATTGCACCAAAGGCCTCGGACTGTTCGGCGACAGACGCTGTGGAGCCATGGAATTCGAGGAAGAGATGCGGCGTCTCGGGCATGTCGAGATTGGCGAACTGGTTGGTGGCGCGGATCATCAGCGCGTCCATCAATTCGATCCGGGCGACCGGAATGCCGCTTTGAATGGTCAGAATCGTGGCGTTGCAGGCGTCCTCGACCGTCGGGAAGGCGCAGATGCCGGCGGCAATCGCCTCCGGAATGCCCTGCAGGCGCAGCGTCACCTCGGTGATTACGCCGAGCGTGCCCTCCGAGCCGATCAGCAGACGCGTCAGGTCATACCCCGCGGAGCTCTTCTTGGCGCGGCTCGCGGTCTTCAGGATCGTGCCATCGGCCATTACGGCGGTCAGGTTGATGACATTGTCGCGCATCGTGCCGTAGCGCACGGCATTGGTGCCGGAGGCCCGCGTCGCCGCCATGCCACCGAGGCTGGCATCAGCGCCGGGATCGATCGGAAAGAACAGGCCCTGGTCGCGGATATATTCGTTGAGCTGCTTGCGCGTGACGCCCGCCTCGACGGTGCAATCGAGATCTTCAGGGTGGACGGCCACGATCCGGTTCATCTGCGAAAGATCGAGCGAAATGCCGCCAAACGGCGCATTCACGTGACCTTCGAGCGAGGTCCCGGTGCCAAAGGGGATGACCGGTACGCCATAGCGCGCGCAGAGCGAGACAATCTCGGCGACCTCATCGGTCGATGCCGCATAGACCACGGCGTCGGCAGGCTCGTTTGGCAGCCAGGTGGTCGTGTTCGCATGCTGGCGCCGGATCTCGAGGCCGCGCGAGAAGCGTTGGCCAAACCGCGCCTCGAGTTGGCCGAGCACAGCCGCGAGGCCGTCGCTGCCGAGCCCACTCCGTTCGCGCAGCGTTGAAACCACCATCTCAAAGAGCCTCCATCAAACCCGGCGCTGTCCGCGCCGGGGCAAACTAGCAAAACCATCCAGCCGCGCCAAAGACTTCCTGGATTTTTCGACTGCG
The DNA here is from genome assembly GCF_030814715.1 of Kaistia dalseonensis. GTDB lineage: Bacteria > Pseudomonadota > Alphaproteobacteria > Rhizobiales > Kaistiaceae > Kaistia > Kaistia dalseonensis. The sequence continues at coordinate 228,870 of NZ_JAUSVO010000006.1, forward strand.
TCGAAGGGTCTGTCGCCGCTCGCGTCAGGCCGCACCGCCCCGCAGCGCAATCTTGCCTGATCGGCCCGGCTGATCGCTCGCCTTCGCCGCCGCCGCGGCGTCGGTGAGATCGAATATGGCATCGACAGAGAGGCTGAGCACACCGACGGTCGCCATCTGGATCAGTTCGCCGATCATGCGGGCCATGTCGCCACGCTCGGTCATTGCCGAGCGCTTGGCGCCCCAGAAGCCGCGAACCGTGATCTGCTTGAAGATCAGATGGCCCGAATTGATCTCTAGCGGCTTGCCTGACATGGAGCCGAAGGCGATCAGCGCGCCACCTTCGGCGAGCACCCCCATCAGCTGGTTGGCTGCTTCGCCGCCCACCGATTCGAGCGCCCGCAGGATCGGCTGGCCACCCGTGATCGCCTGGACGCGTTCTTCCCATCCGGCTTGCTCGGTCGAGACGGCATTGCCGATGCCCGCCGCCGCCAGTTCATCAATGCCTGCATCGCGCCGAACCACATTGACGACGTGGATTCCGCGCGCCCGCCCAAAGGTGGCGACGAGCTTGCCGACGGCGCCGTTTGCGGCGTTCTGGATCATCCATTGGCCACTGGAGAGATCGATATCTTCCAGCAACATCAAGGTGCTGAGCGGCATCGCAATCAACTGGCAAGCCGTCTCGTCATCAATTTCGGGCGGAATCGGCACGACGCGAGCAGCCGGCGCGAGAAAATAGTCGGACCACACACCGTTGACGCCGGCAACGACAATACGCTGCCCGATCGCCGGGGCGGTTACACCCTCGCCATGCGCATCAACAATGCCGAGCGCCTCCGTTCCACCAACTGCCGGCAGGGCCGGCTTGTAGCCATAGGAACCCCGAACCGTCCAAAGATCGTGATTATGGATCGGCGACAGAACCATGCGGATGCGGACCTCACCCGGGCCCGGCTCCGGCAAGGGGCGCTCGGCGGTTGTCAGGACGAGGGCCGGATCGCCAAAGGTCTCATGAATGACGCTGCGCATGGTTCTCTCCGATCCAGTCTGTTCAGCGTGACTTCTATCTGATCATGCACCGACATGCCCAGATGATCCGCCTTCGCAAATCGTCTCGCTCGGCCAGCCTTCAAGGGGCTTTCTTCTGTTCGTCCAGGCAGTCGCGCAGAAATCTCGACGATCCGCGTCTGCTATCCTGGTCCCGATGCCCGGAAGATCGCCACCATGAGACCATTCGGGAGGCCCACAGCAATAGTGCGCGTCTCGCCATACGCGAAGCGCTCATCCGGCCCGTTCGACTGTGCGCCCCACAAAAAACCGCTGCATTATCGAGGATAATCGAGCCGCTTATCGCACGGCGCTGCCTCACGCCTCGTCGGATCAGGAACGATCTGCGCTCGTTTTCCATGTATGCAATCAGTGAGGTGGCTCTGCGAGCTGGGTGCGAGTTGCCGCGGTCGCTGGAAAGAGGCCGCCCGAAAGTCCATATTCTCCAAATGTTCACGGTATCGAATCGTATGCGGGACGCCGCATGACCGCCTCTTCCGACATCACCGCTCCCGGCCCGCGCCCCGGCGGGATCGCGGCACGCGCGCTCGGCGCCAAGCCCATTCCCGACTATGTCGCCCGCCTCAACCCCGAGCAGCGACTGGCCGTCGAGACGACAGATGGCCCTGTCCTCGTGCTGGCCGGCGCCGGCACGGGCAAGACGCGCGTGCTGACGACGCGCATCGCGCACCTGCTCGCCACGGGCAAGGCCCATCCGAGCCAGATCCTCGCCGTCACCTTCACCAACAAGGCGGCGCGCGAGATGCGCCACCGGATCGGCGATCTGATCGGCCCCTCGGTCGAGGGCATGAACTGGCTCGGCACCTTCCATTCGATCGGCGTGAAGATCCTTCGCCGTCATGCCGAGCTGGTTGGCCTCAAATCCAGCTTCACCATCCTCGACACCGACGACCAGATCCGCCTGATGAAGCAGGTGATCCAGGCGGAAGGCATCGACGAGAAGCGCTGGCCGGCCAAGCAGTTGGCGGCCCTGATCGATGGCTGGAAGAATCGTGGCCTCGTGCCGAAGGATGTCCCGCCCGGCGATGGCGGCTCATTCGCCAATGGCAAGGCGGTGAAGCTCTACATTGCCTATCAGGAACGGCTCAAAGTCCTGAACGCCTGCGATTTTGGCGATCTGCTGCTCGAAAACCTGCGCCTGTTCCGCGAGCATCCCGACGTGCTCAAGGAATATCACCAGCGTTTCCACTACATGCTGGTCGACGAATATCAGGACACCAACGTCGCGCAATATCTCTGGCTGCGACTGCTCGCTCAGGGGCGGCGCAACATCTGCTGCGTCGGCGACGACGACCAGTCGATCTATGGCTGGCGCGGCGCCGAGGTCGACAACATCCTTCGCTTCGAAAAGGACTTTCCGGGCGCCGTCGTGATCCGGCTCGAGCGGAACTATCGTTCGACCTCCCATATCCTCGGAGCGGCCTCGCATCTGATCGCTCATAATCAGGGGCGGCTCGGCAAGACGCTCTTCACTGAGGCGAACGACCCGGATTCGGTCAAGGTCCAGGTATCCTCATCCTGGGATTCGGAGGAGGAAGCACGCGCGATCGGCGAGAAGATCGAGGATTTGCAGCGCCAGGGCCACAGGCTCAACGACATGGCGATCCTCGTCCGAGCATCGTTCCAGATGCGCTCCTTCGAAGACCGCTTCATCACGCTGGGCCTCAATTATCGCGTCATAGGCGGTCCGCGCTTCTATGAGCGACAGGAAATCCGCGATGCCCTCGCCTATTTCCGCGTGGTGGCGCAGCCCGCCGACGACCTCGCCTTCGAGCGCATCGTCAATACCCCGCGCCGAGGCATCGGCGATACGTCGATCAAGCTGCTCTATGATTATGGACGCTCGCGCGGCATCCCCATCACGCAGGCGGCCGAAGAGCTTGTGCAGACCGAGGAGGTCAAGGCCAAGACACGCACGGCGCTCCGCGATCTGATGGCGTCCTTCGAGCGCTGGCGCGGCAAGCTCGGCACGATCAAGCATACCGAGCTCGCCGAGATCATCCTGGACGAGAGCGGCTACACCGAGATGTGGCAGCAGGACCGCTCGGCCGATGCGCCCGGCCGGCTCGAAAACCTGAAGGAACTCATCCGTTCGATGGACGAGTTCGAGAGCATGGAAGGCTTCCTAGAGCACATTGCCCTCGTCATGGACAAGGACAATGCCGAGAACCAGGATGCCGTGTCGATCATGACGCTCCATTCGGCCAAAGGTCTCGAATTCGAGACCGTGTTCCTGCCCGGCTGGGAGGAAGGCCTGTTCCCGCACCAGCGCGCGCTCGATGAGAGCGGCCGCGCCGGGCTCGAAGAGGAACGTCGCCTCGCCTATGTCGGCATCACGCGAGCCAAGAAACGCGCCTCGATCTGGTTCGCCTCCAATCGCCGCATCCACGGCCTCTGGCAGTCGAATGTTCCCTCGCGCTTCCTCGACGAATTGCCGGAGAAGCATGTCGATGTCGTCGAACAGACGTCGAACTATGGCGGCTACAATGTCGGCGGCGTCGGCAATTATGGTGCGAGCCGCTTCGACCGGGCGGACCCGTTCCAGAATACGTATTCAACGCCGGGCTGGCAGCGCGCGCAGGCGAACCGCGCCGCGGGCGCGAAACCTGCCGCGAAGTCAAACACCCGACTGATCGAGGGGGAACTGATCGCGAAATCGACGGGCTCGAAGTCGGACTATGCGATTGGCGAGCGCGTATTCCACCAGAAGTTCGGCTATGGCCATATCGAGGATATCGAGGGCAACAAGCTGACGGTCGCCTTTGAAAAAGCCGGCACCAAGAAGGTGGTGGATAGTTTTGTGAGCAAGAACTAGATGCTAAGGCCGCTGCCCTTACTATTTGGAACCGATTGCAGCCAATTCATGAACGAGCCCAAATGGTCAGCAATCTGGTTTCCTGCCCACCACCAGAAGAGAAGACTTACTAAGATGTTTACCAGCGCCAGAGTGTAAACCCAACGACGCTGCTCACCTTGAGGCTCTCCAGCATACGCCGCGATGGCTACCGCCAAGATTGGCGAGACTACCAAAAGGGGGATGACGCTCAGAAACCAAACGAGTATCGGAACCGGATCGCTGCGAATTGCGCCGAAACCGGGCCAAGCTTTCCGAAGACTCGCAGTCTTCAGATCTCGAAGCGCGACCTCCAGCTGTAGCAGCGCCCCACAGGTCGGGCATGTTCTAGCACCTTCCAGAATCTCGTTGGAGCAGGAAGGACAAGAATTCGTGCGTCGAAGGCGGGGCGCGCCCACCTCAGCCTCGGTAGCCGATCGGGGCTCCACCCGTCAAAATCATATGGTAGCGCAGGTTCATCGCTTTTGCGGTCCTGTAAGCGTCAACGGCGGACCAAATCCAAACAATCCAGCCAAGAAAAACGAACCACAACGCAACCATCATGATGAACATCAAAATGCCTTTGCCAACCTGGCCATTATAAAACTGCCCAAGACCAGCGCACAAAAGCGAAAGCAGGAGCGCTACACCGGCCGATTTATTTGCCGCAGGACCGTCGAGAAGGACGGCAGCAACGTTACTCGGCTGCTGACCAATAAGGTTGGTCACTTGTACGACAGTTGAACCCTCTGCCGCGCTAACTCGATGATCGGGGATTACTTGAGAAGGCGGTAACGGCGACGCCGATTTAGTCAACAGGCGACCCAGAATTGGATCGTCCTTAAGCGTCGACCATGTCGTGCCATCCTCGGCAATGACCTGTGTATTTTCGGAGACGCGTTGCTCGGACAGGAAGCGGCCGAAATCATGGCCGGGATAAGGGCCGTAGTTCTTTCCCTCATAGCTAATATACCACCGCCGATCCAACGGATGTGGCGGGGGCCCATCAGCACCTCCGGAAACCGAGTGATTTAACGAATCCGGAGCAACAAGATTTGTCATTGCCACTTTCCCCCTAGGTGCAGCGAAGATAACCTATGATTGTGCAATGTCCAGACGGCGCGCGGACGAGTTTGAGTTTCGCTGCCTAGGTAATGGCGGGGGTAGCCACAGGGCAGCAAACCAAACAGACTTTCGATGCGATTCCATCTGCATGGCGACCGCCCCAGAAGGCGCTAGGTCCGCCCAAGCCGCATTAGCCCGGCTTCGGTCGGCCGAAAGCCGCAGGCCCGGTAGAAGCCCGCAAGATGCGGTTCATAGTCGACATGAAGCCAATGCGCGCCACGATCGGCGGCGATCCGGGCCGCTTCCCGCACCAGGCGCATGCCGAGGCCGTTGCGCCGATAGTCGGGATCGACGGTTGGATCGAGCAGGAAGGCATGGATGCCGCCATCCCAGGCGACATTCACATATCCGACCAGCCGATCGCCATCATAGGCGCCGAGATGGACGAGACTGCGCGACAGGATTGCATGGGGATCGGCAGGCCCGGCACTGTTCCAACTGGCCCGCCAAAGCCGGTCCAGGGTGGAGGAATCGGGAAATGGGTCGGTTTCGATACGGATTTCGCTCAAGGGGCGTTTCCAAGATGGTGAATGCACGGATATGAAGCATCTCCGTTTTGAAAGACAAGGCCGTCAGCCGTGACCCTCATCGCCTCCCTGCACCTCGCCAAGGAAACTGACGCACAAGCGCTGGTCGAAGCCATCGGCGCGAGCGAGGCGTTGGATTTCCCGACCGCCGCCACCACGGAGCAGGACGACAAGAGCTGGGTTGTCGACATCTACTTCGAGGCTCAGCCCGACGAGGCTTTGCTCGCCTCGATCGTCCGCGACGTGCTGGGCGAAGAGGCCGGCACCTTCGTCGTGGCGCCGCTGCCGGATGAGGACTGGGTGGCGAAGTCCCTCGAGGGGCTGAAGCCCGTGCGCGCCGGACGCTTCCTCGTCCACGGCAGTCACGACCGCGACAAGATCCAGCCCGGCGACATCGCGATCGAGATCGAGGCCGGCGAAGCCTTCGGCACGGGCCATCATGGCACCACCGCCGGCTGCCTGGCCGAGATCGACCGGCTCGGCGCGCTCTATGACTACAAGAGCATTCTCGACCTCGGAACCGGCACGGGCGTGCTTGCAATTGCCATCGCCATGGCGTGGCACAAGCCTGTGCTCGCGACCGACATCGACCCGATCGCGACCCGCGTCACGGCGGAAAACGCCGCCCTGAACGGCGTTGCGACGCTGATCGAGGCGGCCACGGCCGAAGGGTTCGGCAATCCGGTCTTCGCCGCTCATGCGCCATTCGACCTGATCATTGCGAACATCCTCGCCGGACCGCTGATCGCGCTGGCACCCGAAGTGGTCCGTCATCTCGCCCCGGAAAAGGGCACGATCGTGCTCTCAGGGCTGCTGGTCGCACAGGGGCCGAGCGTCACAGCCGCCTATGAGGCTGAGGGCATGAAGCTGGCGCGACAGGGCGAAATGGAAGGCTGGCTGACGCTGACGCTGGAGCGGGCGTCGTAGGCCACCGCCGTCGCCGCACCGTCATCCCCGCGAAAGCGGGGATCCATCCAGCCCATACCTATCCGGGAAGGGTCCAGTTGGATGGGTCCCGGGTCTGCGCTACGCTCCGCCCGGGATGACGGACGGAGTGGAATCGACAAGGTCGCCATCCCTTACTTCGGCAGCATCGAGCCCGTCTCCTCCAGCCGCGTATACCAGGTGAACGCCTCGGCAAGCTTGTGCGGCGTCTGTCCGCCATGCTTCAGCGCTTCGCGATAATAGTCCTCGGCCAGGTCGCGGAAATTCGCGTGGATGCAATTGTCGATGATGACCCGCGCGCGCTCGCGCGGCGCGAGGCCGCGCAGATCGGCGAGCCCCACCTCGGTCACGACCACGTCGACGTCATGCTCGTTATGGTCGACATGCGGCACCATCGGCACCACGCGCGAGATCGTGCCACCCTTGGCGAGCGACTTCGTCACGAAGATGCCGAGATAGGCGTTGCGGGCGAAATCGCCTGAACCGCCAATGCCATTCATCATGTGCGTGCCGCCGACATGGGTCGAATTGACGTTGCCATAGATGTCGAATTCGAGCGCGGTGTTGATCGCGATGATGCCGAGGCGGCGGATGACCTCGGGATGATTGGAAATCTCCTGCGGCCGCAGGATGAGACGGTTCTTGTAGCGGCCGATTTCGGGAAAGACGCGCGCCTGGCATGCGGCGGACAGGGTGATCGACGAGCCGGACGCGAAAGCGAGCTTGCCGGAATCGAAGAGGTCGAAGGTGCTGTCCTGCAGCACTTCGCTATACATCGTCATGTCGTGGAACGGGCTCTCGATCAGCCCGTGCAGCACCGCATTGGCGATCGAACCGATACCGGCCTGAAGCGGGCTCAGCCGCTCGGTCAGGCGCCCCTTGCGCACCTCGGAGCCCAGGAACTCGATCAGATGGCCTGCGATCGCACGCGTCTCGTCATCGGGCGGCGTCGTCGCGGCGGAACTATCCTGCTGGTTGGTGACGACGATCGCAGCGATCTTTGCTGGGTCGATCGGGATGAAGGGCAGTCCGATGCGGCTATCCGGCGACACGACCGGAATCGGCTCCCGGAACGGCCGCCGCGTCGGAATATAGATATCGTGAATGCCCTCGAAATCGATCTGCTGGCCGAGATTGATCTCGATGATCACCTTCTCGGCAAGAATAGCGAAGGTCGCGGAATTACCGACCGAGGTCGTCGGCACGATGCCGCCCTCGCGCGTGATCGCGGCCGCCTCGATGACGGCGACGTCGACCGGCCCCATCTGGTTCGACCGCAACAGCTCGACGGTCTCCGACAGGTGCTGGTCGATGAACATCACCTCGCCGCGATTGATCGCCGCGCGCAGGACGGAGTCGGATTGGAACGGCAGGCGCCGCTTCAGCACATGCGCCTCGGTCAGCACGCTGTCGATGCCGCTTCCGAGCGAGGCGCCGGTGATGAGCGTGATACCGAGCGGCTCGGTCCGTGCCCGTTCGGCCAGGGCCAGCGGCACGGCCTTGGCGTCGCCGGCCCGCGTGAAACCGCTCATGCCGACGGTCATGCCGTCCTTGATCAAAAGCGCGGCTTCCGCCGGCGACATGACCTTGTCGAGAAGCGAGGAGAGGCGAATACGATCCTGAAGCATAATGGTCCGCTGTCCAATTGTGACGCGACCATAGTCTCCCCGGCGCGATGCTGCACCTCAGGAACTATCCGCAGTGGCGCGACGACCCGTCGCGTACCCCAGATGAAAAAGGCGACGCCCGGCGCCGCCTTCCTAGCCCTTACCCGATCGATCGCCGCTCAGAGCGGATTGCTCATCAGACCGCGTTCGAACGTTTCACGATCAAAGCCGAACGTGGCGATCGTCGCATCGTCGAGGGAGAGCTGATAACCGTTCACATAGCGCGGCATCTGCCGCTCGCGGACGTGGTTCATCCGTGCAACGGCGCGCCGGACGACGCCATGCCCGCGGCTTCCCGCTCGCGCAACGCCAATCTCACCATATGCCGCAACCATTGTCATCGATCCAATCCTTCAAGCCGGAAAGCTCTAGCCCCCCTCGGTTGAAGCGACCATAGCGGCTGCCGTCACATCAAAGAACAGACGGATCGGAATGACAGACATGCGCTTTTCGCATCGCACAATCTTCCGCCGCAATTATGCCGCGTTGCAAACAAGTCTGTTACCGGTTTGCGACAGGGCGCCGACCCGATAATCTCGCCGCGCTGATTTCGTCGCGTGAAAGGCCGATCTCCCATGTTCCAGAATTTCGATGCGCCCAGCCGGGCGGAGCCGATCTCCGGCCGCCTCGTCGCCCTGCGCGCACGCCTCGCCGACGCCGGCCTCACGGGATTTCTGGTGCCCCATGCCGATGAATATCAGGGCGAGTATATTCCCGCCTCGGCCGAGCGCCTCGCCTGGCTGACCGGCTTCACCGGTTCCGCCGGCGCCGCTGTCGTGCTGGCGAACGAAGCGGCGGTCTTCGTTGACGGTCGCTATACGCTGCAGGCCCGCAATCAGATGGACAGTGCCGATTTTTCGCCTGAGAGCCTGATCGACAACCCGCCGCATGCCTGGCTGAAAGGCCGGCTCAAGAAGGGTGACCGCCTCGGCTACGACCCGCGCCTGCTGACGCTGGCCGAAACGCGCCGCTTTGAGAGCGCCTGCGCCGCTGCGGGCGCCGCTTTCGTGGCGCTCGACGAGAACCCGATCGACGCGATCTGGGCCGACCGCCCTGCCCCGCCGCTCGCTCAGGTCTCGATCCAGCCCGACGAACTGGCCGGCGAGACGGCGAGCGCCAAGATCGAGCGACTGCGGACGATCCTGGCCGAGAAGGATGTTGCCGCCGCGATCATTGCGCAGTCCGATTCGATCGCCTGGACCTTCAATATTCGTGGCGCCGACGTGCCGCACAATCCCGTCGCCCTCTCCTACGCGCTGCTGCGCCGTGAGGGGCCGCCGACCCTCTATATGGACGGCCGCAAGCTCTCCAATGCCGTCCGCGATGCGCTGGCGGGCCTTGCCGACATCAAGGAGGAGCGCGCCCTGCTCGGTGATCTCGCAGCGCTGGGCCGCGAGGGCGCGCGCGTTCTCGCCGATCCACAATCGACCCCGGCGATCCTCGCTCAGGCACTCACCGAAGCAAACGGCACGATCGTCGAAGGCAGCGACCCGGCCGTGTTGCCCAAGGCGCGCAAGAACGCGATCGAGCTCGACGGCAGCCGCAGGGCGCATCGTCGCGACGGCGTGGCCGTCACGCGCTTCCTTGCCTGGTTCAACCAGAACGCTGGCAGGACGCCCCTGACGGAGATTGCCGTCGCCCGGAAGCTCGAGGCCTTCCGTGCCGAGACGGGCGCCGAAGACGGAATGCCCCTCCTCGACCTCTCCTTCGATACGATTGCCGGCACGGGTCCGGACGGCGCGATCGTGCATTACCGCGTCAATGAGGCGACCGATCGCGCGCTGGAGAACGACACGCTGTTCCTGATCGATTCGGGCGCCCAGTTCCGCGACGGCACCACCGACATCACCCGCACCATCGCGATCGGCACGCCGACGGACGAAATGCGGCAGCGCTTCACCCTCGTGCTCAAGGGCCATATCGCGCTCGCGACCGCGCGCTTCCCGAAGGGCACGACCGGGGCGCAACTCGATACCCTCGCCCGCCATGCACTGTGGCAGGCGGGACTCGATTTCGACCACGGCACGGGCCACGGCGTCGGCGTCTTCCTCTCGGTACATGAAGGACCGGCTCGGATCTCGAAGAGCGGAACCGTGCCGCTCGAGCCGGGCATGATTCTCTCCAACGAGCCCGGCTACTACAAGACCGACAGCTTCGGCATCCGGATCGAGAACCTGATCGTCGTGACACCGCCGGCGCCGATCGAGGGCGGCGAGCGCGAGATGCTGGGCTTCGAGACGATCACGCTCGCCCCCATCGATCGCAGGCTCGTCGACACAACGCTTCTGAGCCGGGCCGAGATCGCCTGGTTCGACGCCTATCATGCGCGCGTCCGCGAGGCCCTCGCTCCGTCGCTCTCCGGCGAAGCGCTGGATTTTCTTGTCGCGTCAACACAACCCTTGGCTGCCGTCACCTGACAGAGGTTCCATCACGTTTGGAAACATTTGTTTGTGGTACGTGATGGAACGTGACCATGACTGCTCCGTTGTCCGGGTGAGCAATCGCTCGAACCTATTTGAAAACACGGAGATACGACCATGAAGAAGCTCTTGACCGCCACGGCTTTGGTCGGCCTTCTGGCCGCCCCCGCCTTCGCCCAGGACGCCGTTTCGCCTTCGATGACGACGCCCTCCACAACCGGCGACACAACCCAGCCTCTCAATCCCCTCCCCGGCGACAAGTTCATCACGAGCCAGGCTTCGGATGACTGGAACGCGGCCAAGGTCATCGGCTCGACGGTCTACGGCGCCGGTGACGAAGATCTCGGCAAGGTCAATGATCTGGTTGCCGGCAGCGACGGCAGGCTCAAGGCGGTCGTCGTCGGCGTCGGCGGCTTCCTCGGCATCGGCGAAAAGAATGTCGGCGTCTCGCCGGCGGCCCTGCAGCGTGTTGCCGATGGCAACAACTGGAAGTACACGCTGACGACCACAAAGGAAGAGCTGGCCGCGGCGCCCGAGTTCAGGATGCCGGAGGGCATTGACGGCTCGACCACGTCGAGCACGACGCCCGCCGATCCGGCCGCTCCGATGGCACCGGCCACACCGGCGCCCGCTGCACCGTAAGGCCTCAGCGATCAATCAGGAAGAGCCCGCCCATTCGGCGGGCTTTTCTTTGCCTGCCCGAAAGCCGGATCGAAGCCAAGACGACAACTTCTTCGCGAAATCACCGCCGCAATCGACCAAGACTCGGTTTGCACGGGATTTTGCCCATGCTCTAATCATGCCCAATCAACATGCAGGATCGGGCAGGCTCATGTGCGTCGCGTGCGACTATACCATCCATGGCAATCAGCATCATTTCGGCTGGAACCACGATTTCGAGCCCGCGCTGGTGATGCAGCCAGGAAAAAGCGTTCACCTCGAATGCGTTGATTCCTCGGGTGGCCAGATCGACGGCAATTCGACGGTCGCGAGTGTCGCTGCCCTGGATTTCTCCAAGGTGAACCCGATCAGCGGGCCGATCTATGTCGAGGGTGCCGAGCCGGGCGACGCGCTCAAGATCACGCTGCACCATTTCGAACCCTCGGGCCTCGGCTGGACCGCGAACATCCCCGGCTTCGGACTGTTGGCCGATCATTTCAATGAACCCGGGCTGCATGTCTGGAAATACGATACCGCCTCCATGGCGCCCGCTCTCTATGGTCCGGGTGGCCGCGTCCCCCTGAAGCCCTTCGTCGGAACCATCGGCGTTGCCATGGCTGATCCGGGCCTGCACTCCGTCGTGCCGCCCCGCCGCGTCGGCGGCAATCTCGACATACGCGACCTTGCGGCGGGGACGACCCTCTACCTGCCCGTCGAGGTCGAGGGCGCCCTTTTGTCGATGGGCGACACGCATGCGGCGCAAGGCGATGGTGAGGTTTGCGGCACGGCGATCGAGAGCCAGATGAACATCGACGCGACCATCGAACTGGTTAAGCATGCGCGGCTCGCAAGCCCGCGCTTCACGACGCCCGGCCCGGTCACGCGCCATCTCGACGGCGCCGGCTATGAGGTCACGACCGGGATCGGTCCCGACCTGATGACGGCCGCACGCGAGAGCGTCCTGCGCATGGTCGACCTGCTCGGCAAGGAGCGCAGTCTCGCCCCGCTCGACGCCTATATGCTCTGCTCGGTCTGCGGCGACCTGCGGATCAGCGAGATCGTCGACATGCCGAACTGGGTCGTCTCGTTCTATTTCCCGCGCATCGTCTTCGAATGAACAGCGAGGCGGGTTTCAATCGGCCCCGACGAGCTTGAACCAGCCATCCTCGTCGATCACTTCGATATTGTTTTCCGCTGCCACCTTCAGCTTCGATCCGGCGCCCGGCCCCGCCACGACGAGATCGGTCTTCTTCGAAACCGAGCCCGAGACCTTGGCGCCGAGGCGTTCCGCCATCGCCTTGGCCTCGTCGCGCGTCATGCGCTCCAACGACCCGGTGAACACGACGGTCTTGCCGGCGACCGGGCTTTCCGTTTTGGCAGCTTCGAGCGGCTCCGGCTTGACCTCTGCGAGCAAGCGGCGCAGTGCCTCGACATTGTGCGGCTCGCCGAAGAAATCGACCACGGCCTCTGCGACGACGGCGCCGATGCCCTCAATATCGACCATTTCGGCCCAGGCTTCATTGCCCTTGGGAAAAGCTTCGCCCGGCGCGATCGCAGCGCGGGCCGCCTCCTCCAACGCCTCGACGCTCGCATAATGGCGCATCAGCCGCTTGGCGTTGGTCTCTCCGACATGGCGGATACCGAGCGCATAGACGAAGCGGTTGACGGCGATCCGCCGCCGCTCATTGATCGCGGCGAAGAGATTGCGCGCCGAGGTATCGCCCCAGCCTTCCCGGTTCTTGAGCTTCTGCAGGCTGCGCTCGTCGCGCTGTTCCAGCGTGAAGATATCCGCCGGCTGGGTGATCAGGCCCCATTCATAGAAGGCCTGTACCTGCTTCTCGCCCAGCCCCTCGATGTCGAAGGCGTTGCGCGAGACGAAATGGCGGATGCGCTCCACCGCCTGGGCCGGGCAGATCAGGCCGCCCGTGCAGCGGCGGACGGCCTCGCCTTCCTCGCGCACGGCATGACTGCCGCAGGCCGGGCAGATGGTCGGGAATTCGTAGGGCACGGAATCGGCCGGCCGCTTTTCGAGCAGAACCGAGACGATCTGCGGGATCACGTCGCCGGCGCGCTGCACCACCACCGTATCGCCCACACGGATATCGACGCCGTCGCGGATCGGCTGGCCGTCGCCGCCAATGCCCTTGATATAATCCTCATTGTGCAGCGTCGCGTTCGAGACGACCACGCCGCCCACCGTGATCGGTTCGAGCTTGGCGACGGGCGTCAGCGCGCCGGTGCGGCCGACCTGGATGTCGATGCCGTTCAGGATGGTGAAGGCTTGCTGCGCGGCGAATTTGTGCGCGATGGCCCAGCGCGGACTGCGCGAGACGAAGCCGAGACGGTTCTGCAGCGCGAGATCGTTGACCTTGTAGACGACGCCGTCAATGTCATAGCCGAGCCGGGAGCGGTCCTCCTCAAGCCCGTGATAGAAGGCGAGCGCCTCGTCGACGGCCTGACAAAGCACCATGCGCGGATTGGTCGGCAGGCCCCATCCGCTGAAGGCCTCGACCATGCCGAGTTGCGTCGAGGACGGCAGCGCGCTCATCTCGCCCCAGGCATAGGCGAAATAGCGCAAGGGCCGGGACGCCGTGATCTTCGGATCGAGCTGGCGCAGCGAACCGGCGGCCGCGTTGCGCGGATTGGCGAAGACCTTGCCGTTCTCCTCCAGCATGCGCGCATTCAGCGCCTCGAAATCGCTGTGGGCCATGTAGCATTCGCCACGGATCTCGACGATCTCCGGCACACCCTTCGGCAGGGTGTTCGGAATCTCGTCAATCGTGCGCACATTGGCGGTGACGTTCTCGCCCTCGAAGCCGTCGCCACGCGTCGCCGCCGTCTCCAGACGGCCATTCACATAGCGCAGCGACAGCGAAAGCCCGTCGATCTTCGGCTCTGCCGTGAAGGGAACGGGCGTCGCCGGATCGATGCGCAGGAAGCGCTTGGCGCGCTCGACGAAGTCGATCACATCCTGGTCGGCGAAGGCATTATCGAGCGAGAGCATCGGCACGACATGGCGCACCTTGCCGAATTTCGCCGATGGCGCGGCACCAACCGCAGCGCTGACAGCCGATTTGAGGCCGGGGAACCGCGCCTCGATCGCATAGAGCCGACGGCGCAACGCGTCATAATCGGCATCCGAGATGACCGGCGCGTCTTCCTGATGATAGCGGATGTCGTTTTCGGTGATCTCGGCGGCGAGCGCCGCGTGATCGGCGGCGGCCTCGGCCTCGCTCAGCGCTTCGACGTCCTTCATACGTGCAATGTCCGACGGCATGGCTTCGCTCCCTCTAGCTGGAAGCTATGCCGCGCCGTCGGACACCTCGCAAGGGGCGAGAGCGGCGGGATCGCCCGAGCCCCTTGGGGTTAGGCTAAAGGCTCATCGCTCCGCCGCGATCGTGAACCGCATCAGGCATTGCGAACGGCTCTCCTCGGAGAGGCGGCGCCAGGCCTCCTCCGCCGCGCGCCGCTCGCCATAGGGCCCGAACACGCGCTGCGTGCCCTCGATCAGCCTGTCGAATGCCATCGACGCATATTCGCCGCCGACGATCCAGAAACGTGGTGCTTGCATGGTGCTGTCCTCCCTATTCGGCAGCATTCAGGAACTGGGCGCTCTCGGTCGATTCGGCCATGGCCGTGGTCGAGGAGAGACCGCCTGTGATCGCCATCGACACCTGGTCGAAATAGCCGGTGCCGACCTCGCGCTGGTGCCGCGTCGCCGTGTAGCCGCTCGTCTCGGCGTCGAACTCCGCCTGCTGCAACTCGCTATAGGCCCCCATGCCGCGATCGCGATAACCGCTCGCAAGCGTGAACATGGAATGGTTCAGTGCGTGGAAGCCCGCGAGCGTCACGAACTGGAACTTGTAGCCCATGGCGCCCAGCTCGCGCTGGAACGTGGCGATCGTCTCCGCGTCGAGCTTCGCCCGCCAGTTGAACGAGGGCGAGCAATTATAGGCCAGCATCTTGCCCGGATATTGCGCATGCACCGCCTCGGCAAAGGCGCGCGCATCGTCGAGATCGGGATGCGATGTTTCCCACCAGATGAGATCGGCATAGGGCGCGAAGGCGAGGCCGCGGGCGATGCAGTGTTCGAGGCCCGTCCCTTCCTTCAGGCGGTAGAACCCCTCGGCCGTCCGCTCGCCCTCGACGATGAACGGGCGGTCGCGCTCGTCCACGTCGGAGGTGATGAGGCGCGCCGATTCGGCGTCGGTGCGCGCGACCACCAGGGTCGGAACGCCCATGACATCGGCCGCAAGCCGGGCGGCGACGAGATTGCGCTCATGCGCTGCCGTGGGGATCAGCACCTTGCCGCCGAGATGGCCGCACTTCTTCTCCGAGGCCAGCTGATCCTCGAAATGCACCGCCGCAGCGCCCGCCTCGATATAGGCCTTCATGATCTCGAAGGCGTTGAGCGGCCCGCCGAAACCGGCCTCGGCATCGGCGACGATCGGCGCAAACCAGTCGCGCGAGACCTTCCCCTCCGCCTGCTCGATCTGGTCGGCGCGCTGGAGCGTACGGTTGATCCGCCGGCAGAGCTCGGGCCCGGCATTGGCGGGATAGAGACTCTGATCGGGATACATCGCGCCGGCCGTATTCGCGTCGGCCGCGACCTGCCAGCCCGAGAGATAGATAGCCTGCAAGCCCGCGCGGACCATCTGCATGGCCTGGTTGCCGGTGACGGCACCGAGCGCATGGACATAGGGCGTCTCGGTCAATTGCTGCCAGAGCCGGTTCGCGCCCTTTTCGGCGAGCGTATGGGCGACCCGCACCGAGCCGCGCAGCCGGACCACATCGGCAACCGAATAGGGCCGACGAATACCGTCGAACCGTCCGGGCGCATGATTGGAAATGAGCTGATCGAAAGTCGGTGCCATGGTTCTCTCCCATTTACAACATTTGACAACCGGGAGCGGATGCCTTCAGTAATGTTGCTGACAGGCGGGAATGTGACATCTGCGATTTACCGGAACAAGCTGACTTTCTGGAATTCGGGTCGCGGTGTCACAGCCATTCAGTGAACTTTGTAAGATTGTAAAACCGTGACAATCGACAGTGAGCGAAAACTCTTCATCGGCCCCAAGCTGCGCCGCATCCGGCGCGAGCTCGGGCTCAGCCAAACGAGGATGGCCGAGGATCTCGGCATCTCGCCGAGCTATGCCAATCTGATGGAGCGCAATCAGCGGCCGGTTTCGGCGCAGATCCTGCTCAAGCTCGCCGATGTCTATGATCTCGACGTGAAGATGCTCGCTTCCTCCGAGGACGATCGCAGCCGCGCCGAAATCGGCGAGATCTTCGGCGATCCGTTGTTTCGCGACCTCACCATTGCGCCGCAGGAGTTGCGCGAGTTGGTCGAGAGCTGCCCAACCGTCGCCGATGCGCTGCAGCGCCTTTATTCCGCCTACCAGCAGACACAAGGCGGTGGCACGAGTGGCGGCGAGGCTGCCGATGGCGGGCCCGTCACGGCCCCCGTCGATATCGTCCGCGCGGCGATCGAGACGAGCCGCAACTATTTCCCAGCGCTCGACGAAGCCGCCGAAGCGCTCGCGGGCGAATTGGCCGTCGGCGATGCCGCGCTCCTACCGGCGATGATCGATCGGCTGCGCGCGCGGCACGGCGTGCGCGTGCGCGTCCTGCCCGCCGATGTCATGGCTGACGCACTGCGCCGCTTCGACCGTCATCGGCGCCAGTTGCAGCTTTCAGAGATGGTCGGCCCCTCCGGGCGGACCTTTCAAGTCGCCTTCCAGCTCGCCATGATCGAGCAAGCTGAAATCATCGACCGCACCGTCGAGGACTGCGCGCTCGCCGATCCGACGGCGCGGCGCATGTTCCGGATCTATCTCGCCAACTATTTCGCCGGTGCGCTGATGATGCCCTATGGCCGCTTCTTTGCAGCGGCGGAGGCGAGCCGCTATGACCTTGCTTTGCTATCGCGCCGCTTCGAGGCGAGCTTCGAGCAGGTCTGCCATCGCCTGACCACCCTGCAGCGGCCGACCGCGAAGGGCGTGCCCTTCTTCATGATCCGTGTCGACGATGCCGGCAATGTCTCGAAGCGCTATGCCTCGGGGCGCTTCCATCTCTCGCGCTATGGCGGAACCTGTCCGATCTGGAACCTGCACGAGACCTTCCGTGCGCCGAACGAGATCCTGACGCAGCGGCTCGAGCTCGCGGATGGCAGCCTGTTCTTCTCGATCGCAACGGCGGTGGCGGGTACGCCGCAGGCCTTTCCACGCCGGGAAGCCCGCTTCGCGATCGGCCTGGTCTGCGAGATGAAATACGCGCCGCGGCTCGTCTATGCGGATACCGAGGGGCCGGCGGCGCCGATCGGCACCAATTGCCGGCTGTGCGAGCGCAATGACTGCGCACAGCGGGCGGAGGCGCCGGCGAGCCGGCCGATCCTCATCGACGAGACGATGCGGCGCGTCGTGCCGTTCTTCTTCGATCCGCGGCGCGGTAGCCGCGGACCGGTCAGGGACGATTCCGCAAGCTGACCGTCAGTGCAGGGCAATGCCCGGCAGCGGATCGGCGTGGTGCGGCGAGAACAGCTTGCCCTTCTCGGTCCAGAACACCACCGCAAGCGCCACCGCGCCCGTCACCAGAAAGCCGAGCGCAAGCGGCGTGACCGTGCCGTCGAAGCTCTGGCTGATCAGCATGCCGACCAGAGCACCGACAATCGTCGTGTAGAAGCCGATCACCGAGGAAGCCGTGCCCGCGATATCGCCGAGCGGCTCCATCGCCATCGTGTTGAAGTTCGGCATGGTCAGGCTGAACAGGAACTGGCATCCGGCCAGTATGACCGCGAACAGCAGCAGCGGCGGCTTGCCGTTGAAGACCAGGGCGACCACCACCATCAGCGCCGCCACGGCGGCAAAGCCGACAACGCCGATATGGGACAGCCGACGCATGCCGAAGCGACGCACGAGCTTCGAATTGACGAAGGAAGCAACGCCCATGACAGCCGCAATCGACCCGAACACGACGGGGAAGATCGCGCCGAGGCCATAGACCTCCGTTTCGAAGATTTGCTGCGTCGAGCCGAGATAGCCCATCAGCGCGCCGAACATCAGCGCCATGGCCGTGGCATAGCCGAAGGTCGCCCGCTCGGTGACGCAGCGCCGCGCGCCATCGGCGATCCGCTTGACCGAGAACGGCATGCGATACTCCGGCCGCAGCGTTTCCGGCATGCGGCGTCCGAACCAGACCGCAAGAATCACGGCCAGCACGAGCATGGAGACGAAGATCGTGTGCCAGGTGCCGAACAGCAGAAAGAAGCTGCCGATCGCCGGCGCGAACACCGGGACGATGATGAAGATCATCATGGTGATCGACATGACGCGGGCCATTTCGCGGCCCTCATAACGGTCGCGTACGATCGTGACCGACAGAATGCGCGTCGCGGCCGAGCCCATGCCCTGGATCAGGCGGGCAACCAGCAGCATCTCGAAGCTGTGGGCGAAGAGCGCGATGGCACTGCCGATCGAGAAGATCACGAGGCCGATCATCAAGGTCGGCCGGCGCCCGACAATGTCGGAGATCGGGCCATAGAAGAGCTGCATGACGGCGAAGCCGATCATGTAGACGGTCAGGATAAGCTGCACCTCATTGGCGCTCGGAAGCGCATAATCGGCCTGGATCGGACCGAAGGCTGGCAGCAGATTGTCGATCGACATCGAGCCGAGCGCCATCATGAAGGCGATCAGAGTGACGAACTCGAAAAAGGACGGCTCGGAAACAGGACGCGCAGTGGCGCCCACGGACGTGGCGGACATTTCACATTTCTCTAGTCGGATGCCCAGGCGAAATGGCCCGGACGTCGTGTGTCATCCGCCGAGACTTCGGTGATCCGGTATCCGAACGGGCGACATGAAGGACGTTGATAGGCCTCGGGCGACAACAATGCCGTGACGCTCATCACAGCATCGGACCCGAGAGCGGCCGTTTCAAGCGACCCATACTCCCATGGGTGCCTTACGATCAATCAGAAAGAGCCGGCGCATTCCGCTTTTTCGGGCATTGAAGCAATTTCGTCGCGCTCCGGTCGGTCACGCGGTCCAGATCGCGCAAAGCAACGGCCGAAGCACCGGTCCCCGTTCAGATATTGCCGTGAATCAGCCGTTCGGCCGCGGCGCGTGCCTCGTCGGTAATCACGCTGCCGGCCAGCATGCGGGCGATCTCCTCGCGGCGATCAGGACCGGCCAGCGGCTTGACACCCGTCGCGACACGCTCCTCGCCGGCGACCCCCTCCTTGGCGATCAGCATATGGCTGCCCGCCCGCGCGGCGACCTGCGGCGCATGCGTCACGGAGAGAACCTGCACCCGCTCGGCCAGCCGCGCGAGGCGCTTGCCGATCGCCTCGGCGACGGCTCCGCCGACCCCCGTATCGATCTCGTCGAAGACGAGCGTGGGCGCGGAGCCGCGATCGGCGAGCGCGACTTTGATCGCGAGCAGGAAGCGCGAAAGCTCGCCGCCGGACGCGACCTTCATCATCGGCCCGGCGCGCGTGCCTGGATTGGTCCGCACGAAGAAGGAGACGATATCGATGCCGCTTTCGCTGCGCGCCTCGGCATCGCTCTCGATCGAAACGATGAAGGCGGCACGCTCGAGCTTCAGCGCCGGCAACTCCTCGGCGACACGCACCTCCAGATCCGCCGCTGCGCCGCGCCGACGGGCCGAGAGAGCCGCCGCCCGGGCGTCGAAGGCCCGCTGCGCCGCTTCAGCCGCCGCTTCCAGCGCCGCGAGACGCTCCTCGCCCGAATCGAGCGCCGCGAGATCCGCCGTCATGCGGTCCCGAAGCGCGATCAAACCCTCGACGGGGACATCGAATTTGCGCGCAGCACCACGCAGCGCAAAGAGCCGCTCCTCGGTCCGCTCGAGTTCCTTCGGATCGAAAGCACTCTCGCGAATGCTGCGGGTCAGGATCGTCTCGGCCTCTTCCAGCGCGTCGATCGCCTGGTCGATCGCCTCGACCACGCCGTCGAGCAACCCGCCCGCCTGATCGCGCTTGCGCTCCAGACGCCGTGCCAGGCTTGCCAGCGTCGGCACGGGCGAGGAGGAGCCGGCGATCGTGTCATGCGCGTCGGCCAGATCGCCCGCGACCTTTTCCGCTTGCATCATGTGGTGGCGCTGTTCGGCGAGTTCGGTTTCCTCGCCCGGCTGCGGCGCAAGCTTCGCCAGTTCCTCGACCGAGGCACGGAGGTAATCGCCCTCGCTGCGCGCGGAGCTGATCCGCCGCCGCAGCGCCGTGACTTCGCTCTCTGCCTTGCGCCAGGCGCGATAGGTGTCGGCGACGCCGGCCACCTCGCCATCCAGCCCGCCGAAGACATCGAGCAGGTTGCGATGAATGGCCGGATCGACGAGCGCGCGGTCGTCATGCTGGCCGTGGATCTCGACCAAGGCGGCGCCGACATCGCGCAGGAAGGCGACGCTCACTGGCTGATCGTTGATGAAGGCGCGCGTGCGGCCGTCTTCGGTCTGCACGCGGCGCAGGATGATGCCGCCATCATGATCGATGGCGTTGCCGTCGAGCAGGCTGCGCGCCGGATGATCGGCCGGAACCTCGAACACGGCCGTGACCTGGCCCTGATTGGCGCCATGGCGCACCAGCCCGCCATCGCCGCGCCCGCCGAGCGCCAGCGACAGCGCATCGAGCAGGATCGACTTTCCGGCGCCCGTCTCGCCCGTCAGCACGGTCATGCCGGGCGCGAAGGCAAGCTTGAGCCGATCGATCAGAACGATGTCACGGATCGACAGCTCAGCAAGCATGGAATGCCTCTCGGCCGATCAGCCCGTTACGACCTTGAACGCCTTGCTCATCCACGAGCCCTCGTTCTCCTGAGGCTTCACGCCGCCCGACTGCAGCAGCGAATAGGCGTCCTTGTACCAGCTCGAATTCGGGAAGTTGTGTCCGAGCACGGCGGCCGCCGTCTGGGCTTCCTGCACGATGCCCATCGCCAGATAGGCCGATGTGAGACGATAGAGCGCCTCTTCGACCTGACGCGTATTGGCATATTGCGTCACAACGATCTTGAAGCGATTGATCGCAGCCGGATATTCGCGCCGCTCCAGATAATAGCGACCGATCTGCATCTCCTTGCCGGCGAGCTGGTCGCGGGCAATGATGATGTCGCGCTGTGCATCGTCGACATATTCGGAGGTCGGGTACTTATCGATCACCTCCTGCATTGCCTGCAGGGCGCGCTGCGTTGCGTCCTGATCGCGCGTCACGTCCGGGATCTGCTTGAAGTAGGACTGGCCGATCATGTACTGCGCGTAACCCGCATCCGGGCTGCTCGGATAGAGCGAGATATAGCGCTTCGCAGCCGAAACGGTCTCGTCGTAATTGCCGAGGCGGTAATTGGTGAAGGCGCTCATGATCAGCGCCTTGCGGGCCCACTCCGTGTAGGGATGCTGCTTGTCGACTTCGTCGAAGCGCGCGGCCGCCTGCTTGAGCTTGCCGTTCTGCATCAACGCCAGCGCCTGATTGTAGAGCTGACCGGCCGGAATGTCGGGCTCGTCGACATCGTCCTTTTTCGTCAGGCATCCCGCCAGTGCGATCATGGAGCAGAGCACGATCGCACGGATCGCGACGGAAGCCGCACGACCGAAAGTCGGGCGAGCGAAGGAACGGGTCTGACCGGCTGCGTTCATTAACAAATCGAGCCGGCGGGACCGGCCTCGCCTCTTTCGACGGGTCAAAGCGTGCAGTTTCTTACCGGAAACCACGGCATCCTGTCACCAGCCCTGCCAGCGCATTGGCGCATTTTCGTGGCGAGCGGAGGGACCAACGCAATAAACCTGCTTCATCTGAAAAATCAGCAGCTTACTGCGTCCAAAAGGTCGCGCTATCAGGATTTGTCGGGACCAAATGCGGCCGCTTCGAGCCGAACGGGCATCTCGGCGCGAATCGGCCCGCGACGAACGGAAGCCGCGTTGTCGACGAACGTCCAAGCCTCGGGATCGGCGAGAAGCGTCTCGACGATCTTCGCGTTCAGGCGGTGGCCACCGCGATAGGACCGGTAGCAGCCAATGACGGGCGCACCGGCCAGTGCCAGATCGCCGACCGCGTCGAGCGCCTTGTGGCGCACGAACTCGTCGGCAAAGCGAAGCCCTTCGGGGTTGAGGACGCGGTCCTCACCGAGCACGACGGTGTTATCGAGCGAGGACCCGAGGGCGAGGCCCCGCGACCAGTAGAACTCGACATCGCGCATGAAACCGAATGTGCGCGCCCGCGCCAGATCACGGCGGAAGGCCGACGGCGTCAGGTCGACGACGAAAGCCTGGCGGCCGATCAGCGGCGATTCGAAATCGATCTCGATCTCGAAACGTCGGCCGTCATGCGGCAGCAACTCGGCGAAGGCGGAGCCCTGCTCGACCCGGATCGGCTTCAGCACCTTAATGGCGCGGCGCTTCGCGGGGAGCGTCATGATGCCCGTCTGGTCGACGAGCGCGACGAAAGCCTCGGCGCTGCCATCCATCATCGGCACTTCGGCGCCGTCGATCTCAACGACGACATTGTCGATGCCGAGACCGTTGAACGTCGCCAGGAGATGTTCGATCGTCGCGACCGACAGGCCCATGGAAGCGATCGTCGTGCAGGAATCGGTGGCGTGGAGATGCTGGATCGTGGCGCTGATCGCGACCGACACCGAACCGGATGTGTCGGTGCGCTGGAACACGATGCCCGTATCGGCCTCGGCCGGATTGAGGATCATGGAAACGGCACTACCGCTATGCACACCGATACCGGAGACCACAACGCGATCGCGAAGCGTGGTCTGTAGCGTGCTCTGCTGTCTTGCCATCAATGTGCCCCAAACGAGCTTGTCAAAATACGCGACTACCTGCCGTTCCCGCCCCTCGCTTCGGAACCAAAACCGGGATTGACGGGCCTTCAGGCTCTCTGTCGAATCACCAGATTCCTCAGCATCTTGCGAGGCTGAAGATAGGGCTGGACCAACCGGTCAACAAATCACGCTTTCTAACCGTCTGTAACGCATCGACCCCCTTACGAAACGAGGCCCGGCGGGGGTCAGTCGCCGGGCCTCGTCTCGATGGAGTTACTGGCTTCTAGTTCGCCTGGCGGCGCAGGAAAGCCGGAATCTCCAACTGATCGTCATCGTGGCGCTGCTCGCGCGGCATCACGCGGCCATGCGGGTCGAGCTCCTGCTGGCGGGGGCGGTAATTGGCCTCCGGAGCGGGTGCGGGAGCCTGCTGACGCGGAGCCGCCTGCTGCGGGCGCTGCTGCTGATAGCCGGCGGGCGCCTGCTGCTGCGGTGCACGCGGCGCCTGCTGCGGCGCGCGGGCCGGCTGGGGAGCCGAAACGCGGACCGGGGCAGGCTGCTGGGCCTGCGGCTCTTCCTCGCGACGGCCGAGGCCGACATGCGCCAGGCGGCGCAGCAGGCTCATCGGGCCGCGATCTTCCTCGTGATGTTCCTCGCCACGCTGCTGCGCGATCTCGCGCTGGGCCATGACGGGGAAATCCTCGACGCGCGGCATGCGGTTCGCAGCCGGAGCCTCGGCGGCCGGCGGAATGAAGTGCTGCGCCGGAGCGTGGTCGACGACCTGGGTCGGCTGCGGGACCATGTCGAACTCGTGATCGAGTTCGGCTTCCGCATAGGACATGGACGGCTGCGGCGCCATCGGAGCGATGGTGACGCCCGGATCACGCGCCGACGGCTGTTCGGCATAGGACTGGGCCGGGGCCGGCTGGCGGAAGGTCGGGGCCGGAGCGGCACGCGATTCCGTATTGACCGAAGGCGTACGCTGAGCCGGCTGGGCGGCAGCCTGCGCGGCGGCCTTCATGCGCTGGTTCATCTCGGCGATGCGCTGGTCGGAGGGAGGTGTCTCCTGCTCGCGGACATCGCTGTCGATGCCGGTCGCGACGACCGACACGCGGATGACGCCCTCGAGACTTTCCTCGAAGGTGGCGCCGAGAATGATGTTCGCGTCCGGATCGACTTCCTCGCGGATACGGGTCGCGGCTTCGTCGACTTCGAACAGCGTCAGGTCACGTCCGCCGGTGATCGAGATCAGCAGGCCACGCGCACCGTGCATCGACGTCTCGTCGAGCAGCGGATTGGCGATCGCGGCTTCGGCCGCCAGAATGGCGCGGCGATCGCCCGAGGCTTCGCCCGTGCCCATCATCGCCTTGCCCATCTCGCGCATCACCGAACGGACGTCGGCGAAGTCGAGATTGATCAAGCCTTCCTTGACCATCAGGTCGGTGATGCAGGCGACGCCCGAATAGAGCACCTGGTCGGCCATCGAGAAGGCGTCCGCGAAGGTCGTCTTCTCATTGGCGATGCGGAACAGGTTCTGGTTCGGAATGACGATGAGCGTATCGACGCTCTCCTGCAGCTCCTTGATGCCGGCCTCGGCGACGCGCATGCGCCGCGCGCCTTCGAACTGGAACGGCTTGGTGACGACGCCGACGGTCAGGATGCCGTGCGAACGTGCCGTCCGCGCGATGACCGGGGCAGCGCCCGTGCCCGTGCCGCCGCCCATGCCGGCGGTGACGAACACCATGTGCGAGCCGGCGAGATGGTCGTTGATCTCGTCAATGACCTCTTCCGCGGCGGCGCGGCCGACATCCGGCATGGAACCGGCGCCGAGACCCTCGGTCACGGCGACGCCCATCTGGATGAGCCGCTCGGCGCGCGACGATGTCAGCGCCTGGCTATCGGTGTTCGCGCACACGAACTCGACACCCTCGAGTCCCGAGCGGATCATGTTGTTGACGGCGTTTCCACCCGCACCGCCAACGCCGAAGACCGTGATCTTGGGCTTCAGCTCAGTAATATCCGGCATCTTCAGGTTGATCGTCATTGGTGACCTCGTCGTCTGACCCCTGTGGCCGGTGGCGTAAACCGGCCGTCTTTCCGTTCTTCGGCATCGCTTCGCCAGGAGCGTTGCCGTCTAACCCCTAGAAACTCTCGCGAAACCAGCTTCCGAATCGGGAGAAGTATCCCCCGGTCCCGGTCATGGCCAAGCGATGTCCGCGCATTGCCGAGACCTGCTCGATCTGGGCGACCTGCGGATAAATCAACAACCCGACGGCAGCCGAGAATGCCGGCCCCTTGGCCGCTTCCGGCAGACCCGTCACACCGAGCGGACGACCGAGGCGCACATTGCGCGCCAGGATGCGCCGCGCAGCCTCCGTGATTCCCGTAAGCTGACTCGCGCCGCCCGTCAGCACGATCCTGCGGCCAACCATCGTCTGGAAGCCGGACGCATTGAGGCGGTCGCGGACGAGTTCGAGGATTTCCTCGATGCGTGCCCGGATGATCCGCGTCAGCGCCGCGCGCGGCATCTGGTTCGGCACATCGCGCTCATCGTCGCCGATCGGCAGGACCGACAGGATGTCGCGCTCGTCCGACACGCTCGGCAGCGCGCTGCCATGCATGGTCTTCAGCCGTTCCGCATCCTCGATCCGGGTGGAGAGGCCGCGGGCGATATCCGTCGTCACATGCTGGCCGCCGATCGCGATCGCGTCGGCATGGACGAACTGGCCGTCCATGAACACCGAGATCGTGGTCGTGCCGCCGCCGAGATCGACACAGGCGACGCCCAGTTCGGTCTCGTCGTCGACCAGAGCCGAAAGGCCGCTGGCATAGGGCGTCGCGACCATCGCCTCGACCGAAAGATGGCAGCGGGCGATGCAGAGCTCGAGATTGCGCAGCGGGGCGGATTCGCCGGTGACGACATGCATGTCGACGCCAAGCCGCTCGCCCATCATGCCGCGCGGATCGCGGATACCGTTATTGCCGTCGATGGCATAGCCGATCGGCAGCGAATGGATGACCGAGCGCTCGGCGGTGACCGAATGCTCACGCCCGGCCGCCAGCACGCGCTTGATGTCGGCCTCGACCACTTCATGGCCCGAGAGGGAGACGCTGGCCGAGAAGGATTCGCTGGCGAGCCGGCCACAGGACACGTTGACGATCAGCGATTCCACGGTGACGCCGGCCATGCGCTCGGCCGCGTCGACCGCAAGGCGGATCGCCTGCTCGGCCTTGTCGAGATCGACGACGACGCCAGACTTGATCCCGCGCGAACGCTGGTGGCCGATGCCGAGCACCTCGACCGCATGGGTGCGGCCCGGCAGCACGTCGCCGGTCTCGCGCGGCTTCAGCCTTGCGATCAGGCAGCAGATCTTCGAGGAACCGACGTCGAGAATGGAGACGACGGTGGACTTCTTGGCCGGAAGCGGACGCATACGGCTATCTGAGGATACGAAAAGCGACATCAGGTGCTCGCCCCCTTACGCTTGGCGAGCTTGTCGCGCTCCTTGAGTTCGGCCGCGCGGCGCTCCATCGCGGCCGGCGAAAGCCGGACGAACATGCGGTCACCGAGGCGGAGATCAACCCGCACGATGTCGCGCGAGAGCAGTTCGTCGCTCTTGTCGAAATTCTCGATGCGGGCCAACGCGCCCTGGGGATTGTCCTGCGGCAGCATCAGCGTGACGCCGTTGTCGAGGATGAAATCCCAGCGCCGCTCACCGACCAGCACGGCCGCCTTGAGACGGGCACGGATCGCCGGTGCGCTGTCGGCGAGAGCCAACGCTTCGCTCGCACGCGTCTCGGCGCCCTGCCCGATCACGCGGACCAGATCACCATAGGACTGGTCGCCGGCCTCGCCAATGACCCGGCCATGATCGTCGATGACCGAGAGCTTCTGGTCGTGTTGCCAGAGGACGAAGGGCTTGCGCTCCTCGATCGTGATGTTGAGCGTGGCCGGATAGACCTTGCGCAGCGTCGCCTTCGCCACCCAGGGCAGCGTCTCGATCCGGTCGCGGGCCGACGCCACGTCCAGGAAGGGCAGCGATGCGTCGGGCGGCAGTTGCAGCTTGTCAAGCACGGAAACCTCCGAGGTCTCCATCTGCCCGGTGATCTTGACGGAATCGATCAGCAGACCGCTCGCGGCGCTGACGCCACCGAAGACTTCGTCGAGGCGATCGGCCGCGATCACGCCGGTGACACCGGTCGCGACGAAGAGCAGGATCGTGGCCTTGAGGCCGACATGGCGCGGAAGACGCGCTTCCACGCGTTTCAGGCCCCGCAAGCGTCGATTGAGCCACAAGCCGAGCCTGGCCCCTGACGAAACCGCCTCGTCGGCTGCCCCGCCTTCCACCTGCCCCATGGCTCGCCGGCTCATCTGCCGCAAGACGCGTCCTCCACCATCCAACTGACCAGCGCCGGGAAGTCCATTCCGGCATGTCGCGCCATATCCGGGACCAGAGACGTCTCCGTCATGCCCGGCTGAGTGTTCACTTCGAGACAGACGAGTTGCCCCGTGCCCCCCGGTCGATCGTCGTATCGGAAGTCCGCCCGGCTGATGCCGCGACACCCGAGAGCCTGATGCGCCCGCACTGCTAGATTCCGTATACTTTGGTAAATATTTGGTGAAAGCGGCGCAGGAATTATGTGGCGGGCACCGTCGGCGGAATACTTGGAATCATAGTCGTACCAGCCGCCGTCGGCGGTCTCGAGCTCAATGATATCAAAGGCTTCGTCGCCCTTGACGCCACAGGTGAGCTCGCGTCCCCCGACGTAACGTTCGACCATGACGATGTCGCCGAAGCCCCAGTCATCCGCAAAAAGTTGTTGAGGCGGGTAAGCCGCATCCTCGCGCACGATCAAGACGCCGAAGCTCGACCCTTCGGCGACGGGCTTCACCACATAGGGCGGCTCCATCGGATGGGCCCTGGCGACATCGAGGCGGTGCATGAGGACAGATTCGGCGACCGGAATGCCGGCCGCCTTCATGACGTCTTTAGCCCGCGCCTTGTTCATAGCGAGCGCCGAGGCGAGCACGCCGGAATGTGTATAGGGGATGCCGAGGATCTCGAGCACGCCCTGCATGCAGCCATCTTCACCGAAGGGACCGTGCAGCGCGTTGAACGCGACATCGGGCTTCAGTTCGGCGAGGACCGAGGCGATGTCGCGCTGGACGTCGACGCGCGTCACCTTGTAGCCGGCCGTTTCCAGCGCATCGGCACAGCCTATGCCCGAATTAAGCGACACCGGCCGCTCGGTCGACCAACCGCCCATGAGGACAGCGACGTGCTTCGCCAAGACGAGATTCCTTCGTTCGAATCAATTGGAAGGAATATGCCAGCGAAGAGGTAAGGAAACGTTAACCAGATGCGCCGCGCACCGAGGCAAAATGACTCAGCGCGGGACAACCGCCTCGGGCGCCACGGCGAAGGCCGCCTTTTCGCGCTGAAACAGGTCGATCAGGAACTCCCGTGCATGCCGGACGGGCGAGGCAGCGAGGCCATCACGCCGCGTCAGCAGCCAGAGTTCGCGCGTCGGCGGCGTCACGCCGAGATCGATCGGAACCAACCCCGGCTCCGTGCGTCCGAGAAAGCACGGCAGGAGCGCGACGCCGCAGCCTGACCGCGCCGCGATCGCCTGCGAGAGTTGGCTGTTGGAGCGGAACACCAGCCGCGCCGTCGGAAACCGGCCCGCGAGCCAGACAGCCTCCGGCAGATGAACGCTCGATTCGTCGAAACCGACAAAGAGCGGCGCTCCGCCGGCGGCAAGCCGTGCCAGCCAGGATGGATCGGCGTAGAAGCCGAACGCGATCGTCGCGACATGGCGGGCGATCAGATCGCCATCCGAGGGCCGCGCCAGCCTCAGGCCGATATCCGCCTCGTGACGCGAGAGGCTGACGCTGCGCCGATCGGCGAAGACCTCGACATCGATCTCGGGATGGGACGCGCGGAACGCCGCCAGGCGTGGGATGAGGAAGGCATCGGCGAGGCTCGGCGTCGCGGTGATGCGCACAAGGCCGCCCTGCGGCGCTCCGGCGGCGATATGGGCCAGTCCTTCTGCCGCGGCATCCATCGCCCCGGCAGCCGCCAGGGCGCCCTGCCCGGCCTCGGTGAGCTCATGACCATGCAGCCGCCGCTCGAACAGCTTCGCGCCAAGCGCCGTCTCCAGCGCGGCGATGCGGCGCGCCACCGTGGCATGGTTCACGCCAAGGGCGCGGGCGGCCGCCGAATAGCTGCCATGGCGGACGAGCGCGGTGAAGAAACGCACGTCCTCCCAGTCCAGCCTTGTGCGATTTCGATCGGCCATTGCGCGAATTTAGCGAATTTCGCTCAGGCCTCACAGTCCTATCCTCCGGCCATCAACCGACATCCCACCCGCTCCGGAGCAACGTCATGACTGCCCACGACCTGACCCTCACGCTGATCGGTGGTCCGACCGTCCTGATCGAGATTGGCGGGCTGCGCCTGCTGACCGACCCGACATTCGACCCGCCCGGCCATTATCATTCCGGCCCGGTCCATCTTGAGAAACAGAGCGGGCCGGCCCTTGCCCCCGACGCGATCGGCCCGATCGATGCGATCCTGCTCAGCCACGACCAGCATGCCGACAATCTCGACCATGCGGGCCGCGCCTTCCTGGCCCACGCCCCGCTCGTGCTCACGACGCGGATCGGCGCGGGCCGTCTCGGCGGCCATGCCCGGGGGCTCGATCCATTCGAGACCATCACGATCGGCGGGACCGATGGCCAGAGCACCCTCACCATCACGGCAGCGCCCGCGCGACACGGCCCGGCGGGCATCGAGCCGATAGCGGGCGATGTAATCGGCTTCCTGATCGGCCAGGAGCAGCCCGGCGACACGCTCTACGTCACCGGCGACACCGTCTGGTATGACGGCACGGCCGAGATCGCCCGCCGCTACGCGCCGGCCGCCGTCATCGCCTTTGCGGGCTCGGCCGAGCCTCGCGGACGCTTTCACCTGACCATGGACAATAACGACGTCATCGAGACCGCCAGCGCCTTTCCCCGCGCCCGCATCATCGCCGTCCACAATCATGGCTGGGCGCATTTCAAGGAGAGCGAGGCCGACCTGGTCGCGGCCTTCACCGCCCTCGGCATTGCCGATCGCCTGACATCGCTCGCTCCGGGCGTGCCGACGCGCCTGCCGCTCGGGCCTGCGAGCTGAATACCACCCCAAACGAAAACGGCCCGCCGAGGCGGGCCGTTCGATCGTGTTGATCGCCTGGATCAGAAGCGCACTTCGCCGGTGACCTTCACCGCATTCGAATCCGCATTGCTGGCGAAGGAGCCCGAATAGACCACGCCGAGGCTGACCCGCTGGTTGAAGGCGAGGTCTGCGCCGGCCTCGACGAGGAGCGAGTCCTGCGCGATCGGCGTGCCGATCACGGTGAAGCCCGTGGCGGTGTTGTTGAACAGCATCGCCGCCTCCGGCGGGACGTCGTCGAACGCATGCCGCCAGCCGAGCATGGCGCGCGGCGTCAACCGGTTTCCGTCCACGAGGAAATCGGTCGAGAAGCGGGCGCCGAGCGTCGAATAGGCGGTGCTGTAGGAAGCACCCGACGAACTCAGCCCCGTCAGCACGGCAGCGGTTTCCGAGAAGCTGTCGCCATTGACGCTGACCCAGCCGAGACCGGCATAGGGCTCGATGATCGAGCCGCCGACCTTGGCGTCATAGGCGACCTCGCCGAAGACGTTGCCGGTCGTCGCGTCATAATTCGCCTGCGGCCGTTCCGTGACGCCACCGGCCGTCGCGGTGCGCGTGGTGTCGATCGAGCTCCAGCCCATCGACGCGCCGCCCCGCAGCTTGACCGCATCGAGCGCGACGCCGCCATAGACTGCCAGCAGGGCCGTGTCGATATCGGCCGAACTCGACCAGTTCGACGTATCAGCCGAGCCCCAGCTATAGCCGCCCGCGAGACCGAAGGTGTAGTTGTCGTTCGAAAGATCGGCACCGACCAGGGCGCCGCCGACGCTCGAATCCGTATTCGCGCTATTGCCGTCGCCGTCGCGGTTGAGCCAGGAACCGAACGCCTGGGTCCAGCCGGAATAGTGCGGGCCGGAGGCTTCGAGCGCATCGAAGGCGGCGGTGTTGGGCTTCGCCTCCTCGCCATAGCCGAGCTTCTGGCTCGGCGCCGCGGTCTTGCCGGGCACGCCAATCTGGCGCAGGCGCTGCAGCAGCGTCAGCTCCGTCTGCATCGACTGGTCGAGCAGCGTGCCGACGAGATCGGCGTGGATCTCGCCCGAAAGCGAATCATAGGTCTGCGGCAGGAAGGCGCCCGTCGTGCTGTTCGCGATCAGATTGTAGAGCCCGCTGGCACTGGTGCCGGCGTCGAGCGCATTGGCGACAGCCCACTGGTTCGCAGTCTGGGCGAAGCTCGCAAAGGGCACGCCATTGCGATCGAGCGTGATCGTGACGGCATTCGGCTCCATGCCGAGTTGAGGCGTGATGAACAGCGTGCTCGGCGCCTGAAGCGACGAGAAGCCGCTTCCGGTCACGCCGCCGTCAGCGGACACGATCGTCGCCTTGGTGCCGACGACATAGGGACCGGGCGCGAGATCGAGCACGACCGTGCCGCCATTGACCGCCGCTGTGCCGGAAACCGCGAGCCGGTTCGACGCGCCATCGGCCGCCATGCCGACCATGAAGGTCGCGTCGTTGAGGCTGGCATCGCCGTTGACGGAGAGCGTACCGCTCGTTCCGGTGCCGGGCACGATCACGGCGCCGAGCCCCGTGGTCACCAGGCCCGAAACGCTGCCGCTTCCGGAAAGCCGGGCGCCACCCTGGACGGTCGTCACCGCGGAGAGCGTGGTGTTCACCGCAAGCGAGGCACCCGAATAGACCGTGACGCCGTCCGAATAGGACTGGTCGTCGCCGAAGGTCCAGTTGCCCTGACGGATCCCGAGCGTCTCGAAGGCGCTGACGCGCGACAGCGTCGCGACGTCGGATGACGAGGACCAGACGGAGAGGGAATCAGATCCATCGCCGCCATCGAGCGTGCCAGCGATCGACGAGCCATCATGCAGCTCGACCGTATCGTCGCCCGATCCCATCGCGACATTGCCGCCGATCGCACCCGAATTGATCAGCCAGTCCTTGCCATAGCTGAACGAGACATCGCCGGCGATGGAGCCGGAATTGGCCAGCACGTCGTCGCCGCCGGCAAAGGAAACCTTGCCGCCGATATTCCCCGCGTTGAGCGTGACGCTCGCCCCGTGCTCGACGCGGACGTCACCGCCGATGGCGCCTGTGTTGAACAGGAAATTGCCGCCGACGACATCCCCGCCGATGGTGCCGGAATTGGCGAACCAGCCCATGCCCCAATCGGCTGATACGCTGCCGCCGATCGAACCGGAATTAGCCAGCAGGCCGAAGCCGCTTCCGAACGCAATGTTGCCGACAATCGCCCCGGAATTGCTGACCAGATCGGTGCCACGGCCGAGCCAGATATCGCCGCCGATCCAGCCCTCATTGTGCACGGTGTCGTCGCCATTGCCGCCGGCCACGTCGCCGAGGATCGCTCCGCTATTGTCGAGCACGTTCCGGCCGTTGCCCAGCGCGACGTCGCCGCCGATCCAGCCGGAATTGTCCACCTTGTCGTCGCCAGAACCGGCAGCCACATCGCCGCGGATCACGCCGCTATTGTCGAGCGAGTTCCGACCCTTGCCCAGCGTAACGTCGCCGCCGATCCAGCCGGAATTGTCCACCTTGTCATCGCCCGAGCCGGTAGCCACATCGCCGAGGATCGCTCCGCCATTGTCGACCCTGTTCCGGCCATTGCCGAGCGTAACGTCGCCGCCGATCCAGCCAGAATTGTCCACCTTGTCGTTGCCGTCGCCGGCAGTGACGCCGCGGAGGATCACGCCATCATTGTCCAGCGAATTCCGGCCGCCGCCGAGGGTGACTTTCCCGGCAATCCAGCCGTCGTTCCTGACCTTGTCGTCGCCAGCGCCAGCGGCGACGTCTCCGAGGATCGCGCCGCCATTCTCCAGTGTGTCGTTGCCTGAACCCAGATCGACGCTGCCGCTGATCCAGCCCCAGTTCTTCACCGTGTCCGAACCGCCGCCCATGTCGACATCGCCGACGATGAAGCCGTAATTCTTGAGTGTGTCGGCGAAATCACCGCGCAGCGTGATGGCCTCTCCAATATCACTGACGATAGCGCCCGCATTGGTGATCGTCGTCGCGCCATAGGCCGAGCCGCCATCGCTGTCGTCGACGACGATCGCCTGGCCCTTACTATGGATCAAACCACCCCAATAGTTGGTGATGCTGCCACCACCGATCGCGATGGCCTCGGGGACGTTGATGTGGGCGGGATCGTCGGCCCAGACGCCGAGTGCGCCGGTCGATTCGATCGTGCCGTGGTTCTCGATATTGGCCAGATAGTCGATGTCGATCCCGTCGCCATCCGTGTTCCAGCGACTGGGATGGGAGAGATCTGTCGCCTCGCCCGTGATGGTGCCGTAGTTCACCACATGGACAGCCTTGAGCGTGGCGAGTTCCTCTGGCGTGTCGACGCCGTCGGGAATTGAGAACCTGATCGCCGGACCATTGCGGCCGATGATATCGCCATCGGCATAGTTAGTGATCTCGAACGAACCGGTCCCGGACTGCCCGGCGATGCCGCTCTTCGAACCAGAAATCGTGCCGGAATTGTAAACGGTGCCGCTGCCTGCCGTGTAGAAATCGACGGCATTGGCGCGGTTCCAGTAGGAGCCGGTCCAGACGCCATCCGTCGTATTCTGGATCGTGCCGGTATTGGTGATGGTGGCGTTGCCGCCCGTGCGGACGACGTCCTGCGTCCCCTTGGTTTCCATCAGGCCATTATTGGTGATCGAGATCGTGCCGCCCGTGGCCGGCCGGAACCCGATGGCCTGCCCGCCGGTCGAGCGGATGGTGCCGTCGTTGACGACCGTCACCGTGCCGCCATTAATCGACGAGCTGATGGCGAGCGCGTCGTCGGTGCCCTGGATCAGCGCGCCGGTTTCGTTCGTCAGCGACAGCGAGAACGAGCCGGAGAAATCCTCGGCGCGGATCGCGCGGCCATCGGTCGACGAAATCGTGCCGGAATTGTCGATCGTCAGGTTCGCATTCGAACCGGTGAGACGGACCGAGGGATCCCGCGACGTGGTGATCGCTCCACCAGAATCGACCGTCAGCGTGTCGGTCCCCTGCATGGTCAGGCGCGTGGTCCGCGTCGTGCCATTTGCAATGGTCGTATTGGCCGCAAAGGCTGACGGCGCCCAGACAATAGCCGTAGCCGCGAGGAGCGCACGGCGGCGCCCACGATCCGAAAGAAAGCTCATGAAGTTAACGTCCCAGCCCCCAAATCCCGTAACAGGGATCAGCACGAGCGTCGGCGAGCGCTGCCATCGCCGTCAAGAGGCGCGGACAAACTGCCGCAGCGTCAGGCTGGATGCCTCAAGCTATTGATAACAAGCCGTTCTTGGCAAGATCTAGCCCACTCATGGCGGTCACCCTGACGTGGCCTGATGATGCTATCAAGCGATGTTGTATTCGAGCAACGATCGCTCACGTACCGAGGAACGGCTCCACCGCACCACCGAGCAACGGCAGGCCGAGCCGCTTGATCTCCCAGTCGAGGCGGATGCCGCTCGTCGCGAACACCCGCGCACGGACCGTCTCGCCAAGCAGTTCCAGATCATGCGCGGTGGCGCCGCCCGTATTGATCAGGAAGTTGCAGTGCATCTCCGAGACCTGGGCACCACCGATGCGCAGGCCGCGGCAGCCCGCGGCGTCGATCAGCTTCCAGGCTGATTCGCCCGGCGGGTTCTTGAAGGTCGATCCGCCGGTCTTCTCGCGAATCGGCTGGGCGCGCTCGCGATGTGCCTCGACCTCGTCCATCGCCGCCTTGATCACGGCGGGGTCGGCCGGTTCGCCCTGAAAGACAGCCTCGGTGAAGATGAGATCATCCGGCGCCGCCGTATGACGATAGGTGAAGCCCATATCGGCGTTGGAGAGGACGTGCCGGCGCCCCTTACGGTCGACCGCCCTGACCTCGACGAGACGCTGGCGCGTCTCGCCGCCATTGGCGCCGGCATTCATCCTGAGCGCGCCGCCCATGCCGCCGGGTATGCCGTGATAGAAAGCAAAGCCGCTGAGGCCCTGCTCGAGCGCAAAGGCCGCCACCCGCTTGTCCGGCAGCGCCGTACCGACGCGGATGCGATCGCCCGCCTCTGCTACAGCCGATCCGAACCCCTTCGCCGAGAGGCGGATCACCACCCCGGCTATGCCGCCATCGCGCACCAGCAGGTTCGAGCCGACACCGACCACGAGCACCGGAATATCGTCGGCGAGCCGCTCCAGGAACAGCGCGAGATCGTCCTCGTCGGCCGGCTGGAACAGCGCCTGCGCCGGACCACCGACGCGAAACCACGTGATCGCATCGAGCGCGAAATTCGGCGTCAATCGCCCGCGCAGGCCGGCCAGGTCGATATCGAGCGGCGGAAAACTCACGATGCGCGGCCCAGAGCCTCGAGTTCTTTCGGCAGGGCCTGTGCCCAATTGGTGATCGAGCCAGCGCCGAGGCAGACGACGAAATCGCCCGGCTTGGCGATGTCGGCGATCATGCCGGCCAGTTGCTCCGGCCCTTCGAGCGGGCGCGCATCGCGATGGCCGCGCACCTTCAGCCCGTCCACGAGATGGTCGCGGTCGATGCCGGGGATCGGGCTCTCGCCCGCCGCATAGACCGGCGCGACGATCACCGTATCGGCGTCGTTGAAACAGGTGCAGAAGCCGTCGAAGAGGTCGTGCAGGCGCGAATAGCGATGCGGCTGCACGACGGCGATCACGCGGCCCTGCGTCGCCGAGCGGGCAGCCTTCAGCACGGCGCCGATCTCGACCGGGTGGTGGCCATAATCGTCGAAGATCTCGACTCCGTTCCACGAACCCGTATGGGTGAAGCGCCGCTTGACGCCGCCGAACGAGGCGAGGCCCTTGCGGATCGCCTCATCCGAAATGCCGAGATGATGCGCGATCGCGATGGCGCCGGTCGCGTTCTGCACATTGTGCTCGCCCGGCATTGGCAGCGAGAGCCCGACGATCTCCGACATCGCCCCGCTCGCGCGGTCACGGATGACGGCGGTGAAGCGCGAGGTCGCGCCCTCGGTGCGCAAATCGCGATAGCGGATATCAGCCTGCGGATTGGCGCCATAGGTGATGATGCGGCGATCCTCGATCCGGCCGATCAGCGACTGGACCTCGGGATGGTCGATGCACATCACGGCAAAGCCATAGAAGGGCACATTCTCGATGAACTGCTTGAAGGCGTCGCGCACCTTGTCGAACGAGCCGTAATGGTCGAGATGCTCGGGATCGATATTGGTCACCAGAGCGACATCGGCCGGAAGCTTGATGAAGGTGCCGTCGCTCTCATCGGCCTCGACGACCACCCAGTCGCTGGCGCCGATGCGAGCATTGGTGCCATAGGCGTTGATGATGCCGCCATTGATGACGGTCGGATCGAAGCCGCCGGCGTCGAGCAGCGCTGCGACCATGGACGTCGTGGTGGTCTTGCCATGGGTGCCGGCGATGGCGATGGCACTCTTGAGGCGCATCAGCTCGGCCAGCATCTCGGCGCGCCGCACGACGGGCAGCAAGCGCTCGCGCGCGGCCTTCAGCTCCGGATTGCTCGACTTGATCGCCGAGGACACCACGACGACACGCGCATCACCGAGATTGGCGGCGTCATGGCCGATCGTGATGGTGACGCCCTTGGCGCGCAGGCGCTGGACATTGGCGTTCTCGGCCGCGTCCGAACCCTGGACCCGATAGCCGAGATTGACCAGCACCTCGGCGATGCCGCTCATGCCGATACCACCGATACCGACGAAATGGACGGGACCAATGTCCCGGGGCATTTTCATGGAGAAACTCCGAATGGTGCATCGAGCGTGGCGCCGCTGACGACGCGCTCGACCAGATCGGCCAGACGCTCGTCCGCATCCGGCCGGCCGACGGACCGCGCTGCGTGCGCCGCCTCGACCAGACGCCCGGGCGCCACGAGAAAGGCGGACAATTCCTGCGAAAGACGGTCCGCTGTCAACTGCGCCTGCGGCACGACCCAGCCGCCACCGGCCTTTTCGAGCACGAGCGCGTTGGCGCTCTGGTCCTGGTCGATCGCGCCGGGCAGCGGCACCATGATCGCGGGCCGCCCGATGACGGCGAGCTCACAGACCGTCGAGGCGCCGGAGCGCGAGATGACGAGATCGCTCCAGGCGATGCGCGCGGGCATGTCGCGGAAGAACGGCGCCAGTTCAGCCGAGACGCCGAGCTTGTCATAGGCGGCGCGCACCCGCTCCATGTCCTCGGGTCGGCATTGCTGGACCAGGGAAAGGCGCGCGCGGGTCGCGGGATCGAGCTTTGCCAGCGCCTCGGGCAGCAGGTCGGAGAAGAAGCGCGCTCCCTGGCTGCCGCCGAATATCACCACCCGCAGCGGCCGGTCCGCCGAAAGCGCCTCCGGCGCGATGGCGCTCGCCTCGACCACGGCGCGGCGGACGGGATTGCCGGTCTGAACGACCGTCGTCCGGACGCCGGGCCCGAGCGCCACGCCGGGAAAGCTGGTCGCAAGCACCGTCGCGCGCGGCGCCAGCAGCTTGTTGGCACGGCCGAGCACGGCATTAGCGTCGTGCACGATGGTGGGAATGCCCTTATGCGCCGCCGCCAGCATGGGCGGAACGGTCGGATAGCCGCCAAAGCCGACGACGGCCTTCGGCTTCAGCGTGTTGAGGAGACTGCGCGCCTGCCAATAGCCGCGCCAGAGGCTCCATGCCGCCGCTGCCATCACGACGGGCGATTTCACCGAGGGCGTCGCGGAACGGATGATGTGCAGTTCCGTCGCGGGAAAATCCTGTCCATAGGTCTCGGCCCGGTGATCGGTCGCGAGATCGATGCGCCAGCCGCGCCGCTTCAACGCATGAGCGAGCGCCTCGGCCGGAAAGAGATGACCGCCCGTGCCACCCGCGCAGAGAAGGATCGTGTCGGCCATGAGGTCAGGCGGCCTTCGGCGTCACATTGTCGAAACGGCTGAACCCGCGGCTGAAACTTACCGGCTCGAAGCGGCGACGCGTCAGCGCCAGCACCAGCCCCATCTGGAAGGCGAGCGCCAGCATGGACGAGCCACCATAGGAGACGAAGGGCAGCGTCATGCCCTTGGCCGGCATCAGGTTCAGGTTCACCGACATGTTGATGCAGGACTGCACGCCGAAGAGCACCATCAGCCCGGCCGAGGCGAGGCGGACGAAGGCGTCCTGGTTCTTCAGGCTGTGGCTCAGGCCGCGAATGACGATGAAGGCGAAGACCAGCACCAGCAGCATGCAGAGAATGATGCCGAACTCCTCCGCCGCGACAGCGAAGATGAAGTCGGTATGACTGTCCGGCAGGATGCGCTTGACCACGCCCTCGCCCGGACCGCGTCCGAACCAGCCGCCGCGCAGCACGGATTCAAGCGCAGTATCGACCTGGAACGTGTCGCCCGTCGCGGGATCGAGGAAGCGGTTGATGCGGCCGGCAAAGTGCGGAAACACCGTATAGGCCGCCAGGATACCGAGCGCGCCGAGGCCCGCCAATCCGCCGATCCAGATCCAGGAAAGGCCGGCGAGGAAGAAGACCGTCGACCAGGCGATGACCACGAGCATGGTCTGGCCGAGATCGGGCTGCGCGACGAGCAGCGCGACCACTATGGTCAAAAGCAGGATCGCGAAGAGGTTGCCGGGGATGTCGCTGCCGCGCGAGCTTTCAGTGAACAGCCAGGCGGAGAGCACGACGAAGGCCGGCTTCATGAACTCCGACGGCTGCAGCGAGAAGCCGGCGAGATTGATCCAGCGCCGCGCGCCCTTGACCTCCTGCCCGATGAAGAGCGTCGCGAACATCAGCACGATCGCGATCACGAACACGATCAGCGTGGCCCGGCGGACATTGCGCGGCGAAAGCAGCGAGGTGGCGATCAGGATCGCCAGCGTCGGGATCAGGAATGCCACATGGCGCTTCACGAAGTGGAAGCTGTCGAGGCCGATGCGCTCGGCGACCGGCGGGCTGCCCGCGAGCGAGAGCACCACGCCGCCGATCATCAGCGCGATGACGCCGAAGAGCAGAAACTTGTCGACCGTCCACCACCATTCGGCAAAGACGCCACGATCGGCCCGGCTGACCATCACTTCACCTCTACAGTGGTTCTGGCTGGATTGAGCGCCTGCACGAGATCGCGGAAATGATCGCCGCGCTTCTCGAAGTTCCGGTACTGGTCATAGGAGGCGCAGGCCGGCGACAGCAGCACGACCGACTCCTTCGCCGCGTCGAGCGCCGCATCGCTGGCGGCAGCCTTGACCGCGGCCTCCATCGTGCCGGCCATCACGACCGGGACCTTGCCTTCGAGCGTTTTCGCGAATTCCTCGGCGGCCGCTCCGATCAGATAGGCCTTCGCGATCTTGGGGAAATAGGGCGCCAGGCTGGTGATGCCGCTCGTCTTCGCCTTGCCGCCCGCGATCCAGTAGATGTGGTCGAAGCTCGCCAGCGCCTTTTCGGCCGCATCGGCATTGGTCGCCTTGGAATCGTTGACGAACAGCACCTTGCCGATGCGCGTCA
Organism: Kaistia dalseonensis; assembly: GCF_030814715.1. Classification (GTDB taxonomy): domain Bacteria; phylum Pseudomonadota; class Alphaproteobacteria; order Rhizobiales; family Kaistiaceae; genus Kaistia; species Kaistia dalseonensis. The sequence continues at coordinate 268,490 of NZ_JAUSVO010000006.1, forward strand.
CCTCTTCCATGCGGTGCGCTAGGCCGGGGAAGCTCTTCAGCCCCTTGACGATCATCGGCTCGGCCACGCCGATCACGCGGGCGGCCGCGATCGCGGCGGCGGCGTTCTGCGCATTGTGCAGCCCGCGCAGCGATCCGATCCCGTCCAGATCGGCAACCTGGTGCACGGTGGCATTCTCAGCCTCGAAGATCCGGCCGCGATCGGCAAAGAAGCCGTTCGTCACCGGCCGGCGGACCGAGATCCGCTCCACCGGCTTGCGCGCCCGGTCGAGATCGGTGGCGATCGTCGTGCACCAGTCGTCGTCAATGCCGATGACGGCCGTCTGTGCACCGAGCACGAGCCGGGCCTTGATCGCGGCATAGCGCTCCATGGAGCCGTGCCGGTCGAGATGGTCCTCGGTGATGTTGAGGAGCACGCCCACTGTCGGGTCGATCGAGGGCGTCAGGTCGATCTGGAACGACGAGCACTCGACGACATAGACGCGGTCGCTGTCGAGCGGCTCGAGCGAGAGGATGGCGGTGCCGATATTGCCGCCGAGCTGGACATCCCAGCCGTCGGTCTTGAAGAGATGGGCGATCAGCGCCGTCGTGGTCGACTTGCCGTTCGTGCCGGTGATGGCGATGAACGTCGCGCCCGGCGCCACGGCGCGGCGCTCGCGGCAGAAGAGCTCGATATCACCGATGATCTCGATCTTGGCCGCCTTCGCCTTGACGACGGTCCAGTGCGGCTGCGGATGCGTCAGCGGCACGCCGGGCGAGAGGATGAGTGCCTCGAGCGTGGCGAAATCGATATCGTGCAGATCCCGCGTCGGCACGTCCGACGCTGCGGCATTGGCGACCGAATCGGGATTGTCGTCCCAGGCGATGACGTCGGCGCCACCGGCGACCAGCGCCTTGGCGGTCACGAGGCCGCTGCCGCCCAAGCCGAATACGGCGACCTTCTTGTCCGCGAAGCTGGTGATCGGGATCATGCCGCCCTGCCCCTCAACGGATCTTCAGGCTGGAAAGGCCGATGAAGGCCAGCACGACCGCGATGATCCAGAAGCGGATCACGACCTGCGGCTCGGTCCAGCCGAGCTGTTCGAAATGATGGTGGATCGGCGCCATCCTGAAGACGCGCTTGCCCGTCAGCTTGAACGAGGCGACCTGGATGATCACCGAGACGGCTTCCAGCACGAACAGGCCGCCAATGATGGCGAGCACGATCTCGTGCTTGGTCGCAACTGCGATCGCGCCCAGAAGACCGCCGAGGGCGAGCGAGCCGGTGTCGCCCATGAAGATCGCCGCCGGCGGCGCGTTGAACCAGAGGAAGCCGAGGCCGGCGCCGAACATGGCGGCGCAGAGAACGGCAAGTTCGCCCGTGCCGGGCACGAAATGGATCTGCAGATATTCGGCAAAAACGGCATTGCCGGAGAGATAGGCCATGATGCCGAAGCTCGCCGCCGCCACCATGACCGGCACGATGGCGAGGCCGTCGAGACCGTCCGTCAGGTTCACGGCATTGCCCGCGCCCACGATGACGAAGGCGCCGAAGGGAATGAAGAACCAGCCGAGATCGATGACCCAGGACTTGATGAAGGGGAACGTCAGCGCATCGGCGAGCGGACCTGCCGAAAGGCGTGAAATGACGAAGCAGGCGATGGCCGCCATCGCGAATTCGACCAGCAGGCGCGACTTGCCGGAGAAGCCCTTGTGGCTCTGCTTCGTGACTTTGAGATAATCGTCATAGAAGCCGATCATGCCGAAGCCGAGCGTCACGCCCAGCACGGTCCAGACATAGAAGCTCGACAGGTTCGCCCAGAGCAGCGTCGAGACCGTCAGGCCGGACAGGATCATCAGGCCGCCCATGGTGGGCGTGCCCTTCTTGGCGAGATGGCTCTGCGGGCCGTCCTCGCGGATCGGCTGGCCGCGGCCCTGTTTCAGGCGAAGGCCGCGAATGATGCTCGGACCGAACAGGAACACGAAGATCAGCGCCGTCATCGCCGCCCCACCCGCCCGGAAGGTGATGTAGCGGAAGACGTTGAGCGCGGAGAATTGCGCGGAGAGGTCCCCCAGGAAATAGAGCATCAGTTGGGTCCTTGTAGGCCGGGATCACGCTCGGCATGGGGCGAGAAACGCGTCTTCAGGGTTTCGACCAATGGCGCCATGCGGCTACCATTCGAACCCTTGACCATCACCACGTCACCGGCGGCGACCTCTTCGACGAGAATCAATTCGAGTTCGCTCGCCTTTTCCGCATAATGGCCCTGCATGGCTGCCGGCAAGACCTCCCAGAGCGCATGCATGGACGGACCAGCGAGATAGACGCGGTCGACGCCCGCCTGCATCAGCGGATCGACGAGTTCGGCATGAAGGCGCTGCGTGTCCGGGCCGAGTTCCAGCATGTCCCCGAGCACGGCGATCCGCCGGCCCGCGCCAGCCGGCGCCGTGGTGGCGAGCACGGCCATGGCGGCCCGCATCGAGGTCGGGCTCGCATTATAGCTCTCGTCGATCAGCGTCGCCTGTCCGCCATCGATCCAGATCTGGTGCCGCGCGCCGCGTCCCTTGGGCGCCGCCATGGCACCGAGCGCGGTCGCCGCCAGCTCGATATCGGCACCGAGTTCGACGGTGGCGAGCAGCACGGCGAGCGCGTTCTGCACGAGATGCCGACCCGGCGCCCCGATCGTGAAGCTGATCTCATTGCCGAGAATATTGGCCGTGACGAGCGAATGATCCGCCTGCAGGTCGACCGCCAGCAGCCGCCCCTCGGCACCCGCGCCCTGTCCGAAGCCCAGCACGCGCTCGACGCCGGCATCGATCGCGAGCAGCGCCAGCTTTTCGAAATGCGGATTGTCGCGATTGAGGATCGCGGCACCGCCGGGCTCGATGCCGGAGAAGATCTCCGCCTTGGCTCGGACGATGCCGTCGATCCCGTCCTCGAAATACTGCAGATGCACCGCCTCGATGTTCGTGACGATCGCGACATGCGGACGGACCATGCCGACCAGCGGCGTGATCTCGCCCGGATGGTTCATGCCGATTTCGAACACGGCATAGCGCGCATCGGCAGGCAGGCGCGACAAGGTCAGCGGCACGCCCCAGTGATTGTTGAAGGAGGCCGGCGAATAATGCGTCGGGCCGCTCCCGGCGAGCGCGCGGGCCAGCATTTCCTTGGTCGAGGTTTTGCCGACGCTGCCCGTGACCGCGACGATCCGCGCCATTGAGCGCGCCCGGGCCGCGAGGCCGAGCGCCTCGAGCGCGTGCAGAACGTCGCTCACCACCACGAGCGGCAGTGTCATGCGGCCGAGGGCGGCCAGCCGCTCCTCCGCAATCACGGCCACCGAGGCGCCATGGGCGGCGGCGCTGCCGACGAAATCATGCCCGTCGAACTGGTCGCCGCGGATGGCGAAGAAGGCATCGCCCGGCGCCGTCGTGCGGCTGTCGATCGAGATGCCGGAAATGACGCCGGGCTCAAGCCCGGTCGGTCGGCCATTCATGGCGGCGACGAAATCGGCGAATGTCCACAGGGGCTGGGTCATGCGGCGACCTCCGTTGCGAGCGCGGCGGCCACCACCTCATGATCGGAGAAATGATGCACGACGCCGGCAATGATCTGCCCGGTCTCGTGCCCCTTGCCCGCGACGCAGAGAACATCGCCCGCTTCGAGCATGCCGATCGCTTCCGAGATGGCGCGGCCCCTGTCGCCGATCTCGATCGCATCGGGCGCGCCGGCCATGACGGCCTTGCGGATGGCGGCGGGATCTTCCGAGCGTGGATTGTCGTCCGTCACGATGACGAGATCGGCATGGCGCGCCGCCGCCTCGCCCATCAACGGGCGCTTGCCGGCATCGCGGTCGCCGCCCGCGCCGAAGAGCGCGATCAGCCGGCCCTTGGTGACCGGCCGCAGCGCTGCCAGCGCGTGATCGAGCGCGTCGGGCTTGTGGGCATAGTCGATGAAGACCATCGCCCCCTTCGCCGTCGTGCCGACCAGTTCGAGCCGGCCGGGCGCGCCGACGAGACGGCCGAGCGCCGCGATCGCCGTTTCCGGCGCGACGCCGGCGCCGATCGCAAGGCCCGCCGCAACCAGAGCATTGGAAACCTGGAAATCGCCGAGCAGCGGAAGTTCGACCCGCATCGACTGGCCGAAGACGATGAGATCGAGGCTCTGGCTGAAGCGGTCCGGCGTCGCGGAAACCAGCTTGATCGCCCTGCCCTTCGCGCCGACATCGATGAGCCGCTGCCCGCGCCGCGCGATGGTGGCCATCACCGCCTCCGCATAGCCGCCATCGGCATCGACCACGGCCGGCGCGCCCTCGGGCAGCAGATCGCCGAAGAGCCGCATCTTGGCGGCGAAATAGTCCTCGACCGTCGGATGATAATCCATGTGGTCGCGGCCGAGATTGGTGAAGCCGGCAGCGCTGATGCGCACGCCGTCGAGCCGGTGCTGGTCGAGCCCATGGCTCGACGCCTCGATCGCGGCATGCGTCACGCCCTCGCGCGCCAGACGGTCGAGGATCTGATGCAGTTGCACGGGATCGGGCGTGGTGAGGCTGCCATAGTTCGAGCCGGCCGGCGACACGACGCCGATCGTGCCGACCGAGGCCGCCTGATGGCCCGCCGCCTCGAAGATCTGGCGGACGAAGGCGGCGACCGAGGTCTTGCCGCTGGTGCCGGTGATGGCGACGATGTGCTCGGGCTGCAGCGGATAGAACCGCGCCGCGAGCAGAGAGAGCGCGATGCGCGGATCCGCGGCGCGCAGCACGGGCACGCCGATATCGTCAGGGACGAGGGAATCGAGGCCGCAAAGGACAGCGGCGGCACCGCGCTTGACCGCGTCGGGCGCGAAGCGGGCGCCATCGGCGGCAACACCCTTCAGGGCGGCGAACAGCGTGCCGGGGACGATGGCCCGGCTGTCCGCCGAAATCCCCGTGATCTCGACGGCTGCGGCCGTTGGGGTGATCGGGAAGAGGGTCGAGGCTAGGTCGCCTAGGCGCATGAGCTGCGAGGTCCTGTCTATCGTTGGAACGGACGGCCCCCGCTCATCCGCGCTCAATACGACACAAGCATGGCATCGGGGTGGCCTTCCTGCTCCGTACGCGGCGTAACGCCCAGGAATTGGGCAGAACGACGAATAACATTGCCGGCGACGAAGGCAGCATTCCAGGCGGCGAGCGCCGGCAGGTTCGGCTTCTCCGGCTTCGGATCATCGACGGAGACCAGCAGCACATATTGCGGGTCGTCCATCGGGAAGCTGGCGAGGAAGGAATTGAGGTAGTGGCCGTTGACGTAGCGCCCGTTGACGATCTTTTCCGCCGTTCCGGTCTTGCCGCCGACGACATAGCCGGGCACGTCGGCATGGCGGCCCGAGCCATTGACGGCGTTGAAGCGGAAGAGCCAGCGCATTTCGTCGCTCGTCTTCTTCGACACCATCACGGTCGAATCGGCGAAGGCCTGCTCCTGCGTCCGGGGGAAGAAGGTCGGCGACAGGAGATGACCGCCATTGACGAGCGCGACGTCGCCCATCACGGCCTGCATCGGCGTGATCGCGATGCCGTGGCCGAAAGCGACGGTCATGGTCGTTACGTCGCTCCAGCGCTTCGGCAATTGCGGCGTCGCCACTTCCGGCAGATCCGTCTGCAGCTTGGTCGCGAGGCCGAACTGCTTCAAATATTGCTGCTGCAGCGTCTGGCCGACCGTCATGGCCATGCGGGCCGTGCCGATATTCGACGAATACTGGAAGATCTCCGGCACGCTCAGCACGCGGCCGAGGCTGTGGGAATCATGGATGGTGAAGCGGCCGACGCGCAGCGGCGCCCGCGCATCGAAACTGTCCGTCATCTTCACCTTGCCGGATTCGAGCGCCATGGCGAAGGTGAAGCTCTTGAAGACCGAACCGAGCTCATAGCTGCCGGCCGTCATGCGATTGAGGCGATCGGGCTTGTTGGCGTCGACCGGGTTGTTCGGGTCGAAATCCGGCAGCGAGGCGAGCGCCAGGACCTCGCCGGTCTTGGCGTTGACGATCGCGCCCATAGCCGCGGCCGCCTTGTATTTCTCCATTGCGCCGACCAGTTCGTCGCGCAGCACGTGCTGCACGCGCAGGTCGACGGAGAGGCGCACGGGCTCGAGCGCCGCGCTCTTCACCGCGAAACCCGCCTGGTGCAGGTCGCTCAGCCCGCGCTCGTCAATGGCGCGCTCAATGCCGGCAATGCCCTGATTGTCGGTGTTCACGAGGCCGACAATGTGCGCGGCGGCGGGGCCGCCGGGATAGAAGCGGCGGTTCTCGGTCAGGAAGCCGACGCCGGGAATGCCGAGATCGTGGATCTGCGTCTGCTGCTGCGGCGTGATCTGGCGCTTGACCCAGACGAAGCCGGCCTGCGTCGAGAGCTTCTTGCGAAGCGCGGTCGCATCGAGATCCGGCAGCACGCTGGTGATCAGCTCGGTCGCCTCGTCCGGATCGATGATCTTGTTGGGCTCGGCGAAGAGCGAGGCCGACTTGATATCGGTCGCCAGGATTTCGCCATTGCGATCGACGATGTCGGGCCGCGCGGTGGACACCGCCTGCGCGCCGCCGCCACGACCGCCCAGCGTCGACTGGTCGGTCATGCCGAGCATCATCAGCCGGCCGCTGATCACGCCATAGACCAGCATGAAGGCGCCCATGGCGAGGATCACGCGGCTGCGGGTCTGGTCGCTGCGCGCCTTGCTCGCACCCTTGAGCTTGGCCACTTTGCGACGGCCCGAGGCGGGGCTGAAGACGTCGGGATGGTCCGTGAGCGTCATGGTCATGGCTGGATCCCCGATTGCGCGACCGAGGACGGGGCCTTCGGTATCGTTGCAGTTCGCATGGTGTCGAGGCCGGCATCCGGCGTCGGCGGCTTGGCCGGCACGTCGGCGATGGAGGCAAGCTGGCGCACGTCGAGCGGCTGAAGATTGAGATAGCTGCCATAGCGCGCGACCAGCGACTGGAGCCGTGCCGGCTGGTCGAGCACGCTCCACTCGGCCTTCAGCACCGTCAGCTGTTCCTTCTCGCGCGCGATGTCGGCTCGCAGCGCCATCACGCGGTCGGCGGCGCGGCCGGCGCCGTCCTTCATCGCATAGGTGAAGACGGCACCGGTGACCATCAAGGCGACCCAGACGACGTTGACCGTCTTCGACATCATGGCTTCTCCGCCTTGAATTCCGGCAAGGATGGAACGCCCGCGGCCTCCGCATCGAAGGGGCGCGAGGGCGCCTCGGTGCGGATGCCGGCGCGCAACTTGGCCGATCGGGCGCGCGGATTGCGCGCCGTCTCGGCATCGCCCGGCAGCACGGGACCCTTGTCGATCAGATGGAATGTCGGCGCGGCGACCGTGCGCTCCGGCATGTGGCGCGAACCGCCCGCCCTCACCTCGCTCCGCTCGGCGAAGAAGCGCTTGACGATCCGGTCCTCGAGCGAATGGAAGCTGACGACGACGAGGCGGCCGCCCGGTTTCAGGATGCGCTCGGCCGCGACCAGCGCGTCGCCGAGTTCATCGAGCTCCTGGTTGACGTAGATGCGCAGCGCCTGGAACGTGCGCGTCGCCGGATGGATCGGGTCGGACGGCTTCTTGCCGACGACGCGCTCCACCAGCCCCGCCAGTTCGCTCGTGCGCAGGTATGGCTTGATCTTGCGGTCCTCGGCGATGGCGCGGGCGACCGATCCGGCGCGCCGTTCCTCGCCGAGCGCGGAAATGATCCGCGCGAGATCGCGTGGGTCCATCTGATTGACGACGTCGGCGGCGCTCGGGCCCGAACGGCTCATGCGCATATCGAGCGGGCCGTCGAAGCGGAAGGAGAAGCCGCGCTCGGCCTCGTCGAGTTGCATCGAGGAGACGCCGATATCGAGCACGACGCCGTCGACGCTCGCATGGCCGAGTTCCTCGGCGACCTGATCGAGCTCGCCAAAGCGGCTCTCGACCAGTTGCAAGCGGCCACCCGCTTCCTTCACCAGTTCGGCGCCGCCGGCGATGGCCGTCGGATCGCGGTCGATCGCGATCACGGAGGCGCCCGTCGCCAGGATGGCGCGCGTATAGCCGCCAAGGCCGAACGTGCCGTCGATGAAGACACCGCCCGGCGCTGGGGCCAGATGCGCGATCACCTCGTTGAGAAGCACCGGCACGTGCCGCGCATTGGCGTCCGCGCCGCTCATTGCTGCACTCCCGACGAACGGCCACCGATGCGCTTGCGCAGATCGCGCACGCGGTTCTTGGCTTCCTCGCGATAGGCGATGAAGCGCTGCGGTTCCCATATCTGAAATTTGTAGCCCTGGCCGACGAAGGTCACCGTATCGGCGATGCCGGCATGCGCCTTGATGGCCTCGGACAGACCGACACGCCCTTCCGTATCGACCTTCAGGATCTCGCTCTCGCCGATCAGCGTCGTCGACAGGAATTCGTGATCGTCCGAGAACGGCTCGAAGAGAGCGAGGCTCGCGCGGATCTGCTCCCGGAGACGATTGCCTCCCGCATCCACCGCATTCTGATCGAGCGTCGGACAACAATAGAGCCCCTCGAAGCCGTCACGCATGAGCACAGACCGGAAAGAGGCCGGGATGGACACCCGGCCCTTGGAATCCAGCCGGTTGGTGAAGGTGGAAACGAACTCGTCCATTGCCCCTCCCGCCCGACCTGTCCTGACACACGACCGCCCTACCCCTGCCCAGCCTCCGGGCACGGATCGAAACCGACGGACGCGGACAGGGAACGCACGCCTGGTACGCAAACGGAGAGCCAGCGCCGGCCGCTACAGACCGTCGGGTACGCCCTCGAACCAGGATGATTTGGGATAGCATGGGACAGTATGGGCGTCAATGGAATCGGCCCCCACGGGATGTGGAAACCATGGTCAGTGATTGAACTCCGTTAAGCTTAAGGTTTGGTTGCACGGCCGGATTTGCCCACCGCGAGGATGAGCTTCCGTGGCGGAAAACAGCGGATCCGCGAGGTCCGGCACGAGGATTGCATTGAAAATTCAATGGAGATCGAAAGACCGAGCCCGCCATGCTGGAGAACCCCTTCGCCTCGGAAGCCTTCGCGATCAGCCGGCCGGCGCTGTCCGGCTATGCGGCGGTGTCGCGATCGGGCCTGACCGTCGAGGCCTATCACAGCGAAGCCGGGCAGATGCTGTCCTGCGGCGCCATGCATCGCATATCGATCAACCGCACCGCGCACCGCCGTTATGCCTTCCGCCTCGGCGAGGACGGAACCACCCATACGGTGAAGCGGCCGGCCTTCTCGCTCGGCTTCCAGCCGGCCGGGCGGCCACTCTTCGTCGATGGCGACAGCGCCGATTATATTTCCATCTTCCAGGACCCGGACCTCTACCGGTCGATCGCGCCGGGACGGTTCGCGCCGGAGGAGATCGACGAGCGCGCGCTGCTGATGCCGACCGACCCCGTCACGCGCCATCTCGCCTGCGCGCTGGCCGAGACCGCCAGCCGGCCGGACGGCACGGATTCAATGCTCTCCGAACAGATCGGCATCGCCTTCGCCGTTTCGACCGTCCGCCTGCTCACCAGCGGCGCGACGATCGCCACCACCGATCGCGCGCCCGCGCTGTCACCGCAGCGCCTGCGTCGGGTGAGCGACTATGTCGATGCGCGGCTCGGCGAGACCGACCTCTCCATTTCCGATCTCGCGGCGGTCGCTAATCTCAGCCCCTTCCATTTCAGCCGTGCCTTCAAGGGCGCGACGGGCAAGACGCCGCATCAATTCGTGACCGAGCGGCGGATCGAGCAGGCGAAGGCGATGATGCCGAACCGGGAATGCGGCCTCTCCGAGATCGCCTACGCCGTGGGCTTCTCCAACCAGGCGCATTTCTCCACGGTCTTCCGCCGCGTGACCGGCACGACACCGAAGACCTATCGCGACCAGCTCTGAGGGCTGCGCAAGATCAGAGAAACATAGCGCAGGAACTCGAAAGCCCGGCCGGGTCCAGCAGGCGACACTTCAGGCCTGTTGATCGTCCGGAGCTCCCATGACGCCCTTCGCCCAAGCCTTTCCGATCACCGACATCTGCTTCCTGGTGGAGGATGCCGAACGCTCCGTCGCCTTCTACACGGAGAAGATGGGCTTCAAGCTGCGGCGCCGCGCCGAGGGCTTCGCCGATTTCACCGGCGCCGGCGTGACGCTCGCGCTCTGGGAGATCGGGCATATCTCGCAATATACCGGCGTTTCGGGCCTGCGCGCCCCGCCCCATGTCCACAAGGCCTGCGGCGCGTTCGAGCTGCCCTCGCCCGCCGCCGTCGATGCCGCCTATGCCGAACTGGCCGGTCGCGGCGTCGTCTTCCATGCGCCACCCTCCGACTTCGTCTGGAATGCACGCTGCTGCTATTTCGCCGATCCCGACGACAATCTCTGGGAGCTCTATGCCTGGCTCGATGGCGGGCCGGTCGGCGATGTCGAACCCGAGAAGGCCGAACTCACCGCCTGATACCGCGACGACGCGACGAACGACGCTCTTTCCACCCCGATGCGATGCTCCGAGGAGCCAGACATGACCAAGACCCGAAATGGTATCGATCGCCGTTCTCTCCTGAAGGGCGGTGCCTTCACGCTGGCCGCGGCCGGCTCCGGCTTCAGCCTGTTCCTGCCGGAAAAGGCGAGCGCGGAAAATGCCAAGGTCGTCGTCCAGTATGACTGGCTGATGAGCAACGGCCAGATCGGCGATATCGTTGCGCTGAAGAAGGGCCTGTTCGAGGCGGCCGGCCTCGATGTCGAATTCTCGCCCGGCGGCCCGAATTCCTCGACCGTTCCGCCCGTCGTCACCGGACAGGCCGCGCTCGGCCAGTTCTCGGATTCCGCCCAATTGCTGCTTGCCCGCGCCTCCGGCGTCCCGGTCAAGATCATCGCCTGCGGCTTCCGCCAGGGCCCGTTCGCCTTCTATTCGCTGCCCAAGGCGCCGATCCGCACCGTGCAGGACATGGTGGGCAAGCGCATCGGCATCCAGCCGACGGCCCGCTTCGTGCTCGACGCGATCCTCGCCAAGAACGGCATCGATCCGTCATCGCTGACGATCACCAATATCGGCTTCGACATGACGCCGCTGGTCGCGGGCCAGGTCGATGCCGTGACCGGATGGATCACCAACACGCAGGCTCTCGCCGTGATCGGCCCTGATCGCATCGATCTGATGATGAGCGACACCGGCCTGCCCTCTTATTCCAACGTGTATTTCGCGACCGACGACGCTATAGCCAATCACTCGGACACGCTCGCCAAGTTCATCGGCGCCGTCGCCAAGGGCTGGGGCTGGACCCATGCAAATCCCAAGGAAGCGGTCGAGCTGACGGTCGCGGCTTACCCCCAGCTCGATCTCGCGATCGAACTCGCCACCGTCCCGCGCATCCTCTCGCTGAGCTTCGACGCCGCCACGGCGAAGGATGGATGGGGCACGTTCGATCCGGCTTCGATCGCCGAGCAGATCGCGATCTATGACAAGATCGGCCAGTTCAAGGGCACGGCGCCCAAGCTCGACGATGTCATGACGACGAAGATCCTCGAACTGACCGCGGCCGAGCGGCCCAAGATCGGCTAGGCCAAGATCGGCTGACGCATTTCAGACGCTTTGCGCATCGCGCTGACGATGCGGCAAGACATGGTGCCAGGGCATATCGGGCGAACCGGCCTTCGCATGAAATGCTCTGGCCAAGAGGAGCGAAATCCGGCCGTGACATCTCCCATCATCGCGATCGAGGCAGCCGGCCTTGCGGTCGGCTATCCCGACGAGAGCGGCGCCGTCGCGCCGGTCCTGCAGGGCGTCGACCTCTCCGTTGCGCGCGGCGAATTCCTGACCATTCTCGGACCCTCCGGCTGCGGGAAATCGACCCTGCTGCGCGCGGTCGCCGACCTGCTGCCGCCCTCTTCCGGCAAGCTGAGTGTTCTGGGCGGCACGGCGGAGCAGGCGCGGCGCCGGCGCAAGGTCGCCTTCGTCTTCCAGGACGCGACCTTGCTGCCCTGGCGTACCGTCCGCCAGAATGTGGAACTGCCGCTCAAGATCGGGCGCGGCGCGATCGAGACCCCGATCGAGACCGACGCCGAGGAATGGCTGGCGCTTGTCGGCCTCGCCGGCTTTGCCGACCGCTATCCCAACCAGCTTTCCGGCGGCCAGCGCCAGCGCGTCGCCATCGCCCGCGCGCTGCTCTGCAATCCCAGCATCCTGCTGCTGGACGAGCCCTTCGGCGCTCTGGATGAAATCACCCGCGACCGGCTGAACGATGAATTGCTCGCGATCTGGCGCCGGACGGGTACTACGATCCTGTTCGTCACCCATTCGATCATGGAGGCGGTCTATCTCGGCGGCCGCGTCATGGTGCTGGCGGCCCATCCCGGCCGGGTCCAGGAAATCCTCGATCTCTCGGCGATGAAGGATGCGGATGGGCGTTCGGCCCGCGAGGCGCCCGAGGCGATCGCCGCCATGGTCCATCTGCGCGGCCTGCTCGCCGCCGGAGCGTCGGCATCATGAACACGCTCAACAAGCGCCGTCTCGGCGCCGTCGCCCTGCCGGTCTTCGGCGCCGCATCGATCCTGCTGATCTGGCAGTTCCTCGTGCCGGCGCTCGGCATGCCGGCCTATATCCTGCCGACGCCGCTCGCCGTCGCCGCCAAGCTCGTGACCGACTGGCGCTTCCTGCTCGAGAATGCGCGGCCGACCATCATCGAAAGCGCGCTCGGCTTCCTGTTCGGCAATGCCGTCGCGATCCTCCTCGCCATCGTCTTCGTGCACAGCCGCACGATCCGGGGTGCCTATTTCCCGGTCGTGCTGGTCTTCAACACCATACCGATCCTGGCGCTTGCGCCGATCATCATCCTGATCTTCGGCCTCGGCATGCTGCCCAAGGTCATCATCGCGGCCGTGATCTGCTTCTTCCCGACGCTGGTGAACATGGTGCGCGGCCTGCAATTGCAGAGCGCCAACGAGATGGAACTGATGCGCGTCCTCTCCGCCAACCGGGTCGAGGTGTTCCTGCATCTTAGGCTGCCGCGATCGGTGCCGCTGCTCTTCGCATCGCTGCGCATCGCCGCCACGAGCTGCGTCATCGGCGCCATTGTCGGCGAGTGGATCGGCTCCAACCAGGGGCTGGGCGCACTGATCATCCAGTCGACCTTCAACTACCAGTCCGACCGGCTGTTCGCGGCCGTCTTCATCGCCTCGGCGCTCGGCCTGATCTTCTATGGCCTCGTCGCAGCGGTCGAGCATCGCTTCGTGCGACGCCCGCGATAGCCCGGGGCCAGATTTTTGCCAGCTGGCCTATAAGCCGGGTTCTGTAAGGCGGCGGTTGCCCGCCGCGCGACGACCATTCATCTTGGACGCCCGTTGCCGGACGTCTCACGCGACCAACCCGGGCGGCGGGTCCGGAAACAGACTGGGCTTTCGCCCGTGCCGCCCCTATTCGGTCTTGCTCCCGGTGGGGTTTACCATGCCGTTCCCATTGCTGGGACCGCGGTGGGCTCTTACCCCACCCTTTCACCCTTACCCGACGCGCGAACGCACCGGGCGGTCTGCTCTCTGTGGCACTTTCCCTGGGGTCGCCCCCGCCGGGCGTTACCCGGCACCGTGTTTCCATGGAGCCCGGACTTTCCTCCCCTGCAACCTTTCGGTTTCGCAGGAGCGGCCGTCCGGCCAGCTGGCTCAGGGGGCTTAGGGGGGAGACGGGTGCGGGTCAAGCCCGCCCCGTTATTCGAAGCCGCCGAAGCGACCCGTCCGCCGATCAGTTGGAGGCGATCAGCTGCTGGACCTTGCCGCAATAGCGCAGCGGCCCCTTGGACATGCGCGTCGCGCCATGGCCGCCATTATATTTCAGGATCGTGCCGCAGAGGTCGCCGCCGGCGAGCTTGCGGGCCTGGCCCAGATACAGCATGCCGTAGCGGATATTGGTCGCCGGCTCGTAGAGGCCCTTGGCCGTGCCGGTATAGCCCATGCCGCGCGCCGTCTGCAGCTTGACCTGCATCAGGCCGATCTCGCCGGCCGAGCCGCGCATGTTGGGCTGGTAGTTGCTCTCGACCGTGATGACGGCGTGAGCAAGAGAGAGGGGAACGTTGTTGGCCGTCGCATAGCTTGCGATCAGGCTGTCGAACCGGCCATCGCTGCGATCGGCAGCGGCAATGCGGGTCTCGTTGGACTTGAGGAGGCGGCCAGAGGCGGCCTGGGCGGAAGAAACCGAGAGGCCGCCGAGAACGACAAGGGCGGCAAGACCAGTTACGCAGAACTTCTTCATCCGGGAGATGCACTCACATCGTTGACGATGGCGCATCCTTTCCGTGCCCAACCGCACCGAAATGGGGCGGGCGAACTAAAAACAGATTACAGCCTTTAACATTTCGTGATTATAGCCTTGCTGAAATTTATCCCCCACCCTGCGCCCCTGCCGCAGCGTCAGGCACCGCCCGGGGTGGCAAGGCGCGCGCCAGGCGGTGCAACGTGGCGATGGTCGAGGCATCGGCGATGCCATCCACGCGCTCCGGCCGGAAATGGCGCTGGAATGCCGTCACGACAGTCTCGGTATGGGCATCGAATCGGCCATTGATCTCAATTGCATAACCGTAGAACGCCAGCAGGGCTTGCAGCGCCGCGATCGGCTCGCCGGCCTCGCCGCGCTGGAAGAATCGGCCGCCGCGCATCGGCTCGGGCGTCACGAAATGGCCAAGCCCGGAGGCCGCCAGATCGGCCCAGGGAAACTTCTCGCCAGGGTCGCGCTTGCGCGTCGGTGCAATGTCCGAGTGTGCGAGAACACGTTCCGGAACGATCCCGTTTCGAGCGCAAATGTCGCACCCGAGCCGGATCACGGATTCGATCTGGCGCGCCGGGAAATCCGGATAGCCATGATCATGGCCCAGATTGGCGATCTCGATCCCGATCGAACGGGAGTTGATATCGGTCTCGCCATGCCAGGATGAAACGCCGGCGTGCCACGCCCGTTCCCGCTCTGCGACAAGCTGCGTCACCGTGCCGTCCTCGGCGACGACATAATGGCAGGAGACCTGAGAGGCGGGATCGCTGAGGAGGTCGATCGCGGCCTCGGCGCTCGCCATGTCGGTATAGTGCAGGATCAATATGTCGATCGGCTTGCCTTCGGCGCGCGGGCCGAAATTCGGCGAGGGCCGCAACTGATCGACCAGCCGGCTGTCGGGGGTCATGCGAAGGCGCGCTCCTGGCGGATGCGATCATAGGCGCCGTTGAGCGCGGCGAGCTTGGCGGTGGCGATCGCGATGAACTCGGCCGGCACGCCGCGCGCGATCAGCTTGTCGGGATGGGTCTGCGCGACGATCCGCCGGTAATGCTTCTTCACATCGTCATTGGAGGCCGAGCGATCGATGCCCAATATGGCATAGGGATCGCCCTCCTCCGGCACGATATGGCGGTCGGCGATACGCTGGAACGCCGCCTCCGTCATGCCGAATTCGGTTCCGACCCGCGCCAGGAAGGCGAGCTCGTCCTCATGCACCATGCCGTCGGCCTTGGCGATGTGGAACAGCCCGTCGACAATGTCCTCGAAGATCGGGTCGCCATCATCGAACAGGCCGCGAATGCGACGCGCATAGGCGTCGAAGCCGCCAATATCCTGCTTGGCGAGATTGAACAGCCGCGCGACATTCTTCCGCTCATTGTCCGGAATCTCGAACAATTGCTCGAAGGCGCGGATCTCGTCGCCGGTCACGACGCCGTCGGCCTTCGCCATTTTCGCGGCGAGCGCGATCATCGAGATCGAGAAGGATGCATGCCGCCGTTCGGACGCCGTGCCGAATGTCGCCCGCACCGCATCGACGATATGGTCGATCAGCGTGCAGGTGCCGGGAATGCTACAGATGATTTCGCCGAGGCGCTGCCAGATGCTCATGGCTCCGCAACATAAGGCATGCCCCGACGGGAAGCGAGTGTCCGGGCACCCGATCCACCCGCCCGCTTTGCAAATTCACCCGCCGCCATGAGCCCCCCGGCTCCGCCGGCTCCGTTGCGGCAACCCGCTCCGCGCCTTGTGGCGAACCGCCTCGCAAGGCGGCTGCGCGCTTGCGGCGGTCGTGCGAGCTGTGGTTCTTGGGAGCAGACAAAACAAGGGGACAACCATGACGAAGGGTGCCAAGGCGGTCGGCTGGGATTTCTGGATCGATCGTGGCGGCACCTTCACGGATATCGTCGCGCGCCAGCCCGACGGCACCATTCGCGCCCACAAGCTGCTCTCCGAAAACCCCGGCGCCTATCGCGATGCCGCCATCCAGGGCATTCGCGAACTGATGGGCGTGCCGACGGGCGAATCGATTCCTGCCGGCGCGATCGACACCGTGAAGATGGGCACCACCGTCGCCACCAACGCGCTGCTCGAGCGCAAGGGCGACCGCACGCTCCTCCTCATCACACGCGGTTTCCGCGACGCGCTGAAGATCGGCTATCAGGCGCGGCCGGACATCTTCGCCAAGAAGATCATCAAGCCCGAACTGCTCTATGAACGCGTCAGCGAAATCGGCGAGCGCGTCCGCGTCGACGGCACGATCGAGATTTCGCCCGATCCGGTCGAGATCGAGACCGCGCTGCGCGCCGCCTTCGCCGACGGCCTCCGCTCGGTCGCCATCGTCTTCATGCATGCCTGGAAATATCCGGCGCATGAGGAAATCGCCGCCGCCATCGCGCGGGCCGTCGGCTTCCCACAGATCTCGGTCTCGCACCGTGTCTCGCCGCTGATGAAGCTGGTCGGGCGCGGCGACACCACCGTTGTCGACGCATACCTCTCGCCGATCCTGCGCCGCTATGTCGAGCAGGTGGCGGGCGAACTCGGCGTGCTGCCGAAGGACATTGCGCTGCAAGCCCCCTCCCAACCCTCCCCCCTGCGGGGAGAGGGCTTTTCCGCCTCGGCTGTGGAAACGCCCGCGACAGACGCAGGCGGGCCCTCTCTCCCCGCAGGGGGGAGAGTTGGAGAGGGGGCCTCGTCGAGCTCCGCTCCGTCCGACACCCACGCCCCGCGCCTGATGTTCATGATGTCCTCGGGCGGGCTCACCGCGGCCGAGCTGTTCCAGGGCAAGGACGCGATCCTCTCCGGCCCCGCCGGCGGCGTGGTGGCGGCGGTCGAGACAGCGCGGCAGGCCGGCTTTGGCCATGTCATTGGTTTCGACATGGGCGGCACGTCGACTGACGTCTCGCATTTCGACGGCACCTATGAGCGCTCCTTCGAGACCGAGGTCGCGGGCGTGCGCATGCGCGCGCCGATGATGCGCATCCATACGGTGGCGGCCGGCGGCGGCTCGATCCTGCATTATGACGGCGCGCGCTTCCGCGTCGGCCCGGATTCGGCTGGCGCCAATCCCGGCCCCGCCTGCTATCGCCGCGGCGGCCCGCTCGCGGTCACCGACGCCAATGTCATGACGGGAAAACTCCGGCCGGAATATTTCCCCCGTATCTTCGGCCCCGGCCGCGACCAGCCGCTCGACGCGGCGATCGTGCGCGAGAAATTCGAGGCGCTCGCGAACGAGATCGGCGATGGCCGCTCGGCCGAAGAGATCGCCGACGGCTTCCTGAAGATCGCCGTCGAGAACATGGCGAACGCGATCAAGAAGATCTCCGTCCAGCGCGGCTATGACGTCACCGGCTATGCGCTGAACTGCTTCGGCGGCGCCGGCGGCCAGAGCGCCTGCATGGTGGCGGATAGCCTCGGCATGACCACGGTGCTGATCCACCCCTTCTCGGGCATCCTCTCCGCCTATGGGATGGGCCTCGCCGATATCCGCTCCAACCGCAGCAAGGCGGTGGTGAAGCGGCTCGCGGCGGAACTCTATCCCGAGCTCCACGCACTTGAATCAAGACTTGAAGACGATGTTGCCGGCGAACTTCAAGGACAGGGCGTAAGCGATTCAGAGATCACGATCTTCGTCCGCGCCCATCTGCGCTATGACGGCACCGATACGCCGATTCCGATCGAGGTGCTGAAGAAGGATGCCGAGACCGGCACGCCGTCCTGGCTGCCGCTCGAGGAGACCATCGCCGCGTTCGAGGAGGCCCATCGCAAGCAGTTCGGCTTCGTTTTCGAAGGTAAGGCGATCGTCGTCGAAAGCCTGGAGGTCGAGGCCGTCGGCGGTGGCGCCGCCATCATCGAGCCGGCGCTGGATGCACCTGAATCCCACCCCGCGCCCACCGCCGAGGCGCCGCTCTTTTCCAGCGGCGGCTTCCATACTGCCGCGATCCACCTCCGCGCCGACCTGCCGCGCGGCGCCGTCCTGGCCGGCCCGGCCCTGCTGATCGAGCCGCACCAGACGATCGTGGTCGAGCCCGGCTGGCAGGCCGAGATCACCGCGCGCGACCATGTCGTGCTGAAGCGCGTCGTGCCGCTCCAGCGCAGCCGCGCTCTCGGCACGGAAGCCGACCCAGTCATGTTGGAGGTGTTCAACAACCTCTTCATGTCGATCGCCGAGCAGATGGGCGTGACGCTGCAGAACACGGCCTATTCGGTCAACATCAAGGAGCGGCTCGATTTCTCCTGTGCCGTCTTCGACGCTGAAGGCCATCTCGTCGCCAACGCGCCGCATATGCCGGTGCATCTCGGCTCGATGGATCGCTCCGTCGAGACGATCATCGACCTGAACCGCGGCACGATGAGCCCGGGCGACGTCTATGCGCTGAACGCCCCCTATAATGGCGGCACGCATCTCCCCGACATCACGGTCGTCTCGCCCGTCTTTGACGATGCCGAAAAGGAGATCCTGTTCTTCGTCGCGAGCCGTGGCCATCATGCCGATGTAGGCGGCTCGGCCCCCGGCTCGATGACGCCGCGCGCCACGACCGTCGACGAGGAAGGCGTGCTGATCGACAATCTGAAGCTCGTCGATCGCGGCCATTTCCGCGAGGCGGCCCTGGTCGAGGTGCTGACCAACCACCCCTACCCCGTGCGCAATGTCGTGCAGAACGTCGCCGACCTGAAGGCGCAGATCGCCGCCAACGAGAAGGGCGTGCAAGAACTGCGCAAGATGGTCGAGCATTTTGGGCTGGACACGGTCACGGCCTATATGGGCCATGTGCAGGACAATGCGGCCGAGAGCGTTCGCCGCGTGCTTTCGGCGCTCAAGGATTCCGAGTTCGAGGTCCAGACCGACCAGGGCGCGGTGATCAAGGTCAAGATCACGCTCGACCGCGACAAACGCGAGGCGACGGTCGATTTCACCGGCACCAGCGCGCAGCAGGCGACCAATTTCAACGCGCCCGAGCCGGTGACGCGCGCCGCCGTGCTCTATGCCTTCCGCGTGATGGTCGAGGGCGATATCCCGATGAATGCCGGCTGCCTCAGGCCGATCAACATCATCATTCCCGAAGGCTCGATGCTGGCGCCGCGTTATCCGGCGGCGGTCGTCGCCGGCAATGTCGAGACCAGCCAGCATGTGACGAACGCGCTGTTCGGCGCGCTCGGGGCGCTGTCCTCGGCGCAGGGCACGATGAACAATCTGACCTTCGGCAACCAGACCTACCAATATTACGAGACCATCTGCTCCGGCTCACCGGCAGGTGTGTTCAACAATGGCGAAGGCTTCGACGGCACGGACGGCGTTCATACCCACATGACCAATTCGCGCCTGACGGACCCCGAAGTGCTGGAATTCCGCTTCCCCGTCCTGCTCGAGGATTTCCACGTCCGCGAAGGATCAGGTGGCCGGGGCCAGTGGTCGGCCGGCGGCGGCACCAAGCGCACGCTGCGCTTCCTGGAGGAGATGGATTGCGCCATTCTCGCCTCCCACCGCACCGTCTATCCGCACGGCCTCGCCGGCGGCGATCCCGGCATGATCGGCCGCACCGAGGTTCGCCGCATCGACGGAACGATCGAGGAACTGCAGGGCTGCGACCAGACGGTGCTGAAGCCCGGCGAGGCGGTGATCGTCACGACGCCGACGGGCGGCGGCTACGGCCCGGCATGAGCTGAACAATCACCGGCCGCTCGGCACGAGGCTGCATGCTTCCAACGAGCGGCCGCTGGCGGTTCCCGTCGACAGGCGTCATGAGCCCGAAACCCCGACTGAGCCCTGGCCGGCGCCGATTGTGCGGCATCGGGCAAGGCGCTAGAATGCGCGGTGTTTCGCTCGCACTGCGAGGGCGTCGATGCGCTTCTCGACGGACGATCTGGACAAGATTCTCCCTCGGGATCTTCCTCCCCTCGCGGCGGTTCCCGGCGTGGTGGTCGCTGCCTATGACGAGCTCACCGAAGGCGACCATGATCCGCTGATACGGCGCTCCGCCTTCTGGACCCATGCGATCTTCGCTGCCCTGCGTCGCCGGAGCTGGTCCTTCGCGCCCGAGCGAGAGATACCGCCCCTCCTTGCGACCGCCTTTGGAGCGGACGGGTTCGGGCCCAATGCGACACTCTCCGTCGGCGCGCTCGATCCGGATTTCGAGGAGGAGGCCTTCGGCCTTGTGCTGACGCTGCCGCACGAGCGGGAGTCGGCGGTCATCGGCACGATCTCGCTGCCGGAATTGAACGATGCGCGCTTTCCCGTCGCGGTGCGCGCCCTGGCGGAGGAACCGCATGCGGCGCCTTCGCTTCCCAACGCCACCACGACCTGCTGGGCCGAGGACGCCCTGTCGCCCGGTCGATGGGGCTTCGTCACCTGCAGCCATGCCCTGGCAGGCGTCGCCACCGGTGCCAGCGTGCCACTCGTCGGCGGCGGCCATGGCACCGTATTGCGCAAGGGCTGGCCCTTGATCGATGCGGCGCTCGTTCAGAGCGCGTCACCGACCAGCATTCTCGCGCCGCTGCCGCTCGTCAGTTTCCCGACAACCGGACTGACGCTGAGCGTCCATTGCGGCAGTGGCGCGGTGAGCCGCACGGTTGTCGGCGTGACCAACACGCTCGGCGTCCTCGGCGATCCGCATCATCCCATCAAGATCTATACCGACACGCCGTGCACCCCCGGCGACTCGGGCTCGCTCATCACCAGCGCGGGCGATGGCGCTGCCATCTATTGCGGCGCGCTGTCGGGCGCCACCGTCGGCGGAACCGGCGGGCAGACCGTCGGCTTCGCCCAGCACCTCGAACAGGCGGCGATCATCCTGGATTTCAAGCCATTTCAGTGAGGAGGACGACATGGCGAAGAATGCGACCAAGGCCAAGGCGAAACCCGGTTGGGAGATGACGATCCTGGCCCCCGCGGGCACGGAGGAGACTGTCCCGACCGGTAAGGGCTCGTCGGAGTTTCACAGCAAGGGCCTGATCGCCGGGATCTTCGGGGGCGAGGAAGTGCCGCTCGACGCGGCACAAACCGAGGAGACCACCACGCAATGGACCCAGACGGTCACCGGACTGCTCGCCACGGTGAACCAGTGGAGCAGCGCTGCCACGGCGAAATGGAAGATCGACGAGGTCACCGTCGGGCTGACACTGAGCGCGGAGGGCAAGCTGCTCTTCATCGCCAAGGGCAGCGCCGAGGCCAGCATCGAGATCAAGCTCAAATATCTCGGCTGACGGCTCGGCGCCCGCGCTGGCTTCACCCATGGCGCCACGGGGCAAACGCATTCGGCCCCGCGTGCCTTTGGCTTTGAGCCGCCTTCGGCGGGGCCTACGCCCTACCAGCCGGCCAGCACGACCTTGCCGATCATGCGGCCGCTCTCGACCTGTTCATGCGCCTTGCGGAGGTTGGCGGCGTTGATCGGGCCGAGCTTCCCGGTCAGCGTCGTGCGGATCTTGCCGGCATCGACGAGATCGGCCACCTCGTTCAGGAGGGTGTGCTGCTCGATCATGTCGGGCAGGCCGAAGATCGGCCGCGTGAACATCAGTTCCCAATGGAGCGATACGGCCTTGCGCTTGAACGGCACGATGTCGAAGACCTTCGGGTCGTCGATCACGCCGATATGCCCCTTGGGCGCGACGAGTTCCGGCAGTTGCGGCAGATTGTGGGTCGTGCCGGTCAGGCTCAGGATGATATCGACGGTCTTGAAGCCGAGCGCATCCAGTTGCGGCGCCATCGGCTTGGTGTGATCGACAATGTGATGGGCGCCAAGCGACCTGGCCCATTCGGCGCTGTCGGTGCGCGATGCTGTGCCGATCACGGTCAGATCCGTCAGCGTCCGCGCAAGCTGGATCGCTATCGAGCCGACGCCACCGGCCGCACCCAGGATCAGCAGCGAGCGCGTGTCGCTGCCCGCGCCCTTGCGGACGCCGATGCGATCGAACAGCAGCTCATAGGCCGTGATCGCGGTCAGCGGGATGGCGGCGGCTTCGGCGAAGTCGAGCGTCTTCGGCTTGCGACCGACAATACGCTCGTCGACGAGATGATACTCGGAATTGGTGCCCGGCCGCGTGATCGAGCCGGCGTAGAAAACCGCGTCGCCCGGCTTGAACAGCGTCACCTCGGAACCGACCGCATCGACGATGCCGGCCGCATCGAAACCGAGCACGCGCGGATCGGCCTGGTCGCCACCGGCACGAACCTTGACGTCGACCGGATTGACCGAGACCGCCTCGACCTTCACCCGAAGGTCGCGCGGACCGGGCTGCGGCGTGTCGAGGGTGATGTCGACGAGGGCATCGGGGTCGCTGGCGGGAAGGGATCGAGTGAAAGCGATAGCGCGCATGTCCGTCTCCGTTTCTGGCAGCCACGGCAATCTGCCGGGCGACATGCAGCCATTTCGACCTTATTGACGTCGATCGCAAGAATGCACATTTTGGACGTATAGTGACCGTTTGGATACTAATGGACGAGGCTTGGGATTGACGGACGATTGCCCGCCCACGACAGACGGCAAATGCCCTGTCGAGACTGCGCTGGAACTGATCGACGGCAAATGGAAGGGCGTCGCCCTGTTCCACCTGCTCGACAAGACGCTGCGCTTCAACGAGATCAGGCGGCGCATACCGAACGTCACGCAGCGCGTGCTGACCAGGCAGTTGCGCGAGCTGGAACAGGACGGGCTGATCATCCGCACCGTCTACGCCGAGGTGCCGCCGCGTGTCGAATACCGCCTCTCGCCGCTCGGCGAGACGCTGCGTCCCATCATCGTCGCACTCTGGAACTGGGGCACGGCCTACAAGGCCCGCCAGATAGAGGAGAGCGAGGCGGCCTGATCGAGTCGGGCCGCCCCTGCCCTGTCAGGCCGCGATCGAGAGCGCGTCCTCGAGCCAGCGCCAGTCGCTCGGCTCCAGTACTGGTTTCACGCCGGCATCGAGCACCGCCGCGAAGATCGGGGCGGGCATGGCCGCCTTCATCCCGCCGAGCATCCCGACGCGTTCGCTCGGGTTCATGGCCGGAATCATGATACGCAGGAAATGCAGCATCATCTCGGGATCGACCGAGCTTACGATGCGCTGTTCGATCGCCGCCAGGGTCTCGTCATCGAAGGTCTGGTGGAGCAGCGACAGCGTCTCGGTCTCCTCCTCGACCATGTGGGTGAAGTCCTCGGCGATGAACTGCGAATAGCGCAGGTAGAGCGCGCGAAGCAGGGCCGAGCGGCGCGGCGCCATGGCGACTTCGAGCGTGTTCAGCATCTGCTCGATTTCGTCGAAATCGCGCTCGTGATGCTCGTGGTCCTCGACCAGCCCGTCGGTCGCGCCGAGATGCCGCTCCTCGATCACGCCATGGATGTGCTCGTTCTCATGGATGAGATGCTTGCGGCCGAGCGTGACCAGCAGGCGCATGTCGGCGATGAGCGCCGCGAGCCCGTCATCATTGTAGGCGTCGATCGAACCGATGCGCTCCAGGAGCCGCATCTGCGCGCGGCGCAGGCCCTTGTGGATCGTCGTGTAGAGGTTGTAGCGCTCTTCGTTGACATAGATGGTGGAATGGAAAGTCATGATGTTCTCCTCACTGTTGACGTTCCTCTAGACGCCCCCGTTTCAGCCGTCTGTGATTGTTGTCACAGACAGCCAAAGCGGTTTGGAGAAGCGAAAACGGCGGAAGACGGGCCGATAGGCCGAAAATCACTGTTCGGCGTAGGACATGGGAATGGAGGCCGGCGGCGTGTAGCGTCCCGTCGCCGGCTGGGTGGGGACTGCAACCGGAGGCAGGGCCGCCGACGGAACCGGCGTATAGGCCGGGCCGGTGGCGGCAGGCGCGATCTGGTCGGGCGCGCCGAGATTATCGTCCCAGCGATAGGTGAAGGTCCGCTGCTCCATGGTCTGCGGCGGCGGCACCTGCGGATCGGGCAGGCTCACCATCGGCGTATCGAAGCCATGCACGGCCGGTGGCGGCATGGGAATGTTCGGCCGGCAATAATGCGACGTGCCATCGGCATTGTGGTGGGCGAGGTCGATATGGATATGGTCCTCGTGCAGCCGGTTCGATCCGGGCCCGAGAACGGTCGTGAAGTAGCGGCAGGCAGTCACCAGGGCCTCGCGCAGGAAGGCCTGGCTCGCGGGATCGCCATTGCGCCAGTCGGTCCGGACGCGGATGGTGCGGCCATCGGCGAGACGAAATCCGGCAACGTCGAACGCATTGGCGAAGGCGTGCTCGGAGAGCCTGTCGCCGCGCGTATTGTTGCGTGACCGGCAGGCATAGGTGCCCATGGTCAGGATCTCGGTGACCGGCATGCCGAACCGCGCCTGCGCCGCCGGCTGGATCGACTCGGTCATCCAGCGTTCCATGGTGTAGGTCATCAGGCAGCCGAGCAGCACGTCGCCACCCGTCACCGCCACCACGCCCTTCTCGAAGGCATTGACCTTCAGCGGCTGCTCGATGCCGCAGGCGCCGCGCCCATCGACCTCGCGGGCCGGTCGCTGGAAATAGCTCGGCACGACCAGCTTCTGCGCATAGCACGCACGCTCGGTCGCATCCCGCCAACTCTCTCTTTGCTCGAACAATCCGAGAGAGCAGCCGGCAAGCGAGCCGAGCGCGAGCACCAACCCGATACGCAACGCAACGCCACACAACATGAACGCAACAATGCGGCGCAATCGCTTAAGGAAAGGCTAACCATACACGCGCCTGTTGCCCCCTGTGGGAGGTCGCGGCGTCGCCGGCCGTGTCACCCCAGGCTCGTCGTCGCGACCTGCTCGGCATGGCGCGCGCGCATGAAGCGCAACGCCCGCTCGGCCTCGGCAAAGGGCAATCCGACATAGCCCTCGATCGCGGCGGCGACCGCCTCCGGCGCCTGCCCGAAGCGGCGCCCGCGAATATCCGCGATCAGCGCGAAGGTGTCGTCCTCGATCCCCGCCGCCTTGCAGAGGATGGCGAGAAGCGCGGAATCCGTCTTGGCGATCATGCGACTGACCAGATCGGCGGGGAGCCCGGCATGATCGGCGAGCAGGATCGCCACTTCGAGCATCCGGTCATGCGAAGCGATGGCGCTGATCACCGAGGCGACCGGTCGGCTCGCCGCATCGGCTGCTTCGCTCCTGTCGGCCATCGCGGTCTTGAGAACCACGACTTCACCGGTCGCCTGGTCCGGATCGACCTTGCGCGGCGAACGCGGCGCATGAACCGGGAATGGCACCAGTTCGCCCATGGCGCCCAGCGGCTCGCCCGAACGGCTGGCGAGGCCACGGCGCAGGGCCGGGTCGGAACCCGCCTCGGTCACCAGGCGGCCGAGGCCAGCGATCGAGAGCCGTGCCCGCGGATTGCGCGCAACGGCCTGCAGCACGGTGGTGTCGCCATTGTAGATCAGGGCGTCCGAGACGCTCTCAGAGAGCTCGCTGCGACCGGCGATCGCCACCATGTGGTCGCGCGGCAGGCTTTCCGACAGGCGCACCAGGTCCTCGTCCGAGAGCACCGTCGAGTGACGCAGGATCGGGTCCGCGAGCAGGATCTCGTCCTGCGCCAGCGCGATGATCAAGGCATGCGGCGCTGTTTCGAGCTCGGCCAGGCGCAGCGCGATCTCCGCGCGCTCCGCCATGGTGATGCCCGGCACCAGATGCCACACGATGTCGCTGTAGATCTCGGACACGTCGCTCGAAACGCCGTGGCCCGCGCTCGCGAAGAGATCGGTGATCGACCGCAGCAATTCCGCTCGACGGGCCGGTGAACGGTCATGCGCCAGCGTCGTCAGATGGTCGAACATGCGCGCCTCGACAACTTGAAGGTTATGCATCGCAGCTTCGCAGCTAAGTCATAAAAAACGATTGATGAAGGCGGCCAATTCGTCCGCGCCGCTTAGCAAAGATGGCAATTCGGAGGCGGAACGATCCGTTCGGCACGGCAGCCCCAGCAGGCCGATTAGGGTAGATAATTCTACGGCTTACCCGAAAATTGGCACGAATCCGCCACGAACGGAGCGGCGCTGCGATTCATGCCTCTTGTGAATATGGCGAAATGCGTTAATGTTTACAGCGGAAATAGGACGTGAAAGAGAGACCCGGGAGATGTCCATGAGCCTCGCTAGACCGTTCCAGCTGCTCGCTGTCAGCGCCGCTTTCGTGTTTGTTGCGGCCATCATCCTCGGAGCGATCTGAGGCGAGGCAGAGCAGGATCGGCACAGCCGACACGGGTAGAGACCGGGCCTTCCCAGGAAGCGTCCGGTTTTTTTGTGCCCGGAGCGCCTCCGTCGCGATCCGCCCGAGGCCCTCTACAGGCCGAACAACGCGCGCATCGCGGCGACCGCGGCCATGCCCGCCAGCGCGGCGATGATGTCGTTGCGCCGCCAGAGAAAGACCGCGATCGTCGCGGCGAACCCGGCATATTCCGCCGGCCCGCCATGCATCGCGATCGGCGCTAGGATCGCGCCCATGATGGCGAGCGGCAGGGCCTTCAGCCATGCCTCAACACGCGGCGTCACCGCCACGAAGCGCATCAGGAAAAACCCCGATATGCGGGTGGCGTAGGCGGCGAGCGCCATGGCGAAGACGATGATGGCAAAACCCGCCGTCGTGTTCGGATCGATGCTCATGCAGCAGCCGTCCCCTTGGGTCGGAATGCCGCGACGAGGCTACCCGCCAGGCCGCCCGCCAGCACATGCCAGGAGCCGCCGACGAACCGTTCGAAGATGACGGCGACAAAGCCGCCCACCACCAGGGGCAGTATGTCTTCCCTGCCCTTCCAGAAGCCGCAGGCGAGCGAGAGGAAGAAGGCTGGCAGGAAGAAGTCGAGGCCGAGGCGCCGCGTATCGCCCAGAAGCTGGCCGAAACCCGCTCCGACGATCGATCCCGCCACCCAACCCACCATGCAGGCAAGGCCCATGCCGACGAACACGGCAACGTCATGCCGCCCCTCGTCGCGTTCGCGCATCGCGACCGCCCAGTTGGGATCGACGAGGAAAAACAACGAGCTATAGGCGATCCACGGCGAGACGCCGCGCATCCAGGGCTGAATGGCGGCGCCGAACAGTATGTAGCGCGCGTTCATCGCGACAACAGCGACCACGACAGCGATGACAAGATCCGGCGCGCCCCAGGAATGGAGCGCCAGCAGCTGCGCGGTGCCGGCGAACACGAAGGTGCTCATCGTCGCGGCGCCAAGGACAGAGATGCCGATCTGACCTGCCACGACCCCAAAGACGGCGCCGAACGCGACCATGCCCGGCAGCAAGCCAATACCCTCGAGAAAGCCGCGGCGGAAGCCGTGCGACGTGAAATGCCCGCTCATGTCGGCGCTCCTCGGCCCGTCCGGTGATGCCGTGCCTACTCAGCCGCCTCGACGCGGACGGGGTCATAGTTCAGCACCGGCGCCAGCCAGCGCTCGGCCTCGCGCAAGGTCCATCCCTTGCGGGCGGCATAATCGGCGACCTGATCCGCCTCGATCCGGCCGACGCCGAAATAGAAGCTCTCGGGATGCGCGAAATAGAGGCCCGAAACCGACGATCCCGGCCACATCGCATAGCTTTCCGTGAGCTTGATGCCGGCCTGCTTCTCGACGTCGAGAAGCTCGAACAGCGTGCGCTTCTCGGTATGGTCCGGCTGCGCCGGATAGCCCGGCGCGGGCCGGATGCCGGCATAGGTCTCGCGGATCAACTCGGCCGGCGCCAGTGTCTCATCCGGCGCATAGCCCCAGAACTCCTGCCGCACGCGCTGGTGCATGCGCTCGGCAAAAGCCTCGGCAAGGCGATCGGTCAGCGCCTGGCTGAGAATCTTGGAATAGTCGTCATTGGCGCGATCGAAACGCTCGGCGACGGCCTCCTCGCCAATGCCGGCCGTGACCGCGAAGCCGCCGATATAATCCGCCACGCCGGTTTCCTTCGGCGCGATGAAATCGGAGAGCGCGACATGGCGGCGCTTGTCGGTCGAGCGGGCGATCTGCTGACGCAGCGTGAAGAAGCGGGCAGCCTCCTCGGAACGCGCCTCGTCGGCATAGAGCGCGATATCGTCGCCAACAGCATTGGCCGGCCAGAAGCCGATCACCGCATTGGCCGAGACCCACTTCTCGTCGACCATCTGCTTCAGCATGGCCTGCGCATCATTGAAGAGCGCCTTCGCCGCCTTGCCGACCTTCTCGTCCTCGAACAGCAGCGGATAGGTGCCCTTGATCTCCCAGGTCGCGAAGAAGGGCGTCCAGTCGATGAACGGCACCAGCTCCGCGATCGGATAGTTCACAAAGCTCCGGCTGCCGAGGAAGGACGGCTTTTTCGGGCGATAGGCGGACCAGTCGAGCTTCAGCCCATCACTGCGCGCAGCCGCCAGCGTGATGCGGCGCTTATTGTCCTGCGCGCGGGCATGGGCGTCGGCAATCTTCAGATAGTCCGCCTGGACATCGGCGACGTAATTCGCCTTGTCGCGGCCGAGCAGGCTGGAGGCGACGCCGACGGCGCGGCTTGCATCGAGCACATAGACCGCCTGGCCGCGCGCATAGTTCGGATGGATCTTGACGGCGGTGTGGACCTTCGACGTCGTCGCGCCGCCGATCAGTAGCGGCACGTCGAAGCCTTCGCGCTCCATCTCGGCCGCGACATGACACATCTCGTCGAGAGACGGGGTGATCAGGCCGGACAGGCCGATCGCATCGACGTTCTGCTCCTTCGCCACCGCGAGGATCTTCGCCGCCGGCACCATGACGCCGAGATCGATCACCTCGAAATTGTTGCACTGGAGCACGACGCCGACGATGTTCTTGCCGATGTCATGCACGTCGCCCTTGACGGTCGCGAGCAGGATCTTGCCAGCAGAGGACGAGCCGGTCGTGCCGAGGCGGAGCTTTTCCTCTTCCATGAAGGGCATCAGATAGGCGACGGCCTGCTTCATCACGCGGGCGGATTTCACCACCTGCGGCAGGAACATCTTGCCGGCACCGAACAAATCACCGACCACATTCATGCCGGCCATCAGCGGGCCTTCGATGACGTCGAGCGGCCGGGTGGACTTCGCCCGCGCCTCCTCGGTGTCGATCTCGATGAAATCTGTCAGGCCGGAAACGAGCGCATGTTCCAGCCGCTTTTCGACCGGCCATTCGCGCCAGGCGAGATCGGCTTCCTTCTTGGTGCTGGCGCCGCCCTTGAAGCGCTCGGCGATCTCGAGCAGCCGCTCCGTGCCATCGGCGCGGCGATTGAGGACGACGTCTTCGCAAAGCTCGCGCAATTCCGGGTCGATATCGCTGTAGACCGGCAGCGCGCCGGCATTGACGATGCCCATATCCATGCCGACCGCGATCGCATGATAGAGGAACACCGAATGCATCGCGGCGCGGACCGTCTCATTGCCGCGGAACGAGAAGGAGAGGTTCGAGACGCCGCCGGAAATATGGGCGTGCGGCAGGTTCTGGCGGATCCAGCGCGTCGCCTCGATGAAGTCGACGCCGTAATTATTATGCTCCTCGATGCCGGTGGCGACCGCGAAGACGTTCGGATCGAAGATGATGTCTTCCGGCGGATAGCCGATCTCATGCACGAGGATCTTGTAGGCCCGCGCGCAGATCTCGGTCTTGCGCTGGAATGTGTCGGCCTGGCCCTTCTCGTCGAAGGCCATGACGACGACGGCCGCGCCATAGCGGCGAAGCTTCTTCGCGTGCTCGCGGAACTGCTCCTCGCCTTCCTTCATCGAGATCGAATTGACGATCGGCTTGCCCTGAACGCATTTCAGGCCCGCCTCGATCACCGACCATTTCGAACTGTCGATCATCACCGGGACGCGGGCGATATCCGGCTCGGCGGCAAGCAGGTTCAGGAAGGTGACCATCGCCGCTTCGGAATCGAGCAGGCCCTCGTCCATGTTGACGTCGAGGATCTGAGCACCATTGGCGACCTGCTCGCGCGCGATATCGAGCGCGGCGGAATAATCTCCCGCGGTGATCAGCTTCCGAAATTTGGCAGAGCCGGTGACGTTGGTCCGTTCACCGATATTGACGAAGATCGCAGTCGACTTGGTCATGAAGCGAGTTCGAACGGTTCGAGGCCGGAGAGGCGCATTTTCGGCGCGATCTCGGGCGGATGGCGGGGCTCGACACCCTTTACCGCTTCTGCGATCGCATGGATATGGTCCGGCGTCGTGCCGCAGCAGCCGCCAACTACATTGACGAGGCCCGAACGGGCAAATTCGCCGACGAGCTTGGCCATCGCCTCGGGGCTTTCGTCATATTCGCCGAACTCGTTCGGCAGGCCGGCATTCGGATAGGCGCAGACGAAGGTGTCGGCAACGCGTCCGATCTCGTCGATATGCGCGCGCATCTCGCGAGCACCCAGCGCGCAGTTGAGCCCGATCGAGAACGGGTTCGCATGGCGCAGCGAATACCAGAAGGCCGATGGCGTCTGGCCGGAGAGCGTGCGGCCGGACAGATCGGTGATCGTGCCGGAGATCATGACGGGCAGTTCGACGCCCTTTTCCTCGAACACGTCCTCGACAGCCGCGACGGCCGCCTTCGCATTCAAGGTGTCGAAGATGGTCTCGATCAGGATGATATCGGCACCGCCATCGATCAGCCCCCTTGCCGCCTCGGCATAGGCCGTGCGCAATTCGTCGAAGGTCACACCGCGAAAGCCGGGATTGTTGACGTCGGGCGAGATCGAGGCCGTGCGGTTGGTCGGACCGATGGCGCCGGCGACGAAGCGCGGCCGGCCGGTCTCCCGCGCCACGGCATCGGCAGCCCGCTTGGCCACGCGCGCACCTTCGAGGTTCAGTTCATAGGCGAGCGCCTCCATGCCGTAATCGGCCTGGGCGATCGTGGTCGAGGAGAAGGTATTGGTCTCGACGATATCGGCACCGGCCTCGAAATACTGCCGGTGGATCGCCTCGACGGCGTCGGGCCTGGTGATGACGAGCAGGTCGTTATTGCCCTTCAGATCACGCGGCCAATCCTTGAACCGCTCGCCGCGAAAATCGGCCTCGGTCAGCTTGAGCCGCTGGATCATCGTGCCCATGGCGCCATCGAGCACGAGAATGCGCTCGGATGCGATGTGGTGGAGGGTTAGGGCGGAGGCAGCCTTACTCATCGTTCATTCTCCAAACCGACCTGGGACGCTGGCGCCCCCTCTCCCTCAGGGAGAGGGTTGGGGTGAGGGCCTTGCCGCACCATCCGGACAATCTCGGTTGCTACACCATCAATATTGGTCAGCACATCTGAATTCCAGAAACGCAGGACACGATAACCCAAGCCCTGCGGATACTCTGTTCTTCTTGCATCATAGTCGACCCGCACACCGGCGTGTTGACTGCCGTCCAGCGCGACGACCAACATCGCCTCGATACAGACAAAATCCGCAACATACGGACCAATCAGGACCTGCCGTCGAAACTTCAGCCCTTCAAGACGACGATCGCGAAGCTGGAACCATAGCGTGCGCTCAGCATCGGTCTGACCGCGACGAAGCGACTTTGCCAGGCTGGTCTTATGCCGCAAGGCCCTCACCCAACCCTGTCCCAGAGGAAGAGAGCTTCGATCGCGCCCTTCCCTCCATCATTGCGTTCACGCCGCCGCCTCGGTCGATTGCACCGGCTTCTCCGGCCGCATGCCCAGAAGATGGCAGACGGCATAGACCAGATCGGCGCGGTTCATCGTATAGAAGTGGAAATCGCCGACGCCGCGATCAACCAGGTCGAACACCTGCTCGGCGCAGACCGCCGCCGCCACCAATTGGCGTGTCGCGGCATCGTCTTCCAGCCCCTCGAAGCGCGCCGCGAACCAGGCAGGAACCGTCGCTCCCGCCTTCTGCGCGAACTTCGCCGTCTGCGTGAAGTTCAGCACCGGGACGATGCCGGGAACGATCGGGATCGAAATACCGGCGGCCGCGACGCGGTCCAGGAAGGCCATGTAGAGATCATTGTCGAAGAAGAACTGGGTGATGGCACGGCTCGCGCCGGCATCGACCTTGCGCTTCAGATTGTCGAGCTCGGTCTGCCAATCCGCACTTTCGGGGTGACGCTCGACATAGGCCGAGACGGAGACCTCGATTTCAGGACGGCGGCGGCGGATCGCTTCCACGAGATCGGCGGCATGGCTGTAGCCTTCGGGATGCGGGCGATAGACCGAGCCGATGCCTTCGACCGGATCGCCGCGCAGCGCCACGATATGGCGGACGCCGGCCTCGGCATATTCATCGACGACGGCATCCACCTCGGCCCTGGTTGCGCCGACGCAGGTCAGATGCGCGGCAGGCTTAAGCGCCGTCTCGGACAGGATGCGCGAGACCGTGGCGTGCGTCCGCTCGCGCGTCGAGCCGCCTGCGCCATAGGTCACGGAGACGAAGTCGGGCGAGAGCGGCGCGAGCCGCTCGATCGACTTCCAGAGCGTCTCTTCCATCGCCTCGGTCTTGGGCGGAAAGAACTCATAGGACACCCGCAGGCCCGACGAGCCAGCCCCGCTCCGACTTGCCCGATCGATCACATTCCCCATCACGCCGTCTCCAACCCCAATGATGCTTTGGCGACAACGAAGCGTGGATCGCGCGCGAGCCACAATGTCACCGTCAATTGTTCCGTCTCGGACTTGGCGCCGAGATCGATGACCTGTTCCAGCACCAGACCCGCCTGCTCCACCCAGCCGCGCATCGTCTCATGCGAAAAACCGAGGCGGCGATGGGCATGTTGCTCACGGAGGAATTCGAGACCATGCGGCGCGAAATCAACCACGAGCAACCGCCCGTTCGGCCGCAGAACACGCGCAGCCTCGGCCAATGCCTGGGCCGGATCGTCGAGATAATGCAAGACCTGATGGATCGTCACGACGTCGAAACTGTCGCGCGCCATGGGCAGCTTCATGATGTCGCTATGGCGGATCTGCGCATGCGCGATGCCCGCCTTGTCGAGATTGGCGCGGGCGACGGCGAGCATCGCAGTCGAGGCGTCGATGCCGACACCCCTGCGGTAGAGCGGCGCAAAGAGTTCGAGCAGGCGGCCCGTGCCAGTGCCAATATCGAGTAGGCTATCGACGGGACGACCGCCGATGATCTTCAGCATCTCCGCCTCGACGGCCGCGTCCGGCACATGCAGAGAGCGGGTCGTATCCCAGTCGGCGGCATTCGCGGCGAAATAGCGTGAAGCCTGCGCCGCATGCTCGCGCTTGACGGCGGCGAGCCATTCGCGGTCGCGCACCAGCGCCGGATCAGATGGATCGGCGAGTGCGACGAGGTCACGAACCAGCCGCCGCTCGGCCCCCGATTCGGCGATGCGGTAATAGACCCACGCCCCCTCGGGATAGCGCTCGATGAGGTTCGCCTCGGCGAGCAGCTTCAAATGGCGCGAAATGCGCGGCTGCGACTGGCCGAGGATCGCGGTGAGATCCTTGACCGTCAGTTCACCGTCGGAGAGCAGCGCGAGAATACGGTAACGCGTCGCCTCACCCGCGCCCTTCAAGGCGGCGATGATCGCATCGGTCGAGAGAGAGGATGGCGCGGACATGGTTCCTGCGTGTGACGGCGATGGCGTGGCAATACATATAAAGATATCTTTATATCTGTAAAGGCTACCGACACGATTTCCTCCGCCCAGCGACCAGCGGCGTCCGCTGGACCAACGATCCGCCGCCACGACTGACGAGGGCCTGTGAGCCAAGGCCAAAACGAAAAAGGCTCCGTCCGGGGTGATCCGGGCGGAGCCTTCTGAACTTTAGCGGCCGGCACGTCCCGGCCGCGATCAACCCGCTTATTCGGCGGCCGTGGCGAGACCTTCGGTCGGCAGGCCCAGCTTCTTCGCGACACCGAGACCATATTCCGGATCGGCCCGGTAGAAATGCACCAGCTGCCGGTTGATGATCTCGACCGGAACGCCCTGCATCGCCGCTGCGAGGTTGCCGAACAGCCGGTCCTTCTCCTCGGGCTTGAACAGGCGGAACAGATTCCCCGCCTGCGTATAGTCGTCATTGCCGAGGCGATGATCATAGCGATCGGCATCGCCCTTGATCTTGAGCGGCGGCTCCTTGACGGCCGGGTCCTGCTGCGGGCCACCGAACGAATTCGGCTCGTAATAGGCGTCGTTCGGCGTCGTCGGCGGGAAGAACCGCATCGCGCCGTCCTTGTGATAATTGTGCACCGGCACCTTGGGCGCGTTCACCGGCAGCGCCTCATAATGCGTGCCGAGGCGGTAGCGATGCGCGTCGGCATAGGAGAAGATGCGCGCCTGCAGCATCTTGTCGGGCGAGAAGCCGATGCCGGGAATGATGTTCGACGGCGAGAACGCGACCTGCTCGATCTCGGCGAAATAATTCTCCGGGTTGCGGTTCAGCTCCAGAATGCCGACGTCGATCGGCGGATAATCCGCATGCGGCCAGACCTTGGTCAGATCGAAGGGATTGTAAGGCGTCTTGTCCGCATCGGTCTCGGGCATGACCTGGACCTGCATCTTCCAGCGCGGGAACTCACTCTTCTCGATCGCGCCGAAGAGGTCTTCCTGCGTGGATTCGCGGGTCTTGCCGACGACGGCCGCGGCCTCGTCATTGGTCCAGTGCTCGTGGCCCTGCAGCGTCTTGAAATGGAACTTGACCCAGAAGCGCTCGTTCGCCGCATTGATGAACGAATAGGTGTGCGACCCATAGCCATTCATCTTGCGCACCGAAGTCGGCAGGCCGCGATCCGAGAACAGGATCGTCACCTGATGCAGGCTCTCCGGCGAAAGCGACCAGAAATCCCACATCGCCGTCGGCGAGCGAAGGTTGGTCTTCGGGTGGCGCTTCTGCGTGTGGATGAAGTCGGGGAACTTCAGCGGATCGCGGACGAAGAAAACCGGCGTGTTGTTGCCGACGAGGTCCCAATTGCCCTCCTCGGTGTAGAACTTGAGCGCGAAGCCGCGCACGTCGCGCTCGGCATCGGCTGCGCCGAGCTCGCCCGCCACGGTCGAGAACCGGGCGATCATGTCGATCTTCTTGCCGATCTGCGAGAAGACCTTCGCCTTGGTATAGGCGGTGATGTCACCCGTGATGGTCAGCGTGCCATGGGCGCCCCAGCCCTTGGCGTGGACGACGCGCTCCGGAATGCGCTCGCGATTCTGATGCGCCAGCTTCTCGACGAGCTGCCAATCCTGCAGCAGGACCGGGCCGCGCTCGCCAGCGGAAAGCGAATTCTGATTGTCTGCGATCGGCGCGCCGGCCGTTGTGGTGAGTTTGTCCGTCATGACGGTCTCCCGATGCTGCGGCACTCGCGGCCGCTTCGAACCGCCGCCAGAATGCCACGCGTTTAGATCAGTTCCAATCATATTGAATGGTGATTGCGATAAGAATAGCTTATCGGCAACCATTCCAGATCCCGTTTGGACCCGCACGCGTTTGATCACACTCCGCCAGCTCCGCTATTTCGAGGCGGTCTCGCGCCATCTGCATTTCGGCCGCGCCGCTGAGGAATGCGCGGTGACACAGCCCGCGCTCTCGCAGCAGGTGCAGGAAATGGAGGCGATCCTCGGCGTTCCATTGCTGGAGCGTGGCCCGCGCCGGATCGCGCTGACGCCGAAGGGCGAGGCCGTCGCCCGCCGCGCGATCCGCATTCTCGGCGATGTCCGCGACCTGATGGATTACGCGCAGCACGGCGGCGCCCTTCTCGCCGGACCGCTGAAACTGGGCGTCATTCCCTCCATCGCGCCCTACCTGCTGCCGAAGGTCCTGCCTCTGGTCCAGGCGCGCTATCCGCAGCTCGAGCTGCATCTGCGCGAAACGCTGACGACCGCCCTCGTCGACGAATTGCTGCAGGGCAAGCTCGATGTCGTGCTGATGGCGCTGCCGGTCAGCGATACGAGCCTCGAAAGCGAAGCCCTGTTTGTCGATCGCTTCCTGCTTGCGAGCCAATCCGGACCGGCGCTTGATTCGGCTGCGGTGGCGAGCCCGGAGATGATCCCGCCCGACCGGCTGCTCCTGCTTGAAGAGGGCCATTGCCTGCGCGATCAAGCCCTCACCTATTGCCGCATTCCGCGTTCCGGCATGCTGAACGGCTTCGGCGCAGCCAGCCTCTCGACCATCATGCAGATGGTCGCGAACGGCTATGGCGTCACGCTGCTGCCGGAGATCTGCGTCGATATCGAGGCCCGCGACAAGCGCATCGCGCTGACCCGTTTCGCGTCGCCCGAGCCACAGCGCGAGATCGGCCTCGTCTGGCGCCGCTCATCGCCGCGTCGCGGCGACTTTGCGGCCCTGGGTGAACTGCTCGTCGAGGGAATGAGCCGGCCTGCCGATCTGCTCCACCCCGCGGCGAAGGCCGTGGCCGGATAGGAAAACGCGTCTGCGCAGCGGGTCTTGGCAGCAGGTCTTGTATGACGGGCCGTTAACCTTATTGGCTTTATGATCCGTGCCATGATTCATTTGCCATCGGGAGGGGCCGGTGGGGCGGCGAACGGCATTCGGCAGCATCGTCATGGCAACCGCACGCGCGAGCGTTCGGGCTGAGCGCATGGCACGGGCAGCGGCGATAAGAGCGGAAAAGGATGCAGCCTACGAGGCGCGCCTTGCCGAGCGCGCTGCTTTGCGTGCGCAGCAGCGGCCGGTCCTCGAAAGCGTGAGCGGTGGACGCGGCACCGTCTCCGCGCATGCGAGCGAGAAGGCGCGGCGCGAGGATTATATCCGCAACCGCAAGGCGGAAGCCTCCGACATCAACGAGACCTTGCGCGACTATCTCGCCAGCCTGCATGCGCTGCTCGAGAAGACGACGGGCTACGACCAGCCAATATCCTTCGCCGAACTGCGGATCACTGGCGAGCCGGAGCCATTCGAGCCCGTCGCCGCCGATCTGGCGCCGCTTCCCCGCCCCCGGCCGGAGAGCTTCATGGCCGAGGCGGCACCGCCCAAGGGCGTATCGGCCCTGTTGCCGGGCGCCAAGAAGCGCTGGCATGGCGAAGTGGAGCGGATGAGCGAGCAGGTCCAGGCAGAATATGATGCCGCCCTGACGCACTGGATGGAACTGGAGCGCGCCCGCCTTGAGCGGCTGACAGAGCAGGAACTCGACTATTCGATCCGCCGCGAGGGCTTCCTGCGCAAGCAGCGTCTGCGCGATCGCGCGGTCGCGGAATTCGAGGCAGATTACCGGACCGGCGATCGCGACGCCGTCGCGATCTATGTCGGCATGGTCCTGGAGCGTTCACTCTACCCCGATAATTTCCCGCACGATTTCTCGGTCAGCTTCGTCCCGACGGCCAATCTGGTGGTCGTCGACTACGAACTGCCGACCATCGAGGCGGTGCCGAAGACCTTCGAGGTCCAGTATATCCAGTCGAACGACCGGATCGTTTCGGTGCCGGTCCGCAAGCTCGACCGCACCGGGATCTATCAGGACCTCATCGCCGCCATCGCCATCCGGACGCTGCATGAAGTCTTCGCGACCGATCAGACCGGCCTTGTCTTCAATGTCTGCTTCAATGGCTATGTGCGGACGACGAACCCGGAGACCGGCGAGAAGGAGATGCCCTACCTGCTCTCCGTCAAGGTGACCAAGCCGGAATTCGAACGGATCGACCTGGCCCGGGCCGAGAAACGGACCTGCCTGCGCGGCTGGGGCGCCATCGTTTCGCGGCAGCCCGACGAACTCGTGCCGATACGCCCGATCGTCGATCTCGACATGGCCGACCGCCGGCTCGTCATCCAGACCGATGGCTCCACCCGCGCCGCCCAGCCCGTCGACGTGATGAGCGTTTCCGAGCCCGATTTCGAAGGTCTGTTTAGCAGGATCAGCGCGCGGCTCGGTTTCGATGGCGCAACGACAAGACGCCCCTCCGCGGACGCCGTCGAATGCGTCGCCTATGATTCGAGGCCCGAAATGGCCGGCGCCGTCATCGTCCGCGCGACGCGTCGTCGCGAGCCGGTCGACGGGACGGCGGTTGGCGGCTTCTTCGAGACCATGTTGAGCGAGCGCGAGAGCATCGGGCTCCACTTGACGACAAGCGCCTATACGCATGAGAGCTTTGCCTTCGCGCGTGAACGTCCGATCGAACTGATCGACGGCAAGGGCTTCCAGTTCCTCTTGCGTGAGGCCGGCATCGAGGCAAGGATCGGCACGGCCGACTAATGTCAGGTTCGCCGCCTCGCATCAGGAGCCGGCATCCTGCCGCGTCAGCTCCTGCGCTGACATATGGGCGCGATCGACGGATCGCGCTGTTTTGCCGGCTGGCAAAATCTGGACGGTTCAGCCATTGCAGCACCGCTGCGGCTCGCAATCGTTCTGCAAAACGGCAACACTTGTAACATTTTGAAACCGTTCCAGCCTCGAACTGCTGCCAAAGGGTCGACAGCCCCGCCTGATCTCAATACCAAGTTGCACGAGTGGTATTGGCGCTCGGGGTCGCCGCGCGGCGCCGATCTGACCGCAAAACAATGACCGGCCTGCGGAAAATAAAAGTAGCCGAAAGTGAAACATTAAGACATGGCCTTCTCTTCGGTTACATTTCTATTCTATTTTCTGCCGCTCTTTCTGATAATATACTTCATCACTCCGGGAATTCGGGCCAAGAATACGGTCCTCCTCATATTCTCGCTGGTGTTCTACGGATGGGGCGGGCTCTCCAATCTGATCGTGCTCGGCTGCTCGATCCTGGGTAATTTCCTGCTCGCCCTGTGGATCGACCGACGCGAACCACATGCGAAGTTCATCAGCCTCATCGTGGCGGTCTCGGCTAATCTCGCCGGGCTCATCGTCTTCAAATATATCGGGTTCTTCGCGCAGAACCTGAATGTCGTGCTGGCGCCACTGAACCTTGCCGTTCCTGTGCCACATCTCGAGCTGCCGCTCGGCATTTCATTTTTTACATTCCACGCCATTTCCTATCTGGTGGACATCTATCGCGGCAAGGCGCGGGCGAACCCCCGGCTTGAGGAAATCGCCGTCTACCTGACGATGTTTCCGCAGTTGGTCGCCGGCCCGATCGTCCGTTATTCGACGATCAACTCGCGCCTGCGCGAGCGCCGCACGACATTGGGGCGCGTCTCGGCGGGTCTGCGCATCTTCATCATCGGCCTGTCCTGGAAGGTGCTGATCGCCGATGCGGTGGCGCCGCTGGCCGAGCAGGTGTTCGACAAGATCAGCTCGCCCAATCTCGCCGAAGCCTGGATCGGCGTGCTGAGCTATACGCTGCAGATCTATTTCGATTTCGGCGGCTACACCAACATGGCGATCGGCCTTGCGCTCGCCATGGGGCTGAACTTCCCGCGCAATTTCCGGCTTCCCTACAGCGCCCGGTCGGTCGGCGATTTCTGGCGCCGCTGGCACATGAGCCTGTCGAGCTGGTTCCGCGACTATCTCTACATCCCGCTCGGCGGCAACCGCCGCGGCCACCTTCATACGGCGCTGAACCTGTGGACGGTGTTTCTGCTCTGCGGCCTCTGGCATGGCGCGAGCTGGAACTTCGTGATCTGGGGCATCCATCACGGCACATTCCTCGTGCTGGAGCGCACGCGCTTCGGCAAATGGCTGGCCGCCCTGCCGCGCCCGCTGCCCAATCTCTACACGCTGGCCGTCGTCATCACCGGTTGGGTCTGGTTTCGTGCCGACAGCCTCGAAGGCGCGGAGCAGATGTTCAGGGGCATGATCGGCCTCAATGGCGGCCTGGAACTCGGCACGGCGACGATCGCCGCGCTCCAGCCCGCCACAATCCTGGTCTTCATCATCGCCTGGCCGCTCGCGATCTGGGGCATTCCCAGCATCGGCAAGGGATGGCTCTCGGTCACCACGCGCCGCCGCATCTATGCCCCGCTCGATGCGCTCGGCGCGCTGTTCTTCTTCATCCTGAGCATCGTGACCGTCGCCGCCTCCGCCTACAGCCCCTTCCTCTATTTCCGGTTCTGAGGAGCAAGCGATGACACTTCTCCTTTCCTATCGGCGCTGGTGGGCAATCATATTCGTGGGGCTGCTGGTCCTGCCGTTCTTCGGCCATTTCATGGGCGACCTGCCGACGCCGGTGCGCACGCGGATCGCGCCCGAAGAGCAATGGTGGCGGAACGCGGCCGCGCGCCTCGACCCCTTCATCAATGAGACCTTCGGCTTTCGCGGCGTGATGCTCGCGGGCAACCGCGCCTATCTGCGCGTACTCAAATCATCGCGGTCGCGGCCGGTCATCATCGGCGCCGAAAAGCAGATGTTCTATACGGGCGACCAGAATCTCGAGAAGGCGCTCGGGACCGTCGTCGACAGCGAAGGCCTCGCACGGCTGTTCAGTGTCATCGATGATCTTAATGCACGGGCCAAGGCGGTCGGCGCCAAGCTGGTGGTCACCTCGCCGCCATCCGGCGAGACGGTCTATTTCGACCTGTTGCCGAGCTGGGCGCGAGCCCAGAAGGTCAAGCCGACGGAATACGACCTCCTCCAGAGCGCCATGGCCGAGCGGGGCGTAACCTTTGCCGACCTGCGGCCGGCCCTGATCGCCTCACGCGAGGGCGGCAGGCCGTATCGCCGCACCGACACGCACTGGAACTTCCGCGGCTCGCTGATCGGTCTGAACGAGGTGCTGAAGGCAGCCGGCCGACCGGATCTCGAAGTGTCGGAAGAGAAGATGCTCGGGCCGCTCGAACCGGAAATATCGGGCGATCTCGTCCGCCTCAACGGCGATCCGCCGAGCAAGGACGACGAGAACTATCGCGTCAACGATTGGAATGGCTGGCGGGAGCACATCACGCCGATCGACGGCATATTCGCGACGCCGGATGAGCATGAATTGTTCCCGCCCTACGCCTATGAGACGGGGCATCCCGGACCGCGCGTGTTGATCTATGGTGATTCCTTCACCCAGGGCTATTGGCCGCCCTTCCTGGTGGACCGCGTCAGCGCCCTCGCCTGGACCCACCACAAATATTGCGATGCCGACCTGAGCGCGGTCGAGCGCTTCAAGCCCGACATCATCATCTATGCGCCGACCCAGCGCAGCCTCGCCTGCAAGGCCGCGCCGGCGCCATAGTGCCGGTCACGCCCTGACGGCGAGCACGAAGATCCGGGGGAAGCGCAACAAGACGCGACCATCCGCCATTGGCGGATAGGTGGCCGCTATGCGCGCCGTATAGGCGGCCAGGAATTCTGCGCGAAGGTGCGTCGGCACGCGGTCGAGATAGGGTCGCAGGCCCGTCCCCTTGACCCATTCGACGATTGCGGCGGCGTCGGCGAGTGGGTGATTGTAGACCGTGTGCCAGACGTCGACACGGGCGGAGGCCGCGTGAAGCGCGTCGA
Source organism: Kaistia dalseonensis (assembly GCF_030814715.1). Classification (GTDB taxonomy): domain Bacteria; phylum Pseudomonadota; class Alphaproteobacteria; order Rhizobiales; family Kaistiaceae; genus Kaistia; species Kaistia dalseonensis. The sequence goes on from NZ_JAUSVO010000006.1 coordinate 309,852, forward strand.
AATAGGCTGAAGGCGCCGGCAAGGCCCGCCGCCGCAGGCTCTGTCCGGCAAAGGCTGATGCCCACGGCCCGGAATGGGCAACTTCCTCCATCAGCAGATGCGTCGGCTCGCCCAGATTGTCGGGCATCTGCACGGCGAGCGCACCGCCCGATGACAACGTGCCCAGCAGCCGAACCAGCACCTCCAGATGATTCGGGATCCACTGGAACACGGCATTGGCGAAAAGCACGTCGACCGGCGCCTCCGGCATCCAGTTCGCGAGATCGGCAGCGATGAAGCGATGATCCGGCAGGCGCTTGCGCGCCGTCTCCAGCATGTCCGGGTCGGAATCGAGGCCAGTCAACTCGGCCGCCGGCCAGCGCGCGGCGAGAAGCTCGGTGGAGTTCCCGGGCCCGCATCCAAGGTCGATGACCGTCTTCGGCGCGGTAAGCGGCACCTGCGCCAGCAGGTCGCGCGCAGGGCGCGTCCGTTCATCTTCGAATTTGAGATATTGGCTCGCCGACCATGCCGTTGCGTTCATGGGCTCTTCTCACTCCGCCGCTGATTTGGGCTGCAAGATAAGCCCGTTCCACCGATCGGCTACGCCCGTTCGGCAACATTTTCGTGAAGCCGCTCAGAGGTAATGCGCGACGGCGACACTGCTCGGCAGGCCCGAATCGAGAAATTGCGCACCGGCGGACGACACGCCGCGACGGCCGACCTCGCCCGGCGTCAGGCCGAGATAGCTGCGCCAGTTCCGGATCTGATGCGCCTGGTCGGCATAGCCGTCAATCGGATCGCCCTCGCCGCTCAACACGGCGTAGAGGCTGCGCTGCAGCCGGTGCACGCGCTGGAAGCGTTTGGGCGAAAGCCCGAGATGCTCGGCGAAGACGCGTTCCAGTTGGCGGACGGAGAGATCGACGCTGCGGGCCGCATCCGCGACGCTCGCGCCGTCCAACGTCAGACGTTCGGCTGCAAGCGCGAGACCATCGATCGCGCGCAGCGTGGGCATCCGCTCGAGCCGCCGGCGTAGCCAGGCGAAAACGGCCTCGCCCAGCGCGACCTCATCGGGCGCCGCGGCAGCATGACGGCGGAGCCGTTCTATCTCGCCATCGCCGAGCAGCCCGCCAAGGTCGATGCCGTTCCCGGCGATTTCCGTGCCGATTGACGGGAAGAGGCTGGCCGCTCCACGGGGGGTCAGCAAAATCAGGAGCGTGCGGGTCGCGCCGGCGGGCCGGAAGAGGCGGATGCGATCCTGAATGCCGTTGAGGCTCGCCAGCGGGCGCCGATCCTCGAATTCGGTCTCGACAGGTTCACCCAGATGAACGCAAAGGACCGTGCCCGTATGGGGCGTCACCCGGAGCGCCTCGCCGACCAGCGCCCCTGACAGGTCCACGCAATGCCAGACGGCGCTGACGAAAGGCGCGATATCGGCCCGGATCGGAAGAGTGGAAAACTGCATTGTCGGCCGCATCGATCGATCGGTTGAGACCCGCCATCATAGCGCAAGAGACGGCGGGCCGCTGTCGCATTTGTTCAATATTGCGGTCCGGTCGGCCGCTAGACCTCGTCACACCGGCGGCAATGCACCGCTGTTCCCGAACTTGAAGGAGACGATTATGAGCCCACCCATCCCCGATTTCTATGGTCCGATCCATAAGGCGATCCGGCTTGCCCTCGGCGACTTTCTCATCCTTCTGGGCTCTTCGGATGCGGCCGACCGCGCTCACTGGACCCGCGTCGAGGTCGAATGGAGCCGCATCGAAGCCCTGCTCGAAGCGCATAGCCATCACGAGGACGTGCATGTTCATCCGATGATCCATGTCGCGGCGCCGGAGGTCGCGCACACGCTCGATGCCCAGCACGAAACGCTCGACAGCAGCATACACGCGCTTGCCGAGACCGTGAGCGAGCTGAAGGCCCTCGATGGCGCGGATGATCGGCGACGGGCCGCGCGGTCGCTCTATCTGCGCTATTCGACCTTCATGGCCGCCTATTTCCATCACCTGATCGAGGAAGAGATGCGCGCCATGCCGGCCCTGGTCGAGCATTTCCCACCGTCGGCCCTGCTCGACGCGCACCGCGCGCTCGTGGGCAGCATCTCGCCCGAGGACAAGCTGGCCGACCTGCCGATCATCGCACGCGCGCTCGCGCCGCATGAACGGATCGGGCTTATGCTCGCGACGCGGGACAACGCACCGCCAGCGTTCTTCGCCGATGCTTGCCGGATCATGCAGCAGGCGATCGGGCGCGACGCCTTCGAGCCAGTAGCCGCCGCGCTCAAGAGACAGGCTGCCTGATCAGAGATGGAGGCGCTGCTCGGGCAATTTGACCGTGGCGATATCGCCGGCCCGCACGGTGCCCGGCTTCTCCACCCAGGCGACCACACCGCGTTGGCGCTTGGCCTTTTGCGGAAACAGAAGGTCGAGCCCGGCGCGATCGGGAAAGTGCCGGGCGGTCGAACGTCCGGCCGAGCGGCACGGCGCGTTCTGTCCCTCGATCACGATCGTCGCGCCATCGGCGATGAAGACCGCATCAACCTTGGCCTCGAAGCGTCGCCCGGCCGTGATTCGCGTTTCCAACCCGCATTCTCCCGCGATCATCGCATGCTGTGACCCGCGTCACAGACAAGGCCCGCTCGATAAGGCAAGTTCAACTCAAGTCAGCGCGACGGACACCCCACCGAAGCGCTGGCGGAACGAAGGCCCGGGCAGTTGAATGGACCTCCAAGCCACCAAGCCCGGCCGACATTCCGCCACGAAACGAGCCGCACCGACGCCCTGCTGCATGGCGCGAAGGATGCGGACCACGAGACCCTCGACCGCTTGCGGTCGGGGAAGAGCGGACGGCCTTGCCCCTGCCCCCCTAGACCCAGGTGAGGTCGTCCGCTGGCATATTCAGATGGTCGTCGCAAGACGGCTCCGCCTAAACCGGCCAGGCCGGTGGGGCGACGGACGGTCCCTCGGCCCCACGCTGGGCTGGGGGACCGTTCGTACGATTCTGGCTGGTCGATTGCCCGACTGATCGCCGTCGGACTGGCGGGCGCTCAAATCCCGATAGGATTCGCGCAATAGCCTGCAGCGCCAATGATGGCGCGGCGTTGCCGGGCAGATCTGCGTCAAGCGACGACAGAAATGCCCGACAGGATCGCGGCTGGCTGATCAGCGCGTCAGGCGCTTGTACTTGATGCGCTTCGGCATGACCGAATCGGGACCGAGGCGACGCTTCTTGTCCTCCTCGTAATCCGCGAAATTGCCCTCGAACCACTCGACATGGCTGTCGCCCTCAAAGGCGAGGATGTGCGTCGCGAGGCGGTCGAGGAACATGCGATCATGGCTGATGATCACGGCGCAACCGGCGAAATCCTCCAGCGCCTCCTCAAGCGCCGCCAGCGTCTCGGTATCGAGATCGTTGGTCGGCTCGTCGAGCAGGATGACGTTGTTGGCATCCTTCAGGAGCTTGGCGAGGTGGACGCGGTTACGCTGGCCGCCGGAGAGCGAGCCGACCTTCTGCTGCTGGTCGCCGCCCTTGAAGTTGAACGAGCCGACATAGGCGCGCGTGTTCACTTCCTTCTTGCCGAGATAGAACACTTCGGCGCCGCCGGTGATCTCTTCCCAGACCGTCTTGTTCGAGCCGAGATCATCGCGGCCCTGATTGACGTAGCCGAGATGCACGGTGTCGCCGAGCGAGATCGAGCCTGAATCCGGCTTCTCCTCGCCGGTGATCATCTTGAACAGTGTCGACTTGCCGGCGCCGTTCGGCCCGATGACGCCGACGATGCCGCCCGGCGGGAGCTTGAACGACAGATTGTCGATCAGCAGGCGATCGCCATAGGACTTCGACAGGTTCTCGACCTCGATGACCTTGTCGCCGAGACGCTCGCCGACCGGGATGACGATCTGCGCCGTCTGTAGCGTCTTGCCCTCTGCGCGCTCGACCAACTCGTCATAGGCCTTGATACGGGCCTTCGACTTGGACTGACGCGCCTTCGGCGATTGCTGGATCCACTGGCGTTCGCGCTCGATCGCCTTCATGTGGGTCATGTCCTCGCGGCCTTCCTGCTCCATGCGCTTGGCCTTCTTCTCCAGATAGACGGAGTAGTTGCCTTCGTACGGAATGGAACGGCCGCGATCGAGTTCGAGGATCCAGCCGGTGACGTTGTCGAGGAAGTAGCGGTCATGGGTGACGATCAGGATCGCGCCCGGATAGTCGCGCAGATGCCCTTCGAGCCAATTGATCGATTCGGCATCGAGATGGTTCGTCGGTTCGTCGAGGAGCAGCAGATCGGGCTGTTCCAGCAGCAGGCGGCAGAGTGCGATGCGGCGCTTCTCACCGCCCGAGAGATTTGCGACGGATGCCTCGCTCGGCGGGCAGCGCAGCGCGTCCATCGCCATCTCGACCTGGCTTTCCAGATCCCAGAGATTTTGCGCGTCAATGATGTCCTGGAGCTTGGCGCCCTCCTCCGCGGTCTCGTCGGAGTAGTTCATCATCAGCTCGTTGTAGCGGTCGACGATCGCCTTCTTCTTGGCGACGCCTTCCATCACGTTCTCGAACACGTTCTTCGACGGATCGAGCTGCGGCTCCTGTGCGAGATAGCCGACCGTGGCGCCCTGTGCCACCCAGGCCTCGCCCGTATAGTCCTTGTCGAGCCCGGCCATGATCTTGAGCAGCGTCGACTTGCCCGAACCGTTCGGGCCGAGCACGCCGATCTTGGCGTCGGGATAGAAGGAGAGATGCACGTTCTCCAGGACCTTCTTCCCGCCCATATAGGACTTGGTCAGACCCTGCATGAAATAGATGAACTGCCGCGCCATAAACTGCTCCGAACGCCCCGCTGTCGTGAAGGGCCAGATATAGGAATTGGATTGGCGCTCTTCTAGTCGATGCGACGCAACGGGGCAACGCGGCCCTTGACCGCGCTGCAAGATGATCGGAGCCGGACGAGAGAGTTCATCACCCCGCCAGCACAGTTCGGCTTCTGCGAGAGGCTAAAGCTATGTGGGACAATTTCACACGCCAATCAAACGAGATTCCGCAAACGTGAAAAAATGGGATAATGTCCCACGGAATTTGTGGGGAGAGAGATGCCCGGATCGAAGGGACCAACGCTCAACGGATCGCAGATGCATGCGCCGCTCGCATGGCTGCTGCGCCCGCTGGTCCGACTCCTGATCCGTAGCGGCATCACCTTTCCCGCGCTGGCGGACATTCTCCGCGAACTCTATGTGAACGTGGCGGAACACGATTTCGTATTGCCCGACAAGGCGCAGACCGACAGCCGGGTCAGCCTGCTCACCGGGATCCATCGCAAGGAAGTGAGCCGTCTGCGCGGTGCCGGTGCGCCGGTCAATGCGGTGCCGGCCACCGTCTCGCGGACCAGCCTGATCCTCGCCCATTGGTTGGCCTCGAAGGACTTCACCGGCCCGGACGGCCACCCGCTGCCGCTGCCACGCACGGCCGAGGAACCCGCTCCGTCCTTCGAGAAACTGGTCGAGGCCGTCACGCGCGATGTTAGGCCACGCGCCATTCTCGACGAATGGCTCGATCGCGGTCTGGTCGTCCACGATGCCGAAGACAGGCTCGTCATCGCCGAAACGGCCTTCACCCCGCAACCCGGCAGCGAGCGACAGCTCTATTATCTCGGACGAAACCTGCACGACCACATTGCGGCGGCGGTCGCCAATGTCGAGGGAAACAGCCCTCGTTTTCTGGAGCGGGCCATGCACTATGACGGCTTGTCGCAAGTCCTGGCCGAACAATTGGAAGAGCGTTCAAGAGGTTTGGCCATGGAGGCCTTGCTGACGGCCAATCGTGAGGCGCACGAAGCCTGCCAGACCGACGAGCCGGGAGACTGGCGCATCAATTTCGGCATTTACGTCTACGCCGAGCAGGTGACGGATCGCAGGTCGTCCGAGCCAGGCGCCAGGGCGGCCGACGGCGAGGCCGGACCGCCGGAAGGCCGCGACGACGGAGGCGCAAGCTCATGAGCGTCAAGCTCTCCCTCTCCCGTCGCCATCTCCTCCGTGCGCTCGGCAGCGTGTTCCTGTTTCCGACGCCGGGTGCTCGCGCGCAGGACGACAAGCCGGCCGACCGCGGCATTGGCGGCACGGGCATCTCGCGTTCCGGCGTCGACAATGTCTACGGCTTCGTCGGCACGATCGAGCGCTTCGGCAGCATCTTCGTGAATGGCGTGCGGATCCAGTATGGCCGCAACGTGCGTGTCCGCATCGACGGAGCACCGGCATCCGTCCGCGACCTTCGCATCGGCCAGGTCGTCCGGGTGACCGCGACGGCGCGGGGCGACACCTATTCAACGACGGCGATCGACGTCACGAGTATCGTCGTGGGACGGATCGAGAAGGTCGAGGGCTCCCGGCTGACAGTTCTCGGACAGACCGTCATCGCAGATCGGCTGCCTGCCGCCAAATGGTGGAAAGCTGGCGCCCGCGTCGCGATCGGAGGTCTGCGTCGCCCCGATGGCGCCATCGTTGCGAGCCTGATCCAGAGGCGACGCTCGGGCCCCGATCGGATCACGGGCACGCCGCTGCTCTCGAACGATCAGGTCCGGATCGGCACCCTCGCGCTGTATGGGCTCGACCGCAAACTCATCGGACGGCCCCTCGCGATTGCCGGTCGCCCCGCCGATGGCGGACTGGTCGTGGCCGACGCCACGCTGGACGGATTGCCACGCGGCAACAATCTCACCAGGCTCTCGATCGAGGCCTATGTCACCCGTGACGGGCAGGACATCCGGGTCGGCTCGGACCTCTTGATCCGCGATGTGGGTCAGGCAACCTTCAATGCCCATGGCCGGACCGTCGTGACGGCGACGATCGACCGCTCAGGAGCGGCCCGGCTCGACTCAATCCGGAGCGAAGGCAAGGGCCAGCGCTGGGGCAACGGCAACGCGCCCCCCGGCATTATCCGCGATCGCTTCGATAATGGACCGGGAGACGGGCCGAATGGGTTCAACCCGTTTGGCGGCCAGCCACCATCGGGCCCGGGTCACGATCGTTCCGGCATGGGCGGCCCACTGGGCAACGCGCCGGGGCCGGGTGGCGGCACGACTGGCATGACCGGTGGTATGAACCGCGACGGCCCACCCCCTTCGGGCGGCTTCAACGGCGGAGGGTTCGGCGACGGCAATGGCCCGGGCCCGGGCGGAATGGGACGCTGACCGGATTGCCGGACAGGAACGACCCATCCGACGGCGACATCGGCGAAATAGCGGTAGCGGGCGGCTTCAACCGCCGGTCTTGAGCAGACGCCCGCTGAGTGCGACGCCAACGAGCGCGATCGCGACCAGCACGAAGGCTGTCGGCAGGCTGGTCAGATGGGCGACGAACCCGATGGCCGCCGGTCCCGCAAGAATGCCGGAATAGCCGAGCGTCGTGATCGCCGGCACGGCGATGTGCTCCGGCATGGTCTTCTGCTGCCCGACGGCCGAGTAGAGCACCGGCACGATGTTGGAACAGCCGGCGCCGACGAGCGCATAGCCCATGAGACCGGCGAACCAGAGCTGGACCGTGGTCGCGAGCAGCAGCCCGGCTGCGGCGCAGAGGCCACCAAACAGGATGATATTCGTCCGCCCGACGCGGCGCACGATGGCGTCGCCCGTCAATCGACCGATCGTCATCGTCGTGGCGAAAGCAGTGTAGCCGAGCCCCGCATAGGCCGGATCGAGCCCGCTCACCGTGCTCAGGAAGACGGCGCTCCAGTCGAGGACCGCGCCCTCGGTCAGGAAGACGATGAAGCAGAGAATACCGATGAAGAGCACCACGCCGCGCGGAATGGCGAAGGCCGGTCCGTTGCTCTCGCTGCCATAGGGCAGAAGATTCGGCGCCGCATAGGCGAGCGCCAGGGCAACGATCGCGGCGACGCAGAGCGTGGCGACCAAGGGCGAGGCGCCAAAGCCGAGCAAGGCACTGACCCCGCCGGCGCCGACGATGCCGCCCACGCTGAAGAGGCCGTGAAACCCGGACATCATGGTGCGGCCACTGGCGCGCTCCACGATCACGGCCTGGATGTTCATGACGCAATCGATGGAGCCGACGCCTGCGCCGAAAATCAGCAAAGTGGGGATCAGGAGCGCGAAACTGGAGAGCGTCGCGAGAAGCGGCAGCGGCAGCACGAGCAGCAGCGCCGAGACGATGATGACCGCCCGGCAGCCGAAGCGCGATGCCAGCGCCCCGGCGATCGGCATGGCAACGATCGAGCCGAGCCCGAGGCATAGCAGCAGGAGCCCGAGCGAGCCATCATCGAGGCCGGCGCGGGCCTTGGCGAACGGCACGAGCGGCGCCCATGACGCTGTACCGAAGCCGGAGATGAAGAAGGCGACCCGGGTCGACAGCTGTTCCGGAGCGCCGGGAAGCTGTCTCATCGCGATGGCTGAAGCGGTCATGGCCGATAGGCTCCCTGCTGCGTGGGACAGGCAGGAGAGCCGTGGCGAGCCGGGCTGTCAATCACCCGGCCAGCGCGTATGCCGGCAGATCAGGCGACGACGAGCTTCTTCAGATCGACGCTCTCATCCGCCACGCTTTCCGGGGCGGGAGATGCGCCGGCGCCGATCCAGCGCCGCCCGAGCATGTGATCGGTGGCACGATTGACCGAGTCGATCGCGACCAGTTTGTCGCCCTTGTAGTGAAAGACCGAGAAGCTGCCATCTTCAGGCTTGCCGCGCAGCACGCTGCGATCGGCATCGTTCAGGAGGCCGACCATCTGCAGCTTGGCATCACCCTGATCCGACCAGAACCACGGCACCGCCTTGTAAGGCTCAGGCTTGCCGAGCAGGGTGGCGGCGGCGGTCTTCGCCTGGTCCACCGCGTTCTGCACGCTTTCGAGCCGAACCGGCCGGCCGAGCGCCCAATGATGGAACGACACGGCATCACCCGCCGCGACGATGCGCGGATCGGCGGTCGCCATCGTCGCGTCGACCACGATGCCATTGGCGACTTCCAACTCCGCCGCCTCGGCGAGTTCGATGTTCGGCACCACGCCGACACCGACGATCACCGTATCGGCGGGAATGCGCTCGCCCGACAATGTCTCGACCGCAACGACCGCGCCATTCTCACCGACGAGCCCAGCGACCGGGGTTTCGAGCCGGATCGTCGAACCCCAACCTCGGTGGAGCTCGAGAAAATGCGCCGAGATCGCGGGCGCAACGGCACGGCCCATCAGCCGCGGTGCCGCCTCGAGGACGGTGACGGTCTTGCCGAGGAGCCGGGCCGTCGAGGCGAGCTCAAGGCCGATGAAACCGCCGCCCACGACCACGACATCCTGCGCCTCGTGGAAGCGTGCTTTCAGCCGGCGCGCGTCATCGGCCGTGCGCAGCATGAAGACATTGTCGAGATCGATGCCATGAACGGGCGGCACGCGGACGCGCGCACCCGTGGCGAGCACGAGACCATCGAATGGCAGATCGCCATCATCGAGCCGGACCAGCCCGGCGACGCGATCGATTGCCGTCACGGTTCGGCCGAGCAGCAGCTCGATGGCGTTCTTCTCGTAGAAAGCGGCCGGGCGCAGCTCCTGCAATTCACCCTCATCCGCCTTGATGAACGCCTTGGAAAGGGGCGGGCGATGATAGGGCAGCTCGCGTTCCGACGAGATCAGGGTGATCTTGCCGTCGAAGCCATCGGTCCGAAGGCTGGCCGCAGCCTGCGATCCCGCATGGCTGCCACCGATGATCACGATATTCTTGGTCATGTCGTCCGCCTGTCAAAATGCGGCCGCGACAGTCGCATCGAGACGGCGCGCCGCGCAAGGGGGACATGAGCCGTGATCGCGGCTCAGGTCGGGCGCAGGCCCTCGAGCGCGAGGCGAATATCGCCGCCGGTTCGTTCGAGCAGTGCCTCTGCGGTCGCACTATCGGGCGCGCCGGCGGCAAGCAGGATCGCGGCCTTCACCGCGCCATGGGCCATCTCCAGCGCCTGATATGCCGTAGCCTCGTCGACCGATGCGATCCGGGCCACGATCCCCGTCGCGCGGCCGACGAGCTTGCGATTATCCGCCCGCACATTGACCATCATGCCGTCGACGACATGGCCGAGGCTGATCGCGATCATCGTCGAGAGCATGTTGAACGCGGCCTTCTGCGCCGTCCCGGCGCCCATGCGGGTGGAGCCGGCCAGCACTTCCGGGCCCGAATCGAGCACGATCGCGATGTCGGCCTCGGCGTGAAGCGGCGTCGACGAATTGCAGGCGATCGCCGCCGTCCCCGCTCCGGCGGCTCGCGCCAGCCTCAGGGCCGTGACGGTATAGGGCGTGGAGCCACTCGCCGAGACACCAACGACAAAATCGCCGGGCGTCACGGCGGCGCGCGCAATATCCTCGGCGGCGAGAACCGGATCGTCCTCGGGCCCACCGGTCAACGTCGTGGTCATCGCCGCGCCGCCGGCCAGCAGCACGATGATCTGCTCCTGCGGGATGCCGAAAGTCTGCGGCAGTTCGAGCGCATCGATCAGCGCGATCAGGCCGGACGAGCCCGCACCGACATAGACCAGCCGTCCACCGGCGCGAATCGCCTCCGCAGCCTGCCCCGCCGCCAGTGCCAGCGCCGGGATTGCATCCCGGACGGCCGACGCACCGCGCACCTGACCATCGGCGAGCGCCGCCAGAATGTCGGCCGCAGGCCAGAGATCGATGCCCTTGTAACGATCCTCGACCGTTTCCGTGCGCGGCGATGCCATGAACCGAGAGGCTCCATTTTCAATCAGGAACTGATACCAACGCAATACCATTGCGTCCAGAGGCTCGTACCGAATTGCGCATCTGCCATCGCGATCGCTCACAGTCAAAGCGATAAATTGTGTTAAATCTGATAGTTGCCGCCAACGCCGGCTCACATTGGGTCCAACCTCACTCGAGAACGGCTTTGATTGGTCTTTCCGCTTGGCAATTGGATTTATTTTGGTATCTTCGTGCGCATAGGATCGGCGGGTGCGCATTCCATGCGCCGCATGGCCGGATAGAACCTTTGGGGCTGCGCACGTGACGGAACCGGTCATTCTCGTTGGCGTCGATGGCGGCGGCACACGTTGCCGCGCGCGGGCACGGCAGCTTGATGGCACGCTGATCGGCGAATGCGTGACGGGCACGGCCAACCTGCTGGCCGGGGTCGAAACGGCGCTCAGCAATATCGTGGCGGCGGTGACCGGCGCGCTGGAGGCAGGCGGCCTCGGCGCGGCGGATCTCAATCGGTGTCTGGTCGGGATGGGCCTTGCCGGCGCCAATATTCCCGAGCTCGCCGATCGCTTCCTCGCCTCATCCCTGCCCTTCCGCCGCACGGCGCTCGAAATGGACGGCTGGATCGCCTGTCGCGGCGCCCATCCGGGCGGCAATGGTGCGATCGCCATCCTCGGAACCGGCACGGCCTATGTTGCGAATATCGGCGGGCGCTTCATCACCATCGGCGGCTGGGGCTTTCATGTCGGCGACCAGGCGAGCGGCGCCTGGCTCGGTCATCAGGCGTTGCGGCAGAGCCTGCTCGCCTTTGACGGGATCATCGCGGCAACGCCGCTCTCCGATGCGATCCTGGCCCATTTCGACAACAAGCCCGATGCCATGGTGGCGTTCGGCAAGACAGCCCTCCCCCGTGACTATGGCGAATTCGCCCCGCTGGTCCTCGACCGTGCCGATGCCGGCGACCCGATCGCGACCGCCATCGTCGACGAGGCGGTCGGCGATATCGAGGCGTCGCTGAGGAGGCTCGCCAGCCTCGGCGCCGATCGGATCAGCCTCTTTGGCGGGCTCGCGCCGCGCTATGCACCGCGACTTTCGCCGGCGATCTCCGCCATGATCGTGCCGCCGGCATCCGACGCGCTCGAAGGCGCGCTGCAGCTGGCCGCGACGCTCCTGCCGAAGGAGGCCTTCGCATGAACGAACTCGTGCTGGCGCCGGAACGCCTCGCAGGCGAAGAAGGCGGCCCGCTCTATATGCGTCTCCAGACCATGATCCGTGGCGCCATCATGGAAGGCCGGCTGGTTCCGAATGATGCGCTGCCGGCCGAGCGCGAAATGGCGGCGTCGCTGCATGTCTCGCGCGTCACGGTCCGCAAGGCGATCCAGGGCCTGGTCGCCGAAGGTGTCCTCAGGCAGCGCCACGGCTCGGGCACCTTCGTTTCCAGCGGCGTCGGCCGGGTCGAGCAGCCGCTCTCGCGCCTGACTTCCTTCACCGAGGATATGAGAAGCCGCGGCCTGATCCCGACGGCGAGCTGGCTCGAGCGCTCGATCGGCATGCCGACCTCGGCGGAGGCCATGATCCTCGGCCTGTCGCCGGCGGAGCGCGTCGCGCGCTTCAACCGCCTCCGCCTCGCCGACAACGAACCAATGGCCATCGAGCGGGCCGTGGTGCCGGCGCGCATCCTGCCGGATCCGCTCGTCGTCGAGAATTCGCTCTATGACGCGCTCGCCGCCGTCGGCATGCGCCCCGTGCGCGCCGTGCAGCGCCTCAACGCCGAAAATGTCGGCGGTGCCGATGCGGCCATGCTCGGTTTGGCGCCCGGTTCGGCCGCGCTCTCGATCGAGCGCATCTCCTACCTGCCCGATGGCCGCGTGGTGGAGTTCACCCGCTCGCATTATCGCGGCGATGCCTATGATTTCGTTGCTGAACTGAACCTGAGCTGAGACCTGCCCGGCCGATGGTCGGAGAATGAAGGAAATGGATATGACGACGACCCTGATGCGCGCCGAGATCGACGAGGCACCGGCCGCCGTGCGCCGGCTGCTCGACCAGTCGGGCGACGCGATCGCCGAGGCCGGCGCGCGCCTGCGGGCGCTCGATCCCAAGGTCTTCGTCACCGTTGCGCGCGGCTCGTCCGACCACGCAGCGACCTTCTTCAAATATGCCTGCGAGATCGTGGCCGGCGTGCCAGTCGCCTCGCTCGGCCCGTCGATCGCCTCGATCTACCATGCCCCGCTCCGGCTTCAGGGCGCGGCCGCCCTCGCCATCTCGCAATCCGGCAAGAGCCCGGACATCCTGGCGCTGATGGAGGCGGTCAAGGCCGCGGGCGCCACCAGCTTCTCGCTCGTCAATGTCGAGGACGCGCCGCTGGCGGGCCTCGCCGATAGCTTCATCCCGCTGCGCGCCGGCCCCGAGCGCAGCGTCGCCGCCACCAAGTCCTATATTGCCGGTGTCGTCGCCTCGATCGCCATTCTCGCGGCCTGGCGCGAGGACAAGGCGCTGCAGGCGGCGATTGCCGCCCTTCCCGACCGGCTCGAGGAAGCGCTCGCCTGCGACTGGAGCCCCGCGCTCGAGGCCTTCGTCAAGGCAACGTCGCTCTACACGATCGGCCGTGGCCCCGGCTTCGCCATCGCGCTCGAAGCGGCGCTCAAGTTCAAGGAGACAGCGATCCTGCACGCCGAGGCCTATTCGGGCGCGGAACTGCAGCATGGCCCCGTCTCGCTCGTGGACGAATTCTTCCCGCTGCTCGCCTTCATCCCGAATGATGCGGCGGCGCCGAGCCTGATCGCCATGGTATCGGCGCTCCATGCCCGGGGCGCGCAGGTCTTCACCGCCACCGCCGCCGATGTTCCCGGTGTCAAGCTGCCGATCGCGCCGACCGGCCATGCGATCACCGACCCCATCTCGATCGGCCTCTCCTTCTACCGCTTCGTCGAGCAGGTTTCGGTCGCGCGCGGCTACAACCCCGACCAGCCTCGCCACCTGAAGAAAGTGACGGAGACGGTCTGACCGATCCGTATTCATTCAAGGACAATTGCTATGTCGACCCTCACCGCCTTCACGGGCGCCGAACTCTTTGACGGTGCAAACCGCCGACGCGATGTCGCCGTCCTGGTCGAGGACGGCCATGTGAAGGCTGTCGTCGAGCCGGGTCATCTGCCGGCCGATGCGACACTCATCACCCTCGATGGCGGCCTGCTCGTGCCGGGCTTCGTCGACCTGCAGGTCAATGGCGGCGGTGGCGCGCTGCTGAACAGTGCCACGACCGTCGAGGGCGTGCGCACGATCTGCACGGCCCATGCCCGCTACGGCACGACGGCGCTGCTGCCGACGCTGATCACCGATACGCCCGAGGTGACGGAGGCCGCGATCACCGCCGTGCGCGACGCGATCGCGGCACGGGTCCCGGGTTGCCTCGGCATCCATATCGAGGGTCCGCATCTGTCGATCGCGCGCAAGGGCGCGCATAATCCGGCCTTCATCCGCCCGATGAGCGAAGCCGACTTTGACCGCCTGACCTCGACCGGCATCGACCACGTGCTGACGACCGTCGCGGCCGAGACCGTCCCGCCGGCGCAGATTGCCGGGTTGGTGGCCAAGGGCGTGCATGTGACGATCGGCCATTCCGACGCGTCCTATGAGACCGTGACGGCGGCCTTCGCGGCCGGCGCGCGCGGCGTGACGCATCTCTTCAACGCCATGAGCCAGCTCGGCCATCGCATGCCGGGCGTCGTCGGCGCGGCGCTCGACAGCCCCGATGTCTGGTGCGGCCTGATCGCCGATGGTTTTCATGTTCATCCGGCAGCGATCAGCAATGCGCTTCGCGCCAAGCGGGCGCCGGCGCGCATCTATCTGGTGACGGATGCGATGTCGAGCGTCGGCTCCTCGCTGACCGAGTTCACGCTGAACGGCCGCGTCATCACGCGCGAAGGCGGCAAGCTGACGCTCAGCGACGGCACGCTCGCCGGCTCCGACCTCGACATGATCAGCGCGATCCGCTTCATGACGGAGACGATCGGTCTCTCGCTCGACGAGACGCTGCGCATGGCCTCGCTCTATCCGGCGGAATATCTCGGCATCGACCGCACGCATGGCCGCATCGCGCCGGGATCGCGCGCCGATTTCGTGCATCTCAAGGGCGATCTCGACGTCGCCGGCGTTTATATCGCCGGCGCTCGCCAGACCTTCGCGGCGCTCCAGTGAGACTGGTCGACATGAAGGGCGGTGCGGCTTTCGACATCGGCGGTTCCAAGATCGAGTTTGCGCGCGTTCATGCCGACGGCACGGTCACCGATCGTTCCACGCTGCCCACGCCCCATACGGGCTGGGCCGACTTCTCCGACGCGATTGCAGCCCTCGTCGAGCGTGGTGGCGGGGCGAGCCGGATCGGCATCTCGATCGCCGGCACGGTCGATCCGGCGAACGGAATCGCGCAGGCCGCCAACCTTCCCTCGATCAATGGCCATCGCATTGAGGCCGAACTTGCCGAACGCTTGGGCATTCCGGTCAAGGTCGGCAATGATGCGGATTGCTTTGCGCTTGCCGAGGCCAGTGTCGGCGCGGGGCGAGGCATGCCGATCGTGTTTGCGATCATCCTCGGCACGGGTGTCGGCGGCGGCCTCGTGGTCGGCGGCCGTCTCGTGCGCGGCGCCCATGGCGTCACGGGCGAATGGGGCCATGGCCCGATCCTCGCCGATGCGGTCCGGGCGCGCGGCATTCCGCTCGTCGGCTGCGGCTGCGGCCAGATTGGCTGCGTCGACACTTATGGCTCGGCGCGCGGGCTGGAGCGCATCCATCAGGCGCTGGCGGGCGAGGCCCGCACCAGCCAGGCGATCACGGCGGCATGGCACAATGGCGAAACGGCCGCGGCGCGGACGATCGATGTCTTCATCGATCTGCTCGCCGGCCCGCTCTCCGTGATTGTGAACACGCTGGGACCATCGGTCATCCCGGTCGGCGGCGGTCTGTCCTCGGACAATGCGCTGCTTGGCCGTCTCGATGTCGCGGTCCGGGAACGTGTGCTCGGAAACTATAACGCGCCCCTCGTCGTACCTGGCCTGACGCGCGGCGCCAGCGGGTTGATTGGTGCGGCGATGCTGGCGGAGGAGGATCCGGCATGACGATCAAGGTTGAAATCTGTGTCGACACGCCAGACGGCCTCGCAGCCGCCATTGCCGGGGGCGCCGACCGGATCGAGCTTTGCAGCGCCCTCGCACTCGGCGGGCTCACGCCCTCGCCGGGCCTGATGCGGCTCGCTGGCAAGGCGCCAGTACCCGTCTATGCGATGATCCGGCCACGCGAGGGCGACTTCGTGTTTTCGCCGGCCGAGATTGACCAGATGCGGCGCGAGATCGACGCGGCACGCGTGGCGGGCCTCGCCGGCGTGGTGCTCGGCGCCTCTGAGCCCCGGGGCAGGCTCGATAGCGAGGTGCTGTTTCGGCTGGTCGGCCACGCGGAAGCCCTCGGAACCACGCTGCACCGCGCCTTCGATCTGGTTCCGGACCCGAACGAGGCGCTTGAAACCGCGGTCGCTCTCGGCTTCGAGCGCATATTGACGTCCGGCCAGGCTTCCCGGGCGGTCGATGCGCTGCCGCGGCTGGCGGAACTGGTCAAGAAGGCAGGTGCGCGCATATCGATCATGCCGGGCTCCGGCATTCGGCCCGGCAATGCCGAGCAGGTGCTGCGGGAAACCGGCGCGCACGAAATTCACGCATCTTGCCGCACCGCCACAATCGATGTGGCGCCCGAGGCCGTTCACCTCGGCTTCGCCCCCGCGGCCGTCCTGCCGGCAACGTCTGAACAGTCGGTGTCGGAACTGGTGGCGACCGTCAGGATGTTCGAATTTGTGCGCGGCTAGGGCAGGCAGAACGATCAAAATCCCGTTTCTTGTTCGATACTGGTAGAAATTTCAGCAAAATGGCACTTTGACAGCCGGCAACGCCGCATGGCACTTTCGGCTGGAAATCAAGGTAGGGACCCATGGCTGAAATCGTCTTCGATCGAGTCACCAAGCGCTATGACGACGGGCAACTGGCCGTCAACGCGCTCAATCTGACGATCGAGGATGGCGAATTCCTCGTGCTCGTCGGACCCTCCGGCTGCGGCAAGTCGACCGCGCTCAGGATGATCGCCGGGCTCGAGGAAATCTCCGATGGCGAGCTCAAGATCGACGGCACGGTTGCCAACGATCTTGCCCCGCGCGATCGCAACATTGCCATGGTGTTCCAGTCCTATGCGCTCTATCCGCATCTGACCGTCGCCGAGAACATCGCCTTCGGCCTCAAGGTTCGGGGCGCCGACCAGGCCGAGATCGACCGGAAGGTCGCCGAGACGGCGAAGCTGCTCGAACTCACCGACTATCTGAAGCGCAAGCCCGGCAAGCTCTCGGGCGGCCAGCGCCAGCGTGTCGCCATGGGCCGCGCCTTGGTGCGCTCCCCCAAGGCGTACCTGATGGACGAGCCGCTCTCCAATCTCGATGCGCGCCTGCGCGGCCAGATGCGCGCCGAGATCGCCCGCCTGCAGAAGATGACGGGCGTCACGACCGTCTATGTCACGCACGACCAGGTCGAGGCGATGACCATGGGCGACCGCGTCGCCGTCATGAACAAGGGCGTCCTGCAGCAACTCGCCGGTCCGCGCACGCTCTATGACGCGCCGGCCAATCTCTTCGTCGCCGGCTTCATCGGCTCGCCGCCCATGAACCTGCTGGCCGGCCAGATCGTCGGCGAAGGCGGCAACCTGACGCTGCAGCTTGGCCAGCTGACCATCCCGCTCGACCAGGCCGCGCTTACCGCGCGCCCGGCGATTACCCGCAATATCGGCAAACCCATCATCGCCGGCGTCCGTCCCGAGGCGTTCCATTGCGTCCTCGGCGAGGCGACGCCACCCGGGACGCTGCCCGGCACGGTCGCCTTCGTCGAGGATCTGGGCGCCAGCCTGCTGGTGCATGTCGATCTCGACGGCGCCTCCGTGGTGGCCGCGGACGATCCGAGCGGCGGCGACGAGATGGTCGCCGCACGCACCCGCCTTCGTGCCGTGCTGGACGGCACGTTGCATTTCAAGGCCGGCGAGCGCATCCGCCTCACGGTCGATCCCGCGCGGATCCATCTCTTCGATGCCGCCACCGAGCAGGCGATCACCAGCTAGAACTTTTTCCGAGCGAAGTGGAAACCGGTTCGCGCGAAGGAAGCGCGACACATCAAATAGCTAGATCTGACGACTGGACGTTTTGACATGACGCTTTCCTGGCCGGTTTCCGGCTCGCTCGACCTCGACCGCACGGCGCTGGTCGTCATCGACATGCAGACCGATTTCTGCGGCCCAGGCGGCTGGATCGATCGTCTCGGGCAGAGTTTCGACAACACGCGCAAGCCCATCGGCCCGATCGCCGATCTCCTCGCCGCTGCCCGCGCTGCCGGCATGACAATCATTCACACCCGCGAAGGCCATCGGCCTGACCTGACCGACCTGAACCCGGTCAAGCGTTGGCGCAGCCGCGTTCATGGCGTCGGCATTGGCGATGAAAGCAACCAGGGCCGGGCGCTGACGCGCGGCGATCCCGGCCACGACATCATCCCCGAGCTCTATCCCGAGACCGGGGAGATCGTCATCGACAAGCCCGGCAAGAGTTCGTTCCACGCCACCGAGTTCGACCAGGTGCTGCGAGCGCGCGGCATCGAAGCACTGATCGTCTGCGGTGTCACCTCGGATTGCTGCGTGCAATCGACGATCCGGGACGGTGCCGATCTCGGCTATGACTGCGTGCTGGTCGTCGACGGCACGGCGGCCGT
Organism: Kaistia dalseonensis; assembly: GCF_030814715.1. Classification (GTDB taxonomy): domain Bacteria; phylum Pseudomonadota; class Alphaproteobacteria; order Rhizobiales; family Kaistiaceae; genus Kaistia; species Kaistia dalseonensis. The sequence goes on from NZ_JAUSVO010000006.1 coordinate 328,304, forward strand.
CGAGAGCGCCAATCATCAGGGCATGGTCGACGTGCTCTCGGCCTATGGCGGACGCTGGGGCGCCGTCATGCCGTCTTCCAGCCTGGTCGCCATGATCGAGGGGGCCGGACAATGACCAGCTTCGCACCGGTTGCGTCGAGACCCTATGCCTGGCCCTTCACCGGCAGTTGGTCGACTGAAGATACCGCGCTCTTCCTGATCGATTTCCAGAACGAGATCGCCGCCGAGACCCGCGCGGAGGATACCATCGCCGCGCTCGCGCCGCTGCTCTCCGCCTGGCGCGCGACTGGCGGACTGGTGCTGCATGGCCGCCGCGGCTTCGATCCGACGGTCGGGCTGCCACGCGTCGCCGCCCTCCGCAATGCCGCCCGCCCGGTCGACAGGATCCTGCCGCGCGGCACCGACGGCTGGCAGATCGTCGAGACGCTGGCGCCGCAGGATGGCGAGCCGGTCATCGATCACGCCGGCGACAATGCCTTCATCGGCACGGATCTCGATTTCCTGCTGAAGCGGCAGGGCATCGCGAACCTGATCATTGCCGGCCTGCGCACCGAGGGTGCGGTCCACGCCACCATGCGATCGGCCAATGATCTCGGCCTCGAATGTCTGCTGCTCGAGGATGGCACCGTGACCGATCTTCCCGGCGCCAAGGATTCCATCCTCAACATCACGCGCTTCGGCTACGCCCTCTTCGGGACGACCGCCCCGATCGCCGCCATCAAGCTTTGAGTGAAGACAACACCATGACTGCCACCTGGTCGCCCGCCACCGGCTCGCTCGATATCGCCACGCTGCAACGCCTCTATACCGAGGGCGCGCTGACGCCGAGCGCAGTCATCGACGCGATCTATGACCGCATCGCAGCGCGCGGCGATGATCATGTCTGGATCTATCTCGCCCCGCGCGCCGACCTGCTGGCGGAGGCGAGGAAGCTCGAAGAGACGGGCCCGACCGGCGATCCGCTCTGGGGCATTCCCTTCTCGGTCAAGGATTGCAACGACGTCCCCGGCATGCCCACGACCAATGCGCTGCCGGAAATGGCCTATACGCCGGAGACCACCGGCCAAGCGATGAACCGCCTGCTCGAAAGCGGCGCGCTCTGCCTCGGCAAGGTCAATATGGACCAGTTCGGCATCGGCCTCGTCGGCGTGCGCACGCCCTATGGCGCCTGCTCGTCCGTGTTCAACGAGGAGTTCATTTCGGGCGGCTCCAGCTCCGGCTCGGGCGTCTCCGTCGGTGCGGGCCTCGTCTCGTTCTCTGTCGCGAACGATGCGGCGGGCTCGGGCCGCGTTCCAGCCGCCTTCAACAATATTGTCGGGCTGAAGCCGACGCCGGGCTTCATCTCCAATTCGTCCGTCTCCGGCGGCGGCAGTCTGAAGAGCGCGGAGACGATGACCGTATTCGCGCTGACGGTCGAGGATGCCGTGACGGTCGGCAAGCGCATGGGCGGCTACGATCCGAGCTATGAATTCTCGAAGCCCGAGGCCGACCAGGTCGATCTCACCATCGCTCCGCTGCCGAAGAGCTTCCGCTTCGGCGTCCCCGCCGGTGCAGCGCTGCGCTTCTTCGGCGACGATGAGGCGGCGAAGCTGTTCGACCAGGCGATCGCCCGGCTGGAGACCATGGGCGGCACGCGGGTGGATGTCGATTTCACGCCCTTCGAGGAGACGCAGAAGCTGCTCTATGGCGGCCCCTTTATCGCCGAGCGCGCGCTCTCCATGGATGCCGTCACTGCGCAGTATCGCGAGCATATCCATCCGGTGACGCTCTCGATCCTGGAGACGAGCAGCAATCACACCGCCGTCGACGTGTTCCGCGCGATCCACAAGGTTGCGGCGCTGAAGCGCGACACGCGGGCGACCTGGGATGCGATCGACATCCTGCTCGTGCCGACGACGCCGACCATCTACCGCAAGAGCGAGATCCTGGCCGATCCGATCCAGCTCAATGCGCAGCTCGGCATCTATACGAACTTCGTCAACCTGATGGGGATGTGCGGCGTCGCCGTCCCGAACGGGTTCCGGCCCGACGGATTGCCGCTCGGCGTGACCTTCCTCGCCCCCTCCTGGCAGGACGCAAAGGCTGCGAGCTTCGCGGCTGCGTTCCAGAAGGCGACCGGACTGCCACTCGGCGCAACGGGTAATCCTCTGCCCGCCTGACCGGGCCTTCACGATCGTCAATCGGCTTCTTCTCCCCACCCCGCCTTACGCGGGGAGCGGGGAACTGCGGCAGTTCAGCCGCGCTTGATCAGGATCAAAGCGCGTCTGGGCGACCACGCGAAAACTCCCTGCGCAAGCCAAGGAGTTCAAGCATGTCTTCGACCAATATCGTCGCGATCATCGGCATCGTGGCTGCCTTCACGGCGTTCATGATCACGCTCGCCTGGGCCGAGCGCCAGACGCGCACCCTCCCGCAGCGCATCACCACAAAGAAATAGCGGCAGGAGCTTCCGCCGCCTGCCGCTTTTCAATCGTCCGCCGGGCTTCTCGCCTCGAGCGTTCAGTGCACGCCTTTGGTCAGTCCCTGGACGAAATAGCGGTTCATGAACAAGGCCATCAGCATGATGGGGACGGTCGAGAAGTGCGCCAGCGCACCGAGCGTGCCCCAGGTGATGTCCTTGGTGCCGAAGGCGGCGAGCAGCGCGACCGAGAGCGGCTTCGAATCGAGGTTCGTCAGGAACATCGCGACCAGGAAGTCGTTCCACGAGAACATGACGCAGAAGAGCGTGCTGGCGATGATGCCCGGCACGACGGTGGGCAGCGCCACGCGGATGAAGGCGCCCCATTGCGTGCAGCCATCGGTCAGCGCCGCCTCTTCCATGTCGCGCGGCAGCGACCGGAAATAGGAGAACATCATCCAGGTCACGAAGGCGCAGTTGAGCGTCGTGTTGATCAGGATGACGGCCCACCACGTTCCGAGCAGGCCGATATCGCGCATCATCAGATAGAACGGGATGAGCGTCGCGATGATCGGCACGGTACGGATCGCGAGGAAGAAATAGGCGACCCAGATCGCATAGCGCGATTGCGAGCGCGCCAGCGCATAGCCGGCCGGCACGCCGAGCAGCAGCGATAGCGCGGCCGAACCGAGGCTGATGATGATGCTCGACTTCAGCAGCGACCAGACGTCGAACACTTCGAAGACGCGCTGGAAATTGTGCAGCGTCGGCGTGAAGACAAAGCTCGGCGGAGACGAGAACATGTCCTTGGGCGGCTTGTAGGCGGTCGCTACCAGCCAGACGACGGGGATCATGTAGACGAGGATGATCGCGACGAGCGCGATGCGCTCGATCATGATCCGGCGCTGGAGCGCGGTCTGGCGACGGCGGCGGACGGCCGGAAGAGCGGAGGCGGGAAGCGTCGAAGCGGCGGAGCTCATTGTTCGTTGGCCTTCACGTCTGCACGGCGGATCATCAGCGTGAACGCGGCCGCCATCAGCCCGATGCAGAGGATCGTCACATTGCTGATCGCGGAGGCATAGCCGATATTGAAGAACTGCAGGCCCTGCTTGACGCCATAGACCATCAGCGAGGTGGTCGCATCGGCCGGCCCGCCGCCCGTCGTCACGAAGATCGAGTCGAAGACGCGGAACGCATCCATCATCCTGAGCACGAGCGCGAGAAACACGGTCGGCAGCAGCAGCGGCAGGATCACAAGCTTGAAGCGCTGCCAGGATGTGGCGCCATCGGCCAGCGCCGCCTCGAGAATATCGCCGGGCAGAGATTTGAGGCCGGCGAGCAGGATCAGCGCCACCAGCGGCGTCCATTCCCAGATATCGATGAAGATCAGCGTCGGCAGCGCCGTCGCCGTGCCAGCGAACAGGCCGCGCGGGCTCGTAATGCCCCATTCGGCGAGATAATAGCCGATATAGCCATAATCGACGGCGAGCAGCGCGCGGAAGATCAGGCCGACGACGAGCGGTGTGATCGTGACCGGGATGAGCAGGAAGGCGAGGCAAATCCGGTTGAAGCGCCCGTCGCGCCAGAGCAGCAGCGCCAGGCCCAGTCCCAGGACAAATTCAAAGAACACCGCGCCGATCGTAAAGACGAACGTATTGATGATCGCCCGCCGACCGGTGTTGTCGGTGAAGAGCTGGACGTAATTGTCGAGCCCGATGAAGGTCATCCGACCGCCATTCTTGAGCAGGCGGTAATCGAAGAACGAATACCAGATACCCTGGACGAGCGGATAGAGCGCGATCAGCACGATATAGGCGACGGCCGGAACGGCGAGCGCGATCAGGAAGAACCGGCGCCGGTCGCGAAAGCCGAGCCCCGAACGACGGCGCTGGGGAATGGACACAGAGCCTGAGGCAAGAGACGTCAAGGGCGAGTTCCTCGGTATCAGAGACCGGGACAGCCACTCGCGGCGTGAACCTCGGTCGGTCCCCTCACCTTGCGGGGAGAGCCAGGGAATGTATCGGCCTGGGATCATTAACAAGACCCGAGCCGGTACAAGCATTCCTCATATCGGAATTGGTCCCCCCTCCCCAGCCCTCCGCGCCATGGGCACGGAGAGCCAGAAAGGAAGGACCATGTTCGATCAGAACAGCTGGGCTGCCTTTTCCTGCGCTTCGTCGAGCGCGGCCTTCGGGTCGGTGCCGCCGACGAGCACGGCGTTCACGGCCGTGCCGAGCAGGTCCTGCATTTCCGGATATTGCGGGATGCGCGGACGATAGTCGCCATCGGCATTCTCGAACGACTTGGCGATGACGGGCAGGAACGGATACTTCTTGTTCAGGTCCGGATCGGCGAGCGTCGACTTGCGGATATAGCTGCCCGCGCCTTCCATGTTGAACTCCTTCTGGACTTCAGGGCTGGTCAGCCACTTGATGAAGGCCCAGGAGGCTTCCTTCTGCTTGTCGTCGATATCGGCGTTGATGCCCATGCCCCAGCCGCCGAGGCCGTACTTGACCGGCAGGCCCTTGCCCACCGGCGTATAGGTGATCGCGACGCTGTCGACGATCTTCGACATGTTGGGATCATAATAGCCCGGAGCGCCGACCGACCAGGTCTCCATCATGGCGACGAGGCCCTGACGGAAGCTCTCCTCGCGTCCACCCCAATCATAATCGACCGCGCCGGGAGGAGCCGCCTTGTCGAAGAGCTCCTTATAGACCTTGAGGCTCGCGACATTGGCGTCGGAATTCAGCGTCGGCTTGCCGTCGGCGCTCAGGATCGAGCCGCCGAGCTGGGCGTTGTACTGCAGCCAATCCTGCGCCACGGCGGCGCCCTTCTGGCCGTTGGCGACGAAGCCATAGATCTTCTTCGACGGGTCAGTCAGCTTGATCGCGGCGGCGACGAAGTCTTCCGCGGTCTCCGGCACCTTGATGCCGGCCGCGTCGAGCAGATCCTTGCGGTAGGCCATCACGGCAGCGTAGCCGGCGAAGGGGAACGCGACCTGCTTGCCGTTATACTGGCCGATATACTTGATGGTAGCCGGATAGATATCGTCGAGCTGCAACTCGGCGGCGTCACGCTTGATCCAGTCCGTCAGATCGACCGTGTAGCCATTGTCGGCATACTGACCTGCCCAGACGATATCCATCGTGATCAGATCGTAATTCTTGGTGTGGCCGACGAAATCGGCCTGCGTCTTGGTGAGCAGCGAGCCGTAGTCGAGGATGTCGACCTTGACGGTCGCGCCGGTCTTCTCCTCAAACTGGGGCGCAAGCTTGGCGATCACCGCGGCGAACTGGTCGTTCTGGGATGCCAGGTTCAGCGTCAGGCCCGCATAGGGCTTGTCCGCGGCGAGAGCCGTCGAAGCGAGAGCCAAGGAGGCGAGCGCGGCGAGACCGAGCCTCTTGGCAGATGTCTTGATCATTGTTCAGACTCTCTTCTGTTGTGACAAGGGAGCGGAAACGGAGTATACATCAAACAAAATCGCGCTCAAGAAACCACATTTGTTCAGGAATCACACAAATATGCACATCGCTCCTGCAAATGATCTAAATCAAGACATAGCGTCCAAGATGGATGCCACAATCAAAGCGATGTTAATCAGAGAACTATCACTTTGTTCGAATTTTTGAACCTGAACACGGTTTCGGCGCGATTAAGCGATCAGAGCATTGAATATTCGTGGAATGACATGACGCGGACCCTCTCGACATCCGGGCGATTGCCCAATTTCGCATCAAGCCCGCAATGCGGTCAATCGACTCCTGCCTGCATCCATGCCGGAGATGCGCGCCCATGAGCGGGACGGACCAGGGCCACCTTACGGGCCTCGCTGCTCTGGAACGGCGGATTGCCGCCGATCTGGAGCGCATCGAAGCGATGCCGCGCGACTGGATGCCGAGGCGTTCAGGGCCGGAGGGCGCGCCGCTTTATGACGTCGTCATCATCGGCGCCGGCCTGTCGGGGCTCTCGATCGGGTTCGGACTAAAGCGTCTCAGCGTCGATAATGTGCTCATAATCGATCAAAGCGCCGAGGGCCGCGAGGGTCCGTGGATCACATGCGCCCGCATGGACACGCTGCGCTCGCCCAAGCAACTGACAGGACCCGATCTCGGCTTGCCCAGCATGACCTACCGCTCATGGTACGAGGCGATCCATGGCGAGGCGGCATGGGAGGCGGTCGGCAAGATCGACCGCGCCGACTGGATGGACTATCTGCGCTGGTATCGCGCCATCACCGCGCTCAATGTGCGCAACAGCACGATGCTGAAGGGCGTCACGCCCCATGGCGACATCCTCGCGCTCGACGTCGAAGGCGCCAGCGGCGCCGAACGGCTCTATGCCCGCAAGATCGTGCTCGCCACGGGAATCGAGGGCGCCGGCGGATTGTCGGTGCCGAAATTCGTTTCCGAAGGCCTGCCGCGCGATCGCTGGACCCATAGCGGCGAGGAAATCGACGCGGAGCGCTTCGTCGGCCGCGAAATCGGCATTGTCGGCGCCGCCGCCTCCGCCTTCGACTGGGCCGTCGCCTCGCTACGGGGCGGCGCCGCATCGGCCACGCTCTTTGCGCGCTCGAGCGAGTTCCCCAAGACGGAAGTGCTCGCCTGGACGAATTTCCCGGGCTTCCTAGGCCATTTCGCCGATCTGGACGCGCTCCGGCGCTGGCGCTTCATGCGCCGCGTCTTCGATCTGAAGACGCCGCCGACCAATGAGATGTACCAGGCGGCCCATGCCTATCCCAATTTCAGGGTCGAGCTCGGCTGCCCGCCGCTCAGCGCCACGATGAATGGCGACCGTGTCCGGCTCGATACGCCGCGCGGCGCGTTCGAATTCGACCATCTGCTGCTCGGCACCGGCTACCAGATCGATCTCGGCCTGCGGCCGGAACTCGCCGCCTTCGTCGACCAGATCGCACTCTGGGAAGACCGCTTCTCACCGCCCGAGGGCGAGGAGGATCCGGGCCTCGGGCGCTATCCCTTCCTCGGCCCGAACTTCGAATTTACCGAGAAGATGCCGGGCATGGCGCCTTGGCTCGCCAATATCCATGTTTTCAATAATGGCGCCGTGCCGAGCCTCGGTCCGATCTGCAACGGCATTACCGGGCTCAAATATGGCGTGCCGCGCATGGTCGCCGCGCTGACGCGTGGGCTCTTCCTCGCCGATGCGGATACGCACTATGCCGACCTGATGGCTTATGACGAAGAACATTTCCGCCCGGAAGATCGCGGAACCCGATAGGAGGACACCATGGCTCTCGCTCAGACATCCCAAAGCAGCACGCTCGAAGACCTCCTCGTCGATGCGCGGCGCGACAGCGTCGAGTTCCCCTATCTGCTCGCCAACCATGTGCCGATGATTCTCGTGGCGCTGAACCGCCTCGGCGCCAGCGATGCGCGTCTCGTCGAATATCTCGCCATGTATCGCCGGGTGAAGGGTCTCGTGCCGATGCCGCCGCGCGTCGCGCCGATCGCCCGCGAGAACTGGCTGGAGGCGCTCGGCGATCGCACGCGCGAGGCCGATTATCGCGACCTCTTCGTCGCCGAAGTGCGCCGCCTCGGCATCGAGGATGCGGTCAAGACTTACCTGCCGACGCTCATTCCCGGCGTCGGCGCGAGCGCGCTGCACTGCCTGATGCGCATTTCCTATGGCCTGCTGCGGATGGATCCAGCCGAAGTCGGCACGGCGATCGGCTATTGGGCCGCGACCTATCTGAAGATGCCGGTCGCGACCGGCGCCGAGCCCGTCACGGATGATCCGGGCGCGGTGCTCGCTGCGTCGAGCGCCATTCCGGACATGCACCATCTGGAGCCCGAGACGGATCTGCTCTGGCATTCGATCCGCGCAGCCGGCGAAGCACCCGGCTTCGCGCCCGTGGTCGACATGCTGGCAATCCATCCCGATTGCCAGCGCCGCCTCGCCGAGACATCGCTCGCCCTCTTCGCGGCGACGATGGATTTCTCCGCCCTGCACGCGGTGACCGGCACCCATTGGGTGCGTCTCACGGCGCCCTTCCTCGCGCCGGCCGACCGCGCGCTGCTCATGCGCCATTTCTGGCAGGTCATCGCCTCGCTCGTGCCGAAGATCGGCTTCCCGTCACTGCCGAGCGCCGAGCAAATCGAGGAATGGCGCAATCTGCCGGCGCCGGGCTGGGACGAGATCGCGGCCGCGGCCTGCGCCTCCGACGACGAGCACGACATCAGCCTGACCTTCTCGGCGCGCGAGGAAGAAAAGATCTATGGCGACCGTCTCTACCGTGTCGTCGCAGCCCGCCGCGTCGGCTTGATCGCCTAACAGGAACATTCATGCAGCCTGATCTCGTCATTGCCGGCGCGCGGTCGCCGGAGGGAGCGCTCGTCGACGTTGTCGTCACGGGCGAGACCATCGCCGCCATTCTTCCCGCCGGCTCGTCGCCTGAGGGTGGCATCCGCATCGACGGCACGAACAAGCTCGTCGCGCCGTCCTTCGTCGAGGGACATATCCATCTCGACAAGACCCTGCTCGGCCTGCCCTTCATCCCGCATATTCCCGGCAATACGGTCGCGCTCCGCATTGCGGCCGAAAAGGAACTGCGCCGCACGGTCTCGCTTTCGGTCGAAGAGCGCGGCGGCCGGCTGATCGAGCAGATCGCGGCCTTCGGCACGGGCAGCATCCGCAGCCATGTCGATATTGACAGCGAGGTCGGCCTCAAGGGGCTGCATGCGGAACTGGCGCTGAAAGAGCGCTATGCCGATCTGGTCGATATCCAGATCGTCGCCTTCCCGCAGAGCGGCGTGATGCGCGATCCCGGCGTCGCCGATCTCCTCGATGCCGCCATGCTGGAGGGCGCCGATCTCGTCGGCGGGCTCGACCCGGCCGGCATCGATGATGACGTGACTGGCCATCTCGACGCGATCTTCGCTGTCGCCGAAAAGCACGGCGTCGGCCTCGACATCCATCTGCATGATCCGGGTCCGCTCGGCGCCTTCGAACTGCGCCAGATCGCGGCGCGCACGATCGCGCTCGGCCTCGAAGGCCGGGTCGCGGTCAGCCATGCCTTCGCGCTCGGCCAGATCGACGATTTCGAGTTCGGACGCACGGCCGAGGCGCTTGCGACGGCGCGGGTCGCCATCATGACCAACGGTCCCGGCCCGGTCTCGATGCCGCCCGTCAAGCGGCTGGAGGCGGCGGGCGTCACGGTCTTCGCCGGCTCGGACAATATCCGCGATGCCTGGTCGCCCTATGGCAATGGCGATCCGCTGCAGCGGGCGATGATCATCGGCTACCGGCAGGAGTTCAACGCCGACGAGGATCTCGCCCATGCCTTTGCGATGGTGACGGCCCTGCCGGCTGCGGTGATCGGCCTTTCCGGCTATGGTCTGGCTGCCGGCAATCGCGCCGATCTCATCCTCATCCCGGCCCTTTCCATCCCGGAAGCGGTGTCGGGCGTGCCGGGCCGGCGGACCGTGATCAAGCGCGGCAAGGTGGTCGCGACGGACGGTGTTCTGAGCCCCCGCGTATAGCGCGCTCATACATCCAGATGATTGGCTTGGCGCCGGAAAACATGGCATGTCTGGCGCCTATCCTCCGGCCCCACGAGAACCAGCCATGAGTTCATCCCACGCACCGGACGCGGCGCATCACCACGCCGCGCATCCCAAGATCACGCCGGCCACCACCTTCCTGATGGCTTTCGCCTGCGGCGCGATCGCGGCCAATCTCTATTATGCGCAGCCCCTGATCGCCCTCATCGGCCCCGATGTCGGCCTGTCGCCGCATGTGGCGAGCCTGATCGTGACGCTGACGCAGCTCGGCTATGGCGCGGGCCTCGTGCTGCTGGTTCCCCTCGGTGACGTCGTCGAGAACAAGCGCCTGATCATCAGCGCCATCGCCGTCACGACCGTCGCGCTGATCCTGATCACGCTGGCGCCGAACTCGGCCCTCTTCCTGATCGCCGCGCTCTGCATCGGCGTGGCATCGAGCGCCGTGCAGATGCTGGTGCCGATGGCGGCCAGCATGACCGACGAGGCGACGCGCGGCCGCACCGTCGGCAATGTCATGAGTGGCCTCATGGTCGGCATCCTGTTCGCGCGGCCGCTCGCCGGCATCCTCGCCGATATTGCCGGCTGGCGTGGCGTCTTCGCCTTTTCCGCCGCTATGATGGTCGTCGTCGCAACGCTGCTGTCGCTCTATCTGCCGCGGCGCCATCCGGGCCAGGGCCAGAGCTATGGCAAGCTTCTCGCCTCGCTCTGGACCATCATGCGCGACACGCCGCTGCTGCGCCGTCGCGGCTTCTACCAGGTCGCGCTCTTCGCCGATTTCAGCCTGTTCTGGACGGCGGCGCCGCTGGAACTCGCCGGCGCGCCCTTCCACATGTCGCAGACGCAGATCGCGCTCTTCGCCCTTGCCGGTGCCGCCGGTGCGCTCGCCGCCCCGATCGCCGGCCGCCTCGCTGATCGCGGCTTCGTCACCATCGGAACGGGCATCGTCATCCTCGGCACCATCGCCGCCTTTGCGCTCGCCGGCCTCGGTGGTGCGACGGCGTCGCTGATGTCGATGGTGGTCGCCGCGATCATCCTCGATCTCTTCGTCCAGTCGAACACGGTCTTCGGCCAGCGCGTGCTCTACACGCTCTCACACACGATCCGCAGCCGCCTGAACGGCCTCTACATCGCGATGTTCTTCGTCGGCGGCGCCATTGGCTCGGCGATTGCGAGCCCGGTCTACGAATCCTATGGCTGGCCCGGCATCGTCGCCGCCGGCATCGCCTTCCCGGCGGTCGCTTTCCTCTACTACCTGACGGAGTTCCTGCCTGGGAACCGGGTGCGGGCGTAGAGCACCGCGCCTCCCGCCCGACATGTCCGCATCTTGAAGTGACATGAAGCGCGTATCGCCGCCTGCCGCCAAGGCTGCGGGCGGCGATGATCAGCCATTTGCCGTCCGCTCGCGCAGCGGCAAGAGGATCAGCGCGACCCCGAGGCCGAGCGCACCGCCGATCAGTGTCTCCCAGATGCGGGACAGGAACAGCAGCAGCGAATGCTCCCCGGTTATCGCGAGCGTGACGATCAGCGTGAAGGCATAGGCGCCGCAGGCGATGTCGTAGCGGTTGGGTAGCGCCATGGCATAGATGATCATGGCGAGCGCGGCCGCAGACCAGAGGAGCATCGGCGCCTCCGTCGCGAGCGGCAGGCAGGCGATGCCGAGCGGCACGCCGATCAATGTGCCGAGGATGCGGCGCCAGACTCGCTCCATCGTGCGCGCGCTCGAATTGCCGATGACATAGGTGCAGGCGGTGATCGCCCAGGCGGCTTCTTCGAGGCCGACGAAATCGTCGAGCATGACGATGATGAGCGCCGCAATGGCCGCCTGCAGGCCCATGATCAGTTCGGGCGGAGATCGGAGCGGGCCAAGGGCTGGCGCCGCATCGGTCGCAGCCGCGATCACCGGATGCTCGGCCGGCCCGCTCAGCACGCGCGGCACGATCGACGCGCCGATGGCGATCAATCCGGCGATACAGACCATCGGGAGGTCGGCCACGCCGAGCCCGGCACCATAGGCGAGCAACTGGCCGATATAGATCTGCGACCCGATGCCCGAGCCGAGAACGCCGAAGCGCTTCAGAAAACCGACCAGAAACGCGCCGGTCACCAGGGTGAGTTCCGCGCCGTGCTGGCCGACGCCGCCGAGAAGCGGCGCGAGCGCGATCATCATGGCGGCCCCGAGCACGGCCGCGGCGCACAGCAGGAGAAGGTCGCGGCTCGATTCGCCACGCTTGATGCGAGCCTCTGAAACGCTCGCCCAGAGCGCGAAGCCGCCGGCGAGCGAACTCAGAGAAGCCCCGCCATGCAGGCCGGCCGAGATGGCCGGCAGCGCGCCCATCATCGCGGCGATGCCGTAGGCCGTGACGAGTCGAAGCCCCTTGATCCGGCGATGTGTGCCGGGATCGATCGCGTCGAGCCAGGCGGCGAAACGCTGCAAGCGACCGGCTGAGGGACCGGCGGCCTTGACCGCCTCGCCATCACCTACAGGGCCGGCTCCAGGCGTACCGGCGCTCGCCTCTTCCCGGATATCGCTCAAGACCGCGCCCCTACACGTGATCGCGTGGCGCCAAGCCTTCGAATTGCGCCCTCGTCACTATCGTGCCGGCGCACTCGTCTTTTCAAGTGGACTGAAGCGATGCCCGCCTCAATCCATCCGGACGCCGCCGGTGATGTTGATGCCCTGGCCCGTCATGAAGCGCGAGGCGTCGGAAGCGAGGAAGACGACGACGTCCGCGACGTCCTCCGGTTCCTCGATCCGTCCGAGCGGCGTCATCGTCACATATTCGGCGCGGACCGCCTCGGGCGTCATGCCGCGCAGTTCCGCCTCCCAGACGATCTCGCGCTCCTGCATCGAGGTCTTCACGAAGCCGGGGCAGACGCAGTTCACGCGGATGCCCTTGGGCGCGAGTTCACGCGCCAGCGACTGCGTCCAGCCGAAGACCGCGAATTTCGACGCCGAGTAATGCGCGAGCAGCGGCGCGCCGACCTTGGCGGCGAGCGAAGCCGTGTTCACGATCACGCCCTTGGTGCCCTCGGCGAGCCAGCGCCGCGTCGCGATCTGGTTGGCGAGGAACACGCCGCGCGCATTGACGTCGAAATTGAAGTCCCATTCCTCATCGGTGATGTCGATGGCGGGCTTCATCGTCGATACGCCGGCATTGGCGCAGAGAAGGTCGAATCCGCCGAGCCCTTCCACGGCCAGATTGAAGGCATGCTCGACGGATTCGCGCTTGGTCACGTCGATCTCGACCGCGAAGCCGCCATTCTTGAGTTCGGCGACGACGCTCTGCGCGGTCATGACGTCGAGATCGGCGATCGCAACGGTCGCCCCCGCTCGATCGAGTGCACGGACAATGGCAGCGCCGATGCCCTTCGACCCGCCAGTGACAATGGCCTTACGGCCGGTGAGATCGAAAATATCCGCCATGGTCCAGCTCCTCAACGCGAAAGCGCCGTCAACAAATCGCAAAATCGAACAGTTTACAACGCTCCGTTTCGCGCATTCTGCGACTATTCAATCCTTTGATGTTCGGTTATGTTCGAACCTGTTTCAGCCTGAACGTCCGGAGGTTTGCATATGGGGCCGGACACACACCCCAATTACGATGCGGCCCTGCGCCTGGGGCGCATGCCGGCCGGCGCACGGCAATCATTGATTCTCGATGTCGTCGAGATGGATGGTTTCGTCTCCGTTTCGCAGATCGCATCCAATCTCAACGTATCCGAAATGACGATCCGGCGCGACCTCGTGGTCCTGGAGGAACGTGGCCTGCTGGCGCGCACGCATGGCGGCGCCGTCTCGGCCGCAACCAGCCCGCGCGAGGTCTTCGATCTGGAAGAGCCGGCCTTCAAGCGCCGTCGCCACCGCAATGCCCGCGAAAAGGCAGCCATCGCGACGACCGCCGCCGGGCTGATCGGCAGCAGCGAGACGATCGGCCTCGATGTCGGCACGTCGACGCTGACGCTGGCCGAGGCGATCGTGGAGCGGCAGGACCTGCGCGTCTTCACCAACAGCCTGCGCGCCGCCATGGTGCTCTCGGCTTCGAAGAGCCCGGTCTATGTGCTGGGTGGCGAAGTGCGCAATCCCGAGCAATCCGTCGTCGGATCGCGCGCGGTGGGCGAGCTCGCCAATTATAATCTCGACCGCGTCTTCATCGGCGTATCGGGGCTGATCGAGGCCGGCTTCTTCGATTATTCGGTCGAGGACACCGAGGTGAAGCGCGCCTTCATCACGCGGGCCGACCAGGTCGTGATCCTCTGCGATTCATCGAAGTTCGACCATCGGTCGCTGGCGCGCGTCTGTGACATAGCCGGGGCCGACATCCTCGTCACCGATGCGCCGCCGCCGGCCCATCTCGCCCGCGCGCTGGAAGCGGCGGATGTCGAGGTGGTGGTCGCGAGCGTCGCGGCCGGCGAACAAGACAGCGACTAACTGAAATTGGCATGGCCGGGCGGCTTCGAGAGCCTCCCCGGCACATAGGAGAGTACGGGAATGGTGTTCGATTTCTTCGGCGCACGGCGCAAGGTTGTCGTCGGCATGGTCCATATCGGGGCGCTGCCGGGCACGCCGCTCTATGACGCCGATGGCGGTGTCGAGAAGCTGATCGCCGATGCGGCGAGCGATCTCGAGAAGCTGCAGGCCGGCGGCATCCACTCCGTCATGTTCGGCAATGAGAACGACCGCCCCTACGTCTTCAAGGGCAGCCCCGCGACGATCGCCGCCATGACGGCCGTGGTAACGGCGCTGAAGCCGATGCTGAAGGTTCCCTTCGGCGTCAACTATCTCTGGGACCCGTCGGCCTCCGTCGCGATTGCGGCCGCAACCGGCGCCTCCTTCGCCCGCGAGATCTTCACCGGCCTCTTCGCTTCCGACATGGGTCTCTGGCAACCCAATGCCGCGGAGGCGCTGCGCCTGCGCCGCGATCTCGGCCGGCCGGACCTCAAGCTGCTCTTCAACATCAACGCCGAATTCGCGCATACGCTGGACCAGCGCCCGATCGCGCTGCGCGCCAAGAGCGCCGTGTTCTCCTCGCTCGCCGACGCGATCCTGGTTTCGGGCCCGATCACCGGCCAGCCGGCCCAGACCTCGGACCTGCGCGCTGTTCGCGACGTCATCGACACAGTGCCGGTCTTCGCCAATACGGGCGTCAATATCGACAATGTCCGAGAAGTGTTCTCGATCGCCGATGGCATCATCATCGGCAGTCACTTCAAGGTCGATGGCAACACCTGGAACGCCGTCGATGGCGACCGCGTGAAGCGCTTCATGGATGTGGTCGAGACGATCTCTTAGGGCTTCGCCCTCGTCCCCTCCTCCTCGTGAGGAGGGGGAAGACCTCATACGACTGACCGGAAGCTCGTCATGCCTGTAGCGAATACCGTCATCGGCCTCGATATCGGCACGACGTCGACCATCGGCATTGCCGTCCGCCTGCCGGACGACATTCTTGCCGTCGCCTCGCGCCCCGTGGCGCTTTCCTCGCCCCGGCCGGGCTGGGCCGAGGAAGACCCGGCCGAGTGGTGGGCGAACAGCGTCGCGATCCTGCGCGAGATCGTCGCCGGCCTGCCGGATGGACCGGGCTCGCTCGCCGGCATCTGCGTCACGGGCATGCTGCCGGCCGTCGTGCTGCTGGACGCGGACGGCCATGTGCTGCGGCCGAGCATCCAGCAGAGCGACGGACGCGTGGGCGCAGAGGTCGACGCTCTGAAGGCCGAACTCGACGAAGCGGGCTTCCTGGCGCGCGCCGGCAATGGCGTGAACCAGCAACTCGTCGCGGCCAAGCTGCGCTGGATCGCGCGGCACGAGCCGGCGGTCTTCAGCCGGATCGCGACCGTGTTCGGCTCCTATGACTATGTGAACTGGCGGCTGACCGGCCGCCGCGCCGTCGAGCAGAACTGGGCGCTGGAAGCGGGCTTCACCGATCTCACCACCGACGCGATCGCCGACGATCTGGTGGCGCTCGCCGGCATTCCGCGCAGCGCCGTTCCCGACCGCACCGTGACGCATGAAATGATGGGCCGCGTCAGCGCGGAGGCCGCGGCCGAGACCGGGCTCCCCGAGGGGCTTCCCGTCTTTGGCGGCGCTGCCGACCATATCGCATCGGCGCTCGCCGCCGGCATTGCCGCGCCGGGCGATATCCTGCTCAAATTCGGCGGCGCGGGCGACATCGTCGTGGCGGCCGCCCATGCAACGCCCGATCCCCGCCTCTATCTCGATTATCACCTCGTGCCCGGCGTCTATGCACCGAACGGCTGCATGGCCGCGTCGGGCTCCGCGCTCAACTGGCTGGCGGGCATACTGGTCGAGGGTGAAGGTCCAGAGCGGCCACATGTTGCGCTCGACAAGCTCGCCGCCGCGGTGCCTGCCGGCAGCGACGGCGTGCTCTGCCTGCCTTATTTCCTCGGCGAGAAGACCCCGATCCACGATCCGCTGGCGCGTGGCACCTTCACGGGCCTCAGTCTCGGCCACGGCCGCGGCCATCTCTGGCGTTCGCTGCTCGAGGCCATCGCCTATGGCTTCCGCCACCATATCGACGTGCTGCGCGACATGGGCCATGAGCCGAAACGGATCTTCGCCTCCGATGGCGGCACGAAGAGCCGGATCTGGATGCAGATCGTGGCCGACATTGTCGGCATGCCGGTCCAGCTGCTTGAAAACCCCTATGGCTCCTCGGTGGGCGCCGCCTGGGTCGCGGCGATCGGCAGCGGACTTTCCGACGATTGGTCCGGCGTGAGCCACCTCGCCAGCCATGGCGCGCTGATCCAGCCGAACGCCGACAATCGCGCCGTCTATGATCACGGCTATCGACGCTACCGCGCGACCTATGAGGCGCTGAAACCCGTCTTCGCGATGGCATAGGCGAAGGGGCCTACAGTCCTTCCGATCGATCGCATGGAACCGCGACCGCCTGCAGGCGTTCCTTCCCTGATCAACCAGACGGAGGATGCGATGACAGCGACCGATCAGAAGCCGACGGATTCCTACGCCAATACAGACGAACAGCAGGGCGGCTTTTCCAATGCGGACGACAATATCCGCCGCCAGCAGAGCCAGGATCTCGCCGACGATCGCCAGAACGGCACCCTGCCGGACCCCGCCGGCGAACGGCATGCGCCGGACGTGATGGACGAACGTTTGACGGACGGCACCTGACAGGTCGCAGTGCGCGCTGTTTGCCCGGCTGATACCCCAGGCCGGAACGGCGCGGGAACGCCTCACTGAGGAACCCTGGGGTGCCGGCCATTGACCTCCAGAGTCGTCACGAACAGGGTTGGGAGGGCCGCGGCATCGCTGCGGCCCTTCTCCTTTTGGGGAACCAGCCGCGCTTCACATGGACCGCCAGACGCAGAAAGGCCCGGCGCGCTTGCACAGAGCCGGGCCTTCGTCTCAAGCGCTTCGGGCACGCCACCACCTTCGCGGTGGCCGCATCTCACCCCGGATCAGTTGGGCTTGATGCCCTTCTCGATCTGCGAGGGCGAGGGATGCAGCGCCTTCACGTCGGCACCCGTGATCCCCGAGCCCGGCTGCACTGCCGCCGGCGTATCACTGCCGGGAAAACTGTCCGTCAGCTCCTTGTCGAGCTTTCGTTCGGTTTCCTTCTTGGCCTCGCGCTTGGCGCGGCCCGGAACGATCGTGTTCAAAATGGATTCGATCGACATCTCGTCCTCCTGTTCAGCAATCTCGTCGTCGAGGATTCAAGCGTTCCATGGTGATTTCGTTCCATGCCGGCGCGGCCTCACGCCGAGGACGCCGCATCGTGATGCGCGCCGCGCCGCATTTGCTCTATGATCGATAACGCGAACATAGGCAGCCGGAGGCGTGAATGGACCGGGTACCGGTACTGGCAAAGTGGCAACCCGAAATCCTGAGCCTCGTCAGGATCGCGACCGCGCTGATCTATTTCGAATTCGCGACCGCGAAGCTGTTCGGCTTCCCCTATGTCGAGATGCTCGCTTCGGTAGAGCCATTCACACTGTTCTGGTACGCCGCCATCATCGAGCTCATCGGCAGCCCGCTATTGCTGGTCGGGCTCTTCACTGGCCCGGTCGCCCTCATCCTCTCGGGTGAGATGGCCTTCGCCTATTTTCTCATCCACGGCCCGCAGGACTTCTTCCCGATCCGCAATGGCGGCATCGAAGCCGCCCTCTTCTGCTTCATCTTCTTCTATATCGCCGCCGCTGGCCCCGGAGCATGGAGCCTCGACCGGCTGATCATGCGGCGGCGCAGCCACTGAGCCGCCGCCGATCCTGAGCGAAATGGCCTTCGTGCCATGCGCCTCAGACTCGAGCGTTCTCATAGCCCGCTTCGCGCACCGCCTCGGCAATCGCCGCCGCGTCCAGCGCGCTCTCGACGGTCACGAGCTTGGCCGCGAGATCGACCGCGACGGTCGCGGCCGGGTCGAGCCCCTGCACGGCCTTCCTGACCGTCGAGACGCAGTGGCCGCAGGACATATCGGGCACCTTCAACGTCACCATGAATCGCTTCCTCTTCATTACGATACCCGGAATGTGCGGCTTCCAACGATGGCAAGGTCAAGACCGAAAATGAGGCCTTGACCTTGCCATGATGGGAAGCTCTATCTCCCTGGTCATCATCCCCCAACGGGACCATTGCGATGACCAGCCTGCCCAACCCATCCACCCTCACGCCGGCGACGGAGATCGATCTTGCGATCGAGGGTATGACTTGCGCCTCCTGCGTTGCGCGGGTGGAAAAGGCGCTGAAGAAAGTGCCGGGCGTCGGCAGCGCCAATGTCAATCTCGCCACCGAGCGGGCGACAGTCCATGCGTCAGATGCCGGCCTCGCCGTCACGGCGCTCGAAGAAGCCGTGCGCAGCGCCGGCTATGAGGCCCATGTGATCAGCGCCGCGGCGCCGCAGGAGGATCTTGCCGAAAAGCGCGACAGCGAGGCGCGTGAACTGGGCCGCGCGCTGGCCCTGTCAGCCGCGCTGACCGCTCCCGTCTTCCTGGTCGAAATGGGCAGCCATCTTCTGCCGGCCTTCCATCATTGGCTCGGCATGACGCTCGGCCCCTGGAACGGATATGCCCAGTTCATCCTGACTTCGCTGGTGCTGATCGGTCCCGGCCGGCGCTTCTTCCTCAAAGGCGTCCCCGCCCTGCTGCGCCTTGCGCCCGACATGAACGCGCTCGTCGCGCTCGGCGCTGGCGCCGCCTATCTCTATTCGGCCGTCGCGACCTTCCTGCCTGCCTTGCTGCCGGCCGGCACGGGGGCGCTCTATTTCGAGGCGGCTGCCGTCATCGTCACGCTGATCCTGCTCGGCCGCATGCTGGAGGCCCGCGCCAAGGGCCGCACCGGCGCCGCGATCCAGCGACTGGTCAAGCTGCGGCCCAAGACAGCGCGTGTGGCACGAAATGGCGAGACGATGGATGTCGTGCTCGATGATGTCCGGATCGGCGATGTCGTCATCGTCCGGCCCGGCGAGCGGATCCCCGTCGACGGCCGTCTTGTCGAAGGCGCATCCTTCGTCGACGAGTCCATGATCACCGGCGAGCCGCTGCCGGTGGCCAAGGCGATTGGCGACACCGTCGTCGGCGGCACGATCAACACGTCCGGCAGCTTCTCGTTCAAGGCCGAGCGCGTCGGCGCCGCGACCGTGCTGGCGCAGATCATCCGCATGGTTGAAAGCGCGCAGGGCGCCAAGCTGCCGATCCAGGCGCTGGTCGACACGGTCACGGCCTGGTTCGTACCCGTCGTGATGGCCGCGGCGCTCGCAACCTTCATCGGATGGGCCGTCTTCGGACCCGAGCCGTCGCTGTCGCTCGCGCTCGTCAATGCCGTCGCCGTGCTGATCATCGCCTGCCCTTGTGCCATGGGCCTCGCCACCCCGACCTCGATCATGGTCGCGACCGGCCGCGCGGCCGAACTCGGCATCCTCTTCCGCAAGGGCGACGCCCTGCAGACACTGCGCGACGCCACCATCATCGCGATCGACAAGACCGGCACGCTGACCGAGGGGCGGCCGGCCGTGACCGATCTCGTGACTGCCCTGGGCTTCGACCGGGCGGACGTGCTGCGCCTTGCCGCCAGCCTCGAAGCCCGCTCGGAACACCCGATCGCGGCCGCCATTGTCGCGGCGGCGGAGGAGCAAGGCCTGACGCTTGCGCCTGCGATCAGCTTCGAGGCGATGGCCGGCTTCGGCGCCTCCGCGATCGTCGATGGTCGCGCGATCCTTGTCGGCGCCGACCGCCTGATGGCGCGATCCGGTCTCGACATCGCCTTGTTCCGTGACGAGGCCACCCGTCTCGGCCTGGAGGGCAAGTCGCCCCTCTATGTCGCGATCGATGGCCAGATCGCCGCGATCCTGGCCGTTGCCGATGCGATCAAGCCGTCGACGCCGGCCGCGATCGCCGCGCTCAAAGCGCACGGCCGCCGGATCGTCATGGTGACGGGCGACAACAAGGCGACCGCCGAGGCGATCGGCCGGCGGCTCGGCATTGACGAGGTCGTCGCCGAGGTGCTGCCGGATGGCAAGGTCGCCGCAATCGAGCGGCTGAAGGCGCGCGGCGCCAAAGTCGCCTTCGTGGGCGACGGCATCAACGACGCCCCGGCGCTCGCCACCGCCGATATCGGCATCGCGATCGGCACGGGCATGGATATCGCGATCGAGAGCGCCGATGTCGTGCTGATGTCAGGCGACCTCACGGGCGTCGTCCGCGCCATCGCGCTGTCCAGGGCGACGCTGCGCAATATCGGCGAGAACCTGTTCTGGGCCTTCGCCTATAATGCCGCGCTGATCCCCGTCGCCGCCGGCGCGCTCTATCCGTCGTTCGGCATCCTGCTGTCGCCGATGCTCGCGGCCGGCGCGATGGCGCTGTCGAGCGTCTTCGTGGTCGGCAATGCGCTGCGGCTGAAGCGCTTCAACCCCGCCTGAGGAGTGAGACGATGAACATTGGAGAGGCCTCGGCGGCATCGGGCGTCAGCGCCAAGATGATCCGCTATTACGAGCAGATCGAGCTGATCCCGAGCGCGACGCGGACGGAAGCCGGCTATCGCGTCTATGGCGACAGGGATGTCGAGACATTGCGCTTCATCCGCCGCGCCCGCGACCTCGGCTTTTCGGTCGAGGAAATGGGCACGCTGCTCGCGCTCTGGCGCGACAAGGAGCGGGAAAGCAGCGAGGTCAAGCAGATCGCACTCGGCCACATCGCCGAGATCGAGCGGCGGATCCGGGAGCTCGAGGGCATGGCGCGCACGCTGCGCCATCTCGCAAGCCACTGCCACGGCGACCACCGCCCCGACTGCCCCATCCTCGACGACCTCGCGGCCAACACCCCCGATCCGGCACAGGCCAGAACACACAAGATGCCGCAACGTCGCAAGTCAGGCGTCCAATAAGGGACAGGGCTCGATGCCCTGTCCCGTAATCAGGCGCTGCCGATGAAGATACCGGTGAGCAGGACGAGCACGCCGCCGAGGACGACCTGCGCCAGCGCGGAATGCAGCGGCGTATCCATGTAGTGCCAGCGGATCCAGGAGATCGCGATCAGTTCCGCCGCCACGACGACACCGGCCACCGCCGTCGCGGTCCAGAAATCGGGGATCAGGTAGGGCAGCGTGTGGCCGAGGCCGCCGATCGTCGTCATCAGCCCGCAGACGGCACCGCGAACCCAGGGCACCCCACGCCCGGTAATGACGCCGTCATCGGAAAGTGCCTCGGTCAGGCCCATGGAGATGCCGGCGCCGATCGAGGCCGCGAGGCCGACCTGAAAGGCCGCGAAAGAGTGCTGTGTGGCGAAGGCGGCCGCAAAGATCGGCGCGAGCGTCGAGATCGAACCGTCGATGAGCCCGGCAAGGCCCGGCTGCACGATCTGCATGACGAACATGCGCCGGCGCGTCGCGTCTTCCTCGGTGCGGACACTTTCGCCGAGATGTTCGGCCTCGAGCTCCTCGGCCTTGCGCTCGTGCTTCGCCTCCATCGCGGCGAGATCGCCGAGCAGGGCGCGCACATCGGGGTCGGTCGCGCGCTCGGCCGCGCTCAGGTAGAAGCGCTGTGCCTGGAGCTCCATCGTCGCCGCGTCATGGCGGAAGCCGTCGACCGAGATCGTCTTCAGCGACCAGACCGGCGGATGGCGGACGAAGCCGCTGACATCGTCACGTCGAACAAGCGGGATATGCTCACCGAACTTCTTCCTGAAGAGGTCGATCAGGAGATGCCTGTGCCCGTCCTCTTCATCGGCCATCTCGTCGAAGACCTTGGCGGAACCCGGGAAATTCGGAGCGAGCCGCTCCGCCATGTCGCGGTAGCGCCGCGCATCCTCCTCTTCCGCGCCGATCGCCAGAGCCAGAACTTCACGCGCCGTCAAATCACGGAAACGCCGCTTGCCAAACGGGAACAAGGAAAACCCCAATCGCTCGATTTAGAATAGTTCTAAACATAGAAGGCGACGTGCCGCCTGTCCACCACGCGGCCGTGCGTTACCGACAAATCCCGGTATTGGCGACAATCCAGTAGGCGATCGCGTCGATCCGCTCCTCGGCACCGAGGTCGGCATTGCGCAGCAAGAGCAGGAGGACGATCGGGCCGACGATGAGCCAGATCCAGCGCAGGCGCAGCGGCCTTTGCAGCAGATCCTTTCGCGACCAGAGCACGAGCGGCGCGCCAAGCCCGATCACGCAGCCGAAGAGCACTTCGGACGGCGTGTGCGCTCCGAGCGCGATGCGGGAAAAGGCGATCATGAGCGCCAGCACGAAGCCAGCGCCGAGGATGGCGATCTGCTGCATCCGGCCTGCGGCGAGCCGCGCAAAGATCACCGCGAGGCCACCGAAGACCGCCACCGCCGAGGCGGCGTGGCCGCTCGGGCTGCGCAGGCGCAGTTGCGGCCAATAGCGGCCGCAGGGAATGAAGCCGAGCTTGGCGATCAGCATCAACGCCAGCACGGTGACGATGGAGAGCGTCCACCAGAGCGCCGCGCGGCGCTGGCCGGCAAGCAGCAACGTGACCGCGACAAGCAGCACTACGGGCAGGATGACGCCCTGCCCGCCAAAGCCGGTTATGATGCCATAGAAGCCGATATTGAGATGAGGCAAGACCCGCCGAAACTCCGAAACGCCGGCGCTGCCCCTCCCCGACGCTCCTACGCCGCCGACCGCCCCGCCAATCCACGATCGGCGCGACAATGCTGGACGGCTTATGGATTGTCCATGGCGACGCGCGTCAGGCCCGGCCTTCCCAGGAGGTCGTCACATCCAATGCGAACGCGCCCCTTCACTCAGGCGCGCCCGCATGTGCGCTGGCCTTATATTTCGACGACGCGCTTTTCCTGGGCTGATTTCAGTGCGGCTTCCGCGAGCACCAGGGCCTTGAGGCCGTCCTCGCCGGTTGGCGTGATCGGCTTGCCATCCACGACCGAGCCAATGAACGAGGCGATCTCGTTGCGATAGGCTTCGGTGTAGCGCGTCATGAAGAAGTTCAGCAGCGGCTCGCGGCGATAGCCCTCCGCATTGGCGACCTCGACATTGGTGGCGCGCAGATTATCCGCCGAAACCAGGCCCTTCGAGCCATGGACCTCGATGCGCTGGTCATAGCCATAGGTGGCGCGGCGTGAGTTCGAGATCTGGGCGATCTTGCCCGAGGCCGTGGTGAGCACAATCGAGGCGCTGTCGAAATCGCCGAGCTTGCCGATTTCCGGATCGACCAGCACCGAGGCGCTGGCATAGACGGTCGCAATCTCCTCGCCGAGGAGGAAGCGCGCCATGTCGAAATCATGGATCGTCATGTCGCGGAACATGCCGCCCGAGCGCTTGATGTAATCGGCGGGCGGTGCGCCGGGATCGCGCGAGGTGATCGAGACCATCTCGACATCACCGATCGCGCCGATATCGATCTGGCGGCGTAACTCGATGAAGTTCGGATCGAAGCGACGGTTGAAGCCGACCATCAGCTTCGCCTTCTCGGCCGCCACAACGGCGAGGCAGTTGCGTACCCGAGCGACGTCGAGATCGATCGGCTTCTCGCAGAAAATGGCCTTTCCGGCCCGTGCCGCCTGCTCGATCATGGTGGCGTGGAGATCAGTCGGCGTCGTGATCAGCACGCCATCAATGTCGGAGGCGTTCATGATGTCGTCGGCGCTGCGCACTTCGGCACCGGACGAGGCGGCGAGCGCCTTGGCGGCATCGGCAAATGCGTCGGCGACCGCCACGAGCCTGGCGCCCGGGTTGGCGGCAATCGCGCCCGCATGCACCTTGCCGATGCGGCCCGCGCCCAGAAGTCCCAGTCTCAAAACCATGTCGATCCTCCCAAGAGTCAGTGGACTTCGATCCAGCCGCGCGCCTCATGCGAGCGCGCCATGGCGTGGACCGTGCGTTCTATCGTCAGGCCCGTCTCGAAATCGATGAGATGAGCCGGTTCGCCCGAAATCGCGCGCAGGATTTCCCGCGCCTCGATCACCTTCAGGTCGTTGAAGCCGAGGCTGTGGCCCGGCGCCGGGATGAACTTGCCATAGGGCGGATGCGCCGTGCCGGTCAGGATGGTGCGGAAGCCCTGCTCCGCCGCCAGACCTTCGGCGACATAGAGTTGCAGCTCGTTCATCCGCTCCTGGTCATAGGTGAGCGTGCCCTTCGAGCCGAAGATCTGCACCGCGATCCGGCCCTTGCGACCCCAGGCCGAGCGATTGACCAGAAGGCTGCCGGAGGCGCCATTCTCCAATCGAAACAACACGTTGCCGATGTCGTGTGTCTCGACATCGCGCGCGCCGCCGCCGGAAAGCGGCCGCGTCGGATAGGGCTTGGCCATGTCGGCGATGACGCTCCTGACCGGACCGACGAGGACGGCAAGCAGCGAGAGCGGGTGGACCGCGAAATCGTCGAGCGCGCCATAGCCCGAGCCCGCATCGCTCTTCCAGCCGAACGGCGCGGCCGGATCGGCCATGAAATCCTCGTCCATCTCGACGCGGACATGGGTCACCGTGCCGATCGTGCCGGCCTCGATGAGGGCCTTCATATGCCGCGTGGCGGGGTTCTGGATGTAATTATAGCCGAGCACCGCGACCTTGCCGGAGGCGCGGGCGGCATCGCGCATGCGCATGGCATCGGGCTCCGACGTTGCCATCGGCTTCTCGCACCAGACATGCTTGCCGGCTTCGAGCGCCGCGATCGCCATTTCGGCATGGAACTGGTTCGGCGTCGTCACGGAGACGATGTCCACCTCGGGATCGCTCACGACGGCACGCCAGTCGCCGGAGGATTTCGCGAAGCCGAGCTCGGCCGCCTTGCGCCTTGCGGTCTCGGCATCGACCTCGCCCAGATGGACCAGACGCGGACGCGGTACGTCGCCGAAGGTCGGCGCGACAGCGTTCCAGGCGAGCGCATGGCACTTGCCCATATAGCCGGTGCCGATCAGGCCGATGCCAACGGCGTTGCCCATTATTGCCCCCCGCTGCCTCACCTGTGGCCCGGTCTGTTGCCGGTTGTTGGCAGGCCTTGTCGGCCCGCTCGTTTGCGGTCGCCATCGCCTCGCCTGTTATCAGCGGCTGGATTGGCCACGCGATCCATGCGATTTTTTCAGCGCTTTTTGAGCCGATATGGAATATTTATTCTGTCTGATTGGGATACGTCAAGCGGCGGGATGGAGAAGGCTTGTCGATGAATATCGAGACGGACATGGCCGCGCCGCGCGACTTCGCCGGTTTTCGGCTGGCGCTGCTGGCCAAGCGGGAAAAACTGCCGAAGCGGCTCGGCCAGGTCGCGGATTTCGCGATCGCCAATCCCGACGAGATGGCCTTCGGCACGGCGGCGGGCATTGCCGACAAGGCCGATGTGCAGCCCTCGACGCTGGTCCGCTTCGCTCAGGCGCTGGGCTATCAGGGCTTCTCGGAGTTGCAGGCGATCTTCCAGGACCGGCTGCGCGAACGCCCCGCCTCCTATCAGGACCGCCTCGACGCGCTGCGCTCCCATGCCGAGGGCAGCGAGACGGCCGCGCTCTTCGCCGGTTTCTGCGACGCCGCCGAACGATCGATCGGCACGCTGCGGGACAGGATCGCCATCGAGCAGATCGACGAGGCGGCAAGGCTGCTGGCACGCGCCGAGACGATCTATCTCATCGGCCAACGGCGCTCCTTCCCGATCACCAGCTATATGAGCTACGCCTTCGGCAAGCTCGGCGTGAAGACGGTCCTGGTCGGCTCGTCGCAGGGAACAGAGGCGGAAACGCTGTCATTTGCGAGCGATCGCGATGCGGCGATCGCGATCTCGTTCACGCCCTATGCCTCGGCGACGCTCGACCATGCCCGCCTGGTCGCGGAGCGCGGCACGCCGCAAGTCGTCATCACCGACAGTCCGTTTAGCCCGCTCATTCCGAAGAACGGCGTCTGGTTCGAGGTGGTCGAGGCCGATTTCGAGGGCTTCCGCTCACTCTCCGCCTCCATGGCGCTCGCCATGACGCTGACGGTGGCCGTCGCCGAGGCGAGACGCGGATAACGTCTCGCGTCCTATCGCCTGGCCTTTTCCGCGGCCCACGAAGGAGAAGGAAGAGCGTCTATTCCATATTGACGACAATTCGGAATTTATGTTCCATTGCCGCCCGAAGAACGCAGGGCAACGACCCTGTTGATGCGTTTCGTAAACAGACGTTGCCGTTCGGCTTGCCTTTCGCGGTCCCTTGTTGCCATTCGCTGCGCAATGTCGGGGTCCCGGCCGGCACGCTGGACGCCGGGAGGACACCATGACCGAGGCCCATGCCAAACCGCTCGACGTGATCACGATTGGTCGTTCGTCGGTCGATCTCTATGGCCAGCAGATCGGCTCGCGGCTGGAGGACATCACCTCGTTTGCGAAATCCGTCGGCGGCTGCCCCTCCAACATCGCGATCGGCACGGCACGGCTCGGCCTCCGCTCCGGCGTGATCACCCGGGTGGGCGATGAGCAGATGGGCCGCTTCATCCGCGAGCAGATGGAGCGCGAGGGCGTGGCGACCACGGGCATCGCGACCGACCCCGAGCGGCTGACCGCGCTGGTGCTCCTCGCCGTCGAGGAGGAAGGCGTTTCGCCGATGATCTTCTATCGGACCGACTGCGCCGACATGGCGCTTTCGGAAGCCGATATCGACGAAGCCTATATCGCCTCCGCCCGGTCGATCGTGGTGACCGGCACGCATTTCTCGCGCCCAAACAGCGACGCGGCGCAAAGGAAGGCGATCCGCATCGCCAAAGCGAACGGCGCCAGGGTGATCTTCGACATCGACTATCGCCCGAACCTCTGGGGCCTCGCGGGTCACGCCAGCGGCTTCGAGCGCTATGTGAAATCCGACCGCGTCTCGGACCAGTTGAAGACCGTGCTCGCCGATTGCGACCTCATCGTCGGCACCGAAGAGGAAATCCGCATCGCCTCCGGCGCGGATGACGTGCTGGGCGCCCTCAAGACGATCCGCGCGCTCTCATCGGCGACGATCGTGCTGAAGCGCGGCGCCATGGGCTGCATCGTCTATGACGGGCCAATCAGCGACGATCTAGAGGCCGGTATTGTCGGCGAGGGCTTCCCGATCGAGGTCTATAATGTGCTCGGCGCCGGCGACGCCTTCATGTCGGGCTTCCTGCGCGGCTGGCTCAGCGGCGAGCCGCTCGCGACCTGCGCCACCTGGGCCAATGCCTGCGGCGCCTTCGCCGTTTCGCGGCTGCTCTGCTCGCCGGAATATCCGACATGGGCGGAGCTTTCCTTCTTCCTGGAGCATGGCTCGAGGGAGTTCGCGCTCCGCAAGGACGCGGCCATCAACCACATCCATTGGGCGACCACGCGCCGCGCCCAGCCCGAGGGCCTGATGGCGCTCGCGATCGACCATCGCTCGCAATTGGAGGCCGTCGCCGACGGACTCGGCGTGCCGCGCAAGAAGATCGACGGCCTGAAGGCGCTCGCCGTCACGGCCGCGGCCCGGGTCGCCAAGGGGCGTCCGGGATACGGCATGCTGCTCGATTCAACCTATGGCCAGAAGGCGATGGTCGAGGCGGCGAAACAGGGCTTCTGGATCGGCCGCCCGGTCGAGCAACCCGGCTCGCGGCCGCTCGATTTCGATCACCTGCCCGACCTCGGCAGTCATCTGGTCGAATGGCCGGTTGGCCATACGGTGAAATGCCTCTGCTTCTACCATCCCGACGATCCGGCCGAACTCAAGGCGCGCCAGGAGCGCGAACTGCTCCGCCTCAACGACGCGGTGCGCACGGTCGGGCGCGAATTGCTGGTCGAGATCATCGCCGGCAAGCACGGCCCGCTCGGCGACACCACCATCGCCACCGTCATGGAACGGCTCTATGATCTCGACATCAAGCCGGACTGGTGGAAGCTCGAGCCCCAGAAGAGCCCGACCGCCTGGACGAATATCGAGACGGTGATCACGACGCGCGATCCCTATTGCCGCGGCATCGTGATGCTCGGCCTCGAAGCGCCGGAGCACGAACTGGTCGCCGCCTTCCGCGCCGCCGCCGCGACGCCGCTGGTCAAGGGCTTCGCCGTCGGCCGCACGATCTTCGCGGAAGCGGCCGAGAAATGGCTGGGCGGAGCGATGAGCGACGAGGACGCCGTGGCCGACATGGCGACGAAGTTCGAGGCTCTGGTCGCCGCTTGGCAAGGCGCAATGAAGAGCGAGGCGGCGTAGGAGGATTGATCGCCCGGACGAGCGTCGCCAACGCTCTCTCTGAACCCTCCCCTTGAGGGAGGGTCAAAACCGCGCAGCGGTTTTGGGGAGCGGGTGCGGAGCCGGAGCCGCGTGACGGCCGGGAAGACGAAACATGCGGCGGCGAAAGCCGCGCAGAGAGACGAACGAGATCAAGCGCCCCTCCCCAAGACCGGCTTTGCCGGTTTTGACCCTCCCCCAAGGGGAGGGTTAAGGAAGAGGGGGAAGAACGACACCGAAGACGACCGAGGAACCGTCCGATGAACACCATCCGCCTGACCATGGCGCAAGCGCTGGCGCGCTTTCTCGTCAACCAGAAGACCGTGATCGACGGCAAGACCGTGCCGATCTTCGCCGGCATCTGGGCGATCTTCGGCCATGGCAATGTCGCCGGCTTCGGTGAGGCGCTCTATCAGGTCCGCGATCAGTTGCCGACCTATCGCGCCCATAATGAACAATCGATGGCCCACGCCGCGATCGCCTTCGGCAAGGCGAGCTTCCGCCGCCGCATGATGGCGGTGACGAGCTCGATCGGCCCCGGCGCGACCAATATGGTGACGGCCGCCGCCCTCGCCCATGTCAACCGCCTGCCCGTCCTGCTTCTACCCGGCGACGTCTTCGCCAATCGCCGCCCCGACCCAGTCTTGCAGCAGGTCGAGAGCTTCGAGGACGGCACCGTCTCGGCCAATGACTGCTTCCGTCCGGTCTCGCGCTATTTCGACCGCATCACCCGCCCCGAGCAGATCATTCCCGCGCTGCACCGCGCCATGGCCGTTCTGACCGACCCGGCCAATTGCGGCCCCGTCACGCTGTCGCTCTGCCAGGATGTGCAGGCCGAGGCCTATGACTATCCGGAGAGCTTCTTCGAGGAGCGGATCTGGACGCAGCGGCGCGCCCGCCCGGACGAGGACGAACTGGCGGCTGCGATCCACGCGCTGCGCGGCGCCAAGAAGCCACTGATCGTCGCCGGCGGCGGCGTGCTCTATTCCGGCGCCACCGACGCGCTGAAGGCCTTCGCCGAGACCCACCGCATTCCCGTCGCCGAGACGCAGGCGGGCAAATCCTCCCTGCCGGCGGCGCATCCGCTCAATATGGGCTCGATCGGCGTCACCGGCACGTCGGCCGCCAACCAGCTTGCGGTCGAAGCCGATGTGATCCTCGCGATCGGATCGCGCCTGCAGGATTTCACCACCGGCTCCTGGGCGCTGTTCCAGAACCAGCACCAGACCGTGATCGGCCTCAACACGCAGGTCTTCGACGCGACCAAGCACAAGGCGCTGCCGCTGGTTGCCGACGCGCTGGCGGGCCTCAAGGAAATCTCGGCCGATCTCGGCGTCTATCGCGCGCCCGAAAGCTGGGCCGAGCGCGCCGAAGCCGGGCGCACGGCCTGGTTCGTCGATGCCGACAAGGCGACCGCGGCGACCAATGCCGAGCTTCCCTCCGACGGGCAGGTGATCGGCGCCGTGCAGCGCGCGCTGACCGAGAAGGCGACGGTCGTCTGCGCCTCGGGCGGCCTGCCCGGCGAATTGCACAAGCTCTGGCAGGCGGGCGCGCCCGGCTCCTACCATCTCGACTATGGCTATTCGACCATGGGCTATGAGATCGCCGGCGGGCTCGGCGTCAAGATGGCGAAGCCCGACGAGGAGGTCGTCGTCATGCTCGGCGACGGCTCCTATCTGATGCTCAATTCCGAGATCGCCACCTCGGTCATGCTCGGCCTGCGGCTGACCATCGTCGTGCTCGACAATTCCGGCTTCGGCTGCATCAACCGGCTGCAGATGGCGACCGGCGGCGCCAACTTCAACAATCTGCTGAAGGACGCGAAGCACGAGGTTCTGCCCGCGATCGATTTCGCCGCCCATGCCGCGAGCCTCGGCGCGATCGCCAGGAAAGTCGCCTCGATCGCCGAGCTCGAGACAGCCCTCGCCGAGGCCAAGAGCAATGACCGCACCACGGTCGTCGTCATCGACACCGACCCGCTGATCACCACCGATGCCGGCGGCGCCTGGTGGGATGTCGCCGTGCCGGAGGTCAGCGTCCGCCCGCAGGTCAACGCCGCCCGCAAGGCCTATGAGGAAGCGATCAAGGCGCAGAGGTTTGTAAACTGAACTTGAGCGGCAATGCATCAAGATTTGCCGTCATCCCGGGCGAAGCGTAGCGAAGACCCGTGATCCATCCAGCCGCCATCCGGTATCGGCTGAATGGATCCCCGCTTTCGCGGGGATGACGGAACTCTACTTGAGAGAAACCCCTATTCGGCGAGGAAGCCACACATGATCCGCATCGGCGCCAACCCGATCTGCTGGTCCAATGACGACATGCAGGAGATCGGCGGCGACATTCCGCTCGAGCAATGCCTGGCCGAAGCCAAGGCGATCGGCATTGAGGGCATGGAGCTCGGCAACAAGTTTCCGCGCACGCCCGCCGCGCTGAAGCCGATCCTCGACGCCTTCAAGCTCGACCTCGTCTCGGGCTGGTATTCGACCTTTCTGATCGAGCGCAACCCGGAGACGGAGTTCGAGGCGGCGCGGCCGCATGTCGAACTCCTGAAGGCGCTCGGCGCCAAGGTGCTGATCGCGGCCGAATGCACGCGCACCATCCACGGCACGCAATCCGCCCCGCTCTCGACCCGGCCCGTGATGACCGACGCCGAATGGGACCGCTTCAATGCCGGGCTGACGCGCTTCGCCGAAATGCTGGCGGAAGAAGGGCTGACGCTGGTCTACCACCACCATATGGGCACCGTGGTGCAGACCGAGGCCGAGATCGACCGCATGATGGCAGGCACCGGCCCGGCCGTGCACCTGCTGCTCGATACCGGCCATATCACCTGGGCCGGCGGCGATCCCGTCGCGCTCGCGCGGCGCTATTCTGACCGCATCGCCCATGTCCACACCAAGGATGTCCGCCCGGCGATCGCCCGGCAGGCGATCGAGGAGGATTGGTCGTTCCTGAACAGCGTGCTCGCCGGCGTCTACACAGTGCCCGGCGATGGCGCGATCGACTATGTCGCCGTGTTCCGGGAAATCCCGGACTATTCCGGCTGGATCGTGATCGAGGCCGAGCAGGACCCGGTCAAGGCCCCGCCGCTCCAATATGTGCAGATGGGTTTCGACAATCTGAACCGGTTCATCGATGAGGCCGGGTTGAAGCGGTAGACGGATGGACGCGCATCCGTCCTCCGAGGTTCCGTCATCCCCGCGAAAGCGGGGACCCATTCAGCCGCCAGCGCCTCAGGCTGAATGGATCCCGGGTCTTTGCCCGGGATGACGGCAAAGGGCGCAAAGCACGAGCAGGAGCCCCCACTATGTCCCATCTCCTCGTCAAACCGTCCGGCGACCATGGCCGGGTCGTCCATGTGACGCCTGAGTCCGCCGGCTGGACCTATGTCGGCTTCGATCTGAACAAGCTCCATGCCGGCGAGACCGTCGAGGGCAATACGGGCGACCGCGAGGTCTGCCTCGTGCTCGTCTCGGGCAAGGCGCGCGTCATCGTCGACGATGTCGATTTCGGCACGATCGGCGAGCGCATGTCGCCCTTCGACGGCAAGCCGCATTCCGTCTATGTGCCGGCCGAAAGCGACTGGACCGTCACGGCCACGACCGAACTGACGCTCGCGGTCTGCTCGGCGCCGAGTCTTGGCGGCAACCTGCCGCCGCGCCTGATCAGCCCCGACCATGTCAGCCAGGAAGTGCGCGGCAAGGGCTCGAACACGCGCTATGTGACCAACATCCTGCCGGAGAACGAGCCGGCGGATTCGCTCCTCGTCGTCGAGGTGATCACGCCCGGCGGCAACACGTCGAGCTATCCCCCGCACAAGCACGACCAGGACGATCTCCCGCGCGAATCCCTGCTGGAAGAGACCTATTATCACCGCTTGAAC
The DNA here is from genome assembly GCF_030814715.1 of Kaistia dalseonensis. Lineage (GTDB taxonomy): Bacteria > Pseudomonadota > Alphaproteobacteria > Rhizobiales > Kaistiaceae > Kaistia > Kaistia dalseonensis. The sequence continues at coordinate 360,722 of NZ_JAUSVO010000006.1, forward strand.
CCGCCGCAGGGCTTCGCCTTCCAGCGCGTCTACACCGACGACCGCGCGCTCGACGAGGCGATGGCGGTGGAGGACGGCGACACGGTGCTGGTGCCGAAGGGCTACCACCCCTGCGCCACCATCCACGGCTACGACCTCTATTATTTGAACGTCATGGCCGGCCCGAAGCGGACCTGGAAATTCCACAACGCGAAGGAGCATGAGTGGTTGTTGAAGGGGTGAGCCATGGGGCGGATCAATCCGCCTTGCCGGGCTTGCCGTTGGCAGCCCCCGTGAGCAGGCCCAGTATCACCATGACGAACAGGCAGATCGCGACAGCGATGATGGCCACCAGAACATAGCCGAGCCCGCAAGCCACACCGACGGCGCCGGCGAGCCACATGGCGGCGCCGGTGGTGAGCCCTTTCACCTCGCCGCGGCTCTGGATGATGGCGCCGGCAGCCAGGAAGGCCACGCCGGCGGTCACCGCCTCGATGATACGCACCGGGTCCACCGTCACATGCTCCATGCCGAGCGCCGGTGAATTGAGAATCTCGAGCATGACGATCGTGAAGACCGCCGCCGCGAGCGCCGTCAGGCTGTGGGTGCGCAGCCCGGCGGGCCGGGATTTCCATTCCCGCTCGATCCCGATCACCGCGCCGAGCCCTGTGGCCATGAGCAGACGGAGCAGAAGGGCGGGAAGCGGCATATGCGTCGCCAGATACGACCCTTCGAGCCATTCACCCATCATGACACCCATTTCGAACGACGGAATTGTCGCGCGCTGACAGCCGCCTACCGACTGTCGCGCAACGACAACGCCGAAGCCCGAAACCGGTTTCCTCCGCCACGAGGGCCGATGGCGACGGCGCGGCGCTGATGCCGGGCCGCCTCGGGCAGGCCATGATAGGCGGATCAATCTCGACGGCGGTGATGGTGGGGCCGGAGGAATTCGAATGGTGGTGTCGCTATGGTTTCTCATAGCTCTCCGCTCGGATACCCCCGAGAAGTACCCCACAATGCTGCGAGCGTTTTCTGCTGTTTTCGTCAGGATTTTCGAAATTTCAGAGCATCGGCGGCGAAAGGCAAGCGAGCATTAGGCGGCTGCGGGACCTTGATGCGAACGACGGGTTAGGGTGGCAGGGGGGCTGGCAGCTTCGGGCTTGGGGACTCATGAGCGCCAACATATAAAGGGCGTGCTGCATGGGAGCCTTATGAGTAAAAGCTATGATCGATGCCAGGGCTGTATGTGACCAGTATATGCAATCCCGCTATCTGCGTGAAGCGTCTGATGAATCCCCTCAGCAGCGGCTAGCCGTCATTGCGAACAATCTCTGGTCAACTCGCCGCGACGGAGAGGTTACGCAGCCTCGCAGCCTCGACCGTCGGCGTGAAATGCTCGAGCTATACACTCATGTGCTTCGCGAACAGATGGAGCGGTCCAAGTCGGTCGAACTTGTCATTGATGAAGCCGCTATACGACATAGCGCTTCGAGCAGTTATGTCCAACGTCAAACGGTTCGCCCGATCACCTTTGCACCGGACTGCTACGCCAAGTTCGGGCAGAAGGAGCACATTTTGTCCGCTCTAGCCGGGAAGCTCTTCATCCAGCCTGCCGCCAATTATAACGACTCGTCCCTCAACGCCGCGCAGTTGGACAATGAACTTCTGCATCACGTTAGCACCCCCAACGAGCGGCTGATTGCACGTCTCTACGGTCTCGATGGGAATGGCAATGAAGTCGAGATTGAGCCGCATTGGAGCGAACTGTTCCGCTACATGAACGTCCCGAACTTCTATGTCTGGTGCTGTGGCCTCGGCTATGATGCGCGGCTGTTCAGCGATTTTAAGGCAGATGCGGCACTTGTGGTGAAAGACAAAACAGCATTTGAAGAGCGCTTAGTCCGAGCTATGGAAACAATTCTGCCGGACGCCGAGATCAGGCATGGTACAATCAGTTATTACGACCCCTACACGACTCGTCATGATCAGCTCATTCCCGCATTTAGTAAGAACATTATATACCTTTACCAGAACGAATACCGATTCATTTGGCAGCTCCACGAGGAACGAGAGCTAAAGCCTTTTTTAATTGATCTAGGGTCACTAGACGACATTGCTGAAGTGGTCGAACTAGCAAGCGAATCGCCCTTTATCGGCGAAGGTATGTCGCAACGCGTCTGCTTCTGGCATTAGCAGCGAATGTGGGTCCGTTTACAGGACCTGAACCGGCGACTGCAGTTACCCCCGATAGCGATCAGTTTCACAATCAGCAGTTCACGAACCATTCAATTTCAATGGCTTAAATTGATCTCGCTCCGAAGCGATCCGTTTTGCGGCGAGGGAACGGGTATCTTGGCACGACGGGGTTGGGGGAATTCGTCTCCACCCCTCCCACAATGCCTCAAAACATGGCCCCGCGCCATGTTAAGTCTTTGATTTCATTAAAAATGGTGGTGGACGCAGCCCGCCGGAAACCAGTCTCTGCCTGCATTCCCTGTTCTGCGCTGAAACCACTGAGAGCGCTTTCCTCCCGACCTCGGACCATTCATCCCTTGGAAAGCGACGTTATTTCCGTGGGTTATCCGAAACTCGCTGTTGAAACGAAGGGCCGATTTTCCGATTCTGGAGCCGTGTTTGCGGTGGCTATCAGGGAAAGTCGGCTGTCGTCTGGCGGGATTGCATTGTCGTCAGCCGGGATTGGACTGCACGTTTGCGGGATCCGCTTGCGGCAACGCGGGATCGCTTTGCCGAATGGCGGTTCGACACTGTCGCTATGCGGCACCACCCTGCCGCTAAGCGAGATGCGATTGCCGCTTTGCGGAATCCAATTGTCGAATTCGGAAGTGGCCTGGCAGCGGCGGATCCAATGCCACAAACAAGCGCCGCCCAAGACGGTGGGCAACTCTAACCACAAGGGCGCTCGACAACGTCGACATGAATTCCGGGAAATCTGGCAAGGCGTAGGGACTGAAGCCATCGCCGCAAACGAACAGCGAAACAGCAGCCTCGTTTGGGGCGAATGCCAAGGCTCAGGTGCCAACCCTATTGCGTCATGGTCGACGCGGACAATCAGGTGTGAACAAACGCCCAAGCAGGCCCCCACACCGGATGGCTTCAACAGATTGAGAATAGTCAGAAATTCTATTTCTACCGGGGGATCGATCGGCGCCGATCAAGACCCTGGTTCCCTTCACAATATATAATGACAATCAGAGAGTTAGGTCGATTTGAGTCGAGCCCCCGAATCCACGCCTATTCACAGTCATGTCCGGAGGAAATACGTGGCAGGCCGGCTTTGTGTCAGCACGAGATCGACATTGGGCATGTCGTTGCCGTCCATCTTCACGGCCATCTCCGCCTCGTTCAGCCGGTAATGCGTCCATCGCTCGAAAAGGCGCTGGCGCAGGACTTCGCGGTCCGCCGTGATCATGATTGTCGTGTCGAAGGCGAGGCTTCGCCACGGTTCGCGGTCGAGCAGCAGGTAGTTGCCCTCAACGATCAGCAACCGCACGGAGCGCGGGATGATCCGGGCGCCAGCGCGCGCAATCTCGATGTCGCGGTCGAAGACCGGCACCGCGATCTCATCCTCGTCATCGGCGCGCAAGCGCCGCAACATATGTTCGAAGCCCGCCACATCGAAGGTTTCGGGCGCGCCCTTGCGCGGGCGCAGGCCGCGCGGAACGAGGACAAGGTCGTCGAAATGATAGCCGTCCATCGACAGCACGGCGGCGGCGCCGGGATGGACAGCGTTGAGGCGATCCTCGAGCTGCGCGGAGAGCGTCGATTTGCCGGCACCGGGCGGACCGGCCAGGGCCACCATGTGCCGGGCGGCTCCGATCTTCGTCGTCAGAAGTGTCGTGAGTTCGTCGATCGAAAGGGGTTGCATGGCGTGACCGTCTATCGCTGAACTAGCACCTGTCTACTCTTCCCGAGCCAACCAGCGGATCATATTGGCCATCAGCCGGTCATAGCTTTCCCAATCGAGGAAGTCCTTCGAGAGCCAATGAGGTCCGATATCGGTCGCCCATGCGAGCGTACGGCCGGCACCATACAAGCGCACGGCAAGGAGGGGGAGGACGGCGCCGCGATACGGGACCTGAACGAGAATCGTGGCGTCGGACGGCGCGCGGGCCAAGGTTCGGTTGATTCCGAGAATATAGGGGATGGGCACGTTGATGCCGTCCAATATCGGATGGCCGGGCTGCACAACCGCGGGGTCGAGACCTTCCGGCGCCTCGACGCCATCGGGTCCTGGCAGGCACTCGACAGGCAGACAGTCCTCGACCGCCGTGCCATGGAACAGAGCCATGCCGTCCATGCCCTGGAAGCTCGTATAGCCGCCGGCCATCATCAGCGCGCCGCCGCTCTCGACCCATTGCCGCAGCAGTTCGAGCCGGTTGACGGACCGCCGGCCCGCGCGCGTCTGCTTCGTATAGAGAAGCGACAGCATGCCGACATCGGAAAGCACGACACAGGAAAAGGCAGAAAGAGCCTCGAGACTGGTCGGAAACTCACTTTCGCAGCGCTCGCCCCCGATCTGCGTCACCTCGATCCCGCAAGCTGCCATCGCGGCGAGATAGCGTTCCGCGCCGTTCGTATAGCGGGAGGAGGCTCCGACCTCATAACCCTTGGAGGCGAACGACGTGATATGGAAAGTTTCGCCGGCCAGCAGGACGGGTTTCATCGGTCAATCCTCGGTGAGGGCGAAGTGGGAGCCAAAAGCCGAAGGGCGCCGCCTCCCGAGAGCGGCGGCGCCATCTGTCTCTTGATCGTCAAAAGATCAGAACTTGAACTCTTCGACGTTCGCCGGCGTCACGATATCGGCCGGTCCGAGCAGCACTTCGCCGCCCTTGCCGACCGTGTAGTCGCCGAGACGCCCGGCCTTGAAGGTCTCGCCTTCCTTGCCGGTCAGCTTGCACTGGGCCACGGCCTGCGCTGCGAAATAAGTCAGGTAGCCGAGATCCTTGACGTTCCACCAGATGTCCTGGACCGAGCCATCCTGGATATACTTCTTGATCAGCGTGGCAGGGGCGAGGCCCGTCAGCTTGATCTTGCCGAGCAGGCCGGCCTGCTCCATGGCGCGCGCCGCGGCCGGAAGGCCGATGCCGGCGGGAATGATGATGCCCTTCAGATTGGGGAACGCCTGCGCGAGACCCAGCGCCTGCTGCTGGTTGACCTGCTCGCTCTCCTGGCCATAGGCGACCTGGACGAGCTTCATCTTGGCGTATTTCGGCTCGGCCGCCATCTTCGCCTTCATGAAGTCGATCCAGGCGTTCTGGTTCGTCGCGGTGGGCGTCGAGGAGAGGATGGCGAACTCGCCATCATAGTCGATGAGCTTGCCCATCGATTCCAGCATCATCTCGGCCAGGCTGTCGCCGGCCGCCTGATTGAGGAAGACCGTGCGGGCGGCAGGGGCGACGTCGGAATCGTAGGACACGATCTTGACGCCCTGCTGCATGGCGCGCTTCAGCGCCGGAGCGACGGCATTGGCATCATTGGCCGAGATGGCGATGACGCCGACCTTCTGCGAGACGAGATTGTTGATGAACTCGATCTGCGCCTCGGCCGTCGCCTGGGACGGAGCCTGCTTGATGGCCTTGCCGCCGATCTCGGCGGCCGCTTCCTCGGCGCCGGTCTGCGCCACCTGGAAATAGGGATCCGTGTCGAGCTTTGGCAGGAAGCCGACGGTGACCGGGCCGGTCGCGCATTCCTCGGCGCTGGCGACGGATGCGAGCGACGCGACGGCAACGAGGCTACTGGCAAGCAGCAGGGACTTAACGAGATGCGATTTCATGGTCTTCCTCCTCGGGACTTTCGATCCGGATTGGCTGCATGCAGGCGAGATTCCGGAATTACTCGCCTGTCTTTCGGGAGAGAAACTGGACGCGAAGGCTACCGAACAGGCGCTCGGCCGCGTTGCTCGCCAGCAGCGAGACGATGAGCAGCAGGCCGATGACGGTGCCCTGGGCATCGCCGCCGATCTGCAGCAAGCCGAGCACGTTGCGGATCGTGGCGACCAGAAGCAGAGCCCACAGCACGCCCGTGAGCCGCCCCTTGCCGCCGAAGACGCTGATGCCGCCCAAGAGCGCGATGGTGATGACATCGAGCTCGATGCCCAGCGCATTGTTGGCCCGCGCGTTGGAAAGGCGGGCGGCATAGACCATGCCCGCTGCCGCGCAGACGACGCCCGAGGTGACGAAGAGCCAGAACACGGTGCGCGCGAGACGGATGCCGGAATAGCGCGCCGTATCGGGATTGCCGCCGATCGCATAGATCCGCCGGCCGACCGGCATCTTCTGCTGCGCGATGGCGAAGATGGGCGCCAGCACGAGGAACGGCACGATCGTCCAGGGAAGCGGCGTCGGGCCGACCATGTCGATGCCGAAACTCAGGAAGCTGTCCGGGAAAATGTTGATCGAGCCCGAGCCGAGCAGGATGTAGCCGATGCCCCGGAACAGAGCCATGGTGCCAAGCGTCACCACCAGCGAAGGCAGGCCAAGTGCCGTCACGAGAACGCCGTTGAACGCGCCGCAGAGCCCGCCTGCCACGAGGGTCAGCGGTATGGCGACGAGGAGCGGCGCACCGGCCTGGACCATCAGCCCGAAGACGACGCTGGTCAGCGCCAATATGCTGGCGACGGAGAGGTCGATTTCTCGGGCGATGATCAGGAGCACCATCGGCAGGACGATCAGCGCCCGCTCGGAGACGCCCGCAATGGCCTGCGAGATGTTGAAGGCCGATGCGAAATTCGGCACGAACAGGACGGCATAGGCCAGGACGGCGATCGTCAGGACGGCCAGGAAATTGTCCCAGTTGGCGAAGCGCGCGACGAAGTCCGGAGCGGTGTCGGAACGGCGGGCCATCAATGCGCTCCCTTCCGACTCGCGGCGCCCCGACGGGCCACATAGGCATCGATCCCGATCGCGGCCAGGATCACCAGCCCGTAGACGCCCTGCAGCCAGAGCGGATCGACCCGCACCAGCGTCAGTCCATTATTGATGACAAGTAGCGTCAGCGTGCCGAGCGCGACGCCCAGCACCGTGCCGGAACCGCCACGCACCGCGATGCCGCCCACGACCACGGCGGCGATCACCGTCAGTTCGAAGCCATAGGCAACGCGTGCATCCACCGTGGCATAGCGCGACGCCCAGAGCGCGCCGTCGAAGCCGGCGAGCAAACCGCCGACGGCAAAGGCGAGCAGCACGCGAGCCCGGACGGGAATGCCGATGAGCTGCGCGCCGGCGGGGTTGGAGCCGATCGCATAGAGTTCCCGCCCGATCACCGTGGATCGGAGCGCCCAGGCGATGACCAGAAGCGTCGCGACCGCGATGATCAGCACGGCGGGGATGCCGAACAGGTTGGCGCTGGTCATGTCCAGCCAGGACTGCGGAACCTGATCGGCGCTGATCTGCTGCCCGCCCGCCCAGAGGCTGTTCAAGCCGCGGAAGATGGTCATGGTGCCAAGAGTCACCACGATGGCGGGTACCTTGCCGTAAGTGACGACGAAGCCGTTCACGAGGCCCGCCAGCAGTCCGATGCCGCAGGCGAGTAGCACGCCGCCGACGACGCCGAGTTCAGGGTGGAGATGCAATGTCGACGCCGCGCCATAGGCGGCAAGGCCGATCACGGCGGCGACCGAGAGATCGATATTGCGCGTGATGATCACCAGCATCTGGCCGACTGCGACGGTCATGAGCAAGCCGGCATCCATGGCGAGCGCGGAAAGATTGGCGCCGCTCAGCATGCGCGGATTGAGGATCGAAACGGGGATGACGACGGCGGCAATCGCCGCGACGAGGCCGAATTCGCGCCGGGCAAAGAGGCGCGGCAAGGCAAGGCCGGGATTTTCTGGCGTGAAGACCTGCGATTCCGCCCCCACAGCGGGACGCATCGCATCGCGCTCCGCCTCGCCGGCGTCCGTCGCAGCACTGATGACCTTTTCCTGCGTCGCCTCGTCCCGGTCGAACCGCGCGCTGATCCGGCCCTCGCGCAGCACGATCATCCGGTCGCACATGCCGAGCAGTTCCGGCAGTTCGGACGAGATCAGGATGATGGCGAGCCCCTGAGAGGCGAGATCGGCGATCATGGCATGGACGTCGGCCTTGGCCTGGACGTCGATGCCCTGCGTCGGCTCATCGAGGATCAGCACGCGCGGCTGCGTGGCGAGCCATTTGGAGAGGACGACCTTCTGCTGGTTGCCGCCCGACAGCGTACTGACCGGCTGGTCGTAGGAATGAAACCGCAACCGCAGCCGGTCGAGAAAGGGCTTGGCGAAGGCGAGTTCGTTGGAGCGGGAGACCAGTCCGCCGTGGGTCGCTTCATCGAGCACGGTCAGCGAATTATTGGCGAGGATCGAGAAATCCATGACCAGGCTCTGCCCGATCCGGTCCTCCGACACATAGGCAATGCCGCGATCCATCGCGTCGCGGGCGGAAGCGAAGCGGACATCCGCGCCATCCAGCGTCATCGTGCCGGCCGTGGGCTGGTCGATGCCGAACAGAACGCGCGCGATCTCCGTGCGTCCGCTGCCGACCAGGCCGCCAAAACCGAGGATTTCGCCGGCGCGAAGCTCGAAGGACACATCCTCGAAGGCCCCGTCGCGCGACAGGCCCTTCACGCTCATCAGGACCGCCGCTTCCGTCGGCTCATGATGCGGATAGAGGCCGTCGAGCGAGCGTCCGACCATCATCTGGACGGCTCTCTCGCGTGTCAGTTCCTGGGCGCGCTCGACGCCGACGAGATGCCCGTCGCGCAGGACCGCGATCCGGTCGGCGACGCGGTAGATCTCGTCCATGCGGTGTCCGACGAACATCATGGCGACGCCATGGCCGCGCAGATTATTGACCACCGCAAAGAGCCGCTCGACCTCGCGCTGCGAGAGCGCCGCCGTCGGCTCGTCCATGATCAGCACGCGGGCATCGAGCGACAAAGCGCGCGCAATTTCGACCAACTGCTGCTCGGAGGTCCTCAGCCGCGACAGCGGCGCGTCTATATCGGCATGCAGGCCGACGAGTTGCAGCAGCCGCTGCGCTTCACTGCGCATGCGAGCCCGATCGATCCGCCAGGAGGACCGCGGACCGGCCTGGCCGATGAAAAGGTTCTCGCCGACGCTCAGATCCGGAAAGAGGCCCGGATGCTGATGCATGACGGCAATGCCGGCGCGCTGCGCCTGGAGCGGGGAGGAAAACGCGACCGGCTCGCCGCCAACCACGACCTTGCCGATATCGGGACGATAGACGCCGGCGAGCAGCTTGACGCAAGTGCTCTTGCCCGCACCGTTCTCTCCCAAGAGCGCCAGGACCTCGCCCGCCCGCAATTCGATCGATACGTCGGAAATGGCGACCGTGCCGCCGAAGATCTTGGTGGCGCCGGAAAGGGAGGCAACGACCTCACCCTGCTTTTCGGAGCTTTCGGCAACGGCCATGTTGGAACGCTCAAGCATGACGAGCCCGTGGGCTCGCCCATGCAGGCGACGACGCCGTAGCCCTGCGGCTCCGAACCCGTGAATGAATCATTCCTCACCTCGTTCCGGAGCGTCCGACGAACGGATCCGCCACCGACGGCATGGCAGCCCTCGCCGCGACGCGGCGCCAGGCCCCAGCTTCATCGGCTGCATCGGATCGGTTCGCCGCCTCCTCCCATGGAGACGCTTGCCTCGACTACTTAAAGCAAATTACTATAATCATGAGATTGCATCGTCAAGGCCCCGATCGCCTGTCCGGAGTGAGGTGCTGTGCACGGTGGCACGCGAGGCTACATGGCGGCGTGAGCCGGGCTCAGCGATGAGGCTGGCAACGCGGAAAAACTAGGCTATTAAAGCAGACTGCTTGAACGATTGAATGTGCGGGGGAAATCCATGGCCGGCAAGGGTAGCAATTCGGTGCACCTGCGCCATTACAATGAGCGCGTCGTACTCGACGCGATCCGCCGCTTTGGTCAGGCCTCGAAGGCGGAGGTGGCGCGGTTCGCCCATCTGACGCCGCCGGCTGTCGCCGCGATCATCGACGCCCTGGTCGCCGGCGGCTATGTCGTCGAAAACGGCAAGCGTTTCGGCGGCAAGGGACAGCCTTCCGCCATGTATGGCCTGGCGCGCGACGGGGCCTATTCGATCGGCCTCCATATCGGCCGCCGCGCGATGGACGCGATCCTGATCGATTTTGCCGGCCACACCTGCGCCTTCGAAACCCATGACTACGACCATCCCGATCCCGAGACGATCCGGCGGATCGGTAGCGCCGCGATCACGCGATTTCGCGCCCAACTCGGGCCGGACATCGCCGCCCGCCTGGTCGGCATCGGCATCTCCGCCCCCTATTTCATCGGCGGCTGGGATGAGGAACTGGGCTTTCCGCGCGGCGTCCAGGAGGAGTGGCGCGCCGTGGATTTGCGGTCGCATTTCCTGGAGACCCAAGGACTGGCCGTCATGATCGAGAACGATGCTTCGGCGGCCGCCGTGGCGGAACTCGTCTTTGGCGTCGGCAAGCAATATTCCGACTTCCTGCATATCTCCCTCAGCACTTTCGTCGGCGGTGGCCTCGTCCTCAATGGAACGCTGCAGACCGGACCAAACGGCAACACGGCAGCATTCGGCCCCTTCCCCGTGACCTATTCCAATCTCGCCTCCGTTCCGAAGCCCGCGGGTAAGTTCGAGGTGCTGCTGCACCGGGCCTCGATCTACACGCTGGTCGCCCATCTGCGCTTCAACGGCTTCCAGATCACGCGCGTACGCGACCTCGAGCCCATGCCGGCACAGGCGCGGGCACTGGTCTCGGAATGGCAGGACGACTGCGCCGATGCACTCGCCCAGGCGATCATCGGCAGCATCGCCCTGGTCGATCTGGAAGCCATCGTCATCGACGGCCTCCTGCCCCCATCGGTCCTCATCGAGACCGTCACGAAGGTGCGGGCCGCCTTTGCCCAGATGCTGCCGCCCGGCCTGATCGCACCCACGATCCTCGCCGGATCGATCGGCGCCCGAGGCTCCGCGCTCGGAGCCAGCCTGCTGCCGATCTACTCGATGTTCGGACCTGACACCGGAGTGTTGATGAAGAAGGGCAGCGACAAGAAGCCACTCATGGTTGGGTCAGCGTGAGGCCGGCCCTCCCACCACAGGGGAATCAGCTCCGAACGAAAATAGGAATCCTCAACATGAGCCAGCCGCCGAGGCCGGCGGTATTACTTCAACGTTCATGAACACCAGCGACAAAATCAGCCGTTCGCTTCAGCGCCTCAGCATTGTGGAAAATGCCAAAATGCGTGGTCTGCGCAAGGACTTCTGCGCCACCCCGGTAGCCAGCGCCCTTCAACAGACCGAGCAGCGCGGCGCTGTCGACGGCTTCATCGCTGTCGCCGACGAGCACGAGCGAACTAGAGGGCATCGCCTTCACGTCTGACGCGTAGTCGTTACGAGGATGATAAGTGACATTGAGCCGCCACGAATAGGCAAGTGTCTCGGTCCCGTCCCATGCGCTGGCGGGCTTGTTGAAGGCGATGATCGGAAGTCCATCGAACCCGCGCACACCGATGAAATTCAGCGTCACGAGTCCCAAGATGCGGGGCAGATTGATGACGTTCCACCCGCCTGCATTCCCGCCACGCACGGCCGCTGTGCGCGGAATGATCGGAGCCAGGGCGATATAGCCCGCAATGGCCTCCAGCTTCGGACCATCCCCTCCTGCAAAACGCAGTACGAAGCCGCCGCCGCTCGAATACCCTCCCAAGATGATGGGCCCCTTGTGGCCCTGCTTACGAAGTTCCCTTATGAGGTCGACGATGTCGTCCTCGCACTGGCCGATGTATTCGATGTCGCCCCTGCGTCGCCCTGAGAAATAGTGCCCCCGCAGGTACGGTAGGACGACCTTGGCGGCTCCTGCCGCGCTGACATATGTCGCCAGTTCGTCATAGCCGCCGCCGTGGTAGGAGGAACCATGGATGAAGATCAGGATCCGTTCGCTTGCTGCATCATGAAACCTGTAAGCGAGCGCCTCGCCATCACGCGCGGTACTGCTGCAACGGTGGCAGCTCCACGGGGCTCTTCTCCCGCTCTCCAGAAAAGCCGAAGACATCAGTCTCGGGAGGCATTGGCGGAAAGGGCAGCGCAATCGACACGATTGCGGCGATCAGGCAGGCGATCCCGAGGGCGATCAGAATGACGAATCCACGAAACAGTTGGCGCAATGTGTCTGCTCCGCAAGTGAAGTCGGATTCGAATGAATCCGCAGCAAGTTCCTGGTCCTGGTCGCTATGCGGCGGAGCCTTGGCGGGCCAGCGTTCGATGGACGGCTGATCTTGAGACAGTGAAAACCTCGGCCACTATCTATGCAGGTATTGTAGTTCGAGCGACAGGCCAGGGACATGGGGCGATCCAGCCATGTTCCTCGAGATGATCGGCCGCGGCAACTGCGTCCAATGCCGATCCGCGTGAGGCTGCAGCCAAAAACGACGGGAGCCATGATGTCCGTGGATATTGTCCGGCGGTTCCGGCGAACGCCTCCTCGGTTGCCGCGTCAATTCGGCTTCGCCGCCGGCTCCATGCGCGTGTAATCCGGCGGCAACGAGAACTGGCATATATTCGCCACTGTCTCCCGGCTCAACCCGAAAGCCCGCGCCGCCGCTCGTTGGCTGCGACCCTCAACAAACACGAAGCGCCGAACGGCAGCATAGCTCTCGAGGCTGTGTGAAAACTCGGTCATCCTAAATATCGTTAGAACGCCATTCTACCGGCGTGTCACGAACGCCGAGATTTCGCGGGTTTGATGCGAAATCCTCAGCTCGGATGTCCTGCTGAGGCAAAACAGCGCTGAAGCTTTCACCTTGGAAGGAAAAGTTTTCTAATCGGCGTATTTATCGCGGAGTTCTCACACAGCCTCCTCTCCAAGGCAAACATCACCGGCCGCTCCCAAAAGGGAGCAGCCCAACCAATGGCCGGATTTTACTCCGCCACGCTCAGCAAAGCACCGGCGCTACCGTGGCCCGTTTTGTCACCGCCATGCACAAGTCATCTTCTGGATTTGAAAACAATGAGCCCTGAGCCTAGACTCGCCGCATGGGACTATTGACCTTCAGCATCAACGTCACCCTGGACGGCTGCGTCGACCACCAGGAGGGAATTGCCGACGACGAGACGCACGCCTTCTTCACCCACCTTATGGATGAGGTCGGAGCAATGCTGTGGGGTCGCGTCACCTACGAATTGATGGAGAGCTACTGGCCGGCGGTCGCCCGCGGCGACGAGGAGGCGCCGCCGGCGATACGCGAGTGGGCGGTCAAGCTGGAGGCCAAGCCGAAGTACGTAGTGTCATCGACGCGAGAGGCGTTCCTGTGGACCAACAGCCACCACATCGGCGGCGAATTGCGCGCGGGCGTGCAGAGGCTCAAGGACGCGACCCCAGCCGGCGTGCTCCTCGGTAGCGGCAAGCTCGCGACCGAGCTGGACCGGCTGGATCTAATCGACGAGTACAAGCTCCTCGTGCACCCCAGGATCGCGGGCCACGGCCCGACCCTCTACCAGAGCGGGCTACCCAGCACGCGACGGCTCGAGCTGATCTCGGCCAAGCCGCTCCGCAGCGGCGCGGTCGCCATGCATTATCGGCGCGCGCGCTGACCCAGCGCGCCTCTTCGCGCCCAACTTGTGAATAGGCGCGGAATTGAGGCCTCTGCCTAAATCGACCTAACTATCTTATTTTCATCATAGATCTTGAAGACAACTGGGATCTCCATCGGCGCCGATCAAGACCCCGATAGACAAATAATTTCTGAAGTATTTTCAATGCGTTGAAGTCATTTGGTGTGGGGGTGGTCCATTGGACTATTCACAATCTTGGTCGGGGCTGGGATGCCGAGATCCTGGCCGTCTAGCTGCAGGCGCTGATCGATATCGACTTCGACGTAACGCTGACCGGCCTCTCGTTGGCCGAGGTCTCTATATGCCCGCGGCGATGAGATGGTCGTCGACGAAGAGACAGAGCTTGTCTCGGCGCAAACGGATCCGCGCCTGGGCACTTGGCGGTGCGATGTCGCGACCGAGTTTGAGACGAGCTCTTGCCGTGCCGATCGCGACCTCGACAATGCGGACGCTGCCATGATCCTGCACGCCGACAACCGTCGCCGCCAGCGTATCGGAGTCCTCGGGCTGGGCGAGGCTCGCATATTCCGGCCGGATACCGACCCGAAGGCCGGATGTCGGCAGTCCCGACGGCAAAGCGCCACCCGGCGCAATCGGTGTTCCGCCGATCATCACCCCGCCTGCTCCGATCTCGGCGTCAAAGACGTTCATTGATGGCGACCCGATGAAATAGCCGACATAGGTGGTACGCGGGCGCTCGAACAATTCCTGCGGCGTGCCGCGCTGCACGACTTTTCCCGCACTCATCACCAGAATTTCGTCGGCAAAAGTCATCGCCTCGTTCTGATCATGGGTAACGTAGATCACCGTATGCCGCGCCTTTTGTGAAACGGCCTTGAGTTTGCGACGCAGTTGGAACTTCATCTGCGGGTCGATCACGGTTAGCGGTTCGTCCATCAAGAGGGCCGCCACATCGTCACGGACGAGCCCGCGGCCAAGCGAAATCAACTGCTTCTCATCGACGGTGAGTTGCCATGCCGGCTTGCCGAGCCGCCCGGAGAGATCAAGTAGATCGGCAATCTCGGCTACTCGTGCCTTGATTCGAGCGATCGGCCAACGCCGGCAGCGAAGCGGAAACGCAAGGTTCTCGTAAACGGATTTCGACTGATAAATGACCGGAAACTGAAACACCTGCGCGACATTGCGGCCGGAGATCGGAACGACGGTGACGTCCCGATCATCCAGCAGAATGCGTCCCTCGGACGGCCTTACGACGCCGGAGATGATGTTGAGCATGGTCGTCTTGCCGCAGCCCGACGGGCCAAGCAGGGCATAGCTGCGGCCATCCTCCAGAACCATGTCGAAGGGTTCCAGCGCATAGGGCGCGTGCCCGTAGCGGTGACCGACGCGCTCGAGCGTGATCCGTGCCATGGCGTTCTCCTCAAGGTGCAACGACGAGCGCACCATCCGCCGCGAAGGCGAACAGGCGTTCGGTCGAGAAGCCGATCGGCACCTGCGTGCCAAGGGCGATGTCGTGGATGCCCTCGATCTGCAGCGCGAGCGGGCCGAACGCTGTCTCGACATGGAGAAAGGTCTCGGAACCCGATATTTCTGCAAAGACCAGCGATCCGGCGATTTCGCTCGCCGGATCGACATGAAGATCGGTGGCGCGCAGGCCAAAGCGATAGTCCGCCGCGGCAAGACGGCTGAGATGCGCCGGCAAAGCAAGACGGTAGGACCCAAGCGCGATCCGCCCGTCGACGACGGCGCCGGGAAGGATGTTCATCGGCGGATCGTTGACGATCTCGGCGACGGCGGTCGAGGCCGGCCGCTCGAACACGTCGACCGGAGTCCCGACCTGCAGGATGCGCCCCTCATGCATGACGACGATCTCGTCGCCAAGCATCATCGCCTCGGCCGGCTCAGTGGTGGTGTAGACGACGATCGCCTTGGTTTCCTCCGCGAACAGCCCGCGGAACTCCTCCCGCAGCTGTTCGCGCAGTTTGTAGTCGAGATTGACCAGCGGTTCGTCGAGCAGGAGGATCGGCGCCTCGCGGGCCAGCGCCCTCGCGAGCGCTACGCGCTGCTGCTGACCGCCGGACAGCTGCGACGGCCGACGGGCGGCGAAACCCGAGAGTCCGACCTTGGCGAGCGTCGCTTCCGCCCGCAACTGTGCCTCCGGCGCCTTCAGTCCGCGTCGGAGCAGCGGAAAGGCGACGTTCTCCAGGACACTCAGATGCGGATAGTTGATGAATTGCTGGTAGACCATCGCGACATCGCGCTTCCAGACCGGGACTGACGCGATCGAGACGCCGTCGAGCTTCAGATCGCCACTATCCGGCGCCTGCAGGCCGGCGAGAGTGCGAAGCAGCGTCGTCTTGCCGGCAAGCGTGCGGCCGATGACGGTGGTCAGCCGGCCCCTGCGAAAGGTGGCGTCGACTCGATCGAGATAGCGGACGCCGTTGCGGGCAAGCGACAGGTTTTCAAGATGGAGCGGCATGGCACGCGCCCTTATCGGATCGCGCCGGCGAGATTGCCGCGCGAGAGGAAACGTTCGACCAGGAAGGCGATCAGCACGAGCGGTGCGACCGAGATCAGGGCCGAAGCCGAGAGGCTCCACCAGGGCGTCACGGATGAATTCAACGCCACCACCGCGACCGGCAGCAATTGCGCGTCGGTGAAGGTGAGCGTGAAGGCGAAGAAGAAGTCGTTCCAGCCAAAGATGATGCAGAACAGGCCGGCGACGATGATGCCGGGCAGACTGTTCGGCAGGATCACCCGGAAGAAGGCGCCAAACGGCGTGCAGCCGTCGAGCATCGCCATCTCGTCGATCTGCCGCGGGATGTTGTTGAAGAAATCGATCATCACCCAGACCGCGATCGGCAGCAGCAACGCGATATAGACGAGGATCAGGCCGAGCAGGCTGTCGAGCAGCCCGAGAAACTGTAGCATCAGGAAGAACGGGATCGCCAGCACGATCGGCGGCATGATCCGCTGCGAAA
This sequence comes from Kaistia dalseonensis, assembly GCF_030814715.1. Classification (GTDB taxonomy): domain Bacteria; phylum Pseudomonadota; class Alphaproteobacteria; order Rhizobiales; family Kaistiaceae; genus Kaistia; species Kaistia dalseonensis. The sequence goes on from NZ_JAUSVO010000006.1 coordinate 377,270, forward strand.
TAAAGAAGAAGAGCACGTCGGCGTTCTTCGCCGGACCGACCCGGTAATCGAAGCGCGACAGGCCATAGGCGGCGAGCGTGCCGAGCACCAGGCTGATCGCGCTCGCCGAACCGGTCACCACGATGCTGTTGAGATAGGGCTTGACGATGTCGATGCCGCCGGCGCCGCCGAACAGGCTGCGCCAGCCGGTCAGCGACGGCTCGTACTGGAGCCATGGAATGTAGGTCGGACCGCCCGTGACGCCGTTCGCCGTCTTGAAGCTGGTCGTCAGCGCCCAGAGAAACGGCGCGACGACGAAAGCCGACCACAGAAGGATCACGGAATATTTGAGCAGGCCATAGAGCTTCGGCATCATGTGCGCTCCCCGATGAAGACCTTGACGAGAAGCTTGGCGATGATCGTCAACGCCACGATCATGATGACGAGATAGGTGATGGAAAGCGCCGAGGCGTAACCGATCTCGAAGTCGCGCAGGCCGCGTATGTAGATGTAGTAGCCGGTGGTCTCGGTGGCGGTTCCTGGCCCGCCCGAGGTCAGCACATAGACCGTCTCCATGATCTTCGATGCCTCGATCAATCGGATGATCAGCGCGCCGATCGAGACCGGCGCGAGCAACGGCAGCGTCACGTTGAAGAAGGTGCGGATCGGCCCGGCTCCGTCGATCGCCGCCGCCAGATAGGGTTCGCGCGGCAAGCTCAGAAGTCCGGCCAGCAACAGCAGGAACATGAACGGCGTCCACTGCCATACCTCGACGATCATCACGCTGACGATCGCAGTCGAGGCGGAAGTCAGCCACTGGAAGGGGCCGAGACCGACCATGCCGAGCAGATCATTCGCGGGACCGAGCGATTCGTGGAAGATCGTGCGCCAGACGACCGACATCACGACCGGCGTCGTCATCATCGGCACCAGGAACAGCACACGAAAGAAACGGCGCAGCTTGACCTCGCGCCAGACCAGCAGAGCGAGGCCGAGCCCGAGCAGATATTGCAGCAGAACCGTGCCGACCGCCATCAGGCTGAGACGGCCGAGCGACTGCCAGTAGCGGACGTCGCCGAACAGCTTCGCATAGTTGATGCCGCCGGCATTGTTGAGACCGGGTGTGATCGCATCCCAGCTCGAAAAACTGACGCGGATCGTAAAGATCAGCGGAAACAGAATGATGGCAAGCAGGATCAGCAAGCCTGGAAGGAGAAAGGCAAGCTTGTAGGCTCTGAAGCCCGAACCGTTCATGGCGAAGTCTCTCAACTGGCAGGGCGGACAAGTGGATCAGCCGGGTGACGCCGCCGCTGGAGCGGACGATGTTCGGGCGGGATGAACCCGTCCGGACATCGATCTGTGACGGTGGCGTCAGCGTCCCTGGTCCTCGAGCGCGACCACGTTCGCATAGGCGGCGCGGACCTTGTCCGGACCGATCTTGTTGACGATCTCCGTCCATTGCGCCGCGACGCCATCCAGCGCCTCCTGCGGCGTCTTCTGGCCGGCCATCGCCTCGGCGACGCCGTTGGCGAGCGTGGACATGAACTGATTGACGCCTGGCACGCGCAGATCGAAGACGCGATTATTGCTCTTGTCCATGCCGGACAGCGTGTCGACATAGCTTGTCGCGACGCTGGCATCCCATCCGAGCTTGTCCTGCCAGAATTTCGGATCGAAATGCTTCGTCCGGTATGGATTGATGCCGAAGCGACCGATCTGCAGGTCGAGTTCGGCATTGGCCTCGTTTGAGAAGAAGCAGAGGAAGTCGAAGGCGACATCCTGATTCTTCGACGTCTTGTTCACGGCCGACGTCCAGCCCCAGGTGATGTAGGGCGGTGCGTTGGGGGTCTCGAATTTGTCCCAGCTGTTGGTATTCCGGTTCCACACCTGCGTGGAGCCGGGCAGAGGTGCGGCAGTGACCTTGTTGCGGATCGGGCTACCCTTTTCCATCGCCTGGATGAAGGCGTCATCCCAGGAATAGCTCATCAACGCCTGGCCGCCGCCAAACGAGAAGATCTCGTCGCCAAGGCCGAAATTATTGCCGCCCGGCGGAAAGGCCTTCTGGGCAGCGATGAACATTTCGAGCCCCTTGACCCAGCCCGGGTTGTTGATCTCCGGCTTCATGGTCGCGAGATCGAAGAAGAAGCCACCCTTGACGTTCGGATTTTTCGCATAGGCTGCCACGCGACTGATGAAGGCCGAGAACATCAGATCGTCGCGCTTGGTTACCTCGGCGCTGCCGAAATGCGGCTTGCCGTCGCCGGCCCAATCCCAGCCGGAAAAGAACACCGCGATGTCGTTGTATTCTTCCCAGGTGGTCGGGATGCGCAGATCCTTGCCGGTCGCCTTCTTGTATCGCGCCTGCATATCCGGATTGTTGAAGATGTCGGCGCGGACCTTCAGGTAATGGCGGTCGCCATCGACGGGATACTGCACCATCTGGTCGCCCCAGGTGGCGACGTCGCGGTAGTTGACGGTGACATCCTTCATGCCGCTGACGTCGCGGTAGGAATCCGGAACCGGCGCGAGGAAATCGTGGATGTCGCCGATCCAGAGGGAGGGATAGAACATCACGTCATAGGCGGCCTGATGGGTCTGGAACGGGATCATGATCCGCTGATAGAGGTCGCCGAACGGAATGTGGACGACGTCCACTTCAGCCCCGGTCAGGTCATGGAACTGCTTCGCATGAAGGTCCGTCGGCTCGCCGATCACCGGCACCGCATGGGAGATCACCTTCAGCGTGCGGCCCTTGTAGTCCTTCTTGGCCATGGCCTCGTACGAACAGGCACCCGGCTCGTCGGGCGCAGAGCCGTAAACCGCATAGTCGCCATATTTCGAATAGTCGATCGCGCCGTCCTCCGCGCGAACCGGCGTTGCCAGGGCGAACGCCGCCAAGCAACATGTCGACGTCAACTGCAGTAAGACCTTCATTGCCTTCTCCTCCTCCTCCGATAGATCTTGGTGGTTCCCTGTCAGGGGATCAGAACCGCGCGACCGTGGATCTTGCCGTGGTGCAGATCCTTGAGCGCCTGATCGGCATCGGCGAGCGCGTATTCCACCGTCGCCAGTTCGACGAGGCCGCGATCGGCAAGCGCCATCAACTCGGTCAATTCAGCCCAGGTGCCGACCAGATTGCCGATGATGTTCTTTTCGCTGATGACCAGGTCGACCGTCGGAACCCGAATGTCCTCGCCATAGCCGACGACGTAGTAGCTCCCCATCGGCCGGGTCATGGCGAGCCCCTTGGCGGTGGTGCCCTTCTCGCCGACGAAGTCGATGACTGCCTCGGCGCCCTTGCCGTCGGTCAGCGCCAGGACCGCCTCGACCTCGTTGCCATCCGCCTTGACGAGGTGGTCGGCGCCGCTCCGCTTCGCCAGCTCCAGCGAGGCATTGGAGAGATCGACGACAATGATGTCGGCGGCGCACATCGCGCGCAGACACTGGATGCCGATATGGCCGAGACCGCCGGCGCCGATCACCACGCAGCGTTCGCCGGGCAGCAGATGGCGCGTTGCCTTCTTGACCGCGCGATAGGCTGTCAGGCCGGCATCGGCATAGGGCGCGACGTCCTTTGGCGCCAATGTGCGCGGCAGCGGCACGATGTTGCGCTGCGACGTTCCCAGATATTCGGCGTAGCCGCCATCGCAGTCGAGGCCGGGGAACGTGCCGTCGCCATGCATATCGTGACCGCGCCGGCAGGCGAGACAGGTGCCGCCGGTGATCTTCGGATGGACGATGACCGGGTCACCGACCTTGAGCCCTTCGACTTCCTTGCCGATTTCCTCGATCCAGCCAGCATTTTCATGACCCATGATCATCGGCAGCAGCCGACGCCCGGTCGGATCCATATGCGGCTTCCAGATGCCCTCGATGATATGCAGGTCGGTGCGGCAGACACCGGCGCCGCCAATCCGGACGATGACGTCGGTCGACTTGACGATCTTTGGATCGGGAACGTCCTCATAGCTGACCCAGCTGTCGCCGGTCAGCTTTTCGTCATAAGCACGCAAGACTTGGGCCTTCATCGGCTCCTCCGGTGTTTCGGCCTCCGATCGCGGGGCCTATGCCGAAAGAGTGACTGCACTTGCCGTGCCAGACACTTTTATTGTTCAACAACAACGTATTAGCGAAATTCTACCGCCGTGACATCGTCCAGACTATGGACAGGGCGTCCCATAGCTATGTTCAGTTTCTGAATATTGCCTTCCGCTCGTTTTCAGCCGACTTTGAAGAAAAAGAAGACTGGGTCGAGGGTGAGGAAAATCATGCAATACGTGTCTGGACTGGAGCGCGCTCGGGCCGCGCTTGAGCGGGGGAGCCGTTTCCCCGCGGGGGCGCTGGGTGAAATCGTCTCGAAGAGCTGGCAGCGTTGCGTCGAGCGCGGCCTCGACCCGCGCGGCAGCCCTCTCAGCTCGGTGATCGAGGTCGCCGAACTCAACCGGAAACGCGAACAGAACGCCCTGCTTCGCCGCTTTGCGATCGCCGAGATGCAGATGCTGCACCAGCAGATCGCCGGATCGAATTTCATGATCGCCTTCGGCGACCGCGACGGCGTCGTGCTCGATACGATAAGCGACCATCATTTCGCCGACAGTTCAGACGGCCGCACCATCATCCCCGGCAGTCTGTGGCAGGAGCAGGAGCGCGGCACCAACGCCCTCGGCCTCGCCGTTCTGGAGCGGGCGCCGGTCGCGATCTACGGCCGCGAACACTATTTCTCCTGCCATGGCCATCTGAGCTGCATGGCAGCACCGATCTTCAACGCTGGCGGCGAGATCATCGGACTGCTCGACGCGTCCTGCAGCAACGAGGCCCGCCAGCAGCACACCCACGCGCTGGTCAAGATGGCCGCGGCACAGATCGAGAACAGCCTGATCTTCCACGAGCGCGCCGAATTGCTCATCTTCGCGTTTCATCCGCGCGTCGAATATCTCGACACGCTCTCGGCCGGCCTGATGGCGATCTCGCGCGACGGCATCGTCCACTCGCTGAACCGGCCGAGCCGGGCGCTGCTTGCCGGACTGGAGCCGACCGTCGGCAGCCATTTCGAGGATCTGTTCGATGCCCGTCTCGGCACCGCCATGGACAGCGTCCTCGGCGGCGGCATTGTCCGCATCGACGACCGGGCGGGCAGCAGCGTGTTCATGGTGTGCCGCCAGTTCGGCCGCGGCGGCGCCGAACGGGCGCCTGCGAAGCCCGTCAGGTCCTCGCCCATCGTTCCCAGCCGCGCCGATCTCGGCTTTGTCTGCGAGGATCCCGCGCTGACGCGCCAGATGCGCGGCCTCGAACAGGCGACGCGGCTGCGCCTCGCCGTCCACATCCACGGCGAAACCGGCACTGGCAAGGAGATGATGGCGCGGCATGTTCATGCGGCGAGCGGCCGCGAAGGTGCCTTCGTCGCCGTCAATTGCGGCGCGATCGCCGAATCGCTGTTCATCGCCGAACTGTTCGGTCATGAACGCGGCGCCTTCACCAACGCCCGCAACGAGGGCTCGCCTGGCCTCGTTCGGACCGCAGACAAGGGCACCCTGTTCCTCGACGAGGTAGCCGACATTCCGGCACCAGCCCAGACAGCTCTGCTTCGATTTCTCGACTCGATGGAGGTGCGGCCGGTCGGCGGCCAGAAGGCGGCACATGTCGACGTCCAGATCGTTTCGGCCACCAATCGCGATCTCAAGCAGGCCGTAGCCGAGCGCCGGTTCCGGGCCGATCTCTATTACCGCTTGAGTGGCTATGACATCCAGTTGCCGGCGCTGCGCGACAGGACTGATTTCGCCGCGATCGTCCTTCACCTCCTGCATCAGGTGGCACCGGAATTTGCGATCACCGACGAGGCGATCGAACGGTTGCGGCTGAAGCCTTGGCCGGGCAATGCCCGCGAGCTGAAGGCCGCGTTACAGCGCGCTGTTATCGAATCCGACGTCGACTATATCGACGAAAACGCGGTTGCGATCGATCAACCCGATCTGCACGGGACCTGCTCCGAGTGCCGCAGCCATGTGCTCGCTCGGCGCAAATGCCAGCAAATCCGGGAAACCTACGTGTCCGTCGACCGCAATATCGCCGAGGTCGCGCGTCTGCTTGGCATATCCAGAACGACCGTCTATAAGCATTTGCGCGACTAAATGCGTAGGCTCAACACGTATTAATTCCGATTGAGATGTAATTCACGGTCTCCGATGAGGAGGTCGTAGTGGGTGATTTGTTTCTGCTGAGCGAGCGCCAAATGGCGCGGAGATCGCCCATCTCCCACTGCCGCATGGGGTGCCGCGTGTCGATGACCGGCGGGTGGTTCGCGGGACTATCTATGTCCTTGCGCCCGGCGGCCGCTGGATCGATGCGCCTGCCGACTACGGCCCGCGCAAGACGCTGTATAATGGCTATGTTCGCTGGTCGGCCAAAGGTTGTCAGGGTCGATCTGTTCCATGCCCTGGCCGGCGCAGGCTGCCCGCTGGCCCATGTCCTCATCAAAAGTTCCGCCGTGAAAGCCCACCGTTCGGCCTCGGGCGTAAAAGGGAGGAACGCAACCAGGCCATCGGCCGATTGCGCGGCCGCCGCACGACCAAGATCCACGCGTTGACCGATCGCCATTGCCGGCCGATCGCCTTCCTGTCAATAGGCGCGGAATTGAGGCCTCGGCCCAAATTGACCTAACTATCTAATTTTCTTCACAAATCTTGAAGACAACAGTGGCTCCATAGGCGCCGATCGAGACCCCGGTAGACATTGAATTTCTGAAGTGTTCTCAATGAGCTGAAGCCATCTGGTGCGGGGTCCTGCTTGGGCTCTTGTTCGCAGCCCGGCAGCTTAGGGGCCGAGGCTGTGTGAAAATCCCTGATTATGCTATGTTTAGGCACTGCTTCGGAGGTGCCAGATGGGGCGTTTTGTCGAGGCTGCCGACCGTCATCAGGCGAGCTTTCTGCCCGCTTGTTTGGAGGACTATGTCGATCCCGACAATCCGGTCCGCATCATCAATGCCTTTATCAATGAGCTCGATTTTGCCCGCGTGCAGCCAGCATCGACCGGCAGGCCCGGCTACGCGCCGGGCACGATGCTCAAGTTCTACGTCTATGGATACCTGCATCAGCTGACCCCGAACCGGGCAGCCACCGCGCGGCTCGTCTCGCCATAAAGAACCGCCGCAACCACCCGCTCGCGCAGATCATTCGAAAGAGCTCGGACCATCAATGCTGGCCTCCGCCCAGCCAGCATCTTGAATCACAAACTCATCGCCGCGGGAATCCCACCCGATTCAGTCAAAAACAGAAACGCTCTAGGGTCTGAACTCGATCATCACTTTGATTATGTTCTTGAATGTGATTTTCTGGTTGAAAATGGAGGGTCACGTAGTTGAACGGGTTCTGGCTGAGTGATGCGCAATGGGCGGCGATCGAGCCGCATCTGCCGAAGAACCAACCCGGCGCGCGGCGGGTCGATGACCGCCGCGTGATCAGCGGTATCGTCCACGTGCTGCAGTCGGGCTGCCGCTGGCGCGATTGCCCGGCGGAGTACGGCCCGGCTACGACCGTCTACAATCGCTGGAACCGATGGTCGCGCCGCCGCTTCTGGCAGCACCTGTTCGAGGCGCTGCGGACGATCTCGCCGGACGACGACTTCCAGGCGCTCGATTCGACCACGGCCAAGGCGCATCGCTCGGCCGCCGGCGGAAAAGGGGGGCTGAGGAACAGGGGATCGGCCGCTCGCGCGGCGGCAGAACGACCAAGATCCACGCCGTCTGCGACGCGCAAGGCCGGCCCATCGCCTTTGAGGTGACGCCAGGCCAACTCGGCGATATCCGTGCCGCGATCGTCCTCATCGCACAGGCGCCGGCCGCAAGGGTCCTCGCTGCCGACTGCGCCTATGATGCGCGTGGCCTCAGGCAATACCTCGCCGAGCGCGGCACAACGCCCGTCATTCCGAACAATCCGACCCGAAAGCACCCGAGCCCGTTCAACCCGCATCTCTACAAACGATGCAACATCATCGAACGTATGTTCTGCCGTCTCAAGGACTGGCGCCGCATCGCAACACGATACGACAAGCTCGCTATCAACTTCGCTTCCGCCGTCGCCCTCGCAGCAGCAATCATCTGGTGGTGTTGATTGAGTCTGGAGCCTAGATTGGCTTAACCTCGTGTCCACAGAATCGGCAGCAGGCCATACCATTTAGTTGCCATTCTGCACCCGATCCCAATTCGGACGTTGGACGCTCGTTTCCACTGCCCGTAAGCTGCCATTTCGCAGTTTGCAAACGACGTCGGCGAAGCGCCCCATTTGTGTCCCGCCAAGTGATTTGGCGCTTCCTGAAAGCTGCCATGTATTCGCTAGATGTCATGCCTTGGGATACGCTGCCATCGCCACGGCACGTCGACTTGAACTACAACCTTGACGCACTGGTTGTCAGCCTGTCGCCGGATCACCCCATCTGGACGGCGAACAACCGTTCTTTTAGGTAAAGTTTCCGCCCCATCAACGAGTGTCTCAGATGTCTCAAGACCACGATGAGCCGTCGCCGTTTCTCTATAAGTACACCAGTGCCGCCCGGGCATTGCAGATCATCCGGGACTCGACGCTGTTCCTGGCACCTGCTGCCGGTCAGAATGACTTGTATGAGTTCCGCGCAAGATCCCTCTTCAGGTTGGACGAGGATACCAGGCACGGAATCTATGCGAAGGGGTTGGTAGCGACGGGCGTGTTCTCAGACTTCCAAGAGGCGTTCGACGCCTCAAAGGACTTGGATCTCGAGGAGGCGCGGGAGACCGAGAAGAAGGCGATCGAGGTGCTCAACATTAACCTCGACCTCATTATGAAGCACTCGGGAGTGACTTGTTTCCCGTCTGAACGAAACAACCAGCGTATGTGGGGAACCTACGGCGATAACCATGCCGGCGTCGTTATCGAATTCTCTACGGATCCTGCGTTGTCCCGTCTCGGAGGGCATTTCGGGCAAGTGCGATATATCGACAGGAACCCGGGTTCTGTCCGTCCAGCTTCATGGGCGGCGATACGCGCTACGACTCCTACCTCCTTGCAAGACTGCTGTACTTCAAACATATCGACTGGGCGGGGGAAAAGGAGTGGCGGCTAATCATGATCGCCGACGAGGAACAGCCGCCGAAGGACCGTATCGTGCACTTCGAACGTAGCGCGATGACGCGAGTATTCCTGGGCCCCCGCATAGAGCCCGAGCTCGAGGCGCAGATCATTTCGGCTGCCGATGCAGCGCCTCGGATCCCGACCTACAAGCGTCGGATCGACCCGCTCGAAGCCGCAGAAGACCTCGTGGGCTTCGAGGCTCTTAAGGGTCCTGAAGACCTGAAATACTGGTTCCCCCAATTCGGTGGCGCAAGCGAACGAGACGGCAGCGGCTGAGCGCTAGTGTTCTGGTTAGGCCGCTGAAAACCTTCTAGACTTGCAAGCTCCTGAGCGTCCTTCAGCATTCTCAGCGAAGGATATGACTGACCTGGCGAGTTCTATGGCCCAGTGCCGAAGCCGCTGAGAGCTGTCGTGCAGATCCACAACCCCTGTGACGGTAAAGTCCGGCGGCATGCTAGCGCCTCCAGCTTTCTTGGCACGGAACCGTGCCGCTCGGCTGCCTGCAGGATAAGATGGGGAAGGGTGGCTTTATAGTGCTTGGGCCCACTGCCTGCCGTTCTGGTTACCACCCCAACATAGACAGACCGGCAACAACTCTGCGCGTCAAAGCGGCCATCCGCGCTACCTCGGATGGCCGCCCACCGTCAGATTTCCGTCCGCTCTGCCAGCAACAGTGCGTCCTCCACGTCGACGCCAAGATAGCGCACCGTGTTCTCGATCTTGGAGTGCCCGAGCAAGATCTGGATGGCGCGGATGTTGCCCGTCGCCTTGCAGATCATGGACGCCTTCGTACGACGGAACGAATGAGTGCCATACTCCTCTTCGCGCAGGCCGATCGCGGTCACCCACCCGTCGACCAAGCGCGCATACTGCCTCGTGCTCATGTGTTTCGTGTGATCAACCCTGCTCGGAAAGGCATAATCCTCAACGGTGCAGCCGCGCCGTCCCAGCCAGGCCAGCAGGCTCGCTCGTACGTCGCTGGTGATCTCGAACTGGACCGGCCGCCCCGTCTTCTGCTGCACGACGATCGCGCGAGCCCTGATCTCCGGACCGACGACCACATCACCGACCCTGATCTTGACCAGGTCGCAGCCGCGAAGTTTGCTGTCGATGGCCATATCGAACAGCGCGCGGTCACGAATGCGTCTTTCGCGATCGAGGAAGAAACGAATTGCCCAGACCTGTTTCCGGGTGAAAGGACGCTTCGTGCCGACCCTTTTTCCGGCGTTCCAAGCTGCACGCTCGCGACTGGCATCGTCAAATTGAGAATGGCCCATGTGCGTTCTCCTTGGCCTTGATTGACCGAGGGAGAAACGTCGAGGCACCCCACCGCACAGGGGCCGGTAGCGGACTGGCGGCTAGCGAGGAGGTGTAGCGAGAGGCGGACATATCAACGACGAAAGACCAGGACGGGAAGTGGCCCGAAGCGGACATTCTGCATGCTCACGGCCAAGGGTAGTCGGCGAGTTCGATCCCCTCTTCGGCCAGCTTGGCCGCGATCACCCGCCGATACTTTACCACGTTGCCAATTTCGGTTGCTCGAAGCGCCGCGACCTCGTCGGCGGTGAACGGTTCGTATGGGACGGGGAGCGACTCGCCGGCGTAGATGTCCATTACGTAATTGAGCAGGTCAGCTATCTCCCTGTCCGACAGGCTCGAGCCGATCACTCCGGGGACGTGGAGCAGGTAGGCACGCCCTTCGGGCAGGCGAGCAAAGACACCGACCTTGCCGACGAAGTCGGGTATGCCGGCGCTGGGCAGACCCGAGCCATCCTGAAGATGGCAGCCAATACATTTGAGGACGTAGTTTGTGGTGGCCGTTCGGTCGGCGCCCTGGCCAATCGCGGTGCCAGCCAGAAGCAGGGCTGTCGCCAGCAAGTACCTCATTGGGCGGCCTCATGTCGACGTGTCAGCAGGTCGACGTGGCTCGGCGCCTTGGCGCGCATCTTGGCCAGCGCAGACGCTGTCATTCGCACATCCATGCCGTTCAACTCGCCGAGCACATAGTTGGTCAGCTCTGCAAGTTCCTCGTCGGTCAGCCAGCTCTGCGACGGCATGGCCAGCCCTGTGTAGGTCTCGCCATTGGCCACGATCTGGCCGGAGAGACCTCCAAGAAGTACACCGGCGACATAGGCGGGAGCGTTCGCCCCAAACGCGGAAAAGAGGGCCGGGTCGACCAGCGGCGGCGCCAGCCCGGGCGAGCCGATTCCCCCTATTTGGTGGCAGCCGCTGCAATTGTCGTTGAACAGCGCGCGCCCGCCGTCGGCAAGGGCTGGCGCCGTCAACAGCGCCAGTCCGGCTGCGATAAGCAATCGCCTCATTGGGCGATACCGACTACGACGGCGAGAGTGCAGTGGATGCCCTTGTCGCCATTGGCGACGCACCAGCTGGATTCGCTGGCAAGTCCCATGCGGTAGCCCGGGCGATCACCCTCCTGGCGCGAGCAGGCCTCGCCGCAGTCCCCACCCTTGCCGCAGCAATCATTGTAGGAGACGAGGTAATCCTTGTCGTCATTGGGGTTGCGACAGGTCCCAACCCACGCGACTTTAGACGGCATGGAGCCGGGCGGGCACTGGGTAATGCTGCCGCCGCAGTGGGCACACAGGCCGCCATGTAGCGAGCAATAGCGCCAGTATTCGCAATCAGTCGGGATCTCACCCGGCTCGCCCAGGCCGCGGGCGAACGCAGCGCCGTTCGAGTTATCGTAGGGCAGCATGGGAAGAACGATGCCGCCGACCAGCGCCCCGCCTGCCTTCTGCAGGAAGCTCCGTCGTCCGGCAACGCTGGCGATCCGGCGCGTGCGCGCCTCCGCCATCGTGTCCATCCACTCCATCAGGTTGTCGATAAATTTGGCCATATAGGCTCTCCGTCGTGAAGAAAAACTGCGCCCGACCGGCTTGGGGCCCGGTCCGGGCAGGGTCAGTGCTGAACAACTGCCTGCTGGTCGAGATAGGACTGGATGGACCCGACCTTGAGGTCATAGGCGTTGAACAGGCTATCGAACTGCTCGCGACTATTGATGAGCCCCTTTGCCCGGATGGTGCCGTGCTGGTCGAGCAGCACCGCATAGGGAAGACGCGCCACCCGATAGGCGAGGCCAAGCTCGGTCGAGACGACGTAGGGGAACTTGGACAGCCCGGCGGTTTCGATGAAGCGCTGGTGCTGGGCTTTCGCGCCGTCGCTGGCGAGGACGACATCGAGCCACTTGCCCTCGGCCTTGCGGATCGAGTCCACGATCGGCAGCAGCTTCTTGCAGACCGGGCAGGTGGGCGACACGAAGAAGACCAGCGTAGAGCGTTCGGGCTTTGGGCCGATCGAGATCATGCCGCCGGTCAGACTACTGAGGCTGAACAGCGGTGACTGCTGGCCGACCTCGGGACCGGAATCGTTGACGAGGGCCCCCATTGGCGACACCCGCTCGAACAGGATGCCGATCTGGCGGCCGAGCGCCAGAAGGCCGACGGTCAGCGCAACTACCATCAGGAACAGCGCCGCCAATGCGAAGTAGATGAGGTTCATTCATGGCTCCTGAGCTTTGGTCAGCGCGTTAGCCGCGCCAGCGATGAGTTTGCGAGGATTTGCTCGGCGAGCAGGAAGGCCACCCAGGCGGCAAAGCCGCAGGCGATCGCCGTGGCCGTGCCGGCGACATCGAGGCTCAGGGGCCCGGTAGCTGCCGCTAGGCCGGCAAGTAACACGAGCGCGCCGTTCCGCATCACAAGCGCCCAGGCGAGCGGCTGCACCGCCCCGCCACAGCCGCACTCGATATGCGTGCGGCCGCGCCAGATGTTGACGGCCATCGCCGCGGCATAGAGGGCGAGCAGCCCGGCAGCGAGCATCAGCCCCGGCACTTGCCCGCCGGGGATCAGTTGCAGGGCGACCACGAGGATCTCGGCGCCGACGATACCCATCGAGACAGGTTGCACCAGGCGTTCGCCGACGATCTGGTAGTCGGCGACAAAGCCCGTGAATTCGGTAAATGCGCCGGCTTTGTGCAACGCCGATCGTACGAAGATCAGCGCGATGAACACGGTTATCGCTGCCGACACCAGGGACAGGAACGAGCTCTCCATCATGGCGAACTCGCAAGCGTCGTGGCGAAGCCGAAGTCGGCGTGTTCCGCGACCTTCTTGGCGGCGAACCGGGCACCCGGATCGACTTCGTACTTGTAGACCTTGTTCTGGTCGATACTCAGCCCATAGAGCACCGGCAACGCATCGTCGGTTACGTAGACGGCGTTGAGACCATCGACATTGGAGCGATACAGAAGCTCCTTCTTCTTGAGGTCGTAGGCCCAAACTTCCTTGGCAGCATGGTAGTGGCTGCCGTCATGATGATCCGGGGCCATAGGCACGAACAGGATGCCGTTCGCGTCGTTGTAGGTTACGACGCTGTAGCCCGAGGTGCCCCAGTTGCCGTCGACGCCTGCGGCGATGGGGGTCACGCTAACCGGCTTGACGACGCCCTCGCTGTCCGACAGCCGATAGACATTGGCGTGGTACGAGATGAACAGCAGGTCGCCTTCGGCCCGCTCGGAGGCGAGATAGATCGGGTCGGCGTCGGGATCGAATATCTTGTCGCTCTTCTTGCTCTCGAACGTTGTGCCGTCGGCGCCGAGCGCGAAAGTGGTGAAGGTCCCGTCGTTGCAGATCGCCGAATAGCTATAGCCCTTTGTAGCCGGATAGATTCCGTAGCAGCCGGGCGACGGCACCTCCTGCACGACCTTGCCCTTGCTGAGGTCGACCACCGTCACCGACGTCGCGGGGGTGGCGTTCTGCACGTAGAGGAAGCGTTCATCGGCGCTGAGCTGCAGCAGAGCCCGATCGTCCGTGTACTGCGTGACCTTGTAGGGAAGGACGATTTCCTTCTGGAGGCGGTTGGTGGCCACATCGAAAATCTGCAGCACGTGCTCGCCCGCGCCCGAGGAGATGCGCGGATAGAAACCGGAGACGAGATAGATCGTCTTGCCGTCCTTGGACGCGGTGAAGTGGCTCTGTGCACCACCGCTCACGCTGCCTTTGAGGGTGAGGTCGTTGGCCGAATACATGTAGACGGCGCTGGGTCCGCCGCGCCAATTCTGCATGTTGACGAAGACGTTCGGCCCCGGGTCCATCGTCTCCTTGGCTGTGGCGTGTTCGGGAACGAATTCGGCGTCCTGCGCCAGCGCAGAGGCCGGTCCGGCGACGGCGCCGACGAGGCAAGCCGCGCCGAGAAGGGCTGACAGTGTGTGGGCCATCGAGGTCTCCATGAACGATGAGACCGCAGTCGATCAGGCCCGAACCAATCCCGAAATCCAGTTTCCAAAAAATCGACGCTCAGATTCTAGGCAGATATCCTGGTTGCCCTCCTTATGGGCAGCTGCTAGCGATAGCGCGTTGGAGGGTTCAGCCTTGCGAAACATCGGAATCCTGACGAACGCCACCTATTCCGACGTCTCCGAACAGGAGGGCGCGCTGAAAGGTTGGGAGCAGCGATATCTTCAGATCGGCAATGGGCGCTTCGAAGGATCAGCGTCGTCGCTCGATTTCGGCAGGGTTTCGATCGGCGAGGAACGGCTGAACGTCGAAGTCGCGCAAACCTCGACACCACCACAGGGAACGTTGGTCCTGATCCTTCACCCGAGCGTGGTAGCGCCACGGATGAACGGGCAATCGCGATCCGCGCAGATCTTCTTTCATCGAGGCGGCAACGTGCTCGATATTGCGATGTCGCCGGCAAATTGCCGCGGCTACTATCTCATTGCCGAGGAGGCGTTGATGCCCGATCTCGATTTTCGACGTGTCGAACCCATCACTGCTGTAGCCGCATATCCCGGCACGAACGGGCTCGCTGACTGGGCATTGTCGGTGCTGTCGTCCGCTCCCACTACGATGCGGCAATCACCGGGGGCCATGGAGCAGGTCCTGCCTGGCATGATTAAGGACAGGGTATGGGAAGTCTGCAGTCGGATGGTCGCGACAGAACCCGACAAGCGGCCGCGCGAGACCTATTCCTACTCCCTGTTCAAGCGCGCCCAGAGCCGCGTTATGGACGATCCGGACCAGACGCTCGGCGTATCCGACATAGCGGCATACCTGAATGTGCCGGAACATGTCCTGAGGGGCGCGTTCCTCGACGCCACAGGAGTCACCCCCCGCGCCTGGCTTCGGCTATGTCGCCTCGACCGCGCTCGACGCGCCATTCTGCGGTCCGGCGAGACGCCAAGAACGGTGGCGCAGATCGCTATGGAGGCGGGTTTCTTCCACCTCGGACGCTTCTCGGCCTATTACTCGCAAGTTTTCGACGAGACCCCGTTCGACACCGTCAAGGGCCTATTGGGGTAGCATTGGAACAGCGAGTCCAACACCGCAGTTGCTGCGTGTGACTAGCTCTGTTGAGGTCACCTTCGGGGGCGCGTTGCAGACTGGCATCTATCGGGCCGCGAGCTGACTGGCGAGTTTCGGCCAGAAGTTGCGATAAGCTGCCGTTGTGCAGGCGAGCCCTCGGTCATTCGCAGCCAAGTCGCCAACTTCGATAGCGACCATTCACTAGCTTCAGGGCCTCTCACCATCCCGCCATTTGCGGACCACCTGATGACTGTCAGCTGGACCTAAGCGTCCGACCTCATTTTCAAGCTGTGTTAGCCGAGCGTCCAGGTCGCCGCTGCTGCAAAGCAAATAGTCTGCGTCCATCGTCTGCCAAAAGGCTGCCTCACATAATGATTTGAGAGAGATAGATCAAAGGCGGAGCTTCACACGCCATCCCTCTCCGTCTTATTTCTTCGGTTTCATCTGTGGGCGGGCTGCCTCGGCAGCGTCGCTGTCCGCCTTAAGGCCGGCGATCAGAAGCTCGAGCTCATCGATATCTTTCGCGAACTCGGCGGGAGTGGGCACCGAAACGGTATCCGCCGCCGGGTTGTCATGGCTGTGCGTATTCGCACGCGTCATACCCTCGTGGAAGCGGATGGCGAACGCGTCGGAGAGACAAACATAACGCAGCAACTGTGTCTGGATGACATCGGTGCCGCGCCGGACAATATCCCTGAAGATAATCTCCTCAACTACGCGCTCATAGGTATCGCGAAGTCGGCCGTACAGGTTCTTCACGGCAACTTCGTAATCGGCCGGGCTGCTCGCATGCACTTTCGACAGTTGCGCAGAATCGTTCTTGATGCGGCCTATGCGCTTGGCCACATTCAACCCTTTCCAAGGCATGCCAGCCGCATCGATCTTGCCGGCCGCGCTTTTGTCGCTGAACAGCGCGACCGTGACCGGCTCGATTCCCTGTGCGTCGGCTGTCCGGCAGAGCTCGTTGAAAAAGACGATGTCGTGGGTGAACACGATCACTTGCCGCTTCAAAGCCTCCTCGGCGAGGCGCTCCGCCACCTTGACGCTTCGATCGCGGTCCAGCGATGACACGGGATCGTCGATCACGATAGCACCCGATCCGTCGGTGAGAGCGACCTCGGTCAGGAAACCGGCCAAGGCCAAAGCGCGCTGCTCTCCTTCGCTGAGGATTTCCGACGTGACCTTGGTCAATTTTGTCTTCGGATTGACCTCGAATTCCGCCTTGGTCTGACCGCTCTTGCGCGCAAGCCCGACATTGAGATGCATGATGTCGAAACGCGTGCGCTCCGCATCGAATTGCGTGACCACGGCCGTCGTCAAATGTGTATCCAGGAGCTCGTTTGCACGCTGCGTAATGCCTCTCGTCTGGACGTCCGCGAGAGCTTTCCCATAAGCGTCGTCGATGGTCAGTAGGTCGCGGCGGGTAACGAGCTTCGATTTGTTGGCCGAGAGGGTCTTCCGATCTTCGAGTTCGGCCTTCTCCGCTGTGATCTTGGCCCGCTCCTCGGCGTTGCTTGCCTGCGCTAACCCGTCCTTCTCGGCCTTTAGTTTGAGCGCAAACGCCTTTACTTCCTCAGAGGGCACCAGGATGGCGGGAGCGGCCTCGTATGGTTCTCCGTTCAGGCGCGCGAGCGCCTGATCACGGCGCGCGACCGCGGTTGCCTGAAAGCTCGCGAGTAGATCAGCCAGCCCGGCATCGCGCTTTCGTACCTGTTCGAGTCGGTCGGCGAAGTCCGCGGCGCGGAGACAGGAGAGCTCGTTCACATTGGTGAGCGCGTCGGCGACCGCCTGCTCTGCCTTCGTCGCGGCGGTATCCAGAGTGTCGTCCATATACTTCTGAAAACGCTACATACGGCTCGCGCCGTCGGGCAGAAGGGGCTGTTGACACAGCACGCACGCTGAAGGTCCGGCATCCGCCGTCACCACAGGGAATGGCTTGCCTACATAGGCTTCCTTGAGGGAGTAGTCGCGGGCTGCCGCCCAGAGGGCCCGCCAGGTGTCGCTCCCGACTCCGGGCAGCGGGTCGTCGGTGAACAACGCGTCGGCGGCGACTGCGGCAGCTTCGCGCGCTGCCACGGCGGTGGCACGCAGACTCGCGAGTTGCTCCAGCGCCTCATCTCTAAACGCCGATCCGGCTGCAGCACATTCGGTCGCGAGGGTGTCGGCCCATCTGGCGAATGCGGTAACGTCAGCGGCTGCGGCTGCGCCGGCTGACAGTACGGCGGTGACTTCATCGAGACGCAGCTGATCCGTCTCGGCGAACGCCACCGCCGCGTCGATCTGAGCGTTGGTTGCGGACTTGCTCAGCGCCTTGTCGAACCGTTGGGCTCCCGTATCGCGTATGGGTACAAAGGCGATCGTCGTCAGGCTGACCTTGTCACCAACCTCGGTTGCGCGTTCCGTCTCCAACCTGTCCTTTAAGCCGAGACAGACGGTATTCAGCCGATGCGGCAGGGCGAGCCCGAAGGGAAGAAAGCGAATCTGATTTCCGCCATCGACATAGAGCTGCGCCGAGGCCGTGTCGAAGACCGCCACCTGCATGAGCTGCGGTGATGCGGCCTTCCCTGGAGACCAGGAAATTGGAGTGTCGCCGGCGCCTGCGTCGATGATGATCTCGGCGGTCTGTGGTCCGGAGGACGCCCCATACACGTCAGCCAGAACCTTAAGCTTGGCGGGGTTCTCGACGCGCGTGCGGCAAGCAGTTCGCAGGATCCGCACGAAACCGCTCTTGCCGCTGCCGTTGCGGCCATACACGATCGTCAAGGCCTTCGGGCAGAAGGTAAGAGATGCCTTCGGAACCAGACGGTTGATGTTCTCGACGTTGGCGATCCCTTTCACGACGATAGGCTGGTGCTTTCCGCCTCCGAAGTGGGCCTTGGCGAAGGGGATAGCGCTAGGAGGAGGGCTCGCAAGACTGAAGCCCGCAGCCAACTTGACCATGGCAAGCAGTTCACCCAGGTCCATATCCGTGAGATCGTTGCTGATTGCGAGTCGCCGCAATGCGTCCTGCTTCCAGGACGAGAGCTTCTTTGCCCAGTCCAAGACGTCGTCGATCGGCTCTGCTGTCATTACGGCCCCCCGGAGCGAATTTGATTTTGCCTGTGATTATTGCGGGTAGCCCGCTCCGCTCAGCTATTTCAATACCACGGCGATTGACCAACCTTGAGGCTCAGAACTCATAATCAGAAGGGAACGGAGGAACCGCAAGATCGGAGCAGCCAGCGCGCGTGCTGTATGTCGGCTTCCAGCAGGTGGCCGTGGCCAGATGAATGGCCGAGATGAAGGCGCATAGCGGACGTCGCTGAAGGAGCAGTCAACGGACAGGTTTTGGTTCATTTTGAGACGTTCGCGTCTGTGTGTCCTCTCTGTTAACGACTCCGCCACCCGCCTGCTGCCGGCTGGACATTTCCCAAAATGTTTGCGGCCACGGCGAGGGCTTGTCCGCCCGACTTCAGGTGACGTCAGAGCGGATGGTCGCTTTCCCAAACTATCGGCGCGTCGACGAGACCCGCGACGCCGATGCCTTCCGGCGCGCTTTCGTCAAGCAGGGCCTTGACCAGGGCCGGCGGCAGAAAGGCGAGATTGAGGTTCTAGCGGATCGAGCGTTCGGAGCAGCCTTCGCGCCGGGCGATTTCGAGGAGGCTGGTCACGCGGCCAGCCAGGAGGTCGCGGATGATGACGCGGTCGATATCCCCAAAGCCGATGGCAGGATCAGCGACAGCGGTAGTATTCGGATCCGATGACAGGGCGGCTTGGATCGCTTCCTCTATCGGCTGCGCCGGACACGGGTGATCGTGCCCGCTTCGGCCTTCCGGCCCTGGGCAAGGGCTGAAGAGACATAGTAGCGGTGGTGGGCACCGTTCTTGCGGGCGACGGTCGGCGTCAACCGGTTGCCGCGATCGTCGAAGAGCTTGCCGACCAGCGGGAACAGGTCCTGGGCTGCCAGGCGCCGTCTTGCCTTGATCTCGCCCTGACGGTTGAGAGCCGCCTGCACGGCATCGAATGTCTCCCGCTCGACGATCGGCGGATGCTCGGCGGGGTACCATTGGTCTTTGTGGGCGATCTCGCCAACATAGACCCGGTTCCGCAGGAGACAGGCGAGCGCGCCCTTGCCGAAGCGCACCCCGCCGCGTTTGGTGCCGTCCCTTCGAGCGGTCCTCTTGGTCACGATGCCATTCGCATCGAGATGCTTCATCAGCGCAGTCAGCGTGCCGTGCTCGAGATAGCCGCGGAAGATCACTCTCACCGTCTTGGCTTCCACCTCGTCCGGGACGAGTTTCTTGTCCTTCAGCGCATAGCCGAGCGGAACCGGCCCGCCCATGCGAATGCTCTTGCGTTTGGAGGCGGCGATCTTGTCGCGGATTCACTCGCCGCTGGCCTCGCGCTCGAACAGGGCGAAGGACAGCAGCGCGTTGAGCGTCAGCCGCCCCATGCTGCTGGTCGTGTTGAACGCCTGCGTCACGGAGACGAAAGAGACGCCATGGGCGTCGAAGAGCTCGACGAGCTTGGCAAAGTCGGCAGGCGAGCGCGTCAGCCGGTCGACCTTGTAGACCACGACGATGTCGAGCGCTCCCGCACGAATATCCGTCATCAGTCGCTGCATGTCCGGTCGATCAAGCGACCCGCCGGAGAAGCCGCCGTCATTATAGGCGGCGGGCAGACAGGACCAGCCCTCATGGCGCTGGCTCTTGATATAGGCTTCGCAAGCCTCGCGCTGGGCGTCGAGGGAGTTGAACTCCATGTCGAGCCCATGCTCGGTCGAGACGCGAGTGTAGACCGCGCAGCGCAGGACCTTCTGAGGCTGTTGGCCGAATTGGCCTGAAGTCAGGCCAGCACGTTGTGCAGACCCGCGCGACCTTGTTGCCGATGCAACGCTCATCACCGACCCCTCCCCTGTCGCTTCGGTTCGGTTTTGACATTGTCATCGCCCGACGTCGTCTCGGTGTTGTCCCGCAGGCCGAAGAACCGGGGGCCGCTCCAGCTCGTGCCAGTGATGCGCCGCGCGATCTCCGAGAGCGAACGGTAGACCGCTCCCTGCCATTCGAAGCCGTCGCCGTTGACGCACCACGTGCATCTCGCCGGCATATTCCCGGATGAACAATGTGCCGGGGCGATGGCCGCGATCCCGCGGCGCCGGGGCAACCAGAGGCACCGCCTTTGGCTTGACCGCCCCTGCCCGGCGCCGGCATTCATGGTCGCCCGCGATCTGTTCGAGTTGCCGGACGCTGTCGGCATCGAGATCACCATGGATCCGTGCCTGCATCCGATAGGCGATGATGCGTATCAGCAAGGCCCGACCGAGATGTTCGGGAGCCTCCTTACGCGTCAGTTTGCGCCAACGGACACGCAGTGCATGGAGGTCGAGTTTGGCGAGACCATCGATCTCGGCGGCGAGGGCAATCGGCTGAGGCGTTGTTCTCGCGGATTGGCGGGTCCGGGACATGGGGATCACGCTGCCTCAGCCCGTGCGGGTTCGAGCGTGTCGACTGGCGGGATCGTGATCGTCTCAGCGCCGTGCCCTTCCATCAGCCGGTAGCGTGTCGGCTCGCCGCTTTGCCGGATTGTCTCGACTGCCATGCCGGCCTTGCGCAGACCCGTTAGAAACGCCCGGATCGTGTGCGCCAGCCAGCCGGTCGCCACGGCAATATCTTCGATCGAAGCGCCTCCCCCTGACCGAGCAGGCCGATGACGAGGGCCTTCTTGCTGCCCGGGCGCCCCGATCGTTTTGGTGCATCAACGGACGTACCCAAGCTCTGGCCTACCTCTATGGGCGGCTCCGTAGACACCGGATCTCCGTCTTCGCGGCCAACCGCGGGCTCGTCGACGCCAATGGCAGCCAGCCCGCGCTATGTAATGACCAGCGTCCACCGCTCGCCATCGGCCGTCTGACGCCATGCCGGCTGGCCCGGCGCCGTCGGCTGCTCCATCGCCAGACCGAGGGCCAGCAGTCGTTCGCCGACGCTGGTTGCCACCGCTCCCTTCAGCCGCTCTTGCAGCGCAATGACACCATCATCGCGTTGGGACGCTGCGGAAAGCAGGATGAGCTGAGTGTCCGTGAGTTCGTTATGGGTCGTCTTCATCATGATCGAAATCCAGGCTGTGACAACGGCTCATGCCGTCACCGCCGCAATCCCGCGACGGCCTGTCTGCGGGGTGGGATCAGGCCGCTTCTGCGCCTCGACCGGACACAGCAACGCTCCGCCCTACAGTCCAGTCTAATATGTCGAACTCGCCGCCAAAACCGGGGCGATTGCGGCGGGTCGTGGCGGCGGCCAAAAAAGCGAGCCAGTCTCAGGTCGACGCGAACCCGGTCTCTACTTTGGCTGCATCCGTCGATGCGGAAACCACGGAATGCATGCCGCAGACGGGGCCCGAATCGTCGCCAAAATCGGGCTGGAGATCGCGTCGGAAACAGGCGACTCGGCGAGCCAGACTATGGCATGCCATTGAAATAGCGACGCGATCTACGCGGTCTCCGCAGAGACGGTGACGGCCGGAGAGATTGGTGGGCCCACCAGGACTCGAACCTGGAACCAGACCGTTATGAGCGGTCGGCTCTAACCATTGAGCTATAGGCCCTTGCGGCTTCCCTATCGTTTTTAGGCGCGCTTGTCGACGGGCTCCTGCGTCGAGGCTGGGGTTTCGCGCTGGGTTATCAGCCGCGCGCTGCGGCTGCCGCTCGAATGGATCCAGAGCCAGTTCAGCGCGACGGCCAAACGGTTCCTGACACCGATCAGGAAGAAGATGTGCGCGAGGCCCCAGGTCCACCAGGCGATGCCTCCGGTGAGGCGGATGCGGCCGAAATCGACCACTGCGGCGCGGCGGCCGATCGTGGCGAGGCTGCCCTGATGGCGATAATGGAACGGGCGCGGCGCGCGGTCGCCCTTGAGCCGCGCAAGAATGGTCTGCGCGACATGGCGGCCCTGCTGCTTGGCGGCCGGGGCGACGCCGGGAACCGGCGCGCCGTTCGACATCACCATGGCCGTATCGCCGATGACGAAAATATCCGGTGCGCCGGGCACGGTGAGATCGGGCTCGACCTTGACGCGCCCTGCCCTGTCGGCCGGCACGTCGAGCCAGAGCGCGGCGGGCGAAGCCTGCACGCCAGCGGCCCAGATGACGGTCGCGGCCGGAATATGCTCCTCGCCCAGCGTGACGCCCTCGGCATCGACGCGCGACACCGCCCGCCCCGTTACCACCTCGACGCCGAGCTTTTCGAGCGCCCGGCGCGAATATTCGGAAAGCTCGGGCCGGAAATTGGCGAGCACGCGCGGCCCCGCCTCGACGAGCAGGACGCGGGCGCGGCGCGAATCGAAATTGCGGAAATCGGAAGGCAGCGTGTTGTGGGCAAGCTCGGCGATCGTGCCGGCGAGCTCGACGCCGGTCGGCCCCGCGCCGACGATGACGAAGGTGAGCAGCGCCGCCTGCCGCGCCGGATCGCTCTCGCGCTCCGCCCGCTCGAAGGCGGTGAGCAGGCGGCGGCGGATCGTCGTCGCATCCTCCAGCGTCTTCAGGCCCGGCGCATGGGGCTCCCATTCGTCATGGCCGAAATAGGCATGGCGCGCGCCGGTCGCGACGATGAGCACGTCGAAGGGGAACGTCGCGCCATCGGCGAGCGTGACGGTCTTCGCCAGCTTGTCGATCGCCGTGACCGTGCCGAGCAGCGTGCGCGTATGGCGATCGCGGCGCAGCAGATGGCGGATCGGCCAGGCGATTTCCGATGTCGCCAGCGCCGCGGTCGCGACCTGGTAGAGCAGCGGCTGGAACAGATGATGGTTGCGCTGGTCGATGACCAGGATCTCGACATTCGCGCGCGCCAGCCGATGCGCGACTTCGAGACCGCCGAATCCGGCACCGATCACCACGACCTTGAGAGGCGAAGCATCCATCGAGCAACTCCGTTCCATGCGGGGAAGATCGTCGCGCCGGCCGGCATCATGGGGGCCGCGGCGCATCGCTTGCAAGACCGGCGGGCCGTTCCGGCCGCTTTCCCGTCGCAATGCAAACTTATGTAAGCGTCGCCCGCACTTACGCAATCTCGAGACGAAGGGGAGACGCTTCATGCGCAACAGCATGGCCCGCACCGCCGGCATCATCCGCACGACCATCCTGGCATCGACCATGATGGCGGCCCTCGCCGTTCCCGCCTTCGCGCAGACGGCGCCGGCGGTTCCCGTCCTGACGGCCTCGGGCGATGGCAGCGCCAGCGCCGCGCCGGACATCGCCATCGTCACGCTCGGCGTCGTCGCGGAGGCGGCGAATGCAAAGGACGCGCTCGCCTCCAACGCCACCGACATGACGGCCGTCATCAAGGCGATCACCGATGCCGGCATCGCCACGCGCGACATCGCCACCAGCGGCCTCTCGGTCGAGCCGGTCTATTCCGAGCCATCGAACGATGCCGGCGGCCGCTCGCAAATCACCGGCTACCGGGTCATCAACCAGGTGACGGTCAAGATCCGCAATCTCGCCAGCTCCGGCCCGCTGCTCGACAAGGTCGTCACCGCCGGCGCCAACCGCGTCACCGGCATTTCCTTCGAGATCGACAAGGCCGAGGCGCTGCGCGACGCGGCGATCAAGGCGGCGATCGGCGATGCGCGGCGCAAGGCGGAACTGATGGCGGAAGCGGCCGGCGTCAAGCTCGGCCCGATCCAGTCGGTCTCGGCCTTCGGCAACAATGCGCCGCCGCCGGTCTTCCGCGCGCAGATGGCGATGAAGGCCGCCGATTCGACGCCCGTCATGGGCGGTGAACAGGAAATCACCGCGAACGCGACGGTCGTCTACGCCATCGCGCCGCGATAGGCATCCCGCGCGCAATCGGGTGGCGGGCGATCCCGCCGCCCGTAACAGAGGCGAATTCAGCTCGGCTGCGCGGTCACACGGGCGAGCGCATTGACGAATCCGTCCAGGCCGAAGGCGAAGGTGAAGCTGGTGCCGCCCTTGAAGGTGATGGTCGCCGAGAGACGCGTCGCCGCCTTCAGGATGATGATGAAGTCCGGCGCGAGCTTGGCGCGGATCTCACAGGTGGCCGCATCGCAGGATTCATAAGGCACGATCTTCGGATTGCCGTCGCCTATGTCGAGCGTCATCCCGCGATTGACCATGATCCCGGTCGGCATCGTCCAGACCGCGAAGACACCGGCCGCCGTGCGTTCGATGACGAGGGTCGCGTCCTGTGGCGGCGTGCCGACCTGATGCAGGCTCTGCGACATGGCGCATGGGGCTGACGCGGCGCCTGCGCAATTCAGGCTCCACGCGCCGATCGTCTCGACGCCACCGGCCGCCGCAATGGCCGAGCCGGCACGGGCCGAGGGCGCGCCGGACAGCACCAGCGCGTTCTCGATACCGGTCATCGCCACGACCTGCCGCGCCCATGTCAGCAGCCGCCCGGACTGGAACGTCAGGAGCACGGCGACGACGACGGCGACCACAAGCACGCCGACAACCCGCCAGAAGGTGGCGCGGCGATTGTGTCCATCATCTTCGTCGTAATAATAGGACATTGGAGTTCCATGAATACTCCAACGCCCATATTTCCTGCAATGTCAGGAACAAGATCGGCAGAAATAAAGCCGTGGCGTTGGACTATTTGATCTTGGCGTAGGCGGCCGAAAACCCGGACAGCGAGAGCGGGATGGAGACCGGCGCCTTGCTGAGGTTCTGGAAGGTCAGGTTGACCACCTGCCCCTTGACCATCGCGTTGAGCAGGTCGCCACTGAGCGGCGCGCCGGCATAGCAGCCGGTATTGTCGCAGGTCTGTAGCGGCATCGTCACCGCGCTGGCGCCGTCGACATCGATCGTGGCGCCGGCCGCGAGCGTGACGCCCAGGGGCCCGCGGATCATCAGGGTCGGCTTGCGCCCATCCGCCGGCACGCGAATGGTGAGCGAGCCGACGAACTGGCCGGTATTCTGCAGCATCACGCGCTGCTCCATCTGGCAATCAAGCGCGGCGTCACGCGACTGTCCCTGGCAGACTGTGAGCCAGGGCGGCGGCGCCTTGGCGGCCGCCTGGCCGGCCGGGGCCTGGTCCTGCGCCACGGCAAGGGTCGGCGCCCCAGCCGCCATCACGGCGAGCATGGCGAGCGCACGCAGCCGGTCGATACGATACGTCATTCACTTTCCCCCGCTTCGGCCTGCCGCGATCGGCACCGGCCGAAATCCAGTTATGCCCTGAGCCACCCGGCGCGACACGAACCGATTCGCCGCGTCGCCGGCGACATCTTCTGAGCATAGCCGAGCCGAAAGGGAAATAACCCGAACAGGGGACGGGACTGCGAGATGGTGTCGCCGCCCCTACCAGGTCCAGCGCATGCCGAACTTGCCGGTGCCGCCGACATAATCCTCGCCGAAGCGCAGGTCGGCCTTGGCAAAGCCCGTCACGCCGTTCTTGAGCACGACGACATTGAAGCCGGCGCCGACTTCACCGAAGACATCGGGAGCGTTGTCCTCGACGACGAGGCCGGGGCCGCTATCGATGGTGACGCTGTTGTTGCCGAGCAGGTCGCCGGCGATGCCGAGCGAGACATAGGGATCGACCTTGGCGCCATATTGCAGGAACGAGCCCCCGAAGCGGGTCAGGACCTTGCCCTCCAGGCCATCGCCATCATCAAAGTTCACGGCCGCTCCACCGATCACGATGTTGTCGATCGACGTGTTGGTATAGGCGAGGCTGGCAACCGGTTCGATGAACATGCCGTTTGCGGTGAAGAAGCGATAGCCGGTCTCGACGCGACCACCGATCGTGGTCGAGTCCGTGCTCGCATTGCTGCCGCCGATATTATAGTCCGCGCTCAGGAAGTCGCCCTTGACCAGGGCGTCGATATAGAGCGGCCCCTTGATCCAGCTCGCATAGGCGCCGACCTGCGGGCCAGTGAAGTTGATCGTCTCGTTATTGCTGAGATCGACGGCACTCGCGACATAGCCACCGAGGACGCCGGCCATCAACACGCCATTGGCGACGGTGCCGTCGAATTCATGATCGACACCAGCCTGGAAGGCGAAGAGCGTCTGGTCGTATCCGGCATCGGCCTGGACCGTACGGCCGCCGACCGTGGTGACCGACTGATCGCGCGTGCTAGTCGCCGAGCCGCCGATGAAGCGGCCCCAGATGCCCGAACGCTTCGAAGGGTCCACCGCTTCTGTCGCAGCAAAGCTCTCGCGCAGGTCACCCGCCCTGTCGATCCAGCCATCCGACGTCGAATTCCAGATATCGCGACTGAGCGTGGTGAACTGCGGCAGCGCGAACGAGCTGCTGTCGGCATAGCTCGCCAGGACGAAATTGGAATCGCTGGCACCGCCCGCCACCGGCGCCTGATAGATATCATAGGAGAACAGGCCAGTATCGATCGGGCCGTTCAAGAGCCGGAAGCTGCCGGGCGCGGCATTGCCCGACTGGACGTCGACGACGAGCACCCCGTTGGGGTCATAGCCGCCGGGCTTGGTGGAGAGGTTGTTGATGTAAACATCGGTCGTGCCGGTGACCTTGCCGCCGATGACGACCACGTCGGACGAGGAATCGTTCGGACCGTGCAGCGTGGCGTCGACCGCGATCACGCTGCCGAGCGAACCGTTGAAATTGCCGGAAATATAGGTGACGTCGCCAACGCCGGAGCCGAAGCGGGTGGAAACACCGTTGACCGGCAGGTAGGAGACATTGTTGACCAGCGAAAGCACGCCGCCGGCATTGTTGAAATTGTCGAGCCCATTGAAGCTGGTCCGGCCGAAGGTCTCGATGATACCTCCGTTCTGAACCGTGCTGGTGCCGTTTGGATTGCTGAAATCGAACGTATTGTAGCCGGTCGCCGTGATCACGCCGCGGAGATCGTTCTGGATCAGGTTGTCGCCATTGGCCGAACTGAACGAGAACGCGTTGTTGCCGATCGCTTCGAACGCTGCTTCCGACTGATTATACAGCGTGTTGCTGCCATCCTGGGTCTGGAACTGGAACACATTGGCGCCGATCGCGCTGAAGCTGGCATTGACGCCGTTCGTGATCAGATTGTTGCCCGTCTCGGAGGTCAGCACGAATTGCGAGGTGCCGACCACGCTGAAGGTCGCACCGGCATTGTTCTCGATCGTGTTGTTGCCGGACTGCGAGGTGAGCGCAAAGCCGTTATTGTCGGTGGTGTCGGGATTGCCTTCCGAATAGCCGACCCCGAAGGTGCCGCTATTGCTGATGAGATTGCTGCCCGTGGAGCTCTGCAGGACAAAGGTGGACGTATTCGACACGTCGCCCGCCCTGTCGCCATTGACGAACAGCGATGAACTCACGGCATTGCTGATCGTGTTGTTGCCACCGACCGTGGTCAGCTCGGTCGTGGAATCGCCCGTAACGGAAACCGGATCAACGGCCGTATTGTCGATGATGTTGTTGTCGCCATCGGTGACGCAGGAAAGCGGCAGCGTGCTGCTGCAAGCCGCCTGAGCCTGTTCGGGTGTCAGCATCGCCATGCCGGCAAGAACGACGAAACCGGAAACCGAGCTCAGAAGACCGGTTCGACGAACTGAATGATTGGTGCGCAACCGCATGCAAGACTCCGCCCGACTCAATCATCCTCCGGGCAACGTGCCCCCGCGCCGGAGAATTTCTGGTGCCACCTCTTCGCAGCGCCTCAATTAAGAGCAGAATTCGCCCGACCGTGTCCATGCATTGCAACTTTAGGAATAGTGAAGATCGCAGCATGATGCGGGCGCGAAAGCCATATTGCGCCCATCCGACCGACCTTCCCCGCCGATAAATTGTCGTGAGATTACGGCGCCTTGCACGTTACGCGCGCAACGAGGAAGCAAGGGATGGCAAGCATTTCGGCGAGCCTTGATGTTGCGATGCGGTGTGGAAAAATCACCAATCCGTTGCTCAAGAGCCACAAATCCAGTGCGGCATAGAGCCGAAAACGGCGTCATTTCGTGGGTGATCGGGCGGTCCGGCGGCGTGCAGCACGTCGCGCGGGAATCGCTCAACTGATTCGCGCGCCGATGGGTTCGGCCCGCATCGGTCTTTCGGCGCCCGCCGGCCAGCATGCGGCTCGGCGCAACCTCCTGGTGTCGCCGCCGCGGAACGCAGTCAGGCCAGGACGGTCGGTCCAGGGCCGGTGGCCACCGCTGGTCGCAGCACCTTGAGCGCGGCAGGCATGATCTCGAAGCGGAGCGGCGTCGCGAGGCGGACCAGTTCGCCATCGACCGAAAGCCAGAGACGCGGGCGATGGCTGCCGACCGAAATCGTCGTCGTCACGATCGAGCGTATATCGGGATTGTCGCGCCAACTGCCGGCAAGCAGATCGAGCCCGGCCTGCATGCGCCGCGCGGTCTCGGCACCCTCCGCGACATGGACCTCGAGCACGCCCTCATCGAGGCGAAGGCGATCGAAGCGCGATGCCGCCAGCCTGTTGTTGCTGACCACGAGGGCATAGGCGGTCACGGTCTCGCGGCCGGCAGCGCTCTCCAGCGTCAGCTCGAGCTGTCCCGTGCGGCTGAAGGCGCGAAACGACGAGCGGGCGACCGCGATATAGCGGCCGAAGGGCAGGAACGAGGTCTCGCCGCGCATGCGGGCCCTTGCGCGCGCCATTTCGGCGAAGAAGCCGAGGCCGGCAAAGGTGTGGAAGATGCGGCCATTGACGGCCGCGAGATCGACCGGCGCGGCCACGGCATCGCCCAGCGCCGCCAGCGCCGGCGCGATATCGGCCGGCATGCCGAGACTGCGGGCAAAGAGGTTCAGCGTACCGAGCGGCAGCAGGCCGAGCACGCGGTCCGTTCCCGCCAGCCGGCGCACGGCATGTCCGGCCGAACCGTCGCCGCCGCCGACGATGAGCATGGGCGGGCCGGATCGCGCCGCCGCGTCGATCGCCTGCAGGAAGGCGGGCCCTTCCGCGAGCACGATCTCGACGGAACCGCCCCGCCCCGACAGCGCTTCGGCGATCATGGCGCGGATCGTGTCGGCGCCGCGGTCGAGGATCGTGCCGGCATGGGCATTCAGGATGACGATGGTATCCGGCACGTCCACCCTCCCCCGAGCCGGCCCGTCTCGCGCATCCCCGGCCGGCACCGCCCCGCCTTGAACGGCAGGGCCGGCGCGGCGCCGGGCGATCAGCCCTGCTCGGGCAGCGCGTCCTCGCCCTTGCGGGCGCGGATCATGTTCACGAAGCGCGTGAAGAGATAGTGGCTGTCGCGCGGACCGGGCGAGGCCTCGGGATGATACTGGACCGAGAAGATCGGCTTGTCCTTGACCTTGAGCCCGCAATTGGAGCCGTCGAACAGCGAGACGTGCGTCTCCTCGACCGTTCCCGGCAACGAGGCGGAATCGACCGCGAAGCCGTGGTTCATCGAGGTGATCTCGACCTTGCCCGTGGTCAGGTCCTTGACCGGATGATTGGCGCCATGGTGGCCCTGGTGCATCTTCCGCGTCTCGCCGCCGAGCGCGATGCCCAGCATCTGGTGGCCGAGGCAGATGCCGAAGAGCGGCACATCGGCCGCGATGACCTCCCTGATGGCCGGCACGGCATATTCTCCGGTCGCCGCCGGATCGCCCGGACCATTGGAGAGGAAGACGCCATCGGGCTTATGCGCCAGGATTTCCTCGCCCGTGGCCGTCGCCGGCAGCACGGTGACTTCGCAGCCCGCATCGGCGAGCAGGCGCAGGATGTTGCGCTTGATGCCGTAATCGATCGCCACGACCTTGTGGACGGGCGTCGTCTCGCGGCCATAGCCCTTGCCCCAGACCCACGGCGTCTCGTCCCAGCGGAAGGTCTGTCCGGTGGTGACGTCAGGCGCGAGATCCATGCCGACGAGGCCCGGCCAGGAAGCGGCCTCGGCCTTGAGCGCGGCGGTGTCGAAATCGCCGTCCGGCGCGTGCGCGATCACGGCGTTGGGCATGCCCCTGGCGCGGATGAGCGCGGTCAGCGCGCGCGTATCGACGCCCGAAATGCCGATGATGCCGCGTGCCTTGAGCCAGGCGTCGAAATTCCTCAGCGCCCGGTAGTTGGACGGATCGGTGATGTCGGTCTTGATCACGCAGCCCCGCACGCCGGAGGCGGAGGCCATGTTGACCGTCTCGATATCCTCGTCATTCGTGCCGACATTGCCGATATGCGGGAAGGTGAAGGTGATGATCTGCCCGGCATAGGACGGGTCCGTCAGGATCTCCTGATAGCCCGTCATCGCGGTGTTGAAGCAGACCTCGCCGACGGCCCGGCCGGTGGCCCCGATGCCTCGGCCTTCGATCACGGTCCCGTCGGCCAGCACCAGAAGCGCGGTCGGCTTCGGTTCTGCCCAGGCGTTGTCGTCCGTGATCGCATCGGTCAGCATTGTGTCGGCCATGATTGATCCGCAAATCTCAGGTGAACGGGTATAATCCGTACGGATATGGTGACGTACGCGCGCGAAAAAACGCGGCGGATCATCACAATCCACCGCCCGTCACCGTTCGGCGCGGAACCTAGGCCAAGCGAACCGCGCCGTCAACCCGGCAGCTGAAATTAAAGACGAGCATTTTCAATGCGTTAGATGATTGAGACTTGAACGTCACGGGCGCGCCACCTATGGTGCGCCGGCTTTTCGAGGAGAAGAACATGCGCGACCGGATCAATGCCGACCTCAAGACCGCGACGCTGGCGCGCGACAAGCAGCGCACGGGCGCCCTGCGCCTGATCTCCGCCGCGATCAAGGATCGCGACATCGTCGCCCGCGGCGCCGGCACCAATGCGGCGAGCGATACCGAGCTTCTCGACCTGCTCGCCAAGATGGTCAAGCAGCGTGCGGAATCGGCCAAGATCTATATCGACGCCGGCCGGCCCGAACTCGCGGAGCAGGAACAGGCGGAAATCGCCATCATCGAGGAATACCTGCCCAGGCAATTGAGCGAGGACGACGTGAAGGCGGCGATCGCCACGGTCATGGCCGAAGTCGGCGCCTCCGGCATCAAGGACATGGGCAAGGTCATGACCGAGATGAAGGCGCGCTATGCCGGCCAGATGGATTTCGGCAAGGCGAGCGCGGCGATCAAGGCGGCGCTGACGAGCTAGGAGCAGCACGATGGAACTGCCGCCGGCGCTCCGGCAAGCGGTCGACGCAGCGCTCGAGGGCAGCGCGACGGCCGCCCTCGCCGAGGCGGCGGACCGCCTGTCGCGGCGCTATCGCGCGGAAGTCCGCGACGGCCAGTTCCACGTCTCCGAGGACAATGCGGCGCGCGCCTATCTCGCGACGCGCATGCCCGCCACCTATGCCGCGATCCGCGCCGCGCTGGAGGCCGTCATCGTTGCCCTCCCCGATTTCGCGCCCGCGAGCCTGCTCGATCTCGGCGCCGGACCCGGCACGGCCTTCTGGGCGGCACGCAATGCCTGGCCTTCGATCGACGACGCCGAGATGATCGAGGGCAGCGCCACCATGCGGCGCTGGGGCGAACGGCTCGCGGAGGCCGCCGGCCCCGGGCGCTTCGCATGGCGATCGGCCGATTTCACCACGAGGGCGCCGACCTTCGCGCCGCATGACATCGTCACCATCGGCTATGTGCTGGACGAGCTCGCGCCCGACGCCCGCGCCGGCCTCGTCGAGGCCGCATGGCGGGCCACGACGGGCGTGCTGCTGATCGTCGAGCCCGGCACACCGGCCGGATGGCGCCGCATTCTCGACGCGCGGACATGGCTGATTTCGGCGGGCGCACAGCTTGTCGCCCCCTGCGCCCATGACGCGCCCTGCCCGATCGTCGAGCCCGACTGGTGCCATTTCTCGCGCCGCGTCGCCCGCAGCCGCACGCATCTGCGCGGCAAGAACGCCGTCGTGCCGTTCGAGGACGAGAAATTCATCTATGTCGCGGCAACCCGCCAACCGGTCGCGACACGCCCCGCCCGCATCCTCGCGCCGCCGCGCCAGGCGAGCGGCCGCGTCACGCTGAAGCTCTGCGAGCCGGCAGGGACAGCGGCGGAACGATTGATCTCGCGCCGCGATGGCGAACTCTACAAGACGGCCCGCCGCCTCGACTGGGGCGATGCGATCGAGGCATAGCGGGATGCATGCCGGATCGGGCGGGATGCTCAACCGGCCAAGGTCAATCGGCAGAGATCAACCGGCTTTGCGCTTCTGCTCCATGTAGCTGCGCAGCACGGCATTGATCCGCGTCTGGTAGCCGGGGCCGGCCTCCTTGAAGAAATCGAGCACGTCCTGATCGACCCGGATCGAGATCGCCGTCTTTTCGGCGGGAATGACTACCTCGAGTGTCGACCAGTCGATGTCGCCATCGCCATCCTCGATGGCCTGACGCTCGATCTCTTCCTCGGTTACGGCGTCGAGGCGAACGAGATCCGTCTGGCCAGGCCCCATCGCGTCCAGCTCATCCTCCGAATAGCGAACGATATGCTCTTTCTTCGCCGGGACGCGCGCGGCGCGCCGAGATGATCCGAATGACATTATCAACCTCCGTATAGACGACAGAGAAGAGTCGGCCTTCATATGGCCCGACACGCTGCCAGCGTCGTTCATCATTGCGATCGGAGCGCCATCGCACCACGCCCACGTGCCAGAGCTTTCTCATGTCACGAAAGTCGACGTTGCGGTCTGCCAGGGTCCTCAGACGTTTGGCTTCATCCCATTCGAATTCGAGCTTCCGGTCGGAAGCATGCAGGATTTCAGGGCCGTCTCCGGTCAAAATGACCTCCAAGATGGCCGCACGTCCTGCGCGGGCAGTTTCAGACTGAGAAACACCTAGCACGAAAGACGAAAGAAGCCAAGGCGCGTATATACAAATCGATATACGAATGACCTGTCATTCGCTCCACACCAGCCGTTGTGGGATAACTCGCCGCTTTCCTTTGCCCTCGCCCCCTCCGCGTCCTACATTGGAGGGTCATCACCCAGCCTGGATGCCATGCGCTTCTCACCGTCCTTCCTCGATGAAATCCGTGCGCGCCTGCCGCTCTCGTCGATCGTCGGGCGGCGGGTGACGTGGGACCGCAGGAAGACACAGGCGGTCAAGGGTGATTTCTGGGCCTGCTGCCCATTCCATGGCGAGAAATCGCCGTCCTTCCACGCCGATGATCGCAAGGGCCGCTATCACTGCTTCGGCTGCGGCGAATCAGGCGACCATTTCACCTTCCTGACCAAGATCGAGGGCCTCTCCTTCCCCGAGGCTGTCGAGCGGCTGGCCGGCGAGGCCGGATTGCCGATGCCGGCGCGCGACGCCCGCGCGGAGGAAGAGGACAAGAAGCGCGCTTCGCTGCACGAGGTGATGGAGCTCGCCTGCCGCTATTTCGAGGAGGGGCTGCAATCGCGCGACGGGGCGCAGGCGCGCGGCTATCTGAACGGACGCGCGCTCGGCCCGGATATCCAGCGCCGCTTCCGCCTCGGCTATGCCCGCTCGAGCCGTAATGCGCTCAAGGAATATCTGGCCGCCAAAGGCGTGCCGCATGAGGACATGGTCGCGACCGGCCTGCTGATTTCGGGCGAGGATATTCCCGTCTCCTATGACCGATTCCGCGACCGCGTGATGTTCCCGATCACCGATTTTCGCGGCCGGATCGTCGCCTTTGGCGGGCGGGCGCTGTCGCCCGACGTGCCGGCCAAATATCTGAATTCGCCCGAGACCGTGCTCTTCAAGAAGGGCGACCTGCTCTATAACGGCTTCGAAGCGCGCAAGGCCGTCCAGGCGGCCGGCACGCTCATCGTCGTCGAGGGCTATGTCGACGTCATCGCCATGGTGACCGGCGGCTTCCCGCACACGGTCGCGCCGCTCGGCACGGCGCTGACGGAACACCAGCTCGACCTGCTCTGGCGCCTTACGCCCGAACCGATCCTCTGCTTCGACGGCGACAAGGCCGGCCTTCGCGCCGCCTATCGCGCGGTCGATCTGGCGCTCCCCGCCTTGAAGCCCGGCAAGACCGTGCGCTTCGCCCTCCTGCCCGAAGGCCAGGATCCCGACGATCTCATTCGTCAGTCCGGGCGCGAAGCGATGGGCCAGATCATCGCCGCGTCGCGACCCATGGTCGAGATGATCTGGACGCGCGAGACGGAAGGCGGCGTGTTCGAGACGCCGGAGCGGCGTGCCGCGCTCGAAGCGCGGCTGCGCGATATCGCCCGCACCGTCGGCGAGGAAACGGTGCGCCGCTATTACGAACAGGCGCTTTCAGAGCGGGTCCGCGACTTCTTCGGCGGCGGTGCGCAGGGCCGCCAGGGTGGCCAGCGCCGCATGGAACGCCGATTCGGCGGACGCCAGCAGGCCGATCGCCCCGACGCGCCGCGCTATGTGCCGACCTATCGTACGCAGTCGACCCAGGTCTCGTCCAAGCTGCAACAGACCAAGATCCGACCGGCCGCGGGCCCCCGGGAAACCGTGCTGGTCATGACGATGGTGAACCATCCGGCACTCATCGCCGACCATTTCGACGCGCTCGCCGAAATCGAGCTAACGAATCACGAGCTTGACTCTCTTCGTGCGCAAATCCTAGAGATTGCCGCCGATGAGCCCCATATAGACGTGGACGCTTTGAGGTATCGACTCGTCGGCGCGAACTTTGGCGATTTGGTGGATCGTTTGAACCTGCAGATCAAGCTGGCCAGAAACTGGCAGGCGAGCGCGGACGCATCCGAACAGGACGCGCTCGATGGATGGTTGCAGGCACTGACCTTGCATAGGAAGGCGCGCACTTTACATAAGGAACTCAAGGATGCGGAGGCTGCACTTGCCTCGGACCCGAGCGACGCCAATCTGGCGCATCTGGTCGACATCCAGAACCAATTGGCAAATAGCGATGGTACCGAGGCTCTGATCGAGGGCTTCGGCGCCACTTCCGGCCGGCGATTGAGGACGATGTAGGGTCGTCGAACGCGGCGGCCAAAAGGCTTGGGCAACCCGGAAAGGTTAGTTGGGCCTTAAGGGACGAAGTCTATTTCTCGGGTGTGATTCGCGGCGGAGCAACGTTCCGGCCGCGCTGGGATTGATCGGTGGGGTTTGTGCGCGACGGGCGTGTCCGTCTGGCGCGACGCTCCCACCAAGGCGGAGAAGAGCATGGCGACGAAAGTTCAGGAAAACGACGAGGCTCAAGAAGCGCAGGCCGAACCGCAGGACGGCCCGCTTCTGGACCTCTCGGATGCCGCCGTCAAGCGGATGATCAAGAGCGCCAAGAAGCGCGGCTTTGTCACCTATGAAGAGCTGAATTCCGTCCTGCCGTCGGAAGAAGTCACGTCTGAGCAGATCGAGGATATCCTCGCCATGCTCTCCGAGATGGGCATCAACGTCATCGAGGCCGACGAGGCGGAAGAGGCGGAAGAGCCAGCCGCGGCCGATGACGAGGAAAGCGGCGAGCTGACCGAATCAACCGGTACGGCGGTTGCCCGTGCGACGACGGCGAAGGAGCCGACGGACCGCACGGACGACCCCGTGCGCATGTATCTGCGCGAAATGGGCTCGGTCGAGCTCTTGTCGCGCGAAGGCGAAATCGCGATCGCCAAGCGCATCGAGGCCGGCCGCGAGGCCATGATCGCAGGCCTCTGCGAAAGCCCCCTCACCTTCCAGGCCATCATCATCTGGAAGGACGAGCTCGCCGAAGGCAAGATCCTGCTGCGCGACATCATCGACCTCGAGGCGACCTATGCCGGCCCGGACGCGAAGAACGCGCCGATCGCCGGTCCGGGTGGCGTGCCGTTTGGCGAAGAGGACGAAGAGGCCGAGCCGCCGATCCCCGTCGAGGGTGAAGGCGAAGGCGACGACGAAGACGACATGGAAAACAACATGTCGCTCGCCGCGATGGAGGCCGAGCTGAAGCCGAAGGTCGTCGAAACCTTCGAGAACGTCGCCGAGAACTACAAGAAGCTGCGCCGCCTGCAGGACCAGCTCGTCGAGGGCCGCCTCAAGAACGAGACGCTGTCGCCCTCCCAGGAGCGCCGCTACAAGAAGCTCAAGGACGACCTGATCCTCGAGGTCAAGTCGCTCTCGCTGAACCAGCACCGCATCGATTCGCTGGTCGAGCAGCTCTACGACATCAACAAGAAGCTGATGAGCTCCGAGGGGCGCCTGCTGCGCCTCGCCGAGAGCTACCGTGTCTCGCGCGAGGAATTCCTGCGCGAATATCAGGGTTCGGAACTCGATCCGCACTGGTTGCGCCGTGTCGCCAATCTCGGCGGCCGCGGCTGGAAGGACTTCGTCACCAACGGCAAGGACAAGATCCGCGACCTGCGCGGCGAGATCCAGAACCTCGCCACCGAGACGGGCCTCGAGATCGTCGAATATCGCCGCATCGTGCACATGGTGCAGAAGGGCGAGAAGGAAGCACGCCAGGCCAAGAAGGAAATGGTCGAGGCGAACCTCCGCCTCGTGATTTCGATCGCCAAGAAGTATACGAACCGCGGCCTGCAGTTCCTCGACCTGATCCAGGAAGGCAATATCGGCCTGATGAAGGCCGTCGATAAGTTCGAGTATCGCCGCGGCTACAAGTTCTCGACCTATGCGACATGGTGGATCCGCCAGGCGATTACGCGCTCGATCGCCGACCAGGCCCGCACGATCCGCATTCCGGTGCACATGATCGAGACGATCAACAAGATCGTCCGCACCTCGCGGCAGATGCTGCACGAGATCGGCCGCGAGCCAACCCCGGAAGAGCTGGCCGAGAAGCTCGCCATGCCGCTCGAAAAGGTCCGCAAGGTCCTGAAGATCGCCAAGGAGCCGATCTCGCTCGAAACGCCGATCGGCGACGAGGAGGATTCGCATCTCGGTGATTTCATCGAGGACAAGATGGCGATCCTGCCGATCGACGCGGCGATCCAGTCGAACCTGCGCGAGACCACGACGCGCGTGCTCGCCTCGCTCACCCCGCGTGAAGAGCGCGTGCTGCGCATGCGCTTCGGCATCGGCATGAACACCGACCATACGCTGGAAGAAGTCGGCCAGCAGTTCAGCGTGACGCGCGAGCGTATTCGCCAGATCGAGGCCAAGGCGC
Source organism: Kaistia dalseonensis (assembly GCF_030814715.1). Classification (GTDB taxonomy): domain Bacteria; phylum Pseudomonadota; class Alphaproteobacteria; order Rhizobiales; family Kaistiaceae; genus Kaistia; species Kaistia dalseonensis. Next base: position 414,590 of record NZ_JAUSVO010000006.1, read on the forward strand.
TCCGGAAGCTGAAGCATCCGAGCCGCTCGCGGAAGCTCAGGAGCTTCCTCGACAACTAGGACGATCCCCACCCGAAAACGCCGGCCTCGAGCCGGCGTTTTCACGTCCGGACCCAGTTGTCGGACGATCGCGCGATCAGTGGCCATCAGGCGCCCCCGCGGCACATCCCCCGCGCTCGCCCATCATCGATCTTGTCGCTATATTGGCGCGATGAACATTCGCTCGCTCATCGGCACGGACGATCTGCCCCGCCGCACCTTCACGGTCGCCGAGGTTGAGCGCATGGGCGAGGTCGGGCTGATCCGCGACGATGAACGTGTCGAGCTGATCGGGGGAGAGCTCGTTCCGATGAACGCCAAGGGCAGCCGGCATGAAACGCTCAAGCTCGAAATCATGCTGCGCTGGGGCGATCAACGTCCGCCATCGCACGCCTTCATCCCCGAAACGACGCTGCGCCTCGCTCCGGACACCTTTCTCGAACCGGACTTCCTCGTCTTCGCACGCGAGACCGCTCTTCGTGATCTCGGCGCGGACACGGTCTTGCTCGCCGTCGAGATTTCGGACAGTTCGCTGGGCTTCGATCTGGGCGTCAAATCGCTGATCTATGCCCATTTCGGCATTCGGGAGCTGTGGGTGATCGATGTCATGGGCATGGTGATCCACGTCCATCGCGATCCGGCCGGCGATCGCTATCGCTCGATCACCCCCTGGCACATCGACGACCTCGTGGTTCCCGCCTTTGCGCCCAGCGCCTTTGCGCTCCGCCTCGCCGATCTCCATATCGGCGAATAGGGACGGCGGCGCCTCGATGGCGCTTCGGGCGGACAGCGGCTAGTTTCGCCCCGAATCATCTGTTCGATCGACGAAAGGCACGCACATGGTCTCATTCCTGAAGAAGCTCTTCGGTGGCGGCGGCGAAGCGGCGAGCGGCGAGGACAAGGGCTCGGCGGCCGAAGCGGTCGAATATAAGGGCCACACGATCCGCCCCGCGCCGATGAAGGCCGGCAGCCAGTTCCAGACCGCCGGCTTCATCGAGAAGACCATCGACGGCACGCTGAAATCCTATCGCTTCGTGCGGGTGGACAAGCATGCGAGCCGCGAGGACGCGGTCACGCTGATCATCATCAAGGGCCACCAGATCATCGACGAACAGGGCGACCGCATCTACGACGCCCAATAGGCAGGATGCCGGCCGTTCCGCCGGCAAGCCGACCGAGATCAAAAGACCGGCCACGCTCTTGTGCGGCCGGTCTTTTCTCGTCTGGGCCTATTGCGGCGCCGCGCAGCTGCCGTTGGCCTGCGGCTGGGTACCTTCCGGGCAACCCTGCGGCGCGGACGGCGGCGCCGGCTGAGGCTCGGCCTGCTGCGGCGGCGCCGCCTCGGGCTGAGGCTGTGGTGCCGGCGCTTCCTGCCGCGGGGGTGCAGGCTCCGGGGCCGGTGCAGGCGGTTCAGGCTGCGGCTGAGGCGCCTGCGGCTCCGGCTGCGGTGCAGGCTCCTTCGGCGCGGGCGCGGGCTCGGCCGGTGGCGCCTGCGGCGCGGGCTGCTGCTGTGGCGGCTGCTGCTCCTCAGGCTGCGGACGCTTCTTGCGCGGACGCTCCGGCTGTTCGGCCGGCGGCTGCTCGGCCTGCGGTGCCGGTGCGGCCTCGGGCGGTTGAGGCGCGACAGGCGCAGGCTGCTCGGGCTGCGGCGGCGGTGCCGGCTCCTCGGCTTGCGGGCGCTTCTTGCCGGGACGCTGTGGTGGCTCTGCCGGCGGCTGCTCGGCTTGGGGCGCAGGTGCGGCCTCGGCCGGCGGCGCCTGTGGCTCGGCTTGCGGCTGCGGCGCCGGCGCCTCGCGCTGCGGGCGTTTCTTGCCCGGACGCTGCGCCGGCTGTTCGGCCTGAGGCGGCGTTGCTTCAGCCGGTGCCGGCTCGGCGGGCGGCGGCACGGCTGCAGGCGGCGTCTCCTGAGCCGGGGGCTGAGCAGGCGGCGCCGGCTCGGCGGGCGCCTGCGGCTGATCAGGACGCGGCGCATCGGGCTTCGGCCGCCCCTTGCCCGGACGATCGCCTTCGGGCGCGGGATTGACCGCCGGCGGCGGGGCTGCCTGCTCGGGCTGCGGCGCAGGACGCGCCGGCTCGGGCTGGGGCTGCGGTGCCGGATTGGCAGGCTCAGGCGCCGGAGGGGCGGTCTGGGCTGGCGGTGGCGTCTGGGCCGGAGCGGGCGTCTGCGCTGGCGGCGGCGTCTGGGCCGGTGCCGGCGGCGTGGCGTCGATCTTCTTCAGTACTTCGTCGGCCTTGGCAGCGCGTTCCTGGCGGACACGCTCCTGCTCGGCCTGGCGCGCCGCAGCGGCCTTCTGGCTGGCGGCATCCAACTCGGCCCGACGGCTGTCGGCGGCGCGGCGCTGCTCATCGACCGTCGCGGCCTTCTCGGCATTCAGCCGCTGGATCTCCGCCTGCATGCGATCGGGCTGCGCCTGGTCGCGATCACGGCGGATATCGCGCCGCTCGCCCGAATCGAGCACGGACAGGAGCGCGGCCGAAAGCAGGCCGGCGGCGTCGGGCTGAGCCGGCACATATTGATGGATCAGCGTACGATCATCGCGCGGCACGTCACGCTCGAAGCGCTGCGGCCGCCCGTCGAACGGCTCGCCGTCGATGCGCGGGCGGAACACCCCGATGCGCCCGCCGCGATCGTCCTGGAAGATATCGTCCTGATTGTCGACATAGACGATCTGGCGCGAGGGGCGATCGGGACGGCCGACCGGATCGTTGAAATAGCGACCATCCTGGAGTTCGGGGCGCCGCACATCGCGGGCACGGCCGAAATAATCGCCGATCTCGTCGGCCGGCGCGGCGCGACGGCCGACATCGGGATCGCCGAAATAGCGGTCGTCGACGAAGACCCAGCTTTCGGCGACCGGCGCCTCGTAGCGGCGCGGCTTGCCATAGGCATAGCCCGGACGATCCGGCGCGATCGGCGCCCAGCCGACGGAGCCGCCGCCGACGCGGAACGTCACCCAGGCCGGCGACCATGTATCGCCGGGAATCCAGTACCAGCCGAAATCGGGATCATAATCCCAGCGGCCGTAATGATAGGTCGCCCAGCCGAACGGCTCGGCCGATTCCCAGTACCAGCCATAATCGTCGGTCCAGACCCACTGGCCCTCCTGATAGGGCCGCCATCCGGCGCCGCGCCGCTTGGGCACGAACACATAGCCATAGTCCTGGCTCGCCACCCAATTGCCGTAGGGCGCCAGTTCGTCGAAGAAATAGCCGACATCGCCGGTCGGGCCGCGGGCCGGCGGGCGGGTCGAAACCGGCTGCGGACGGGGCGCGGCGACGACGGGCCGCGGACGCGGCTTCGGCGGAGCCACCGCCGGGCGCGCATCGGCGACGACGGCCTGCGCGTTCGCGGTCGCGGCCGCCTGGTCGTAGCCATCGCCATCCGTGGTGTTGGCGGGATCGGTCGGGTCAGGCGTCACAGCCACGGCCGGTGCCGGTGCCGGCGCACCCTTCGGTTTCAGCTCGATCGAATAGGGCACCTCGACGACGCCCGTGACCACGGCGGCACTCGCCACGACCACGCCGCCGACGACGGCCGCTCCAACCAGACCCCAAACATTCATTCTCGACCGTCCTCATGTCCCAGGGCAGCTATCGGCGCGACAGGCGGCCGACCGATGTCCCGATGCCCGGCAAATCCGCGATTCGTCCTATCTCAACGCCAAAAAGCGGCGGCGCAGAGGCCCGACCAAGGCGGTTCCGGGTCGAACGCCGCCACGATCGTGCGTGGCTCATCGCCTTGCGCGCCTGAACGTTCCCTGAACGGCGCAGAAAAGCACGCGACGTTGGCGGGGTTGGCGGCCGTCGCCAAGGATGCCATCTTCGCGCCGACAAGACGATGAAGGCGAGGAAACAGGCCGATGAAGGCTTTGAAGACGGCATGGCGGGCAGCGCTGATCCTCTCGCGCGCGGCGCTGATTCTCGCGCTCGCCCCGCTGGTCCTGGCCGCGCCGGCCCTTCTGCGCGCGGCGCCCGCCCTCGCCCAGAGCCTGCAACTCGGACCCTACAAGGATAATCTCTTCAAATATCCCGGCATTCTGGAGACGCGCGACGATGGCGATTTCATCGTCGTCGACTATGACAAGATGCGCGACATCCACCAGCGCGACGAGGTGCCCGAGCGCAAGGTGAAGTGGAACTATGTCTCGACCGGCGTGAACTGGTCGCAGGGGCATTACGATTACACCGGCGGCAATGGGCGCAAGCTGCGCTATGTCGGCGTCGGCGCGGTCAACAAGCGCGCATCGATGATCGTCGTCTTCCTGCACGGGCAGAACGGCACCCGCTTCCTCGGCGCCGACGACTGGTCCTTCGGCGGTAATTTCAACCGCATCAAGAACCTGGTCGTGAATGCGGGCGGCGTCTATCTCTCGCCCGATTTCACCGATTTCGAGGATAAGGGCGCGGCCGACGTCAAGGCGCTGATGATGAGCTATGCGCAGAAATCGCCGGGTGCGCCGGTGTTCCTCGCCTGCGGCTCGTTCGGCGGCAATGTCTGCTGGAAGCTCATGGAAGATCCGCAGATCAACGCGATGCTGTCGGGCATGCTGCTGATGGGTTCGCTCGACGACCCCGCCTTTTTCGGCAATCCGGCGATGAAGCCCGGCGGACGCCGCATCCCGCTCTATTTTGGCCATGGCAGCGACGACAACGTCTTCGACTGGAAGGCGCAGGCTTCGTTCTACGACACGATCCGCAAGCAGGCGCCCGGCTATCCGACCAAGTTCGTGCTGTTCAACACCGGCTCGCACGGCACGCCGATCCGCATGACCGACTGGCGCGGCGTGATCAACTGGATGCTGCGCGTGGACGGCCGCTGAAGCATCGCACCGGCGCCGACCTGGCAGAATGGCCATACCCAACGACCGGAAGAGCCTCCTGGCGGCGATCGAGACCAGTTTCGCCAAGCTCATGGATGTGCTCGAAGCGATTCCGCCCGGCCGGATCGACGAGGCCACCATGGAGGGCCACAGCGTCGGCGCACGGATGAGCGTGCGCGATGCCGTGGCCTATCTGATCGGCTGGAATGAGCTGGTGCTCAAATGGCATGTCCGACAACAGGCAGGACAGGCGGTGGACTTCCCGGAAACGGGCTATGGCTGGAATGAACTCGGGCGCCTCGCCGAGAAGTTCTACCGCGACTATGAATCCCTGCCGTATCCCGAACTCATCGAACGGCTCCAGCGGGCGAAGGTCGGGGTCGTGGCCCTCGTCGCGGCGCAATCCGATGACGCGCTTTACGGCGAGCCCTGGTACGGCAAGTGGCCGCTCGGGCGGATGATCCAGTTCAACACGGCATCGCCCTATGCCAATACGCGGGCAAGGCTGCAGAAATGGCGGAAGGCAAACGGCCTCACCGGCCTTCGCCGCGATCCGCCCGCCCCGGGCGCGTGAGCGCCTCCCGCAGTTCGTCCTCCGCCATATGCTGCTGCAGCGATCCCTCGATCCGGTCGAGGATCGTCTTCAGTTCGCCGGTGCGCATCTGCTCGAGCTTCTCGTGCAGCGACATGATCTCCAGCTCGGCCTTCAGGTTGACCTCATAATCGTGCTGCGCCGCCAGCCGGTCCTTATCCGCCTGCCGGTTCTGCGACATCATGATGACCGGCGCCTGGATCGCCGCCACCATGGAGAGCACGAGGTTCAGGAAGATGAACGGATAGGCGTCGAAGGGCGAGCCCCAGCGCACGAGCACCACGGCGTTCAGCAGTACCCAGGCGACGATGACAACGCCGAAGCCGATGATGAAGGTCCAGGAGCCGCCGAACTCGGCGACACGGTCCGACAACCGCTCGCCGAAGGTCAGCTGCTGATCGAACTCGGTGTTGATGTCGCGCGCGACATGGCGCTGAGCCAACTTCTGCAGCAGCTTGCGGTCGCGCGTGGTCATGTCTTTCACGCCGTCGGCGAGCAGGCGCTCCGCGAGCCCCCGAATAGCATCATCCGAACCCATGGATCAGGCGCCGCCTGCGAAGGTGTTGCACTGGCGTATATCGCCGGTCTGGTAGCCGCGCTTGAACCAGCCGCTGCGCTGGGCCGAGGTCCCGTGCGTGAAGCTGTCGGGCACGACATAGCCCTGGCTGCGCTTCTGGATCGCATCGTCGCCGATCTGCGTCGCCGCATTCAGCGCCTCGTCGATATCGCCCTCCTCGAGCATGCCCTTCTGGTCGGTCTTGTTGGCCCAGACGCCGGCATAGCAATCCGCCTGCAGCTCGACCTTGACCGACATGGCGTTGGCGTCGGCCGGGCTCATCTGCTGGCGCATCTGGTTGAACTTGGGCAGCACGCCGGTCAGATCCTGTACGTGATGGCCGACCTCATGCGCGATCACATAGGCCTGCGCGAAATCGCCCGACGCGCCGAAGCGGTTCTTGAGCTCGTCATAGAAGGCCAAGTCGATATAGACCTTCTTGTCGACGGGGCAATAGAACGGGCCGGACGCCGCGCTCGCCGAGCCACAGGCCGAGCGGGTCGCGCCGGAGAAGAGCACCAGCGGCGTCGGCGTATAGGTCTCGCCCTCGGCCTTGAAGATATCGGTCCAGACATCCTCCGTGCTGCCAAGAACCTTGGCGACGAAGATGCGCCCGGGATCCTCGGCACCGGCATTGTTGGCCGAACTGCTCGTTCGTGGCGATGGCGTCGACTGGTCGTAGCCTGAATCGATCGAGCCGCCGCCGGTCATCATGGCGAGCATCTGGATCGGATTGATGCCGAAGACGAGCCAGCCTATGCCGACGATCGCGGCCAGCACCACGAGCGACTTGCCGCGCAGCGGAATGCCGCCGCCCCCAAGGCCGATCGGCCGTCCACCCATGCCGCCGAGACCGCCCGAACCTTCGCCGCGACGATCCTCGACGTTGTTGCTCTCCCGCTGTCCGCCGAGCCGCATGGTTCATTCTCCTCTTCGCCAGGCCCTGCACGGCCGAAACATTGACCCGATTTCCAGCCGCGCCTGCCCCGCCGGTTTGTACCACGGCGCTGATCGGCCCGCAGCACCGCCGCAAACGACGGCCGCGCCGATCCGTTCCGGCTATCCCGGATAGTCTGCCTCCGCCCTGCCCTGCCACCTCTGCCACAAGGGGTTCCCCCTCGGGGTCTTTTCCCCTATAAGGCCGCTCTAGCCTGAACGCCCCCTGCTTGACGCCCCGCACGGCCTGCCGCGACGGGGTTTTGCCACGCGCGAGACCAAATTGCCGAAACGTACAGATATCAAGTCGATCCTCATCATCGGAGCCGGCCCCATCATCATCGGGCAGGCCTGCGAGTTCGATTATTCCGGCACACAGGCCTGCAAGGCGCTCAAGGACGAGGGCTACCGAATCATCCTCGTGAACTCCAATCCGGCGACGATCATGACCGATCCGGATCTGGCGCACGCGACCTATATCGAGCCGATCACGCCGGAGATCGTCGCCAAGATCATCGAGAAGGAGCGCCCCGACGCGCTGCTGCCGACGATGGGTGGCCAGACGGCGCTCAACACCGCGCTGTCGCTCAAGAAGATGGGCGTGCTCGACAAGTACAATGTCGAGATGATCGGCGCGACCGCGCATGCGATCGACAAGGCCGAGGATCGCCAGCTCTTCCGCGATGCGATGACCAAGATCGGGCTGGAGACGCCGCGCTCGCGCCTCGCCCATTCGCTCGCCGAAGCGCTGCCGGCGCTCGATGCGATCGGCCTGCCCGCCATCATCCGCCCGTCCTTCACGCTCGGCGGCACCGGCGGCGGCATCGCCTATACGCGCGAGGAGTTCATCGAGATCGTCGAGCGCGGCGTCGACGCCTCGCCGACCAATGAGGTCCTGATCGAGGAGAGCGTCCTCGGCTGGAAGGAATATGAGATGGAGGTTGTCCGCGACAAGAAGGACAACTGCATCATCATCTGCTCGATCGAGAACATCGATCCGATGGGCGTCCATACCGGCGATTCGATCACCGTCGCGCCGGCGCTGACGCTCACCGACAAGGAATACCAGATCATGCGCGACGCATCGCTTGCGGTGCTGCGCGAGATCGGCGTCGAAACCGGCGGCTCGAACGTGCAGTTCGCGGTCAATCCGGAAGATGGCCGGCTGATCGTCATCGAGATGAACCCGCGCGTCTCGCGCTCCTCCGCGCTCGCCTCCAAGGCGACCGGCTTCCCGATCGCCAAGGTCGCGGCGAAGCTCGCTGTCGGCTACACGCTCGACGAGCTCGAGAACGACATCACGGGCGGCGCCACCCCGGCCTCGTTCGAGCCGACGATCGACTATGTCGTCACCAAGATCCCGCGCTTCGCCTTCGAGAAGTTCCCCGGCGCCTCCCCCATCCTGACCACCGCGATGAAGTCGGTCGGCGAGGTGATGGCGATCGGCCGCACCTTCCAGGAATCGCTGCAGAAGGCGCTGCGCGGCCTGGAGACGGGCCTTTCCGGTCTCGACGAGGTCGAGATCCCCGGCCTCGGCCAGGGCGATGATCGCAACGCCATCCGCGCCGCGCTCGGCACGCCGACGCCCGACCGGCTGCTCAAGGCCGCCCAGGCGCTCCGGCTCGGTATCTCCGTCGAGCAGGTGCATGAGAGCTGCAAGATCGACCCGTGGTTCCTGCGCGAGATCAAGGGCCTCATCGACACCGAGCTCAAGGTGCGCATGCACGGCCTCCCCAAGACGGCCGGCTCGTTCCGCCGCCTGAAGGCGATGGGCTTCTCCGACCAGCGGCTCGCGAGCCTCTCCGGCAAGACCGAGAGCGACGTCACCGCGATCCGCAGCAGCCTCGATGTTCATCCGGTCTACAAGCGGATCGATACCTGCGCGGCCGAATTCGCCTCGCCCACGCCCTATATGTACTCGACCTACGAGACGCCCTTCATCGGCGCGCCGGTGAGCGAGGCCGAGCCGTCGGACGCGAAGAAAGTCATCATCCTGGGTGGCGGTCCGAACCGGATCGGCCAGGGCATCGAGTTCGATTATTGCTGCTGCCATGCCGCCTTCGCGTTGCGCGATGCCGGCTATGAAGCGATCATGATCAACTGCAATCCCGAGACGGTCTCGACCGACTACGACACGTCGGACCGGCTCTATTTCGAGCCGCTGACGGCCGAGGACGTGCTGGAGATCATTCGCGTCGAGCAGTCGAAGGGCACGCTGCACGGCGTGATCGTGCAGTTCGGCGGCCAAACGCCGCTGAAGCTCGCCGGCGCGCTGGAAGCAGCCGGCGTGCCGATCCTCGGCACTTCGCCGGACGCGATCGACCTCGCCGAGGACCGCGACCGCTTCTCGAAGCTCCTGGTGAAGCTCGGCATCCGCCAGCCGAAGAACGGCATCGCCTATTCGGTGGAGCAGGCGCGCCTCGTGGTGGCCGATCTCGGCTATCCGCTCGTCGTGCGCCCGTCCTATGTGCTCGGCGGCCGCGCCATGCAGGTGATCCGCGAGGACGAGACGCTGTCGGACTACCTGCTCGGCACGCTGCCGGAGCTGGTGCCCTCGGACGTCAAGGCACGCTATCCGAACGACAAGACCGGCCAGATCAACACGCTGCTCGGCAAGAACCCGCTGCTGTTCGACCGCTACCTCTCCGACGCGATCGAGGTCGATGTCGACGCGCTCTGCGACGGCAAGACGGTGTTCGTCGCCGGCATCATGGAGCATATCGAGGAGGCCGGCATCCATTCGGGCGACTCGGCCTGCTCGCTGCCGCCGCACTCGCTCTCGGCCGGCCAGTTGGCCGAGCTCGAGGCGCAGACCGCCAAGCTCGCCCTGGCGCTCAAGGTCGGCGGCCTGATGAACGTGCAGTACGCGATCAAGGACGGCGAGATCTACGTGCTCGAAGTGAACCCGCGCGCCTCCCGCACGGTGCCCTTCGTCGCCAAGACGATCGGCACGCCGATCGCCAAGATCGCGGCGCGGGTCATGGCCGGCGAAAGCCTCGAGAGCTTCGGCCTGAAGGCGACCAAGCGCGACCATATCGCCGTCAAGGAAGCCGTGTTCCCGTTTGCCCGCTTCCCCGGCGTCGATACGCTGCTCGGGCCGGAGATGCGTTCGACCGGCGAGGTCATGGGCCTCGATCGCGACTATGCCATCGCCTTCGCCAAGAGCCAGCTCGGCGCCGGCAGCGCGCTGCCGGTCTCGGGAACGGTGTTCGTCTCGATGCGCGACGCCGACAAGGCCGGCATCGTCGAGCCGATGCGCCGCCTGCACGCGCTCGGCTTCAGGATCATCGGCACCAGCGGCACGCAGCGCTTCCTGACGGACGAGGGCATTCCCTGCGCCAAGATCAACAAGGTGCTGGAAGGTCGTCCGCACATCGTCGACGCGATCAAGAACGGCGAGGTGCAGCTGGTCTTCAACACCACCGAGGGCGCCCGCGCGCTCGGCGACAGCCGCGCCATGCGCCGCGCGGCCCTGCTGCACAAGGTGCCCTACTATACGACGCTCTCCGGAGCGATCGCGGCCTCGCTCGGCATCGAGGCCTATGCGACCGGCGTTCTTGAAGTGCGGCCGCTGCAGGCTTATTTCACCGCGGCCTGACGCCCGGCGACCGCCTCATCACGGGCCGGCAACCGGCCCGTGATCACCTCTTGCGCTTCCGGCGAGGGTAGACGACACTCTTTCGCTGCCTTTCTCTCCGGAGAGGCAGGAGACGCGGTCGCTCGAAGCGGCGCCGCGCTCACCACGTCGCAGTCGCGATTCATGTCAGGGGGCTGGCCCCAGCGGGACCGGCACCGTGAATTATTGTGTCCTCGCGGTCTCTGCGAGGACCAAGAAACGAAGAAAAGGTTTGGAAGACCATGGAAAAGGTTCCTATGACCACGCGTGGTCATGCGGCTCTCGAAGTGGAGCTGAAGCGTCTCACGTCCGAAGAGCGCCCGCGCATCATCGCAGCGATCTCGGAAGCGCGGGCCCATGGCGACCTCTCGGAAAACGCCGAATATCACTCCGCCAAGGAAGCGCAGAGCCACAATGAGGGCCGGATCGCCGAATTGGAGGACAAGCTCTCGCGTGCCGAGATCATCGATGTGTCCAAGCTCTCGGGCAAGACGGTCAAGTTCGGCGCCACGGTGAAGCTCATCGACGAGGACACCGAGGAAGAGAAGGTTTACCAGATCGTCGGTGACCTCGAAGCCGATGTCCGCTCGGGCCGCATCTCGATCTCCTCGCCGATCGCCCGTGCGCTGATTGGCAAGTCCGCCGGCGACACCGTCGCGGTGAGTGCGCCCGGCGGCGAGCGCTCCTATGAGATCCTGGAGGTCGGCTTCCGCTAGGAAGCCGCATCCGGCTTGACCAGGGCCGTCCCGCATATCGCCCTTCTGCGCGCGATCAATGTGGGCGGCTCCGGCAAGGTCGGCATGGCGGAGCTGCGCGCGCTCTTCGAGGCACAGGGCTTCCAGGACGTCGCCACGCTGCTGCAGACGGGCAATATCGTCTTCACCGGCCCGGACGCGCCTGACCAAGACCTTGAAAAGAAGCTCGAGGCCGCCGCGCGCGAGGCGCTCGGCCTCGACACGGATGTTCTGGTGCGCTCGGGCGGCGAATGGGCCGAACTGATCGCGGCCAATCCGTTTCCACAAGAGGCGAAGGACGACCCGTCTCATCTGATCGCCCTGCTGCTCAAGACGGCACCTGAACCCGACACCATCGAGGCGCTTCGCGCCGCCATCAAGGGCCGCGAGCCGGCCGAACTGGTCGGACGGACGCTCTACGCCGCCTATCCCGACGGCATCGGCCGATCAAAGCTCACCACTGCCGTGATCGAGCGAAAGCTCGGCACGCGGGCCACCGGCCGGAACTGGAATACGGTCTTGAAGATCGGCGCGATGGTAGGGGCTTAAGGGCCCGCGCTCGCTCGTGTTGCGCACAGCGCTATGCCACGCTCCGCTTAACCCGCCCCTTGCGGGCGGGTCAAAACCGCCCTTGCGGTTTTGGGGCGGGGTCGCTGTGCGCGGGGACGGACACAGATTTGTCAGGAAAGTAGCACTTGCCAGTCAGCACGCCTCGGCTTCGCCAAGGCTAACCCCGCCCCGAAAGTGCTCCGCACTTTCGACCCGCCCGCAAGGGGCGGGTTAAGGAAGAGGCACGCCTTCCCGACGCCGCGCGAGCCCCTACCCGATCGGAACCAGCGGCTCGTCCTTGACGCGGCGGATGGTCAGCGACGTGCGCACGCTCGCGACATTTGCCGCCCCGGTCAGTTCCTCGATGAAGGCCTGGAAGGCGCGCAGGCTCGGCGCCACGCATTTCATGATGAAATCAGCTTCGCCCGACAGCATGTAGCATTCGCGGACGATCGACCAACCCTTGACCCGCTCGACGAAGCCGTTGAGGTCGACCTCCGCCTGGCTGGAGAGCCCGACCATGGCGAAAACGGTGACGTCATAGCCGAGTGCCTTCTCGTCAACGAGGGCGCGATAGCCCTCGATGATGCCGGCCTCCTCGAGCGCCCGCATGCGCCTCAGGCAGGGTGGCGCCGAGATGCCGACGCGACGCGCCAGCTCCACATTGGTGATGCGTCCGTCGGCCTGCAATTCCTTGAGGATCTTCCAGTCGATGGCGTCGAGATGGGCTTTCACGCGTCTGGCCTCGAGCCTGTACCGGGAAGGGAAAGAAAGATCATCGACGGCTCATTTCGATTCTGTCCGAAGCGCCATGATTCGGAAACAATTGTTGGTGAGAACACACAAGATCGCATGGCTCGCAACCTTGCATGCATAATGCACAACCCTCTAAAGTCTCAGGTCTTCAAAAACCTGCGACTCGCACCCATCTCAGGCCCATCATGCAGCACGCAAAACTCATCATCGTCGGTTCTGGCCCTGCCGGATACACCGCCGCGATCTATGCGGCGCGCGCCATGCTGGAGCCGATGCTCATCGCCGGCGTCCAGCCGGGCGGTCAGCTCACCATTACCACCGATGTCGAGAATTATCCCGGCTTCGCCGATGTGATCCAGGGCCCCTGGCTCATGGAGCAGATGCGCGCGCAGGCCGAGCATGTCGGCACGAAGATGGTCAGCGACCACATCATCGAAGCGGACCTGTCGCAGCGCCCCTTCGTGCTGAAGGGCGATTCCGGCGAGACCTACACCGCCGATACGCTCATCATCGCGACAGGCGCCCAGGCGCGCTGGCTCGGCATCGAGAGCGAGGAGAAGTTCAAGGGCTTCGGTGTCTCTGCCTGCGCCACCTGTGATGGCTTCTTCTATCGCGGCAAGGAAGTCTATGTCGTCGGCGGCGGCAATACGGCCGTCGAAGAGGCCCTCTACCTCGCCCATATCGCCAAGAAGGTCACGATCGTCCATCGCCGCGACCATTTCCGCGCCGAGCGCATCCTGCAGAACCGCCTGCTCTCCCGCGACAATGTCGAGGTGATCTGGGACAGCGTGATCGAGGAAGTGACCGGCAAGGGCGGGTTCCCGCCGGCGGTCACCGGCCTCAAGATCCGCAATGTCGTGACCGGCACCGTGACGGAGAAGCCGACCGACGGCGTGTTCGTGGCGATCGGCCATGCGCCGGCGACCGAACTCGTCCGCGGCCAGCTGCAGCTGAAGCCATCCGGCTATATCTGGACGGCGCCCGATTCGACCGCGACCAACATTCCGGGCGTGTTCGCGGCTGGCGACGTCACCGACGAGATTTTCCGCCAGGCCGTCACGGCGGCGGGACAGGGCTGCATGGCGGCGCTTGAGGCCGAGCGCTGGCTTGCCGTGAATCCGGTTGCCGACATGTCGGCCGTCGAGGCCGTGGCGGCCGAGTAGACGTGAGAAGCGGCGAAGCCGAGGGGGAGCGGCCTCACCATGGATTGGGACAAGCTTAGGATATTCCACGCAGCAGCGCAGGCGGGATCGTTCACCCATGCCGGCGAGGCGCTCAACATGAGCCAGTCGGCGGTAAGCCGGCAGGTGAGCGCGCTCGAACAGGATCTGGGCGTTCCCCTCTTCCACCGCCACGCGCGCGGCCTGATCCTCTCCGAACAGGGCGAACTGCTCTATCGCACGTCGCAGGACGTGATGATGAAGCTCGAAGGCGTGCGCATCCGCCTGACCGACTCGCGCGAGAAGCCGACCGGCACGCTGCGCATCACCACCACCGTCGCCCTTGGCTCGACCTGGCTCACCGAGCGGCTGAACGAATTCGTCGACCTGCATCCCGAGGTCAATCTGCACCTGATCCTCGACGATCAGGAACTCGATTTGACCATGCGCCAGGCCGATGTGGCGATCCGCCTGCGCCAGCCCGTGCAGCCGGACCTGATCCAGCGCCGGCTGTTCACGACGCACTATCACGTCTATGCCGCGCCCGAATATGTCGCCCGCTTTGGCAAGCCCGAGACGCTGGACGACCTCGACAAGCACCGCATCGTCACCTTCGGCGTGCCCGTGCCGCCGAACATACGCGACGTGAACTGGCTAGAGATCGCCGGCCGCTCGACGGATAATCCGCGCGAGCCGATCGTGCGCATCAACAATATCTACGCCATCAAGGCGGCCGTCGAACGCGGCACCGGCATCGCGATCCTGCCCGATTACATGATCGGGGATGATTCCAAGCTGGTGAAGCTGATGCCCGACGCGCAGGTTCCGAGCTTCCCGACCTATTTCTGCTATCCGGCGGAACTGAAGAATTCGGCCCGCGTCACCGCCTTCCGCGACTTCATGCTCGCCAAGGCGCAGAACTGGCAATTCTGACGGCACGCGTCGTAACTGCCCAAAAAATCACCGCATGAACATGGTTCATGCTGCACCGCAAACAAGCGGTGATTTCGGTTATTTCAATTTTTTGCTATTTTCGGCCGATTATCGTGCGTTCGTTTTCTATCCGACGGCATATCAGGCACGGAATCAGAAAAAATTTCTCAAAATTAAGAATGCATTTCGACATGTCGAAAATGCATAGCTGCGATGCACTCATGCCGGTTGTTTAGGCAGGCTGATCATTCCATATACGGACCAGTTGATGCGTCGGGCCGGAAGCTTTCTCCTCCCTGCCTCTGGTTCGGCCTCAGCTGTTCCCCTCTGGAAGGTGTTTGCTGCGCATTTCCCTGCCGCAGCAACAAAGACTCGCCGGGCCTCGCAAGAGTGCCCGGCCTTTTCTTTTCTGGGGTGGCGGTTCCCGAATTCAGTGTGTGGCTAAGGCCCAACAAACTGGCTCCGTCCAAACCCTCCCCTTGAGGGAGGGTCAAAACCGCGAAGCGGTTTTGGGGAGGGGGCGCCATGCTGGCGCTCGATCGGATGCGTCGCCGAATAGGTAAACACGCTTTGGCTTCGCCAAAGCTACCCCCTCCCCGAAAACGCTTTGCGTTTTCGACCCTCCCTCAAGGGGAGGGTTTGGGCTCAGCCCTTCAAGCGAGTCTTCGAACCGGGCCAACCGCCACTCACATATAGAGCGGCTCCTTCTCCATGCCCTTGTAGATCCCCGCCACGAACTCGCCATAGCCGTTGAAGAGCTGTGTCGGGATGCGGTCATTGGTGCCGATGACCTGCTCGGTCGCCTGGCTCCAGCGCGGATGCGGTACTTCGGGGTTCACATTGGCCCAGAAGCCATATTCCGAGGATTGCAACTGCTGCCAGAAATTGAGCGGTTGCTCCTCGACGAAGGAAATCTTGACGATCGACTTGATGGATTTGAAGCCGTATTTCCACGGCGTATGCAGGCGGATCGGCGCGCCCATTTGTTTCAGAAGCGGCTTGCCGTAAACCCCCGTCACCATGAAGGCGAGTTCGTTCGTCGCCTCGGCCATGCTCAAGCCCTCGACATAGGGCCAGGGATAGAAGGGCTGGTTCTGGCCCGGCGCCATGTCCGGGTCCATGAAGGTCTCCATGCGGATATATTTCGCGCCCGAAAGCGGCTTCGCATAGGCGACGAGGTCGGCGAGCGGGAAGCCCGTCCACGGCACCGTCATCGACCAGGCCTCGACGCAGCGATGGCGATAGACGCGCTCCTCGAGCTTCATCACCTTCAGCAGATCGTCGATGCCGACCGTCTTCGGCTGTTCGACCATGCCCTCGAAGGCGATCGTCCAGGGCCGGATCTTCAGCGCCTGCGCGGCATCGGCCAAGTCCTTGTCGGTGCTGTATTCGTAGAAATTGTTGTAGTGTGCGTTGATGTCCTCCGGCGTGATCGGCCGGCCGGCGACGAAACGGTCATTGCGCTTGGCGGGATAGAGGCCGGCGCTCGGATCATCATCCGCGCGCGCCATTCCCGGGAGGCTGGCGGCGATGAGGCCGAGGCCGCTTGCGGCCAAGATCTCGCGGCGATTGAGGAACACCGCCTCCGGCGTGACGCGGCTCTCGGGTATCTCCCAGCCACGCGTTTTCTTGATCAGCATGCGTCTCTCCGCATTCGCTTTCGGTGAACCCTGTCGCAGCTAGAGCTAGGTGTCGATCGGCTCGCGTCAAATCAATTCGCCGTGGCGCCCGTGCAGGATCGTGCTTCCCCGAAACCGGGCACGGGGAGCCGGGTTTTCCTTGCCATCCCCCTTCGCGCGCACTAGGTTCCGCGCCGCACAAATCCTGTGCGAAACCTGCCCATCCGGAGCCCGAAAAATGGCCTTCCTTGCCGATAGCCTCGCCCGCATCAAGCCGTCCGCGACCATTGCCGTCACGAACAAGGCTCGCGAGCTGAAAGCGGCCGGCCGGGACGTCATCGGCCTCGGTGCCGGCGAGCCCGATTTCGACACGCCCGACAACATCAAGGAAGCGGCGATCGCCGCGATCCGCGAGGGCAAGACCAAGTATACCGCCGTCGACGGCATTCCCGAGCTGAAGGCCGCGATCATCGCGAAGTTCAAGCGCGAGAACAACCTGACTTACACGCCGAACCAGATCACGGTCGGAACCGGCGGCAAGCAGGTGCTCTACAACGCGCTGATGGCGACGCTGAACCCCGGCGACGAGGTCATCATCCCGGCGCCCTACTGGGTCTCCTATCCGGAGATCGTGGCGCTCGGCGGCGGCACGCCGGTCGAGATCGTCGGGCCGCAGGAGCAGGGCTTCAAGATCAACGCCGCCGCGCTCGAAGCCGCGATCACGCCGAAGACCAAGTGGCTGATCCTGAACTCGCCGTCGAACCCGACGGGCGCGGGCTATACGCGCACCGAATTGCGCGCGCTCGCCGACGTGCTGCTCAGGCATCCGCAGGTCTGGATCATGACCGACGACATGTACGAGCATCTCGTCTTCGACGGCTTCGAGTTCGCGACCATCGCCGAAGTCGAGCCGAAGCTGTTCGACCGCACGCTGACCGTGAACGGCGTCTCCAAGGCCTATGCCATGACCGGCTGGCGCATCGGCTATGCCGGCGGCCCAGCGGAACTGATCAAGGCGATCGGCACGATCCAGTCGCAGTCGACCTCGAACCCCTCCTCCATCTCGCAATGGGCGGCGGTCGAGGCGCTGAACGGTCCGCAGGACTACATCCCGAAGAATGCCGAGATCTTCAAGAAGCGTCGCGACCTCGTCGTCTCGATGCTGAATCAGGCGAAGGGCATCGTCTGCCCGAACCCGGAAGGCGCGTTCTACGTGTTCCCCTCCTGCGCCGGCACGCTCGGCAAGACCACGCCGGGCGGCAAGCTGCTGAAGACCGACGAGGATTTCGTCACCGCGCTCCTCGAAGAAGAAGGCGTGGCGGTCGTCCAGGGTTCGGCGTTCGGCCTCGCGCCCCATTTCCGCATTTCCTACGCGACCTCGACGGAAGCGCTGGAAGAAGCCTGCACCCGCATCCAGCGCTTCTGCGGCAATCTGCGGTAGCCTCCCCCGTCTGTCAGCGCCTCGGAGGCTCCCTCCTGACTTTCGCCGGGGACGCCCCCTCCCTAACCCTCCCCCGCAAGCGGGAGAGGGGATGGACCAGAGCAGCCCGATGGCCTGCCCCAATCCTGATGAAGTGCTCAGCCGGGCCCTCTCTCCCGCTTGCGGGGGAGAGTTGGAGAGGGGGCCCACCGCCCCAGCTCAGCGTTTCCGCGGCAATCTAAGGTAGTATCATCCGGCTCCGTCCGCGCCTGGCGGGCCCCCTCCCTAACCCTCCCCCGCAAGCGGGAGAGGGGATGGACCGGAGCCGCTCCACGGCCTGCCGCAATCCTGTTGAAGTGCTCAGCCGAGCCCTCTCTCCCGCTTGCGGGGGAGAGTTGGAGAGGGGGCCCACCGCCCCAGCTCAGCGCTTTCGCGGCAATCGACAGTCGTATCATCCGGCACTGTCCGCGCCTGGCGGGTGATGGCTGACACATGGTCTTGCAGAACCGGGATTAGGTGGGATTGAGCGGAACCGCGCGGGATTTCCCGCAGAAAGCTGGGAGTTTCGGGGCAGCGGCGGGACATAAGGGATCTGACCTAAGATTTTGCAGAACATGGAAGCGCGCGGCAGCATGACACTTGAGTTTGCAGAACACAGACCGTTCGGGCGCCGTTCCTTCGGCGATGGTAACGGCCTCTTATCGATGTCTTAGGGGCGAGGCTGACGGCACGCGTTCATCGGCTATTCTAGCGTAAGCGGATGAGCCGTCGCGTCGAGGCCGGTCGTATCGATAGTCTCGTCATCGATTGGATCGCCCATGGTCATTCGCGTCGTCAGCGTCACCGCTTGAGCCTTCGCTTGGGCGAGATCCTGTTCGGAAAGCCTGCCACATATCAGGTTCATATTGGACCAATCGCTTTGGTCAACCTGCTTTGCGCTGCTGGCCACGATAATCAGCCGCCATGTGCAGCTCTGCGTCGCATTTTTCACCATCGCGGCAGTGCCAACCTGCAGGAAATAAGCGAGGTTCCGTCGTGCCTGATAGTCGCCACCATAAGCCTCGTTGTAGAGCGCGCGGAGTTCTTCTTTGTTTCTTTCGCACTCAACGCGCTCATCTGGTTGCAGACAGAGCGTCATATAACGATCGGCCTCGTGAAAGCGCTGAGTTGTTGGCGGTGTGATCTCGGAAACCTGCTCAGCTTTTGTCGCGATCGTCTCCTCTACCTGGGCAGGAGCCTCTGCGACTGGCGCGGGCGAAGTCACTGCCGGCGCCTCTATCGCATCTGCTACAGCGGCGGGCGCAGGCGCAGGCGTTTCGGGCACTTCCAAGCTATCCGAGCCAGCATTCGCGGCAGTCTCGACATGCTCTTTCTTTTCGGCGAAAAGGCCTACGATCATAAAGAAGAGCAACAGGCCAAATGTTCCCAGCAAAATCTTGCGGAATATCGATCTCTTTTTCTTAGCCACCCTGCCACCACTATATCGTTCTGCCGATCCACACGACGCGGCCGGCTATGTGTAAGTCGTTCATGTCTTGGCGCGAGATCGTCTCGCGCTCATAAACTGGATTGTCGGAAATCAGCACCACGGAATCGTCGATGCGGAATTGGACCCGCTTCACGATGACAGTGCCGCTGCGGATAATGACGTAGATGGCGCCGTTTTTGATGTCGCGAGGCTCACGGATCGAGCCGTCGACGAGCATCAGTGCGCCATCTGGAATTGTCGGCTCCATGGAGTCGCCATCAGCCGCCAGCATGAAGGCGGTGGCCGGGTTGATGCCGATGCGGCGCAACCAATCGCGCCTGAACGCGAGCATGTCGGCAATATCTTCCGAGACAGCCAGCTTGCCGTTTCCTGCTGCCGCGCGAACCTCATAGCGCGGCAGAAACGCGAAATCCTCTCGCGTTGGCGATACCAAAGCGTCCGGCTCCTGACGTTCCAGCGCCTGCAACTGAACCTGCGCCTGCGTCGTCCGCTCGCCGTTGAATACCAGCCAGTCCAGCGAAACGCCGCATGCGCGCGCCAGCGCCCCAAGTGCCGCCGCCTTCGGCTCACTGACCGCTCGCACGTAATTATTCACGGTACCGATCGGCACGCCTGCCCTTTGCGCCACGGCCTGATTGCCGCCCGCCGCCCGAATCGCCTCCCTCAAACGGGCTGCTATTTCGGACTTAAGGCTTTCAACTCCGAAATTGTCATCGTGATCGAGTTCCACAATTCGGACTTTCAAATTCCATTGTTGCATCAAGGGTTTACGCAAACGCTACCCGATAGTTTTAATTCTGGAACATCGAAGCAGTTTTAGCGTGGACAGGAATTCCAATTCTGGTATCTTGATGTTGCGAACACAAATCTTGGCACTCGAAAAAACCCGGCGCTCCTGCCGGTTCCAGAACAGCAATGATAGCGGATAAGCACCCCGAAGACATCAAGGCGATGATCCGCAAGAAGGGCCTCTCGATGGAGGCTCTTTCGCAGCGTCTCGGCTATTGCCGCGTCGCAGTCGGCGTGACCTTGCGTCGGCCCTGGCCGGCCGTGCAGGCCGGCATCGCATCCTTTCTCGGCATTGATCCCTCCAGCCTCTGGCCCAGCCGCTACGAGGCCGACGGCACGCCGCGCCGCATCAGGGCGGCCTCAGGATCGAAATCTAGAGGCAGCGCCGAAGCCCGTCTCCGTCAAAAAGACAAGGCCGCTTAAACATGAGTGACGTTTCCAAAGCGCCGATCCGCATTCAGCTCGCCGATATCGACATCAGCCAAAGGCTGCGGCCGGTCGACGAGGCGAAGGCGCTGTTCATCGCG
Organism: Kaistia dalseonensis; assembly: GCF_030814715.1. GTDB lineage: Bacteria > Pseudomonadota > Alphaproteobacteria > Rhizobiales > Kaistiaceae > Kaistia > Kaistia dalseonensis. The sequence continues at coordinate 435,124 of NZ_JAUSVO010000006.1, forward strand.
GCCGGCATGGCCAAGGGCGGGCTAGAGACGCCGATCGAGGTTCGGCCGGCGCCGAAGAAGGCCAAGAAGCCATATATCCTCATCGTCGGCGGCCATCGTTGTCGTGCCGCGTTCGAGCTCGGATGGACCGAGATCGACGCCTTTGTGCTCGACATCAGCGCCGACGAAGCGCGGATGCGCGAGATCGACGAAAACCTCTATCGCGCCGAGCTCACCGAGCTCGATCGGGCGGTGTTCCTCGCCGCGAAAAAGGAGCTTTACGAGAAGCTCAACCCCTCGACCAAGCACGGCGGCGACAGGGTCTCAGAGCAAGTCGCCATATTTGGCGACTTGGCGCCGCGCTTCACGGCCGAAGTCACCGAACGCCTCGGCTATAGCGAGCGCACGATCCAGCGTGTCGTGGCGCGCGCCGCCATCCCGGCCTCGATCCGCGCCCGTATCGCCGGTACCCGGCTCGCCAATACCGGCGCCGAGCTGGACGCGCTGTTGCGGCTCTCGCCCGACGAACAGGCGAAAGCGCTCGATCTCCTGCTTTCGGGCGAAGAGGGGGCGCCGCGCAGTGTCGCCGCAGCCCATGCCGCGCTGACCGGCGCCCGCGCCGCTCAAGTCGCTCCCAGCGACGCCGAGTTTGACGGCCTGCTCAAGGCATGGCGGCGCGCCGGCCAGAGCGCCCGCGCCCGCTTTATCGCCGATCTGCAGCGCCAAGGCGCGATCACAGCCGCTACCGAGGGGGACGACCAATGACCAGTATCCGCCCGCGCGGCTGGCGCGCCCGTTTCAGTCCCGAGCAGATTGCATGGCTTGCCGCCATCGGCATCTGCATCGGCACCTACGCTCTGATCTTCGCGATCGTCGCTTGGTTGGCAGGGTGGCTCTGATGGGTGTGTGGAACGCTTTTCGATCTGGCCGGGCTCGCGAGACGGCGCCGTTTCCGGGCGCGACTTCCCTGCTGCTGAGGGTGCCGCCTTCACTGCTGAAGAGCCCTGCCAGCGGGCAGGTTCTCATGAGGCGTCTCGCGGAGATCGCCATAAGCGAGAGCTGGTCCCCCGACACGTTCGGACGGGTCGCCGACATCCTCATGGAAGGACGGGAATAATGCGCGCGATCATCGCCCGCGAAAGCACCGTCTCGCCGACCGGCATGTCATATTTCACCGGCTCGTTCGAGGTGATGGCGAGCAGCGACGCCTTTTGCCTGCGGCCGGGTCTCGGCTGGTTCGTCGCCGATGCCTTCGTCTTTCCGGATGAGGCGCCCGCAATCGACGTCGCGGCGCTGCTATCGGCCTATGGCGTCGCCCCGGCCAGTTTTGTTGTGCTGCCCCATTTGGGAGGCGCCGCGTGACCAAGCGCCCGCGTCACCGCGACCAGATGGACCTGCTGGACTGGCGCCCCGCCAGCCCGGTTGCCGCCTATGTCCCCGAGCGCGTCAAGGCGTCGACCGTGGCGCGGATGCTCTCCAAAGCCGTGAGCGAGACCCTGAAGGCCTGCGGCCGCTCACGGGCCGACGTCGCCAAGGCGATGACCGACTATCTCGGCGAGGCCGTCACCGAAAACGTGCTCAACGCCTATGCCAGCGAGAGCCGGGACGACCTGATCATCAGCATTACGCGGCTCGATGCGCTGCTCGGCGTGACCAAGGATCGTCGCCTGCTGGAACTGCTCGCCGCGCGCCATGGCTGGGCCGTGATCGAGCGTCGCCACCTGCCCGCGATCGAAATGGCCGAGCTCTTGGAAACTCGGGCGGAGATGGATCGGGCGATTGAGTTTCAAAGGCGTCTGCTCAAGGCCGGGGGCAATCAGTGACCAACGACAACAGCCAGCGCGAATGGTGGACGGCTGCCGAGCTAGCGGCCATGAGGCTTTCGCCCGAGGTTCCGGCGACGGAACGTGGCCTGCAGCTCATGATCGAGCGCAATGGTCATCTCGCCCCCGACCTTGCGTGGCCGGCCAATCCGCTTGGCATCTGGCGCCGTCGCTCCGGCAAAGGGGGCGGTCGCGAATACCGCATGGACGTGCTGCCGGTCAGCGCCCGCACAGTGCTGGCGCGGCGGCTGCGCAAAGCCGAGAAGCCGGCCGAGCCGGAGCGCGTCGCGCTCAAGGCCGAGCGCTCGGCCTCCGAGCAGTGGACTTGGTTCGATGGCCTGCCGGAGAAGCGCAAGGCCGAGGCCAAGCGCCGAATGGACGCCTTGCTGGCGGTCGCCGATCTGCAGATGACCGGGCGCGCCCGCGATCTTGCCATGATGAGTGTGGCGAGCGCCGAGGATGTCTCGTTGCGCACCCTCTATGGCTGGGCCGGCCTCGTCGCCGGGCTCGACCGCAAGGATTGGCTCCCGGCTCTGGCGCCGCGATTTACCGGCCGGACGGCCGAGGTCGAGATCCCGGAGGCCGCATGGCAGGCCTTTCTTTCCGACTATTTGCGCGGCGAGGTGCCGACACTGACCTCTTGCCTGCGCCGCCTCGAAGCACTCGCAAAAGAGAGGGGTTGGACCTTGCCATCGGAAAAGACATTCGAGCGCCGCGTTGCCGCGCTGCCGCGCACCATGGTGGTGCTCGCCCGCGAAGGCGTCGAGGCGTTGCGGCGGCTCTATCCCGCCCAGGAGCGCGACCGCTCCGGATTTCACGCGCTCGAAGGCGTCAACGCCGACGGCCACAAGTTCGATGTGTTCGCGAAATGGCCGGACGGAACGGTTTCGCGGCCGATCCTGGTGGGGTTTCAGGACCTCTACTCCGGCATGATCCTGTCGTGGCGCATCGCCGCCAGCGAAAACGCCGCGACCGTACTGTTGGCCTTCGGTGATCTGGTCGAGAATTGGGGCATTCCGGAACATTGCTGGCTCGATAACGGCCGCAACTTCGCCAGCAAGTGGTTCACGGGCGGCACGCCGAACCGCTACCGCTTCAAGGTCCGCGAAGGCGACCCTAATGGCGTGCTGACGGCGCTTGGCGTCGAGGTGCATTGGACCACGCCTTACTCCGGCCAGTCCAAGCCGATCGAGCGCGCATGGCGTGATTTCGCGGACAGCATTTCCCGTCATCCGGCCTTTGCCGGGGCGTGGACGGGCAACACGATCGACGCGAAGCCGGAGAATTACGGATCGACCGCGGTGCCGATCGAGACCTTTGAAAAGATCGTTGCCGAGGGCGTCGCCGAGCACAATAGCCGGCTCGGCCGCAAGTCCAAGATCTGCGGCGGGCGGCACTCGTTCGCGCAGGTCTTCAACGCCTCCTATGGCGACGCGATGATCCGCAAGGCCTCGCCCGAGCAATGCCGGCTCTGGCTGCTCGCGGCCGAGGGCGTCACGGTGCGCAAGGATGGATCAGTCCATCTGGAGGGCAACCGGTATTGGCACGAGCGGCTGATCGACCATGTCGGCCACAAGGTGGTGCTGCGCTTCGATCCCGACGCGCTGCATGACGCCGTCCACGTCTATCGGCTCGATGGCGCCTATCTCGTCGCGGCGCCGGTGATCGAGGCAGTCGGCTTCGCCGATACCGGCGCGGCCCGCGACCATGCACGGGCTCGCAAGAGCTGGATCAAGGCTCAAAAAGAGCTGCTTAAGGCCGAGCGGCGACTGTCGATCGATGAACTGGCGGCCATGCTGCCGACCGTCGACGAGGTCGAGCGCGCGCCATCGCCGAAGGTCATCAAGCCGACATTCGGCAACCTCGCGGCGGCCGTGCGGCCGTCCGAGGAACGCGAGTTCGATCAGGACGAAAACCTTGAAAGCTTTGGCCGGGGGCTGCGGGCGCTGCGCCTCGTGCCCTCGCCGAATGAATACGGCGCGGACGAGTAGCAATCGTCCGCGCCGCGAGAAGTCAGTTACAACGAAAGGAAGCATACATGCTCGAAGCATCGCTGGAAAGCATCACTGATGACGTGCAGGAGGCCCTGCGCTCCGAGGTGCGGCAGATCATCGAGAGCGAAGGTCTGACGCAGGCCTTTATCGCCAGGGAAGCGGGGCTGGCGCCCGGCACATTCACCCCATGGCTCGGCGGCACCTACAAGGGCGATAACGTAGACAAGGCAAGGGCCGTGCAGCGCTGGCTGGAGACGCGTCAGGCGCGCGGACGGACGGCCGCGACACTGCCGGCCGCGCCGAAATTCGTCGCGACGCTGACCGCCACCAACATTCTCGACGTGCTGGCCTATGCCCAGACTGCGCCGGACTTTGGCGTCATCGTCGGCGGCGCGGGCATCGGCAAAACGACGGCGATCGAGGAGTATGCGCGCCGCGCCTCGAACGTCTTCGTCGTGACCGCCGAGCCCGTGCTGGCGTCGCCGAACAACATGCTCTCGGCGCTCGCAGATGTCGTCACCGTGGCCGAGCGGCGGTCGGTCTATCTGTCGCGCGCCATCTCCGCCAAGCTGCGCGGCACGGCCGGCCTGATCGTGATCGACGAGGGCCAGCACCTTTCCTCGGCCGCGCTCGACCAGCTACGCACGATCCACGACAAAGCGCAGATCGGCGTCGTCGTGGCCGGCAATGAGAGCGTGTTCAGTCGCCTGCAGGGTGGCGAGCGCAACTCGCAATTCGCCCAGCTCTACAGCCGCGTCGGCATGCGCATGAGCCAGCCCAAGGCGCGAGCGAAAGACATCTGCGCGCTGCTCGAAGCGTGGAAGATCACGGATGCGCGGGTCGTTTCGATGCTGAAGCTGGTCGCGGCCAAGCCCGGCGCGCTTCGTCAGATGACCAAGGTTATCCGCCTCGCGACCATGCTAGCGGCCGGCGACGGCGCGGACGCGCTCTCCGAGCAGCATGTTCGGCGGGCCTGGAACCAGCTCGCATCGACCCCGCTCGATGCTGTCGCGTGAGGTGCCGCCATGCTCTCCGATTGCATCCGCGAAATGCGCCGCACCTTCGACGAATATCGGGGCTCGGGCGTCGAGATGAGCCCCGAAGGCGTCGAGGGCCATCTGCTGAAGTTGCGCGCCCTCGAAATCGAGGCGCGCAACATGGAGGAGCGGCTCGCGCTGCTCGCTCCCCTTCGCCGGCACGAGCCGATCCTGCCCGAAAATGTCGTGCCGTTCCGGAGGTCGCCATGACCCCGGCCCATCAAGAGATGGTCCTGCGCATGTTCCGGCGCGGGCTGACGATCCCGGCGATCCATCATGCGATGGGGCGGGCCCTCTCGATCGACATGATCCGACTTCTGATTGCCGACACGTCGGAGGCCGAGCGGCGGGCGGCGGCGGTCATCCGCCGCCAGCGCCTGCGCTCGACCGCCAAACAGGAGCGGCGGGCGCGCGAGGCGGTCATCCGCCAGCGCCACCGGCTCATTCGGGACCTCGGCTATCGCGTCATCACGGTGCGCTGGCCGGCCATCAACAAGCGGAAGGAAATCAACCATGACATCTGAAATGACCGACCAGGAGATCGAGCGCGGCGCGAAGCTTCTGCTCGCCGATTTCGAGGCGAAGCAGGCGGGCGAAGCGAGCTTCGCCGATCCGGACGTCCCCGGCGTCGTCTTCATCGGCGGCAAGCCTATGATGGAGGACACAAAGGGCCGCCTCGTGCCCGTGGCCAACGTCAAGCCGGCCGATAAGCTCACCGACCAGACGGTGCGCAAGATGATCGATTTCGCGCGCGAGCTTTCGGCGCAGATCGGCCGTTTCAAGGGGCACTGCTTCGACGATGTCGGGAGCCTGCAGGCGCTGATCGCCGAGCAATATGGCGCCAGCATCGGCGGCGCCAAGGGCAATATCTCGCTCTCAACTTTCGACGGGCGGCAGAAAGTGACTGTTCAGGTCGCCGACCAGCTCACCTTCGGACCCGAGTTGCAGGCCGCCAAGAAGCTTGTCGATGCCTGCCTCGGTGATTGGTCGACCGGATCGCGCGACGAGTTGATCGCCGTCGTCAATCGCGCCTTTCAGGTCGACAAGGAAGGCCAGATCAACCGCGCAGAGCTGTTCATGCTGTTGCGCGTCGAGATCGATGACGAACGCTGGAAGAACGCGATGGCGGCCGTGCGTGACTCGATCCGCGTGATCGGGTCGAAGACGTATATCCGCTTTCACGAGCGCGACACGGCGAACGGGCCGTGGCGCTCGATCACCATCGATCTGGCAGCGGCGTGAGGTCGGATCATGCGTGCTGCGAACATTGAAAGAACGACTGAGCCATTGGCAAATGCCGGCCAACTGAAATGGGTGGTCACCGACCTGTATGAAGAGGCCGGCGAGATCGTCCTCACGCTGAAACTCTCCTCGACACTGCTGGCAGCTGAGGTTTTCGGCATCCTCGAAGAGGACTTGGTGCAAGACGATTTCCGGCTCGGCTCGCTCAACCTGCGGCAGGAGGGCTGAGCGATGAACGCCGCACTCGACCAATTCATCAGGCTGGTCGGCACCAAGTTGGCGATGCTGCCGAAGGTGTCCGCCGAGGACTATGAGGGCCTGCGGGCCTACTGGGGGGCCGCCGACGCGATCCTTGACCATCTCGAAGCCGAGCAATCGGCAAAAGTGAGCCGCCGTGGCGATAACTGGACGCTCAGTCTCGGTGGTGTCCGAGCATCCAGCACAGGCGGCGCGGTCAGCCTGCTGCGCAACTGGAAAGCTGGCGCCGAGCGCCGGCTCGCAGGAGGCGCGGAATGACCAGCTTCTATCTGGATCTCGCTCACGCCCGCGTGAAATCGTACTCGGCGGTATCGAACAAGGCCGGCGCGGTGCTGAAGATCGAGCTTTCGATCTGCGACCCGCTCCGGCTGGGCATGGTGCTGGAAGCGCTCGCTGAGGCGCAGCGCGACCAGAATAAGCCCGCTCCTGCGCCTCGAAACCGGACGGTCGCCGCGCCGCCGAAGCCGCTCCTGCTGACCGACGACAGGGCGCGGCGATGATGCAGCCCGCTCCCGCCGTTCCTCGCCACAGCGACCGCTCCTATTGCGACGCTCTGCGCGCGGAACGGCGGGAGCTCATCGAACAGCTCGCCCGCCACAAGCCTCGCTCACCGCGCCATGCGGTGCTGATCGTCCGCCTTCAGGACATCACGGCGAGGCTTCTTGAGGTCGAGAACCGCCTTTCGGCGACACCCGAATTTCAATGGAAGGATGATGATGACGAGCACTATCCCGACCAGAAATCCCGCGCCGCAGGCCGGTAGCGCCGGAGGCCAATCTTGAGCGATCTGGCAAAAATCCGCGCCAAGCTCGCCGCGCTGCGGGCCAAGACGACGGCCAATGGCTGCACCGAGGCCGAGGCTATCGCGGCCGCCGAGAAGGCGGCCGAGCTGATGGCGAGCCATGACCTGTCCGAGGCGGACCTTGAACGGCCGGTCTATGACGAGTTGATGGTAGAGCTGGGCGGGCGACGCACGCGGCTGGACAGCATTTGGCCGATGGTCGCGAAGTTCGCGAACTGCAAGGGCTGGCTGCGGCGCGATGGATCGCGGTGGCGCTACGTCTATTTCGGACGCGATGCCGACGTGCTTGTCGCCGAGTATGTGCACGAGGTCATCCGTCGCGCGGCCGACGGCGCCGTCGTCACGTTCAAGGCGTCGACTACCTATCAGAAGCGGCGGAAGCCAAAGACGCGTGCCCAGGCGCTGAAAGCCTTTCTGGAAGGCTTCGCGATGTCGATCAGGGCGAAGCTCTTCGCCGGGCTCTGGAAGCGGGCGGACCGGGAAACGCCCGGAAAGGCTCTCGCGGTCATAGAGAACATTGAAGCCCAGCTGGACAGCGAGCTGGACCGTCGAGGCAAGAACTTCGCCACCATGCGGTCGATCGCCACCGCCAAGGGCAAGTTCCGCAACGCCGCCCGCGCGCGCGGTTTCGGCGCGGGCCGATCGCTCGTGGTCGAGGCAGCGGTAAGCGGCTCGGCCGCGCCGGTCGCGGGGTTGCTGACATGAGCCAGAAAGTCAGCCTCAATCAGCAGGTCGAGGAAATCCTGCGCATCATCCACGAAAGCCACGGCACCTATCCGGGGCAGGTCGCGCGCGGGAAGCTGCGGCAGTCGATCGCCGATTATCAGTTGCAGCGGCAGGAGGCGATTTGCGTCACGCTGGAATGGCTGCGCGGTTCGGAGGCCGAGATCCGTGGCTTTCTCGCGATGCCGCCCGACGATCGCGCCAGCGTCATTTCGCACGGCGCCTTGGTCGCGCAGCTCGCGCAAGAACTGGCGGCGCGCGAGGCTGCAGCGAAGGCTGGAGGGCCGGCGCGATGAATTCGATCGCCATCATCCATGTCGCCAAAAAACAGCTGCAGCTTGAGGATGACGACTACCGTGCGCTGCTCATTCGCGTGACCGGCAAGGCGTCGTCACGCGATATGTCGGAGGCCGAGCGCGGCCTGGTCGTCGAGGAAATGAGGCGGCTCGGCTTTCATCTGACCCCGCCGAAATCGCGGGAGCCGAAGGTGCAGCCGGCCGCGAAGGGCGCGCTCGATCTCGGCGGGCCGAATGCCACCAAGCTCCGCGCGCTCTGGATTTCGGGGTGGAACCTCGGCGTCGTCAAGGATCGGGCGGATACCGCGCTCGTCGCCTTCGTGAAGAAGCAGACTGGCATTGATCACCTCGCATGGCTGCGCGACCCGCGCGACGCGGCGAAGGCGATCGAGGCGATCAAGGCATGGCTCGCCCGCGCGGCCGGCGTGAAATGGCCGGGCCGGGCGCCCTTGCCGAGCGAGACCAAGCGGGCGGTTGCCTCCGCGCAGCTCGCCATCCTCGGCTTGCCTGCTGACGCGCTCGACCGCGTTGCGGATCTCGACGCCTATATCGCCGATCTCGGCGCCCAGGTCAGGAAGGCCAAGAAACCATGAAATCAACATTCCATGCTCTCCTGGTCGCGGCGGCGCTCTGCCTCGGCTCGGGTGCGGCCCTTGCGCTCGATGGCCTCCGCGTCGTCGACGGCGACACGGTGCGTCTCGGCGCCGAGCGCATCCGCCTGATCGGGCTCGACGCGCCGGAACTGCACGGCAAATGCCGGGAGGAAAAGCGCCTCGCCGAACGCGCGCGCGACCGGCTGACCGCATTGCTCGCGACGGATGATGTCGAGATCATCCGATCGGCGCGGCTCGACAAATACCGCCGCACGCTCGCGATCGTCAGGGCCGACGGCGTCGACGTCGCCCGCGTGCTGATCGCCGAGGGTCTGGCGCGGCCGTATCATGGCGAACGGCGACAGAGCTGGTGCGCGCGGGTGGCGCCATGAGCCGGCTCATCGGCGTCACCGACCATGCCGTCGTGCGCTGGATCGAGCGCGCACACGGGGTCGATGTCCCGGCAATCAGACAGCAGATCATCGGCCATGTCGCGCGCGGCGTCGACATTACCGAGCGCATGGACCCGCGCGGCAATGTGACGGTCGTGCTCGATGGCGTTCGCTATGTCGTGCGCAACCACACGGTCGTCACCATCCTGCCGGCCCTCGGGAGGTGACATGACCGCGTTGCCGCCGCCTACACTCGAATGCCGGCGCCTCGTCCAGATCATGGGCGCCGAGGCTGCGCTTGCGCTGATCGAATGGCAGGGCGGCACGCGCTATTATGTCCCGAAGGTCATATCGGCGGATCACAAGCTCGCGCAGACGGTCGGCCTCGGCCCTGCGACTGCGCTTGTCGAAGCATATGGCAGCAGTGCATATAAGGTTCCGGTTGCGCGTGAATGGCGCATCCTCGTCTATCGCCAGCGCGGTCTGTCCTATTCGGAGATCGCCCGCCGTCTGGTCTGCTCTCAGTCGACGATTTGGCGTGTGTTGAACGCCAACGAAAAGACGGCGAAGCAGCTCGATCTGTTCGCGACACTCTAGACCGTTGATGCCGCTGCCTTGGGGCAGCGCTGTGTCCGCCGTCTAAGCGCATCGTCTCCCGGCCCATTTCGTGCCCGGAGCGGTCCCTTGTCAGCCTCGAATTTCCCTGCCTGCCTGAAGATCACCCTCGGCCAAGAGGGTGGTTATTCGATCAATCGCGCCGACCCCGGAAACTGGACCGGCGGCAAGGTCGGCAAGGGTCAGCTCAAGGGGACGTTGAACGGCATTGCCGCTTCATCGCATCCCGATCTCGACATCAAGAACCTGTCGGAAGCCCAGGTCGCCTCGATCTACGAGGTCGAATATTGGCGGCCGATCCGTGGCAATGATCTGCCGGCCGGTGTCGATCTCTCCACCTTTGATTTCGCCGTTAATTCGGGCATCTCACGCGGCGCCAAGGCGCTGCAGAAGGCGGCCGGCGTGACTGCCGATGGCCGGATCGGGCCGGCGACGATCGCTGCCGTCGTCGCCAAGAGCCCCGTCGCCATGGTCACAGCCATCAACGATACCCGCCTCGGCTTCCTGCAGGGGCTGACGAACTGGAAGACATTCGGCAAGGGCTGGGGAGCGCGCGTCGGCACCGTGCGCGCGAAGTCGCTGCTCATGGCGGGCGCCACCGCCGCCGTGCTGCACCAAGCCGCAGCGGCCGACGAGAAGAAGGCCGATAACGACGCGAAGTCGGCGGGCGCCAGCGTCACGGCCGGCGCGTCGACGGGCGGCGGCGCCGTGATCGCCAATCATGCGGGCGGCATCGACTGGATCGCCCTCGGCGCGCTCGGTATCGCCGCGATCATCATCATCGGCTGTGGCTTCATCCTGTATCGCCGCGCCGCCGCGCGCCGCGAAATGGCCGACGCAACCCGCCTGATCGCGGTGGCGTCATGAGCCTGCTCGCGCTCGTCGGCCTCGCCCTGCTCGTCGCCGGGCTGGTCATCTTTGTGGCGTCGAATGCGCTGATGCAGCGCGCCGGCACCAGCAACCTTCGCGAGCTGATCGCGTTCGTCGGCCTGCTCCTCGGCGCGGCGGGCGTGCTCTCTGGCGCCGCCCAGCTCATCCTTTCGTTCTTCCTCTGGTATTTCGGGGTCTAGCCCATGGACTGGAAACAGATCGCCGGCCCGCTCGCGCAGGTCGGCGCAACCACGCTCGGCAGTATCATTGGCGGACCGCTCGGCACCGCCGTGGGCGGCATGGTCGGCAAGGCCATCGCCGACGTGCTCGGCGTCGAACCGACGCCGGAGGCCGTCGCCAAGCAGATCGCCACGGATCCACAGGAGGCGTCGATCCGCCTGGACGATCTGCAGCGCGAGCGCGCGGACGAATGGGCCGCGCTCGAAACCGAGGGCCTGAAGCTGATGGGCCAGTTGGCGGCGAAAGAGACCTCGGAAGGCTGGATTTCGTGGGGCTGGCGGCCGGCTCTCTCATGGCTGATCGCCGCGATCATCCTGCAGTCGTTCATCGTCGGGCCGTGGGTGCTGGCGCTGTTCGGCCTGTCGGTCGCCGTGCCTTACGACAACGTGGTCGGCATCTCGGCGATCTGGCTGACCATCTATGGCGGCGGCCACACGGCCAAGGCCATCTTCGGCAAGAAGCTCGAAGCATGAAGATCTCGCTCGAAGCCCTGCTGTCGCAGGCCGCCGCCGACGAGATCGGCGGCGAGGCCAAATTTGAGCTCGTTGCCAGTCGGCATCCCCGCACCCGCAATCTGGAATTTCAGGTGCGTCAGGACGGCCGCGACGGCCCTGTCGGCAACTACCTGCTGACCGGCTCCATCGTCACGCCGCTCGATCGCGAGGCCGGCACCGATGGATGACGCCGATCGCGCCGGACCGCTCGTCGAGGCCTATCGCGCCGATGGGCTGAAGAAGCTCGCCCGGTCCACTCTACCCGGCACCGCGGAATGCGTGAGCTGCGGCGAGATGATCGACATCGCCCGACGCGCGGCGCATCCCGGCGCCCGCCGCTGCCTGTCGTGCCAGATGCGCCATGAAAAGAGCGGCACATGACGCCCGGCGATTTTCAGCTCTGGATCTCGATCGGCACCGGCCTGATGTCGCTCGGCACGGCCGTCTATGTCGTGCTCACGGCCACGTCGCGCGACAACAGCAACGCCATCAAGAAAATCGACGAGCGCCTGCTGGCTGTCGAGGCGCGTGCCGCCCGTGTCGAGGCCGAGATGCGCCATCTGCCCGATCGCGACATCACGCACCTGCTCGAAAAGGCCATCGTCGAGCTCAAAGGCCAGATTTCCGTCATGGACGAACGCCTGAAGCCCGTCGCCGAGATGGCGCACAGGGTCCATGAGCGCATGTTTGAGGAGCAGCGAAAGTGAGTAGTGCGCGCGAGGCCTGGCTGCGCGAAGAGGCGCGGCTGATCATCCTGAAGGCCCTGGCCGGCGAAACCGACGAAACGCTCTCGTCCAGCATGCTGGAACGCGAACTGCGCGAGCGGTTCGGCATCAAGCGCGAGCGGTCGTGGGTGCATGGCGAACTTGATTGGCTTGCCGAGCATGGCGCCGTTGCGCTGACGGAGGCCGGCACCGTCAAGATCGCCGTGCTGACGGCCAAGGGGCAGCGCCATCTCGACCGTGAGATCGCCATTGAGGGCGTGCGCCGTCCGTCCCGGCCGGAGGCCTGATCGTGGCCAAGGGGCGCGGACGACTGTCCTGGTGGGACGCGCTGCCGGATTGGGCCGAGCCCGTCCGCGTCTGGGCTTATGCCGAGCTTCAGGACATCAAACTGACGCAACTCGAGATCCTCGACGAGGTCAACAATCGGCTGCGCGCCGCCGCCTGGGCGGAGGGCATCACCACGGGCATTCCGGTCGCCACGCGGTCGAGCCTCAATCGGCAGTCGATGCGCCTCGCGGTCGTCGGCCGCCAGATGCGCGAGGCTGGTGCCATGTTCGCCGGGCTCGCCACGCAATTCGATGGCAAGGAGGTCGACGAGTCGACACGTGTCCTCGGCCAATACCTGAAGACGCTCGTTCTCGAAATCTCGGTCAATGGCGGCGTGCAGACCCCGAAAGACGCACAGCAGCTCGCCGCTGCCTATCACCGCATCGTCTCGGCCATGAAGATCTCGACGGATCATCGCCTCAAGCTGGAGCGCGAGTTCGAAGAGAAGACAGACGAGGCGATCGACCGCGTCGCGACCGAGGCCGGCCTCACGGCCGATCGCGCCGCGCAGATCCGCCGCGAGGTACTGGGCGTTCGCCAGCCTGCCGACAAGGCCGCCTGACCATGGCCGCGCTCGTCGCAAGCACTCTGGGCCTGCCGGGGCTCGACGTCGATGCTCTGTTCGCACCGCGCGAATTGCCCGCCGATCACGATCCGCTCGGCGACGGTATCCTCATGGACCATCAGGTGTCGTGGATCGCGGATACTTCGCCGCTCAAACTAGCCGCCAAGGGCCGGCGAACCGGCATCACCTATGCAGAGGCGCTCGACGACACCATTACCGCCGCCATGTCGCGATCGGCAGGCGGCGACAACGTCTATTACATCGGCGACACGAAGGAAAAAGGCCTCGAATTCATCCGCTATGTCGCGCATTTCGCCCGTGTCGTCCAAAAGGAGCTGTCGGCCACAGTCGAGGAGTTCCTGTTCGAGGATCGCCGCGAAGACGGGACGAGCAAGCATATCGCGGCCTATCGCGTGCGCTTTGCCTCGGGTTACCAGATCGTCGCGCTGTCCTCGCGCCCGGCCAATATTCGCGGCCTGCAGGGCATCGTCGTCATAGACGAGGCGGCGTTCCACCAGGACGTCGCCGCCGTGCTCGACGCCGTCAACGCCCTGCTGATCTGGGGTGGCAAGATCCGGATCATCTCGTCGCACAATGGCGAGGACAATCCGTTCAACCAGCTCATCAAGGATACGCGGGCCGGGCTCTACGACTATTCGATCCACGAAATTCCCTTCAGCCTCGCGGTCAAGAACGGCCTCTATCAGCGCGTCTGCCTCATGCGTGGCTGGACGCCCTCGAAAGAGGACTTCGAGAAGTGGCTCAACAAGATCCTGCGGTCCTACGGCCCGCGCCACGAGGCCCGCGATGAAGAGCTTGAGGCGATCCCGCGCAAGTCGTCGGGCCTCTATCTGCCGCGCGCCCTGGTGCAGCGGGCGCAGTCGGCCGGCATCCCGATCATTCGTTGGTCGGTCTCCGAAACGTTCTATCTCGATGACGAGCGCCTTGCGGTTGCCGAGCGATGGCTTGAGGAGAACCTCGCGCCGGTGCTCGCCGGCTTGTCTCGCGACAAGCGGTCTGTGCTCGGGCAGGATTTCGGCCGCACGGGCGATCTGTCGGTCATCACCGTCGCCCAAGAGGAGAGCCGCGCCGAATGGCGGACGGCCTTCATGGTCGAGCTGCGCCGCGTGCCGTTCGACGTGCAGCAGCTCATCCTCTTCCACATCATCGAGCGCCTACCGCTGTTTCAGGCTGGCGCGCTCGATGCGCGCGGCAACGGCCAAAGTCATGCCGAGGCGGCACAGCAGAAATTCGGCCCGCAGCGCATCACATGCGTGATGGCAACGGCCGGCTGGTATGCGCAGCATTTCCCGGTCTACCGGGCCGCGCTGGAGGACCGCACGTTCGTTCTGCCCGATGGCGAGGACGTCATCGCCGATCACCGCCTCGTCATCCTGCGCGCCGGCTTCCCCACCATGTCGGACCAGCACGTGAAGGGTCAGGACGGCGAGCTGCGCCACGGTGACAGCGTGATTTCGCTGCTGCTCGCCCATGTCTGCACCGAGGCGGAGCCCGGCGAGTACGGCTATCGGGCGGCCGGGCGGCCCGATGCCGGCGCGGGCCGAGAAACGCGGGATTTCATGCGGCCGTCCGTCGATGACGACAGCCGCAACCTGATGTTGCCACGCATGCGCGGAGGGCTTTGATGGCTCGATATTCGACGATCCTCGGCCCTGACGGCAAGCCGATCGACAAAAGCGAGTTCTATGGCGAGCAGCGCGCGACGCCGACGCTGACCGGCGTGCGCTCGCCGATCTCGGGTCATCCGGCCGATGGCCTGACGCCCGCGCGGCTCGCCGCTATCCACCGTGCCGCAGCAAGCGGCGATGCGCTCGCCTATCTGGAGTTGGCCGAGGATATCGAGGAACGCGACCTGCACTATGCGGCCGTGCTCGGCACGCGCAAGCGTCAGGTATCGCAGTTGCCGGTGACGGTCGAAGCGGCCAGCGACGCGCCCGAGCATATCGCCCACGCCGATCTTGTCCGCGACTGGCTGAAGGAGGGCGTGCTCGACGCCGCGTTGTTCGATCTCTTCGACGCGATCGGCAAGGGCTTTTCTGTCCTCGAAATCGAATGGTCGAGCGACCCGAAGAAGATCGTGCCGGCCGCGCTCCAGTGGCGAGACCCACGTTGGTTCGAATTCGATGACCTGACGCTCGATCAGCCGATGTTGCGGGAGGCGTCGACAAAGACCGAGCTTGGCAGTCACCGCTTCATCCTCCATCGCCACAAGAGCAAGTCGGGTCTGACCATCCGCTCAGGTCTCGCGCGGGTCGCGTCCTGGGCGTGGATGTACAAGGCGTTCACGCTGCGGGACTGGGCGATCTTCGTTCAGAACTACGGCACGCCCGTGCGGATCGGCCGCTATGACGGCGGTGCCACAGAAGCCGAGAAGGACATCCTCTGGCAGGCGGTCGCAAACATAGCGGGCGACTGCGCGGCGATCATCCCAAAGTCGATGGACCTTCAGTTTATAGAGCTGAAGAACGCGGCGACGTCCGCCGAGGTCTATGAAAAGCGCGCCGATTGGATGGATCGGCAGATTTCCAAGCTGGTGCTCGGCCAGACCGCGACGACGGATGCGATCGCCGGCGGGCATGCGGTCGGCAAAGAACATCGCCTTGTGCAAGAAGACCTTGAGCGGGCCGATGCGAAAGCCGCCTCCGCGACGTTGGCTCCCCAGCTCGTGCACCGCATCGTCGCGTTCAATTTCGGACCGCAGGATGTCTATCCCAAGCTGCTGATCGGGCGCCCCGACGAGTTGCCGATCGGCGACATCGTCAATGCCCTCGACAAGCTCGGGCCGCAGGGACTGACGATCGAGGCCAGCCAGATCCGCGATCGGCTCGGCTTTACCGAGGCCGCCGAGGGCGCCGAACTGATCGGCGGCCGGCCCGCCGCCGTCACGCCGCCGCAGCCCGCGCCGCAGCTGCAGAGCCTGCAGCGCCGTCTCTCGCTGCATGGCGCACGCCCGCCGACCGACCTTGTCGAGCGGCTTTCGGAGCGCCTGGCGCTCGACGCCCACGGCGCGCTTGCCGGGCTCGTCGACGAGGTGCGGCAGGTGTTCGAGACCGCGCCCGACCTCCACGCGGCCGCCGAGGCGCTCGCCAAGCTCGACCTGTCGCCGGATCAGTTCGCGCTCGCCATGCAGCGCGGCATGGCGCTCGCCCATCTCGTCGGGCAGTCGGCCGTACTGGACGAGATCGAGGGCCGCTGATTGGCCACCACCGCCAGCGCGATCGACCTGCCGCCCGAGGAGGCGATTGCCTTCCTGCGCGAGAAGGTCAACGCGACGAGCGAGGACTTCACGACGGTCTGGCAGAAGGCGAACGTGAAGGCCTTCACCGTCGCGGGCGCCGCGACTGACGCCCTGGTCGACGACTTCCGGCAGTCGGTCGCCAAGGCGCTCGAAACCGGCTCGTCGCTCTCGACCTTCATGGACGAATTTGATGGGATCGTCGCTCGGCATGGCTGGGTGCACAACGGCAATCCGGCATGGCGCGCGCGGACGATCTACGAGACCAATCTTTCCGTCGCCTATTCGGCCGGCCGCTATGCCCAGCAGATCGAGCCGGAGACGCTGGCGGCCTTTCCGTACTGGCAATATGTCCATTCTGGTTCGGCCCATCCTCGTCATGACCATCTGAGCTGGGACGGCCTGGTGCTGCGCGCCGACGACGCATGGTGGTCGACGCATTATCCGCCGAATGGCTGGGGTTGTGGCTGCTGGGTGCGGCCGGTCTCGGCGCGCGATCTCGCACGACAAGGCAAGAGCGGGCCGGATACCGCGCCGAAGCGCGAATATCGGACTTGGATAAACCGCAAGACCGGCAAAGAGCATCAGGTGCCGAAGGGCATCGATCCCGGCTGGGACTATAATCCGGGCGCGGAATGGGTGGGCGCTGCCACGGTGCCCGATTATGCGACGACGCAACCGCGCACGCCGATCGCCATGCCTCAGCCAGTACGAAAGGCGCCTCAATCTCGACCAGAGGCGGCGCCGGAAGCCGATCGTGGGCCGGTACAGATCGAGCCGGCCGGCATGCCGTCCGGCACTCCAATCCCGCCACAGCCGGCGACGCCCGAGGCCGTCCAGCGCCTGGCCGAGGATGCTTTAGGCGGACGGCTGCAGGATCTCTATGCGGAAACAGTAATCGCGCGGCTCGATGCCAAGCTCGCTCGTCTGATCGAAACGGATGCGCGCGAGGTCAGACTGACACCGTGGCGCATTCGCAAGGTGGCGGGGCTGGCAGAGGAACATGGCGGATTGCCGAGCAACGCACATCCAGAGGTAACGCCCGAACTCTGGTCTCGTTTGGGAGATTTGATAGGGCGCGGCCGTGTTTGGCATGCCCCGGTCGACGAGGGGCGCCATCGCTTTCGCCAAGTACTCATCCAAGGTGATGTGGACGGCCGGCCAATGATGGCCGTGGTGCGCGTGGCCACGGGCGCGGATGGTCAGCAGAAGCTGATCGTCCCGACGTATCACGAAGCCGGCACGCGTCATCTCGCGCGGGCGACGCGTGGCATGACGATGGTTCGCGATGGCAGATAGGAAAATCGGCGCCTGGAGGGTCGCCACCCCCTCGCGGAGTTTGCCCGGTAGTGCGTATGGCTCAGGCGCCAAACCGAAATATAGACCGACTTCGACGAGGCTTCAATGACCGGCGTCTCACTCTCGACCACGATCGACGACAGGGAAGCCCGCCGCGCTTTCGGCGCGCTGCAGCGCCTCATGGCCGACACGACGCCGATCATGGCGGCGATCGGCACGGGGCTCGTGCGCAACGTCCATGATCGTTTCATGGACGCGGACGATCCGGACGGCAACGCCTGGGCGCCGCTCAATCCGGGCTATGCCGCGATCAAACGCGGCCCCGGCATCCTGCGCGCGAGCGGCATGCGTGGCGGCCTCATGGGCTCGATCACGCAGAAGGCGAACCGCGATAGCGTCGAGGTCGGCTCCAACAAGATCTACGCGGCCGTGCACCAGCTCGGCGCCACGATCGAGGCAAAAAACGCCACGCATCTCCGTTTTGAAATGGCCGGTGGATTGGTTGCCGTGAAGTCGGTTACGATCCCGGCGCGGCCCTATCTCGGCATCGGGCCGGCCGACGAGCGCACGATCAACGAGACGCTCGTTGACGCGCTCGATCGGGCGGTTCAGAAGGGTGCGGGCGGACCCAAGCGCCCGATGGCGCCATAAGAGGCCGTAAACGGCCCTAAGAGGCCGATCATGACCCGGCCTTGATGGTCGGCCGCCCTCACCATAGACCAGCCGCCCAGCGCCGCCCCCGTGCGGGGGCATGATCTGACATCGCGCCAACTGCGATGGTCGGGCCATGAACCAGTCCGTCCATCTCTTCTCCGCTTTCGCAGGCGGCGCGACCGCGCCCGAATGGGTGCATCTCGTGCCGGCCGGCACCTTTACCGGCATTGACGGGCGCGGCCCTTACACGGTCGCCGATCCGGCCGCTGTGATCGCGGAGAGCATGCGGGCGCAAAAGCTCGCGATCGACGAAAATCACGCCATCGACCTGTCGGCGCCGGAAGGCCGGCCCTCGCCCGCGCGCGGCTGGATCGTCGCCATGGAGGCGCGCGGCGACGGCATTTGGGGGCGGGTCGAATGGACCGGCGCCGGCAGCGCGCTGATGGCAGATCAGGCCTATCGCGGCATCTCGCCCGCCCTGGTCGTCGAGAAGGCGACCAACCGCGTCGTCGCGATTGCCCGCGCCTCGCTGGTCAACGAACCGAACCTCCCTCTCACCAGCCTGCATCATCGGAGCCAGAACATGGATTTGCTTGCCCAGCTGCGCGCGGCCCTCGGCCTCGCCAGCGACGCGCCCGAGGCCACGGTTGTCGCGGCCGTCACGGCCGGTCAGACCGCGATCTCGACGCATGCGGCCCAGCTCGGCGACATCGCCGCCGCTGCCGGCCTCGCCAAGGACATCAAGCCGGCCGAGCTGGTCGTGCAGTTGCAGTCGCGCGCGAAGGATACGACCGACGTCGCGACGCTGCGCACGACGGTCGTCGCGCTGCAGACCCAGCTCGATACGGTGCTGCAGAGCGCGGCGCGCACCAACGCCGAGCGCGTGATCGACGAGGCCATCAAGGCCGGCAAGGTCGGCCTCAAGCCGCTCCGCGATCACTACATCGCGCGCCACATGGCCGACCCGGCCGGCGTCGCCAAGGAGATCGACGCGATGGTGTCGATCCATTCGGGCGGTCTCACCATGTCGCCGCGGTCCGGCGCGACCGGCGCCGAGGGGCTCTCGGCCGATGATCTGCGGACCTGCGAGCTCATGGGCATCGATCCCGTCGCTTACGCCAAGACCGCCGCCACCATGAAGGAGTTGCTCTGATGGTCGCGACCAGTGATCAGATGACGCCGCGACGGGCGGGTGATGCCTATGGCTATCCGGTCAAGGCCGCGACGCGCATTTTCGCGCGCACGCTGGTGGCTGTCACCGCGACCGGGCTCGCAGTCCCGGCCGGCACGGTCGGTGCCGTCGCCGTAGTGGGCGTCGCCGGGCACCATGCGGACAATCGTCTCGGTCCCGATGCTGACGGCAAGATCCGCGTCGACCGCGAGGTCTTCACCTTCGCCTTCGCCGGAACGGCGCCGACCTTCGCCAATATCGGCTCGCCGGTCTACGCGGTCGACGACAACACCGTGTCGCTCGACAGCTCCTCGGGTACGCGCCTCAAGGCCGGAACGCTCGACGGGATCGAGGACGGCACCCCCTGGGTTCGCGTCTAGGCGCCCGGTCACAAGAGGACAAAATGGACATTAATCCGCAGAACTTGCGCTCGATCTACGTGTCGCTCTCGACCGCCTATAATGTGCGGTTCGCGTCGACGACGGCGCTTTACAAGAGCGTCGCGATGGAGGTTCCTTCGGGCGGTGCCAAGAACGAATACCCGAAGCTGGACGAACTGCCGGGTCTTCGCGAATGGATCGGCGATCGTCAGGTCAATGACCTGTCGGCGGCCACCTATGAGATCGTGAACAAGCCTTTCGAAGGCACGGTCGGCATCAATCGCGACAAGATCGAAGACGATCAGATCGGCCTGTTTACGCCGATCGCCGCCCAGCTCGGCCAAACGGCCGCCGAATTCCCGGACCTGCTGACCTTCGGCCTGCTCAAAAAGGGTGACAGCACCGTTTGTTTCGACGGCCAGTATTTCTTCGACACCGATCACCCCGGCTTCAATGAGGCCGGCAATGTGATCAGCGTCTCGAACATGCAGGCCGGCGCCGGCCCGGCTTGGTATCTCGTCGATGACACCAACGTCATGCGGGCGATGGTCTATCAGAAGCGCAGGCCGTTCGTGCTCACGGCGCTCGACGATCTGAAGAACCCCGAGACGTTCTTCAAGAACCGCTTCGTGTGGGGCGTCGACGGTCGCTGCAATGTCGGCTTCGGCATGTGGCAACTCGCCTATATGTCGAAGGCGACGCTCGATGCCGGCAACTATGCCGCCGCCCGTGCCGCCATGAGTTCGCTCCGCAAGCGCGATGGCAGCGTGATCTCTGTCCGCCCCCGCCTTCTGGTCGTACCCCCCGCGCTCGAAGCGCAGGCGCTCGCACTCGTTAAGGCGGCCAACAATGCGGGCGGCGGCACAAATGTTTGGGTGGGCACCGCTGAGGTGCTCGTCGTCCCGCACCTCGCCTAAGGAGCTCTCATGCCAATCCGCATCATCTGCCGTTTTCCCGGCTTTCGGCGGGCCGGGGTCGCCCACAGCGCCGATCGAACGTGGCCGGACGGCCGGTTCACGTCGGACGAAATCAAGCTGCTCAAGGCTGAGCCGCTCCTGACTGTGATCGAGATCGACAAAGAGAATACCGAGGCGCCGCCGACGGCAAAGGCCGGTGCGCATCAGGCAGAGCCGGAGCCCCCCATTATCGAGGGCGCCCTGACGACGGCGGAGGCCAGCGTTTCGGCGTCCACGCCGTCGGCGGCGGACGCGGCTTCGGCTGTCGCGCCCGCCGCCGCAAAATCCAGCCCGAAGCCCAAGGCCAGCAAACAGGCTGCCGAGGCTGAATAGCCACGACAGTTCGGCGGGCAATGACGCCCGCCGCGCCTCTCTCGCGTGACGTTGAACCATGCCTTATGCCTCCCTTTCCGACATGGTCCTGAAGTTCGGCGCGATCGAAATGCGCCGGCTTTCGGTTGCCGATGGCGATCTGCCGGACGCGATCGAGGCGCCTCGGATCGAAGGCGCCCTGGCGGACGCGTCGCTCACGATCGACACCTATCTGCGCCGCCGCTACCCGCTGCCACTGGCCTCGAACCCCGATGAGCTGAACCGGGCTTGCTGCGTGCTCGCGCGCTATGATCTGGCGCTCGGCGGCGACCGTGAGCCCTCCGAACAGATGCGGCTGGCGCGCAAGGAAATTCTGGCCTGGCTGTCTGACTTGGCCGAGGGCCGCGCGGAGCTTTCTGGCGTGGCTCCGGTCGGATCGGGTGCGGCCGGCAGCAATGGCGCGCGCACCTCGGACCGCGTCGCCGCCTTCGCGACCCGCCCGGATGGCGGCCTATGACCGGCGAAATCGACATCGTCAGCCAGTTGGCGCGGAGCGTCGAGACGCTGTTGCGCGAGCGGTTTCCGGAAAATCGCTGGACGATCGAACACGTCCCGACGCCGATGACGATTGAAGAATTCAAGCGCCTGCTCGGCGTGACGCCATGGATCGGCATCGGCTGGCAGGCGATCGAGCCCGGCGCCACGGCCGGACGCAGGACGCCCGTCACGATCAAGATGCAGGCGACCATCTGCCTCAAGAATGAGGGGCGCTCGGGCCGGTTACTCGGCGACAGCGCGGCGGCTGGTCTCTATCCCGCGATGGAACTGGCACGTCTGACCCTGCAGGGGCGGACGATCGCCGATTTCGGCACGATCAGCGTAACGCGGGCGGGACAGGCCTATGCGGATGGCTACGGCAGTCTCGCCGTAGCAATCGGTGTGATCGACTTCGAAGTGCCGGCCGTGCTCGCGACGCCGCTCGGCGCAGGCGACGTTTCGCCGGGCTTCGCGGTCCTCGCGACCGATTGGGATTTCGCGCCGGGCGAGGGAAGCCCGGCCGACGATCCGACTGACATCATCGAACCGGGAGAACCCGCTTGACCAAGCAATATCTGAAGCCTGCGCCGGGGCTCACCCTGCCGCTGCCCGATGGCCGGACGTGGCCGGCCGAAGGCGAATGGGTCGATGTCGACCAGT
Organism: Kaistia dalseonensis; assembly: GCF_030814715.1. GTDB lineage: Bacteria > Pseudomonadota > Alphaproteobacteria > Rhizobiales > Kaistiaceae > Kaistia > Kaistia dalseonensis. The sequence continues at coordinate 457,324 of NZ_JAUSVO010000006.1, forward strand.
ATGTGCGCCGCCGCATTGCCGATGGCGATCTCGTCGCCGGTACTCCGCCGAGCGTGTCTGATCAGGCTCCGGCCGAGGATCCCGCCACGACGACCAAGAAGGGCAAGTAAATGGTCGCTTTCAACGAAATTCCCTATGACTGGCTGAAGCCGGGCGTCCTGGTCGAGGTCCGCCCGAATTACGACCGCATGGGCGCCGTGCCTTATCCCGCCCGCGCGCTGCTCATCGTCCAGTCGCTCGCCGGTGGCGCAGGCGTCGCCAAGACGCTCTACCGCATCACGCGACCCGATCAGGGTCGCGCGCTCTTCGGCGCTGGATCGGTCGGCGCCGACATGGTCGAGGCTTTCAAGAAGGCCAACAAGACGAGCGATGTCTATGCCATCGCGCTCGCCGACGCGGCGGCGGCGGTCGCGGCAACCGGCACGTTCACCTTCGCCGGCACGGCCACCAGCTCCGGCGTCGCGGCGCTCTATATCGGCAGCGTCCGCATTGCGATCCCGATCATCGTCGGCACGACGGCCGCCCAGGCCGCGACGGCTGCTGTCGCGGCGATCAATGCCATCGCCACCCTGCCGGTGACCGCCGCAGCCGCTGCCGGCGTGGTGACGTTGACCGCCAAGCACAAGGGCGAGGTCGGCAATGGCATCGGTCTCGCCTTCGCGCGCCGCGACGGCGACAGCGTCATTGCCGGCCTCGCCGTGACCGTGGCGGCCATGGCGGCGGGAGCGACCAACCCTAACCTGCAGGACGTGCTCGACGTCATCGCCGCCGAATGGTTCACCGATATCGCCCTGCCTTGGGACGACGCCACGACGCTCGGCTTGCTCGCGGCCGAGCTGGCGACCCGATATCAGGCGATGGGCAAGCGCGACGCGCAGGCCTATCTCGGCCACCGTGGCACCTTTGGCGGCCTGACGACCAAGGGCGCGCTCACGAACTCGCCGTTCATTTCGGCGATCGGCGCCAAGAACTCGCCGGCGGCGCCGTGGGTGTGGGCGGCGACGCTCGCCGGCGTCGCGACGTTCCAGCTCGCGAACGATCCCGCGCGCCAGCTCCGCACGCTCCCGCTGCCGGACATCGAGGCACCACCGACCGCCGATCGCTTCACCGATACCGAGCAAAATCTTCTGCTCGGCGGCGGCATCTCGACCTTCACGTCGCTCGCCGATGGCACCGTCACGATCGACCGCATCGTCACGACGTACAAGACGAGCCCTCTCGGCGTGCCGGATCGGGCCTGGCTCGACATCATGGTACCGAAGACGGCGAGCCGCGTGCGGTACGATTGGTCCTCTTACGTCGCCCTCATGTATCCGCGCCACAAGCTCGCCGACGACGACAGCCCGGCCGCAGCCGAACGCGACGCGGTCGTCACGCCCGGCCGCATGCATGGCAGCTGGGCGACGCGCTGCAAGCTCTATGAGCGATGGGGCTGGATCGAGGGCGCATCCGACACGGTCGCACAGTCGACCTTCGCCCGCGACGACAGCGACCGCAACCGGCTCAACGCCAGTCAGCAGATCATCATCATCGGCAATCTGATGGTGCTGGCGGCTGCGCTGGAATTCCAGGTCTAGCCGGCGCCTTCGGGCGCCCCTGTCACCGCGCCGCTGGCGCTGATCCATGAGGAGTGAGCCGTGGTCCAGACACTCGGCATCGTCGATATTCTCTGGCGGGGTCGCAACGTCCCCGTCGAAAAGGGCGCCAAGCTCAAGCTCGGCGGCATCAAGAACAACGCAGTCACCTATGGCCGCAAGGTCGGCCGGGCTCAGGAATTCGTCGGTTCGGAAATCACCGCGACGACGCATCTGGAGCGCGGCGTCTCGTACAAGACAATCTTCACGGCCGAGGAAGGCGAGCTGCAGGTCACTTGCGACACCGGCCATATCTACACCTTCCCCGACGCCTTCATGACCGATCCCCCCGAAATGACGGGCGGCGAAGGCGGCAAGCTGGAGCTGAAGTGGATGGCCGGAGACTATGAAGAGGTGATGCGTTGAACACGTCCCCCGCCAACATCGTTGTCGATCTCGACGACGAGCAGCCCGTCGTCCATATCCCGGCCGGTGCCGCGATCGTCGACGAGGATGCTGACCTCACGAGTGGCATTCCGGCGCGCGCGAGGCGCAATGAGGGAGGCTCGATCACGCTGCCGCTGCGCTACCCGGTTGAGCTGACGATCAAGTCCAGCCAAGGCGGTACGCGGGCGGAGCGCTATGCCGAGCTGACTTTCAACCGGCTCACCGGCGCCGACATCCGCGCGGTTCAGTCGGCCTCAAAGGACAGCCAGCCCGTCGTCATGCTCGCTCGGTCGAGCCGTCTCCGCCCGGCCATCATGAATGCGTTGTTCGACCTGATGGATGGCGGCGACATCGCCGATGCGTCGGCGATCGTTGACAGTTTTTTCGGGAATGGCCGGACGACTGGCCGGTCTTCCTCGGCGGGATAGCGGTCAATACCGGCTTTTCGGCGGACGCGATCGAAGGCTTTGACCTCGATCGGGTCCGCTTCTGGTGGAACGCGATCGCCGAATTCCACCAACGATCCCGACAGAGCGAGGAATAGTGATGGCCGGCCGCCAGATGAACGTCTCGGTGCTTGTGAGCCTGATCGACCGGCTGACCGCGCCGCTCAACCGGATGATGGGCAAGATCGGCGGGCTGGGCCGGTCCATCGGCTTGCTCGGCGCTACCGTCGCGGCGATTTCGTTCGCCGCGCCGATCGCCAAGGCGGGCGAATGGGACAGCAGCCTGCGCAATATCGGGATCACGGCCGGGCTATCCGGCAGCGCGCTCGAGGAGATGATCAAGCGCACGAGCGGCAATTACGAAAAGCTCGCACTCGAGGTCGGTCAGTTCTCGCGCGACATTGCGGGGGGCGCCGCGATCCTCGTCGCGGCGGGCATGGACCCGGCGCAGATCGAAGCGTTGCTGCCGATCATCGGCCGGGTCTCGACGGCCGCCAATGCCAGCTTCAACGATATTTCCCAGACGGCCTTTGCGCTCTCGGATGGTCTGAAGGTTCCCGCCGACCAGATGGAAAAGGCGCTCGCCGCCCTGGTCGTTGCCGGCAAGGAGGGCCGTTTCGAGCTGGCCGATATGGCGAAGTATTTCCCGGCGCTCACCAGCCAGTTGGCGAACTTAGGCGTTACGGGCATGGACGCCGTGACGACGCTCGCCGCTGGCCTTCAGGTCGCGATGAAGGGCGCGGCCGATCCGGCTGAAGCCGCCAACAATATGAAGAACTTCCTGGCGAAGCTTTCGAGCCCGGACGTGCAAAAGAACTTCGCCAAGATGGGCGTGGATCTGTCGGGTGTGATGCAGGATGCCGTCGCGAAGGGCATCAATCCGATCGAGGCGGTCATCCAGAAGGTCACGGCGCTGACCGGCGTTTCCGCAAGCACGATCTCCAAGGCTTACGCGACGGCCAAGGCCTCGGGCCTCTCGGATGCGGCCGCGCTGGAAAAGGTCAGGCAGCAGGTGGAGCGGATTGGCGGCGCCGAAAAGCTCGGCAATCTTTTCGGCGATCAGCAGGTGCTATCATTCCTGCTGCCGATGTTGGCGAATATTCAGGAATATGAGCGGATCGCGGATAAGGCCGCGAACGCTTCGCCGACCGACGTCAAGACCGACTTCGACAGCCAAATGGCCAGCCTGCAGAAGAAGCTCGATCGCTTCACCGAGGTGGGCGAGCGCGTGATGCGGCGTGTCGGCTTCGCCTTCGCATCCAATCTCGATGTCATCAGTAGCGGCCTCGATCAGCTGCTCGCGGGCGTCGCGTGGATCGACGCGAATTTCCCCGGCGCGATCGATATGATCCTGTCGGTGGCAGGCGCCTTCGCCATGCTCGTCGTCGGCCTTGGCCTCCTCGGCCCGGCGTTCTCCATCGTCTCGGCGGGTTTCGGCGTGCTCGCCGCGATCGTCGGCGTGGTCCTCTCGCCGCTCAGCGTCATCATCGCGCTGCTGGCCGGCGCAGGCCTCATGATCATGGCCGACTGGAAGAACTTCGCGCCGTTTTTCTCGCGCATGTGGAACGGCATCAAGGCGACGTTCAGAGGCGCGATAGACGGCATTAAGGCGCTCTTTCGCGGCGATTTTGCCGGCTTCAAGCGCGGCATGATGGCGAGCTGGGAGGGCATGAAACAGGCGGCTTCGGCCGGCTGGGCCATTATCGCGCGCCTGTTCGGGCAGGTCGTCGACAGGATCAAGGCGGTCGACTGGCTCGGCACCGGTAAATGGATCATGGGCGCGATCGTCGACGGCATCCGGTCTCTGTGGTCGAGCGCCACGGCCTGGGCGAACGATCTCGCCGCCGATATCCGGGCAATCGACTGGACCAAGGTCGGCCACGACATCAGCGACTGGATCGTCAACGGCCTCAAGGCGATCGGCGCCAAGATCGCCGAGGTCGCGGCCACCATCGCGGCGGCGCTGACGAGTTTCGACTGGCTCGGCACCGGCGCGGCGATCCTCGATACGCTCAAGCGGGCGCTGATGGCGGTCGGCAATCTCGGCATGGCCGTGGGCGGGGCGATCAGGGATGTGCTGGTCGGCTTCCGCTGGGGCGAGGTCGGCACGGCCATTCTCGTTCTGCTCATCGACGCTATGGCGGCCGTCGGCGGTCGCGTCGTCGCGGTCTATGACGCGATCGCCGAGGCGCTCCGGAACGTCGATTGGGCCGGCGTCGGCGTCACGATCATGACGGCGATATGGGACGGTATGAAATCGATGGGCGGCAAGATAGCCGATTGGGTCAAGGGGCTGTTCGATTTCAGCGGATGGTTGCCGAACATCGGCGGGGCGGTGCCGTCCGTGCCGACACCGGCTCCAGCGGCTGCAGCGCCGCGCGCCGATGGCGTGCCGACCAGCGGCGACAATGCACCGATCGGCGGGACGGACGGGTTCCGCCCGCAGGCATCCAACTCAAACGTCAACATCAGCGGCCAGATTGCAGTCACCGCCGAGCCCGGCGCGCAGGCGCGGATCACCCGGCAACCGGCCGACCGCCGCGTCGGCCTGACGGCATCGGATCGCGGCCCCGTGCTCGGGCGGCCCTGATGGCTTGGGATAGCGCCGATCTGCTTCCGGGCCTCCGGCCGGCCATGTATCGCGGCGTGTCGTTCCACATGCCCGACACCTCGATCGAGGTCGGCCGCCGCACGCTGGTGACGCTGTTTCCGGGGCTGGACGCGCCGGCCTTCGAAGATCTCGGACGTCATGACGGGCCGATCTCGGTGGCCGGGGTCCTGCTCGGCGATGACTATGTCGCCCAGGCATTCGCGTTGCAGGCGGCGTTTCAGGCGGCCGGGCCGGGCACGCTCCTGCATCCTTGGCTCGGCGAAATGTCGGTCGTCATCGCCGACCCGGCCCAGATCCGCTTTAGCTCCCGCGCGCTCCGCCTGGTGCAATTCGAGGTCTCGTTCCTGCGCGCTGATCTCAGCGGCGGCGCGATCATCTCGACGCTCGCCGGGCTGCTCTCGTCCGTCACCGCGCTGGTCGCTCTGCCGGCGCTCCTGGTGAGCGCGGTCGTCGGCGCCGTCACCATGGCGGTCGGGACGTGGTCCGCGCTCGTCAATACCGCGACGGCCGTCGCCGATCTGGTCACCGCCGCAGTCTCGGCCTCGCCCGCCAATGCCAGCCTGACGGTCGCCACCGAGACGGCGGCCGCCGCTGTCGCATCCGCCGCCGCTGGGTCTCCTGGCGCGGCCTCGGCCGAGCTGCTCGCGACCGCGATCGGCGATCTGATCGCCCCGATCGCCAGCGTCGCCATTGGCGAGCCGGCCGCAGCTGTCGGGTCTGCGTCGATCGCCAGCACGACGGCCGCGCGCTTCGATGCGCGGGGCGGCGCGACGCTGCTGCTCGACCTGTCGGCCGACATCCATGCGCTGCCGATCGCGGGCGCCTATGACGCGACGATCCGGCTGGCGGCCGAGCTCGCCGCGCTCGCCCAGGCCGTGCGGGCGGCGGCCGAGATCGACTACGAGAGCCGGCAGGACGCAACCGACTGGCTTGATCGGCTATCAAACGCGATCGATCGGGCGAACGCTGGGGCGGTCGATCTGGCGCCGCTGGCACCGGCCTCGGCCGCGCTCGCCATGGACGCGCTCTCGTCGATGGCCTCCGCGCTCAGCCGCGACATGCACGAGGTCATTGGCCGCCTGCCATCGGTCTATCGGCTCGCGCCGCCGAGCGTGGTCTCGGCCTGGCTGATCGCCCAGCACGTCGCGGGCGACGATCCGGGCGCCGTCACGGCGATGATGAACGACATTGTCCGCCGCAACCGGCTGCGACATCCCGGTCTCGTCTCGCCCGATGGCGTCGAGGTGCTGTCATGACGTCGAGGCCCTTCATCACGACGCGCCGCATCGGGCTGGCCTTTGCCGGTCAGGTTTTCAATGAGTGGACACGGGTCGAGATCCCGCGCTCGATCGACGATATCAGCGGATCGTTCACGCTGGAGCTTCGCGACGCGCCACGCCCCTATGCGTCATGGCCGTTCGCGACGCTCGCCCAGCTCGCGCGTCAGCCGCAGCTCTGGGACGCGGTCACGATCACACTCGACGGCCGGCCGATCATGGTCGGCTATGTCGACCGGATCGAGCCCGATGCGGCCGAAGGACGATCGAGCGTGACCGTCACCGGCCGCGACAAGACGGCGGACCTGGTCGATTGCGCGGCGACGGTCGACGGCCCGGCCGAATATCGCAACGTGACCGTGCTTGATGCCGCCAAGATGATCTGCGCGCCGTTCGGGATCAGCGTCAAAGCAGATGTCGACGTCGGCGAGCCGATAGACCGGGTCGCGATCGACCCCGGCGAGACCGCCATGTCCGCGATCGAAAAGCTGGTGCGGCAGCGCGCTCTGATCGTCACGTCGGACGGCGTCGGCGGGTTGCTCCTGACGCGTTCCGGCCGCAGCCGGGCGCCGGCCGCGCTCGTGTTCCCTGGCAACGTTTATGAAAGTCGCGGGTCGTTTTCGGCCGAGGGCCGCTATTCCGACTATGTCGTGAAAGGCCAGATGGAGAAGGCGGCTGGCGGGCGCGAAAGCAAGAGCCAGCTCGACGCCACCGCCTTCCCGCTCGCCACGAATGCGCAGCCCGAGCGCGTGACCAAGCAGGCTGCGCGCGAAGAGGCGGGCGTCACGATCAATGGCAGGGCGAAGGATGAAGAGGTCACGCGCTATCGGCCGATCGTCTCGATGGGGCGGACCCAACTCGACGCCAAGAGCGCGCAGAAGCAGGCCGAATGGATGATGCGCACGACGCGCGGCCGATCGGAGACGATCGAGCACAGCGTCAAGGGCTTCGGCTCGGGCGACGCGATCTGGCGGCCGAATACGCTGGCCTTCGTCGACGACGCCTATCAGGGCGTGAACCGGGACATGCTGATCGCAGGCGTGACGCTCGCTTTCGACGAGCAAGGCGAAGCCACGCATCTGGGACTGACCGGGCCGGAAGCCTATGACACCGAGCCCGAAGGCGACCGGCGCAAAGATCATCGGCGGCGGACGGCCGCCAGCACCAAGAAGACCAGCGCGCCCAAGGCGCTCGACAGCACGGCGCATCGCCTCAATGAGTAGAGACCGCGAAATCGCCCATGCCATCCGCGCGCTGATCTCGCGCGCAGTGGTCCGCTCAACCGACGACCAGGGCGAAAGCCAGACGGCAAAGCTGACCATGGCGGCCGGCGTCGATCGAACCGACGTCGAGGTCATGCAGCCTTTCGGCTTCGCGTCCCGAGCTCCGGCAGGCGGCGCCGCCGTCGTGCTGGCGATCGGCGGCGATACGGGCGATCTCGTCTTGCTGCCGATCTCGATGCCCGGCCAACGCCTCGGCAAGCTCGGCGATGGCGAGGCCGCGATGTATGCGCTGGACGGCACGCGCGTCCACGTCAAGGCTGACGGCTCGATCGAGGCATTTGCCACGACGAAGATCATCAGCAAGGTCGGAGAGGCGACCGTCGAGGTGACGGCCGACAGCATCAAGGCGACGATCGGCGACGCGGAAATCGAGATGACGGCCGAGATGATCCGCGCTTTGGTCGGCGGCTCGCGCACCGTGACCAAGTCGGGCTATGCCAAGCTCAAATCCGGCGATAATCATGTCGTGGTGACGCCCGACGCCATCGTCTCGTCGGTGCCGATCGTGATCGGACCCGATCCTGACCCGAGCACATAGCGGGTGGCGCCCCCATCGCGGGGCATGATGATTTCCGCGCGCGCGCGTCACAGTCGGCATCATGACCGACTGGCTCGACATCGCCCTGGTCTTCGATCCGGAGACCCGCCGCACTGACCTCGTCTTTGGCGAGGACGGCGATCTTGTGCTTGACGAGACCCCCGCGACGCCCATGCTCATTGCGTTTGGCTCGGATCGCCGCGCGCGTCCGGATGACGAGTTGCCGACCGGTGTTTCGGAGATCAACGCGCCGTCCAGCTTCGTCGAGCGGCGCGGCTGGGCCGGCGACGCGCTCGATGCCAATGGTGAGCTGATCGGCTCGCGGCTCTGGCTGCTCGATCGCGCCAAGCAAACCGAAATCACCCGCCTTTTGGCCGAAGAGTGGATGAAGCAGGCCTTCGGCTGGGTCCGTGATGAAACGGGCTCTGACGCGGCCATCGACGTCGTATGGGTGCGCAAGGAAGTGCTGCGCATCACGGTCGGTGTCGACGGGCGATCGTTCACCCTCAACAAGCGGGTGGCCGCCTGATGCCGTTTCCGATTTCGTCGCCGCAGGCGCTGACCCGCCGTCTCGAAAGTCTCATGGAGGCCGAACTGCGCCGCGCGCGGCCGGACGCGGCGCCGGCTGCTATCGCCCGCGCGGTCCGCTCGCCGCGCGGCGTCATCTCGGCCCTGATCCGCGTGACGGCGCTCGCCGTCTATGAGGTGCACCTGCATCTGCGCTGGTGGGGCGATCAATATTTTCCCGACACGGCCGAGGCCGAGTTTCTGGCGCGCCATGCGTCGATCTGGGGTGTCGTGCGACGGCCGGCGACGCGGGCCATCGGCTATGCTTGGGTTCAAGGCGCTGTCGGGACCATCATTCCGGCCGGCGCCCTGCTGATCGGGCTCGGCGCGACTTTCACCGTCACCGAGGCCGTGACGATCGAGGAAAGCGACGAAGAGGGCTGGGCGCGACTGAGTGTCGAGGCTGTCGATACCGGCATCGCCGGGAACACGGCGGCGGATACGCCGCTCACCCTCTCCGCGCCGATCGTCGGCCTGGTTGAGCCCGTCGCCTATGTCGATGAAAGCGGCCTCACGGGCGGCGCGGTCGTCGAGACCGATGCGTCGCTGCTGGCGCGACTGCTCGAAATCATCCGCGAGCCGGCCCATGGCGGCGCCTTCTTCGACTATCCGGTCTGGATCAAGAACAAGTTCGCGGCGACGCAGGTGGCGGCGCTGGGGAACTGGGTCGGGCCGGGTTCGGTCGGCGTCGTCGTGGCGATGGGGACAGCGCTGCTGCCGCGTGTCCCGACCGAGGCCGAGATCACGGCTATGGCCACCTATCTCGACGAGGTGCGTCCGGTCACGGCCGAGGTGATCGTGCTGCCCGTTATCCTGGTCGAGCAGCCACTGACGATCCTGCTCGATCCCTTCGAAGTCTCCGTTAAGACGGCTGTGCAGGCGGCCGTCTCGACCATCTTCGCGGCCGAGGCAAAGATCGGCACACGCCTCCCGAAATCTCGCCTCTCCGAGGCCATCTCGGCCGCGACCGGCGAGTATCGACACGAGCTCACGATCCCGGCCGGCGACATCCTGCCGGGGGCACGCGAACTGCCGATCCCCGGCGCGATCACATGGGTGGCGCCCGAATGAGCCGATCCGCCGATACCGTCCACCGCGAGATGCTGTCGCTGCTGCCGCCCGGCTGGGTCTGGCCGCGCGACGAGGGCAGCCTGTTCGCCGCGCTCCTGAAACCGGCCGCGACGCTGCTGGCTGAGGTCGAGGCGACGGCCGAGGCGATGCTGGACGAGGTTGATCCGCGTACCGCCGTGCTCTGTCTTCCCGACTTCGAGCGCGTGCTCGGGCCGGATCCCTGTGGCCGCGATCCCTCAACGCTGCGCATTGCGGCACGGCAGGAGCTGGCGCATCAGCGCTGGACCGCGCGCGGCGGGCAGTCGATCGCTTACTTCGTCGGCATGGCCGCAAAGCGCGGCGTCACCATCACGATCGAAGAGGCTCACACCAGTCAGGCCGACGAGATGGAGGCCGGCGACGAGATCGTGAACTCGCCCGAGGAATTCGTGTGGCGCGTCCTGCTGACGCTGACATCACCGGTCGAATTCGAGGCCGACAGCGAAGCGGGCGAGCTGCTCTACGACTTCGAGCTATCGGACATCGAATGCGACATTCGCCGTGCCGCGCCGGCCCATACAGACGTCGTATTCGCCTATCTGGAGACATGAAATGGACCGCGTAAACGGCAGAAATTGGATCGATATTGGCGGTGGCCGCCGAGGCTTTCGCGGCAAGAATGCTGTCGCGGGGCTGGCCGGCACGCAGGTGACGGCCGTCTTTCTGACCGCGCTGCAGGAGGAGGTGCTCAAAGTCGTCGAGGACGCGGGGCTCGATCCCGATGAGGATGACCTGACGCAGCTCTGGCAGGCGATCAACATCCTGATCGGCATCGGCGTCGCGGGCGGCAGCACGTCTTTCGCGACGCTGGCAGAGGTGATCGCCGGCATCGTGACCGGAAAGGCCGTCGACCCGGCCAAGCTGGCGGCGGCGGTTCAATCCGGCGCCTGGCGTTTCGCGGTGGCTGGAGGCACGGCCAACGCGCTGACAGCGACGCTGGCGCCGGTGCCCACGAGCCTCGGCAACGGCATGATGATCGTACTCGTCATTGCCGCGACCAACACCGGCGCCGCGACCTTGAACGCCAATGGGCTCGGCGCACGCCCGATCGTCGGCCCAGATGGCGCCGCGCTTCGCGCAGGCGATTTGCTGGCCGATGAAACGGCCATTCTGGTCTATCGCACGTCAATCAACAGCTGGGTGCTGCTGACCCCGCCCAAGCTGTCGTCGCAAATCACGGGATTTAAGGCGTGGTCGCTTGGCGCTGTGACGATCCCCTCGGCGACATACACTTTGATCAAGATGACGACGCCCGTCTTTGACACCAATGCCGGATACAGCACTGGCACGGGCATTTATACGGTCAAGCGGGCGGGCGTCTATCTGATCTCCGGCAATTTCTGGATGCCGGATACGGCGAACATCTCCAACATCTACATTGCCAAAAACGGGGCCTATATCGCTGAAAGCTCGGCCAACTCTCGAGGCCGTGTGCTTTCCGTCAGCACGCTGGAGTCCTGTGCGGTCAACGATCAGCTCACCTTCCTTGCCACGCAATATAGCGGTGCGTCCCTCGTCACTGACGCAGGCGGGTACGCATACACTTTCTCCGCCGCACTAATGGGTAACGTTTGATGCCATCGCTCAGCCTGCACGCAGACGACGTGACAATCCTCGCCCGACGCCTCCCGGGCATCATTCCGCTTTGCCTCTTCGACGGCGACAAACTCACCTATCCTGAAGAAGCCGCGGCCGATATCGACACGCTGCTGGCCGACGCCAATTGGCGGCTCCCGAGCAAGGACGAGCTGCGCGCCTATGCGGCTGACAAGCGCTGGCGGGTTGAAAACGGCGGCATAGTGGTCGATGGCGCCGCGATCCGCACGGACGATAAATCACAAAGCCGCGTCTCTGGAGCGGCGCTGCTCGCTTTTTCCGATCCTGACCTCGTCACGATCGATTGGGAGGCAC
>NZ_JAUSVO010000007.1 GCF_030814715.1 Kaistia dalseonensis
AAACGCGATCAACGCAACATCAGGCGACGGCGCACGTCGCAGGCTCGAAACAATCCGACGATTGTGAGCCCGGATCGGATCCAACAACGAAGGCGTCTCCGCCATCGCCGCCAGAAAACCCAGCGCACGATCCCGGTCGCCACCAGACTTCCCCCAGCACGAACGCAAAAGCGCCAACGCCACGCTCCGACCATCAGGCCATACACCCTCGCCCGTCAGCCCCGCAGATGCCTCTATCCCAGAAAGATGCGCCTCAACCAGACCACTCAATAACGCCTGCTTCGTCGGAAAGTGATAGAGCGCCTGCTGGCAGCAACGGCCAGACTATCAGGAAGATGCCGACGATCTCGCGTGTATCCGAGGTTCCGCTGCCGCCGATACGTCGATACCGGAGCCACTTCTGCCGCCGGCTCAGCCGGGAAGTCAGACAAAACAAAACCCCGCCAAAAATGACGGGGTCTGTCAGTGGTCGGAGGCCGCCCCGAAGAGCGGCCTTATTCACTTTGAACGTGCCTGGATCAGAAGGCGCGGCCCAGCTTGGCGTCGACCGAATACTCGTTGCCGCCGCGGAAGACGAAGTAGAGCGAGGCGAAGAACCAGAGGCCGGGATATTCGAAGCCGCCGCCCTGGGCGAAGAAGCCATTGCCGATATGGACGCTGAAGACGGCGACGGCGAGCAGGAAGGTGGTCACGACCGCGGCCGGGCGGGTCAGGAAGCCGATCGCCAGGAAGAGGCCGCCAACAAACTCACCGAGGCCGGCGAGGATGACCAGCGGCACTGCCGGCTGAAGGCCGATCTGCGCGAAGAAGCCGGCCGTGCCCTCGATGCCGCCGCCGCCGAACATGCCGAACAGCTTCTGCGCGCCATGCGGCATCAGCCAGAGGCCCACGGCGACGCGCAGCACCGCCTCGAAGAACGGCGTAGCGTTATAGAGGCCGCCAAGGGCGGGAATGATCAACTTCTGCGACGAGGTGTCGGACATGACGAACTCCAGTCAGGGACAAGATGACGAAGCTCTACAGCATTCTGATTGTCAGGTGTACGCTGGCAAATCTCTACACACTGTTCAATCGGCGTGCACAGTTCCACACCTTCTTGATTTCAAGACATGTTGTGCTCACGCGGGCGCGAGCACAGGTGCTTTTGCCTCGACGACGGTGTGGCGACCGCCTTCCTTCTCCACGAGCTGCAGGAAGCGGTCATGCAGCGCCGCCAGGCTGGAGCGGTGGCCAATCGAGATGATCGTCGTCTCCGGCAGGCGTTGGCGGATCAAGCCATAGACGTCGGCCTCCGCCTTTTCATCGAGCGCGCTCGTCGCCTCGTCGAGGAGCAGCCAGTCGGGCTTGGCGATCAGGGCGCGAGCGATCGCAATGCGCTGCTGTTCGCCGCCCGAAAGGCGGTTGCCCCAATTCGCGGCCTCATGCAGGCTCGGGACAAGTCCGGCCAGGCCGACCAGTTCGAGCATCGTCTCGGCGTCGGCATCGGCGAGATCCGCCTCAGGTGCCGGATAGGCGAGCGCGGTCTTGAGAGTGCCGAGCGGCATATAGGCGTGCTGCGGCAGGATCAGCAGATCCGCGCCGGCCGGAATATGAACCCCGCCGCCCCCGAATGGCCAGATGCCGCCAAGCGCGCGGAAGAGGCTGGTCTTGCCGGAGCCCGACGGACCGGTGACGAGGACGCGTTCGCGGGGGGCGAAGGTGAGCGCCGGGACGTCGACGATTTCGCGGCCATCGGGCAGACGGACGACCAGATCGCGGATGGCGAGGTCGCGATCCGCGCGGTCCGCGGCGAGCGCGGGGCCGACTTTCTCCTCGGCGACGGCCTTGCCGAGCGCCTTCTCGAAGCCGTCGAGACGATCGACCACGGCCTTCCAGTCGGCCAGCGTGTCATAGGCGGTCACGAAGAAGGAGAGTGCGCTGCGCACCATGCCGAAGGCCGAGGCGGTCGCCATCAGGCCGCCGAGTTCGAGCGTGCCGGAGAAGTAGAGCGGGCTGACGACGATGAAGGGGAAAATGACCGCGACCTGCGTATAGCCGCTCTGGAAGAAGTTCAGCCATTTCTGGCGGATCATGATGTCGTAGAAATTGCCCACGACGTGGTTGAAGCGATGACCGAGGGTGGCGCGTTCGGCCGGCTCGCCCTTAAGGAGCGCGATCTCCTCGCCATTTTCGCGGTTGCGGATCAGCGCGAAGCGGAAATCCGCCTCATAGCGCTGCTGGTCGAAGTTCAGCTTGACGAGCGGCTTGCCGATCAGATGGGCGAGGATCGTGCCGACCACGGCATAGATGAGCGCCGTCCAGACGAGATAACCGGGAATGACATAGCTCTGGCCGAACAGGACGATCGGGTTCGAGGCCGACATGTTCCAGAGAATGACGATGAAGGAGACGAGTGTCACGATCTGGCCGAGCAGCGCCACGCCGATCGACAGCGTGCCGTCGACGAAACGCTGCGTGTCCTCGGCGATACGCTGGTCGGGGTTGTCGGCCGGGTTGCCGGAAAGCCGCATGCGGTAATGCGTGCCATTGCCCATCCAGTCGGAGAGATACCGACCGGTCATCCATTTGCGCCAGCGGATGCGCAGCCATTGCGAGAGATAGGTCTGGTAGACGCCCGAGATGATGGAGAGAGCGGCGATCCAGGAGAAGACAACGAACATCTGGTAGGCGAAGGCGGTCCAGTCCTTCTGCTGCAGCGCCGTGTAGAAATCATTGTTCCACCGGTTGAAGCGGACATCGAGCCAGACGCCGAAGAGCTGCAGGCCGATGACGAGGCCGAGCATGCCGAGCGCGAACCATTTTTCATCGGATCGATAATAGGGCAGCGCGGTCCTGCCGATGGTCCGCAGGAGTGTCTTCAAGGACTTCAATTTCAGCATAACTCTCTCCGGTTCGGCGAACCCGCTCGTGCCGAGACTATGGGAAAGCGCATCTGACGGCGAGATTGCTGCAACATTACCGGAAGATGACAGTGTGCAACGGCCACGCTGCGCTGCATTCAGGCATGGGCATACGGATCGTCGCCGCCCTCAGCGCTCAGGCGCGCCGGTCATCGGTCGGAAAAGACGCGATAGGACTGAAAGCACCGATCAGCCCTGGCAAGCACTCGGCACCACAGGCAGCCGAGCGGCGCGATCGTTCATGCGATCGCAGGTCTGCGACGCATTCCGACTCAGAAGGGCCAGAGCTTCGAAATGTCGAACTTGGTCTTCTGCTTCGGCGGCTCGGCAACGGGCGCGTTGGGATCGGGCTCGCGATAGGCGACCGGCGGCTCGGTCAGATATTTGCGCGTGGGGTTGCCATTGGCGTCATAGGAACCGCCCTTGCTCTTGCGCTTGTCGAGCCAGGCCTGCTGGCCGGCAGCCTTCTTGGCCGCCTCGTCTTGTGCAGGCGTATTGGCAGCTGCCATCGTATACGTCGTCTGTCCGGCGGGCAGGACGAAGTTGGGCGACTGCTGGTCCAAAGGCGCCGCGGCCTCGGCGGCCTTGCGCTGGCGCCGTTCGGCGTCCGGATCCTTGGGCCAGTTCGGGTCGTTGGCGACCGTGGTGGTGTTGGAGCCCGGGGCTGGCAGGTCCGTCGTCGGCGGCGCGACGATGCCACCGCGCGGGCGGTAGTCGATCGGCGGCTTGTCCTTGCTGCCGAGGCTCGCAATGCTCACGACATCTTCGATTGTCTGCTGCTCGGGCGATATTCCGGTTCCGTAGGTCGTCCCGGAACATCCCGCAAGACCGGCCACGAGAAGGGCTCCAGCCGGAAAAGCAAGAAGACGCTGAACATTCGATGCGGGCATATCGATCGGTGACTCCTCGGCGCACCCGAATCGGCACGCAGCAATCGCTTGCGGTATTAAAGGACCAGAACCGGGCAAAATTCCGGCACGGCTCCAAGCAGTCTCACCCCAAGGCGTCTTCTAGGCGATTGGGCCGGATTGGGCAACATGCCGCGGCGGTGCAATATTGGCCAGTGCGCGATCGACGGCGCTGCCGGGCCCGGCCGCCGCCAATATGGCGCGCGCTGCGATCGAGTCACGATCCATCTGCGCGATCAGCGCTTCGATCGAGGTGAAGCGTTCCTCGCCGCGCAGGAAGGCATGGAACGTGACCGCCACTTCCTCGCCATAGAGATCGCTCGCGAAATCGAAGACATGGACTTCGAGGAGCACGGCGCCATTGTCGAAGGTCGGCCGCTTGCCATAGCTCGCCACGGCGGGAAGCGTGGTGCCGTCGGCGCGCGTCAGGGTGACGGCGTAGATGCCGAGTGCCAGGCCACAATCGGCCGGCAGGCGTACATTGGCGGTCGGATAGCCGAGTTCGCGGCCGCGCTTGTCGCCATGCTGGACCGTTCCGGTGACGAACCAGCGATAGCCGAGCTCGCGATTGGCCGTTGCGACATCGCCACTCTCCAGCGCCAGACGGATGCTGGTGGCGGAATAGGGCGCGCCATCGGCGCTCGTCACCGCGTCGATGACATCCGTGGCGAAGCCGCACCGGCTGCCTTCGCGCGCGAGGAAATTGGGCGTCCCGAGGCGATCATGGCCGAACTGGAAATCATGGCCGACCACGACGGCCGCAATGCCGAGGCGCTCGACCAGAATGCGCGATACGAAATCCGCGGCGCTCGTCTCGGCGAAGGCGCGGTTGAAAGCCACGACGACCACGCCGTCGAGCCCGAATGCGGCTGCGAGCCGCGCCTTGGTGTCGAGCGGCGTCAGGCGGAACAAGGGCAGGTCGGGCCGCAAGACGGCGCGCGGATGCGGCTCGAAGGTCAGCATCAGCGCCGGCGCGCCACGACGGGCGGCTTCCGCGCGCGCCGCATCGAACAGGGCATGATGGCCCTGGTGCATGCCGTCAAAATTGCCGATCGCGAGCACGCTGCCCCGCAGATGCTCGGGAAAATCCTCGAGGGGGACGAGCGGGGCCGCGGGGAGAGACACACTGGCTGTCATGGTTCTGTTCCGGGCGGAGAGCTCTCGATGCCAAGGCGTCCTTGCGGCCGCCGCCGGCGGAAACTGACCGTTCGCCACGACATGGTCAAGCCGGCCGGCTGACGCGAGAGCGCCATGACCGGCCTCACCAGACGAGGCTCGGCAGATAGGCGCGTGCGCCGAGCTTTTCCTCGCTCATGAAGCGGCTGACGGCGGCGCCATCGGGGTTGGCGGCCGGTCCGAAGCTTGCGGCGTGGATGCCGCCGCTCACGAACAGCACGTCGAGCCCCTGGCTGTAGGCGCCCTTGAGATCGGTCGGCGCGCCGTCGCCGATCGCGAGCACTCTCTCGCGCGCGATCGCGTCGCCGCGAATCCGTGCGGCCTGGGTCAGCGCCTCGTCATAGATCGGCGCATGCGGCTTGCCGGCGATGAAGGTCGTGCCGCCAAAGGAGCGGTAGCGTTCGGCGAGCGCCCCGGCGCACCAGATCAGCTTGTGCCCGCGTTCGACGACGATGTCGGGATTGGCGCAGATCATCGGCAGGCCGCGGGCTGCGAGGCTCTTCAGCATCGCATCATAATCATCCGGACTTTCCTGCTCGTCGTCATAGAGCCCGGTGCAGGAGATGATCTCCGCCGCATCGGCCTCGACCAGTTCGAGATCGAGCCCGTCATAAAGCGTCAGATGCTGATCGGTTCCGATATGCAGCGTCTTGACCGGGCCGCGCGCTGCGAGCAGGGCGCGGGTGACGTCGCCGGAGGTGACGATTGCGTCATAGCATTCCGGCTCGACGCCGAGATCGCTGATCTGCTCGACGACGAAGGGGCTGAGACGCGGTGCATTGGTGATCAGGACGACCGTGCCGCCCGCCTCGCGGTGGCGCAGCAGCGCGTTGCGCGCGGGCGGCGACGAAACGACGCCATTGTGCAGAACGCCCCAGACGTCGCACAGCAGGACGGGGTAGAGCGGGCTCAACGCGGAGAGGCCAGCAATGCGGGGCGGGGAGATCGAGTTGGTCATGGCGCGGGCGTATTGGTTCCGCGCGCGAGGGTCAAGCAATGACCGCGTCGAAATAGCCGGAATGCGATCATTCTCCGCAGGAGAGACCCCATGCGAGGGAGGGCGCGATCGGAGGGCGGAATGCAGAGCGACCAAACGCATGGTGTTTCGGTGGCGTGATCGTCGGCCCGTCACGCCGACATTCGGTCATTCGGTGGTTGCAGCGGCCATCAGGTCACCCCGACGGGTTGATGATCATTTGTCTGATGAATTCACCGGACGTAACGATGAGCGTCCCGAATCAAAGGGTCGGCTGGCCTGTCCGCAAAATATTACGAATTCATCCAGAGATAATACTTGGAAAAAGTTGCCGAAGCATCGAAAGAGTGCGGTGCATTCTTCTTGTGGACCTTGGTGCACGCCTCGCCGCCGCTATGGCATGGTGCAGACTTAACAGGTAAAATCTTTGTCGGTCTGGGGGAGGGAAGCGGCGGCGCGCAGTTCGACAGGGGCGGTACATGGTCAAGGAGCCGACAGGATCGGCCAGGGAGACGCGAAGCTTGCCGCCTTCGGATGAACTCGTTCGCGCTGAGTTGGCGCGCGTGCTGGCAAGCGCCGAATTCCAGGCCACGCCGCAGCTGAGCGCATTTTTGCGCTACATCGTCGAGGCCAAGCTCGACGGTCAGGCGCATTTGCTCAAAGGACAGAATGTCGGGGTCGCTGTGCTCGGTCGCGCTCCGGGCTTTGATGCGCAGCGCGATCCGATCGTTCGCGTCGAGGCCCATCGGCTGCGCCGCACGCTCGCCGCCTATTATGCCGGGGCTGGTGCCGAGGATCGGATAAGGCTGGTCGTGGAGCGTGGCTCCTATGTGCCGCGGTTCGATTGGGCTGACGTAAACGGAAATGGCACTGAGGCCGAGCCGCCGCCGGACGCGCCGAACCGCGGCCATTGGCTGCCGATCCTCGGTGCGCTCGTTCTCGTGGGCCTCGGCATTATCGGGCTGGTGATCGCCGATCGCAGCGCCGGCCCGACGACCAGCGATGTGCCGGTCGCGGTTTCGCCCCCTTCGGTGAGCGTCGATGGCGAAGAGCCGCCCATGCCGGCGGTCAAGGTCGAGCGCTTCGAACGGCCGCCAAGCGGGCAGGTCAACCAGCGGGTCGACCAGCTGGCCTCGGACCTCACCATCGCACTCGCCCGATTTCCCGAGCTCCGCGTCATCGCCGATCCGGACCAGTCGGCGGATTTCCAGCTCGAGGGCGAGGTGACGGTCTCAGGCGGCGTCGCGACCGTCGCCTTCCGCCTGGCAGCCCTGGCGACGTCCGAAGTCATCTGGAGCACCGCCGTCGAGCTGCCGATCACCGACTTTCTCGAAGGTGACGGCCTTGATCGGCTGGTCGAAGGGGCGACGATCGCAATCGCTCCACAATTTGGCGCGATAGCACGCTATCTGGGCGGCCGCGACGGCAACACGCAGTTGCGATCGGCCGATGATTATCGCTGCCTGATCGAGGCTCAGCTCCATACGGGCCGCATGGATGACGGCAGTTGGCAGAGGCTCGATACGTGTTTGAGGGACATGCTGGTCGCCTATCCGGATTTTGCCGACGGGCTCGCATCGCAGGCGTTGCTGTATCTCGCTGCCTATCGGCGCGAGCCGGACGCCGGCCGCGCGGCCATGCTCTTCGCGACGGCGGAAACGGCTGCGCGACACGCGCTCGAGCGTGAACCGGCCAATGTTCGGGCTATGTGGGCGGTGCAGTCGGTTTCGTTCCACAAGGGGGATCTCGACGCCGCGCAGCGCATGGGTGAGCGTGCCCTGGCCGCCAATCCGTTCGATCCGCTCCTGCGCGCGCAACAGGCGCTCGTCCTGCTCACCGCCGGCGATGCCGAGCGGGCCTGGACAGAGGCGCAGGAGGGACAGTCGCTCGACCCGGCCCATGTTGCCACCTATGACGCCCTCGATTTCCTGGCGCGGCTCGAGATGGGAACGCTGTCGGACGCGACGGCCGAGCCGGTGGCCGCCGACGTTGCCTCTACGCCTTATGAGGCGGTGGCGCGGTTGATCGCGCTCGATCACGCCGGGCAGGTTCCCGAGCGCGAGAAGGCGGTTCAGGATTTGAAGGCCGTGGCGCCGCTCTTCGCGACGGATCGCCATGCGGCACTGGCGCGGCTCTTTCCCGACACCCCATTTGCGGTAAGCCTGGACAGCGCGCTGGCCAAGGCCGGCATCGGCGATCGGGCCCAGCCATGAGCCTTCCGGTCTACGCCGCCGATCCCCCCATGGACAATGCGATCAGCCCGGATGAAATCCGCGCGGCCGTCGCCACGATTAAGCGATGCCCCGTCTTTTCCGCATCGCGGCAGCTGAACGCCTTTCTGACCTATGTGGTCGACAAGGTGCTGGCCGGCGAGGCTGACCGCATCAAGGCCTATTCGATCGCGACCGAGGCGCTCGGCCGGCCGGAGAGCTTCGATCCGGCGATGGATCCGATCGTGCGGGTCGAGGCGGGCCGGCTGCGCCGGGCGCTCGCCGCCTATTATGAGGGCGAAGGGGCGACCGCGCCGCTCCGCATCGACATCCCGCGCGGGACCTATGTTCCCCGCTTCGAGCGTTCGGCCGCGCCGATGCCGGCCGTCGAGATAGCGCAGGAACCGGGCGAGCGGGGGCTCGGTCGGCTGTGGCTGATGCTTCTCCTCGCCATCATGGTACTGGCGCTGGCGGCCCTGGCGTACTGGTGGTTCTCGCCCGCCCCGAGGATGTCATCAGGGCTGGAAAATCTGATGACGCCGATCGCGGCCAACCGCCCGACGGCCCCGCGCATCTATGTCGACACCTTCACTATCGCCAATGATCTGGCGATAGAGGGCCTCTCTGGCGATCGCTTTCGCGCGCGCGTGGCGACCGCCATGGCGCGCTTCGACGAGGTTACGGTCGTCACCCGGCCTGAAGGCGACGCCGACTATGTCGTCCGGGGCTCGGTGGAGGAGGGCTCGAACGGCATTGTCGCTTCCGCGCTGCTGGTCCACCGTGCGAGCGGCCGGGTCGTCTGGTCGGGCCGTTTCACGGCCCCGCGCGATCCCGCCCATCCCGCCGGACCGATCGATCGGCTGATGCGCGACATCGTCGTCGAGATCGTGCAGCCTTACGGCGTCGTGATGGCGGATCGGCTCGCCCGGACTGACAGCGCCGATGATGGTTTCGCCTGCGTGATCAAGGCATTCGACTATTGGCGGAATTTCGATGCGGCGCATCATGCCGCCGCGCGTAGCTGCCTCGAGGCCCTGACGCGTCGCTATCCCAATTATGCGCTGCCCTTCGCGCAACTCGCGTTCTTCTATGTCGACGAGGAGCGCTTCGGCTTCAATCCACGGACGGGCACACCGGCGCTGGAGCGCGCATTACAGGCTGCGACGACCGCCGTCCAGCTCGCGCCGACCAGCGCCCGCGCGCATGAAGCCCTCCAGAATGCCTATTTCGCCGCCGGTCGCTTCGACCGCGCCCTCGAGGCGGGCGCCAAGGCCGTCTCCCTCAATCCGCTCGATACGGACATCATTGCCGACTATGGCCGCGTGCTGATCGTCGAGGGGCATTATGAGCGCGGCATGGCGCAGATCAACCAATCGGCCGAGGCCAATGCTGCCTATCCCGGCTGGTACGATCTCTATCGCGGGCTGGCCGCATTCCAGGCCGGCGACACGGCGGGCATGCGGACCTATCTGGCGCGGACGAATCTCTCGGCCAATCCGTTGACGCCTGTTCTGCGGCTGATCGCGGCGGATCGCAGCGGTGATGCGGCCAAGGCGGCGGCGATCCGCGCCGAGATGCGGGTGCAGTTCCCGGCTCTCGTCGCCGATCCGACGGCCGAGCTGTCGCGCCTGGTGCCCAATCCCGATCTGGTCCGTCGTCTCGTCACCGCGGCTGACGCAGCCGGTCTATGACCGTCCGGGAATGAGCGGACGGGCTTTTCGTGCCGATCGGAACCCTTTGTTTACCCTGTACGGAGAATGATCGATCCATCGCGGGAAGAGTACCGCGACGGGAGAGGGGTCTTCCTGAATGGGGTTCGCCGAGGGTTCGCAAGAGCCCGTTCATATTCTGATCGTCGATGCCGATCCGGTGCAGCGCCGGATGGTTGCGGCGCATCTGGCATCGCGGCCCGGGCCGCTGATGCAGTCCCACGCTGTCGCGACGCGGGCCGAGGCGCTCGAATGCCTGTCCGGCGAGGCGGGGCAGTCCATCGTTGTCGCCGACATGGAAACGCTGGGCGGCGCCGAGGCGCTTTCCGCTCTTGCGGGCGGTTCCGCCTCGGTCATCGTCACTAGCGCGCGGGGGTCGGTTCATGCGGCCGTGGCCGCGATCCGTGCCGGCGCGGTCGATTTCCTGCCCAAGCCCTATGGTCCGGCGACGCTGATCGAGCGGATCGAGGCGGCGATCGCCGGATGGGGTAGGGCGGAGCGCAGCACACCGGCCCGCACGCCTGCCGCGCCATCCAATCGCGACGGCTTTTCCGGCTTCATCGGCCGCTCGGCGGCGATGCGCGCCGTCTATGACCAGATCGAGCGGATCGCGCCCTCGCGGGCGCCGGTCTTCGTCACGGGCGAAAGCGGCACCGGCAAGGAGCTTTGCGCGGAGGCGATCCATGCGCGCTCCGGCCGCGAGGGGAAGCCGTTCGTCGCGATCAATTGCAGCGCGATCCCGCGCGACCTGATGGAAAGCGAGATATTCGGCCATGTCCGTGGCGCGTTCACGGGCGCGACCGAGACGCGGGCGGGCGCGGCGGAGATGGCCGATGGCGGCACGCTGTTCCTCGATGAGATCGGCGAGATGGATCTCGCCCTGCAGGCCAAGCTGCTCCGCTTCGTCCAGAGCGGCACGGTCCAGCGCGTCGGCGATGCAACCGTGCGCCGCGTCGATGTCCGCATCGTCAGCGCCACCAACCGCGATCCCTTCGCCGAGATCGCCGCCGGTCGTTTCCGCGAGGACCTGTTCTATCGCCTGCATGTGCTGCCGATCCATCTGCCGCCGCTGCGCGATCGCGGCAGCGACATCATGGATCTCGCCACCAGCTTCCTGCAGCGCTACGCCGCCGAGGAGGCGCGGGGCTTCGAGGGCTTCACGATCGAGGCCGCCGACCTGCTGATGCGCCACGACTGGCCCGGCAACGTCCGCGAGCTGCAGAACGCGATCCGCCGCATGGTGGTGCTGCATCAGGGCCGCGAAGTGACGGCCCCCATGCTGCCGCCGACCATACGCGGCGAGACGCCGAGCCGTCCTGGCCAGCCCGCCAAGGCGGGGCGTGGAGCCGATCCGATCGCGCCCTTCTGGGAGCAGGAGCGCTCGATCATCGAGAGCGCGGTCGGCGCCTATAGCGGCAACATTGCGCGCGCCGCGGCCGCGCTCGAAATCAGCCCCTCGACGATCTATCGCAAGCGCCAGGCTTGGCTTGAGAGAAGAACGGCTTAACCGCATTTCCCGTCAGGGCCGACTGAGCCACCGAAACGCTTGCGTGCAGCGCGGTAGAACGGCATGTTCGGCCGGGAAGGGTTGAGACGGGCGCGCTTGCGCGCCAAACGAGGGGTATCGTCATGAAGGAACGGGGGTCCCGGGTTTCCGGGATCGCATTGGCCTGCGCGATGGCGCTTGCCACATTCGGCGTCGCGACGGGGGCGTCGGCCGGTGAAGCCGCCGACAAGGCGGCCGAGGCGGAGAAGCTGCTTGCGGCTGGCAAGGTCGACGAAGCGGTCGCCGCCTTCGACGAGTCCATCGAGGCATTCTGGAAGACGGCGCCGCTCGGCTTCCGCAAGGCGGTCTTCGTCGACAAGGTCAACGGCTTTGGCGACTATGTCGCTCACGAGGGCACGACCTTCGCGCCGAAGAGCGAATTGAAGATCTATGCCGAGCCGGTCGGCTTCGGCTCGACGGTTACGGCCACCGGCCACCGGATTGCCTTCAAGACCGAGATCGAGATCCGCAACCAGAGCGGCCAGATCCTCGCGCGTTCGCCCAACCCGGCGCCGCTGGAGAAGACCGGCTTGAGCCGCAGCCGTGAATTCCAGATTACGGTCGGTTTCCAGCTCCCCGATCTGAAACCCGGCGTCTATGTGCTGGTGCTCAAGGTTACGGATGAGGCCACCGGCAAGTCGGCCCCGATCGAGCTGCCATTGACCATCTCCTGATGTGACGGGCCTCATAGCCTGGACGGGCTGGCCGTGATGTTGACATGCGGACCGGCCGGGCGTCGCCCGGCCCCGCTCGCGTGGTTGACCCAATGGCATCCGTCTACGACCTGAAGCCACGCTTTCAAGCCCTTCTGCGACCGCTCGTCCGCACGCTCGCGGCGTCCGGCGTCACGGCCAATCAGGTCACGATCGCCGCGGCGCTCCTTTCTGTCGCCGGCGGTGGCGCGCTCGTCCTGCTGGCGGGCCATCGCGCCAGCTTGCTGATCCTGCCGCTGGTGCTCTTCCTGCGCATGGCGCTCAACGCCATCGACGGCATGCTGGCGCGCGAACACGGCCAGAAGAGCCGGCTCGGCGCGATGCTGAACGAAACCGGCGACGTCGTCTCCGATGCCGCGCTTTATCTCGCCCTCGTGCCGGCCCTGGCTCCCTTCGGCGCGCATGGATTGCCGATCGTCCTCTTCGTCGTGCTGGCGGTGCTCACCGAATTTGTCGGCGTCGTCGGCCAGACGATCACGGGCGAACGGCGCTATGATGGGCCGATGGGCAAGTCCGACCGTGCTGCATCCATCGGGACACTCGCTTTCGCCGCGGCGCTCGGCATGCCGGGCGGCTGGTGGATCGATGCGGTCATGAGCGGTCTCGCCGCACTCGCGGTGTTGACCTCGGTCAATCGCGCCCGCTCGGCCCTCAGGAGCGTGTGATGTCCGATATCGCCTTCCGCTTCATGATGTTCGGCCTGCCGCTGGAGCTGGTGGCGACGCTCGCCATCGTCATGCTCGGTCTCGTGGTCGCGACGCTGTTCGCCTGGTTTCGCCCGGTGCCGGCCGATGATGCCAAGGCGATCGAGAAATCAGCCGAACTCAAGGCACGAATCGGCAGCTGGTGGGTGATGGTGCTCGTCCTCGTCGCGGCCTTCCTGCTCGGCCGCACGGCGATGGTCGTGCTCTTCGCCTTTGTGAGCTTCGTCGCGCTCAAGGAATATCTGACGATGATCCCGACCCGGAAGGCGGACCGGGTGGTGCTCCTCGTCGCCTATCTCGCGGTGCCGATCCAGTATCGCTGGGTCGGGATCGGCTGGTACGGCATGTTCGTCATCTTCGTGCCGGTCTACATGTTCCTGATCCTGCCGGCAGCCATGGTGCTGCGCGGCGAGACGACCGGCTTCCTGAAGGCGGCGGGCACGCTGCATTGGGGGCTGATGATTACCGTCTTCGCCGTCAGCCACGCGGCCTTCCTCATCGCCGTGCCGCCGCCCCAGGCGCCGGCCGGAACGGGGGAGGGGCTGCTGCTGTTCCTGCTGATCGCGACCGAATTCAACGATGTCGCGCAGTTCATCGCCGGCAGGACATTCGGCCGCCGCAAGATCACGCCCAAGGTGTCGCCCAACAAGACGGTGGAAGGCTTCGTCGGCGGGCTGCTCGCCACGACGTTGCTGTCGACGCTGCTCGCACCCACCATCACGCCGATCATGCCGCTCCATGCCGCGCTGGTCGGGGCACTGATCGCCACCGCCGGCTTCTTCGGAGACATCGTCATGTCGGCGGTGAAGCGCGACCTCGGCATCAAGGACACCGGCACCATGCTGCCGGGCCATGGCGGGATCCTCGATCGCATCGACAGCCTCGTCTTCACCGCGCCGCTGTTCTTCCATGCGGTCCGCTATCTCTATTTCTGAGCCGTGACCGTGCGCCTGACGCTCCATTCCGCACGCCTTCGCGCCCGTGCCGTGCTGCGGGTGGCCTTCTTCGGGCTGCTCGTGCGCCCCTTCCTCCTGGTTGCGATCGGGCTATCCGTGCGCCATCGCGAGCGGCTGCCGAAGGACGGGCCGGTCATTCTGGCCGCCAACCACAACAGCCATCTCGATACGCTCGCGCTGATGTCGCTCTTCCCGCTGCGCCAGCTCTCGCGCATCCATGCGGTCGCGGCGGCGGACTATTTCCTGCGCAATCGCTGGCTGAAATGGCTGGCGGTCGACCTGATCGGCATCCTGCCGATCGAGCGCGGCGCGGCCAAGGGTGGCGCGGACCCGCTCGCGCCGGCGCTGGCGGCGCTCGATCGCGGCGAGATCCTGATCTTCTTTCCAGAAGGGTCGCGCGGCGAGCCGGAAATGCGCCAGTCGTTCAAGCGCGGCATCGGCCATATTGCGCGCCGGCGGCCCGAGGTGCCCGTTATCCCCGTTTTCCTCAAGGGCTTCGGTCGCGTGCTGCCGAAGGGCGACCATCTTCCCGTCCCATTCTTCTGCGACGTCGTCATCGGGTCGGCGATGACCGGCACGGGCGAACGTTTCGTGGCGCGCCTCGAGGAGGCGATTGATGATCTTGCCCGGGAAACGCCGAGCGCGGAATGGGTCTAGCTGCCCTCGCGGCGGCCTGGGGCCGGGCCATGCGGGAGCCCGGCGGGGTAAAAAACGGCCGGTGAGGCGCAGCCGCTCTCCTTGACAATATCGAGCCCCAGACCTAGATGCAGGTCGCCTGTTAGCACTCGGTTGGAATGAGTGCTAACGATCGAACTAATCGGGCGCACCCCCATGCGGGAGCCCCCTCGCGAGGAGAGAACAAACATGGCATTCCGTCCTCTGCATGACCGCGTCGTCGTCCGTCGCGTTGCATCGGAAGAGAAGACTGCTGGCGGCATCATCATCCCCGACACCGCCAAGGAAAAGCCGCAGGAAGGCGAAGTCGTCGCCGTTGGTCCGGGCGCTCGTGACGAAGCCGGCAAGCTCGTCGCGCTCGACGTCAAGGCTGGCGATCGTATCCTGTTCGGCAAGTGGTCGGGCACGGAAGTCAAGATCGATGGCGAAGAACTCCTCATCATGAAGGAGTCGGACATCCTCGGCATCATCGACGGCAAGGCTGCCGGCAAGAAGGCCGCGTAAGGAATTCTCCTTCACGCGGTTTTTTATTGCCCGCAACACCCTGAAAAGGAACTGATTCAATGGCTGCTAAAGACGTAAAATTCTCGGCCGACGCGCGCGAAAAGCTGCTGCGCGGTGTCGATATCCTCGCCAATGCCGTCAAGGTGACGCTCGGCCCCAAGGGTCGTAACGTCGTCATCGAGAAGTCCTTCGGCGCGCCCCGCATCACCAAGGACGGCGTCACCGTCGCCAAGGAGATCGAGCTCGAGGATCGTTTCGAGAACCTCGGCGCCCAGCTCGTCCGCGAAGTCGCTTCGAAGACGAACGACATCGCTGGTGACGGCACCACGACCGCCACGGTGCTCGCCCAGGCGATCGTCAAGGAAGGTGCCAAGGCCGTTGCCGCTGGCATGAACCCGATGGACCTGAAGCGCGGCATCGATCTCGCCGTCTCCGAGGCCGTCAAGGATCTCGAGAAGCGCTCGAAGAAGATCAAGACTTCGGAAGAAGTCGCTCAGGTCGGCACCATCTCCGCCAATGGCGAGAAGGAAATCGGCCAGATGATCGCTTCGGCGATGCAGAAGGTCGGCAACGAGGGTGTCATCACCGTCGAGGAAGCCAAGACCGCTGAGACCGAGCTCGAAGTCGTCGAAGGCATGCAGTTCGACCGCGGCTACCTGTCGCCGTACTTCATCACCAACGCCGAGAAGATGGTCACCGAGCTCGAGGATCCCTACATCCTCCTGCACGAGAAGAAGCTGTCGAACCTGCAGGCGATCCTTCCTGTCCTGGAAGCCGTCGTCCAGTCGGGCAAGCCGCTCCTGATCATCTCGGAAGACGTCGAGGGCGAGGCTCTGGCCACGCTCGTCGTCAACAAGCTCCGTGGCGGCCTCAAGGTCGCAGCCGTCAAGGCTCCGGGCTTCGGTGATCGCCGCAAGGCCATGTTGGAGGACATCGCCGTCCTCACCGCCGGCCAGGTGATCTCGGAAGATCTCGGCATCAAGCTCGAGAGCGTCACGCTCGCCATGCTCGGCCGCGCCAAGAAGGTCACGATCTCCAAGGAGAACACGACCATCGTCGACGGCTCCGGCAAGAAGAAAGAGATCGAAGCCCGCGTCAACCAGATCAAGGCTCAGATCGAAGAGACGACCTCGGACTACGACAAGGAGAAGCTCCAGGAGCGTCTCGCCAAGCTCGCAGGCGGCGTCGCGGTCATCCGCGTCGGCGGCGCGACGGAAGTCGAAGTCAAGGAGCGCAAGGACCGCGTCGATGACGCGCTCAATGCGACCCGCGCGGCTGTCGAAGAGGGCATCGTCCCCGGCGGTGGTACCGCTCTGCTGCGCGCCAAGCGCGCCGTCGAGAAGCTGAAGTCCGACAATTCGGACGTCGAGGCCGGCATCAAGATCGTGCTCCGCGCGCTCGAGGCTCCGATCCGTCAGATCGCCGAGAACGCCGGCGTCGAGGGTTCGATCGTCGTTGCCAAGGTTCTCGAGAACAAGGGTGACACGTTCGGCTTCGACGCTCAGTCGGAGACCTTCGTCGATCTCGTCGCGGCCGGCATCATCGACCCGACCAAGGTCGTTCGTACGGCTCTGCAGGATGCGGCTTCGGTCGCTTCGCTGATCGTCACCACCGAGGCGCTCGTCGCCGATCTGCCGAAGCGCGACGCTGGCGCTCCCCAGATGCCGGGCGGCGGCGGCATGGGCGGCATGGACTTCTAAGAAGTCCCTGTCACTCGACTAGTTCAGGAAGGGCGCGGCGCAAGCCGCGCCCTTTTTGTTTGTACGCGGCCATGCGCAGCGGCGCAGCAGCCCACGCACCGCACCGTCCACACCAGCCTCAACAGCCCTGCCGGAGCGGCCGTCGATCCTTCGCCTGTGCGTGGCGCTGAAGCGCCCCCCGGCGCCATCCGCGAAGGCATCGCGGCCTGTTACCGGCCCTCCGAGCTCCCCCTGACTGCCTCCCGGCTGGTATGAGCCACGCGCCATCGCCAGCTGTCGGCGAATGCACCATCTCGGGCGAAAAGCCAGATGTAGCAATCGCTTAGGCGCTTGATACCTTTGTATGACGCCTCGAACCGTGTGTAGGATTCAGCCGGAGCCGTCCGCCGCCTACCTTGTCCATGCGAGTTCACCGCACCGGAGACAAGGGCCATGAGGACGATGACATCTGCGCAGCGCGTCTGCGCTTCCCACCAGTCGGATCGACACGAAGCGATCCGTGGATCGTGGATCAAGTGAGGGGGATGCAGATGATCACGTCCCCACCCGCTCCACGCTTCCGCCCCACCAGGCGGGACGTTTTTGCCGGAACAGCCGTTCTCGCTGCGTCGACCATGCTTCCCGGCGGTGGCGCATTCGCCCAGACCGCCACATCCAGCCACACTTCCAAAGGAGAGACTCTCATGAGCAGCGGCTTCATCAAGACCAAGGACGGCACGGAAATCTTCTTCAAGGATTGGGGTCCGAAGGACGCCCAGCCGATCCATTTCCATCATGGCTGGCCGCTTTCGGCCGATGATTGGGACGCCCAGATGCTGTTCTTCCTGGCGAATGGCTATCGCGTCGTCGCCCATGACCGCCGTGGCCACGGCCGCTCGTCGC
Source organism: Kaistia dalseonensis (assembly GCF_030814715.1). Taxonomy (GTDB): domain Bacteria; phylum Pseudomonadota; class Alphaproteobacteria; order Rhizobiales; family Kaistiaceae; genus Kaistia; species Kaistia dalseonensis. The sequence goes on from NZ_JAUSVO010000007.1 coordinate 17,560, forward strand.
AGGTCGACAGTGGCAACACGATCGAGCAGTACGCCGCCGACGCCTCGGCCGTGGTCGAGCATCTCGACCTCAAGAATGCCGTCCATATCGGGCACTCGACGGGTGGCGGCGAGGTCGCTCGCTACGTGGCGCGCTTTGGCCAGCCGCAGGGCCGCGTCGCCAAGGCGGTGCTCGTCTCGGCCATTCCGCCCTTGATGCTGAAGACCGCCAGCAATCCCGATGGCACGCCCATCGCGGTGTTCGACGGCTTCCGGTCCGCGCTGGCTGCCAATCGCGCCCAGTTCTATCTCGACGTCGCCTCGGGCCCGTTCTACGGCTTCAACCGGCCGGGCGCGAAGGTCTCGCAGGGCATCATCCAGAATTGGTGGCGCCAGGGCATGATGGGCGGCGCGATCGCCCAGTATGAAGGCATCAAGGCCTTCTCCGAGACCGACCAGACGGACGACCTCAAGGCGATCACCGTGCCGACCCTGGTTCTTCAGGGCGACGACGATCAGGTCGTCCCGTACAAGGATGCGGCCGTGCTGCAGGCGAAGCTGGTCAAGAACAGCACGCTCAAGATCTATCCGGGCTTCCCGCACGGCATGCTGACCACCCATGCCGACGTGATCAACCCCGATCTGCTGGCCTTCGTGAAGGGCTGAGCGAAGCCGGAAAAAATCGGGAGGGCGGATCGATCCGCCCTCCCTATCGGCCATCGCCCGCGCCGTGCGGCCGACCGCACGGTCGCATCAAGGCTCCAGATCGTGCTCGGGCGGTCCGCGGCGAGCCTACAACGCGCGCCGCTGTGGCGCTCCCACGCCCTGGTCTCATTCCTGCCGCGGGGGCTGCGAACGGCACCGATGAGTGCCATCGAGCGGGATACCGATTCCCCTGCCGCAATGACAACCTGACTAGCGGCCGAGCCACTTGGAATAGGGGCCGACCCCGAATTGCACATCGGGAGCATCGTCGAGCACGGCAATGAACTCGAGCGAGTGACCGTCGGGGTCAGAAAAATACTGCGAAGCGGCGGGCATCCAGCCGATAACTTCTGGCTCGTCGACAGGCTGGCCCGCAAAGCCGAGCGGCGCCACGCCGCGCGATTTCAGCGCGGCAGCCGAAGCGAGCACCCCCTCCAGGCTCATCCGGAATGCAAGGTGCAGACGCATGCGCAGCGGCCCGCTTCCGGTTTCCCAGAGTCCCAGCATGCCCGTCTTCTTGCTGTCGATCCAGAAGAACGCGATCCGTCTATCCGTAAACAGCCGAGCCAGTTCCAGGCCTACAACGTCGCGATAGAAATCCGTCGATAGGGCCAGATCGGAAACGGTCAAATGCGTCTCGTACAGCCCGTCAATCCTTGGCATATGCAGTTTAGTCATGGTCCGGTCTTTCGTTGGAAACGCAAGACGGGTACAACCTCAACCAAACTCGAGGTCAAGAGGATTCCATGGCGCGGGAACTGACGGTTGGGCAGTTGGCGGCCCGGGCAGGCGTCGCCGTATCGGCACTCCATTTTTACGAATCCAAGGGCCTGATCCGCAGCAATCGCACACTCGGCAACCAGCGCCGCTATGCGGGAGACGTCCTGCGTCGCGTCTCGATCATCCGCATTGCACAGGAATTGGGGATTTCACTGGCGGAAGTCGGCGCGGCGTTCGAACAACTGCCCAAGGACCGCTCGCCTTCGCGGGAAGACTGGGAGTTGATGTCGTCCCGGTGGGCAGAAAAACTCGATGCGCGGATTGCCCTGCTCCAGCGCTTGCGGAATGGATTGGCGGACTGCATCGGCTGCGGGTGCCTGTCGATCGATCGCTGCAGTCTGCTGAACTGGAACGACAGGCAGGCTGCCGAGGGACCTGGCCCGAGGCGATTGATCGCCGGGCCTTGAGACGAAGCCGTGATGCTTGTCGTCGGGACGACGGGCATGATCGGATGCGATCCGGGAAGCGCGCACCGTGGAGCCGGCGCGGAGCCTGGTCGGCTATCGCCGCGCCTTGAAGAACGATTTGAGCATCTCGGCCGCCGCGCGCTCGCTGATCCCGCCATAGACCTCGGGCGCGTGGTGGCAGGTCGGTTGGTTGAAGAGGCGCACGCCGTTTTCCACCGCGCCGCCCTTGGGATCGCCGGCGGCGTAATAGAGCCGGCGGATGCGCGAGAACGAAATCGCCGCCGCGCACATCGGGCAGGGCTCCAGCGTCACATAGAGATCGCAGTCCGGCAGTCGCTCGGATTGGAGCGCCGTGCAGGCGAAGCGGATCGCCAGCAGCTCGGCATGCGCCGTCGGATCCTTGAGTTCGAGCGTGCGATTGCCGTCGGCGGCGATGATCACGCCATCGCGCACGATCACGGCGCCGATCGGCACTTCGCCGCGTGCTTCGGCTTTTCGCGCTTCATCAAGGGCGGCATTCATGAAGGATGGTCGGACGCCGCTCATGCTCTTTTGCTGAAACCGGGTTCATGGATCGATGTTCGGGGCGATTTTCTGGCATTTCTTCATGGGCCCCATATCCAGCGCCCTTCGAAATGCTCTAAGGATCGGCTTCAAGGACTGAAAAGATGAAGCCGCCGAAGAAACGCATGAAGGATGGCGCCGCGCAAGCCGGCGCAACGGTCGACGATCAGGCCGATCGGATCGCCAAGGTGCTCGCCCGCGCCGGCCTCTGCTCGCGCCGTGACGCCGAGCGCTGGATCACCGAAGGCCGTGTCGCGCTCAATGGCAAGGTGCTGACGAGCCCGGCCGTGAATGTCGGCCCGAACGATGTGGTCGAGGTCGACGGCAAGCCGTTGCCGCAGAAGGAGCGCACGCGCCTCTGGCTCTATCACAAGCCGCGCGGGCTGGTGACGACCGCGCGCGATCCGGAAGGCCGGCCGACCGTCTTCGATTCGCTGCCGGATCACCTGCCGCGCGTCATCGCCGTCGGCCGTCTCGACATCAATACGGAGGGGCTTCTGCTCCTCACCAATGATGGCGGCCTCGCCCGCGTGCTCGAATTGCCGTCGACGGGCTGGCTGCGCCGCTACCGCGTCCGCGCCTGGGGCAGCGAGGTGCTGCAGCCCGATCTCGACAAGCTCAAGGACGGCGTAACGATCGACGGCGTCATGTATGGCGCGATCGAGGCGACGCTCGATCGTATCCAGGGCACCAATCTCTGGATCTCGCTCGGCCTGCGCGAAGGCAAGAACCGCGAAGTGAAGAAGGTCCTGGCCAGCCTCGGCCTCGAGGTGAGCCGCCTGATTCGTGTGTCCTATGGCCCGTTCCAGCTCGGCGACCTGCCCGAGGGTCAGGCGGTTGAAATCCGTGGCCGCGTATTGCGCGACCAGCTCGGTCCGAAGCTCGCCAACGATTCGGGCGCCGATTTCGATGCGCCCTTGCGCGAACTGGAAGACGAGCCCCGCCGCCCGGCGCCGCGCCGCGATCAGCGCCCTGCCGCTCCCGTCGAGGAAGCGCCGGCCGCCGCCAGGCCGCATGGCCGTCGCGCCGGCCGTGCTCAGTCCGGATCGGAGGGCGAGCGCGAATTCAGGCCGAAGCGCCCGTCTTCCGGACGGGGACGCGAGAGCGAACGATTCGGTGAACCTTCGGAAGGCGCGCGTGGCGCAGGGCCGCGGTCGCAGGGCCGGGCCCAGCGGCCGGATGATGGCATAGAGCGCTCGGGCGGTTTCAAGCCGGGCGGTCGCAGGCCACGCGCCGGCGCCGCGGGCGAAAGCCGGCTGGAAGATCGGCCGCGCGATGGCCGTGCCTTTGAAGGGCCGATGAGCCGCACAAGGCCGGACCAGGCGCGTTCGGACGAGCGCGAGCCGCGCGGCGGCCGCGCGCGCAGGGCGGAATTTGGCGGCAAGCCTCGTTCGGAAGGCGAGCCTCGTTCGGAAGGCAGGTCTCGCGCGGACAGCAAGCCCGGCGCGGACCATTTCGGCGGCGAGCGGCCAGGTGGGCGCGGCGGCAAGCCATCGGGCGGACGGGGCGGCAGACCTTCCGGCGGCAAGCCGGCCGGGGACAGGCCGTCGGGCGGAAGATCGCCGGACGGCAAGCCCTTTGGTGGCAAGCCTTCAGGCGGTGGCAGGAGCGGGCAGGGTCGTGCGGATCGTCGCCGGTGAATTTCGTGGCCGCGCGCTCGCGGCGCCGCGCACGCAAGCGATCCGGCCGACATCCGATCGCCTGCGTGAGAGCCTCTTCAATGTGCTGGCCCATGGCTATGACGACATCGTCGCTGGCGCCCGCGTGCTCGATCTCTTCGCCGGCACCGGCGCGCTCGGCATCGAGGCGCTGTCGCGCGGCGCCACCTATGCCGTCTTCATCGAGGAAGGCGTCGAGGCGCGCGGCCTGATCCGCGAGAATATCGAGGCACTGGGCCTCACGGGACGCACGAAACTGTTCCGGCGTGACGCGACCAAGCTCGGTCCCGCCGGTACGCTCGGGCCTTTCGATCTCGCTTTTGCCGATCCGCCCTATGGGCGTGGCCTTGGCGACCTCGCGCTCGCCGAGCTCGTTTCGGGGGGCTGGCTGAAGCCCGGCGCGCTGGTCGTGCTGGAGGAAGTGGCGGCTGCGGAAATTGCGCCGATCGCAGGGCTGGAGCTGGTCGAGCGGCGCGAAGCCGGCGATTCGCAGTTGTTATTTTTCCGTTATATTCGCTAGCTGCGACAATTTATCCTCGCGATTAGTGACGGAAATGCCTAGGCTGCTTATCGGGGGTACGCCACCGCGAGCGCCGAGGATCGATGGCTTCACGCTTTTGTCGAGTTTCCAGTGTTGCGTCGTCAGCATTGCGCGCTGCTGCCTTTGTCGCCTTTTTGACGGGGGCGACTGCTGCTTTTGGTGCCGAGCAACCGGCCTCCGCACCTCAGGCGACCTCCGCGCGCATCGCGCCGGATGCCGTGAGCTTCATGCTCGAGAACGGCATGCAGGTCGTCGTGGTGCCGGATCACCGGGCGCCCATCGTGACCAGTATGGTTTGGTATCGCATCGGTGCCGCGGATGATCCGATCGGCAAGTCCGGTATCGCGCATTTCCTCGAACATCTTATGTTCAAAGGCACGGCCAAGCATCCTGCCGGCGAATTCTCGTCCAAGGTTTCGGAAGGTGGCGGCGCCGAGAACGCGTTCACGACCAATGATGCGACGGCGTTCTACCAGACGATCGGCAAGGACCAGCTCGGCACGGTGATGGCCTTCGAGGCGGACCGGATGGAGGGGCTCGTCCTCACCGATGCGGTCGTCCTGCCGGAGCGCGACGTCATCCTGGAAGAGCGCCGCATGCGGATCGACAATGATCCCGGCGCGCTCCTCGCCGAGGCGATGGATGCGGCGCTGTTCCAGAACCATCATTACGGCATCCCGACCATTGGCTGGGAGCATGAGATGGCGGGCCTGACGCGCGAGGACGCGCTCGCCCAATATCAACGTTATTATACCCCCAACAACGCCATCCTCGTCATTGCCGGCGATGTGACGCCCGACGAAGTCCGCCGCCAGGCCGATGTGACCTTCGGCCGGGTGCCGCGCCGTTCCGAGCCGGGACCACGCCAGCGCGCCAAGGAGCCGCCGCCGATCGCCGAGCGGACTGTGACGCTGCATGACGAGCGGGTGACCCAGCCTTCCCTGTCGCGCAGCTATCTGGCGCCGTCCTATCCGAATGCGGCCCCCGGCGAGGCCGAAGCGCTCGACATCCTGGCGGATGTGCTCGGACGTGGGCCGACCAGCCGGCTCTATCGCTCGCTCGTCATCGAGCAGGGCATCGCCAATTCAGCCAGCGCCTATTATTCCGGCGACGGGCTGGATTACGGCCGCTTCGGCATCTTCGCCGTTCCGCGCGGCGACGTATCGCTCGACCGGCTGGGCGCCGCCATCGACGCGGCGATCACCGATATTCGCGATCACGGCATCACGCAGGACGAGCTCGACCGCGCCAAGAAGCGCACCCGCGCGGCGGCCATCTATGCGCAGGACAGTCAGGCGACGCTGGCGCGGATCGTCGGCACGGTCATGGTCAACGGCCAGTCGCTGGCCGACGTCCAGGAATGGCCGAGCCGCATCGATCATGTCTCGGTCGCCGACGTTTCCGCGGCCGCCCGCAAATATCTCGACAAGCGCCGGTCCGTCACCGGCTCCCTTCTTCCCGCTCCGGCCGAAAACCGCAGCTGAGAACGCAGGAGAATGAACGAGATGCCATTGATCGTAGCCAGGCTTGGGCTTGCCCTGCTCGGATTGCTCCTGATCGTTCCGGCCAGCTATGCGGCCAAGATCGAGCAGGTCGTCAGCCCTGGTGGCATCAAGGCGTGGCTGGTCGAGGACCATGCCGTGCCGGTCATCGCGTTGAACTTCGCCTTTGGCGGCGGCGCGGCGCAGGACCCGGCCGGCAAGCCGGGCGTCGCCAACATGCTGTCGGCCCTGCTCGACGAGGGCGCCGGTAATCTCGACAGCGAGGCCTTCCAGGCCAGGCTCGATGCGCTTTCGCTCAGCTTCAACTTCGATGCCGGCCGCGACCAGTTCTACGGCTCGGTGAAGACGCTCGCCGAAAACCGCGACGAAGCCTTCGCCATGCTGGCGCTGTCGCTGCAGTCGCCGCGTTTCGACAAGGAGCCGGTCGAGCGGATCCGCGCCCAGATCGAGAGCCGCGTGAAGCGCTCCTCGACCGATCCGGACACGGTGGCGATGCTGGCCATGTGCGCCTCCGCCTATCCGAACCATCCCTACGGCCAGCCGGTCGACGGCACGGAGGCGAGCGTCGCGGCCATTTCGGTCGATGATCTCAAGGCCTATCGCGACCGCATCTTCGCGCGGGACAATCTGAAGATCGCCATTGTCGGTGCCATCGACGCCAAGACTGCCGGCGCGCTGATCGACAAGACCTTCGGTCCGCTGGCTGCCCGGGCTGAACGGACGCCCGTGCCCGACGTCGCGCCGAAGATGGCCAATCTCGATATCGACATGCCCAACCCGCAGACGATCATCCGCTTCGGCGGACCGGGCATTCCGCGACACGATCCCGATTTCATGACCGCCTATGTGGTCAACCACATCCTGGGCGGCGGCACCTTCTCGTCGCGCCTCTATGAGGAAGTGCGTGAGAAGCGCGGCCTTGCCTACACGATTTCGTCCACCCTCGTTCCGCTCGAATCCTCCAGCGCGTTTGCCGGCGGCACGGCGACGCGCGCCGATCGGGCCGACGAGACGGTCGGCATCATCAAGTCCGAAGTGGCGCGTCTCGCCAAGGACGGCCCGACAGCGGAGGAACTCGCCAAGGCCAAGAGCTATCTGATCGGCTCCTATGCGCTGCGCTTCGATTCATCGATGAAGATCGCCCGTCAGATCCTCGGCATCCAGATCGACGGCCTGCCGATCGATTATGTCGAAAAGCGCAACGCCATCATCGCCAACGTGACGCTCGACGATGCCAGGCGCGTCGCGAAGCGGTTCCTCGCCAATGGCACGGATATGATCGTGCGCGTCGGCCCCGTGCCGAAGAGCGGGCCGGAAGAGGCCGTGCAGGCCGAGGCGACAGTGCCGCTGGTCAAGCACCTGTAAAGCAAGTTCGCCGTGTCCCGGCCTCTCCCATGGGAGAGGCCGTCCAGATGGCGGATTGGCGCCACGTGCCTCTGCAGCCAAGAAATCGGGCTTGCCGTGCTCGTGCGGTAGCCTTGGCTGGCCGTCACGGCCGCGCTCACAAAGCGCCCAGCTCAACGAATGGCGGTGGATTGCGATGGCGTCGGGAGACCTGCCGCTTTGACCCAACGCCCTGCCGGCTACCTCATTCGGCAGCGTCGGCGGTTGCCTTCTCGGCTTCCTCATTGAGCGCCTTGGGCGCGCGCTTCGGCACGGTGAGGGGCTGCGGCTGCAGCTTGCCATGCACGTTCGTATACGTGACCGAGCCGCCCGATTGCTGGATCGCGAGCCGTTCGGTCTCGCGGCTGCGTATGTCGGATGCGACCTCCGCGACGTGTTCCTCGGAAAGGCCGAGCCCGAGCAGCGACTGCACGCCGAAGGCGAACGCGGATTCGAATGTCTCGCGGATCTCGAAATCGACGCCCTGCGCCCGCAGTTTCAACGTGTGCTGCCGGTCGAACGAACGCACGTACAGCTTGGTCAGCGGGAATTCCGAGCGCACCAGCTCGACGATCCGGTCGGTATTCTCGCGGCTATCCGTGCAGACTGCGACGATGTCGGCCCGCTCGATGCCGGCCGCGCGCAGCACGTCCAGCCGCGTTCCGTCGCCATAATAGACCTTGAAGCCGAACCGCGAGGCGCTGCGCACCATTTCGACGTCGTCGTCGATCGCGGTCACGTCGATGCCCTCCGAGAGCAGGAATTGCGCGGAGATCTGGCCGAAACGGCCGAAGCCGATCATCAGCACGCGTGCTTCGAGCCCGTCGGCGATATCGAGCCCGTCGAGCGACTGTTCCTTTTTCGGCAGCACCCATTTGAGCGCGATGACGGCGAGCGGCGTGAGCGCCATGGAGATGATGACGGTCGCCGTCATCATCGCGTTCACATTGGCGGTGAAGATGCCGGAGGCGGTGGCGGCGGCGTAGAGCACGAAGGCGAATTCGCCGCCCTGCGCCAGCATGGCCGCGCGGGTGAGCGCTTCGGAATGATCCGCCTTGAACAGGCGCGCGACGACATAGATGCCGAGCGATTTCAGCGCCATGTAGCCGATCACGGCCATGACGATGGTTGGCCAGTCGCGCGCGATGACGCCGAGATCGAGCGACATGCCGACGCTCAGGAAGAAGAGACCGAGCAGGATGCCGCGGAAGGGCTCGATATCGGCCTCGAGCTGGTGGCGGAAGCTCGATTCCGAAAGCAGCACGCCGGCGAGGAAGGCGCCCATCGCCATGGAGAGCCCGCCGAGCTGCATGACCAGCGCGGCGCCGAGCACCACGAGCAGCGCGGCGGCGGTCATCACCTCGCGCGCATGCGCCGTCGCGAGCAGGCGGAACATCGGATTGAGCAGCCATCGGCCGACGACGAGCAGTCCGGCGATCGCCCCGGCCGCAATCGCGATCGAAAGCCAGCGCGACGTTTCCCCCGCATCCTCGTGGGCAGGCGCGAGGAAGGTCACGATGGCGAGGAGGGGGACGATCGCCAGATCCTCGAGCAGCAGGATCGAGACGATGCGCTGCCCGCCCGGCGTCGAGGTCTCGCCGCGCTCGTCCAGGATCTGCATGACGATCGCGGTCGATGACAGCACGAAGCCCATGCCCGCCACGAAGGAGGCGGCTGGCGCGAAGCCGGCGGCAATGCCGAGGACCGTCAACAGGCCGCCACAGGTCAGCACCTGCGCGAGACCGAGCCCGAAGATCTCGCTCCTGAGGCTCCAGAGCCGCGAGGGGCGCATTTCCAGGCCGATGACGAACAGGAACATGACGACGCCGAGCTCGGCGACATGCAGGATCGACTGCGGATCGGTGAAGAGACGCAGGCCGAAGGGCCCAATGACGACGCCAGCCGAGAGATAGCCGAGCACCGAGCCGAGCCCGAGGCGCTTGAAGATCGGCACGGCGACGACGCCGGCGCCGAGCAATGCGACGAGTTGGATGAGGTCGGTGCCCTGGGTTTCGACTGCCATCAAGGCCCCTTCTGCGCTCTGGTGGTCTGATAGACGATGCCGCCTGAGGGGCACGGATGCAAGGAAAGACGACGGACACGGCGAATCGATCGCCTCTCCGCCGGCGCCATTTTATGGACGCGAAACATGAGCATTCTTTGTCAGTTTCGCCGCATATGGAACAGCCACAATGGGATGGGGTTGTTCGGCCCGGCGGCGATCCCTACACAAGGGGGAACGGAGAACCGCCATGACCGCCATGCCTGATCAATCCCGCCTCGTCGATCGCGCCGCCGAACTCGTTGCCGCAGCGCGCCGGGCCGGCGCCGATGCCGCCGACGCCGTCGCTTTCCGCCGGATCGGTCTTTCGGTCGATGTCCGCAACGGCGCCGTCGAGGAGACGCAGCGTTCGGAAAGCGACGAGCTGTCGCTGCGCGTCTTCATCGGCCAGCGCCATGCGAGCATTTCCACCAACGGCCTCGCCGCGGCCGACGAACTCGCCGAGCGCGCCGTCGCCATGGCGAAGGTCGCGCCGGAAGATCGCTTCGCCGGTCTCGCGCCACAGGATCGGCTGGCGAAGGAATTCCCCGATCTCGACCTGCTCGACGAGACGATCCCATCGCCGGAGCAACTGGTGGAGCGGGCCCGCCTGGCTGAGGCCGCCGCGCTCGGCGTTCCCGGCGTCAGCAAGTCCGGCGGCGCATCGGCGGGCTGGTCGCTCGGCGGCGCGGTGCTCGCCACCTCGCACGGCTTTTCCGGCTCCTATCTCGGCTCGCGCCACAGCGTGTCCGCGACCGCCATTGCCGGCGAGGGCACCGGCATGGAGCGAGATTATGACAGCGATTCCAAGGTTCATGGCAGCGACCTGCGCGATGCCGCTTCGATCGGCAAGGTGGCGGCCGAGCGCGCCGTGCGCCGGCTCTATCCGACCCGCCTGCCGACCGGGCCGGTCAATGTCGTGTTCGATCCCCGCGTCGCTGTCTCGCTGCTCGGCCATCTCGCCGGCGCCGTGAACGGCAGCACGATCGTGCGCAAGACCAGCTTCCTGCAGAGGGCGCTGGGCGAGCAGATCTTCGCTCCCGATATCCGCATCACCGACGATCCCCACCGCATTCGCGGCCTCGCCTCGCGCCCCTTCGATGGCGAGGGCGTGGCGGCCGAGCCGTTCGATCTGGTGAGCGAGGGCGTGCTCCGGACGTGGTTCCTCGACAGTGCCACGGCGCGGGAACTGGGCCTCGAGACCAATGGCCGGGCTGTCGGCGGCGGCAGCAACCCGCATCCGAGCGCGACCAACCTGACCCTCCTGCCGGGCCGCCAGAGCCCGCAGGAACTGCTGGCGGCGATCGGCGACGGCCTCTATGTGACCGAACTGATCGGCCATGGCGTCAATGGCGTCACGGGTGATTACAGCCGCGGCGCCGGCGGTTTCCGCATCGTGAACGGCGAGCTCGCCGAGGCAATCGGCGAGATCACCATTGCCGGTAATCTGCGCGACATGTTCAGGCGGCTGGTCGCGGCCAACGATCTCGAATACCGCTTCGCCGTGAATGCGCCGACCGTCGCGATCGAAGGGATGACCCTTGCCGGACGGTGATCTGCCATCGACAGTCGGCGCACCCGTAGATCGCACGGCCGACCTCGAGCTGCTCGTTGCGGCGGCGCGTGAGGCTGGGCGGATCGCGCTCGGCTTTTTCAGGAACGACCCGCGTCAGTGGACCAAAGGCGAGGATTCGCCCGTCACCGAGGCCGATATCGCCTCCGACCGCTATCTGCATGCGACGCTGACGGGCGCGCGGCCGGATTATGGCTGGCTCTCGGAGGAGACCGCCGATACGGCCGACCGCCTCGGCCGACGCCGCGTGTTCGTGGTCGATCCGATCGATGGCACGCGCGGCTTCATCGAGGGCAGCCATGACTGGTGCGTCTCGGTCGCGATCGTCGAGGATGGCTTTCCCGTCGCCGGCGCGCTGGCCGTGCCGGCGCGCGAGGAATATTATCAGGCGGTTCTGGGCGGCGGCGCCTGGCTGAATGGCGCACGTATCCATGTAGGCGCGCATCTCTCGGTCGAGGGGGCACGGGTCGCCGGCCCCATTCGCCATCTGCGCGCCTTCGCCTCGGCCGGCCTCACGGTCGCCGAACGGCTCTACACGCCCTCGCTCGCCTATCGCCTCGCCATGGTCGCGGCCGACCGGCTGGATCTGGCGACGGCGCGACCCCATGCCCATGACTGGGATCTTGCGGCAGTCGACCTTTTGGTGCACGAAGCTGGCGGAATCCTGAGGGATCTGGACGGCGCAAGGCTGCGATATAACCGGCTCGACCCGCGTCATCCCGTGCTGATCGCCGCAACGCCGCGTCTCGCCGATGCGGTGGCGCCGCTGATCGCCGCGGCCGAGGCCAAGGCGATGTCCGCCAGTGGATCGGCGCCCTGAGGCAGATTGACGTTCGGACGAAGGAGATGATGGCAAGATGCCGGAGAAACAACTGCTCCACCTGGTGTTCGGTGGCGAATTGAGCGGCGTCGACGCGACGGATTTCGCCGATCTGTCAGCGCTCGATATTGTCGGCATCTATCCCAACTACAAGACAGCCTATGATGCCTGGAAGACCAAGGCGCAGAGCACGGTCGACAGCGCCCAGACGCGCTATTTCATCGTCCACCTGCACCGCCTGCTGGACCCTGAGACCGACAAGAACTGAATAGTCCGCCCGGCGGTCCCCGGCGGATTTTAAGGCCGCCTGTCCGGTGGCCGATGGAAGGAACGAATTCGATCTTGAGTGAAGCGTCGGCGAAGAAGAGCGAGAACCGTCAGGGTCTGCTGAAGCGCATCGGGTCCTCCGATCGCACAATCAGGTTCGCCGGGCTCGCGGCCGTTGCCTATCTGAAGCTCGTGCGCCGCACGAGCTGCATCAAATTCGACCCCGAGCGCCCGCTCGAGCGGCTCGGCGATCTGCTGCCCGGCATCATGACGATGTGGCACGGCCAGCACCTGATGGCGCCCTTCGTGCCGCACAAGGGTTTCGATCTCGCCGTGATGGTCTCGCGCCATCGCGATGGCGAGATCAATGCGATCATCGCGGAGAAGTTCGGCTATCGCACCATTCGCGCCTCGGCGGCGCGCACGCCCTCGCGCGTCATCGAGAAGGGTGGCCTGCGCGGTTTCCTGGAAATGAAGAAGGCGCTGGGGCAGGGCCTGACGGTCGCGATGACCGCCGATCTCTCCAATGCGAAATCGCGCCATGCGGGAACCGGCATCATCACGCTCGCCCGTGTTTCCGGCCGGCCGATCCTTCCGATCGCGCTCGCCACCAGCCGGCGCCTCGTGCTGAAAAACTGGGATCGCACGACGATCAACCTGCCCTTCAGCAAGGGCGCCTGCATCTTCGGCGAGCCGGTCTTCGTGCCGGGCGATGCCGACGAGCAAATGCAGGAAGAAAAGCGGCTCGAGCTCGAGCACGAGCTGAACCGCATCACGGATCTCGCCTATGCGCGCGTCGGCGGGCGCGATGTTTGAGGCCTCCGGCGGCCCGCTCCTTCTCGCCTATCGCCTTGCCGGCTATGCCGCCTTGCCGGTGGTGCCGTTCCTGCTCGCCTATCGCACCGCCAAGGGCAAGGAAGAGCGCGCGCGGCGCGACGAGCGCTATGGCCGCGCCTCGATCAACCGCCCGGCCGGCCCGCTGGTCTGGGTCCATGCGGCAAGCGTCGGCGAGACCAATGCCGTGCTGCCGCTCGTCAAGCGGATCGTCGACGAAGGGCTGAACGTGCTCTTCACCACCGTGACGGTGACGAGCGCGGCGGTCGCCGCCAAGCGCTTGCCGCGCGGCGCATTTCACCAGTTCTCGCCGCTTGACCTGACCCCCTTCGTCGACCGCTTTCTCGATTATTGGAAGCCCGATATCGCGATATCGGTCGAATCCGAGATCTGGCCCGGCATGATGAGCGGGCTCGCCCGGCGCGGCATTCCGCAGATTTTTGTCAATGCGCGCATGTCGGAGCGCTCGTTCACGCGCTGGGACAAGCTCGGCCGCGCGGTGAGCCCGCTCTTCTCGCGCGTATCGCTGGCGCTCGCGCAGAGCGATGGCGACGGCGAGCGCCTCGCCGCGCTCGGCATGAAGCAGGTCCGCGTCACGGGCAATCTGAAATTCGACGTGCCGCCGCCCTATGCCTCTCCCGAGGCGGTTTCGGCTTTCGCAGCCCATATTGCCGGCCGGTCGGTCTTCGTTGCCGCCAGCACCCATCCGGGCGAGGAAGAGGTCGTCGCCGCGGCGCATCGCGTGCTGCGTCATCGCCGTCGCGAATTGCTGACCATCATCGTGCCGCGCCATCCCGTGCGCGGGGCTGAGATTCGCGAGCAACTGCTGCAGCGCGGCCTCGTGGTCGCGACCCGCAGCCTCGACGAGCCCGTCACCCCGGAAACGGATATCTATCTCGCCGATACGCTGGGCGAGATCGGCCTTTTCTACCGCGTCGCCCCGGTCGCCTTCATCGGCGGCACGCTGGTGCCGATCGGCGGCCACAATCCTATCGAGCCGGCGCAGCTCAACGCCGCGATCCTGCACGGGCCGCATGTCCACAACGCCGCCGAGATCTATGCCGCGCTCGATCGCTCCGGCCGCGCCGAGCTGGTGCGCGGTTCCGAGGAGCTCGCGAGCATCCTCGACGAACTCTTCGCCGACCCGACCGCGATGCAGCGCCGCGCCGCCAAGGCGGCCGAAGCGATCGCGCCTTATACCGGCGCGCTCGACGCGACGATGAAGTCGCTGATACCCTATATCCAGCCGCTGGCGATCGCCGCGCGGCTGCGGGACCGCGAGGAGCGGGCAGGGGGCAAGCGATGAAGTGGCAGGCGCCGCGCTTCTGGTGGCGGCAGCGCAGCTCGCTGCCGGCCCTGGCGCTTGCGCCCGTCGCGGCGCTCTGGTCGGCGGTTGCCGGCCGTCGCATGCGGCGCGCGCCCTCGGCCCGCGCATCCGTCCCGGTCATCTGCGTCGGCAATTTCGTCGTCGGCGGTGCCGGCAAGACGCCGACCGCGCTGGCGCTCGCCCGCATCTGCATGGGCCTCGGCCTCGCGCCCGGCTTCCTGACGCGCGGCTATGGCGGCTCGGCGCGCGAGCCGCTCATGGTCGACCGCAAGCTGCACGATGCCGCGCGGGTCGGCGATGAGGCGCTGTTGCTCGCCGAAGCCGGGCCCGTAGTGGTCTCGCCGGATCGTCCGGCCGGATTGCCGCTGCTTCAGCGCGCCGGCGTCGATATCATCATCATGGATGACGGCTTCCAGAATCCAGCCCTCGCCAAGGATCTGGCGCTCCTCGTCGTTGATGGCGCGACCGGCATCGGCAATGGCTGGGTCATGCCGTCAGGCCCGCTGCGCGCGCCGCTCCGCACGCAGCTCGCCCGCGCCGACGCGCTCGTCATTGTCGGCCCCGGCGAGCCGGGCGACCGGATGCTGCGCCGTGGCGCGCGGGCCGGGCGGCCGGTGTTGCGCGCCCGCCTGATGCCGGCGCTGCAGCGCGACTGGGGCACGGAGCCCTATCTCGCCTTTGCCGGCATCGGCCGGCCGGAGAAATTCTTCAATTCGCTCGACCGGGCCGGCGCGCCGATCGGCGATGTGAAGGCCTTTCCCGATCATTACGTCTATACCGCCGAAGACGCCCGCATGCTGCTCGGCCGGGCCGAGACCGAGGGCCTGAGGCTGATCACCACCGCCAAGGATTTCGCCCGCTTGAGCCGGGCGGAGGGTGAAGTCGCGCGGCTGCGGCAATGGACCGAGGTCTTCGAGGTCCGCATGGTGTTCGAAAATGAGGAACTGCTGGCGAGCCTGATCACCGCCGTCATGCGGCGCGCCAGCCCACGCTGACGAGCGAAGGCTATCGGCTCGCAGCTTCGCGACGTTCAGACGAGGCCGAGGGCCTTGTGCCGCGCGAGCGAGGTCGCGGGATCCGCATAGGCTTCCTGATGCGCGACGTTCCAGTAGCGCAGTTCGTCGAGCGGGATCGGAACGCCGGTGACGGCGCAACGCACGAACGACCCTGGCGAAAGGATCTGATAATCGCCGTCGAGATAGCGAAGACGCGCTTCGCCGCCGCGGCCCGAAGGTTCCATACGGTTCATGGTCTCTATATCGTCCGAAACCGGCCGCCTTGCAACGTCGCTCTTGCAATCGCGCTCAGCGTCGGCCGAACAGTCTTTCTATGTCGGAGAGCTTGAGCTCGACATAGGTCGGCCGGCCGTGATTGCACTGGCCCGAGCCGGGCGTCGCTTCCATCTCGCGCAGCAGCGCATCCATCTCTTCCGGGCGCAGCTTGCGTCCGGCGCGCACCGAGCCATGGCAGGCCATGGTCGCCGCCACATGGTCGAGCTTCTCGCGCAGCCGCGTCGTCTCGTCCCATTCGGCGAGGTCGTCGGCGAGATCGGTCAAAAGGGCGCGCGCATCGATGTCGCCCAGCAAAGCCGGCGTCTCGCGAATCGCGATCGCGCCCGGGCCGAAGCCCTCGATGACGAGGCCGACCTCGGCGAGTTCGTCGGCCCGGCGCAGTAGGCGGGCGACATCTTCCTCCGGCAGGTCGACGACATCGGGGATGAGCAGGATCTGCCGCGCGACGCCCGCGCGGGCGAGCGCCGTCTTCAGCCGCTCATAGACCAGTCGTTCATGCGCCGCGTGCTGGTCGACGATGACGAGGCCGTCATCAGTCTGCGCGATCACATAGGTGGCGTGCACCTGCGCCCGCGCGGCGCCGAGCGGCCGGCTGGTATTGTCGGTTTCGAGCGGCTGGTTGGCGCGGGCATCGGCGGAGGGGCGGTCGATCGCCTCGAAGCGCGCCTGCGGCTCCGCAAAGCCCGGCTGGTAGGCCGCTGTCTGGTAGGCGCCCGGCTCGTAGGAGGGCGCCGCGGCGGCGCCGCCCAACGGCCCGCGCCAGCTTGGCGCCGGCGCCACATTGGCGAAGGAGCGATAGCCGGAGGCAGCACCCGGCCGGAAGGCGGCGACCGTCGCGCTCGCGCCCGTCGAGGTGGCGCGGTGCCCGGCCTGGTGGATCGACTGCCGCAGCGCGCCGACGATCAGCCCGCGCACGAGGCCGGGATCGCGGAAGCGCACATCGGACTTGGCGGGATGAACGTTGACGTCGACCTCGTGCGGATCGAGCGTGACCGAAAGTGCCGCGACCGGATGGCGATCGCGCGACATGACATCGGCATAGCCCGCGCGGAGCGCGCCGAGCAGCAGCTTGTCGCGCACCGGGCGCCCGTTCACGAACAGGAATTGCTGCAACCCGTTGGCGCGGTGGAAGGTCGGCAGCCCGGCATGGCCGGACAGGCGCACGCCGGCGCGTTCCGCCTCGATCGGCATGGCGTTTTCGGCGAATTCCGCGCCGAGGACCTGGCGCAGCCGGTCGGCGAAGGCGTCGTCGCCGGAAACGGCGGGATAGTCGATCGCGCTGCGGTCGCTGCCGGTCAGCGCGAAACGCACCTCCGGATGCGCCATGGCGAGGCGCTTGACGACATCGGTGATCGCCGTTCCCTCGGCGCGCTCGCCTTTCAGGAATTTGAGCCGCGCGGGCGTCGCGAAGAAGAGATCCGTGACCTCGACCCGCGTTCCCTGGGATAGGCCCGTCGGGCGCGCTTCATGGACATGCCCGCCCTCGACGACGATTTCCCAGCCATGCGGCTCCGAGGCGTGGCGCGAGGCGATGGAAAGCCGCGCCACCGCGCCAATCGAGGCGAGCGCCTCGCCGCGAAAGCCGAGCGTGCGAATATCGAGCAGATCGTCGACGAGCTTCGACGTGCAATGCCGGTCGATGGCGAGCGCGAGATCCTCCCGCGTCATTCCCGAGCCATCGTCGATGACGCGAATCAGCGACGTACCGCCGCCGGCCGTGACGATCTCGATCCGCTTCGCGCCGGCATCGATCGCGTTCTCGACCAGTTCCTTGACGACGCTCGCCGGCCGCTCGACCACCTCGCCGGCGGCAATGCGGTTGATCACGGTCTCGGAAAGGCGGCGAACGGTCATGGGTCGGGCAGTCATGGGCACGATCTTGATGTTGACCTTCGACCTTGCCGGATTCGCACCCCTGGGGGAAGGGCGGGCAGCCGCCCCCGCCTCAAACCTCGCGCGTGATCGCCCGCCAGCCAATATCGGAGCGGCAGAAGCCGTCCGGCCAGTCGATCGCGGCGACCGCCTGGTAGGCGCGCTTCTGCGCCTCAGCCACGGTGGCGCCGAGCGCCGTCACATTGAGCACGCGCCCGCCATTGGCGACCAGCACGCCGTCCTTCAGCGCCGTGCCGGCATGGAACACCTTGGTGCCGATGAACGCGTCCGCCGCCTCGATGCCGCCGATCGGCGTGCCCTTCTCATAGTTGCCGGGATAGCCCTTCGCCGCCATGACGACGGTGAGCGCGGGCTCCTCGCGCCATTCCGGCGCGATGCCTTCAAGCCGGCCCTCGGCTGCGGCGAGCAGGATCTCGAGCAGGTCGCTCGCAAGCCGCATCATCAGCACCTGGCATTCGGGATCGCCGAAGCGGACATTATATTCGATGAGCTCAGGGCCCTTGCGCGTGATCATCAGCCCGGCATAGAGCACGCCCTTGAACGGCGCGCCGCGCGCGGCCATCGCCGCGACCGTGGGATTGATGATCTCGGCCATGGTGCGGTCGATCAGCGCCTGCGTCATGATCGGCGCCGGCGAATAGGCGCCCATGCCGCCGGTATTGGGGCCGGTATCGCCGTCGCCGACGCGCTTGTGGTCCTGCGCGGTTGCAAGCGGGATCGCCGTCTTGCCGTCGCAGATCGCGAAGAAGCTTGCCTCCTCGCCGACGAGGCATTCCTCGATGACGACTTCAGCGCCGGCTGCTCCGAACGCTCCATCGAAGCAGGCGTCGATCGCGGCATGCGCCTCGTCCAGCGTCTCGGCCACGACCACGCCCTTGCCGGCGGCGATGCCATCGGCCTTGACGACGATCGGCGCGCCCATCTCGCTCGCATAGGCGCGCGCCGGAGCCGCCTCGGTGAAGCGGCGATAGGCGGCGGTCGGGATGCCGGCCTCGGTGCAGAGATCCTTGGTGTAACCCTTCGACCCTTCGAGCTGGGCCGCCTGCTGCGTCGGGCCGAAGGCCTTGATGCCGGCCTTCTCGAGCGCATCGACGAGACCGGCGACGAGCGGCGCCTCGGGCCCCACGACGACGAGCCGCACGGCATTCTTGCGGCAGAAGCCGATCACGGCCGGAAAATCATAGGGATCGAGCTCGACCAGGCTCGCGCATTCGCCAATGCCCGGATTGCCCGGCGCGGCGAAGAGCCGATCGAGCCTCGGCGACTTCCGAAGCGCCCAGGCCAAAGCATGCTCGCGCCCGCCCGAGCCGATGAGAAGAACATTGATCCGCGATTGAGCCATGGTCCGGTCCGATTGAATTGCCCGCGCCGCTTAGCAAGCGGGGGCGGGAATGTCGAATCCCGGCAAGAACCAGGCCGGATCGAGCGCGGGAGAGAAGCGCGTGCCGAAGTCACATCGCGACGCCCTGAGGGCGGTGCTATAGTCCGTACCATCGCGATGACCATCACGGATTTTGTTCCCATGACCGACATCAACGTCGCCGACGCCGTGCGCGGCAATTGGGTGGATCGCCATGCGCCCGTCTGGCTCCGGCCCTATGGACGGCTCGCGCGCTGGGATCGGCCGATTGGCTGGTGGCTGCTGCTCTTGCCGTGCTGGTGGTCGTCGGCGATGGCGAGCAATGCGCTCGGTGAGACCATGCCGCATATCGGGCAACTGATCCTGTTCACGATCGGCGCGATCGCCATGCGCGGCGCGGGCTGCACCTATAACGACATCGTCGATCGCGATCTCGACGCCGGCGTCGCGCGGACACGCTCGCGGCCGATCCCGAGCGGGCAGGTCAGGGTGCGCAACGCCAAGATCTTCCTGGTGCTGCAGGCGCTGGTCGGTCTCGCCGTCTTGCTCTCGCTGAACTGGTTTTCGGTCGTGCTCGGGCTTTGCTCGCTGCTGGTCGTCGCAGCCTATCCCTTCATGAAGCGGATCACCGACTGGCCGCAATCCGTGCTCGGGCTTGCCTTCTCCTGGGGTGCGCTGATGGGCTGGGCGGCGATTTTCGGCAGCCTGTCGCTCGCCCCGCTGCTGCTCTATGCCGGCGGCGTGCTCTGGACGATCGGCTATGACACGATCTATGCGCTGCAGGACAAGGAAGACGACGCCATCATGGGCGTGCGCTCGACGGCACGGCTCTTCGGCGATCGCGCGCCGCTCTTCATCGGCCTGTTCTATGCCGGTGCGGTCGTGCTTTGGGCCGCCGCCTTCTGGCGCGCCGGCGTCGGGCTGCCATCTTATGTCGGGCTCGGCCTCGGCGCCGTGCAACTGGGCTGGCAGGTCGCGACGGTCAGGGTCGACGATGGCGAAGGGGCCTTGATGTTGTTCAAGTCGAACAAGATCTTCGGCTTCATCCTCTTCGCTGGTCTCCTGGCCGACATCCTTCTCTGATCGCCGGGATCTCTAGTCGCGGGCGATGATCTCGCGGCCCGTGAGCAGTTCCGTCTCGCCCTGAATGCCGGTCTTGCGGCGCTTCAGGAAGCGGGGGCGGCGGCGGGAGAGCGAGGAGACGATGCGGCGCGCCTTGACCGGGTTGACGACGAGGCCGCCGAGCTGGGAGAGCGCCTCGCGCACGGTGCCGTCGCCTTCGACGATCAGGAGCGGCAGGCCGAGCGCCTTGCCCCAGGCCTGCCAGTCGGCTGCGACATCCTCGGCATCGCCCAGATCGCCTGCAACGGCGAGCGGCAGCGTCATGCAGGGATCGCGGTGCATCAGCTCGATCACCGCGCTGACATCACCGGTTTCCGGCTCGACCTTCATGCGGACGGCGACGCCGCGAAACGCGCTGACCGGGTAGGAGAGGGTGGCCGGAATGCCGCCGAGCGTGCGCTTCACGACGACCTTGGCGCGGTCGAGATAGACCGAGGCGGCGGTCGCCGAAGCCGGGCCGGGCAGGGGGGCGGAATAGCGGATCGGGAGTGCGAACGGATCGAGGCGGAGATCCTTGCGTGCGCGCTTTGCTGCTGCGTTTGCCATGGCCTGTCGCTCCTTCTTGGCTCGTTATGCCCCGGTTAACAGGGCCTTAACGGGCGCTCCCGATTTCCTGGGCTCGCCCTTCGTTGGAGGGACAATGCCATGCGCCCAGCCGTTTCCGTCTTAAGGAACGTGGTTAAATTTCGGTGTTCTTGGAGAGGGTTAGCGCCGGGTGACCGAAGAGGGTTGATGAAATATTGCCGGGAGCGCCCGGCGGCTGCCCCGCCGGAGCACCGACGGGCGGTCGTCGGGAGGCTCCGATTGGCCCGCTCGGCGCGGGTTTCGCACGGCCTCGCATATGGCCGTCGAGGCGTTTGGCCTGTAGCTTGAACCAGCCACCGCGGAGACCTCCGGCGGAACGGCAACACGCCAATCAACGGTGGACAAGAATCCCGATGAGCGACCCGCGGATCCTCTCCGATATCGACATTCCCGAGTTGCCCAATCACTACAAGGGCAAGGTCAGGGAGAACTACGATCTTCCCGATGGCCGCCGGATCATCATCGCCACCGATCGTCTCAGCGCGTTCGACATCATCCTGACGTCGATCCCCTTCAAAGGGCAGGTGCTCACCCAGACGGCGCGCTACTGGTTCGAGCAGACAGCCGATATCTGCCCCAATCACGTTCTGTCCTACCCCGATCCGAACGTCGTCATCGGCCAGCGGCTCGACATCCTGCCCGTCGAGATCGTCGTGCGCGGCTATCTCGCCGGCACCACCAGCACCTCGATCCTGACCAAATACCGCAAGGGCGAGCGCCAGATGTACGGCATCACGCTGCCGGACGGCCTGCGCGACAACGAGAAGCTGCCGCAGCCGATCATCACGCCGACCAGCAAGGCCTTTGATGGCGGCCATGACGAGCCGCTCTCGGGTGAGGAAATCCTCGCCCAGGGACTGCTGACGGCGGAGCAGTGGGAGACCGTGTCGCGCTATGCACTGGCGCTGTTCGCCCGGGGGCAGGCCAGGGCGGCCGAACATGGCCTCATCCTGGCCGACACCAAATACGAGTTCGGGACCGACAAGGACGGCCGCATCCTCCTCGCCGACGAGATCCACACGCCGGACAGCAGCCGCTACTGGATCGCGTCGAGCTATGCCGACAGCTTTGCCAGGGGCCTTCGCCCGGCGAGCTTCGACAAGGATTTCATTCGGGCCTGGGTCACGGAGCGCTGCGACCCCTACAAGGATCCGATTCCCGAAATCCCGGCGGAACTCGTCGAACAGGCCTCGAACGTCTACATTCAGGCATTCGAGCAGATCACCGGAACGCGCTTCGTTCCCGATCTCGCGGGCGAGACAGTGGCAGACCGTGTCCGCGCCAATCTCAAGCCCTATTTCGTGAGTGCCTGATGGAGAGATCGATGTTGATCGGACGATGCCAATGCGGACGGGTCGAATATGCCGTGGAGGACGCGTTTCTCTATGCCGGCTATTGCCATTGCCAGAACTGCCGCCTGCGGACAGGATCGGCCTTCAGTACCTTTGCCGGCATCGAGCCGGCGAAATTCGAGATCACGCAGGGCGCGGAAGATTTGACTGTCTTTGGCGACGTGCGGGCCGGCGAGCGCTTCTGCCGCTTCTGCGGTTCGACGCTGTTCGCGCTCGTCAATGAGGGCACCATGGTCCACGTCCAGATGGGCACGCTGATCGACGTGCCCACCGTGCGTCCGAGGGAACACATCTTCGTCGGATCCAACGCGCCCTGGCACGTGGTCGCGAAGGATGGCACACCGCACTACGCCCGCCATGTCTCCGACGGAGACTTGGTCGAAGACAGTGACGGGCCGTAGGGGGGCGGCTACTCCTTTGCCGCCAGCATCTTGCCGGGGTTGAGGATGCCGTTCGGGTCGAAACTGTCCTTGATGCCGCGCATCATCGCCATGGCGACCGGGCCCTTGACGCCGGGCAGCAGGTCGCGCTTCAGCCGGCCAATGCCGTGCTCGGCCGAGATCGAGCCGCCATAGGTGGCGACGATGCCATGGACGAGCGCGTTCATCTCCTCCCAGCGTGCGAGATAGGCTTCCTTGTCGGCGCCGATCGGCTGGGAAATGTTGAAATGGATGTTGCCGTCGCCGAGATGGCCGAAGGGCACGGGCCGGCAGCCCGGCACCATCGCCTCGACCGCCGCGATCGCCTCGTCGAGAAAGGCCGGCACCTTGGCGACCGGCACCGAGACGTCGTGCTTGATCGAGCCGCCCTCGGGCTTCTGCGCCTCCGACATACCATGGCGTATGTGCCAGAAGGCCTTGGCCTCGGCGAGCGATTGCGCGATGGCGGCATCCTGCACCACGCCACGCTCGAATCCGGCCGCCAGCAGGTCCTCCAGCGTCGCCTGCGCCGTCTCGTCGGAATCACCGGATGAGATTTCCATCAGCGCATACCAGGGCGCCGGTGCGGCGAGCGGATCGCGCGTGCCGGGAATATGGCGGAGCACGAAATCCATGCCGATGCGCGGCATCAGTTCAAAGCCCGTCAGGTCATGGCCGGCGCGGTCGCGCGCCGCGCTGAAGAGGCCGAGCGCATCGGCGGGGCTCGCCAGCGCGGCAAAGGCCACTGCCTGGCCGCGCGGGCGGGGAAAGAGCTTGAGCACGGCGGCGGTGACGATGCCGAGCGTGCCCTCGCCGCCGATGAAGAGCTGCTTCAGGTCATAGCCGGTATTGTCCTTGCGCAGCGCGTTCAGCCCCTCCCAGACCCGGCCATCGGCCAGCACGACCTCGAGCCCCAGCACGAGGTCGCGCATATTGCCATAGGCGAGCACGGCCGTGCCGCCGGCATTGGTCGAGATGTTGCCGCCGATGCGGCACGAGCCTTCCGAGCCGAGGGAGAGCGGAAACAGCCGGTCGACGGTCTCGGCCGCCTTCTGCACATCGGCGAGAATGGCGCCGGCCTCGGCGGTCAGCGTGAAGCCTTCCGGGTCGACGGCGCGGATGCGCGTCATCCGGTCGAGCGAGAGCACGATCTCCGTGCCGCTCGAATCGGGCACCTGTCCGCCGACAAGGCCGGTATTGCCGCTCTGCGGCACGATCGCGATCCGCTCGGCATTGGCGAGCGCCAGGATCGCCGAGACTTCGGCGACCGATCCGGGGCGGAGCACCATCGGCGTGCTGCCGAGGAAGCGATCACGCCATTCGATCCGATAGGGCTCCGTCGCCGCAGGGTCGGTCAGCGCATGGGCCGGGCCGACAATGGCGGCGAACTGGTCGAGCAAAGCGGGGGTAGGGCGATTGAGCATGGCGGCGGGACCTTGTTTGTCGCCGCAGCAAGCAGGACGAAGGCCGCTTCGTCAACGCCCTGCGCGCGACATGCGGCGCCCGCGTCAACCGTGCCCCGTCGGGAGGGGCATGGTCGATGGCGGCGCGGGACATCCGCGCCGCCATCTGATCGCTCTGGCCTCAGCGGCAGCGGGCGTCGGTGCTGCCGGGCGGGCAATTGCGCCGCTGTTGCGTGCGGCCGCCCTGATTCTGCCGCGCGCCCTGATTGGGTCGCGCGCCCTGTTGCGGCCGGTTGCGCTGCTGCTGCGATGGCCGCGCACCCTGCTGTGGCCGCTGTTGCGGCCGACCCTGCTCAGGCCGGTTGCGCTGTGGCTGCGAGGGCCGGGCGCCTTGCTGCGGCCGCTGCTGCGGCCGGGCGCCTTGCTGGTTGCCGGGCCGCTGCTGTGGCCGCGCCCCTTGCTGCGGGCGGTTGCGCTGTGGCTGCGACGGCCTCGTGCCCTGCTGCGGGCGCTGTTGTGGACGCGCGCCCTGTTGGGGTCGGTTGCGTTGCTGCGGCCGCGATTCCGGACGCGGCCGCGCATTTTGCGGCCGGTTCGGGTTGGCCGGGCGACCCGAGGCGCCGGGCCGGTTGCTGCCCTCCGGCCGGTTGGGACGGTTCGCCCGCTCCGCCGGCCGGTTCGGCGTGTTCGGACGCTCGCCCGCATTGCCGGGACGATTGCCTGGGCGCGCAGCCGGACGCTCCGGGCGGTTGCCGGGGCGCTCCGGGCGCGCATTCGGCCGCTCGGGCCGCATCACGGGACGGTCTGGCCGGTTTGGCCGCGCCTCTGGACGTCCGGGACGGTTGCTCGGGCGATCGCCGGGCCTGTTGCCTGGCCGGCTGCCGGGACGGTCAGGACGCGTCACCGGGCGGTCGGGTCGCCAGGCGCCGGGCCGATAGACGGGTCGGCCGGGCCGATTGTTCCAGCCGGGCGAGACATACCAGTTGTTCTGGACCCAGACCTGGTTCCAACCCCGGTTGTTCCAGCCGCGATTGTTCCATCCCCAGCTATTGTTCCACGCCGAGCCGACGAGCACGCCCGTGCCGAAGATGAGCGCGCCAGTGGCGGCGGTGTTGAACACGGTCGCCGGATTATAGACCGGCACATAGATCCGCTCCGGATCAGCCGGCGCGATATAGATGACGCGCGGCGCGTTCGGCTCCTGGCGGACTGTCACCACCTGTTGCGGCGTCGTCTTGAGATTGCCGACCGTTTCGGCCTGCGCGCGCAGCGACTGGATGACGGCGGCGACATCGCCCGGCTGGTTGGCAAAGGCGGTTCCGAGTGATTCCGTCCAGTCGAGATGATCATTCAGCATCTCGATCACATCGGGAAAGCGCAGCAGCGCGACGACGGCGGCGTCGAGCCCCAATTCGTCCGCGCTCGAAAAGTCGCCCTTCGCCGCGGCTTCCGGATTGTCGTAGAGCCAGTGTTCGGCATGGATCAGTTGCAGCGGGTCCGTGCTCGCCGGCAGGATCAGCGCAAGCAGCGTGTCGGGATAGAGCGCGATCGGCCCGAACAGATATTCGAGTTCCGAGAACGAATAGGCGGGCGGCGCCGGTGTCACGGCGGGCGCATTCGGGGGCGCCGGCGTGGCAATGGCGGGCGCAGCCTTGTCCGCGACGGGCGCCTCGGCCGCGTTTGGTGCAGCCTCGGGCGCAGGCGGGACGATGGCGGGCTTTTCGGCCGTCTCGGCCTGCGCCTGCGCCGCCTTGGCGTCGGCCGCTGCCGTTTCCGCTAGCACGGGATAGATCGTCGTGCTCCAGAAGAAGAGCGCCGCTACGCCGACGCGGGCATATTTGCCCGTCCCGCGCCACGTCTTCTCTTGCGGCGGTCTCTTTGCTCCGCTTGGCTGTTCCGCCATGGTGGCCTCCCTTGGTTGAACCGATGATCGAGCGTTAGCGCTTCGCCTTGATGGCTGAAAGCGCAAGGTGGCGCGGCCGCTGGCAAACGATCGATTTTGGGACGGGGGGAGGATCGATGGAACGGCACGACAAGACGGCGCGGCCGGGCTTCCCCGACGGCAATCCTTCCAATTCGCCCGCTTTCCGCAACAGCCTTACATCGAGAGTGATGGACAAGCCCGTCCTTCGCCTTGAAGCGGCATAGTCGCTGTGTCATAGGAGGCGCGCCTCCGGACGCTACGAAGAGGGAACAGGCATGGTTGTTGAAGCAGGCGGTTTGATGAAGGGAAAGCGCGGGCTCGTCATGGGCGTCGCGAACAACCGGTCGATCGCCTGGGGCATCGCCAAGGCCTGTCACGATCACGGCGCCGAACTCGCCTTCACCTATCAGGGCGATGCGCTGAAGAAGCGCGTCGAGCCGCTCGCGGCCGAACTGGACGCGCTGGTGGTCGGCCATTGTGACGTCACCGATGGCGCCTCGATCGATGCGGTCTTCGCCGAGATCGAGAAGCAGTGGGGCAAGCTCGATTTCCTCGTCCATGCCATTGGCTTTTCCGACAAGGACGAATTGACCGGTCGCTTTGTCGATACGACCGAGGGCAATTTCACCAAGACCATGCTGATCTCGGTCTATTCGCTGACGGCCGTGACGCAGCGGGCCGAAAAGCTGATGACCGATGGTGGCTCGGTGCTGACGCTGACCTATTACGGTGCCGAGAAGGTCATGCCGAACTACAACGTTATGGGTGTCGCCAAGGCCGCGCTCGAGGCGAGCGTGCAATATCTGGCGGTCGATCTCGGCCCGAAGAACATTCGCGTCAACGCCATCTCCGCCGGCCCGATCAAGACGCTGGCGGCATCCGGCATCGGCGATTTCCGCTACATCCTCAAGTGGAACGAATATAACGCGCCGCTGCGCCGCACGGTCACGACGGAGGAGGTCGGCGATTCCGGCGTCTATTTCCTGTCGGATCTGTCGCGCGCCGTGACCGGCGAGATCCACCATGTCGATTCCGGCTATCATGTCGTCGGCATGAAGGCGGTCGACGCGCCGGATATCTCGGTCGTCAAGGACTGACATTCGCATAACGAGGTGCGCGGTGCCGATAATCGTCTTCATCCGGCACGGCGAGACCGACTGGAATGTCGAAGGCCGTTTCCAGGGCCAGCGCGACATTCCCCTGAATGCGCGCGGCCGTGGCCAGGCCCGCCGTAACGGCCTGACGCTCGCCGACATCATGCCCGAAACGAAGGATTTCGATTTCGTGGCGAGCCCGCTCGGCCGCACGCGCGAGACGATGGAGATCGTGCGCGGCGCGATGGGGCTGGACCCCTCTCTCTACCGGCAGGACCCGACTCTGAAGGAAATCACCTTCGGCCAGTGGGAGGGCTTCACCGGCCCCGAGCTGAAGGCGCTTTTTCCCGAGCGCGTGCATGAGCGCGAAGCCGACAAATGGGATTTCGTGCCGCCGGGTGGCGAGAGCTACGCCATGCTCTCCATGCGCATCAAGGGCTGGCTCGACGGCATCGACACCGACACGGTGGTCGTATCGCATGGCGGCGTCTGCCGCGTGCTGCGTGGACTGCTGCTGAAGCTCGACCCTTCGGTGACGCCGATGCTGGACGTGCCGCAGGACAAGGTCTTCGTCTGGAACGGCCAGGCTGCCGGCTGGATCTGAAGCGGGCGCCGGCGCTTTTGGCGCCCCGTCATGCACGGCCTGAAAAGGGAACGGCGCCCGGGTGGGGTAATCCGGGCGCCGTCGGAGTGAGTCGGTCTAGGCTTGGAGGTCAGGAACCAACTCAATTACTGTCGTTGTTGTCATGAGCCTCGCGATGCGGGTTGAAGGCGCCGACGCCCTGTCCCTGGCCGCGATAGGTCACTGCGATCGGCTGGCCGGGCAGGATGCCACGCAGCACCAGACTGTTCGCGAACGTGAAGGTCTCTCCCGTGTCGAGAACCAGCGTTCCGGATGTCGCGTTCACGCTCTGCACGGTGCCCTCGGTCTGGGAGGCGGCCACTGCGCCCGCCGTGGAGCCAATAAACGCGGCCAGGGCCGCGGCGATCATAAGGTGGCGCATTGTGTTTGCTCCGGCGTCTCTTCTTGTTCTCATCCGGGACGAAGCCAATCCGAGCTGCGCGCCTGCTCAGGATATGCATCGTTCCATGCCGGAATTTGGTCATTGTGACCCAAGCTGCAATTCACAAGGAAGTGAACGAAATGGCCCTTGAGAAATCATCCGGGGCATCACTTGACATTTCTTGAGATGGAAATTCCGGTCGCAACCGGATTGATGCGCCATAAAGGAATTTTGTTCCCAATACCGGCTCTGAATCACAAGTTTGTGACTGTTGGATAAGCTGATGATAGCGTTGCTTATAATCAAGAATATGGATTGTCAGTCCGGCTCATCCCCACGCCAATTGTTCCCCTGAGTCGCGCCTTGTGCGACGTCCCCTGACGGCGGCGGAGCGTGGGCGTTCGGGCCATCCGACAGCGGTTGATGCGCGCGGGGTTTGACGTCGGCGCACCATCTTTCTAGAACCGGGGCCGATCCTCGGAGTCCGGTTCCCGCCATGTCGCATAATACGTTCGGCCATCTGTTTCGCGTCACGACCTGGGGCGAGAGCCACGGGCCTGCGCTCGGCGCCGTCGTCGATGGCTGTCCGCCGCGGATCGCGATCTCCGAGGCCGAGATCCAGTCCTGGCTCGACAAGCGCAAACCCGGGCAATCGCGATTCACCACGCAGCGTCGCGAGCCAGACGAGGTGCGCATCCTCTCCGGCGTGCTGCCGCAGGAAGACGGCACCTTGCTCACCACGGGCACGCCGATCGCGCTCGAGATCCAGAATGTCGACCAGCGCTCCAAGGACTATGGTGACATCAAGGATCGTTACCGGCCTGGCCATGCCGATTTCACCTATGACGTCAAATACGGCATTCGCGATTATCGCGGCGGCGGACGCTCCTCCGCGCGCGAGACGGCGGCGCGGGTCGCGGCCGGCGCCATTGCACGCAAGATCGTGCCGGGCGTCTCCGTGCGCGGCGCGCTGGTCCAGATCGGGCCGCACAAGATCGATCGCAACCGCTGGAACTGGAACGAGATCGACCAGAACCCGTTCTTCTGCCCCGACGCCGAGACGGCGAAGCTGTGGGAAGACTATCTCGACGGCATCCGCAAGGCCGGCTCCTCCGTCGGCGCCGTGATCGAGATCATCGCCGAAGGCGTTCCCGCCGGCCTCGGCGCGCCGATCTATGCCAAGCTCGATCAGGACATTGCCAGCCTCCTGATGTCGATCAACGCCGTCAAGGGCGTCGAGATCGGCGAGGGCTTCGACGCGGCCGCGCTCACCGGCGAGGAAAATGCCGACGAGATGCGGATGGGCAATGACGGCAAGCCGCTCTTTCTCTCAAACCATGCCGGCGGCATTCTCGGCGGCATTTCGACCGGCCAGCCGATCGTCGCCCGCTTCGCCGTCAAGCCGACCTCGTCGATCCTGACGACGCGCCGCTCGATCACGGCGCAGGGCGAGGAAGTGGACGTCATGACCAAAGGCCGCCACGATCCTTGCGTCGGCATCCGCGCGGTGCCGATCGGCGAGGCGATGGTCGCCTGCGCGATCGCCGATCACTATCTGCGCCATCGCGCGCAGAACGGCTGAGAAATCTACCGGGCCGCGACAACCGCCACGCCCGCACCGACCAGCGTGCCGCCCGCGACACGGTTGACGGTGCGGACTGTCTTCGGGTCGCGCAGCAGCCGCCGGGCGCGGCTTGCGAGCAGCACATGGCCGCCGACCACCACGATCTCGACGGCGATGATGACCATAGCCAGTTCCGCGACGTCCCGCGGCGCCAGATGCGCGCCGACAATGTTGGGCAGCAGCGCGACATAGAAGAGCGGCATCTTCGGATTGCCGAGATTGAGCGCCACGCCCGTCGCGAAGGTCGGAAGCAGGCTTTGCCGCTGAACCATGGCGGGATCCGGCACGACCGGCTCGGCGCGCCAGAGGCGGATCCCCATCCAGACGAGATAGGCCGCGCCGGCATAGCGCAGCACGGCCATCAGCGTGCCCATCTCGGCAGCGATCAGCGACAGGCCGAAGGCGGCGAGCGCCAGGAAGACCAGAATGCCGACCGATGTGCCGGCGCCATAGGCGACGCCTGAGGCTGCGCCCTGCGTGATCGTCCGCGCGACGATGGTCATGTTGTCGGGCCCGGGGCTCGCCGCGAAGACGAAGAAGGCGGCGGCAAAGGCGAGCAGAGTGGCGATGTCCAAGACGCGTTCCTTCGCTGATGCGGTCCAGCGGTTGGTTGGGCCCGGGCTGTCATCCTCGATCCCTTGCGAGAGCCGCCGATCAACGCCTATGTTACATGTAATCCGAGGAGGGATCGATGAGCCCTGCCGAAAAGCGTAAGGCCAACCGCGAAAGAGTCCAGGCGCATCGTGCCCGCATGCGGGCGCAGGGGATGAAGCTCGTCCAGATCTGGGTGCACGATACCAGTTCACCCGAATACCTCGCCGAGGCGCGGCGCCAGTCTTTGCTCGTCGCTCAAAGTCCGCACGAGGCGGAGGAGCAGGCGTTCATCGATGAAATCTCTTATCTGAAATTCTAATGAGTCGCGGCGAAGTCTGGACCGTTGCTGGTGGTCCTGACTACGCCAGCAAGCCGCGACCGGTAGTCATCCTTCAGAGCGACGCTTTCGCGGCGATCGATTCTGTAACGATATGCCCTATCACCAGTAATTTGGCCGACGCAGCATTCGTTCGTTTACTCATCGAGCCGTCGGCAGAAAATGGGTTGCGAACTCCGTCAGACCTCATGGTCGACAAGATCACGACCGTGCCACGGTCAAAGCTCGGCAAGCGGATTGGTCGGCTTGGAGAGAACGAGATGAAAAGGCTTGGCGAGGCCGTGGTCGAATTTCTCGCTCTTTCAATCTAAACCGGCGGTCCCGGCGTTTCGGCCTCAACTCAGCCTCACCGGTCTCGCCGTCGGCCCGCTCTTGCGCGCCAGTTCGAACTCCGCCACCACCTCGACATGGCCCGACCAGAGGAACTGGTCGACCGGGGTGACCCTGGTCAGCCGATAGCCGCCATCGATCAGGATGCGCGCGTCGCGGGCGAGTGTCGCCGGGTTGCAGGAAACGGCGACGATCTTCGGCACGGTCGATTTCGCCAGCATCTCCGATTGCGCCTTGGCGCCGGCCCGCGGCGGATCGAACACCACCGCGCCGAACGGCTTCAGCTCCGGCGGCGCCATCGGATTGACGAAGAGATCGCGGCGGCGCGCGGTGATCGTCTTGATGCCCTTGGAAAAGCGCATGGAGCGATCGAGCGCCTGCAGCAGAATCGTATCGCCCTCGACCGCCAGCACGGGCGCGCGTCTGGCGAGGCGGAGCGTGAAGGTGCCGATACCGGAGAAAAGATCGGCCACGGGCGTGGCCTTGCCGACCGCCGCATCGACGAGACGGGCGAGCGCGGTCTCCGAGGGCGCTGTCGCCTGCAGGAAGCCCGAGGGCGTCGGATAGAGCAGCGCGGCGTCGGTGCGAATCTCGGGCACGCGGCTCATGAAGATCTGCGCGCCATTGACCGTCAGTCGCGCGACGATGCCATCGGTCGAATGCCGGCCGAGCGCCTCGTAATCGGCCCGGCTCGGCGTCTTGACCTCGTCGAGCGCGACGTCGAGGCCGTTATCCGTCGCGATGACGGTCATGCGGCCGCGTTTGCCCCGTTCCAGCAGGCGATCGGCGAGATGGGCGAGGCGTTCCCGCCGCGTCTCGATCTCGGGCACCAGCAGCGGACATTCCTCGATCGCGAGCACGTCATGGCTTTCGCGCCGGTGGAAGCCGAGAACCGTCCCGCTATCGGTCTTGATCAGCGAGAACACCGCTCGCCGCCGCGTATGCGGGCCGACGGGCACGATCGGCGCGATCTCGGTCTCGATGCCGCGCTGCTGGAAGGCGGTGGCGACGAGGCCGCGCTTCCAGTCCTGGTAGGGTTCCGCCGCCCAATGCTGGATCGTGCAGCCGCCGCAGACGGTGAAGTGGCGGCAGGCCGGCGCGGTCCGCTCGGGGCTCGGGGTGACGATATCGACCAGATGGCCGCGCTCGCCCTCGATCTCAACCGCGACGGTTTCACCGGGCAGCGTGAACGGGACATAGACGCGGCCCGAGGTGGTTTCGGCGATGCCGTCGCCCTCATGGCCGATCGATGTGATGGTGAGCGTCTCAGCCACGGGCTGTCTCCTTGCGCGCGCCGAGCAGGAATTCGCGGTTGCCGTCGCCCCCCTCGATCGGCGAGGGGATGAGTCCGTCGACGATCCAGCCTTCCTCCTCCGCGATCCAGCGCGCGATGGCCTCGGCGGCAGCTTCGCCTTCCTGTGCGAAGCGCACGATGCCGCCCTTGCCTATGCCGCCCTTGCCGACCTCGAATTGCGGCTTCACCAGGATGATCGCCCAGCTGCCCGGCGCGGCGAGCTCGAGTGCCGGCGGCAAGGCGAGGCGGAGCGAGATGAAGGAGACGTCGCAGACGATGGCGTCGAACGGTTCGCCGATATCATCCTCGATCAGGTCGCGCGCATTGAGCCCTTCGCTGGCCTTGACGCGCGGATCGGCCGCGATCTTCGGATGCATCTGGTCGTGGCCGACATCGATCGCGTGGACGCGTTCGACGCCGCGCTCGAGCAGAACCTGCGTGAAGCCGCCGGTCGAGGCGCCGACATCGAGCGCGATGCGGCCGGCCGGGTCATAGCCGAAATGACCGAGCCCACCGACGAGCTTCAGCGCGGCGCGCGAGACATAGGCGGCGGCGGGATCGTCGATCGCGAGTTCCGCATCGGACGGGACGGAGAGGGAGGGCTTGTCGACGGCGCGGCCGTCGACGCGGACATGGCCGCGCAATATGGCGTCGCGCGCCCGGGCGCGGCTCTCGACGAGGCCACGCGCGACGAGCGCCTGGTCGAGGCGGAGTGTGGTGCTGTTCATGCCGGACTGATGGCCTCTGCGGTGGCGCAGTGCAAGCGCTATCGCCGATTTCGGCGGCGATCGGGGGCCATCCTGTCGGAAATCCCCGCCGCCGCCCGTCCTTTGGTCGCGGCGCAGGCGGCGTTGCAGGAGGTCACCATCATGCTCAAGACGGCAAGCTCACTGAAGTCGGCGACCGCGATCGCGACGGTCGCCGTGCGCGATCTCGAGGCGGCGCGGCTATTCTATGAAGGCACGCTCGGCCTCACACCGGAGGCCGGCAGCGAGCCCGGCACGGTCACCTATCGCACCGGCGCATCGTCGTTGCTGGTCTATCCCTCGCCATTCGCCGGCACCAACCAGGCGACGAGCGTCACCTGGGATCTCGGCGACGATATCAAGGCCGTCGTTTCCGCCCTGCGCGGCCGGGGCGTCGCCTTCGCGCATTATGATATGCCCGGCATGCGGCGCGCGGAGGATATCCACGTCAGCGATCACATGAAGGCGGCCTGGTTCAAGGATCCCGACGGCAATTTCCATGCGCTGGTCGGGCGCTGAGCCCGGCCGGCCGCGTTCCTTCAGACGTCAGGGCGCCGCCCGCGCGGCGTTGACCTCGACGGTCACATGGGAGAGGCCATGGATGCCGGAGAGCGCTGTCTTGTAATGCGCGGGCTCGGCCGGCGTCGCTGTGACGAGACTGATCACGGCGGCATGGTGGCCCGGACCGACGCGCCATAGATGCAGGTCGGTGACATGATCGCCGCCCCGCTCCAGCCGGGCGCGAACGGCCGCGTCGAGGCCCGTGCCGGGCGCCGCATCGACCAGTATGGCGCCGCTCTCGCGCAGCAGGCTGATCGACCAGCTCGCAATCAGCACGGCGCCGAGCACGCCGATCGCCGGATCGAGCCAGACCCAGCCGAGAAAACGCCCGGCCACCAGCGCGCCGATCGCCAGCACGGAGGTCATCGCATCGGCGGCGACATGGAGATAGGCGGCGCGCAGATTATGGTCGCGCGCTTCATGATGATGGTGATGGCCGTGATCGTGGGAGCCATGGTCGTGCCCGTGCCCATGTCCGTGCCCATGAGCATGGCCGTGGTCGCCATGATCATGGCCCTCATGCAGCAGCGTGACACTGACGAGGTTCACGAAGAGGCCGATCACGGCGATCAGGATCGCCTGTTCGAAATGGATCGTCACCGGGCTTGCGAAGCGCCAGAGCGAATCCGCCGCGATCAGCAGCGCGACGACGCCGAGCACGACCGCGCTCGCAAAGGCGGCGAGATCGCCGATCTTGCCGGTGCCGAAGCTGAAGGCGGGGTCATGCGCATGGCGGCGGGCATAGCGATAGGCGAGCGCCGCGACCAGCAGCGCGCCGGCATGGGTCGACATATGGAAGCCGTCGGCGAGCAGCGCCATCGAGCCATAGAAATAGCCCGCCACGATCTCGATGATCATGGTGGCGGCGGTGATGGCGACCACGATCAGCGTGCGGCGCTGGTTGCGGTCATGCCGGGCGCCGAGAAAGACATGGTCGTGCGCGAGTCCGTCTGGGTGCGGGATATGCTGGGCGAGACCGGACATGGCGGCCCTCCTCAAAGATATTTGCTGATTTCCTTGATCTCGGCGACCAGGGCCCGCGCCTCGGCCGGCAGCGGGCCAGCGGCGTTGCCGGCGACATGGCCGAGATGCTCGTCGATATGATGATGGATCAAGGTGCGCTTGGTCATCTCCAGCGCCTTGATTACGGCCTGCATCTGCTGGGTGATGGCCAGGCAGTCGCGCCCATCCTCCACCATCGCAACGACACTGGCCAGATGCCCGGCCGCCCGGCGCAGCCGCTTCAGGATTTCCGGATTGTTCGCATGAGACATGGGGCTATCCTATCCAGGGGGAGGGGATAAGGGAAGGCAATATTCGCCAAGCGGGCGGAGGCTGTCATGCGTTCGGCATGACAGCCTCCGCCGTCCGATCTCAATAGTCCCACTGCGCGCCGAGGCCGAGTTCGTTGGAGCCGTCGGCGCCGGCGGCGCCCTGGAGGCGGATGTTGCGGGTGACGTCGACATCGACCGTCACCTTGCCGGAGGCGGCGGTCGGGCCCTGCTTGGCGCCGATATAGATGCGGTCGTTCAGTCGCTTGCCGATGCCGACATTGCCGGACGTGTCGACATCGAGCGAATCGACACCGAGCGAGCGACGGACGCTGTCGAGCACGCCCGGGCCGCCGCCCGAGAACTGCGCGATCGCCTGGGCCACCTGCAGCGCTTGGCTCGTATTCAGCGTCGAGACGGAGCGGCCGAACAGGATGCGCGAGAGCACTTCGTCCTCAGGCAGGGTCGGCGAAGAACTGAAGCTCACCTCCGGCGCCGAGGCGCGGCCGGAGACGATGATGTTCGCCGTCACCTCATTGCTGGTCGTGGTCGCGGTGAAATTGAGCGCCGGGTCGGTATTGCCCTCGAAGGCCACCCTGCCTTCCGTGAAATCGAGCCGGCGGCCGAGCACGTCGAAGCGGCCGCGCCGGAGTTCGAAGCCGCCGAGCGTGACCGGGGCGGCCGTGGTGCCGCGCACCGTCAGCTCGCCGCCGAATTCCGCGTCAATGCCCATGCCGCGCACGAACACGCCGTTTGCGGCCGCGATGGCGAGGTCGAGATCCGCGACGAAGGCGGGTGTCGCGCGGCCACGGGCGCCGGCCTTGGCGCGAGCCTGCGAGGCGGCGCGCAGGCCCGCCTGCGCCGATTGCTGCGCGCCACGGGTGTTGACATGGCGGACCGTCAGCGGATCGAGGCCACCCGGCAGTTTGTCGGCGATGTTGATGTCGAGATTGCGCACATCGATCCGTCCGGCGATCTTCGGCCGCGTCGTGACCGGGCCGTCTATGGTCAGCCGGCCATCGGCGATCAGCCGCACGAGGTCGCTCGAAAGCAGCGTGGCCCGCTGCATGTTGATCTGGATCGAGGCCGGGAAGCCGCGCGCCGGGTCGAGCGCGATGTTGCCGCTGCCGGAGATCTGGCCGGCATTCGGCGTCTGCGCGGTCAGCGTCGTGACCTGGATCGCGCGGTCCGTTCCGGTCAGGACGGCCTGGATGTTGGTGAGCGTGACGCCGTTGACCGAATCGATAAAGGTCGCGCCCGCGACACGCACCGTGCCGGAGACGGCCGGGGCCGCCGCAGTGCCACGCAATGTCGCGTCGATCGTCGCCTTGCCGCGCACTGTCGAGCCCGAGGTCGCGAGCGCCGTATTGGCAATGGCGAGATCGATTGCGCCGGCAATGCGCACATCCATCGTTCCGGCGGCGATCGGCACCGAACCACGAACGGTCAGGCCCTCGAGACGCGGACCATTGATCGTCGCGTCGACCCGGACCTGCCCGCCGCCGAGCGTGCCGTTTGCCGCAATGTCGAACGGTCCCGCGCCCTGATTGGCGATCGCGGCATTGGAGAGCTTGGCGATGTTGAGCTGATACGTGCCGTTCGGGGCCGTGGCCGGGCCGCTCAACCGCGCATTGCCGGAAAGCGTGCCGCGCAGGTCCAGCGTCGGCGCCGCGAGAGAAGCGAGCGCCAGCGGCAGGGCGCGTATGTCGACGGTCAGGTCCAGCGTCTGGCCGGCGCGTCCGCTGACGGTGACATTGCCGTTGCCGCTGGTGGTGAGCGCCAGCCGGTCGATCGCCACGCTGCTGCCCGAGAGCGTCAGATTGGCGGGCGAGGAGAGGGTGATGGTGGTCGGGCCCTTGGCGGCGCGGAATTGATCGAGGCGGATGCGCATGTCGCTGCCCGCCGGCGCGATATTGGCGCGCGCATTGATCGACGCGCCGAGGAGCGCGGTATCGAGCGTGACATCGGTGGCAGTGCCCGCGCTTTTGGCGGTGATGACGGCGTTTTCGATCCGCTGATCACCGGCCGTAACGCCAGCCAGCGTCACCTTGCCGTCGATCCTGGGCACGCCGGCCGGGTTCACGACGCGCGCATCGATATCGGCACGGTCGAGGCGGTTGCCGGCAAAGACGATATCCTGCGCCCGGCCATTGACCGCGACGCGCTGCACGCCATTGACCGCATCGAGCACGATGGTGGTATCGAGCCGGCCGCGAATATCGGTCAGGATCAGCGCCGAGAGATCGGCCAGGTTGCCGGCCGCGACCGTGAAGCGGCCATCGACGATGCCGTTCGCGCCGATGCCGGCCGCGCCCTGCGCGCGGACGCTGCCGATCGTGAAGTCGAGATCGTCGACGCGCTGGCCGGTCCCGCCGACCGCGAAGCGCGCGCTGCCCGTTGCCGGCTTGCCGGCGATGCGGCCGTCGAGCTTGACCGAGCCGGAGGGCTTGCCGGTCAGGTCGGCGAGATCGACCGCGAGGTGCAGGTTCTCGATCGTCTTGTCCATCGCCTTCGCCGAGGCAATGTCGATCGTGCCGGCAAGGCCCAGCGCGTCGAGCCCGCCGGAGAAGCGCAACTCGGCATTGGCGCCGCCGGAGACGCGCGGATCGAGGCGATTGAGATTGGCGAGCTTCAATTTGGCGGTCAGGTCGGCGGTTGCCTGCTGGATGCCGCCATTGACGGTCAGGTCGAGCCCGCTCGCCACCAGCGTCAGCCCGTTGACCGTGATGCTCCCGTCAGCCGAGCGCGCCACGGCGCCCCTGATCGTGCTGCGGCCGGCGAAAAAGCCGTCCACGGTCGGGATGCCGGTCGCGACCTTGTCGGCGGTGCCGTTCACGTCGAGCGCGACCTTCGCAAAATCGGCGCCGGTATCGACGGTTCCTTCGAGCGCGACCGTGCCGGAGAGCGGACGGCCGGCGAGCGCGGAGAAGGCGATGAGGTCGAGGCGGTTCAGATGCAGCGCGCCGGCGACGGATTTCGGCGTCGCGGTACCCTCGAAGGCGAGATCGACCGGCGTCAGCGCGATGGTCGCGCGGGTCAGGGCCGGCCCATTGGCGCCGGTCGAGCCAGCCGCGGAGAATGTGCCGGATTGGCCCAGCGCCGCCGCAACCTTGGGATCGCTCGCCGAGAGGCCCGACGCCGTGCCGTCGACTGTGAAGGCGAGGCCGCCCGCCTGTGGCGTCGTCTTGGCGACGACATTCAGGTTCTGCGCGCCATAGCCCTTGCCGGACAGGCCCTGAGCGGTCAGCGTGGCGTTGACGGCGGGCGCCACGAAGGCGCCGGAGATGGCGGCATTGAGGCGCCAGCCCGACCAGGTGATGCCGGGTGCGAAGGAGGCGAAGCGGGCCGGGTCGCCGCCGACGAGGTCGAAGGTGATGTCGGCGGTCTTGGCTTCGGTATCGAGGCTGCCGACCAGTGCCAGCCCGAAGCCGGCGGCGGAGAGGTTCAGGCCCTCGATCGCGACCTTGCGATCATCCTGCACCACGGCCGAGCCGACGACGGTGGTGTGGTCGTCGAAGAGGGGACGGACGCTGGCCGGGACGAGGCCCGCGACCGCGCCACCGAGATCGAGCATGATGCGGCGGCCGTTCTCGACGCGGCGCACCGCGCCCGTGCCCTCGATGCGGCCGGCGTTGGCGGCGTCGAGCACGAGCTTGCCGTTCCAGTCGTCGAGCGGGGCGCTGCCTTTGATCGAGAGCGAAAGCGGCGGCAGCCCCTCGATCGCGGCGAGCCGTGCGACCAAGCCGCCTTCCGGTTCCGAGGCGGTGACATCGAGGACGAGCGTATCCTTGCCGCTGTCCTGGCCGGGATCGGGAATGAAGCGCACGCGGCCCTTGATCTCGCCCGGCGCGTCCTTGCGCAGGACGGCGAAATTGAGCGCGAGGCCCTGCGCCGGGTCGACCAACTGGGCGGAGGCCTGCAGGCCGAGCGTCGCCGGCATGCCGAGGACGGGCTCGCCGAGCGCGATCTCGCCGATATCGAGCGAGCCGAGAATGACACGCAGCATGGGAATGCCCGAGCCCGACGTGCTGGTGCTGGTGTCGGGCGCGGCCGCCGGCAGAACCGGGCGGCGGGCGAGCGACACGCGATCTGCGCCGAGGCGCTCGACATCGATCGTCCCGCTCAGCAGTGCCAGCGGATGCCAGGCGAGCGCGAGCCCGTCGACTTCCCCGAACACGCCCTCGCTATCGGCGAGCGTCACACGCTCGACGCCCATGGTGGTCGGGATGAAGCCACTCAGCCCTTCGATCGTGACGGTGAGGCCGTTGCTGCTCGCCATCCGGCCTGCGAAATCGGCCAGCATGCGCTTGCCCGCGCTGGTCTGGATGGCCGCGAACAGGCCGATCGCAACCACGAGCACGACGATCAGCGCTATGCCGATCCAGCTCAATATGATGCGGGCGATTTTCATCAGAAGGCCTGTCCGAGACTGAGATAGACGCCGTAGCCCGTCTGGTCGGGGCCGGGATTGACCGGGATGGCCACATCGAGGCGCACCGGACCCACGGCCGTATAATAGCGCAATCCGACGCCGACGCCGACGCCGAGATCGTTCAGGTCCGGCACGTCGCCGGACGAGGCCGTGCCAACATCGACGAAGGGCACGATGCCGATCGTATCGGTGATCTTGATGCGCGCCTCCGCGGAGGCGGTGAGGAACGAAAGGCCGCCGATAATATCGCCCTGCGCATTGTGCGGGCTCTGCGACTGGTAGTCGAAGCCGCGCAGCGTGCCGCCACCGCCGACATAGAAGCGCCGCTGCGGCGGCACGTCGAGCAGGTCGGCGCCGAAGATCGTGCCGGCCTGGACGCGTGCGGCGAAGATATAGCGCTTGTCCTCGTCGAAGGCGCGATAGGCCGAGAGCGAGCCCTTGAACATCATGGCGCCCGCGCCGGCCTGGCCGAGCTCCGCGAAGGGCTCGAACACGCCATTGGCGCGGATGCCCTTGGAGGGATCGAAGACATTGTCGGTCGTGTCGTAATTGACCTCGATCGGAACGCCGATGATCGGATAATCATCCTCGCCCGTGCTGCTCCAGACCTTGGAGGCTTCGAGGTCGAGGCCGATCTGGCCCCAGAGCTGTTCGTTGAAATTGCGCTTGATGCCCGCCTGGAAGGTCGCCGCCTCGCGGATATAGGCGCTGGTGATCTCGCGGAAGACGGAGGCCTGCGCAACGAGATCATCGATCGGGGTCAGGATGCCCGGCTTGCCGAAGGTCGCGCTGAAGCGATAGCCGAACGGATCGGCATCGGGCATGAAGTTCGGGAGCGTGGTCGCCCAGGAGACCTGGGCGTCGAGACGCAGCGTCTCGGCGCCGCCGAACAGGTTGCGATGGCCCCAGAAGCCGTTGATCGACGCGCCGTCCGTCGTATCGTATTTCGCACCAAAGCCGACATAGCGCGGCTTGCGCTCGGTGACGTCGATCGCGATCGGCAGGCGGCCGCTGGCATCGACCTTCTCCCCCTCGACGATGCGCACGCCCGATATGGCTTCATATTTGAGCAGCGAGCGGCGGGTATCGGCGAGCCGTTTCGGCGAGAACATCTCGCCCGGTATGATCCGAACGCGTTCCTCGACGAAGGAACGCCGCAGCTTGTCCGTGCCGGAGACCGTGACCGGCCCGAATTCGACCGCCGGCCCGATCTGCACGTAATAGATCACGTCGACCGTGTTGGTCGCGTGATCGGCTGTCACGTCCTTGTCCTCGATCTTCGCGAAGGCGTGGCCCTGGTCGCGATAGAAATCCGTGATGCGGCTCTCGGCCGCGACGATCGTGTTGGAGAGCGCGGGGTCGCCTGTGATCAGGCCGAGGCTCTTCAGCGTCGGCGCCATGGCGACCGGCTTGCCGCTATCGGCATAGAGGATCTTCACGTCGCCGAAATGGAACAGCGGGCCGGGCGCGACATCGACCTGCACCAGGACCGGGCCTGCGACACGGGCCGCCTCGATCGTGGCGAGTGCGTCGGGCGATTCGACCGCGCGGCCGGCGACCGTGATGACGATCGATCCACCATAATAGCCGGCCGCATAGAGAGCGGCGGTGATCTGGTCGATATCGGAGCGGGCGCGCCGCAACAGGCCGGCAGCGCCGGAGGGCGGCGAGCGGCGGAGCGATTGCAGGTTGGACGCGGCGATGACCGAGCGGCGCACCGAGCGCGGCGCATCGGCGACGTTGATCGTCACCTTGTAGGGAACAGCGTCGAGGACAGGCTCCTGCTTGGAGCCGCCGAAGAGATTGCGAATACTCTGGAAGAAGCCGCCATCATCGGCGAAGGCCAGAGTCGGACCAGCCGTGGCGAGCATCAGCGCCAGCACCGCGCTTCGCCGCAGCCCCGCACGACGCTTCCTGCCGCAAGGTCTCGTCGCCGCTTCTTTCAACCGAACGCTCACACATGCACCGACGAAATTAGACTTGCCTTCACCATACAAGACAGTTTCGTGTGACCTTGCGGTTAAAATTGCGTTTGCAGCAACTGTCCGACGGTAATTTCAACTCCCGTAGCGCCGGAATTCATGCTCCGCCGGGCCTTTGATTTGTCGGTCCGTCGCAATCCTTGTCGCCTCGTCCCACGCGCCTCAACGCTCAACGGCGTCGATCTCGGATCGATCCGGGGCGAATCGAGATGCCCTCCGCGCTGCGATCACAGGCGCTGGACTGCCTCATTTCGCGGCAATTGTCTTCCGGATTTGTGAGGCGGCGGCACATTCGCGCGCGGTCTGCGCTGGCACTCAACATGCATCCTCCAGCGGGTGAAAAGGTCTTTCACCGTCTTGTCATCAGACCCGACCACATTCGCGCCGATGATCGCCCCGAACCGTCCCGCCGGCTGAACCTCATGCGACATTCTGGAGATCCGACGCCATGACCGACTTCGACATGATCGTCATTGGCAGCGGGCCTTCCGGGCGCCGCGCGGCGGTGCAGTCGGCCAAGCTCGGCAAGTCCGTGCTGGTGGTCGAGAAGGGCAGGCGGGTCGGCGGCGTCTCGGTGCACACCGGCACCATTCCGTCCAAGACGCTGCGCGAGACGGTACTCAACCTCTCGGGCTGGCGCGAGCGCGGCTTTTATGGCCGCTCCTATCGCGTCAAGCAGGACATCCAGGCGTCCGACCTGCTCGCCCGTCTGCACAAGACGCTCGATCACGAGGTCGAGGTGCTGGAGCACCAGTTCAGCCGCAACGCGGTCAAGACCGCGATCGGCGAGGCGCGGTTCGTCGGGCCGCACGAGATCGAAGTCACCTCCGACAAGGACGAGAAGCGGGTCTATCGCGCCGCCCATGTGCTGATCGCCTGCGGCACGCGGCCGTTCAGGCCCGATTACGTGCCCTTCAACGGAACATCCGTGTTCGACAGCGACGAGATCATCGAGCTGCCGCACCTTCCGCGCAGCCTGACCGTCATCGGCGCGGGCGTCATCGGCGTTGAATATGCCACG
Source organism: Kaistia dalseonensis (assembly GCF_030814715.1). GTDB lineage: Bacteria > Pseudomonadota > Alphaproteobacteria > Rhizobiales > Kaistiaceae > Kaistia > Kaistia dalseonensis. The sequence continues at coordinate 59,580 of NZ_JAUSVO010000007.1, forward strand.
ATCTTCTCGGCGCTCGACGTGGCGGTCACGCTGATCGAGCCGCGCAACAGCTTCCTCGATTTCATCGACAAGGAACTGATCGAGGAATTCGTGCATGAACTGCGCGATCGCAACGTCGCGCTTCGCCTGGGCGCCGCGGTCAATTCGATCGAACTCGGCGAAGGTGGCCGTGCGATCACCAAGCTCGCCGACGGTCGCGTCGTTTCCAGCGAGATGCTGCTCTTCGCCGCCGGCCGCGTCGGCGCTACCGACCGGCTCAATCTGGAGGCGGTCGGGCTCGCCACAGACCATCGCGGCCGCATCGTCGTCGAGCCGAACACGTTGCAGACCTCGGTCCCGCACATCTACGCCGCCGGCGACGTGATCGGCTTTCCGAGCCTCGCCTCGACATCGATGGAGCAGGGCCGCGTCGCCGCCTGCCACGCCTTCGGCCTCGCGCCGCCGCCGCCGCCGGAATTCTTTCCCTATGGCATCTATTCCGTGCCGGAGATTTCGACCGTGGGCATGACGGAGGAAGAGGTCCGCAAACGCGAGATCCCCTATGAATGCGGTATTGCCCGCTTCCGCGAGACGTCGCGCGGCCACATCATGGGCCTCAATAACGGCATGATGAAAATGATCTTTTCGACCCGTACACGCCGCCTGCTGGGCGTGCACATCGTGGGCGAAGGCGCGACGGAGCTGATCCATATCGGCCAGGCCGTGCTCAATCTGAAGGGTACGATCGATTATTTCATCGAGAACACGTTCAACTATCCGACCCTCGCCGAGGCCTACAAGATCGCCGGCCTCGACGCCTGGAATCGAATGGTCAGGAACTGAGGCCCGCTCAGTCGACCAGCGCTTCGAAGGGCTCCTTGGCGTGGGTGTGGTCCTCGACCGAGACCACGCCGGGCACGTTCATGGCCGCGATCTTGAGCGCGTTGCGCTCGGCTTCCGACCCGACCGGTCCCCAGTAATGCACCACGCCCTCGATCACGACGACATTGTACTCGCCGATCGAGAACCATGGCTGGTCCTTGAGCTCCTCGACGAGGCGGGCGCGGATTTCGCGGTCGGTTTCGTTCGCCTTGCGGCCGGATTCGCTGGCGACGAGCGCGCGCAGTATGTCGGCGCGGCTTACGATGCCGACTGGCTTTTCGCCTTCGCAGACGATCGCGCGCTTGATGCCCCAGCCTGTCAGTTGCGCGACGATCTCGGGCACGGTCGCTTCCGGGCGGATGCGCACGACATAGCGCGTCATGATGTCGGCGGCGGTCTGGCCGTGGCGGCGCGCATAATCGTCGGCGAGCTGCTCCTTGGAGACGAACCAGCGCAGCCACCACGGATCCGGCTTGTCGTCGATCGGCTCGGCGCGGGGCATCAGGTTTGCTTCGCTGACGATGCCGACCAGCCGCCCCTTGTCGTCGACCACCGCGACGGCGCTGATCTTCTTTTGCAGCAGCAGTTCGGCGATCTCGAGAACACTGGTCGTCGGGCTTACCGTGATGAGCGGATGGCTCATGATGTCGCGCGCTTGCATCGTGCTTCCTCCGGGATCGCAGATTGTTCCGTCTGATCTTGTCGTAGCGTATCGTCGGGATAGCTCCTTGATTTGGGTCAAGGGTCGGCCGGTATGATCATCTATGGATGATGCCCGGATCTTGATCGGCGCGGCGATGGATATTGAACTTCTCTTCCGGCTCGCGACCGCATTGGCGATCGGCCTGATCGTCGGGCTGGAGCGCGGATGGCAGGAGCGCGACGCGCCCTCCGGCAGCCGGACGGCGGGCATCCGCACCTATGGTCTTTCCGCCTTTCTCGGCGCCGCCGCGGCCTTGCTGGCCCGGACAGTCGACAGCATGGCGCTGCTCGCCACCATCTTCGCGCTTTACGCCGTCATCTTCGCCGCTTTCAAATATCGCGAGGACATGAACGACGGCACGTTCAGCGTCACCGGCGTGATCGCGGCGCTGCTGGTCTTCGTGCTCGGCGCCATGGCCGTCCTGTTCGATCCCCGTATCGCGGCGGCAGCCGGCGTGGCGACCGCCGGCCTGCTCGCAAGCCGCACCGTGCTCCATGCGATGCTGACGCGGATCACCTGGCCGGAGCTGCGCTCGGCGCTGCTCCTGCTCGGCATGAGCGTCATCGTGCTGCCGATCCTGCCCAACCGGGCGATCGACCCGCTCGGCGCCATCAATCCCTACGAGATCTGGCTCTTCATGGTGCTGACCGCGAGCGTGTCGTTCTTCGGCCACGTCGCAACGCGAATTCTGGGCGAGACCAAGGGGCTCCTCGTCAGCGTCGCGGCCGGCGCGATCGTATCCTCCACGGCGGTGACGCTGGTGCTCGCCCGGCGGGCGCAGCAGGAAGCTGCGGTGGCGCGCCTCGCCGGCGCCGCCCTGATGGCCGGCATGATCTCCGCGATGCGCACGCTGGTGATCCTGACCATCGTCAAGCCCGCGCTGGCGCTGGCGGTGCTGCCGGCGGCCGGCACATTGGCGCTCGCGCTCGGGCTCGGCGCGTTCCTGCTGATCGCGCGGACCGATGCAGGCAGCGACCAGGGAACGCCGCCGGCGACACGCAACCCGTTCGATCTCGGCCCGCTGCTCCTCTTCGCCGCGTCCTTTGCGCTTGTATCCGCCGTCACGGCGCTGCTTGCCGGCCGCTTCGGCACCGGCGGGCTCTATCTGACGACCGCGACGGTGAGCCTTGCCGACGTCGACATAGCGGTGCTGAACATGGCGCGGCTCGCCGGTGGCTCGATCGCGATGGCGGTCGCGACGACCGGCGTCCTGCTCGCGCTGGGCGTCAACGCGCTGGCGCGGACAGCCTATGCCGGGGTCTTCGGCCCGCCTGCCTTCAGCCTGCGCGTCGCATCGGGCACGATCGGCGCGCTTGCCTTGGCCGGTCTTGTGCTGTGGGTGACATCGTGATGGGCCATGCCATGATCTTCCAGCGAACATCCGGGGTAAAGCGGCCATGAAAGCCATGATTCTCGAGCATCAGCAGGCGCCGCTCGTTCTGAGTGAGATCGCAAAGCCGGTCGCAGGTCCGGGGCAGATCGTGGTGCGCGTGCTCGCCTGCGGCGTCTGCCGCACCGATCTGCACGTCGTCGACGGCGATCTGAAACATCCGAAGCTGCCGCTCGTTCCGGGTCACGAGGTGGTGGGGCGTGTCGAGACGATCGGCGCCGGTGTCAGTGGCTTCGCCATAGGCGAGCGTGTCGGCATTCCCTGGCTCGGCCATGTCTGCGGCCACTGCGCCTATTGCCGCGAGGGCAGGGAAAACCTCTGCGATACGCCGGGCTTCACTGGCTACGACATCGATGGCGGTTATGCTGAGTTCGCACGGGCCGAGGCGGACTACTGCTTCCACCTGCCCGGGCAATATTCAGACGTCGAGGCGGCGCCGCTGCTCTGCGCCGGCCTGATCGGCTATCGCTCGTTCCGGATGGCCGGCCCCGGCAGGCGCCTCGGCCTCTACGGCTTTGGCGCCGCAGCCCACATCATCGCGCAGGTGGCGGTCGCGGAAGGCCGGGAGATCTACGCCTTCACCTCGCCCGGCGATGTCGAGGCGCAGGAATTCGCCCGCCGCTTCGGCGCAGTCTGGGCCGGCGGCTCCACCGAGGTGCCGCCGGAACTGCTCGATGCGGCGATCATCTTCGCGCCGGTCGGCGCGCTGGTGCCGGCGGCGTTGCGTGTGCTGCGCAAGGGCGGCCGTGTCGTCTGCGCAGGCATCCATATGAGCGACATTCCGGCCTTTCCCTATGAGATCCTGTGGGAGGAGCGGCAGATCATGTCGGTCGCCAATCTGACGCGGCAGGACGGGCTCGACTTCATGGCGCTGGCCGGGCGGACGAAGATCGTGACGCAGACGACGCCTTATCCGCTCGAACGAGCCAATGAGGCGCTTGCCGACCTGCGCTCCGGCCGCCTCGAAGGCGCGGCCGTGCTACTGCCCTAGACACCGGGCCATCGAAGCCCCCTTGACCGTCGGCGCCTCCGGCCTCTATGGCGACTGCGCCGACCCCGTGCGGGATGCGGCGTTCACGCATTGAGGGGCGGCGCCGGCATGTTGGCTCAGATCGCGATCGGAACGGCGATCATCCTCCTGACCATCGCCGTCCACTCCGTTTGGACGGTTCTGGTTCACCATGTCGCGCATTGGCAGGCCGAGCGGATCCGCCATTTCCGTGGCCGCGTCTATATCATGGTCGGCGTCGTCGCCGTGCTGATGATGGCCCATTTCGTCGAGATCTTCATCTGGTCGGTGACCTATGCCGTCGTCGGCGTAACGCCGGCGGGAAAGAGCGATCTCTATTTCGCCTTCGTGAATTATACGACACTCGGGTATGGCGATATCCTGCCAGTTCCCGCCTGGCAGTTGCTCGGCCCCATGACGGCGGCAAGCGGCATCCTGCTCTTTGGCTGGTCGACCGCCGTGATCATGCAGGTCCTGCGCATCGCCTTGCCCGACACCTATGCCACCAAGTGACGTCATCTCGTCTGCTTGAAAGCGGGCGCCGGCGCACCTAGTTCCGCAGCGCCTTCAACTTGCCGGACGCCACGCGCCGGGTAGCTTCACAATCGTCCCTTCCAAGAGGAACTCTCCATGCCGCTCACCATGTATGAGGCGTCCGTGCCCGTGTTCATCCGGGCCTTCGGCAATCTCTCCGCGATCCTCGACAAGGGGCTCGCCTTTGCCGAAGAGCAGGGGATCGATCCGGCGGAGCTGGTCCAGACGCGGCTGATCGACGACATGCATCCGCTCGCGGCGCAGATCCAGCGCGCCAGCGACACCGCCAAGGGCTGCGCGTCGCGCCTTTCCGGCATTGCGGCGCCGGCGATGGAGGATAACGAGGCCACCTTCGCCGATCTGAAGGCGCGCATCGCCAGGACGGTCGAGTTCCTGAATTCGGTGCCCGCCGAAGCCTTCGAAGGCAGCGAGACGCGACCGGTGGTCATGGGCTCGCGCACGACCTCCCACACCTTCGAAGGCAAGACCTATCTGTTGCAGCATGCGCTGCCGAACTTCTTCTTCCACGTCACGACCGCCTACGCGATTCTGCGTCAGAAGGGCGTACCGATCGGCAAGGCCGATTATCTCGGCCCACGCTGAAGCGCACCCGCCAGAAGCGGCCTGAATAGGGAAGCGGCCCCGTCTCGATGAGACGGGGCCGCTCGATTCCTGACGAGATCAACCGGGCCGTGGGGCGGAACCGGGCTGAACGCCTTCATCAGGAATTTGGGGGGCAGGCGGTCCGCCGGCCGGCTCATGGCCTGGGCCGCCGGGCTCGAACACGCCCTGATCGTCATCGGCCGGCTGATCGTCACCGTCCGGCGCTGCAAACGCACCGTCGGGTCCCGGGCCGCGCCATTCCGGACCATCCGGCCCGGGCCGATCGAAGCCGGGGCCACCGGGTCCCGGCCGGCCCGGACCGAAACCCGGCCCGCGACCATGCGGCGGACCCATTCTCAGATCGACCGTGGCGAGGCGGGCGAGCTGGTCGGGCGAGAGCTTGGCCTGCAATGCCTCGATCGCCTTGCCGAGCGTCGCGGCCTTTGCCGCGCGGTCGTTGACGGCGTTGATGAGCTGCCGCTCGCGCGCGAACGCCTTTGCCTCGGCACCGGGCGCCGGGTTTTCCGGCGGAGGCGGCGGCTGGAGCAGGGCGAGCAGCGCGTCCGTATAGTCGCGCCACGCGTCGAGTTGTTCCGACCGGATGCCGACCAGCGTTTCCGCAGCGGCGAGCTGGCGGGCCAGCATCATGCCCGGTGCGGGGCGGGGACGCTCCATGCGCGGCCATTCGGAGCGGCCGGGACGTCCCGGCGCCGGGCCCTGGTCGGCCTGGGCGATGACCGTGGGCGCGGGCAGCGCGGGCCGGCCATGGGCGCATCCTGTGGAATCGGCCGCCGACGCCGTCAGGGCAGCGATACTCGTCGCCGTGACGAGACCGAGCGCGGCCACGGATGCCTTCCAACTGCGTTTCATCAAAAGCTCCCTGATTTGTTGAATGCAGGGCCAAGCTACAGAGCCGTCGTTTCGTGCCTTCGTCTTTGCATTGCCGAGCATTATGGGGGAGAAGATTCTTGTTTCGAAAGGTTGCTGGGGCCGCCTGAGCGATCTTGCGTTACCAAAATCCGGTCGGGGCTGCGGACAAAGCGGCTATTGCTCCCGCTGAGGAGGCCGGCCACACCGGCTCATGGCTCGGAATAGATGCAGACAACGCCCCATATACTGGTCGTCGATGACGATCCCGAAATCCGCAAGCTTCTCGGACGCTACCTCGACGCGCAGGGCCTGCGGGTTGCCCTGGCGGCCGATCGCCGCGAACTCGAGGAGAAGCTGATGACGCAGCAGATCGACCTGATCGTGCTCGATGTCATGCTGCCCGACGGCTCCGGCCTCGACATCTGTCGCCAGTTGCGCGATCGGCGGCCGCATATCCCCGTGATCCTGCTCACCGCGCTCAAGGAGGAGGTCGACCGGATCATCGGGCTCGAGATCGGCGCCGATGACTATCTCGGCAAGCCGTTCAATCCGCGCGAGCTGGTGGCCCGTATCCGCGCCGTGCTCAGGCGCATCACCGATCTGGCCGAGCCCTCGCAGGTCGCCGCCTATCGCTTTGCGGGCTTCGTCGCGACGCCGGAGACGCGCAGCGTCATCGGGCCGGACGGCAAGGCGATCGTGCTGACCGGCGCCGAATTCGACCTGCTGCATGTCTTTCTCGACCGGCCCGGCCGCGTGCTCTCGCGCGACCAGTTGCTCGACCTGACTCAGGGCCGCGAATTCGATCCGCTCGATCGCTCGATCGACGTGCTGATGAGCCGCCTCCGGCGCAAGCTGGGTGACGGCGGCAATTTCCAGATCTTCAAGACGGTCCGCAATGGCGGCTATCAGCTCGCCGTGCGCGTCGACACGGCGGGGGCGACCGAGTGAAGTCACTCCGCATCCGCGTGGCCCTGCTGATCGTCGGCGCCATCGTCGCGGTGGTCGGGCTCGCGACCGTCGTCGCCATCGGCGTGATCGGCCGGCCGGGACCCGAGCGCATCCTCAGCGATGCCGCGCTTCGCATCAACCTGGTCGCCCGCCTCGTCGAGAACAACCCCAAGAATTTCGACGACGGGCCGAATGACGACAACAATGACGGCATCATGCTGGTGCCGCAGCCGGCGGGCGGGCTCGAGGACGTTCGGCTGACCGAGGCCATGCGCACCATTCTCGCGGGCACGGGCAATGAACGCGATGTCATCATCACCCAGGCGCTCCATCGCGGCGCCCCGCCCAATGTATCCCTGCCGATCCCCGGCCATGGCTGGATCGTGATGCCGCTCTCGGGCAGCCAGCCACCGCCGAAGAACGGCTGGGGCGTGCTGTTCGGCTGGATGATGGCCATCATCTTCGGCACGGGCGTCATCGCCGTGGTGATCGCCAATCGGCTGATCCGCCCGCTGCAACTGCTGGAGGCTGCCATTGCCTCGATTGGGCCGGATGGCGTGCTGCCGCCCTTGCCCGAGACCGGGTCCGGCGAGATCAAGGCCACCGCCATGGCGCTCAATCGGCTTTCGGCCCGCCTCAAGACGGCGATGGAAAGCCGTATGCGCCTCGTTGCCGCCGCCGGGCACGACTTGCGCACGCCGATGACCCGCATGCGACTGCGGGCGGAATTCCTGGAGGATGAAGAGGAGCGTGCGCTCTGGCTCAAGGATCTGGAAGAACTCGACCGGATCGCCGACAGCGCCATTCGCCTCGTGCGCGAGGAGGTCGAGGCGACGGAGCTGCAGGATGTCAATCTCGACGGTCTGCTGCCGTCGCTGATCGATGAACTCAGCGCGCAGCGCTATGCCGTCCGCCTCGGATCGACGGTTCCGGCCTGTGTTCGCGTCTCGCCGCTGGCGCTGACCCGCGCGCTGCGCAACGTGCTGATCAATTCCGCGACCCATGGCGGCGGCGGCGTGGCGGCCGTGCGCGTCGAGGACGATTTCGCGGTGATCGCGATTTCCGATTCCGGTCCCGGCATTCCCGAAGCGCTGCTGGAGCGCGTGTTCGAGCCGTTCTTCCGTGTCGATCCCGCCCGGCGCCAGTCCGTGCCCGGCGCCGGCCTCGGCCTCGCCATCACCAAGGAGATCGTGGAGCGCAGCGGCGGCCGCATCAGCGTCCGCAACGCGAAGGAGGGCGGCCTGATCCAGGAAATCTGGTTGCCGCTCGCGGTTCCCGCCACCGCCTGAGGAGGCTCAGGCGGTTCCGCCCGACACGCTGCGTCCCGCGATCCAGACCTGCGTGAGATTGGCGCGCGAGGCCGTATAGACGATCTTCTGCAACACGTCCTCGTCGGTATCGAGTTCCTCGGAGACGCGCAGCGTCGAACCGGGCGCGCTCGGATCGACCAGTATGGCGTCAAAATGATAGCCCGGCTTGAACTGGCCGACGGGCAGGTCGAGCGCATCGCCGCCCGCGGCGGTCGCAAGATGGAACGCAAGGTCGAAATCGATGCGTGATCCCGGCCGGCCGCGCTTTTCCTGCGCGATGTCGGGATCGACCCCGGTTTCCAGCATGCGCGAGGCGGCGATCGCCATGCGCTGCGCCTCGATCATCGAGGCGCTCGGTCCGCCGGATATGTCCGTTCCGAGCCCGACGCGGACACCCTTGGCGAGCGCCGCGCGGAGCGGAAAGACGGAATTGGCGAAATAGGCGTTCGAAAGCGGGCAATGTGCAACGCCGGCGCCGCGCGCCGCGACACGGTCCATGTCGTCTTCGGTCAGGAAGTTCGAATGCGCCAGCACGGTCCGCCGCGTCAGCAGGCCGAAGCCGTCCAGCGTCTCCGTATCCGTCTTGCCGAAGCGCGACAGCACATAGCCATGCGCCCAATCGCTCTCCGAGCAATGGGTCTGCACATGGCAGCCGCATTCCTGCGCCAGCGCGCCGAGCCCTTCGAGCAGCGGATCGGTGCAGGAGGGCACGAAGCGCGGCGTGATCACGGGATGGACGAGGCCGTGGTTTTCGGGATGGGCCGCGACATAGTCGATCAAGGCGCGGGTATCGGCGATGCCGGCCTCGGACGAGGCGTCGCGATAATAGTCCGGGCATTGCTCGGGATCGTCCATCGCGACCTTGCCGACCAAGGCGCGCTGTCCCTTCTCGATGCAGATATCGACGAGGAGGCGGGTCGCCTCCTGGTGGACGGTCGCGAAATAGAGCGCCGTCGTGGTGCCGTTGGCGATCAGGTCGCCGACCAGCATGTCGTAATGGTGCCGCGCGAAGGCGATGTCGGCATAGCGCGCTTCGAGCGGGAAGGTATAGCGGTGCAGCCACACCTCGAGCGGCACGTTCAGCGCCTTGCCGAGCTGGGGATATTGCGGCGCATGAATATGGAGATCGACGAAGCCGGGCAGGACGTAGGTGCCGGCCGGCATGGTGACCAGCGTCCCCGCATCCTCGGCCGCCTTGCGCTTCTCGGCATGGCCGGCATCGGGCCAGCGCGAGACATCGGCAATGTCGCCCCGCGCATCCAGCGTGATCAGCGCATCCGCCAGGATCTCGATCGAGCCTGGATGCGGCGCATGGAAGAAGGTGCCGGCGATCGTCTTGCCGCGAAGGTCAGTCAAGGGTTGAATCCTGTCGTGCGTCTGAAGGACGTTGTCGAGCGAAGTAGATACCGGTTCGCGCAGGAAAAACGAGACCTGACAAGACCCGATAGCCTTTCAGCGGTTCCTTGACACGTTGAAAGACCCCTGGTCTCAGCCGAGGCTGCGCTGCCGCAGCGCATGAGCGCGCGTGCGGAACTCGCGGCGGATTTCCACCTCGTCTATGCCGGCGACGATGCGGTTTTCCATCAGCATCTTGCCGTTGACGATCGTGTGGGTGACGTCATCCGCTCTGCTCGAATAGACGAGGGCGGCCGCTGTGTCATAGACGGGCAGGCTGTGCGCCTTGTCGAGATCGACCACGATGACATCGGCCGCCATGCCCGGCACCAGCTGGCCGGTCTCCGGCCGGTTCATAGCCTTGGCGCCCTGCGCGGTCGCGAGCTCCAGGATCTCCGCTGTCTTCAGGAACTCGACGTCGTTGGTCTTGTCCTTGTGGATCAGCCCGGCGAATTTCATCTCCTGGAACATGTCGAGCGTGTTGTGGCTGGCCGGGCCGTCGGTGGCGAGGCCAACCGTGATGCCGTGCTCCAGCACGCATTTGAGCGGCATGGTGCCGGAGTTGAGCTTGGCATTGCAGCAGGGGCAATGGCCGATCTTGACGTCATGCGCCGCCAGGATCCGCATGTCCTCCTGGTCCAACTGCGTGCAATGCGCCGCCGTGATGTCGCCCTTCAGGAAGCCCAGCGATTCCAGCCAGCGCACCGGCGAGGTGCCGTAGTTTTCGGCCATATAGGCCATTTCCTGCGTACCCTCGGCGAGATGGGTGTGGATCGGCACGCTGTAGGCGTCAGCCACTTCGCGCGTCAGCCGGTACATCTCCTCGCCGCAGGAATAGGGCGCATGTGGTGACAGGCCGATCTGCAGCAGGCCGTCGCGGGTCTTGTGATGCTTGGCGACGAGATCGCCGAAATTGTTCAGCGTCTTCCAGGACCAGTCGGTGATCGGCGCATAGAGGCCGCGATCGGCGAAGCCATAGCCGAGCGTCGCCCGCAGTGGGATCTTCTTCAGCGCCTCGATCTCGGGCTCGACGGCATAGGCGTCGAAGTGCTCGTTGAAGGTGGTGATGCCGGATTTCACCATTTCGACGAGGCCGGTCAGGCTCGCCCAATAGAGCGTCTCCGGATCGAAGTTGCGCTTCAGCTGCCACATGGTCGAGAGCCATTCGAACAGCTTCACGTCCTCCAGCAGCCCGCGCAGCAGCATGTTGGAGGCGACGTGGGTGTGGCTGTCGCAGAAGCCCGGCATGACGGCGGACAGCGAGGCATCGACGACCTTGCGCGCGCCGCTGATATCGACCTGATCGGCCGGGCCGACGGCGGCGATGGTGCCGCCGGTGATGGTGACGACACCGTTCTCGATCGGCTTGCCGCCGCCCATCGGAAGCACGGTGCCGTTGATGATGGCGATATCGATGGTCATGGAGCGTTCGGCCTCGGGAGCATGCGGGTTTGGCAGGCAGCCGCCATCATCCGGCTGACCGGCGCGACGGCGGAAGGGGAGCGTGGCTCAGGCGGCGCGTTCCGCCGTGCCGAACGTCACGCCCTTTTCCTTGAGCCAGCGGCGATAGGCGACCGAGGAGATGTCGGCGCGGGTCGGGATTTCGGCGCGCGGTTCCAGCGGCAGCAGGCGGGGGCGCTGGTTTTCCAGGATGATGCGGTCCTGCAGGAAGATGAGCTGCTGGAAATGCACCATGCTGGTCAGCGTGCTTTCATCGTCGATGATGAACATTACCGGATGGGCGCGGCAGCGGTCATGGTCGAGCGGCTGGACGAACAGGCAGATCACGTCCCAGCGATTAGCGGCGGCCGGACAGGTCTTGTAGAGCAGCGTCTGGAAGGGCGCCATCACGCGGTACATGTACTGCGTCATGATCCCGCCCTCGGCGGAGAGCGCCGCCTGCGGCTGGAAGAATTCGCAATTCGTCGCCCAGACCTCGTCGACATCGCGCCGGATCTCGGTCGTGTAGTGATGCACCTCGGTGTTCGGCTCGGCGCCGAGAATATCCGTGTGGACGAAAGGGAAATGCGCCATGTCGAGGAAGTTCTCGATAATGCGCAGCCCCGATGCGTTCACCGCGACGGCGCCGCAGACGACATGGCGGCGGTCGGGCTCGTCGGCCTCGGGCAGTTCGAACAGGCCGCGCTCGGGCTTGCCCAGCGTCGTCCAGATATAGCCCCAGCGCACAATGGTCGGCAGCGGCTCTCCGAGCGCGCCATCGTCGCGCTTTTCGCGGACGATGACGGTGCCGTCGGCGTCGCGGGCCACGATCAGGTCGCGGCCGAGCAGCCGGTTCGGACGCGGTTCGGCCGGAATATCGGCCTCGGCGTCGATCACATACCACTGGTCGAGGGACGCCTTTTCAGCGGGACGGGCCATGGGGTCTCTCCTCATATTTGCTTGGCTCAGGCTCTTAGCGCTCATCGCGGAAATAGGGAATGCCGAGTCCGGCCGGGGCGACGAAGCCGAGGCGCAGCCGCTTCCAGACGAAGACCGGCAGGATCATGGCCGCGATCGTGCCGAGATAGGGCAGCATGGACAGGAAGGGCGGCGCGATCGGCCAGTTGCGCGCCTGGCCGACGAAGCCGAGCGCGGTGATGACGCCGAAGAGCAGGGCGCCGAACACGGCGCCGAACGGGCGATAGCCGGCGAATATGACGAGTGCGACCGCGATCCAGCCGCGCCCCGCCACCACGCCGTCCGACCAGGACGGCACGAAGGCGAGCGTCAGATAGGCGCCGGCGCCGGCGCCGAGTGCGGCGCCGATCGTGACATAGACGAAGCGGATCAGCGTCACCGGAATGCCGGCGGAATCGGCGGCGGCCGGGTTCTCGCCGACCGCGCGCACATTCATGCCGTGGCGCGTACGGAAGAGCACGAAGGCCATGATCGCCGGGATGATCAGATAGATCAGGTAGACGAGGATGTTTTGTGAGAAGAGCGCCCGGCCGAGAATAGGCAGGTCAGAGAGATAGGGCACGATCACCTTGTCGAACTGCGCCTTGGCGGGCATGCCCGAATAGGGCTTGCCGACCGTCACCGCGAGGCCGGAGCCGAGCATGGTGAGCGCGAGGCCGCAAAGCACCTGGTTGGCGCGGAAGGTGACGGTGGCGAGCGCGAAGAGCGCGCCGAAGACGAGCCCGACCACGAGCGCGGCCGCGAAACCGAAGAATGGGTTCGGCACGATCGTCACCGCGATGATCGCGGAGACGCCGCCGAGCGCCATCAGCCCCTCGACGCCGAGATTGAAAACGCCCACGCGCTCGGCCAGCACTTCTCCGAGCGCTGCCAGCGCCAGCACGCCGCCCGCGAGAACCGCGGTGGTCAGGATGCCGGTGATGATATCCATGACTGGCCTCCTAGCTCGTTGCCGCTTGGGTGCGGACGATGCGGTAATGCGCGAACTGGTCGGCAACCGCCGTGAACAGCATCATCAGGCCCGTCAGCGCCAGCACGGCGCTGGTCGTCAGCCCCTGCGTCTGCAGGATGATGCCGGCATTGAGGATCAGCGCCATCAGGAAGGCGCCGGCGATGACGCCGATGGGCGAGCCACGCGCCAGCACGGCGACCATGACGCCGAGATAGCCGTAATTGTTGGAGATGCCGCCCTGCAGGCGGTGCACGGTGCCGGCGACTTCCAGCATGCCGGCGACGCCCGCGATCGCGCCGGAAAGCAGCATGATCGAGATCATGCGGCGACGGACGGGAATGCCGGCATAGTGCGCCGCGTCGGGGTTCGAGCCGGAGAGACGGACCTCATAGCCCCATCTGGTGTAGCGCAGTGCGAGGCCAAACAGGATCGGCGCCACGAGCGCGATGACGAAGCCCCAATGCAGCGAGCCGAAGAATTCCGGCATCTTGTAGGGCACGCGGCCGGTCGAGGCGGTGGTGCCGGAGACGCGGTCGCGCCAGGGTCCGGTCGCTACATAATAGACGAGAAGCAGCGCGACGAAGTTGAGCAGCAACGTCGTGATGATCTCGTCGACCTTGGCATAGGCGCGGGCGAGCGTCGGCACCAGGATCCAGAGCGCGCCGCCGGCAGCACCCGCGAAGAAGCAGAGGATCAGCATGAAGGGCTCGGGGCCCTTGATGAACAGGCCGATCGCCGTCGTCACGAAGGCGCCGAGATAGAACTGCCCGTCGGCGCCGATGTTCCAGAGGCCCATCTTGGCCATGACCGTGACCGCGAGGCCGGTCAGGAGCAGCGGCGTATAGAGCAGGCCCAGATCCTCGAGGCCGAAGCGCGAGCCGAGGCTCTTCACGATGATCTGCGTGCCCAGATGCAGCGGATCGAAGCCGGCGATGCCGAGCACGATCGCGCCGATCGCGAGCGCCAGCACGAAGCCGATGATGCGCGCCGTCAGCGCGCGCTGGCTCGATACGATGGGAGTCCTGACGAAACGGATCGCCATCAGGCGGCCTCGCTCGCGCTGGTGGCCTTGGTCTGGCCGCCCATCAGGAGGCCGATCGTCTCAAGGTCGGCGTCCTTGGTCTCATATAGACCCATGACCCGGCCCTTGAACATGACGGCGATGCGATCGGTGACATCGAACAATTCGGAGAGTTCCTCGGAGATCAGGACGACCGCGACGCCCGAATTGCGCAGGTCGATCAGATAATGAAGCAGCGTCGAGATGGCGCCGACATCGAGCCCGCGGCTCGGATAGGCGGCGATGATGGCGAGCTTGGCGATGCGCATTTCGCGCCGGGCGACGAGGCGCTGCTGATTGCCGCCCGAGAGATTGCGCATCGGAGTGCTGAGCGACGGGATCGTGACTTCGGCGTCATCGGCGATCTGCTGCGCAAGCTTGTCGGCGGCGCCGGGCTTGAACAGCACCCCTTGCGCGATCGGCGGCTCGGCATAGGCGCGCAGCACGGCATTGTCGCTGATCGACAGGGCCGGCGCGATACCGCTCTTGATGCGGTCTTCCGGAATATGACCGACGCCCACCTCGATGAAGATGTCGGGCGAGGGGTTGTCGACCGGCACGCCCTCGATCAGCACCTTGCCGGAGGTCGGCTTGCGGATGCCGGTCAGGATCTCGGAAAGCTCGCGCTGGCCATTGCCCGCGACGCCGGCAATGCCGAGGATTTCGCCGGCACGCACCGGCAGGTCGGCATCGATCAGACCGGCGCGACCGCGATCGTCGGTCGCCGAAACCTTCTGCAGCGCCAGCACGACGCGGCCGGGCTCCGTGCGCGGCTTCATCGCCTCGCGCAGGCCGCCCAGCACCATTTCGCGGCCAACCATCAGTTGCGCGAGTTTCGTCGTCGTGCAGTTGGCTGTCGGCTCGGTCACGACCTTGCGGCCGCCGCGCAGCACGGTGACGCGGTCGGAGATTTCGAGCACTTCATCCAGCTTGTGGCTGATGAAGATCACGGAATTGCCCGCCGCCTTGAAGGCACGGAGCGCCGTGAAGAGCGTGCGCGCTTCGGCCGGCGTCAGCACGGCGGTGGGCTCGTCGAGGATGAGCACGCGCGCCTGCCGCGCTAAGACGCGCAGGATCTCGACCCGCTGCTGCTCGCCGGCGGAAAGCTCGTCGATCCGCGCCTCGGGGCGCACTGCGAGGCCATAGCGCTCCGCAAGTGCGCGCGTGCGGGCTTCGAGCACGGATTTGGAGGCGAGGCGGGGCGTGTCCTTCCAGCCGAGATGGACGTTTTCCGCCACGCTGAAGGCGCGCACCAGCTTGAAGTGCTGATGCACCATGCCGATGCCGGCGGCGATCGCCTCGACCGGCGAAGCGAAGGTCTTCGCCGCGCCATCCATCAGGATCTGGCCGGAATCCGGCCGATAGATCCCGGTCAATATGTTCATCAGCGTCGACTTGCCGGCGCCGTTTTCGCCGAGCAGCGCATGAATCTCGCCGGCACGAAGGTCGAAATCGACATCGGCATTGGCGATGACGCCGGGAAACACCTTGCCGATGCCCCGCAGGGCGATGACAGGGCGGTCGGTAGTGGGTGGAGCGGCTTGGTCGGTCATGGGCGGGTGTCTCGGATCTTTGACCTCCCCTGGAGGGGAGGTCGAAATTGCGAAGCGATTTCGGGAGGGGACAGCTTCGGCAAGGCCATAGCGTCCTGCAGCACAGGCTCCCCCTCCCCAAAACTGCTGCGCAGTTTTGACCCTCCCTCAAGGGGAGGGTTAGAAATGCGTCAGACCTTCAGGCCCGACACGCCCTCGATCGACCAGTCCCAGTTGTAGAGCTCGTCCTCGGTCATGCGGTGGCCGGCCGGCACGCGGACGGTGCCTTCCGAATCCTTGATCTCGCCTTCGAACGGGCTCCAGCCCTCCTTCATGATCTTGTCGCGGACGGCATCGGCCTTGGCGGCGACATCGGCCGGCACGCGCTCGCCCCAGGCGTCGCGGTCAATGCCCTTGCCCATCGGCAGCAGGATCTCCTCGCCGCCCGTCCACTCGCCGGCCAGGCGCTTCTTGACCTGCTCGACATAGAATTCGCGCCAGTCGAGCACGATCGACGACACATAGGACTTCGGGCCGTAGCGGCGGATATCCGTGTTCCACATCGCCGCCCAGACGCCGCGCTCCTCGGCGACCTGCAGATAGGCTGCCTCGTCCATGATGCCGAAGAGGAAGTCGGCGCCATTGTCGATCAGCGCGGTGCCGGCCTGCTTGGCGCCCTGCGGATCGAACCAGCTGTTGATCACGACCGCCTGCAGCGTCGCATTCGGGTTGACCGTGCGCGCGCCCATCAGGAAGGCGTTGGTGCCGGAGAAGACCGAGGGGACCGGGAAGGAGGCGACGTAGCCGAGCTTGCCGGTCTTGGAGAGCAGGCCAGCGGCGACACCGACGACATAGGTCGGATACCAATGCTGGATGTAATAGCCCGAGAGATTGTCGGCCGGGCGGCGGCCGTCGCATTCGAACCAGCCGACATCGGGGGTGCGGTCGGAGACCTCGTACAGCAAATCGCCGTAGTTCGAGGTCGAGAAGATCATGTTGGCGCCGTCGGACACCATCTGGCGATAGATGCGCGTCACGTCGGCGGAGAACGGAATGTTCTCGACTTCGAGATATTTGGCCTTCGGGAAGGCTTCCTTGACCGCGAGCAGGCCCTGATGGTGGCTATAGGTCCAGCCTTCGTCCGAGATCGGGCCGACATGGCCGAAGCCGATCACGGCGTCTTCTTCCTTGACGGCAGCAAGCGGGGCCGCGGCGCGGGCCGAGCCGATCATGCGCGGCATCATCGAGGCGGCGGCCGTCATGCCGGCCAGGCCCATGAAGCGGCGCCGGTCCATATTCTTGAAGTCGATCATTCTTGTTCCTCTGTCGTTGTTTCTGGTCAGTGCGCGGATGGGGCCGGCTCAAGCTCGGCGATCATCCCGTCGATCTCCGTGGTCCAGCTCCGTTTCCAGTCGCGCTTCACGCCGTCGTCGAGCCATGAGGCATCGATGGAATTGAGCGCGCAGGTCTTCAATTGGTCTGCATCGAGCTTCATCCGCGTCGCGCAGAGCACGAATTCATTGGCGAGGTCGGTCAGGAACATCGGCGGATCGTCGGAATTGATCGTGACGTTCAGCCCGGCATCGATCATCTGCCGGATCGCGTGATCGGGCGCCGAAAGGTCGCGCCAGATGGTCGTGCCCGTCGTCGTGCTCGGGCAGCAGGTGAAGAACGTGCCCTGTTCCCGGCAGGCCGCGACGAGCTCGGGATCGTCAACGATGTGATAGCCGTGATCGATGCGCTCTACTCCGAGGATGGCGAGGGAATCACGCACATTCTCGGCCGGGCCACCTTCACCGGCGTGAGCGGTGCGGTGCAGCCCCGCCTCCGCGGCGCGCTCGAAGAGCACCTGGAACGGCGCGGGCGGAAATGGCGCCTCATTATAGTCGAGGCCGATGCCTATGATTTCATCAGTTCGGTGCTCCAGTACCATGTCGAGGAAATCGAGGCCGCGCTTCAAGCCCAGTTCGCGGCTATGGGCCGGGATGAGGCGCGAAGACAGGTCCTTATCTGCCTCAATATCGTGCATCGCGGCCAGGATGCCGGAGAGCATGGTCGGGTAGGTGACGCCATGAGCCTGGTGCGCATGGGCGGAAAAGAAGAACTCGACGTGGCGCGCGCCGCTTTCCGCGCAGCTTTCCAGCATTTCATAGGTGATGCGGTGGAAGTCGTCGGCCGTGACGATCGACCGGCTGACCAGGTCGTAGATCTTCAGGAAATCCGGAAGATTGTCATAGTTGTAGAGTTCGGTGACGTCGTCGAAGGCCGGCAGCGCGACGCCGTTGCGGCGTGCGAGGTCGACGAATGTGCCGGGGCGAACCGCGCCTTCGAGATGAAGATGCAGCTCGATCTTGGGTATTTTTCGCGCGAAGGTCTCGATATCCACCGTGGGCTCCTCGGACGTTTCGAAGCAATGTTTAGGCCAGCGCAAATCGGCGTCGGATGCCGGCGGCGCGATCAAGCGGCGGCCGGAGCGGTTTCTGCAAACGGGCAGGCACGCGTTGCGCGCAATCGCCGTTCGTCTTGCGCTCCGTGAGCGGTTCGCGGCACCAGATCGGCAGCCTGTGCATTGATGTCGCCTTGCTCAGGCGATAGACATGCCTGAATGTTAGGCGATGCCGTTCGGCACCCGGTCCGGAGTCGCGAAGAGATGCTTTCACCCAGCGCCAGAAGACTGCTCGACCATGTCGAGTGGGAGCGCGTCATGTGGCAGACCTGCAGCCCGATGACGGTCCGCCCGAGCGATGGCGCCGGCTTTCGCGCCAGCCTCAACCATTGGGATCTCGGCCATATCGGGCTGCGCCTCTTTCGCGCGCCGCGCTATGTCGCCGTGCAGTCGCCGCAGGAAATCCACAAGGCGCAACGCCAGCGCCTGGTGCTGACCATCCCGCTCGAAGGGCGCTGCAGCTTCTCCCAGTTCGGCCGCAGCGTGACGCTGGAGCCGGGGCAGGCCGCCTTCCACATGACGACGAGCCCGCTCGAATATGTGCAGCAGGAGGAGGGCGCCGTCGTCCTCGTCCAGGTGCCGTCGAGCCGCGTCGGCCTCTATGTTTCCTGCCTCGAGGATATCTGCGCGATCCGGATCGAGGCCAGCGACCGCATCCTCGCAACCCTGCTCGGCAGCGCCCGCGCCGTGCCGGAGATCCACATGATCTCGTCGGAGCGGGCCAAGGAGGCCTTTGCCGAGGGCATGGTGGCGAGCGTCGGCGCCCTCGGCGCGCTGCTCTCGGAGATGCAGGACAATCGCAATTCGGTGGTGAAGCGGCGCCGGCTCAACATGGTCAAGGCGTTCATCGATGCCGAACTCGCCGATAGCGGGCTCAATCCCGATCGCATCGCCCACGCCAACAACATCTCCGTCCGCTATCTGCATCACCTCTTTCAGGGCGATGGCCAGAGCGTGACCGACTGGATTCGCGAGCGCCGGCTCGACCAAAGCCGCAAGAGCCTCGAAAGCGCCGAGCTTCGGGCGCTGACCGTCAACGAGATCGGCATGCGCTCCGGTTTCAACAGCGACGCGCATTTCCGCCGCGCCTTCAAGACGCGCTTCGGCATCGCGCCGCGCGAATATCGCCGCCAGCAGCTCGGCTTCCATGTGGATGCCCGCCTGTCATGAGAGACACCACGACGATGGTCTTTCTCGGCCGTTTCGTGCCGGAGAGCTTTGCGGAATTCATGCGCCATCGCGCGGCGCGGCTGTCGCTCGAAGCCAGTTTCGGCACGATCGGGCCCGAGCGGATCGAGGTCGAAGTCGGCGGCGACGAGGACCTGATCGACATGTTCGAGATGGCCTGCAGCCTGGGGCCGATCGATTGCCTCGTGCTCGACATCTATCGGGAGGCACAGCTCAGGTGATCCCGACCCATTCGACACCACACGCAAGCAAAGAGGAGGCGCGGCCATGAGTTTTTCGGCCGGCTGGTATGCTGTCGCCATCGCCGGAGGCCTGGAACCGGGCACCTCGGCCGGGACGCGGCTTTTCGACAAGGAACTGGTGATCTGGCGCGACAAGGACGGCGCCAGCCACGCCTGGGAGGATCGCTGCCCGCATCGCGGCATGCGGCTTTCCTTCGGCTTCGTGCGCGGCAATCACATCGCCTGCCTCTATCATGGCTGGCAGTTCGACGAGGCCGGGCAGTGCCGCTACATCCCTGCCCACCCCAAGCTCGACGTGCCCGATACGATCAAGGTCGCGCGCTATCCCTCGGTCGAGGCGAAAGGGCTGATCTGGGTCTATTCGGAGATGGTCGCCGAGGCGCCCGTGCCAGCGCCCGAGGATGGTGCCGCGACGCCCGTGCGCAGCCTCTATCTCGAACGCGATCCGGCGACTGTCGGCTTCATCATCGAGAATGGCGGCGCCGGACCGTTCGAGATTCTGTCGGACAGCCTGTTCGCCACCAATGTCGAGGGCGCCGAATTGCTGGTCGCGCTGCAGCCCTTCACCGATGACCGGACGGCGCTGCATATCGTGATCACGAGCGGCGACATCGCACCGGCCAAGATCGCGGTCTGGGCCGAGGAATTGCGCGCGGTGCTGGAGACGGTCCGCCCGATCTCGTCCGGCGATGCGCTGCTGGCGGAGAGGTTCGCGTCATGAGTATCGTCCTGCACGATTACGAGCTCGATTCGGAGAGCTACAAGGTTCGCCTGCTGCTGTCCGTGCTGTCGATCGCCTATCAGAAGGTAGCGGTGAATGTTCATCCCGGCCAGGAGCAGCGCTCGCCCAGCTATCTGAAGCTGAACCCGCTCGGCACGCTGCCGATCCTGGTCGATGGCGAGACGGTGCTCTATGAGGCCGAGGCGATCATCGCCTATCTCGCCAAAGCCTATGATCCCGCCAAAAGCTGGCTGCCGGATGATCCCGCGGCCTTCGGCAAGGTGATGATCTGGCTCGCCTTTGCGAGCCGCGATCTTGCCGCCGCCAATCTCGCGCGGCTGCACCACATGCTGGAAGTCCCGGCCGATGCGGTCGAGGTCGGCCGTGCGTCGCGCGCCGCCTTCCGCGTGATGGATGATCACATGACGAAGCGGGAACTCGGCGGCGCGTCCTGGTTCGTCGGCGATCATCCGACGCTGGCCGAGATCGCGCTCTTCCCCGCCATCGCGCTTTCGCGTGATTTCGGCATCGACCATGACGAATATCCGGCGCTTCGCCGCTGGATGCGGCGCGTGCGGACGATCCCGGGGTTCATCACCATGCCGGGCATTCCGGACTATCATTGAGGATCGTCAATCATGGGGGTCGGCAACGCCGTATCGGCAGCGTCTGGTGTTTCCGGCAGACCTACTCGCGCGTCCGCCATGCCCGGGCTTGTCCCGGGCATCCACGCCTAGCTGCTGCAGATAAGACGTGGATGGCCGCAACAAGCGCGGCCATGACGGCTGGATAGGGCAATATTGTCTGATCCAAATCATCCGCAATCGAGGATCCCATGACCAAGCTCACCCGCTTCTCCGTCGCGCCGCTTTCCACCATGACGCGCCGCCTCGCCGACGTCGCCTCCGGCCGTGCGGCGCCCGATCTCGTCATCAAGGGCGCGCGCGTGCTCTCGACCTATTCCGAGCGCATCCTGCCGGAGCGGGAGGTCTGGGTCGCGGGCGGGCGCATTGCGGCGGTGAAGCCGTCGGGGACGCATAAGGGCGGGGCCAGGACGATCTATGACGCCAAGGGCGGCATCATCGCGCCGGGCCTGGTCGATCCGCATATCCACATCGAATCCTCGATGGTCACGGCCTGCGCCTATGCAGAAGCGGCACTCTTGAACGGCACCACGACGATCTTCTGCGACAGCCACGAGATCGGCAATGTCATGGATGTCGCCGGCGTCGAGGCGATGCTGGAGGATGCGCGCGAGGCGCCGCTCTCGATCTTCCTGACCGTTCCCTCGACCGTTCCCGCCACCTCCGCCGCGCTGGAGACGGCCGGTGGCGACCTGACGCCGGACAAGATCGCGGCCCTGTTCGACAAATGGCCGGAAGCGGTCGCGCTCGGCGAGAAGATGGATTTCGTGCAGGTCGCGATGGGCGACGAGCGCAGCCATGCGATCCTCGCAGCGGCGCTCTCGCGCGGACGCCCGGTCTCGGGCCATGTCTATGGCCGCGAGTTCGTCGCCGCCTATGCCGCGAGCGGCGTCAGCGACACGCATGAGGCAATCGACCGCGAGATCGCCGATGACATGCTGGAGGCCGGCATCTGGCTGTTCCTGCGCGGCGGCCCGCCGACGACGCCGTGGCATTCGCTGCCGCTCGCGATCAAGACGATCACCGAGCTCGGTTCCTCGCACAAGCGCGTCGCCGTCTGCACGGATGATCGCGACGCCGACGATCTGATGCTGTTCGGCCTCGACTGGGTGGTGCGCGAGGCGGTGAAGGCCGGCATGACCCCGGAACAGGCCTGGGCGATGGGCTCGCTGCATGGCGCGACACGCTTCGGCCATGAGGGCGAGATCGGCGGCATGGGCGGTGGCCGGCGCGCCGATCTGGTGCTGATGGGCGATGATCTCGATCCGCAATCGACCTGGTATGGCGGCGAACTCGTCGTCGACGGCGGCAAGATCACGCCACTGCTCGATGAGACGCTGTCGAACCGCTACCGCTATCCCGATGCTGCCTATCACACGGTCCACCTGCCGAAGAACCTGGCTCTGACGCCGCCCCTGCCGACCGTGCCGGGCACGCTGCACGCGATCCGCACCGAATTGCCGGGCATCGTGCTCGGCCACGAGCGCATCGCGATCGAGGCGGCCAATGACTGGGGCACGCTGTTCGAGCGCCACGGCCTCTGCTTCGTGACCGTCGTCGAGCGCCACGGCAAGTCGGACGGCAATGTCGCCCATGGCGTCCTGTCGAATTTCAGCCTGCTGCGCGGCGCGGTCGCGTCGAGCGTCGGCCATGACAGCCACAACATCATCGTCGCCGGCACGAACGAGCCGGACATGCAACTCGCCCTCGACACGGTGGCGGCGACGCAGGGCGGCGTCTGCGTCGTGGCGGATGGCAAGGTGCTGGCGAGCGTGCCGCTGCCGATCGCGGGCCTCCTCTCCGACAAGCGCGTGACGGAAGTCGCGGAGGAGACGAAGCTGCTCAAGATCGAGTGGGAAAAGGCCGGCTGCACGATCCCCTATATGGGCTTCAACCTGATCCCGCTTTCGGTGATCCCCGAGATCCGTATCACCGACAAGGGCCTCGTCCTGGTCCCCGAAATGACGATCGAGCCGCTGTTCGAGCCGGCATAGACCGAGGGCGCCCCCGCCGCAGACCTGGCGCTGCACACGGTCGGCTGAACCCGCCCAAACGGGCGGGTTCATAGCTGCATGTCTGCAATCACATCAAAAACCATCAAATATCGCCTCCCGATTGACATCAGAATCAATCGGAACCAATCATCTATACCGAGGTCGCCACACTCGAAGCGACCAGGAGGAGGATTGCCCATGGTCTCGCTGTTCGGCCGAACCTATTCGCGCCGGGATGTCGCCGCGCATACCGGAATGCTGTCGCAATTTGCCGGCGTTCGGCTCGTCACGCTCGGCGACGGCGTCGAGCGCGGTATCCGCATGCTGGAATTCCGCACCGGCACGGGCCTGCGCTTCACCGTCCTGGTCGATCGCGCGATGGACATTGCCGAGCTCGACTACAAGGGCAACGCCATTGGCTGGCATTCGCCCGCCGGCTTCAAGAATGCGTTCCTGAGCGAATATGAGGGCGAAGGCGGTCTCGGCTGGCTGCGTTCCTTCTCCGGCCTGCTCGTCACCTGCGGGCTCGATCACATCCTGTTCATGGATGAGGAGCCGGCCGACCATTACGTCTATGCACCGCGCAAGACCGTCAGCCATTCGATCCATGGCCGCATCGCCAATATTCCGGCGCGCCTCACCGGCTATGGCGAGACATGGGATGGGGATGCGTGCACGCTCTGGGCGGAGGGCATCGTCCAGCAATCGACCGTCTTCGGCGAGGATCTCCACCTGATCCGCCGCATCGAGGCGAAGGTCGGCAGCAACGAAATCAGCCTCTCGGACCGGGTCGTGAACCACGGCTTCTACGAGACGCCGCATATGTACTGCTATCACATCAATGTCGGCGCGCCGCTTCTGGAGGAGGGCGCGCGCTATGTGGCGCCGGTCGCCGATGTCGTCTGGGCTGCGCATGCTGCCGGCGCGGATTATCAGAAGCAGGGCGTCGGCTATCGCACGCTGCCGGCGCCGCAATTCGGCTTCCACGAACAGGTCTGGCAGCATGAGATGACGGCCGATGCGGAAGGGCGCGTGCCGGTGGCGCTGGTCAATGATCGCCTCGGCCTCGCCTTCGAGGTCGAGACCCGCAAGGAGCAGTTCCCCTGCCAGTTCGAATGGCAGAACCTGCAGGCCGGCCAATATGCGATCGGCCTCGAGCCCGCGACCAACCATGTGCTGGGCCACGCCTATGCCCGCGACAAGGGCGAGTTGATCCGCCTGAAGCATGGCGAGGAGCGGCGCTACGACGCCGTGTTCCGCATCCATGACGGCAAGGCGGCGCTCGATGCGCTGGAGACGCGCATTGCCGGCCTCGCGCGCCAGCCGGCCGACGAATATCCCGCGCCGTCGGGCCGGCATGTTCCCATCGTCGGGCGCTGAGAGGCGGGATGCCGGCATGACCATCGCCAACAGAACCATCCTCTATACCGGTGCCGCCGGCGGGCTCGGCCTGCCCGCTACGCTCGCCTTCCTCGATGCCGGCGCCAGAGTAGTCGCGATCGACTACGATCCGGTCAAGGTGGCGGCGCTGAACGAGGCGGCGGCCGCCGCCGGCCATGACGGGCTCACCGTCAAGGCGCTCGACCTCTCCGACCTTGCGGGCCTGCGGGCGAGCCTCGATGCGCTCGCCGCCGAGACGGGCGGCTTCGACATCGTCATCAACAATGCCGCGATCTATCCCTCGAAGCCGTTCGAGGATTACACGATCGAGGAGCACCAGGCGGTGCAGCGGGTCAATGTCGATGCGGGTATCGTCTGCGTCCAGGCTGCGCTGCCCGGCATGCGCGCCCGTGGCTTTGGGCGGATCATCAACATCGCCAGCGTGACGCTCTCCGGCGGCTGGGCCAATCTCTCGCCCTATATTCAGTCGAAGGGGGCGCTGATCGGCCTGACGCGGGCCTGGGCGCGCGAGTTCGGCGCCTATGGCGTGACGGTCAATGCGATCGCGCCCGGCGCCTTCCCGACCGACGCCGAGAAGATCCATCCCGATCCTGAGGGCTATACGCGCTTCGTGCTCGACCGCCAGGCCGTGAAGCGCCGCGGCAGCGCGGCCGATATCGCCAATGCGCTGATGTTCTTCGCCTCCGACGAGGCCGGTTTCATCACCGGGCAGACGCTCAATGTCGATGGCGGCTGGTGGATGACCTGACATTTGGTCGCTGCTCCGCCGTCATCCCGGGCGAAGTGAAGCGAAGACCCGGGATCCATTCAGCCGAGAAAGGCCTCGGCTGAATGGATCCCCGCTTTCGCGGGGATGACGGAGGCGGCAGGGATGCGGATGCTGCGGGAACGACGAGCGATCCTGTTCCGACGAACGATGCGGTTCTATTGAGGACGAAACCATGGGTATTCTCTCCGGCTACCGGGTGCTCGATTGTTCGATCGCCATGGCGGGGCCGTTTGCGGCGCAGCGCCTCGGCGATCTCGGCGCCGATGTGGTCAAGGTCGAGCCGGTGACCGGCGAGTGGCAGCGCCATGTCGCGGCCGGGGGCGCGCGTGGCAACAAGGTCAACGTCTCGTTCCTGTCGCTGAACCGCAACAAGCGTTCGCTGGCGATCGACCTCAAGAATCCCGAGGGCAAGGAGGTCCTGCTCGAGCTCGTGAAGACGGCCGATGTCTTCCTGCAGAACTATCGCCCCGGCGTCGCCAAGCGGCTCGGCGTCGATTATGAGAGCCTGTCGAAGATCAATCCGCGCCTCGTCTATGTCTCGATCTCGGGCTATGGCGAGGATGGTCCCTATCGCGACCGCCCGGGCCAGGATCTGGTGCTTCAGGGCATGTCGGGCGCGATGCTGTCGGCCGGCCGCGAAGGCGAGCCGCCCAATGCCGCCGGGCAATATCTGGTCGACGCGATCACCGCCTACACGGCCTTCGAGGGCGCGCTCGCGGCGCTTCTCCATCGCGAGCGGACCGGCGAGGGCCAACTCGTTCAAGTCAACATGCTGGACGCGATCACCACGATCCAGATGCAGGAGCTTTCCGTCTTCACTGTCGCCGGCAAGCCGCAGACCCGTTCGGCCGAGCCGCATGCCCATGTCTATATCCGCGCGCCCTACGGCGCCTTTGCGACCTCGGACGGCTTCATCATCGTCTCCTTCCCGAAGCTCGCGACGCTCGGCGCGGTGATCGGCGAGGAGAGCTTCCTCACCATGGATGACGAGGTCGACAGCTGGACCAAGCGCGACGAGATCTTCGCGAAGACGCGCGAGAAGCTGAAGACCAGGACCTCGGCCGAATGGCTGGCGCTGCTGCGCGCCGCTGATATCTGGTGTGGCCCGGTCTATGGTTATGCCGATCTCGTCGAGGACGAGCAGATCAAGCATAACGGCACCTTCGTCGAATATGACCACCCGACCGAGGGCCATGTGAAGACGCCGGGTTTCCCGATCCGCTTCTCCAGGACGCCCTCCGTGGTCGAGCGCGGCGCGCCGCTCGCCGGCGAGCACAGCCGGACCGTGCTGGCGGAGGCGGGCTATGATGCGGCGAAGATCGATGCGCTGATCGCGGCCGGCGCCGTGGCGCAGTCGGAGGATTGAGCGATGACCGATGATGTCCTGTTCGAGATCGATGGCGCGGTCGCGACGATCACGCTGAACCGGCCGCAGAAGCTGAACGCCGTCACACCGGACATGGCGGCGGCGATCGTCGCGGCGGTGAAGACCTGCAATGACAGCGACGAGATCCGCGTCGTGATCGTCACCGGTGCGGGCGAACGCGCCTTCTGCGCCGGCTCCGACATCAAGGAACTCGACAGCTACGAGACGCCCTGGCAGTTCCGCAATCGCGACGATTATTGCGATGCGATCCGCAAGCTCCTGAAGCCGACCATCGCGGCGGTGAACGGCTATGCCTTTGGCGGCGGGCTCGAAACGGCGATGAGCTGCGATATCCGCATCGCCTCGGAGAATGCGCAGTTCGCCGCACCGGAGATCAAGCTCGGCTGGATCGGCGGCGGCGGCATGGCCTCTTTCCTCGCCCATTCGATCGGCGCATCGAACGCCGCGCTGATGATCATGACAGGCGATCCGGTTTCCGCTTCGACCGCAGAGGGTTGGGGCCTCGTCTCCGAGGTGGTGCCGTCGGCCGATCTTCTGCCGCGCGCCCGCGCGATCGCCGCAACGATCGCGAGCCGCGCCCCGATCGCCGCCGAAACGGCCAAGCTCAACCTTCAAGCGGCGTTCTCGATGCCTCTCGACAAGGCCATCGAATATGAGCGCGACCTGCAGACCATCTGCTTTGCGACGGAAGACGCGAAAGAGGGCCGCGCCGCCTTTAGGGAAAAACGCCCGCCCGTATTCAGGCGGCGGTGAGCGGCGCTCTCGCCTGCGCGTCGCCGTGCCTCAGGCCGGCTTTGTCTCGGGGGCGGGCGGAGGGTCGTTGGCGCGGATGAGGGCGACGTAGAGCGCGACGAGCACGGCGATCAGGAGGCACCAGAGGCCGGCCAGATGATAGGCGCCGGCCGCTGTGAGCGAGCCGATGGCGAAGCCGGCGAGCGTGCGCAGCAGCAGGCGGAACCGCGCCCGCGCCTTCTCGGTGGCCATGGTCTGGCGGCCGGTGAGGAGGTCCATGCCGTCAATGGCGATCTGCGTCGTCGTGCCGGTCATCAGCGTCGACGGCGGCTCAGTGCCCAGATGAACGCGCTGCGCCGCGTTCTGGATCGCCATGGCCGAGACGCCGACGAGACCCGTCAGCATAGCGCCGGGCGCATCGCCATGGGCGAAGGGGCCGAGCGTGACGGCGAGCAGGAAGAACAGGAACAGCAGGATCACCTTCGCGAAGAGCAGCTTCGGCAGCGCGGCCTTGCCGCGATCGGTAAGCTGGTTGCCGGCGAGGCGGGCGAGCGCCACAGTGATGATGAACACCGGCAGCGCCAGCAGCTTGGTCAGTGCGCCGCCGGTTCCCAGCACCAGCGAGGCGCCGAGCGTCACGAAATTCCCGGTTACATGGGCGGTGAACAGACCCTGCAGGCCGAGAAAACCGGCCGTGTCGACAAAGCCGCCATTGAAGCTCAGCAAAAGCGAGATCGGAAGTTCAAATCGCCGCGCCATATCGTGCCTGTCGTGTTCCGGATCCTGCCCGTCGGGTCCTGCCGCGCCCGGCCTCGTCAGGCGCCGTGTCCGGCAAAGCGCGGGCGCCCTCCGGACCGCTTCAGGCGCCGCCGAGGAGCCGCTTCAGCTTCGCCATGACGGTTTCCTGCTTTTCCTGATAGTCGGCTGTGCCAACCATCTGCCCGTTGGCGTCGAGCAGATAGACGGCAGCCGTATGGTCCATGGCATAATCGGGACCGTCGCCAACCTTTTTCGAATAGACACGGAATTCCTTCAGCATCGCATCGATCTGCGGTCGGGTGCCGGTCAGCCCGACAATGCGGGGATCGAAGGCGCCGAGATAGGCGGCCATCTGTTCGCGCGTATCACGCTCGGGATCCACGGTGACGAAATAGACCTTGAGCCGGTCGCCATCGGGGCCGAGGGCCTTCAGCCATTGCGTCGCCTCGTAAAGCGTCGTCGGGCAGACATCGGGGCAGAAGGTGTAGCCGAAGAACATCGCCGAGGGATGGCCCTTCAGGGCCGCTTCGGTGACGGTGGCGCCGGTCTGGTCGACGAGCGTGAAGGGGCCGCCTATGGCGCTCGACGTGATCCGGTCGGCCTGCTGGCGGTCGAAGGCGAAGATGGCGATTACCGCGACCAGCAGCGCGACCACGGCCCAGAGGCTGTAGCGCAGGATGCGGAGCGGGCGGGATGAGGGTTTCAAGGGGGGCCGTTCCGTCAAGGCGCGGCCGCCATGTTCTCTTCCAGGGACGGAAGGGGACGGCCGGATCTGATCGTTTGCGTCATGCCTATGAGATAGCGCGGCAGCCCGATGATGAAAAGCCGCCTCGGCGGGCGATTTCTGCACGCTGTCGTTGCAGTTTCACGCAGGATGCGGAGTATGGTTGGGCCAGGCCGTCATGTGCGCTGGCCGGCGGGCCAAGGGGCCGTCGATCCGGGGCGTCAGGAGGGGAATGAGATGATCGAAGGTCTGTTCCAGGGGGCCGGCGGCCTCAACATAGCCTATCGTGCATGGCAGCCGAGCACGTCGCCGCGCGCGGTCGTAGTCATCGTGCCCGGCTTCAATTCGCATAGCGGCCAATACCTCTGGGTTGCAGAGCAGCTGACGGCGCTGGGCCTTGCCGTCTATTCGGTCGATCTGCGCGGCCGCGGCAAGTCGGACGGCGAGCGCTTCTATGTCGAGAGCTTTGCGGACTATGTCAGCGATGTCGAGGGTCTCATGGCGATCGTCAAGGCGGAGCAGCCCGGCCGGCCCGTCTATATGCTCGGCCACAGCGCGGGCGGTGTCGTGGCCTGCATCTACACGCTCGAGCACCAGGCGGAGCTTGCCGGCCTGATCTGCGAGAGCTTCGCCCATCAGGTTCCGGCACCCGATTTCGCGCTCGCCGTGTTGAAGGGGCTCAGCTATGTCGCCCCGCATGCCCATGTGCTGAAACTCAACAATGCCGATTTCTCGCGCGATCCGGCGGTCGTGGCCTCGATGGACGCCGATCCGCTGATCGCGCACGAGACGCAGCCGACCAAGACGGTCGCCGAAATGGTGCGCGCCGACGAACGGCTGAAGGTCGAGTTTCCGCTGATCACGCTGCCGGTGCTGATCCTGCACGGCACGGCCGACAAGGCGACCAAGCCGAGTGGCAGCCAGCTCTTCTTCGACACGGCTGGCTCCAGCGACAAGACGCTCGAGCTCTATGAGGGGCACTACCACGATCTCCTGAATGATGTGGGCAAGGAGATCGTCATGGCGGATATCGCCGCCTGGCTGGAGGAGCGTCTGGGCTGAAGGCTCGCGGCAACCGGGGCGGCGGGCCGGACCCGCCGCCATCGTCACAACGACCAAGGGGGAGCGGAGTTGCTGACCGGCGTCGCGCTGCTGGACGAATTGCTGGGCGGATATAGCGAGGCGCTCGCCGGCGATTTCGTCGCCTATCGCAACCACGCCTATCGCGTGCTGAACCTCTGCGTCGCGGCGGCAGGCGCCGATGACGATGCCGAGGCGATCGAGAAGATCGCGATCGCCGCCGCCCTGCACGATATGGGCATCTGGACGGCGCACACCTTCGATTACCTGGCGCCGTCGGTGACGCTCGCGACCACGTTTCTCGAAACGACGGGACGGTCTGCCTGGGTGCCTGAAATCAGCGCGATGATCCTGGAGCACCACAAGATCACGCCCTATCGCCGGCGCCCGGACTGGCTGGTCGAGCCGTTCCGCCGCGCGGATTGGGCTGATGTGACCTGGGGCGTAACGGCGACCGGCGACAGGCGCCGCTTCATCCGCGAGTTCTACGCCCTCTGGCCGGATGCCGGCTTCCACGCTTTGCTCGTGCGCCTGGAAATCCGCCATCTCGCGCGGTATCCGCTCAATCCGCTGCCCGTGATCAGGCTCTGAACCGGCAGGAATTTTTCAACTACAGTGGCGGTTGGTTCGCGGCGGGGCGGCGCGATCATCAATCAAAGAGACTTATCAGGCCCGCCGCATTGCGGCCGCCTCGCTGTTGCGGCCCAACGTCTCGAAGACGGTCGCCACGATGCCGCGCGCATCGAGGCCGCCGCCGGCCAGCATAGCCTCCGGCTTGTCCTGGTCGACGAAGCTGTCGGGCATGACGAGTGAGCGGATCTTGAGGCCGCGATCGAAGGCGCCGGCGCCGGCGAGGAAGGCGAGCACCTGCGTGCCGAAACCGCCGACCGCGCCTTCCTCGATCGTGATGACGACCTCATGATGGCGGGCGAGATCGAGGATCAGCGCGGTATCGAGCGGCTTGGCGAAGCGCGCATCGGCGACCGTCGTGGAAAGGCCGTAGGTCTCCAGTTCTTCGGCCGCCTTCAGCGCATCGGCGAGCCGCGTGCCGAAGGAGAGGATCGCGATCTTCGAACCCTCGCGCACGATGCGGCCGCGGCCGATCGGCAGCACGCTGCCCCGCTCCGGCAGGTCGATGCCGATGCCCTCGCCGCGCGGATAGCGGAAGGAGGAGGGTGCATCGTCGATGGCGATCGAGGTCGCTATCATATGGACGAGTTCGGCCTCGTCGGAGGGCGCCATGACGATCATGCCGGGCAGCGCCGTCAGGAAGCCGGTATCGAACGAGCCGGCATGGGTCGGGCCGTCGGCGCCGACGAAGCCGGCGCGGTCGATGGCGAAGCGCACGGGCAGTTTCTGGATCGCGACGTCGTGCACGATCTGGTCATAGCCACGCTGCAGGAAGGTCGAGTAGATCGCGCAGAAGGGCTTGTAGCCCTCGGATGCGAGGCCGGCGGCGAAGGTGACGGCGTGCTGCTCGGCGATGCCGACATCGAAGGTGCGCTTGGGGAACGCCTCGCCGAAGAGATCGAGCCCGGTGCCGGAGGGCATGGCGGCTGTGACCGCTACGATCTTGTCGTCCTCGGCCGCTTCCTTGATCAGCGTCTCGGCGAAGACGCGCGTATAGCTCGGCGCGTTCGGCGTCGCCTTGGCCTGCTTGCCGGTGATGACGTCGAAGCGGTTGACGCCGTGATATTTGTCGGGTGCTGCCTCGGCCGGGCCATAGCCCTTGCCCTTCTGCGTCACGACATGCAGCAGGATCGGGCCTTCCGGCGCGTCGCGCAGATTGCGCAGGATCGGCAGCAGATGGTCGAGATTGTGGCCGTCGATCGGGCCGACATAGTAGAAGCTCAACTCCTCGAACAGCGTGCCGCCGGTGAAGAACCCGCGCGCATATTCCTCGGTGCGCTTGGCCTTGTCCTGGAAGAAGCGCGGCAATTTGCCCGCCACCTGCTTCGCCACCTCGCGGATCGAGCGATAGGTGCGGCCGGAGACGAGGCGGGCGAGATAGGCCGACATGGCGCCGACCGGCGGCGCGATCGACATGTCGTTGTCGTTCAGGATCACGATCAGGCGCGAGCGCAGCGCGCCGGCATTGTTCATCGCCTCATAGGCCATGCCGGCCGACATGGCGCCGTCGCCGATGACGCAGACCACGGCATTGTCGCCATTCGAGAGATCGCGCGCCACCGCCATGCCGAGGCCGGCGGAGATCGAGGTCGAGGAATGGGCGGCGCCGAACGGGTCATATTCGCTCTCGGCCCGCTTGGTGAAGCCGGAAAGCCCGCCCGCCTGCCGCAGCGTGCGGATGCGATCGCGCCGGCCGGTCAGGATCTTGTGCGGATAGGCCTGATGGCCGACATCCCAGATGATCCGGTCGCGCGGCGTATCGAAGACGTAATGCAGCGCCACGGTCAGCTCGACCACACCGAGACCGGCGCCGAGATGACCGCCCGTCACGGAAACCGCGTCGATCGTTTCGGCCCGGAGCTCCGCCGCCAGTTGCACGAGATCCGTCTCCGGAAGCATTCGGAGATCGGACGGCGTATGAACTGTGTCGAGCAGGGGTGTCTTCGAGGCGATTGTCATACGAATACTGCGAGCTTTCAAAGGTGCAGCGTTACACGAGGGGCGCAATGGAGGCAACGTTGGCGGCGTGATGTCGTTCACAATCGTCCCGCACCGCACAATTTGCGCCACACCCTACGCCGCCTATTGTGTTCCCCATCTCCAGCCAACCTTCAGGAACCGATTCATGATCCGCCACACCGTCGTCTTCCGTCTCGCCCATCCCAAGGGCTCCGCCGCGGAGGCGAAATTCCTGGCCGATGCGCGCATCCTCGCCGCCATACCGGGCGTCCAGGCCTTTGAACAACTGCGCCAGCTCAGCGACAAAAACGAGTTCGATTTCGGCTTCTCGATGGAATTCGCCGATCAGGCGGCCTATGACGCCTATAACGTTCATCCCGACCATGTCGCCTTCGTGCGCGACCGATGGGTGCCGGAGGTCCAGGCCTTCCTCGAGATCGATTACGCGCCGCTCTGACGCGTCCGGTCTCGCCTGCCTTCAGGCTTTTCTTGCAAGGAGTTCGGCGTGCGACCGCGACGGCATCTGAAGCTCATTCCGCGGCGGCTCTGGTTGTCGCGGCAGCTCTGGCGGCGACGGCTGGTGTTCTGGGGCGGCGCCGTCGCCATCGGCGTCGTCAGCGTGCTTTTCGCGCTCGCGGCCGACAGGAGCCGTGGTGTCTTCGACTATGCGCTGTCATTCGGCTGGTGGGTGCCGCTGGTGCTGACGCCATTCGGCTTCATGCTCTCCGCTCATCTCGCACGGACGGTCTTTCCCAATTCGCAGGGAAGCGGCATCCAGCAGGCGATCGCCGCCATGGAAATCGACGATCCGGAACGGCAGAACGCATTGCTGTCGATCCGTGTCGCCATCGGCAAGATCGTGCTGACCGTGCTCGGCCTCGCCTGCGGCGCGTCGATCGGCCGCGAGGGGCCGACCGTTCAGGTCGGCGCCGCGATCATGCTCACCGCCGGGCGGATCGGTGGTCTCGGCCGTTCCCGGGCGCTGATCCTGGCCGGATCGGCCGCCGGCATATCGGCCGCGTTCAACACGCCGCTCGCCGGCATCGTCTTCGCGATCGAGGAAATGGCCCGCTCCTTCGAAACGCGGACCAGCGGTCTCGTGATGACGGCGGTCATCATCGCCGGTCTGGTCTCGCTCGCCCTTGTCGGCAATTACAGCTATTTCGGCACGGCGAGCGGCAACATCGTCGGCCCGGAAGGCTGGTTGATGGTCATCGTCTGCGGCGTTGCGGGTGGGGCGTTCGGGGCGCTGTTCTCAAACCTCATGCTCGCCGGCGTGCGCCGCGCCCGGTCGTGGATCGCCCCGGTGCCGCTCTGGCGCGGCCTCGCCATTGCCGGCCTTTGCGGCCTCGCCGTCGCCCTGATCGGCCTCGCCACGGGCGGCGTCACCTTCGGCACGGGCTATGATCTGGCGCAGCAGGCCATGCAGGGCACGCCGACGCCCTGGTATTTTGGGCCGGCCAAGCTGGTCGCGACGCTCGTCTCATCGGTTTCGGGCATTCCGGGCGGCATCTTCGCGCCCTCGCTCGCGGTCGGCACCGGGTTCGGCAGCCTGATTGCGGGCCTGTTCGGCACTGCCGTGGCGCCGGCCGCGCTGCTCGGCATGGCCGGCTATTTCGCCGGCGTCGTGCAGGCGCCGATCACCGCCTTCGTGATCATCCTGGAGATGACGGCCGACACGAAGGACGTGGTGCCGGTCATGTGCACGACGCTGCTCGGCTATGTCGTGGCGCGGCTGATATCGCGCGAGTCGCTCTATCACGGGCTCGCCAAGAGCTTTCTGGGGCGCAATCTATAGATTGCAGAATCTAATTGTAACAACCTGTGAACGTGTCATTCTCCCTCTTTCAACCAGGGGGGGAAGGCATGGGCTATACAATCGACAGCCATCGACTGGTGCTGGACGGCAAGGCGGTTCTTTTCGTCGCGACGCCCAATCAGGGCGGCACGGTGAAGCCGGTCTATCTCATCATCCACTACACGGCAGGGGCGACGGCGGATGGCGCGATCAACTGGTTCGCCAATCCCGAGGCGAAGGCGTCTGCCCATCTCGTCGTCGGGCGTGACGGGGAAACCACCCAGATGGTCCCCTTCAACCGGATCGCCTGGCACGCCGGCAAGAGTACATGGCAGGGGATCGATGGGTTGAACGCCTTCTCGATCGGCATCGAGATCGTCAATCGCGGCAAGCTCGTCCGCACCGAGGGCGGCGTCTGGCAGGATTGGACCCGGCGCACGGTACCGGCCGCGGAAGTGCTCGTCGCGCGTCACAAGAACGAGGCGAGCGACGCCGGCTGGCACACCTACACGACCGAGCAGATTGAAGCCGTCGCGGCGATCGGCATCGCCCTCAATGCGCGCTACGCCTTCGCCGACGTGCTGGGCCACGAGGATATCGCGCCGACGCGGAAGACCGATCCGGGGCCGGCCTTTCCGCTACAGAGCGTCGCGAGCAAGATCCTCGGCCGCCACTGAGCCGTGTTGCGGCCGCATTCTCACGCGCACGGCGATATCGTCCGCGTGAGAATGTGCGAGCCGCGATCAGCGGCCGAGTTCGCTGTTCATCATGAAGGCCGGCATATCGGGTACGGCGACGGCGGGTTTCGCCTCCGAGACTTCCTCCTCGCCATGGGCGCGCAGGAGCTCGAGGATCCGGCGGCGCATGATCATGCCGGGCCGGTCCGAGGGCATGTGCGCCTCGACCTTGCGCTTCATGTCGATCGTGGCGTCGAAATCGGTCGCTTCCAATATGTCGCGGTCCTCGTCGAGGATCGCTGCATCCCAGGCGATCAGCGCGTCGGTCGGGCAATCCTCCTCGCTGTCGTTGCGATAGAGGATCTGCGCGAGCTTGATCGTGCCGTCATCCACCGGCGTCGCGCAGTTGAAGATGATGTGGCGCAGGCCCGACGGATACTCGATGTCGAGCCGGCGGCAGAACGGCATGAACCATTTGTTGCGCATGTGGCGCTTGGTCGTGGGCTCGTCGGTGCCGGTGATGCGATAGGCGGCCGGTGGATTGTTGATCTCGACGATCGTCTCGGCCTCGAAGCCGTAATCCGTCTCGTTGATCTCGTATTTCTCCGGCACGGGCTGCGAGAGCTGGCCGAACGTGCCCTTGTGGACGAAGGAGAAATGCGCGTTGTCGAACGAGTTTTCCATCAGCCGGATCGGTGCCGTGTTCCAGACGTCGTGGAATTGCTGGATGCGCCGATAGCCGGGATTTTCGTCTTCGGGAATGGTCGGGATCGGCGAGAGCGGCTCGCCGAGGCACACCCAGGCATAGCCATAGCGGGCGACGCAGTGGAACGCGTGCACGCCGATGCGCGGAACGATCTGCTCGGGCGAGAATTGCGGCACCTCGATCAGCGCGCCGGTGCGGTCATAGGCCCAGCCATGATAGCCGCAGACGATCAGGTCACCCTTGCACCAGCCCTTGGAGAGCTTGGCCGTGCGGTGGCAGCAGCGATCCATCAGCGCCGCAGGCTCGCCCTTCGAATCGAGGAAGAGCACGATCTTCTCGCCGAGCAGCGTGAACGGCTTCGGCCCATCGGCAAGATCGGAAAGCCGCATGGTCGCATACCAGAAGCGGCGCAGGACGGGCTGGCGGGTGGTGAGCATGGAACATCCTCGACGGTGGTGGCGTCAGCGGATCGATCGAGACCGGACCCGCCAATTCGCGCATGCACGAGTCTTGGCGCGGAAAGGCCGGCCTGAACAGCATCAAATAGTGTCAGCCACGCCAACTTTCGGGCAGCGCCTCAGTCCGGCAGGGGCATGAACTCATTCTCGTCGCCGAACACCTTGCCGAACCTGCCGGCCTTCCAGTCGGCCTTGGCCTCTTCGATGCGCTCTTTCGACGAGGCGACGAAGTTCCACCAGATATGCCGCGGGCCGTCCATCGGCGCGCCGCCGACGAGCATCAGGCGGGTGGGCTTGCGCGCCGTGACCGTGTGGGGATCGCCGGGGCGGAGCACGAGCAGCCGTCCGGCCTCGAAGACGTCGCCGGCGATCTCGACCTCGCCTTCGAAGATATAGAGCGCGCGCTCCTCGTGATCGGCGTCGACGGGAAAGCGGCCGCCGGCCGCCAGCACGACGTCGGCATAGATCGTGTCGGTGAAGGTCGAGACCGGCGATGTCTCGCCATAGGCCGAGCCCAGGATGAGCCGGACCGTGGCCCCGTCGCCCGCAATTTCCGGCAGCGCGGCGCCGTCGTGATGGTGGAAGGAGGGCGCGACCTCCTCATGCGTCCTCGGCAGCGCGACCCAGGTCTGCAGACCCGCCACTGTCCGGTGGTTGGAGCGCGTGCGGAAGGCGGCGCTCGAACGTTCTGAATGGGCGATGCCGCGACCGGCGGTCATCCAGTTGACGTCGCCCGGTCGGATCGTCGCCTCGACGCCGGTCGAATCGCGATGGATGATCTCGCCATCGAAGAGATAGGTGACCGTGGCGAGGCCGATATGCGGATGCGGCCGCACGTCCAGCCCCTCGCCGAAGGGGATTTCGTCCGGACCCATCTGGTCCATGAACACGAACGGGCCGACCATGCGGCGCTTCGCGGTCGGCAATGCGCGGCGGACGGCAAAGCCGCCAATATCGGCGGTGCGCGGCACCACCACGAGCTCGATAGCGTCGCTCGATGCGGCGTCGCCGTAGATCGGGTCCTTGTCGGCGGGGTTGGTCATGGCAGGTCCTCTCGCGTCCAGATCCTCACGGTCATCGACGCACGATATGAACCTGCAGGGCCCCTCTCGGAAAGTGCCGCTCCTGGCGACGCTCTGTTCAACGGGCGCTTCAGCCTTCGACGTCGAGCGGCTCGGTGCCGGTGGCCTGGCCGTTCGCGCCGGTGCGGATCTTCTCGACCTTGGCCTCGGCCTGGCGCAGCAGCGCTTCGCAGTGCTTCTTCAGCGCTTCGCCCCGCTCGTAGATCTTGATCGATTCCTCGAGCGGAACATCGCCGCGCTCGAGATGGCCGACGATCGTCTCAAGCTCGGCCAGCGCCTTTTCGAACGAAAGGGCGGCAATCGCGGCGGCTGCGTCGGACATGGTTCGTTCTCCGATTTTCCGGCGCCCCTTTTCGGCGATCGCGCCGCGCGATGCAAGCGCTCAGCCGGCCTGCATCAGCCTGGCGACGTGGATGGCTGTCGATGCGGCGAGCGCCTTGAGATCATAGCCGCCCTCGAGCACGCTGACGATCCGGCCGGCGAAATCGCGCTCGGCCCGCTCCATCAGCACATCGGTCGCCCAGGCGAAATCCGCCTCGACAAGGTCCAGCCCGCCGAGCGGATCGCGCTCATGCGCGTCGAACCCGGCCGAAATGATCAGGAGTTCCGGCGCGAAGCGATCGAGCGCCGGCAGGATGCGCGTCTCGAAGGCATCGCGGAAGGCCGCGCCATCGGCACCGGGCGGCAGCGGCGCGTTGACGATGTTGCCCGCGCCCGTCTCCGATGCGGCCCCCGTGCCGGGATAGAGCGGCATCTGGTGGGTCGAGGCATAGAGGACGGAGGGATCATCCCAGAAAATCGCCTGCGTGCCATTGCCGTGATGGACGTCCCAATCGACGATCGCGACCCGGGAGAGGCCATGGACCGTCTGTGCGTGGCGCGCGGCGATCGCCGCCTGGTTGAAGAAGCAGAAGCCCATGGCGCGCTCCGGCTCGGCGTGGTGGCCCGGCGGGCGCATCGCGCAAAACGCATTGCGGGCGGCACCCGTGAGCACGGCGTCCACCGCCTGGCAGGCGCCGCCGACGGCGACCAGCGCCGCCTCGAGCGTCTTCGGCGACATGACGGTATCGGGATCGAGCCGCCCGAGGCCTTCGGACGGGCTCGCATGCCGCATGGCGTCGAGATGCGCCTGGGTATGGCAGAGCAGGATCATCTCGACATCGGCCATGCGCGCTTCTTCGCGCAGCAGGCCGTCGAAACGGCTTTCACCGAGCACGGCCTCGACCGCCTTGATCCGCTCCCGCCTCTCGGGATGGCCGAAGGGCACCAGATGCTGGGCAAAGACGGGATGATGGATCAGAAGCGTGGTCATGCGTTCTCCTCGCTTCCCGCCGGGGACAGCGCCGTCCGCTCCTGATTAGCAGAGCGCGGCCTCCTCAGCGAGATTTGCGCATATAGGCCACGACCGTGTCGCGGGCGAGGGGGGAGCGCAGGCGATCGGCATTGGCCGCCGCCTCCTGGTCGATCCGGGTCAGCACGTCGCGGCGTTCCCCGCGCATCAGCCGCCTTGTGAGGCCAACGGCCTCCATGGGACGGCTGGCCAGCGTCCTGGCGATGGCAAACGCGATATCCTCGACCTCTTCGGCGGGCGCGATGCGATTGACCAGCCCGGCCTCATAGGCGCGCTCCGCATCGAAACGTTCGCCGAGCACCAGGAATTCGAAGGCGCGCTGATGGCCCATGATGCGGGGGGCGAGCAGGGTCGACGCGGCGTCGGGCACCATGCCGAGCTCGTTGAAGTTCGCCTCGAACACCGACCATTCGCTGGCGACGACATAATCGCAATGGAACAGAAGCGTCGCGCCAATGCCGAGCGCCATGCCGTCCACGGCCGCGATCATCGGCTTCTCGACGGTCGCAATCGTCTTCAGGCAGCGCACGATGCCTTCGTCCATGCGGCCATTATCGGCGAAGTTCAGCAGTTCGCGCAGGTCGTTCCCCGTCGAGAAACAACCCGGCGATCCCGCGAGCACAAAGGCCTTCACGCGGCCGTCGCGCTCGCCCAGCACGAGCGCATCCGCCAGCGCCGCCAGCATCTCGATCGTCAGGGCATTTTCGCTTTCGGGGCGATCCAAGCGGATGACCGTGATGCCGGAGCGACTTTCGACATTGATCGGGGCGCTCATCACGGCGCCCGCGTCCGACTCTGCATCCTCAGACCTTTTTCTGCTTCCGATGCCCCACCCTGACGGGACGGCAGGCTGGTCCAAAGTTAATGATAATTCAAGGCCAATTGAAAAAGCATCGCACAGACGGACTTGACGTGGCGGGATTGCCGGCGCTTTTGGCGCTTTCCCTGCGGGAGGCATCAGGAGGCGCGCTTGACGAAGCGTGACGAAGCGATCATCCGACCGGCCAACGATCCGGCCGCCCTGTCCGAGGCCGTGGCCATATTGCGCGCCGGCGGGCTCGTCGGCATGCCGACCGAGACGGTCTATGGACTGGCGGCCGACGCGGCACGGAGCGAAGCGGTCGCCCGCATCTATGCAGCCAAGGGACGCCCGCGCTTCAATCCGCTGATCGCCCATGTGGCCGATATTGAAAGCGCCGAGCGGCTGGTCCATTTCGGGCCCCTGGCGCGCAGGCTCGCCATGGCATTCTGGCCCGGCCCCCTGACGCTCGTTCTGCCGAAGCGGGCGGACGCGCCGGTTTCCGATCTCGTGACGGCGGGCCTCGATACGCTCGCCATCCGAATCCCGGCCCATCCGGCGGCGCAGGCGCTGCTGCGGGCCTTTGGCGGCGCGCTCGCGGCGCCGAGCGCCAATCGCTCCGGCCATGTCAGCGCAACCACGGCCGCCCATGTCGCCGACGATCTCGGCGCCGCCGTCGGCATCGTGCTCGACGCCGGCGCCAGCCCGGTCGGGGTCGAATCGACGATCCTCGCGGTCACGGATGATGATGTCGTGCTGTTACGGGCAGGCGGCGTCGCACGGGCCGATATCGAGCGGGTCGTGGGCAAACCCGTCGCTTTCGCGGCGCTGGACGACCCGGAAGCCCCCGTCGCACCGGGCCAGCTCGCCTCTCATTATGCGCCGGATGCGGCCGTTCGGCTCAATGCCATGGCGGTCCTGCCGGGCGAAGCGCTGATCGCCTTCGGCCCGGCTCTGCCGGCGGGCGCGGAGCAGGCGGCGGCGATCGTCAACCTCAGCCCGCGCGGCGACCTGGTCGAGGCTGCGACCAGGCTGTTCTCGGCATTGCGCGAGCTCGACGGCAAGGCCGCGACCATCGCCGTCGCGCCGATCCCGGCGGTCGGGCTCGGCGAGGCGATCGTCGATCGCCTGAGCCGCGCCGCTGCGCCCAGAACCTGAGAGGGCAGGGCGCGGGCCGCCCTGCCGCGCGCCGATCAGTTCTTCAAGGCCGACGTTCCGTCTACCGCCGCCGGATAGGGCAGCTTCTCGACCAGCACTGCGCTCGGCTTCTCCTGCGCGAAGATCGTGTTGAGATCGAGCGTCACGAAGGTGGTGCGGTGGGCGTAGTCGGCGATCTTCAGCGTGTTGTGCGTCAGGTCCTTGATCGCGACCCACTGCGTATAGTCGGAAACGATTTCCTTGCCGTCCGTGCTCTGCGCGATGCCGAGCGGGATATCGACCGTGTTCAGGATATGGCCGATCGCCTGCACCGCCTCGTCGGCATTGGCCGGCGGGGTGATGTTGTGGCGCATGAAAGCGGCGCGGATGAAACGCGATGGCGGCGTGAAATCGCCCGGCAGGCCCATCAGGCCGCCGCCCTGGCCGAGCGCGGTGACATTGGCCGTGCTGATCTCGCGGCTCGATACGCCGATGGTGGTGAGGTTCAGATAGTTGCGCGTGTTGAGCAGGTGCCAGTCATAGGTCGGCGCATTGGTGAGGACATGGGCGACATTGTCGTGGATCTGCAGCTCGCCGCCGACATATTCGACGACCATGCCGTCGCCGCTCCGGTCGGTGAAGACGAAATGGATGGTCGGCGGCGTCGGGCCGCTCGGGAGCGAATCGTCCGACCAGACCTTGATCGTCGGCAGCGCCGCGCGCAGGTCGGCGACGCTGGCGTGATTTCCAAGCGCCCATGATCCGAAGTCGAGGATCGAGACAT
Organism: Kaistia dalseonensis; assembly: GCF_030814715.1. Classification (GTDB taxonomy): domain Bacteria; phylum Pseudomonadota; class Alphaproteobacteria; order Rhizobiales; family Kaistiaceae; genus Kaistia; species Kaistia dalseonensis. The sequence goes on from NZ_JAUSVO010000007.1 coordinate 100,633, forward strand.
AGCTCTTGTCCGTCTTGGAAACGGCCTGGTACTGGGTGAAGCCCGGCAGGAAATTGCCGCTCATGCCGAGGCCCGCCGCGTTCTGGCCCTCGAGCAGGGCGCCGCCGGGAATGATCGCGGCGCTGACGCCGACAACCGCATATTTGGTCGGGACGGTGATCGTCGGCAGCTTCAGTTCAGCCGGCGCGCTGAGGGCGATCTCGGTGCCCTTCGGCTGGCTGACCAGCGTCCACTGCATGTCGAAGGCCCATTCCATGGTCCTTCCCGCGATCACGGTCTTGTCGGCCGCGACGATATCGACCGCCGTGCAGGCATAGGATGCGTTGACGGTCGCAATGATCGAGACAGTTGCCAGAAGCGCGCGCAGCATGGTGGTTTCCCCTCAAGGCCCGGCGTTATGGGCATGACGCGGACCGAGCATTCCGCGACGCCCATCATTAGCCGCCTCGCATCGGGAGAACCAGAGCAGCGTCAGGCTGGCCGCCAGACCATCTCGGGCGGCCAGGGTCGCGGTTCGCGGGAAGAGGGCGATCGGAACGAAGAGCGCGGCGATCTCGAGCGAACGGATGTTCGCTCAAATCCCCTAGACCTCGAATTCGGGTCCCCGCGCCTGATAGCGCTTCTCTTCCTGCCAACGCCGCATCAGCGTCTCGAGTTCTGGATCGATCGTTTCCGGCAGCACGATCCTGAGCGCGACGAGCAGGTCGCCATGGCCGCCCACCGTCGTCGGCAGGCCCTTGCCTTTGAGGCGCATGACGCGGCCGCCGCTCGAACCGGCGGGAATGGTCATGGTGACGGCGCTGGTGAGCGTGGGAACGCGGACACGCGCGCCGAGCACGGCTTCGTCGAGCGTGACCGGCAGCTCGAGCCGCAGCGTGTCGCCTTCGACCTTGAAGAGCGGGTGCGGAACGAACTCGATCGTGACCAGCGCGTCGCCTGCAGGCCCGCCATCCGGGCTCGGCCAGCCCTGGCCGCGCAGGCGGATGACACGGCCCGACCGCGTGCCGGCCGGGACGGCGATTTCCACCGTCTTCTCGGTCGGCAGGTCTACGCGCACCTTCTCCTGCCGGAAGATCTGCTCCAGCGTCACGGCGACGGTCGCCGAAAGATCCTCGCCGCGGCTGCGTGGCCTGGCCCCGCCCTGCCGGCCTCCGCCCATGCCGCCAAACCCGCTGAATCCGGATTGGCCGCCGGCAAAGCCGCCGAGAATATCGTTCAATATGTCGTCCGTGCCGGCGCCACCGCCGCCGGACGACCAGCGGAATGTGCGCCCGCCGCCCGCGCCGGCCGTCCGCGGGTCGAAGCCCTGGAAGCCCTCGAAGCCGCCGCCCTGAAAGCGCGGCTTGCCTTCGGCGTCGATTTCGCCGCGGTCGAACTGCGCCCGCTTGTCCTTGTCGCCGATGATTTCATGAGCCGAGTTCAGCTCGGCAAACTTGTCCTGAGCTTTCGGATCGTTCTGGTTGCTGTCGGGATGCAGTTTCTTGGCGAGACGGCGAAACGCCTTCTTGATCTCAGCCTCGCTCGCCGTCCGACTGACGCCGAGCACTTCATATGGATCGCGCATAAAAACCCCCTCGAAGGGCAGGATTCATTCCGGCTCGAAAGCCCGGAACTCATCCTCAAATAGGTACGCCTAGGAATAGAATCCAGAGATGCGGAACACTCAATCTGCGTTTCAGAGCAGCGCGCTGTCCTCCGGCGTCACGTCGAAGAGCTGCCACATGCCGTCCGTCGCGCGACAGGCATCACCGCGATAGCGCCTGATACCACGAATGTCGCTGACAGTAAGTGCGAACGCACGGCAATTGCGGCCGTCGGGCTCGTTCCGCGCCGCGAGCAGGGGAGAGATGGTCCCGTTGGAGCCGGTATCGGGGTTGGTCCAGTCGATCACGCCGCCATTGGGGAGGCCGACCAGGCTGGTCGACGCGACGAGGCGAATGCGCTCCCAGTCGGATGGTGCCACCGCCTCGACGACGTTCGGCTGGGTCGGTGGCATGGAGGGCTTTTCCGGCGCGGCCGCAGGCGCGATCGAGCCGGTCGTGGTCATGTCGAGATCGGCGCCGGAGGGCGTCAGTCCGCATCCGGCGAGCATCGCCGTGCAGAAGATGACGGCCGGCACCCGAATCATACGATGCCCCGTCTGGCCATGGGCCGCGCGCTCGATATATGTCTGTCCGGTCGCGGCATGAGTGGTCCCTGGGCAGAAGCCTCGGGACAGCATCGGAAAAGATGATTAACGATGAGTGACTTCACTGAATCTGCCGATCCGTTCGGCTTGATGGCTGCCTGGCTGCTCGAGGCGGAGAAGTCCGAACCGAACGATCCGAACGCCATGGCACTGGCCACCGTCGACGAGGATGGGCTCCCCGACGTGCGCATGGTGCTGCTGAAGGATTTCGACGAGCACGGCTTCGTCTTCTACACCAATTATGAGAGCGCCAAGGGCCGTGAGATCCTGGCGAGCCGAAAAGCCGCCGTGCTGTTCCACTGGAAGAGCCTGCGCCGCCAGGTTCGCATACGCGGTCCGGTCGAACTCGTCACCGCGCAGGAGGCCGATGCCTATTTCGCGAGCCGGCCGCGCCATAGCCGCCTCGGCGCCTGGGCTTCCCAGCAATCGCGCCCGCTCGAATCGCGCTTCGCCCTCGAGAAGGCGGTGGCCGTGGTCGCCGCCCGCTATCCGCTCGGTGACGTGCCCCGCCCGCCCCACTGGTCAGGCTTCCGCATCCGGCCGATCCAGATCGAGTTCTGGAAGGACGGCGCCTTCCGCCTGCACGACCGCGTCGTCTTCCGGCGTGCCGAGCCGGGGCAGGGCTCGTGGGAGCGCGAGCGCCTTTATCCCTGAGCGCTTGGATTTGGGTTTCGCGCCAGCTTCACCGTCAGCCAAACTGCCGAGACGAGAAAGTAGAACGCTCCGAACGCGGCATAGGGCGCGATATCCGCAGTGCCCGGAATGCCGGCATCCGTTGCGCGCTTGATGAAGAAGCCGCCGGCAAGCGCCGACTGCGCGCCGCTCAGGACCATCGCCCATTGTCCACCGTCTCTCCAGCGCCGCACGCCGGTGGCCAGCTGGAACAGGCCGGAGAGAATGGCCCAGACGCCGAAGACGGCGAGCACCGCGTTGAGGCTTTGCCCAAGGGTGACCGCAACGGCGACGGCGGTGAGCCCGCTGATCGCGACGTTGAGCGCCTGGCTCGCATTGGCCTTCAAACCGCCGCTGCGCCGCGCGTCGACCAGATTGGCGACCGCATCCCAGGCCGGATAGGCGACCAGCAGCGCCGCCGCGATCGGTGGCATCGTTCGTCCGACGGTGAACGCCGCCGCCACCCATGCAATGGAGACGCCCGCGCGGGTGAAATAATACGACCTCAGCCAGTGGGATGCGGCGAGAGCCGTGGGTTTCAGAGAAGTCTGCCGGTTCATCAGAATGTCCTTTTGGCCAGGGGCGCGGAAGATCGGTAAATTGCCGAGGCGCGCCGAGCGATCGGGTCAATTGCTTTTTGTCTTGAGGAAGTTACGTATTAACAGGTAGTTACGTGCTTCCTCGCCGACTGTTTACCGCTTGAAGGCTCCGATCAGCCATGATGGATTCGCTGGAAAACTTGATCATTCATCCGGAAGAGCCGCGAGGCGCCGTGTCCGGAGACCTCCTGTCCCACGTGCTGGCGCAGATACGTTTGACCGGCGATCACGTCGTGGCGCAGGAGGTTGCGGCGGGGGATGCGCTGGATGTCGCGTCCGACGAGGCAAATATCGCCGTCGTCACGGCCGGCACGCTGTATCTGGAGGGCCACGACCAGCCGCCGGTCACGATCGCGACCGGCGATCTGCTGCTGTTTCCGCGGGGCTGCGGCGCGTTTCGGGTTTCGGCGGCCGATCAGCCGGCCACGGTCGTCGTCTGCCGCTTCTGGTTCGATCCCGAGAGCCTTCGCGGCATGGTCATGGCATTGCCTCCGCTCATCCATATCCGGCGCGCCGAAACTGACGGATGGACCGACGGGATCTCGCATTTCCTCCTGATCGAGACGATCGACGCTCAGCCGGGCGCGGCTCTGATGATTTCGCGGCTGATCGACCTCGTCGTCATCCGCACGCTACGCAGCTGGGTGCAGCAGGGTCATTCCTCTGGGTGGTTGGGAGGGCTCTCCGATGCACGCATCGCCCGCGCCTTGAAGGCGATCCATGAGAAGCCGATGCAGCGATGGAGCATTCCCGTTCTGGCCACCATCGCCGGCATGTCCCGCTCGAGCTTCTGCGAGCGGTTTACCGCGCTCGTCGGGCGTTCCCCGCTGCGCTATCAGAACGAATGGCGGCTGGGCCTGGCGCGCGACATGCTGTCGAGGCGCGATGCGCGTGTGGGCGAGATCGGCCTGCGCGTCGGCTATGTCTCCGAAGCGGCCTTCAGCCGCGCCTATAAGGAACTCTTCGGCCACGCGCCGCGTGTCGAATATGCGCTGCATGGCGGTGCCGGACCCGGATAGGGGCCTGCACGCAAAGGGCTCTGCATGCAGGCCGTCCCCGGCGGCTCAGGTCGCCGTGCCGCCGACCGTGATCTGGTCGATCCGGAGCGTCGGCTGGCCGACGCCGACCGGCACGCCCTGGCCGCTCTTGCCGCAGGTGCCGATGCCGAGGTCGAGCGCCATGTCGTTGCCGACCATCGAGACGCGGCGCATCGCTTCGGGCCCGTTGCCGATCAGCATCGCGCCCTTGACCGGGGCGCCGATCTTGCCGTTTTCGATCCGGTAGCCTTCGGTGCAGGAAAAGACGAACTTGCCCGAGGTGATGTCGACCTGCCCGCCGCCGAAGGAGACCATGTAGAGGCCGTCCTTGACCGAGGCGATGATCTCGTCCGGCTGGTGATGGCCGGATTTCATGATCGTGTTGGTCATGCGCGGCATCGGCACATGGGCATAGGACTGGCGCCGGCCATTGCCGGTCGGCTTCATGCCCATCAGCCGCGCGTTCTGCCGATCCTGCATGTAGCCGACGAGGATGCCGTCCTCGATCAGCGTGGTCGATTGCGTCGGCGTGCCTTCGTCGTCGAAGGAGAGCGAGCCGCGGCGGTCCATGATCGAGCCGTCATCGACGACCGTCACGCCCTTGGCCGCAACCTGCTGGCCCATCAGCCCGGCAAAGGCGCTCTCGCCGCGACGGTTGAAGTCGCCCTCGAGGCCGTGGCCGACCGCTTCATGCAGCATGACGCCGGGCCAGCCGGGGCCGAGCACGACATCGAAGGTTCCGGCCGGTGCGGGGACGGCATCGAGGTTCACCAGCGCCTGGCGCAGCGCTTCGTCCACGGCATAGTGCCAGCGATCCGTGGCGACGAACTGGCCGAAGCCCTCGCGCCCGCCCATGCCGAACGAACCCTGCTCCTGCCGATCGCCATCGCCGACGACGATCGAGACGCTGACGCGGACCATCGGGCGGATATCGCGGCGATAGACGCCATCCGGGCGCAGGATCTCGACGATCTGCCACGAGCCGGCGAGCGAGGCGCTGACCTGTCGAACGCGCGGGTCCCTGGCGCGGGCATAGGCATCGATCTGCTCGAGCAGGGTCACCTTCTCGGCGAAGGAGGGACTGCCGAGCGGGTTTTCGTCCGTATAGAGCACGCGGTTGGTGCCGGCCGGCGGTGCCGCGAGCGTGCCCGAGCGGCCGCCCTTCACGGAGGCTACGGCCTCGCCGGCGCGGCGGATCGCATCGAGCGAGATTTCGCCCGCATGCGCATAGCCGACCGCCTCGCCCGAGACGGCGCGGAGACCGAAGCCCTGGCGCGTATCGTAGCTGGCGCCGGAGAGGCGGCCATTGTCGAAGACCAGGCCTTCCGACTGCGCATATTCGAGATAGAGCTCGCCGTCATCGGCACCGGCCAGCGCCTCGGCGACGACGACTTCAGCCTCGTCACGGTCGAGGCCGGCGCGCGCGAGAACGGAATGTTGATCTTCGGCCATGAAAGGCAACTCCGGGGTAATGAAACGCAACAGGAAAGATAAGGAAGCGCAATCCGTTTCGCACCCCCGGCAGGCGGCAAATCATGATCGGCGAGAGCGCGCCCGCTTCCGGATCCGGCTCAATAGAGCTGCCGGGCGTAGCGCTCGACCATCGCGTCCTGCGATTCCGGCGGCTCGTTCGAGCGCGTGTGGTCCTTGAGCATCTCGCCCATGGTCGGAAGCGCTGCGCGATCGATCCGGCTTTCATCCGCCCAGAGTTTCGAGCGCATCAGCGCCTTGGCGCATTGCAGATAGGCTTCCTTGACGGTGACGACGAGGACCGTCGCCGGCACCTTGCCATCCGCCCTATGCGCCGCGCGCAAGGCGAGGTCGTCGTCGATGATGGCGGTGCCGTTGACGCGCAGCGTCTCGTCGACGCCCGGAATCAGGAAGATCAGGCCGATGCCAGGCCGCTCGACGATGTTGGAGAGCGAATCGAGGCGGCGGTTGCCCGGACGATCGGGGATGATCAGCGTCGTATCATTGGAGACCGTCACGAATCCCGGATGGTCGCCGCGCGGCGTCGCGTCGCCATAGCCATCGACGCCCTGTGTCGCAATGATCAGGAACGGCGAAAGCTCAATGAATCGACGGCAATGCTTGTCGATATGGTCGAGTTGCTTGGCAACCGAGCGGCCCATTGGCTCGCCATAGATGGCCCGCAGGGACTGGATCGATTCGATGCGGGCCATGCTGCTCGTTCTCCGTTCGCTCGATCAGGGCAGGGCGTCGAAGCCCGGCCCGAAGCCGTTCAGCGAGATCGGGATGCCGATACCCTCTTCAGGCGTTTGGAAGATCACGAAGGTCGCGGTCTTGCCGTTCCTGAGCTTGCCGAGCAGGTCGTCGTCGAGGATGACCTCGGCGAGGCAGCCATCCGGCAGGCAGCGCACGAAGCCGGCGCGGCCCATTTCGTTCTGGTCGATCTTGAGGCCGAGGCCCGAGGGAAGCAGCACGCCGAGCGGCGCCAGCACGCGCATCACCTTGGATTTCTTGTCCGCCGTCTTCAGAACGATCACCGAAAGCCCGACATTGTCGCGGTCCTCGGCGGTGACGAACTGCATCATGGAGCAGATTTCTTCCTGGGCGCCCGGCGGCTTGTCGCAGCGCGTCTCCCAGTCTCCATGCATGCCCTTCGAGACACCCTGTGCCGCCGCCGGTCCGGCGGCGGGCAGAAGAAGCGCGAAGAGGGCCATGGCTACCCATGCGAATCGCCGGACAGGGCCGGCGACACGATGGAACAACAATTGAGCCTTCACCTGATCATCTCCTCGGTTTCTCGGCCTCGGCCGACCGTATCCTATACCCATGATCCGCAATCCACGGATCGCGGAAACCGGCGGCCCGGGCGCAATCGAGCGCGATTTGCCGCATCATTTCTCACGATCCGCCGTTGCGAGGCAAAGGGCCATGTGGTTTCACTCGGCGATATTCGGCCGCGACCGAAATCACCGCGTGGAAGTGGAACCTCTTCCGCCTATACTGTTGCGGAAAATGGCGCAACGGAGGCTGAGGCGCCGGTTTCATGGTGACAGGCTCGTGCCGCGAACGATGGAAGGGGAGTGAGGACGTGACGAAGGCTATGACGCGTCTCGTATCGGGGCTGGCGCTTGGCGGAGCCATGTTGGCTGGCCTGACCGGCACGGCCAGCGCTGCGCAGCCCACGCCTTGGGCTATGTGGCTGCAGGAGCCGGCTTCACCGATCATGGAAATGATCAACCGGTTCAACATCGGCATCGTCATTGCGATGGTAGCTGTAGTCCTCGTTGTGCTGGCGCTCTTGATCTATGTCATGGTTCGCTTCAATGCGAAGGCGAACCCGGTGCCGTCCAAGACCTCGCACAACACGCTGATCGAGGTGATCTGGACGGTCGCGCCGATCATGATCCTGATCGCGATCTCGGTTCCCTCCTTCTCGCTGCTTTTCGCCCAGGAAGATCCGGGCCGCATCCTGAAGGACTACGATCCGGCCAAGGTCCTGACCGTCAAGGCGACCGGCCTGCAGTGGTACTGGAACTACGAATATCCCGATAATGGCGGCGTCGCCTTCGATTCGACGATGCTGCAGGACAGCGAGCGGACCGATCCGGCCAAGCAGCCGCGCCTGCTGGCGGTCGACAACGAGATGATCGTCCCGGTCGGCACGGTGGTGCGCATGCAGGTCATCGGCGCCGACGTGATCCACTCCTTCGCGCTGCCGGCCTTCGGCATCAAGATCGACGCGATCCCCGGCCGCTTGAACGAGACCTGGTTCCAGGCCGAGCGCGAGGGCGTGTATTACGGCCAGTGCTCCGAGCTTTGCGGCATCAGCCACGCCTTCATGCCGATCGCTATCCGCGTCGTGAAGCCCGAGCAGTTCCAGGCCTGGGTCACGGCAGCGAAGACCGATCTGCCGGGTGCCTACAAGACGCTCGCGGCCGCCATCGACGAGGACGCGGCCAAGACGGCCGCTGCGGCAACGACCGTGGACGTCGCGAGCCGGTAATCCCGGCTCGACAAGCGTGAATTGACCGGCTCCGATGCGCGCATCGTGACGCCGTTACGATAGGGAAGGGAGCCGATCATGGCTGCAGAGGCTGCTCACGCCGCGCACGACCACCATCCGACTGGTTGGCGTCGATGGGTCTATTCGACCAATCACAAAGACATCGGCACGATGTACCTGATCTTCGCGATCATATCGGGCATCATCGGCGGTGCGCTTTCAATCGCCATCCGCATGGAATTGCAGCAGCCTGGCCTGCAGATCTTCGGCAATCCCTACGTCTTTAACACGTTCACGACCGCGCATGGTCTGATCATGATCTTCTTCATGGTCATGCCGGCGATGATCGGCGGCTTCGGCAACTGGTTCGTCCCGATCATGATCGGTGCGCCGGACATGGCGTTCCCGCGCATGAACAACATCTCGTTCTGGCTGCTGCCGCCCTCGATCCTGCTGCTCGTCATCTCGCTGTTCATGCCGAGCGCGGCGGGCCAGCACGGTGTCGGCGGCGGCTGGACGATGTATCCGCCCTTCTCGGGTTCGGGTCCTGAGGGCCAGCCGGGTCCGGCCGTCGATTTCGCGATCCTGGCGCTGCATATTTCGGGCGCGTCGTCTATCCTCGGCGCGATCAACTTCATCACCACGATCTTCAACATGCGCGCTCCGGGCATGACGCTGCACAAGATGCCGCTCTTCGCCTGGTCGGTGCTCGTCACGGCCTTCCTGCTGCTGCTGTCGCTGCCGGTTCTCGCCGGTGCGATCACCATGCTGCTGACCGACCGCAATTTCGGCACCACCTTCTTCAAGCCCGATGGCGGCGGCGATCCGATCCTGTTCCAGCACCTGTTCTGGTTCTTCGGTCATCCGGAAGTCTACATCCTGATCCTGCCCGGCTTCGGCATCATCAGCCACATCGTCTCGACCTTCTCGAAGAAGCCGATCTTCGGCTATATCGGCATGGCCTACGCCATGGTCGCGATCGGCGTCGTCGGCTTCATCGTGTGGGCGCACCACATGTACACGACCGGCCTCTCCTTCGAGACCCAGGCCTATTTCGTGGCGGCGACCATGGTGATCGCGGTCCCGACCGGCGTGAAGATCTTCTCGTGGATCGCCACGATGTGGGGCGGCTCGATCGAGTTCAAGACGCCGATGCTCTGGGCCATCGGCTTCATCTTCCTGTTCACGGTCGGCGGCGTCACGGGCGTCATGCTCGCCAATGCCGGCCTCGACCGCTCCTACCAGGACACCTACTTCGTCGTCGCGCACTTCCATTACGTGCTGTCGCTCGGCGCCGTGTTCGCCATCTTCGCAGGCTGGTACTACTGGTTCCCGAAGATGTTCGGCTACATGTACAATGACTCGATCGGCAAGCTGCACTTCTGGGTCATGTTCATCGGCGTGAACCTGGTCTTCTTCCCGCAGCACTTCCTCGGCATGGACGGCATGCCGCGCCGCTATGCGGACTATCCGGATGCGCTCTGGGGCTGGAACTTCGTCTCGTCGATCGGCTCCTACATCTCCGCTCTCGGCGTGCTGATCTTCCTCTATGGCGTCATCGACGCCTTCCTGAAGAAGGTCCCGGCACCGAATAATCCCTGGGGTGAGGGCGCCACGACGCTCGAATGGCAGCTCTCGTCGCCGCCGCCCTTCCATCAGTGGGAAGTGCTGCCGCGCATCGGCGACACCAAGCACTGAGCAATCAACGAGAACGGGGCCGGGACGACCCGGCCCTCTTCACAACTGGTAGGCTGAATGTCTGATATTCATCTCGACCGTGTCGATGCGGAGGCTGGCAATCTGGCCAGCCCGTCCGACTATATCGCGCTGCTGAAGCCGCGCGTGATGTCGCTCGTCGTGTTCACGGCTCTCGTCGGGATGATGATGGCGCCGGGCGGCATTCATCCGGTGCTCGGCTTCACGGCGCTGCTCTGCATTGCGGTCGGCGCAGGGGCGTCGGGCGCGCTCAACATGTGGTACGACGCCGATATCGACGCGATCATGAAGCGCACCAGCGGCCGCCCGATCCCGTCGGGACGTGTCACGAAGGGTGAGGCGCTCGCGTTCGGGCTGACGCTCGCGGCTTTTTCGGTCACGCTCCTCGCGCTTTTCGTCAATCTCGTTGCCGGCCTGCTGCTCGCCTTCACGATCTTCTTCTATGTCGTGATCTATTCGATGTGGCTGAAGCGCTGGACGCCGCAGAACATCGTCATTGGCGGCGCGGCTGGCGCGTTCCCGCCGGTCGTCGGCTGGGCGTCGGTGACTGGTTCGGTCTCTTTCGAGAGCATCGTCCTTTTCCTGATGATCTTCATGTGGACGCCGCCGCATTTCTGGGCGCTGGCGATGTTCAAGTCGGACGATTATCGCCGCGCCGGCATCCCGATGCTGCCGGTTGTCTCGGGCCTCGCCGAAACGCGCCGCCAGATCCTGCTTTATTCGCTGATCCTGGCGCCGATCGGCGTGCTGCCGACGATCCTCGGCTTTGCATCCTTCGCCTATGGCGTGGCCGCGTCGGTCCTGGGTCTCGCCTTCGTTATCCTGGCGATCCGCGTCTACCGGATGAAGGATAGCGACCAGGCCATGCTTCCGGCCAAGCGCCTGTTCGCATTCTCGATCCTTTATCTGTTCCTGCTGTTTGCCATGCTTCTCGTCGAGCGCTGCATCAGCCTCATCGGCTGGGCCGTGTAGGGAGATGAGCATGGCTGAAGACGGCATCCGACTGACGGAAGTCCAGAAGCGTCGCCGGCGTGCGCGTTCGATCGCCATCGGGCTGGCTCTGGGCGCACTCGTCGTCCTGTTCTACGTCGTGACCATCGTCAAGATGGGCCCCGGCGTCATCGCCAACCGACCCTTGTGAGGACCGGATGAGCGCGAAGCGCACGCTTGGTGTCACCGCAGCAGCCTGTGCCGTCTTCGGCGCGGCGATGCTCGGCGCCGCCTTCGCGGCGGTGCCCCTCTACCAGATGTTCTGCCAGGTCACCGGCTATGGCGGTACCACGCGCAGGGCCGAGGCGCCGCCCGCCCAGGCGATCGACCGCACCGTCGTCGTGCGCTTCGACGCAAATGTTGCCAATGGCATCGGCTGGGCGTTCCGGCCCGAGGAGCGTCAGGTGACGATCCGTCTGGGCGAGATCCGGAAGGTCAACTTCGTCGCTGAAAACCGTACCAACCGCGTGGCGACGGGACAGGCGACGTTCAATGTGACGCCGGGATCGGCGGGTCAGTTCTTCAACAAGATCGCCTGCTTCTGCTTCACGGAGCAGACGCTCAAGCCGGGTGAACGCGTTGAGATGCCGGTGACGTTCTTCGTCGATCCGGCCATGGCCAATGATCCAGACAATCGTTTCACGGACACCATAACGCTGTCCTACACGTTCTTTCCGAGTGCCACGGCCAGTTCGGCGCCCGTCGCCGCCAACACGTCGCCCAACTCGCAAAAACCGCTTTAAGAAGGACCGGGGAGCATCTCGATGGCTGAAGCCCACGCCGCCAAGCACCACGACTACCACCTCGTCAATCCGAGTCCGTGGCCGTTCATCGCCTCGTTCGGTGCCTTCGCCATGGCGATCGGCGGCATTTCCTATATGCACGGCGCTTCCTTGCTCTGGCTTGCGCCCGGCCTTCTGATCGTCCTCTACACCATGGCAGCGTGGTGGACCGACGTGATCAAGGAGGGCCAGGAGGGCTATCACACCCGCGTGGTGCAGTTGCACCTGCGCTACGGCATGATCCTCTTCATCGCCTCCGAGGTGATGTTCTTCGTCGCCTGGTTCTGGGCCTTCTTCGACGCGAGCCTCTTCGCGGGCGAAGCGCAGAATGTGGCGCGTTACGACTTCACCGGCGGTCACTGGCCGCCGAAGGGCATCGAAGTCTTCGATCCCTGGCACCTGCCGCTTCTCAACACGCTGATCCTGCTCACATCGGGCACCACGGTCACCTGGGCGCACCATGCGCTGCTGCACAATGACCGGGAAGGCCTGAAATGGGGCCTGATCTGCACCGTCGTGCTGGGCGTGATCTTCTCCTGCGTCCAGGCGGTCGAGTACACCCATGCGGCGTTCTCGTTCGGCGGCAACATTTACGGCGCCACTTTCTTCATGGCGACCGGCTTTCACGGCTTCCACGTCATCATCGGCACGATCTTCCTGATCGTCTGCCTGCTGCGCGCTCTGGCTGGCCAGTTCACCCCGAAGGAGCATTTCGGCTTCGAGGCGGCGGCCTGGTACTGGCATTTCGTCGACGTGGTCTGGATCTTCCTGTTCTTCGCCATCTATGTTTGGGGTGGATGGGGCGCGCCGATCCACGCCGCCTGAGGCGGTCAACTGACCGGCCCCGCTGATGCGGGGTCGGCTCGCATGTGAACTGATCTGTGCTCCGGTACGCCCGTCACAGCTTTCCGGAAGGCTGAGTGATGACGACCGACCCGAGCGAGACCGCGGCCTCTGGTGAAACGACACCAGCGCCAGCCTATCGTGACAAGGCGCATTATCCGCCGCTGTCTCCGCTCACGACCGGTATGCGCGGGCTTTGTCCGCGCTGCGGCCAGGGTCGGCTTTTCAAGGGCTTTCTCGATCTGCAGCCGCGCTGCCAGAATTGCGGGCTCGATTTCGCTTTCATCGATTCGGGGGACGGCCCGGCCGTCTTCATCATCCTGATCGTGGGCTTCATCGTCGCCTTTCTGGCGCTCTATGTGGAGTTCACCTTCCAGCCGCCATTCTGGGTCCACATCATCCTCTGGCTGCCGCTCATTCTGGGATTGTCACTGGGCATGTTGCGGCCGCTCAAGGGGCTGATGGTCGGAATCCAGTATCGCACCAAGGCTGAGCAGGGACGCCTGGAGGGGAACTGAGGCCATGCCGGCACCCAGCGTGTGCTCTCCGGCATCGCGCCTGATCGCCCCGACGATTGCGGCGATCATCGTTTTCGCGCTTCTCTGTTCGCTTGGTGCATGGCAATGGCGTCGCCTGCACTGGAAGGAAGCGCTGATCGCGCAGGTGAACGGCCGCATCCACGATGCTCCGGTCGCAGCACCCGGTCCGTCAGACTGGCCGAAGCTCGATCTTGCGGCGTTCGACTACACGCCCGTTTCCGTCTCCGGAAGCTTCCTGAACGACAGGGAAGCCTATCTCTACGGTTCGCTGTCGGAGCCGCGCGGGCCCGTCGGCGGAGTCGGGTGGTGGGTATTCACCCCGTTTAGGACCGATGCTGGCTGGATCGTCTATGTCAATCGCGGCTTCGTGCCGGATGCGAACCGCCTGCCGGCCAAGCGTCTGGCAGGCCAGATCGAAGGGCATGTTACGGTGACGGGGCTGCTCCGGCGCCCCGAGAGGCCGTCGCACTGGTTCGGCGATGGCATCAGCAGGGACGATCAATGGTTTGCGCGCGAGCCGTCCTTGTTCGCCCGCGCGTCCGGCCTCCCGGCGGCCGAAGTCGCGCCCTATTCGATTGACGCGGACGCGACACCCAATATTGGCGGCCTGCCGCAGGGTGGCGAGACGACCATCATCTTCCCGAACAATCACCTGCAATATGTGGTGACCTGGTTCGGCCTCGCCTTCGCCTTGGTCGCCGTGTTCATCGCCTATGCGCGCGGTGTTCTGCGCGGTCGGCGCTAGATCGGTCTGCGCGCCGGCTTCGTCATAGCGCTGTAACGGCTCCATTGTCTGATCCGGCCACCTTGGACCGATCGGAGGCTCCCATCATGATCAAACTGACCCATCTGGCCTGCGTCGCCGCCCTGGCGCTTGCGCCGGGCCTTGCCCTGGCCGCCGATTCGACGGATGTCGGCGCGCTCCGCTTCATCGGAGCGGTGACGGTGCCGAATGATGCCACCGTCGACGGCACGCTCGTCGGCGGCCTCTCGGGCATCGACTACGATGCCAAGACTGGTCTCTGGTCGATCATCAGCGACGACAAGTCCGATAAGGCGCCCGCGCGCTTCTATGTCGGTGCACTGACCTATGGCTCCAACGCTTTCACTGCCATCGACCTCAAGAAGGCCGTAACCTTCCGCCAGGGCGACGGAACGGCCTATCCGAATGCCAAGGCGGGCGGGGTCGTTCCAGACCCGGAGGCGCTTCGGGTCGATCCGGAAACCGGCAATATCTGGTGGACCAGCGAGGGCGATCGCAAGCTCGGCCTTTCGCCCTTCCTGAACATCGTGACGCCGGAGGGGCGGGCCGTTGCGAGCGTACCGATGCCCGATCTGTTCCAGGTCCATAAGGACCAGGAACTCGGCGCCCGCCACAACCTCACATTCGAAGGCTTGAGCTTCGCGCCGGATGCCAAGTCGGTCTGGGTCGGCATGGAGTCGGCCCTCTACCAGGATGGCCCGATCGCGACGGTCGAGGCCGGTACGATGGCGCGCATCATTCATATCGGGCGGGCCGGCGAGATGCTTGCCGAATATGCCTATCCGGTCGATCCGATCCAGGCCAAGCCCGCGGGCAAGAACGGCGACAATGGCGTCAGCGAAATCCTGGCGCTGGACGACCACCGGCTGCTCGTGCTCGAGCGTTCGGGGGTCGAAGGCGCTGATGGCGTCTGGAAGATGTATATCCGCCTCTATGAAGCCGATACGACCGGCGCCACCGATGTATCGGGTATCAACGCGCTCGCGGGCGCCGCGTACCAGCCGATGAAGAAGCGCCTCGTGCTCGATTTCTCCAAGCTGCCGGAACTCGGCCACGTCGACAATCTGGAGGGGATGAGCTTCGGCCCGACGCTCCCCGACGGCAATCGCAGTCTCGTCTTCGTCTCGGACAACAATTTCAATGACAGCCAGATCACGCAGTTTCTGGCCTTCGAAGCCGAGCCCGGCAAGGAGTAGCGATGCGAGGAGCCGGCCGCCTCAAGCGTGGCCGGCTTCTCCCGACAGCATGGCCGGATCGACGCCGAGCAGCGCCAGCGCACGGACATATTTGGTTTCGAGATCGGAATCGAAGATCAGATCCGACCGCGCATCGCAATGGAGCCAGCCATTGGCCTGGATCTCGTTTTCGAGCTGGCCCGGCGCCCAGCCGGCATAGCCCAGCGCCAGCATGGCGCTTTCAGGACCCGAACCCAGCGCAATCGCCTTCAGGATCTCGATTGTCGCGGTCAGCGAGATGTTCTCGTCGATTGGCAGCGTCGAGTTCTCGACAAAATAATCGGCCGTGTGGAGCACGAAGCCACGCCCGGTTTCGACGGGACCGCCACGTTGAACGATCATGCGACTGGCGGCATCCGGCAGGCGTATCTCGATCCCCTCCGGGATGATGTCGAGCTGAACCAGGAGATCGGCGAAGTCGATCTGCGGGACACGCTGGTTGATCACGATGCCCATCGCGCCTTCGTCGGAATGCGCGCAGACATAGACCACGGAGCGGGCAAAGCGATCGTCTTCCATGCTCGGCATGGCAATCAGGAACTGCCCGTCGAGATAGCTGCTGTCGGCAGTCTTGCCATGTCTGCGTTCGCTCATGGTTAAAAGCGTAGCACGGCGCCACGAAAAGGAAAGGCCGTGCAGACACGAACAAATGATCATCTCCGGGCCGGCAACTCTGGTGATTGCGCGTCGACGCGGCTAGCGTGCCGCCCATGCTGCATCATTCATCCTGCCTTCCGCTTTCCTTCGCACTGCTTCTGTTAGGTGCGCCGCTGGCCTCCGCCGCGATCGGCGACTGGGTTGACGGCGATCATGCCCGCATGCGCCTGATCGCTTCGGCTCCCGCGCCTGATGGCACGGTCGATGCCGCGATCGAGATCGTGCTCGATCCGGGCTGGAAGACCTATTGGCGCTCGCCCGGCGATGCCGGCATCCCGCCGCGCCTTGATTTTGCCGGCTCGGTCAACGCGCCCGATCCGGCCGTCGATTTCCCGGCTCCCGAGCGCGACGATGACGGCTTTGCCGCAACCAATGTCTATCACAACCGCGTCGTGCTGCCCGTTCGCTTTCGAGGCGCCAATCCCGCCGAGGCACTGAACCTCGTGCTCAAGGCCGATCTCGGCGTCTGTGAAGAGGTGTGCGTGCCGGTTTCGATGGTCGCGAACATCGACGTTCCATCAGGCGAGAAAGACGCGGAAGCGGCGGACCTGATCGCCGCGGCGCGCGCCGCTGTGCCGGGGCCCGGGCGCCCGGGTTCGTTCGAGATCGACGCGTTGAAGCGGGTCGGCGGCACCGATGCGTTGCCCGAATTCGAGGTGGTCGCCACAACCGGCAGCGGCGCCGAAGGGGTACTGTTCGTCGAGACGCCGCCGGATTGGTATCCCGCGCCGCCCAAGGCGACAGGCAGCCAGGATGGCAGGACGACTTACCGCTTTACGGTCGATCGCAAGAGCGCGACCACTCCGATTGACGACGCTCAGATCGCACTCACCTTGACGGAAGGTGGCGCCGCTACAACGCGCGCCTTCAAGCTCGACGGCGCAGTAGCTTCGCCCTAGTCTTCCTTCTCACCAGACCCTTCCCAACACGCTCAGCACAGATTGACGGAGTGACATGATGACGATTTCGGTCGGCGATCGCCTGCCCGAGGCCAAGTTCCGCGTGATGACGGCGGACGGGGCCGTGGAAAAGACAACGGCGGATGTCTTTGCTGGCAAGAAGGTGGTGCTCTTCGCCGTGCCGGGAGCTTTCACGCCGACCTGCCACAAGAACCATTTGCCGGGCTATATCGAGCAGGCTGCCGCGATCAAGGCCAAGGGCGTCGACACGATCGCCGTGGTTTCGGTGAACGATCATCATGTGATGGGCGCTTGGGCCAAGGCCTCGGGCGGCGAGGACAAGATCCTCTTCCTGGCGGACGGATCGGGCCTTTTCACCAAGGCGATCGGACTCGATATCGACCTGACGGCGGGTGGGCTCGGCCTCCGCTCGAAGCGCTATTCGATGATCGTCGATGACGGCGTCGTCTCGGCCCTCAATATCGAGGACGCGCCGGGCGGCGTCACGGTTTCCGGCGCGGCCGCCGCGCTCGAAATGCTCTGATAGACGAGCGGATATGGCACGAATGGTCGGCCGGTTACCTGGCTGGCCATTCGTTGCGAAGGACTGTGCGATCAGCTTGCTGCGACGGTCCGCTTCTTCGGCTTGAACGGCGCCATGCCCTCGCGGGCTAGTTCGTCGGCGCGCTCATTGGCCTCGTTGCCGGCATGGCCCTTGACCCAGTGCCAGTTCACCTTGTGGCGCTTCAGCGCTTCGTCCAGGCGCTGCCAGAGGTCGATATTCTTCACCGGCTTCTTGTCGGCCGTCTTCCAGCCGTTCTTCTTCCAGCCATGGATCCAGCCGGTGATCCCGCCCTTCACATATTGGGAATCGGTGTGGATATCGACCGTGCACGGGCGCTTGAGCGCATCGAGCGCTTCGATCGCTGCGGTGAGCTCCATGCGGTTGTTGGTGGTGTCGGGCGCGCCGCCCTTCAGTTCCATCCGCTTTTCGCCATAGATCAGGATCGCGCCCCAGCCGCCGGGGCCGGGATTGCCGGAACAGGCCCCGTCGGTCCAGATCGTCACGCTGTTTTCTTCGGTCAAATGTTCAATCCATATGCGCCGACATCCTGCACCGTGCGGTGAAAGCGCAGCTTCTTCAGATATTCGAGCGGATCCTTCGGCGCCACCAGCGCTCCCGGCGGCACGTTCAGCCAGTCATAGAGGCGGGTGAGCAGGAAGCGCAGCGCCGAGCCGCGCGCCAGGATCGGCAACAGGCGGAGCTCGTCGTCCGTGAAGGGGCGCACCTTGGCGTAGGCGCCGAGCAGGGCCTTGGCCTTGGTCACGTTCAGCGACCCGTCCGGTTCGAAGCACCATGCGTTCAGGCAGATTGCCGCGTCATAGGCGAGGAAATCGTTGCAGGCGAAATAGAAGTCGATCAGTCCCGAAAGCCTGTCGCGCAGGAAGAAGACATTGTCGGGAAAAAGATCCGCATGGATCACGCCCTTGGGCAGATCCGTCGGCCAGGCGGCCTCCAACTGGTCGAGTTCTCTCGCAATATCGATCGCGAGCCCCGGCAGCACCGTGTCGGCGCGACCGGCGGATCGATCGAAGAGCGGTCGCCAGCTATCGACGGAAAGAGCATTGCGGCGTGTCAGCGCGAAACCCTCGCCGGCAATGTGAAACCGCGCTAAGGCCTCGCCGACGGCGGCGCAATGCTCGACGCGCGGCCGCCTGATCCACATGCCCTGCAGAAAGGTCACGATTGCGGCGGGACGACCTGCCAGCCGGCCGAGAGCCTCGCCCGCTCTGTTGCGCACAGGCTGCGGACAGGTCAGTCCCCGGGCGGCGAGATGGTCCATGAGGCCGATGAAGAAGGGGAGGTCGTTCGGATCGACCCGCTTCTCATAGAGCGTCAATATGTGTGGGCCGGCCTCGGTCACGATGAGGAAGTTCGAGTTCTCGACGCCTTCGGCAATGCCCTTGACGGAGAGAATTGCGCCGATGTCGTAACCCGCGATGAAGCGGTCGAGTTCGTCGTCTGCGATCTCGGTATAGACGGCCATGGATCGGGTGCTACTCGGCTGCGGAAAGGCGCAATTCGCGCGGCAGATTGAAGGCTATGGTCTCTTCCGCATTCTGGACGAGCTCGACCTTGACGGCATAGCGCGCCGCGAAGGCGTCGATCACTTCCTCGACGAGGATTTCCGGCGCGGACGCGCCTGCCGTCACGCCGACGCTGCGGATGCCGTCAAGCCGCGACCAGTCTATATCCGAGGCGCGCTGAATCAGGATCGAGACCGGGCATCCCTCGCGCTCGGCCACTTCGCGCAGACGCTGCGAATTGGACGAGTTCGGCGCGCCCACGACGATCATGGCGTCGACCTGGCCGGCGATCCGCTTCACGGCTTCCTGTCGATTGGTCGTCGCGTAGCAGATATCTTCTTTGTGCGGCGCCGTGATCGAGGGAAAGCGCTCGGTCAGGACGCGCACGATCGCCGCCGTATCGTCGATCGAAAGTGTTGTCTGCGTGATGAAGGCGAGCCGCTCCGGATCCTTCGGCGTAAAGGCCAGCGCATCCTCGACCGTCTCCAGCAGCGTGACGCTGCCCTCGGGCAACTGCCCCATCGTGCCGATCACCTCGGGATGGCCGGCATGGCCGATCAGCACGATCTCGCGCTCGCGCTTGAAATGGATCTGCGCTTCCTTGTGGACCTTGGAGACGAGCGGGCAGGTGGCGTCGAGAAAGAACATCTGCCGGGAACGCGCATTTTCCGGCACGGATTTGGGGACGCCATGGGCCGAGAAGACGACGGGCTGTCCGTCATCGGGGATCTCGGTCAATTCCTCGACGAAGACCGCGCCCTTGTCCCTGAGACCGTCGACGACATAGCGGTTATGGACGATTTCGTGCCGGACATAGACCGGCGCGCCAAATTTCTTCAGCGCCAGCTCGACGATCTGGATCGCACGATCGACACCGGCGCAGAAGCCGCGCGGCGCGCAGAGCAGGATATCCAGCGGAGGCTTCGTCGCTTCTGTCATGGTCGCTTCGATCAATATCGCCTGCCCGGGAATAGAGGGACGGGGCAGGGCGCTGTCAAGCGGGGCGCCCGGAACACCCCCGCCAAATCCGGCTGACGCTCTACGCGATCAGCGCCTCTTCCTCGCGGAAGAGCAGCTTGCCGGCATCGACGGCCGTCATCGGCTGGCCGAACAGCAAGCCCTGCGCAAATTCGCAGCCATGATCGTAGAGATCGAGCGCGTCGTCCTCCGTCTCCGCGCCCTCGGCGACCACGTCCATGTGCAGTTCGTGGGCAAGGCCGATCATGGCACGCAGGATGACGCGCTTCTGCTTGGCCGCCGGGCCGCGCACGAAGCTCTGGTCGATCTTCAGCGTGTCGAAGGGGAAGCGCTGCAGGTAGGAGAGCGAGGAATAGCCCGTTCCGAAATCATCGAGCGACAGGCCGGCGCCGAGTTCCCGGACGCGCGCCAGCACTTGCGCGGCATATTCGGGGTTCTCCATGACGAGGCTTTCGGAGAGCTCCAGCTTCAGCGAGCCGCGTTGCAGCGGCGAGCGCGAGAGCACCGATTTCACATCGTTGATCAGGTCGTGACGGAGCAATTGCCGGCTCGAAATATTGATCGAGACGAAGAGCGGCACGTCGCGGCCGAGCTGTTCCTGCCAGTCGGAAAGCTGCTTCGCCGCCCGGTCGAGCACGAAGAGGCCGAGCGGAATGATCAGCCCGCTGCGTTCGGCCAGCGGGATGAACTCCGCCGACGGAATGCGGCCATGCTTCGGGTGATCCCAACGCACCTGAGCCTCGAAGCCCGAAATCGTGCGGTCTTCGAGGCGCACTACCGGCTGGTACAGAACCTTGATTTCGTCGCGGCCGATGGCGCGGCGAAGATCCGCTTCCAGCGTCAGCGTGTCGGCCCCATGCTGGCGCAGCGCCGGCCGGAAGGCTTCGATGCGGTCGCCGCCGAGGCGCTTGGCGTAATACATGCCGATCTCGGCATCCTTGACCATCTCGATCGCTTCGGACTGCTTGGCATCATACATGGCGATGCCGATCGAGGCGGTCAGGAAGATTTCCTTGTCGCCGAACGAGATCGGCGCGCGCAGCGTCCGGCGGACCGAATCGGCGAAGGCCGCGATCCGTTCGGGCTCGTTCTCCGAAATCAGAAGGAAGGCGAATTGGTCGCCGGCGAGCCGGGCGAGCGTGTCCTGGGGCTTGAGCAGGCGTGCGAGGCGGCGCGCAACGGTCAGCAGCATCGAATCGCCGACTGAAAGGCCGAAACCGTCATTGACCTGCTTGAAGCGATCTATGTCGAGCAGGAAGACGGACGGGCGCGGCGCGCCTTCCGTTTGCGTCCGCGTCATCGCCATGGCGAGGCGATCGACGAAGAGCTCGCGATTGGGCAGTCCCGTCAGATTGTCGTGCACGGCGTCGTGCAACAGCCGCTCTTCCGAGGTCCGCTCTTCGGTGACGTCGAGCAGCGTGCCGACGCAGCGCAGAACCTCACCATCCGAGCCGAGCACCGGCCGGGCGCGCAGATGGAACCAGCGATAATGGCCATCTTCAGAGCGCAGGCGGAAATCCTGCGAGATGCGGCCACGGCGCTGTTCGATGACGGCGTCGAGGGTGGCTTTGAACCGGTCGCGGTCGGAGGGGTGGAGCACATCGAGCCAGTCGCGCGCGGGTCCTTCCAGCGTGCCGTGCTTGAGGCCCAGCAACTCCTCGGCCTCGGCGCTGGTGAAGATGCGGTCGCGCGCGACATCCCAGTCCCAGACGATGTCGCCCGCGCCGGTCAGCGCCAGGGCGCGCCGCTCCGTCTCGCCGATGGCGCCTTGCGCGATGGTTCCGCCGGCGAACGCATGCTGCATCACCGTGAACCCGATCAGCAGCACGATCAGCACCAGGCCGCCGTTCAGCGCCGGCTGGATCACGTCATTCGCGAGCGTGCCGGTGACGGTCAGATAGGCGCCGGCGATCCAGACGATCAGGAGAATCCAGGTCGGGATCAGCATGATCGCGCGATCATAATGATGCAGCGAAAGATAGATGATGACGAGGAAGCCGAGCGTGACGGTCAGGCCGAAGGAAAGCCGTGCGACGCCCGCCGCGATGCCGGGCTCGAACACCGCGACGCCGAGCAGGATCACGAGGCCGACGAGCCAGGCGATGGTGGCGTGGCTGTAGCGCACATGCCATCGGTTCAGATTGAGATAGGTGTAGGTGAAGATCAGCAGCGCCGCCGAAAGCAGCACCTCCGCAAAGGCGCGCCACATCTTGTCGTCGCCGGGCGCGATCTGGATCACCTTGTTCCAGAAGCCGAAATCGATCGCGAGATAGATCAGCACCGACCAGGCGAGACCGGCTGTCGCCGGGAACATGGCCGTGCCCTTCACCACGAAGACGATGGTGAGGAACAGCGCCAGCAGGCCGGAAATGCCGAGGACGATGCCGTGATACAGCGTGTAGCTGTTGATCGCGTCCTTGTAGTTGTCGGGATCCCAGAGATAGAGCTGCGGCAGGACCGGCGTCCTGAGCTCGATCACGAAGGTCACGATGGCGCCGGGGTCGAGCGTTATGCGGAAGACGTCGGCTTCCTGGCTCTGCTGTCGCTCCGGCGCGAACCCCTGGCTCGGGGTCACCGTGGCGATGCGCGAAGCACCTAGATCGGGAATGAGCAGGCCGGAATTGGCCAATCGGAAATGCGGCGCGACCAGCAGACGATCGATCTGTTCGTCGCCATTATTGGTGAGCGCGAAATAGGCCCAGTAGGAGGTTCCACCGGCTCCGTTCGCGCGCACTTCGATTCGGCGCACAATGCCGTCCGCGCCGGGCGCGGTCGAAACCTGGACACGATCGGAGGGGTCGCGCGACGCGAAGTCGACAGCGTTGGTCAGATCGAGGGTCTTGCCGTCGAGCGGCACGGTCAGTGCGTCCAGCGCTTCGACACGAGATGCGGATCCCGCGAGCGCAAAAAGCACGATACCGATCGCTGCGACGATACGGTTAAGCGACAAACAAACCTCCTACAGGCCGTTGAGAGTTACTATTCAACGGCATGCCAGTCCAAGGGTTTTTCGCCCCGGTAATGAGTGTGATCGCCCGCGCGGCAATTGGCGGGCCGTGGAAATCGTATATCTCGCTTCAGGGCCGTGGATCGTCGCTGACGATGGCGAAGAGCAGGTGATCCTGCCAGCGTCCCTCGATGCAGAGATAACGACGAGCATAGCCCTCGCGTGTAAATCCGGCTTTTTCGAGAAGGCGGATGGAAGCGGCGTTGTGCGGCAGGCAGGCCGCTTCCAGTCGGTGCAGCCGCAACGTCTCGAACACGAACGGCATGATCGCTTTGACGGCCGCGCCCATCAGGCCCTGGCCGGCATAAGGCGCGCCCATCCAATAGCCGAGCGAGCAGGATTGCGTGACGCCGCGCACGATGTGGGAGAGCGTCAAGCCGCCGACCAGCGTCAGCCCCTCAGCCTTGAAGACGAGGAAGGGATAGCCCGTCGCCTCGTGCATTTCACGCTGATAGCGCCGGAGACGACGCCTGTAAGCGGGGCGCGTCAGGTCATCGGACGGCCAGATCGGCTCCCAGGGCATCAGGAAATTCCGGCTCTCCTCGCGCAGGCTGGACCAGGCCGGATAGTCGGCCATGGTCGGCGCGCGCAGGATGACCTTTTCGCCGGCAATGATCGGTGCCGGGTGGAAGGGCACGACCGATCTCAGGAATTCCATCGTCGCGCCCAGCCCCGTATCCAATCGTCAGGCCTCGACCGGAGATCCGAGCCGCGCGGCGATGCGGTCTCGGCTGGCCAGCTTGTCGATCGGCCCGATGGCCGCGACGGTCGGTGCGCTTCCCGTGAACAGGGTTTGGGCGAGGTTGCGGACGCGCTCGACACTGACGTCGTCGATGCGGGCGACGAGTTCGTCGACCGGAATCGGCCGGCCAAACAAGAGCATCTGCCGCGCGAGTTGGCCCGCGCGTGCGGCGGGGCTTTCGAGACTCATGAGCAGGCTGGCCCGCATCTGCGCCCGGGCGCGCCCGAGCTCGGCCTCGGTGAGGTCCTGGCTGGACCGCTCGAGCTCCCCGAGCAGAACCGGCATCAGCTTGTCGATGTCATCCGCGCCGGTCGCCGCATGGATGCCGAAAATGCCGGTATCGGCGAAGCTCCAGTGGAAGGCATAGATCGAGTAGCAGAGCCCGCGCTTTTCCCGCACTTCCTGGAAGAGACGCGATGACATGCCGCCGCCGAGCAGCGAGGCGAGGATCTGCACGGCATGGAAGTCCTCGGAGGCGTAGGGGAGCCCCTCGAAGCCCAGCAGAATCTGCGCCTCCATCAGCTTGCGCTTTTCGCGCATGTCGCCGCCGCGATAGAGCGCCTTGGCGGGCTCCGGCAGTGGGCTGGAGGGCAGGCTCGCGAAATGCTCCTCGGCATAGCGCACGATCGCCTGATGGTCGACGGCGCCAGCGGCCGACAAGACCATCGACGGCCCGTGATAATGGCGATCCAGATAGGAGGAGAGGTTCGCCGAACTCGTCCGGCGCACGGTCTCTGCCGTGCCGAGGATGGTGCGGCCGAGGGCCTGTTCCGGGAAGGCGCTCTCGACGAAGAAGTCGAAGACGCGATCTTCGGGCGTGTCGAGTGAGGCGCCGATTTCCTGCACGATCACATGCTGCTCGCGCGCCAGCTCCTCGGCATCGAAGGCCGAATTGCACAGGATATCGCCCAGAATATCGACGGCGAGTTCCGCGTCATTCTTGAGGATTCGCGCATAATAGGACGTCGTCTCGACGCTGGTCGCGGCATTGACTTCACCACCGACGGCCTCGATCTCCTCGGCAATGTCGGTCGCCGAGCGTCGGGCGGTCCCCTTGAACGCCATATGCTCGAGCAGATGCGAGATGCCGTGCTCCTCGGGCTGTTCAAGCCGTGAGCCTGCACCGACCCAGATACCGAGCGCGGCGCTCTCGAGATGAGCCATCTCGTGGGTCGCGACCGTAAGGCCCGACGGTAGCGTCGTCACCTGAACTGTCATGCCCGTGCAACCGCGCAATGGACCATCATGTCTCCACCCTTTCACCGACGGCACGGGCGCGCGCTTCGACGAAGCGGGCGATGGCGCCGATATCATTGGGGAGGACCGAAAAACGCTCCTCCTTCGCCATGAGATCGCCGAGCCAGACGGGCAGGGCGGGCCGAACACCAGTTGCCGCCTCGACGGCGGCCGGGAATTTCGCGGGGTGCGCCGTCGAAAGCGTCACCATCGGCGTCGCCGAGTCGCCTTGGCGCGCCGCAACGGACAGCGCTACGGCCGTATGCGGATCGGCCAGATAGCCGGCCTCTGCCAGCATCTGCCGCATGGTCTCGGCCGTCTCCGCCTCGCTGGTCCGGCCGGCCGCAAATTCCTCCCGGATTGCGCCGAGGGCTGCCGCCGGAATCGTGAACGCACCGGATTGGCCGAGCCCGTCCATCAGGCGGCGGATCGCCTCACCATCCCGTCCGGTCGCGTCGAAGAGCAGCCGCTCGAAGTTCGAGGAGACTTGGATGTCCATCGACGGCGACTGCGTCGGGACGACGCCTGTCGTCTCATAGCGGCCGCTTTCGAGTGCGCGCGCCAGGATGTCGTTGGTGTTGGTGGCGATGATCAGCTTGTCGATCGGCAGGCCGATCTTCTTGGCGACATAGCCGGCGAACACATCGCCGAAATTGCCGGTCGGCACCGTGAACGAAATCTTGCGCGCCGGAGCGCCGAGCGAAAGCGCCGCGCTCACGTAATAGACGACCTGTGCGACGATCCGCGCCCAATTGATCGAGTTGACGCCGGAAAGCGCCACCCGGTCGCGGAACCGATGATCGTTGAAAAGTCCCTTCACGATCGCCTGGCAGTCGTCGAATGTGCCTTCGACGGCCACGGCATGGACGTTTGCGTCGGCAGCGGTCGTCATCTGCCGCTGCTGCACCGGCGAGACGCGGCCCTTGGGGAAGAGAATGAAGACATCGGTCGAAGCGCGGCCGCGAAAGGCTTCGATCGCCGCGCCGCCCGTATCGCCCGACGTGGCACCGACAATCGTCGCGCGCCGGCCATGCTTCGACAGCACATGGTCCATCAGCCGCGCGAGCAACTGCATCGCGACATCCTTGAACGCGAGCGTCGGGCCGTGGAAGAGTTCGAGGATGAAGGCGTTCGGACCGGTCTGCACGAGCGGCGCCACGGCCGGATGCCGGAAGGTGGCATAAGCCTCCGAACACATCCGGGCGAGATCGGCATCCGCGATCTCGCCGTCCACGAAGGGGCGGATCACCGTAAAGGCAATCTCGTCATAGGGCTTGCCAGCCAATGCGGATAGATCGGTCGGCGAAAAGGATGGCCATGTCTCCGGCACGTAGAGACCGCCGTCGCGCGCCAGTCCGGCCAGGAGAACATCGGAGAAGCCGAGCGCAGGAGCTAGGCCGCGCGTGCTCACATATTTCACGGAAGAGACGCCCTCCACATGACGGCTTTCCTGTGGCAAGCCATCTAAATCATACCCTATCTTCGCGCGCTTCGGTGGGCAAGCAGGGTGCTCGGCCACTAAGTCGCCAAAGATCGAATGGACTGTTATAGAGAACGCGCTCCAGCGTCGAGGATTATCGGGATGCTTCGTTCGACTGCCCGTGGCGTGGCTCAGCTCCGCCGCCTTACGATTTTTGTGTCCGTCGCGGGCTTGTCCGCGCTGCTTTCTGCCTGCATGGGCATGGGCGGTGAAAACACGTCTCCCGCGGCAACCGTCACCGCGCCAGATGGGCTCCAGACCACCAAGGACGGTTCCATCATCCTGAACGCGCAGAATTTCGGCAAGGTTGCCGACGTCGACTGTCCGCCCCTGATGATCCGTCCCGGCACCGAGGCTCTGGTCGTGCATCAGGCGCCGCAACGGACGGATCAGGCAACCGGCACGCAGCCGGCGGTCATCTACCAGGCGTCGATCGTCAATACGGCGCGCGAATGCCGGCAGGGCACCAATGGCGTCATCGTCAAGGTCGGCGTGCAGGGCCGCGTTGTCGGCGGCCCGGCGGCCAAGGCCGGCACGATCAACCTGCCGCTGCGCGTGGTCGTGATGCAGGGCACCGACAAGGTGTTGAAGTCGGAGCTGAACAAGGTTGCGGTCAACCTGCAGGCGCCTGATTTCAGTGGCGATTTCATCAAGGTCGATGACGGGATCGAGGTGCCGGTTTCGCCCGGCAATACCGATTTCCGCATCTATATCGGCTTCGACGACAGCAAGAAGGGCTAAAGCGCCGCATCGTCCGGGCGATTGACTCGGCCGATGCCGTCCTTACAGTGATTTCAGATCGGATCATCGTCGCGATCCGATCGAGTCGGCGGCTTCAAACCGCAGGCTGAACGACCGCCGGGAGAGATCGGCGAGGTGATGAGCCTCGACGGCGCCGAAGGAGCAACCGCCCCGGAAACTCTCAGGCTCATGGACCGGACGGTCGGCGACGCTCTGGAAAGCAGCCCTTCAGTGGGCTCACCGAAGGAGCAGCCATGCGTGTCGTTGAGACAGGCATGGGAAATCTCTCAGGTTCTCGGACAGAGGGGGCGCGGAAAGGCCGGTTTCGGCCTCGCCGTGCTTTGTAACCCCTGACGAGGAACCGGTGCATGGCTGACGCCCCCGATTCGGAAATTCTGCTCGAGACGCCGCTTGCGGCGCTGCATCGCGAGCTTGGTGCGCGCATGGTGCCCTTTGCGGGCTATTCCATGCCGGTCCAGTATCCCACAGGCATCCTGGCCGAGCACAACTGGACCCGCGAGCATGCCGGCCTCTTCGATGTCTCGCATATGGGGCAGGCCTTTCTCATCGGCCCCGATCACGCCACGACCGCGCGGGCGCTCGAGGCATTGACGCCGGGCGATTTCCAATCGCTCGGGCTCGGCCGCGTCCGCTACACGCTGCTGACCACGCCGGAAGGCGGCATCATCGACGACCTGATGGTGACGCGCCCGCTCGATCCCGCCGAGGACGGCACGCTCTATCTGGTCGTCAATGCCGGTCGCAAGACGATCGACTATGCTCACATTGCGGCGAACCTGCCCGCAGGCGTGCGTCTCGAAATCGCCGATGATCGCGCGCTGGTCGCGCTGCAGGGGCCGGAGGCGGCGGCGGTCATGGCGCGGCATTGCCCGATGGCCGCCGGCATGGGCTTCATGACGGCGACGAATGCCGCGTTCGACGCGATCGACTGCGCGATCAGCCGCTCCGGCTATACGGGCGAGGATGGCTACGAGATTTCCGTGAAGGCGGATCATGCCGAGGCATTGGTGCGCGCGCTGCTCGCCGAGCCCGAGGTCGCGCCGATCGGTCTCGGCGCCCGCGATTCGCTCCGTCTGGAAGCAGGCCTCTGCCTTTATGGCCATGACATTGACGAGGCGACGACGCCGGCCGAAGCCGATCTGGGCTTTGCCGTCGCGAAGCGCCGCCGGACCGAGGGCGGCTTCCCCGGTGCCGATCGCATCCTGGCCGAATTCGCCGATGGTGCCCCGCGTCTTCGCGTCGGCATTCGCCCTGACGGCAAGGCGCCGGCCCGCGAGGGCACCGCGATCCGCGATGCCGCCGGCGTGACGATTGGCATCATCACCTCCGGCGGCTTCGGCCCGACTGTGGGTGGTCCGATAGCCATGGGCTATGTGGCCGCCGATTCGGCTCTCCCTGGAACCGCCGTTACGCTCGTCGTCCGCGGCAAGGATCTAGCTGCGACGGTTCAGCCCCTGCCGTTCGTGCCGCACCGCTATTTCCGCAAATCTGCATCCTGACCCTCAACCATTGCCTTCGGGAAAAACCTGACATGACCACCTATTTCACCAAGGATCATGAGTGGATCCGCATCGACGGCGATCTCGCGACCGTCGGCATAACCGACTACGCGCAGTCGCAGCTCGGCGACGTCGTCTATTGCGAGCTGCCCGAGGTGGGCGCGACGCTGACCAAGGGCGGCGAAGCGGCCGTCGTCGAATCCGTCAAGGCGGCGAGCGACGTCTTCTCGCCGGTTTCCGGCGTGGTGCAGGAGGTGAACGCGGCGCTGACCGACGAGCCGGCCAAGATCAACGAGGCGCCCGAGAGCGACGGCTGGTTCTTCAAGATCGTGCTCAGCGACAGCGGCGAACTTGCCGAGCTGTTCGACGAAGCGGCTTACAAGGCGTTCGTCGAGGCGCTGTAGGCGGGCTGACCCATCTCGCGCTCCAACCAACTCGAGAGCGTCATGCCCGGGGCTTGTCTCGGGCAATCTTCGTCTTTCTCGCGCTTGGCCGCACAGGCCGGGCGCTTGAAGCAGGGCGCGGACGGCCGGGACAAACCCGGCCATGACGAACCGGTTGGAACGCCGACACCGGACCAAGGACCAATCAATGCGCTTCCTCCCCCATTCCGATACTGACAGGCAGGCGATGCTGGCGAGCATCGGCGTTGCCTCGGTCGATGATCTCTTCACCGACATTCCGGCCGACCTTCGTGTCCATGGTCTCGACCTGCCCAAGGCTGCGAGCGAGATTTCCGTCGAGCGGACGCTGGGGCGGCTTGCGGCCAGGAACATGCCCGCCTCATCGGTGCCGTTCTTCGTCGGCGCCGGGGCCTACAAGCATCATGTGCCCGCCACGGTCGATCATCTGATCCAGCGTTCGGAATTCCTGACCTCCTACACGCCCTATCAGCCGGAAATCACCCAGGGCACGCTGCAGGTCCTGTTCGAGTTCCAGACGCAGGTGGCGCATCTGACGGGCATGGATGTCGCCAACGCCTCCATGTATGACGGCTCGACCGCGACGGCCGAGGCCGTGCTGATGGCGCATCGCGTCACCAAGCGGAAGAAGGCGATCCTCTCCGGCGGCCTGCATCCCCATTATCGCGCTGTGGTGGAATCGCTCTCGGACATGGCGGGCGATGTCGTCGCCGCACTGCCGGCCGATCCGACCTCGACGGAAGACATCCTCGCCACCATCGACAAGGACACATCCTGTGTCGTTGTGCAGAGCCCGTCCGTCTATGGCCATCTCATCGACCTGGCGCCGATCGCCGCCAAGGCGCATGAGGTCGGTGCGCTGCTCGTGGCCGTTGTCACGGAAATCGTCTCGCTCGGCCTCGTCGAATCGCCCGGCGCGCAAGGGGCCGACATCGTCGTCGGCGAAGGCCAGTCGATCGGCAATCCGCTGACCTTCGGCGGCCCCTATGTCGGCCTGTTTGCGACCCGCCAGAAATATGTCCGCCAGATGCCGGGCCGCCTCTGTGGCGAGACCGTCGACGCCGAGGGCCGCCGTGGCTTCGTGCTGACCCTCTCGACCCGCGAGCAGCACATCCGTCGCGACAAGGCGACGTCGAACATCTGCACCAATTCAGGCCTCTGCGCGCTCGCCTTCACCATTCATATGACGCTCCTGGGCGAGGCTGGCCTGGTCCGGCTGGCGCGCATCAACCATGCGAATGCCGTGAGGCTGGCTGATTCACTCTCCGAGCTTCCGGGCGTAAGCCTGTTGAATGACTCGTTCTTCAACGAGTTCACGCTGCGCCTACCGGGCGATGCGGCGGCGATCGTCGAGGGACTGGCGGCCAAGGGCGTTCTCGCCGGTGTTCCTGTCTCCCGGCTCGAACCGGGCAAGCCGGAACTCGCCAATCTGCTCATCGTCGCCTCGACCGAAGTGAACACGGATGAAGACCGCGCCGCCCTGGTCGCGGCGCTGAGGGAGGTGCTGTGATGGCCATGAACACCCAAGGCCGCCCGACGGCGCCCACCACGCCCGAGACCTCGGCTCCCGAGACCTTCACGGGTAACCGCGCGCTTCAGATCGAGGAGGCGCTGCTGTTCGAGATCGGGCGGAACGATGTGACCGGCGTCGATTTCGACGATCCGGCGCCGTTCACCGAGCGCCTCGGCAAGCATGCGCGCAAGAGCTCGATCGATCTGCCGGGCCTCTCCGAGCCGGAGGCGATGCGCCATTATGTGCGCTTGAGCCAGAAGAACTATTCGATCGACAGCGGGCTCTATCCGCTCGGCTCCTGCACGATGAAGCACAATCCGCGCATCAACGAGAAGATGGCGCGCTTGCCCGGCCTCGGCGACATTCATCCGCTGCAGCCGCTTTCGACCGTGCAGGGCGCCGTCGAGCTGATGGCCGAGCTTGGCCGCTGGCTGCTCGAAATGACTGGCATGACCTCGGTGGCGCTCTCGCCCAAGGCCGGTGCGCATGGCGAGCTCTGCGGCATGATGGCGATCAAGGCCGCCGTCCGCGCCAAGGGCGAGAACCGCAACATCGTGCTGGTGCCGGAATCGGCGCATGGCACTAATCCGGCGACGGCGGCGGCGATCGGCTTCAAGGTTGTCACCGTTCCCGCGCGCCCCGATGGCACGGTCGATCCCGAGGCGGTCAAGGCTCTGCTCTCGCCCGAAGTCGCGGCGATCATGCTGACCAATCCGAATACGTGCGGCCTGTTCGAGCGCGACGTGGTCGAGATCGCGGCAGCCGTGCATGCGGCCGGCGCTTTCTTCTACTGCGATGGCGCCAATTTCAACGCGATCGTCGGCAAGGCCAAGGTCGGCGAGCTCGGCGTCGACGCGATGCATATCAACCTGCACAAGACCTTCTCGACCCCGCATGGCGGCGGTGGACCCGGCGCCGGTCCGGTGGTGTTCTCCGAGCGGCTTTCGGCCTTTGCACCGCTGCCTTTCATCCGTGTCGAGGCCGATGGTCCCGTGCTGGTCGAGAATGAAAGCGAGCTTCAGGCCGGCGAGACACCGTTCGGCCGCATGGTCGCTTTCCACGGCCAGATGGGCATGTTCGTCCGCGCGCTCTCCTACATGCTGTCGCATGGCGCCGACGGGCTCCAGCAGGCCTCGGAAGACGCCGTGCTGAATGCGAACTATGTCCGTGCCGGCCTGCGCGACCTGATGAGCCAGCCCTCGGGCGACCGCACCTGCATGCATGAGGTGCTGTTCGACGATACGTTCCTCGATGGGACGGGCGTGACGACGCTCGATTTCGCCAAGGCGATGATCGACGAGGGCTATCATCCGATGACGATGTATTTCCCGCTCGTCGTCCACGGCGCGATGCTGATCGAGCCGACGGAATCGGAATCGAAGGCCTCGCTCGACCTCTTCGTGGCGACGCTGCGCGATCTCGTGATGAAGGCGAAGTCGGGCGACGTCGAGCGCTTCCATCAGGCTCCGCTCTATGCGCCGCGCCGGAGGCTGGACGAGACGCGGGCCGCGCGTTCGCCGAAGCTCAAATGGGAGAAGCCGGAGCCCTGGTCGGAAGCGGCGGAGTAGGGGAGCGCGCGTTCGGCCGCTTTTCAGGTTCGGCGTCTCCGTTTCACATCCGTCATCCCCGCGAAAGCGGGGATCCATTCAGCACAACTTTGCGAGCTATTCACGTCACGGCTGCATGGATCCCGGGTCTCAGCTTCGCTTCGCCCGGGATGACGGAAATGGGTGTGGGTAGGGTTGTCGCGTTCCAGGCTGATAACCATGATGGTCATTTCGCCGTCAGCCGCACGCCCTCGAAGCCACCATCCGCGATCCTGTCGCAGAGCGTGATCCATTGGCAGCCGCCGCATCCTGTCCGCGTCGTGCCGGCTGCGAAGGCGTCGCGCATCCGCTTGAGTAGTGCAATGTCAAGCGAGAGGCTTGCCCCGGCCGATAGCGTTTGATGCAGCAGGCGGGATATTACGGTCGCCGCTGCCGCATCCCGTTCGATCACGCTCTCATTGTGGCAATGCGTATCGGCGGCGTCGACGACCGGCTGGCAGATATCGTCCGGCCCATCGACCATGACGATGTCCTCGCCTGCGCCGAGGCGAAGGGCGATGGCGTCATAATTGGTGCAGAAATCGGCGGTGTAGCCCTTGCCGACATAAGTCAGCATGCAGAGCAGGTGATGCGCGCGAAGACGGACCGTCACGAGCGCAGTCCCCGCGTCAGATGTCGACCCCGTCCCAGGCTGCGAGCGCCTCGATCACGGCGGGAAGGTCAGACATGCGGTTGATGACCGTTTCCGCGCCGGCGGCGGTCAGCGCGTCGGCATGGCCGGGCCAGGAGTGGGAGCCGCCGGTGAAGCCGACAACGCGCATGCCGGCCGCCTTGGCGCCGTGAATGCCATGCGTCGAATCCTCGATCACGACGCATTGGCGCGGATCGACGTCGAATTCTGCCGCACCGTGCAGGAACACGTCGGGTGCCGGCTTCGGCCGCTTGTCGCGCACGGCCACCGCCGAGAAGACATAGGGGCGAAACCGGTCATAGAGCTTCGTATGCGTCAGGGAGATCCTGAGCCGCTCGGGGGAAGAGTTCGAGCAGATGCAGCGCGGATAGTCGAGCCGGTCGAGCATCTCCTGGACACCGGGAATGATGTTGAGCTCGGTGCCGAGGCGGCGGTCGAGTTCCTTGTCGGTCTCGGTGTGAAAGTTCTCCGGCAGCGAGCGGCCCATATCGGCTTCGATCAGCTTGGCGATCCGATCCCAGGTCAGCCCGGCGAAGCGATGCGACATCTCTTCGATCGAAATGTCGTAGCCGATCGCGGAGAGACGCTCGCTGTCGACGCGCGAAGCCAGAATTTCGGAATCGACGAGCACACCGTCGCAGTCGAAGATGACGAGCATTGGAAAGGTCCGGTCGTGTTGATTTTGGCGCTATCTAGCAGATCGATCCGGGCCTGTCTTGGCTGGATCATGCAAGGCAGCTCCGCATTCGGGGCCGCCTGCCGGTGTCACTGGACCGTCAGCGGTATGGCGGCAAAGATCGCGGCGCCATCACCTGCGATATAGCGCAGCTCATATTGGCCGGGCTGCTGCGGGACGGCGATACTGACCTGGCCGCGATCAGGACGAACGCGCGCATTGGTGAGCCAATCCGCCGGCGCCGAGCCGGCCTTCGCCACGGCAATGTCGTCGAACCGGGCGGCGGGGCCAGTCCATTCGACCGCGATGCGGCTTCCGGCGGTTGCCGTCGCGGGCGCCCTGAGTGTGGCGGATGGCGGATCGACGGTGATGCGTGCGCTGGCGCCGATCTGGTCGTCGGCCGCCTGATGATAGCGGATTTCGTAAGTGCCGGCCTGGATCGGCGCATCGAACAGGATCGGCTGGCCGCTCTTGTTCACGGTTGCAGACGCGATCTTGGTCGTTCCGAGGCCATCGACAGGAACGATCTGCAATTCGTCGAAAGGCGCCGCCGGACCCGACCAACTGACGGAGAGCGGCGCGCCGGCCGCGATATGGTCGGGGGCCATGACGCTCACCGGCTTCGTCGTCACCTCCAGGGTGCGCGAGGACAGCACGGCGTTCAGTTCGGGATGATAATAGCGGATCTCATAGGTTCCCGCTTCGGACGGCGAAATGAGCTGGCGGTGCTTGCCGTCCTTGGCGACCAGCACGCTACGGATCTCCGATCCGGCCGGCAGGCCGGGCCAGACGATCTGGATCCGGTCACCCTTCGACTTCGGGCCATCATAGCCAACCTCGAACACGGTCGACTGCGTGACGGTCGCGGGGGCATCGATCGATGCGGATGGCAGGTTGGGCGGTGGCGCCTTGGCGCTCGCCAATGCCGCGGCGAGACCGCCGGCGAGGTCGGTACTGTCCTTGACGTTGACGAATTTGCCGCCGGTCTTCTCGGCGATGCAGGCGACAGCGGGAATCTCGCTGTCATCGAGACCGAGGCCCATCACCTCGATCGTGAGGTCGCGCGCCCGGCTCTTCAGCGACTGCGCCAAAACGCACGGATCGGCGTCGCAGGCCTCCACCTTGTCGACGAAGAGCACGATCGTTGCGCGCTCCTTCTGATAGTCGAGCGCGTTGGCGGCCCGTTCGAGAGCGACGGCGAGCGGCGCCTTGCCGCGTGGCTGCAGCGAAGCGGCGGCTGCGGCGACGAGGTCATTGCCGTTCTGCTGGGGCCTGACCAGGACTTCCGCATCTGAACAGCTTGTCTTGCTCTTGTTGCCGAAGGCGAGCAGGCCGATCCGCGCTTCAGTCGGGAAATCAGCGACAGCCGCCAGCACCGCATCGGACACGAGGTCGATCTTGCGATCGCGTCCGAGCTTGCCGCCCATCGAGGCGGAAGCGTCGAGAACCAGCATCGCGTCATCGGCCATGGCGGGCGCGGCGATGGCGAGGCCGATGAAGGCGGCGAGAACGGGCGTAAGCAGACGGGAGATCATACGGGCCTCAAGGGACGGGGCCCGGCCGCGGGCCATTTCGAATCGGACAATAGCGGAAGAGATTCGGCGAAACGATGTCTTTGGAGACCTCTGCCTACAAGCCGTGTTGGGCGGCAAGGTTTGATTAACCATGCTTCCTAACGCGGTCTTCACCCTGTTCGCTAACCATAGCGATGAAAGCGTATCGCGTTGGGGAGTTCGGGGAATGAAGTCAGTCGCACGGGATAAGGTCGCGCTCGACGAGCGGGCGATCTGGCTCGACACGATCATCAAGGGCGACTGTGTTGCTGCGCTGGAGCGGCTTCCTTCGGCGTCCGTTGATCTCGTCTTCGCCGATCCGCCCTATAATCTGCAGCTCGAAGGTGGGCTCACCCGTCCGGATCAGTCGGTCGTCGATGCGGTCGACGATGCATGGGACAAGTTTGCGAGCTTCGAGGCCTATGACGCCTTCACGCGGGCCTGGCTGCTGGCGGTGCGCCGTGTGCTCAAGCCCGATGGCGCCCTCTGGGTGATCGGCTCCTATCACAACATCTTCCGCGTCGGCACGATGCTGCAGGATCTCGGCTTCTGGCTCCTGAACGACATCGTCTGGCGCAAGACGAACCCGATGCCGAATTTTCGTGGCAAGCGCTTCACCAATGCGCACGAGACCATGATCTGGGCTTCGCGTAACCAGAACTCCCGCTACACCTTCAATTACGAGGCGATGAAGGCGTTCAACGACGACGTCCAGATGCGGTCCGACTGGCTGCTGCCGATCTGCACAGGCGGCGAAAGGCTGAAGGATGGCGACGGGCACAAGATCCATCCGACGCAGAAGCCGGAGGCGCTGCTCGCCCGCGTCATGCTCGCTTCGTCGAAGCCAGGCGACGTGATCCTCGATCCCTTCTTCGGGTCCGGCACGACCGGTGCCGTCGCCAAGCGGCTCGGCCGTCATTTCGTCGGCGTCGAGCGGGAGCAGGCCTATATCGATGCTGCGACCGCACGGATCGCCGCGGTCGAGACCGCGCCAGCGGCCGCGCTCGAACTCCTGAAGGGCAAGCGTGCCGAACCGCGCATTCCCTTCGGCACCTTGCTGGAGATGGGGCTGATCGTTCCCGGCGCCGTCCTGACCGATGCCCGCGGCCGCCATCAGGCGCGCGTGCGGGCCGACGCCTCGCTCGAGGCCGGCAATCTCGTCGGATCGATTCACCGCGTCGGTGCGCTGGTGCAGGGCTTCGATGCCTGCAATGGCTGGACGTTCTGGCACGTCCATCACAATGGCAAGCTGACGTCGATCGATGATCTGAGGAAGATTGTTCGTGACGAACTGGCGGCTGCCGGCGGCTAGCCCTCATCACAAAGCGTGCGCTTAACGAGGCGCCGCCATCGATCCGGCTGCACGGCGATCAATGTCGCTGATCGTGGCCGGATCCTGCTTGTGGCACACCCGTCGCCTTGAGGGACGGATGGTCGTCAGGTCGCATAACCCGCAGCGCGGATCAGCAGCAGCGTTGGATGCCTGAGAGCTTCAGCTCTTGACGGGCTTGGCGTCCTGCTGGACGGCTTCTTCGTGATACCAGCTTCCGAAGTCGGCATAGGACGCGTAGGGCAGCTCGAGATCGAGGTTCGCGGCCAGCCGGGTGTCCGCCGAGCGGCGGCCGCCGATCGTGCGAACGCGAGGAAATTCGTAGATCTTGGCCGACTCCCTCTGGTGGTTCGTGTTCATGGTTTTGCTCCGTGTTTTGACGCGCAGAAACGCGTCAGGTGGAACAATCATATAGCATGTGAAGCGCACGCTTTGAACGAGTCGCCTACTAAAAAAGCAGCAATTGACTATACTATGTGCAGACGCGCTTTTGTGGCCGCGTCTGACACGACCAGAGCGGGCAATTTGGTGCCTGCGACGATTTCTGCACGCCCGCGTGGCGTCATCGCGCTCTTGCCAAAAAATGAGGCGCCTCGGTCGCGCCACCGAGCACCTGGCATAAGCCGATATTGGTGAGGCGGCAGCGGGATTTCCACGATATCCGCCTCGAACCGCGCTCGCCAAACGCTCACGGCGCATCTCGTGGCGTGCTTGGCGCCGGCACGGCATCCCGCATCTCAGGCCCGCGTCGGCGCCGACCGGTCGTCCGGATTGGCATGCTACGTGCTTGTTGGACGTCAGCCGTTGGCGGCATTAACAGACCCAGGACCTTCTCACGCCTTGCGTCATCAGCCCATGAGAGACCTTCTATGACCAAGTATAAGCTCGAGTACATTTGGCTCGACGGATACACGCCCGTCCCCAATCTGCGTGGCAAGACGCAGATCAAGGAATTTGCCGAATTTCCGACGCTCGACCAGCTGCCGCTCTGGGGCTTCGACGGAAGCTCGACCATGCAGGCCGAGGGCCGTAGCTCGGATTGCGTCCTGAAGCCGGTCGCCGTCTATCCCGACCCTGCCCGCATCAACGGCGCGCTCGTCATGTGCGAAGTCATGATGCCCGATGGCGTCACGCCGCACCCGTCCAACAAGCGCGCGACGATCCTCGACGACGAGGGCACCTGGTTCGGCTTCGAGCAGGAGTATTTCTTCTACAAGGATGGCCGTCCGCTCGGCTTCCCGTCGTCGGGCTATCCCGCGCCGCAGGGTCCGTACTACACCGGCGTCGGCTATTCCAACGTTGGCGACGTCGCCCGCGAGATCGTCGAGAAGCACCTTGAGCTTTGCCTCGAGGCCGGCATCAACCATGAAGGCATCAACGCGGAAGTCGCGAAGGGCCAGTGGGAATTCCAGATTTTCGGCAAGGGCTCCAAGAAGGCGGCCGACGAGATCTGGATGGCCCGCTACCTGCTGCAGCGCCTGACCGAGAAGTATGGCATCGACATCGAGTTCCACTGCAAGCCGCTCGGCGACACGGACTGGAACGGCTCGGGCATGCACGCCAATTTCTCGACCAAGTACATGCGCGAAGTCGGCGGCAAGGCGTATTTCGAGGCCCTGATGGCGGCGTTCGACAAGAACCTGCTCGACCATATCGCCGTCTATGGCCCGGACAACGACAAGCGCCTGACCGGCAAGCACGAGACCGCACCGTGGAACAAGTTCAGCTACGGCGTGGCTGACCGTGGTGCCTCGATCCGCGTCCCGCACTCGTTCATCAAGAACGACTACAAGGGCTATCTCGAGGATCGCCGCCCGAATTCGCAAGGCGACCCCTACCAGATCGCTTCGCAGATCCTGAAGACGATCTCGGAAGTGCCGCTGAGCGGCGAGGAGACGGCCAAGGCCGTCGCCTGATCCAGTTCGGTTGAAATGATTACGGCGCGGACCGCAAGGTCCGCGCCGTTTTCGTTGGCAGATCATCCTGCCGGTCGCACGTCAGCCGATGCTGACTAGCCGAGCTTCACGCCATAGCGCGCGAGATCCGCGCGCATCGTTTCGGCGTCGACGAATTGCTCCGCGTTCCAGCCGGCCTTGCGCGCAGCCTCGATATTGACCGGCATGTCATCGAAGAACAGCGTTGCCGCCGGGTCGAGATCGAACGACCGGGCGTGATGATCGTAGATCGCGATATCCGGCTTCACGAGCTTGATGCGGGCAGACACGGTCACACCCCGGAACGTATCGAGATAGGGGAATCGCGCCACCGCTTCGGCAAAGGTGTCTTCGGCGAAATTGGTGAGAGCGGTTACATCATGGCCGTTCTCGATCAGCTGATCGAGCACGATGACGGTCTCGTCGATCGGCCCGGGGATCATGTCGTGCCAATCCTTGCGCCAGGCTCGGATCAGTGTCTCGTGCTCGGGATGGGCCGCGATCGCCTCGGCCTCTGCCTCTTCCCAGCTGCGGCCGCGGTCCTGCTCCAGGTTCCATTCATGCGTCAGCACGTTGGCGAGGAAGGCTTTGCGGGCCGCCTCGTCGGGGATGAGACGCGTGTAGAGCAGTTCCGGCTGCCAGCGGATCAGCACGTTGCCGATATCGAAGACGATGTGCCGGATTTCGGCCATGGCGTGTTTCCTTGGTTTTTCAGGGAGGATGAAGGGCCGTTTTATCGGCTCTCGCATGCACTTGCACGGTTCTTTCAATTTGTGATGACAGTCACTGATGGGGCCGCGCGTCAGGCCCATAGTCTCCCGACCCTCGAACCGGATCGTCCGGCCGCGATGGGTAGAATGGTCGCCTCGTGCCTTGGTGAGCGGCCCCTTTGGACAAGTGGCCGCGACCCTCGCCCTGGACGACGATCCGGGAGGGATGATGATGCAGGCTCAAATCGTCGCGGACGAGACGCCGCGAGGGATGCTTCTGTCACGATTTCGGTGGTGGTGGTCGGCGCGTCTCGCCCTGGCCTCGATTTTCGGCCTGCTGGTCGCGGCAGGCGGGGCCTCGGCGCAACAAGCCATTGTCGGATCGCGTTCGGCGGTGGTGACGGGCTTTTCCGGCTTTCTCCAAGGTCCGGCGCCGGAGGGAGCTGACCCGCTCGATTATCTCGCCATCGCGCCGGACGGGCCATCGGCGCGCATCGTCGATCTCTCCGCGCTGGGTGCGTTCGGCACGCTTTCGAACGCTCCGAAGACCTTCACCGCGACCGCCGCCGAGGTGGGCCAGGTCTTCGGCGTCGCGCTCGACGACGCGCCCGCCCCGACGATCTATCTCGCCGCGAGTTCGGCTTACGGGCTGGCAATCGGCACGGTCGATGCCGGTGGCGCGATCAAGCGCGAGCATGTCGGCGCTGTCGGTGCCCGCTTCCTTCCCGGCTTGTTCGGGCCCGTGGAGCAGGGCGGCGGGCCAGGCTCGATCTGGCGCGTCGACGGGACGACGGGGCGGATTTCGCTCTTCGCCAATATAAGCGACGCCTCTGTCTCGGCGCTGGGCGGACTCGCCTTCGACGGGAGGAGCCGCCAGCTCTTCGCCGCGGACCGGGCGAGCGGCCTGATCCATCGCTTCAGCCTCGATGGGACCGACCGCGGCACCTTCGACCATGGTACGGAAGGTCGGGCCGCCGCCGGTCTGCCGCCCGTTCCGCTGTCGCCGATCGCGATCAATATCGAGGACCCGGCCTTCGACACCGAGCAGCCTGCATCATGGGGCTATGCCGATCCCGAACGGCTGATCTTCGGGCTCGCTGTCCATCAAGAGCGCCTCTATTACGCGGTCGCCGCCGGGCCGGAGATCTGGTCGATCGGGATCGGAGCCGATGGCGCCTTTGCAGG
This sequence comes from Kaistia dalseonensis, assembly GCF_030814715.1. Taxonomy (GTDB): domain Bacteria; phylum Pseudomonadota; class Alphaproteobacteria; order Rhizobiales; family Kaistiaceae; genus Kaistia; species Kaistia dalseonensis. The sequence continues at coordinate 140,879 of NZ_JAUSVO010000007.1, forward strand.
TGACCCGCGCCTCGAAGTCGAGGTGCCGACGCTGCGATCCGGCATCGAGATCGCGTCGATCGCCTTTGACGGCCAGGGGCTGCTCTACGCGGCCGAGCGCGCGCCGCCTACAGGCGCCTATGATTTCAAGAGCCTGACCGAGGGCGGCGACAGTCGCGTCCTGCGCTTCCGTCCGAAAACCCGTCCCGATGCAAATCCGGGTCTTTGGGTGCCGGAGCCCGATCAATACGCGATCGGCCTGACGCCGGACCTCCATAATGCCGATGGTGGTGTTGCTCTCGGCTATGGCTACGACAATCAGGGCCGGCTTCGGCCGGATGCCTGCGCTGCAACGGTCTGGTCGACCGGCGAGCGCCTGCTCGGCGACGGGCCTGGGATCGATCCGATCGACGGCCTGCAGGGCAACGCGATTCGCCTTGTCGTTCCGGCCAATACCCCACCCATGCAGAGCTGGTTCGTCGACTATGACGACCGCCCCGGCGATCCCGCCTTCTCCGGCCATATGGGCGCGCTGGCGACGGTCCCGTGTGGGCCTGGCCTCCGCACCGAAACGCCGCCTCCGCCGCCCGTCATGATGCCGCCGCCGGTCGTCGCTTGCCCCGTCGGCACGATGTTGATCAATGGGGCGTGCCTGCTGCCCCCGCGCTGCCCGTCCGGAACGCGTTTCCGCGACGGCTACTGCGTGGCGGTCGGTTGCCCACCGAACATGATCCGTGAGCGTGGCGCCTGCGTTCCGCCGCCGCGCCTCTGCGACCGATACGAGACCTTCGTCAACGGTCGCTGCGTGCCCTGGGCTTGTCCGCGCGACATGGTGCGGACGCCGGACGGCTATTGTGGCTGCCCGCGCAACGAAATCTACCTCCGCGGCCGCTGCGTCCCGCCACGCCCGTGCCCGCCGGACATGGTCCAGACCCGCGATGGTCGCTGCTTGCCGCCGTCTTGCCCGGAATCCTTCATTCGCGATCGTGCCGGCCGCTGCATTCCGCCGCCCCGGCATTGCGATCGTCCCTTTGTGCAGGATAATCGGGGGCGCTGTGTCTGCCCGTCCAACATGGCGATGCAGAATGGTCGCTGCGTACCGCCGCCGCAGCAATGCCGGCGTCCGCTGATCCGGGATGACAATGGCCGTTGTGTCTGTCCGTCGAACCAGACGATGCAGAACGGTCGCTGCGTTCCGCCGCCGCGCGCCTGCAATCCGCCGCTGATCCGCGACAATAAGGGCCGCTGCGTCTGCCCCGAGGGCATGAACATGACCAAGGGCCGCTGCCGCCCGCCGGTCGTGATCGACTGCAAGCCCGGTTTCGTCGAGCGGGGAGGGCGCTGCGTTCCCATCGTCATTGAGCAGCCTGATCGGCCCGTGCGCCCGCGCTGCGATCAGGGCGAACGGCTGGTAAACGGGCGTTGCGTTCCTGTTGCCATTGACCAGCCGGATCGCCCCGTTCGGCCGCAATGCCGGGAAGGCGAACGGCTCGTGCGCGGACAGTGCGTCGAGGTCCAGGTGAGGCCGAAGCCCGAGCCGCAGGCGTGCCGCAAGGGCTTCGTGATGCAGAACGGACGCTGTGTACCGATCCGCATCCAGGAGGAGCAGAACGATCAGCCGGTTCGGCCGAACATCCAGTTGCAGGTGCCGAATCCCATGAAGATCATGCCGCAGATGCGCGAGGCTCCGCAGCAGGACCAGCAATAGGGCGTAGACGAAATGGCGGCCGGGCAACCGGCCGTCATTTTCGCTTGCGTGTCGCGCCGGGCCGGGCAGCCTCGATCGCCTTCTTCATCACGCTCGGCAATGCCTCATGCGGCACGTCGTCCGGCGCCGCCCACCAGCTTCCCGCGGGCGCCGGATGGGCGGCCGGCAGATCCGCCAGCCAGATGTCGAGCGTCAGGCGAAAATGGGTGAAGACGTGGATCACGGGATCGGTGACGCGGCGCCAATCGGCCTGGAAAGGCGCATCGGCGAGGATGCGGTCGCGATCGAAGCCGGGCGACCATGCTGTGCCCGGCACCTCGGTCATGCCGCCGAGCAAGCCGCGCTCGGGCCGGCGCTGCATCAAGATGGCGCCATCCGCGCGGATCGCCACAAAGGCCGCGCCGCCGCGCTCGGGCCGATCGGCCTTTTCACCGCGACGGGGATAGGCTTCCTCGACACCTGAGGCGTGGGCTGCGCAGGATTGATCCCAGGGGCAGAGCGAACAGGCCGGTCGCTTCGGCGTGCAGATCGTCGCGCCGAGATCCATCATGGCCTGCGCATAGTCGCCCGCGCGTTTCGCCGGTGTAAGCCTTGCCTGAAGGACGCGTATCTCCTTCTTGGCCGCCGGCAGGGGTGTCTCGACCTTGAAGACGCGCGCCAGCACACGCTCGACATTGCCGTCGACCACGGCTGCCGGCTCGTCATAGGCGATGGCGGCGATGGCTGCGGCCGTATAGTCGCCAATGCCGGGCAGATCGCGCAGCGCAGCGGCGCTACCCGGAAAGCGCCCGCCATGATCGCGCATCACCGCATCGGCGCAGGCCTTCAGATTGCGCGCGCGCGAATAATAGCCCAGTCCGGCCCAGGCCTTCATGACATCCTCGACCGGCGCCGCCGCGAGATCGGCGACGGTAGGCCAGAGAGACAGGAAGGCCTCGAAATAGGGCTTCACCGCCGTGACCGTGGTCTGCTGCAGCATGACCTCGGACAACCAGACGCGATAGGGATCGGGCCGGATGCCCGCCCGCCGCTCGGCCGGCCCGACACGCCATGGCAGTCGCCGCGCGTGGCGATCATACCAGTCGAGCAACAAATCAGCAGAGGGTGACAATGATCGGGCTCCGAAGGTCGCTGGCCGAATGAACGGAATCGCTCGGGCGAGAAGCGAGATATGGCAGCGCGAAGTCGGGCTGTGAATGGATCACGGGCATGATCGTCAAAAGACCGCATTGTCACGATTTGGCCAGCCCGGTCTTTCCCAATCAACACCGTGCAGCGTTGGAAGACCGGCCCGCCGACAAGCCTTCGTCGCGACGGCCGTGATCGTCGATCCGCTGGCGCCCTCCAATTGATCCAGCGCATGGCGTCGGGGGCCAGCGTCATTCAGATGCAACGCGGCTGGCCTATGTGTCAGGGGCATCAAGCGTGAGGCGGGCATGACTGAGCACAATCTGATCGAGCTCAAAGCGGATGTAGAGACGCTGGCCGCCACGGTGCGCGCCGAAGGCGAGACCATTGCGGCGGCCTGGGCACCATGGATCGAGCGCCCCGAATTCAAGGCGAGCGCCGCCAATCTCGCGGACTATCTGGCCCTCCGCCGCCGCGACATCCGGCCCTTGCAGCGCCGGTTGATGGCGCATGGCCTCTCCTCTCTCGGGCGCCTGGAGAGCCGCGTGCAGCCGACCCTCAATGCGGTGCTGGCGGCACTCGACGCCTTCACCGACGCCGCGCCGCGCCGCCCGCTGCCGTCCGAAGCCGAGTTCTTCGATGGTGAGCACAGGCTCGCTGAGCGGACGACGGAAATTCTCGGCCCTGTCTCGCAGACCCGCGCCGTTCATCTCCTGATCACCTGTCCGCCGGAAGCGGCCGAGGGGCCGGAATTCATGCGCCGTCTGGCGCGCATGGGCGTCGAGGCCGTGCGCATCAACTGCGCCCATGACGACGCCGCAGCCTGGGGCCGGATGATCGGCTATGCCAGGGAAGCGAGTGCTGCGACGGGGCGTCCGATCAAGATCCTGATGGATCTCGCCGGCCCCAAGATCCGCACCGGCCTGATCAGGCCCGTGGACGGCCACCGCCGCGTGGGCGTGGACGATCTGTTCGCGATCGCCATTCCCGGCCAGCTCGACAAGGCCGATGAGGGGCTGATCGCCGTGGAATGCACGCTGCCGCAGGCGCTGATGGCGGCCAAGCCCGGCGAGCGCATCTTCGTCGACGATGGCAAGCTCGCGACGGTCGTCGAAAGCGTGTCGCCCTGGGGCGTGACGGTTCGTGTCACGACCTCGCCGGACGAGGATGGCTACAAGCTCAAGGAAGAGAAGGGCGTCAATTTCCCCGACACGCATTTCTCGATCCCGGCCTTGACCGAGAAAGACATCGTCGATCTCGCCTTCATCGCGGAACATGCCGACGGCATCGAGTTCTCCTTTGTCCAGTCGGAAGAGGATGTCGCCGCGCTGCACCGCGCGCTGGAGCGCATCCGTCCCGACTGGCGCAAACTCTCCCTCATTCTCAAGATCGAGACGACGCGGGCCCTCGGCAACCTGCCGGATATTCTCGCCCGCGCGGCCGGACGCCAGCCGACCGCGATCATGATCGCGCGTGGCGATCTCGCCGTCGAAATCGGTTTCAGCCGTCTTGCCGAGATGCAGGAGGAACTGCTCTGGATCGGCGAGGCGGCGCAGGTCCCCGTGATCTGGGCGACGCAGGTGCTCGAGCATCTGATCAAGAAGGGTGTCCCGCTCCGTGGCGAGATGACCGATGCCGCCATGAGCGCGCGGGCCGAATGCGTGATGCTGAACAAGGGGCCGAACCTCTTCGCCGCCATCACCGAACTCGACACGCTGCTCTCGCGCATGAGCGAAAACCAATACAAGAAGGCGCCGCGCCTGCGCCGGCTGACGAGCTGGTAGCACGCACGATCGGGCCGATCATGGTCCGTGATGCATGCCCGGGTCATCCCAGGGCGCCACGGGCTGGAAGCGCGCGACCAGCGCGTCGACGACGACGCGGACCTTGAGCGGTAAGGCTCGCGGCGCCGGCCAGAGCGCGTGGATCGGCATCTCGTCGCTGGAAAAACCCGGCAGGACAGTTTCGATCGTACCCGCGCGCAAGGCGGTGGCGACGAGCCATCCGGGCAATCGGCCGATGCCGTGCCCGGCGAGCACCGCATCAGCGATCGCATCGCTCCGGTCGAAGGCGAGACGCCCGCGAACCGTGACATTCCGTGCCTTTCCGCTCGTATCGGTCAGCCGCCAGGGGGCGGACCCGCCGCGCGCCCGCTCCAGGATGAAGGCATGGCCGGCCAGATCCTCGATTCCCCCGGGTCGGCCATGCCGGTCGAGATAGGTCCGGGCGGCACAGAGGATGGTGGTCTGCGTGCCGAGCCGCCGCGCGATCAGCCCGGCCGCATCATCGAGCGCGCCGATCCGAACGCCGAGATCGATGCCTTCCGCCGTCAGATCGGCGACGCGGTTCGAGAAATTCACGTCGAATTCGAGGCCAGGATGTTGCGCCGACAATTCGAGCAGCAGGGGCACGACCCATTGTCGGCCGAACAGGACCGGCAGGTCGATCCGGACCAGCCCCGCCGGCTCGGCGCGTCGCGCTGCGAGCGAATCCTCGGCGGCATCGAGCTCCGCGAGGATGCGCAGGCAGCTTTCGCGAAAGCGCGCGCCTTCATCCGTCAGGCTCAGGCTGCGCGTGGTCCGGTTGAACAGGCGAACGGCGAGCCGCGCTTCCAGCCGCGCAATGCTCTTGCCGACGGCCGAACGCGTCAGGCCGAGCCGCGCCGCCGCCCGCGTGAAGCTGCCGGCCTCGGCCGTCTCGACGAAGGCGGCGATGCCCTCGAACCGCTCTCGATTGATCATGGCGTCGATGATTGGAGAAACTCAGTCCCGTGTAAAGCGCCGAGATCGCGCGATACGATCCACTCACGACCGATTAGGATCGGCGCCATCCTCGACGAGAGAAGGCCCATCCCATGTCATTCGAGAACAGAACAGTCGCGATCATCGGCGGTGGCTCGGGCTTCGGCTTTCGCGTGGCGACGCGAATCATTGCCGCTGGCGGCCATGTCGTGCTCGGTGGCCGTTCCGAGGCCAGGCTGCTGGATGCCGTGGCACGTCTCGGGCCGAGGGCGCGCGCGCAAACCGTCGATATCGAGCAGAAGGCATCGATCGCGGCATTCTTCGAGGTGATCGAGAGGGTCGACCATCTCTTCGTCCCGGCCGCGACCTATAAGGTCGGACCGATCGACACGCTTTCCGACGCGGATGCGGAGAGCCCGTTCCGCACCAAGTTCTGGGGTCAGTATCACGCGATCAAAGCGGCGCTGCCACGTTTCGCGCCCGATGGCTCGATCGTTCTGATGGCGGGGGCTGCCGGCGCGCGGCCGATCAAGGGCGCAGCCGCCTATGCCGCCGCCAACAGCGCGATCGAAGGGCTCGGCCGCGCGCTCGCGCTGGAGCTCGCGCCGATCCGCGTCAACACCGTCTCGCCCGGCACGATCGATGGCGATCTCTGGCGCAGCCGGCCGGATTCGGTCCGCGAGCCGGCCTTCGCGCTCTATAGCCAGCTCGCTGCGCTCGGCCGGCCGGGCACGGAGGACGAGGTGGCCGACACCGTGCTGTTCCTGATGCAGAACAGCTACATGACGGGCTCGACGCTCTATCCCGATGGTGGCTACGCGCTGCGGTGAGGCGGGGAGGGCGGCCGCGCCCCATCGCATGGATCGGCTGAAGCCGGCTAACGGCATGCGAAGCGCGTACTGTCACATCCTTGTAGCGAAACCCTGCTCCTCCTGTCGAAGCCGCCACAGGGGATGACGCCGATGTCCGAGACCGACCAGGATCAGCTTAGCCGGATCAAGGCTGAAATTGCCGACAGCTTCGACGAAGAGCTGGAAATGCAGCTGGAAGAAGACCGGCTCGACGAGCTGGTCGCCGAGGGCATGACGGAGCCGAGCCTCGACCGGAAGATCTATTTCCGCGAGCTGTTCCGCCTCCAGCACGAGCTCGTCCGCCTGCAGGATTGGGTGCAGTATCAGAAGCTCAAGGTGGTCGTGATCTTCGAGGGCCGCGATTCCGCCGGCAAGGGCGGCGCGATCAAGCGCGTCACCCAGCGGCTCAATCCCCGCGTCTGCCGCACCGTCGCCCTGCCGGCGCCGACCGAGCGCGAGCGCAGCCAGTGGTATTTCCAGCGCTACGTGCCCCATCTGCCGACCGGCGGCGAAATGGTCCTGTTCGATCGCAGCTGGTACAATCGCGCCGGCGTCGAGCGCGTGATGGGCTTCTGCACCAAGGAGGAACTCGACGAGTTTTTCCGTTCGGTGCCCGAATTCGAGCGCATGCTCGTGCGCTCCGGCATCATCCTGATCAAGTACTGGTTCTCCATCACCGATGAAGAGCAGGAATTCCGCTTCAAGATGCGCATCCATGATCCGCTGAAGCAGTGGAAGCTCTCGCCGATGGACATGGAGAGCCGTGTCCATTGGGAGGATTACACCAAGGCCAAGGAAGAGATGCTGGCCCGCACCCACACGGCCGACGCGCCCTGGTGGGTGGTGCAGGCGGTGGACAAGAAGAAGGCGCGGCTGAACTGCATCGCCCATCTGCTGGCCCAGATCCCCTATGGCGACGTGCCGAAGCCGGAGATCGAGCTGCCGAGCCGCGTGCGGCATGATGATTATGTCCGCACGCCCGTCCCGGCGGAGCTCTACGTGCCGGAGATCTTCTGAGGCTCGGCCCGCCGAGCCGCGATCATTGGCTGATCCCACGCGCGTTCCTCCTCGAACCCGTCCCTCAAAGGGGGCGGGTTCAGGGGAGCGCGAAGCCCAGCCGGGCCGCCGCGCCTCAGCGCCAGCCGAGCCCGGGCGCCACGTGCTTCAGGATCGCCTCGATGACGTGGGCGTTGTAATCGACGCCGAGCTGGTTCGGCACGGTCAAGAGCAGCGTATCGGCCTCGGCGATCGCCTCGTCAGTCTTCAATTGCTCGATCAGCTTATCCGGCTCGGCCGCATAGCTGCGCCCGAAGACGGCGCGCACATCCTGCTCGATATAGCCGAACTGGTCCTTGCTCTCGCCATTGCCGCCGAAATAGGCGCGGTCGCGATCATCCATCAGCGCGAAGATCGAGCGGCTGACGGAAACGCGCGGCGTGCGCTCATGGCCCGCTTCCTTCCAGGCCGCCCGATAGGCGCGGATCTGCTCGGCCTGTTGCACGGAGAAGGGCTTGCCGCTCTCGTCGAATTTGAGCGTCGAGCTCTGCAGATTCATGCCCTGCTGCGCCGCCCAAACGGCGGTGGCGTCCGTCGCCGCACCCCACCAGATGCGATCGCGCAGGCCCGGCGAATGCGGCTCGACGCGGAGCAGGCCGGGCGGATTGGGGAACATCGGCCGCGGGTTCGGCTCGGCAAAGCCCTTGCCGCGCAGGATTTCGAGATAGACGCTGGTGTGGCGCCGCGCCATGTCGGCGTCGGTCTCGCCCTCGGCCGGCCCATAGCCGAAATAGCGCCAGCCCTCGATCACCTGCTCGGGCGAGCCGCGGCTGATGCCGAGCTGCAGGCGCCCGCCGGCGATCAGATCGGCCGAGCCGGAATCCTCCGCCATGTAGAGCGGGTTTTCATAGCGCATGTCGATCACGGCCGTGCCGATCTCGATGCGGCTCGTCTTCGCGCCGACCGCCGCGAGCAGCGGGAAGGGCGAGGCGAGCTGGCGCGCGAAATGGTGCACGCGGAAATAGGCGCCGTCCGCGCCCAGTTCCTCGGCCGCGACGGCGAGATCGATGGATTGCAGAAGCGTATCCGCCGCCGAGCGCGTGCCCGATTGCGGGGAGGGGGACCAATGCCCGAAGGAGAGAAAGCCGATGTTTTTCATGGCTCAAAGATAAGGGCCTTCGGCGCGCGGGGAAAGGTGCGCCGATGGTTGACGGTGCGTGCAGGGAAAGAGCAACGGCCGCCGCCTCCAGGTGGCGACCGCGCCGCCGGCCTGCGGCCTCAGGCCAGATCGGCCAGTTCATAAAGCGGGCGGATCTCGATCTCGCTCGGCCCCGCCATCGGGTTGGGACAGCGCTTCGCCCAGTTCACCGCCTCGTCCATGTCGCGCACCTCCCAGAGCCAGAACCCCGCGACCAGTTCGCGGGGATGCGCGAACGGCCCGTCGACGACCGTGCGCGAGGGCCCGTCGAACTGCACGCGCTTGCCCTCAGAAGACGGCTTCAGCCCGTCGGCGGCGCGCCAGATGCCCGCCGCCTTCAACGCCTCATTGAACCGCCCCATCGCCTCCATCATCGCCAAGGTCTCGGGCGTGGCGACATACCCCACCCGCTCGCTCTCCTCGGTCGCCTTCACCAACACCATGACCCGCATTGTTTCGCTCCGTGGTTGGGCCGGCAGATTGGGCCGGGTATTGGAACGACGAATGAGGGGGGTGGGTTCGGACATTGGTGGGGGATTTTTCTGGGAGCACTTCGAGCGGAAGGGAGCCCAAGCGGCCTGCCCTAAGCGTGAGGCCGGGTCAAGAAGTGCCAATGATGACCGCCTTATGCTGTTTCCTTAGCGCACTGAGAACCCGGGTGCGGACGCTTGTCCGTCCGGCTCACCTCTCGTATTTGGTGGGAGCATCCGCTGGAACGGCGGGGGTGCTGGCGGGGTGGCTCCGAGCGGGATGTTGTTGCGCTTTGGATTCATCGTCCCAGTGTGACCTCTATTTGTTCAAGATCTGACGCGATGAGCGAGCAAAGATGCTTAAAGTGATCGGCGTATGTGCCGTAGCCTGCAAGGGCGTTTCGCGCGAGTGACAGCCCTTCGGTGCTGCCTGCGTGGCCCTTCACCTTCGAACGAATATGCTGTGCAGTGCGAAGGCCCTCTAGCTGCACGGGTCCGCCGACGGGGTTCTTCGCTGAGACGATCTTCTCAAGGAGTGCGATCGTCTTCTCGTCAGTATACGGGACGCCGAGTTTCTTCAAAATCGCACGTAGAGCCTTAGTCTCGAAGCCTTCAACCACCAACTGCGTCAAGTCCATGATAGCGTCGGCCCACTCGTCCTTGCTCGACGAAATCGGAGGGTTTGCGCGATTCAACAATCCTTCATCTCGTAGCTTCCACCAACTGATTTCGAGGGCCCGCCATCGCTGAAGGATCGACAGAATCTCGCTTCTGGGATGCTGGAAATGGACGAACTCGCCTTTGAAATCGTTGATGAAGGCCCGCTCCGAGATGCCTGCCCTTGGCGGTTGGTTGAAGGATTTCCAGTGAAGTTGCTCTTCGTACGGGAGAGCCCTCAAGTACACTAGGTAAGCAAATACTTGGCCCGCCTCGTTGACGTCGTAGGCGCGGAGCGTCCAAGCGGCACGGCATGAAATATCCCTGTCGCCAACCGTGTATTTTTCCCGGTCTGTTTTGTATTTTGATAGCACTTCCGGCCGAAAGAACGCTGGCGACATCTCGTAGGGTAGATCGTTGTTCTCAGCTTCAAAGTAGTTGGTTGTAGAAGCGGGGTCAGTGGAAATATCGGCGATCTGACATTCATGACGCCAGTCCTGAACGGTGAACGTAACATGTTCGTGTTTGACCCCCCCGCTCCATCGGCCGGAGATTTCGCCGCCTACCTTCCGTGCGTCGCGCGGACGAATGATCTGCACACCTCGGGTGTAAGCGGAATTGCCTGATATCTTTTGACGATAGATAAGGTCGTCGGACCGTCGAACGACGTCGTCTGGGCCTTCATCCCAGCCAGAAAATTGACCATAACGAAGCAGCGTGAAGTCGAACATGCGAACAAGCGCCATACGCGCGATTGAGAGGTATTCCTCAAGCTCAGGCCAGGAAAATGAAACAAGGGCCACGCCATTCACCGGCTTGGGTATCGTCACCGAGACGATATCAACTAAGTCCCCGTTCCGATCATAACGACAGTAGGCATTGCGCTCGGAGCGCCAATGAATGTCGGCGAGATGTGCGTACTCTTGGTTCAATTCCGCATAGACGCGATCTGGGCCGGACCACCCCTCGAATTCGCGAACAAAAAGGAGATCGGTTCCGGCGTTGAGGGCGGGCGAGCCCCTCGCTCGGTCGCCACGTTCTACCCGCAAAGTCTCGCGGCCGCCGCCAGAAACATAGCTGGCGATGCTGGTGAACGGATTGTCGTTCCATCCCAGCAGGCTCTCAGGAGTATCAGCGGCAAGTGCATCGAATGGTACGGCGATCGAATGAATGAATGTATAGGGGCCCGAGGCGTATATGATGCGCTCGGACGATTTGGCGTTTCTTTCAAGAAGATCGAGGTGTGCCTCGGCTCTTATCCAATGACCGAACGCCGTCGAGTCTTCGGGAGGGGTATCGATCTCCAAGATGGTTTTGGCTATCTTGCCATGCTCGTAGCTTGTCATTGTGAATCCACCCAGATACCAATAACTCAATAACCTAATCAGTTCAGGTAGGTTTGTCGGAACAATACAACGAAACAGCGCGATTACGCTGGCATGTACGCGTGCGTCAGCAGGCAAACGTCCGCTGAGGCACAAGCAGCAGCCCCTAAACCGCCTCCAAAAACCTTTCCGCCGTCTCCAGATCCACCGACACCAACTGGCTCACCCCCCGCTCCGCCATGGTCACGCCGAACAGGCGGTTCATGCGGGCCATGGTGATCGGGTTGTGGGTGATGGTGACGAAGCGTGTGTCGGTCGCGCGGGCCATTTCGTCGAGCAGGTTGCAGAAGCGCTCGACATTGTGGTCGTCGAGCGGCGCGTCGACCTCGTCGAGGACGCAGATCGGCGCCGGGTTGGTCAGGAACACGGCGAAGATCAGCGCCATGGCGGTCAGCGCCTGCTCGCCGCCGGAGAGCAGCGTCATGGTCTGCGGCTTCTTGCCGGGCGGGCGGGCGAGGATTTCGAGGCCGGCTTCCAGCGGATCGTCGGATTCGGTCAATTGAAGCTCGGCCGTGCCGCCGCCGAAGAGATGGGTGAACAGGCGCTGGAAATGCGCATTCACGACATCGAAGGCGGCGAGCAGCCTTTCGCGCCCTTCGCGATTGAGGCTGGCAATGCCCTGGCGCAGGCGGCGGATCGCCTCGATCAGGTCGTCACGATCCTTGATCAGCGCGTCGCGCCGCGTGGTGATCTCGACGGCCTCGTCCTCGGCGCGCAAGTTTACGCCGCCGAGCTTCTCGCGCTCCTGGCGCAGCCGTTCGAGCCGGGTTTCGAGCTGGCCGAGATCGGGGAGGGGGGCGGCGGGATCGAGCTCGGCGAGCTTCACCACCTCATGCGGCGCGCAATCGAGCAGTTCGATGATGCGCGCCTCGATTTCGCGCTTGCGCTCCTGCGCGGCGTTCAGCCTCTCCTCGGCGCGGCCGCGCTGCTCGCGCGCCTCCGAGAGCGCGCCGAGCGCATCCTGCGCGGCCTTGTCAGCGGCGGCGAGCGCGCGTTCGGCGGTGGCGAGCCGTTCGGCCGCCTCGCGCCGTCCGGCCTCGGCCTTGCCGATCTCGGCGACGAGCGCGCGGCGCTTCGCCTCGATCTCGGCCGGCGCATCGGAAAGGGCCGCGCGCTCGGCGTCGATCTCCGCCTTGCGGCTCGAAAGCGTCGCGATCTGGCTGTCGGCGTTCGCCGCGCGGCTCTGCCAGTTCTTGCGCTCCTCGCCGATCGCGGCGAGCCGGCGGCGGCGCAGTTCGGTTTCGCGCGTCAGCGCGTCGGCGCTTGCGCGGGCCTCGGAGAGCGCGCCGCGCTCCTCCGCCACGGTCGCGCGGAGAAGCATCACCTGCTGTTGCGCGGCGAGCGGGTCGGCGGCGCCGGCCAGCGCGCTTTCGGCCGCCCCGCGCTGCGCCTCCGCCTCGTCGACGGAGAGCACGACGCGGCCGCGCTGCTCCTCGACCGCGCCGCGCCGGGCCGTCAGCCGGCCGGCTTCGCGCTCTGCGCTGGCCAAGCGGGCGCGCGCCTCGTCGAGCCCGCGCTGCGCCGCGCGGGCGGCGTCGCGGGCGGCGCGCTCCTGCTCCTGCGCCGCGCGCGTGCGGGTCGCGGCCGTTTCGAGCGCCGCGCGGCAATCGGAAACGCGGGCGCGCGCGCCGGTCATCTCGTCCTGCAATTCGGCGAGGCGGTTGCGGTTGGCGAGGCGGAGCGCGGCGGCGGTCGGCGCATCGGCGGTGGCGACATAGCCATCCCAGCGCCAGAGATCGCCCTGGCGCGAGACGAGGCGCTGGCCGGTCTTGAGGCGCGGCTGGAGGCGCGGGCCATCGGCGCGGCCGACAATGCCGGTCTGCGCCAGCGCGCGGGCAAGCACATCCGGCGCCGTCACCTTGGCGGCCAGCGGCTCCGCGCCCTCGGGCAAAGCCGGGTCGTCGCCGAGAGCGGCGACCGCGCGCCAATGGGCGGCGGCGGCGCTGTCGTCGGAAGCATCGAGATCGTCGCCGAAGGCGGCCGCGAGCGCGGCCTCGAACCCCTTGGCGACCGAGAGCGCATCGAGCAGGGGCGGGCGCTTGCCGGCGGGCGCACCGGAGCCGAGGATCTTGGCGAGCGTGCGTGCCTCGGTCTCGATGCCCGATAGCGTGCGCTCCGCCTCGGCGAGCGGCGCGCGGGCGGCGGCCTCCGCCTCGCGGGCCTCGGTCGAGGCGCGTTCGGCGGCAATGGCGCGGGCGTCCGCCGCCTGAACGGAAGCCTCGCCGGCCGAGACCGCCTCCTGCGCCGGGGCGACGCCGGGCAATTCGGCGATCTGGCGCAGTAGCGCTGTCAGTTCGCGGTCGACATCGGCGAGCTGGTTGCGCGCGCGATTGAGCCGGTCGACCGCCTCGCGATTGGCCCGCTCCAACTCGGTCCGGCGCGCGGCGATCGCGGCATGGGCGGCGGTCGCCTCGGCGAGTGACTTTTCCGATTCAGCGAGTTTCGCCTCGGCTCGGGCGCGCTTTTCATTGGCGGTTTCCTGCAGCGCGCCGGCCTTCGCCTCCTCGTCGCGCAGGCTTGCCTCCTCCGCGTCGAGCCGGCCCAATATCTCGGCATTCTCGCGCACCATGTGCTGTTCGCGCTCTATATCGAGCACGAGCTGGGCGAGGCGGCGGTCGAGATCGGCGATGCGCTCCTTCATGCGCCGTTCATCGGCGTCGAGCGCGTCGCGGGCGAGCGTGATCCGCTGCAGCGCGGCGGCGGCGGCGGCCTCGGCCTCGCGCAGCGCCGGCAGGCCGCTCGCGGCGACAGCCTGGTCGCGCGCCGCACCGCTCTGCGCGTCACTCCGCGCGACGACGGCCTGCCCGGCCGCCTCCAGCGCCTTCTGCGAATCGAGCACCTGCGCGCCGGCCGCGAGCAGGCGGAGATAGAAGACGGTCGCCTCGGCCTTGCGGATATCGCCGGAAAGGTTGCGGTAGCGGTTCGCCTGCCGCGCCTGCCGCCTCAGCGCCTCGAGCTGGCTCTCGATCTCGGTGAGCACGTCCTCGAGCCGTTCGAGATTGGTCTCGGCCGCCTTCAGCCGCATCTCGGCCTCGTTGCGGCGCGAATAGAGGCCGGAAATGCCGGCCGCCTCTTCGAGCACGGCGCGGCGGGCCTGCGGCTTGGCGGCGATCAGCTCGCCGATGCGGCCCTGTCCGACCATGGCCGGCGAGCGGGCGCCGGTGGAGGCATCGGCAAAGAGCAACTGCACGTCGCGCGCGCGGACATCCTTGCCGTTGATCTTGTAGACCGAGCCGGCCTCGCGCTCGATCCGGCGCGTGACCTCGAGGATATCGGCATCGTTGAAGGCGGCGGGCGCCTTGCGCTCGGCATTGTCGACGACGAGCGTGACCTCGGCCGTGTTGCGCGCCGGCCTGTTGCCGCTGCCGGAGAAGATGACGTCGTCCATGCCGGACGCGCGCATGTTCTTGTATGAGCTCTCGCCCATGACCCAGCGCAGCGCCTCGACGAGGTTCGATTTTCCGCAGCCATTCGGGCCGACCACGCCGGTCAGGCCCGGCTCGATCAGGAAATCGGTGCCCTCGACGAAGGACTTGAAGCCGTGAACGCGGAGCCGCGTGAACTTCATGCGGCGGCCCCGCTGGTCGGCGCATGGCGAGGCATGCGCGAAAGCGATCGCGAGAAGGTTATGCCGCTAGACCAGCAGCTTCTGCACTTCCTCGAGCGAGAGCGCACCCGGTGCCTTGACCCCGTTGATGAAGAATGTGGGCGTCGCGTCGACGCCGAATTCCTTCGCGCCGCGATCCTTGACGGCGTTCACTCCATCGAGCAGCGCCTGGTTTTTCAAGGTCAGCTCGAAAGTCTCCTGTGTAAAACCGACCTGCTTGGCGATTCCGAGCAGCGCCGTGACCGGATCATCGACGAAGGCCCATTTTTCCTGCGTGTCGAACAGCAGGTCGACCATCGGATAGAAGGAGTTGTTCGGCGCGGCATGGGCGAGCATGAAGCCAGCCGTCGCGAGCGGATCGAGCGGGAAATCGCGCAGGATGAACTTCACCTTGCCCGTGTCGATATATTGCTCCTTGAGCGGCTTCCAGGTCGTGTCGTGGAAGTGCTTGCAATGCGTGCAGGTCAGCGAGGCATATTCGACGATCACGTTCGGCGCGTCGTCCTTGCCGAGGATCTGGTCGCCGAGCGGACCGGGCTTGAGCAGCTCCGCCATGTCGACCTTGGTCTCAGCCGAGGCGCCGCGCGGCAGCATGGTGAGCGCGCCGACGGCCAGAGATGTGGCCCCGGCCCGGCCCAGAAACTGTCTGCGATTGAACTGCACGATCCCTGATCTCCTTCGGTCGAACTGCGCCGGGCAGGCATCCTCGCCATGCCCATGTCGAGGGGAACGATTGGCACGCTTTACGCTGATGTTACCAGAGGAAATGCGGCGTTTTCGCAATGAGCCGGGATCACGATCGCTCGACCTCTGCGTAAACACCGCGCCCGAGCCGCTCGAGCGCGGCGCGCAGGCCGTCGCTCTCCACCGTCGCCGTCGCATGATTGATGGCGGCCTCGGCCGCGCGCGAGATCGGGCGGGGCGCCGGCTGGCGCGGCTTCGGTGCCGCGACCGGGCCCTGCACGATCTTGAGCTTCGCCACGGCGCCGAAGCCGAGAAAGCCGTTGACGCGCTCCAGGATCAGCGCCGTCTCGTGCTGGAGATAGATTGCCATGCCGGCATCGACGCGGATGACCAGCGTGGCGCCCTTGGCGGCGTTGGCGTGATCGCGTCGCGGCCAGGCGAGCTTCTCCGGCTGCGTCGCCTCGGCATAGCGTGGGCCGACAATATCGGCCCAGGCCGCGATCAGGTCCGCGGTCGCGAAGCCGCGCTTGGCGCAGACGGGCTCGATCACGGCATTGATATAGGCGCCGATGAGGTTCGGGCCGCGATTGGATTTCCGGTCGGAGGCTTCACTCATGCCTGTCTTCTCGCACGGGAGCCGTCACAAGAGGAAGAGCGCGGCGCGGGGGATTCGCCGCCCGCTCCGCAACGGCCTGTCTCGGCGAGAATAAAGTTAAGGAAATTCAATTAGTTATACTGTAGCTATGTCGCCTTGACATGGCAGGGAGGCGAAACTATTGTGCGCGCGGTTTCGGGGGAAAGCGAAAGCTTCTTGGGGTTTTCCCGACGCTTGGCGAGGGTGACGCGATGAGCGACATGGGTTCGCAGGGCGACGGGAAGAAGCACGGAAGATTAGCCGAAGACGAAGCTGCGTTGTCCGAAAGGCTGCGTGCGCTCGGTTCCAGGCTGGACAAGGCCCAGGCCGATGCGAAGCAGCAGGCGCAGGCCGGGGAGCCGTCTTCTGCAGGTATGCAGGGCATGGGCCTCGCGGTCCGCGTGGCGAGCGAGTTCGCCTCGGGCGTGCTTGTCGGCGCCGGCCTCGGCTGGCTCGTCGACAAATGGCTCGGAACGTCCCCCTGGGGGCTGATCGTGCTTTTGTTGCTGGGTTTCGTCGCGGGCGTCTTGAACGTCTTGCGCGCAGTCGGCAAGGTTGCTCAGCCCGAAGCGCGGCAGAAGCTGCGCAAGACCGGGCGTGAATAGGCAAGTCAATATTGACTGGTCGTAGTTAAGCGTTGCGGCATGGGCCGTGGCGGGACACAGGCGGAAGAGGCGGGCTCGGTGGCGAACGATCCGATCCATCAGTTTCAGATCCACGAATATTTCCCGCTCGGCCAGTTTGGTGGCCTGGAGTTCCATTTCACGAACTCCGCGGTCTCGATGATCGCCAATGTCGCGATCGTGACCGGCTTCCTCTATTTTGCGACGGCCAAGAAGAGCCTCGTTCCCGGCCGCGTGCAGTCGGTTGCCGAGATGGCCTATGAGTTTGTCGCCTCGACGCTGAAATCGAGCGCCGGCAAGGAAGGCATGCGCTTCTTCCCGCTCGTCTTCTCGCTCTTCATGTTCATCCTGACCGCCAACATCTTCGGGATGTTCCCCTATTTCCTGACGGCGACGGCCCAGATCATCATCACCTTCGCGCTCGCCATGACGGTGATGCTGACGGTGGTGGGCTATGGCTTCTACCGTCACGGCCTCGGCTTCCTCGGCCTGTTCGTGCCGCATGGCGTGCCCGGGCCGGTCGTGCCGCTCGTCTCCGCGATCGAGGTGATCTCGTTCCTCTCGCGGCCGATCAGCCTCTCTGTTCGTCTTTTCGCCAACATGCTGGCCGGCCACATCACCCTGAAGGTGTTTGCGGGCTTCGTCGTCAGCCTGGCGGGTCTCGGCGCCATCGGCGTCGGCGGCGCCATCGTGCCGCTTCTGATGACCGTGGCGCTGACCGCGCTCGAATTCCTCGTGGCTTTCCTGCAAGCCTATGTCTTCACGATCCTGACCTGCATGTATCTCAATGACGCCCTGCATCCGGGCCATTGAGCGACGGATCGAAGAAGTTACCAACCCAAAACGCGATCACGATTACCCCCTGAAGGAGAATTGAAATGGAAGCGGAAGCCGCGAAGTTCATCGGTGCTGGTCTCGCTTGCTTCGGCATGGCCGGTGCAGCTCTGGGCCTCGGCAACATTTTCGGCAACTTCCTGTCGGGCGCCCTGCGTAATCCGTCGGCTGCCGATGGCCAGTTCGGCCGCCTCATCCTCGGCTTCGCCGTGACGGAAGCTCTGGGCATCTTCTCGCTGCTCGTAGCCCTTCTGCTCCTCTTCGTGGTCTGATCCACGAACGGGCCCGCCGCTCGCGCGGCGGTCCTTCAGGAGAATCCCATGCGGCGGCGTCAGCCGTCGCATGACGCATTTTTCTCGATCCGGGGTCTTCGATGACTTGGTTCGTCACGTCTGCCAATGCGCAAGAGGCCACGCCGGCTCCGGCAGCGCCTGCGGCTGAACCGGCTCCGGCCGCGCCGGCAGCGGCAACGCCAGCAGCGGACGCGCATGCTGCAACGCCTGCGGCAACCCATAGCGCGGTTGGCGCGCCAGAAGGGCACAAGGGACCGTTCCCGCCCTTCGACACGCATACCTTCGCGTCGCAGATCTTCTGGTTCGTCATCTGTTTCGGCGCGCTCTATCTGCTGATGAAGCGCGTGATCGTTCCGCGGATCGGCGCGATCGTCGACGGCCGTGCCGCGAAGATCGCCGGCGATATCGACGAGGCACAGCGCCTTCGCGCCCAGTCGGACGATGCGCTGGCTGCCTATGAGAAGGCGCTGGCCCAGGCTCGCGCCTCCGCCCAGGCCATCGCCCAGACGGCGACGGACGAGGCCAAGACCGCGGCCGCTGCCAAGCAGCACGATGTCGAAGCCGCCCTCAGCGCCAAGCTCGAGGCCGCCGAGGCCCGGATCGGCGAGATCAAGAAGACGGCTCTGGCCGATGTGGGCGCGATCGCCCATGAAACGGCGAGCGCTGTCGTCCATGCACTGATCGGCCAGGAGCCGAGCTCGGACGAGGTGGCATCCGCCGTCTCGTCGGTGACGGCGAAGTAAGGCGAGGGCGGTTCGATGGAATATGATGCCACATTCTACGCGCTCGTCGGCCTGATCCTCTTCTTCGTGCTGCTCGGCTATCTCGGCGTGCACAAGATGCTGGGCAAGGCGCTCGACGGGCGCGCCAGCGCAATCGCGAAGGAACTCGACGAGGCCAAGCGGCTTCGCGAGGAAGCCGGCGCGGTTCTCGCCGAATACAAGAAGAAGGCCCGCGACGCCGAGGTCGAGGCGCAGACCATCGTCGATCAGGCGCGGCGCGAGGCGGCTGCTCTGGCCGACGAGGCCAAGACGCGCATGGAAGATTATGTCACGCGGCGCACCAAGATGGCCGAGGACAAGATCGCCCAGGCCGAGCACCAGGCAATCCAGGAAGTGAAGGCGCTTTCGGCCGACATTTCCATCGCGGCAGCCGAGAAGATCCTCTCCGCCCGCCTCAAGGGGCAGGCCGGCAGCGATCTGGTCGCGTCTTCGATCGCCGACGTCAAGAACCGGCTGAACTGAACGGCTGGTCGACTCAGTCGGCCAATTCAGTTTCGGTGAGGTTCTCTGCGAAGAGCAGGCCCATCTCGATCGACAGATCCACGCCGCCGGCACGCCCGGCGGCGTTTTGCTTTTCAATCGCCATGCGCACGGGTGCAAAGGTCGCCCGGTGCAGCGCGCAGGCGCCGAGCGTGCCGAGCGCCGCCAGATGCGCCGCCGTGCCATAGCCCATATGCCGCTCGAAGCCGTAATCGGGAAAATGGCGCGCCGCCCGCATCATCATGCGATCCCGCGTCACCTTGGCGACGATCGAGGCCGCCGCGATCGAGACCGAGCGGGAATCACCCTTCACGAAGGCTTCGCCCGGGCAGGGGAGGCCGGGCGGCACGTCGATGCCGTCAATGATGGCGTGATCGGGAGCATGCGGCAGGCAGCCGACGGCGCGGGCCATCGCCCAGAGCGTCGCCTTGCGGATATCGGTCTGCTCGATGCGCGCCACGGAGCCGGCGGCGACCGACACGATGGCCGTGGACATGATGGTCTCGAACAGTGCCTCGCGCTCGGCCATGCTCAGTTTCTTCGAATCGTCGAGACCGTCGGGAATCTTGCGCTGATCGAGGATCACGGCCGCCGCGACGACAGGGCCGGCGAGCGGGCCACGGCCGGCTTCGTCGACGCCCGCCACGGCGCGAAAGCCGCGCCGCCTCAGGCGCCGCTCGATCATGTCGGTCGGGGCGGGCGGCAGGTCGAAGAGGGCAGGTGTTGATTCGGTCGGGCGCTTTGCCATGCCGCGACTGTCGCGATCAACGACGGCCGAGGCAAGGCTTGAATGTGGCAAAGGCTCGAACGACACGAGACACGATTGGCCGGCTGGACCCGGCGACTACATCTCGATGATCGTCTCGAAGCCGCCGAAAATCATGCGCTTGGTATCGAAGGGCATGTTCTCGAAGCCCGCCATGACGCGCGGATCGGCCATGACCTTGGCGTTGACCGCGTCGCGCTTGGCGCGCGATTCATAGACGATCCAGGAAAAAATGACGGTCTCGTCTTCGGTGGCCTGGACGGCGCGCGGGAATGACGTCCGCTCGCCATAGGGCACGTCGTCGGCCAGCGTCTCGACATAGGCCAGCGCGCCATATTCCTTCCAGACCGCGCCGGCCTTGCGCGCGATCTCGCGATAGGCCTCGACATTCGCCTTGGGCACGGCAATTACGAAACCGTCGACATAGCTCATGGGATCCTCCTCCGCTGGTGACGCCACAGGAACGATCGAGCGAGGCGGAATCCGACAGAGGCCGCGTCGATTCTGCATTGTGGCTGCCCGGGGAGCGGCGCCGCGGCTCCCAATCGCTCAGAACAGGCTCAATTGCGCCGGCAATTGGCGGGGCGGGGAGAAGAGATCGGTGCGCAGCTTCAGATGGCGCCGGTTCATGCCGAGCCGGCCGGTGGCGATCTCGAAGCGGCGGCCGATCTGCCAGGCATAGGGGCCTTCGCCCTTCTGCCGCTTGCCATAGGTCGCATCATAATCCTTGCCGCCCCGCATCGAGCGCAGCAGCGAGATCACATGGCGGTAGCGCTCGGGATAATGCCGCAGCAGCCATTCCTTGAAGATGTCGGAGACCTCGAGCGGCAGGCGCAGCAGCACATAGCCGGCCTCGGTCGCGCCGGCGGCCGCCGCCGCATCGAGGATGCGCTCGATCTCGGCATCGTTCAGCGCGGGAATGATCGGTGCCGTCAGCACGCCTACCGGTACGCCGGCCTCGGCCAGGCCGCGGATCGCTTCGAGCCGGCGGCCCGGCGTCGCCGCGCGCGGCTCCATCGAGCGCGCCATGGTGCGGTCGAGCGTGGTGATGGAAAGCGCGACCTTGGCGAGGCCCCGCTCGGCCATCCGCCCGAGAATATCGACGTCGCGCAGCACCAGCGCCGATTTCGTCACGATGCCGACGGGGTGATTGAACCGGTCCAGCACTTCGAGGATGTCGCGCATCATCCGATGCTGGCGCTCGATCGGCTGATAGGGGTCGGTATTGGTGCCGATCGCGATCGTCTTCGGCTTGTAGTCGGGATGCGAAAGTTCCTTCTCGAGCAGTTTGGCGGCGTCGGGCTTGTAGAAGAGCTTGGTCTCGAAATCGAGGCCGGGCGAAAGCCCCATATAGGCATGGCTCGGGCGGGCGAAGCAGTAGGAGCAACCATGCTCACAGCCGCGATAGGGATTGATCGAGCGGTCGAAGCCGAGATCCGGCGAATCGTTCCGCGTAATGATCGCCTTGGCCTTTTCGGGCTGCACCTCCGTCTTGAAGGCCGGCAGCTCGTCCAGCGTCTGCCATCCATCGTCCATGGGCATCGACTGGAATCGCTCGAAGCGGCCAGAGGCATTGGTTTGCGCGCCCCGGCCGCGCCGGCGCTCCGGGTCGATCGGGGCCGAAAGAGCCTTGTCCGCGGGCAGGACCAGCGGATCGAAGTGCGGATCGAGGGGGCGAGCGAGTGACATGACAATATTCCTAGATCATGAATTTGAACAAAGCAAGAACATTAACCTAGGATGATTCAAAACTGAGCGAAGCGCCTCGCGATTGCTGAAAATTGGCGTTAAGAATGACGCAATGATCAGCGTGATTTTGCCAACAATGAACGACGAAATGGCATTGGCCCATGCGCTCGCCGCGCTTGTGCCGGCCGCGGCCGATGGCATCGTACGCGAAGTGATCATTGTCGACGCCGGGTCCGAGGATGGCACGGTCATGGTCGCCGATGCGGCAGGTTGCCGTATCGTCAGGGGAACCGGCGTTCTCGGCGAGGATCTGGCGGCCGGCGCGGCCGTGGCGCGGTCGGAATGGCTGCTCTTCCTTTCCCCGAACGTCATGCTCGAGCCCGGCTGGCAGCGCGAAGTCCAGGAGTTCATGGACCGAACCGCGATGGCCGGCGCGGGCACGCAGCGCGCCGCTGCTTTCCGACATGCCCGCGCGAGCTTCGGCTTTCGGGCCCGCTTGGCGGAGTTCGGCGCGATCCTGCGCTCGCGTCTCTTCGCGGCGCCTTATGCGGAGGAGGGGCTGCTCATCTCAGCGCGCCTCTATCGCGAGATTGGCGGCCATCGCGCATTGCCCGGAATGGTCGAGGTCGAACTCGCGCGGCGCATCGGGCGCGGCCGGCTCGTCTTCCTGCGCGCGCGGGCCGTCCTGCGCGGCGATGCGGCAGCGCGGCCGGGCTTTGCGCGCGGCCTGCGCAATACCGCTTGCCTCACGCTCTTCGTGCTGCGCGTCCCTGCCGGCGTGATCGGACGGATCGCCGCCTGATCAGCCGCGCAGCTTGCCGCGCTTCAGGTGCTCGTCCAGGCGCGGCATGATCTCGACGAAATTGCAGGGCTGGCTGCGATAGTCGAACTGGACCGAGATGATCCCGTCCCACGCATCCTTGCAGGCGCCGGTCGAACCGGGAATGACGAAGATGAACGTCGAATTGGCGAGGCCGGCCGTGGCGCGCGATTGCACCGTCGAGGTGCCGATCTTGTCATAGCTGATGCGGTGGAAGACGGCGGAAAAGCCGTCCATCCGCTTTTCGAACAGTGGCTCGATCGCCTCGGGCGTCACATCGCGGCCGGTGAAGCCGGTGCCGCCGGTGGTGATCACCGCGTCGATGGCGGGATCGGCGATCCAGCGCGATACGACCGCGCGGATCTCATCAATATCGTCGTGAACGATCGCGCGCTCGACCAGCGTGTGGCCCGCACCCTCGATGCGCTCGGCGAGGGTCAGGCCGGATTTGTCGGTCTCGATCGAGCGTGTGTCGGAAACGGCCAGCACCGCGAAGCGGACGGGGATGAAGGGAAGGGTCTCGTCGATCCGGGCCATGCGAACTCCTTGAATCAGCGCGTCATTCTTCCATAGTTCGCCGGCCGGCGCGAGGCGGGGGTCAATCGGCCGGCTCGTCGTCGATCGTCAGCTCGTGGCTGGCCCATTCACGCCTCGGGATCGGCTTGCCGATATGGAGCGCGAAGGAGACGACCTTGGCCAGATCCGGTGTCACGGCGCAGCGATAGCCGATGGCGTACCATTGGCGCTTGCTGCGGAACGCGCCGCCATCGGCCTCCATGGCATGGTCGGAGAGCTTCAATTCCGCCATGGCATAGGCGACGACGATATCGGGCTGAAACCGCGCCGCGTCGGCCGAGTGGATCTGCGCCAGCGCCTCAATGTTGCAGAGCTGGATGATCCGCTCGTCCGGCGCCAGATGCGGCAGCGCCTCGCGGGCCTGCCGGCTGCGCGGATCGGCCAGCATCTGGTCGGAATAGAGCTGCGTCGCGGGTTTCATCGCATCGGATGGCTGCGCAGCGTTGTCGGCCGGAGGCTGTGTCTCTGTCGCCTTCAGGCGTGGCGGGACCAGCGAATCGAACTCTCCCGGCGTCACGATCGACACGGCGACGCTGCCTTCAGGCAAGGATGGCGGCGGCCGCTCGGCCGGCAGCAGGGCGAGCACGACAATGAGCAGCGCGTGCAGGCAGAGCGCGGCCGCGATCGACCAGCGCAGCCGATCGGCGGTGTCGGTTGGATCATCGGTTGGCTGGGGCGCGGCGCGCGGGAAGGGCTGCACGATCGGACCGGAGGTTTGAAGGCCCCGACCTTGCCGGCGCAATAGGACGAGATCGTGAATATCGAATGCAGCCCGGCGGCCGGCATGCGGCTCAGGCTGGGGCGTGCTGCGGATTGGCGGTCGTCGCGACGACCCACCAATCTGGATGAGCCCTCGCGAGCTCCCGCGCGGCCTTGGCGGCCGCCGCGCTATCCGGATAGATGCCGAAGACCGTCGCGCCCGAGCCGGACATGCGTGCGAGCCGGCATTGTGCCGTTCCGGAGACAGCATCGAGCGCTTGCCGAATGATCGGCGCCTCCTCCATGGCGGGCATTTCCAGATCGTTGCGGGTTTGGGTGGCGAGCCAGGCCGCCAGTTCATCCACATCGGCGAAGCCGGGCAATGTCGCGGCAATCGGCGGATTGGTTCGGCGCGCGAGCCGACGGAATACGGCTGGCGTTGGAACCGCGACGCCGGGGTTGAGCAGTACCATTGGCAGGCTCGGCAGACCACCGAGCGGCTCGATATCAGCCCCGATGCCACGGGCGCGCAGAGCCACGCCTTGCAAGCACATCGGCACATCGGCGCCGAGCCGCCCCGCGATTTCGGCCATCAGCGACGGGGGAGGGGCCACAGAGGCGAGCGCCGCGAGCAAGCGGAGCGTCGCGGCGGCATCGGCCGATCCGCCACCTATGCCCGAGGCAATCGGGAGGTTCTTGGTGAGGCGCAGTCGACAGTCCGGCAGTTCGGCCGCGTCGTGCAGCGCCCGCCATGCCTTGAGGACGAGATTGTCGGAATCGGCCGACAACTGGCCGGCGAAGGGCCCGGCGATCTCCAGCGTGGGGCCGTCGCCCGAACGGCAGGCGAAAGCCTCGATCCGGTCGCCGATGTCGGCAAAGACCACGAGGCTGTCGAGCAGATGATAGCCGTCGGCCCGCTGGCCGACGACATGCAGCGCCAGATTGAGCTTGGCCGGGGCGAAGGCGGAACCGAGTTGCCCAGCCGCCTCCCGATCGTCGCGAATCACGGCGCCTTGACGAGCGGCGGCACGTCGATGACGAGCCCGGCCGGAAGGCTGTTCGGATTCTTGATCTTGTCGCGATTGGCGTCGATCAGGCGCTGGAACTGGTGTCCGTCGCCATAGACCTTGACCGCGATCGACCAGAAGCTGTCGCCCTTGCCGATCGTGTAGGTGGCGGGCTTCGCCTCAGTCTTGGCGGCCGGCGCGGTTGCATCGGTTGCCGTGGTCGTCGCGGCGGCTGCAACCTGCGTTTCCTCGACCTTGTCGAGGCCCTTGGCGAGCT
Organism: Kaistia dalseonensis; assembly: GCF_030814715.1. Taxonomy (GTDB): domain Bacteria; phylum Pseudomonadota; class Alphaproteobacteria; order Rhizobiales; family Kaistiaceae; genus Kaistia; species Kaistia dalseonensis. The sequence goes on from NZ_JAUSVO010000007.1 coordinate 165,763, forward strand.
TCTCCAGGATCCTGGCCTTGGCGTCCGGCTCGGGATCGAGGTCGCGGGCATGCGCCCACTGGAACGTCGCCTCGAGCTTGCGCCCGACCTTCCAATACGCGTCGCCGAGATGGTCGTTGATCGTCGAATCGTCCGGCTTCAGCGAAATCGCGCGCTCAAGCTGGCCGACCGCCTCGTCATATTTGCCGGTGCGGTAATAGGCCCAGCCGAGGCTGTCGACGATGTAGCCGTCATTCGGCTTCAGATCGACGGCCTGCTTGATCATGTCCATGGCGCGGTCGAGATTGATGCCGCGATCGACATAGGAATAGCCGAGATAGTTGAGGAGCTGCGGCTCGTTCGGGGCCAGCGCCAGCCCGGCGAGGAAATCCGCCTCGGCCTTCGGCCACTGCTTGTTCTGCTCCTCGGCAACGCCGCGATAATAGAGCAGCAGCCAGTTGCGCGGGTCCTGCTTGCCGATGGCGCCGATCGCCTTCGTGTAGACATCGGTTGCTTCGGTGAAGCGCTTGTTGCTGCGATAGATCGTGCCGAGCGTGGTCAGCGCCTCGAAATCGCGCGGATTGGCCGCGACGAGCTTGCTCAGGCGCTTGATCGCCTCGGGCGAGCGGCCGAGGGCATCGAGGCTGAGCGCGATCTGGAGATCGGCATTGCGACGCAGCGGCGACGATTTCGGCACGCTCTCGAAGATCGGGATCGAGCGCTCGAACTGCTGGTCGTTCTGCGTCATGTCGCCGAGCGCCATGATCATCAGGTCGGAGCGCGGCTCCAGATAGAGCGCGAGCCGCAGATAGACGATGCCGAGATCGGCGCCGCCCTTCTCGGTGCCGAGCGCCGAGCCGAGGCCATAGAGCACTTCGGCGGCGCCCTGCTGCACGGTGGAGACCAGCGGTGCCGGCGTCTTGCCCGATTCGATCTCGCTGAGCAGGCCACGAATGATTGGCTGTCCGGCGCTCGTCTTGCTGAAATCGAGCAGGGCGCGCTTCGCATCATCGACGCGGCCATTGCGCGCCGCCATGCGGGCGAACGCCTCGACGATCCGCATCGACGACGCGTCCGTCTTGTAGGCGCGCTCGATCGCCTTCATCGCCTCGTCATGGCGTCCCGCCACGTCGAGAATGAGCGCGACGTTGAAATCCTTGAACACGCCGTACCAGTCGGGGCCCTGCAAGGTCTCGACGATCTTGATGGCTCCGTCGGTCTCGCCCTGTCCCTGCGCGGCCCAGGCTGAAAGCAGGCCGGCCGAGAGATTGGCGAGCGGTCCACGATCGCCCTTGTCGAGGCGCTGGGCCGTTTCCTTGTAGTCCTTCGCCTTCAGCGCCTTGAGCGCGAGGACGATCTGGCCCATCCGATTCGTGGGGGCGGCCTGGATCAGCCGTTCCGCCAGCGGAAACGCTTCGTCGATGCGGCCCGAGACGAGCAGCAGCGTGAAGGTCCGGTCGATCAGGAGCGCATTGTCCGGGTCCTGGCTCAGCGCGTCTTCGAAGAAGATCGTCGCCGCGTCGATGTCGTTCGCGCGCGTCGCGCTCAGGGCCGCGAGATAGCTGCCCGAAAGCGTCGTGTTGACGTCGTCCGGCAACAGGTCGGAAATGGTCGTTTCTGCCCTGGCGGGCAGACTCGTCATGACCAGGCCCGTCGCGGAGACGAGGGCGAGGCAGACCGCCGCATAACGAAGCGAGCGGGCGCGCGATTTCAGCATGCGATGCACCGATATCCGATCGAGGACCTCAAAGGCGAGGTTGGTTGAGAAGGATGGCCCTTTTGCGGCCTTCTCGCAAGCAAGCGCCGCGCTTCGTGCCGCAAGGCTGCCGGTCAGGGTCAGTAGGCGCGTTCGATGCAGAAATCGACGACTTCCAGCAACGCCGCCTTGTAGGCGCTGTCGGGGAAGATGCCGAGCGCGTCGCGGGAGAGGTCTCCGAACTGGCGTGCGCGCTCGATCGTGTCCTCGATTGCGTTGTGTGTGCGCAGATAGCCGATCGCCCGGTCGAGGTCGCCATCGACGATCTCGCCCTTTTCCAGCGCACGCTGCCAGAACGCGCGCTCAAGCTCGGAGCCGCGTCGATAGGCGAGGATGACCGGAAGCGTGATCTTGCCCTCGCGGAAATCGTCGCCGACCTGCTTGCCGAGATCGGCCGACGAGCCGCCATAGTCGAGCGCGTCGTCGATCAGCTGGAAGGCCAGGCCGAGATTGTCGCCATAGGCACGGAAGGCGGTGCGCTCGGCGCGGCCACGGCCGGCGATGATCGGCCCGACTTCGGCGGCGGCGGCGAAGAGCGCTGCGGTCTTGGCGCCGATGACGGCGAGATAGTCATCCTCGGTCGTCGCCATGTTCTTGGCGGCCGAGAGCTGCATCACCTCGCCCTCGGCGATGATGGTGGCGGCAGCGGAAAGCACGTCGAGCGCATCGAAGGAGCCGACTTCGACCATCATGCGGAAGGCCTGGCCGAGCAGGAAATCGCCGACGAGCACGCTCGCCTGGTTGCCCCAGAGCATGCGCGCCGCGAGCTTGCCGCGTCGCAACTCGCTCTCGTCGACCACATCGTCATGCAGCAGCGTCGCCGTATGCATGAACTCGACGCTGGCCGCGAGCTTGACGTGGCCGTCATCGTGATGGCCCGACATGCGAGCGGCAGCGAGCGTCAGCATCGGCCGCAGGCGCTTGCCGCCCGAGGAAATCAGGTGGTTGGCGACCTCGGGTATCATCGCCACGTCGGAGCCGGCCTTGGACAGGATCAGCGCATTCACGCGCTCCATATCCGCCAGCACAAGCGCGACGAGCGGTTCGATCCGTGCCGAACCTTTTTTCTTGCTCTCGCCGAGTGGCGCAACCAATCCCACGGGCAATGCTCCCGGTTCCTATTCAATTCGGGGCGACAATAGGGGGCGGATGCCACGGGAACAAGGGACAGGTTGGCACGCCGCCCGCCATGCGGGTGCATTGGTGTCGCGGTGTCGTTCAAAATCGGAAATCAGCGTTCGAAAACAGGCGCTGCGCGCGACAGGTTGCCCCGCCGGCACGCACGACCTACGTTTGTGAGGTGCCCGGCCGCAGCGTCCGCGGCCGGAAACGACGAGGGAAAATGGACGAACTCATCCGCACGAACGACATGGTGCTCATCTCCTTCGTCGATGCGCTGCTCAAGGACGCCGGAATCGAGCACATGCTGGTCGATCAGAACATGAGCGTGATGGAGGGATCCCTGGGCGTTCTGCCCCGCCGCATCCTGGTGCCGTCGGATGATCTGGCGGCCGCCCGCCAGCTCTTGACCGATGCCGGCATTGCCGGCGAATTGCGGCCGGAGCCCAAGGCCTGATGCTGGCGACGGCCGAACCCACCACGATCGATGCGTTTCTCGGCGGCGCCGTCGAGGCGGTGCAGCCCGCGCAGGGCCATCATCGCTCCGGGCTCGACGCCGTGCTGCTCGCGGCCGGCCTCGGAGCCGGGACGAGGGGACGTGTCGTCGATCTCGGTGCCGGGGCGGGCGTCGCCGGCATGACGCTCGCGGCAAGGGCGCCGCTCGCATCCGTCGTCCTGGCCGAGCGCGAGCCGAGCCTCGCGGCTTGCGCCGATGCCGCGCTGGCGCGCGCGGCCAATGCGGCTTTTGCAGCCCGCGTCAGCGTTTCCATTGCGGATATATTGCGCGATGAAGCGCGCCGCAGTGGCGGCCTGCTTACCGGCGCGTTCGACCATGCGATCATGAACCCGCCCTTTCATGATGGTGGCAGCGTCCGTGCCTCGCCGAACGACGCGCGCGCCCGCGCGCATGTTCTTGATGAGAGCGGTCTCGATGGCTGGTTCCGCGCCGCCGCGGCGCTGGTCCGGCCGCGCGGCACGCTCGCCGTGATTCTCCCGGCCGACAGGCTCGGCGCGTTGCTGGCGGCCTGCGAGGGTCGCTTCGGCGGGCTGGCGCTGCTGCCGGTCCACGCGCGGCCGGAGGAACCGGCGCTCCGCGTGCTGGCCCGTGGCGTCAAGGGCAGCCGGGCGCCGTCGCGCCTGCTGCCCGGCCTCGTGCTGCATGGCGCGGAAGGGTCCGCCTTCCTGCCCGGCATCGCATCGATCCTGCGCAACGGCGCGGCGATCGGCGACATCCATCCATCCTGGTCCGATCCAGCCTGGGGCGACGCCGCCCCCTCTACAACGACATCCCAGAGAGAACCCATCTCGTGAGCATCCGCCTTCCCGATTCCATTCTGCGCTACATGCCCGAGCGCTTCCGCAAGGCGCGCGTGGTCGTGCCGGTCGTGCGCCTTTCCGGCGTGATCGGGCAAATCTCGCCGCTCAGGCAGGGCATCACGCTCGCCGCCGTCTCGGGCCAGCTGAAGCGCGCCTTCTCGATCAAGAAGGCGCCCATGGTCGCCATCATCATCAATTCGCCCGGCGGCTCGCCGGTCCAGTCGCATCTCGTCTTCAAGCGCATTCGCGCGCTCGCCGAGGAGAACAAGAAGGAAGTCATCGTCGCCGTCGAGGATGTCGCGGCATCGGGCGGCTACATGATCGCGCTTGCGGGCGACGAGATCATCGTCGACCAGAGCTCGATCGTGGGCTCGATCGGCGTCGTCTCGGCCGGTTTCGGCTTTCCCAAGCTGCTCGAAAAGCTGGGCATCGAGCGCCGCGTCCATACGGCGGGCGAGAACAAGTCGATGCTCGACCCCTTCCAGCCCGAGCGCGAGAGCGACATCCAGCATCTGAAGGCGCTGCAGCGCGACGTGCACGACATGTTCATCGACCTGGTGCGCTCGCGCCGGGGCGAGCGGCTCTCGGATGATCCGACCCTGTTCACCGGCGCATTCTGGTCGGGCGTGCGCGGGGTCGAGATCGGCCTTGCCGACCGGATCGGCGATCTGCGGACGGTTCTGCGCGAGCGCTTCGGCGATGAACTCCACCTTGAGCCGATTACACCGAAGCGTGGCCTGCTCGGCCGATTTGGCGGCGGTGGCGGCCTCGCATCCGCCCAAATTGTCGCTTCAACTGTCGATGCGGCCTTGTCGTCAGTCGAGGAGCGCTCTCTATGGAGTCGTTACGGTCTCTGACGATCCGCACGCGGCAGTTGCTACGCCGGCCGGAAAGGACCATGATCTCTGGAAAGGCCTGCCATCGTGAGGGAAGGAAGAATGCCCCAGGTTTTGATGATCGCGCTTCTCGGCACACTTGGTGTCGTCGCTGCGCGCACCTTCGCCAAGACGCGCGCGCAGGTTTCGGTCCGGCTGCGTGAGGCCGAGCGGGCCATGGCCGAACGGCCGACGGCACGCCTCGTCCAGGACCCGGAGACGGGCATCTACCGTCCGGTCGACCTGCGCTGATTGTTGCCGCCGCGCCTGACGGCGTGGCTTGCACGGGGCCGAGGCTCGCGCGCAGCGATGTGCCGCGCGAACTTCGCCATGACTGCGGTCAATAGTCCATCGACTCATGGAAACGGGGCGCTTTCGCCCCGTTTTGCGTTGTCGTTGGTGAGCGCGCGCGGCGCCTAGCCACCCACCTTGGAGAAATCGGCAACCGCGAGCGTCGCGGTGCGGATCGAGGCGAGCAGCCGCAACCGGTTGATGCGAACGGCCGGGTCCTCGGCGTTCACCAGCACCTTGTCGAAGAAGGCATCGACAGGCGCGCGCAGGCGAGCGAGTGCCGCCATCGCGCCCTCGAAATCCTCGCGCCCGACGGCGGATTCGGCGTCCGCGCGGGCAAAGCGTGTGGCGACGAACAGCGCCTGCTCTTCCGGCAGGACGAGCTGGGCCGCATCGATCTCGCCCTCGAAGCTCTCGCCCTTCTTCTCCTCGGCCTTCAGGATGTTGGCCGCGCGGCGATAACCCGCGAGCAGGTTCTGCCCGTCCTCCGTATCGAGGAACGTGCCGAGCGCCTCGACGCGACGGACGATCAGGAGCAGATCGTCCTGATCTCCGAGCGCATAGACGGCATCGACGAGATCGTGCCGGGCGCCTTGCTCGCGGAGCTGGACCTTGAGCCGATCGGCGAAAAAGGCGAGCAGATCGGCGATGAGTGCCGATGACCGCGTCCGAAGATTGCGGCGGAACTCGTGGCCATAGGCTTCGAGCGCGTTGTCGAGATCCTGCTCGCCATCGACATCCTGCGCGGAGACCGCGAGTTGCTTCTCTTCGAAGCGCGCCAGAGCCGCGGCCTCGTCCTTGTCGAAGAAGCCGTCCAGCGCCTTCAGGATCGCCGCGCCGAGCCGCAGCGTCACCGGGACGGACAGGATGATGCGGATGATGCCGAGCGCCGCGCGGCGGAGCGCGAAGGGGTCCTTGCTGCCCGTGGGCTTCTCGTCGATGGCCCAGAAGCCGACCATGGTGTCGAGCTTGTCGGCGAGCGCGACGGCGATGGCGACGGGATCGGCCGGCACGCGGTCGGCCGGGCCCTGCGGCTTGTAGTGATCCTCGATTGCGGTCGCGACCGACGCGTCCTCGCCCTGGGCAAGCGCATAATACTTGCCCATCAGGCCCTGGACTTCAGGGAATTCGCCGACCACCTCGGTGACGAGATCCATCTTGGCGAGACGTGCGGCCCGCTTCGCCTTGTCGACATCGGCGCCGACCAGCGGCGCGATCTCGGCGGCGAGCTTCTCGATCCGCTCGATCCGTTCGGCCTGCGTGCCGAGCTTCTCGTGGAAGATGATGTCCTTGAACTTGGGCAGCCGGCTTTCGAGCGGCGCGCGGAGATCCGTCTCGTAGAAGAACTTGGCGTCGGAAAGACGCGCGCGGATGACGCGGCTATTGCCGGCCGAGATCGCCTTGCCGCCATCGCTCGCCTCGATATTGGAGACGAGCACGAAGCGGTTGGCGAGTTCGTTCGTGCCGGGCTTGCGAACAACGAAGCACTTCTGGTTGGCGCGGATCGTGGCGCGGATCACTTCCGGCGGGATCTTGAGGAATTCTTCCTCGAAGCTGCCGACGAGCACGACCGGCCACTCGACGAGCCCGGCGACCTCTTCGAGCAGGCCCTCATCCTCGACCAGTTCCAGCCCGAGCGCGAAGACGCTGTCGCGCGCATCGTGCAGGATGATGTCCTTGCGCCGGTCGGCATCGAGCACGACCTTCGCCTTTTCGAGCTTGTCGGCATAGTCGTCGAAGCGCTTCACCGTGAAGACGTCCGGCGCCATGAAGCGATGGCCCCGCGTGGTGTTGCCCGAGCGAATGCCCTCGATCTCGAAATCGATGACTTCCGGCTCTTCGGTCTCGGGGCCGAAGGTGCAGAGAATGGTGTGGAGCGGCCGCACCCAGTTCAGCCGGCCGGTGCCCCAATGCATGGATTTCGGCCAGGGAAACGAGCGGATGATCGCGGGGATGGCCTCGGCGATGACGTCCTTGGTATCGCGACCGGGCTTCTCGATATGGGCGACATAGAAATCGCCCTTCTTCGGGTCGTAATGGACATGCGCCTGGTCGATCGAGGCGAGGCCGGCGCCGCGCAGGAAGCCCTGGATCGCGGCATCGGGCGCACCGACCTTGGGCCCCTTGCGCTCTTCGCGCGTCGCGGCGGAATGGGTGGGAACGCCGGTGACGGTCAGCGCGAGGCGACGCGGCGTCGAAAACGCCTTCGCGCCTTCATAATGCAGGCCGGCCTCGACGATCGCGTCGGTGACGAGCTTCTTCAGGTCCTCCGCCGCCTTGCGCTGCATGCGGGCGGGGATTTCCTCTGAGAAGAGTTCGAGCAGGAGATCAGGCATTTCAGTTCTTCCCGCCAGCAGCGGTTTCGAGCCAGGCTGCGCCGCAGGCCTTGGCGAGTTCGCGGACGCGGAGGATGTAGCTCTGGCGTTCCTGGACGGAGATCACGCCGCGCGCGTCGAGCAGGTTGAAGGCGTGGCTCGCCTTGATGCACTGATCATAGGCCGGCAGCGCCATGCGATGGCGCTGGTCGTTGGAGCCCGCCAGCGGCTGGCCCTTTTCGAGCAGCGCAAAGCACTCCTTCTCCGCATCCCTGAAACGCTGGAACAGGATCTCCGTATCGGCATACTCGAAATTGTGCCGCGAATATTCTTCCTCGGCCTGCTTGAACACGTCGCCGTAAGTGAGCTTCTCGTCCCCTTCGCGGCCGTTGAAGTTCAGGTCATAGACGTTCTCGACACCCTGCACATACATGGCGAGGCGTTCGAGGCCATAGGTCAATTCACCGGAGACCGGATGGCATTCAAAGCCGGCGACCTGCTGGAAATAGGTGAACTGCGACACTTCCATGCCGTCGCACCAGCATTCCCAGCCGAGGCCCCAGGCGCCGAGCGTCGGGCTCTCCCAATCGTCCTCGACGAAGCGAACGTCATGCAGGCCGAGATCGACGCCGATGGCGCGCAGCGAGTCGAGATAGAGTTCCTGCAAATTCGGCGGGTTCGGCTTCAGGATGACCTGGAACTGGTAATAATGCTGCATCCGGTTCGGGTTTTCGCCATAGCGCCCGTCCTTGGGCCGGCGCGACGGCTGGACATAGGCCGCGCGCCAGGGCTTCGGGCCGAGCGCTCGCAGCGTCGTCGCCGGATGGAACGTACCCGCGCCCACTTCCATGTCGTAGGGCTGCAGGATGGCGCAGCCATAATCGGCCCAGAAGCGTTGCAACGTCAGGATCAGGCCCTGGAAGGACCGATCGGGTCGCATATGGGTGGGAAGCGTGTCGGACACGGGAAAACCTTGCGAAACAGCCAGCAAAAATCGGCCCGCCAAGGGGTCGATCGGAGCGGCGCACCCTAATCGCGGCCTGCGCACGCGGTCAAGGAAGCTTCCGGCTCGCGCGGTCTTAATCGTCTCCGACACGCACCGCCGCGGGTCGTTCCGGCGCGTTCCGGGGCCGATTTTCAGTATTGGCAAAGATCCGGCCATGGCCATCGACGATCAAGCCGGTGGAGCCTGCGCGCGTGTCATCCTAGACTGAGGGTCGCGGCATTTGAGGGCTCCACGTCCGCCGATGGGCCCTCTGGTTCCATGCAGGCGTTCGCCGCAATAACAGGGAGCGAGGCCATCATGCAGAAGGCAAGGAGCGGTCTGGAGACTGCAGACGAAGGCATTCCCGCCGCGCTGCTGATCGATGCGCGAATCGAGGAATTGGCTGATTGGCGCGGCGCGACGCTTTCTCATGTCCGCGCGCTCATCCGCCAGGCCGACCCGGATGTGATCGAGGAATGGAAGTGGCGCGGCGTGCCGGTCTGGTCGGACGCCGGCATCATCTGTACCGGCGAGACCTACAAGACGGCCGTGAAGCTGACCTTTGCGAAGGGTGCGTCGCTGGACGATCCTTCCGGCCTCTTCAATGCGAGCCTTGAGGGCAACACCCGCCGCGCGATCGACATCCATGAAGGCGATGAGATCGACGAGGCGGCGTTCAAGGCGCTCATTCGGTCGGCCGTCGCGTTGAACCGATCCAGGGGTAAGCGCTGACGCCGATCATCGTGATCCCGAACGCCGCATTTCGCGACCGACGTCGGCATCCGGCCGTGGGACTATCAAATCGACCAGAGGCCGCGAGGCCCAGACTGCGAACTGAAATGGAAATACGGAGAACCGCATGTCCGCCTTCAAGGCCATCCTGATCACGCGCGACGAGGCCACCAAGGTCCAGTCGGTCGGCTATGCGACGCTGGACGATGCGGATCTCATGGAGGGCGACGTCACCGTCCGCGTCGAGCGCTCGACCGTCAACTACAAGGACGGCCTCGCCGTCACGGGCAAGGCGCCGGTCGTCCGCCGCTTTCCCATGGTTCCCGGCGTCGACGCCGTTGGCGTCGTCGAGAGCTCGGAGAGCCATCTCTTCAAGCCCGGCGATCGCGTCCTGCTGAATGGCTGGGGCGTCGGCGAGGTCCATCTTGGCGCCTGGGCGGAGCGGGCGCGCTGGAAGAGCGATTGGCTGATCCCGCTGCCGGTGGGTTTCTCGCCCGATGAGGCGATGGCGATCGGCACGGCCGGCTACGCGGCGATGCGCGCCGTCCTGGCGCTGGAGCGGCACGATATCAAGCCCGGAGCCGGTCCCGTTCTGGTGACCGGTGCCGCCGGCGGCCTCGGTTCGATCGCCGTCGCGCTCCTCGCCGATCTCGGCCACCACGTCGTGGCCTCGACGGGGCGGCCGGAAGAGGCGGACTATCTGAAGGGACTGGGCGCCGCCGAGATCATCCCCCGCTCGGAACTCGCCGGCCCGCCCAAGGCGCTCGGCAAGGAGCGCTGGATCGGGGCAGTCGATGTGGTGGGCGGCGAAACGCTCGCCAATCTCCTCTCCATGATCCGCTATGACGGCGCGGTCGCGGCCTGCGGCATGGCCGGCAGCCTGCAACTGCCGGCGACCGTCGCGCCCTTCATCCTGCGCGGCGTGACGCTCTATGGCATCGATTCCGTCTATGTCCCGAAGCCCGCGCGTCTCGCCGCCTGGGATCGGCTGGACCGGGATCTCGACCGCTCCAAGCTCGCCGGCATGACACGGCGGATCGGCATGCACGAGGTGATCGAAGCCGCGCGGCAGATCGTAGAAGGCAAGGTGAGGGGCAGGCTCGTCGTCGAAATCGGCTGAACCGGGCTCGCTGGCGGCGGTGGAGCTCTTTCAATAGGCTTGACCGCCTGGAAAGACCGGGAGGTGTTCGTGGGCGAAATTCTCGTCGCGGTGCTGATATTCCTGTGCCTGACGGGCGTGTCGCTCGGCTGCCTGTTCACTTACGACAGGCTGCCGGCGCAGCATCGGCAGGACGACACCAATACGGTCGTCCGCCTCGTCGCGAATATCTTCGTCGTCATGACGTCGCTCGTTCTCGGCCTGATGCTGAATTCGGCCAAGAACAGCTTCGAAACCGTCGATCGCAACGTCCATGCGCTCGCGACCGAGCTGATTCTGCTCGATCGGACGCTGCGCCAATATGGGCCCGAGGCGAACGGCGTGCGGGCGCCGCTGATGATCTATGTGCTGCGGCTCGTTCGCGACCAATCCGACAATGATTCGCCGTCGCTTTCCAACAAGACGTCGGAGCAATTGCTCGTCGATGCGAGCACGGCCCTCATCCGCCTGACGCCGGAGGAGCCCGAGCACAAGGCGCTGCTGCAGGATGCCGGCCAGCACCTGCAGAAGGCGGTGGAACTGCGCTGGACGCTGATCGAGCAATCCGACGCCGCGACGCCGCGCTTCCTGATCATTCTCGTCGTCGCCTGGCTGGTGCTGATCTTCGCGAGCTTCGGCTACCGTGCGCCGCGCAACGCCGTGGTGGTGACGATGTTCGTCGTGTCGGCCGGGCTGCTCGCGAGTTCGCTCTATCTGATCCTCGACATGGGAGTCCCGTTCACGGGCCCGATCCAGGTTTCAAACGAGCCGATGATCCGCGCGCTCGCCGAAATGCAGCGCTGATCAGCTCCAGCCACCGCCATAGGTCTTGTAGAAGATGTGGTGCCCGATCTTCTGCATCTTCTTCATCGTGCGCGCCCAGCGCGGCTTGACGTAATTGGCGTGGTAATGCGTCGCCGAGCCGACATTGGGGTTCCACCAATTGTCCTGGTAGACCACCTCCTTGGCGAGCGCCTGGGCGCGGGCCCATGAGGCTTCGTCCGTGATGCGGTCCTTGATGCCGTCGCAGGCGAAGGAGAACTGGCAGGCGTTGCGCATGTCCTTGTTCTGGTAGACCACGCCACAGATCGTCTTTGGATAGGCCGGGTTCTTCAGGCGGTTGATGACGACCTGGGCGACGGCGAGCTCGCCCTTCTCCGATTCGCCCCGTGCCTCGAAATAGATCGCGGTGGCGAGGCATTTCTGCTCGGTCTTGGAGCGGGCATTGGGCGGAATCGGGTTGGTGACCCACCAATGATCCGGCTTGCCATCGATACCGACCGCCATCGGCTTGTTGAGCACGGCGTTGAACGGCGCGTTGATCGCCGAATTGTCGTCGGCATTGGCATAGGCCGAGACCACGAGGTCGGTGTCGGCGCCCTTGGCGCCCTTCGCCTTCGGCCTTGGGAGCGGCGCGATATTGGCGAGCGTCACGGCGGGCTTGGCGACCTTCGCCGGCACCGGCGCGGGATCGGCGGCGGCGACCATCGCCTTGCCGACATCGTGCGGAGCGAGGAAGGCCATGGCGGGCGCCGATGCGGCCGGTCCGTAGATCTCGGCGCGCGCGCTCGTCTGCAGCACGCCGGCCGTGAAGCGCGTGCGCGCGACCTGCTTCGGCCGCGAAATCTCGATATCGCCCTTGGCGTCGCGATTGACGCGGGGCGGGACGAATTCGGGCGCCGAGACCATGCCGGTCCGAACCATGTCGAGCACCGGCCGGACAATGATGCCGTCGCTCTCGGCAAAGACCGGCGCGGGCCGGGCCGGCGTCACCAGGGTCGGCAGATAGGCCTCGCCCGAGGGCGTCGGCACCAGTCGCGCGAGCCAGCGCTGCGACAGCGGCAGATCTTTGCCGAACAGGCTGGCGACGTCCTGGAAGGCGATCGAGGTCGAGGAAACCGAGAGGAAACCGATGGCCAGCAGGCCGGAGAGGAGAGCGATGCGGCCATGGGCGGGGCGCGGCGGCCGGCGACGCAGCGTGCGCCGCGGATCACGACCCTGACCGACGCGGCTCACCACGACACGACCTTGCGAATGCTGCACCAGACCGACCATCAGCACGCAACTCCACGCGCACAAACCGAACGAACCGGTGTGTGATTCCGGCCACTGAGGCTGAGCTTGCGGGATTAACCTTGAAACTCGGTTAACGCGGGCGGCGAACGAAGTCCGGGCTGCGGGGAGCCGACGGCTGAAAACAAGGTCAGGCCTTTGTCGAAAGCGCGGCCTGGGCGGCGGCGAGCCGCGCGATCGGCACGCGGAAGGGCGAGCAGGAGACGTAGTCGAGGTTAATGCCGGCGAAGAAGTGGATCGAGGCCGGGTCGCCGCCATGCTCGCCGCACACGCCGATCTTGATGTCGGGCCGCGTCGCGCGGCCGCGTTCGCAGGCGATCCTGATCAGTTCGCCCACGCCTTCCTCGTCCAGGCTCGCGAATGGATCATGCGGCAGCAGGCCGAGCGCCAGATAGCTGTTCAGATAGGGCGCGGCGTCGTCGCGCGAGATGCCGAAGGTCGTCTGCGTCAGGTCGTTGGTGCCGAAGGAGAAGAAGCTGGCGCTCTTCGCCAGCTCGCCGGCGGCCAGCGCCGCGCGCGGCAGCTCGATCATCGTGCCGAACTGGAAGGCCGGAGCGCGGCCGTGCAGCTTGCGCACGATCTCCTCCGCCTGGCGGATGCGCGCGCCGACGAGGTCGAGTTCGGCCTTGGCGGCAATGAGCGGCACCATGATCTCGAGCTCGACCGGAACGCCGGTCTCGTCGCCGACCGCGAGGGCTGCTTCCAGAATGGCGCGCACCTGCATCTCGACGATCTCGGGGAAGGAGATGGCGAGCCGCACGCCGCGATGGCCGAGCATGGGATTGGCCTCGGCGAGCGCCTGCGTCCGCGCGCGAATCCGGGCCGGCGCAACGCCCATGGCGGCGGCGAGTTCGGCGATTTCCGGCTCGCCCTTGGGCAGGAATTCATGCAGTGGCGGATCGAGCAGGCGGATCGTCACCGGCAGGCCGCTCATGATCTCGAACAGTGCCGCGAAATCGCTCCGCTGCATCGGCAGCAGCTTGTCGAGCGCATCAGCCCGCGCGGCTTCCGTCTCCGCAAGGATCATTTCGCGCACGACGGTGATGCGGCGCGCATCGAAGAACATGTGCTCGGTGCGGCAGAGCCCGATGCCCTCGGCGCCGAAGCCGCGCGCGGCGCGCGCATCCGCCGGCGTGTCGACATTGGTGCGGATCTTCAGCGTCCGGATCTCGTCCGCCCAGCCCATCAATTCGGCAAAGGCGCCGGAAAGCTCCGGCTCGCGCAGCGGCACCGCGCCGACGAGCACCTGGCCGGTGCCGCCATCGATGGTGATCGTGTCGCCACGGCGAATCGTTCGCCCACCGGCCGTCATCGTGCCGGCGTGGAAATCGACGCGGATCTGGCCCGCGCCCGAAACGCAGGGCTTGCCCATGCCGCGCGCGACCACCGCGGCGTGGCTCGTCATGCCGCCACGCGTCGTCAGGATGCCGCGCGCCGCATGCATGCCGTGCACGTCTTCCGGGCTCGTCTCGACGCGGACGAGGATCACCTTGCGGCCTTGTGTCCGCGCCGTCTCCGCCTCCTCGGAGGAGAACACCACCGTGCCGCTGGCGGCCCCCGGCGAGGCCGGCAGGCCGCGCGCGAAGATGTCGCTGCTGGCGTCGGGATCGATGGTCGGGTGCAGCAATTGGTCGAGCGTGCGCGGCTCGATGCGTGCGACAGCTTCGGATTTCGTGATCAGCCCCTCATGGGCCATGTCGACGGCGGTCTTCAGCGCGGCGCGGATCGTCCGCTTGGCCGGCCGCGCCTGCAGCATCCAGAGCCGACCGCGCTCGACGGTGAATTCGAGGTCGAGCACGTCGCGGTGATGGCGCTCGAGCTGGGCACAGACCGCGCTAAAGGTCGCGAACACCTCCGGCATCGAGCTTTCCAGCGATGGGAGTTCCGAGCCGGTCTCGGCGCGCGCGCGTTCGGTCAGGTCCTGCGGCGTGCGCGTGCCGGCGACGACGTCCTCGCCCTGCGCATTGGGCAGGAATTCGCCCCAGAGCACCTTTTCGCCGGTCGAGGGATGGCGCGTGAAGGCGACGCCCGTGGCCGAGCTCTCGCCGAGATTGCCGAACACCATGGCCTGGATGGTGACGGCCGTGCCCGCCTCGCCCGAAATGCCGTTGATGCGACGATAGACGACGGCGCGCGGATTGTTCCAGGAACCGATCACGGCCCGGATCGCGCCCCAGAGCTGCGCCTCGGGCGCCTGCGGGAAGGCTTCGTCCAGTTCCTCGACCACCAGCCCCTTGAAGATGTCGCAGACGGCGCGCCAGTCATCGGCGCTGAGGTCGCTGTCGAAAGCGAGGCCGTTGGCGAGCTTGTAATCCTCCAGCCGTTCCTCGAACGCCGAATGATCGAGGCCGAGCACGACATCGCCATACATCTGGATGAAGCGGCGATAGCTGTCGAAGGCGAAGCGCCGGTCGCCGGAGACGCGGGCGAGGCCTTCCACGGTCTGGTCGTTGAGGCCGAGATTGAGCACCGTATCCATCATGCCGGGCATGGAGACGGCGGCACCGGACCGGACCGAGACGAGAAGCGGATTGTCGCAATCGCCAAAGCGCCGCTCGGCGACATGGCCGATGCCGTCGAGCGCGGCCGCGACCTGCCGCGTCAATTCCTCGGGGAAGGCATGGCCGTTGGCGAGATAATGCTGGCAGATCTCGGTGGTGATCGTGAAGCCCGGCGGCACGGGCAGGCCGAGCGCGCTCATCTCCGCGAGACCGGCGCCCTTGGCGCCGAGGCTCTCCACGAGGGCGATCCCACCTTCGGCCGCACCGCCCCCGAAGGTGTAAACCCACTTAGCCATGAACGAACGCTCCCACCCGGGGCGACTGAGACCCCGCATTAGCTAATTCAGTCGCTTGCTGCGCTGCAACACGAATTAATTCGCCGCCGGCCGGGAAAAGGCGTTCGGTTGTCGCAGCTTGTGGCCGCGGCGGAACGATCGGCGGTGATGCGGCATTGGATCTCCAACTCATGCTGGAGGGTTCAATGATGACGATTCGCGTATCCGCCCTGGTTGTAGCCTTTATCGCCAGCGCCTTTCTGGCCGGCTGCGCCAATACTGTTACCGGCGTATCGAAGGATGTGAAAGCGACGGGCAGGGCGGTTGAACGCGCCGTCAATTGACGATTTGCTGGACGCGGGGAGATTTCGCGTCGCCAGTGCGTGGTCGAAGAAGGGGCTCGGCTCCTGTCTTGGCCGCACGGGGGGCTCAGGCGGTCGGCCGCGTCAGCACGAATGCGGCGCTGGCGCCAAGCACGGCCGCGACAATCAGCGCGAATAATGGCGACGGATCGACCACGAACCAGAAGATCGCATATCCGGCCGCCATGCTCGTGACGGCCATGATCTTGGCCTTTGCGCCGATCGCGCCGGTCTTGCGCCAATCGCGGATCGGCGGACCGAAGAGCGGATGGTTCAGCAGCCACGCCTCGAAGCGCGGCGAGGACTTCGAGAAGAACCACGCCGCGAGGATCAGGAAGATCGTGGTCGGCATGACCGGCAGGAACAGGCCGATAATGCCGAGCACCACCATCAGCCAGCCGCCGGTGAGATAGGCGAGCCGCGGCATGATCGCGGCTCCCGTTCAGCGGTCGAGCGTCAGCGAGAAGGGGTGGCCCTCGAACGCGTCACGGCCACGGCCGATCGATTCGATCGCGCGGACCATGCGACCGCGCCGGCCGAGCGCGTCATCAGCAAGGCGGACAAGGCGCAGATTCGGTGTTGCCGAGGCGGAGCCGGCCCGGATCAGCGCCGCGATCTCGGCCTCGTCGCGCTCGGGCCGCAGCGCACACACCGTGATGAAGGCGGCGGCGGTCGAGCGGCTGATTCCGGCGAAGCAATGGATCACCATCGGCTTTTCCGGCTTCCAGCCCTCCACGAAATCAAGCAGCGTCGTGACATGCTCTTCGCCGGGCGGCGTCATGCCTTCCATCGGCTCGAGAATATCATTCATGGCGAGGAAGAGGTGGCGCTCCTCGGGGATCGAAGCCGGTCGCTCGACCGGCGTGCCCTGATTGATCAGCGTGACGAGGTGGCTCGCGCCGGTCTGGGCGACGGTCGAGCCGATGCGGGCGAGCGAGCAGACGTGAATGCGGGACATGGCAATTCTCCTGAACCCCGTATGTAGTTACTCGCCGCCGCCGGGTCACGCCGAAACGGATTCGGCCGACAGGGCATTCGAAAGGGCCTGGAAGCGGGCGGTGAAACGTTTCTCCGCTTCCGCCGTCGGCCAGGGATCGACGGAAAGGCGCGCCAGGCTGAAGCCGGACGGTCGTCCGAAGAAGCTCTCGGCCTCGGCCGAATCAAAGCCGGCGAGTTCGACCGCCTCGAAATAGGCCGCGACCCGGTCGGCCTCCTTGATCGACTCGACCAGCTTTGGCGACCGCTCGGCCGGCAGGCCGAAGCGCAGATGGATCGCCGCCAGCAGGCGCGATTCGATCGCGCGGTATTCGCCGCCGATCAGCGCCTTGAACGGCGAGATCATGTCGCCGATCACATATTCGGGCGCGTCGTGCAGCAATGCGGCGAGCGAATCCGCCGCCGATACGCTGGGCTCGCGGGTGGGATAGCCGCCACCTCCGCCGGAAAAGATCGCCTCGACCAGCACGGAATGCTGCGCGACGGAAAAGGCATGTGGCCCCGTCGTCTGGCCGTTCCAGCGCGCGACACGCGCAAGGCCATGCGCAATATCCTCGATTTCGATATCGAAGGGCGAGGGATCAGCGAGATCGAGCCGGCGGCCGGACAGCATGCGCTGCCAGACGCGCGGCGCCGCCGGTGATCGCTTCGGCTTGCCGCTCATGCCGCGCCCTCTTCCTCGCCGCTCTCCGGCCAGCCGAAATGGGCGTATGCCGGGAGCCTGATCGACAGGGCGACGCCGTCGGCCGTGATCGCGGCGCCCTGGTCGAGCGCCCGCTTCGCCCGGTCGAGCCGGAGGAGGGCGATACCGATCGCGCCATCGGCCGAGCCGAGAGCGCCGATCGGCTTGCCATCCGACAGGATCGGCGTGCCAGTGGCCGGCAAGGCACCCTTCGCCGTCACCGCCACGGCCCTGCGCCGCGCCGTGCCGCGATGCTGCATGCGCGAGACGATCTCCTGCCCGACATAGCAGCCCTTGCGGAAATCCAGGCCGCCGAGATCGTCCATGTCGGCATCGTGCGGAAATGCGTCGCCAAAGGCGAAGTCGCGGCCGGCCTCCGGCACGGCGAGCGCGATGCGCGCGGCGTGATAATCAGCTTCGCTCGCCAGCGCATAGCCCGTCCCCGAGAGATCGGTGCCCTTCGGCACGATCGCGCGATAGCCGAGTGCCGCGAGGCGCGGATCGGCAAAGGCTCCGGGGAGCAGGGGCGGCGAATCACCGTTCCAGAAGGCGGCGACCGTGAGCCCCTCGCTGCGGTTTTCGAGCGTCACCTTGGCGCGGAGACGATAGAGTGTCATCCGCTTGAGGAAGTCGGCGGCGAGCGCGAGGGGCAGGTCGAACAGGAACTCCTCGCCTGATCGCGCGATGATGAAATCGAACAGGATCTTGCCCTGTGGCGAGAGGAGGGCGCCGAAACCCGCGCCCTCGGTCACCACGGCCGCCATATCGGTGGTAATGATGTTCTGGAGGAAGGGCTCGGCCTCGGGCCCTCCGATCGCGATCACGCCGCGATCGGCGAGAAACGCATATGACCCAATACGCATTGACATGGTTCCCATGCATCGGATGATCTTGTGCCGCCCGCTTCCCTTCCCTAATCCGAAGACGCATAGCCGCCTTTGAAAACGGGCGCGTCGGGCAGGCACTGGGGAGGGCAGCCATGAGCGGAACTTACGAGCTTCTGTTTCGGAACGGAACGGTCGTCAACCAGGACGGCGTCGGCACGCTCGACATCGCTGTCCGCGACGGTCGCATCGCCGCCATCGGCGATGTCGATCCGCGCCGCGCAGGAAAGGTGATCGATTGCACCGGCCTGCATATATTGCCGGGCGTCATCGACAGCCAGGTGCATTTTCGCGAGCCCGGCGCCGAGCACAAGGAAGACCTCGAGACCGGGTCGCGCGCAGCCGCGATGGGCGGCGTGACGGCCGTCTTCGAGATGCCGAACACCAAGCCCACCACGACCAGCGCCGACGCGCTCGCCGACAAGATCGGGCGCGGGCGCCATCGCATGCATTGCGACTTCGCCTTCTGGGTCGGCGGCACGCGCGAGAATGTGGGCGATATTCCCGATCTCGAGCGCCTGCCGGGTGCGGCCGGCATCAAGGTCTTCATCGGCTCGTCGACGGGCGACCTGCTGGTCGACGATGATGCCGGGATCGAGGCGATCCTCTCCAAGACCCGCCGCCGCGCCGCTTTCCACGCCGAGGACGAGGCGCGTCTCGAAGAGCGCAAGCCGCTCAGGGTCGAGGGTGATCCGTCGTCCCATCCCATCTGGCGCGACGAGATCGCGGCGCTGAAGGCGACCGAACGGCTCGTGACGATCGCCCGGCGCACAGGCGCGCGCATCCATGTGCTGCATATCTCGACCGCCGAGGAAATCGACTATCTGGCCGGCCACAAGGACGTGGCGACCGCCGAGGCGACGCCGCACCATCTGACGCTTTCGGCCGACGACTATGCCCGGCTCGGCAATCTCCTGCAGATGAATCCGCCGGTCCGCGACGCCCGCCATCGCACAGGCGTGTGGAAAGGTGTCGCGCAGGGCATCATCGACGTGCTCGGCTCCGACCATGCCCCGCACACGCTGGAAGAAAAGGCCAAGCCCTATCCGGCCTCGCCTTCGGGCATGACCGGCGTGCAGACGCTCGTGCCGATCATGCTCGATCATGTGAATGCCGGCCGGCTGACGCTGGAGCGGCTGGTCGACCTCACCTCGGCCGGTCCTTCCCGCATTTTCGGCATCGCCCGCAAGGGCCGCATCGCCGTCGGCTATGATGCCGACCTCACCATTGTCGACATGAAGCGGCGCGAGACCATCCGCAATGGCTGGATCGCGTCGCGCGCCGGCTGGACACCCTATGACGGCAAGCGCGTCATCGGCTGGCCCGTCGGCACGATCGTGCGTGGCAAGCGCGTGATGTGGGACGGAGAGCTCACGGCGCCGTCGACCGGCGAGCCGGTCGTATTCCTGGACGCACTGCCACGCGGCTGACGCGGTCAAGCGTCGAATTCGATCAGGATCGAGGCGGCCGATTGCCGGGCGGGGCCGTGATAGACGGCCTCGATATTGTTGCCGTCCGGATCGAGCAGGAACGCCGCGTAATAGCCCGGATGATATGGCCGCTCGCCGGGTTCGCCATTTTCGCGCCCGCCGGCGGCAAGCCCCGCCGTGTGAAACGCCTTGACCATGGCTTCATCCTTGGCCTGGAAAGCGAGGTGGCAGCGGCCGGTCAAGGGTTCGCCGACCGAGACGAAGAGTTCATCGGCATAGAAAAAGCCGTCGCCGTCCACAACTGGAATGCCGATTGCGCTCAGAACCGCATGGTAGAAGCGCCGGCTGGCGTCGAGATCGGCGACGACGAGCTGGATGTGGTCAATGAGGCGCCCACGATAGAGCTGATTGGTTTCCATGATCGATCCTCCGCTGAGAATGAGAACAGATCAGGAACACGGGGCATTGTCAATCAGGCTGGGCGGACGCCGTCAGTCGCCCGCCTGGAACGAGCTCCACTCGCCATCCTTGGTGATGCCGACGCGATAGAAGAGATAGGCGCCGAAATTCTTCATCTCTTCGAAATCCGAGGCCGTCAGCAGGCGGAAGAGCTCGACCATTTGCGGCGGCGTCAGCTTGTCGATCGGGTATCGGGCGAAATAGGGCCAGACATAGAGCTCTTCGGGCGTGCCGACATCGACATGGACATAGCCGGCTTCCAGAACCTCGCTCAAAATGGCGAGGATCTCGCGGCCGTCGGGATCGCCCGAAAGCGTCTTCAGATAGGCGATGGGATCGGGTTCGTCGGCCTCGTCGGCGCCGAGATTGGGCGGGTTCGGCGCGGCGGCGAAGATCGGGCGCAACTGATTGATATCGCCGGTCTTGGCGGCGGCCAGGATACGCTCGCGCAGCTTCCTGACCGGCTCGGGCAGCTTCGAGACGTCATATTCGACGACAGGCACCGGCTCGTCCGAAGGGGCTGCGGCAGCGGGCGCAGTAGGCGCGGCCGGCGCATCGGGCGTCGGCCCGGATGCCGGGTCGGCCTCGTCGGACTGGTCCGGCGGGATGGTGATGGTCTGGGTGGGCACCGCCTTGGTGTCGGCGGCAACCAGCGCCCATGCCGGCATCGCGCCCGCCAGAATGACAGCCGCGCTGAGCGCAATAATCCGATGCCAGCGCATACTCGTCTCCCTGCGTCGCCAACCACAGTCTAGACCGGTTGGACGACGAGGTCCAAGCAGGATCGGCCGCAAAAAGGCCGCGCCCCACCGGCGCGAGCCTTCAAGCCATTGGCGCGACTACTGGATCGTGCGCAGCAGGGTAAATTCGCCGCGGCGGACCCGATCCGGCAGGGAGACCGCGAGATCGGCAACGGCTTCCTCGCCATAGGTGTCGATCAGGTCGGAAAGCGCTGCGAACAACGCGGCATGCGCCAATATATCAGGCTGGATACCTTCGGCGATCGCTTCGTCCCAAGCCTCGGTCAGATAGGCGAGCGCAGCCCGCTTCTGCTCCGCGATCTCGATGGCTTCCTGGTCCAATTCCATGGCGAAAACTGCCCTCCGTGCGACTGTGGACGGATTTCGAATCGCCCATGTCCCAAACTAGCACAGTGGGACTCGCCCCGAACGCTTATCCTGAAGAGGCGGTTAATGCGACACTAAAAATTCGGTTAATCCGGTTAACGCCGCAAGGTCCCTGCGCCAGAATGCGCAGAACTGTTGCACTTTGGCCGCAATGCGATACCGCCGGAGCACAATAATGCTCGCGCGACAGCAAGGTTAACGGCCATAGCGTGTCGTGACATCCCGAGTCAGCTTGGAGCCTTCGGCGATGTAGCGGTCGATAGCGGCCGTCGCGGCCGGCGTGCAGACACGGTAGAGCGCTTCGAAGCCGGAGAAGCCGCGATTGAAGGCGGCGACCAGCCGCGCTTTGCGTTCCGGGCTCGGCGCCTCGGCATCGAGCAGAGCCTGCATCTGGTCGCGCCAGACGCCGTCTTCCTTGGCGCCGCAGAGCGGCCTGAGATAGTGCAGGGCGCCCAATATCTCCGACAGGCGCTGCAACTGTGCCTGATAGGGCGGATCATCGGCCGGAGCGGCGAGCGCCGGCGCCGATGCGGACAGCGACAGGCCGACGACCAGTGCCATCGCTGCACGCCGAAACCCAAGGTCGGACCGTCCCGTCATCGTCGCCTGATCGTCCATGCCGCATTGTGCGGCGCGGGCGGATATTGGTCCGCCGTCCCGCCCGGCGCAAGCGCGCCCCCGCACGTCAAGCCCGGACCGAGAGCGCGACGATGCGGTCGAGTTCCGGCGTCGTCGGCAGGGCGGCGATGGCGGCTGGCTCGAACCAGGCGAGTTCGGCCGCATCGGAGGCAGCTATTGCATCGCCTTGCGCCGTGGCGGTCAGGACCACGACGACGAAATGTCCCCGGATGTCTTCGCCGTCTCCGTCGATCAGGTCCAACGTTTCGACAAGGCGCGGCGTATCGATGCGAAGCCCGGTCTCTTCCGCGATCTCGCGCCGGGCTGCGTCATGCAGCCGTTCACCCCATTCGACCCGTCCGCCCGGCAGCGACCAGTGATCCCTAAAAGGGGCATGTCCGCGCCTGACGAGCAGCACGCGCCCTTCGCGCCAGATTGCGACGCTGACGCCGAGGACGGGTGCGGGACGGGGCGGGGAAGCAATCATTGGCGAGCGCCTTCGCAAGCTTTTATATGAAGGGAGATCGAGCGCCGTCCCGTTGGCGACATGCCGGCGGGTCAGGGGTATCAGGCAGAGTTTAGAGACGAGCCATGTGCGGACGCTATGCCCTTGCGGTGAAGCCGGAGGATGTGGAGGAGGAATTCTCCATGATCCGCATCGAGTGGTTTCCGCCACGCTACAACATCGCGCCGACGCAGCCGATCCTCGTCATCCGTGCCGATCGCGGCGAAAGACAGGCGGCGCTGGTGCGCTGGGGCCTCATACCGTCCTGGGCGAGGGAGCCGGCTGAACTGCCGCTCTTCTTCAACGCGCGCGCCGAAACGGCGGCGACGAAACCGGCCTTTCGCGGTCCCTTCCGGCATCGCCGCTGCCTCATTCCCGCCTCCGGCTTCTATGAATGGCGCAAGGATCCTGGTGGCAAGAAACAGCCATTCTATCTCCGTCCCGCGCGGTCGAAGCTCGTCGCCTTTGCCGGATTGTGGGAGGAATGGGCGGATGCCAATGGCAACATGCTCGACAGCGCGACGATATTGACGACCGACTCCAATGCGGATGTCGCCGCGATCCACGAACGGATGCCCGTCATTATCGGGCATGGTGATTTCGATCGCTGGCTGGGCGTTGGCGAGCATGGCGGCGAAGCGCTGGCCGATCTGCTGACGCCTGCACCGGCCGGAACGTTTCAAGCCTTCGCCGTCGATCCCAGGGTCAACAATGCCCGCAACGACGATCCGTCATTGCAGGCCCCGCTCGCGCCGGCCGATCCGCCGCCAAGACCCCTGACGGTCTCCAAACCGAAGGCGGCGCCAGCGGATTCGGGCGAGCCGCCCGATCAGCTAAAGCTGCTCTGAAGCAGCCCCTCGCGCCCTCTCCCCCGCCAATTCCTGCACTTAAGGCCCGGACTTCGAATGATTGAAAACCTGCCGGCCGCCGCCCTGGAGGGGTTCCTCCTCGGCGCGAGCCTGATTGTCGCCATCGGGGCGCAGAATGCGTTCGTGCTGCGGCAGGGACTGGCGCGACGCCATGTGTTTCCTGTCGCGAGCTTCTGCTTCCTTTCCGATGCCCTGTTGATTGCGGCCGGCGTTGGTGGTCTCGGCGCGCTGGTCCAGTCATGGCCGCGCGTGCTGATCGTCGTCACGCTGGCGGGCGCCGCCTTCCTGTTCGTCTACGGGATCGGGGCCCTGCGCCGCGCGATCCGGCCGGGCGAGCTCTCATCGTCCGGCGCGCCGGAACCGAGCCTCCGCGCGGCGCTCGCGACCGTGGCCGCGCTGACCTTTCTCAATCCGCATGTCTATCTCGATACCGTGGTGCTGCTCGGCTCGCTCTCCGCGCGCCATGCCGGCGCGGGGCGAATCGCCTTTGGCGGCGGCGCGGCGCTCGCGTCGGCGGTCTGGTTCTATGGGCTGGGTTATGGCGCGCGATTGCTGGCACCGCTCTTCGCGCGGCCGATCGCATGGCGCATCCTCGATCTTGTGATCGCCTTCGTCATGATGGCGATCGCGCTGTCATTGGTCCTCCAGCTCTTCTAGGGGGAGCCCGGGGGGGAGCCGATGGCGATCGGGGCTCAGTGTTCGCCCGCGAGCTTGAGCCCGGCAATGCCGATCACGATCAGCGCGATGGCGCCGAGGCGGATGGGAGAGACGGATTCGCCGGCGACGATCACGCCGAAGATCACGGTGCCGACCGTTCCGATGCCGGTCCAGATCGCATAGGCAGTGCCGAGCGGCAGTGTCCGCAAGGCGAGGCCCAGCGCGCCGAGGCTGAGAACCATGGCAATGAGCGTGAGCGCGACAGGCACCGGACGACTGAATCCTTCAGTCGCCCGCAGGCCGACAGCCCAGCCGATTTCGAAAAGACCCGCGAGAGCGAGGTAAACCCACGCCATGATGAGCTCCATCAATGGTGAAGGGTCGTCCCGGGATCGATCTATCAAGGCAAGGTCGTCCTTGCCCGTCAGCATCAAGATGGGTTCGGTCTATAGCCGATCAAGGCGCCGGGCGAATTACTCGCGCTCGGGCTTGTCCAGCTTCGCCTGCATCTGCGGCTGGGGCTGCGCCTTCTTCTGCTGCTTGATCGCGGCCACCAGTTCAGGATTGCCGAGCTCGCGATACTGCGCCTGCAGGGCGTTATCCTGTTCGCGTTCCGCTTTGGATTTGAAGTGCGGATGCTTGTTCTGGGTCATGATATGTATAGTCCTAAGCGTTTCCGCCGCACCGCCTTGCCAATCTTTCGTCGGCTGACGTTCGGGGCAGCGCGTATGAATTCTTATTATGGCAGATTCGTGATTTAGATTTCGGTTAACGACCATCTGTCGGCTGGCGCTTGTTCGTGGGATAAGAGCGGATGCGTGGTTTTGAGGCGCGCTATGCTTGGTGTTGCGATGCGTGAGTGGCCGGTTTCCACAGGAGATTCGCAGTGGTAGCGAGGCCCACGCAGCGTGCCGCCCGCGCCGCGCCCTGGGCGCTTCGGTTCGCGCTCCTGCCCCTGCCGATGCTCATCCTGGCCGCTCTGCTTCGTCGCTATGCGCTGATGGAGGTGACGCCGCTCTTCGTCGTGCTCGCTATTGCCTGGGCGCTGTCCATCCTGGCGCTGGTCTGCGGCGTGATGGCGTTTCGTTCAATCTGGATCGACGGCACGACGGGCCTCAGGCCGGCCTTGACCGGCGTGCTGCTGGCGATCGTCGCCCTCGCGCTGCCGGCCGCGATCGTCTTCGAACTGGTGAGCCTGCCGCGCCTGTCGGACCTGTCGACGGACGGCACCGATCCGCCGCTCTTCACCGCCGCGCCCGACACCGTTACGATGCGCCCGCTGCCCGACGCGCGCGACAAGACATTGCAGGCCGAGGCCTACCCTGACATCGTGCCACGCCATTATTCGCTCTCGCCGGAGCGTGTGTTCCAGGCGATTGCGACGCTGGTGGAGGCGCGGGGATGGGTTGTGACGGATCAACGCGCGCCTGATTCCGATAACGAGGTCGGCTGGATCGAGGCGGAGGCGCACACGCTGGGCTTTGCCTTGCCGGTCGATATCGTGCTGCGCGTCGTGGAGGATGACCAGGGCACGCTGGTCGATATGCGTTCGGCCTCGCGCATTGGCGCGCATGATCTCGGCGACAATGCACGACGGATCCGCGCCTTCTTCGTCGATCTCGACGCCGCGCTGCAGGGCGTGACTGAAACCAATGACGGCACCGACGCCGATTCCGACACGGATGATCCCCTGCCGCCACTGCCCGTGGCGCCGCCGCCCCAGCCTTGATCGCGGCGCTGGAGCGTTTCCGAGCGAAGTGGGCACGAAGGAAGCGCGATCAATCAAATAGCGCTCAGTCGGTCTCCACCGGCTCGTAGATCGCCTCGAGTCCGAGGCCGCCCGGCGCACTGATGCGGCCGCGCGCGACGAGGTCTTCCAGATGGCCCAGCACGGCGAGGGCTGCCGCCCCGTGCAGCACTTTCGGCGTCTCGCGATAGATCACCGCCACGATGTCGGCGATTCGCCGATCGCCCCGGCTGATCCGTTCGACGATCGCGGCCTCGCGCAACCGGCGATGCGCCCTCAGCGCGCGCACGAAGGCGGGCGCATCGGCGATCGGGCCGCCATGGCCGGGCAGGTAGATCGTCTCGGGCCGCGCGGCGAGCCGTTCCAGCGATGCCATGTAGTCGGCCATCGCGCCGTCGGGTGGCGCCACGATTGTCGTCGACCATCCCATCACATGGTCCCCTGAGAACAGGATGGGCGCTTCATCGAGGGCGAAGGCCATGTGGTTTGCGGCGTGGCCGGGCGTCGCAATCGCCGTCAACGTCCAGCCGCGGCCGGTGATCCGCTCGCCATCGGCGAGCGCATGGTCGGGCACGAAATCCATGTCGCCGCTGGCATCGAGCATGGTCTGCTCGTCGATCGAAAGCGGCCGCGCGGCGCGGTGCGGGCCTTCGCCATAGCGCGGCGCGCCCGTCAGGGCGGCGAGGCGAGCCGCGCCCATCGAATGGTCGCGGTGTGTGTGTGTCACGATGATGTGGCTCACGGTCTCGCCCTGGACGGCGCGCAGCAGCGCATCGATATGGCCGGGATCATCGGGGCCGGGATCGATGATCGCGACCGTGCCATGGCCGACAATGTAGCTATTGGTGCCATGAAATGTGAACGGTCCGCCGTTCGGCGCCGTCATGCGTCGCACATGCGGGCCGATCCGGACCGCCTGCCCATAGGCGGGGTCGAAGTCGCGATCGAAAGAAATGGAGTCCATGGCCTCTACTAAGGGGAGGAGGGGCCTGCCTTCAAGGACCTGTCATCGATAAACGAAAACGCCCCGGCCGAAGCCAGGGCGTTTCCTTGCGCGCCACACCTGAAGGAAGAGCGCGGCAGCGACAGCGTGATCAGGCTGCTTCGAGCACCTTGCCGGCGACCTTGGCCGCGATCTTCGCGACATGGGCGCCCTGGAACTTGGCAGCCTCGATCTCGATCGCCGAAGGCTGGCGCGAGCCGTCACCACCTGTGATCGTGGAGGCGCCGTAGGGCGATCCGCCCTTCACTTCCTCAACACCCATCTGGCCCTGGAACGCATAGGGAAGGCCGATATAGCCCATGCCGTGATGCAGGAAGGTCGGGATGAAGCCGAGAATGGTCGACTCCTGGCCGCCATGCTGCGTCGCGGACGAGGTGAACATCGAGCCGATCTTGCCGACCAGCTTGCCCTGCGCCCAGAGGCCGCCGGTCTGGTCCCAGAAATTGCGCATCTGCGAGGCGACCGTGCCGTAGCGCGTGCCGGCGCCGACGATGATCGCGTCGTAGTTTTCAAGCTCGGCCGGCGTTGCGATCGGAGCAGCCTGGTCCATCTTGTAGTAGGACGCCTTGGCGACTTCCTCGGAAACCAGTTCCGGAACGCGCTTGATGTCGACGGTCGCGCCCGTGGAGCGGGCGCCCTCGGCTACGGCTTCAGCCATCTGCTCGATGTGGCCATAGGCGGAATAATAGAGAACGAGAACTTTGGTCATTTGGGTAGCTTCCTTCATTTGCGGTGCAGCATAGTTCGGCTTCCTGAAGGCTTTTGGAAAGCCGCCATCCGGTGAACAGTCTGTCTTCCTCGTGGGGAAAGGTACTGCGCGGCGAGCCGGCACCCTTGCAGCGGCGGAGCGTTGTCCTATGCTTATCCGAGCCTCGGGGGATCAAGACAGAGGCGCTTGGAGGATACATGCTCGACAAGGATTTCCAGGTCATTGATGACCGTTTTCGACGCTACGCGATGGGCAATGTCCATATCGAGCGCCTGTGGACCGGCAGCCGCTGGGCGGAAGGGCCGGCCTATTTCGCGGCTGGCAAATATCTGATCTGGTCGGATATTCCGAACGATCGCCTGCTGCGCTACGACGAGACCGACGGCTCGGTCTCCGTCTTTGCCGCACCCTGCAACAACCAGAACGGCCATACGGTCGATCTCGAGGGGCGCCTGGTCGCCTGCGAGCATCGCGGCCGCGCGGTCACGCGCATCGAGCATGACGGCTCGCGCAAGATCCTCGCCGATCGCTTCGAGGGCAAGAAGCTCAACGCGCCGAACGATGTCGTCGTCAAGTCGGATGGTTCTGTCTGGTTCACCGATCCGACCTACGGTATCGACGGCGAATATGAGGGCGATTTCGCGGTCTCGGAGATCGGCGCCTGCAATGTCTATCGCATCGATCCGATTAATGGCGCGGTGACGGCCGTCGTGACCGACATGGTCCGGCCGAACGGGCTCGCTTTCTCGCCGGACGAGAAGATCCTCTACGTTGCCGATACGGGCCTCACGCACAAGGCGGACTGCTCACCCGACATCCGCGCCTATCACGTCAATTCGGATGGACGCGGCGTCAGCGCCGGACGCAGCTTCGCCACCTGTGACAACGGGCTGTTCGACGGCTTCCGCGTCGACATTCACGGCAATATCTGGAGCTCGGCCGGCGATGGCGTCCATTGCTTCGCGCCGGACGGCAAGCTGATCGGCAAGATCCTGATTCCGGAAGTTGTGGCGAACGTCACCTTCGGCGGTCGCAAGCGCAATCGGCTCTTCATCTGCGCCACGACCAGCCTGTTCTCGGTCTATCTCAACACGCAGGGCGCGCTCCGGCCCAAGGTCTAGAGAGCGCTTTCGAGCGGAGCGGACACGCGGCTCGCGTGAGGGAAGCGTGACACATCAAATGGATGGATCATTTCAGCTCCATCTAGAAACGCTGAAATGATCTAGTGCCGCTCGTGCAGGCAAGCCGCGTGGTCGCCCAGGACCTCGATCACGCGGCATTGCGCGACGCGACCATGCTCGCCTTCGTCGACCATGCGCTGGACCTCGAAGCGGAGCGCGGTCAGCCGCGCGATCTTCTCGTCGATCTCGGCCAGATGCGAGCGGGCAATGACGTCGACCTCGGCGCAGGAGCGCTCCGGCTGGTCCGAGAGATCGAGGAGTTGGCGGATCGCATCGACCTCGAAGCCGAGTTCGCGGGCGTGACGGATGAAGCGCAGCCGCCGCACGGTCGCGTCGTCATAGGATCGCCGGTTGCTGTCCGTCCGCTCGGGCGAGGGGAGCAGCCCGACGCTCTCGTAATAGCGGATGGTCGGAACCTTCACACCGGTCTCGCGCGAGACCACGCCGATCGAAATCGCGTTCATCGCAAAAATACCTCTTGATCCTCTAGTCGCTAGAGCATGTAGCGTCCCATCCAGAAATCGCAAGATCGTTTGAGGATTGGTCATGAACGCGCCGCTCAAGACTGAGGACCGCTACCGCATAACCGGCATGGATTGTGCCGCCTGCGCCCGCAAGATCGACACGGCCGTCCGCCGCATCGACGGCGTGACGGAGGTTTCGGTGTCGGCGACGGCCGGCACGATGACCGTCGAGCGCCATGTCGATGCCCGGGTCGATGAGAAGATCGCCGCGAGCGTCACCGGGCTCGGCTACGGCATCGCAGCGCTCAACCGCCAGTCGGTGCAGCCGGCCGCGCGACATGCGCATGACCATGATCACGCCGGACACAGCCATGAAGGTCACGACCACGACCACGACCATGATCATGCCGGCCACGACCATGCGGGCCACGACCATGCGGGCCATGATCATTCCGGCCATGATCATTCCGGCCATGACCATGGCGGTCATGAACACGGCCATGGTGAAGCAGGCGCCGCTTCCGCGATGCCGCAGGGCTTGCACGGCCATGATGACGGACCGGAAGATGGTCCCTGGTGGGCGTCGCCCAAGGCGCGGCTGACGCTCTTTGCCGGTTTGGCGATCGTGGCCGCGTTCATTGCCACGCGGGTGGCTCCGACGCTCGGGCATTGGCCTTTTGCCGTCGCCATGCTGGTCGGACTGGTGCCGATCGCCCGCCGGGCTTTCGCGGCGGCGCGCTACGGCACGCCGTTCTCGATCGAGACGCTGATGACGATCGCGGCCGTCGGCGCGGTCCTGATCGGTGCGAGCGAGGAGGCGGCCATGGTCGTCTTCCTGTTCCTGATCGGCGAAATGCTGGAGGGCGCTGCGGCCCGGCGCGCGCGCTCGAGCATTCGCGGCCTGGCGCAGCTCCTGCCCGAAAAGGCGCTGCTGGAAACGGGCGGCGGCACGCGTGAGGTTGAAGCCTCGGCGCTTTCGCGTGACGCCATCATCCAGGTTCGCCCCGGCGACCGGATCGCCGCCGACGGCATCATCCTCAGCGGCGAAAGCGCCATCGACGAAGCCCCGGTGACGGGCGAGAGCGTCCCGAAGCGCAAGGGCGTCGGCGACAGCGTCTTTGCCGGCACGATCAACACCGACGCCGTGCTGCGCGTGAAGGTCACGGCGGTTGCCTCCGACAACACGATCGCGCGCATCGTTCGGCTGGTGGAGGAAGCTCAGGAAGCCAAGGCGCCGATGGAGCGGTTCATCGACCGCTTCTCGCGCTGGTACACGCCGGGCGTGCTGGTGGTCGGCGCCCTGGTCGCGATCCTGCCGCCGCTGCTCACGGGCGCGTCCTGGGACGAGTGGATCTATAAGGGCCTCGCCATCCTGCTGATCGGCTGCCCCTGCGCACTGGTCATCTCGACGCCGGCCGCAATTGCCGCCGGCCTCGCTTCCGGCGCGCGCCAGGGCCTCTTGATGAAGGGCGGTGGCGTGCTTGAGGCGCTCGCCCATATCACGCGCATCGCCTTCGACAAGACCGGCACGCTGACGCTCGGCACGCCTGTCGTGAGCGATGTCGCCGCGTTCGACACGAGCGAAGCCGACGTGCTGGCGCTCGCCGCATCGATCGAGACCGGCTCCAACCATCCGCTCGCCCGCGCCATTCTGGCGAAGGCCGCCGAATCGGGCGTGGCGATCCCGCTCGCAAGCGATATCGCTGCCGTCGCGGGCAAGGGCATGCGCGGCCGCGTCGATGGCCGCGACATCTTCCTCGGCTCGCTCGCTGCGATCGCCGACCTGGCCGCGTCGACGCCTGAGCAGGCGGCGTTGGCTGCGGCGTGGTCGGACGAGGGCAAGAGCGTATCGGCGCTCACGGTCGATGGCCGCCTGATCGGCCTCGTCGCGATGCGCGATGGTCCGCGCCCCGATGCGAAGCCCGCTCTGCGCGAGCTCGCGGCGCTCGGCGTGAAGCCGATCATGCTGACGGGCGATAATGCTCGTGCGGCGAATTCAGTCGGCGCCGATCTCGGCATCGAGGTGCGCGCCGGGCTGATGCCGGAGGACAAGCAGCGCATCATCCTGGAATTGCAGGCCGGTGGCGTGCGTGTCGCCAAGGTCGGCGACGGCATCAACGATGCCCCGGCGCTGGCGGCTGCCGATGTCGGCATCGCCATGGGCGGCGGCACGGATGTGGCGCTGGAGACGGCCGATGCCGCGATCCTCAACAACAGGGTCGGCGACGTGGCGCGGCTGATCCGCCTGTCGCGGCGGACGATGCGCAAGATCCACCAGAACATCGCCATCGCGCTCGGCCTGAAGGCGGTGTTCCTGGTGACGACGATCCTCGGCATCACCGGCCTCTGGCCTGCGATCCTCGCCGATACCGGCGCGACGGTGCTGGTCACGATCAATGCGCTGACGCTGCTCGCGCCGCGCAAGGGGGGCTGATCCGCCCAGCTCGGGGGAATCCCTATTGCCTTTATGAATCAAAGAGATTCAATTTTGAGGCATGCATGATTCGTTCGACCATGATGATCCGCGGGACGGAAAATCGATCATCTTTCGGGTGATCGAAGGTCTGTCCGTGGTCGCTTTCCTCGCTGCGATCGTCGTCTGGCAGAGCGACGGGACGCGGCAGGCGGCCGGCCGGTTCGTCGCCTCCTTCCGATCCGAAGCCCCGGCCGAGCCCGATCGCGGCGAATCGCCCATCATCGTGGCCGGCGATACGCGCCCCGTCCGCACCATCGATCTCAGCCGTGACGGCACGGAATCGGGCGTCGATCCGGTTCGGACCGGATCGATCGTGCCGCCATCGGCCTTTGCCATTGCGCGGTTGAAGGGCTGGGTCTCGGCCTGCGACAGCGACAAGGCGACATTCTGCACCGCTTCGCAGAGCTTGAGCGCTGAAAGCGACCCGGCGATCGAGACGTCATGGACGATCGAGAAGAGCCCGGAAGGCCTTGTCGGCGTATGGACCGTCCCGACCGACGTGCTGATCGATCGCGGCATGACGTTGATCGTCGGCGACGGCACGCCCAAGACGGTGCCCTACGCCTCCTGCGGCGCGGCATCCTGCAAGGTGCGCGCGAAGCTCGCGCCGAACTTCATCGGCCTGCTGCGCGGTTCGAAGCGGATCGCGACCGAGATCATGCTCAGGAACGGCCGCGTCATCACCTTCGATTTCAGCCGCAAGGGCCTGCCGGAAGCGCTGGAAAAGCTCGGCGTCTGAGCCGGGCTGCGCCGCGAATCTTCAACGACAGAGACCGGCGGCCCATCCGCCGCCGAAGCGGGACACGCATCTGGACGGGCGAATCCCGTCATCGGCCGAATCCGGTCCGATATTCATGCGCGGTGTGCGAGGGGGCCCGTCAGAGGCAAATCCGACGCTTTGCGCGTAACCAATCACGGCACGCAGTCACGAGTTTGATCAGGAAAAAAATGCTTTACCAGCTCAACGGCGGCGCGGCGGGCTTCTGTCGGGAAACTGTCAAACGACAGCTAGAAGACTAGAACCATTGGTCGGAGTGGCAGGATTTGAACCTGCGACCCCGTCGTCCCGAACGACGTGCGCTACCAGGCTGCGCTACACTCCGTGACCAGCGGTGAGGCGGGTTATAGCGATGCACTTGCAGGACCGCAAGCACCGAATGTTAGCCTGTGGAGAACCTTGCGGCCGTTGCGGGCGAAACGCCGAACGGCTATAGGACGGTCGCTGCGGCGCGTTCGACGCGCCGGCTGTTGGGGCGTCGCCAAGCGGTAAGGCAGCGGTTTTTGGTACCGCCATTCGGAGGTTCGAATCCTCCCGCCCCAGCCATTTTTTTTGAAAGAAAATTAAAGCAATAACTTATACGACCACTTGGACCTGAAAATTGGTCCAGTGTGTAACAGTCGTGTGGGTGTCACGCATAAGGCGATTTGGTCGATAGTGCGGCACTGTACGGGTTGCCCTACTAGCCGTGAGTGCCATTGCAACTGGTTGGAACGGTAAGCGTCGGACGTTCGTTGCCTCACTAAGTAACAAGGCTATGCACGGCCTTTGCAGCGGTGGACATCGCCAAATGCATGAGCGATCCGCAGCACGTAAGCGCAAAGACACAGCTCGCTGACAAGACGGTTAGCGAGCGTCAGTGGGAAAGCACGAAATTACACGCATATGTGCTGAGTGTGCCGAGTGAGCGTTGAACGCAATAGACGCATTGAAGCGCCGAAGTGCATTGTCGACGTCAAACGTGTTGAACGCGTATGAGTGTTTGTGCATTGTAAATGTCGCACATATATGTGGGACACAATCGACACCGACAAGGTCGGGTTCGCTCTACGAGTTTGAATCACCAAGGAGGGTGAAATGAGCGAAGCGGAAATCAGAGATCTGATCGCTGCGCTGCGACGCGCGGCTGATGAGGCGAAGACGCCGGAAGCAGCTCGCGCAGTGCTGCGCAGAGAAGGTGTGATTGACGAACACGGTGATTTCACTGAACCCTTTCGCGTGCCCGCTGATCTAGCAATTGCATAAACTCTCCACGACATTCGTTCTCGGATATCATGGATGTGACAAGGCGGTCGGCGAGGCGCTGCTGAACGGCGAACCGTTTAAGAAAAGCGCAAATGAATGGGATTGGCTAGGCCACGGAATTTATTTCTGGGAAGCCAATCCCGCTCGTGCGCTTGAATTCGCCAAGGAACAGCAAACTCGCAAGCTCGCAAGAGGCGAGCGGTTCGACGAGCCGTTTGTCGTCGGAGCGGTGGTCGATCTCGGCTATTGTCTAGACTTCATGTCGAGCATGGCAGAGGATGCATTGCTTGCAGCCTATCAGTCGTACCGGGAAATTTCAGAGACAGCCCGCATCCCTCTTCCAGAAAATGTAGGTGGAAGTGATAAGCTGCAGCGAAATCTCGATTGCGCCGTAGTAAATCACCTGATCGACATCCAGCGAAGTCGTGGACGCCCTCTCGATACAGTTCGCGCGGTTTTCGTCGAGGGTAAAGAAATCTACCAAGAGGCCGGGTTTCGTCGCAAAACACATATCCAGATCAGCGTAATCAATCCGGATTGCATCAAGGGCGTCTTTAGACTTCCAACTTGACGCCTGCTCGTGGTCGCCCGTGGAGCCTGATCGTCCATCCGTCTCGCGCTAACCGGCGGCCTACTGGCTCTTGATGATTCGGATGGGGGCGCCGAGCACTGTGAGCGGCAGCGTCACCACGCCCTGGACGGTGGTCGCGACCTTGCCGCTCTCCGATCCGTGGGACAGCGCTTCGTCGGATATGCCTTCCCTCAATATGGGCAGGAGTTCGGGCGCCGCCTCGGCGAGCTGCGCGAACTTGCCGTGATTGGAGGCGTCGAGCGCTTTCATGTCGGAGAGATCGATGACGGTCGCGCCGAGTGCCGCCAGCTCGTTCTCGTCGGAGTTCGAGCCAAGGCGCTCGCGGTCGCCCGCGATGAGCTTGGAGAAGCCCAGGGCGTTGTCGTCCTTCGAAAGCACCACGAAGAACGGCTGCTGCAGTTTGCCGAACCGGCGCATCTGCGACTTGAAGACATCCATATCGATATCGGGGGCGGCCAGGATGACCCAGCCGAGCTTTTGCGGATTCGCCAGCTTCCCCGAGATCTTGATCTGGCGCAGCGCTTCGACAGCGACCCAGTTGCCCATGGAGTGGGCGAGGATATCGACCGATTCGGCATGGCTGGCGAAAACGAGCCTGATCGTGCGTTCCAGATCGTCTCGTGCGGCCGTGGCGCTGTTCAAGTCGTAGACATAGCCGGCCACTTTCCCGCGTGAGGCCCAGGTGAACAGCACGGGCACGTCGGGAGTGCGTGAATCATGGTCGATCTGGGCAAAGCGAAAGATCGCCTCGGCGAACATGGTGTTGTAGCCGTGCACGAAGATCAGGACGCTCCGGCTGCCGCGCGGGCGCTTGTCGATCTGCGCATTGAGACGGTCGACGAATGCCTTGTCGCTGTCGAACAGCTCGGCATCGCGCACGACGAAGCTCTTCTCGGGGTTTCCTGGCGGGCTGGAGGGCCATTCGATCTCTCCCGCCTTGTGGTTGGGCGGGATCGAGACCTTCATGGATGCGAAGCTCAAGACGTCCGAACGCTCGCCGTTGAAATAGGTGCCCGGCCTTGCATCCGCTTCCCGCGTGGTCGCCACGAGCATCGTGACATCGCGGCCGCCCGGCTCGCTCATGGCGACCGGGATGAGAAAGCCCGATTCCGGCCGGCTGGCGCAGGCGGAGAGAAGTGTCGCCGCCGCCAGGAGGGCGACCATGCCAAGCATGGCTCGATAGCATCGGAAGGGTTTGAGCACCGCGGTGGAACTCCAGAACATGGCCGTATGCGATGCCAGCAGGCTATCAAATCGCTCGGTTTGCTCGCATTTCGGTCGCTCCGAGTCCATGACAAACTGGCGTGCGCCGCGTGAACCCCCGGGAATGGCGGATGCGGCAAACCGGAACCGCCATTCGGGGCGCCCGCTCGCTTCTGCGCCCCGAACGGCCTTGGACCCGCCGTGCCTTACGTCGCCTCGAACAGGCGGGAGACGACGGCCTGGGCGTCGCTCTGGATCTGCTTCAGGTGCTCGGCGCTGCGAAAGCTCTCGGCATAGATCTTGTAGACTTCCTCCGTGCCCGAGGGACGCGCCGCGAACCAGCCATTGCTGGCGACGACCTTGATGCCGCCGATCGGCTCGTCATTGCCGGGCGCCCGCGCAAGCCGCGCGACGACTGGCTCGCCGGCCAGTTCCTCGGCGTCGATCAGCGACGGGTCGAGCTTGGCGAGGCGTGCTTTCTGCTCGACGGAAGCCGGCGCGTCGATGCGCGCATAGAAGGATTGACCGAGATCGGCGGTCGCTTCCGCATAGACCTGACTCGGGTCCTTGCCGGTGCGCGCGGTCATCTCGGCCGCGAGCAGGCCCATGATCAGCCCGTCCTTGTCGGTCGTCCAGACGGACCCGTCGCGACGCAGGAAGGAAGCGCCGGCGCTCTCCTCGCCGCCAAAGGCGAGCGACCCATCCACGAGGCCCTTGCTAAACCATTTGAACCCGACGGGGACCTCGACGAGCTTCCGGCCCAGCTTGGCGACGACGCGATCGATCATGCCGCTGGAGACGATCGTCTTGCCGAAGGCGCTTTCGGGGCTCCAGTCGGGCCGGTTGGCGCAGAGATAGGCGATCGAGGCTGCGAGGAACGCATTCGGGTTCATCAGCCCGCCCGATGGCGTCACGATGCCGTGCCGGTCCGCGTCGGTATCATTGGCGAAGGCGACGTCGAACGTGTCGCGCATGGCGATGAGCGGCGCCATCGCATAGGGCGAGGAGCAATCCATGCGGATCTTGCCGTCCCAATCCGCTGTCATGAAGCTGAAGGTCGGGTCCACGACATCGTTCACGACGGTCGCGTCGATCTTGTAGCGCTCGATGGCGGGTTCCCAATAGCGCACGGCCGCGCCGCCGAGCGGATCGATGCCGACGCGCACGCTGGCCGAGCGGATGGCCTCCATGTCGACGACCTGCGCGAGGTCGCTCACATAGGGGGTGATGTAGTCATAGGGATGGATGCAGGCCGCCTTGCGGGCTCGCGCATAGGGCAGCCGCAACACGCCCTCGAGATTGGCGGCCAGGAAGTCGTTGGCCGCCTTGCCGATCCAGCCGGTGACGTCGACATCGGCCGGGCCGCCATTGGTCGGGTTGTATTTGAAGCCGCCTTCGTCGGGCGGATTGTGCGAGGGGCTGATGACGATGCCGTCGGCGAGCCCTTCTGTTCGACCGCGATTATAGGTCAGGATCGCATGCGAAATGACCGGCGTCGGCGTGTAGCCGCCATGCTCGTCGATCATGGTCTCGACGCCGTTCGCGGCCAGCACCTCGATGGCCGATGTGAGCGCAGCCTCCGAGAGGGCATGGGTGTCCATGCCCAGGAAGAGCGGCCCGGTAATGCCGGCCTTGCGGCGATAGAGGCAGACGGCCTGGGTGATCGCGAGAATATGCGCTTCGTTGAAGGCGGCGGCAAAGGCCGAGCCGCGGTGGCCCGATGTGCCGAAGGCCACGCGCTGGGTGGCGATGGCGGGATCCGGCTTGAACGCGAAATAGGCTGTCATCAGCCGGGGAATATTGGCCAGCAGCGAGCGCGGTACCGGCTTCCCGGCCAGAGAATTGACAGTAGCTTCCGACATTTGGTGCTCCGAGCGATCCGACAACGACGCGGATATGGCGGATCATAATCCGCACCGCGTGTCATTGTCGTCACCGTTCCGGCGTCGCGTCAGGCGCGCAGCACCAGGCGGGCCTCGAAGCCGCCCGCGCGGCCTTCGGCGGGCGACAGCAGATCGAGCCTGCCGCCGGTCTGCGCCATGATCGTCTCGACGATGGCAAGGCCGAGGCCGGAGCCGGTATGGCCCGTCTCGCCGCGCGCAAAACGCCGCTTGAGCCCGGCCAGGACATCGGGCGGCACGACCGGCCCATTATTGATGACGCGAACCACGCCCTCGGGCTCGACCCTGATATCGACGGGGCCATCGGCTTCGCCGTGATGGGCGGCATTGTCGATCAGGTTGCGGGCGGCGATGGCGAAGGCGTCCATGTCCATGCGGGCGAGCAGCCTCACGCCCGGCGGCTTCTGGTAATGGATGCGCGAGGGATCATCGAGCAGCTTGGCGCAATCGATGACGACGATGTCGAGCACCGGGATGAGGTCGACTTCCGTCTCGGTCTGGCCAACGCCCGCATCGGCGCGCGAAAGCTGCATCAGCTTTTCCGCGAGCTTCGAGAGGCGCTTGAGCGTCGCCTCGACATCGCGCGCGCGCCGGCGGTCCTTCGGGTCGTCGAGCTCGGCGATCATGCGCTGCGTCTGGGCGAGCGCGCCGGCGATCGGCGTGCGCAGCTCATGGGCGCTGTTGGCGGCAAAGGCACGCTCGGCATCGAGAGCGGCGCGCAGCCGCACGAGCAGATGGTCGACGGCCTCCGCGATCGGCCGCAATTCGCGCGGCTGGTCGGAAATGTCGAGTTCGGCCAGGTTGCGGCCGCCGCGCTTCGCAATATCGCCGCTGAGGCGGCGCACGGGCCTCATGGCGCTGCGCACCGTCAGCCAGATCGCGGCGATGTTGAAGGGGATCAGCGCGACGAGCGGCCAGAGCAGCGCCCTGATGCCGCTGGTTACGGCCTCGTCACGACCTTTCGTCGTCTCGGCGATGGTGATGGTGAGGCCCGTCGCCTCGTCCCGGTCCGTGAACAGACGATGATCGCCGACCGTGCTGAGGCCGAGCGCCGTGGTCTGGTCAAAGGGCAGGATCGGCGCGTCATGGGTGCGCAGGAGCACGCGGCCGGACGCGTCACGGAGCTGATAGCTCAGATATTCCGAGCGGCCGGCGGTGAAATGATGGATCGCGCGCGAATCGTCGCTCTCTCGGCCTTCGAGATCATCGGCGGCCAAAGGCAGCAGCCTGCGGCCGGTCTCCTGCAGCGCCCGGTCGAAGGCCTCGTTCAGCTCGTGATAGGACACGTAGATCGAGAACGATGCGGCCGCGCACCAGAGCACGGTCGTCCCGAGCGTCAGGCCCAGTATCAACCGCGCCGTGATCGAGGAACGGCCCCAGAGGCCGCGGAGTCCGCTCACGTGCTCACCTTGTAACCGGCGCCGCGAACGGTCTTGATCGTGTCGCGGCCGAGCTTCTTTCTCAGCCGGCTGACATAGACCTCGACGGCGTTGCTGTCGATTTCCGCGCCGAATTCATAAAGCGAATCCTCGATTTCGGATTTGGCCACCATGGCGCCGGCCCGGCGGACGAGGCGTTCCAGCACCGCCCATTCGCGGGCGGTCAGGTCGACCTCGCGGCCATGGACGCTGACGAAGCGCCGGGCGAGGTCGAGTTCGAGATCGCCGAGCCGCAGCAGCGGATTGGGGTTGCCGCCATAGCGCCGCGCCACGGCGCGCGCCCGCGCCGAAAGCTCGCTCAGGTCGAACGGCTTGACGAGGTAGTCGTCGGCGCCGCTGTTCAGCCCCTCGATGCGCGAGGCGATCTGGTCCTGCGC
Source organism: Kaistia dalseonensis (assembly GCF_030814715.1). Lineage (GTDB taxonomy): Bacteria > Pseudomonadota > Alphaproteobacteria > Rhizobiales > Kaistiaceae > Kaistia > Kaistia dalseonensis. The sequence continues at coordinate 204,823 of NZ_JAUSVO010000007.1, forward strand.
CGTCAGGATGATGACGGGGACGGCCGAGCCGCGGCTGCGCAATTCGCGCAGGAAATCGATGCCTCGCCCATCCGGCAGGTTGAGATCGAGCAGGATGAGCTCGTAGTCGATCGTGGCCATGGCCTCGCGCGCGTCGTCGAGGCGCTTCAGCCAGTCGACGCCATAGCCGAGCGAGGCCACATGCTCGCGCACGGCTTCACCGAGAACATAATCATCTTCGATCAACAGGACGCGCATGACACCTCAGCCACCTCGACCTTACGCGAGAAAGCTGACGCGAGGCTGAACGAAATTCTGGGCCGCTTTCAGGCTGGCGTCAGTTTCGTGGCCTAGCCTCCCGACCATCGCAGGCTTGTTCCTGCCCGATTGCGAGAGGTGAGACGTGCAATCCTTCCAACATTATGCGGCGACGGCCCTGCTGGCGGCCTCGGCGCTCTCCGGCGTGACGCCGGCCCAGGCAGCCCCCGCTGTTCCTGCAGACCAGACGGCGCCGGCGCCCGCATCCGGCGCGCCGATCGACATTTCCAGCAAGAGCGGTCCGTATCGCGACGGCAGCTTCACCGGCCCTGTCTATGACGCCTATTACGGCCTCGTGCAGGTCAAGGCGAATGTGCAGGGCGGGCGGATCGTATCGATCGACGTGCTGCAATATCCGTCCGACCGGCGGACCAGCCGCGCGATCAATTCGCAGGCGCTGCCGATGCTAGAGGACGAGGTCATCAGCGCGCAGAGCGGCAGCGTCGACATCGTCTCCGGCGCCACGCTGACCAGCACCGCCTATGTCCGCTCCCTGAGCAAGGCATTGGCGCAGGCGCGGTCGCAAGGCCGATCGCAAGCCCAGACGGGATCGTGAGGGCATGCGCGACACGCGGATCCTGATGGGCATGCCGATCACGGTCGAGATCGTCGATGCGGCGAAAGCAGAGCGGCTGATCGAGGCGGTCTACGCCTATTTCGCGGCCGTCGATGCGCGCTTCAGCACGTTCAAGCCCGATAGCGAGATCAGCGCGATCAATCAGGGACGTGTCGCGCCGGCCGATCTCAGCGCCGAGATGCGCGAGGTGCTGGCGATCGCCGCCCGCACGAAGCGCGAGACGCGCGGCTATTTCGAGATCCAGCGGCCGGACGGATCACTCGATCCGTCCGGCATCGTCAAGGGCTGGGCGATCCGCAATGCCGCCGATCTGCTCCGCCGCGAGGGTGTCGCCAATTTCTTCGTCGATGCCGGCGGCGACATCCAGTCGTCCGGCGTCAATGCCGAGGGAAAGCCCTGGAAGATCGGGATTCGCAGCCCGTTCAACGACCAGGAGATCATCAAGATCGTGCACCCCGGCGGACACGGCATCGCGACCTCGGGGACTTATGTGCGCAACCAGCACATCTACAATCCCCATGCGCCCGACCGGGAGATCGATGACATCGTCAGCCTGACGGTCATCGGCTCCGATGTTCTCGAAGCCGATCGCTTCGCCACCGCCGCCTTTGCCATGGGCCGGGCCGGCATCCATTTCCTCGAGGCGCAGCCGGACCTCGAGGGCTATCTCGTCGACGCCCGGGGCGTCGCGACGCAGACCACCGGCTTCAAGGCTTTCATATCGCCATGAACACGATCGTCGACCGCTTCCTCAATCACGTCACCATGTACCGGCTGGTGCTCTTCTACGTCGCCGGCCTGCTGGCCGTCTCGTTCGGGCTCGGCTTCTTCAAGCTCGTCCCGCACGACCCGACTGCGCTCGCCTTCTCCGGGGTGGTGATCCTCGCCGTCTGCTGGCTGACGAACCGGCTGTTCGCGATCCTCTTTCGCGTGCCGGTCAATACGGAATCGATCTACATCACGGCGCTGATCCTCGCGCTGATCATGCCCCCGGTCACAGCCTCCAATCTCGTCGGCGTAGCGGGCCTGGCGGTCGCCTCCGTCGTGGCCATCGCCTCGAAGTTCCTGCTCGCGATCGGCCGCAAGCACATCTTCAATCCGGTTGCGATCGGCGTCTTCGCCTCGGCCATGCTGCTCGACCAGCCGGCGACATGGTGGGTCGGCGGCAACATGACCCTGCTGCCCTTCGTGCTGGTCGGCGGGCTGCTGGTCGTGCGCAAGGTGCAGCGCTTCGACATGATCGGCGTCTATATCCTCGCCAATCTGGTCGCGACGCTCGCCACCACGACGCCGGAGATGTATGGCGAGGCGCTTTCCGAGGCGCTGATCTACTCGCCGCTGTTTTTCGCCGGCTTCGCCATGCTGACCGAGCCGCTGACCGCGCCGCACGCGAAGATCCCGCGCCTGATCTATGGCGCGCTGGTCGGCGCGCTTTCATCGCCCAACGTCCATATCGGCTCGTTCTATCTCTCGCCCGAAGTCGCCTTCCTGGTCGGCAATCTCTTCGCCTACGCCGTCAGCCCGAAGGGCCGTTTCAAGCTGACGCTGCTCAGGATCGAGAAGATGGCCTCGGGTTGCTATGATTTCGTCTTCGCCACCGAGAAGAAGCTCGCCTTCAAGGCCGGCCAGTATCTCGACTGGACGCTGCATGTCCGCCACCCGGACGATCGCGGCAACCGGCGGCCCTTCACCATCGCCTCGGCGCCGACCGAGGGGGAAGTGCGGCTCGGCGTGAAGTTCTATCCCGGCCCGAGCGCCTTCAAGCGCACGCTCTCGGCGATGAAGCCCGGCGATGTCATCTATGGCTCGCAGATCGCCGGTTCGTTCACGCTGCCCCGGAACGAGACCGAAAAGCTCGCCTTCATTGCCGGCGGCATCGGAGTCACCCCGTTCCGCAGCATGGTGCAGGACATGATCGACCGGAAGGATCGGCGACCGGCCATACTGCTCTACGGCAACAACCGGCTCGACGAGATCGCCTATGCCGACATATTCGACCGCGCCGAGCGCGAACTGGGTCTCAGGACCGTCTACGCCGTGGCCGAGCCTCATGCGGCTGGATCGAACCTGCACCAGGGCCTTATCGACGAGGCACTGATCCAGCGCGAGATACCCGATTTCCGCGACCGCACGTTCTACATCTCCGGGCCGCGGGCGATGGTCGTGCGCTTCCAGCGCGTGTTGAAGCATCTGGGCGTCGCCCGCTCGCGCATCCATGTCGATTTCTTTCCCGGCTTCGCATGACGTCGCCGGTCGATGATGCGGCGCTGCGAGACGTCACGGTCCGGCCGGCGAGATCTGCCGCATCACGCATCCCCGGATCGGGCGGGGCACGTCCGATCCACCGAGGCCGTCAATCCCGGCGGCTTCTTGCCAGAAAAGGTGAGACATGACTGAAAAGCCCGCCACAGGCTATTCGCCGCTGCAGATATCGCTCCATTGGGCCATCGCGCTCCTGGTGCTGTTCCAGCTTCTCTTCGGCGAGAGCATGACGACGGTCGTCGATGCGGCCGAGGAAGGAACGAGCGTTTCCGCGACCGACCAGTTCCTGGCCAATTCGCATTATTGGGTCGGCCTGTCGATCCTCGCCCTCGTCGCCCTGCGCATCGTCGTGCGGCTCTGGCAAGGCGCGCCGCCCGCGGCCTCGGAGGGGCCGTCCTGGATGGAAGTCGCGGCGAAGATCAGCCATTGGCTGTTCTATGCGCTCCTCGTGGCGGTTCCGGTCACCGGCCTGCTCGCGATCTATGTGTCGGACTCTTTCGGCGACATTCACGCCCTCGGCAAGCCCGCCTTCATTGTCCTGATCGCGATCCACGCGCTGGCGGCGCTGTTCCACCAGTTCTGGATCAAGGACGGCACGCTGCGGCGCATGCTGGTTCCCTCGCGTTGAACGATCGGGCGCCGCTTTGATCCCGGCGGCGCCCGGCCTCAGCTGTCCAGCAAGGCCGCGATGTGACGGTTGGTGAAGTCGGCATCGGCCTGCGATGAAATGCCGTCGCCCGCAATGTGGCCCCAGACCGAAGGAATGGGGACACAGCGGGCGTCGCGCATATGCGCGATCTCATATTCATTGTCGGCGACCGGGAAATAGAGATCGGTCGTGCCCGGCATGATCAACGCCTTTGCCTCGATCGCGCCGAGCGCCCGCTCGAAATCGCCGCCATAGCTTTCATTGGCGCTGATGTCGGCGCGTTGCCAGGTCCGGACCATGGTGAGCAGGTCGTTCGGATCCTTCGGCTGATAGAACATGTCCCAGAACTGTTCGAGGCAATCGTCGAGCGAAGCGAAGCCCAGAACGCTCTGGTCGAGCCGATCGCGATAGAAGGCCTGTGACAGGGCCCAGCCGGCGAAGATGCGGCCGAAGGCCTTCAGGCCCTGCATCGGCGTGGCGACACAGTCACCATTGTTCCATGCGCCATCGGCTGTCAGCGCCGCGGGAAGGCTGGAGAGAAATACATAATTGTGGCGCGAGCAGCGCGCCGCGCCGCAGATCGCCGCCATACGCGCGACCTTGTCGGGGAAGCGCGCGGCCCATTCGAAGGCCTGCAGCGCGCCCATCGAGAAGCCGATGACCAGTTGCAGGCGATCGACCGCGAAGCGCTCCGTGACGAGGCGATGCTGCGCGCGGACATTGTCGGCGACCGTTACCTCGGGAAAACGCGGCCCGTCGAAAGGGGCGGGCGTGTTGCTCGGCGAGGAGGACTCGCCATTGCCGATCAGCGCTACCGTGACGATGAAATAGCGGCGTGGGTCGAGCGCAAGCTCTTCGCCGATCCGCGCCTCATTATGCATCAGCAGGCCACCAAACGCGGTTGGATAGAGGACGACGTTGTCCTTCTCGGGGGAGAGCGTGCCGAATGTCTTGTAAGCGAGCCGCGCGCCGGTCAGCACGACGCCGCTCTCGAGGGTGAAATCGCCGAGTTCAAAGGTCGCAATGTCGGAATTCATGCCGTCCGCCGCCCGCTTCGCCCGACACGGAATCGCGTGGGCGCAGCGAGCCTAGAACATTTTCCGGCGACATGGACCGTCGTCCGCGCCAGCGCCTTGCGTCGGGATCGATGCACAAGAGAGACTTATCGAGCCGATGCCGGGATCTGGTTGATCAGGCGGATTCGATCGGCGCACCCAAGCCGCTTCGGTCGAGCCAAGCGTCGCTCAGGCGAGGATCTGGGTCCGGCCGTCTGTATCCGGAGTGAAGGACACGGCCCCGGCCTTGTCATCCATTGTCGGCGCCGGCTCCGGCCGGGCGCGGAGGCGCGGGCGATCGGGCAGCGGCGGGCGCTGCGGTCCCGGTGTCGGCAGTCCGTCGTGCCATGTCTGCATGATCCCCTCCCATCACTGGCCTCACGCAACAATAACGCCTGAAATTTTTCGTTCCACCGTTATCGGCACACGATTTGGTGAGGGGCCGAAAAGATGGCTGGCCCGGGATCACCGGGCCGGCCTGTCGCATCAGAGATAGGGCGCGAGAAAGACCAGATCGGCCTTGCTCAGGCGTTCCGAGGCGGTCGCCGCCTGGTGCCAGTAGGGGTAGAGCAGCGGCAGTTCGCTGACCTTGTCGAGGCGGGCGCGTTCATCCTCGGTCAGCTTGACGTCGACTGATTTCAGATTGTCCGCAAGCTGCGCATCGGTGCGCGCGCCGATGATGAGCGATGTGACGCCGGGCCGGCCGAGCAGCCAGGCGAGCGCGATCTGCGCGCCCGAAACGCCATGCGCCTCGGCGATCTCCACCACGACATCGACGATATCGTAGAGCTTGCCCTCATCGCGGACCGGTGGCTCCTGCCAGGCGGTCAGACGGCGCGAGCCTTCCGGGCCGTCCTTGCCGCGGCGGTACTTGCCGGAGAGCAGGCCGCCGGCGAGCGGGCTCCAGATCAGCGTGCCGAGGCCCTGGTCGACTGTGATCGGCAGCAGCTCATATTCCGCCTCGCGCGCCTGCAGGGTGTAGTGGATCTGCTGGCTGACATAGCGCTGGTAATTGTGCTGGTCGGCGGCGGCGAGCGCCTTCATCAGGTGCCAGCCGGAATAGTTTGACGCGCCGACATAGCGGACCTTGCCGGAGCGTACGAGCGAATCGAGCGCCTCCATCGTCTCCTCCAGCGGCGTCTGGCCGTCCCACTGGTGCAGCTGATAGAGGTCCACATAATCCGTGCGCAGCCTGCGCAGGCTCTTTTCGAGCTCGGCGATGATATGGAGGCGCGAGGCGCCGCCATCATTCGGACCGTTACCGATCCGCATCCGGCATTTGGTCGCGAGCAGGACCTGGTCGCGCGGAACCGGCAGCGCTTCGCCGATGATCTCCTCCGAGGCGCCGTCCGAATAGACGTTGGCCGTGTCGATCAGGTTGATGCCGGCATCGATCGCCATCGCCATCTGACGACGCGCACCGGCGGCGTCGGTATTGCCGACATTGGCGAAGGGACCCTTGCCGCCGAATGTCATGGTGCCGAGGCTGAGCGTCGAAACGCGAAGGCCGGAACGGCCAAGCTGGCGATATTCCATCATGTCTCTCCCTGGGATTCCGAACGCCTTCGACGAAGCGCGGCGTAATGGCAGCAGTGCTGTGCGGGGCCAACAGATTATCACGCCAGTCGCGGAAGGGGAGTCGCTCATGCGGACTTGACGCAACGTCATTGCTCGGCGAGCATGGGTTCGCAACTCTTGGTGGCGGCGCGGGGGCGATCCGGCATGGGCGAGGCATGAACGGCGCGGGGCCTGATCTCGTGATCGCCCGCATGCTGGCGGCGGTCTGGATCGCGATGCTGGCGAATGACGCGCTGGGCGGGCCGATCCGTGCGGGTGCGGATGCGCTCGGCATTCTGCCGCTCGTCTATGTTCCCTTCCTCCTGGCCGGCCTCGTCGTACTGCTGCATCTCGCCTGCCGCATCCTCGATCTCCGCTTCGACGCCGGTGCGCTGTTCATCTTCGTGCTGGTGGGTTGGGGTGTTTCCTATGCGTTGTTGCTCGGCGGCGAACTGCCGCAGACCGCTTTCGGCCTCTACACATGGTTGCCGCTCTTCATCGGCATCCTGATCGTGCGTTTCGGGCAGGTGGACCTGTTTCTCCGCATGATGGCGCCGCTCTGGCTCATCGCGGTCGGCGGCGTATTGCTGAGCGCGCTCCTGCCCTTGCCCTGGATCGGGGCGCGCTACGAGATCGCCGGCGCCGAACTGGCACTCGCCCGCGACTGGCAGAGCTTCGGCGTGGCGCGCCTGCCCGGATTGACGCGGGCAAGCTTCACGGCCGCAAACCAGATCGTCTTCGCCGCCTGCCTGTTGCTGCTGCAGCCGCGCAGGCCCGCCAGCAAGATCGCAATCTGGCTCGTCTCCTTCCTGGCGATCCTGCTCACGACTTCGAAAATGCCTCTGGCAGCGCTTTGCTTCGTCCCGGCCTTGCTGCTGGCCCATGACCATTTCGGGGGCCGCGAGGGGTCGCAGGGTCTCGCGCGGGCGATGGTGGCAGCGCTGATGGCGATCATGGTCGCCCTGCCTCTGCTCGCACTTGCGGGCCTCCGTCCGGAATGGTCGGACGGTGCGGGCTTTTTGAACCTCGCCTCGCTCGGTGGTCGCTTCGGCGATATGTGGCCGCGCGCCTTCGCATTGATCGATCCGCACGGCCCGCAATTCTGGCTCGGTACCGGCTTTGGCGGCATCGGCGTCAGCCAGAGCCTGTTCGATCCCACCCGCTACAGCGCGGGCGATAACCTCTTCGTCTTTCTCTACGTCTCGCTCGGTATCGGCATGTTGGCCTTTGTCGCCGCCTTCTTTTCCCGTGCCGCGCTCAGTCGCGAGGGGCTGGCCCTCGCGCTCCTGGTCCTGTCGCTCGGGCTGACAGCGAACGTCATCGAAGCCGTGCTGCCCTGCCTCGCGCTCGGGATCATCATGGGCAAGTGGCTGTACGGCCAACGGGCTGCGCCGGCGGCAGAGCAGAGTTGGATTGGCGCGCAAGGCGACGCCATGGCGGATAGCGTCCGCCTGTCGCGGACCTAGCCCCCATGCGCATTCTGGTCGTGGCCGCGCTCTATCCGCCGCATGTAATTGGCGGCGCCGAGATATCTGCCGCCAATCTGACTCGTTGGCTGGCGCGACAAGGCCATGAGATGGCCGTGCTGACGGCGGCAGGACCGGGCGAGGCGGAGATCCATGGCGAGCGGGTCGATGGCGTTCGCATCTGGCGCATGCACGCGCCGCACCTCTATCCGGTCTCCGTCTTCCCCGGTGCACCGTCGTGGCAGAAGCCGGTCTGGCACCTTCAGGATCACGTCGATCCGCGCAGCCGAGGCCTGATGGCGCGCGTTCTTGACGCGTTCAGGCCTGATTTTGTCAACGTCCACATCCTTCAGGGGCTCGGCTATACCGGGCTCGCTGCGATCGCGGCGCGGCGCGTGCCTGTGCTCTACATACTGCCTGATCTCGGTCTCGCCTGTATCCGCATGTCGATGTATCGCGATGGCCAGGACTGCGAACGCCCATGCGGCGCATGCCGCCTTTCCGCCCGCTGGAAGCTGCATCTGACCGGCCGAATCGAGCGGCTCGGCTTCCTCTCGCCCTCGCGCGCCAATCTCGCGGCGCTCGAGGAACTGGGCGTCCTCGGGACGCGCCCGCGCCTCAGCGTGCTCAATCCCAATCGCTATCCGCCACCCCGCGTCGCGCGGACGTCATCCGATAGCCCGCGGCTGCTCTATGTCGGACGCCTGCACGAGACCAAGGGTGTGGAGGAACTGCTTGCCGCTCTGGCGCCTCTCGCCTCCCGCTATCGCTTCAGCATCGACATTCTGGGCACGGGGCCGTCGGAGGCCCCGTTGCGAGCGCGCTATGGCGGCGAGCCCTGGGTTGGCTTCCACGGTCGCGTTGCGGCGGAAGAGGTCAGCGACCGGATGCAAAATGCCGATCTCCTCTGCGTGCCGTCGCTCTGGCGCGAGAATGCGCCCGGCGTCGCCGTTCAGGCGCTGTCACTCGGCCTGCCGGTTCTCGCAAGCAATCGCGGCGGCCTGCCGGAACTGGTCCGGCCGGGATGGAATGGCGATCTTCTGCCGGCGGGCGATATCGAGGCCTGGCGGGCGACACTCCAGTCAGTCTTCCGGGCGCCGGAGATTATCGCAGCCTGGCGCCGCAATGCCGAGGCAGAGGCGAGCACGGGCCGGTTCGATCAGGACCGGCTGGGCCGAGAAATCATGGCCTTCATGGCATCGATCGCCGGTCCCGGCTGGTCGGAGCCATGATCGTTTCCATCGCCTCGGCGACAGTCGCCGCCGTACGCGACCAGTCGAAGGCGCGGACCTGGTCATGGCCGTGTCGTCTCAGTTCGGCAGCCCGTGTGTCATCTCCGAGCACGGCCGCGATCCCGCGCGCCATGTCGTGTGGATCGCGCGGATCGACATACTCGCTCGCCACGCCGCATGTTTCGGTCAGAGGTGCGATCGCTGAAACGACCGTCGGACAGCCCACAGCCATGGCTTCGAGCGGCGGCAGGCCGAAGCCCTCATAGAGCGAAGGAAAGACGAGCGCCCGTGCGCCCGCGACGATGTCGATGAGAGCTGCATCTGGCAGGGCCCCCGCGAGCCTGACGCGACCGGCCTGTTCCGCGATCCGCGCCAGTGCGGTGTCGTCGCTGTCGCGGAGCCCGTCATGGCGCCCGACAATGACCAGATCGACATCGAAACGCGGCGCGATCAGCGCGAAGGCATCGAGAAGCCCGGTCAGATTCTTGTGCGGCTTCACGCTGCCGACCGCCACCACATAATCGCGTGCCGAACGCGCCCGCGGCGGTGACCGAGCCGATCGCCAAGCATCACCGACGGCTCCGGGCGTCAGCCAGAAGGGCTGTCGGAACCGGCCCACCAGCCGCTCGAACTCTGATCTGGAGAAGCGGGAGGCGAAGCAGAGGCCCGATGCGCGCCGCCGCAGGGCCTGGAGCAGGACCGTCGCATAAAGCCGCCGAATGCCCCAACCGTGATCCAGAGCGAGATGGTTGACGTCATGTATCGTCACGAGCATTGGGCCGCGACGCAGCAGAGGCGCATTATAGTGCGGCGCCCAGAAGAGGTCGGCATGGCGCGCCGCACGAGCAAGCGCCCATTGCTCCGATAAGGAATAGATCGCGGCACGGCAGGGCAGGATGCTGACATTGTCGCCACTGAAGACTGGCAGCAGGTCGTCCGGCACGCCGAGCAGCGTGAAGCGCCAATGCGGACGAAGTCGGGCCAGCCGCGGCACGATGTTGCGGATATAGACGCCGATGCCGGAATGCCCCGCCATCCGCGCGTCTATGGCGATCTCGGGCGCACCGTCCCGCATCAGGCCGCCCTGGCGACGCGATCGCGCGCGGCGTCGAGGCAATCATCGACATGGGCGCGAAAGGCGCGTTTGAAATGAGCCGTGTCGAAGCGTTCTGCATGAGCACGGATGGCGCCAGCATCGAAGCGGTGCTCCATGGCTTCGAAGCGCACGATCGCATCGCGCAGGCTCGCCGTGGTCTGTTCTGCAAAGAATAGCCCGGTCTTGCCGTCGATCACCGTCGCGCGGGCGCCGCCGACGCCATAAGCGATCACCGGGCGCCCGCTCGCCATCGCCTCGACCGGAACGATACCGAAATCCTCCTCTCCCGGCAGGATCAGCGCCCGGCAGGCGCCGAGCAGGGCGCGGACGGCATCCTCGCTTTGGCGTCCGAGAAACGTGACATTGTCCGGCGCGCGCGCCGCGAGGCGAGCCTGATCGGCGCCGCCATCACCAGCAATGATCAGGCGTCGATCGAGTGTCCGGAATGCCTCGATCACGAGGTCGATCCGCTTGTAAGGCACGATCTGGCCGAGGCAGAGATAGTCGCCGCCAGACTTTCCTGTCGGCTCGAAGGTGTCGATCCGGACTGGTGGATGGATGGTGACGGATCCGCACCCGTAATATCTGCGGATCCGCTGTGCGACGAAGGCCGAATTGGCGACAAAGCTGTCGACACGCAGCGCCGTCATGGCATCCCAGAGCCGCAGTCGTGGCGAGAAGGCGGCCATGGCCAGGCGCTGAATGGGCCCCGCCGCGCGCCGATAGACGGCATGCTGATCCCAGAGATAGCGCATCGGCGAATGGCAGTAGCAGATGTGAACGGCGTCTGGCCGCGTGATCACTCCCTTGGCCGGGCCGGCTTCGGACGAAATGACGAGGTCGTAGGCGCTGAGGTCGAGCAGTTCGAGCGCCATAGGCATCAGTGGCAGATAGTGTCGGTAGAGCCGGCGCGCGGCGGGCAGCTTCTGGATGAAGCTGGTGTGGATCGTGTGCTGCGCGATGGTTGGGGAAATCGCCGCCCTGTCGACCACGTGAGTGAAGATGTCCGCTTCGGGGAACATTTCGCAGAGCGCCTCGAGCACGCGCTCGCCCCCGCGCATCGACACCAGCCAGTAATGGACGATGGCGATCCTCATCCGCACTCGCGCTCGGCCGGGGTGATCATGCGAAACGCCCTTCCTCGGATTCCGCCAGCCAGTCGGCCAGTGAACGACGCAGGTCGAACTGGAAGTTGAAGCCTGCCTCCTGAAGCTGGCGTGGCATGATGTCGGTCGATTGCAGCAGCTTGATCAGCCTGTCCCGGCTGACGGCATGCTTGATGCCGAGGAACGCCGTGAACTCTGCCGCGCGCGCGCCGGCCAGCGCCAGCGATGGCGGCAGGACATGGCGCGGCAGGTCATAGCCCTTGGCATGACAGAATGCGGCACAGATTTCCTCGATCGTCAGCGGCTGGGGATGACAGAAATTATAGCTGATCCGGCTCTCGCCGCGACGCAGCATGAACAGCATGGAGGCGACGAGATCCTTTACATAGCCGCACGCCTTGACCGTATCCTTGCGGCCCGGATAGACGAAACGCCTCTGTTCGAGCAGCCGGGCAAGGCGGGTGAAATTGCCGCTTTCTCCTCGCCCGTAGATCGCTCCGGGGCGCACGATGGTCAGACGGCGCTCCCTCGGCTGTTCGCTTCGCCAGAGCGAATGCAACCGTTCCGCCTGCAGTTTGGAGCGGCCATAGGCGCTGGTCGGTTGCTCAGGCGCCCGGTCGTCCTTTCGCGTTTCGGAGTTTCCATAGACCGCGATCGAACTGGTGAAGACGATTTCGCGGGCTTCGGTCGCCGATGCGAAACGGCAGACCTCTGTTGCACCCCCGAGATTGGCGGAGAAATACTCCCAGTCGGCATGCCCTGGCGTGCGATGCAGCGCCGCGAGGTTGAAGATGGTCTCGACCTGATCGTCGACAAGGCGAGGCGGTACGCCGTCGAGAATATCGTGCTCGACGTAGCGCACGCCCGCAATCGGCCGACGCGGTGGTACCCGGTCGATCGAAACGACTGCACCATAGCGCGGTTCGTCGACCAGCCGGCTCAGCAGATGGCTTCCGATGAAACCCGAGCCACCGAAGACTACGGCCACATCTGGCATGAAATGCCCCCGGCAACGAAAACTCACTGCCCCCGCGGCGAGATCTTTCCGTTGCGTCATGCCGAGATTGGCCGCAAGTGCGCCGACAATCAACTGCAATTTATTGGAGAGTTGTCAGAATCTAGGATTGTGTCCGGGCGACAATCCGCGCGGGAGCGCCGACAGCGGTGACGCCCTCCGGCAGGTCCTCGAGCACGATGGCGCCCGCGCCGATGTCGCAGCCCGGACCGATCAGAACGGACCCCAGGATGCGAGCGCCGACGAAGAGCCGGCAGCCGTCGCCGATCACGGGTTCTTCCAGCTTTTTAGGGTCGCGCCGCCCGATCGTCACCTGCTGGTAGAGCGCGACGTTTCGGCCGACCACACTATGGCCGCCAATGACAATGCCGGTCGGATGCGGGATGAACGCGCCGCCGCCGATCCGCGCCGTCGGCGCGATATGGCATCCGGTGAGGATTGTCGTGACATACCAGAGCAGGCGCCGCAGCACGCCGCCGATCAGCGGGAGAGTGCCGATACGCTTCTGCAGCCGATGCGACAGGATCAGCTGAAACCCCGGTTCGACGAGAAAAAGCCGGATCAGCAAGGTCGCCGACCGGGCGTGGTTCGTCTGCGACATCCAGGCATCGATATCGTCCTGCACCTCGCCGAAAAAGTTCGTCTCGTTGGCGGGGCCGGGGCTCATGGTGTTGATGGCGCCTCTGGTGTCACCGCAGGCCTGGAGAGCGGCGTTAGCAGTGCCACCAAACGCGCAGCCGCGAGCGAGAGTGGCACGGCGAGCGCCATCGCGGCGGCCCCGACGAGGCCGAGGGCTGGGATGAGGCAGAGCGATCCGAGGATCGAGACCGCGAAGGCGCCAAGATTGATCGATGCCAGCGTGATGTCGCGCCGCTGCGCGTATAGCCCGTAGTTCAGCATGTCGGCACCGAGGCGCAGAACGGCGGCCGCGAGCATGGCGATCAGCAGCCATGCCGGCGGCCATCCGCCACTGGCGCGGATCGTGCCGCCGGCGGCCAGGATGAGGATGGCAACGACGAAGGCGAGGCTCGTCGCCAGGGCGAGGCTTCGTCCGACATCTGCGGCGAGCGCGCGATACCAGCTGTGGCGGTCCGTGCTCTGCCATAGGTCGACCAGGCGTGGCAAAGCCGGTTGAACGATCGCCGCACTGGCGAGCGCATGGGCCGCATTGGCGAGCGACCAGGCAAGATAGAACAGCCCGGCGGCGCGGCGGTCGACGAAGTGGTCCACCATGTAGCGTTCGAAGAACAGTAGGCCCGCCATGGCAATATCGTTCAGATGGATCAGTCGGCCGGCTCGCAAATGCTGACGCAGCCATGATCGATCGATCGGGTTCGACCAATTGCGGCGGATCGGCCAGTCGCGCGAGAGGAGGGCGACGAGGGCGAAGCTCATCACGAGCCCGGCTGCCCAGAAGGCGAACAGCACTTCGGCCGAGCGGGCTGCGGGCAGGGCGAGCCCGGCCACGATGGCTGGCGCGATCCAGGCCGCCGAGCGCACGAAGAGGAACAGGTTGGCCGCCATGGGTCGGCGAAGGCTGACCAGTGCGATCTGGATATCGGTCGCCAGGCATTCGAGCACGAGGATCGTCGCGATCAGCGGGTAGAGGTTCATGCCGGAAATGCCGGTTGCCGCGCCCCATCCGCCTGCGGCGGCGACGGCCGCCAGCAGCACGATCAGGGTGAATGCCATCCGGTCGCGGATCAGCCGGCTGGCGCGGTCGACGTCGAGGCCCACGAGTTCCCGGCCGACACGGTAGTTGAGCCCGAATCCGAAGAGGGCCGGCGCGATTCCGGCTGCGGCCGCAACCAGGCCGAACGTGCCGATCTCCGCGAGCGGCACGAGTGCCGCCATGTAGATCGTCAGCGCGAAGCGGGCGGCCAGCGCAGCGGCGCGGATCGCCATATTGCCGAAGACCCTCAGCATGAGGCCATGGCGACGGCAGCCCCTCGTGCAGCGCTCTGCTTCGCCATCACGGACACGCCCCCGCAGGTCCCGGATTAATCGCGCAATAGTTGTCGGAAATCGATGATCTGTGCAAATGGCTTCCGTATGGGAAGCGATAATTCAGATCGCACGTGGGCCGTTTGGGAGGTTGGCGTGCGTGCGAGGGTGGGTGGACCGACGCATGAACGCCATGACATCGTGGCCGGCCATCGGCTCGGCGACGAAATAGCCCTGCACGATATTGCAGCCGAGCGCGCCCAATGCGTCGAGCTGCGCTCGCGTTTCGATCCCCTCGGCGACCACATCGAGGTCGAGCGCGGCGGCGAGCGTCACCACGGAACGCACAATCGCCCGCGTCTTGGAATTGGTCTCTACATCCCTGGTGAAGGACCGATCGATCTTCAGGCTGTCGGCTGGCAGCGACAGGAGATGGCTGAGGGACGCGAAACCGGTGCCGAAATCGTCGAGCGAGACCGACAGGCCGAGCTGGCGCAACTGGCTCAGCGTCTGGCTGATCCGTTCAGTGTCGCGCGACAGCACCGTCGTTTCCGTCACCTCGATCGTGAACTGCCGGCTCTCTACGCCGCCGGCGCGCAATTGTGCGTCGAGGTCTTCGGCGAAATCGGGTTGGCGCAGGTCGAACGCGGTCACATTCACGCTTACATGCGTCGCGAATCCGGCCTTTCGCCATTCGGCAATGTCTTCGATGACGCCACTGATCATGACGCCGGTGAGGGCCTGCGCAATATCGGGCTCCTCGAGCCCATCGATGAAGGCGGCAGGCAGGAGAAGCCCGTCGACCGGATGCTGCCAGCGGGCGAGCGCCTCGAAGCCGATAATCTGTCCAGTCCTCAGATCCATCAGCGGCTGATAGTGTGGCACGATCTCGCCGGAAGCCAGACCGAGCCTCAATTGTCGCAGCAACTGGAAGCGCTTGTCGGCGTCCTCGCGCATCCCCGGCGTGAAGAATATGCTTTGGCGCCGGCCAGAGCGCTTGGCACGGTAGAGCGCCATATCCGCGGCCATCATCAGTTCGGGCGATGAGCGGCCATCGGTGGGATAGACCGATATGCCGATGCTGAGGTCGATCGGCGCGTTCTGTTGGGCGATGGTGAGTGGTGCTGTAACCGCGCCGATCATGCGGCGGACGGCGTTCGAGACATTCTCAATGTCGATGGCATCGGTGAACAATATGGCGAATTCGTCGCCACCCAGGCGACCGTAAATGTCCGACTTCCTCAGCGCGCCCGAAAGCCGCTTGGCAACTTCGCGCAAGACCTGGTCGCCGGTATTGTGGCCAAGACTGTCGTTGATGTCCTTGAAGTGGTCGATGTCGATCGTGCAAAGCACGGCACCACGTCCACGTTCCTCGGCCTTCTTGAGAGCTTCGTCGAAGAGCTGTTCGAAGCGTGCGCGGTTCGGCAGACCCGTGAGGCTGTCATGGTGCGCAAGATGGATAAGCTCCCGCTCCAACACGCGATTGCGCGCGATTTCGTTGCGCAGTTCTTCGGCCGTTCGCTCGAGCGAGTCGTAGCTCGCCTTCAGGTCGTGCGCGCGCTGTTCCAGCAGGGTGTTGGCGGTGAGCAGTTCGTTGCGCTGCTTCTCGATCGCCCGTGACGCGGAGAGGATCGGACCGAGATCCGTATTGCTGACCGTCAGCCGATCACCCGTGGGAACAAGACGTAGTCGTCGTTCGACCATCTCGCCATGCAGGGGATAGCGGGTATCGAATATCTCGATCGTCTGCGTTTCTACCGACTGTACCAGACGAGAGAACACGCCATTGGTCACTGAGATCGGCCATCGTTCGAGGTAGCTGGTGCCGATCAGGCTGTCCGGTTGGGTCTTGAGGCGGGAGGCCGTCTCGGCATTGGCGGCCATCACGCGGAAGTCGACGATGCGACCGGCCTCGTCACGAACGACGTCGAGGACGGTGATTCCATCAGAGCTTGCATCGAAGATGGCACGCAGCAGGTCGTTGACGTCGTCGCGCGGCCGGACATAGGCGATGATCGCGGGCGTGCTGCCATCGATCGCGATCGGCAGGATCAACCGCTCCGCCGTGCCCTTTCCCGTCAGGCGCTGCAGCGTGAACATTGGCCGACTTGCCTCGATCACCCAGCGATAGACTGCGCGAAAGGCCTGGGCGGCGGCGTTCTCGATATCCTCGATCTTGCGGTGCGAGGGATCGTGTCCAAACACCGCGACAACCCGCGCGCCGACATGCCGATAGCGCAGCGTGTCGCCTTCAGTGGCGAGCACCATCAGCCGCGTCGAGAGCGGCCCGTCGAGCTCGGCCTGGAAATCGGCGATTGCGGCAGGGCGCTCGGCAGCGATTCCGCGCCATTTCGCGAGCAGGTCGCGCACATCGGTGAAGTCCGTGATGCTCTCGATATCGTCCGTGAATTGTTCGAGAGCGTTCAGCACGGACAGCACCCTGTGGGTCGAATTGGCACAAACGTGCCTCGAACAGGTTTTACGAGTTCTTCGGCCGCGTTGCGTGGACTTACGCTAACCTTAGGTAAAGTGAATAGTCCAAATCGGGGATTTCCGCAAAGAAGCGCTCGCATTCGGCTTTCTTGATCGCGAGGAATATCTCGACGAAGCGCGCGCCGAGCTGTCGCGGCAGGAAGTCTGATGATGCTGCGGCAGCGAGCGCGCCATGCCATGTCGTCGGCAGGCTCGGCGGGATCTGCTCATAGCCGTTCCCCACGATCGGCGCTCCAGGATCGATCCCTTTCTCGATCCCTTCCAGCATGCCGGCCAGAACCACCGCCAGGGCCACATAGGGATTGGCATCGGCGCCGCAGACACGTTGCTCCAGATGCCGGCTGGCCGGCGGCCCGGCGGTCACGCGCACCGGCACTGACCGGTTATCGATCGCCCATGCCGGCCCGACCGGCGCATAGGAATTCGGCTTGAAGCGGCGATAGGAGTTCGCATTCGGCGCGAAGAACGCCATGCTCTCGGCCATGGTGGCGAGCAGGCCGCCAATGGCGGATTTCAGCAGGGGGTTGGCCTCTCCTTCGCCGGCAAAGAGGTTCTGTCCGCTGGCATCGGCGAGGCTGGCATGTACATGCATGCCGCTGCCGGAGTAGTTCGCATAGGGCTTGGCCATGAAGGTGGCGACATAGCCGTGCTGCTCGGCGACACCCTTGACGAGGCGCTTGTAGAGAATGGCGTCGTCGGCGGCGCGCAGCGCATCTTCACGGTGGCCGAGCACGATCTCGAACTGGCCTGGCGCATATTCGGAAATCAAGGTCCGTGCGGGCAGCCCCATCGCCCTCGCGCCGGCATAGACGGCGTCGAGGAAGGGGGAAAAATCCTCGAGATCCTGAACGAGATAGGCCTGCAGCGGACCTTGGCGGAATCCGCTCTTGCCGACCGGCGGACGTGGACGTCCGCCAAGCATCGCCTCGCGATCGAGTAGATAAAATTCGAGCTCGATCGCGGCGACCGGATGATAGCCAGCCTGGTCGAGCCGTTCGACGACCCTCGCAACAGCGTGCCGCGGATCAGCCTCGCTCGCTGATCCATCCTTCTCATAGGAGGTCAGCACCAATTGCGCGGTCGGTGTCGCGCGCCAGGGCGAAAGCGTCAGGGTGCCCGGAACGGGCATGCAGGCGCGGTCGGAATCGCCTTCATCCCAGACCAGCCCGGTTTCCTCGACATCGGCACCGGTGATATCGAGCGAGAGAATCGAGCAGGGCAGCGGGCGACCATGCTTGTAGGTCCCGACGAGTTCTTCTCGCCGCAGGATCTTGCCGCGCTGGACGCCGCTCGGGTCTGTCAGGAAGGCCTCGAACTGCTCCACCTCGGGGTGGGCGTCGAGAAAGGCCGAGGCTTCGGTCGGATCGGGCCGGATCATGGCGCCACCATGCTGTCGTCCGTGATGGCGTCGAACGCGTCGCCCATCCTGTGGATCAGCGTCTGGACATCGTGCTCCGAGGTCATCGGGGAAATCAGCATCATGTTGTGAAAGGGCGTCAAGAGCACACCGCGATTGAGGAGGAAGAGGTGGATGGCACGTTCGAGCACGTGATCGATCGCGCGACGTGCCTCCGCACCGTCACGCAGGGGCCTCGGCCAGAAGATCAGTTCGACGCGTGCGCCGAGCCGGGCGACGCTCCAGGGGAGGTTGCGCGTGGCGATCAGGATTTCGAGCCCTTCGGCGAGGCGTTCCGCCAGGCCCAGCATATGGGCATAGGCCGCCTCCGTCATGACGTGGCCCAAGCAGGCGCGGATCGCCGCCATGGCGAGCAGATTGCCGGAGAGCGTGGTGCCGATACCGCTATAGCCGGCCGGCTTCGCATCGAGCACGGCCTGCATGGCCGCCTCGACCTCGGCCGTGAAGCCATAGACGGCGGCTGGAAGACCGCCCGCGACCGGCTTGCCGAGCACGAAGAAATCCGGCTTCAACCGGGCCGAGCCGGTATGTCCGCCGAGCGCTGTCGAAATGGTGTGCGTCTCGTCGAGGCAGAGGAGCGCTCCGTGCCGTCGCGCAAGCGCGAAGAGGCCATCGAGAAAGCCCGGCTCGGGCAGCACCATGGCCGTATTGGTCAGGGCCGGCTCTGTCAGGATCAGCGCCACGTCGCCCGAGGCCAGCGCGGCCTCGACGGCGCCGAGATCGTTGAAGGGAACGCAGACGGCATGAAGCGCCGTGTCCTGCACCTGTCCGACCAGGCTTTCGCGGGTCACCGTCTGCCCGTCGCGCAGCGAGACGAAGGTGTCGTCGACCTGCCCGTGATAGCCGCCGTCGAAGACGAGGATCTTGGGGCGGCCCGTTATGGCGCGCGCCCAGCGGATCACGCCGCGATTGGCATCGCTCGCCGTTGCCGTGACTTGCCAGAAGGGCAGGCCAAAACGCTCGAAGAGCAGTTCCCCGACTGGCGCGACATCCACGCTCGGCAGCATCGCCGTGAGGCCGCGTTGCGCCTGATCGGCGATCGCCTGCGCGATGGCAGGCGGCGAGTGGCCAAAGAGGGCACCGCTGTCGCCGAGGCAGAAGTCGATATAGCGGTTGCCGTCCGCATCCTCAATGGTGGCGCCTTGGGCGGACACGATCGAGAGCGGGAAGGGTGTCTCCCAGTCCAGCATCCAGTGCAGCGGCACGCCGCCTGGGAAGTGCCGTCGTGAAAGCGGCGCGAGCTTTTCCGAGTTGGGCCGTGCCGCGGCGTAGGCTGCGAGTTCGGTCTCGATCAGCCAATGGGCTCGTCGATGAAGCGATTCGTGATCGGTCAATTCAAAATATGGTCCCTGTCCGAGCTTGTCATAGCCCGAGGCAGGGACAGAAATGAAGGCCCCGCGCGCGTTTGCTCATCCGCGCGAGGCCGAATTTCTAGGCGCCGCCGAGCGCTGCCTTCAGCATTGGCTGGCGTCGCACCTTGCGGGCGGCACGCTCGGCCGCCACGACATCCGGGAATACGACGCCTTCGAGGGCCGCAAAGGTGCGCTCGAGGGCATGAAACGCGAAGGCCCGCCCGGTTCTCACGAGAATGCCGGCGGCTTTGTCGTCGATCTCGATGATGTAGTTGTCAAACACCGAAAACCTCCTTTCGCCGACCAACCACCATGCAAGGTTCGGGCCGACGATTGAGTGCGTGTTGTTGTCGAAGGTCGGACCGGTCTGAACCGGCACGCCTCAATGCTGTCGATCAGGATGGGTTCCGTGGACAGCGACACAGTTCGGTGGTGTGTTGCTGAGGTGACATGACAAAGAGGTTCTCGGGCATCGGATTTCTCCAGTTCGAGAAATTTCGGGCCACGAACGTCGTCCGTGGTGCTTTAGCGTTTGGTCTCGCGGCGCAAGCTGGTCCTCAAATCACCGCGGCATCGTCCTGACGCACCGACCATATGGTCTCGAACGGCGCCCTTTTACCAGCGACGCATTTCCTTTTTTTGACAGTGGACGAGTAAGGATTTCTGTCGCTTTTTCCGGCGTTTGCCGGCCTGGCGACCGTCGCGGGGCGAGGGCCGGGCAATTGACAGCCGCCTCGGCCTGAAGCGTTGTTCGCGCAAAGACAATCTGCGGGAGCGAGAACCATGGCCAGCTTCATCGGCATCGATATCGGGACATCGGCGGTCAAGGCCTTGCTGGTCGACGAGAACCAGATCGTGTTGGCCGAGACCGATGTCTCGCTGCCGATCTCCCGCCCGCATCCGCTCTGGTCCGAGCAGGACCCCGAGGATTGGTGGCGCGCCGTCGAGACGGCGGTCGGCCGGCTGCGCGAGGGTGCCCCCGCCGCTTATCGTGACGTGACAGCGATCGGACTATCTGGGCAAATGCACGGCGCGGTGCTCATGGATGAGGCGGACCGGATCCTGCGCCCGGCGATCCTCTGGAACGATGGCCGCAGCCATGAGGAGTGCGCCGAGCTGGAGCGCCGCGTTCCTGACCTCGGCACGATCGCCGGCGTTCCCGCCATGCCGGGCTTCACCGCGCCTAAGCTGCTCTGGGTCGCGCATCACGAGCCCGAGGTCTTTGCGAAGGTCGCGCATGTGCTGCTGCCGAAGGACTATGTCCGCCTGCGCATGACCGGCGATCACATCTCCGATATGTCCGATGCCGCGGGCACGCTGTGGCTCGACGAGGCGCGGCGAAACTGGTCCGAACCGCTGGTCGCCGCCACCGGGCTGCGCAACAGCGTCATGCCGCGCCTGGTCGAGGGATCGGAGGCCGCCTCCTGGCTTTCGCCGCAGATCGCGAGCAATTGGGGCCTGCCGCATTCGGTGATCGTCGCGGGTGGTGCCGGCGACGCGGCCGCAGGGGGCATCGGGATCGGCGCGATCGACGAGGGCGATGCCTTCATCTCGCTCGGCACGTCCGGCCAGTTCTTCGTCGTCAATGAATCCTACCGTCCCTATCCCGAAGCCTTCGTGCACAGCTTCGCCCATGCGCTGCCCGACCGCTGGTTCCAGATGGCGGCGATGCTCAATGGCGCGAGCGCACTCGCCTGGGCGGCCCGGCTGGTGGGCGAAGGCGACATTGCCGGCCTGCTCGCGCGGGTCGAGGCGACGCCGCCGAAGAACGAGGATCTGCTCTTCCTGCCCTATCTGGCCGGCGAGCGGACGCCCCATAACGATCCGTACGCCCGCGGCGTCTTCTTTGGCCTCGATGCGGCGACTGAGACGACCGACCTGATCCGCGCGGTCCTCGAAGGCGTCGCCTTTTCCTTTGCCGACGCGCAGGCAGCCCTGGCCAGCGCTGGCACCCGGCCGAAGCGCATGGGCGCGATCGGCGGCGGCGCGAAGAGCCCATACTGGATGCAGATCTTCGCCGATGTCCTCGGCGTGTCGGTGGTGCTGCATGAAGGGGGCGCCAAGGGGCCGGCCTTCGGCGCGGCGCGCCTCGCCATGCTGGCAGCCGGACATTCGGACCTCCACACCATATGCACGGCGCCGCCGATCAACAGCGTCATCGAGCCGAGCCTGGGTGCGGCCGATCGCTATGGCAGCAAGCTCGAGCGCTATCGCCGACTCTACAGCGTGCTGAAGGCTGAATTTCCGCGTCACTGATGTCGCACGGGCCCACGCCGCCACGTACCGCCTGGCCGATGAAACCGCTTCTGGGTTTTCGCGCCTGCACAATCCCCGCGCGCACCGGTCCCGCATTGCAGGATCGAATGTCCATTGACTCGGTCGCTGGGCAGGCGGATTAATTGAAGCAAGATAAGTTAATAATGCGGCCGATCTAAAAGGCCGCGAAGGCAGCCTGGGAGGCCGTCTTGGAGAGCGTTGGACTGGGCCGTGGAAGCAATTCCGCGCAGCTTCGCCGCTACAATGAGCGTCTCGTCCTGCAACGGCTGCGCCGGGCGGGCGAGGCGTCGAAGGCCGATCTCGCCCGTGCCGCTGACCTCACCAATACCGCCGTCGGCGCCATCATCCAGAAGCTCGAAGGCCTGGGCCTTATCGAGGCTGTCGGAAAGCGTCATGATGGCGGCAGGGGGCAGCCTGCCACGATGCTGCGCCTCAATCCGAAGGGCGCCTATGGCATCGGCGTTCGGCTCGATCGCCGCCTGACGGAGACGATCCTGATCGATTTTGACGGCCATGCCATGGCGCGCCGCGCCTATGACATCGTACTGCCACGGCCGGATAAGGCGCTCGATATGGTCGAGCGCGACATTCGCGATCTGTTGGCGCTTCTCGATCGGTCCGAGCGTGATCGTTTCGCCGGCATCGGTCTCGCCCAGCCCTATAATCTGGGCGCCTGGCTCGGACGCCTCGACCTGCCGACCGACACATTCTCCCTCTGGGAGGACTTCGACTTCGCCGCCCGGCTGGAAGAGCGCATCGGGCTGCCTGTCTTCGCCGAGAATGACGGCAATGCGGCCGCAATTGCCGAGCTGTTCTACGGTGTCGGCCGGCGCGCGGACGATTTCTTCTATCTCTTCATCGGTCCCGCGATCGGCGGCGGAATCGTCGTCGACGGCGATTGCCTGCGCGGCAGCCTCGGCAATGCCGGCGACGTGGCGGTCATCCCCGTTGCGCCGAGCCGGCTCGCTTCGGCGCCCCAATCGGCGGATGGTCGCGAATTGCTCATTACGCGCGCCTCGCTCAATGCGCTCGGCCGCCATCTGCAGCATAACGGCGTTCCGACAGCCTCGGCCTCCGAAATGGAGGCCGCCTTTGCCAAGGGCCATCCGGCGGTGTGCGAATGGCTCGACGACGCCGTCGACGCCCTTGCGCCGGCACTCTGGACAGCCTTTGCCCTGCTCGATGTGCCGCTTCTGGTGGTCGACGCCGACATTGATGGCGGCCTCGTCGACGCGCTGATCGGCCGCCTCGGCGCCGCGTTGGCAGAGCAGGCGCCGGAAGCGCGCCGGCCGCCGCGCATTCTGCACGGCTCGTTCGGACGGGACGCCGGCGCGATCGGCGCCGCGAGCCTGCCGATGTTTTTCAGCTTCTCGCCGCGCGCGTCGATCCTGACGCGTGGGGGCGATGAAAGGGACATGATCGCCGCGACCGCGCCGGGAGGGGCGCGGGCTGGCGAATAGGACTCGGGAGGAGCCGAGGGCGTCGCGGAGAAACTGGTCGCTTCGCGGAGGCCACAACGAATAACGGCCAGGGAGGAACTGAAATGCTGAAGAAGCTTCTGCTCGCCGGCAGCATTCTCGCGCTGTCGGCCTTGCCGGTGCTCGCCGACGAGACGATCGGCCTGATCACCAAGACGGAAACCAACCCCTTCTTCGTCAAGATGCGCGAGGGCGCGCAAGCCAAGGCCAAGGAACTCGGCATCACGCTGATCACCGCGGCAGGCAAATATGACGGCGACAATGACGGCCAGGTTGCCGCGATCGAGAACCTGATCGCTGCCGGCGCCAAGGGCTTCGCGATCGTTCCCTCAGATTCGAAGGCCATCGTGCCGACGATCAAGAAGGCGCGCGATGCCGGGCTGATGGTCATCGTGCTCGATACGCCCCTCGATCCCATGAACGCCGCCGACGCGACCTTCGCGACCGATAATCGCAAGGCCGGCATGCTGATCGGCGAATGGGCCAAGGGCACGCTTGGCGACAAGGCCGCTGATGCCAAGGTCGTCTTCCTCGATCTGGCGACCAACCAGCCGACCGTCGATTTCCTGCGCGACCAGGGCTTCATGCAGGGCTTCGGCATCGACGTGAAGGACCCGAACAAGATCGGCGATGAGAGCGATCCGCGCATCTGCGATCACGAAATCAGCCAGGGCGACCAGGAGAAGGGCCGCACGGCAATGGAGAACGCGCTGCAGAAATGTCCTGAGGTGAATGTCGTCTACACGATCAACGAGCCGGCAGCCGCCGGCGCGTGGGAAGCGTTGAAGGCGGTCGGCAAGGATGATGGCAGCGTGCTGATCGTGTCGATCGACGGCGGCTGCCCGGGCGTCAAGAACGTGCAGGCCGGCGTCATCGGCGCCACCAGCCAGCAATATCCGCTGAAGATGGCGGCCATGGCGCTCGAGGCGATCCATGCCGGCAAGATCCCGGCGATCGATCCGGCGGTCGGGTTCCTCGATACGGGCGCCCAGTTGATCACCGCGAAGCCGGTCGACGGCGTGCCGTCGATCTCGGTCGACGAAGGCCTCAAGCTCTGCTGGGGCTGATCGATCTGCGCCGCCCAATGGCGGAAATCGTCGTAAACGCGTGGGGGTGCTTCGGCACCCTCACGATGAGGCGTCGGGGAGGACAGCCTAATGAGTGACAACGCATCGGATTCGGCTGCGGCCGAGCGCGGTCTGCAAGGTGCCGATCAGACCATTGCGAGCTTCGAGGACACGAATAACGGCCTCGTCTGGCGCGCGCAGAGCTTCCTGCACCGCTATCCGACCAGCATTCCCTTCATCGTGTTGCTGCTCGGCGTCGTGATCTTCTCGGTTGCCGCGCCCGGCAAGTTCCTGGCGCCGTTCAATTTCTCGCTGATCCTGCAACAGGTCACGATCATCGCGATCCTCGGCATCGCGCAGACGCTGGTCATCCTGACGGCCGGCATCGACCTTTCGGTCGGCGCGATCATGATCCTCTGCTCGGTGGTGATGGGGCGAACGGCCGTCGTCTACGGCGTGCCGGTTCTGATCGCCTTTCCGCTCGGCCTCATCGTCGGCATCGCCTGCGGCGCGCTCAACGGCGTCATCGTCACCAAACTGCGCCTGCCGCCCTTCATCGTGACGCTCGGCACATGGAGCATCTTCGGCGCGCTCAATGTCTGGTATTCGCAGAGCGAGACCATCCGCCAGCAGGACATGGAGGCGAGTGCGCCCTTCCTGCAATGGACCGGAACGATCATCAAGCCGTACAATTTCTTCGCACAGACACTCGGGCTCGACTGGACCTTCCTGAAGGGCTGGGTGTTGACCTATGGCTCGCTGGTCATGCTCGTGGTGGCGCTCATCGTCTGGTACGTGCTAAACAAGACGGCCTTTGGTCGCCATGTCTACGCCTCCGGCGATGATCCCGACGCGGCGCGGCTCGCCGGCATCAACACCGACCGGACATTGATCGGCGTCTATGCGCTCGCTGGCTTTATCTGCGCCATCGCCGCCTGGGTGCTGATCGGCCGTATCGGCGGCGTCAGTCCGCAGGCCGGGCAGACCGCCAATCTCGATTCGATCACCGCCGTGGTGATTGGCGGAACGAGCCTCTTCGGCGGGCGCGGCTCGATCGTCGGCACGCTGATCGGCGCGCTGATCGTGGGTGTCTTCCGCAACGGCCTCGCGCTCTCCGGTCTCGAACTGCTCTGGCAGGATTTCGCCGTCGGCGTGCTGATCATCGTCGCCGTCACCATTGACCAGTGGATCAGGAAGATTTCAGCATGAGTGTTGAACCCGTCCTCCAGGCCCGTGGCCTCAACAAGCGCTATGGCCGCGTCGTGGCGCTCGACAACGCCGATTTCGACCTGATGCCGAACGAGATCCTCGCGGTCATCGGCGACAATGGCGCCGGCAAGTCGACGCTTATCAAGGCGCTGACCGGCGCGGTCATTCCCGATTTCGGCGAGATCCGGCTGAACGGGCAGCCGGTCGCCTTCAAGAGCCCGATCGAGGCGCGCAATCGCGGCATCGAGACGGTCTACCAGAACCTCGCCGTCTCCCCCGCGCTCTCGATCGCCGACAACATCTTCCTGGGCCGCGAGAAGCGGCGCGAGGGATGGGTCGGCAAGATCTTCCGCACGCTCGATCGCGGCTACATGCAGCGCGAGGCACGCCAGAAGCTGTCCGAACTCGGCCTGCTGACGATCCAGAACATCAACCAGCCGGTCGAGACCCTCTCCGGCGGCCAGCGCCAGGGCGTCGCGGTTGCACGCGCGGCCGCCTTCGGCAGTCGGGTCGTGATCATGGACGAGCCCACGGCGGCGCTTGGCGTGAAGGAATCGCGCAAGGTGCTGGAGCTGATGCAGAGGCTCAAGGCGCGCGGCCTGCCGATCGTGCTGATCAGCCACAACATGCCGCATGTCTTCGAGGTTGCCGACCGCATCCATATTCACAGGCTCGGCAAGCGCATCGCCGTGATCGATCCCAAGCGCCATTCCATGTCGGATGCGGTGGCGATCATGACCGGCGCGATGGCGCCGCCGAGTGGCGAGGCGGTCTGATCTCGCGCCATTTCCGCATGGCGGAAGGCTCTTCTTTCGGTTCGCTTTGCGCCTCGCGTCGGTTATCGTCGGCGAAAGGCACGATCGGGGCGGGCGCAGGACGGTGCCAAGGCGATTACTTTACTATCTGGCGGTCGCGGCCTTCCTGGCCGGGGCCGTCATGCTGCGCTTCGCTGACCCCTTTCCCGTTCAGGCACTGCGCTATCTCGGCTTCGACGCCTATCAGCGCATTGCGCCGGCCGAGGCGCCGTCGGAGGCCGAACGGCCGGTTGTCGTGATCGACGTCGACGAGGATTCGCTGCGCGCCATCGGCCAATGGCCGTGGCCGCGGACGCGGCTCGCCGAACTCGCGCGGCGCCTTGCGGCCGACGGTGCCGCGGCCATCGCCTTTGACGTGCTCTTTTCCGAGCCGGACCAGAACTCGCCGGAGGAGGTGATCAAGCATCTGCCGGCCGCCCAGGCTGATCTCGTTGCTAGCTCGATCGATCCGGCGGCGACCAATGACCGCCAGTTTGCCGCCGCTCTTGCCGAGACGCCGTCCGTGCTCGGCCTGTCGCTGTCGCGTAGCAGCCAGGACATACCGCCGATGAAGGCGGGCTTTGCCGTCGCCGGCGACGATCCGAGCCGCTTCGTGACGGCGTTTACCGGCGCGGTGTCCAACGTGCCCGTGATTGAGGACGCCGCACAGGGCGTCGGGTCGATCAACTGGATCCCTGATCGCGACCAGATCGTGCGCCGCGTGCCGCTCGTCTTCCGGATCGGCGACCAGTATGTGCCTTCGCTCGCCGCCGAGGCGCTGCGCGTGGCGCAGCAGGCCGGCAGTTATGTGCTGAAGGCCTCGAATTCGAATGGCGAGGACGCCTTTGGCCGCTCGACCGGGCTCAACCATGTGCGGATCGGCGATGTCGTCGTGCCGACCGACCAGACCGGGGCGCTCTGGCTGCGCTTTCGGCCGAGCGATCCCGGCAGCTTCATTTCAGCCAAGAGCGTGCTGGATGGCACGGCCTTGCCTGATGCGATCGCCGGCCGGATCGCGCTGGTCGGCACGTCGGCTGCCGGGCTGCTCGACCTGCGCGCGACACCGATCGACGAAGCCGTTCCCGGCGTCGAGATCCATGCGCAGGTCATCGAGCACATTCTCTCCGGGCGCTCGCTGACGCGGCCGGATTATGCCATCGGTCTCGAAATGGTCGTCATGGTGGCGCTCGGCCTCGTGCTCGCCGTGATCATCCCGCGGCTCTCCGCTTCGATCGGCGCCGTGACCGGCTTCGTCCTGATCGGCGGCATGCTGGCCGGCGGCTTCTTCACCTTCGACAGGGCCGGCCTCCTGTTTGATCCGCTCTATCCCGCTCTGGTGCTGATCCTGCTTACGGTGGGGGCCGCGCTCTACACCTATCGCGAGGCCGAACGCGCGCGCGCGGGCATAAGGCTCGCCTTCCAGCACTATGTGTCGCCGGCTGTCGTCGACGAGATCATCGCCGATCCGGGGCGACTGGAACTTGGCGGCGAGATTCGTGAGCTCTCGATCCTGTTCTGCGATGTCCGCAGCTTCACGACCATCGCCGAAGGCATGAACGCGACCGAACTGACGCGCTTCATCAATTCGCTGCTGACACCGCTGACCGACATTATCCTCGCCCATCGCGGCACGATCGACAAATATATGGGCGACGCCGTCATGGCGTTCTGGAATGCGCCACTCGACGATCCCGATCACGCCCGCCATGCCATTGAAGCAGCCGAGGCGATGCTGGCGGTGATGCCGAGGCTGAACGAGGCCTGGCAGCGGGAGGCAGCCGCCTCTGGACGCACCATGGGCGAGGTCCGGATCGGCATCGGCATCAATTCCGGCCCGTGCTGCGTCGGCAATCTCGGCTCGTCCAGCCGGTTCGACTATTCCGCCATTGGCGATGAGGTGAATATTGCGAGCCGGTTCGAGGGGCTGACGAAGGAGTACGGCCTGGGCCTCATTCTCGGCGATGCCACGGCGCGCGCGTCGGGGCGGAACGATCTCGTCGCGATCGATCAGGTCAAGCTCCGGGGGCGCGCTGGCGAATCCGTCCTCTATACGACTGCGCCGCAGGACGCCTCGGTGGGCTGGCGCGAGGCGCATCTCGCCTTCATCGCTGCGGAAGGAACTCTTCAAGCCGAGGCGGCGTTGGCTCTGGCGGCGGCATCGGCACCCGCGTCACTGGCTCGCTATTACGAGCGAAAGCGGCAGGATCAGGCGACTCGAAGCGGCATCTCGGCACGGCTACCACAATCCGTCACGGAGGGCGTGTGACGGAGATCACAGGGAATTTGGCTGAGGTCAGCCTAGATTTTCACCTCGTCGACCCGCAAATGGCGTCGATCATGACGGAGGTCTGATTGATTTATTCCGCCTTCGCTCCACTCGCCGCCCTTGCCGTGCTGCAGGTGAAGCATCTGATCTGCGATTTTTTTCTGCAGAGCAGCAATCAGATCGAGAACAAAGGCACTTATGGCCATCCCGGTGGCCTCATTCACGCCGGCATCCACGCGATCGGCAGTCTGGCGGTCTTCCTGATCTATCCGGTGCCGATCCTGACGGCCATCGTCATCCTGATCGCCGAATTCCTGGCGCACTACCACATCGACTGGCTCAAGAACGTCATCGGCCGTCATTACGGCTGGACGCCGCGCGACAAGCAATATTGGTGGGCCATGGGCGCCGACCAGTTCCTGCACCAGATTACCTATCTGATCATGGTCGCCGTGCTGATGATCATCAGCCCATAGCGGCAATGGTGCGGCATGGTGAAGGTGGCGCCCGCGCGGCGCCGCTCAGAACCGGGTGACGACGCGGGCTTCGAAGATGTGGTTGCCGTAGTCGTAATAGTCGTCGTTCGAGTGGTTCCAGTCGAACCGGTAGTCCAATGCGAGGTCGGTCTGGTAGCCGAGCGCATTGTTGAACACGGCGCTGGCGATCGGCGTCAGCGTCCAGTCCTGGCGGTCATTGCCGTCGATGGTCTGGTAGTTGCCATAGATCGTCTGCTGTGCGTCGAAGCCGATCCCGAGGGTTAGCCAGTCCACGACATCGTCGTAGTACATGAAGCCGGCGCCCCATTCGAAGAACTTGCCCGGCTGCAGCGTATCGATGCCGAAGCCGAGATCCGCCCCACCGACCGCGCTCCAGCGCACATGCGGGATAAACACGAGCACGTCATTGTCGGTAATCACCGATGGGCGCGAAATACGCGCGATCGCATCCGCGAAGAAGCCATCCGACATATCGGGGAATTCGGTATCGTTGAAGCTGCGATAGCCGGCCGATACGCGCAGCGTCTGGTAGGCGCCGCCGAGATAGCCCTTGAACGAGGCGCCGACCAAGCCTTCGGAGAAATAATAGTCGTTTTCGAGCGACGAGACGCCACCGCCGATGAACGGGTTGATGGTGACGCCGCCGACGGTCTCGATCATCGGGCCCGTCTGGGCACCGAGATAGCCATAGTCGAGCTCGTAGGTGTCGGCGAAATACTCCGCATTGCCGAGCACCACAGTGCGCCAGCGCTGGTCTCCCAGCCTGCGCTCATCCTCGACCACGACCGTCGCGAGCGCCTTGAAGTCGCCCTGGAAGTCGGTGTTGTACTGAAGCGGATTGCTCTCATAGCCGGCACCGCCGCTGACGGTGATCAGCGTCTTGGTCGGCTCGATCTCGCTGCGAACCCGGTAGAGCCCCGTGCGCGCTTCCTCATTGTCGGGCTCATAGAGCAGGATGCGCTCATAGGTGGCGAGTGCCTTGCGCAACTGGCCGGCCTGCTCGGCGAGCCGGGCATAGGCAAGGTTCGCGGCTGTATCGGTCGGATTGGCGAGCACTGCCTTGTAGGACTTGGCAAGTTCGACGGCGAGCGTCGTTTCGGCCTGCGCAGGCGTCATCGCCGTGCCGCAGAGCGCAGCCAGAACGACGATCGCGAATGAACAACGCTTGGACGTCACGTCGCGGAGTTCCTTTGAGCAGCAGGCACAGATTGATTAAAGACTAGATTCCGAACGGGTTACCTGCAACTCGATCGCGTTGCGCCGCGGTATTTGGCGCATCGGCGATGCAGTTTAGCCACGCTATCCGAAAAAGCGGGCATGTCGCGCTGCGAAAGAGCATCGTGCCGGCAGGCTGCTTGGCTTATCGGAGGCATGATGCCAAGATTAGGCACGATATGCACTGGGGCGTCTGGGAGCAAAGCATGCGAATCGGCAAGTCCTCGGGAGCGATTGCCGCCGGCCTTCTGGCGGGTGTGATGATCGTTGTCGGCGGCGCACGTGCCGATGACCGCACCATCGGGCGGGCCGGCGCCGTGCATAACCAGGTCGACGGCGTCGTTGGTGGCAAGACCCGGAAGATGGCCGTGCGCGATCCGCTGCTGCTCGATCAGCAGGTCCGCACGGGAGCCGATTCGTCGGCGCAATTGCTCTTCCTCGATGAGACCAGTCTCAGCGTCGGGCCGGGATCCGATGTCAGGCTGGATCGCTTCGTCTACAACCCGGATCGCGCGCAGAACGACATTGCCGTCAGCGCCGGCAAGGGCATCTTTCGTTTCATCTCGGGCTCGTCCGATCCACGCAGCTATCATCTGAAGACCCCCGTCGCCACGATCGGCGTGCGCGGCACGATCTACGACACGATTGTCGGCCTCGACCAGACCGTGATCGTGCTCGTCGAGGGACGTCTGATCGTGACGTTGCCCGATGGGCGCGAGGTCCTGCTGGACAGGCCCGGCAAGTCGATCAAAATCCATGGTGGCGGCCGGATCGAGGGACCCAAGACCTGGGACGGCACGATCATCAAGGTGACCGGGGTGGTCCCCTATCCGCTCTACGGCGATTCGTTCCTGCCGTTCCCATCGCGTGTCGACGTGCCGAGTCCGCGCCAGCAGATCGTCAATAGCGTCGATGCGCGTAACCGGAACGTGCCGCCGACCAAGCCCTCGGTTCCGGATCAGCCCTCCGTGCCGGATCGGCCGTCGGTTCCGGATCAGCCCTCCATTCCCGATCAGCCGTCTGTCCCGGATCAACCTTCGGTTCCGGACCAGCCGTCACCGCCCGATCCGCCACCGCCGGACCGGCCCGACAAGCCGCATGGCCATCATCATCACCATGATCGCCCGCCGCGCCCCGGCCCCTGGTGGCCTCACCATGGCCATGGAGACGGTCCGGGCCGCGACCATGACGGCCCCGGCCGCGACGGTCCTGGCCGTGATGGACATGGTGGCGGCGGAGCGCCGCAATAGGCGCTGCCATGTGCCCGGGCATATGCGGTTCCTGCCCGGCGGATGACAGCGCTGAATGGGCCTGTCAGGCGACAAGGCCGTCAAGTGGATTGATGACAGGGCGAGGCTGCTTGCCTGGCCTAACCAGCGCGTGAGAAGAAGCGCCGCATGGCGTGGATGATCTCGTCGGTCCTGACGCCTAGCACGCGCGTCGCATGCTCATCGTCGGCGATACGATCGAGTTCAGCGCGCCGCTGCGCGAGCACGACACCCAGCTGGTCGAGCAGGTCCGGCGCGCGTGTGATCAGTCCCTCGAGCGCCACCTTGGTGATTTCGAGCACACGGGTTGGCTCGGCGCTGACGACGGTTGCAGTGCGCCGTGCGCCTGTCATCAGCGACATTTCGCCGACAATGTCGCCAGGTCCGAGGTGGGCGACGGCGCGGCTGCCATGCCGCGCGCCCGCGACGGTGACATCGAGCGCCCCCGATATGATCGCGAACATGGACGAGCCGAAATCGCCCTCGGCCATCAGCACCATGCCTTCCGGCATCTCGACGATTCGGCTCTTGGCCGCGAGGTCGTCCAACTGTCGTGCCGTGAGGACCTGCTTGAACAGGTCGATCCGCTCCAGAACGTCGCGGGCTTCCATGATGCCATCCTCCACGCCGCGACAGGCCCGTGCCGTTCGTCTTGTCGGCACGGCCGGCGTCACCGGCGCGGATTGAAGCGGAGCGGCACCGAAATCGCAAGGCTGTTCAGGCCGGAGTTGCGTGGCAAGGGCGGGAAGGGCGCCGCGCGGCGCACCGTATCGAGGGCCGCCGCATCGAGAGAGCTATCGCCGGAACTTGCGAGCAGGCGCAGGCCGCCGAGCTGACCATTGGCGCCGATGGTGAATGCGACGCGCGCCGTGCCGCCCACCTGCCGGCGCTGCGCCTCCCCCGGATAGCGGATCATGCGCTTGAGCCTGGAATAGACACGGCCATTATAGTTCGACTTGTCGAACCAGCCATTGCCCGCCTCGTTGGAGCGACCGGCGCCCTGGTCCTGCGCCGTCGCGTTTTCCGTGGCGGTCGCGGCGCCCTTGCGGCTGTTGGCGTCGGCATTGCCCGCCGCTGGTGTGGTGGCCTGCCGCTCCTGGCGGTCCTGCTTGTCGGCCTTCGGCCTGGCGGGCTTCGCCACCTTCCTGGCCTCCGGCGGCTTCTCCACCGGCTGCTCTTCGATCGCCTTGACCTCGGTCGGCGGGGGGAGTGCGGCTGCGATCTCGGTTGACTTGGCCGAAGCGAGTTCGGCCGTCTTAGCTGGCTCCTGAACCGCGACGGTTTCCGAGGCCGCGTCGGCGATCGAAGCCGGGGGTGTCGGCTCTGCGCTGTCGAGTTCGGTCGGAGACGCTGCGGCGAGATCGCCGTCGATTGGCGCAGCCTGTGTTTCCTCGAGCGGCGAGGCGGCGGCGACGTCGGCCTGCTCGATCGGGCTTGTTTCGGCCGGTGTGACGACCTTGGTCTCGGTTTCGACCGGCGCCGTCTCCGTCGGCTCGACCATGGAAGGGCTGACGGCCGCGATCTCGGTTGGCGTTTCGGCGGGCTGGACGGGGGAAATCTCGGCGGAAGGCGAGGGGGGCGGGACGTCAGCGGCTGGGATCTCCGGCGCGAG
Organism: Kaistia dalseonensis; assembly: GCF_030814715.1. GTDB lineage: Bacteria > Pseudomonadota > Alphaproteobacteria > Rhizobiales > Kaistiaceae > Kaistia > Kaistia dalseonensis. The sequence goes on from NZ_JAUSVO010000007.1 coordinate 238,024, forward strand.
TGCGGCCGTCTGGATCTCCGTCGGTGTGTCGGCGGGCGGCAGTTCGGATGTCGTCGTCGATGCCTCGTCGGCGCTGATGATCTGGTCGATCGGCATCGCCATGCCAACGATCGCGTCGATCGATCCCGCAACGACGCTGCCGGCACCGCTGCCCGCTTCCTGTTGACGCTCATCATGCGCCGGCGTCAGCGCCATGACCACGGCGCCATGGCCCATCAGCGACAGGGCTGCGGCCACGATCAAGGGCGAACGCCGGATATTCATCATGTCGTCCTTGTGCCGTCTACACTCCGATCAATTGTCGAAGCCGATATCGGCCCGTGTCGAGGCCGAGATGCGGTCGGCGCAGACCGCTGGCGTAAAGCCATCGCCCTTGCAATCCTTGATGTCGTTGAGCAGCACGCGGCCGATATCGCCACATCCGGTCTCGGGAATGTCGAACTGGCGGACGCGATTCTTGCCGGCGGGGATCTTGGCGGTGCGCACGACGACGAAGCGGTCGACGCGGCCGGTCTTGTCGAAGAGCACCAGTTCGAGCGCCATGTCGTCGATGGTCGCCGGCTGGTCATTGGTGATGACGAAGGAGAGGCGGCAGGCTTTGGCGTTGGCCTCGGCGCCGTTCAGCTCGATCTTGATCGCGGGCGCCTGTGCCTCGGCGGATGCGCCCGCTGTCAGGCCGATCAGCAGGATGAGGGTCGCCTGCAACAGGCGGAAAAACAGACCGGACTGGAGTACGAAACCGCGGCGCCGAACCGACATGATCAACCTCGCTCGGAAGAAGGGCGCCACGGTCTTGCGACCGCGGCGAACTTCCGCAGCTAGGAAAAGTTGACCATGAAAGTCAATATTAAAAAATGCGCCAGCGACCCGTCAGGAGAGGCGGGGGCCGAAGGATGCTGCGGCGGCGAGCGGATGGATGGGCTCCGCACCGATATCGAGCAGGCCGCGAAGCTGGTTGCGATCGGTCGCGACGTCGGCGATCGTGTAGCTGTCGAGCACGGCGAAGAAGGCCCGCAGCGCCTCGTTCAGCACGCCGTTGACGCCGCAGGAATCGACGAGCGGGCAATCGCGGTTGGCCGTGTCGAAGCAATCGGTCAGATAAAAATTGCTCTCCGTCGCGCGCACGACGGCGCCGATGGTGATGTCATTGGCGGGCTTGGCCAGCTTGATACCGCCATTGCGTCCGCGCACGGTCTCGATGAAGCCCGCTTCTACCAGGACGTGCATGATCTTGAAGAGGTGCAGCTCGGAAATATTGTAGGTCGCGGCAATGTCGCGAATCCGGCTGTTCGTCTTCATATTGGCGGCGCAATAGAGCAGAACTCGGATCGAATAGCTGGTTTGCTGGGTCAAGCGCATTTGGCATCCCTCGCGGCCGGAGGCGCCTCCCGCCGGCAGTTCCGCGGGCCGATCGCTTCGGCTTGTAGGCACCTTATTAGAGTTTCCTACCGCCGGTTTCAACAATGCCGCAACGTCACGCGCATGGAAAAGGCCCGGAAACCTTGTTTCCGGGCCTTGATACCGTCATGTCAGGATAGTCTTCGCTCAGATGAGCGATCCGTTGACGATCGCCTTGCCGCTCTTGTCGAAGAGGTGGCAGGTCTCGGGCGCGATGATGATCCGGACATTGTCGCCAGCGCGCTGCGGCGCAAGGCCGTCAGCCTTGACGATAACCGTTTCCGCGCCTTCGACGTCGACATAGAGCATGGTCTCGCCGCCCAGATGCTCGGAGAGCACGACCTTGGCGGGGACGCCACCGGCTTCAGTCGGGGCGATGGTGAGGTGCTCGGGGCGCACGCCCAGGGTCATCTCGCCAGGCGTGATGGAGGCGCCGCGCGTCGGGATCGCCAGCGTCGAACCGCCGGGGAGCGAAAGGATCGCCGAGCCGCCGGTCACTTCCGAGACCTTGATATTGAACAGGTTCATCTTCGGGCTGCCGATGAAGGTCGCGACGAAGAGATTGTTCGGACGATGGTAGAGCTCCAGCGGCGAGCCGACCTGCTCGATGCGGCCGGCCGAAAGCACGACGATCTTGTCAGCCATGGTCATGGCTTCGACCTGATCATGCGTGACGTAGATCATCGTCGCCTTGAGATCGCTGTGCAGCTTGGAAATCTCGATGCGCATCTGCACGCGCAGGGCGGCGTCGAGGTTCGACAGCGGCTCGTCGAACAGGAAGACGTCGGGCTCGCGCACGATGGCGCGACCGATCGCGACGCGCTGGCGCTGGCCGCCCGAAAGCTGGGCCGGACGACGCTGCAGCAGGTCGGTCAGGTGCAGCATCTTCGCTGCCTTCTCGGTGCGTGCCTGGATCTCAGGCTTCGGCATCTTCGCCATCTTCATGCCGAAGCCGATATTCTCGGCCACCGTCATGTGCGGGTAGAGCGCGTAGGACTGGAACACCATGGAAACGCCGCGTTCGGCCGGCGCAAGACGCGTGACGTCGCGATCGCCGATCCTGACCGTGCCGTCCGTCGTGCCTTCGAGGCCGGCGATCAGGCGCAGCAGGGTGGACTTACCGCAGCCCGACGGGCCGACGAAGACACAGAACTCTCCGTCTTTGACGTCGAGGTCGACGCCGCGGATGATCGGCACTTCCCCGAACGACTTCTGGACTTCGCGCAGTGTCAGACTTGCCATTCAAATTCCTCCAATTTCATGACGCATGGCAGCGGGCACATCGTGTCCGCCGACCATGTCGAATAAATCGCTTCCTCCGATGATACCGTCGACGATCCGAGGGCCGGAGTAAAGTCCTGAATTGTCGCGACTTCTGCAACCTTCGGTATCAATTCCGCTATCATTGCTTTTAAACGCGACCATTGTCCGGTATCATAATCAATTATCGTATGAACTGAAATATCAGATGTGACGCTGATCAGGGACGTCGAACATGAGCCAGGCCTTCCTCGTCGATCCGGACCACCCGACGCCGCCTGGCGAGGCGTTGAATGTCGGCGACGTCTGGAAGGTGCGCGTCATGTCGTCGGCGCATGTCCACAGCCATGTCGAGATCAACCTCCTGGTCTCGGGCTCCATGACCTATCTGTTCAATGGCCGCACCGTGACGCTCAGGAAAGGCGATCTCGGACTGTTCTGGGCCGCGATACCGCATCGCGTGATCACGGTGGACGAGCCGACCTATTTCATCTGCGTCGATCTGCCGGTCGAGATGTTCCTCGCCATGCCGGGCTGCGAGGATCTGAAGACCGCCCTTCTGCAGGGCGGCATGCTCGTCGCCGGGAAGCTGCGCTCCTATGACGAGGAGCAGTTCAGGAGCTGGCACGGCGATATCGCGGCGAAGAGCGACACGCTGACCAGCATCGTCCGCGACGAGCTCGCGGTGCGCCTGCGCCGGATCGCGTTCGACGGCTGGCGCGACCTCACCTCGGACGAGGAGGAGCAGCGCGCGCTTGCCGACGATCCCCGCTCGGGCGACCAGCAGCGCGACAAGGTCCACCGCATGGCACGCTACATCGCCGAGCACGCGACGGAGGCGATCTCGGTCGCCGATATCGCGGCATCGGTTGCGCTGCATCCGAACTATGCCATGACGCTCTTTCGCAAGACGCTCGGCATGACGATCAACGAATACATCACCCGCCAGCGCCTGATGCTCGCCCATGGACGGCTGCTCGCAAGCGACGGCGATATAGCGGCAATCGCCTTCGAGGCGGGTTTCGGCTCGCTCAGCCGGTTCTACGAGGCCTTCCGGGCGCGATATGGCTGCACGCCGCGCGACATGCGCCGGAACTTCCAGCAGACACGCGAGGCGGCAACGGCGTGACGCCGGTGTGGCATCGATGAATTCTGGCTGCCGCGCGACGGAACGGGCGTGGGCCTGCGTTTGGGTGTGGTCAGGTGTCACCAACCGGAAGTCCCATGTCGCTTTGGAAACAAGCTCTGCTTTGTCTCGTCGTGCTCGCCGTGGCGGCGGGGGGATGGTACGCGTTCCAGCATCGCGCCGACTATTTCGGGTCCTCCAGCGGGGGAACTGAGACGGCGGCGACGGGCGCAGGACAGGCTTCTGGCGGCGCCGGCGCAGCGCCCGCAAGGCGGCAGGGCGGTGGGGGATTTGGCCCGACGCCTGTCGTGACGGATCGGGTCGGCAGTGACATTGAAGCGCAGGATGTGCGCGCCGTCGGTACGGTATTCGTGTCCAACGCCATCAACATCTACCCGCAGGTCAGCGCCCTCGTCACCGAGGTCCTGTTCAAGGGTGGCGACGAGGTCAAGGCGGGACAGGTTCTCGTGCGGCTCGACGATGCCGACCAGAAGGTCGCGCTTGATCTCGCCAATGTCGGGCTCAGCGACGCACAGAAGACGCTCGATCGGTCCCAGAAGCTGGCCGCCACCAATAATCTCACCCAATCGGTGCTGCAGGATGCGCAATCGGCGGTGCGCAAGGCGCAGATTGCGCAATTGAGCGCGCAGATCGCGCTCGACCGGCGCACGATCACGGCGCCCTTCGCCGGCGTGGTCGGCATCAGCACACTGTCGGTCGGTGATCTGGTGACGACGAGCACGGTCGTAACCACTCTGGACGACCTGACCACCATGAAGGTGACCTTTCTGGTTCCCGAGCGCTTTTCCGACCGGCTGACGCTCGGCCAATCGGTGACCGCGATTGCCGATAGCGCGCCGGACAATCCGATCCCCGGCAAGTTGACGGCCGTCGATTCGCGCGTCGACGCCGCCACGCGCTCATTGAAGGTCGAGGCGACGCTCGACGCCGCGGCGGCCCTCGCCGTCGGCGTGAAGCCGGGCATGTCGGTCAAGACCGCGCTCAGCTTCGAAGGCGCCAAGCGCCTGACCGTCTCGGCTCTTGCGATCCAGTGGGACCGGAACGGCTCCTATGTCTGGAAAGTCGACGGCGATGCGGCGAAGCGCGTGTCCATATCGGTCCTGGAACGGCAGAGCGGCCGCGTGATGGTCTCTGGCGATCTCGCCGAGGGCGACAAGATCGTCGTCGAAGGGCTCCAGCGTCTCCGCGAAGGTGCCAAGGTGGCCGAGGTCGGTCGCAGCGAGCAGCCCGTCGCCAAGGCGGAGGGCTGAACATGAAAGCCGTGACCCCGACCGAGCCGGAGCCGAGCGGCGCCGCGCACGACATGGCGCATGACCCCATCTCGCCGGCCGCCGCGACGCCGAGCGGCATCTCGGCGCTTTCCGTCCGCCGTCCCGTCCTCGCCATCGTCGCCAATCTGCTGATCGTGGTCGCAGGTCTCGCCGCTTTCAATGGCGTCGAAATCCGCGAACTGCCGAATATCGACCAGCCTGTCGTCACGATCACGACCACCTATACCGGTGCGACGCCGGACACGATGGACAAGGAAGTCACCAGCGTCATCGAGAACGCCGCCGCCGGCGTCTCGGGCTGGACGGATATCCAGTCGCAATCGACATCCGGCCGCAGCCGCGTCACGGTCCAGTTCTCCGATGCGACCGACATCAATGTGGCGGCGAGCGACCTGCGCGATGCCGTCGGCAATGCGCAGCGCAATCTGCCCGACGACGCCGATCCGCCGACTATTGCCAAGGCCGACACCAATGGCGACGCCATCATGCGCCTCGCCGTCACGTCGGACACGGCCAAGATCGAGGACCTGACTCAGATCGTGAACGACGTCGTCGTCGACCGGCTGAAGTCGGTTCCCGGCGTCGCGGACGTGCAGGTCAATGGCGACCGGTCGCCGATGATCTCGATCTTCATCGATCCGATGCGGCTCGCGGCCTATGGCCTGACGGTCGCCGATCTGAAGACGGCGCTCGCAACCGTCGCGCTCGACGTGCCCGCCGGCAATCTCGCCGATACGAACCGCAACATGTTCGTCCGTGCTGATGCGAGCGTGAAGAGCGCCGACGACGTCAAGGCGATCCGCATCAAGGGTGACACGCGGGTAGGCGACGTGGCCGACGTGGTGTTCGGCCCGGCCACCAAATCCTCGAGCCTTCAGGTCAATGGCCGCACGGGCATCGGTCTCGGCATCGTGCGCCAGGCGAGTTCCAACACGCTGTCTATCTCGAAGGGCGTCCGCCAGGCGATCACGGAGCTGCAGGCGGCCTTGCCGAAGGATGTTTCGATCCGCGTCACCTCGGACGATGCCGATTTCATCGCCGGGTCATTCGAGGAGGTCGAGCGGAGCCTCGTGCTCGCCATCCTCATCGTCATCGCGATCATCTATCTCTTCCTGGGGTCGCTGAAGACGACGCTGATCCCGGCCGTCACCGTGCCAGTCTCGCTGCTCGGCACCGTCGCGGCGATGTACATGATGGGCTTTTCGCTCAACATATTGACCTTGCTCGCTTTGGTGCTCGCGACGGGCTTGGTCGTCGACGACGCCATCGTTGTCCTGGAGAATGTCGCGCGACGGCGTGCCGAGGGCATGGGCGCGCGCGCGGCCGCTGTTCTCGGCGCCAAGCAGGTCTTCTTTGCCGTCATTTCGACGACGGCGACGCTGGCGGCGGTCTTCATCCCGATTTCCTTCTTCAAGGGTACGGCAGGGCGGCTCTTCTCGGAATTCGGCTTCGTGCTCGCCTTCTCGGTCGCGCTCTCGGCCTTCGTCGCGCTCACTCTCGTGCCGATGATGGCCTCGCGCATGCTCGACAATGGCGGCCATGCCCATGATGGCGCAGGCGGCAACATTCTCGCCCGGGCGCTCAACGCCGTCGGCAAGCGCGGCCATGCGCTCTATGAGAAACTGCTGGACGCGTCGCTCGCCGCGCCGCTCGTCGTCATCCTGCTCAGCGTGCTCTTTGCCGGTGGTGCCCTCGTCGCCTTCGAGAACCTGCCGCAGCAATTGACGCCGCAGGAGGATCGCGGCGCGATCATGATCGCAATGAATGCGCCGCAGGGGGCCACGGTCGACTATACGCAGGGCCAGATGGCGCTCGTCACGCAGGCCGTGCAGCCGCTTCTGAAATCCGGCGAGGCGACCAACATCTTCTCCGTCGCCGGCAATTTCGGCAGCCCCAGCAACGGCTTCATGTTCGTGACGCTCGCGCCCTGGGGCGAGCGCCAACGCAGCCAGCAGCAGATCAGCGCCGAACTCACGGCCAAGATGCGCAACATCCCGGGCGCCGTGGTCAATCTTCGCCAGGGCAACAGCCTGGGCATTCGTGGCGGCGGCCAGGGTCTGACTTTCGCCGTTACCGGCACGGAATATGACAGCATCTCGAAGGCCGCGGTCGACCTGATCGGGGCGCTTTCGGCCGATCCGGCCTTCTCCAATGTCCAGCTCAACTATGATCTGAACCAGCCGCAGCTTTCCGTCGACATCGATCGTGACCGCGCGGCCGATCTCGGTGTTTCGGTCGCGGATATCGGCACGATCGTCTCCACGCTGCTCGCCGGCGCCGATATGGGCAATTTCTATATCGGCAATGACAAGATCGACATCCGCGCCCTGGCGCCGGACGGCATGATCGTCACGCCCAACGATCTGATGAATGTCCAGGTCCGGACGGCAAGCGGCAGCATGGTGCCGCTTTCCTCGGTGATCCGGGTGAGCGAGGGCGCGACCTCGCCGACGCTGGCCCGCCAGTCGCAGCGCCGCGCGGTGCCCGTCACGGCGACGCTGTCGCCGGGCACGGATCTCGGCTCGGCGATGCAGATCCTGGACAAGGTGGCGGCCGAGAAGCTGCCTGCCGGCATGTCGGTGATTTTCACCGGCGAGGCCGCGACCTTGCAGGAGACATCGAGCGGCGTGCTGCAGACCTTCGGCTTCGCTGTGATCATCATCCTTCTGGTGTTGGCGGCGCAGTTCGAGAGCTTCGTCTCGGCCGCGATCCTGTTTGCGACCGTGCCTTTCGGCGTCGCCTCGGGCATCTATGCGATCCTGCTCTCCGGCGGCTCGCTCAACATCTACACGCAGATCGGCCTCGTCATGCTGGTCGGACTGATGGCGAAGAACGGCATCCTCATCGTCGAATTCGCCAATCAGTTGCGCGACGAGGGGCTCTCGGTACGTGATGCCATCCGTGACGCCTGCCTGATCCGCCTGCGCCCGGTTCTGATGACGATGATCGCGACGGTTCTGGGGGGCCTGCCTCTGATCCTGACCGGTGGCGCCGGTTCGGAGGCGCGTGCGGCACTCGGCTGGATCATGGTCGGCGGGCTCGGCTTCTCCGCGCTCGCGACCCTGTTCCTGACCCCTGTTGCCTTCCTGCTGCTGGCGCGTTTCTCCAAGCCGCGCGCGGCGGAAGAGCATCGCCTGATGCGCGAACTGGCCGAGGTCGGTCGGGCCGAGGCCAAGCGGCGGGAAGTCGAGCGGGAGGCCGTGGAAAAGCCGCTCGCCATAGCGGCGGAGTAAGGCGTCATGTCGCTGTGGTCATCGCGGGAAGGTGAACCGAGGGCGTCTATGCGCTATCGTCTCGTCGTCGGCGGCGCAGTGGGCACAATCGTCGAATCCTCGGGCGAGAAAGGTCGGGCGGCTTCCTTGGCGCGTATGGACGATAGCGGCAGCGAAGCAGCGATCAGGGCCGACCAGGCGCTGATGCGGGCGATCGCCGATGGCGAGGAAGACGCCTTTGCCCGCCTGATCAGGGCCGAGGCGCCACGTCTGACGCGTTTCGTTGCGGCTATCCTCTCCGACATTTCCGAGGCCGAGGAGATCGTGCAGGAGACGTTGTTGCGGCTCTGGAAGAATGCCGAACGCTGGGAGCCGAATGCCCGCGTCGGCACCTATCTGCATCGCATCGCCTATCGCCTGTCGATCGATCGGCTCCGCCGCCGCCGTCCTCATGTCGATATCGATGATTTCGACGACCTGCTCGAGGATGACAGCCTCTCGCCCGAGCGACGCCTCGTCCGCATCGAGGATGTACGTCTGGTGCACGAGGCGCTCGACCGACTGCCGGACCGGCAGCGGGCGGCGATCGTGCTGGCCCATTTCCAGGAATTGCCGCAAGCGGAGGCTGCGGCGGTCATGGCAATCGGCGAGCACGCCTATGAATCACTTCTCGCCCGCGCGCGCCGACGACTGCGCCAGTTGCTCGCGGGACAAGGGGAGGAAGACGGGGAGGAAGGAACAGGGTTATGAGCAAGATAGAGACAGGTGGTGACAACCCGCTGCATGCGCGCCCGATCAGCCTCGAAGAAGCGATCGATTGTTGGGGGCCGGATCTCTCGAACTGGCCGGATATCGCGCTCGTCCGCCGGGCCCGCGAGGCACTGCTGGCGAACCGTTCGTTCCGTGCCCATCGCGACCTCGCGGTCGCTGATGCGCAGAGGCTGAAGGCTACTGCGGCCGCACTCGACCAGCGCATTGCCGATCGCGGTTCGCTCGGCCGGATCGAGGCTGGCGTGCTGCGTCTCGCCCAGCCGAAGCCGGTCCATTGGTACAGGCGCATTGCAGCGGTTGCGGCGGTCATGGTGGTCGCGGCCATGCTCGGCAGCGCCGTCGAGTTTGCATCGGCGCCGGGTACGAATGCGCCATCGGTCCAGATCGTCCAGCTCGATCCCCTCATGTTCGGCCCGGCGGATTTTTGATGCCGGCACTTTTCGATCGCAAGTCGCAGCGGACCTGGATCTGGATCATCCTGATCGTCTCGCTTGGGCTGAATGCGTTTCTGATCGGCGTGAAGGCGACCGATATCTTTCGCGAGCGAAATAGCGGAGCCGATCGCGGGCCCAGGATTGTCCGCACGGAACTGCGTTGGCTCAAGGACAGGCTCTCGCCGGATGCCGTCAAGTCGATCGAGACCGCTCTTGATCCGATCAAGCCGGACATATTGGCCCGTATCGAACGCGTGAAGGCATTGCGCGCCGAACTCGACCAACTCGTCGCGGCACCGACGCCCGATCGGGCGGCAATCGACAATCACCTGCGGGAGATCAGGCTCGAGGTCGGCGCCATGCAGGAGCAGGTGCAGTCGCGAACCTTTGACGCCCTGCTGGCGCTCCCCGTCGAGCAGCGCGCGCCGCTCGCCAGGCCGAGCCCGAGCCCGAGCCCGTGAACGGCCTTTTCGGTGCCGACCGACGCAGCAAGCTCGGTTTCCACTTGGTACCCGGGCCGGAAGCTCCTGAATTGCGAGGAAATTCAAGGCAATCTTAAAGCCTTCTCCCCGATGATCATCGCCAATCCGAATGAATGGGGCTGGGGTGATTTGATGTCTGGACGAGACGGCGCGATCGGGCACGTGCGAGCGGGGCTTTGCTCGATCCGTCCTGCATTGACGCTCCTCATCCTGCTGCTGGCAGCTATCCTTCTTTCGGTCTCTTCTGCCTTCGGCCAGGCCACAGTCGACTGGACCGGCACCTGGGGCACCAAATGGCGCGGCGGCAGCGCCGAGCTCGTTCTGAAGCAGGTGGGCGACCAGGTCACCGGGCGATATGAGGCCTATAACGGGCGGGTCGAGGCGAAGGCGAGCGGGTCGCAATTGGTCGGCCGCTGGATCGAGGATGGCCAATCGGGTGATTTCATCTTCGGCATGTCGCCCGATGGCGTCAGCTTCATGGGCCGCTATTCCGGCATGACTGGCGAGTGGTGGACCGGCGTGCGGACCGATGCGACCGCCTATCGTAGCGTGGTCATCAATCAGTCCGATCCGATGTCGACCTTGGCCTCGTACATCAAGGCGATGAACGAGAGCGGTGCGGACCAGATCGAGCGTGCGGATGGCGGCGCCATGGCCCTGACCAGCAAGGCAGCCAGCGTGATCGACCTCTCGGACGCCAATCTCGTTGGCTGGAGTGCCGTCGACTATACGCAGCAATATTTCTCGGTCATCGACAAGCTCACCTTTCATCTCCGCGACTTGCCGCACGACGCCATCGTGCCAGACGAGGTAACGGCGACGCTGGAACAGTTCGACACCAATGTAACCTTCGATGTCACGTTCCGCCGGCGCGACGGGCGCTGGTACATTGTCGGGCCGCCGCTCGCGACGCTGCAGGCGAAGCGCCTCGAACTCGCTGCGGCCCGGGGCCAGCCGGTCGACGCCGTGGTCGCGCCCGCCAACCTCCGCACGCCGCGTGACACGTTCAAGATGCTGTTCGGCGGTGTGGTGGATCATGGCGTCGACCAGACATTGACGACGCTCGACCTCCGCAACTTCAGCGCCGCCGTGCGCGCTGACGAAGCAGCGCTCCTCGTGCGCTACCTGACAAGGGTGATCGATCGCGTCGGCTACACCTATTGGCAGGAGATTCCCGACGATCCGAAGAGCACGACGCCCTTCGTCTTCATGGAGCATCCGGCCGGTGACATCGTCGTCGGCCCGGTCGAGACCGATGACGGCGTCAAATGGCAGTTCACGCAGGAGACGCTGAACAATATCCGCGCGCTCTACGCCGCTGTCGAAGAGATGCCGGTCGCGCCCGAGCTTCTGCCCCTCGTGAAGGACGATCCCTATTTCACGGCGCGCGCCTTCGCCCATTCGATCAGTCCGGGCCTGCTGAAGCGCATCGGACCGATCGAGCGCTGGCAGTGGATTTCGCTGGCGCTCGCGGGTGTCACTGCAATTGTGCTCGGCCACATCGTCAGCGCCGTGATTTTCTTCGTCGCCCATTGGCGCGGGTTCGGCCGGAACGTCGAGCGCTCGGCCCTGAGCCGGCTGCTGGCCTGGTCGATCCGATCGATCGTCTTCGGCTTTGTCCTGATCTTCGCCATGCGCGTGCTGGGCTTGCCGGCGGTGATCGCGACGCCGATCAAGGCGCTCGCCTGGACGGCGGTCGTTCTCGGCGCCGTGCCCATCTTCTGGTTCTGGATCGGCGGTGTCGCCGACATCTATCGCGGTCACTTCGTTTCGCCCGGCTATCACGAGACCCTGATCTCGCTCCTGACCGGCCTCGCCCGCGTCGCGCTGATCGTGATCGCCTTTCTGCTGCTCGCCGAGGTGCTGGCGATTCCCTATCAGGGCGTCATAGCGGGCCTCGGCATTGGCGGCCTCGCGGTCGCGCTCGCTGCGCAGCCAACCTTGCAGAATTTTCTCTCCGGCCTGACGCTCTATGCGGACCGGCCGGTCAGTGTCGGCGACTTCTGCAAGTTTGGTGACAAGCAGGGGACGATCGAGCATATCGGCATGCGCTCGACCCGCATCCGCTCGCCGGACCGCACCGTGATCTCGGTTCCGAACTCCGATTTTGCCTCAATGCAATTGGAGAACTTCGCCCGGCGCGACCGGATCCGCCTGAGCACGACGTTGCAGGTCCGCTATGAGACCACGGCCGACCAGCTCCGCTATGTTCTGGCAGAGTTGAACAAGCTGCTGATCTCGCATCCTCGCATCGCCGAGGATCCCCGGCGTGTCCGCTTCGTCGCCTTTGGCGCCTTCTCGCTCGATATCGAAATCCTGGCCTACATACTGACCAAGGATAATGCCGAGTTCCTGGCGATCCGCGAGGATCTCTATCTGCGCATGATGTCGCTTCTGGACGAGGCAGGCGTGCAACTCGCATTTCCTGCACGGATCGAATACAGCGCCGAGGATCTGCCGATCGACGACGAGAAGCGCCAGGCGGCCGAGGCCAAGGTCCGGATCTGGCGCGAGGAAAACCGGCTGCCCTTCCCCGATTTCGACAAGGCGGAGAAGGCGGCGCTCAGCAATCGCCTCGTCTATCCGCCCGAAGGCTCGTCGCAGACCCACGTCGCGGAGCCGGAACTGCCACTCGACGAACCCGTCGCGCCCGCACGGAAGCGTGGCTGGAGCATCGGCAGGCCCAAGCCGGCGCATCCATGACCGTTTGAGATGTTGGCTCGTTCGTCTTTGTCCTCGATGGCGGCGGGCCGGGTGGAAGATGATCAGGTGACAATTCAAGCAAAAGGCCGGGCGCTCGATGCACCCGGCCTTCTTGTTCCAACCTGTAGAGCGGCTCAGCGTGCCGTCGTGAGACGAACCGCATCCTCCTCGGTCAGCGGGGCAGGGCGCTCGGTGGTGGTCGAGAGCGTGATCACCTGGCGGCTCACGGCCGCCTCCAGGATCGAGACCATCACATCGAGCGCATGCAGTGCCACGCGGCCCGAGCAACGCGGCTCACGACCGCTTTCCGCCGCGTCGAGCATGTCGGCGACACCGAGCATGCGATAATTCGCATGGCCGCCGTTCCAATTGCCCTTGCCGAACGGCGCGCCCGAGGTATCGACCGGGATATAGTCGCCATTGCGTTCGGAATACTGGACCGTGCCGCCGAAGAAGTTCGGATCCGGCACCAGCATCGACCCTTCCGTGCCATAGAGCTCGATCGGGTTGACGTGGCCGTGCTTCCACACGTCCCAGCTCGCGGCGAGCGTGACCTGCGCGCCCGTCCTGAACTCGAGCACCGCATTGATCGTCGTAGGCGTTCCGACCGGGACGGTCTTGCCCTTGAGGGGACCCTCGGCCGTCACCAGCCGCTCCTCGAAGCCCTTCGACGCGAAGGCGGTGACATGGCTCACGGGGCCGATCAGATTGACCAGGGAAGCGATGTAATAGGGGCCGAGGTCGAGGATCGGGCCGCCGCCGGGCTGGAAGAAGAAGCCGGGATTCGGATGCCAGGCTTCCATGCCGTGGCTCATGACGTGCATGGTGCCGGAGATCACGCGGCCGATCTTGCCCTCGTCGATCAGCTTGCGTGCCGTCTGGCCGCCACCGCCCAGGAAGGTGTCGGGCGCGCTGCCGAGCTTGACGCCACGCGCATCGGCTTCCGCGACCAGCTTCTTGCCGTCATCGACGGAGAGCGCGAACGGCTTCTCGGAATAGGCATGCTTGCCGGCCGAGAGAATGGCGTGGCTGATCTCGTAATGCGCCGAGGGAATGGTCAGGTTGATAACCGTATCGATCTCGGGATCCTTGAGCAGTTCGTCGACCGTCAGCGCAGCGACGCCGAACTGGTCGGCGCGCGCCTTGGCTGCCGCCGGCGCGATATCCGCGACCGCGACGATCTTGGTGTTCGGGAAGAGCGGCGCCAGCTTGAGATAGGCTTCCGAGATATTGCCGGCGCCGATCAGGCCGATCTTGTGGGGGGAGGACATCAGTCGACTGCCTTTCAGGAGACCAGGGCCTTGATGGCCGCGTAGGAACGCTCGGCAAAGACTTTCCAATCGGAGGGATTGTCATGCTCAGCGACGAGAACGGTGGCCTTAGGCGCTGCATTGATGTGCGGCCAAAGCGCCTTCCAGTCGACGATGCCGTCACCAACATTGGTCCAGCCATCATCGACCGTGGTGCCGGCCGGAGCGAGATCCTTGATGTGGAAGGCAATCGTCTGGTCGGCGAGCCGGTCGATCTCCGCGATCGGATCCTTGCCGGCGCGGACGACCCAGCCGAGGTCGAGTTCGGCCATCACACCATTGCCGATCAGATGGTCGATCGGCCGCGAGCCGTCCTCGAGCGTCACATATTCGAAATCATGATTGTGCCAGGCGAGGCCGAGGCCAGCAGCCTTAGCCTTCTCGGCGGCGCGGGCGAGCTTCTCGGCAAAAGCCTTCCAGCCGGCAACGTCGGTCGGTCGCTCGTCGCCGCCAATATGTGGCGGAATGATCGTCGTGGCGCCGATCGTCTTGGCGATGTCGATGAAGCGGTCCGTCTCGCCGATCACGCCCGAGGGCGGCGCATGGAAGGTCGGCGTTACGAGGCCGACCGCATCCACCTTGGCGCGGTAGCCGGCAGGGTCTTCGCCATAAAGCGGATAATAGGGCTCGACCGCGTCATAGCCGATCTTCGCAAGACCCTCGAGAATCGATTCAAGCGGGGGAAAATTGCGCGCGGAATAGAGCTGGAACGAGATCTTGTGCTTGGACATTGGACTTCTCTTGGGTAGGGGAGCGGCAGAGGATTTCAGAGGCGGGCGCCGGTTGCCGCGTCGAAAATCGACGCGTGGTTCGGCGAGAAAAAGGCATCGATCGAGGCGGGCGTGTCAATGTGATCGTCGCCGTCTATGCGGATCGAGAATTGCGAGTTGCCGGCGCGGCCCCAGACCAGGCTGTCGGCGCCCATGGGCTCCACCAGTGTCAGATCGACGGGGATGGCCGAGAAGCCCTCGGCATTGTCGACGACTTCGACCTGCTCGGGCCGGATGCCCAGAACGGCCGCGCGACCGTCCTGCGGCGGCGCCTCGAAGGCATAGCCGGTGAGATCGACGGTCTTGCCATTGGGCAGCGCAAAGCGCGGCTGGCCATCGACGATCGCGATCTTGCCGTCGACGAAATTCATCGAGGGCGAGCCGACGAAGCCGGCGACGAAACGGTTGACCGGTCGGCGATAGATTTCCTTCGGCGATGCCAGTTGCTGGATCACGCCGCCATTCATGACGGCGATGCGATCGGCGAGCGTCAGCGCCTCGATCTGGTCGTGCGTGACATAGATCATCGTCGAGCCGAGTTCATGGTGCAGCCGCTTGATCTCGACGCGAAGTTCGGTGCGGAGCTTGGCATCGAGATTGGAGAGCGGCTCGTCGAACAGGAAGACCTCGACATCGCGCACAAGCGCACGACCGATTGCGACACGCTGGCGCTGGCCGCCGGAAAGCTCCGACGGGCGGCGGCCGAGCAGCGGTTCGATCTGCAGGATCTTGGCGGCCTTGGCGACGCGCTTCTCGATCTCTTCCTTGGGTGTCTTGGCCATCTTGAGGCCGAACGACATGTTGCCGGCGACCGTCATGCGCGGATAGAGCGCGTAGGATTGGAACACCATGCCGATGCCGCGATCCTTGGGCTCTTCCCAGGTGACGTTCTTGTCGCCGATCCAGATCTGCCCGGCCGAGACGTCGAGCAGGCCAGCGACCGCGTTGAGAAGCGTAGACTTGCCGCAGCCCGACGGTCCGAGCAGGACGATGAACTCGCCTTCTGCGATATCGAGATTGAGCGTCTTCAGGACCCGGAGATTGCCGAAATCGATCTCGAGATCGCGAATGGAGACGTTGGCCATGGATTACCCCTTCACGGCGCCGGCGGCGATGCCGCGAACGAACCAGCGGCCGGACACGAAATAGACGACGA
The DNA here is from genome assembly GCF_030814715.1 of Kaistia dalseonensis. Classification (GTDB taxonomy): domain Bacteria; phylum Pseudomonadota; class Alphaproteobacteria; order Rhizobiales; family Kaistiaceae; genus Kaistia; species Kaistia dalseonensis. Next base: position 253,938 of record NZ_JAUSVO010000007.1, read on the forward strand.
GCGGGACGATGGCGGTCAGGATCGTGGCCGCCATGTTGACGTTGTATTCCTTCTCGCCAAAGCTCGAATTGACGACGTTGTTCAACTGGACCGTCATCGGGAAATTCTCGCGGCCGGCGAAGATGAGGCCGAACAGGAAGTCGTTCCAGATGCCGGTGATCTGCAGGATCGCCGCGACGACGATGATCGGCGTCGAGAGCGGCAGCATCAATTGCAGGAAGATCGCCCAGAAGCCGCCGCCATCGACGCGCGCCGCTTTGAACAGGTCGATCGGGATGCCGGCGTAGAAATTTCGGAACAGCAGCGTCATCAGCGGCAGGCCGAAGATCGCATGCACGAAGACGACGCCCGGGATCGAGTTGTACAGCGACACCATCGATAGCATCCGCACCAGCGGATAGAGAAACACCTGATAGGGGATGAACGCGCCGAGCAGCAGCACGCCGAACAGGATGTTCGCGCCCTTGGGCCGCCAGAAGGAGAGGGCGTAACCCGTCACCGCGCCGACCGAGATCGACAGGATGACGCTCGGGACCAGGATCTTGATCGAATTCAGCATGCCGACATGGATGCCGTTGCAGTTGAGGCCCGTGCAGGCGGACGACCACGCCTTGAACCAGGCGTCCAGCGAGGGCGCCATCGGCAGGGCAAACAGATTGCCGAGCCTGATCTCGTCCATCGGCTTCAGCGACGTCACGATCATGACGTAGAGCGGGATGAGGAAAAACAGCGCCGCGATGACGAGGAAGGCGTAGAGGCCGATGCGGCCGACCGTCAGGTGCTTCGGGCGCGGACCCGACGGTTCCGTGATGGCGGTACTGCTCATGACGCACTCCTCGGCGTGCGGAAGTACTGAACGTAGAGCCAGGGGGCCAAGACGCAGAGGACGGTGATCAGCATGACCGTCGAGGCTGCCGTCGCGAGGCCCAGATTCTGGCGCTGGAAGAGATATTCGATGACGAACTTCGCCGGCACTTCGGTCGATATGCCCGGGCCGCCATTGGTGAGCGCGACCACGAGGTCATAGACCTTGACCACGGCCGTCGCCAGCAGGACGGTCGCCGTGGCGAACATCGGCGCCAGGATCGGGATCACGATGTGAACATAGACGCGCCAGGTCGGGATGCCATCGACTTTGGCGGCTTTCCAGAGTTCGCCGTCGACGCCGCGCAGGCCTGCGAGCAGGATCGCCATGACGAGGCCCGAGGCCTGCCACATGCCGGCGAGCGCGATCACGTAGATCGCCCTGTCGCCGCGCGACAGCCAGTCGAAGGTGAAGCTCTCCCAGCCCCAGTTGCGCATGGTCTGCTGCACGCCAAGGGTCGGATTGAGCGTCCACTGCCAGACGAGGCCGGTGACGATGAAGGAGAGCGCATAGGGATAAAGAAAGATCGTGCGGAACACGCTTTCGGCGCGGATCTTCTGGTCGAGGAAGACGGCGAGCAGGAAGCCGAGGACCAGGCAGCCGGCGATGAAGAGCACGCCGAAGATCGCGAGGTTCTGGACCGATATGATCCAGCGTTCCGAGGCGAACAGGCGGCTATATTGCGTGAAGCCGACATAGTTCGAGACAGGGAAGACCTTCGAATTCGTGAAGGAGATCTGAATCGTCCAGATGATCGTGCCGATATAGGCGAAGATGACGATCAGCCAGGCCGGGGCGAGGGCGAGCTGCGCCATCCAGAAGCGTAGGAAGCGAGGTTTCAAATGTCCGCACTCCGGTTGTGCGCGCAGCAAGACGGGCCAAGCCGGGACTCATCGAGAGTGCCGGATCGTCGCGAAGATCCGGCCGGCTGGGAGCCGGCCGGACTTTGGAATTACTTCGCTGCGGCGAAGATGTCCGCGATCTTGGTCTGCAGTTCTTCCGGAGTCTGCGACGGCGTCGTCCAGAACTGCCCGATCACATCCTGCAGCGAGCCGAGCACGTCGGGGGTCTGCAGGAAGTCGGAGCCGGGGACCGAAGCGTCCGGCGTGGCGAGCAGCTTCAGGCCGGCCTGCGCGCAGGCATCGAGCTTGGAGGTGTCGACATCGCCACGAACCGGAACAGAACCCTTCTTCGCGTTGAACGCAACCTGGGTCTCAGGCGTCAGCATGGTGTGCGCGAGCAGCGCCTGTGCCTTCTGGGCGTCGGCATTGTCGGTCTTCGGGAAGACGAACACGTCGCCGCCGATCCAGTAGACCTGATGGCCGAGGCCGGGCGTGCAGCCGACTTCCTTGCCGGGGGTCAGGCCGGCGGCGAGAACTTCGCCCTTCGCCCAGTCGCCCATGAAGTTGAAGCCTGCCTTACCGGTCACGACGAGGCCCGTCGCCTGGTTCCACTGGCGGCCCTGCTGGCCCGCATCGCCGTATTCGCGAAGCTTGCCGAACGTCTGGGCGACCTTCAGGAAGTCGGCCGACTTGATTGCGTCGACATCGCCGTCCTGGAACACTTTCAGGAACAGGTCGCGGCCACCGACGCCGAGGAGGACGTCGTTGAAGAGCAGGACCTGCGTCCAGGCGTCACCCGACTGCGCCATCGGAATGACACCGGCGGCCTTCAGCTTGTCCATGGCGGCGAAGAGCTCGTCCCAGGTGGTCGGCGGCGTGATGCCGTTCGCCTCGAGCAGGGCGGTATTGTACCAGAGCCAGTTGTTGCTGTGGATGTTGACCGGAACGGCATAGAAATGGCCATCGCGGCTCACGGCCTTGATCAGAACCGGCGACAGGAACTTGTCCCAGCCATCGGCGGCGGCAACCGTGTCGAGGTTCGACAGCAGGCCCTGCGCGACGAGATCCTCGAACTGCTTGCCGGTGTTGAACTGCATGGCGGTTGGCGGGTTGCCGCCGACGATGCGGTTGATGCCGGCGGCACGCGCGGCTTCGCCACCGGCAATCGCGGCGTCGACCCACTCGCCGCCTGCGGCGTTGAACTGGTCGGCGAAGACGGCGACGGCAGCGGACTCACCGCCCGACGTCCACCAATGCAGAACCTCGGCCTTCTCGGCCGCGGCCACGGGCCCGGCCAGCAACGACAATACAGCCGCCGCCCCGAGAAGCTTCCTCGAGATATGCTTCATGCTTACTCCTCCCATGTTTAGGCAGCCTAAAAAGGCGAACCCACTCGACCAAACACCAAAGCCAACCTCTCCAGGACCTCGGTGCCCAAAACTTGTAATCGATTACATCTACTGTATTCTGTTGAAAACGGCTGTCAACGCGAATTTATTTTGCACTGCAAAAGAAGATTGAGGCCGATAAGGGAAGCCATGGGTGAGAAATCGCATCAAGGAGCCGGCGGATCGATGAGGCGTGCCGTGACGATTCAGGACGTGGCGCGTCGCGCTGGCGTCTCCACAGCCACGGTAAGCCGCGCTTTGGCGCTGCCCGACCAGGTCACGGATGCAACGCGCCAGTCGGTGATGTCGGCGATCCGGGAGACCGGCTACACGCCCAATGCTGCAGCGCGGTCACTTCGGGCCAAATCCACCAAAATGGTGCTGGTGCTGCTGCCCGGGATCGGCAATTCCTTCTTCACGCCGGTCCTCAACGCGCTGGAAGAGGTGTTCTCCGAGGGCGGCTACGGCGTGCTGATCGGCTATACGCGGCAGAATCGGAGCCGGGAGACCCATTATGCGCGGGTCATTCGGGCGGGGCAGGTGGATGGCGTCCTCGTCGTGACCGGCAATGTCCCGCGCGATGAGGAGTTCGTGGCCGTGCCGGCGACGGTGCCGATGTCGCTGATGTTCTCGGAGCTTCCCGGCACGGCGCAGTTCTCGGTCTTCGACGTCGCCAACCGGACGGCTTCGGCGACGATGGTTCGTTACCTGATCGAGCAGGGGCACCGGCGGATCGCCTGCATCCCGGGCGCCGAGGGCAGCCTCGAATCGGATGAGCGTCTCGCGGGTTATCAAGAAGCGCTCTCGGCCGCCGGACTGCCGATCGATCCCGATCTCATCTGGCGCGGTGCATCCAATTTCGATTTCATATCGGGCGAACGGGCGGCGGCACGCTATTTCGCCCTCGCGGAGAAGCCGACCGCGGTGTTCGCCGCCGCCGACGAAATCGCACTGGGCTTCATGCGCGCGTTGAAGAACCACGGGATCCGTATTCCCGAGGATGTGTCCGTCGTCGGCTTCGATGACACCGAATATGCGGTCCATTACGATCCGGCGCTCACGACCATGCGCCAGCCGCGCACGGAAATGGGGCGCCTCGCCGCCCGAGACCTGTTGCGCCGGATGGAAGCGAAAGGTGAGGCCGTGCCGACCTCGCATGTGCGGCTGCCCTGTGAGCTCGTGATCCGCGAGAGCGTACGTCCGCTCGTGTAGAGACCGTCAGGAGACGAAGAAGGCCGGGTGAAAGGCGATGCAGCCAACCGGTCGATATTCGTCGAACGAGCGGGCGAGGACGTGTTCGTCCGGTACGCCCTCGGTGACCAGTTGCGGGACGGTGACGAAACCGAACCGCCCATAATAGCGATGGTCGCCGGCAAGCACGCAGCCATGGGCGCCTGTCGCCTCCAGCATCTTGAGGCCGGTCGTGACGAGAGCCGTGCCGATCCCTTGCCTTTGGCGATCGGGCCGTACCGAGAGCGGGCCCAGCGCATACCAGGCGATGCTGCCGTCGGCGATCGTCACGGGCGAAAAGGCGACATGGCCAACGATCTCGCCCTTATCCTCCGCGACGAGCGAGATCGTCAGTGCATTCGCGGCGCGGAGCGCGTCGATGATCCGGTGCTCAGTCTGGTTGCTATAGGGATGGCCAGCGAAGGCCGCCTTGGTGATATCGGAAATGGCGGCGCGATCCGCTTCGGTCTCCGGACGTATGATCATCGCTCAGCATCCTCCCTGCTTAAGCGCCCAGTTCTTCCCGCAACATTTCGAGTGTGAGCCATTCCTCCTCGGCCGTCTCGCGCTCGGCTTGCGCCGCGGCAAGTCGCGCATTGGCTGTGTCGAACGCCTTGCGGTCGCTGGCAAACAGGTTCGGCTTTGCCAGCGTCGCCTCGAGCTTCGCGATCTCGGCCGTGAGCTTCTCGATTGTCTTCGGCAGCGTCTCGAGCGCGTGCTTCTGCTTGAAGGAGAGCTTGGCCTTTCCGACGGCTGGCCGTTCGGCCTGAGACTTCTTCTCCGCGTTGCGCTCGGCCTTGCCGCTGCTGCGCGCCGGTGCCGCCGCTCCGCGCTGCGCGAGCATGTCGGTGTAGCCGCCGGCATAGTCGGTCCACTTGCCGTCGCCTTCGGCGAGGATGATCGAAGTCGCTACGCGGTCGAGGAAGTCGCGATCATGGCTCACGAGCAGGATCGTGCCCGTATAGTCGTCGAGCATCTCTTCCAGGAGATCGAGTGTTTCGAGATCGAGATCGTTGGTCGGCTCGTCGAGGACCAGCAGGTTCGAAGGCCGGGCCAGCGCACGGGCGAGCATCAGTCGACCCCGCTCGCCACCGGAAAGCGCGGTGATCGGCGCGCGGGCCTGCTCGGGCGTGAACAGGAAGTCACGCATATAGCCGATGACGTGTCGCGCCTCGCCATTGACGATGACCGTATCGCCGCGACCGTCCGTCAGCGCGTCGGCGAGGCGAAGATTGGGGTCGAGGCTTTCGCGACGCTGGTCGAGCGTGACCATCTGCAGATTGGTGCCGAGCTTGATCGTGCCGCTGTCGGGCGCGAGTACGCCGGTCAGCAGATTGAGCAGCGTCGTCTTGCCGGCGCCATTGGCCCCGACGAGGCCGATGCGGTCGCCGCGCTGGATGCGGGTCGAGAAATCCTTGACGATCGGGCGTTCGCCGAAGCTTTTCGAGACATCGAAAGCTTCAACCACCGCCTTGCCGGAGACGTCGCCTTCGGTGGCGAGCAGCTTGACTGAACCGACCGCCTTGCGCTGGTCCCGACGCTCCTGGCGCAGGCCTTCCAGCTTGCGCAGGCGGCCCATATTGCGCTTGCGCCGCGCCGTGACGCCGTAGCGGACCCAATCAAGCTCCTGGCTGATCTTGCGATCGAGCCGTTCGCGCTCCTTCTCCTCTTCGTGCAGCACGTCGTCGCGCCAGTTCTCGAAGGCGGCGAAGCCCTGGTCGAGCCGACGCGTCGTGCCGCGGTCGAGCCAGAGCGTGGCGCGCGACAGCCGTTCCAGAAAGCGGCGATCATGGCTGATCAGCACGAGTGCCGAACGCATCGACTTCAGCGTCTCTTCCAGCCACTCGATCGCAGGCAGGTCGAGATGGTTGGTCGGCTCGTCGAGGAGCAGCACGTCCGGCTCGGGCGCAATGACGCGGGCGAGCGCAGCGCGGCGTGCCTCGCCGCCGGAGAGTCGGTCCGGCTTCTCCTCGCCCGTGAGGCCGAGCGCCTCGAGCAGCATGGTCGCGCGGTGCGGGTCGTCCCCCGGCCCGAGACCCGCCTCGACATAGGCGCGGGTATTGGCGAAGGCGGAAAGGTCCGGCTCCTGCGGCAGGTAGCGCAGCGTCGCCCCCGGCTGGACGAAGCGCGTGCCCGCATCGGCCTCGATCATGCCGGCCGCGATCTTCAGCAAGGTCGATTTGCCGGAGCCGTTCCGTCCAACGAAGCAGAGGCGTTCGCCGGCTGAGACCGAAAGCGTCGCATTCTCGATCAGCGGTCGGCCGCCGAAGGAGAGACGAATATCCTGAAGGAGAAGAAGAGGAGGAGCCATGGGGCCGGATGTATCGGGCGAACCGCCGCCGGGCAAGCGGAACAGCAGCGTTTCGCGCGATCATCGATGAGACCATGGTCGAACGACCGGAATTGCCCTAATTTGCGGCTGAATTGTTCCGGCCGGGAGGACCGTTTTGCTCGGATCGACATCGGACGGGGCGCCGCAGGGCGAACTCGTGACCCTCATGGCCGCCGTGGCGTCACGAAACGAGGCAGCGTTCAAGACGCTCTATGAGCGGACTTCCGCGAAACTTTTCGCCGTGGTGCGGCGTATCTCGGTCAGTGAGGCAGCGGCCGAAGAGGCCCTGCAGGAGGCCTGGGTCAGGATCTGGAATAACGCTGACCGTTTCGATCCGGCTGTTGCGTCGCCCATCACATGGATGACGACGATCGCGCGCCATACGGCCATCGATTCCGTGCGGCGCGGGGCGGAGCGTGTCTCCGCAACCGCGATCGAGATCGACGAGGAACTGGCGGAGAAATTGCCGGCTCCGGGAGCGACCGCCGATGGCCTGGGAGGGCCGCACTTGCGGCGCTGCCTCGATGGATTGGAAGCGGACCGAAGGGGCATGGTCCTGCTGGCATATTGTTACGGCTGGAGCCGGGAGGAACTGTCCCGTCGCTTCGACCGGCCTGTCGCGACGGTCAAGACCGTTCTGCGCCGGAGCCTGATCGCCTTGAAGGAGTGCCTCGGTGGCCGTTGACGACGACATTGAAGGATTGGCCGCGGAATATGTTCTCGGAACGCTCGACCCGTCGGAGCGACGGGACGTCGAGGCCCGTATCGAACGCGATCCAGCCTTGGCCGTCGCGGTCGGTGGCTGGGCCGGCCGGCTTCAGCCGCTGGCAGATCTGGCGGGTGAGATCCCGCCGCCGGTCTCGGCCTGGAAATCCATCCTTGCCCGTATTCGTGATGCTGGCGAGGCAGGCCGCGTCCTGGTGCTGGAACGGACAGTTCGGCGCTGGCGCCTGGCGACGGTGGGCGTCGGCATCGCGGCCGCCGTGCTGGCCGTCATCGTTGGCAGTGATCGGCTCGTGCCGCCTCCGCCCGCGCCCGGCCTCAGTTACGTCGCCGTGCTGAATGGCGAGGCGGGGCAGCCGGCATTCGTCGCAGCAGTCGATACCGGCAGTGGAACGATCCGCCTGCGCCGCATCGGCGAGGCGCCGCCGCCGGACAAGAGCTATGAATTGTGGCAGGTGCCGGCGTCAGGGCCGACCGTATCGATGGGTGTCGCCGACAATCTGAGCGATCTGAAGAAGCTCAACGTCTCCCTCAAGGATGGCGAAAAGCTCGCCATCTCGCTCGAGCCGAAGGGTGGTTCGCCGACTGGGCAGGCGACGGGACCGATCGTCTATGTCGGCGCGCTGCTGCCGGCCGAATAGGCCGTCAGGCGACGGCCTTCACCCGCGTGCTGATCCACTGGCCGAGCCGCTCCAGGGCGGCGTCGAGGATTTCGTCGCGCTTCGAGAAGCAGAAGCGGACAAATTGCGTGGGCGCCGCTCCGGCATAAAAGGCGGAGACCGGCACGGCGGTGACGCCTGCCTCGATCGTCATGCGCTTGCAGAGTTCGACGTCGTCGCCCGCAAGGCCGAGCGGCGTCACGTCGGCGGTGACGAAATAGGTGCCGTCGCAGGGCGCTACAGCGAAGCCGAGATCGGCCAGCCCGGCGGAGAGCCGGTCGCGCTTTGCCGCCAGCGCGCCTGACAACTCGGCATAATAATCATCGCCCTTGCCCAGACCGAAGGCCACGGCCTTCTGCAGGTTGGCCGGCGTCGTGAAGGTGGTGAACTGGTGCGCCTTGGCGATGGGGTCGAGCAGATGCGGCGCGGCCGTGACATAGCCGACCTTCCAGCCGGTCAGCGAAAAGGTCTTGCCGGCCGAACCGATGCGCACCGAACGCTCGCGCATACCGGGAAGCGTCATCAGCGGGATATGCGGCGCGCCGTCGAAGATGATGTGCTCATAGACTTCATCGCAGATCGCATAAGTGTCGAAGGCGACGCAGAGCTCGGCGATGAGGTTCAGCTCATCTCGCGAAAAGACCTTCGCCGCCGGGTTCATCGGATTGTTGATGAGGATTGCCTTGGTCTTGTCGGAGAAGGCGGCGGCGAGCGCGTCGCGATCGAGCTTCCATTCCGGCGGCGTCAAACGCACCAGCCGCGGAATGCCGCCGGCTCGCTTCACCAGAGGCAGGTAGCAATCATAAAGCGGCTCGATCAGCACGACTTCGTCACCCGGCTCGATCAGGGCGGCGATGATGTCCGAGAGCGCCTCAGTCGCCCCTGATGTCACGAGCACCTCGGTCTTCCAATGGACGTCGAGGCCGTAGAAGCGCTTGTTGGAGGCGGCCACGGCCTGACGAAGCTCGGGAACGCCCATCATCGGCGGATACTGGTTCGGACCCGTGATCAGCGCGTCGGCTGCAAAGCGCCGCACGTCCTCGGGGCCGTCGACATCGGGGAAACCCTGCCCGAGATTGATGGATTGATGTTCGATCGCCAGCCGCGACATGACCTCGAAGATCGTCGTGGGCAGACCGGTATAGACAGCGTTGGTGGACTTCATCATGCGCTCCGCTGGGCCGCGGGACATTATGGCGGCTATGCGAAGGGTGCAAGCAAAGCCATGGCGCGAATGGCTCGTTTGCGAGCAAGGCATTCGGATTGGCTCGTGTGGCGATCACGGCGTCGTGATCGCATCTTTTTCCGGCCGATGAAACCGTTCTCCGTAGCGCTCGTATAAATCGATGTAGGAAGCGTAACCGAGAATAAATCAGGACAGTCAGGAAGTTCAGTTTCGGTGGACGTCGATTGAAATCGATGGTTCCCCATGGGGAAACCGTTGCCTGAACAATGAATGTTCGGATCAAGTCCGATTGCCGCTTCATGATTTGAGAATGGTCATTAATGACCGCAAATATCACCGAAGGAGAGCTCGCCATGTCTCGTTTTTCGACTGCAATTCGCGCGGCTGCGATCGCCGCGATTGCGCTGTCCGGCACTGTCGCCGTCTCGGCTCCCGCCTATGCCAAGACCGTGATGGTCGGTGGGGCGCCGATGTCTCCGACCAAGAATATCGTCCAGAACGCCGCCAATTCGAAGGATCACACCACGCTTGTTGCTGCCGTGAAGGCCGCGGGGCTGGTGGATACACTGTCGGGCCCCGGCCCGTTCACCGTGTTCGCACCAACCAATGAGGCCTTTGCGAAGCTCCCGGCCGGTACGGTGGAAACGCTGGTCATGCCCGCCAACAAGGCCAAGCTCACCAGCATCCTGACCTATCACGTGATCCCGGGCCGCATCTCGGCCGCCGATATCATGGCCGCCGCGAAGAAGATGAACGGCGTCGTCGAATACAAGACCGTCGAAGGCGAGAGCCTGAAGTTCCAGGTCATGGGCAAGAAGATCTGGATCATCGACTCCAAGGGTGACAAGGCTCGGGTCACGATCCCGAATGTCTACCAGTCGAATGGCGTCATCCACGTCATCGATACGGTTCTTCTTCCGGGCTAATCTTTTCGATCATCCCGATCTGGCCAACCATACGGTCAGCGAGAGGGAAGGACCGGCGATGTCGGTTCTTCCAACTTATTTTTGCGATCCGTGAAACCAGTCCCGCGTCGGCGCGTATTAGGAGTGAGTTGGCCGTATGCTGCTCGACCCTGCGCCAGTATCTCGGTCTTGCCTGGCCGAAATCGATGCGCAAGAGTGCCGCCCCTGATGCCCCCGCCTTGAGGGGCGGCACTTCTTTTTTTATTCAAGGTCAATGGGTTGGCTGGATCGCGCTCAGTGCGCCGCCAGCCGCTCCCTGTCAGTACGTCATCGTCGGCGGCAGGGTCTTGGCTTCCTCGATCCAATCCGCGACCTGCTTCTCGGACGGAAGCTGGCGCACCAGTTTCTTCGCCGTATTGATCTCGGCCATCTTGGCCGTGAGGTTATCGGCGCGGCGCGTCTTCAGCTCCTTGACCGTATCGACACCTGCGGCCTCAAGTAGTTCCGAGTATTCCTCGGCCACACCTTTGATGCGCATGAGATCGGCCATATTGGTCCATTTCAGGATCCGCGGCTCTTCGATACCGGACTTCTCGGCAAGTGTCTTGCGCCCTTTGGGGTCCTTGCCCGCTTCGAGCAATGCGCCGGTCGTCGTGATTCCGGCGGCCTTGAGCTTATCGGCATATGCCGGTCCGATACCTTCGATATCCTTGATCGGATAAGACATTTTCTTGTCTCCCTTGCCCGAGACTCGAGCGATCGCACGGTCTCTGACAGATGTTCACCCGCCTTTGCCTTGATGGCAAGTATTGCACGTCACAACCGCCGCGGTGACTTTCGCGACTTGCCGCGTTTGCGTCGTGCGATTGCGCTCCTGTAGACTCTTCGATGCGTTTCGTTGCCGAGACGTTGCCTTGACGTTGTCTTTGAGGAGCCGTTCCGAATGCCCATGCTGCAAGCCGACAGGATCTATCTCGGGACGAGCACCAAGCCCGAATATCTGCTTCTCGGCCTCGCCAACCGGCATGGGCTGGTGACGGGAGCGACCGGCACCGGCAAGACGGTCACGCTTCAGGTTATGGCGCAGGATCTCTCGGACCACGGCGTCCCGGTCTTCTGCGCCGATATCAAGGGCGACCTCTCCGGCATCGCGATGCCCGGCGAGCCGAAGGACTCTCTCCTGAAGCGGGCGGAGGAGATCGGCTTCAAGGACGAATACAAGTTTGAGGGTTGCCCGACGATCTTCTGGGACCTGTTCGGCCAGCAGGGCCATTCGATCCGCACCACTGTCAGCGAGATGGGCCCGCTGCTGCTGGCGCGGTTCATGGATCTGAACGACGTCCAGGAAGGCGTGCTGACGATCGCCTTCCGCGTCGCCGACGAGCAGGGCCTGCTGCTCCTCGATCTCAAGGACCTGCGCGCCATGCTCGGCTATCTCGCCGAGAACGCCGACACCATCGGCGCGAAATACGGCAACGTCAGCAAGGCATCGGTCGGCGCGATCCTCCGCCAGTTGCTGATCCTCGAAAATCAGGGCGGCGACGCGTTCTTCGGCGAGCCTGCGCTGCAGATCGCCGATCTGATGCGCACCACCGTCGATGGCCGCGGCGTCGTCAGCGTGCTCGCCGCCGACAAGCTGATGAGCTCGCCGCGCCTCTATGCGACGTTCCTGCTCTGGCTGATGTCGGAGCTGTTCGAGGTCTTGCCGGAGGTCGGCGATCCTGAGAGGCCGCGCCTCGTCTTCTTTTTCGACGAAGCCCATCTGCTGTTCGACGAGGCGCCCAAGGCGCTGCTCGACAAGGTCGAGCAGGTTGTGCGGCTCATCCGCTCGAAGGGCGTCGGCGTCTATTTCGTGACGCAGAACCCGATCGACGTGCCGGAGACCGTGCTCGGCCAGCTCGGCAACCGCGTGCAGCATGCGCTGCGGGCCTTCACGCCGCGCGACCAGAAGGCCGTCAAGGTCGCCGCCGAGACGTTCCGTCCCAACCCGGCCTTCAAGACGATGGACGCCATTACGCAGCTCGCCGTCGGCGAGGCGCTGGTCTCGACGCTGGAGCCGAAAGGCATTCCGAGCATGGTCGAGCGCACCTTCATTCGCCCGCCATCCTCCCGCATGGGGCCCGTCACCGAGGAGGAGCGGCGGCGGATCATCGCCGCGAGCCCGGTCGGGATCACCTATGACCGCACGATCGACCGGGAATCGGCCTTCGAAGTACTCGGCAAGCAGGCCGGCGAGATCGCGGCGCAGCAGGGGCAGGGCGCGCCGGCCGGCACGGACCCCAGCGCCCCGCCGGCGCCCGGCGGGTTCGATGTCGGCAACATTCTGGGCTCGCTGCTCGGCACCAATCGCCGGCGCGGCGAGCGCCTCACTGCGACACAGCGCGTCGCCCGCGAGGTCACACGCACGGTCACGAACCGCGTGGCCGGCCAGGTCGCGGCCGATGTCGGCAAGAGCATTGGCGGTTCCGTCGGCGGCTCGGTCGGTCGCGCCATCGTGAGAGGCATACTCGGCAACATTCTGCGAAGCTGACGGTAATCCGAAGCCAGGAGATGCTCGCCAATGCGGTTCTCCATCCCTCTCGCATTGGCCGTCCTGGTTTCCGCCCCGGTGATCGCCGCCGCGCAATCGGCCGAGCCGGTCGACGTCGAGCTGGTTCTGGCCGCTGACGGATCGGGTTCGATCGACGATGACGAGCTCGCCTTGCAGCGGCGGGGCTATGCCGAGGCGGTCACGAGCGCCGAGGTGCTGTCCGCCATTCGCGGTGGGCTGATCGGCCGGATCGCCGTCATCTATGTCGAATGGGGCGGGCCGGCCTCGCAGCACACGATCGTCGACTGGCATATCATCGAGGATCAACCGAGCGCACGGATTTTCGCCGACAAGCTCCTTTCCAGCCCGCGACAGGCCTTCGGCTATAATTCGATCTCCGGCGCCATCGCCTATGGCGCTGACCGAATCCGCGAGAACGCCTTTGACGGCCTGGCGAAGGTGATCGACGTCTCGGGCGATGGGCCGCAGATCGGTGGCCCGCCCTTGCCGGAGACGCGCGCCGCAGCGCTGGCCGAGGGCATCGTCATCAACGGCCTCGTCATCAGGCGCCCCGGCGGCTCCGTGCGCGGCGTGATGGGCGGCAGTCTGTCCGATCACTATGCCCGCGATGTCATCGGTGGCCCCGGCTCGTTCGTGGTCACGGCCGACGAGACGCGGAGCTTCGCGCAGGCCGTGCGCCAGAAGCTGGTGAAGGAGATCGCGGCGCTGGATCAGGAGTTGCAGGAGGCGCAGGAGGCGCGGACGGCCCTGGACTGATCATTGTTCCGACCCTGTGTAGACGCTACATTGTGGCTGTCTACGCAGGAGGCTTTCATGCCGCTCAGCATACGCAGCGAAGAGGTCAACCGGTTGGCCGAGGAACTGGCCGCCAAGCGCCATGTGACGAAGACCGAGGCCGTGAAGCTGGCGCTGGTCAACGAGTTGCAGCGCGAGCAGGTCCAGAAGACCCCGATGGAGCGTATCAGGGAGATACAGGACAGGGTCGCGGCCCTCCCGAAATCGGGTCTGGAGGCGGACAAGGCGTTCTACGATTCGCTGAACGACGAATGAACGTCCAATGGGGGAGACGCTTGTGCGCGGCTTGCTCGACGCGATGCAGATTCGCATCGAGCCGGTAACAGCCGAGCATGCCGACGAGGCGCTGCGCGCCCATGCCCGCTACGGCAAGGGGCGCAGCCATCCCGCCCAGCTCAACATGGGCGACTGTTTCGCTTATGCAGTCGCCAAGTCCCGCCGCGCCGCCTTGCTCTACAAGGGCAATGATTTCGGCTATACCGATTTAAGGTCGGCCACGGAGTCTACGTGACAACCGAGACGTCCGGCCGCGCGGGCCGCGCCTTCCTTTTGGCCTTGCCTCGGCGTATCACCCTCTCACAGTCCCCATCCGTCATCTTCCGAGGAGCCGCTTGTGTCCGACCGTCTTTCCGACGTCCTCGCCCATATTGATTCCGATATCGACAACAGCCTCGAGCGGTTGTTCCGGCTGATCGAGATCCAGTCCATCTCGACCGATCCCGCTTTCGCCGGCGCCTGCCTGCAGGCGGCCGAATGGCTCGCCGATGCGCTGAAGGGTGTCGGTTTCGATGCCGGCGTGCGACCGACCCCGGGCCATCCCATGGTCGTCGGCCACGCCAAGGAGGGCGCCGGCCCGCATGTGCTCTTCTATGGCCATTACGACGTGCAGCCGGTCGATCCGATCGACCTTTGGGAGACCGATCCCTTCGCGCCGCGCATCGTGACGGCCGCCGACGGCTCGAAGCAGATCGTCGCGCGCGGCTCGTCCGACGATAAGGGCCAGTTGATGACCTTCATCGAAGCCTGCCGCGCCTGGAAGGCGGTCACCGGCAAGCTGCCGATCCCGGTTTCGATCCTCCTCGAAGGCGAGGAAGAATCGGGCGGCCCGAGCCTCGTTCCCTTCATGAAGGCCAACAAGGACGAGCTGACCGCCGATTTCGCCTTCGTTTGCGACACGGGCATGTGGGACAAGCAGACGCCGGCCGTCACCACCATGCTGCGCGGTCTCGTCGGTGAGGAAATCACCATCACTGCTGCCAAGCGCGACCTGCATTCGGGCATGTATGGCGGCGCGGCGCGCAATCCGATCCATGTGCTGGTCTCGATCCTCGACGGGCTGCGCGACGAGAACGGCCGGATCACGCTTCCCGGCTTCTATGACGGCGTCGGCGAATTGCCGCCGGCCATCAAGGCGCAATGGGATGCGCTGGGCTTCGATTCGGCCAAGTTCCTCGGCGATGTCGGCCTTTCGATCCCGGCAGGCGAGATCGATCGCTCGGTGCTCGAAAAGATCTGGGCGCGGCCGACCTGCGAGGTGAACGGTATTTCAGGCGGCTATACCGGCAAGGGCTTCAAGACGGTTATCCCCTCGCAGGCCTTCGCGAAGATCTCGTTCCGCCTCGTCGACAAGCAGGATCCCGACAAGATCCGCGCCGCCTTCCGCGACTATGTCCGCTCGAAGCTGCCGGCCGATTGCAGCGTCGAGTTCTCGCCCCATGGCGGCTCGCCGGGCATCCGCCTGCCGGGCGACCTGCCGGCGCTGGTCAAGACGCGCCAGGCGCTGACCGAGGAATGGGGCAGGGACTGCGTCACCATCGGTTCGGGCGGCTCGATCCCCGTCGCCGGTGATTTCCAGTCCGTGCTCGGCATGGATGCGCTGATGGTCGGCTTTGCGCTCGATGACGACCGCATCCATTCACCGAACGAGAAATACGACGTCTCCAGCTATCATGGCGGCATCCGCTCCTGGGCGCGCATTCTCGCCGCCCTGTCCGAAAAGGCGCAATCGTGAGGGTCTGCGTCTTCTGTGGTTCCAGCGAGGGATTTCGGCCCGAATATCGCCAGACGGCGATCGCGCTTGGTCGCGCCATCGCGCTCAGGGGCGACGAACTCGTCTATGGCGGCTCGAAGGTTGGGTTGATGGGCGCGGTCGCCGATGCGGTGCTCGCCGCCGGCGGCAAGGCGATCGGCGTCATCCCGACGGCGCTGCGCGACAAGGAAATCGCGCATCAGGGACTGACGGAACTCCACATCGTCGGCTCGATGCACGAGCGCAAGGCGATGATGGCTGACCTCTCTGGCGGCTTCGTCGCGCTGCCCGGCGGCATCGGCACGCTGGAGGAACTGTTCGAGATCTGGACGTGGGCCCAACTCGGCTATCACGAGAAGCCGGTCGGCGTGCTCAATGTCTCGGGCTTCTACGGCAAGCTGCTCGCCTTCCTCGATGACCAGTCGGCGGAAGGCTTCGTCCGCCGCGAGCATCGCGACATGCTGATCGTCGAGGAGGACCCCGTGCGCCTGCTCGAGCGCTATGCCCACTACGATCCGCCGAAGATCGCGAAGTGGATCAAGGCGAGCGAGCGCTGAACGCTCGTCGAGTGATCAACTCAGAAGATGGTTGCTTCGCAGTTCGAGGTAGCGGCGCGCAGCCGGATCGTTGGCCAGCCGGATCGCCGTAGCATAGTGGGCGCGTGCGGCGTCGATCTGTCCGGACCGTGCAAGAAGCTCGGCCCGGGCCGCGTGATAGGGCTGGTAGGCCGCGACGCGCGCCGGTTCGATTTCATCGAGCAGGGCCAGCCCCGCTTCCGGTCCGCGGGAGTCAGCCCATGCGACCGCGCGGGCGACAGCCAAGCCGATCCGTGGCGCCAACCGCCAGAGTGCCTCGTGAAGCTGGGCGATGATCGCATTGTCGGGCTCCCCGATGAGCCGGTGTCCGATATGGGCCGACTGGAGGGAGGCCTCGAGCTGAAACCGCCCGGGCCGCTTCGCCGTCGCGGCGGCGCGCAGAATCGTCTCAGCCTCATGCAGCATGCCGCGCGACCAGAGCGACACGTCCTGCTCCGAGAGCGGGACATAGTCACCGGTCACCGTTCGTCGAGCGGGCCGACGTGCCTCGCAATAGAGCATGAGCGCCAGCAGACCCCGGACCTCCGGCTCTTCGGGCAGCAGCGACTGGATCGCGCGGCCGAGCCAGATCGCCTCCCGCGTCAGGTTGGAGCAGCGTTCGTCGGCGCCGGCGACATCGTCCCAGCCGCTGCCATAGGCCGCGTAGATCGCCTCGAGAACACTGTCGAGGCGGACGGGCAGTTCCGAGGCCTCGGGGACCGCGAAGGGAATGCCCGCATCGCGGATCTTGACCTTGGCGCGCACGAGCCGCTGGCCCATCGCACTCGCCGGAATGAGGAAGGCCGTGGCGATTCGCGCCGCGTCGAGGCCGAGCACGGTCTACAGCATCAACGGGGCGTGGATGGCGGGGTCGATCGCCGGATGGGCGCAGACGAAGAGCAGTTTGAGTCTCTCGTCCGGAAAGCGAGCGCTGGCCAAATCCGTCTCCTCCGCGACCTCGGTCAGCAGCGCGAGCGAGCGTGACAGCAGCGCGTCGCTGGAGGACCGCCGGGCGCGGTCGATCAGGCGTCGGCGCGCGACGGCGAGCAGCCATCCCTCCGGCCGGTCCGGCACGCCCTGGACCGGCCATTGCTCCAGCGCGGCGAGCACGGCATCGCCGAGCGCATCTTCTGCGGCTGCCAGATCGTGATCGCGGGCCGAGAGAATGGCGATGAGACGGCCGAAGCTCTCGCGAACGGATTGCTCGACCGCCTCTGTTGCCAAGGTGCTTGCCGCGGCTCGCTCACATCGACGGCAGCGTCGGGCGGACCTCGACGCCGCCGACCGGCGCGCAGGGCGCCTTGGCGGCCCAGGCGAGCGCGGCATCGATATCGTCGACCTCGATCACGAAAAAGCCGGCCAGCTGCTCTTTCGCGCTTGCAAAGGGCCCATCCTGAACCTGGTTCTGCCCGTCTCGAATGCGCAGCGAGGTTCCGGTCTCCGGCGCCAACAGGCCTGCGCCGGAGCGGGCAACGCCGGACGCGCTGATTTCATCGATATAGGCCGCCAGGCGCCCCAATAGGCCTGCGTCTCGGCGCTGTGGTCGCGCGACGTGAACTGCTGATCGGTTTCATAGAAGAGAAGCGCATATTGCATGATGGTCTCCGATGCGTGTTCGGCGCGGACCGCTGCCGGAAGCGGGATTATTCCCTTGCTTCACGACAATGTCGCGGGCGCTCCGACGATTCAGACATCGGCCGCAAGAAAAATCCTGATGGTGTCAGGGAGCCGCGGATTGGCCGGTTGAGGCCAACGGCGGCACGTCCTTGAGATAGGCGGCGATCGCCTGACGGTCCTCGTCGGAGAGCTTCGCCATGTTCTCCTGCACTTCAACCATCGTCCCGCCGACCGAATCGAAATCGGGCGTGAAGCCGGTCTTCAGGAAGTTGGCGATGTCGTCGGCCGACCAGTCGCCGATGCCGCCTTCGCCGGGCGTGATGTTCGGCACGGTTCCCTTGCCACTCGGATCGGGCGCGCCGCCGAGCGCGCGGCTCCGGTCGAGGCCGCCAAGAGCGGTGCGCGGCGTGTGGCACTCGTTGCAATGGCCCGGCCCTTCGACCAGATAGGCGCCGCGATTGATCTCGTCACTCTTGGACGGCACGGGCTCGAAGGTCTGTCCGTCGAGATAGAGCAGCTTCCAGAGGCCGATGCCGCGGCGGATCCCGAACGGGAAGGGCAGTTCGTGTGGCTTGTTCGCTGTCGTGACGGCCGGCAGCGTGTCGAGGAAGGCCTTCAGATCGACGAGATCGGCGATCGTCATGCGCTGGTAGGAGGTATAGGGGAAGGCCGGATAGAGATGCGAGCCGTCCGGCGCCAGTCCCTGCTTCATCGCATTGACGAAGTCGAGCGTCGACCAGTTGCCGATGCCGTTGGTCTTGTCGGGCGACAGGTTGGGCGCGTGGAAGGTGCCGAATGGCGAGGCGATCGCGACGCCGCCACCGAGCTTGAGCCGATCCTCGCCCGTCGCGCCAGGGGCCGCATGGCAGGAGGCGCAGCCTCCCGCCCAGAACAGCGTCTCGCCCTTCGCCGCATCGCCAGGGACGTCCGGCAGCACCGCTGCCGAAAGCGGCTGCGGCCTGGTCAGATACCAGAACGCGCCGCCGCCGAATATGGCGATTGCGGCGAGGCCGATGGCGAGACGGCGGACGATCACGATATCGGCCGATCAGTCGGCGAGCCGGTAGCTCTGGTGGCAGCCCTTGCAATTGGACCCGACGACCGCGAACGCCGCCTTGAAGGCGTCTGCGCCCGCGCCAGCAGCTGTCGCGGCAGCGGTGGCGTCACTGGCGAGCTTGGCCGCATGGGCCTCGAAATCCGCCTTGTTCTGCCAGATGGCGGGCGAGGCTCTGCCGTCGGCCTTTTCGGAGCCTTCCGGGAAGAGGGTGGCGAAATTCGTCGCGGCGGCGGCGACCTTCTCCATCTCGGCCTTCGCGGCGGCGGCATCGAACGTTCCGCCCTGCACAAAAGCGGATGCAGCCTTCATGGAGCGTCCGATCGTCTTCATGTCCGCCTCGCGCTGCGCGCCGAGATCGGAGGCGGCCATGGCCATTCCCGCAATGCCAAGGGTGAGGGCAAAGCCCGCTACAGCCAGAATGCGACGCATGCGAAGGAATCTCCGTTGTGGTGTTCGGAACGCGCGCGGACTTTCGCCCGCCGCCTCCCGGCAAGGCAAGTCAGCATCCCTTCCATAACGCAAATATGATGCCGCCGTGATGACGATCGCGGGTCGATCTTGCCGGACCGTGGGCCGCAGCCGAAACGTCCTCATCTTGATTGTTCATCCCCTGTCGAGAGCGGTTGCCGCCACGCGACGAGGTGCCTATGTTGCCTGCGGAACATTCCCGCCGGTGTGCCGTTTCCAATGCGGCACCCACCCCCACGACATCGTCGACAGGAGAGTCCAATGGCCTTCGAACTTCCCCCGCTTCCCTATGATTACGAGGCGCTCGCGCCCTTCATGTCGAAGGAGACGCTCGAGTACCACCACGACAAGCACCACCAGGCCTATGTGACCAACGGCAACAACCTGCTGAAGGACTCGGGCCTCGAGGGCAAGAGCCTAGAAGACGTCGTCAAGGAGAGCTATGGCAAGAATGCCGGCCTCTTCAACAATGCCGCCCAGCACTACAACCACGTTCTGTTCTGGAACTGGCTGAAGAAGGATGGTGGCGGCAAGTCGCTGCCGGGCAAGCTGCAGACGGCTTTCGACGCCGATCTCGGCGGCTACGACAAGTTCAAGGCCGACTTCATCGCCGCCGGCACGACGCAGTTCGGCTCCGGCTGGGCCTGGGTCGCGGTCAAGGATGGTAAGCTCTCCATCTCCAAGACCCCGAACGGCGAGAACCCGCTGATCCACGGCGCGACCCCGATCCTCGGCGTCGACGTCTGGGAGCACTCCTATTACATCGACTATCGCAACGCTCGCCCGAAATATCTCGAGGCGTTCGTCGACAGCCTGATCAACTGGGACTACGTCCTCGAGCTCTACGAGAAGGCCGTCTAAGGCCTGATCGCGCTTGCGATTTTCCCTCCCCCGTGCGCGGGGGAGGGTCCATGACTTATCTCAGCGAGAGCGTCGATGATCAGGGCCGTGCTTTTTGACCTCGACGAGACGCTGATCGACCGGGCGCCTGCCATTCGCGCCTTCGTGGCCGACCAATATCACCGCTGCGCCGATATCCTGTCCGCCATCCCGTCCGAGCGCTACCAGCAGGAATTTCTCGAGGTCGAGCAGTTCGGGCGCGTCGCCAAGAAGATCGTCTATCCCGAACTCGCGGCAAGGCTCGGCCTTGGCGACGAAGCGGCGGCGGAATTGCTGCAGGATTACACCGTCCATTATCCGCGCTATGCGACGCTGCGCCCCGAGGCGCGGCCGACGCTCGACCGCCTGAGATCGATGGAGATGAGCCTCGGCATCGTCACCAATGGCGTGGCCGAGGTGCAGTTCGGCAAGATCGACGCGCTCAATCTGCGAACCTATTTCAGGACGATCCTCGTCTCCGCCGTCGAGGGCGTGAGCAAGCCCGATCCGGTGATCTTTCAGCGTGCGGCCGAACGCCTCGACCTGCTGCAGGGTGAATGCCTCTTCATCGGTGACAATCCGCTCGTCGATGTCGTCGCGGCCGAAGCGTCGGGCATGTCGGCGGCCTGGCTCGCCAATACCGAATCGCCCTGGCCGTCCGATGTGCCGGAACCGCGCCACAGGCTCTCGACGCTGGCCGATATCATCCCGCTGCTGGACAGGCGCTGACAGGCGCTCGCCGCGGTCACATCGTTGGACCTGTAGCGTTTCCCGCACGCGAGCCAGTTTCCACTCCGCTTGGAAACGCTCTACGATTTGCTGGGCAGGCCCTGCTTGCAGAAGGTGAAGTCCATCAGTCGCGGCCAGTCCGACTGCGAATTATAGAGCCAGCTCTTGCATTCCTTGTAGGTCTTGAAGCAACCGATGCCCCAGGCATGCCAGAGGCCGCGATCCCACGGATCGGGCTTGTAGCCGGAGAACTGCGAATACCAGATCTTCTTCGGCCCGATCGTCTTGGAAAGCGCCTTGCAGTCGCCGCGCGAAAGGTTGTCGCCACCATACATGCCGAAGAACTGCGCCTGTGCGGGCACCGGCAGGACGGCCGAGACCGCAAGGGCAGCGGCGAGAGCTAAAGCAGCCTGGTGTTTCGACATGGTCATTCTCCCTGCAGACCGTGGCGTTATAGTCTATCCGACTGCGGATCCTACCGGGATCCGCAGTCGCGCCGCATGATGCAGATCAGATCTTGATGAAGATCAGACTTTGCCGGTGACCTTCAGCGCGAAGGCTGTGGAGAAGGCTGTCTCCTTCAGCCGGTCGAAGCGGCCGGCGGCGCCGCCATGGCCGGCTTCCATATTGGTCTTGAGCAGCAGAGCCGCGTCGCCCTGCTTCTTCTCGCGCAGCTTCGCGACCCATTTGGCGGGTTCCCAATAGGTGACGCGCGGATCGGTCAGCCCGCCAATGGCGAGGATCGGCGGATAGGCCTTCGCCTCGACATTGTCATAGGGCGAATAGCTCAGAATGGTCTGGAAATCCGCCGCGCTTTCGATCGGATTGCCCCATTCGGGCCATTCCGGCGGGGTCAAGGGCAGCGTGTCGTCGAGCATGGTGTTGAGCACGTCGACGAAGGGCACCTCGGCAATGATGCCGCCGAAAAGCTCGGGTGCCATATTGGCGACCGCGCCCATCAGCATGCCGCCGGCCGAGCCGCCCCAGCCGACGATCCGCCCGCGCGCGGTGAAGCCTTCCTCCGCCAGATATTCGCCGGCCGCAATGAAGTCCTTGAAGGTGTTGGCCTTCTTTTCACGACGGCCATCGGCGTACCAGCGGAAGCCCTTGTCCTTGCCGCCGCGAATATGGGCGATCGCATAGACGAAGCCGCGATCGACCAGCGATAGCCGCGTGGTGCTGAACGAGGCGGGGATGGTGATGCCGTAGGAGCCGTAACCATAGAGCAGCAGCGGCGCGGAGCCGTCGAGCTTGGTATCCTTGCGGTAGAGGATCGAAACCGGAACGGTCTCGCCATCGGCCGTGGGCGCGAAGACGCGGCGCGTCACATAGGCGTCCGGATCATGGCCGGAGGGGATTTCCTCTTCCTTGCGCAGCACGCGCGTCCGCGTCGCGACGTCGTAATCATAGACGCGCGTCGGCGTCGTCATCGACGAATAGGAAAAGCGGATGCTGGTCGTGTCGAACTCGTAGCCGCCGCCGAGGCCGAGCGAATAGGCCTCCTCGTCAAAGGCGATCTCGTGCTCGGCGCCCGAGGCGAGGTCGCGGATCACGATGCGCGGCAGGCCGCCGGAGCGCTCCAGGCGAACCATGAAGTCCTGGTAGACCGTCATGTCGAGGATCAGCGTGCCGGGCTTGTGCGGCACCAGATCGGTCCAGTTCTCGCGGCCCGGCGCTGCCACCGGCGCCGTGACGATCTTGAAGTCCTCGGCGCCGTCGGCGTTGGTCAGGATGTAGAGCGTGTCGCCCTTGTGATCGACGGAATATTCGAGGCCGGTCTCGCGCGGCGCGATCAGGCGGAGCGCGCCGGTGGGGTCCTGAGCGTCGAGCAGCCGCACCTCGGAGGTCTCGTGGTCGTGGCTGTCGACCAAAATATAGCGGGCCGACTGCGTCTCGCCGACGCCGAGGAAGAAGCCGGGATCAGTCTCCTCATAGACCAGCACGTCGTCCGCCTTTGGTGTGCCGACGACATGGCGATAGACGCGGCAGGGGCGATGGTTGTCGTCGAGCACGGTGTAGAACAGCGTCTTGCTGTCCGCCGCCCAGCTGCCACCGCCCGTCGTGCCCTCGATGATGTCGGCAAGATCGGTGCCGCTCTCGATGTCGCGCACATGAAGCGTGTAATTCTCCGAGCCCTTGTCGTCATAGGCATAGGCGAGCAGCTTGTGGTCGGGGCTGTGATCGGCGCCGCCGAGGCGGAAATAGGCCCGGCCTTCGGCGAGCTTGTTGGCGTCGATCATGATCGTCTCGGCGCCGCCCTCGCGCGGCGTGCGCACGATCAGCGGCTGCTCGGCGCCTTCCGTGAAGCGCGTGGCGTAGGCGAAGGGGCCATCGGGGGCGGGAACGGAGGAATCGTCCTCCTTGATACGGGCGCGCATCTCGACGAACAGGGCCGCCTGCAGCACTTCCGTATCGGCCATCTCGGCGGCGGTGTAGTCGTTCTCGGCGTCGAGATGAGCGCGGATATCGGGGGCGAGCACGGACGGATCGCGCATCACCTCCTGCCAGTTATCGGCGCGCAGCCAGGCATAGTCGTCGGTGATCGTCACGCCGTGATGGGTCGAGGTCACGGGGCGCTTGGCGGCATTGGGCGGATTCACGAGGCAATGAGCTCCAGAGGGAAGGGTCGGTTGCGACAGAGATAGTGGGAGCACGCCGTTCCCACAATCGACCGTTCCCGCTTTCGCGCAGTCATTGGGCCGCGCCGAGTAGCCGGATGCATCTTTGCGTAGCCGGACGGGCGACCGGCGCTGAACGCGCGGCCGCCTGCCGGCGATCCCGCGACCTCGTCTATGGGCCGGGAGATCGCGCTACATGCTCTTGGCCAGGTGCCAGACGCCGCCGACACCGTCGCCAGTGATATCGCCGGGCTTCTTGTCCTTGATGAAGGTGTAGAGCGGGGCGCCGTCATAGGCCCACATCTCCTTGCCGTCCTTGCGCTTGACCAGCGTCCAGCTGCCCTCGGCCTTGGCGCCCTTGCCGGCGAGGAAGGGCGGCCAGTTCACCGCGCATTTGTCGTAGCAGTTCGAGACGTCCTTGCCGTCCTGGTCGAAGGTGTAGAGCGTCATGCCCTTGGCATCGGCGAACACCTTGCCTGCGGACGTGTCCACGGTCTTGGCCGGCTCGGCCGCGAAGGCCGGGGCCACCGCGAGGCCAAGCAGAACCAGCGAAATTCCAAGCGCTTTCATGGCAAGCTCCATTTCGATGCGATTGCAGCCGGTCGGCTGACCGGGCAATCACAAGAACAGATAGAGCGGCGCTTTTATTCATCCATGCCGCGCCTTTTGTTGCCGCCAATATCCGCAGCGAGTCCCGCCACAATATCGACTCGCGCCGCGACGGAATGTGGCGTGTCGCGCGTTAGGAACACGTCGTTATCCTGCTGCGTCAGTCGTTCCCGTCTTGGGTTAGTCGTTCCGACGTGCTTCTGTTGACCGTCGGATCGAATCGCCATGTGCGCTCTGTCCGCATTGCCCGATCAAAAGGGATGAACTGTATGGCGCGTATGGCCAGCCTGGGATTGTTCTTGTTCGTGTTCTGGCTGCTCCTTTCGGGGCATTATACGGTGTGGCTGATCGGGGCTGGTTTGATTGTCTCGGCACTGCTTGCCGTGGGCGCTCATTTTCTGGGTCTCGCCGACGAGGAGGGCCATCCCGTCAACCGGCTCGGCGCGGGGCTCGCCTATTGGCCTTGGCTCGCCGTTGAGATCATCAAGTCGTCGGTCGACGTCGCCCGCATCATCCTCAATCCGAAGCTGCCGATCGCCCCGGAAATGTTCGAGACAAAAGTCGGTCCGCGCACGCCCGTCGGCGTCGCGACCTATGCGAACTCGATCACGCTGACCCCCGGCACCATCACGGTCGAGGTCGACCGCGAGCGCGACACGTTCCTGGTCCATGCGTTGACCCGTGCCGGTGCTGATGGTGTCAGGGGCGGCGAGATGGATCGCCGCGTCACGCGCTTCGAGGGGCGCGCCGCATGATGCTCGCCGCGGTACTGGCAGCCGTCCTCGTGGCGATGGCGCTGATGGTCGCGCGCGCATTGCGCGGCCCGACCACCTTCGATCGTCTGCTGGCGGCGAATTCGATCGGCAATGGCGCGATCCTCGTGCTGGCCCTGTTCGGCTTCCTGACCGAGCGGCCCGAATTTCTCGATCTCGGCCTGACCTATGCGCTGCTGAACTTCGTCGGCACCTTCGCCGTCCTGAAGTTTTTCCGCCAAGGCTCGCTCGGCGCGGAGGCGGAGGAATGATCGATCTCCTGCGCGACATCGTGGCCGGGCTGTTTCTCGTCGCCGGTGCCGGGTTCATCCTGGTCGGCGCGATCGGCATCAACCGGATGCCGGATCTCTTCACGCGCATCCACGCCGCCTCGCTGATCGACACGACCGGCGTCGGGCTGGTCCTGGTCGGGCTGATGTTCCTCGGCGGCTTCAGCCTCGTGACCGTCAAGCTCGTCTTCCTGCTCGCTTTCCTGCTCTTCATGGGGCCGGTCGCGACCCATGCGCTGGCGGCTGCCGCCCTGCATGCCGGCATCAAGCCGGACCTCGCCGACGCGCCGAAGCCGCCGCGCGGGGGCAAGGCGGCGAATGGCAAGGCCGCAAATGACAGGACCGCGAACGGCAAGCCGGCTGGCGCCAAGGCCGCAGGCAGCCGGGCCGCCGCGCGGAAGGCGGGGCCGCTATGATGGATCCCGCCTTCGCCGAACAGGCGATCACCCTTGTGATCCTGCTCCTGCTCGCTGCCGTGACGGTCGGCATCGTCCGCGTGCGCGGGCTCTTTGCGGCCGTGGTGCTGCTCGGTGCCTACAGCTTTCTGATGGCGACGCTCTTCGTCGTGCTCGACGCGGTCGATGTCGCCATGACGGAGGCCTCCGTCGGCGCCGGTATCTCGACGGTCCTCTTCCTTGGCGCGCTCTACCTGACCGATACGAAGGAGGCGACGGGCAAGGCGCGGGAGCTGGCCCCGCTCGCCGTCGCCGCCATCACGGCGGCGGTGCTGATCTGGGGCATGAGCGACCTGCCTGAATTCGGCTCCGCCGACCAGCCGATCCATGCCAAGGGCGCGGATTATCTGGCGCGTTCTCTGCCCGATACCGGCATTCCCAATGTCGTGACGTCCGTCCTCGCCAGCTATCGCGGCTTCGACACGCTCGGCGAGACGACGGTGGTGTTCACGGCTGGCATCGGCGTGCTGGTGCTGCTGCGCCGGCGCAGCGGGCAGGGGAAGAGCTGATGCGCCGCGATCTCGTACTCCGCGTCGCCAGCAAGTTCATCCTGCCGCCGATCATGCTGTTCGCGCTCTATGTTCAATTCCATGGCGATTACGGCCCGGGCGGCGGCTTCCAGGCCGGCGTCATTGCGGCGGCGGCGATCATCCTTTACGGCCTCGTGAACGGGCTCGCGCGGGCGCAAAAGATGGTGCCGCAGGCGCTCCTCGAGGTGCTGATGCCGTCGGGCGTGCTGATCTATGCCGCGGTCGGCGTCGCCGGCCTCATGACGGGAGAGAATTATCTCGGCTACGACCACCTCGCCCATGACGCCGTGCACGGCCAGGAATGGGGCGTCTTTCTCGTCGAGGCCGGCGTGTTCCTGACCGTATTCTCCTCGATGATCGCAATCTTCTACGCCTTTGCCGGCCGGAGGCGCTCGTGAACCTGATCACCGGCCTGATGGCCGATGCCACCAATATCGCGACGATCTTCCTGATGGTCGCCGGCCTCTATGTCGTGATCGCGCGCGGCAACATGGTGAAAAAGCTGGTCGGGCTCTCGCTCTTCCAGTCGTCGGTCTACCTGCTCTATCTGCTGCCGGGGAAGATCCTCGGCGGTTCGGCGCCGATCCTCGATCCCAAGCTCACCGTCTATGCCAATCCCCTGCCGCATGTGCTGATCCTCACCGCCATCGTGGTCGGCATCGGCACGCTGGCGCTTGGCCTGACGCTCGTAGTCCGGATCAAGGAGGCCTATGGCACGTTCGAGGAGGACGAGATCATCGCCCGCGACGGCGCCAAGGCCGGCGAGCAGGGTGACGTTGCATGATCGCGGTGCATGGTCCTGTCCTCGTCGTCATCCTGCCGCTGTTCGGCGCGCTGGTCGCGGCGCTTGTGCGCCGGCCCCTGCTTGCCTGGGCGGTGTCGCTGATCGCGGCGATCGGGAGCTTCGTGGTCGCCGTGGCGCTGCTGGTCCAGGTCCGGGCCGAGGGCGTCGTCTCCTATCGCATCGGCGGCTGGGCGCCGGAGATCGGCATCGAATATCGCGTCGACGCGGTGAATGGGCTGATCCTCGTGCTGGTCACGGCGATCGCCGTCCTGACGCTCGTCTATGCGCGCCGGAGCGTGCTGTCGGAGATCATCCCCGAGCGCATCGCGTGGTTCTACGCCATGTTGATGCTCTGCCTTACCGGCCTCCTCGGCATGGCGGTGACGGGCGATGCCTTCAACGTCTTCGTCTTTCTCGAGATTTCCTCGCTCTCGACCTATGTGCTGATCGCGCTCGGCCGCGACCGGCGGGCGCTGGTTGCGGCCTATCAATATCTGATCGTCGGCACGATCGGCGCCACCTTCTACGTGATCGGCGTCGGGCTGCTCTATCTGGCGACCGGGACGCTCAATCTCGGACTGATCGTCGAGCGCCTGCCCGAGATTGCGAGCCCGCGCGCGCTGATCGCGGCCGAGGCCTTCATCGTGGTCGGCATCGCGCTGAAGCTCGCGCTCTTTCCGCTCCATGCCTGGCTGCCCAACGCCTATGCCTATGCGCCGTCCTCGGCGACGGTGTTCCTGGCCTCGACGGCGACCAAGGTCGCTGTCTACCTGCTCGCCCGCTACATATTCGGCGTCTTCGGCGTGCATCTCGGCATCGGCTCGGTGGCGATCGCGAGCGTGCTGATCGTGCTCTCGCTCGCCGCCATGTTCATCGCCTCGGCGGCGGCGGTGTTCCAGAACGATATCAAGCGCCTGCTCGCCTTCTCCTCGGTCGCCCAGGTCGGCTATATCACGCTCGGCCTCGCGCTCGCCAACCAATCCGGGATCACCGGCGCATTCCTGC
The DNA here is from genome assembly GCF_030814715.1 of Kaistia dalseonensis. GTDB lineage: Bacteria > Pseudomonadota > Alphaproteobacteria > Rhizobiales > Kaistiaceae > Kaistia > Kaistia dalseonensis. Next base: position 281,811 of record NZ_JAUSVO010000007.1, read on the forward strand.
ATATCGTCAACCATGCGCTGATGAAGGGCGCGGCCTTCATGGCGGTCGGCGCGATCATCTATCGCTCGGGCACGTGCAAGCTCGATGAACTGTCCGGCATCGGGCGGACCATGCCCGTGACGGCGGCGGCGCTGACCATTGCCGGCCTCGGCCTGATCGGCGTTCCGGGCACGAGCGGCTTCATATCCAAATATTATCTCGTGCTCGGTGCCTTCGAGGCCGGGTTCTGGTGGGTCGCCCTACTGATCGTGGCGAGTTCGGTGATTGCCGTCCTCTATGTCGGGCGCATGATGGAAGTCATCTGGTTCCGCGAGCCGAACCAGCGCTGCCGGGGCCTGGGCGAGGCGCCGGCCGAAATGCTGGCGCCGATGGTGGTGCTGGCTGGCATGACGATCTGGTTCGGCCTCGACGCCGAGCTTCCCGCGAGCCTCGCCGGCGCGGCGGCCCATGTCCTGCTCGGTGCACGGCCATGAGCATGGGATTGGGCGATTCGGTTTGGCTGGCCCTGGCGCTGATCATCCCGGCTGTAACGCTGCTCGCGATCCTGCTGCTCGGCCGGCGGCCGAACCTGCGCGAGGCGGCGACGCTCTCGGGCGCCATCCTGCTTTTCATCACCGTGGCGCAATTGCTCGTGGACGTGCTCGCCGGGGCGCGGCCGGAGCTCCATCTCGCCTCGGTGGCGCCGGGCCTCACCCTGGCGCTCAGGATCGATCCGCTCGGCATGCTGTTCGGCGTCGTCGCGGCGACGCTTTGGGTCGCGAACTCCGTCTATTCGATCGGCTACATGCGCGGCAATGACGAGCCGCGGCAGACCATGTTCTATGCCTGCTTCGCGATCGCGATCTTCTCGACCATGGGGCTCGCCTTCGCCGGCAATCTGTTCACGCTGTTCGTCTTCTACGAGATCCTCTCGCTCTCGACCTATCCGCTGGTGACGCACAAGCAGAACCCGGCTGCGATGAAGGCGGGCCGCGTCTATCTGATCACGCTGATCGGCGCCTCGATGATCCTGCTGCTGCCGGCAATCATCTGGACCGGCCTTGTCGCCGGCACGCTCGATTTCAAGGCCGGCGGTATATTGGATGGCAAGCTCGGCCCGGTCGCGCTCTCGATCCTTCTCGCCATGTTCGTCTTCGGCGCTGCCAAGGCGGCTGTAATGCCGCTGCATCGCTGGCTTCCGGCCGCCATGGTCGCGCCAACGCCGGTCTCGGCGCTGCTTCATGCCGTGGCGGTGGTGAAGGCGGGCGTCTTCACGATCCTGAAGGTCGTCGTCTCCATCTTCGGTATCGAGACGTTGTCGAAAACCGGCTCGGCCGACTGGCTGGTCTATGTCGCGGGCTTCACCATCATCGCGGCGTCGGTGGTCGCCTTGCGGGCCGACGATCTGAAGCGACGGCTGGCCTATTCGACCATCGGTCAGCTCTCCTACATCGTCATGGCGGCGGCGCTCGTCTCGCCGCTCGCCGTTCTCGGCGCGGCGCTGCATATAGCGGCGCATGCGATCTCCAAGATCACGCTCTTCTTCGCCGCCGGCTCGATCTACACCGCCGAGCATGTGACGAAGGTCAGCCAGATGAACGGCATCGGCCGGCGCATGCCCTGGACTATGGCCGCCTTCGCGATCGGCGCGCTCTCCATGATCGGCCTGCCGCCGACAGCCGGATTTCTCGGCAAATGGTTCATGCTCGGCGCGGCGAGTTCGGCGGCCAACTGGTTTGCCGTTGGCGTCATCGTCGTCTCGACCGTGCTGAACGCCGCCTATTTCCTGCCGATCCTGACGGCAGCCTATCTGAAGCCCGCCAACGGTCCGGTGAAGGAGGCGCCGCTCGCCATGGTCGTCGCGCTTTCGGCCACGGCTCTCGGCACGGTGATGCTCTTCTTCTTCCCCGAGGTGCCGTTCCGCCTCGCATCCGCGATCCTCGGAGGATGACGGCCATGATCTCTCGTCGCATGCTGCTTGTTCTAGTCGGGGTCGTGCTCGCCATACTGGTCGGCCTCGATTTCACGGTCGAGCATCACGGCGCCTTCGGCATTGATGGCACGCCGGGCTTCGCCGCCTGGTACGGCTTCATCGGCGCCGTGGTCGCGATCGTGCTTGCGGAAGGATGGGGACGCATCTTCCGCCGGCCGGAGGATCAGCGGGATGATTGAGCATTTCGGGCCCGTGTCGCCCGCCTTCGTCCTGATCGCCGCCGGCCTGGTGCTGCCCTTCTTCCGAGGCAGGCTGCAGGACGCGCTGTTCGTCCTCGCGCCCCTGCTGGCGCTGGCGCTGGTCTGGGTCCTGCCAGACGGCTCGGCCGGTCCGGTCGACTGGCTCGGCCTCCAACTGACGCCCTTGGCCGTCGACGGCGTCGCGCGGCTCTTCGGCACCGCCTTCGCGATCGCCGCAGCCGTCGGCGCGCTCTATGCGCTCGACCAGAAGAACGTCGTCGAGCGCGCCTCGGCGCTCGTCTATGCCGGGTCGGCGCAGGGGATCGTCTTCGCCGGCGACCTGGTGACGCTGTTCGCCTTCTGGGAGGTGATGGCGATCGCCTCGACGCTCGTCATTCTCTCCAATGGCGCTGAGAAGGCGGGCCTGCGCTATGCGCTGATCCATGTGCTGGGCGGCGTGCTGCTCTTTGCCGGCATCGTCGCGGCCGTCGCTGAGGGCGGCACGGCCATCCGCGTGATGCGCGCGGATTCGGTTGGCCACTGGCTCATTCTCGCCGGCGTTCTCGTCAATGCCGGCGCGCCGCCGCTCTCCGCCTGGGTCGCCGATGCCTATCCGCGCGCATCGTGGTCGGGAACCGTCTTCCTGTCGTCCTTCACCACCAAGGCGGCAGTCCTGGTGTTGATCAGGCTCTTTCCGGGCGAACAGGCACTCCTCTGGTTCGGACTGATCATGGCCATCTACGGCCTGATCTATGCGTTGCTGGAAAACGACATCCGGCGACTACTTTCCTATTCGATCGTCGGGCAGGTCGGCTTCATGGTCGTTGCGGTCGGCATTGGCTCGCCGCTGGCGCTGGCGGCGGCGTCGGTGCACGCCTTCGCGCATATCCTCTACAAGGCCCTGTTGATGATGGCGGCCGGCAGCGTCATGCGCGCCACGGGCACGACCAGATTGACGGAGCTGGGCGGTATCGCCCGCAGCCTGCCGTTGACCAGCGCTGCCTTTCTCGTCGGCGGTTTCGCGCTTGCTGCCATGCCGTTCACGGCAGGCTTCGTCAGCAAGTCGGCCATCATGCAAGCACTTGCCGACGACAAGGCGGCACTGCCCTGGTTCGTGCTTACGGCCGTCTCCGCGGGCTCGTTTCTCTATGTCGGCTTGAAACTCCCCTGGTTTGCACTGTTCCGCCCGGCATCACCCAGGCCGATCATCTTGGCGCCGCGCCGGTCTATGCAGGCCGCGATGTTGCTGGTTTGCACGGCGCTGCTGCTGCTCGGTTGCTTCCCGAATCTGCTGGTTGCTGTCGCGCCGGGTATATCCGAGGTCCGCGTCCTGACCGCGGACCACATTCTGTTCCAGTTCCAGCTGCTCGCGGCATCAGGATTTTGTTTCGTTTTGTTGCTGCAACTATTTTTACCACACGTTGCGATTACACGAGACACGGACTGGCTGTGGCGCAAATTACCGGCCGTTGTATTGGCGAAGCTTGAGACGATCCGCCAGGCGCTGCAACGGCTCGCCAAGGGGATTCGTCAACAGATTGAGCTTGAAAATGGCGGTTTCAAGCCATTTCGAAGCCGTAGTCTGCTCAATGCCGGCAATTGGCGGACCGGCGATATCGCGCTCTGGGCGACGGCTCTGCTCGGCCTGTTCCTGTTGATCGCAGCCTTGTGACCTTGAATTGATGGCGCTTCTCAGTCGTGGCAAGATTGTGGCGAGAGCAACTGTCGCGTTCTGAAATATGTGCGACGAAGCTTCAAGCGCAACTTACCTCTTGTCTTTGCATAAACTCACTTATATAGAGACGACGAAATAAAGGAATCGTCGCGCCGTCGGTCTGTCTCACCGACCAGCTATATCGGGCTTCAGTCCTGGTCGGCGTGCCAAGTGATCAAAACCATTCCTTGCATTGTTTCTAATAGAGAAAAGAAGACAGGAGCTAATATGACCGAAAAGGCGATGGGCAGCGATCTGATTGATCTAACTGCCGACATTGTTTCCGCCTACGTCAGCAACAACTCGGTCTCCGCTCATGACTTGGCGGGCCTCATTTCCGACGTGTATAGCGCGCTCAACCGCACGCATGGCGGAGTCGTCGAGCCCGAGCCGGAGCCGCTGAAGCCGGCCGTCAATCCGAAGAAGTCGGTGTTCCCCGATTTCATCGTTTGCCTGGAAGACGGCAAGAAGTTCAAGTCGCTGAAGCGTCATCTTCGTACGCATTACGACCTGTCGCCAGAAGAGTATCGCGAGAAGTGGGGTCTTCCCGCAGATTATCCGATGGTCGCCCCGAACTACGCGGCCGCGCGCTCCGAGCTGGCCAAGAAGATGGGCCTCGGACAGCAGCGCAAGCGCCGCTGATCGTCACGCATCGATGTCTGCAAAGGGCCCGGGTCAAACCGGGCCCTTTTCATTTCCGGGTCGTCTCGGCATTGCGGCAGCGCGATAGCCGGGTATCCTGACGTCAGGGTCGGACGGAGCGAATGCGGGGTGGCGAGGCGCAATGGCGGCGATTGGTTCTCGATATCGGGCGTGGGCCTCGGCGCTCGCGGGGCTCCTGCTGCTTCCGGGTGACTTTGTTGCGGTTTCGGCCGCGCAGACAGCCGCGCCGCCCGCTTCCGTGCGTCAGGTTCCCTTCGGGCCGTCCGAGGCCATCCTGCTCCGGACGACGCTGATTGCCTTCAATCAGGCCAATCTGACCGGCAACTACACCGTGCTGCGGGCGCTTCTGGCGCCGCCGACGGCCGCGCAACACACGGCCGAAGAACTCCAGGCCGCGTTGAAGCCGTTTCGGGACAGGGCGCGGGATTTCGGCTTTGCCGCGATTGCCGAGCCGGAACTCGACAGACTGCCGGAAGTCGACGCCGATGGACGCCTGCATCTCGTCGGCGCCGTGCCCACGCCGAACTTCAAGCTCGCCTTTGCTTTTGCCTTCGCGCGCGGCAGCAATAGCTGGCTGCTGGTCGACTACATGCTGAGCGATGGCGCCATCATCGTCCGTTCATCGGATGTGGCACCGCGCGTCATCGCTTCAGACAAGCCCGCCGGGCAAGCTGCCGAACCCGGCATTGCGGTCGTGCGCTCATCGCCGCCGCGTCCACCGTTGCCGCCGGAGCGCCCCGGCATCTGAGCGACCGGCGCTGCAGGATGGTCTCGGTCGTCGCAAGGCGCGCAAGAACCACACAGGCCCGCTGGCTGCGACACACCGAATTCGAGCCGGAAAGAAATCTATCCCCGCCTTCTGAAACTGCATTAAGCTGTCATAGGAATTTAATCCTATGATGAGGTGACAGAGATGCGCAGGGTCAAGAACGAGCGGGGTAGGGCCCGACCAAGACGGGTCATCCCCGATGAGGCACGGCATCTGATCGCGGCCGTCGTCGGCCCGGCGCTCGAGGTCGAGGCGGGGGAACTTCTCGCATCGGGCCGGGGCTCGGCGCGTGGCGCCTATGCGCGCCAGATCGCGATCTACCTCGCCTGCACGCGGTTCGGCCTCAGCTTCACCGAGGCGGGGCAGCTCTTCGGCCGCGACCGGACCACGGCGGCCCATGCTTGCCGCCGCGTCGAGGAGCGGAGGGACGAACGGAGCACCGACCAGATGATCGATCGTCTCGACCGCGCCGTCGCTCAGGAGGGTGCGCTCATGCCCGCTTTTCGGAGGCTCGCATGAAGGTGGATCGCACGATGACGTCGATCGTCCGTCGCCTGGCCGGCTCGGGCATGGCGATCGAGCGCGATCCGGGCGGTCAATACTGGCTCGCCGCGCCGGGCGGCCGGCCTCGGATGGAGATCGCCCCGCTGCTGGTCAAGGCACTGCTGGCGCGCGGCGCGATCGAGGCGGATCAGACGGGCCGTCTCGTGCTCTCGCCCGCAGGGCGCAGCATGGTCCGGCGGCTGCTCGCTGGCGGCGATGATCATGGCGCCCAGCACACCGAGCGCGCGCATGTCACGATCGAGGAGGCGGGTGAACGTCAGGCAGTCACGGTCGATCTCGGCGAAAGCCCGCTCGGCTGGCTCAGGGCCCGCAAGGGCAAGGACGGCCAGCCGATGATCGACGCGGCCGCCTTCGCGGCGGGCGAGCGGCTGCGCTCTGATTTCACGCGTGGTCAGTTGATGCCGCGCGTTACGGCCAATTGGAGCGTCACAAGCGCAAGCGGTCGGCGGGGCGGCGGAGCTGGTGGCATTGCCGAACTGACGGAGGCTGCCCTTTCGGCCCGGCTGCGGGTCGAGCGCGCGATTGCCGCGCTCGGTCCCGAACTCTCAGGCACGATCGTCGATTTCTGCTGCTTCCTGAAGGGGTTGGAGCAGATCGAGCAGGAGCGGAACTGGCCGAAACGCTCGGCCAAACTGGTGCTGCAGTTGGGTCTCGCCGCGCTCGCGCGCCATTATGGCCTGTCGAACGAGGCGACCGGACGGGCGTCCGGGCGCGGTATTCGCCACTGGCAGAGTGCTGGCGATCGGCCGAAGGCCGGCTGATCGCAGCGGTCTTCAGGCGGCGGCCGCGGCCTCGGTCTTGATGCGCGAGACCATCGAGCGCAGGCCGTTGGAGCGCTGGGCCGTCAGATGCTCGCTGAGGCCGAGCTGCGCAAAAACCGCCTCGGCATCGATCGTCATGATCTCCGCCGGGGTGCGGCCGGAAAAGAGCGCGATCACGATGGCGACGAGGCCACGCACGATCAGCGCATCGCTGTCGCCGGCGAAATCGAGATGAAGACCGTCGGACTCTTCGCGCGGCGTCTTCTGCAGCCAGACCTGGCTGGCGCAGCCCTGCACCTTGTTGGCGTCGTTATGCGCCTCGGGGGGCAGGGGGGCCAGTTCGCGGCCGAGTTCGATCAGATAGCGATAGCGATCCTCCCAGTCGTCCAGGAAGCCGAAATCATCAATGATCCGCTCGATCGGCGGGACGGGAACGATCGTATCCATGCTGGCGCATATAGCGCCTTGCAGGACCGATTGAAACCACCGGCGTGCATCGCGGCAGCGGATCGATGGTGAGACAGCCGAGGTCCTGATCTACGTGCGCGCGATCAGGCCTTGTGGCCGTTGGCATCCGGCGCGCGCCAGCCAGGCGCGGCGTCATCCGGGGTCAGCGTGCCGGCCGCGGGCGGCATGGGCGGCGCGCTGGCCGGCGGGGCCGGGAGAGTTGGGGCGGAGAGCTTGCCGTCCAGCGTCTGGTAGAGCAGGGCGACGCCATCGCGCGCCTTGGCACCGAAGGCCTGCAATGCGGCGCCGCCGTTGATGCAGACCTCGGGCTGGCGGTCGCACATGCCCGAGAGATCGGCGATCGCGCCACGGGCGGCGATCAGGGCATCGAGCGCGCTGATGCGCGGGGCCGGCGTGCCCGTGCTCGGATCGCCCGGAATCAGGAGCAGCACGATCGAGAGCCAGAAGGCAGCACGAAGAAGAAACATCGAGATGGCCCTTCGCTACGCAAACAACGCCGGTCAATTGTCGCGACAATCCGCAATCATCAAAGCTCGAATAGCATAAACGGTCAAAATCGAGCTTCAACGCCCCGAGGAAAAATTGAGAGAATTTGGTTACGGTTGCGTAAGCATGACGTAGCGGATCCCGATGGTCGGCCTCCCCCGCCTTTCGTCGTGGTTTGGCCCGCATCTTTAGGGTCCCTTAAGCCGCGGATGCGACCATGCGCTCATGCCGGAGATGTCCATCCGGCAACCGCCCAAGCCGTTGGCCCGTGCCTCTGGCCCAAGGCCGAAACGAGCGTCACTGACTGTGTTGCGTATGACGGTTTCCTTCGAGCCATTGCGGCGGATCATTGACGGGCTGGTGCACGGCTCGGTCAGCCATGACGTGCTCGCCACCATCCGGCATCGCGCCTTCATCTCTGCCCATCTGGCCGCCGGCCTTGCCGCGCTCGCCATGCTGCCCGTCTGGCTCGCGCTCTCCGGCGTGCCGTCGCTTGCCGGCGCCGTGGCTTTCGGTCTGCTGGTCACGCCGCTGCCGATCGCCGCCTTCCTGTCGCGCACCGGGCGCTATGGCGCGGCGCATCTGCTGTCCGCCGTCGCTCTCGTCGGGCTCGTCGCCTGGGTTGGCGCGCTCACGGGCGGACTCGCCTCGCCGGCGCTCGTCTGGCTCGCCATCGTCCCGGCGGAAGCCGCCCTGTCCGGCTCGCGCCCCGTCACCCTGACGGCGGCCGGTCTGGCCGTGTTCGGGCTTCTCGGCCTCGTATCCGCGTCTGTGCTGGGGCTGCTGCCGGCGCCGCTGCCCTCCATGGTCGGCCTCGGTCCGTTCCTGATCGCCAGCGCGATCGTCTATGCCGGCGCGCTCGCCCTGCGGATTGATCGCATCCACCGCGAGACGGAGGCCGCCGCGCGCAAGGGCGAGGGTCGCTACCGGCTGCTCGCCGAGAACGCCACCGATCTCATCACGCGTCACGGCGCGAGCGGCGATGTCGAGTTCGCTTCCCCGGCCGTGCGCGCCGTCATCGGCTGCGCGCCGGCCGAAATCCAGGGGCAGGGCCTGTTCGAGCGGGTCCATGTCGCGGATCGCCCCGCTTATCTGCAGGCGCTGTCAGAGGCCGATCGCACCGGCGAGACGGTTGTCGTCGCGTTCCGCCTGCGCCGCGCCGACGAACAGCCGACCGGCCGCTTCGTCTGGCTGGAAATGCGTTGTCGCCCGGTGATCAATCCCGCCAACGAGCGCCGCTCGGTAGTCGCGGTCATCCGCGACGTCACGGCTTTGCGGGCGCAGGAAGCGGCGTCCCAGGCCGCCTGCGCGGCGGCGGAACAGGCGAACCGGTCGAAGGATCTCTTCCTCGCCAATATGAGTCACGAACTCCGCACGCCGCTCAACGCCATCATCGGCTTTTCCGACATGCTGGAGCAGGAACTGCTCGGCAAGTTCGAGTTCCAGCGCCATCACGATTATGCCCGGCTGATCCATGCTTCCGGCGAGCATCTGCTCGAGGTCGTGAACGGCATTCTCGACATGTCGAAGATCGAGGCAGGCCAGCAGGAGATCACGGCGGAGGCCTTTCCGATCGGCGCGCTGATCGACAGTTCGATCGAGATGATGTCGCATCAGGTCGCGCGCCGCGGGTTGAAGCTCGTGCGTGTCGTCGGGCAGGACCTGCCGGATGTCGTCGCCGACCGCCGCGCCTGCCGCCAAATCCTGCTCAACCTGATCTCGAACGCCGCGAAGTTCACCGATGCGGGCGGCACGATCACCCTTTCCGCGCGCATGGAGCAGGGCGGGCTGGTGCTTCAGGTCAGCGATACCGGCATCGGCATCGCGCCCTCTGAGCTGCCGCGAATCGGCACGCCCTTCATGCAGGCGCAGTCGAGCCGCGATCGCCGCCATGAGGGAACCGGCCTCGGCCTTTCCGTGGTGAAGGGCCTCGTCGCGCTCCATGGCGGAACCTTCGGCATCGAAAGCGAACTCGGCCGTGGCACGACCGTCACCGTTCGTCTCCCCGCACGGATCGAGACGCGGCCGGCCGTGATCATGCCGGTACGCCTGCCGCAATCCGTCTTCAGGGACAGGGAGCGGAAAATTGCCTGAACCGGTGCGACGCAAGCGGCCCGTCACCCGCACCCGTGATGTCTATACCGAGGCGGATGGCCTGTTCGGCCGCCTGACCGACGTTGTGATCGAGAATCCCGTGCGGTCGGGCGGTGTCGTGCTGATCGCGATGGTGCTTGGCGCGATCGTCTCCAATGCCGCCTTCCTGCAGACGGCGCATCATCCCGATCCGTTCTTCGTCACGCGCCCGCCCGCTGCTTCTGCGCCGGCCGCGACAGTGCCACCGGCCCGCACATCGGCGTCCGAGCCTGCGCCCGCCGCTCCGACCGCGCCGGTCGCCGAAGCGGCCAACACCGACCCGCTCCCGGGATTGCCACCGGAGGCCGCCGCGCCGTCGCCGGCCGCCGTGCCCTTGCCCAAGAGCCGCGCGGCGTCTGCCAACGGCAAGGCGGTGGTGAGCAAGGTCGGGGCACCGCGCGCGACCGCGGTGAAGACCGTTCCGGCCACGTCTGCGACTGCGAGCGCAGCGCCTGCCAACATCATTGCCGATACGCAGAGGGCGCTGGCCGCCGCCAAATTCTATGACGGGCCGATCGACGGCATGATGGGCCCGCAGACCAAGGCGGCGATCTCGTCCTTCGAGATGCGGATCGGCCTCATCCCGACGGGACAGCCAAGCCCGCATCTGCTGGAGCAGATGCGCAAGGGCCTGTCGGGCGCCCAATCGAGTGCCGACCCGATCTCGACCGGTTCGATCGACGATCCGGCGACGCGGGCGCGGCTGAAGCGCGTGCAGAGCGCACTCAACGATATCGGCTATGGTCCGATTCCCGTGGATGGGCGCGGCGGTGGCAAGACCGCGACGGCAATCCGCCGCTTCGAGCTCGATAACGGCCTGCCCATATCGGGCCAGGCGACGGATACCGTGGTCGCCAAGCTGGTCATGATCGGCGCCATGAAGTAACCCTGCGACAGACATAGTCTGTCATTGGGCGCGGAGCTTTTCATGCGGGTTACATCGTCGCTCTGGGTCGCGGCCTATATCCGTCGCATTTTCGTCGAAGGCGGCTTCGCTGCGCTGACGCGGCATGGATCGGAGGAGGCGGGGGCGATTTTCGTCGTCGTTGACCGGCTCGACGGCACGGTCGACCTCTACGGCCCGGCACCCCAGACGGCTTTCGACGACGACAAGCCGACGGATCGTCTCTTCACGCTGATGGCCCAACGGATCGATCGACCGACCCTGGTGGAGCGGATGGCGTCCGAGCTGCGCTTCGACCCCGACATCTGGGTGGTCGAGGTCGAGGACCGTGAAGGCCGCTCCCGCCTCGACACCGTCTGAACGCCTGTCCGGTCAGGAGCCGCGCAGGGCTCCCGTGGCGCGTTCGGCGAGCGGCTCCGCCGCGCGGCGCTCCGCCTCTGGCCTCGTGTCGCGCCGAAGCTCCATATCGGCGAAGAGCGGCTGATGACCCCTACGGGCTGGCTCCGCACCGTGACGCCAGAAATCGACCAGGCGCGAGGCGGCGGAGCGGTCGGCGCCGGCATGAAGCTCTGCCAGGCGGCCAAAGGTCTCGACGGCCGCGCTGATGGCAGGATTGGCGAAGAGCAGCACCTGCTGGGCCTCCGCGTCGTCGAGGCCAATCGCCTTCAACAGGATGACCAGAGCCTCGCCGGACGGATCGTCCATGAGCGCCGTCACAGCGTCGCGATCCAGCCGCAAGCCGGTGGAAAGCGCCGTGATGAGCTGGTCGCGCTGCTTCTGCCGTGCGAGCAGCGTGACGCGTGCACCGCTCAGGGCGGCGCGGAAGGCGTGATCGGCGTCGATCGCGGCCGAATGGCGACTCGGGGCCGGCGCGCTGCCGGAGAGACGCAACAAAACAGCCAGACGGCCCGGCGGGTCGAGCGCGAGAAATGCCTCCATGTCGGGCAGCGTTTCCGCAGATTTCTCGCCCGGCGCAGCCGGCTCCGGTGGCATCACGCTGACGGTGGGTGCTGGTGCAGCGGGCGGCGTCGCTTTTGGTGGTGCAACAGGCGCAGGCTTTGCCCGGTTGGAGCCGGCAGTAATCGTTTCAGTTGCAGGCTTTGAAGCGGGAAGCGGAATCTCCCGACTGGCGAGCGACTGCATCTCATGGCCGAGCGCAGCGGTCATGGCCCGCGCCACCGAATAGACTTCGCGCGCCTCTGCGATTGCCGGAGCAGCGGCGAGAAGCGTCTGGGTCTGTGGCGCCGGCGCGATCGGGGACGGCTGTTCGACTTTGGCGATGGGCGTATCGCTGGCGGGCACGAACCTTTCTGGCGCAGGCGCGCCAAGCGATTCGCTGCTCGGAGCCGGTCCCGGCTCCCCGACGACCCGAGTCGGTGTCGGGGGATAATGCGCGACGAGCTGCAAGGTCTCAGGATCGCCAGTCAGCCTCAGGGCGGCGACGATGGCGGGCGAAAGATCGGCGCGCGAGGCGATGACGCGATGGTGGGCTGTTCCCGTCGCGGCCATGATCGCCAGCCAGTCGAACTCGGACAGGACCGGCGTTCGCTTCAGGATCGGCGCCGCGATCTCGATCAGATCCTTGGCGAGCAGCCGCAGGACGGAGATGGGCACGTCGGGATGGCGTGCCAGACGTTCGGCCACGAAGGCGCGATCGGCGGGCGTCACCTTGGTGAGAAAATGAGTCGCAAGTTCTTCGAAACGCCGGATCCCATCGGGATCGTGTTTCGCCTCAAGGACAAATAGATCCGCTGTCGCTCGAAGAAGAGCGGCGTCCCGGCTTTGCTGGTTCGACACGGCCATGGCCATCAGACCATCCGAAGGAAATGAGGGATGCATGATCACGCGGTACCAGGAGAGCGAAGGGCTCGGGCCGCATTCTTGCCGACAAGTCGTTAGCGGACTGTTAACCTTGCTCGGCGGTTAATAGTTTTCGTGAAGTTGAGAGCGTCCGCCGGACAGTAGGGGCGTCGATCCAGTCAGACGGATCTCCTTGGAGGTCGCGATGGCAGTGATACTGGCATTTTCGACGGCGGGGCGCCGACGCGCCCGGCCGGTCAGGAGCGGCGAGCGCAGGGGCGAGATCGTCTTCTTCTCCGGCGTGCGGATCGATCGTTCACCGACCCGGACAGATCCACCTTCGCCCAAGCAGACGCGCGCGCCGAAGCCTGGCCGCAGCTTCTGATCTTGAGGCTTGGTCGCGCTAAGGGGCGTCCGTATCGGGCTCGACGGTTGGTGCCGGAGCGGGTGGGGGTGCCGGCGCCTTCACGTCGGCCGAGCAATTCGCGGCCCGCAGCGCCGCTTCGGCGCCTGGCAGCAACGTGGGATCGGCGACAAAGGCGCGGATCAGCGCAAATCCACGGCTGATCGGCACTTCGATCACGATCGATTGTTCCAGCGCGGGGATCGGATTCTCGCGCAACTGCACCAGTTGGACCGGCGTCGCGATGACGAGGTCGATATCGCTGCGCTCGGCGGTGCGGTCGTTCAGGCTGTAGACATTGCTGCCGCGCCGGTTGAACACCGCGATCGACCAGAAATCGTCGGGCATGTCGGCCTTGATGCGGATCGGCCCATTCTCCAGCGAGAACCGGCAGACCGCCGTCGCCATGCGCGGGTCGAGATAGGGCAGCGGCTCTGTCCCCGGCTCCGACATTGGCAGGACATGGAAGGCGCCATCAGGCCCGAAGCGGCCCATGGACGTCCAGGCGTCACGATCGGCGAAATCCGGCACCAGCAGGATCACCACGATATGGATGATGCCGCCGAGGATCAGGCCACCGAGCGCGAAGAGCAGGCCGCGAATCATGAGCAGGACACCCTCTCGATCGAGGGCAGGATGGCATCGCCTACGCCGCCGCTGGTGAGCGGCGTGTCGTAGATCCTGAGCACGAGGCGGAGCGCGCGGTCGGTCTCGACCGGCAGCCAATTGCCGGGTTCGACATGAGGCGAAACCTGGATGACGAAGCTGCCATCCTCGCGGCGCAGGATCTCGCGCGAATGGAAGCCGGTCCGGTTGGCCGGGTTCTCCATGAGATGCCCATCGCCATCATAGGCGGTGAGCGTCCAGAGCCGCGCAGCCGGCGTCTGGCCGACGATGCGGTAGCTGCACCGTCCCGAAAGGCGCGCGCCGTTCCGGTCCGCCTCGGCGGTGAAGGCGAGCCCTTCGCCGGAGCCGAGCGGCACCTCGCCGGAGCGGGCCAGCATCGCCTCGGTATAGGGATCGGCATTGGCGCTGCCGGAATCTGGCCAAGCCGTCCATTCGCCGCGCGTGACGGCGCCGAACAGGCGATCGCGATCGAGCACGATGACCGCCGAGCCGAAGCCGACGACCGCGGCAATCAGGATGGCGATGGCTAGATCGATCAGCAGTCGCAAATCATGGCCTCGATTGGGGGCAGCCGGACCATAGCGCGTGGGCGGGCCGGGCGCTATCGGCAGCCCGCATCAGCCATAGACCGCGGCGCGGATCGCATCCGGATAGGCGCCGTTGACGCCGGCGACTGCCGTATTCGAGAAGCCGACGACCGAGAGCTTGCGCGCCGGATCGACGAACCAGGAATGGCCATAGACGCCGCCCCATTGCCAGCTTCCCGGCGAAAAGGGCGACTGGCTGGCGGCCGGGTCGATCGTGATCGACCAGCCGAGGCTGAACCCGCGCCCCGGCACGCCGGTATCGAAGGTGCCGATCGCGTTTTCCGACAGGAGCTTCACACCGGAAAGCGAGACGATCGGGGCGCCACCCTTTCGGATCGTTTCGAGGAAGCGAAGGAAGTCGGGTGCGCTGCCCGCCATGCCGGCGCCGCCCGAGGGGAATGAGGTCGGGTCGAACAGGCGGCCCGGCGAGAAGATCAGCGCACCGTCCTTGCCCTCGACGCGCTGCGGCTCCGTCATCGGCGTCGGCCGTGGCTTGCCATCGGCATAGGCTGTAGCGAGGCGATCGAGCGCGGTCACCGAAAAGGCGGTATCGGCGAGGCCGAGCGGCCGCGTCACCTGTTCCGCGACGATATCGGGCAGGGTCTTGCCGATCGCCTGCTCGAGCAGGCCGCCGAGCACGTCGATCGCCACCGAATAGCGCCAGGATGTGCCCGGCGCGAACATCAGTGGCACGGCAGCGATCTTCTCCAGGTTCTCGGCCATGCCCCGTCCCGGCATGCTCAGGCCCTCGGAGATATCGGCGCCGGCGTCATAGCCGTATTGCAGGCCGCTGGTGTGGGAAAGCAGATGGCGGATCGTGATGACCGGCTCGGTGCCGTCGATCAGGCGTGGGCGGAACTGCGGCAGATATTTCGTGACCGGGTCGTCGAGCGCGATCTTTCCGGCGTCGACGAGCGCAAGCGTCGCCACGGCGACCATCGGCTTGGTGACAGAGGCGAGGCGGAAGATGGTGTCCTCGGTGACCAGCCTGCCGGCCTCCCGATCGGCATGGCCAGCGGCGCGGCGATAGACGATCTCGCCATTCTCCGCCACCATCACCACCGTTCCGACGATGCGTTCCTCGGCGATTGCCGCGTCGATGACGGCATCCAGCCGGGCGGCGCGCGCGTCCTGTTCGGCGAAGGGGATTGTCGAGGCGGCAGTCATGGAGATCGCTCCGGAGGATGTGTCGGACTGGGCTGCATGGTTAGCAAGTCGGAAGGGCGGGTGCCACGAATTTGATAAGGCGGGGCATGTTGGCGCGCCGACAAGTCCGGCTGTGCCATGACGTCCTCCGAAACGCAGATTGGTGCGTCGGTCCGCCGCCGGCCTAGTTGGCCGGAGGCGTGGCCGCTACCTGCGCACCGTTTGGCTTTCCGATCACGCGCCAGAAGGGGCGGTGAATCTCGACCACGGGGCGGCGCGGGTCGCCCGTCTTCAGGCGGTCGCGGATCAACGCGACCAGATCGTCACGCACGGCCGGATTCGACAGGAAATAGCTGTGTCCGATCAGGCCCGCATGTCCGTCGAACTCGATGAAGTCGATGAATTCGGCGAGCTGCGCGCTGTTCGCCTGCGCGAAGGGCTTGTTCAGGGCCATTTTCGGCAGGCTGATCTGTCCGAGGCGAGCGGTACTGCCGAAGAGTCGCCGCGATATGCCGAGCGCGCGATCCTTGGGCGAGGAATAGACCGTGAGGTGGAAGAAGCCTTGCGGCAGCACCTCCGACGGGCGAGCCGTCAGGCCATAGGGCAGATCGGGGTCCGACCCCAGGCCGAACATCTTCGTCGTCGCGACGTCGAGGTCGATGTCGGCCGCAAACAGCACGACATTGTTGACCTTGTATTTCTCGGAGAGCGAGGAGCGGGTGATATAGGCTTCGATGCCGAGCTGCTGCAGCGCGGAAGCGAGCACATCGGCCCCACGGCTATGCGCGATGAAGTGCACGCGCTCGACACCGGGCGTCTCGGTGATGATGCGGATCGCCTTCTTCATGTCGGCAACGGCGAACTCGCCGGATTCACGGTCGACATTATAGCCCATGAAGGCACCGCCAGAGCCGCCGGCCGGCCATGTCAGAGCGACGCAGACGAATTCATTGTCGAGCGAGTTGCAGATACTGCCCGTTTTCTCGACCGCATCGTCGAATTCATTGGCGTAGCCGTGGATGAAGAAGACGACCTCCTTCCGCGGCACCTTTTTCAGCATGCGCGAGACTTCGCCGCGAAGCCCGGCCGCAGCACGCTCATGCGCAGCCACGGCAGCGGCCGTGCGCTGCACGCCATCGCCGACGACCTGCATCGGATAGGGGCTCGCCGGGAACTGCCCGAGCTCCGTCACCTTTTCGATCGCGATGTCCTCGGACACCTTGTGGCCGGTCCCCTTGACGTCGAGGGCGACGGTGCCGAAGCTCATCGCCTTCGAACGTTTGGCGCTGTAGGTGAGCGATCCGTCCGGTTTCGTCTCCGGCGCGCGGTCGGTGACATAGATGATGTTGATCGTCTCGGCCGCCAACTTTGCAGCGGCGGCGGCCGAGTTGGCTTCGGCTGGAGCGTCGCGCAATGCGCCGCTCGTGGAGCAGGCGGCAAGGATCGCCAGGCAAACAAGGCTTGCCGCGAGCCCGATCAGGGACCGACGTCTGGATCCGTGTGTCATGCTGAACCGAATAGCCCCCCGTCCGGCGGGAGCCGATCGAAACCGGCCTAGACGACCCATTTCAGCCCCCACGCCAAAGTGCACGTCCGCCTGCCCGAAACAATAGAGCAGGTGGCCCGGCGGGCCGGGAATCGTCTCCATCTGTTCCGGAGATGCGTTTGGCGTTACCCGACGATGAATGGCGTGGCGGCAAACGGGCGTCCGTTAGCCGCCGCTCGTATCCGAGGGCTCAAGGGCGACGGTCTTGAGCGGCTTCAGCGGCGGGGCTTCGTCGAACAGCTTTTCCAGCGCGATCAGTTGCGCCGTCGTCTTCGATGAAAGCGACAGCGGGGCAGTGCCGCCATCGGCGGACGCGATGGCCGGTGCCGGGCGTTCGCCATCCGAGGGGCTGCCTTCGAGGCCCGGGATCGGCTTCAGCTCGATGCCGCTATGGGCGTAGGTCATCACCCGGTTCCAGGTCTGCGCCGGCAGCGAGCCGCCGGTCATCTGGTTGGTGGAGGTGAAGTCGTCATTGCCGAACCAGACGCCACCGACGAAATTGCCGGTGAAGCCCATGAACCACGCATCGCGGTAGGCGTTCGTCGTGCCGGTCTTGCCGGCGGTCTTGATGCCCTGCAATTTCGCGGCCCGGCCGGTGCCGCGCTCAGGGACCTGGCTCAGCATGTAGTTCATCATGCCGATCGTCTTCTCGTCGAGCACGCGTTCGGGCGGGCCGACATCGCGCTTGCGATCGAAGATCGTCTCGCCTTCGCTATTGATGATCTGCGTGAAGGCATAGGGTTTGGCGCGGAAGCCGCCATTGGCGAAGACGGAATAGGCGCCCGTCATGTCGACGACCGTCACCTCGGTCGCGCCCAGCGGCAGCGATTTCGAGTTCACGATATTGGTCGTGATGCCCATCTTGTGCGCCAGCGCGATGATGTTCTCGCGGCCGACCGCACCGGCGAGCCGGACTGCGACGGTGTTCAGCGAATGGATCAGCGCCGTGGTGAGCTGGATATTGCCCATATAGCGGCCGCCGTAATTCTTCGGCGACCAGTTGCCGATCGAGATCGGCGCATCCTTGACGATGCTCTCGGGCGTGTAGCCCTTGAGCACGGCAGCCGTGTAGACGAAGGGCTTGAATGACGAGCCCGGCTGGCGGAGCGCCCCGGTCGCGCGGTTGAACTGGCTTTCGCCATAATCGCGCCCGCCCACCATGGCGCGCACGGCGCCGTCGGGTTCGGCGATGACCATGGCCGCCTGCGTGACGCGATAGCGCTCGCCGGATTCGCGCAGTGCGTTCTCGATCGCGTCGTCGGCGACGTTTTCGAGGTTCATGTCGACGGTGGAACGCACGACGAGGCTGCGATTGCCGTCGGGAACCTGCTTCTTCACCTCCTCGAACGCCCAATCGAGGAAATAGTCCGGCGAGGTGTCGCTGGCGATGCGCACGACGTCGGCGGGCTTGCGCCGCGCGCCGAGCACCTGGCCCTCGGTCATGAAGCCCGCCTGGACCATGTTGGTCAGCACTTCATTGGCGCGGGCACGCGCCGCCGGCAGGTTGATATGCGGCGCATATTTCGTCGGTGCCTTGTAGAGCCCGGCGAGCATGGCGGATTCGGCGAGGTTCAGGTCGGTGACCTTCTTGCCGAAATAGAACTCGGATGCCGCAGCGGCGCCGAAATTGCCACCGCCCATATAGGCGCGGTCGAGATAGAGCTGCAGGATATCGTGCTTGGAGAGGTTGCTCTCCAGCCACATGGCGAGGAAGGCTTCCTTGATCTTGCGGTCGATCGTCCGCTCGTTCGAGAGAAAGAGGTTCTTCGCGAGCTGCTGCGTGATCGACGAGCCGCCCTGGACCACCGCATTGGAGCGCAGGTTCTCGAACAGGGCGCGGAACGTGCCGAACACGTCGATGCCGAAATGCGTGTAGAAGCGCCGGTCCTCGGTCGCGAGCGTCGCCTTGATCAGGCTGTCGGGCATGTCCTCGAGCGGCACGGCGTCGGAATGGCGCACGCCGCGCTTGCCGATCTCGGTGCCGTTGCGGTCGAGGAAGGTGACGGAATAGTCGGACTGCGCCAGCCAATCCTGCCTGGTCGCTTCGAAGGCGGGCAGGGCGAGCGCGAGCATCAGCACGCCGGCGCCGGCGCCGACCGTCAACCCGTCACCAATGATCTCGATCGGCGCCCGGCGAAGGCCAGTGACGCGGAAGCGCCGCGTGAAGCGCGACAGCGCCTCGGTCGCCTCGACCAGTGCCGTCCAGATGTTGAAGAGCGCGCTATCGATATAGGCATCGATCTCGATCAGGCGGATCTTGCGCGGCTCCGCTGGTGGTTCGGGCGACTTCTCGATCCGCGCCGTCGTCGTGTCCCCGGTACCATCCTGGCGACGAAACGGCCAGCGCGCGGCGATCCGCGATTGCTGCGCGGCCAGCCAATCCCAAACCCGGTCGAGACGCGTCATCGAGAACTGTTCCAATCAGCCGATGAAAACTGCTAGGACGAGCCCGTTTCTGGCCGATTGCCGAGGGATACGCAATCACCTTGAAGGATAAGCAATCTCGATGACCGCGCAAGAAGACGACGCGCCGTCGCGCCTGACCAATGAGGCCGCCAATGCGCCCGGGTCGGCCGAGCCGTTCTGGAAGCGTCTGACGCTCGAGGAAATGAGCACGAGCGAGTGGGAATCGCTCTGCGATGGCTGCGCGCGATGCTGCCTGAACAAGCTCGAGGATTGGGACACCGGGGAGATCGTCTGGACCGCGATCGCCTGCGAATTGCTCGACGACGACAGCTGCCGCTGCTCCGATTATCCGAACCGCCATGTGAAGGTGCCGGATTGCATTCCGCTCGATCCCGCCACGGTGCGCTCCATCACCTGGCTGCCGCCGACCTGCGGCTACCGCCTGATCGCGGAGGGCCGAGACCTTTATTGGTGGCATCCGCTGGTCTCGGGTGACCCCGAAACGGTGCACGAGGCGGGAATTTCGGTCTCCGGCCGAACGGTGAGCGAGGCCGATATTCCGGTTGAGGAATATGAGGACTTTGTCGTCATGTGGCCGGGGGAAGATCCGGGCGCCGACTGATCTGGCAGGGTGCGATCAAGAAGCCTCTCCCCGCGCCGATTGGACGTCGGCCCCGCCTTTGAGCTCCGGCACGCGTGCCAACAGCATCCGGCAATAATCAGGCGTCAGCTCGCCATGGCCGAAGAGCACATGGTACATGATGGGCCCGATGACACGGTCTACCAGGTCATCGACATCGAATGGCACTTCGCCTCGATGCGCGGCTCGGTCGGCGATCATCTGTAGTTGCTCATAGGTGAAGTTCGCGCACTGGCAAGCATTGCCTTCCGATATGTTGATCAGCACGTCGCGCAACATCGCGCGGCCCACTGCCGACGACATCTCCTCCATATATTGGACAACCCAGGCCTCCAGATCGCCGGCTGTCGACCCCGTGTCGAGCGGTTCGGCGACTGGGCGCAGGCGTTCCACGGCGACGTCGCCCAGGAGCTCGGAAAGGTCGCCCCAGCGCCTGTAGATCGTCGATGGCGTCACGCCGGCGCGCGCCGCAATCAGCGGAACGGTCAACTCGGCGCGATCAATTTCGGCTGACAACTCCCTGACGGCGTCATGCACCGCTGCCTGGATCCGCGCGCTGCGGCCGCCGACGCGTATCCGTTCCTTGACCGCCATATCCATTCTCCCATCCGCCCAGGCATCTCGATCCGGGATCTGTCCCGGACCGTCAATGCGCCTTAACGCAAAGAATTTGCGTTAAGGCCAAGCTCGTCCTATATGCCTTAACGCTATATGGTTAGCTTTAAGGGAATCGCCATGTCGATGTCCATTGCCGGTGCGCTGAGTTCCAGCCAGCGCCGTACACTTTCGCCACGTGCCATGACGATTTTCGGAATTGTCGCGGCCGTCATCTTCTCCGCGAGCGGTGCCGCCCCGACGCCGGTTTACCGGCTCTATCAGGAGAGCCTCGGCCTGACGCCGTTCTGGCTAACATCGATCTTCGCGGTCTATGCCTTCAGCCTGCTGGCCGCGCTGCTGACCGTCGGTTCGTTGTCGGACTATGTCGGCCGTCGTCCGGTCATCTTCGCGGCGCTGATCGTCAATGCCATCGCAATGGTGCTGTTCATCGAGGCGCATTCGGCCGGTCTCCTGATCCTGGCCCGCGCAGTACAGGGCTTTGCGAGCGGCGCCGCGACGACCGCCCTCGGCGCCGCGATCCTCGATACAGCACGCAGGCGAGGGCCGCTGTTCAATAGCCTGACGGCGTTCGCCGGGTTGACGCTTGGCTCGCTCGGATCCGGCGCCCTTGTCGCGTTTGCGCCATTGCCGACCCAACTCGTCTATATCGTTCTGCTGGTCGCATCGGTCGTGCTGGCCTTGACCGTCCTGCCAATGCCCGAGACGGCGCTCGGAAAGTCGGGTGCGTTCGCCTCGTTGAGGCCCGATGTGAGGGTGCCGCCGCAGGCGCTGCGGACGTTGATACGCATTACCCCGGTGAACATTGCGGCCTGGGCGCTCGGTGGCTTCTATTTCTCGCTCATGCCGTCTCTGGTGCGCGCAGCTACGGGGTTGGGATCGCCCTTTGTCGGCGGCGCGGTGATCGCCACTATGACGATGACGGCGGCCGTCGCGGTATTCCTGCTGCGCGAGCGCCGGGCAGCTCTGCTGCTCACCATCGGCACGACGGGGCTTGTGTCGGGCATTGCGATCACCCTGGCCGGGGTCTTTTTTCAGCTGGCTGGATTGATGATGATGGGCGCACTGGTGGCAGGACTTGGATTCGGCTCGGCCTTTTCCGGCACATTCAGGACCTTGCTGCCGCTGGCGGCCGCGGGCGAACGGGCAGGCCTTCTCGCCGCCTATTATGTCCAGAGCTATCTCGCCTTTGCAGTGCCGGCGATCCTGATCGGCTTGGCGGCGCCCGCACTTGGCCTGACCCATGCGACCTATCTCTATGGCGCCGTACTCATTGCTCTCGCGGCGGTATCGTTCTTCCTGCGCCATGAACTCGCCGAGGCGAACACGAAGCCGTGAACATCTCGGCCCTTAACGCTGTCCGGGGCGGGACCTAACTTCAGCGAGGTCGCCTGTGGCGACCCCTGCCTGCCACCCATCTTCTTGCCCGTTCAGTGCATTTCGGCCCTCGCATCGCCGATGCTGTCCGGAGCCGAGTCTCAAAGGGATCCATCATGACCAATACCATTTCCGCCGCTGCATCGGGTCAGTTCACGATCGGTGGCGATCTGACCGTCAACCGTCTCGGCTTCGGCGCCATGCGCATTACAGGGCCCGGCATCTGGGACTATCCTCCCGATATCGAGGAAGCGAAGCGCACGTTGAAGCGCGTGCCGGAGCTCGGCATCGACCTGATCGACACGGCCGATAGCTACGGCCCCTATGTCAGCGAGGATCTGATCGCCGAGGTTCTTCATCCCTACGACAAGCTCGTCATCGCCACCAAGGGTGCGTTGACGCGGCATGGTCCGAACATCTGGCGCGTGGTCGGACGCCCGGAATACCTTCGCCAATGCGTGCTCATGAGCCTGCGCCGCCTGAAGGTCGATCGGATTGATCTCTGGCAATTGCACCGGATCGATCCGGTCGTTCCGGCGAACGAACAGTTCGACGTCATCGCGCAGATGCAGAAGGAAGGGCTGATCCGCCATGTCGGCCTCTCCGAAGTATCCGTGACGGAGATCAAGGCGGCGCAGAAGTACTTCCCGGTATCGACGGTCCAGAACCAGTACAATCTCGTCGATCGCAAGAGCGAGGATGTGCTCGATTTTGCTGAGGCCAACAAGATCGGCTTTATCCCCTGGGCGCCGCTCGCCTCCGGCGGACTGGCCAAGCCGGGTTCGGCTCTGACGGATATCGCAGGCCGGCTCGGTGCCACGGCTGGCCAGGTCGCGCTCGCCTGGCTTCTGAAGCGCTCGCCGGTGATGCTCCCGATCCCCGGAACGGGCAGTGTCAAGCATCTGGAGGAGAACACCGCCGCCGCGGGACTCGTTCTGAGCGATGCTGATTTCGCCCTGCTCGACGAGCAGGGGCGCGCGGCCGCCTGAGGCTTTGGCGAGGGGCGGGGCCTGCGCCCCGCCCAGTCCGGCATCGTGGCGCACGACATCGACACACGGTTCCGGGCGCCATGGATTGGCAATCCCTTGCGGCCGAGACCGCCGTGCCGCTGCGCGATCAAGAGCCGTCGATTTTTCGATCACCGAAACACGCGAAAACGTGATGCCAGCCCGGCAGCCGCATCTGCCGGCAAAAAGGCGCGGCGGGATGATCTCGATCTGATTCGTGCCCTTGGGTGATTCGGCCTCCGGTTGTGTTCGAAAGTCTCTCTCGAGCCCTCGCCAACAAGCCGTGGGCAATCTTCGGTTGTCGAATTCCGTTCACATTGGTTAACAGAACCTAACGAATTACGCTCGATTCCGTGATTTTATC
The DNA here is from genome assembly GCF_030814715.1 of Kaistia dalseonensis. Taxonomy (GTDB): domain Bacteria; phylum Pseudomonadota; class Alphaproteobacteria; order Rhizobiales; family Kaistiaceae; genus Kaistia; species Kaistia dalseonensis. The sequence continues at coordinate 304,942 of NZ_JAUSVO010000007.1, forward strand.
GCGGTGCATCAATGCGGTATACAACCAAAAATTGTCAAGTCATGTCAATGCGATAGCATATCTCTGGGCCAGTTGTTGATACGGCCAAAAGGAGCACAGATGATATCGTTACCGAACAAACCTATGTGTGATTTAAGTCATAGTTGTTTGTGCAAATGATGTATATTGATGGGATCAGGCAAGGTAGGCAGGGGCGTATGGGTAAATCCTATTGTCCAATCGCGACGGGGCAACTGTCATGACAGGGAAAACTGCGGACGGGAGTCGTATAATGAATAGATTTATTGAGTGTGTCGGTAATCTTAGGACCGATCAGGATCGGTACATATGGCCCGTCACGGAAGAGTTGTGGCCGGGCAGCAATCGCATTCTGATCATTGAGGGGCGGGCACTCGTGGGGGAGATGCTGGCCAGCGCGCTGAACGCTGCCATGGAGAATGCATCGATCCGCGTCATCAAGAGCTTGAATCAGGTCTATCCGCGGGATCCGCAGATTGCCGTGTTCAATTTCATGCATCGGCAGGTCGACGCGGGGGCGATCGATGCGGTCATCCGGTGTGTGGTCAGCCGGATTGGCGAGACTCCGCTCGTCATCCTGACGGACAGCGTCGATGCGCGGATCGCGGAGGTCGTGGAGCGCCACCGGGTGCGTGGCTGGGTGGCTGCCTCGTTCGGCTTCGATATCTTCGTCGCGGCGATCCGGACGGCGCTCAGCGGCGGTGCGTTCCTGCCGAGCCTGGATGGTGAAGCGGTGCTGATGGACGGGACCGAGCTTGGCGCCAATATGGTGCCGGATGTCGGCCTGACGGACCGTGAGCTGGAAGTGCTCAGGATCTTGAGACAGGGCAAGTCCAACAAGATCATCTCCTTCGAACTCAATATTTCCGAGAGCACGACGAAGGTCCACATCAGCAATATCATGCGAAAGCTGCACGTTCATAACCGCACGCAGATCGCTGTAAGAATGAGCGGGGGGACGACGCCGTCCTTTTAGTCACGATGTACCAGTCAGCTTCACTCACATAATCGGGGGAGATGCGATCTGCGTCTCCCCCGATTTTGTTCTGCCGCTACAGCTTGAGCGGTCAGTTGCGGCCTGTCAGCCAGCGCAGGAACCACGGCGGCTTGCCATTGCCGGACGAGCCCTTGTTCGAATAGTCCATCCCGGATGATCCATTGGATGATCCTGCGAACGTTCCACCAGCACTGCCGCTGCCATTGCCGTTTCCGTTGCCGCTATAGCCGTTACCGTTGTTGCTCGTTGTATTGTTGTTGCCGTTATTGCTTCCGGTATTATTATTTCCATTGTTGTTACCGGAGTTGTTGTTTCCGTTGCCACTGCCGACATTGCCATTTCCGTTCCCATTACCTTGACCGACCGCAATCTTGATCGGGGGAACGATATAGAAATGACCGTCATCGATCAGGGGCGACATCTCGGGGCTGGCCGGGCGCACCAAGACCGCGGGTGAACGAAGAGTGTCGGGTATCTTGTCCCAGTTCATGTCCATGGCTGAAGTCCTTCCTGCCACGCGGTCAACCGACGGGTCGTGCGATTCGCCGTTACGGTGAATTGCCGTTGCCGTTGTTGTTGCCGTTGAAAGCACCAAGATTACCATTGCCGTTGAACATACCGCCATTGTTGTTGCCATTGAAAGCCCCAACATTGCCGTTGCCGCTGGTATTGCTGGAATTGCCATTGCCGTTGAAGGCGCCGATATTACCGGTTCCACCATTGAAGGCGCCGATATTACCATTGGCGTCCGGCTTTCCATTGCCGTTGACGTTGCCGTTCATCGAGCCAGTATTGAAGTTTCCGTTGAAGTTGCCACTGCGGAAACCGATGTTGCCGTTGCCATTGCCGTTGCCATTGGCAGTGCCGGCATTGCTGTTGCCATTCCAGTTGCCGCTGAAGCCACCGCGATTGCCGTTGCCATTGCCATTGCCGTTGGCGAGCCCGGAATTGTTGTTGCCGTTGGTGTTGCCGTTGGCGACGCCGGCATTGCCGTTGCCATTTCCGTTGCCGTTGCCAGCGCCGGAATTGTTGTTGCCGTTGCTGTTGCCGTTGAACGCGCCGAAATTGCCGTTGCCGTTGCCGTTGCCGTTCAGCGTGCCGGTATTGTTGCTGCCGTTATTGTTGCCGTTGCCGACGCCGACGTTACCGTTGCCATTGCCGTTGCCGCTGTTCGAGGCGGCGAAGACGGGCGCGCCCGAGATGGCGAGCAGCAGGGCTGTCGAGGCCAGGACCATACCGATGCGTCCACCGGTGACGCGCGTTCCAAGCTTGTTCATGATGTACTCCTCCAAAATCCATGACATGGCGCCAGTTTGAACGGCCCGCCCCGCGGCCTCGCCGCTCAAGCTGAATGAAGTCCCTGGGCCGATGGGTTTTCGGCCGCCCGCAGGGATCGCGATGCGGGCGGCCTTGTCGCCGCTGGCCGTCAAACCGGCCGGGCAGGGCAGCTATCAATGCTGGAAATTGCCGTTTCCGTTGCCGTTGCCGGCGCCGAAATTGCTATTGCCGTTGACGTTGCCGTTGCCGAAACCCGAATTGAGATTGCCGTTCAGGTTGCCGTTGGCGAGACCGAAATTGCGGTTGCCGTTGGCATTGCCGTTGCCGACGCCCCAATTGAGGTTGCCGTTTCCGTTGCCGTTCAGGACGCCGAAATTGCCATTGCCGTTGGCATTGCCATTGCCAAGGCCGGCATTGAGATTGCCGTTGGCATTGCCGTTAAAGGCACCGAAATTCCCGTTGCCATTGCCGTTGCCATTGAACGCGCCGGTATTGCCGTTGCCGTTCAGATTGCCGTTTCCGACGCCGACATTGCCATTGCCGTTGCCATTGCCGCTTCCCACGGAAAAGGCGCTGGCACCGGACGTCAGGGCGAGAACGAGGGCGGCTGAGACGAGAAGTGCTTTCATGATGGGTTCCTCTCCTTGCTGAAGTGAGGTGGCGATGCCGCCACATGCCGCGAGACCCTGGGATAGCCGGGGCTACCCTGGGATAGCCGAAGCAACCCTTGGGATAGCTGGGCTACCCTTGGGATAGCCGGGGCCGGCCCGCGGATTTCGCCGCAGGAGACTGTCCCGGCGGCCGCGGCCTTCCTATCTGGCAGTTCGGCCATTGGCCTATCCGCCGTCCGCGGAGCCGGACGGCCTAATCCGCCCGGCCATGATCCGGACTAGGCCTTTGTTCCCGAATGGGTCTAGACTTCGCCTAGGCATTCCGGGCGATCCACATCGCCGATCGGCCTAAACCATCCGCACGAGAGGGATCATCCAAATGGACTACACCCGACTTGGCCGCACCGGCCTCGAAGTCTCGCGCATCTGTCTCGGCTGCATGAGCTATGGCGAGCCGGACCGCGGCAACCACGCCTGGACGCTGGGGGAGGCGGAGAGCCGGCCCTTCATTCAGCGCGCGCTGGAGCTCGGCATCAATTTCTTCGATACGGCCAATGTCTATTCAGATGGCACGAGCGAGGAGATCGTCGGCCGCGCGCTGAAGGATTTCGCCCGCCGCGAAGAGGTGGTGATCGCGACCAAGGTGCATGGCCGCATGCGCCCCGGCCCGAACGGCGCCGGCCTCTCGCGCCGCGCCATCCTCTCCGAGATCGACGCCAGCCTGAAGCGAATCGGCACCGATTATGTCGATCTCTACCAGATCCACCGATTCGACTATCAGACCCCGATCGAGGAGACGCTGGAGGCGCTGAACGATGTCGTGCGCGCCGGCAAGGCGCGCTATATCGGCGCGTCCTCCATGTATGCCTGGCAGTTCGCGCAGATGCTCGCGACCTCGGAAAAGCACGGCTGGGCCCGCTTCGTCTCGATGCAGGATTATGTGAACCTGCTCTATCGCGAGGAAGAGCGCGAAATGCTGCCGCTCTGCAGGGCGGAGGGCATCGGCGTCATTCCATGGAGCCCGCTCGCGCGCGGCCGCCTGACGCGCGACTGGGACGCGGCCACCGCCCGCGCCGAGACCGACGAATTCGGCAAGACGCTCTATGCCCGCACAGAGGAGGCCGACCGCAAGGTCGTCGCCGCCGTCGCGACGATCGCCGAAAAGCGCTCGCTGCCGCGCGCCCAGATCGCGCTCGCCTGGCTGCTCTCAAAACCCGTCATCACCGCGCCGATCGTCGGCGCCACCAAGACAAGCCACCTCGAAGACGCCGTCGCCGCCCTCACAGTGAAGCTCGAGCCCGACGAAATCACCGCGCTCGAAACCCCCTATGCGCCGCATCAGGTAATGGGGTTTGCGTAAGGGGGAGGACTATCGGCGTTTCAGGTTCTGATTGAACAGCTGGGAATCCTCCCCTCCAAAGCACGGGGCTCCGTCATGGCCGCAACAGGAGCGGCCACGACGAGGCTGTCGCATTGGCATTAATTAGAGCTTCGCGCTAAGCTTTACGGTGGCGCCAGAGGGAGCGCCCGCTATCGCTTACAAGCCTAGAAACTGGGCTTTCAGGGATGGCTAGGGGGACACGATGTCTCCCTTTTGTGTGCTTGCGTCTCACGCAACGAGATAACTTGCAATAGTTTCATCTCGCGAACCCATCGCGCATGTTCTGTACACCTTAATCATTCGTACAAGGTCTACGTCGATCTCCTTGTGAATAGCGAAATTCATTATTTTGAGGAGGACGCACCAGACGTAGCACTCATGTTAAAGGTGAGATGCGCGGAACGTTTAGCAGGACGCATATCGTAAACGGGGCATGTATGTTGTTTGAAGCTGATCCTGATTTCATCGCGGGTCTCGACGACAAGACATTGGTGAGGCTCCTGAAACGCCTCGTATTATCCGAGAGCCGCCTTGCGGGGATACCGCTACGCGGGGCGGCTGTACCCTTGCAAATCACCATAGCTGACGGTGGCGAAGATGGTCGTGTCGAGTGGAACGGTGGGCAATCATCGACTGCCTATCTGCCAAGTCGATTTACTGCGTTTCAATCAAAGGCCCAAAATCTAACGGAGAGCCGTGTTCGCGATGAGGTTCTGAAGGTGGCTAAGGCACAGCCGCCGGAGCTAAGCTCGGTCATTCGTGATGTTCTTGCACGCAAGGGTGCCTATGTAATATTTTGCCGCGAACGGATGGTTACGGCAAAACGAGCAAAGCTTGTGAAAGCTATCCGTTCTGCGATCACCACGGGCGGCGGGGATCCCAGCGATGCTGCCGCGATGGAGGTCTACGACGCCAATCTGATAGCCGATTGGGTGAACACCCACCCCGCCGTCGCCTTGTGGTTAGCCTCACAACGCATGGGGCGCAACCTTGCTGGTTTCCAAACCCATGAAGCGTGGGGGCAGGTGCCTGATTTTAACTCAGCTTGGAAATCCAGTGAGGAGCCAAGGTTTGCGCCTGTAAACCGCGTCGTGCCATTAGAAGTACGAGCCGATCCGAAACGGAGCGCGTGGACCTACGAGCAAGCTGCTGAAGAGATCTTGCAATTTCTCTCCTCTGAGAAAGCAATTGTTCGGGTGTTTGGGCCATCTGGATATGGGAAATCACGTTTTACCTTTGAAGTGCTTGGCCGTACAAGCACCTTCGCTGACGAGATCGATCGAAGCTCGGTGATCTACACTGATGGCTCAATTTCAGGCGAGGAATGTGTAAAGCTTGCACTGGAGCTCGCAACTACTGGATTCCCAGCGATTCTCGTAGTCGATGAGTGCGCAGACGATCTGCACAATAAGCTCGCTAGCATCGCAGCTCGTAACAATTCGCGGCTGAGGCTAGTTACGCTCGACATCGAGACTAAGGTTCTTCAGGCGAACAATACACTTTCTGTCCGTGTCGAGAAGTCGGATGACAAACTGATTGGCGAGATTGCGAAGAGCATAGCGCCTAGCCTTAGCGATGGTGATACTCGCTTTATCACCGAGATCGCTGAGGGTTTTCCGAGCATGGCAGTGCTGGCTGCACAGCAGGATGCAGATAGTAGACAGACACTGGTGTCAGCGGAGCAAGTTCTCGACAGGATCATATGGAGCGGCAAGCAACGTGTGGCGGACGCGCAGAGAGTGTTGGAGATCGCATCGTTGTTTGAGTGGCTAGGATTGCAGGGGAGAGTGGAGAGCCAAGCTGGCTTTCTCGCCGCAGAGTTGGCACATGTCCCAGCGCCGCTATTTGTAGAACATCTCCTATCGTTCACGCCGCGTGGCATTATTTCTCAACGTGGTGACTTTGTGCAGGTTGGTCCAACACCATTGGCCGCCCGCCTTGGTCTTGCTCGGCTGTCCGTGATGACAGCAGAGCAACTAGTTCACTTCTTTAAGACGGCGCCTTCAGAGCTTCAGGCCAGCCTTCTCAAGCGTATAAAGTGGATGGACACGTCGCCAACCGCCGTGGCGTTTGCTGAGAGGCTGCTTCAGCCCGAGATGTTTGGCAACTTCGCCGCGCTCAATACGGAATTTGGTTCGAAAGCTCTTGATCGTCTGGTGCACGTTGCGCCGGACCTCGTGTCTGCAACCATCGACAGAGTGTTCGGACACCTAACTATCGAAGAATTAAAAGTTGCGCATGATGGTCATCGCCACCTCGTTTGGGCTTTGGAAAAACTTGTATTTAGGGCCCAGACATTTGAACGGTCCGCTCATTTGCTCATGAAGCTTGCGGCAGCCGAGAATGAAAACTACGGCAATAACGCTAGCGGCATATTCAAGCAGCTTTACCAGTTATACCTAAGCGGTACCGAGGCTGCCCCTGCCGCAAGGCTGTTGGTTTTAGACGATGGTCTGGCATCAACATCGGAGGCCGAACGGCGCGTTTGTGTCGATGCGCTCGGCCATATGTTGGACAGCCAGCACTATTCGCGTGGCGGCGGTGCGGAGCAGATCGGTAGTGCAGAGGCAATAGAGGACTGGCGGCCCAAGACCTATGGCGAGATCCACGATTTCTTTCGCGCCGCAGTCTCTCGTCTTACAGATATAGCGGTTAGTAATGATGTTTGCGCAAACGTCGCACAAGCCCATCTCGCGTCACACATTCGTGGGCTTTTACGCGACCTACCTAGTGCCGAAGTCAAGGCAATGATTGACAAGGTTGTACGTGTCAGAGGTTTCTGGCCCGAAGCACTGATGTCGATTTCAGATTGGCTTTACTTTGACCGTGAGAAAGGGACGCCAGCGACGATCTCTAAGGAAGTGCGCGGTATGTACGATGCATTGCTGCCAACTGATCCCGTCGAGCTTGCCATTTTATACACTCAAGGTTGGCAGGTCGACTTGCATGATCCAGACGCCAAGTATGACAGTGGAACCGATGCAAAGTATGACTTCGATTATGGGGCACGACAGGCCATCTCAACGGCACGTTTGATCGCAGCTGACGAGCTTCTCATCAAACGATCTGTGGAGCGGATTGCATGCGGTGATGGGCACGGCACGTTTGCATTTTCTAGGGAGTTGATGAAGCAAGTCAGCGACCCAAATGAGCTAATGCAAATTGCTGTTGCAGTGGCTGAGCGCAGCGAAACATCGCCAAACCGAGGCTTCTTCGGCGGATTGATTACAGGAGCAGATGATCGCGACAGTGAGCTAGCAAAGCGCCTTATCCGCTTAGCGCTGCAATCGCCCAAGCTTAAAAACGAGGCGGTAGCACTCATTGGCTCAGGCCGTTTGCAGTCTGATGATATTCAGTTGATTATCTCGCTTCTGGCATCCGCCGATATTCAACCTTTGCAATGTAGAAATCTTGGTCTTGCTCGGATAGATGAGGGCTCACTTAATCCGCTACTGGAAGAGCTTGAAAGGCATGGGAATGAGGGGCTTTGGACTATCCTCGACGTAGTTGATATGTACCTGTACGATAACAAGAACCCAGTAACGAAGAAATTGGTCGACCTAATCGAACGTGTGTTGGTAACGCCAGCTCTCATGGACGCCGTCACAAGCAAGATGGATGGCTACCACATGGAGCAGATGGTTGAGCGTTTGATAAGGCTTGGCGCCATAAGTGAGCCTTACGCAAAGAAACTCTCGAAGCAAGTTATGAGAATATGTCGACAGGGTACGGACCGGGTTTTCTATGATCTTGACGCTCCCGTCCGTAAAATACTGGAGAGCCTGATGGCTCTTTATCCTGCGACCGTATGGGCTGAGATAACGAGAAAATTAACAAGCAAATCGTGGTATGATCGCTTTTACGCCGAGCATTTGCTTGAGGCTCAGCACCTGGGCGATGATGGCGAGTATCTGGGGCGCGGGCTATCGTTTAACGTGCCGCCGCAAGTTTACATGGATTGGGTACGGGAAAAGCAGGATGCTCGCGCGGCAATGGCGGTATCATGGCTTCCTATTGCAGATAAGAACGATCGTGGGCAACTTACGTGGCATGCTGAACTTGAAGCTTTTGTCGCCGAGTTTGGCAATCAGGCTGACGTGTTAGCGGCGGTATCAAGTCGTCTGTTGCCCACGAGCTACTGGGGAGGGCTTGAGCGCTATCTTGAGCCGCTTATCCCACTCATTCAAAGCTGGTCATCGCACCCAAATGCTAACATTCGTCGCTGGGTTGCCGAGCAGCTTGATCGACTAAACAATGCTATCGCCGAGGAGAGAAAGCGTAGCGAAGAGGATGTTGTGCGCTACGGCTAGAGCCAGCAGATAAGCGCGCTATCTCAGAAACTGCAAATTTTTACAAGGGGGTATCCAATTCCCTTCGTACAGCTGTATCCCCCATGGCCCGCACATCAGTTGTGCATGTTCGGATTTCGGCACAGCGCAACGTGTTTTCTTAAGGGCCGCGGCGCACTGCATCTCAAGCGACATAAGGCGGAGTATAGGGGCTTGTCCGCAGGCGTATAACCCAGCGGACACACAGAATGCGACTTCCGACGTTGTCCGTCAGGGTGAGCATTCATCATCGGATGGATGATCCAGCGGCGATAGGCTCAACGGAGGTGTTGTCCTCAGTGAACTTTGCCCGCCGCGTGGTCACTACGTCATCCTGCAGCGGCTCCGCGCGGCGTCCGAGGCGACGACGTGCCCCCCCATCCCCCCCATCCCGCCGCAACTTCCGCGCCCAAGAATCCCGTGCTAGAAACGGCGTGTCCTGTCGGCGTTTATACTTGAGTGTCGTCGATATATTTGATCCGGATCAAAGCAATCGCCGATGAAGCGGCGTAGTTCTCAAGTTGATCGCCAAGGTCATGATATGTGGGGAACGCCATGAGCATTTCGAGGATATTGCTGGGCACGGCGGCCGCGATCGTTTCGATCGGTCTCGGCGGCGTGCTGCCGGTGTGGGCGCAGGATAATCCCGCCTTTCCGGCCGGGCGGCCTGAGGCGCTGCAGACCACGGGCGTGCCCGGCGCGCCCAACGCCACGACGACCATTGATGGCCGCGTGCTGCCCAATCCGCCTGCGCCCTTTGCCGGGCGGATCGATCTGAACGCGCTGCAATCGACGCCCTCCTGGGCGCCGCGCATCGTGCCGCCGGAGGGCGCGCCGAACATTCTCCTGATCATGACGGATGATGTCGGCTTCTCCGCGCCGTCGACCTTTGGCGGCGTGATCCCGACGCCGGCGCTGGACGAGATCGCGCAGGCGGGCCTGCGCTACACCAATTTCCATTCGACCGCGCTCTGCTCGCCGACGCGCGCCGCTCTGATCACCGGCAAGAACCATCATTCCGTCGGCTTCGGCGTGGTGTCGGAGCAATCGACCGGCTTCCCCGGCTATAACAGCGTCATCGGGCCGGAAAACGCGACGATCGGGCGGATCCTGATCGAGAACGGCTATCGCACCGCCTGGATCGGCAAGAACCACAACACGCCCGATTTCGCGCAGAGCCCGGCCGGCCCCTTCGACCAATGGCCGAACGGCATGGGCTTCGAGCATTATTATGGTTTCCAGGGCGGCGATACCAGCCAGTGGCAGCCGAACCTCTTCCTCAATACGACGCAGATCTATCCCTTCCAGAACAATCCGAAGTGGAACCTGATCACCGCGATGGCCGATGACGCCATCGACTGGATGAACACGCTGAACGACGTCAACCCGAAGATGCCGTTCTTCCTCTATTACGTGCCGGGCGGCACGCATGCGCCGCATCATCCAACCCCCGAATGGATCGACAAGATCCATGCGATGCATCTCTTCGATGGCGGCTGGAACAGCCTGCGCGACACCATCTTCGCCAATCAGAAGCGTCTCGGCGTCATCCCGCAGAGCGCCGATCTGACGCCCTGGCCGGATGGCCTTCTGAAGAACTGGGACCAGCTCGGGCCGGACGAGAAGAAGCTCTTCATCCGCCAGGCCGAGGTCTATGCCGCCTATCTCGCCTATACCGATCACGAGATCGGCCGCGTGATCCAGGCCGTGCGCGACATGGGCAAGTTCGACAACACGCTGATCATCTATATCAGCGGCGATAACGGCGCCTCCGCTGAGGGCACGCCGAACGGCACGCCGAATGAAGGGCTCGTCTTCAACGGCGTCGAGCTGCCGGTCGCCGAGCAGATGAAGTTCTATGACGCCTGGGGCACCGACAAGACCTATCCGCACATGGCGGTTCCGTGGGCCTGGGCCTTCGATACCCCCTTCAAATGGACCAAGCAGGTCGCCTCCTATTTCGGCGGCACGCGGCAGGGCGTCGCGATCTCCTGGCCCAAGGTGATCACCGACAAGGGCGGCATCCGCAACCAGTTCGCCCATGTCGTCGACATCGTGCCGACGCTGCTCGAGGTGACCGGCATTCCGGCGCCGGCGGTGGTGGACGGCGTCGCGCAGAAGCCGATCGAGGGCACGAGCCTCGCCTATACCTTCGACAAGGCCAATGCCGACGCGCCGACCCGCCATCACACGCAGTATTTCGAGATGTTCGGCATGCGGGCGCTCTGGCATGACGGCTGGATGCTCAGCACCGTTCCGCTCAACATGCCCTGGAACATGGCGAGCGCGGCGATCGCGGACCCGGCGACGGCGTTCAAATGGGAATTGTTCGACATCAACAAGGACTGGACGCAGGACCACGACGTGGCGGCGCAAAATCCGGCCAAGCTGCGCGAGATGCAGGACAGGCTCTGGACCGAGCTCGCCAGCCATCAGGTGCTGCCGCTCGACGCCTCCGTCGCATCGCGCGTGGTCGAGGCGCGCCCGGGCACCACGGCGGGACGGACGGAGTTCAGCTTCTCCGGCCGCAGGATGGTCGGCCTGCCGCGCGCGGCCGCGCCGAACGTGCTCAACACCTCTTATGTGATCAAGGCCGATATAGAGGTGCCGGCCGGCGGCGCCGAGGGCATGATCAACACGATAGGCGGCCGTTTCGGCGGCTATGGCATGTATCTGCTCAAGGGCAAGCCGGTCTTTGTGTGGAACCTGCTCGGCCTGAAGGAAGTGCGCTGGGAGGGGCCGGATGTTCTGGCGCCGGGCAAGCATACGATCGAGTTCGATTTCGCCTATGACGGCCTCGGCTTCGCGACGCTCGCCTTCAACGATACGAGCGGCGTCGGCCATGGCGGCACGGGCACGTTCAAGATCGACGGCGCGGTCGTGGCGACGCAGACGATGGATCGCACCATCCCGCTGCTGCTGCCGATCGACGAGAGTTTCGACATCGGCGCCGATACGCTGACCGGCGTCAGCGCCGACTACCAGGTGCCGTTCGATTTCACCGGCACGATCGACGATCTCAAGATCACGCTCGATCCGCCCAAGCTGACGGCGGAGCAGATCGCTAAGCTCCAGGCGGCCCTGCAGCGCAGCCTGCAGCAGGTTAACCAGTAAGCGCCCAAAGGGCGGACACGAAAAAGGGCCGCGTCCTGCGAGGGGCGCGGCCCTTTCATTTCGGGGGAGGGCGGCGGCGGCCGGCTGGAGCCGTGGCCGGCCGGTGGCGCTATTTCCCCTGCACGGACACGCCGTTCTGGTCGATCTTCATCTCGACGCCCTTCGGCTGCGTCTCCTCGCGATAGACATAGATGCCAAGGCCGATAACGACGACGACGAGCGCGCCGATGACGAGGAAGAGCGTGTTCTGCTTCATGCGGGGAAACTTCCATTGGTGAATCAAGCCCGCTTCAATCTTTGAGCCCGCCAATGGTTCCACGCTTTGCGCGCATCAGGCGGATTGGCCGCAGAAGGCGCCCGTCATCGCCGCTCCCAGGGGAGATCGAGCGCGCCGGCGTCCTGTGTGTCGAAATCCGTGGAGAGGCTGAGCGCGCGCCATGCCTGGTCGTTCTCCATCCGCGCGCGGTCGGCCGCCTCGGCGATGCGGACGGCGTCGCTGCCGAGCAGCAGGCGGAGCGGCGGCTCAGCGAGACCGGCAATATGCAGGATCACCGCCGCCGCCCTGGCCGGATCGCCCTGCTGCGCGCCGTCATGGCTGGCGCGGAAGCGCGCCATGGCGCCGACGGTCGCGTCATAATCGGGATGGCTTTCATGCACCGTCATCGACGCGCCGGCCCAGTCGGTGCGGAAGGCGCCGGGCTCCAGGATCGTGACCTTGATGCCGAGCGGGCCGACCTCCTTGGCGAGCACTTCCGAAAAGCCCTCCACCGCCCATTTCGCCGCCTGATAGGCGGAAAGGCCGGGCGCGCTGGTCCGCCCGCCGATCGATGAAAACTGGATGATATGGCCGGCGCGCTGCGCTCGCAGCACGGGCAGGGCGGCGCGGCTGACATGGACCACGCCGAACAGATTGGTCTCGATCTGGGCGCGGAAATCGGCCTCGCTCATATCCTCGATCGAGGCGACGTCGCCATAGCCGGCATTGTTGACGACGACATCCAGCTGCCCGAAGGCGTCCACCGCCGCCTTGACGGCAGCGCGCGCGGCGGCGGGATCGGTGACGTCGAGCGCGACCGCGCGGACCCTGTCGCCATGGCGGGCGACGAGATCGGCGAGCTGGGCGGGATTGCGCGCGGTGGCGATGAGGTTGTCGCCGGCGGCGAGCACGGCCTCGGCGAGCGCACGGCCGAAACCGCGCGAACTGCCTGTGATGAGCCAGGTCTTCGACATGGAATGGTTCTCCTTCAAGCGGACCCGCCCGAGATAGAACCGATGGTTCCGTATTGAAAGAAGGCACCCGGATGATCTATACACACCTCATGGTAACCATTGTCGAACGCCCGCAAGAGCCATCCGAATTCTGCGCCAGCATGAGCGAGGCGGAGGATAATCGCGCCCGCGAACTGCTGGAGCGTGTATCGGCGAAATGGCCGCTCGGTGTCTTGCAGGTGCTGGCCGAGGCGGGGGCGCCGCTGCGCTTCTCGCGGCTGATGGAGCGCGTCGACGGCATCAGCCAGAAGATGCTGACGCAGACGCTGCGCATGCTGGAAGCCGACCGCCTCGTCACCCGCACGCTCTATCCGCAGGTGCCGCCGCGCGTCGATTACGAGCTGACGCCGCTCGGCCGCGAATTGCTGCTGCAGATCCTGCCCTTCTGGCGCTGGATCGTGCAGAACCTCCCCGCCTTCGACGCCGACGAGACGACGAAGGCCGCCGAATAGAGCGGGGAGGGCCCTGATCGGACGCGCCGAAATCGCCGCGCGACATTCGCCGGAAGGGCGCGCCCGGCTACGGCCGCCCCTCGCTGGTTGCCCTGATATCGACGGGAGAAACACCGAACTGCGCCTTGAAGGCGCGGCTGAACGCGGCTTCGGAATCATAGCCGACCCGCCTCGCCACATCGCCGACGCGCGCATTCGACTGCCGCATGAACCCGTGCGCCAGCGTCAGCCGCCATCGGGTCTGGTAGGACAGAGGCCCTTGCTGGACCAGCGACGAGAACCGATCGGCAAAGCTCGACCGGGACATTCCGACCGAGTTCGCGAGCTCGGCAACGCTCCATTTGCGAAACGGCTCGTCATGGATGGATTTGAGCGCGCGGCTGATGCGCGGATCCGCCAGGGCGCCCAGCCATCCGGTATTGTTCGGGTGGCTCGTCTGCGCCCAGGTCCGGATCACGCGAATGATCAGCACGTCGATCAAGCGGGAGATCATGACGGAAGAGCCTGGATAGACGGTCTGGGCTTCCATCATCATGAAATGGGCCAGTCCCTCGAGCCATCCGCCAGTCTGTCCGCCTGACTTCTCGATATGGATGACGGCCGGAAGCGCCGAAACGACCCACGGCACGGCCGAGCTTTCGAAATGGAACGACCCGGCGATGAGCCGGGTCTGCGCGCCATTGCCGCCATGGCGCAGACCGAGGCGCTCATCCGTGAACTGCGCCGCCATCAATTCGTCGGCATTCGCCTCCGCTGCGCCGCTGCCATCGGTCAGGACGTGGCCGACGCCGCGAGGCAGCATGACCAGATCTCCGGCAATCGCCTCGACGGGCGGCTCGCCCGCCACCGCGACGCTGAGTTTCCCCTCGAGAACCACGAAGAAATAGGCCGATCCGGGCTGGAAACGCAGCGCCCAGGGCTGGTTGAGGTCGACGGAGAACACCAGCTCGCCGCGAAGCCTCACCAGATCGAGCATCTGCGACAGCAGGTCGACCCGGGCTGCGAGCATGCTCGCAGCTCTGGACGATGGAGCATGCCTTGCGGGGTCCCGGTCATGGTCACTCACGGCGCCACATCCTAATTTACGGGTGTCTTCTGAGACGGACTAACAAAGATAAATCAAAGCGTTATCGGATTTCGCCAGAATGCTGGAACGACGAAACGCGGCGCCGAGACTATCGCAGAACGTCCGGACTGACATCCCCTGGCGCCGAGGCGCCGCAAATGGAGCTTTGAAATGAAATCCCTTCTCATCTCTGCCCTCATGTTCTCCACCGCGATGCTGGGCGCCGCCCCGGCCTTCGCCCAGACCGCCCTGCCGAAGGGCACTATCAAGAACATCGTCCTGGTGCATGGCGCCTTCGTGGACGCGTCGAGCTGGGACGGCGTTGCCGCGATCCTTGCCGCCAAGGGCTATACCGTCACCGCCGTCAAGAACCCGCTGACCTCGCTGGCCGATGACGTCGCCGCCACCGAGGCCGTTCTCGACGCGCAGGATGGACCGACCGTTCTCGTGGGCCATTCCTGGGGCGGCGTCGTGATCGGCGAGGCCGGCGACAATGCCAAGGTCAAGGCGCTGGTCTACGTCTCCGCCTTTGCGCCTGATAAGGGCGAAAGCGTTTCGGCGCTGGCGGCGGGCGGGCCGGCCACGCCGGGCACCGCGGCGATCCGTCCCGACAGCAAGGGCTATCTGACGATCGACCCGGCCGTGTTCCCGAGCGCCGTCGCCGGTGATCTTCCCAAGGCGGTCGGCGAGCATCTGGCGGCCCATCAGATGCCGATCAACCATACCGCTTTCGATGCTCCGGCCACCGTCGCGGCGTGGCACGACAAGCCGAGCTGGTACGTCCTCAGCACGAAGGACCTCGTTCTCGACCCGCATGCGCAGGAATTCTTCGCCGGGCGCATCAAGGCCAAGGTGACGAAGGTCGATGGCAGCCACGCCTCGCTGGCGTCTCATGCAGCGGAAGTCGCCGCCGTCATCGAGGCTGCGGCCGCCGCCAAGTAAGCTGCCAACTAGGCGGGCAAGGCAACGAGCGGCGTCGCCGGGAGGCGGCGCCGTATTTCACCGTCGGGCGTGTCGAAAGACCATCGGACGCCCATCGGCCCGGCAGGTCCCTCCGATTTGCAGATCCTGATCCGGGCGGATCGGCGCGTGCGCTACCGCGCCGTCCAGCCGCCATCGATGAGCAGCGTCTGCCCGGTGATCATCGAAGCCGCGTCGGAGGCGAGGAACACGACCGCGCCGGAGACTTCCTCCGGCTCGCCGATCCGGTGCAGCGCGGCGATGCGCTCGATCACATCGGCGTGGAAGGCCTCGTCGGAGAGCATCTTCGCCGTGCCGTCGGTATGGATGAAGGTCGGCGCCACGCAATTGACGCGGACATTATGCTTGCCCCATTCGACCGCGAAGCACTTCGTCATATGCGAGACGGCGGCCTTGGAGAGGCAATAAATGCCCTCGCCGGGCAGCGCGATCGCCCCGGCTTGCGAGCCCATGTTGACGATCGCGCCGCGGCTGCGGGCGATCATGTGGCGGCCGACATATTGCGACAGGAAGAAGGTCGACTTGACGTTGAGATCGATCGTGAAATCGAACTCGGCCTCGGAAAAGGCCTCGATCGGCCCGAGCGTGCCGCCGCCGACATTGTTGACGAGAATATCGAGATGGCCGAAGGCGGCGATGGCCTCGTCGACCGCGGCATAGGCCTGCGGCAGGTCGAGCACGTTCATCGGCAGCGCCAGCGCGCGGCGGCCCATCGCCTCGATCTCGGCCGTGAGCCCGCCATCGGCCTCGACCTCGCGCAGGCCGAGCGCGACATCGGCGCCCGATGCGGCGAGCGCGAGGGCGGCGGCGCGGCCGAGGCCCCGGCCGGCGCCCGTGACCAGCGCCGTGCGGCCGGAAAGATCGAAGCGCGGCAGGCCCGGCCGGGCGGCGGCTTCGCTGGTCGCTGTGGTCATGGTGGTGGCGTCGGTCACGGCGTTTTCTCCCTTTTTCCCCGCCGCGTCGCGGCCGGTCTCGCCCGACGATAATCCAGCATGTCCCTCCTGTCCCGCCGCGCTTCGCGCGCCGGGCGGGTTGCGGGAACGGAGCGGCCCGACCGCTGTTGATCAAGATCAAGGCCTTATCGGCGCGCCCGCCTATTCTGGCCTGCAAGACGAGATGAGGAGGCCGTGCCTTGGCCAGCAGAATCGTGATCATCCAGGGTCACCCGGATCCGGGCGAACGCCATCTCTGCCATGCACTCGCCGATGCCTATGCCGAAGCCGCCGCAGCGGCGGGCCATGAGGTGGTGCGGGTCGAGCTTGCTGCGCTGGATTTTCCGCTGATGCGCAGCGAGGCCGAGTTTCTCCATGGCGCGCTGCCGGCGACGCTGGAGGCGGCGAGCGACGCGATCCATGGCGCGCAGCACATCGTCTTCATCTTCCCGCTCTGGCTCGGCACCATGCCGGCGCTGCTCAAGGGCTTTCTGGAGCATGTGATGCGGCCGGGGCTCGCCTTCGCGCACCAGGAGAAGGGCCTGCCGAAGAAGCTGCTCGCCGGCCGCTCGGCGCGGGTGATCGTCACCATGGGCATGCCGGGCTTCTTCTATCGCTGGTTCTATCGCGCGCATGGCGTGCGCGGAATGGAGCGCAACATATTGAATTTCGTCGGCATCAAGCCGGTGCGCGAGACGTTCCTCGGCAATGCCGAGGGGGTGAGCGCGGCCGCACGGGCCGGCTGGATCGAGAACATGCGGGCGCTCGGGCGACGAGCCGCCTGAGGAGTTGGCTTTGACTTCTCCGGACTTTTCCGAGGACCGGACGCAGGCCTGGTTTTACGGGATTGAACCGGGAGGAGCGCGGCCGGGGTAGCGCGACGGAAGGGGGCTGTGGGGGCCCCCGACCGCACGCCGGCCCCGGCCGTTGCTCGTCAGGGCAACGGCGCGATCGTGCAACGCGCTTTCAGGCGTCGCCGGTGGCGGGCTTGGTCATCCGCAGGCGGAGAACTAGCGGAATGGCGAGCGCGTAAAGCGCCATGACGGAAAGCCAGATGGCGCCAGGCCAGCCATCGCGAACGGCAAAATAGAGCATCGAGAAGGCGAGGGGCGCGATGATCGAGGCGAGGCCGATGGTCGAGACCAGCACGCCCTGAAACTGGCCCTGCCTGTCCTCATCGACCAGCCGGGTCGCCAGTGACTGCAAGGCCGGCACGCCGAGGCCGCCAAGGGCGAAGACCGGCATGATGGCGAAGATCATCCAGCCCCGAGGCGCGAAGGCCATGACGGCCAAAGCCAGCGAGACGCTGGCTATGCCCGTCATGATCGCCGCCCGCTCGCCGAGCAGCTTCACGGCCGGGCCGGGCAGGAAGGCCTGGGCGATCGCCTGGCAGGCGCCGAACACGCCGAGCGAAAGCCCGATCCAGAGGCCGCTCCACTGGAAGGCGTCGCGGCCCCAGAGCGCCCAGCAGGTGCCATAGGCTTCGCCTGTGGCGCTGAAGAGGAAGAAGATGACGACGATCGGCAGCAGGCCCTTCATGCCGAACACCCAGCGCAAGGGGAGGAGCGGATTGAGGGCGGAAAGGTCGATCGTCTCCCCTGTGGTCACGCGCGATTCCGGCAGGACGAAGAAAGCGAGCAGGAGATTGCAGGCGTTGAGCGCGGCGGCGGCGATGAAGGGCAGGCGCAGCCAGTGATCGCCGAGCAGGCCGCCCAGCACCGGGCCGACGATGAAGCCGACGCCGAACATGGCGTTGAGGAGCCCGAAGCGGCGCGCGCGCTTGTCCTCGGGCGAGATGTCCGTGATGTAGGCGGTTGCGACCGAGATGTTGGCGCTCGTCAGGCCCGCAATGGCGCGGCCGAGAAAGAGCAGCGAGAGACTGGGGGCGAAGGCGAGGAACAGATAGTTCACCGCCGCGCCGGCGAGCGAGATCAGCAGGATGGGCCGGCGCCCGAGCCGATCGCTCAAGGCGCCGAGCACCGGCGCGAAGACGAACTGCATGACGGCGTAAAGGGCGGTCATGACGCCGATATAGGGCGCGACGTTTCCAGCCTTGGTGACCTCCTGCAGCAGCGAAGGCAGGATCGGGAAGATCAGCCCGATGCCGACGGCATCGAGCATGATGGTGGCGAAGATGACGATGAGAGACGTGTTCATGGCGCGCTCCGAATGGCGCAAGCGCTTCAGCGCGACGAGGCGCTCACGGCTTGGGACAAGGCCTGACAGGTCAGGCGTGGCTTCAGGGAGACGCTGGCCGGCCATGCCGCGAAGGGCGCATGGGCGGCGTATGCTTGGCCGCCGGTCGGTCGCTAAAGGGCAACAAAGACGAGCGGCCGCTTTTCGCGACAACGCCGATTACGCCGGATGGCTGCTTGCGGCAAGCCGGTTGTTGAGGCTTCGCTTGGTGGGGGGTTGGGTGCGGGGGCGCCGCTGGCAGGGGTGGCGGGTTGGGCGCAGCCCGGGACGCACGGTCACGACGCGCAGCCGCAGACCGCTCAGATGCCAGCCGCGATGACAATTCCTCGCGCGACCGAACCGGCCGCGCTCAGCCGTTCGGCGTGATCTCGAACACCGCCTCGCCGGATACGGCGTCGGTCACGCCGGCGCCATCGGCGAATTCTTCCAGGAGATGGCGGAAGCCGTCGAGATTGCCGATCATCTGCGGACGCGCGCCGACGATATGGTCGAAGCTCTCCCATTCGGCGATCGAGCAATAGGTGCGGTCTCCGGTCTTGATCAGCGCCGCCTTCCGCATGCCGTCGAACGGACGCGGAATGCTGCGGAAAAGCTCCTCGAACGCACGCTCCTCGCCGGGCTTCACGCGGAAGCGCACCACATTATAAGCCGTCATCGCCATGTCCTCCGAAATGCCGATCACACGCAAGGCGTGTCACCTGCAGATTAGCATTTTGGCGTGGCGGGCGGGGATGATTCCGTTCTCACCCGTCCCGATTCCGGGCCCTGGCCGAGGGGCGAACGGGAGGTGGCGCGAAGAAGGTGGTGGAAAGAAACTAGGAATAAAGTCCTTGACAGCGTCACGCTGTTCGGGTAGGGTTCAGGTATAGTCGGACAGTTGCGCTTCGGGGCGGCGGTCAGGGGAGGGCGCGGGTCAGTTCGGCCAGCGCTTCTTCGGCCGGGCGTCCGGCCGTGTCGATCACGATCCTGTCGCGTGTCCAGGGTTCATAGTCGCGCTCCACCACCTCTCGCCATGTCGGCTGCACATGGCCTTCTATATCGTTTTCCCGCGTCTCGACGCGGCGGCGGTGTTCGGCCGGATCGGAGCAGATGATCTCGATCTCCACGAAGGGCGCGCCGGACTCGGTCGCGACCTTGCGCCAGGCGTCGCGGGTGAGCGCGATCGGGTTGACGCTGTCGGCGACGACGGTGGCGCCGAGGCGGAGATTGGCGCTCGCGAGCGCATAGGCGATCACATAGCCCTCGGCGGTGATCGGGCCCTGATGGCCGGCCTCGCGCAGCGCCTGCTCGATGATGTCGATGCGCAGATAGGTCGCGCGGCGCGCGGCGGCGAGCGCACGCGAGAGCGTGGTCTTGCCGGTGCCGGGCAGGCCGCCAAAGATGATCAGCATGATGGTTCCTCCGGGATCATTTTCGCGAAGCGGGCCGCGCGGGTAAAGCGCGCCGCCTTCTCTCCATGGAAAAAGCGGAGGCTCGGCCATGGCCGATGACGAGGTGTCGGCCGATTGGGCCGCGATCCGCGCCGATTGCGAGGCCGGGTTGCTCAGCCAGCGCGCGATCGCCGAAAAGCACGGCCAGACGCGGCCGACCATCATGAAGCGCGCGCTCGCCGAGGGATGGGCGATGCCGGCCGCCCGGCCGGGGCGGCGCGCTGCGCATCCGAAGCCGGCGCATCGTCTGCCCGACCGGGCGGCGCTGGTGGCGCGGCTCTTCCGCTCCTTCGAGCGGCAGATCGCGGCGCTGGAAAAGCGCTATGCCGGGGGCGGGGCGGCGGCGGACGAGAAGGATGCCCGCATGCTGGCGGCGCTCGCCCGCACCTTCGAGACGCTGAACGGTCTGCGCGCCGACGAGGAGAAGGAGGAGCGGAACCATGCTCCCGTCGATCACGACGCACTGCGCGCCGAGCTTGCGCGACGAATGGCGGCGCTTGACCCGGCTGGGCTGGGACCCCGCGGATATTCTGACGCGGACGATCCGGGCGGCGGGTGATTTCGACGCGATCGGCAAGGATTGGGCGTTCTGGTCCCGCGACGACCAATGGCCGCCCGATGGCGACTGGCTCACCTGGCTGATGATCGGCGGGCGCGGCGCGGGCAAGACGCGGGCCGGCGCGGAATGGGTGCGCGGGCTGGTCGCCGGGCGGCCGGGTTTCGCGCCGGCGCCGGTCGGGCGGATCGCGCTCATCGGCGAGACGCTGGCCGATGTGCGCGACGTGATGATCGAGGGCGTCTCGGGCCTGCTTTCGGTGCACGATGCCGGCGCGCGGCCGCTCTGGCAGCCCTCGCGCCGCAGGCTCGAATGGCCGAGCGGCGCGGTGGCGTTCTGCTTCTCCTCCGAGGATCCGGAGAGCCTGCGCGGGCCGCAATTCGAGGCCGCCTGGGCGGACGAGCTGGGCAAATGGCGCCATCAGGAGGCGTGCTGGGACATGCTGCAATTCGGCCTGCGCCTCGGGACCGTGCCGCGCCAATTGGTGACGACCACGCCCCGCGCCACGCCGCTGCTGCGCCGGCTGGTCAAGGCGGAGCGGACGGTGATCACACGCGCCTCGACGCGCGCCAATCTCGGCAATCTCGCGCCGGGCTTTCTGGAGCGTGTCGTCGGGCGTTATCAGGGCACGCGGCTCGGCCGGCAGGAGATCGACGGCGAACTGATCGAGGATCGCGCCGACGGGCTCTGGAGCCGCAACGGCATCGAGGCGATGCGGGTCGACGAGGCGCCGGAACTGGCGCGGATCGTGGTCGCGGTCGATCCGCCCGCCTCGCGCCGCAAGTGGGCGGATGCCTGTGGCATCGTCGCCTGCGGTCTCGGCGTCGATGGCGTCGGCTATGTGCTGGCTGATCGCAGCCTCGCCGAGGTGAAGCCCGCCGCCTGGGCGGCCGCGGCGGTGGGGCTCTATCGCGCGCTCGACGCCGATGGGCTGGTCGCGGAGGTGAACCAGGGCGGCGACATGGTGGAAAGCGTCATCGCGGAGATCGATCCCGGCGTGCCGGTGACGAGCGTGCGGGCGACGCGGGGCAAATATCTCCGCGCCGAGCCGGTGGCCGCGCTTTATGCGCAGGGCAGGGTGCGCCATGCGGGGACGTTTCCCGCACTCGAAGATGAAATGGCCGATTTCGGCCCGGAAGGGCTCGCCAATGGCCGCTCGCCGGACCGGCTCGACGCGCTCGTCTGGGCGCTGACCGCGCTGATGCTGAAGCCGCCGGCCGAGCCGAGGGTGCGGTGGCTGTGAGGGGGTGGATGATCCGATAGACTGGCGCGGGCCCGGACATGGAGCTGGTCGATCCCTTGATTTGCGGCGGTATTCGGCGCATCTCTTGAGGGTGAGCCGAGGAATGACGATGTCGAAGAAATCTGCCAGCAGCACGACGGCCGAAGCCTTTGTGAAGGGCTTGGGCGCACTCGCGATATTCGCCCATCCGCTTCGCCGCAGCGAGAGCGGCTCGACGGCGTCTAAGTCCGCGCGCGCGCTCGCCAGCGATTGGGATCGCATCGGTGCTGATCTGAGGAAGGTGGCGGGGCGTGAGCGGCCCGCCAAGTAACCCACCGAGTAGTCGGGATCAATCAACCATTGGCGATACGCCACGCCGTCCGGACGCCACGGATGAGCGGACACCTGATATTTCCATTCGTCATGAGGCCTGGGTCGGCCCCCTTCCGCCGCCACAATTCCTGAAGCAGTTCGACGATGTCGTCGAAAACGGCGCCGAGCGCATCATGCGCCAGTGGGAGAGCGAATCCGACCATCGCCGCGCCATGGAACGCGAGGAGATGCGCATTTTCGCCCGCGCGGATTTGCTCGGTCGCGTTCTGTCCTTCGCCTTCGTGCTGGTGAGCCTGGCTGTCACGGTCTTTGCCATCGTCTACCGCCAGCCTTGGGTCGCGGCGATTCTGGGCGGCACCACCATTGGTTCGATCGTCTGGGCGTTCATGAGAACACATCGCGACGCCGGGAAAGACTGAGCGCGGGCAGGCGCGCTCATGTGCAACCTCCAGATACGCCGCAGGCGATCATTTCGGAACGAGCCATCGGTTTGCCTTTGCCGCGGCTGCGAGTAGCTGCGCGGTCTTGAGCAGCCCGGCGCCCCTCTCGCCGTGCCGAGGCGAGAGCAACTCAAAACGTCCTTCGACGGAGCAACCCATGAAACCGAGCGTTCTCGACCGCCTGTTCGGGCGGCGCGTTGTCGTGCCCGAGGCGAAGGCCTCGCGGACCGGGCCGCTGATCGCGCTGCAGGTGCAGGGGCGGCCCGTCTGGACGGGGCGCGATCTCGCCAGCCTGGCGCGCGAGGGCTTCATGAAGAACGCCGTCGTCTATCGCGCCGTCACCATGATCGCGGAAGCGGCCGCCTCCGTGCCCTGGCTGCTCTATGAGGGCGCGGACGAGATCGCGGCGCATCCGCTGACCGACCTGCTCGCCCATCCGAACCGGCGTCAATCCGGCGCGGCGTTCCTGGAGGCGCTCTATGGCAATCTGCTCGTCGCCGGCAATGCCTATGCCGAGCTGGTCATGCTGGGCACGAAGCCGGCCGAACTGCAC
The DNA here is from genome assembly GCF_030814715.1 of Kaistia dalseonensis. Classification (GTDB taxonomy): domain Bacteria; phylum Pseudomonadota; class Alphaproteobacteria; order Rhizobiales; family Kaistiaceae; genus Kaistia; species Kaistia dalseonensis. The sequence continues at coordinate 328,099 of NZ_JAUSVO010000007.1, forward strand.
ACGCTGCGCCCCGACCGGATGAAGATCGTGCCCGGCGCCGATGGCTGGCCCGAGGCCTATGATTATGCCGTCGCGGGCCGCTCCGTGCGGTTTCCGATCGGCGATGGGCCGTCGCCGATCCTGCATCTCAGGCTCTTCCATCCGCTCGACGATCATTACGGCTTCGCCCCGCTCGAAGCCGCCGCCATCGCGCTCGACATCCACAATGCCGCCGGCGCCTGGAACAAGGCGCTGCTCGATAATGCCGCCCGGCCTTCCGGCGCGCTGGTCTATAAGGGCGAGGGCGGCGGCACGCTGAGCCAGGACCAGTTCGAGCGGCTGAAGCGCGAATTGGAGACGAATTATCAGGGCGCGATGAACGCCGGCCGGCCGCTTCTGCTCGAAGGCGGGCTCGACTGGACGGCGATGTCGCTCTCGCCGCACGACATGGATTTCATGGAAGCGAAGAACGGCGCGGCGCGCGAGATCGCGCTCGCTTTCGGCGTCCCGCCCATGCTGCTCGGCATTCCCGGCGACGCCACCTATGCCAATTATCAGGAGGCGAACCGCGCCTTCTGGCGCCAGACCGTGCTGCCGCTGGTCGGCCGCACGGCGCAGGCGCTGACCGCATGGCTGGCGCCGGCTTATGGCGAGACGCTGCGCCTCTGGTACGACGCCGATGCGGTGGAGGCGCTCTCGGTCGAACGCGCGGCGCTCTGGTCGCGGGTCGAGGCGGCGGGGTTCCTCTCGCGCGACGAGAAGCGCGCGGCCGTCGGCTATGGACCGGCCGGCGTGGGCGGCAGCGAGGGAGCGGGAGAAGAAGAGGGAGAAGGAGAATGGACGCCCTGACCAAGGTCTTTGCCACGCGCGGCGATCTCGCCCATCTCGCGCTGTTCCTCTGGGCGTCGGGCTCCAGCGGGCTGCTCGTCTGGGCGCTCAAGGAGCTCGCGGCCTCCAACCGCCGCTTCAACGATTTCGTCGCCGAGATCGCGCGGCTGAATCAGTTCTTCAATGGAAGGCGGTAAGGGATTCTGCGCCTTGGTGTTTTGGCCGTGGCTTTCCTTCCTTAACCCGCCCCCGGAGGGCGGGTTGAAAGTGCGCAGCGCTTTCGGGGCGGGGGTAGCTTCGGCGAGAGCCGAAGCGTTCTGCCTTGCCGGTGGAGCGCGTCGTCGTGCGCAAGCACCCCCTCCCCAAAACCGCTGCGCGGTTTTGACCCTCCCTCGAGGGGAGGGTTTGGGCGCCTCTGGAATCAGCGTGGGCGGCCCAGGCCGCGCTATGGCCACGGCCGCTGGCGGGGAACTGAGCCCGCTCTTGCTTCAACCCGCCCCCGGAGGGCGGGTCGAAAGTGCGCAGCGCTTTCGGGGCGGGGGTAGCTTCGGCGAGAGCCGAAGCGTTCTGCCTGACCGGTGGAGCGCGCGTCGTCGTGCGCAAGCACCCCCTCCCCAAAACCGCTGCGCGGTTTTGACCCTCCCTCGAGGGGAGGGTTTGTCCGCCTCTGGAATCGGTGCGGACGGCCCAGGCCGCGCTGTGGCCACGGCCGCTGGCGGGGAACTGAGCCTGCCCTTTCTTCAACCCGCCCCTGGAGGGCGGGTTGAAAACGCGCAGCGCTTTCGGGGTGGGGGTAGCTTCGGCGCTCGCCGAGGCGTTCTGCCTTGCCGGCGGAGCGCGTCGTCGACACCGCACTCCGTCAGTCATCCCGCCGCTCCGCCGTCATCCCCGCGAAAGCGGGGATCCATCCAGCCGCGAGGCTTCACGGCTGGGTGGATCCCGGGTCTGCGCTTCGCGCCGCCCGGGATGACGGCGGAGTGTGGGGACGGCAGGCCAATCATTCGAACATCTGATCGGGAGACCACCATGACCATCCTGCTGAAGCGACTGCTCGGACGGCCGGATGCGGACCACCGCCGGGTGTTCCGCGATTTCGCCGGCGTGCTGGAAAAGCTGCTGACGGGCCGGTAGCGCCGATCCTGATTGCTTGAAGCTCTGCCAGAGGGCCGGACTCCTCTTCTCCCGCCCCCATTTGGGGAGGGGGTACCGGCTCGGTTTCTCCGGATAGGCCCTTTCCCCATTCCCGACAGTCCGCACGCTGCCTCCGCTCTTTCCCTTTGCGCACCTCGCTGCAAGAAGGGTATGGACGCTATGAGTTCTCGTATTTCGGTCTGCCGATCCATTGGAAAATGGATGCTTGATGAAATGTCAGTCGAGTCACGAATAATGACTTGCCTTTGAAAAATTATCTTGGATGTTTCTATATCATCCTGAATTTCAAAAAGTACTCTTCATTGGCGACTGCAATCTCTCAACTTCCTTGCCACTGCTATCATAGATTACTGTTAGCGTGTAGGAAGAGCGGAAATCCGTAGGGTGCACCCGGAAGGCGACCGCACTCGAACCATCCTCATTGAGCCTGATTCTGCAACTGCGATCCGAATTGCCCTCAACAGCGTAAACGCTGTAATTTTGAGCGACAAGTTCATCAACGGTCGACGCCAAGCTTTCTCCTATCAAGGCAAGCGTTGCTGCCGCTTTGAATACTTCATCTGGAGCGAATCCGCTTAGCTCTATGCCTATATTTCGTTTCGGAGTCTGACTGGCCAGCGGAAGTCCGAGGATGACAGAATTGCCTGCGCCCTGCGCTTCGCGCGCGATAGTTGATAGCTCTTGGATGGGATCTTCCAATGGGGGTGTTTTCTTTTTGTCCGATTTTCGTTTCGTTAGGAGCCCCTTGATACCTACCCAGCTGTCTTTTCCGGCTTCGGCTACAATCGCCGAGACATAGATTGCTGCGCCTGAGACGATTAGCTGCTTCCACCAAGACCACTCCAGAAGTATCTGTAGCGTATCATTGGGCCCTGCCAGATCTCTCATACGCTCCGTTTCGGGAACGATATGAAAATATCGCTCGATGAGATCGGACGCCTTCTGCCGGGACGGCATATGAGTTCCGTAGGCTATGGCAATTCTAGCAGACATTTCTATCTCCTGAGGTCGAGAAGCTAAAGAAACAGACTGCATTCGCAGAGTCGAGCAGGTTTTATTCTTGGTGTACGACGACCCTTACACGGGAAGAATCGGACAGAGGACCTTGCCGGGCATCGAACGTGAGCCGGGCCGAATGCAATCCTGACAGCCCGCGCCCTGCCCCGGCGCTCCCCCTCCCTGGCCCTCCCCACGAGGGGGAGGGGATGCCGTCTCTGGAATTCGAGTCTCGGTCGATGTTCAGCCTGCGCGCGATCTCGGCGTGCAGCGGAATCAACCTCTCAACAAAGCCGCCTAACAAACTGAAATGACTCGTCCCACGCCGGCGCAACCGCCCGTGAAGGAGAACCCATGCCTGCTCCGATCCTGCCCGTACCCATTCCGCCCACCGGACTCCGTCCCGCGCTCGAGGTGAAGTTCGCCGCCGCCGATTTGTCCGGCGTCGATGGCGAGGGTGTCTTTTCCGGTTATGCGAGCCTGTTCGGCAGCGCCGATCTCTCCGGCGATATCGTCATGCCCGGCGCCTTTGCCCGCTCCATCCGGGCGCGCGGCGTGAACGGCATTCGCATGCTCTACCAGCATGATCCGGCCGCGCCGATCGGCGTCTGGCTCGCGCTCGTCGAAGACCGGCGCGGGCTGTTCGTGCGGGGCTGCATCATGGCCGATGTCGCCCGGGGCCGCGAGGCGCTGGCGCTGATGCGGGCCGGCGCGCTCGACGGGCTCTCGATCGGCTTCAAGACCGTCAAGGCCCGCGCCGATCGCAAGGCCGGCACGCGCCAGCTTTCCGAGATCGACCTCTGGGAGGTCTCGGTCGTCACCTTCCCGATGCAGCCCGAAGCGCGCATCGCGGCCGTCAAATCGTCTACCCTTCGCCTCGCCGCCCGGATGCGGCGGGCGGCGCTTACCCTCAACCAAAGGACCAGCCGATGACCGACGTTCCCGCCGCCGCGCCCGAATTCAAAGCCGCCGAAAGCGGCGATGTCGGCGCCGCCTTCGATGATTTCATGCGCGCCTTCGAGGCGTTCAAGGAAACGAATGACGAGCGCCTCGCCGAGATCGAGCAGAAATTCACCGCCGATATCGTCACCACCGACAAGCTCGACCGCATCAACAAGGCGCTCGACGAACTGACGCTGAAGAGCCGTCGCCCGCCGCTTTCGGCCGAGCGGGCGGCGAGCCGCGCGCCGTCTGAGCACAAGGCGGCGTTCGAAAGCTATATCCGCGCCGGCGACGAGGATGGCTATCGCCGCATCGAGCAGAAGGCGCTTTCGGCCGGCTCGAACGCCGATGGCGGCTATCTCGTGCCTGTTGAGACCGAGACGGAAATCGGCAAGCGGCTCGCCGCGATCTCGCCGATCCGCGCCATCGCCGATGTGCGCCAGGTCTCGTCGGGCACCTATCGCAAGCCCTTCATGACGGCGGGCCCGGCGGTCGGCTGGGCCGGCGAGACGGATGCGCGCAGCCAGACGACATCGCCCACCATCGCGGCACTCGATTTTCCCGCCATGGAGCTTTACGCCATGCCGGCCGCGACCGCCGCGCTGCTCGACGACAGCGCGGTCAATATCGACGAGTGGATCGCGGCGGAAGTGGAGGGCGCCTTCGCGACGCAGGAGGGCACGGCCTTCGTCTCGGGCGACGGCACCAACAAGCCGAAGGGCTTCCTCGCCTATCCGACCGCGCTCGAGAGCGCCTGGGCCTGGGGCAAGCTCGGCTATCTCGCGACCGGCGTTTCCGCCGCGCTGCCGGCGAGCAACCCGTCCGACATCCTGGTCGACCTGATCTATGCGCTGAAGGCCGGCTATCGCGCCAATGCCCGCTTCGTGCTGAACCGCCGCACGCAAGCCGTCATCCGCAAACTGAAGGATGCCGACGGCCATTATCTCTGGCAGCCGGCGGCCATGGCGGGCGGGGAGGCCTCGCTGCTCGGCTTCCCGGTGACCGAAGCCGAGGACATGCCCGATATCGCGGCCAATGCGCTGGCGCTCGCCTTCGGCGATTTCAAGCGCGGCTATCTGGTGGTCGACCGCCTCGGCGTCCGCGTGCTGCGCGATCCCTATTCGGCCAAGCCCTATGTGCTCTTCTACACCACCAAGCGCGTCGGCGGCGGCGTCCAGGACTTTGATGCGATCAAGCTGCTGAAGTTCGGGACTTCGTAGCCGCTGTTCTTGCTTGAACCCGCCCCTGGAGGGCGGGTCGAAAACGCCCTTGCGTTTTCGGGGCGGGGGTAGCTTCGGCGTCAGCCGAAAGCGTGCTGGCCGGAGAAAGCGCCCCCTCCCCAAAACCGCCAAGGCGGTTTTGACCCTCCCTCAAGGGGAGGGTTTAGCCCCTTCGCCATAGCTTCACTTCTAGGAAATCCCATGACCGCAGCTCTCATCACCGGGCCGGCGATCGAGCCGGTTACGCTTGACGAGGTCAAGGCGCATCTGCGCCTTGATGGCGACGCCGACGACGCGCTCCTCGCGGCCGCCATCGTCTCGGCGCGCATCCATGTCGAGGTCGCGACGCGGCGCGCGCTGATCACGCAGGCCTGGCGCCTCTATCGCGACGGTTGGCCGCGCGGGCGGATCGTCGAACTGCCGGTCACCCCGCTGATCTCGATCGACACCGTCACGCTCTACGACATGGCCGGCGTGCCGCATGTGCTCGATCCCGCCGGCTACAGGCTCGATCGCGCCGCCGTGCCGGGGCGGATCGTCTTCGCGAGCCGGCCGGCGGCGGCGCTCTATGAAAACGGCATCGAAATCGATGTGACGGCCGGCTATGGCCCGGCGGCGGGGGATGTTCCCGCGCCGCTCCGTCAGGCGATCCTGATGCTGGTGGCGCATTGGTACGAGCATCGCGGCGCGGTCGGCTCCGATCTCGCCGGCTGGGTGGCGCCGCTCGGCTTCCAGGCGCTGACGGCGCCCTACCGCGTGCATGCGCTGTGACGGCCGCCTTCGATCCCGGCATTCTGGCGCATCGCGTCACGATCCAACGCCCGGTCGCAACGCCGGACGGGGCCGGCGGCGCCGCGCTCACCTGGGAGGCGCTCGCGACCGTCTGGGCGGCGATCGACCCGGTCTCGGCGCGCGAGGATGCGGCGTCCGATCGGCTCGCGACGCGGCTCACCCATCGCATCACCGTCCGCTTCCGCGCCGATCTGGCGGGCGGCATGCGGATCGCCCATCGCGGCCGCTCGCTCCGCATCACCGCCTGGCGCGACCCGGACGAGACGCGGCGGTTTCTCGTGCTCGATACCGAGGAGGAACGGCCATGAGCGCGCGCAGACTGACCGGATCGGCGCTGAAGGCCGTCCTGCGCCAGGCGGCCGAGGCGCGCATCGGCGAGGCGATCGATCGCAACGCCGCCCGGCTTTCGGAAGCGATCGCTACCGCCGATGAAGCCCTCAGCCAGCCCTCTCTCCCCGCAGGGGGGAGAGCGGGAGAGGGGGCGGCGGGCCAGATCTCTGTCTTTGATGACCTCCCA
>NZ_JAUSVO010000008.1 GCF_030814715.1 Kaistia dalseonensis
CAGGCTGAGTGCCGTGGCATGGGAATGCAACCCCAAGGCCTGAGCGTGCGAACCCCCTCCCGACCTCCCCCGCAAGCGGGAGAGGAGAAGGAAGCGGGAGGACGAAGCGCACAGCCCGCCCTCTCTCCCGCGAAGCGGGGGAGAGTGGGAGAGGGGGTGGCTCGCTCAAACCCATCCGACTTTTTGCAGGCCGACTTCTCGCCCGAGGTCCCGGCAGAACGCCCCCTCCCTAACCCTCCCCCGCAAGCGGGAGAGGGGGACGGGTCTGCGCTATCCTTTCGCCGGCCGACCGCCGAGCATCGTCGTCGCGCGCGCGCCGGCCCTGACGGCCCGCTCGAGGCTCTTGTCGATCGGCATGTTTTCGAGGCGGGCGGCCAGGAAGGCCGCGAGGAACGCGTCGCCCGCGCCCGTCGTATCGACGACCGCCACGTCCGGCGCAGCGGCCCGCAGGCGGACGGATTTGCTGGCGATCTCCGCGCCTTCGGCACCGCGCTTGATCGCTACGAGTTCGTAGCGCGCCGTCAGGAAGCGGATCTGCGCCGCCGGGTCGCTGGTGCCGGCGAGGCAGGCGGCCTCCTCCGCATTCGGGAACATGATCGTCGCGTCGCTCGTCCAGCCGAGGAAATTCGATGGGCCGACTTCTTCCAGGAAACCGACCGAGGCGGGATCGACGGTGACGGTGATGCCGCGCGCGCGTGCCACGGCCATCAGCGCCATGACGGCCGCGCGTGGTCCGGGCGTGAACAGCGCATAGCCCGAGACATGCAGCAGTTCGAGCCCGTCGAGCAGCGAGAAGGGAAGGTCGGCGGCCGAAAGTCCGTCATTGGCGCCGCGATCGGTCAGGAAGCTGCGCTCGCCGGTCTCCGAGATGATGGCGATCAGCATGCCGGTATTCTCGCCCTCTCCCGCGGCGAGCAGTGGCGTGACTCCGGCCTCACGCAACGCCTCCTCCTGCGTCGCGAGATCGCGCTTGCCGACGCGTCCGGCGAAGGCGACCGGAATGCCGAAATATGCGAGCCATGCCGCCTGGTTGCACGCCGATCCGCCCGGATAGAGCCCGATCTTGGCCCGCCTGTCCGAGCCTATGACCAAGGGCCCTTCGGGGCGGACGATGACGTCGGTCATCACGTCGCCGACGACGAGAACGCGGGGATGGGGAAGGGCGGAAGGCGGCATGAAATGGTCTCGAATCGCGAAGCTGACTGACCTGTCCCGTATAGAGAGGAACGGTGTTCGTATTAAGCTTGAACGCAGCCGCGTCCCGCGCCATGTCAGGCGTCGGCTTTCCTTTTCGAGGCGTCACATGACCTCCGACAATCCCCTGCTCCAGCCCTGGACCACGCCTTTCGGCATAGCGCCCTTCGCGGAGATCGAGACCAAGCATTACAAGCCCGCTTTCGAGGCGGGGATCGCGGAGCATGAGCGCGAGATTGCCACGATCATCGGCAATCCGGAGGCGCCCACCTTCGCCAACACCATCGAGGCAATGGAACGCGCCGGCCGCACGCTCGACCGCGTCGGTTCCGTGTTCTTCAACCTGACGGGCGCCAACACCAATGACGAGCTGGAGGCGATCGCGCTCGAGATCGCGCCGATCCTGTCGCGCCATCGCAGCGCGATCTACCTGAACGACGCGCTCTTCGCCCGTGTCGATGCGCTGTTCAAGGGCGATCAATCGGGCCTCGACGCCGAGCAGCAGCGCGTGCTGGAGCGCTATCATATCGGTTTCGTGCGGTCCGGCGCCGGCTTGCCTGCGGCGAGCAAGGAGCGTCTCGCGGCGATCTCCGAACGCCTCGCGACACTCGGGACCAATTTCGGGCAGAACGTGCTGGCCGACGAAAAGAGCTGGAGCCTGGTTCTCGAAGAGGGCGACGACCTTGCCGGTCTTCCGGACTTCCTCAAGGACGCCGCATCGGAAGCGGCGCGGGCGCGCGGCCTCGACGGCCAATATGTGATCACGCTGTCGCGCTCGTCGATCGAACCGTTCCTGCAGTTTTCCGCCCGGCGCGACCTGCGCGAGAAGGCCTTTGCGGCGTGGATTGCCCGCGGCGAGGCCGGCAAGACGGATAATCGCGGCATCATCGCGGAGACGGTTGCACTTCGCGCGGAAGAGGCGAAATTGCTCGGCTTCAAGAGCTTCGCCCATTTCCGGCTCGACGATTCCATGGCCAGGACGCCCGAGGCCGCGATGGGCCTGCTGCGCTCGGTCTGGACGCCGGCGCGCGAGCGGGCGATCGAGGAGCGCGAGGCGCTACAGGCGCTGGTGCGCGCGGAGGGCGGCAATTTCGAGATCGCGGCCTGGGACTGGCGCTTCTATTCGGAGAAGCGCCGCAAGGCGGAGTTCGATCTCGATGAGAGCCAGCTGAAGCCCTATCTCCAGCTCGACAAGGTCATCGAGGCTGCCTTCGACACGGCTTCGAAGCTCTTTGGTGTGACCTTCACCGAGCGGTTCGACGTGCCGGCCTATCACCCCGATGTCCGCGTCTTCGAGGTCAAGAACGCGGCCGGCGCACCGGTCGGTCTCTTCCTCGGCGATTATTTCGCGCGGCCGTCCAAGCGCTCCGGTGCCTGGATGAGCGATTATCGCGGGCAGGAGCGGCTCATCGGCGATATCAGGCCGATCATCGTCAATGTGATGAACTTCGCCAAGGCGGCGGACGGCCAACCGACGCTGCTCTCCTATGACGATGCGAGGACGCTCTTCCACGAATTCGGCCATGGCCTTCATGGCCTGCTGTCCGACGTGACCTATCCTTCGCTCGCCGGCACCAGCGTCGCGCGCGATTTTGTGGAGTTCCCCTCCCAGCTCTACGAGCACTGGTTCGAGCGGCCGGAAATCCTGGAGCGCTTCGCGGTTCATTACCAGACCGGCGAGCCGATGCCGGCCGCCCTGCTCGAGCGGCTGCAGGCGAGCCGGACCTTCAACCAGGGCTTCGCCACGGTGGAATATGTCTCGTCGGCCCTCGTCGATCTGGAGCTTCATCTGCTCGACAAGGCGGACGGCCTCGATTCGACGGCCTTCGAGAAGAAGGTGCTTGAAGAGATCGGCATGCCAGAGGCGATGGTGATGCGCCACCGCACGCCGCACTTCCAGCATGTCTTCGCCGGCGATGGCTATTCCTCGGCCTATTACAGCTATCTCTGGTCCGAGACGCTGGATGCGGACGGCTTTGGCGCGTTCGAGGAAGCGGGCGATATATTTGCGCCGGACGTTGCCGCCAAGCTCTATACCTTCGTCTATTCGGCCGGAAATCGGCGAAAGCCCGACGAAGCGTATCGCGCCTTCCGTGGCCGCGATCCCGATCCGTCCGCGCTTCTCCGGAAGCGTGGGCTCGCTGAGGGCGACTAGGACGGCGGACCGGTTGGGTGGTGTCTTCGAGAGGGTCTTGCGGCTATCATCGGGACCACCCGGACCGCCCGGCGCCGATTGTCTCTTTCAGGCGCCGGGAAATTCGCTATGGTCGCCGCCCCTCAGGAAACACAAGGAGTGCCATATGAGCACCGACAAGACGGAGGTCGCGAAGTCCGACCTTTCCGCGATCGAACTGAAGACACTGGCCCGCGTTTCGCGCCCCGGCCCCTATGTCGGGTTGAACGGCAAGGCCGTGCAGCGCCTGATCGAACTCGGCCTCGTCAAGACGCGCGTCTCCGGCTACGTGCTGACCGAAGAGGGCATGGCACGCCTGCGCGATTGAACCGGATCGCCGTCCGTTCGTTACATGGCGTGACATCGCGGCGTCGCCTGTCATAATCCTGTCGGCGGTCGCGGCGAACGTGCGCGCTGGAGTTGTCTGGCGCGCACAGAGTTGATGATTGGCGCGTCGGCGGTGTGTCCGGTCATGGCGGGAGCAGGCGGCAGGATGACGGATGGCGACGTGACCCTGGATCCTGCCGACCCTGTTGATCATGTTGTCGAGACGAAGCCGCATCTGACCGCATGGACGCTGGTCTCGAGCGTTGCCGTTCGTTTCATTGCCCATGACGATGCGTTGATTGCCGCTGGCGTTGCCTTTTACGGCTTTCTCGCTGTCTTCCCGGCGCTCGCCGTGCTGGTTTCGCTCTATGGCATGATCTTCGACGTCAACGGCGTCACCCAGCATGTGGAGGAGATCGCGTCGATCCTGCCCGAAGAGGCGCGACCGATCATCCTCGACCTGTTGACCGCGCTCGCCAAGCGGGGTCCCGCCCGGATCAATACCGGTCTTCTTCTGGGCTTCGGCATTGGTCTTTGGAGCGCGCGCGCCGGCATCGCGGCGCTGATGAGCGGCATCAACTTCGCCTATGAGGTGAAGGATGATCGCAACATTCTGGTCGCGGTCGGAATATCCATCGCTGTCACGGTCGGTGCGATCGTCTTCGCCGTGCTGACGCTCGCGGTGATCGCGGCCGTGCCGGTGGCGCTCTCTCTGCTGCAGGTTCCGCATGCGCAGGCGACGGCCTTCCTGCTGATCCGCTGGCCGCTGCTCGCCCTGATCGCTTTCGCCTCGATCGCGACGATCTATTTCGCGGTGCCCCACCGCAAGGGCGGCGGCCCGTGGCGGCGGGTGCGGCGGATCCTGCCGGGTGCCATCGCGGCAACCCTGATCTGGCTGCCGGGCTGCTCGCTCTTCTCGGTCTATGTCACGCGCATCGCGACCTATGACGTGACCTATGGTTCGCTGGGCGGCCCCGTCGTCTTCCTGCTCTGGCTCTGGCTGACCGCGCTGGTCGTGCTGATCGGTGCCGAAATCAACGCGACCTGGTCGGGCCTGAAGACACCGAAGCCCCGGCACTAGGCGGAACCTGGTCCCGCGCGGTCATGTGGTGAGTTGTTCCGGCCGAACTTCGAGAGCGGCGGCCAGCGCATGGATCTGGTCGATCGTGAACGAGGCTCCGTTTTCCAGCGCAACGATCTCGTCGCGGCTGAGCCCCGACAGGCGGGCGAGATCGACGGTGCTCAGGCCACGCGCCTCGCGCAGAAGGCGCAAGGTGGCCAGTCCGGCGGCCCGCACGGTCTCCGGCGTCTCGGTCATGTGCGGTGCGGCAAGCTCTTCGGCGGGGTGCGGAATAGCGGTTTCAAGCGTGCTCATGGATCGATACTCCCTTGTCGACAACATGGGTCAACGCGCGAGGAGGCGATCCGCTCCCTTGTCAGCGCTTTCGATCGTTTCACGGAAACGATGAAATGACTTGTCCATTTGAGTTGTTGCGTTTCCTCTGCGCCGACCGGCGCCCACCCGCTCGGAAACGCTTCAGCCGGTATGGTTGGAGATGTGGCGGTAGGCGCCGTGCCAATAGAGCAGAGGCTGGGCTCCGGTTCGTGTCGTCACGGCCTTGACGCGGCCGATCAGGATGGCATGCGAATGCCGTTCGATCGCTTCCTCGAGTTCGCAGTCGATAGTGGTCAGTGCGTCGACAAGCGCGAGGGCGCCGGTGGCGAGCGGCCGCCATGCGGCACCGTCATAGCGCTCCGCCCCTTTCGCTCCATCGCGCCCCGCGAAGCGCTCGGCGACGAATTGCTGGTCGTCGGCGAGGACATTGACGCAAAAGGCGCGGTGGCGCTGGAGGGCGGGCCAGGACGAGGAAGTGCGGTTGACGGCCACCATGATCGCCGGCGGCTCGGCCGAAAGCGAGGAAACCGACGTCGCGGTGAAGCCGGTGCGGTCTGCACCCACCCCAACGGTGATGACGCTGACCGCTCCGGCGAGATGGCGCATCGACATGCGAAAACCCGCGGCGTCGACCTCGGGGATCTCGTCGCGGTCATCCCGCAGGCTTCGCCCGGCGGCTTGGCTCAACATAATGTCCATCCTCACTTTCTCGCTCCAGAGCGAGATACGGCCCGGCGTAAGACGCGCAGCCAAAGAGATATGGTTACGCAAGATGCGTGCCGCGATGGCGGGGCGCAGCCTGGGTGGAGGTTTGGCCGCGTCGGACAGGCATGCTGCCGCTTGATCCGGCGCCGCTGCCTATCCGGGCGGCTCGGACCATGCATGTGCGGATTGGCGCATATGGTCCGTGGCTGCCGAGCACAGTATCCAGCACGGTCCGATCTGGTTTAGGAAGGCATCCCGCATCGGCATCTGGATCAGAAGGACAAGGCAATGGCGAACGTGGCGTTTCTCGGCCTCGGCGTGATGGGTTATCCGATGGCTCGCCATCTGAAGGCCAAGGGTCACGCGGTGACGGTCTATAACCGGACGGCTGCCAAGGCCGAGGCCTGGGTGGCCGAATTCGGCGGCCGCTCGGCGCCGACGCCGAAGGCGGCCGCTGAAGGTCAGGAGATCGTCTTCGCCTGTGTCGGCAATGACAATGATCTGCGCGAGATCACGATCGGGGCCGACGGGGCCTTCGAGGGGCTGGCCGCCGGCGCCGTCTTCGTCGACCACACGACGGCCTCGGCCGAAGTGGCCCGCGAGCTCCATGCCGCGGCGCAGGAACGCGGCTTCGGCTTCGTCGATGCGCCGGTGTCCGGCGGACAGGCAGGAGCGGAGAACGGCGTCCTGACCGTCATGTGCGGCGGCGAGGCCGGCATCTTCGAGCGGGTCGAACCGGTGATCGCCGCCTATGCGCGCGCCTGCCGCCTGCTCGGGCCGGTGGGCTCGGGCCAACTCGCCAAGATGATGAACCAGATCTGCATTGCCGGCATTGTCCAGGGGCTGGCCGAGGCGCTGCATTTCGGCAAGCGCGCCGGTCTCGACGTCGAAGCGGTCGTCGAGGTGATCTCGAAGGGCGCGGCGCAGTCCTGGCAGATGGAAAATCGCTACAAGACAATGAACGCCGGCACGTTCGAGTTCGGCTTCGCGGTCGACTGGATGCGGAAGGATCTCGCCATCTGCCTCGACGAGGCGCGGAAGAACGGCGCCAAGCTGCCGCTGACGGCGCTGGTCGATCAGTTCTATGGCGACGTCCAGGCCATGGGCGGCCAGCGCTGGGATACGTCGAGCCTGATTGCGAGGCTTGAGAAATAAGCCCCATTCCGGCCGCGGATCGCCGTCCCCTGAGGCGATCCGTTGCAGCGCCATTGGCCGCGCGCCTTATCGCGGCATTAAGGGATTCCGGCCAAAGTCGGCTTTGGCTGTGACGGGCTTTATCGGGCTCCGTCCGGCCGGGAGCGATCCATCATCGCCAGGGTAGCGCGGCCAGCTCGGCCGACGGCAGGGGGCCGAAACGAGCCATGGTTGCCATCGACAATCCGTCGATCGTTCGGCGCGTCGCACGCCGCATGCCGATCTACTGGGCCTATACGCGCGACAATCCCTCATGGCCGCTCATGATCGTCTTCGCGCGCACCATGCTTGGTCGTCGCGTCGAACGGCTGTTCCGCCGTCCGCCGGCTTCGCTGCCGCGTGCCGAAGGTAGCGTGGTGCTCGATGGTCTCGATCCGGCGGCCGTTGTGCAGCGCCTCGTGACCGACGGGGTCGCGACGGGGCTTCAACTTCCCCCCGAGATCGTTCAGTCGATCCATGAGTTTGCGCGAACGCGGCGCTGTTTCGCCCGCAACGGTACGGAAGTCGGCTTCCTTGCCGATGAGATCGCCGCCGTCAATGCGCGCTCGGAGCGCGATATCATCTCGGCGCAATATTTCGATGCCGTCGAGGATTGTCCGGCGATTGTCGCGTTGCGACAGGATCCCGGCATCCGCGCCATCGCGACCGCCTATCTCGGCGGCGCCGTCATGCCGACGCGCACGCGTCTCTGGTGGAATTTTCCCGGCGCCCGGGTCGACGATGACGATCTGCACGATACCGCGCAGGACAAGTATCATTTCGATATGAACGCCTGGCGCTCGGTGAAATTCTTCTTCTACCTGACGCCGGTCGATCTCGATGCCGGGCCGCATCGCTGTGTCGCCGGCACGCACCGCTCGCGTCCGCTACGGCAGCAGCTCACATTGAAGGTCGGGCAATCGCTCGATGAGCTGGAGCGATCCTTTGCGCCGGAGAAATTCCTGACGATCCTGGGCCCGGCCGGCTCGGGCTTTGCCGAGGATCCGTTCGTCTTCCATACCGGCTCGCGCTGCCGGAGCGAGCGCCGCCTGATCCTCGAGCTGGAATTTGGCGTCAGGCCTTCGAGCCGCGCCTATCACTATGGCAGGGTCGGGTAGGCTCGGCCGCGCCCGCAAGCACATGATCGCCGGATCGAGGCGCCAGCCGAAACTCCGGCGCCTTCGGGGCAAAACTGCAGTCCGCTTCCCACGCTTTCGCCGAAAAGCAGGCTGCAAAGACTCGTGGTCGTCAATCCGGGCCTAGACGCGAGCGTAGACGTCCTCATAGCGGACGATATCGTCCTCGCCGAGATAGGATCCGGTCTGCACCTCGATCAGTTCGAGCGGGATCTTGCCCGGATTGGCGACGCGGTGGATCTCGCCGACCGGATGATAGGTCGACTCGTTCTCGTTGACGATATAGGTGCGGCCGCCCTGCGTGACCTCGGCCGTGCCTTTCACGATCACCCAATGCTCGGCGCGGTGATGATGCTTCTGCAGCGACAGGATCGCACCCGGCTCGACGATGATCTTCTTCACGTGGAAGCGGTCGCCGCGCGAAATCGTCTGATAGGTGCCCCAGGGGCGGTGCATCTTGATGTGTTCATTGGCCTCGTTGCGCTTTTCGGCCTTGAGGCCGGCGACGAGGTGCTTGACGTCCTGGCTGCGCGAAGACGGCATGACCAGGATGGCATCCTCGGACGCGACGACCGTGAACCCGTCGAGGCCGATGCCGGTAACCAGCGGGCCCTCCGAATGGATGAAGGCATTGGTGCTGTCGAGCAGCGAAACCGGGCCATGGGTGACATTGCCATTCGCATCGGCCGTGCTCATCTCGCGCACCGCGTCCCAACTGCCGATATCGGACCAGGCGAAGCGCCCCTCGATGACGGCGGCGCGATCGGTGCGCTCCAGCACGGCATAGTCGATCGACTTGGCCGGAATGGACAGGAAGGCCGATTTGTTCAGACGGATGAAGCCGATATCCTCGGTCGCGCCGGCGATGGCGCCGATCGCGGCCGCGCTGATCTCGGGCTCGAACTTCTCGGCTTCCGACAGCATGAGCGTGGCGGGGAAGATGAAGTTGCCCGAGTTCCAGAGATAGCCTTCGGCGACATAGGTCTCCGCCGTGGCGCGGTCCGGCTTCTCGACGAAGGAGGCGACCGCGAAGGCGCCGGGCGTGCCGAGGGGCTTGCCGGGCTTGATGTAGCCATAGCTCGTGCGCGGCTCGGTCGGCGTGATGCCGAAGGTGACGATATAGCCTTCCTCCGCCACCGTTGCGGCGGCAAGGCAGGCCTCGCGGAAGAGGTCGGCATCGGGAACGAGATGGTCGGCGGCGAGCGCGAGGACCAGGACATCCTCACCATAGCGCTCGACGGCGAAGCGGGAGGCGATAACCATGGCCGCGGCCGAATCGCGGCGCGCCGGCTCCAGGATGATCGTCGGTTCGATCCCGATCTCGGTGGCCTGGCGACGAGCGAAGAAGCGGAAATCCTCACTCGTCACAACGATGGGCGCCGTCACCGACGGTCCGGCCTTCGGCAGGCGCAGCAAGGTCTCCTGGTAGAAGGTGTGGTCCGAGCCGAGACCGAGGAACTGCTTCGGGAGACTGTCCCGCGAGATTGGCCAGAGCCTCGTGCCAGATCCGCCAGCCAGAATCACCGGAACGATCTTCGAAACAGTCATCGCAACCTCTGCTCTAATCCTGTTGGCGTCCTGATCGCGCCCGCCAGCTCTCTGCCTTATCAGTTTGCACGGCGGGCAGCATGATTTCAATGCGGCGCAACAACAATATCGCAACGCAGCATTAATGCTCTCTTGGCTGCGGGTCAGATGGGGGATGCGCGATTGATGATCGTGCGGCAGGTCGCATCCGCCCGTCGAAACCGCAAGATATCTGCCAGCGCGTCTCGAATTTTTCTTTGACCTGTCTGACTGGCGGCCACGACAAACACAATATCATCGGCATGGCCGATAAGGAAACGCGTTTCGGCACCGCCAGAAAGCGCTGTTCCGTCGATGATGATCGCGTCATAGGCGCGTCGCCACGCGGGCAGTGTCTGGCGGATTTTCGATGCGTGCTGGACGATGTCGGCAACGCTGCGGCCGCCCGGGATCCTCACGATGAGATCGAGATTGGCGGTCCGATCTCTGATCACACCTTCAACGGCCGTGGCATCGGACTGTGCGGCAAGCTGCACTGCAAGGGCTTGGCGCGTTTCGAGCCCGGCTGCTTCGTAGAGCGCAGCGTGGCGGCCGCCCTCGATGAGCAACGTTCTTCGGCCGGCGAGGCTGAGTGCGCGGGCCAGTGAGAGGGCGATCAGCGTCTTGCCCTCGCCCGGCAAGGTCGACGTCACCAGGATCACGGGCGTCATGTCCTGGCGATCCGGCTCCAGTGCCGCCATCTCCAGCTCAAGCCGCACCGTGTTGATCGCGGCGCTGAAGGCCGAGGTGGGGTGGTCGACTATCTGTGCCGCCGTCAGCTGCGGGTCGTGTCCGGCGGCGGCGCCGCGTCGTTCGATGTTCGGGATGTCCCCGATGACGGCGAGGCCGGTTGTCGACTCAACCTGCTCGCGGCTCGCAAGGCCTCCGAAATGGCGGTCACGCACGAGCGCCGCCACGACCGCGAGGATGAACGAAAGAACGGCGGCGATCGACAACAGCATCGGCTTGTCGGGCGAGATCGGTGCGGCTGGCGGCAGAGCCGGCGCGGCGATGCGGCTATCCGGCAGTTGCAGGTCCATCTGGGCGGCCGCCCATTTCGCACTGGTGGTCAGCCTGTCGACAACGCCGCTCAGCGCGTTCACCTCGCCCTCGACCTCGCGAAAGCGCAGGACCAGATCCGAGGGGATATCGCGATCGGCGAGACGGCGGCTCAGCCTCTGGCGCAACTCGCCTTCCCGCGCACCCGCATTATCCGCTTCGGCCGCGACGCGGTTTACGACGGACGCCGCCTCCTGGTCCATCTGGCGATTGATCTCGACGAGTCGGGCGCGAAGATCGCGCATGTCGGCCGGGCGTGTCGCGGCGGCGAGCTCCGCGCTCGTATCGATCCGGCTCCGGTTCAACGCCACGAGCCGGTCGGAATTCAGCTCGGCGATCAGCGCGTCCCAGTCGCCGGCCTTGATCCGGTCGCGGGCCCGGTCAGCCAGCGCCGCAAAACGCTGGCTGGTGTCCGTCGTCGCCTTGATGCCGTCGCGCAGTTCCAGGAGCTCGGCGCGGAGATCGGGGTCGCGGATCTGCCGGATGCTGTCGTCGAGAAAGGTGTCGAGCCGTCCGTCGGCGCCGCGCAGGGCCGCCCGCGCATTGTCCAATTGTCGGGCGAGCCGCTGCTCGACATCGGCGGCGAGCGCGATCTTGGCGCTGGTCTGCGCGTCGATCGAGGCCTTGGCCAGCGCATTGGCGAGCTGGGCCGCGCGGGCCGGATCACGCGAGCGCCCGTCGACGCTGATCACCTGGGTGGTGCCGCGGCGGTTGATCGCCACGGTGCGCCGCAGGCGATCGAGCGTCTGCTTGACCATCTCCTCCGCCGAAATGACGGGAACGGCGATGCCGAGCAGGGCTTCGATGCGGTGGCGCCAGGATGGCCGAAAGCCGAGTTCAGGGTCCTGCGTCAGATCGAGCGCATCGACCACTTTCAGCAACATGGCGGGCGAGCGCAGGATCTCGACCTCGCTCTCCACGCGCGCCCCATCGGCGGGTCGGGGCGCCTGCGGCGGATCGTTGTCGAGGAACGACATCGGATGAGGCTCGACGATCAGCAGCGCGGAGCTGCGATAGATCGGCGCCAATTGCAGCGCGATCAGCAGGGCGAGACCGTTCACCATCAGCACGACGAGGCCGAAGATGGGAAGTTGCCGCCGGATCAGCCGGAAGAGCCGCATCGGATCGAAGCCGTCGGCCGATGCGGGACGATCGACGCGCGGCGCCGAGCGGCTGGCAGCGGTTTTCGGCAGATCGCCGATCATAGTCTGGCTGTTCAGCATTGGACCGTGCCCCCCGGAACAGTCACATGATGGTGCAACCAACGGTGGAGCACGCGCGTGCTGCTGTCAATCGGGCCTTGGCTCCTGTCGCAATGATTGCGAACAAAACGGGAAACATGCTCCTCTGTCGCTCGACGAAGCCGTTGATTCGAACCGCAGAGCCGCCGCGATCATGACTGCCGCCCATCTCCAGAGGCTCAATGTCGATCAGCGCCGCGCGGTCGAATTCGGCGTCACCACCGCCGAGAAGGGCCCCTTGCTGGTCATCGCCGGTGCCGGTTCCGGCAAGACCAACACGCTTGCCCACCGGGTTGCCCATCTGATCCTGAATGGCGCCGATCCGCGACGGATCATGTTGCTGACCTTTTCGCGCCGCGCCGCCAGCGAGATGGCCCATCGCGTCGAGCGCATCGCCGCCGGCGTCATGGGCGACAAGGCCGTCGCCATGACCGATGCGCTCAACTGGTCCGGCACGTTCCACGGCGTCGGTGCGCGGCTGTTGCGCGAGCATGCCGCCTGGATCGGCCTCGACCCGGCCTTCTCGATCCACGACCGGGAGGATTCGGCCGATCTGATGAACCTCGTGCGGCATGAACTCGGCCTCTCCAAGACCGAGAGCCGCTTTCCCGCCAAGGGAACCTGTCTCGCGATCTATTCCCGCGCGGTCAATGCCGAGATGCCGCTCGATCAGGTGCTGGTCGGCGTCTTTCCCTGGTGCGCCATGTGGAAGGACCAGCTCAGGGGCCTGTTTGCCGCCTATGTCGAGGCGAAGCAGGCGCAGAACGTGCTCGATTACGACGATCTGCTGCTCTACTGGGCGCAGATGATGGCCGAGCCGACGATCGCCGGGGAGATCGCGGCGCGTTTCGATCACGTGCTGGTCGACGAATATCAGGACACGAACCGCCTGCAGGCTTCGATCCTGCTTGGCCTGAAGCCCTCGGGCGAAGGGTTGACCGTGGTCGGCGACGACGCGCAGTCGATCTATTCCTTCCGCGCGGCGACCGTTCGCAACATCCTCGATTTCCCCGGCCATTTCAGCCCGAAGGCGTCCGTGGTGACGCTGGAGCGCAATTATCGCTCGACCCAGCCGATCCTCGCTGCCGCCAATGGCGTCATCGGGCTGGCGAGCGAACGGTTCACCAAGAACCTCTGGACCGAGCGGACGGCGGGCGACCGGCCGCGCCTCGTGACCGTCCGGGGCGAGAGCGAGCAGGCGCGCTATGTCGCCGAGACGATCCTGGAGAACCGCGAGCAGGGCGTGGCCCTGAAGGCGCAGGCCGTGCTGTTCCGCGCCGCCCATCACAGCGGCCCGCTCGAGGTCGAGCTGACCCGGCGCAACATTCCGTTCGTGAAGTTCGGCGGGCTCAAATTCCTCGACGCCGCGCATGTGAAGGACCTGCTCGCCGTGCTGCGCTTTGCGGAGAATCCGCGCGACCGCGTCGCCGGCTTCCGCGTCGTCCAACTGCTGCCGGGTGTCGGGCCGATGATTGCCGGGCGCCTGCTCGATGCCGTTGCCGGCGCGATCGATCCGCTCGAGGCGCTGAAGGGCTTCGCCCCGCCGGCCCGTGCCTCCGAGGACTGGCCGGCCTTTCTCGCGCTGATCACCGCGTTGCGGTCGCGCCAGGCCGGCTGGCCTGCCGAGGTCGAGGCGGTGCGCAACTGGTATGAGCCGCATCTCGATCGCATCCACGAAGATGCCGCTATGCGGCTCGCCGATCTCGTGCAACTGGAGCAGATTGCCGGCGGCTATGCCTCGCGCGAGCGCTTCCTGACCGAATTGACCCTCGATCCGCCGGATGCGACCAGCGACGAGGCCGGCGTGCCCCATCGCGACGAGGATTATCTGATCCTCTCGACGATCCACTCCTCCAAGGGGCAGGAATGGAAATCGGTCTTCGTGCTCAACACGATCGATGGCTGCATGCCGATCGATCTGTCGACCGGCAGCGCCGAGGAGATCGAGGAGGAGCGGCGGCTGCTCTATGTCGCGATGACGCGCGCCAAGGATCAGCTGCATCTGGTCATGCCGCAGCGCTTCTTCGTGCACCAGCAGGCGAGGGGCGGCGACCGCCATGTCTATGCGACGCGCACGCGTTTCATTCCCTCAGCGATCATCGGCCTGTTCGACCAGCGGATCTGGCCGCCTTTGACGGCTCAGGAAGCTGCCGCCAGCGCGCCGCGGCCGCCCGTGGACATTGCGGCGCGCATGCGCGGCATGTGGCGATAGCGCGAAAGCCGCGCGAGGCCCTTGCGCCGGGGGCGCGCCTGTGATGAACCCGAGGAAACAAGATCGGGGAGGAGATTGTTCATGCATATTCTGATCATCGGGGCTGCCGGCATGGTCGGTCGCAAGCTGACTGACGCACTGGTGGCCGATGGCGGCATCGGCGCAAAGCCGATCGACCGGCTGTCGCTGGTCGACGTCATCGAGGCGCCCGTGCCGGCCGGCTTTTCCGGCAAGGTCGAGACGCTGGCCGCCGATCTCTCCGAGCCGGGCACGGCGGAGCGCCTCGTCGCCGGCCGGCCGGACCTGATCTTTCATCTGGCTGCGATCGTCTCCGGCGAGGCGGAAGCCGATTTCGACAAGGGCTACCGGATCAATCTCGACGGCACGCGCTATCTCTTCGATGCGATCCGCCTGATCGGCGACGGCTATTGCCCGCGCGTCGTCTTCACCTCGTCGATCGCCGTATTCGGCGCGCCGTTTCCCGCCACCATCCCGGACGAATATTTCACGACGCCGCTGACGAGCTATGGCACGCAGAAGGCGATCGGCGAATTGCTGCTCTCCGATTACTCCCGCCGCGGCTTCTTCGACGGCATCGCGATCCGCCTGCCGACGATCTGCGTGCGCCCTGGCAAGCCGAACAAGGCGGCGTCCGGCTTCTTCTCCAACATCATCCGCGAACCGCTGAACGGCCAGGAGGCGGTGTTGCCCGTCGCCGAGAGCGTCCGCCACTGGTTTGCCTCGCCGCGCGCGGCGGTCGGCTTCCTCAAGCATGCCGCTACGCTGTCGGGCGATGCGATCGGGCCGCGCCGGGCGATTTCCCTGCCGGGGCTCTCCTGCACGGTCGCCGACGAGATCGATGCGCTCCGCCGCATCGCGGGCGACAATGTCGTGGCGCGCATCAAGCGCGTTCCCGATCCGACGATCATCCGTATCGTCGACGGCTGGGCCACGGCGTTTGACGCGAAGCGGGCGAGCGAGCTCGGCTTCGTGGCAGAGAAGAGCTTCGATGAGATCGTCCATGCCCATATCGAGGACGAGCTCGGCGGCACGTTCGTCGCCTGATCGAGAGAAGAATCGTTACCTGATCCAGACAAGAGGGAGCCGTTCCATGCTGCGCTTTTCCGCCAATCTCGGCTTCCTCTGGCCCGAGCTGCCGCTGCTCGATCGCATCGAGGCGGCCGGGCGCGCCGGCTTCCGCGCGATCGAATTGCACTGGCCCTATGATGTCCCGGCCGCGGCGGTCGCCGCGGCCTGCGATGCCGCCGATATCGTCCTGACCGGCCTCAATACGGCGCCGGGCGATCTGAAGGCGGGCGAATTCGGCCTCGGCGCCCTGCCGGGGCGCGAGGCGGAGTTCGAGGCTGCGGTCACCCAGTCGATCGCCTATTGCCGGGCGACCGGCGCCACGATGATCCACGCCATGGCGGGCGTGGTCCCCTTCGACGCGCGGTCGAGCGCGACCTTCGTCGCCAATCTCCGCCATGCCAGCGCCGAGGCCGAGCGCGCCGGCCTGACGCTGCTGATCGAGCCGATCAACCCGCGCGACAAGCCGGGCTATTTCTATTCCACGATCGAGCAGGCGGCTGAAATCCTCGAGCGGATCGGCACGCCGAACGTCAAGCTGCTGTTCGACGTCTATCATGTCGGCGTGGCGACCGGCGACGTGCTGACGCGGCTCACAACCTTCATGCCGCTGATCGGCCATGTCCAGATCGCGGCCGTCCCGAGCCGCGCCGAGCCCGACGAGGGCGAGATCTCCTATCCGGCGATCTTTCTCGCGCTCGAAGAGCTCGGCTACGAAGGCTGGATCGGCTGCGAATACAAGCCCCGCGGCGACACCGTCGAAGGCCTCGTCTGGACGGAGCGCCTGGGCGTCACGCTTTGAGCGCGTCAGGCGCAAGCCCCATGGCTTCGGTGATCGTCTCCATGTCGAAGGCGCTGACCGGGATGACGCCGAAGCGGAGCTGGTAGCCCCAGTTCGGCTTGCCGGCCGTGAAATCGAGCCGGTCGAGCAAGGGACGAATGGGCGTTTCGGCCGCCGCCAGCCAGTCGACATCGCGGCGATAGGGCCGGAAGCAGCCGCCCGCGTCGAAGATGTAGGGATCGCCATCCCGCGCGCGTCCGATCGCGGTGAAGGCCTGGAGACGGTCCGCGCCGCCAAAACCGATCGTCGGCGAATAATAGGCGACGCAATCTCCTGGCTTGATCCGCCTGAGCGGTGCGGCCTTGCCGTGGCAGACCTGCATGAAGCCCTCCGACCGGCCCCGGCGGACATGCTCCGCCGAGGCGACCGCGACCCAATGGTTGGTCATGATGCCGGCCTCATTCGTCGAAGAGGCAGACGCGAAGGCGGTGGCCGTCGGGATCGAGGGCGACGAAGGTCGGGCCGAAATCAAGCGTCGTGATCTCCTGCGCAATGGCGAGGCCGCGTGCGGTCCAATCGGCATAGAGCGCTTCGATCGCGGCTTTGTCCTTCACCATGAAGGCGATCTCGCCTTCGGTGCCGGCCTGCGCGACGGGCGGCACGGCCTTGTGTCGGGCCCAAAGGCCGAGCGCGCCACCGCCGTCGAGGGCGAAGGAGGCGAAATTCGGCGAGGCGACCGCCGCTTCCCGGCCGAGAAGGCCGGTATAGAAGGCGACGCTCTTCGGGGTGTCTTCGACATAGAGAAGGAAGAGATTGGGGCTTGCCATGAGATGGTCTCCTGTTTGGGGCAGGAGAAGATCTAGCGCGGTATGCTGCCAGTTTATGGCAGTATCGAATTCAGCTTGGCGGCACGCCCTCGATGAGCCGCCATTCCTTCAGCAGCACCTGCCTGCGGCGGGGATAGCGGATATCCGATAGATCGAGCCGGCTGATCCGGTCGGTGCGGAAATGGCGGAAATCCTGCCTCAGTTCGCACCAGGCGACGAGCACGCGGGCGCGTTCGAAAAAGCCGAGCGCGAAGGGCCAGACCACGCGGTCCGAGGCCGCGCCGCTCTGATCTTCATAGGCGATGGTAAGCTTGCGCTCGGCGCGGATCGCCTTGCGGATCGTGCCGAGATCGACGGTATTGGCCGGCGCGAGGTCCTTTGGACCGACCAGCAATGTCGAGGTGTCGAGGCCCTCGCGCAGATCAGCCGGCAGAACGGCGGCGATCTTGGCCAGCGCATCGCCGGCGGCGCGCGCGAGGCGGCTATCGGCGCGCTTCGCCACCCAGCGCTGGCCGAGCACCAGCGCCTCGATCTCGTCCTCCGAGAACATCAGCGGCGGCAGCATGAAGCCGGGCTTGAGGATATAGCCGATGCCGGGCTCGCCCTCGATCATCGCGCCCTGAGCCTGCAGGCTGGCAATATCGCGATAGAGCGTGCGGATGGAAATGCCGAGCTCGGCCGCGAGCGCACCACCGCTCACCGGTTGGCGATGGCGCCGCAGCAATTGCAGGAGATCGAGCAGGCGTTCCGAGCGTGACATCAATGGCTTTCCAGATATCGGGCCATGATGCCATATTCTGGCAGCATATGCTGCGGCTGCTCCGGTCTAGCAGCCCTGCCGCCGGAAGCGATCCGTGGCGGCGGCGATGCTCTCGGCCATGCCCGGGTCGCGCGCATCATGGCCGGCCGTATCGACGATGACGAGTTCACTGCCGGGCCAATGCTGCGCGAGCTGCCAGGGCGTGACGAGCGGGCCGCCAATGTCGAGCCGCCCGTGGATCAGCACGCCGGGAATGCCGGCCAGCCGCCCGACGCCATGAAGCAACTGGTCTTCCGCGAGCCAGCCGCGATGGCGCCAGTAATGCGTCACGAGGCGGGCGAAGCCGAGCCGGAAGGCCGGGTCGAGGTAGCGCGGGTGCGGTGTGTGATCGGATCGCACCGCGACAATCGCCATTTCCCAGTCGCACCAGTCGCGCGCCGCCTTGTCTTGCACGGCCGGGTCGGCATGCATCAGCAGGCGATGATAATCGTCGATCAGATTGCCGGAACGCTCCGAAGGCGGGACGCCATCGAGAAGGCGAGACCAGGCCTCGGGAAAGAAAGCGCCGACGCCGCGCGTGATCCACTCGATCTCGCGCGCCGTGGTGGTGGCGATGCTGTTGAGCACGAGTTCGGTCACCCGCTCCGGATGGGCCTCGGCATAGGCCAGCGCCAGTGTCGAGCCCCAGGAACCGCCGAGCACGAGCCAGCGCTCGACACCGAGATATCGCCTCAGCTGCTCGATGTCGCTGAGGAGGTGGGCGGTGGTGTTGGTGGCGAGGTCGATCGTCCGTTCGCTCGCATGCGGTGTGCTGCGGCCGGCATTGCGCTGGTCGAAGACCACGATGCGATAGGCTTCTGGATCGAAATAGCGCCGTACAGTGGACGACGAGCCCGAGCCCGGCCCGCCATGGAGCACGAGCGCCGGTTTGCCCCTGGGATTGCCGCAGACCTCCCAATAGATTTCGTGGCCGTCGCCGACGGGGAGCATGCCGCGTTCAAAGGGTTCGATGCTCGGATAGAGATCAACCATCGGCGCCACCGGGATTTCCATGCGGGCGCGCTTCTTGCCGCAGAACGCCTGGGACGGCAAGGGTGAAACGGCCGAAGACCGGGGCGCGCGAGCTGGGTCTGTCCCGCCCGTTCAGAGATGGCCGCCGAGTTCCTCGATCATGGCGATGGCGGCCGGCGAGAGCGGGATGCCCTCGCGCAGGCGCTCGCGCCGGGCGGCCTGCCGGCGGTCGCCGGGAAGGCGTTCCTGCCCGGCTTCCTGCATCTCGCCGATCAGTTCCTCGACGCGCGCCGCGAAGGGGGCGAGGCCGCTATTGCCCCGGTTGGGGTCGATCACGATGATGGTCTCGCCGGTATTCGGCGTCTTCGCGCCGGGATGGCTCGACCAGTCGACCTCGTAGGAGAAGCGGCTGCCGACGATCGCGGCGCACAGGATCTCGATCATCATGGCGATGGCCGAGCCCTTGTGGCCGCCAAAGGGCAGCAGGGCGCCGCCGCCGAGAATGGCGGCCGCGTCCGTCGTCGGCTGGCCCGCACTGTCGACGCCGATGCCGGGGGGGACCGGCCGGTTCTCGCGCGCGGCGAGCGAGACATCGCCATGCGCCATGGCGGAGGTCGCCATGTCGAAGACGACCGGCGGCCCGTCGGCCCGCGGCGAGGCGAAGGCGATCGGGTTGGTTCCGAACACGGCCGCCTTGGCGCCATGCGGCACGACCACGGCCATGGAATTGATGAAGGCGAGGGCGACGAACCCTTCGCTGGCGAACGGTTCGACATCGAGCGACAGGGCGGCGAAATGATGCGAATTGCGGATCGCGATGATGGCGATGCCGTTCGTCCGTACCTTCTCGATGAGCAGCGCCCGCCCGGCGGCCAGCGCGGGCTGGGTGAAGCCGTTTTGCGCATCGACGCGTACGAAGCCCGGCGCCACATCCTCGACGACGGGCAGGGCGCGGCCATCGACCCAGCCGGATCGCAGCGTCGAGACATAGCCCGGCATTCTGAAGAGGCCGTGGCTCTCCGCCGCGTCGCGCTCGGCCGAGGCGCAGTTCTCGGCGAGGATGGCGGCGACGGAGGCGGAACAGCCATGGCGCTCGAAAATGCCGGTCAGGCACTCGATGAGACGGTCGAATGGCACGCGCCTGGCGCCGGGGACGGGCTTCTTCATCGATCGAGGGCTTCCAGTCGGTCTTTTCGTGACTGTCACGCGCCGGAAGCCTTCCCCGCAAGGGTGCGCATTGCGAAAGAGGTGGATATTGCCGCCGATCGGGCGGTTCGAGGCGCTCCAGCGATCGGGCCGGGGGCATCGCTCCACGTCGTCGGCGCGTCCCACGCTGGTCGCTGCGCCCGAGCGGGCGGCGGGCGCACCGCTCCCGAGCCGGAGCAAGGGTTGACGCGGCGTGCCGATCGCAGCCTCGAGGCCGAAGCGCGTCGCGCTGGGTGGCAAGGTGCTCTTCAGGTGATAATAAGCCGTCGTACTATTAGCCGGCATGTCATGCGAGCGTCACGGCTCATGGGCTAAGCGGATGCCCGTCGCGCCGGGATTGGCGCTCCACATCATTCGTGAGGTTCTCATGAACGCCAAGCTTCTCGGCGCCGTCGGCATGTTTGCCGTTGCGGCGTTGCTGGCCGGTCCGGCCGCGGCTGACAAGACCAAGATCGACTTCTGGTTCGGCAATTCGGGCGATATCGCCAAGCGCGTCCAGGAGCAGTGCGACCGCTTCAATGCCAGCCAGAGCGACTACCAGGTCGTCTGCACCAGCCAGGGCTCGTATGACGCCTCGCTGCAGAACACCATTGCGGCCTTCCGCGCCGGCCAGCAGCCGACGATCGCCCAGGTCTCTGACGCCGGCACGCTCGACATCATGCTTTCCGGTGCCTACTACCCGGCCAACAAGCTGATGGCCGACATGGGCTACACGGTCGACTGGAGCGATTACTTCTCGGGTATCCGTTCCTATTACGCGACTTCGAAGGGCGACATGTATTCGTTCCCCTTCAATTCGTCGACCGCGCTGCTCTACTGGAACAAGGACGCCTTCGCCAAGATCGGCAAGGATCATGCTCCGGCCACCTGGGAAGAAGCTGCGGCTGATTTCAAGGCGCTGAAGGCTGCCGGCTATAGCTGCCCGCTCGGCTTCAATATCTCGCGCGACGAAATCTGGCAGTATGGCGAGCAGTTCCTCGCCGTCCACGGCGAGCCGATCGCCACGAAGAAGAACGGCTATGAAGGCCTCGACGCCGAGCTGGTCTTCAACAAGGGCAAGTGGGTCCAGTTCATCAAGGACCTGAAGGGCTGGTACGACAATGGCGAAGCCGTCATCAAGTCGAAGGAAACCGGCCAGACCTTCGTCGAGGCATTTGCCGCCGGCGATTGCCAGGTGATCCTCACTTCGGTCGGCGACCACGGCAATATCGGCCGCACCGCCAAGGAAGGCATGAACTGGGGCGTCGCGATGCTCCCGGTCTATGCCGGCACCGAGCGCAAGAGCTCGTTCGTCGGTGGCGCCTCGCTCTGGGTGCTCGCCGGCAAGTCGGAGGCCGAATACAAGGCCGCCGCCGCCTTCTTCAACTTCATCGCGAAGCCGGAAGAAGCGCTGACCTGGTCGACCGTGACCGGCTACATCCCGGTCCGCCAGTCGGGCTATGACTATCTCGTCAAGAACGGCTTCTACGAGAAGGCTCCCTATGCCGGCCGTGAACTGGCGATCAAGAGCCTGACCGCCGCCACCACCGAGCAGGGCTCGCTCCCGGGCATCCGTCTCGGCGGCCTGCTGCAGATCCGCCAGGAAATGTCGAACGGCCTGCAGGCGATCTTCATCAAGAACGAAGACGTCCAGGCTTCGCTCGACGAGGCTGCCGCTCGCGGCAACCAGATCCTGCGCAAGTTCGAGCAGACCTACCAGGGCAAGACCCTGCCGTAGTCCTGGCGCCGACATGCCCTGACCCTCGCCCGCTTGCCGGGCGAGGGCTTCTTCTTTCAAACCGACCGAGCCCCTATGGAAAAGCGCGCGACTTTCTCCTCCACGACGATCGGCATCCTGTTCGCATTGCCGATGCTCGTGCTGATCTTCGTGTTCTTCTACTGGCCGAGCGGACAGGCCCTCTTCTGGGCCTTCACGCTCGAGCAGCCCTGGGGCGGCGGCAACCGCTGGGTCGGCTTCCAGAACTTCCAGCAATTGCTGAGCGATCCGGTCTACTGGAACTCGATCTCGCGCAGCATGATCTTCGGCCTCGGCTCGACGGCGATCGCCATGGGCATGGCGCTGATCCTGGCGCTCTTCACCGATCGCGAACTGCGCGGCCATGGCGCCTATCGCTCGATCTTCGTCTGGCCCTATGCGATCGCGGCGCCCGCGCTCGGCCTCGCCTTCCGCTTCATCCTCGCGCCGGAAGCCGGCCTGCTCTCGCTGATCAACCAGGTCTGGCCCGGCATCTGGAATCCGGCGCTCGACGGCAATGATGCGATGATCGCCGTGATCATCGCCTTCTCGTGGAAATATATCGGCTACAATTTCATCTTCTTCCTCTCGGCGCTGCAGTCCATTCCCCGCTCGCTGATCGAGGCGGCGGCGATGGACGGCTCCGGCCCCGCGCGCCGCATGTGGGATATCCAGCTGCCGCTGTTGACGCCGACGCTCTTCTTCCTGCTCGTCATCAACATCACCGAGAGCTTCCAGGATAGCTTCGGCATCGTCGACATCATGACCCAGGGCGGTCCGGCGCGCGCCACCGAGCTGATGGTCTACAAGATCTATTTCGACGGCTTCAAAGGTCTCGATTATTCCGGCGCCGCCGCGCAGTCCATCATCCTGATGGTGCTCGTCATCCTGCTCACCTTCGTGCAGTTCCGCTTCATCGAGCGGCGCGTGCACTACAAATAGGGGCGGGAACCATGGTCGAACGTACCCCCATCTTCAACGCGATCTGCCAGTTCATCCTGCTGGTCGGCCTCATCGTGGCGCTGCTGCCCTTCGCGATCGTCATCATCGCCTCGACCCACGACATCCGCGCCGTGAACATCGTGCCGATGCCGCTGACGCCGGGCAGCCATTTCCTCGACAATGTCCGCGAGGCCTGGCATCGGGCCGATCTCGGCCACAAGCTGTTCAATTCGATCCTGTTTGCCACGGCGGTCGCCTTCGGCAAGGTCGCGCTCTCCTCCATGGCGGCGTTCGCCATCGTCTATTTCCGCTTCCCCGGCCGGTCGATCCTGTTCTGGGCGATCTTCCTGACGCTGATGCTGCCGCTCGAAGTGCGCATCGTGCCGACCTATGCGGTCGCCGCCAACGCGCTGGCGCCGTTCCAAGCGATCCTGAACGTGACGGGCATCAACTGGCTGATCCATGCCGTCTCGGGCATCGAGGTCAACCTGCAGTGGGGCCTGCTCAATTCCTATCCCGGCCTGATCCTGCCCATGGTCGCGACCGCGACCGGCACCTTCCTTTATCGCCAGTTCTACCTGACGGTGCCGGACGAACTGGCCGAGGCCTCCAAGATGGATGGCTCGGGCCCGATCCGTTTCTTCTGGGATATCCTGCTGCCGCTGTCGCGGCCCAACATGATCGCGCTCTTCACCATCATGTTCGTCTGGGCGTGGAACCAGTATCTCTGGCCGCTCCTCGTCACGACCGATCCGAGCTTCGGCATCGCGGTGACGCAGCTGAAGACCCTGATCCCGTCCGAATTCGGGCTGCCGGACTGGAACGTCGCCATGGCGGGAACGCTCGTCATCATGGCGCCGCCGCTGATCCTCGTCATCTTCATGCAGCGCTGGTTCGTGCGCGGCCTCATCTCGACGGAGAAATAGCGATGGCAGGCAGGGCTGCTCCACGAGCTGGCGTCATCCCCGCGAAAGCGGGGATCCATGAGGGCCTGAGCCGTCACAGTCTGTCATGGATCCCGGGTCAAGCCCGGGATGACGCAAAACTTCCTTTGAAAGGATAGCTTCATGGCATCGATCGCAATCCGCGGCGTCAGGAAAGCCTACGCCAAGAATGCCGTGGTGCACGGCGTCGATCTGGACATCGCATCGCGCGAGTTCATCGTCATTCTCGGCCCCTCGGGCTGCGGCAAGTCCACGCTGCTGCGCATGGTCGCCGGGCTCGAGGAGATATCCGGCGGCGAGATCGCGATCGACGGCAGGGTCGTCAACAATCTCGAGCCGCGCGAGCGCGGCTGCGCCATGGTGTTTCAGAATTATGCGCTCTATCCGCATATGACGGTCGCCGAGAATATCGGCTACGCGCTGAAGGTTGCTGGCGTGCCGAAGGATGAGCGTCGCCGCCGCGTGGAAGCGACCGCCAAGATCGTCGGCCTCGAAGCCTATCTCGATCGTCGCCCGGCCGCCCTTTCCGGTGGCCAGCGCCAGCGCGTCGCCATGGGCCGCGCCATCGTGCGCGAGCCGAAGGTGTTCCTGTTCGACGAGCCGCTCTCGAACCTCGACGCCAAGCTCCGCGTCGCGATGCGCGCCGAGATCCGCCGCCTGCATCGCCGCCTCGGCGCCACCTCGATCTTCGTGACGCACGACCAGGTCGAGGCCATGACGCTCGGCGATCGCCTCGTCGTCATGAATGGCGGCCGCATCGAGCAGGTTGGCTCGCCGGCCGAAGTCTATAACCGTCCCGCCAGCCGCTTCGTCGCGAGCTTCGTCGGCTCGCCGGCCATGAACCTCATGGAAGGCACGATCGATCGCCACGGCGTCTTCGTCTATGACGCGGAGCGGCAGATCCCGATTCCGGCGACGCTCGATGCCCGTCTCGTCGGCCACAAGGTCGCGCTCGGCGTGCGCGCCGAGGCCGCGCGGCTGGTGGAGCCGGGCACGGCGGGCTCGATCCCCGCGACGGTCGATTTCGTCGAGGAGCTCGGCGCGGGGCGCGTCGTTCATACCGATCTCGACGGGCTCTCCTTCGCGGTTTCTCTCTCGACCCCGAACGTCATGCCGGCCGGCACGCCGGTCGGCATCGCCATCGACCCCCGCGATGTGCACCTGTTCTCGATCGAGACGGGCCTTCGCATCGAATTCGCCGCCGGAATCGCGGCCCCCGCCAACAGCAACTGACTTTTCGCAAGGAGGCTTCCATGAGCCAGACCCCGAGCATCTCCCATGTCGGCTTCGCCACCACGGCGGGCATTGGCGATCTGAACCATCTCGAAGCCTCGCTGGCACGGATCGTGGAACTCGGCGCCGATGTCGCCGAACTCGGCCTCTGCAGCGAAGACCTGATCGCCGGCGGTCGCGTCCTCGAAGCGCGCGCCCGCCGCCTCGCCGATATCTGTGCCAAGTTCCCGCTGCGCTATACGGTGCACGGACTGATCGTCTCGAATTTCATGGATGCGCGGAACCTCGAATTCCAGAAGGCCGCCGCCGCGGCCATGCTGGAGCTCTGCTCGCGCGTCGGCTCGACGATCCTCGTCCACCATGCCGGCCATGCGCCGATGGGCCCGAAGCGCATCCTCGTCGGCTATGACCAGATGCAGCAGGATGCGCTCACCTGGCTCGCGGACCTTGCCGGCAAGCACGGCGTCCGCGTCGCGCTCGAGAACATCTTCGCCGTCAATGACGACGAATATCGCCAGATGCCGTCCGAGGTCGCCGACACGATCCGCGCCATCAATCATCCGAACCTCGTCGGCACGATCGATTTCAGCCACGGCTATATCGAGACCACCCGCACCGGCGCGAACTTCATCGACGAGATGAAGGCGATGGGTCCGGTCGCCGGCCACCTGCATGTCCATGACAGCTTCGGCCGTCCCTACACGATGACGAAGTTCTACCAGCCGAGCGAAGCCGTCGCGCTCGGCATTGGCGATCTGCACCTGCCGCTTGGTTGGGGCGATATTCCGTGGGAGACGCTGTTCGACACGATCGACGTGCTGCCCGGCACCGCGCTGATCATGGAGATCGGCGAGCGCTTCGACGCTGACCGCGCGGAGTCGATCGAGCGCGCCCGCAAGCTCGCCGATCGCATCAATGCGCGCCATGCGGCGATCGCGGCCTGAACCGGGACGACGCCACCATGTCTCGCAACGAAGCGGCGGCGACCGCCTCCCATGTCGTGACGGCGACAGTGCCGCATCTGCCGCCGCCGCCCGCCGCCCTGTTCGAGGCGGCGGCGGCCGCGGCGCTCACCAAGGCCGAGCATGACAGGCTGGCGCTCGATCTGCCGGCCTTCAACGCGCTCGAGATCCACCACGCCGCCATGACGGAGCCGGCCGAAGGGCCGGTCCGCATCGCCGCGTGGAACGCGGAACGGCTGAAACACCACACGCCCTCGGTCGAACTGGTGGCAAGCGTCGCGCCGGATGTGCTGCTTCTCTCCGAGGCCGATCTCGGCATGGCGCGGGCGGGCAACCGCCACACCGTGGCCGATCTCGCCGAGGCGCTTGGCTTCAGCTACGCCTATGGCGTCGAGTTCCTTGAGCTCGGCCTCGGCGACGAGCGCGAGCGCGCCTGGCATCGCGGCGAAACCAACGCGGTCGGCTTTCACGGCAATGCGCTGCTGTCGCGCCTGCCGCTCTCCGATGTCGCGCTGATCCGCCTCGACGATGGCGCCGTCTGGTGGCTGGAGGCGAAGGACGATCAGCGCCGGCTCGGCTTCCGCATGGCGATCGCGGCGCGGATCGAGACTAGCGAGGGCCCGCTTCTGGCGGTCGTTGTCCATCTGGAAAGCAAGTCGGATGCGGACGATCGGGCCAGGCAGATCGCGCGCCTGATCGAGACGATCAATGGGCTGGCCGGCGATTTGCCGGTCGTCATTGGCGGCGATCTGAACACCAAGGACGTTCCCTTCGATGGGGCCGAGGCGATCGCCGACGCGGCGGCCCATGAGCCACTCTTCGGACTGATGGCGGAAGCGGGATTCGACTGGCGCGCCTGCAATGCGCCCGAGCCGACGCTGCGCACCTTGCCCGACGGCAAGCCGCTGCCGCCGTTCCGCAAGATCGACTGGCTGTTCACGCGCGGCCTCGTTGCCTCGAACCCCGCCACGATCCCGGCGGTCGACGATGCCGGCGCGGCGATCTCCGATCACGAGCTGATCATGGTGGACGTGGTGATCGGCTGAGAGGTCGGAAGTGGCGGCCTCAGGCCGCCTCTTCCGCCAGGAAGCCGCCGGATTGGCGCCGCCAGAGCGAGGCGTAGTGGCCGTTCAGGGCCAGAAGCTCCTCATGCGACCCGCTTTCGATGATGCGGCCGCGATCGAGGATGATCAGCCGGTCCATGCGGGCGATGGTGGAAAGGCGGTGCGCGATCGCGATCACGGTCTTGTTCGCCATCAGCGTTTCGAACTGCTCCTGGATCGCGGCCTCGACCTCGGAATCGAGCGCCGACGTCGCTTCGTCGAGCACGAGGATCGGCGCGTTCTTCAGGATGACGCGCGCGATGGCAATGCGCTGGCGCTGGCCGCCGGAGAGCTTGATGCCGCGCTCACCGACTTCGGCCTCATAGCCCTTGCGGCCGCGCCAATCGACGAGATCGCCGATGAACTCATGCGCATGGGCGCGCCGCGCCGCCTCCTCGACGCCGTTCAGCGTCACATGCGACTGGCCGTAGCGTATATTGTCGAGGATGGAGCGGTGCAGCAGTGACGTATCCTGCGTCACGACCGAGATCTGCTCGCGTAGGCTCTCCTGCGTGACATTGGCGATGTTCTGCCCGTCGATCATGATCTTGCCGCCTTCGAGATCGAAGAAGCGCAGCAGCAGGTTGACGAGTGTGGACTTTCCGGCGCCGGAACGGCCGACCAGCCCGATCTTCTCGCCCGGCTTGATGGTGAGCGTCAGGTCCTCGATGATGCCGCCGGAGCGGCCATAGTTGAAATTGATGTGGTCGAAGGTGATCTCGCCCTTCGTCACCTTCAGCGTCTCGGCGCCGGGGCGGTCGGTGAGGCGCAGGGGCTTCGCGATCGACATCATGCCCTCCTGCACGGCGCCGATATTCTCGAAGATGGCGGTCACCTGCTGGGCGACGAAGCCGGCTATGTTGGCGATCTGCCAGGTGAGCGGCAGCACCATGGCGACGATGCCGACCTGCACGATGCCGAGCGACCAGAGCCGCACCGCGATGGCGCCGGTTCCCACGACGAGCATCGCATTGATCGTGGCGAGCAGCAGGCCGAACATCGTGATCAGGCGGAGCTGGCCGCGGAAGGCGTCGGTGTGCTGGTCGACCGCCTCGCGGACATAGTCATCCTCCTCCCGCGCTCGCCCGAACAGCTTGACCGTGATGATGTTGGTGTAGCTGTCGACGATGCGGCCGGTGATCAGCGAGCGCGCCTCGGACATCTCGACCGAGCGGCCGCGCAGCCGCGGCACGAAAATGCGCAAGAGCGTCAGATAGGCCAGGATCCAGAGCACGGTCGGGATGATCAGCCAGGGGCTGCTCTGGCTCATCAGGATCATGGCACTGGCGCCGTAGATGGCGATGTACCAGACGGCGTTGATCGAGGCGACGACGCTGTCGCGCACCGAGACGCCGGTCTGCATGACGCGGGCGGCGATCCGGCCGGCGAAATCATGCTGGAAGAACGTCCAGCTCTGGCGGACGATATGCCAATGGCTTTGCCAGCGGACGAGATTGGTGAAGCCCGAGGCGATGATCTGGTTGGTAATGAGATTCTGCAGGAAGATCGCGCAGGGGCGCACCAGAAGCACGAAAAGCGCCATGCCGGCCAGTATGTGCCAGTCGTCGCGGAAAAGCGCCTCGGGCGTGGTGTTGGTCAAGAGCGAGATCAATCGGCCGATGAAGACCGGGATCGTCGCATCGAGCAGGGCGACCAGCAGGCCGGCGCCGAGCAGGGCCACGAAATACCATCGGACCTGGCCGACGAAGAACCAGTAGAAGGCGGCGAGGCGATCGGGCGGCTCTCCGGGCATGCCACGGGCGGTGGCCGGAATCCGTTCTTCGAAAAAGCGGAACATGGCGGTCTCGGAGGCAGGCGGGTGATCGAACGTCGCGGCGCTTTGAGCGGGGCGATGAACGTGTCCGGAAGAGGAAGAAGGTCCGGGCGCCGTTAGGTATGATGATAACGCGATTTGTGGCGATTCTTAAGCAGGTTTTGCCGATTCAGTCGTCGGGACGATGATCTTTCGCAGGAGAAAGCGGTTGGTTCCGCGCGGGTGATCCGGAAGTTCGCCAAAGAGCTCATAGCCGAGGCCGCGATAGAAATCGGGAGCCTGAAAGCCGAACGTGTCGAGCCATATGCCAGCGCAGTTTCGCTGTCTTGCGATTTGCTCGGCTTCCCGCATCAGGCTCGTTCCGAGACCCTGGCCTCTCAGTTGCTGCGGCACGAACAGCAGCGCGATGAAGAGCCAGTCATAAGAGAGGGTTCCCCAGAGCCCGCCTATGGTTTCCCCGCTGTCGGGATCGCGGAGAAGAACGGCGACATCCTCATAGCCAGACGGCCCGGACGTCGCATCATTATAGCGCACCAGAGCGTCGAGAATCGCTTCGTGATCGGCTTTATCGGGCTTTTGCGGGACGATGACGAGCGGCTTCATGGTCGACCTCAGGAAGGGTTTCATGGCGTGAAACCCTAGTCTCGGCGGGTCGGAGTAGGAAGGGGTGAAGCCGATCTCTCCCCCAATGACGGCGGGACGTCGTCGCGCCGGGCGATTGATCCGCTGGCGTGTAATTCCAGGGAAACGGGACCGCTCCACAAGCCAAAAACACCTGTTTTATCAAGCCATTGGGATGAGCCGACTCATGTCGATTGACTCTTTCATCGTCCGGAGTCGTTATAGAACAAATCGGGAACAGTTGGTTGGTTGTGACAGCGACGCGTGAGAATGAATACGGCAAAGGCGACCCTTGCTGCCCTGCGGCGGCGCGTGGCGGCGATCGAGGCTTCGGGTGAAACCGAGGGGCGCGAGGCCGCGCGGATCGTCGGGCTCGACCAGGGCGAAGTCGATGCGGCGCTGGGTGGCGGGCTTGCCTGTGGCGCGTTGCACGAGATCCATGCCGCCGCCGGTGCCGATAATGCGGCAGCGAGCGGTTTCGCCGCCGCACTCGTGCTCAGGGCCGCGCCGCAGGATCGGCCGGTCATCTGGATCCGGCAGGATTATGCCGAGCGGGAGAATGGCGCGCTGCATGCCGATGGGCTGGCGGCGCTCGGCCTCGATCCGGCGCGGCTCATCCTGGTCAAGCTGCGCGATCCGGTGGCGGTACTGCGGGCGGGCATCGAGGTCGCGCGTTGTGCCGCACTCGGCGCTATCATCGTCGAGGTCTGGGGCGAGCCGAAAGCGCTCGATCTGACGACGCAGCGCCGGCTCGTGCTCGCAGCCGAAGCCTCCGGCGTGACGATCTTCCTGCTGCGGCCGGGCGCGCAGCCCCTGCCCGGCAGCGCCGAGACACGGTGGCTCGTGCGCGCGGGTCCCGCAGCGGCGCTGCCCATGAATGCGCCCGGCCATCCGACTTTCGACCTGACCTTGTTGCGCCATCGGCACGGCCCCCCCGGCGGACCCTGGCGCCTGGAGTGGAACCGCGATGCCCAACTCTTCAAGCATCAGGCGCTATTGCGCCATTCTGCTGCCCTTTCTGAGCTCGGACCGCCTGAAGCGGCTGCCGAGGGCGCCGTTCTTCCGTTCGAGCGCAGAACCGCTCCTGATCGTCGAGAAGGTGAAGGGCGCGCTCCGGATCGTCGCGCCCGATCCGGAGGCGCTTAAGCTCGGCCTGGGCACCGACCTGTCGCTCGCCGAAGCGCGGGCGCGGATTGCCAATCTGCTGGTGGCCGATCATGATCCTGTCGCGGATGAGGCGCTGATCGAGCGGATCGCCGACTGGTGCGATCGCTATACGCCGCTCGTCGCCCGCTATGGTCCGAACGGGCTGATCCTCGATATTACCGGCGCGGCACATCTCTTCAGGGGCGAGGCCGCGCTTCTCGCCGATGTCATGGCGCGCCTCGCCACCTTCGGCCTGTCCGCTTATGGCGTCATCGCCGGGACGCCCGATACGGCGCGCGCGCTCGTGCGGATCGGGCGGACGATGATCGTGGAGCCGGGACGGGAGGCGGAGGCCGTCCGCCCGCTCTCCGTCACCGCGCTCGATCTCGATGAAGCGCGAACGCTCGCCCTGACACGCGCCGGCTTGAAGACGATCGGCGATCTGGTGGAGCGGCCGCGCGCGCCGCTCGCCGCGCGCTTCGGCGCCGATTGCGTCGATCGGCTCGAGCGACTGATCGGCAGGGCCGAGCACCCGGTCTCGCCGCGCCGCCTCGTGCCGGCGGTTCTGGCCGAGCGCATCTTCTTCGAGCCGATCGCGCATGCGGACGACATGAATGCCTCTCTCCGGGCGCTGGCTGCGGATATCGCCGCCCTCCTGCAGACGCGCGGCGAAGGCGGCCGGGCCTTCGAGGCGAGCTTCTATCGTGTCGATGGGCTCGTCAGGCGGATTTCGGTCGCGACCGCGCGTCCCAATCGCGATCCTGTCGCGATTGCGCGCCTCTTCCATGAAAAGCTCGATGCGCTGTCGGACCCGCTCGAGGCCGGCTTCGGCTTTGACCTGATCCGGCTCGGTGCGTTCCGGACCGAGCCGTTCCTCGAGGCTCAATCCAGCCTCGATGGCCATGCGCTCGATGATGACGCCGTGTCCGATCTGGTGGATCGGCTCGGCGCCCGTTTCGGTGTGGAGCGGGTGCTGCGCTTCGTGCCGGAGGATACGCATATTCCCGAGCGCCGTGCCCGGGCCGTGCCGGCTCTCAGCCTGGACGACCCGTCGTGCCCGGGCTGGGACGAGGGCTTCCTGTCGGGCGAGCCGCCGCAACGTCCGCTCAGCCTGTTCAACCCGCCCGAGCCGGTGGAGGCCCTGGCGGGTGTGCCGGACGGGCCGCCGCTCAGTTTTCGCTGGCGCCGCGTGCTGCATCAGGTTGCGCGCGCGGAAGGCCCCGAGCGCATCGCGCCGGAATGGTGGCGGGCGAACGACGATACGCGCGAGCGCGACTATTACCGCGTCGAAGACCGGGAGGGCCGCCGCTTCTGGCTGTTCCGCGAGGGGCTTTATCAAGAGCAGCAACCCGGCCCGCGCTGGTATCTGCATGGGCTTTTCGCATGACCGCCTATGCGGAACTCGCCGTCATGAGCAACTTCTCCTTTCTCGAGGGTGGGTCGCATGGGTCCGAACTGGTCGTTCAGGCGCATGCGCTCGGCCTGTCGGGGATCGGCATTGCCGATCGCAATACGTTTGCCGGCATTGTTCGCGCGCATCACGCCTGGTGCGACGAGGACAGTGGAAACTCGCGCGCCGCAGGCTTCCGGCTGGTCGTCGGCGTGCGTCTCGTCTTCAGGGATGGTGCGCCGGATATCCTCGCCTACCCGACCGATCTTGCCGCCTATAGCCGGCTTTGCCATCTGCTCAGCCTCGGCAAGAAGCGGGCGCCGAAGGGCGAATGCCATCTCGATTTCGAAGATCTCGCGGCCTGTGCGGAGGGCTCGCTTTTCATCCTGATGCCGCCCCGCCAGTCCGAGCCCGATGTGGCGCCCGCCTTGAAGCGCCTGGCCGCTCTTGCGCCGGGGCGCACATGGCTGGGCGCGGTGATGTATCGCAAGGGCGATGATCGCCGCCGCCTGGCCGGATTGTTCGATCGGGCGACCAGCGCCGGCGTGCCGCTCATCGCGGTCAACGACGTGCTCTATCACGCGCCGGAGCGGCGACCCTTGCAGGACGTACTCTCCTGCATCCGCGCGAAGACGACGATCGAGAAGGCCGGGCGATTGCTCGAGGCCAATGCCGAGCGCCATCTGAAGAGCGGCGTGGAAATGGCGCGGCTCTTTCGCGATTGCCCCGATGCGATCTCGGAGACCGGACGTTTCCTCGGTCTGATCCGCTTCACGCTCGATGAGATCGCCTACAAATATCCGCGCGAGCCGGTGCCCCGGGGCATGAGCCCGCATCGCTATCTGCAGCAACTGGTCTTTCGCGGGGCGGCCAGACGCTATCCCGTCAAGATACCGCCCGCGATCCGCAAGCAGATCAAGCACGAATTGCTGCTCGTGCGGAAACTCGACTATCCGGCCTATTTCATCACGGTCCACGACATCGTGGAATATGCGAATGATATGGGCATTCTCTGCCAGGGGCGCGGATCGGCGGCGAATTCCGTCATCTGCTTCTGCCTCGGCGTGACCGCCGTCGACCCGATGCGCCACAAGCTCCTGTTCGAGCGGTTTCTCTCGACCGAGCGCAAGGAGCCGCCGGATATCGACGTGGACTTCGAGCATGAGCGGCGCGAGGAGGTCATCCAGTATATCTATCGCCGCTATGGGCGGCTGCGGGCCGCGATCTGCGCGACCGTCATTTCCTACCGCACGAAGAGCGCTGTTCGCGAGGTCGGCAAGGCGCTCGGCCTTTCCGAGGATGCAATCCTGGCTCTGGGCGGTACCGTCTGGGGCGGTGGCTGGGGCTCGGAGATCCAGCAGAAGCACATCCGCGAATCCGGCCTCGATCCGAAGAACAAGGCGATCGAGCGCGTGGTTCGGCTGGCGATGGAGCTGCGGGGCTTTCCCCGCCATCTGTCGCAGCATGTCGGCGGCTTCGTGCTGACGCGCAAGCTGCTGAGCGATCTCGTCCCGAGCGGTCCGGCGGCGATGGAGGACCGTAGCTTCATCGAATGGGACAAGAACGATGTGGCGACGCTCAAGATGATGAAGGTCGATATTCTCGGCCTCGGCATGCTGACCTGTATCCGCAAGGCGTTCGACCTGATCGAAGGTGCCGGCGGCGAGCATTATGAACTCCATACCGTCCCGGTCGAGGATCCGGCGGTCTACGACATGCTCTGCAAGGGCGACTCGGTCGGCGTTTTCCAGGTCGAGAGCCGCGCGCAGATGAACATGCTGCCGCGCCTGCAGCCGCGTAAATTCTACGACCTCGTCATCCAGGTCGCGATCGTTCGGCCTGGCCCGATCCAGGGCAACATGGTCCATCCCTATCTGAAGCGCCGGGCCGGGCTGGAAAAGCCGAGCTACCCCTCGCCCTCGCCGGAGCATGGCGATCCCGACGAATTGCAGGAGGTTCTCTCCAGAACCCTCGGGGTGCCGATCTTTCAGGAGCAGGCCATGAAGCTCGCCATGGTCGCTGCGCGGTTCACGGGCGATCAGGCCAATGGCCTGCGCAAGGCCATGGCGACGTTCCGCAATCTGGGAACCATCCATAAATACAAGGCGATGATGGTCGATGGCATGATCGCGCGCGGCTATGAGCCGGCCTTTGCCGAGAACTGCTTCTCGCAGATTGAAGGGTTCGGCGAATATGGCTTTCCCGAGAGCCATGCCGCGAGCTTCGCCAAGCTCGTCTACATCTCCGCCTGGATCAAATGCCATCATCCCGCGGCCTTCGCGGCGGCGCTTCTGAATGCGCAGCCCATGGGCTTCTACGCCCCGGCGCAGATCGTGCGCGACGCGGCCGAGCATGGCGTGCCGATTCATCCGGTCGACGTCAATGCGAGCTTCTGGGACAATACTCTGGAGCCGACCGGGGCCGGCCTCGCGCTCCGGCTCGGCTTTCGCCAGATCGATGGCTTTCGCGAGGACTGGGCGGCGCGGATCACCGCGGCGCGGGGCGTGGGCTTTGCCGCTATGGATGATCTCGTCCGCCATACCGGCCTCGAGCGGCGCGCCTATGAGAAGCTCGCCGATGCGGATGCGCTGCGCTCGCTGGACCTCGACCGGCGGCAGGGGCTCTGGGAAGTGCGCCGCCTGCCGAGTTCGGATGTGCTGCCGCTCTTCGCAGCCGCCGACGCGGCGGAACTCGGCGTCGAGCGCGATGCGCCGCTGCCGCTTATGCCGCTTTCAGAGCATGTCGTCGCCGATTACCAGACGCTTCGGCTCTCGCTGAAGGCACATCCGATGAGCTTCCTGCGCGAAAGGCTGACCCGCGAGGGCATTTTGTCCGCGGCGGCCACGACCGCGCTCGGCGATGGCACGCGAGCCCGGATGGCCGGCGTCGTGCTCGTGCGCCAGCGGCCGGGCAAGGGGAATGTCGTCTTCATGACGCTGGAAGACGAGACCGGCATCGTCAATGTCGTCGTCTGGACCAAGCTCTTCGACAAGTTCCGCCGCACGATCATCGGTGCCAAGCTCGTGCTGGTGGAGGGCGCGATCCAGCGGAGCACCGAAAACGTCGTTCATCTGGTCGCGCGCAATCTCGTCGATCGCACGGACGATCTGCGTCACCTCGCCGAAGACCGGCGGCCGAAGCTCGATCCCTCCCGCGCCGACGAGATCGTCCATCCGCAATATCCGCGCAGCGCGAGCCATCCGCGCAATGTCCGCGTCATCCCGAAATCAAGGGATTTCCATTGACGATCTGGCCAGAGCCATCGCGTGAGGCCGGACATCTGTCCGGCCCGCCTGACACGCGATAGAGGCCGATCAATATTCGAGATCGTAGACCAGCAGGCCGTCAATGCCGCCCTCGGCCGCCGAGACGATCTTGGCGCCGACCTTGGCGTGTTCCTCGTCGGCGAGATATTGGTCGCGCGCCGCGGCCGTGCGGAACGTCACGATGAAGCCTTCCGAAAAGCCCTTGTCGAGACCTTCCGGGCTCGAATTCGGGGCAATCACAATCCCGGTCAGGCCAGGTACGCGCGGCTTCAGTGCCTGCAAGGCGTTATAGATATCGTCCTTCATCCCATCGGTCGTGTCGGCGCGATAGTTGATGAAGACGCAATGGCTGATCATCGAGCTTTCCTGTCCCTTGATGCTTAGGCGGCCTTTGGCCGTGATTCTTCGATCGCTTCGACCGTAACCCGGGGCAGGGGCGTCGCGCCACGAATAAGATCAGCCGCCTTTTCACCGATCATGATGCTCGGGGCGTTGGTGTTGGACGAATTCACCATCGGCATGATCGAGGAATCGGCGACCCGGAGGCCCGCAAGGCCGCGCACGCGCAACTCCGGATCGACCACGGCGAGATCGTCAATGCCCATCTTGCAGGTGCCGGCCGGGTGGTGATCGGTCTTGGCATGGCGGCAGCCATAGTCGAAGAGGTCCTTGTCCGAGAGGACATTCGGGCCCGGCAGCCGCTCGGCCATGACGAAGGGGGAAAGCGCCTTCTGCTGCATGATTTCGCGCGCGAGCTTCAGCCCCTCGAGCGACATGGCCCTGTCATAGGGGTCGGCCCAGTAATTCGGATCGATCAGCGGGGCGGCGGCGGGATCGCTCGAGGCGAGGCGCACCGTGCCGCGCGAGCGGGGGCGGAGGAAGGCGGAGTTCAGCGTCACGCCGGCATTCTTCAGCTTGGCGACGCCGGCCTCGATGCCGGAGCCGAGGCCGAGATGAAACTGGATATCGGGCGAGCGCGCCTCGGGATCGGCATACCAGAACCCACCCGTCTCGAAGAGCGAGGAGGCGACCGGCCCTTGCTTGAACAGGAGATATTCGAGCCCGGCCCAGGCCGAGCGATACCATTTGGCGTAGCCGTCATAGGTATGGTCGCCGGTGCATTCGGCGATGACGAAGAGATCGAGATGGTCCTGCAGATTGCCGCCGACGCCGGCGAGATCGTGGACGACCGGCACGCCGACGGATCGAAGATGAGCGGCCGGCCCGATGCCCGATTGCAGCAGCAGCTTGGGCGAGCCGATCGCGCCGCTCGAAACGATCACCTCGCTCCCGGCGTGATGGGTCTGCTTCGTGCCGCCCTCGATCGTCTCGACACCGATCGCCCGGCCCTTCTCGACCAAGATACGCAGGACCTGCACGCCGGTGCGAATGGTGAGATTGGCGCGGCCGCGCGCCGGCTTCAGATAGCCCGTTGCGGCAGAGGAGCGGCGGGCATGCTTCTGCGACAATTGGTAGAAGCCGATGCCGGCCTGGCGCGCGCCGTTGAAATCGAAATTGTAGGGAATGCCGCGTTCCTGCGCCGCCCGCATGAAGGCGTCACAGATCGGCAACGGCGCGACCGGCATGGAGACGCCGATCGGCCCGCCATAGCTGTGAAAGGTATCGTTGAAGCGCTGATTGTCCTCGGCGCGCTTGAAATAGGGCAGC
Organism: Kaistia dalseonensis; assembly: GCF_030814715.1. Lineage (GTDB taxonomy): Bacteria > Pseudomonadota > Alphaproteobacteria > Rhizobiales > Kaistiaceae > Kaistia > Kaistia dalseonensis. The sequence goes on from NZ_JAUSVO010000008.1 coordinate 36,638, forward strand.
ACCTCTTCATACGACCAGCCACGGCACCCGGCCTGGGCCCATTCGTCATAATCGAGGCGGTTGCCGCGGGTGTAGAGCTGCGCGTTGATGGTCGAGCCGCCGCCGATGACCTTTGCCTGCGTATAGCGCAGCACGCGGCCGTTCATGTGCTTCTGCGGCACGGTCGACCAGCCCCAGGAGCCGATGCCCTTGGTCATCTTGGCGAAGCCGGCCGGCCAGTGATAGAGCGGGTTCCTGTCTTCGCCCCCGGCTTCCAGCAGCAGCACCTTGACCGCCGGATCCTCCGAAAGCCGCGCCGCGATCGCGCAGCCGGCCGGCCCTCCACCGACGACGATATAGTCGACCATCTCTCTTCCTCCTCCCGTTCTCGTCCGAGTGGACAAGATTGGAACGTTCCAAAATAGGGGCCTAAAGACGCGGGATGGCGAGGCCGCCATCCACCTCGATCACGGCACCCGACGAGAAGGCGAACGCGCCCGAGGCGAGCGCGACGACGGCGCGGGCGACATCGCTGCCCTCGCCCCATCGGCCAGCCGGCACGAGGCCGCCTTCGATCAGCCGGTCATATTTGCCGGCGACGCCGGCGGTCATGTCGGTGCGGATCACGCCCGGCCGCACCTCAAAGACGCCGATATCGGTCTTCGCCAGGCGCAAAGCGAGGTTCTGGACGAACATGGCGAGCCCGGCCTTCGAGATGCAGTAATCCGTCCGCTCCGGCGAGGCGAGCGCCGCCGACACCGAGGAAACGGTGACGACGGCGCGCGGAAGGACGGCCTGCCGCGCGAGCATGCGCTTTGTCACCGCCTGGGTCAGGAACAGCGTGCCGCGCAGGTTGACGCCGATCACGATATCGAAGTTCTGCGGCTCGAGATCGAGCAGATCGCCGCGCACCGGCGCCCCGATCCCGGCATTGTTGACGAGCAGGTCGATCGGGCCGAGTTCTCGTTCGATCTCGTCGAGTGCGGCGGCGTGGGCCGGCAGGTCGGCGAGGTCGAAGGCGGAGAACAGCGCCCGCGCGCCGAGCGCGGTGACCTTCGCCACGGCCGCCTCGGCCTCCGCGTCGTGCTGCGTCCCGGTCAGCGCGATGTCGTACCCGGCAGCGGCCAGCGCCTCGGCGATGGCGAGTCCGATGCCACGGCGGGCGCCGGTCACGAGCGCGACCGGCCGGTTGGATGAAGAGATCGTCATGCCGAAAATCCTGTCGTGATCATATGGTCGGCCGTTCTGAGTGCCTGCGCGGCGATGGTCAGCGCCGGGTTCACGGCGGCGGAGGTCGGCAGGAAGCTCGCATCGACGACGAAGAGGTTCTTGTGGTCATGCGCGCGGCAGAAGATGTCGAGCGCCGATTCCCGAGGGTCCGTGCCGAAGCGAACGGTGCCGCATTGATGCGAGGGCGTGCGCCCGTCGAAATGATGGGTGAGCACGAGCGGGAATCCGGCCGCGTGGAAGCGCTCCTTCATCACGCGGATCAATTTGCGATGCGCCTCCATGTTGGAGCGCTGCCACTGCATGATCACGCGCTCGCCATCGACGAGGATGCGGCTCTCCGGATCGGGCAGGTCCTCGTTCATGGCGAGGAAATCGACCGCGTGGCGCGAAAGCAGGTCGAGCGACCATTCCGGCGCGATAGGCACGTTCGCCTTGAGGATCGTGCCGGAAACGCGTCCGAGCAATTGCATGTTGCCGAGCGGTTTCCCGCCCTTGCCATCGGACAGGTAGAAATCGTTGAAGCCGAAGGTCTTCTGGTGGATCGCGTCGTTGGTGAAGCGCGGATCGACGGCGATCATCGCCGTCATGTTGTGGCTCATGAAATAGCGGCCGACCGAATCCGAGCCGTTCGCGAGACCGTTCGGATAGGCGTCGCTCTTCGAGGCGAGCAGCATCGCGGCGGATTTCACCGCGCCCATCGACAGAACGACGATGGCGGGCGAGACGGTCTTCTTCTCGCCATCCTGCGTATAGGCGACCGTCGCGATCCGCCCGTCCGGGCCGGCGATCAGCCGCGTCACCTCCGCGCCGGTCTCGATGGTGATGTTCGGGTCCTTGAGCGCGGTCGCGAGGCCGCATGTCTCGGCATCCATCTTGCCGGTCCGCGCATCGGGAAAAGCGTCCCAAGGCGTCCTGGCCTTTTTGAGCCATTGGTCGATATCGACGCCGAGCGGCAAGGAAGCCGGATGCAGGCCGACCTTCTTGAGGCGCGCGCGCACGGCTGCCAAAGCCGGCTCGTCCTTGATCGCTGCGAAGGCATAGGGTTTCGAGTGATGCGGCTCCGTCGGGTCGTCGCCGAGTTCGCCGCGGACGCGATAGAGCTGCTCGGCGCGGCTGTAATAGGGTTCCATCTCGGCATAGGAGATCGGCCAGGCCGGCGAGACGCCGCCATCATGCTCCATGGCCTCGAAATCCTCGGCGCGATAGCGGATCAGCACCGCGCCATAGAATTTCGAATTGCCGCCGACATAGTAGTAATTGCCCGGATTGAAGGGCGCGTTGTTCGCCGCCGCGTCGTACCAATTCTCCTTCGGCCGGAAAAAGCCGCGCTGGAAAATGGCGCGCGCGTCGCGGTTTTCGGGCCGGTCGGCGAGCTGACGGCCCTTTTCCAGGATCAACACTTTGGCGCCCGATCCGGCAAGCCCGGCCGCCAGCGTCGATCCGCCCATGCCCGAGCCGATGATGACGATATCGGGGGTCATGAGCATGTCCCGGACGTGCTCTTCCTATTCCCTCTCCCCGAAGGGGGGAGGGTCAGGGAGGGGGCTCGCGCACCCCGCCCCATCAGCTGGAAAGCTGACACCAAGGCCGCGTCTGCGAGCCCCCTCTCCATCTCTCCCCCGCTATCGCGGGAGAGAGGGCCGGGCTGCGTCTCGTGATGCGCTGTCATCCTCACGCCACCCGCTTCTCGGTCTTCGGGTCGAAGAACACGGCCTTGTCCATGTTGAAGGAGAAGGGCGCCCGCCCGCCGCTCTTCACGGCCGCATCGGAGCGCATGCGAGCGATGACGTGCTTGCCGCCGAGGCTCGTCACCACGAAGGTGTCGGAGCCGGCCGGCTCGACCACGTCGACATGGCAATCGACATCGACCAGGGTGCGCGCATTGCGGTCGGCGCCGTCATGGTCGGTGATTGCCTCGGGACGGATGCCGAAGAGCACGGTCTGGCCGATCGAGCCGCCGAGCCTTTCCGAGGCCGGGCCCGGATCGAGCACGAGATCGTCCTCGTCCTTGCGGGCGAGCGCCACCACCGTCTTGCCGTTCTCGGAGCGGATCGCCGCCGGCATGATGTTCATCGAGGGCGAGCCCATGAAGTCGGCGACGAACACGTTGACCGGGTTGTTGTAGACCTCGGCCGGCGTGCCGAATTGCTGCAGCACGCCGTCCTTCAGCACCGCAATCTTCGTCGCCAGCGTCATCGCCTCGATCTGGTCGTGGGTGACATAGACGATCGTCGTGCCCATGCGCTGGTGCAGGCGCTTGATCTCGGTGCGCATGTCGACGCGCAGCTTGGCGTCGAGGTTCGAGAGCGGCTCGTCGAACAGGAACACCTGCGGATCGCGCACGAGGGCGCGGCCCATGGCGACGCGCTGGCGCTGGCCGCCGGAAAGCTGGCTCGGCTTGCGCTTCAGCAGGTGGCCCATCTGCAGCGTCTCGGCCACCTTCGCCACCGCCACCTCGCGCTCGGCCTTGGGCACGCCGCGCATTTCGAGGCCGAAGGCGATGTTCTCGGCCACCGTCATGTTCGGATAGAGCGCGTAGGACTGGAACACCATCGCGATGTCGCGCTGCGAGGGGTGCAGTTCGTTGACGCGGCGGCCATTGATCCGGACCTCACCGTCCGAGATCGTGTCGAGGCCGGCGATCATGGAGAGCAGCGTGGACTTGCCGCAGCCGGACGGGCCCACGAGCACCAGGAAGCCGCCTTCCTCGACGGAGAGGTCGATGCCCTTCAGCACCTCCGTCGCGCCGAACCGCTTCACGAGACGATCGATTTCGAGAAACGCCATATCGCTTATCCCTTGACGGCGCCCGCCATCAGACCGCGAACGAAGTAGCGGCCGGCGAGGATGTAGACGAGGAGGGTGGGAAGCGCCGCGATCATCGCGGCCGCCATGTTGACGTTGTATTCGACGACGCCGGTCGAGGTGTTGACCACATTGTTGAGCGCCACCGTCATCGGCATCACGTCGCCCGAGCCGGCATAGGCGGAGGCGAAGAGGAAGTCGTTCCAGATATTGGTGAACTGGTAGATGACGGTGACGACGATGATCGGCAGCGAGTTCGGCAGCAATACGCGGCGGAAGATCTGGAAGAAGCTCGCGCCATCGACCATAGCCGCCTTCACCAGTTCGGTCGGGAAGGCCTCGTAATAATTGCGGAAGAACAGCGTCGTAAAGCCGAGGCCGTAGACGACGTGGACGAAGACGAGGTTCACGGTCGGGTTGCCGAAGCCGAAGGTGAGGCCGGTGCTGTTGTAGAGGAATTTGCCGAACTGGCCGAACTGGCCGAGGATCGTCGCCATCGGCAGCAGCACCGACTGGAACGGGATGAAGCAGGCGAAGAGCATCAGGCCGAAGACGAGCTTGTGGCCCTTGAAGCGCCATTTGGTCAGCACATAGCCGTTGAGCGCGCCGAGCAGGGTCGAGATTGCGACCGCGGGAACCACCATCTTGATGGAGTTCCAGAAATAGCCCTTGATCCCGGCGCAGGTGAGCCCGACGCAGGTCTCGCCCCAGGCGCGGACCCACGGCGCCACGGTCGGTGATTGCGGCAGGGCGAGCATGTTGCCGTTCTGGATCTCGTCCATCGTCTTGAACGATGTCACCAGCATCACGAAGAGCGGGATCAGGTAGATCACGGCGAAGATCGCGAGCAGGCCATAGATCACGATGCGATTCATGGTCGAGGCGCCGGCCGGACGGGCGGAAACAGCTGCGCTCATTTGTTCTTCTCCCGCAGCTCGGAATAGAGATAGGGCACGATGATCGCGCTGATGGTCATGAGCATGATCACAGCCGATGCCGAGCCGACCGCCATCTCGTTTCGCTTGAAGGTGTATTCGTACATGAAGTTCGAAGGCAGCCAGGCCGAGCCGCCGGGGCCGCCGCTCGTCAAGGCCACGACGAGGTCGTAGGACTTGATCGCCATATGGGCGAGCACGATGAAGGCGGAGAGGAAGACAGGCCGCAGCAGCGGAATGATGATCCGGCGATAGAGCTGCAGCGTCGAGGCGCCGTCGATCTGCGCCGCCTTCATGATCTCGCTGTCGATGCCGCGAAGGCCGGCCAGGAACATCGCCATCACGAAGCCGGACGCCTGCCAGACACCGGCGATCACGACCGTGTAGATGACGAAGTCCTTGTTCTTGATCCAGTCGAAATGGAACGACGTCCAGCCCCATTGATGCAGCGTCTGCTCGAGGCCGAGGCCGGGATCGAGGAACCACTTCCAGGCGACGCCGGTCACGATGAAGGAGAGCGCCATCGGATAGAGATAGATCGGCCGCAATATGCCTTCGCCGCGGATCTTCTGGTCGAGCAGGATCGCCAGGAACAGGCCGAGCGCCAGACAGATCACGACATAGAGGACGCCGAAGATCCCCATATTGGTGATCGAGGTGTACCAGGACGAGGGCGGGTCACTCTCGAAGGTCCAGCGCCAGAGCCGCTGATAGGCGCGGCTGCCGGTGAGCACATAATTCGGGAACGCCTTGGAGTTCGTGAACGACAGGTAGATCGTCCAGATGATGAAGCCGTAGACGAAGATCACCGTGATGGCGAAGCTCGGCGCGAGCACGATCTTCGGCAGCGCCTGCTGTAGCCATGCGCGCGGCGACTTCGTCGACACGCTCTCGCCGGTCGATGACGTCTTGGTACTGGTTGCGGTTGTCAGCGCCATGGGCGGCGGCCTCCAGAATGACATTCGGCAGGCCTTCGAAACGCTCGTCATCGCCGGGTTCGACCGGGCGATCCGGCCTTGCTCATGGCAGCGGCCGGTGACGGGTGTTCGGAGGAAGTCCGGATTGCCGGCTTGGCCGGCAATGACGACGAGCTTGTTCCCCTCTCCCGCCTCGGCGGGAGAGGGCTTTCGTCTGGACGCGTCTTACTTCGCGTCGTCGATCGCCTGGACGAGCTGGTTCACAGCTTCTTCCGAGGTCGTGATCTGGCCGTGCACGAACTTCGACACGACGTCCTTGTAGGCATTGGCAACCGCGGGCGGTGCGCCATAGCCCTGGGCGAGCGAGCCGAACAGCGTGCCGCCGTCATTGGCCGCCTTCAGATCGGCGATGCCCTTCTTGCCGCAAGCGTCGAAATCCGTATCAGGCACGTCGGTGCGGGCGGGAACCGAGCCCTTCACGACGTTGAAGGCCGACTGGAAGCTCTTCGACAGCGTCGCCTTGGCGAGCGCGATCTGGGCGGCCTTCTGGTCGGCGGGAACGTCGAACATGCCGAACATGTCGGAGTTGTAGATCACGCTGCCGTCGGTGCCGGGGAAGCGGTAGCAGAGGAAGTCCGTGCCCGGCACCTTGTTGGCGGCCTTGAACTCGCCCTTCGCCCAGTCACCCATGACCTGCACCAGGGCATCGCCCTTGATGACCATGGCGGTGGCGAGGTTCCAGTCGCGGCCCGAGAAGTTCGGATCGACATATTCCTTGAGCTTGGCAAGGTTGTCGAAGGACTTCTTCATCGTGTCGGACTTCAGCGATTCCTCGTCGAGCTCGTTGAAGGCCTTCTTGTAGAATTCGGGGCCGCCGGTCGACAGCACGACGCTGTCGAACATGGTGGCTTCCTGCCAGTTCTGGCCACCGAGCGCGAGCGGCGTCACGCCGGCTGCCTTGGCCTTGTCGAGCAGCGCGATGAACTCGTCGAAGGTCTTCGGCTCGGTGCCGCCGATCTTGTCCATCACGGCCTTGTTGATCCAGAGCCAGTTGACGGAGTGGACGTTGACGGGCGCGGCGACCCATTTGCCGTCATAGACGGCGAATTTCTGCAGCGCCGCCGGAACGGCCTTGTCCCAGCCCTCGGCGATGGCGGTCTCGGTCAGGTCGCCCATCTTGCCGGCAGCGGCATAGTCGAGCACGGTGTAGCCGAGCATCTGCGAGGCGGTCGGATAATTGCCAGCCGCAACCATCGCCTTCAGCGCGGTCATCGCGGCGTCGCCGCCACCGCCGGCAACCGGCACGTCCTTCCAGGCATAGCCTTCCTTGGCCAGATCCTGCTTCAGCACGTTGAGCGCCGCGGCCTCGCCGCCGGACGTCCACCAATGCAGCATCTGCACTTCCTTGACGTCGTCCGCATGAGCGGTCAGCGCCGACGCGGCCAAAAAGGCCGTCGCCATGAACAACTTACGCATTCGGTTCTCCTCCCGAGTTGAACTCAATCGCCCCTCCAGAGCGATTGCCTTGCCTTCCTCAGTTTCCGACCCACCAAGCGGTTCGCGGACCCCGATGGAATTGAATTGTTTTGGCCTCCGAATAATCTTCTACAGCATTCTTGCCGAGTTCTCTACCGATCCCGCTTTGCTTCATGCCGCCGAAGGGAAGCTCCGGATATCCATCCATGAACGTATTGACCCAGACGGTGCCGGTGCGGACCGAGCGGGCGACATGCATGGCCGTGTCGATGTTGCGGCTCCACACACCGGCCGAAAGACCGTAATCGGTCATTTCGACCAGGCGGATCGCCTCGTCCTCGCGCGCGAATTCGAGCACGGAGAGAACCGGGCCGAAGACTTCCTCGCGCGCGATCGTCATCTCGGGCTTCACGCCGGCGACGACGGTCGGCGCCATGTACTGGCCGGCGCCGGTCGCGATCGCCTCGCCGCCGATCAGGATGCTGGCGCCGTCGATCGCCGCATCGCTGACGGAATTGGCGATCTTGGCGAGATGGGCCGGCGTGATGATCGCGCCGACATCGGTCGCCTCGTCCAGCGGATCGCCGACCTTGACCCGCTTCGCGCGCTCGGCGAAGGCAGCCAGGAAGTCCTTGGCTATGTCCTGGTGGATCACCAGCCGGCTGCCGGCATTGCAGCATTCGCCGGCATTGAAGAAGGCGCCGAACACCGCCGCGTCGACGGCCGCCTCGAGATCGGCGTCGGGGAAGACGATCTGCGCGTTCTTGCCGCCGAGCTCCATCGAGACCTTCTTCAAGGTCTTGGCGGCGGCTTCCACTGTCGCCTTGCCGACCCGCGTCGAGCCGGTGAAGGAGACCATGTCGACGGAAGGGTGCGCGACCATATGGGCGCCGACCTCGGGGCCGGTGCCGAGCACGATGTTGACCACGCCCTCGGGGATGCCGGCCTCGATCAGCAGCTCACCGAGAACGACGGTCGAGGCCGACGTCATCTCGCTCGGCTTCACCACCGCCGTGCAACCGGCAGCGAGCGCGAAAGGCAGCTTTTGCGCAACGATCAGGAACGGGAAGTTCCATGGCGTGATGATCGAGACGACGCCGATCGGCTCGCGCAGCACCACGCCGAGCATGGTATCACCGAGATTGGCGTAGCTCTCGCCGTGCAGCGTGCGGGCGAGCGAGGCGGCGTAGCGCCAGATATCGGCGGCGCCGGCGATTTCGCCGCGGGCCTGCCGGATCGGCTTGCCGCTCTCGATCGCATCGAGCCGGGCGATCCGCTCCAGATTCGCCTCGATCAGATCGGCGGTCCTGAGCAGCACGGCGGCACGCTCCGAGGCCTTCATTTTCGGCCAGGGTCCACGATGAAAGGCACGGCGGGCGGCAACTACGGCGCGCTCGACATCCTGTTCGGAACCAAAGGCATAGCGGCTCACCACGACGCCGTGCCCGGGGCTGACGCGCTCGCCTTCGAGGCCGATCGCGCCGTCGACCCATTCGCCGCCGATCAGCATCTGGTAGCGGGTGGGTCCATTCCTGGCCTCGGCGATCGAGGCCGGATCGATATGAAGCGTCATGTCAGCGGTCCTCATAGAGAGCAGGGCGCTTTTCGCGAAAGCTCGCGGCACCCTCCTTGAGATCATCGGTATAGGCGACGAGCGCGCCGGCGATCGCTTCGAGCGCGGTCGCTTGCTCCTCGCCCTCGGCGGCATTGACGAGCTGCTTGGCGACCTGCACGGCAACGGGCCCGCGCGCAGCGATTTTCTCGGCGATTCGAAGGGCTTCGCCGAGCGACTGCCCCTTCGGGACAATCTGGTCGACCATGCCTTTTGCCAGCGCGTCGGCGGCGGAGAACATCTCGCCGGTCAGCGTCATGCGCTTGACCAGGCGGGGTCCGAAGCGGCGCACGAGGCGCTGCGTACCCGACCAGCCCGGCACCATGGCGAGGCCCGTCTCGGGCAGGCCCATCCGGCCATGCTCCTCCAGAATGATGATGTCGGCGGTGGCGGCGAGTTCCAGTCCGCCGCCAAAGGCATGGCCGTTCAGCGCCGCGATCAGCGGCTGGCGCAGCCTGGCGAGGCGGTCGAAGACGCGGTGGCCGGTGCGGATCCAGTCGCGCATGAAGCTGATCGGATCGAGTCCCGCCCAGGCGGCGATGTCGCCGCCGGCCGAAAACGCCTTCTCGCCGTTGCCTGTGATGATGGCAACACGGATGCTCTTGTTGCGTTCCGTTGCCTCAGCCCAGTCTTCGATTGCCCCGATCATGTCCTGGTCGAGCGCGTTCAGCTTTTCGGGCCGATCGAGCGTCAGGATCGCGACCGGGCCTTCGATCGTGGAGCGGATACGAGTCTCAGCCATGGACCACCCGATCGAGCTTGAGGCCGATCAGACCCGGCTGGTAGAGGCGGGCGGGCGAGGTCTTCAGATCCTTCGCGACCAGAAGCGGGAATTCCGACTGGCCGAGAATATCGCGCTCGAGGTCGAAGCCCGGCGCGATCTCGGTGACCATGACGCCTTCGGGCGTCAGCTTCATCACGCAGCGCTCGGTCACATAGGTGACGTCCTGCCCCTGCTGGATGGCGCGACGGCCGGAGAAGGAGACGTGCTCGACCTCGGGCACCAGCTTCTTGACCTTGCCCTCCTTCTCGATCGCGACCGCGCCGTCCTCGATCGAGAACTTCGCGCCGGCATTGAAATAGCCTGAGAAGACGATCCGCCTGGCCCGCGCCGTGATGTCGACGAAGCCGCCGGCGCCGGCGGTCACATGGGGACGTGCCGCGAGACGGGAGACATTGACCGAGCCGGATTGATCGATCTGCAGGAAGGAGAGCAGCGAGCAATCGAAGCCGCCGCCCTGGAAATAGACGAACTGGTGCGGGGAGGGCACGATCGCCTCGGCGTTGGAGGCGCAGCCGAACTGGAAATCCAGCAGCGGCACGCCGCCGACTGCACCCTGCTCGATCATCCAGGTGACGTCGCCGTGCCGCCCTTCCTCGATCAGGATGCGCGGCACATTGGCCGAGATGCCGAAGCCGATATTGACCGCCCAGCCCTGGTGCAGTTCGAGCGCGACGCGGCGCGCGATCACCTTGGCAATGTCGAAGGCGGGCACCTCGAAGCTCGACATCGGGCGGAAGATCTCGCCCGAAATCGCCGGCTCGTAAGGCGTCTGGCAGGTCTGCCACTGGTCGGGCGCGACGACGATATGGTCGACGAGGATGCCCGGCACATGCACGTCGAGCGGCTTCAGCGTGCCGGCTTCGGTGATGCGCTTCACCTGGGCGATGACGATGCCGCCATTGTTGCGGACCGAAAGCGCCTGGTCCATCGGACCGAGATAGGCGCCCTCATGCTCGAAGGTGAGGTTGCCGCGCTCGTCGGCCGTGGTGGCGCGGATGATCGCCACATTGGGGATCACGGACGGGAAGAACAGCCATTCCTCGCCGCGAAACTGGATCTTCTCCACGACGGGCTCGGCCGCGGCGGCGTCGTTCATGGCGCAGCCCTGGCGATCGGGATCGGCGAAGGTGTCGAGCCCGACCTTGGTGATGACGCCGGGGCGCTTGGCCGCCGCCTCGCGGTGCATGTCGAACAGGATGCCGGAAGGGATGTTGTAGGCGGGAATCGCATTCGCGCCGATCATCTTCCAGATTTCCGGCGGCTCCGACGAGGAGGGGCCGGAGGGGTAGGAACCAGCGAGGATCTTGCCGAGCAGGCCAGGCCTGGCGATATGGTCGATGCCCTTGACGCCATACATGTCGCCGGCGGCGATTGGATGCAGCATCGTCAGGTTCTTCGGATGGCCGGTCGTCGCGAAATGGGCGCCGATGCCGGCGAGGGTCGCGTCCGGGCAGCCGAGCGCGCTCGCCGAGGAGACGGTGACGATCGCATTATCGGGAATGAGTGCCGCAGCCTCGAGCGCGGTGATGACTTTCGATTTCATGCCGACACCGTCCAGTGAAGCAGTTCAGCCGCGTCGCCTCTTTCCGAGCGAGGAAGGCCGAATTCGTTGGAACGTTCCAATTTTTGCCCAAGCATTGAAGACAGAGCGCTCATCACAGCCCGGTCTCCACCTTGACCGCCATGCCGGTGCGCGCGGCCTCCGCGACCGCCAGCCCGAAGGCGAGCGAGCGGATACCGTCCTCGCCGGTCGCGGCCGGCTGGCCCTCGCCGCGAATGGCGGCATGGAAGGCGCCGAGCGCGCGGACATAGAGGTCGTTATGGTCGAAGGGCAGCGGATGTTCGCCGTCCTTGTTGCGCAGCATGACCGAGCCGATCGGCTTCTGCGTCATCACATCATGCGCGATCAGCGAGCCCTCCGTGCCGTGCACCTCGAAGCCGGTGCCGGCATATTGGGCGGTGAAGGCATCATGCGTCTGCGCGATCAGGCCAGAGCGGAAGGTGACGCTCGTCATGACGGCGTCTTCCAGCCCGGCGCTCGCCATGCCGGACGACTGCGTGATGGCGACGACGCTCTCCGGCTCGTCGTCGAGCACGAAGCGCAGCGTATCGGCGTCGTGCACGGCAATGTCGAGGATGACGCCGCCGCCGGCCGCCGGCGCGTTGATGCGCCAGCCCTGCAGGCTCGGCGGCAGATAGACGGCGTGGAACACGCGCGCGGCGAGCGGCCGGCCGATCCGTCCGTCCTGGATCGCATGGCGCATGGCGCGGTGCGCGCCCGCATTCCTCAGATGATGATTGGTGGCGAATACGACGCCCGCCGCCTTGGCGGCATTGACGGCCGCATGGGCGTCGGCGAGCGTCAGCGCCAGCGGCTTCTCGCAGAGAATGTGCTTGCCGGCCTTGGCCGCGGCGATCGCCTGGTCGCGATGCAGCTCGTTGGTGGTCGAGATATAGACGGCGTCGATGTCGGGCCGCGCCAGCAGCGCGTCGAGATCGTCGGTGGCGTTGGGAATGCCGTTGGCGGCGGCATAGTCCCGGGCGCGGTCAGCACTGGCGCTCATGACCGCGACCGTCTCGCCATCATTGTGGCGGATCGCGTTGATCACATATTCGCGTGCGATATTGGAGGCGCCGATCAGGCCCCAGCGTATCGTCATTGTCTTCTCCCTCCCTCGGCGCCGCAACTCGCCCTGACGACGAGGTCGACATCCGAAACGAACTCTTCCGGCCGTGTATCGCCATGGATCATGCGCAGCACCTGATGCGCGGCGCGCTCGCCGAGCGCTGCGGTATCGACATGAACCGTGGTGAGCGGCGGATTGGTGTGGCGCGCCTCCGAAACATCGTCGAAGCCGACCAGCGCGAAATCGCGTCCGGCGGTGAGGCCGCGCCGTTCGAGGCCGGAAAGCGCGCCAAAGGCGACGACGTCGTTGAAGCAGAGCGCGGCCGTGGCAGGCTCGGCCCTGTCGAGCACGCGGCCGACGGCATTGAGGCCGCATTCGCGGTTCGGCGGCCCCTCGATGATGAGATCGGGCTCGATCGGCAGGCCGGCGGCGATCAAGGCCGCCTGAAAGCCGCCGCAGCGATCATTCTGCGCGATCATGTCGGAATAGCCGCCGAAGAAGGCGATGCGCTTGTGGCCGAGCGCGATCAGATGCTCCGTCGCCCGCCGCGCGCCGCGCAGATTGTCCGGCGTCACGGATGAGAACTTGCGACCGGCGAGGCGGCGCATGGCGAGCACGATCGGCACGCTGAGGCCGGCGAGGGATTCGATGTCGGCCGGCTTGGTCCCGCGCGCCGGGCAGATGATCAGGCCGGCAATATCGTGCTCCGACATGGAGCGCAGCACCTCGGCCTGGCGCTTCGGGTTCTCGGTCGTATTGGCGATGAAGGGAATATAGCCGGCGGTGTGGAACACATGTTCCATGCCGACGGCGAGCTCGGCGAAGAACGGGTTCGCGAGATCGTTGATCACCATGCCGACAATGTTGGAGCGGGCGCTCCTCAAATTGGCGGCGCCGCGATTATAGACGTAGCCGAGCTGTTCGATCGACGCGACGACCTTCTCGCGCGTCTCCGCCTTCACCAGCGGGCTCGCCTGCAGGACGAGCGACACCGTCGACTTCGACACGCCGGCATGACGGGCGATGTCGATCATCGTGACGCGTGGTCCGGGTCCTGGCGTTTCCCTGGTGTTCATCGGTGCCTTGTGGCGCTCTCGAATTTGGAACGTTCCAATTCATAGAGAGGCGAAATGGCGGCGTCAAGCAGATCGAGCGGCGAAATCAACAGGGTGAAATCGTCATATGAATTGGAACGATCCAACCGAGACGCATGAACCGGGCCGGGGCAAGTCGTCCGGATACGGTGATGCCGGGCGATTTCCCGAAGTCCGGACCCCATTCAGCCGCGGCGCTCCGAGCGCGAACGCCATCGCTGAATCGGTTCCCGTTTTCGCGGGGATGACGGAACTGGGGGGAGATGGATGATGCGAGGAGGGGGCGTGACGGCCGGCGGCCGGCCCTGAGGCGTCGCCCCTCGCCCGCTCGGGGCGAGGGGAAGGAGAGGGCGAGCAAAGGGGCGAAACCCGGCCCTCGCTCGCCTTGGCCTATTCGGCAGCGATCCGCATAGCGGGTGTCCCGACAGCGCGCGGGGGCTCGCCATGCTGGTCTTCGTCTTCGCGCTCATCCGATGTGTTGGGCTTGAACGCCCAGCCGAAGACCCTGCCGACCAGCGCCGAGAAATCATCCATGATCGTGTAGACCGAGGGGATGAAGACCAACGACAGCACGGTCGAGACCAGCAGTCCGCCCATCACGGCGATTGCCATGGGCGAGCGGAATTCGCCGCCCTGGCCGAGCGCCAGCGCCGCCGGAACCATGCCGGCCGCCATGGCGATGGTGGTCATCACGATCGGCCGGGCGCGCTTGCGGCCGGCGTCGATGATGGCCTCCTTGCGGTCCATGCCGTGCTTCTCCCGCTCGACCGCGAAATCGACCAGCATGATCGCGTTCTTGGTCACGATGCCCATCAGCATGAGCACACCGATGATGACGGGCATGGAGAAGGCATTGTTGGTGAGCAGCAGCGCCGCGACCACGCCGCCGATCGAAAGCGGCAGCGAGGCGAGGATGGTGATCGGCTGGAACACATTGTTGAACAGGATGATGAGCACGACGAAGACGAGCATGATGCCCGAGCCCATCGCCACGCCGAAGGCGGAGAACACCTCGGCCTGCGCCTCGGCATCGCCCGTATCCTGCAGATGGACGCCGGCCGGGAAGCTCTTGACCACATCCATCGTCTTGATGCGATCGCCGCCCTGGCCCGAGGTGAAGCCCTTGGCCATGTCGGTGCCGACCTTCACCAGCCGCTCGCGGTCATAGCGCTCGATCGTCGCCGGACCTTCGCCGAAGCCGATATCGGCGACCGAGGCGAGCGGGACGGAGCCGCCCGCGGTGAGCGGCACGCGAAGCGCCGCCAGCACGGAAAGGTCCTGGCGCGCCTTGTCGTCGAGCTGGACGCGGATCGGGATCTGCCGGCCGTCGACCGTGAACTTGGCGAGGTTGGAATCGGCATCGCCGCTGGTCGCGACGCGGATCGTCTCCGAGATGCGGTCTGGCGCAAGGCCGAGATCGCTCGCCTCGTCGAGCTTCGGCACGATGCGGATTTCCGGCCGTGCGAAGGAGGCGAGCGCCACGGGGTTGGAGAACATCGGGTCGGACTTCATCGCCGCCTCGAGGTCCGAGGCCGCTTTCACGACCGCCTCGCCGTCGCGGCCGATGACGGCCACGGTGGTTTCGCGGTCGCCGCGATCGTTCACGACATAGAAGCGGATGTCCGGAATGTCGGCCAGCGCATCGGCGATGATCGGCTTCATCTCCTTCTGCGAGCGGGTGCGGTCCTCTTTCGGCGTCAGCGTCAGGATCAGCGCGGCGCGGCGCGGCTCCAGCGTGCCGGTCGGCGAGGTGCCGCCCATGACGAAGACGTTCTGGATCTCGGGCAAAGCCCTCAGCCGCTCGGCGATCGCGTCGGTGGTGACGGCAGTGTCGTCGAGCGGGGTGCCCGGCGGCAGCTCGATCGAGACGACGAGACGGCTCTCATCGGCCTCGGGGATGAACTCCGACGGCAGCATGCCCATGGCCTGGATCGCGACGACGAAGGTGGCGATGCCGATGCCGAGCGTCACCCAGCGCATGCCGGGCCTGAGCGTCCCGCGCAGCAGCGCGGTGTAGGATCGCATGATCCAGCCGTCATGCTCTTCTTCCGGATGGGGCTGGCCGAGCCAGGCGCCGAATAGCGCGAGGAAGGCGGCACCGCCGACCGCGAAGCCGGCGATGCGGATCCAGCCGATCGCTGTGACGCGCTCGGCGAGGGTGCCCAGAAGCGGCACGCCGGCGAGCCCGTCGGCGGAGAGCTGCAGCACCAGCGCGGCGAGGCCGATCACGGCGCCCACGGGAACGATCCGGCGCAGACGGCGCCACGCATCGGCGCGGAAGCCGGTATAGACCGGGCGTCCATCCGAACCGTCGCCGACATAGGGCACGCGCATGAAATAGGCGGCCATCATCGGCGTGATCAGGCGGGCGACGAGCAGCGAGAAGAACACCGCCACCGCCACCGTCAGGCCGAACTGCCGGAAATACTGCCCGGCAATGCCGCTCATGAACGACACCGGCGCGAAGATCGCGATGATCGTCATCGAGATGGCGATAACGGCGAGGCCGATTTCGTCGGCCGCCTCGATCGCCGCGCGATAGGGCTTCTTGCCCATCCTGGTATGGCGGACGATGTTCTCGATCTCGACGATCGCATCATCGACCAGGATGCCTGTCACCAGCGTGATGCCGAGCAGGCTGACCAGGTTGAGCGAGAAGCCGAGCATGGAGATCGCCCAGAAGGTGGGGATCGCCGAGAGCGGCAGGGCAACGGCGGCGACGAGCGTCGCCCGCCAGTCGCGCAGGAACAGCAGCACGACGAGGATCGCGAGCGCCGCGCCCTCATAGAGCGTGTCCATCGCGCTCTGGTAGTTGCCATAGGTGTAGGTGACCGTGTCGTCGATCTGCGAGAAGGTGACGTCGGGATGCTCGCGGCCGAGTTCGGCGATCTTGGCGCGGACCAGTTCGGCGACCGAGGCGTCGGAGGCGCCCTTGGCGCGGTAGATCGACATGGCGACGGCCGGGCGGCCGTCGAGGCGGGCGAAGGATTTCGGCTCCTGCCAGTGATCCTCCACCGTGCCGAGCTCGGCGAGCCGAACCTCGCGCCCGCCGGAGAGCGCGATACGCGTATTGGCGAGATCGTCGAGCGTCTTGGCGCCGGCGAGCGTGCGGATCGTCTGCTCCTGGCTGCCGACCTCGCCCTTGCCGCCGGACAGGTCGACATTGGTGATCTGGAGCTGGCGATTGACGTCGGCCGCCGTGACGCCGAGCGCCATCAGCCGGTCGGGGTCGAGGCGAATGTCGATTTCGCGCGTGACGCCGCCCATCCGCTCGACGCGGCCGACGCCCTTCAGCGCCTGCAGCGCGCGGATCGCGGTGTCGTCGATGAACCAGGAGAGCTCTTCCGGCGACATGGCCGGCGCCGAGGCGCCATAGGTCATGATCGACTGGCCCTCGACATCGATGCGCTGGACGATGGGCTCGTCGACGGTGCGGGGCAGGTCGCCACGGATCTTGGCGATCGCATCCTTGACGTCGTTGAGCGCGCGGTCGGTGTTGACCTCGAGGCGGAACTCGATCGCCGTGTTGGAAGAACCGTCGGTGATGGTCGAGGTGATGTGCTTGACGCCGGAAATGGCGGCGACGGCGTCCTCGACCTTTTTGGTGACCTGGGTCTCGAGCTCGGCCGGCGCAGTGCCGCTATCGGTCACCGTGACCGAGACGATCGGCACGTCGATATTGGGGAAGCGCGTGATCGGCAGGCCCATGAAGGCGACGATGCCGAAGGCGCAGAGCACGACGAAGAGCAGGATGGGCGGAACCGGATTGCGGATCGCCCAGGAGGAGAAGTTCCAGTTCATCCCTTCGCTCCCTGGCTCAGCCCGATTTCCGGGCTCGCGGCGGCGACCGGGGTCACGGCGTCGCCGTCGCGCACGAAGGAGCCGGCGCGCGCGACCACCATCTCGCCGGGTTCGACGCCGGACAGGACCTCGATATAGCCCGCGCCCGAAATGCCGGTCTTGAGCGTGCGCGTCTGGATCTTGCCGTCGACCACGACCTGCGTCGTCGGTGAGCCGCTGGCGGTGACGATGGCGGAGACGGGCAGCGCGATGCCGGTCTCGCGAGCGATCTCGACCGTGCCGCGCGCAAACGAGCCGCTGGTGACGCGCGCATCGGCGGGCAGCGCGACGCGCACCTTGCCGAGCCGCGTCACGTCGTCGATCTTCGGCGAGACGAGGCGGACCGTGCCCTTGATCGGCGTGGCATGGCCCGGCGCCATGACCAGCACCGTCTGGCCGACGACGATCTGGGCGAGCGAGGTTTCGGGAACCTGCGCCTCGAGCTCGATGGAGCCGTCGCGGGCGAGGCGGAACAGCGGCTCGCCGGCGCCGGAGACGATCGCGCCGACACGGGCCGAACGCGACAGGATGATGCCGTCCGCCGGCGCCTTGATCTCGGTCTTGGAGAGACGCAGTTCCAGTTCGCGCCGCAGCGCCTCGGTAAGCGTCTTGTCGGCCTCGGCGAGCGTCAGGCCCTGCTCGGCCGACTGGCGCCGCGCCACTGCCGTCTGCGCGCTCGACTGGCGCTGGTCCAGCACGTCCTGCGCCACGAAGCCCTTGGTTTTGAGCGATTCACCGCGATCGAGCGCGGATTTCGCCTGCGTCTCGGTCGCGATCGCCTCGGCGATCTGGCTCTTCGCCTGCGCGATGGCGGCGTCGTTGCGGGCGAGTGAGGAGGTGTTCTGCGCGAGCAGGATTTCCAGCGTATCGGTCGAAAGCCGCGCCAGCACCTGCCCGGCCTTCACCACGTCGCCCTCTTCGGCGAGAAGCTCGGTCAGGCGGTAGCCGTCGAGATCGACGCCGACCAGCACTTCCTCGCGCGGCACCAGCGAGCCGACCACGATCGCGGTCTGCACGATCTCGCGCTCGGCCGCCGGCACGACGGTGATCGCCGGCGCCTTGGCCGTGACGGCGGGCTTTGGCGCTTCCTCGGCGGTTGCGGAAAACAATGTCTCGGGCAGCACGAGGCCCATGCCGGCCACGGCGAGCACAAAGGCGGACGAGGCCGCCATTCGGGTCAAACGATTCATCTGTCCTGTCGGCCGCCTGGCGGCCGTCCCCTCAAAAAGCTTCGAACGCGGCACGGGCGATCTGACGCCGCACTCATGCCTTCTCGGATTGAAACTGCACGACCCCCGCGAGCATCCGACGCAGGATCGGCGCGACGCGGTCTGGCGTAAGGTCGGGATCGTAGATCTGTCGGAGCGCGATGCCGTCCACGGCGGCCATCGTCATGCTGATCGTCGCGTCCATGTCGTCGATCGGCGGCAATTCGCCCTCGGCGATGGCCTCGGTGAGGACAGTGCGGATGGTGTCGCGCACCCCTTCGTCGATCTGGGCGAAGCGCTGGCCGATCGCCGAATTGCGCAGGCTCTCGGCGGTGATCTCCGCCATCAGGCCCGAAGCCTCGGGGTCGCGCATGAAGGCGAAATAGCCCACGGCGCAATCCACCATCCGGTCGAGCACCGGACCCGGCCCGCGCATCGTCTCGACCATCGCGGCGGCGTCGCAATGCTGTTCCTGCGCTATCGCCTCGACGATGGCTTCCTTGGACGGGAAATAGCGATAGAGCGCGCCGGGGCTCATCTTCGCCTCGGCGCAGATCTCCTGCATCGAGGCGCCGCGAAAGCCTGACTGGGCGAAGCACAGCCGCGCCGCATCGAGAATCTGGTGGCGGCGCGCATCATGCGTCGCCTCCCGGCTCCCGGCCTCGCCCTGTTCTGGCTGTACGATCGCTGCCATGAGCCCTCGCGCGTGGACAAAGTGCGAATGAACGTTCGCTCTCTCCAACTGCGCATCAATTGCGCCCGAATCAAGGGCGATGGCGGTGGCGTTACAAAACTTTACGAAGAGGCATGCGGCCATCCGGCCATCTCGGGCGACGTGGCCTTGCCCCGGCGCGCGCGCCATCCGCCGTGAATTCCCCGAAACGAAACGCTCAGGCCGGCTCGGAAACCGGCAGATGGCTCTGTGCCGTCTTCGCGGCGAGGTCGTGGTTCAAGAGGCCGCGCAGCGCAATGTCGATGTCGCTCTCGCGCGCCATCAGCGCCTTGAGGCCCACCACCTGCCAGGAGAGGGCAGAAGCTCCCGCCATCAGCGCCACGTCCGCCGTGGCGGTGCCGCCGGAGAGAAAGGCGATCTCGCCCAGGAACGTGCCCGCCTGCACGACAAGCCGGCGGCCGTCCTTGGAAACTTCCGCCTCGCCGGAGAGGAGATAGAACAGTTCGGCCGGCTTTTCGCCGCGCTTCAGGATCGGCACAGGTCCCTCGATCCGATGCGTTCCCTTGACGAGCCGCCGGAACTGGCCGGGGGTGAGCACGCGGATGGCGTTGAACAGCGGGCGGATATGGCTGTCTATGCCATAGCCGAACCGGTCGCGGATGATGAGCGCGATCATGCCCAGATTGAGCATGATGGTCAGCACCTTCCACACCAGCGGATCGAATTGCGGCGTGTTCAGGATCAGCAGGTAATAGAGCGCCTGCAGCGCCATGCTGACGATCGTGGCGATGCGCAGATAGATCTGGTCGCGGAAGAGAAAGGCGATCAGGGCAAGCGCATTGCCGATGTGAAAGAGGATTTCGAGGGTCATGGGGGCGGCACGATGCGCTCGAAGCGACGAAGCAGGCTGGGTGACGGGCCGTAAACTCCGCTGACCCGCCCGGAAAGTCCAGAGTTTCCGTGCCGCAGACCGCCCCGCCATGGTCCGGACGCTAAGCCGGCTCAGCCCGTGGCGCCAAGCTGCGGGCCACGGGCTGGCGTCATTCGTGCTGGATCAGTATGTCGCGCGGCCGCCCGAAACGTCGAAGACGGCGCCGGTCGTGAACGAGCATTCCGGGCTCGCCAGCCAGGTGATGATCGAGGCGATTTCATCCACGGTGCCGAAGCGGCCCATGGGAATCTTCGACAGCATGTAGTCGATATGCGCCTGGCTGACCTGCGCCAGGATCGGCGTGTCGACGGTTGCCGGCGTGATCGCGTTGACGGTGATGTTGTCCTTGGCGAGTTCCTTGCCGAGCGATTTGGTGAGCCCGATCACCGCCGCCTTGGCCGCCGAATAGGCGGATGCAGTCGGGTTGCCCTCCTTGCCCGCGATCGAGGCGACATTGACGATCCGGCCATAGCCGTTCGTCTTCATGAAGGGCACGATGAAGCGGTTGCAGTAGAAGAGGCCATGCACATTGATCGCGAAGACGCGCTGCCATTCCTCGATCGGATAATCGACGACGAGGGCGTTCTTGCCGGCGATGCCGGCCGAGCAGATCAGGATGTCGATCTTGCCGAGATGCTCCGCCGCCTGCGGCGCCGCCGCCGCCACCGCGGCCGGATCGGCGATGTCGAGCGCGATTCCATGGGCCTTCGGACCGAGCTTTTCCTTCGCCTCGTCGATCCTGCTCGGGTCTATATCCCAGAGACACACTGTTCCCCCCTCGGAGACGATGCGCTCGGCCGTCCTGAGGCCAATGCCGGAGGCGCCGCCGGTGATCACCGCGCCGCGCCCCGAAAACCGTGTCAGATCAACCATTCTTCTGCTCTTTTCCCGTTCCGTGCCGTGGGCACGGTTCCTCCCGAATGCATCATTCGTAAGCACAGGACCGCCGCGCGACAACCCAATTTGAGCATAGCTTTGACTGGTATCGGCCCCGCGATGACCTATAAGAAGTTCGACCCATCGTCTTGCCGAACGGATGCCCTATGGCCCTCAATTCCATCGAAGAAGCCATTGCCGCCATAGCGGCCGGAGAACTCGTCGTCGTCGTCGATGACACCGACCGGGAGAATGAGGGCGACCTGATCATGGCGGCGTCCAAGGCGACGGCCGAGAAGGTCGCCTTCATGATCCGCCACACCAGCGGCATCATCTGCGTGCCGGTGACGCAGGAGCGCGCCGAGCAGCTTCACCTGCCGCCCATGGTCGCCAACAATCGCGACCCGATGCGCACCGCCTTCACCGTCACCGTCGATTACAAGGTCGGGCTCACCACCGGCATTTCGGCCGAAGAGCGCGCCAATACGATCCAGGCGCTTTCGAACGACAATTGCACGGCGACCGACTTCCTGCGTCCGGGCCATATCTTCCCGTTGATCTCGCGCGATGGCGGCGTGCTGATCCGCTCCGGCCATACCGAAGCGGCGACCGACCTCGCCCGCCTGGCCGGGCTCGAACAGGCCGGCGTGCTCGCCGAGGTCGTCAATGATGACGGCACGGTCAAGCGCTTGCCGCAGCTGCTGGAATTTGCGGCCGAGCATAATCTCAAGATCGTCTCGATCGAAGACCTGATCGCCTATCGCGCCCGGAACGAGAGCTTCGTCAAGGAAGTCGACAGTTTCCAGACGCCGGTCGGCGGCCGCACCGCGCTAGCGCATGTCTACGAGACGCCGTTCGATCCCATGCAGCATCTCGCCATCGTCTTCGGCGACGTTGCCGAGCAGTCCGATGTGCTCGTGCGCATCCACCGCGCCAATCCGATCAGCGATCTGGTCTCGCGCGGGCCGGATTCGAAGAGCTGGCTCGAGACGACGCTGCGCAAGGTCGGCACCGCCGATCGCGGCGTCTTCGTCATGATCCGCGATCCGGCCGTGGTGCGTCCCGATGGCTCGGTCGCCGGCGATGGCGAGGAGAAGCACATGTCGGCTCGCCAGCGGAAGGAACGCTGGCGCGAAGTCGGCGTCGGCGCGCAGATCCTGCGCGACCTGAGGGTGCGCTCGATCCGCCTCCTGACCTCGCAGGAACGGCAATATGTCGGCCTGCAGGGCTTCGGCATCGAGATCACCGGCCGCGAGACGGCGGAATAATCAAGGCCGGAGCCGGAATAGGCTGAGACCGCGCCCTCGCCCACGCAGTGGGAGAGGGCCTTTCTTCCCCTCTCCCGCTTGCGGGGGAGGCCGAGAGGGGGCTCGCTGCCGAGGTCTCGGGATCGCGAATTTTCCCCGCCGCCAAGGCGTGGCCCGCCCACTCTCCCCCGCTTCGCGGGAGAGAGGGCGGGCCGAGAGTGTCGCGATGTTCCCAAACTCCCGCGAGGCGGGCGAGGGGACAGGCGACGATCGTCGTCACACGATCGCTTCGTCCTTGTGCTCGCGATCCGAGCGCTGCGCCGCGTCGAGCACCTTCTGGATGTTCGCGGCGCGGCGGAAGGACGGCTCCTGCGTCTTGCCGGCGCGGACGGCCGCGACGAAGCGCTGGTAGTTGGTCTCGACCGGCTCGAAGGCGATATCGCGCCACGTCGCGGTATCCACGTCCGCGCCGATGCAGGCGCGCAGGCTCGACACGCCCGTATCGTAGATCATCTCGATCGCGCCCTTGTCGCCATAGACGCGCAGCCGCAGCTGGTCGAACTGGCCCGGTGCCGTGCGGGTCGCCTGGATGGTGCCGACCGCGCCATTGCTGAAATCGACATTCATCGTGAAGCTGTCATTGGCGTCGAGGTCATATTCGCCGATCCGGTTCTCCGGCGGCGCCTTGTCGAACGTCTTCAGCCGCGCGAACACATGGGCGACGTCGAGACCGGCGCCATAGGACGTGAAATCGACGATATGGATGCCGATATCGCCGAGCGCGCCGTTGGAACCGTGCTTTTTCGAAAGGCGCCAGAGCCATTTGCTCTCGCTCTTCCAGTCGCCCCAGGCCTTCGATACGAGCCAGCTCTGCAGATGCGTCGCCTCGACATGGCGCACGGCGCCGATATCGCCGGCGAGCACCATCTGGCGGCCCTTCTGGAGCGCGGGCGAATTGCGATAGGTGAAGTTCACCATGCCGACCTTGCCGGAGGCCTCGATCGCCTCGGTCATTTCCAGCGCGAGCTTCGCATCGGTCGCGAGCGGCTTTTCGCAGAACACATGCTTGCCGGCGGCGATCGCCTGCATGGTGGTGGGGTAATGGATGCGATCGGGCGTGACATTGGCGACGGCATCGAATTCGCCCCAGGCGAGCGCCTCGTCGAGGCTCGAAAACTGCTTCTCGATGGTGTGCTCGGCGCAGAATGCCGCCAGCCGCTCGGGAACGACATCGACGCCGCCCACGACGCTGACGCCGTCTATCGCGGCAAAGTTCTTGGCATGTTGATTGGCCATGCCTCCCGTTCCCAGGATCAAAAGACGCATTGAGGACCTCCCAGTCGATTTTCGGACGCGGCCTGTTCTCCGGCCGGTTGCCACCGCCATAAAAGCAGGTTTGCGGCTTTAGGCCAGAGCGTGCCGGACGCCGCACCGCGATTTGATCGGGCGCTCGTTGGCCAGGGGGCGGATCAATCCCGCCGGGGCGCCGCCACATCGTCATGGGGACCATTGCGCTGGACGGTGTACATGCCCGTCGTCCGGAATTCGGTCGGACTGGTGCCATAGGCGCGGCGAAAGGCCTTGGCGAAATAGTTGGGGTCCTGGAAGCCGCAGGCGAGCGAGATCGCCTTGATCGAAAGCTCCCCGAGCTCGAGCAGGCGAGCCGCGCGGCGCATGCGCTGCGCCGTCACGAATTCAGCCGGCGAAAGACCCTCCGATGCCGCGAAGAGCCGCGAGAAATGCGCCCGGCTGAAGCCCGCGAGCCGCGCCAGCCGGTCGACATCGAGATCGCCGTCGAGATTGGCGCGGATATGGCCGACAATGCCCGCGATGACGTCGCCATGGGCGGGGTCCCGGCCGAAGGCGTGCGGCCCGAGCACGTCGTCATAAAGCGCCATCGCCGCCTCATAGGCGAGGGCGGACGCCTTGCCGGGGGTCTCGCCACGGCCGTCGATCAGGGCCAGGCAGCAGGCCGCGATGCGTTCGACGGTATCGGGGCGGAGGCGGAAGACGGGACCGGCCAGCGCCAGGATGGTGCGGTGGATACGCAGCGCCTCCTGACCATACATCGAGATCCAGAAATACTCCCACTCGTCGCCGGGCTCGACCCAATAGCGATGGCTGTGCGGTACGATCACGAGCATGGTTTCGCCGGCGCCAAGTATATGATGGCGCCGCTCGTAGAGAAGCTGGCCGCGTCCGGCGACGGTATGCTGGAGCACGGTGAACGGTGTCTCGCCACGCTTCATCCCGTTCCATGAATAGGCAGGGCTCGATGTTGTCTCATAGCCCGTGCTGGTCGGCATGGTGTGCAGCGTATGACGGCCGCGCGACAGCGAAACCGTCTTCATGATCGGGGAGCGGCTCTTCATTTGCGAGAGCACAGAATTACCCATATCAGCACAAATTCTCTCTAGGGTCCGGCGATCCGAACAGCATACTAGCCTCCGAGACAGTGGAGGCGCGAGCGGAAATCACCCGGTCGCGGTCAGAAGGCCATTCGTACCGAAAATCCGGCAGCGGCCGGCGGGCGCCTGTCGTGGCGCGCGGGACGAGACTCGCCAGAGTTTGGGGCCGCCTTGCCGGCCCGAAGAGGGAGAGGACGCCGTGTCGTCGAAACTGAAGATCGCCATCATCGGTGCAGGCAGCATCGGCTTCACCAAGAAGCTGGTCACCGACATTCTCTGCGTGCCGGAGTTGCAGGATATCGAGTTCGCGCTGACCGACATCAACGCGCATAATCTCGACATGGGCCGGCAGCTGATCGAGCGCATCGTCTCGGTCAACAATCTGCCGACCAAGGTCACCGCCACGACGGATCGCCGCCAGGCGCTCGACGGCGCGCGCTACATCATAAACTGCACTCGCATCGGCGGCCTCGAGGCTTACAAGTCCGATATCGAGGTTCCGCTGAAATATGGCGTCGACCAGTGCGTCGGCGACACGATCTGCGCCGGCGGCATTCTCTACGGCCAGCGCAACATTCCGGTCATCCTCGATTTCTGCCGCGATATCCGCGATTTCGCGGAGCCCGGCGCCAAGCTGCTCAACTATTCGAACCCGATGGCCATGAATACATGGGCGGCCATCGAATATGGCAAGGTCGATACGATCGGCCTCTGCCACGGTGTCCAGAACGGCTGGCGCCAGATCGCCCAGGCGCTCGGCGCGGCGCACCAGTCCGAGATCGACTTCATCTGCTCCGGCATCAACCATCAGACCTGGTATCTCGACCTGCGCTGGAACGGCCGCAAGGTCGAGAAGGACGAGCTGGTCGAGGCGTTCGAGCGCCATCCTGTCTATTCGAAGCAGGAAAAGGTCCGCATCGATGTGCTGAAACGCTTCGGCTACTACTCGACCGAGTCGAACGGCCATCTCTCGGAATACCTGCCCTGGTACCGCAAGCGGCCGGGCGAGATCATGAAGTGGATCGATCTCTCCGAGTGGATCCATGGCGAGACCGGCGGCTACCTGCGCTATTCGACCGAGAGCCGCAACTGGTTCGAGACCGACTTTCCGGTCTTCCTCGAAGAGGCCGGCAAGCCGATCGACGTTGCGAAGCGCACCGACGAGCATGCGAGCTGGATCCTGGAGGGCCTCGAGACAGGGCGGACCTATCGCGGCCATTTCAACGTCAAGAACAACGGCATCATCACCAACCTGCCGAGCGATGCGATCATCGAATCGACCGGCTTCGTCGATCGCTTCGGCCTGAACATGGTCTCGGGCATCACGCTGCCGGAGGCTTGTGCTGCGACCTGCATGTCGTCGATCAACGTCCAGCGCATGTCGGTCCATGCCGCGATGACGGGCGATGTCGATCTGCTGAAGCTCGCCGTGCTGCACGATCCGCTGGTCGGCGCGATCTGCTCGCCCGACGAGGTCTGGGCGATGGTCGACGAGATGCTGGTCGCTCAGGCCGAGTGGCTGCCGCAATACGCCCACGCCATTCCGGAAGCCAAGCGCCGCATGTCGAAGTCGACGGTCGCGACCAGGGATTGGTCCGGCGCGGCGCGGCGCGAGATCCGCTCGGTCGACGAAGTCCGCAGCGAGACGGCAAAGAAGAAGGAGGCCGCGCTCGGCCTCAAGCCGGGCGCCTGATCAGGGCGCCTGGTCGCTGACTGGGGCGTTTCCGAGCGAAGCGGACGAAGGTTCGCGTGAAGGAAACGCGACAAGGGATCGAGGCCGCCACGGAGGACTGGCGGCCTCATGCGAACGGCTGGGCGGAGAGGCGCCGGCCGTATCACTCTGGGAGGAGAGGACACGATGAATTCCTGGATGAGAACGACCGCCCTCGCGGCGCTCGTCGGGCTGATGCCGCTTGGTGCGGCACGGGCCGACGACGTCACGTCGGGATTGAAGCCCGCCGAGCCGGTACCGGTCGGCAAGTCGCTGCAGAAGGGCGACCGGACGCAGATCGAATATGACAAGCTGATGCAGTGGAAGGCGCTGCCTTCCTATAGCGAGCCGGCCTGGGTCACCGATCTCGTCACCGCCGGCAAGCTGCCGCCGATCAAGGATCGCCTGCCGCCGGTGCCGCTCGTCGTCGATACCGCTTCGGTCGAAGGCACGGGCGTCTATGGCGGCGTGCTGCGCCATGTCTCCGGTGCGCGGCCGCAGGGCTGGAACTGGATGGCCGGCAATGTCATGGCCTGGGGCGGCGTCGAGGAAATCGTCGACCAGTGCCTCGTCCGCGTCGGCCCGATCTGGATGCTGAAGGGCGAGAAGAGCGAGCCGCTGCCGCAGCTTGCCAAGTCCTGGGAATGGTCCGCCGACGGTCATGCACTGACGATGCATCTGATCGAGGGTGCGAAATGGTCCGACGGCCAGCCCTTCTCGGCCGACGACGTCATGTTCATGTGGGACGACAACATCTCCGATCCGAAGGTTCCCGCCTGGGGCCGCCCGGATGCGTTCGGCGTCGGCACGACGCTGGAGAAGGTCGACGACAACACGGTCCGCTGGCACTTCAAGGATGCCTTCCCGGCCGCGACCCTCTACCAGATGGGCTACCAGAAGCTCTGCCCCGGCCCGGCCCATATCCTGAAGCCGCTGCATCCGAAGTATAACAAGGATGCGACCTATGACAGCTACATCAACGCGCTGAAGCCCGAGAAGACCCCGTGGGTCTCGATGGGACCGTGGACGGTCACGGATTACAAGCCCGACCAGATCATGGTCATGCGCCGCAATCCCTATTTCTACGAGGTCGACGAGAAGGGCAATCAGCTGCCGTACCTGGACGAGATCCAGTACAAGCTCTCGACCTGGGAAGATCGCACGATCCAGACCGTGGCCGGCTCCGCCGACTACGCCAACATGGAAGATCCGTCGATCTATCTGGAATCGCTGAAGCAGGCGCAGAAGCCCGATTTCCCGAACAAGATCATCTGGGGCGCCCGCGCACTCGACTGGAAGATCGACCTGAACCTCTCCGACGTCTGCGGCGTCAATTCCGATCGCGACAAGGCGATGCGCGAACTGAACCGCAATGTCGATTTCCGTCGCATCATGACGCAGGTCGTCGATCGCGAGGCGCTCGGCCAGTCGCTGGTCCGTGGACCCTTCATCACGCCCTATGCCGGCGGCATGCATCAGGAGACCGATTTCGGCAAGCCGGAAATGGTCGTCTACTATCCCTATGACATTGAAGGCGCCAAGGCGGCTCTCGCCAAGATGGGCTTCAAGGATACGGATGGCGACGGCATCGTGAACTGGCCCGCAGGCGGCCCGCTCGCCGGCAAGAACCTCGACATCAACCTGCTCTACACGACGCTCTACACCACCGATCAGAACATCGCCCAATCGCTGGTGACGATGTTCCGCGAGGCCGGTGTCAACCTCGTGCTGCAGCCGAACTCGGCCGAAGTGCTGCCGGTCGTGCAGTCCTGTGGCTGGGATTGGTGGCTGCATCGCGACGACAAGACCTTCCAGGCGCCCGTGCTCAATCTCGAGCAGCTTGCGCCCGTCGCCTGGGGTGCTCCGTATCGCCATCTCGGCACGTCGACGACGCCGCAGAACCTGCTCCCCTTCGAGAAGGACCTGCTCGCCATCGTCGCCAAGGTGCGCACCGAGCCCGATCCGGCCAAGCGCAGCGAATTGTTCCGCGAATACAACAAGATCTCGACCGAGAACATCTACTCGATCGGTCTGATCGAGGTTCCCGGCGCGATCATCGTCAACAAGCGCTTCAACAATGTGCCGCCCGGCACGCCGATCCTCTCCTATGCCTGGGGTGAGGAAGGTTCGATGCGCGAGCGCTTCTGGGTCCCGACCGACCTGCAGGGCCAGGTGCCCGAGCTGGCGCCGAAGACCCTGCCCGGCATCAACTAGAGCCGTGTGAAAACCCTCTCCCGTCGCAGGATGGGAGAGGGGCACTGCCGATCCCGCGGGATTGTTCTGCGAAGTATTCCCCTCTCCGTCATCCCGGGCGGAGCGAAGCGAAGACCCGGGATCCATGCAGCCAGAGCGCCGGCTATCCGGTCGCCCCAGGCTGAATGGGTCCCCGCTTTCGCGGGGATGACGGCCCTCGCTGGGGGTGGTGCCGCCTGGTCGATCATTCTCGGGGAGCGGCCCCAGACGTCGTTGTCCGCCACCACAAGGAAACCGTGATGGCCTATTTCCTGTTCAGACGGCTCATATCGGCCATTGGCCTGATCCTGGTCGTCAGCATCGTGTCCTTCGTCCTCATCCAGGCGCCGCCCGGCGACTATGGCGACACGCTGAAATCGACGGCCATGAGCCGTGGCGGCATGAGCGAGATCGATGCCGAGAAGATGGCGCAGGATGCGCGCATCCGCCTCGGCCTCGACAAGCCGCTGCCGCTGCAATATCTGAGCTGGATCGGCGGCATCGTCACCCGTGGCGATTTCGGGCCGTCCTTCCTGCAGAACAAGCCGGCTATGACGGTGATCGGCGAGCGCATCTGGTGGACGCTCGGCATCGCCATCACCTGCCACATACTGGCGACCTTCTTCGGCATCGGCCTCGGCATCTTCGCCGCCGTCAACCAGCATCGCTGGGGCGATACGGCCGCAACCGTCTTCGCCTTCCTCGGCATGACCATTCCGCGCTTCTTCATGGCGCTGGTCATCCTCTACATCCTCGCCTTCGTCGTGCAGTCGCCCTATATCGGCTCGCTCTTCTCGGCCAATTACGTGCTCGCGCCCTGGTCGATCGACCGCTTCATCGACCTGATCAAGCATATCTGGCCGGTGATCCTGATCGCGGCCTTTGGCGGGCTCGCCTATAATCTGCGCGTCATGCGCGGCAACCTGCTCGACGTGCTGCGCCAGCCCTTCATCGAGGCGGCGCGCGCCAAGGGCCTGCCCGAGCGCAAGGTGATCTTCAAGCATGCGGTGCCGAACGCCGTGCATCCGCTGATCATGTATCAGGGCGTCATCATGCCCTACATGATCTCGGGCGAGCTCGAGGCGGCGATTATCCTGTCGATCCCAACCATCGGCCCGCTGATGCTCAAATCCCTGATTTCCGACGATATCTACGTCACGGCCACGATCTTCATGCTGCTCTCGGTCATACTGATCGTCGGCAACTTCCTGGCCGACATGCTGCTCGCGCTGATCGATCCGCGCATTCGCCACGGAGCCGGCCGATGAGCATGATCCCGACTGTCGAGCCGCATCTGGAAGCCCCGGCGATCGTCGACGAGGACGGCCTGCTCGCCGCCTCGCTCGGCCCGGCGACGCGCTCGGCCAGCTATTCGAGCCTGATCTGGCGCCGCTTCCGGCGCAACCGCGTCGGCATGATCGGCCTCATCCTGGTCTCCGCGCTGCTGCTCGTCACGATCTTCTCGAGCTTCCTGTCGCCTTATGATCCGACCGCCCGCAACCGCGAAAGCATCTACCTGCCGCCGCAGGCGATGCATTTCTTCGGCACGGATGGCTTCCAGATCGTGCCCTTCACCCATCCGATCACGATCGACATGGACCCGGACACCTTCGCGCTGAAGCCGATCGAGGACACGACGAAGGCCTGCACGCCGGAATTCCTCGGCAAGGGCTGGAAATATACCTTTCTCGGCATTCCGATGGAGCGCCACCTGCTGACGCCGGCGGCCGATTGCCCGTTCCATCTCGTCGGCACGGATCGCGATGGCCGCGACATGCTCTCGCGCCTCCTGACGGGCGGAAAGCTGACGCTGCTGATGGCGGGCTTCGTCGTCGCCGTCTCGGTGATGATCGGCACCATCGTCGGCATCGTCTCGGGCTATCTCGGCGGCTCGACCGATCACTGGATCCAGCGCTGCGTCGAGTTCATCCTGGCGCTGCCGGAACTGCCGTTCTATTTCGCGCTCGTCGCGATCATCCCGAGGAATGCCGATCCGTTCCAGGTCTTCCTCATGCTGGTCGGCATTCTCGCCTGCCTGAAATGGGCGCAGCTCGCTCGCGAGATCCGCGGCAAGACCATGTCGATCGCGCAGCTCGACTACATCACCGCCGCCGAGGCGATCGGCGCGCGCACGCCGCGCATCGTCACCAAGCACATCCTGCCGAACGTCATGAGCCATGTCGTCGTCGCGACCACGCTGATGATCCCTTCGGTGGTGCTGCTGGAGAGCTTCCTCTCCTTCCTCGGCATTGGCGTCCGTCCGCCGCTGGTGAGCTGGGGCCTGCTTCTGAACGCGGCGAGCGACCTGCAGAATCTCGGCTCCTACCCCTGGGTTCTGGCGCCCGTCGGCGCGATCCTGGTCACCGTGATGGGCTTCAACATGTTCGGCGATGGCCTGCGCGACGCCATCGACCCGTATCAGAACTGAGGAGGCCCAAGCCATGTCTTCGACCACCGAAAGCCGGCACCTCCTCGAAGTCTCCGACCTCGATGTCCGCTTCAAGCTCGACGCAGCCAAGGTCCATGCGGTGAAGGGAACCTCGTTCCATGTCGATCGCGGCGAGACGCTGGCGATCGTCGGCGAAAGCGGCTCGGGCAAGTCGGTGACTGCGCGCGCGATCATGCAGCTCCTGCCGAAGAACGCGACCGTCGCGCCGCAAACGCGGATCCTCTTCCAGGGCGCGCGGATCGACAATCTGGCGAGCGGGCCGATGCGGGCGATCCGTGGCAACGGCATCGCCATGATCTTCCAGGAGCCGATGTCGTCGCTGAACCCGGTCTACAGGATCGGTGACCAGATCGCGGAAACGCTGCAGCTGCACCAGGGTCTTTCGAAGAGGCAGGCGCTGGCGCGCGCGCTCGACCTGCTGAAGGAAGTGCGCATTCCCGATCCCGAGGCGCGGCTGGAACAATATCCGCACCAGCTCTCGGGCGGCCAGCGCCAGCGCGTCATGATCGCGATTGCCATCGCCAACAATCCCGAGCTGCTGATCGCCGATGAGCCGACCACCGCGCTCGACGTCACCGTGCAGGCGGAAATCCTGAAGCTCATCCGCCAGATCCAGGCGAATTATCGCATGGGCGTCATCCTGATCACCCATGATCTGACGATCGTGCAGAAAGTCAGTGATCGTGTCGCCGTCATGCGGCTCGGGCAATTGGTCGAGACGGGTGATACGCCCGAGATCTTCGCCCGCCCGCAGCATCCCTATACGAAGAAGCTCATCGCCTCTGAGCCGAAGGGGCGGCCGAACCCGGTTGCCGACGATCGGCCCATCCTGCTCGATGCCGAGAAGGTCCGCGTGCAGTACCAGCTGAACTGGGGCGGCATCTTCAGCAAGAAGACGCGCACGCTGGTCGCGGTCGACGATGTCAGCCTGAAGCTGCGCACGGGCGAGACGCTCGGCGTGGTGGGGGAGAGCGGATCGGGCAAATCGACGCTCGGCAAGGCGATCCTCCGCCTCGTCCATCTCGATGGCGGCGAAGTCACCTTCAAGGGCGAGCGCATCGACGCCAAGACCAAGGTCGAGATGCGCCGCTTCCGCCCGCATATGCAGATCGTGTTCCAGGACCCGTTCTCCTCGCTCAATCCGCGCCTCTCCGTACGCCAGATCGTCGAGGAGGGATTGATCGTGAACGGGCTCGGGGGCTCGGCCAAGGAGCGCGACGCGCAGGTGCGCAGGACGCTGGAGGAGGTCGGCCTCGATTCCAACGCGTTGAACCGATTTCCGCATGAGTTTTCCGGCGGCCAGCGCCAGCGCATCGCGATCGCCCGCGCGCTGATCCTCAACCCGGAATTCATGCTGCTCGACGAGCCGACCTCGGCGCTCGATCTCTCCGTGCAGGCGCAGGTGATCGACCTGCTGCGCGATCTGCAGCGCCGGCGCGGCCTCACCTACCTCTTCATCTCGCATGATCTGAAGGTCGTGCGAGCGCTCTGTCACAAGGTCATCGTCATGTCCGGCGGCAAGGTCGTCGAAGCCGGGACGACCGACCAGGTGATGGACGCGCCGCGCGAGGACTATACGAAACGCCTGATCCGAGCGGCCCTCGAGGTCGACGCCTGAGTAACGAAACCCGAAACCTCCCACCTGCCAGAGACTTGCCATGACCAAGATCGCCATGATCGGCGCCGGCTCCACGGTATTCATGAAGAACCTCCTCGGTGACATCCTGTCCGAGGAAAGGCTCGCCACCTCCACCATCGCGCTGATGGATATCAACGAGCAGCGGCTCGAAACCTCGAAGAAGGTGGCGCAGGGCATTGCCGAGGCGGTCGGTGCATCGCCGACGATCGAGGCGACGACGGATCGTCGCGCCGCGCTCGACGGCGCCGACTATGTCGTGCTGATGATCCAGGTCGCCGGCTACAAGCCCGGCACCGTGACGGATTTCGAGGTGCCGAAGAAATACGGCCTGCGCCAGACCATCGCCGATACGCTCGGCGTCGGCGGCATCATGCGCGGCCTCAGGACCGCGCCCGTTCTGGTCGATATCGCCCGCGACATGAAGGAGCTCTGCCCCAACGCGCTGATGCTCCAATACGTCAACCCGATGGCGATCAATTGCTGGGCGCTGTCGCGCTTCGTGCCTGAGATCCGCACCGTCGGCCTCTGCCATTCGGTGCAGGGCACGGCGAAGGAGCTCTCGGAAGATATCGGCGTGCCGATCGACGAGATCCGCTACATGGCGGCCGGCATCAACCACATGGCCTTCTACCTGAAGTTCGAGCATCACAAGCCCGACGGCACGATCGAGGACCTCTATCCCGCGATCAACCGCGTCTATGCCGAGGGTCGCGTGCCGGACTGGAACCGCGTCCGCTACGAGGTGCTGAAGCATTTCGGCTATTTCGTCACCGAGAGCTCCGAGCATTTCTCCGAATATACGCCCTGGTTCATCAAGCGGAACCGGCCGGAGCTGATCGAGAAGTTCAACATCCCGCTCGACGAATATATTCGCCGTTGCGAGGTGCAGATCGCGCGCTGGAACGACGAGGAGAAGGAACTGCTCGCCGGCGGCGCCATCAAGGTGAAGCGCAGCCATGAATATGCGGCGCGCATCATCATGGCCGAGATCACCGGCGTGCCGACCGTGATCAACGGCAATGTCCCGAACAATGGCCTGATCGACAACCTGCCGCAGGGTGCTTGCGTCGAGGTGCCGTGCCTGGTCGACCATAACGGCATCCAGCCGATCAAGGTCGGCAAGCTGCCGGTCGAGCTCGCCGCGATGATGCAGACCAACATCAACGTGCAGGCATTGACGGTCGAAGCGCTGGCGACCGGGCGGCGCGATCACGTCAAGCAGGCGGCGATGCTCGATCCGCACACGGCGGCCGAGCTGCCGCTCGAAGACATCGCCAATCTCGTCGACGACCTGATCGACGCGCATAAGGGCTGGGTGCCCGAACTCGCCTGATCCTCCCGCCCGTCCTCCCCGGGCACTGACCCGGCCGAACGGCGAACCGTTCGGCCGGGGCTTCTTTGCCGGTAACGGAACCGTGCCGGGGCCATCCGCATTGCTCCTCCAGCGGACGAAACCGCATGAGGCTGAAGGAGGCCAGGATGCTGAGCTGGGCGATTTTCTTTTTGGTTGTGGCGCTTGTCGCAGCTGTTCTCGGATTTGGCGGTATCGCCGGCACGGCGATCGGCATCGCCAAGATCATCTTTATCGTTGCGATCGTTCTCTTCCTGATCTCCGGTGTCATGCACCTGATGCGAAGAGCCTGATCGGCTTCAACAAAAAACCCCGCCTCATCGAGGCGGGGTTTTTTTGTGTCTTCAGGCCGGAAACGACCGGGCCGGATGTCAGGCGCGGATCGACATCGCCTGACGGATTTCCTCGATCGAGCTCTTGGCGCTCTCCTCGGGCGGCAGCGGCTCGGCCCCGTCCATCACCGATTGCAGGCGGGCGCGAGCGCGCGAGACGCGGCTCTTGACGGTGCCGACCCGGACGCCGCAGATCTCGGCTGCTTCTTCATAGGAGAAACCGCTGGCGCCGATCAGGACCAGCGCCTCGCGCTGTTCATCTGGCAGAAGCTGCATGGCGCGCAGGAAGTCGTCGAGCTCGAGATGGCCCGACTGGGCGGCGCCCTCCGAAAGGCGCGCTGCATGCAGGCCTTCCGCATCCTCGACTTCGCGGCGACGCTTGCGGCCTTCCGAATAATACTGGTTACGCAGGATGGTCACCAGCCAGGCGTGAAGATTGGTGCCCTCCTGGAACTTGTCGCGATTGGCGAGTGCGCGCATCACGGTCTCCTGGACGAGATCGTCGGCGCGGTCGCGATTGCCCGAGAGCGAGCGCGCGAAAGCGCGCAACATGGGCAAGGCCTCGACCAATTCGTTCTTCATGGCTGTCTCCTTGGCGATCAGACGCCTTGGGGCATGGGACGGACGTCAGGCAGCGCCGGGTGCGGGCTTCGACGGATCG
This sequence comes from Kaistia dalseonensis, assembly GCF_030814715.1. Classification (GTDB taxonomy): domain Bacteria; phylum Pseudomonadota; class Alphaproteobacteria; order Rhizobiales; family Kaistiaceae; genus Kaistia; species Kaistia dalseonensis. The sequence goes on from NZ_JAUSVO010000008.1 coordinate 71,655, forward strand.
GAGGTTTCCTCGTCGATGCGCTCGAGCAACGACATGATGTCGTCGGGGAGCGGCTCGTTCAGGGCATCGTCAAACACGCGGCGCAGCTGGCGGCCGATCCAGTCTTCCTTCTTGCCCTGGCTATCGGCCACAGCCAAAGAGTGCGGGGCCCTCAGCCCCTTCGTATCCTTATCGTCATTGCTCACTGCATTCGTCCCGACCTAGGCCAATGTCACGCCCCACCTTGCTTGGGCACGCGGCTGATGCTTCTTAATGCAATGATGACAAATCGGTTCCCATCGCATGGAACCGATTTCGAGGTTCGGCATTCTAGGTTGAAAGACTGACCGCTTCAGGAAGGGAATCTCTATGTCCGATGGTCTATCGCAGGCCCTGGCGCCGCACCTGCCGTTCCTCCGCCGTTACGCGCGCGCGCTCACGGGTGGACAGAAGAGTGGTGATGCCTATGTCCGGGCCTGTCTTCAGGCCATCGTCAACGAGCCTTCGGTGATCGACCGCGACCTGCACCCCAAGGTCGCCCTCTATCGGCTCTTCCATGCGATCTGGTCCGGAACGCAGGTTGGCGCCGACGAAACCATCGAGGGTCTGAGCCGCCAGGAATCGACGGCGCAGCAGCGCCTCGCCGCCATGACGCCGGAGAGCCGGCAGGCCCTGCTCCTGACGGCGATGGAGGGCTTCTCGGAAGCCGATGCTGCGCTGGTCATGCAGGTCCCCGAAAGTTCCATCCAGGCGCTCGTCACAGAGGCGCTGTCGGAAGTCGAGCGGCAGACGCGCACCCGCGTCCTCATCATCGAGGATGAGCCGATGATCTCGATGGATCTCGCCAGCATCGTCCAGGAACTCGGGCACGAGGTGGCCGCGGTCGCCCGGACGCGCATGGAGGCGGTCCGCGCCGCCGGGCAGGAGCAGCCGGGGCTCGTCCTCGCCGATATCCAGCTCGCCGATGGCTCCTCCGGCATTGATGCCGTCAAGGATATCCTGTCGGGCTTCAGCGTGCCGGTGATCTTCATCACCGCCTTCCCGCAGCGCCTTCTGACCGGCGAACGGCCCGAGCCGACCTTCCTTCTCACCAAGCCGTTCGATCCGCGCACCGTCAAGGCCGCGATCAGCCAGGTCCTGTTCTTCAATTCGGCTGCCTCGCTGGCGGCCTGACGCCGCCAATTGCCAGATTCGGCACCGACGAACCTGTTTTCGGGTCGAAAGCGAACGCGTTTCGCTTTCGACCCTTTCGTGCATGCGTGCTCGCCGAACGTCATCTCTTCATCCCCTGATCGGCCAGCGATCGTCCCTGTCCGGAGGCAGGCGATGATCGCGCCATCAGGGATGACGAGAAGCGTGCGCCGGCCCCGACGAACCCGAGGAGAGTGAGATGAGCGCGATACTTGGGTTTCTGTTTGGACCCGGCAGGCCGTTGCCGCCGGATCCCGTATCGTGGACAGATGCGCTGCTCTATGGCTGGCCGGATCTGCTCATCGCGATCTGCGCGATCGTGATCGCGGTCGCCGCGATCCGCTTCCGGCGACGCCGTGGCGATCTGCCGGCGCCTTATCGCCGGGCTGGCCTGGCGATCATTCTGCTGCTGATTGCCGTGGCGATCCGGAGCCTGACCGCCTTTCTCCATCCCCTGCTGCCGCTTTCGGGCGGGATGGGGCTCATCGCCATGGCGGCGGCGCTGCTCGCGCTCACGGCCGCCATCCTCGCGCGCTTCGTCGTGCCGGAACTGCTCGCTTTGCCATCGGCACGGCAGATGGAGCGGGCCAACCAGCACCTGAAGTCGGAGATCCAGGCCCATATCGACACAATGCGGCAGCTCACCGATGTCCGCAACGAGCTCGAGGAGAAGGTCGCCCGCCGGACCAGCGAACTGACCCAGACCAATCAGCGTTTCGAGGCGGCGTTGACCGGCTCGGATATCGCCGTCTTCACGCAGGATCGCGATCTCATCTTCACATGGGCCTATGATCCGCGCCTCGGCCGCCTCTTCGGCGATGTCGTCGGCAAGACGGACGACGCCGTCTTCCCGCCCCCCGTTGCGGCCGAAGTGGCGTCGGCCAAGCGCGGCGTGGTCGAAACGGGCCATGGCGCGTCGATCAATGTCGCCGTCCCGTCCGAGGATGGCGATCTCCAATATCTGCGCCTGTCGATCGAGCCGCTGCGCGACGCCGAGGGCGAGACGATCGGGCTGACCTCGGCGGTGGTCGACCTCACGGAGCGCCATGACTACGAGACACGGCTCTCCGCGCTGACATCGAGCCTCGCTCAAGCCAATGCGCGCTTCGATCTGGCTCTGCGCGGCTCCAGCATCTCCGTCTTCAGCCAGGATACGGAGCTGCGCTACAACTGGGTCTACAATCCCCCGGTCGGCCTCAGCGCCGATGAGCTGATCGGCAAGAGCGACAGCGACATGTGGGACGGTCCCGAGGTATCGCCGCTCCTCGCGATCAAGCAGGGTGCGCTCTCATCAGGCGAAGTGCGAACAGGAGACGTTGTGCTGCCGATCGGTGGCAGCGAGCATCATTTCAAGGTGCGGGTCGAACCGATCCTCGGCACCGACCATGAGCCGATCGGGCTCGCCGGCGTGGCCGTCGACACGACGGAAGCGCATCGGCAGGAAGCGCATCTGCGGCTCGTCATGCGCGAGCTGACCCACCGCTCGAAGAACCTGCTCGCGGTCATTCAGGCCATGGCGCGCCAGACGGCGGCGCGCTCGGATGATCCCGAGACCTTTGTCATCCGCTTCTCAGCCCGGCTGCGCGCCATGGCGGCGTCGCAGGACCTGCTCGTCGCGCAGGAATGGCACGGGGCGAGCCTGCGCGAACTCGTCGAGGCTCAGTTGGCCCAGGCGGTGGAGCCGGGCTCGGGACAGGTTGCGATCACGGGTCCGGATCTGAGCCTCAAGCCCGATGCGGCGCAGAATATCGGTCTGGCGCTGCATGAGCTGACGACCAATGCGTCGAAATATGGCGCGCTCTCGAGCCCTGGCGGCCGCATTCTGCTGTCCTGGTCGATCCGGGACGGCGGGCTCTTCCGCCTGCATTGGGAAGAGCAGGGCGGGCCGGAGGCACGCAAGCCTCAACGCACGGGATTTGGCGTCACGCTGCTGGAGCGCACCGTCGGGCAGGCGCTGGACGGCACCGTCGAACTCGACTTCCGGCCGTCCGGCGTCGTCTGCAACATCGATATCCCGGCAAGCCATGTGAAGGCCTGAGATCGTGCCGAGGCTGGGGCCGGTGCGTCCGACCTCAGCGCCTGCGCCCCATGCCGCCCATCAGCCCGATCGCGAAGGCGATCGCTGATGCTGTGGCGTCGCTGGAGGCGGGGGCCTGGCGACGTCGCTGGTTTTTGCTGATCGCCATGGCGATGAAGATCACGAGGCCGATGATCAGGAAGACGGCAGCCACGATCAGCTTGGCCGCGAGCGACCCATAGACCATGACCAGGGCCTCGAAGCCGGCGGAGGCCGTAAAGCCGATGCCGACCAGTATGAACAGCGCCGCAAGGGCGCTCCAGGCGAAGTGGCGCAATGTGCGCACCGTCGCCTGGGCCGCCGTCGCTGTCGCTATGCTGGCGAGCGCTTCCAGCAACCCGCTCATCGGCGACCTATCAGCGCGCCGATGACGAGGCCGATGCCCGCGGCGATCAGCACGGAGGGAACCGGATTGGCCGTGATGCGGCCTTCGATGTCCTCGGCCAGATGCTCGCCACGGCGACGCGCATCCTCGGCAGACGAGCGCACCGTCTCGCTCGCGGCATGGGCTGCATCGCGAAACGCGTCGGCACCCGCCTCGGCCTTCTGGCTGGTGAACGAGCGGATCGTCTCGGTCAGGCCGAGCAACTCAGCCTGGATGGCCTTGACCTGTTCAGAAAGATCCAAACCATCCGTGGTCTTACCCGACATTTTAGTCTCCTTTCGGCGTCCTCGGTGGCGCACTCTGATTATACTAGACTATCGCTTACGACAGCGGGCGGTCTTGAGCCTGATCAATGGAAGCCCTGTCGATCGCGTCGATCGAGACGGCGAGTTCAATGATCAGATACTCGAATGCCTCCCTTTCGCTCGGCGGAGCAAGGCGTGCCAGCCGCATGATGGTCCGTTGCCAGTGTCGAAGGGTTTCGATCTTCTGCTCCACTGACAGCGCCGTGTCGGATACGACATCCGACGGCGCCTTGAACCCGGCATAGCCTTGATCGTGAAACGCTAAGACACTCATAATTGCGTATTTCCCAGTTTAACCAACCCCCTGTTCCGTCTGCGATGCAACGGCCGGAATGGGAGCTTGGTTCCGCCTGGGGCGCGAGAGACGGCAGGGGTGCGACGCAGAACGCCCGCGCGATGCGGGCGCAACGATCCTTTGGGGCCCTGGAATCGTGCGAAGCGCGGGAATCAGGCCCCGCCAAGGCCCGAAAAGACGGCGTAGCGGCCGGAAAGCGGCTTGCGCCGTGGCGTCGCCCAGCCGCCGACCTTCGAGGTGGAGAGGCCGAGGGTGGCGAGGTTCTCGATCAGCTTGACGGCGGCCGAAACGCCCTCGATCACCGGCAAGCCGTGCTCGCCCGAGAGCGAGCGGGCGAGATCGGCCATGCCGGCGCAGCCGAGCACGATCGCCTCGGCGCGGTCCTCGCGGATCGCACGGTCGATTTCGCTCGAAACGCGGTCGCGCGCGGCCGAATGCGGGTCTTCCAGCGCCAGCACGGGCACTTCGGCGGCGCGGACCCGTCCGCAGCGCGAGGCGAGGCCATAGCGATGGAGATTATGTTCGAGTGCGGGGATTGAGCGGGAAAGCGTCGTCACGACGCTGAAGCGACCGGCGACCAGGGAAGCCATGTGATAGGCGGCCTCGCCGATCCCGACCACCGGGGCGCGCGCAAGCGAGCGCGCGGCATCGAGGCCGGTATCGTCGAAGCAGGCGATGACGTGGCCGGCGAGATCCTCGCCATCCTCGCGCGCGATCTCCTCCAGCATGCCCGGCACGGACAGCGCCTCGTCGAAATAGCCCTCGATCGAGACGGGCCCTTCGTCGGGTTGCGCGGCGATGATCGTCGTCCCGGGTGCTGCGACGGAGCGCGCTGCAGCCGCGATCTTCGCCGTCATGCTCGCCGTCGTGTTCGGATTGACCACCAGGATACGCATCAGATTCTCCAGACGTCTCAGACCACGCCCTTGCCGGCATCGGATCCATGGCGGCGGCGCCGCGCCTGGACGATCAGCACCGCGATGAAGGCGGTCAGGATCACGGCGAAGGAGACCGCGGTCGTCACGGTTCCAAGCGCATAGATCACCGGCGTCGTCACCGTGGTCGTCAGGCCGCGCAAGGTCAGCGGCAGCGTATTGGCCGAGCCGACCGCCTGGCTCGAACGGGCGATCTCGTCCCAGGAGAGCGTGAAGCCGAAAAGGGCGACGCCGACCAGCGAGGGCAGGATCATCGGCAGCACCACATAGCGGAAGGTCTGCCAGGGCGAGGCGCCGAGATCGCGCGCCGCCTCTTCATAGGCCGGATTGAAGCGGTTGAAGACGGCGAACATGATCAGAAGGCCGAAGGGCAGCGTCCAGGTCAGATGCGCGCCGAGGCCCGATGTGAACAGGCCCATCAGGGTCTGGTAATTGTCCTGGATCGAGGTGCCGATCCAGCCGAGGAAATTGGTCCAGGCGGTCGGGTTTTCGATGTCGACATAGTTCTCGACCAGCGTGTCGCCCCAGCCGGTGATCGTCTGGTTCACGAGCTGGAATTCGAGCGCGATGCCGAGCGAGACGACGATCGAGGGCAGGATCAGGCTGGCGATCGCGGTGAAGAACAGCAGGTTGGAGCCGCGGAAGCGCTTGCGGAACGCATAGCCGGCCATGATCGAGATGACGACGGTCACGATCGTGACGACGATGCCGAGCTTGAGCGAGTTGATCAGCGCGTCGACGACATTGGGCACGCCGATGCCGTTCCACAGATTGTGGAACCAGTGCAGCGAGACCCCGTTCATCGGGAAGGTCATGCCGCCGCTCGGTCCCTGGAACGACAGCACGAGGATGGTGATGGTCGGCCCGTAGAGAAAGAGCACATAGAGCGCGAAGATCAGGGTCAGGACGTAGAATGTCTTGGTGCGGCCTTCCGTCATGACCCTCAGAGCTCCTTGCGGATGTCGACGAAGCGCAGCATCGTCCAGATGATCATCAGCACGACGGCGAGCAGCACGATGGCGTTCGCGGCCGCGATCGGGAATTGCAGCGCGGTGATCTGCGTTTCGATGACCTTGCCGGCCGAGGCGATCTGCTGGCCGCCCATCAGGCCGACGGAGATGAAGTCGCCCATCACGACGGTGATCACGAAGATCGAGCCGATGGCGATGCCGGTCTTGGTGAGCGGGATGATGACGTTCCAGAGCGTCTGCCAGGCGCTGGCGCCATTGTCATAGGCGGCCTCGATCAGCGAGCGGTCGATGCGCGACATGGAGTTCAGGATCGGCACGATCATGAAGACCGTGTTGATGTGCACCAGAGAGAGCGTGACGGAAAAGCTCGAATAGAGCAGCCAGTCGATCGGCTGGCTCGTAATGCCGGCGCCCATCAGCGCCTGGTTGACGAGGCCGTTGCGGCCGAGCAGCGGGATCCACGAGATCATGCGGATGACGTTCGACGTCCAGAACGGGATCGTCGTCAGCAGCGCCAGCACGATGCGCATCGTCGGCGTCTTGATCTCGAAGGTCAGGTAATAGGCGATGGTGAAGCCGAGCACGAGCGTGATCAGCCAGACCAGGAAGCAGAATTTCAGCGTCGAGAGATAGGTGCGGAACGTCGTGCAGAGGTCTGGCAGCGACGAGAAGCACTTGTCGAAGGCGGTCAGGTAGTTGTCGCTGACGAAGGCCGGCGCGATTGAATAGCCCGTATAGGTCCAGAAGGACACGATGAAGGTCACGAGCAGCGGCAGGATGAAGAAGATCAGGAAGACCAGTGCCAGTGGAGCGGCTTGCCAATAGGGCGTCCAACGCGATTTCGCTTCCAACATGGGCTGGCAGGCTCCGTTCGGCGGTTTCCGGGTTCAGGATCGGGAGAAGGCCGTCGCCGGCCCGGAAAGCAGCACTTTCCGGGCCGGCGGGCATTGATGCGCGAGCTTCGCCGGCCGATCAGGCGGCGATGAACTCGTTCCACTTCTGGACCATGTAGGCGTTCTCCTTCATGGTCGAGTTCCAGCAGGCGACGGCGCCCATGCGGGTGTCGTAGGAGCCGCCGTCGCGGACCGTGCCGGCCTTCTCGAGCAGGCCGCCGTCCGGACCATGAATGTCCTTCTCGGCCGGCTTGCCTTCCATCCAGAACGCCCACTCATAGGGCTCCATATTCTCCTTGGCCGTCTCCAGCACCGCCGCGTAATAGCCCTGGCGGTTCAGATAGGCGCCGGCCCAGCCGTCGAGGAACCAGTTGATGAATTCGTAGGCGGCGTCGAGCTTCTTGCCCTTCAGCGTCTTGGGCAGGCCGAAGCCCGAGGCCCAGGCGCGATAGCCTTCCTTCAGCGGCTGGAAGGTGCAGGGGATGCCCTTGAGGCGGACGGCCGTCACGGCCGGCGACCACATGGACTGGATGACGGTCTCGCCCGAGGCCATCAGGTTGACGCTCTCGTTGAAGTCGGTCCAGAAGGCGCGGAACTGGCCGGCCTTCTTGGCTTCGATCAGGGTGGCGATCGTCTTGTCGATCTCCTCCTTGGTCATGTTGCCCTTGTCGCCATACTTCACGAGGCCCATGGCTTCGTTGACCATCGCGGCGTCCATGATGCCGATCGACGGGATGTTCAGGATGGCGGCCTTGCCCTTGAACTCAGGATTGAGCAGCTCGGCCCAGCTCTCGATCGGGCGCTTGATCAGGTCGGGGCGAATGCCGAGCGTATCGGCATTGTAGGTCGTCGGGATCAGGGTGATCCACTCGGTCTGCTCCTTGGCGAACTCCTTGCCGCGCTGCTTCTCGAGATAGAACACCTTGTGCGGCGCCGTGCCCTGGTCGCCGATCTTCTTGCCGTTGATCTCGCCCTTGGTCATGACGGTGGCGAGCTTGTCGACGAGCTTCACCTTCTTGGCGTCGATGCCCATCAGGTTGCCCGACGGGATCAGGTTGGGAAGGCTCGCATATTCGCTGTCGACGAGGTCGAACGAGTCGGGCTGGGTGATGATGCGCTTGGTGACGTCGTCGGTGGTGACGGTCACATATTCGACGTTGATGCCGGTGACTTCCTTCGCCTTGGCGGCGATGGCGGGCGACTGGTTGGTCGCCGTCGAGAGATAGCGCAGCGTGATCGGCTCGTCCGCATGGACCGCCGGGAAGCCGGTCACGGCCGTGGTGCCGATGAAGCCGGCGGTGATGGCCGACCCCTTCAGCAGGGTGCGGCGGGAAATACCGCCGGTCGTGGTCTTGGTCATGGCTGAACTCTCCTCTGGTGGCATTATCGGAAGGTGACTGGATTCAGGCGGCCAGTTCGTGGATGTCCGCTGGGTCCCATGAGACGCTGACGGTCTCGCCGGTCTCGAACGGCCGGGCATAGAAGGTGCGCTCGGGCACGATCGCCATCATGTCCAGCCCGCTCTCGGTGGCGAGGCTGACATAGACGGCGGTGCCCTGATATTCGACGTCGCGGACGGTCGCCGGCGTGCCGGCGGTTCCGCCCGGGCCAACCGAAAGCCGGTCGGAGCGGACGGAGATCTTGCGCCCGTCGATCGGCATCACATTGTGGCCGCCGATGAAGCGGGCGACGAATTCGGTCGCCGGCGCGTTGAAGATGTCGCGCGGATTGCCCTGCTGCTCGATCTTGCCGTTGTTCATGATGATGATCAGGTCGGCGAGCGCCATCGCTTCTTCCTGACTGTGCGTCACATGGATGAAGGAGATGCCGAGTTCGCGCTGGAAGCGCTTCAATTCGGCGCGCACGCGGATCTTCAGGAACGGATCGAGCGCGGAAAGTGGCTCGTCGAGGAGCAGGATCTGTGGATCGGTGACGAGCGCGCGGGCGAGGGCCACGCGCTGCTGCTGGCCGCCGGAAAGCTGGCTCGGCAGGCGCTCGGCATAGCGCTCCATGTCGACCGTCTTCAGCGTCTCGGTCGCCTTGATCGAACGCTCGACCTTGTTGACGCCCTTCATCTTGAGCGAGAAGGCGACATTGTCGCGAACCGAGAGATGGGGAAACAGCGCATAGGACTGGAACATCATCGCCGTGCCGCGCTTGGCCGGCGGCAGGTCGTTCACGACGTCATTGCCCAGCACGATGTCGCCATCCGAGACGCTCTCATGGCCTGCGATCATGCGCAGCGTCGAGGATTTGCCGCAGCCCGATGGGCCGAGCAGGCAGCAATAGGTTCCCGCCTTGATCTTCAGGTCGATCGCATCGACCGCGGTCGTGTCGCCGTAGCGCTTGGTGACGGAAGCCAGTTCCAGATCGGCTGCTCGTGCCATCGTCGTCTCCGTGTGGACCAGAACGATGATCGCAATTCATGTGCCAACAGGAGCTGCAGCAGGGGAGGGCAAGTTAACGGTTTGAAATAATTGATGAAAGATCGCTATGCCACTTTTCGGGTCATGGAGGGGCTGCCAATTTCGGATGCACAAAGTTTAATCGCGCGAGCACAATGTCTGCATATTTTTGTATACGATCCTGGTCTTGCTTCGTTTGGGCCGTGGGCTAGTCTGGGCTTCGGTGGTTCGCGCCGCCGGCATTTTCCGGCCGCGTCCGCCCCGTGGATATTGCGAGAATGCCAGGACCAGCCCGCGCGGCCGCCGATGCCGCGCCTTCCGTCATCAGCAGTCGCACGCCGCTTCGCAGCGCGCGCGCCACGACGATTTATCGCGAGCTGCTGGCGGCGATCGTCGATCATCGTCTCGCGCCCGGGACGCGCCTGCCCGAGGACGAGGTCGGCGCGGTCTATGGTGCGAGCCGGACGATCGTGCGCTCGGCGCTCGAGGCGCTGTCGCATGAGGGTGTCGTCAATATCGAGCCGAACCGCGGCGCGATGGTGGCTCATCCGACCGTCGCCGAGGCGCGCTCGATCTTCGAGGCGCGGCAGCTGATCGAGCCGCGCGTCGCCGCGACGGCGGCGCTGCGCGCGAGCGCGGCCGATGTTGCCATGCTGCGGCAGCAGGTCGACGAGGAGCATGCCGCGCTCCATTCGGGCGACCATCGCCGCGCGATCGTTCTCTCCGGCGACTTTCACAATTCGATCGCCGCGATTGCCGGACAGCCGATCTTCGCCGGCTTCGTACGTGAGCTCGTGGTCCGCTCGGCGCTGATCCTGTCGCTCTATTGGCGCCGCCGCGAGGCGACCTGCGCGACGCCGGCCCATGGCGCCCTGATCGCCGCGCTCGCCGCCGGCAATGCGACGGAGGCGTCCACTCTGATGGCCGAGCACATCGCCGATCTGGTCGATGGCCTCGACCTGACGGAACGAAGCGCCGCGCCGGTCTCGCTCGCCGACATACTGAGCCTGCGCGAGAAATAGCGCTGCGCCACAGGGAGGGCTTGCCGCGGAGCCGCCCTTCGCGATAGAAAGCGTCGTTCCGACACCGACTGTGTCGAGAGCCGTAAGCGTTACCGTGAACCAACGCGCTCACAAGACCCACCATAAGCCGTGGGTCCCGCCTCTTGAGGCGAGCGCACGGCCTGTTTCACGGAAACTATCATGACGTCATCTTCGTCCAATCGTTCGTTCGGCAAGCTGCCCGCGCGCTATCATGCGGTCGCTTTCCCGTTCATTCTCTCCATCTTCATGTGCGGCATGGTTTCGGCTGTGTCGACCCTGAGGGGATTCGGTCTCACACCGGATTTCCTCAGTCGTTGGGGCTCGGCCTGGCTACTGTCCTGGTTCATCGCCTTTCCCGTGCTGCTCATGATCCTGCCTCTGGTGCGTTGTCTGGTTGCCGCCATCGTCGCTGCGCCGGCGCGTTGAAGCGCGCGGGCGGCCGTACCTGATTGGCCGCCCTGCATTTCCGCGCTGCATGCTCCCGATTTGTGCAAGAGTAGATTGGAATTGCTCAAAGGACCGTCTTGACGCTCGTTCAAGAATTTGTCCAAATGATCAAGAGTTTTCCGACGGCGCGCCGAAAGCCTGAAAAACCAGAGGGCGGCGTGCCACGGAAACGGGGGCCGTGTCCGACGCCGCGTCTCTTGCGGGCGCATGGGCATGGTCTCGTCATCGACCCAGGGCCGTTTCGGCCGCGAGGGAGGAGAGAGCATGCCGTCGAGCGCTCCCGATATTGCCGCAGGTCGCCTGTCGCCTGCCGAATATGCCGCCAATTTCAACGACATCCATCCGCCGCTCGACCAGCACCAGGCCTTGGTCGAGGCGGATCGCTGCTATTTCTGCTATGATGCGCCCTGCGTGAAGGCGTGCCCGACATCGATCGACATCCCGCTCTTCATCCGCCAGATCCTGACGCATAATCCGATCGGCTCCGCCGAGACGATCTTCGAGCAGAACATTCTGGGTGGCATGTGCGCCCGCGTCTGCCCGACCGAGACGCTCTGCGAAGAAGCCTGCGTGCGCGAGGAAGCCGAGGGCAAGCCGGTGAAGATCGGCCTGCTGCAGCGCTACGCCACCGATACGCTGATGGAAGAAGAGGGCGAGCAGCCCTTCGAGCGCGCGCCCTCGACCGGCAAGCGCGTCGCGGTCATTGGCGGCGGCCCGGCCGGCCTCTCCGCCGCCCACCGCCTCGCCCGCCATGGCCATGACGTGGTCATTTACGATGCGCGCGAGAAGGCGGGCGGGCTCAACGAATACGGCATCGCCGCCTATAAGGCGCCCGACAATTTCGCGCAGGCCGAGGTGGATTTCGTGCTTTCGATCGGCGGCATCACCGTCGAGCATGGCAAGGCGCTTGGCCGCGACATCACGCTCGGAGAGCTGAAGCAGTCCTATGACGCCGTCTTCCTCGGCATGGGCCTTGCCGGCGTCAATGCGCTCGGCCTCGCGGAGGAAGCGCTGCCCGGTGTCGCGGATGCGGTCGACTACATCGCAGAGCTGCGCCAGGCGAAGGATCTCGGCAGTCTTCCCGTAGCCGGCAAAATTGTCGTCGTCGGCGGCGGCATGACGGCGATCGACGTCGCCGTGCAGTCGAAGCGGCTCGGCGCCGACGAGGTGACGATCGTCTATCGTCGCGGCCAGGACAAGATGGGCGCCTCGCTCTACGAGCAGGAACTGGCAGCCACCAGCGGCGTCGTCATCCGCCACCATGCCAAGCCCGCCGCCCTCAAGGTCGAGGATGGCCGCGTCATCGGCATGACCTTCGAGAAGACCGCCGACCAGGATGGCCGGCTCGTCGGGACGGGCGAGACCTTCGATCTGTCCGCCGACATGGTCTTCAAGGCGATCGGCCAGACCTTCGTGCCGGGGGCGCTCAACGGCGCGGCCGATGCGATCGCGCTCGATCGTGGTAAGATCAAGGTCGACGAGGAGCGGCGGACATCGATCTCCGGCGTCTGGGCGGGCGGCGATTGCGCCGCCACCGGCGAGGATCTGACGGTCGCCGCCGTCGCCGACGGCCGCATTGCGGCCGAGTCCATTCATCGCGCGCTCACCGCAGCCTGAGGAAGGACGTTCCCATGGCCAATCTCGCGTCCAATTTCATCGGTATCAAATCGCCCAACCCGTTCTGGCTCGCTTCGGCGCCGCCGACGGACAAGGCCTATAATGTCGTCCGCGCTTTCAAGGATGGCTGGGGCGGCGTCGTCTGGAAGACGCTCGGCACCGATCCGCCCGTCGTCAACGTTTCGGGCCCGCGCTATGGCGCGATCCATTCGAATGACCGGCGCCTGATCGGCCTGAACAATATCGAGCTGATCACCGATCGTCCGCTGGACATCAACCTCCAGGAAATCAAGCAGGTGAAGCGCGACTGGCCTGATCGGGCGCTGGTCGTCTCGCTGATGGTCCCCTGCGAGGAGCACTACTGGAAGGACATCCTCGCCAAGGTCGAGGAAACCGAGGCCGATGGCGTCGAGCTCAATTTCGGCTGTCCGCACGGCATGAGCGAGCGCGGCATGGGCGCTGCCGTCGGCCAGGTGCCGGAATATGTCGAGATGGTCACGCGCTGGTGCAAGCAGCATTCGCGCATGCCCGTCATCGTCAAGCTGACGCCGAACATCTCCGATGTCCGCCAGCCGGCCCGCGCCGCGATGCGCGGCGGCGCCGATGCCGTATCGCTGATCAACACGATCAATTCGATCATCGGCGTCGACATCGACAATTTCGCCCCGATCCCCACCGTCGACGGCAAGGGCAGCCATGGCGGCTATTGCGGCCCGGCGGTCAAGCCGATCGCGCTCAACATGGTGGCGGAAATCGCCCGCGACCGCGAAACGCACGGCCTGCCGATCTCCGGCATTGGCGGCATCACCACCTGGCGCGACGCGGTCGAGTACATGGCTCTCGGCGCCGGCAATGTGCAGGTCTGCACGGCGGCCATGACCTATGGCTTCCGCATCGTGCAGGACATGATCACTGGCCTTTCCGAATATATGGACAAGCACGGCTTCTCGTCCGTCGACGAGATCGTCGGCCGTGCGGTCGGCAATGTCACGGACTGGCAGTATCTGAACCTGAACTATGTCGCCAAGGCCAAGATAGACCAGGATCTCTGCATCAAGTGCGGCCGCTGCCACATCGCCTGCGAGGACACCTCGCACCAGGCGATCACGTCGATGCTCGACGGCAAGCGCCATTTCGAGGTCATCGACGCGGAATGCGTCGGCTGCAATCTCTGCGTCAATGTCTGCCCGATCGAGAACTGCATCACGATGGAGCCGATGACCTCGGGCACCGATCCGCGCACCGGCTTCCCGATCTCGAACGAATACGCCAACTGGACGACCCATCCCAATAATCCGATGGCAAAGCCCGTGGCTGTCGTGGCGGAGCCGGCGGAGTAGGGGGGGGGCGCCCGCGCCGCTTGTCCTCAACACTCCCCCCAAGGAAGGTAGAAAAAAACGCGTGTGCGTTTCGGGGGGGCAGGTAATTACGCCTGACTTAGTTGTATCCTGAGACGCAGGACCCCCCCCCTCTTCAAAACCACGATGAGGTTTTGGCCGGCCCTCAAGATGATTAGCGCGGGCGATTTGGGTCATAATGTGAGAGGCTCTGTGTGCTAGACTTGACCGTCATTTGCGCTGTAAGCGGTCTATAGATGGCAGCTCGCCGCATCACCTTCCGTTGAAGGCTTCATCGAAGGAGTATAATACACGCTTAGCTAGGCGATGCGTAACTATAGCTTCTTCTATTGTCGTATTTCTGGCCCAGGCATGAGCAAATGCGTGTCGCCAATTCAATATTTGCGTATAATTGGACTCAATATTTTTACCAATCTTTTTATCAATATTCTTTCTTCGCTTAGAAATCAATGACTTGAACCTGATATTCACGTCAGAATCAAAAGTCTCAGTGTATTTATATAAGTCCGGTATGGAAATTCTACTGTTCAGTTTCTTGAAATTATTGAAGGTGAAATTTCCGAATGCGGCGTGATGTTTATTTGCGTAGTTGAATAGCGTCTCCTTAACGCAGGTTTCGTAGGAAGCCGCTATTGAAACAACCAAGAGGCCGGCCAGATCGGCGCGAAGCTGCCCCGCGTCGATTCGATCGACGGGTACATGTTGTCGAATCTCGCTGACCAACTGCTCGATACGATTGAAGTGTCTGTCCAAATCGGCTCTAGGCATGGGTCAGAATTTTCCGTGCTGCTTCGAGCCGAGACCGCAAGACCAAGGTATCTGTCGTTCCGCCGCTTATGTGCTCTGTAAACGATGAATCCCGTAGAAGTTCGGTATATCGCGATCTAAGGTCATCTGCTGATATGTAACTATTTTCCAATAGAGTTACCATTACGGATTCCAAGACTGCGGCATTAATTACGCGCTTTGGCCGGAATGGGTTATCCAAGGCGTTGTTAACTTTATTGACGATAAGTGGAAATGTATTCTTAAATCGCGCGGCGCGCTCAGAAGAAAAATCACGGTTCGAGTCCATTTGGCCATTCAGGTACTGTAACATTGGCTTTTCATAGTCGGCCCAAACCTCGAATAGTCCGAATAACCTTAGTATGAGCTCGATGTCTTTTTGGTTCTTGTCGGGCTTCTTGATTCCAAGGATTTTGTGCCATCCTGGTGTAAGATTGAGCGCCTTGAGCTCATCAACGATTTTTCCTCTATATACTGCGTTGCGAATTTCCTGCGGCTTCAACTGTGTGCCGCCTGTATTAAGGCGCTCAAAAATATGAAAAACGCTGTCGTTTCGAAGGCTTGGTTTTAGCTGCTTTATATTTATTGCACGCAGTGTCGAATTCCGCAGCTTGCGCTGATCTCTTTGCGAAAGCTCCAAAAACGTCTTTCCGTTGTATTCGGAGCGTTCCGACAAACCCTTTAGCTTGAATATCTGTCTACGATTTTGGTTGTCAGGCTCACCGAAAAAGCCGTCTAGAAAATACTTAACTGACATGATGCGCTGTTGCCCATCAATAACTTCAAGTTGATCCTCAATATTTACATAAAGAAAAACCTGTGGGACCGGCAGTCCCATAAGAAAAGACTCAATCAGCTTAGAAGCTTGCTCGATTTTCCAAACATACCTGCGTTGGTAGAAGGGGATGATAATGTCACCGCGCTGTACTTGGGAAGCGAGAAGCTCAAGCGTAGGATCAGACGGAGAAACCGAGATATCGAATTCGACAAATGGAGTCTCCTCATTTTCTTCTTCGGTGGTGAGGTCGTCTATCTCATAGTTTTCGGCCACTCGCGGTCCCCTATTTCAACAATTGAGTAATACTGCGTAAGAAAATGACCTTACGTCAATGGCGCAAATCGCAGTTGGCTATCGTTCGAGCGCCTTTTCCCGCAGTTCGTATCAGCCCTCCATCAAACAGGAGTAGTTCTACGCATCGTTTACCAAGAAAATGCGGGGCGCTGTATCGCTGGCAGGCTCCTCTACCTCAGCAGTCCCAGGAACGGAGCGAGCTCCCGCGCCGCCGCTGCGCCGGCGCGGTTGGCGCCGATCGTCGAGGCGGAGGGGCCGTAGCCGACCAGATGGATGCGCGGGTCCTTCGCTACCTGGGTTGCGAGGCGCCCGGTCATCTTGATGCCACCGCCCGGGGCCTCGCGCAGTTGCAGCGGCGCCAGATGGTCGAGCGCGCTGCGAAAGCCGGTGCACCAGAGAATGACGTCGGCCTGCTGCTCGCTGCCGTCGGCCCAGCGCACGCCCTGTTCGGTGATCTCGGCAAACATCGGCAGGCGTTTCAGCACACCGCGCTCGCGCATGGCGATTATTGCCGGTGTCACCGGCAGCCCGGTCACGGATACGACGGAGGTCGGCGGTTCGCCCCGCCGCACGCGCTCTTCCACCAGAGCGACAGCGGCGTGGCCGGCCTCGTCATTGAAGGGCCCCTCACGGAATTCCGGCGGCCGGCGCGTGACCCAGATCGTCGTCGCGACATGCGAGATCTCGTCGAGAAGCTGCAGCGCCGAAATGCCGCCGCCGACGATCACGACGCGCTGGCCGGCAAATTCGGCGGCAGTGCGATAGTCGCGCGTGTGGAGCTGGCGCCCCTTGAAACGCGCAGCGCCAGGATAGTCCGGAATATAGGGCGTTTCCCACGTGCCCGTCGCATTGATCAGACCGCGCGCGGCGAAATTGACCCGGTCCGTCTCGATGCGGAGGCGTTCTCCGCGATCGCACACGACCTTGACGTTGACGGGCCTGTAGATCGGCAGCGCGAAGGCCTTCTCATAGGCGGCGAAATATTCCGGCACGGCGACCGATGCCTGGACCTGGCCCGCGCTCGTATCGACGGCGTCGGAAAAGCGCATGCCGGGCAGGTCGTGGATGCGGTTGACGGTGGAGAGCGTCAGCGTCGGCCAGCGATATTGCCAGGCGCCGCCCGCTTGCGCCGCATGGTCGAGCACGAGGAAGCCGGTCTGCGGGGCAATGCCGAGCTTCTTCAGATGATAGGCCGAGGAGAGCCCGGCCTGTCCGGCGCCGATGACGACGATATCGACCTTGACCGCGACGTTCGGATTGCGGGTCGGCGTAATGTCGTTGCCGCTCGCGACGGATTGCTCCGCCGCCGCCTCGCCTGAGCCTTCCATGATGCCTCGCCCGTTTCGTGTCCGAACGGCCTATGTAGGATGCGACGTCTGAAGGAACCATGCCCGCGCCGGCGGCCCGGCTGCAGACCCGGCGCTCAATGTTCGAGCGCGCGGATTTCCTCATTGGCCCGGCGCAGCCGCTCGGAGAAGTCGCGCATCATGTTGGCGTAGATCGTCGTCAATATATGCGGAGCTGTGCGGCCGAGATCGTGGATCGCCTCGACGGAGAAGCCGTAGCAGACGACCCGCTCGCTCGCGACCACGTCGGCCGAGCGGCGGCCACCATCGAGCAGCGCCATTTCGCCGAAGGTGAGGCCGGGTCCCATCGAAGCGAGCCGGAGCGTCTGGCCCGTGCCCCTGTCGGGGAGTTCGACCGTCACGGTGCCGCGTGCGACGACGAAGAAGAGCAGCGCCGGATCGCCGGCACGAATGATCCGGTCGCCGGCCTCGAACACCATCGGCCGGGCCAGCATTTCGAGCAGCTTCAGATCCTCGCGCGCCAGCCCCTTGAAGATGTCGAGCTCGGCGAGCGCGAAGCGCGTCGCGTCATAGCTGATGCCGGCCTCGGCGATGATCGCGTTTTCGCAGAGTTCGAGCGCGGCGTCGCGATGATCGAAGATCTGCCCCGGCAGGATGTCCTCGAAGGTCGCGCGCAGCGGCGCGAGCGATGAATCCTGGCCGAGATGCGTCACCAGAAGCCGACGCCCCTCCTCGACGAAGGAGGTCGCGAGCCGCGCGAGCAGCTTGCACGCCGCTTCGTCGGCATAGGGCACGCGGCGGAAATCGAGGATCATGTGGCTCGGTCGAGGGTCGATCTCGCCGATCCGGCGAATGAGCCTCTCGGCCGAGCCGAAGAAGAGCGGCCCCTGAACCTCGACCAGGCAGATGCGGCGGCCCGTTTCCTTGAGCAGCTTGCGCTCCGGCGGGTTGCGCGCGCGCTTCGAATGAATGACGTCGCCATGGAGCTCGCGGCGGATCGCCGTGGCCGTCGAGACATGGCTGCGGAAGATGTTGAGGCGAAAGTCCTGCGCGATCTCCTTGCAGGCGGCGACGCCGCGCACGCTGTTGCCGTGCTGGTCGATCGGCGGCGAGAAGACGGCGATGCCGAGCTGGCCCGGAATCACCGCGAGGATCGAGCCGGCGACGCCGCTCTTCGCGGGAATGCCGACATCGTAGGACCATTGGCCGGCATAATTATACATGCCGCAGGTGTTCATGACGGTCAGCACGTCGGCGACGAATTCGGCCGCGATGGCGCGTTCGCCCGTCAGCGGATTGACGCCGTCATTGGCCAGCGTCGCCGCCATGACGGCGAGGTCCCGGCAGGTGACGCGCACGGAGCACTGGCGGAAATAGACGTCGAGTATGTCTTCCGGCACGCCGCGGATCATGCCGGAATTCAGCATCATATAGGCGATGGCGCGGTTGCGATGGCCGGTCTGCTGTTCGGAACGAAAGACGGCCTCGTCGATGCTGAGGCGCCGCCCGGCGAGACGCGAGAACAGCGTGAGCATGGTCTCGGCCCGTTCCTCGCCGGTCGCGCCCTTGATCGTCTCGGCAATGGCGATCGCGCCCGCATTGACCATCGGATTGAACGGGCGGTTATGCACCTCGTCGAGGATGATGGAGTTGAACGCTTCGCCCGTTGGTTCGACGCCCACCCGTTGCAGCACGGCCTCGCGGCCATAGCGCTCCAGCGCATAGCCATAGGCGAAGGGTTTCGATACCGACTGGATGGTGAATTCGTAATCGGCGTCGCCGGCCGTATAGGTCTTGCCGTCGATGGTGGCGATGGCGATGCCGCAGAGCTTCGGATCGGCCTTGGCGAGTTCGGGGATATACGTCGCGACATTGCCACCGGAGAGGCGGCTGATGCGGAAATGCAGTTCAGCGAGGTAATCGGCGACCAGTCCGTCGGAACCGGATGGCTGGGCGTACGGATCGATGGCGCTCGGACTGCTCGACAACATGGACACCCCCACGATATTGCACGGCAAATTGCATGCAATTCGCGAGCCACCGCGCGTCGTGCGCCAATGGCGGGCAGGCGGGGCTATCGGTCCGGCAGCAGACCCTTCAGGAAGACATCCTCCAGCGTCCGCGTCGCGATCGCGAAATGCCCGTTATCGGCGGTCTCGTCGCCCAGCATGGCGCGGACCTGAACATCGAAATCGGCATAATGCTGCGTGGTCGCCCAGATCATGAAGATGAGATGGTAGGGATCGACCGGAGCGAGCCGCCCCTCGGCGATCCAGCGGGTGATCACGCTGGTCTTCTCGTCGACCAGCATCTTGAGCCGCGTGTTGAGCACCGTCCCGATGACGGGCGCGCCCTGCATGATCTCCATGGCATAGAGCCGGGAGGCCTTCGGATTCTCGCGCGAAAGCTCCAGCTTGCGATCGATATAGGCCTTGATCTCCTCGGCCGGATCGTCGCTGGCGCCGAGCGCCTCCAGAGGCTGCAGCCAGTCTTCCAGCGTCCGGCGCAGCACGGCGAGATAGATGTCGTCCTTGCGGCGGAAATAGTAGAGCAGGTTCGGCTTGGTCATGCCGGCGCTTTGGGCAATCTGGTCGACAGTGGCGCCGCGAAAGCCATAGCTCGAGAAGATCTCGAGCGCCGCATCGAGAATACGCTCCTCGTTTTCTTCCTGGATGCGCGTGCGCTTCTTCGTCTGGCGCGCGCGAGCGGTATCGACGGGGGTCATTGCGGGGGGCAGGCCTTCCAGTTCTCGATATTTATCGTCGGTCCACGTGTACGTCGTGTCCGGCAATGTCCAAATGGCCAAGCAATTTCTTGACCATTCAGTCGACAGTTTTGACCAATTTGCGGGCAAGCTCAATGCGGCAGGAGCTTGCGGCCCCTCCGGCTTAGAAGGTGGGCGGCGTGCAGGCCGAGACGAGTTCGAGTTCGCCCTCGCCGATATTCTTGAACGCGTGCGGCTTGCGGCTGTCGAAGAAATAGGCGTCGCCGGCGGAGAGTTCGTAGCGTGATCCGTCGACCTCGAGCAGCATGCGGCCGCGAATGACGAGACCGGCTTCTTCGCCCTGATGCGACAGCATCGCCTTGCCGGAGACCGCGCCCGCCTGGTAGCGCTCATGCATCATCTGCAGTGATCGGCCCTCCAGATTGGTGCCGACCTGACGGAACGAGATCGGGCCGCCTGCGATTTCCTTCAGCTCGCCGGCGCGAAAGACCACCTTGTCGGCCTCCCCCTTGGCCTCCGCGAAGAACTCGGACAGACTGAGCGGAATGCCGGAAAGGATCTGGCGCAGGCCCGAGACCGACGGGCTGATGCGGTTCGCCTCGACCATCGAGATGGTGGCATTGGATACGCCCGCGCGCTTGGCGAGGGCGCGCTGCGAGAGCCCCTCGCGAACTCTCAGTTCGCGGAGCCTGGCGCCGACGTCCAGATCAAAATTTCTAGCGTTCATGTGTTCAACATAAAGAACATTCTTAACGCGGGCAACGAATTGACCGGCCTATAGCGCGGGGATACGTTCAGAAAAATGACCGGTTGGACAAAACAGCCAACGGAACAGGGACCTTTCACGACATGACCGTTTCGCCTCGTCCGAACAATCTCGACGCCTTCTGGATGCCGTTCACGGCGAACCGCCAGTTCAAGGAGAATCCCCGTCTCCTCGTCGGCGCAGAGGGCATGTATTACAAGACCGCCGATGGCCGCGACGTGCTCGATGGCAGCGCGGGACTGTGGTGCGTCAATGCCGGCCATGCGCGGCCGAAGATCATTGAGGCCGTGTCGAAGCAGGTCGCCGAACTCGACTATGCTCCGGCCTTCCAGATGGGCCATCCCAAGGCCTTCGAGCTCGCTTCGCGCCTTTCGGCGATGATGCCGACGCCGCTCGATTATGTGTTCTTCACCAATTCCGGCTCGGAATCGGTCGATACCGCGCTCAAGATCGCGCTCGCCTATCAGCGGGCACGCGGCAAGGGCGAGAAATATCGCCTGATCGGCCGCGAGCGCGGCTATCACGGCGTCGGCTTCGGCGGCATCTCCGTCGGCGGCATTTCCGGCAACCGCAAGACTTTCGGCACGATGCTGACCGGCGTCGATCATATCCGCCACACCCACGATCTGTCGCGCAACGCCTTCACCCGGGGCGAGCCGGAATATGGCGCCGAATTCGCCGATGAGATGGAGCGCGTGATCGCTCTCCATGACGCATCGACCATCGCCGCGCTGATCGTCGAGCCGGTCGCGGGTTCGACGGGTGTCCTGATCCCGCCGAAGGGCTATCTGAAGCGCCTGCGCGAGATCTGCGACAAGCACGATATCCTGCTGATCTTCGACGAAGTCATCACCGGCTTTGGCCGTCTCGGCACGCCGTTCGCGGTCGATTATTTCGGCGTCGTGCCGGATCTCGTCTGCACCGCCAAGGGCATCACCAACGGCACGATCCCGATGGGCGCCGTCTTCGCCTCGTCGAAGATCTACGAGACGTTCATGTCCGGCCCGGAGAACATGATCGAGCTGTTCCACGGCTATACCTATTCGGCCCATCCGGTCGCCTGCGCCGCCTCGCTCGCGACGCTCGACACCTATGAGGAAGAAGGCCTGCTCACCCGCGCGGCCGAACTCTCCTCCTATTGGGAAGACGCGGTGCACAGCCTCAAGGGGCTGCCGCATGTAATCGACCTGCGCAATCTCGGTCTGATCGGCGCGATCGAACTGGAATCGATCCCCGGTGCCCCGACCAAGCGGGCCTTTTCGGCCTTCCTTAAGGCGTTCGAGAGCAATGTGATGATCCGCACGACCGGCGACATCATTGCGCTCTCGCCGCCGCTCATCATCGAAAAGAGCCACATCGACCAGCTCTTCGGCACGCTCGCGAACGTCCTGAAGCAGATCGACTGAGGCCAGAGGAAACGTCCATGACCACGATTACCAATCTCATCGGCGGCAAGCCCGTCCCCTCGGCTTCGACGCGCACGGCGCCGATCTACAATCCCGCGACGGGCGAGAAGACGGCCGACCTGCCGCTCTCGACCGCCGCCGAGCTCGATGCGGCGGTCGCCGTCGCCAAGGCGGCCTTCCCGGCCTGGGCCGATACCCCGCCGCTGAAGCGTGCGCGCGTCATGTTCCGCTTCAAGGATCTGCTGGAGAAGAACGCCGACCGGATCGCCAAGGCGATCTCGCTCGAGCACGGCAAGACGCATGACGACGCGCTCGGCGAAGTCCAGCGCGGGCTCGAGGTGGTCGAATTCGCCTGCGGCATTCCCCATCTGCTGAAGGGCGAATATTCGAAGAATGTCGGCCCGTCGATCGACACCTATTCCGATCGTCAGGCGCTCGGCGTCGTCGCCGGCATCACGCCGTTCAACTTCCCCTGCATGGTGCCGCTCTGGATGTATCCGGTGGCGATCGCCTGCGGCAACACCTTCATCCTGAAGCCTTCCGAGAAGGACCCGACGGCCGCCATGGTCGTCGCCGAACTGCTCTGGGAGGCCGGCCTGCCGCCCGGCGTGCTCAATGTCGTGCATGGCGACAAGGAGGTCGTCGACGCGATCCTGCATCACCCCGACATCAAGGCCGTCTCCTTCGTGGGCTCGACCCCGATCGCGTCTTACGTCTATGCGACCGGCACGGCAGCCGGAAAGCGCGTTCAGGCTCTGGGCGGCGCCAAGAACCACATGGTCGTCATGCCCGATGCCGACATGGACAAGGTCGCCGATGCGCTGATGGGCGCGGGCTACGGCTCGGCCGGCGAGCGCTGCATGGCGGTCTCGGTCGCGGTTCCCGTCGGCCAGAAGACGGCCGATGCGCTGATCGAGACGCTGGCGCCGCGCGTGCGTGCGCTCAAGATCGGCCCGGCGACGGATCGCGACGCCGAGATGGGGCCGCTCGTCTCCAAGGCGCATTACGACAAGGTGGTCGGCTATATCGACAAGGGCGTGGCCGAAGGCGCGAAGCTGGTCGTCGACGGCCGCGGCTTCAAGCTGCAGGGCTATGAGGGCGGCTATTTCGTAGGTGGCACGCTTTTTGATCAAGTGGACAAGGAAATGACGATCTACCGTGAGGAGATCTTCGGTCCTGTCCTCTCGGTCTTGCGCGCCCCGACTTATGACGAAGCACTCAAGCTCATCAATGCCCACGAATTCGGCAACGGCACCGCGATCTTCACGCGCGATGGCGACGCCGCGCGCTCGTTCGCGGACAAGGTCGAGGCCGGCATGGTCGGTATCAACGTGCCGATCCCCGTTCCGGTCGCCTACCATTCCTTCGGTGGCTGGAAGCGGTCGATTTTCGGCGATCACGCGATCTACGGGCCGGAAGGCGTGCGCTTCTATACCCGCATCAAGACGGTCACCAGTCGCTGGCCGGACGGCATCAAGTCGGGAGCGGTGTTCAACTTCCCGACGATGTGAGTTTCCTGTTTTCGTGACGTTCAAGGCCCCGTCGTCCCCGCGCAAGCGGGGACCCATCCAACCAGGATAATTCATGGTCGAATGGGTCCCGGGTCTCCGCTTCGCTCCGCCCGGGATGACGGCCATATCTGACAATTGAGAGAACCCAAATGACCGCCCCGACCGACAATCTCCGTATCAATGGCGAAAGGCTGTGGGACAGCCTGATGGACATGGCCAAGATCGGGCCGGGCCTTCGGGGCGGCAATAACCGGCAGACGCTCACCGACGCCGATGCCGAGGGGCGCAGCCTCTTCAAGACGTGGTGCGAGGCGGCGGGCATGAGCGTCGGCGTCGACAAGATGGGCACGATGTTCGCGACCCGTCCCGGCACCGACCCGACCGCGCTGCCGGTCTATATGGGCAGCCATCTCGATACGCAGCCGACCGGCGGCAAGTATGACGGCGTGCTCGGCGTCCTCGCCGCCCTCGAAGCCGTGCGCACCATGAACGATCTCGGCATCCGGACGAAGCACCCGATCGTCGTCACCAATTGGGCGAACGAGGAGGGCGCGCGCTTTGCGCCCGCCATGCTCGCCTCCGGCGTCTTCGCCGGCGAACTGACGCTCGATTACGCCTATGGCCGCAAGGATCCCGAGGGCAAGACCTATGGCGAGGAGCTGAGGCGGATCGGCTGGCTCGGCGACGAGGAGGTCGGCGCGCGCAAGATGCACGCCTATTTCGAGTATCACATCGAGCAGGGCCCGATCCTCGAGGCCGAGGAAAAGCAGATCGGCGTCGTCACCCATTGCCAGGGCTTGTGGTGGCTCGAAGTCACCCTGACCGGCAAGGAAGCGCATACCGGCTCCACGCCGATGAATATGCGCGTCAATGCCGGCCTCGCCATGAGCCGCATCATCGAGATGGTGCAGGCCGTGGCGATGGAGCACCAGCCGGGTGCCGTCGGCGGCGTGGGTCAGGTGTTCTTCACGCCGAACTCGCGCAATGTGCTGCCGGGCAAGGTGGTCTTCACCATCGACATCCGCAGCCCCGATCTCGACAAGCTGAACGGCATGCGCGCGCAGATCGAGGAACAGGCGCCGGTGATCGCCGCGGCCCTCGGCGTCGGCTGCGCCATCGAGGCTGTCGGCCATTTCGATCCGGTCACCTTCGATCCGAAGCTGGTGACGAGCGTGCGCACCGCTGCCGAGCGGCTCGGCTACAGCCATATGGACATCATCTCAGGCGCGGGCCACGACGCGTGCTGGACGGCGAAGGTTGCGCCGACCACGATGATCATGTGCCCCTGCGTCGACGGCCTCAGCCATAATGAGGACGAGACCATCACGCCGGAGTGGGCGGCGGCGGGCGCCGATGTTCTTCTTCATGCCGTTCTGGAAACGGCCGAAATCGCCGACTGAAGCCGGCCAACAGACCAGAGGGAAATTGCAATGTCGACGGTGATCAAAGGCGGAACGATCGTAGCGGCCGACCGCAGCTACGAGGCGGATATCCTGATCGAGGGCGAGACGATCAAGGCGATCGGGCCGGATCTCAAGGGCGACACGGTCGTCGACGCGTCCGGCGCCTATATCATGCCGGGCGGCATCGACCCGCACACCCATCTGGAAATGCCCTTCATGGGCACGACGGCGGCAGAGACCTGGGAGAGCGGGACCTTTGCCGGCCTTGCCGGCGGGACGACCATGGTGGTCGATTTCGTCATTCCGGGCGAAGACGGCATGCTGGCCGCGATGGACGCATGGGAATCCAAGGCGACGCGGCAGGCTTCGGGCGACTATTCCTACCACATGTGCGTCACCGGTTGGTCGGAGAGGCATTTCGACGAGATGCCGAAGGTCGTCGCGCGCGGCATCAACACCTTCAAGCATTTCATGGCCTATAAGGGCGCGCTGATGGTGAATGACGACGAGATGTTCGCGTCGTTCCAGCGTTGCGCGGCGCTCGGCGCGCTGCCGCTCGTCCATGCCGAGAACGGCGATATCGTCGCGGCTCTGCAGCAGAAATACATGGCCGACGGCACGTCCGGCCCCGAGGCGCATGCCTATTCGCGCCCGCCGGAAGTCGAGGGTGAGGCGACGAACCGGGCGATCATGATCGCCGATGCGGCCGGCGTCCCGGTCTATATCGTTCATACCTCCTGCGAGCAGTCGCATGAAGCGATCCGCCGCGCCCGCCAGAAGGGCATGCGGGTCTATGGCGAGCCGCTGATCCAGCACCTGACGCTCGACGAGGGCGAATATTTCAATCGCGACTGGGACTATGCCGCCCGCCGCGTGATGTCGCCGCCCTTCCGCAACAAGAGCCATCAGGACAGCCTCTGGGCAGGCCTCGCCGCCGGCTCGCTGCAGGTGGTCGCAACCGACCATTGCGCCTTCACGACTGAACAGAAGCGCATGGGCCTCGGCGATTTCCGCAAGATCCCGAACGGCACCGGCGGCATCGAGGACCGCCTGTCCGTGCTCTGGACCAGGGGCGTCGAGACGGGCCGGCTCACGCCGAACGAGTTCGTCGCCGTGACATCGACCAATATCGCACAGATCCTGAACATCTATCCGCAGAAGGGCGCGATCCTGCCGGGCTCCGACGCCGATCTCGTCGTGTGGGATCCGAAGCTCTCCAAGACCATCTCGGCCTCGAACCAGAAGTCGATCATCGACTACAACGTGTTCGAGGGCTTCAAGGTCAACGGTCTGCCGCGCTACACGCTCTCGCGGGGCGAGGTGGTCTGGGCCGACGGGCAGAACTCGCAGCCGCAGCCGGGCCGTGGCAAGTTCATCAAGCGCAAGCCCTTCCCGGCTGCGAACGCTGCCCTTTCCAAGTGGAAGGAGCTGACCGCGCCGCGCGCCGTGACGCGCTCGGCCGAACATATGCCGATCGGCGTGTGATCAGCGCATGAGCGACGGGGAGGCAGCTCACGCCAGCACGAAGGAAGGGACCGCGATCGACATTCGCGGTCTCTCGCTCACCTTCGAGACCAATGACGGGCCGGTTCAGGCCCTGTCCAACATCGATCTGAACGTGCAGCGGGGCGAGTTCGTCTCGTTCATCGGCCCGTCCGGCTGCGGCAAGACCACGCTTCTGCGCGTCATCGCCGATCTCGAGCAGCCAACCGGCGGCTCGATCACGGTGAATGGCGTCTCGCCGGAAGAAGCGCGGCTAGCGCGGGCCTATGGCTATGTGTTCCAGGCGGCGGCGCTCTATCCCTGGCGGACCATCGCCAAGAACGTCGCCCTGCCGCTGGAGATCATGGGCCTCTCCAGGGCAGAGCGCGAGAAGCGCATCGCGGAGAACCTCGCGCTGGTGAACCTCGCCGGCTTCGAGCAGAAATTCCCCTGGCAGCTTTCCGGCGGCATGCAGCAGCGCGCCTCGATCGCTCGCGCGCTTGCGGTCGAGCCGGACCTGCTGCTGATGGACGAGCCCTTCGGCGCGCTGGACGAGATCGTCCGCGACCATCTGAACGAACAGCTCCTGAAGCTCTGGGCGCAGACGCAGAAGACAGTCGTCTTCGTCACCCATTCGATTCCCGAGGCCGTGTTCCTCTCGACCAAGATCGTGGTGATGTCGCCGCGACCGGGCCGCGTCACCGACATCATCGAATGCGGCTTTCCGCGCGATCGCACGCTCGACATCCGCGAGACGCCGGAATTCCTCGAGATCGCCGCGCGCGTGCGCCATGGCCTGAGGGCAGGGCACTCCTATGAGGACTAGCGCGCGCTGTGTTGTTCATGAAGCGCGGGCCTGTTCCCTCTCCCCGCAGGGGGGAGGGCTAGGGAGGGGGCGTCGTCAGGCTCTATCTGGCAAGCGCGAACACGCTGGCGGCCGGAACCCCCTCTCCAACTCTCCCCCCTTCGGGGAGAGAGGGCCGGCCGAGGTTTTCATCAAGGCTTGCGCGATCACGCTGACCCGTCCCCTCTCCCCGCAGGGGGGAGGGCTAGGGAGGGGGCGTCGTCAGGTTCTATCTGGCAAGCGCGAACACGCTCGCGGCCGGAACCCCCTCTCCAACTCTCCCCCCTTCGGGGAGAGAGGGCCCGCCGAGGTCTTCATCACGGCTTGCGCGATCACGCTGACCCGTTCCCTCTCCCCGCAGGGGGGAGGGCTAGGGAGGGGGCGGCGTCAGGTTCTATCTGGCAAGCGCGAACACGCTCGCGGCCGGAACCCCCTCTCCAACTCTCGCCCCTTCGGGGAGAGAGGGCCGGCCGAGGTTTTCATCGAAGCTTGCGCAATCACACCGCCCCGTTCCCTCTCCCCGCTGGGGGGAGGGCTAGGGAGGGGGCGGCGTAGGGCTCTGTCTTTCAGGAGAGACCCGAACGGCCGTCGCCATGAAGCCACCTCAGCGCGGCACGTATTGCTCCAGTTCCGGCAGCAGCACGACGCTTTCCTGCTCGTTCGGGTCGGTGCGCGCGATGATCGCGACCGCGGTTTCCGGGCCGAGATTGGTTGGCAGATGCGGTACACCGGCGGGGATATAAAACATGTCGCCGGCGCGGACGACGACGTGGTTTTCCAGCTTCTCGCCGTACCAGCACTGCGTCTCGCCGGAGACGGCGTAGATCGCGGTCTCGTGGTTGGCATGCATGTGAGCCTTGGCGCGACCGCCGGGCGGGATTGTGAGGACCATCATGCAGATGGCGCTCGCACCGACCGATTCCGCCGTGATGCCCTCGATATAGTCGAAGCCCTGCTTGCCGGCATAGGTGCTGCTGGGCCGGACGAGGCGGCAGGTAGCCATTTCTGTCGTGGTCATGGTGGATCCTCCCGAGATGCCGCTCCGAGCATGACAGGCCCCCGCGGCAAATTCCAGCGCAGGCGCGGCGCGCTCGTGCGGCAAGGGGAGAGGCCGTCATGACCGCGATCGCCGCCAAGTCCCCCGCTCTCAGGAAACCCCGCTCCCTCAAGAAGCCTGGCATTCTCTTTCCGGTGCTGATCGTCTCGCTCGCCTTGTTGGCGGTCTGGTATGTCGGCGCCTATTTCCTGAATGCCCAGCTCGCCCGCGACCAGTTCGCGCGGCAGAAGAAGGAGCCGACGGCGCAGGAACTCGTCGCTGCCACCTGGGCGATGGATCGGCCGCTGCTGCCGGCGCCGCACCAGGTCGCCGTCGAACTCTGGAAGACGACGGTCGACCAGTCCGTGACCTCCAAGCGCAGCCTCGTCTATCACAGCTGGATCACGCTCTCCTCGACGCTCGCCGGCTTCGTCAGCGGCACGCTGCTCGGCATCCTGCTCGCGATCGGCATCGTGCATGTCTCGAGCCTCGACAAGAGCCTGATGCCCTGGATCGTCGCCTCGCAGACGATCCCGATCGTCGCCATCGCGCCGATGATCGTCGTCGTCGGCTATAACCTCATGAACGGACAGATGGGGCTGTCGACCGATCTGTCGCGCTTCATCGCCAAGGCGATGATCTCGACTTATCTCTCTTTCTTCCCGGTCACGGTCGGCCTCGTCAAAGGGCTTCGCTCGCCCGATCCGATCCATCTCGACCTGATGCGGACCTATTCAGCCTCGCGGGCCCAGACCTTCTGGAAGCTGCGCCTGCCGGCGGCGATGCCCTATCTCTTCACCTCCATGCAGGTGGCGATCGCGATCAGCCTCGTCGGCGCGATCGTCGGCGAGTTGCCGACCGGTGCTTCGGCCGGCATCGGGGCGCGGCTGCTCGCCGGCTCCTATTACGGGCAGACGGTACAGATCTGGGCGGCGCTGCTCGCCGCCTCGATCCTCGCCGCGCTGCTCGTCTGGATGGTCAGCCTCGGCGGCCGTGCCGTGGTCAAGCGGATGGGGATGGCGCGATGAACGCTCGCGGTCTCCTCCAGCCATGGCTCGCCTTCATCGGGCTTTTCGCGGCCGTCAGCCTGCCCCTGGACAGCCTTGACCCCGAGCGCATGCTGCCCCGTGAAGGGCCACTCGCCTGGGTCGTCATCGTCGCGATGGCGGCAGCGCTCGTGGCGGTCATCCGCGCCGAGCGGAGCGGCCTCGCCGGCGTCCTGCTCGCGATTGCCGCCGCCCTGGGCGGCTGGTTCACGCTGCAGTTGCTGCCGAGCGTCGCCGGTCATGCCGGTCCGGCCTTTTGGGCGCTGTTCCTCACATCCTGGCTGCTCGCCTGGTGCCTGGTTTCGGTGCTGGCGGCGATCCCGCGTCAGACCGGCTTCGATGGCGCCTTCCTCAGGATCGTCGTGCCGCTCATTTTCGGCGTCTGGCTTCTGATCATCTGGGAGGTGATCGTCCTCGCCTTCAAGGTGCCTTTCGTGCTGATCCCGCCGCCTTCGGCGATCGGCGCCAAGCTCATCACCTCGATCCCGATCCTCGCCGCCGATTTTCGCCAGACGTTCCTGAAGGCGGTCATCGCCGGCTATGCGATCGGCTGTGCATCCGGTTTCCTGGTCGCGATCCTGATCGACCGCGTGCCTTTCCTGCAGCGCGGGCTGCTGCCGATCGGCAATCTCGTCTCGGCGCTGCCGATCGTCGGCATCGCGCCGATCATGGTGATGTGGTTCGGTTTCGACTGGCCGTCCAAGGCGGCCGTCGTCGTGGTCTCGACCTTCTTTCCCATGCTGGTCAACACGGTGACGGGCCTCGCCGCCTCGCAACCGATGAGCCGCGACCTGATGCGCACTTACGCGGCGAACTATTGGCAGACGCTCTTCAAGCTTCGCCTGCCGGAAGCGATGCCCTTCATCTTCAACGCGCTCAAGATCAATTCGACTCTCGCCCTGATTGCTGCCATCGTGGCTGAATTCTTCGGCACGCCGATCGTGGGCATGGGATTCCGTATTTCCACCGAAGTCGGTCGCATGAACATCGACATGGTGTGGGCTGAAATCGCGGTGGCGGCGCTCGCCGGCTCCGTGTTCTACGGCGTGGTGGCGCTCATCGAGCGCGCCGCGACTTTCTGGCATCCGTCCTTCCGCACCTGAGGACGGAAAAGAACCCGAACGGAGGGGTCAATGAAGAAACTGATGATCGGCGCGCTCGCGCTCGCGGCTGGGCTCATGACCAGCGCCTCGGCCTTCGCGGCCGATCCGATAACGTTCCAGCTGAAATGGGTCACCCAGGCCCAGTTCGCCGGTTACTATGTGGCCAAGGCCAAGGGTTTCTACGACGAGGAAGGCCTCGACGTCACGATCAAGCCGGGCGGCCCGGATATCGCTCCCGAGCAGGTCATCGCCGGCGGCGGTGCCGATGTGATCACGACCTGGATGCCGGCGGCGCTCGCCTCGCGCGAAAAGGGCGTTCCGCTCGTCAACATCGCCCAGCCTTTCAAGAAGTCCGGCCTGATGCTGACCTGCCGCAAGGAGACCGGCATTTCGTCTCCCGCCGATTTCAAGGGCAAGACGCTCGGCGTCTGGTTCTACGGCAACGAATATCCCTTCCTCGCCTGGATGGCCAAGCTCGGCCTCAAGACCGATGGCGGCCCGGATGGCGTCACCGTGCTGAAGCAGGGCTTCAATGTCGACCCGCTGATCCAGAAGCAGGCCGATTGCATCTCGACCATGACCTATAACGAGTTCGGCCAGGTGCTGGATGCCGGCATTCCGGAGAGCGAACTGGTCGTCTTCAAATATGAGGACCAGGGCGTCGCGACGCTGGAAGACGGCCTCTACGTCATGGAGGAGAAGCTGAAGGATCCGGCCTTCGTCGAGAAGATGGCGAAGTTCGTCAAGGCCTCGGAGAAGGGCTGGGACTATGCCCGCGCCAATCCGGACGAAGCCGCCAAGATCGTCCTCGACAATGACGAGACCGGCGCGCAGACCGAAGCGCACCAGAAGTTCATGATCGGCGAAGTCAACAAGCTCACCGAAGGCTCGAACGGCGTGCTCGACGAGGCGGATTACAAGCGCACCGTCACCACGCTGCTCTCGGCCGGCGGCGAGACGCCCGTCATCACCAAGGAGCCCACGGGCGCCTGGACGCATGCCGTCACCGACGCGGCCGGCCTGAAGTAAGGCTGTCGACGCGCATTGTCGAAGTGGAAGCCGGGCGGCGTGCGCCCGGCTTCTTCGTTTCAGGATGGCTGGTGTTCGGCCGAGACCGCCTCGGAACGGGTCGCAATCCGGGCGATCAGAGCAAGCGCGTCAGGCGGCGGCCGACGCTCGACGCGCCTGTAGTCGCGACCGTCGGCGGTCCGGATCACGAGGCCCGCATCGACGAGCTCGCGGCGCAGCAGCGCGTGGTCGCCGAATGCGTGCCGGGTCGCGAGGAAGGCCTTCACCGCAGCATCATCCAGGCTGACACTGGCCGGGAACCGGCTCCAGAGCGCCCAGAGCGCGAATTCCTGATGGCTGCGGCGCGACGGCCATCGCAATAATCGCCCCTCGCCATCGAAATGGCGCAACACGCGCTCGACGCGCGCAAGATCGGCCTGAGGCTCGGGTGACGGTGGTGCCGGATCGGTCGGCTCGATCTTGGCGCGCGCACGCAACTGCTGGAAATTGCGATGCCCGACGGATCGCGCGAGCATGTTGAGCAATTCGACGTGGCTTGGAGGCGCATCGCGCGCCTCGAACTGCTTGCGCAGTGTTTTCGCGAAGGTCGAGATGTCGTCGACGGCGAAGGGAACAGGAATACGGGTCATGACCAATCCTCGCTGTGCCGATCCAAGGGATTGTCGTGGTCACCGTCTTCGACCCGGCACGAGGGCTGTGTCGCTTCATCTTTCCGATGCAGGTTTAGCTTCTCCTTGCGGAGACGGTGACGCCTGGGTGAACTGCTGACCCACTGCCGCCTATAATCCTGGCGGGCCGATCGCGCAAGCTCACACGATGTTCTTCTCGATCAGCGGCCGGTTTTCGAGGATGCGCTCATAGCCGAGCGGCGAGAGGTCGAGCGTGCGGTATTCGCCATCGACGACGAGTTCCGACAGGCCGCGTCCTACGGCGGGCGATTGCTGCAGGCCATGTCCGGAGAAGCCGTTGGCAATCAGGAGGTTGTCGAAGCCCGGCACACGGCCGACAATCGCATTGTGGTCGAAGAGGTTCATGTCGTAATGGCCGGCCCAGGCGCGGGCCTGCCGGATCGCCTCGAAAGCCGGAACACGACTCGCGAGGATCGGCCAGATCATCTCCTCGAACAGGCTGTAATCGACGTCGAAATCGGTCGCCAGCGGGTCGTTCGACTCCTCCGGCGCCGAGCCGCAGAGGAAGAGCTCGCCTTCGGGGCGGCAATAGACGCCGGTCGGGTCGATCAGCATCGGGAAGGCCGGCAGCTTGTCCTTGCAGGCGAAGGTGAAGATGCAGCGCTTGCGCGCCTCGACGGGCAGCGGCGAGCCGAGCGGCTCGATCAGCGCCCGCGCGCCCGTACCGGCCGCGACGATCACCGTGCCGGCCTCGACGATCTCGCCGTCAGCGAAGCGCACGCCGGTCGCCCGGCCACGATCCGCGATGATTTCCACCGCCGTCCGGCTCGCCGCCTCGACGCCCAAGGCGCGTGCCTTCTTGCGGAACGCCTGCATCAGCCCATAGCCATCGAACCAGCCTTCGCCCGTCGCTCCCCACGCGCCGGCCACGATGTCGTCGAGGGCAAGATAGGGGAAGCGCTCGGCGATTTCGGAGGGATTGAAGAAGGCGATATCGGCGCCGAGTTCGGATTGCAGAGCATGGTTCTCGGTCAGCGTCGGCACGCCGGCCTCGGTCGCCAGGAAGAGATAGCCGCCCTCGACGAGGCTGATGAAGGGCCGATCGCCATCGACCTCCAGCGTGTCGCCGATCCCGCGCAGGAACTCGATGCCGAAGAGCGACATCTGGATATTCACGGGCGAGGAGAATTGCTGCCGGATCGAGGCCGCCGAGAGCGCGCTTGCCGCCTGCTGGAAGGAAGGGTCCTTCTCGGCGAGAAGAATGCTGCCGGTGAAGCCGGGATGGGATGCGAGATGATAGGCGGCGGAGGCGCCATGAACGGCACCACCGATGATGACGACGTCGTATCGCGGCAATCGGAAACCCTCGGGCGATGATCAAATCGAAGATCGCACGCCGTTCGCCCAGCGTCGATGCGACGAAGAGGATGGTTCAGCCGATGGGCACAAGCGGGCGTTCGATCGCCTCGCGCAGCGCGAATTTGGATTCGATCCGCGCCACCCCCGGCAGGTGGCCGAGGACATTGGCGTGCAGGCGCTCGAAATCCGGCAGGTCGCGGGCGACGATCCTGAGCAGATAGTCGCTCGTGCCCGACATCAGATAGAGCGAAAGGATGTTCGGGCATTTGCGCGCCGCCGCCTCGAAGGCTTTCAGCGCCTCGTCATTCTGCCGGTCGAGCGATATCTCTACGAAGGCCGTGATGCCGAGCCCGATCGCTCCGGGATCGATCACGGCGCGATAGCCGTTGATGACGCGTTCGGCCTCGAGCCGCTGGAGCCGTCGCGTCGCGGCCGACGGCGAAAGGCCGATGCGATCGGCCAGTTCGACGGCGGAAAGCCTGCCTTCCCGGGCGAGATGGCCGACGATCTTGCGATCGAATTCATCGAGTTGCACGAAATATGCTCCCAAAGCAGCCATGACGCATGATCAATGCAGAGATTCCGAATGGCGAACATGAAATCGCAAGAAAATGGACTTTGAGCGGCATTATTCTCCCGCGATAAGCAAAAACCCAGGGGAATTTCATCATGCTCGTCGGCGTTCCGAAAGAGATCAAGAACAATGAATTCCGCGTCGGCCTCACGCCGGCTGCGGTGCGCGAATATGTGGCCCACGGCCATCAGGTCATGATCGAGACCGGTGCCGGCGACGGCATCGACGCGCCCGATGCGGCCTATATCGCCTCGGGCGCCACGATCGTCGCCACGGCCGGCGAAATCTTCGCCAAAGCCGGCATGATCGTGAAGGTCAAGGAGCCGCAGCCCTCCGAATGGGCGCAGCTTCGCGAGGGCCAGATCCTCTTCACCTATCTCCATCTCGCTCCCGATCCCGATCAGGCGCGTGGCCTGATGGCCTCGGGCGTCACGGCTGTCGCCTATGAGACTGTGACGGACGCCCATGGCGGCCTGCCGCTGCTGGCGCCGATGAGCGAGGTCGCCGGCCGTCTCTCGATCCAGGCCGCCGCGACGGCGCTGGAAAAGCCGCATGGCGGCCGCGGCATCCTGCTCGGCGGCGTGCCGGGCGTGGCGCCGGCCAAGGTCGTCGTCATTGGCGGCGGTGTCGTCGGCATGCATGCCGCGCGCATGGCGGCCGGCCTCGGCGCCGAGGTCTCGATCCTCGATCGCTCGATCCCGCGCCTGCGCCAGCTCGACGAGCAGTTCGGCGGCCGTGTCCGGACTCTGTTCTCGACCCTCGACACGCTGGAAAAGGAAGTGCTCTCCGCCGATGCCGTGATCGGCGCCGTGCTCATCCCCGGCGCTTCGGCACCGAAGCTCGTCACCCGCGCCATGCTGCCGAAGATGAAGCGTGGCGCGGTCATGGTCGATGTCGCGATCGACCAGGGCGGCTGCTTCGAGACCTCGCATGCGACCACGCATGCCGACCCGACCTATGTGGTCGACGGCGTCATCCACTATTGCGTCGCCAACATGCCGGGTGCCGTCGCGCTGACATCGAGCCATGCGCTCAACCATGCGACGCTGCCCTTCGGTCTGGCGCTTGCTGATTACGGGCTGGCGGCGGTGGCCCGCGATCCCCATCTGAGGAATGGCCTCAACGTGCATCGCGGCCGCATCACGCATCGTGCCGTCGCCGAAAGCCTCGGCATCGCCTTTGCGGATCCGGCGACCAGCGTTGCAGCCTGAGGTCTGGTGTTCGGGCTTGTCGGTGGTATATCGATAGGTCCAAGGACGCTTCATGAAAGAGGACCGGCGTGGCCGGTCCTCGTGCTTTAAGGGACGGGCCAACGCCCGTACGAGGCTCATATGCCGATCGAGAACGACGCTTCGCTGCAGGACGGGCTGATTGCGACAGCCATGGCCGCCGGCGTCGCCGTGATGAACGTCTACCGCCAGAATTTCTCCGTCGACGAGAAGGCGGATGCCTCGCCGGTAACCGAGGCGGACAGGCAGGCGGAGGAGATCATCCTCGCCGAGCTGCGCAAGCTGGCGCCGGGTGTTCCCGTCATCGCCGAGGAATCCTGCTGCGCCGGACGCATCCCGGCGGTTCACGACGAGTTCTTCCTTGTCGATCCCGTCGATGGCACGCGCGAATTCATCTGCCGCAATGGCGATTTCACGGTCAACATCGCGCTGATCCGCGCCGGCCTCCCCGTGCTCGGCATCGTCTATGCGCCCGTCCATGGCTGCCTGTTCGTCGGCCGCCTGGGTCATGGCGCGGAGCGGCTTTCGATCGCGCATGGCGTGATCGAGGCGCGCCGGCCGATCCACGTCGCCGCTCCGCCCGAGATACCGCCGCGCATCATCTGCAGTCGGTCGCACCGTACGGCCGAGACGGATCATTTCATCGGCCGCTATCCCGGCGCTTCGCTGGTCTCGGCCGGCTCTTCGCTCAAATTCTGCCTGATGGCGGCGGGCGAGGCCGACCTCTACCCGCGCATGGGACCGACCATGCAATGGGATACGGCGGCGGGCGATGCCGTGCTGCGCGCCGCCGGTGGCCTGGTTTCGACCGTGGATGGCGATCCCCTCGTCTATGGCCCGCGCGATGTGCCGGGCCTTATGGCCTATGCCAATCCCTGGTTCGTTGCCCGCGGCAGCAACCAATTTGCTGTGATGGCTTAATCACGAGTAAGTTGATCGAATTTTCTGAAATCAAGTTTCGGGAAATGACGATATTGCGCGAAGCTTCCGAAAAACGAGGCTGATAAACGCGACGCCCATGCTTGGTATGGCTCGGCGCCGAGGACTAGTTTCCCCCTGTCCTCGGAGTTTTCCATGCCCGCACAACTGCCCCCGCATCTTCGCCGCCTCGAAGCCGAGGCGATCTTCATCATGCGTGAAGTCGTCGCGAATTTCGAAAATCCTGTCATGCTCTATTCGATCGGCAAGGATTCTTCGGTGATGCTTCATCTGGCGATGAAGGCCTTCCATCCGGCGAAGCCGCCTTTCCCGCTCCTGCATGTCGATACGACATGGAAATTCCGCGAGATGATCGCGTTCCGGGACGAGACGGTGAAGCGGCTCGGCCTCGACATCAAGGTGCACACCAATCAGGAGGGCAAGGCGGCCGGCATCAATCCGTTCGATCACGGCTCGTCCAACTATACCCAGGTGATGAAGACCGAGGCGCTGAAGCAGGCGCTCGATGCCGGCGGCTATGACGCGGCCTTTGGCGGCGCGCGCCGCGACGAGGAGAAGAGCCGCGCCAAGGAGCGCGTGTTCTCGTTCCGCTCGGCCCATCATGGCTGGGACCCGAAGAACCAGCGCCCCGAGCTCTGGTCGCTCTATAACACGCGGATCAGGACGGGCGAGACGATCCGCGTGTTCCCGCTCTCGAACTGGACCGAGCTCGACATCTGGCAATATATCGCCGCCGAGAACATTCCGATCGTGCCGCTCTATTTCGCCGCCGAACGGCCGGTCGTGGCGCGGAACGGCCAGCTGATCATGGCCGACGACCAGCGCATGCGCCTGCTGCCGGGCGAGAAAGTCGAGATGCGCCGCGTCCGCTTCCGCACGCTCGGCTGCTATCCGCTCACCGCGGCGGTGGAGTCCGATGCCGATACGCTGGATGCCATCGTCGAGGAAATGTTCCTCGCCACGACATCGGAGCGCCAGGGCCGGCTCATTGATCACGATGAATCCGGCTCGATGGAGAAGAAGAAGCGCGAGGGATATTTCTGATGGCCGAGATCGTTGCCCTCCGCCCGCACGATGACGCCGCCCGGCCGGTTCCGGTCGAGACCGACAAGGGCATTCTCCGCTTCCTGACCTGCGGCAGCGTCGATGACGGCAAGTCGACGCTGATCGGCCGTCTGCTCCTCGACACCAAGAAACTGTTCGACGACCAACTCGCCTCGCTCGAAAAGGACTCGCGCCGTTTCGGCACGGTCGGCGACGACATGGACCTCGCCCTCCTGGTCGACGGGCTGGAGGCCGAGCGCGAGCAGGGCATCACGATCGATGTCGCCTATCGCTTCTTCGCGACGGAGAAGCGCAAGTTCATCGTCGCGGACACGCCCGGCCATGAGCAATATACCCGCAACATGGCGACGGGCGCCTCGACGGCGGACCTCGCGGTTCTTTTGATCGATGCGCGCAAGGGCATACTGAACCAGACGCGCCGTCACGCGACGATCGCCGCGATGCTCGGCATCCGCCATGTCGTGCTGGCGATCAACAAGATCGATCTCGTCGATTATGACCGCGTCGTCTACGACCGCATCGTGGCCGCCTTCGATGCCGATGCGAGCCACTACGGTTTTGCGAGCCGCGTCGCGATCCCGATTTCCGCCCGCCATGGCGATAATGTCGGCGAGCGCAGCGAATCCATGCCCTGGTATCGCGGCCCGACGCTGCTGGAGCATCTGGAAGGGATCGATCTCAGCGTCGACGTGACGGCGTCGCGCCCGTTCCGTTTCCCGGTGCAATGGGTCAACCGGCCGGACCTGACCTTCCGCGGCTATGCCGGCACCATTGCGGCCGGCACGATCCGCGCGGGCGACGACATCGTCGTGGCGCGTACGGGCCAGCAGGCGACCGTATCGCGCATCGTGACCTATGATGGCGACGTCCGCTCCGCCTCGGCCGACGAGGCGGTGACGTTGACGCTCGACCGCGAGATCGACCTCTCGCGCGGCGACATCCTCGCAACGCCCGCGGCGCGGCCCGATGTCTCCGACCAGTTCGCCGCCCATCTGATCTGGATGGCGGACGAGGCCATGCTGCCCGGTCGCCCCTATCTGATGAAGATCGGGACGCGCACGGTCGGCGCCGCGATCACCGAGCTCAAGCACAAGGTCGAGATCGAGACGCTGAAGCCGCTCGCGGCCAAGACGCTGGCGCTCAATGATATCGGCTTCGCCAATTTGTCGCTCGCCGAGCCGATCGCCTTCGACAGCTATGAAGATAATCGCACGACGGGCGCGTTCATCCTGATCGACCGCTTCACCAATGCGACGGTCGCCGCTGGAATGATCCGCTTCGGCCTCAGCCGGGCGACGAATATCCATCGCCAGGCGCTCGACGTCGACAAGGCGGCGCGGGCCGGCGCCAAGGGGCAGAAGCCGGCCGTGCTCTGGTTCACCGGCCTGTCGGGCTCTGGCAAATCGACCATCGCCAATCTGGTCGAGAAGAAGCTGCACCTGATGGGGCGGCACACCTATCTGCTCGATGGCGACAATGTCCGCCATGGCCTCAACCGTGACCTCGGCTTCACCGATGCCGACCGTGTCGAAAACATCCGCCGCGTGGCCGAGACCGCGAAGCTCTTCGTCGATGCCGGCCTGATCGTGCTGGTCTCGTTCATCTCGCCGTTTCGGGCGGAGCGGCAGCTTGCGCGCGATCTGGTGGCCGAGGGCGAGTTCGTGGAGATCTTCGTCGATACGCCGCTGGAGGTTGCCGAGGCGCGTGACGTCAAGGGGCTCTACAAGAAGGCGCGCGAGGGCAAGATCAAGAACTTCACGGGCATAGACAGCCCCTATGAAGCGCCGCTGACGCCCGATATCCGCCTCGATACGTCGATTGGCGACGCCGAGGCGCAGGCGGACCGGATCGTCGACTATCTGATCGAGCGCGGCTATTCAGCCGCCTGACGACGCGCGGGCCTCACGACGCGCGGGCCTCCTGCGGAAGGGCTATTTCAGGATCTCGATCCGCGCCGAGCGTATGTCGGCGGCCGTCTGGTCGCCGGGAATGCCGGGCTCGATGAAGAGCGCGTCGCTTTCGGGGCCGCCGCGCACCTTCGGCACGGTCCATTCGAAGGAGAGCGGCGCATAGTCCGGGCTGAGCGTGAGGTCCGTCCAGGGGCTCACATTGCGGCCGTTCTGGTAGGAAAAGCGCAGCGTGGTGGCCGGGGCGTCCTTGGCGGCGCGGGCGACGAGCACGATGCGGATCGTCCGGCCCGCAATGCGCTCATAGACGCCGCGCCCGACCAGAAGGCGTGCGCCCGTCGAGCCGGTCGAAGACGAAATCTGCGCATAGCCGCCGGTCGTGTCGCCCTCGAAATGCACGGGATTGTCGGGTGCCGACT
This sequence comes from Kaistia dalseonensis, assembly GCF_030814715.1. Lineage (GTDB taxonomy): Bacteria > Pseudomonadota > Alphaproteobacteria > Rhizobiales > Kaistiaceae > Kaistia > Kaistia dalseonensis. The sequence goes on from NZ_JAUSVO010000008.1 coordinate 111,193, forward strand.
GGAAAACGCTCGGGTCGCGGCCGTCGAAGAGCACGATCGTCTCGAGCGCCAGGGCACCGGAAGCAACCGGCTGCGCCGGCTCGGCGGGGGCTGCCGGCGCCGCGGACGGCGGGGCGGCCGTGGCGGGTTCGGACGGCGTACTGGCTGCGGGGGATGGTGACGGCGCGGCTGCGGGCGACGGTGCTGCCGGCTCAGCGGGCGGCGTTACGGCCTCAGCCACGCTGGGCGCGGGTGCTGTCGCCGTGGTCATCGAGCGGCCATGCAGGTAGAAGCCCCCCACCACAAGAACCAGCACGAGCGCGCCGATGGCGGCGGCGATGCCGATAGCCTGGGCGCGATGGCCATCCAGCCAGCCCATCAGGCCGGGGCGTGGCTCCAGCTCGTCATAGTCGTCATCATCATAGCCGTCGTCCTCATCCTCGAACGGCGCGGCATCGATGTCCCGGTCATCGCCTTCTTCGTCATAGGCGTAGTCCGGATCATCGGCATAATCGCCGTCCTCCTCCGGCTCATCCTCATCCACCGCCACCTCTTCCTCCTTGACCGGCAGGGGCTCGGTGGGAAGGGGCTTCGTCGGAATAGGCTTGGCGAGGGGGGCCAGGAGCGGGGAGGTGAGCGGGGGTGTCCCTTTCGCGGCGGTCGAAAGCAGGCTGGGCCGGTCGGCCAGCAGGCGGGAGGCCGCGCTGTGGGATCGCCGCAGCTCGGCCTCGATCAGATCGACGATCACCTCGAACTCGGCCGTCTTGCGGTCGATATCGTCCGGTGACAGCGGTGGATCATAGGAGAGCAGCAGGCGGCGCATGGCGTCGCGCGCGCTTGCAAAGACGCGTTCGCGCCCGCTGCGATCGGCGGGGTCGAGATGCGCGATCGATCGGCGCAGAACCGCGTCTAGTTGCGACATGAGATCCGGGTCAAGGGCAGGGCGTCGAATTTGCGCCTATGCATAGCATTCAGGACGAAACCGCAACATATGGCGGAGCCGCATTCAATTCCGCTTCAGGAACGGCAGGCCTTGGCCGACCACGAGCGGGTCCGGCTTGCCGATGACATCACGGTCACGGCCGGGATAGTCAACTCGATCAAGAACGTGGCGAATGAGATTGAGCCGCGCGCGCTTCTTGTCGTTGGCGAGCACGATGGTCCACGGCGCCGCCTGGTGATGGCAGGCTTCCAGCATCGTATCGCGCGCCTTGGAGTACTCCTTCCACTTGCCGATCGCCGCGTAATCCATCGGCGACAATTTCCAGATCTTGAGCGGATTGTGCCGTCGCTCATGAAAACGCTTCATCTGCATTTCTTGCCCGATATCGAGCCAGAACTTGAACAGGATCGTACCGCTTTCGACGAGCAGGCTTTCAAAGCGCGGCGCCTGGCTCAGGAACTGCTTGTTCTCCTCCGGCGTGCAGAAGCCCATCACCGGCTCGACGCCGGCGCGATTGTACCAGGAGCGATCGAACGTCACGATCTCGCCCGCAGTCGGCAGTTCGGCGACATAGCGCTGGAAATACCATTGGCCGCGCTCGGTCTCGGTCGGCTTCGGCAATGCCACGTCGCGCGCGACGCGCGGATTGAGATACTGGCGGAAGGCGAAGATCGCGCCACCCTTGCCGGCCGCGTCGCGGCCTTCGAAGACGAGGACGAGCTTCAGTCCCTTCTCGATCACGTGATGCTGAAGCTTCACGAGCTCGATCTGCAGTGCCTGGAGATCCTCGTCATATTTGCTGCTTTTCAGCGGCTTGTCATAGGGATAGCCGCCCGATTTGAAGGCGCTTTCCTCGATCCAGGCCGGCAGGACGGGGTCGTCGAGATCGAAGCTGCCGAGCTTGGTGTCGATCGGCGCCGCATCGACGGTCGGCTGCAATTGCTTGGGCAGCGTGTTCGAGGGCGGCTGAGGCTCAGGGGTGGCCGGGGCAACGGGCCCGCCAGCGGTCCCTTCGGGCTTCGACGTTGCCGTGCTCGCGGGCGCGCTTTCGGACGTCGCGCCGGCCGCGGCCTTGGCTTCCGCCTTCGCCTTCTTCTTCTCCGACTGGGCCATGAGCGTCCCGCTCCCTCGCATGGTCTTTCTATGAACGGGCGATTCTGTCACAGACGTCATCGATTTGTCCCGCTTCGCATACGATCATCCCTTCAGGATTTAGTCGGTACGATGGCGAAGCACGCATGAGGATCCATCCTGGACGGCGATATGGATGACGTTGAGCAGAAGACGAATGATGACGATGCGCCGGCTGGCCCGCCCGGCTTCGTCGCCCGCCTGGCCGATGCGCGGGGGCTTCTGCTCGCCGTCGCGGCCGTTTTGTTGCTCTTCTGCCTGCTGCGGCTGATCGCGGCCGGGCCGGCGCTGGGGCTCTGGGTCGTCATTGCCGTGCTGAGCGGCCTGTTCCCGCGCGTCCATGGCGATGCACCGGCTCGTCTCGCGCGCCGACAGCCGCCTTCCGTCTGGCCTGACACCGGCGTCAAGCGCATGGCGGACGCGCTGCCGGAGCCCTGCATCATCCTCGATCGCCGCGGCGTCGTGCGCTATGCGAATGCGCTCGCCGAAGCCACCTTTCCGACACGGCCGGGCGATCCCCTCACATTCCGGCTGCGAGCGCCCGATTTCGTCGCCGCGTTCGAGCGCGTGGCGGCCGGCGGGCGGCCGGAGCGCGTGGACTTTCTCGAGCGCGTCCCGACGGAGCGCTGGTACAGCGCCTGGTTTGCGACGATGCAGCCCCGCGACGGCGAGGACCGTTCTGGCTTCGTGGTGCTGATCTTCTCCGACATGACGGAACGGCGGCGCAGCGAGAAAATCCGCGTCGATTTCGTCGCCAATGCCAGCCACGAGCTGCGCACGCCGCTCGCCTCGCTCGCCGGCTTCATCGAGACGCTGCAGGGGCCGGCGCGCGAGGATGCCGCGGCGCGTGAGCGCTTCCTCGGCATCATGCACGAGCAGGCGACACGCATGAGCCGTCTCATCGACGATCTGCTCTCGCTCTCTCGCATCGAGATGAAGGCCCACATGCGCCCGGAGGACCCGGTCGACCTCGTTGCTGTGCTGCGCGGCGTCGTCGATGCGCTGGAGCCGCTCGCCCGCGATCTCGGCGTGACGATCGAGCTGCAACTGCCGGATGCGCCCGTCATCGTGAAGGGCGATCGCGACGAACTCGTTCAGGTCTTCCAGAACCTCGTCGAGAACGCCTGCAAATATGGACAGTCCGGCAAGCGTGTGGTGGTGACGCTGGCAAGCTCCGCCTCACGCGAGGTGATCACGGTCTCGGTGCGCGATTTCGGCCCTGGAATCGCGGCCGAGCACTTGCCACGGCTGACGGAGCGGTTTTATCGTGCCGATGTCAGCCAAAGCCGCAACCAGCGCGGAACCGGCCTCGGCCTCGCGATTGTCAAGCACATCGTCAATCGCCACAAGGCCAGATTGCGCATCGAGAGCACGACGGGCGAGGGCGCATCCTTCAATGTCGAGTTTCCGGCGCCGGCTTTGATCTCCAATCCGGTCGAAGAGAAAAACGACAAGACCTGACAATAGGTTACGTTGTCATAAAACTGTGGCCCATGTGTCATAGAAGCATTACCTGCAGCCTCTAGGTTCCGCACGCGGCTTGATCCGGAAGGGTCGTCGCAGGCGAAATTTAAGTCGCGGAACCCTCAACAGGGAGATGTCAGGTGAGACTCTCGAATATCGTCATGGCGGCAGGTCTTGTCGCTGCCGCTATCGGCTTCGGCTCGGCCCAGGCGGCCGATATCTCCGGAGCGGGCGCGACCTTCCCGTATCCGATCTATGCAAAGTGGGCTGACACCTACAAGAAGGAGACCGGCATCGGTCTCAACTACCAGTCCATCGGTTCGGGCGGTGGCATCAAGCAGATCAAGGCCAAGACGGTGACCTTCGGCGCGTCCGATGCCCCGCTGAAGCCGGAAGAGCTCGAGAAGGCCGGTCTGGTCCAGTTCCCGACCGTCATCGGCGGCGTCGTTCCGATCATCAATCTCCCGGGCATCAAGCCGGGCGACATCACGCTCGACGGCCAGACGCTGGCTGACATCTTCCAGGGCAAGATCACGACCTGGAACGACGAAGCGATCAAGAAGCTCAACCCCAATGTCGACCTGCCGGCCACCGCGATCGCGGTTGTTCACCGTTCGGACGGCTCGGGCACCAGCTTCGTGTTCACCACCTACCTGTCGCAGGTCAGCAAGGCCTGGGCTGATGGCGTCGGCGCCGCTTCGGCCGTCGAATGGCCGGTCGGTCTCGGTGCCAAGGGCAATGAAGGCGTCGCCGCTGGCGTCGGCCAGACCAAGGGCGCGATCGGCTACGTCGAATACGCCTATGCCGCCCAGAACGGCATGACCTTCACCAACCTGATCAACAGGGACGGCCAGAAGGTCGCTCCGGAATCGGCGAACTTCGCCGCGGCCGCTGCGAATGTCGACTGGGCCAACACCCCCGGCTACTACGTCATCCTGACGAACGAGCCCGGTGCCACGTCCTGGCCGATCACCGCCGCCACCTTCATCCTCGTCTACAAGAAGCCGGATGATGCGGCTGCCGTTGCCGAGGCGCTGAAGTTCTTCTCGTGGGCTTACGAGACGGGCGACCAGGCCGCTGCCGACCTGCACTACATCCCGCTGCCCGACAATGTCGTCGCCTCCATCAAGGAGACCTGGGCCAAGGAGATCCTTGGCGCTGACGGCAAGCCGGTCTTCGCGGGCAAGTAGGATCGCTCGATCGATACAGGGGGAGGGCGTTTTCGCCCTCCCCCGCATTCTTCAACATGTTTGCTCAGCATAGTTGCTCCGAAGACGGAGCCCGGGAGGCGACATTGGTCGATGCGGCGATGACGGGTTTGCGGAGCACAGGCGTCGATAGCGCCAAGCTCAAGCGTATGAATAGCTTCCGCGTCGGGGACGCGACCTTCCGCGGATTGACCTTCGGTGCGGCGCTGCTTGTGCTGCTTCTGCTCGGCGGCGTGATCATCTCGCTGATCCATGGTTCGATCCCCGCCTTTTCGGCTTTTGGTCTCGACTTCCTGACGACGCAGTCCTGGAATCCGGTCACCGAGAAATTCGGCGCGCTCGCCCCGATCTACGGCACGATCGTCACCTCCATCATCGCCCTCGTCGTCGCCGTGCCCGTCGGCATCGGCATCGCCATCTTCCTGACCGAGCTCTGCCCGCCCGTGCTGAAGCGTCCGATCGGCGTTGCGATCGAACTGCTCGCCGGCATCCCGTCGATCATCTACGGCATCTGGGGCCTGTTCGTCTTCGCTCCCTTCTTCCAGACCGAGATCCAGCCGGTCCTGATCGACATCTTCGGCAATATCCCCGGCCTGTCCAGCGTCTTCGCCGGCCCGCCCTACGGCATCGGTGTCCTGACCGCAGGCTTCATCCTCGCCATCATGGTGCTGCCCTTCATCACCTCGATCACCCGCGACGTGTTCGACACCGTCCCGGCCGTGCTCAAGGAGGCCACCTATGGCCTCGGCTGCACCACGGGCGAGGTCGTCACCAAGGTCGTGCTGCCCTATTCCCGCGTCGGCGTGATCGGCGGCATCATGCTCGGCCTCGGCCGCGCCCTCGGCGAGACCATGGCGGTCACCTTCGTGATCGGCAATGCCCACAAGATCTCCGCGTCGATCATGGCGCCGGGCACGACCATCTCCGCCTCGATCGCCAATGAATTCACCGAAGCCGTCGGCGATCTCTACACCTCCTCGCTGATCGCGCTTGGTCTCATCCTCTTCGTGATCACCTTCATCGTCCTGGCCTGTGCGCGCCTCATGCTGATGCGCATGAACGCCAAGGCCGGCAACTGAGGCACGCGACAATGGCAACGCTCGGAACATCGGCGGTTTCCACGCCCACGGCTCAGGCGATCTATCGCCGCCGCCGTCGCGGCAACGGGATCCTGCTCACCTTCTCCTTCGCCGCGACAATCTTCGGCCTCGCCTGGCTGGTGCTCATCCTCGCAGCCCTGCTCTATAACGGCTTCAGCGGCCTGTCGCTCTCGGTCTTCACCGAGACGACGCCGCCGCCCGGCTCGGCCGGCGGCCTGCTGAACGCCATTGTCGGCAGCTTGATCATGACCGTCGCCGGTGTCCTGATCGGTACGCCGATCGGCATCCTCGCCGGCACCTACATGTCGGAATATGGCCGCCACAATCAGTTGACCACCGTGGTGCGCTTCATCAACGACATCCTGCTGGCCGCGCCCTCGATCGTCATCGGTCTCTTCGTCTATGAGGTCGTCGTGGCGCCGATGGGGCATTTCTCGGCCTTCGCCGGTGCCATCGCGCTGGCCATCCTGGTGATCCCGGTCGTCGTCCGCACCACCGAGGATATGCTCAACCTGGTGCCGAACACGCTGCGCGAAGCCGCCAGCGCGCTGGGCCTGCCGCGCTCGATCGTGATCCGCAACATCGCCTACAAGGCGGCCATGTCGGGCATCGTGACCGGCGTGCTGCTCGCCATCGCCCGCGTCAGCGGCGAGACGGCGCCGCTGCTGTTCACCGCGCTGAACAACCAGTTCTGGAGCACCAATCTGAACGGACCGATGTCGTCGCTGCCGGTGACGATCTTCCAGTTCGCGCTCTCGCCCTATCCCGATTGGCAGAAGCTCGCCTGGAGCGGCGCGCTGCTGATCACCATCACCGTCCTGGCGCTCAATATCGTCGCGCGCGCCTTCCTTAGCCCGAGGACCTCGAAATGACGCAGACCGCCACGACCCAGAACGGACTGGCCGAGAAGGTCTCGATCCGCAACCTGAAGTTCTTCTACGGCCAGAACCTGGCGCTGAAGTCGATCAACCTGCCGCTCTACGAGAAGAAGGTGACGGCGTTCATCGGACCGTCGGGCTGCGGCAAGTCCACGCTGCTGCGCATTCTGAACCGGATGTACGACCTTTATCCGAAGCAGCATGCCGAGGGTGAAGTGCTGTTCGACGGCGGCAACATCCTGAATCCGGGCCAGGACCTCAATCTCCTGCGCGCCCGCATCGGCATGGTGTTCCAGAAGCCGACGCCCTTCCCGATGTCGATCTATGACAACATCGCGTTCGGCGTCCGTCTCTACGAGAATCTCGGCAAGGCCGAGATGGATGCGCGCGTCGAATCCGCACTGACCCGCGCCGCGCTCTGGAACGAAGTGAAAAACAAGCTGACCGCCAGCGGTCTCAGCCTGTCGGGCGGCCAGCAGCAGCGCCTCTGCATCGCCCGCACGATTGCGGTTCGCCCGGAGGTCGTGCTGATGGATGAGCCGTGCTCGGCGCTCGACCCGATCTCGACCGCCAAGATCGAAGAGCTGATCGACGAGCTGACGGCCGATTACACGATCGCGATCGTGACGCACAACATGCAGCAGGCCGCGCGTGTCTCCGACTATACGGCGTTCATGTATCTCGGCGAGCTGATCGAGTTCGACGAGACGCAGAAGATTTTCACCGCGCCGAGTGACAAGCGTACCCAGGACTACATCACCGGACGCTTCGGCTGATCGGGCCGGACAGGAGGACGAAATGTCGGAACATACCGTTTCCCGATACGACGACGAACTCAAGGACATCGCCCGCCGCATCGCCGAGATGGGTGGCATGGCCGAGCGCCTGGTCGATCATGCCGTCACGGCGCTGACGCGGCTCGACACGACGATCGCCAATTCGGTTATCTCGGACGACAAGCGGCTCGACCTGCTGCAGCGTGAATGCGAAGAGCAGGCGATCCTGATCATCGCCCGTCGCCAGCCCATGGCGATGGACCTGCGCGAAGTGATCGGCGCGCTGCGCATCTCCAACGATCTGGAGCGGATCGGCGACCTCGCCAAGAACATCGCCAAGCGCGTCATCGCGCTTGACGGCCAGTTCCAGTCGAAGCGCTTCATGACCGGCGTCGAGCACATGGCCGAGCTCTCGCTCGCCCAGCTCAAGGATGTCCTGGACGCCTACGCGCTGCGCGACGTCAAGCAGGCCTTCGAAGTCTGGAAGCGCGACGCCGAGATCGACCAGATGTACACCTCGCTCTTCCGCGAGCTGCTGACCTACATGATGGAAGATCCGCGCAACATCACCTTCTGCACGCATCTTCTCTTCTGCGCCAAGAATATCGAGCGCATCGGCGATCACACCACCAATATCGCCGAGACGATCCAGTATGCCGTCACCGGCGAGCTTCTGCCCGACGAGCGGCCGAAGCACGACGATTCGAGCATTACGACTGTTCCCTACGAGACGACCTGACCGTTCGCTTGAGCGGTCGAGGCGTGATGCTTGAGACGAGACTTGGCTAGGATGATCGAATGACCCCCCGCGTGATGATCGTCGAGGATGAGGAGGCGTTGAGCCTCCTCCTTCGCTACAATCTGGAGGCCGAGGGCTATTCCGTGGAGGTCGTCCCGCGCGGCGACGACGCTGAAACGCGGCTGCGCGAGACGGTTCCGGACCTGCTTCTGCTGGACTGGATGCTGCCGGGTATTTCCGGCATCGAGCTTTGCCGCCGGCTGAGGGCGCGCGACGTGACGCGGACCTTGCCCGTGATCATGCTCACCGCCCGCGGCGAGGAGCAGGAGCGGATCCGCGGTCTCGCCACTGGCGCCGATGATTATGTGGTGAAGCCCTTCTCCGTGCCGGAATTGATGGCGCGTGTGCGGGCGATCCTGCGCCGTTCGCGCCCCGAGGTTATCGCCTCGCTGCTGCGGGCCGGCGACATCGAGCTCGATCGCGAGACGCATCGCGTCCGCCGGTCGGGGCGCGAGCTGCGCCTTGGGCCGACCGAGTTCCGCCTGCTCGAATTTCTGATGAAGAGTCCCGGCCGCGTCTTCTCGCGCGAGCAATTGCTCGATGGCGTCTGGGGTCGCGACGTCTATGTCGACGAGCGCACGGTCGACGTCCATATCGGCCGCCTGCGCAAGGCGGTCAATCGCGGCCGCACGAAGGACCCGATCCGCACGGTCCGGGGCGCCGGCTATGCGTTCGACGACCAGTTCGTAACCGTGAACTGACTACGGACGGCCGCGGCAGCGCCTCGCTGCCCGTCTGTTGCCGTCGTCTGATCATTCCTCCGCAGACATTCATTCCGCACGCGATATCGAGGTTGCCGGGCAAGTCCCGGCTATCTCGTTTGCGCGCGATCTCGCCATGGCTGCCCGGCGGCGGGCGGCGAGCGCATGCCCGAGGAAGGCCCGAAAACTTACGCCGGAAGCGGACACAAAAAAGCCCGGGCCGCTTGTGCGACCCGGGCTCTCAAATTCCCCCGTCTCGGCCCTGTCAGGCGCCGACAACCTTGCGCTCGCGGCGCCGGTCATGAACCGGCTGGTAGGCGATGCGGGCGTGATAATCGCAATAAGGCACGCCGATCTTCGAGTTGCAGCCGCAGAAATGGAAACCGTCGGTGTTGGGATCGCCGATCGGCCATTTGCAGGTCTGCTCGGTCAGCGTCAGGATGGTGGCATGCAGGCTGATCGGCACGACGACATCGTCGCTTTCCGACATGCGCGGCAGCCGTCGCGGTTCCGCAACGAGCTGGCCCACCGGCTTCAGCGCGGTGTTGCCCGCGACCATCGGCCTTATCGTCGTGGCCGGTCGGCTCGTCGCCGTCGATCGGCCATTGGTGGTCGAAGGTTTGCGGGCGCGAGCCACCGGTGTCGAAGCCGGCTTGGCACGTCCCGAGAGACTCAGGCGATGCACCTTGCCGATAACGGCATTGCGCGTTACGCCGCCGAGCTCTGTTGCGATTTGACTGGCGCTGAGGCCGTCGATCCAAAGCTTCTTGAGCAACTCAACCCGTTCGTCCGTCCAAGTCATTCGTGTGTCCTTGTCCGTCGGAGCGATGGTCAGAATCCTTCCATGTCCGCCGTTCGCTACTCCGAGCGGCGCTGCGACATGATACATGGATCGGGGGGAGACAACCGCTCGATATGTCGTATCTTAACAATCATTAAGATACTATATGGCCGGACTCCGTGACAAGAGTCGGCGGGAATCTGAGACGGTGATCTTGCGCTTTTCCCCAACTTCGGCCTTCGGGCGTGATCATTGAGTCGCGTCAATCGGTTAGCCGACTTGTTCGGCCAGAAACCGGGGATTCCGTTGACACTAATCGTCATGACCGTGATATAAGGGCAACGCAAAAAGGTGCTGCCCGGCGCGTCGGCCTCGGGTGGCACCTTTGATTTTTAGGCACCCTAGTTCCGTGGTTAGACCCGAGGAGGGGATATGAGCGCCCCCGAGACCAGCGTATCCAAGCCCAACACCACCCTTTTCGACACGTTCGCGCGTGCTCCGCTGGAGTTCGAGCGAGGCGAGGGGGCTTGGCTCTATACGCGAGATGGGGATGCCTATCTGGATTTCTCCGCCGGCATCGCGGTGAACTCGCTCGGCCATGCCAATCCGGTCCTGGTGCAGGCTCTGACCGAGCAGGCGCAGAAGCTCTGGCACACCTCGAACCTGTTCCGCATTCCGGGGCAGGAGCGCCTCGCCGACCGCCTTGTGGCGGCGAGCTTCGCCGACAAGGTGTTCTTCGCCAATTCGGGCGCCGAGGCCAACGAGGCCGCGATCAAGACGGCGCGGCGCTATCATTATGTGAGCGGCCATCCCGAGCGCTTCCGCATCCTGACGATCGAGGGCGCCTTCCACGGGCGTACGCTCGCGACGCTGGCCGCTGGCGGCCAGCAGAAATATCTGGAGGGCTTCGGCCCCAAGGCGGACGGCTTCGACCAGGTTCCGTTCGGCGATTTCGACGCCATCAAGGCCGCCGTGACGCCGGAGACGGCGGCGATCATGATCGAGCCGATCCAGGGCGAGGGCGGCGTGCGCGCCTTCCCGAATGCCTTCCTGCGCGATCTGCGCACGTTCTGCGACCAGCAGGGCCTGCTCCTGATCATGGACGAGGTCCAGACCGGCATCGGCCGGACTGGCAAGCTCTTCGCCTATGAATGGACGGGGATCACACCCGACATTCTGACCTCGGCCAAGGGCATTGGTGGCGGCTTCCCGATCGGCGCGTGCCTTGCCACGGCCGAAGCGGCCAAGGGCATGACACCCGGAACGCATGGCACGACCTTCGGCGGCAATCCGCTCGCCATGGCCGTTGGCAACGCCGTGCTCGACGTGGTGCTCGCCGATGGCTTCCTCGATCATGTCCGCGAGACCGGGCTTTATCTGAAGCAGCGCCTTGCGTCGCTGGTCGACCAGCATCCGACCATTCTTGACGGCGTGCGCGGCGAGGGGCTCCTCGTCGGCATTCATGGCGTCAGGCCTGTTCCGGAGATCGTCGCGGCGCTGCGCGGGCAGCATCTGCTGGTCGCCGGTGCGGGCGAGAACGTCATCCGCCTGCTGCCGCCGCTCACCGTCGGCCGCGCCGAGGTCGATGCTGCAATCGAGAAACTGGACGCGGCCTGTTCCGCGCTCGAGGCTGCGGCGGACGCCGCGCGTCTCTCGGCCTGATCGGGTTTGTCATGGTTCGTCATTTTCTCGACCTCACCGATTTCGATTCCGAAACCCTCAGGACCGTCATGGACGGCGCCAAGCGGCTGAAGGCCTCGCGCGATGGTGCGCGCGACGGCGTCGGCCCGCTTGCGGGCAAGGTCCTGGCCCTGATCTTCGAGCAGCCCTCGACGCGTACGCGCGTGTCCTTCGATGTCGGGATGCGTGAGCTCGGCGGCCAGACGCTGATGCTCACCGGCGCCGAGATGCAGCTCGGCCGCGGCGAGACCATCGCCGATACGGCCCGCGTCATGTCGCGCTATGTCGACGGCATCATGATCCGCATCCTGGATCATGATGCGCTGACGGAGCTTGCCAGGAACGCGACCATCCCGGTCATCAACGGGCTGACGCGCCGCTCGCATCCCTGTCAGGTCATGGCCGACATCATGACCTTCGAGGAGCATCGCGGCCCGATCGCCGGCAAGACGGTGGCCTGGCTCGGCGACAGCAACAATGTCATGGCCTCCTGGGTTCATGCCTCGGCGCGCTTCGACTTCAAGCTGAAGATCGCGACGCCGCCCGAACTCGCGCCGGCGCACAAGCTGCTCGACTGGGCGCGCACCAATGGCGGCGAGGTGATTGCCGGCGAAGATGCGCAGGAAGCGGCCGATGCGGCCGATTGCATTGTCACCGACACCTGGGTTTCGATGGGCGATAACGAGGCCGAGCGCCGGCATAATCTCCTGAAGCCATATCAAGTGAACGGCCGCCTTATGGCGCGCGCGAAAAAAGACGCCATATTCATGCACTGCCTGCCCGCCCATCGCGGGGAGGAGGTCACGGCTGAAGTCATGGATGGCCCGCAATCGGTCGTCTTCGACGAGGCGGAAAACCGTCTTCACGCGCAAAAAGGCATTCTTGCCTGGTGCATGGGCGGTCCGGAGACGTTCTGATGACGAATATTGAAGATTTCGGCCCCGGCTCGATCGCGCCGGCCGGCGTTGATGCCGTTCTGCCGTTCCAGGTCGAAGGGCTCGACGTGCGCGGCCGCTCGATCCAGATGGGGCCGGCGCTGTCGACCCTGCTCGACCGCCACAATTATCCGCTGCCGGTGTCGAAGCTGCTCGGCGAGGCGGTGGTGCTGGCCGTGCTGCTCGGCTCCTCGCTCAAGTTCGAGGGCCAGTTCATCCTGCAGACGCAGACGGACGGGCCGGTCGACATGCTGGTCGTCGATTTCCGTACGCCCGGCGATCTGCGCGCCTATGCGCGCTTCGATGCCGAGAAGGTCGCGGAGATGGAAGCGGCCGGCACGCTCGAGCCCGCCCTGCTGCTCGGCAATGGCATCCTCGCCATGACGATCGACCAGGGCGAGAATACCAGCCGCTATCAGGGCATCGTCGCCCTCGATGGTTCCTCGCTCGAAGATGTCGCGCATACCTATTTCGAGCAGTCGGAACAGATCCCGACCGCTGTTCGCCTTGCCGTCGCCGAGATGATGACGCGCGAGGACGGCAAGGTCACGCATAGCTGGCGTGGCGGCGGCCTGATGGTTCAGTTCCTGCCGGAATCCGAGGATCGCATGCGTCACCGCGATCTTCCTGGCGGTGATGCGCCGTCCGACTTGGATTTCGAACTGGACGAGGACGATGCCTGGGTCGAGGCGCAGTCATTGGTCGCGACGATCGAGGATCATGAGCTGATCGATCCCGATGTCTCGACCGAGCGGTTGCTCTATCGCCTGTTTCACGAGCGAGGCGTCCGCGTCTTCGAGGCGACCGCCGTCCAGGATCATTGTTCCTGCTCGCGCGAGCGGATCGAGGGTGTGCTGCGGAGCTTCTCGGCCGAGGAGATCACGGAATCGATCGAGGATGGCGAGATCACCGTGACTTGTGAATTCTGCGGCCTGGTCTATCGCTTCGATCCGGCCGAATTTTCGAACTGAACCGATGCGATAGCGGCCGCGGCATGTCCGTGGCCGCCCAGCCGCAGGTCGATCAGCCTCAGTGCACCACGCGCGGGGCGTTCGGCATGTCGAGCGAGAAGGCCGGAATATCGACCGAGAAGAGCTCGCCCGTCTCAGTCTGCATCTGGTAGGTGCCGACCATGATGCCCGAGGGCGTCGTGAGCGGGCAGCCGCTCGTATATTCGAAGCTCTCGCCGGGTTTCAGCGTCGGCTCCTTGCCGACCACGCCGATCCCCCGCACTTCCTCCGTCCGGCCCGAGGCATCGGTAATGCGCCAGCAGCGCGAGCGCAGCTGGACGTTCTCGACGCCGAGATTGAGGATCTCGATCGTATAGGCCCAGACATAGCGGCCTTCACCCGGCGACGACTCGTCCTCGATGAAGCTCGGCTGCACGGTGACCTGGATCGATCGCGTCACTGAGCGGTACATCTGGATACTCCGGCGGTTTCACTGCGCTCTTAATCGCTTCAGGGGGCGAGCGTCAATCGCGTCCCGTCACGGCGGCAAAATTGGCGCCCTTGCCAGTTGGCGGCGAAAGGTTTTCAGCCGATCATGGCTCGGCTAGATTGAATCGTCGGCAAATCAAAAACATGGCGCCTGGCGCCGGACGTGACAGGAGAGCGCTTCGATGCTCAAGGAATTTCGCGAGTTCGCGCTGAAGGGCAACATGGTCGATCTGGCCATCGGTATCATCATCGGCGCGGCCTTCAGCGGGTTGGTGAATTCGATCGTCAACGACATCTTCCTGCCGATCGTCGGGCGCATCACGGGCGGCATCGATTTCTCGAACAAGTTCATCCAGCTGGCCGGCGAGCCGCAGGCGACGCTCGATGCTGCGCGCAAGGCCGGTGCGACGATCGCCTATGGCAATTTTATCACCCTGCTCATCAACTTCCTGATCGTCGCCTGGATCCTGTTCATGGTCGTCAAGGGCATGAACCAGCTGAAGCGCCAGCAGGCCGAAGCGCCCAAGCCGACCGAGACCCCGGAAGACATCCTGCTGCTGCGCGAAATCCGCGACGCCATCAAGAAATAGCCCGTTCCAACACGATCGAGCCATGTGACGGCGGTCACAGCGCCCGCCGATCGCCTGTGTTTGTCTCTTCGACCGCCTTGTTTTGAAGCGTACCGGCCCGGGCGATCCGCTACGGCTCCGGTTCCTGGAAATCTGGAAAGTTCAGTGTCCGCCCAGCCCGCCCCGAGCCGCCTGCGATCCGAAGCGACAAATGCCCCCGAAAGCGGCATTGTCGAAGTGTTCAATTACGGCCGCGACCGACCGGGATTGATCCCGCTCTGGGTTGGCGAGGGCGATCTGCCGACGCCGGATTTCATAGCCGACGCGGCGCGCGCCAGCCTTTCCGAAGGCGAGACCTTCTACACCTATCAGCGTGGCATTCCGGAGCTTCGCACCGCGCTCGCCCGCTATCATGCGCGCGTCTTCCACAAGCCGTTCGATCCCGAGCGTTTCTTCGTGACGTCGGGCGGCATGCCGGCGATCCAGATCGCGCTGCGCATGGTTGCGGGCGAAAGTGACGAGGTGGTCGTTCCCACTCCGGCCTGGCCAAACTTCGCCGCCGCTGCCGAGATTGGTGGTGCGCGCACGGTCGCCGTGCCAATGAGCTTCGGCAATGCGGGCTGGATGCTCGATCTCGATCGCTATTTTGCCGCCGTGACGCCGCGCACCACTGCGCTGTTCCTGAACTCCCCCTGCAACCCGACCGGCTGGACGGCGACCCGTGAAGAACTGATCGCCATCCGCGATTTCGCGCGGGCGCGGGGCCTCTGGATCATTGCCGACGAGGTCTATAACCGCTTCTTCTACGAGGCCGACCGGGCTCCGTCCTTCTATGACATAGCCGAGCCGGACGAGCGCATCCTCTACGTCAACACGCTCTCCAAGAACTGGGCGATGACGGGTTGGCGCGTCGGCTGGCTGTCGGCGCCGCCAGAGTTGGGGCAGGTCGTCGAGAACCTGATCCAGTATTCGAGCTCCGGCACCGCGAAGTTCATGCAGCGTGGCGCAGTCGCCGCGATCGAGCAGGGCGACGCCTTCATCGACTTTCAGATCGAGCGGGCAAAACGGGCTCGCGAAATCGTCTGCGCTGGATTGGAAGCCACGGGTCGCGTGCGCTTCAGCTGGCCGGCCGGCGCGTTCTATCTGTTCTTTTCCGTCGATGGTGAGCCGGATACCCGCAAGCTCGGCCTCCGCCTGGTCGACGAGGCCAATGTCGGCCTCGCGCCGGGCGACGCTTTCGGACCCGGCGGCGCGGGCTATATGCGCATGTGTTTCCTGCGCGATCCTGCCCAATTGACCGAGGCGACGGAGCGCCTCGCGATCTGGCTGGCACGCGGCTGACGACGAACAGGGCCGGGGCCGTGCAAAGAGTGGCGGCCCGCCCGATTCATCAATGCGCAGAGGCCGGTTGAATCCACCCTCTCGGGTGGTTCAGCCGGCATGCGGTATTGAAATGTCGAGAACGAATGGCGGCGATATCAACCGCCAGCCGACGAGACCGCGATCCGCGTGATGCCGTCGACGGAATCCCGACGATTGAGCTGCGACGGCGCTGTGCGGCCGAGCGGCAGCCAGAGGCGGTGCCAGACATCGACGAGCGCGTCGCGCAGGCCCTCGATCAGCGCCTCGTCATGGCAGGGCGTCGGCGTGATGCGCAGCCGCTCCGTGCCGCGCGGCACGGTCGGGTAGTTGATCGGCTGGATATAGATGCCGTGCTCCTCGAGCAGCATGTCCGAGGCCTTCTTGCAAAGGTCCGGATTGCCGACGAAGAGCGGCACGATATGCGTCTCGGACGGCATGACCGGCAAGCCGGCCGCGATCAGCACTTCCTTGGTCCGCTGCGCGTGGCGCTGCTGCAATTCGCGCTCTGTCTGTGAAGTCTTGAGATGGCGGATCGAAGCGGTCGTCGCGGCGGCGATCGCAGGCGGCAGCGCGGTCGTGAAGATGAAGCCCGGCGCGTAGGAGCGCACGGCGTCGACGACGGCGCGGCTGGCCGTGATATAGCCGCCAAACGTGCCGAACGCCTTGGCCAGCGTGCCCTCGATCACGTCGATCCGGTGCATGACGCCGTCGCGCTCGGCAATGCCGGCGCCGCGGGGGCCATACATGCCGACCGCATGGACCTCGTCGATATAGGTCATGGCGCCGTACTTCTCGGCGAGATCGCAAATGCCCGCGATCGGCGCCACGTCGCCATCCATTGAATAGACGCTCTCGAAGACGATCAGCTTGGCGCGGCCGGGACCGGCCTCCTTCAGCAGCTCTTCGAGATGGCCGAGGTCATTGTGGCGGAAGATGCGCTTTTGCGCGCCCGAGCGGCGCACGCCTTCGATCATCGAGGCGTGGTTCAGTTCGTCCGACAGGATCAGGCAGTCCGGCAGCAGCCGGGCCAGCGTCGAGATCGCAGCGTCGTTCGAGACGAAGCCTGAGGAGAAGACGAGGCCGGCTTCCTTGCCATGCAGGTCGGCGAGCTCATGCTCGAGCTCGACCAGCGGATGGGTGTTGCCTGAAATATTGCGCGTGCCACCGGCGCCCGTGCCCATGCCCTGAGCCGTCGCGACCATGGCGCTGACGACATCGGGGTGCTGGCCCATGCCGAGATAGTCGTTCGAGCACCAGACTGTGATCTCGCGCGGACCGCGCTCGGAACGCCAGATGGCGTGCGGGAAACGACCGACAATGCGTTCCAGATCGGCGAAGACGCGATAGCGCTTCTCGTTGTGGAGAGCTTCGATCGCGTCCACGAAAAATGATTGGTAGTCCATCAAGGGGCCCGCTGATTGGATAGGTTCCAAACTAGCGAAGGACTAAAGCCGAGTCCAACACGAGTTCGCCACGGCGGCATTCAACTTCACGTCACTAACCATGCGCAACATCGCGCCGCCATGGCGCAATTTACCGCATAGGACGTTCTGTCCTCGCCGCCAACAGCTTACGGATGGCGATGGCCGCGTCGCTTGATTCACATCAAACGGCGCGGCGGAACGTCGTTGATTGGCGGCGGGGGCGGCCCTCAGAAGGCGCGCTTGTAGCCGAAGGCGATGTTCATCTTGTCGCCCTTCATGCCCGATCCCGTATCCTTCCAGCTGTAGCCGGCATTGGTGTAGACCGAATTATAGCTGTCGATCGCATAGGTGACGCCGGTCGAAACCTTGGGCGTGATCCATTCATAATCGAATGCATCGCGATAACGCAGGTTGAACGCGTTCCAGGTCCACTGCGAATTGAGTTTCAGATCGCCGGCCAGATAGAACGCATAGTAGAGCGCGTTCGAATCCTTGTTGTCGCCGAGCCCCGTCGCGTCCCAGGTGTCGCCGAGCGCGACCGACGGCGTCAGCGTGAACTTGTCGAACTTGAACTTATAGCCTGCCGATGCCTCGGCATAATATTGCTGCGTGTCGTTTTCCTTGAGCGTCGCCTGGAGCGAGCCGCCGATCACCCAGACGCCGCCGAATGTGTGCGAGAGGCTGGCCTTGATCGCCGTATCGGCATAGTTGCCGATCGCGTTCGAGCCGCTGGAGCTCGCATAGAATTCCGGATTGACCTCGATGCCGAAGGTCGTCGTCGGCGCCGCCGTGGGCGCGGCAATCGCGCCATCGGGCATCTGCACGGCGCCGAGATCGGCTGCAACGGCCGGGAATGCACCGAGGAGCAGCGCTCCCGCAGAGAGAATGCCAAGTGCTCGTATCATGGATATCGTTCCCAATCAGGCATCGAACAGCCTCCGGCCGGCCTGAGGTCCCACCCCAGGGATGGTCGGCTCCATCACCCCGTGAAACGGCCTATCCGAGGCACAAGAACGATATGTGACAGACCGGTGGCGGCGGGCCACCGGTCTCGAATCTGCGCGTTCGTGCGATTTTTGCCGCTATGCCTGATCGAGCGCAAGCGAGATATCCTCGACGAGATCTTCAGGATCCTCGAGGCCGATCGAAAGGCGCAGCATGCCCTGCGTGATGCCGTAGCCGAGCCGCGCCTCCTCGGAGAGGCGCTGGTGCGTCGTCGTCGAGGGGTGCGTGATCAGGCTCTTGGCATCGCCCAGATTGTTCGAGATCTTGACGATCTCGAGCGCGCTCGCGACGCGGAACGCCGCCTCCTTGCCGCCATCGACCTCGAAGGCGATCAGCGTCGAGCCGGCGCGCATCTGCTTCTTGACGATATCGGCCTGCGGATGATCGGCGCGGCCCGGATAGATCAGCTTGGAGACCTTGGGGTGGGCCGCGATGACATCGGCGATGCGCGCGGCGCTCGATGTCTGCCGCTGGACGCGCACTTCCATCGTCTCGAGGCCCTTGAGGAGAACCCAGGCATTGAACGGCGACAGGCTCGGGCCGGTCTGGCGCAGGAAATTGTGCAGGTGATCGTCGATATAGGACTGGTCGGCCGACAGGATGATGCCGCCCAGCACACGGCCCTGGCCATCGATATGCTTGGTGGCCGAATAGACGACGATGTCGGCGCCGAGCGCGATCGGCGACTGCCAGATCGGCGTTGCGAAGACATTGTCGACGACGAGGCGCGCGCCGGCCTCATGGGCGATCTTGGCGACCTCGGCGATATCGATCACTTCGAGCGTCGGATTGGTCGGGCTTTCCAGGAAGAAGGCCTTGGTGTTCGGCTTCACCGCGTCGCGCCATTGGTTCAGATCCGTGCCGTCGACGAGCGTCGAGGTGACGCCGAAGCGTGGCAGCAATTCCTCGACGACGTAGAGACAGGACGAGAACAGCGCCTTGGCGGCCACCACATGGTCGCCGGCCTTCAGCATCGAGACCAGCGCAGCCGTGACGGCGGCCATGCCGCTCGCGGTTGCGCGCGCGGCGACGGCGCCTTCGAGGAGGCGCATCCGCTCTTCGAACATGAAGACGGTGGGATTGGAGAAGCGCGAATAGATGAAGCCCGGATCCTCGCCATTGAAGCGGGCCTCGGCCGCCTCTGCCGTCTCATAGGCGAAACCCTGCGTCAGGAAGATCGCCTCGGACATCTCGCCGAACTGCGAGCGGAGCGATCCGCCATGGACGAGTTCGGTGGCAGGGCGACGACGGCGAGGAGCTTTGTTTTCGGACATTCTCTCTGATCCCGGATACGAAAAACCCGACCGCGGGGTCGGGCAAAAAGATCGGGCAACGGAGAATCCGCAACCGACCTTTTTAGCGACCTTGTTTAACGTGGCGGCAAGCCGGTCGGCTCAAATGACCACGGTAGTAGACGTTTTGATAGGCCTGTTGCCCCGTCACGTCAACGAGACTTTGCCGCGCCGTGGCCGAGGTGCTTGCTGCATCCGGCCCTGTCGCCTATGGGAAAGGGGCGTGGAGACGGAGCAGGCATGACGGGCGCTATCAATATCGGGATTCTCTCGGCTGGGCAGATCGCGGCGGAAGTGGCACAGGGCCATATTCTCACCGAACGTCCGCTCGATGCCGACCAGATCCAGCCCGCGAGCCTCGATCTGCGCTTGGGCGCGGTGGCCTATCGCGTCCGCGCCAGTTTCCTTCCCGGCCCGAACGTGCTGGTGAAGGATCGCCTCGCCGAGCTGACGCTGCACGAAATCGACCTGACCCAGGGTTCCGTGCTCGAAACGGGTTGCGTCTATATCGTGCCGCTGCTCGAAAGCCTCGCGCTGACGCCGGATATCCAGGCCTCGACCAATCCGAAATCCTCCACGGGCCGTCTCGATATCTTCACACGCGTCATTACCGATCGCGCCCAGTCCTTCGATACGATCGGTGCCGGCTATAGCGGGCCGCTCTATCTGGAGGTCAGTCCGCGCACGTTCCCGATCGTCGCGCGCACCGGGTCGCGTCTGTCGCAGATTCGCTTTCGCCGCGGCGATACGCACCTTACCGACGAGGCGCTCGCGGCGCTCAATGCGCGCGAGCCGCTGGTCGATGGCGCGTTTCGCGCCTCGGGCGGGCTGCTGCTCTCGATCGACCTGAAGGGCGGCGACGACGGCATTCTCGGCTATCGCGCCAAGCGCCACACCGGCGTGGTCGATGTCGACAAGCGCGCCGGCTATGACGTGCTCGATTATTGGGAGCCGATCCCGACGCGGGGCCGCGCCGAGCTGATCCTCGATCCGGACCAGTTCTATATCCTCGTCTCGCGCGAGGCCGTGCATGTTCCGCCGGATTATGCTGCGGAAATGGTCGCCTTCGACCCGCTGGTCGGCGAATTCCGCGTCCATTATGCCGGCTTCTTCGATCCCGGCTTCGGCCACAGCGCCGCCGGTGGCGCCGGCAGTCGGGCGGTGCTGGAAGTGCGCAGCCATGAGGTGCCATTCATCCTCGAGCATGGGCAAACGGTGGGCCGGCTGGTCTATGAGACCATGTCGGAAAGGCCGGCCGTTCTCTATGGCGCGGGCCTCGGCTCGAACTATCAGGCGCAGGGCCTGAAGCTCTCGAAGCATTTTCGCTGAACGTCTCTTCGTCGCCGACAGATCCTTGCCCTTGAAGCCGCGGCTGATCCATGCTCACTCGGCATGCTTCGCGTCGGGGAGGGATCGATCGTGGATGTGGGGGTAGACGGCAAGGTCCTGCTGGTGACCGGCGGCACGCAGGGGATCGGCCGGGCCATCGCGCTGCAGGCAGCGCGCGCACGGGCCGAGGGCGTGATGATCACGGGCCGCAATTCGAAACGCGGCGCCGCCGTGGCGGCCGAGATCGAGGCGCTCGGCGTCGAGGCGGGCTTTGTCGATGCGGCGCTCGATGATCCGGATGCGCCGATGATGATCGTCCAGGCGACGCTCGATCGCTTCGGCCAGATCGACGGGCTCGTCAATGCGGCCGCCGTGACGGATCGCGGCTCGATCGCCGAAGCGGATATCGATTTCTTCGACCGCATGTTCGCCGTCAATACGCGTGCGCCGATGTTCCTGATGCAGGAACTCATCCATCATCTGCGGGAGCGGCGCGAGCCGGGCGCGATCGTCAATATCCTCTCCGTCAACGCTCATGGCGGCACGGCGGATCTCGGCGTCTATTCCGCGAGCAAGGCGGCGCTTGCCGTCATGACCAAGAACGCCGCCTATTCGCATCGCTATGACCGCGTGCGCGTCAACGGCATTCTGCTCGGCTGGGCCGATACGCCGGGCGAGCGCGACATGCAGGCCCTCACGCTCGGCAAGGGCGAGGGCTGGCTCGCCGAGGCCGAGGCCGGCCAGCCATGGGGGCGGCTGATCAAGCCGGAGGACGTTGCGCGGCTCGCCCTGTTCCTCCTGAGCGACGCCTCGATCCCGATGACGGGCGCGCTCATCGACCAGCAGCAGGACTATGTGCTCGGCGTCCGCGACTGACCGTTGCCCCGAGAACGCGCCCCCAAATGAGACGAGTATCAGCGTGACGTTCGCATCCTCCGACAAGACCATCCTTCTCGAACTGTTCAATGCCGCGCTTGCGGCCTCGCTTCCCGACGGCCGCTATGAGGGCCGCCTGCCCGAGCCTCCCAGGGGGCGCACGATCGTGCTCGGCGCCGGCAAGGGCGCGGCGCGCATGGCCAAGACCTTCGAGGATGCCTGGGAGAAGGCCGGCCACGGCCTGCCACAGGGGCTGGTCGTGACACGCTATGGTCACGGCATGCCGACCCGGTCGATCGAGGTCGTCGAGGCGTCCCATCCCGTGCCCGATGCTGCCGGCATGCAGGCGGCAGAGCGCATATTGGCATTGGCGCGCGAGGCGGGCCCGGACGATCTGGTCGTGTTCCTCATGTCGGGCGGCGCCTCGGCGCTGCTCTCTTTGCCTGCCGAGGGGCTGACGCTGGAGGACAAGCAGACGCTCAACCGCGCGCTGCTCAAGAGCGGCGCACCGATCGGCGCGATGAACCGGGTTCGAAAGTCGGCATCCGCGATCAAGGGGGGCAGGCTCGCCGCCGCAGCAGCCCCCGCGCGCATGATCACCTATCTGATTTCCGACGTTCCCGGTGACGATCCAGGCGCCATCGGTTCGGGGCCGACCATTCCGGAAGCCTCCGATCCCGATGCGGCGCTCGCGATCCTGGCGGAATATGGGATCGCCGTTGACGCGCGTGTCGAGGCGGCGATCCGCGCCAATGCGGTGACGGCGGGGGCGGGCGGGCCGGTCGAGATGCTGGCGACGCCGAAGATGGCGCTGGATGCGGCTGCGGCCGTGGCGCGCAAGCTGGGCCTCAACCCGATCGTGCTGGGCGATGCGCTCGAAGGCGAGGCGCGCGATGTCGCCAAGGTGCTGGCCGCCATCGCGCATTATGCGAGCGCGCATGACGAGCCGGTGGCGAAGCCTGCCGTCATCCTTTCGGGCGGAGAGACCACGGTGACCGTCCGCGGCAAGGGAAGGGGAGGCCGCAACGCCGAATTCCTGCTCTCGCTCGCCGTCGCACTCGGCAGCCATCGCGGCATCGCGGCGATCGCCTGCGACACGGACGGCATAGACGGCTCCGAGGACAATGCCGGCGCATGGCTCGACGAGCATATTCTGACCGAGGCGCGGTCGAGAGGTCTCGACCCCGCGGCTCATCTCGCCAACAATGACGGCTACGGCTTCTTCGAGGCGCTCGACCGGCTGGTCGTCACGGGCCCAACCTTAACCAATGTCAACGACTTCCGCGCTATCCTGGTCCGATAGCGCGACATCGATATGCCTTCATTCCCGTGTGGTGTGAGCGTATAGGGAGATACGGGCTTTACTGCAGGATTCCTATGCTCGAACACGAGGCGCACCGGCCCGGCCGGCACCTGTCTCAGTCCTATCGCCATACGGCTCGCCGCATCGTTGCGCCCGAGCGAAATGGCATTGCCGACACCCAGCTGGGCCTGGTGCTGACCTTCGTCGCCGGGGCGGTCAATGCTGGCGGTTTCCTGATCGTCGGCCAGTACACTTCACACATGTCGGGCATTGTTTCAGCGATGGCCGACCATATCGCGCTGGGCCTGTTCAGCCTCGTGGTCGGCGGCCTGTCGGCCTTCCTGGCCTTCCTGACCGGGGCGGCCTGCTCGGCCATCCTGATCAATTGGGGGCGCCGCCATTACGGCAGCACGCAATATGTACTGCCGATCACGCTCGAATGCGTGCTACTCCTTTCCTTTGGCGCCATCGCCGCGCTGGCGCTGCCGAGCCATGTGATCGAATGGATCGCGATCCCGCTGCTCTGCTTCATCATGGGACTGCAGAACGCGACGGTGACCAAGATTTCGGGCGCCCGCATGCGCACGACCCACGTCACCGGCATCGTCACGGATATTGGTATCGAGCTCGGCAAGTTTGCCTATGAGTGCGTTTCCCACCGTGAGGCCGATGGCACGCGAGTCGTCGCCGATCGTGCAAAGCTCGGCCTGCTCGCCTCGTTGCTGACGGCTTTCGTCACGGGCGGCGTCGTCGGCGCGTTTGGCTTCAGCACCGTGGGGCCTTTCTTCGCCTGCCTGCTCGCCTTGATCCTGGCCGCCCTCGTGGCGCCTTCGATCACCGAGATCGTGCAGCACGGGCAGTTCCTCCGCCGCAGCTCGCATTGAGCTTTCTGCGATTGCTCGGCGACGGTTGGCCCGCAAACGAGAGCCGCAGTTTTCCATTGACGGCGTTTGCATGACGCGGCTCACTCCCCGCTCTGGTTGCGCTGCCCCGGGGAGGCTCGAATCTTGAACCATATTTTGCGCGACGATCGTGCCTTCTCGGCCAAATGGACACGGCTCGCTGCCTGGTTGGTGCTTGCCTTAGGGCTTCTCACCCCAGGGGCGTATGCGGCCACGACACCGGCGCTCGATCCCGCACTTCTCGGCGCGATCAAAAGCGATACGCAGGAGGGCGTCACCGTGCGTACGTCGGTGCCGGACGCGAAGCAGGTCGAGGCGATCTTCGGCGTGCCCGTGATCGAGAAGGGTATCCAGCCCGTTTGGGTCGAGATCACGAATGGCGGTAGCGAGCCGCTCTGGTACATGCCGATCACGACGGACGAGACCTATTTTGCGCCGCTCGAGGTCGCCTATCGCTTCCATGATGATCTCGATGGCGCCGTCAATACGGCCCGCGAGGCGCGCTTCAACAGTCTGCGCATGGATCTCGTGGTGCCGCCGGGCAAGACGGTCTCGGGGTTCGTCTTCACCCATCTGGAGACCGGCCTGAAATTCCTGACCTTCGGCATGCTGAGAGGCGACGACGAGCTCGAGTTCCACTTCACCGTGCCGGTGGCCGGCCCGCCCTACGCCGTCCAGCGCGTCGATTTCGACAAGATCTATCCGCCCGATGCGATCAAAGCCGTCGACCTCGTGGGCTTGCGCGCGGCGATCGAGGCACTGCCATGCTGCACCACCGATGCGAAGGCGACCAAGAACGGTGATCCGCTCAATCTCGTCATTGTCGGTGATGGGCTGGCGTCGATCTTCCCGTTCGTGTCGCGGGGCTGGCGTCTCACGGAGCCGCTCGACATCCATAGTGCGGTCGACACGACCAAATCCTTCCTGATCGGGACGCACTACGCGACGTCTCCGGTGAGCCCGCTCTATCTCTTCGGGCGCCAGCAGGACCTCGCGCTCGAGAAGGCGCGCAATACGATCAATGAGCGCAATCATCTGAGGCTCTGGCGCGCGCCATTGAGCTTCGAGGGCCATGATGTCTGGGTCGGCCAGATCAGCCGCGATATCGGCGTCGAACTGACCGACACGTCCTGGTACCTGACCACGCACAAGGTCGATCCCGATGTCGATTTCGATCGCGACTATTTGCTTCAGGATCTGCTGCTTTCCGGCTCGGTCCAGCGGTTCGGCTTTGCGAGCGGTGTCGGCGTTTCGCCTGCAGCGCATCCGAGGGTCAACCTGACCGATGATCCTTATGTCACCGACGGCCTGCGGCTGGTCGTGCTGCTCGGCGTTGATGACGACGTCACGGACGCCGTAGACGCGCTCGCCTGGGAAGCCATGCCGGCTGATGTCGAGTAGCGAGATCAACCCGCACTTCTTGATGATGCTCGTCGGCAATGGCGCCAGAAAAAAAGGGCCCGTCGCACGCGACGGGCCCTCGCTCGATCGAAATTCGATCAGCTCATTTCGGCGGCTTCAGGGCAGGGGGTTCTGCAGACCATGCCGCCCGGTCAGTGGGCGAGATGGCAATCGGCCGCCGTCTCTGCGCTCCGATATTGTGGAGCTTCCAAGATCAGCCCCAGCGCTGCCGTCTCGTCAAGGATCCGGCGCCGTGCGGGTCATCACAGTTGCGCGAGCAACCATTGCGCGAGGCCCTGCAACCTGGTGGTCCTTTGTCGAAAAGAGATTAAGTGATTGATTTCACTTCATTCGTCTCATGGGCGCGAACGGCGGTCGAACCTCACGGGGGCTGTTGCCTCGCTGCCACGCCAATGAACGGTATTGTAAGGGAGACTGTTTATAAGAGTATCTACGATATCGTCGATGGGTGCCGCGAGCGGGCGCGTCAATCCGGCATATTCTCTCGAAAGATCGCCTGGACGCGTATCGATGGGGTATCGGGCAGGGCTTCGCCGCGGGCTGCCCGCGCGAGCCGATCGATCGCCTCGCGCGCCTCGACGCGCGGGTTCTGGTCGATGACGGCATCCATCGCCCCGGCGACGAGAAAGCGGCGTGTGTGCTCGGTCAGTTCGTGGCCGATGAAGATCGTGCTTTCTGCCCGCCCCGCCTCCTCGAGCGCGCGCGCAATGCCGCGATTGCCGCCGCCAATATTGTAGATGCCGGCGAGATCGGGATGGCGGCCGAGCAGCGCCTTCGCCTCGGTATAGGCGCGATCGATATCGTCGCGAACCTCGCGCAGCTCCACGATGGCGAGGTCCGGATACTCTTCCTGGAGAATGTTGCGGAACCCCATCTCGCGCTCCTCATGCCCGCGATAGGATAGTGAGCCGGCGAAGAGAGCGACCTTCCCGGTCCCTCGTTTCAGGAAGCGACCGAGCAGATAGCCGGCGAGGCGGCCGGCGGCGCGGTTGTCGATGCCGATATAGCCGATGCGCGGCACATGCCTGATATCGGAAATGAGAGTCACGACCGGTATGTCGGCCGCGGCGAGCGCCCGGATCGCCTCGCGCACGGTCGGGTGGTCGAGGCCCACCAGCGCAACGCCCAACGTGGTCGGGCGGATGGCCTCCAGCGTGCGGGCGAGCACATCGGGGTTGAAGCCGTCGACCATGTGGATGCGCAGGGTGACATCGTCCCGCAGTGCGGCCATCTGGCTGATCTGGTGGTTGAGATTGGCAATGAAGCTGTTGGTGCCGCCGGGCAGGACGAAATCGAGCTGAACGGCTTCGGCTGGATCGGCCGGATGATGGCTGCGGACCGGGGCCTGCTCGATATAGCCGAGGCGCTCGGCCGCGGCCATTACGCGATGATGCGTGCGATTGCGCACGCCGCTTCGGTTGTTCAGGACCCGGTCAACGGTCGCCGTGGAGACGCCGGCCTCCCGTGCAATATCGGTGAGCGTGATCCGCATGGCACTTCGATCCTGCTGCTGGCCTTGCGAGACTGGCCGCCCCGCCTGGGACAGCCGAAAAGGGGGAAGCCACCGCATGACATCAAGAAATGATGTCGATACTGCCAAGGACATCGAAATCGATCAATTCAAATCAGAATGGCTCCACGGCCATGTGGGGCCGAGGGTGGCGCCGCGACCGGGAACTCCTGCCCCATATCATGGTTGTCGGGGGTGACGAGCCGAGGTGCATTGTCCACTTTCCGGGCTCCGGCGCCTCGCAGCTATCCGCGGTGTCATGGTTGACGTCGGGACGCCGGGCACAATTCGGGGACGTGTTGCATGGCGCTGATAAGGCGCTATTGTTCCGCGCGATCGGTCAAAGACGCCCCACTCGGAGGCCGATCCGACCCCGCCGCCTCCGCGAGGAGGCGGCGGGGGCGCCTATTTCTCGGCCATGTGCTCGGCGGTTTCGAGCTTCGAAATCAGCGCGGTGAGGCCTTGTTCATCGACCAACGTCGCTGCGGTTCGCACCGGAAACCAGGCGGCTTCGCGCGCCGCAGATTCCTTCCATGTCGGCAACTGGCTGACGACATCCATGCGGTAGACTTCAACGCGGATGAGGTCGAGAAAGCCCTCGCGACGCTTCCAGTAAAGGAACGATCCGACCGGCTTCTTGCCGACCTCGCCGATGAGCCCGGCCTCTTCATTGGCTTCGATCGCTGCCGCCACGCGGTCTTTCTTGCCCTTCATCGGCCACCCTTTCGGGATGGTCCAGCGACGCGTCTCGCGTGTCGTGATGAGGCACACTTCGAGTTTGCCGTCCCGCTCGCGTACGGGGAGAGCTGCGATCTGATGTTGAGGCTGGAGTGGGCTCGTCATTGTCTCGTGCGTTCGAATCCTTCCGCGTCGAGCATGGCACACCGTGCCATCTGCAAATAGTCGACTTCAAATTGATGGGCAGCAGCCCGGCTTCCGTGATCGCAGCGATCCGGCTCGCCTCATCGGCGACGGGGCTTCGTATCGGCGTCAAAATCTTCACGCCAAGGATGCAATATAGGCCCTAGCCAGGCGCGGCACAATCCGCGCTGGCACAAGTTGGAAAATCATTCCGCGGCAACGCAGATATATACGCTGGCAAAGGAATTGGTCGGCCGGTGAGGGCTCGTCGCGTCAGGCGCGTGCCGCGGCATGTTGCGCCGGGTTGCGGGCGCGCACCAGCATGCCGAAGAGATCCCGGGGATCGTCGGGGTCGGCGAGGAGGTCCAGCCCCTGATAGAGTCCGGTGCGGGCCAACTGGTCGCGGATATAGCGGAGCGCCGAGAAGTCCTCGATCGCGAAGCCGACGGAATCGAACAGCGTGACCTGCTGGCGATCGCGGCGGCCCACAGCCGCACCGGTTATGACCTGCCAGAGTTCCGTGACCGGATGATCCGACGCGAGTTGCTGGATCTCGCCCTCAATGCGGGTCTGCGGCGTATATTCGACGAAGATGTCCGCCCGCGCGAGGATATCGCGATGCAGTTCGGTCTTGCCCGGCGAGTCGCCGCCGACGGCATTGATATGGACGCCGGCGCCGACCATGTTGTCGGTCACGATGGTGGCGCGCTGCTTGTCGGCTGTCACGGTTGTAATGATGTCGGCACCGAGGACGGCCTCCTGGGCCGACTGGCAGGAGACGATCTCGAAGCCCTCGCCCGCGAGATTGCGGGCGCATTTGCGCGTCGCTCCAGCGTCCAGGTCGAAGAGGCGGAGCTTGCGAATGCCGAGCAGCGCCTTGAAGGCGAGCGCCTGGAATTCCGACTGGGCGCCATTGCCGATAATGGCCATGCAATCCGCGCCTTCCCGGGCCAGATGGCGCGCGGCGAGCGCTGATGTGGCCGCCGTCCGCAGGGCCGTCAATATGGTCATCTCCGAAAGCAGCATCGGATAGCCATTGCCGAGATTGGAGAGCACGCCGAAGGCGGTGACAGTCTGCCGGCCCGCCCGGGTGTTCTTCGGATGCCCGTTCACATATTTGAAGCCATAGAGTTCGCCATCGCTGGTGGGCATCAGTTCGATGACGCCTTCGGCGCTATGCGCACCGATCCGCGGCTTCTTGTCGAAAACGTCCCAGCGGCGGAAATCCTCCTCGATATATCCGGCCAGGTCCTTGAGGAAGCGCTCGATGCCGATGGCGAGAACCAGCTTCATCATGTGATCGACGCTGACGAAGGGAACGATGTTGAGCCCGGCGCCCGCGACGCGCCTTCCGGTCGTAATCTGCATCGTGTTCATGATGGTCAATAGCTCCGTGTGGGGCGATCCATGATCCGGCGACCCATCAGGCTCGCCGTGAGATCGACAAGAAGGGTTGCGGTGCGCCCGCGTTCGTCGAGGAATGGATTGAGCTCGACGAGATCGAGGCTCGTGACGAGACCGCTATCCGACAGCATCTCCATGACCAGATGGGCTTCGCGGAGCGTGGCGCCGCCCGGAACCGTCGTTCCGACGGCGGGCGCGATCGAGGGGTCGAGGAAATCGACGTCGAGGCTGACGTGAAGCAGGCCGTTCGCGCTCACGACACGCTCGATGAAAGCGCGCAGCAAGGGCGCCATCCCATGCTCGTCGATCGCGCGCATGTCATGCACCGTGACACCGGCGTTGCGCAGCGCTTCGCGTTCGGGCTGGTCGACGCTGCGAATGCCGAGGGCGCAGACGCGGCCCGGGTCGATGGCGGCTTCAAGATCGGGAAAGTGGCCGGAAAAGCCGGGTTGGCCGCTGGCATAGGCGAGCGGGATTCCATGCAGATTTCCGGTCATCGTGCTGTCGAGCGTATGGAAATCCGGATGGGCATCGAGCCAGAGCACGAAGAGCGGTCGCGCCAGCGCCTTGGCCCGGCGAGCGAGGCCAGCCAGCGTGCCGGCGGAGATCGCGTGATCGCCACCCATGAAGATCGGCATGCCATCCGCGCTGGCGGCGTAGGCCGCATCCATGATGGCGGTCGTCCAGGCCGCGATTTCGGGCAGCGCATGGATCGCCGGATTAGCATGGCGGACGGCGCGAGGCGCGCCGGGCTGCACCGCGCCGAGATCGGTGACCTCGTGACCAAGCTCGCGCAATGCCGCCATGAGCCCGGCGGTGCGGAGCGCGCTCGGTCCCATCTCGCAGCCCATGCGCCGCGACCCGTCCTGCAGCGGAATCCCGAGGATCTTGCAATGCATCGCGCCACACGCTCCGTTCGGGTGCACGAACAATCAAAGCGCGAATGGATGGCGAAATGAACGGTATATAATGGCAAATATCGATATGATACTTATCAGATTGGATAGTTCTTCGAACAATATGGACAGCGATGGATTCGCTCGACGAGAAGCTGATCACGCTCCTGCGCCATGATGCCCGGCGCAGCATCTCCGATCTCGCCCTTGATCTCGGTGTTTCGCGGGCGACGGCGCGCGCCCGGATGGAGCGGCTGGAGCGGTCCGGCGAGATCATCGGCTACACTGTGATCCTGCGCGCCGAGGCGGTGGAGCAGCCGGTTCGGGGCATCATGATGATCGAGATCGAGGGGCATGCGACAGAGCGTGTGATCCGCGCGCTCGGTGGTTTCGCCGAGATATCGACCATTCACACGACCAATGGCCGCTGGGACCTGGTCGTGGAATTGAGCGCGGAGACGCTGACGGCCTTCGATACGGTCTTGCGGAGGATCCGCATGATCGCCGGGATTACCAGCAGCGAGACCAATCTTCTGCTCGCGACACCACGCAGCACCAAAGCCCGACTCGGCGTCGCGAAGCGCGGGTCCTCATAGCGTCGAACGGATTGCCGAGCCGATCAGACGGTTGCCGGCGTGGCGATGTCGAGCCTCTGCCTGTCGCTGTCCGCCTTCGGGCCGGCCGTCTCCAGCGTCGCCGCGACATGGCGGGAAAACTCGGTCATGCCCTGCTTGATGCGCTCGAGCAGGACGGCGCCGGCCGTCGGCAGCGTCCGTCCCTGCTTCGCATAGACCGTCAGCAGTGGTGCGCCGATGGCAGGGTCGCGGATCGGGATGAAGACGATCTCGCGTGCGGCGATCTCCCGCAATATCCCGACCGGCGAGCGAATGCCGATGCCGAGCCCGGCCCGGACGAGATTCGTCACCGCGTCGGATGCGTTCGTCTCGACGAAGGAGTGGCGCGCGGTCCAGCCATTGATGAGCGAATAGAGCACCGTACCGCCGCCGCTGCCCTCCCGCATCTGCACCATCTGCTCGTGAACGAGGTCCGACATCTTGAGCGTCGATCGTCCGACGAGCGAATGGTCCGGCGCGGCAATGACGCCGACGGGCATGGCGGCTTCCGATTCGACCGAGATGTCCGTCCGGTGCGGTGGCGCCATGGCGATGCCGATATCCGCGCCGCCATCGACCACCGCCGCCATCACGCCGAGCGCAACCGTCACGTCGATCGAATAGGTGACCTTCGGAAACTCCCGGTGAAATGCGGCGAGCACCTGAGGCAGGAAATCGCGCGCAATGCCATCCTCGCAGGAAATCGACACATGACCTCGCCTCAGGCCGCGCAGGTCGTCGATTTCCGACATGGCCTTGTCGAGATCGCGCTCGAGCCGCAGCACATAGCGATAGAGCACCTCGCCGGCAGCCGTCAGGCGTACGCCCTCGGCCAGCCGTTCGAAGAGTTTGCACTCCATCTGATCCTCGAGCTTGAGGATCTGTCGATTGATGGCGGAGGCGGCGACATGGAGATGTTCCGCAGCCTGGCGCATGGATCCGCAGCGCACCGTCTCGCGGAAATAGCGCAGCGCCACGAGGTGGACGTGCATGAATGCTGACATGGCTGCCGATCCGTGGGGTTATCGGGCTAGCCTATAGGAAAGGCATGTGGCGACATTAGGTGCCGCGCCGTTGCGTCGCAAGATGCGGTCTGCAGTGGCGCGGGCGTCAGCTCTTCGCGGGGTCGATCACCTTGAAATTGTAGCCGAAGGTGCGGCCGAGATTGACGGTGAAATGATCGACCACATTGGTGTCGATCAGCTCCAGATTGAAGAACTTCATTTCCGCGTCGTGGAAATAGGGCCCGGCATGCCAACTGCCCCTGTAGAGCAGCACCGCGACATCGCCCGGAATGACGAAGGCGCGGATCGCCTCCGGATCCGGCTTGTCGCCGTCGCCAACCGGCGGCGCGACACAGAGCAGCCAGGACTTGCCGCCAACCGAGGCGAGCACCTGGGTCACGTCGCCATGCCGCGTAATGCCGTTGACGTCATAGCCGCGATAGTCGAGCCGCATGATGTAGAAGCGCGGCGCGCCGCCCGACAGGTCGAGGGCGGCGTCGATGGCGCCTGCCGGAACCATGTCCTCGGTCGGCTCGATCAGCCGGCCAAAGGGCAGAAAGGCCTCCGCCGTGATCGGCTCGGCGATCAGCGGGCGGCGTTCGACGTCGAGGGTGGCTTGTGGTGTGGTCATGCGTTCTACCAAGGGAGATCAGGCGACGGAGCGCGCTGCGGTCACGTCGTTCAAGGAAATCAGCGGGCGAACTTCGGTCTGCACCAGCGACATGGAACGGCGCACATCCTCGGTGGCGAGGCCGGGGATCTGGGCCATGATGTCGAGCTGGTCGATACCGGTCGTCTCGATATAGGCGTTGAGTTCGGCGGCGACGTCTTCCGGCGAGCCGATGATGAAGCTCGCCAGGCGCCGGCGTTCCTCGTCGCTCTGGATCGTCGCCGGGGCCATGCCGGTTTCGACGGCGTGCTTGTGATAGCCCTTGCCGAGCATCAGCCGGAAATAGCTTTCAGCTGCGGCCGCGCTGCGCTCCAGTGC
The DNA here is from genome assembly GCF_030814715.1 of Kaistia dalseonensis. Lineage (GTDB taxonomy): Bacteria > Pseudomonadota > Alphaproteobacteria > Rhizobiales > Kaistiaceae > Kaistia > Kaistia dalseonensis. The sequence goes on from NZ_JAUSVO010000008.1 coordinate 143,768, forward strand.
TTCGGCTCGCGTCGGCGCGACGAAGACGAGGCGAACGCCGCGTGTGCGACCCGTGCCGCCGGCCGCCCGGTAGCGCGCAATATAGGGCGCCTGGACATGGGGCATCTCGGCCTGGCCGACCACGAGATTGATGCCGCGCAGCGCCAGATGGTCGATGCTGCTCTCATCGCGCGCGGCGGCCCAGATGGCGCCGCGGATGGCGGGATCGGGTCGCGGTGCGATCGCCGGGCCGATCTCGCCGGCGAGAATGCCGAGCAATTCGTCGAGCAGGGCACGAAAGCGGGCGGCCTTGGTGGCGCGATCTTCCTCGACCAGCTGGTTGGCGCCGAGCCCGACGCCGAACTCGACCCGTCCCTCTGCTAGTATGTGCAGCAGGCTCATTTCCTCAGCGGTGCGCTGGGCCGTCGTGGTCGAGAGCACGCGAACGCCGGTTCCGACCTTGATCCGCTTCGTCTTGGCCGCGATATGGGCGAGGAAGACTTCGGATGCCGGCACGCGGCCATAGAACGGATTGTCCGGCCTCACATGATGATGCTCGCCGATCCAGATCGAATCGAAGCCGAGCTCGTCGGCGCAGATGATCTCGTCGAGCGCGGTGCGGATGGCGTCGCGGTCGCTGACGTCATTGGCTGCCCACATCTGGTTCATGATGCCCATCGGGGCGAGGCGGGTGGCAGTCGCGGGCATAGGCGTCTCCTCCAGTTCTATTCGGATGCGGGCCGCTTGCGGCTGACGAGCCAGGGCGCCACACGGGCTTCGGCGAGCACGACGAGGCCGTAAACCAGCATGCTGACGATGGTGCCGACGAGCACGACGGCCCAGACCTGCGGCATGCGGTACTGGCTGCCATAGAGCACGATCAGATGGCCGAGGCCGCGATCGGCCGCGATCCATTCGGCGACGATCGCCGCGACGAAGCAGGCGCAGGCCGAGAGTTTCAGCGCGTTGAAGAGGAAGGGGATCGAGGCCGGCAGGCGCACCATCCACAATTGCTGCCGGCGCGTGGCGGAGAGCGTGTAGAGAAGCTCCATCACCTCGGCATCGGCGCTCTTCAATCCACGCAGCGCGTTGACCAGCATGGGGAAGAAGACGAGGAAGATCGTCACGAAGATCTTCGGCGCCATGCCATTGCCGAACCAGATGATCAGCGCCGGCGCGACCGCAACGATCGGCACGGCCTGCGCGGCCATGGCGAGCGGATAGACCGTGCGCCGGCTCCACTCCGAATAGAGGAAGACGACGGCGAGCAGGAAGCCGAGCAGGTTGCCGAGCACGAAGCCCGTCAAGGCCTCGATGGTCGTGAAGGCGGTATTGTAGAGAATGGTGCCGCCATCGATCGCGAACGCGTTCAGGATGGCGGTCGGCGAGGGGAGGATCAGCGGTGAGATGTAGCCGGCCTCGGTGATGAACTGCCAAAGCCCGATGACGAGGATGAAGACCAGGATCGGCGCGATGATCGCGCGAGGCCTTGGCATGGCTGCCAGTCCGGCGCCGAGCCAGGCGGGGAGGCCAAAGGAGCCGGATTTGGCAAAGGTTTCGCTTTGAAGGGCCATGGATCCGTCCGTCAGAGATCGGTCGCCGTCGCGGTCCAGCGATGGAGCATGCGCTCCACCAGCACGACGATCGCGAGGAGTATCAGCGTTAGCCCGGCGGCGACGATGATCGCGGCCCAGAGGGTCGGCAGTTTGAAATACTGGCCGGAAATGACGACGAGATAGCCGAGGCCCTTATTGGCGCCGATCCATTCGGCAACGATCGCGCCGATGAACGCGGCGGATGCGCTGACCTTGAGCGCGGCGAAGAGATAGGGGATCGATGCCGGCCAATCCACGATCCTGAGCCGCTGCCAGCGGCTGGCCGAGAGCGTGTGCATCATCTCGTGATAGTCGACATCGGCGGAGGCGAGGCCGCGGATCATGTTGAGGAAAGCCGGGAAATAGACCGAGATCGACACGACCGCGATGACCGGCGGCAATCCGCGGCCGAGGACGATGACGAGCAGCGGCGTGAAGGCGATGATCGGGATCGCGCGCGAAATCAGCGCGAAGGGATAGAAGGCATCCTTGAGCAGGCCCGAATAGGAAAAGACGATCGCCATCAGTACGGCGGCACAATTGCCGATCACGAAGCCGGCCAGAGCCTCGCTGATCGTGTAGAGCGCATGCTTGGTCAGCACGCTGTAATTCTTGATGAATTCGTTGAAGATGGCCTCCGGCGACGGGAGGATATAGCGCGGTATGATGCCGGCGGCCGAGAGCGCGGCCCAGATCGCGATCAGCGCGACGGTGAACAGGACCGGCGGCAGGATCAGCCCAAGCGGCAGGCGAAACCCCGGCGTCTCGGAGCGTCCTGTGTCCTCGGCCGATCCGGCATCAGCGACCGTGATGCTGCTCATGGTCATTCTCCGCAGAGTGCAACGTCGACTAGAAGCGGCCGACATTGGTCATTCAAAATGGTTCGCGGGGGCCATGTCCGGCCCCCGCCTTGGGTCAGGCGTCGCCGACTACATCTTCGGCGGGGCGACCTTCTCGAGGATCTCGGTCGTCAGCATGCTGGTCGGGTCGATCTTGGTGTCCGTGACCTTGGAGACGAAGGCGTTCTCGGCCGTCTCGGCCCAGGTCTTCGGGTTGACCCACATGAAGCCCTTCTCGGCCGTGAAGGCGTCCTTCATGTAAAGCGCCTGCTTGCCGGCCTGGTAGGTCTGCTGGTCGATGTCGAGACCATCGGTGAAGCCGCCGTCGACCATGAACTTGGCAGCCGCGTCCGGATCCTTGAAGAAGTCCATCCAGGCCTTGACCTCGGCGCGGAGATACTTGACCAGCAGTTCCTTCTTGGCCGGATCGTTGAAGAACGCTTCCGTCACGAAGTAGGAATCATTCTGCGAGTTGAGGCCGTAATCGCCAAAGGAGAACACGTTCACCGGAACGCCCGCCGCCTCGATCAGGCGCGGCTCGTTGAAGGCGAAGGTCGTGACCTCGCAGTCGATCTGGCCGGAGATCAGCACCGAGATGTCGTTCGGGCCGATCGTGGTCGTCTGGACTGTGGCCGGGTCGATGTTGTTCTTGCTCATGAACAGGTCGGCGAAGGGCTTGGACGGCGTCTTGACGCCGAGGCGCTTGCCGGCGAGGTCCGTCGCCTTCTCGATGCCGGAATCCTTGCGGCAGGTCATGGCCACCGGCGTCTTCTGGAACTCGGCCGCGAAGACCTTGAACTTGCCGCCCTGTGATGTGCCGGCGAGGATCTGCTCGGGATTGGAGATGCCGATATCCACCGTACCGGCCGAGACCATTTGCACCTGGTCCACGCCCTGGCCGGCGGGGATGATGGTGACGTCGAGGCCTTCATCCTTGAAGTAGCCCATCTTCAGCGCGTATTCGGCGCCGAAGGATTCGACGTTCGGCACGTAGCCGAGCACGACGGAGAGCTTGGTGAGTTCCTCCGCCTGGGCCTGACCGAGGCCGGCCAGCGCGATGGCGGCAAAGCCCAGCGCGGCAGCGGTGGCGCGGAGCGGCCGGCGCTTTGTCTCAATCGTTGCGAAAGGGCCTGTCGGCATCAGTTTCTCCTAGGCGGTGGCGTAAGTTGAGGCGGTATGGACAGCAGGCCGCGCCGTCGGCGCCGGTCCGTGCAGGGCGTGGCGCAACTCGGCCTCGTAGGCCGCAAACTGCGGATCGTCGCGCATGTCGGCCGTGCGGTCATGGCCGAAGCCGATCTCGACGCGATGCGAGATCCGGCCGGGACGCGGCGACATCACGGCGACCGTATCGGACAGGATGATCGCCTCGCTGATCGAGTGCGTGACCAGAAGCAGCGTTGCCGATGTCTCCTTGAGGATGCGCAGCAGCTCGAAGTTCAGCTTTTCGCGCGTGATCTCGTCGAGCGCGCCGAAGGGCTCGTCCATCAGCAGGAAGCGCGGCTTGAGCGTCAGGGCGCGCGCAATCGCGGCGCGCTGGCGCATGCCGCCGGAAAGCTCGGATGGAAAAGCCTGCTCGAACCCCTTGAGGCCGACCAGTTCGATCGCCTCTTCCGCCCGCCGCCGCCGGTCGGCCTTGTCGACGCCTGCGACCTCGAGCCCGAGTTCGACATTGGCGAGGATCTTGCGCCAGGGCAGCATGGTGGATTGCTGGGAGACGAGGGCATAGGTGCGGGCGGCGCGCGCCTCGGCCGGGGAAACGCCGCCAATGAGCGCCGTGCCGCTGGTCGGCTTGACGATATCGGCCAGGATGCGCAGCAAGGTCGACTTGCCACAGCCCGAGGCACCGATCAGCGAGGCCCAGTTGCCCGCGGGAATTTCAAGATTGCAGCCGACAAGCGCGGTCGTGACCTGTTCGCCACGACGATAGACCATCCCGACATCCCGAATGGACATGCCGCCTTCGGACGATATGGCAACCATGGACAACACTCCACCGCGCTGCCTTGGCGATGCAGCAGCGGCAAGAAAAACCGGTCGTCTCCTTGGTCTGCTCGGAACGGATACGATCCGTCCCGTTTTCCCTTGCCTAATAGATCTTTCAAAGCTCGGCAGATGCTGCCGATCAGCTCGGAAGACCCAATTTTTTCTATTTTTCTTCTCCATTTGACCGAGATCAACTCTCTGTCCCGGAGAATATGGAAGAGTGTGCCGGCTTGGTTTGAGCCTACAAAGCGCTGATTTCGTTACGGCCCGTTGCGCAATCGGCAACGCCCCCGTTCTCTTATCGGCACGTGCAAAGGCGATTGGTTGCGTTGCAGCTTTCGCCCGTTGCTCTTGGCTTGCCGCCTTACGGATCGTCGAATAGAGCCGCGGGAGACGATGCTCGAACAGCCTCGCGGGTCGTTGGCGATGACGGCGCGCAACCCCGCGCCGGTGGCAGCTCCGCGACGAATCGTGCAGGGAAAGCTCTCGATCCGGCGCCCTCCCAGCTTTCGGCGTGCCAGGACGCACCAGTTTCCTCGCAAAGCAGTCATGGGAGTGGACAATGGTTCTGGCTCGCGAAGCCTTGCTCGACGGCATTTCGGCAGCCGTGGACGGCAACTGGGATCGTCAGATCGAATGGCTGAAGCGGCTCGTGGAATTCCCGAGCACGCGCGGCAATGAGGGGCCATGCCAGGATTGGCTCGCAAGCGAATTTGCACGGCGGAACTGGTCTGTCGACCGCTTCACGATCGACGAAGTGCCGATCGAGGGCAAGCCGGGCTATTCGCCGGCGGTCGATGTCGATTATTCGAAGGCCGTGCAGGTCGTCGCAACCTGCCGCGCCGAAGAGCCGACCGGCCGCAGCCTGATTCTGCAGGGCCATATCGATGTCGTGCCGCCGGGGCCGCTCGAACAATGGGACCATCCGCCGTTCGAGCCTCATATCGCCGACGGCTTCATGCATGGCCGCGGCGCCAACGACATGAAGGTCGGCGTTGCGTCGATGGTATTTGCGCTCGACGCGCTGCGCGATCTCGGGCTCCAGCCCGCGGCGGATGTCTTCGTCGAGACGGTCAGCGAGGAGGAATGCACGGGCAACGGCGCGCTCGCGACCCTGGTGCGGGGCTATCGTGCCGATGCCTGCCTTATTCCCGAGGCGCTCGACAACAAGCTGCTGCGGGCCGAACTCGGCTCGGTATGGTTCCGCGTGCGGATTCTGGGCAAGCCCGTCCATGTCCTTCAGGCGCAGGCGGGCGCGAGCGCGATTCTCACGGCCTATGACTATATCGGCGCGCTGCAGGCGCTGACGGCGCGGATCAACGAGCGCGCGAAATCCCACCCCTGGTTCGGTCATATCGACAATCCGGTCAAGTTCAGCTGCGGCAAGATTCGCGGCGGCGATTGGCTCGGCTCGGTGCCGGCCTGGTGCGAGATCGAATGTCGGTTGAGCGTGCTGCCCGGCGATGCACTGGCTGACGTCCGTTCATGGGTGATCGAGGCGGTCGAAGACTGCGCGCGCCGGCTGGGGAACGACAAGGCGCCGGAGGTGACATGGATAGGCTTCCAGGCCGACGGGCATGTCTTTCATCCCGGCACGGATGCCGAAGCGGTCCTCGCAGAGGCGCATAAGGCCGTGTTCGGTACCGCGCTCGAGACCTTCAGTCAGACGGCGACGAGCGATACACGCCAATACGACCTCTATTACGGCATCCCGACGCTCTGCTATGGCTCATGCGGCTCAGGGAGCCATAGCGCGGCCGAGCGCACCGATCTGGTCAGCATGCGCGAGACGACCAAAGCGATCGCCCTCTTCATTGCCGAGTGGTGCGGCGTCCGTCCGCTGGATGCACGCTCCGCCGGCTGATGTTCGCGCGGAACGGCGCGAACCTCCTTCAGGCAGACACTCATATGCCGGACCCACGCTTCGAACGTGTGGGATCGACGTTGCGCGACCGATTCTGCAGGCCCCCCACCTGGTAGGAGAGGCATCAACCGCGCATCGCGTCGGCGATGACCGATGGAGATTGCGGGCACGCCCAAAAGTTAGGCGAATTTCGCCAGATCCGTCTTGTCGACAGTCTGAATGCAGGGTATTTTGAGGTGTGACTTAAAAGGACATACTTCATTGGCATCGGACTCGGATCACTGGGGCGATTTCCTGGTTGCCCTTGCGCAGAAGGGGCAGCCGCATTCGGTCTTTCAGGCCCTGGAGCGGCTGACCAAGGAAACGGTCGGAACCAAGCTCTTCACGGCGACCACTTTCGATCTGGCGATCGGACAATCGCGCCGGACCTATTCGGAGAACGAGGCGGCCTATCCGACCGGTGGGTTCAAGCCGATGTCGCTCGGCCTCTGGTCCGAGACGGTGATCGACCGTCATGAGCCATTCTCGTCGCTGACGATCGAGGAAATCGCCGTCGTGTTTCCGGATTGGCCGCTCATCCAGTCGCTCGGTTGCGAATCCAATTGCAACATTCCCGTCGTCGTCGATGGCCGTGTGATCGGCACGATCAACCTGCTGCATGAGGCCGGTTACTACACGACCGAGCGGGTCGCCGAGGCGATGAAGCTGCGGCCCTTTGCGGCGGTCGCCTTCCTGACGGCCGAGAAGATGGCCGCCGTCGAACTGATGTCTTAGGGAGCTGGAAACCGACATGGGTGAGAAGACGCTGAGAGTGGCAACGGATGTCGGTGGCACCTTCACCGACCTCGTCTATTTCGAGACCGACAAGGCGACCGGCAAGCAGACCATCCGCACGGCCAAGTCCGATACGACGCCGCCGAACTTCGAGGCTGGCGTTCTGAACGTCCTGAAGAAGGGTGACGTCGATATCGAGGCGGTCGATTTCTTTGCCCATGGCACCACGGTGGTCATCAATGCGCTGACCGAGCGCAAGGGCGCCAAGACGGCCTTGATCACGACCGAAGGTTTCCGCGACATTCTCGAGATCGCGCGCGGCAACCGGCCCGACTTCTTCAACCTGATGTATGAGAAGCCGAAGCCCTTCGTGCCCCGCTATCTGCGTCGCGAAGTGCCGGGCCGGATATCCTATCGCGGCGAAGAGACGACGCCGCTCGACCTCTCCGGCCTGCCGGTGATCCTCGATGCCTTCAAGGCGGACGGCGTCGAAGCGGTGGCGATCTGCCTGCTGCATTCCTACGCCAATCCGAGCCATGAGCAGGCGGTCTCTGCAGAGATTCGCCGTCTCTGGCCGGAAGTCTCGGTCGTCGCCTCGCACCAGATCACGCGGGAATGGCGCGAATATGAGCGCACCAATACGGCCGTGCTCTCCGCCTATGTCCAGCCTGTCGCCGAGCGCTATCTCGGTCGGATCGAGGATGGCCTGTTGGCCGAAGGCTATAAGGGCCGCCTCTACATCATGCAGTCGAACTGCGGCGTCGACTCGCTGCCTTCGACCAAGGCGATCCCGATCACCATGGTCGAATCCGGCCCCGCTTCGGGTTTTTGGGGCGCCGCCGAACTCGGCCGCATCATCGGCGAGCCCAATGTGCTCGCCCTCGACATTGGCGGCACGACGGCAAAATGCTCGCTGATCGAGAACGGCCAGGTCCGGATCAAGACGGATTATTGGATCGAACGCAGCCGCAAGTCGGCCGGCTATCCGATCATGGTCCCGGTCGTCGATCTGGTCGAGATCGGCAATGGCGGCGGCTCGATCGCCTGGGTGGATGATTTCTCCAAGCTGCATGTCGGGCCGCAATCGGCCGGCGCTTCGCCCGGTCCCGCCGCCTATGGTCGAGGCGGCACCAATGCGACGACGACGGATGCGAACCTCGCGCTCGGCCGCATCAACCGCGACTATTTCTGTGGTGGCGAAGTCGTGGCCGACATGGCGGCCGTCGACAAGGCTCTCGGTGCAGTCGCGACAAAGCTCGGCGTCAGCCCGATCGAGGCGGCGCGCGGTATCATCCGCATCGCCAATTCCAACATGGTCAATGCGCTGAAGCTGGTTTCGCTCAACCGTGGCTATGACCCGCGCGACTTCACGCTCGTCGTCTTCGGCGGCGGCGGCGCAATGCATGGCGTGGCGCTCGGCCAGGAGCTCGGCGTCAAGAAGGTCGTTATCCCGCGCGGCGCGCCGGTCTTCTCGGCCTGGGGCATGATGATGTCGGATCTGCGCCGCGACTATTTCGTGACGAGGCTCATCGACGAAACCGACGCGGTCTCGCTGGATCTCCTGGTGCAGGAGGCGATCGGCCATGCGGCGCAGCAGTTCGGCGCCGAGGGTATCGCGGCCGATCAGGTCAGGTTCAGCCCGCTGATCAAGTGCCGCTACCAGAACCAGGAACATTCGGTCGAAGTGCCGATCGCCGCCGGCAGGATCGGCAAGGTCGAGATTGCGGCCATGGTCGAGGCGTTCCACGAACTCTATGAGCGCGAATATACCTATCGCCTCGATGCGCCGGTCGAGATCGTCGGACTGCATCTCATCGCCTCTGCCGAGGTCGGCAAGCTCGAAATCGTGCCGCAGCCGAAGACCGGCGCGAGCCTCGAGGATGCGATCAAGAGCCGCCGCATGGTCGATTACGCGACCGAGGGCGTGCATGAGGCCGTGATCTATAATGCCGAGAAGCTGGAGCCGGGCATGAGCTTCGCCGGTCCCGCGGTGATCGAGGATCCGGGCACGACGATCGTCGTCCATCCGGGCAACCACGTGTCGATCGACGATTTCGGCAACACCCATATCGAGATCAAGGGCTGAGCGATGAGCGAGATCACGCACGATCCGGTCACTTTCGACATCATCCAGAACGCGCTCGAAGCGGTCGCCGACGAAATGTTCGCGGCCCAGCGCAAAACCTCGATGAGCGCCATCATCTATGAAGTGCTCGACCTCGGCACGGGCATTTGCGACGCGAACGGCGAAATCGCCTCGTCGGGTGCGGGCATCCCGGCCTTTGTCGGCGTGCTCGACAAGGCGGTGAAGCGTATCATCGAGAAGCATCCGCCTGAGACGATCCGTCCAGGCGATCTCTTCGCGTCGAACGATCCCTATTGGGGCGGCGTCACGCATCTGAACGACATGATCCTGGCTATGCCCGTCTTCTCCGACGGCCGCATTGTCGCCTGGACTTCGAATATCGCGCATTGGAACGATGTCGGCGGCATGGTGCCGGGCTCGATGTCATCCGATGCGACCTCGATCTTCCAGGAAGGCGTCCGCATTCCTGCAGTCAAGCTGATCGATGCCGGCGTGCCGAACCAGGCGGTGTTCGACATTCTCTATGTGAATACGCGCCTGCCGGACTATCTGCGCGGCGACCTCTGGGCGGGGATCGCCGGCGTCCGTATCGGTGAGCGCCGCATCCTCGAACTGGTCGAGAAGTACGGCACCGAGACCTTCGAGGCCGCGCTGGTTGATTTCATGGATCTCGGCGAGCGCCGCGCCCGCGCCGCCCTTGCCAGCCTGCCAAAGGGCGTCTTCCACTTCGAGGAAGAGCAGGACGACGGCGCGATCCACAAGGTCACCATCGAGATCAGGGACGACGCGTTCGTCGTCGATCTGCGCGATAATCCGAAGCAGTCCGGCTCCAAGAATTCAAGCCGAGAGGGCGTCGAGATCTCGGCCCAGCTCGCCTTCAAGGCGGTGACCGATACGGCCGCGCCGGGCAATGGCGGCTTCTTCCGGCCGCTGGAGGTGATCACCCAGCCGGGCACCATCTTCCATGTCGAGGAGCCCGGAGCGCTCGGTTATTATTCCGAGGTCGAGATCCGGCTCTTCGATCTGATCCTGCGCTGCCTCGCGCCGCATCTGCCGGGTCTCGTTCCCGCCGGCAACTTCGCCTCGATCTGCGGAACCGTGGTTGGTGGCCCGCATCCGGACCATGGCCGGCACTATACGATCGTCGAGCCGCAACTCGGTGGCTGGGGCGCGCAGGTCGGCCGCGACGGCAACAGCGCGATCTTCTCCGGTTTCCACGGCGACACGTTCAATTGCCCGGCCGAGGTGGCCGAGGCACGCTACGGCCTTGCGGTCGATCGGATGGCACTCAACCCGACGCCGGGCGGCGAAGGCGAATGGCGTGGCGGCAAGGGCATCAACGTCCACTACCGCGTTCGCGCCGACAACAACTTCCTCTCCGTCGGCTATACGCGCTCGCGTATTCCGCCATGGGGCGTTGATGGTGGTCTCGACGGCACGCCCAATTATGTCGAGGTGCTGCGCCCCGGCGGGGCGGCCGAGCGCTATTCGTTCGGTACGGATATCCCGCTCAATATCGGCGATGTCGTCAAGGTCGTGACCGGCAATGGCGGTGGCGTCGGCGACCCGAAGAAGCGCGCACGGTCCGCAATCGAGGATGATGTCCGCAACGGCTATCTGTCGCCCGAGCGCGCCGCCGAGATCTACGGCTACAAGCCCGCAGCAGCGGAGGCAGCACGATGAGCGCGACGCTCTTCACAGGCGGCCGTTTCCTTGATCCGGCGCAGGATGAACTCCTCGATGGCATGGACGTGCTGGTCGAGGGCGGCAGGATCGTCGAGGTCTCCGACACGCCGATTTCATCCAGCAGCGCGACGCGGATCGACCTCAAGGGGCGGACGCTGATGCCGGGCCTGATCGACTGCCATCTTCACGTCGTCTCGACGACGGTCGATGGCTGGGCGAACACGATGGCGCCGTCCTCGCTGATTGCGCTTCGCGCCAGGCGCATCCTGGAAACGATCCTTCAGCGCGGCTTCACCACGGTGCGCGATTGCTGCGGCGCCGATCTCGGCCTCGTCATGGCGATCGAGGAGGGGCTGGTCGATGGCCCGCGCCTCATCATCAGCGGCAAGGGGCTGACCACGACCGGCGGTCATTGCGACCAGCGCGCCCGGACCGACGATCGCGATTCCATCATGGAGGAGCGCCTCGGCACGCTCGGCCGCATCGTCGACGGCGTCGACAATGTCCGCAAGGCCGCGCGCGAGGAACTGCGCAAGGGCGCGAAGTTCATCAAGATCATGGCCAATGGCGGGGTCGCCTCGCCAACCGATCCGATCCACTCGCTGCAATATTCCCGCGACGAGATCAAAGCGATCGTCGAGGAGGCGGAAAATGCCGGCACCTATGTCTCGGCCCATGTCTACACCGACAAGGCGATCCGCCGCGTCGTCGAATGTGGCGTGCTTTCGCTCGAACACTGCAATCTGATCGAGCCCGAAACCGCCAGGCTCGCGGCCGAGGCCGGCGCGATCGCCGTGCCGACGCTCGTCGCCTATGAAGGCCTGGCGCTCGAAGGCGAGCGTTTCGGCCTTTCCAAGGAGGCGGCGGCCAAGATCGAGACCGTCCGCACCGCCGGGCTCAGGTCGCTGCAGATCATGCGGGCCGCCGGCCTGCCCATGGCGTTCGGCTCCGATCTGCTCGGCGAATTGCAGAAATACCATACGATGGAGTTCGAGATCCTGGCGCGGGTGCTGCCCAACGCCGAGATCATCCGCTCGGCGACGCTGGTCGGCGCCAGGCTCTGCCGCATGGAAGGCGAGATCGGCGTGATTGCGCCGGGCGCCGCGGCGGACCTCCTCGTCATCGACGGCGATCCCTACAAGGACATCACGCGCCTAGCAGGCGACGGCGCCCATATGGCGGCGATCATGCGCGGTGGCCGCTTCTTCAAGAACACGCTCCATTGAGGCCAAGCCTCCAACAGAAGAGCCGGACTGAACAGCCGGCCATCCAGATCAACGGGCAGGGGATTGTCCCCGAGGCCTTAGGGAACCACGGAGTTCAGATCATGAAATCGAAAGTCCTTGCGTTGGCGGTCGGCCTCGCCGGTCTGCTTTCCAGCGCCGCCTTCGTCCATGCCGCGGATTACAAGGTCGCCTATCTCGCAGCCTCCAGCCAGAACGGCTTCAACCAGGCGATCTGGGCCGGCGTTCAGAAGGCCGCCAAGGCCCGCGGCGTCGAAGTCGAGATCTTCAACGGCGAATTCGACGCCACCAAGCAATATTCGCAGATCGAGGACATCGTCGCCGGCGGCAAGTTCCAGGCGATCGTGATCACGCCCAACGATTCCGTCGGCATCGCGACGGCCGTCGACGAGGCGATCAAGGCCGGCGTCAAGGTCGCGACCACTCTGTTTCCGATCGGGCCGAAGCTCGACGTGCTCGAGCCGCAGGTCCCCGGCCTGACCACCACGGTCGCCTCCAACCCGGCGATCGGCGCCAAGGCGCAGGCCGATGCCGTCATCGATTTCTGCAAGGACAAGACGCCCTGCAAGGTTGCGATCATCATCGGCCAGAAGATCTACCCGTTCGATAATCTGCGCTATGAAACCTATCTGAAGGCGCTCGGCGAGCACAAGAATATCGAGATCGTCGCGACCGTCGAAGGCAATTACGATCCCGACAAGGCGATGACCGGCATGCAGGACGTGCTGCAGGCGCACAAGGACATCAATGTCGTGCTATCCAACGCAGACCAGCACCTCGTCGGCGCCGAGATCGCGCTTCAGGACGCAGGTATCGACGTCAAGTCGCTCTATCTGATCGGCGGTGGCGCCAACCAGATCGCGATCGACGCGATCAAGGCCGGCCGCTGGGATGCGACGCTCGCCCAGTTGCCGCAGAGCGAAGGCGAATATGCGCTGAACGGCGTTGTCGACGCGCTCGAGGGCAAGGCGACGCCCGCCTATACCGACGAGATGACGCTCGGCACCGTGCCGCCGATCATCACCAAGCAGGTTCTGGACGCCCATCCGGACTACAAGCCCGAATGGCAGGGTTGATCTGACGCGCTCTCGCGGCAAGAGCGCCAGACACAGACAGGAACGCGTCGTCATCCCGGGGCAGCCGGGATGACGACGGGTCTCGTTGTCCGGATCTTCTTGCGATGATGCAGGTGAGGAGACGACCAATATGCCTGAAATCGCCATCAGCCTCGTCGGCATCGAGAAGAGCTTCGGCAGCGCCAAGATTCTGAACGGCATCACGCTCGATTTTCGCCGTGGCTCGGTCCACGCGCTGATCGGCGAGAACGGTGCCGGCAAGTCGAGCCTCGGCAAGATCATCGGCGGCTATTATTCGTTCGATGCCGGGACGCTCACCGTCTTCGGCAAGCCCGTTGGCCACTGGACGCCCCGCGCCGCGCTCCAGGGCGGCATCGCCATGATCCATCAGGAACTCCAGCTCGTGCCGGAGCTGACCGTCGCGCAGAATGTGTTTCTCGGCATCGAGGATAATAGCGCGGGCGTGCTGCGCGGCTCCGAGGCTGCACGCTTTCGCGCCCTCGACGAGAAATGCGGCTTCGGCCTGAAGCCGGGCACGATCGTCGCCGATCTCCGCATCGCCGAGCGGCAGAAGGTCGAGATCATGCGCGCCATCGCGCGCGATTCCCGCGTCATCATCATGGACGAGCCCACGTCCTCGCTCACGGCCGACGAGGCGGAGAAGCTGCACCACGTCATCCGCTGGCTGCGCGATGATGGCCGCACGGTCATCTATGTCACCCACTTCCTCGATCATGTGCTCGCGACCGCGGATCGCGTTACGATCATGCGCGACGGCCGTATCGTGCGCAGCGGCGATATTGCCGGCGAAACCAAGGCGAGCCTGGTCGAGGCAATGCTTGGCGAACCTGCCGACGTCGCTTTCCCGCCGCTTCCCGCGCCTCCGGCTCTCTCGGTCGCACCAATTCTCGAAATCAGCCATCTTTCCAGCGATACCGGCCTGCAGGACGTCTCGCTCGACATAAGGCCGGGCGAGATCGTGGGTCTGATCGGCCTCGTCGGCAGTGGGCGGAGCGAGCTCGCACGCGCCATATTCGGCGCTGATCCGGCCACGGGCGCGGTCAAGGTGGCCGGCGCTCCCTATGACGATCGCAGCCCGCGCCGTTCCGTCGCGCGTGGCATTGGCTTCGTACCAGAAGACCGGCGCAAGCAGGGCCTCGACCTGGTCCAGATGGTGCGCCCGAACATGTCGCTGCCGCACCTCGCCCTCGTCTCTCGCTTCGGTGTGCTGCGCCCGAAGGAGGAGCGGCGGCGCACGGCCGAGATGATCCGCCATTTCAACATCGTGCCGGGCCAGATCGACGGCGAAGTCGCGTTCTATTCCGGCGGCAACCAGCAGAAGGTGCTGCTGTCGAAATGGGTCTATGGCAATCCGAAGATCGTCATCCTCGACGAACCGAGCCGTGGCGTCGATATCGGGGCTCGCCGCCGCATCCATGATTTCGTCGTGGAGCTCGCCAGGGGCGGCGCGGCGGTGCTGCTGATCTCGTCCGAACTCGAGGAAGTCATCAGCCTCTCGCATCGCGGCTATCTGATGAGTGAGGGCCGCATTGTCGGCACCGCCGATTGCCGCACGCTGACCGTGGAAGATGCGCTCTTCCGCCTCTTCAACATAGACCGAAGCGCCGGCGACACCGCGCGCGCGGGAGCCACATCATGACCGAGACTTCTTCCGTGACCCGCACCGGCGCGACCTCCACCGTTCCCGCCGGCAGGCGCCTGCTCGCGATCCTGCAGAAATACGGCATCCTCATCATCATTGCGCTTTTGATGATCGGGCTGACCGCCTTGTCGGATTCGTTCCTGACGCAGCGCAACCTGCTCAACATACTGAACCAGAGCGCCCCGCTCGCGATCATCGCCTGCGCACTCACACTCGTGATCATCGGCGGCGGGTTCGATCTCTCGGCCGGCGCGGTCTTCGGCGTCGCCAGCGTCTCGGCCGCCTGGCTCGCGGTCAATGTCGATCCCACGCTCGGTATCATCGCGGGGCCGTTCATCGGCCTGGTGCTCGGCATCGTCAACGGCCTGATCATCACCGGCTTCAACGTCCATTCATTCCTCGCGACCCTGGCGAGCAGCATGGTGTTCCGCGGCATTGCCGTGCTCATCACGGGCGGCTCGCTCATTCCCGTCCGCATGGAGGCATTCGCCTGGCTCGGCCGCGGCCGTATCGGCATCGTCAACATCGCCGTCATCGTCTTCCTCGTCTTTGCGGCGGCGATGATGTTCCTCCTGAACCGCACGACCTTCGGCCGGCGCGTCTTCGCCGTCGGCGGCAATGAAGAGGCGGCGATCCTCTCCGGCGTGCGCACCAAGCTGGTCAAGATAGCGACCTTCGGCCTGACGGGTTTCGCAGCCGGCCTTGCCGGCGTCATTTCGGTCTCACGCATCTCGATGGGCCAGCCGCAGGCCGGCCTTGGCATGGAACTGGACGCGATCGCCGCGGTGATCCTGGGCGGCACGTCGATCTATGGCGGCAAGGGCGCAATCTGGCGCTCGATCGCCGGCGTCCTGCTCCTCGCCCTGATCGGCAACGGTTTCAACATCCTGAACGTGAACCCGTTCTTCAAGGACCTGACCACCGGCCTGATCATCGTCGTCGCCGTAGCCCTCAGCGCCGGCCGAAAGCGGCGCTGAGCCGCGTTCAGGGCGGGGACGTGGGTGGCTCGGTCAAAGGTGCCAGCCGCGGACGATCAATGGCAGCTCGATCGGCTGCCTCTCGGCTTCCCGGACCGGACACCCGAGACAAGCAGGAATCCCGACGTTCCTCTCTGATGTCTGGCGAGGCGTCTTGATGGAAAGCCGTTGAAATATATCGCGAAATTGGAGCGGGCGATGGGAATCGAACCCACGACATTCAGCTTGGGAAGCTGACGTTCTACCTCTGAACTACACCCGCGCCGCAGGCCGTCAAAATCGTTGCGATTTCTGGCCAGAAGTCCAACTCGGACGGCGATTGGCCGCCGAGTTGGACATTTTGTATCCGTTCTGTGCCCCGAATGGCAAGCCGTCAGCCGACCTTAATCATGCTCATGGCATTCACTCGCCAACTTCTTGCCGCCCGCCATGTGGTTGTCTTGCGCTGCCTTTCACGAATCCTGTGGCCGTGCCGCAGCGCATTCGTGCCAGGGGCTCCGGGCAATCGAAATGGGTAAGGCGGCCCGATATGAGATCGGGCCGCCTTACCGCTGGAGGGTGACCTGTAGGATCAGTTCGCGAGCGCGAAATTGTCGAGCTTGTCGGCATTGTCCTTGGTGATCAGGACGCAATCCATCGAGATTTTCTCGTCCTGCCCGGTCTTGCCTTCCTTCAGGTATTTGTCGGCGAGTTCGACCGCATATTGAGCCTGACGGAAGGCCGGCTGCAGCACGGTCGCGGCGATCTTGTCGGCCTTGATGGCATCGCGAACATCGTTCGAGCCGTCGAAGCCCACGACGATGACGTCCTTGCGGTTGGCGGCGTCCAGTGCGGCCAGCGCACCCATCGCCATCGTGTCGTTGCCGGCGATCACGCCCTTGATGTCGGGATTGGCCTGGAGGATCGATTCCATCTTCGAGAAGGCTTCGGTCTGGCTCCAGTTGGCGCTCTGCTGCGCCACCAGTTTCAAATCCGGATACTGGTCGATGATGTCGTGATAGCCCTGCGAGCGGATACCGGCATTGGTGTCGGATTCCTTGCCCGTCAGCTCGACATAATTGCCCTTCTCGCCCATGCGCTTGACGAACTCCTGCGCACCGAGCGTCGCGCCCTGATAGTTGTTCGAGACGATCTGCGCGACGGCCTCGCCGGACGCATTGATCTCACGATCGATCAGGATCGAGGGAATGCCGGCCGCCTTGGCCTTCTTCACGGCGGCGACCGTCGCGTCGGCTCCGGCATTGTCGAGGACGATCGCGGCGGCGCCGCGCGCGATCGCGGTATCGAACAGCTCGTTCTGCTTGTTGGCGTCGTCGTCATGCGAGAACACCAGCGTCTCGTAGCCGAGCTCCTTGGCCCGGGCCTCGGCGCCCACCGCTTCCTGCGAGAAGAAGGGGTTGTCGTGCGACGGGGTGATGATGACCATCAGCTTGCCATCGGCGGCGAAGGCCGCGGCCGACATCATCAATCCCGCGGCGAGGCCCATGGCGGCCGCGGCAAATGCGCTTCTCTTTTTCATCGGACGTGCTCTCCCTCGTTGGGCCGGTTGCCGGCCTCACATCGAACCAATGTCGATTGGCTTCGAATTTTTTTGTTTTTGGAGATTTGCACATCAAACGCTGAGCGTCAATTTCAAACGCTTTCGATTTCTATCGTTTTTCTTGGCCGATGCAGTGTTTCGTCCTTATTCGCTATGAAGCGATGATGACGTCGATGCCCAGGCGCTCGAATTGCAGTCGATCCTCGTCGCGAATGCCTTCGTCGGTGATGAACGTCTGCACCATGTCGAGCTTGCCGAGCGAGGAGAAGGAAACGGCGCCGATCTTGGTGCTGTCGGCCACCACATAGACCTTGGAGGCAGCCTTGATCATGGCGCGCTTGATATGCATGTCGGCAAGGCTCGGATAGGTCAGCCCGGCCTCGAACGAGATACCGGCGGTGGCGAGGAAGAGCTTGCCGGCAAAGATGTCCTGGAAGAAATCGCCCGACTTCTCGCCGCTGAGCGAGAGCGTCGGTGCCTTGAACTGCCCGCCGGGCATATGGACGGAAAAGGACGGCACGGCACCCAGCATCAGCGCGATGTTGAGGCCGTTGGTGATGACGGTCAGGTCCTGTCGCGTGACGAGATTCGAAGCGATTTCCGTCGTCGTCGAGCCGGCATCGAGGATGATGGTTTCGCCGTTTCCGACAAGGGCGGCGGCGGCGCGGCCTATCTTGCGCTTCGCGTCCATGTTGACGAGGTGCTGCAGCGCCATGGCCTGGACCTGGCGCGGCACCGATTTCAGATAGGCGCCGCCATGCTCGCGCACGATGTGGCCTTCCGAATCGAGGCGCTCGAGGTCCTGCCGGATCGTCGCCTCGGAGACGCTGAAAGCCTGGCTCAGATCCTTGACCCGGGCGCTGCCTTCTTCCTGCAGCCAGGCGAGGATGCGCATGCGTCGTGGTTCGGCGAGCAGACCGCTGAGCGGACTCGGGGCGGCTTCAGCCTCGTCGCTCTCGGGCTTCGCTGCCTGCTTGATCCGCTTTCTGCTCGACGAGCGGGCCCCGGCACTGTGCTGCATCAATATCCCCATATCGGAGTTGGCGGCGACGATCTCGCGCCAGTCGCTACTCCAGTCGGGCACGCCGCGACAGGGTTCGCTGCATCTGGTCGAGGACGACCGCCGAAACGATCACAAGTCCTTTTATGACCATTTGCCAGAATTCGCTAACACCCATCATCACCAGTCCGTCGCTGAGCACCCCGATCACGAAGGCACCGACAATGGTGCCGCCGATCGTGCCGCGTCCGCCGGAAAGGGATGTGCCGCCGAGGACCGCGGCTGCGATCGCGTTCAATTCGAAGCTCTCGCCGCTCGCCGGATGCGAGGCGACGAGCTGCGAGGAGACGATGAGGCCGGCGATCGCCGCGCAGAAGCCCGATATGACATAGACCGCGAGCTTGACGCGGTTGACATAGACGCCCGAGAGCGCCGCCGCCCGCTCATTGCCGCCAACGGCATAGACGCGGCGCCCGAATGGCGTGCGCGCGGCGACATAGGCCGCGATCAGTGCGACCACCACGAGGATGACGATCGAGAGCGGAATGCCGAAGAGTGTTCCGGCGCCAAGGATCGGGAAGCCTTCATTGCCGAGTTCGGGCTTGCCGACGAGATTGGGGAAGGTGGCGCCGTTGGAAAGCAGCAGCGCCGCGCCGCGCGCCACATAGAGCGTGCCCAGCGTGGCGATGAAGGGGGCAACGTTGAGCTGCGTGATCAGGACCCCGTTGAAGGCGCCGATGATGGCGCCGACCACCAGCACGATCGCCATTGTTTCCAGTACGTTAGGCCAGACCACCACGCCGAGGAAGGGGAGGGGAATGCCATAGGTGATGAGCGCGCCGGCGATCATGCCGGTCAGCCCCACGATCGAGCCGACTGACAGATCGATGCCGCCCGTCAGGATGACATAGGTCATGCCGATGGCGAGCAGCGCATTGATCGCGACATGCTTGGAGACGATGACGAGGTTGGCGACCGACATGAAGTTCGGTGCCATCAGGCCGAAAAAGGCGACGACCAGGGCAAGGGCGATAAAGGTGCGGAGCCTGAGGATGAGCAGGAGCGTCGTCGACGGCCCATTGCGATGTGCGACGTCGCGGATGGCGGCGTGGTCAACCATGATGGGATCCCTTGCTGGTCGATGCGTTGTTCGCATGCGCTGTGTGGCCGACCACCGAAGCGGAGACGAGAAGCTCGTCCGTGGCGTCGTTGCTGCTGGCGTCGAGCGTGATCCGCCCGGATGACATCACCAGAATCCGGTCGGCGATGGCGACTTCCTTCAGATCCGACGTCGCGAAGATGATGCCGAGGCCCTGTTCGGCCAGTTCGCGCATGACGCGGAAGATCTCGGCCTTGGCGCCGATGTCGATGCCGCGGCTCGGTTCGTCGAGCAGCAACACCTTGGGCGAGGTCATCAAACTCTTGCCGATGACGACCTTCTGCTGGTTGCCGCCGGAGAGCGAGGTGATCATCGTATGGGGCGAGGGCGCCTTGACCTGAAGCTCACGCGAGATTCGCGCGACCTCGTCGCCCTCCCGGGCGGTGGTGATCCGGCCGAAACGGGTGAAGCGGCCAAGGCTCGAAAGGCTCATATTGCGGCCGACCGAGAGGTTCTGGACCAGCCCGTCGCGCTGACGGTCCTCCGGCGTCAGGAACAGGCCTTTGGCGATGCGCTGGTTGATCGAAAGGCCTGAAATGTCGAGGCCGTCGAGCACGATGGTCCCGCTCGCATCGGGCCGCGCGCCGAACAGGCATTCGAAGAGCTCGGATCGCCCGGCACCCAAAAGCCCATAGATACCAACGATTTCGCCGGCATGAATCGAGAGCGAGACATGATCGACGGTCATGCCGCCGCCGATGCGCGGCAGGCAGACATCCTCGATCCTGAGGATTTCTCGGCCCGCCCGGGCCTGCACGGGGCGCCGGGCCGCGAGTTCCGAGGTGCCGAGCATCTGGCGGATGATCCAGGAGACGTCGATCTCGTCCATGCGGGCGGAAGCCTGCAGTCGTCCGTCGCGCAGAACCGTGACGAAATCGCCAATCCGGACCAGCTCTTCCAGCCGGTGCGAGATATAGACGATGGCGACACCGGAGCGTTTCAGTTCATCGATGACGCGGAACAGCACCTCGACTTCGGAAACGCTCAGCGCCGAGGTCGGTTCATCCATGATCAGGATGCGGACATCTTCCGATAGCGCCTTGGCAATCTCGACGATCTGCTGCTGGCCGATGCGCAGGTCGCCGACCTTGGTGTCCGGGTCGAGGTCATGTTCCAGCCGCTGCAGCAATGCGCGCGCCCGGCTCCTCTGGCGCGCCAGGTCGAGATGGAAGCCGCCGCGCGTCAGCGGATGGCCGAGAAAGATGTTCTCGGCGATGCTCAAATTCGGGCAGAGATTCAGTTCCTGGAAGACGATGCCGATGCCCTTCGAGGCAGCATCGCGCACGGACGCGAAAGTAACCTCGCGTCCCTCCATGACGATCCGCCCGGACGTGGGGCGCTCTACGCCCGAGAGGATCTTCATCAATGTGGATTTTCCGGCGCCGTTCTCGCCGATCAGCACGTTGACCGCATTGGGATAGACGTGGAAATCGACATCGGCGAGCGCTGTCGTGCCGGGGAATATCTTGGAGATCTTTTCGGCGCTCAGGATCGGTGCGACGGAATCCGGTACGGTCATTGGCCCGCTCCGGCGACGGCGATGGGCATGACGAGGAGAGCGTCGTCGGGCTTGTTGAGCGTGATGGCGCCGGTGAAGGTCACGTTCGCGCCTTCGACAAGCGCCCCGAAACCGGGCTTGGCGGTCGCCAGGGCGGCCTCGTTCAGCGCGCGGCCCGCCTGCGCATATTCGATCTGGTTGGTGAATTTGCCGAAGCTCGCATCGGGCAGATTATCGCGAATGGCATTGCCCTTGACGATAGGTCCCGTCTGCAATGTTGCCTCGCGGTTGCCTTTCGGCGTCGCGATGGAGAGCGTGGCGGTTCCCGCGCGGGAGGCGGTGTCGACCTTCGTGACCCGACCCTCGCCCTTGACGACGAACGCCGTCGGCGAACCTTCACCAGCGGCCTTCAGGCCGTATTTCTGACCGGCCGTATCGAAGCTCTCGTCGAGCGCCGGCAGGAGCGTCGCGAGATCGACGGCCCGGCCGAGCAGTTCCTGGTGGCCCTTCGACGTCCAGAGCGTGTCGGCGAAGTTCTTCGCGTCGAATTTCTGGGCCTTCGCGCTCGCCTTTTCAGCCTCGGTCTGGATCGGCAGGATCTTGCAGCCGGAAAGGCCGCCCGTGGCGATCAGGGCCACGACGATCAGGGCGCGGGGCAGGGTACACGGCCTCGACGGCCGCGACAGATACGACATTCTTCCTCCTCCCAACCACCCTTCCTCAAAGGCGGCGCGCAAGCCGTTTTCGGCAATTGCCTTTTATTTTCGTTTCATTTTGGATGGCACGGCCTCGCCGGGCATGTCAATCGGCCCTGCCGCTGATTCCGTGGTGCGAGTGTCGATATTCGAGATAATACGAAAGAAAACGAGAAATAACGATAGTGATCGATAGCGACGGCCGGCGTGCGGTGCTATAGAGCGGGTATCGAGCGGCGACGTCGAAGCGCCGGCTAGACGGAAGGGGAGGTTCGGGATGGGATCGAGGTTTCGTGCAAAGGTGACGCTGGGCCTGGTCATCGGGTCGCGCGCGTTCTTCAACGGCGCACCGTGCAAGGCGGCGCGCGACGAACTGACGGCGCAGCTCGATGCGCTCGGCATCGACTATTGCATCCCGCCTTTCGAGGCGACCGTGAACGGCGCCGTCCAGTCGCGCGAGGATGCGCGCCTCTATGCCGAGTTCTTCCGCGAGAAACGCGACGTGCTCGACGGGCTGGTGATCTGCCTGCCGAATTTCGGCGACGAGATCGCGGTGGCCGAACTCGTCAACATGACGCGGCTCAACCTGCCGATCCTGCTCCAGGCCAGCAATGACGAAACCGACAAGGTCGACGTCAAGAGCCGGCGCGACGCCTTCTGTGGCAAGCTGTCGGTGACGAATAATTTCTACCAGTACGACGTCGCCTTCACCGACACGACCAGCCACACCTCCGATGTCTGGGGCGAGGAATTCCGTGGCGATCTCGATCGCTTCGCCAGGACCTGCCGCACCGTTCGTGGCCTCCGCAACGCCCGCATCGGCGCGATCGGCGCCCGCACCGGCGCGTTCCAGACCATGCGCTTCAGCGAGAAGCTGCTTCAATCGTCCGGCATCACGGTCGTGACCGTCGATCTCTCGGAGATCATGGGCAGCGCGCGGGCGATCGGTGACGACGCGCCCGACGTGAAGGCCAAGCTCGACGACATCTTCGCCTATGGCACGATTCCCGGTCATATCGACCGCGCCAACATCATGAAGCAGGCCAAGTGGTCGATCGCCGTCGATCGCTGGATCGACGAGAACGAATGCGATGCCTCCTCGATCCAGTGCTGGCGCAGCCTGCAGGACAATTATGGCTGCGCGACCTGCCTGACCATGAGCATGCTGAGCGAGAAGCTGATGCCGAGCGCGTGCGAGGTCGACGTCATGGGCGCGATCTCGATGTATGCGCTGGCGCTCGCCTCCGGCGCTCCGCCGGCCATCCTCGACTGGAACAATAATTACGGTTACGAGGCCGACAAATGCGTCTGCACGCATTGCGGCAATTTCCCAAAGAGCTTCATCGGCGACCGTCCCGAAATCTCCGAGCTCGACGTGCTCGGCGAGACGATCGGCCGTGAAAAGTGCTTCGGCGCCGTCAAGGGCAAGGTCAGGGCCGGCCCGATGACCTTCTTCCGCGTCTCGACGGATGATCGGCGCGGGACGATCAAGGCCTATGTCGGCGAGGGCGCCTTCACGGATGATCCGTTCCCGATGGATGGCGGCATCGCGGTGACCGAGGTGCCGCGGCTTCGCGATCTCATGGGCTTCGTGGCGCGCAACGGCTTCGAGCATCACGTCGCGATGGTGCGCGGCGAGCATGCAGCGATCGTGACCGAGGCGATCGACCGCTATCTCGGCTGGCCGATCTATCGCCATGAGGCGGCGCCGCGCTTCTCCGGCGCCCAGCCCTTCTTCCGATAAGGCCCCAACCTTCGTTGAACTGGAACGCGATCATGCTCGAAAAGATCAGTCAGACATCCGATGAGCGGATTGCCGCCATCCGCGAGAAGGCGCGCATCATCCGCCGACGCGCGATCCAGATGGTGTTCGACGCCAAGCAGGGCCATCCGGGCGGCGACATGTCGGTGACCGATATTCTGGCGACGCTCTATTTCGGCGTGCTGCGCTATGATCCGGCCCAGCCCGACGATCCCGCGCGCGATCGCTTCGTGCTCTCCAAGGGCCATTGCACCGGCGCGCTCTACGCGACCCTCGCCGAGGCCGGCTTCATCCCGCTCGACGAACTCGCGACCTATATGCGCCCGCTCTCGATGCTGAACGGCCATCCGAACCGCAATTACGTGCCCGGCGTCGAGACCAATACAGGTCCGCTCGGCCATGGCATGCCGGTCGCGGTCGGCATGGCGATCGCCGGCCAGATCGACGGCTCGGACCGGCGCGTCTTCGTCGTCACGGGCGATGGCGAGCAGCAGGAAGGCAGCAATTGGGAGGCCGGCATGATCGCCGGCCACCGCCATCTCGCGCAATTGACCCTGATCATCGATCGCAACCACCTGCAGCAGGGCGCGCGGACCGACGAGACCAATGATCTCGAGCCGCTGGCCGACAAGTGGCGCGCCTTTGGCTGGCATGTAGTGGATGTCGACGGCCACGATCATGCGGCGCTGCTCGACGTGCTCGGCGCGCCGGTCGGCGACCGCGTGAAGCCGCTCTGCGTCATCGCCCATACCCACAAGGGCAACGGCATCTCCTACATGGTCGACCAGGTGCAGTGGCACCATGGCGTCCCCAACCAGGAACAATATGAACTCGCCATGGAGGAACTCGCCTGATGGCCGCCGCAGTCCAGAATGCCCCCGGCCTGCATGATTGCCGCGATGCCTTCGCGAAGACGCTCGAAGCGCTCGCCGAGGCGGATGGCCGCATCGTCGCCGTCGTCAATGACAGCGTCGGCTCGTCGAAGCTCGGCGGCTTCAAGAAGCGCTGGCCCGAGCGGCTGGTCAATGTCGGCATCGCCGAACAGAACATGGTCGGCGTCGGCGCCGGTCTCGCCAATGGCGGCAAGGTGCCGTTCGTCTCGGGCGCGGCCTGCTTCCTGACCGGCCGTGCGCTGGAGCAGATCAAGGCCGATGTCGCCTATTCCAATACCAATGTGAAGCTCGCCGGCATCTCTTCGGGCGTCGCCTATGGCGAGTTGGGGCCGACGCATCATTCGATCGAGGATCTGGCCTGGCTTCGCCTGTTGCCGAACCTGACCATCGTCGTGCCCTCCGATCCATGGGAGACGGCCGAGGCGGTCAAGGCGGCGGTGGCGCATGAAGGGCCTGTCTTCCTGCGGCTGAGCCGCATGCCCGTTCCGGAGCTGAAGCGGCCGGAAGGCGCGCGCTTCCAGTTCGGCAAGGCCGAGGTGCTGCGGGCGGGAACGGATGCCGCGATCATCGCCAATGGCGTCATGGTCACGCGCGCGCTGGTCGCCGCCGAGGCGCTGGCGGAGGCCGGCATCGCCGCGCGGGTGATCAACCTGTCGTCGATCGCGCCGATCGATCGCGAGGTGATCCTCGCCGCGGCCGAGACCGGGGCGATCGTGACGATCGAGGAGCATTCGATCCGTGGCGGCCTCGGCGGGGCCGTCGCCGAGATCGTCTCGACCACGCGCCCGGCCGCGATGCGCATTCTGGGCTTCCCCGGTTTCGCGCCGACCGGCTCGGCGGAGTTCCTGCTCGAGCATTTCGGCCTGACCTCGGAGGGAATCGTGCGCGCCGTGCATGAGGTCATCGCCATGCGGGACGGGCGATGAGCGGCCACATCCTCGCGATCGACCAGGGGACGACCAACACCAAGGCGCTCCTGCTCGACGCCAGGGGCGCGATCGTCGCGCGGGCGTCGCGGGCCATGGTCGTTTCGCATCCAAAGGAAGGCTGGGCCGAGCAATCCGCCGAGGCGATCTGGCAGAGCGTCGCCGAATGCCTCTCGGACTGCATTGCGGCTGTGCCCGGCGCCGAGATCGCGGCCTTTGCGATCTCCAACCAGCGCGAATCCGTCGTGCTGTGGGAGCGCGAAACCGGCAGGCCAGTCGGCCCCTGCGTCACCTGGCAATGCATGCGCAGCGCCGAACGGCTCGATCGCCTGCGTTCGGCGGAGACCGAGGCGCTGGTCGCGGTGCTGAGCGGGCTCGCGCTCAATCCGATGTTCCCCGCCGCCAAGATCGGCTGGCTGCTCGACGCCACCCCCGGCGCACGGGCACGCGCCGAGCGAGGCGAACTCGCCGTCGGCACGATCGACAGCTGGCTGCTCTGGAATTTCACGGCCGGCGCCGTCCACGCCTGCGACGCCGGAAATGCGTCACGCACCCAGCTTTTCGATATCCATGCGCTGCGCTGGAGCGACCCGCTCGCGGCGCTGTTCGAAATTCCCGTCGCCATCCTGCCCGACGTGAAGGCGTCGGACAGTCGCTTCGGCGTCAGTGCCGCGCCGGACCTGCCCTCCGGCATACCGATCCATGCCATGATGGGTGACAGCCATGCCGCGCTTTATGGCCATGGCGTGCGCGGCCCGGGCATCGTCAAGGCGACCTACGGCACCGGCTCGTCGCTGATGACGCTGACCGAGCAGCCGGTGCTTTCGAAGAACGGGCTTTCGACGACGATCGCCTGGATGGCGGGCGGCCGGGTGCATCATGCGCTGGAGGGCAATATCACGGTCTCCGGTCAGGCGGCGGCCTTCGTGGCGCGGCTGCTCGGGCTCGCGGATGCCGATGCGCTGACCGATCTCGCCCGCACGGTCCCGACCAGTGGCGGCGTCGTCGTTCTCCCCGCGTTGGCGGGCCTGGGCGCGCCCTATTGGCAGGCCCATGCGCGGGGCGCCATTTCCGGCCTCTCGCTCGGGAGCACGCCGGCCCATGTCGCGCGCGCCACGCTGGAGGCGATCACGCTGCAGGTGCGCGATGTCTTCGACGCGATGCAGATCGATCTCGGCATCGCGCTTTCCGCGCTTTCGGCCGATGGCGGCGCGGCGCGGAGCGATTTGCTGATGCAGCTTCAGGCCGATCTGCTCGACCGGCCGGTGCTGCGCGGGGCGGCCGTCGAACTCAGCGCCATCGGCGCCGCGATGATGGCCGGAGTGGCTGTCGGCCTCTATGCCGCGACGGAGGACGAAGGCGCGGCCGAGGAGGCCGTCCTGCGCTTCACGCCCGCCATGGAGCCGGCGCGTCGCGACGCGATCCTGTCGGGCTGGAGCAAGGCCGTCGCGACCGCGATCGGCGGATAGGGGCCTGGATCATTTCATCGTTTCACGGGAAACGCTGAGATGATCCATCTCGTTTCCTTTGCGTGAGCCGGTGCGCCTTCAGGCGCCCGGCTTCAACATGCGCATCAGCAAGCCGTCGCGGAGCCAGAACTGGTGCCAGAGCGCGGCGCCGGCATGCAGCACGATCAGGATGATGAAGGCCGGCTTGCCGAGTTCGTGCACCTCGCCGGCGGCGGGCTGCCAGTAATAGGCGACGATGCCGCTGATCGGCACGGCGAAGAGCAGGAAATAGAACAGCCAGTGCGTCGCTGTCGCGATCCATTCGAGCACGGGCGACTGGCCTTCGGGCGGAGGCGGCGGACCCTGGCGCAGGCGAAGCGCCAGGCGAATGACGACCGCGGCGAGGATCGCGAAGCCGACCCAGATATGAAGCGTGGCGAGCGTCGCATCGTTCGGATCGGGCGTCGTGCCGCGCTGGGCGGCACGGAAGACCGACGACATGCTCTCGCCGAAGATCAGCTGGAACAGCACCAGCACCACGATCAGCCAGTGCAGAATGATCTGGCTCGACGTATAGCCGCGGACAGGGCCGACCTGCATCGCCTCAAACTCCTTGCGCATCCGGATTCTAGAATAACTCTAATCTAGTTGGTGGAGACTGCAAGCAGATGACAGCGGGTCCGGTCAGTCGCCGACCGCTCGCTCGAACACTTCGGCGGCGGCGTCCGTCAGCGGCTCGGCGAAGAGGCCGGTCGCGATGGTGGGGCTGAAGGTGAAGGTGTCGACGCCGATCCGCGCCAGCCTGACGAGGTCGGATGTCTCGCGCACGCTGGCGACGAGGATGCGCATGGCGCCGCCATTCGCCCGCACGATCTCCTGCATGGCGGCGATCTCGCCATAGCCGTCGCGCCCGGCATCGTTCATGCGGCCGAGATAGGGCGCGGCATAGTCGGCGCCGATCGCGGCGGCGGACAGCGCCTGATGGGCCGTGTAGACGGCGGTCAGCGTGACGCGGATGCCTTCCTGCTTCAGCATGGAGGCGGCGACGATGCCGTCCCGCGTGATCGGCACCTTGACCGTCATGCGCGGATCGATCCCGGCGATCAGCCGGCCATGCCGCAGCAGCGTTTCCGTGCTGCGGCCCCAGCTCTGCGCCTGCATTTCAGCGACGCCGAAGGCGAACAGTGTCGCGGCGAGATCGGCGATCGCGGGGATGGTGCAGGCAACGCCCGACGCCGCGAGGATGGTGGGGTTGGTCGTGACGCCGTGGAAGAGGCCGGTCGGGAGCCATCGCTCGAGCGCGTCGCGGTCGGCCGTATCGAGAAAGAGACGCAGTCGTCCCCGGTTGGATTCGATGCTCATGCCTTGCCTCCATCGCAGCGTATGCAGGCATGGCATAGACGATTGCGCGGGATCGCGCATCGCCGAATTCGCGTGCAGGGAGCGGGCCTCAGATCGCCTCGCCGCCCTCGAAGCCGAACAGCGTGTCGAGCACGGTCTTCTCCAGTGCCGCAAAGGCCGGCGTGCCGCGCCGGCGCGGCCGGGGCAGGTCGACGGCGAGATCGAGCGCGATGCGGCCATTGTCGATCAGCAGCACGCGGTCGGCGAGCGCGATCGCCTCGGAGACGTCATGGGTGACGAGGATCGCCGTGAAGCCCTGATCCTGCCAGACCCGCTCGACGAGACCCTGCATCGAGATGCGGGTCAGCGCATCGAGCGCGCCGAGCGGTTCGTCGAGGGCGAGCAGGCGCGGATGGCTGACGAGGGCGCGGGCGAGCGCCACGCGCTGCCGCTGGCCGCCGGAGAGCACGGCCGGCCAGGCATCGCCGCGCCCGTCGAGGCCGACTTCGGACAGTGCCTTCAGCGCCGCCTTGCGCCGGCTCGTGCGGCTGCCGCTGCGGCCGAGCCCGACGGCGACATTGTCGGCGACGGTCGCCCATGGCAGCAGTCGCGGTTCCTGGAAGATGAAGCGCGCCGTGCCGCCCGTGGCGCCGACGCCCTCGATCGAGCCCGATGTCGGCGTTTCGAGGCCGAGGATAAGCCGCAGCAGCGTGCTCTTGCCGCAGCCGCTCTTGCCGACGACGGCCACGAACTGCCCGGCCGGAATATCGAGGTCGAGCCCCTTGATGACCGGCTCCTGGTCGAAGGTCTTGACGAGCCCGCGGATCGAGAGGGCGCTGCCCTGGCCGCGCGTCGGCGCCACCTCGGTCAGCACCTCGAAAGGCACGGCCGTGCCGGTAGTCAGCTCGCGCGGGGGACGGCGCGTGGCCGTTTCAATGAAGGTCATGGCGTCTGCGAACATGTGCTGCCGCGTCCTCATCGGCTTTGGAAGGCTGGATTCCAGGCGAGCGTGTAGCGCTCGAGCAGCCTGGCGACGGCGTCGGCGAGCTTGCCGAGCAGGGCGTAGATGATGATCGAGAGCACGACGACATCGGTCATCATGAACTCGCGCGCCTGCATCGCCATGTAGCCGATGCCCGACGAGGCCGAGATCGTCTCGGCGACGATCAGCGTCAGCCACATGATGCCGAGCCCGAAGCGCAGGCCCACGAAGATCGAGGGCAGCGCGCCGGGCAGGATCACGCGGCGGAACAGGTCCCAATTGTTCATGCCATAGGTCCTGCCCATCTCGACGAGCTGGGGGTCGACGGTACGGATGCCGTGCAGCGTGTTGATGTAGATCGGGAAGAACACGCCGAGCGCCACAAGGAAGAGCTTCGCCGACTCATCGATGCCGAACCACAGGATGACGAGCGGGATCAGCGCGAGATGGGGCACGTTGCGCACCATCTGCAACGTCGTGTCCGTCAGCGTCTCGGAGAAGCGCGAAAGCCCGTTGGCGAGGCCGAAGAGGAAGCCGATCGAGCCGCCGATCAGGAAGCCCATGCTGGCGCGCCAGAAGCTGACCGAGATGTTCTGCGCGAGCTCTCCGGAGACGAGCACGCGCCAGAAGGCGGCGGCGACCGCGGACGGCGCCGGCAGCACGTTCTCTGGGATGAAGCCGATCCGGGAGAGGAACTCCCAGATCACGAGGATGGCGGCCGGCAGGATCCAGCCGGCGAGAGGCCCGAGGCGTTTCATCGCGCCGCTCAGGAGGAGGCGGCGAGTTTGCGCCCGCCCACGCCGAACTCGTTCTCGATCGTCTGCCGCAGGCCGCGCCGCTTGATGCCGAGGCCGAGCGCGGGGAAGAGCAGTTCCGCGACCCGGTAGGCCTCCTCGAGATGCGGGTAGCCGGAGCCGATCACCGTGTCGATGCCGATCGCCTGATATTCGCGCAGACGCTCCGCAACCTGTTCCGGCGTGCCGACGAGGGCCGTGCCCGCGCCGCCGCGCACCAGGCCGACGCCGGCCCAGAGGTTCGGCGAGACGACGAGCTTGTCGCGCCGGCCGCCATGCAGCGCCGCCATGCGCCGCTGACCGACGGAATCCATTTCCTTGGTGAAGCGCGCCTGCGCCGCCTCGATCTGCGCGTCGGTGACATGGCTGATCAGCTTGTCCGCCGCCGCCCAGGCTTCTTCCTCCGTCTCGCGCACGATGAAGTGCAGGCGGATGCCGAAGCGGATCGTCTTGCCACGCGCGGCCGCCTTCTTGCGCACCGCCGCAATCTTCTCGGCGACGCCGGCCGGCGGCTCGCCCCAGGTCAGATAGAGGTCGGTCTGGTCGACGGCGAGATCTTGCCCCGCATCGGACGAGCCGCCGAAATAGACCGGCGGGCGCGGCTCCTGCACGAGCGGGAAATCGAGCCGGCTGTTCTCGACGCGGTAGTGCTTGCCGGTGAAATCCACCGTCTCGCCGGCGAGAAGACGCGACCAGATGGTCAGGAATTCGTTCGCCTGCTCGTAGCGCTGGTCATGGGCTAAGAAAATGCCGTCGCCGGCGAGCTCGGCCGGATTACCGCCGACCACGACGTTAAGCAGCAGGCGCCCGTTGGAGAGCCGGTCGAGCGCCGCCGTCTGGCGCGCGGCGAAGGCCGGCGAGACCACGCCCGGCCGGAGCGCGACGAGGAATTTGAGCCTCTCCGTCACGGTGGCGAGGCCCGACGCCGTGATCCAGCTATCCTCGCAGGCCTGGCCGGTCGGCAGCAGCACGCCCTGGAAGCCGAGCCGGTCGACGGCCTGCGCCACCTGCTTGAAATAGCCGAACTCCGGCGGGCGCTGCTGCGTCTCGGAGCCGAGATAGGATCCATCGCCATGCGTGGGGATGAACCAGAAGAAGTTGATCGGATCGTGGGTCAAGGCGGCGGTCTCTCGAAGATGGTTCAGATGGTCGGGCGCGGGCCTCGCGGAGAGGCCCGTCGCGCTGTCAGCTCTGCGGCGGAACCCAGACGGCGTCCTTCACGGTGATCTTCCGTGGGATCAGCTTGAGTTCGTAGAAGGTGTCGGCGATCTGCTGCTGGTTGGCGATCTGCTGCGGCGTGATCGGGCCGACCTTGAAGCTGCCGCGCGCGGCGGTGAGCTTCTGCGCCTCGATATCCACGCCGGTCGCGGCCGAGAGGGCGGCGGCGACCTGGTCGCGGTTCTCTTCCGCCCATGCGCCTGCGGCGGTGAGTTCCTCGATGATCGCCTTGACGGCGGCCGGATGCTCGGCCGCGAAATCGCGATTGGCGAAGAAATAGCTCGCCGAATTGACGATGCCCTCGGCGGTGGTCAGCACGCGCGGGTGCTGCGTGCGCTCGGCGATGGCGTAGAAGGGGTCCCAGATCGCCCAGGCGTCGATCGCGCCTTTGACGAAGGCGGCGCCGCCATCGGCCGGCGAGAGATAGGCCGGCTTGATCTGGTCATAGCCGATACCGGCCTTCTT
The DNA here is from genome assembly GCF_030814715.1 of Kaistia dalseonensis. Classification (GTDB taxonomy): domain Bacteria; phylum Pseudomonadota; class Alphaproteobacteria; order Rhizobiales; family Kaistiaceae; genus Kaistia; species Kaistia dalseonensis. The sequence goes on from NZ_JAUSVO010000008.1 coordinate 175,255, forward strand.
CAGTGTCTGGACGACGAAGTTGTTGGCGCTCGAACCCTTGGTGAAGCCGATCGTCTTGCCCTTCAGGTCCTCGATCGTCTTGATCGGGGAATCCTGCTTGACCAGGATGGCCGAGCCCGTGCCCGGCGCCGGATAGGAGGCGACATAGACGAGCTTGGCGTTGGCGGCCTGAGCGAAGATCGGCGGGGCGTCGCCCGTCGGTCCGAAATCGATCGCGCCGAGGCTGAGCGCCTCGAGTAGCGGTGGGCCCGAGGCGAACTCCACCCATTTGACGGTCATGCCCTGGTCGGCAAAGCGCTTCTCGATGCGCTCCTGCTGGCGGGCCACCACGAGCACGCCATTCTTCTGGTAGCCGAGCCGCAGCTCCTTGAGCGGCTCCTCGGCTCCTGCAGTGCCAAGCGAGGCCAACGCCGAACCGGCGAGCGCGGCAATCGCGAGAAGGCTGAAACCACGACGCGTAATCATCCGAGCTCTCCTGTTCGGCATTCTGTTCAGGGTTGGCAGGTCAGACCTTGCGGGTTCAGGCCTTTGGGCTGGTCCAGACGATCTCGCGCACGACGATCGGCTTGGGGATCAGGCCGAGCTTCTGGAAGCGGTCGGCGGTGGTCTGCTGGCCGGCGATGATCGCGTCGGTGAGCGGCAGGATCGCATAGGCGGCGCGGTCGACGGCGACCGTCTGCGGGCCGATCGGTACGCCGGTGATCTCGGAGAGCGCCTGCGCGACCTCGCCGCGATGGGCGTTGGCCCATTCGGCGGTGCCGCCGAGCGCCTTCACGATCTCGACGACCGCTTCGGGATGGTCCGTCGCGAAGGTCCTGTTGGCGAGGAGATAGGTGTTGACCGCGATCGTATCGGCGGTGGTGGTCAGCTGGCGAACCTTCTGGCGGCTTTCGGCAAGCGCCAGGAAGGGGTCCCAGATCGACCAGGCGTCAACGCTGTCATTGGCGAAGGCCGCCGCGGCGTCGGCCGGCGAGAGATAGACCGGTGTGATGTCGGCCCAGGCGACGCCCGCCTTCTCCAGCGCGGCAACTGCGAGGTTATGCGCGCTCGAACCCTTGGTGACGGCGATCTTCTTGCCCTTGAGGTCGGCGACCGACTGGACCGGCGATCCGTCCTTGACGATGATCGCCTCGCCCTTGCCGTTCGAAGGGGCGGCGGCGATGTAGACGAGATTGGCGCCGGCGGCCTGGGCGAAGATCGGCGGGGCATCGCCCGTCCAGCCAATATCGACCGCGCCGACATTGAGCGCCTCGAGGAGTGGCGGGCCGGAGGCGAACTCGACCCATTTGACCGACGTGCCAGAAGCGGCGAGCTGTTTCTCGATCGATTTCTCGCGCCGGGCCAGCGCCAGCAGGCCGGCCTTCTGGTAACCGACCTTGAGTTCCTTCAATGGCTCCGCGGCGCGGCTCGGCACAGGGCTGATCGTCGTACCGGCAAGACCCGCCAGACCCGCGCCGGCAAGGAGGCCGAAGCCCCGGCGTGTCAACTTCATCGTCATTCTCCCCAAGATCGGCTGCAACCGGACCCCGTCCATCAACCGCAGCGTGCCATTCCGAACGTGGCTCTATTGGATCGAAAAACGACTAATTTGATCAAGGAAATAGATTATCTCGAAATCCCCCTTGAGAGAAAATCCGATCCGAATAAGGGTCTGTTGCGAGATTGAGCCCGACGTGACGATCGTCACAGGCCCGTGGTGATCCAGATCACTGAGAGCGCCGCGTGGACGTGATTGAACCAAGTCATGGCAGGCGGCGTTGATGCGCAGCCGGAACAAACAGGGGGGCGCCGAAACAGGCGCCGGGCAATCATGGCAAAGTTCAACATCAAGACGGCGGCGAGCGTCATCGGCACGGCGGCGCTGGTCGCCTTCGGCGTCACGGCCTATGGCACGGCGGCGATCGGCGGCGGCAACGGGACCAAGGACCCGACGGCGGTCATTTCCTTCGACAAGGCCACGGTCGGCGGACGCACAGGTTGCGAGATCCAGTCCTGGCCCTATATCGCGCCGGAATGCCTGACGCCGTCCAGCGGCACAGCCAAGGCTGCCAAGGCTGCCCGCCGCGTCTGACCGTCAAGCCCAGGCCTCCGTCGCGGCGCGATGGAGCAGCGCATGGCGCGCCGCGATCCGGTCGACATCGGCGCCATAGCCACCCCCGATCACGCCGGCGAGCGCCAGTCCGCGCTTCCGCGCCTCCAGGATCACGAAGCGGTCGCGCGCCGCAAGTCCGGCATCGGACAGCGCGAGGCGACCGAGCCGATCATCGACATGCGGATCGACGCCGGCATTGTAGAACACGATGTCGGGATGAAGCCGGTCGAGCAGCGGCGGCAGGATCCCGGCCAGCACCTCCAGATAGGCGGCATCGCCCATAGCATCGGGAAGTGGCACGTCGATCGTCGAGGGGCGCTTGCGCACCGGATAGTTCTTTTCGGCATGGAGCGAGAGCGTGGTGACGTTGGCGTCGCCCGTGAAGATCGCCGCCGTGCCGTCGCCCTGGTGCACGTCGCAATCGACAACCAGCGCCGTGCCGATCAGCCGCTCGGCCATGAGCACGCGGATCGCTACGGCGACATCGTTGAAGGTGCAGAAGCCGGCACCCTGCTCGGCGCGGGCATGATGGCTTCCGCCGGCCGTGTTGCAGGCGAGGCCATTGGTGAGGGCCAGCCGGCCGGTGAGGATCGTCCCACCCGTCGCCGCCGCGGCGCGTCGCACCACCGTCTCGTTCATCGGCAGGCCGATCTCGCGCTCGATCGCGCGCGGCAGCGTCAGCGAGAGCACGGCGTCGACATAGGCGCGGTCATGGGCGAGGGCGAGCTGCTCCGCCGTCGCGGGCTCGGGCGTGATGAAGCCCATGGGCGCGAGGCCGTCTTGCACCAGGATTTCCGCCAGGCGGCGATATTTGCCCATGGGGAAGCGGTGATCGGCCGGGATTTCGGCGGTATAGGCGGGATGGTGGACAATCGGCAACGGCATGGCGCGAAAGAATAGGGCGCGGCGACGCTGCCGTCGACGGGCGCCTGGAAACAGTCTATCGCTCGGTCGGCCGGATCGAGCTTCCGCAGGCTGAAGCGCCTCGTGGAGACGGTCCCCACGCCCTTGCCTGATTCAAGCCCTGCCCGCCGCCACTGCGCGTCGCCAGCTCCGCCCGGAGACGGTGAAGACGCCTGCCTCTCGCGATTGCCGCCCGATGACGACAGAGACCGCCATCCGCCCGTTCGAGGTCACCCATCGCGGCATTCTCGCGATCGCCGTGCCGATGATGCTGGCCTATCTCTCGACGCCCTTGCTCGGCATTGCCGGCATGACGGTGATCGGCCGGCTCGGCGATGCGGCGCTGCTCGGCGGCGTCGCGCTCGGGGCGGTCATCTTCGATTTCATCTTCGCGACGTTCAATTTCCTGCGCAGCGGCACGACCGGGCTGACCGCGCAGGCGCTCGGCGCCGGCGACCGGCGCGAGATCCAGGCGACATTCTTCCGCGCGCTGATCGTCGCCGTCGCGATCGGCCTCGCCGTGATCGTCCTCGCCCAGCCGATGCTGGTCGCTGGCCTCGCCATGCTCGGCGGCAGCCCGCCGGTGCAGGCGGCGACGGTCGCCTATTACGATGTCCGCATCCTCTCGACGCCCTTCGCGCTCGCCAATTACGTCATGCTCGGCTGGCTGATCGGCCTCGGCCGGTCCGGTGCCGGGCTCTTCCTGCAGACCTTCCTGAACGGCCTCAATATCGGCTTGAGCATCTTCTTCGTGATGGGGCTCGGCTGGGGCGTTTCAGGCGTCGCCTGGGGCACGACGATCGGCGAGGCGGTGACCGCGCTGCTCGGCCTTTCGATCGCCTTCCGCTCGCTCGATGCCGCCACGCGGCCGCGCTGGAGCGAGGTGCTGGACCGCACGGCGATCCTGCGCATGGTCGCGGTCAATCGCGACATCATGATCCGTTCGTTTACCCTGCTCTTCGCATTCGCCTTCTTCACGGCGCGCGGCGCCAAGATGGGCGATGCCGTGCTGGCGGCGAATGCGATCCTGATGAACCTCTATCTGGTCGGCGGCTATTTCCTCGACGGCTTCGCGGCGGCGGCCGAGCAATATGCCGGCAGGGCGATCGGCGCGCGCTATCGCGCTGCCTTCGTGCGCTCGGTCAGGCTGACGCTCGTCTGGGGCTATGCGCTGGCGACGCTGGCGGCGCTCGCCTTCTGGTTCGGCGGCCCGATGCTGATCGATTTCATGACCGTCAACGAAGCGGTGCGGACGGCGGCGCGGACCTATCTGATCTGGGCGGCGCTGACGCCGATCGCCGGCGTGCTCGCCTTCGAGATGGACGGCGTCTTCATCGGCGCGACCTGGTCGAGCGAGATGCGCAACATGATGCTGCTCTCGCTGGCGCTCTACCTGATGGTCTGGGCGGTGGCGGAGCCGGCCTTCGGCGCGCATGGCCTCTGGCTGGCCCTGCTCGTCTTCCTCTCCGCGCGCGGCATCTCGCTCTTCCTGCGGATGCGGGTGAAGATCGAGACGGCCTTCGCCTGATCAGACGCGTTCGGCCGCCCATTTTTCGGTCTCGATCCCGACCGCGTCGGCGATCGAGGGCAGGCCGCGCCGGTCGAGAATGCGCGAGAGGCCGGCGAGGATCGCGCCCGGCAGGCCCGGCCCCTCATAGACCATGCCGCTATAGAGCTGGACCAGATCGGCGCCCGCCGTGATCTTGGCGAAAGCGGTCTCGGGGGAATCGACGCCGCCGGCACCGATCAGCGGCAGATCGGGACCGACCAGCTTCCGGAACCGGGCGAGCACATTGGTCGACATCCGGAACAGCGGCCGGCCGGAAAGTCCGCCTGTCTCCTTGGCATGGTTCGTATCACGCAGAGGCGGGCGGCTGATCGTCGTATTGGTGACGATGACGCCGTCGATCCCGCGCGCCAGCACGATCTCCGCTATGTCGGCGAGGCCGGGCTGGTCGACGTCGGGCGCGATCTTGACGATGATCGGCACGCGCCGCGCCTCGCCGTCGCGCGCTTCCATCACGCGGCCGAGCAGTTCGTCGAGCGCCGCCTTGCCCTGCAGGTCGCGCAGGCCCGGCGTATTGGGCGACGAGACGTTGACGGTCAGATAGGAGGCGAGCGCCGAGAAGGCGCGGATACCGGCGACATAATCCGCGATCCGGTCGGCCGAATCCTTGTTGGCCCCGATATTGACGCCGATGATGCCGCCCTTGCCGGCGCGCGCGGCCAGCCGCTGGCGGGCGGCTTCATGGCCCAGATTGTTGAAGCCGAGCCGGTTGATGACGGCGCGGTCGGCGACGAGGCGGAAGAGGCGGGGCTTCGGGTTGCCGGCCTGCGGGCGCGGCGTGACGGTGCCGATCTCGACGAAGCCGAAGCCGAGCGCCAGCACGCCGTCGGCGACCTCGCCATTCTTGTCGAGCCCGGCGGCGAGGCCGAGCGGATTGGGAAAATCGAGCCCGAACAGGTGCCGCGCCAGCCGCGGGTCACGATCGGGCCGCACATGTGGCCCGAGCCCGGAAGCGAGGACCTTCAGCGACAGGCCGTGCGCGGTTTCCGGATCGATCTGGAAGAGGGCGGGGCGCAGCAGACCGAATGCGCTCATGCCATCGCGTCCGGGAAGACATGCAGCCCGTCATCGCCGAGCGGCAGGTCACGGACCCAGAGGGCGTCGCTCGTCGAGAGCGGCGCATAGAGATGTGGAAACAGCGCGCCGCCGCGCGAGACTTCCCATTTCAGCGCCGCGCCGAGCGCATCGCCATCGATGGCGACGAGCAGCAGGCCCGTCACACCGGCAAAATGCCGTGCAGCCGTCTCGCGGGCCTGCTCGGCGGTCGAAAAATGGATGTAGCCGTCCTGGAGATCGATCGACGCGCCGGCGAAAACGCCCGCGGCCTCGGCGGCTCGCCACAATGGTTCGGGCACGATCTTGTAGACGGTTGTCATCGGGATTCCTCGGCGGTTCGGCGGAACCTATCGGCGGCGGGGGCGCTGGACAAGATGCCATTGCGGCCGCACATGCGGATCACGCATCGGACGGGCTGGACAGGCCGCGCGCGCGGGGATAAAGGGAATGCAGAGGGATTTATTCCTGTCCATGCGTTCGAGTCCCGTCGGCGTTCGATGCGGCGCGTAGGTTCGCATTCGCGGAGGGTCCCGTCATGTTGTCACACGAGCGGATCTGGGCGGCGATCGATCTTCTGGCCGCCCGCAATGATCTGTCGGCCTCGGGCCTCGCCCGCAAGGCCGGCCTCGACCCGACCACGTTCAACCGCTCCAAGCGGGTCGCGAGCGATGGCCGTCCGCGCTGGCCTTCGACCGAGAGCATCGCCAAGATCCTTGAGGCGACGGGCGAGCGCATCGAGACCTTTCTCGGCATGATCTCCATGAGCGTCACGCCGCCGGAGCCTGATCGCCCGTTCCATCTCCCTCATGTGCCGCTGATCGGCTTCGCACAGGCCGGCGCGGGCGGCTTCTTCGATGATGGCGGCTTTCCCGCCGGGCAGGGCTGGGAGGAAGTCGCCTTTCCACCGGCGATCGAAAGCGAAGGCGTCTATGCGCTGGAGGTTTCCGGCGATTCCATGCAGCCGCTCTATCGCGACGGCGATGTGATCATCGTCTCGCCGACTGCGCCGTGCCGGCGCGGCGATCGCGTCGTCGTGCGCACGCGGGAAGGCGAGGTCATGGCCAAGGTCCTGGCACGCAAGACGACGAAGCAGATCGAACTGCTCTCGCTCAATCCCGATCACGCCAACCGCATCATCGCGATGCGCGACATCGACTGGGTGGCGCGGATCATCTGGGCGAGCCAGTGAGGACGGTCTTCGCCGCCCTTTGCCTCGTGCTGGTGGCGCTGCTCGCCGTCATCGGCGCTTCGCATGTGATCGAGCTTTTCCGCCATGAGTTGCTCGGCCCGGAGCTCGCGATCGACCGTGTCGCCTCCGACCAACTGCCCGTGGCCGATGCCCAGCCCGACGATGGCGATGCGCCCGCCGATGCCCCGCCCGGACTGAACGAGCCATCGCCGGCCGTGCCCGAGCGTCCGTCGTCGAACGCTGACGCCCCGCCATCGATCCGCGCGGCCGAAACCGATGCGACACCGGTTGGTGGCACGCCGCGCGTCATCACCGGGGCCGGGATCACGCCCGGGCCGGTCTCGTCCAGCCCGCTGCCACGCGAGGCCGCGCCGCCAAAGCCGCCCAAACCGGCCGAGCCCGCGCGCTGGCTGACATTCCCTCGTGTCACGGTGACCGAAACCGGGCTGCTCGATACGGGCAAGCGAAAGATCCGCCTGGCATGGATCGCCCCGCCCGATCCCGGCGCGACGTGCCGTGTCCTGCCCGATCAGGCCGCAACGCAGCCCTGCGCGCGGCTGGCGCTCGCCGATTTTCGCAAGCGCGTGCGCGCGCTCGGCGTCGAATGCGAACTCTCGCCCGACGATGCGGCCGATCCCGCAATCGTGCCCTGTCGCATCGGCGCGACCGATCTCGCGGTCTGGCTGCTGGATCAGGGCTGGGTCACGCCCACAGCCGATGCACCGGATAATTACCGCCAGGCCGAGACGGGCGCGCGCTGCGCCCGCAAGGGACTCTGGCAGGATAGCGAACCGCCATCCTCCTGTCCCGGCGGCTGAGCAGCGCGGTTTCAGCCGGCCGCGCGGCGCCAGCCCATGGTGAGCAAGCCGGCGCCGATGAGCAGCGAGCCGCCGACGCGATTGACGACCCGCTGTACCGAAGGCCGGCGGATCGTCTTGCGCGCGCCCGAGGCGATCAGCGCATAGGTGAGGGCGTTCAGCGTCGCCAGCACCAGGAACGTCGCCTCGAACAGCACCATTTGCGGCAGGAGCGGCGCGCCCGCGACGAGGAACTGCGGCAGGAAGGCGACGAAGAAGACGATGCTCTTCGGATTGAGCGCCGTCACGGCATAGGCGTGCAGAAAGATGCGGACCGGCTTGGCATCGTCCGCCTCGGCCACGGCGCCCTTGGCCACCGGCGCGCGCCAGAGCTTGATGCCGAGATAGATCAGATAGGCGGCGCCGACCCATTTGAGCACGGTGAACAGCGCGGCCGAGGTGGCGAGCAGGGCGCCGAGGCCCAGCATCGAGGCCGTCATCGCCGTGAAATCGCCCAGCGCCACGCCGGCGACCGTCGCGCCGGCCGATTTGCGGCCATGGCCGAGCGCATAGGATATCACCAGCAGCACCGTCGGCCCGGGAATGGCGAGCATCACGGCGGAAGCGGCGGCGAAAGCGAGCCAATGTTCGAACGACATGGACGAAACTCCCTCGAAAATCGAGGGCATCAATCCACCGAAAGCGAGATTGTGCAAGCGCCCGTCTCAGCTTCGGCGGAAGGTGAGGTCCGACATGGTTCGTGTCGGTCCGCCGGGGCGGATCTCGTCCAGGACCTGGATCCGCAATCGGCCGCGGCCGTCATTGGTGATGCTCATCCGCGCCTTGGTGTCGCCATTGACCGGTTTTGGCCAGGTGATGGTGAGGTCGACGCGATCGCCATTGCGCCGTCCGTTCAGCGCCGCCGGACCGAGCTTCGAGCCGATATAGGTGCCGCTATAGCTGCGCGTGCCGGGATCATAGACGAGGTTGGCGCCGATCGCGCGCGAGACAATGATCGCGCCGCGGCAATGGCCGCCCATCGCCATGCCCGATCCGGACGGGTTGCCGGTTACCGAGCATTTGACGTTCCAGGGCGAAGATCCCGCATTGCGCCGGACCTGACCGCTGCCGGACCAGTTGCCTTCGAAGCGATTGAGAAAGCCGGCTTCATCGGCGTGGACGATCGTGGTGGCAGCCAGAACGGGCACGAGCAGGCCGGCGGCGATCGCAAGGCTGGCCCGGTTGGGGCGTGTCATGGCGAGATCCTCCGCCGCTGAAACGGCGGAGGTTGTTGGTGGTTCCCTGTCGCCTCAGCTGGCGAGTTCACCCGAAAGCGCCTTGGCGATCCGCTCGCGCGTCTCCGGAATGCCGTAGATCGCGACGAAGGAGCCGAAGCGCGGCCCCTGATCCTGACCCAGCAGGACCTGGTAGAGCCCGCGGAACCAGTCGAGCGAGACGCCCGGCGGGTTGCCGTCCGGTCCCTTCTTGTTCGGATCGGGGAAATAGGCCCGGCCGATATCGAAGACGATCGTCTGAATCTCGTCCGCGGTCGATTCCGCCGGCAGCTTCGCCAGCGCCGCATCGAGGGCCTGGAGCGCATCGCGGATCGCGCCCTCGGGCACGACGTAATGCTTGCCGGCCTTCAACACGTCGTTGAAGTAGCGGATGGCGAAGCCGACCAGTTCGTCGAGCTTCGCATGCGTCGCGGCCGAGAGATGCGGCATGTAACGCGAGATATAGGCCCAGAGCACGCCCTTCTCCGTCGCGTCGGAGACGCTGACGAGGTTGAGCAGCATCGAGAACAGGATCGGCGAACTCGTCTCCGGCGGATGGCCCGTATGGATGTGCCACACAGGATTGCCGATCTGCTGGTCCAGCGGCTGGCGCGGATAGGCATCGACGAAGCCGAAATAATCGTCGACCGTCTTCGGGATCACGTCGAAGGACAGGCGCTTGGCCGTCTTCGGCTTGGTGTACATGAGCAATGACAGGCTCTCGGGCGCGGCATAGGTCAGCCATTGCTCGATCGTCAGGCCATTGCCCTTGGACTTCGAGATCTTCTCGCCGTTCTCGTCCAGGAAATGCTCATAGGTGAAGCACTCCGGCGGCTCGGTGCCGAGCGCGCGACAGATCCGCGTCGAAAGCTTCACGCTGTCGATCAGGTCCTTGCCGCTCATTTCATAATCGACGCCGAGGGCGAACCAGCGCATGGCCCAATCGGCCTTCCACTGGCACTTGACGGCGCCGCCCGTCACTTCGGTCGTGACGCGCTCGCCGTCTTCCGGGTCGATATAGGTGATCGTGCCGGCCTCGACATCGCGGGCGACCATCGGAACCTGGAGCACGACGCCCGTCTTCTTCGAAATCGGCAGGAAGGGCGAATAGGTCGCCCGCCGCTCGGCGCCGAGCGTCGGCAGGATGATGTCCATGACCTCGTCATAGACTTCGAGCATGCGGCGCAGCGCGGCGTCGAAACGGCCGGCCGTGTAGTAGTCGGTCGCGCTCGCGAACTCGTAGGCGAAGCCGAAGCTGTCGAGGAAGGCCCTGAGGCGTGCATTATTGGCCGCGCCGAACGAGGGATACTCGTTCGAGAACGGGTCGGGCACGCGGGTCAGCGGCTGTCCCAGATGCGCCTTCATCATCTCCTGGTTCGGCACATTGGTCGGCACCTTGCGGAGCCCGTCCATGTCGTCGGAGAAGGAGAGCAGCCGCGTCGGGATCTTGTCCTCGGTCAGCAGGCGGAATGCCGTCCGCACCATGGTCGTGCGGGCGACTTCGCCGAACGTGCCGATATGCGGCAGCCCCGACGGGCCATAGCCGGTCTCGAACAGGACCGGCTCGGTGCCCGCCTGCTTGGCGCCACCATGCTTTTCCAGCCGCGCGATGATGCGCCTGGCTTCCTCGAACGGCCACGCTTTCGAGACGCGCGCAGCCTCGACCAGGGCGGGCGTCAGATCGAGAATGGGCGGCGTGGCGGTCGACATGGAAAACCTCGTTGGGGAAAATGCCTCGTGAAGGCGCGCGGACCCTAGGGAGCGCGCGGCTTGGCGTCAATGGCCGGGGCGAAACGGGCGCGGAAAGCGGGAATGAGCCCCCTCGCTTCCTGCGCGCCCCCGGTTGAAGAGCCTGCCAAGAAATCATAGGTTCGGCGCCAAGATGACGGCGGCGACCTGCCGGCCCGGGACACTGGCGGCGACCCGCCGGCCAATGAGGAGCGAGATGATGGACAAGGCGACCGGCAGCACCGTTTCCCCGCAGGAGGCGCTGATCTACGCCATGGTCACGCTCTCGGCGGTCGACCGCCAGATGACGGATCGCGAATTGCGCAAGATCGGCGATATCGTCCGCACCCTGCCGATCTTCGGCGGGTTCGATTCCAAGAACCTCGTCACGGTCGCCGAGGCCTGCGGCGCCATCGCGCGGGAAGAGGACGGGCTCCATGCCGTGCTCGCCACGATCGCGACCTCGCTGCCGAAGAAGCTGCACGAGACCGCCTATGCGCTGGCCGTCGAGGTCGCCGCGGCCGACCTGCATGTCGAGCAGGAGGAGCTTCGCTTCCTCGAACTGCTGCGCGACGTGCTCGATGTCGATGCGCTGACCGCCGCCGCGATCGAGCGCGGCGCCCGCGCACGCTACCGGACGATCTAGCCCTTTCGTTATGAGAGCCTAGTCGGCGAAGGCGGTGGCGAGGAAATCGTGCACCTCGTTCCGTGCGTGAAGACGAATCTTGCGCCGCCTGAACGACGAGAACAGTGCGTGGTGGCCCGACAGGGAACTCGAATTTTGTCGGGTGGGATACTCTGCCGCCCACGTGATCAACTCGGCATGGAGCGTGGCGTTGGCGCCCGGGCTTGGTCCGCGCGCCTTCAGCGCGGCAAGGCACTTGTCGACATCCAGATCGAGCCAGATCAGGGCGGTCGCCCGGCCTACAGCCTGCTCCGCCAGCCAGCCATAGACGCCTTCAATGACCCATCGCGGCTCCGCGGCGGCGCTCCGGACAATTTCGCGAGCGACATCCTTGTCGCGCGCCCTTTCATAGCCGCCATTTTCCCAGTTGATGGCATCGAGATCGATCGCGGTGATGTCGAGGTTCCGCGCAATCCGCTCGGCGAGCCAGCTCTTGCCGGCGCCGCAATTGCCGATGATCAAGGTTCGAACATAGTCCGCTTGCACGGGCGTCCTCCCTTCCGCGCTCGCTGAAACGACCGATCGTCCTAGAAATAGCCTACCGGAAAATAGCGGAGATAGAGCTCGGCGAAAGTCCCCTTGTCATAAAGACTGTCCAGCGCCCAGTCGACCGCCTGCTTGATCTCCGGGTGGCCGGGGGGGAAGGCGATGGCGAGGCCTTCGCCGAAAAAGAGCGGTTCGGTATAGGGGCCGCCGACAAAGGCGCAGCAACCCGCCGCCGCATCCGATTGCAGCCAGAAGGCCAGCTGGCCGCCATCGCCGAACAGGAAATCGACCGTGCCGGCCTTCAGCGCCTCGCGCGCCGCGGCAGCTGTATCGAAGGGCACGCGCTCGGCCTTCGGGAAGAAGGCGGCCAGATAGGCCTCATGCGCGCTGCCCTTGACGATCGCGACCTTCCGCCCTGAAAGCGCGCCCGGCGTGATTGGCCCGGCCGGTTGGCCCGTGCGGGTCGCGAAGCGGGCGGCGGGGCGCAGATAGACATCGGAAAAGGCGAGCTTGGCGCGACTTTCCGGCGTGATTGCGATGCCCGCGATCGCCGCATCGACGCGCCCGGCGGCGACCGTCTCGATCAATCCGTCCCACGGACGGATCTGGATCGTGCAGGGAATGGCGAGCGTGTCGCAGATCGCGCGGGCGAGATCGACATTGAAGCCGGTCGGCTGGCCATTGCTGCCGATGAAGTTGAAGGGCGGGAAATCGTCCGTCGTGGTGAAGCGGATGCTCTTCACGGCCTCGACGGGCGGGCGATCGAGACGGCGGTTCGGGTCCCAGAAATCGGGGATCGCGACGGTCCCGCCCGTGCGCGGCGCCCTTGCCGCGGCTGCATTCGGTGCAGATGCGTCCTGTGCGGCCGCTCGCGGGGGCATGACGATGCCGGCCAGCGCCATCACGAGCGCCACGACCATCACGGCACGAGTTGCCAAGGACGACTTCGCATCTCTATAACTCAAAGTTGCAGTTCCCTAACGTCACTGACGGGGGCCGAGGTTTCGCGGGAGTATAGACGGTTTGCCGCGCGGGCGAGAGCCCCGCGGCCACAGCGGCGGGGGCGGCTGGGTTGGGCATTCGCGAACGTTTCCTCCCGGAGGAGGATGGTCTCGCCGGCGATCGCGCCTATGCCCAGCGCGCCCGGAGGCTCGGCTTGCCGTTTGAGGCGCAGCCCAAGGGAAGGGCCTTCCTGCCGGTCGAAAGGAAGGCCGAGGGGATCGAGGCGTTTGCCGCTGGAATTCGTGTCGGCCGCGTCGCCTTCCTGCGCCAACCCACCGGGGTCCGGCTGGCGATCGCCCCGCGCGCGGCGGAGATCGAGCGGATCGCCGAGAAGCTCGAGGGCTTCGACGACATCAGGGCACGGCTGACGGTTACGACGCCGGCGGCGATCCGCCGCCTGCTGACGGAAGCCGCCGCTCAGCCGCTGCTCGACCATGCGCTCGGCGACCTCGCGACGCGTCATCCGGAATTCTCCGCGCGCCGGCTGCTCTCGGCGGGCCAGTCGGTCGCGATCGCCCTCTGCGCGCTGCTGCTGGCGATCGCCCTCTGGCTCTTCGGCTGGAAGGCCATAGCCGCGCTCAACCTGATGTTCGGCCTGCTCTTCCTGGCGCTGATCATGCTCCGGACGCTGGCGATCAGCGTCGTGCTCGACCGGATGCTGCGGCCTCCGCCGCCGCTCGCGATCGATCCGGCGGCGCTGCCGATCTATTCCATCCTCGTCCCGCTCTATGACGAAGCGCATATGGTGCCGGAACTCGTCCGCGCGCTCGCCCGGCTCGATTGGCCCCGCGAGCGGCTGGACATCAAGCTCGTGCTGGAGGCGCGCGACCGCGCGACGCGCCGAGCCGCGGAGGCGCTTCGGCTCGAGCCGCCCTTCGAGATCGTGATCGTGCCGGATCGCAGCCCCCGGACCAAGCCGAAGGCGCTCGCCTTCGCGCTGCCGCTGGCGCGGGGCGATTTCGTCACCGTCTATGATGCGGAGGACCGGCCCGATCCCGGTCAGCTGCGCGAGGCCTATGCCGCCTTCATGGCTGGCGGCGACGATCTCGCCTGCGTCCAGGCGCCGCTTTTGATCGACAATGCCGGACTCAACGGGCTGACGGCGCTCTTCGCCATGGAATATTCGATCCAGTTCGATGGCCTGCTGCCGACGCTCGCCGCCTTTTCCATGCCGCTGCCGCTCGGCGGAACATCCAATCATTTCCGCCGCTCCGCCCTGGTCGCCGCTGGGGGATGGGACCCCTACAACGTGACCGAGGATGCCGATCTCGGCGTTCGCCTCGCCCGCTTCGGCTATCGCACGTCGACCATCGCCGCGCCGACCTATGAGGAGGCGCCGCGCAGCAGCCGGCTCTGGCTGAAGCAGAGAACCCGCTGGCTGAAGGGCTGGATGCAGACCTGGCTGGTCCATACGCGCCAGCCGCGCCGCCTCTGGCGCGAAATCGGCGGGAGGCGGGTGCTGGGCTTCACGCTGACATCGCTGGGTTCGATCGTCGCGGCGGCCGTGCATCCGCTCTATCTCGCCAGTGCCGTCCTGCTCCTCGTCGATCCAAGCGTGCTCTGGCGGGCGAACAGCCCGATCATGGCGGCAGCCCTCGCGCTCAGCCTGTTCAACTTCGTCTCGGCCTATGCCGTCTTCGCGCTGCTCTCCGCCGCCACCTTGCGCATGCGCCGGATCAGGCGGCCGCCCGGCGCGCTCTGGTTCCTGCCCTGCTATTGGTTGTTGCAATCGCTCGCCTGCTATCGCGCGCTGTTCCAGCTCGTCATCGCGCCGCACCGCTGGGAAAAGACGCCGCATCACGGCCGGCGCAGCCGGGAACCCGCCAAGCCGGTTCAACGCCCCGCCGCGATCCGGGTCCGGACCGCGCGCTGAGGTCCCGCGCGCCTGCTATCCGCCGACCAGACGCCGGCCGGCAACTGGATGGACGCTCTCGCCCAGCATGAAGGCGTGGAAGGCGCGGCCCGAAAACAGCGGCCGGAAGGCCTCGTCCAGCACGTTGAGCCCGCCGGCAAGCGCGCCAAAGGCCGGCATGACCAGCCGCCGGCCGTCGCTGGCGAAGCAGCGGCGACGGATCGAACGGCCACGGCCGACGATCCGCGCCGAAGGGTGGAGATGGCCGGCAATCTCGCCCGGCGCCGTACCCGGGCGCGGCTCGTGGCGGAAGATGATCGGCCCGATGGTGAGTTCCTGCATCGCGCGTCCGCCGAGATCCTTCGGCGGCTCGGGATCATGGTTGCCGGCGATCCAGATCCACTCGGCGGCCCTGGTCAGCGTCGCGAGGGCGCCATGGTCGGTCGCGCTCATGCGGCCGCTGCCGCGCATGTCGTGAAAACTGTCGCCGAGCGCGATCACGCGCTCCGGCTTCATCCGCGCCACCAGCGCCGCGAGCCGCTTCAACGTCGCGATCGTGTCGTAAGGCGGCAGCATCTGCCCGCGCGCGGCGAAGGCCGAGCCTTTCTCGAGATGAAGATCGGCGACGACGAGCGTCCGCTCCTCGGCCCACCAGAGCGCGCCCTCGGCGAGCAATGCCAGCGGCACAGACGCGACCGTGCACGCCGCAAACGGGTCGGGCGCGCGTTCGTGCGAGGGGGCGATGGTGCCGTGCATCTCAGGATGATCTCGATTCGTTCTCATCCGATCATAGGGAAGAGACATTCGCCGGCGCAAGCTGGGTGCCATCGCAGCCGACTGCCTTCGGGTCCTCCCGAAAGGAACGGCGCGGCGCTGCCCCGATGGTGAAGGCTCAGGAAAGCGTCTCCCCGGCCTTTGCTTCCGCCTGCAATTCGCCCATCGCCTCGCGCACGAGATCGTCGGCGTTCTCGCGCAATATGTCCTCCGAAGCCTCGCCGCCGACCGGCTCCTTGCCGATATCGAGCATGACGGGCACGGCGAGCGGCGAGATCCGGTCGAGCGGCTTGTGCAGGATGTGTCCCTGCACGCGGCCGAGCATGTCGGAGAGGCGACGGACATCGAGCAGGCCCGTCGCCGCATCGGCCCAGGTCGCCTGAAGCAGGATGTGGTCCGGCTCGTGGCTGCGGAGCACGTCATAGATCAGGTCGGTCGAGATCGTGACCTGCCGGCCGGTCTTCTCCTTGCCGGGATGGCGGCGCTCGATCAGGCCCGAAATCAGCGCGCAGGCGCGGAAGGTGCGCTTCAGCAGATGGCTTTCCGCGAGCCAGGCGTCGAGATCGTCGCCCAGCATGTCCTGGTCGAACAGGTCCGATACCGTCGGCTTTCCCTTGGCGAAGGCAGCGCCCATATCGCCGAGGCCCCAGACGGCGAGCGCATAATCGGAGGCGACGAAGCCCATCGGCCTCAGCCGCGCCCGCTCCAGCCGCCGCGTCAGCAGCATGCCGAGCGTCTGGTGGGCGAGCCGGCCCTCGAAGGGATAGGCGACCATGTAGAAGCGATTTCCGCGCGGAAAGGTCTCGACGAGGAGCTCGTCGCGCTTTGGCAGCACCGAAGCCCGCTTCTGCAGGCGTAGCCAATCGGAAACCTGGTCCGGCAGGCGCGCCCATGAGCCTTCATCGGCGAGCAGGCCACGCACGCCGGCGGCGAGATAGGTCGAGAGCGGGAACTTGCCGCCGGCATAGGCCGGAACCTTAGGCGCCTCGTCTATGGTGCGGCTCACCACCGCGTCATTGTCGCGGATTCCCTCGAACCGCACCACGAGGCCTGCGAACAGAAACGTATCGCCCGGCGCCAGCGTCTCGACGAAATATTCCTCCACCTCGCCAAGCACGCGCCCGCCCATGCCGACCGGGCCGCCGCGCTTGCGCGAGGCGAAGCGGACCTTCAACAGCGGCGCCTCGACGATCGTGCCGACATTCAGCCGATATTGCTGCGCCACCGAAGGGTGGGTGATGCGGAAGAGCCCATCCTGGCCGCGGCGGATCTTGGCAAAACGCTCATAGCTCTTCAGCGCATAACCGCCGGTCGCGACGAATTCGACGACACGGTCGAAAGCCTCACGCGTGAGCGCGTGATAGGGCGCGGCCGAACCGATCTCGGCATGCAGATCATCGGGCGAGAATGGTGCCGAACAGGCCATGCCGAGCACATGCTGCGCCAACACGTCGAGCGACCCGGTCTTGAGGCGCGGCGTATCCTGCGCGCCGATCGTGTTCGCTTCGAGCGCCACGGTGCATTCCATCACCTCGAAGCGGTTGGCCGGCACGAGGATCGCGCGCGAGGGCTCGTCCATGCGGTGATTGGCGCGGCCGATCCGCTGTGCGAGCCGGCTCGCACCCTTCGGCGCGCCGATATTGACGACGAGATCGACATCGCCCCAGTCAATGCCGAGGTCGAGCGTGGAGGTGCAGACGACGCAGCGCAGGCTGCCCGCCGCCATGGCCGTCTCGACCCGCCGCCTCTGCCCGACATCGAGCGAGCCGTGATGGAGCGCGATCGGCAGCACGTCTTCATTGATGCGCCAGAGTTCCTGGAAGATGCGTTCGGCCTGGCTGCGCGTGTTGACGAAGACGAGCACCATGCGGTTCGCCTTGATCGCCGCGTAGATCTCGCCCATGGCGTGAACGGCCGAATGTCCGGCCCAGGGCAGGCGCTCCTCCGTATCGAGGATCGAGACTTCTGGCTTGGCGCCGCCTGCGACGGTGACGAGATCGGCGAGCCGGCGTTCGCCCTCATCCGGCTGCAGCATCAGCCAGGCGCGGAGATCATCCGGCTCGGAGACTGTCGCGGAGAGGCCGACGACGCGCAGATCCGGCGCGAGCTTCCGGAGCCGTGCGAGGCCGAGCGCCAGCAGATCGCCGCGCTTGGCCGTCACCAGCGCATGCAATTCGTCGAAGATGACGGTCCTCAAATCGGCGAAGAAGCGCCCGGCATCGGAGTTGGAGAGCAGGAGCGCCAATTGCTCCGGCGTGGTGAGCAGGATGTCCGGCGGCTTCAGCTTCTGGCGTTGGCGCTTATGGGCCGGTGTATCGCCGGTCCGTGTCTCGATCGCGATTTTGAGGCCGATCTCGGCGACGGGCGCTTCCAGATTGCGGGCAATGTCGACCGCGAGCGCCTTCAAGGGCGAGATATAGAGCGTATGCGGGCCGCGCCCGGCCTTGCCGGCGGGGGGCCGTGTCGCGAGATCGGCGAGGCTCGGCAGGAAGCCGGCCAGCGTCTTGCCGGCGCCGGTCGGCGCGATCAGCAGGGCGGAGCGGTTTTCGCGCGCCTTTTCCAGAAGCGCGATCTGATGCGGCCGCGGCACCCAGCCGCGCCGGGCAAACCAGTCGCGAAAGGGCGCGGGCAACAGATCGTCGGTCGGTCGGGGTTTGGCGCGCGCTGTCACACGTTAGAGGTAGTGTCGCGCAGCCGGGGAGTCGAGCCGTCGCCGGCCGCGGCTTCCTTCCTTATGCGGGCCCTCGACACTATCTTGCCCTCATGATCCGCCCCGAAGATCTCCTCGTCCCCACCGCCGATGGTCTCTGGTGTCCGCTGGGCGGCTTCCATATCGATCCCGTGCGCCCGGTCGAGCGCGCCCTGATCACTCATGGCCATGCCGATCACGCGCGGCCAGGCCATGCGGCCGTGATGGCGACGCGCGAGACGCTGCTGATCATGGCCGCGCGCTATGGCGAGAATTTCGCCGGCCACGAGCAGGTCGCGACGCTGGGCGAAGTGATGCGGATCGGCGAGGTGAGCGTTTCATTCCATCCGGCCGGCCACGTGCTGGGCTCCGCGCAGATCGCCGTCGAGGCGAAGGGCATGCGGATTGTCGTTTCGGGCGATTACAAGCGCCGCCGCGATCCGACCTGCCTCGGTTTCGAGCCTGTTCCCTGCGATGTCTTCATCACCGAGGCGACCTTCGGCCTGCCGGTCTTCCGTCATCCCGATGACGGCATCGAGATCCACAAGCTTCTCGCCTCGCTGAAGGCGTTTCCCGAGCGCGCCCATCTTGTCGGTGCCTATGCGCTCGGCAAGGCGCAGCGCCTGATCAAGCGGCTGCGCGAGGAAGGCTATGACGCGCCGATCCACATCCATGGCGCGCTCGAAAAGCTCTGCACGCTCTACCAGGAAGAGGGCATCGACCTCGGTCCGCTCGAAGCGGCGACGATCGAGGCCGGCCGCAAGTCTTCGGGCAGGACGGACTTTGCCGGCGCGGTGGTGATCGGCCCGCCCTCGGCTTTTGCCGATCGCTGGGCACGACGCTTCCCCGATCCCGTCTCCTGCTTCGCGTCCGGCTGGATGACGATCCGCCAGCGCGCCAAGCAGCGCGGCGTCGAACTGCCACTCATCATCTCCGATCATTGCGACTGGGACGAACTGACCGACACGATCGCCGAGATCGGCCCGGGCGAAGTCTGGGTGACGCATGGCCGCGAGGAGGCGCTGGTGCGTTGGTGCACGCTCGCCGGCATTCGCGCGCGGCCACTGCATATGGTCGGCTATGAGGACGAGGCCGAATAGCCCCGTCCCCGGCCTGCCTCAGCGGCGCTCGTGCCAGAGCAGATACATCGATGCACCGATGATCAGCGCCGCGCCGATCCACAATTGGCCCGGCGGCATCCAGCCGAAGACCAGCCAGCCGGCGAGCACGTTGAGCGGCAGCTTGATATGGTCGAAGGGCTGCACATAGGCGGCATCGGCCTTGGAGTAGGCGAGCGCGAGGAAACCCTGCGCCAGCGCCGTGAGCACGCCGACGGCCGCGATGATCCAGAACGCCTCGACCGTATGCGGCAGCAGGCCCGAAGGGACCGCGAGCACGAGATTGATCGGCGCGAGCAGGAAAAGGAGCCAGGCGGTCGTCGATTCCGGGCTTTCCTCGGCCAGCAGCCGCTTCTGGTAGAGCGAGGCGCCTGCCCAGAGCGCGGCCGCCGCGATCGGATAGAGGCTCGCCACGCTGAACACGCCCGACCAGGGATCGAGGATGAGCAGACCGCCGACAAAGCCGACGGTGACGGCGAGCCAGCGCTCGATCGTGACCTTCTCACGCAGGAAGAGGCCGGCGCCGAGCGTCACGAAGAAGGGCGAGGTCATGACGAGGCCGATGGCCGCGCCGATCGGCACGCCATGCGCGAGGCCCGCGACCCAGAACTGCACGCCGAGCGCCGCAAGGATCACGCGGATCGCCTGCAGGGCGGGACGCCGCGTCTTCAGCGAGGGCAGGCCCTTGCGCACCGCCCAGGGCAGCACGACGACGAAGGCGATCAGATATTGGAGAAAGGCGGCCGTCGGCGCCGGCAGGCCGGCCGTGGTGGTCGCGATCTGCTCCAGCGTGTTGACGCCGGCAAAGGCGACGCCGGCGAGCACCATCCAGAAGGCGCCGGAGACGGGTGCGCTGGTGGAGGGGAGGAGGCTGGTGGTGGACTGCGAATTCTGACTCATGTTGCTTCCCGAGAATGAAGAACACGAAATCAGGGCATGCCGATGCGATGAGGCGCGCGCCGGCCATGAGCCGGGACGCCCCGATATCGGCTGTTCTCTTCCTTCCGGACTATGACCGTCGGCTTCGGAATTACACCGAATCTGCTGACCCTTTCCGTTGGAACGGAAAGGCGCTCGCGGGCTTGAAGACGGATGTCTTCTTACCGCCGGTGGGGAGTTTCACCCCGCCCTGAGAACGAGACCCGGGCAAGGCCCGAGCCCGCCAAATCTAGGCAATCGCACATCGCATCGCAATATCGGTCGGCCCAAGACTTTTTTGCCGTGGCCGCGCATTCTACTTGTTGGACATGGAAGCCTTTGCTGCCCTCCTCGACCGGCTGATCCTGACGCCTTCGCGCAATGCGAAGCTGACGCTCATCGCCGACTATTTCCGCGCGACGCCCGATCCCGATCGCGGCTGGGCGCTGGCGGCGCTGACGGGCGAGCTCGACATACCGGCCGTGAAGCCCGCCATGCTGCGCGCATTGGTGGCCGAGCGGATCGATGGGATCCTGTTCGCCTATTCCTATGATTATGTCGGCGATCTCGCGGAGACGATTGCGCTGGTCTGGGAGGAGGACGCTCGTTCCCCTGGGAACGGGACTTCGCGTGGAACGCCCTCCCAACCCTCCCCCCTTCGGGGAGAGGGCTTTTCGGCCGGCGTTTCCGATGTCTTTGTCGCAGACACAGGCCCGCCCTCTCTCCCCGAAGGGGGGAGAGCTGGAGAGGGGGCTCGCCGCACGGCCTCTGGAGCCAGCCATCCCGCGGACCTCAGGGGCCCCCGCCGCAACACGCCATCCCTTTCAGCCATCGTCGAGACGCTGCTCATCGCCTCGCGCTCCGACGGGCCGAGGCTCGTCGCATCCTTTCTCGATGCGCTCGATCCGTCCGGACGCTGGGCGCTGCTGAAGCTCGTCACGGGCGGGTTGCGCATCGGCGTATCGTCCCGCCTCGCCAAGCAGGCGCTCGCCGATTTCGGCGGCAAGGAGATCATCGAGATCGAGGAGCTGTGGCATGGGCTGAAACCGCCTTATGTCGCCTTCTTCGCTTGGCTCGAGGGACGGGCCGAAAAGCCGGTTTCCGCGGCGCGCGCGCCGTTCCGGCCCGTCATGCTGGCGCAGCCGCTCGACGAGCCCGAATTGAAGCTGATCCAGCCGGAGATCTATGCGGCGGAATGGAAATGGGACGGCATCCGCGTCCAGGCCGTATCGGATCAGGGCGTGCGCCGGCTCTATACCCGCACGGGCGAGGATATTGGCGATGCGTTCCCCGATGTGCTCGACGCGCTCGACATAGAGGGCGCGATCGACGGCGAATTGCTGGTCGGCCGCCTCGAAGGCGAGGCGATCAATGCCGGCACCTTCTCGGAATTGCAGCAGAGGCTGAACCGCAAGACCGTCTCGGGCAAGCTCGTCATTTCCCATCCCGCCTTTATCCGCGCCTATGATTGCCTGATGGATGGCGCCGAGGATGTCCGGGCCCTGCCGTTCCGCGCGCGCAGGAACCGGCTCGAACGCCTCGTGGCGACGTCGCTGGCGCGGCGGATCGATCTCTCCCCCTTGGTCGCCTATGAGACGGCGGAGGATCTGATGGCCCGGCGGATCGCTCCGCCTGCGCCGATCATCGAAGGGCTGATGCTGAAGCGCTGGGATTCGGTCTATGAGCCCGGCCGGCCCAAGGGGCCGTGGTTCAAATGGAAGCGCGATCCTTATACCGTCGATGCCGTGCTGATGTATGCGCAGCGCGGCCATGGCAAGCGCTCCTCTTTCTATTCGGATTATACGTTCGGCGTCTGGAAGGCAGGCGATGGCGGCGACGAGCTCGTGCCGGTCGGCAAGGCCTATTTCGGCTTCACCGACGATGAACTGGCGGAGATCGACCGCTTCGTCCGCCGCAATACAGTGAACCGCTTCGGGCCGGTGCGCGAGGTGACGCATGATGGCGATACGGGCCTCGTCTTCGAAGTCGCCTTCGAGGGGCTGAACCGGTCCAGCCGCCATAAATCCGGCGTCGCCATGCGTTTCCCCCGCATTTCGCGGCTCCGCTGGGACAAGCCGCCGCGCGAGGCCGACCGGATCGAGATGCTGGAAGCGCTGCTCGCGACCAGCGATTGACAGCCGGCGCGGCCGCCTTAAGGAGGCAGGATGGTTATCATTCGCCCGTTCCAGGCCGGTGACACGGCCGCCATCGCCGCCTTGATCCTGCCGATCCAGCAGGACGAGTTCGCCATTCCCGTCACGTATGAGGGGCAGCCCGACCTCGCCGCGATCGAGGACGTCTATCAGCGGGACGGGGGCGGTTTCTGGGTCGCGGTCGACGGCGAGGCGCTCGTCGGCACGATCGGCCTCAAGGATTTCGGCGGCGGCGGCGCCCTGCGCAAGATGTATGTCCGCGCCGACCATCGCGGCGACGGCACGGCGCGCCGGCTGCTCGACGCATTGCTCGACCACGCCAAACGATGCGACCTCGCTGAGGTCTATCTCGGCACGACGGATGCGCTTCATGCCGCGCATCGCTTCTATGAGAAGAACGGCTTCGCCGAGATCGCGCCGGATGCCCTGCCGGCCGCTTTTCCGCGCGTGGCGGTCGATACGAAATTCTATCGCCGCGATCTTGCCGCAGGCTACCATCGAGCCGCCGATTCGGGCGCGACGGGAGACGATCGATGAGCAGTTTTCAGCGTTTCATGGGCGGATCGCCCGGGCAGGTGCTGCTGCGCCTCGTGGTGCTCTCCTTCATCGTCGGCATCATCCTGTCGGCGCTCGGCCTCTCGCCGATGGACATCATCGACAAGGTCCAGCAGCTCATAATGCGGGTCTGGAACATGGGCTTCGGCGCGATCGAATGGATCTGGCGCTATTTCCTGCTCGGCGCCGTCATCGTTGTACCGCTCTGGATCATCATCCGCCTGTTCAATATGGGCAGCGGACGCGGCTGAGGCGCGCGCATTCGAGCGCAGTGTTGCTCGGAGGCGAAGAAGCTAATCCTTGCGGAAGATCACGCCGGCGAGCCAGCCCGTGAAGATCGCCAGCACCACGCAGATCGCGCCGTAGAGAAAGCCGTAGCCATGGGCCAGATCGAAGGTGAACTGCTCGAAGCCGGTCTTGGATATGCGGATTTCCGCGCTGTCCGAGGCGAGAAAGGCGGAATCGCGGAAGAGATAGACCGCAACTTCATAGCGCCCGACCGGGACGTTGGCCGGGATCTGCAGCGTCGTCTGGAAGACATTCGTGCCGGGAAAGGTGACGCCGTAATGTTCCTGCCGGAAGAGGCCGGCCTGCTGCTTCAGCCGGACGAAGGCGTCGCGGAACGAAATATCCTCCGGCGTGATGGCTTCCTCGTGTTCGGTCGTCTCGAAGGCGAGATTGTCGAAGCCGAGCTGGAAGCGTTTCAGGACCGGCGCCGTCGCGACCTCGGCCACAGGACGTGACGAGTTGACCGCATAGAATGACGGCATGTCGGGATAGGTGCGCGCGGCGCTGTTGAGCCAGATGCCGAGAAGGCGGTCCTTCCGCCGTGTCACCACCGTTTCCGGCGGCCCCTTCAGCACCACGACGACATCGTAGAACGATCCGCGCGATATGGTCGCCGCGTCGCGCTCGATGGCGCCGAAGACGGCGATGCCGGTGCCGGTGAAGTTCGACGTGATCTTCACTTCCTCGGACGAGAGCGCGACGATCAGTTCCTCCGCCATCACCGGCCGGCCGACGAGAATGGCGATGAGCGCCAGGAAGGCCGGCAGGACGGGTGAGAACGCGGTGGCGAGCTCTTTCACCGCGCATCGCCCGCAAGCGTCGTCAGCGAATAGAGCTCGGCCGGCGTGATGACGAGGTTGACCAGGAATCGGATGCCGACCGCGAGCACCAGCAGAGCCAGCATGGCGCGGAGCTGGTCGCCGCGCACCAGCGCGCCGGCCCGGGCGCCGAACTGCGCGCCGATCACGCCGCCCACCATCAGGATCAGCGCCAGCACGCCGTCGACGGAATGATTGGCACCCGATTGCAGCACCGTCGCCACTGCCATCGTGCCGGTCATCTGCACCAGCGAGGTGCCGATCACGATGCTGGTCGGCACGCGCAGCAGATAGATCAGCGCTGGCACGAGGATGAAGCCGCCGCCAATGCCGAGCAGGGAGCCGAGAATGCCGATGCCGACGCCGATCGCGATGATCGGGATCACGCTGACATAGAGCTTCGAGCGCTTGAAGCGCATCTTGAAGGGCAGGCCGTGCGCCCAGTTGTGCTGTCCCGGCCGGCGCAGCGGCGCGGGCCGGCCGCGCCGCGTATTGATGATGGCGCGGATCGATTCCGTCAGCATCAACCCGCCGACGAGGCCGAGAAACGTCACATAGAGGATCGAGATGACGAGATCGAGCTGGCCGAAGCGGCGCAGCATGCTGAAGATGCCGACGCCGATCGACGATCCGATCACGCCGGCGACCACCAGCACCCCGGCAAGCTTCAGATCGATCATCCGCCGCCGCCAGTAGGTCAGCGCGGCCGAAGAGGAGGAGGCGACGACCTGCGCCGTGGTGCTCGCCACCGCGACGGCGGGGGAAATGCCGGAAAAGATCAGCAAGGGCGTCAGCAGGAACCCGCCGCCGACGCCGAAAAGCCCTGACAGGAATCCCACCGCGGCACCCATGCCGAAGATGAGAAACATGTTTACCGGCAGTTCGGCTATGGGGAGGTAGATCTGCACGACGACAGAACCGCTGGCCGTTGGGAGCTTCAAAAAGGCGCTTGCCGGCCCATTATGCCGTGCCGGCGATAAAGCCTTTCATAACGCGGCTGTCAACGCGCGGCTTTTCGATTCCCCGAGGCGATGAAATCAGCCTTTTGAGCCACTTGCCGCAGGTGCGAGCATCGTGGTCTGGCCGGCGGCCGTGAGCCATTCGGGCTTGGGCGTGGGCTCGCTATTGGCGACGGCGTCGAGCGGCTTCGGCCGGAAGGCCTGCACCGCCGCGCGCGCCTTGGCGAGATTGTCGGGCGTCAGCGCCTTGGCGACCTCGTCGCGGCGCTTGCCGGCATCCTGGTCGCCCTGCTGCGCGGCGAGCGCGAACCAGGTGTAGGATTGAATGAGATCCACACTGACGCCGAGCCCGCGCGCATAAAGGACGCCGAGATTATACTGGCTGTCGGCGACGCCGAGATCGGCGGCGATGGCGAAGAGCGCCGCCGCCTTGGCGAAATCGGGTGCGCCATTGGCGCCTTCGCTGATCAGGACGGCGAGATTGTGCGTGGCGCGCGCATTGCCGGCGGCGCTTGCCTGCTCATACCAATCCTGCGCGATCGCCCGGTCGAGCTTCACGCCTTCGCCATGCTCATGGAGGCTGCCGAGGCGGTACTGCGCGATGGCGAGGCCGGCTTTGGCGGCGCGCTCATACCAGTTGGCGGCGCGCGCGGCGTCGCGCGGGACGCCATCGCCATCGGCAAAGCGCTTTGCCAGTTCGAACGCCGCCACGCCGTCGCCCTTCGCGGCCGCCGCCTGGACGATGCCGATGTCGAGGGTCTTTGCCGCCTGTCCGGGCGTCGCAAAGGTCGAGGGCGAGGGCGCCGTCGGCAGCGCGGCGATATAGTCGGTGATCGGATCGGCCGGCTGGAAGGCGAGCGGCGTATCGCCATTGCCGGCGGGCGCCACCAGCGGCGTCGATGTCGATGCCGCGGGCTGCGGCACCAGCGCGGGCGCCGGGGCCGGCGTCACGTCACGCATCGGCTTGGGCGCGACCGAACCGGTCGGAACCGGGTCGAGCGCCGCCGGCGTGTTGGTCGCCTTGGCGATCTGTTCGCTGATCGTCGGGCCGAGCTGGACCGCGCCGAGGGCGAGCACGATGGCCGCGATCGCCAGCACCAGCGGGCGACGGCGCGCGCGGAAGGCCTGGCCGATGCGCGCGAGCGCGCCCGGCCGGTCGTCTTCCTGCGCGGCTTCCTCTTCCATCCGCGCAAGCGCGGTTTCAGCCTGCGCCGCCTGGGCGGCGCGGCGGGCGGCGGCGATGAAATCGGCCTTGCGGTCGCCGCCGGCATTGGCGCTGCTGTCGCGGACCGGTGGGCGCTCGGTGGACGGCTTCGGCTTGCCGGAACCGGGCGCGAGCGGCCGGTAATCCTCGATCGGATCGATGCCGATCGATGCCTGCCGGTCGGTCCTGCCGGCCGTGGGCGGGCGGGTCGTGGCGAGCGCGTCGCTATTGCCCTCGATCTCGGCAATGCGGTCGACGACCTTGGCGAGCGTGTCGTGCACGGCTTCGAGCGTGTCGTGCGTCTTGCGGTCCGAGCGCTGGGCGGCCGCCTGCAGCGCCCGCAGATCGTCGCGCAGGGCACCGATCAGGCTCTCGTCGGCGGCGGGCATCGCGCCGGCGAATTCCTGGACCGTCAGCCGCGCCGCGTTTCGCGCCGCCTCGACGGTCTCGCGCCTTGTATCGCCGAGCAGGGCCTCGAGCCGGTCGAGATTCTGCTCCACCTTGCTGAGCGCGCCCGGCGAGGGACGGGCTTCGGAAAATTGCGCCGCGAGCGCGCCGACCTGCGCTTCCAGCTGCGCGAAGCCGTGATTGTCGTCGCGGCTCGTCGTGTCGTCCAGCCGGCGCATCAGCCCGCGCATCTGCTCCTCGATCGAATCGAGGCGAATGGGCTCGCGCGCGACGATGTCCCGGCGCAGGGCGCCGATCTCGTTGCGGAGAAGGTCTATGGCGTCGGTCGAATGCCGCGCCTTGAGGCCGGGCAGGTCGACAAGCGCGTCGAACCGGCCGGCGAGCGCGTCGAGACGATCCTCCAGCCGCGTCAGCGCGGCAGCCGGCAGGCCCGTTTCGGGGCTGGGCGAGCGGTCGATGGCGCCGCGAATGGCCGTGACCTGATCCTCGAGCCGGGCGAGAAGCGCGGGATCGATGCTCTTGCCGAGGCTGCCGATCTCGCGCCGGATGGCGGCGATCTCCTGCTCCACCGGCGTCAGGTCGATCGGTTGTGGCGACCGGCTGGCGAGCGCGTCGATCGCCTTGCGCAATTCGGCGATTTCATGGGCATCCGCCGCCGGGCGCGCGGTCGAGAACGATGCGATGGCGTCACGGATATCGTCGAGCTCGGCCTCCACGGCGAGGCTCACGGCCGGGCGCTCGGCAATGGCCGCGAGCCGCGCGATCTCCCGCGCTATATCGTCGATCCGGTCGCGCTCGGGAACGCGGCGCACGATCTCGTCGAGCCGCTCGACGATGTGGCCATAGCCGGATTCCATGCTGGCGAGCGTGGCTTCGCGCGCGGTGAGCTCGATCGCCTGGCGGATCTCGGCGAGATTGTCCCGCACCACATCGAAGCTCTCGGCGCCACGGCGCTGGTCGAGGCCGACCCTGCGGCCGATCGCGACGATGTCGTCGCGCAGATTGGCGATCGCATCCTCGAGCGCGATCGTATCGACCGTCGGGAGACCGCGTCCCTCGTCGCGGTCGATCGTGTGCTGCCGGGCGGAGATCTCGGCGATCGCCGCCTGCAATTCGTCCAGCGCCTGACTCGCCGGTGTGGAGTCCGCGCTGCGCGACCTGGCCGGTGGCACGGTCGGGCGGGCGGAGGCCTCCTTCTGCGGGCCGGTCAGGTGCTGGCTGATGGAGGCGAGCCGGGCTTCGATATTGGCAAGGCGCTCGGCGTCGTTGGGCTGGCGCGCCGGCCGGGTCGAAGCCGCTTCCCTCGAAGCTGAAACAGGCTCTCGTGGCGCTGTCGCCGCCTGCTCTATGCCGCGCTTGATCGCGCCGCGCCGCGAGGCGCCTTCGATGGCGTCGATCTGGGCGCCGAGTTCATCCACGAGCGAGGCAAGGGCAGCGAGACGCGTGGCGCTGTTTGGCTGGCGGGCGCGGGTGGGCTCGCTCGGCGCCTGGGCAGGGGCGGAGCGGGGTGCATCATAGCCGAATCTGTTGCCCGATCTCATTGCCTGCCGTCCCAGCATGCCTGTATTCCCGGCCTCGACCAGCGCGCCCGATCACCTCGAGGTAATCTGGCGCCGATCGTATGCTGACCCTCGCGGCCGGCCGAATCTCATTGCCCAGGTCAACCTTGGGTCCGACATGGTAAACAATGGGTTAACTTGATTGAGGCCCATGCACGGTTCGGTAATGTCCCTTAACGAGATTTCCTCGGTCGCCCGCTCATGGGCGTCAAAAATCGCGTCACTTAACGGTAATGAGCACGCGGATTTCCGTAAGTTGGGGCTAAAGCGCTTTACCTGACGCTGCGACATCTGCATGAGGAAGGCATTCGTTCGGCGGCTGACAGCCGTCGGTGTCCCCCCCACCACGAATGCAAGGATGATAGGATGAGCATGGCGCACCTCGCGGGAATCTCGCGTGACGATGTCGATGGCTCTGGTCCGAACGACGGGAATAAGCAGACGACCTTCACGATCGGAGACCTCTCGCGCGAGTTCGACGTCACGCTGCGGACGTTGCGCTTCTATGAAGACAAGGCGCTGCTCAATCCGCGCCGTGAAGGCTTGAACCGCATCTATTCGCGCCGCGACCGCGCGCGCCTCAAGCTGGTGCTGATGGGCAAGAAGGTCGGCTTCTCGCTGACCGAGATCAAGGAGATGCTCGATCTCTACGATCTGAAGGACGGCCAGGTGATGCAGATGCGCCTGGCGCTGAAGAAGTTCAACGAGCAGATCGAGGTTCTGGAGCGCCAGAAGGTCGATATCGAGCAGGCGCTGGACGAATTGCGTCGCACGGTCGACGTCGTCGCGGGATTGCTGCGCCAGAAGGAAGCCGGCGGCGGCTGAGGCGCTTTCCGGTCAGGAAATCGGGTTGCCGCGACGGCATTGTACGCGCGGCAATCGGGGCCGGTGCTCGTTCTCCTCCCGCGGGTGCCGGCCTTGGCTTGCCGGCACCATGCACGGCATCCGGCCATTGTCGCGCCCACGGACCTCATGAACGCCCCGCAATCGATCTTGGGTGGCGGATGTGATAGGATAGCAACCGTGGCATCGAGGGAGAGAGCCATGCCTTACGGCCTTGCCGCCCGCCTGATCACCGTGCTGATGTTCGTCCTGCTCGCCATGGCGACCGGCGCGCGGGCCGATGACGCCGCGCCAGCAACTGCCCCGGGCGACGCTCCGGCGCCGCGTACTGGGCGCTTCACCATGGTGCCCGCCGAAGGCGGCTTCGTGCGGCTCGATACCGAGACCGGGGTCGTGTCGCATTGCCGCCGCGAAGGCGAGGGCGCCGCCGGCGTCTGGCGCTGCGCCGCCATCCCGGAGGAGACACTGAACAAGCCCGACGCGTTGACCGAGCTCACCGAGGCGGTCGAGACGCTCGGCCAGACGGTCGCGGCGCTGCGCATGCGCGTCGATGCGCTCGAACAGCGACCCCAGGCTCAGGCCCCGAGCCCGACCGACGACGATGTCGATCGGGCCCTCAATCTCAGCCAGGAACTCATGCAGCGCTTTTTCGGCATGGTGCGCGAGATGAAGCGCGCCGAAAGCGACGACAGGACCTGAGCCCTGCCGAAAGGTGCAGGTTGTTCCGTCGGGTCAGGCCGGATCAGCCTTGAAGCGTTCGGTCGCGGCGACGAGTTCGTGCACGATGCCGGGCTCCGACATGGCATGGCCGGAATCCGGAACGATGCGCAGGTCGGCGATCGGCCACACCTTGTGGAGGTCCCAGGCGATCGCCGCCGGCGTGCAGAGATCATAGCGGCCATGGACGATCACGCCGGGGATCGCGGCGATCCGGTCGGCATGGGCGAGCAAGTAGTCGTCCTGGTCGAAGAAGCCCTTATTGACGAAATAATGCGCCTCGATGCGCGCGAAGGCGATCGCGTAATGCGGCGAGCCGAAGGCCGCCACACGCCCCGGATCGGGCAGGAGCGACAGCGCCCCGCCTTCCCACATGCTCCAGGCCCGCGCGGCGCTGAGCTTCACCGCCTCGTCGTCGCTCGTCAGCCGCCGGTAATAAGCGCCGATCATGTCGTGCTGCTCGTCGAGTGGGATCTCGTTGCGATAGGTTTCGAAGGCCTCCGGCAGCAGCCATGAGGCGCCGTTCTGGTAGAACCAGAGCAGTTCGCTCTGCCGCAATGTGAAGATGCCGCGCAGGAGCAGTTCGCTGACGCGCTCCGGATGGGTCTCGGCATAGGCGAGGGCCAGCGTCGAGCCCCAGGAGCCGCCGAGGAGCTGCCAGCGCTCGATGCCGAGCCGCTCGCGGATGCGCTCCATGTCGGCCACGAGATCCCAGGTGGTGTTCTCGGCAAGCTCGGCGTGCGGAGTCGAGCGACCGCAGCCGCGCTGGTCGAACAGGATGATCCGGTAGGCGGCGGGATCGTGATAGCGGCGCATATTGGGGCCGGCACCGGCACCCGGGCCGCCATGCACCATCAGCACGGGTTTGCCCTCGGGGTTGCCGCACTCCTCGAAATAGATCTCGTGAATGTCCGAAACCCTGATGCGGTGCACGGCATAGGGTTCGATCGGCGGAAAGAGTTGCAGGCGGCTCTGCGCGGCGGAATCGGCGGTCAAGGGAGGCTCCAGACAATCAGATGGGTTGAGCGGGGTGTGCGTTGTTGCGCGGCGTGCTGTCGGGGCGGGGAGCGTCCGGCGCAGGCGCGGGGTTCTCCGCCACACTGGCCGGCTTCGCCACGGCCTTTGGGGCCCGGGCCCTCGATCGCTCCGCCAGCGCCGTTTCGACCCTGCGGCGGAAATGGCGCGCGAGCCAGCGGAACTTGAGGCGCAGCAATGGCCAGTTCAAGCGGGGGAGCCATGTGAAGGCGGCCAGGGTGATCAGCCCGCAGACGAGGCCGATCAGGCCGGAAAGGCCGACGGGGAGGCCGAACCAGCCGGTCGGGCCGAGGACGGTCGGCGCCACGACGCCCATGCCGAGAAACCGGCCCGAGAAATCGGGCGCAAGTGTCGCCAGCACGACATTGGCGGCCGTCAGCCAGAGGCCGACGGCGATCGCGGCGATTGCGGCCTCGCTCGTAACCGCGCGGCGCCGCCAGCCGAACAGCAGGATCGGACCGAGGCTCGCCGCGCTCACCGACAGGCCGACGCTCGCCAGCATGGCGACATTGGCGCCGGGAAGGCGGCCGACGCCGATCGCGGCTGCTGCCGCGAGCAGCATGGCGAGCCGCGCGATGAAGACGCGCCGACCCTCCAGCGCCGTTCTCTCGACGAACCCGCCATAGAGATCATGGCCGATCGATGCCGCGAGCGTCGCGAGGCCCATTGCCATGGCGATGAGTGCCGCCGCGAGCAGGCTTCCGATCAGAAGTACGGAAGGGGCGGCCGAAAGCCCGATCCGCTCGGGGAAATTCAGCACGAGGCCGGCCGGGTTGGTGGTCGGGTCGATCGCGGCGAGCCGGCCATAGACGGCATAGCTCGGCGCGGCGAGCAGCACGGCCGCGACGATCAGCGGCCCGAGCGCGAGCTTGCGGCCATGGGGCGGGCGCTTGAAGGTCGACCAGGCGGGAAAGAGCAGGCTCGGCATGGCGGCGACGCCGACGACGAGCGAGGCGAGCAGCGCCAGCACGACGCTGAACGGAATCGCGGCCGCGCTCTCGAAGGCGGCTGGATCGGTCAGTCCCGTCCAGGGGAGCGGCAGCAGGCCTTGTCGTTCCGCAACGATCGTGACGGGCAGGAGAAAGGCGAGCGCCACGATCGGCGCGAGAACGGCGGCCATGCCGAGGGCCGCGCGCAGCCCGCCGAGAATGCAGGCGATGGCGGCCAGCAGGATAATCGCGTCGCGCGCAAAAGCCGGCGTCAATCCCAGCATCCGTCCGGCGATCGTCCCGCCGAGGGTGGCTTCCGCGGCGATGAGCGGCAGGGCTGCCATGACGATCGCCACGACGGACAGGAGCCGGGCCTGTCGGCCGAAACGCGTGCCGATCGCCTCGGCCAAGGTGGCGCTGCCGGTTGCGCGGAGTTCCGGCATGACCAGCATGGATGAAAGCAGCAGGCCCGCGACCAGCGCGCCGATCAGCGCAAGGCCGTACCATCCGCCGAGCGCGACGGCAGCCGGACTGCCGACCAGCACGACGGCCGAGAGGCTGGTGCCGGCGAGCGCGCCGCCCGGCGCCCATGAATCGATCGCGCCGCCGCGAATGATGTCGCCAAAGCCGATGCCGCGCAGGTGGAAGGCGATGGCGAGCGCGATCGCCAATGGTATGACCGGGAAAACCGAGACAACCAGCGTGTCGGCGCCGAACTGGTCGAGCGCGTCGACCACGGCGAGCCCCGCCAGTACGACGATCAGCGCGATCATCGCCGCCGTCCCCAAGCGTGTTTCCCCAGTCACCCGAACCTCGCGCTGCCGCTCACAGTCCGGCGATCGGACAGGAGCGGGCTCGCCTTGTCAACGACGACGCGGTCTTCCCGCCGGTCATGGCCGGAGGAGGCGGGCCGGGGCGCGCTCGAACGTCTTGATGCCGCGCTTGAAACCGGCCAGCGGCTGCACGATCTCGGCCACGGCGAGCGCGGGGGCAATCGCATCCAGCACCACGAAATCGGCGGGGTTTCCAACGGCGATGCCGTAATCGGCGCAGCGCATCAGCCGCGCCGGCGCCGTCGTGACCATGTCGAGACAGAGCGCCAGTTCCGCCTTGCGGCCGAGCTGGGCGATATTGGCGTAGAGATTGGCGATGCGGTTGAGCGAACAATCGCCGAATGGCGTGAACGGGTTCAAGACATTATTGGTCGCCAGCGAGCAGGTGACGCCGAGATCGGCGAGCCGATGCGCCGGCGTCACGCCGCGCGGCACGTTGTGGTCATGGGCGCGGCCCATCAGGAACAGATCGGTCGCCGGCAGCACGGTGACAGCGACGCCGGCAGCGGCCAGGCGTCGGCCCATGGCGGCGAATGCGTCCGGCGGCATGGCCGAAAGCTTGGTGACATGACCGACCGCGACGCGCCCACCCCAGCCGGCCGCCTCCGTCGCGGCGATAACGGCATCGAGATGGGTCCAGCGGGCATCGAGGTCGAAATCGAGATGGAAGTCGATATCGAGGTCGAAGCGCCGCGCGATCGCGAAGATGCGCCGGATCTGCTCGTCCGGGTCGGTATCGGTATAGGGACAGCCACCGATCAGGTCGGCGCCCGCTTCGCAGGCTTCGACCAGAAGCTCCTCCGTGCCGGGATCGTTGGTCAGGCCCTCCTGCGGGAAGACGCAGATCTCGATATCGACGGCCCAGGCATAATCGCGCTTCAGCCGGGTGAGCGCATCGAACGAGCGCAGCCCGATCCGCGGATCGATCTCGATATGGGTCCGAATGCGCGTCGTACCCTGCAGGATCGCCTTGACCAGCGTCGTCTCGGCACGGGCATAGACGTCATCCTCGGTAAAATCGTGCTTCAGCCGCGCGACTTCGGCAATGGCCTCGGCGAGCGAGCCTTCGGCGGAGCAGCGGTCGAGAATGCAGGACTTGTCGAGATGGAGATGTGAATCGACGAAGCCCGGCACGACCAGCCGCCCGCCGGCATCCTCGATGCGGGCGTCGGATGACGCAAACGCCGCGTCCGGCTCGATCGCGGCGATCAGTCCGTCCCTGATCCCGATCGCGAGCAGCGCGAGGGAGAGCTCCGGGACATGGGCACGGCGCAGGACGAGATCGAAGGGCATGGAGGCTCCGGCAGCAACAGGGCGCGGCCAGACTAGTCAGCCATCGGCGCCGGGCAAAGCACGGATCGCGTGCAGTCTGGACGCGGCGCGACCGGTCGTGTGCGCTTCCACGCCCGACGGGCGATGCCGCGCCG
Organism: Kaistia dalseonensis; assembly: GCF_030814715.1. Taxonomy (GTDB): domain Bacteria; phylum Pseudomonadota; class Alphaproteobacteria; order Rhizobiales; family Kaistiaceae; genus Kaistia; species Kaistia dalseonensis. The sequence continues at coordinate 209,113 of NZ_JAUSVO010000008.1, forward strand.
ACAAACATGGCTCGATGCCTGAATTATCGCCAGCCCCGCCATTGCCGGGCGGTTCGTAAAGCGGTTTCATCTGGTGAATTCGAGCGCAAAGCCAGGGACCAACCGAGATGCACACGATCGCCATCGATCCGGAAACCTTGGAGCGTGTCACGCGCTGGCGCGGCAAGGACCATATGTTCGAGGATATCGATCCGGCCCGCACGGCGCTGGTCGTGATCGACATGCAGAACGGCTTTACGGAAGCCGGCAGCGAGATGGAGGTGCCGGAGAGCCGCGAGATCGTGCCGAACATCAACCGCCTTTCGGCCGCGATGGCGGAAGCGGGCGGGCTCAACGTGTTCGTCTATTTCGTCGTGGATGACGAGACACCGAAGAACTGGTCGACCTGGCTCGGCTATTTCTGCACGGCGGAACGGGGTGACAACGCCAAGGCGCTGTTCGCGCCGGGCGCTCATGGCGGCGCGATCGCATCCGATCTCGTCGTGCGGCCCGGCGATCTCATGGTGCCGAAGTCGCGCTTCAGCGCGCTCGTGCCGGGCAGCTCGGACCTGCACGCGCAATTGCAGGCGCGCGGTATCGACACCGTCATCATCACCGGCACGGTCACGAATTGCTGCTGTGAATCGACGGCGCGCGACGCGATGCAGATGGATTACAAGGTCATCTTCGTCGCCGATGGCACGGCCGCGCTCTCCGATGCCGACCATAATGCGACACTCAACAACATGGTCTCGATCTTCGCCGACGTCATGACGACCGATGAAATCGTCGGCTTCCTCGCCGCCGCGCCGCAGCGGATCGCCGCCGAATAGCGCGCCCCCCTGATCCGTCTTTCCCGCCCGCCGTGACGAATGATCGCGTGGCAGCATTCATGCAATCGACAGCGGGGGCGGAAGGCGGCTAGGCTGGGAGAAGAGGCCATGGATTGAGGGAGGAAGATCCATGTCGACGACCAAGGGTTCCCCGGTCGATGCGTTGACGCCGGGCGGCCAGCCTTCCGGCGAAACGCTGGAGATTCTCGCGGCGCTGGAGCACAAGGTGCTCTGGCTGGCCGCCTGGATGATCCACAACGCCAATCATCTGCGCGCGAATGAAGAGGGCATCAAGGTCGGTGGCCATCAGGCCTCCTCCGCCTCGCTCGCGACGATCATGACGGCGCTCTATTTCGCCACGCTCCGGCCGGAGGATCGCGTCGCCGTCAAGCCGCATGCGAGCCCGATCTTCCATGCGATCCAGTATCTGCTCGGCCGGCAGACCCGCGAGAAGCTGCAGAATTTCCGCGCCTACAAGGGCGCGCAGAGCTATCCCTCGCGCACCAAGGACATTGACGACGTCGATTTCTCGACCGGCTCGGTCGGCCTCGGCGTCGCACAGACGCTGTTTTCCTCGCTGGTGCAGGATTATGTCCGCGCCAAGGGCTGGACTGGCGGCCGGCCGGAGGGGCGCATGATCGCGCTGGTCGGCGACGCCGAGATGGACGAGGGCAATATCTTCGAGGCCCTGCTCGAAGGCTGGAAGCACGGGCTCAGGAATTGCTGGTGGATCGTCGACTATAACCGCCAGAGCCTCGATGCCGTGGTGCGCGAGGGCCTCTGGCAGCGTTTCGAGGCGATCTTCGCCAATTTCGGCTGGGACGTCGTTGTCCTGAAATATGGCACACTGCTCGAATCCGCCTTTGCCGAGCCCGGTGGCGAGCGCCTGCGCGACTGGATCGACCATTGCCCGAACCAGCTCTATTCCGCGCTCTGCTTCCAGGGCGGCGCGGCCTGGCGCAAGCGCCTGCTGGACGATATTGGCGATCAGGGCGTGGTCACGCGGCTGATCGAGGCCCGCACCGACGCGGAACTGGCGCGGCTGATGACCAATCTCGCCGGTCACGACCTGCCGACCCTGCTCGACGCCTTCGCCCGCGCCGGCACGCATGACCGGCCGACCTGCTTCATCGCCTATACGATCAAGGGCTTCGGCCTGCCGCTCGCCGGCCATAAGGACAACCATGCCGGCCTGATGACGCCGGCGCAGGTGGAGACGCTGCAGGCGGCGATGCATGTCCGCCCGGGCCATGAGTGGGAGCCCTTCGAGGGGCTGCCCGTTCCGGCCGAGCGCCTCGCCGCCTTCCTGCGCGCTGTGCCCTTCGCCCAGCGCCGTCCGGCGCCGGTCACGCCCTTCATCGCCGTGCCCGAAGCGCTCCCCATGCCCGCAATCGGCGGCAAGCAGCTTTCCACGCAGGCGGGCTTTGGCCAGATCCTGAACGAGGTCGCGCGCGAGCGCTCGGATTTTGCGAGCCGCATCGTCACCACCGCGCCCGACGTGACCGTCTCGACCAATCTCGGCCCCTGGGTCAACCGGCGCGGCCTGTTCGCGCGCGAGACCATGGCGGATCTCTTCAAGGCCGAGCGCATTCCCTCGACCTTCAACTGGGAATTCTCGCCCGCCGGCCAGCATCTGGAACTCGGCATCGCCGAGATGAACCTGTTCCTGATGCTCTCGGCGCTCGGCCTCAGCCATTCGATCAATGGCGAGCGGCTGCTGCCGATCGGCACGCTCTACGACCCGTTCATCTATCGCGGCGCCGATGCGCTCAACTATGCCTGCTACCAGGATGCGCGCTTCATCCTCGTCGCGACCCCGTCGGGCGTGACGCTGGCGCCGGAGGGCGGGGCGCACCAGTCGATCGGCACGCCGCTGATCGGCCTCGCCCAGGATGGGCTCGCGGCCTTCGAGCCGGCGTTTGTCGACGAACTCGCGACGATCCTGCGCTTCGGCTTCGACTATATCCAGCGCGATGGCGACGGCGAGCCGGACGAGCGGACCTGGCTCCGCGACGAGACCGGCGGTTCGGTCTATCTGCGCCTCTCCACGCGACCGCTGGAGCAGCCGATCCGGACGATCGACGAGACGCTCGCCCGCGCCATCGTCGATGGCGCCTATTGGCTGCGCGAGCCCGGGCCGAATGCCGAACTGGTCATCGCCTATATGGGCGCGGTCGCGCCCGAGGCGATCGAGGCGACGGGCCTTCTCGCCGAGGATCGCCGCGATATCGGCCTCCTCGCCATCACCTCGGCCGACCGGCTCAATGCCGGCTGGACCGCTGCCGCGCGGGCCCGCGAGCGCGGCCTCGTCCATGCCCGCTCGCATGTGGAACGGCTGCTCGAGCCGCTGCCGGCGCATTGCGGCTTGGTCACGGTGATGGATGGTCATCCGGCGACGCTGGGCTGGCTCGGCGCGGTTGCCGGCCATCGCACGCGCTCGCTCGGCGTCGAGCATTTCGGCCAGACCGGCACGATCGCCGACCTCTACCGCCATCACGGCATCGACGCCGCGGCGATCACGCGCGCGGCCGCAGCCCTCGCGCCCTATCACCCGGTCCGGCATTTGAGGCCCGCCTCCTGAGGAGCGCGGGCCCCTCCCGCCACGAGGGTATTGCGAACGATTATCAGAAGCGTTTCAATGAGATAGATGGTGGTTGACACCCCCGACGCGAGACCCTAAGTCGGCCTCATCGGGGAGTAGCCACCGTCTGCGGACGGGACCGTATCAACATCCTCGCGCTGTCGCGCGTGGTGCGGTCGGCCGGATAGACCGGCTCGGCAAGACCGTGGTGGGGATCATCTGTCGGACAGGATGATCGAGTCCGCCCGGTTTCCGTCCTTTCGAGATCCGCCATGTCACCGCTCGCCATTGCCGTGCTCGCCATCGGCATGTCTATCGACGCCCTGATCGCATCGATCAGCCGCGGCGCCACGCTGCATCGCCCCAGTTTCCCGACCGCGCTGAAGACCGGCGCCATATTCGGTCTCGTCGAGGCCATGACGCCGCTGGTCGGCTGGATTCTCGGCATCGCCGCGAGCCAATATGTCCAGGCGATCGACCATTGGATCGCCTTCGGCCTGCTCGCGGCCGTCGGCGGGCGCATGGCTTTCCACGCCGTCGCCCGCGGCGCCGCGGCGGAGGATGCGCCGCGCAGCAGCGGCGGCATCGGCACGCTGCTCGCAACCGCCATCGGCACCAGCCTCGACGCCATGGCGGTGGGCGTGTCGCTCGCCTTCCTGGACGTGAACATCATCGTCATCGCGCTGGCGATCGGCCTCGCCACGACGGTCGCATCCACGAGCGGTATCCTCGCCGGACGGCTCGTCGGCGCCCGCTTCGGCCGCTATGCCGAGATCATCGGTGGCATCGCTCTGGTCGGCCTCGGCGTCTCGATCCTGATCGAGCACCTGACGGCCTGAGACCTTGCTGCCGGCAGGGCAGGGCGGCGCATGCTGCGGCGCGCCGATCTGCGCGTCGGATCATGTCCTGTGATTGAGAGCAGCGTGGCTCAAGCGGCGCGATCGGCCCGTCTGAGGCTGCGCAGGAAAGCGTCGAGGCCGATCGGCGCGCGGTTCTCGTCCTGCGCCAAGGGCTCGTGTGCCAGGGCTGCCTCGCGGATGTGTCGTGGCGATACGCCGAACTGGGCGCGAAACACGCGCGAAAACGACGACGCATCGCCGAAGCCGAAACGCTCGCCGATCGCCGCAATGCTGCTGTCATCGCCGGGATTGCACAAGGCGGCATGGGCAGCGTCGAGGCGCGCGCGCCGGATGAAGGCCGCGACGCCGTCGGTTTCCTCGAACAGGCGGTAGAGCGTCGTGCGCGACACCGTGAACCGCCGGCAGAGATCGTCCTGGTCCAGTCCCGGAGACGCGACATTGGCCCTGACATAGGCCATCATCCGCTCGACGAGCGCCGATCTGAGCGGGTGCCGTGCGGCCTGGAGCCTGTCCCGGCTCGGAACGAGGCAGGAGAGGAGCATCGACTGGAGTGCGCCGCCGAGCGCTGCGGCGTCGAGGCCGTCGCCCTCGCCGAGCCTGCGTTCCAGCGCCACGATGAAGTCGGCGAGCAGGCCGACGACACCCGCATCCGCGATCCGTGGCGACACCGTGTCGAAGAGCCCCGCGCTCCCGGCGAAGAGATCGCGGGCGATGAAGAGTGATACGACTTTGGTGTCGTCGCCAGCGCCGGTGAACGGGCGTCCGAGTGAGCCGAAGGAAAGCGGCCGCTCGCTATAGAGGGCGCCCGCTCCGTTGCGGACCGGAACGAGCAGCGTCCAGTGATCAGCCGCCGCGCGGGTCTTGTGGGCCCATTGACGCGTATAGCCCGCGCCCGGCATCGACATGGAGGCCAGTCCGATGCCGCCTGTGTCCCAGACTTCGAGCGTGGCGGGAAATCCGGTCGCATTCGGCTCGTCGCGCGGCCGCGACACGTCGATAGACATCTCCATCGCGAAATGCCAGGCATCGAACTGATCTTCAGCCCTCTCGCCGAATGTCGAAAAGCGGTACGGCTCGAGCATCGGGGGCCAGCATTGGAGAGCGAAACGTCCGAATCCACGATGCCACGTCTGGCGACCGGGGCACAAGCGAGCATGCCAGCGCATCCACGCATGACGGACGAAGGCGCGCTTGACGCGATAAAGGCATGGATCGATCACACTGGTGGATCGGCTCTCCGGCCTCGCCTGCGCGACGTTGGCTGGCTGATCGGGCGGGTCGCGTCGGATGACAATCTGGGCAGGCGCAGATCGTGGCTCGGCATCACGGCGCCAGCGAACCGAATTTCTCGGCCCGATTTGCCTATCGAGTGCAGGCAGATCGCGAAAGCCGCGCGCTCACTTTCCGGTCTGTGCTGGCTTTTGTAGGATTGCTGTTGTTTTGGGCTGTGTGGCGCGAGATTATCCACAGGGTGTCATGAAGAATTGGCAAAATGGGGTTGGGGTTATGATTTGGTCGTTGACAGATTGGGGTGTTGGGCCTAGAAACCGCCTCAAGAACGCGGGCGGCACCGCTGCCGGCGGACGGAAAGCTCGTCTC
>NZ_JAUSVO010000009.1 GCF_030814715.1 Kaistia dalseonensis
CCGATGATCTCGACTTCCTCGCCGACCTTGACGATGCCGCGCTCGACGCGACCCGTCACCACCGTGCCACGACCCGAGATCGAGAACACGTCCTCAATCGGCATCAGGAAGGGCTGGTCGATCGGACGCTCCGGCTGCGGGATATAGGTGTCGACAGCCGTCATCAGTTCGAGGATCGCATCCTCGCCGAGCTTGGCGTCGCCGTCATTGAGCGCGACCACGGCCGAGCCCTTGACGATCGGAATGTCGTCGCCCGGATAGTCGTAGGACGACAGCAGCTCGCGGACTTCGAGCTCGACCAGCTCCAGAAGCTCCGGATCGTCGACCAGGTCGACCTTGTTCAGGAACACGACCAGCGCCGGAACGCCGACCTGGCGGGCGAGCAGGATGTGCTCGCGCGTCTGCGGCATCGGGCCGTCGGCAGCCGACACGACCAGGATCGCACCGTCCATCTGCGCCGCGCCGGTGATCATGTTCTTCACATAGTCGGCGTGGCCGGGGCAGTCGACGTGGGCGTAGTGGCGGTTCTGCGTCTCGTATTCGACGTGCGCCGTCGAGATCGTGATGCCGCGGGCGCGCTCTTCAGGAGCCGCGTCGATCTGGTCGTACGCCTTGAACGTCGCGCCGCCCGTCTTCGCCAAAACCTTCGTGATCGCCGCCGTCAGCGACGTCTTGCCATGGTCAACATGGCCGATCGTGCCAATGTTGCAGTGCGGCTTCGTACGCGCGAATTTCTCTTTAGCCATCGGACTTCTCCGTCGTGTCTATCAGCAGGTTTGCGTGTCTCTTGAAGGCCTAGGCGTATTTCGCCTGGACCTCCTGAGCGACGGCCTGCGGAACCTGCTCATAATGATCAAATTGCATCGTGTAGCTCGCGCGGCCCTGGCTCATGGAGCGCAGGTTGTTCACGTAGGAGAACATGTTGGCGAGCGGGACGAATGCGGTGATGACATTCGCGTTGCCGCGCATGTCCTGGCCCTGGATCTGGCCGCGACGAGAATTCAGATCGCCGATGACCGAACCGACGAAATCTTCCGGCGAGACCACTTCAACCTTCATGATCGGCTCGAGAAGGGCCGGATTGGCCTTCTCGATGCCCTCACGAAGAGCGGCACGCGAGGCGATTTCGAAGGCGATCGCCGAGGAGTCAACCTCGTGATACGCGCCGTCGATCAGGGAGATCTTGACGTCAACGACCGGGAAGCCCGCAAGCGGACCGGAGGTCATGACCGAGTTCAAGCCCTTCTCGACGCCGGGAACGTATTCCTTCGGAACCGTACCGCCGACGACCTTGTTCTCGAAAGTATAACCGGCGCCGATCTCGTTCGGCTCGATGATGAACTTGACGCGGGCGAACTGGCCCGTACCGCCGGTCTGCTTCTTGTGAGTGTAGTCGATTTCCGTCTTCTTGCGGATGGTCTCGCGATAAGCCACCTGCGGCGCGCCGACATTCACGTTGATGTTGTACGGCGCACGACGAAGGATATCGATCTTGATGTCGAGGTGCAGCTCGCCCATGCCCTTGATGATGGTCTGGCCGGACTCGCTGTCGGTCGAAACGCGGAACGACGGATCTTCCGAAGCGAGCTTCTGAAGAGCGACGCCGAGCTTCTCCTGGTCGGTCTTGGTGGCCGCCTCGACGGACATCTCGATGACCGGCTCGGGGAATTCCATCTTCTCGAGGATGATGGGATGCGCCGGATCGCAGAGCGTATCACCGGTACGCGATTCCTTGAGGCCGACGAGCGCAACGATGTCGCCAGCGAAGGCTTCATCGATGTCCTCACGCGAATTGGCATGCATGGTGACCATGCGGCCGATGCGCTCGCGCTTCTCCTTGGTGGAGTTGAGCAGCGTCGTACCCTTCTGGAGCACGCCCGAATAGATGCGCGCGAAGGTCAGGATGCCGAACGGGTCTTCGATGATCTTGAACGCGAGCATCGAAAGCGGCTCGTTATCGGTCGAGTGACGCTCGACTTCATCGCCGGTCTTGACGTCGATGCCCTTGGTCGGCGGAACGTCGACCGGGGACGGCAGGTAGTCGACGACGGCGTCGAGCAGCGTCTGCACGCCCTTGTTCTTGAAGGCCGAGCCCGTGAGGACCGGGAACCAGGTCGAATGCAGCACGGCCTTGCGGATCAGCGCCTTGAGGGTCGCCTCATCCGGCTCGTTGCCTTCGAGATAGGCTTCCATGGCCGTATCGTCGAGCTCGACGGCGGCTTCGATCAGCTCGGCGCGGGCAGCGACGGCCTTGTCGAGAAGATCGGCGGGGATTTCGACTTCGTCATACTTCGCGCCGAGGCTCTCATCGTGCCAGACGATGGCCTTCATGCGAACGAGGTCGACGATGCCCTTGAAGTCCTGCTCGGCGCCGATCGGCAGCTGGATCGGAACCGGACGCGCGCCGAGGCGGGTCTTGATGTCCGAAACGCACATGTCGAAATTGGCGCCGGTCTTGTCCATCTTGTTGCAGAAGACAATCCGCGGCACGTGGTACTTGTCGCCCTGGCGCCACACGGTCTCGGTCTGGGGCTCGACGCCCTGGTTCGAGTCCAGCACGCAGACGGCGCCATCGAGAACGCGCAGCGAACGCTCGACTTCAATCGTGAAGTCGACGTGGCCGGGCGTGTCGATGATGTTCAGACGCTTGCCATTCCAGAACGTCGTCGTGGCAGCCGAAGTGATCGTGATGCCACGCTCCTGCTCCTGCTCCATGTAGTCCATGGTCGCAGCGCCGTCGTGCACTTCACCGATCTTATGGCTCTTGCCCGAGTAGTAGAGAATGCGCTCGGTCGTCGTCGTCTTTCCAGCATCGATGTGAGCCATGATGCCGAAATTACGGTAGTCTTCGATCTTGTGCGTGCGGGCCATGATGGTCTGCCTTTATACGATCGGTTACCAGCGATAGTGCGAGAATGCGCGGTTGGCTTCAGCCATCCGGTGCGTGTCTTCGCGCTTCTTGACGGCATTGCCACGGTTGTTCGAGGCATCGAGCAGTTCGCCCGACAGACGCTCGATCATCGTCTTCTCGTTGCGCCCCCGAGCGGCCGTCAGCAGCCAGCGAATGGCCAGCGCCTGACGACGATCGGTCCGAACCTCGACCGGCACCTGGTAGGTGGCACCACCGACACGACGCGAACGCACTTCGATGTGCGGAGCGACGTTGTCGAGCGCCTGGCGGAACACCACGACGGGCTCCTGCTTGGTGCGGTTCTGGATGATGTCGAACGCGCCGTAGACGATGTTTTCGGCAACCGACTTCTTGCCGTCATACATGACGGCATTCATGAACTTCGTGACGACGATATCGCCGAACTTCGGGTCCGGGATGATCTCACGCTTTTCGGCGCTGTGACGACGGGACATGGGTCTTCGATCTCCGGCTTACTTCGGACGCTTCGCGCCATACTTCGAACGGCGCTGCTTGCGGTTCTTGACACCCTGGGTATCGAGAACGCCGCGCAGAATGTGATAACGCACGCCCGGCAAGTCCTTCACGCGGCCACCACGGATCATGACGACCGAGTGCTCCTGGAGGTTGTGACCCTCGCCAGGAATGTAGCCGATGACCTCGAACTGGTTGGTCAGGCGAACCTTGGCGACCTTACGAAGCGCCGAGTTCGGCTTCTTCGGCGTCGTCGTATAGACGCGCGTGCAAACGCCCCGCTTCTGCGGGTTCTGCTCCAGCGCGGGAACCTTGTTCCGCTTCGCCGGCGCTTGGCGCGGCTTGCGGATCAGCTGATTAATAGTCGGCATGCTTCGCCTTTCAGCTAGCCTACGGTCCTGTGTCTCACTGCCTCTCAACTCCGAAACGACCTATCGGCCATAAACGAAGAGCGCCCGTTCCGTTCATCACGGAGGCGCTACGAGAAACAGAGGATCACGGCTTACGCCGCGATCATGCGTGTCGTCTAACGTCTGTATCGATCCAGGCAGTGTTTAGGTTCAAACTCCGCGACGTGGCGCCGCTGGAAACTTAAGACCTACTACCTGCTTGAAAGCTCGCGGAACCTACTTATTCGGCCCCGGCACGTCAAGCCCTCTGTGAAGTTCTTTTAAAACGATGAACGACGCGAAGGATCGTGCAATCTCGCGCCATTCCACGCAATTTAACGCCGGCAGAGGGTGCGCCGGCGTAACATTCTTCGTGCACCCCTGAGGGGAGGGCCCTAAACGGCACGACTCAGCGGGGTGGATCGGTGCGAACGGAGAAGGGCTTCCCCTTTTCGCCGGTGACGATCATGAGGATTCGCACGGTTTCGTCGCCAACGACTCGGCCGTCATGCTTGTGACCGACCATTTCTGCAAACGAGTCGCCGGCCTTGAAGGTCTTCTTGGCGCCCGTCTCCGACTCGACCTCGATCGTTCCGGCCATGATGTAGGCATAGGCCGGCACAGGGTGTTCGTGCCAACCGGTCTCCCCGCCTGGCGGAATTTCGACGATCAGCGTCTGCACCTCCGGATCGGTAACATCGGGATAGCGGATCGGGTCGCCGCTCGTGGTCGTCTCAGTCTGGAGGATGCGTTTCACCTTGACCGCGGGCTTGTAGCTGTCCTCGGCCGAAGCGACGGGCACGACGGCGAACAGCAGAAGCGCAGCCGCCCCGGCACGCGTGAGCAGAATAGATGACATGGATCCTCCCCTGCCGGCGACATTGAGCGCGCCGGTCGATCATTGATAGCGCGAAGGCCGGCAAAGAAAAGGGCCGCCCAGAAGAGCGGCCCCTCACCTCACGCAACGCCCGCGAAGATCATCGGTCCCGAGCGATCAATTTGAACCCGGGCTCACTCGGCCTTCAGGAACTCCGCGACATCAAGCACGATGAACTCGTTATTGTCGGCCTTGCCCTTGGCGCGGCCGACCGAGAACGGGAAGTTGTTGTCGTCCGCCACGATGATGTGCGTCTCGTCGATCCGGTCGACATTCTCGATCGTCTCGAACGGGAAGGTGAAGACGCCATTGGCCGAGCCGGTGCGCGAGACGCCGTTCGGGTCCTTGATCGCCATCAGGTCGATATAGCCGATCTTCTTCACCACGCCGTCGGCGTCGGTCGCCTTCATGTCGATGAGATAGACGCGCTTCAGCTTGGCAGGCTTCGCCGCCCAGTCGCCACCCGCGTTCTGGTCGCGCTCAATGACCAGGGCGCGATGGTCGTCGATCATGTTGAAGTCACCGATCGAGTTCGAAGCGTCCTCGAGCGGATAGTAGATCGTGGTATCGCCGAAGGCCTTCGAGGCGACGTCGAAGGTGAAGATCGGCAGGACCGCCCTGCCCGACTTCTCGACCGGCTTGCCGGCCTTCGCGTCCCAGGGAGCACCCTCGAGCATCGGGTAGAGCGTCTTGCCGTCGGGCGACAGCGCCATGCCCTCGAAGCCCTTGGAGCGGCGGACGTTGAATTCCGGCAACGGCTTGTCGGGCGAAGCGGGCATCACAACGGCGTAATTGTCGGGGCTGCGATAGGTCACGCCGCCAACAACGGTATCCTTGAGCGCGAGGACTGTGCCATCGGCCGCGACTTCGATCAGATAGGGGCCGAACTCGTCGCCGATGAAATAGTGGTCGCCAACCTTCTGGATGCTCTCGGTGTCGAGATCGGCACCCGTCAGGTAGCGCTCGGCGGTATTCTCATTGACGATCCGGAACGGAACGGCGCGGTTCGGATCCTTGAGGAAGACCGTCTTGACGACATCGACGCGACCGGTCGCCCAGTCCGGACGAACGATGTGGAACATCAGCATCGCATCGGCCGAATTGGCCTTGGCACCAAAGCCATTGTCGGTCAGCACCACATAGGTGCCGTCCCCGAGCGCGCGAATGCCGGAGAAGCCCTGCACCGGCTGGCCGACGAAGGGACGCGAGAGGCCGGTCTTCTCGTCGAATATGGCATTGAGCTGGTCGACGCGACGGCCGGCATTGGCGCCTTCGGCGGTGAAGCGGCCCGAGACCGCAAGCGAGGCGGGGGCATCGGCCGGCGGCACGGCGAAGGTCTGGGCCGGCAGGACGGCGTGGCCGGTCAGGACAGCATCGAAAGCCTGCGGGTCGGCGAGAGCGCTGGTGGTGAGCGCCGCGAGCGAAAGGCCGGCGAGCAGGGCAAGGCGAAGGGTCATCACGAATCTCCATTCGGGGAACGGCGCTTCGTAGCCCTTCGATATTTCACCGCGGCGACGCCCAGATGTCGGGGCTATGACACCGGCGGTTGTGGGCTCAGCGCCCGATCGTCGTCGTGCTGGTCACCGCGTCGCCCGTCGCGGTAGCCGTGTCGGAGATCGCCTGCCCGAATGCGTCGACATTGTCGTTGTAGTTCTTGCGCGTGTTCGGATCGATGATGGCAACCGGTGCCGCGACGACGAGACCGGCCGCCGTGCCGACGGTGGCTGCGGCGCCCGTGGTGGCCGCGATGATCTTGTCGCCGAGGCCGGCATGGGAATCGGTGATCGTCTGACCGTCGGCCAGGCGCGTACCGATCGCCTGCACGACCTCCGGGCTCGCGGCGAACTTGCCATGATTGAGCTTGTCGTCCGTCTTGAGCTTCGTCAGATCGATGACGGTGATCTTGTCCGCGGCGAGCTCCGTCGAATAGGGCTCACTGTTGGGATTGATCTGGCCGAGGCGCTCGACATTGCCCCAGATGCGGCGCGAGGCGGCCAGCGCACGATCATCCTGCGAGACGAATAGCGTGATCGACGGACCCTTATTGCCGATATCGGCCATCTGGCTGCGGAACACGTCGACATCGACGTCGGGCGAAGCGAGCATGACGTTCTTGATCTTGGGCGCGATGCGACCATTACGGATCGCCATCTGGCGCAACGCTTCAAGGGTGACCCAATTGCCCATGGAATGCGCGAGGATCGAGACCTCGTCGACATTGGGATCATCGGCCAGTGCCTTCAGCAACCGCTCCAGCGCGTCACGCGAATAGTTGGTGCTCTCCCGATCATAGCCATAGTCGAGCAGGCTGCCGCGCGACGGCCATGTGAACAGGATCGGCACCACCGGCGCCTTCGAATCATGAATGATCTGGGCGAAGCGATAGACCGCATCGTCGAAGCGATTGTTGAAGCCGTGCACGAAGACGAGCGCCTGGCGGTGCGGCGTCTTCTTGATCTTGGCGTTGAACCATTTGCGCGCCGCGGCCAGGTCCATATCCTGAACCTTGACGGTCACGAAGTCCGTCGCGGGGTTTCCGGGCAGGCGCTTGGGCCACTGCACATCGCCGACCTTGCGGACCGAGTCCGGCGGGATGGAAACGACGATATTGGCGAAATCGAGCTGCGAGCCGCGCTCGCCGGTGAAGAGCACCGCGCGGTTGTCGGAGCGCATGCGCGTCGTCGCAACGGCCAGATCGACCTGGCTCGCGCCTTCGACTGTCGTTGTGACGGGAAGCAGAACGCCCTCAGGTCGCCCGGCGCACGCAGTCAGAACCGCCGACACAAGCAGACCGCTCACCGCGATCCGAACCCAATACAAGGCGTTGCGCACCATACTCGTTCCCCGACATTCGCCTGCCCTTAGCACGCGCGGCCCCCGATTGCATCTTTCCCTAGGGGCACGCCAATGCATGTGACGGTTTGCCTGTGTCCCGACAGCATCAACGGACGTTTCGCCCGGCATTGCCATTTGTCGCGCCGCGGCGGGATCAATGCAGGACGCTCGCAGACCCAAAGAAAAAGGCGCCCGGGAGACCCGAGCGCCTTTGATCTTGATCGGAGAGCGCCAAGCCGGCGCCCTCCCCTTGCACTTCGCTGCGAATTACTCCGCAGCGCCGGAGAGATTGCCCAGCAATCCGCCCGGTGCCGGCGGGGTCGGCGCCGAGGACGAGCGGCGACGCTCTTCCAGGATGAGCGCGTCGCGGCGAGAGGCAATCTCGCGGATGCGGTTCATCGTGCCACCCGTACCGGCCGGGATCAGACGGCCGACAATGATGTTCTCCTTGAGACCATCGAGCGGATCGACCTTGCCGTTGACGGCCGCCTCGGTAAGGACGCGGGTCGTCTCCTGGAAGGACGAAGCCGAGAAGAACGACCGCGTCTGCAGGCTGGCCTTGGTGATGCCGAGCAGAACCGGGTTGCCCGTCGCCTGCTTCTTGCCGTCAGCCTTGGCCTTCTCGTTGATCAGGTCGAACTCGAGCCTGTCGATCTGCTCGCCGTTGAAGAACTCCGTCTCGCCGGAATCGACGACTTCGACCTTCTGCAGCATCTGGCGAACGATCACCTCGATGTGCTTGTCGTTGATCTGCACGCCCTGCAACCGGTAGACGTCCTGGATTTCATTGACGAGGTAGGCAGCCAGTGCCTCCACGCCCTTGATCGCCAGAATGTCATGCGGCGCCGGGTTGCCGTCCATGATGTAGTCGCCCTTCTCGACGGCATCGCCTTCCTGGAGATGGAACGGCTTGCCCTTCGGGATCAGGTACTCGATCGGCTCCATCGGCTGGCCGTCGAGACCGACCGTGCCTTCGGCCGGCTCGAGGATCACGCGACGCTTGTTCTTGTAGTCGCGGCCGAAGCGGACCGTGCCATCGATCTCGGCGATGATGGCGTGATCCTTCGGACGACGAGCCTCGAACAGCTCCGCCACGCGCGGCAGACCGCCCGTGATGTCACGCGTCTTGGCGCCTTCGGTCGGGATACGAGCGAGCACGTCGCCGGCATGGACATCGGACCCCGGATCGACGGAGAGAATGGTCTCCACCGAAAGCAGGTACCGCGCCTCGCCGCCACGGGCGAGCTTAAGCACCTTGCCGTCCTTGCCCTTGATCACGATCGCCGGCTTCAGATCGCCGCCGCGCGGATTGGCGCGCCAGTCGATGACGACGCGCTTCGTGATGCCCGTCGACTCGTCCGCCGTCTCCGACACCGAAATGCCTTCGACCAGATCCTCGTAACCGATCGTGCCCTCGACTTCGGTGAGGACCGGACGGGTATAGGGATCCCATTCCGCCAGGCGCTGGCCGCGCTTGACGTGATCGCCCTCGTCGACATGCAGGCGCGAACCGTAGGTGACGCGGTTGACCGCGCGCTCCGTTCCGTCCTTGTCGACGATCACGATCGCCATGTTGCGGCCGAGTGCCACCAGCTTGCCACCGGAGTCGCGAACGACGTTCCGGTTGCGCATCACGATCGTGCCTTCGAAGCTCGACTCGATGAACGACGAGTCGACCACCTGCGCCGTGCCACCGATGTGGAACGTACGCATGGTGAGCTGCGTGCCCGGCTCGCCGATCGACTGCGCCGCGATGACGCCGACGGCCTCACCCATGTTCACGGTCGTGCCGCGCGCCAGATCACGGCCATAGCAGGCCGCGCAGACGCCGATCTTGGTGTCGCAGGTCAGCACCGAGCGGATCTTGACCGCCTGGACGCCAGCCTTCTCGACCTTCTCGACATCGCGCTCGACGATGAGATGACCGGCCGGAACCAGCACCTCGCCCGTCGCGGCGTTGATGATGTCCTCCGCGGCCGTACGGCCGAGGATACGCAGGCCGAGCGAAGCGACGACCTGGCCGCTGTCGATGACGGCCTGCATCTTGAGACCGTTGGTCGTGCCGCAATCCTGCTCGATGATGATGCAGTCCTGCGCCACGTCGACGAGACGACGCGTCAGATAGCCGGAGTTCGCCGTCTTCAGGGCGGTGTCCGCGAGACCCTTACGGGCACCGTGCGTCGAGTTGAAGTACTCGAGAACGGTCAGACCTTCCTTGAAGTTCGAGATAACCGGGTTCTCGATGATCTCGCCCGACGGACGCGTCATCAGACCGCGCATACCGGCAAGCTGCTTCATCTGCGTGGGCGAACCACGGGCACCCGAATGGCTCATCATGTAGATCGAGTTCATCGGCTTCTGACGTCCGGTCTCGGCGTCCAGATGGACAGCCGAAATACCCTTCATCATCTCTGCCGCGACCGCGTCACCGCACTTCGCCCAGGCGTCGACGACCTTGTTGTACTTCTCACCAAAGGTGATCAGGCCGTCATTGTACTGCTGCTCGTAATCCTTCACGAGCGCCTGCGTCTCCGCGACCAGCTTCACCTTGGTCGGCGGGATGACCATGTCGTCCTTGCCGAACGAGATGCCGGCACGGCAGGCTTCACGGAAGCCGAGCGCCATGATGCGATCGCAGAAGATGACCGTCTCCTTCTGACCGCAATGGCGGTAGACGGCGTCGATCGTGTTGGACACTTCCTTCTTCGTCATCAGCTTGTTGACAACGTCGTAGGGAAGGTTGTGGTGCTTCGGCAGCAATTCGCCGATCAGCATGCGGCCGGGGGTCGTCTCATAGATCTTCGAGACAACGTTGCCGGCGGCGTCCACGCCCTTGTAGCGGCCCTTGATCTTGGTATGCAGCGTGATCGCCTTGGCGGCCAGCGCATGATCGATCTCGGCGATGTTGCCGAACATCATGCCCTCGCCCGGCTCCTTCTCCGCCATGATCGACAGATAATAGAGGCCGAGGACGATGTCCTGCGACGGCACGATGATCGGCTGACCATTGGCCGGATGCAGAATGTTGTTCGTCGACATCATGAGCACGCGCGCTTCCAGCTGCGCTTCGAGCGACAGCGGAACGTGCACAGCCATCTGGTCGCCGTCGAAATCGGCGTTGAAGGCCGAGCAGACGAGCGGATGCAGCTGGATCGCCTTGCCTTCGATCAGAACCGGCTCGAACGCCTGGATACCGAGGCGGTGCAGCGTCGGAGCGCGGTTCAGAAGGATCGGATGCTCGCGGATGACCTCGTCCAGGATATCCCAGACCTCCGGCCGCTCCTTCTCGACGAGCTTCTTCGCCTGCTTCACCGTGGAGGAGAAGCCCTTGGCGTCGAGGCGCGAATAGATGAACGGCTTGAAGAGCTCGAGCGCCATCTTCTTCGGCAGGCCGCACTGGTGCAGCTTCATTTCCGGACCGACGACGATCACGGAGCGGCCGGAATAGTCGACGCGCTTGCCGAGAAGGTTCTGGCGGAAACGACCCTGCTTGCCCTTGAGGTTGTCGGAGAGCGACTTCAGCGGGCGCTTGTTGGCACCCGTGATGACGCGACCACGGCGGCCATTGTCGAACAGTGCGTCGACGGCCTCCTGCAGCATGCGCTTCTCGTTGCGGATGATGATGTCAGGCGCGCGCAGTTCGATCAGCCGCTTCAGACGATTGTTGCGGTTGATGACGCGGCGATAGAGATCGTTCAGGTCCGAGGTCGCAAAGCGGCCACCATCGAGCGGGACGAGCGGACGCAGATCCGGCGGGATGACCGGAACGACCGTCATGATCATCCATTCCGGGCGATTGCCGGACTCGATGAAGGCTTCGACGAGCTTCAAGCGCTTGCCGAGCTTCTTGGGCTTCAGCTCCGAGGTCGAGGTCGCGATCTCTTCGCGCAGATCGACGGCGAGCTTCTCGAGGTCGAGCGCCATCATCATCTCGCGGATGGCTTCCGCGCCGATCAGGGCGGTGAACGAGTCATCGCCATATTCGTCCTGGGCGCGCAGATACTCTTCCTCGGAGAGGAGCTGACGCTCCTTCAGAGGCGTGAGGCCCGGCTCGATGACGACATAGTTCTCGAAATAGAGAATGCGCTCGAGATCCTTGAGCGTCATGTCCATCAGCATGCCGATGCGCGACGGCAGCGACTTCAGGAACCAGATGTGAGCGACGGGCGCCGCGAGCTCGATATGGCCCATGCGGTCGCGCCGAACACGCGCGAGCGTGACTTCCACGCCGCACTTCTCGCAGATGATGCCCTTGTACTTCATGCGCTTGTACTTGCCGCACAAGCACTCGTAGTCCTTGATCGGTCCGAAGATGCGCGCGCAGAAAAGGCCGTCACGCTCGGGCTTGAACGTACGGTAGTTGATCGTCTCCGGCTTCTTGATCTCACCATACGACCAGGAGAGAATCTTCTCCGGGCTCGCAATGTGAATGCGGATCTGATCGAAGTTCTGTGCCGGCTGAGCCAGCGGATTGAAGATGTTCGCGACTTCCTGATTCATCGCCGATCTCCTTTCATGCCGGTGGTCCGTCGAGGCCCTCGCCCCATGCGAACCACCGCATTTTGAATTTTATGACTTCCGAGGGACCGCGGCGGATTACTCCGCCGCGTCCGGAAGTTCTTCGACCACCGCACCGTCCTTCTTGGACTGGTTCAGCTCGACGTCGAGGCCCAGCGACCGCATTTCCTTGACGAGCACGTTGAACGATTCCGGAATACCGGCCTCGAACGTGTCATCGCCACGGACAATCGCCTCATAGACCTTGGTGCGGCCGGCCACGTCGTCCGACTTCACCGTCAGCATTTCCTGCAGCGTATAGGCGGCGCCATAGGCCTCGAGAGCCCACACCTCCATTTCGCCGAAGCGCTGACCGCCGAACTGCGCCTTGCCGCCCAGAGGCTGCTGGGTGACCAGCGAGTACGGGCCGATCGAACGGGCATGGATCTTGTCGTCGACCAGATGGTGCAGCTTGAGCATGTAGATGTAGCCCACCGTCACCTTGCGATCGAAGGTCTCGCCCGTACGGCCGTCATAGAGAACGACCTGACCGGAGGATTCCAGACCCGCATCCTTGAGCATGTCGACGATATCCGGCTCGCGCGCACCGTCGAAGACCGGCGTCGCAATCGAGACGCCCTTCTTCAGGTGCTGGCTCATCCGGATGACCGAGTCGTCGTCGAGCTCGGATACTGCTTCGTCCTTCGGACCGTCATAGATGCCGTCGAGGGTCAGGCGGAGCGGCTTGGTGTCGCCCGTCTTCTTGTAGTCCTCGAGCATCTTGCCGATCTTGAGCCCCATGCCGGCGCAAGCCCAGCCCAGATGCGTCTCCAGGATCTGGCCGACATTCATGCGGCTCGGCACGCCGAGCGGATTGAGCACGATATCGACATGCGTGCCGTCCTCGAGGAACGGCATGTCCTGGATCGGCGTGATCCGCGACACGACACCCTTGTTGCCGTGACGGCCGGCCATCTTGTCGCCCGGCTGGATCTTGCGCTTCACCGCGACGAAGACCTTGACCATCTTCATCACGCCCGGAGGCAGCTCGTCACCGCGCTGCAGCTTCTCGACCTTGTCGATGAAGCGCTTCTCCAGCCGCTTGCGGCTTTCGTCATACTGGGTGCGGAGGGCTTCGATCTCGCCCATCAGCTTCTCGTCGGCGACGGCGAACTGCCACCACTGGCTGCGCGGATACTCCTCCAGAACTTCACGGGAGAGCACGCTCTCCTTCTTGAAGTTCTTCGGGCCGCTCGAAGCGGTCTTGCCGTTCAGCATGTCGACCAGACGGCCATAGACGTTGCGGTCCAGGATCGCCTGCTCGTCGTCGCGATCCTTGGCGAGACGCTCGATTTCCTCCCGCTCGATCGCCATCGCGCGCTCGTCCTTCTCGACACCATGCCGATTGAACACGCGCACTTCCACGATCGTTCCGGTCACACCCGGGGGCACGCGGAGCGAGGTATCGCGAACGTCGGACGCCTTCTCACCGAAGATGGCGCGCAGAAGCTTCTCTTCCGGCGTCATCGGGCTTTCGCCCTTCGGCGTGATCTTGCCGACGAGGATGTCGCCGGCCTGGACGTCGGCGCCGATATAGACGATGCCGGCTTCGTCGAGGTTCTTCAGCGCTTCTTCCGAAACGTTCGGAATGTCGCGCGTGATTTCCTCCGGGCCGAGCTTGGTATCGCGCGCCATGACCTCGAACTCCTCGATATGGATCGAGGTGAAGACGTCATCCGACACGATGCGCTCGGAAAGGAGGATCGAGTCCTCGAAGTTGTAGCCATTCCACGGCATGAACGCGACGAGCACGTTCCGGCCGAGCGCCAGATCGCCCAGATCCGTCGACGGACCGTCGGCAACGATGTCGCCACGACCGACGCGGTCACCGACACGCACCAGCGGACGCTGGTTGATGCAGGTCGACTGGTTCGAACGCTGGAACTTCATCAGCCGGTAGATATCGACGCCCGACTTGGACGGATCGAGATCTTCCGTGGCACGGATGACGATACGGGTCGCGTCGACCTGGTCGACGATACCGCCGCGGCGGGCGGCGATCGCAGCGCCGGAATCCCGGGCGACGACGGCCTCCATGCCGGTTCCGACGAACGGTGCCTCGGCACGGACGAGCGGCACCGCCTGGCGCATCATGTTCGAGCCCATCAGGGCGCGGTTCGCGTCATCGTTCTCCAGGAACGGGATCAGCGATGCGGCGACCGAGATGACCTGCTTCGGCGACACGTCCATGAAGTCGACACGCTCGACCGGAACCATCACGTTCTCACCGGCATGGCGGGTCACGATCAGGTCGTCGGTCAGCTTGCCCTCCTTGTCGAGCTTCAGATTGGCCTGCGCGACGTAGTACTTCGATTCCTCCATCGCCGAGAGATAGATGATGTCGCTGGTCGCGACGCCATCCTTGATCCGGCGATAGGGGCTCTCGATGAAGCCGTACTTGTTCACGCGGGCGAACGTCGCGAGCGAGTTGATCAGGCCGATATTCGGGCCTTCCGGCGTTTCGATCGGGCAGATGCGGCCGTAATGCGTCGGGTGCACGTCGCGCACCTCGAAGCCGGCGCGCTCGCGCGTCAGACCGCCCGGGCCAAGCGCCGAGAGACGACGCTTATGCGTGATCTCGCTGAGCGGATTGGTCTGGTCCATGAACTGCGACAGCTGCGAGGAACCGAAGAACTCGCGCACGGCGGCAGCCGCCGGCTTGGCGTTGATCAGGTCCTGCGGCATCACGTTGCCGATCTCGACCGAGCTCATGCGCTCCTTGATCGCGCGCTCCATGCGGAGCAGACCCACGCGATACTGGTTCTCCATGAGTTCGCCCACCGAACGCACGCGGCGATTGCCGAGATTGTCGATGTCGTCGATCTCGCCCTTGCCGTCGCGCAGCTGGACCAGCATCTTCGCAACAGCGAGGATGTCGTCCTTGCGCAGCACGCGCATCGTGTCGGGCGCATCGAGATCGAGGCGCATGTTCATCTTCACGCGGCCGACGGCCGACAGGTCATAGCGCTCGCTGTCGAAGAACAGCGACTGGAACATGGCCTGGGCCGAATCCATGGTCGGGGGCTCGCCCGGACGCATGACGCGGTAGATGTCGAACAGCGCGTCTTCGCGCGTCTCGTTCTTGTCGGCGGCGAGCGTGTTGCGGATATACGCACCGACATTGATGTGGTCGATGTCGAGAACGGTGATCTCGTCGAAGCCGGCATCGTCCAGGACGATGAGCAGCTTCTCGGTGATCTCGTCACCCGCCTCGGCATAGATCTCGCCGGTCGACGGATTGACGATGTCCTCGGCGATATAGTTGCCGTGCAGATCCTCGTCGACGACCTTGAGAGCCTTGACGCCCTTCTCGGCCAGCTGGCGCGCGGCACGCGCGGTCAGCTTCTTGCCGGCCTCGACGACGACTTCGCCGGTATCGGCATCGATCATGTCGACGGTGGCCTTGATGCCGCGCATGCGCGCCGGATCATAAGGCACGCGCCAGCCTTCGCCGACCTTCTGGTAGACGATCTTCGAATAGAACGTGTCGAGGATCTCCTCGCCGTCCATGCCGAGCGCGAACAGCAGCGACGTCACCGGAATCTTGCGGCGACGGTCGATGCGCGCGAACACGATGTCCTTCGCGTCGAATTCGATATCGAGCCAGGAACCGCGATAGGGAATGATGCGGGCGGCGAAGAGCAGCTTGCCGCTCGAATGCGTCTTACCCTTGTCGTGATCGAAAAATACACCGGGGGAACGGTGCATCTGCGAGACGATCACGCGCTCGGTGCCGTTGACGATGAAGGTGCCGTTCGACGTCATGAGCGGCATTTCGCCCATGTAGACTTCCTGCTCCTTGATGTCCTTGACGGACTTCGCGCCGGTGTCCTCATCGACATCGAACACGATCAGGCGCAGCGTCACCTTGAGCGGTGCCGAGAAGGTGATGCCGCGCTGGCGGCACTCGTCGACGTCATACTTTGGCGGGTCGAAATCGTACCGGACGAACTCGAGCAGGGCCGTGTTCGAAAAGTCCGAAATCGGAAAAACGGATTTGAAGACGGCCTGCAAACCTTCGTCTGGACGTCCGCCCTTCTCTTCCTCAACCATGAGGAATTGGTCGTATGATGCCTTTTGAACCTCGATGAGGTTCGGCATCTCGGCGACGTCGCCGATCGACCCGAAGATCTTGCGGATGCGCTTACGACCGGTGAATTCCAGGGCCATGTTCGCTCCTTCTACGTTCAAGAACAGCTATCCGAAAAGCCGTATAGCCGCGTTTTGGCGCGGCTCTCAGGATAGCGGTCCCTTCGATGGACCATGATGGGAACCGGCCCCGGCGATCCGGGGCCGGCCTTGTCTTCAATCGACTTACTTGACGTCGACCTTGGCGCCGGCGCCTTCCAGCTGAGCCTTGAGCTTGGCAGCCTCGTCCTTCGAGACGGCTTCCTTCACGGCCTTCGGAGCGGCTTCGACCAGGTCCTTGGCTTCCTTGAGGCCAAGAGCGGTGATCGCGCGGACTTCCTTGATGACGTTGATCTTGTTCGCGCCAGCCTCAACGAGGATGACGTCGAACTCGGTCTTCTCTTCGACCGGAGCAGCAGCAGCGGCACCGCCGCCGACAGCCGCAACCGCGACCGGAGCCGCGGCCGAAACGCCCCACTTCTCTTCGAGGAGCTTCGAGAGCTCGGCAGCCTCGAGAACGGTGAGGCTCGAGAGCTCTTCGACAATCTTGGAAAGATCAGCCATTTTAGTTCCTATCAGTTCGAACGTTAGAGTGTAGGTGAACGGCCTTACGCCGCTTCATCCTTCTTGGCATAGGCACCGAACACGCGGGCGAGCTGCGCCGCGGGAGCGCTGACAACCGTCGCGATCTTGGTCGCCGGGGCCTGAAGCAGGCCGACGAGCTTACCGCGCAGTTCATCCAGCGACGGCAGCGTGGCAAGAGCCTTGACGCCGTTCGGGTCCAGATTGGTCTTGCCCATTGCGCCGCCGAGAATGACGAGCTTGTCATTCGTCTTGGCGAATTCGGACGTGACCTTGGGCGCTGCCACGGGATCGTCGGAGTAAGCGACGAGCGTCGGACCTGTGAACAGGTCCGCAATGTGGGCAGAGTCCGTGCCTTGAAGAGCGAGCTTGACGAGGCGGTTCTTTGCGACCTTCACGCTGACCCCAGCGACGCGAGCCTTGCCACGCAGGGCAGTCAGCTCGGCGACCGTGAGGCCGGCATAGTGTGCCACGACGACGACGTTGGTCTCTTTGAAGACCTCGTTCATCGTCGAGACAAGTTCGCGTTTCTCCGCTTTCTCCACTTGCCTCTCTCCAGTTGGCGGCCGACATTGCGGTCGGGACCGCCGGTTGCGTTTGCCGCCGCCGGAAAACCGGCAACGACGCTTCCAGGCCTGTCCCCCCGCTGCTCTTGCGAGCCGCCGGGCATAAGAGGTTCGAACTGATTTTCCGGCATTCACCGGGAAAATCGTTTCTCTCCCCCGTCTATGCAGGAGATTAAGCCGGTAGCCGGCCCCTGCAGTCTCGGACAGGTAGCAACCGGATGGCGAACCATCCGGCCTTCTTCCGCCCGGTCACCCGGGCGGAAAACTCAGTATCCGACGCTTACGCGCCGATGACCGAAGCCGGGTCGACATGAATGCCGGGGCCCATGGTCGAGGACACGGCAACCTTCTGGACGAAGGTTCCCTTGGCGCCCGTCGGACGTGCCTTCTGCACGGCGTCGGTGAAAGCCTTGATGTTCTCGATCAGCTTCTCGGCGTCGAAGCTCGCCTTGCCGATACCGGCATGGATGATACCAGCCTTCTCGACGCGGAACTCGACCGAGCCGCCCTTGGCGCCCGCGACAGCCGTCGCCACGTCCATGGTCACCGTACCGACCTTCGGGTTCGGCATCAGGCCGCGCGGGCCGAGCACCTTACCGAGACGGCCGACGAGCGGCATCATGTCCGGGGTCGCGATGCAGCGATCGAAATCGATCGTGCCGCCCTGGACGATCTCGAGCAGATCCTCGGCGCCGACGATATCGGCACCGGCAGCCTTTGCTTCCTCGGCCTTGGCGCCACGGGCGAAGACCGCCACGCGGACCGTACGGCCGGAACCGTTCGGCAGGTTGCAGACGCCGCGGACCATCTGGTCGGCGTGACGCGGATCAACGCCGAGGTTGAGCGCAACCTCGATCGTCTCGTCGAACTTCGCAGTCGCACGATCCTTGAGCAGCGAGACAGCCACGCTGATCGGATAGAGCTTGTTGCGATCAATACCCTCGCGGGCGTTCAGAACGCGCTTTCCGTGATGAGCCATGATCAGTCAACCACCGTGAGGCCCATCGACCGGGCGGAACCTTCGATCATCCGGGACGCCGCTTCGACGTTCTCGGCGTTCAGATCCTTGAGCTTCTTCGACGCGATGTCGAGGAGCTGGGCGCGAGTCACCTGACCGGCCGAACCCTTGCCCGGGGTCTTCGAACCAGCAGACACGCCGGCAGCCTTCTTGAGGAAGTAGCTGACCGGGGGCGTCTTCATGACGAAGGTGAACGACTTGTCCTGGTAGTACGTGATGACGACCGGGACGGGCGAACCCTTCTCCATTTCCTGGGTCTGCGCGTTGAACGACTTGCAGAATTCCATGATGTTGATGCCGCGCTGGCCGAGCGCGGGACCGATCGGCGGCGACGGGGTCGCCGAGCCGGCCTTCACCTGAAGCTTCAGGTAGCCTGCAACTTTCTTTGCCATCTCTGTTCCTTTCCCATGCCGGCAACCCGCCGACGAGGTGGATCGGCATCATGCCGACCCGGCACCAGCACAATCCGCTGGCAGGAATGGCGTGGTCGGGCCGTCGACGCCTGGCGAGCGCCGCAGCCTCCCACACCCCTTGAGATCAGACCTTTTCGACCTGACCGTATTCGAGCTCCACCGGAGTGGCGCGCCCGAAAATCGACACGGCAACCTTGAGCCGCGCACGAACCTCGTCGACTTCCTCGACGAGACCGTTGAACGATGCGAACGGACCGTCCGAAACGCGGACCTGCTCGCCGACCTCGAAGCTGACCGAAGGCTTGGGGCGCTCGACGCCCTCCTGCACCTGATGAATGATGCGGTTCGCCTCAGCCTCCGAAATCGGCATCGGCCGATTGTCGGAACCGAGGAAGCCGGTCACCTTCGGCGTGTTCTTGATCAGATGATAGGCATCATCCGTCAGCGCCATCTTCACCAGCACATAGCCCGGGAAGAACTTGCGCTCGGCGTCGACCTTACGGCCACGACGCACCTCCACGACCTTCTCGGTCGGGACCAGGATCTCGTCGAAAAGATCGGCCAGGCCGCGCTGCACGGCCTGCTCGCGGATCGATTCCGCAACCTTCTTTTCGAAGTTCGAATAGGCGTGAACGATATACCAACGCTTGTCCATTGATGCTTCCTCGTCTCAGCTTCCGAGACCAAGCAGCAGCTGGACACCCCAGCTCAGGGCAAAGTCGATCAACGTAAAGAACAGGCTCGCGGCGATCGCCATCACGAAAACCATCGCGGTGGTGATAGCAGCCTCGCGGCGCGAAGGCCAAACAACCTTGGATACCTCCGAACGGACCTGCTGGAGGAACGTAAATGGATTAGTCTTGGTGGCCATTACCCGCTCACGGCTTGCGGGCGCGCAAACGTCTGTCTGCGCACCCCGCTGGGAAGCGTTACATAGAACCGATCAAACGATTCCTCAAGTGTTAATTTGGCAGGGGCAGTAGGATTCGAACCTACGACCTACGGTTTTGGAGACCGTCGCTCTACCAGCTGAGCTATACCCCTGCACGCCCGGGCGAGCCCGATTGGCGATTACATAGCCGCCTCGGCGTGCCGACGCAATCCCCACGCAGCACGCTTCCACGAGAAGCGGCAAGCCTGTGGATCAACCGGCCTTGGCGAGCGGCTCCGGGCCGACATAGCGCGAGTCCGGACGGATGATTCGGCCCGTCTTCTGCTGTTCCAATACATGCGCGATCCAGCCGGCCGCCCGCGCCGCCGCGAAGACCGGAGTGAAGCCGGAGCGGGGGATATCGAGCGCGTCGAGGAGGAGGGCGGTATAGAATTCGACATTGACGTCGAGGCGCCGGCCCGACTTCCGCCGCTTGAGCACGGCGAGCGCCGCCGCCTCGATCTGACGGGCCTGGTCGAGCCGCCCTGCCCCGCCACCCATCTCGGTCAGCGCTGCACGCAGCACGTCGGCGCGCGGGTCGCGCACGCGGTAGGCGCGATGTCCGAACCCCATGATTCGCTCGCCCCGTGCCAACGCAGCCTCCATCCACGCTTCGGCATTCTCTGGCGCGCCGATCGCGTCGAGCATATCGAGCACCGGTCCCGGCGCGCCGCCATGGAGCGGCCCTTTCAGCGCCGACAACGCCGCGACCAGCGACGAGGTCAGCCCGGCCCCGGTCGAGGCGACCACACGAGCGGCGAAGGTGGAGGCATTCAGCCCATGGTCGATCACCGTGACCATGTAGGTTTCAAAGGCCCGCGCGGCCGCAGCGGAGGGCGCATGGCCGGATATCATACGCAGCAGGTCTGTCGCGTGCGGCAGCGCGGGATCGGGCTGTGACACACCCCTGCCCTCGCTGGCGGCGATCGCCATGGCGGCGGCCACACCGGTAGCGCCGACAAGGGCTGCGGGCGCCGCCAGGGTATCGCTGTCACCAATGCCCGCCAGGAGCAGCCGCATGGCCTCGACCGGCTCCAGGGCGCCGAAGCCGTTCGCGGCCACGCCGGCAAAGCGCTCATAGGCGGCGGCGCGCCCAGCCCCGATCGCCTGCTGCAGCGCGCTCGCCCCGGCATCGGTCACGAAGCCTTCCCACAAAACCGCAGCAGCCGCCTCATATGACACCCGCCCAGCGAGATCGGCGAGTTCATAGCCGCGCAGAATCAGGCGGCCACCCTCGCCATCGACATCGCTCAGCACCGTTTCCGCCGCGACGATTCCCGCCAACCCGTTCGACATGTTCATCTCCATCTTCCTGCTGTTCGATGTGTCGAAACATTGATTAGATGGATTCTGGCTTCAATCTTGATTCGATAGATCAATATAGGATCGCGACATGACTGACCTGACCGGCTTTGTGGATGCGAGCGAGGCAAGCCGGCGGCTCGGCATCCGCGCGGCCTCGCTCTATTCCTATGTCAGCCGCGGCCTTGTGCGGACGCGCCCTCAGCCCGACGACCCGCGCGCCCGGCTCTATTCGCTGGCCGACATCGACGCGCTCGCCGAGAAGAAGCGCCGGCAGAGACGGCCCGCAATGGCGGCTGCGACTGCGCTCGATTGGGGCATGCCGGTCCTGCCGACCCACCTGTCGAGCATCGAGGCTGATCGCCTCTCCTTTCGCGGCCATGATGCGGTGACGCTGGCGGAAACGGCGACGCTGGAGGATATCGCGGCACTGCTCTGGGAGATGGGCCCCGTCGCCTTTCGCGGCCGGATCGGATGGGAGCCGCCGCCGGACGGCACGCCGATCGACCGCGCCGTCGCCGCGCTCGCGGCCGATCTGCCCACTGCCCTGCCCGGCGAAGCCGGCACACGCCTTCTCACGCGGGCCGCGCGACTGGTGCGGACGATCGCCTCGGCGGCGATCGGGCGTTGGCTGGTCGATGGCCCACTCCACCGCGCCATGGCCGAGACATGGCAGGCACCTGCCGCCGCCGACGCTATCCGCCGCGCGCTGGTGCTGGCGGCAGACCATGAGTTGAACGCCTCCAGCTTCGCGGTGCGGGTGACGGCCTCCACTGGCGCCTCGCTGACACATGCGCTGATCGCTGGCCTCGTCACGCTGTCCGGGCCCGCCCATGGCGGTGCCACGCGACGCGTTGCGGCCTTTCTCGACGAGATCGGACGCACCGGCGACGCGGAGAGCGCTGTTGCGGCGCGGCTGGCGCGCGGCGAGGCGATACCGGGCTTCGGGCACCGGCTCTATCCCGACGGTGACCCGCGCGCCGGCGCGCTGCTTGGTGCTGTGCCTTTGGGCGAGCGGGAGCGCGCCTTCCTCGACGCCGCGCGGGACGCCACCGGCCTCGCGCCGTCGATCGATGTCGCGCTCGTGCTGCTCGAACGGACCTTCCGCCTGCCACGCGACGCCGCGCTGACGTTGTTTGCGACCGCGCGCTCGGTCGGCTGGATCGCCCATGCGCTGGAGCAAGCCGCGAGCGGCCAGTTGATACGCCCCCGCGCCCGCTATGTCGGCCCGACCCTCGGCGATTAACCTCAAACTCAGGGCGCAGTGAGCGGCGCGGGCTGATCATCGGGCCCAGCGGGTGGCGCGACCATCTTCGGCTTGCGCGGTTCGAGCGCGCATTCGCGATTGGCGCCCGTGCCGGGTGCGTTTTCGAACACGCATCGGGTTTCGGGCGGCGTGCCGCAGACGCGGGCGAGCGCCTTGTAGCCGACACAGTTTCCGTCCGGCCCGCGATAGCCGGGTCCACCCTTGCAGCCACATCCCTTGCAGGGTGGCCGGTCTGGACAGAAGGCCGCTGCCGGCATGGCGGAGCCCGCCCAGAACGACAGGGCCAGAAACGAAAAAAGCGCAAGCGCGGATCAGCCGCGCTTGCGCTTCGAATGGATGGCCAACCGGTTGGGCAGGCCAAAAGCGGGATGCGGTCGCATCCCGCCTTGATTACTTGATGATGCTGGCGACGACGCCGGCGCCGACGGTACGGCCGCCTTCGCGGATAGCGAAGCGCAGCTTCTCTTCCATGGCGATCGGAACGA
>NZ_JAUSVO010000010.1 GCF_030814715.1 Kaistia dalseonensis
GCGACCCAGCGGGGCTGCACCCCGCACCCGGCAAGCGAACGGCCGCGCGCTGCGCGCCCGTAGGAAAGGGTTTGGCCTCTCTACGGCGCTCGTGGTCGGCGCGTTCGGCCAAACCCTTTCCTAGCCGCTCCTGTGGAGCGCGAAGGAAGGGCCACGCCTGCCTGTCGGCCTCAAGGGCAAGATGAACGGCCTCCGGCCGCCCTTGACCCCGCCAGGCGGTCGCGGCAGCGGCTTGGGAAGGCAAAGGCCCAAATCTGGGCCTTTGCCCCGATCGAGATCGGATCCTCTTCCCCCTTTTTGCAATCCCCATCACCGCGACACCGGCATACCGCGATACTGCAAAACCGCGAGATCGTGATACCGAGGCATTCATCATTACCCTTTGAGGAAACTGAGCTTTTAGACGTCATTGGGCACGAACATACCATTTCGCATTTCCAGTTGGATTATAACGACCATCTGGCCATAGGTGTCAGACAGATTACGCGATATCTCGGCCTCAATTTCAGGAACTACGCGCTCGACTCTGATGTTCCGCGCGCTATGATCCCTTCATCGTGAAGGTCAGAGACTAGCCGCCAGCCCAACAGCGGCCCCATCTCCGAACGCCCTCGGTCAACGCGGTGCCAGGGCTGATCAATAGCGAAGGACTCGGCGTCCAAACCCGAGTCCGCCCTATTGTTTATGGAGCACTATGGCCCGAAACACTGCCCGTTCGATCTTACAGCGCCAGCTCGACGCTCGCCGGAAGCTGTGGCCTGACCTTGCCGATAATATGCTGTGGAGCATGGACAAGGACGGATGGGTTGCCGTCCCGCGTCTGATGCCACTGATGCTCAGCATCATGGATGATCTGTCGGGGAAGGGGTTTCCTGTCGGGAAAACCTATCTCGAACTATGGTCACGACAGCGGATCGAAGAGAGTTTCGTCACTCTCAATCGGCCTGAGGAAATGGCATTTCATGCAGGATTTGAGGGTCAGAGAGCAACTAGAACGTGGAAAGATAGAATTCAGAGGCTATCTGAGCTCGGTTTTATTGGATTGAAACCTGGACCACTTGGCGATCTATCTTATGCATTGATATATAACCCTTATCACATTATTAAAAGAGCCTATTTGTCGGGCTTGGTTCAAGAGAATAAGTGGCAAGCTCTCGTAATTCGCGCGAACGAGGTCAGCGCTTTTGACATCGATGACCTTGATGAGAGCGGCAATCTGATCCCTATCGAGGCGGAGGATAGCGCTGAAGCCGGAAAGAGCACCGGCGGCAATATCATCACAGCGAAGTCACGTTCTGCCGGTTCCGCAAAAGCGGTGAAGACGAGGCCGCCACGTCGATCCCGAGGCGGTAACTAGAGCAACCTCGGTCGATTCAAAATAGAGCGTCAGTAGTGACCCGCCTCTTGAAGTAGGCAACGTCCATAACCATCTATATCACGTCGGTTTAACGGGCCGCCATAACAATGGCAGGGTGGCAGAGTGGCCGATTGCGCCTCCCTGATAAGGAGGTGAGCCTCTCACGAGGTTCCGAGGGTTCGAATCCCTCCCCTATTTCAGATGCCCGCTCCGGCTCACCGTGAGCGGGCATCGTCGTTTCGGCTAATGAAACAGCCAGCCCGTATTTAGCTAGAGCTGATAGTTGATAACGTCGAAGAATGCCGTACCGTCTGAATTTCGACCGGCGGCTTGCACTTCAAGCGAAGTGCCATCGGCAGACAGTTTTCTGGCGTATGGCCCGCCAGGCATCATCACGCCGGGGCTCACTTCTTTCTCGAAGAAGCCGACAGTTATCTTATCTGATATGCGATATATTGTTATCGCGCTGACATCGCTTCTTCCATGAACCGGGTATGATTTTCCGTCGTGGTAAGCTTCGTACCACCACTGGTAATAATTTCCATTATTAGAACCGCTAACGGTCAATTTATAACCGTTGTCACGCTCTTCGTATAGTCGCGTTTCTGTTGCGGGCTTAAAATCAGAACTGAAGATGCTAGCGCCGCTGTTCATATGCCATGTTTTACCAAACAACGCATCAGCCATGCCATCCTCCCAATAGCGAGTGGTCATTACTCGCAAGGCCAATGTCGCACTCGGCATGAGTGCAGTAAACAGCGTATATAATTTTAAATAGATGCTTTACTCAAGTTTCTTGCGAAACTCAAGAATTATGCAAGGAAATCAGCCCGTTGTTTCTGCAACGCAATTTTCTTGCAAAATATACTTGCAAAAGTATGAAAGCCGACCCATAGTAAATATGCACTGAGGACAACAACGAAAGCAAAGTGCATGAGAAACCTCAGTGCAAGCCTTGCTCTTGAATGGCTAGGATGGTTGAGAATTAAAATCTCAATCAACTGGAAGAGATAGAGCATAAAAATACCCCCGGTGGCTCGGGGGTATTTCTTGAAAGCAAGGTACAAGTACCTCAGTGCAGATAGAGATATATGAATACAACTAAAGATTGTCAATATGATTTATGGATATGCCAGAGTAAGCAGTGACGGGCAACCCCTTGAGGCCCAGACAGAGACCTTGGCCCAGGCCGGGGTCGAGAAGGTGTTTCGGGAGACTGCAAGCGGTGCGAAGACAGACCGCAAGGAATTGGCGCGGCTGCTGAAGGCCCTGAACGCGGGCGACGTGGTGCTTGTCACCCGGCTCGACCGCCTCGCCCGCTCCACCCGCGACCTCCTGAACATTCTGGCCGCCATCAGTGACAAGGGAGCGGCCTTCCGCTCCTTGTCCGACGCATGGGCTGATACGAGCACGCCGCACGGGCGGCTTATGGTGACTGTGCTCGGCGGCCTCGCCGAGTTCGAGCGGTCATTGATTGCCAGCCGCACAGGTGAAGGCCGGAAGCGCGCCGTGGCGCGTGGCGTGCGGATGGGGCGGCCGTCGAAGCTCACCCCTCACCAGAAGCGTGAAATTCTGGAAGCCCTCGCCGCCGATGAGGTCACGGCGGCCGACCTGGCGCGCCGCTACAATGTCAGCGAGTCGACAATTTCGCGGATGCGCTCGTGAGCCGGTTCGGCAAGGCTGACCAGCAAACATTGCCCCTTGACATTCTGTCGACATGTCGACAATCATGTTGACATGAGCAAAGTAGAAAAGTCAGAATCTGACAGATTGACGCCGAGGCAAATAGTTGGCTTCAGCATGACGCCGGAACTAGCCAGCAAGGTGAAAGCCGAGGCGGGTCGAAGGAGCTTGTCGCTCAAGAAGTTATTTGAAGAAATGTGGTCACTATACGAGAAGAGTGGCAAAGAGAGCAGGTCATGAATTGGGGCGAGCGCTCGCTTGCCGCTCTGGCCGGAGCAATTATTGCTAACGACCCCTCGGTTCACCTGACGCCAGGGGAGCATAGACTTCTCGCCAATGCGCCGTGGGTAGCGCCTTCCGTTATTTCCGAGACGCTGGCAGAGATACGGGGCGGCCGCGACCCCCTTGGCACAGAGTTCTGCCTCTTGCGCGCACCAGAGGCGCGCCGTCAATTGGGTGCGACCTACACGCCTGCTACCATCGTGGAGGCAATGGTTTCATGGGCGGCGGCGGAGCCCTCTCACCCAGACAGAGTGGTCGACCCAGGCGTTGGCTCGGGCCGCTTCCTAATGGAAGCTGCGAAGCATTTTCCGCACGCTCAGCTTATCGGCGTCGACGTTGACCCTCTTGCGACCTTAATGGCACGAGCGAATGCTGTTGCATTAGGCTTTTCCGAGCGGCTTGCCATCAAGCTCGTCGACTATCGACAGCTCACCCTGCCTACTACGGCTGGCCCGACCCTCTTCCTCGGGAACCCACCCTATGTGCGTCACCATGACATTGCGCCGAATTGGAAAGATTGGTTTGCAAAGTCAGCGGCGGAGTTCGGGTTTCCCGCGAGCAAGCTGGCCGGATTGCATATCCACTTCTTCATGAAGACGCGCGCGCTCGCGCGTCCAGGCGATTTCGGGGCATTCATCACTGCCGCAGAATGGCTCGATGTGAATTATGGCCGGACACTCCGCGCGATGCTTGCAGACGGCTTAGGGGGAGCGGCCGTTCACGTCATTGACCCGACGGCTACTCCCTTCGCAGACGCGATGACTACGGGCGCCATAACCTGCTTTAAGGCGGGAAACAGACCGGCTCAGTTGACCATGCGAGCCGTCAATTCCCTTGCAGAGTTGGCCCCTCTTTCCTCTGGGCGCCTCGTGGAATGGAAGAACCTGACGGCCCTCGCAAAGTGGTCACAGTTCATAAAAGACGAGCCAAAGTCGCACCCAGGGACAATGGAACTTGGCGAGCTATTTCGGGCGCATAGAGGACAAGTGACCGGCAATAATTCCGTCTGGGTCGCGTCCGAAAACGCCAGACAAGTGCCGGAGAGATTCAAGTATCCGACCGTTACGCGAGCAGCAGAGTTATTTCGGTCTCAAGGCAAACTCTCCTCACTAGCCCTCCTGAAGCGCGTTGTTGACCTGCCTGCGGAACTTGGCGACCTTGAGCCACATGAACGCAAGGCTGTTGATATATTCCTTAAGTGGGCCGCGCAGAGTGGTGCGCCTGACGGGTATATCGCCCAGCATAGGCGGGCATGGTGGTCGGTCGGCCTGCGAGAGCCAGCCGCCATCTTGTGCACCTACATGGCGCGGCAAGCCCCCGCATTTGTCCTAAACGAGGCTGGTGCACGACATCTGAACATCGCGCACGGCCTCTACCCTCGCCAACAGCTCTCATCGAAGCTTATTTTGGCGACGCTTGCCTATCTACGACGGCACACCAGCATGGATGGCGGGCGAACGTATGCTGGTGGATTGGTCAAATTTGAGCCGAAAGAGCTTGAGCGAATCCGCATCCCGACCGTAGAACGTCTCTATGAGCTCGCCGAAGAGATGGACTATAGACGAACTGCGGAGCGACGCCGCCCAGGCCAGGAATCTATTTCGGCATGAGCGGCTTGATGAGCCCCTTGAACTTTATTCAAAGCTATTTGTTCGATTTTCAGATATTTTCCGCTCTACGATACAAAAAATTGAAACGATATCAGCCAATCCAGTCGACGCAGAGCTGTTGTCTAAGCTGATACAAGATAGAGATGGCCAGAAGGCTTTTCGGTATCTCGCGGCGCCGCCGATTTCAGAAGATGACCTTGAGACGGTTGCTGACGCTAAACTTACCGCCTCAAAGCTGAGAGCCGATATTGATGCGGCAACGAGCATCCGAGATACGATGCTTCAGATTCTTGACCCGCATCGGTTCCCATGGATTGCCGAAGGTCGCTCCGCTACCAGCGAGGAGCTGGAGCGGGCAATCATTGCGTCTGCCGCTCTTGCGGCGGCGACCGACGTGACCACCATTCGGCGAGGCTTGGCGAAGAACACTCAGGAGCAGGCAGTCAAAGACCTGCTCAAGTCCGTTGGGATGGTTGAAGTGCCCCGGCGAGCGATTCCTATGCTCTCAGCGGCCCCCAAGCCGGGGGAATTTTGTGGGGAAACGACACTTGCCGGGACTCGCGCTGATGTCGTGGCTACGCTCCGCGACAATCGCATTCTAGCAATAGAGTGCAAGGTTTCTAACTCAGCCGTAAATTCATACAAAAGACTAGTTCACGACACGGGCGGAAAAGCCTCCACATGGTACAATAAATTGGGTCGCGCTCAAGTTATACCCGCTGCGGTTATGAGCGGTGTATTTAGTCCCGCTAATTGTTTTGCGGTTCAGGATGACCTAAGCGTCGCTCTGTTCTGGCAACATCGGCTGTCTGACCTGTCGGACTTTGTTAATTCGGTCTAGAAAACAATTCGAGTGAGGCCGCATTTTATGCGTTATGCGTTTTAACGCATAACGCAATTGCTATAGCGTTTAGCTTGAAATTTATGCGCTATAGCGTATCATGCACTTATGAAAGTGCTCACTCTTGTTACTCAAAAAGGCGGAAGCGGCAAAAGCACCCTTGTGGCCAATCTCGCCGTGGCCGCAGAGGAGGCGGGCGAGAAGGTTTTCGTGCTCGACCTCGACCGGCAAGGCACACTCGGCCGCTGGATAGAGCGCCGTTCTGTCGAAACCCCAGGCTTCGACCGCGTTTCCACTGAAACACAGCTGGACACAGCGCTCGCAACCCTCGCACGGCAAGACTATTCGCTCGTTATCATGGACACGGCGGGCACCGACAGCCCGCTTGTCACGGCGGCGATTCGAGGCGCCGACTTATGCCTGATACCGGCGCGACCTACCCCGGCCGACCTTGAGGCAACCCAGCCCACTCTCGAAGCCATCCAGTCCACGCGCCGACGCTTTGCCTTCGTCCTCAATCAGGCTCCCGTGCGCAGCGGCCGTCTCAACGAGGCGGCGGCAGGACTGAAGGTTCTTGGCATTCTCGCCGAACCCCCCATCACGCAGCGCAACGACCATCAGGACGCTTTGGGCAGCGGGCAGGGCGTGACCGAATTCAACACGCATGGCAAAGCGGCCGAGGAAATACGCGCCCTGTGGCGCTGGATTAAAAACAGGCTGAAAGGGTAGCCCATGGCTAAACGTCAATCCTTGGCAATGTTCTCCCCTAAGGATATTGCCGCGACAGGCGGCAAGGTCGTGCAGCCGGAACCGGCCACCACACAGCCAAGCGGCGTCAAGTACCCGAAGGTAAGCGTGTATCTTGAGGCGGACGAGGTGCGTACTCTGAAGCTCCTCGGCATCGACCGGGGGCAACGTGTCAGCGACATCTGCGCCACCGCAATCCGCGAATGGCTGGAGCGAAACGGACATGCCCGACAAAATAATGCATAAGTTATAACTCATAAGGTATGCGTTATAACTTGTGCGGCACGACCGAAAGTTGCCCGGTATCGGGGCAGCTCGATTCCGGCTTGGGCCATCACGGTGTAGGCTTTGCCTGATGGAACGCCGTGACGAATCACTTTTGCAGGACAGCGACCTCATCGAACGGCTACGCCGCTACGATGCAGGCCAGCGCCTCGGCGCGCCTGGTTCCCGGTCTCTTTTCATCGACCAGTTGCTTGAGGAGCAGGCCGCTCGACAACGCAAGGTCGTGCTCATCAATTCTCTACCAAGAGACGCCAAACGGCGGGCCGAGTGGCGCGAGGACATCGACAAGAACGGACTGTCGGCCGACAGCCTGCGCTTCATGCCCACGCCGCTGGCTATCTGTGGCCTTCCCCATCGACGCCTGCCTGCCGACCAGACGGAATATGAACGGCAACAAGGTCGCATGTCATTGGTTGTAACCGCCGGGAAGCTGCGCGCGCCCAATGGGGAACGACTGCTGCAACCCGTGCCATGGGGGCCAAAGGCGCGGTTGATTATGGCCCATCTCAGCACGGAGGCCCTGCGGAACCGCAGCCCTGTTGTCGAGACGGCCGACACGCTCAAGCAGTTCATGGACGATATGGGCTTCAAGATGCGGGGCGGTGCTCATGGCACGATTGCTCCGTTCAAGGAGCAGCTACGCGCGCTCGCCGCATGCCGTATGGAATTCAGCAAATGGGACGGCCGCCGTTCAGCCCAAATCGACGTCAAGCCGCTGGAAAAGGTCGAACTCTGGTTCAGCGACAACCCCGACCAGCGCAGTCTATGGCCAACCACCATCACGTTCTCCCAGCAATTCTACGATGAGCTGGTGAAGCACGCCCTGCCGGTGGATGTGCGCGCCCTCATGGCTTTCTCAGCCTCATCCCGCAAGATTGACCTGCTCCTCTGGCTGACGTTCAGGATGACAAGGCTTTCCAGCCACTATGTGCTGGATTGGGCGCGTCTCAAGGAGCAGTTCGGCGACGGCTTCGCCCGCGACCGCAAGTTCCGCGAAACCTTCGCTGCCGAGTTGGCCAGCATCCATGAGCTGTTCCCGAAAGTCCCAGCCAGGCTCACCGAGCGCGGGCTTGAAATGGGCGCTGCCGACCCCTCGGCTTTCGCTATTCCCACTCGTATCCGCGCCTGATTTTCCGGCCTTCTGTACCGGCAGAAAGCGGCCAATTTCCCCTGAGCTCACCAACGCTGATTTGGGGGCGAACGCTCCGATATTTTTCCCTTCCGATTCAACGAATTGACAGGGGGGCAACGCTGATTTGGGGGCGCAGCAGCGCTGATTTGGGGGCGCTATGCCTTTTTCCAGCGCTGATTTGGGGGCGTAGCAGCGCTGATTTGGGGGCGCTTCCAGCGCTGATTTGGGGGCGCCCTATATAGAACAGAAAGGATTCAGAAAAGCCTCTCAGAAAACTCCTTCAGAAATCTGTTTCAGAATCTCAGAAAAAGGCCCGACCTGATTTTTGAAGGAAAGAGAGGGCATCGGAGATGTTTCTAGGTCCGGTTCAGGCCAGCCACGCCTAACACCTCAAAAAGTGACCTGAAACGACTCTTAGGCCGCTCCCGAGGGCAGGGCAGCCTGGCCACCATCCATCCGATGCCATCCGTTGCCGAAGTCGGCCAGCTCATCAGCGGCCTTGAAATGAAACCGCTCCCAGACACGGGCCTCGGCTGGAGGAAGCCCCTGCCGCCCCGGTAGCGTCCGCAACAGCCGGTCGCGCAGCTCCGGCGTATCGCAGACGATGAGCAGCCGGGCGGCCGGTTCCTGCGGCTCCAGCCCGAGGGCCTCGTCGAGGGCGTCGGACTGTCCAGCCTCGCCATAGACCTTCAGCTGATTTGCCGAAAAGCTGGAAGCGCCGCCGCTGTAGCGGCTGCAATAAATCTCGGTGACATAGGTGCGGCGGCGGCCGTCATTGCCCCGCACCTGCACAATAGCGTCAACCGTCACCTTCAGCGCAGGGAGTGTCGAGGCCCAGGCCTTCCCGCTCCGCACCATATAGGCGCGCACGTCTGGCAGCTCCTGCCCGGTCGCAGCCGCCCAGCTATCGGCCGCTATCAGCGTGTCAATGGTCAGCCTGCGGTGCCAGGCATGGCTGGCCGTGAGGTGAGGGCTCTTCGGGAAGTCTGGTGGTTCACCGCCCGGCGGTGTCGCCCGCTCGGCACCTTTCGCTGTCAGCCAGTACATGGTGTGCAGCAGCCCGGCGCTCGGCCCGAGGCGGAATTCCTGCCTGTCGATGAGCTTGGCCGTCAGCAGGTCACGGAGCCGCGTGCGGATGGTCTTCTCGTCACCGGCTCCGGCTTGCCGGAACTGTGGCACGGTGAGGAAGCGATAGCGCGCCAGGCATTCGAGAATCCTGCCTGCAACGGGAGAGGTATCGCCTGGGGGAGGGAGCACGTCAGTCGAGGGCACGCGAGAAACCTCTTGCCGCGTCCACAGACGCGTTTTCCATGACCGTGACGGGCTTTGCCTCGACCGAGCGATAAAACGCCTCCTGACGGCTGCGCACGGCCTTCCATTCGTCCTCACTGATGCGGTGGGTGTCGTCGGCAAGGTCGCTGCGCGGTATCAGCATGAAGGGCGAGCGAGCGCCCCAGCGCACCAGGAACTGCCGGGGCTGGAGATTGCGAGCGAGGGTGCGGCCCTCGTCGTCATCTAGGCCCATGGCCGCGAGCATGCGCGGGGCATAGTCGCTGCGGCCGAGAATCTTGACGGCCGTGTTCGCCAGCACTG
Organism: Kaistia dalseonensis; assembly: GCF_030814715.1. Classification (GTDB taxonomy): domain Bacteria; phylum Pseudomonadota; class Alphaproteobacteria; order Rhizobiales; family Kaistiaceae; genus Kaistia; species Kaistia dalseonensis. The sequence continues at coordinate 9,531 of NZ_JAUSVO010000010.1, forward strand.
CGTCGCGCTCGTCCGTTCCGAGCTGGGTCAGGAACTGATGGGCGAGGGTGAGATGCAGGCCATATTTCCGCAGCTCGGTCAGGATGGTTTCCGTCGCCGGGCCGGTGAAGTTGTGGCACTCGTCCAGCACTACATGCACCGGCCGTCTGTCCGTGCGCTCCTCCGCTTTGCGCAAGTCGCCGACTGCGGCGAGCAGGCCGACAATCAGCTGTCCCAGCACCTGCGCCGCATCCGTGCCCGCGCTGCCGAGCGAGAACAGCAGCACCTTGCCCGCATCGACCATCGGCGCCAGCTGCACCGTGCTCGGGCCGCAGGTCATATCGCTGAAGTCGCGCAGCATGAGCAGGTTGAGCAGCCGCGCCCGCATGCCGCCCTTGGCCGCCCGGTAATCGGATGCCTGCCAGTCATTTTTGAAGAACCAGCTCACGGCCCGGTCAGGGTGGCGCTGTCCGGCCTCGAGGAGGGGCTTCGGTGTTTCCTCGGCTAGCAGCTCGAGCAAATCCCACAGCGTTGCTCCAGGCTTGTCGAGGAGGAGCCGCACGGCGGCCTTGCCGATATTGACCATGCGCGGCGTCATGCTGGCGCCGCCTTCGCCCCGGCAGATTTCCGCCAGCACCTCGGCGAGCCGGTTGGCGATTTTCTCCTTCACACGGTCACTGGCACCAGGTGGTGGCTCAAGCGGATTGATGGTTGCGACCAGCCCGGCGAATTCGCCGGGCTTGATGAAGACCAGCCGCTCTCCGTCCGCCAGTTCAGGCCAACGCGCTATCTGTTCGCAAAGGTCGGAATGGGCATCGACGACGACCACGGCTGCTTCGCCATGGGTGACCTCATGGTGCACCAGCAGCTTCAGCAGCTCGGATTTGCCCGAGCCGGATGCGCCGACGATGTAGGTATGGCGCAGGCGCTCCTCGGCAGGGAGGCGGACAGCAATCTCTGCTGTGATGATGTTTCCCAGCTGGGGGTCGATGTCACATAGATAGGAGGCATAGCCCTTGGCATCAGCAGAATGCCGGGCGGGGTCGAAAATCCGCGTCAGGAAATATGCCAGTTCGTTGCTGTCATTCGCGACAAACCCTGTCCGTCCCGCGCTTTGCGCATCGTAGGATCGGAGGATTTTCTCGTTCTCGCGCACCGCGCGGAGATATCCCGCGTAGAGCAGGGGCATGGGTGGTGAAAGACCACTGCGCCGTGAGATCTCGCCAAGTGCGGCCCGCCGTCGCTCGCCAATAGCGGAAATGGCCGCTTCCGAGAGCCAGGGAGTCATGCTGCCGAGCTCCAGGAACGCTCGGCCATCCTCGCTAAATCCAAGAGCTGACTGTGCTGCCATCGCATAGCCAGCGGCGCCGGAGGAAATTAGCGGCGCGAGCGTCCCGGCAGTCTTGCGCGCGACGAGGGCATTCGCTCCTAATGCGCGAGTTCCATTGGTTTCGTCGCTCAAAGTGCCCCCAGATGCTCGTGCGACCTTTAAATACTGAGTTCTCCAGCTGGACTTATGATGTCATCGGCCTTGTAAACAGCGCAAGGTCAGAAATATCGAGTCTCGATTGGGATTCGGATGAGCTATTTCATGTGCCAAATGAATGGCAGGTATCAGGAAAAGAACCGAATATAATTCTGTATTCTGCGATTTCGGCTTTCATTGTTGGGTTGATTATAGGTGCATTTGGAGGATTTGGAGGATTTATAGTCGGTTTTTGTATTGGTGGCGGTCTATGTGCGCTGATGAACTATCCTGCTTATTCTGGCTGGCATAGTGCGGTTGAGCTGACAGACGAGCTTAATCGATACCGCGCCAGGGTCATGGCCCATAATGCAAGGGTTCAGAAAAAGCTGGATGAGCGAAGGCGCCTGCGCGAAATCGCCGAGCGGGAAGAGCAGGAGAGGCAGCGGCAGCAGCAAATTCGCCTCGATGCGCAGCTCCGTCGGGAATGGGAGATCCTTTCCGGCTCATACAAGCGCTTTGAGGCGGAGCGGATGCGCCGAGCTGAAACAGTGGCCGCAACCATCACTTTTTTGAGGGCGGTGTGGGCCGACTTTCTCATCGCCAGTGACGTTTCCCATATACCTTTCGACGCGGAGCAAGGGTTCCGACAGACCTTCTGGCGTAGGTTCAATGCAGCCGTTCAAAACGAGACCCGGACTTACGCGCTTTTGAGTATCCGGGAGATAAATGATCCTCGTTTGCGGCAGCCAATTTCCTATCTCGAACCCGAACTGCCACCGCCGTGGCCACCGCTGGAAATCTCTCCTGAATGGCGGGTTCTGAAGGAGACGACCTTCCCGGTAATCAAGCAGGCCCTCGCTGAGTATCGAGCCATTGCTCACAAGAAGGGCTTGGAACTCTATATCGATTTAAACCCATAGATAAACGCCACTTCAAACCCCCAAATATAGCCCGGATAGCTTGTATATATGATCAATAGATATCAATCAGTTAGGACTATAAGTCCTCCCCTATTTCAGGCTCTCGTGTCCGTCTTTCCAGACGGACACATCCAGCCCTCCAACGTCTCCCCACGCTCCGGCCAGGCATTCCATTTCCATTTCATGCCAGCCACTCCCCGCTGCTCGACCTCCTCCCCCTACTGGCGCGACCCCCTCCTCGGCCGCGATGCGACGGCCTACCACCGCACAATCATCGCCACCGGCGCCTCATCCGGGCGGGGCCACGGCCGCCGTTCCCATTCGACCGTGAACCCGTCCGCGAGGAGGGCTTTCACCGTCTGTTTGGTGGCTTCCTCGGCCTGAAGGTCGAGTGGCCGACCGGGCACCAGCATCACCTGGTTGAGGCCGTGGCTGGCCGCCTGGGCAATGGCGACGATGACCACGCCGATGCCGAAGGTGTCGGCGGCCGCCTTGGCGCGGGCCTCAGCGGTGATCTTGCGGATGTCCGCCAGCCGGGCGGGCAGGGCGGCTTTGCGCGGGTCGGCCATGGTCAGGCTGCCTGCTTCGTGTTCGTTGCCCAGCGGCGGCCGAGATAGGTATCCGTCACATCGAGGCGACCGTGGCCCAGCTCGTGCGAGATCTCGAGGCGGGCGTCGCGGTCGCGGCGCTGCTCGTCCGCCGTCATGGCATCGGCGGTGCGGCCGCCTGCGGCCGGGCAGGCCCAGCCGGTCAGCACCTTGTAGCGCCACTGCGCATAGGCATGGCGATAGCCGTGTGCGTTGCCGATTCCGGCGCGCACCAGCTGGTTCTCATAGTGCTTCATGGCCTTGTAGTAGGTGGCCCCGGCCGGAATGAGCGACCCGTCGCCCACCACCGCCTTCAGCTCATCCAGCAGCGCCCGCTGCTTAGGATGGGTGAGAGGAATCTCCCGGTAGCGCCCGCCCTTGCACCAGCTGGCGCGCAGCGCCAGCCGGTTGCCGAAGTCGGCCAGGGCAGGGCGCATTTTGAGGGCTTCCTCCCGGCGGAGGCCGAAGGCGGCCTCCAGCTTCAAAGCGAGCCGAACGCGGGGGTCTGTGACGCGCTCGAGCGCGTCGCCTTCCAGGCGCTTCGCGCGGTTGCCGGAATAGCGGCCGCGCTCCGCCAGGCCAAAACCGGCATTGTCCTTCGGCAGCAGGCCGGGCTTGCCGACCTGGTAGGCCCACCAGCGCAGCCAGGTCAGGCGATTGCGCACGGTCTGGTCGGAGAGGCCTGCGCCCTTCCAGTGGCCCACCAGGGCCGTGACGTGCTTGCCCTTCAGGCTCTTCGCGTCGGGCAGCTTGTAGCCGAGCGCCTTCAAATCCTTTGCCATGGCCTGCAAGCCCCGGTGCCTCAGCGCCCGGGTGCCGAACGACCCGTCGCCCGCTCGCGCGGTCAGGTCTTTCAGGCTGAAGCTCAAATCGTCCATGGCAGTCGTCATTCGTATGGTTAAGTTTTTATGACCGCCTCACGGCCCCGCGCACGGGGTTCGTGGTGCCTGCGACAAGCGCGGGCGTCGGGTCGGGTACTCCCTGTTGTTGTCTCCGTTTCTCCGTGTCCGTCAGTCTCCAAGCGGTTGCGGGTTGGCTGGCCATTCCGTCCTTTGCGGCCGCGCCGGCTCGTTCTGTCTTTGGTGGCCTCTGTGTGCCTCTCCGGGCCGTGCCCGTGGGGCCGTGCGTGTTCTTTCCGGGGATGTCGCGCACCGCCGGGGCGGGGCGCTGAATTCGTGGATGTCATGCGGTTGCATGGTCAGAATTCCTTTCTCTGAAACGGGCGGGCTTGCCCTGTGGGTGTTGCCGAGGTGTCTCGTCGTCGTATACGGCGGGGCTCCCAGTGAACCTCGCCAGTCCCTTATGGCGCCCGTCCCTCGCCCGCGCCTGACAGGTCGCAGCGATATTCCCGAGGGCTGGCTCGTGGCGGTGTTTAGGGGTGCTTCAATTCTGAATGCTGGCCTGCCCATCGCCCTGTCACTACCCGCGTTGCCGGTAGTGACAGGGCTGGCGTCTCGCCTGCCCTGTGATGGCCTTGCTACAGCTGCGGCCACGGAGAGGGCGCCGCCCTCCCCGCCCCTCCCGATTGGCTGCCTATGGCCTTCGGCCTCCCGGCAGCCAAATGGGGGCTCGCCGCCCCCACACCCTGGCCATGGGTCGCTTAGGGCGTTCCGCCTCCCAGCGACCCAGCGGGGCTGCACCCCGCACCCGGCAAGCGAACGGCCGCGCGCTGCGCGCCCGTAGGAAAGGGTTTGGCCTCTCTACGGCGCTCGTGG
>NZ_JAUSVO010000011.1:0-2500 GCF_030814715.1 Kaistia dalseonensis
TTATGATTTGGTCGTTGACAGATTGGGGTGTTGGGCCTAGAAACCGCCTCAAGAACGCGGGCGGCACCGCTGCCGGCGGACGGAAAGCTCGTCTCTGAGTTTTGTTGATTTGGAGCTTGACAGTGTGGTGATGAGCCACTAGTTAGGCGCCGGTTGGTTCGGTTCACCGGGCCTGACGGACTGGTCTTCGGGCTGGGATGTTTGGTGGTGTAGCGGGCTGAAGGGTTACGGCTTTTGGGCCGGATGGCTTGGCCTTTTGGGGCTTTGAGCTGCGACAGTGGAAACTGTCTGTTCTTTGACAATTGCATAGGAAGAAAGAGAAACGTAGACGGCGATGTCCTTGCGGATGTCTGGTTCTTCGGAATTGGACGTCGAGAAAGAGACTTCGGCGGCACTACGTTTCGCAAGCTCGCTAGTTGTTAGCACGGCAGAGATGTCGTGTTGATGACGGTGTGCTTGGGACTCGTCAATACGTAGTGACCATAGCCGATCAAGATCTCATTCAATTTGAGAGTTTGATCCTGGCTCAGAACGAACGCTGGCGGCAGGCCTAACACATGCAAGTCGAACGCCCCGCAAGGGGAGTGGCAGACGGGTGAGTAACGCGTGGGAACCTACCTCGAGGTACGGAACAACCAAGGGAAACTTTGGCTAATACCGTATGAGCCCTTAGGGGGAAAGATTTATCGCCTTGAGATGGGCCCGCGTAGGATTAGCTAGTTGGTGAGGTAATGGCTCACCAAGGCGACGATCCTTAGCTGGTCTGAGAGGATGACCAGCCACACTGGGACTGAGACACGGCCCAGACTCCTACGGGAGGCAGCAGTGGGGAATATTGGACAATGGGCGCAAGCCTGATCCAGCCATGCCGCGTGTGTGATGAAGGCCTTAGGGTTGTAAAGCACTTTCGCCGATGAAGATAATGACGGTAGTCGGAGAAGAAGCCCCGGCTAACTTCGTGCCAGCAGCCGCGGTAATACGAAGGGGGCAAGCGTTGTTCGGAATTACTGGGCGTAAAGCGTACGTAGGCGGATCGTTAAGTGAGGGGTGAAATCCCGGGGCTCAACCTCGGAACTGCCTTTCATACTGGCGATCTTGAGTCCGGGAGAGGTGAGTGGAACTCCTAGTGTAGAGGTGAAATTCGTAGATATTAGGAAGAACACCAGTGGCGAAGGCGACTCACTGGCCCGGAACTGACGCTGAGGTACGAAAGCGTGGGGAGCAAACAGGATTAGATACCCTGGTAGTCCACGCCGTAAACGATGGATGCTAGCCGTCGGGAAGCTTGCTTCTCGGTGGCGCAGCTAACGCATTAAGCATCCCGCCTGGGGAGTACGGTCGCAAGATTAAAACTCAAAGGAATTGACGGGGGCCCGCACAAGCGGTGGAGCATGTGGTTTAATTCGAAGCAACGCGCAGAACCTTACCAGCTCTTGACATGGCAGGACGGTTTCCAGAGATGGATCCCTTCACTTCGGTGACCTGCACACAGGTGCTGCATGGCTGTCGTCAGCTCGTGTCGTGAGATGTTGGGTTAAGTCCCGCAACGAGCGCAACCCTCGCCTCTAGTTGCCATCATTCAGTTGGGCACTCTAGAGGGACTGCCGGTGATAAGCCGAGAGGAAGGTGGGGATGACGTCAAGTCCTCATGGCCCTTACGGGCTGGGCTACACACGTGCTACAATGGCGGTGACAATGGGCAGCGAAGGGGCGACCCGGAGCTAATCTCAAAAAGCCGTCTCAGTTCGGATTGCACTCTGCAACTCGAGTGCATGAAGTTGGAATCGCTAGTAATCGTGGATCAGCATGCCACGGTGAATACGTTCCCGGGCCTTGTACACACCGCCCGTCACACCATGGGAGTTGGTTTTACCCGAAGGCGCTGCGCTAACCCGCAAGGGAGGCAGGCGACCACGGTAGGGTCAGCGACTGGGGTGAAGTCGTAACAAGGTAGCCGTAGGGGAACCTGCGGCTGGATCACCTCCTTTCTAAGGATGATCCTTCAGGACTTTCTTACGATGGTCCTATCGGATCCTTAGATCAAACGGGCCGACTGATGGATGCCTTCGGGTGTTCTGGTCAGGCCTTTGGCGGGATATCGCCGTCTTCGTCTCTCTTTCTTCCGCGGATGAGTTCAGCTGCAAGGCCGTCTTGCATCTGGGCCTCTTGTCATGACTGTGAGGTTATGGCGGGTTAGGTTCGGGTGTGTCAGTGATGGGCCCGTAGCTCAGGTGGTTAGAGCGCACGCCTGATAAGCGTGAGGTCGGTAGTTCGAGTCTACCTGGGCCCACCATCACCTTGCGCCTTGCCGACCCCAAGAGGGGCCTTAGCTCAGCTGGGAGAGCGCCTGCTTTGCAAGCAGGATGTCGTCGGTTCGATCCCGTCAGGCTCCACCAACTCCTTGGGCGATCTGGTGGTGATCCACACTGGTAGTGATCATCGAGATTGCCTCATCCGCAACAACAGTTTCGTCGTCAATCGTTATGGCCCGTTCGCATGG